>NZ_OZ409866.1:550000-5350000 GCF_979258515.1 Pseudomonas sp. AC169 | reverse complement strand
CGGCGATGGCCGCACTTACGCGCCGTTGCTGGAAGGTCGTGGATACAGCCTGCAACCGCACGTACAGCCGGGCATTCTGCCGACGGTGTTCTCCGGTGATATCGAGCCGGTGCGCATGTTTGTGCTGGACGCGGCGTTCCTCACGCACCTGCATGAGATCGCCCTGTGGCTGACCAAAGAGTACGGCTTCAATAACACGCGGCTGTGGCAGATTCTGCGCGAGGAAACCGACCTTGCCTTCGAAGCCGTGCGTGATCGTGTCGCGCCCGATGTCTGGGAAGTCGAACACAAAGCGTTCGTCGAAGACCCATGGCCGACTCGTTCGTTGCTGCGCATGCACATGATGCAGTACAGCAACTATCGTTTGCAGCACACCCTGACCAACCCGCTCGCTAGCGTTTAACCGAGGCTGACTCATGTCCCATGCAGGTGCCATCCAGGGTTCGAGAGTAAGAATCCTGATTTATCTTCTATTCGCGATCCAGTTGGTGTCGATGGGCGCGATGGAAATGAGCGGGCCGTTCTGGCCTGTCCACCTGCGTGGGCTGACCAGCTCCGAGTCGGTTTTCAGCTTCGCCAGCATCGCCGTGTACGTCGGGCCGATGCTGGGCATTATTCTCACCAGTGCCTTCTGGGGCCGCATCGGCGATCGCTACGGCCACAAGTTGATGATGATCCGCGCGCTCGCCGGTTTGTCGTTGACCCAACTGGGGCTGGCCCTCTTCAGTGATATCTGGGTCATTCTGATCCTGCGTTTTCTGCAAGGCGCGTTTGCCGGCTATATCGCGCCGGCACAGGCTTATGGCGTCAGCATTGAGGCACCGTCGCGACGTGCACGGCTGTTCGCCATTCTGCAAATCTCGACCAATGTCGGCTCGCTGCTGGGTGCAGTGGTCGGCGGTCTGATCCTTGATTACGCGACGTTCTTCTGGATCAACATCATCGCCTCGGCGCTGTGTGCGGTGTGTACCGTGATCGCCGCCGTGACCTTGCCGGACGTGCCGCCGGTGAAGAAAGCCGTGGTCGTCGACAAGGCTGTGCCGGTTCGTTCCGGCAGTCTCTGGCAAGGCTCGCCATTGCTGTCGCTGCTCGGTGTGATGGGCATTCTATTGCTGGCGCGAATGCTGCCGCAGACTTCGTTTTCGCTGTATGTCAGCTCGGTGTTCGAGGTCAGCAATTCGGTGGTCGGCCTCTGCTACGGCTTGCTGGCGCTGGGCTTCATTCTGTCGGCCACGGCGTGGTCGCGCTATTTCGAACACCGTGGTCAGCAGGACACCTTGCAGCGCATGACTTACGTGGTCATCGGCTGCATCGTCCTCACTGCGGTGGCAGGCGTCACCCACAACCCGGTGGTGTTTGTCATTGCCTACTTCATCTGGGGCGTGCTGCTGGGTGCAACCACACCGGTGCTGATGGCGCTGATCTCGAAAACCGCTGACAGCTCACAGCAAGGTCATGTACTGGGCATCGCTCAGGGCACTGCGCAATTCGCTTCGATTGCGGGGATTTCGGCCGGCGGCCTGCTCAGTCAGGTCTACGGTTTGCAGTACACCTATCTGTTTGTTTGCCTTGCCTATGTCGTCGCACTGATCCCGATTGTCGCCCTGCGCTACTGGCCGGCGGCGATGCAGCCGAGCCCTGCCCCGGACGGGGAATGATCAAGGAGTCTGCTTTTGAACATTGAACAACTGCGTGCCGACACCCCCGCCGTCGCGCAACTGATCCACTTCAACAATGCCGGGGCGGCGCTGATGCCCGCGCCGGTGATCGAAACGATGACCCGTCATATTCAGCTTGAAGCGAGTCTGGGCGGCTACGAAGCGGCCGGGCAGCAGTCGGCCGAAGTGGAAAACGTTTATTCCGCCATCGGCCGTTTGCTCAACGCTCGACCCGATGAAATCGCGATCATCGAAAATGCGACCCGCGCCTGGGACATGGCGTTTTATTCGTTACCGCTGCAACCCGGCGATGTGCTGCTGACATCGACCACCGAGTACGCCGGCAACTACATTCCTTATCTGCAAATGAAGCAGCGCCGGGGCATCGAGATTCGTGTCATCCCCAACGATGAGCACGGCCAGGTTTCACTGCCGGCCTTAAAGGACATGCTCGACGATGATCGCGTTGCGCTGATTTCCCTGCCGATGATCGCCACCAACGGCGGCCCGGTGCAACCCGTCGAGCAGATCGGCGCCCTCGCCCGTTCGGCTGGCGTGCTGTTTCTGCTCGACGCTTGCCAGGGTGTCGGGCAGATGCCGATCGATGTGCAGAAAATCGGCTGCCACATGCTCGCCGCCACCAGCCGCAAATACCTGCGTGGGCCACGGGGGATGGGTTTCTTGTATGTCGAGAGGTCCCTCTGTCAGAACCTCGAGCCGGCGTTTCTCGACCTGCATGCTGCCGCCTTGCAGAGCGCCGACACGTTTACCATCCGCGCCGATGCCCGACGCTTCGAGAACTGGGAATGCAACGTCGCCGCCAAACTCGGTCTCGGTGCGGCAGTGGAATACGCGCTGGCGCAAGGCATCGAACCGATGTGGTTACGGATTCAACAATTGGCCGATTACCTGCGCCGGCAACTGACAGATATCCCCGGCATCACGCCGCGAGACCTCGGGGTGCAGAAGTCCGGCATCGTCACGTTTACTCATCGCGACAGCAGCGCCGCGCACGTTCAGCAGCGGCTGGCCGGCCAGGAAAAGCGCATCAACGTCAGCACCTCGACGTTCCGCTCGACCCTGCTCGACATGCAACACAGAGACTTGCTGGAGGTCAGCCGTGCCTCGTTGCATGCGTACAACACCGAGGCGGAAATCGACACGATGGTCGCTGCACTGCGCGGTTTGCAGGGCGTCTGAACAGGACACCAATCGGCGCTTGCGTCACACAGGGTTTGTAAACTAGCATTGGGAATACTTCTCAATTGCATGAAAATCTGCAGCCATGAGCGAAACCCTTCCCGCGAATAATGACAATCACCTGCGCGCGATCGAAGCCCTGTACAGCGGCCATCACGGCTGGCTGTACGCGACGCTGAGAAAAAAACTGGGAAACGCCATGGATGCGGCGGATCTGGCGCAGGACACCTTCACGCGCATTCTCGCCTCGCAAGTCACCGTCATTGAGCAGCCGCGCGCCTATCTGAGCTGTGTGGCCAAGGGCATTCTGGTCAACTGGTATCAACGCAAAGCGCTGGAACGTGCCTACCTGGACGCCCTCGCCCATGTGCCGGCGCCGGAAGTGCCTTCGCCGGAATTGCGTTTCATGGTGCTGGAGACCCTGCACGAAATCGACGCGATGCTCGACGCCCTGCCGCCGCTGGTCAAACGCGCGTTCCTGCTGTCGCAGATCAGCGGCCTTAAATACGATGACATTGCCGAGCAACTGGGCGTTTCGCTGATCACCGTCAAACGCTACATGAAGCAAGCCTTCGTGCAGTGCCTGTTGCTGGTGGAGTGAATGCTCGCACGGCGCAATGAACCACACCTCGATCACCAGGCGCTGGAGGAAGCCGCCGACTGGCTGATCCGCATGAGTGATGGCGAACTCACTGACAGCGAGCGCGGCGAGTGGGAATGCTGGAAAGTCAGCACGCCCGAGCGCGGTCGTGCCTGGGCCCGCGCGCAGTTACTAAAGAGCAAACTTGGCGGCCTGCCACCGTCATTGGCAATGTCGGCACTCGACCGCCCAAGCAGCCCGGAGCGCCGCGCGGCGCTGGGCAAACTGGCGATGATTCTGGCCATCCTGCCGGCCGGTTGGGGCAGCTGGAAGCTGGCAGAGTCGCAGCAATGGTCAGCTGACTACCGCACTGCGATTGGCCAGCAACGCGAGCTGACCCTGGCCGACGGCTCGAAAATCACCCTGAACACCGACACCGCCATCGACGTGCTGTTCGACGCTGATCAACGCCTCATTCACCTGCGCGAAGGCGAAATACTGGTGCAGACCGCGCCGGACATTTCACCGTTGGCGCGACCGTTTCTGGTCAGCACCCGTCAAGGTCGCATGCAGGCACTGGGCACGCGTTTCACCGTTCGCGAACTGCAACCGCGCACCCACCTTGCGGTGCTGGAAGGCGCGGTCAAAGTCGAGCTCGCGGACAATCGCCAGACCACGCCGCTGATCGTCAACGCCGGTCAACGCACCGACTTCTCGTCCCACACCTTTGGCCAGCTCAGCGTTGCCGACCGTTATGTCGGTGCCTGGACGCAAGGCATGCTGATGGCCGACAAGATGCGCCTGGCCGATTTCGTCGACGAACTGACGCGCTATCGCCGCGGTTTCGTGCGCCTCGATCCGGCGATCGCCGATCTGCGCGTTTCCGGCGCCTATCCCATCAGCGACAGCCAGCGCACGCTGAACATGCTCGCGCAAACCTACCCGATTCTCGTCAGCGGCCATTTGAATGGCTACTGGGTCATGCTTTCCCCTGCCTGAGTGAAAAAATATTTGCCGTCCCGGTGATACTTTTTCTGATCTCGACTGGCAAATGGGGAGTAGCACCTTTCCGTCCTGTTCATAGGCTCATTCATCCATGCTTGCTGCACGCCTCCTGCGCCCGGATCGTCAGTTCAAACCCGTTGTTCGCAGTGCGTTGCTAAGCCTTGTCCTGATCGGTGCCGTATGCCCGTTTGCCTTGGCCGCCGTGCCGGTGCAACTGGACGCTGTCGCGGTTCGCGCCTACAACATTCCCGCCGGGCCGCTGGGTGCGACCCTGTCGAGTTTTGCCGTGGACGCTGGTATTGCCTTGTCGTTCCAGCCCTCGTTGACCGAAGGTTTGAGCAGTCCTGCGCTGATTGGCAAGTTCTCTACGCAAGAGGCGGTCAATCGCTTGCTGGAGGGCAGTGGTCTGGACATGGTCTTGCGCAGTGACGGCAGCTACACGCTGGTGCCGCGCCGGGTAACGCTGGATGAAACATCGATCATCGGCACCGAAAAGCGCGCCGACTCCCTGCCAGACGTCTATGCCGGTGGTCAGGTGGCCAACGGCGGACGTCTGGGCATTCTTGGCAATACCGATGTGATGGACGCTCCCTTCAGCGTCAGCACTTACACTTCAGCGCTGATCAAGGATCAACAAGCCGTGACCGTCGGCGATGTGCTGGAACGTGATTCTTCGGTGCGCTCCACCGGCCAGACGGGGGGGATCGTCGATTCATTCTTCATTCGTGGCTTTCCCGTCGGCGAAGGCAACCTCGGTGAACTGGCCTTCGACGGTGTGTACGGTGTCGCTCCCAACTATCGGGTATTCACCGAATACGCCGAGCGCATCGAACTGGTCAAAGGCCCCGGCGCCCTGCTCTACGGTATGTCACCCAACAACGCGGTGGGCGGCGTGATCAACGTGGTGCCCAAGCGCTCTCTCGATGAAGACCTGACCCGCTTCACCGCCAGTTACGCCATGGATTCTCAGGCCGGTGGCCATCTCGACGTCAGTCGGCGTTTCGGCGAAGAACGCCGCTTCGGTGTGCGCTTCAACGGCAGCACGCAATTGGGCGACACGGTGATCGACAATCAATCGCGGCATGTCAACATCGGCGCGATCTCCCTCGATTACCAGGGCGACCGCCTGCGCACAACCTTCGACTGGCTCAACCAGAAAGAAAGCTTCGACGCGGCTTCGCGGCCGTTCCTGATTGCCTCGGGCGTGGAGATTCCTTCCGCCGCCAACGGCCGAACCAACGTCAGTCAGGACTGGGGCTGGTCGACCACCCGAGACAAGTCTGCGCTGCTCAGCGGCGAATATGACCTCAGCGATGCATTGACGGTGTTCGCCCATGCCGGCGGCGGCAAATCCGATGTCGCGCGGATGTCCGACCAGACGCCGACCATTATCAATTCGGCCGGCGACACTTCTTCAATTCCCGGCTATTACAAATTTGAAGTCGAGCGTTACACCGTCGACGCCGGTGCGCGGCTGCGCTTCGATACCGGCCCGATCAGTCACCGCACCACCGTGCAAGTCAGTCGCTATCGCGATGTGTTGTCGCGCGGGATCATTTCCGGCGCGCCGATTCTGTCGAACATTTATCACCCGGTGGATCGCCCGCAACCTTACATCCCCAAGCCGGATACGCCGAAGGTCTCGGAGAGCGAACTGACTGGCGTGGCGCTTGCGGACACGCTGTCGATTCTCGATGACCGCGCGCAGGTAACCCTGGGCTTGCGTAAACAGAACATCAAATCCGACAACTACAACGCCGCCGGCGTGGTGACCACGTCCTACGACGACGGCCGAACGACACCGTTGTTCGGCGCTGTGATCAAGCCATGGGATCACGTTTCGTTCTACTACAACTACCTCGAAGGCTTGAGCAAGGGCGACATCGCGCCTTCCACTGCGTCGAACGCCGGCGAGATCTTCGCCCCGTACATTTCCCGCCAACACGAACTCGGGATCAAGGCCGACTACGGCACGTTTACCTCCACCATCAGCCTGTTTCAGATCACCAAACCCAGCGGCGAACTGGCCTCCGGGGTGTTCTCGGTGCGGGGCGAACAACGCAATCGCGGGCTGGAGCTGAACGTGTTCGGCGAAGTCACACCAGGCACTCGCCTGCTTGGAGGCGTGACCTTGCTCAATGCCGAACTGACGAAAACCGGCGTGGCCGCCAACCGAGGCAACAAACCGGTCGGCGTGCCCGAGGTTCAGGCCAACCTCTGGGTCGAATGGGACACCTCGTGGGTCGAGGGCCTGACGCTGACCGGTGGCGCGATCCACACCGGCAGCCAGTACGTGAACCAGGCCAACACACAACAACTCGATGACTGGACGCGCTACGACGTCGGCGCCCGCTACAGCACACGCATCGATGATCGACCGACTACGTTTCGCGCCACCGTGCAGAACGTGTTCGACCACGAGTACTGGTCGGGCGTCGCTTCCTACGGCGCGTTCTCCCAAGGCTCACCGCGCACCTTATTACTGTCGGCGACTGTCGATTTCTGAAACGTTCAGTCGGCCAGCGGTGTGAGCCGTTGGTCGAACTGACCTTTGCAAAGGCTTTGACCATGGTGATTTTCGATCGACGCAGCCTCGCCTTGGCTGCGCTGTTACTGGCAGGACTGCTGAGCCTGTCTGCGCTGGCGCCGCGCAATGCAAACGCCACCGAAGTGGATACCGCGCGCACCGAAGTGACGGATCTGCTCGGGCGCAAGGTCAAGGTGCATCTGCCGGTGAGACGGGTCATTCTCGGTGAAGGCCGGCAGTTGTATCTGGTCGCCGCGCTGGACACTCAAAACCCGATCGAACGCATCGTTGGCTGGCGCAAGGACCTGATCCAGTCCGACCCGGACACCTACAACGCCTACCGGCGCAAATTCCCCGGCATTGCCAAAATCCCCACCTTCGGCGGTTTTGAAGACGGCACCTTCGACATCGAGCAAGCGATCTCGCAGCGCCCGGATGTGATCGTGCTCAACATCGAGGCACAGCATGCCACCGAAGACGCGCGCTATATCGAGAAGCTCGACGCGTTGGGCATCCCCGTGGTGTACGTCGACTTTCGTAACAACCCGATGCAGAACACCGAACCGACCATGCGTCTGTTCGGCAAACTGTTGGGTAAAGAACAACGCGCGGAGGCATTCATTGATTTTCGCAACCAGCAGATTCACCGCGTCACCGACGTCATCGAGAAACAACATCCACAGCGCCCGAGCGTGTTCATCGAGCGCATTGGCGGCTACACCGACGATTGCTGCCTGAGCTTCGGCAATGAAAACTTCGGCCTGTTCGTCGACATGGCCGGCGGCAACAATATTGCCCGGCGGATCATCCCGACCACGTTCGGCCAGTTGAATCCCGAGCAGGTCATCGTCGCCAATCCGGCGCACGTGGTGGTCACGACGGCCAACTGGGAAGCCTTTGCGCCCGGTGGCCATTGGGTCGGTGTCGGTCCCGGTGCGAACATGACCGAGGCGCGAAAAAAACTCGCGTGGTACACCCGGCGTCCGGCCTACGCCGGAATCAAGGCTCAGGAAAACCAAGCCTTCCACGCCATCTGGCACCAGTTCTACAACAGCCCTTACCAGTTCGTGGCCATTCAGCAATTGGCCAAATGGTTCCACCCGGAGCTGTTTGCCGATCTCGATCCCGACGCCTCCTTCCGCGAACTGCACGAGCGATTTCTGCCTGTGCCGTATGAGTCGGGCTACTTTGTCAGCCTGCGCAACCCTGAGGTCAAACCATGAGTTCGTTGACCGACACCGTCGAAGTGCAGCGCGAAACCTATCGGCGGCTGGTGCTGCGTAAACGCCTGATCCTCGCCGGGCTGGTGGTTCTGTTGCTGTGCAGTGTGCTGCTCGATCTGGCACTGGGCCCGGCGAGTTACAGTTTCAGCGAAGTGCTCGGCGCACTGTTCTCGCCGGAGAGTGCTTCGCCACAAGTGCGCGTGGTGATGTGGGATATTCGTTTGCCGGTTGCGCTAATGGCCGTGGCCGTGGGCGCGGCGTTGTCGCTGGCCGGCGCGCAGATGCAGACCATCCTCAACAACCCGTTGGCCAGTCCGTTCACCTTGGGCATTTCCGCTGCCGCCAGTTTCGGCGCGGCGTTGGGCCTGGCGTTCGGTGTTGCGCTGTTCCCGCTGGCCGCGCAATTCATGGTGCCGCTCAACGCCTTTATCATGGCCATGCTCTCGGCGCTGTTGATTCACTTCCTGAGCATGCGCCGTGGCGTCACTGCCGAAACCATTGTGCTGCTCGGCATCGCGCTGGTGTTCACTTTCAATGCGCTGCTGGCGCTGGTGCAGTTCTTCGCCACCGAGCAAGCCGTCGCCGCCGTGGTGTTCTGGACCATGGGCAGCCTGACCAAAGCCACCTGGCCGAAACTCGGGGTGATCTGCCTGGTGATCCTCATCACCCTGCCGATTTTCGCCAGACGTGCCTGGGCCTTGACCGCCCTGCGCCTGGGCGACGACAAGGCTGCCAGTTTCGGCATCAACGTGCGCAGCTTGCGCTTTCAGACGCTGATCATGGTCAGCCTGCTCGCCTCCTTTCCCGTGGCCTTCGTCGGCACCATCGGTTTCATCGGTCTGGTCGGGCCGCACATCGCGCGCATGCTGATCGGTGAAGACCAGCGCTTCTTTTTGCCGGCCTCCTTGCTCACCGGCTCATTGATTCTTTCGGCCAGTTCGGTGGTGAGCAAAACCCTGATCCCCGGCGCCATTTTCCCCATCGGCGTGGTCACCTCGCTGATCGGCGTGCCGTTCTTCATTTCTCTGATTCTCGGCGGGAAGAAAAACTCATGGTGAAGCTGCAACTGGAGAATCTCGGCGCCCGCTACGGTCAGCGCGAAATCATTCGCGGCGTCTCGACGGCGACGTTTTTTGGCGGTCAGGTCGTTGCCGTGGTCGGGCCCAATGCGGCCGGTAAATCGACGTTATTCAAGCGCATGGCCGGGCTGATCGATGGGCCGGGGCAAGTCATTCTGCAGGAGTCGAAAAAAGGCCCGACAGGCATCAGTTACATGCCGCAAGGCCTGAACGCCAGCGCGAGATTGACGGTGTATGAGTCGGTGCTGCTGGCGCGCAAGCAACTGACGCCGGGCTGGGTGGTCCACGATGATGAACTGAAACTGGTCGACGAGATTCTCGCTGCGCTGGGCATCACGGCGTTATCGTTTCGTAACCTCGGCGAACTCAGCGGCGGTCAGCAGCAGTTGGTCTCCATCGCCCAAACGCTGGTGCGCGAGCCGGAAATCCTGCTGATGGACGAACCGACCAGCGCCCTCGATATGCATCGACAAGTGCAAGTGCTGAACTTCATGCGCAGCCTGGCGCGCAAGCGTGAAGTGATTGTGTTCATTGCCATCCATGACCTGAATCAGGCGTTACGTTTCGCCGATCAAGTGCTGGTGATTGCCGATGGCACGGCGCAGGGCAGCGGCCCGAGCAGTGAAGTGATCACCGAACAGATGCTGCGCAACGTCTACAAGGTCGAAGCACGGATCGAGCAGTGCAGCAAGGGGCTGTCGCATATCCTGATCGACGATATCGTCTGATCTGCGGCGATCACGGGTCGACTTGCGCCATCAGCTCCGGCACCGATTCCGGCCGTTTCGCGTAGCGCTGAGCGAGCACCGCACAGACCATCAACTGAATCTGATGGAACAGCATCAACGGCAGAATCAGCACACCAATCGTGCTGCCGGCAAACAACACCTGCGCCATCGGCACACCGGTGGCCAGACTCTTTTTCGAGCCGCAGAACAGAATGGTGATGCGGTCTTCCTGGCTGAAGCCAAAGGCCTTGCCCAACAACGTCGACGCCAACAACACCAGCGCCAGCAGAATGCAGCAGACCACCACCAGCCCCAGCAACTCGATGAGCGGAATCTGGTGCCAGATACCTTCGTTGACCGCCTCGCTGAATGCGCCGTAAACCACCAACAGAATCGAACCTTGATCGACGAACTTCAGCCAGTTCTTGTTACGTCCCACCCACGCACCGATCCAGCGCCGGGCGATCTGCCCGGCAATGAACGGCAGCAACAATTGCACGCTGATTTTCAGGATCGCCTCCAGCGTCGAACCGCCATCACCGTGGACATTGAGCAGCAGCGTCACCAACAACGGCGTGAGGAAAATCCCGAACAGGCTCGACGCCGCCGCGCTGCAAATCGCCGCAGGGATATTGCCCCGCGCCAGCGACGTGAAAGCAATTGCCGACTGCACCGTGGCCGGCAGTGCACACAGGTAAAGCATGCCCATGTACAGCTTGTCGCCGATCAGCGGTGACAGCAGCGGTTTCAACGCCAGACCCAATAACGGGAAAAGCACAAACGTCAAACCGAACACCAGCAAATGCAGGCGCCAGTGACCGGCACCGGCAATGATCGATTCGCGGGAGAGCTTGGCGCCATGCAGGAAAAACAGCAGCGCGATGGCGATGTTGGTCAGCCAGCCGAAGCCAACGGCAACCTGGCCGCTGGCCGGCAGGAAACTGGCCAGCAGCACGACGCCGATCAGCGTCAGGGTGAAGTTATCGGGCAAAAAACGAGGGCGAGTCATGGGCGGATCATCCGGGGGTTGCCAGTGCGTGCCGACGACTCTAACGTGACTGCCAATTACCGACTAACGCCGAAGGGCCACAAGATGCCGCCTAAAGGACATGACAAAAGCGTGCGCCGCAGCATTCCCGGGCTGCCCAGCCTGCCGCGTCCACTCTACGGGCGCACCGAATCGCTGCCCAACCGCGCACTGACCCGGCGCCACAGTCACCCATGGGTGCAGTTGTCCTACGCAATTCAGGGTGTACTTGAAATCCAGACCAGTGCCGGCCGCTTCGTCGCCCCGCCGGAGCGCGCCGTGTGGATCCCGGCGGGCGTGCCGCATCGCGTGTTCAGCTCGCCGCACACGGAAATGCGCAGCCTGTACATCGATTGCAGCGTCGCCGGATGGGCGCTCGAGCGCTGTCATGTGCTCGGCGTCAGCGATCTGCTCAGGGAACTGATCCGCGCATTCAGTCAGCTTCCGGTGGAATACGACCAGAGCGGTCCGCATGGACGTCTCGCCCAAGTGATCCTCGATCAACTGGCCGAGGCGCCGCAGATCGACCTGATGTTGCCGTTACCGCAAGACGCCCGCTTGAAGCAGATCTACCAAAGCCTTGAGCAACACCCGGAGCAGCAGACCACGCTGAGCCACTGGAGCGAGAAATTCGGCGTCACCGAAAAGACCCTCACCCGCCTGTTTCTTCGCGACACCGGCCTGACCTTCCGCGCCTGGCGCCAGCGTTTGCGCTTGCTTGGCGCACTGACGCCACTGGAAAAAGGTGAGCGCGTCACCGATGTTGCGCTGGCCTGTGGTTATGACTCGACGTCGGCGTTTATCGCAGCGTTTCGCCAACAGTTCGGCGAAACACCGGGGGAGTTTTTTCGCTGATCAGCGATCCGCCAGTTCTTCCAGCAAATCCGCTGACGGCACGAAATACAGGCTGCCAGTCACGGCCGTACTGAAGTCCAGCAACTTGTCGTAATTACCCGGTGGCTTGCCGACGAACATGTTTTCCAGCATCTGCTCCATCGGCTCGGGCGAGCGTGCGTAACCGATAAAGAACGTGCCGAACTCCCCGGCTCCCGGCCGGCCGAACGGCATGTTGTCCCGCAGGATCTTCACTTCCTCGCCGGCTGCATTGGTGATAGTGGTCAGCGCACTGTGCGAGTTGCTCGGTTTGGCCGCGTCATCCAGTTCGATGTCTGAGAGTTTCGTGCGCCCGATAACGCGCTCCTGCGCCTCGACGCTCAGGCCGTTCCAGGCAGTCATGTTGTGCAGGTATTTCTGCACCAGCACGTAACTGCCACCGCTGAACTCGGGGTCTTCGTCACCGACGATGGTGAAGTTGACGGCTTTTCGCCCGACCGGGTTTTCCGTGCCGTCGACAAAACCGATGATGCTGCGCATATCGAAATAGCGGAAACCCTGCACTTCATCGACCACGGTCACCGCATCGCCGAGAGCCGCCATGATTTGTGTGGCCAGTTCAAAACACAGATCCATTTGATCGGCGCGAATGTGCAGCAGGAGATCGCCCGGCGTTGCCGGAGCGTGCCGCCCTTCCCCGCCAAACTCGCGAAAACCGTGCAGCGACGCCGGGCGCGGATTGCCAAACAAGCGATCCCAGGCATTCGAGGAAAAACCGCAGATGCACGTCAGATTGCCGGTCGGTACACGCTTGCCAACGGAACGCACCAGCCCGGCGACGTCACCGCACCAGTCTTTGACGGTTTGCGCGGCATCGGCCCCGGCATTCAGCGTCGCGACAATGAAAATCGCGCTGCTGGTGATCGGACTGCACACCGCTTGAGGTTCGAGAATGTCGGTATTCATCGCTGGAAATGTTGCTCCGTAAAAAGTGCCCGAGCCGTCAACGAGGGCGGATAGTTCGTTTTTAACGAACTGTTGCGCAGAAATAAACGATTTTTCTTTGCCGCAAACCCGTCGTTAGCATGGCCTCGTCTGACCCCAATCCAAGAATAGACAGGGAGCGTGACATGCCAGCCACCAACATCAATATCGGCGAACCGTGGATGTGGGCCGCCTTCATCGTCTTCGTGCTTGCCATGCTGGCATTGGACCTGTTTGTCTTCGGGGGGCGCAAGGCGCACCGGGTGTCAGTGCGCGAAGCCTTGTCCTGGGTCATCGCCTGGTGCTTGCTGGCGCTGAGTTTCGCCGCCCTGCTCTGGTGGTATCTGCACGGCGCGTTCGGCGCCGACATCGCCCGGCAGAAAACCCTCGAATTTCTCACCGGTTATCTGATCGAGCAGTCACTGTCGATCGACAACATGTTCGTCTTCGTGATGATCTTCAGCTACTTCGCCGTGCCCCCTGAATTGCAGCGACGGGTGCTGTTGTACGGCGTGCTCGGCGCTATCGTGATGCGCGCGGTGATGATTTTTGCCGGGGTGTGGCTGGTGTCGCAGTTCGAATGGCTGCTGTACGCGTTCGGCGTTTTCCTGATCATCACCGGGATCAAGATGCTGGTGTTTGCCGAGCATCAGCCCGATCTGGACAAGAACCCTTTATTGCGTTGGGTGCGTGGGCATATGCGCATCACCAGCGGCTTTCACGGCGAACGCTTTTTCGTCCTGCAGAACGGCGTGCGCTGGGCCACGCCGATGTTTCTGGTGCTGGTGCTGATCGAGGCCAGTGACTTGATGTTCGCGGTCGACAGCATCCCGGCCATTTTCGCCGTGACCACCGACCCGTTCATTGTGTTCACTTCGAATATCTTCGCGATCATGGGATTACGCGCGCTGTATTTCCTGCTGGCGGACATGGCCGACCGTTTTCACTTGCTCAAGTATGGGCTGGCGATTGTGCTGGTGTTCATCGGCGGCAAGATGGTGTTGATGCCGTGGCTGCACATGCCGGTGGAATGGTCACTGGCGGTGGTGGGTGGGGTGATTCTTGGCTCCGTCCTACTGAGTCTGGTGATGAGCAGAGAACGCGAACGCCGCAGTGAATGACACACCACAAAAACCTGTGGGAGCGAGCTTGCTCGCGAAAGCGGTGTGTCATTCAACGATGATGCTGGATGATCCGACGCCTTCGCGAGCAAGCTCGCTCCCACAGGGATTTCATTTGGCCGATAGTTATTTGTCAGACTTGATGTTGGTCCACACCCGCGTACGCACACGTTCAAGTTTCTGCGGCAACGGCTGCACGACGTAGAGCTTTTTCAGCGCTTCCGGGGTCGGTGTCAGGTTCGGGTTGTCAGTGATTTCCTTATTGATCAGCGCCAACGAATCCTTGTTCGCATTCGGGTAGCCGAGGAAGTCGCTGATCGGTGCGATGACTTTCGGGTCGAGCAGGTTGTTGAGGAATTCATGCGCCTCCTCGACGTTCTTCGCGCTCTTCGGAATCGCGAAGGTGTCGAACCAGATTGGCGCGCCTTCCTTCGGCAGACGCCAGTCGACCACTACGCCGTTTTTCGCCTCTTTGGCGCGGTTGCCGAACTGATAGAAACTGCCGGAGTAACCGATGGCCACGCAGATGTCGCCGTTGGCGATGTCGGTCATGTACTTGGCTGAGTTGAAGTAGGTCACGTAGGGGCGAACCTTGAGCATCAGCTCTTTGGCTTTTTCATAGTCGGCGGGGTTCTGGCTGTTCGGGTCGAGGCCCAGATAATGCAGGGCCAGCGGCAGGATCTCCGTCGGCGAATCAAGCATCGCCACGCCGCAGGATTTGAGCTTTTCCATGTTCTCCGGTTTGAACACCAGATCCCAACTGTCGACCGGCGCGTTGTCGCCCAGTGCCGCTTTGACTTTGGCCGGGTTGAAGCCGATCAGCACGGTGCCGACCATGTAAGGCACGCCGTACTGGTTACCCGGATCGTTCTTGCCCAGCAGCTTCAACAGCTCTGGATCCTGGTGGCTCCAGTTCGGCAGTTTCGATTTATCCAGCTTCTGAAACACGCCAGCCTTGATCTGCGTTTCAAGGAACTGATTCGACGGCACGACCAGGTCGTAACCGGAGTTGCCGGTCAGCAGTTTGGCTTCCAGGGATTCGTTGGTGTCGAAGGTGTCCCAGGTCACTTTGATGCCGCTTTTTGCGGCGAAATCCTTGGGTACGGACGGCAGGATGTAATCCGCCCAGTTGTATACGCGCAGTTCGCGTTGCTCAGCCTGGACGGCGCCGGCCAACAGCGTCAGCCCACACACAGTGGCACCCAGAATGCGTTTCATCGTGACCATGGTTGTTCCCCAAAAGGCAGCGTGAGTTCGATGGTTTTTATGTTCTGTACACGGCAGCGGCTGTAAAGGCAGCCAAGGGTAAAAAAGGTCCAGCGTCTCGTTGTGGTTTTGATTCTTGCTGACAGCGTAGACGGATCACAGTGGGGGATGGGCCAAAAGGGGATCGATGTGGCCAATTTGAATGACCGCCGGGATGCGGAAACGACAATGCCCGGCAAATAGCCGGGCATTTTGATGAAGCGGATCAGCTCAGTCGGTGTAACCCAACCTGGCCGCCCTGCTCCGCTCAGCCTGGCCGCGTGTCGCCAGGCAGTAATACAACGGCACCGTGACCACCAGGCCCACTAGCCAAGATAAATCAGCGCCCTCGACCAGATTGGCGTAAGGCCCGACGTACAGCGAGGTGTTGGCAAATGGCAACTGCACGAGGATGCCGATGAAGTAAGCAATGATCGCGTGCAGATTGAAGCGCCCGTAAACCCCGCCATCGGCGCGGAAAATCGAGGCGATGTCGTAGCAACCGCGCTTGATCAGATAGAAGTCGATCAGGTTGATCGACGCCCACGGCACCAGCACCAGCAGCAGCGCCAGAATCAAACCGATGAACTCGGAAATGAAATCCGCCGACGCGCCGAGTGCAACCACGCAGCAACCGGCCAGCACCACGCTCGACAACAGCACACGCACCTTGATGCTCGGCGTCCATTGACTGGCAAAAGTCTGGATCGAGGTGATGATCGAAAGTACCGCGCCATACAGATTCAGCGCGTTGTGACTGATGATATTCAGTAGAAACAGCACCATCAGAATCGGCCCCAGCCAACCGGTAGATTGCTTGACCGCGACCATCGCTTCAGTGCCTTCAGGCGTGGCCAGCACGGCAACCGCGCCGAAGCTGAACGACAGAATCGTCCCCAGTGTCGCGCCCAGATAAGTCGCCCAGAACGGCTTGGCAATGCCGATATCCGCCGGCAGATAACGCGAGTAGTCGGAGACGTACGGCGAAAAGCTGATCTGCCAGATAATCCCCAGCGACACCGTCGCCAGCCAGCCGGACAGGTTGAAACTGCCGCGAGTCAGAAAGTCCGCCGGCAAGTCATGGGCAAAGATATAGATGAACCCGGCCATTAACGCGCTGCCCATCACCCAGGTGCCAATGCGGTTCAGCGTATGGATGAAGTTGTAGCCGATCACGCCAATCGCCGTAGCGGCCAGTGCACCGATCAGGATACTCAACGGCGCCGGTACCGACGGCGCAATGCCGACGATGGATTTACCGGCCAGGACGATGTTGGAGATAAAGAAACCGATGTAGATCAGCGCCGCGAAGAACACGATCAACAGCGCGCCATAACGCCCGAACTGGCCGCGACTCTGGACCATTTGCGGAATCCCCATGCGCGGGCCTTGTGCCGAAGCCAGCGCAATCACCACGCCGCCGATCATGTGCCCCAGCGCAATCGCCAGCAGCCCCCAGAGCAGATCGAGATGGAACACCTGAACCACCATGGCGCCGGTGACGATGGGCAGTGGCGCAATGTTGGTGCTGAACCAAAGAGTGAATAGGTCGCGGGCCTTCCCGTGGCGTTCCGCGAGTGGGACGTAATCGACCGTATGGTTCTCGATCAACGGATCTTGCCGGGACATCTGGGACATATGCATGAACTCGAGTTGGTCTGTTCTTATCGTTGTTTGAAGCCAAACCGGGGGGACTCTTTGGCCACCCCTCAGATGCAGACCATATTATGGTATTCCAAACAATTCACAAGACTGATCCGTAGTTTACGGCGCCAGCTGATACGCCATCCTCGCTGAAACCGTGGCCTGCGGACCAGCCGAAAGCCCCGTAAATGCTGAGTTTCCGACGAACGCAGCACGTTTATCGGTTCAGCTTAAAAGCCCTTGCAAAGATTGAATACTGGTATACCATCAGACCAACAAACACATAAAAACAGCGTCAAAACACCCGAGGACCGTCCAATGATCGATGCCGCCATCTACAAACAAGTCATGGGCTCGTTCCCGTCCGGCGTAACCGTTATCACCACGCTGGACGATGACGGTCAGATCGTCGGCCTGACTGCCAGTGCATTCAGCTCGCTGTCGATGGACCCGGCGCTGGTGCTGTTCTGCCCCAACTACAGCTCTGACTCCTACCCGGTGCTGATCAAAAACAAACGCTTTGCGATCCACGTTCTGTCCGGCGGCCAGCAAAGCGAAGCCTACGCCTTCGCCCGCAAAGGAAAGGACAAGGCGCAAGGCATCGAATGGACCTTGAGCGAATTGGGTAACCCGATCCTCGCCAACGCGACGGCTATCATCGAATGTGAGCTGTGGCGTGAATACGAAGGTGGCGACCACGCCATCATGGTCGGCGCGGTGAAGAACCTGATCGTCCCCGAACAAATCGCCGGGCCGCTGGTGTACTGCCACGGCAAGATGGGCGCCCTGCCCGTCCTGGCCTGATAGAAGAACAACGCATAACAACTGTGGGAGCGAGCTTGCTCGCGAAGGCGTCTTGTCAGTCGCCATAGATGCTGGCTGTTACACAGCCTTCGCGAGCAAGCTCGCTCCCACACGTAGCCTCAACAACAAAAGATCCGAGGAAGCGTCATGAAATTTTCCCTGTTCATCCACATGGAACGCTGGGACGAAAGCGTCAGCCACCGCCAACTGTTCGAAGACCTCACCGAACTGACCCTGATGGCCGAGGCCGGCGGTTTCAGCACCGTGTGGATCGGCGAACACCACGCGATGGAATACACCATCTCGCCAAGCCCGATGCCATTGCTCGCCTACCTCGCCGCCAAAACCACCACCATTCACCTCGGCGCCGGCACCATCATCGCGCCGTTCTGGCACCCGCTGCGGGTCGCCGGTGAATGCGCGTTGCTCGACGTCATCAGCAACGGCCGCATGGAAGTCGGCCTGGCCCGTGGGGCTTATCAGGTGGAATTCGATCGCATGGCCGGCGGCATGCCTGCCTCCAGCGGCGGCCAGGCACTGCGCGAAATGGTTCCGGTGGTCCGCGCCCTGTGGCAAGGCGACTACGCCCACGACGGCGACATCTGGAAATTCCCTACCTCCACCAGCGTGCCGAAGCCAATCCAGAAGCCGAACCCGCCGATGTGGATCGCCGCCCGCGACCCGGACTCGCACAACTTCGCTGTGGCCAACGGCTGCAACGTGATGGTTACGCCATTGATGAAGGGCGACGAAGAAGTTCTCGACCTGAAGAACAAGTTCCAGGCCGCGCTGGATAACAACCCGGATGTTCCGCGCCCACAACTGATGGTGCTGCGCCACACCCACGTGCACACCGCTGATAACCCGGACGGCTGGAAAGTCGGCGCGAAAGCGATCTCACGGTTCTACCGCACCTTCGATGCGTGGTTCGGCAACAAGCAAACCCCGGTCAATGGCTTCCTCGCGCCAAGCCCGGAAGAGAAATTTGCCGGGCGTCCGGAGTTCGAGCTGGAGAGCCTTCACAAGACAGCGATGATCGGCACGCCGGAAGAGATCATTCCGCGGATCAAGTATTACCAAGAGCTGGGGGTGGATGAGTTCAGTTTCTGGTGTGACAACAGCTTGCCGCATGAAGAGAAGAAGAAATCGCTGGAGCTGTTTATCAAGCATGTGGTGCCGGCGTTTCGCTGAGTAACCTGGCATCGGAAAGACTTGAAACACGTCATCTGTGGCGAGGGGGCAAGCTCCCTCGCCACACTGAATCAGTGTGCTACGCCAAGTCGCGTCGCCACATCTGCGGGGCCAAGCGATCGGCCATCGGCAGACTGCAATTCCAGCTTGCGAATCGGCTGGCGGTCCCTTGCATCAACCATCACCGAGCCTGGCTCACCCGGCGTGTACATGAACTCTCCCCCCCACTGCGACAGCGCAACGATCACGGTCTGCAAAGCTTTGCCGCGATCCGTCAGCACGTATTCCTTATAGGCCCCGCCGTCGGCGGCCGGCAGCGCTTGCAGGATGCCCTGCTCCACCAGCCCCTTTAAGCGCGCGCTGAGCATGTTTTTCGCGATATCCAGACTCTTCTGGAAATCATTGAAACGCCGAACTCCGTCCAGCGCATCGCGGATGATCAGTAGTGACCACCAGTCGCCGATCAGGTCCAGCGTGCGGGCAACCGGGCAGGCGTTTCCCTGCAAACTTTTGCGTTTCACGTAAACGTACTCCCTCGTATCAGTGGCCGGCCGGGCGGCTTTGAGTTGCATCATACAACTCTGGCGCCGATCCACTACCGGCCGAGGTAAAACCAGCACCTGCATACAAGTAGCCAGATCGCTTTGCGCTGATAGTGAATGTCGCCAATTCGGCACCGAACCCTGAAGCAGGAGTTTCCATGAGCACCTTCACCACACAAGACGGCACCGGGATTTACTACAAGGATTGGGGCAGCGGTAAGCCTGTGCTGTTCAGCCACGGCTGGCCGCTGGATGCCGACATGTGGGAATACCAGATGGAATACCTGAGCAGCCGCGGCTATCGCACCATCGCCTTCGACCGCCGTGGTTTTGGCCGTTCTGATCAACCGTGGACCGGTTATGACTACGACACGTTTGCCGATGACATCGCGCAATTGATCAACCATCTGGACCTGCGCGACGTGACGCTGGTGGGCTTCTCCATGGGTGGCGGCGACGTCAGCCGCTACATCGCCCGACATGGCAGCGAGCGCGTTGCCGGCCTGGTGTTGTTGGGCGCGGTGACGCCGCTGTTCGGCAAGAAAGCCGATTTTCCGCAAGGCGTCGACACCTCGGTGTTCGATGGGATCAAAGCCGGCCTGCTGCAAGATCGTGCGCAGTTCATTGCGGATTTCGCCGCGCCGTTCTACGGCACCAACCAAGGCCAGAAAGTCTCTGACGGCGTGCTGACGCAAACATTGAACGTCGCATTGCTGGCTTCGCTGAAAGGCACTGTGGATTGCGTGACAGCCTTCTCGGAAACCGACTTCCGCCCCGACATGACCAAGATCGACGTGCCGACGCTGGTGATCCATGGCGACGGCGACCAGATCGTGCCGTTCGAAACCACTGGCAAGCAGGCGGCGGCGCAAATCAAAGGGGCTGAACTCAAGGTCTATACCGGGGCGCCCCATGGTTTTGCAGTGACGCATGCACAAACTTTGAATGAAGATTTGCTCGCGTTTCTGAATCGCTGAAACCGGCGCAGTGGTGAGGAGGGTTTCTGCTCACCACTGCACGAGCGCCAGGCTGATTTTTTTATCCCGTTCCATTTGCCCGACTCTCTACAGGCCCCGTATTTAAAGGGTTACGACGCCCTGCATCAGAATTTTATCTTCACAACCCAGCTTAATAATATTTTACCGATATCCCCCCTCTCCCTAGTCTGACCTCAAGCAAAACGGACAAGCCAACAGCGGCCCGAATCCCACTGCCTTGCTAGGAAGGATGTAGAGATGAACCCTGAAATAATAAAAACAGACACGTTGATCGTGGGTGCCGGCCAGGCAGGCGTCGCCATGAGCGAGCACCTGAGCAAACTCGGTGTGCCGCATCTGGTGCTGGAGCGCAATCGCATTGCCGAACGCTGGCGCACCGGGCGCTGGGACTCGCTGGTTGCCAACGGCCCGGCGTGGCACGACCGCTTCCCGGGTCTGGAATTCGATGACGTCGATCCCGACGGTTTCGCCCCGAAAGAACGCGTGGCGGATTACTTCGAAGCCTATGCGAAGAAATTCAATGCGCCGATCCGCACCGGTGTGGAAGTGAAAAGCGTGGTGCGCAATGTCGGCCGCCCGGGTTTCACGGTCGAGACCTCCGAAGGCGTGATCGAAGCCAGCCGCGTCGTCGCCGCGACCGGGCCGTTTCAGAAACCGGTGATTCCGGCGATTGCCCCGCAAGACGAACGCCTGTTGCAGATCCACTCCGCTGATTACCGCAACCCGCAGCAACTGCCGGAAGGCGCAGTGCTGGTGGTCGGCGCCGGTTCTTCCGGCGTGCAGATCGCCGATGAACTGCAACGTTCCGGCAAGCAGGTTTACCTGTCGGTCGGCGCCCATGACCGCCCGCCTCGCGCTTATCGCAACCGTGATTTCTGCTGGTGGCTGGGCGTGCTTGGCGAGTGGGATCAAGCGGCGATGAAACCCGGTCGTGAGCACGTGACCATTGCCGTCAGCGGTGCCCACGGCGGGCGCACCATTGATTTCCGGGGTCTGGCCCATCGCGGCATGACCCTGGTCGGCGTAACTGAGTCGTTCAAAAACGGTGTGGTGACCTTCAAGCAGGACCTGGTCGGCAACCTCAATCGCGGCGACGAAAACTATCTGGCGCTGCTCGATGCCGCCGACGCCTACATCGAGCGCAACGGGCTGGATCTGCCGGAAGAACCGGAGGCGCGCGAAACCTATCCGGACCCTGAGTGCGTGAAACATCCGCTGGCCGATCTGGACCTGGCCAAGGCTGGCGTCACCTCGATCATCTGGGCCACCGGGTTTGCCGTGGATTACTCGTGGCTGCAGGTCGCGGCGTTCGATGACAAGGGCAAGCCTGTGCATCAGCGCGGTGTATCGAGTGAGCCGGGGGTGTATTTCCTCGGTCTGCCGTGGCAGTCGCGCCGAGGCTCGTCATTTATCTGGGGCGTGTGGCACGACGCCAAGCACGTCGCCGATCACATCGCCACCCAGCGCAAATACCTGGACTATCGCGATGCCGAGCAGCGTGAAGCCGAGCTGCACTCGGGTATCCACAGCAAAGCCGCCGACACCGTCGACGCTTGATTTCCTTTTCGCTCCGGCGCCGATTGCGCCGGGGCAACCCTCTTTCAGGAGCTGCACATGAGCCAGCCAACCCACACGCGCATCCGCATGTTCAACACCAAAGACACTTACCCGAACCAGACGCTGGACAACGATTTGTGCCAGGCCGTGCGCGCCGGCAACACCGTCTACGTGCGTGGCCAAGTCGGCACTGATTTCGACGGCAATCTGGTCGGTCTGGGTGATCCGCGCGCGCAGGCCGAACAGGCCATGCGCAACGTCAAGCAACTGCTGGAAGAAGCCGGCAGTGACATGAGCCACATCGTCAAGACCACGACTTATCTGATCGATCCGCGTTATCGCGAGGCGGTGTATGGCGAAGTCGGCAAGTGGCTCAAAGGCGTGTTCCCGATCTCCACCGGGTTGGTGGTGTCGGCCCTGGGACAGCCGCAGTGGCTGATGGAGATTGATGTGATTGCGGTGATTCCTGAGTAAGTCAGGAAACCGAGTCGCGTCCTTCGCGAGCAGGCTCGCTCCCACATTTGGAATGTATTTCATTGTGGGAGCGAGCTTGCTCGCGAAGAGGCCAGCCCAGACACACAAGGAGTTCAGTAGATGACCTTTTCAATCACAGCCCGCTGCGCCGAAACCGGCCAGTTCGGTGTCGCCATCAGTTCTTCCAGCATCGCCGTCGGCGCGCGCTGCCCGTGGCTGCTGCCCGGCGTTGGCGCGGTGTCGAGCCAGAACATCACCCTGCCGTCCCTCGGCCCGGAAGTCCTTGCGCTGATGGAGCAAGGTCTGGCGCCCGATGACGCGCTGGACAAAGTCCTGACCCGTAACGGCTACAGCCAGTACCGGCAGATCACCGCAATCAACCACCTCGGCCAGACCGCGCATTTCAGCGGTGCGCAAACCCTCGGCGTGCACAATGCCGTGACTGGCGAACAGTGCGTCGCCGCCGGCAACATGCTGGCCGGGCGTTCGGTGATCGAAGCGATGGTCAGCGCGTTTGAGGATGGCGAAGGTCAACTCGCTGATCGCCTGCTCAAAGCCCTGCACGCCGCTCAAGCCCTCGGTGGCGAAGCCGGCCCGGTGCATTCCGCTGCTGTCGTGGTGGTCGGTGAGCAGACCTGGCCGATCGTCAACCTGCGCGTCGATTGGGCTGATGAAGACCCGATCGGCCAGTTGCAAAAACTCTGGAACGCTTATGAGCCGCAGCTTCAGGACTACATCGACCGCGCCCTCGATCCGGCCAAAGCGCCGGGCTATGGCGTGGCCGGTGATGACCGATGAACAGCGTCGAGTTGCTCAAGGCGCTGGTGGCGTTCGATACCACCAGCCGCGAATCCAACCTGCAACTGATCGAATTCGTCCGCGATTACCTCGCGCGGTTCGACGTGCCCTGCGCACTGATTTACAACGATGAGCGCAGTAAGGCCAACCTGTTTGCCACGATCGGCCCGGTGGATCAGCCGGGCATCGTGCTGTCCGGGCACACCGATGTGGTGCCGGTCGATGGCCAACCGTGGACAATGCCACCGTT
Organism: Pseudomonas sp. AC169; assembly: GCF_979258515.1. NCBI lineage: Bacteria > Pseudomonadati > Pseudomonadota > Gammaproteobacteria > Pseudomonadales > Pseudomonadaceae > Pseudomonas > Pseudomonas sp. AC169. The sequence continues at coordinate 5,326,531 of NZ_OZ409866.1, read as the reverse complement.
TGAACTGACCGAGCGCGACGGCAAACTGTTTGGGCGTGGCACGGCGGACATGAAGGGCTATATCGCCTGCGTGCTCGCCCTGGTACCGGCGCTGGCGCAGGGGGCTTTACGCATCCCGGTGCACATCGCTTTGTCCTATGACGAAGAAGTCGGCTGCCTCGGTGTGCGTTCGTTACTCAAGGTGCTGGAACAGCGTCCGGTCAAACCACTGCTGTGCATCATCGGCGAACCGACCGAACTGCAACCGGTGCTCGGCCACAAAGGCAAACTGGCGATGCGTTGCGATGTGCACGGCCATCCGTGCCATTCGGCGTACGCGCCGCTCGGGGTCAACGCGATTGAATACGCCGCCGAACTGATCGCTGAGTTGGGTCGTCTCGGCCAGCAGCTCAAGGCGCCGGAGCATCACGATGCGCGCTTCGATCCGCCCTACAGCACGGTGCAGACCGGTGTGATCAGCGGCGGCAAGGCTTTGAATATCGTGCCTGCCGATTGCCGTTTCGATTTCGAAATTCGCGCCCTGCCCTCACAGAATCCGGCGCTGGTTGCCGAGGCGCTGAAAGCCTATGCCGAGCGCGAAGTACTGCCGCGCATGCGCGCGGTCAGTGCGCAGAGTGATATCCGCTTCAGCGCCTTGTCGGCGTATCCGGGGCTGGCCACTGATGCGCACAGTCAGGCCGCCGAGTTGATCTCCACGTTCTGTGGTTCGAAGGATTTCGGCACGGTGGCGTTCGGTACCGAAGGTGGATTGTTTGATGCTGTCGGCATTCCGACCGTGGTCTGCGGGCCCGGCAGCATGGATCAGGGCCACAAACCCGACGAGTTCGTCGCCCTCGAACAGTTGCAGGCGTGCGACGCCATGCTGCAACGGATGTTGTCTTTCATCAGCCTCTGACCAGCGGCTCGACGGCAATCACGGGTGCAGTCGGGCCAGCTCTTCGCGGCAATGATCGACAAACAACTGTGCCGGTTTGGTCAGTTGCACCCGGCGCAGCCAGGCTGCCGACAATCCCGAACCGGTGACATCTTCCGCCAGCGGCACACAGACGACTTGCTGCCCGTCGTAGGTGTAATCGCTGAACGGTTTGGTCACCAGAATCGAGAAGCCGAAACCGTTGGCGACCATGCCGCGCACCATCTCGATCGACGGTGAACTGAAGACGATGTTCGGCGTCAGGCCGCGCTCTTCGAAGATGCTCACGAAATAGGTGCGGCTCGGCACCACGTCGAGCAGGATCATCGGTTCCAGCACCAGATCATGCAGCGACACTTTCGCCTGTTGCGCGAAACGATGACTGGCCGGCAGCAAGGCGTATGGCTGTTGCGGCGGCATCAGCGGCGTGGTTTCGATGGTGCTGTCCAGGTCGTGTTCGAACATCATCGCCACGTCGATGCTGCCGACGGTCAGTGCCTGCACCAGCTCCTGTTGTTCGCCATCACGAATCCGTATTTCCACCCCCGGCCAGCGCGCCTTGAAGCCGGCGATCAGGCGCGGCAGGTACAGCGGCGCGACGGTTTCGAAACAGCCGACATCGATCTGCCCCGCGACCACGTCATTGTCGGCCAGCGCGTTCTGTTCAAACTCATGAGCCACCCGCAGCAGCTCCAATGCCTTGCGATAGAACCGCGAGCCACTGGGTGTCAGCGATACGCCTTGGGCGTGATGGCGGATGAACAACTGCACACCGAAACTTTCTTCCAGGTGCTTGATCGCCGTGGAAACCGACGGCTGCGCAATGTAGAGCTTGCGCGAGGCTTCGGCGACGCTGCCGCAGTCGGCGGTGGTGACGAAGTATTTGAGCTGACGCAGGTTGTAGGCAGCCATGTGAACCTCCCGAAGAGCGCTGATTTTCGCCCTGTTTCCCTGGCGCACGATCAAGCTTGAACATACCGGACGGACCGGCGCGCGTGAGCATATTTTTTTTAAGGTCTGAAGCAACAAACTTACTAATTTATCTATCCCGACGCTTTGCACATGATCACTTCAACAAGAAATGCGCCGCCCGTGCCGGCGCTTGCCGAAGTACGTCCACGTACTCATCCTTGCCTTGGAGTTCGTCATGGCTACCCCTGCAGCATCCTCCGCTCCGCTGATTGAAAAACACACGATAGGATACGTGCCCCCCGAAGATCGCCACGGAAAGGTCAGGGATCTGTTCACGCTCTGGTTCGGCGGCAACATCGCGCCGTTGCCCATCGTCACCGGTGCGCTGGGCGTGCAGTTGTTTCACTTGAATCTGCTCTGGGGCATCGTCGCGATTCTCGTCGGCCATCTGGTCGGCGGCGTGTTGATGGCGCTGCACTCGGCGCAAGGCCCGCAGATGGGCATCCCGCAGATGATCCAGAGCCGCGCGCAATTCGGCTCCCTCGGTGCGCTGCTGGTGGTGTTGATTGCCGGCGTCATGTACATCGGTTTCTTCGCCTCCAACATCGTGCTGGCCGGCAAGTCATTGCATGGCGTGGTCGACAGCGTTCCGGTACCGGTGGGTATCGTCATTGGCGCAGTCGGTTCGGGGATCATCGGCATCATCGGCTACCGTTTTATCCACGTGCTCAACCGCATCGGCACCTGGGTGCTGGGGATAGGCATCGTCGTCGGTTTCGGCTACATCCTTACGCATATTCAGACCGATGATTTCCTCACTCGTGGCAGCTTCAACCTGTCCGGCTGGCTGGCCACCGTGTCGCTGGCGGCGTTGTGGCAGATCGCGTTTGCACCGTACGTGTCCGACTATTCGCGGTACTTGCCGGCGGACGTGAAAGTCTCGTCGACGTTCTGGACCACCTATCTGGGGTCGGCGCTGGGCTCGAGTCTGGCGTTCATATTCGGTGCCGTTGCTGTGCTCGCCACACCGGTTGGCATGGACACCATGGACGCGGTCAAACTCGCCACCGGCTCGATTGGCCCGCTGATGCTGGTGCTGTTCCTGCTCAGCGTGATCAGCCACAACGCCCTCAACCTGTACGGCGCGGTGCTGTCGCTGATTACCCTGGTGCAGACCTTCGCCTACCGCTGGATCCCCACCGCCAAGAGCCGCGCGGTGATCTCGATCATCGTGTTGCTGGCCTGCTGCTTCGCCGCCGTCGGCGCCTCGAAAGACTTTATCGGCCACTTCGTCGACATGGTGCTGGTGTTGCTGGTAGTGCTGGTGCCGTGGACGGCGATCAACCTGATCGACTTCTACGCGATCCACAAAGGCCAGTACGACATCCAGTCGATCTTCCAGGTCGATGGTGGTATCTACGGGCGCTACAACCCGCAGGCGTTGCTGGCTTACGCGATCGGCATTGCCGTGCAAATTCCGTTCATGAACACGCCGCTGTACGTCGGCCCGGTGTCGGCGCATATCAACGGCGCGGATCTGTCGTGGCTGGTGGGACTGCTGGTGACCTCGCCGTTGTATTTCTGGCTGGCCAATCGCGACACGTCTTACCGTCGACGGATGATGGGCGGGAAACTGGCGAGCAGTCTGTGAGATTGATTCGCTAAGCAAAGAAGGCCCGCTCTGTGCGGGCCTTCTGCGTTGTGGTGTGGTATTTCTTTACCCTTGTCGACGATTGGGTAAGGGACATCCAATGCTGCGAATACTCGGTAAAGCCTCATCGATCAACGTGCGCAAAGTGCTATGGACTTGCGCTGAATTGCACATTCCTTTCGAGCGCGAAGACTGGGGATCGGGCTTCAAATCGACGAATGATGCGGCGTTTCTCGCGCTCAATCCCTGCGCCATGGTGCCGGTGATTCAGGAGGGTGATTTCACCTTGTGGGAATCGAACACGATCATTCGTTATCTGGCCGCACGTTATGACGGTTCGCACCTCTATCCGACTGACGCGCAAACCCGGGCGCGGGTCGATCAGTGGATCGACTGGCAAGCGTCGGAGCTGAATCGCTCGTGGTCGTACGCCTTCATGTCACTGGTGCGCCAGTCGCCCGACTATCAGGACAATGCCGCGCTGGCGAACGGCATTGAGCAATGGTCGAAGACCATGGCAATCCTCGACCTACAATTGCAAAAGACCGGCGCCTACGTCAGCGGCGAGCAGTTTTCCCTGGCGGACATTCCCATCGGGCTGTCGGTGAACCGCTGGTTCGAAACACCATTGGCTCACCCGGATTTTGCCGCAGTGAAAGCCTATTACGAACGCTTGAGCCAGCGCCCCGGCTACGTGCTGCACGGTCGCAACGGTACGCCGTGATCGCGGTTATTTGCCTTTGAACGCCTCACGCCGCGCCAGCCGTTCAGCGGCGTAGGCTGCTTGTGGCTGGCTGATCAGATCTTCCCGACGCAACGGTTCGCCACAGTGATCGCATAGCGGTCCTAGGCCGGCGCTGTGGTTGCAGCTTTTGTGGGTCATGTTCACCGCCAGTCCCTCCTCCGGTGCTTTGCACCAGGTCTCACCCCACGCCCGCAACGCAATGATCACCGGGTAGAACGCCTCGCCTTTCGCGGTGAGGTGGTACTCGTAGCGTTTCGGCCGCTCGTTGTACAAGCGGCGCTCGACCAGCCCATCCGCTTCCAGACATTTCAGACGCGCGGCGACCATTTGCGGCGTACCGCCGGTCTGCGCCTGGATCTCGTCATAACGATGATTGGCCATGAACAACTCGCGCAAAACCAGCACTGTCCAACGGTCGCCAACAATCGTCTCGGCCCGGGAGATCGGGCACAGCGTGTCAGGAAGACTATCGTTTACTGCCATCAGGGCTTGCCTCTTTTACAGTTACTATGATTATCATATCTACACGATGCCGGGACAAGCCCTGTGCACCGATAATCCCATTGCCGGAGCAAACAGCCATGTCGAATACCCCCTACCCGCTGGACAGAACCGCCTATCTGCTGGTCGATCCGTACAACGATTTTCTTTCGGACGGCGGCAAGATCTTCCCGCTGATCAAACCGATGGCTGAACAGAACGGCCTGCTCGATAACCTGCGCAAACTTGATCGAGCGGTGCGCGACCTGAAGATTCCGGTGGTCATCGTACCCCATCATCGCTGGGAAAAAGGCGACTACGAAACCTGGGATCACCCGACCCCGACGCAATGCAAAATCATGCACATGCATCATTTTGCCCGGGGCGAATGGGGCGGCGAATGGCACCCGGATTTTGCCCCGAAGGACGGCGATATCGTGGTTCAGGAACACTGGGGCTCCAGTGGTTTCGCCAACACCGACCTGGATTTCCGCCTGAAACAGCAAGGCGTCACCCACGTGATCATCGTCGGCCTGCTGGCCAACACCTGCATCGAAGCCACCGCGCGCTATGCCGCGGAACTGGGCTACCACGTCACCCTGGTCCGCGATGCAACAGCTGCCTTCAAAGCAGAAATGATGCACGCCGCCCACGAACTCAACGGCCCGACATTCGCTCACGTCATTGCCAGCACGGACGAACTGATTGCCAACCTCAAGTCTCAGGGTGAAGCGCAATGAGTCTGACCGGCCATTTGCTGATCGGCGCGACGGATGTCGCCGCCACCGAAGGCACGATGAAAGCGCTGAACCCGGCCAGCTCTCAGCTAATCGAACCAGACTTCGCCTTCGGCGGTGCCGCGCAGGTTGATCAGGCAGTCACTCTCGCCGACGCGGCATTCGACCGCTACAGCCACACCTCGCTGGCCGAACGTGCCGCGTTTCTCGAGAGCATCGCTGACAACCTCGACGCAGTGCGCGGCGAACTGGCCGCACGCGCGGCACTGGAAACCGGACTGCCCGAAGCTCAGCTTGAGGGCGAAGCTTTAAGGGCCGCAACCCAGTTCCGCCAGTTCGCCGACGTGGTGCGCCGCGGCCGCTTTCTGCACCTGGCCATCGACCCGGCGCAACCCCAACGTCAGCCGCGCCCACGGATGGATCATCGCCTGCAAAAAATCGCCATCGGCCCGGTGGCGATTTTCGGCGCGAGCAACTTCCCGATTGCCTATTCGGTGGCGGGTGGCGATACCGCGTCGGCATTGGCGGCCGGGGCGCCGGTGATTCTCAAGGCACACAACGCCCACCCTGGCGCCTCGGAAATTCAAGCCCGCGCCATTCGCAAAGCCGTGCAGACGCATGGTTTGCCCGAAGGCGTTTTTTCAATGGTGCGTGGCGGCGGCAATGCCATTGGCGAAGCACTGGTGGATCATCCGTTGATCAAGGCTGTGACCTTCACCGGCTCCGAACAGGGCGGCATGGCGCTCTATCGCCGCGCGCAATTGCGCCCTGATCCGATCCCGGTCTTCACCGAGATGACCAGCGTCAACCCGACCTTCATCCTGCCCGAGGCGCTGGCGGCTCGTGGCGCCGAAATCGGTGATGGCTTTATCGAGCGCATGCTGGTCAACGTCGGGCAGGCCTGTTTGTGTCCGTCGATTCTGATTGCCATCCGCGGTGCGGGGTTTGAAGAACTGCGCAACGCCATGCGCAAACGGGTCAGCGAGGCACCGGCGCGGGCGATGCTGACACCGGGCATTCATGGCGCATACATCGAAGGTCTGGCGGAGATGGAAGGTGCCGGCGCGCAGGTGATCGCTGTGGGCACGCCGGCCAATGCCACATTCGCCGGGCGTGCGACCTTGCTGGAAATCGAGGGGCAGCATTTGCTCAGCGAACCGGTATTGGCCCATGAAGTGTTCGGCCCATCGGCACTGTTGGTATCGGTCAACGATGCAGCTGAACTGCTGGCGGTCGCCCGCTCGTTCAAGGGCCAGCTCAGCGCTGCCATTCATCTTGAAGATGCAGACCTGGAACTGGCTCGGCACCTACTGCCGATCCTCGAACGGCGCACTGGACGCATCGTGGTCAACGCCTTTGCACATCCACAGGAAGTGACGTACGCCACGGTGCACGGCGGACCGTTTCCGGCGACTTCGGACAGCCGTTTCACCTCGGTCGGTATGACCTCGATCGAGCGTTTCTTGCGGCCCGTGGCGTATGAGGGATTTCCGGATGAGCTACTGCCCGACGTGTTGCGCGAAGGGAATCCGCTGAATCTGCCGCGCAGCGTCGACGGGCAATAACGGCGATCGGGTGCGCGGCAGACGCGATCACGAATCTGCCCGCACCACCCCGCGCTCCTCCAGCAAGCGCACAAACATGCTCAGACTGCGCGACACCGTGCCCCGTCGCCACACCAGCCAAGTGGTCAGATAGCGAAAATCCGCCGCCAATGGCCAGACGCTGACGGTCGCACTCCCAGGCATGCTCTGCAGCATTTTGCGCGGCATCAGCGCCAGACCGGCACCGGCGCTGACACAGGCGAGCATGCCGTGATACGACTCCATTTCAAAGATCTTGCCCGGTGCAGCGGCATCGGTGCTGAACCATTTTTCAAAGTGGTGACGGTAGGAGCAGTTCGAGCGAAAGGCGTAGATATTCTCGCCATTCACATCCGCCGCGCGCGTGACCGGGGCATGATTGAGCGGCGCGATGATGATCATTTCCTCTTCGAACGCCGGCACGCCTTCCAGCGTCGGATGCAACACCGGGCCGTCGACGAATGCAGCGGCCAGACGCCCGGAGAGCACACCGTCGATCATGGTGCCGGACGGCCCTGTGGACAGGTCGAGATCGACTTTCGGGTGCAACTGGTTGTACGCCGCGAGCAATTCGGGAATGCGCACGGCTGCTGTGCTTTCCAGCGAACCCAAGGGAAATGCGCCTTGCGGTTCTTCGCCCGCCACCGTGGCCCTGGCCTCCTGCACCAGATCGAGAATGCGCCGCGCGTATTCGAGAAAACTCCACCCGGCCGGGGACAGGCGCAAACGGCTTTTTTCGCGGATAAACAGATCAACGCCCAGATCCTGCTCAAGCTGCTTGATCCGAGTGGTGAGGTTCGACGGCACGCGATGAATCTGCGCGGCGGCGGCGCTGATGCTGCCGTGTTCGGCAACGGCTTTGAAGATTTCCAGCTGCACCAGATCCACAGTCATTCTCCATTCGTGAAAGAAACGATCTTTACTATTCAGTTTCCAGAAAACAAACACCACCCTACTCTAGGCTCATCCGACGAACCTGCAGGACGACGCCATGAGCCAGATTTCCAGCCAGACCCACGCCATTTCGATCAACCCCGCCAACGGCGAGCAGATCGGTCATTACGCGTTTGAATCCGCCGCCGCCCTCGACGCCGCACTGACCCGCGCCGCGTACGGCTTTGGCAAGTGGAAGCGCAAGCCGTTGCAAGATCGCTCGCGCTTACTGACTGCCCTCGCCGGTGCGTTGCGTGAAACCAGCGAAGCCATGGCCACGATGATCACCCAGGAAATGGGCAAGCCGATCGCCCAGGCTCGCGGCGAAATCGAAAAATGCGCCAAGCTCTGCGAGTGGTACGCCGAACACGGTCCGGCGATGCTCGATGCCGAACCGACTCAAGTTGAAGGCGGCAAGGCGCGCATCGAGTACCGGCCGCTCGGCCCGATTCTCGCGGTGATGCCGTGGAACTTCCCGATCTGGCAAGTGCTGCGCGGTGCCGTTCCGGCGCTGATCGCCGGCAACACTTACGTGCTCAAACATGCGCCGAACGTTATGGGCAGCGCCTATCTGTTGCGCGACGCCTTCACCCGCGCCGGTTTCGCCGAGGGTGTTTTTGAGGTAATCAACGTCACTCCGGAAGGCGTTTCCACCGCGATTGCCGATCCACGCATCGCCGCTGTAACGCTGACCGGCAGTGTGCGTGCGGGTATGGCGATCGGCGCTCAGGCCGGCGCCGCGCTGAAGAAATGCGTGCTGGAACTCGGCGGCTCCGATCCGTTTATCGTGCTCAACGACGCCGATCTGGACGAAGCCGTGCAAGCGGCGGTCATCGGTCGCTACCAGAACTCCGGCCAGGTTTGCGCCGCTGCGAAACGGCTGATTATCGAAGAAGGCGTGGTTGAGGAATTCACCCGCAAGTTCGTCGAGGCCACGCGTAAATTGAAGGTCGGCGATCCGTTGTCCGCCGAGACTTACATCGGCCCGATGGCGCGTTTCGACCTGCGTGACGAACTCGACCAGCAAGTGCGCGACACCCTGGAAGAAGGCGCCACCCTGCTGCTCGGCGGCGGCAAGTCTGAAGGTCCGGGCAACTACTACGAGCCGACAGTATTGGCCGATGTCACCGACCGCATGACCTCGTTCAAACAGGAACTGTTCGGCCCGGTCGCCTCGATCATCACCGCTCGCGATTGCGCGCATGCCGTGGCCTTGGCCAACGACAGCGAGTTTGGCCTGACCGCAACGATCTACACCGCCAACGTCGCACTGGCCCAGCAACTGACCAGCGAACTGGACACCGGCGGCGTGTTTATCAACGGCTACTCCGCCAGTGACCCGCGCGTGACCTTTGGTGGCGTGAAGAAAAGTGGCTTCGGCCGTGAGCTGTCGCACTTCGGCGTACGCGAGTTCTGCAACGCGCAGACCGTGTGGCTGGATCGCAAATAATCCAGGCACAAGACATCCCTTGTAGGAGTGAGCCTGTTCGCGATTGCGGCGTGTCAGCCAACAAGTCTGTTGCTGGTCCACCGCTTTCGCGAGCAAGCTCGCTCCCACAGGGGGTTGCGCTACGTCAATTCAACTGATTCAACCGCATCAAATGTGGGAGCGAGCTTGCTCGCGAAGGCGGTAGGTCAAGCAGCTTGATTGCCACTGACCCACCGCTATGGCGGGCAGGTTCGCTCCCACAATCGGCTGCCTACAGGTATTTCAGCCAAGTGATATCGCGGCGCCGGGCCTTCAATGCCGAGAACCAGCGCACAGCCGGGAACAGCGCAATCAACAGAAGCGCTGCCGCCAGCCAGATCGCCGTCACTGACGAGAAACCGAAATAGCTACCCTGATTCAGCCCGAACAGGGCCACGCCGATCAGGTACAACACCTTCAGCGCGTACAGATGCAGCAGATAGAAAAACATCGGCGCCGACCCGAACACTGTCAACCAGCGAATCCAGCGACGGCCCTGCGCACGCTCGAAGACCAGCAGCAGCAACAGCCCGACGCTCACGGTCAGCGCGATAAACAGCAACGACGGTGGGTACTTGGTGATGTTGAAAAAGCTCATCAAGGTTTGCACCGACGTCTCGCCCACGGCCCATGGTTTTTCGCCATAACCATTAATCAGCCGCAGCCCGACAAAACCGAGCAGCCCGGCGCTACCCGCGATCAGCAGTTGCCACTGCCGCAAACCCGCTTCAACGCAGCGAGCAAACCACGGCCCAAGCGCATAGCCCAGACCGATCACTCCGATCCATGGCAACAACGGATACGAGGTGCGCAGACGCAGAGTGTCGCTGACTTCGATCCAGCCGCGATCATGCAAAATCGCCCACGGCACATGCAGCGCCGACTCCACTGGAAAATGCACCGCGTCGAGCAGGTTGTGTCCGGCGATGATCGTCAGGCTCAACGTCAGCAACAGCCAGCGTGGCAGCCACACCAGCAGCGACAAGGCGATCATGCTCAAGCCGATCGCCCAGATCACTTGCAGATAAATCACGCTCGGCGGCAACTGGAACGTCCACGCGAAGTTCACCAGCGTGAACTCCAGCACCACCAGAAACAGACCGCGCTTGAACAGAAACGCACTGACATCGGCCTTGCCCGCGTATTTTTCGCCGAACAACCACGCCGACAATCCCGTCAACAGTACAAACACCGGCGCGCACAGATGCGCCAGGGTGCGACTGAAAAACAGCGCCGGTTCGGTACTTGCAATGTCCATCGGGTCGCTGACCTGGCGGTGCAGCAAAAAGGTTTCACGCACGTGGTCCAGCAGCATGAACAGAATCACCAGGCCTCTGAGGGCGTCAATGGATAGCAGCCGGCCAGTGGTCAACGGGGCAGAACGAGGAAGCACAATCGTCATGAGCGTTTCGCAATCGAAGGGATAACACCGGATGGCACAAGGACCACCCCTGAAAATTCGCGTTACCTTATAACAATAAACAGCAAAAACCCAAGCTCAATCGATAGTGATTCTCAAAAAACGCTCGTTGATCCAGACGCACAAGTTGCCCAATAGCCTCAGGCTTCTATAGTGATCAAGTCCCCTGCCCTTTCGGCCTGCTGTCGAGCGTTGTCCATGGTCAACACCGAACACCTGATCATCTGCGAGCACTGCGATTGCGTTTACGAAAAAGTCGTGCTGGCCAAACATCAGAAAACCACCTGCGTGCGTTGCGGCGGCGTGCTCCAGCGCTTCAACGGTTTGACCGTCGAACAGCGTCTGGCGCTGACGTTCACGGCGGCGGTGCTGTGGCTGTTTGCCAACTTCTACCCGGTGATGAGCATCAGCATGAAGGGTCTGAAAAACAGCGCGACGCTGTGGGACTCGGTGCTGGCGCTGAGTCAGGGGCCGATTACCTTCATCGCCATGGTGGCGGCCATCGCGATCATCATTGCCCCGGCGTTCCAACTGGTTTTGTTGACCTGGGTATTGAGCTTTGCCCTCGGCGGGCAACGTGCACCGGGCTTCAAGGTGTGCATGCGCTGGCTGGAAACCTTGCGCCCGTGGAGCATGCTCGAAGTATGTTTGCTGGGGGCGATGGTGGCGGTGTTCAAACTGGCCGGCCTGCTCGATGTGTTGCCCGGCATCGGCCTGTTTGCATTGGCCGCGCTGAGCTTGATGATGATCCGCATTGCCGGCCGCGACATCCGCGACCTCTGGGACATTCTATGAAGCGACCACCGACCGCCAGCGAACTCAATCTGTGCCTGTGCCACAGCTGCGGGCTGGCTTGCGACATGACCGACGAGCCGCACGAGTGCCCGCGCTGCGATGCGCCGCTGCACCGACGCAAGACCAACTCGTTGACGCGCACCTGGGCCTACATGTTCGCCGCTCTGGCGTTTTACGTGCCGGCCAATCTGCTGCCGGTGATGAATACGGTGATGCTCGGCAATGGCGCCGACAGCACGATCATGAGCGGCGTGCTGGAGTTCTGGGAGGCTGGCGCGTGGGACATCGCCCTGATCATCTTCATCGCCAGCATCGCGGTGCCGGGGATCAAGTTCGTCGCCCTGACGTTGCTGCTGATGACCGTGCAACGCGACAGCGCCTGGGCACGCAAGGAGCGCTCGAAGCTGTACCGCTTCGTCGAACTGATCGGCTATTGGTCGATGCTCGACGTGCTGGTGGTCGCACTGGTCGCGGCGCTGGTGAAGTTTCAGGCGCTGGGCGATATCGAGCCACGACCGGGCATTCTGTTTTTCGGCCTGGTCGTGGTGTTCACCATGCTCGCGGCGATGAGTTTCGACCCGCGCCTGATCTGGGACAAGGACACGGACGAATCCCTCAGCGACGCTGAACCTCCAGCAGCACCTGCAACGGATGGCGCAGTGCCTGATCCGACTGGCGCTTGACCTGACTGCGGCAGGAATAACCGGTCGCCAGCGCTTCGCCCTGCTCTGCCGGCGCCGCTACCTGACGTGCCCACGACTGCTCGTAGATCACCGCCGAAGTCTGGCGATTGCGCGCCTCGTGGCCATACGTGCCGGACATGCCGCAGCAACCGGTGGCTTGCGTGGCCAGCTTCAATCCTGCTCGTTCGAACACCTGTTCCCACTGACGGGTGGCGGCCGGGGCGTTGGTTTTCTCGGTGCAATGGGCGAGCAGGCGGAACGCTGCGGTTTTATCCTGGGCCGCCTGCTCCGGCATGACCTTGAGCAACCACTCCTGCACCAGTGCCACTTCCGGGCATTGCTCCATCCCCGGAACTTTCAGATATTCCTGGCGATACACCAACGTCATCGCCGGATCGAGCCCCAGCAACGGCACGCCCACATCGGCCAATTCACGCAACTGCCGCGCATTGCGCAACGCCGCGCGGTTGAACGCCGAGAGGAAGCCCTGCACATGCATTGGCTTGCCGTTGGCGCTGAACGGTGCCAGATACACCTGATAGCCGAGGCGCGAAATCAATTCGACCAGATCGGCCAACAGCGGCGCTTCGAAGTAACGCGTAAAGGCGTCCTGCACGATGACAACAGTGCGCTCACGTTGCGCCTCGGTCAGCGCCGACAGGGTCGACACCGTCGCCGGTTGCACCTGCCAACGGCGCATCGCCGCATGGAAATCGAACCGACTGAGCAACGGCACGTCGATCATGCCGCCGACCCGTTCCAGGCTGCGGCGAACGAAGGAAGCGCCCATCAAACCGTTGTACAGCGCCGGAATCCGCGCCATGTACGGGAGGCTGTATTCCAGCGAGGCAATCAGATAATCCCGCGCCGGGCGCAGATAACGGCTGTGATAAAGCTCAAGAAAGCGCGAGCGAAACTCCGGCACATTGACCTTGACCGGACACTGCCCCGCGCACGATTTGCACGCCAGGCAACCGGCCATGGCGTCGTAGACTTCGTGGGAAAAGTCTGCAGAAGCTGAACGGCTGTTACGCCAGCGCTGCCACAACGAGCTGAAAAACGCCGGTTTGCGGATGGCATCGGACAACACGTCGACACCCGCCTCGCCCTGCAAACGCAACCACTCGCGGATCAACGAGCCGCGGCCCTTGGGCGATTGCGCCCGTTCGCGGGTGGCTTTCCACGACGGGCACATCGCGTCGTCGGGGTCGAAGTTGTAACAGGCGCCGTTGCCGTTGCAATGCATGGCCGCGCCGTAGCTCTGCCAGACTTTTTCGTCGATCTGCCGATCGAGTTCACCCCGCAAAGTGACTTCGTCGATTTTCAGCAGCGCCGCGTCGGTGTTGGCCGGGGTGGCAATTTTGCCCGGGTTGAACTGGTTGAACGGGTCGAACGCGGCCTTCAAGGCTTGTAGCGCCGGATACAACTCACCGAAAAACGCCGGGGCATATTCCGAGCGCAGGCCTTTGCCGTGTTCGCCCCACAGCAGGCCGCCATAGCGTTGAGTCAACGCGGCAACGCCATCGGACACCGGACGCACCAATGCAGCTTGTTGCGGATCTTTCATGTCGAGAATCGGCCGCACGTGCAGCACGCCGGCATCGACGTGACCAAACATGCCGTATTGCAAACCGTGGCTGTCGAGCAGCTCGCGCAACTCGGCGATGTACTCGGCCAGGTGCTGCGGTGGCACGGCAGTATCTTCGACAAACGGCTGCGGTCGCGCTTCTCCGGCGACGTTGCCGAGCAGGCCCACCGCACGTTTGCGCATGCCGTAGACCTTGTTAACTGCGGCGTGACCGACCGCCAGCGTGTGGCCCAAACGCTCAACCGTGCAGTCGCTGCTCAAGTGGTCGACGAACGCCTCGACCCGGAGCTGCAATTCCTCGGGGTCGTCTGCGCAGAACTCCACGAGATTGATGCCCAAAGTCGGGCGCTCGGCGTTTTCCGGGAAATACTCGGCGACGCCGTGCCAGACGATATCCTGCATCGCCAGCAGCAAGACTTTCGAGTCGACGGTTTCGATCGACAATGGCTTGAGCGCCATCAAGGCCCGCGCGTCGCGCAAGGCGTCCATAAACCCGGCGTAGCGGATGTTCACCAGCATCGTATGCTTGGGAATCGGCAACACGTTCAGCCGCGCCTCGACGACAAACCCCAGCGAGCCTTCAGCACCGCACAGCACACTGTTGAGGTTGAAACGGTTATCCGCCTCACGCAGGTGCGCGAGGTCATAACCGGTCAGGCAGCGGTTGAGATCGGGGAAACGCTCTTTGATCAGGTCACCCTGCTCATCAATGATCTGCCGCGCGCAGCGATAGACTTCACCGACGCGATCTTCGCGGGCACACAGTGCTTCAAGCTCAGTTTCCTCAAGGGGCAAACCGTGCAGACGCTCGCCACCGCGCAGGACCATATCGAGCTCAAGCACATGGTCGCGGGTCTTGCCGTAGGTGCAACTGCCCTGACCACTGGCGTCGGTGTTGATCATGCCGCCGACGGTGGCGCGGTTGGAGGTCGACAGTTCCGGAGCGAAAAACAGCCCGGCGGATTTCAGCGCGGCGTTGAGCTGATCCTTGACCACCCCGGCCTGCACGCGCACCCAGCGTTCCTCAACATTGATTTCGAGGATGCGGTTCATGTGCCGCGACAGATCGACGACGATGCCGTCCGTCAGCGATTGGCCGTTGGTGCCGGTGCCGCCACCGCGCGGCGTGATCACCACTTGCTGGTACGCCGGTTCGGCGATCAGTCGTGCGACCCGCGCCACGTCCTCGGCATCCAGCGGAAACACCGCCGCTTGCGGCAGGCGCTGATAGATCGAGTTGTCCGTCGCCAGCACCACGCGGCTGGCGTAATCGGCGCTGATTTCACCGCGAAAACCGCTGTCCTTCAGGGCGTTGAGGAATTGTTGGTAATCGCTGGTCAGGGCTTTGGCGGGGGACAGCTGGGCAATCATCGGTCAGGTTATCTCGGTCAAATCGGGCCGTGTGGCGGTGAACAGTTGTACGCAACGAATGATTGCGTCAGGCTCCGCCATCTCATGGTGCCCATGTTCATTGCTGGCGAACGCCGGGACAACCGTAAATTCGACCCGCTATTGATGACTTTTACGAATGAATCCGCGCACGCTCACCCCTTCCATGTCGTTATTGCTGGCTTTCGAGGCCGCCGCGCGCCACGAAAGCTACACCCGCGCCGCCCATGAATTGTCGCTGACGCAAAGTGCGGTCAGCCGTCAGGTACAGATTCTCGAGAAGATGCTGGGCATGCGCCTGTTCACTCGCGAAGGCCGGCAAGTGGTGTTGACCGATGTCGGGCGCATGTATCAGCGCGAGCTCGCCGAAGCGCTCGGGCAGATTCGCAGTGCGACGCTGCAGGCCATGGCGTTCGGCTCGGGCATTCACAGCTTGCGCCTGGCGACGTTGCCGACCTTCGGCTCGAAATGGCTACTGCCGCGCCTCAAGGATTTCTACACCGCGCACCCGGGCATGACCGTGCATTTGCATTCGCGGATCGAAGCCATCGACTTTGATACCAGCGAAATCGATGCGGCGATCTGCGTCGGTGGCGGTGACTGGCCGGGGCTGAGCGCCCTGCCCTTGCACACCGAAGAGCTGGTGGTGATCGCCAGTGCGCAGCTGTCCGCCGCCGAGCGCGATAACGCCGAACAGCAAATCGCCGGGCAACTGCTGCTCAATGTCAGCAGCAATGCGCAGGCGTGGGCGGAATGGTTCAGCCATCAAGGTTTGCCGCATCGCAGCATGCGCATCGGGCCGAGTTTTGAAATGACCTCACACTTGATTCAGGCAGTGCGGGCCAATATTGGTGTGGGGCTGGTGCCGCGAATTCTGGTTGAAGATGAGTTGTTGAATGGCGAGTTGCTGCAACTGGGTGAGCCGATTACCAGTCGACGCAGCTATTACCTGGTGTATCCGCCGCGCAATGAGAATTTGCCGTCGCTGAAAGCGTTTCGGGATTGGCTGGTGCATACACTCTGAAAGAATGAGTCGCTGCCATTCGAGAGCAGGCTCGCTCCCACACCTTGGAATGCATTTCCCCTGTGGGAGCGAGCCTGCTCGCGAAGAGGCCAGCGAGAACGACATCAAAACCTCGGTTTAACGGCTTTCCAGTCCGGCTTGTAGCGCTGCATCTGCCGCACATCATCACGCTGGCGAATCCCGCACGTCAGGTACTGATCATGCAGCTTGCCCAACTGCTCATGGTCCAGCTCCAGCCCAAGCCCCGGCGCCCGAGTGATCTTCACGCAGCCATCGACAATCGGCAGTTTGCCGCCCTTGATCACCTCTTCATCCGGCTCCTGCCACGGGTAATGCGTATCGCAGGCGTAATCCAGATTCGGCACCGCCGCCGCGACATGCGCCATCGCCATCAGACTGATGCCCAGGTGTGAGTTGGAATGCATCGACACACCAACGCCGAATACATCGCACATTTTCGCCAACGTCTGCGTGTCGCGCAGGCCGCCCCAGTAATGGTGGTCGGCAAGGACGATCTGCACGCTGTTTTGCGCGATGCTGCGGCGGAACTCGTCGAAATCGGTGACGACCATATTGGTCGCCAGTGGCAGCCCGGTGCGCTTGTGCAGCTCGGCCATGCCGTCGAGGCCCGGGGTCGGGTCTTCGTAATACTGCAAGTCATCGCCGAGCAATTCGGCCATGCGAATCGAGGTTTCCAGCGACCAATTGCCGTTCGGATCGATGCGTAGCGGATAACCGGGGAAGGCTTTTTTCAGCGCCTTGATGCACGCCACTTCATGTTCCGGCGGCAATGTCCCGGCCTTGAGCTTGATGCTTTTGAAACCGTACGCCTCGATCATTCGCGCAGCTTGCGCAACGATCTGCTGCTCGCTGAGCGCCTCGCCCCAGTTATCCGGCTTGTAGGGCGAATCGACATGCTGCGCGTACTTGAAGAACAGGTACGCGCTGAACGGCACTTCATCGCGAATAGCACCGCCGAGCAAATCCACCAGCGGCACATTCAGGTAATGCGCCTGCAAATCGAGGAACGCCACTTCGAATGCCGAATAGGCATTGCTCACTGCTTTACTGGCATGGGAACCGGGGGCCAGTTCGGCACCGGCAAGGCTCGCAGGTTTGTTCGCGGCAACGGTGGCCTGCACGATGGCGCGCAACTGGTTGAGGTTGAACGGATCGAGGCCGATCAGTTGTGACTGCAACTGCTGCTGAATCGCCAGCGCCGGGGCATCGCCGTAGCTTTCGCCGAGGCCGATGTAGCCGTTGTCGCTTTCGATCTCGATGATCGAACGCAGGGCAAAGGGTTCGTGGATGCCACTGGCATTGAGCAGCGGCGGATCACGAAAGGCAATCGGGGTCACAGTTACGCGGGTGATTTTCAAGATAACGCTCCTGACAGATCAACAATCAATTCAATGGCTCGCGGCCGGGCTGGCCGTCGCAACAACGGCGGTCTCGTCAAATGGCTTTGCCGGGGCTTTACCTTTGGCACCGGGCGCCGTGCGGGCGAAGAAGATCACCACCGCCGCTATCAGCGACGTCGCCGCCAAGCCATACAGACCGCCCTCGATCGAGCCGGTGGTTTCTTCGAGGAAACCGAACGCTGTCGGCGCAACGAAGCCGCCGAGGTTGCCGATGGAGTTGATCAGCGCGATCACCGCAGCGGCGATGCGGGCATCCAGATAGCTTTGCGGAATCGGCCAGAACAATGCCGAAGCAGCCTTGAAACCGATCGCGGCGAAGCAGATGGCGACGAAGGCAAAGATCGGCCCACCAGTGGTCGACATGAACATACCGATCGCTGCGATCACCAGCGTCAGCGCCACCCAGGCCTGCTGGAATTTCCACTTGCCGGCCATCGCCGCGAAACCGTACATGGCGACAATCGAAATGATCCACGGAATCGAGTTGAGCAGGCCGACCTGAAAGTCGCCGAGGTTGCCCATCTTCTTGATCATGCTCGGCAGCCAGAACGTCGCGCCGTAAATAGTCAGGGCAATGGAAAAATAGATGAAGCAGAACAGCGCAATCTGCCGGTCCGCCAACAGCTTGAACATCGAGGGCTTGGCCACTTGTACCGCTTCACGGGCACGCTGTTCTTCAGCAATGGCGTTGACCAGCGCTTCACGCTCCTCCTCGGTCAGCCACTTGGCCTGACGCGGGTGAGATTGCAGCCAGAACCAGACAAACCCGCAAAGCACCACCGACGCCGCGCCTTCAATCAAGAACATCCACTGCCAGCCATGCAGGCCGAGGCCGCTGATGTGCAGCAACGCACCGGAGACCGGCCCGGAGATCACCGAGGCAATCGCCGAACCGCTGAGGAACACCGCCATGGTCTTGCCGCGCTCGGAGGCTGGCAGCCATTGGGTGAAGTAGTAAATGATCCCCGGAAAGAACCCCGCCTCCGCCGCACCGAGAATAAAGCGCAGCACATAGAAACTGGTTTCACCTTTGACGAACGCCATGGCCATGGCAGCAGCGCCCCAGGTGAACATGATCCGCGTCAGCCAGACGCGGGCGCCGTAACGTTGCAGAAGCATGTTGGATGGCACTTCGAACAGCGCGTAGCCAACAAAGAACAACCCGGCGCCGAGGCCGTAAGCCGCCGCGCCGATGCCCAGATCGGTTTCCATGTGACTGCGCACAAAACCGATGTTGACCCGATCAATGTAGTTGACGATGAACATCACCACGAACAGCGGCAGCACGTGGCGCTTGACCTTGGCGGCGGCACGGGCGAGAACCGTGACATCCAGTGGACTCTGGAGGGTTTTCAAGGGCGACTCCCGATCTTGTTTTTTTTAGGGATGGCGTAAAGCGATGGACCGATCATGGACGGCGATCATTGATCCCGTCTAATCTAACTTGGCATTCGATTGATACCCGGATTAGATCAATGTTCGAACTGACCCAACTGCGCTGCTTTACCACCGTCGCCACCGAACTCAACTTCCGTCGCGCCGCCGAACGGCTGAACATGACGCAGCCGCCGCTGAGCCGGCAGATTCAATTGCTCGAGCATCACCTCGGTGTCGAACTGTTCACCCGCAGTACCCGCAGCGTTGCACTGACGGCGGCCGGCCGCGCGTTTTTCATCGAAGCACAGAATCTGCTGGAGCGTGCACAGCAAGCGGCTGTCACCGCCCGACGGTTTGCCGAGGGTGACATTGGTTCGGTGAACATCAGTTTTGTCGGCAGCGCGGTGTACGAGTTTCTGCCCAAGGTCATCGCTGAAGCGCGCCTGAAACAGCCGCAGGTGAAAATCGATTTGTCGGAGATGAACACTTACCAGCAACATGAGGCCCTGCGCGCGAGACGGATTGATCTGGGCATTGCCCGCGCGCCGTTATTGGAGCCGGGGTATGCCACCGAATGTCTTGTGCGCGAGCCGTTTGTACTGGCGGTGCCGAGCGCACATCCATTGGCGACGGCGGCTGAAGTGGCGGTCAGTGATCTGGATAAGCAACCGTTCCTGATGTACTCCCACGCCGCGTATCCGCCGTTCAACGAATTGCTGACCGGCATGCTGCGCTCGGCTCGGGTCGCGCCGGATTATGTGCAGTGGCTGGGCTCATCGTTGACGATCCTGGCACTGGTCAATGCGGGCATGGGTCTGGCGCTGGTACCGCGTTGCGCCACCAGTGTGGTGTTCAAGAATGTGGTGTTTCGCGATATCGATCTGGGCGAAGGGGTGCAGAGCGAGCTGCATCTGATCTGGCGGGAGAACAACGACAACCCGGCGTTTGCGATGTTGCTGGAAGCGATTCGCCGGGCGGTGGCCGAGGGTTGGGGCTAAGGAAAATACTAGGCCTTCAGCGGCGGTGGAGCGCTCGGCGCTCTGGGCTGAGCATTTGCCACTGGCTTGCCATCTTTTGTGTAACGACGCGCGACCCATTCTGGCATTGGCTGCGGTGCTCTGGCTGTCATAACGAAACCTCCGATTTCGGGCCGAATTCGACCCACTTGACCTTGCCGGAATCTATCAGCAAAAACTCAGCGCCAAAAGGCACCTCTGCCCCTTCGGCATCCAGCCAACAGGGATTCTGCATCACGAACTGGCCACTGCTGGATTCCGGTGGCCACTCCACGGGCCAGCCAAACACGCGCCTTTCGTCGTTCAAATGCAGTGTGACCAGGCGATGATGCTGGGCAAAAATGCTGAACCACTCGCTGGGATAGGAAGTTTGTTTCGTGACATTTCGACTGCGTAACCAGCCATGCAATTTGTCATTCGTGGCTAGATAGCAGGAAAGCAACCCGAGCGTCACCGACACAACGAATGCCCATATTGTTTCGGCCTTGGCATCCCAACGTCCTACAGAAAAGCCTTTCGAGCCTACCCACGAACACATTGCCCCAATCCCCAACACCGCTCCCTGAATCACAAACGTAAAAATCAGCGCCTGCACAATCTGCCCGAACGTATCGGGTCGCTTGAAAGCCGTCAGCGAATAAAAAATCCACGCTGACAAAAATCCGGGAATCAGATACTGCAACAGCGGAATAACTTCTTTGACCAGATCATCCATGATCCGAGGCTCCTTGAAAGGTCGTGCCGGTCTGACTATCCACCAGCCCTCAAAAGCCTAGTGCACCCAACTGCAAATCCTCGCGCGCAACTGTCACCGTTCATTTCGTGCCATCACCCTATGTGCAGACAAAAAAAATCCCGCTCAGAGAGCGGGATTCGTTGGCGCAGCGATGTTTATGCAACCACAGGAATCAGCGGATCAGCCGCAGCCAACGCACTCACACGATCAGCCGCCGGCGGATAAATCCACTGGGTGTTGATCTGCGTCTTCAGGGTTTTGCCTTCCTGTCTGACCAGTTTCACCTGACGATCCCAGCCTTCGGTGTACACCGCACCCCAGGCACCGAGGTCCAGGCACGTCACGTATTTTGGCTGGCTGTACGGTGTCGGGTCGATCCCGAGAATCTGCGCAGCGACGTTGTTACCGGCATGCCGACCCAGCGAAATGGCGTGCTGGCAGGTCATCAGTGCGTAGTTGCCGATGTCGTCGGTGGCGGCGTAAGCGACATCACCGGTGGCGAAGATGTCGTCCTGACCGATGACTTTCAGGTGTGCGTCGACGTGCAGACGCCCTTGTTTATCGCGCTCGGCGGGGATCTGCTCGGTTAGCGAGCTGGCGCGGACACCGGTGGTCCAGACCACGGTTTTCGCGTCGATGTGCTGGCCATCCGAAAGCGTCACACCGCTGGCATCCACCGATTGCACAGACACGTCCAGGCGCCATTCAACGCCCAGTTCTTCGCTGGCTTCGAGGATCGACTTGCTGATTTCTTCGCCCATCGACGCGCCGATCTTCTGCCCGCGATCAACGATGATCACGTTGATGTCGGCCTGCTCGCCAAGAATCTCGCGCAGTCGCCCCGGCATTTCGGTGGCCGTTTCAATCCCGGTGAAACCACCGCCCGCCACCACAACTGTATTGCGCGCCTTGGTTTCAGGGAGATCTTTCAGTGCTTTCAGGTGGGTTTCGAGGCGAATGGCTGCTTCGATCTGGTCGACATCAAAGGCGTATTGCGCAACGCCCGGCGTGGCCGACTGCGCCAGACCACTGCCGCTGGCCAGAACGAGTTTGTCGTAGTGAAAGAGGTGTTGCGCACCGGACGCATCGGTGTAGCCGACGGTTTTGGCCGCCACATCGATGGTGTCAGCCGCGCCTTTGATGAAGTGAACGCCGACTGCTTCGAACAGTTCATGCAGCGGCGCGGCCAGTTGATGCGCATTCGGCTCATAGAAACGTGGACGTACGCGCAGCTCGGCTTGCGGTGCGAGCACGCTGATTTCGACGTCGCTGCGACTGTGCAGGTCGACCAGACGTGTCGCACTCAACGCCGACCACATGCCGCCAAAACCGGCGCCGACAATCAGAATCTGCTGCTTCATTGTGTTTCTCCAGAAAACGCCCAGCGATTGAAAGAGGTGAAATCGAATTCGTCGTGAGCCAGCCCTCGCCGCCTCAATAGCGCCGACTGTATTGGTCGGATATAAATCTCACAAGTCAGATTATCCGATAGGTTTAATCGGATTTATCGATACCGACCGCAACATCCGCACTCAGAAAAATCCATTAAACATGTAGGCAACCACCGACATTGTGGACTCTCTGCCGTACAGAGAGGATTGCCGAACCCTGCTCGGGCTGGTAGCATTTACGACAAATCAAGTCGGACTTACTTATGTCTCTCTACAGCGCAGGCGTCGAATACGGCATCCATTGTCTGGCTTTTCTGGTCACCAGTAACGGCGAAACCCGCGAAGCCAGCGTGCGCGACCTCGCGGAGCTGCAAGGCGTGCCCCTCGAATACCTGGCAAAAATCTTCACCAAACTGGCCAAGGGCAAACTGGTGGTCGCCTCAGAAGGCGTGCGTGGCGGATTCAGCCTGGCGCGGCCGGCCGACGAAATCACCCTCCTCGACATCGTCAACGCCATTGATGGGCGCAAGAATATTTTCGAGTGCCGCGACATTCGCGGGCGTTGTGCGTTGTTTGACGGCAATCCGCCAGACTGGGCCGTCGACGGCACTTGCTCGATTCACGGCGCGATGATGACGGCGCAAAAACGCATGGAAGAAGCCCTCGCCCAACAGACCATTCTCGACATCGCCAGAAAGGTTGGACGCAAGGCACCGAAGGAGTTCGGCCAGCAAGTGGAGGACTGGATTCAGGATCGGCGAGAGAAAAAGGGCAATGTCGGCAGCATCCCGCTCACCGATATCTCTGACTGACGCGGCGACCGGTAAAACGTCGAAAAAAAAGCAGAAACCGTTTACCGGTTGCTGCTTTTTTTGCTTCTCAAGCAATGCTTACAGGCAGTCACGCACCGATTTGCGCAACGATGCGGATTTCGCCCACGGCGGCCCCTGATACAACGAAACCCGACTGCCTTCCTTGTACTTGACGATGTCGAGGATCTCATCCGCCGTGATGATGCTCGGCGCGGTGATGCGATAGCCGTTGGAAATCGAGGTCTGCGAGGTTTTCGCGACGTCCTGCTGCCACAACGGCAATACACACGCGGCATAGTCCTTGGGCGTTTTGACGCTGGTCTTGCTGACGTTCGGCTCACCCGGCACCAACGACGCTGGCAACGAGCAACCTGTCAATACGGCCAACGCCAAACTCCCGATCCATATCCGCATAATGTGTTCCTGATCTGAAAAAAGTGAATGTAGCGCGTAACCGGACGCACATCCATCGTGGCACCGCGCCCTCGGCGCAATCTGCACAACTTTTCACAACCGTTCAGCCTGCTGACGAACAGGCTTTGCCCCTCGGCGAAAAATGCGACTACTCTTTTCTACCGAGAACGTTCTGGAGGTGATCATGCGGCTCAATGAATATGAACACGAACTTCAACGCGACCTGCAAAGCGTTGCATCGGACTTGAGATGGTCAGCGGTCGACCTGAAGCGTATCGCGGAACAGTTGCGCAAATCCGGCAACGAGGCGGACGCGCAAACCGTGCTGAGATCCTGCGAGGTGCTGCAAAGCGACGAAGAGCGGCTGCAACTCTATGCCAAGGAAGTGAAAGCCCGCGCCATCAGCCGAACCAAGGTCCACTGAGACCACCCTCCCCCAAAAAACAAAAGCCCCGACAAATGCCGGGGCTATTCGTTACAGCCAGCCTGTCATTGGTTTTTGTGACTTTGCGCGCGCGTCGAGCGTTTTTTGTAGCCAGGCAGTGCGGCGGCATAGGCCAGCGCCTCCTCCCGACTGCCAAACGACGCCAGCCGGTCACCCTGGGTGCAAACCCGCCATGGGCCATTGTTCACGCTCAGCACGTCATAGCCGTTCATGTGCATCTTGTTCAACATCGGCATGCTCATGGACACCTCCATTTTTTGCTAACGGTCAGATCCAGCTTCACGCGCTTACCTTACACCTTCAGTCGTCCGAGATGCCGACCGGATGTCGCCAGTCGCACAGGTCAAGGATCTGGCACTTTTCGCCTCAGTAAACGCTCCAAACTCCTATGAAACCTTTACCGCAGGCCTCGGCTCAAATATTGCAGTTTTATTTCTATTTTGTGACAAGCAGTAAACAGGTAACAGATGAAAGTACGCGCAACCGTTATATGCGAACAGGATCGCCACATTCTCCTGGTACGCAAACCCCACTGCCGGTGGACATTGCCCGGCGGTAAGGTCGAGCCCGGGGAAACCCGGGCCGAAGCTGCCGTTCGCGAACTGCAAGAGGAAACCGGCCTCGACGCCGACGATGTGTTGTATCTAATGGAATTGCACAGCGGCACCACGCGGCATCATGTCTATGAGGCATCGGTGCTGGACTTCGAGCAAGTGCGTCCACAGAACGAGATCATCGATTGCATCTGGCATCCGCTGGACGCGGTGCGCAATCTGAACACCAGCGAAGCGACGTTACGCATCGTTCAAGCGTTTCAAAGGCGTTTATGAGGTATTAGCCGGCGAACGCTCGGCGGCCCGCGCTGATTTCCGTGCGCAATTCACCGATGAAGTTGGAAATGTCACGGATCGTGACGAGATGCTCCGGGGAAACGCCATTTAGCAGTAATTCGACACGCCCACTGTCCGGCTCATACACCTTGATTTGCAGCAGCCCCTGCGTGCTTGCAATGCAATCGCACTTGAACGCAGGAAAGCCGGATTCGACAATCCGGCAAATATCGTCAATAGCAAGCATGAGTGGACGCCTCGCAGGCGATGGGTCGGTCGACCCGCTGAGCATAGATGAACAATTTGTGGCTTGCCCGATACAAAAATGCCAACCAGGTCACAACTTCCAGGTCCGCCCTCAGTGCGCGTCGTGATCCCAGATCCAGTTCCACATCCCTGGCAAATTCACTGGCTCCGAGCTTTTTTCCACGGTGCGCGCCAGCGCGGCTTTCTCCAGTTCGGCGTGATCATCGTAGAAAGGTTTGTCTGCCAGCCGCACGCCCGTGGCGGCGGCGCTATCCAGCAGAATCTGCAAGTATTCGCGCGCGTGCCGCGCGGTATAGCGGTTGAGATCATGGAACGTCACCACTACCGGAATAACGCCGTCCACGGATGGCAATTCGCCTAGGGCAATACGTTCACGGACTTCCGATAGCTGCCGCAACATGTTTGCCCGACGTCGCGGGCTGGCATTGAAGCCCCAGATCTTGCCGTCGTTGGCGCTCAAGTCCGTGAGCAAAACGTGCAAGCCGTGCTGCTGATAAGCGGCGAAGGTGCGCTTGTCATAATTCCAGAACGGCGGGCGCAGCAGTGTCGGTGGTGCGCCGGTGATGGCAGCGATATCGGCCATGCCGTTGCTCAGCGATTCTTCAAGCTGTTGTGGGTCGAGCGAACGATGATTGGTATGCCAGTGGGTGGCCGTGTGAAACGCCACTATGTGCCCCTCATCATGCTCGCGCCGCATGATGCCGCGACCGATGTCACTGTTGCCCGCTCGCGGTGCACGCGTTTGCACGAAGAACACCGCTTTGATATTCGGCTGCAGCGGGTTGTCCTTGAGGCTGTCGAGCACCGTGGCCGATGGATTCCAGAAACTCGACGCACTGGGGCCATCGTCGAACGTCAGCAGAAACCGCACCGGTGCCTGAGTCCTCAGACGCGTTTCGGTTTGCGCGGTCATTTCTATCGGGGCGGCGATACAACCGGCCAGACCAAGTGCAATGAGCGCAGTACAAAGAAGTTTGCATCCGGATTTCATGTTTTGCCTTGAGCACGGTCGCTGCCGTCACGTTGTCGATTGGCAAAACTCCCTCGCCCTTATCCATCCCTGCGCTCCGATACGCGAGCGGAGCTTGGATAAGGTACACAGGGTTTGGTTCCGGCGCTCGCTCAGTCAGCCAATGCCTGTTGAAAAGACGTGTCAATGATCCCGGCGGTGGCCAATGGTGCCGGCAGCGCTTTCACCTTGAACAGGAAATCGGCGGTGCTCTGCAGATCCGTCGCGGCCTGCTGGTCCACCGGCCCGACGGTCATGTGCGCCTGTCGCAACCAGTGACGCGAGACCTGCTGATCGAGGTTGGCTTTCTTCGCCCACAGATCGGCGTATTCATCGGTGTGGCTGTCGACCCAGGTCCGCGCCTGTTTTAAACGTCCGAGAAAGTCGGCAATGGCAGCACGTTTGCTGTCGATCGCCGGCGTGGATGCCGCGATTGCACTGAGCCCCGGCATCAGATTTTTTGCGGTCAGGATCGGCCGCGCACCGGAGAACACGATCTGCTGGGAAATGTACGGTTCCCACACCGGAAAGGCATCAATGCTGCCCTGGGGCAAGGCGGCAGCAGCATCGATCGGCATCAGTTTGACGAAGTCGACGTAGTTCTCCGGCAGGCCACCTTGCTCCAGGGCGCGCAAGGTCAACTGCTGACTCCAGGCGCCGGGCCAGTAGGCGACTTTCTTGCCTTTCAGATCAGCGATGGTTTTCACCGGCGAATCCTTCGGCACCAACAGCGCGATAGTGTCCGGATTCTGCCGCGATACGCCGATCAGTTTCACCGGCGCCTGCTTGGCGGCCAGAAACAGAAAGCCGGAATCACCCAGAAAGCCGAGATCCAGTGAGCCGGTCTGTAAGGCTTCAGCCAATGGTGCGGCGGCCTGGAAATGTTTCCAGTCAATGGTATAAGGCGCGCCTTTCAACACACCGGACGCCTCCACTGAGGCACGGACGTTGTAGTAGTTCTGATCGCCGACATGCAGGACCAATGGCTCGGATGCGTAGGAAAGTGGCGAAGTAAACAGTGCAGCGCTCAGCGCACCGCGTAGGAAACGAGAAAGCTTCATGGCAAGTCCTGCGAAGGGAATTTTATAGAACATAACGCTGTTAATTCCCGGCTTTGAAATTCGATTAATGCATAAGCTCATTACGGGCAATTTCAACTGTCTGTACAGCAACAGCGGCAAATCACAGTGTTGCCCAGCCAACAGCCAAAATCCTCTCAAAAGCCTTGAAACCTTTATAGAACGGCGCTTTCAAGCACATGGCACAGAGCCTGCAATATTCCATTCATGCAGGAAGCATTCGATAAAAATATCTTTTTGGACATAAGAAACCTGTGCCTTTGCCGGAGCGCCCCATGACATCGTTGTTTCCCCGATTCAAAACCCTGCTGGCTGCCAGCGCCATGGTGCTGAGCCTGCAACCGCTCGCCCACGCGGCTGAAACCGTGCCGGCGGAAGTGCATCTCGACTACGCCTACTACTCACCAGTAAGCCTGGTGCTCAAGCATTTCGGCTTCCTCGAAAAAGCCTTGCCGCAAACCAAAGTCAGTTGGGTGTTGAGTCAGGGCAGCAACCGCTCGCTGGAATACCTCAACAGCGGCGGCGTGGATTTCGCTTCCAGCGCCAGCCTCGCCGCTGTGCTAAGCCGAGCCAACGGCAGCCCGATCAAATCGGTCTACGTTTATAGCCGCGCCGAATGGACTGCACTGGTAGTGCGCAAGGATTCTCCGTACCAGACCGTCGCCGACCTCAAGGGCAAAAAGATCGCCGCCACCAAAGGCACCGACCCGTATTTGTTCACCCTGCGCAGCCTGCAGCAGGCCGGGCTGAAAAAGGACGATGTGGAACTGGTCCACCTGCAGCATCCGGATGGCCGCACCGCGCTGGAAAAAGGCGATGTCGACGCATGGGCCGGGCTTGATCCGCACATGGCCGCCAGTCAGGTTCAGGCCGGCTCGCGCTTGCTTTACCGCAACCCGGCCTTCAACAGCTACGGGGTGGTCAGCGTCACTGAGCAATACGCCAAAGAACATCCACAGACCATCGACACCGTGATCAAAGCCTACGAACAGGCCCGCGACTGGGCGTTGAAAAATCCCGATGAATTCGCCGCCCTGCTCGCCAAGGAATCCGGCCTGCCGCTGGACGTGGCCAAGTTGCAACTGTCACGCACCGACCTGAGCAGTCCGCAACTGACCGGTCAGGACGTCAGTGCCTCCAAGGCAGCGGCGCCGATTCTGGTCTCCGAGGAACTGGTGCGCCGTGGAGTGAATGTCGATCAAGTCATCGATCAATTACTCGACAGCGGTGTGCAGCAAGCCGTCGCCCACCAGTAATCGATCAGTCTCACAATAGATCCGCGCCCGGCGCGGATTTGTCGTGAGCGGAGCCAAATCATGACCACTCACAGCAAAGACCTGCCCGCGCCGCTCGCCGCGCCACGCCAGCGCACGGCGGGTTTCAGTCCAACATGGCAACGCCGCTGCAAGGGCCTGGCCTTGCCACTGCTGATCATTGTCGCGCTGGAAATTATCGTACGCGTCGGCTGGCTGCCGTCCTACCAGATGCCGGCGCCGAGCGAAATCGCCCTGACCCTCACCGACCTCGCCGAAGGCGCGCTATGGAAGCACATCGGCGCCAGCCTGATTCGCGTACTGCTCGGATTTGCCATCGGTGCCAGCCTCGCGCTGGTGTTTGCCGCTTGGGTCGGCTTGAGCCGCGAGGCCGAGGCCTATCTGGAACCGACTTTCGCTGCGTTGCGGTCCATTCCGAGCCTGGCCTGGGTGCCGCTGCTGTTGTTGTGGCTGGGCATCGACGAGACCTCGAAAATCGTCTTGATCGCCATCGGCGCGTTCTTTCCGGTGCATGTGAACGTCGTCGCAGCCATTCGCAACATTGATCGCAAACTGGTGGAAGTCGGTCGCATCTATGGCTTCAGCCGCTTGCAATTGGTGCGACGGATATTGCTGCCGGCCGCCCTGCCCGGCTTGTTTACCGGATTGCGCAGCGGCATGAGCCTGGCGTGGATGTTTCTGGTGGCGGCCGAATTGATCGCGGCCACCAAGGGGCTTGGCTATCTGCTCAGTGACGGCCGGGAAACCTCACGGCCGGACATCGTGCTGGCTGCGATCATCGTGCTCGCCTTGCTCGGCAAATTCAGCGACGGCTTGCTGGCCATGCTCGAACGCCGCTGGCTGAACTGGCGCGACACATTCACCGGTCAAGGTTCCAGCGACTAAGCTGAAATCTCCAACCGGAGATTCAGCCATGTGCGGAAGACTCTCGCAGTACCGTGGCATTCACGACTTCGTCGCGGTGCTAAGCATTCCTGACGCGTTGATCAATCACGTCGGCGAGGCACCGCTCGATCGCTACAACGCCGCGCCGACTACCGCACTGGCCGTCCTGCATCGACGAGGGCAGCATCTACAGGCCGACAATCTGCGCTGGGGCTGGCGCCCGCACTGGGCCAAGGATCGCCCACCACCAATCAATGCCCGGGTCGAGAAAGTCGCCCATGGCCCGTTCTTCCGGGCGATCTGGCGACATCGCTTGATTGTGCCCGTGGACAACTGGTTTGAATGGGTCGATAGCGAAGACAAGACCCGACAACCCTGGCTGATTCGTCGGGCGGATCAGAGGGCCGTTTTCTGCGCTGCCATCGGACAATTTCCGACAGCCGAAACACCGGGCCGGGACGACGATGGTTTCGTGATCATCACCGCCGATGCCATCGGCGGCATGCTCGATATCCATGATCGCCGACCGGTGGTGTTCCGTGCAGAGTTGGTGCGTGAATGGCTGGATCCGGCGACACCGGTTGAGCGTGCCGAGCAAATGCTGCTGTTCGAAGGTGAAGGCAGCGAAGTGTTCGAATGGTACAAAGTCGGCAAAGCGGTCGGTAACGCACGCAATCAGGCGGCCAGTTTGATTATCGAACAGACTTAAACATTTACCGCCTTGATGCGTTTATCAAATGCAGGAGCTGCATGAACGTTACAACGACTGTTTCATCTTTGAGACGCTGCAAATAAAACACACGTTCGAATGAACAAACCGCCTGTCTGACATTTCAACCGTCATACATACATTTAGATGCGCTACAGCTAGGATGCGCGCCGCCTTTCCGATTGGTATACCAGTTGACCAAAGAGTCAACAAATCAGGAATCCCCCACAACTTCTACAAGCCTTGCAGAGAAATAAGTTGCGCGACGATTTTGCAATCAAACAGGTCAGCGGCCTGGAGTGTATATATCTGTCCATGACAGAACGCTTTGAACTCGACTGTTTTATCGGCCATTACATCAAGACCCGAAACCTGCGTACCGTTCCCGATATCGAACGCGTCCTGCGCACCACCCTCGAGGCGTATCCCGGTCACCCACCGGTGATGGTCAACGAGCTGAATGCGTGGATTGATCGAACCTTGGGATACCGGGCCACACACCCCGATTTCACGCAGTTGGACGATCTCTGAAACCATGAAAAAGCCCCGTTGGTCACGGGGCTTTTTTATGCGAATCGATCAGAATTTTCGGTCAGGATCCGACAGCTCTCGGCCATCATCGCGCTTCCAGGTCTGTTCCTTGTGTTTCTCCCGCTCTATTTCTTCTTGCGTCGGTTCGTCCGTGTCTTCTTCATCCGTCTCTGGATGCTTTTTATCAGTCGCCATGTGCACCTCCCGTTATCAGTCACCCTTCATCCCTAAAGCGTAGAACAGACAACTTACAGCAACCAGCGCAGCAAAAAGAAGAACGCCATGCTCAACAACATGCTGAGCAACGTATTGCGCGTGTATATCACCAGAGCGATCGCCACCAGCGAACTAAGCAAATAAGGATTATCCCACTGCAGATTCAGCTGTTTGTCCGGCATGAAGACAATCGGCCCGCAGATAGCAGTGAGCATCCCCGGTACCGCAAAACCGAGAAACTGCCGCGCATTGCTGCTCAAACGCAGCGGCAAACGCGGCTCGAGAAACACGTAGCGATTGAGAAAAACCAGAAGCCCCATGCCAAAAATCACCGCCCAAACCATCATGTGCGCTCCCTATACAGCTTGTTGCAGATAAACCCTGCCGTCATCCCGGCCAGTCCCGACAACACCAGCGCCGAACCCCATTGCCAGTAACTGAACAACACCGAACAAAACAGCGACACTGCCACGCAAACCACTGTCGGCACATTGCGCACTACCGGCGTGATCAACGCGATAAACGTGGCGGCAATCGAGAAGTCCAGCCCCAAGTGCTCAAGCCCCGGAATGCTGCTGCCAAGAACAATGCCGGCCAACGTGAACAGATTCCACGCGATGTAAAACGTCAGGCCGACGCCCAGCGCATACCAGCGGTTGAACTGCTGACGATCATGTTGACTGGTCAGCGCAAACAACTCATCGGTGAGCAAAAAACCCAGACCTATGCGCCAGCGCCCCGGCAGCGGTGAAATCACCGAACGCATGCTCATGCCATACAACAAGTGCTGCGACGTCAGCAGCAGCGTGGTCAACAGAATCGAAAAAATCCCCGCGCCGCCCTTGAGCATGCCGATCGCCACCAATTGCGCCGCACCGGCAAACACGATGCTCGACAAGCCTTGACCTTGCAGCGGAGTGAGGTTGGCTTCGATCGCCATGGAGCCGGCCAGCAGCCCCCACGGCGCGGTGGCCAGAGACAACGGCATGATCGCCGCGGCGCCGCGAAGGAACGCACTGCGCGGCATAAGTGAATCAGACATAAACGTTCTTCAACCAGGAAACGGTCGAAGACTGTGCCAGCCATTTCGCCTTTCTGGCTTGAACAATCTTGCGCACTTGTGGGAAATCGGACGAATGCGCGCGGAACTCGCTGACTTAGCCACTGACCTTCAATGTCCTGAACGGCGTAACATAGCGCCATTCACAACCGCGTCAGGGAGACGACATGCTGTACCGAATCGCAGCCGACGGGCTGGTGCTGTTTCATTTGTCCTTCATTCTGTTCGTGCTGTTAGGCGGGCTGCTGGTCCTCAAATGGCCGCGATTGATGTGGTTGCATTTACCTGCAGCGACCTGGGGCGTGATGGTCGAGGTGCTGCACCTGACCTGTCCGCTAACGTACTGGGAAAACCTCATGCGCCACGCCGCCGGGCAGACCGAATATGCCGGCGGTTTCATCGAACATTACATCTGGCCAATCATCTACCCGGCCGGCCTTACCCCGCAGATTCAACTGGCGCTCGGCAGCGTGGTGCTGGCGGTCAACCTGTTGGTGTATGGGCGGGCCATTCGCTCATGGAAACATCGTCGCGCCGCCTCGCAGCTCTAATCACCCTCGCCGATTGACTGGTAGCGGGCCTCGAAATCCGCTGCCAGGTCAGCCAAGGTGATGCCGCCCAACCGCGACAGCAACAGCGCCTGCGCCTCATCGAAAGTTCGGGTCAGCGCGGCGTTCACCGCTTGCTCGACCAGACACTCCGGGTGATCCGTCGACAAGCCGATGGAAAAAATCGACTGCGTGCCCAGTGCCTGGTGAATGTCCAGCAAAGTGATCTGCGCCAACGGTTTGGCCAGCGCCCAACCGCCCTGATGGCCCTTCTCTGACGTCACGAAACCTTGTTCCTTGAGCAAACCCATGGTGCGCCGCACCACCACCGGGTTGGTGCCAAGCATGCCGGCAATGGTTTCCGAGGTGGCGCGTTTCTCATGGCGAGCCATGTGAATCAACACATGAAGCATGCGCGATAACCGCGTGTCGTTTCTCATCGATGATCCTTTCTTCAAGCCTTTGAGAAGATGCGCCGAGTATCGCTTGCAAGGTCTGAAGTTACGAGACTATTGACAGCAATATTTCTCGTAACTTACGGTGTGCCCTGAAATTGCAACAGGAGATTCGCTCATGGTGTACGACGTCATTATCGTCGGCGGCAGCTATGCCGGGATGTCCGCCGGCCTGCAACTGGCCCGCGCCAGACGCAACGTTTTGGTGCTGGATTCAGGCCTGCGGCGCAACCGTTTTGCCGAAACATCCCACGGTTTCCTCGGTCAGGATGGACGTGCACCGGGGCAAATTGCTGACGAAGCACGGGCACAATTAATGGCTTACCCCAGTGTGCAATGGTTAACGGATACGGCGGTTGAAGCGACTCCCAGTGATGCCGGGTTCGATTTGCGCACCGAGAGCGGACAATGGCTCAGCGCCAAACGACTGATCCTCGCCTCGGGCGTCATCGACGAATTACCAGACATCGACGGCCTCAGGCAGCGCTGGGGTAAAAGCGTTTTTCATTGCCCGTATTGCCATGGTTATGAGTTGAATCAAGGCGCCATCGGTGTGCTGGCGACGGCACCCATGTCGATTCATCACGCCCTGCTACTGCCGGATTGGGGTCCGACCACGTTCTTCACCAACGGTGTTCTCGAGCCGGATGCCGAACAATTGGCGGAACTGGATCGCCGCGGTGTAACCCTGGAAACCCGGCCGGTCAGTCACATTAGTGGCGAGCGTGCGGACGTGGTGCTCAGTGATGGTCAGGTCATCGCTGTTGCAGGCCTGTTCGCCATGCCACGCACACGCATGGCCAGCCCGCTGGCTGAACAATTGGGATGCACATTCGAGGATGGCCCGATGGGACCATTTATTCAGACTGATGCAACACAACAGACCAGCGTCGTCGGCGTATTTGCCTGCGGAGATGCAGCACTGGCTGCCGGCTCAGTAGCGCTGGCGGTTGGCGATGGCGCCCGCGCCGGTGCAGGTACTCATCGCTCACTGGTCTTTGGCTGATACGTATACTGCGGGCGTCTCAGCGCGAATCCGGCTTCAAGGCTTCCAGCCACGCCGGATCCAGGCGCGTCTGCTCGGTATCGAGCCCCAGTGCCTGCATCCGCTCCTTGTGCGCCTCGGCTTCCCGCCACAATTGCCCGTGATCGCTGGAGTTGCCGTCCAGTTCGTGCATTTGCGTCAATCCCAGATGATAGAAGCGCAGAACCTTCATCGCCGTCGGATCATTCTGCGCCACCGCCGCTGTTACCTGATGCATCACATTGGTAATGCTCATCAGACTGCGCTTGAGCCGCCAGCTGTACACCGCTGGCGCCATCCAGCTCTGATTCCAGAAGCGCCCACGCAATAACGCGGCGGTCAGCAGAAATGCCACAAACACCCCGCCGACATTGAAGCGCAGGTTATCGCCGCCGGGCTCGCCGAACAACGCCACCGCGACGCTGGAAAACAGCATCGCCAGCACCAGGAACAGCACGGCGATGATGATCGTGCTGCGTCGGGTCTGCTGGCGAAAGGTGGCGGCGTCCATCGGCTGAATCTCGAACATCACAAATGACTTCCTTGAGCGACAAAAGGGCTAACTGAAAAAACCGGCCGGCGCATTATCGCCTCTAGCGCGGATTTAGCTATGCTGGGGCTCCTTTTCATCTTTTCAGCGTCCAACGGGGACATGGCGGTACAGCGCAGATCGTGCCATCTTCATTCATGGATACACACTATTCGGATGCCATCCGCCTGGTTTTGGGATGACATCGTTTTAAGGATCATTGCATGACCCAACGACACGTAATCAATGCCTCGGTCAGCCCGAAAGGCAGCCTGGAAACCCTTTCTCAACGTGAAGTTCAGCAACTGAGCGAAGCCGGATCCGGCAGCACCTACACCCTCTTCCGCCAGTGCGCCCTGGCTATCCTCAACACCGGCGCCCATGTCGATAACGCTAAGACCATTCTCGAAGCCTACAAGGACTTCGAAATCCGCATTCACCAACAGGATCGCGGCGTACGCCTGGAGCTGCTGAACGCTCCGGCCGACGCCTTCGTCGACGGCGAGATGATCGCCAGCACCCGCGAAATGCTCTTCAGCGCCCTGCGCGACATCGTCTACACCGAAAACGAACTCGACAGCCAACGCATCGACCTCAGCACCTCGCAAGGCATCAGCGACTACGTTTTCCACCTGCTGCGCAACGCGCGCACCCTGCGTCCGGGCGTCGAGCCGAAAATCGTCGTCTGCTGGGGCGGTCACTCGATCAACACTGAAGAATACAAATACACCAAGAAAGTCGGCCACGAACTCGGCCTGCGCAGTCTCGACATCTGCACTGGCTGCGGCCCCGGTGTGATGAAAGGCCCGATGAAAGGCGCGACCATCGCCCACGCCAAACAGCGTATTCATGGCGGTCGTTATCTGGGTTTGACCGAGCCGGGCATTATCGCCGCCGAAGCGCCGAACCCGATCGTCAACGAGCTGGTGATCCTGCCGGACATCGAGAAACGTCTGGAAGCGTTCGTCCGCGTTGGCCACGGCATCATCATCTTCCCGGGCGGCGCCGGTACGGCTGAGGAATTCCTCTACCTGCTGGGCATCCTGATGCACCCGGACAACAAAGGGCTGCCGTTCCCGGTGATCCTCACCGGGCCGAAACATGCCGCGCCGTATCTGGAACAACTCGACGCGTTCGTCACCGCGACCCTCGGTGAAGCGGCCAAGCAACACTACGAAATCATCATTGACGACCCGGCCGAAGTGGCGCGGCAGATGACGCAGGGCCTGAAAGCGGTGAAACAGTTCCGCCGCGAGCGCAACGATGCGTTCCACTTCAACTGGCTGCTGAAGATCGACGAAGGCTTCCAGCGTCCGTTCGATCCGACCCACGAAAACATGGCCAACCTCAAACTGCATCGCGACCAGCCACCGCACGAACTGGCGGCCAACCTGCGTCGGGCGTTTTCCGGGATCGTCGCTGGCAACGTCAAGGACAAGGGCATTCGTTTGATCGAAGAACACGGGCCGTACCAGATCCGTGGTGATGCGGCGATCATGCAACCGCTCGACGCGCTGCTCAAAGCCTTCGTCGCCCAGCACCGGATGAAACTGCCGGGTGGCGCGGCGTATGTGCCGTGTTATCGAGTGGTGGCATAACCAATCCCGGGCCACACACAAAACCTGTGGGAGCTGGCTTGCCAGCGATAGCGACAGATCAGAAACACTTATGTTCTCTGACACACCGCCATCGCTAGCAGGCTAGCTCCCACAGTGGTTTTTGGGTGCACACACATTTTGCATTCACTCCGATCAAATGTGGGAGCGAGCTTGCTCGCGAAGAGGCCAGAAAGAACAACCTCGACCCACCAATCGCGCCGCTAGCGCCTTCGCCTGCAACGCGACATCCGTCACCGCCGTACTCTCCCACCACATCCCGCGCAATGGCGGCCCCATCGCAAACAACCGCCCAGCCGCACACCCCTCGGCATCCAGCACCGCGCCATCCACGGCCGCCGCAATCCCCAGCGCCAATGGCCCCGGCTGCACCAAACCCCGCGCCAGTACTTGTTGCGGCAACGGTCGCGCCACCCGGCGCCAGTCGTATTCAATGCCACTGGAATTGATCAATGCGGCACCTTGCACCACGCAGGTTTCCGACTGACCGCGCCGCTGAATGCGAATACGGACGCCACCGTCCGGACTTGGCTCAAGCCCTTTAAACGAAGCTGCCTGAATGCGCAATCGCCCTTCTTTATAAAGTCGCTCAACCAGCGCCGCACTCAACGGCGGTGAACGGTGGTGATGACTTTCCCACCACGGCCGCACATGCCGTACGAATTGTCGACGCTGCGTATCAGTCGCCTGACTCCATAACCGGGCGATGTGCACGCGAACCGTGTCCAGCGGCGCCTGCCAATCGATGCCTTGAGCGATGGCCGCCCGGCATTGCCGACGCAATTCGCGCAGCAACTGCCGCGGCGTGTGAAGACTGTGATCGTCGCCGAGAAAATCCACCCAGGCCGGCGGTTGTCGGCGCACATGGGGCAACAAACCATGGCGGGAAAACACTTCGATCGGCCCGCGATGCCCGGCTTGCTCCAGCGACACCACGGCATCGACCATGGTCAGGCCGGAGCCGATAATCAGCACCGTCGATTGCGGATCGAGTTGGCGCATGGCCGCGACATCCCAAGGATCGAGCGCGGCGGCGTTGAGGCCACTGGAAGCTTTCTGCGGCGTTCGCGCGGCAGGGAACATTCCGGTCGCCAGGACCGCGTAGCCACCGCGCAATGACTGACCATCGCTCAACGTCAGTTGCACCGAACCGGCCTCGACTTGCAGATCGACAACTTCCGCACGAATGTGCTCAACCCTTGAGCCATTCTGCGCCCCGACTCTGCGCGCCTCGGCCAGACGCTGCTGCACATAGACGCCGAACAATCCACGCGGCGGAAACAGTTCGCTGACCGGCACATCCTGCTCGGCCGATTCAGGCCAGCCACCGCCGGCAATGTGCTCGGTCAGCCATTGCGTCAAATCATCAGGATTATCCGGATCAACGCTCATGCGCGCAGCATTGCCGTTGAGCGTGTGGCCCAACTCGACCGCGCTGTACGCCTCGCCCCGCCCCAGTTCCGCACGCGGTTCAACGATCAAGACCTTGCGCCGGCCAGGCAGACGCAATAATTGCACCGCCAGCATCGTGCCGCTGAGGCCGCCGCCGATAATCAGGATATCTGCGCTCTGACTCATTCAAATCACCACATTGCGAACAAACCGCGCCGGCACGTCCCCGTCATTGCGATAGGAATGCGGTTGGTTACTGGCAAACATAAAGAACTCACCGGTGCCGATGTGCTGCGGCTGGTCGCCGAGCATCAGGGTCAGGCAGCCCTCAAAGACGAAAATCTGTTCACTCCAGCCTTCGGCATCCGCTTGCGACGGATAAACCTCGCCGGGTTGCAGGCACCATTCCCATTGCTCGACCTCGCGAGTCGCCGTAGCTTTGGAGAGCAGCACCGCTTTACTGCCCGGGTGGGTGCCCGCCCAGGCCACCTCGTTGATGCGGCTCGGATCACGGGCATCAGGCGCCTGGATCAGATCGCTGAACGCCACATCAAGTGCTTCGGCCACGCGGTCGAGGGTGGTCAGGCTGACGTTCTTTTCTCCCGCCTCGATCGCCACCAGCATGCGCCGGCTGACCCCGGACTTTTCTGCCAGCGCGGTCTGGCTCATATCGGCGGCATGCCGCAGACGCCGGACGTTCTGGCTGACGTGCTGAAGGACGGAAGCGCGTTGCAAGGAATCTTTGTGCACTATATTGCTCACTCGGTGAGGTTGGGCAGTATACTGCGCAACGTTGGGCGCATTGTGCGGCCTCCTTTTTATAGTGCGCAAGGTCATGACGTCGCTGAACACTACCCCCACTCCCCTTCGCTTCTCCCGTTTCAGCAAAGCCGAATGCGTGCTGGTACTGATCACCATGATCTGGGGCGGTACCTTTTTGCTGGTTCAGCATGCGATGACCGTCAGTGGCCCGATGTTTTTTGTCGGCCTGCGTTTTGCGGCGGCGGCTTGTATCGTTGCGCTGTTCTCGTGGCGGCATTTGCGCGAACTGACCCTGTTTGAACTCAAGGCCGGCGCGTTCATCGGCGTGGCGATCATGCTTGGTTACGGCCTGCAGACCGTCGGACTGCAAACGATCCCGAGCAGTCAGTCGGCGTTTATCACCGCGTTGTACGTGCCATTTGTGCCGTTGCTGCAATGGCTGGTGTTGGGGCGACGGCCGGGATTAATGCCGAGCATCGGCATCATGCTGGCGTTTACCGGTTTGATGCTGCTGTCCGGGCCGTCCGGCGCAGCGCTGAATTTCAGTCCCGGCGAAATCGCCACGTTGATCAGCGCCATCGCCATTGCCGCAGAAATCATTCTGATCAGCACCTATGCCGGCCAGGTCGATGTGCGCAGGGTGACCGTCGTGCAACTGGCAACCACCTCCGTGCTGTCGTTCCTGCTGGTAGTGCCGACCGGCGAAATGATTCCGGATTTTTCCTGGACCCTGCTGGTGACCGCGCTGGGATTGGGCGCAGCGAGTGCGGCGATTCAGGTGGCGATGAACTGGGCGCAGAAGAGTGTTTCGCCAACCCGGGCGACGTTGATCTACGCGGGCGAGCCGGTATGGGCCGGGATCGTCGGGCGAATTGCCGGGGAACGTTTGCCGGCGATTGCGCTGGTGGGCGCGGGGCTGATTGTCGCGGCGGTGATTGTCAGTGAGTTGAAGACCAAGGGGAAGGTTGCTGAAGCCGAAGCCGAGTTGGAGCAGGAAACCCAAGGTTAACCCGCATCACCTTCAGCGTCTGACCCAATGCTTTCGCGAGCAGGCTCAATCCCACATCCTGAAATACATTCCAATGTGGGAGCGAGCTTGCTCGCGAAAGGGCCATCTGCCACAACATCGATCTACTCGAAACAATGCCAAACAGAAAATTCCAGACTACTTTGTAGGATTCTGAGACATCCTGGCGTTTGGTGATCGGGGAGCTGGCACGTATGATGCTTCACAAACTTCCGCAGATTAGAAGCCTATGTCCCTGATAGTTCTACTGCTTCTGCCATTCATTGGCAGCTGTCTGGCAGCGGTGCTGCCACACAACGCGCGTAATACCGAATCCCTGTTGGCAGGTCTGGTCGCTTTGATCGGCACCGTCCAGGTCGCGATGTTGTACCCGCAAATTGCCCACGGTGGCGTGATCCGCGAAGAGTTCATGTGGCTGCCGAGCCTCGGTCTGAACTTCGTTTTGCGCATGGACGGCTTCGCCTGGCTGTTCTCGATGCTGGTGCTGGGCATCGGCACGCTGGTTTCTCTCTACGCGCGTTATTACATGTCGCCGGATGATCCGGTGCCGCGTTTCTTCGCGTTTTTCCTGGCGTTCATGGGCGCCATGCTCGGTCTGGTGATCTCTGGCAACCTGATTCAGATCGTGTTTTTCTGGGAGCTCACCAGTCTCTTTTCGTTCTTGCTGATCGGCTACTGGCACCACCGCGCCGACGCCCGTCGCGGCGCCTATATGGCGTTGATGGTCACCGGGGCCGGGGGGTTATGCCTGCTGGCGGGGGTCATGATTCTCGGCCATGTCGTGGGCAGCTATGACCTCGACAAGGTCCTGGCCGCCGGCGACATGATTCGTG
The DNA here is from genome assembly GCF_979258515.1 of Pseudomonas sp. AC169. Lineage (NCBI taxonomy): Bacteria > Pseudomonadati > Pseudomonadota > Gammaproteobacteria > Pseudomonadales > Pseudomonadaceae > Pseudomonas > Pseudomonas sp. AC169. Next base: position 5,286,552 of record NZ_OZ409866.1, on the reverse strand, counting down.
CACACGCCCTCTACCCGATTCTTTTACCCCTCATTCTTATTGGCGCACTCAGCAAAAGCGCACAGTTTCCATTCCACTTCTGGCTGCCGCACGCAATGGCGGCGCCGACACCGGTTTCGGCCTATCTGCACTCGGCGACCATGGTCAAGGCCGGGGTTTTCCTGCTTGCGCGTCTGTGGCCGTCGCTGTCCGGCAGCGAAGAGTGGTTCTACATCGTCAGTGGGGCCGGCGCGTGTACGCTGTTGCTCGGCGCCTATTGCGCAATGTTCCAGAATGACCTCAAAGGTCTGCTCGCTTATTCGACCATCAGCCACCTCGGCCTGATTACCCTGCTGCTGGGCCTGAACAGTCCGCTGGCTGCCGTGGCTGCGGTGTTCCACATCCTCAACCACGCCACGTTCAAAGCTTCGCTTTTCATGGCCGCGGGCATCATCGACCACGAAAGTGGCACTCGCGATATCCGCAAACTCAGCGGCCTGATCAAACTGATTCCGTTCACCGCGACACTGGCCATGGTTGCCAGCGCGTCGATGGCGGGTGTGCCACTGCTGAACGGCTTCCTGTCGAAAGAAATGTTCTTCGCCGAAACCGTGTTCATCAACGCCACGGCGTGGGTCGAAGCGGCGCTGCCGATTGTTGCGACCATCGCCGGTACCTTCAGCGTTGCCTACTCACTGCGCTTCACCGTCGATGTGTTCTTCGGCCCGCCGGCCACCGACTTGCCACACACTCCGCACGAACCTCCGCGCTGGATGCGTGCGCCGGTCGAGTTGCTGGTGTTCACTTGCTTGCTGGTGGGGATTTTCCCGGCGCAGATCGTCGGTCCATTGCTCGCGGCAGCGGCATTGCCTGTCGTCGGCGGCGAACTGCCGGAATACAGCCTGGCGATCTGGCACGGTCTGAACGCACCGATGATCATGAGCCTGATCGCCATGTCCGGCGGCATCATCGTCTATCTGTTGCTGCGCAATCAGCTCAAGCGCGGGCGCTTCAAATATCCGCCGCTGGTGGGGCGTTTCAACGGCAAGCGCCTGTTCGAGCGCAGCCTCGTGGTAATGATGCGCATGGCCCGGCGCGTTGAGCGGCGCCTCGGCACCAAGCGTCTGCAGATGCAATTGTTCCTGATGGTATTGGCGGCGGTGCTCGCCGGTCTGATCCCGATGCTGCACAGCAGCCTGAGCTGGGGCGACCGGCCGAAGATTCCCGGCTCGATCGTTTTTGTGACCCTGTGGTTGCTGGCTATCACCTGCGCCCTCGGCGCCGCGTGGCAGGCCAAGTATCACCGTCTCGCCGCCCTGACCATGGTCAGCGTCTGCGGCTTGATGACCTGCGTAACCTTTGTCTGGTTCTCCGCGCCCGACCTGGCCCTGACGCAACTGGCGGTCGAAGTGGTCACCACCGTGCTGATCCTGCTCGGCCTGCGCTGGCTGCCACGCCGTATCGAAGAAGTCTCGCCACTGCCAAGCAGCCTGCGCAAGGCGCGCATTCGCCGCCTGCGCGACTTGCTGCTGTCGATTGCCGTCGGCGCTGGCATGGCGCTGCTGTCCTACGCGATGCTGACACGGCAGACGCCGAACGACATTTCCTCGTTCTACCTCAGCCGCGCCATGCCTGAGGGCGGTGGCAGCAACGTGGTCAACGTGATGCTGGTGGATTTCCGTGGCTTCGACACCCTCGGTGAAATCACCGTGCTGGTCGCCGTGGCGCTGACCGTGTTCGCGCTGTTACGTCGCTTCCGCCCGCCGAAAGAAAGCCTGCAACTGCCCGCTCAGCAACGCTTGCTGGCACCGGACGTGGTTACCGATCTGGTCAACCCGCGTTCGGCCAGCGACACCGCGCTCGGTTTCATGATGGTGCCCGCAGTGCTGGTGCGTCTGCTGCTGCCGATTGCGCTGGTGGTGTCGTTCTACTTGTTCATGCGTGGGCACAACCAACCGGGCGGCGGTTTCGTCGCCGGTCTGGTGATGTCGGTGGCGTTCATCCTGCAATACATGGTCGCCGGTACGCAGTGGGTCGAAGCGCAAATGAGCCTGCGACCATTGCGCTGGATGGGCACCGGACTGCTGTTCGCCACTGCCACCGGACTGGGGGCGATGGTCGTCGGTTATCCGTTCCTGACCACGCACACCTGGCATTTCAACTTGCCGGTGCTGGGTGACATCCATATCGCCAGCGCATTGTTCTTCGATATCGGCGTGTATGGCGTCGTGGTCGGTTCGACGCTGTTGATCCTCACCGCCCTCGCCCACCAATCGGTGCGGGGTCACAAGACCGCATCGCTGCCCAAGTCCGTCGCCAGCAAGGGAGCCGTCTGATGGAAGAAGTCATCGCAATCGCCATCGGCGTGCTCGCCGCGTCCGGCGTCTGGCTGATCCTGCGCCCACGGACGTTCCAGGTGGTCATGGGCCTGTGTCTGCTGTCGTATGGCGTCAACCTGTTCATCTTCAGCATGGGCAGCCTGTTCATCGGCAAAGAGCCGGTGATCAAGGACGGCGTCACCCAAGACTTGCTGCACTACACCGACCCGCTGCCACAGGCACTGGTACTGACCGCTATCGTCATCAGCTTCGCCATGACTGCGCTATTCCTCGTCGTGTTGCTCGCCTCGCGCGGCCTGACCGGCACCGACCACGTCGACGGCCGGGAGCCTAAAGAATGATGGCAATGACTCACCTGATTGCCGCACCGATCCTGCTGCCGCTGCTGACCGCCGCCATCATGCTGATGCTCGGCGAGCGGCACCGACCGTTGAAAGCGAAAATCAACCTGTTTTCCAGCCTCGTCGGCCTGTTCATTTCGGTGCTGTTGCTGCAATGGACGCAAACCACCGGCGTGCCCGGCTCCATCGGTGTGTATCTGCCGGGCAACTGGCAGGCGCCGTTTGGCATTGTGTTGGTGGTCGATCGCCTGTCGGCGCTGATGCTGGTGCTGACCGGGATCATCGGCGTCAGCGCCCTGCTCTTCGCGATGGCTCGTTGGGACGGCGCCGGTTCAAGCTTCCACGCGCTGTTCCAGATTCAGTTGATGGGCCTGTATGGCGCGTTCCTGACCGCAGACCTGTTCAACCTGTTCGTGTTCTTCGAAGTGCTGCTCGCCGCGTCTTATGGCTTACTGTTGCATGGCTCGGGTCGGGCTCGGGTTTCGTCGGGGCTGCATTACATCTCGATCAACCTGCTCGCCTCCTCTCTGTTCCTGATTGGCGCGGCACTGATCTACGGCGTCACCGGCACACTGAACATGGCCGATCTGGCGCTGAAGATTCCGCTGGTGCCGGAAGCTGACCGTGGTTTGCTGCACGCCGGCGCGGGGATTCTCGCAGTCGCCTTCCTGGCCAAGGCCGGTATGTGGCCGCTGAACTTCTGGCTGGTACCGGCCTATTCGTCGGCCAGTGCGCCGGTCGCGGCGATGTTCGCGATCATGACCAAGGTCGGCGTGTACACGTTGCTGCGCCTGTGGACGTTGCTGTTTTCCGGGCAGGCCGGAGCCTCGGCGTTCTTCGGTGGCGACTGGCTGATCTATGGCGGCATGGCGACCATGGTCTGCGCCGGGTTGGCGATTCTGGCCGCGCAACGCCTGGAGCGTATGGCCAGCCTGAGCATTCTGGTCTCGGCGGGAATTCTGCTGTCCGCGGTCGGTTTCGCCCAACCGAACCTGATCGGCGCGGCGCTGTTCTATCTGGTCAGCTCGACGCTGGCATTGAGCGCGCTGTTCCTGTTGGCCGAGCTGATCGAGCGCTCGCGCTCGGCCAACGAGATCCCGCTGGAGGACGAAAGCGAACTGCTGCCGCGTCCGCAGGAATCCCTGCAACCGCCCAAAGGCATCAACCTCGATGACGAACAGAAAGCCGTGGTCGGTCAGGTCATCCCGTGGACCATGGCGTTTCTCGGCCTGAGCTTCATTGCTTGCGCGCTGCTGATCATCGGCATGCCGCCACTGTCCGGTTTTATCGGCAAACTCAGCCTGATCGGTGCATTGCTCAATCCGCTGGGCTTGGGCACCGGTGCGCCGATATCCAATGCTGCATGGGCGCTGCTGGCGCTGCTGATCCTCACCGGGCTGGCGTCGCTGATGGCGTTCTCGCGTCTCGGCATCCAGCGTTTCTGGACGCCCGAAGAGCGCCCTTCGCCGCTGCTGCGCAAACTCGAATGCGCGCCGATCTTCCTGTTGCTCGGGCTGAGCATCGTCCTGACCTTCAAGGCTGAACCACTGCTGCGCTACACCCAAGCCACCGCCGATGCGCTGAACAACCCGCAACAATATGTCATGGCGGTGCTCGGCACCCGCGCTGTTCCGAGCCCGGAAGCCAAATCGGCCATGCTGGAGGTGCAGCCATGAAGCGCGTGTTTCCTGCACCGCTGTTGTCGTTGGCATTGTGCGTCCTGTGGCTGACCCTGAACCTGTCGATCAGCCCGGGCAATCTGCTGCTCGGCGCGATACTGGGTTTTGCTGCACCGTTGATGATGCGCAAGCTGCGCCCGAAACAAGTGCGCATTCGCCGTCCCGGGACGATCCTGCGCCTGTTCTTCCTCGTCGGTCGTGACGTGGTGATGTCCAACCTGATCGTTGCGTGGGGCGTGCTCAACGCCGGTCGTCGTCCTCCGCGTTCAGGCTTTGTCAAAGTGCCGCTGGACCTGCGCGATGCCCACGGCCTCGCGACCCTGGCGATGATTTGCACAGTGGTGCCCGGCACAGTCTGGTCGGAACTGGCGCTGGATCGCAGCATATTGTTGCTGCACGTCTGGGATCTGGATGACGAAGCGCAGTTCATCGAGCACTTCAAGAGCACCTACGAGCGGCCGTTGATGGAGATTTTCGAATGAGCCCATTACTGTCGAACGCGATCCTGCTGACGCTGTTCCTGTTCTCGCTGGCCATGGTGCTGACCTTGGTGCGCCTGTTCAAAGGGCCGTCGGCGCAGGATCGGGTACTGGCGCTGGACTATCTGTACATCGTCGCCATGCTGATGATGCTGACCCTGGGCATTCGCTATTCCAGTGACACTTACTTCGAAGCGGCGCTGCTGATTGCGCTGTTCGGCTTCGTCGGCTCGTTTGCCCTGGCGAAATTCCTGCTGCGTGGCGAGGTGATCGAATGAATGCTGAATTGTCTCTGTGGATCGAGATTCCGGTGGCGATCCTGCTGGTGCTCAGCGGTCTGTTTGCGTTGATCGGCGCGATCGGGTTATTGCGCATGAAGGATTACTTCCAGCGCATGCACCCGCCGGCACTGGCTTCGACGCTGGGTGCATGGTGTGTGGCGCTGGCGTCGATCATCTGCTTTTCGGCGCTGAAGTCGGGGCCGGTGGTGCATGCCTGGCTGATTCCGATTTTGCTCGCGATCACCGTGCCAGTGACGACCTTGTTGCTGGCGCGGGCGGCGTTGTTCCGCAAGCGCATGGCTGGTGATGATGTGCCGGCCGAGGTCAGTAGCCGCCGGACCGAAAGCGGTAGTTAGTCCAGAGCTTTCGGTGTCTGGACTGGCCCCTTCGCGAGCAAGCTTGCTCGCGAAGGGGCCAGCCAGGTCATCACAAATTTCAGATCAGTTTAAACCCAAGCCACCGCCAGCAACCCCGCCCCCAACACCGCACACAAAGGCGAATACACCCAGGTATCCAGCCGCGCAAACCGCGAGTCCTTCACCTCCTTGAAGAACCCGACCAGATTCGAATCACCAATCGCCCGGGCAAACATCAACAGCGCAATCGCGCTGATCAGCCATTGCAGCGCCTTGTGCGTCACCGCCGGCATGCCCCAGCCCACCCGCATACACACCAACGCCGCAATCACCAGCAACGCCACCGCCACGATCAACGTGAGCCAACCCGACGGCTTGAACGCCGGTCGCACCGTTGCGACAAATCCGCGCACCGGCACCTGCGGCACCACCACTGCTGCCGCCCACTGCCCACCCAGCGCCCAATACACGTGCATCAAGGCGATCACTGCAAACGTTGTCACCAGCCATTGAGCCAACACAAAGGTCATGGTTGAAATCCTTGGAAAGGGATTTGAACAAATCATCCTAGTCGGATTTTTTTCAAGTGCACGACCGATCAGCGGTACGGTAAAGTGCCGCCCCATGAAATTCTCCCGTTCCGATCGCTCACTGCTGGCCTGGATGCTCTATTGCTGCGTCCTGTTCAACGTGTTCGCCTGCAGCATCGGTCACGGACAAATGGTCGGCATGCAGCTCAACGGTATCGGCGGCCAGTTCTGTACAGTCGACCCGGCCACTCAAGCGCCGCTCGCCAGTAACCCCACCGAAGAACAACTGCCGACCCTGTCCAAGGCATTTGGCTGCCCGCTGTGCTCAGTTGGCGGCGGCATGGGCCCAGCATTCAACTCCAGCCTCACGCTGGCGATCCTGCCCGAACAACACAGCCCACCACTGGCGCCCATCGTCAGCGCTGACCTCCCTGCCCGCTTCACCTGGCCTTCGGCCAACCCTCGCGCCCCACCGCTCGTCTGAGTGTCTTTGCCTTTTTGATTTGTCAGCCCACTGCGCCAACGCGCGGCGTTCGCCTGTGCGCTGACTCCTAGACATGCATTCAGGATTCAATGATGAAACAACTCACTCTACTGGCGAGCCTGTGCGGCTGCCTGTCCGTTAACGTCTGGGCGCAATCCACCGTGGATCTGGCGCCGATCACCATCGATGGCGAGTCCGGCGCAGAACCCGGCCTGAGCCTCGACCAATCCAGCGGCATGGCCTCACGCCTCGGCTTGAGCGTGCGCGACACACCCGCCTCTGTGGCCATCGCCAATCGCAACGACATCGAGCGCCACGGCGCACAGAACTTCCAGGACGCCGCCAACACCCTGCCCGGAGTCAACGCCAGCGCGCCGCCGGGCTTCGGCGGATTCGTTTCCTATCGCGGTTTCACCAGCAGCCAGATCACCCAGATGTTCAACGGCATCAACGTTTCCGGCGGACTCGCGCGGCCCGTCGATTCGTGGATCTATGACCGTGTGGAATTGGTCGGCGGCCCATCATCGCTGATCAATGGCGCAGGCTCCGTCGGCGGCTCGCTGAACTACGTGACCAAATTGGCCACCCGCGATGAACAAGCTGTTGAAGGCCGGGTCAGCTACGGCACCTACGACACCACCGAAACCGCCTTCGGACTCAACCATGCGCTGACCGACCCGAGCGCCGACGTCCAGCATTACGCGCGACTCGACGTCAGCCACAACACCAGCAACGGCTACATCGACCGTCAGGAGCGCGATGCCTGGAGCGTGGCGTTCTCGCTGCTCAGCGACCTCACGCCTGACCTGTCGCACACCCTGGCTCTGGAATATCAAGACGAGCACGAAGACAGTCCGTATTGGGGCACGCCCGTGCTCAACCCCAAGGCCGGTGAGCTGAAGATCGATAAACACAATCGCTTCAACAACTACAACGTCGAGGACGGTCGCTACGAACAGCGGACGATCTGGGTTCGCTCGATCATCGACTACCGCATCAACGACAGCACCACCCTGCGCAACACGCTGTATCACCTCGACAGCCAGCGCGATTACCGCAACCTCGAAACCTACCAGTACAACGCCGACAACACGGCGGTAAATCGCTCCACCGCCTATCAGGTTCGCCATCAAGGCGAACAGAACGGCAACCAGTTCGAACTGCGCCACGACAACACGCTTTTCGGTCTCGATACGACGTGGTCGGGGGGCTTCGAGTACAAGGTCAACCAGACCACCAACTCGCCGCTGAACATCAAAGGTGCGAGCACGGTGGACCCGAACAACTATCGGCCAGGGCATTTCTACGATATCCCCGATACCAACCCCAAACTGATCAGCGACAAGACCAACGAGGTCACCACCAAGGCATTGTTCGTGGAAAACCGTTTGGCATTGACCGACAAACTGTCGCTGCTCACCGGTCTGCGCTACGACGATATCGACCTCGACGTCACCAATCACCGCACGGTGACCGCCGCCAACCCCAAGCACCTCAAGCGTAGCTGGGAGCCAGTCACCGGCCGCGCCGGCCTGACCTACCAGTTCATTCCGTCGGCCAACGTCTACGTGCAATACAGCACCGCCGCCGAGCAACCGAATGGCACGCAAAACTTTGATGTCTCGACTGGCAAGCAGTGGGAGATAGGCAGCAAATTTGATTATCTGAACGGGCGCGGCTCGGCGACGATTGCCGCTTATACCATCGAGCGAAAGGACTTCGCCGTCACTGATCCGCTGGATCCGGCCGGCAGTATTCCGGTCGGTCAGCAGACGTCGAAAGGTGTAGAGATTGCCAGCTCGTTGCGGATCACCGACAAGTTATTGGCCGAAGGTAACTTCGCCTGGGTCGATGCGCAGTACGATGATTTCACCGAAAAGAATGCCGCCGGCGTGGTGGTATCGCGCAAGGGCAACACGCCGACCAACGTGCCGGATCGGGTCGGCAATCTGTGGCTGACGTATGACTTTTCGCCGCAATGGCAAGGTGGGGTTGATGCGCGATATGTGGCATCGGTGTATGCAGACACGGCGAACACCATGACCGTGCCGTCGTACAAATTGTTCGGCAGCTTCCTCAGCTACAAGGTTGATTCGCATACCACCGTGACCGGGCGTGTGCGTAACCTGACCAATGAGGTGTATGCCGAGTTTGCGCATGTTTCGCCGGCGTATTATCTGGGAACACCGCGCACCTTTGAATTGGCGGTGGCTACCAAGTTCTAAAAGCTTCGCGAGCAAGCTCGCTCCCACAACGGATATGTGTCGTTCACAAAACCAATGTGGGCGAGCTTGCTCGCGAAGGGGCCGGAGCTACAGCCTCTATTTCAGATCAGCCGAAACCTTATCCGCCACATCCTTCGGCAACCAGGCCTGCCACACATCCGGGTGCGCCTTCATGAACGCCACCGCTGCCTCACGCGGCGCGGTGTGCTTCTCGCTCATGTCTGCCAGCGCCTTGTTCAAAGGCTCGATCGGAAAATCCACTTTGCTGAAGAACTCGGCAATCTGCGGATACTGCTTCTGGAACGGCGTAGACACACCAATCGACAGCTTCGACGCCAGCGAACGAGTCGGTTTCGGATTGGGATTATCAGCGTCTGTCAGCGTCTTCCAAGCCTCTGCATCAAACGGCGGCTCCTCAAGCTGCACCAGTTTGAACTTGCCGAGCAACGGCGTCGGCGACCAGTAGTAAAACAGCACCGGCTTACCGCGACGAATCGAAGAGCTGATCTCAGCGTCCAGCGCAGCACCGGAGCCACTGCGGAAATTGGTGTAATCGTCCTGCAAGCCATAAGCCGTCAACTTCTGCTTGTTGACCACCTCTGACGTCCAGCCGATCGGGCTGTTGAGGAAGCGCCCCTTGCCCGGGGTTTCCGGGTCCTTGAACACATCCTTGTACTTCTTCAGATCACTGACACTGCGCAGATCCGGCGCCAGCGGTTTGATGCCTTTGGCCGCGTCGCCCTTGATCACGTACTCCGGCACCCACCAGCCCTCGGTAGCGCCTTTGACCGTGTCACCGAGGCTGACCACTTTGCCTTCCGCCTCAGCCTTGACCCACACCGGACTGCGCCCGGCCCATTCTTCACCAATGACTTGAATATCATTGTTGGCCAGTGCGGTCTCCAGCGTGATGGTGGTGCCAGGCAAGGTGTCGGTCGGTAAACCGTAGCCCTTCTCGACGATGATCCGCAGCACATCGGTAATCAGGCTGCCGCTTTCCCAGTTCAGGTCGGCAAAATGGATTGGCGCCTGGGCCGCCGTCACCGATTGTGCTGATGTCAGCAAACCGAACGTGGCCACGCTGGCGGCCAATAACCGTCGAAATCCGTTCATGCATTGCACCTCGTGCTGTTCACAGCAATGGCAGGTTGGCCTGACAGAAGACCGCAAGCCTCTGAATACTCAGTCAACTGACTGTAGCCGAGGTTCCTGCTTTTTCCGGGCCATGCCCCGGACGAGGTTATGAATCAGACTTTTCCTGCAAGCTTTGCAGCTCACGTCTGACCATGCTGGCGTATTCCGCGGGACGCAACTGATAGATCTGTGCAGCCAGCCAATTCAGCCAAGCGCCTTGCAGTTCGGCCTTGGCGGCGAACAAACGCCGGGCCTCCTCGCGTGCAGTGTCGAGGTTCTGCGCATGGAAAGCCGCGCGGCTCACTCGCTGGCCTTGAACGTCACCAGTTCGCCCTTGCGCCACTTGGCGGCTTTGGCGGTAACGGCTTTGAGGGTCTTGGTCAGGCCTTCCTGCAATTGCTGATGGGCGGCGAATACCGTCACCACGCTATGGCCTTCCTTGAACAGGATCGCGTGCCCGTCAGCGGTATCGACGAAAGCGTAATCGCCCAGTCCATAGACCGTGAGTTTGATTTCGCGAAAGCGGATATCCATCTTGCCGCCCTCACGGCTGGGCAAGACCGATGCACTGAAATGATCGCCGACCTTGAGCTTCAACCCCGGTTTGTCATCGACCACCAAGGCGCTTTCGGTGTCGATCTCGGCCACGTAAATGCCTTCGGCGTTCTGCTCGGTGATGTAAACAAAACGCGACTGGAACAGCTTCACCAGCTTTGCACGCAAATCACCCAACACGAACAAAGCATGCATATCGAGATTACTGACTGCCAAAGAAACATCCCCACATCTGAAAAAACCGCACACGGAAAACGCGCACGGCAAAAAACGGCCAGGCCGATGTCACTGCCAATTAAATCAATAAAGCCCGAATCGAGCAGAGTGCTCGTTCAACGCGAGGCTGGTAAGACTACTGGATTGTCACCCGCGAAACTCATCCCAATGTCGCCAAAGATTGAAGGAAAAATCCTCAATAGCGGCGAGAGCAGTCTGACTACGAACTTTAGGGAAAATTCTCACGTAAAAAAGCACTTTTCCGACATATCGCTGGCGAAAAATTGCTTTAGATAAGCCCTGTCGTCAACAGGTACTGGCGATTCTAGAGCAGCGATGCTCATTACGACTACCCGCAACGGCCGTAAAATCCCGGTCGACTGATGAAAAGGACTTCATATGTGCACTCTGACCCATTTTGCCATGCCAGCTGAAGCACGAATCAAATCGCCGCTCATGCTGCATGCCAGCACTTTCAACGACCATTGTCCACGCTTCCAGGTGGTGCCCGCCGGCAACTCTTTTTTCCATATAAAGGAAATATCGACCGGACGTGTAAGAGGTTTCCGCGAAGATCACAACGAAGCCTGCGCCCTCGCCCGCTCACTTGAGTCAAAGATCGAACTCCTGGCGAGTGGTTGCCTCAGATAAAGAGAGCGATCAACCGCGCCGTACCGGCGCCCACCGAAGGAGTACACGATGGAACTGCCAGCATACGATCTGAAAACCCTGTTCGATCAACTGGGGCTACCTTCAGAAGGTAACGCAATCGACGACTTCATCGAGGCGCATCCACTGGCCCCCGAGACCAAACTGATCGACGCTGACTTCTGGACACCGCAACAAGCGCAATTGCTCAAGGAATGGCTAAGGGCCGATGGCGAAGAAGCGGTGATGGTCGACGAACTGAATGTGCGCCTTCACCGCGGTAAGTAATTCTGGATCAGTGCAGGCTATCACTCGGCTCGGCGTGCAACTGCGCGAGCCACGCAGCCTTGCACTCCTCGGCCTCGTCGCGGCTGGCAAACGCGGTGCCGCGACGCTCGCCATTGAGCAACACCACCCAGCACACACTTCGACCCATTGCGCGCAAACCGGCAGGCACGCCACTGCCGATCATCACCGCGACATCAACTCTGCACTGCATGCAGCCCTCCCGAAATCATTAGCAACCTAACTAAGCGGTCAGATTAATGGTTTCTTTTGAGCGGAAACAGCAAGCTCCGTGCACAGATTTATTGCACCGAGAGCAACAATCGCTCAGCGCGGTTTTTCCGGCTTATAGCCCAGACGCAATCCACCCCAGTGCCGGCCCTTGATCATGATCGGCACCGACAGGTCATGCATCAATTCACCGGTGTCGCGGGTGTAGGTCTGCAACAACACTGGTTGCTGATGGCTGCCGCAGCGAATACCGGTGCGGTCGGCAAACTTGCGTTTGGTGCGATTGTTCACCGCGTCGACCTGCGCATCGCCCGTCAACGGCTGACTGAACAGCTGATTGTGCGTCGGCACATAACCCTGCTGCGTACAGGCAATGGCGAATACCAGCCCCTCGTGACGCGGCAACAACGGTTCCTGAATCGCCGGCAGCACCTGATCGGTGTAACGGTCGAAACGGGTTTGAAACTTCGCCGGCTGGGTATTCGGGATCGGCTGATACTGGCGGTCGAATAGATCCTCGAGGCTGATCCGGCCCTGCTCGACATCCGCCTCGAACCGCGCAGCAATCTGACTCGCGCCTTCGCGGGCCAGATCGTAGATGCGCTGGTGATAGTCATCCAGACCGACTTCGGCCAGACGCTCGCTGATGGTTTCCGCCTGCCCTTCCATTTGCACGGCGGCTGCAGCGAGGCGACGGGTCTGTTGATCGCTGATCGCCAGGTCGCTGCGCATCTGCTCGATGGCCTTGAACAGGCTGTCGAGTTGTTCGCGATTGGTTTCCGCGCCCTGAGCGATTTCACCGACCTGACTTTCCACCCCCGCTGCCAGTCGCGCGATGTTCTCCAGATGCTGGCCGGTGTGCTCGACCTGTTCGACACCGATCTGCAGATCACTCGACAACTCGCGAATCTGCTCCACCACCTGCGCCGTGCGTTGTTGAATGTCGGCGACCATCTCACCGACTTCACCGGTTGCCGAGGCCGTGCGCGCCGCCAATCCACGAACCTCATCCGCCACCACGGCAAAACCGCGACCATGCTCACCGGCCCGCGCCGCTTCGATCGCCGCGTTCAATGCGAGCAGATTGGTCTGGCTGGCAATCGACTGAATCACCAGCGTCACGCGCTGAATGTCGTCGCTGCGCAGGCTCAAGGCTTCGATCAATTCACGGCTGGCATTGGCGCGCTGACTGAGTTGATGCATGCGCGCGATCGAATCCATCAGTTCCGTGCGCCCCGCCGCGCTGCTGTGATGCGCCTGACTCGCTGCTTCCAGCGCCGTACGGCTAAGCTGCGAAGTCGCATGTTCGGTGGCGATCATCACTTCGGCATTGCTGACAATCTGCGCCGCCGCATCAAGTTGCGATTCGAGTTTGCTCGCCAGCTCCTTGACCGAAAACGCCACGCCCGCCGCCGACAACGCGTTGTGGCTGGTGGTGTAGGAAAGGTCGCGGGTCAGTTCGGACATTGCGCTGCCGCTGTCGGCAGGCTGGGATTCGGGGATGGCGCGGGAGCGCAGGCGTGGCAGCCAGACAATCAGCACCGCCAGCGGCATGCCAATGTACAGCGACCATTCGGCCAGGCTCATGCCGGCCAGCAACAGCATCAGGGCGATGCTTTGCAGGGTCGGAGCGATCCAGCGGTTTTTCGGCAAAAGCACTGGTGCAGGCAAAGCCCCAACCAGAGATCCATCTCTCGTCATATCAACACCCCACGCTTGTTCTCATTGTTGTGACTGCATTAAACGCCACTACAACGCCATTATCCATGGTCCGTTAGTCGTGGGGTCTGTGGCAGGTCAATGGAATCGCGCGGAAATATTGCGGACGATAAAAAGCTTCGCGGGCAAGCCCGGCTCCCACAGGTTCGGTGTTGAACCTTGTGGGGCGGACTTGCCCGCGATCACAGCGCCGGAAAAATCAGGCCTGACGCTGGTGCTTGTCGATCTGCTCGTGACGCTCTTGAGCTTCGATGCAGTACTTGGTGGTCGGGCTGATCAGCAGACGTTTCAGGCCAATGGCCTCGCCGCTGTCATCGCACCAGCCAAAGCTGTCTTCCTTGATGCGCTCAAGGGCTTGTTCCAGTTGCGGCAGCATGCGCTGGTCGCGATCGATCGCGTTTACCAGCCAAGTGCGCTCTTCTTCAACCGAAGCCGCGTCCGCCGGGTCAGCCGGGGTGTCCAGGCTTTCGATGGCGATACGATTTTGCTCAATGCGCTCGTGGGTTTCGACTTTCATGTTCTGCAACAGCTCAGTGAAGAAAGCGTGCTGCTCGGCATTCATGTAGTCATCTGCCGGCATGGCCAGCAACTTGTCCTTTGTCATTGATATCTCTATAAAAAAACGTGCATTAAGGCGAAGTAGGGAGCGTTTCGGCGAACCGCGTGCGGTCGGCGAAAAGGCATCGTTTATTGCAAATGCCACCCGGCACTCAATTTACGAGGGGCGGCAGTCTAAGGCCCGAATGAGGCCTCAGCAACTGTAAATACAGGGAATTTGTCCGACAACGTTCGGAAACTGCTCTGACACAGGGTTCACACGGCCATCGGAGTGCGTTTATAGCAAGAAATTCAGTCGAGCGGCTGTATATAGAAGACAAACGGCTAACCACGCAGCGCCCAGACGCAATTTTTTACCACGCACTGCATCGTTTCAGCAAAGCAGACCCGCAAAAGCCCCCCTACTATCAGGCCCACCGTGTGATCAAACAGCCTGAAGGAAAATCTATGCCCCGCCCCGATCTGCCGGCCCCCGACGAGGTTTCACTCGCCAGCCCCCCGATCAATGCCGAGCGCCTGCTACGACTGATCACCGACGAATACGATGCCCTGCCGCGCCAGCTCAAACGCATCGCCAGCTACATCAGCCAACAGAGCGACCGCATCATGGTCGACCGCATCAGCGACATCGCCCGCGAGTGCGAAGTACACCCGTCCGCCATCGTGCGCTTCTCGCAACGCTTCGGTTTCAGCGGCTTCAGCGAAATGCAGGCGCTGTTCCGCAGCGCCTACACCCACAAAGCCTCGCCGGTGCAAAACTACCAGCAACGCATCCGCAGCATGATCGCCAACCAGTCGCAGCCAGCCAGCGCCGGCGACCTCGCCCGCGAATGCATCGACGCCACCCGCTCCGGCATCGAACGCCTGGGCCGTGAACTCGACGACGCCGCGTTCGAAAAAGCCGTCGACCTGATCGTCAACGCCGACAACATCTATGTCGTCGGCGTGCGCCGCTCCTTCGCCGTCGCCGATTACCTCGTTTACAACTTGCAACACACTCAGAAAAAAATTCACCTGGTTTCCGGGCTTGGCGGTAGTTATCGGGAACAGATGCGCAGCGTGCGCGCGAACGATCTGGTCATCGCCATCAGCTTCGTGCCCTACGCCAAGGAAACCCAACACTGCCTGCGCTTCGCCCGCCAGCAACAGGCCAACACCCTGATCCTCACCGACAGCCACCTCTCGCCACTGGCCAAACTCGCCAACAGCGTATTGCTCGTCAACGAAGGCAGCGCCCTCGCCTTTCGTTCGCTGAGTGCGACGCTGTGTTTGTGTCAGGCGCTGTTTGTCGCGGTGGCGTATCGGCTGGAACTGAATGTCGATGAGATTCACGAACAACCCGGCTTCGACGACTGACAATTGCCTCAACGTCGGCTAGGTTATGCCTTCCCACCGGTTTGACTTGAAGGAACGCGTCATGAAACTGATCGGCATGCTGGACTCCCCTTACGTGCGTCGCGTGGCGATCTCCGCCAAACGCCTTGGCATCGACCTCGAACACGAGTCAGTCTCGGTGTTCCGCCACTTCGAGCAATTCCAGCAGATCAACCCGGTGGTCAAAGCCCCCACGCTGATCCTCGATGACGGCGTGGTCCTGATGGACTCGACCCTCATCCTCGACTACCTCGAAGCCAGTTCCGGCAAAAGCCTGCTGCCAACCGACCTGAAACAACGCGCCCAAGCCCTGCGCCTGATCGGCCTCAGCCTCGCCGCCTGCGAAAAAGCCGTGCAGCTTTATTACGAACGCAACCTGCGCCCGGCCGACATTCAATACCAGCCGTGGGTCGAACGCGTCGAAGGCCAACTCGCCGCCGCGTTCACCACCCTAGAGCAAGAACTGGAAAAAACCGGCCTGCCCACCGACGGCACCCTCACCCAAGCCGGCATCAGCCTCGCCGTCGCCTGGAGCTTCACCGACCTCGTCGTCCCCGACCAGATCGACACCCGCCGCTACCCCCACATCGCCCAATACACCGCCTACGCCGAAACCCTCGAAGCGTTCCTCAGCACCCCGATGACCTGACCATGAGCACCACCGACACCGCCGCCCCGGCATTAAAGGAAATCTTCAACGCCGAGCGCTTGCAGCACATCGCCCGCGAAATGAGCGCCGTGTACCCAGCGTTCAAGGCCAAGGCGTTTCTCAAGCACGCCCAGGACGGACTCGCCGAATTATCAGTGATGCAACGCATGGCCCGCGTCAGCGAGAGCCTGCACGCCGTGTTGCCGCTGGACTACGAAGATTCCCTCGATGTATTGCGTGAACTCGCGCCAAGGCTGAACAGCGGATTTGTCAGCATGTGCTTGCCGCATTACATCGCCAGCTATGGCGGACATGTGTTCGACACCTCCATGGACGCCCTGAAGTACTTCACCACCTTCGGCTCCTCCGAATTCGCCATCCGCCACTTTCTGCACAGCGACCTGGAGCGCTCGCTGGAACGGATGCACGACTGGACCCGAGACGAAAACCACCACGTCCGCCGACTCGCCAGCGAAGGCAGCCGCCCTCGCCTGCCCTGGTCGTTTCGGTTGGACGCGGTGCAGGCGGATCCGCAGTTGGCGGCCGGGATACTGGATCGGTTGAAGGCGGATGAGAGTTTGTACGTGCGCAAGTCCGTGGCGAATCATTTGAATGATGTGACGAAGGTGCATCCGGAGTGGGTATTGGACACGATTGAAGGTTGGTCGCTGGAGAACAAGCACACGGCGTGGATTGCGAAGCATGCGTTGCGGAGTTTGATCAAGCAGGGGGATTTGCGGGCGCTGACGGTGATTGGTGCCGGGGCGAAGGCTGAGGTTGAATTGTTGGATGTGCGGGTTGAGCCGGCGGTGGTGAGGTTGGGGGAAGCGATTACGTTGTCGTTTGTGGTGAAGTCCACGGTGGCGCATGAGCAGCGGTTGGTAATTGATTATGCGATTGACTATGTGAAGGCGAATGGTGGGGTTTCGGGGAAGGTTTTTAAGTTGAAGACGTTGGATTTGGTGGGGTTTGGGAGTGTGGTTGTGGGAAGGCGGCAGGTGATTAAGGATTTTACAACGCGGAAGCACTACCCCGGTAAGCATGCGATGCAGGTATTAGTAAATGGTAAGCAGATTGCACGTGCCACTTTCAGTATCGTTGCCGGTTAAGGCCCAGAGGTAACTAGTGAATATCGGCACAAAATGGCTAATATCCAGATGAAGAGCCAACACTTGCTCTGGAAAACGGTAGAAGCTCGAAACATGTTCTCTCGGCAACTGAGCACTTAAGAATAAAGTGGAGAAGTGAGTGTATGGATGATCGGAATGTCAAACCTTCTAAAGTCAACGGGAAACCATCTAGCAAGGTTAGGCCAGTAAAAAAAACATCGCTGGACTTTGAAGCCATGCGCTCCGCTCTCATGAACCCGCCCTTGGACATCGAAGCCATGCGTGCCGCTGTCTTAGGACCTCGCTTGGATATAGAAGCCATGCGCTCTGCCCTCATGAGCCCGCCCTTGGACATCGAAGCCATGCGTGCCGCTGTCTTAGGACCTCGCTTGGATATAGAAGCCATGCGCTCCGCCCTCATGAGCCCGCCCTTGGACATCGAAACCATGCGTGCCGCTGCCTTAGGACCTCGCTTGGATATCGAAGCCATGCGCTCCGCGCTCAGGAGCCCTCCCTTGGACGTCGAAGCCATGCGTGCCGCTGTTTTAGGACCTCGCTTGGATATCGAAGCCATGCGCTCCGCTCTCATGAGCCCTCCCTTAGACGTCGAAGCCATGCGTGCCTCTGTGATGGGGCCGCGCTTGGATATCGGAGCCATGCGCTCCGCTCTCATGAGCCCTCCCTTAGACGTCGAAGCCATGCGTGCCTCTGTCATGGGGCCGCGCTTGGATATCGAAGCCATGCGCTCCGCTCTTATACAGCCCGCATTAGACTTAAAAACCATCAAGTCATTATTGAAATCGTTCCCGGCGATGGTTTCGTTAGGCGCGTCTTTGGCAGCAATTAACTCAATGCCTGAGTCGCAGTACTTCGAATGGAATACGGCCCCATCTCAGGAACTGGTTGAAGCAATAGACGCCGCTGCAAAAGATCTTGCAACCAGCCGTAATATCACAAATTCACTTACTTCGCTCGTTACGCAGTTAGCAGTAGCAACTGGCGGAGGCATTACCAAAAAAGATATAACTTCTGCCGCCGCAGAAATAGAAACTGAATTATCAAATGCTGTTGATTCAGAGAGCACCGCGAACTTGAGCACCGCCGTAAGCTGGTGCGTAACATGGTTAAAATGGTTAATCCCCACGATACTCGCTTACATTGCATTGCAAAACGGCGTACGTGAAGAGCTTTGTTTTTGGCAGCCAAAACTAGCACCTGGAATGACCAGCAATCAAATTGGAAAGGCAATACGAAGCGCAGCTTGCGAATTCCCTGCAGAGCTATTAAAACAGTATAGATTTGTTAAAGGAGAATCCGTACGCTTGCGAAACGGACCGAGTATGAAAGCGGAGGTCTTACCGATATTCTTATCCGATGGCGCATTACTGGAAGAGCTCGGGAGCGATGATCGCACTTGGTTGCATGTATCAGTTTTAGGGCAAGAGGGTGTAGATGGATGGATTTCTCGAAAATATGTGAGGCGACTCGTCGATTGATACAGCGGCTGTCACGCCCCAAACTCCAATTCTGCTGAAACGATCCCAACTACCCTTGATGGGAACTGGCGTTTATCAAACCCATTTTAATGAAATGTAGGGTGAAGGCGGGACCGTGTAGGCCAAACAGCTCTAAGAGTATTCTCATTAACAAAGCACCCAACTATTCAATCGCGACTACCAACTCCCACACGGGATACCGTACTTGTCGATATACCGCTTGGCCTTTTCACTCACTGGATAGGCATAGCGTCCACCATGCTTCCCCTGCCCGGGGCCTAGCGGTTCACTTTCGCCTTGGGCATGAGCGACTTGGACCGGGCGGTGGCATGAGTCTCTGACCCACGCTTGTAATACACCTCCTGGGGCTAGCCCAATGTACAGAGAGGCCATATATCGTGCAGCTCTTTCAGGAGTTTCCGGGCAACGTTGGTGCGTTGAGTCCACCATCAATTGCCTGGCTGATTCTGGGATTTCAATGAAACCCTTGTAGGTTTTCTGCTCTGATATGGACTGCCAACGGACGAAGATGAGTTTGGGCAGGTCGGCACCGATTACCGGCATACCGGAACCACTGACAGTACCCCAACCTCGGGCAGACTCTGTGCCATCTTCTGGTTCACCTCCGGCAGCGGTTCTCCCGCCTGCCTTGAAAAACGTCCTGTTTTTGATACCCCGAACTGTGCTGTCTTCTACCCAAACCTTCATGTAAGCCGGTTCAGTGAAGGCTAGTCCCCACCAATCGGATCGCGGATCGTTCTCGGCTGAAAGTGGGTCGGTAGCTTGGCATCCAGCCACCAGTAAAACACTCAACATTAATATGATTTGCTTCATTGGCGGATGGGTTACCAACTCCCGTAAGGGATGCCAAATTTCTCGATATACCGCTTGGACTTTTCGCTGACGGGATAAGCGTAGCGCCCTTGGTTTTTGCCTTGACTAGGTCCTAGCGGTTCGATCTCCGCCTGAGCTCTCGCGACTTTCACCGGATGGTGGCACTCGTCTCTGACCCAAACCTGCACAACCCCTCCAGGCGCCAACCCCAAATAGACCGATGAAATATAGGTGCTCCGCTGCTCTGGGGTTTTCGCACAGCGCTGATTGACCGAGGTCAGCATCAATTGTCTGGCTTCTTCGGGTATGTCCACCCATGCACGATAGGTCTGAGGCTCTACGATGGACTGCCAGCGAACGAAAATTCGTTTTGGGAGATCGGCGCCAACCACCGCTTTTGCGGACGCGCCCACTCCGTCCCATCCTCGGGCCGACTCAGTACCATCCTCTGGGTACCCGCCCGATGCTGAACCGCCACCCGTGCGCAGAAACGTCTTGCCCTTTATGTCTTCCACTGCAGTGTCTTCAACCCAGACTTTCATGTAGTTGGGTTCAGTAAAACCGAGTTCCCACCATGGGGATTTAGGGTCGTTTTTTGCTGAAAGCGGATCGGCTTTACAACCGACCACAAACAGCATGCACAGCAGTGCTGTAAATAACTTCATTACCAAAGCGTCCAGTCAGGTACGTGTGGGTGCTTTACTCGGATTGCATCTTCCGTGGGGGCGTTGATGTAAACAGCTCTGATACCACTTCCATCTCTCCTGCCAAGCGGATGGTTCCAGTTGGCGGATGTGTGAATGTACTTGAGTTTGAGGATTTGCTCCTCCTCTGGCGTGGTGCTGTAGTCGCCGGAGACAAAACGATCGCACATGGGCTGAAGTTCTTCAGGAACGGCGAAGTCTGGCGTCTCGGGAATGTCTTCGAAGCGAACGCCTTTGGCTTTGGCGAGTTGATGCATCACGCGCAGGCTCACTCTCGACAGTAACCCACTCACCGGACGCTTGAGTTGAACGGCGGCGTAGACTCGTTTGACTCGAGGACTCAGTCGATCCTGAGGACTGATCGGCATCAGTAAAGGAGGTGGTGTAACGACTTCCAGCATTTCGGAAGGCCAGCCGTTGGCTAACCACTGATTTCTCACATTCACCGCATCCTGGTAGATCGATGTGGTGGTGACATCCACGTAGTTGCCGACTTCTAGCGTTTGCATTGGGCTAATGAGCACACATTCTTCAGCGTCCTCAAGGTAACCTCCACCCACATCGGAATGCACACCCGGCAAGACAATTTCCGGATGATCCATCGCTACTCGATTGAGAGCGAAGTTAGCCCGGCACTCATCCCGCGCCGCCAACTGCACAACGTCGGTGAAGTAACGTCGGTCGAGGTAGAGTTTGATCCCTGTTGCGACTGCACTTTTGATATTGCCCAAATTGGACCATCCAGCAATCGACGGCACAGTGTCGAACAAACCAATGAAGCCCACATTGATGTCGCCGTTGTATTGATCGACTAAGGTCGGACTGAGGACATCTGATTTGCTACGAAGAATCTCGCTTAAAGGACCTTGTTTGCCACGCACGATCTCATTGGCGAAATGTCTGGCGGCTGCCGCACCGCGACTGAAGCCAAACGTGTCGAAGGTCAACGAAGCAATTTCACTATCGGGATTTTTATCCAATATCTCAGTGATACGCTGTTCGATCAAAGTGAAAGAAGATTGGACGCGCCCGGCAACACCGGTTTCGCCACGTCCTGTACCGGCGCCGAATTTACTGTCTTCTTCACCTGAACGGGTACCTATGCCTTCGACGTAGACCATACCGAAAGCTTTCTTTCGTGGTCCCTCTCCCTCAGCGAGTCGCGGTGCCTCATACAGTTCGCTCAGCTTTTTCACGTTGCTGATATCGTTGGCGTAGCTGCTATCCGGATCCCTCATATAGGGCTGACAGCTAGCGGGAATATCTTCCGGCGCAATCGGATGCTGCGCCCCACACAGCAATCCAGCCGCCGTGTTGTTCGCATTATTCCCAGTGCCATCAAAGAAAACCCCAATCCTCAACGCGATCCCGATTTTCTCAGGTTCGCGCGCAGGTTCTTTCCCGTGCTTCTCATATTCCGCCCAACGCTGGGCGTGAATATCGACGGGTTTGGCTTCTTCGTAACGATAATTTTTCGGGGGGTTGGGTACGTAGCCACTCATCCGTGATTCCTGGTTCTGATCCTTGAGAACGGCCCGAAGGGTGACAGCCGAGGCTGGGGGGCGCAAGCCGTGGCCGTGTGCCAGCCAGGGTGTGACTGCGGGGTTCGACGAGGGTTTCCCCTCGTCGGGATGGGGGTTAGCTGGCGATTTCGACGTTATCCAGCGCCTGGTTGACGGCGATTTCGCCGAGCATCACGACTTGGGCGATGCCCAGTGCGGTTTTGCGGTGCGGGGTGTCGAGCATGGCGGCGAAGTTGAGGAGCATCTCGCTGGCGGAGCCGAGGGTTTCGCTGGCGTTGGCGAGCAGGGATTCGCTGTTGTACTTCGGGTTGGCGAGGTACATGCGTTCGGGTTGTTGGGTGCTGGCCATGATTTGGCTGGCGGGTTTGAGGTAGTGGTCGAGGGCGCGTTCGGCGGCTTCGTGGAATCGCTTGGAGTCGGGGGATTCGTAGGGGGATGTGGGGTCGGTTTCGGGTGGATTGGGTGTTGGTTTGATCATGGTGAAACTCCTGGTTTTCATTAGGAGCTACCAGCATCACTTGCAGATGATGGGTGGCAGCTATGCGCGGGTCTGCAAGACCGGGAAACCAGGCACCCGGCAGACCCGAAGGTCTCCCGCACAAAGCTGCCATTGAGCGGACACGAACGAGTCTCCTTTTGGCTGGCTGTGCGACTGGTTTTTCCGGCGGGCTTGCAGACCCGATCACTGATGAGCAGTGACGGGAATCAAGGTACGGAGGGAGTGCCAGACGCACAAGCCGGCGGATTCTGGCTTAGTCGTAGGCGATGGCGCAAGGAGTTGTAGGGCGTAGCCAGCAACGAGAGACACCTATTAAACAAACATGTAGATCGTCTGTTTAACAGGTCAGTTGAGATGCAGAGAATTCCGAATCAATGGGTCTCAAACGAATTCCACTGGTGAGTATCAAGATCCAGCGCGCAGTAGGGTTCGAAAACGTAAAGCACAAGCGGATTCTCAATATCTATCGCTGCCACCTGGAGTGACTTGAGATAGGACTGAGCCTCTGCGAATGATGTACCGAATAGAGGATCATCCATTGCCTTCGCGCGCGTCAGCTTGGAAATCGTTTGATCTGGATGTTTTGCCATCGCAATTCGAAATGCCAGGCTAGCGTCGAAGTGTGTTTTACCGAAGACGTGCTGACGAAGCCGACTGATCACGCTTCTTGAAATACCAACGTAGATCGGCACGCCGTTGTCGATCAGCACGTAGCAACCCGAAAAATCTTGCGGCAGTTTGAACTGCTTCAGCAACGATTTAACGCCAACACCGGGCACCGAAAAGTCCTTCATCTCTCGCGGAGTTTCAAGAGAGCTTTTCATTCTGCTCATATGGCTGGGCAGAACCGTTTTGGCTAACTCTTCAAATGTGTGCATGCATTCGTGTAACGCCATTGGAGAACTGCTCGGTCGAGAGATGGATACCAACGCTATCGCGTCAAGTCAGGCCATTACAAGCGATGTAACACATATCTATTTAAAGCGACGCCTTAACAATGTGCGGCAATAGATCTCTGTAGCGAAGAACAGAGGAATCGCTACAGAGATCGTTCACACCTAGCTGGCGATTTCGACGTTATCCAGCGCTTGGTTGACGGCGATTTCGCCGAGCATCACGACTTGGGCCGGTTTTGCGGTGTGAGGTGTCGAGCATGGCGGCGAAGTTGAGGAGCATTTCGCTGGCGGAGCCGAGGGTTTCGCTGGCGTTGGCGAGCAGGGATTCGCTGTTGTACTTGGGGTTGGCGAGGTACATGCGTTCGGGTTGGTGGGTGCTGGCCATGATTTGGCTGGCGGGTTTGAGGTAGTGGTCGAGAGCGCGTTCGGCGGCTTCGTGGAATCGTTTGGAGTCGGGGGATTCGTAGGGGGACGTGGGGTCGGTTTCTGGTGGGTTGGGTGTTGGTTTGATCATTGATGAAGCTCCTAACACATTTAGAGGAGGCTTCACCCTTTCGCTACCAAACGAAGGGTGGCGGCCATGCGCAGGTTGGTAGACCGGGTGTTAGGATCCGGCGCGCCCTAGGACGCCCTGCACATGACCACCATAAATTCGAAACGAAGAAGTTTCGGCGATGGTGGAACTGTACATCTAACACCGGGCTACCAAACCCGATCGCTGTTTTTCAGCGACCGACAGACGATAGAACCCGCGACCTAGACGCACAAGCCGGCGGATTCTGGCTTAGTCGTAGGTAACGGCGCAAGGCGTTGTAGGGTTTTGGTGGTTACTTGAGGCTTCGTTTAAACAGTGGTGGTTTTTTCTGTTTAGAAACTGGGGAAGGTCAAGGTTAGTGGCAGCAAAAGGTAGCCGGCAATTCGGTGATTGATGTGTTGTTTGGGCTGACGCTTTCGCGAGCAAGCTCGCTCCCACAGGGGAAAGTGTCTAGGTTGGGATTGGTGGTGGCCGGGCTGGCGTTATCGCGAGCAGGCTCACTCCTACAGGGGATTGTGGTTGGTTGGGATTTGGGGTGGTTGGGCTGGCGTCATCGCGAGCAGGCTTGCTCTCATAGGGTAATGCGGGTTAGGCGTCATGTCGCTGGATGCGGAATACGAGGCAGGGGGCTTTGCCTGGGACGTCGTCGAGATCGCCGAAGCGTTGCATGCCGATCTTTTCCAGAACGCGGATTGAGGTGGCGTGATCGGGTCTGACCAGTCCGAAGACTTCGGGTAAGCCGAGGTGGTGGAATGCGTGGGTCAGCGCGGTTTGGGCGGCTTCTGTTGCGTAGCCGTGGCCCCACGCTTCGACGGCGAAGCGGTAGCCGAGGTTGGTAACTGATTTGCCCAAGTAGTCATGAGCTGCGATGCCGGCGAATCCGAGGATTTTTTCGGGGGTTTGGGTGCTGCTGATTGTCCACCATCCGTAGCCGTGGGTTGTCCAGTGTTGTAGCCAGCGATTTAGCAGGGCTTCAGCCTGGGCGATGTCGGTCATGGGGCCGGCGGGATTGAACTGGTTGGTTTGTGGGTCGCTGAAGATCGCGAATACGGTGGGTAGGTCTGCTTGTTTTGGGCGTCTGTAGATCAGGCGTGGGGTGGGGTCTGACATGGTCGAAGCCTTGGGATTTTGGGTGGGTCAGTGGGTTGTGTGGCGGTTGGGCTGGCGTCTTCGCGAGAAGGCTCGCTCCCACAGGTTTTTTGTTTGGCCCGGGGCTCCCAGGGATTGGGGGATGGTTAGAGTCGGTGGCGTGTCATGTTGATCAGCGCTGAACGTTTGCCACCCGGCGCCGGGCGTTCTTCGATGGAGTACGGCACGAAGCCAAGTTTCGGGTAGAGCAGCAGGCCTGCGGTGTTTTCGTTGAAGCAGGAGAGTTGCACTTCCTTGGCCTGGTATTTTTTGAAACCCAACGCGGTCATGGTTTCGACGATGTATCGAGCCACACCCTGGCCGCGGGCGTAGGGCGCGACGATGACGTTGCCGATGCAGCAGATGCCATCGTGCTCAGCGCGGTAGAAGTTGGCGAAGCCGACGAACTCGCCGTTGGCCAGAAAAGCCGTGGAGTCGAAGCGCTGGCTGATTGCGCTGTGCATCTGTTCTTCCGTCAGCGGGAAGTTGGCTTTCGGGAACATGAAGAACAGCTCTTGTTCGCCTTGGGGAAAGCTGCAGAGGGTGTTGACGTCGTCGGCCGTCACTGGCCGGTGGGTGAAATTCATCGCTGCCCTGCCCTCACTTTTTACCCGCCAGATGATGCGCAACCAAGGCGTTGGCATGACCGTGGCCCATGCCGTGTTCCTCCTTGAGCCACGCCACCAGTTCCATGTGTTTCTTGTCGCTGATGCCGGCGAGCAGGTTCAGCCAGTGATCGATGGGCTGGCCGTACTTCTTTTCAATGGAGGGGAAGTAGGAGGTTGGGCCTTTTACTTTGTTGTCTTCGCTCATGATTCAGTTCCTTCAATGCAGCTCAATTCACTTGAAGAGAGAACCATGCCACACATTTAGGGCATGCGCATCTGTGGGAAATCTGCTGGTCAGTGCTGACGAACTTCCAGTAAAGTCTATCTAGGTTTAGAAGGAGCTATACCAGCTATTTCTCCTCCGGCAAGATCCGAAATCTGAAGCAATGCTCCATGTGCGACTGAGGCATTTCAGAATCTATGGAGTACTGAACTACGGATCTACAATTGTGTGGAAATATAATAATCTGCTTTCGGCCAAGAGGTGCGGCATTTACTAACAATCTCCACCCCCCAAAAAAAGAAAAACAACCAAAACTGTTCACTTGAAATAATCTTTATAAATCTGTCAACTTAACCAGCAGCATCTGGTTTGCGAGAAAATTCTGGAGTTTTAGATGGCAGGCTTTCCACTGGAAATTCGAAGACAACTATTTATGGCGGCAGGATGCATCTGCATGAAAAGTGGTTGCCAAAACAAACTTGCGGCTCCGATCGAACCGGGAAAATTGCTAATCATCGGTGAGGGGGCACACATTATCTCCGAAGCAACTAACGGCCCTAGACATACGTGGTTAGCAAACTATGACACTTTTGAAAACGGCATTGCACTTTGTGCTAATTGCCACAGAGAAGCAGACAATAAACAACTTTTGCACACCTATACAGCTGAAAGACTGATCGAATGGAAATGCGAGGCGATAAAGCTGGCGCAACTCGGGATTGGCAAGCCATTCATAACAGGGAATTTTGATCGAAGGGCCGAGTGGGAAATTGTTGATAACTTCAACAAAAAAATATCACCACTCGTTAATCTGCTTTGGAGTTTCACCAACGGCTGGGAAATACCCAACGAAGCTTTCACTCTGATTCTTATCGGTAGTAATGGATTTATCCCCCTTCACTCTTGGGGCCATCGACATCCGCTTCGTTCAGTAGACTCCACCTACTGCTTCCGACAGGATGAAATAATAGAAAGCTTAGTGAGTATAAAAATCAGCCTTCAAAAAAAATACTGGCACAATTTTGTCGACAATCCGCCAGACATAATGCGCTTTACACCTAGAGAGTTTATTGCAACACCAGACCAACAAACAGAAAACACCAGCTATGCTATTGAAGTTTCAGCCGGGCTAGCGAAATTCAATCATCTAGCGCGAAGCTTTATAAATAGCCACTGACTTTTACAGCCTACTTTAGTCAAATGCGCTATTTGATCGCACTCATTAAAGCGATTGCGATCAAATAGTTCTCATTATAAATTTAGTAAAATCGTCTGCTCCGCCTCACACAACCCCACCACATAATCCCAGACCACCCGCAGCCGCACCGACTTGTGCAACTCGCGCCGCGTGCTGATCCAGTAACTGCGCTCGATGCTTTCATCCGGCAGCAACGGCACCAGATCGGGATCCGACTCGGCCATGTAGCAAGGCAACACCGCAATGCCCAATCCCGACCGCGCGGCTTCCTGCTGGGCGATGACGCTGGTGCTGTGAAACACAACCCGAGGGCTGCGACAAAAGCTGTTGAGAAACATCAGTTCCTGGCTGAACAGCAAATCATCGACATAACCGATCCACGCATGCCGCCCAAGGTCTTCGCGGCTGTGCAGTGGCGGGGCTTTATCGAGATAGCGTTGGCTGGCGTACAACGCCAAGCGATAGTCCGTGAGTTTGCGCGTCACCAGCATGTCTGCCGCCGGACGCTCCAGATGAATGCTGATTTCTGCCTCGCGGTTGAGGATGCTGACGAAGCGCGGCACGGCGACCAGTTCCACTTCCAGCCCCGGATAACGCTCGAACAAGCCGATCATCCGGCTGGCGAGAAACTTGATGCCCAGCCCTTCGGTGACGCCGACACGAATTTTGCCCAGTGGCGCGGTGGATTGAGTGATTTCTTCTTGCGCCAACAACGCAACGTTTTCCATCGCTTCAGCATGTTTAAGCAGCGCCTCCCCTGCCGGGGTCATTTCGTAGCCTTGCGCGTGCTGGACGAACAGCGCGGTGCCGAGGCTTTTTTCGATGGCTTCGATATGGCGGGCGACGGTGGCGTGGGTGGTGTTGAGACGGCGGGCGGCGGTGAGCAGGCGGCCGCTTCGTTGCAGTTCGAGAAAAAACCGCAGGTCGTTCCAGTCGAACATGGCGTGTCCTTGTCGGCTATGGTCTATGCAGGCTGTTTGAAAACGCACAGCGGCTGCGTAAAAACTAACATTCTTTTAACGAAAGCTAACAACTAGAGTGTCCGACAATAAAAACAAAAAGCGAGGTCAGGGAATGCAGACTTCCCTCGATGAATACGACTACATCGTGGTCGGCGCCGGCCCTGCCGGGTGTTTGCTGGCCAATCGGCTGTCAGCTGATGCGCAGCAGCGCGTGCTGCTGCTCGAAGCCGGCGGGCGCGACAACTATGCGTGGATTCACATTCCTGTCGGTTACCTGTTCTGCATCGGTAACCCGCGCACCGACTGGTGCTTCAAGACTGAAGAACAACCGGGCCTCAACGGCCGCGCGCTGAGTTATCCGCGCGGTAAAGTGTTGGGCGGCTGTTCTTCCATCAACGGCATGATCTACATGCGCGGCCAGGCCAACGACTACGACGGCTGGGCGGCCGAGGGCAATCCGGGCTGGGCGTGGAACGATGTGCTGCCGCTGTTCAAACAAAGCGAAAACCACTTTGCCGGGGATGCTGAATTTCACGGCGCCAAAGGTGAATGGCGGGTTGAACAGCAGCGGCTGTCGTGGCCGATTCTGGATGCCTTTCGCAGTGCTGCCGAACAGAGCGGCATCGCCAGCATCGATGACTTCAATCAGGGCGACAACGAAGGTTGCGGCTACTTCCAGGTCAATCAGAAATCCGGTGTGCGCTGGAACGCGGCGAAGGCTTTTTTGAAACCGGTGCGTGACCGGGCGAATCTGACGGTGCTGACCGGGGTTGAGGTGGATCGGGTTCTGCTCGAAGACGGTCGCGCCTCGAAAGTCAGTGCACGGCATGAAGGTCAGAGCAAACAGTTCAAGGCGCGCAAAGAAATCATCTTGTGTGCCGGTGCTGTCGGCTCGCCGGGTATTTTGCAGCGCTCCGGGATTGGTCCTCGGCCGTTGCTCGAACGCTTGGGCATCGGCGTGATTCATGAGTTGCCAGGCGTCGGCGGCAACCTGCAGGATCACCTGCAATTGCGCCTGATCTACCAACTGGAAAATGCGCGCACGCTGAACCAGATCGCCGGCAGCGTGTGGGGCAAGATGGGCATGGGCCTGCGTTATCTGTATGACCGTAGCGGGCCGCTGTCGATGGCGCCGAGTCAGTTGGGCGCGTTTGCGCGTTCGGGGCCGGAGCAGACCTCGGCGAATCTTGAGTACCACGTGCAGCCATTGTCGCTGGAGCGTTTTGGCGAACCGTTGCACAGCTTCCCTGCCTTCACCGCCTCAGTTTGCGATCTGCGTCCGCAGAGTCGTGGGCGGATCGACATTCGTTCGGCGGATCCACAGGAAGCGCCGCTGATTCAGCCCAACTATCTCAGTCATCCCGAGGATCTGCGCATCGCGGCGGATGCGATTCGCCTGACCCGCCGCATCGTCAGCGCCCCTGCCCTGCGCGCGTTCAAACCGGTGGAATACCTGCCCGGCGCCAGTCTGCAAAGTGAAGAACAATTGCAGGAAGCGGCGGCGAAGATCGGCACGACGATTTTCCACCCGGTCGGTACTTGCCGCATGGGCAATGACGGTGACGCAGTGGTCGATGCACAGCTGCGCGTCCACGGCGTGCCCGGTTTGCGCATCGCCGACGCGTCGATCATGCCGCGCATCACCTCGGGCAACACCTGTTCGCCTACGCTGATGATTGCGGAAAAGGCTGCTCAACTGATCCTCACCCCCAACACCAGGAGCAGCACCCCGAAATTGGAGCTGGCCCAAACCCTGTAGGAGCTGCCGAAGGCTGCGATCTTTTGACTTTGCACTTTCCACATCAAAAGCAAGATCAAAAGATCGCAGCCTGCGGCAGCTCCTACAAGGGACCGCGTTTAATCCAAGGCATCACCCGGACACGCAACACCAGTGGAACAACAAAAACAATCACTGTGAGGGATACCGATATGTCAGAACACGTTCAGCCGCTGGACGCCGTGCGCAGCGCCGAGACCAGCCCGGATACACGCAAAGTCATCTTCGCTTCATCACTGGGGACGGTGTTCGAGTGGTATGACTTCTTCCTCTACGGCGCCCTCGCGGCAGTGATCAGCAAGCAGTTTTTCGCCGGGGTCAACGACACTACGGCGTTCATCTTTGCGCTGATGGCTTTCGCCGCAGGCTTTATCGTGCGGCCGTTCGGGGCGCTGGTGTTCGGTCGGTTGGGGGACATGATCGGGCGCAAATATACCTTTCTCGCGACGATCATTCTGATGGGCGTGGCGACGTTCTGCGTCGGTCTGCTGCCAACCTACGCCAGCATCGGCATCGCCGCGCCGATTATTCTGGTGGTGCTGCGCATGCTTCAGGGCTTGGCGCTCGGCGGCGAGTACGGCGGCGCGGCAACTTACGTCGCCGAGCACGCGCCAATCGGCAAACGCGGTTTCCACACCAGCTGGATTCAGTCGACCGCGACCCTCGGCCTGCTGCTATCGCTGCTGGTGGTGCTCGGCTGCCGTTACTTCACCGGCGACCAGTTTGAAGTCTGGGGCTGGCGCATTCCGTTCCTGCTGTCGATCGTGCTGCTGGGCATTTCCACCTGGATTCGCCTGAGCCTGCACGAGTCGCCGGCGTACCTGAAAATGAAAGAGGAAGGCAAAACCTCGAAGGCGCCGATCCGCGAATCCTTCGGTAAATGGGAGAACCTCAAAGTCGTGTTGATCGCCCTGTTCAGCATCAACGCCGGGCAAGCGGTGACCTTCTATGCGGCGCAGTTCTACGTGCTGTTCTTCCTCACCCAATTCCTGAAAATGGACCCGGCGGTGGCCAACACCTTGCTGATTATCAGCGTGGTCATCGGCGCGCCGTTCTTCATCTTTTTCGGCTGGCTGTCGGACAAGGTCGGACGTAAACCGGTGCTGATGCTCGGCTTGCTGCTGGCCACGGCGCTGTACTTCCCGATCTTCAAATCCCTCGCGCATTACGCAAACCCGGCGATCGATCAGGCCAGCCGTCAGGCGCCAATCACCGTGCTGGCGGATCCGGCGACCTGCACCTTCCAGTTCGACCCAGTGGGCAAAGCCAAATTCGACAGCCCGTGCGACAAGGTCAAAACCTTCCTGGTCAAGCAGGGCCTGCCCTACTCCAGCGCCGCCGCCCCGGCGGGCAGCGCCGTGCAGGTGAGCGTCGGTGACGTCAAACTCGATGGCTTCGATGAAGCCGCCCTGCGCGGCGCGATCACTCTGGCCGGCTACCCGCAACAGGCCGATCTGCAGCAGATCAACAAACCGATGATCGTCGCCCTGATCGTGGCGCTGATCATCATCTCGGCCATGTGCTACGGCCCGCTGGCAGCGCTGATGGTCGAACTGTTCCCGACGCGCATTCGCTACACCTCGATGTCGCTGCCTTACCACATCGGCAACGGCTGGTTTGGCGGGTTCCTGCCGACGGTGTCGTTTGCGCTGGTGGTGTACACCGGGGACATCTTTTATGGGCTGTGGTATCCGGTGCTGATTACCGGGGTGAGCCTGGTGGTGGGGATGATCTGTTTGCGTGAGACGAAGAATATCGATCTCGACAAGAACTGAAACTCAACCAGACAAATATCGGCGAGGGCTTTTACCCTCGCCGTTTTTTTTGCTCAGGCATCAGCCTTGATCACCTCGAACTTCACCTGATCCGGATAAAACGCCACGTAGTCGCGGATCGGCGCCACTGACACTTTCGGATTTTCGTAAGTCCACACCGCGTTCGCGCCCTCATGCCCCGGCACTTGCAGACTGAAGTAGTTAGCGTCGCCCTTATACGGGCAATAACTGGTGTGGTCGGTGCGGGCAAAGTACTTTTCGTCGATGTCTTCGCGAGGGACGTAATAGACCGGCGGGTAGTTGGCTTCGTTGAGGATCAATACGTGAGAGGACGCGGCGACTTGGATGCCGTGGAATTTCACTATCAGGCAGCCGGGAAGTTGTTCGAGCGCAATGACGGGACTGGGGCCGGAGCTTTTCATGGGGTTCTCCTGAATACGGCGAAGAGACCGGTTCAGGTATAGCGCATTGGTTCTGGTCGGGTTGGGTTTACAGCCGAACGGCCCATCAACTTCAAAAGCCCCTCACCCCAGCCCTCTCCCGGAGGGAGAGGGAGCCTACGGTGGTGTCTTTCGTTCTACATCGACCTGAACGTGCGGTGTCGATTATGGATTCGGCATCGCGCTATCAGGTCGATGTATTTCTCCAGCATCCCCCAATCAGTCCCCTCTACCTCTGGGAGAGGGTTAGGGTGAGGGCCGCTCTTCAGGCATCACGCAACAATATCAGTCGCCACCGCCTGCCCCACCACGCCCACAGCAAAATCCACCGCCCCCTGCCCCGTCAGGTCAACCATCAAACTGGTCTGATTGGTCTGCGCGAAGTAGGTCAGAATCGCATCACCCGCATGCCCGGTGAAGCCGCTGACGAAGTTCAGCGACGCCCCGCCCGTGGCGAACCCGGCAATCCCGGACAGATCAATTTTGTCCAGACCGCTGGTGAAATCCATGATCCAGTCCGGCGCGGTCATGGTCGAATCACTGGCCGCACCGAACACAAAAGTGTCTGCACCGGCACCACCCCACAAGGTATCGCCACCGCCACCACCGTAAATGATGTCATTACCGGCACCGCCGAACAGATCGTTGGCAGCGGCGTTGCCAATCAACAGGTCATTGCCCGAACCGCCGATGGCGTTTTCCACGGTCACGCCATGCGCGATGGACACGTTACCGACCAGACCGCCAACATCGGAGAACGAGCCTTCATTGAGGTTGATCTTCTGGTTCTGGCTAAAGCCGGAGAAGTCCAGCGTGTCATTACCGCCGCCATCCCACACCGAGAACACCACTTTGGAGGACGCCGAAGAGGCGCTGTAGAAATCGCGTTCGGCGTTGGAGTTGAAACCATAGGTGGTGTCATCGGCGCGGGTCGCGTAGTTGGCGCCATACAGTTTCTGCACCGCGACGATATCGTCGAGCAATGGCGCCGAAGCGTACGCGCCGCTGCCGTCCTTGCTGAAGTTCTGGTCGGTGTTGGCTTCGCTCCAGTAGCTCATCAGGCTGTAGCCACGGGTGTCTTCGGCGTATTTGGCGTCGTTATAGGTCGGGTTGCCATTACCGGCGTTGTACGCGCCCGGGTGCGACAGGCCGAGGGTGTGGCCGATTTCGTGGGTCAGGGTCTGACGCCCGTAGTTGTTGGTGTCCGGGGTTTTGTTGACCTGATATTGATCGTTGATCAGATACCACGACTGGCCGTCATAGCTGCCGCCGCTCGGCAGATAAGCGAACGCTGCGCCGCCGGTGCTGACGTCGTAGTTGCCGAAGGTCATGTGACCATCGCCGCCCTTGCCTTCACTGAACGTGACATTGGCGACATCGGCCCAGGATTGCATGGCCAGCACGGCCTGGGCTTTTTGCTGGGCGCTGAACTCGCTGAAGTTGCCCAGTTTGACGTTGTAGTTCGCCGGCTTTTCGGTCAGGAATGTGTAACTGAGATCGATCTTGCCGTCAGCGTTCTTGTCGCCCCAGGACAGGTTTTTGCGCAGGATTTCATCCGCAGCCTGTTCAGCGGTGAACGACGGTTTGCCGTTGACCAGCCCGACGCCACGGTCATACAGGTGGCTGAACGTATTGATTTCGTCGAAGGCACTGCTGGTTTTCGATTTGGCTTGAGCCATGATGGACTTCCTTGTTTCTGAGTAGTCAGTGTCGACAGACCACGGCGATCTTCTGGCGAGATCGTCCTGTCACTCGCGTGTTTTGAATCGGCGAAAAACCTGACACACGCGCCAACCGGGCGCTAATCAATTTCTCGATAGCCCTGCCCGCGTCCCTGTATTGCCCGTCACCTGCTGCAATGCTTTTTATCTGTATATCCATACAGATAAAAGTTGCCCCTGACGCCAAGTCCGGCCATTCTGTGCACCTGTTCAGACCTTGATCGACGATGGTGGTTATGCGGCTGTACCTCTGTGAAAAACCCTCCCAGGCCAAAGACATTGCGGCCGTGCTCGGCGCCAAGCGTCGGGGCGACGGTTGCTGGCTGGGAACGGACGTCACGGTGACCTGGTGCATCGGCCACTTGCTCGAAACCGCGCCGCCGGACGCCTACGACGCCCGTTACAAGCGCTGGGTGCTGGCCGATCTGCCGATCATCCCGGACAAGTGGAAAATGACCGTCAAACCGCGCACGGCCAGCCAGTACAAAGCGGTCAAACGCCTGCTGGGAGAAGCCAGCGAACTGATCATCGCCACCGACGCCGACCGTGAGGGCGAGATGATCGCCCGGGAACTGGTCGAGCACTGCCGTTATC
Organism: Pseudomonas sp. AC169; assembly: GCF_979258515.1. Taxonomy (NCBI): domain Bacteria; kingdom Pseudomonadati; phylum Pseudomonadota; class Gammaproteobacteria; order Pseudomonadales; family Pseudomonadaceae; genus Pseudomonas; species Pseudomonas sp. AC169. Next base: position 5,252,468 of record NZ_OZ409866.1, on the reverse strand, counting down.
GCGGGCCGATCCGCCGTTTGTGGCTGTCGGCGCTGGACGAAGCCTCGATCCGCAAAGCCCTGGCCGCGCTGAAACCGGGGGCCGAAACCTTCAGCCTGTATCACTCGGCTCTGGGCCGCTCGCGGGCGGACTGGCTGATCGGCATGAACATGAGCCGGCTGTTCACACTGCTCGGTCGACAATCGGGCTATCAAGGCGTGTTGCCGGTCGGCCGGGTGCAGACGCCGACCTTGCGGCTGGTGGTCGATCGTGATCGCAGCATTGCCGATTTCGTGCCGGTGCCGTTCTGGGCGATCGATGTCGATCTGCTGCACAACGGCATGCCGTTTACCGCGCAGTGGCGGGCGCCGTCGGATGTCTGTGACGATCAGGATCGCTGCCTCAATCAGGCGCTGGCCCAGCAGGCAGCGGCTGCGATCAACGGCGCTGCCAGTGCCCGGGCGGTCAAGCTGAAAACCGAGCGCATGCGTGAAGTGGCGCCCCTGCCCTTCGATCTCGGCACCTTGCAGGAAGTCTGCTCGAAGAAACTCGGCCTCGGCGCGCAGGAAACCCTCGACATCGCCCAGGCACTCTACGAAACCTACAAAGTCATCACCTACCCGCGTAGTGATTGCGGTTATCTGCCGCTGAGCCAGCACAGTGAGGCTCCGGGGATTCTCGCGGCGTTGCGTCAGGCCGATCCGGGCCTTGAGGCGCTCAACGGGTTTCTCGAGCCGCAACGCAAATCCCGCGCGTGGAACGACGCCAAGGTCAGCGCTCACCACGGCATCATCCCCACCGCCGCAGCGAAGAACCTGGAACGCCTGAGCGGCAAACACCGTGCGGTCTACACGCTGATCCGCGCGCGCTATCTGGCGCAGTTCCTGCCCAATCATGAATACGATCGCACCCAGGCCGATTTCGATTGCGCCGGTGAAGCGTTGCGCGCGGTCGGCAAGCAGATCATTGAACCGGGCTGGAAACGCGCATTGCCCGAGGCTCTGGCGCCGGCCAAGGGCCGCGAAGCACCCGCGCCGCAAACCTTGCCGGCGCTGAGCCAGGGGGTCGAATGCGCCATCGCCGCAGTGAAGCTCAAGGATCTGTGGACGCAACCGCCCAAACCCTACACCGAGGGCGATCTGATCAAGGCGATGAAGAACGTCGCCAAACTGGTGGAAGATCCGCTGCTCAAACAGAAACTCAAGGACACCACCGGGATCGGCACCGAAGCCACCCGCGCCTCGATCATTCAGGGCTTGATTGACCGTGGTTATCTGGTGAAAAACGGCAAGGCACTCGCCGCCACACCGGCGGCGTTCAGCCTGATCGACGCGGTACCACGGGCGATTGCCGACCCCGGCACCACAGCGATCTGGGAGCAGGCGCTGGACATGGTGCAGAGCGGCGAAATGAGTCTTGAAGAGTTCGTCACCAAACAAGCGGCGTGGATGAGCAAGCAAGTAACGCGCTGCTCCAGCCTCAGCCTGACCATCAGCGGCCCGCCGCCGGCCGGCAAAGCCGCGGCCCCGTGGAAGAAGAAACGCAAATCATCGACCCGCAGCAAAACCACAGGCACAACCAAACGCACGCCGAAACCAGCTGCCAAATAAAACCCGCTACTGTTTCTGCAAGGCTCACCACTTTCAGGAACCCGGCGCATGGCCAATATCGAACTGCACCCAGCCCGGCGCGATGAGCTGGAGATCATCGAAAACCTCATGCAGTTCTACATGTACGACTTCAGCGAATGGCTGCCGCTGAAGCTCGCTCAGCATGGTTTCTTCTCCATCCGGCCGAAAACCGACTACTGGCGCCATCCGGCCACTCGACCGTTCCTGATCCAGGTCGATGGCGAACTCGCCGGTTTCGTAACCGTCGATAACGAAATCCATATCCCCGGCGCCGAACACAACATCGGCTACTTCTTCATTGCGCGACGCTTTCGTGGCCAAGGCGTCGCGCAGTTTGTCGTCTCTGCCCTCTTGAGCCAGATCCCCGGTCAATGGCAGATTTTCCATATCGACGCCAACCTGCCGGCCCAGCGCTTCTGGGCCAGGCTGATCCCTGCATTAACCGCCGGCGATTTCACCCGCCTGCAGCGCGAAGTAGACGGTTACCCATGCACCTTCTACGTGCTGCGCACGCCTTTTTCCGTTGCCTGAACGGATTCTTTCTCATTCCAAAACAGCTTTGTCCGACAATATGTAGTGCTCAAAAATAATCACTACAAAACCGTTGACGGCGTCGTTTTGCTTTTGCATGATGAAGACGTTCCCCGATCGGGAACATGAGTAACACGCTTGAGCAAACTCGTCTGACCGCCGAGTTGTTTTTTCCGGATACACGCTGCCCACAAGGCAGATTGAAGAAGCTGACCTGGCCTGAACGTCCAGTACAAGGACGAGAAGCGCTGGCGAAAATTCTCAAGACGCTTGTGGTCGACACGGTAAATGTCGTCAAGGAGCCTCCCGGTTTTCGCTGCTTCTCCTCGTTGTGACGCTATTGCGTAGCAGTTATTCAACACGACTACATGCAACAGATGCACGACCCCGTACTTTCCACGGGCGAGCGCTGACGTCCTGGTTTCGGTGCCAGGGATCAACTAACCGATGGGCTACCTGTATTAGCGAATCAACTTTGAAAGATCACCAGACTGGTCAAGGGGCAATATCATGAATCTGAACAATCAACCTACTATCGAAGAACTGGCTCGTATGTTCGCTGCGCAGAAAGACAGCCACGACAGCCATATTCTCTGGATCAGCAAGTCGGGTCAGGTGCATATCGACTGCCTGGCGACCCATGCTGACGAAGACGAGTTCGACCGCAACCATCAGAACCTGCTGGCCCGCCTGAAGATGTACCGCCGCGGCCACGGTTATGTTGGCAAGAAAGCCGCGGCCGACAAGGACTTCATCGGTAATGTCCTGCAAACGCTGAAACAGGCGTGGGGTTCGATGCAGAACAACAATGAAGTTCGGGTGATTGATCGGTTCTGCTGAGTTAGTCATTACATAATTGAAAGGCCTGCTTCCTTAACGGAAGCAGGCCTTTTTTTGTTCGCTTGCATTGATTTGGTGTGACTGGAGTTGTAGCCCCTCACCCCAGCCCTCTCCCGAGGGAGAGGGAGCCGATTTGCGGCGCGCTCAAAATTTTAGTTCGACTCAAAACTTTCAGGTCGGCGTAAATCGCACAAACACCTCGGTCAGTCCCTTCTCCCTCTGGGCGGTCCGACGTTTCGGGAGGGTTAGGGTGAGGGGCTTCCCATGTCCAACACCAACTCCACAAACGCCACCGCCGCCGCGCTGTGATAATTATTGCGCCGCCGCAACAACGCCGCCCCACGCTGCGGCGCCTCGCTCTCCACGCGCAACCGGCGCAACGCCCGATCCTCCGTCGCAATCGCCTGCGGCAACATCGTCGCCAGCGGCGAATGACGCACCACTTCCAGCAACGTACTCACCGAATTCACCTCGATCCGTACTTGCGGCGCAATCCCGTGCTGCCGGAAATACTCGTCCACCGATAACCGCGTAATGAAGTCAGGCGCCAACAAGGCAAAGTCCAGCGAAGCAATATCCCCCGGCGTCAGTAACGAGCGGTTGTCATACAGCGGATGCTCACGCCCGACCATGATCCCCAGCGTTTCGGTAAACGCCGGAATGCACTCGATATCAGCACTGCGCACCGGCGTAAACGCAATCGCAATATCCAGCGAGTCATCCGCCAGCCCCGCCTCGATGTCGTCCATCGACAACTCGAAAATCTGCAAATGAATCCCCGGATAGCGCGCGGCAAAGTCGCGCACCAACGGCCCGACCAGATACGCCATGAACGTTGGCGTCATCGCCAGACGCAATGTCCCGCGAGACAAATCCTTCACGTCATGCAGTGCGCGCTTCCCCGCCTCCAGCTCCACTAGCACCCGCCGCGCACATTCGATGTAGGCCACGCCGGCATCCGTCGGTTTGACCGTACGCGAAGTGCGATCAAACAGGTTCACCCCGAGGGTTTCCTCCAGTTGGCGAATCTGCTGCGACAAGGTTGGCTGTGAAACATGCAATGCCTCGGCAGCACGGGTGAAGCCGCCGTGATCGGCAACGGCCAGCAGGTAACGCAAATGTCGCAGCAGCATGGGAAGCACCATCTATAGGCTGGGCTTATGCCAAGCATTGTATATCGGTCTTGGACGCTATGGATGAATCGGCAGAAGATCAATCCCACACAGCAAGCCAACCCCTGAAAGGAGTGACACCATGCAACAGTCCCACGCCTACAACGACACCAGCCTGGCCCTGACCACTCGCGTTCTCGACGCCAAGGCTCGCAAAGATCTGTCGTGGCAGGACCTCGCCGACGGCACTGGCCTGAGCCTGGCATACGTCACCGCCGCCCTGCTCGGCCAGCACCCGCTGCCGGAAAACGCCGCCCAAGTGGTCGGTGACAAGCTTGAGCTGAGCGCTGAAGACGTCGCTGCAATGCAGATCATCCCGCTGCGTGGCAGCCTCAGCGGCGTGCCGACCGACCCGACCATCTACCGCTTCCACGAGATGATCCAGATCTACGGCACCACCCTCAAAGCGCTGGTTCACGAACAGTTCGGCGACGGCATCATCAGCGCGATCAACTTCAAACTCGACATCAAGAAAGTCGAAGACCCGGAAGGCGGCTCCCGCGCTGTGGTCACCCTCGACGGCAAGTTCCTGCCCCTGCGTCCGTTCTGATTCGCACCGGCCCGCACCCTGCGTGCGGGCCAACCCACCTCAAATGGCTACCCGTCACCAAACACATCTGGAGGCTGCCCCATGCAAAAAATTCTGTTGATTCTGGCCCTGCTCGGCGGCTTTTGCGCCCAGGCATCTGCCGCTGACGAGGCCGTCGCCTACCGCTACGGCATGCCACTGGATATCGCCCAAGTGCTGAGCATTACCCCGGTTGCCGATGTGTGTGGCGTGGTGCCGGTGGAGATGACGTATCTGGACAGCCACGGCGGCAAACACATTCTTCAATACAGCGAATTCGGCAGCGGTTGCTCGAACTGAGAGGACAACACCATGAAAAACCTGATTGATGGCTTCCTGAAATTCCAGAACGAAGCGTTTCCGCAACGCACCGAACTGTTCAAACAGCTGGCGACCACGCAACAACCCGGCACCTTGTTCATCACCTGTTCCGACAGCCGCGTCGTACCGGAACTGCTGACCCAACAAGAGCCCGGCGAGCTGTTCGTGATCCGCAACGCCGGCAATATCGTGCCGTCCTACAGTCCGCATCCGGGCGGGGTTTCGGCGACGGTGGAATACGCGGTGGCGGTGCTCGGGGTGACTGACATTGTGATCTGCGGACATTCGGACTGCGGCGCCATGACCGCGATCGCCCAGTGTAAATGCATGGATCACCTGCCCGCCGTCAGTGGCTGGCTGCAGCATGCCGAGTCGGCGAAAGTGGTTAACGAGGCGCGGCCGCACGCCAATGACGCGGCGAAGTTGAGCTCGATGGTGCGCGAGAACGTGATCGCGCAACTGGCGAATATTCAGACCCACCCGAGCGTGCGTCTGGCCCAGGAGAAAGGCCTGCTGAACCTGCATGGCTGGGTGTATGACATCGAGACCGGCTCGATCGATGCGCTGTCTTCGGACCGCCGCACGTTTGTGCCGCTGGCCGAGCAACCGGCGACTTGCGCGATCCATGCACAAACCACCCACGCGGCCTGAGCAACTGATCGTTCCCACGCTCTGCGTGGGAATGCCTCCGGGGACGCTCTGCGTCCAGTGACGCGGAGCGTCACGGGCTGCGTTCCCACGCAGGAGCATGGGAACGATCACAGACCACGAGATCAGCGTTTTACTGTGAGATCGATCTGGGTCATGCGGCTACGCACAGTGAACACACCATCCCCCGAAAGAATCGCACTGCGCGCAAACAAGCGCCCACTCTCCCAGTTCGAAAGCCCCAACTCTGGCTTGTTGAGCGCATACTGCCCGTCGACCCAACGGGTGATGCCGTTGCCCACAAACGGCGCATTCACCGCGTTGTAGAAACGCTCTTGTACGGCAGCATCCTCACTGATCAACGACACGGTAAATTGCGGGCTGTAGCGGTTGAACAGCGCAATCGCCTGATCCAGATCGTCGACAATCATCAGGCTGACTTCCGGAGTTTCTTCCCATTCCCACTCGCGGCCCAACGCCGATTCCGCCAAAGGTTCAGCCAACGCTTCGGTCTGGTAACCCTCGGCGCGATAAACCTCGACCGTCGCGTTCTGCCACTCACTCGGCAGATAACTTTCGCAGCCTTCGACGATGTGCAATTTGCAGCCCTGGCCTCGTGCCGTACCGGCCTGTTGCAGCGCATCGAGAAACAGCGGCACCAGTTCCGCCGCGCGATCACGCTGGATCAGGCAGACGTTCAACGTATTGCAGACCTTGCGGTCCAGCGAGTTGCGCACCACGGCGGCAAAGCGTTTGGCATCGGCAGCACGATCGGCGATCAACCACGCGCCACCCGTACCGTGCAGGCTGACAGCGGTGCCAGCCTGCTGAGCAATACTGCCCAACTGACTGACTGCACGACCCGAACCGCGCGCCACCGCCAGCGACAGACGTCGGTCAGCGAACATCGCCCAACCGGCGGCATGATTGACACTTTCCACCAACGACACCGCCCCGGCCGGCAGACCAGCCTCGGCCAGCGCCGGGTTCAAGGCGTGCGTGACGATGGCTTGCGCGGTGCCCAAGGCATCGCTGCCAATGCGCAACACGGCGGTGTTGCCGGTGCGCAAGACACCGGCGGCGTCGGCGAACACGTTCGGCCGACCTTCGAAGACAAACGCGACGATGCCCAGCGGCGAGACCACTTGCTCGACCTTCCAGCCTTCGTGCTCGACGCTGCTGATGACTTTGCCACGCGTTGCCGTCGCATCACGCCAGGCACGCAGGCCGGCGATCATGTCGCCGCGCATGCGCTCATCGGCGAGCAGTCGGGTGGTGGAACGACCGCGCGACTTGGCTCTTTCGATGTCGGCAAGGTTGGCGGTTTCGATGTGCGCCCAGCAATCCGGGGTTTCCAGACGCTGCGCAAACAGGTCGAAAAACTGGCTGATCGCCTCATCGGACACCGTTGACAACGCAGTGAATGCCGCTGCCGCACGCTCGATCGCCACGGACGCCGCTTGCTGATCCACCACGGGAATCAACAGCAACTCGCCGCTGACCTGCTCGACCAGCAGGTGGTCACCGGGCTGAAACCGCGCGGCCAGTTCGGGGCTGACCACGGTGACGCGGTTACCAGCGAAAGGGATCGGCGTGCCAGCGACTAGACGTTCGAGCGCAAGAGACATGAAGCGGATTCACCATGCAGGGAGCGGCCGGAAAATGTATAGGAACACAATCCTCCAAAGCAACCGCTAACCCTGTGGGAGTGAGCTTGCTCGCGAAAGCGGTGGATCTGATACATCAATGTTGGCTGACCTGACGCCTTCGCGAGCAGGCTCGCTCCCACAGGGTTTTGCGGTGTTTGGCGGATCGGGTCAGAACACCGACCAGCCAATCCGCGAACTGAGCATCTCCAGCGCCGCCATCCCTGCCAGTGAATTCCCCGCCGCATTCAACTCCGGCGACCACACGCACACCGTGAACTGCCCCGGCACCACCGCAACAATCCCGCCGCCAACACCACTCTTGCCCGGCAAGCCAACGCGGTAAGCGAAGTTGCCCGCCTCGTCATACAGCCCGCTGGTGGCCATGATCGAGTTGACCTGCTGGGTTTGCCGGCGCGTCAGGATCTGTTCGCCGCTGTGTTTGCAAAAACCATCGTTGGCCAGAAAGCAGAACGCCCGCGCCAGATCGATACAGTTCATGCGCAATGCGCAGTGGCTGAAGTAACTGCGCAGCACCGCTTCGACATCGTTGTGAAAGTTGCCGAACGACTGCATCAGATACGCCATCGCCGCGTTGCGCGCGCGGTGCTGGTATTCCGAGTCGGCGACTTTGCCGTCGATCATGATCTGCGGGTTGCCCGACAGGCGCCGGACGAAATCGCGCATCGACAGGGTCGGTGCGGCGAAGCGCGACTGGTTGATATCGCAGATCACCAGCGCGCCGGCATTGATGAACGGATTGCGTGGCCGACCGCGCTCGAATTCCAGCTGCACCAGCGAGTTGAACGGCTGGCCGGACGGCTCATGACCGAGGCGGTCCCAAATCGCCTCACCGGAATGATCGATGGCCTGCACCAGGCTGAACACCTTGGAAATACTCTGCACCGAGAACGGCGTCTCGGCGTCACCGGCGCAGTACATCTCGCCGTCGTTGCCGTACACGGCGATGCCCAACTGATTGGCCGCCACGGTGCCGAGGGCAGGAATATAGTCGGCGACCTTGCCCTGCCCGATCAGCGGGCGGACAGCGTCAAGAATCTCGTTCAACAGCGCTTGCATGCCGGGTTCCGAAGTCTCGCCCCGTGGGATTGCGGGGACACTGGGGCTAGACGCTGCGCCCGCCCGTCGAATCACACCGGCCGCCATCGCGCAGAATGTTCTAGGCTGAACCGGACATTCAGAAACCGGAGAGCACCATGCACCTCGAAGGCTCCTGCCATTGCGGCGAGGTCACATTCAGCCTCACCAGCGCCCACCCCTACCCTTATCAACGCTGCTATTGCTCGATCTGCCGCAAGACTCAGGGCGGCGGCGGTTATGCGATCAATCTCGGCGGCGACGCGACCAGCCTCAAGGTGCGCGGGCGCAAACATATCAGCATCTACCACGCGAAGATGAAAGACGAGGGCGACAAACGCGCCCATCGCAGCACGGCCGAACGACATTTCTGTTCACTGTGCGGCAGCGGCCTATGGCTGTTCAGCCCGGAGTGGCCAGAGCTGATCCACCCGTTCGCCTCGGCCATTGACACACCGTTGCCGGTGCCGCCGGAGCACACGCATTTGATGCTCGGCTCGAAAGCACCGTGGGTGGAAGTCGAGGCCAAAACCAAAGACAAACAGTTCGACGTCTACCCTGAAGAATCCATCGCCCAATGGCATGAACGCCTCGGTTTGACCCGATAGATCCACAGCAAACACAAATCACTGTGGGAGCGAGTCTGCTCGCGAAGGCGTCCTGTCAGCCAACATTGATTTTTCTGAACCAGCGCTTTCGCGAGCAGGCTCGCTCCCACAGGTTTTGCATCTTTCTTGATTCCGCGCAGTTCCCTTTTCCCGCACTCGTTCGGTTAACCCCTCAGAAGCACTTCAACTACCGATCGATTCGATGCAAAGGGATCTCCATGTCGCACGTCCGTTTCCGTTTTGCCCTGTGCCCATTGGCACTGGCCCTGCTGAGCATTTCTGCCAACGCTGCTGAAAAAACCGAGCAGACCTTGCAACTGGGCGCCACCAATATTTCCGCCCAGGGCCTCGGCGCCACCACCGAAGACACCCGTTCTTACACCACCGGCGCCATGTCTTCGGCTACTGGTCTGCCGTTGTCGATCCGCGAAACCCCGCAGTCGGTGACGGTCATCACTCGCCAGCAAATGGACGATCGCGGCGTGCAAAGTGTCGGTGATGCGCTGCGCAATACCCCCGGCATTTCCATGCAGAAGTACGACAGCGACCGTACCGAGTTTTCCGCCCGTGGCCTGGCAATCACCAACTTCCAGTACGACGGCGTCAACATTCCCTACGATGGCGTGTACGGCGAGAACCCGAACAATGGCGACGACGCCGCGAGCATCGACCGCATTGAAATCATCAAGGGCGCGACCGGCCTGATGACCGGCTCGGGCGATCCATCGGCCACGGTCAATCTGATCCGCAAGAAACCAACCAAAGAATTCAAAGCGTCGATCAGCGGCACCGTCGGCTCATGGGATGCTTACCGCACCGTCGGTGATATTTCCGGTTCGCTGACTGAGTCGGGCAACGTGCGCGGACGCTTCGTCGGCGCCTATTCGGATCAGAACTCTTATCTGGATCACTACAGCCAGCGCAAAGACTTGTTCTACGGCATCCTCGAAGCAGACCTCAGCGACGACACCCTGCTGACCTTCGGCGTGGACAAATCCAGCACCACACCACGCGGTTCATCGTGGACCGGTAACCCGGTGTATTTCGCCGATGGCGGGCGGACCGATTTTGGTCGCCACTTCAACTCCGCCGCTGACTGGAGCCGACGCGATTTCGACAACATCACTTATTTCGCCTCGCTGGAGCAGGCGCTGGCCGATGACTGGAAGTTCAAGGTCAGCCTCGATCAGAAAACCACCGATCACGACACGCGCCTGGCCTCGGCCAGCGGTGGCAACCCGAACCGCGCCACGGGTGAAGGCATGTTCATGTATTGGGGTCGCTGGGAAGGTCATCGGGTGCAGAACACCGCTGATGTCAACGTCTCCGGCCCGTTCACCCTGGGCGGTCGCGAGCATGAGCTGATCGCCGGCGTCATGACCGCGCACTCACGCCAGACTGGTGCGACCTACGACGGCAGTGCGTTTTCCGAAGTGCCGGGGAGCATTTACGACTGGGACGGCAACCTGCCAAAACAAGACTTCCCGAAAAACGGCAAGTACGAGCGCACCCAAAGCCAGAACGGTATTTATCTGGCCACGCGCCTGCGCCCGACCGACGATCTCTCGGTGATTCTCGGCAGCCGTTTGAGCACCTTCAAATACAACGAAGACTACCGCTACAACCCCGGGGCCGGCCTCGACGACACCCAGACCAGTTACAAGGAACACGGCGTGGTCACGCCTTACGCCGGGGTGATCTATGACCTCGATGACACCTACTCGTTGTACGCCAGCTACACCAGTATTTATCAGCCGCAGACCTACAAAGACGCCAACGGCTCCACCCTCGCCCCTGTCGAGGGCGACAGCTACGAAACCGGTTTGAAAGCGGCGTATTTTGACGGTCGCCTCAACGCCAGCCTGGCGTTTTTCCGCATTGAGCAGGACGGCGTTGCCGAGTCGATCGGCACCAACGCGGTGACCAACGAAGGCATCTACAAAGCCATCGATGGCGCCACCACCAAAGGCGTGGAACTGGAACTGGCCGGTGAGCTGGCCGAAGGCTGGAACATTTCCGCTGGCTACACCTACGCGCGCACCCGTGATGCCGATGAGCAGCGCATGTACGGCTATCCGTTGTCGACCACCAAGCCCGAGCATATGGTGCGCACCTTCACCACTTACCGTTTGCCCGGCGTGCTGGACAAGGTCACCGTCGGTGGCGGCGTGAGCTGGCAGAGCGCGTTCTACGGCAAGATCTACAGCGCCCCGGCCGGTGATTACACGCGGATCAAACAGGGCGGCTACACCCTCGTCGACCTGATGAGCCGCTATCAGTACAACGAGCACCTGAGCTTCACGGTCAACGCCAACAACGTGTTCGACAAGCGCTACCTGACCGGGCTGGGCAACTTCGACACGACGTTCTACGGCGAACCGCGCAATTTGATGCTGACGACCAAGTGGGATTTCTGATCACCAGTTGAAATAGCAGTGCCATGGACGGCCCCATCGCTGGCAAGCCAGCTCCCACAGTGATCTGTGGCGTTCACAAATCCAGTGTGGGAGCGAGCTTGCTCGCGAAGAGGCCGGCGCAGGCAACGGCGTTCAATCCAGATGCGCCCAGGTCATCCGGAACGAAGCCCCGCCCCAAGGCGAATCACCCACTTCAACCTGCCCGCCATGGGACTGTGACACCCGGCGCACCAACGCCAAACCCAAACCAAACCCGCCCGTACGCCGATCCCGACTGGCATCCAGTCGCGAAAACGGCTCAAAAATCTTCTCCCGCCCGTCCACCGGCACGCCCGGCCCATCGTCGTTGACCCGCACTTGGTAATAATCGCCCGTGCGTTCCAGCGTCACCTCCACCCGCTGCTCGGCATAGCGAATCGCGTTGCGCAGCAGATTGATCACCGCCCGCGCCATGAATCGCGGCTCGATGCGCACCGTGTCGAGCCGGCAATCACCGATCAACAACTGCACCCCCGCCGCTTCAGCCTCCAGCGCCACGCTGCCGACCACACTGTCGAGCCAATTGGCCGCCTGGATGTTTTCCCGTTTGATCACCGTCGCGCCGCGCTCAAGGCTGGCATAGGTCAGCAATTCGGAAACCATTTCCTCCAGCTCGCCGAGGTCGGCATACATATCGGCAATCAGCTCACGGTTCTGGCTGGCATCCGGTTGCTGCTTGAGTTGGTCGAGTTCAAACGACAGCCGCGCAATCGGCGTGCGCAGTTCGTGGGAGACGGCGTTGGTCAGTTCGCGCTGATTGGCGATCAGGCCCTCGATGCGCGCCGCCATCAGGTTGAAGTGCTCAGCCAGATCGCGGATGTTCGAGCGCTTGGACAATTGAATGCGCACCGACAGATCGTTATCGCCGAAACGCTCGGCGGCCAGGCGCAGTTTCTCCAGATCGCGCCAATGCGGACGCACCCAGAAAAACAGCACGAAACCGATCATCACGGCAATCATCAGGTAGGCACCGGCGATGTAGAACGGCATCAGGCTCGGCTCGGCCGGCAAGCGGATGCTGAGCAGTTGCGACCCCTCGTCAATCGCGGAAATGTATTGGGTGTACTGGTCACGAATCACCAGCAGCCCTCGGGCCAGTTCGGCTTTTTCCTTGTCGCTCAAAGCCAGTTCATGAGCATCGACCAGCGTCAGCCCCAAGCCGTAATGCGGGCGAATCGTTTCCAGCTGGTTTTCCCGGGCCGGGCCGTCGAGGTCACGCAACTGCTGAGCCAACGTCCACGCTTGCCCTCGCACAGCCTCGCGGTTGTAGTCCTGCATCTGATAGTCGAGCAAGGCATCGAAGGTGCGCTCGACCGTCTGCAGCGCCAGCACCAGACCAATCGTCATGACCAGAAACAGCCCGAGAAATAACCGCAGCATCTACAGCTCCCACGCGAACGGATTGAACAGATACCCCTTGCCCCACACAGTCTTGATACACATCGGCTCGCGGGGATTGTCCTTGAGCTTGTTGCGCAACTTGCTGATGTACACGTCGACGCTGCGATTGAGCCCGTCGAAGGCAATCCCGCGCATGCGATTGAGGATGTCATCACGCGACAGCACCTTGCCGGCCGCGCTGGCCAGCAACCACAGCAACTCGAACTCCATAGTGGTCATTTCGATGCTCTCTCCAGCCAGTCGCACTTCCCGACAACTGCGGTCGACGCTCAACTGACCGAACTGCATAAAACTGACGACGTTGCTTTCCGGGACCTGTCGTCGTTGCAACGCCCGCAGCCGGGCCAGCAGCACCGGCGGCTTGATCGGTTTGATCACGTAGTCATCGGCGCCCGACTCCAGACCGAGAATGTGGTCGAGATCATCTTCCTTGGCCGTCAGGATCACGATCGGCGTGTCCGACACGCTGCGGATCTCCCGGCACACATGCAGACCGCTCTGCCCCGGCAACATCAGGTCGAGCACGACGACTTTCGGCTTGAATTCCAGAAAGGCAGCCACAGCCAGATCCCCGCGATGTACCGCGCGCACTTCGTAGCCGTGTTGTTCGAGAAAGTGGGCGATCAACGCCGCCAGACGCTCATCGTCTTCCACCAGCAGGACTTTGCCAAAACCCAGGTTATCCATAACGCCCGTCTGCCGCCCATGTGTGAAGTGGTCGGCATTATGGCGACTTTCGTGGCACAGGCGTTTGTTTCAGGCAGCAAAAACCGGCCACTGGGGCCGGTTTTCGGTGATGTTTCATACTCTTAAGAGTTTTTAACAATCTGGGGCAGGCACGCCGCTGTGGAAGCGGAACTCTTCATCCGGCGACTCGATCAGTTCCTGCTCGGCGGCGCGGACCTTGTCGATGACCTGAGCGATATCCTTCGCATCGCCGTACTGATAGGCCAGCTTCAGATAACCCTGAAAATGCCGCGCCTCGCTTTTCAGCAGGCCAAAGTAGAACTTGCCGAGTTCTTCGTCCAGGTGTGGCACCAATGCTTCGAAGCGCTCGCAACTGCGCGCTTCGATAAACGCGCCGACCACCAGCGTATCCACCAGTTTCACCGGCTCGTGGCTGCGCACCACCTTGCGCAAGCCTGAGGCATAACGACCGGCGTGGAGCTGGCGCAGTTCGATCTTGCGCCGTTTCATGATGCGCATGACCTGCTCGTGGTGCACCAGTTCTTCCCGGGCCAGGCGCGACATCATGTTGATCAGGTCGACGTGGGAATGGTACTTGGCAATCAGACTCAGGGCGGTACTGGCGGCCTTGAACTCGCAGTTCTTGTGGTCGATCAGCAGGGTTTCCTGATCGGCCAGTGCGGCCTGGACCCAGGCGTCTGGCGTGCGGCAGCCAAGGAATTCGTGGATTTCGGGAAGGATCATGAGGCTCACGGTAAAAGGTGTTCGAGCGAAGGGCGCCGATTATACCGGCCTGTCCGCAGACCACCAGCCGCGCGCGTTGATATGCGTCAAGTCGCGCACGATCGAGCAGCAACTATAGTTGTGCAACGCCGTGCCTTTTCTTTGCTGGAGACTCCGCTCATGCAAGCCATTCGCAGCATTCTGGTGGTCATCAACCCCGAACATTCGGAAAGCCTGGCGCTCAAGCGCGCCAAGTTGATCGCAGGTGTGACCCAGGCTCATCTGCACCTGCTGGTGTGCGACAAGAAGCACGACCACGCCGGCATGCTCGGTGTGCTCAAAGCCGCGCTGCTGGCGGATGGCTACAGCGTGACCACCGAGCAGGCGTGGAACGAGAGCCTTCACGAAACCATCATCGATGTGCAGCAGGCCGAAGGTTGCGGTTTGGTGATCAAACAGCACTTCCCGGACAGTTCACTGAAAAAAGCCCTGCTGACCCCGGCGGACTGGAAACTCCTGCGCCACTGCCCTACCCCGGTGCTGCTGGTGAAAACAGCGGGATCGTGGAAGGACAAGGTGATTCTGGCAGCCGTGGATGTGGGCAATGCCGATGGTGAACATCGGCATTTGCACACGACGATCATTGATCATGGCTACGACATCGCCAGTCTGGCCAAGGCGCATCTGCATGTGATCGCTGCGCATCCATCACCGATGCTGTCGGCTGCGGACCCGACGCTGCAATTGAGTGAAACCATCGAAGCGCGCTATCGCGAGCAATGCCGGGCGTTTCAGGCGGAATTCGATGTCGATGATGAGCATCTGCACATTGAGGAAGGCCCCGCGGATGTGTTGATACCCTTTATGGCGCACAAGCTGCAGGCGGCAGTGACGGTGATCGGGACAGTGGCACGGACCGGGTTGTCAGGGGCGTTGATCGGCAATACGGCGGAAGTGGTGCTGGATGCGCTGGAGAGCGATGTGCTGGTGCTCAAGCCGCAGGAGGTGGAGGATCATCTGGTGGAGTTGGCGGTGAAGCATTAAAGATCAAAAGATCGCAGCCTTCGGCAGCTCCTACAGGTAGAACGCGTCACACAAACCTGTAGGAGCTGCGGCACGCTGCGATCTTTTGGACTTCAGGCACCAAAGGCGTCCTTGAGAAATCCGGGGGCGATGTAGCGCTGGTAGTGCGCTTCCGACAGCAGGAAGAATTCCCGATCAATGGCATCGCGCAGTTCCGGCAGGTTCCAGTCGCGAAACTCGGGCAGCAACACCATGCCGTAGGCTTCCAGATTAATGATCACCCGCGCACCGCGAGCGATCAGCTGATATGCCCAGCAATATTCCGACTGATGCGGCACGAAGCGGATCTTGCGCTGCTCGAGCTGCTCGCGCAGGCGCGCCGAATCGAAAATCTCGACCTTGGCCGCCATCACTTGTGACAGCAATTGCTCCAGACGCAACCACACCGCGCGCTTTTCCTCCTCGTTGTATCCATTCCAGTGGATCACTTCGTGGTGGAAACGCTTGCAGCCACGGCACACCAGATCACCGTAAACAGTGGAGCAGAGGCCGACGCAGGGGGTCTTGATGGTCTGATTGGGCATAAGATAGGCAAAACACTGAAACGCGGAACAGGCCGGCATGTTAGCCCTTTGTCGGGCATTGATCACCCCTCAAACATCAGGGTCTCAGACGCACCGCGCGTTTGACCCGGCCACGCGCATTGCCACGAAAGTCCAATAGAGCCCGACTTACCTTTAAATTTTTTTTGCCGTAGAATCAGCCAGCCTTTTAAGGCGCCAATGTCCGTTAGAAGCTGTTTTCAAAGCGTCACGAGCACAGTCGTTCCTTCAGAGCGGTGTTGGCGAAGGGTTTTTCCAGCGGGGAAAAGCCCATCGCCAACCCTCATCAGCTCCCCGTTCTGCAGGCGTAAAACTTTGAAAGCAGCTTCTGTAAGGAATTGCCGGTAATTCTGGCCGAACGACCCACAACGTCGTGAGGAGCATGAGTACGGCAATTTCGGGATGAGCGTCCCGGACACCCATTTGGGACCACTGATGAGGGTAATAACTGTGCTTGAAGCCTACCGCAAACATATCGAAGAGCGTGCAGCCCTGGGTATCGTTCCCCAGCCGCTTAACGCCGAACAAACAGCAGGCCTGGTCGAGCTGCTGAAAAACCCTCCGGCTGGCGAAGAAGAATTTCTCGTTGACCTGATCACCAATCGCATTCCACCAGGCGTGGACGAAGCGGCTTATGTAAAAGCCGGCTTCCTGTCTGCACTGGCCAAGGGCGAAGTTTCCTCCCCGCTGCTGGACAAAAAGCGCGCTGTAGAACTGCTCGGCACCATGCAGGGCGGCTACAACATCGTCACTCTGGTTGACCTGCTGGACGACGCCGAGCTGGCGCCAGTCGCTGCCGCGCAACTCAAGCACACCCTGCTGATGTTCGATGCGTTCCACGACGTCGCTGAGAAAGCCAAGAACGGCAACGCTCACGCTAAAGCCGTGCTGCAATCCTGGGCTGACGGCGAGTGGTTCAAAAACCGCCCGACCCTGGCCGACAAGATCAGCCTGCGCGTGTTCAAGGTTACCGGCGAAACCAACACCGACGACCTGTCCCCTGCTCCGGATGCCTGGTCGCGTCCAGACATCCCGCTGCACGCCCTGGCCATGCTGAAAATGGCCCGTGACGGCATCGTTCCTGATCAGCAGGGCGCCATCGGCCCGATGAAGCAGATCGAAGAAATGCGCGGTCAAGGCTTCCCGATCGCCTACGTCGGTGACGTGGTCGGTACCGGTTCGTCGCGTAAATCGGCAACCAACTCGGTACTGTGGTTCTTCGGCGACGACGTTCCTTACGTGCCGAACAAGCGTGCTGGCGGTTTCTGCTTCGGCAGCAAAATCGCTCCGATCTTCTACAACACCATGGAAGATGCCGGCGCACTGCCAATCGAGTTCGACGTTTCCAACATGAACATGGGCGACGTGATCGACCTGTACCCGCATGCTGGCAAAGTCTGCAAACACGGCACCGACGAAGTCCTGACCACCTTCGAAATGAAGACCCCGGTGCTGTTGGACGAAGTCCGTGCCGGCGGCCGTATCCCGTTGATCATCGGCCGTGGCCTGACCGAGAAGGCTCGCGCCGAACTGGGTCTGCCAGCGTTCGACCTGTTCAAGAAGCCTGATGCACCGATCGAAAGCACCAAGGGTTACACCCTGGCGCAGAAAATGGTCGGCAAGGCTTGCGGTCTGGCAGAAGGCAAAGGCATCCGTCCTGGCACCTACTGCGAACCGAAAATGACCACCGTGGGTTCTCAGGACACCACCGGTCCGATGACCCGTGACGAACTGAAAGACCTGGCGTGCCTGGGCTTCTCCGCTGATCTGGTAATGCAGTCGTTCTGCCACACCGCGGCGTATCCAAAGCCGATCGACGTGACTACCCACCACACCCTGCCTGACTTCATCATGACCCGCGGCGGCGTTTCCCTGCGTCCGGGCGACGGCATCATCCACTCGTGGCTGAACCGTATGCTGCTGCCAGACACCGTCGGTACCGGTGGTGACTCGCACACCCGTTTCCCGATGGGCATCTCGTTCCCGGCCGGTTCCGGTCTTGTTGCGTTTGCTGCGGCCACCGGCGTTATGCCGCTGGACATGCCGGAATCGATCCTGGTGCGCTTCAAAGGCAAAATGAAACCTGGCATCACCCTGCGTGACCTGGTTCATGCGATTCCGTACTTCGCTATCCAGAACGGTCTGCTGACCGTCGAGAAGAAAGGCAAGAAAAACGCCTTCTCCGGCCGCATCCTGGAAATCGAAGGTCTGGAAGGTCTGACCCTGGAACAGGCGTTCGAACTGTCCGACGCCTCGGCCGAACGTTCGGCTGCCGGTTGCACCATCAAGCTGTCGAAAGAGTCGATCACCGAGTACCTGAACTCCAACATCACCCTGCTGCGCTGGATGATCGGCGAAGGCTACGGCGATGCTCGTACCCTGGAACGTCGCGCCCAAGCGATGGAAGCCTGGGTTGCCAACCCGGAACTGATGGAAGCCGATGCCGACGCCGAATACGCCGAAGTCATCGAAATCGATCTGGCCGACATCAGCGAGCCGGTACTGTGCGCGCCGAACGACCCGGACGACGCCCGCCTGCTCTCCAGCGTTGCTGGCGAGAAGATCGACGAAGTGTTCATCGGTTCGTGCATGACCAACATCGGTCACTTCCGCGCTGCCGGTAAGTTGCTGGATCAGGTCAAGGGTCAGCTGCCAACCCGTCTGTGGCTGTCGCCGCCGACCAAAATGGACGCTCACCAACTGACCGAAGAAGGCTACTACGGCATCTACGGCAAGGCTGGCGCACGCATGGAAATGCCAGGCTGCTCGCTGTGCATGGGTAACCAGGCACGCGTTGAGCCGAACAGCACCGTGGTGTCGACTTCGACCCGTAACTTCCCGAACCGTCTGGGCGACGGCGCGAATGTCTACCTGGCCTCGGCCGAGCTGGCGTCCGTTGCTTCGATCCTGGGTCGCCTGCCGACCGTCGAGGAGTACATGGAATACGCTGGCAAGATCGACAGCATGGCGGCCGATATCTACCGCTACCTGTCCTTCGACCAGATCGCCGAGTTCCGTGAAGCTGCTGCGAACGCCAACATCCCGGTCGTTCAAGCCTAACGTTACAACGCATTGAAAAACGCCGCCCATCGTGAGATGAGCGGCGTTTTTTTATGCCTGCTGGAGGGTAGCTACCTGTTCGGGTCTCATCGCTTTCGCGAGCAAACTCGGCTCCCGGACATAAAAAAACCGCCGTGCCTGGGCAGGCACAGCGGTTCTTTTCGCTTGAGTCTGCGTTACATCGTCAGCTTGTAAACCAGTGCCGATATCGCTACCAGACCTACCGCCGTAACAAACACGTTCGACGCCTGACCACGATAGCGCGCCATCGCCGGAATCTTGCGAATCGCATACATCGGCATCAGGAACAGAATCGCCGCGATAACCGGGCCGCCGACGGTTTCGATCATGCCCAGAATGCTCGGGTTCAGCGTCGCGATGATCCAGCAGATCACCAGCATGAACGCCGCCACGATGCGATCCAGTGCCTTGGCGCTCGGGCGCTTGCCGCTCTTGACGATCAGGCCTTTCAGACCTTCACTCGCTCCAATGTAGTGGCCGAGGAACGACTTGGAAATTGCCACAAACGCGATCAGCGGCGCGGCGAACTCAATGGTTGGATTGTTGAAGTGGTTGGCCAGGTACGACAGGATCGACAGATTCTGCTCTTTGGCTTCCGCCAGTTGCTCCGGCGACAGCGTCAGTACGCAGCTGAAGACGAAGAACAGCACCATCAGCACCATCAACGCATGGGCGCGGAACAGGATCTGCGAGCTGCGCTCATCGGCATGCACGCCGTACTGACGCTTCTGATCCACCGCGAACGCCGAAATGATCGGCGAGTGGTTGAACGAGAACACCATCACCGGAATCGCCAGCCACAGCGTGTGCAGCAGCGCCGACGGTGGCGGCACCTGCGAAACGGTGGTGAGGATGCCGCCGTTCCAGTGCGGAATCAGGTACACCGCCAGAAACAGCAGCGCGACGATAAACGGGTACACCATCAGGCTCATCGCCTTGACGATCGCCTCCTGACCGCAACGCACCACGGCCAGCAAACCCAGAATCAGCACGAACGACAGCAACGCACGGGGCGGCGGTGTGATGTGCAATTGATGCTCAAGGAAACTGGCGACCGTGTTGGTCAAGCCGACGCTGTAGATCAGCAGGATCGGGAAGATCGCGAAGAAATAAAGCAGCGTGATCAGCGCACCAGCCTTGATGCCGAAATGCTGTTCGACCACCTCAGTGATGTCAGCGCCTTCGCGACCGGAAAGCACAAAACGAGTCAGGCCACGGTGTGCGTAGAACGTCATCGGGAACGCCAGCAGCGCAAGAACGACCAGCGGCCAGAAGCCACCCAAGCCTGCGTTGATCGGCAAATACAGGGTACCGGCGCCAATGGCCGTTCCAAACAACCCCAACATCCAGGTGGTGTCCTGGCGATTCCAGCTCGAAAGTTCAGCGGGTGCTGCTGCATCAAAGCGCTCTTCGACGCTATTGGCCTGATCATTCATCCGGTCGGATCTCCGCATTCCGGTCACTTGCCACTCGGTCAGGACGCGTCGGAAAAAACCGACAGACATGCTCCGGCCGAAACAGGGGCGCGATTCTCCGTGATAAATGAGCAGAAGCAAAGACTTAGCTGAGGAATGGTTGTGTGGAGCAGATCCCTTTGGCGTCGTTTTCGGGAAATTATCTGTCGTAAACAGGTATTCATGATGTCGTTAATAGGCACATGCACGGGTATTCAGATGGTCCGAGCCAACACCATCACGAAAGCGATCCCCACCGCGCCCATCAACATTCCAAGGCTAAACAGCAAAACCGTTTCACGCCTTTCGGCTTTGCGAAAGGGCTTCATGGCTTCTCTGAACTCAAACTCCTCTTGATACAGTCGGTCTATTCTGGCTCTGCTTTCCTCTGTGCTCATACTGCCCCCTTCCCTTTTTTGGTGCTCAAAGCTTGCGCCTCTCCACACCGAGCTTTTGGGTTTCTGTTTGTAGCCTTTCGAGCTCCACATTTTTGTGGTCATCAAGATGCATGAACCTTCCTTGGCTGCTGACAGTTAACGCTCGGGAAGCTTTTCCATCCTGGGCCACCTCCCATCGCGGCCCCATGATTTCGCGTTGACCGTCTGCCCGATAGCAGATGGCTCTGCCAAATGCGTAGGTAAAATCCTCGAGTTTCGTAAGTAGCCTCATACAAAAACAGCAACGAGGTCATCACCCCATACTTTCAATCTGGTTGATATGTTCTAGCGTGAATGGGTTCCCCCCACCGGAGTCTCTGCCCATGCCCCTCGTTCGCGTCGACATCAAACAAAACCCCGACCCCACTTTCGCCAAACGCATCGGTGAGCAGATCTATTCCGCCCTGCGCAGTTGTATTGATGTGCCCGAGCACGACAACTTCCAGATCCTCACCGAGCACGACAGCCAGCACTTCGTATACGACCCGCAGTATCTGGGGATCCAGCGCAGCGATGGCGTGGTGTTCATTCAGATCACCATCAGCGAAGGGCGCACGGTGGAGAAAAAGCAGTTGCTGTTCAAAACAATCGCCGAAAGCCTGCACACACAGTTGGCGGTACGCCGGGAAGACGTGTTCATCAATCTGGTCGAGGTCAAGAAAGAGAACTGGTCATTCGGCAATGGCATCGCGCAGTACGTCACTTGATCCGCTCGTTGACAGCCCGATACCGGGGCCAGCATGATCGGCCCATGAACATTCGCGTGCTGCAACTCACCCGTACCACCACGACCGCCACCGGCGGGTCGTGGTGTTTCTGTCTGAGGTAAACCCAGCGCAGCAAACCCCAAGGCCCCGCCAGCAATGGACGGGGCCTTGTTGTTTCTCCCGTCCGTGCGGCATCTGCAGCACCCCAGGAGAAGCGCCATGTCCGCAGCACTGTTGATCATCGATATGCAGGTCGGTCTGTTCCACGGATCGGAAAAACCCTACCAGGGCGAACGGGTTCTGGCCAACATCCAGCGCCTGGTCGCTCAGGCCCGCGCGAATCGAGTGCCGATCTTCGCCGTGCGCCACACCGGCCCGGACGGCTCACCGATTGCCGCTGGCAGTCCTTTCTGGCAATTACTGCCAGCGCTTGAACTGGACGCAGATATCGACACCCTCTTCGATAAATCCCGACCCAATGCTTTCCATGGCACTGACCTTGCGCGGCAACTCAAAGCCGCACAGGTAGAAGACCTCTATGTGGTCGGCATGAAAAGCCAGTTCTGCATCGACAGCACCTGCCGTAGCGCTGCCGATCTAGGCTTCAAACCAGTGCTGGTCGCCGACGCCCACACCTGCATGGACACTGCCGCGCTGCCGGCCGAAGCGATCATCAAACATCACAACGCAACGCTCGGTGCCGCCTTCGCACGATTAGTCGACAGCGCTGAAGTGACGTTCTAAGGAAGTCCTCCCTGAAATTGACGCAACTTAAATTGCTGCGGTTGCGTCAACCAGATATCTGTTACGGCATCCCCTGTCCTACATCATTGTGTAATCAGTTGATTACGCCAGCTTCGTTAGCTACAGAAAACACCAATAAATAAGCGATCCAGCCACAAACATTTCAGACTATTCCTACAACTTAAACGGCCAACACATTCACAACAAAATATTACTCAAAAATCGAATAACCGGTATTTGTTACAAACAACTACCCAGCCATTGAACAATACTCCGCGGCAAGCCTATATTTTTATCGCCCCGAATCCGAACAATTAATAACTGGATTCCAACCAAGAGGACACAGCATGCAAAAGTACATGATGACCGGCCTGTTGTTGACCGCTTTGCTTGCCCCGCTCGCCAGCGCCACTGCCGACGTCCGCGAGCTGGCTTCTTCGCCGCGATGGCTGACCACCAAGGTCTATATCGACGGCGCCCCGGAAACCGACGTCAAAGCACAGTACCCCGGCGTCGTTGGCATTTCGACGTGGGATCCCGAGCGTAATCGATACGAGTTCTTTTACGCCGATACAGGCGAATCAAAGTACAACAATGGCGGGGGTGGTTATTTCTTCGTTACCGGCGATCAGCAGCAGCACATTCTTGTGCCGGATATTGGCCCGACCAAAACATTGGTCAGGCGTCTGGAAACATTGAACGACCGCGAGTTCACTTATTCTCGTGAAGTACCCCGCGACATGGTCGACAACAACCCTCTCGTCCGCATTCATGTCGTTCACGCGCCCTATACCGGAACGATAGAAACCAGGTCTGCCATCAAACAATAAGACCAGGAGTTCGATATGCAAACGTCACTTAAGACCCTGCTGTTGTCGTCGTTACTGATTTCTTCCGTCTATTGTGCCGGGGTCAGCGCGCAAGCCGCTGCCGAACCCACAAAAAATGCCGTCGCCACTGCCGACAACGCGATGATGCTGACCGTATTTCTGAAACACGATCAAACCCGACCGCTAAGTGAGCTCAAGGCCCAGCTCGCGCAACAGGGTTTCCACAAAACGTTTCCCCCGGCCGGAGTCGAGGTGGTGAGCTGGAACATCATGATGGGTATCGGCCAGGTAGTAACGGTGCGCTTTCCTGTCTCGCGTCTGGCGGAAGTGAACCTTGCACTGGAAAACACCGCATGGGGCAGTTACCGCACCGAGTTCTATCCGACCTACGATATCAAGCCGATCGCGATGGCTGAACAAGCCAAAGCCCAATGATCCCGGCAGCACACCGGATCACCGGTGTGCTGCCTGCCTTGCTTCTTGTCCGAAGCCGTCCAGAATCAAAGCACCACTGCGCCAATGACAACGATTGCCAAGTCGCTGCGGATTCAGCACTCTGAAACGACTTTCGCGACCACCCCGCAGACGTTCACAGGAGCCGCGCAATGCCCGCAACCGTTCTGGTACTGGTTGAAACCATCAATGACTATTTGCCGATCCTCGAACATCAGGGTTTTCACCTGATCCTCGCCCCCACACCCGCCGAACGTGCGCAAGCCATCGCTACCCACGGTAGCCGCATCGACGCAGTGCTGACCCGTGGCCCACTTGGCCTCACCGCCGATGAAATCGCCGCCCTGCCCGCCCTGAAAATCATCACGGTGATCGGCGCCGGTTACGAACACGTCGATCTGCAAGCCGCGAGCAACCGCGGCATTACCGTCACCAACGGCGCCGGGGTCAATGCCTCGTCTGTGGCCGATCATGCGATGGCGATGCTGCTGGCGCTGGTCCGTGACATCCCGCGTTGCGACGCGGCCGTACGCCGCGGGGAGTGGCCGAAAATCATGCGCCCGTCACTGGCCGGCAAGCACTTGGGGATTCTTGGTCTCGGTGCGGTGGGGATGGCGATTGCCAAACGCGCGAATCTGGGCTTTGACATGGAGATCAGCTATCACAGCCGCCAAGTGCGCAGCGACGTGCCTTACGCGTTCTGCTCGACGCCGACCGAACTGGCCCGGGCGTCGGACTTCCTGATCATCGCCACGCCCGGCGGCATCGGTACACAGCACCTGGTCACCCGTCCGGTCCTCGATGCGCTCGGTCCGAAAGGCTTCATCGTCAATATTGCCCGCGCCAGCGTGATCGCCACGGCGGACCTGATCACCGCCCTGGAACAACGTAGAATTGCCGGCGCCGCACTGGATGTGTTCGACCACGAGCCCCAAGTGCCGGATACGCTGAAAAACCTGAGCAACGTGCTGCTGACGCCACACGTCGCGGGCCTGTCCCCAGAAGCTACTCAAGGCACGGTGGAACTGGTGGGCAAAAACCTCGCAGCATTTTTCTCCGGGCAACCGGTACTCACACCGATCGCATTGCCTCCGAAGCTCAACAACCAGCG
This sequence comes from Pseudomonas sp. AC169, assembly GCF_979258515.1. Lineage (NCBI taxonomy): Bacteria > Pseudomonadati > Pseudomonadota > Gammaproteobacteria > Pseudomonadales > Pseudomonadaceae > Pseudomonas > Pseudomonas sp. AC169. Next base: position 5,227,717 of record NZ_OZ409866.1, on the reverse strand, counting down.
CGTGCACTGATCAAAACGCAACCCCGACAGGAGCTGCCACAGCCTGTGGTGACTTTTGCGGGGGGCCTTTGCGCCTATTCGGAACGCTGATTATCGGGCAACACGCTAACCTATAAGACCGACCCGCGCTTGTGGCGATCTGAGCGCGCCATTAGATTAGCCAATGATGTCTGGCCTCCAAAATAAGCAGAAGGGATAAGCATGGCGCTTACTGACCAGTCCACCCGGATCCGCTCTGGCGAAGAACTCGATGCCAGCCTGATCGATCCGTACCTCAAGGCGCACATTCCAGGCCTGAGCGGCACACCTGCGATCAGCCAGTTTCCTGGCGGTGCGTCGAACCTGACCTACCTGCTGGAATACCCGGAACAGGAATTCGTCCTGCGCCGTCCGCCGTTCGGCCACAAGGCTAAATCCGCCCACGACATGGGCCGTGAATTCCGCATCCTCAATCAATTGCGCGACGGCTTCCCGTATTGCCCGAAAGCCTACGTGCACTGCACCGACGAAGCGGTGATCGGCGCCGAGTTCTACGTAATGGAGCGCGTCAAAGGGATCATCCTGCGCTCGGAACTGCCACCGGAACTGGGCCTCGATTCAGCGAAAACCGAAGCGCTGTGCAAGAGCTTCATCGACCGCTTCGTCGAGCTGCACCGCGTCGACTACCACGCCTGTGGTCTCGGTGATCTGGGCAAACCGGAAGGCTACGTTGCCCGTCAGATCAAAGGCTGGAGCGAGCGCTACGAAAAAGCCCTGACACCCGACGCGCCACACTGGGAAAAGGTCAAAGCCTGGCTCAACGACAAGATGCCGGCCGACCACCCAACCTCCAGCATCGTCCACAACGACTATCGCTTCGACAACGTGATTCTCGACCCGAACAACCCTATGCAAATCATCGGCGTACTCGACTGGGAACTGACCACCCTCGGTGATCCGTTGATGGACCTGGGCAACACCCTCGCCTATTGGATTCAGGCCGATGATCCGGCGCCGGTGCAACTGATGCGCCGCCAGCCGAGCCACGCGCCGGGCATGCTCACCCGCCGTGAGTTCGTCGATTACTACGCCGAACGTTCGGGCATCCAGATCGACAATTTCGACTTCTACTACACCTATGGCCTGTTTCGCCTGGCCGGCATCGTGCAGCAGATCTACTACCGCTTCTACCATGGCCAGACTCAGGACAAACGCTTCGCGCAGTTCATTCACATGAACAAACTGCTGGAGCAGATGAGCTTGCAGGTCATTGCGAAATCGAGCCTCTGACGGCCCACACCCAGGAACCCTTATGTCCAAGACTCAGTTGTTCGACCTCGACGGCAAGATCGCTTTCGTCTCCGGCGCCAGCCGTGGCATCGGTGAAGCCATCGCCAAACTGTTGGCCCAGCAAGGTGCCCACGTGATCGTTTCGAGCCGCAAGCTCGACGGTTGCCAGCACGTCGCCGACGCGATCATTGCTGCTGGCGGCAAGGCTACAGCCGTGGCTTGCCACATCGGTGAGATGGAACAGATCAGCCAGGTGTTCGCCGGGATCAAGGAACAGTTCGGCCGCCTTGATATTCTGGTCAACAACGCCGCGACCAATCCGCAATTCTGCAACGTGCTGGACACCGATCTGGGTGCATTCCAGAAGACTGTCGACGTAAACATTCGTGGTTACTTCTTCATGTCGGTGGAAGCCGGCAAGCTGATGCGTGAAAACGGTGGCGGCAGCATTATTAACGTCGCCTCGATCAACGGTATTTCACCGGGGATCTTCCAAGGCATCTATTCGGTGACCAAGGCAGCGGTAATCAACATGACCAAAGTGTTCGCCAAGGAATGCGCGCAGTTCGGCATCCGCTGCAACGCTCTGCTGCCGGGCCTGACCGACACCAAATTCGCGTCGGCACTGGTGAAAAACGATGCGATCCTCAAGCAGGCACTGACGCAGATCCCGCTCAAGCGTGTGGCCGATCCGAGTGAAATGGCCGGTGCGGTGTTGTACCTGGCCAGTGATGCGTCGAGCTACACCACCGGTGTTGCGCTGAATGTGGATGGTGGTTTCCTGTCCTGATATGCACTGCTAACACGCAAATCCCGGTGGGAGCGAGCTTGCTCGCAAAGGCGTAGTGTCAGCCAATGTGACTTGAATGACACACCGCGTTCGCGAGCGGACTCGGTCCCACAGGGGTTGTGTATCAGGCAATGACCTTCGGCAACTGCCAGCCGAAATGCACCAACAGCAAGGGCAACATCAATCACCCCGCCGACGCTATTGCGTGACGCAACGGGTGGTTGTGATGTGTCGAGTAACCTGCCCGTCGGCGTACACGTCACCGGCGACCTCAGTGTTTTCGAGCACCTGACACGTGCGCTCCGGCGGTGGCGGCGGCGCGACCGGTGGAGGGGGTGGAGGACTGGCACAGCCAGCCAGCAGCAATGTAAAGAAAGCCAACGGCAACACGCGTTTCCCAGGATTTTTCATAGGACGACCCGCGATAAATGGAAGAGCAACTCCCGCGACCGAACCGACCACGGAAGACCTGACCACTCATTCTTTATAGCCGAGCCCCCCGCAAGCGCCAGCGAATCGGCCGTATCCGGGGAAGTTGGCTGTCGATTTTGCGTTGGGGTTCGAGCGGGTTGGCAGATTGAAATGTGATTTGTCTGACAGGGCCACATCGAGAGCAGGCTCGCTCCCAAAGTTGAAAGCGTACATCTGCTAGAAATTGGTCAGCTGTCAGGCCGCCAAGCCCAAGGGGCCTACGCCAAATCCGGATCCCGAGACGAACGCAAAGAGTTGCTCTCAAGCTCATACCGCAACTCCTCAACCAACGCCTCAACAGCCTCAGCCGTACGCAACACATCAAGCTTCAAGCCACTGATCACCAGATCCACCTGCCCAGACACCGGGTGATACAGCTTCACCGTCAGCGAATGATCACCATCCACCAGACACTCACACGCCAGCGGAGAAAAACTGCGTTCAAGCTGCGCGCGCAACTGCGCAAGATTCATCATTGCGGTTGTTCCTTTAGCAACTTCGAAGGGACGCGACCACAAACCTCAAAAGGCTTGCACCGCACCCAGCCAGACTAAGAACAGCCGCTGCCGGCCAACACCTCAAATTGCACCAGACCAACTAGTGCATTTGCACCCTATCGCTGCCCCTTGACGCTGGAATCCCCGGCAAACAAGCCACGCTCGCGCGCCCAGACAATCGCCTCACTGCGACTGTGCACATCCAGCTTGGAATACACTGTCGCGACATGATTACGCACGGTGTTCGGCGCCAGTTTCAGCCGCGCCGCGATCTCCTTGTCCGCCAGTCCTTCACAGATCAACCCCAGTACATCACGCTCGCGCGCCGTCAAATCGGTGAACGAAACGCTCGGCAGTTGCGGCGAGTTGACCTTCTTCACATTGGCCAGTTTTTCGATCAGCGTACGGCTGAACCACGACGCGTCTTTCATCACCTCTTCAATCGCCGCGACAAGCTCTAGCTCGGTACGTTTGCGCTCCGTGATGTCCATCAGCACAAGTAAATAACACGGCATGTCATGAATATTCACAGTGTCGGCCGACAGCGCACACTCGAGCAGATTCGCATCCTTTTTGCGCACCCGCACATCCACCCGATCCACCCGCCCGTTTTTCGCCAGCGCCGCCAGCAGCCGCGAGCGTGCGCCGCTGTCATCGATAAAGTCCAGCTGCGTCACGGTTTTACCGAGCACGTCCGCGCTGTCGTAGGCCAGAGTTTCGAGGAAGGCCTGATTGACATCGATCACCTGCTGCTCATCGGCGCTACAGATCAGGATCGGCACCGGCGTCAGGCGAAACGCTTTGGCAAAACGCTCCTCACTCTGACGAAGCGCCACCTCGGCCCTGTGCCGCAGCTCCATGTCGACAAAGGAGAACAGCATGCAATCCTCATCGTTGAGCGTCAGCGGCTGACCGGCCACGATTACCTGCTTGCTGCTGCCATCGGGCAAGCGCAGCTCAGCTTGCATCTGCGGGATGGTTGCGACGTCGCGCAGGCGCTGAATAGCCAGATCCCGGCGTTCGGCCTGTTCGAAAATATCGATTTCATAAGAGGACGTGCCGATCACTTGCTCACGGGTGTACCCGGTCATTTCCAGAAACCCCGGATTGACCTTGATGTAACGCAGATCACTGAGTCGGCAGATCACCGCCGGTGCCGGATTGGCGTTGAACGTCCTTTCGAAGCGCTGCTCGGCGTTGGCCCAATCAGTAACGTCGCTCATGATCAGCACCAGTGATTCGGGCTGCCCTTCGCGGTCGGTGAGAATCATGCTGCGCACGCTGTGCACCCAGATGCGTTCCGGATCGTCGGCCGGCGACACTTCAATGAGCACGTCATTGAAACTCTCACAGCGCGCCACTCGGCTGATCGGATAGTTTTCGGCGCTGATCGAGTGATTATTGCGATAGCGCAAATTGAATTTCTTGGCGTATTCGTCGGCATTGTGGCCCAGATCGGTGATCCGGTTGACGCCGTGCATGGACAGCGCGGCTTCGTTGGCCCAGAGAATGCTCTGATCCAGCTCCAGCAGAATCACCCCGTCAGACAGCCCGGCGATGATCTGCTGCAACTGGCGGCGGTTGGTTTCGGTGGTCAGGACTTCCTGGCTCATTGGATCTCCACAAGTGATACGCCCATGTGCAGAGTACGACCGCGGCGGCCTCTGATCGTGCCGAACCATTAATTTGCGCAACACCGCCCATCCCTTTGCAGGAGGGGATCGCGGTGCGTTCGCAACTTCCGGGGTTGTCGACTAACGTTAACACCTCATCGGATTGAGCCCCTGCCTGCTACACCGGGCTCTTGATCAAGGAGAGACTGATGACGTCGCGTCGCAACATCGAACAAACCTATCGCACCTGGTCGAGCCCGATTCTGCTGGAGCTGAAAAAGCGCGAGCACCAAATGGCGCCGGTCGAGCGCCAGGCCCTTGAGAATGTCTTGGTGGAAAGAAGGCTGCTGGACATTGGCGGCCCGGAGGGTATTGAACGTCGTCGAAACAGCGGTGCCTGAGACTGCGCTTTCGCGAGCAGGCTCGCTCCCACAGATTTTGGGTAACTCACAAAGCTTGTGTTCACCCGCAATCAATGTGGGAGCGAGCCTGCTCGCGAAGAGGCCAGTCCAGTCACCTCACGATTTGGGCCGACGCACCGCCCTCACCCGGCCACTGTCGCCGCCACCGCAATAAAAGCGATGCGCGCCGTCAGCCTCCAAACCTGAAACTCCCTGCCCCGCCGGCATCTTCAGAGACTCGAAGACTTCACCGTTCTGCGCATCGATATGCCGCAGCTCACTCTCATCCCCCTCCCAAGTACCATGCCACAACGCGCCCTCCACCCAGGTCACCCCGGTGACAAAGCGGTTCGACTCCAGCGTGCGCAGGATTTTGCCGGTCTGCGGATCAATCTGATGAATCTTGCGCTCGCGATACTGCCCCACCCATAACGAGCCGTCCGCCCAGGCCATGCCTGAATCACCGCCATTGCCCGGTGCCGGGATGGTGTGGAGGACGCGCCCGGTGGCTGGATCGATCTTGTGGATATGGCGATCGGCGATCTGATACAGATGCTGGCCATCGAAGGCGGTGCCACCATCGGCGCTAATCTGGATCGAGCGTACGGTTTCGCCGCTGACCGGGTCGAGTGCATTGAGCTGACCGTCGCTGGCGAACCAGACGTGCTGGCCATCGAAGGTCACGCCGTGAATGCCTTTGATGTGGTCAAAAGGACCGTATTCGCGAAGGATTTCTGCGTTTGCCTGTTTCATGTCGGCTTCCTCGTGGATGTGTGGGTCCAGCCTAACCATTGCCCAGCGACACCGGGAGTAACAAGATCGTCGCGAAACCCGGTAGCGGTGGCGTCACCCAGCGCCGCGCCCGGCCCACGCCGAAAGCCTGCACCTTGTCCTCCACGGCCAAGGCCTCCAGTGCCCGCTGCACCTGTCGCTGGCTGCGCCCCAACGCCAGCGCCAACGCTGAACTCGACCAGGCCTCACCGTCAGCCAGCAAGGCCAACAATTGCGCCTGTTTGTCCTCAACCGGCAGCGTGAGCAACGCCACATCGGCCGCTACCAGTGCAAAGCCGCGCGAAGTTGCGGTGATATTCGCCAACGGTTGCAAAGCTGATCGCAGCCGACCGATTTCGACACGCAATCGCGCGCGGTGGCTTTCATCACTGAGCTGCAGGCGGAACGCCGTCGCAATCAGTTGCTCCCGAGACACATCGCCCGGCCAGGCTTGCGCAAGCAATCGGGCAAGGTTGAACAGCACCGGCCGGGTTGCCAGTGTCACGGTCATCCCGGCTCCGCGCACGGTGTAGCGCGTGGCATCGATCACCAGGCCCGACGACGCGAACAACGCTTCAACCTGCGCCAGATTCACCGCTTGCGAGTGGCCCGCGCTGATCAACCGCGCAGCCGGCGCGTCGAAGTCTCGTATGGCGTGTTCGACCTCTGCCATCAGGCTTGCGATGCCCGCTTGTTGTGCTGCTAGCTGCGCCCGTGCAAGTGCGGCGCGAGCCTTGTGCGCCTGTATCCGGCGCAGGGCAATCCCGGCCGACATCAGTTCATGGGCCGCATGCAGCGCCGGCGGCAAGGGTGCGCGATCCACTTCCACAAGCAGCGCTTCGGCCGCATCCAGTTCACCAATCAGCAGCAGGCGGCGAATCTGCAAATATCGCGCGTGCGCTGCGTTCAACCGGTCACCGTGGCTGTGCAACAACTGCCGAGCGGCCTCCAACGCTTTCACCGGCCAGCCCAGGTCTCGCGTCGCCAGCGCCACTTCCGCCTCGGCCACCATGCAACGCGCCCGCGACAGCGGTTCGTTGCTGCCAAAGGCTTTCACCGCGCGCTGCAACAACGCCTTGGCGCGGGGCAGATCACCGAGCTGGGCCATGGCAATGCCACGCAACGCCAGCGCAGGCGGATCTTCACGCAGGGCAACGTAGTTCAACGCACCCAGCGGATCGCCAGCGCTCAACGCCCGACCAGCGGCAGTCATCAACGAGTCCATGGTGAGTTCATTGCGGCGGACACCTCGGTACAGTGCTTTGAGATCGAGTTTAATGCAGGCGTTTAAGCGCGTTTAAAATCCCTTGATAGCACATTGGTATTGCTGCACCATCAGCAAAGCTTTTCCATGGAAGGAGTCAGGCATGCTGGACGCAAACGCTACCCACATTACCTTTTCCCTTGAAAGCGGCTCCACCGATCTGCAGGTGTTGAGCTTTGTTGGCCATGAAGCCGTCAACCAGCCCTTCTGTTTTGACCTCGAACTCATCAGCGCCCGCCCCGACCTCAAACTCGAAGAACTGTTGCACAAGCCCGGCGTCCTGACTTTCGGCCCCACCGGCGAAGGCAAGATCCACGGTCTGGTCTATCGCATCGAGCAAGGCGACTCCGGCAAAACCCTGACCCGTTACAGCCTCAGCCTGGTGCCACAACTGGCCTACCTGCGGCACAACCACGATCAGCAGATCTTCCAGCAACTGACTGTGCCGAAGATCATCGCTCAGGTGCTGGAAGATCGCGGCATCCTCGCCGACGCCTACAGCTTCCAGCTCGGCGCCGAATACCCGGAGCGTGACTACTGCGTGCAGTACGACGAATCCGACCTGCATTTCATCCAGCGCCTGTGCGAAGAAGAAGGCATTCACTTCCACTTCCAGCACAGCGGCAGCGGCCACAAACTGGTGTTCGGCGACGACCAGACCGTTTTCCGTAAACTGAAACCAGTGAGCTACCAGCAAGACTCCGGCATGGCCGCCGACAAACCGGTGATCAAGCGCTTCAACCTGCGCCTGGAAACCCGCACCACCCGCGTCAGCCGCCGCGATTATGACTTCGAAAAACCGAAGATCCTCCCCGAAGGCGCGGTGAAAACCGAGTTCGCCCCAGACCTCGAGGACTACGACTACCCCGGCCGTTTCACCACCCGCGAGCGCGGTAAATTCCTCTCGACCCGCGCCCTCGAACGCCATCGCAGCGACTACAAACTCGCCGAAGGCAAAGGTGACGAACCAACCCTCACCAGCGGCCATTTTCTGACGCTGGCCGAACACCCGCGCGCCGAATGGAATGACCTGTGGCTGCTGCTGGAAGTCTTCCACGAAGGCAAACAACCGCAAGTACTCGGCGAAAACGTCACCAGTGACGTCACCGACAACAAAAGCGATTTCCACCAGGGCTACCGCAACAGCTTCCTCGCCACCCCGTGGGACGCGCACTACCGCCCTGCCCTTGAACACCCGAAACCAAAAGTCCTCGGCAGCCAGACCGCCGTCGTCACCGGCCCCGCAGGCGAAGAAATCCACTGCGACCAGTACGGCCGGATCAAAGTGCAATTCCACTGGGACCGCGACGGTCAGTCCAACGACAAAACCACCTGCTGGATGCGCGTCGCCAGCGGCTGGGCCGGCGCTGCCTATGGCGGCATCGCCATCCCGCGCATCGGCATGGAAGTGCTCGTCACCTTCCTTGAAGGCGATCCCGATCAGCCATTGGTCACCGGTTGCCTGTACCACAAGGAAAACGTCGTCCCCTACGACCTGCCGGCCAACAAGACCCGCAGCACCTTCAAGACCCTGAGTTCACCGGGCGGCAAGGGCTACAACGAATTCCGCATCGAAGACAAGAAAGGCGCCGAGCAGATCTACATCCACGCCCAACGCGACTGGGACGAGAACATCGAGCACGACCAAAAAATCCGCGTCGGCAATGAACGGCATGACACCGTTGAAGCCAACACGCTGAGCGAATTCAAGGTTGAAGAGCACCGGATTACGCATCTGGATCGGATTAGCGAGATGCGGGCGGATGATCACCTGACCGTGAGTGTGACGCAGCATCTGAAGGTGGGGACTGCGCAGTTCGTCGAGGCCGGGTCAGAAATCCATTACTACGCCGGCCAGAAGGTTGTGGTCGAAGGCGCAATGGAACTGACGGCCAAGGCTGGTGGGAGTTTCGTCAAGGTCGATGTCGGCGGTGTGACCATCAGTGGTGCGCAGGTGAAAAACAACTCCGGCGGATCCCCAGGCTCCGGAAGCGGTATCGCGATCAAACTGCCGATAGCGCTGACACCCGCAGATGCCGACACCGCCGGTAAAACCCTCAGTGCGGCGCCAGTCAATACCCCCACAGCGGCGACACCGCTGGCAACACCGGCCTCTACAGCCGCTACGCCGTCCCCCGCAGAAACCCGACTTGTTCAGCAAAACATTCAGGCGCAAACACTGGTGACCGCCGCAAAAACCGGCGTGCCCTTCTGCGAGATCTGCAACCGATGAGCCAGTTTCGCCCCAGTCGCAACGAATGGTTGACCGCCGAATTCTGGCCCCAGGGTTCGCGCCCGGACGCGCCCAAGGTCTACGCCTTGCTTGACGGAGCCCGCGACCCACGCATCGAATCTCTGGTCCGGAGCAGCGGTGCGGAGTTTTCTTGCCTGTACGCAGGTGAACTCGCACCGAGCCTGTCGGCGGCCGCCCCCTATCTGCTGCACCTCGATCCACAGCAGGCGTACACCGCCCGCCTGTTCGAAGAAAGTTGGGGCAAGAGCTGGGGCATTTTCGTCATCGCCCCCGCCCGGCTCTCCCTGGACGAGTTACGCAGCCACTTTCGCACCTTGCTGCGCGTCACCGACCCGGATGGCAACCTGCTGGTGTTCCGCTTTTACGACCCCAGAGTCCTGCGCGTGTACCTGCCGACCTGCACGCCCCAAGAGCGCGCTGCGATATTCGGCCCGGCGAGCAAGCTCATCGCCGAAACCAGCACTGGTCATTCACTGATTGCTTACTTGGCAGATCCTTCCGGCGGCCCGGCGGCACGAGTCAGTGGCTGGCCGTCGGCGCCCGCAACCGGGTCAATCGAGTAATGCAGCGCCTTTGAGCAGTTCGCGCAGCCCTGTCGGGACCAACATCGCCTGATCAGTGAAGCTCGCGCTGTCATGCCACTTCACTCTGAAGGGTGAACCATCACTCTCATGCCCATCAATATGGAGGCGTTGGTAAACCCGCTCATCCTCAAACAGCGCGTCATACACCTGAACGATTTCATGCCCCGGTTTGCCATCGAAGACAAAGAAGCTTTCGAGTGTGCCCAGCAAACGCAGGTTTTTGATAGCGAGTCCTAACTCCTCCTGCACTTCCCTTGCGACCGCCTCGGCACTGGTTTCACCAAACTCGATGCCGCCACCGACAGGGCGCAAAAAAGACTGCTGTTTGATGACGTCGTCAAATTGGTGAAGCAGAATCTTGCCTTTGTGGTGAAAGACACACAGGGCAAGTGCGCGAATACGTTGTTCGGCCATGTGAGAGAGGTCCATCTGCAGATTTATGGCGCGGTATTAAACCATGCTTCATGCACAGTAGCTGCGGACCTGACCCCAATAACGTTTGCACGCGTCAAACCGGCGAAATGGTCGCCAGCAAGCCGATCAGAATGGTCAAGGCCAAGAAACCACCGAGGAAAATCGCCATTTTGTTCATGCTGCTCTCTCCAATGCTGAGCTAGCGGTGCACCGGACGCTTCGGGATGAAGGATTGTCGCGAGTCACCGAACTGTGGGGCTATTTTGAGCGGATGACTGAGCCGGTAACAGAGGCAGATCCGGCGAAAAAATACGGATCAGATGCGCATCTGATCCGCATGGGTCATGGGCCGGTATTCAAATCGTTGCACAAGGACTCAATTTCGCTGTGGTTGATCTAGAGTCATTGCCGTCGCGAGAACAATAAAAAATTCCTGGAGTGAACATGACCAACCTGAACCTGCAACCCAACGTCGCCGCATCGCTGAAGCAATGGCACGAAATGATCGGCAGCGGCAACCTTAGCGCCCTGCCCGAGTTGCTTGATCCACAAGCCGTGTTTCGTTCACCAATGGCCCACATGCCTTATCCGGGTGCGCCGGTGGTGTCGATGATCCTCAACACCGTGTTCGAAGTATTTGAGGATTTCAAATATCACCGCGAACTGTCGACGGCGGACGGGTTGAATGTGATTCTCGAGTTCAGTGCGAAGGTTGGGGCGAAGGAGTTGAAGGGGATCGACATGATCTGCTTTGACGAGAGCGGGAAAATTGTCGAGTTTGAGGTGATGGTGCGGCCACTCAGTGGACTGCAAGCCTTGGGCGAAGAGATGGGACGGCGGCTTGGCGCTTATCTGGCAAAGGCCAAATCCTGAGCAATTGAAAAACCGAGAGCTGCCGCAGGCTGCGATCTTTTGATCTCGATCTTCCAAAATCGAAAGATCGCAGCCTAGTTTCACTCGACAGTTCCTACAAAACGCTTTGCCACAAAAAAACCCACTGACCGTCGCCGGTTCAGTGGGTTTTGTGTGTCAGGCGTCTAGTTACAGCGCCATGTCACGTGCAGCGTTTTCCTTCGGAGCTTCAGCTTTTTCAGCTGCAGGTGCAGGAGTTGCAACCTGACCGATCACCGGAGGCGTCGGCAGTTCGAGGATCTTGGCGGTGTAAGCCCACTCTGCAGCCACTTTGGCTGGATCGCTGTTCAGCTGAGTACCGTAGCTTGGAACGATCTGGTGCAGCTTGGTTTGCCACTCAGGCGATGCAACTTTGTCTTTGAAGACTTTCTGCAGCACGCTCAGCATGATCGGTGCAGCGGTCGACGCGCCTGGCGATGCGCCCAGCAGGCCGGCGATGGAGCCGTCTTGTGCAGCAACGATTTCAGTGCCCAGTTTCAGCACGCCACCAGCGGCTTCATCACGCTTGATGATTTGCACGCGTTGGCCGGCTTGCCACAGGCGCCAGTCTTCGGCTTTGGCGTTCGGGAAGTATTCCTTCAGCGCGTTCAGACGGTCTTCATCCGACAGCATCAGTTGGCCAGCGAGGTACTCGACCAGCGGGTATTCCTTGATGCCGACCTTGGTCATAGGCCAGATGTTGTGGGTGGTGGTGCTGGTCAGCAGGTCCAGGTACGAGCCTTCCTTGAGGAACTTGGTGCTGAAGGTCGCGAATGGGCCAAACAGAATGACGCGCTTGCCGTCCAGAACACGGGTGTCCAGGTGCGGAACGGACATCGGTGGTGCGCCAACCGACGCTTTACCGTAGGCCTTGGCCAGGTGCTGTTCAGCGATGGTTGGGTTATCGGTCACCAGGAACGAGCCGCCTACCGGGAAGCCAGCGTATTCCTTGGCTTCAGGAATGCCCGACTTCTGCAGCAGGTGCAGTGCACCGCCGCCCGCGCCGATGAACACGAACTTGGCGTCGGTTTCGGTTTTGCTGCCGTCTTTCAGGTTTTTGTAGCTGACGCGCCAAGTGCCATCGGCATTCTTGGTGATGTCCTGGACTTCGCTCGACAGTTTCAGATCGAAGTTAGGCTTGGTCTGCAGGTGGGCAGCGAACTGGCGGGTTATTTCGCCGAAGTTCATGTCGGTACCCAGCGGGCTCCAGGTGGCCGCGATTTTCTGGTTCGGGTCACGCCCTTCCATCATCAGCGGAACCCACTTCTTGATCACAGCCGGGTCTTCGGAGTACTGCATGCCGGCGAACAGCGGGCTCGCTTGCAGGGCTTCGTAGCGCTTTTTCAGGAACTTGATGTTGTCATCACCCCACACAAAGCTCATGTGCGGTGTGGTGTTGATGAACGAGCGAGGGTTCTTCAGAACGCCTTGCTGAACCTGCCAGGCCCAGAACTGACGGGAGACCTGGAACGCTTCGTTGATCTCGACGGCTTTCGGGATCGTCACGTTGCCTTTGTCGTCTTCCGGGGTGTAGTTCAGCTCAGCGAGCGCCGAGTGACCGGTACCGGCGTTGTTCCAGCCGTTGGAGCTTTCCAGGGCGACGCCGTCGAGGCGCTCGACCATTTCCATCGACCAGCTTGGCTCCAGCTCATTGATCCACACACCGAGGGTGGTGCTCATGATGCCGCCGCCGATCAGCAGGACGTCGACTTTCTTTGCTTCGTCAGCATTGGCGGATGTCATCCCCATCGCCAAAGCCAGACCCAGCAGGGCTGTGTTCACTTTCTTAAACATCTGTTGCACCTATGATAAAACGCCTTCCGCCCGCCGCTGTTATCTGTATGCGATCCGCTTTGATGACGCTCAGGCTCGCGTCGCAGATTCCGGCACACTTCAATTTTGACGGGTGGGCACACAAGGCCGACATGCTGCATCGACCTCAGTTAATGTCCCTTCTGAACTGACTTCTTATCATTATTGGCTCAGCTACTTGAGCGACAGGGATTCCGTCGGCCCGCCCAAAGGCAAGCAAACTGAATAAGGTCAAACCAAGTTGGCGCGAAGAATATCACGTCAGGGCAAACCCGCGCGTCTGTTCCCGACTTGAGAGTCTTTTTCCGCTCACGACACTATCGGCCGATGAAGGCTGAACATGACCCCCGACGCTTTGAAGCAGTGCCCTGATTAAAGATTTCTGCTAGGTTGTACGATGACTGACGAATCAGTCATCAACCCATAACAACAAGGAAACAACCTCCATGACCAAAACCCGACTGCTGATCGGTTTTCTCTGTGCCTTCAACGGTTACGCCATGGCCGCTTCTGCTCCAGCGGAAAAGGATGTCGCCCAAGCGGTGGATCATCTGACCCAGGCGATGCTGCACAAGGACATCGCCGAACTGAACGCGCTCACCGCGCCCAACCTGACCTACGGCCATTCCAGTGGCAAGATTCAGGACAAGAAGGAATTCATCGCCGACATCGAGACTGGCAGAAGCGCCTTCAAGACCCTCGAGATGCAGAAGCAGACCATCACCCTCTCAGGCGATACCGCGCTGGTGCGCCACCATTTTTCCGCGCAGGCGTTGAAGGGGACCGAAGTCGTGCCGACCGAGATCGAGAATTTCCAGATCTGGCAGAAGCTGGATGGCAAGTGGTTGCTGGTGGGACGGCAGGCGTTCAAGTTTTGAGGCCAGTGATCTAGCTGAATGAAAGTTGGCCGAGCTGGCCTCTTCGCGAGCAGGCTCGCTCCCACACAGGAACGCATTCCAAAGGTGGGAGCGAGCCTGCTCGCGAAGGCGGTAGCCCAGGCACTACAAATCTTCCTGGTTACAACCGAAACCGATCCACCGACTGCGCCAATTGCCCCGCCAGGCTCGACAACTCATCGGTGGTATTCGCCGTTTGCCCGATCACCCGGCTGTTGCCCTCGGACATCCCGGCAATCATTTCCACCTGATGGGCAATCTCGTTACTGGCTTGGCTCTGTTCGCCGATCGTGCGGGTGATGTCGTTGACCAGTTGCGTCGTGCTCAACGTCGCCTCGAGGATTTCGCGGATAGCGCGCTCGACATCCGCCGTCACCGCCATGCCCTTGTCGACCTGCGCAACCCCCGCCTCCATGCTGCTCACCGCCTCGCGGGTGCTGTGCTGAATGCGTGCGACCATCGCCGCGATTTCCTGAGTCGAGGCGCTGGTGCGTGCCGCCAGACTGCGCACTTCATCCGCGACCACCGCAAACCCTCTGCCCTGCTCCCCGGCCCGGGCCGCTTCAATGGCAGCATTGAGCGCCAGCAGATTAGTCTGGTCGGCGATGCTCTTGATCACCTGAATGATGTTGAAAATGGCTTCGGATTCCTGATCCAGCGTGCGGATCACCTGGGCCGACTGTTGCGCTGATCGGGCAATATCGTCCATGTCGCTGACCACTTGGTGAATGACCCCGCCGCCCTCCTTGGCCAGGGTTTCGGCCTGACTGGCCATGCTCAGAGCACGTTCGGCGTGGCGGGTGATTTCCTCGATGCTCGCGGTCATCTGGCTGGCGGCTGCGGCCATGGTGCCGGCGGCGACACTTTGTTGCTGGCTGCTGTCGGCAACCTGATGGCAGCCGTGGCTGAGTTGTTCGCTCATGCCACTGACGCCATGAGCATTGCGCCGCACCACATCGATCATGTTGCGCAAATCGCGCTGCATGGTCGCCAGCGTGCGGATCAGGACACTGGCTTCGTCCTTGCCGGACGGCTCGGCGATCGGCTCACTGAGATTGCCGTGGGCGATGCTCTCGGCGATGCGACTGGCGGTCTTCAACGGTCCCATGATGCTCAGAATGACCCAGCGACCCTGTGCCAAAAGCAGCACCAGACTGGCGATCAACACCACACCGAGCGCGAGGTTGGCATTGCGGATCGCCGCTTCAGTGCCTTCGCTGGTCTGCCGCGTATTGGACTCGATCAGTTCGCTCAAAGCGGCCATCTGTTCTTCGAGCTGACTGAATGCAGTGTTGAACGTGCCCAACTCCTGTTGAGCCGCATCGGGATTGTCCAGCGCCAACCCGACAATCCGTTCGCCGGTATTGATGTAAGTGTCGAGGCTCGGCTTTAAATGCTCCAGCGCAGTGCGCAATGTCGGGTTGATCGGTAATTTGAGGTTGTCTTCTAGCACCTCACGAAAATGCCCGGCATGCTCGTTGATCGACTCGCGCACCTCGCTCGCCGTACTGGTGCTTTTGCCCAAACCCACCAGCATCGCCGAGTAGACATCGGCGCGCAGGGCGTCGTGCATCATGTCGGCTTCCATGTGATTACGCAGCGCGCTCATGCTGACCGCGTTGTCGCTGACCGCTGAGGCCATCCGCTGGTTGCCGACGTAACTGACCAGACTCACGATCAAGGCTGTCAGCAGACTTGTCACAATCAGCAACACTAAACGCAGTTTGATCGACACCGGGTTTTCCTCCTTGGCCACGCCCGTAAGCGCTTGTCAGCCTTCAGTTAAGCCTATTTGCGCAGGTCTGCCGGACCAGAGCGTGTCAGCCGGTGTCGGTATGCAGGCAGACTGGCGCAAAACTTTCGGATTGCGCGGCAAGTCTCACTTTTCAACGCGCACGGCCAACGCCTTCATCACCGGTTAATGCCGGCAGGCTATTGAGTCCGTCGTTCTGAATTCTCTTGCAGCAAAAGGAAACGCTTATGAAACGCGCATTGTGGTTGGGTTTGCTCGGCACCTTCGCCATCGGTACCGCACAGGCGGCGACGGAGAAAGTCGCCATCAATCTGGTCAGCGCCGACGGCGCGCCGCAGGCAATCGGCTCGGTCACCATCAGTGAAACCGCGTACGGCCTGTTGTTCACGCCCGATCTGAAATCCTTGCCGGCCGGCGTACACGGTTTCCACGTGCATGAAAACGGCAGTTGCGAAGCGGGCATGAAGGATGGCGTGAAAGGCGCTGCACTGGCCGCTGGCGGGCATTTCGATCCGCAAAAAACCGGCAAGCATCTGGGCCCATACGCTGACGGCCATTTGGGTGACCTTCCGGCGATCTATGTCACCACTGACGGCATTGCCAACTACCCGGTACTGGCGCCGCGCCTGAAAAAAATCGCCGAGATCAAGGGCCATGCGCTGATGATCCATGCCGGCGGTGACAACCACGCCGACATGCCCAAACCGTTGGGCGGTGGCGGTGATCGCATGGCCTGCGGGGTCATCTGACTAGTCGCAGCATCAAGACCGGGCAGCCTGCAATGACGCTGCCCGCGTCTGTTTTGCAATAGCTCAGACTTTGCTGCGCCACGGAACTCCCGCCGCGTGCGCCCCTCTCACATTATGTAGTCCTTCCCTTTTTGCTTCGCGCTTGTGGAGGAACACCGTCATGCGCAAGTTAGTGCTCGTTTCTTCTTTACTCTTATGCCTGCCGGTCGGTTCGGCGTTGGCCCGCGTCGATGCGGGTGATGTCGCGACCTCGGCCGGTGTCTCCGCGTCGCTGTACTCGACCTTCAAGGATCACAAAATGGTGATTCCGGCCCGTGACGACTTGTCTGCATTTGTCGCCAGTGGCGGGGCCATTCGTGGGGTTTATCTCGAGTCGGTGCTGCAGCAGGTTCGCCAGGACAACCCTGGCATCAACGCCAGCGATGAAGATCTGGCCAACGCGATTCTGGTGCATTACGAAGGCCTGAATCAGTAGCCGTCACGGATAAAGCAGCCGATGGATGGCCGCTGAAGGCACATAGGCAAAACTGTCCGACGGCCTCTATGATGGAGGCCATGACGACCTCTGCGCCTTTGCGCTCCCCCTGCCCGCCCGGCGCCTGCATTTGCGGGCGCGATCCTTTGCTCGAGACGCCCGGTGCGGATGTGCGCATCCTGCGCCTGACCCGTGAGGAGGAGAAACGCCTGCTCGCGCGCCTCGAAATGCTCAAGGACTTGAATGACCTCAAACATCTGCAACAGCGGATGTTCGAGCAACTGGGGATTCGCGTTGACGTCGCCCCTGGGTTCAATGAAGTTCGCACCATGCGCGGCATCGCTATTCAGATCGACGAGTTACCGGGCCTGTGCCGCAAGACCCGCGCAGCGATTCCAGCCGCCATTCGTCGCGGCCTGGAAAACCACCCGGAAATCGCCTTCGAACTGCTCAACGCCCACGACTTGCTGCGCGACACCTGATCATTTTTTCAGACCAACCCGTTTGCGCATCTCGGCCGTGATGCTCTGACGGGTTTTCTTCATGTCGGCCCACGGCTCATCACCAACCTCAGCCAAGCGCTCATGAACGTTGTGCACATTCCACTGATTGCCACCCTTTATCTCAGCGACCTCTTCACGAAACAGCGGCACCGATACCGGCAAGCCTTCGCGGGTGCGCGCGGCGTAGGCGCAGATCGTGGTGGCGCCGAGACCGTTGCGCAGATAGTCGATGAAGATCCGGCCAACGCGATTCTTCGGTCCGGACACCGCCGAAAACCGGTCCGGCAACAGCTTGGCGATATGACTGACGATGGCGTGGCTGAAATCCTTGACCTCATCCCAACCGAGTTTACGAGTCAGCGGCACCACCAGGTGAATACCCTTGCCGCCACTGGTTTTGAGAAACACTTTGAGTCCAAGTTCATCGAGCACGGTCAAAGTCAGCGCGGTCGCTTCGACCATGCTTTTCCACGGCAACGCCGGATCCGGGTCAAGGTCGAGGACGAAGCGATCGGGCTTGTCCAGATCGACGGTGGTGGCGTTCCAAGTGTGCAGTTCGACGGTACTCATCTGCACGGCACCAATCAGCGCTTCGGCGTTATTGATCAGCATCACCGGTTGCCCGGTAACGTCCTTATCCAGCGTGGTAATGCCGGGGATCGCCAGGCGTTCGGCATTTTTCTGGAAGAACAACTCGCCGGCGATGCCGTCCGGCGCCCGCACCAGAGCGACCGGACGTTCCTTGAGTTGCGGCAGGATCCATTCGGCAACGCTCGCGTAATACTCGGCCAGTTGCATTTTGGTGGTCCCGCTGACCGCGTCGATGACCCGATCCGGGTGAGTGATGCGCACCTTGCCATTGGCCAGCCCGAGCTGTGACGGTGCAGTGTCGGCGCTGCTCGCCGGAGCTGTTTTCGACGTTTTTTTCGTTGCGGTTTTCTTCTCTGCAGTCTTCACCGGTTTCGCTCGCTCCTCAGTGATGTCCTTGGCAGGCTTGTCATCGCGCAAGCCATGAAACACAGCGTGGCGCACCGAACCGTCCTTGGTCATTTCGGCAAATGCGACTTCCGCCAGCAGTTTCGGCTTGAGCCAGTGCACGCCTTTGACCTCGAAGCCGCTGGGTGGATTGACCACCGCCGCCTTCTTCACCTGCAACGGTTTGAGTTGGGCCAGAATGCTTTTCAACGTCGACTCGTTGAAACCGGTGCCGACCTTGCCGGCGTAGCGCAACTCACCGCTGTCGCGATCATGCAGCCCCAACAGCAAGGCGCCGAAGGCACTGCGCGAACCTTTCGGATCGGTGTAGCCGACGACCACGAATTCCTGGCGGTGTTTGCACTTGAGCTTGATCCAGTCGCCACTGCGCCGCGACACATATGGCGAGCCGAGACGTTTGCCGATCAGGCCTTCCATCTGCATCTGGCAAGCGCTGTTGAGCAGTGCGTCGGGGGTTTCGTCGAAGGCTTCGGAAAAGCGCAGCAACGGTTGTTCATGGCTGCCAAGCACCGTGGCCAGCGCGGCGCGACGTTCCTCGACCGGCACTTCACGCAGGTCGACACCGTTGAGATACGGCAGATCGAACAGGTAGTAGAGAATGTTGCCGCTACGTCCCGCCTCAAAGGCATTTTGCAGGGCCTGAAAGTCCGGCACGCCGTGTTCGTTGGCGACGACCATTTCACCGTCCAGCCATGCGGATTCCAGCCCCAGCGCAGCCAAAGCTTGCGCCTGTTGCGGCAACTTGTGCGTCCAGTCATGACCGTTGCGGGTGAACAGTTGCACCTGATCATGATCGATGCGCGCCATGATCCGGTAGCCGTCGAATTTGATCTCGTAGCTCCACTGACCTTCGGGCGCACTGTCGACCAGCGTGACCAGCTCCGGCTTGAGTTGCGCCGGCAGTTTCGCCTTGTGCGCGCCGGTGAGCTTGCCGGTCGCGGGTTTGCGGGTCTTGGCCGGGGGCTTCTTTAGCGGTTTGCTTTGCTCGGCGGCCAGTTTGGGTTTTCCGACTATCGTGCGTTCGCTCAGCACACTGTCCGGTTCGGCCACCAACACATCGTAGTCATCCTGCGGCCGTGCGGCGGCGTCCTGATGCTTGATCAGAAACCACTGTTCTTTCTTGCCCGGCATGTGCGTGCGCACCAGGTTCCAGATGCCGCCCAGTTTTTCGCCTTGCAGCTCGAACTTGAGCTTGCCCTTTTCGTAGGCCTTGTGCGGATCTTCCAGCGGAATCCACACGCCACGATCCCAGACGATCACATCTCCGGCGCCGTAATGCCCTTCTGGAATGCTGCCTTCGAACGTTGCGTAATCCAGCGGATGATCCTCGACGTGCACCGCCAGCCGTTTGACCTTGGGGTCGAGAGATGGTCCTTTCGGCACCGCCCAGCTCTTCAAGGCGCCATCGAGTTCCAGGCGAAAGTCGTAATGCAGGTGCGAAGCGTCGTGCTTCTGAATGCAGAACTGCAACGCGTGTTCCGTGGCGGATTTGCGCCCCGAACGTTTGACGGCGGCCGGTTCCGACGTCGCCGAAAAGTCGCGCATGCGGTTGTAGTCGTCGAGGTTCCTGTTCATCGTGCACCTGCCTTGCTTCAGCCAATCCGCGTCACGGTCAGCGCCACCACCGCGATCCGGTCGACCCGTTGATAGCCGGGGTTGAGCAGCTCTTCGCCGAAGACATCCGGATCGAGTTCGCGGTATGTCCAGCCGAAGCGTTTTTCATCGAGGCGCGGTAGCACGGTGTCGAGAAACGGATCGCGACCATCGACCATTGCCACGCCGGTGTAGAGCAACAGCGAGCCACCGGGTGCCAGCCGATTCAGCGCCTGCTCGACAATGCGCAGCGACAGCCCTGCCCCGAGCGTGCCGCCACCGTGTCGATAGGCGCGTTCCGCAGGGTCGGCCATGTACGGCGGGTTGGCGACGATCAGATCAAACTCGCCGTCGGCGTTCTGCAACAAATCACTGGCGCGCACCTCGACGTTAGCGACCTCTGCCAATGCGGCATTGATTGCGGTCAGGCGCAGCGCCGCAGGGTTGATATCCAGCGCCAGCACTTGCGCCTCGCGGCGGGCCCGGCCAATCAGAATCGCACCGACGCCAGCCCCACAACCGATGTCCACTGCGCGATGAATCGGCGCGAAATTCTGTTGCAGGTGAGCGTGGATCAGTTGCGCGAAACGGTAGGTGTCGGGGCCGAAAAACACCGCGTCAGCGGCCTCAGTGGGAAATGCTGAATGCACGAACAGCAAATCATCCAGACTCGACCAGCGCACCCGGCTCTTCAGCTCGCCTTCGTAGTGATCAATGATCTGAGCGTCTTGCAGTTGTTGCTGTTCATCAGCCGACAACAAGCCCGGCGCGAAAGGACGCGACCAGCCGAACACGTCGCGCAAAGAGTCAGCCATTTGCCCTTCGTCACGCTGGTTGACCCGTTGATGGGTCAAAGGTGTAGGGGTCACGAACCGATACCCGTCTGCCAACAGGCGTCGGCCCAGTTGCAGCAGCACGAGGTCGTTGGGGCAGAGCTGTTCTTCCTGATTCATCGGCAAGGTCCTTAAGGCAAACGAGATTTGAGTTCGATGAAACGCCGAGTGGCGAGCAGCCCGGCTGGATGTGCATGGCGGGCCGGGGCGAGCCAGGGGATCAGAATTGCCATCTGAGCCAATGCGTCCTGACCTTGCAACGCCGCGTTGAGCGCCTGAACATCGGGGTCCTGTTCAAGTCCCTCGATGGCTGCTGTGGTCTGACTGTGCCGCCGGACGGGTTTCGCTTTATCCGACGGCGCCCAGTCGCCGGCGATCCAGTCGTGCACCAGTTGTTTTTCGTAGGCATTGAACACGCCAAACATTGCCGCACCATCACCCGCGATCAGTTGCCAAAAGCGACTGGCCTGTGGATCTTCGTGTCGCTTGATCCAGCCTTTGTTCTGCAGCGCCTGAAGAAAACCGGGCAATTGCTCCGGTGCTGCCAGCCACTGATTGACGGTCTGCCCTTCGAAGCGGCAGTAATCGGAGTGCATATGCTGGGCAAATGGGCATTTGCGCTCGAGCATCGACAGCAACTCGCGCTCAAGGTCGAAGCCTTCGATGATCGCGCGACTGCCCTGCCCCAGATCGTTGAGTCGATAGCCCAGCGCCACCCGACGCAGAAACTCGCCGCGATCAGCCTCAAGCGGCAGCAGATCGAGCGCTGCCTGCACGGCCTTTTGCGCATGGCCTGTACTGGCGTTGTCGATGGTCACGTGCAGGGTGAAATAGTACGGATCGATACCCAGCTCACTGAGTTCGTAACTGCTGATCAGCAAGTGCAACGGCAGTTGTTCATAGCCGAGGTTATAACCGATCACCTCGGGCAAGTAATCGGCGCCACAGACACCGAGGGCCAGTTGTATCGCGCCTTGCAGGTAGCGTTCATCGTCGATGGCGCTGTTGTCCTGCAAATCGTGCTCGGCGAGCAGTTTGCGGTAAATCACCACGTGATTCTGTGCCGGATTGCCATCGCCCAGCTCTTCCAGAAAGGTCCGCAACAAGCCTTGGAAACGCGGGTCCTGCCAGCGCGGCAACAGCCCAGAGAGCCAGGCGCCATCGACCAGTTTGGTCGGCGCCACCGCTTGCAGGAAATACAGCGCTTGCGCCTTGCCACGGAAAAATTGCCGTGGCCCACCGGCCTTGCGTTGTTGCAGATAGTCGGCGTATTGCCGGGCGACATTAGCGCAATGCTCGGCCACCCAGGCGTGCCACGTGGTGGGATCTTCGGGCAGGGAATCGGTGAGTGGCGCGGCGTGTTGCAGTTGCTCCTGCAAAAACGCCTGCGCAAGCTCTTGGGGATTGTCATCGCGCAACAATGCTTCATAGACCTGGCGGATGTTCCCGGCGGCGTTCATCAGTTGCGGTTGAGCAGGCGCAGCTTGCAGGTGTGTCAGGACAGTCATGGCAAAATTCTCGGTCGGTTGGCAGGACGCTGTTACACACGCCTCTACAGCAGCAGAGAGGCAGGACCTGCGAAAAATTCAATCGACGTGAAATTTGCCCGGACGGACGGTGGGCTTCTGCCCCAGCGCGCAAAGCCCGCGGATTCACCTGCCTCGTTGTACCTGCGCAAAGATCTCGGTGATCGGCCGATGCGGCTGGCGTTTTTGCATTTGCCGTACTTGTTCGCTCAGTCGCAGCAATTCCTCGCTCGGTTTGGCCCATTGATCCTCCGGCAATGGTTCCGACCATTCGCGCATGACGTCGGGCAATGCTTGCTTGCCGATTCTTTCGAGACGACGCACTTCCCATTCGACGAGGTGGTTGGGAATCGTCCACAAGGTCATGACGTGGTACAGGTACCAGAAGAAGCCCGACAGTCTTGTTCGTGTGCCTTCGCGGATTTGCTGGTGCATGCGCGTGCGAGCATTGCGAAAAGTGTGAAGGCCTTCGTGGGGTGGGTCGTCCGGGCCTTGCAGGTCTTGCAGGTCCTGTATGGATTTGAGGTCGTTGACTTCGTATTCCATGTAACCGCGAATCGCTTCCCAGTGGCTGATCGCGAAGGGCAGGCCGGCGCATTGGAATTCGAGGCTGATGAGGGTTTCGCCGTGGTAGAAGCCGATGCCCATGCCGTATTGGCGGTGGATGCCGTATTGGGTCGCGCCTTGGGCTTCGATGATCCAGGCGGAAAGAGATTCCCATGGAACGAAGACGGGTTCGGTTTCGCCTTCGGGCATGAAGCAGACTTCGCGGCGTTGGCGGTTGAAGCGGGTTGGGATGATGTGGGCGCGTTTTTTGTGGTTGTGGTGCCAGACGGCGAGGCCGATGAGCAAAATAAGCGGGTCGACAATTACCGAGTTCTCATAGCCTGTTTCGAACATGCCCACCATTGACTCCCATATAGCCTCCTGTCCATACCCAAAAATAATCCCCATCAGTCCGGTAATTAGCGGGAACAAAAATACGACCATGAAAGATAAGCTGACTGGCCCGCCTAAAGTCATTTGCCACATGAATACTTGCGGTGATCCCAACCCAAAGTCCATAAAACCGTCATTCAGCTCACCAATATGCGGCCCGTACGGTGGAATTGAAGTTGGCAGCGGAAGCGGCGCGAGATAGGTAGTTTTGCCGCTCGGAAACGGTTCTATATCTCCGGCTTTTCGCGGTTGTTCAACCCATACAGCACCGGTGGATTGATCGTGCTTATTCGCCATGATCGGCTTGCTCCAGAAACTGGGTTTCGACTAGCAACATGGGCGGATTCCCTTTGACCCGCTGAGGAGCAATCACCGCAAAATGCCCGTCACCCTGCGGGTCAATATGTATGACACGGGTTCGCGACGCCCACTCACCTTTGTCGTTCAAGTTTTGAACGCATACGGCCAATTCCAGCGTTTCTTTTGCTGGCGTGTACTCGGCGCTGTGATCAACCGGATATTGGAGGCAGAGCACCAACCCTTCTGGCGATGACTTGACGATTCGCAGGCTGCTTAAAACCTCGTCGCTAAGCACGTCTTTGCGCTCTCGCGGCGCGCCTCGACTGTGGAGGGGTATGGAAATACGGTGTGCGCCAATGCCCAGTCGGTGTGTCGGCTTACCACCCAAGGGAGGTAGAAGGTTTTCCAATGTCAGTCTGGGTAAGACCAGATGGATATCGCTGGGCTTGGCTTTGAACAACAGACTTTTCAGCCAGGAGTCGTATGGATTTGGGCCAAGTTGCGCGTAAGGCGCATGGATTAAAAAGGCCAGATAATTTTGATAATCCTCCAGCGTGTGATCACCGCGCATCTCCGCATCATGACTCCAGGGTGTGATTTTCAGCCATTTATCGTGCGCGCTGAGGTTGTAGCGGTTGAACAGCCAGGTGCCACTGAACTCCAAAACGGTGAATAACGCTCCCGCCAGGTTGAAACGGAAAAAAACAGTGGAAAGGCGCCTGCCTGCGGCGGCCCAAGCGACTGTTCGCGCAGCCCGGCTTGGTGCGGTGAATACGGTGTAACCCGCATGCAAGGTATTGCTTAAGCCATAAGCGTTTACCGCAGTTATTCCGCCAGCACCTAGTGTGCCTAGCGCGCCTGCACTTTGAGCCGCTTGATTTCCACTGCGAACTGCCTCCTGCCAATTTTGGTTTTGACTGTTGAAACTGGCCAAAGCGACTCTAAGGCCCAAACCGTATGTGAAGATGCCCAACCCAATATGCAACTTGCCCATTTGCACATGCACGTGCTGTAACGCTTGAGGTTGAAGCGCAACTGTTAGCGCTGTTCCACGAGCCTTCAACGCGTTATCCGCAAGCCCCTGCGCCGCTGTAAACCCGGCCGCACCCGTTGCAGCCAAAGCAGAGAGAAAGTCCGCCCGCTTCTTCTTGTCTCGGGTCTGCTTCATCAACTCCCGATACGCCCCAACCAAATTCACCACCTGCACCAAAACCACCACCAGCCCCATCCCTTCCGCCCTCACCAAACTCCCCGCCGACACCCCACTCACGCCCAACCGAATATTGCCCAACAAACTCCTTAATTCCCCCTGTTGCGCCGGCGGAAACACCACCGTCACCCCCGCTCTTGCAGGCGTTGCGCCATACAACCGCGCCGAGCGATCCGGCAGTTCCTCAATCGGGCTCAACGCCGCTGCCAAACGTCCTTCGAACAGCGCCAATTGCGCCCGCACCCGCACGATTTCTTCCTGTAATTCCACCGCCCGCGCCGTTTTGTGGCCCTGGCGATTTTTGTTGTGGGTGAGCTGGTTGCGTTCGCGGTTGAGGGCTTTCAGGTATTCGCGTTCTCTGAGCAATTCCTTGATCGCGCCTTGCAACGCGGTCTGTTCCGCCGGGCTGGCGACGGTGAAGGTCACACCGCTGGTTTTTGCCGCGTCGAACAAGCGTAATTTCAGGCCTTTGGGCAGGCGCTGGAACAGTTCATCCAGCTCGGGGATTTTCTCGCCCGACAGGTCGAAGCCTTCCAGCACGCGGTTCAGCCCAAGGTTCAGCGCCGGGCTGTAGGTGTCCTGCACCGCCTCGGCGATGGTGCGGGTGTGTGCGGGAAAATCGTCGAGTGCCGGCAGCTGCGGCTGTTCGATGTTCTTCAGTTTCGCCAGCCAGTCTGGCAGGTTGTTGAACATCGCCATGCCGGCGTTGAACAGTGGCGAATACTGCCCGGCTTGCTGGGTTTGCAGGCGCAGCGGCAAGGTGTAGAACAACATGCGGGTCAGTTCTGGATGCAGCTCCAGATAGCCGAGCATCTCTTCGCTGGCCGCGTCGCTGCGGCAGAGGTCCTTGAGGCAGGCGTATTCGGTGCTAAGGGCCTGGCCGATCTGCGCCGCGACTTGTGCGTCGAAGTACCACGCCGAACGATGGAAGCGCCCGGCGATCAGCAGTTGCGTGCGGTCGGCGGTGATGCGTTCGAGCAAGCGGTTCCAGCGGCCGAGGTTGTCGCGATGACGGTTGAGGACTTCGTCCATCGCCGGGCGGTCGATCAGGTCGTTGATGCCGCGTTTGCCGCTGAGGATCGGCCCGTCGAGCACGTCGCGCATGCGCCGATCCTGATCCTTGCCGAGGTCGACCAGTGTCGAAAGGTGCCGTTCGACAAAGTCTCGCGGGGCGACTTCGGCAAAATACTCGCGCGTATAAAAACGTCGATCCGCCTCGGCGGTAGCGCGACCATAAGCCTTGGCGTCCGGCGCTAAACCATCGAATCGATTTAACGCCAACGCATCATCAAGGGCTTTTTCGCGAAGTTGCGAAAGCTCTGGCGATACTTCCGCAGAAGCAGGTTCAACCGTGCCGCCCTTGTTCAAATACTCAAGCAACGCCTTGCGGGTATTTTCCCGATCCGGCTCGGGCAGTTGCTCCAGCTCGGCATAAAACGCCTTGGCCTGCGGATCGTCACTGGCCTTGGCCAGACTGTCGAAATCTTCGCTGCCGAGCTGGCTCAGGGACTCGATGTAACTGGCCAGCAGATAATCACGTTCATTGTTGCCGCTGTTGCTCCACTCTTCGACCCAGCCAACGGCTGTGTCCTGATACTCGGCCAGATCACGCATCACCCCCAAGTCATCATTGACCAGCAGAAACAGCGTGTCGTCCTGATACGGCCCGCGCACCCGACCGAGAAATTCGCCGATGTGTGCCTCGCGAAAGCGTCGCGGCTGTTCCCACAGATACGGTTCGCGCTCGTGCTCCGGCGCATCGCTGACCTGCACCGCTGGCATTCGCGTCGCATCGGTCTCGGCAACCGGTTCAGCCCCCACCGCCACCTCCGCCAGCCATCGCCGGGTCTGCTCGACGGTCAACAAGTGCTCGCCGCCAACCAGGCAATTGACCGGCCCCAGATCGACCGCCTGCATGAAGTGCTCGCGCTCCTCGCTGCTGTCCAGCACCTGCCGGCATTTCGCAGCCGTCAACTGCACCTCGGCAAACGTCACGTACAGCGTGCTCTTGCGCGAAAAGATCAACGCCGGGCGTTCTTCGATGGCCGCGCGCTGATCCTCAGTAACGGTTTTACCTTGGTGCAGCAGCGCGGTGACGATGCCGTCGAGTACGCGATATTCGTACAACTCGCCACCGAGGCTGTCGATGATGTACAGCCAGCCATCGCGCAACCGGCGAATGCCCATTGGCCGGGCGGTCAAGGTATACGGCAGCGTCAATTCGGCGGCCGGGTCGTGCGGTCGTTCCACCAGGCCATAGGCCAACGGCAACAGTTGCACGTGGGTTTGCCGCAGCGGGCAAAAATCCAGAGAGCCAAACGGCTTTTTTGAGGCAGCGGCAGCATCAAGAATCGCAGGATGGGTCACGGTTTCACCCTTTGGCTGGCCCAGCGTTCTGCCAGATCAACCGCCAGCGCGACACGCTCGCCGGGTGATTGCAGCGAGGGGTTGTGGAGCAAGTGATGGATTTGCGGGTGTTGGCCGATATCGCTGCCGTCGAGCAACGCCGTCAGGTTGGCGTAGTTGAACAACTCGGACTGACAGCTCAAGCCAAGTGCACTGGCTTGGGTTTCCATAAGATCCAGCAATGGCCAGCGCTGGCCCAACGTTTCCCCGACATGGAATTCGCGAAAGTGCTTTGACAGATGCGCATCGAGATCAAGCAACACTCGACGCCGGTCAACCTGATCCAGTGCCGCGCTCAGCTCAGGATCAAGGCGATACGGCACGGCAAGCGCCGGACACTCGGCCAGCCGAGGTCGATGACTGTGCCAAAGATCATTGACGCAGTCCGCCGTCACCACGCAGGCCAAAGGCCCGAACAAACGCTGATCGGCATGGGTGAACAACGCATGCGCCACCGCCGCATCGGCCATGCGCAAAAACGCCGATTGCCCGGCGGGTAACTCGACGACCAGCAGTTTGCGCAGGTGTTCGGCGACGCCGTGCAGCGGCGCAGCACTGAACAACAACACGCCCCACTCCTCCCGCGCGCTGTGCAGATAGAACTGCGCCAATGGATCGTTCGGTTGCTCGATCGCCACCAGCAACGGCGAGATATCGCGCAATGTTGAGAATGGCGGTTGGTCGTAGAGGGCAAGGGTGCTGGCCGTCGGGCTGATCTGTTTCAGACGCTGCGGCAAATCGATGATCGTCGCGCCGTCCAGCAGTACACAGGCCTGCTGCTCGCCCCAAGGCAAACCCTCTGGAAAAGAAGTCAACGCGCTCATGCTTGTGCGGCCTCGCCCATAAGACGGTGCGGGCCGCGAGTGAAATCGAGGGCGGGATGTTGCTGAGTCAGATCAATAAGGCTGCGCACCCTCCTGACCCGGAATCCGAGTATCTGAAATGGGTGGAAAATTCTCTCGATTTCGAATCTGCAAGCGACTGACGAGCCAACCGTGAGCATCCGCATTTCCTTGTGTCTGGTTAAGACACAGGACTTTGCTTGGCTCTACGGATAGCCGCAGTCGGCTGATTCCCTTATTTACGTAGGACACATCCGGTAACCAACATGACCGGTGTGGACTTTCTATGCTTGGCCCTTGGCTTGCTGCTCCAGATGCACCT
Organism: Pseudomonas sp. AC169; assembly: GCF_979258515.1. Classification (NCBI taxonomy): domain Bacteria; kingdom Pseudomonadati; phylum Pseudomonadota; class Gammaproteobacteria; order Pseudomonadales; family Pseudomonadaceae; genus Pseudomonas; species Pseudomonas sp. AC169. Next base: position 5,199,343 of record NZ_OZ409866.1, on the reverse strand, counting down.
GCAAATCGGGGTCGATCTGCAATGCTGCCGCCAGTTCATCCAGATAACTGCGCTCGGCGTCCTGCTGATCATCCACCAGCATCACGCTGACCAGATACATTTCAGCGGCCATGGCTGGATCGTCTTTGGCCGCCTGCGCGACTTCGTGCGCGTCCAGCGGTTTCGCGACTTCTTCGTCAAACCATTGCTGCAATTGTGGATCGTCGGTGTGTTTGGTGATTTCCCCACTGATCATCTGTTGCTCCCGGGCGTCGATCTCACCGTCAGCCTTGGCCGCCGCGATCAACGCGCGCAGCACCGCATGGCTGTGTTCCTCAATCTCCGGCCCGGCCAGGAGGTTAGCCGTTTGCGGCGTTTGTTGCGCTGCCGAACTGGCCTGGCTGCGTTGCCAAGCCTGATACGCCTGGAACGCCATCATCCCCAGCGATGCCAGCGCCGCATAATTGGTACCACCGGAACGACTTTGCGTGCCGCCCCCGCCGCCCAGCGCTCCACCCAGTGCGCCGCCCAGGCCGCCACCGGCGCCGCCGCCGAGCAAACCACCGAGCAAGCCACCTAAGCCACCCAGCCCTCCGGCTGCGGAGCCACCGCGTGTGCCGGTGGAATCCGCACCACCGAGCAGGCCGCCCAGCAAGCCACCGAGGCCGCCCAGGCCCGCACCGGCAGACGCTGAAGATTGTTGACCTGCCGAGGCCTGGCCTCGCAGCAGTTGTTCGAGCAAATCGCTGGTGTTCATGACGTCATCCTCAAGCATTGGCAGTAACTTCGTCTGGCAACGATAGACCCGTGCGGCCTTAGCGCCAGCACCGTTTGGCTGATGCTCGAAGCCCTGGCGGATTTCGCCCGCGTATTTTTTCGCCGGCCAGCTAAGATTGATCAATGGTGAACCTTATCCCGGCCAGACCGGTCGATAGCTGCAACCCCGACCCGGTTTGCCGGCGCCCTGCTACCCGAGGGTGATACCCGGCTTGCTTGACTTTCTGGAGAACGCCCCCGTGATATCGACCGTACACATCGCCAGGCTCAAAGCATGGGGCGCCCATGGTTTTACCGCGACTGGCGTGGTCACCGCTTTTCTGGCCACCCTCGCCCTGTTGGAAAACCAGCCGACCCATTGTCTGATGTGGCTGGGCGTGGCGCTGATTGTCGACGGCCTCGACGGCGCACTGGCGCGCAAGGTCAATGTGCAATCGGTGCTGCCGAGCTTTGACGGTTCTATCCTTGATCTGGTGATCGATTACCTGACCTATGTATTCATTCCGGCGCTGTTCATCTATCGCTACATTCCGTTGCCCGACTACACCCTGCTGCTGACCGTGTCGCTGATTCTGGTGTCGTCGCTGTTCTGCTTCTGCAACGTCAACATGAAGAGCAAGGACAACTACTTTGTCGGGTTTCCAGCGGCGTGGAATGTGGTCGCGCTGTGTCTGTACATCATCGGTCCGGGGCCGTGGATTACGTTCCTGACGGTGATTGGCTTGGCGTTGCTGACCGTGACCCGGATGAAGTTTTTGCACCCGTTCCGTGTGCGCCGGTTCATGCCGATCAACATTGCGGTGACGGCGATCTGGCTGCTGTGCAGCCTGTCGCTGGTACTCAACCATCCGGTGATCAACCCGTTGGTGATGGGTTTGTGGTTGCTGATGTCGGCGTACTTTCTGGGGATCTGCATCTGGCGCACGGCGCTGGAATGGTTTGATCGGCCGCAGGTGAAATAGGCATTGCGCCCCAGCTACATTTACCCTTGTGGGAGCGAGCTTGCTCGCGAAGACGGAGTGTCAGACAACATCTGTGTTGAATGACACAGCGCTTTCGCGAGCAAGCTCGCTCCCACAGGGGGATCACCACAAATTTTAAAATAGTGTGTGACTCAGCGTTTAGTGATCACCACCTCCAGATATTCACTCGGCACCACCAGCGAACTCTCCCCCGCCCGATTCAACCGATTGAGCAAATCAGCCAGATCACTCTCCAGCGCCTGCCCGCTCTCCGGCGGCAATGCGGCGAAAGCCTTGTGCACCGGCCCGTACCAATGGCGGAAAATGTCGATGAAATGCGCGGCCGAGCGATAGCGAAAATTGAACTCGCGCCGTGTCACCCGAAGCAGAAAATCACGGTCATCGAAATGCTTGTGCAGCCATGCATCGGAGCCCCAATTCGAGGGCGGCTGTGCGCCTGCCGGGGGTGGCAGATGCCGGCCCAAAGTCTTGAACATCTGGCCAACGAAACCTTCCGGCGTCCAGTTGGCCAGGCCGATCCGCCCGCCACGGCGACACACCCGGCCCAGTTCGGCGGCAGCCTTGTCCTGGTCCGGCGCGAACATCACGCCAAAGGTCGACAGTACCGCGTCGTAACTCTCATCGGCGAACGGCAGTGCCTCGGCATCGGCGACCTGAAACGTCACTTCCAGATGCTCTGCCCGTGCGCGATCCTGACCGCGTTCAAGCAATGCCGCGACATAGTCGGTCGAGGTGACCAGACAACCACGCCGCGCCGCCGCCAGCGTTGCATTTCCGTTGCCGGCGGCGACATCCAGCACCTCCTCATCGCAACGCAAATCACAGGCTTCAGCGAGGTTTTCGCCGACGATTTGCAGGGTGGTGCCGATCACGGCGTAATCGCCACTGGCCCAGGCGACTTTCTGGCGTTCTTTCAAGGCAGTCAGATCTATCGGGGTACTCATGACAGTGAGCTCCGCTACACGTGGGTCGGTGATCATTCGGCAGTGGTGGGGTCGATGACAGTCATCACCCGCGCCACACTGTTGGCAGGAAAACCACCGAGCCTGGCATGTTCGCGCACCTGCTCTTCGTCAGGCGCGATGTACACGCAATAGATTTTGTCTGCGGTGACGTAACTCTGCAGCCACTGCACCTGCGGGCCGAGCTCGCGCAACACGTCACAGGACGTTTGCGACACGGCTTTGAGTTCTGCTTCCGACAGCTTTCCGGCTCCTGGAATCTCGCGTTCAATCACGAATTTCGGCATGGCAACCTCGCGTTCTTGTTATGTGACAGGGCCGGCAGTGTCCCTGCTCGTTCACTATCGCGCCGCGGCTGATCGGCGTCCTTGCCGATCGTCTGGCAAGCCAGTAAAACCGGGGGTTTGCCGATGAGCGGTGGAAATCTGTAAAGCGTCTGGAACACCTTGAGGATTGCCATGCTTCGGCGATTGGTTTCTGATGCACGCTCGCTTCTGGAACGGACTCGACCGATGGCACTGCAAATTGATTGGCTGGCGCATCACATGCACCACAGCGACCGTTATGCCGAGTGGATTCACCAGCAATTCCCCTACGAATACATCGACCAACCGCTGGCCGAATGGCAACGTGAATTTGCCGAAGGCCAAAGCAATGGCAATTGGTCCTGCCTGATCGCAATGGACGGTGAGCGTCTGCTCGGCGGCGCGGCACTGGCACGCGATGACCTCGCCCTGCGCCCTGATCTCGGGCCTTGGCTGGCCTGCGTTTTCGTCAACCCTGACGCACGCGGGCAAGGATTGGCGGAACGCTTGATTGCAGGGATTTGTCAGGAGGCGAAAGACTGCGGCTTTGCGCGTTTGTACCTGCATACGCAAAGCAAGCAGGACTACTACGCCAAGCGCGGCTGGCAAATCCTGAAGCGCTTTCGCGCCTGGGACAACGAACAATGGCTCATGGTTCGCGACCTATGAGCCATTGGTTCTGTTGATCAAGCGGCAGGCGCCTTCGCCTCCTTCAGCAACTGCTGGATCATCTGCTCCTGCGTTTCGTAGCGACCTTCGCCGAAGTGGCTGTAACGCACCTGCCCCTTGGCGTCGATCAGGTAATGCGCCGGCCAGTCCTGATTGTCGAAGTTGCGCCAGATCGCGTAGTTGTTGTCGATGGCCACCGGGTAGGTGATGCCGAGCTTTTTCACCTGATCCTTGACGTTGTCGATAATCCGCTCATAACCGTATTCCGGGGTGTGGACGCCGATCACCACCAGGCCATCCTTTTCGTACTTCTTCGCCCAGTCTTTGACGTACGGCAGGGTGTGCTGGCAGTTGATGCAGTCGTAGGTCCAGAAGTCCACCAGTACCACTTTGCCGCGCAGGGATTCTGCGCTCAGTTCGGGCGAGTTCAGCCATTGCACCGCGCCGGCCAGTGACGGCATCGCGCCTTTGCCCTCCTCCATCGGCGAGTCCGCGCGGACTTTGCTGATGAAGTAGTCGACCACTTTCGGTACGTTTTCCAACACGCTTTTTTCGACGCTGGCGACGCCTTCAGAGGAGGTCTTCGCCAGCAAGGTTTTATCGAAGCCGGTGGCAATCACCGCCGCCGTTGCCAATACCGCAACCCCGGCACCACGACGCAACCAACCGGTGAACGGGATCGACGGTTTCAGGCGATTGACCAAGCCGCGTCCGGTGAAGATCAACGTGCCCAGCGACAATGCACTGCCGGCGCCGTACGCCAGCAGCAACAGGCTGGTCTGCGCGTTGGCGCCTTGCAGCATGGCACCGGTGAGGATCACGCCGAGAATCGGCCCGGCGCACGGTGCCCACAGCAGCCCCGTGGCCACGCCGAGCATGATCGAACTCAACGGCCCGGCCTTTTTCCGGGTATCCGGGTCGAGACGATTGCCCAGCATCACGAAGGGACGTGTCAGCCAGTCGCCGATACGCGCCGAGATCAGCGACAGGGCGAACACGCTCATCACGATCAGCGCGACGTAACGTCCGCTGTTGCTGGCTTGAATCACCCATTCACTGCTGACCACCGCCAGGCTGGAGATCAGCGCGAAGGTCAGGGCCATGCCGCCGAGGGTCAGCATTATCGAAGCGCGGCTACGCTGGGCGCCGGCAAACAGAAACGGGACCACCGGCAGGATGCAGGGGCTGAGCACGGTCAGCAGACCGCCGAGGAATGCGATGAGGTACATAGTGAGTCACCCTTGATCAATGAATGTGACGAGCCATTCAGACGTTCTGGCTTTCCAGCCAATGGCTCTGCGGCGTACGGCTGGCGCCGTTCTCGGCAAACATCTGGCCTTGCGGTGTGCGACTGGCGCCGTCCGCTGCAAACATCTGGCCCTGCGGCGTGCGGCTGGAGCCGTCCGCTGCAAACATCTGGCCCTGCGGCGTGCGGCTGGCGCCGTCCGCTGCAATCAGGCCGTCGCTGCCCTGCTTGGCCACCGGCGTCAGCTGGAAGCAGGTGCCGCTGTGGCAGCTATGCTGTTCAACCGCAGCGTTTGCATGGGCTGCAACGCCAGCCAGGGAGAAGGCGATGGCGGTCAAAAAACGCGATACGTTGTTCATGGCTGTTTCCTTCTATAAAGAGTGATGGCTTAGTTGTCGTTGTTGCAGCCGTCGGCGAATTTGCTGTAATCGAGTACGCGGGTCTGACCGGCCGAATCGAGGTAGGTCATGCGCGCCTCGACAATCCCGCAATTCACCGAGTTGTCCTGTTTCAGCGAGAGCACTTTCTGGATATCCAGGTGGGTGCCGTAGGTGTAGGTTTGCGGGGTGACAGCGGCTTCGGCACGGGCCGACAGCGTGCAGATGTTCAGGGCGGCAAACAGGCAGGCGGCGATTACGGATTTGTTGTTCATGGCGTGTTCCTCAAGGCTTCAGTGGGTTTGAGCCGAGGCGATCTGTGTGGGCCTCGATGGAGCCTATTTGAGGCTCGCGAGGTATCGCGTCTGTGTCAGGAACAAGCGCGTTTCAATCGCTGTGTATCCCTGCCAGCGGGGGATACACAGCGATACAAAACCCTGTGAAAATCGCGTTTTTGCGTCCCCGTGTATCCGTGAACGCGGCAGATACACTGCAATACAAAGGCAGGCAGGCGAGCCATTGAAGGCTCTATAGACTGCACGGGATTCCCCTTCTGACTGAGGCTTGAACCGATGGATCATGTCGATCACATTCTCATCGTCGACGACGACCGCGAGATCCGTGAACTGGTAGGCAACTACCTGAAGAAAAACGGTCTGCGCACCACGGTGGTCGCCGATGGCCGGCAGATGCGCAGTTTTCTCGAAGCCAACACCGTCGACCTGATCGTGCTCGATATCATGATGCCCGGCGACGATGGCCTGCAGCTGTGCCGCGAACTGCGGGTGGGCAAACACAAGGCCACGCCAGTGTTGATGCTGACCGCGCGCAACGACGAAACCGACCGCATCATCGGCCTGGAAATGGGCGCCGACGATTACCTGACCAAACCGTTCGCCGCCCGCGAATTGCTCGCGCGGATCAACGCCGTGCTGCGCCGCACGCGGATGCTGCCGCCGAATCTGGTGGTCACCGAGGCCGGTCGCTTGCTGGCTTTCGGCCGTTGGCAACTGGACACCTCGGCCCGTCACCTGCTCGACAAGGACGGCACCATGGTCGCCCTCAGCGGCGCCGAGTATCGATTGCTGCGGGTCTTTCTCGACCACCCGCAACGGGTGCTCAGCCGCGATCAACTGCTCAATCTGACCCAGGGCCGTGATGCCGATCTGTTCGACCGCTCGATCGATTTGCTGGTCAGCCGTTTGCGTCAGCGTCTGCTCGATGATGCGCGCGAGCCGGCCTACATCAAGACCGTGCGCAGTGAAGGTTACGTGTTCTCGCTGCTGGTCGAGATTCTCGGTGCCCCGGCATGAGCATCAATCTGCACTGGCCGCGCACCCTCGCCTCGCGCCTTTCGCTGATTTTCCTGATCGGCCTGCTGCTCGCCCAAGCGCTGTCGTTCGGTGCGCAGTATTACGAGCGTTACCAAAGCGCCAAGAACACCATGCTCGGCAATCTGGAAACCGACGTGTCGACCTCGATTGCGATCCTCGATCGCCTGCCTGCAGAAGAGCGCCCTGCCTGGCTTGAGCGTCTGGCGCGAAAAAATTATGGCTACCTGCTGAGCGAAGGCGAACCGGGCACGCCGATCGAGGCCAGTGATGTGCCGGTGGCTGTCACCTCGATCACCGAAGCCATCGGTGAACGCTATCCGCTGACCTTCACCGACATTCCCGGGCCAAAGAAACATTTTCAGGGCCATCTGCGCCTGAGTGACGGCAGCCCGGTGACCATCGACGTGCGTCCCGCCATGGTCCCGTTGTCACCGTGGTTGCCGGCGGTCCTGCTCGGCCAACTGGCGCTGATGCTCGCCTGTAGCTGGCTGGCCGTGCGCATTGCGGTCCGCCCCTTGACCCGGCTGGCCGACGCCGTGGAAACCCTCGACCCCAACGCCCACCCGATCAACCTCGACGAAAGCGGCCCGAACGAAGTGGTCTACGCGGCGCGGGCGTTCAACACGATGCAAGCGCGCATCGCCGCCTACCTCAAAGAACGCATGCAACTGCTGGCGGCGATTTCCCATGATCTGCAAACGCCGATCACGCGGATGAAACTGCGCGCCGAGCTTATGGACGATTGCGTCGAGAAAGACAAACTGTGGAATGACCTCAGCGAGATGGAACATCTGGTGCGCGAAGGCGTGGCCTATGCGCGCAGCATCCATGGCTCGACCGAGGAAAGCCGCCGCACCAACATGGATTCGTTCCTCGAGAGCCTGGTGTTCGACTATCAGGACATGGGCAAACAGGTGCAACTGGTCGGCAAGAGTGCAGCCGTCATTGATACCCGGCCTCATGCGTTGCGCCGGGTGCTGGTGAATCTCACGGACAACGCGCTGAAATTCGCTGGCGCCGCCGAAGTCTGGGTGGAAGCCAACAAAGGCAACCTGGCGATTACCGTCATGGACCGTGGCCCGGGCATCGCCGACGCCGAACTGGCACAGGTGCTGCAACCGTTCTACCGCGTGGAAAACTCGCGCAATCGCGATACCGGCGGCACCGGGCTGGGACTGGCCATCGCCCAGCAACTGGCCATGGCGCTCGGTGGTTCGCTGACTTTGAGCAACCGCGAGGGGGGCGGGTTGTGTGCTGAACTGAAACTTCCCTTGCACTCCTGATAACAACGAAAATCCCTGTGGGAGCGAGCTTGCTCGCGAAGGCGTCCTGTCAGTCGATGTTCAAGTTGACTGACAGATCGCTTTCGCGAGCAGGCTCGCTCCCACAGGGTGCGGCGCGGTTTAAGTATTCAAGATGCCAGACCGATCACCTGGTCCTCATGCATCTGCTGCAACAACGCCAGCCCATTGTCCATGAACGTAGCGCTCGCCGACTCCCCGGCCTCCTGCGCCAGACCTCGCAACTGCTCGCGCCCCGTCAACGACACAAACTCAGTGATGCGCTGCAACAACCGCCAGGCCAACGGACTCAGCGCGGAAAACTTCACACTCCAGTCCGCCGCACGCCGCACCAGCAACAGCGTCGGTTGCGCCGGAGGCGTGGCGGGCTGATGGTTTGGATCGAGTGCCTGTACCGGCCACACATACGCCAACGGCCAGGCCAACGCCGAGATCTGCAGCGGGCGTTCCAGCAACAGCGCCGGATCCGTCCACGGCAGCGCCTCAGCATCAGACTGCTGCAACACCATCTCGACCCATTCGTAATGCGCCAGCTCCAGCAGAAACGCCGGCCACTCACCTTCGCGTAACACCTGCGGTTGCGAAGCGAGATAGTCGAGAAAGGTTTGGGCAATCTCGCCGAACTTCGGTGTTTGCGCTCGCCAGTCACGCAAGAAACCTCGCACCAGCAGGCCCCAGCGTTGCTCACCGATGATCCGGATCATCACCGGAAACGTGCCGCTGAGCAATTGCGAGACGTTGTTGAACACCAGATCCCGATAAACGTTGACCCGCTCCGCGTTCATGTCGGCCGGTGGCGATTGATGATCGGGATCGCGCAAATACCGGGTCAGCGCCTGTTGTTGCAGTGTCAGCTTATCCACGATGGTTGCCCCCTGCCTGCAAGTGGCGAATGGTCTGCATCTCAGCAACCAGTTCGGAAAATGCCGGGAAATTGAAATCCCGTTCAAGCAGCGTGGGCTGCGCGCCAAACCGTGCGTAGGCTGCGGCCAGCAGAGACCAGACCTGCGGTTTTACCGAGGCGCCATGGGTGTCGATTTTCAGCGTATCGGACTCATCGAAATGCCCGGCCACGTGCATCCCGACCACCCGGCCCGGCTCGATACCGGCGAGAAAGGTTAGCGGATCGAATTCATGGTTGATCGCATTGACGTAGACGTTGTTGACGTCCAGCAGCAGATCGCAATCAGCCTCTTGCAGAACCGCATTGGTGAAGGTCACCTCGTCCATGTCCTGGCGCGGGGCGGCGTAGTAGGAGACGTTTTCCACGGCCAGACGCCGGCCGAGAATGTCCTGAGCCTGACGGATGCGCGTGGCGACGTGGTGCACCGCCTCTTCGGTGAACGGTAATGGCAGCAAGTCATAGAGATGCCCGTCATCGCTGCAATAACTCAGGTGTTCGCTGTACAGCGGCACGTTGAAACGGTCGAGAAACACCCGCACTTCCTGCAGGAATTCGACATCCAGCGGCGCGGATCCGCCAAGTGACAGCGACAAGCCGTGACAGGACAACGGGTAGCGTTCGGCCAGTTCACGCAACGCCGCACCGTGGGCACCGCCGACGCCGATCCAGTTTTCCGGAGCGACTTCGAGAAAGTCGAAATCGCCGCTGCGGGCAGCTTGCAAGTCTTTCAGCAAGCCACGGCGCAGGCCCAGGCCGACACCGGGTTGCGTTGATGATTGAGGAATTTGCATGGGGAAACCTCGATGGATGGGTCTACCCAGTGGAGTCGACGCCTGTATCAGGGCTGTGTACGCCCACCCGGACAATTGCCGCCCCGTGTATCCCCCCACCACCGCGATACACAGTGATACACACTCTCAAATGTGGGAGCGAGCTTGCTCGCGAAAGCGTCGTCACTGCCAATATAAGAATTGCCTGAAATGCCGCATTCGCGAGCAAGCTCGCTCCCACCGAGGTTTTCGCTGTTCACAAAGAAAGCGGCAGTCCCGGACCGGGGCTAGACTCCTTTATTACCCAGTCGAGGGGGACGCAGGACTTCAGCCGTGCCCTGCCCAACTCCGCGACCACCGCCCGGTGGCGCACGCCTCGACCCTCGACGCCGCCGGACTGTGATCCTGTTTCAGGAGCACACATGATGGACGAGGCGAAGCTCAACCAATTCATGGGCAAACTGGTCAACGACATGGGCGGCGCGGCGATGCTGGCCAATGTCATCGTCGGCGAAGAACTCGGTTTGTACCGGGCCATGGCCGACAGTCAGCCGATCAGTGCCGATGCCCTCGCCGCGAAAACCACCTGCAACCCGCGTCTGGTGCGCGAATGGCTCAGCGCTCACGCGGCGTCCGGCTATATGGAGCACCACGACGGCCAGTTCCGTTTACCGGAAGAACAGGCGCTGGCCCTGGCCGTCGAAGATTCGCCGGTATACGTCGCTGGCGGCCTCGGGGTGGTGGCGTCGTTTTTTCATGACAAGGACAAACTGGTCAAAGCCATGCGCGGCAACGGCGCCCTGCCCTGGGGCGATCATCATCCGTGCATGTTCAGCGGCACCGAGCGGTTCTTCCGGCCTGGCTATAAAGGCCACCTGATCGCCGAATGGCTGCCGGCGCTGGACGGTGTGGTGGCGAAACTGGAGGCAGGCGCCAAAGTCGCCGATGTCGGCTGCGGCCATGGCGCGTCGACGGTGATCATGGCCCAGGCCTTTCCCAACTCGCGTTTCGTCGGCTACGACTATCACGCCCCCTCGATCACCGTCGCCACCCAGCGCGCCGAGGAAGGAGGAGTCAGCAGCCGGGCGAAGTTTTTCCAGGGTTCGGCGAAGAGCTACCCCGGCAACGACTACGACCTGATCTGTTATTTCGACTGCCTGCACGACATGGGCGACCCGGTCGGCGCCGCGCGTCACGCCTATGATTCGCTGAAAGACGACGGCACGGTGTTACTGGTCGAACCGTTCGCCAACGACACCCTGGACGACAACATCAACCCGGTCGGGCGGCTGTTCTATGCGGCCTCGACGTTTATCTGCACACCGAACTCGCTGTCGCAGGAAGTCGGCCTGGGCCTGGGCGCGCAGGCGGGAGAAATGCGTTTGCGCAAAGTGTTTGTCGAGGCCGGGTTCAAGCAGTTCCGCAGGGCCACGCAAACACCGTTCAACCTGATTCTGGAGGCGCGCAAGTAACCTGCGCGGGTCGCGTGCTAACCTGCTGGCATCGTCCTTCCCCGGAGCGCTGACCATGCTCGACAGCCCGACCCGCGACCACCTCGACACCCTGCGCAGGGTGATGGCTGATGGCGATTTCATCGTGTTGACCGGAGCCGGCATCAGCACGCCGTCGGGGATTCCGGATTACCGCGACAGCGACGGTGTGCGCCGTGGCCGGCAACCGATGATGTATCAGGAGTTTCTGGCCGCCGCCGAATCCCGCCGCCGCTATTGGGCACGGGCGATGCTCGGCTGGCCGAGGGTGCGTCAGGCGCAGCCGAATGCGGCTCACGAGGCATTGGCCGATTTGCAGCGCAGTGGGCTGATCCGCGATTTGATCACTCAGAACGTCGACACCCTGCACGATCAGGCCGGCAGCCACGATGTGATCGAACTGCACGGCAGCCTGCATCGCGTCCTGTGCCTGGACTGCGGTCAGCGCAGTGAGCGTGATTCGATTCAGCAATTGATGGAACGGCAAAATCCCTATCTGGCCGGCGTCGATGCGGTGCAGGCGCCGGATGGCGACACCCTGCTCGACCCGGCGTTCGAGGCGCGTTTTCAGGTGCCGCAGTGTCCGCATTGCTTTGGTGAGCGGATGAAACCGGACGTGGTGTTTTTCGGCGAGAACGTCGCGCAAGTCACGGCGGCACGGGCGATGGCGGCGGCGGAAAATGCGGCAGGGATGTTGGTGGTGGGGTCGTCGTTGATGGCGTATTCGGCGTTTCGCCTGTGCCGGGTGATTGCCGATCGCGGCAAACCGTTGATTGCGATCAATCTGGGCAAGACCCGCGCGGATGACTTGCTGGATTTGAAGATTGAAGCGTCGTGTGAACAGCTTTTGCCATTGTTGGCGAGGGATCTGGACCTGTGAATGGCTGCACTCTGCGCTCGACTCAGGACCCAAGCCCCTCACCCTAGCCCTCTCCCAAGGGAGAGGGAACTGACCGAGTTGTCTGGGATGAATACTGCGACCTGAAAATGCTGAGTCGAGCTCACAAGCTGAATAACCCCCGATCAGCTCCCTTCCCCCTCGCTCTCTCCCAGGGGAGAGGGAACTGACCGAGTTGTTGTCAAGCGATACACCGACCTGAAAATTTCGAGTCGAACCCATTTCCTGAAATGCCCACGATCAGCCCCCTTTCCCCCTCGCCCCCTTGGGGAGAGGGTTGGGGTGAGGGGGTAAATCTCACAGTCGCCCGAGATCTTCAGCCTTGAGAATATCGAACAACGCCTGCGCCGCCGCCGACAGTTCATTGCCAGGCTCGGTCAGCACGCCAATCGCCCGTTCCACCGAATCATCCAGCGTCAGGCAATGGGCGCCCAGCTCCTGCATCTGCTCGGCGCACAACGCCGGCACGGCACTGACGCCCAGCCCACTGGCGACCATGCGCCCGACCGTTGCCAATTGATGGCTTTCAAACTCCACCGGCAACTTCATGCCGCGCGCCTGCAGGTGCTCTTCGAGCATCACCCGAACCGTCGAGGGTCGCTGCAACGTGATGAACGGCTGCTGCAACAACGTCTGCCAATCGATCTCACTGCGCTGCGCCAGCGGCGAATCCTTCGGCACCACCGCGACGAAGCGATCCATGTACAACGGCGTAAACGTCATCGAGGTGTTTTGCATCGGCTCGAACGCCACGCCCAGTTCCACCTGACGATCACGGACCATCTCCAGCACTTGCTCATTGATCACGTCATTGACCGTGACGTTGACGTTCGGATAGCGCGCCCGAAACGTCTTGAGGATCGGCGGCAGCAGGTTGCCGGCGAACGACGGCATCGCCGCCAGCGTCACCCGCCCGCGTTGCAAACTGAATCGTTGACGCATCTCGTCTTCGGCGTTGTCCCAGTCGGCGATCAGGCGCCGGGCCAGGGGCAACAGCGATTCACCTTCCGGAGTCAGCGCCACATTGCGAGTGTTACGGCTGAACAGACGCCCACCCAGGCCCTCTTCCAGCGCTTTGATGGTCAGGCTCAAGGCTGATTGCGACAGGTGCAGGCGCTCACAGGCCACAGCGAAACTCAGGCTTTGCGCCACGGCAAGAAAAGCGCGGATCTGTTTGATGGTCATGGTCGCTTCGCTCCAGTTGTAAGCTACAAGCGTTAAGCGGCAAGCCATGATGATCGTTGCAGCCCGTGACGCTCCGCGTCACTGGACGCGGAGCGTCCCTAAAGGCGTTCCCACGCAGAGCGTGGGGAACGATCAAAGCAGCACGCCATAACGCGACTATTGAGTTTTATCTATCAATCAACCTTAAAAATCAACTTAACAAATATATCTCCCGGCGAGACACTCCAACCATTCGGCTAGCCAGCCGCCCGCAAATAATAAAAGAGGTGCATATGGCAGGTTTCGACAAACGCGTGAATTCCTACGAGGAAGCCCTGGCCGGGCTTGAGGACGGCATGACCGTCATCGCCGGCGGCTTCGGCCTTTGCGGCATTCCGGAAAACCTGATCGCCGAGATCAAGCGCAAAGGCACCCGCGACCTCACCGTGGTTTCCAACAACTGCGGCGTTGACGGTTTCGGCCTCGGCGTACTGCTCACCGATCGTCAGATCAGCAAAGTCATCGCTTCCTACGTCGGCGAAAACAAGCTGTTCGAAGAGCAACTGCTCAAGGGCGAAATCGAAGTCATCCTGACCCCGCAAGGCACCCTCGCCGAGAAGATGCGCGCAGGCGGCGCCGGCATTCCTGCGTTCTTCACCGCCACCGGCGTCGGCACCCCGGTTGCCGAAGGCAAGGAAGTGCGTGAATTCAAGGGTCGCAAGTACCTGATGGAAGAATCCATCACTGGCGACTTCGCCATCGTCAAAGGCTGGAAAGCCGACCACTTCGGCAACGTCATCTACCGCCACACCGCGCAGAACTTCAACCCGCTGGCCGCCACCGCCGGCAAGATCACCGTGGTTGAAGTCGAAGAAATCGTCGAACCCGGCGAACTCGATCCTTCGCAGATCCATACCCCGGGCATCTACGTCGATCGGGTCATTTGCGGCACGTTCGAAAAACGCATCGAACAGCGCACCATCCGCAAATAATTCAGGCTGACGGAGAATAAAAACATGGCACTTACCCGCGAACAAATGGCTCAGCGCGTCGCCCGCGAAATGCAGGACGGCTTTTATGTGAACCTCGGCATCGGCATTCCTACCCTGGTCGCCAACTACATTCCCGACGGCATGGAAGTCATGCTGCAATCGGAAAACGGCCTGCTCGGCATGGGCCCGTTTCCGACGGAAGACACCATCGATGCCGACATGATCAACGCCGGCAAGCAAACCGTGACCGCGCGTATTGGCGCGTCGATCTTCAACTCCGCCGAGTCCTTCGCGATGATTCGCGGCGGCCATGTCGACCTGACCGTGCTCGGCGCGTTCGAAGTCGACGTCGAAGGCAACATCGCTTCGTGGATGATCCCCGGCAAACTGGTCAAGGGCATGGGCGGCGCGATGGATCTGGTGGCCGGCGCCGACAACATCATCGTGATCATGACCCACGCCTCCAAGGATGGTGAGTCGAAACTGTTGGCCAAATGCAGCCTGCCGCTGACCGGCGCCGGTTGCATCAAACGAGTGCTGACCGACCTCGCCTACCTGGAAATCGAAAATGGCGCTTTTGTCCTCAAGGAACGCGCGCCTGGCGTCAGCGTCGAGGAAATCGTCGCCAAAACCGCTGGTAAACTGATCGTCCCGGATCACGTACCGGAAATGCAGTTCGCTGCCCAGTGAGGAATTCGAAAATGCAAGACGTCGTAATTGTTGCCGCCACGCGTACCGCGATCGGCAGTTTCCAGGGTTCGCTGGCCAGCGTGTCCGCCGTTGATCTGGGCGCGGCGGTGATCCGCCAGTTGCTCGAGCAAACCGGTCTGGACGGTGCGCAGGTTGATGAAGTGATCATGGGCCAGGTGCTGACCGCCGGCGCCGGCCAGAACCCGGCGCGTCAGGCCGCAATCAAGGCTGGCTTGCCCCACGCCGTGCCGGCGCTGACCCTGAACAAGGTTTGCGGTTCGGGCCTCAAAGCCCTGCACCTCGGCGCACAGGCGATCCGTTGCGGCGACGCTGATGTGATCATCGCCGGTGGCCAGGAAAACATGAGTCTGTCCAACTACGTCATGCCGGGCGCACGCACCGGTCTGCGCATGGGCCACGCGCAAATCGTCGACACCATGATCAGCGACGGTCTATGGGATGCGTTCAACGATTACCACATGGGCATCACCGCCGAGAATCTGGTCGACAAGTACGAAATCAGCCGTGAGCAGCAGGACGCCTTCGCTGCCGCGTCTCAGCAAAAAGCCGCAGCCGCGATCGAGGCCGGTCGCTTTGTCGATGAGATCACCCCGATCCTTATCCCGCAGCGCAAGGGCGATCCTGTTGCCTTCAAGGTTGACGAGCAACCGCGTGGCGACACCACCGGCGAATCCCTGGCGAAACTGCGCCCGGCGTTCAAAAAGGACGGCAGCGTCACCGCTGGCAACGCTTCGTCACTGAACGACGGCGCCGCTGCGGTCATCCTGATGAGCGCCGAGAAAGCCAAGTCCCTCGGATTGCCGGTTCTGGCGACCATCGCCGCTTATGCAAACGCAGGTGTTGATCCAGCAATCATGGGCATCGGCCCGGTTTCGGCCACCCGTCGCTGCCTGGACAAGGCCGGTTGGAACATCGACCAACTCGACCTGATCGAAGCCAACGAAGCGTTTGCTGCACAATCGCTGGCGGTGGCCAAGGATCTGCAATGGGATCTGGACAAGGTCAACGTCAACGGCGGCGCCATCGCCTTGGGCCACCCGATCGGTGCCTCGGGTTGCCGCGTCCTGGTGACCTTGCTGCATGAAATGATCAAGCGTGATGCGAAAAAGGGTCTGGCGACCCTGTGCATCGGCGGCGGCCAGGGTGTGGCGCTGGCCCTGGAACGCGCATAACCAGAGTTCAACAGTGAATGGCGGATCCACGACATCCGCCGCTTGCTGCCAACAAAAACCCGGTGCGACTTGCGTTGCACCGGGTATTTTTTTGCCTGTTCGAAATCGGCTTTGAATGTTGCGGCCCCTTCGCGAGCAAGCTCGCACCCACAAGAGAACGCATTTCAAAATGTGGGAGCGAGCTTGCTCGCGAAGGGGCCAGCCCGGCCAGCGAAAATCTAGGGTTTGCGCAGCAAGTACGTATCCATGATCCACCCATGCTCCGCCCGCGCCTTCTTGCGCACCCGCTCGATCTCATCGGCGACATCGGCAAGCCTGCCACTGATCAGAATCTCGTCCGGCGTGCCCAAGTAGGCGCCCCAGTAAATCTCGGTCTGCTGATCGGCGACCTGGTGATACGAGTCTTCGGCATCGAGCATCACCACCAGACTGTCCGCATCACTCACCTGCCCCGCCGCCAAACGCCGCCCGGTGGTGATTTCAATCGACCGACCGATGGTGTTCAACGGCACTTTGTGCTGCGCCGCGAGCGCCTGCACACTGGTGATCCCGGGGATCACTTGAAACTCGAAGGTACAAACGCCCGAGGCAAGAATCGCCTGAAGGATGCGCACGGTGCTGTCGTACAACGCCGGATCGCCCCACACCAGGAAACCGCCGCACTGGCCGTCAGACAATTCTTCATTGATCAGACGCTCGAAGGTTTGCTGCTTGGCGCGGTTCAGGTCATCGACACTGGCTGTATAGTTGACATCGCCCCGCTCGCGTTCCGGGCTCTGCGCTTCGACGAAGCGATAGTCGGGGTCGTCGATGTAGCGCTCACAGATCTCACGGCGCAAGTCGATCAGCTTGTCCTTGCTCTGGCCTTTATCCATCAGGAAGAACACATCGACCTGATTAAGCGCCTTCACCGCCTGCATCGTGATGTAGTCGGGATTACCGGCACCGATGCCGATCACCAGCAGTTGTTTCATCAAAGTGCTCCTTTAACATCCAGGCTTGGCAGACGCAGGCGCCAGCGCCCGGTGAAGCGTAGTTCGACCATCGACAGCGGTTCGACATCAATGTCATGAAACGCCACGCCACTCATCGCGTGGCTCAGCGCAGCGCGGATGACAAACGGATGCGTCACCGCCACTACCTGTCCAGGCGTGGCTTGCAGACTGCTCAGCCATATCGCCACCCGCTCGCACAACTGGGCCACCGATTCACCGCCATGTGGTGTCGCGTGGGGATCTTCGAGCCAGGCCCGCAGCGCCGCGTCTTCAGAGTTTTGCAGGGATTTGATCGACACCCCGTGCCAGCGTCCCCAGTCACAATCGCGCAGCGCCTCGTCGATCTGCGCATCCGCGCCAAACCACGCCGCCGTCTGGCGGGTGCGCAATTCCGGAGCGCAAATCAAGCGTCGCGCGGTGTCGAAACGCTCGGCCAGTGCGGCTGACGCCAGGTCGATATTTTCAACGGGTTCATTCGTAGGAAAACACGCCAATTTCTGTGCGACGGTTCGCGCATGGCAAATCAATGTCAAACGAGTGGTCTGCACAGGCATCGCTCCGGTCGGGCTTGAGGAAAATCAACGACGTAAGCCGTTTTGTTGGCAATTGTGCCGTAAACCGAGGGCTGCGGGGCCGCTGGCTAGCCACCGGAAAAAAGGACGACGCCAGGAATACGGCAATATCTGACAGCGTTGTGGGCAATGGACTACAAGGCTGGTCGAAATCCGTGTAGCCCTTGTTATACGGGCACCGCGCCCCATTTGGGCATTGCTTCAACACGCTGAAAAATTCACTAGACATGTAACGTCAGTTACATAAATACTGTTTTAACGGATTATGAAGCGAATTCAACACCCTCATCCAGCAGGAGCCCGGATGCCCCCTCTCAGAGACCTGATCACCGATCCCGGCCTGGATCTTACGCCGTCGGAGCGCAAAGTCGTTCGCGCCTTGCTTGATCAGTACCCACGCAACGGTCTGGGGCCGATGGCGCGTCTGGCCGAACATGCCGGCGTCAGCGATCCGACCATTGTGCGGCTGGTGAAAAAACTTGGTTTTGGCGGTTACGCCGAATTCCAGGATGCCCTGCTCAGCGACATGGACCACCGCCTGCGCTCGCCGCGCACGCTGTTGCAACCGCGCGCCCATCAGCACAAGGACGACGCCTGGAGCCACTATCTGGGCGACAGCCATCGCCTGCTGGTCGAAACCCAATCGCTGACCCAACCCGAAGACGTGCGCATTCTCACCGATTGGCTACTCGACGCGCGGCATCAGGTGTACTGCTTCGGCGGGCGCTTCAGCAGCCTGATGGCCACTTACCTGCTCAATCACCTGCGTCTGCTGCGCCCCGGTTGCTTCGCTCTGGAAGACAACGCGCAATTGCCCGATCGCCTGTTCGATCTGCAACGCCAGGACGTGGTGCTGCTGTTCGACTACCGCCGCTATCAAACCCAGGCCCTGCGGGTGGCCAGCGCGGCGAAAAACAACAACGCGCGCGTAGTGCTGTTCACCGACATCTACGCCTCGCCACTGCGCGAACTGGCCGACCTGATCATCAGCGCCCCGGTGGAATCGGCCTCGCCGTTCGACACCATGGTGCCGGCGCTGGCTCAGGTCGAAGCACTGATCGCCTGCCTGACCTTGCGCACCGAAAACCTCGCCGATCGCCTGGAAGGCATCGACGCCCTGCGCAATGACTTCAACACCCACCTGCTGGAGGATAAATAAGGATGTTCAGCCTTCCCCACCGCTCGCCGCGGGACTTGCCGTTTGTCACCGATCACACCGCGCTGTTGCTGGTGGACATGCAGCGTGCCTGGCTCGAACCGCAGTTCGACGCGCACCTCAACGGCCCTGACGCCGAATATTTCCTCACCCGCGCGCACATGCAGGTGGTGCCCAATCAACGTCGCTTGCTCAGTGCTTTTCGCGAAGCGCGGCAAAACGTGCTGCACACCATCATCGAAAGCCTCACCGCCGATGGTCGCGACCGCTCGCTCGACCACAAACTCTCGGACATGCACCTGCCCAAAGGCAGCGTGCAGGCCAGGATCATTGAAGACCTGACCCCGGTGGAAAACGAAATCGTCCTGCCTAAGACCTCGTCCGGGGTGTTCAACTCGACCAACATCGACTACGTGCTGCGCAACCTGCAAACCCGTCACCTGATCATTGCCGGCATCGTCACTGACCAGTGCGTCGACATGGCCGTGCGCGACGCCGCCGATCGCGGCTATCTGGTCACGCTGGTCGAGGACGCCTGCGCCACCTACAGCGCCGAACGCCATCACGCCTGCCTGAACGCGATCAAGGGTTATTGCTGGATCACCGACACCGACACCGTGCTCGGCCGCCTGCAGGAGATGCAGCCATGAGTACGCGCCTGACCCCACTGCCGATGACCACACTGGTCACCACCGACCTGATCGGCATCACCCGGGGCCGCTCGTTTCCCACCGATGAGCTGGAGCATTATCAAGCCGCCGGTTGCGGCTGGGTGCCGGCCAACAGTGCACTGACGCCGCAGGACATCATTGCCTCGACCAATCCATGGGGCGCTTATGGCGACCTGCGGCTGATTCCGGATCTGGGCAGCCGCGTCACCGTCGGCAACGGCCCGGATGCTGATGCACCAGCACTGGATTTCATCCACGGCGATATCCGCGAAACCGATGGCCGCCCGTGGGGCGCCTGCCCGCGCACGCTGTTGCGCGACGAAATCGAGCGTTATCGCGATGAGCTGGGCTTGCAGGTCAACGCCGCGTTCGAACACGAATTCAACCTGCACGCCGGTTTCGTCGAACATCTGGCATTTTCCCTCGAAGCCCAGCGTCAGGGTGCCGAATTCGGCGGCTGGCTGCTCAGTGCCTTGCGCGCCGGCGGTGTCGAGCCGGAAATGTTTCTGCCGGAATACGGCAAGCACCAATACGAAATCACCTGCCGCCCGACGCTCGGCGTGGCGGCGGCCGATCGCGCGGTCAACGTGCGCGAGATCACCCGCGAGATCGCCCGGCAAATGGGCCTGGATCTGAGCTTCGCGCCGAAGACCTCCGCCGATGCGGTGTGCAACGGCGTGCATTTGCATGTCAGCCTGCTCGATCTGGCCGGCCAGCCAATGCTTTACGACGCCGGCACCAGTAACGGTCTGTCGAGTCTCGGTCAGCATTGGGCGGCGGGGATCCTGCATTACTTGCCGGCACTTTGCGCGTTCACCGCGCCGACGCCGGTGTCGTACGAACGTTTGCAACCGCATCACTGGAGCGCGTCCTACGCTTGCCTGGGCCAGCAGAACCGTGAAGCAGCGCTGCGCATTTGCCCGACCGTGACCCTCGGCGGCAAATCCGTGGCCCAGCAGTTCAACCTCGAATTCCGCGCCATGGACGCCACCGCATCGCCGCATCTGGCCATGGCTGCGCTGTTGATCGCCGGTCGACTGGGCATCGAACAACGCCTGGCACTGAACGCGATCACCGACGAAATTCCCGATTCACTCAACGACGAGCAACGCCAGGCCCGGGGCATCGTCGCCCTGCCCGCCTCGCTGGCCCAGGCGCTGGATTGCCTGCGCAACAGTGGCGCCTTCACTGCATGGCTTCCCAATCCGCTGCTCGACACTTATTACGCCCTGAAAACCGAGGAACTGGCGCTGACGGAACAGCTCTCGCCCGCTGACTTGTGTGAGCACTATGCACGCCTGTACTGAATCCGCCGAACTGGGCTTGTACACCCGACCGGCCTACAACCTGAGCCGCGCCGACTCGACGCACCCGGTGATTCTGGTGTGCGAACACGCCAGCCGCTATATCCCCGACGCCCTGAACAATCTGGGCCTGGACGATGCCGCCGCTCGCGAACATATCGCCTGGGACCTCGGCGCCCTGCAACTGGCCGAGCAGTTGTCGCAAATGCTCGGCGCAACCCTGTTGAGCGCCAATTATTCGCGGCTGCTGATCGATCTGAACCGGCCCCGCCACGCCCCGGACAGCATTCCGGCGCAGAGCGAAATCTATCAGGTGCCGGGCAACCGCGAACTGGACGAAGCCACCCGCGAATACCGCCGCCAGACCTTGTTCAAACCGTTTCACGCGCGCTTGCAAACCTTGATCGACGAACGTGTTGCACAGGGCCAAGCGGTACGTGTGGTGGGGATTCACAGTTTCACCCCGGTGTATTACGGCCAGCCGCGACCACTGGAGATCGGCGTGCTGTTCGGTCAGGCGAAAGACTATGCGCAACGTCTCCTCGACGGCCTCGCTGAACATCCAGTGAAAGTGGCTGGTAATCAACCGTACAAGATCGACCCGCTGGGCGACATGACCGTGCCGGTGCACGGTGATGCCCGGGGCCTCGATTCGGTGCTGATTGAGGTGCGCAATGACTTGCTGCGCAGCCCCGAAGCCGTATCGCGCTGGGCCGGATACCTCGCGCCATTGCTGTAATGAAAGATTGCTGACGCTGTAAACGATGGACCGATAACAACTAAAACGACCGACTGGCTGACAAGGAGTTGCGCTTCATGGAAATTGAAGAATTCGGCTACAAGCAAGAGTTGAAACGTAGCCTGACGCTGACCGACCTGGTGGTGTACGGGATGATCTTCATGATCCCCATCGCCCCGTTCGGAGTGTACGGCTACGTCAACGCCGAAGCCCCGGGGATGGTGCCGCTGGCGTACATCATCGGCATGGTGGCGATGCTGTTCACCGCGCTGAGCTACGGCAGCATGGCCAAGGCTTTTCCGATCGCAGGTTCGGTATATTCCTACGCGCAACGCGGCCTCAATCAGCACGTCGGCTTCATCGCCGGTTGGTTGATGCTGCTTGATTACCTGCTGATCCCGCCGCTGCTCTACCTCTATGCGGCGATGGCGCTTAACCACTTGTACCCGGACATTCCCAAGGTCGGCTTCATCCTGGCGTTCCTTGTCAGCGCGACCTTCGTCAACTTGCGCGGCATCACTTTCACCGCGCGGATGAACATCCTCTTTCTGATGGCGCAACTGGTCGTGCTGGGCATTTTTCTGTTCTATGCCTGGAACGCGCTGCACAACGGTGGCGGTAACGGCGAGTTGACTCTGGCGCCGTTGTATCACCCGGAAACGTTCAACTTCGCCCTGCTGATGCAAGCGGTGTCGATCGCTGTGCTGTCGTTCCTCGGCTTTGATGCAATCTCCACGCTCGCCGAAGAAATCAAGGACGATCCGGGCCGCAGTGTCGGCAAAGCGGCGCTGATCACCCTGGCAGTAATGGGCACGATTTTCGTCGTGCAAACCTGGATCGCCACTGATCTGGCGGCGGGCATGGGCTTCAAGTCTGCCGACACGGCATTCTATGAAATCGCCGAGATCGCCGCTGGCAGTTGGCTGGCGACTCTGACCGCCGTCGCGACGGCGCTGGCCTGGGGGGTTGCCGTGGCAATCACTTCACAAGCGGCAGTGTCGCGCCTGCTGTTCGGCATGGCCCGCGACGGCAAGCTGCCAAAAGTGCTGGCCAAAGTGCATCCGAAATACAACACGCCCTATCTGAGCATCTATCTGGTGGCCGTGCTGTCTCTGGTGATCTGTTATCTGTTCATCGACGCAGTCGACATCCTGACGTCACTGATCAACTTCGGCGCGCTCAGCGGTTTCATGCTGCTGCACCTGACAGTGATCAACTACTACTGGCGTCGGCAGAAGTCCGGTCAGGTCGTGCGTCACCTGATCTGCCCGGTGATCGGCTTCATCATCGTCGCGGCCATCATGTACAACATGGGCGTCGATGCGCAGAAACTCGGCCTGATCTGGATTGCCCTGGGTCTGGTGTACCTGTTTTTCCTCAACAAACTCGGCGCCAGCACCGCGCTGCCTGACCCGAGCAACGGCTGACAAGAAAAAGAGCGGCGTCTGACAACAAATCAGGCGACCGCCGATTTATCGCGTGGAAACCGACAGTGATAGTCAGGTTCGGCGACTTTGCCGAACCTTTTGATACAGGAGTACATCCATGCTGGTCTTACGCCCAGTCGAACAGACTGATCTGCCCCAGCTCCAACAATTGGCCCGCGACAGTCTGGTGGGCGTGACCTCCCTGCCGGATGACAGCGAACGCTTGCGCTTGAAAATCGCCGGTTCCTGCACTTCGTTTGACAGCGCTACGGTGGCCCATGGGCCGGAAAATTACTTCTTCGTGCTGGAAGACCTGGGCAGTCAACGGCTGGTCGGTTGCTCGGAGATTCTGGCGACTGCCGGTTTCGACGAGCCGTTCTACAGTCTGCGCAACCGCCACTTCACCAGTGCCTCCCGCGAGCTGAACATTGAACATGGCGTGCCGGCGCTGTCGCTGTGCCACGATCTCAATGACCACACGCTGCTGCGCGGTTTTCACATCGATGCCGAACTGGTGCGTACGCCGTTTTCCGAACTGCTGTCACGGGCGCGCCTGTTGTTTATCGCCGCCCACGCGCCGCGCTTTGCCGAGGCGGTGATTACCGAAATCGTCGGTTACAGCGACGAGCATGGTCATTCGCCGTTCTGGGATGCGCTGGGCAAGCACTTCTTCGATTTGCCCTACGCGGAAGCCGAACGCCTGTGCGGCCTGCAGAGCCGCACGTTTCTTGCCGAACTGATGCCGCAATACCCGATCTACGTGCCGATGCTGCCGCAAGCGGCGCAGGACTGCATCGGCCGGATCCACCCGGACGGTCAGGAAGCGTTCGACATCCTTGAGCGCGAAGGCTTCGAAACCAACAGCTACATCGACCTGTTCGACGCTGGCCCGACCCTGTATGCGCGAACCGCCAACATTCGTTCGATCGCCCGCAGCCAGACGGCAAGGGTGCAGCAACGGCCACAGATCGATGCCCGTGGTCGTTACCTGCTGAGCAACGATGCGCTGCACGGTTTCCGGGCAATTATTGCCGAACTCGATTACCAGACTGATCAACCGCTGTCCCTCACCCCTGCAATGTGCGCGGCGCTGAACGTGACCGATGGCAGCCCAATCCGGCTGATTGCCCTGTGAAACCCGCGCGGTTGCGCAGCCAACGACAGTGCCCGAACAGGCGCGAAGGAGTTACAGCATGATTGTCCGCCCGGTCAAAGTCAGCGACCTGCCAGCCTTGATGGCGCTGGTGCAACAGGCCGGCCCGGGGTTCACCACCCTGCCGGCCAACGAAGATCGCCTGTCCCACCGGGTCCGCTGGGCGCAACGGGCGTTCGCCGAACAGGTGGAACGGGCCGACGCGGACTATCTGTTTGTGCTCGAAGACGACGACATGCGCGTGGTTGGTGTCAGCGCACTGGCCGGGGCGGTTGGCCTGCGCGAGCCCTGGTACAACTATCGGGTCGGGTTGACCGTCAGTTCGGCGCCGGACCTGGGCATTCAACGGCAGATCCCGACGCTGTTTCTCAACAATGAACTGACCGGCCAATCGGAGCTGTGCTCGCTGTTTCTTGGCCATGATCAGCGCCATGGCAGCAACGGCCGTTTGTTGTCACTGGGGCGTTTGCTGTTCGTTGCCGAATTCCCGCACCTGTTCGGCGAGAAGATGATTGCCGAACTGCGCGGCAGTGCCGATGAGCACGGTTGTTCGCCGTTCTGGGACAGCCTGGGTCGGCATTTCTTTCAAATGGACTTCAGCCACGCCGATCACTTGTCCGGGCTGGGCAACAAATCGTTCATCGCCGAACTGATGCCGCGCCAGCCGCTGTATACCTGCATGCTCACCGAACAAGCCCAGGCGGCGATTGGCCAGGCACACCCGAATACCGAGCCGGCACTGAAGATCCTCCAGGCCGAAGGGTTTACCCACAAGGGCTACATCGACATTTTTGACGGCGGCCCGGTGATCGAAGCGCCGGTGCGCAATATCCGCACCGTACGCGAGAGCGTTGAGCTGACCCTGAGCCTCGGCAGTCCAGATGAACAGGCACCGCTGTGGCTGATTCACAACCGCCGTCTGGAAAACTGCCGCATCACCGTGGCCCGCGCCCGCCGGGTCGGCAGCAGCCTGATGATCGACCGCCTCACCGCCAAGCGTCTGCAACTGCAACCGGGCAATTCGGTGCGCGCGGCGATGCTGCCCAATCAACAGCAGCAGGCGGTGGCGGCCTGACGGTCATCACCGCAAAAAGGTAAATCCTTTCAGCAAAAGAGTCCGCGACAACCTGTCCCTTGCAAATTCGTCATGATCCTTGACCCATTCGCGTGATAGCCTTTTCATTCTTCGGCGTTGACACCTTTGTTCAAGCCTTTCCATTCCTTTGTATTGGTGGAACTCGTATGACCAGGCTTTCCCATCAAGATTTGCGCCGCAACTTCCGTCAACTGCTGGCTTCCGACACCTGCTATCACACGGCTTCGGTGTTCGATCCAATGTCCGCGCGCATTGCCGCTGACCTGGGTTTTGAAGTGGGCATCCTCGGCGGTTCCGTGGCTTCGTTGCAGGTGCTCGGCGCCCCGGACTTTGCCCTGATCACCCTCAGCGAGTTCGCCGAACAGGCCACCCGCATCGGCCGCGTCGCCCAATTGCCGGTGATCGCCGACGCCGACCACGGCTACGGCAACGCCCTCAACGTGATGCGCACCATCGTCGAACTGGAACGCGCCGGCGTCGCTGCACTGACCATCGAAGACACCTTGCTGCCGGCACAATTCGGCCGCAAATCCACCGACCTGATCACCGTTGCCGAAGGCGTCGGCAAG
The DNA here is from genome assembly GCF_979258515.1 of Pseudomonas sp. AC169. Taxonomy (NCBI): domain Bacteria; kingdom Pseudomonadati; phylum Pseudomonadota; class Gammaproteobacteria; order Pseudomonadales; family Pseudomonadaceae; genus Pseudomonas; species Pseudomonas sp. AC169. The sequence goes on along the minus strand of NZ_OZ409866.1, from coordinate 5,173,627 downwards.
ATCCGCGCAGCGCTGGAAGCCCGGGTTGATACGGAAATGGCGATCATCGCCCGTACCAATGCCGGTATTTTGCCGAACCAGGAAATCATCAGCCGCACTCGCCAGTATCAAGCGGCCGGGGCTGACGGTATCTGCATGGTCGGGATTCAGGATTTTGATCAACTCGAACAAATCGCCGAACACATGACCGTACCGCTGATGCTGGTGACCTACGGCAACCCGGCATTGCGCGACGACAAGCGTCTGGCAGAACTTGGGGTGCGTGTGACCATCGATGGGCATGGTGCGTACTTTGCGGCGATCAAAGCGACGTACGACAGCCTGCGCGAGCAGCGGCAGATCTTTACCCAAGCCTCCGATTTGAGCGCGACCGAGTTGACGCACACCTATACCCAGCCGGAGGAATACATTCTCTGGGCCAAGGAATACATGAGCGTCAAGGAGTGATGCACACGCTTCACCGGCCCATTTCGCGAGCAGGCTCGCTCCCACATTTGATCGGTGTCGAACACGAATATTGTGTTCACCCAAGATCCACTGTGGGAGCGAGCCTGCTCGCGAAGGCGTCTGCCGCTACACCGCTAAACCGGCGTCTTGTAAGCCTCCTCCCGCTGCACTGCCCGCGCCTGAATCACATTCAGAATCGCACAGCCCTCGCGCATCAACAGATGCACCGCGCTGGTCACCCGCGTCAGATCACAATCGGAAATGCCCTTGAGGTTGAGACTGGCGAAGGTGTCGGCCAGATCGCGCACAACCACAAACCGGTGCATCGCACAGGCGGCCATGTCGCTGAGTTCTGAGTGAGTATTGAGGAAGAGCACCGGGGATTCGGCGTCGTAGGTATCGATGGGGAGGAAGCGGGGCATTACTTGATCACACATTGGTATAACTCCTGTATTGAGAGAGCTACCACCAGTCGCGGCCAAACGAGGAAGGTGGCAGCCGTACGCGGGTTGGCCGACCGGATACAGGAACCGGCACACCCGAAGGTGTCCCACGCACAGCCGCCATAACACAACATCACAGACAAACATCGACTGAATATGTTGGGCAGACTGTACGTCTCTGTATCGACCGGCCAAGGTCGTTCGCGGTGTTTTTCCGCGAGCCCGAACTATAGGGGTCGATACCGAAATGCGGCAACAGGGTACGTTGTAGGAAACGTCTTGGAAAGTTGTACGCCGTCCGCGCCTTCCACTTTTCCCCCAAAAGCCCCTCACCCTAGCCCTCTCCCAGAGGGAGAGGGAACTGATTGGGGGATGCTCGGGAGCTACGCCGACTTGCGACACCGCGCTGAATCCGATTTTGAATTCAAAGGTAATCTTTCAGGTCGCCGTGTTAATCACAAACAACACGGTCAGTCCTCTCCCTCGGGAGAAGGAACTGATTGGGGGATGCTCTGGATCTACGCAGACGCGAGAGACCGCGTTGAATGCAAATTTGCATTCAACTTGATCTGCCGATTGCCACATGGACCACAAACAACGCGGTCAGTCCCCTCTCCCTCCGGGAGAGGGTTAGGGTGAGGGCAAATGCACCTGACACCCCACCCGCATCAGTCACACCACCAACCCACTCACCGCGGCTTGGCCAACTCCATAATCATCCGCGACAACAGATAAATCCGCGGCGCCACGCTCGCCACCTCGGCGTACTCCTCAGGCGTGTGAATATTGCCGCCAACAATCCCGAAACCATCCAGCGTCGGCGTGCCAACCCCGGCAGACAAACTGGCATCCGCCGCGCCGCCACTGCCCTCCTCCGTCAACTTGCGGCCAATCTCGCCGTAAATCCCCTGAGCCATGGCCATCAGGCGATCCGACTCGGGCGTCTGCGGCATCGGTGGCAAGCCGCGTTGCAACGATGTCTTCACTTCAGTTTCAGGAATCAATTTGTCCTGCGACACCCGCGCCAGGTCCTTCTCGATCCGGTCAAACTCCTCCGGCACCGCAGCACGCACATCAGCCTTGGCCGTGGCTTGATCGGGAATCACATTGGTGCGATCGCCGGCCTTGAGCACGGTGAAGTTGATGGTGGTTTTCTTCGCCTCATCGCCGAGTTTGCCCAGTTGCAGAATCTGATGCGCCGCTTCCATCGCGGCGTTGCGTCCCAGCTCCGGCGCGACACCGGCGTGCGCGGCTTTACCCTTGACCTCGACCAGCGCCGTCGCGCTGCCCTTGCGCCACACCACCAGACCATCGGCCGGGCGGCCCGGCTCAAGGTTGAGGGTCACGTCGTGCTGTTTGGCGGTTTTCTTGATCAGGTCGGTGGCGACGTCCGAACCGGTTTCTTCGCTGGCGTCGAGCAGGAAGGTGATTTGCGCGTAGTCCTTGAAGTCGAGGTTTTTCAGGATTTTCAGCGCATAGATCCCGGCGACGATGCCGCCCTTGTCATCCATCACGCCCGGCCCGTAAGCGCGGCCATCCTTGATGTGAAACGGCCGCTCGGCAGCCGAACCTTCCTTGAACACCGTGTCCATGTGCGCCATCAGCAAGATTTTCGCCTTGCCGGTGCCTTTCAGCGTTGCGAGTACATGGTTGGATTTTTCCGGCGTGTTCGGCACCAGTTCGATGGTGGCGCCGAGTTTTTTCAGTTCATCGATAGCGATGTCGCTGACTTGCTTAAGACCCGGTTCATAGCCGGAACCGGAGTCGATATTGACCAGCCGCTCCAGCAGTTTCAGGGCTTCTGGCTGGTATTGCTCGGCATCAGCGAGCACTTGTTTGTGCGGTTCGGCAACGGCGTTGGCAGCCGAGAAAGCGAGAGACAGGCCGAGGCTGGCGGCCACCAGGGAGCGAGAAAATGAGAACGTCATGAAGCGATCCTTGTTTCGCGTCGGGGGGACTCCAACCGTACCCGACATCGGCGCGAGGCTCTACACCGAATGCGACATCTCCCTGACCACCACCGAACACGTGTAGGAGCTGCCGAAGGCTGCGATCTTTTGATCTTGCTTTTGATTTAGAAAGACCAAAGTCAAAAGATCGCAGCCTTCGGCAGCTCCTACAAGGGATGTGTGGTGATGCGGATCAGACCGAATCCAGCAACGTCCGCCGAGGCTTGTCATCGCAATTGCAGATCACCCGGTTACGCCCGCTCGCCTTGGCCTCGTACAACGCCTGATCGGCATCGTTGAGCCAGCGTGTCGCGTCGGCATGCGCCGGATCGTACGCCGCGAGGCCAATACTCAAGCTAACCTTCAACGCCGGATTCTGCTCATAGCCCAGAAGCGCAAAGCGCTCACGCAACGCTTCCATGGCCTGCGCGGCGTTGAACAACGGCAGTTCCGGGAGAATCACGCAGAACTCATCACCGCCGTAGCGCCCGGCAACGTCCGTCGCCCGCAGGTTTTGTTTAAGCAACTTGCTCAACTGGCGTAACACGATGTCGCCGGCAACATGGCCGTAGGTGTCGTTGATGGCTTTGAAATGATCAATGTCGATCAACGCAATCGCCGCGCCCTGCTTCTGCCGCTTGCAGCGCTGAAAAGCGATCTCCAATTGATCCTTCCACGCGCCGTGATTGAGCAGGCCAGTCAGACTGTCGGTGCGGCTCAGGGCGAGCAATTCGCGTTTATGTCGACCGAGGGTGTAGGCCTGACGAAAGCAGATCCAGCCCAGCGCCAACGGGTACAGCAGCAGCAACGGAAAACAGGCGTACATTTGCGCCGGCGAGGTTTGCGGAATGAATGCCGGAGCAAACACCACCAGCCCGACGCCGACCCCGAGCAACTGCGCCGCAGAACCGGCCAATAGAAACCGTGAACCACCGATCGCGACGTTGTTCATCGCCATCATCGAAATGGTCGTGGCAGTGGGCAGCGGATTGAAATGCATGGCGGCAAGCCAAAAGCCGCCGAAAAAGGCGTCGATCAACAGATTGCGGTGTTCAGCGTGGTAAGGAACCCGGGCGCGGCGCGCCCATTGAAACGCCAGATGCGGCCAGACCAGGCCATTGAACAGCATCAGCGCCCAGACCCACAGCGGTGGATCCAGCGCATACATCGCGACGGATACACACAGTAGCCCAAGCAACAGCCCGAGGGTTCGCGACGTATAAAGCCTCCTGGCCAATGAAAGTCCCTTTCCTCCCGTGTTTCCCATAAGGACCTCGATCACGCACACCGCAGGACGGATGTGTTGGGAGTCTATCAGGGCGACGTTAAATAGCCATCACCGGCCAGCGGGCTGAATAGCGCGCCATCAGGGCCGCACACAGGGCAAATATTTGGCTATACATGAAAGGAGCAAAATGGAAAAACAACTATAAGAAGGAGGCCCATGCACACCTATCACGTGTTGATCATCGGCAGCGGTTTTGGCGGTCAATGTGCTGCGGTCAACCTGCTCAAAGCCGGGATCGACGATTTTCGCCTGCTGGAGCGACGAGACTTCTTTGGCGGCACTTGGTGCCAGAACACCTACCCCGGCGCGGCGGTGGACGTGCCGTCGCCGCTGTACTCGCTGTCGTTTGCGCCATACCGCTGGTCGCAGATGTTTGCCGGGCAGGCCGAACTGCAGCGCTACACTGAGCATGTGATCGAGGAATTCGGTTTGCGCGAACGCGTGGAGTTGCAAGCCAATGTCGAGCGCGTCGAATGGGACGACACGGAAAAACGCTGGAACGTGCACACCGCCAGCAAAGGCACCTTTCATGCGCAGTTCCTGATCAATGCCACCGGGCCGCTGAGCCAACCAGTCATCCCACACTTTCCCGGCCAGGATCGCTTCCAGGGCAAGACGTTTCATACAAACAACTGGGATCACAGCTACGACTATCGCGGTAAACGCGTGGCCATCGTCGGCAGCGGCGCCAGTGCAGTACAGGTGATTCCGGCGATTGCGCCGCAGGTCGAGCAACTGCACGTGTTTCAGCGCACGCCGCATTGGGTGCTGCCCCGCGCCGATCGCCAGTTTGGGCCCCTGCAACGCTGGCTACTCGGCCGCAAACCTGCCTACAAACTGTTGCGTTGGCTGATTTACTGGCAGTTCGAAACCCGGGTCATCGCCTTCAAATATTCGAAAGCAGCGATTCACATGGTGCAGCAGCACGCCCTGCGCTTTCTCAAACGCCAGGTGCCAGACCCGGTACTGCAAAAAAAACTCACCCCGGACTTCACCATCGGCTGCAAACGGGTGCTGGTGTCCAGCACGTATTACCCGGCGCTGAGTCGTCCCAACGTCACTTTGCATACCCGCGAGCAGGGCATCGCTTCCATCGACGAAACCGGGATCAACACCGAAGACGGTCAGCACATCGATGTTGATCTGATCGTCTGGTCGACCGGTTACGACGCCACCGACGGGGTGATTTCCTACCCGGTCAGCGGAAAAAACGCCGTGCAACTCAGAGATGTCTGGGCGCAATACCCGCGTGCGTATCTGGGCACCAGCCTGCCGGACTTTCCTAACCTGTTTATCGTCACCGGCCCCAACACCGGCATCGGCCATACCTCGGCGTTGTTCATCATCGAGTCGCAGATGAACTACATCCTCGACTGCATTCGCACCGTGCAGGCCAAAGGCCTGCGCAGCATCGAAGTGCGCCCCGAAGCGGAACGTACCTACACTGAGATGATTCATCGGGAAATGCAGCGCACGGTCTGGAAGTCCGGCGGCTGCCACAGTTGGTATCAAAGCAAGAGCGGTCATGTGATCGCGATGTTTCCCGGCTTCAGTTTCAGCTATCACCGCTTGACCCGAGCGCTGAAACCGGCCGACCACATTCTGTCCTGAACACGTAAAAGGAAGACGTCGATGCTTTTGCTGTTTGTCGCCCTCGCGGTTTTCGTGGCCTGGAGCTGGTTGAGTTATCCGGCGGTCGGTCATTGGCTGTACGACCTGAACATGGCCATCGAGGCCAAGTTGTACAAGTTGCACAAGATTGAAGTGCCGATCGCCGAGATGACCGTCTCGACCTGGCAGGGCGGACCGTATGAAGCGGCCAGCGCGATTCTGATGCTGCATGGCTACAGCGCCGAGAAGAACCTGTGGCTGCGCTTTTCCCGGCACTTTGTGCGCCAGTATCGGGTGATCATCCCGGACCTGGCCGGCCATGGTGAAACCGGCTTCAAGGCGGGTGGCGGCTACGACATCCCATTGCAGGCCAAACGCATGATCCAGTTGCTCGACGTTTGCGGTGTGGAAAAAGTCCATGTGATCGGCAACTCGATGGGCGGCTACATCGCGGCGTGGCTGGCGGCGACGTATCCCGACCGCATCGCTTCGGTGGCACTGATCGACCCGGCGGGCGTCACCGCGCCCGAGGTCAGCGATATGGAGCGGCATCTGGCGCGCGGGCATAACCCGTTTCTGATCAACTCCCGGGAAGAGTTTCGCCAGTTTTACGCGATGACCATGGAATCACCGCCGTGGGTGCCGAACCTGGTGCTGGACGCCATCGCCCAGCGCTACGAACGACAACGCGATGAACTGGAAGAGATCTTCCGCGATTTTCGCGCCAGCCCGCCGATGGAGCCGAAACTGGCCGACATCAAATGCCCGGCGCTGTTGCTCTGGGGCCGCAAGGATCGGTTGATCGACGTCAGCAGCGTGCCGGTGTGGAGCAAGGGCATCGCCAATTTGCGCGTGGATGTCTGGGATCACGTCGGGCACATGCCGATGGTTGAACAACCGGGGAATACTGCAGAGCTTTACCGCGAGTTTTTGGGAAGCCAAAGATGACAATGCACCCGGCCCCTGATCGTTCCCACGCTCTGCGTGGTAATGCCTCAAGGGACGCTCCGCGTCCAGTGACGCGGAGCGTCACGGGCTGCATTCCCACGCAGAGCGTGGGAACGATCAAGGTTAAGGGCTTGAGATGAACATTCTTTATGACGAGCGCCTCGACGGTCCGTTGCCGCAGGTGAACAAGGCTGACCTGCTCAAGGCCCTGCAACACGCCGTGCCAGACCTCGACATTTTGTGGCGTGAAGAAGAACTCAAACCCTACGAATGCGACGGCCTCTCCGCCTACCGCACCACGCCGATGCTGGTCGCCCTGCCGCGACGACTTGAGCAAGTGCAAACCCTGCTCAAACTTTGCCATCAGAAGAACGTCCCGGTGGTGGCCCGTGGTGCCGGCACAGGCTTGTCCGGCGGCGCATTGCCGCTGGAACAGGGCCTGCTGCTGGTGATGGCGCGCTTCAACAATATTCTGCACATCGACCCCGCCGCTCGCACTGCGCGGGTGCAACCGGGGGTGCGCAATCTGGCGATTTCCCAGGCGGCCGCGCCTTTCGGTTTGTATTACGCGCCGGATCCGTCCTCGCAAATCGCCTGTTCGATCGGCGGCAACGTCGCGGAAAACGCCGGCGGCGTGCATTGCCTCAAGTACGGATTAACCGTGCACAACCTGCTGAAAATCGAAGTGCTGACCATCGAAGGCGAACGCCTGACCCTCGGTTCGGACGCCCTCGACTCAGCGGGTTTCGATTTGCTCGCGTTGTTCACCGGTTCCGAAGGCCTGCTGGGGATCATCACCGAAGTCACGGTCAAACTGCTGCCCAAACCTCAGGTCGCGAAAGTCCTGCTGGCCAGTTTCGACTCCGTGGAAAAGGCTGGCCGCGCGGTCGCCGAAATCATCGCGGCGGGGATCATTCCCGGCGGCCTGGAGATGATGGACAACCTCGCCATTCGCGCCGCTGAAGATTTCATCCACGCCGGTTACCCGGTCGACGCCGAGGCGATTCTGCTGTGCGAACTCGACGGTGTCGAAGCCGATGTCCACGACGATTGCCAACGGGTGCGCGAGGTCATGATCGCGGCCGGTGCCACGGAAGTGCGTCAGGCCCGCGATGAAGCCGAACGTGTGCGCTTCTGGGCCGGACGCAAGAATGCTTTCCCGGCCATCGGACGTTTGTCGCCCGATTACTACTGCATGGACGGCACCATCCCGCGCCGCGAATTGCCCGGCGTGCTGAAAGGCATCGCCCGCCTCGGCGAAGAATACGGTTTGCGCGTGGCCAATGTGTTCCATGCCGGTGACGGCAATATGCACCCGCTGATTCTCTTCGACGCCAATCAACCGGGCGAACTGCACCGCGCCGAAGCCTTGGGCGGCAAGATCCTCGAACTTTGCGTGCAGGTCGGCGGCAGCATCACTGGCGAACACGGCGTCGGCCGCGAGAAAATCAACCAGATGTGCGCGCAGTTCAACAGCGACGAACTGAGCCTGTTCCATGCGGTAAAAGCTGCGTTCGACCCAAAAGGCCTGCTCAACCCCGGCAAGAACATTCCGACCCTGCACCGCTGCGCCGAATTCGGCGCGATGCACATTCACGCCGGCCAATTGCCATTCCCCGAACTGGAGCGTTTCTGATGGCTGACGTCGACGCCGCCAGCGCCCTGCTCGATCAGGTCAACGAGGCGCGGGCCAATGCTACGCCGCTGAAAATTCAGGGTGGCAACAGCAAAGCATTCCTCGGCCGCGAGGTCGCCGGCGAAGTGCTCGACACCCGTGCCCACTGCGGCATCGTCCGCTACGAGCCGACCGAACTAGTGATCACGGCGCGCGCCGGCACGCCGTTGTCCGAGCTGCTGGCGGCGCTGGATGCTGCCGGACAAATGCTGCCCTGCGAGCCGCCGGCATTCGGTGAAGGCGCCACCGTCGGCGGCATGATCGCCACGGGTTTGTCCGGGCCTCGGCGGCCGTGGTCTGGCTCGGTGCGCGATTTCGTCCTCGGCACGCGGGTGATCACCGGCCTCGGCCAGCACCTGCGCTTCGGCGGCGAAGTGATGAAAAACGTCGCCGGTTATGACCTGTCACGGCTGATGGCCGGCAGTTATGGCTGCCTCGGCGTGCTCACCGAGGTCTCGCTGAAAGTCCTGCCGAAACCGCGCCAGTGCCTGAGCATTCGCCTCGATATGGACTGCGCGCGGGCACTGGCCAAGCTTGCCGAGTGGGGCCAGCAACCGCTGCCGATCAGTGCCGCCTGCCACGATGGCCAGAGTCTGTATCTGCGGCTTGAAGGCGGCGAAGGCTCGGTGACGGCCGCGCATCAACGCCTTGGTGGCGAGCCATTGGACTCAGGGTTCTGGCGGGATCTGAATGAGCAGCGGCTGGCATTTTTCGATGAAGGCCCGCCGCTGTGGCGCCTGTCTCTGCCGAACAATCTTGGGCCACTGGACTTGCCCGGCGAGCAGTTGATCGACTGGGCCGGCGCGCAACGCTGGCTGAAATCCGACGCGGCGCACATCCACATCCTCGCGCAGGAACTGGGCGGCCACGCCACCTGTTTCAGTCATGGCGCCAGCGACACACCGTTCCAGCCATTGCCCGCGACACTGCTGCGCTATCACCGCCAACTCAAGGCGCAACTCGACCCGCAAGGGCTGTTCAACCCCGGGCGGATGTACGCGGAGTTCTAGCCATGCAAACCACCCTCAGCGAACAATCGCGACAACTGCCCCGCGCCGCCGAGGCGGAGAAGATCCTGCGCACCTGCGTGCATTGCGGTTTCTGCAACGCGACCTGCCCGACCTATCAGTTGCTCGGCGATGAACTCGATGGCCCGCGCGGGCGCATCTACCTGATCAAGCAAGTGCTCGAAGGCGCACCCGCGACGGCGCAGACGCAACTGCATCTGGACCGCTGCCTGTCGTGCCGCAACTGCGAAACCACCTGCCCGTCCGGCGTCGACTATCACAACCTGCTCGACATTGGCCGCGCGGTGGTCGATCACGCGGTGCCACGTCCGGCGGCGCAACGTCTGTTGCGTGAGGGGTTGCGCGCATTGGCGCCGAATCCGGGGTTGTTCAAAGGCTTGCTGCGCGTGGGCACGACGTTTCGACCGCTGTTGCCGCGAATGCTGGAAAGTAAACTGCCGCAGCATCTGCCGCTTTCCGGTTTGCGCCCCGCCCCGCGCCATGCCCGGCGGGTGTTGTTGCTTGAAGGCTGCGTACAACCGGGGTTATCGCCAAACACCAATGACGCCACGGCGCGGGTGCTGGATCGCCTGGGCATCAGTGTCACGCCGGTGGCCGAGGCCGGGTGTTGCGGCGCGCTGGACTATCACCTCGACGCGCAAGCCAAGGGCCTCGACCGCGCCCGGCAAAACATCGATGCCTGGTGGACGCACCTGCAAAACGGTGCCGAAGCGATTGTGCAGACCGCCAGTGGTTGTGGTGCATTCATCAAGGATTACGGGCATTTGCTCGAAGACGATCCGTTGTATGCGGCCAAGGCCCGGGAAATCAGCGAACGGACGCTGGATCTGGTGCAGATTCTCGATCGGGAACCTTTGGAAAAGGTTTGCGCCGCCAGCGAACGACGGATTGCCGTGCATTGCCCGTGTACCTTGCAGCACGCTTTGAAACTGGGCGGCGCGGTGGAAGCCGTGCTCACCCGCCTCGGTTTCAATCTCACCGCCGTGCCCGACGGCCATTTGTGCTGCGGCTCGGCGGGCACCTATTCGCTGACGCAACCGGTGCTCGCGCGGCAACTGCGCGACAACCGCCTCAACGCGCTGGAGAGCGGCCGACCTGAGCTGATCGTCACCTCCAACGTCGGCTGCCAGAGCCATCTGGCCAGTGCCGGACGCACGCGGGTGATGCATTGGATCGAACTGGTGGATCAGTCGTTGGCAGAATGAAGTTCGTAGGATTCTTCGTTTGCCCGCTTGCGAGAAGGCTGCGATCTTTTCTCCTATCCATTTCGTGACCGTGGCAGGAATTTTTTTCATGACCGTGCAGCCGTTCGTCAGCCCCGACCTGATCCGCCAACGCTTCTCCAAAGCGATGTCCGACATGTACCGCGAAGAAGTGCCGTTGTACGGCGCGCTGATGCAATTGGTGGAACAGACCAACCGCGAAGTGCTTGCACGTCAGCCGGACATCGCCCGGCAACTCGACAGCACCGGCGAAATCCAACGGCTGGACATGGAACGCCATGGCGCCATCCGCGTTGGCACTGCGACGGAACTGGCCACCCTCGCCCGTCTGTTTGCGGTGATGGGCATGCAACCGGTGGGTTATTACGACCTGACCCCGGCGGGCGTACCGGTGCATTCCACAGCGTTTCGCGCGGTGCATGAAGAGGCGCTGCAAGTCAGCCCGTTTCGGGTGTTTACGTCGCTGTTGCGCCTGGAGTTGATTGAAGATGCGGAACTGCGCGCGTTTGCCGAATCAGTGCTGGCCGAGCGTTCGATCTTTACCTCGGAGGCGTTGCGCCTGATCGCGCAAGCTGAAAACGCGGGTGGACTGAATGAAAGCGAGGCCGAGGCATTCGTCCTGCAGGCACTGGAAACTTTTCGCTGGCATCACAGCGCTACAGTCACCGCCGCGCAGTATCAGACATTGAGCGCCCAACACCGCTTGATCGCCGATGTGGTTGCATTCAAAGGCCCGCACATCAATCACCTGACGCCACGCACGCTGGACATCGACCGCGTGCAGGAGCAAATGCCAGCCCATGGCATCACCCCGAAAGCCGTGATCGAAGGCCCCCCGCGCCGGCAGTGCCCGATCCTCTTGCGCCAGACCAGTTTCAAGGCGCTGGACGAACCGATCGCCTTCACCGACCAGAACCAGACCCGTGGCAGTCACAGCGCGCGTTTCGGCGAAATCGAACAGCGCGGCGCGGCACTCACGCCCAAAGGTCGGGAGCTGTACGACCGCTTGCTGAATGCCGCGCGCGATGAACTCGGTGACTTCCCCAACGAAGGCAATGCCGCACGCTACAACGCGCTGATGGCTCAACACTTTGGCGAATTTCCTGACAGTGTCGAGGGCATGCGTGAACAAGGGTTGGCGTACTTTCGCTATTTCGTCACGGAAAAAGGTCTCGCTGCTGTAGGGCTTGGACAGTCGTCACTGGAGGAATTGTTGCGCGATGGTTATGTGAAAGCGGAACCGTTGGTGTACGAAGATTTCCTGCCGGTGAGTGCGGCGGGGATTTTTCAGTCGAACCTTGGCGATGCCGCGCAGGCGCATTACGGCGAGCATTCCAATCGACAGGCCTTCGAGCAGGCGCTGGGCCGCGCGACCATTGATGAGTTGGGGTTGTATGCCGCGACGCAGCAGCGTTCGATTGAGGAGTGTCTGAGCCAATTTGCGCGTTGAAAAATCAAAAGATCGCACGCTGCGACCTTTTGATCTGAAAGTTTCAAGCAGCCGCCTCGACCAAATGATGGCGTGTGGCCATTGTGCGCAAGAAGTTGCGCACTTGTTTTGCAAAACAGACCGATAAAACCGCTGAGAGCCACACCGCACAAGGCCTGCAGCCAAGTGCGCAAGAAGTTGCGCAGTACTGCGCAACTTCTTGCGCACTTTTGCTTCGGATGACTGCTTCGTTTCGCGCAATCGGCGGAAAAATCGGCTGAACACCCCGGCCCGCATGGCTGCGACAATTGTTGGCACGCTCCTTGATAACAGTCAGGCACCCACCGGGCGATTTCGCCTCCCGGGCACCTTAAATTATTCCGCAAGGAGAGCACCCCATGGCAACACCAGCGTACATGTCGGTTACCGGCGAAAAACAAGGCCTGATCACTGCAGGCGCTTTCACCGCTGACTCCGTAGGCAATACCTACCAGGAAGGCCACGAAGACCAGGTTATGGTTCAGGCTTTCAGCCACGACGTGATCATCCCGCGTGACCCACAATCCGGTCAGCCAACCGGTCAGCGCGTTCACAAGCCAGTTGTGATCACCAAGGTCTACGACAAAGCTTCGCCTCTGCTGCAAGCCGCTCTGACCTCCGGCGAGCGCATGAGCGAAATCGTTATCCAGTGGTTCCGTACTTCTGCTCAAGGCACCCAAGAGCACTACTACACCACCAAACTGGAAGACGCGATCATCGTCGCCATCAACAACAAAATGCACAACTGCCAGGATCCAGGCAACTCGCACTTCACCCACCTGGAAGAAGTGCAGTTCACCTACCGTAAAATCACCTGGACCCACGAAGTATCCGGTACTTCGGGTTCCGATGACTGGCGTGCTCCAGTCGTTTAATTACGGCTGATCGTTACAAGCATCGGCCAGCTCTGCTGGTCGATGTTGTTTTCGCCCTCCAGAATTTCGCGTAAGTTGAGCCGTTTTGCGGTCGTCAACTCACGCCGCTGTACAGCACGAGGAACAAGGGATGTTCGCGCCGGCCAATGAAACTCACTTTGCCCTGACCATCGAAGGGCTTTCCGCCGATTTTCAGGTGTTTACCCTCACCGGTCGGGAAGCCATCAGCCAGCCTTTTGTCTTCGAGGTGGAGCTGGTCAGTGAGCAGCCGTCGCTGGACCTCGAAACCCTGCTGCACAAACCGGCCTTCCTGCAGTTGTCGCCCGACGGCAGCGGCATCCACGGCCAGATCTACCGCGCCGCGCAAGGCGATTCCGGCAAACGCCTGACCCGTTATTCAGTGACCCTGCGCCCGCAACTGGCGTACCTGGCGCATCGCGTCAACCAGCGCATCTTCCAGAACCTCAGTGTGCCGAAAATCATCGGCAAGGTCCTCGAAGAACACGGTATTCAAAGCAACGCCTACGAATTCAAGACCGGCTCGATTTATCCCGAGCGCATTTACTGCGTGCAATACGATGAATCGGACCTGCATTTCATCCAGCGCCTGTGCGAGGAAGAAGGTATCCACTACCACTTCGAGCACACGGCGACGGCGCACAAACTGGTGTTCGGCGATGACCAGACGGTGTTCCCGAAACTCAAGCCTGTGGCCTATCAGCAAGACTCCGGCATGGTCGCCAGCGACCCGGTGATCAAGCGCTTCGACCTGCGCCTGGAAACCCGCACCAGCCGCACCACCCGCCGCGATTACGACTTCGAAAAACCGCGCATCACCCTCGAAAGCGAGAACCGTGGCGACGCCCTGCCCGACCTCGAAGACTACGACTATCCGGGTCGTTTCATCGACCGCGAGCGCGGCAAACACTTGGCCAAACGCGCCCTCGAACGCCACCGCAGCGATTTCAAGCTGGCTGAAGGCAAGAGCGATCAACCGCTGTTGGTCAGCGGCCACTTCCTCGCCCTGACCGCGCACCCGAAAGCCAAATGGAATGACCTCTGGCTGCTCACCGAAGTCCACCACGAAGGCAAGCAACCGCAAGTCCTCGAAGAATCGGTAACCAGCGACACCACCGCACTCAAAGACGATTTTCACCAGGGCTACCGCAACCGCTTTCAGGCCACGCCGTGGGACGTGCCGAACCGCCCGCCCCTGCGCCACCCGAAACCGCGCATCCTCGGCAGCCAGAGCGCCGTGGTCACCGGCCCGAAAGGCGAAGAGATCCACTGCGACGAGTACGGTCGCGTCAAAGTGCAGTTCCACTGGGACCGCGAAGGCCAGGCCGACGACAAAACCAGCTGCTGGTTGCGCGTCTCCAGCGCCTGGGCCGGCGCCCAGTACGGCGGCATCGCCATCCCGCGTATCGGCATGGAAGTGCTCGTCACCTTCCTTGAAGGCGACCCCGATCAACCGCTGATCAGCGGCTGCCTGTACCACAAGGAAAACACCGTCCCGTATGAGCTGCCGGCGAACAAGACTCGCAGCACCTTCAAGACCCTCAGCTCGATGGGCGGTGGCGGCTACAACGAACTGCGCATCGAAGACAAAAAAGGTCAGGAACAGATCTACCTGCACGCCCAGCGCGACTGGGACGAAAACGTCGAGCACGACCAGAAAATCCGCGTCGGCAACGAACGCCACGACACCGTCGAAAAGAACAGCTACAGCGAGTTCAAGGCCGAAGAACACCACACCGTCTACGCCGACCGCAAAGTCGAAACCCGCGCCAACGACCACCTCACCGTCGGCGTCAATCAGCACATCAAGATCGGCACCGGCCAGTTCATCGACGCCGGGCAAGAAATCCACCTCAGCAGCGGCATGAAAGTGGTAATGGAAGCCGGCGCAGAGCTGACCCTGATCGGCGGCGGCAGCTTCATCAAGATCGACGCCGGCGGCGTGACCCTGAGCGGCCCGGTGATCAATATGAACTCCGGCGGAAGTCCCGGCAGCGGCACCGGCGCCGCCCCGTTGATGCCCGGCATCCTGAAACAGGCCGACGCCGACAAGGCCGGCCAGGTCCTGACCCCGGCCCAGATCAACACCCTCAAACGTAACGCGCCGTTCTGCGAAGAATGCGAAAAATGCAAGGCAGGTGCCTGTGCCATCTGATCGAATTACGCCTAAGGATTGGCTGGCGCAACAGCCGTTGCAGACTGGCGAGCGTTTGTATCTGGTTATTAGTGCGGCGAGTGATTCCGACGCGCTGAAAAATCTCTACCTGACCGAGCCTACCGCCCAGCTCCTGCCGATATGGGGCGGCACGCCCTACTCCACCTGGCAACCGGTGATGCCCTACGTCACCGAGCTCAAAGCCAATTCCGCGTTCCTGCCGTGGATCGCTGAAACCGATGCCCTTGATTGGGGCTGGCTGGCGGTGTCGCGTTCCGAGCCGAATGAAGTGTTCGAGCATCTGCGCAGCCTGACACAGGTGAAGATGCCGGACGGGACCGAGGTGTTTTTCCGGTTTTGGGATGGGCGGCATATCTACCCGATTCTGCATGGGCTTGGGGAGAAGGCTGGGGAAGTGATGCCGATGTTTGAACGGTATCTGATTAATGGGCAGTCGCTGGAGGTTGGGACGCGGGTTGTGCCGAAGGTGCGGGACTGGCCGTGGTGGGAGGTGCCGAAGGATTTGCTGGATGGATTGATGGCGGAAAATCCTTCGACCGTCATCGGCAACATGATGCAGTGGCTGTTGGACGAACATGCCGATCTGTACTTCTCGTTCCCCGAATCAAATCTGAAACAAAAAGTGGCGCGTTTCGTAAAGCGCACGCCGCTCACGGAAGAAAATTTTGCCGGGCTGCTGAAAGCCCATCTGGAAAATGAGGTGGTTGTATGAGCGTTTTGATGGGTGGGATCGTTGGTGGCCTCACGGCAAAACAACCTGATGCTCAGGCGATCATTGCCGACTTCAAGAAGTGTCTGAAAGACTACCGTGAGCATGCCGAAGCCTGGTATGGCGGCATTCTGGATGCCGAGCAGCAGTTCAAGGTCGGGGACGAAGTCGGCACTGCAGACAAGGACAGCAAAAAGGAAAACACCCTTTATGCCAACTGCCCGGCGAACGGCAAGCTCGTACTGGTGCACAGCTTCGAATCCGCACGTTTTGTACCGATCGGTAATACACCGGTCCGTCTGACACCAGTGGTAGATGGCCGCTTTATTGGCAAGAACGAAGTCGGTCCAACCATCAACAAAACCATCGACTCGACCGGCATTCTGGAAGTTTCCGGGCTTACACCCAATCAGCAATACAAGATTACGTTCTTCCCTAATCCTACGCCCGCTCAGATCGATAGTCTGTTCAACTCCTACCAAGGTGTGATCGGTGAGCTCGGCGGTTGGCTGCAAACCGAGTGGAGCACAAGTTTCTTGCCGCTTTGGCAGGCACATACTGATGCATCACTGGGCGGTCGTGCCCTGCAGGAGTTGGAAGCTGCGTGGGAAGGCTTCATGAAGGCGATAATGGGCTTGTGGGGCGATATCAAGAGCCTCTACGACCTCGTCGCCCACCCTCGCGAAAATTACGAAAAGCTGAAAAAATTTTTCACTGAGGAGCAGATCAAGAAAATTTATGATGCCTCAGCAGAGGCCATCCACACGGCCTTGCTGATCGCCAGTGATGAGCCACTGATGTGGGTCTACGTCGCCGCCATCGTGGCGTGGATAAAGATGCTGCCGCCACAAACCTGCACGGAAGTGCTGGCGCAAATGAGCACAGAATTCTTGCTGAACATTCTGGTCGGTGTGGTTCTGACTGGTGGCCTGGGCCTGGCTGTACGAGTGGGCACAAAGGCAATCCAAGGCGTGCAAAGCAGCGGCAAGGTCATAAAACTGATCGAAGACTTTACCGGCATGCTGATGAAAGTCAGCAAAACCAAGGCCACACCGCACACCGAAGCGTCGAAGCCTTTGTTGCTTAATGGCGATGCGCCGTTCAACCCGGCGCGTAAGGCTGATGTTCAGATTGCAAGCCCAAAACCTGCAGAAACGGCAAAGGTTTCTGAGCCAAAACATCCTGTCAGCGGCGGGAAAGTGAAATCCGACGCGCAGATTCAGGCACGTAAAAAAGATGCGCCTGCCTCACGTATCGAACAAGTGGAACCTGTCGATAACGCGCCAAAACAGTCAAAAAACCCGGCCGACAAGCCCGCCCAATGCGTCGACAAAACCTGCTCAGACGGTGAACCCGTGTCGATGGTGACCGGTGAGGAATTACTCACGCTGACCGATGGTGAAATGGGGGGGGGGCTGCCCTTCGAGTGGACCCGCCTATACCGTAGCAGTGCGGTAGAGATCGACAGCCGTCTCGGCCATGGCTGGAGCCATTCGCTTTCTCATCGTTTGCATCTCGATGATGAAGGTGTGCTGTGGACAGACAACGAGAACCGGCAGACCCGATTCCCGATGCCCACTGAACAGCGCCCCGCCATTACCAATAGTCTGGCGCAAGCGGCAATTTATCTAGGCGATGCTCCCGGTGAACTTGTCCTGACTCAGGCCGGGGCAAAAACACGCTTCTACCATTTCCGAGCCGGTCGCCTAACCACGATCAGCGACGCCTACGAAAACCGGTTACATATCAGTTATGACTTCGTTGACCGTATCCAGCGCATCGATAACGGTGCAGGCCGTGCCCTGCTAATGCGTTACGACGACCGACACATTGTGGCCGTCGATCAGCAGCAACAACGCCAGGAATACAATGACCGCGGTGAACGTCAGGATCCATGGCTGACCATTCAAACGCTCGTCACCTACCAATACAACGCACGCAATCAACTGGTTTCCTCTACCAATGCGGCGGGTGAAACCGAGCACTATCGGTACAACGATCAGCACGTCATCCTCGAACGACAAATGGCCGGCGGCGCCAGCTTCTTTTGGGAATGGGAACGTGAAGGCAAACATTCCCGCTGCGTACGCCACTGGGCCAACTACGCGCAAATGGAAGCGCGTTACGAGTGGGACGACAAAGGCTCGGTGACCGTCTACAACGCCGACGGCAGTGAGCTGGTCTACGTGCATGACGAAAATGCGCGTTTGGTCTCGGAGACCGCCCCCGACGGCGGTGAAACGCAGAACGCGTACGACGATCAGGGACGTCTGATCGCAGTAAAAGATCCGATGGGGGCGATCACTGAGTACCAATACAGCGAATCTGGGCGCTTGATCGCCGTTATCCCGCCAGAAGGTGTGCCAACCCGCTACAACTATTTCAACGGTCAACTTATCGACGTACAGCGTGGCAAGGCCCGCTGGAAATATGAGCGCAACCGACAGGGCGACATCACCCAACAAACCGACCCGGATGGCAACGAAACCCATTACAGCTATGACCGTCAGGGCCGACTGCTGGAAATTCGTCATCCCGACGGTAGCCGTCACCAACTGGGCTGGAACAACCTCGGCCAGTTGCTGGAAGAACGCCTGCCCGATGGCGGCCAACGCAAGTATCGCTACGATGCTTTGGGTCGGCAGATTACCCGCCAGGATGAATTCGGTGCTATTACCCAATACCAATGGGATGCTGCTGATCGTCTGACCCAAGTAACCCTGCCCGGCGGCGCCACCCGCGCCTTCAGCTACAACCCATATGGCCGCGTCACCGCCGAACGCGACGAGCTTGGGCGAATCACTCGTTACGAGTACGCCGACAACCTGCACCTGGTCAGCCGCCGCATTAATCCTGACGGCAGCCAACTGCGTTATCGCTACGACAACTCCCAACTCAATCTCACCGAGATCGAGAACGAGCGCGGCGAACGCTACCAACTCGACTACTATTCGAATGGCCTGATCCAGCAGGAAACTGGTTTTGACGGTCGCCGTACTGCCTACGAGTACGACCTCAACGGCCAGTTGCTGAAGAAAATCGAGTTCGGCGATGACGACAGCGAACTGGTCAGCGAGTATCAGCGTGATGCGTCCGGACGCCTGCTGGTCAAAACCTTGCCAGACGGCGAAGAAATCCATTACAGCTACGACGCATTGGGGCGCCTGGTAAACGTCGACGACGGTAACTGGCCGCTCGCGTACGAATACGACATACAGGACCGCCTGATCACCGAACACCAGGGCTGGGGCACTACACGTTACGAATACGACAGCGTCGGCCAACTGAGCCGCTGCCGCCTTCCAGATGGCAGCACACTCGATTACCGTCATCTACCCGGCGGACGCCTGAGCAGCATCGACCTGAACGGCTCACGCCTGACCTCTCACCAGTTCAGCGCCGGTCGCGAGCAACAGCGACAACAGGGTTTGCTCCTAAGCCAATACCAGTACGACGAACAAGGTCGCCTGCAAGCGCATAGCGTTAGCCAACGCGAAAAAAATCTGTTCCAGCGACGCTACAACTATGACGCGAATGGCAACCTAGCCGGCGTAGATGACACCCGCAAAGGTAATCGCAGCTATCACTACGACCCGTTGGATCGACTGATCAGTGTGCGTGGTGCGACACCGGAAAGCTTCGCCCACGATCCAGCAGGCAACCTCCTCGGTCAGAATGACCTTCCTGTAGCCAATTTGGCTAACGTCAAAGGCAACCGCCTGCTAATGCAGGGCGACCGTCATTATGACTACGACGCTTACGGTAATTTGAGCCGCGAACGTCGTGGCGCAGGCCAGAAACTCGTCACCGAATATCGCTACGACTGCCAGCATCGTCTGATCGGTGTCAGCCTGCCGGGCGGCAGCACTGCAACTTACAAATACGACGCCTTCGGCCGTCGTATAGAAAAAAACGTCGACGGCCACACCACTGAATTCCTTTGGCAAGGCGAGCGCTTGATCGCTGAAAGCGCCGAGAATCGCTACCGCAGTTACATCTATGAACCGGGCAGCTTCCGTCCGTTGGCCATGCTCGACGGCGAAGGCCCACGTAAGGCCACCCCGTTTTACTACCAACTCGACCACCTCGGCACACCGCAGGAACTCACCGATTACAGCGGCGAGATTATGTGGTCGGCCAGATACCGAGCTTATGGCAACCTGGCGGCACTCGATGTCAGCGAAATCGATAACCCCCTGCGTTTTCAAGGCCAGTATTTCGATGCCGAGACGGGGTTACATTACAACCGTCACCGCTACTACAATCCAGGCACTGGACGGTTTTTGACGCCGGATCCGATCAAGCTTGCTGGCGGACTGAATAACTACCAGTACGTGCCTAACCCTACGGGATGGGTGGATCCGTTAGGATTGAATGGGTGTCCTGGAGGCGAAAATGGCTCATCAGGAATAAGTACCGAGGCCCCCTCAAGCAAATCAGTCGTAAAGGAGGGTTCTCCGCCACCTCCTGAACCCCCAGTTACTGATAAGTGGAGTCGGGAACCCAAAA
Organism: Pseudomonas sp. AC169; assembly: GCF_979258515.1. NCBI lineage: Bacteria > Pseudomonadati > Pseudomonadota > Gammaproteobacteria > Pseudomonadales > Pseudomonadaceae > Pseudomonas > Pseudomonas sp. AC169. Next base: position 5,153,260 of record NZ_OZ409866.1, on the reverse strand, counting down.
GCATTCAAGATCAAATGACCTTGCAAGCAGCTAAAGAAGGACACGGAGTCAGGATTATTGAAGGACTCAATGATCCAAAATTTAAAGGAATGGACAAATGGGAACTAAAAGTTAAATCTAAAAACGGGAACGACTCAGTTGTGCATTACGTCAGAGACCCTAACACTGGGGAGCTAATGGATTTTAAATTCAAAAAACATAGTACAGATGATATAAAGCCATGGGGTAACGACCCAGCCGTCCCACCTGGAGATAAAAAGTGAAAGTCACATGCAAAACAAACAAGATAGGCGAAAGCTTCTCGTTAGAAACAGCATCTAGACTAAAACGCCACATTTCAATTGGCGACGATGAATTGGAAATCGAAATTGGAAAAGAATATGTAGTCTATGGCATTGAGCTTTGGGATAACTGCCCCTGGCTTTACATTTGCACAGAACCCTATGACGAATATCCGAAACCGTTCGCCCTAGATTTTTTTGAGATTTCCGACAAGAAACTTTCATCTCACTGGATTTTGAAATCAAAGGAGACTCACAACAATAAAAACAAAACTCAATTTGTTTTTCAAGAGTGGGCTGAAGACGACAGCTTTTATGAAAACCTAGTTAACGAAGATCAAACCTGCATAGCTATATTCAACCGATACAAAAAACTCATTGATACAGAATAAGATCAAAAACGATATATGAGCCACCTTTTCACTTGCGAGCTCCGCGCAGTAGGAGAAAGGCTATATTTTTTGCGATTCGCACTTTAAACGTGGTCCGTCCCTGATTAATTCCCAGGGCATTTAAAAAATGAGTTATTTCGACGACGAGATTGAAAAAGACCTATCAAACTCCAACATTACTTTCGAAAAATTGAAACCCGAAGTACATGATAGTTTTGTATCTAGCACCAATAAAAAATTTCCATTTAGCGGGTCTAAAATAGCTTGGAACTCCCTCCCCAACATTATGAACTACGTAAAAAAAGAGGCCGACCAAGCTTTTATTGACATTTCAAAAAAAATAACTGCCCTCAACGCCCCCGAGATTGTATTGATTGGCGACTCTCTTACAGATAACGCATACAAAATAAGCACAGCAAATTTAGAATGCACTCTGGCGATTTTCGCGGACATCCCTCAACATACTTACTTCTTCTCGGAAAGCCTAAGCTTCATCGGCTGCATTAGTAGCGAAGGAGAAATTAATTTTAGCGAATCATCTTCTTAATCATCATTCCCAATCAAGCCGGGACAGGCCACGTGCCTGTTTTCCTGATAGACTAAATAGGGAACGAACTAAAAAGGTGACAGATTTATTTTCTACAAACTGAAAATAATTCTGTCACCTTTGTTTCTCAAACCGCATTTCAATGCGTGAATGGGGACAGACCACGGTTTCATTTTTGTATCTATAATCTGCCCTCTAGAAACTCACCTCTTCCTCGCTATTTATAGTTGTCTGTCCCTGAATAACACCGCTTGATCGGCGTTAGCCTGCCGGGTGGCAGCACTGCAACCTACAAGTACGATGCCTTCGGCCGTCGTATTGAAAAAACCGTCGACGGCCACACCACTGAATTCCTGTGGCAAGGCGAAAGACTGATCGCGGAAAGCGCCGAAAACCGCTACCGCAGCTACATCTACGAACCGGGCAGCTTCCGCCCATTGGCGATGCTCGATGGCGAAGGCCCACGTAAAGCAACACCGTTCTATTACCAACTCGACCACCTCGGCACACCGCAGGAGCTAACCGACTACAGCGGTGAAATCATGTGGTCGGCGAAGTACCGAGCCTACGGTAATCTCGCCGCGCTGGACGTCAGCGAGATCGATAACCCGTTGCGGTTCCCAGGTCAGTATTTCGATGCGGAGACAGGGTTACATTACAACCGGCACCGCTACTACAATCCGGGAACTGGACGGTTTTTGACGCCGGATCCGATCAAGCTTGCAGGTGGTTTGAATAGCTACCAGTACGTGCCTAACCCTACAGGGTGGGTGGATCCGTTAGGCTTAAGCTGTAATGTCGCGCAGTGCCCGAAAGTGAAATCCATTGACCCAAATGAGGTAAGATTTTCTCAAACCTCCGTCTCATACAACAAAATTGACAGAGCGGGAAACAATTACACCTATGACAATTTAGTCGCGAGCATGAGAGAAAAAGGTTGGCAAGGCGATCCCATTGATGTGGTCCGAATGCCGGATGGTCACCTCACCAGCATGGATAACACTCGGGTGCGCGCCGCACGCGAAGCAGGTATAAAAGTAGAGGCTAGAGAGCGCGGATATAACGATCCAGTAACTGAGCCAGAACAACAACGCTTTGCTGTTAAGGGAAAAAAACCAGATACGTGGGGACAGGCGATCGAATTAAGAGTCGGAAAACAGTCGCCAAAACGATTCGGAAAGGAAACTCCTTACGGATCTCACGAACTACCAAAGTTGAGTGGCAAAGAATGAATGCTCATTTAGAAATCACAGGCAGAAGTCATTTTTATTATCCAAATGACTTCATCAAAACAATCAACCTAAAACCTGCCATCGATATCGAACCTTGGTGGTTCATTGTGTTTGAAGAGGGGGATGTAAACTACTGGTACCACACCTTAAAAAAGCTCTACCCCCAGAGGGAGCTAATCCCCTTTGCGAAGTTTAACGCGAACGATGACATAGCCTGCTTCGATGGCCGCGATGATTCCGGAAACCCGGAAGTCCTCATAATCCATGCCTACGCTTCGGAAGGCTGGGAGCTTCATGGCAGTCACGAGAATTTCAAAGAGTGGTTGAACGAGGCAATTAAGATGCATGCTGCCTGGGAAGAAGAATGAACACCCTAGCTATCTGCAAGCGTGTGAATATATTTCGGAGGTACCAAGCTTGTTAACCAAACATCATTTTCAGCTTTAAAAAACTTGAATCCATTTAAATACATCTGGTGACTACCAACGCGCAAAATCACAGACTTACCGTAACGACGCCCGACATCACAAGCTAGCGATTCACTTTGTGTTAAATGGACATGATGCCTAGCTCCAGATATCAGACCGTGTTCCCAAATAGAGTCGAGGAAACGTATGGCCGTGCCGTGATACAAAAAAACCGGAGGCTCAAGTTCAGGGTAATAACGCTTCACCGATTCTGACGAATGCCCCTGAACTGCTCGAATACATGCTCCATCTCCGGATATTTCAAAGCGTTTTTTAGCACTGCGAGAGACAATGTTAATTATAATTTCATAGCTCAATGACTTCCCAACGCTCTCCGCACTTCTGATTAAACTATCTATATTCGCCCACCCCTCGACATCCAGCAGCAATCCAATCGACTCGGGCTCGTGACGCAACACATAACTTATAAACTTACTAAAATCTTCAAACGAATCAGCCATTAAACACCCCAAATAAAAAACCTTAAAAAATAGACAACACGGTTACCAAAAATAATTACTCAACCCTAAAAAACGCCTTAGCACTCAGCATTCCTCCTTCAACATACTGTATACAAGATCGCCTCACAAACCAGCCAACTTCAGCATCAATAAATCCTTGATCAGGGGCACTGAAGTTATCTTCGCATACTCAGAAACCTAAAATCCTCATAAAAAGAGTCGATTTCAATCTTCCCATTCTGGTTGTATGTAATAGCTTTTCCAACTATTACTTTACCCCCGCATTGCGACCGTAGATCTTAAGCATCCAGAGTTCAGCCTTTGGACCTGAGGGCGCCGCTGATCAGCGGCTGCCTGTACCACAAGGAAAACACCGTCCCGTATGAGCTGCCGGCGAACAAGACTCGCAGCACCTTCAAGACCCTCAGCTCGATGGGCGGTGGCGGCTACAACGAACTGCGCATCGAAGACAAAAAAGGTCAGGAACAGATCTACCTGCACGCCCAGCGCGACTGGGACGAAAACGTCGAGCACGACCAGAAAATCCGCGTCGGCAACGAACGCCACGACACCGTCGAAAAGAACAGCTACAGCGAGTTCAAGGCCGAAGAACACCACACCGTCTACGCCGACCGCAAAGTCGAAACCCGCGCCAACGACCACCTCACCGTCGGCGTCAATCAGCACATCAAGATCGGCACCGGCCAGTTCATCGACGCCGGGCAAGAAATCCACCTCAGCAGCGGCATGAAAGTGGTAATGGAAGCCGGCGCAGAGCTGACCCTGATCGGCGGCGGCAGCTTCATCAAGATCGACGCTGGCGGCGTGACCCTGAGCGGCCCGGTTATCAATATGAACTCCGGCGGAAGTCCCGGCAGCGGCACCGGCGCCGCCCCGCTGATGCCCGGCATCCTGAAACAGGCCGACGCCGACAAGGCCGGCCAGGTCCTGACCCCGGCCCAGATCAACACCCTCAAACGTAACGCGCCGTTCTGCGAAGAATGCGAAAAATGCAAGGCAGGTGCCTGTGCCATCTGATCGAATTACGCCCAAGGATTGGCTGGCGCAACAGCCGTTGCAGACTGGCGAGCGCTTGTATCTGGTCATTAGCGCGGCGAGTGATTCCGAGCCGCTCAAGCCTTTCTATCAGCAAGATACCGCACCACAACTTCACCCAATTTGGGGTGGAACGCCTTACGCCGATTGGCTTCCTGTCATGCCATATCTCGCCGAGATCAGTCCCAATGCCAGTTTTCTGCAATGGATTACTGAAACCGATGCATTGGATTGGGGTTGGCTCGCGGTATCCACCAGCGCGCCGGAAACGGTGCTGGAGCATTTGCGCAGCCTGACTCAGGTAAAAATGCCGGACGCCACTGAGGTGTTTTTCAGGTTCTGGGATGGTCGACATTTTCATCCGATCATCGAAGGGTTAGGTGCTACCGCAGGTGAATTGCTGCCGGTGTTCCAACGCTACCTGATTAACGGACAGACGCTCGATGTCGGCAGAAGAGCGATACCTCCCGCAAAAGAGTGGCCCTGGTGGGAGATCCCCCAAACACTTTTGGATGCTCTCGCGAAAAAGGACCACACCACCGTCGTTGAAAACCTGATGCAGTGGCTATCCGAAGATTGCCCTGAGTTGTACTTCGAATTCCCCGAAGCCAACTTGCGCAGAAAGGTTGAGCGCTTCGTGCGCCAGAACCCAAACACAGAAGAGATGGCAGAGCGTCTCGCCGCAGAGCTGACAAAGGAAGTCACGTCATGAATACCCCGATTGGTACCCTGGTCCTGCGTGTGCTGGACGCCAAAACACCTGACGTGAACCTGATTCTCAAAGACTTCAAAAACTGCCTGAGTGATTACAAGGAATGGGCAGACGGTTTCTGGACTGGCTGGGCGCTGGACGTCGACCAGACCTTCAAGGTCGGCAACGAAGTCAGCGTTACCGAACGGAAAACCGAAACAGGTGCGGTGAAGACCTATGCCACTTGCCCGTTGGTAGGTGATTTCACGCTGATTCATATGTTCGAGTCGGCGCGCTTTGTGCCGATTGGCAACACGCCAGTCAAACTGGAACCGGTCACCAAGGGTACCTTTTACGATGACGTTACCGGTCCGGTCATCGAAACCATGATCGGACCCAGCGGCATCAAAGTGATCGAGGGGGCCAAGAGAGGTCAGACTTACCGCATCACTTTTTTCCCCAACGTATCCCAGAGCGACGTCAAGGCGCTCTATGACTCCTATCAAGGCGTTATCGGCAAGCTTGATGGCTGGTTGCAGAGCGAATGGTCGAGCAAGTTTAAGCCGCAATGGGCCAGTTACTCTGCAGCGGATCGTGCCGGGCGTTCGGTGATTTTGCTCAAACGAGCCTTGGACGGTTTCGAAAAAGCGCTGCTGCGGCTGTGGGACGACATCAAAAGCCTTTTCGAGCTACTCGCCAATCCGAAGAAAAACTACGAAAAACTCAAAAAGTATCTGTCGGATATTGAGATCGACAAGCTTTACGCTGCTTCCAAGGAGTCGATTGCTTCAGGGCTGTTGATCCTCAGCGACGAACCGCTGATGTTCATCTACGTTTCCGCCATTGTCGCTTGGGTCGGAATGCTGCCGCCGCAGGTAGTGGTCGACGTGATGACTGCCATCGCCTCGGAATTCCTGATCAACGTACTGGTGGGTATCTGCCTGACAGGTGGCGCCGGGCTGGCCGTGAGAGCGGGCACCAAAGTCCTCTCCACCGTCAAATCCGGAGAAGCCATCAAGTATCTTGATGACCTCGCGTCGACCTTGATGACACTCAGCAACAAACACGCCCTGCCCGCCCACGCGGAAGTGTCGAAACCAATCATCGCCAGCGCCAAGAATGTGCCGATGAAGCCTGCCAAAACCGCAGCGCTGAAAATCGATGAAGCTACCACTGAAGCGCCAAAGGCTGGCTCGCGCAAGGCTGAACCCAAGAGCCAACTAGAGGGACTGTCTCCCGCAACACAACTGCCTAAAACTGCAGATACTCCGAAACAAGAAGTCAAAGACGCCTCTTCGTTCCCAAGGGACAAGAAAAAGAACCAGTCCACTCTGCAACCTAAAGAAAAAGTCGACGACGTTCCCGATCAGTCCAAGACACCCGATGACAAAAGCGCCACCTGCGCGAAAAAGACCTGCACCAACGGCTGCCCGGTCTCGATGGTCACCGGTGAAGAGCTGCTGACCATTACCGACGGTGAACTCGGTGGCCTGCTGCCATTCAGTTGGACTCGACTCTACCGAACCAGCGCGGCTGAAATCGACTGCGGTCTAGGCTATGGCTGGAGTCACGCCCTCGCTCAGCGGGTGGACATCAATGGCGACGAGGTCGTGTGGACCGATCACGAAAACCGGGTCACCACTTTTCCGCTGCCCAGCGTACAGCGCCCGGCAATCACCAACAGCCTTTCAGAAGCCGCGATTTTCATTGGCGACGACCCGTCCGAACTCGTACTGACTCAAGCCGGCGAAAAGCCGCAGTTCTATCACTTCCGCTTCAACAACAAAGGCGCGACGTTGATCGCCATCAGCGACAACTACGACAATCGCCTGCACATCACCCGTGACATCCATGGTCGAATCAAGCGCGTGGATAACGGGGCTGGTCGTGCATTGCTTGTGCGGTACGACCGCAAGCACATTGTCGCCATCGACTATCAGCAGTTTATTCCAGCGGACAATCTCGAAGACGCCTGGAACACCGTTCAGACGCTGACCACCTATGAATACGATGCTCACCATCGGTTGATCAAAGCCACAAACGCTCTGGGAGAGTCCGAGCGTTATGCCTACAACGAGCAAAACGTCATTCTTGAGCGGCAACTCGCCGGGGGCGCGAGCTTTTACTGGGAGTGGGAAAAAGAAGGCAAGTCTGCACGTTGCATCCATCACTGGGCCAGTTTCTCTCAGATGGATGCGCACTATGCGTGGGATGACAAAGGCAGCGTCACCGTTACCAATGCCGATGGCAGCGAAGAGGTCTATACCCACGACGACAAGGCGCGACTAGTCGCCAAAGTTGATCCGGATGGTGCCGAGCACTTAAAAGCCTATGACGACAAAGGCCGACTGATCGCCGAAAAAGACCCGATGGGTGCGGTCACGGAATATCAGTACAACGAGGCCGGCCGTTTGATCGCGGTGATACCGCCAGAAGACGCGCCGACCACCTACGAGTACTACAAGGGCTTTGTCCGTGTGGTGAATCGCGGTACCGCCAAATGGATCTACTGGCGTAACGACCAGGGTGACATCACTGAGCAAGTCGACCCGGACGGCAACTCAACGCATTACACCTACGATCGCCAAGGACGCCTGCTGGAGATCCGCCATCCCGACGGCAGCCGCCACCAACTGGGGTGGAACAATCTCGGACAATTGCTGGAGGAGCGTCTGCCCGATGGCGGCCAGCGCAAATACCGCTACGATGCGCTCGGTCGCCAGATCACACGTCAGGCTGAAACGGGTGCAATCACCCACTACCAGTGGGATGCGGCTAACCGCCTGGCACAGATCACGCTGCCCGGCGGCGCTACCCGTGCGTTCACCTACAACCCATACGGCCGCGTCACTGCTGAACGCGACGAACTGGGCCGCGTAACCCGTTACGAGTATGCCGATAACCTGCATCTAGTCAGCCGTCGCATCAACCCGGACGGCAGCCAACTGCGCTATCGCTACGATAATTCGCGTCTGCTGCTCACCGACATCGAAAACGAACGCGGCGAACACTATCAGCTGGATTACTACTCGAACGGGCTGATCCAGCAGGAAACCGGTTTCGACGGACGCCGTACCGCTTATGAGTACGACCTCAACGGCAAACTGTTGAAGAAAACCGAGTTTGGTGACGACGGCAGTGAATTGGTGACCGAGTATCAGCGCGATGCCTCTGGTCGCCTGCTGGTCAAAACCCTCGCTGATGGCGAAGAAATCCATTACAGCTACGATGCCCTGGGTCGCCTGGTAAACGTCGACGACGGCCACTGGCCCCTCGCCTATGAGTACGACGTACAAGATCGTCTGACCACTGAACACCAAGGTTGGGGCACCACGCGGTACGAGTACGACAGCGTCGGCCAACTCAATCACTGCCGCCTGCCGGATGGCAGCACACTCGATTACCGCCACTTGTCCGGCGGTCGGCTGAGCAGCATCGACCTCAACGGGTCGCGCCTGACTACGCACCAGTTCGACGCTGGCCGTGAACAGCAGCGCCAACAAGGCGTGCTGCTCAGCCAATATCAGTACGACGAACAGGGAAGGCTTCAAGCGCACACCGTAGGTCAGCAGAATCGCAATCTGTTCCAGCGCCGCTACGCCTACGATGCAAACGGCAACCTGGCCGGCATCGATGACAGCCGCAAAGGAAACCGCAGCTACCACTATGATCCACTGGATCGTCTGGTCAGAGTTCGCGGCGCCACCCCCGAAACCTTCGCTCATGACCCGGCCGGCAACTTGCTCGGTCAAAACGATCTGCCAACTGCGAACCTCGCCAACGTAAAAGGCAATCGCCTGCTTATGCAAGGCGACCGGCATTACGACTACGACGCCTACGGCAACCTTAGTCGCGAACGCCGTGGTACCGGCCAGCAACTGGTCACCGAATATCGCTACGACTGCCAGCATCGCCTGATTGGCGTCTCGCTGCCCGGTGGCAGCACCGCAAGCTACAAGTACGACGCTTTTGGCCGTCGTATCGGAAAAACCGTCGATGGCCACACCACTGAATTTCTGTGGCAAGGCGAACGCCTGATTGCCGAGAGCGCTGAAAATCGCTATCGCACCTACATCTACGAGCCAGGCAGCTTCCGCCCATTGGCAATGCTTGATGGCGAAGGCCCGCTGAAGGCAACGCCGTTCTATTACCAACTCGATCACCTCGGCACACCTCAAGAGCTCACCGACTACAGCGGCGAAATCATGTGGTCGGCGAAATACCGTGCCTATGGCAATCTGGCCACCTTGGACATCGCCGAAATCGACAACCCTCTGCGCTTTCAGGGTCAGTATTTCGATGCGGAGACCGGGTTACATTACAACCGGCACCGCTACTACAATCCCAGCACCGGACGGTTTCTGACACCGGATCCGATCAAGCTTGCAGGTGGTTTGAACAACTATCAGTATGTGCCTAACCCTACGGGATGGGTGGATCCGTTGGGATTAACGGCTATCGAGTGTGAACCTCCTGTTGTGGATGCGAGTGGCCGCCCTAAATCCAGCCCTCACTATAGCGTCGCTTATGAGGCCACATTGGAAAAAGACGTTCACTATCCTGGAAGAAGCGATCTTTCACACTTTCAGGAAGGTAATAAACAGCTCTACAACACTATGAATAATGATCCTGTTTACAAAGATCATATGGAAACGTTGTATCCTGGCATTTTTGATAAAGTCAGCCCTGGCCCGAAGGGCGCTCACGCAAGGTCAAAGCCACATCCTCTACTAACCTGGCATCATGATGCCTACCGTGAAGGGATTTTGCAGCTCATCCCTACGGCGCAACACAGATCCGGAGGGGTAGTTGCTGATGTTCTACATCCAGGCCAGAAAGGTGGGATGGAGCTCTGGGGAGGCGGCCGAAAATAAATGGTGGATCAAATGAAAAAAACAAAATTTATTAATGTTCTCTCTGATGCAGAAAACCTAAATTGGGAAGACGCATTGTATTTACCAAAAAACAAAGAAGAGTGGGGTTTGAATTGCGAAGCAATAATCGAAAACCCAGACACCTTTGAAGACTACGACGCTGATGATAATCCGACAGAGCTATCAAAAATAGGCTATCGTTATGTTTTACTCTGCGACGACCTATCGTCCATAATAAAAAACCTAAAAGAACAGACCGCCTCATATGATATGGATACTGCCTACAAAGCGTTCATATTTTATTTTAATAACGATAGCTTCATTAAAATAGCCTAAACAATAGGCCCAGCACAAATATCGATAATAGTGGGCAGATGAAAAGATAGATTTATTTTTAAATGTATCAACCAAAGCCATTAAAAATAATCTGCCCCCTTTTTACCGGCATGTTCCAGAGAAATTTTGACATGCCTAAGATAAGTATTTCGTGCAGCAGTCTTGTAAAGAATACAAGGCAAAAAGGTGACAGATTTATTTTCTACACGCTAAGAATAAATCTATCCCCTTTCGCTGTGGAATCCTGATATGAAATTTGACTGGAGTTCTTTTGGGATTGAACAGGGATCCTCAGTGGATACCAATACGATTTCTCAAGTGGAAAAACTACTTAGCGTAATTTTTCCAAAGTCATATCTGGACTTGGCCACATATTCAGACCAAAAAGGGGACAGATTTATTTTCTAAAAAATGAAAATAAATCTGTCCCCTTTTTTCCCTCAATGAGTGGCCGGGTCGGAGGTTAGAAGGTGGAGTTGACTCTCTCCCATCTGGCCTTAAAAATTGAGGAGAAAAAGATGAGTAATAAAAAAACAGTATCAATTTGGACTGCAAACGCCGACTGGCAGCAATCCACTCTTCGGGAAATAGTGACGCCTGCCTATTCTGACGATGGAGAATCTCTAGGATCGGAGTTCAGCAATGCATTTTCTCTGGGCTTTATTGACGACGACTTTATTGAAGCTGATATCGTAGAGCCAACTAAAAATCTGGAAAAAGCAATCGAGGATTTTTCTTATGACTCCGATATCATCGCTGAAATAAAAAAGAAAAACCTCTCTACCTCACCTGAAAAAATAAACACTGTTATTACAATTTATGATTGTGCTTATAAAGGAAAAACCAAAGCCTCCATATTACGAGGCATCGAATTTACATATCGAGGTCAGTTTGAATATAAAGATTAGGACACATGAGACGCAACCGATAAAGATTGAAGTTTTTACTTCCCTAAGTGCCCATCGGATGACCTTTACCCGTCAATCCTAAATGCTCGTGACTAGCCTCGTCGATGTCAAAGACAAGCACCTGACGACACCCTTACTACATGGATAATTGCACCGTAAACGGGGGACAAACCACGTTTTCTTTTTCTGAAGGTAATCTGCACTTTATGAGCTTCTGTCCCCTTTTCTGTTCTTTGAGAGTTCCTTTGGCCTTAAACCTGGCTTTCTTAGCAACAATCAATTATTGCGCGTGGACATCACTAACCCAAGGGAACTTGAATTAAGAATTCCATCAGGAAATGAAGCCGGCGCTAACGACCTATGGATTCCGGGTGGAAAGTTGCCAAATGGAAACAGTGAAGCAATAGTCGACGCTAAAGGCCCCATTGCACCGAAACTTGAAATATCACCACTGTCGCTATAGAGAGAAATCATGAAATTCAATGACACTTTTGTCAATACAGACGAGCGATTCACTTTAGGAATAGAAGCCGCCAGTGGAAAGTATTATGTCTCTATCCCTGTTAGCAACCGCTTGGTTGACTATGACGAGTATTACGAAATAAGCAGAGAGTCATACGAACTCTTTCTTAAAGATCCGTCTGCAGCGCTGATATTTGTAGAGCGCTGTAAAGCTAGACAAGAAGACGAATCTCTCATGTTCAAGCCAGGCGCAGACCGCGGAGTTGCGACCTAAAAAATTTTCTGGCGAGCCGAACTTTCTATTTCCTCGGGAAGGGTCTAGCCCTTTCGGGGTAGGCATCTCGGTTCAGCCGATTGCGGCCATTCACAGGCGCTTGCTTTTGGCGGTTAACTGCCGCTCCCGATCGTACACTTCCGGCCAGAAGCGAACGCTTACCCGACCAACTTCCGCCCGTAGAACAGCACGGACAAAAAGGGGACAGATTTATTTTCTAAAAACTAAAAATAACCCCCCCCTTTTCTCAAACTAGGAAAACATATTGAAAAGAACGAGCCAAAGACTTTGAGCGAGCAGAACCATGCATAAATATCAAGACCTGATAACGAAACTGGATAACTCCGACGAAGAAACATTTTGGCTCGGCCCCACCGCTGCTGAGCAAATTAAACAACTCGAAAATATTCTAGGCATAAAGCTGCCTGAAGATTTCTTTGACTTCTTGAGTGTATGCGGTGGTGGTGGTGGTGCAGCAGACTCAGAAATATGCGGAATTGAGAATAATGATGCAACTCTAGATAACGGCGGAACTGTAAATTACAGCACCATGTACTGCCGTTCAGAGTTTGAGTTACCTAATCATTTTGCCGTAATTTATTTAAAATACGACGAAGTTTGCTGGGCAATTGATTGCGGTCCCACGGAAAATGGACAGGTCATTAGCTACGATCTGTTTAAGCGCAAAACGTCTAAGAAAACAGCGGAAAACTTCTATTCATTCTTTGAGGAATACGTCGAACTCAGAACTTAACTTTCAGCCATGAAAGAACGGGAATACAAAAATTGGACTAACGACCAAAAAGGGGACAGATTTATTTTCTACAAACTGAAAATAAATCCACTCCCGTTTCCCCGGAGCGTCATTGAAAATGACGATGACTTTGGAAAAAGCCTCAATGAAAACAACCTTTGAAACAGCTTTAGAACTTCATGAAACATCTGATTTATTTAAAGGCAATGGAAAATATTTTGCTCGCGGCTCTGACTGGGGAGATCATCTTTTCATTAGCAGCTGGCAGGAAATGTGCGGAGTTTTAAAACATCAAAAAGCAGCACAACACCTGCTGACAACTATATTTGAAAATTATGCAGAACACTTAAAAGAAGATTATTCAGATGCAGAAGGATTGCTTTCAAACATAAGCGCTTACTACACACTTAAAGACAAAGTCGCATTTCTGTCGGAGAATAATTACGACTTGATTAAGAGCCTTAAAGAAAAAAGCAAAACAAACATAGGGAAATTATTCCGTCTCCTTAGACAGCAGTACGACATAAAAAACGAACTCTTGCCAAAATACAAATTCAATGATGAGATCAAGCGATTAAAACTCAAAGGCTGTCTAATTGACCTCGAACGCCTTTGAGCAATATTTAATTCGACTACCTCACATCACCGCACGTTCGATACTTGACCCGTACTCATGAATAAACATCAGATCACTCTAGCCAATGGATGGACAGCAACCTTTGATAACAACGGTGAATTCCGTATGGGAGCCGAAGGTTGGAGCTTGTCTTTGCAAGGGCCGGACGGCAGGAATATTCATTACTTCGCGGATCAGATCATTCTGGTCAACGATGACGACGGCACCCAGGCAAATTCATGCCTGCGTCTATCTACTGATGGTGTTTACGGTTATTTGAGCACAGCCGTTGATAGCTGCTGGGTGATCGATTTTTCGCGATGCATGATCGCTCCCCATCGGGTAAGCATCTATCACTACCATGACGCCTACGATGAAAGCGTCGCAGCTTACGAGCAGCCGGCCTTCAAACGCGCGAGGCAATACATCAGCGTTGTTGGAAAGTACATTTATCTGACCTTCCCTCTAACCAAAGATGAGGACTTTCCCAAGGTATGGGAGGAGTACCTCTCGATACGCAGACGCCAGCTGGATGAGTTGTATTTCAGAAACTGATCAAAGGGCGCCATCGTCAGCGAAGTGCTTTCACGCGCCCTACCCGATCAACTCATCTGCCACGTCGTACTTAACCACCACCCGATTCCGATACAGCCTCACCCTCTCCACCAATTCCCCAACCTGCCCTTTCTCCCGCACCTCCCGCCAAATCTCATTCTCCCGATACACCCGCGCGCCCTCCCGCACAAACCGATGCCCTTCTTGAAAAACGTGATACCGATACTCCCTCACCCGATCACACAGCAACTCCCCTTCGAGTTGTGTCTCGCCGACGTTCAACTTCAGCTGAAAGCTCCGATCCGTCGGGTTATGCAGCACCAGATCAACGTAGTTGTAGAAAATCGCCGCCCCGGACCCGAACGGCAGCACCCGCCCTTCATCCGGAAACGGGTCGAAGCTGTGGTTGGAGCGCTCGACCACCACCAGCGGTGAATGAATCGCCATCCAGTGAATCAGGTTGCTCAGTTGGCAGATGCCACCGCCTACCCCGCGTCGTGCCTCACCGAAAGACAGTTCCATGCCTTCAACGTAACCGCGCTTCACAGTCGGACGGCCGACGAGGCGGCAGAAGGAGAAGTGTTCGCCGGGGGCGATGATGACGCTGTCGATGGCGGCGACGGCGAGTTTGAGGTTGATGACTTTGTTGTGTTGCAGGGCGAGGTCGGAGTCGCCGAGTTTGCGGATGAGTTTCGAAGTGTGTTTGAGGTAGCGAAATGGCAGACGCTCGGCCGTAGCGACGGGGCGTGCGTAGCGTTTGCTGGAACAGTGCCAGGCAATCTGGCGGAACAGTCTTTTTTGCCACACGCGCAGCCAGTAGAGGGCTGGGTGGTAGAGGGAGAGTGGTTTCATCCGTGACACAACGGCGTGCGCCGTTTCTTCCTTGAACCGTGAGAGGGGCGCGCATTTTATCCGGTAATGAGTGGCAGCACCCCATGCATTTCATAAGACCAGCAGCCTCTTCTCGGCATACATCTACAGCCACATCCGCAAATTAAGGTTCGCCTAAGGTTGCCTCGCTACGATCGCGGCCACGAAACCCTGTTGCCCTTGAATCGCAGATGAGTCCTTCCGACATGAAAGCGTTTGATTTACCAACCCAGCCAGCGTCGAATTTCAGCCTTGTCTTGGTAAATTACAAAACCCCGGACATCACCAGAATGTGCCTTGAGCTGTTGCGTGAGCACGTCCAGGAACAACGCATTCCGGTGTGGGTGGTGGATAACGATTCGGCGGATGCCAGTCTCGATTACTTGCGTTCGCTGGACTGGATCAACTTGATCGAACGTCCTTCCCCGGGTAAGGAAGCCGGGCATATTGCGCATGGCAAGGCACTGGATCTGGCGCTGGAAAAAGTCGACACCGATTATCTGTTTCTGTTGCACACCGATACCTTTGTCTACGACAAGGAAGTGTTTGCCATGATGATGCGCGAGTGCACGAAAACCCCAGACATGGCAGCGGTAGGTTGTGTCGAACAACTCAATCGCGGGATTGTTCGTGACACCTGGCGTCTAACTTCGCGTTTCTGCAAGCACTATGTTCGTAAAGCGAAAGTGCGTCTGGGTCTGCGTTCGAAAATGCCACGGCCGTACAAAGAAACGCATCTGAAAAGTTTCTGCACATTGTGGAATGCGCGTTTGATGAAGTCCCACGGCCTGCACTTCTGCATGGATGACCGCGTGCCCGGCTACACGTTGCAAGATCGAATGAGCAGCCTGGGATATGGCATCAAGTTTCTCTCACCGCGCAAGATTTTCGGCTATCTGGATCACATCCAGGCAGGCACCGTCGCGGCGGCGGGCACCTACGGGAAAAATCACCGCAGGACAAAAATGTATCAGGCGACGCTGAAGCGCTTTCAAGGGCAGCAAGCCTGACGGGCAACCCTCGTTTTAATTCACCGCAAACAAAAAGGGCGACTTTAAAGTCGCCATTTTTGTTTGCGGAAATTGTATACAACCACTCCGAAGAGGTGTTCGCCCAGTGTAATGGCCTGGCAATCCATGCACCGGTAAAGAGCCCTGACACTGGGCGAACGGGAGGGATTTTAATTGAAGTTGGCCGATATGTCCTCATGCTTAAACATGAAATTTATGTACCAGAAAGTTAAAAAGTGTTGCCCGCCGATATTTACCGGGAAACTTCCTACAGGTTCTTTTATATGATTGCTCTCATACTTAAAGCTGTACAAGAACAATCATTCTGTAGAGTTAATACTCAACTTTCGTGTTGACTGGTCACTTTCAAGATATCGGTGTAAGTGACAATAACGCTCTGCCCTTCCTTCAGATCTTTCAGCTTGGCTTGAATTTCAGGCTTTTTCACGTCGAGGACTTTCGATACCCCCGCCGGGTTTTCCAGGGTCACCTGATTTGTCTTCAAATCAATTTTGGTGATTTTCAGTTGCACCTGAACCTGACGGTACGCTTCGCCACCGGGGTTATCGCTGCCCGGGGCCTTACGCAACTCGCCGGTACGTTCGGTGGTGCCAGGCAGACCTTTATCCACATCGGTGTCGAGGTAAGCGGCGACGGATCGCTGCACTTCGATCTTCACCTGATCGCCGGCCTTGAGATTGGCGAGGTTTTTCGCCTTGTCACTGAGCTGAACATGAACCGGCTTGCCTTCGGCGCCTTCGAGCACCACCTGATGGTTGGCGGCATCGACGGAGATCACTTTGGTGGTGACCTGATCTGCTTCAAGAGTGGCAGACAGCGGAATATCGGCAGCCAGAGCGCCGAAGCTGGTAGCGGACAGTACGGTTGCGAGGGTGATGGCCTTGGCCAGTGCGTCGAGCTTCATAAGCAATACTTTCCCTGTGATGAATGGCAGCGCCCGGCGCTGAAGCGAATTCGGCGACGGGCGTGCCAGTGAGCATAGACGCTGTTCAGGGCTTGGCTTTGGTTTGTGCCGGGGAGGTTTGTTGCTTGGCGGTGTCCTGCGCGGTGGATTCGCCACTGGGTGTGCCCTTCCCACTGCTTTCACGTTGTTTTGGATCGGTCGGCCGCAGAGCGTCGTTGTCGCGTTCGGTTTCGCCCGGTGGACGGGGTTCGTCGGGGTGTTCGCCTTGGGTGATGGGTTTCATGGGTTGCTCCTCAGGCTTCAGGGTCGTCGAGTTCACGGGTGACGTTGATGGCGGGGGAATCCTTGTGCAGATCGTCGGCCTTGGCGCGCAGGATCTGCCATTGCTCAAGGTCGATGGCGCCTTGGCCGAGCATGTCGTCGGCGATGCGTTGCAGGTCGAAGTAATGCGCGTCGGGGGATTGCTGCCAGTAGGTCTGGTCGTCGAACAGGCGCTGCCAAGTGGTCATGTCATGGGGTTGCAGGTCGTCGCTCATGGGGGAGTCCTCGACGGCGTTTCGCAAAGGTGTGAGAGATATTTGGTAGAGGGGTTAAGAAGTAGCGGAGTTCCGGCCAATTTCTCTGTGGTATCTGGACGGGCGCTTTCGCGAGCAGGCTCGCTCCCACATTTTGATCTCGGTCAGATCCGGATTCTGCGCCCGTTACAACTCGCAGTTTTTACGAGGCGCTGTCAGTACCCGGTCATTTCCAGATAGCCCTGGCCAGGATGGCTGCCGCTGATGTGCACCGGGCCTTCCCAGTACGGGATGCGCAGGTTCATCCACGCATTGGCGTTGAGCGCATCGAGGGTAATGTCGAGATGTTTTTCAGGAATGCTGATCGACCATTTCACCGGCATCTCGCGGCCTGCGACGTTGGCAGTGTCTTGTGGGGTCAGCTGGATCTGCGAACTGCGCAGTGTTTGCGTCTGGCCATCGGCAGCAATCCACGTGCCGGTGAGGTAAGGCGCGCCCTCTCTCTGGCGCATGCGGTAAAGCATCACGTGTTCGCCGCTGTCCAGATGCAGGGAAAACCAGTCCCAACCGGTTTGATTGGCGGTCAGCGGCTGGCTGCTCCATTCGCGATCAAGCCATGCCGGGCCACTGACGGTGTAGGTCTGGCCGTCAATCTGCAACGTACCTCTGGCCTGAAAAAACGGCTGACTGTAGTAATACGACGCCTGACCTTCTTCGGATTTCTGACTGAAGCCCTTGTCGCCCTGCAACACCAACGGACGACTGGAAGTGAGGTGCAGTTGATAGGCGAAAGCCGTGTCGCGAGCGCTGAGTTGTAAATCACTCAAAGGATCCTGCGCCTGACTGGCGAACCGCCAATCGTCGATCCATGCCTCGAACGGTGCCAGTTGCACACCCGCCTGCCCTACCCCGCCTCGCGCATAACGTTCGGCAGCGTGATGCACCGTGCTGGAAGTAACCGCAGCGTGCCCCAGCCAGATCGTCTGGTTGCCCCACCCCGCCTGCTCCGCCACGGGTTTCAATGCGCTGCGAAACAAGGTCCATTGCACGCCGAACTCATTGCCCTGCTGATCCTTGAGATTGGCGGTGACGTACCACCACTCGATACGAAAACCCTCGTGTGCAGCGTGATCCGCCGGAAAACTGAACACCCGGCCCGGCACTACCGGCGTAAACGCCAACGCCTGATCGCCCATCCCGGCAAAGCCTTTCTGCTCCGGCGCCGATTGATCGCAACCACCGAGCAGCAACAAAACCATGAGCACAGCGAAGTTAATCCTCATGGGCAAAAGTCCTCAGCAGATCCGCCGGTTGCGTGCGGTACAGCGAGTACAGCGGCCATGCCGAAGCCAGCAACGTCGCCAACAACGCCAACCCCATCAACTGCAGCAATTGCCACGGAAACACCCGCAACGGCAGCCGCCAGCCAAACGCCTGCACATTGATCACCGCGTCCAGGCACCACGCCAGCGCGATCCCCAGCGGCAACGCCAACACCAATGTCAGCACCGCCAGCAGCCAGGTCTGACCGAGATTGAGCAGCATCAACTGCCGTCGCGTTACGCCCAGCGCCCACAGCGGTGCGAGTTGGCCGAGGCGGCTTTGACTCTGGGTCAGCAGACTGATGAACAGCGCCACACCCGCCACCGCCAGGGTCAAACTGTTCAACGCCGCCGTCGCCGCAAAGGTGCGTTCGAAGACTTGCACCGACCAGCCCTTGAGCCGCGCCTGATCGACGATGCGGCTGTCATCGAGTTGAAAACGCGTCTGCAATGCAGCTAAAAATCCCGGGATGTTCTGCGGTTCGATGCGCAGATTGAAACGGTTCGGCGTCAGTTGCGGCCAGCCGCGCAGCAGGTGGTTGATGTTGACCAGCAAGTGCCCTTTGGGATTACCGTAATCGGCGTAAATGCCGACGATGCGCGGCGACCACGCACCATTCGGCGCTGGAATCGTCAGGCGATCGCCCGCCCGCACCTGCAGCCGACGCGCCAGTTGTTCGCTGAGCATCACCGCATCGTCGGTGGCCAGATGCGCCCACGGGTCGCTACCACTGACATCGAGCAACGGCCAATGCTGGCGATAATGCGCGTGGTCGATGATGCCGAACACCTCCGCCGGCCAGCCCTGCAATGTCACCGCGACCTGCCAGTTGGGCAGAATCGCCGCGATATTCGGCTGCTGCTTGAGCCAGCTGTACATTTCCCGCGACTGCGCCGGATTGCTCGGGTTGATATACAGCTCGGCGCTCAGACGTTGTTCGAGCCAATCATCGAACGTCTGGCGAAAACCGGCGGTCATGCTGCCGGCGCCGATGTTGGCGGCAAGCGCCAGAAGCAACGCCATCAGCGCCAGACTCAGTGCCGGCAATTGCTGACGGCAGTCGGCGAGAAACCACTGGCCGAGCACCGAGCGACTGCGCCCGAGCAGCTGATTGAGTATCGCGCTGAGCAACACCGGCAACGCCAGTGCGGCACCGAGCAGCAGGCCTGCCATCAGGACAAAACCGCTGGCCAGACTGTCGCCCCAGATCAACGCCGCCAACGCAATCGATCCCAACATCGCCGCCAGCCAACCTTGTCGACGTAGCCAACGCGCATATTGCTGGTGCCAGGCTTGCGGATCGGCCACCGCCAACAGCGGCAAACGGGCGGCGCGCAACAGACTATTGGCTCCGGCCAGCAAAGCGCCGAGCAGGCTCAAACCGATACCGCTGAACCACCACCAGGGACTGAGGCGCAACTGCCCCGCCACTTCCGCGCCGTACAATCCGCGCAGGCTGGCGGCGACATCCGGCAGCAAGACACTCGCCAGCCAATAACCGCTGATTACGCCGAACAATCCGCCGATCAGCGCCAGCACACCCAGCTCAACGATCAAGCAGAAAATCAGCATTCGCGCGCTGACCCCGCACGCGCGCAGCGTGCGCAACAAGCCGCGCCGTTGTTCGAGAGCAAGGCCGATTGCGGCGTGGACGATGAACAATCCGACCAGAAAGGAAAGAAATCCCAAGGCATCGAGATTGAGGTGAAAACTCTCGGTCAGACGTGCCAGGTTGTTTTCCTCACCGCTGCTTTTGAGCTGCAACTGGCCTTTGAATGAGGCTGGCAATTCACCGTGAAAATCCTTCGGCAGCAACAGACGCGAGAGTTGGCCTGGCTGCTCGAGCAGGGTTTGCGCGACGCCGATATCCACCAGCAACACACCCGGCGCCATGTCCTTTTGCGCCAGCAGCGGCGGCAAGTTCAGCCCATTGGTCGTCTGCGGCGTTGCACCCTCCCGCAGCTCCAACGCCTGCAAGGTTTCCGGGGAAATCCACGTGCTGCCCGGTGGCGTGAAAAACTCGACAACCCGTTCGATCGGCAGCGCCTGCCCGGCCACCGCCGAATCGGGCGGCAGCGACACCGGTTCGATACCCATCAGT
This sequence comes from Pseudomonas sp. AC169, assembly GCF_979258515.1. NCBI lineage: Bacteria > Pseudomonadati > Pseudomonadota > Gammaproteobacteria > Pseudomonadales > Pseudomonadaceae > Pseudomonas > Pseudomonas sp. AC169. The sequence continues at coordinate 5,132,610 of NZ_OZ409866.1, read as the reverse complement.
TGCAGCCGCTGATTTTCCTGGCCCTTGAGCGTCAAGCGGCCCTGCAACAGCGGCGACACCGGCCAGCCCTGTCGGCGCAGATCAACGAACCATTGCTGCGGGAAAGTCGCCCCGTTCGGCGTACTGAGACTGGCCTGCGGTTCGCCGCCGATCAACTGACTGGCCCGCGCGTAGCTGTCGTGCGCCTGACTGTTCAGCGCTTCGACACCGGTGAGCAGACTGGTCGCCAGCCACAACCCGGTCAGCACACTGAAAAATTGCACCGGATGGCGCCGCCAATGGCTGAGCAGCGCGCGCAGGGTCTGATGGAAAACAATCACGTCAAGCGTCCGTTGGACAACACCACGCGCTGGGCCAAGCGCGCCGCGACTCGTTGGCTGTGGGTGACCATCAACAACGTGGTCGGTGTGTCGTCGAGCAATTCCAGCAACAAGCGCAGTACTTCGTCACTGGTCGCTTCATCGAGGCTGCCGGTGGGTTCATCGGCCAGCAGCAATTTCGGCTGCGACGCCAATGCCCGGCCCAACGCGACCCGCTGTTGCTGACCACCGGAAAGTTGCTCGGGATAACGCTTGAGCAAATCGCCCAGGCCCAGACGCTGCACCAGATGCGCCTGCCAACGCGGCTCATGACGCCCGGCCAGACGCGCCTGAAACGCTAGGTTGTCTTCGACGCGCAAACTGCCGATCAGGTTGAACTGCTGGAACACCAGACCGATTTCCGTCCGCCGCCAGTTCGCCAGTTGCGCCTCGTTCATGGTTTCCAGCCGATGCTCGCCGCTGCGAATGCTGCCGCTGTCGACTTTGTCGAGACCGGCGACCAGGTGCAGCAAGGTGCTTTTGCCGCTGCCGGACTCGCCCATCAGCGCCAGGCTGCTGCCGGGCGCCAGCGTCAGGTCGACGCCTTGCAGCACCGGCAATGGGCCTTGCGGGGTGAGATAACTTTTGAAGACGTTTTCAACACGAAGCATGCCGCCACCTGATCGGTCAGTGTGGGGCAAGGATAGCGGATGCCGGTGACAGACCTGAATCTTGCGTTGAAGCAAATGGCCCCTTCGCGAGCAAGCTCGCTCCCACAGGTAGATCGCGTTCCAAATGTGGGAGCGAGCCTGCTCGCGAAAGCGTCAGCCCAGCCAACTCAAAATCTACTGTCCCGCCGCCACACTGGTGGGCGCCTGCGCAGGCGTGACAATGCTGCCCAGATCAATGTGCTTCCACTCAGGCTTGGCCCCCAGTCGCGCGTTAAAGCGATAGTTGAACGTGAATTCATCCGCCGTCGGCACCGTCAGCGGTTTGCCATACAGCGCCTCGATCCCCGCCAGGTCATAGCCCATCAACTGCAGCAGCGTCGGGAAGATGTTGTAGTGGCTGGAGCGATCCTTGTTGGTCGCCAGTTGCGCCGACCAGTCAACGGTCTTCAACGCGCTGCCCTGAATCACCACCAGCGGCACCAGCCCTTCTTCCTCTACCGGATCGCCACCGCAATGAGTGTTCAATCCCGGGTTACCGCGTTCATGCAAATCCTGGCCATGATCAGACGTATAGATCAGCAGCGCATTGTTCAGATTGCCTTGGGCGAACACCCGCGCAAAGAACTCACCGACATTCCATAACAGCGTGTTCTTGTAGGCGTTGCGATACAGCACCCAGTCATCCGGCTGACCATTGAAACCGTTGCGCTCGCCGGTGTCGGCCACCTCGGTGAATTGCCCGCGCGGCAAGGTCGGCCGGTAGGCCATGAACGCATCGGGATATTTGTCATGCACCGGGAAGTGCGCGCCGACCTTGTTGATCACCACCAGCTCCGGCTGGTCATCGTTGAGCAATTCGATGAGCTTCGCGGCCGCCGCCATGTCGCGATCGCGCACGCTGGTCTGGTCGAATTGCACGAACTGGTCGATGTCCTTCTTCTCGGTGTCGGTCATCAGATTCTGCAGGTTGCCGGCGGTGCGCTGGGCGTCGATGTAAACGGTGCGCAGCCCGGCCTTTTTCGCGTACTGCCAGATCGACGGCAACGTGCTGTTGATGCGCATGTAATCGGCGCGGGTGCCACCGTAGCGCAGGGTCACGTTGGTGTCGGCGCTGCAATTGGCGATGGACGCGGCGTATCCGTAATTGAAGATATCGACGCCGGGACGCGCCTGTTTGAGGTTGCTGTGCACGCCGAATGGCGCGTTGATGTCCAGATAATTGCCGGAGATGCTTTCGTCGATGATCAGCACGATGTCGTGGCCGACCGCTGGCGAGGTGCGCGCCAGTGTCACCGGCTCGCGTGGGCCGACGGTGTTGTGCAATGCCTCATAGGCAAACAGGTTCAGGTACGCCAGCGGCGTGTACATGATCGGCAAGCCCCGCGCGCCCTCACCCGCACGCAAGAACAGCACGGCACTGAGCAGCAAGACACCACACAACGGCGCCGCCACACGCAACGCGTTCGGAATCACCAGCCCATGACGTGGTTTCAGACCAATGCCGAACAGCAACAGCAAACCGCTGAGGGCGCCGTGCAGGATCGCGTCTCGGTACTGGTACGCCGCTTCCTGGATGAAGCCGCCGGAATACACCAGCGAGACAAAGCTGCTGTAGCTCAGATAATCCGCTGTGACACGGGTGTAGACATCAAAAAACACCGCCGAGGCGAACATCGCCAATGCGAATGCATGGCGGATGAGAGCCTGCCGTATATACGCCGTTAGATATAACGCAAAAGTAAGCGCCAAAAACATCGCGCCAAAAAGAAGTACAGCAAAACCCAGGCCGATAGCATTTAACCGCTCTATGTAATATTCGGCATAAAGCAGTAAATAACTAATTAAAAGCAATTCTTTGGCATATCTGAACATGGCGATACCGGTCTTTCAAAACGCTAGGGAGTCAAAGGTTTGGCAATCAGAACCTGACACTAGCACCCGGCCATCAAAGCGCAAGAATTGACTGTTTTTTGTGGAAAGCGTCAAAAAACCGGTGACTCAAATCTGACACACATAAGGCGCTACAAGCCTCTAAATTAAAGGCTTGCGACCGTTTATCGCTTATTTTGAATCTGAACAAATCTGCAAAAAAGCAACAAATCCAATCGCAGCAATGACTTGATGGCCAATCGCCAAAAAATGCTCAAGTGTTATACAGATGCAACATGTCATTTTGCTGACACGCTTTTCAAACGCTGCGCTATACCCCTTTTACAGTCTTCTTCCGAACTTCTTCTTTTCGCTTTATCGAGGGTGCGCAGATGGACGTGAGCGTATTTGGCACGGGCTATGTTGGATTAATACAAGCCGCCGCACTTGCAGATGTCGGTCATCGCGTTTTATGCGTTGATATTGACCCAAACAAGATTAAACAACTGCAACAAGCGGTGCCGCCAATCAGTGAGCCCGGTTTATCCAGCACGCTCGAAGAAAACATCAAGGCTGGCCGTCTGCTGTTCAGTACCCAGGCCAGCGACGCCGTCGAGCATGCCGAGCTGATCTTCATCGCCGTCGGCACGCCGGCCGATGAGGATGGTTCTGCCGATCTCAGCCACGTGCTCAACGTCGCCCGACAAATCGCCTCATACATGGAAGCCGATCGCACCCTGATCATCAAATCCACGGTGCCGGTGGGCACAGCCGATCAGGTGCTGGCCACCGCCAACAGCGAACTGCTGCGCCGCGGCAAGGCTGATCTGGCCGTGCGCGTGGTGTCCAACCCGGAATTTCTCAAGGAAGGCAGCGCCCTCGTCGACTGCATGCGCCCCGACCGGATCATCGTCGGCACCCGCGACGACGCAGCCCGCGAGCAGATGAGCGAGCTGTACGCGCCGTTCTGTCGCAACCACGAAAAACTGATGTTCATGGACAACCGCAGCGCCGAGCTGACCAAGTACGCCGCCAACGCGATGCTCGCTACGCGTATCAGTTTCATGAACGAACTGGCCAATCTCACCGAGCTGCTTGGCGCCGACATCGAAGCGGTGCGCAAAGGCATCGGTTCTGATCCGCGCATCGGTTACCACTTCATCTATCCGGGCTGCGGCTTCGGTGGCTCGTGCTTTCCCAAAGACCTGCGCGCCCTGCTGCACACCGCCGAACACAACGGCATGCCGCTGAAACTGTTGCGCAGCGTCACCGACGTCAATGACCTGCAAAGGCACATCCTGTTCAGCAAACTCAAAGCACAGTTCCCGCAAGGCCTGGCCGGTAAGTCCATCGCGATCTGGGGCCTGGCCTTCAAGCCCAATACCGACGACATGCGTGAAGCACCGAGTCGCTATCTGATGGATGCACTGTGGGCCGAAGGCGCCAGCGTGCAGGCCTACGACCCGGAAGCCATGTCCGAATGCCGGCGCCTTTACGGTTACCGCAATGACCTGCACCTCTGTGCCACCCGTGACGACACGCTGGAAGACGCCGACGCACTGGTGATCTGCACCGAGTGGAAAAACTTCCGCGTGGTCGATTTCGAACTGCTCGCCGACAAGCTGCGTTCGAAGGTGATCATCGACGGCCGCAATCTCTACAACCCGGAACAAGTGGCGGCCGCCGGCCTGCATTACAGCGGTATCGGCCTGCGCCACATTGCGCCTGAAGGCGTGCGGCCATGAAGATCCTGGTCACCGGTGCGGCCGGTTTCATTGGTGCCCATTGCGTGTTGCGGCTGATGCGCGACGGGCACTCGGTAGTCGGTCTGGACAACTTCAACGCCTACTACAACCCGCAACTCAAGCACGACCGCGTGCAGTGGGTACGCGAGCAGGTCGGCGATTTCCAGCTCGCCACGGTTGACCTGGCCGATGCCTCGGCCATCGAAGCGCTGTTTGTCCGCGAACGCCCACAAGCGGTGATTCACCTCGCCGCGCAAGCCGGGGTGCGTTACTCACTGGACAATCCACGGGCGTATCTGGACAGCAACCTCAACGGTTTCCTCAACATTCTGGAAAGCTGCCGGCATCACCCGGTCGAGCACCTGATCTACGCCTCGTCGAGTTCAGTGTACGGCGCCAACCAGCACACGCCGTACTCGGTGAAGGACGGCGTCAATCATCCGCTGTCGCTGTACGCCGCCACTAAAAAAGCCAATGAACTGATGGCGCACAGCTACAGCCATCTGTTCGGTATTCCCTGCACCGGCCTGCGTTTCTTCACTGTGTACGGGCCATGGGGCCGGCCAGACATGTCGCCGATCCAGTTCGCCCGGGCGATCAGCGAAGGCACGCCGCTGAAGCTGTTCAACTATGGCGAGCACCAGCGCGACTTCACCTATATCGACGACATCATTGAGAGCATCGCCCGCCTCATCGAGCAGCCACCGCAGGTCAATCCGCAGTGGGATCGCGAGCAACCCGACCCGGCCAGCAGCATGGCGCCGTGGCGGTTGTTCAACATCGGCGGGCAGCACCCGGTGGAACTGAAAACCTATCTGGCCCTGATGGAAAAACATCTTGGCCAGAAAGCCATGGTCGAGCTGCTGCCGCTACAACCCGGCGACGTGCTCAACACCTGCGCCGAGGCCAGCGATCTGGCCCAGGCCACCGGATTTCAGCCCCGGATCGAGCTGGATGAGGGACTTGGGCGCTTTATCGCCTGGTTTCGCGACTACTACCCCACTGCCTATCGCCCAAGCGCCGTACGCGCCTGAATTAATGCGGAGGATTTTATGACTGGACATGAGAAAGGTGTGCCGATCCAACAAATGCGCCGCGACAAGCGCGTGGATCCCGAGCACCGAATGCGTCTCGACGCGGCGATTCATCGCCAGGGCCGCGGCTGGTTTACCGGCCGCGACGGCGGTCGTCCATGGCAACTGTCGCGCACCAATCGCGTGGTCGCCTGCCTCGGAGCGCTGATGATTCTGCTGCTGATTTCGCCGCTGTTGCTCGGTCTGGCACTGATCATCAAGTTCACCAGCGAAGGCCCGGTGATGTTCGTGCAAAAACGCACCGGTTATCGCGGGCGCAAATTCGGCATGTACAAATTCCGCACCATGGTGGCCAACGCCGAAGAACTGAAAGAGTCACTACGCCACCTGAACAAGCATGGTGCCGACGCGATCGATTTCAAGATCGACCACGACCCGCGCATCACCCGCATCGGCGGTTTCCTGCGGCGCACCAGCCTCGATGAATTGCCCAACCTGATCAATGTAGTGACCGGCGACATGCGCCTGGTCGGCCCGCGTCCGACCTCGTTCAACGCCTATCGCTACAAGGACAACCATCTCGCGCGTCTGGCGATCTACCCCGGCATGACCGGCCTGTGGCAGATCTCCGGACGCAGCAATATCGACTTCGACCAGCGCGTTGAGTTGGACCTCAGCTATATCGCCGAGCAGAGCCTTTTGCTTGATCTGAAGATTCTGTTGAAAACCCCCTTCAAAGTATTCAGCGGCCACGGAGCAAGCTAATGGACGGTTCAACCAACAAAAGCCTGAGCATCGCCAACCCCAGCGAATCGAACCTGACCTCGACCGTGCTGGATCTCGATCTGCGGATCCTGCTCCTGACCGCCGCCAACCCTGGCGCGGGGACCACCACCAGTGCGCTGGCGCTGGCCAGCCAACTGGCGCAAATGAGCAGCGGCCAGGTGCTGCTGGTCGACGCCAGTCAGTCGGCGAGCAACCTCACGCAGCAGTTGAACCTGAACAAGGAGCGCGGCCTGCGCGACTTGTTGTTCAACCCGGACAACCCGCCGCTGTTGCAGGACTGCGTGGTGCAGGTCTCGAGCCTGCCCTTCCACGTGCTGCCCAACGGCCGGCCGATCCGCACCATGGAACACCTGACCGCCGAGCGCCTGAGCCCGTTGCTCGATCAATTGGGCAGTCAGTACCGCTTCGTGGTGATCGACGGCGACGCGGTGTATTCCGCCGCCGACACGCTGGTCATCAGTACCCAAGTCGATGGCGTGGTGTTTGTCGTCCGCGCCGAGGACACCCGCTGGGAAGTCGCCCAGGCCGCCGTGCAACGCCTGACGCAGGCCGGGGCAAAAGTGGTTGGCAGCGTGTTCAACCGGCGCAAGTACTACATGCCCAAATGGCTTTACAAAAACCTCTAAGCGAACGCGAAGGATGACGCCATGAACGCCAAGATTCTTGTGCTGCTGATGCTGCCGCTTGCAGGCTGCTCGAGCACCTCCGATACCCAGAACATGCCGGTGAACATTCTCACCGCCAGCCCGGCCAACGCTCAGGCCACGGATATGCCGAAGATCGAGCAGACCCTGCGTCCGCAGGATGTGCTCGATGTGATCTTCCATATCAGCACCAGCGGCTCGGACGCCTACCGCGTGCAGTCGGGTGACCAGATCGGTCTGAACTTCACCGCTGCCAGTCAGCTCAACGGCAATCAACTGGTGCTGCCCGATGGCACCATCGAACTGCCGGGCGCCAACACCTCGGTGAAAATCGCCGGGCTGACCAGTGATCAGGCCCGCGAAGAAATCCAGCGTGCCTATCAGCGCAAGCAACTGTTCCAGCCCAACCGCAATCAGTTGACCGTGCAGATCATCAGCCCGCTGACCAATGAGCAGAACCTGAAAAGCGCGCTGAACCACCCGGCCACCGGCATGAGCCGCGAGATCACCGTCGGCACTGACGGCTACGCGAGTTTCCCGGAAATCGGCGCCGTGCCGCTGCAAGGCATGACCGTCAATCAACTGGAAACCTTCCTCAACAAGAAGTACGCGCAACTGCCGGGCCGCATGACCGTGGACGTGCTGTTGAAGTCCACCGCCGGCAACGAAATCTATGTGCTTGGCGAGGTCGGACAACCAGGTTCCTACCCGATCCGCCGCCCGGTGTCGGTGCTTGAAGCGCTGACCCTGGCCCGTGGCACCAACGTCAAGGCGCGCCTGGATTCGGTGGTGATCATGCGCCGCAACGGCAATCAGGTGAAGGCCGTGCGTTACGACGTCGAGAAGGCCCTGTCGGGTGAGGCGCCACAAATCGCCTACCTGCAACCGGACGACATGCTTTACGTACCGAAAACCAAATTGGCCAGCGCCGGCGAACTCGCCCGCCAACTGGCCGACGTGGTGTTGTTCCAGGGCGTCGGGTTCAGCTTCGGCTACCGCGTCGACAACAAAGACAGTGACAACTAACTCTCAGGTGACCGACATGAACCCAAAGGAAAACTACCTGCACGAGTTCTTCAGGATCTTCTTCGCCAACAAGCAACTGGTGAAACGGGTCTTCCTGATCTTTGCAGTGATCGCCCTGCTCCTGCCGCTGCTGCTCAAACAGAGCTTCGATATCACCGCGCAGGTGATCGTGCAGTCGAAAAAACTCTCCCAGGGTGACGCCACCACGTCGCTCACGGTGGACAACGCCACCTTCATTCCGCCATCGCTGGCGGACATGGAAACCGAGAGCAATATTCTCCGTTCGCCGGCATTGATCCGGCAGACCATCAGCGAACTGCGCGACAAGGGTGAATACACGCCTTCGCCGGGCATCTTCAGCAAACTGGTGGCCGAGCCGTTCAAGCGCTACGTCAGTTCGCCGCTGCGCCAGTACGTGATCAATCCGGTGCGCAACGTGCTCGGGCTGGAGACTGATCCGGTGCGTGACACAGCGCTCGACGCCTTCACCCAGCAAGCCATCGATAGCCTGAAAATCGAGACCCTGCCCGGTTCCAACGTGATCTCGATCGTCTACAGCTTCCCCGATCCGCATCAGGGCACGACGTTTGTTTCAGCCTTGCTGCAAAACTATCTGGTCAGCCGTCAGGCCTTGCAATCGATCGACTTGCCGCAGTCCTTCTACGAGTCGAAGAAGCATCTTTATCAGGTGCGCCTCGATGGTCTGGAAGGTAATCGTCAGGCCCTGCTGGAAAGCGTCGGCTCGTCGGATCCGAAGGAAGAGATCACCTTCCGCCTCAACGCGATCAACACCGAAGAACAAGCGCTGAACCTGTATCAGGATCGCCTGTTGCAGAGCCAGCGCTGGCTCGAATACCTGAAAACCGCGATGGCTGCGGCCACCAACAGCAAGCTCAACGACTACACCTTCCCCTTCACCTTCACCACCACCGTTGACAACGTGGCGTTCGAGGATCGGGAAATCAAACAGATGGGCGAGCAACTGACCACCCAGGTCAGCCGTTACATGAATGACCTGGCGGTGTTCCAGCCCGGCAGCGAACCGATGCTGCTGACCCGCGAGCAGATTGCCCGCACTCGCCAGCAATTCCTCAAAGTGGTGAGCAACCGCATTCAGGAACGCACCGCCGATCTGGCCGTGGTCAAGCAAGTGATCGAGCAGAAAACTGCGCGCATCGCCGATTTCAAAAACCGCATCCACGAGTTGCAGCAGACCCAAAGCAAGCTGCGCCAGATGGACACCGAAATCGATGCGCTGCATGCGGCATTCTCGACTTACGCCCAGCGGTTTGCCGAAAGCAGCACCACCGGCGCGCTCAACGACGATCTGTCCAACGCCCGGGTGCTCAGCCCGCCGTTCGAACCGACCGAAGCAGCGTTCCCGAAACCGGGCCTGATCATTCCGTTCGGTTTGTTCACCGGTTTGTTGTTGGCGATTGCGCTGGTCTACGTGCGTGAGTTCTTCGATCACCGCTTCAAACATCCGGCGCAAATCAGCCACGAGCTGGGCCTGCCGGTGCTGTTGGTGATCAACGACCAGAACGCGCTGCCGAGCAATCCGCACAAGAGCTGGACAGTGCCAAGCTTCCTCCACTGGGTGCGCAATTGAACACCGCACCCTCCCCGACTGCCGCGCTGCCGATCATTCATTTGCTCAGCAGCGGCGGCTTCTATGGGGCCGAGCGCATGTTGCTGGATCATTGTCTGGCGACGCCGGGGCAGCATCAGGTGCTGTTTCTCGACGCGCCGCCAGAACTGATCGCGCGCTTTCGCGAGGCTGGGGTGGACTGTCGCGGCTGTGCCGGGCTAGGGGAGTTGCTGCGGCACTTGCGTCAGCGGCGCGGCGAAAAGCCGCTGATCAATACGCACAATTTCAAAGGGCTGTTGTTCGGTTGGGTCGGCGCGACGCTGTTGCGCCTGCCGCTGGTGATTACCCAGCACGGCTTCACGCCGCGCAGTCGCAAGCAGAAGTTCTACACCTGGCTGAGCCTGCAACTGTGCCGCACGGCGTCAGTGGATCGGGTGGTCTGCGTGGCGGAAAGTATCGCCGCGCTGCACCGTCAGGCCAGCGTCCGCGCGGAAAAATTGCAGGTGATCCCTAATGGTTTGCCGGCCGCTGCGGCCATGGTGCCGGACGCCGGTCGGCAACGCTGGCTGGCCGGTTACGTCGGCCGTTTGAGCAGCGAGAAAGGCCCGGATCTGTTTCTCGATGCCTTGATCCCGCTGTGTCATCAGCATCCGCAACTGGATGCGGTGATGCTCGGTGATGGCCCGGAGCGCGAGGCGTTGCAGGCGCGGATCGACCACGCCGGTTTGCAGCAACGCATTCATTTGCCTGGTTATCAGGTCGCCATGCAACCGTGGTGGCAGCAACTCGATGCGCTGGTGATCAGCTCGCGCACCGAAGGTACACCGATGATTTTGCTCGAAGCCATGCAGGCCGGGGTGCCGGTGGTGGCGTTCGGTGTCGGCGGGATTCCCGATGTGCTGGAACACCGGCACAACGGTTTACTCGCCACACCGGTCGATTGCACTGACCTCGCCCGCCAGCTCGACACCTTGTTGAGCGAGCCGAAACTGGCCCGGCAACTGCGCGACAACGCAAAACGCACGCAACAGGATCGCTACGACCTCAAGGCTCTGGCCGAACGCTGGTCGCAGCTGTACATCCGCACGGCACGGGAGGCACGCGCATGATTTTCCCGCTCTCGATCGTAAGTCTGCTCAGTCTGGTCTGCATCGCTTTGCTGGCCAGCCCTTATCCGTATCTGGCGCCGGGGGCGGTGCTTGGCCTGGTGGGCTTTGCGGTGTTATACCGCAAGCCGACCTGGGGTCTGCTCGGCATTGTCGCACTGGTGCCGTTCGAAGGTTTTTTCAAAGACAGTCCATTGTCCGGCAGCAAGCTGCTCGGTGCCGCACTGGCGGTAATCCTCATGCTGCAACTGGCGCTGCACCAGATTCCGTCCGAGCGCCTGCGCAGCAATATCTGGCGCTTTCTGATCTGGTTCATGGTTCTGTACTTTCTGAGCCTGCTCAACACCGATGATCTGGGCATGTCACTCGGGCATCTGCGTGAACTCAGCGTCGGGCTGATCCTGTTTGTCATCACCCTGCTGATCGGCCGCGAGCTCAACCTTGATTTGTTTGCCCGCCTGGTGACCCTCGCGGTCAGCACCACCTGTGCGATGGCGATGTTCTCAGCCAAATTCCAGGATCAGGGCCGCGCCGCTGGCCTGCTCGAAGACCCCAACGCTTTCGCCCTGCTGATCGCGTTTGCCATACCGATGGGGTTGTTTCTGGTGATCCGCAGCCCGAATACCCTGCACCGGTTGTTCTGGGGCGGTTGCTGCCTGCTATTGCTGGGCGGCATGACCAAAACCGAATCGCGCTCCGGGCTGGTGGTATTGGCCTTGAGTCTGTTGATCGGTTGCTGGCACTACCGCGCGCAACTGACCCGCATTCGCCCTCGGCACCTCGGTTTTGCCATGCTCGGCGCGGCCATTGTGATTCCGCTGGCGATCTACGCAATGCCGGCCGGTTACATGGCGCGCATCCAGTCCCTGAGTATTCTCAGCGCCGGCTCCAAGGCTCAGGACGAATCCCTCGGTCGCCGCGCCTCGTACATCGTCGTCGGCAGCCAGATGATCCGCGAGGACCCGCTGCTTGGGTCCGGCCCCGGCACCTTCCCGCTGCATTACGCGACCACCGGTTACGCCAAGGCGTTTTCGGCCAACCGCAAAATTGGCGACCTCTATCGCCGCGCACACAACACGTATCTGGAAATCTTCAGTGAACTCGGCGTGCCTGCCGGGCTGTTGTTCGTCGGCATGCTCGGCCTCGGTCTGTACAACCTGATTCGCGCGCGGGCGGCGTGGATGCTGCGCCGCGATGCGTATCAGGCGGATCTGATGACCCACCTTGGCGTGAGCTTTCTGTCGCTGACGCTGTTCCTGATGTTTCTCAGCGCGCCGAACCAGAAATACGTGTGGATCATGCTCGCCATGACCAGCGTCCTGCGCCTGAAAGCCGAGCAAGCACCCCTGACCAAGGAGGCCAGCGCATGAGCCGTATCAGCATCGTCATCCCGATGTTCAACGAGGCCCGGCACATTGGCCGCACCTTGCTCGCCGCGCAGAAAGCCGCGTACGCCGCCAATGTCGAGTGCGAGCTGATCGTGGTCGATAACGGCTCGACCGATCAGGGACCGCACATCGCTCGGCAATTTGGCGCGCAGGTGCTGGTGCAGCCGGGACTGTTGATCGGGGCGTTGCGCAATCGCGGCACCAGTATCGCCAGCGGCGAGTGGCTGGCGTTCATCGACGCCGACATTGAAATGCCAGAGAGTTGGATTACCCGCTTGCTCGACATTGAAGCCAGCGGTCAGGCGGATGTGTTCGGCCTCGACCTGGACACCCCCGCCGAAGCGCCGTGGTACGCCACCGCATGGCAACGCCGCACCACGCGGGTGTCTTCGCAGCCGTCGCATTCTGTCGACTGGTTGCCCAGTTCAAACCTGCTGATGCGCCGTCGCTGGTTTGACAAGGTCGGCGGCTTCAATGAAAGCCTGCGCACCGGCGAAGACAAGGAGTTCACCCTGCGCCTGCATGAACAAGGGGCGCGGCTGCTGTCGATCAACGACAACGTCGCCCTGCACTGGGGTTACGAAATGAACTGGCGCGAGTGGATGGGCAAGGAAATGTGGCGTCAGGGCAGTCATCTGCAATTGCTCCGCACCCACGGTTTCAGCCTGCGCCTGCTGCGTTTTCCGATGCTGTCACTGTTGGTGTGGTTGCTGGATTTTCTGGCGATTTCAGCGCTGCTCGACGGCTTTCCGCATCATGCGGCCGTCATGGTCATACTGACACTGATACCGGGACTGGTCCTCAGCCTGCGCCAAAGTGCCAAACACCGGGACATCAGCTTGACCCTGCAACTGTGGGGGCTGCACTGGGTGCGTCTGCACCTGGCCGGCGCTGCCTTCATCTTGAGTCTGTGTCATTGGAACGCCAGGAGGCCTGCCCGTGGCTGAGTTCATTTTCTGGATGTGCCTGTTGCTGCCGGTCTACGCCTATGTGGGCTACCCGCTGCTGCTGACGATTCTGGCGCCGCTGTTCCCGGCCTGGCGTCACACACCGGCACCGCCATTGAACGTCAGCATCGTGATTGCTGCGCACAACGAAGCACGGCACATCGAGCACAAGTTGCGCACGCTGCTGGCGCAGGATTATCAGCCAGCGAACCTGCAGATTATTCTGGCCAGCGACGGCTCGACCGATGACACGGTGGCCTGCGCGCGCAAAATCGTCGACCCGCGTATCACCATTCTCGACCTGCCGCGCCAGGGCAAAGCCGCGACGCTGAATGCCGGCGTGGCCCTGAGCAGCGGCGACATTCTGGTATTCACCGACGCCGACAACCAATGGTCACGCGAAACCCTCGGCTACCTGCTCGCACCGCTGAATGATCCGAATGTCGGCGGTTGCGCCGGGCACATGGTGATTCCGGTCACCGGCGGCGGCTTGAGCGTCGGCGACAGCCTCTATCGGCATTACGAAGGCTGGCTGCGCCGGGTCGAGAATCGCACCGGTTGCATGGTCTCCGCCGACGGCGCCCTGCTCGCCCTGCGCCGCGAGTTGTTCCAGAACGTGCCGGCCGAGGTCAACGACGACTTCTTTATCAGCACCTGCGCGCCGGTCGCGCACAAACGCATCGTCTACGTGCCTGAAGCGCAAGTGATCGACCACGGCGTCGATGAGGCGGACAAGCAATTCCGCCGCCGCCAACGCGTCACCGTCGGTGGTCTGCAAAGCCTCGCCCAGCGCCGCGAGCTGCTCAATCCGCTGAAATATGGCCTGTATTCGATTGCGCTGATCAGCCACAAACTGATCCGCCGTCTCGCGCCAATCCTGTTGCTGCCGTTGCTGTTGAGCAACTTCTGGCTGTGGGAAGACCACGGCTTCTATCGCCTGGCCCTGATCGCGCAATTGTTCGGCTACGCCATCGCGATTGCCGGGCTGCTGGATTCGCAACACCGCTTGCCCAAGCCCTTCCGCCTCGCCGCGTTTCTGCTGGTCACCCTCGCCGGGATGAGTCTCGGCCTGTGGCAGTTCCTGCGCGGTCAGCGGTATGCCCAGTGGAATCCGGAACAGAACCGTTAAGAGGACCGAAGCCATGGCGATCAAACAACTGCTCAAACGCACCAGTGGCTGGCTCTATCTCAACTCGTCCATGGGCCGTAACCAACTGCACGGCGCCGGGGTGATTCTGATGTTGCACCGGGTGCTGTCGAACGACCGCGCCGCCGATCTGCCGCACCGCAATGAACTGTGCGTGGGGCCGAAAGCCTTCGAGCATCTGCTGGTGTGGCTGCGCAAACATTTCGATTGCGTGCCGTTGATGGAAATCCTCCAGCCCAACTCGCTGCGCACCGAACGCCCACGGGTGGCGCTGACCTTCGATGACGGCTGGCGCGACAACGCGGTCAACGCCTTTCCGCTGCTGCAAAAACATCAGGTGCCGGCGAGCATTTTCCTCTCCACCGATTTCATCGGCAGCCGTCAGCGCTTCTGGTGGGAAAGCCTCGGCGAAACCCTGTGGGGCAGCCACGGCGACAAGGCGCGGATGCATTTGATCGAATGCCTGCATGCCATGCATCACCCGTTGCCGGTGCTGGTCGATGACATCGACGTTGACCGCCGCAGCCTGGCACTGCTGCATTATCTGCACGGCCTGAAGTCGCTTGACCCGAAGGAGCTGGAACAGCTTACCGATGAATGCCCGGCGGAATCACAACCGCAAGCACTGGACTGGCATCAGGTGCGCGCGCTGGAAGCTTCCGGGCTGGTGCGTTTCGGCCCCCACGGCGCCAGTCACGCGATCCTCACTGGCCTGGACGATGTGCGCCTGAACGAAGAAATCAGCCGCAGTCGCGATGCCCTGCACAACGGCTGCAACCGACCGCTGCCGGTGTATTGCTACCCCAATGGCGACAACGATGAGCGCGTGCGCGAACAGATTGCCAATCACGATTACCCTTTCGCCCTCGGCACCGGCACCGGCATCTATCGCGGTGAAGGCGATCCGCTGAATCTGCCGCGTTTCGGCGTCAGTCAGCGCACCGCCCGTAATCCGCAACTGTTGTCGTGGCGGATTTTTCGTGGGGCGCGGCCATGAGCCGAGGCAACTACCTCAAGCATTTGGCGCTGAGCATGGGCACCAAACTGGCGATGATCGCCCTGCGCTTGCTGCGCAACGTGCTGCTGGCGCGGATTCTCGGGCCGAGTGAGCGCGGGTTGTTTGCGCTGCTCAGCACGTTGCCGGACTTGATCAGCGCCGCCACCAGCGGCGGCTTGAATTCAGCGGTGGGTTATCAGGCCGCCAAGCAGCGGCCGATGGGTTTGTTGCTCAGTCAGGTGTTGGTGTTCGGCTGTTTGCTGGCGGGGTTGCTGACCTTGTTGGTGGTGGCGCTGGTGCGTGAATTTGGCAGTGAGCTGGATGTGACGATGCAGCTTGGCTTGCTCGCCTGGCTGTTGCTGCTGGCAGTGCCGCTGACCGTATTGAAAAGTGGTTTGCTGACGCTGCACAACGCCTCCGGTGGCGTGGTCGCGTTCAATGCCTTGCGCCTCGTGGAGTCGCTGGCGCCGCTGTTGCTGTTCCTCGCCCTGTTCTGGATGTGGCAAAGCGCTGCCCTCGAAGCCGCGTTGATCAGTTGGCTGGCCGGCATCAGTCTGGTGGTGCTGGTCGGCTGGGTCTGGCTCAAACGCGCACAACCGTTGCAGTTGCAATGGGACCGCGCCAGCCAGAAAGAACTGCTGCGCTACAGCGCGCGCAGTCATCCGGATCTGCTGTTCCAGCAAGTGATTCTGCGTTCGGATTATCTGTTTATCGGCGCCCTGCTCGGCAGCACCGCCCTCGGTCATTACGCGATGGCCAGCGCTGCCGCCGAACTGCTGCTGATCGTCCCGGAAGCGGTGACCACACCGTTGATGAAACGCCTGCTGCAACAGGACGAAGGCATGGACAAGGTCACGCCACTGGCGCTGCGTCTGACCGCCACGGTGATGCTTGGCGCCTGCCTGACCATGGCGGTGATTGGCGAATGGCTGATCGTCACCTTGTTCGGCGCGGTTTACCAACCGGCGTATCCGGCGCTTCTGGCCCTGCTACCAGGGTTGTTGGGCCTGTGCTACGCAAGCATTCTGCGGTTGGACTTGCTCGGCAAAAATCGCCCCGGCACGGTGTCGTTGCTGATGGGGCTGGGGGCGCTGCTGAACCTGGCGCTGAATCTGGTGTTGATTCCGGCTTACGGGATTGTCGGTGCAGCGGCGGCTTCATCGATTGCCTATCTGGCGGTGACCGTGGCGATGCTGGTGCTTTACTGCCGCTTGAGCGGCGTGCCGTTCTGGCAAGTCCTGATCATTCTGCCCCGCGACCTCACGCCAATGTGGCTGATGCTGCAACGGCGGAAAACCGCATGAAAGGCCTGGCCCTGCTGCTCGGTCTCGGCCTGTCGCTGGACGCCTTTGCCGCGTCGATGCGTTGGGGCGAGATCCGCGACGGCAGTCTGTATCTGCAAGCCGATCGCCCGGATACGGTGACTGTGCGCTGGACGCCGGCGTGGCAGGCCGATGCCAACGAAGAACATCTGTACCTGCTCGACGGTCAAGGCAAACTGGCGGCCGATCGGTTCATAAAGGCCAGCGAAATTCGCGGCAGTCAGAGCTGGCCATTGCTGCCCGGCGCGAGCAGTTATCGGCTGGAAATTCCCGGCTACAGCTTTCGCAATTATCGAATTGAACATGACCAGCGCACGGTCGCGTTGTTCGCGCCCGCTAAAGTGCATTTCAGTGCCGACACGCACAACGGCGATGAGCTGTATTTCAGAGTCGCGCCGGGTGAACACGCGGTGCTGGCCGGCAAGTTTCACGGCGGTGTCAGCGGCTTGCAGGCGCAGCGGGTTGGCGACGATCAGCCACTGACATTGGCGCTGAAACCCTATCGCGCTTATTGGCAGTTTGATCAAGTCGCCCTGCCCGTCAGCGAGCGCGAGCAGATCTGGCGCCTGCGTTTGCAAGGCAGTGGCAAAGCGGCATTCTGGCTCGACGGTACGGCCAACCTGTTTGCGCAGACGCCGCAACAACTCAAGCCACTGCGCGAAGACGCTGGCCAGACGCGTCTGGTGTTGCACGACAAAATCCTCGGACGCACGCCGGATCTGGGCATCGCCCTGCCCTACGTGATGCCGCCGCAAGCCAGTCATGCCGCACTCGATGCACTGAAACCGACGGCAGCGAGCTACTACAGTTTTGTCGATGTGACGGCGAAGAATCCACAGTTCGAAGATGCGTTCCGTCAGCTGTATCAGGAGCGCTTCGGCATCAGGCAGGACATCACCCTGCTGGCCGGCAGTCAGCGTCAGGCGGATTTGCGCGCCGATGTGCAAAGCAACAGCGGCCTCGATGCGTGGCTGGCCAGCACCCGCAAGCTGGGTGGCAAAGGCACGCACTACATCGGTTTTGCTGATGAGCCGAACCTCAACTATTCCAGCTACGCACAATATCAGGCGATTTTAGCCAGCATGGCCCGCCAGGTGCGCAGCGATCCGGCCAACGCCAAGGCTGGCGTGCGCATTGCCATGCCGGCCAGTTCGCGGCTGGTCAACGGACCGTTCGCCAACAACGCGGCGGACAAACGCGGCATCGATTGGGCGCGGCGCTTGCTCAGCGAATCCGGCGATCAGGTCGACGCGCTGGCGTGGCACGAATGGATGATCCGCGACCTGCTCGCCACTCGTGTGTATCGCGACAGCGTGCGCCGCGCCGCCGATCTGGTCGGCCTCGACGCCAAGGGTCAGCCGCGCAAAGCCTTGCTGCTCGACCAGACCAACCTGTCCAGCGGCTCCAGCCTCAGCCCCTACGATCAGGAAACCCACTACGCTTCGCTGTGGTGGGCGTCGGTGGTGATCAACGCTTCGCAAGACGGCTTGCTGAGCATGCTCAACTGGTTTCAGGCCGCCGATGAGCCGCAGTATCCCAAGGGGATGTTGCGGGTTTCGCAGGATGAACAACGTTTCGAGCTGAAACCCGTGGGCCTGGCTCAGCAATTCATCGCCCAGCATTGGCTGCATCAAGTGCTGTGGCTGGAGAACGATGCGTTCGAAGTCGATGTGCTGGCGATGGCCGGTGACGATCAACGTGGCTTGCTGGGGGTGAACAAAGGCACGCGCTTGCAACGTGTCGACTTGAGCGGCGCCAAGTGCCCGCTGAGCAACGGCGCCCTGCGTTATTTCGGCGCTGACAATCGCAGTCGCGATGCGCCATTTACCTGCCAGGACGGCCGTGTGCGTTTCGAGCTGCCGGGGCAAACCCTGTTCGCTCTCAGCTGGAGCGCCTCATGAACCGTCCGTTGATGTTCAGCCGCGCCGGCTTCTGGCCGCGCGATGCCTCATCATCAGGAGTGCACACCATGAACATGCTCAACAAACTGACTCAACACCTGCGGCAGAAAGGACTCACTGCCACCGTTAAGAAGGCATGGAAGCACTGCATCTTTTCCCATCAGGAACTGCTGTGGATGGAGCGCGATCTGGTCAGCCCGGTGCCACCGCACAGCCTCAAACCCTACCCGCCGCTGCGGGTGGTGAAGATCACGGCGGACAACGCCAGCGCCTTCGCCCGTTACTTCGGCGACCGCGTCGGCACCATGGCCGAACTGGCCAACGAGGGTCACACCGGGCACATGCACCTGGACGATCAGGGCGATGCCGTGGCGTTTATCTGGGGCAGCTCGCGGGACTACTTCGACCGGCACTACTACGGCTGTCTGTTCCCGGTGAAACCCGGTGAATTCTTCGAATTCGGCGGTGAACTGACCCGCGCCTATTGGGGCACCGAGTTGTCGGTGGATCTGCAACTGGAGCTGTGGAAAGCCATGGCCGCGCAGGGTTGCGACAAGGTGGTCGACGTCTGCGAGTTCCACAACATCCCGGCGCTCAAACTGCACTTGCGCATGGGCTACACCGAGCAAAACCGCATCATGAATGTGTACACCCTGTTCGGTCGCTGGCGCTTCTACCGCGAAAGCCGCTATAGCGGTTCGCGTCTGGAGACGCTGCGCAAACCTTCCCGTCCACCCGTAACAGCCACGGCAGCCTGAGCTTATGGTGACGCGATTTGAATGGCGCACTTCCCTGTGCGCCGCCGATTTCCCCGAAGCAGCATATGAAGCGCTGCGCCTGCGGGTGACGGATCACACGCCGTTCAACAACCTTGGTTGGTTGTGTGCGGCCGAGCAGGCCCTCGGCGAGGATGAGCGTCTGCACATTCTGCTGGGCTGGGAGGCGGAGGAATTGCGTCTGTGTCTGCCGTTGGTGGCGAGTCGCGAGCGCTTTGCCGGTGTGCCGTTTCGGGTGCTGCATCACTTGGGTTATCCGCTGGCGGATCGCTTGGCACTGTTGTCGTCGCTCGGCAGTGAGGACATGCGTCAGGCCTTGAACATGATCCGCCAACGCGTGCCCCACGCACTGCTGCAACTGAATGAACTGTCCGAACCCGTCGGTGAAGAAAGTGCGCTGACCGAATGGATGGCGCACAGCTCCACCGGCGAGCGGCGCTTGAGTTGTCGGACGCCGGTGCATCTGATCAGCGAGGCCGATCATCAGGAAGTCTCCGGCGACCCGCGCTACAAGTTGCGCCGGGCACGCAAGCGCATCGCCGCGTGCGGTGCCGAAGTACGCCGGATCACTCCCGATGCGCTGAGCATGGGGCCGCTGTTGCAGACCATCAGCGAAGTCGAAGCGGTGAGCTGGAAAGGTGACGAAGGGGTGGGAATTTTCGCCAGCGAACGCAGCCGCCAGTTGATCGAACGCGCCTTCATCGCCCTCGCCGGCCAAGGCCTGGTGCGCGTGGTCACGCTGGAACTGAACGGCCGTTGCATCAGCTATCGCCTTGGCCTGTTGGAGCAGGGTCGACTCTACGATTACAACCTCGCGTTCCTGCCGCAATACGCCGATCTTGGCAGCGGCCGGGTGCTGCTGGAGGAATGGATTCGCTGGGGCCTGGACGACAACTGGCGCTGGATCGATGCCTCGCGGGTCAGCCTGGAAAACTCCAGCCATCAACTGCACGAACGCATGACCGGGCAACTGGAGCACTGGCGCTGGAGTTTTTATTCCTGGCGCCCGAGCGGCCTGATCCTCGGTCTCGGCTTGCGCCTGTGGTATCGACTCAAACCCCATGTCCAAGCCTGGCGGGCACGCCGTGCCGAACAAGCGAAACCCACACTGAAACCTGTCGCGGTCACCACGGAGGGCGAACATGCCTCGCCAAGTCATAGTCAACGCTGACGATTTCGGCCTCAGCCCGAACGAAAATGCGGTGATCTTCGGAGCGTTTCAGGCCGGGGTCATCAGTTCTGCCACGGCGATGGCCAACATGCCGGCGTTTGAAGCAGCGTGTGCCATGGCGCGGCATCCGACCTTGCAAGGCCGGGTCGGTCTGCACTTCAACCTGACTTACGGACGACCACTGAGCCAGGCGATTCTGACTCGACGAACGTTTTGCGATGACTTCGGTGTGTTCGACCTCAGCCTGCCCCGCCACAGTTTTTCGCTGGCGCGCGAGGATCGTGAAGCGGTGCGCGAAGAGTTGCAGGCGCAGTGGCAGCGCTGCGTCGATCACGGCATGCGCCCCAGCCACATCGATTCCCATCAGCACGTGCACAACATCTGGCCGATTGGCGAGATCGTCGCGCGGTTTGCCGCGCAGCAAGGTGTGCCGATTCGTCTGGCGCGAAATCTGGGGCAGAACCTCAATCTGCCCAAACGCGTGTTCAAGGGTTTGCTCAATTGGCGCTTGCAGAGTCTGGCGGGGGTTACCGCTGACTATGTGTGCACACCGATCGACCTGCGCAACGACAGCGCGCCGACCGACGGCGTGCTGGAAATCGTCGCGCATCCAACGCAACTCGGCGCCGATTTTGGTGATGCCTATCTGAACCCAGATGAGTCGCTGATCCGCGTGCTAGAGCAGCGGCTGACGGGTGTTCCACGCGTTTCCTATAGCGATCTGAACAAGGAATTCATACGCGGCGCCACGGCCATCGATTGAGCTACACAAGTTGAAATACTTTCCAAAGTGGCACTTTGAAATTAGTTGACCAGCGTGATCTATACCCACAAAAGCACCATCCACCACACCCGGGCTTCGGCCACGGAGGGCAGCATGAGCATCATCGAAAAACTACAAGAACGCATCCGGCAAAAAGGCCTCGGCCGCACTTTCAGCACGTTGTGGAAACGCTACGTGTTCTTCCATTGGGAACTGCTGTGGATGGAGCGCGACCTGGTCAGCCCGGTACCGCCACACAAGCTGCGTCCTTATGACGGCCTGCGCAAAGTCGACATTACGCCGGAGAATGCCATCGCGTTTTCCAAGCATTTCGGTGACCGCGTGGCGACCATGGCCGAGCTGGCTGCCGAGGGTCACACCGGGCACATGTACCTCGATGCCGACGGGCACGCGGTGGGATTCATCTGGGGCAGTATTCGCGACTATCACGACCGTCACTATTACGGCTGCACCTTCCCGGTGAAGCCGGGTGAATTCTTTGAGTTCGGGGGTGAGATGATCCGTGCGTACTTCGGCAGCAGCCTGTCGGTGGACGTGCAGGTGGCGCTGTGGGAAGCGATGGCGGCGCAGGGTTGCAACAAAGTGGTGGATGTTTGTGAGACGCACAATATTCCGGCGCTGAAGCTGCATATCCGCATGGGTTATCACGAGCAGGGGCGTGTGATGCACGTGTATTGCCTGTTTGGCCGCTGGAAGTTTTTCCGCGAAACGCGCTATGAGGGTTCGCGACTGGAACCGCTGCGCAAGCCGGGACGGCCGGTGGTGAGTGCGGCGGCGCAGGCTTGAGTCAGTTCTAAATATTGTGGCGGTCATGAGGCCGCCTTCGCGAGCAGGCTCGCTCCCACATTGGATCTGCGTCATGCACGCATTCAATGTGGGAGCGAGCCTGCTCGCGAAGGGGCCGGTCTGTGCAATGAAGATGTCAGGACTTGGTGGCAACCAACGTAAAGCACATCGGCATCTGCGCCTCTTGATTCAGATACTGGTCATACACCTCTTCCCGATTCGAATGCGCATACTCCTTGAAATGCGCAATATTCAGCCCCGCCGCAATGGCAGCGCTGAAGATGGCACCAAGGTTATGCACAAACCAATACGACTTCGCCGCCTGCTGTTCAACCTTGCCGACGTAGACAATCGGCTCTTCCTGCACAAACGGCTCGGCTCGGAAGTACGAACTGGCGAGGCGGTAAGGATCCTCAGCGTCGGGATCGACCATCTCCAGGAACGGATGGGTTTCGTAGATCACCAGTTTGCCACCCGGTTTAAGGGTCGAAGCGACATGGCGGAAGAACTCGCCGATGTCCGGCATCCAGTTCAAAACACCAATGGTGATCAGCGCCACATCAAAGCGGTTCTGCAACGATGCCGGCAGATGATGGACATCGCTTTCGATGAATTCGGCGTTGTGCGGTGAACGCTTGTTCAGCTCGCGGGCCTGTTCGAGAAACGCTGCCGATTGATCGACACCGACCACGCTTTTGGCGCCGAGGGCAAACAGCGACAGACTTTCGCGACCATTGTTGCAGCCCAGTTGAATCACATCTTTGCCGTCGACCTCCAGCAACCCGTTCAATGTCTCATCAAGGCAAGAGAAATCCGTCTGCGCGACCTCGCCGAGCAAGGCCTGCCAGTCAGGCGAATCCTCGTGATGGCGGGCAGAATCGTTCCACGCCTGTCGATTGCTCTCGACGGCGATTTTATTATCGGGCACTTCCATGGCGCACTCCGGACGATACTCGTGATTGAGCGAAACCGAGTCTAGATCACCCTGCCAATCCCGGTTGTTGCAAACTTGTAAGCCACTCCCCCTGTAGGAGCTGCCGCAGGCTCCTACATATCAGGGTGTTCTGGCCTACAAATGTCGGCGAATTATCAAAACAGCCATCGCCGAATACCTGTTTCAGGTGCTTGCGAACGGAGATAACAAAGAGTTTCTTCGCGCAATCGGCTATGTGCTCAAGGCCTGCGCACAGCCGGGGCATGTGATCAATCAGCCGGTTGCTTGAATGCAGGGCAGCTATAGTTAATAGCCTTGGGGAAAACCGCACTCGCAGGTGCCGCCATGCTAATGCTCGATCGGCTGTTGTTGACCGGCTGTCTGCTTGTTGCCTCTCAGGCGCAAGCACTGGACAGCAATTTCAATTATTACGGGCCTAACCAGCCCTTCGCCCACCCTGCTCCGTATTCACTGCAGGCCACGCCACCCAAGCCTTACGACGATACGGCCCCGCAGGATTTCGTGGTGCTTCCGGGTGACCATGAATTCTACGATTCGCAACTGCCGACGGTGGCGGATGCGACCGTGCGGGTGTTTATCCGCACGTACGATGCCGAGCGCGGGATTTATGTGAATGACGAGGTGCTGGACCCGAGTTGTGTGCTGGAGTGTTTGAGTCGGCAGCAGCATTGATCCGGGTTGTCCAAATATTCTGCAGACGCCAGATAACCCTGTGGGAGCGAGCTTGCTCGCTCCCACAGGGTTTTGTGCTGGCTCGGACATCTGCATTTTTACCACTGCCGCTTGTCGGGGCGGGCGAGGCCGAGTTTTTCGATGCGGTAGCGCAGCATGTCGCGGCTCAGGCCCAGCAGGCGCGCGGATTTGGTGACGTTCCAGTCGGTCTTGTCGAGCATTTTACGCACCATGTCGCGCTCGACTTCCGGCAGGTTCATCGACTCGGTGTTGCTCGCCGGCCGTGGTTCGTAGTGCAGCGGTGCTTCATGAATATGCAGTGGCGGTTCGTCGACCAGGCTCATGCACACGTTCAACTGATGCGCGGCAATCGTGTCACTCGGCGCCAGCAGCACGGTTTGCTCAAGCATGTTGCGCAACTCGCGCACGTTGCCCGGCCAGGTGTAACTGAGCAGTAACTCCTCGGCCTGCTGGCTGAAATGCAGATTCGGTTTGCCATAGCGTTTGCCGTGACTGGCGAGGAAGTGCCGCGCCAGCAGCAAGATATCTTCACCCCGCGCATACAGGCGCGGCACCTTGATCGAAATGATCCGCAAACGGAAAAACAGATCGCGGCGGAATTTGCCCTGCTGGACCATTTGCTCAAGGTTGCAGTTGGTCGCACTGATCACCCGCAGATTGACCTTGCGCTCCTTCACCGAACCGACCCGGCGAATGGTCCGGTCTTCCAGCAACTTCAGAATCTTCGCCTGCAACAGCAGGTCCATTTCGCCAATCTCATCGAGAAACAGCGTGCCGCCGTCCGCCGCTTCCACCAGTCCGACCCGGCGATCCTTGGCATCGGTAAATGCGCCTTTCTCATGGCCGAACAGTTCCGATTCCACCAGGTTCGACGGGATCGACGCACAGTTGAATTCAATGAACGGGCCTTTGCTGCGCGGACCGTCGAAGTGCAACGCGCGGGCCACCAGTTCCTTGCCAGTCCCGGTCTCGCCTTCGACCAAGACCGGTGGCAGATCGGTGTTGGCCATGCGTCGCTCGGCGTCGAGCAACTGGCCGATGGTGTTTTTCAGATACTGCATCGGCGCCGAGTCACCGATCAGCGCCTGCACCCCGGATTTCTGCGCCTCGCGCTCCTGATAGAACGACAGCGTGCGCTCCATCCGCTCAGTGGCCAGCGCCTTATCGAGCAGCAGTTTGAGTTCCTGCAGCGCGACCGGTTTGGTGACGTAATGAAAGGCGCCCTCCTTCATCGCCACCACCGCATCTTCAACGTTGCCGTAACCGGTCATCATGATCACTTTCAGATCCGGCGCGCTGATGCGCAGCTTCTGGATCAGGTCGTGACCGCTCATGCCCGGCAGCGAGTTATCGGTCAGCACGATGTCAGGCATGAAGCTGCCCAACTGTTCCAGCGCGTCTTCGGCCGAATGGCAGACGGTCACCTCGAAGTCCTTGCGCTCCAGGTAGGTCTGAATATTTTCGGCCAGCAGTTCGTCATCCTCGACCAGCAGAATGCTGTGTTCCATATTCCCCTCCCGATGCCACTTTGAAGTTGAGACTGACGCGGGTTCCTTCCTGCTCTTTGCTGGTCAGGACGACCGAGCCCTGAAACCGCTCCATGATTCTTTTGACCAACGCCAGGCCAACCCCGAGGCCGCCCTGTTTGGTGGTGAAAAACGGTTTGAACACCAACAGTTGCTGCTGCGCGCTCATGCCCTTGCCGGTGTCGATCACGGTCACGCGCACGCTGTCCGGCTGCGGCGACTCGAATTCGACGCTGAGCACGCCGCCCTTGGGCATGGCTTCGAGGGCGTTGGCAAACAGGCTATTGAGTATTTGCGTGAGCAGCACCTTTTGACTGACGACCGGTGCGCAGTTTTGCGGACTGAATCGCACTTCGACGTTGCTGCGTTTGATCAACGCTTCAAAGGCACCAAAGGTGTCTTCGACCGCCATGACCAGATCCACCGCTTCGCCGTCGTCATTCATCGGCCGCAACGACACCAGCAGCTCGCGCACCCAGCGTGACATGCGATCGACCTGGCTGATGATGTCGCCAATATTGCGCTGCGCACCGGGGCTGGCGACTTCCTGGGCCAGTTCGGCGCTGGAGCGTATGGTCGCCAGTGGATTGCGCAAACTGTGCGCCACCGCCGAGGACATCTCGCCGAGGGCGACAAAGGTTTCATTGCTGATCAACTGCTGTTGTTGGCTCTGCAGTAATTTCGCCGCCCTGCGCACGATCCAGAACAACGCGAGAAAGATCGCCGCGCCACCGAAACACGTCGCCGCCCAGATCGAGGCAAAGCCACGGTCGATACGGTCGACCAGATCCGACGGCTCCTTGTAGACCTCAACCATGGCGATGACTTTGCTTTTGTCGGCGTTGAACATCGGAATGTAGTTCTCGATGAACAGGTATTTCGGTTCGCGCAGCAGGCGCTGCTCGGGTTTCTCATCGTCGATCTTGTGGTAGCTGGAGGACACCGGCACTTTCATCTCGAACGACTCGTCGAGCTCGTCGTCATCCTCGATGCGTTCGCCAATCAGCTCGGCGTTGGTCGACCAGATCACCGTGCGATCCAGCGCATACACCGTGGCCAGGAGAATGTCCGGCAGGTGTTCGACGTGATCGAGAAATTCGATACGCGCCGACGCCTGTAGCGCCGGATCAACATCGGGGTAATGGTTGTCCTGACGAGGGTCGAGCATCTCGCCCATCGTCCGGTTCGTATTGATTTTGGCGTGACGCATCTCGGCCGCGCCAATGGCCTGAACGAATTGCGCGGTCAGCAGCGCATCGCGCTCGACGCTTTCGGTGACCACGAAGCGCGTGGAGATGTAACCGAGACCCAGCGCCACCGCCGCGATGATGAAAAAACTCGCGAGCGAGAACCAGCGCAGCAGATTGAACTGCTCGCGCCAGCCCTTGCCTGCGACCGATGGGTTCGGTGCAGAGGTTTTTTGTGCTTCCAGTCGCTGCATGGGAGTGCCCTGGAGTTTTATATCGCGCCGCTTATAGCCATCAGTGTAGGTGGCTCTGACCGCGACACACGGTTCAATGATGCTATTTCGCCGCTATCGCATCTGACTTACCGTTGCGGCTGGATCGCCCGGTTTTACTGGCGCCAAACCACCGTCGGCCAAGGCTTTGGCGGCCGGATGCTGACGCTCGGTTTCATCGCTAAGGAAGTCGATGATCGACTGCGCGGCCTGCTCGTCAAGGCGCAGGTTGGGCATCGGGATTCGCTCGAATTGCTCATACAGTTGCAGGGCAATCGGGTCTTTTTCCGCGAGCAGGCGGTCCGGTTCGCGGATCCAGCGATTCAGCCACTGGGGATCGCGGTTGCGGGTTACGCCAATCAGATCGGGGCCGATGCTGCGCATGCCGATGCCCTGCCCGTCCTGTGGGCCGAGGCTGTGGCACGAGGCACAGCGAGTGCGGAAGAGTTCTTCGCCATTGCTCGGCGGACGAATGTCCGGGGCATTGGCGTAGCTTTCTTCAATGCTCGGCTGTTTCCAGTTCTGCAGGGTGTTGGCCAGTTGATCGGCGAGGATCCACGGGTTTTCGAACGGCGAGGCTTTCATCCAGCGCCCGGTGCTCTGGTTACCGACGATCAGGCTGAGGTTGTGATCCTTGGTGCGGCCATTGTCGACGCCGTCGATAAACAGCCCGAGTTTTTTACGCAGGTCGGTGACGTCTTCGAATTCGCCGGTGAGAAACTTCCAGCCGGGGCCGACCTTGAAGCGCTGCGAATAGGCCTTGAGCACTTCGGGGGTGTCACTGAGCGGGTCGATGCTGATCGAGTAAAAAAAGATGTCTTGGCCGACCCGGTCACCGAGCAGCTTCTGCACCTGGCGCAGGCGTGCGGTTTCCAGTGGGCAGGAGTCGCTACAGGAGGTGAAGATGAAGTTGATCACCACCACTTTGTCTTTGATCAGGTCATCGAAAAAATGCACCTGCCGACCGTCCTGATCGGTCAGCAGGGTATTGGGGAAATAGTCGCCACCCCACGGGGTGGCGGATTCACTGGCCGCTGGCGGTGCGCCGACACTGGCCTGATGCGCCAGCAGCACGCGGCTGCCGAGCATACAGGCCACCAGCAGCAGCACCAGGTGCATACCCAGCGCCCGGGAGCGCGGGGTATGCAGCGGTTGGCTGTCGCCATGCCGGCGGTTCATGGCTTGACCACCACTTGTGGGCCCATACCGTCGCCGTTGCGGAAGGTCGGCAGCGCGGCGGAGTTGACGTAGCGCACACCGTCCCAGCTTGGCAGCGGTGTCGGCATCAACTGCAATTGCCCGGGCTTCTCAAGGTCCCAACGCAGCAGCATCGAGTTGTCCTCATGCTGGGTGTTGTGACAGTGCTCCATGTACGTCCCGGCGAACTCGCGGAAGTTGATCGCCATCTCGACGCTGTCCAGGCCATCGTTTTCCGAACCGATGCGATAAACGTCCTTGCGCGCCCATTTTTCCCATTCTGGCGGTGCCTTGCCGCCGCGACTGAGGATGATCCCCTCTTCGAAGTGCACGTGCACCGGATGGCTCCAGCCCTTGCCGCCAGCCTTGATGTTCCACACTTCCAGAGTGCCGAATCCGGTCACACCGGCGTCGGTCGGACCACTGGACAGTTGCGTCGAAGCGTTCAAGCGGCGCGGGTCCATGTGGTAGCCGAAACCGCCATCGGTCTTGACCGTCCACGGTGCCAGATCGGTGCCGTCGGAACGGCCGAAGGTGAAGGTACGGTGACGGGCCTTGGCCAGCACCACTTTGTCGGCGGCGTTGTCGCGATGGAGCTTCAGCGGAATCATCACCAGCCCTTCAGCCTTGCCCGGTTTCGCCGGTTCGTAGGCTGCCGGGTTCATCGCCAGATCCTGGCCGGTGTAAGCCTTGACGTTGAGCTGCAGGAACTTGCCGACCACCGGATCGCCCTTGTCCCACTGCGGGCCTTTGCTGGTCTGCTTGATCACCGGCAGGTATTTCTCCGAGAGCACGTCAGCCAGCGAGATCACGTCTTTCGGGCCTTTGCCGTCGTCGTGGGATTGCAGGTTGACGAAGAACAGCTTGTCGCCGGGCTTGATACCGTTTTTCGAGAAGTTGACGATGATGTCGAAGCGCTCGGCGATGCCCTGGGTCGGCAGGATCGCGTTGTGGTTCTGTTTATCGCCATCGGCGTCCAGATCCATCGAGCCGTCGAACGGCACGCTGTGTTCCATGATGTTGCCGTCGTTGGCGATCATGTGGAACGGCACGCGGCTGTATGTCAGGCCGGAGTTTTTCGGCCCCTGGAACTCGCCGCCGCTGCCCTTGATTTCCCGCACCAGCGCCAGTTTGAAGTAGCGCGACACCGAGCCGTTGAGGATGCGGAAGCGATAACTGCGCGCACGCACGTCGAGGGTCGGTTTCCACTGCCAGTTGACCAGCATCTGATCGCCGATAAAGCCATCGGTGTTGAACGGGTTGAACCACAACTGCCCTTCCTGATCCCAGGCCTTGTCGGCCAGCACCAGGTTGACGTCGTAGTCGCGGTTACCCCACGGCAAGGCGCTGCCGCTCGGGAAACGCAGGTTGACGCCGTCGTTCACCGACTCGTTGCCGCGATCCAGCGCGCTGTAGTAGTTCATCATCGCCGCGTTGCCCTTGTAGACGTTCTGCGCGGTGAAATCGAGCATGTGGTCGTGGAACCAGTGGGTGCTCATGGTCTCGCGCCAGTCGCCGCGGATCTTGATCGTGCCGTTGTCACAGGTCTTCTTCGCCGGCGCCAGGTCATTGACCCACAGGGTTTCGCCCGGGGCGCAAGGGAACGCGGCGCGCGGGTCTTCGGCCTTGGTGTTGATGCTGTCGTAACCGGCGAGCTGGATCGGCCAGCGATAGTCGTAGAACTGCCCCGGGAAGAAAAATGCGTTGGCATAGCCATCGCTTTCCGCCGGCGCGTGACCGTTGTGCTCGTGGGTGCTGATGGTGTGCAGGCCGAAACCACGGTTGGCCGACGGATCGATCGGCAAGCCATTGTAGTGGCGCATCATCACCGGCTGGCCGTAGCGCACCATCAACAGTTTCGGCGGCAGCGTGCCGTCGAACGTCCACACCGAGTTGTGGTTCTGCACCGGCATGTTCGGGTGGAAACGCGCATCGACGCCTTTGGCCGTGCCATCGGTGGCGGGAACGCCAGCGACGTTGTGGTACAGACCACCGGGGCCGAATTCACCCATGGTGTAGCCATGCATTTGCCGACTGTCGCGCAGGCCACCGTTGAGGCGCGCACCGGTCTGCACGGTTTTGTAGGCCGCTTGCGGGTAGAACTCGTTCCAGCGTTGATGCGCCCAGCCTTTTCCTGGCGGCCGCCCTTCAGCGGAGGAACCGATGTGGCGGTTGAGGAACACCTCGATCTGCGCCTGCCACGGGTTGCGGTCGACGATATTGGAGAACTGGCTCGGGAACGGGGTCAGTCCCGGCTGGCGCAGGAACGCATCAAGGGCGGTGCCGGGTGGCGCACTGCGGGCGACGTTGTTCGGGTCTTGCGCCGGCGCCGGGCCAATCGCTGCCGGCGGGAATGGCAGCGGCGCGGCCGGCGTGGTCGGGTCGAGTTTTTCCGGGCCGAACTCTTCGAACAGGGTCAACTGCTGGGTGAACGGCTGCGCGCCATAGAGTGGGCTCGGCTTGCCGTTGGTGGGGTAGTTGAAACTGGTC
Organism: Pseudomonas sp. AC169; assembly: GCF_979258515.1. Lineage (NCBI taxonomy): Bacteria > Pseudomonadati > Pseudomonadota > Gammaproteobacteria > Pseudomonadales > Pseudomonadaceae > Pseudomonas > Pseudomonas sp. AC169. The sequence goes on along the minus strand of NZ_OZ409866.1, from coordinate 5,102,303 downwards.
TGCACGGTCGGCGGCAGGATGTTTTCCGAGCGAGTCGAGTCGCGGCTGCCTTTGACGCCGTCAGGCAAGTCGAAGGAATCTTCGTTGGCCTCGGGCAGGGTCAGGATGTTGTTGAGCGCGCCGGCGCGGTCGGCCGGTTCGTCGTAGTACGCCGACGGGTCGGAGGTTTCTGGCTGTCGCTCGTCATCGATCGGGCTAGCGCGAACGCCGGCCGTGGTGCCGAGGGTCAACATCAGAAAGACGCTCAGAGGCGTCAGCAGAAAGGTGTTGCTTGGGTCACGCGTTGTTTTGTCCATCACCAGCCGCCTCATCAAGGAAGGGGTGATGGTGTTTTGCAACTACTGCGCCAATAAATTATTTCCAGTTGTTACAGGGACTTGGGGGCGCTGTGGGTTTCCCCACTCCCCGGTGACCGGGGCTTGACACCCACTGGTGGGGGAAGTTCAGCGAATTTTCGCGGATTTACGGCACCAGCTGAAACGCCAGACGAACGGTGGTGCCCTCGCCTTCGCGACTGTCCAGCGTCACGCCTCCGCCGAAGCGCTCCATGATGCGTTTGACCAGGACCAGACCGACACCCAACCCGCCAGACTTGGTGGTAAAAAAAGGCCGGAAGGCCATGGTGCGTTGTTCTTCATTCATGCCCTTGCCGGTGTCGCTGAGCACCACGCATACGCCATGGTCATCACTCGACTCTAGGCTCACGGTCAGCGTGCCGCCCTTGTCCATCGCTTCCAGGGCATTGGCCAGCAGGCTATTGAGGATCTGCGTCAACTGCACCGGTTGGCTGAGCACCATCGGCGTATTTTGCGGATGAAACACCACCTGCACGCCAGCCTTGGCAATCTGCTGTTCAAACGCAACGAGGCTTTCGTGCAACGCCGCCACCAGATTCACCGGTTCCGGATCATCGTTGAGCGGACGCAGTGACTGCAGCAGTTCGCGCACCCATTTCGACATGCGATCGACCTGACCGATGATGTCCTTGATGTTCTTTTCGGCCGGGCCGGCGTCGAATTCCAGCGCCAGCTCGGCACTGGAACGAATGGTCGCCAGCGGGTTGCGCAAACTGTGCGCCACTGCCGAAGACATCTCACCGAGGGCGACGAAGGTTTCATTGGCAATCAGCTGCTTTTGCTGGGCCGCGAGCAAAATCGCCGCCCGCCGCACGATCCAGTAAAGCCCCAGATAAATCAGCCCGCCGCCCAGTGCGGTAGCCAGCCAGATCAGCGTCAGCCCGCGCTCCATGCGCGCAATCAGGTCTTTGGGCTCCTTGTAGATTTCAACCATCGCCGTGACGTTCTTGCCCTCGGCGTCGAACAGCGGAATGTAGTTTTCGATGAAGATGTAGTCCGGCGGCGTGATGAACTTCTGCTCTTCACGGGCCTTGTCGACGTCGTGGTAACTGGCGGAAACGGGGATTTTTTCGTTGAAGGCGCGATCGAGGTCTTCGTCGGCATGAATGCTGGTGCCGATGAGCACGGGATTGGTTGACCAGATTACCTGGCGGTCCGGCGCGTAAATGTTGGCGAGAATCACGTCTGGCAAGTGTTCGATGTGATCGAGAAACTCACCCCGTGCATCGGCTCGGGCTTGCGGGTTGACGTCGGGAAAGTCCTTGTCCTGACGCGGGTCGAGCAATTCGCCCATGGTCCGCACGTTGGGAATAGACACGTGGCGCACTTCCGCCGAGGCGATCGCCTGGATGAACTGCGCGGTGAGCAAGGCATCGCGTTGCACGCTCTCCTCGATCACGAACCGCGTCGACACCGTCCCAAGGGCCACGGCCACGGTGCCGATCACCGCCATGCTGATCAGTGAAAACCAGCGCAGCAGGTTGAACGACTGCTTGCGCGAGCTCAATCGGAGATTGCCCTCCTCGACCGGTAGCGACTTTGACTGCATGTTCATGGCGGCGACTTCCCGATACGTCCCTATAGGGTTATAGCCCACGGGTGGGGGTTTGCCCGGATGCGGGGATATCGACCCGATCTACACCTTCCAAACCACCACAAATCCCAGTGGGAGCGAGCTTGCTCGCGAAAGCGGCAGGTCAGTCGACATTTTCGTCACAGGAAGTCCGCTTTCGCGAGCAAGCTCGCTCCCACAGGTTCTTCATCCGGCAGATATTCAGTCTTCATCCCCAACATCCCCAATTCTGGGGAATGACGCCCGTTCTGCGCAGCCCAAAAATCTCACCATCCCGCCTGCCAACCCCTCTACCCCGGCCCTCTCGCGCCCATTCACCGCACCTTGGCATGGAAGGTGTAAAGGCCCTGTGCAACTGACCCATCCCCAAGGGGCAGGTACTTTGATAGAGGGATTAACTCATGCACCCTTTACTGTCCAAAACCGCGACCGTCCTGGTCGTGAGCGCCTTGGCCCAGGGCATTGCTCAGGCCGCTTTGTTTGCTGTTGACCCTGGCCCGTACGCGCCGGCCAACGGTGGTTTCGCCAGTTGGTATCAGGACACCCACGGTCGCACCCTGGATCTGTGCCTGTCCAAAGCACTCAGCTCGCGGGTGCCAAGCGCCCCCGGCGCGCCGTCGTACATGTGCTCGCTGCTGCCGACCCCCGGCGTGTTCGATGACGCCCAGCCGATCGTCTTCCCGACAAACTTTCCCGATGAAGCGTTCTGGTTCACCGGCGAAACGACCCTCGTCGACGCCGCACGCGGAATCGACCTGACCTACGTCAGCGCCATCGAAGCCGCATTCGCTGCCGAAGAACCGGTCGAGGGCGATCAAGTCAGCTTCGCCCGAATCCGTATTCGCGTTGATGTGCCCACCGCCGGCACCTACGTGATCACTCACCCGTACGGCGTCGACGTGTTCAACATCGACACCCCCGGCCGCCGCGCGATCAACATGACCCGCGACATCGGGATCGGCACGCCGAAAACCTATGACGGCGCGCTCAAGGGCGACATCGGCCCGTTCCTGCGCAGCGTCAACGGCCCGTACACCGAAACCAACCCGCTGACCGGTGCCGCCGAACAATTTGTCGGCGACCCGAACCTCAGCGAGGCAGTCACCGGCAGCCCGTTCAACACCAACTTCGTGCGCATCGAAGGCCCGAACGGGCTGGATCTGCGTTCCACCACGTTTGCCGTCTCCGGCAAGTTGTCGACGGTGGTGCGGCCAACGCCAATGATCACCCAGCGCAGCACCTACTCGCGCAAAGCGGGAACCAGTGCGCCGGTCGCCCAGCAAGACGTGTTCGTTCTCGCACCACCAGCGCCGGGCACCGTCGCCGTGACCAGCAGCACTCCGGTGCTGAACATGACCGAGGCCAACTCCACCGGCAGCTGGTACGCGCAATCGTCTACCAACCCGACCTTGCCGAGCGTCCTGCAGGTGACCGCCGACAACCACTTGGCCATCGCCAGCAGCACGCCGACCACCCTGCCCATGAACCTGACCGACCTGGTAGTGATCCAGAGCGCGCAATACAGCCTCAGCTCCGGACAACTGACCGTGGTCGCCTCGACCAGTGACGAAACCTCGCCGCCGGTACTCACCGCCACCTCCGGCAGCGGCGCCGCCATCGGTGCGCTGGGCGGCGACGGCGCAGTGAAAACCCTGGCCACCGGGATCTCGCCGATACCACCGGCCAAGGTGCGCGTGACGTCGTCCAACGGCGGCAGCGACACCGAAGAAGTGGTCATCGTGCAATGAACGCTCACATGCCCAGATCCGCATCAGGAGGCATCATGAACAAGTGGCCACGCTTTGCGCTCAACGCGCTCGGGCTCGCTCTCTCGCTGACCGGCAGTGCCTATGCGCAACTCGCCGCCGTCGACCCCGGCCCCTACACCTTCGCCACCGGGAAATTCCCGATGTGGTATCAGGACAACAATCTGCTGTCGATGGAACTGTGCCAGTCGCGTGCTGCCAGTTCGCGCGTTGCGGCGACCACGCCGCCGGCCTACATGTGCATTCTCTTGGCCGAGCCAGGCATCTACGACGATGCCCAGCCGATGATCTTTCCCGACAACTGGCCGCCGGAAGCCTTCTGGTTTTTAGCGGAAACCGCAATCCCCGACAACGGTGCCGGTTATGGTGTGGACGCTTATGTCGCCGGGATAGAAGCAGCATTCGCCTCGGAAAATCCGGCCGATGGTGATCAGCAAAGCTTTGCGCGGATTCGCATCCGGGTGAACGTCCCGGTTGCCGGCACTTACACCATCACTCACCCGTACGGCGTCGAGACGGTCAATGTCACCGCACCCGGGCGCCGCGCGATCAACATCACTCGCGACATCGGCATCGGCGCACCGGGCAATTTCACCGGTGCCGTCAATGGCGCTATCGGACCGTTCCTGCGCAGCGTCAACGGCCCTTACACCGAAGTGAACCCGGACACCGGCGCCACGGAAACTTTCGTCGGCGACCCGAACCTCAACGAAGCGGTGACCGGCAGCCCGTTCAACACCAACTTCCTGCGCATCACCGGGCCGGCCGGGACGATCCAGTCCAGCGTGTTCAGCCTGTCCGGCAAAGTGCTCGACAACCGTCAGCAGACCCAGGTTGAAATCGACCGTGCCACCTATCGCCGCACCGCCGCTGGTGTGCGTGCCGAAGTGTTTGCCAAGGCTGACAGCAGCTCGACCCTGTGCTTCCGTGAAAGCGTGGCGCTGCTCCCCGGCCCACCGCCGACGCCGTGCCAGACCAGTTTGTTGGGTGACAACAACGGTCTGTTCTTCGGCCAGCGCCTGAGCACCGGTGCAGTTCCTCCAGTGGTGGTCGTTACCGCCACCAACCCGACCGGCACGACCCGGCCGACGGCGGTGTCAGCCAAGCTCACCGACGTGGTGAAAGTGCAGACCGCGCGCTACAACTGGGCCAACCACAGCCTGCTGATCGAAGCGACATCGACCGATGAAGTGGCGATCCCGGACATGGTTGCGCAAGGCTATGGACGTCTGTCGAAGTCCGGCACCCTGCAACGCATCACCGTTGCCGACTTGACCCAACCACCGGCCACCATCACGGTGAAATCCGCCGCCGGCGGTAGTGACACCGAGGCGGTCGTCGTGGTCGGCAGCGCGCCGGACACGGGTGAAAACCAGGCGCCGATCGCCAACGCCGATACCGGCAGCACCAGCTTCGGCGTGCCGATCACCCTCAGCCTCTTGACCAACGACAGCGATCCCGATGGCAACAACCCACTGGGCATCACCGCGTTGACTCAACCGGCTGCCGGCCAAGGCACCGTAGCCCTCAGCGGCAGCGCCGCCGTGGTCTACACCCCGCCAGCGGTGGTCAACGCGCCACTGACCACGACCTTCACCTACAAAGCGCAGGACGCCAAAGGTCTGGCCTCGGCCAACCCGGCAACCGTGACAATCACCGTCGCACCGAACCAGGCACCCACCGCGGTCGCCGACAGCGTCGCCACCCTGGGCGTAGCGATCCCGATCAACGTGCTGGCCAACGACACCGATCCGGAAGGCAACGTGCCGCTGGGCGTCGCCAGCCTGACCCAACCGGCCGCCGGCCGTGGCACGGTCAGCACTGACGGCACGGTGATCACCTACACCCCACCGGCCACCGTGACCACGGCGTTCACTACGACCTTCACCTACATCGCCCGGGACAACTTCGGTGCCCTGTCGACGCCGGCCACGGTCACGGTGCAAGTGTCGCCACGGCCAGCGGCGGAAACGTTCGCCATCACCGCGTCGACGGTGCAGGCACGCTCCGGCGGGCGCTTCAACTGGGACTTCACCGGCACCTCGTCGGTGACCACCGGCAACACCATCACCGTGCAGGTCACCACCCCGACCGGGCTGGTCACCCTCGGCACCACCACCGTACCGGTGACCGGGCGCTGGCGGCTGACGCTGAACAACACGACGGTGGTGCCATCGGCCAACCCGACCGCGACGATCCGCTCGTCCCAAGGCACCGTGCGCACGGTCTCGGTGACCACGCTGTAAGCCAGCACCCCAGCCACTTTCGGGTGGCTGGGGGCTGAATTGAAACCGGTTAACGCCTGACAGGAAGTGAGCCATGAACACGCCGACCGCCGCCCTGCTTTGCCTGCTTCTGTTGTGCAGCACTGCGGGCGTGCGCGCCGACGACCTGATGGAAAACGACGACCTGGCCCCGACCAGCAGCGACCTCGGCGAACTGCCTCCACCGGTGGGTCAGCAAGCCCTGATCGACCAGCTCGGCCAGGCCAACGTCGCCCTGCTGCAACAGAACGGTCAGTCGCTGCTCGGGCAGATCGTGCAGTCGGGCAGCAATCAGGAAGCGTACATCCTGCAACAGGGCAGCGACCTGATGGCGCTGATCAACCAGAACGGTTCCGGCAACGCCGCCTCCATTACCCAAAACGGCAGCCATAACCGCGCGCAGATTTCGCAAAACGGCAACAACAACGACGCCAGCATCGAGCAGGCCGGCGCGGGGCTGCAAAGCGCCGTGACCCAGTCGGGCAACGGCATGAGCGTTTCGGTCAAGCAATATCGCTAAGCACTGCCAATCATCGGAGAGTTCATCATGTTCAAACTGACGCCCCTCACCGCCGCCATCCTGGTCATGATCAGTGCCCAGGCCATGGCCGACGACAGCCTGTCCACCCAGAGCCAGGCCGGTACTGCCAACATCGCCGATGTGAAACAGTCCCAGGCCCCGTTCAGCACCGCCACCCAGACCCAACTGGGCCAGGGCAACGACGCCGCCGCCGTGCAAGACCACGCCACCAGCGTGATCACTCAGGACGCGGTCGGCGACTACAACGCCGGTTACGCCGAACAGCTTTACGAAGACAACGCCACCATCACCCAGCAACAGGCCGGCGCCTTCAACACCGCCCACGCCAGCCAGTCGCTGGGCTTCGGCTCACCGAACAACGCGCTGCAACAGCAGCAAGGCACCGGCAACTTTTCGTTTGTCTACCAGGACTCGCAGAACGGCAGCCAAGGCACAACCTTGCAGTTCGGCGACAGCAACGAAGCCAACATCGAGCAACTCTATGAAGGCACTGGTAATAGCGCAGTGATCACCCAGTACGGCACCGCCAACTACGGCACCGCCGAACAAGTGCTGCACAACGGCGGCCAGATCGGCATCAACCAGGCTGGCGAAGGCAACTACGCCTACGGCGACCAGCGCAACGGCACCGGCGGCAACATCACCATCAACCAGTTCGGCAACCTCAACGGCACGGAAATCTGGCAGGACGCGCAACTCGCCAGCCAAGCCACCGTTAACCAATACGGTGACAGCAACGAAACCGTGGTCGACCAAAGCTTCGGCGAAAACAACAGCGCCGCCGTCACCCAGGTCGGCAACACCAACGCGATCTACGCCGACCAGTTCGAATCGGTCAACTCGACGCTGGCGCTCTATCAAGTCGGCAACGGCAACGTGCACTTCACCTACCAGAACGGCGACAGCCACGTGCTTAACGCCACCTCGGTGGGCAACGACAACAAGGTCTACGCCAGCAACTGGAAAGGCCCGCAGTCGGGCGGCCAGTTCGGCAGCGGCCAACGTGCCACAGTTACTCAGGCGGGCAATGGCAACATCGCCAGCTTCACTCAGGATGGTGTCGGGCATGTGATGACCACCAATCAAACCGGGACAGGCAACAAGACCACGGTCAGTCAGGCTGAGTCCTATAACGAGCTGTACTTTGATCAGAATGGCAGCGACAACATTCTGATCTCGGATCAGCGCGGGACGGGCAACCTGGTGCAGGGTTCTTCGAATGGCACCGGCAACAGTGCTGAGTTTGATCAATCCGGGACGGGTAACCAGGCGTACACCGCGCAGCTGTACGGCAGTGACAACATGATCACTGTTAAGCAGGCAGATACGATGAACGTGGCGTACGTGACCCAGGGCGGCACGGGGAACATCGCCAATGTCGATCAGAGTGGCGTGACGCAGACGGCGAATATTCAGCAGTTTGGGTCGGCTAACCAGGCAACGGTTTTGCAGCAGTAGGGGTTGGGTGTTGATGGGCCGCGATTCTCTGGTGAGGGGGTCGCGGTTTTTTTTGCGCTGACGCTTGAGTTGCGTCCTACGGAAAACGGAACGTTTTCAGAAATTCGGGGAGTTTTCTGACAAGTTCTGGCGGTTGGCCGTCGGAAGTGCAGGCTCTAGGATTTGCCGAGACAACTTGATCCACATGGAGCTTGGCCTACATGCAATTCATCCAGACAGCGACGACAGCGATACCGTTAACGAATAGACTTCGAGGCACCAAACCCGGAGGTTCTATGATCGACCCGTCCTTGATCGACCCACTGTGCCCGGTTGTTTCGGATCTTGGTCCCGAGGAGCAGGCTGCGAGTTATGACCGTTGGTTTCGGGCCGAAGTACAGGCCTCTCTCGATGATCCGCGTCCGAGTATTCCCCATGAGCAAGTGATGGAGGAAATCAACGCCTTGATGGAATCAATGCGCAAAAGCGCTGATGCAGATTAAGTGGCGACCCAAGGCCCGGGTCGAACTCTCGAAAATCCTGAAGTACATTGGCGAGCGAAATTTTGTAGCGGCGACTGCACTTCACAAGTCCGTCTCAAAAACTACATCTGCGCTTTGTTGGCATCCACACCTGTATCGCAAAGGCCGCTCTCCCGGCACTCGAGAGATTGTGGTAAGCCGGAACTATCTCGTCGTTTATCAAGTAGCGGACCAGATTGAGATTGTGAGCATCTTGCATGCGCATCAGGAGTACCCTCGACGCGACCCCGGCTAAGATCGGTTCCTCGTCTCAACACAAGAAATCGTGCTTCCCGTGGAGGTACGGTTTTTTTGTATCTTGATCGTTCCCACGCTCTGCGTGGGAATGCCTCTCGAGACGCTCCGCGTTCCAGCTCGCGAATTTGACGCAGAGCGTCAGGGGCTGCATTCCCACGCAGAGCGTGGGAACGATCAATCAGCCATCCTTCAGCTCGACGTGATCCAGCGCTTGATTCACCGCCAGTTCGCCCAGCATGACGACTTGAGCGATGCCCAATGCGGTTTTGCGCTGTGAGGTTTCCAGCGAGGCGGCGAAGTTGATGAGCATTTCGCTGGCCGAGCCGAGGGTTTCGCTAGCGTTGGCCAGCAGGGATTCGGTGTTGTACCTGGGATTGGCGAGGTACATGGGTTCCGGCTCGTTGGCGCTGGACATGATGTGGGCGGTGGGATTGAGGTAGAAATCGAGGGCGCGGTCGGCGGCTTCGTGGAGTTTTTTGCTGTCGACCGAGGCGTAGGGGGATGTGGTGTCGGCGTCTGATTCTGGGGGATTGGGTGTTGGTTTTTTCATGGTTATTTACCCTGTATGACGGTTATAGCTGGCCCCCCATTCGGTTTCCAAGCGAATAGGTGGCAGCTGTACGCAGGTTGGAAACCCGGGACAGAGGCAACCCGGCAGACACAAGGTCTCCCACGCACAGCCGCCATAACAAAGTGCACACAGTGAGGTGCGCAAGGATACGTTATGAATGGCGCTTGTGCGCTCTGTAGTTACTCGGGTTTCCACGCCCGGTCGCTGAATTGGCAGCGACGAACACAGGCTAGAGACCGGACGTCCGACGGACAACCTGAAAACCTTGTGGGAAGGTTCCGCCGATTCAGACACTTTTTTAAACACACTTCAGATCGCAGCCCTCACCCTAGCCCTCTCCCGGAGGGAGAGGGAACTGACCTGATCTGGTCAAACGATACTGGACACGGTTATAGGGTTTTACCCTTTTTCATGCCGCCAGGGCTTCCATGGCTACGGGAGTTCGATAGCCGTTGTAACTGTGTAGCCTGATCCGATTGTAATAGTGGGTCAGGTAGCGCAACACATCGGTACTGGCCTCGTCTTCGTTTCGGTAGCCAGCCTTGGGTATCCATTCAGATTTCAAACTGCCGAAGAAACGCTCCATCGGGGCGTTATCCCAGCAGTTTCCTCGTCGACTCATGCTTTGTTTTATCCGCATCTCCGACAGCGTTTCACGAAACATTTTACTGCTGTAATGGCAGCCCTGATCCGAATGGAACATCAGGTTTGCAGGACGTCCTCGCGACTCGAAAGCCATCTTCAACGCTTTACAGGTCAGAGCCGAATCGGGACTCCTGGATATCGCCCAGCCGACGATGCGTCGGGCATACAGGTCTAGTACCGCGGCCAGATAAACCCAGTAAGTACCGGCCCAAATGTAAGTCACGTCGCCACACCACACTTGATTGGGCGCCTCAACGTTGAATTTACGCTGCAAATGATTAGGGGCGTATTGAGCCTCCGCGCCGCTAGGTTTGTAACGATGCCTGCGCCGTTGCTGGCTCTTCAATCCGATCTCGCGCATCAGGCTACGAGCCATGTAACGACCTACCGACTCCTTTTCGTTACACAACGCCTTTGCCAGGCTGCGCGCGCCCATTGAGCCGCGACTTTGCTCATGTAGTTCGGCAGCCTTGATCTTGAGGCGATCGCGCTCGACATCCACTTTTGTCCGCCGTTTCAGACGCTCGTAATAACTGCTGCGGTTGATACCAAATACGCCACACAACTCGGATCTTGGATATTGCTCGCTTAACTCCTCGACCAGCTTTACCGATCGAGGGAATCCGACATCAAGAGAGCAGTAGCCTTTTTTAAAATTTCCTTCTCGCGCTCAATCCGTCGGATTGTTGCTTCCAGTTCCTGGATGCGTTGTTGGTCAGCGGTCATGGCCTTGGACTTCTCAGGTGTCTTCCCGCTGCGCTCTGCACGCAGTTGCTCAACCCAGCGGCGCAGAGCTGTAGGGCCTACACCCATTGCTTCACAGGCTTCGCTCACCGAATAATCTTTATCCAAAACCAGGCAAGCCGCGTCCCGTTTGAAATCTGTCGAAAAATAGCGTCTGGTCAAATCACACCTCGTCGTTGGGCGTAGATTAACGCCCTTTAGGGGTGTCCAGAATCATTAAGCCAGATCAACCGTGGTGTTTGGGAGATGTACACCGACATGAAATACCGAGCGGAACTTGGATTTTCAAGCTTTGAATCAAGAGCCCCTCACTGTAGAGACCGGTACATCCTTTACAAATTAGACCGGGGACATCGTTTACACCTTTAAAGGCTTGAAACGCGTTTGGCGCCGTTTTCAAGCCTGCCTAAACAGTGGCTGCAAAGGTACAGTTCCCAAGCGTCATCAGCCACTTCCTTCAGCGCGATATCCTCTCCAATCAGAGCCTCTCCTAGAAAAATCAGCTGTCCTTTCCATTTAATTTCCCCATTTGACCGAACCTTGCGTACTTCAACATCGGAACCGTATTCAAACGCAGGCAAGTAACCAGGATAAGCGCGTGTCGACGGGCTATAGACAGATGCCGGCGGTTTCATGCCCAGCGCGGTGTGCGGTCGGTGGTGGTTAAAGTCTTGGATGAATTCCTGAAAAGCCAGCTGCTGGCGCACCAGGTTTTCCGCCGGTGGCACTGCTGCCTTTAGCGTTCTATGCATCCGTTCATGTCGCCCATTTTGGTCGGGACGGCCAGGCGTAATCGTTTCGACATGGATTCCAAGCCTGATGAACCAAACCGATAACTTCGAAAGTCGCGCCAGACCTGTCGACGCAAAAGGAGCGCCATTGTCAGTGCGGATCACATCCGGCAGCCCATATTCTCGAAAAGCCCACTCGAAGCCTTCCCGCGTCGGCGCTCCGTGCGTACTGGGCAAGGCGCGACAGACGAATAAAAAGCGGCTCATCTGATCGGTAATGGTCAACGGGTAGCACCAATTACCGTCCTGCATTTTGAACTGCCCTTTGTAATCAGCACACCAAGTCTGGTTGGGCGCGTCGACCGGACGCAAATGTGTTGGAGCACGGGGACGCGGGGGATAGGGCCGTCGCGCCACCACCAAACCAGCTTTCTTCAACCACTCCCCGGCGGTGCTCGCGGCCGGCCATTGGATATGCGGATCGGAATCGCGCAGGCGACCAATGATCTGCTTGGGTCCCCGATCGGGATGTTCGTTTTTCTTGGCCAGCAGCGTGGCAATAATTTCGTCGGGCGTTTGATGAGGACAGTTCAACGGCTTGCGCGATTGCTCTTTCAAGCCATCTACGCCCAACGCTGCGTATCGTTCCAGCCACTTGTCGATGGTTGGACGGCTGACACCATAGCGCCGGCTTAATTGGCTCTTGGTGTAGCTGCCGCCAAGCCAGTCACTGACTAACTTCACTCGTTGATCCATTGGGGACTCTTGATTCCAGGGCATGGTCAGCACCTCCTGACCATGATTAATACCTGTAAACCATGTCCCCGGTCTCAAACGTAAAGGATGTACCCGGTCTTTACCCACCCTAGCCCTCTCCCGGAGGGAGAGGGGACTGACCGAGGTGTTTCGAAGAGGTACGCCGACGTGCGATACCGCGTTGAACTCAGATTTTGAAAGGCCCAAAAATCGGCTCCCTCTCCCTCGGGAGAGGGCTGGGGTGAGGGGCAAGAGCACCACAAAAACCAAAGCCGTGCGCGCCGTGCTCTTCACCACTCAATAGGCCGAGTGTCAGCTCGCCTGCTTTTGATCTTGATCCACGGGCGACGTCGGAAGGCTGAGTGGAGGGATTGATCCGGGCGTGGGAGCGCAGCGACCGTTTGGCGCAGCCAAACACAGCGGGAGTAGGTGCAGCGAAGCAAACCGGAGACGCTGCGCCCGGATCGATCCCGCAGCGAAGGAACCCCGAGCCCCAGCGAGCGGGCCGCACGTAGGAGCAAGCCTTTTGGGTTACCTTTTCGGCGTTTGGAAAAGGTGACCCGCCGTCAGCGCGGAACCCTAAGCCGCCGTTACCGCAGCAACGGATATGCACCCGGCCAACCAGAACTCACCGCCCAACCAGAACCTGGTCGGCCCGAAGGCCGCCACGTTCACTCCGCATCCGGATCAATCTTGTTCTGGCTCAAATACCGATTCAACACATCATCCTGCCCAGGCACAGAAGCGTCCCCCGCCACCTGCCACAGCCGCCGCTCAATTCCCTGCGCCACCATATGCCCCACCGCCGCCTCAATCGCCGACAACACACAAAGCTGCGCCGGCTCATTCGTGGTGTAGCCAACCTCAGCCTCAAGCAACTTCTTGAACTCGATAAACTTGAAAATCCCCGCACTGCGCGCCACCGAATAAATCGTCTTGCTGGTCATCACATTCGCCAACACCTGCCCACTGCGCACATCCACCGCACGCAAATTCACGGTCACCTGATCCACCCGATACTCACGCTGCAAATCAATCCCCAAATACCGCGCCCCTTCCCCACCGCTGCGCACATTGGTGTCATAGGCGATGATCCCGCCTTCAAGCATCATGTTCGCCGCCTGCAACGGTGGCAGCTCACCCTGAATATTCACCGGCGTATTCGGCTTCTTCTGCGAGGCGCGAATGATCTTGCGCTCGGTCAACAGGTTCTGCAGCCCTTCCCGCTCCAGCACCACAAACCAGCCACTGGCCTGCATCGCGTCCATCAACATCGACGCCGCACCCTGGGTCACGCTGGTGGAAAACGAACTCGCCGGCGTCGGCTTGTACTGCCCGGTCTGATCACGGAAGCCGTACACCACCGCCATCAACCGCCCCTTGGGCCGCGGCATCTTCAGCAAGTCGTAATAGGTCGAGGCCCTGGGGGTCAGGGTCGGGGTTTCGGTGTCCTGCTCAGCCGACATCGGCTCCCGCAGACTGCACCCTTGTAAAGTCGCCAACAGCAGCCCTAACGCGATTAATTTTTTCATGTCCATCACTCCCCGGAACCGTCAGCCCGTCATGGGTTGAGGCCGTTCACCTGAATTTCCGAAACCTCACCGGTCGCTCGATCGGTCACTTCAATGCTCAGTGCCCCGGAGTCGTCGATGACGTTGACGATAAAAGAGTCGGTGGACAGGCTCCCCGTGTTGCCGGTGGAGATGTTGTCCAGCAACTGCCCTAGCAGCCGCGATTGCAATTGACTGGTGAAGCGCTCCAGCGCCGACGTCCCAGCCACCGCCGAGCGGCTCTTGATGTCCGGGTCGTCGTGATCGTTTTGTGCCTGCGCGTTGTTGAGCAACCATGTGCCGTTCAGCGGGTTGCCGCCGAACGACGGGTTGACCGGCGTGTAGACCAGTTCAGTGGCCTGGACGGCAGCGGCGCTGGCGAGCCCGATCAACAACCCCGAGATCCAGAATCCGCTGCGCCGTGAGAACGTTGTGCTGTTCATAGTTCGTCCTTCTCAAGGTCGGTGGTGTCCTGCAACAGAGCCTCCAGCTTGCGCTGGACAACCTGGCGTCGAACCCAGTCGGCGGCCGCGTAGGCCTCGTCCTTCAGTTCCACGGTGTTCGGCGGCAGGAAGCGCCGATAAACCAGGCGTTGCTGATATTCCACGGTCACCAGGCTGCCCCAGCGCGCGTCGGGCCGCTCGCGCACCACCAGGTTGAAATCCATTCGGCTGGTGTCGCGCAGGCGTTCACTGAACGAGTAGTAAAAGTCGTGGCCGATGTGCGAGATCGTGTCGTCGACGATAAAGCCCATCATTTCGTCTTCTTCACCGGCCTGAGCGCAGCACGCCGCCATGGTGAGAATCAGCGCGCACCACCACTGACGAGTCATGGCTGCAGCGCCTGTGGCAAATTCGACTGGCCTTTCGCCGGGCCGTTGGTGCCGTCGAGGAAGGCTTTTTCGGCAACGAACTGCCAGTCCGAATAACGCTGCATGCCGTCGAAATCCGACCACTGCGTCGGGAAGTCCGCCTGCTTCAATGGCAGCTCGGTCGAAGGACTGTTGAGGCCGGTGATGCGCCCGTCGAAACCGCGTTGCAGTGCCCATTCGCCCTGACCGATCGGGTCCGGATAGAGCTGACGCAGATGATGCTTGGCCTCGGGAAAACGCTGATCTTCAAGCAGGTCCGCCAGTTCTTTCGGGTACTGCGCCAGCCCCGGCGAACTGCGGTAATAACTGCGCAGCGCCTGTGCGTACTGAGTGCCGACCCAGAGCAACTGACGTTCACGGTCGCGCCGCGAAGCGGTCGACCACAACTCGCCGGCACTCGCCAGGCCCATGCCCATCACCGCAATCAGGAACAGCACGCCCAAGTAAGTGAAGCCACCCTGCTGCGCGCGGTTACCACTCGGAATACTGGCTGCCATCACGCGCCCTCCCGGTAGCACCGCTTTTGATGTCGGCCACGCCACCCGCCACGCCGTCCGGTGGCGCGATCAGCACCCACTGGTCTTTGCGTTCGGTGATCGGATCGAGTGGCGCGTTGCGCAGGTAACGTTGTTCGATCAGTTGCTCGATGGAATCCGGATAGCGGCCGGTGTCACCGTAGAAGTGATCCAGCGCCTCGCGCATCGCCGACAGGCTCTGGCGCAAGGTGGTTTCCTTCGACGCATCAAGGCTGTTGAAGTAGCGCGGCAGTGCGATGGTCATCAGCGTGGCGATGATCGCCATCACCACCATCAGCTCCAGCAAGGTAAAGCCTTTTTCCCGGCGCATGAGGTTCACCACTCGCGGTAAGCGACACCGTTGAGGCCCTTGCCCCGGGCGTGGGAATAGACGTCGAAAACGTCCTCGCCATCGCGCGGGTTCTGAGCCGAACTGTTGTAGGCGCGCACGCCCCAACCCCCTTCGTCATCACGTTTGGCCGGCACCAGCGGATCACGCGGAATGCGGCGTAAAAAGTAGAACTTGGCACCTTTGGCGCTGCGCACATCGCGCACGCCTTCGACCAGCACCTTCAGGTTCGGCGGGTAGCCGCTGCTGTTCAGCGACTTCTCGATGTAGCCGGCATCGAAGGCACGCTTGTAGGCGTCGATGCCATCGCGAATCTGGTACAGCGCGTTGCGCAATTCCTGCTCCTTGCCACGCCGCACCAAAGTCTCGGTCAGCGGCGCGGCCATGCTCGCCAACAGGCCGATCAGGGCCAGCGTCACCACGACTTCGATCAGGGTGAAACCGCGTTGGGAGGCGTTCATGATCAAGGCTTCTCGACGGTGACACGGGTGGTGGCCACGGCCGATTCACCGACGGCACGCGGTTGCGCGGCAGGCGACGGCATCACGTAGCTCTGCGAACGGTCCGGGGCCTGGATGTGCATGCTGGTTTCGGTGCCGGTGGAGAACTCCATGTCCGACGGGCTCTGGTACGGCAGGTTGCGCACAATCCGTGGGGTGATCGACAGCACCAATTCCGATTTGCCGACAGTGTCCTTGTTACTGCCGAACAAGCGGCCAATGCCAGGAATGTCGCCAAGGCCCGGGATCTTGTTGCCGGTGGCGCCGTGGTCGTTGCGCATCAGGCCGGCGAGGATTTGCGTTTCGCCGTCATGCAGACGCAGTGAGGTTTGCGCGTTGCGGGTGTCGACCTGCACCGGGATCGTGCCCTGCCGGGTCGGTTCCAGCGGCGTGGCGTTACTCACTTCCAGCGCAATCTTGATCGCCACTTCGTTGTTCAGGTGCACGGTCGGTTGCACTTCGAGCTTCAGACCGACGTCCAGGTAAGTGACGCTTTCGGTAATCACCGGACCCTGCGTCGAAGGCACCGACGTGGCGCTGATGATCGGCACGCGCTGACCAATGTGAATACGCGCCTGCTCACGGTTGCTGACGCGAATCACCGGGCTGGCGAGTGTGTTGATGTCGTTGTCCTGGGCGTTGATCTTGGCTTGCGGCGAAGGCGAGATCGAGATGCGGCTGGAGTTGATGCCCTTGAGTTGATCGAGAATGGTCACCGCCGAACCGTCGCTGTTGACCACGCCGAAGGTGTTCGGCCATTGCAGGCCAAGGTCGAGAATGCGCTGGGTGGCGACTTCCATCACTTCCACTTCGAGCACCACTTCCGGGTTGGACTGGTCTTGCGACTGCAGCAGTTTCTCGGCCATGCGCACGGCGTCTTCGGTGTCGCGCATGGTCAGGGTGTTGAGGCGTTCGTCGACGAACACGTCACGGGTCTTGAGCATGGTTTTCACCATGTTCAGCGCGGTGTTGGCGTCGATGCTGGTCAGGTAGAAGGTGCGCATCACCAGTTCCTGGTAATCCTTCACTTTCTGCGGCGAGTCCGGGTAGATCAGCAAGGTGTTTTCGTTCACGACTTTCTGGTGCAACTGGTTCTGTTGCAGCAGCAAAGTCACAGCGTCTTCAATGCGCACGTCACGCACGAAAATCGTCGCTTTCATGTCCGGGCGCAGGTCTTTATCGAAGATGAAATTCAGCCCGGCGACCTGCGACAGCACTTCGAAAATGGTCTTGAGGTTGGCGTCGCGAAACTCCAGGGTCACCGGCCGATCGAGCTTGGTGCGCAGTTGCGGATAAGGAATGACATTGCGGCTCTGCACCAGACGAATATTGCCTTGCAACTCCAGCGCACCCTCGTTGTTGGGGTCGAGTTCGAGGATCTGTTTGACCTGCCGATCGGCACCGTAAATGTCACCCCGGCGCAGGTCGCCACGGGCCAGTTCGAGCTTCTCGTCCATGCTGCGCAGGTAGTCCATCTGCTTCAGGGCATCCTGGGCGCGGCGATTGTTCGGCTCGATGGTCAGCGCGCGGTTGTAAGCCACACGCGCCGAAGCGAAATCGCGGCGCGAACGGTCAGTGTCACCGGTCGTCAGTAACGCGGTGATGGCCTTGGCCCGACCGCTGTTTAGCAGCAGATGCAGTTCCGTGTCCCGTGGGTTTTCGCGCAGACCTTCCTCGACACGCGCCAGACCCGCCTCGTACTGACCCTGTTCAATCAGGTCGGCGGCTTCCTTGTTGGCCACTTGTGCAGAACTGCACGCGGCCAGCCCGGCACACAGGCCCAGGCTCATCAGCAAACGGGAACGGTTCATTGCGTACTCCCCACAGACAGGGTCTGCGACAAATGCAAAGGCAGGTAAACCAGGCTCAATTCCACATCGGAAATGCCGGTGATCTTCCAGGTGTCGTCGATCACATCCCCGTTGCGCACGACGTAGATCTTTTCGCCGTTCTGCAAAAACACTTGCAGATCGCTGCGGTCATGCAGCCTGCCGACGAACTGAAACGGCACCGGTGGCAGGCTCGGGGCTTGCACCACTGTGGCCGGATTAATCGCTTGTTCGGTGACCGTGGCCAGGGTTGGCGCGGCCTTCCAGGATTTGGCTGCGAACAGGTCGCCGGCCGGGCTCAGGTCCTTGATCGGCGCATCCTTGGCCTTGGCGGTGCTGGCCGGCAGCGCGCCACGGGTTTTCCCCGGTGTGGCGACCGTCACTTCGTTCGAATCAGCGTCTTCGCTCGGCGAGAAATATTCCGGCAACCACGCCAGCGCGGCCGCCACGCCGAAGAATGCCAACCAACCTGTCACGCGCTTGGTATTCATCACGACCTCGACAGGAAAAGGGTCATACGGATCCGGCCATTGAGGTCGGTGTCGCCAATCTTCTTGCGTTGCAACTCGAGGTCTTCCACCACCACCGCCGGTAACTGACCGAGCAAGGCGTGGACGAAACGGCGCAGTTGCGGATAGCTGCCGCGTACGGGCAACAGGATCTGATAGCGGGCCAGATGGGTTTTCGGGTCAACACCGAGGGCATATTCGCCACGCGCCAAAGTGATGTGTTCCTGGGCTGCGAGGGCGTAGATGCGGTCGATGGCGACGGTGGCTTGCGGTTGCGCCGGCAGTTTGTTGCGGAAGTCGTCTAGCTGACGCTGCGGCACCACCGGCGGCGCGATGCTGCCGTCTTCAACCTTGGCCAGGTACTCGGTGGCTTGCTGAGTCTGCTGGCTCAAGTGCTGCAACGATTGCCAGCCCGGCAGCAAACCGCCAAGTGCCCAAGCCGCGGTGACCAGCAGCAGCGCCAGCCCGGCCAGGCCCGGAACGCCGAGGCCTTGCAGGTATTCGTGGACGATCAGTCTAGGGATTCGCATCGCCCATCTCCCAAGTCGCCGACAGGTTGAATTGCACCGGTTGTTCCGGCGATTTGACGACGATTTCGTGGCTCAGCAGCGACACGTCGGACAGCTCGTCGCTGGCTTCCAGACGTTTGTGGAAATCGAGCATCGCTTGCAGATCCCGCGCTTCGGCGCTGATCCGCACCTGGCCTTTACGCGCATCCGGGGTCAGGGTCAGCAGCGCGACGTCATCACGCGGCATCGCTTCGAGCATGGCGAACAGGCGTTCCCACGGCCGGCGCAGTTGCTGCGAGACCTTGCGCATCTCGGCGAGATTCGCCGCTTGCTCGCGGGTTTCCGCCGGGCTCAGGGTGGACTTGGCACCGCTGTCGCCGGTGAGCTGACGCTGGGTGGTTTGCAGGTGGCCTTGTTGCTGTTCGGTGTGCGCATCGAGGTGCTGTTGCGCGGCGAAGCACAGCAGCGCCAGCAGCACGCCGGCGCCGAGCAGGCTCCAACCCAATGGGCCGGAACGAGGGCGTGGCTGAAAGTCGAGATTGAGCGCGCGCATCTCAGGCCACCGCCCGGGACATGACGTACAAGCCGTCACGCACGGTCATCGAGGCGTCTTCAAGGGTGCGCAGTTGCACCCCCGCCACGTCCGGATGCGCATCGAGGCGCGCCGGCGCATGCAGATAAACGTTGAACGCGCGTTCGCTGGTCGAGGCTTGCAGCTGCCGTTCGCGACCGATCAATGCACTGAGCGCCGCATCGCTGTCGCTGCCACCGACCGAACGCACGCCGGCCCAGCGCCCTTCCCTCGCCAGCAACAACACGCTGCGTTGCGGCTCGGCGACGACAAAGAGGAAGTCGCCGGCATCGAGGCTTTTGTCGAAGCGGTTGAACGCCGCCATCAAGTACGGCTGCACCGAGCGCAGGCGCAAACCGCGAGCGCTGACCAGCGTGCGCAAACGTTCGAGCAAGTCTTGCGGCAAGGCGCCGGCGATGCGGTCGTAACCGGCCGGCTCGGCGGACAGCACCAGACTCCAGGCTTGGCTTGGCGCGCCAAACAGGTCTTCAAAACACAGCTGGGCAAAGCCGCGCAGCTCTTCAGGGCTGCTGATCTGCGCGCTCCATGGCACCAGGCAGAAACGGCTGAAATGCCCGGAGATGACCACGCTCAGTTCGGCACCGGCGCGGGCGTGTTCACCGAGCAGGCGATCGAGGGTGTCCAGCGCCACCGTGTAGCTCTGGAAGCCTTCGTCGATGTATCCGACGCTGCCCAGCCACAGGGTGTCGCTGCCACGCCGCTGACCGAGGCCAACACCGCTGGCGCCGAGCACGGCGACAAAACGCTCACGAGATAAATGTGACACGGTTGATCTCCTCCAGCGTGGTGCGACCTTGTTCCACCAGCTCCAGCGCCGATTCGCGCAGCAGGCGCAAACCACGGGCGCAGGCCAGGGCTTTGATGTGTTTGATCGGTTGGCGCTCGACGATCATCTGGCGTAGCTCGTCATCGAGGTGCAGCAATTCGGCAATCGCCGTACGCCCGCGATAACCGCTGCCCCGGCAATGGCCGCAGCCTTTGCCGTGGACGAAGTGGTAATGGTCGACTTTCTGCGGATCGAGGCCCGAGGCGCGCAGCTCTTCATCGCTCGGGTTGACCGGCGCGCTGCAACTGGCGCACACCAGACGGATCAGGCGCTGGGCGAGAATCGCGTTGAGCGCTGAGACCAGGCTGTAGGGGTCGATTTCCATTTGGGTGAAGCGGCCAATCACGTCGAAGACGTTGTTGGCGTGGATGGTGGTGAACACCAGGTGGCCGGTAAGCGCCGATTGCACGGCGATCTGCGCAGTGTCCGGGTCACGGATTTCGCCGACCATGATCTTGTCCGGGTCGTGGCGCAGGATCGAGCGCAAGCCGCGGGCGAAGGTCAGGCCTTTTTTCTCGTTGACCGGGATTTGCAGCACGCCCGGCAATTGATATTCAACCGGGTCTTCGATGGTGATGATCTTGTCCACGCCGTGGTTGATCTCGGTGATCATCGCGTACAGCGTGGTGGTCTTGCCGCTGCCGGTCGGGCCCGTCACCAGGACCATGCCGTAGGGTTCGGCGGCGAGGCGACGCAACTGGCGCAGGGTTTCGTCTTCAAAGCCCAGCGCCTGCAATTGCACGCCGCAGACCTTGTCGGCCAGATCCTGTTTGTCGAGCACCCGCAGCACCGCGTCTTCGCCAAAAATGCTCGGCATGATCGACACACGGAAGTCGATCTGGCGCCCGCTGATGCCGATCTTGAAGCGACCGTCCTGCGGCACACGCTTTTCGCCGATGTCCAGTTCAGCCATGACCTTGACCCGCGAGATCACCTGCTCGGCGAACTCGTTGCCCTGGACTTTACTGATGTTGTTGAGCACGCCGTCGATGCGGTACTTGATCACCAGACCGTGGCCGGTGGTGCCGAGGTGGATGTCGCTAGCGTGCATTTTCAGCGCGTCGTACAGGGTCGAGTTGACCAGTTTCACCACGCTGCTGGCGTCTTCGCTGATGCTGGTCAGCGACAGGCTTTGCAGGGTGTCGATTTCGCTGTGGGTGTCGCCCTGGGCGTTCAGCGATTCAACGGCGTGGAAGCTTTCTTCGTGGCGGGCCAGATAGGCCTTGAGGTCATCGGCGTGCACCAGATGCAGCGGTGCGCCGTGCAGGCAATCGTCGATCCAGGCCAGGCGCGCTGGGTCGAAGGGGTCGGCAAATACGCCGATGACTTCGTCGTTGTGGCGCAGCAGGATGAATTCACGTTTCAAGCATTGTGCGAGGGTGACCCGGTCGAACACCGGCGTCGCGGCAAACAGTCTGTCGGTGTCGAGCACCGGGTAATGCAGGGTAGCGCCGAGGGTGTGAATGAACGGCATCGGCGCCAGTTCGCAAAGTACGCCGAGGGCTTCGAGGACGCGTTCGCCGGAGGTGGCGGCCCGCGCCCGGGCCTGGGCAAGCTGTTCACTGGAAAAGCGTTCTGGCGCGCTTTCGGCCAACAGCGGTTCGACGACAACGGACAGACGTTCCATGGCTTGCTCTCCAACCGGGGCTTAGAGCCCTGTCGGCGCGGCAAACCTTGGCGGCAAGTGCCGGAACGTCTGTTCGCGCCATTACTCCCCGGTGAGCATTTGATCGTCGTCCGGCGCCATGGATTGCGACTGTCGTCGCCGATCCGCCAACACCCAACTGCCATCGTACAACTGCAACGGGAAGCTCTCGGTCCTGCTCTGGCGTCGTTCGACAAACCCTTCGGAAGGGTTCGCACCGGGTTTCGCTTCGCGCTTGATGCCCAGAAGGTCGCAGACAGCTCGGGCCAGTTCCGCCAATGGAAACGGTTTGAACAGGATGTGGCTGACCCCCAGTTGCCGCGCCCGCTCACAGACTTCAGCGGTCGGGTGACCCGTTATCAGCACAAAATGGCACGTCCTGTTCTGGCGGACCGCGTCGAGCACCTCAAAGCCTTCCATATCGGGCAAGCGGTAATCGAACACCAGCACGTCGGGGGCAAACGTTTCGGCCAAACCGATACCCGTCGCTCCGTCATGTGCAATCCGGACGTCCAGCCCTTGCGCCGACAGATAATCCTGAAGGTTTTGTGCAAGCAGCTGTTCGTCTTCGACAACCAGTACTTTGTTAACCAAGGTCGACTCCTTGAAACAGCAGGTCCGATGACCCCGCCCTGAGAGTGCGCCTTACCATCGGTAACGCACACTTCATGCCAGGCTGAGTGCCGGTAATTTTATGTCTTCATGTCCTTGAATTTAATGACAATGCCCGCTCGTCCCGGTACCCCGTTCCCCAGAAACGGGGAAGCACCTGAATGGGCATCGAAGCCATTCCCCACTATTGGGGGGGAACCTTCAGTCGTCGTCAATTCGTTCGATCCTGTTCTGCACCCGTAATTGCGCGAGCACTTGGCGACGAGCCTGGGTCTGTTGCTGTCGGGCGAGCTCTGCCCTGACTGTGTCCAGCCCCTGCAAATCTGGGACATCGGCGACCTCCAAGTGGTTCTGCGAATAAATCACATGCCAGCCGAACGGTGAACGCACCGGTTGGCTGGCAAACGACGCCCCGCTGATGATCGAGACGCGCATTTGCATCAAGCGTAGACGCGCTGCGGCCACTGTGGCTGCATCCGCTTGTGCAGGTACGCGGATCAACAAGTGCCGGGGTTGCAAAGTGTTCGCGCGTATCAGCTCGGCAAAGGTTTGCTGCGCGGCCAATTCGCGGCGGGTGTACTCGGTAAAAGAAACCTCGTCGAAACCGGCATCCTGCAAGCGACGCTGGAATTTGTCCGAGCCTCCGATGGCACTGCGCATCTGCTCGATCTGCTGACGCACCGCTTGCTCGTCAATCTGCACGCCACGTTTTTGCGATTCCTGCCACAACAACTCCTTGTCGATCAGCGTTTGCAACGCAGCCTGGCGCAACTGCTTGTAAGCCTTGGGACTACGAATGCTCGCCACCGCGCGGCCCTGATCTTCCAGGTATTCCGCGAAGAAGCGCTCGAAGCGAAACCCGGAAATTTCCTCGCCATTGACCCGCGCCACGGCCGGTTCGTTATTGGCCCACGCCAGCGGCAGCCAGCAGGTCAGCAGCCATATCAGCGTTGTCAGTTTCATGATCGGGCCCTCCATTCAGGGGCTGGCAACAATCGGTTTATAAGGCGCGACCAGATAGAAGCGCTGATCCGGCAAGTCCACAGTGACCACATGGGCGCCGCTCAGACCCAGGCGGCGTCCGGGGCCGAAACTCAGGCGCGGAGTCAGGCCGGTGTCGAAGTCGTGCAGGCCTTCCAGCGCCGCCACCAGTTTCTCGCGGCTGGCATCGCGACCGGCCTGTTTCATGCCTTCGCTGAGCAGCAGCATCGAGGCATAAGCGCCGACTTGCAGCACCGCGTGCTGGGCGCCGAGGCCCTGGCCTTCGCGCAGCAGCGTCAGGGCCATGCGCCCGGTCTGGGTCCAGTCGCTGGGCACGAACGGATAGGCAAGAAACACCCGTCGGGTGAATCCGTCAGGCACTTGCAGCAGATCGCCGGCCACCTGGCTTGAAGCGGCGAACAGATAAGGCACTTGCCCGGCGCTTTGCAGCCTCGTTGCCAGACGACTGAATCCGTCGCCATTGCCCAGATAGAACACCGAGCGCGAACCCAGCGGCAGCGCATCCGCTGCCGGGCCGTAGGCTTGCAGATGGACTTTTTGCCAGCCGTGATCCTGCAAGTACTGGCCGAGGTTTTGCGCGGCCAGCGCTTGTGCAGGGTCATCGGGATAGGCAATCAGCGTCGGCCCTTGCAGCACACGCAAGCTCGCCGTGGCGTAGTCAGCCAGGGCGATCAGTTGCTCGCGCAAGCCCGGTAATGGCTCGAAAATCTGCGGACTGGCCTGCATCGCCCCGAGTAATGACAACGCGCCGATCAGCGGCACGCCGGCCTGTTCCAGACGCGGCCCCAGTTCGCTGTCGAGGGCCGGCGCCAGCGGCGCGATCAGGGCGAACACTTGTTCCTGTTCGATCAAACGCTGCAATGCTTGCTCGGCACTGGCGCGATCCGGACCGGGATCGATCACCGTCAGACGCAGTTGCCGACCATGAATGCCACCGGCCTGATTGATACGCGCGACACTGCCATTGAGCACCGCTGCCACCGTCGCGCCCTCCTCGGCCAATGGGCCTTGGCTGGGCAGTAAGGTGCCCAGGTGCAAGGTCTCGGCATCGAGGCCGGGGTCGCGCTCATCGGCCAGACGTTTGAGGTACGCGGTGAGGTTGCGCTGATCCTTCATCGACAGCAGAAAGCGCGGCATGCTCGGGTCAAGGCGATTGTGGCCGGGGTCGCGGCCCTGCTCGATGACGGTCGCCAGACTGCTTTCGCTGTACGCCGGATAGCTGCGCCCATTGACCTGTTGCTGACCATAGGTGCTGGTCAGCCGCGCCCAGTTCAGCGGCGGCGGACGCACGCCGCCTTCGGGCCGACCGAGGCCATCGGCGCCGTGGCAATTGGCACACGGCAGGCTGGTCGCCGGCAGCAACACATCCGCCGCGCCGACCCGCGCCATGATCGCCTCGCCGCTGGCCGACAGACCCTGGCGGTACAGGCGCTTGCCCGCCGCCTCTTCCGCGGTCAGCGACGCAGCACTGGCGCCAAGGCTGAGGCCGGCGAGCAGGATCAGGGCGAGGACGCGGCTCAGGTTCATGGCGCGGACTCAGCGGCCAGCCACGGGCATTGTCAGCAACTGCAAGCGCTGGGCAATGGCGGCGGCCGGGGCATCGGGACGGATTTTGCTCCAGCGTTTATTGGCGACATCGCCGACGATCAACTGCGTCGAGTGCTGCTCGGGCGTCGGCACGATCTGGCCGATGCGGCTCAACACCAGGTCCATCTGCGCCTTGTCGCCGGTAAGAAAAAGCCAATGAGGGTCATCGGAACCCTGCTTCAAGGTGTAAGCCTTGAGCACCGCTGGCGTGTCGCGCAGCGGGTCACTGGTAAGGGAAATAAAGGTGATGTCCGGCGCCTTGTCGCCCAACAGCTCGCGGACTTCTTTGAGCTTTTGGGTGATCAGCGGGCAGGCATCGTTGCAACTGGTGAAGATCACGTTGAGCAGCACTATGCGGTTCTGCAGTGCGTCACTGTAGAAGCGCAGGGTTTCGCCGTTTTGATCCTGCAACGGCGTGTCGGTGAACCAGGTTTTCGCGTCGTGTGTGCCTTTGGCCGGCGCGGCAGCCACAGCGGCTGGCGGCTCTGAAACGTGACCTTCGTGGGCCAGCGCGACGTTGCTGAGAATCCAGAAACACACGCTCAGGGAGATCCAGTCGAGCAGTCTCATGGCTGTTGCTCCATGGCGATGGCGGTGTGTTTGGCGTGGGTGCGCAGGCCGCTGAGTTTTTCCACTTCCTTGGCCAACAGCGCCGGGTCGGTGAAGCCGTAGTAGCGCATCCAGTGCCGGTTGTTGCCGTCGCCGACGAGGATCAGCGGTTGATGACTCTTCAAGTCGCCGCTGAAACTGCCGAGGCCCTTGAGGGTTTCATTGATCGATTGCGGCGAGCCGGTCAGCCAGCTCCAGCCCGGCCCGCGCTGGAACGTGCGCGCATAATCCTGCAGGCGTTTCGGATCATCGCGCTGCGGGTCGATGCTGATCGACACCAGTTGCACTTCATCGCCAACGCGCGCACCGAGTTGCTTCTGCACCTTGCCCATGATCGACGAGACCACCGGGCACACCGTGGTGCAACTGGTGTAGATGAAGCTCATGACGACAATCTTGCCCTGCACCAGATCCGGCTCCAGACGCACGGTCTTGCCGTTCTGGTCGAGCAGCGGCACGTTGGCGAATTTCACTTGGGCGTGTTCTTGCGTGCTGCTGGCCGGGGCTTTGTGCCCGGCGTGTTCGTCCGCCGAATGGGCCTGGGCGTGTTGGATGCCGAGGCTCAACAGACACAGGGTCAGCAGGCCACTGGATGCAAATCGGTTCATGTCGAAACTCCTCTTCAACGGGCCTGGCCGGGGGCTACCCGAACACTGGCAAAGGTCTTGTCATCGAATCCGGCACCCAGCGAAGCCGCGCGCACATGCAGGTACCAGGCACCGCTGCGGTCGAGGATGATCGGCGCTTCGTACACGCCTTCGGCGACTTCCAGCGCTGCCACTTCACGGGGGTGTGAGGTCGGTGCGAGGTAGTAACGCAGTTGCACGTCTTTCACCCCGCTGCGTTGGCTTTTGTCTTTGCCTTGCACGATGCGGAAACGCACGACGTAAGGGTCGTTGAGTGCGACGGCAGTCTTGTCGAGAAGAAACTCGACCTTCGGCTGGCCGAGGTGTTTTTGCGGTTTGCCGTCGCTATCAATCTGCGCGCTGAAGCAGTGAATGATGTTCGGCTGGTTGAGCAGGAACGCCACATCGAAGCGCCCCGCTGCCGGCAGTTTCACCCGCGCGCTGTAAAGTCCCGGCGAGACTTCGCGCAGGCTGCGATCGATGACCATCGCGGCGCGGGCGATCTGGCCACGGTTGGGGTAACCGGACATCGGCGCGTTCATGCCTTCGGCGTAGAAGTAGGTGGTGTTGTCGACCGGGTTGACCACGAACACCGCGTTGTCGTCCCGCGAAACCGCGAGGCTTGAGGCCAGCGGCAAATCGCCGGCCAGGCGCGGCGCTTGCGGGCCGGCTTCGAAACCCTGGCTGATCGGCTGGCGGCCTTCGCCGAGGGAGGACAGGTTGATCATGGTGACTTTCGGCGAAGCGAGTCCGCGGATGTAGGCGTAGGCCTGGGTGAACACCACTTGGTAAGGTTCGGCGCTGACGTCCAGATCATGGATGGCGCTGTTGGTCGCGGCATCGATAACGGTGGCGCGGTTTTCCACGGTGTTGAGCACGACACCGAAGCGGCCATCGGCGCTGAAGCCCATGGGGCCGAGGCCTTGCTGCAGTTTGAGCACCCGGCGGATGGCGTGGGTGCTGGCGTCGATCACGGTGACGGTGCCGTCCTTGCCGTCGGCCACGTAGACCGCGCCGGACAGTGCTGAATAGGCGACTGACAACGGGTGGGAGCCGGTTTTGAGCTGCTGGACGATGTTCAGGCTGGCGATGTCAACCACGCTGACGGTGCCGTCGTCGCGGTTGCTGACGAAGGCGAAGCGGCTGTCCTTGCTGAAGCTGATTTCGTGGTGGCCGCGACCGGTCTGCAGATGTTTGAGGGGTTTGAGGCTTTGGCTGTCGATTACCGTCACCCCGGAGTCTTCGGGTTTGCTGGCGTTGTTGCCGACCCAGAGCAGGCGTTCGTCCGGTTGCAGCGCCACGCGTACCGGTTGGCTGCCGGCTTTGATCGAATCGAGAACCTTGAATTGTTCGCTGTCGATGACCGCGACTTCGCCCGCCGTTGGCATCGAGACGAACACGCGTTTGTTGTCTTTGGGCGTGACCCAGTCCATCGGCGGCTGCTTGAGTTCAATCCGCGCGAGGGTGCTGGTGATGCCGCCCACTGACACCGACGGATCGACCACGGCGATGCTGGCGTCGCGGTTCATCACCAGCAAGAAATAGCTGTTGAGGTCGAGCAACGGTCGCGCGCCGATGTTGGATTTGAGGAACACGCCGACCCGGGCTTTGCAGCTCTGGTCACGGCCCTGGGCCTGATCGGCGGCGAGGGCTTGCGGATCGACCCAGGCGCCCGGGGCCACGCCGGACAACGGCTGGCCGGAAGCGCTGTCGGTGACGCGGAACTGCACATCGGCGAATTCGCCTTCGCGCAGTTTGCCGTCAGCGGCCAGTGGCTTGAGGTTGAAGTCCACCGCCACACCGTCACGCTTCAGCGATTGCCCGCCAGCGGTTTGCGCCAGCGCAATCTCACTCAGCGTCAGCACCGCCCCGGCCATGGCCAGCGTGCAAATACCGATGATGTTGATGATCCTGTTCATCTATCACTCCCCTACCTCTTCATCTGGCAAAACACCGCCCCCCATGTGGGAGCGAGCCTGCTCGCGAAAGCGTCTTCAGCCTCACCCTCACAAACCGAGTTGCCCCGATTCGCGAGCAAGCTCGCTCCCACAAGGGATTTGCGTACATCCACTTCCTCACTGCCACCACTGCCCCCTGTGGGAGCGAGCTTGCTCGCGAAAGCGGTCTGTCAGCCAACACACCTGTTGCATGTGCCGCCCTCCTCGCGAGCAGGCTCGCTCCCACAGGGATTTGCATCCGCCGGGGCATTACCGTTGTACCTACTGGCTTGGTGGCGCCGGTTCCGGTTCGTTGGTCACGCGCAGCAGTCCCCATAACCCGGACGTATTGCCGTAGGCGGCGTAGTCGCGGAACAGGTAGTCACCGGGGATCGCGTTGCTGCCGCCGGCGCTCGGGATCATGAAGCTGAAGTGCGCGGCCGGCAGGACGCTTTCGTGGGCGCCGATGTACATCGACATCGGGTTGTAGCCGAAGCGCACCGATCCCACGCCCGGCGAGCCCATCGGATAACCACCGACATCGCTCTTCTCGGCCTGGAACGGATTCACCGACCAGACATGCCCGTCGAGCTGGAACGTGGTGCCGCGACTGCCACCGCTCGGCATCAAAATATGCGTACGGAACGGCTGCCCCGGTTTGGCGTAAAGCACCGGCGTCTGCGGATCGCCACCCACCAGCGCATTGCTGTAAGCCATGTGCGCATTGGTCATGTCGCCATAACCCGCGCCATCCGCATGACCAAACGGTGCGTCCGGGGCGAGGCCGAAGCGATACCACAGCGGTTCGGTCTTGTAGTTGATCGCCATGCTCGAGTTGTCCTGCGGATCGGTCGGCACGCCGAAGCCTTCGGCAGCGATCCCCTCCACTGGCCGACCATTGGCCCAACGGGTGTTCAACGCCTTGTGCCAGACCATCGCGAAGTCGCGGTAGCTGGTTTGCCCAGGCGCCGTGACCGTGGCGTTGACCTTGCGCGCATCATCAACCCAGGTCGCGCCGATCGGCAGAATGCTCATCGCCCCGCCAAGGCCTTTTTGCGGCTGCTTGATCACGTCCGCCGGGGTGATGTTCAAGCCGCCGAACTCGACCGCCGTGGCGTTGATGTTGTCGACGCTGCGGCCCAGTTGAGTCACCGGTTTGCCTTCACGCTCCAGGTGCCCGGCGTAGTACTGATAAATACGGGTCGGGTACGCGCCGCTGTTGCCGACGCGCGGTGGCACGGTCTGGATCGGGTTGGCGCCGACGTTGGCGCCGTCGGATTTGGTGATGTCATACGCCAGCAATTGCGCGTGCAGGCCGACGTGGCTGGACGGCCGCATCAGGTTGTTGCTGAAGGTGGTCGAACCCAGACCGCTGTTGCGATCACGCTTGACCATGCCTTGCATCACAGCGGTTTGCGTCAGGTCAGGCATCACGCTCGGCAGGCGGTTTTCCAGGGTGATGTTGATGCAATCACCTGCGGCTGCACGCAGCACCAATGGTTCGACCGGGATACCGGGTTTCAGCTTGCCGCTAAGCGGATCGAGATCGGATTTGCGCACATACAGGATCGCGGTCGGATCATGCAGCGGCCCGCTCTGCCCGCCAATGGTGATGGTTTCGCCATCCTCCGGATCGGTCACCGTGACCTGCGGAATGCTCACCGTGCGCGAGTTCAGCACCAGGGTGCCGCCCGCCGGATTCAGCGGTCCGCCGACATGCTGGCCGAGCCCTTCGGGATCGCCGATGGTCAGGCCCAGCGTATTGCCGAGGATGTCATTGGCCAGCGCCGCAACCACTTCATAGTTGCGCTGGACAGTGGGCCGAGTGCCAATGCCGTTAGGGTTGGCGCCATAGCGTGGGCAACTGCCCTCGAACGCCACGGTATTGCGCATGCCCGCCGGGCTTGGATTATTAGGGATAGCGAACAGATCGCTGCGCTTGGCGGTGTAGTTGCGCATCACGCCCCAGATACCGCTCCAGTAGCCTTCGATCGAAGCGTCCATCGAGTACAGATAGTCACCCGTGGTCGCTGCCGAACTGGAGAGCATCGACACCGGCGCAATGAAGCCCATCTGCTCGGAGATGCCGATCATTTGCGACGCGCGCCAGCCGGAGTTGGAGCTGTTGCCGAAACCGGAACCGCTCTGCAGCCATTTCACACCGTGCAGGGTAACGTTGTGCTCTTCTTCATGGCCGCCGGCATGCACCCGCAGCCGCACGTTGTCGCCGGTATAGGTGCGCAGCATTGGCGTGAACGGGTCACCGGGTTCGGCGCCGCCCTTGTTGATGTGCGGCGGGAACAGCGTGGTGCCGCCGGTTGGGCCGGTGGCCGAGGTGAGCAGATTCGGCGCCAGGTTCATTGCCGGAATCGCGCGGTCGGTACGGCTTTGCATGGCGAACGACAGATCACCGCCGAGGCCATCGGCCTGCATGCCGCGCTTGCCATCCGGGCCGACCTTGTTCGGGTCGTACACGCGCAGGGCCAGCGGTTCGTTGCGATAGTTGACGACGAACATCCCAGGATCATCCACCGAAATCGCCTGCGGACATGGCCGGCTCGGGCAGCCCGGCACCTGACCACCCTGCACTTCCAGCACGCCTTCAAGCAGGTTGCTGGCGTTGTTGCGCACTGGCGGATTGATCGCGTAGCGGAAGCTGTCGGCGGTGGCCGGGAATGCCTGCGCATTCGGCACACCGTTGGGGCCAGCACCGACGTAGACGCCAGCTTCATAGGCGTGCTGGAAGTCGCTGTATTCGAGGAAGAACTCGCGGAAGCTGTCGTTCTTGCCGTCGCCATCGAGGTCGCCGGTGTTGATCACCGCTTGCCACGACGTCGGCCCGCCGTCCTGCCGCGCGCCGCTGTACAGAGGCTCACCGGTTTCGGCGTGGAACCAGGTGGAACCGGCCGGTTCCGCCAGCACAGTGGCGTACAGACCAATCTGCTGATGCGTCGATGGGCCTAAGTGGTCGTGGGTGAAGATGGTGCCGAGGCCGCGATCGACGCCTTTGGCGTTAACCACCGGATCGACGAACCAGCGCTGCATCGCCGTGCGCGCACCGACCCAGTCGGCGCGGCCGTACTGACCGAAGAACGGATGGTTCTTGGCTTTCGGGCAGGCCTGAGTGCCGTCGCGTGGATCGGTGCCCGCGCACTGGTTGAACTCGCGGATCGCATGAATGCGTTCCTGAACGGCGCCGGGCGAGAGCACGCCGTCCTCATAGTTCCAGCCGTTGGATGAACCATCGGCAGCGGTCAGATCCCACTTCGGCAGGTGAATGTGCTGACCGATCACGTCGGTTGGCGTGCGCACCTGATAGTCGTCCATCTCGTAGGTAGCCGGCACCAGGTTGGTTTGCTGGTATTGCACGCAATCGAAAGTGTTCATGCGCATCACCAGCGGCTCTGGCGGACGCTGCTTGGTGATCACCGGCCAGGCGTCTTCCCACAGCGCCAGAATGCGCGCCTGCGGAAAGTGATAACCGACCTTGTTGTACACCGCGTCGAACTGGATGTTCGCGGCTTTGTAGATACGCGGGCGGTCGGCGGTGTAGGTCGAGGCGCCGACAAAGGACATGCCGTCGATGCGCTCACCGCTGGCAAACTCACCGCTGCCAGCGCTGGCGGTCAGGCGTTTTTGCCGATCGTCCATGCACGGTTCGTAGTACGGCGCGCCGGCCATCGGCAAGGCACCGTTGGTACGGAACGCCTTGGCCACCACTTGATTGCCGGGCAGCAAGGCATAGCTTGGGTGATCTTTTTTCGCGTGGAAAGACATCGCGGCTTGTTCGACTTCGGTGCCTTCTTCCGGCAGGTAAATCGGTTTGGCGCGGGTGACTTCCTTGGAGAAATCCAGCGAGGTGGTCACGGTGTGGGCCTCACCGCCCGCCGATACACCGTCGAGTGCATGCCGCTGCAAACCGCCATTCCAACCACCGGATTGCGCAGGATCAAGGTTGGCCCACAGCGCTTTGCCGCTGGCCTTGAGCGACTGCGCGGTGGCGGCGTCGAGCATGTCCAGTGGCGGGGTTGGCGGACGTTGGCCGACCGAGCTTTCCATGCCGCCGATCCAGAACGGATAGCCAGGGTTTTTCAGGCTGCCGTCGGCATTGCGGTTGGCTTCGCTACGATCGACCAGCGCCAGAGAACCGATGGCTTGACCACCGGCGTTGCCGCCATGGTGTTCACCGTCGTCATCGCCCTCTTCTTCGTCATCGTCGTCATCATTGCCGGCGATCAGGGTCTCGCCGATTTTCGGCACGACCACGACTTTGCCGGGCATCGGCGCCATGGCTTTGCCCGGTAGCGGCACGATGGCCGGA
Source organism: Pseudomonas sp. AC169 (assembly GCF_979258515.1). NCBI lineage: Bacteria > Pseudomonadati > Pseudomonadota > Gammaproteobacteria > Pseudomonadales > Pseudomonadaceae > Pseudomonas > Pseudomonas sp. AC169. The sequence continues at coordinate 5,069,751 of NZ_OZ409866.1, read as the reverse complement.
ATAGGTGTACCGGCGACGATTTCGCCATCAGGCAAGGCGCGTGCTCCGGCGGCCGGTTTGCCACTGCGCAAGGCAAACGGTTCGCTGTGGTAACCGTCGGCGCCCTGCTGCGAAACATCGAGTCGGGTGCCTTCTTCGAACACATCGTGCACCCGCCACATCGCCCACATGCCTTGGGCAAAGTGCGGGTAGAAATGGCAGTGATAGATCGCATCGCCGGCCACGCGGTTGCGGTTGCCCGAACCGCCGTTGGCGATTTCATAGGTGTAACCGGCACCCGGGCCGATGCCTTGGGCGTCGACATAGTCGGAGTTGTCGTCGTTGGGGTTGAACAGCCACTGATGGCCGTGCAAGTGGAAGATGTGCTGCTCGTGACCGTTATGGGTGTTGCGGAATTTGACGAAGTCACCGATGTAGCTGTGGTTGACGTTCGACGGCTCTGATGGATACAGCGCCATGGTCGCTTTCACACCGATCTGGTCGGCGCTAGGCGTTTGGCCGGGGAGGATGTTCTCAAGCCCGGTGTTGGCGGGGACATCCACCAGCATCGCCACGTCGCCGACGGTGTGCGAGCTGAGGAAGAATTCTTCATAGGCGCAAGACAGGCAATCATGCATCGGCCCTACGCCCAAACGGTTGGCGACCACTTCGGCGCCCATACCGCCGGAGCCGTAGTTGATCATGAACGAGTCGCGGGTCGGCTCCAGCACATGGGCCATCACCGGGTCGGCCCAATACGCCGGGAAGGCTTGGGTGGCGGCAGTTTCGTCCTGGAATTGCGAGGCAAAATCGCGGAACGCTTCGAGGCGGTTGGGGATTGCCGGGTTGCGCTTGCCGACCGCTTCCAGCGGATAGGTGCTGGACGGGAAGCTGCCGTCGGCGTTGCTGCCCATGACAATCGCATCACTCTCGCTGGAAATGATTTCATTGCCGTCGACCATGCCGATGATCGGTGTGCCGGCCTTGCCTTCACGCAACCACGGTTCGCGCTGCGGGTAGCGTGCCTGGTAGTCGACGATCGGTTGGCCGGTGGGTGCGCGGCCGGTGGTGGCCAGGCGCATTTCTTCTTCGGTGAGGGTATTGCGATAGGTGCGACCACCCTTGGGCAGCACGACGACCTGGCCGAACAGACCATTGGCGACGTTGCCGGCCGCGCCCTCGCCGCCAAACGTCGCGCCACGGCTGCTGACGGCAAACGCGCCTTCGCGTTCGGCGTACAGGGTGTAGGAACGGCTCGCGCCAGGTGGCACCAGGCTGTTGGCGTTACGCCCGGTGAACGAAGAGATGTCATCGATGCTGTTCACCGCTTGCAGGCCGTTGACCTGGAAACCGACGTGACGATCCGCCACTTGCTCGTCGACTTTGAAGTCTTCGGCACCGTTGGCGTTTTCGACGCCCTCTTCTTCGCCTTCCTCTTCGCCTTCGTTTTCAAAGTGCTTGTTCGGGTTGGCCTGATAGTCGAGCAGGTTCTGTAGATTGATCGTCAGGCAATCACCGGCAGCCACGCGCAGCACCAGTGGCCGTGGGCGCTTGTCCGGGCGCAGCGAGACTTTGCCCGGCACTGCGGCGCCGCCGTAAGCCAGCGACTGCTCATGTTCATCGACCACATCGCGGCGCAGGGCGAACATCATGCCGTTGATGTTCTGCGCACCGAGGCGGTTGAACATCAGCGGTTGATCGAAGGCGACGACGTTGGCCACCAGGTTGCGCTCGCAACGCACGGCCGCGCTGGCCAGCTCGACGCTGAGCATCGAGGCCAGGATGACTAGCCAGTTCAATAGAGACGGAGCGTGATGAATGCCAACCATGATCAGTAACCTCGTAGTGGGTGCTCTTGGGAACACTTCTCGACAAATGCCTCGGAGCAATCAGCGTGCCACAAAAAATCTCATTACCGTTCAATCAGTTACCGCGACCACTTGAGAATCCGGGGAATATTCCCCACCCCTTTTCCCCACTTTTCGGGGCTATCCGGTTTGCCCCGAAAGTGGGGAAACCGGTTTGGGGTCACAGTGGGGCGTCCATCGCCAACCCTTGCAGGCGCCGGTATTGGCGCAACACATTCGGTACGTAGCGCTGGGTTTCGGCGAACGGCGGAATCACCCGGCCACGGCTGAGCACCGCGTCGGGCCCGGCGTTGTAGGCCGCCACGGCAAGGGCGATGTCGTTGTCGAACAGGGTCATCAGGCGCTTGAGGTATTTCGCTCCGCCCTGGATGTTGGCCTTGGGGTCGTAGACGTCGGTCACGCCCAGCTCCCGTGCGGTGTCGGGCATCAATTGCATGAGCCCGCCGGCGCCTTTCGGTGAGGTCGCGCCGGGGTTGTAATGCGACTCGGCGTTGATCACCGCGTGCAGCAATGCTTCCGGTAACTGATTGACTTTGGCCGCCGCCGAGACCAGTTCCGCGTAGGGCTGGTTGGCGATCATTTGCGGCTGTTGATCGAGACTGGCCACGGCGGCGTCCGCCTCGTGGATCACCCGTTCGTAAGTGCGTCCGGGCCGGTGAACGTTGGACAGTACGTAGCTGCCCTTGGCGTCCACCGAGATAAATACATCGGCCTGCACGGCGCCGCTGAGCAGCACACATCCGAGCAATCCGCTGGCGAGAAATTTCATATCTGGCCTCCCCGGATCGACCCCGATAAATTGGGGGAAATGCCCCAATGGCCGATCACGTTTGAGCCATATGCAAGCACTGTGCCGATTCTTGAAACGCCCGGATTACAAGGCTTACAGCCTATCCATGAATTTTCATTGGGGGCTGAGCATGGCAATTGCATAAGCCCTTCAGGCGACACGGCTGCCACTCACGGGAGGTCATCATGAAGCTGCAATTTCGTCCGCGTGACCAACGCGGTTTTACCCTGCTCGAATTGCTCGTGGTGTTGGTGGTGCTCGGCCTGTTGGCCGGGATCGTCGCGCCGAAATATTTCGCCCAACTCGGCCGCTCGGAAGTGAAAGTGGCCAAGGCGCAGATTGAAGGGCTGAGCAAAGCGCTGGACATCTATCGACTGGAAGTCGGCCACTACCCGTCCACCGAACAGGGCTTGCAGGCCTTGGTCACCGCGCCGAGTGACGAGGCGAAATGGACCGGCCCGTACCTGCAGAAAAAGCTGCCGCAGGATCCGTGGGGGCGTAACTACGCCTACCGCTATCCCGGCGAAAACAGCGAGTACGACTTGCTGTCGATGGGCAAGGACGGCCAGCCCGGCGGCGAAGGCGAGAACGCCGAAGTGACTAACTGGCAGTGAGCGGAGCGCGGCCCATGCGATTTCATTTGAAGGCGGTCGGCAAGGCTGGCGTGGTGTCCTTGAGCGTCGAGGCGGCGGGTGACAGCGAAGCGCGGCGCATCGCCGAGGATCAGGGTTTGCGGGTGCTCAGCTCGCACGCCGACAAGCATTGGCGCTCACTGAAACTGCGCCAGCGCGAGACCTTCAACCTGGTATTGTTCAGCCAGGAACTGACCACGCTGCTCAATGCCGGCCTGCCGTTGATCGATGCGCTGGAAAGCCTCGCCGAAAAAGAAACCGCCCCCGCCGCCCGGAAAACCTTGAGTGAGCTGGTGCGCTTGCTGTACGAGGGCAAATCCTTCTCGCAGGCGTTGGGCCAGTTGTCGGCGGTTTTCCCGCCGCTGTACGTGGCGCTGGTACAGTCCAGCGAGAAGACCGGCGCGGTCGGCGATGCGTTGGGCCGTTACGTCAGTTATCGCCAGCGCATGGACGAAGTGCGGCAGAAGATCATCAGTGCCTCGATCTACCCGATGCTGTTGCTCATTGTTGGCGGTGGCGTGGTGCTGTTCTTGATGGGTTATGTGGTGCCGCGCTTCAGCCTGGTGTTTGAAGGCTTGGGCGATAACCTGCCGTGGCTATCGCAGGTGTTGATGAACAGCGGCATGTTTCTGCATGCGCATCAGGCGGAATTCTTCGGTGCGCTGGCGGCGCTGGTCATCGCCCTCGCCGTGCTGCAAAAACAGCCGGCGTTTCGCCGGGGACTGGATCGGCTGGTGGAGAAATTGCCGGCCGTGCATCAGCGGATTTTCATGTATGAGCTGGCGCGGTTTTATCGTTCGCTGGGGATTCTGCTGCAAGGCGGGATACCGCTGGTGACCGCCATGAGCATGGTGCGCGGCCTGCTCACCGTGGCGTCACGGGTGCGGCTCGATCAGGCCTGCGAGCGGGTGCGCGAGGGGCAGTCGCTGTCTACCGCGCTGGAGCTCAATCACTTGGTAACGCCAGTGTCCCTGCGTCTGCTGCGCGCTGGCGAACAGTCCGGCAACCTCGGGCAGATGATGGAACGCAGTGCCGACTTCTACGACGAGGAAATCAGCCGCTGGCTGGAGTGGTTCGTGAAGTTGTTCGAACCGCTGCTGATGACCTTCATCGGCCTGCTGATCGGGGTCATCGTGATCCTGATGTACATCCCGATTTTCGAACTGGCTTCGAGTATTCACTGACTCCGGGAACGGGTCCGGCTCCTCCAATAACGCACTGTTACGTTCCCAACAAAACCACAAAGACGGAGAACGATATGCACATTAAAAAGCTCGTGCTCGCAATGGCCATCGGCGCAGTTCTGTCGGCGTCTACGGTACTCATTCCGGACAGTTTGTCCGGGGTGTCCAGTGCTTATGCCAAGGATGGTGGGAGTGGTGGTGGAGGCAGTGGGGGCGGCGGGGGAAGTGGTGGCGGAGGTGGCGGGGGCGGTCACGGTGGCAGCGGTGGTGGCAGCGGTGGAAATGGTGGGGGCGGAAGTGGCGGCGGAGGCAGTCACGGCGGTGGAGGCAACAGTGGTAGTGGCGGTGGCGGCGGTAACAGTGGCCACAGCGGCAGCGACCACGGCTCGGGACACTCGGGCGACAGCGCCTCATCCGGTCGCAGCGGCACGCACGCCGAAGCGGGAGATGACCATGGGGTCCACCGCGCGGGCGAAGTCGGTGATGATCGTGGCGTGCATGCTGCGGCTGAAGCCGGCGATGATCGCGGCGTGCATGTCGGCGGAGAGCCGGGCGATGACAAGCGCGCCAACTGATTTTTAGAAACACCACAAAAACCTGTGGGAGCGAGCCTGCTCGCGAATGCGGTGGGTCAGCCAATGATGTTTTGACTGACAGGACGCTTTCGCGAGCAAGCTCGCTCCTACAGTTTTGATCTGCGTAAGGCTCAGAGGGCGACGTGGCTCTGGTTCAGGCGCTCGCGCAAAAATTCGACCAGCGCCTGCACCGGTCTGGAGGCCTGACGATGTTGCGGGTAAACGGCTGAAAGCGTCAGTGGCTCCGGACGCAAATCATCCAGCACCGGCACCAACCGGCCATCTTTCAACGCCGCGCCAACGATGAACGTCGGCAAATAGGTAATCCCCATCCCCTGCACCGCCGCATCCCTGAGCAACTCGCCGTTGTTCACCCGCATGCGCCCGGTGACATTCACCAACAGCGGCTTGCCCTGCCCCGCATTGAACCGCCACTGCACTGACCGCCCATGCCCATAAGGCAAACAATCATGGCTGTGCAGATCTTCCGGCCGGAGCGGAGTACCCCGCTCGGCCAGATACGCCGGGCTGGCGCAGTACACCCGTTCGATGGAGGCGATGCGCCGGGCAATCAGCGTCGAGTCTTCCAGCACGCCGATGCGCAACGCCAAGTCGTAGCCCTCGCCGAGCAAATCCACCGGCCGATCACTCAGATCCACTTCCACCGTGACCTCCCGATAGCGCTGCAAAAACATCGGCAGCAGACACCCCAGATGCGCCACGGCAAACGACAGCGGCGCGCTCAGGCGAATCGTCCCGCGTGGCTCGGCGGTTTGCCCAGCGATGCCCTGCTCCACCTGTTCGACTTCACCGAGCAGGCGCAATGCCGATTCGTAATAACTCTGCCCCAGCGGCGTGACATCAAGGCGCCGCGTCGAGCGGTTCAACAAGCGCACGCCGAGGCGCTCTTCCAGTTGCATCAAGCGCCGGCTGACGAACTGCTTGGACAGGCCCAATTGATCGGCCGCTGAGGTGAAGCTGCCGGAGTCCATGACCTGGCAAAAAATACGCATGTCTTCGAACGGGTTCATTGTCACTCTCTGGTGGACAGTTAAACGCTTTATAGCCGCTTTTTCACTTTCGAGCAGCTCATTAATCTGTGCTCACGGTGTTGCTGAGGCCTGAAGCCCAGCGCCACAGCAGCCCGCAACCCAGGCATAAAAAATCAAAAACATTCAAAAGGATTTCCACCATGAACATCGTCAAGAAAACCCTGACCGCTTCCCTCCTCGCCCTGTCCATCGGCAACGCTTTCGCCGCCGAGACCTCCGGTGTCGAACACAATACCCAGGCCTTCCTCAACGCCCTCGCCGCCGGCGGTGGCAAACCCCTTGAGCAACTGAGCCCGAAAGACGCTCGTGCGGTACTGACCGGCGCGCAAGCTTCGGTGAAAGTGGACCTTTCCGGTGTTGAAGTCAGCGACAAGGCGATCAAGGTCGATGGCCAGACGATCAACCTGAAAGTGGTGCGCCCGGCCAAGGTCAGAGGCGAGTTGCCGGTGTTCATGTTCTTCCACGGTGGCGGCTGGGTGCTCGGTGATTACCCGACGCACCAGCGCTTGATTCGTGACTTGGTGGTGGGTTCCGGCGCCGTCGCGGTGTACGTCGATTACACGCCGTCGCCGGAAGCGCAGTACCCGACCGCGATCAACCAGGCCTACGCCGCGACCAAATGGGTGGCCGAGCACGGCAAAGACATCGGTGTCGACGGCAAGCGCCTGGCGGTGGCCGGCAACAGCGTCGGCGGCAACATGGCGGCAGTTGTGGCGCTGATGGCCAAGGAACAGAAAGCCCCGGCGCTGCGTTTCCAGCTGCTGATGTGGCCGGTGACCAACGCGCAATTCGACGACGGTTCTTACCAGCAATTCGCCGAAGGTCACTTCCTCACCAAAGGCATGATGCAGTGGTTCTGGGACAACTACACCACCAACCCGGCCGAACGTGCACAGATCCATGCCTCGCCGCTCAACGCCAGCGCCGAACAGCTCAAGGGCCTGCCTGCCGCACTGGTGCAGACCGCCGAGTTCGACGTGCTGCGCGACGAAGGCGAAGGTTATGCGCGGCACCTTGATGCAGCCGGCGTGGCAGTGACCTCGGTGCGTTACAACGGGATGATTCATGACTTCGGTCTGCTTAATCCGCTGAGTCAGATTCCTGAGGTGAAGGCGGCGGTGCGTCAAGCGGCGGCCGAGTTGAAGACCCATCTGAACCCTTAAAAGCAAAAGATCGCAGCCTGCAGCAGCTCCTACCTTGGAATGCAATTTTCTGTAGGAGCTGCCGCAGGCTGCGATCTTTTCACTTGCAGACACCACGGAGCCAAGGTCATGACATTTTTCTACACCCACTTGCTGTCCTGGAGCGCCGCCCTGCTGCTGCTCGACGCTGCGCTCTGGCACTTCGCGCCCTACAAGCATCGGGCACCAAAGGTTGGCGTGCGCCTGGCGCTGTTCCTGGCTTTTACCGCGCTGGTGATCAACGCCGGCGTCAGTCCGTTGCAGACGCCACAGTTCGCCGATGATCGCGTGGCGCAATTGGGTGCGACGGCACTGGGCATTCTCTGGTGGCTGTACGCCGCTCGCGTGCTGACCGAAGTCATCGGCCTGGCGTTGATGCGTCGCATCGGCCACAGCGGTCGTTTGCTGCAGGACGTGATCGGCGCACTGGTGTTTCTGGTCGCCACGGTCGCGGCGGCAGGTTACGTGCTGGAGTTGCCGGTGAAAGGCTTGCTGGCAACCTCGGGCGTGGTGGCCATCGTTGTCGGTCTGGCCCTGCAAAGTACCTTGGCCGATGTGTTTTCCGGGATCGTGCTCAACACCACCAAGCCGTATCAGGTGGATGATTTCGTGGTGATCGACGGCGTCGAAGGCAAAGTCTTCGACATCGACTGGCGCGCCACGCACCTGCTGACCAGCGCCGGGACCATGGCGGTGGTGCCGAACTCGGTGGCGGCCAAGGCAAAAATCGTCAACCTCAGCCGCCCGAACAACATGCACGGCGTGTCGATCAGCATTCAGGTGCCAAATCACATTCGCCCGCGTCGGGTACTGGATGCGCTTGATCGCACCTTGCAGGGCAGCAGTTCTCTGTTGTTGAGTCCGGCGCCGAAAGCCGTGTTGAAAGAGGCCGGTGAAACCATGTCGGAGTACGTGGCCAGCGGTTTCATCGCTGAACTGGGCAAGAAAAGCGAGGTGCGTAATCAGTTGTTCGACCTCGCCCACCGGCACCTTGAAGCCGCAGGCATTTCCCGGCATCCCGACGGTGTGATCGAACCCTCGACCCGCGCCCGTGCGTTGCTCGATGAAGTGAAAATCTTCCGTTCGCTGAGCAGCGAAGAACGTGATCGCCTCGCCGAATCGATGGTCGCGCAGCAATACACTGCAGGCCAAGTGGTGCTGGATCTGGATGAGGTGCCGGACAGTCTGTTTGTGATCGCCACGGGCGTGGTCAGCGCGACCGTGCCGGACGGCGACAGCAAAATCGAGGCCGGGCGCATGGGGCCGAGTGAGGTCATGGGTGAACAGAGCATTCTGGCGGATACACCGTCGCAGGCGACGTTCACGGCGATGACGTCGAGCATCATTTATCGGCTCGACAAGAATCTGACCCGCGAGTGCATGGCGCAGCGCACGGAGGTGGGTCGGGCGTTGAATAAGTTGCAGGCGGTGCGTCAGCAGAACAGTCGCCTCGCGTTGATGGCCAAGCCGGTGGCGGTGAGGAAAGGTGGGTTTCTGGGTTGGTTGCAGAAGCGCTGAAGCGGCAAGATCAAGATCAAGATCAAGAGCTTACCCCCTCACCCCAACCCTCTCCCCCAAGGGGGCGAGGGGGAAAGGGAGCCGATCCCCGTGTACTTCAAGACCGGAGTTCGGCTCGGTATTGCAGGTCGGCGCACCTCGAAAGAACCCCTCAATCAGTCCCCTCTCCCCAAGATCTCAGAGGAAAAGGGAGCCGATCTTCAAGCTGTTCAAAACTGAAGTTCGGCTCGGTATTGCACGTCGGCGTACCTCGAAAGAACCCCTCGATCAGTCCCCTCTTTCCAAAATCTCAGAGGAAAAGGGAGCCGATCTTCAAGCTGTTCAAAACTGAAGTTCGGCTCGGTATTGCACGTCGGCGTACCTGGAAAGAACCCCTCGGTCAGTCCCCTCTTCCCAAGATCTCAGAGGAAAAGGAAGCCGATCTTCAAGCTGTTCAAAACTGAAGTTCGGCTCGGTATTGCACGTCGGCGTACCTCGAAAGAACCCCTCGGTCAGTCCCCTCTTTCCAAGATCTCAGAGAAAAAGGGAGCCGATCTTCAAGCTGTTCAAAACTGAAGTTCGGCTCGGTATTGCACGTCGGCGTACCTCGAAAGAACCCCTCGATCAGTTCCCTCTCCCTCCGGGAGAGGGCTAGGGTGAGGGGCTTTTCAGGATCAGCCGATTACTTGGCAGTGAACTTGGTATAGCTGTTGATCAGGTTGCGGTAGTTAGGCAGACGCTCCGACAGCAAATGCGCCAAACCTTCCATGTCGTTGCGCCAGTCACCCTGCAGCTCGCACGCCACCGAGAACCAGTTCAGCAGGTGTGCACCCGCCGCCGACATCCGCGCCCACGCCGCTTGCTGCACGGTAGTGTTGAAGGTGCCCGACGAGTCAGTCACGACAAACACTTCGTAACCTTCAGCGATAGCCGACAGGGTCGGGAATGCCACGCAAACATCCGTCACCACACCAGCGATGATCAGTTGCTTGCGACCGGTAGCTTTGATCGCTTTAACGAAATCTTCGTTGTCCCAGGCATTGATCTGGCCCGGGCGCTGAATGAACGGCGCATCCGGAAACTGCTCGCGCAGCTCAGGCACGATCGGGCCGTTGGGACCTGCGTCGAAACTGGTGGTGAGGATGGTCGGCAGTTTGAAGAACTTGGCGATGTCACCCAGCGCCAGCACGTTGTTCTTGAACTCGTTCGGGGTGAAATCCTGGACCAGCGAGATCAGGCCGGTCTGGTGATCGACCAGCAGTACAACTGCGTCATCTTTGTTCAGACGTGTGTAAGGAACGCTCATGGGAAAACTCCTGATGGACGGATGGATGAAGCGATAAGCGCCGACCGGATGGCCGGCGCTTCAGGGGAAATCAGAAGGCGAAGCAGGAGCAACCGAAAGCGCCCCAGAAACCGGCGAAGTCGCTGACCGGTGCGTTCGACATCCGTGCCTTTTCATGGCTGTGGGTGTGCACCGCGCATGGGCCGCTGCATTGGTGAACCTGCGCCTGCAACGGCGAATTCGGCCGCCAGTGGCCCGGGACTTTCACCACCGGTGACCAGTCCGGTAGCACCGGAATCGAGCGCGGGCCGAGGTCTTCGAAGTCGCCAGCGGCGTAAACGATCTTGCCGCCAACCACGGTCATGACCGATTCGATCCACTTGATCGCTTCTTCTTCGACATGGAAGAAGTCCGCGCTCAGCGCCGCCAGATCCGCCAATTGGCCGACCTTGATCTGGCCCTTCTTGCCCTGCTCCGAGGAGAACCAGGCGCTGCCGTGGGTGAACAGTTCCAGTGCGGTGGTGCGCGGCAGACCTTCTTCGTACAAGGCCAGACCGCCGACGGTGCGACCGCTGACCATCCAGTACAGCGAAGTCCACGGGTTGTAACTGGACACGCGCGTCGCATCGGTGCCGGCGCCGACCGGTACGCCTTCGGCGAGCATGCGTTTGATCGGCGGCGTGGCTTCGGCGGCTTGCTTGCCGTAGCGGTCAACAAAGTATTCGCCCTGGAACGCCATGCGATCCTGAATCGCAATGCCGCCGCCCAATGCCTTCACCCGCTCGATGTTCTGCGGGGTGATGGTTTCGGCGTGGTCGAAGAACCACGGCAGACCGTTGAACGGAATGTCGCGATTGACCTTCTCGAACACGTCGAGCATGCGGCTGATCGATTCGTTGTACGTCGCGTGCAAACGGAACGGCCAGCGCTGTTCAACCAAGTGGCGCACCACCGGCTCCAGCTCTTCCTCCATTGTCTGCGGCAAGTCAGGGCGCGGTTCGAGGAAGTCTTCGAAGTCCGCCGCCGAGAACACCAGCATTTCCCCGGCGCCGTTGTGGCGCAGGAAGTCGTCGCCCTGATGCAATTTCACGCTGCCAGTCCAGTTCTGGAAATCGCTCAGCTCTTCTTTGGGCTTCTGGGTAAACAGGTTGTAGGCGATGCGCACGGTCAACTGGTCATCTTTGGCCAGTTGCTCGATCACCTGATAATCGTCCGGGTAGTTCTGGAAACCGCCGCCGGCATCAATCGCGCTGGTCAGGCCGAGGCGATTGAGTTCACGCATGAACTGGCGGGTCGAGTTGACCTGATATTCCAGCGGCAACTTCGGCCCTTTGGCCAGCGTCGAGTACAGGATCATCGCGTTCGGTCGCGCAACCAGCATGCCGGTCGGGTTGCCGTTGCTGTCGCGGACGATTTCGCCACCCGGCGGGTTCGGCGTGTCGCGGGTGTAACCGGCCACACGTAGCGCGGCGCGGTTGAGCAGCGCGCGGTCATACAGGTGCAGGATGAACACCGGGGTGTCCGGCGCGGCCTGGTTGATTTCTTCCAGAGTCGGCATGCGTTTTTCGGCGAACTGGAATTCGTTCCAGCCACCGACCACGCGCACCCATTGCGGGGTCGGTGTGCGGTCGGCCTGATCCTTGAGCATACGCAGTGCGTCGGCCAGCGACGGCACGCCTTCCCAGCGCAGTTCGAGGTTGTAGTTCAAACCGCCACGGATCAAGTGCAAGTGCGAGTCGTTGAGGCCAGGGATGACGCAGCGGCCGTGCATATCGACCACTTGCGTGTTCGGCCCGCGCAGGGCCATGGCCTGGTTGTCGTTGCCGACGACGACGAAGCGGCCGTCGGTGATGGCCACGGCACTGGCCAGCGGTTTGGTGCGGTCTACGGTATGAAACTGGCCATTGAATAAAATCAGATCGGCGCTCATCGCAGTTCCTCAAGCAAAGTGAAAAGAAGCGAACCCCGCGCGCTCAACGCGGCGAGGTTTCTTGGGAGTCGAGGTGTTCATGGGCCTGGCTGGCTTCGAGCCACGGCGTAAACAAACGGGTGACCGGCGGCATCACCACGTACACCACCGACAGGACGATGGTCAGGGTGATCAGGAACGTGGCGACCACGTAATTGGACAGGAGCGGATGCAACGCCAGCAGCGGCCCCCAGATCAGCGGCACCAGCAAGGTGTGCGGCAGAATCACCAGCAGCGTGACCACGGCTTGCTTCCAGCGCGGCGGTGGCGAAGCGGCGTCGGCCAGTGGGGTAAACCAGAATTCATTGATTGGCGCGACTTCGGTCTGATCGCCATCAGCCAGCATCGGCGCGGCTTCGTCGACCAGCGCCCGGCGCTGCGGCGACTCCAGCCAGCCTTGCATCGCTTCGGTTGAGCTGAAGCGCAACACGCAGGTGTAGAAGTCGAGACGGCCGCGCTTGCCGCGCACCACGTCCACACCCAGATGCCCTTCACGCTGCCCCGCCACGCGGACGATATTGCGCAGCCAGGCTTCGTACGCCGACTCGAAACCGGCCTTGACCCGGTGCTTGATGATCAATGTGACCGTCTCATCGGCCCCCGGTGACTGTGGATTGAGGACTTCAGGCATAACGCAACACTCCGGGCAAACGAACAGAAATCGCCAGCCGTCCCGGCCCGGCGATCAACACAGTGGTAAACAGGATCAGCAGCAACCAGCCGAACTGCCCTTCGGCCACACTCCATTGCGGATGCACGACCAGCAACGCCACCAGCAGCACAAAGAGAATAGGCACGCAGGCCAATCGCGCCAGTAACCCGGCGACGATCAGTAACGGACAGAGGACTTCGGCGAAGATCGCCAGGATCAAGGTGAGGTGGGCGCCGAGGTGGAACGGGTCTTCGATCAGTTGCAGTTGCGCGGTGAAGTCAAGCAGCTTGGGCAAGCCGTGGACCCACAGCAGGAACAATCCGCCGCTGACCCGCAGGAACAGCAAACCGATGTCGCGTGTCTGTTCATCTGTTGAGGCATTCATGACCCGAACCTTGAAATGTCATTGGCTGGAATCATGCCAATGATGGTCGGGAGGAAATTGGACAGATGTGCTCAGTTCTACGGCATTCCAGAATTCTTGGAGCACCGCAGCCCCCTGTGGGATCGAGCCTGCTCGCGAAGGCGTCGGGTCAGTGAAGAATGAGTTGAATGACACAACGCCTTCGCGAGCAAGCTCGCTCCCACAGGGATCAGTGCTGTATTTGAGATTTGCGCAGGGATTCAGCTAGCCGGGATATCCAGCGGCGCCGCCATGAACTGGCTGATCCGCGAACGCAGCCATTTCTCCGCCGGGTCGTTGTCATGCACCCCGCTCCAGGCCATCGACAATTGCGCCGCATCGATCGGAAACGAGGGATCTTCGGCGCGCAACGCACAGCCCTCAACCAGCGCACACGCGGCGTAATCCGGCACGGTGGCGATCATCTCGGTGCCGGCGAGCAAGGCGCGCAGACCGCTGAATTGCGGCACGCCCAACACGACGCGGCGACTGCGTCCGACCTTGGCCAGGTCCATGTCGATGTTGCCGCTCAAGTCGCCGGAGAACGACACCATCGCATGCGGGCGCTCGCAGTATTCATCCAGCGTCAGCGGCCCCGGACGGTCGTCGCCGCGCAGGACTTTGCAGGGAATGTCGCGCAGTTTTTTGCGCTTGGCGTTGGCCGGCAATTCAGTGGTGTAACTGACGCCAACGGAGATTTCCCCAGAGGCCAGCAGCGCCGGCATCAGCAGGTAGTTGGCGCGGCGCACGACCACGACAATCCCCGGCGCCTCTTGCTGAAGCTGACGCAGCAACGGCGGAAACAGGCCGAATTCGGCGTCGTCCGACAGGCCTATGCGGAAAACATCGCAACTGCTCGCCGGCTCGAACTCCTTGGCCCGGCTGACCGCACCGGAAATCACATCCATCGCCGGCTGCAGCTCCTTGAGAATCGCCAGCGCCCGCGCGGTCGGCTCCATGCCGCGACCGTTGCGCAGCAGTAGCGGATCGTCGAACAGATCGCGCAACCGCCCCAGCGCTGCGCTGACGGCTGGTTGCCCCATGAACAGTTTTTCAGCGACGCGGGTCAGGTTCTTTTCGAACATCAGCGCTTCGAAAATCACCAGCAGGTTCATGTCGACGCGACGCAGATCGTTACGGTTCATGGGCGTGTTTTCCTTTTCGGTGTCGGCCGCTTTTGCGGGTGGGCGCTGCGCACTTTACTCGATTAACGGCACCTTGGCCGCGCGCTTGTAAGGACCGTATTCCACGGGCACCCACTGAAAATGTTTGCCCTGCGCGGTGATGTGACCGATCCCTGGGAACGGCAGGTGCGCCGCCGTCACCCACGTCTTGCTGGCCACCGCCGCACTGAAGACTGCCTGACGCGCGTTGATCGCTTGCGCACTGTTGACATCAAAGCCGATGGACACTTCTGGATGCTCAAACTGCACAGCCAGGTTATGCACCAGATCGCCCATGAAGACGATGCTCTGATTCTGCGAGGTGAAACGGTAAGTGGTGCTGCCCGGCGTATGGCCAGCTTCGAGTGTCGCTTCGACTAATCCCGGCAACGGCGACTGGCCAGCGGCGAACGTCTTGAAGCGCCCGGCGGCGACGTAGGCCGCCGTGGAGTCCTGGGCGATCTTGAAAAACTCTCTGGCGCCGGCCGGCGCCTTGGCCTGCGCGGTCGGGTCGAGCCAGTAATCCGCTTCAGCCTTGGCGGCGTACACCGTGGCATTCGTGAACAACGCTTGTTTCTGTGCATCGACCAGACCACAGACATGATCAAGGTGCAGGTGCGTCAGCAAGATCGTATCGACCTGCTCTGGCTGGTAGCCGGCCGCCTGCATATTCGCCAGGAGCTGCCCGGCGGTGGCGCCAATGCATTGCCCGGCGCCGCTGTCGACCAGAATCAGTTGCTTGCCGGTATTGACCAGAAACGCATTGAATGCCGTCTGGACACCCGGGGTTTCAATCGAACGACGTGCCAGCAGCGCACGAATCTGGGCCTGACTCATGCCCTGCAACAGCTTCGGCGACAGGTCGTTGTACCCATCGAACAACGCGGTGACCTCGTAATCTCCCACGGCCAGGCGGAAATAGCCTGGCGCCTGAGTGCCCTGCTGTGGTGCCTGCGCCATGGCACCGGAAATCACCAGCGCGCACGTCAGTGCCGTCGCTACTTTAAAGATGCCTTTCATTTGATTCCCCCTGGACCTGCCGATTGCGGCGCCCCATCGGTTCGCCACGCTTGCAGTCATCGTGCCGCAAACCGCGGGGCGCAGACTTGCAGGGATGTGCTGAGTTCAGGTCAATGCGCTGGAATTAACAACGATTAACTCGTCAGCCTCCCGCCCTCGGCCAACAATGAAACCCTCTGCGCAGCGTTGTTTTTTTGACCTGAGGGGATGCGCCGACCGTGCATTCCCCATCGACACGGACTTTGGCCATGGCTCACTTACAGCACAGCGTCGCCCTCGCCCCTGCCAATCAACCACGCAAGACCGGGATCGGCGGGCTCAGTCCGCAACGTGAACGACAGGTCAAACAGCTGATCCTCGAACGCCTCGGCGAAAGCCTTGAGGTCACCGAACTGGCCCGCGCCTGTTCACTGTCACGCAGCCATTTTTCCCGCGCCTTCAAATGCAGCACCGGGGTGTCGCCGCAGGACTGGATTCGCACCCAGCGTATTGCGCGGGCCAAGCTGTTGATCCAGCACACCGACCTGAGCCTGACGCAAATCAGCCTGGAATGCGGGTTCTGCGATCAGGCGCATTTCTGTCATATGTTCACCCGCAGCGAAGGCATCAATCCGTTTGCCTGGCGCTGCCAGATCATGCGTGAACCCAAAGCTCACCGTGCACAGCCCGCCGTGTTTTGATTGCGGCCCCCGTTGCACTGACGCTCAAACCTGAGGATTATGCCGGGACACCCCGGAATAGAAGGCCTGCGCGCGCGCTCGGCGCTACTCCGCTCTGTCCGTTGCCGCACCGCAGGAGTGAGCTGTTGAGTCTTTCCCCGAATCAGGCCCTCGGCTTTGGCCCCTATCGGATTCATCCCGGACAACGGCGGGTGCTCGAAGGCGAGCAGCCGTTGCGTCTCGGTCGACGGGCGATGGACATCCTCCTGATTTTGCTTGCCCATGCCGGCGAAGTGGTGAGCAAGCAACAATTGATGGCCGGGGTCTGGCCGGACAGCGTGGTCGAAGACATCAACTTGCGGGTGCACATGGCGGCATTGCGCAAGGCACTCGGTGACGGTCAGGCCGGCCAGCGTTACATCATCACCGTGGCGCAACGGGGTTACAGTTTCGTCGCCCCGGTATTAATGGAATCCATGGAGGAGCGACCTGTGGGCGATGCTGGCGGTCGGCACAATTTGCCCTTGCGGCGCACGCGTATGATCGGCCGCCAGCCGCTCGTCGATAGCTTGATGACGCAGTTGCCGCGCCGACGCTGCATCACCCTGGTCGGCCCCGGCGGGATCGGCAAAACCACGGTGGCCTTGCGCGTGGCCGAGCAGTTGATCGGACAGTACCGCGACGGCATTCGACTGGTGGACCTGGCACCGCTCAACGATCCGCGGTTGATTTACTCGCACCTGGCCGCCCTGCTCGATCTGGCGTTGCTCGAGGGTGATCCACTGGCGGCGCTGGTCAATGGTCTGCAACAACGACAAATGCTGTTGCTGCTCGACAACTGCGAACACCTGATCGATGCCGTCGCGGCGCTCAGCGAGAGCATTCTGCGTGGAGCGCCGAAGGTGCATATCCTCGCCACCAGTCGCGAGAGCCTGCGCGCCGAAGGCGAATTCGTGCAGCGTCTGGATTCCCTCGAATACCCGTCGATGCCCGCAATATTGAATCGTCAGCAGGCGCTGGATTATTCGGCGCTGCAACTGTTCATCGAACGGGCCACTGCCGCGCAGGAAAGTTTCGAGCTGAGCGACGCGCAGTTGCCGCAAGCGATCGAGATCTGCCACCGACTCGACGGCATTCCACTGGCGTTGGAGCTGGCGGCAGCGCAGGTCGCAGAACTGGGCCTGGATGGCCTGCTGAGTCAATTGCAAGGCCGCTTGCCGCCACTGGCGACTGGCAATCAAAGCAGTCTGGAGCGCCACCTCACCCTGCGCGCCACACTGGATTGGAGCTTCAATCTGCTCGACCGTTGCGAGCAAACCTGCCTGCGCCGTTTGGGCGTGTTTTGCGGTGGTTTTACTTTAGAGTCAGCGGCGGCGGTGATCGTCGGCCAACAGATCGACCCCGGAGTGGTGTTTGTTTCGATCACCCAACTGGTGGCCAAATCCCTGCTCAGCGTCGAGGTCGGTGATGAAGAGGTGTTTTATCGCCTGCTCGACACGACCCGCCGTTATGCACTGGAAAAACTCGAGCACGCCGCCGAATGCGAAGAAACCCGCGAGCGCCATGCCGAGCGTTGTCTGGCGTTGATGCAGCAGGCGCAGAGCGATTGGGAAAATACACCGACGGCGTTGTGGATCGAACGCTATGCGCGAGGGCTGGAAGATTTGCGCGCGGCGCTGGACTGGAGCCTTAACGGTGTCGGCCCGGGCGGCTTGGGGATTCGCCTGACAGCAGCGTCGGCGCCCTTGTGGCAAGAGTTGTCACTACTCAAGGAGTACGGTGGCTATGTGCGCCGGGCGCTGAGGCTGTTCGACGAACTCGGCGAACCCTGCCCGCGTCTGAAAATCGCTCTGAAGCTGGCTCTGGGCAGTGCCTGCTATCACACCTGGGGCGGCACTCCGGAAACCATCCAGGCGTTTGCCGATGCGCGCCAGTTGGCCCACGAGCACGATGACGTCGCCGGGCAATTGCGTGCGGTGTCCGGGCACATGGCGGTCAACCTCAGTTGCGGGCACTACCGCATGGCGCTGGCCCAGAGCGAACAGTTCGACCGCCTCGGCCTGCACGGTGACCCGTTGTTGTCACTGAGCACCCACCGTCTGCGAGTGCTGGCCCTGCACTATGCCGGCGACCAGCCGCAGGCGCGCATTCATGCCGAACAGGTGCTGCAGCGTATGGCGCACAGCGGTCACGTCAACCGCTTCACTCACGGTTTTGGCGTGCAGTACGACCAGAGTGTCGCTTCGCTGACGGTGCTGGCGCGGGTGCTATGGCTGCAGGGATTGCCGGAGCAAGCGTGGCATACAGCGCGGCTGGCTCTGGATATTGCCGTGCAGATCGACCACGGCACTTCGATTTGCTACACCCTGGCATTGGCCAGCTGCCTGATCGCGCATTACAACGGCGATCAGCAGAACGCCCGGGCACTGTTGCAGCAGTTGCTGGAGCAATCGCAGAAGCATTCGGTGTTGCTGTTCAACACGTGGGCGCGGCACTACGCGCAGGTGATCGACGCACAAGCCGAGGCGTCAGTGCCGAAGGACAGCAGCGGGTTGATTCGGGAAATCATGGTGACGCTGGATGACCGCTTTGTGGATGACGCCCTGTTTGAGCGAGCGCTGAGTGGTGATGCGGGGTGGAGCACGGCGGAGATTTTGCGGGCTCGGGCGGATGCGTTATTGAGTGAAGATCCGGGTTGTCTGGGCGGGCCTCTTCGCGAGCAAGCTCGCTCCCACATGGGTTCTGAGTACAGGATGAATCCTTGTGGGAGCGAGCCTGCTCGCGAAGAGGCCCTCAAGGAAGCCGAAGCACTCCTGCAACAATCCCTGACCATCGCCCGCACCCAAGGCGCGCTCGCCTGGGAACTGCGCAGTGCCACGTCACTCGCGCAACTCTGGCAGCGCCAGTCACGCTGTCGCGAGGCGCTGGACTTGCTCTGTCCGGTCTACCAACGTTTCACCGAGGGCTACGCGACCCCGGACTTGCGCAAGGTGCGCTTGTTGATCAACGAACTACACGAGCACGTGCACGCCTGAGGCTTGGCGAATCCGGTTGATGTAACGCGTGTGCCGGCGTTCAAGATCAACCCCTTCACCGCTGCGTTCGAGTTGCTCGCGGGCATAGCATCGGGTGGTATTGAGCATGCGGTAGCGGCCGGCACTGGCGCCCCGCTCTACCGTCAACAATGACTTTTGCACCAGGCCTTCGATGAGCGCAGCAAGCCGCGGCGATGCCAGTTGCGGGCAACTGATCACCGCTAGCGCAGCGTCCAGCGTAAACGCCATTTTGAACACCGATAAACGTTGCAGCACACGTTGCTCCTGCTCACTCAAGCGCTGATAGCTCCAGTGCAGGGCCGCCTGCATCGATTGGTGGCGGGGCACAGCGGTGCGCCGGCCATGGCTGAGCACTTGCAGACCGTTGGCTATTTGCGCCTGCAAGCCGAGTAGCGCCAGCGCATCGATCTGCGCCGCCGCCAATTCGATCGCCAAGGGCAAACCGTCGAGTTGGCGACAGATTTCAAGGACCGCTTTGACATCCTGCTCGCGCAAGCGGAAATCATGCTGTCGAGCCCGGGCGCGGCTGACGAACAACTGCACCGCAGAATGACCCATGGCTTCAGTGATGCAATCTGCCGTCGAGCGTTTCGGGATGGCCAGGGGTGGCACGTACTGATGCGTTTCCAGACTGACGTGTAAGGCTTCACGGCTGGTGGCGAGAATCGACAGTCGAGGCGCGGCTTCGAGCAACGTTTCAATCGCAGCTCTGCAATCGTCGCGGCGGTGGTCACAGTTATCCAGCAGCAGCAAGGCATGGCGAGTCGAGAGCCCGGTCAAATCGCAATCCAGGGTGCGCAGCACATGATCGAGGAGCGACGTGTCGCCGTCGATCAAGCTCAGATCGACCTGCCACACGCCGTCTCGGTAGTACTGCAACAGCAGCTCTGCGACCCGCAATGCGACAGTGGATTTACCTACCCCGGCAGCGCCCGTGACGGTCATCAGTCGACACAGTGGCATTTTCCGCACCAGCCCGCCGACCAGCGCATCGCGTCCGGCAACCGGGGTCAGTCGCGCAGGCAAATTATGCAGGGGCGTTTGCAGACCCTCGAAGACCACTTGCGTGACGCTGTCGCAGCGTACCGGGGCAATAAAGCTGTAACCGCATTGCGGCACGTTAACGATGTAGCGCTGACCGTTTTCGCCGTCACCCAAGGCGCGCCTGAGCGCGGCGATGTGCACGCGCAGATTGATCTCCTCGACCACCGACGTCGGCCACACCAAAGCGATCAACTGTTCCTTCCTGACCACTCGACCGGCACGCTCGACCAGCACCTGCAGAATGTCCAGCGCACGACCGCCCATGCGCAGCGGCCGATCTCCATCGAGTATCAGCCGCTGGCGCAGGTGGAAGGCGTAAGGGCCGAAATGCAGCACCGACGCCGTGTTCAAATCGTTGAGGCTATCCATGCCAGCTATCTTGGCAGCCTCAGATGACGCGACAACCGCTACACGGGGCGCAGCACGGACATACGAGTGCGCCAGACGGACACAACCGCTCTAACTGAACTGTTCACGGTATTGCACGGGGGTCAGACCAAGCTTTTCAGCGAACAGCGAACGCATGTGCCGCACACTGCCGAAACCACTTTTGTAAGCCACGGTTTTAAGCGGCAGATCGCTGGTTTCCAGCAGGTTTCGCGCGCAGTCGATGCGCGCACTTTGCAGAAACTCCATCGGCGTCATGTTGATGTCGCGGGTGAACACTCGCGCGAAGTGCCGCGCACTCATATTGGCAATGGCCGCCATGCGCTCGACCGTAAAGGCTTCGTCGAGGTGTTCCAGCACGTAACTCTGGGCGCGGGTGATCGGTGTTTCCTGCGGTGCCACGGCAGCCATCAGCGGACTGAACTGCGCCTGCCCGCCCTGCCGTTTCATCACCACCAGCAGGACTTTCGCAACATCCTGGGCGAGTTTCTTCCCGTGATCACGGGCGATCACCGCCAGCGCCATATCGATGCCGGCCGTGACGCCACCCGAGGTGATCAGGTTGCGATCCTCGACATAGATCTGATCGGTCGTGACCTGGGCCCTCGGAAATCCCTTGATCAGGCGCTCGGTGTAGTTCCAATGGGTGGTCACACGGTAACCATCAAGTAATCCGGCATGACCCAGTACAAACGCGCCAGTGCAGATCGAACCGTAATAGTCGACACGCTGAACAGCGCCTTTGAGCCAGGCAAACAGCGACGGAAATTGTTGGTTGTAGGCACCGGGACCGCCCGGTACCAACAGCAGATCATAATGTTCGGTGTTGTCGTCGATAGTTTGGTCGGCATGCACCAACACACCATTGGACGCCCGAAGTGGGCCACGCTCGGTGCCAAGCGTGATCAATTGATAATGCGCATCGGGTTTCAGGAAGCGATTGGCAACCGAAAAAACTTCCAATGGCCCGGCCATGTCTAGCAGGAGAAAGTCGGGGAACAGCACCATTGCCACGGTTTTCATGGGAGGACATCACTTCAATCAAAGAAACATGAGACAGGCCCGACATTATGGTCAAGTCATACATCGCGGGCGCAAGAGTTTGTGTGAAGGGTATCGCATAACTGTCAACCTGATCAGGACAGTCTTTCAATTTTCATCTACTTATTGCGCAACCCAGTAAATAGTAACCTTCTCCTCACTCGGACGAATTCACGTCCCGCAAGGAGATTTCATCATGCTGACTCTTCGCAAAGCCTCCGATCGTGGCCTCGCCAATCATGGCTGGTTGAAGTCCTTTCACACCTTTTCTTTCGCCAGCTATCGTGACCCTCGCGAACAGGGCTTTTCCGACCTGCTGGTGATCAACGATGACCGCGTTGCCGCCGGTAAAGGCTTTGGCCAGCACCCGCATCGCGACATGGAGATCTTTTCCTACGTGCTGGAAGGTGCGCTGGAACACAAGGACACGCTGGGCACCGGCTCGGTCATCCGCCCGGGTGACGTGCAATTGATGAGCGCCGGCAGCGGCGTGGCGCACAGCGAGTTCAACCATTCGGCAACAAAACCGGTGCATTTTCTGCAGATCTGGATTGTGCCGGAGGTTGCCGGTGCCAAACCGCGCTATCAACAGGAGCATTTCACCGCACAGAAAAAACGCGGTCGTCTGCAGTTAATCATTTCGCCGGACGGCCACGACGGCTCGCTGAAAGTGCGGCAGGACGCACGGGTGTACGCAGGGCTGTTCGACGGCAAGGAAAGCGCCACGCTGAAATTGCCGGCCAACCGCTACGCCTATGTGCACGTTGCACGCGGCAGTGTTGAACTCAATGGCCAACCATTGCAGGAAGGTGACGGCGTGCGGGTTCGCGAGGAACAATTGCTGACCTTGAGCAACGGGGTCGATGCCGAGGTGCTGGTGTTCGACTTGCGGCCGCAGGAGTTGCCAGAGATGCCATGACGCGGTGTTTCAATGCTCACCAAAAACGGCCTTCCTTGAAGGCCGTTTTCTATTGTGCTGATTCGGGCGCTTGTTGCGAAGCAGGTCTTGGTGCGCCTATATCTTTACCTACCTGGATCGCCGCGAGTGTCGTCTGCAAGGTGGTTAACACCGCTGCCTGATTGGCGAAGTGCGCCCCCACGACGACGGTGATCATTCCGAGAAAATGGACGGCTGTCGTCGCCCAGTAATGCGCCTTTATTGTCGAGGCATGTTTGATGGCTTCTTTTGATTCTTCGGCGATCCGTTGTACACCGTCCCACATCAGATCGTATCGTTTATCCCTCTCCATTTGAGTCTTGTCTCGCTCAGCCTGAGTCAACAGGTAAGCATCGATCCTCGCCGACACACCCTCGACCCGAGCGTCCATCCTGGCCTCGATGGTTTCGATCCTGGCGTTGAACTCTTCACGACCTATAGCGTTCATGGCTTTAGCATTCCGACTTTTACTCGACAGATCACTGACTGGATTTTGACTGAATTCCGTGGTTTTCAACTCGACACCTTCCTGGCTCTGACCCTACCGTCCCTGGTATTAACATCAGTGAAAGCCTGACGTCCCTCACCGAGCTGACGAAAACAATAGGCCGCATCCAGAATGCCGACAAGCCGGGAGATTCTGCCTCTGATGTAGGCCGTTTCGTCAGAAGTTGTAGCCCTGCCAAAACAGCGTCTACCTACTCATTCTCCGACGCGAACACGTCGACAATCTGCTCAATCACCGCCCTCACCCGCGCGGTATGGCGCAGGTCTGCGTGGGTTACCAGCCATACCTCATACGGGAGCGGCGTCGTGCGCTCCGGCCAGAGCCTGATCAAGCCATCGCGCTCGCCCATGTACACCGGGATTTCTCCTACACCCAACCCTGCCGCAATTGACCGGCGCACGAGCAAACTGGAACTGAGGCTGGCGACGATCCGACCGCGACTCAACGGCTCAGACACCAGCGTCAGGTCTTTTTTGCCTTGCAGATACGGTTGATAGACCACTAGATCATGCCCTTCAAACGCCGTGCCCGGCTGCGGCACGCCATTGGCATCTATATAGGCTTGAGAAGCAAACAGCCCCACCGGCCAACGGGCAATGCGCCGGGCGATCAGGTCCGGATTGTCCGGCCGAGTGTTGCGCACGGCGATGTCCGCTTCGCGCTTGGCCAGACTGAGAATCTGCGTGGACGCATCCAGTTGCACTCGCACGTCCGGGTGCTGCGCGTGCAAGCGGGCAATGGCCGGAATCAGAAAGTCGATGGCCAGCGAATCGGTAGTACTGACGCGCACCGTGCCAGTCAGGCGATCGTCCAGACCTTGAATCTGCCGCTCCAGCTCCAACGCCGAATGCTCCATTTTCTCCACGCTTTTGAGCGCTGCTTCGCCGACGGCCGTCAACGCGTAGCCGTCGGAGGTGCGCAAAAACAACGTCGCGCCCAAAGATTTTTCCAGCGCCGCGATGCGCCGTCCGACGGTCGCCTGATCCACTCCTAAAACCCGCGCTGCGCCACGCAGTGTCGACTCGCGGCAGACGGCCAGAAATACCCGTGCGTCATCCCAATTCATGCTGTCTCCGTGCGATGCAAATTCGCATCATAGTGCCGCCAATTCGCTGCATTAACGCAGCAACGATAACCGATATGCTGAACGCCATAAACCTCCCGCGAGATCGCTATCATGCGCACTTCAACCTCCACCGGTATCTGGCTGCCGATCTTCGCCGGCCTCTGCGCCAGCCTGGTCAGCATCGGACTGGCGCGTTTCGCTTACACCCCGTTGATCCCTTCGCTGATTGAGGCGCAGTGGTTCAGCGCCAATGATGTGGTCTACCTCGGTGCGGCCAATCTGGTGGGCTACCTGATCGGCGCCCTGCTCGGCCGCCCGGCAGCAAGCCAGCTCGGCAATAGAAATGCCTTGCGGCTGATGATGCTGGTGGTCACGGCGGCTTTTTTTGCCTGCGCATTTCCGTTGTCGGTGAGCTGGTTCTTCGGCTGGCGGCTGCTGTCCGGGATTGCTGGCGGCGCGATCATGGTTCTAGTGGCCGCGACAGTACTGCCGCATGTCCCGGCGGCGCGTAAAGGGCTGGCCAGTGGCGCGATTTTTCTGGGCATCGGTCTCGGCATTGCCGGTTCCGGGACGCTGGTGCCGCCGCTGTTGAGCCTTGGTTTACAGGCGACGTGGCTGGGCCTGGGGGCTTTGGCTTTGTTGCTGACGGCGCTGAGCTGGTTTGGCTGGCCGTCTGATTTCGCACACCCGGTGGTTTCGCTGGAAACCGTATCCACAGAACCGACACCGCGCGGTGTGTACTTGCTGTTCGCTCAATACGCCTTTATGGCCGCCGGCCTGGTGCCCGCCATGGTGTTTCTGGTGGATTACGTGGCGCGTGGGCTCGGTGCCGGGGCGCACATCGGCGCGTTGATCTGGGTGATGTATGGCTTGGGCGCGATTGTCGGCCCGGTGAGTTATGGCTTCCTCGCCGATCACCTTGGCGCGCGGTCAGGCATTCGCCTGGTGCTGGTGGTGCAAGCGGTTGCCCTTGGGTTGCTGGCGCTGACTCACTCGTTTCTGGCGCTGGCGTTGCTGGCGGTGATTCTCGGTTCATTTCCGCCCGGCATTGTGCCGCTGGCGCTGGCGCGGGTGCATGAACTGGTGCCGGAGCATCATCGCCAGCAAATTGCCTGGAGCCGCGCCACGGTGTCATTCGCCACCTTTCAGGCGCTGGCTGGATTTGCCTATTCGGCGCTGTTCAATGCCAGCGGTGGTCATCACGCGTTGTTGTTCGTCATTGCCGCTGGCGCGATTGTCGTGGCGCTGCTGCTGGAGCAAGCGATGAAATGGCTGCCGGCCCCTATTGAGCCGCGCTGCTGTGCAAATTGAAGGGAATCATTGCTCACGAATCACGCTCCCATCTACAGAACTTATGCCAACAGGAATCGATATGTCCCTGCCCAACGAAATGACCCGAATCGAAATCACCGAACCCGGTGGCCCCGACGTCCTGCAACCGAAACGCGTGCCACTTCCAACTGTCGCAGAAGGCGAAGTGTTGATCCGCGTACACGCCGCCGGAATCAACCGGCCGGACGCCTTGCAGCGGGCCGGCAAATACCCGATGAAACCCGGCATGAACCCGATTCCCGGACTCGAGGTCGCCGGTGAAATCGTGGCTCTCGGGGCCGGTGTCAATCAGTTCAGCGTGGGTGACAAAGTCTGCGCGCTGACCAACGGCGGCGGTTATGCCGAATACTGCGCAGTCCCGGCCGGCCAGACCCTGCCAATTCCACAAGGCCTGGACTGGGTGCACGCCGCCGCAATCCCGGAAACCTTCTTCACCGTGTGGGCCAACCTGTTCGGCCTCGGCGGCGCCAGCCGTGGTCAACGCGCATTGATTCACGGTGGCACCAGCGGCATCGGAACTACCGCACTGATGCTTTGCCGCGAATTCGGTATAGAAGCATTTGCCACCGCCGGCAGCCCGGACAAATGCGCAGCGATTCGCGAACTGGGTGGTCAAGCGATCAATTATCGCGATGAGGATTTCGCTGAGGTGATCGCCGATAAAACCGCCGGCCAAGGCGTGAATGTGATCCTCGACATCATGGGCGGCTCGTACCTCAACGGTAACGTCAGCGCCCTGGCGATGGACGGTCGCCTGGTCATGCTCGGCTTCCTCGGCGGCGCGCGGGCCAATGACTTTGATCTGCTGGCGATGATGGCCAAACGTGCGGTGATTACCGGCTCGCTGTTGCGCGCCCGTACCGCAGCCGAAAAAGCCGCGATCGCCGATCAACTGCGCGAGCACGTATGGCCGGCGCTGGCTGCCGGGCGCTGCCTGCCGATGATCGACAAGGTCTATCCACTCGCCGAAGCCGCTCAGGCCCACGCGCACATGGAAGCTGGCGACCATATCGGCAAGATTGTGCTGCAGGTCGTGTGAGTCTTCGCAGCATTTGGTAATCGTTGTGCCGGGGCGGTGGTCGAAAATCTCACGCGCAGGCCGAGGCATCTGGTAAAAAGCCTTCTTTGTCTGCGCTTGGGTGAAACGTTTAATGTTGCTGTCCTTCATGACGCGTCTGCGCCGCCGCCGTTTGGCGTTTGCCTGCATGGCCGCGCTGATTATCGGCGTGCCGGCGAGTTGTGGTGTGCTGGAACACACCGAACGCAAACTGCTGTTTCGCATCGAACCGGGCACCGCTGGCTGGTATCACGGCTTGCCTGGCAGCGTGCAGGAACTCGACCTGCAACCGAAAAGCTTCAAGGCCGGGGAAAACATCCATGCCTGGTGGTGGCCGGCGGAAAAGGCCAATGCGCCGGCCATTCTTTATTTGCATGGGGTGCGCTGGAATCTGACCGGGCAGTTGTTCCGCATCGAACAATTGCGCGCGGCGGGTTATTCAGTGTTGGCCATCGACTATCGCGGTTTCGGCAAGAGTCACGGTGATCTGCCGTCGGAAAGCAGTGTTTACGAAGATGCGCGAGTGGCGTGGGAACGTTTCAAACTGCTGCAACCGGATCCGGCCAAACGCCTGATCTATGGGCACTCCCTCGGTGGCGCTGTGGCCATCGATCTGGCCGCAGAACTTGGGCAAACCGCCGCTCGGGATCATTCCGCGTTACCGGTTCGCGGACTAGTGATCGAGTCCACTTTCACCACGCTGGCCGATGTCGCCGCCTCCGTGGCCAACACTTCGCTGCCGGTGCGCTGGCTGCTCTCGCAGAAATTCGATTCGATCGACAAGATCGCCGACATTCACATGCCACTGCTGGTGGTGCACGGTCTGGCTGACGCTTTCGTGCCGCCGCGCTTCAGCGAGCAACTGTTCAACGCCGCGCAACAACCCAAGCGTCTACTGTTGGTGCCGGGCGCGACGCACAACAACAGCATGGCGCTCGGCGGGCAGAATTACCGCAAAGCGCTCGACGGCCTGATGCAGAGCAAGCCCGTCCCTCGGGTGGCCGGGCCGACAACCGTGCGCAGCGGGCGGGATACTTAACGGTAGCCGCGAGCCTGCAAATCGAACAGTTGCGCGTAATGCCCGGCAGCGGCGATCAATTGATCGTGGCCGCCCTGCTCCAGAATCCGGCCTTGTTGCAGCACGATGATGTGGTCGGCATTGCGCACGCTGGAAAATCGATGGGAAATCAGCAACGTCATGCGACCTTCGCTGTGCTGGCTGAAATGCTCGAACACTGCCGCTTCGGCCGCCGGATCAAGGGCGGAAGTCGGCTCATCGAGGATCAGAATGTCGGCTTCACGGCGCATATACGCGCGGGACAAGGCAATCTTCTGCCACTGCCCGCCAGACAACTCCTGGCCACCGGCAAACCAGCGTCCCAATTGCGTGGCATAACCCTTGTCCAGCCCTTCGATGAAGGGTGCAGCCATGCCTTGAGCTGCCGCCTTCTGCCAACGCTGCGCGTCGTTGAACGCCAGGGTATCGCCGACGCCGATGTTTTCTCCAACGGTGAACTGGTAGCGAATATAGTCCTGAAAAATCACGCCAATCCGCCGCCGTAACGCGGTCTCCTGCCAATCCTGCAAATCGCTGCCGTCGAGCAGGATGCGCCCTTGATCAGGGCGGTAGAGCCGGGTCAGTAACTTGATCAGTGTGGTCTTGCCAGAACCGTTCTCCCCGACCAGCGCCATGCTCTGGCCTGGCACCAGTTGCAGATCAATGTTTTCCAGTGCTGGCCGACTGGCACCGGGATAACGGAAGCCGACGTTTTCGAATCGCAAACCATCGCCCGGGCACACGCCAACGGTCAGGTGTCCGGTATCCAACTGCACCGGTTCGGCCAGATACTCATAGAGACTCGTCAGGTAGAGGCCGTCTTCGTACAGGCCACTGATCGCACTGAGACTGCTGCTCACGGCGCTTTGGCCTTGCTTGAACAGCACCAGATACATGGTCATCTGGCCGAGGCTGATCTGGCCATGCACGGCATCGATCACCACCCAGGCATAGGCCACGTAAAAAGCCGCAGTACCGAGCAGACCGAGGCCGAAACCCCAGCCATCGCGCCGCAACGTCAGGCGGCGGTCTTCGGCATACAACCTGGCGAAGGTGTCGCGGTAGCGTTGTAGCAACAACGGTGCAAAGCCAAACAGCTTGACCTCTTTGATATAGGTCTCGTGGGACAGCAGGGTTTCGATGTAATTCTGCTGTCGACTCTCCGGCGCGCGGCGGGTGAACAGGCGAAAGGCGTCACCGGAAAAATGCGCCTCGGCAAAGAACACCGGCAACGCACCGACCACCAGCAGCACCAGCGCCCAAGGGGAGAAATGCACCAGCAGCACAGCAAAGCTGATCAGCATGATCAGGTTTTGAATCAATCCCAACGACTTCATGACCAGCGCCAGCGGCCGGGTCGAAGCCTCACGACGGACACGCACCAGTTTGTCGTAGAACTCGGAGTTCTCGAACTGCACCAGTGACAGGGTCTGCGCTTTTTCCAGGATCAGCGTATTGACCTTCTGCCCCAGTTGCACCCGCAACAACGACTGCTGCACCGACAGTGCCCGTTGTGTACCGGACAACATCGCTAATACTCCGGCCTCCAACAACACATAACGCAACACTGGCCACAACGGCGCACTGCCGTGTTGCGCGTGCAACTGCATCGCTGCAACCACGGCATCGACAATCCGTTGCCCCAACCATGCCGCCAGTGCCGGCAGCAAACCGGCAATCAACGTTGCCAACACCAGCCCCAGAAACAAGCCACGCGATGTCCCCCAGACCAGGCGCAAGGCTCGCTGCGCCTGATCGAACAAAGAGGTGAAACGCGATAGATCAGGCATGGGGCTTTGCACTCTGCAGGCGGTGGCGGTGCGTTATGGTACTCCAGCGCCACGACGGAATTTCACGCGACGACCGCGTTATCGTCGACGCACTTTTCAGAACAAAAACATCTGGAAGACTTCGGCCTTTCCGGCGTCCAATGCTCTGCTATGTTTTAACCGCCCAACGCGGAACCCGGCGAACACCCGCCACGCTCCGCGCCTGACTGTCGGGAGCAGAGACATGAGAATCGACCCGTACCTGATCTTCAACGGTGATTGCCGCGAGGCGTTTACCTTTTACGAGCAAGCCCTGCAGGGAAAACTCGAGGCCATGATGACGTTCGGCGAAACCCCCGCCGCCGAGCACGTGCCGAAAGAGCACCACCACCTGATCATTCACACCTGCCTGAAAGTCGGCGATCAAATGATCATGGCCTCGGACACCACGCCCGATCGGCCGACTCAAGGCATGAGCGGCTGCTCGATTTCGCTGAACGTCGACAGCATCGCCGAAGCGGAGCGCGTGTTCAACGCACTGGCCAAGGACGGTCGCGTCGACATGCCGCTGGAAGCGACCTTCTGGGCCGCACGCTTCGGCATGTTGGTGGATCGTTTTGGCGTGTCGTGGATGGTCAATTGCGAAAGTGAAAAGTGACGCTGAGATTTCGTCAGGCATGAAAAAGCCCAACCTGTTCAGGTTGGGCTTTTTGTATTAACGCTGGGCCAATTCGTGGCGCACGCATTGTTCGTAATAGGTCTGCTTGACCGCCGCTGGCTTAAGCTTCGACGTGCTGTTGTAGGTTTGCTCGGTAATCCCCATCGCGGTCATGCGCATCCACGGTTGCTGGAATCGGCGCACCTGCAATTGTTTGCGTGCGCCGTACAGCGAGACGCCCGACAACTTCGATTGCTGGGCACCGGCAGCAATGTCCGAGCCCCAGGTGCAGGCAAAGCGATGGCTTTTGCTCAGTTCTTTCGCCTGCACTCCCACCGCGAAAACAGCCAGGGAAAGCGTTGCAACGGTGATGACAATCGTCCGCATAGAGCCAACCTAACCTTTTGAAAAAAGGCGATTTTGCCGGGGAAGCAAAAATCCGGGGGCCAGCAATTTGCCGCCTTTCGGAACTTTTTTACGAACGTAAAAAAGGGCGGTGGGATTTCCTGATGAAATCCCACCGCCCCTGGCCTGACGATCAGTTGGCGCTGACCTCAACGCGCAATCGATCCGCACCCTCTTCCCGACAATCGATGCGAACCGGCAAAAACACCTCGATCACCGCGATATTGCTGTGCAGATGCTCGGTCATGCGCGGCGTGGTAAACGAGCCGCCACCGGCCAGCGCCATTGGCAACAGCAACTGATCGGCCAAATGCTCGGCCACCGCAGCACCACTGCGCAACCAGTCGGCGGCCTGATTGATCGCGGCGTCGGCGACCTTTTCAGCCCTTAGCGACACTTGGCCAAACGCGCTGAACACTTCGGTGACGTGCTCGAATGCGTACTCCAGCAACAACACATTGCCCGGGCCCCGCGCCGCATCGAGCGTGACATGTTGCAGCGCCGCAGGCGGCAGACTCAAGCGCTTGGCCACCTGGCTCAGCTCACGTTCGGCCACCGTCGGCGCCAGCCCGGCGGTGAGCGCCGATGCCTGTTGCGAGATGGCCTCGCCGCGTTCACACAGATCCAGCCGCGTCAGATTCGACGGCTGCACGTTCACCTCAATCTCGCCACCGCCTGCCGGGACAAACCCATGTCGCAACAAGTCCAGCTCGACGTTGGCGCCCATCCGCCGCAACAGCGGCAGCCAACTGCGCACGAGGAAATCGGTCGGCGGCGCCAGCGGGTTATGCGTGCCACCCGAGATGCGCACCCGACTCGCCTGCGGTGCCCGCATGAGTGCCGGCAACAAGGTCTGCAACACCAGCGTGCAACTGCCGGCCGTGCCGATGGCGAACTGGTAATCGCCGGAGCGAATCGCGCCGGGTTCAAAGCTCAACGCTTGCGAGCCCAACTGCGCACCGGCAACCGTCGCGCCGCAGACCTCGGCCGCCGCCATGACCGCCGTCAAATGTTGCCTGAGCAATCCCGGACGGCTGCGTTTGGCGCGGATCTGTTTAATGCGAAACGCCCGGCCTGTCACCATCGACAGGCTCAAGGCACTGCGCAACACCTGGCCGCCACCGATGGCACCGTCCAGTTCTATCACTTCCTGTTTCATTGCTTTCCTTACGCGTACAACCCGACGGTTTCCCTGAGGTACCGATCCAGGCGTCGCGAGTCTTCCGAAGTTCTGAGTAATGTCGGCACTTCGCGCTCAAGTTCGGCGGCGATGAACCCGTGCAGCGCCGGACGACGCGGCCCGTAGGCGCTCTCGTCGGCATTGCGTTTGAGGGCCAGCAGTTCGTCGACTTCCGCGAGCAGCGCGCGGTCGTCGACGGTGGTCAGCAGGTCGGCGAACGTCATCGGCGGCCGCCCTCGGCCCTGGTCGATCCAGCGCACCGCCAGCAGTGGCCGCAGCACGTAGAAGTACTTCTTGAAACGGACGGTTTCCCCTTGCAGGTAACCGCGAAAGTTCTTCTTCGCCATCGACAGATAGTGATTGCGCGCGGCGGGCGGGCTGTAGAACGCTTCGGCGAGTTCGCGCAGTTGCGCTACCTGAGCGGTTTCACTGCGATAAACCAGCGGCGAGTCGAGCCACTCCAGCAAGGTCGGATTGGATTTGCGCAACAACCCGAGGGTCTTGCGCAGTTCCCAGCCACTGACGTCGAGTTCATCGTCCAGCGGACGTTCGATCACATCACGTGGCGCATCGACCTGGACAAACCACTCGGGCTTCTCCACGTAAACAAACCGCACGTCGTAATCGCTGTCGGTCGAGGCAAAACCCCAGGCCCGGCTGCCGGACTCACAGGCATACAAAACGGTGACATTGCGTTCACGTTCTATGCGCGCCAGCTCTTCCAGTACCCGCGCACGCATCGTGGCGCACAGCGGATGACGCTCTTCCAGTTCCATGACCTGCTTTCCTTTTATCCTTTGACGCACACCACCTGACGCAAGGTGTGCAACACTTCCACCAGCTCACGCTGGGCGTGCATGACTTTGTCGATGTCCTTGTAGGCCATCGGAATTTCGTCGATCACCGCTTCGTCCTTACGGCACTCCACATGGGCAGTGGCGCGAATCTGATCTTCGACGGTGAAGATGTTTTTCGCCTTGGTGCGGCTCATGGTGCGACCGGCGCCGTGGCTGCAGGAACTGAACGACTCTTCGTTGCCCAGACCGCGAACGATGAAACTCTTGGCACCCATCGAGCCTGGAATAATCCCCAACTCGCCCTTCTTCGCCGACACCGCGCCTTTACGGGTAACCAGCACCTCCTCACCAAAATGCCGCTCTTTCTGCACGTAGTTGTGGTGGCAGTTGACCGCTTCCAGCGCCACTTCAAACGGCTTGCGAATAATCTGTCGCGTCGCCTGAATCACCGCGCGCATCATCAGTTCGCGGTTCTGTCTGGCGAAGTCCTGCGCCCAACCCACCGCTTCCACATAGTCATCAAAGTGCCGGCTGCCTTCTTCGAAGTAGGCGAGGTCACGGTCCGGCAGGTTGGCGATGTGCTGACGCATATCCGCCTGAGCCATCTGGATAAACAGGTTGCCGATGGCGTTGCCGACACCGCGCGAGCCACTGTGCAACATGAACCAGACGCGGTTGGCTTCGTCCAGGCACACTTCGATGAAGTGGTTGCCGCTGCCGAGCGTACCGAGGTGCCCACGGTTGTTGGTGTTGGCCAGTTTCGGGTACTTGTCGGTGATCAACTTGAACCGTGGCTGCAGCCCCGTCCAGGCTTGATCGGCTTGCTGCGGGATTTCATCCCAGGCGCCCTTGTCGCGTCGCGAATGGCTTGAACTGCGGCCATGCGGCACGGCTTGCTCGATGGCGCTGCGCAGACCGAGCAGGTTGTCCGGCAAATCAGCGGCGGTCAGCGACGTACGTGCGGCGATCATGCCGCAGCCGATGTCGACGCCAACCGCTGCCGGAATGATCGCGCCGACGGTCGGGATCACGCTGCCGATGGTCGAACCCTTGCCCAGGTGTACGTCCGGCATGACCGCCAGATGTTTGAAGATGAACGGCATTTTCGCGGTGTTCATCAACTGCTCGCGGGCCTCTTTTTCCACCGGGACGCCTTCGGTCCAGAGTTTGATCGGTTTGCCGTTGGCGACTTCGAGCAGCTGGTAAGTGTGTTCTTTCATGTCTTCATTCTTTATTCATTGGCCGATGATTCGGCGTTGTTCTGTAAGTCGCAGCGACAAAAACACAGGCACTGTGGCTCTGCCAGTTGAGCCCCCGTTGCCGGGGCGGGAGTCGAACCCGCTTTCCGATGTAGTACCTGTCGCATTCGCTGCCAATAACCGCAAAAAAGGTGGCACGACAAAAGTTGATGACTGTTGCGCGTTGCCGCGCTCCGGACTTAACCGGCCTTGGATGTACAGCCATCAGGCATTCGTGCCGTCACTGGCGCTGACAAGGGCTTGATGAGACGTCTTGGATGTAGTCCCATCGGCATTCAGCACCGGTGATCAATCAATTCATGACGCGCTTTCGATCGCCTCGACCCAGTGCTGCGCACTGTATTGGCCGCTGGTGAACTGCTCGATCACATCGAACACCGCATCGCTGAAACCGCCGACATTCAAGATGTCATCACGATCCGCCGCCTGTGTTGCATGGCCTGGCTGGATGTCGATGCACACCAGCCGTGCCTGTGGGTTGAGCTTCTTGATCCGCTCCCATTGGCGCATCGTTTCGCTGGCACCGTAACGTTGCGAATCGATCCACGATTCGTTGTCCGAGACCATGATCAACGTATCGACCCTGGCCTGGCTGTCCGCCAATCTTTTCAGCGGTGCCGAGCAGTTGGTGCCGCCGCCGAAAATCCCGGCGAGCTTCTCGGCGTTGCTGATCACACTGTCACGCGGGTTGAGCTGGATACCTACCACGTTGATCTCGAACGGCATGACCCGCGCAGCCGGCTGCTTACGCAAGACCGCTGCGGCCACCAGCGCCGCCACGTCGATGCAGCGCACCTGCGAGGTCGCGCCAGAGCGATAACCGGTCACAGGACTGCCCATCGAACCCGATACATCCGGGCAAACCACCACCGCACCCTCAAGCTTGGGCACGTTGCTCAGCGACAACTCCAGTGCATCCTGCAAGGCTTCGCGGATCGCTGCCGGGGTGTTTTCGCCCATCATCCGGTAAGCCGACAACAACTGATACGGATACACCCGCGCCTTCGCCACTTCCTGCGGATCGGCCAACCGCGCCGCGACATATTCGATGCAACCCGGTACTTCAAACGCGCCATGGCGCGCCAATGTGTTGAGGTTGATGCGCAGTCCCTGCCAGCCCATGTTGCGGGCTTGATCGGCCCATTGCTCCTTGCTCAGTGTTTCGTTGCCGAGCAACTGAAACGGCACCGCCGGCACTTCATCACTCGCGCCGCTGCGAAACGCCAGCAAATCGCGAGTCAACTCCGGCAAGGCCTTCGCCTCCACCGGTTTACCAATCAGCCAAGCGAAAAACGCTTCGCGCCACGCTTCGGCAGGTTTGGGGTGAACCATCTTCACCACGTCCGACAACGACGGTTGATTGCCGATCGACGCTTGCAGCAGTTGCCGCTCGGTCGCGCTGTTCAGCCAGTTCTGCACCAGACGCTTGGGTTGCGAGCCAAGGGATTTACGCCCGGTGGCACCGCTACGGAGGATCTGTACAAAGTTACGCAGCATCTTGCCGCTGTCGATGACTTGCTCGAAAACCTCTGGCACCAGACTTGAACGCTGAGCGGTCAATGCCGCCAGTAACAATGCCGGCATGTCTTTCATGTGACCCTTTTGGCGAGCGTAGATCGCGGTTTTCGCCACGAAACGACTGTCGAGCTCGGCCACCAGCTTCAGCACTTGATCCAGCTGACTTTCTGCGCAGGCGTAAAAGGTCTGGTTCAGGCAACCGGTCACTGCCAATTGCGCCAGTTGATGCTTCGGGCTGTAGGTATAAGCGCTGGCACCAGAGGCATTCGAAGTATCGCAGGCCGGCAGGTGATTCGATTGCGTGTTGAAGAGATTTGAGTTGGCCATCTTGGCGTCTCGCTGTGTTGTCCTGTTCGTTGCGATTGGTATTGCAGCGGCTGTGCCAGCTTTTGATTTTTCTCGAATAAAATTTATATCTTGTTGATTTATATCGTTTTTATTTACTAATCCATTTTTCATCGAATGAATTGACGACAAATCCCTCGTCGAATATTTATCATTGGATATCGTTTTTTATCTTTTGAGATAAACATGCCAAATATGCAAACCGTCGCCATCGAATTTATCGGCGCCACCCTCGATCGCGTCGGCAAAGGCGCCAATCGCTGGAGCCATTGGCGCCCCAGCGTTGGCCTGTGCCAACAGCAGGATGTGCTGATCAACCGGCTCGAGCTGATTCACGGCATCGACGCCCGCGATGTCAGCCTGGCCGAGCGGGTGCGCGCCGACATCCAGCAGGTTTCGCCAGAGACCGAAGTGCGCCTGCACCCGATGTCACTGCGCAACCCGTGGGATTTCGAAGAGGTCTACGGTGCGCTGCACGACTTCACCACCGCCTACGATTTCGACACCGAGCGCGAGGACTACCTCGTCCACATCACCACCGGCACCCACGTCGCGCAGATTTGCTGGTTCCTGCTGACCGAGGCGCGCTATCTGCCGGCGCGACTGATCCAGACCTCCCCGGCCAAGCGCAACAGCGACAGCGATCACGCCATCGGCACGCATGCCCTGATCGATCTTGACCTGTCGCGCTACGATCGCATCGCCTCGCGCTTTGCCAACAAGCGCCTCGAAGGCCTGGAGTTCTTGAAGTCCGGCATCGCCACACGCAACGCCGCATTTAACCGATCGATCGAACAGATCGAGCGCGTGGCAGTGCGGTCGAAGGCGCCGATGCTGCTGATCGGTCCGACCGGCGCTGGCAAATCCTTCCTCGCCCGACGCATCTACGAACTGAAACGCAGTCGCCACCAGATGCAGGGGCGTTTTGTCGAGGTCAACTGCGCCACCTTACGTGGCGATGGCGCGATGTCGGCGCTTTTCGGCCATGTCAAAGGCGCTTTCACCGGCGCACAGAACGCTCGCGACGGCCTGTTGCGCGCTGCCGATGGCGGCATGCTGTTTCTCGACGAGATCGGCGAACTGGGCGCAGACGAACAGGCGATGCTGCTCAAGGCGATTGAAGAAAAACGCTTCTTTCCGTTGGGCTCCGATAAGGAAGTCGAAAGCGATTTCCTGATCATCGCCGGCACCCACCGCGACCTGCGCAGCCGAGTCGCTGACGGCCTGTTCCGCGAAGATTTGTACGCGCGCATCAACCTGTGGACGTTCGACCTGCCCGGCCTCGCCGGCCGCCGCGAGGACATCGAACCGAACATTGATTTCGAGCTGGAACGCCACGCCCGCGAACACGGGCAACTGGTGCGCTTCAATCTGGAAGCCCGGCGCAGTTATCTGGCGTTCGCCAGCTCTCGCGAAGCGGCCTGGCTGGGCAACTTCCGTGAACTGTCCGCCTCGATTACGCGCATGGCGACCCTGGCCGACAGTGGGCGTATCGATGAGGCACAGGTGCAGGAGGAAATTGATCGGCTGCGCTACGCGTGGGGCTTGGCGCAACCGCAGGCGATTTCAGGAGCGTTGCCGGGAGACGCCGAAAGCATGGATCTGTTCGACCGCTTGCAATTGAAGGCAGTAATTGAGGTGTGCCGGCAGGCGGACAGCTTGTCCGATGCCGGCCGCCGACTGTTCGGAATATCACGCCAAGCCAAGGCACAACCCAACGATGCCGATCGACTGAGGAAATACCTCGGCCGGTTCGGGCTTGAGTGGGGCCAGATCGTCGACCTCAAGTGATGAGAACGTCAGCGACCGACCGCCCGTCCAGCAGCGGGCACCTTCGCTCGCCGGGCACTTCCAATGATCACCATCCGCTTCGACCGGAAGACGCCCATCATGAACAGCAAAATTGCAGCGTTCACCCTAGCAGGCCTGATCTCGGCCTGCCCGCTTTTCGCCTCGGCAGCCGGGCAGGCAGCTGACGAGTCTGCCGCGCCACCGACCGCGCTTCCCGGCGTGAATCAGGCCGGCAAAGCTCAATCCAACGAAGACAAGGCCGACAAGAAAGGTGAAGAGGCGTCGGGTTCAAACTCCGGCGCCGAGTCGCATGAAACGGCAAAAGATGCAGCCACTTCGAGCGACTCGAAAGACCTCGGTAAATCGACGAAACCTTGATCAGGGCTCTACGGAGGTGGTGGCTGCACATCCGTGAACGTCAGCCCGACACTCCCGGTGATTTGCCACGGGTTGGCAGCGCCGTGCCCGCTGAACGACACTTGGTCAAACAGCGAATCCTTCAACCCGTCGATCTGCGCTTTGGCCGGGCCACTGAAGCGCACGCGCTCGAACACCAACCCCTGATGCCAGGCGTTGTGCTGACTGTCGCCCTTGACTTCGATCGCCTTGCCCTGAGCATTTTCGATGCTCACGTCGGCGACGCGGATATCGCGGAATTGCCCGGGGATGGTTGAGCGCTGGTAATCCAGCTTGGCGTTCGGATCGTTGTAGTCGAGGGTGAAAATGAATGCCTGCTTGAGCGTATTGCGGATCGCCGAGTCGCGGAAGATCACGTTACGCGCCCCGCCGCCCATGAAGTTGGTGCTCTTCATGCGCAGGCCGGCATCGGTGCCATCGGAAACGTTGTCTTCGGCCAGAATGTTTTGAATCCACGCGCCGGTATGGCTGCCGGCAACCACCATGCCGTGACCCTTGCGGAAGTAGTTATTGAAGATCCAGGCATCTTCCTGCGGCTTTTGCTGCACGGCATCCGCCCCGGTACCCGCAGCAAAATTGACGCAGTCATCGCCGGTATCAAAGAAGTTGTTGAAGACCATCGCGCCCTTGCTGTTGGCGAATTCGATGCCGTCGCCGTTATTGGCGTCGTAGGTTTTATGCGTGGTATTGGCCAGCACCACGTTTTCGGTTTCCAGGTTCATGATCCCGTGGAATGCCGGGTTCACCACGGTGAAACCGCCGTAGAACACGTTTTTCACGTTGCGCAGGGTGATCAGCGACGAGCGCATCTGGCCGTAGGCGTCCTTAACGTTCATGCCGCGCGCGACCGCTTGCTCGACCTGCGCCTTGGCCAGAATGCCGTCCTGCTGGTAGCGGGTGTTGTCGCTGGGCAGGTAGAACGGCAATGGCTGACCGCGTTCGTCGACGACATCGGCGCGGCGCTTCCAGCCGTTGCCGTCAATCGTGCCTTTGCCGACGATGCGGATGTTTTCGAACGACTGATGCTGACGCGGATCGCGCGGCAAGGCATTGATCAGCGACGCCGGGCGCACGGTACTCGAATACGGATACTGGATGTAGCCGGCCAGCGGATAGTCTTCCGCCCGCTCGGAACCCAACAGCGTTGCGCCCTCGGCGATTTCCAGGGTGATGTTGCTCTTCAGGTAAAGCGCCCCGCTTTTATAGGTGCCCTTGGGCAACCATACTTTGCAGCCGGGGGTGCAGGCGTCGATGGCGTTCTGGACCGCCAAAGTATCAAGGCTTTTGCCGTCACCCTTGGCGCCATATTTCCTGACATCGAACACAGCGGCAACCTTGCTCGTCCGTTGTAAAACGGGCGGGCTGTCGGCCGACTCTTTGCCATCGGTGCCCACCGAACGCACGGTGAATCGATAGGCCGTATCCGCTTTCAAGCCTTGCGCGGTGTAACTGTGAATGCCGATGCGATGGTGAAAACCGGCAACATCCTGTTCGTAGAAGCGGTCAATGTAAGGTTTGGCCGGCGAGATGCGGTCATTGTTGGCGTTGCTGCCGCCCAGCAACACACCGTTGGCGTAGACCCGGTAGTCGCTGATATCGGCGTGATCGGCGGGTTTTTCCCAGACCAGGATGATTTGCTGATCATCGTAGGCCAGAGTCGGCACCTGCAATTTTTGCGGTGCCTCCAGTGCCCACGACGACACACTGCAAACCATCGTCAACGTGGCCGCCAGCGACAAAGCCAATGGCTGTTTGCGCCGCGTCGGAACAACATTTCGATAAGGCATGAGCACTCCTTGTTCAGGCCGACAATCCGGCTTCTTGCAGATATTGGCTGCGGTTGACGAACGTCTCGCGGGGCATTTCCACAACCTCCATCGACAACGACTCGACCTCCGGTAGTAAAGCGACCAGCGCCGCCACGGTCGCCGAGGCCAGACGCCGGCGCTGTTCAGCACTGCGCCCGGACAACACCGACAGGACGACGTGGACAAAATCGTCCTCGCCCGCGCCGCAGCGGTAATGCGCGAACGTAGTGAGGCGCACCTTGATGTCCCCGGCCTTGAACAGGCCGAAGGCATCGAGGGCGTCATGCACGGCAGCGAGCAGGGTTTGCTCGCCGACACGCTGGGCCAGGGTTTGCGGGCAATCGATAAGGCAATGCGGCATGTCGCGCTCCTTTATGGATCGGTTCAACCAGCGAGCTGGCGCACCGACTCCTGACTGAAATCACGACTGGCCTGCACCAGCATCCGCGTGTAGGCGTGGCTTGCCAGATCCTGGCTGAGCGCCTGACTGTCGAGCAGCTCGACAATCTTGCCCTGCTGCATCACCGCCACTCGATCACACAGGTGCGTGACCACACCGAGATCGTGAGTGACCATCAGGTAGGTGAGTTTCTCGCGCCGGCGCAAATCCGCCAGCAGATTGAGAATCTCCGCCTGCACCGAGACATCCAGCGCCGAGGTCGGCTCATCGAGCAGCAGCACGCGCGGCTCGAGAATCAGCGCACGCGCAATCGCCACGCGCTGGCGCTGGCCACCGGACAACTGATGCGGATAACGAAAACGGTAACTGTCGTTCAGACCGACCTTGAGCAGGATCTCGTTGATCCGGTCGTCCTTGTCGCGCACGCCGTGAATAATCAGCGGCTCACGCAGCGCCGTGTCGACGGTGTGGCGCGGATGCAGGGAGCCATAGGGGTCCTGGAACACCATCTGCACCTGACGGAAATGCGCCTTGGGGATCTTGTGCTGCAGCGGCGCACCGGCAATGCTCAACTCGCCCGTCCAGTGCCGGTACTGCCCGGCCAGACAGCGCAATACAGTGGTCTTGCCGGAGCCGGACTCCCCCACCAAACCGAAGGATTCGCCGTCGGCGACACTGAGGCTGACGTCGTGCAAGACCTGGTTGAGGGCCGGGCCGGCGCCGAAACTCAGGTTCAGCGCGTGTGCTTGGATCATGGACATGGTCGATTCCTCAGCAAGTCAGCCACAGTGGATCGCGTTGCAACACCGGCAACCGTTCGCGACGGTTGTCCATGCTCGGCAACGCCGCCATCAGGCCTCGGGTATAGGGATGTTGTGCATGTTGCAGGTCGCCGGCGGCCAGCGATTCGACCACCCTGCCGGCGTACATCACCAACACGCGGTCGCAGTAATTGCGCACGAGGTTGAGGTCGTGGCTGACAAAAATCAGACCCATTTCCTGCTGCTCGACCAGCTCTTCCAGCACGTTGAGCACTTGCTGACGCACCGAGACATCGAGGGCCGAGGTCGGCTCGTCGGCGATGATCACCTGTGGCCGGGTGATGACCATCATCGCGATCATGATGCGCTGGCCCATACCACCGGAGACTTCATGCGGGTACAGGTTGTAGACCCGTTGCGGATCACGGATATGCACCTTTTCGAGCATTTCCAACACCCGCTCGCGGGCCTCGCTGCGGCTGGCCTTGTGGTGCGCCAGATACGCCTCGGCGATTTGATCGCCGACCTTGACCACCGGGTTCAGCGAGTATTTCGGGTCCTGCATGATCATCGAAATGCGCTGGCCACGAATCTTCTGCATGACCTTTTCGCCGGCTGAGAGCAGATCGACTTCACCGAACTGCATAGCCTTGGCGGTGATCCGCGCGCTGGCCGGGTGCAGCTTGAGCAGGCTGCGACCGACCGTCGATTTGCCCGAGCCCGACTCACCGACAATGGCGAGTTTTTCCCGCCCGAGGGTGAAGGACACGTCGCGCACGGCGTGGGTTTCTTTCTGAGCATTGACGAAGCGCACATTGAGCCCTTCGACGTTCAATTTGATTGCAGACATACAGCCTCCGATTACTCGCTGCGCGGATCAAGAATGTCCCGCAGGCCGTCGCCCAACAGGTTGAAAGCCAGGCTGACCAACATGATTGCGGCCCCCGGAACAGCCACCAGCCACCAGCACTCAAGCATGTAGCGGCGCCCGGTGGAAATCATCGCGCCCCACTCCGGCGACGGCGCTTGCGCACCGAGACCGAGAAAGCCCAATGCCGCTGCGGTGAGGATGATCCCGGCCATGTTCATGGTCAGGCGGATGATCACCGACGACATGCACATCGGCACAATGTGCCGCAGGATGATTCGGGTGGACGAAGCCCCTTGCAGCTCGACCGCCACAACGAAGTCAGCCTTGCGCAACGACAGGGTTTCCGCCCGCGCCAGTCGCGCGATTGGCGGCCACGACGTCAGCGCAATCGCTACCACCGCGTGTTCCAGGCCCGGACCGAGCGCAGCGATAAACGCCAGCGCCAGCACCAGACTGGGGAAGGAAATGAAGATGTCGGTCAGGCGCATGAACACCGTGTCGACCACACCACCGTAGTAGCCGGAGACAGTGCCGATAAACAGGCCAATCGGGCCGACGATCACGGTCACCAAGGTGATGATGTACAGCGTGATGCGCGAGCCGTAGACCAGCCGACTGAAGATATCCCGGCCGTATTCATCGGTGCCGAACCAGTGGGCAGCGCCCGGCGCCTGCAGGGCATTGGCAAGGTTCTGCGCCACCGGATCATGGGTGGCGATCCACGGCGCAAACAGCGCCACCACCACCACCAGCACCAGCGCGACCAGCAATCCGGCCAGGGTCATCGGGTTGCGCAACAAGTGCCGCAAGACTTTCAGGGCACTTTTGCAGAAGGCGTCGAAGCTGGATCCGGGGGTACGATCCGACCGCCGCTTGGCGCTCGAATCAGTAGAAGACATGTTGGCAATCATGGGCATGTTCTCGGATTGAATTCAGGATCACCCGGCGCGTACGCCGACGCACCGGGCAGCGTTCAGCGTTGTTTGTAGACACCCAGATAACGCGTCGCCTCGGCATCATCACCGGCAAAACCCTTGACGTCGGCGGCGCTGACCACGGTGTCGGTCATCTGCGAAATCATCATGATCGGGCCGACTTGCTCGTCGTAGATTTTCTGTGCCTGGTGGTACAGGTTCAGGCGCTGGCCGGCATCGCGTTCGACCCCGGCCTGATCAATCAGGCTATTGAGCTGCGGGCTGAAAAACGATGCGCGCCAGCCCTGGAAATTCGGCAGGCCGGCGTCATCGCTGTTATTGGGGTTGTAGGCAAACGTGCGCAGGCTGAAATACGGATGCGGATAGCGCTCGGCCCCGCGCGCAACGATGATGTCGAAGTTGCGCGCACGCATGGCACCGTACACCTGGTTGCCCGTGCCGTTGACGATGCTGGCCTTGATTCCGCCCTCGGCCAGCGTCGCTTGCAGGCGCGCGGCGATGTCGATGAAGGGCGGCTCTGACAGTGTGCGAATGGTCGTGGTGAAACCGTCCGGATACCCCGCTTCGGCGAGGAGTTTTTTCGCCTTGGCGACGTCCATGTGATAACCCGGATCCGGCAGGCGCGCCGTCAGACCGAGTTGCATCGGCTGCTGATTCAGCTGGCCGTAATACGGCATCACCTGTTCGTCCAGACCCTTGTAGTCGATCAGGTTGCGCACCGCTTCGCGCACTTTGGGATTGGCAAATTCGGGTTGCTTCATGCTCAGCGCGACGTAGTACATGGTGCCGCGCGGCAGTGACTGCACGTGGATTTTTTCCGAACCGTCGATGGCGCGGATGTCCGGTGCGGCCATGCCGTACGCCAGATCGAGGTCTCCGCGTTCCAGCATCAGGCGCAGCGACTGCGATTCCGTCATGTGCCGCACCACCACCCGTTTGAGCTTGGCAGCACCGCCCCAATAACCGTCGAAGCGGGTCAGCAACAACGAGTCGTTCGCCGTCCATTTGCTCAGCACAAAGGGGCCGCTGCCGGCCTCGTTGGTCACCAGCCAGTTAGCACCGAGGTCAGCGTTTTTCTCATGCGCCAACGCTGTTCTGCGATCGATCACCACCGCGCTCGGCGAGATCGCCAGCGAGTCAATCAATAACAGTGGGTCCATGGTTTGCGGCAAGTCGATGACCAGCGTGTGGGCATCGCTGGCACGGATCAGTGACTGGATGTTGTCGACGTTATAACCGTAGGCTTTCCAGGTCGTGGCCAGGCCGAAGTTGAGCTTCATCACCCGGTACAGCGACCAGGCCACGTCTTCAGCGGTCAGCGGATTGCCGGAGTGAAACTTCACGTCCTCACGCAAGTGAAAGGTTATCTGCTTGCCGTCGTCGCTGATCGTCCAGCGCTCGGCCAGTTGCGGTAGATGCTGTTCCGGATTGCCCTGATCTCGCTTGACCAGAGTGTCGTAAAGATTGGCGTTGACGCCAGAAGCGTCGAGGCCGGGAGCGTTGGCTGGATCGATGGAAAACAGGTTGACCATGCTCATGCCGACGATCAGTTGATCGGCCGGCGTCTTGGCGCTGGCCTGCGTCATCGGCACCAGCGCCAGGATCGCCGCCAACAGGCCAGCGTGCAGTTTGGTAAATGCAGTCGTCATTTGAAAAATCCTTGTTTTTATAGTTTTGGTGCCGCCGCCAGGCGTGTTAACGGGTGCGCGGGTCGAAGACCTTGTACAAGGCATCGCTGATCAGGTTGAGCGCGACAAAAATCAAACCGATCACCAGCACACAGCCCATCACCGCGTTCATGTCGCCGAGCATCAGGCTGCTGGTCAGGTACTGACCGAAAC
Organism: Pseudomonas sp. AC169; assembly: GCF_979258515.1. Taxonomy (NCBI): domain Bacteria; kingdom Pseudomonadati; phylum Pseudomonadota; class Gammaproteobacteria; order Pseudomonadales; family Pseudomonadaceae; genus Pseudomonas; species Pseudomonas sp. AC169. Next base: position 5,025,602 of record NZ_OZ409866.1, on the reverse strand, counting down.
CGGGCCAGGCAAAAACCGTTTCGATCAGCACCGCGCCTTCGAGCAGCGAGCCGTAAGCCAGCGCCACTACTGTCAGCAGTTGCACGAGGATGTTGCGAAAGGCGTGACCCCAGACCACTTGGCGGCGCGACAAACCCTTGACCCGAGCGGTGATGATGTATTCCTGAGACAGTTGCTCGAGCATGAAGCTGCGCGTCATCCGACTGATGTAAGCCACCGAGTTCAGCCCGAGGATCAGTGCCGGCAAAACGATGTGGCGCAAGGCGCTGGCGAAGGCTTCCCAATCACCGGCCAGGCTCGAATCGATCAGCAACAGCCCGGTGACTTCGGGCACCATGCCGTCGTACGCCAGGTCGATGCGACCGGCGCCCCCGGCCCAGCCGAGCCAGGCGTAGAACACCAGCAGGCCCATCATGCCCAGCCAGAAAATCGGCGTGGAATAGCCGAACAGGGTAATCACTCGCGCGACATGATCGCCCAGTCGCCCCTGATTGCTCGCCGCGCAAACGCCCAGCGGTAAACCGATCAGAACACCGAAGAGAATGGCCAGGGTCGCCAGTTCGATAGTGGCCGGGAACACTCGGCGGATGTCATCGAGCACCGGGTGCCCGGTCAACAGCGCGTTGCCAAAATTGCCGTGCAGCAAGTCATTGAGGTACAGGCCGAACTGGGTCCAGATCGGCTTGTCGAGCCCCATCGCCCGGTACACCTGATCGTAGGTCGAACTGTCGGCGTCCGGCCCGACCACCGCCAGCACCGGATCGAGCGGCATCACCCGACCGATGATAAACGTCAGCGCCAGCAGGCCCAGTAACGTCACCAGTACCGTGCTGGCACGCCGCGCGGTATTGGAGGCGCGGGCTCCCATGGCAGAGGCAGTCATAACAAACATAGTCAGCTCCTGATAATACGGTCACCGGTGCACCCGGCACGCGAAGTTCATCCGTGCATTTCAGCGTTTTTTGTAGACGTCTTTGTAGCGCGTGGTCGCGGCCGTGTGCCCCTGAAAATCGGCAACATCGGCGTAGACCAGCACTGTGTCGGTCATCTGCGAGACCGGCAGAATCGCGCCCACTTGCTGATCGAGCTGCTGCTGGATGTCCTGATACTGCGCCTGCTGTTTCTGCGCATCGGGCTCGACTTCGGCACTCTCGATCAACTGATTCAACTCGGGACTGTAAAACGAAGTGCGCCAGCCCTGGAAGTTGCTCAGCTTGGCTTCGTCACGGTTATCCGGGTTGTACACCAGCGTGCGCAGGCTCGAATGGGGATGACGTTCGGCGCCGCCACCGCCACGGCCGACGATGATGTCGAAACTGCGCTCACGCATGGCGCCGTAGATCTGGTTACCGGTGCCGGTGATGATGCTGGCTTCGATCCCGGCCTGCGCCAGCGTCGATTGCAGATTGGAGGCAATGTTGATGAAGGGCGGTTCGGCCAGCACGCGGATGCTGGTCTTGAACCCGTTGGGGTAACCGGCGTCAGCGAGAAGTTTTTTTGCCTCATCGACATTCAGTCGATAACCGGGATCCGGCAGACGCGCGGCCAGTCCCAACGGCATCGGCCGCTGATTGATCACGCCGTAGTGCGGCATGACGGTCTGGTTGATGCCCTGGTAGTCGATCAACGAGCGCACAGCCTTGCGCACGCGCGCGTCGGCGAACATCGGCTGCTTCACACTCAGTGCGACGTAATACAGCGTGCCGCGTTGCAGGGTTTGCGTGCGGACCTTGTCGCTTTTCTGCAAGGCCTGAATGTCCGGCGCCGACATGCCTTTGGCGATGTCGAGGTCGCCCCGCTCGATCATCAGACGCAACGACTGCGACTCGGTCATGTTGCGCATGACAATGCGCTTGAGCTTGGCCGGGCCCCCCCAATAACCGTCGAAACGGCTCATCAGAATCACGTCGTTGGCCCGCCAGTCATTGAGCACGAAGGCACCACTGCCGGCGGCGTGCGTCACCAGCCAGGCGGCGCCCAGGTCATTGTTCTTCTGATGTTCGAGCACTTTTTTGCGGTCGAGAATGAAGGCGCTTGGCGACGTCGCCAGCGTGTTGAGCACCAACTGCGGATCGGTAGGTCGCGGCAGTTCAATGACAAAGGTATTGGCATCGGTCGCGCGCATCGAATGCTCGACATTGTCGGCGGTAAAACCGTAAGCCTTCCAGGTCGACGCCAATGCGAGATTGAGTTTGAGCACGCGCTGCAACGACCAGGCGACGTCTTCGGCGCTCAACGGGTTGCCTGATTGAAATTGCACGCCCTGGCGCAGATTGAAGGTCAGGGTCTTGCGGTCGTCGCTGACTTGCCAGCGCTCGGCGAGTGCCGGCAACAGCCGATCCGGCGCAGCGACGTCTTGCACCAGCAACATGTCATAGAGATTGGCATTGATCTCCGACACGTCCAGGCCGGTGGCGGCTGCCGGGTCGAGGGACAGCAGATTGATCATGCTCATGCCGACGATCAATTGATCGGCCGGGGTTTTGGCATGGACGACAGGTAGCGCGGTCACCGTCAGGGTAGCCGCCAGAACCCGCGCCCACAGCGAAGGAAGAATGTTCATAGCGAGAGTGCCTTTCTTATATTTATAGGGCTCTCGGACAGCCCGGCATGCACCGGGCAGCCCGCGTACACGTCAGAAGCTTTTAAGCGTGTTCATCTCGATGAAGTTGAAGTCGATGTCTTCGCCCAGACCCGGCAGGTCGGACAAATGCACAAAACCGTCGCTGTCCATCGGGTCGACCAGGCGCTTGAGGTACGCCGGCACCTCGTCGTAATCCAGGTACGGGTGCAGCAAGCCGCGCTCGTACCAGGTGCAGTTCTTGATCGCGCCGACCACTGTCAGGTTGGCTGCGCCGTTGCCATGGATTTCGCAGTCCATGCCAAACGACTCGGCCATGTGCGCGACTTTCAGGCAAGGCCCGATCCCGCCGACCCCGGCGACCCCGGCACGCAGGATGTCGCAAACGTCGTGCTTGACCCAACTGGCCCGGCTCAGGTGTTTACCGGACAAGGTTTCCGGCCCGAGTACCGGAATGTCCAGTTGCCCCGCCAGCCAGGCATAGGATTCGGCGGACTCTTCCATCATCGGTTCTTCGAACCAGGCGAAGTCGAGTTTTTCCAGTTCGCGTCCGATGTACAGCGCTTCGGTGCGGCTGTACCAGTGATAACCGTCGAGCATCAAGGCGATGTCCGGGCCTACCGCTTCGCGCACCGCTGCGCAGGCTTTTACGTCAATGCGCGGGCTCGGCGCGAACGAGACCGGTGGCATCCAGGTGTGCAACTTGATCGCCTTGTAGCCGCGCTTGACCAGCGTTTCGGCAAAGCGTCCGTAGTCTTCCGGCGTCGCCAGGCCCTCAGGCAATTCATCGCCGCACATGGTTGAGCCGTACGCCGGCACTTTGTCGCGAAAACCGCCGATCAACTTGTGCACCGGCACGCCCAGCTTGCGCCCCGCCCAGTCCCACAACGCCTGCTCGACCAACGCCAGCGCGCGATCAGTCAACTGGCTGGCGCTGCCACGCTGCCAGTGCGCCAGGTCATGCCAGATCTTTTCGCGATCAAAGGCGTTCTGCCCGACCAGCACCTTGCGCACAAAACCATCCAGCACATAAGGACGAATCAGCTCCGGCGCACCGAGGGCGTAACCCTCCTTGCCGTCTTCGGTCTGGATGCGCAGCAACGCCATTTGCGCCTGACTGACATCACCGGGATGAGCATGACCGGCGCTGTCGACTGCGCGGCGGGTGGGATAGGAAAAAACCTGGACGTTGACTGCTGTGATTCTCATGGACGTCTTGAGCCTTCTTATTGGATTTGTGACAGGAGTGTCGTCGGTTGCGACCGATCATAGGTCATCGTACAACACTTGAAAAGACCCAATAACTCTTCTTCGAATCGAAGCCTTTTCGGCTAAACGTCGAGCAAAGCGCCATATTTAAAGATGACTGTGGAATAACATGACTGGCGTTACAGGCCTATTCACGCGGCGCATATGTTTCAATATGTTTCTAAACAAGCAAAATCACGTAGACGAGTCATCTTGTCGTACGATAACTTATATCTGCGCCTCAAATGAGAGCCATACGCAACATCGCGGTGCCTGTAGTACTCGTCAAACGACCCTAACAAAAACAAAAAAGAAGACCGTATGAACACCACCCTACGCACGCTCGTCACTGTCGCGGCCCTCGGCCTGCCCTTCTCTGTCAATGCTGACTCTGCCAGCCTCAACTACCGCCATCAGTACACCGAGGAGGACAGCGCCCACGCCGACCGAATCAAGCTCAATTACCGCCTGGAGAGTGGACTGGGGTTTGAGGCGGAGATGAAATACCGCACGGCCGGTGACCGCAAAGATGTCGCCTACGACAACATGGTCAACAACGGCCATGAGTTCACCGTGAGCTACAACTACAAGCTCAGCGCGCAGTCGACGCTGACCCCGGCGTTTCAGATGGACAGTTCGAAGGATGCGACCGCCTACAAGTTCGGCCTCAAGTACAACTACAAAATCGACGACGCCTTCTACGTCGCGACGCGCTATCGCCTGGACCTGCGCAAACTCGATCGCGATCAGGTCAACAAAGACATGCCCGATCACTACAAAGATGACCAGACCACCCACCGCTTCGAAGGCTGGCTCGGCTATACGCCAGCCAACAAGTGGGCCTACGAATATCAGTTCATCTATTTCAAGACCGACTACATCCGCTACGACAACAAGAAGAGCGACTACGAACAGAACCTGATCGTCAAATACAAGCTCACCAAACAATGGGCGCCCTTCATGGAAATCGGCGACATCAAAGTCGACTCCACCTCACCTGACCGCCAGGCTCGCTGGCGTCTGGGCGTGCAGTACAACTTCATGTAAGCCGCGCGCCGCTTTTGCCTGGCGAGCGCGCATCGCTTGTCGGGCAGACACCCCGCCGCCCCCCCCTTTCACCACCGCGTAATGGAAGACCCGACCATGACCACACACGCTACGCAAGCCAAATCCTTCAACCGTATTTTGCTGACCGGCGCCGCCGGTGGGCTCGGTCAGATTCTGCGAGAAACCCTGCAGGTTCACGCCGACATCGTCCGCGCCTCGGACATCAGTGCGATGGCGCCGAGCCGCGGCGCGCATGACGAAGTGATCAACTGCAATCTGAGCGACAAGGCCGCTGTCGCGGCGCTGGTCGAGGGCGTCGATGCCATCGTGCATTTGGGCGGGATCTCGGTGGAGCGATCCTTCGAAGAAATCCTCGAGGCGAATATTCGCGGCACGTTTCATGTTTATGAGGCCGCGCGCCTGCACGGGGTCAAGCGCATCGTGTTCGCCAGCTCCAACCACGTCACCGGTTTCTACTCGCAGGACGAACAGATCGACGCCCATTCACCGCGCCGCCCGGACGGTTATTACGGCTTGTCGAAGGCGTACGGCGAGGACCTGGCAACGTTCTATTTCCACCGCTATGGCATTGAAACAGTGAGCCTGCGCATCGGCTCCTCATTTCCCGAACCGCGCAACCTGCGCATGCTGGCGACCTGGTTGAGCTATACCGATCTGGAGCATCTGATCGCCCGCGCACTATTGGCCAGCGATGTCGGGCACAGCGTGGTGTACGGGGTGTCGGCCAACCGTGATCAGTGGTGGAACAACCGTCACGCCGCGCACCTGGGCTTTGCGCCGCAGGACAGTTCCGAAGCCTTTCGCGCAAAGGTCGAACAACAACCCGCACTCGCCGCCGACCACCCCGACCGCTTGTACCAGGGCGGCGCCTTTACCGCAGCAGGTCCGTTTGAAGCGCCAGCGCAGACGCGCTCATGACGGCCGAACTGATTGTCGATGCGCGCAATGCCACCGGTGAAAGCCCGGTCTGGCAAGCCGACGAAAATGCCTTGTATTGGGTGGACATTCCGGCCGGCCGCTTGCATCGCTGGCAACTCGACGGCCAGACCGACTGCTGGCAGGCGGACGAAATGCTCGCCTGTATCGCCCGCAGCGATGCGGGACATTGGCTTGGCGCGCAGGAAAGTGGCCTGTTCAAACTGCGCCCGCAGGCTGACGGACGTCTGGCTGCGGAAAAGCTCATCGGCGTCGAGCACGCCCGCCCGCACATGCGTTTCAATGATGGCCGCTGCGATCGTCAGGGACGCTTTTGGGCCAGCTCGATGCCAACCGCCATGGGTGCCGAGGCGGTCGGCGCGCTGTATCGCTACGACGCACAAAACCCGAACGATGTATCGATGCTGGCGCCGCAACTGGAGGACCTCGTGGTGCCCAATGGCCTGGCGTTCAGTCCCGACGGGAGCATCATGTATCTGTCCGATTCGCACCCGAGCCGGCAACTGATCTGGGCCTTCGATTACGACATCGACAGCGGTACGCCGCACAACCGCCGCCTGTTCGTCGACATGAACGACCACCCCGGTCGACCGGACGGTGCCGCCGTCGATTCACACGGCTGTTACTGGATCTGCGCAATTGATGCCGGCCTGGTGCTGCGCTTTACCCCACGGGGGAAACTGGATCGCGCGCTGCCGGTGCCGGTGAAGAAACCGACGATGTGTGCCTTTGGCGGCCCTCGGCTGGACACACTGTTTGTCACTTCGATTCGCCCGCAAGGCATCGATCTCGCTGACCAGCCATTGGCGGGCGGGGTGTTCGCCCTCAATCCGGGCGTTCAAGGCCTGCCCGAACCCAAGGCACGCGCCTGAGGCTTCAGACGTTCAACGCCGCCGCGTCTGCGGCCTCGTAGGCTCGGCGCAGACGCTCGCGGCTGTTGGATAGATGCAAACGCATGGCTGCGCGCGCGGCGTCGGAATCACGCCGGACAATCGCAATGTAAATGTCTTCATGCTCGCGACTGAGGCGCTCCAGATAGGGCTCCTTGCGGTCATTCTCCAGGCGTTTGGAGTGCAGGCGTGTGCGCGGCAGAATGTTCGCGCCCAGATGCAGCATGATGTCGGTGAAATAGCGGTTGCCGGTAGCCAGCGCAATTTGCTGGTGGAACTGGAAATCCGCCGACACGGCGTAGTCGACACTGACGGCGCGAGAATTGATGGCGTCCAGCGAATCACGCATCAGTTGCAGTTGCTCATCGGTACGTCGTGCACACGCCAGGCCGGCGGCCTCGACCTCAAGGGTGATGCGCAACTCAAGCACCGCCAAGACATCCGCAAGCGTGACGATGCTGTCCGGATCAATGCGAAAACCGCTCGGGCTGGGAATGTCCTGAACAAAGGTGCCGATACCGTGCCGGGTTTCTACCAGGCCGGCCGCCTGCAAACGCGACATCGCCTCGCGCACGACCGTGCGACTGACGCCGTGCTCGGCCATGACCTGGGATTCAGTCGGCAGCTTCGTCGCGCGCGCGAGTTCGCCGCTGCAAATGCGTCGGGACAGCTCGGTGACCAGGTCCTCCGCCAGGCTGCGATGCCGGCGACGAACATTGGGTGTGGCGTTGGATCTGTCCATCAGCAACAAAAATCTCGAATTTTCGAATAATTACGCATCATAGCCCATTCAGTTGTACGACAACGCACCAGTTCACATGATAGGATTTCTCATGCAGCGGACGTTCGATTCGCTGCAATGGCGATAAGGACGTCCGCTCGAGAAACACGTCGAAATTTCGCGTGTAAAACACTCAAGTTAATCAAGGATCTGATTACTCATGACAAAACCAACAACCTTCACGGCCTGCAAACTCGCCAGCGCCATCGTCGGCAGCCTGCTGTTTTCCAGCCTGCCTGCACAAGCGGCCGATATCTGGCTGGATGTTGCAACGACTGGCTGGGCCACGCAAAACGGTGGCACCAAGGGTGGCTCCAAAGCCGCAGCCAACAACATCTACACCGTGAAGAACGCTGCCGAACTGAAAGCTGCACTCAGTGCTTCAGTCGGCACCAACGGTCGCATTATCAAGATTACCGGGCCCATCGACATCAGCGAAGGCAAAGCTTATACGACGACTGCCGATATGAAAAAGCGCGGTCGTCTGGATATCCCTGGCAAGACGACCATCGTCGGTACGAGCAGCACGGCGGAGATCCGCGAGGGTTTCTTCTATGCCAAGGAAAACGATGTGATCATCCGCAACATCACCATCGAAAACCCGTGGGATCCGGAGCCGATCTGGGACGCCAATGACGGCAGCGCCGGCAACTGGAACTCCGAGTACGACGGACTGACCATCGAAGGCGCCAACAATGTGTGGGTCGACCATGTCACCTTCACCGATGGCCGCCGCACCGATGACCAGAACGGCACCGCCAACGGTCGTCCAAAGCAACACCACGACGGCGCACTGGACGTGAAAAACGGTGCCAACTACGTGACCATTTCCTACTCGGCGTTCAAATCGCACGAGAAGAACAACCTGATCGGTTCCAGCGACAGCCGTACCACCGATGATGGCAAGCTCAAGGTCACGATCCACAACACCCTGTTCGAAAATATCTCCGCCCGCGCGCCACGCGTTCGCTTCGGCCAGGTGCACCTGTACAACAACTATCACGTGGGCAGCACCAGCCATAAGGTCTACCCGTTCAGTTACGCGCACGGTGTGGGTAAAAACTCGAAGATTTTCTCCGAGAAAAACGCGTTCGAAATCTCCGGCATCAGCGGCTGCGACAAAATCGCCGGCGACTACGGTGGCAGCGTTTACCGCGACCAAGGTTCGACACTCAATGGCAGCGCACTGAGCTGTTCGTGGAGTTCGAGCATCGGCTGGACCCCGCCTTACAGCTACACCCCGCTGAATGCGGACAAAGTCGCTGCTGATGTTAAAGCCAAGGCTGGCGCTGGCAAGATCTGATTGATCGATGTAACCGCGTTAATGAAAAGCCCTCGGTGACGAGGGCTTTTTCATGTCTGCTTGAAGATCGTACAGGGAGTGGAGTTCTGGGAAAGTTTGGATTATTCATTGCCCTGACTGGCCTCATCGCTGGCAAGCCAGCTCCCACAAGTTTTCTGTTGTGACACAGATCGCATCAACAACACTGCACCCTGTGGGAGCTGGCTTGCCAGCGATGAGGCCAGTCAGACACCATCAAAACCTGCTACTGGACCAGTTGATTAATCTCAATGATCGGCAACAGCACCGCCATCACAATCACCAGCACCACCCCGCCCATCACCACAATCATCAGCGGCTCCAGCAACGCGGTCATGCCCATCGCCCGCCGTTCGATATCCCGCGACAGGGTTTGTGCCGCGCGTTCGAGCATCGGTGGCAACGAACCGGTTTTTTCGCCACTGGCGATCAAATGAATCAGCACCGGTGGGAAGACGTTTTCCACGCGCAACGCCGCCGCCAGGTTCACGCCCTCGCGCACCTTGGCCGTGGCCTCAGTGACGCTCAAACTCAAGCGGTCGTTGGACAAGGTCTGCCGCGCCGCCTCCAGCGCGCGCAACAACGGCACCCCGGCACCGCCGAGAATCGCCAGCGTCGAAGCAAAACGAGCGGTGTTCAGGCCGAGGATGAATCGCCCGAACAACGGCAACTTCAGCACCCGATGATGCCAACTCAAACGTGCCGCCGGATTGCGCAAATACAGGCGCCAGCTCCAGAAACTGGCGGCCATGATCGCCGCACACAACCAGCCCCAACTGCGGATGAAATCACTCGCGTTGAGCATCGCCAAGGTCAGCCCCGGCAAGTCCTGCCGCGCCTGGGAAAACGCGCTGACCACCTGCGGCACCACGTAACTGAGCAAGAAAATCACGATACCGATGGAGACCAGCCCAACCACGCCCGGATAGATAAACGCCGTAAGAATCTTGCCGCGCAGGTTGTTGCGTTCCTCGATGTAATCCGCCAGCCGCTCCATAACCTGCGCCAGATCGCCGGACTCCTCACCCGCCGCAATCAACGCACGATAGATCTCTGGAAAATCCCGTGGCCGCGCCGCCAGCGATTCCGCCAGACGCATGCCGCTGCGCACATCCGCACGCACGGCACTGAGCGTATGGGCAATGTGCTTTTTCTCGGCCTGCTCAACCGTGGCACTCAACGCGGCTTCCAACGGCAGGCTGGCCCCGAGCAGGCTCGCCAATTGCCGCGTGGCCCAAGCCAGATCGTTGTCCGAGAGTTTGGCGCTGAACAGTCCACCGCCACCGTGACTGGCGACATTGCTTTCCTTGTGCACCGACAACGCGGTCAAACCGCGCCCGCGTAATGTTGTGAACGCGGCGCTTTGGCTGTCCGCCTCAAGGTGCCCGGATTCAATCTTGCCGGTCGCGTCGGCAGCTTCAAAACGATAGCGATTCATCAGGCGTCCCGTGTCACACGCAAGATTTCTTCAGGCGCGGTGGCTCCGCTGCGGATCCAGCGCTCACCGTCCTCGCGCAAGCTGAACATCCCGGCTTTGGCGGCGGATGCGCGCAAGGCCTGCTCCCCTGCCCCTTGGTGAATCAGGGTGCGGATGTCGTCGTCGATGCAGAACAATTCATGGATGCCGGTGCGGCCGCTGTAACCGGTTTGATTGCAGTTTGCACAACCGACCGGGCGCCAGGTGCCGGGCGCGGTGGGGTCTTCTTCCTTGCATTGATTGCACAGCCGCCGCACTAGTCGCTGCGCCAAAACCCCGAGCATCGACGAGGCCAGCAGAAACGGCTCGACGCCCATGTCGATCAAGCGGTTGACCGCCGACACCGCGTCGTTGGTGTGCAAGGTTGCCAGCACCAAATGCCCGGTCAGCGAGGCCTGCACGGCGATTTGCGCGGTTTCCAGATCGCGGATTTCGCCGATCATAATGATGTCCGGGTCTTGCCGCAGGATCGCGCGCAGCGCCAGGGCGAAGGTCATGTCGATCTTGGCGTTGACCTGAATCTGGCTGATGCCTGGCAGGTCGTATTCCACCGGATCTTCAACGGTGAGAATGTTGCTGGTACTCGCATCCAGCCGCGCCAGCGCCGCGTACAGGCTGGTGGTTTTGCCGCTGCCGGTGGGCCCGGTCACCAGGACGATGCCGTGGGGTTGGCGGATCAGGTGATCGAGTTTGGCTAACACCTGCGCGTCCATGCCGAGGGTTTCCAAATGCAGACGCCCGGCCTGTTTGTCGAGCAAGCGCATCACCACGCGTTCGCCGTGGCCAGTGGGCACTGTGGAAACACGAATATCAATCGGCCGCCCGGCCACGCGCAAAGCGATGCGACCGTCCTGCGGCAGGCGTTTTTCGGCGATGTCGAGTTGCGCCATGATCTTGATCCGCGACACCAGCGCACCGTGCAACGCCTTGCGCGGTGAGACCACGTCACGCAGGGTGCCGTCGACGCGATAGCGCACCACTGAATGGGTTTCGAACGGTTCGATGTGAATGTCGCTGGCCTCATCGCGCGCGGCTTGCGTGAGCAAGGCGTTGATCATGCGGATCACCGGCGCGCCGTCCTGGGTGTCGAGCAGGTCAGTGATTTCCGGCATGTCCTGCATCAGGCGATCGAGGTCGACTTCGTTTTCTGCTGCACCGACCACCGCCGCCGCGCTGCCGGTGTCGGCGTAGGCAGCGGCGAGCAAGCCATCGAGTTCGTCATCGCGCACGCGCTGTATCGTGGTCGCGCCAAACTGCCGCCGCGCCTCGCTGATCGACCAGCCTGGCGTCGACGGGCACACCGTCAACACGCCATCGCACAACAGAATGCGCTGCGCCTTGGCCCAGGCGTAGGGCAGCGAACTCATTGGATCGGCACCGCTTTGATGGTTGCGCGTGGGCCAGAGCTCGGTAACACCGCCGGCACACCCTGCGCCGCCGTCGGTAACTGTGGCGCCTGCATATCCGGCATCGCCCAACTGCGTTCCGGCTGCAACCCACCCTGAGCGCGGCGCATGAAGTCATAGCGGTTCAGGGTGATGCTGCGCCCCGCTTCGCTGTCGCGGATGATGTACGGGCGCAGGAACACCATCAGGTTGGTTTTGGTGATCGCCCGGCGTTCGTTGCGAAACAGCGCGCCGATTCCTGGAATCGTCGATAACCACGGCACCGCGTCGTTGCTCTGGCTGTAACCGTCCTGCAGCAAACCACCAAGGACCATGATCTGGCCGTCATCCAGCAGGATGCTGGTATCGATCGCGCGTTTGTTGGTGACAATCCCCGCCGAATTGGCACTGGCCGAAGCCCGCTCATCAATGCTGCTGACTTCCTGATAGATATCGAGCTTGACCGTGCCGCCTTCGGAAATCTGCGGGCGCACGTTGAGTTTCAAACCCACCTCTTCACGGGTCACGGTCTGGAACGGGTTATTGCTGGTGCCGCCACCGCCCGTGACATAACTGCCGCTGACAAACGGGATGGTCTGCCCAACAAAAATACTCGCGGCTTCGTTATCCAGCGTCAGCAGGTTCGGCGTCGACAACACGTTGGTGCCGCCCTTGCTCTTCAACGCCCGGGCCAACACTTTCAGGTCGAGAATCTTGCCGATGCCGGGGATGTCGACGGTGCCGTTGACGTAGCCCAGGTTCAAACCTTGCGGCAGTACGTCGATGCTGGTCTTGCCATTGGTGTTGAGTCCCGAACCGCCCAAATTGGCGCCGCCGATCACGCCTTTGCCGCCAAGGTTGCCGGTCTGCCACTGCACACCAAATTCACTGGCATCATCCTCGCCGACTTCGACGATCAGGCTTTCGATCACCACTTGCGCGCGGCGCTGGTCGAGCAGATCGATGACTTCGCGCAAGTTGCGATATAACGGTTCCGGCGCGGAAATCAGCAAAGTGTTGGTGGTGGCGTCGGCCTGAATGGTCACGCCGCCAGCGCTGAAGGCGACGTTCTGATCGCTCGCCTGATTACCGCTGCTACTGGTGCCGCCACTGCCTTGTGCGTAACTGCCACCGGCACTGCCGCTGCTATTGCTGGTCGATGTTGTGCCGCTGGTTTGCGTCCCGCTCTGGCCATCCTGTCCAGCGCTGCCGCCGGTACTGCCGCCCATCGCACTGAGCACCGAACGCGCACTGTCGCTGGTGCCGCTATCGCTTTCGCCGGTGAGCAAACCGCGCAACGCCTGCGCCAGTTTCGCCGCTTGCGCGTTACGCAGATAAACCACATGCAGATTGCTCGGATTGCTCTGCGCGTTGTCGAGTTTGTAGATCAGGTTACGCGCCAGTTCCGTGCGCTCCGGGCTGCCAGCGCGAATGATGATGGTGTTGGAGCGCGGATCACCAATCACGGCGATTTTCTGCGTCGGATCATTGCCCGGCGCATCCAGCAAATCCGCGACCATCGGCGCAATGTCAGCGGCAATGCCGTTCTGAATCTGCACCACATCCGTGTCGATCGCACTCGGCGAATCAATGCTCGCAATCAACTGCGCAACGCGGGTCAAGTTCTCGGCGTAATCGGTGATAACGATGGTGTTGTTGCCGGGGTAAGCGTTGATCGGATTATTCGGCGAAACGATTGGCCGCAGCACCGGAATCAGGTTCACCGCATTCTCGTATTGCAGACGAAACGTGCGCGTGAGCATGCCGTTGCCCGCCGGTTTGTCGGCGCTGTAAATCGGCCCGCCGAGTAACTTCGCATCCGCCTCCGGCACCACCTGCGCCACACCGCCAACATCCACCACGCTGAAACCCTGCATGCGCAACGCCGCGAGCAACATGTCGTAAGCCTGCCGCGCCGGCACCTGACCTTCCGAGACCAACGTCAACGTACCCTTCACCCGAGGGTCGACCAAAAACTGCTGCCCCGTGGAACGCGACAAGGCCCGCACCACTGCTTGAATATCGGCATCGACAAAATTCAGCGTCACCGGTTGATCGCCCAACGGATTGCTCGGCAAGGCAATGCCCGAAGCCGCCGCGCCGCTACGCGCACTTTTGGAGATGTTGTGCAATTGCTTCGGCGCCGGTCGCGCCTGCGCCTGTGCGCGTTCGCGGTCGAGCACCGCGTCGCCGCTGCGCTGGGTGTTGGCCAGCGGCCGACCGAGTTCACTGTCGACCAGCAATGGGGGCTGGTTCTGTGGTGTGGTGCTGGTGTTGCTGCATGCGCTCAGTGCCAACAACAGAAACGGCGCGGCCGTACGTACATAATTGGAACCTGACCACTTCATGAAGCTTCCTTAGCGCCCAGCGCCTGATCCATGCGAACGGTTCCCGACAGAGTGCCTGCCGTATCATCGACCTTGACCTCACTTGCACGCTGCAAACGAGCCTCGACCACTTCAAGTGAAAACTGCACGGGGTGGATTAACAGCCAACTGATGACGGCATCAGCGGGCGCATCCTCGAACGTCAACTGCCAAGCGGTGCCAATTACCTGCAACTGGTAGTGACCCAGCAGCCCGCTGCCATCGAGAGATTGCTGCAATGATCGCTCGACGTTTTGCCCGATGGGCGCTGTCGCCACCTCGCGCAACAACAGATCCAGCGCTTCGGCCTGGCCACGCAACTTCGGCGTTTCGGTCTGCCAATGCTCAATCTTTTTCAGCGGTGGCTGGATGAACAGCAGCCAGATCAGCACGCCCCCCAACATCAATGCGGTGCCCGCGACCAGGCGTTTTTCGCGCAAGCTCAGCGGCGTCCAATGCCGATGAATCTGTGCACGCAGCAGCAGCCAGCGAGCCCGATAGATCGCCAGTGGATTATTCATCGTCGCTGTCCATGACGGCATCGTCCTCGACCGCTGCCGGCTCAACCTGCGGGGTGAAAATCCAAACGTTGTCTTCGCGTCTGGCGACCAACCTTGCCTGCGTCAGCGCTCCCGGCAATGCGCCGTCGGCGGGTGCCTGCGCAGTGTCGGCGGCCAACTCCAACTGCAAACGTCCCTGCTCATAGGTCATGCGCTGGACGCTGCCTGCCATAAACGGCAGCGCGCTCGCGGCATGTTGCACCAGGTAGGTGAACCCGTGATTCGCGTCGGCCGCCACCCCATTGTGTCGAGCCGCCAGTTGCTGGCGAGCCTGCTGCAGCGGATTGAGGATCACCGGCAACTCTGGAAAAGCCTGCTTCACCCGCTGGCTCATTTGCGCCCTGAGCTGCTCGCCTTGGGTCACTTCACGGGCCGCGTAAAGGTTCAGCCCAGACACCCAGATCGCAATCGCCAAGGCACAACAGAAGATGGCCTTGCCCCAACCGCGCGCGGGGCCGGCAGCCTTGCCGATGCCTGCATGCAGCCCCCATTCCGGCGCAACGCCACACCAGCGCTGCTCCGCAGGTCGTGGTTCGACAACTGTTGCAGGAGCATCCGCGCCGATCCACTGCAAGCCGCGACCACTGGTGACGAGTTCATCCAGACGCTCCTGCGCCAAGGGTTCTACCGAAGCCTGCGCACGGCTGAAGCGCAGCAGCAATTGCCCGTCCAATACGCACGCGCTGACCTGCCCCTGCGCGGGCACCGGCAAAGCATAAGGCGCCGGGTAAAGGCCTCGCAGCTTCAATCGGTGCTGAGCCAATAACAGTCCGAAACGATCCAGAGATGCCTGCGCGAGCCAGGCCAGCGACACTTGCCCCGAGACCTCACGAGCACTGTGTGCAACGTACATTTGTTCAGTGCCACCCAGAATCAGCGCCTGCGCGGCACACTTCACCGCCGCCTCGATCTTCACCGGCGTCAGCGGTGGCAAATGCAAACTGGTCAGTACGCTGTCTGCCGGATGCAGAAAAAATTCAACAGGCTGTAACGGCCACTCTTGTTCAATCAGCAACAGCGTACTGACACCGGTCTGACTGACCTGGTCGTGCCGATCCAGGCGCGCAAATTCAACCTCGGAATCTGAGGTCAAACCCGCCAGCGGCGGCAAGGCGACTCGCAGGCGAGTCATACGCCGAGCCTCGACCAGATCACTTTCGGCATGTCGTCGGCGGGTCGATGCAACAGCGCATCCAGGCTGACGCGGCGCTGGTCACGACGCGCGTGTCCGCGCAGCAGAAACCAATCGCTGCTGATGCCGACGTTCAGTCCGTCGACGGTCAGATGCGGCAAGTGCAGACGGTTGACGAAGTCCCCGCGATTGATGAACCACTGGCCACGATCGCGCTCTCCCACCACGGCCCGGGCCTGCGCGAGCGATAACCCCGGCACCACCGCCACCAATACCTCGGCGCTGGCAGTATTACCGTTGACCCAAGTCTTAGCCGGAATCAGGCTGACATACTGATTCAAGCGACCAAGCAGTTGCTCATTTATGCCTTCGAGGCCACGTAAATCATCAAGGCTGCGCAACATCGGCTGGGTGGCCGGCAAGGGTCTTCGATGCGCACTCGGCGACGTCGCACGGACGCCGTCGAAACCCGTCTGCGCCATACTCTGCCCGGCGGCTTGAGGGTCGGGCATTCTCGGGTAGGAGGCAATGACGCGCTGGCTGATGCGCTGGCTGAGGGCAGCATCGATGCCGATCATTTCACAGAGGCGTTCGAAGCTGCGCAACTGTCCGCCATCGACACGCTCATTGCTGAGTAAATTGCGCAAATTGAACTTGCCCTGCTGATCCTCGATGCGCCCCTCGAAACCGCCCCCCGACGAATTCAACAAATGGCTTTTGACAGGCTGCGCCCAAGGTTGATCGAGCCGGGTCAGCGCGTCCTGTTGACGCGCGTCCCTGAGCAGTTGACGACTGAGCTCCAGCCCCGCCAACAGCGTGGCCGCGCCCTGCACTCGGGACTGTTCTGCTTCAAGAGAACGGGTAAAGACGCTCTGCCGGGTGAGCATGCCAGCGGCGATCACCGCAACCACGGCGGCAATCAGCAAGGCGCTGATAATGGCCATGCCGCGCTGTTTCTGCGCCCGTGGCGAGGATGATTTCATGGCCGCTCTCAGAGCTGCCAGGAACCAATATCGGCATTGACGTCGTCGCCGTCGGGTTGGCCGTCTGCGCCGAGGGAGAAGATGTCGATCTCACCGTTCGCGCCAGGATTGAGATAGTTGTAAGGACGACCCCACGGGTCGTTGGGCAAGCGCTCCAGGTAAGAGCGCCAGTTGCTGTTCTTCGCATCCGCCGGGCGCTCCACCAGCACTTTCAAGCCCTGATTCAGGGTCGGATAAGTGCCGTGGTCGAGGCGGTAAAGTTTGAGCGCCTGCATCAGGCCGGCGATGTCTTGTTTCGCCGCAGTGGCTCGGGCCTGATCAGGTCGGTCGAGCACCTTGGGCACGACCATCGCAGCCAGAATGCCGAGGATGACTACCACCACCATGATCTCGATCAGGGTAAAACCCTGCTGGCCTCGACGGCCTGCGGACTGAGATTTGACGCGCGCGAAATCCATTTCAACCTTCCTTGGCATGATTACATTCGGCGCGCAGTGTAACAAAAGCCAGTCATCGTACAACAATCATTAACGCACTGTTTTTCTGCACATTCGCCAAAGGACGGGTGTTATTCTGCGGGCCGGTTTCAACCGCAGAGACAAGCATGGAAGCGTTGCCCAAGGAGCGAGGTTTCACCCTCATCGAGGTTCTGGTGGCCTTGGCAATCATCGCCGTGGCCATGTCTGCGGCCGTTCGCGTTGCGGGCCTGATGACCCAGAGCAATGGCCTGTTGCGTGATCGCTCGATCGCTTTGCTGGCGGCGCAGACCCGGCTCGCCGAACTGCGTCTGGAGGGAGATTTTGCCCCGGGACAGAAAACCTTCGAGTGTGATCAAGGTCGCCTGCAACTGCGCTGTGATCAACGCATGACCCCGAGCACCGATGGACGACTGATGCGCGTGACGCTGCTGGTTTCCGATCGCGAACGTCAGGCGCCACCCCTGGCGCGACTCGAAACCTTACTCGGCCGGCCGCAGGAAAAGCGCCAATGACGCTGCTCAGGGTCGAGTCAACCGAGGCAGCGACGGGGAGTCTGGCAGCGTGCTGACTTTTAATCGGCTCTGTTCTGCGCCACGCTCAATGACCACCGCATCCTGTTCAATGGCTATCACGCGCACCCCCTGGGTCAGGCGATCACCCACCAGAAAACTGCGCGGCGGACCGTCGTTGAGACTTAGAATCGCCACCGCAGCGTGCGCCCCTGCCAGCACTCCGGAAACTTTGATATCCAACGGTGCCGGCTGGTTGGAAAACCACTGCAAAGCCGCTGTGTCGGCGCGCGTCGGCAGCACTTGGGGGTCCATCGCCGGAACGTGGGATTGTGCCGGCGTCAGCAACAGCGCAGACCAGAACAGTCCCCCTGCCAGTGCAGCGATCAGCGCCGCCGATTGCACAAGCTGCGTTGCGGATAAGCGAAAAGTAAATGCCAAGACCCAACCTCCCTGTTGTCTTGCGTCGCAGTCTACAGGACAACATTCGCTTTTCTATCGGGATTGATGGTTCGAATCCGCCAGGATGGATTCACAACGAAGGAACGTTGCGGTATGACCAAGGACAGACAAACAGGCTTCACCCTCATCGAGTTGATGGTGGTGTTGATCATCATCGGCATTGCCAGCGCCGCCGTCAGCCTGAGTATCAAGCCTGACCCGGCGCAACTGCTGCGCAAGGACGCCAATCGCTTGATCCAGTTGCTGCAAATCGCCCATGCCGAAGCCCTGGCCGATGGACGCCCGATCACTTGGCTGGCGGACAAAAACGGCTTTCGTTTCAGTCGTCGCAATGAACAAGGCTCCGGCTTCGATCACTTTCTCGCCGATCCGCAACTGCGCCCTCGTCATTGGGAAACGCCGTCAATGAAGGTGCAAGTGACACCCAGGCAGCCGCTGATACTGAATGCCGAGTGGTTCGATTCACCCGTGCAACTGCAACTCTCGGACGGCCAGAACACGCTCACCGTGCAACGCACAGCCACGGGCAAATTGACCTTGGCCAATCAACCATGAATAGCCGGCAAGAGGGTTTTACCCTGATCGAAGTGATGGTCGCGATCATGCTCATGGCGATCGTCAGCCTGATCGCCTGGCGCGGTCTGGACAGCGTGACCCGCGCCGACACGCACCTGCAGGCGAGCACCGAACACACCGAAGCGCTGCTGCGCACGCTGCATCAACTGGAACGAGATATCGCCTTGCGCGCCAGCATCGAACTGCGCGAACCACTGTTGAACGACAACGATGACGAACGATCCGAGCAGCCAGCGGCAATCAGCGTGCGCAGCGCCGACGACCAGAGCTTTCGTCTTGACGTGATCCGCAGTGCAGTCACCTCGCAGAATGGCTTGCAGCGCGTGCGCTGGTGGTTGAAAGATCAAACCCTGTACCGCGCCGCCGCCACGCCACGTGATCGCTACCCACTGCCTGCGCCGAAACAGGCAGTGGCGGTGCTCGACAGCATCAGCGACCTGCAAGTACGCGTCTGGGAACCGCAGATGGGGTGGCGTCAGCTCAGCGGCAACCGCAAAGAGAACCCACAAGGCCTGGAAATCCGCCTGACCCGGCAGACGCCTCAAGGCGAAGAACACTACCGCCAGGTATTGGGCCCACTGGATTAGTCTCTGGGCGATATTGCGTATTGCCCTGACACGCACAGCGACTGTAACGTCGAAAGTCAGTTACCGAGGAAATCTCATTGCACGACTCTAAACTTCTCGAAGATCTACGCGCTCGCTTCAACGCTGGAGAGCCTCTGGATTTCACCTTTTTCTGGGGACACCAGCGAAGCAAAAGCGCCGTCACGGCTTCGTGCTTCAGCCAGTGGTACGAAGCCGAATTCGTTGTCGAGGGGCAACGCTACCCGACAGCCGAACACTTCATGATGGCCGAGAAGGCAGCGTTGTTCGACGATCAGGAAGTTCGTGCACAAGTGCTGCTGGCCCCCACGCCAAACGCAGCCAAAGCCCTCGGTCGCAAGGTGCGCGGTTTCAACGACCCACTCTGGCTGCAACACCGATACGACATCGTCGCCCAGGCAAACCAAGCCAAGTTCTCCCAAAACCCGGAGCTGGACGAATACCTGATGCGCACTGGATCTCGGGTCATTGTCGAAGCGAGCCCGGTTGATGCCATTTGGGGAATTGGGCTCGCACAAGATCACGCAGATGTGAACAATCCGAATCTGTGGAAAGGCCTGAATCTTTTGGGGTTTGCACTGATGCAGGTTCGGGACGGCAGGATCGGATCGTCCTGAGTTTTACCGGCGGTGGCGTCAGAAACGAAAAAAGCCTTGGCGTGTGCCAAGGCTTTTCTAAGGGAGTTTTACATTACTTTGGATTGCACTACCCACAAGTCAGAAATTGCAGGTGTATTGATATTCGAAGGGGAAGAATACGGTATCGACCACCAATGAAAATGGCGCGTCGATCAATAAAAAGGGAATCAACTTGCCTTTGGATGTACCGACCAACCACCAGTCGAGCCGAACACCGATGTAAGGACATCGATGCTTGTCATAATCCATCCGCATGGCCGTTGCTGCACAGCCGCTTGAACTGGCGATCAACGCCAGTAACATCAGTTTGCGAAACACTTAATATCCTTATTAGTTGTTGATGCTGAGCTGCGTAAACGGGGTTGCAGATGACTTTCCCTCTACGACTGGCCACTCACACAATGAATTCCTCGCCATCAGTACCAACAAAAAGGTAGTGAAACGGTATCCGCCACGAAGGTGAAAGGTAAGTCGATAAGTGCGAAAGGACCGATAAACTGCGCAAGCTGATACTCAGCCTCAAGCCCGTCGTAGCAATCATAACGTCCATAGGTCACAGCCCCGAGCCATGCGCAGCCTGTGAGTTGTGACGAGACCAATAGCAAAATGAGCTTCCGTAGCACGGTATGTCCTTATAACCTTCTGATGTCCGGGGTGTAGACGCTATCGCGAAAAGTGAGTCACCCTCTCCATGGCTTACTCACCCAGAAAAGTACTGATACTTCTCTTTGGGTGAAGTAGCGCCCTACGCCGACTACCGAGGACGATCGTAAGGACAATGAGAGATCTCAACCAGATTGGAATTGGCAAGATGCATGAAGCACGCAGGCGAGGATGCAGATCTGATGGACTTTATTGATTTTCTGGGAAACCTTTGCAGCGCATTCAGTAACTATCAAGGCTATGAAAAGCCTCGCCGGGTTTTTACCCGAAGATTCGTTGCGTTCTGCGTATTTGTGGCTGTGTTTGAGCTGATTGCGCTGAACCTGTACTACGCATAAAACGGGATGCCCCCCGCAAAAGTCCCTACGCATGAAAAAGCCCAACTCGCGAAAGTTGGGCTAAGTCATTGAGTTATATGGTCGGGACGGAGTGATTCGAACACTCGACCCCTAGCACCCCATGCTAGTGCGCTACCGGACTGCGCTACGCCCCGACTGGTTTTGCAACTGCTCTTCACCTCGAAGAACGCTCAAGAATATAGCGCAAGCTTTTGAAAACTGGAAGTATTCAAACGCTGCTTTTTATTTCTTGAGAACCACCAGTACATCTTCCAACTCGGCAATCATCTGCCGAATCATCTGCTTGTATTGGGTCGTGTCGTCTTTGGCTTCATCGCCGGATAGACGCAAGCGCGCACCGCCGATAGTGAAACCCTGATCGTAAAGGAGCGCGCGGATCTGCCGGATCATCAGCACGTCTTGGCGCTGATAATACCGGCGGTTTCCGCGGCGTTTGACGGGGTTGAGTTGAGGAAACTCCTGCTCCCAGTAGCGCAGCACGTGTGGCTTTACAGCACACAGCTCGCTGACTTCACCAATGGTGAAGTAGCGTTTGCCCGGGATGACGGGTAGTTCGTCGTTATGACTTGGTTCCAGCATAAGCCTCAACTCGGGCCTTCAACTTCTGCCCTGGACGAAAGGTGACCACACGGCGAGCCGTGATCGGGATTTCTTCCCCCGTTTTCGGGTTGCGGCCAGGCCGCTGGCGTTTGTCCCGAAGGTCGAAATTGCCGAAACCGGACAATTTGACCTGCTCGTTGTCTTCAAGAGCGTGCCTGATTTCCTCGAAAAACAGTTCGACCAATTCCTTGGCTTCCCGCTTGTTCAGGCCCAGCTCTTCATACAGACGTTCCGCCATCTCAGCTTTCGTCAAAGCCCCCATACGTCACTTCCTTAACGTGGCGTTCAACCTTTGTTCGAGCGAGGTGAGGATATTTTGCGTCGTCGAATTCACCTCATCGTCATTAAGAGTGCGCGATGGATGCTGCCAGGTCAAGCCAACTGCAAGGCTTTTTCTATCAGGATCAATACCTTTACCCTGATACACGTCAAACAGCCTGAGATCTGTGAGCCATTCGCCTGCATTTTCACGGATTACGTCCAGTACGGCTGCGGACGCGACGTCTTTGTGCGCAATCAGTGCAAGGTCACGACGCACTTCAGGAAAGCGCGACAACTCGTGGAATTTCGGCATTTTACCGAGTGCCACTTCAGCCAGAACCAGCTCGAAAACGAAGACTGGACGATCCAGACCCAGAGCTTTCGACAATTCCGGGTGGATGGCGCCGATGAAACCGACTTCACGCCCTTCGCGCTCGATGCGCGCGGTTTGACCCGGGTGCAGCGCCGGGTGTTTGCCAGGAGCGAAAGTGAACGAATCCAGTGCACCGGCAAAGCCCAGCACGGCCTCCACGTCAGCTTTGACGTCGAAGAAATCGACCGTGTCGCGACCTTGCGCCCAGCCTTCCGGCAGACGGCTACCGCACACCACACCGGACAGCATCGGCTCTTGCTTCAGGCCTTCCAGCTGACCGACGAAGCGCAGACCGCTTTCGAACAGACGCACGCGATCCTGCTGACGGTTCAGGTTGTGCTGCAACGCTTTGACCAAGCCAGGCCACAGCGACGAACGCATGGCAGCCATGTCATTGGAGATCGGATTGGCCAGCAACAGCGGCTCGACGCCCGGGTTGAACAGTTCGAACTGACGCGGATCGATGAAGCTGTATGTGATCGCTTCCTGATAACCACGCGCCACCAGCAGACGGCGCAGTTCCGGCAGATCGCTACGCGCTTCTGCTTTGGCTTGCGGCGCCAGACGCGCTTGCGGGTAACGAACCGGCAGACGGTTGTAACCGTACAGACGGGCCAGTTCTTCGATCAGATCGACTTCCAGGCTGATGTCGAAGCGATGGCTTGGCACTTCTACGCGCCACTGGCCTTCACCGTCGGCAGTAATGCCCAGACCCAGGCCACCAAGCAAACGCTCGACCTGGGCGGAATCCATTTCCATACCAAGCATCTGGGTAATGCGCTGGGAACGCAGGGTGATCGGTGCGATCGACGGCAGATGCTGCTCGCTGACGGTCTCGATGATCGGGCCGGCTTCGCCGCCAGTGATTTCCAGCAGCAGGCCAGTGGCGCGCTCCATGGCTTCACGGGCCAGTTGCCAGTCAACGCCACGCTCGTAGCGGTGCGACGCATCGGTGTGCAGGCCGTAGGAACGAGCCTTGCCCGCCACAGCGATCTGGTCGAAGAACGCACTTTCCAAGAATACATCGCGAGTGGTCGCGGAAACACCGCTGTGCTCGCCGCCCATTACACCGGCAATCGCCAGAGCGCGGGTGTGGTCGGCAATCACCAGCGTATCGCTGCGCAGACTGACTTCCTGACCGTCGAGCAGCACCAGCTTCTCGCCCTCTTCCGCCATGCGCACACGGATGCCGCCATTGATTTCGGCGAGATCAAAGGCGTGCAGCGGTTGACCCAGTTCGAGCATCACATAGTTGGTGATGTCGACGGCAGCGTCGATGCTGCGCACGTCGGCGCGGCGCAGACGTTCAACCATCCACAGCGGCGTCGGCATGGACAGGTCAACGTTACGGATCACGCGGCCCAGGTAACGTGGGCACGCGGCAGGCGCCAGCACTTCTACCGAACGCACTTCGTCGTGCACGGCAGGAATGGCCATGACCACCGGACGGGTGACCGGCGCGTCGTACAGCGCGCCGACTTCACGGGCCAGACCGGCCAGGGACAGGCAGTCGCCGCGGTTCGGGGTCAGGTCGACCTCGATGCTGGCGTCTTCCAGATCCAGATAAACACGGAAATCTTCGCCCACCGGCGCATCGGCCGGCAGCTCCATCAGACCGTCATTGCCTTCACCGACCTGCAGCTCAGATTGCGAGCAGAGCATGCCGTTGGACTCAACGCCACGCAGCTTGGCTTTCTTGATTTTGAAGTCGCCCGGCAGCTCAGCGCCAATCATGGCGAACGGAATCTTCAGGCCCGGACGCACGTTTGGCGCACCGCACACGACCTGGAAAGTTTCCGCGCCATTGCTAACCTGGCACACGCGCAACTTGTCGGCGTCAGGATGCTGCTCGGTGCTCAGCACCTCGCCCACCACCACGCCACTGAATACACCGGCGGCCGGGGTAACGCTATCGACCTCAAGGCCGGCCATCGACAGACGAGCAACCAGCTCATCGCGATTTACCTGCGGGCTAACCCAGCCACGCAGCCATTGTTCACTGAATTTCATCCTGCTCTCCTAAGAATTCGTTACGACTAGCGAAATTGCGCGAGGAACCGCAAGTCGTTGTCGAAGAACAGACGCAAGTCGTTCACGCCGTAACGGAGCATGGCCAGACGCTCGACGCCCATACCGAAGGCAAAACCGGAGAACTCTTCCGGATCGATGCCGGACATACGCAGCACGTTCGGGTGAACCATGCCGCAGCCCATCACTTCCAGCCAGCCGGTCTGCTTGCAGACGCGGCAGCCTTTACCGCTGCACATCACGCATTCCATATCGACTTCAGCGGATGGCTCGGTGAACGGGAAGTACGAAGGACGGAAACGTACGGCCAACTCTTTCTCGAAGAACACCCGCAGGAATTCTTCGATGGTGCCTTTGAGGTCGGCAAAATTGATGTCGCGATCGACCAGCAGGCCTTCGACCTGATGGAACATCGGCGAGTGGGTGATATCGGAGTCACTGCGATACACGCGGCCTGGGCAGACGATGCGGATCGGCGGCTGCTTCGATTCCATGGTGCGGACCTGTACCGGCGAGGTATGGGTGCGCAGCAGCATGTTGGCGTTGAAATAGAAGGTGTCATGCATCGACCGGGCCGGGTGATGGCCTGGGATGTTGAGCGCTTCGAAGTTGTGATAGTCGTCTTCGACCTCAGGGCCTTCGGCAATGCCGTAGCCGATGCGGGTGAAGAACTGCTCCACACGTTCCAGAGTCCGGGTCACCGGATGCAGACCACCGGAGGTCTGACCACGGCCCGGCAACGTCACGTCAATGGATTCGGCAGACAGTTTGGCAGCCAGTTCGGCTTCTTCAAACACAGCCATGCGCGCATTGAGAACGCCTGTGACACGCTCCTTGGCAACGTTGATCAGGGCGCCGACTTGCGGACGCTCTTCTGCCGGCAAATTCCCCAGGGTCTTCATCACCTGAGTCAATTCACCCTTCTTGCCAAGGTATTGAACCCGGATTTGCTCCAGGGCATTGATATCTTCAGCGCTTTGCACAGCCTCTAGTGCTTGAGAGACCAGCGCATCCAGGTTTTCCATGTACAGACTCCAGATACAAAATAGGGGAAGAGCTTGAAGGCTCTTCCCCTATTTAAGACGTTTACCACCTGACCCCACGGAAATGAGGCCGGGTGATTGTCGGGGGTACTTAAGCCAAGGTGGCTTTAGCTTTCTCGACAATCGCAGCAAACACCGCTTTTTCGTTCACTGCCAGATCAGCCAGAACCTTACGGTCGATCTCGATGGACGCTTTTTTCAGGCCAGCGATGAAACGGCTGTAGGACAGACCGTTAACACGAGCACCAGCATTGATACGAGCGATCCACAGAGCGCGGAACTGACGTTTTTTCTGACGACGGTCACGGTAGGCGTATTGGCCTGCCTTGATTACCGCTTGCTTGGCAACACGGAATACGCGGGAGCGTGCGCCGTAGTAGCCTTTAGCAAGTTTCAGAATTTTTTTGTGACGCTTACGGGCAATGACGCCACGCTTTACACGAGCCATGAGTTACTTCCTCTATTCTTGACTAAAATTAACGAAGGCGCAGCATGCGCTCGACTTTTGCCACGTCAGACGGATGCAGCAAGCTGCTACCGCGCAGTTGACGCTTACGCTTGGTCGACATTTTAGTCAGGATGTGGCTCTTGAAAGCGTGCTTGTGCTTGATACCGTTAGCAGTTTTCAGAAACCGCTTAGCAGCACCACTTTTGGTTTTCATTTTTGGCATGTTCGGATACTCCGCATTCAGTTGATAAACATAATCAGAAGGCCTGCCGTGCCCTGTTGATTACTTCTTCTTTTTCGGGGCGATGACCATGATCAGCTGGCGTCCTTCCATCTTAGGATGCTGTTCGACCGAACCGTACTCGAGCAGGTCAGCTTCAACCCGCTTGAGGAGTTCCATCCCCAGCTCCTGGTGGGCCATCTCACGGCCGCGGAATCGCAAGGATACCTTGGCCCTGTCCCCATCACTCAGGAAACGTACCAGGTTGCGCAGTTTTACCTGGTAATCCCCTTCCTCCGTCCCTGGACGAAACTTGATTTCTTTAACCTGAATCTGCTTCTGGTTCTTCTTGGCCGCGGCAACCTGCTTCTTCTTCTCGAAGATCGATTTGCCGTAGTCCATCAGTTTGCAAACAGGGGGTACTGCATCGGCGGAAATTTCCACCAAATCCAGTTTGGCCTCTTCAGCCTTAAGAAGCGCGTCTTCAATTGACACAATCCCAAGCTGTTCACCTTCAGCCCCAATTAACCGAACCTCGCGTGCCGAGATATTCTCGTTGATCGGGGCTTTCGGTGCAGCTCGTTTATCTTGTCTCATTTCACGCTTAATAATAATTACTCCGAATCTGGGCGACCACGCCGGGAAACCGCTTGCGCGAGAAACTCAGCGAACTGGGCGACGGGCATCGAGCCCAGGTCAGCACCTTCACGAGTACGCACAGCGACAGTCTGCATCTCGACTTCCTTATCTCCGATTACCAAGAGATAGGGAACCTTGAGCAAAGTATGCTCGCGGATTTTAAAGCCGATCTTTTCATTTCTCAAGTCGGACTTGGCACGAAATCCGCTTTCGTTGAGAGTTTTTTCAACTTCTGCAACAAAATCTGCCTGTTTATCAGTGATATTCATGATCACCGCCTGGGTTGGCGCGAGCCACGCAGGGAATGCACCTTCATAGTGCTCGATCAAAATACCGACGAAACGCTCGAAGGAACCGAGGATCGCACGGTGCAACATTACTGGGTGTTTGCGGCTGTTGTCTTCAGAGACGTATTCAGCGCCCAAACGGACAGGCAGGTTAAAATCGAGCTGCAGAGTACCACATTGCCAGACCCGACCAAGGCAGTCTTTCAGCGAGAACTCTATCTTCGGACCGTAGAACGCACCCTCACCCGGCTGCAGATCGTACGGCAGGCCCGCAGAATCAAGGGCTGCAGCCAATGCGGCTTCAGCGCGATCCCACAATTCGTCGGAACCGACGCGTTTTTCCGGACGAGTGGACAGTTTCATCTCGACATCGGTAAAGCCGAAGTCACGATAAACATCCATCGTCAGTTTGATGAACGCAGCGGATTCAGCCTGCATCTGCTCTTCTGTGCAGAAGATGTGGGCGTCGTCCTGAGTGAACGCACGCACGCGCATGATGCCGTGCAGCGCACCCGACGGCTCGTTACGGTGGCAAGCACCGAACTCAGCCAGACGCATCGGCAGCTCGCGGTAGCTCTTCAGGCCTTGATTGAACACCTGCACGTGGCATGGGCAGTTCATCGGCTTGATGGCGTAATCGCGGTTTTCCGACTGCGTGGTGAACATGTTGTCGGCGTAGTTGGCCCAGTGCCCGGATTTCTCCCACAGGCTGCGGTCAACGACTTGAGGGGTCTTGATCTCAAGGTAGCCGTTGTCGCGCTGGATCTTGCGCATGTACTGCTCGAGCACCTGATACAGAGTCCAGCCGTTCGGGTGCCAGAACACCATGCCCGGGGATTCTTCCTGGGTGTGGAACAGGCCCAGACGCTTGCCGATCTTGCGGTGATCGCGCTTTTCAGCTTCTTCAATGCGCTGGATGTAAGCTGCCAGCTGCTTCTTGTCTGCCCAAGCGGTGCCGTAAACGCGCTGCAATTGCTCGTTCTTGGCGTCGCCACGCCAGTAGGCGCCCGACAGCTTGGTCAGTTTGAAGGATTTCAGGAAGCGAGTATTCGGCACGTGCGGACCACGGCACATGTCGACATATTCTTCGTGATAATACAGGCCCATGGCCTGCTCGTTCGGCATGTCTTCGACCAGACGCAGCTTGTAGTCTTCGCCACGAGCCTTGAACACTTCGATCACTTCGGCGCGCGGAGTGACCTTCTTGATGACGTCGTAATCTTTTTCGATCAGCTGCTGCATGCGCTGTTCGATAGCGGCCATATCGTCAGGAGTGAAAGGACGTTCGAAGGCGATATCGTAATAGAAGCCTTCGTCGATGACCGGCCCGATGACCATTTTCGCAGTCGGGTACAGCTGCTTGACCGCATGGCCAACCAGGTGAGCGCAAGAGTGGCGAATGATCTCCAGCCCCTCTTCATCCTTTGGCGTGATGATTTGCAGGGTCGCGTCGCTGCTGATGATGTCGCTGGCGTCGACCAGTTGGCCATTGACCTTGCCGGCCAAGGTGGCTTTGGCCAGACCGGCACCAATGGATGCGGCGACCTCGGCTACGGAAACCGGGTGATCGAATGAACGTTGACTGCCGTCGGGAAGAGTAATAGTTGGCATGGCGCCTCCTCTCCTAGTGGTGACCCCTACCAAAGGTCACGTGGGTTGGGATGAGCCAGTACAAGATCCGATCCAGGCCATTCAATGACGAACGCCTGCCTTACAGCGGCAGGAGCCTTGCGGCCAACCGGAAAACCGAACCAGAGTGACTGGGATTCAAATCGAAATATTCGCACGTCGACCGCTGCCGAGACTGTAGGTCATCCGGAGCCTGAGAACGCTTGAGCCCGGCATGCTAGCACAGATGAGCGGTCACTTATGCCTCTGTTTGATCACAAGGCAAATCGTCTGTTTTTATGCCAGAGTGCTGAACTTGATTGACCTTTCAGCCCTCAGATAACAAGACATTGACCCACAAGGAGCATCCTCGCATGCGTCTGAATACCCTGTTCGCCGTAGTCGCCCCTATCCTTATGCTGCTGCCGCTGAGTGCCCACGCCGACTGGCCGAAGGGCGAGCGCGAGAAGTACATGGCCCAGTGCACCCAGGCGGCGACTCCGCAAATTGGCGCTGCTGCGGCCAAATCGCACTGCGCTTGTGGCGCTGATGCCATCAAGTCTTATCCTGCAGCCGACATTCAGGCGCTGATGGACAATAAGGCCACCCCTGAACTGCAACAGAAAGCGCTCGGTCAGATTGCCAAATGCAAGGCAAATACCCCGGCGAAAAAGTGAGAAAAAAAGCGTTCTGATTCGGCTCAGCGCCCCTGAAAAGGGCTGAATTTGAGCCTTTTCAGACGATTTATGCAGGTTTTACAGGTTTTTTTATTGTCTTTACGTTCCGCGCAAAGCCTTGTAAACCGGGGCTTTCAGCCGAAATTGGCAGTAAAGAAAACACGACTGATTGGCAAACAGCACGTCCGGGGGGCTACCAAAGCGAACATTTCGACTATGATACCCGGGTGTGCCCAGTTGGCCTGAGCAGCACAGTACTGAAAAATATATGTTTCTTGGAGATACACCATGTCTAATCGCCAAACCGGCACCGTTAAGTGGTTCAACGATGAAAAAGGCTTCGGCTTCATCACTCCTCAAGGTGGCGGTGACGACCTGTTCGTACACTTCAAAGCTATCGAATCCGACGGTTTCAAAAGCCTGAAAGAAGGCCAGACCGTCTCTTTCGTGGCTGAGAAAGGCCAAAAGGGTATGCAAGCTGCACAGGTTCGCCCAGAGTAATTTCTGCGCGCACTAAAAAAACCCCGTCCATGTGACGGGGTTTTTTATGTCTGCAACAAAAGCCTTCGCTAATCAGCCGCAGCTGACACGAGTGATCACCAGGTTGTTGTCGGTGTTCAGATTCAAGCGATCGGAGCGGTACTCGAGCGTGATCATGTCGTCCGGCTTGAGGAAGCGGGCATTCTGCGCCCCGGCTTTGTTGCGCGCCTGCTCCAGAAGCTCCGGCGAAGCTTTCTTGCCGATGGCGAACTGCGCCGCCGATGCTTCACAGCGGCTGTGACCGGCTTCGGTCGCCGCAGATTCCTTTGCCGACTCGCTGGAGGTCGTGCTGCAACCGGCCAACATCACAGCGGCCATAAGTGCACCCAGTGTCGCGAACTTCAAAGGCATGAAGCCTCCTTGTTTTCAAAATGGTTAAGCTGAGATCGTGCGACCGCCATTCCAGTGATTGGTTTCACGGCCAAGGCCATCACCCTGCCCCACGATAGAAAAACGCCGAGTGTGCCTGAGCGGCACGCGTCACTTCTTCAATCAATCGTGACTGAATATTAATGGCGTTCAGTAAACGTCGATGTAGTCATACGGCGGATTCGGCCAGTTATCCTTCAGTGCGTTGAAAATCTGCATCACCCACACCTCGTCACTGGCCGCGACGTTGCCCACGTAACCCGAGCCCTTGGCCCAGGTTTCCAGGCGAAACAACAGGCCATCGATATCCTGCCCGCCGGTGATACCCGAAGAGATGTAGACGATACCGCCCTTGGTCACGCGCAGTTGCGTGTGTTCGTCATCGCTGGCCGAAGCGAGCAACTGGCGCACTGCGTCGAGCGTGAGGCCGTCAGGGGTGTTCAAATCGATCTGCACAGCACGATCCTTGGAAAGCCTTAAAAGACCAAGTGTCGCATAGCGCTCCGTTCATGCCTAAGTCGCAGTGCCAAATGCCCGACAAAATGGTTAACTCAAACCCAAGATCTTCCGACTTTTCGAGCGCTCTCATGACCACCATCAGCATCGACGCCGCCATTAATGCCAAATGGGCAGACGGACACAGCTCCTACAGCCCGGGAACCACCGAAGAACTGGCGCTGATTGGTATCGATCTTTTGGTCAAGGAACTGGGCACTGAAGCGGCCAAGCAATTCATCAAGCAGATTTTCGAGCGCTACCCGACCGAACAAGCCGAGAACACTGAGAGGGTGTAAAACCCGCAGGCTGGCACCTGCGGGCGAATCATTTACTTCAGGCGTTTCAGGCGCTCGGTCAGCAAGTCAAAGAAGCCTTGCGCGTCGCCGTTTTCTACCCAAAAGGCGTTCTTGGGTGCCTTCAGGCCGTCGTACCAATCGACAATCGTCTGGCCGAAAGTCGGCCCTTCACGGCTATCGACAACGACATTCACCGAACGACCGGTGAACAAGTCTGGCTTGAGCAAGTAAGCCACGACAGTCGCGTCATGCACCGGGCCACCCGGAATACCGTAGTGCTCCATATCGCCCTTGATGTACTCGTTGAGAATGTCGCCGACAATCTTGCCCGCGTTGTTGTTCAGCGCAGCGATCTGCTTCAGGCGTGCGTCACTGGTGAGTATCTTGTGGGTTACGTCCAGCGGCAGGTAAGTCAGTTTCACCCCGCTTTTCAGCACGACTTCAGCCGCTTGCGGGTCAGCAAACAGGTTGAACTCGGCAACCGGGGTGATGTTGCCGCCGTTGAAGTGCGCACCGCCCATGATCACCACTTCCTTGATGCCCTGAACGATTTCAGGCTCCTGGATCAGCGCCAGCGCG
The DNA here is from genome assembly GCF_979258515.1 of Pseudomonas sp. AC169. Lineage (NCBI taxonomy): Bacteria > Pseudomonadati > Pseudomonadota > Gammaproteobacteria > Pseudomonadales > Pseudomonadaceae > Pseudomonas > Pseudomonas sp. AC169. The sequence goes on along the minus strand of NZ_OZ409866.1, from coordinate 4,994,117 downwards.
AGGTTGGTCTGCGGGCCGAGCATGGCGATCGTGATGCTGTGCGGCTTGGCTTTTTTCAGGGTATCGATCAGGTAGTTGACGGCATTGCCTTCAGCCAGCCCCTTTTTCGGTTCGTGCACGGTGACACCCGACAGGCCTTCCTTGCCATGGATGTTCTCGGCGTAAATCGGCGTGCGCATCAGCGGCTTCGGCGCACCGGCATAAACCGGCACGTCTTCGCGCCCCGCCCACTCACGAGCCAGTCGTGCGTTACGCGAGGTCTTGTCGAGGCGCACGTTGCCGGCCACGGTGGTCAGCGCGCGAATGTTCAGTTCGTCCGGCGAGGCCAGTGCGAACAGCAAGGCGACCACGTCGTCGGCACCCGGGTCGGTGTCGATGATCAGGTCGATTTTTTCCGCCGCGTGAGCGCCGGTGGCAGAGATAACGGACAAAAGCAGCAGGCTCCGGAGCAGTTGGTGCAGTTTCTGAGCATAGCGTTGCATGGCGCATTCCTTGTGCTTGTGAAATCAAAAGTTAAAAGGTGACTCCAGCGACCAGCACTATGTTGCAGTACGGCTGGCATTCGCCTGTACGAACAATCGCCCGAGCCTGTCGGCTGAGCACCTTGAATTGCTCATGACTGAGCAGATCGCGACGGCCCAGAACACCCGCTTCATTCAACTCGTCCAGCGTATTCAGCGCGGTCGGTTGCTTGTCGAAGATTTCCTTGGCCAGTGCATGGCTTTCCACCTGCATCTCGCTAAGCACGACTTTCAGGGTGCTGACGAAATCCGGGACACCGTGAGTCAGCGCAAGATCAATCAGCTCGACACCTGGCGGCACCGGCAGCCCGGCATCACCAATCACCACCATGTCGCCATGGCCCAGGGATGCGATCAGCCGCGACAATGCGACGTTGAGCAGAGGAGTCTTTTTCATGCGGGTTTAAAGGCCTGTACGTCGGATTGGGTTGGAATGGACGGTTGCGCCCCAGCGCGGGTTACCGACAGCGCCGCTGCGATCTGGCCGTAGCGAATTGCCTCGGCCTCGGATTTGCCATTGGCCAGCGCCGCCGCAAAGCCACCGACAAAAGTGTCGCCGGCGGCGGTGGTGTCGACAGCCTTCACTGCAGGTGCTGGAAAATGCTCAAAGCTTTGGCCATTGGCAAACAGCGAGCCTTGAGCACCGAGGGTAATGATGACCTTACCCGCCCCCATAGTGATCAGTTGGCTGGCGGCACTTTCTGCGCTTTCCAGCGAGTCCACCGACAACCCGCTCAGCACGGTCGCTTCGCTTTCGTTGGGGATCAGGTAGTCGATCGCGGCAAACCAGTCTGCCGGCAGTGGGCGGCTGGCCGGAGCCGGATTGAGGATCACGATTTTGCCCAATGCACGCGCACGTTTGAGCGCATGCCCCACCGTGGCATCAGGGATTTCGAGCTGGCAGATGATCACGTCGGCGGCTTGCAGCACCGCATCAAAACGGTCGATCACTGCGGGCGTCATGGCGCCGTTGGCGCCGGCGACGATGACAATCGCGTTCTGACTGTTGTCATCAACCACGATCAACGCCACACCACTGGAATCTTCGACCGTGCTCACCGCCTGGCAATCGATCTGCTCGGCCAGCAATGCATCACGCAATTGCACGCCATAGTCGTCATTGCCAACGCAACCGACCATCGCCACCTGTGCACCCAAACGTGCCGCGGCCACCGCCTGATTGGCGCCCTTGCCGCCGGAAACCGTGGCAAACGAATGACCGATCAACGTTTCACCGCCCACAGGCAGCCGCGGCGCCCGGGTCACCAGATCCATGTTCAGGCTGCCTATTACCACTACATTTGCTGGCATACATCATTACTCATCAATTCGGTTTCAGCGGTATTCGGTGAACACGCCGGACAACGGTGCGGTCGATTCGCGCAAGACAATACTCGGGGTCACGATCCGTTGATCAGTTCCCAGACTCGGCGTAGCGATCCTTCGCAGCAGTACTTCAGCCGCCATCTCGCCCAACTGCAGGATCGATTGCCCCACGGTGGTGAGTGCCGGATACACGTAGCGACTCATCTGGATATCGTCGAAACCGATCACCGACAGCTCGCTCGGCACGCGAACATTTCGCTCTGCTGCCGCACGCAGTACGCCGATGCCGATCATGTCGTTACCCGCAAAGATCGCACTCGGCGGATCGCGCTCGAGCAGAATCGCCGCTGCGTTATACCCGCCAGTACTGGTGAAATCACTTTCCAGCATGCGCTCCTGGCGGACCTCAACGCCCGCCTCTTTCAGCGCCCGGCAATATCCGGCCTGACGCATCTGCGCCACACTGGTACTGGCGGGACCACCAATAGTGGCAATGTCGCGGTGACCCAATTCCAGCAAGTGCCGGGTGGCGAGGTACGCGCCGTATTCGTGGTCGATACGCACAAGATCTGCATCGACACCGTCCAGACCCCGGTCGACGATGACCATCGGCGTTTTCACACCCGCCAGCCCTTGCGCCAGACCGCTGTCACCACCTGCGGAAGCAACGATCAAACCGTCGATGCGCTTCTCCAGCAACACACGCAAATAGCTGCGCTGCTTGTCGGGATTGTCGTCGGAGTTGCAGAGGATCACGCAGTAGCCGTTACGCTCACAGTAATCCTCGATGCCCCGCGCCAATTCCGCAAAGTACGGGTTGAGACTGTTCGGCACCAGCAGGCCAATGGTTGCAGTGGTCTTGGCCTTTAGCGAGCGGGCCACCGCGCTCGGCACATAGTCGAGGCTCTTGATCGCCGCCTCGACTTTCAGCCGCACTTCCTGACTGACCGGCCGGGTGTTGTTCACCACATGCGACACCGTCGTGTAGGAAATTCCCGCGAGGGCTGCCACGTCCTTGATTGTTGCCATGTCTTAGCCTCGGCGACTGGCGCGTTGACTGCGATAAGTGTCGAGCACCACCGCTATCACGATAACGGCGCCGGTGATGATTCGTTTGGTCGGTTCAGTCGCGCCGATCTGCGCCAGACCCGCCGCCAGTACCGAGATGATCAATACGCCGAAGAATGTGCTGATCACCGAACCGCGCCCGCCCATCAAACTGGTGCCGCCGATCACCACTGCGGCGATCACCTGCAGCTCCAGACCGGAACCGGCATTCGGGTCAGCGGCTTCCAGACGGGAAATCTGAAACAGCGCGGCGATACCGGCCAGCAGCCCCATCAGGCTGAACACCAGAATCTTGTAGGGTTTCGGATTGATCCCCGCGAGCCGCACCGCCTCTTCGTTGGTGCCAATGCCGATCAGGTAGCGACCGAACACCGTGCGGGTCAAAACTGCTTGAGCAATGATGATCACCAGCAAGGCAATGATGAACGATGGCGAGATGCCGAACGCGATCGGATTCGACAGCCAGGCGAACGAATCACCGATGTACGCGGTGCGCGATCCCGTCATCTGATACGCCAGCCCCCGAGCCATTTCCAGTACGCCCAGAGAGACGATGAACGAAGGAATCCGCCAGGCCACAGTGATCGAACCGGTAACGGTGCCGGCCAGTGCCGCCACGGCCATGCCGAGCAACGCAGACGGCAGCACGCCCCAACCCCAGCCGAGAATGGCGACGCTGACCGTCGAAGCGGCGAGCGCCAGCACCGAACCCACCGAAAGGTCGATGCCGCCGATGATCAGCACGAAGGTCATGCCGACCGCCAGCACCATCAGATCAGGAATCTGGTTGGCCAGCGTACTGAAGGTGTTATAGGACAGAAAGTGGCTGCTCAAGACCGAGAACAGCGCAATCATCGCCAGCAAGGCACCGGCCAGGCCCAGATAAGTGCCCAAGCCATAGAAGTTGCCACCACGTTTGCCGGCAGGAGATGCAGTTTTCATGGGAGATCCCTAGGCGCCGCTTCATTGAGCAGCGCATCACGTTTTTGGTAGCCGGCGAACGCGGCGGCAAGCAAGTCATCCTGGGTCCAGCTGTCGCGCTCGAAGGTGTCGATCAAGCGCCCGGCCGACAGCACGCCGATCCGGTCGCAGATCAGCATCAGCTCACGCAGGTCACTGGACACCACCACCAGCGCTTTGCCCTGGCGCGTCAGTTCGCCGAGCAGTGCATAAATGTCGAACTTGGCGCCGACGTCGATGCCACGGGTCGGTTCGTCGAACAGCAGCACCGAACAATCACGTTCCAGCCAGCGGCCAATCACGACTTTCTGCTGGTTACCACCGGACAATTCTGAAACCAGCTGTGTCGGACTCGAACTGCGGATGCGCATGGCATCGATCTGACGTTGCGCCAAAGCGATCTCGTCGCCGTTATTGACGACACCGCCACTGGAAATCTCCGGCATGTTGCCCAAAGCGATGTTGGCGCTGATCGACTGACTGAGCAGCAGGCCTTCACCTTTGCGATCCTCGGTGATCAACGCGATGCCATTGCGCACCGCATCAACCGGCGAACGTACGCTGACTATTCTGGCCGGCGAACCGAGGGCGATGGTGCCACTGTCGGCGAGGTCGGCGCCGAAGATCAAACGCAGCAATTCCGTGCGCCCTGCCCCGATCAATCCGGAAATCCCGAAGATCTCTCCGGCCCGCACTTCGAAGGAAACATCGCGGACCTTATCGGATCGGCTCAGCCCTTTGACCGTCAACGCCGGTGCGCCGATATTGCGCGCACCCATATCGATATGTTCGCCCAGTTCACGACCGACCATCAGCGTAACCAGTTGCTCGCTGTTGTAATTGGCCATCGGCTCGACACAGACCAGATTGCCGTCACGCAGCACGGCAATGCGCTGTGCCACCCGGGCAAGTTCTTCGAGGCGGTGGGAAATGTAGATGATCGAAACGCCGCGCGCCTGCAACCGGGTGATCTGCTCAAAGAGCATTTCGACTTCACGCGCCGTCAGCATCGCGGTCGGCTCATCGAGAATCAGTACATGGCAATCGCCAATCAGGTTACGGGCGATTTCGACCATCTGCTGATGCCCGATACCCAACTCGCCGACCAGCGTATCCGGATCGATAGCGTCGAGGCCGACTTGCGCCATGGCTTCGATCGCGGCTTTGCGCAACTGCTTGCGGCTGATCCAGCCACCGTTGCTTGGCAGGTTGTCGAGAAACAGGTTCTCCGCCACCGACAGGGTCGGCAACAGATTGAGTTCTTGCATGACCATGCGCACGCCCAGTTCTTCAGCCTGGGTGCGACTGCCCGGTCGATAGTCCTTGCCGTGGAATTGCATCTGGCCGGTGGTCGGGGTGACCAGTCCGCCAATGATCTTCGACAGGGTACTTTTGCCGGCACCATTTTCGCCGGTCAGCGCCAGTACTTCACCGCGCATCAGCGTCAGATCGATGCCGGTGAGCACCGGTTGCGCATAGGTCTTACCGATACCGCTGACCGAGAGGACAGCGTTCGGGGCGGAAACTGACATAAAAACTCTCCATGCGCTCGCCCGGACGGACGAGCGCCGTTGTGTCGCCAGAAGACTTACTTGGTGACCAGCTCGACCGGTGTTTCGATCACGCCGTTGGCGCCGCTGTCGACTTTCTCGCCCTTGATGATTTTCAGCGCAGTCTCGATACCGAACACAGCTTGCTTCGCAGCGAACTGGTCAGCAGTAGCCAGCACCCGGCCGTCCTTCAACATTGGCTTGATGGCATTGATGTTGTCGTAACCGACGACCTGTACCTGACCTGCTTTGCCCGCGGCACGTACTGCGGAAACGGCGCCGACGGCCATGCTGTCGTTGCCGGCCAGCAGCGCTTTGACATCCGGGTATTCACTGAGGATCGAAGCGGCAACCTTGTTGCCTTTGTCGATTTCCCAATCACCGGATTGCAGGGAGACGATCTTGATCTGCGCAGCGTCCATCGCATCCTTGAAGCCAGCGGTACGTTGCTGGGCGTTGGTCGTGGTGGACACGCCTTCAATGATGCCGACTTCGTCACCGGCCTTGAGCTGCTTGGCCAGATATTCACCGACCAGACGCGCGCCTTTGCGATTGTCCGGGCCTACGAATGGAACGCTGATATTTTTGCTTTTGACGATGGCCGGATCGAGCTGGTTGTCGATGTTGATCACGGTGATGCCGGCGTCGACGGCTTTCTTGATCACCGGCACCATGGCCTTGGAATCGGAAGGCGCGATCACCAGTGCATTGACCTTGGCCAGGATCATTTGCTCGACGATGCGGGTCTGGCCAGCCGTATCGGTTTCGTCCTTGATGCCGTTGGAGATCAGGTCGAAATCGGCGGAGTGTTCTTTCTGGTAGGCCTTGGCGCCGTCTTCCATGGTCAGGAAGAATTCGTTGGCCAGGGATTTCATGACCAGTGCGACTTTAGGTTTTTCGACAGATTCGGCGAACGCCGAGGAGACAGGTAGTGCGGCGGCTGTGGCAGCCAGCATAGCGACAGCAAGAAGACGTCCAGCGAATGGCAGCTTCATGGGTTCACTCCGATCTTATGATTATTGTGAGCAACGTTTGCGCTGGCGTAAGCTACATCGCTTTCTTCCAGGCCATACAATGCCAGGAGAGCCGCGCAAACGTTTGCGTAGACCGAACTATGCGAATCCCGCCGACATTTGTCAACAATCAGAAATCGTCATTTGTTGTAGGGCGAATCCTCCGACTCGCCCTTGCGCTGCTTATGCCGTGGTGCTGACCAAATTGCCGCTGGTGGAACTCTTGGACATTTCCTTGACCAATGCACCCGCCACTTCTGCCATCGCGGCGCTGGTTTGCGCGATCTGCCCCTGAATGGACATGACCGCCTGTGATTTCGCCTCGGGCGTCGGATAGGTTTCAGCTTGTGCCGCTGCCAGTTGCTGTTGCTGCTCCTGAAGTTGCTTCTGCAACTCCTGCATGCGCTTGAGCAGCATCTTGACGGTAACGCTCAGGTTACTGCCGCTTTCAGCCTTGCTGTCTTCTTGCGCAGCACCACCGGTTCTGACCTGGTTGCTCTCATCTTTCTCAGTGCCCAGCGCCTCGGTTGAAGCATCCGCTCCCGCCTCGCTCATTGCATTGATGGTCGCTGCGGTTTTGCCGCCGATCGTGACTGCGCCAGGATTTGAAAAACCGACCGTCAGTGACATGTGAACTCCCTAAAATTCAGTTTCCTTGAACAGCCATCGGCCCGCGCGAGGGTTTCTTTAGCAGAAAAGCCGAAACCGGCAACCCGGATCACTCGACAAAAGCAGTAGTCCCTTTCGGAGAGCCGAACGCGAAAGCGTCCATTGTTCGGAAACCCGGATAAACGATTCACCCCGCGATTTTCAAACTCATAAAATATTGATGTAAATCATCAGGTTAAACATTTCTCTGACGCAAAGTACGGCTGGTACAGATCCTGCTCCCTCCATCGCACTCCGGGCATCCAGATCGGCTTGGGGTGCATCTAGATGAACCTGCATCAGCACCGTCTCACTACTAGAGAGAAAAATAATGAAATCTGCTTTCAACACTTTGGTTCCGGGCGCTTTGGCCCTTCTCCTGCTCCTGCCCACCGCCCTCCAGGCAAAAGAAGTCGAAACCCAGACCAAGCTCGCTAACGTTGTGGTACTTGCCACTGGCGGCACTATTGCCGGTGCCGGCGCGAGCGCCGCCAACAGCGCCACCTATCAGGCGGCCAAGGTTGGCGTCGAACAATTGATCGCCGGCATTCCCGAACTGAGCAAACTGGCGAACGTGCGTGGCGAACAAGTCATGCAGATCGCCTCGGAAAGCATCACTAACGAAAACCTGCTGCAACTGGGTCGTCGCGTGGCCGAACTGGCCGACAGCAAGGACGTCGACGGCATCGTCATCACCCACGGCACCGACACCCTGGAAGAAACCGCTTACTTCCTCAATCTGGTAGAAAAAACCGACAAGCCGATCATCGTGGTCGGCTCGATGCGTCCGGGCACCGCCATGTCCGCCGATGGCATGCTCAACCTGTACAACGCCGTGGCCGTGGCCAGCAGCAAAGAAGCGCACGGCAAAGGTGTACTGGTAACCATGAATGACGAAATACAGTCCGGTCGCGACGTCAGCAAAATGATCAACATCAAGACCGAAGCGTTCAAAAGTGCCTGGGGACCACTGGGCATGGTGGTTGAAGGCAAATCCTACTGGTTCCGCTTGCCAGCCAAGCGTCACACCATGGATTCGGAATTCGACATCAAAAACATCAAGAGCCTTCCTGACGTAGAAATCGCTTATTCCTACGGCAACGTTAGCGATACTGCCTACAAGGCTCTCGCCCAATCCGGTGCCAAAGCCATCATCCATGCCGGTACTGGCAACGGCTCGGTTTCATCCCGCGTGGTGCCGACCCTGCAAGCGCTGCGCAAGGATGGCGTGCAAATCATTCGTTCCTCCCACGTCAACGCTGGCGGCTTCGTTCTGCGTAACGCCGAACAGCCGGACGATAAGTACGACTGGGTTGTCGCTCACGACCTGAACCCGCAAAAAGCCCGCATCCTGGCAATGGTCGCGCTGACCAAAACCAACGACAGCAAAGAGCTGCAACGGATGTTCTGGGAATACTGATTGACCTTCGCCTGATCGATTCTCGATCGGGCACCCCGCGCACTACTCGCCCAATAGCTGGGTAGTGCGTCGCTTACAGCGCTCTCGCACTTTTCCCACAAAAAATTCGACATGGCCTACACCAAAATCTGAAAACCGCTGTCAGAGGATTTTCTTGAATTTTAAGCAGTTGCGAAAATGCTTACAGTTAAATACTGTATGCACGTACAGCTTAATAAGGATAACCTCGTGGCCACCTCCCCTGATGCTCCTGACGCTTACGAACGCATGGGCATGCGCGTTCAGAAAATCATCAATTCCCCCACTGCCCAAAAAGCCAAAGCCGCACTGATCTTCCGTTTGCCGGACGAGCCGATGGACGAATGGGAACGCCTGCTCGAGGAAATCGACGAGAACGACAACGTCACCCTCGCCTATCGCGACGACGGTGGCGTGCAGATTTTTTGGGTTGTACCGAAGGAAGATTGATTCAATGAGTGTCCGCTGTTTTGCTTTGCTGCTTTTGTTCATCGCCATGGGTGCCCAGGCTGGCGCACCCCGCACCTTTACCGAAGCCAAGAAGGTCGCCTGGAAGCTTTATGCCCCGCAGTCCACAGAGTTTTATTGCGGGTGCAAGTACACCGGCAACAAGGTTGACCTGAAGGCTTGCGGTTATGTACCGCGCAAAAATGCCAAGCGTGCGTCACGCATTGAATGGGAACACATCGTGCCCGCCTGGCAGTTCGGTCATCAGCGTCAGTGCTGGCAGGAAGGTGGGCGCAAGAACTGCACGCGTTACGACCCAAGCTATCAGAAGGCTGAAGCCGATCTGCATAACCTGGTGCCGAGTATTGGCGAGGTCAATGGCGACCGCAGCAACTTCAGCTACGGCTGGCTGCCCGTGCAATCCGGGCAATACGGTTCGTGCTTGACCCAGGTCGACTTCAAGGCGAAGAAGGTCATGCCTCGCCCGTCGATTCGCGGCATGATCGCCCGCACCTATTTCTACATGAGCAAGCAGTACGGCTTGCGCCTGTCGAAACAGGATCGACAATTGTATGAGGCGTGGGACAAGACTTACCCTGTGCAAGACTGGGAGCGTCAGCGCAATCAGAGCGTGGCGTGCGTGATGGGGCGCGGTAATGAGTTCGTCGGGCCGGTGAACATGAAAGCCTGCGGCTGATCGACCACTTAAAAGAAAAGGCCTCGAACGTCATGTCCGAGGCCTTTTTTGTGGTTAGCTGCCCGCCTTGTTGTAGCGCCAGTAACCCATCAGATTGAGCGACTGCCGCGCGATTCCGCACTCCTTGATCAGGTATCTGCGCAGACTCATCACTGCTGCGCCTTCTCCAGCGATCCAGCCATAGAAGCCTTCACTGGCTGTCTCGGCTATCTCCCAAAGAATCTCTTTGTCGATATCGACCTCGGCCAACTCGACAGCCTGGCCGATGGATGAGGCATGAATGGCTGGAACGGCTTTCTGTACCGCCGCCACCATCAATGTACCGGCGCTGACCTGGTCCCGGATCAGCCACTGCACCGTCAGCCCGGCCCAATCGGGAACCGCCAGCATATCTTCGACACTATCGACCTCGAAAAACGCCTGCGTCAGGGGTGGCTCGGCCATAGCGGCCAACTCGTCGAGAATGCCCATGGCCGCCGGTAGCGCCGTGCCGTCGGCGACCAGCAGAAGCTGCTTGAGAGCCTGCGGCGGCTTCCATTCGAATCCTCCGGCGTCCTGCGCTGAAAAGCGGCAATCAGGGGCAAGAATCTGCATCGAATCACCCGTCTGCGCCCGAAGCGCCCAACGCGAAGCCGGTCCGGTTTCGCCGTGCAGGACGAAATCAATATCCACTTCGCCTTGTTCGGCACGCAAATGGCGAATGGTGTAGGTGCGCATGGCCGGACGTCGATCAGCAATCATTGCCTTGAAGCGAGCGTACCAACCCTCGCCCTGAGCAAGCCTGGCAGGCGAACCATCTGCCGCAGGAAAAAACAGTTTCACCCTTTGATCCGGCGCCCAGGTGGCCATTTTTTTTACAGCAGGACTGGCCAGCGTGATCCGCATCATGTGCGGGCTGAGTAAGGTTTTGCGACGCAGGATAACGTCGAACAGCTGGTAAGGATTGGCGGAGGCCATGCGGAGCTCCTTCGGAAAATCGTGACTGACTCCGTATAAGACGAGCCACATCCGAGGTCCTTTAGGTCGCTCCGCTGAAACGCAGCGTTTACGGCGCGAGCGGGTGCTCAATCACCACCGATTCAATGTTCTGCTTCTTGGCTTTCACCAGCGCCGCATCCACTTGTACTTTGCGGGCTTCAGCTTCGGCTTGCGAATTGAAAGGACCAATCAGAATTCGCGCCTTGCCACTGCTGTCCTTGATCACCGTAGGTACGAAGGCGTGTTCGATCAACCAGCCACTCAGGTCGCTGACAGCCTGTGGCGTTTCTCCACGCACTTCGAGATCCCATTGCGGCGCTGCGACCGGCGCCGGCGCCGTTACTGCAGCCGATTGTGGTTTTGCTGCGTCTGCATTCTTGCCTTCACCACACCCAGTCAATACCAGAGCCGCGACCAACCAAACCAATTTGCGCACAACGCTTTCCTCGAAATTCTCAAAGCCGCGATCTTATCATTCATAAATACTTCGCGAGGCCCGCAAAATGGGCACAAAACAACGAGATTGATGGTTGCAGCCTCTGTATAGTTACGCCCTGGGAATTAATGCGGCTTCTGCGCGTCAGAAAGAGGCACCCAAACCGTGAGACTTCGCACTAATCTATACGTACCACCGACCTCTGCACTGTCTGAATCAGGTGCCCTACAAAGCAATCAAGGAGAAGACCATGCTGATACTCACCCGCAAAGTCGGTGAAAGCATAAACATCGGTGATGACATCACTATCACCATTCTGGGCGTAAGCGGCCAACAGGTCCGCATTGGTATCAACGCTCCGAAAAACGTTGCCGTGCACCGTGAAGAGATTTACCAGCGCATTCAGGCTGGCCTGACCGCCCCGGACAAGCCACAAACTCCCTGAGCCGCCTCGCAGTCAGTAGCCAGTCCGTTTACCTCGTGGAATGACTGGCTAGAGATTCACGCGCCGTTTTGCCATCCGCTCCCCACCTCGCTGGGTACGGCGCCTGACACATCCCCCTCCCTTCACATATCCCCCTCTCGCTGCCGGATACTACCTGCCATCCCCGAAGCTGGCTGTCGGACGTTTCCGATAGAGCGAAGAGAATTCGCCTTCTAACCGAATGTCACGCCACGCGCCATGCCTGTGGCCGCCACCATCATCAGCACCAGCAACAACGCCTCGACATGACTGATTCGCGCGTACAGCTTTGCGCGCCCGGTGTCGATTGCTGCGCCGCGTGCGGACGCGATCCGCCACTTGATCAACGTGATCATCGGGGCGAGCTCGACAATCAGGATCAACACAAACAGCGTCATCTTCAGATGAAACAGTGGCTGATGAAGATAATAGTCCGCGCCTTTTTCAAAGCCGCCAAAAGCCCGCATCCCGCCTGTCACCAGCAGAATCAACGCAGAAATACCCCATAGATTATCGGCGAGCAAAACGCGCCTGGTCTCACCTGCGCCAGCAGCGAGGCGACTGAACGCCGTCCCACGCGTCAGAACCGCCCAAAAGCCCAAGGCATAAGCCAGCAGATGAATAGCCGCAAGAAACCAGTGAACCAGCATCGATACACCCCATCTGAAGAGTTGAAAATCGGCCAGTCAGTAGTAGTCGAAAAAACAGGGATTTGCCTGCGCAGAATCGCCAGGCAATCACCAAGCATCGAGAGGAAAATGAAGCGGAAAAGCCAAATCGCAGGCAAAAAAAATCCCAAGCAGCTGATGGAAGCTTGGGATTTAAAAATGCATAAACCGTGGTGGTGAACGCGGGGCGGATGTTACTTAATTCCACGGACAGTAACAACGTTTTTTTGATAACTGGCTGGTTAGTAACACTCGTAAGCTATTCAATATCTACACTTTTTCAAAGGATGCATGCGACGAGTGGCGATTTTTCAAACTCCCGACGGAATCATTTGCACCAAAAACAAAACCTGCCTTGGCGTAGGAACCCTGGGCGAAGCAGTAAAACCATGAAGGTCTACTCATGGAATTTCGAATGCCCTGAGGTTGATTGAGCGCGAAGAGGAAATGACGCGGGGCTGGCGTTACGGAGGGTTTTGCAAATCGCAGACAACAAAAAAGGGCCCACCTTTCGGTGAGCCCTTCTAGACCGCCCAGCAGAGCGGATTTTGTTTGGTAGGCGCGATTGGACTCGAACCAACGACCCCCACCATGTCAAGGTGGTGCTCTAACCAACTGAGCTACGTGCCTGCTGTGAGGCGGCATTCTACGGAATTCCGGAGGGGTGTCAACACCTTTTTTTCACCTAACCCTATGAATATGCAAAATATTTAATTTCGGGTCGTTGGCGAAGATTTTCCGGTGGCTGGCGGAGGTTTTTCAATTCGAGTAGGATCGTCGCACTCGTAAAATATATTAAACAGAGGCTGCAGGATGGCGAACACCCCTTACCCAGAGTCTTATTACGCTGCGTCGGCCAATGCCGTACCGCCCCGCCCTGCCTTGCAGGATGATGTGGAGACGGACGTCTGTGTGATCGGCGCCGGGTATACCGGATTGTCCTCTGCCCTGTTTCTGCTGGAGAACGGTTTTCGTGTGACGGTGCTCGAAGCGGCCAAAGTCGGTTTCGGCGCCTCGGGGCGCAATGGCGGACAGATCGTTAACAGTTATAGCCGTGACATTGATGTGATCGAGCGCAGCGTCGGGCCGAAGCAAGCGCAATTGCTCGGGCAGATGGCGTTTGAAGGCGGACGAATCATTCGTCAGCGCGTGGCCAAGTACAACATCCAGTGCGACTTGAAAGACGGCGGTGTGTTCGCGGCGCTGACGGCCAAGCAGATGGGCCATCTGGAATCGCAGAAGCGCCTCTGGGAGCGCTTTGGCCATACGCAGCTCGAACTGCTCGATCAACGCCGCATCCGCGAAGTGGTTGCGTGTGATCAATACATCGGCGGCATGCTCGATATGAGCGGCGGGCACATTCATCCGCTGAACCTCGCACTCGGCGAAGCGGCGGCGGTCGAGTCCCTCGGCGGCACTATCTATGAGCAATCTCCCGCCGTACGCATCGAACGCGGCGTCAGCCCGGTGGTGCATACACCGCAGGGCAAGGTCAGAGCCAAGTTCATTATCGTCGCCGGCAACGCATACCTCGGCAACCTGGTGCCGGAGCTTGCTGCCAAATCCATGCCGTGCGGCACACAAGTGATCACCACCGAGCCACTGGGTGACGAACTGGCGAAAGCGTTGTTGCCGCAGGACTACTGCGTCGAAGACTGCAATTACCTGCTCGACTACTATCGTCTGACCGGTGACAAACGTCTGATCTTCGGCGGCGGTGTTGTTTATGGCGCAAGGGATCCGGCAAACATCGAAGCGATCATTCGCCCGAAAATGCTCAAGGCCTTCCCGCAACTCAAGGACGTGAAGATTGATTACGCCTGGACCGGAAATTTCCTGCTGACCCTGTCGCGCTTGCCGCAGGTCGGGCGCCTGGGCGATAACATCTATTACTCGCAAGGTTGCAGCGGCCATGGCGTGACCTATACGCACCTGGCAGGCAAGGTGTTGGCCGAAGCGTTACGCGGCCAGGCCGAGCGCTTTGATGCGCTTGCCGATTTGCCGCATTACCCGTTCCCTGGCGGGCAACTGCTGCGCACGCCGTTTGCCGCACTGGGCGCATGGTATTACGGGCTGCGCGATAAATTCGGAATGTAAAAAAGGGCCGCTGATGCGGCCCCTTTTTATTGAACATAGAACTCAGAGCTGATCCCGAGCAATCCCGCTACGGATGCGCACAATATCCGCCAGCACCGCCAAGGCAATTTCCGCCGGCGTCTTGCTGCCGAGGTTAAGCCCGATCGGCGCATGAATCCGCGCCAACTCAGCCTCGCCCAAACCGCCAATCCGACGCAAACGCTCGAAGCGTTTCTGCGACGTCTGCAGTGAACCCATCACGCCGATGTAGAACGCTTCAGTGCGCACCGCTTCCATCATCGCCAGATCGTCGATACGCGGATCGTGAGTGAGCGCCACGACCGCCGTATCACGATGACAACCACCGTCAGCAATAAACACCGACGGCAATTGTCGTCGAATATCCACGCCATCCAGCACCACGCCTTCAAGCACCTCGTCACGCGGATCGCAGAGAATCACCTCAAAACCCAATCCAACGGCAAACTCGGCACACGCCTGTGCCACACTGGAATACCCGGCGAGCAACAAACGCTGCGCCGCGCCGACTCGAATGCGCACCCGATCAATCTCACGCTCGATCCGCGCCCCCTGCTCGCGATCAGCAAACAAAGTGCGTGCACCACTGGCCAGATCGACCTCGCGAATCAAGCGACGCTGACCCAGCAGCGCGGACTCCAATTCACGCAGATGCGCCTGCACTTCGCAGTCAGCGTCAAATTTCTCAACCAGCACATCGAGAATGCCGCCACAGGGCAGGCTGACCCGCGAGCGCGGATCGTCGCCTTCACCGTAGCGCACGACGTTGACCGCATCGAGGAACGCCCCCTCGGCAACGCGTTCGAGAAAATCCTCTTCAACGCAGCCACCCGACAGCGACCCGATCCACTGCCCACCATCGTTCACCGCCAGCAGCGAACCCGGCGCACGGGGTGCCGAGCCGTAGGTGGTCAGCACGGTGCAGAGCCAGATGCGCCGCCCCGCCACCGACCACTCCAGCGCGCGGCGCACCACTTGTAGATCGAGATGCTGCATGTCAGTGGGCCTTGTGCTCGATGGACGGCGCGTCGGCTTGCAGCTTCTGCACCTCGCTCACTGCCAACTCGGCAGACTGCCCGCCCCAGCCTTGGCGTAAGTAGTTGAGCAGATCGGTCAACTGCTCAGGATTGAGCTTATCGGCGAAGCCCGGCATCGGTTGCATGTGCTCGAAACCGGAAAACTTCTGCTCGCCAATCCCGTCCTCGATCACCCGCAACAGGTTGCGCGGATCTTCCAGGCGCAGCGTGGTGTTGCCGCGCATGGCCACCGCGATGTGCGGCTTGCCTTCGCCACCGACCGCATGGCAACCGGCGCAGACGTTCAGGTATTCCTGACGGCCGCGCTGGGCACTGGCACTGAGTTGTTCTACGGGCACTTCAACCAGCGCTTTGGCCGCCGGCGGTTGGTCGCCGAGCAGGAACGTCGCCATCGCCGCCAGATCGGTATCGCTCAGGCCTTGGGTGCTGTTATGGAACACCGGGAACATCTCGTTGAACATGGTCCCCTGCGCGCTCATGCCGTGCTTGAGGAACGTGCTCAGATCCTGCTCGTTCCAGCCGCGAGCGGCCAGATCAGTAGCGAGCAGGCTTGGCGCCAGATATCCATTGAGAATGCCGCCAGTCAGACGTTTATCCAGCTGCATCGCACCCGGCAAACCACGTGGCGTGTGGCATTCGCCACAGTGACCAAGGACTTCGACCATGTACTGGCCACGCTTCCAGGCATCGCTTTTGCCTTCGGCCGGCTCCAGTTTCAGCGCTTTGCCGTACATCATGTTCCAGCCGATCAGGCCCGGACGCACATTGAATGGAAAGCTCAGACTGGTGACAGGAGCTGCACGCTCGATCGGCTCGATGGTTTTCAGGTACGCATGGATTGCATCCGAGTCTTCACGCGGCATCAGGTGATACGAGGTGTAAGGCATCGCCGGATACAAATTGGCGCCGTCACGACGTTTGCCCTCGGTCAACGCAGCAAAGAATTCGTCATCGCTGTACAAACCGATGCCATGCTCCTTGCTCGGCGTGATGTTGGTGCCGTAGATCGTGCCGAACGGCGAGACGATCGGCAGGCCGCCGGCAAACGGCGCGCCACCTGGTGCGGTGTGGCAAGCCATGCAGTCGGCGGCGCGAGCGAGATACTCGCCGCGCTTGACCTGATCATCAGCGTGAGCAAACAACACCGGCGCAGCGAGGCCGACCGCCAGGGTCAGGCGGGTCAGAAAAAGCTTCATGCTTAACCCTCCTTGACCAGGCCGAGATCGGTCAGCACGTTGCGGGTCGCGTTGTAGTAACGCACGTACCCGGTGCAACGGCAGATGTGATGGCCGAGGCTGTCTTCGATGACTTTTTCCAACTGACTTTTGACGATTGGCTGGCGCTGCAGCTTCTCGACCAGCACGGTCGCGGCGTTGACGAAGCCCGGCGCGCAGTAGCTGCACTGGAAGGCGAACTCATCGACGAAACGCTGCTGGATCGGGTTCAGCTCAGTGACCTGGCCCGCTTCGTCACGCTTGGCGTGGGATTCGATGGTGCGGACTTTCTTGCCTTCGAAGTAATGCGCGCCGGTGATGCAGGTGCGCACTTCTTCGCTGGTGCCGTCCGGGTTGTCGACGATCACCACGCAAGCGTGGCAGATGCCCTGGCCACAGCCCAGTCGCGAACCGGTGAGGTTTTTGTATTCGTGCAGGTAATCGATCATCGGCAGGTCATCAGGGATGTCCACCGGGCCGACGGATTGACCGTTGAGGGTCAGTTGAAGCGGACGGTTAGCCATTGAGGGCCTCCTTGATGCGCGCAGCAGTGATTGGCAGATCGCGAACACGTTTACCGATGGCATGCGCCACGGCATTACCGATGGCACCGACAATCGGGATCATCACCACTTCGGCGATGCCTTTTGACGGATCGCTCGGCGACAGTGCCGGCAGAATCTCCGACGTCTGTTTCCACACCGCAACGTGGCGCGCCATCGGCAAACGGTAACGGTTGAAGTTCCAGTCACCCTCCCCCGGCCCGCCCTCGTACAGCGGCATCTCTTCCATCAAGGCGTGACCGATGCCCATGGCGATACCGCCTTCCATCTGGCCCTTGACCAGCTCTTCGACCAGCACACGACCGCACTCGACCCACGAATGGTGGTTGAGCACTTCGACTTCTGCAGAGCCTTTGTTGACCTTCAGTTCGACCAACGTGGCGACCGGGCTGTAGTAAGTCACCGCAGCGTTGTTCAACTGCACAACCGGGTAATTGATGTTCTGGCGATCCAACAGGTGGAAACCGGACGTGGTCATCAACGCTTTCTTCGCTTTCGGCGCGCCGTCACCGTATTTCACGGCAAGACCATCGAGCGGCAGACGTTCACGCACACCGTCGATGCTGTATTCGGCCTCAGCCCAGCTCCAACGGTTGAATGCGTGAACAGTGGCACCTGTCACCAGACCACGCTCGTGAGCGTGCTTGGCCAGCTCTTCGAAGCTCAGCGGCTGCATGCCGTTGGCCGTGAGTTTGCCGTCAACCCAATGCGCATCTTCGCGACGCACAACATAAGGGTTGGCTTGACCGCCGTAAGGGCCCTGACGCCAGATTTCCATGGCCGCCGGCCACAAACCGTTGTTGAACAGCACGCGCGCCGCTTCACGGGTGGCGTGGCTGAAGTAGTACGCCGAGTTGGTCGCGGAAGAAGCCGATGCCAGTTTGCCGACCCAACGCGGGTTGCGCAGCAAGTTGTCCTGCTCAGCCTGGCTCATGATGTAGGGGTTGCCGCTGGTGATCAGCTGCATTTCCTTCCATTCGGTTTCGCCGGTCTTCACTTCGTGCGCCGGACTGCCGAGGAAATCGGCGACGACCAGGGCTTGCGAGGTCGACATGCCGGTACCGATTTCGATACCGATGTGGCGCAGGGTGATGCGACCGTCAGCGGTGAATTCGATGCTGGCCATCGGCGCTTCGGAGCCGGTGCCGAAGTCTTTCTGGCAGATGGCGAAACCAACGCCGTACCAGTTATCCGGGTCTGCGGCTTCGCGTTGCTTCTTGATTGCGTCGCGGTTTTTCCAGACTTCGTGCACCGAAGCCTTGTCGAGAATCTCGTGCAGGCGCAGCGCACCCGCCGGGATCGCACCTTGAGTGTTTTTCATGCCCGAACGCAGGGCGTTCTTGCGACGCAAGTCGATGGCGTCGACACCCAGACGGTTGGCGATTTCGTCGACCATCATTTCGGTCGCTGCCATGCTTTGCAGCGTGCCATAGCCACGCATCGAACCTGCCTCGACACCACGCGAGTGGTAGGCGGTGACCTGCAGGTCGTTCTGCGGCATGTAGTAGATCGACTGCGCCGCCGTGGCGCCAACCGCCGCTACGGATGGGCTGTAGTTGACCCGACCGCCCCCGTCGACGCTCATTTCGGCGCGGAAAATCTTGAAGCTGTAGTCGTTCTTGTCCACTGCCAACTGGTAGCGGATGTCGAACGGGTGACGCTTGATGCCGCTCTGGAATTGTTCGTAGCGGTCGTTGGCCAGACGCACTGGCACGCCAGCGCCGTACAACGCGGCAAGAGCTGCGTAGTAGACGAAAATGTTGTGGTCTTTGGAACCGTAACCGACGGTGTAACCCGGGTGCATGTTCAGGTTGTCGAGGCCGAAGCGCGACGGCGCGATCATTTTCGCGGTCTCGGTCGCAGCTTCCAGTGGGCACTGGGTGGCCACCACGAAGTGCAGGGTTTTGGTTTTTGGGTCGTACCAGCCGTTGCCGTTGTCCGGCTCCATCGCGGCCGGTTCGATCGACGGGGTTTTGTAGCGCTCGTCGAACACCAGCCAGTTGTCTGGCGGCGTATCGATCTCGCTCTTCATACGGTCGGCGTAGAACAGGCCGCGCTCGGTCAGGTTACCGTGCAGGTTGGGCTGGGAATTCCACACCGGACGACGGTTTTTCAGCATCGGGAACAGGATCGAATCCTTGAGGCTGGCAAACTCATCTTCATCAGCCGAGGTCGCGCCGCCGACACGTACGTAGCGGAAGCTGCCATAGGGGTCGCCTTCGTAGAACGGCACTTGGGCACCGTAACGAATCGCCTTGTCATTGAATTTGAGTTTGTTCTTGGCCTGACGAAAACGCTCAAAGTCGTTCCAGATCAGGATCGCCACAGGATGACCGATGAACATCGGCACTTTGCCTTCCGGCAACAACGGGTCCGGAGCATGTTCTTCCGGGAAGACGATGCCGTCCTTGTCCAGATCAGCGGCGGTGACGATGCGGTCAGGCTGCAAGTCAGCGCCAAGCCACGACAGGTCGTAGCCGTCGTAGATGCGGTCGGCCTTGATGGTTTTCAGCAGCATGGCATGGCCTTGCTGCTCAGGCCAGCCCGGCATGTCCTTGGAGCGGATGTCGCGGGCGAAAACTTTGCTGCCGCAGACTTTGGACAATGCGTCGTTACGCTGACGCGCCTTGCCGTTGTTGCCGAGCCATTTCTCGGACGGCACGGTGACGCTGTTTTCCATCAAGGCAGCCAGCGCTTGGGTGCTGAGCGGCGTGAGCGTGACGCTCACACCCGCCACCAGCCCGCCCTGGAGGAACGAGCGCCGGGATATATCACGGTTGGACATGGATCATCCTCTGGGCGGTTATGTGTCCGCCCTTCTGGTTATCTACTGGGGAATCTCGAGTCTTGCAGAAGCCCTTTCTGGCGAAACAAAGGGCGTGTTGACAGTGCAAAGCTGACCGAAAGGTTAACTTTAAAGGTTTCTGCGCTCGCAGCAAACAACCAGTTACAAAAATTTGACTGAAGAATCAAAAAATCAATGCGACGTGGCACCGCATCTAGACCGCAGAGATGACTGGGTATGCCCGTGTGGGAGCGAGCTTGCTCGCGAAAGCGTTGTTCCAGTCGATGCAAATTTTGAATGTGCCGACGCCTTCGCGAGCAAGCTCGCTCCCACAGGGATTTGTGTAGGGCACCGGATGGAGGGGATAGAAGAGAAAAGCGGAAAGCCAAATTTCAGACACAAAAAACCCCGGTCTTTCGACCAGGGTCTTTGCTATCGATTCCGAAACAACCGATGGCTGCTTTCGGTGCTTCAAGGCGTTCAGTGGTCCTTGGAGCAGATATGGCGCAGCGGACGGGACTCGAACCCGCGACCCCCGGCGTGACAGGCCGGTATTCTAACCGACTGAACTACCGCTGCGTATCGCTTTGAGCTTGCGCTCAAGTAACTCGTTTTGATTGAAAGCTTCGGTGCTCTTCAATCGCAAACCAGACAACGTCTGATTTGTACAATATGGCGCAGCGGACGGGACTCGAACCCGCGACCCCCGGCGTGACAGGCCGGTATTCTAACCGACTGAACTACCGCTGCGCGTCGGTGCAGGCACTTTCAGCCTACGCTCTTGCTTACGCAAGTTTCTCGGGGAGTGGTGGGTGATGACGGGATCGAACCGCCGACATTCTGCTTGTAAGGCAGACGCTCTCCCAGCTGAGCTAATCACCCGTTTGCATCTCCGAGGCCGCGAAATTTACGCAGGTAGCGAACCTAAGTCAATAGCAGGATTGAAGTTTTTCTAAAAAAGACGAAATTGCTTCAATCCCGCCAGAACGTCTTCGCGAGCAAGCTCGCCCCCACAGGGGATTGCATTCCAAATGTCGGAGCGAGCTTGCTCGCGAAGACGGCAATCCATTCGATGCAAATTCAGGACAAGAACGAGCGCTACTCGCTGTAAATCATTTTTTTGGTCATGCCGCCATCGACGACGAATTCCTGCCCGGTGACAAACCCGGCATTCCTCGACAGCAACCAGGCAACCATCGCTGCTACGTCTTCAACCGTCCCTACCCTGCCCGCCGGATGCTGAGCATGATCGGCATCCGCCAAAGGCTCAGCACGACGCACAGATGGATCACGCGCATCAATCCAGCCCGGACTGACCGCGTTGACGCGAATCTCCGGCCCCAGACTGATTGCCAGCGCATGCGTCAGCGCCAACAACCCGCCCTTGCTCGCCGCATACGCCTCAGAGTCAGCCTCCGACTGCCGCGCACGGGTCGAGGCCAGATTGACGATCGAACCGTTGTGCGCACGCAGATACGGCGCACAGTGCTTGGCCAGCAACATCGGCCCACTTAGATTCACCGCCAGCACGCGATTCCAGTAAGCCAGATCCAGACTTTCCAGGGTGATGTTGTGCGGATCAGCGACCGCCGCGTTGCAGACCAGCGCATCGAGACGACCAAACTGCCCCAACACTTCAGCAACACCGAGCGCCACCTGCCCCTCATCCGCGACGTCCATGGCGATAAACCAGGCATTTTCGCCCAGTACCTTCGCCACTTTCGAACCACGCGCGCGATCCAGATCCGTCAGCACCACTTGCCAGCCTTCGCTGATCAGCCACGCAGCAATGCCCAGACCGATACCACGCGCAGCCCCCGTGACCAGCGCAACGCGGCCATGGGTACCTGCTGTCGGCGTAGACAACTCGATCACAGCGCCGCCAGACCGCGCGCCAGGTCGGCTTGCAGGTCGGCCACGTCTTCCAGACCGACCGCAATGCGGATCAGGCTGTCACGAATGCCCGCCGCTTCACGCTCTTGCGGCGCCAGACGGCCGTGAGAGGTGGTGCTCGGGTGCGTGATCGTGGTTTTGCTGTCGCCAAGGTTAGCGGTGATCGAAATCAGGCGAGTGGCATCGATGAAGCGCCACGCGCCCTCTTTGCCACCCTTGACCTCAAAGCTCACCACCGCACCAAAGCCTTTCTGCTGACGCTGAGCCAGCTCATGCTGCGGATGGCTCTTGAGACCGGCGTAATGCACCTTCTCGATGCCGTCCTGCTGCTCCAGCCATTCGGCCAGTTCCTGAGCATTCGCGCAGTGTGCCTTCATCCGCAGGTTCAGGGTTTCCAGCCCCTTGAGGAAGATCCACGCGTTGAACGGGCTCAGGGTCGGCCCGGCAGTGCGCAGGAAGCCGACGATTTCTTTCATCTGCTCGCTGCGACCGGCAACTACGCCACCCATGCAACGGCCCTGGCCGTCGATGAACTTGGTTGCCGAGTGCACAACGATGTCAGCGCCCATTTTCAGCGGCTGCTGCAAAGCAGGCGTACAGAAGCAGTTATCGACCACCAGCATCGCGTTCTTGGCGTGCGCAATTTCCGCCAGCTCGGTGATGTCGACCAGTTCGGCCAGCGGATTGGATGGCGATTCGACGAAGAGTAGCTTGGTATTCGACTTGATTGCCGCATCCCACCCCGAAAGGTGGGCCAGTGGCACGTAGTCGACTTCCACGCCAAAACGCTTGAAGTACTTTTCGAACAGGCTGATGGTCGAACCGAACACACTGCGCGAAACCAGCACGTGATCGCCGGCACTGCACAGGCTCATCACCACCGCCATGATCGCGGCCATGCCGGTGGCGGTCGCAACGGCCTGCTCGGCGCTTTCCAGTGCAGCAATACGCTCTTCGAACGCACGTACGGTCGGGTTGGTGTAACGCGAGTAAACGTTGCCCGGCACTTCCCCGGCAAACCGCGCGGCGGCGTCGGCGGCGGTGCGGAACACGTAGCTGGAAGTGAAGAACATCGGATCACCGTGTTCGCCTTCCGGCGTACGGTGCTGACCGGCACGTACGGCCAGGGTATCGAACGCTACGCCTTCGAGGTCGCTGTCCAGCCGACCGGCATCCCATTCCTGACTCATGCTGTCACTCCTTGCCCTGTTCACGAAAATTAAAAGTCAGATACAAAACCGGCCCCTCAGGGCCGGTAGAAACTCAGTTGTTGTACAGATCGATGATCGCACTGACCGCCTGGGTCTTGACCTTCGAGGCATCGTTACGTGCCTGCTCGATCTTGTCCAGGTAAGCCTCGTCGACGTCGCCGGTGACGTACTTGCCGTCGAACACCGCACAATCGAAGTTTTCGATCTTGATCTTGCCGCCACCGACCGCTTCGATCAAGTCAGGCAAATCCTGATAGATCAGCCAGTCAGCGCCGATCAGATCCGCCACGTCCTGAGTCGAACGGTTGTGCGCGATCAGTTCGTGAGCGCTCGGCATGTCGATGCCGTAGACGTTCGGGAAGCGTACCGCCGGTGCGGCCGAGCAGAAGTAGACGTTCTTCGCGCCGGCTTCACGGGCCATCTGGATGATCTGCTTGCACGTGGTGCCGCGTACGATCGAGTCGTCGACCAGCATTACGTTCTTGCCGCGGAATTCCAGCTCGATGGCGTTGAGCTTCTGGCGCACCGACTTCTTGCGCGCCGCCTGGCCCGGCATGATGAAGGTCCGGCCGATGTAACGGTTCTTGACGAAACCTTCGCGGAATTTCACGCCCAGGTGGTTGGCCAGCTCCAGCGCCGCCGTACGGCTGGTGTCCGGAATCGGGATGACTACGTCGATGTCGTGCTCTGGACGCTCGCGCAGGATTTTCTCGGCGAGCTTCTCACCCATGCGCAGACGGGCCTTGTAGACCGACACGCCGTCGATGATCGAATCCGGACGCGCCAAGTAGACGTGTTCGAAGATGCACGGGGTCAGGGACGGGTTGGTCGCGCACTGACGGGTGTGCAGCTTGCCGTCTTCAGTGATGTAGACCGCTTCACCCGGTGCCAGGTCGCGAATCAGGGTGAAACCGAGCACGTCCAGCGAAACGCTTTCGGACGCGATCATGTATTCGACGCCTTCGTCGGTGTGACGCTGGCCGAACACGATCGGGCGGATGCCGTGCGGATCGCGGAAACCGACGATGCCGTAACCGGTGACCATCGCCACGACAGCGTAACCACCGACGCAACGGTTGTGCACGTCGGTGACGGCAGCAAACACGTCTTCTTCGGTCGGTTGCAGCTTGCCGCGCTGGGCCAGCTCGTGAGCGAACACGTTGAGCAGCACTTCCGAGTCGGAACTGGTGTTGACGTGACGCAGATCGGATTCGTAAATCTCTTTGGCCAACTGTTCAACGTTGGTCAGGTTACCGTTGTGCGCCAAGGTGATGCCGTACGGCGAGTTGACGTAAAACGGTTGGGCTTCGGCCGAAGTCGAGCTGCCCGCGGTCGGGTAACGGACGTGACCGATACCCATGTGGCCGACCAGACGCTGCATGTGACGCTGTTGAAACACGTCACGCACCAGGCCATTGTCCTTGCGCAGGAACAACCGGCCATCATGGCTGGTCACGATACCGGCAGCGTCCTGGCCGCGGTGCTGGAGCACGGTTAGCGCGTCATACAGCGCCTGATTGACGTTCGACTTACCGACGATACCGACGATGCCACACATGCGACGCAACCCCTACTTAATGGATCTGAACTGAACAACACTCACTGAGGCGTTTTCGCCGACGGCAAGAGTTGCTCCTTGAACGGAATATCAGCGGGTACGCTGATTCCGCTGGCAAGCCACTGACTGCTCCACCCGAGAATCAGGTTTTTGGACCAATCAGCGACCAATAGAAATTTTGGTACGAGCTGTGATTCTTTCCACCACCCGTCCTGCTGTACCGGCCCCAGGCTCAACAGCCCGACCGCCACGACCACCAGCAACACGCCACGCGCTGCGCCGAAGGCCATGCCGAGGAATCGATCGGTCCCGGACAACCCGGTGACGCGTACCAACTCGCCGATAAGATAATTGATCATTGCGCCCACGATCAGTGTGGCGACAAACATGATGGCACAGCCCGCGATCACGCGAGCCGATGGGGTTTCGATGTATCCGGCGAGGTACTCGGACAATGAGCCACCGAACATCCAGGCGACGACTCCTGCGATGATCCAGGTCACCAGCGATAATGCTTCCTTGACGAAGCCGCGGCTCAAACTGATCAAAGCGGAGATGGCGATGATTGCAACGATCGCCCAGTCAACCCAGGTAAATGGCACAGTGCAGCCTACAGACGGATAAGGCGGCGCATTTTAGCAGAGCGCATGCCTCTCGGTAAGCTGCGATTGTCAGTGCATTTCAATCGAGGCGATAGTTTTTAGCCGCGCTCAGGCTGGAAGCGTACAACAAAACCCTTGAGGTTCTGCTGACGGCCCAGCAGATCACGCAGACGATCGGCTTCGGCACGCTCGATCAGCGGCCCGACGAACACGCGATTCTTGCCATCGGCCGAACGGATATAGGCGTTGTAGCCTTGACTGCGCAGGGTTTTCTGCAGGCTTTCAGCGCTGGCGCGGCTCGACAGGCTGGCCAGTTGCACCGACCAGCTCACCGACAGACCATTGGCATCGACGCGGCTTTGCGTGGTGTCCGGCTTGCTCGCTGCGGCGCCCGGCCCAGCGGTGATCGGCTGCGCAGGCGCAGGAATCGGTTTCGAGGTTGGCGGTGGCGTGGCTGGCTTGACGATCTGCGCGGGCACTACCGGCGCCGCTGCAACCGGCGCCGAAGGCACCTCTTGTTCGGCAACCTCGTCATCGGTTGGTACCGGCTCTTGCGGCAAGGCTTGCGGCTCAGGGACGGCCACCGTTTCCATCTGCACTTGTGGCACGGCAGGCGCTTGCGGGGCGGCAGGTGCCTCGACGGTTACCTGACGCTGCTCATCCTGACGGGAAAACAGCATCGGCAGGAAGATCACCGCCAGCGCAACCAGCACCAAAGCGCCAACCATGCGCTGCTTGTACGCTTTATCCAGCAAAGCCATTTGCCGCTTCCTCCGTGGAGCGCCGGGCCAACCATTCAAGGGCCTCGGCGACACAATAAAATGATCCGAACAACAGAATCTCGTCGTCGCTTGTAGCCACTGCGCACTGACCGTCGAGGGCGGCGGCGACACTGTCGTAAGACGTGACCGAGGCGCCAAGGTTCTGCAATGCAGCGTTTAATTCAACCACCGGACGTGCACGCGGCGAATCCAGCGGCGCAACGGCCCAATGCTCGACACTAGCATTCAATTCGCCGATAACACCATCCAGATCCTTGTCGGCCAACAAACCGAACACCGCCAGACGCTTGCCGACCGGCGGCCGGGACGCCAGACGACGGGCCAGGTATTCGGCGGCATGCGGGTTGTGCCCGACATCCAGCAACACATTCAGGCGTTTGCCGTTCCATTCGAAGGAACGACGATCCAGCCGCCCGACCACGCGAGTCGCCTGCAATGCCGCGACAATCTGCTGAGCATTCCACGGCAACCCGAGCAGCAGATACGCCTGCAATGCCAGCGCGGCGTTTTCCATCGGCAGATCGAGCAGCGGCAAGTCACGCAGCTCAACCACCTGACCCTGCGCATCGGTACCGCGCCATTGCCAGTGCTGGTCGGTAATACCGAGGTCAAAATCCCGCCCACGCAGGAAGAATGGACAGGCCAGTTCGCGCGCCTTGTCGAGCAACGGTTGTGGAGGACTCAGATCGCCGCACAAGGCAGGCTTGCCCTGACGGAAGATGCCGGCCTTCTCGAAAGCCACGGATTCGCGGGTATCACCTAGATAATCGGCGTGATCGACGCCAATGCTGGTAACCAGCGCGATGTCGGCATCGACCACATTGACCGTATCCAGACGCCCGCCCAGCCCGACTTCCAGCACCACCGCATCGAGCCTGGCCTGTTGAAACAGCCAGAACGCCGCGAGGGTGCCCATTTCGAAATAAGTCAGGGAAGTGTCGCCGCGCCCGGCCTCGACTGCTGCGAAGGCTTCGCACAACTGCGCGTCAGTGGCTTCGACGCCATTGAGCTGCACCCGCTCGTTGTAACGCAGCAGGTGCGGAGAATTGTAGACACCAACGCTCAGGCCCTGCGCGCGCAGCAACGAAGCCACGAAAGCGCAGGTCGAACCCTTGCCGTTGGTGCCGGTGACCGTGATCACCCGAGGCGCCGGCTGGCCCAGCCCCATGCGGGACGCTACCTGTTGCGAACGCTCCAGACCCATGTCGATGGCCGAAGGATGCAACTGTTCAAGGTAGGCGAGCCATTCGCCAAGGGTGCGCTCGGTCATAGGCCGGCAGGGACCGGCGGAACCACGATCGGCTCGATTGGCGCGGCGACGAATTTCGGCGTCGGCTTGCCAGTCATTTGTGCCAGCAGATTACCCAGGCGTGGACGCAGTTCCTGACGGTGGATGATCATGTCGATCGCACCGTGTTCCAGCAGGAATTCACTGCGCTGGAAGCCTTCCGGCAGTTTTTCACGTACGGTTTGCTCGATAACACGCGGACCGGCGAAGCCGATCAGGGCTTTCGGCTCACCGACGATGACGTCACCGAGCATCGCCAGACTCGCCGAAACACCGCCGTAAACCGGGTCGGTCAGTACGGAGATGAACGGAATGCCTTCTTCACGCAGACGCGCCAGCACAGCCGAAGTCTTGGCCATCTGCATCAGCGAGATCAGCGCTTCCTGCATGCGCGCACCGCCGGAAGCGGCGAAGCAGATCATCGGGCAACGGTTTTCCAGGGCGTAGTTGGCAGCGCGCACGAAGCGCTCGCCAACGATGGCACCCATCGAACCGCCCATGAAGGCGAATTCGAACGCCGAAACCACCACCGGCATGCCCAGCAAGGTGCCGCTGACGGAGATCAGCGCGTCTTTTTCGCCAGTCTGCTTATGGGCAGCGGTCAGGCGATCCTTGTACTTCTTGCCGTCACGGAATTTCAGACGGTCAACCGGCTCCAGATCGGCGCCCAGTTCGTTGCGACCTTCGGCATCGAGGAAGATGTCGATGCGCGCACGTGCGCCGATGCGCATGTGGTGGTTGCATTTAGGGCAAACGTCCAGGGTCTTTTCCAGCTCCGGACGATACAGCACCGCCTCGCAGGACGGGCATTTGTGCCACAGACCTTCAGGCACCGAGCTCTTCTTGACCTCGGAACGCATGATCGAAGGGATCAGTTTGTCTACTAACCAGTTGCTCATGCTTTCTTTCTCCAGTACCGGCGGCTCGAACGCTCTGGTTCGCAGCCCCGCGTATGCCCTTCAGCTAAATTCATGTGTGTGGCGATGATTGGTGGACAGCCACGGTCAGCGCGAAACATGACCTGCGTGCGATCCAGAAACCCTCAGCCGCGCCTGCTTTGTGCAAGTGCATTGATGGACGGCGGCAGACTGCCAGCCGTCACATCAATATGGCGCTTTGCGTACAGCGTCAATGAACGCGCGAATCTTTGCGTGATCCTTGATGCCCTTGCTCGCCTCTACCCCACCGCTGACGTCTACCGCATAGGGTTTTACCCGATCCACGGCGTCTGCGATGTTCTCCGGAGTCAAACCACCCGCCAGAATCAACGGCTTGCTCAACACCTGCGGAATCAATGACCAGTCGAACGCCTCACCGGTTCCGCCGGGCACGCCCTCAACGTAGGTGTCGAGCAGCACACCGCTGGCGCTCGGGTAGGCATCAACCGCTGCCGCGATGTCATCACCGGCCTTGACCCGCAGCGCCTTGATGTAAGGGCGATGCCAGCCTTCGCAATCTTCAGCGACTTCATCGCCATGGAACTGCAACAGATCCAGCGGCACGGCATCGAGGATTTCCCCCAACTCGCAGCGGCTGGCGTTGACGAACAGGCCCACGGTGGTCACGAACGGCGGCAATGCCTGAATAATCGCTCGCGCCTGCTGTACCGTCACCGCACGGGGGCTCTTGGCGTAGAACACGAACCCGATCGCATCCGCCCCGGCCTCAACGGCGGCCAGCGCATCTTCCATGCGGGTAATCCCGCAGATCTTGCTGCGAACGGCTGACATAACGAGAAAAACTCCGAAGTAAAATCCGGGAAAGTCCCGGATGGTAACAAATGCGTTCGAGGGCGTCAGCCGTCAAGTTCGGAGAAACCCGTAAGGAAATGTGGCCCGATAAAACGCTCGGGCAACGGGAATTCGTCGTGGTACTCGACCTGCACCAGATACAAGCCGTACGGATGCGCCGTGACACCGCCGGAGCGACGCTCGCGACTTTCCAGCACTTCCTTCATCCACTCCACCGGACGCTCGCCAGCACCAATGGTCATCAGAACGCCGGCGATGTTGCGCACCATGTGATGCAGGAAAGCATTGGCGCGGATGTCGAGCACAATCATCTTGCCGTGACGGGTCACCCGCAGATGATGCATCTTCTTGATCGGCGATTTGGCCTGGCACTGGCCGGCGCGGAACGCACTGAAATCGTGGGTGCCGATCAGGTATTGCGCGGCCTCGGCCATGCGCTCGACGTCCAGCGGACGGTGGTTCCAGGTGATTTCTTCGTTGAGATGCGCCGGGCGGATCTGATCGTTGTAGATCACATAGCGATAGCGCCGGGCGATGGCTTTGAACCGCGCATGGAAATGCGCCGGCATCACCCGCGCCCAACTGACGCTGATGTCATGGGGCAGATTGATGTTGGCGCCCATGACCCAAGCTTTCAGCGATCGATCAACGGTTGTATCGAAATGCACCACTTGCCCGCAGGCATGCACGCCGGCATCGGTACGCCCGGCGCACTGTAGCGAAACCGGTGAATTGGCCACTTTCGACAGCGCTTTTTCGAGCTCTTCCTGCACCGTTTTCACACCGGTCAGCTGACGCTGCCAGCCGCTGTAGCGCGAGCCTTTGTACTCAACGCCCAGCGCGACGCGGTAAAAGCCGTCGGGGGCCATTTCGGCGACCGGGTTATCTATGTTTGCCAAGGTGGGACAGCCTGCTGTTTGTGCAAAGGCGGGCATTATAAGGCTGTGGTTCAGGGATGCCAGAGGGTTCTCTGTCGCCTGAAACACCGCTTTCGCGAGCAAGCTCGCTCCCACAGGGGAAATGCATTCCAAATGTGGGAGCGAGCTTGCTCGCGAAAGCGCTGGATCAGACACCACTGGATCCGGCACAAACAAAAACGGCAGCCTCACTGGGCTGCCGTTTCGTTTACCGCTGGACTGATTACAAGCTCGACAGCATTTCCTTGGCCTCGCCACGCTGCTTCTCGTCACCCTCGGTCAACACTTCGTTGAGGATGTCGCGTGCACCGTCGCTGTCGCCCATATCGATATAGGCCTGAGCCAGATCGAGTTTGGTCGCCGCCTCATCGGTGCCGGCGAGGAAGTCGAAATCGTCTTCACCCAGGTCACCACCGATTGCCGCATCGGCTTCGGTGAAGGTCGGCTCGGCAATGCTTTGCGACAGACGATCCAGCTCGGCATTGACGTCGTCCAGCTCGGCGGCAAATGCATCAGGCTCGGCCGGTGGGTTGGAATCCATCTCGTCCGCCAGCGACAGATCGAAATCGGCCGGCAGTTCCAGATCGTCTTGCGGCACGTCAGCCACGACTGGCGGCTCGACCGGCGACAGATCCTTCACGCCATCGTCCAGATCCAGCAGGAAGTCGTCTTCAGCCAAGGGGGATGGCGACGGTTCGGCGCCGAGATCCAGATCCAGGTCGAAGTCCGACAGATCATCCAGGTTCTCTTTGATATCAGTCTGCTGTTGCAGCACCGATTCGAAGCTCAGGTCATCGTCGGACGGGAACTCGTCCAGCTCGACCGGCGCTTCAGGCTCAACCACAGGCGCAGGCTCTACCGGGGTGATGTTGTCGAGATCGTCCAGGCTCAGATCAAACGCGCTGTCCAGATCGTCTTCCACTGGCGCCGGCTCAGGCACTTCAGGCTCATCCAGCAGCAGATCCTTGACGTATTGCGCGTCCAGCTCGGCAGCCACGGCAGCAGCGGCCAGACCCGCCGCAGCGACGACGGCCATAGCCGGGAAGCGGCTTTTCAGCTCTTCGACCTTGGCGAAGTTGTCGCCATTGGCCACCAGTTGACGCTCCTGACCAACGAACGCATCGCGATCGCCCTGCTGACCGTAGACTTCCATCAGTTTCAGACGCAGGTCACTGCGCTGCGGCTCCAGGCTGACGCCCTCTTCCAGCAGCGCGGCAGCCTGATTCAGGCGACCGGCGTTGATGTGCGACTGCGCCTTGTCGAGCACGTCATCGGAGCGCTCGGCGGCCGGCGCCACCAGTGGCGCGGCAATCGGTTCAGCCATCACGATCGGCGCCACTACCGGAGCCACGACTGGAGCGGGAGCAGGCGCCGGGGTGTTGAGCTTGACGCTAGCGGCCGGAGTTTCCAGACCTTCGAAGCTGCTTTCCGGCAGATCCTGCTCGGCGGAGAACTCTTGCTCTTCCGACAGCGCACGAGCCATGCGCATGTGCTTCTCGGCCTCTTGCTGCGCTTTGCGGCGACGCGCCAGCAGCAACAACAGGAGCAGCAGAACAACGGCGCCGCCACCGACCAGACCCAGCAGGATCGGGTTGGTCAGCAGCTCGTTGAAGGTCTTTTCCTCATCGGCGGCAGGCTTGGTTTCGACAACCGGTTCGACCACTGGCTCAACCGGCGTCTCGGCGGGTGGCGCAATGGCAGATTCTGGCGTCGGCGATGCCGGTGCTGCTTCTGCAGGAGTAGCCGGCGGTGTGGCAGCCAGCTCAGCAGTGATCGCCGGAACCGGCGCCACCGCGCCGTTCGCGGCCGGCGCAGCACCCGCCCCTTCAGCCTGCAGTTTCGCCAGTTGATTGTTCTTCAGCTCGATCAGTTTTTGCAGCTTGTCCAACTGGCTTTGCAGATCGGACATGCGGCTTTTCAGTTCCTCGTTGTCACGACGGGTCGTGTCGAGGCTTTCCTGAGTGACCGCGAGCTTGTTGCTCAGCGCCTTGGCGTCACCCGCCGGGCCTATGCCGCGCGCCTTGGCGCTTTCAGCAGAGACCAGGCTCAGATTGTCCTGGGCGTTCTGTGCCGCACCGGTATTGCCGCGACCACGGTTGGTCGCATCGAGCTGCTGCTGACCGGTGCCCGGCTTGGCCACATAACGACGACCCTGACGCCAGGCTTCGTTCTGCGCCGCCACTTCGGCAATGGCTTTCGATTGCGGCAGCGCCGTGCTTTGCACGGAATCAGGCAGACGCAACACCTGACCGGTTTTCAGGCGGTTGATGTTGCCGCCAATGAACGCATCCGGATTCAGGGCCTGAATGGCCAGCATGGTCTGCTGCACAGAGCCACCATTGCGCGCCTTCGCGGCAATTTCCCACAGGGTGTCGCGCGGCGTGGTGGTGTATTGCGTCGGGTGCGTAGCGCCAGTGGTCGGCGCGGTAATGGTCTGCGACGGCGCCGGTTGCGCGGCAGCGTCAGCGGTCTCGGGAGAAAACTTCGAGGGATCGAGCAGCACGCTGTAGTCACGCAGCAGACGGCCGTTCGGCCACATCACCTGCACGAGGAATTTCACCATCGGTTCCGACAACGGTTTGCTCGAGGTGACGCGCAGCACGCTTTTGCCGCTGGCGTTGAGCACCGGGGTGAAGGTCAGATCATTGAGGAAGGCCTGGCGATCAACACCGGCCTTGGCAAAGTCTTCAGGTGAAGCCAGGCTCGGCACCACTTCGGCAGAGGTGAGATCCTTGACGTCGAGCAACTCGATCTCGGCCACCAGCGGCTGGTTCAGGGTCGACTTCAGGGTCAGCTCCCCGAGCCCGAGGGCATGCGCCATACCGGAGGACAGCGCCGAGGCGGCCGCTATTGCTAACACCAGTTTGCGAACTTGAACCATAGCCTCATCCTTTGTTTGAACGTTCCTCGGCCAGCGAGAAGATGTTGAATACCGCTGCCGTAAGGCATTGCGCGCGACGACGACAGATGTCGCGCGCGATCATTTCTTTGATGCCCCGGAAAGTCCCGGAGGGTGACACGTTATCAAGCGATCTGGGCAAGCATAGCGCTCACCTAGAATCAGTCGACAAATTGTTGCCAAGTATCTTTTACAGCAGGTCTTTTATCAACAATTCAGCCACCTGCACAGCGTTAAGGGCCGCGCCTTTGCGTACGTTATCTGACGTCAGCCACAGATTAAGTTCCGCCGGGTCGTCGACACCGCTGCGCACGCGCCCGACATAGACCACGTCCTGCCCTACCGCGTCACCCACTGCAGTCGGGTAATCGCCGGCCTCGACCAGCTCGATCCCCGCTGCATTTTCGAGTGCAGCGTTGACTTTGACCAGGTCGACGGCCTTCTTCGACTGCAAGGTCACGCTAAAGCTATCGCCAAAAAACACCGGGGCTTGAACGCAAGTTGCGGAAATCTTTAATAAAGGCAACGCCAGCACTTGGCGCAATTCGCGCACCAGACGTTTTTCCAGCAGCGTGTGGCCTTGTGCATCAGGCGTGCCGACCTGGGCCAGCAGGTTGAAGGCCATCTGCCGATCGAAGAAGGTTGGTTCCAATGGACGCATGTTCAGCAGTTCGGCAGTCTGCCGCGCCAGTTCGGTGACGGCCTCGCGGCCCTGAGCGGAAACGGCCAGATTGGCCGTGACATTCACATATTGCAGGTCGATCAGATCGAGCAGCGGCGCCAGTACCACGGCCAGCGAAGTGGCCGACGGACTTGGGCTGCTGACCTGGAACGGCGCTTTCAAACCGGTGAGTACATCGGCGTTGGCTTCGGGTACCACTTGCGGTGCTTGATCGGCCGGCAAGGCTCCTGACAGGTCAATCAGCGAGCAGCCGGCGGCGTGGGCACGAGCGGCATAGCTCAGAGTGATGGCCGGGCCGGCGGCGAAAAACACCAGTTTGACCTTGCTGAAATCGAACTCGTCGACTTCACGCACGCGTACGTTCTTGTTGCGGAACAGTACTGAGCTGCCGGCGGACTCGCTGCTCGCCAGCAGGTGCAGGTTGCCGACCGGAAAGTCGCGTTCTTCGAGAATTTGTACGAGGGTTTCGCCGACAGTACCGGTGGCGCCGATCACGGCAATATCTAGGGTCTGGGTCATGGTGCGAGCCTCTGGCGAAACGGGGGGAGCGGCACTTTACCGGGTGACTGGCGCACAGGCAATTTCTGCCCACCCGGATCGTTCCCACGCTCCGCGTGGGAATGCCGCATCGGACGCTCCGCGTTCGGCTTGTAAAGGGACGCGGAGCGTCCCGGGATGCATTCCCACGCAGAGCGTGGGAACGATCGGCATAAAAAAACCCGCACCTCTCTCAAGGCACGGGTTGTTTCATTGCTTCAAGCGATCAACGCTCCAGCAAAATCCGCAACATGCGACGCAGCGGTTCGGCCGCGCCCCACAGCAGTTGGTCGCCGACGGTGAAGGCACCGACGAATTGCGAACCCATGTTCAGCTTGCGCAGACGACCCACCGGAACATTCAGGGTGCCAGTAACCTTGGTTGGGCTCAGCTCCTGCATGCTGATTTCGCGCTGGTTCGGCACCAGTTTGACCCAAGGGTTGTGCTGGCTGATCAGCCCTTCGATATCAGCGATCGGCACGTCTTTGTTCAGCTTGATGGTCAGTGCCTGGCTGTGGCACCGCATGGCGCCGATGCGCACGCAGATACCGTCGACCGGGATCGGACTCTTGAAGCGACCGAGAATCTTGTTGGTCTCGGCCTGGGCCTTCCACTCTTCGCGGCTCTGACCGTTCGGCAGTTCCTTGTCGATCCACGGGATCAGGCTGCCGGCCAGCGGTACGCCGAAGTTTTCCGTCGGGTACGCTTCGCTGCGCATGGCATCCGCTACGCGACGGTCGATATCGAGGATCGCGCTGGCCGGATCGGCCAGTTGATCGGCAACAGCAGCGTGAGTCGCGCCCATTTGCTTGATCAGCTCACGCATGTTCTGCGCGCCGGCACCGGAAGCCGCCTGATAGGTCATGGCGCTCATCCACTCGACCAGACCGGCTTCGAACAGGCCACCCAGGCCCATCAGCATCAGGCTGACGGTGCAGTTGCCGCCGATGTAGTTCTTGGTGCCCGCGTCGAGCTGCTGATCGATGACCTTGCGGTTGACCGGATCGAGAATGATCACGGCGTCATCGTTCATGCGCAGGCTCGAGGCCGCGTCGATCCAGTAACCCTGCCAGCCGGCTTCGCGCAGCTTGGGGAACACTTCGCTGGTGTAGTCGCCGCCCTGGCAGGTCAGAATCACGTCGAGGGTCTTCAGCTCATCAATGCTGTAAGCATCCTTGAGCGGAGCAATGTCCTTGCCCACGGACGGGCCTTGGCCACCGACGTTGGAAGTGGTGAAAAACACCGGCTCGATTAGATCGAAATCCTGCTCTTCCAGCATCCGCTGCATGAGCACGGAACCGACCATCCCGCGCCAACCGATCAGACCTACACGTTTCATCGCAACTACACCTTCTTGAAAAGTGGGCCGCTGCTTTGTATTGAATTTCGCAGCGGGCCCGAGAGATTACAGATTCCGCAGCGCGGCGACTACTGCGTCGCCCATTTCCTGCGTACCGACTTTGCTGCAACCGGCCGAATGGATGTCACCAGTGCGCAGGCCTTGATCCAGCACGACGCTGACGGCTTTCTCGATGGCATCGGCCACGTCGTGCAGATTGAAGCTGTAACGCAGCATCATCGACACCGACAGGATGGTCGCCAATGGGTTGGCGATGCCTTTGCCGGCGATGTCCGGAGCGGAACCGTGGCAAGGCTCGTACATACCTTTGTTGTTGGAGTCCAGCGAGGCCGACGGCAGCATGCCGATGGAACCGGTAAGCATCGACGCTTCGTCGGACAGGATGTCGCCGAACATGTTGTCGGTGACGATCACGTCGAACTGCTTCGGTGCGCGCACCAGCTGCATGGCGGCGTTGTCGACGTACATGTGGCTCAATTCGACTTCCGGGTAATCCTTGGCCACTTGCTCGACGACTTCACGCCACAGCTGGCTGGACGCCAGTACGTTGGCCTTGTCCACCGAGCAGAGCTTCTTGCCGCGAACCATGGCCATGTCGAAACCGACACGGGCAATGCGGCGGATTTCGCTTTCGCTGTACGGCAGCGTGTCGTAGGACTGACGCTCGCCGTTTTCCAGGGTACGGGTGCCACGCGGCGCGCCGAAGTAGATGCCACCGGTCAGCTCACGGACGATGAGGATGTCCAGACCGGCAACGATTTCCGGCTTCAGGCTCGAAGCCTCGGCCAGTTGCGGGTACAGGATCGCCGGACGCAGGTTGCCGAACAGACCCAGTTGCGCACGGATTTTCAGCAGACCGCGCTCTGGGCGGATGTCACGTTCGATGGTGTCCCATTTCGGGCCGCCAACGGCGCCCAGCAGGACTGCATCGGCAGCGCGGGCACGGTCGAGGGTTTCATCGGCCAGCGGCACGCCGTGCTTGTCGATGGCCGCGCCACCGATCACATCATGGCTCAGCTCGAAGCCCAGGCTGTACTTGTCGTTGGCCAGTTCCAGCACCTTGACCGCTTCGGCCATGATTTCCGGACCAATACCGTCACCTGGGAGAATCAGAATCTGCTTGCTCATGCTTTCCTCGTGTCTTCAGTCGGTGCGCCATCTGAGGCGCGCCCGGAAAAATTCTTAGCGCTCAGCCATCAATACGATTACATCTGTACTAAACGAGCCGTCGGCATCAATCTCAAAATATTCGCGCACTTCATTGCCCATCGACTGCTGCAACTGGCGGATCGCTGCGCGCATCACTTCCGGTGTGCGCATGCGCTCAACCCAACTGGTGTATTCCAGACGCAGGCGCTGACGCGTGGTACTGCGCACATGCAAACCGGCTTCGCTGACCTGACGCAGCCATTCTGCAGCGGAATAATCGCGCACATGGCTGGTGTCGCGCAGCACTTCGACGCTTTGCAGGTAAGTGTCGAACAACGGACTGCCCGGTGACAACACATCCACGAACGCCGCCACACCGCCCGGCTTCAGCACCCGACGCACTTCGCGCAGGGCCACGCCGAGATCGCTCCAGTGATGCGCCGAATAACGGCTGAACACGAAGTCGAACTCGCCATCGGCAAACGGCAGGCGCTCGGCGGCGCCGTTGACCGTGGCAATGTTGTGCATCTTGCGATCAACGGCAGCGGCGGCGACCACGTCGAGCATTTGCTGCGACAGGTCGTAGGCGACTACTTCCTTGACCAGCGGTGCAACGTGGAAACTGACGTGACCGGCGCCGCAACCCAGATCCAGCACCCGCGCCTCGCCCTGCCCGGCCAACTCAGCTTGTAGCAGTGCGAATTCGGTGCCTTGAGCGTGAACGGCGCTGCTCAGGTAGGCGGCGGCCTGTTCACCGAATTGCTTCTGGACAACCTGAGTGTGTTGGGCGGTGCTGGTCATGGTTACATCCTTCTGGGTTTTAGCCTTGTATTGCCTGGACTACCGCCTTCGCGAGCAAGCTC
The DNA here is from genome assembly GCF_979258515.1 of Pseudomonas sp. AC169. Lineage (NCBI taxonomy): Bacteria > Pseudomonadati > Pseudomonadota > Gammaproteobacteria > Pseudomonadales > Pseudomonadaceae > Pseudomonas > Pseudomonas sp. AC169. Next base: position 4,956,698 of record NZ_OZ409866.1, on the reverse strand, counting down.
GCTCCCACACTTGAAATGCATTCCCCTGTGGGAGCGAGCTTGCTCGCGAAGAGGCCAGCCTGAACTGCATCAATTCAAAACTTGCTTATGCGTCGCGGAACAACCACGGCTGGCTAACCCGGTGCTTGGCCTCAAACGTCGCAATCGCATCGCCGTCCTGCAAGGTCAGACCGATATCGTCCAGACCGTTCAACAGGCAGTGCTTGCGGAACGCATCGATCTCAAAGCTGTACACCTTGCCATTCGGGCTGGTCACTGTCTGCGCCTGCAGATCGACCTGCAGTTGATAGCCCGGCTCAGCCTCGACCTGCTTGAACAACTCATCAACCTCAGCGTCGCTCAAGATGATCGGCAGCAAGCCGTTCTTGAAGCTGTTGTTGAAGAAGATGTCGGCATAGCTCGGCGCGATGATGCTGCGGAAACCGTATTCTTCCAGCGCCCATGGCGCGTGTTCACGGCTCGAGCCGCAACCGAAGTTCTCGCGGGCCAGCAATACGCTGGCGCCTTGATAACGCTCGGCGTTGAGGACGAAGTCCTTGTTCAGCGGACGCTTGGAGTTGTCCTGATACGGCTGGCCGACATCGAGGTAGCGCCACTCGTCGAACAGATTCGGGCCGAAACCGGTGCGCTTGATCGACTTCAAGAACTGCTTCGGAATGATTTGGTCAGTGTCGACGTTGGCACGATCCAAAGGCGCGACAAGACCAGTGTGCTGGGTAAAAGCTTTCATGCTGCGCTCCTTTAGATCAATTCACGAACGTCGATGAAACGACCGTTCACCGCTGCCGCAGCCGCCATGGCCGGGCTGACGAGGTGGGTACGGCCACCGGCGCCCTGACGGCCTTCGAAGTTACGGTTGGAGGTCGAGGCGCAGTGTTCGCCGGACTCCAAACGGTCCGGGTTCATCGCCAGGCACATCGAGCAACCCGGCTCACGCCATTCGAAACCGGCTTCGAGGAAAATCTTGTCGAGGCCTTCAGCCTCAGCCTGCGCCTTCACCAGACCCGAACCCGGCACCACGATCGCTTGCTTGATGGTCGAAGCGACTTTGCGGCCCTTGGCGATCACCGCCGCAGCGCGCAAGTCTTCGATCCGCGAGTTGGTGCAGGAACCGATGAACACGCGGTCCAGTTGAATGTCGGTGATCGCCTGATTGGCGGTCAAACCCATGTACTTCAAGGCGCGGACGATCGAGTCGCGCTTGACCAGATCCATCTCTTTGGCCGGATCCGGCACGTTCTGATCAACTGCCAAAACCATTTCCGGGGAAGTGCCCCAGCTGACTTGCGGCTTGATCTGCGCAGCGTCGAGTTCAACCACGGTATCGAATTTGGCGTCAGCGTCGGAGACCAGATCTTTCCACGCCTCGACAGCCATGTCCCACTCCGCGCCTTTCGGGGCGAATGGACGGCCCTTCACGTAGTCGACGGTCTTCTGATCCGCTGCCACCAGACCGACGCGGGCGCCGGCTTCGATGGACATGTTGCAGATGGTCATGCGGCCTTCGACGGACAAGTCGCGGATCGCGCTGCCAGCGAATTCGATGGCGTGGCCGTTACCGCCGGCGGTGCCGATCTTGCCGATCACCGCGAGGACGATGTCCTTGGCGGTCACGCCGAACGGCAATTGCCCTTCAACGCGCACCAGCATGTTTTTCATTTTCTTCGCGACCAGGCACTGGGTGGCGAGCACGTGCTCGACCTCGGAAGTGCCGATACCGTGAGCCAACGCGCCGAACGCGCCGTGGGTCGAGGTGTGCGAGTCGCCGCAGACCACGGTCATGCCCGGCAAGGTCGCGCCCTGCTCCGGGCTGATCACGTGGACGATGCCTTGGCGCACATCATTCATCTTGAACTCGACGATGCCGTATTCATCGCAGTTGTCGTCGAGGGTCTGAACCTGCAAACGCGAGACCTGATCGGCAATGGCTTCGATGCCGCCCTTGCGCTCTGGGGTGGTCGGTACGTTGTGGTCCGGGGTCGCGATGTTGGCATCGATGCGCCAAGGCTTGCGCCCGGCCAGACGCAGACCTTCGAAGGCTTGCGGCGAGGTCACTTCGTGGATGATGTGACGGTCGATGTAGATCAGCGCAGAGCCATCGTCGCGCTGCTTGACCAAATGCGAATCCCAGAGCTTGTCGTAGAGCGTTTTGCCGGCCATCAGACGGTTCCTCATCAGCTTGTTTCTATGCCCTGGGCTTATCAATAACCCTTTGGCTTGTGAGGCCGATCCTATGGGGTTAGATTAAATAACTCAAATTCATATTTTTTATGCTTTGGATAACCAACTGGAATACGAACATGGATCTGGCCAACCTCAACGCTTTTATCGCGATTGCCGAGACCGGCAGCTTCTCCGGCGCCGGCGAACGGCTGCACCTGACGCAACCGGCGATCAGCAAACGCATCGCCGGGCTGGAGCAGCAATTGAAGGTGCGCCTGTTCGACCGACTCGGTCGTGAAGTCGGCCTGACCGAGGCCGGCCGCGCCCTGCTGCCCCGGGCTTATCAGATTCTCAACGTGCTCGACGACACCCGCCGTGCCTTGACCAATCTGACTGGTGAAGTCAGCGGGCGCCTGACCCTGGCCACCAGTCACCACATCGGCCTGCACCGTTTGCCGCCGCTCCTGAGGGAATTTACCCGCCGCTACCCACAGGTGGCGCTGGATATTCAGTTCCTCGATTCCGAAGTGGCCTACGAAGAGATTCTCCATGGGCGCGCCGAATTGGCGGTCATCACCCTGGCGCCGGAACCTCACGCACTGGTCAAGGCCACGCCCGTGTGGGACGACCCACTGGATTTCGTAGTCGCCCCGGAGCACTCGCTGATCAATAACGGCGCCGTCAGTCTGGCGGACATTGCCGGTCATCCGGCGGTTTTTCCCGGTGGCAACACCTTCACTCACCACATTGTCCAACGTTTATTCGAGGCCCAAGGCCTGACGCCGAACATCGCCATGAGCACCAACTACCTGGAAACGATCAAGATGATGGTCTCCATTGGTCTGGCCTGGAGCGTCTTGCCACGCACCATGCTCGACGAACAGGTGGCGAGCATCGTATTGCCGGGCATACAGCTCAGTCGCCAGCTAGGCTATATCTTGCACACCGAACGGACGCTATCGAATGCGGCAAGAGCCTTTATGGCCTTGCTGGATGCACAGATCGATCTGCCAGGGACTTAAGGCCAACTTGTGCTACTCCTATAGAGCCGCTGCCCCTGTGCCTAATGCCACCATCAGCTCAAGGCCTGTCCACGATGCCGAAATCTGTTGACCGAATTCCGCCGATGCCGCGTATCCAAGCGATTGACCCGCGTCATTCCGAGCAGAGCTGGGAGAGCGCGCCGCAATTGCTCGCCGCGCTCAACGGCGCACGGCTCGGCGCCTGGTACTGGGACATCGAGCGCGGGCAGATCAGTTGGTCGCGTGGCACCCAGGCCTTGTTCGGCTTCGATCCGCGGCAACCGCTGCCAGAAGACCTCGAATACCTTGACTTGCTGCCGCCGGAAGACCGCGCAAAAACCGTTCGCGCCTTCCACGCGGTGATTGCCGGCGCGCCGCTGGAACAAGCGATGCACCACCGCATCCGCTGGCCTGACGGCAGCCTGCACTGGCTGGAGATCAACGGCAGCCTGTTGCCGGACAAAAACGGCCGTCCCCGAATGATCGGGGTGATTCGTGAAATCACCCACCAGCGCCAACGCGAACAGGCGCTGAGCAGCTCGGAGAAACGTTTCGCGACACTTTTTCACCTGTGCCCGAACATGGTCCTGCTGACCCGCCAGGAAGACGGCCTGATCAGCGAAGCCAATCAGTATTTTGAAAGTCTGTTTGGCTGGCCGGTGCAGAGCGCCATTGGCCGGACCACACTGGAACTGGGCCTGTGGGTGCACCCGGAGCAGCGCGCCGAGCTGGTCAAGAAGACCAACAACAAAGGCGAACTGATCGCCATGGAAGTGCAGTTTCGCGCCAGCAACGGGCAGATTCACGACGGCATTCTCAGCGCGCAGAAAGTCGAACTCGAGGGCCAGCCCTATCTGCTCAGCACGTTCCTTGATACCACCGAACGCAAAGCCGCCGAACACGCCTTGAAGGACAGCCAGGAACGCCTCGATCTGGCGCTGGATTCGGCACAGCTCGGCACCTGGGACTGGCACATCCCCAGCGGCATGCTCTACGGCTCGGCCCGAGCCGCACAACTGCACGGCCTGGAGCCGAAACCGTTTCATGAATCGTTTGAAGAGTTTTTCGAAGGCGTGCCCGGCGAAGAGCGCGACAGCATGCGCGACGCCTACCGCAGCCTGCGCGAAGGCCCGGCGGGCAACTATCAGCTGACCTATCGCGTGCAACTGCCGGACGGCAGCTCACGCTATCTGGAAAGCCGCGCCCGCCTCTATCGCGATGACAACGGCGCGCCGCTGCGCATGGCCGGCACCTTGCTCGACATCACCGACCAGGTCGAGCGTGAACAGCGGCTGGTGGCCTCGGAAGAGAAATTCGCCACGCTGTTCCAGGTCAGTCCCGATCCGATCTGCGTCACCCGTCAGGACAGTGGCGAGTTCATCGAAATCAATAACAGCTTTACCCAGACTTTCGGCTGGAGCGCCGCCGACGTGATCGGCCACACCGCCGAAGAAATCGGCCTGTGGGACGCCTCGGCAAAAAGCCTGCAACGCATTGAACGGGTGATCCGCGAACAGGGTTTGAGCAATGTCGCGATCATCGTCCAGCACAAGGACGGCCAGTCGCTGACCTGCGTGATTTCCAGCCGTCAGATCAGCGTCGGCGATCAACCGTGCATCGTCACCACCCTGCGCGACATTACTCAGCAACAACGCTCGGAAGCGGCACTGAAAGCCAGTGAAGAGAAATTCGCCAAGGCGTTCCACTCCAGCCCTGACGCGATCACCATCACCGAGCGCGACACCGGGCGTTATCTGGAGGTCAACGACGGTTTCTGCCGCCTCACTGGCTATCGCGCTGAAGATGTCGTGGGCAAAACCGTATATCAGGTGGGTATCTGGGCCGAGGAAAAACAGCGCTCGGCGTTACTCGCCGAGTTGCAGATCAAGGGGCGCGTGCATCATCAGGAAATGCTCGGGCGCAACAAACGCGGGGAAATGCTGACGGTGGAGGTCTCGGTCGAACCGATCACCCTCAACGAAACCGCGTGCCTGCTGCTGACCGCCCGAGACGTCAGCCTGCTGAAAAACGCCGAAGCGCAGATTCGTCATCTGGCCTATCACGATCCGCTGACCAACCTGCCCAACCGCGCGCTGCTGATGGATCGCCTGAGCCAACAGATCGCCCTGCTCAAGCGCCACAATCTGCGCGGCGCGTTGCTGTTCCTCGATCTCGACCACTTCAAGCACATCAATGATTCGCTCGGTCACCCGGTCGGCGACACCGTGCTGAAGATCATCACAGCGCGACTGGAAGCCAGCGTGCGCATGGAAGACACGGTCGCGCGCCTCGGCGGCGATGAGTTTGTCGTCCTGCTCAGCGGCCTCGAAGGCTCGCGCAATGAAGTCAGTGCGCAAGTGCGCAATCTGGCTGACACCCTGCGCGAATTGCTCTCGGAACCGATGTTCCTCGACGGCCAGCGCCTGCAAGTGACACCGAGTATCGGCGTGGCGCTGATTCCCGATCACGGCTCGACGCCGACCGATTTGCTCAAACGCGCCGACATTGCTCTGTACCGGGCCAAGGATTCCGGGCGCAACACCACGCAGATGTATCACAACACCATGCAGAAAGCCGCCAGCGAGCGGCTGCGCATGGAGACCGACTTGCGTCTGGCGCTGTCACGCGGTGAATTCAATGTGCACTTTCAGCCACAAGTCGACGCCCGCGACAACCGCATCATCGGCGCCGAAGCCCTGGTGCGCTGGAATCACCCGGAACTGGGGGCGCAGTCGCCTACCGAGTTCATCAAAGTGCTGGAAGACAGCGGGCTGATTCTCGAGGTCGGCACGTGGATTCTTGATGAGGCCTGCAATGCGTTCAAACAACTGATCGCGCAGAAACGGGTCGACCCGCTGAATTTCAGCCTGTGCGTGAACATCAGCCCGCGACAGTTCCGCCAGAACGATTTCGTCGAGCGCATCGAACACAGCATGACCAGCCACGGTCTGCCCTGCTCGCTGCTGAAACTGGAGATCACCGAAGGCATCGTCATCCAGAACCTGGAAGACACCATCAGCAAAATGCGCCGCCTGAAAAAGCTCGGCGTGAGCTTCGCCATGGATGACTTCGGCACCGGTTATTCTTCGCTGACTTACCTCAAACGGCTGCCGGTAGACACGCTGAAAATCGATCAGTCGTTTATTCGCGATGCGACCACTGACCCCAACGATGCCGAGATCATTCGCGCGATTGTCGCCATGGCGCGCAGCCTCGAGCTGGAGGTGATTGCCGAAGGTGTGGAAACCCCCGAGCAGCTTGCGTTCCTGCAAGGTTTGGGCTGCCATTTGTATCAGGGCTATCTGCACAGTCGACCGGTTGCACTGGAGGATCTGAAAAAGCTCCTGCCATAACCGGTGCACGTTGCAACAGAAGCGCAATTGCCACGGTTGGCGGCAACCTGTAGGGTCGCGGTTTTTGCGCCGTTTCGAGATCTGTCATGCAGGATGCATCCCTCCCCCGCCCGGCTCTGCTGGGTATCGACCTTGGCACCACCAACAGTCTGATCGCCGTCTGGCAGGACGGTCAGGCACGCCTGATTCCCAATGCTCTGGGCGATGTACTGACACCCTCGGTGATCAGTCTCGATGAAGACGACACGATTCTGGTCGGCAAAGCTGCTCGCGCCCGCCTGACCACACACCCGGAACGCAGCGCTGCGGCGTTCAAACGCTTCATGGGCAGTGATAAACAAGTCCAGCTCGGTACACGTCAGTTCAGCCCGGAAGAATTGTCGGCGCTGGTGCTCGGCTCACTCAAGCAGGACGCCGAGGCCTTTCTCGGCCACCCGGTGTCGGAAGCGGTGATTTCCGTACCGGCGTATTTCAGCGACGAACAACGCAAACGCACGCTGTTTGCCGCTGAACTGGCCGGGCTCTCGGTGACGCGTCTGATCAACGAACCGACGGCCGCCGCCATGGCTTACGGGCTGCATGAGCAGAAATTCGAACGCACGCTGATCTTCGATCTGGGCGGCGGTACCTTCGACGTCACCGTGCTGGAATACGCTTTGCCGCTGATCGAAGTGCACGCCTCCACCGGCGACAACTTTCTCGGCGGCGAAGACTTCACCGCTGCGCTGTTGCAGGCCTGCCTGAAACACTGGCAACTGACCCCGGCCATGGTCGACGCGCAAAGCATGGCCAGCCTCGGCGATGCGCTGGAGCAGCTCAAATGCAAACTCGGCGAAGGCACTCAACACCTGAGCTGGCGCCACGCCGACAAAACCTTCGAATGGTCACTGGACGAAGCGGCGGCGGTAAAAGTCTGGGAACCGTTGCTGGCGCGTTTGCGCGCACCGATCGAGCAAGCCCTGCGCGATGCCCGCCTCAAGCCCCGCGACCTCGACAGCCTGGTATTGGTCGGCGGCGCCACGCGCATGCCGGCGGTGCAGCAGATGGTCGCGACGCTGTTCGGGCGCCTGCCGTACCGGCATCTTGATCCGGATACCATTGTTGCGCTGGGGGCGGCGACGCAAGCGGCATGCAAGGCTCGCGACGGTGCGGTTGAAGAGTTGATTCTGACGGATGTCTGCCCGTATACGCTGGGGATTGCGACCCTGCGTGGCGAAGGCATCAAAGGCGCTTTCTCACCGATCATCGAGCGCAACACCATCATCCCGACGTCAAGGGTGGAGCGCTATTACACCACCCAGCCCAAGCAATCGGTGCTGCGCATCGCCGTCTATCAGGGTGAGCGGCCGTGGGTGTGCGACAACATTCTGATTGATGCTTTCGATGTCACGTTGACGCCCACTGAGCACATCCAGGAGCTGGACGTACGCTTCAGCTATGACATTAACGGTTTACTCGAAGTCGACGTCACCTTGCTGGAAACCGGCGAGCGTCACAGTCACAGCATCGACCGCAGCCCCACTGGCCTGGATGAGCAAGCACGCCGAGACAGCCATAACCGGCTGTCGACACTGAAAGTCCATCCACGCGATGCGCTGCCCAACCGCACGTTGCTGGCCCGCCTGGAGCGGGCATGGATGCAAAGCCTCGGCGAGCAACGCGAGCAGATTGCCGAATGGTTGCACAACTTCACCCGCGTGCTCGGCGGCCAGCAACCCTCGGAGATCGCCAGCCATCGCTCAGAGCTGAACAAGGCGCTGGATCAACTGCGTCTCTAACCGTTGAGCCGCCGCAAGGCAGCCTGCAAGCCGCCGGACAGCATCTCAGAGTCACCGCTGTCCGGCGGCACACCATAGCGGTTGGGCAACTTGTCACCGGCAAGCCCGAACAGCACCAACGGCAGGAATGGCAGGACCGGCGTCAGCGCCATGAAAATCAGCAACGTCGGAATGCCTCGGCCCATGTCGTGCAAACGGCGCAGAATGGCGCCGAACACCAGCAGCACGCCCAATAGCAGGATAAGAATGCCAGCGCCCGTGGTGCCACTGACCAGCCCGGCCACCGGCGCAATCACCACGCAGGCCAGAACTTGAGCGATAAAAGCCTTGCGCCCCAACCGCGAGCCCAGACGCCAGATCGCTGTCGCCGGTACCGGCTGCACATCGCTTTTCGCCAGCAGTAGTCGTTCCGACCAGGACAATAACGCGGACAGGGCCAGGCGCAGCCCGACGCTGTTCTGCGAATCATCCTTGCCCTGTTGCAACTGCCGCAGGACCCGCGTCTTCGGCACGCCGGCAGCGCCATAACGAATCAAGCCCTTCAGCGTGTCCAGCGCCTCGTACGCCAACAGTTTGTCGACACCAAAATCCGTCAGTACTTTGCGCGGCGGCCACACCGGTTCGCCCTTGATCAAGCCGTCACGAAAGCCTTCGAACCAAGCATCCTCACAACTGATCGCAGCAATTGACTGCAGCAGTGCGCGATGCTGCTCGGCACTCAGGCTCGGGTCGTGATAGAGCACGCCCCAGAACATCATCAAACCCAGCAAGTCGTCGCCGCATGCCGCACGATCACTTTCGAGGCAGGTGTAAAGCAGGCTATTGGCTGGCAACCGCACGCTGTCGAGTGCCTGCTGTACGCTGAACAATTGCTGCACCAGCAAACCGTGCACCGGATCATTGCCTTGCAGCCATCCGAGCAAACCGTTGCAATTGCCTTGCTCGCGCAGCAAGCGCCGCAGCAGTGGGTGCAGGCGACTCAAAGGATGGGCCGGATTGAAGGGCAGGCGCTCCAGGCACTGCACATCAATCATTTGCAGCCAGCGTTCGGACTGGCCCAGCAACGCCAGCAAGAACAAGGTCTGCGCGTGCCACTCCCAAGTGGCCTCACCGAGCCCGACCGGTGGCAACTGAATCCCGCGTCGGCTCAACTGCAGAATCAAATCGAGTTCGGACAAATCACAGTCGTCTTTGACCGCAGCCAGCTTGAACGCATCTGCCAATCGCTCCAGCGCAGCGTCGCTGTAAGGCCGCAAGCGCCGCAACCACAGACGACAGACCTTGTGCGGCTCGCCGTCGGTCAGCACCTGCGGCAATGACCGCGAACCTGAGTCCGCGGCGCTGAACGCGCTCATGGCCAGCGCAATCGGTGCCCTGCGCAACCAGCTCAGATGTTGCTCAGCCTGATATTTGAACCCGCTCATCACCAGGCTTTCGAGGGCATCGATCGGCAGCGGTGCATCCACAATCTGCTGCAACAGCGCCGTATCACCGCGATGCAGCGCCCAGGCATGCCGGTACAGATGCAGCAATCGGCTGTCGGCATTTTCGCCCAGCAATTGCGCGAGCAATGGCAGTTCATCACCGGTCACGCGCCAATCGACAAAGCTTTGCGCAAGGCTCTCAAGCTTTAACCGCCCGACACCCAACCAGCGGTTCAGGGTCTCGGGGTGCTGTGACGGACTGCCATACACTTGGTCGCCATCGCCAAGATCCTCCGGCCAGCCAGAGATGCCCTGCAGGCGATCGAATGCCTGAATCAGCAGGGGCAGAAAAGTCGGCTGGCGCTTGGCGCACATTTCCAGCAGACGACTTTCCGCCATCGGATGGCGATGCTCGTTCCACAGCCGGATCCAGCACGGCAATGCCTGATCGTCCCGCCCGAGCAGACTGCTCTGACAGGCCAACAGGTAAAGCCAGTCGACATCGTCCGGTGCTGCAGCCTGATGTTCGATACAGCACTGCAAAAACGTCGGCCCGCCGATACCCGCCTGAGTGAACTGCACCAGGAGACGCTTGAGGAACGCAGCATCATTCGGCAACGGCAGGCAGGTGTGCCGACTGGCGAAGTCGGCGAACTCGTGGAGTGGCCGCTGGCTGAAGATAAAATCGAGGCTGCGGGCGTACCAAAGCGATTCGGTCTGGGCGGCCTCTGACCATGTGCTCATCAGATCCGTGTCGAACGGGTCCGGCGTTTCGATTCGCTGCAGAAAGAATCCCACCTGATGCGCGTCGTCGAAGCCCAGATCCAGCAACTGTTGATCCCAGGCCATGCGCTTGGCCAACAGATTCGCGCAGCGGTACGACAACGGACCGGCGTCGGCCATCCGGTGGTACAGCGGCCAGCTGAGTTCATCGAGCACGTCCAGCGACAGCTCATCCAGCCCTCGAACAAAGGCCTGCCACGCGGCGAAATTGAACCGGCGCGCGGGATCATCCAGCAGCTCGCAAAAATCGCCGAACACTGGAGGGACCTCAACGACAGTCTGTTCTGAGGCTTGGAACTCGTACTCGTCCTCGGGATCTTCTTCCTCTTCCTCACGCGCCAGACGCAGGGCGTTTTCGTAGGCCATGCGCAACGCCTGGAAACCTTGCGGATCGGTCTCCGGGTGATGCGCTGGCAAACGTGCGCGGTAAGCATTACGAATCAGGGTTTCGTCGGTGGTAGGCTCGATGCCCAGGCGGATCCAGCAACTCATGACCAGTCGAACTCCTTGAGCGATGCCGGACGTGGCGGCAAGTCAATTTCCATGTGCCACGGTAAATCAGCCAGAAACTGAGGAATGTTCTCGGCAAGGCCGCGGGCAATCCGCACGTTAAGGGCGCTGGCGCCTTGTCGATCCAGTTCGCGCGTAAGCTCATCGTCGCTTGCGCTCAGGCACGACCAAAAGGTCCGACCCACCACAAAGCCATCGAAGTAAGCCATCCAGCTGCCGTAGTGAAATTGCGCTCTGAGGGCCAAACGGCTGTGCAGCCAATTGCTTTCGTCGAGGTCAATCCACTGATTGCGCACCGCGCAACGCAAGAGAAAACCCATGCGGCCATAGTCCCAGGACAATATCCCGCCCGGCCCGCAACTGCCGAACGTGCGACTGGCAAACTCATGCAGGACCCGTTCACGGGGGGAGAGATCTTCAAGCAAGGCCTGCCATTCACTCGGCAGACAACGCTGCCACGCCAGATAGGCTGCGCTGAGGTGTTTGGCATGGCCGTCGTCGGTCATCCGTTCGAGCATGTCGAACAGTTGCCCACGATCATCGATACCCCAACTGTCCTGCAGATCGATGTAGCGATCGTTGCAGAACGCCGGGTCGTCGTAGCTGGCGCCGGTATTGATCGCCGCCATTGGCGCAGACAGGGCGCACAGCCAGCGCTGTTGAATCTCGTCCATGAAAAAAGGCTCCAGGCCGACCGGTGAGGAATGGGGGTCGGCAAAACTGCCGCGGATTGTAGAGAAACCGCCGCCAGCGGCAAAGTCGTACAGCGCTTTTCTTGCGCGCACAAAAAAGGCCCCGACGTATCGGGGCCTTCATTCAGCGGCTCATCGTCTGATCAGACGATTGTGTTGCGGCACATGACTCAGTGCTGCAACGCCGGTTTCTGCGTCCCGTTGATCGGGATGCGTTTGGCTTTCGCTTCTTCCGGGATCACGCGCAACAGGTCGATGCTCAGCAGACCGTTGCTCAGATCGGCAGCCTTGATCTCGATGTGATCGGCCAGGCGGAAGGACAGCTTGAAAGCACGCTGGGCAATGCCCTGATGCAGGAAGGTCACGCCTTCGTTGGCATCACGCTTGCCACCACTGATGGTCAGCACACCTTTCTCGACTTGCAGCTCCAGATCTTCTTCCTGGAAACCGGCTGCCGCTACGACGATGCGATATTGGTCATCACCGTGCTTTTCGACGTTGTAAGGTGGGTAGCTGCTGCCTGGCTCGTTGCGCAGGGCGGTTTCAAACAGGTCGTTGAAACGGTCGAAGCCCACCGAGGAACGGAACAGTGGCGCGAGGGAAAATGCAGTACTCATGGTTCAAATCTCCTGAAAACAATCAGCAAGTTTTTTAACTCCGCGACCCGAATTCGGCATCGCGTAACCCTTAGATAGGGACCACTGAAATGATTTCAAGAGACTATTTGCAGATTTTTTCAGGCCGCTTCAGCGACTGGCAGACCGAGCAAACGCGAGACGTGATCCGGCTCGGTCTCACGGCGCAGGACGGTGAACAGCTCCGCAGCCTCTGGATAATTGCGGGTCAGCATGGCCAGCCATTGCTTCAAACGGCCCGGTGATTGGCGTGCAGTCATCTGTGCTTTGGCTTGCAGCCAGAAGTCCTGGATCAGCGGCATCAGCTCGGCCCAGGTCATCTCGACGACTTCTTCGCCAGCGCGGGCAGCGGCGATTTGCTTGGCCAGATCCGGGCGCGAGACCAGACCGCGACCGAGCATGATGTCTTCCACGCCACTGATTTCGCGGCAACGCCGCCAGTCTTCGACGCTCCAGATATCGCCGTTGGCGAACACCGGGACTTTGACCACGTCTTGCACGCGCGGAATCCACTCCCAATGCGCCGGCGGTTTGTAGCCGTCCATTTTGGTTCGGGCGTGAACCACGATGTGCTCGGCGCCGCCTTCTGCCAGCGCGGTGGCGCAGACCAGCGAACCGTCGGGGCTGTCGAAGCCCAGGCGCATTTTTGCGGTGACGGGAATGTGCGCGGGTACAGCGCGGCGCACGTGCTCGACGATCTGGTTGAGCAGTTCAGGCTCTTTCAGCAGTACGGCGCCGCCACGGGATTTGTTCACGGTCTTGGCCGGGCAGCCGAAGTTGAGGTCGATCACCTCGGAGCCGAGTTCGCAGGCCAATGCAGCGTTTTCCGCCAGGCACACCGGGTCGGAACCGAGCAATTGCACACGCAATGGCACACCGGATGCGGTGCGGGCGCCATTTAGCAGTTCCGGGCCGAACTTGTGGAAATAGGCCGGCGTGAGCAACTGGTCGTTGACCCGAATAAATTCAGTCACGCACCAGTCGATGCCGCCAACGCGGGTCAGCACGTCGCGGAGAATGTCGTCGACCAACCCCTCCATGGGCGCCAGAGCAATTTGCATGGGAAAAACACTACTTGAGGAAAAAACGTGGGGCAGTTTACTGGATTGAGCGGCTTAAACCCACGACCACCTGTAGGAGCTGCCGAAGGCTGCGATCTTTTGATGCTGTTTTTTAGAATCAAGATCAAAAGATCGCAGCCTTCGGCAGCTCCTACAGGGATTGTGTCAGGCCGGGACCTGGATTGCGGGGCCGTAACCTTCGATGAACTCGGCCGGCATGCGCTTCGGCTTGCCCGTGGACAGCTCAATGCAGACAAACGTGGTTTGCGCACGCAACAACGTGGTGTTGTCGCTCGGGCGCTTGAGCTGGAAATGCCGGGTCATTTTCAGGCGCTGATCCCAATCGACGATCCACGTCGCCAATTGCAGTTCGTCGCCTTCATAGGCGGCGGCGAGATAATCGATCTCATGACGCACTACCGCCATCGCCCGATCCAGTCGCCGATATTCGACCAGATCCAGGCCCAGACGCTGCGAGTGGCGCCAGGCGCAACGTTCGAGCCAGGTCACGTAGACCGCGTTATTCGCGTGGCCCAGCCCGTCGATGTCTTCGGCGCCTACTTGCAGATCAATGGTAAACGGCGTTGCCCGATCCCAGCCCATGCCCCACTCCCGGTCAATGATTCAACCCGGGCAGTGTAACGGAGCTCACGCCGATTGGCGCGCCTGAAGGCTGCGGCCGGCCAGCAGTGATAACACGCCATCAACCACGCGAGGGTCGGCCAGCACACGCTGATGACCGCCGCCCTCAAGCCGCAGCAAGCGACTGTCGAACCAGGATTCGTGGATCAGTTGCGATTCCTTGACCGAGACGAAGTTGTCGTCCTCGGCATGTACGATCAGGCCGGGCATATCCAGTTGATAATGGGCAACGTCGAGAGTAGCGGCGCGCATGCCGACGTCTTGTTCGACCTGGCGGATGAACGCGGAACGGGCTCGCGGCGGCATACCGACGTAGCGGGCAAAACCGCGCAGTACGCCAAGAATGCGTGCAGGCGCGGCGATGCTGACGAGGGTTTCGGTGCGCAAGCCCAGTTGCACGGCGAGCATGGCGCTGGCGCCGCCCATGGAGTGACCGATGACCGCTTGCAGCGGCGGCAACTCGGCAGCGGCTTCGAGCATCGCCCGAGCGAACAACACGACATTGGCTTCACGCCCCGGCGAACGACCGTGGGCCGGGCCATCGAGTGCAACAACGGTATAACCGGCATCGACCAGCGCAGTGATCAGTGCGGCGAATTGGGTTGGCCGCCCTTCCCAACCGTGCATCAACAGCACTGCAGGGCCTTGACCCCAGCGCAGCGCAGAGAGGCCGAAGCGCAAAGTGATGCGCTCGGAACTGGCCAGCAGCGGCAACTCCCAATCTCGCAACGGCAGCGACCGCGGCGTCATGAACGCCAGACGCATTTTGCTCGCCACGCGTTGCGGTGCAATCCAGCCCAAGGTGCCATTAACGCCACGAATCCACTTCAACGTGTTCATCGCTCTCTCCTCAGGCCTGTTGCCTTCAGGTCAACGCACCGCCGACTTGGCAGCGCGCAGCAATCGATCGGATAAATCTCCCGGGCCCAGCGCCCTTGCCAGCGCCAGACCACCCACCATCAAGGCCACGTCGGCCAGAGCTTTGTCGGTGTCCTCAGGGCTGGACGCCAACTGCGCAATCATCAACTCCAGGTGCTCGTTCAGCGCTATGCGGAACGATTCCGGCAAACGGCCCAATTCGCCGATCGACGCTGGAATCGGACACGCTGCGTCGCTGGAATCACGGTGCTTGCGCGACAGGTAGAACGCGGCGACCAAGGCGCGACGCTCTTCACCGGTCAGTTCGGTATCCATGTCGGCAATCAGGTCGCGGCGGCGACCGAGTAACTGCTTGAACGCTTCGAGCATCATCGCGTCCTTGCTTTCAAAGTGCGCATAGAAGCCGCCAACCGTCAGGCCGGCTGCGCCCATCACTTCGCCCACGCTAGGGTCGGCCGGGCCACGCTGAATCAGTGCGGCGCTGGCAGCCTTGAGGATGCGTTCGCGGGTTTGAGCTTTTTTATCGTTCATCGTTGCCTCCGAATATTACGACTAGAATATTATTCGCATAATAATATTCTGCAAGTCAAGGATATGACCGCTGGTCTGAAGCACAGTGTAAGGAAAAAGGAGAATTGGCCAAACGCCAGACAAACAAAAGGGCCATTCAATAATTGAATGACCCTTATAAAATCCCGCAGAGCGGGTAATCGTGGCGTCCCCTAGGGGACTCGAACCCCTGTTACCGCCGTGAAAGGGCGGTGTCCTAGGCCACTAGACGAAGGGGACACAAACCTTCTGTACAACTGATCAGCGCTGAGAACTGATCGATTCAAGGCCGGTGTGGCCAGACCTTGAACTTGTAAATTGGTGGAGCTTAGCGGGATCGAACCGCTGACCTCCTGCATGCCATGCAGGCGCTCTCCCAGCTGAGCTAAAGCCCCGGATTTTTCGCCTCGCGGCGGAGCGACGTCTTGCAACATCGCTTCTGTAAAACTGGCGTCCCCTAGGGGACTCGAACCCCTGTTACCGCCGTGAAAGGGCGGTGTCCTAGGCCACTAGACGAAGGGGACGCAAACCCTTCTATACAACTGATCAACGCTGAGTGTTGATCGCTTCGAAGCCGGTGTGGCCAGGCTTCGAAGTGTAAATTGGTGGAGCTAAACGGGATCGAACCGTTGACCTCTTGCATGCCATGCAAGCGCTCTCCCAGCTGAGCTATAGCCCCTCATCGTTGATGTCATCGCTGAGGACGGGGCGAATCTTAAGGGCGTATCGAAAGCCTGTCAAACTTATTTTTGAAATTTTTCAAAGTTTTTCGTCGGCATAACAATCACTTACCGCCCTCCCCCGTAAATTCGGGGGGAAAAACGCCGAAGGCCGGAATCAAAAGATCCCGGCCTTCGGTGGTTCCCGCAGAGTCAGGCGTGCTTAAGCGATAGCGCCCAGCAGCTTTTCCCACTCTTTGTTTTCTTTCTTCGACACGCCGCCCAACAGGTCAATCGCCTGACGCAGACGGAAACGGGTCAGGTCCGGGCCAATGATTTCCATCGCATCGAGCACCGACACCGAACTCGCTTGCCCGGTGATCGCGGCAAACATCAGCGGCATCGCATCGCGCAGTTTCAACTCCAGCGACTCGACGACTGCCTGAATCGTTGCGGTGATGTTGTCCTTCTCCCACTGACGCAGGCTTTCCAGCTTCCACAGGATCAACTGCATCAATTGACGAACCTGATCGCCCGAAAGCTTTTTCGATTCGAACAGCTTGGCATCCGGATTGACGCCACCGGCGAAGAAGAAGCCGCCCAGCGGTGCAACCTGGCTGAAGGTTTCAACGCGCCCCTGAACCAGCGGCGCGATCTTCATCATGTATTCCGGGTTCAGCGCCCAGGTCTGCAGGCGGCTGGCAAATTCTTCCACCGGCAGATCACGCAGCCACTGGCCGTTGAGCCACGACAGCTTCTCGATGTCGAAGATCGGCCCGCCGAGGGAGACGCGCTTGAGGTCGAAGTTGTCGACCATTTCCTGCAGCGAGAACTTCTCGCGTTCGTCCGGCATCGACCACCCCATGCGGCCGAGGTAGTTGAGCATCGCCTCAGGCATGAAGCCCATGCGCTCGTAGAACGTCACCGAGGTCGGGTTCTTGCGCTTGGACAGCTTGCTCTTGTCCGGGTTACGCAGCAGCGGCATGTAACACAGCTCTGGCTGTTCCCAGCCGAAGTATTCGTACAGCAGAATCAGCTTCGGTGCCGATGGCAGCCACTCTTCGCCGCGCAGGACGTGGGTGATGCCCATCAGGTGGTCGTCGACGACGTTGGCGAGGAAGTACGTCGGCAGGCCGTCGGTCTTCATCAACACTTGCATGTCCATGCGATCCCACGGGATCTCGACATCGCCACGAAGCATGTCCGGCACCACGCAAACGCCTTCGCTCGGCACTTTCATGCGGATTACGTGGGGTTCGCCAGCCGCCAGACGAGCGGCGACCTCTTCTTTCGACAGCAGCAGCGCGCGGCCGTCGTAGCGTGGGGTTTCGCCACGAGCCATTTGCTCGGCGCGCATCTGATCGAGTTCTTCAGCGGTGCAGAAGCATGGGAACGCGTGGCCCATGTCGACCAGTTGCTGGCAGTACTTCTGGTAGATGTCGCCGCGCTCGCTCTGGCGATACGGACCGTGCGGGCCGCCAACGTCCGGGCCTTCGCTCCAGTCGATACCCAACCAGCGCAGGGCGTCGAAGATCTGCTGTTCGGACTCGCGGGTCGAACGCAACTGGTCGGTGTCTTCGATCCGCAGGATGAACTCACCGCCATGCTGCTTGGCAAAGCAGTAGTTGAACAATGCGATGTAAGCGGTACCTACGTGGGGATCCCCGGTAGGCGATGGCGCGATGCGAGTGCGGACGGTGGTCATGGCATGTCTCGAAAAGAATGAAAAGCAAAACAATCAAGCGGCGAATGGTAACAGGCGACACCCGCCCCGCTCCAGCAGGCAGGGCATTTAAGCCAAGTTTGCCTCTGGAACGCCCGTAAGCCGTGGTGAATGGGCAAATATCAACGGATGGCATTTACCGTTTATCGGCTGTATGCCAGATTCGCCTGCTGATAACTTTCCTTACAATTCCTCGACTACAGTTTGCCCATGCCTGCCCAACTCAAGCGTCGCCTGTTGATTTTCCTGCTGCTCGTCCTGCTGATCGCCGGGGGCTTCTTCGCCCACTGGTTTTTCAAGGGACGCTTTTATGAAAGCACCGACAACGCCTATGTCCAGGGCGAAATCACCCGTGTGTCGAGCCAATTGAGCGCGCGCATCGATGAAGTGCTGGTGCAGGACAATCAGCACGTTGAAAAAGGCCAGTTGCTGGTGCGCCTCGAACCGAATGATTTCCGTCTGGCCATCGACCGCGCCAATGCCGCCCTCGCCACCCGCGAAGCCGAACGCCTGCAGGCGCAAAGCAAACTTACACAACAATCGAGCCTGATCGCCGCCAGCGACGCGCAAGTGGCGACCACCCAAGCGACACTTGGGCGTTCGCAGATGGATTTGTCGCGCGCCGAAACCCTGCGTAAACCCGGCTACGTTTCCGAAGAGCGCGTAACCACCCTCTCCGCCGACGCCCACATCGCCCGCTCGCAAGTGGCCAAGGCCCAGGCTGACGCGCAAGGTCAGCGTCAGCAGGTCAATGCCCTGAATGCTGAGATCAAACGCCTAGATGCACAGATCGCCAACGCCCGCGCCGATCTGGCGCAAGCCGAACTCAACCTGACCCGCAGCGAAATCCACGCGCCGATCAGCGGCCTCGTCGGCCAGCGCGCCGCCCGTAACGGCCAAGTGGTGCAGGCTGGCGCTTACCTGTTGTCGATCGTCCCGGACGAAGACATCTGGGTGCAGGCCAACTTCAAGGAAACCCAGATCGGTCATATGCAACCCGGCCAAAAAGCCGAGCTGACCTTCGATGCTTATGGCGACACGCCGATCGAAGCGCGAGTCGAGAGCCTTTTCGCCGCCTCCGGTGCGCAGTTCAGCCTGCTGCCGCCTGACAACGCCACGGGCAACTTCACCAAAGTCGTGCAACGTATTCCGGTGAAACTGACCTTCAAGGCCGATAACCCGTTGCACGGCAAGATCCGTCCGGGCATGTCGGTTACCGCCACCGTGAACATCAAAGACGCCCCGGACAATGGCCGGTGATTCGCTGATCCGCCCGGTCGGCGAACCGACCCGGCGCGACTGGATTGCGGTGATGAGCGTGATGCTCGGCGCTTTCATGGCCGTGCTCGACATCCAGATCACCAACTCGTCGCTGAAAGACATTCAGGGCGCACTGTCGGCGACGCTGGAAGAAGGCTCGTGGATTTCCACATCGTATCTGGTCGCGGAAATCATCATGATCCCGCTGACCGCATGGCTGGTCCAGTTGCTCTCGGCGCGACGTCTGGCGGTGTGGGTGTCGCTGGGCTTTCTGGTTTCATCGCTACTGTGCTCAATGGCCTGGAGCCTGGAGAGCATGATCGTCTTTCGCGCCATGCAGGGTTTCACCGGCGGCGCGCTGATCCCGCTGGCATTCACCCTGACCCTGATCAAACTCCCCGAACACCACCGCGCCAAAGGCATGGCGATGTTCGCCATGACCGCCACCTTCGCGCCGTCCATCGGCCCGACGCTGGGCGGCTGGCTCACGGAAAACTGGGGCTGGGAATACATCTTCTATATCAACATTCCGCCGGGCCTGATCATGATCGCCGGGTTGATGTACGGGCTGGAGAAGAAAGAAGCGCACTGGGAGCTGCTGAAAAGCACCGACTACACCGGCATCCTCACGCTGGGGATCGGCCTCGGTTGCTTGCAGGTGTTTCTGGAAGAAGGCCATCGCAAGGACTGGCTGGAATCGAGTCTGATCGTGACGTTGGGCAGCATTGCGCTGGTGAGTTTGATCACCTTTGTGATCGTGCAGATCTCCAAACCCAATCCGCTGATCAACCTGGGCATCCTGCGTAATCGCAACTTCGGTTTATCGAGTATTTCCAGCCTGGGCATGGGTGTCGGGTTGTACGGCTCGATTTATCTGTTGCCGCTGTATCTAGCGCAGATCCAGAACTACAACGCCCTGCAGATCGGCGAAGTGATCATGTGGATGGGCGTGCCGCAGCTGTTTCTGATTCCGCTGGTGCCGAAGCTGATGAAGTTTGTTTCGCCGAAATGGCTGTGCACGATTGGCTTCGGGCTGTTCGGGCTGGCGAGTTTTTCTTCCGGAGTGCTCAATCCGGATTTTGCCGGGCCGCAGTTCAATCAGATCCAGATCATTCGTGCGCTAGGGCAGCCGTTGATCATGGTGACGATTTCGCTGATTGCCACGGCGTACATCCTGCCGCAGGACGCAGGGTCGGCGTCGAGCCTGTTCAACATTCTGCGCAATCTGGGCGGTGCGATTGGCATTGCCCTGCTGGCGACGCTGCTGGATGCGCGCACCAAGACCTACTTCGATTATTTGCGCGAGGCAGTGGTGCCGACCAATCCGCAGGTGGCGGAGCGATTGGCGTCAATGACCGATCGATTTGGCAGTGACACGGCGGCGCTGGGCAAGCTGAGCGAGATCGTCCATCAGCAGGCGGCGATCATGGCTTACAACGATGCGTTTCACTTTGTCGGTATTGCGCTGGGGGTCAGCATGCTGGCGATTTTGTTGACGAAGAAATTGCCGCAAGGGCTGAAGGCTGGCGAGTCACACTAACTGCAACTGATCGTTCCCATGCCCCGCGTGGGAATGACTCCGGTGGCGCTCTGCGTCACAGCGGACGCGGAGCGTCCGGGGCTGCATTCCCACGCAGAGCGTGGGAACGATCCTCCTTACACAGCCAAAAGCCGCTCGCGCAGTTTGGCAATCTCATCGCGCATCTGCGCCGCCGCTTCAAACTCCAGATCCCGCGCCAGCTGATACATCTTCTCTTCCAGCGCTCGAATACGCTTGGTGATCTCGCTCGGCGAACGCAATTCGGCTTCGTACTTGGCGTTCTCTTCGGCAGCCTTGGCCATGCCTTTGCGCTTCTTGCTGCGCGAGCCCGGCACGGTGGCGCCTTCCATGATGTCGGCGACGTCCTTGAATACGCCTTTCGGGGTGATGCCGTTTTCCAGGTTGAACGCGATTTGCTTGTCGCGACGTCGTTCGGTCTCGCCAATCGCCCGCTCCATCGAACCGGTCATGCGATCGGCGTAAAGAATCGCCCGGCCATTGAGGTTACGCGCCGCACGGCCGATGGTCTGGATCAGCGAGCGCTCGGAACGCAGGAAGCCTTCCTTGTCCGCGTCGAGAATCGCTACCAGCGACACTTCCGGCATGTCCAGACCTTCACGCAGAAGGTTGATGCCGACCAGCACATCGAACGTACCAAGGCGCAGATCGCGGATGATTTCGACGCGCTCCACCGTGTCGATGTCCGAGTGCAAATAACGCACGCGCACGCCGTGATCGGCAAGGTAATCAGTGAGGTCTTCGGCCATACGTTTGGTCAGCGTGGTGACCAGTAC
Source organism: Pseudomonas sp. AC169 (assembly GCF_979258515.1). NCBI lineage: Bacteria > Pseudomonadati > Pseudomonadota > Gammaproteobacteria > Pseudomonadales > Pseudomonadaceae > Pseudomonas > Pseudomonas sp. AC169. The sequence goes on along the minus strand of NZ_OZ409866.1, from coordinate 4,935,231 downwards.
CCGCTCTTCGACGGCGACGCGTTTGCTGATTTCAGAGAGCAGATCATCGACCTGAGTCAGCGCCGGACGCACTTCAACCTGTGGGTCGACCAGACCCGTCGGGCGCACCACTTGCTCGACCACCCGCCCGGCGTGTTCGGCTTCGTAATTGCCCGGGGTCGCCGAGACAAAAATGGTCTGCGGGCTGACCCCTTCCCACTCGTCGAAACGCATCGGTCGGTTATCCAGCGCCGAGGGCAGACGGAAGCCGTACTCGACGAGGGTTTCCTTACGCGAACGGTCGCCCTTATACATCGCGCCGACCTGCGGCACGCTGACGTGGGATTCGTCGATCACCAGTAAAGCGTCGGCCGGCAGATAATCGTAGAGCGTTGGCGGCGCGGCACCGGACGGACGTCCGGACAGGTAGCGCGAGTAGTTTTCGATGCCGTTGCAGTAACCCAGTTCGAGGATCATCTCCAGGTCGAAACGGGTGCGCTGTTCCAGCCGCTGGGCTTCAACCAGTTTGTTGTTGCTGCGCAAGTATTCGAGGCGTTCCTGCAGTTCGACCTTGATGTGTTCGATGGCGTCGAGCAGGGTTTCCCGTGGCGTCACATAGTGGCTCTTCGGGTAGAAGGTGAAGCGCGGCATCTTGCGGATGACTTCGCCGGTCAGCGGGTCGAACGCGGAAATGCTCTCGACCTCGTCATCGAACAGCTCGATGCGGATCGCTTCCAGATCGGATTCCGCCGGATAGATGTCGATCACATCGCCGCGCACGCGGAAGGTCGCGCGGGCAAAGTCCATGTCGTTGCGGGTGTATTGCAGGTCGGCCAAACGCCGCAGCAGTGCACGCTGATCGAGTTTGTCGCCACGATCAACGTGCAAGACCATCTTCAGATAAGTTTCCGGACTACCCAGGCCATAGATGCACGACACCGTGGTGACGATGATCGCGTCCTTGCGCTCGAGCAGCGCTTTGGTCGCGGACAAACGCATCTGCTCGATGTGGTCGTTGATCGACGCATCCTTCTCGATGAAGGTGTCGGACGACGGCACATACGCTTCGGGCTGGTAGTAGTCGTAGTAGGAAACGAAATACTCGACCGCGTTGTTCGGGAAAAACGCCTTGAATTCGCCGTACAACTGCGCGGCCAGGGTCTTGTTCGGCGCCAGCACCAGCGTCGGGCGCTGTATTTGCGAAATGACATTGGCGATGCTGAAAGTCTTGCCCGAGCCGGTCACACCGAGCAGCGTCTGGTGCGCCAGCCCGGCTTCGATGCCTTCCACCAATTGGCGAATGGCTTCCGGCTGGTCGCCGGCGGGCTCAAAGCGAGTGACGAGCTGGAATTCGGACATATACACCTCTGGGATCGCGGCATTCCGAGCAAAGCGGAGCACCACGGGGACGACCGCAAACGACCGGTGTCGCGCAAGAAAAAACCTGGATTGTGCTCAATGTGGTGGCGATTGCCTCACCTTTCAAGGCAAACGTCCTACATCCGGTAAAGACTCTGACACGCGCAGTCGACTAACGGTCAAGAAATAATCGGAAAAACTTACCGTAAAAGCCGAATCGCCTGTCGCCATTGTTCAGTAATGGCCTCTATACTAGCTCCCCGTTTGTGCACCGCTCTAGTGCATCCGGCTGGAGCGCGACACGTCCCTCCATTTTCCATTCAGAGCCGCCGCAATAATGAGCCTGTTCTCCGCTGTCGAAATGGCACCCCGCGATCCAATCCTGGGCCTCAACGAAGCATTCAACGCCGATACCCGGACCACCAAGGTCAACCTGGGCGTGGGTGTTTACTGCAACGAAGAGGGGCGAATTCCACTTCTGCGCGCCGTGATCGAAGCCGAGACGATTCGCGTCGCTCAACACGCTTCGCGCGGTTACCTGCCGATCGATGGCATCGCTGCCTACGACCAAGCCGTGCAAAAGCTGCTGTTCGGCAATGACTCGCCGCTGATCAGCGCCGGTCGCGTCATCACCACTCAGGCCGTCGGCGGGACCGGCGCACTGAAAATCGGTGCCGACTTCCTCAAGCAACTGCTGCCGAACGCTGTTGTGGCGATCAGCGACCCGAGCTGGGAAAACCACCGCGCGCTGTTCGAAACCGCCGGTTTCCCGGTGCAGAACTACCGTTACTACGACGCAGCCACCCACGACGTAAACCGTGCCGGCATGCTCGAAGACCTCAACGCTCTGCCGAACGGCTCGATCGTTATCCTCCACGCTTGCTGCCACAACCCGACCGGCGTCGACCTGACCCCGGAGGACTGGAACAACGTGCTGGAAGTGGTCAAGGCCAAAGGTCACGTGCCGTTTCTCGACATGGCTTATCAAGGCTTTGGCGACGGTATCGACGAAGACGCCGCTGCCGTGCGCCTGTTCGCTGAATCCGGTCTGACTTTCTTTGTATCGAGTTCTTTCTCCAAGTCGTTCTCGCTGTACGGCGAACGCGTTGGTGCGCTGTCGATCATCAGCGAATCGAAAGAAGAAAGCGCGCGCGTGCTGTCGCAAGTCAAACGCGTGATTCGCACCAACTACTCCAACCCGCCGACTCACGGTGCGAGCATCGTCGCCGCTGTGTTGAACAGCCCGGAACTGCGTGCGCAGTGGGAAGCAGAGCTGGCCGAAATGCGTTTGCGCATTCGCGGCATGCGTACCCAGATGGTTGATCTGCTGGCAGAGAAAGCCCCGGGCCGCGACTTCAGCTTCGTCGGTCGTCAGCGCGGCATGTTCTCCTACTCCGGCCTGACCACCGAGCAAGTGCATCGCCTGCGTAACGAGTTCGGCATCTACGCTTTGGACACCGGCCGCATCTGCGTGGCGGCGCTGAACCAGAGCAACATCAAGGCAGTGACGGATGCGATTGTTCAGGTCATCTGATTTCGCCACGTGATGAAAAACGGGAAGCCTTGGGGCTTCCCGTTTTTTATTTGTCCGAAGGACGCCCCACACCCTCTAGACTGCACACACATCCAAATTGTGGGAGCTAGCCTGCTCGCGAATGCGGTTTGCCTGCCAACAATGATGGCGACTGACCCACCGCATTCGCGAGCAGGCTAGCTCCCACAGGTTTTGTGTTTATCCGAGAATTTTGTGAGATCAATATGAAAAACGACAACCTGCGCGCTGACCGTGACGATCTGGATGATTTCATCCCGCGCGCCTCGGCCAAACGCGAAAAAAGCCTGGTGCTGCAAGTCGCCGCCGGTGTGTTCCTGGGTGGCCTGGTGCTGTGGCTGGTGCAACTGGCAGCCACTGCGGCCTACGCCAAACTGATATTGGGCACCATCACCTTCGGCAGTTAAGTCAGTTCAGTCGCGCGCTGAGCGGCAGCATCGTCATAAATGACGTACAGCGATTCGGCGACCTGGCTTTTGATCGCCTTGGTGCTTTCCAGCCCAAGGACGAACCCTTCGGCCTTGCCACCTGCGCGGTTCAATTCCTCGGCAGTGCTGGCTTGGGTGATTGCCTCGAAGAGTTTCTCGGCGTGCGGCCCTACCCCTTTGGGCAGGCTGATTTGCGTGGTGCTCATGCGAACACCTCGTTGTTACGGGCAGAAAGTTTCATGGCGCGTACCTTTTCGGCGAATGGCCGGCAGCGCGTGTGACCACTTCCGGGCGGCCATGGTAGACCTCTGCTACGGTTCTGGTCACCGCCAATCGCAGACAAACTGCCATTCGTCCTGATGAATCGCATATTTTTGCAACGATCGCTTGACTAGTCTTTTTAAATCAGTAACATACGCACCAATTCCGCAATAGCTCAGTTGGTAGAGCAAATGACTGTTAATCATTGGGTCCCTGGTTCGAGTCCAGGTTGTGGAGCCAAATAGCAAAGCCCCTGAATCGAAAGATTCAGGGGCTTTTTTGTGGGCGCTCGAAAAGCTCAAACAAAAAGGGCCGATCTGTACAAAACAGATCGGCCCTTTTTCTATTCAGCCGCAGCCGTCAGACGTGCTCGCTGGGTCTCACCTGCACTTTCGGCGCACCGTGCCCGTGATCGTGCTCATCCGGCTCGATCACGGGCACTTCCTTGCCGTCGCAGTCGTGAAGCTTGCCGTCGCTGAAGTAATCGCCCTCACGCAGCGCCGCCAGATCACGGTAACGCAACGTCCGCTCCTCCGCCGCCGCGAACACCGATTGCTGATCCGAGTTACCGGCGGTGAAGTGGTTGAACGCCAGGTTGAGCAGGATCGCCATGATCGCCGACGAGCTGATGCCCGAGTGGAAAATGGTCGCAAACCAGCTTGGGAAGTGATCGTAGAAGTTCGGCGCAGCAATCGGGATCATGCCGAAACCGATCGAGGTGGCGACGATGATCAGGTTGACGTTGTTGCGGTAATCAACCTTCGACAGCGTGCGGATACCGCTCGCCGCCACGGTGCCGAACAGCACGATACCGGCGCCGCCGAGTACCGAGGTCGGCACTGCAGCAATGACCCGGCCCATGAACGGCAGCAGGCCAAGGATCACCAGGAAGATACCGCCAGTGGCAACCACGTAACGGCTCTTGATTCCGGTCACCGCCACCAGCCCGACGTTCTGGGCGAAGGCGCTCTGGGTGAACGAACCGAAGATCGGCGCAAACATGCTCGACAGCATGTCCGCTCGCAGGCCATTGCCGAGACGTTTGGAATCGACTTTGGTGCCGATGATTTCACCGACCGCCAGAATGTCCGCCGAAGTCTCTACCAGGGTCACCATGACCACGATGCACATCGACAGAATCGCGGCGAAATGGAAGGTCGGCATGCCGAAGTGGAACGGCGTCGGGAAGCCGAACATCGGTCCTGTGGTGACGCTGGAGAAATCCGCCATGCCGAGGAACACCGCCAGCACCGTGCCGATGACCATGGCCAACAGGATCGACAGACGCGAGATGGTCGAACTGCCGACCTTGCTCAGCAGCAACACCAATACCAGCGTGACCGCCGCCAGACCGATGTTCTGCATGCTGCCGAAGTCCGGCGCGTGACTGTTGCCACCCATGGCCCAGCGTGCGGCCACCGGCATCAGCGTCAGGCCGATGGTGGTGATCACGATACCGGTGACCAAGGGCGGGAAGAACTTGGTGATTCGCGAGAACACCGGGGTGATCAGCAATCCAATCAACGACGCCGCAATCACCGCGCCGAGCACCGACTGAAAGCCGCCCTCCCCGCCACTGCTGACGATCGCGACCATGGTCGCCACACCCGAAAACGACACGCCCTGTACCAGCGGCAACTGACAGCCAAAAAACGGTAGACCCAGGGTTTGCAGCAGCGTCGCCAGCCCCCCCGCAAACAATGAAGCAGCAATCAGCAAACCGATGTCGGCCGGCGACAGGCCGGCCGCCTGGCCGATGATCAGTGGCACCGCAACGATACCGCCGTACATGGTCAGAACATGTTGCAGGCCGTAAGCCATATTCGCGCCGACCCCGAGATTTTCGTCCTCGGGCCGTTGGTGTGAAACATGGGGCGTTTTCATGGTGGGGGGTTCCCTGGTTTTTGTTATGCGCACACTGTATTCAATACTCACGACAAATGTCCATAGAGTTGTATACAACTTATCAGTCACATAATGGATAGGTAGCCACCCAAGCTTCTAGCGCGCTGCTCCCATCCCCCACAAATCCGGCAACACTTCCTCTCCAGTGCCCTCGCCTGTCGCCACTACGCTGAAGTGTTCACGGCGACCGACGGTGCAGTCGCACTCTTTTTTATACATATAAAGTATGCATAATGAAGTCATTCACTATTAAGTACGACAAAAGCAAGAACGCAGCCAACAAACTCAAGCACAAAGGCGTCAGCCTGGCCGAAACCGGGCCGGTCTTTGACGACGAACGAGCACTGACGATCGAAGACAACGACCATGACGAACAACGCTGGATCACTATTGGCCTCAACGGCAAAGGGCGTTTGCTGGTCGTTGCGTACAGTTACCGGGAAGCGAATGTCGTTCGAATCATTTCTGCACGTGCCGCCACACCGAGCGAACGTTGCGCTTATTTTCTGGAGGCTTGACCGATGAAAGATGAATATGACTTTTCTCAGGGGAAACGCGGCGCAGTGGCGTCAAACAAAGGTAAAACCCGCATCACCATCATGCTCGACGACGCCGTCATCGAGGCAGCGCGTACGGTCGCGGAAAACGAAGGGTTCGGTTATCAGACGGTGATCAATAACACCCTGCGCCATGCCCTGCTCGATGCCGTCGCCAAATCGGAACAAGCCGAATCGAGCGGGCAATTCAAGAAAGGCATTACCGCCGCAGACCTCAAGAGTCTCGAGAAAAAACTGTCGGCAGCGGTCGGGGAAATCCGCCGAGTGCTGGAGCCCGACGCCAAGCCCTAAACGGAAACCGGTACGATCATCCGCGCCAGAGCCTGCCGTATGTGGGGCAGATCCGGCAGGTGCAGAGCAAACTCGCGCGCCAGCAATCCAATCAGCTCATCGACCTGCGTCACCTCGCGTCGCTCACTGCTGACGCCCATGCGATGAACAGCGAAACTGCCGTTATTCAGCGTCTTGCGCCAGCCCTCACCGGTACGCGCAACCATCAGACGATTGGCAAACGGTGATTCTGGATGCGTCGAAACATACCAGTTGCCAATGGTGTAATCGATGTCTTCCTGGCGTTGCAGGTCAAACAGGTACATCGGCCGCCATTCACCCGCCACGTTGGCTCGTAGCATGTAGCCGTCGGCCTGTTTTTCGATGCGATAAGGTTCGTGAGGGGTTGCTTGCTCAGTCTCGGTATCGAGGAGCAGCGGCGCGGTCGGCACCATGCCACCGAAGCCGACATCGCTGATGTAACGCACATCGTCGATAGTCACCAGACTCAAACGGTGCGTGCGCGCCGTCCAGCTGCCTTCTGGCTGATTCATCACCACCCGCCCGCTGATGGCGCGAGCGTCGAAACCCAACTCCAGCAACAAGGCAAAAAACAGGTTGTTCAGCTCATAGCAGTAACCACCGCGCCCACCGAGCAGGACTTTCTCTTCGATGGACGGCAGATCGATCAACACCGGAGCCCCGGTAATCGTCGCCAGATTTTCGAAAGCAAACACGCCGGTGTGGCGCAGTTGCAACACGCGCAAGGTTTCCAGCGTTGGCGCCGGTGGCACAGCAAAACCCAGACGTTGCAGGTACAGCTTCAGATTCGTCAGGCGTGGCTCACTCATTGCTCGATCCTTATGCATGGGGCCGCAGTTCACTGCGTTGATGGTCGCCATGTATACGGGATCGCGCAGTGTGTTCGACAATTGATTTCGCAAATCGCCTGCTAGCGTTTCTTGCGTGAACCGATACGAATCCACGCCGGCGCATGATCACTGGCGTGGGGTTCATTGCGCACCCAGGCGTCTACGCCGGCCTCATGCAGATAAGGACTCAGCGCCGGGTTGAGCAGCAAATGATCGATACGCAGTCCGGAGTTGGTTTGCCAGTGCTGGCGGAAGTAATCCCAAAACGTGTAGAGACGATCCTCGGGATACAGATGCCGCAGCGAATCGGTCCAGCCCTGATCAAGCAAACGCTGATAACACTCGCGACTCTCCGGCTGCAGCAACGCGTCCTTGAGCCAGGAACGGGTGTTGTAGATGTCCATGTCGGTAGGCACGACGTTGTAGTCGCCGGCCAGCACCACCGGGTGATCGCTGCTTTGCAGGTCTTTCGCATAGCGGATCAACCGTTCGAACCACGCCAGTTTGTAATCGAATTTCGGCCCGGGTTGCGGGTTGCCATTGGGCAGATACAGGCACCCGACCAGAATGCCGTGCACCGCTGCTTCCAGATAACGACTGTGTTTGTCATCGGGATCGCCCGGCAGGCCGCGCCGGCTCTCCAGCGGTTGCGCATCGCGGGCGAGAATCGCCACACCGTTCCACGAGGCCTGGCCTTGCCAGATCGCGCCATAACCCGCCGCTTCAAGTTCTGCAACGGGGAATGCCGTGTCAACAGACTTGAGCTCCTGCAGGCAGGCGATATCCGGCTGCTCGCGCTTGAGCCAATCCAGCAGGTTCGGCAAACGTGCGCGTAAACCGTTGACGTTGTAGGTGGCGATCCGCAGGTTTTTCATCGGTGCAGGCTCCTGCCGTGGGCTATGAAAATTGTGACCGCGTGAACATCGCGGCGGTTGCATCGGATCAGTCCGGTGCGGCGTAATAGGCGCTCGCCCTTCGCCCGCCCTGCCGAGACCTGAATCCCATGCAAACCACGCTGCAAGGTCAGCGCATCCTTCTGCGCCCGCTTGAGTATTCAGATGCCGCGGCCCTGCTCCACGCTGCCGCTGACGGCGAATTGTGGAACCTCACCGTCACCGTGGTGCCTTCGGCCAGCACGGTCGACAGTTATCTGAAAAAGGCACTCGATGGGCGTGACGCTGGCACCGTGATGCCGTTCGTGATCGTGCTGAAAGATACCGGCGAAGTCATCGGCTCCACGCGTTTCTGGAAGATAGACCCGCTCAATCGCAAGCTGGAAATCGGCAGCAGCTGGATTTCGGCGAGCTGGCAGAAATCCTTCGTCAACACCGAAGCCAAGTACCTGATGCTGCGTCACGCCTTCGAAGTGCTCGGTTGCGTGCGCGTGCAGTTCACCACCGACGAGAACAATCAGAAGTCACGCAACGCCATCCTGCGTCTTGGCGCTCACCAGGAAGGTATCGTCCGGCATGAGCGGATCATGCCGGACGGGCGCAAGCGCAATTCGGTGCGGTTCAGCATCATCGACGACGAGTGGCCGCAGGTTCGCTTGCATCTGGAGCAGAAACTCGGCGCCTGACCCTTCAGGCGCGATTACGCAGCCATTGCAGAAAGCCTCTTTTCGGTACGACTGCCGGCGCTTCCTCGGTCAGCGATTGCGCCTTGTGCAAACGGTAATCGAGCAGCGTCTGCATCGCGTCGTGGATGTCATGTCGCGCATCGAGGCACGGCTTGAGGTAGGACTTCTCGATGCGATACAACGCGCAAAAGGTCTTCGCCGAAAAGTCCGCCGGCAATGCGGTATCGGACAAGATCCCAGCCTCGCCAATCACCTCGCCCGGCCCCATCCGCCCGGATTCGAACGGTGTGCCGTGGCGCTTCAACGTCACCGAAACCACGCCGGACTCAATGATGAACAGGTGATCGCTGACCTCGCCGCCCGCAAGAATGATTTCGCCGGCGCGAAACGTTTGCAGGCTCATGTTCTGGCTGAAGGTGTCTTTTTCTTCCTGGCGCAGGGTCGAGAAAATCGGCGAACTGTCGAGCAGTGCCCGTGGCCGCGACAGGTTGGTCGGCGCAGCGCTTTCATCGCTCGATAGCAGATTGACCCCGGACGCCTGCAAGTGCCGATACGCCAGGTCAAACAACTGATTGCGCACCACGCGCTTCTCGCCCATCGACGCAACAAATCCGCTGATTTCGTATTCCGCACCGCTGCTGCCGGAGCTTTTCAGAGCGACGCTCGGCGACGGCGTGTCGAGCAGTTGCCGACAGCCCTGCATCGCCCGCTCCAGCGCATCGATTACCGAACTGGGCCGGGCATGCGGGCTGACCTGCACGCTGACCGCGACGCCGAACATATTGCTCGGCCGACTGAAGTTGATGATCTTGGCCTTGGCCGCCAGCGAGTTGGGAATCACCGCCATGCTGCCCTGACTGGTTTGCAGGCGTGTGGCGCGCCAGTCAATGTCGGTGACCCGACCTTCAGTGCCGTCGATGGAAATCCAGTCATCCAGTTGATACGGCTTGGTGGTATTGAGGACGATCCCGGAAAACACATCGCTGAGTGTGCTCTGCAAGGCCAGACCGACGATGATCGCCAACGCGCCGGACGTCGCCAGCACGCCTTTGACCGGCAGGTCGAGCACGTAGGCCAGCGCGGCAATGATCGCGATGAGGAAAATCACCGCGCCGAGCAAGTCCTGCAACAGCCGTCCGGTGTGGCCGACCCGCTGCATCATCACCGCGCCGATCAACACCGTCAGGGTGCGCGCGCCGAACAGCCACCAGCCAATCTGCAACCCCGTCGCTGCCAAGTGCAGTGGCACATTGTCGGCCCAAGGCGCCGGCTCCATCGGGTTGAGGCCTTCGTTGAACAGCAGCACGCTGAACAGCGTGAAAATCAGCACCCGCACCAGCAGTTTCCACTCACTGCCATGGGAGGAGATCAGACGCCACAAGCCCAGATCGAGAAGGATCAGGATCAACGCGCAGAACAACGGATGTTCAGTGAGCAGAGACAGCATCAAACAACTCCGACGGGGGCCAATCGCGAGAAGATCGCACAGATTGAGCAAGTGTAGGAGCAATTGATTTCAGAGCATGAACACGATCTCACTGACAACAAAAAAAACCTGTAGGAGCTGCCGAAGGCTGCGATCTTTTGATGTTGATTTTTAAGGATCAAGATCAAAAGATCGCAGCCTTCGGCAGCTCCTACAGGGGATTGCAGGTGTGGCGGGGTTATTTGCCGTTAGTCAGGCTGTTGTAGCTGGTGAACAGGTTGCGGTAGTCCGGGATGTGGTTGGAGAACAGCGTGCCCAGCCCTTCGATATCGTTGCGCCAATCGCGGTGCAGCTCGCAGGCCAGACCGAACCAGGTCATCAACTGAGCGCCAGCGGTGGACATTCGATTCCACGCCGATTCACGGGTCAATTCGTTGAACGTGCCTGAGGCATCGGTCACCACGAACACATCGAAGCCCTCTTCCAGCGCCGACAGTGCCGGGAACGCCACGCAAACTTCCGTCACCACACCAGCAATGATCAACTGCTTCTTGCCAGTCGCCTTGATCGCCTTGACGAAATCTTCGTTGTCCCAAGCGTTGATCTGCCCCGGGCGGGCGATGTACGGCGCGTCCGGGAACAGCGCTTTCAGCTCGGGCACCAACGGGCCATTGGGGCCGGTTTCGAAACTGGTGGTGAGGATCGTTGGCAGTTTGAAGTACTTGGCCAGATCGGCCAGCGCTAGCACGTTGTTCTTGAATTTGTCCGGTTCAATGTCGCGCACCAGCGACAGCAGCCCGGCCTGGTGATCGACCAGCAGCACCGCTGCGTTGTTCTTGTCCAGACGTTTGTATTGAGTGGTCATTGCAGTAATCCTCGCGGTTGGTAGAGGCCAACCGGGGGTCGGCCTCAGGGGACTCGATCAGCGCTGGGAATCCAGCACTTCGTGTTCGTTCGCGACTTGCTGAGCCTTGAGGTAGCTCTCGATCAGCAATTGATAATGCGGCATGGCCTGGGCGTAGACGGCCGCCCACTGCTCGGCATCGGGACGGTTCCACGAGCCTTGCAGCTCGGAAAGCGTAGCCATGATGTCGATCGGCACCACCCCGGCCTGGGCCAAACGGGCAACGGTCAGATCAGTGGCGAGTTTCGAGTGATTGCCGGACGCGTCGACCACGGCAAATACCTTGTAGCCTTCGTGCACGGCAGCGATCGACGGGAACGCCAGGCACACGCTGGTCAACGTGCCGGCAATCACCAGGGTTTTCTTGCCGGTGGCTTTGACCGCTGCGTGAAACTCGGGATTGTCCCAAGCATTGATTTCGCCTTTGCGCGCCACGTATTGCGCATGCGGTGCGGCTTCGTGGATCTCCGGAATCAACGGTCCGTTCGGCCCTTGCGGCACGGAGGCCGTGGTGATGACCGGCATTTTCAGCAGGGTCGCGGCCTTGGCCAGCGCGATGGCGTTGGCGCGCAGTTGCGGCACATCCATGTCCTTGACGATCTGGAACAGACCGCTTTGGTGGTCGATCAACAACATGGCCGCATCGCTGGCATCGATGGTCGGTTTCTGGCCGTCGAAGTTCGCTGCATTGACAGTGTTCATGGGCGTTTCCTCTTTTCTATAGGCGACAGCCATCCCTGGCCTGCGAACCGGCCTACGCGTCCTGTGTAGAGCGGAGTGGTGGTGCGTTAAGCGTGCATCTGGCCGAAACGGCCGGACTGGAAGTCGGCGAACGCCTGGTGGATTTCCTGCTCGGTGTTCATCACGAACGGGCCGTGGCCGACGATCGGTTCGTCGATCGGCTCGCCGCTGAGCAGCAACACCACCGCGTCCTGGCTGGCTTCGAGCGTCATCTGATGGCCGTCACGTTCGAACAGCGCCAACTGCCCTTCGCGCACCGATTCCAGACCGTTGACCTGCACCGAGCCTTTCAACACCACCAGCGCGGTGTTGCGGCCTTCATGCAGATCCAGCGTCAGCAACTTGCCGGCGTTCAGGCGCAAGTCCCACACGTCGATCGGTGTGAAAGTGCGCGATGGGCCGGTATGGCCATCGAACTCACCGGCGATCAGGCGCAGGCTGCCCGCGTTGTCCTTGAGCGCGAGGCTCGGGATGTCGCTGTCGAGAATGGTCTGGTAGCCCGGCGCGGCCATTTTGTCCTTGGCCGGCAGGTTGACCCACAGCTGCACCATTTCCAGTTTGCCGCCGGTTTTGGCGAAGCTTTCCGAGTGGAACTCCTCGTGGAGGATCCCGGAAGCAGCCGTCATCCATTGCACATCGCCAGGGCCGATCACGCCGCCGCTGCCGGTAGAATCGCGGTGCTGCACTTCGCCTTCATAAACGATAGTCACGGTTTCAAAACCACGGTGCGGATGCTGACCAACGCCACGCCGTTCGGTGGTCGGGGTGAAATCGGCAGGGCCAGCGTGATCGAGCAGCAGGAACGGGCTGATGTGTTTGCCGAGGTTGTCGTAGGAAAACAGCGTGCGAACCGGGAAACCATCGCCGACCCAATGGCCGCGCGGGCTGGTGTAGATACCGATGATGTTTTTCATGGTTGTCTCCAATTGGGGTGAGTGATGCGATGGATTAAGCTTAAATCCATGACCATTAATGCACTAGACTGCAAAAATCAGCCTTAGCGTTCTATCTGGAGAACGATGGTGGAAGACCTCAACACCCTCTACTACTTCACCCAAGTGGTCGAACATCACGGTTTCGCCGCCGCCGGGCGCGCACTGGACATGCCCAAATCGAAACTCAGCCGACGCATTTCCGAACTGGAAGAGCGCCTCGGCGTACGCCTGCTGCGCCGTACCAGCCGCCATTGCTCGTTGACCGAAATCGGCCAAGCCTATTACCAGCGCTGCCTGGCCATGCGCGTCGAAGCCGAAAGCGCCGCCGAGCTGATCGAACGAAACCGCTCCGAACCGCAGGGGCTGGTACGTCTGAGTTGCCCGACAGCGCTGCTCAACTCCTGGGTCGGACCGATGCTCACGCGTTACATGCTCAAGTACCCGCTGGTGGAGTTGTTTATCGAGAGCACCAATCGCCGCGTCGATCTGCTGCACGAGGGCTTCGACATTGCCTTGCGCGTGCGTTTTCCACCGCTGGAGAACACCGACATGGTCATGAAAGTGTTGGGCAACAGCACGCAATCGGTGGTTGGTAACCCACAGTTTGTCGAACGCCTGTCGTCACCACCTTCGCCCGCTGACCTCAATGGTTTGCCGAGCCTGCATTGGGGCGCGGCGCAGCGTGAATATCAGTGGGAGTTGCTGGGGCCAAATGACAACACGGCGCTGATCCGCCATACGCCGAGGATGGTCACCGATGATTTGATCGCGTTGCGTCAGGCGGTGATTGCCGGGGTTGGCGTGGCGCACTTGCCGAGTGTGGTGGTGCGCGAGGACATTGCGGCGGGACGGGTGGTGGAGTTGATTCCAGGATGGGCACCAAAGTGCGGGGTGGTGCATGCGATTTTTCCGTCGCGACGCGGATTGTTACCGTCGGTGCGCACCTTGATTGATTTTCTAGGGGAGGAGTTTGCCCGCAGCGACATTGCCTGAATCGGCGGTGCGCCCTTCGCGAGCAGGCTCGCTCCCACAAGAGCACGCATTCCAATGTGGGAGCGAGCCTGCTCGCGAAGAGGCCAGTCCAGACAACACAATTCCTCAAAATGATTCATGACTTCTGATCAACAGTGCTTTGCCCCACCAGCGGTTTTTCTCAACGATTCAGACACGGATACTCCAGCCCATTCCCACTGCGACCCTGGAGTCTTTCATGTCTGTTCCCGCTTTCGGTCTTGGTACGTTTCGCCTGCAAGGCCAGGTGGTCATCGATTCGGTGAGCACCGCCCTTGAACTCGGCTACCGGGTCATCGACACCGCGCAAATCTACGAAAACGAAGCAGATGTCGGCGAGGCCATCGCTGCCAGCGGTATCCCCCGCGACGAGCTGTTCATCACCAGCAAGATCTGGGTCGCCAACTTCGCCAAGGATCGCCTGATCGACAGCCTCAAGGAGAGCCTGCAGAAATTGCAGACCGACTACCTCGACCTGACGCTGATCCACTGGCCTTCGCCGGAAGATCAAGTGCCGGTTGAAGAATTCATGGGCGCCCTGCTCGAAGCCAAGCGTCTGGGCCTGACCCGGCAGATCGGCGTGTCCAACTTCACCATCGACTTGATGAAGCAGGCCATCGCGGCCGTCGGTGCCGACAATATCGCGACCAACCAGATCGAGTTGCACCCGTACCTGCAGAACCGCAAAGTGGTCGAGTATGCCCGCAGTCAAGGTATCCACATTACCTCGTACATGACCCTCGCCTACGGTGAAGTGCTGAAAGATCCGTTGATCCAGCAGATCGCCGAACGCCTGCAGGCCACCCCGGCGCAAGTCACCCTGGCGTGGGCGATGCAGTCGGGCTACGCCGTGATTCCGTCATCGACCAAACGTGGCAATCTGCAAAGCAACCTTGCTGCCACGGCACTGACACTGAGTGATGCCGATATGGCGCTGATCGCTGCGCTTGATCGCGGCCATCGCCTGACCAGCCCGAAAGGCATCGCGCCGCACTGGGACTGACCCGCACGCGTCAGATTTGCAGACGTTGCGCGAGGCTGGCCATGGCCTCGCGCAACGCATCGCTCGACGGACCCAATGGCGCCGCGTGCGCTTCGCGACACGCCTGCTCAAGCTCCGCACACGCCGCCACCACCCGCGCCGCGCCGACCATCTGCGCCCCGCCTTTAATGTGATGCGCCAGCTCACGCAGCCCTTGGCGATTCTGCTCTCGCTGCAATACTTCCAGACTCTGCAGATCGAGCTGCAAGCTGTTCAACACTTCCTTGCGCAACTGTCCGATCAACGCACGATCATCCCCGGCCATTTGCTCCAATGCGCTCAGGTCGATTTCCACCAACGCCGGCACCTCGCCGGGGTCTAGCGTCATCTCGCAATGACTGGCAGCCGTCAACGCCTGCGCCAGGTCGTGCAAACGAATCGGTTTGAACAAACATTCGTCCATGCCGGCATTCAGGCAGCGCGTCCTTTCCTCAGCCTGCGCGTTGGCAGTAAAGCCAAGGATCAGACACGGCTGGCGAGCGGCAAGCGACTCTTCATCACGGATCGCCCGCGCCAGTTGATAACCGTTGCGCCGCGGCATGTTGCAATCAGTGATCACCACATCGAATGCCTGAGTCCGCCATCGCTCAAGGCCCTCGTCACCGTTCTCGGTGTCGACCGTGCGGTGGCCGAGTTCACTCAACTGCCAGCACAACAGCAAGCGGTTCACCGGATGGTCGTCCACCACCAGGACATTAAGTGAACAGCTCGCTGCGACCACGGTTTGCGCGATTGCAGCGGGCCGAGCGAGCGCGGCCAACAGCGGCAGTTCAAGGCTGACTTCGACTTGCGTTCCTTCACCCGGCGCACTGTCGAGTCGCAGCGTGCCACCCATCATTTCGCAGAGACTGCGACTGATCACCAGACCCAGTCCGGAACCGCTGCGCGCCGACTGCGAGTGATTGCTCGCCTGAACGAACGGGCTGAACAACCGGCGCCGATCGTCGTGACTGATCCCCACCCCACTGTCTGCAATAAGCACTTTCACCGCCAGGCGCTCGGCCGTCGTTGCGGTCACCACCAGCCGCAGACTGACCTCGCCCTCTGCGGTGAACTTGATCGCATTGCTCAGCAGATTCGACAGCACCTGTTTGAAGCGCGTCGGGTCAATCAGCACGTCAACATGGCTGCGGGCATCGAGTTCGATGTGCCACAACAAACGCTTCTGCCGCGCCAGCCCTTCAAACACCCGGCACACCGACACCACCAGTTCGCGCAGGTTGGCGCGTTCGGGCGCGAGGGATAAATGCCCGGTTTCGATACGCGCGATGTCGAGGATGTCGCCGATCAGCGCCAGCAACTGCTGCCCGGCGTTAGATGCCACTTGAATTGCCAAGCGGTCGGTCAAGCCTTCCTCGGCGCGCTTCAAGGCGAGTTCGAGCATGCCGATCAAGGCGTTCATGGGTGTGCGGATTTCATGGCTCATGGTCGCCAGAAACGTGGTTTTGGCGCGATTGGCATCGTCCGCCGCGTCCTTGGCTTCCTGCAATTGCTGCAACCATTGCTGGCGTCGGCGAATCTGTTGCCGCTGAAAAACAATCCAGGCCAGTGCAAGCGCCAGCAACACCGCTGCACCGGCAAAACCGAGGAGAATCTCACGACGATGGCGTAACCAATAACTGTCTTCCACCACCACATCGTGGCTCCAGCGCTCAACCAGCTCGTCCATCTGTTGCGGGGCGATGCTCAACAACGCCTTGTTCAGGATCGAGTGCAGGGCCGGCATATGCGGGGCCGTCGCCAACGCAATGCGCGCCGGTTGATCGCCGATGGTGCCGGTAATGCGTAGACGCTCACGGTAGTGACGTGCGATCAGAAAGCGCGCCACCAGCAATGAACTCACCGTGACGTCGACCTGCCCCTTGGCAATCAGCGCCATGCCTTCGGCGGGGCTTTTGACTTCGACCAGACGGATGCGCGGCACGCGGCCCAACAGGTAAGCGCGCAACGGATGCCCGCGATATATCGCCAGTTGTTTACCGGTCAGGTCATCAAGGTTGAGCGGCCCCTGCGCGGTCATTGCACTGACCAGCACAAACGGATTGTTCAGGTAAGCGCGGGTAAATTGCAGTTCTGTTTCGCGCTCGCTGCTCGGCGTCACCACCGGCAACACATCCAGTTCACCGGCCTTGAGCTGTTCAATCTGCCGATCCAGCGAAGTGCCGCGCACGATCTCGAAATTCAGCCCGCTACGCTGGCTGATCAGACTCAGCAGTTGCGCCGACAGCCCGCTGAAACGGCCATCGGCATCAAAAAAGGTCAGCGGCGCGAAGTCATCGATGGCACCGACCCGGATAACGGGATGCTGGTCCAGCCACTCCTGCTCATTTGCACTGAGTTGCACCCGCGATTGCTCAGCCATATCGGCGAGGCCGACGCTCCAGCGTTGTTCGATGCGTTGGCGCCGCTCCATGGGAATGGCCGTCAACGCCTTGTCGACCATGCGTTTGAGGCGCACATCGCTGCGCAACAGGGCGAAGCCGAACGCGTTGGCGTCCAGCCGCGACGGTCCGGCCAATTGCAGGTCGTTTCGATAATTGGTGTTGATCAGGTAGTTGGCACTGATGAAGTCGCCCAGATAAACGTCATCCGCGCCGAAAGCTACCGCACCCAGTGCATCCATCGCCGAGGGGTAACGCTGCACGCTGGCCTGGGGATAAAACGCTTGCACGCTCGCCAGCGGCAGATAGTCCTCGACCATGGCCAGGCGCTTGCCGGCCAGATCGCTCGGCAACGGCTCGTCGACCCGGGTCACCAGCATCGGCTGATCTTCGGCGTAAGGCCGGGACAGGATGAACTCCGGGTCGGCGGCTTCAAAACTGTTGGAGGTCCCCAGCAGATCGAGATCGCCGCGCTTGAGTGCCGCCATCACGGCATCGCGGTTGGCAAACCGCTGCACCTCGATGCGCACGCCAAGCAACTGTGCCAGCAGGTCAGCGTAATCCGCAGT
This sequence comes from Pseudomonas sp. AC169, assembly GCF_979258515.1. Classification (NCBI taxonomy): domain Bacteria; kingdom Pseudomonadati; phylum Pseudomonadota; class Gammaproteobacteria; order Pseudomonadales; family Pseudomonadaceae; genus Pseudomonas; species Pseudomonas sp. AC169. The sequence goes on along the minus strand of NZ_OZ409866.1, from coordinate 4,917,460 downwards.
GAGCCCTTCGAGTTCATGTTGATTGCGAGTGATCTCGAACGGTGGGTAATCCGCTCCGGAAATCCCCATGCGCAGCACCGGGTGCTCACGCAGCCATTGCCGGTCCTGTTCGTCCAGGCGCATCTGGGCTTTTTCCAGTCCGGCACGTGTCAGCACTTGCAGCATCTGCGGCGCATCACTCGCCCAGCAGGTGGCCATCAGGCTCAACCATAGCCAGATAACCCAGCGTCCCTGCCTCATGTCCGCTCGCTCAGATCACATGGTTGCGCTTGGCGAAATCGCGCAAATGCACTGCTGAGCTGACCCCGAGCTTTTTCATCAGACGGGTTTTATAGGTGCTGACCGTTTTGTAGCTCAAGTGCATCTCCTCGGCTATCGCCTTGTTGGATTTGCCCAGCCCCAGTTGCCGGAAAATGCTCAACTCACGGTCGGAGAGCTGATCGATCATCTGTTTTTCTGTGGTTTGCACGGCGTTAAGCGTGCTGAAACTGTCCGGGAGCGAGGAAAAATAGGCATGGCCCGACATCACCGCCCGAATGGCATTGCGCAACTGCTCCAGTTTATTGGTTTTGGTCACGTAGGCCATGGCCCCGGCACGCACACAACGTTCCTGATAGAACATGGGTTCGTGGGTACTGAAAACCAGCACCCGGCAACGAAGATCATTAGTCTTGATCCGGGCCATGACTTCCAGCCCGTCGAGTACAGGCAAGTTCAGATCGAGGATGACCAGTCGAGGCTTGTGTTCACGAATGAGCGAAACCACCTCGTTGCCATGCGACGCCTCGTATATCTGTTTGAATCCTTCGGTTTGCAACACGATTCGGATGGCAGCGCGCACCACCGGATGATCGTCGACGATCAACGCTGACTTCATGACCACTCCAAGTGCAAGGTCCGACGAACAGGCCACCGCTTCGGGCTGATCCAGGCTCAGTGGCTGCCCCGCGACTGTTACACGGAACGGAGAGCAGATCACCTGTCAGACCTGACAGTTGCAGCCAGTGAGTTTTTATGCATGAGCAGCGCTTTGCACAGACAGGTATGACCTGGGGACGGCCAACTCGCGCGGCCGGTCGGGAACGTCCACCAGCGCCATCAACTGACTGATCGACTGTTTTGAAGGCAAAGCCAAATGACTGACCTGCACATTTTCCTGAGCGAAGCCTGAAGCCGGTTGCAACGGCGCCGTGCCGTCGTTGTAGATCAACGCCTGACGAACCTGCAGGTTATCCAGGAAAAACCCCGGCAGATCCAGCGAACCTGGCGCCAGCTCGGCATTGACGACCACCACGTCGAACGGCTCACAACCGTAGTCCACCAGCGTCAGTAGTTCGGTGAGGCTCTGTGCCGGAGCCACGCGGAAGTAATCGAGGCTGTTGAACAGACGCTCGATTCTCATCCGGTGAAAATGCTGCGAGTCGGCGATCAGGATGCGCAGGGCTTTGTTGATCATGGTCAGTCTCCCGGGATTTGCGATTTCTGGGTGCGGCAAGACTACGCAAGCACCCCGGCAGGTTCTGTAGGAATATTCCTAAAAACACGGTTATTCATCGCAGGCTCAACGAGCCTGAACCATCACTCGACGCTTCAGTGACCGTCTGCCACCCTGGAAGATCAGGAGCGCTTTATTCGGTAGTACTTTTATTCGGTAGTACTCGGACTCCAGAACGCCTGCACCACCAGCGCCGACGTCGAAATCCTCGCCACCAGGGCGTCGAGTTCATCGCCATCGACTGAAGTCGTCGCCAGCGTCGCTTCAATTTCGATTTCATCGGCGCCGAACGCATGCACATCGACATCGCTGGCCGGGTAGTTGCTGCGTTCAAGCTCGGCTTCGAGCAAGGCGAACACGGCGGTCTGCTGTGAGCGGCGGGCGATGACGTAGACGATGTTGGTGACCTCTGCCGAAACCACGTCCAATGGCTGGCGGTTGATGTTGTTGACGATCGGCCGCAGCAAGGTGTTGGCAGCCAGAATGAACAGCGTGCCGAGCACGGCTTCGGCGAGCAGGTCGGCACCGGCACAGGCGCCGACCGCCGCTGAAGTCCACAGCGTTGCGGCGGTGTTGAGGCCACGCACGTTGCCTTCTTCGCGCATGATCACCCCAGCGCCGAGAAAACCGATGCCGGACACTACGTAAGCGACCACGCGCACCGCGCCTTCAGCGCCGGCGAGACGGTTGGCCATGTCGACGAAAATCGCCGCGCCGACGGCGACCAGCACGTTGGTCCGCAGGCCTGCGGTGCGTTGCCGATACTGGCGCTCGAAGCCGATCAGGCCGCCGAGGATGAACGCGGCGCTGAGGCTGACGAGGGTATCGAGGAGCGAATCGAGGTTGAGGTTGTTGATGGCTTGCATGATGAAATCCTTGAGAACACAAAGTCCCCCTGTGGGAGCGAGCAGGCTCGCTCCCACAGGGGGAAATAGTTTTGCAGTGCGGTTATTGCCAGCCGAACCGGCGGATGTAGAACCCTTTCACCGCCTGGGTCAGCGCCATGTACGCCAGCAGGATCACCGGCAGAAACACGAAGTACAGCGACGGCAGCGCCTGCAATTTGAAGTAGTGCGCCAGCGGCCCCATCGGCAGGAAGATGCCGACCGCCATGATGATTCCGGTCATCACCAGCAGCGGCATCGCTGCACGGCTTTGCAGGAACGGAATCTTCGGCGTGCGGATCATGTGCACGATCAGCGTCTGGGTCAGCAACCCGACCACGAACCAGCCGGACTGGAACAGCGTCTGGTGATCCGGGGTGTTGGCATCAAACACGTACCACATCAAGGCGAACGTGGTGATGTCGAAGATCGAGCTGATCGGGCCGAAGAACAGCATGAAGCGCCCGACATCGCCCGGCTGCCAGCGTTGCGGTTTCTTCAGCATGTCCTCATCGACGTTATCGAACGGAATGGCGATCTGCGAAATGTCGTAGAGCAGGTTCTGCACCAGCAGGTGCATCGGCAGCATCGGCAGGAACGGAATGAACGCACTGGCGACCAGCACCGAGAACACGTTGCCGAAGTTGGAACTGGCGGTCATCTTGATGTACTTGAGCATGTTGGCGAAGGTGCGCCGTCCTTCGAGCACGCCCTCCTCCAGCACCATCAGGCTCTTTTCCAGAAGGATGATGTCGGCCGCTTCCTTGGCGATGTCCACCGCGCTGTCCACGGAAATACCAATGTCGGCGGTGCGCAGCGCTGGCGCATCGTTGATGCCGTCGCCCATAAAGCCGACCACATGGCCGTTGCCTTTGAGGATGCGCACGATGCGCTCCTTGTGTGACGGCGTCAGTTTGGCGAAGACATTGGTGGTCTCTACGGCCACGGCCAGTTCGGCATCGCTCATGCGCTCAACGTCATTGCCCAGCAGCAGGCCTTGTTGCGCGAGGCCGACTTCGCGGCAGATCTTCGCGGTCACCAACTCGTTGTCGCCGGTCAGCACTTTCACTGCCACGCCATGCTCGGCCAAGGCCTTGAGTGCTGGCGCGGTGCTTTCCTTCGGTGGATCGAGGAACGCCACGTAACCGATCAGCGTCAGTTCCTGCTCATCGGCCAGGCTGTAGATTTCCCGACCTTCGGGCATCGAGCGGGCCGCCACGGCGACCACGCGCAAGCCTTCAGCGTTGAATGCTGCGGTGACCTGACGAATCCGGGTCAGCAATTCATCGCTCAAGGCTTCATCGACGTCACCGTGACGCACGCGGCTGCACACCGCGAGGACTTCTTCCACGGCACCTTTGCAGATCAACTGATGTGGCTGGCCACGCCCTTCGACCACCACCGACATGCGCCGACGATTGAAGTCGAACGGGATCTCGTCGACCTTGCGAAACGCCGTGCCGACTTTCAGTTCACGGTGGACTTCCACGTGTTCCAGCACCGCGACATCCAGCAGGTTTTTCAGGCCGGTCTGGTAGTAGCTATTGAGGTAGGCCATTTCCAGCACGTCGTCGGAATCGGCGCCCCAGACATCGACATTGCGCGCCAGGAAGATCTTGTCCTGAGTCAGCGTGCCGGTCTTGTCGGTGCACAGCACATCCATGGCGCCGAAGTTCTGGATCGCGTCGAGGCGTTTGACGATGACTTTTTTCCGTGACAGGAACACCGCGCCTTTGGCCAGCGTCGAGGTGACGATCATCGGCAACATTTCCGGGGTCAGGCCGACGGCAATCGACAACGCGAACAGCAGTGCTTCAGTCCAGTCCCCCTTGGTGAAACCGTTGATGAACAGCACCAGCGGCGCCATGATGAACATGAAACGGATCAACAGCCAGCTGACTTTGTTGACGCCTTGCTGGAACGAAGTGACTGCGCGATCGGTTGCGCCGACACGTTGGGCCAGCGCTCCGAAATAGGTGCTGTTGCCGGTGGTGAGAATCACCGCCACCGCCGTACCGGACACGACGTTGGTGCCCATGAACAGGATGTTGTCCAGCTCCAGCGGATTGCGCGTGTCGCGATCTGCCTGACGCGGAAACTTCTCCACCGGCATCGATTCACCGGTCATCGCTGCTTGGCTGACGAACAGGTCCTTGGCGCTGAGCACGCGGCAATCGGCAGGAATCATGTCGCCAGCCGAGAGCACAATCAGATCGCCCGGCACCAGTTGCTTGATCGGCAATTCGCTGCGCGGCGCGTCACGGCGCATGACGGTGGCGGTGTTGCTGACCATGGCTTTTAGCGCATCGGCGGCCTGGTTGGATTTGCTTTCCTGCCAGAAGCGCAGCAGCGTCGACAGCACCACCATGGAAAAAATCACCACGGCCGCCTTGAGGTCTTCGGTCAGCCACGAGATCACCGCCAACAAAGTCAGCAGCAGGTTGAACGGGTTTTTGTAGCAGTGCCACAGGTGGATCCACCCTGGCAGTGGCTGTTCGTGTTCGACTTCGTTGAGACCGTATTGCGCACGCAGCGCATCGACTTCGAAATCGGTCAGGCCATCGGAATGCGTGCCCATTGAAGACAGCAACACACCGCTGTCGCAATGCGCGGCATCGACCAGGGTGTTGGCCAAAGTGGGCGGGACCTCACGGCTGACCGTGGTGTCGTTGATCGATTCCAGCAACGCCAGGCGACGGAAGTGCCGGGCGATGTGGCGCGTGCGCAGGAAGCCTGCGAAAAATTCCTTGAGCGTAAGTTTCATGGCTGTTGCCCCTATGGTCAGCCGGGAAACCGTCAAGCAGGTACGGCCGCGCCTCGTCCGCCGGAAAAACCGGCACGGCAAGGCTTGGCGCGCCGGTCAGAAAAGACAGGCGAGTCGATAGGGCTGCGATCACGACAGTAAAGTCGCAATCACGCTCTGTTCAGCGTCGATGAGAAGGACGTCTAGCCATGACCCAGGACGGGTCATGCACGGGATGCCGCTGCTCGCTTTTACGGCGAGACAACGACAGAGAAAGTCTGCGCGTTATCTTGCCGAGAATCTGCCGGTTACCGAGACCGGCCGACAACTGTCACTCGAACAAGTACCCACTGTGGGTCTCCGCTATTGATGAAAACGCGCGAAGCTTACGCCCCGATGATGGGAGAGTAAACCTGCAAAAGGAGGTGCGTCGGGGAATGTGGGGGATGTTCAGGAAGGGTTCAGGATGATCGTTCCCGCGCTCTGCGTGGGAACGATATGGCCTGGAAATCGGCGTTAGCTGGCAGTCGCCAACAACAGATCCGCCATCGAACGATGCCCGCGGTTCTTGCCATGCTCATACAGCGAGCCGGCAATCTCGTCCGCGCGAATCGGCAGCACCGACAGCAACGTGTCGCTCAGACCATGGCTGGCCTGGCAGAAGCCCTGCATGTAGATACCGGCCTTGCAGCGTTCGTCGGTGATCAACTTGTAGTTGCGATCGACCTCGAAGTCACCCAGATACTCTTCCAGCGGCGCCAGCAGTTTGCGGTGCATCTGCCGCTCGTAACCGGTGGCCAGAACAACGGCGTCGTAGTTGCGCACAGTGACTTCGCCGGTGGCGTTATTGCGCACAGCCAGCTCGATACCGTTTTCGGTAGCGGTAGCGCTCTCGACAGTGGTCAGGGTGCGGAATGCGTGACGGGCGATCCCGGAAACCTTCTGGCGATAGAAGATGCCGTAGATGCGCTCGATCAGGTCGATGTCGACCACCGAGTAGTTGGTGTTGTGGTACTCGTTGACCAGACGCTCACGCTCGGCACTGTTCTGCTGGAACACCAGGTCGGTGAACTCCGGCGAAAACACTTCGTTGACGAACGGGCTGTCATCCGCAGGCTTCAAGGCCGAACCGCGCAGGATCATGTCGACCTGCACCGACGGGAACGAATCGTTCAGGTCAATGAAGGCTTCCGCCGCGCTCTGCCCGCCACCGATGATCGCGATACTCATCGGTTGATTGTTCACGCACGGCTGCTTGGCCATTTGCGACAGATATTGCGAGTGGTGAAACACGCGAGTGTCGCCCTTCAGCGCTTTGAACGCCTCGGGAATACGCGGCGTGCCACCGGCGCTAACCACCACCGAACGGGTGGTGCGCACATGTTGCTGGCCATCGCTGCCACGGGAAATCACGCGCAGCGCTTCGACCTGATGGTTGTGCAGCACCGGCTCGATGGTCAGCACTTCTTCGCCGTAACGGCTCTGTTCGGTGAACTGCCCGGCGACCCAGCGCAGGTAATCGTTGTACTCCATACGGCACGGATAGAAGGTGCCGAGGTTGATGAAGTCGACCAGACGACCGTGATACTTCAGGTAGTTGACGAACGAATACGGGCTGGTCGGATTGCGCAGGGTCACCAGATCCTTGAGGAAGGAAATCTGCAACTCGCTCTGCGTCGACAGAGTGTTGCCGTGCCAGCTGTAGTCGGCTTGCTTGTCGAGGAACAGCACATCCAGCTCGCCGAGGGTCGGACCGCGTTCTTGCAGAGCGATGGCCAGCGCCAGGTTCGAAGGTCCGAAACCGACGCCGATCAGGTCGTGAACGATGGGCGATGCAATTGCCTGAGTCATTTCCAGTGTCCTCTGGAGGAACCCCTCAACAAGGGGCAAGGAGAGCCTAAGTGACCTGACCGGCCTTGAGCAGGACAGCAGGTCGTCTGTTGAGTAGGAACGAGGACAGTGAAATAAAATTTAACGACGATGGCTCAATGGGCATCCCATTGTTTGATCCGCAACCGGCAATGTTTCATCGCATTGACGATGTGTTTTTCCACCAGAGCCTTGGAAATGCCGAGCTGTCGGGCGATTTCCGGATGCGACAGACCTTCGATCTTGCGCAGCAGAAAACTTTCGCGACACAGTGGCGGCAGCTCTGCCAGCGCACGCTGAAGCATACCCAGCCGCTGCCCGTGATCGAGGCTGCTGTGTGGCGACGGGGTAAAATAGCGCTCTTCGTTGTCGAGCACTTCCAGTGATTCGACCTGACGCAGGGCGTTGCGTCGATGGTCATCGATGACCAGATTCAACGCGGTCCGGTAGAGGAAGGCTCGGGGTTGCTCGATCGGTGTGTCGCTGGAACGTTCCAGCACTCGCAGATAGGCGTCATGCACCACATCTTCGGCAACCTGACGGTTGCCGAGCTTGGCGTTCAGGAAACACACCAGCTCCCGATAGTAGTTTTCCAACATGACTCCCGGCCGCAAACCTGCGGGTTCTGTCCTTGAGCTCACTGATTACCCCTGCGTGAAATGCAGTAGCAAGATAGTGGCAACTTGAGGTGCGTAATTTATAGTAATTCTCATATAGATTTAAAGTGGTGTTTGTCGTTGACCGACAAATAGTCCTGCTCTATAGCTGTAACTTCGTGTGTCCGCAGTTAAATTCCCCCGTCCTTTTCTCGTTTACAGGACAGCTCCCCGTATCTGTCGCGCCTTGCGACAGCGTTCAGCGCTGCCCGAATCTGCGTGCCAGCCGAGCGACGGGCCGATTTCCACTGGCCGGAACCCTGCATGAAACGTCCCCGCCCCGCCCGACGCGCCTTGCTCGTAGTCCTTTGTCTGATCCCCGCTGTCGCGTATGCCGCGTGGCAGATCCTGCCGCCAGGCCGGGATAAATTCGCCACCGTGCAAGTGACCCGTGGCGACATCGAAAGCAGCGTCACCGCGCTTGGCACACTGCAGCCGCGTCGTTACGTGGATGTCGGTGCGCAGGCTTCCGGGCAGATCCAGAAAATCCATGTCGAAGTCGGCGACGTGGTCAAGGAAGGCCAATTACTGGTGGAGATCGATCCATCGACGCAAAAGGCCAAACTCGATGCCGGCCGCTTCTCGATCGAAAACCTCAAGGCGCAACTGCAGGAACAACGTGCCCAGCATGAACTGGCGCAGCAGAAGTATCAGCGCCAGCAGAATCTGGCGGCCGGCGGCGCGACTCGCGAAGAAGACGTGCAGACCGCCCGCGCTGAATTGAAAGCCACCCAGGCGCGCATCGACATGTTCCAGGCGCAGATCCGCCAGGCTGAAGCCAGTCTGCGCAGCGATCAGGCCGAGCTCGGCTACACGCGAATCTACGCGCCCATGGCCGGCACCGTGGTCGCCCTTGATGCCCGCGAAGGCCAGACCCTCAACGCGCAACAGCAGACGCCGTTGATTCTGCGCATCGCCAAGTTGTCGCCGATGACCGTTTGGGCAGAAGTTTCCGAGGCGGATATCGGCCATGTCAAACCGGGCATGACCGCCTATTTCACCACCCTCAGCGGCGGCAATCGGCGCTGGAGCAGCACCGTACGGCAAATCCTGCCGGTACCGCCAAAACCGCTGGATCAGACCAGCCAGGGCGGCGGCAGCCCGGCCAGCAGCAGTAAAAGCGGCAGCGCTCGCGTCGTGCTTTACACGGTTTTGCTCGACGTCGATAACGCCGACAACGCACTGATGGCGGAGATGACCACCCAGGTGTTCTTCGTCGCCAATCAGGCCAAGGACGTTCTCACTGCACCAGTGGCTGCTCTGCAAGGCAGCGCCACGGCCAACCTGCAAACCGCACAAGTGGTCGCCGCCAACGGCAAAATCGAATCCCGCGAAGTGCGCACCGGCATCAGCGATCGGCTCAAAGTGCAGATTCTCGACGGTCTAAACGAAGGCGATCATCTGCTGATCGGCCCGGCTGACGGCAACGGGGGTTAAATGCAAACGCCCCTGATCGACCTGCAGGACATTCGCAAATCCTACGGCGGCGGCGACGCGCCTGAAGTTCACGTTCTGCGCGGCATCGACCTGTCGATCCACGCTGGCGAGTTCGTCGCCATCGTCGGCGCCTCAGGCTCTGGCAAATCGACGCTGATGAACATCCTCGGCTGCCTCGACCGCCCGACGTCCGGCGAATACCGCTTCGCCGGGGAAAACGTCGCCGGCCTCGACAGCGATGAACTGGCGTGGCTGCGCCGCGAAGCCTTCGGCTTCGTGTTCCAGGGTTATCATCTGATTCCGTCCGGCTCGGCCCAGGAAAACGTCGAGATGCCGGCGATCTATGCCGGCACTCCTGCCGCCGAACGCCATGCTCGCGCCGCCGCCCTGCTCGACCGTCTCGGCCTCGCCTCACGCACCGGCAACCGCCCGCATCAGCTCTCCGGCGGTCAGCAACAACGGGTGTCGATTGCCCGCGCCTTGATGAACGGCGGGCACATTATTCTCGCCGATGAACCGACCGGCGCCCTCGACAGCCACAGCGGCAAAGAAGTGATGGCGCTGCTCGACGAACTGGCGAGCCAGGGCCATGTCGTCATTCTCATCACCCACGATCGCGAAGTGGCGGCGCGGGCCAAACGCATCATCGAAATCCGCGATGGCCTGATCATCAGTGACAGCGCCAGGGACAACCCCGAAGCCCAGACCAGCGCCAACCCCGGCGCCTTGCAAGCCGTCGATCTGCGCAAGCGTCTGGTCGAGGGCGCCGAAGCCACTGGCGCCTGGAAAGGTGAACTGGTGGACGCCTTGCACGCCGCATGGCGGGTGATGTGGATCAACCGTTTTCGCACCGCACTGACCCTGCTTGGCATCATTATCGGCGTGGCTTCGGTGGTGGTGATGCTCGCCGTCGGCGAAGGCAGCAAGCGTCAGGTCATGGCGCAGATGGGCGCGTTCGGCTCGAACATCATTTACCTCAGCGGTTCGGCGCCCAACCCGCGCACACCACCGGGGATCATCACCCTCGACGACGTCCGCGCGCTGGCGAGCCTGCCGCAAGTGCAACGGATCATGCCGGTCAACGGCGCCGAGGCTGGCGTGCGGTTTGGCAATGCCGACCATTTGAGTTACGTCGGCGGCAACGACACCAACTTCCCGGCGATCTTCAACTGGCCAGTGGTGCAAGGCAGCTACTTCACCGAGGCCGACGAGGCGAACGCCGCTGCGGTAGCGGTGATCGGCCACAAAGTGCGGAGCAAACTGCTCAAGGATGTGATCAACCCGATCGGCCAATTCATCCTGATCGAAAACGTACCGTTTCAGGTGGTCGGCGTGCTCGCGGAAAAAGGCGCCAGCTCCGGCGACTCTGACAGCGACAACCGCATCGCCATCCCCTACTCGGCCGCCAGCGTCAGGCTGTTCGGCACACGCGATCCGGAATACGTGGCCATCGCCGCCACCGACGCCCGTAAGGTCAAGGACGCCGAACAGGCCATCGAGCAACTGATGCTGCGCCTGCACAATGGCAAGAAGGATTTCGAACTGACCAACAACGCCGCGATGATCCAGGCCGAAGCCCGTACGCAAAACACCCTGTCGCTGATGCTTGGTTCGATTGCCGCCATCTCACTGCTGGTTGGCGGCATTGGCGTGATGAACATCATGCTCATGACCGTGCGTGAGCGTACCCGCGAGATCGGCATCCGCATGGCCACCGGTGCGCGCCAACGCGACATTCTGCGCCAGTTTCTCACTGAGGCAGTGATGCTCTCGGTGGTCGGCGGCATCGCCGGGATTGCCCTAGCGCTGATCGTCGGCGGTGTCCTGATCCTCAGCGAAGTGGCTGTCGCATTTTCGTTGCTGGCGGTGCTCGGCGCTTTCGCCTGCGCACTCGTGACCGGCGTTGTCTTCGGCTTCATGCCGGCCCGTAAAGCTGCCCGGCTCGACCCGGTCACGGCCCTTACCAGTGAATGATCGATCTATGAAACCGCGCCTCAGTTTGTTGACCGTGTGCCTGATCCTCAGCGCCTGCGGCAGTCCCGTGCAGCGTCCTGACAGTGGCGTGCAAGCGCCCGCAACCTGGCAATCGCCACACAGTGCGAACAGCGCCCGCAACAACCCGCAGTGGTGGACGCAGTTCGGCAGTCCCGAGCTGGATCGTCTGATCGAACAGGCCCGCGTCGGCAGTTTCGACCTCGCGGCCGCCGTTGCCCGCGTGCGCCAGGCGCAGGCCGGCACGGTGATCGCTGGCGGCTCGTTGCTGCCGGAGGTCAAGGCCGGGCTCAACGCCAACCGGCAGAAACTGCTGCGCGGCAATGGCTATAGCCAGCTCGATGCCAACAGCAGCAACAAAGCCGTGGACTATTTCGACACCAATCTGAGCGCCACTTACGAAATCGATTTCTGGGGTGGCAAACGCGCGTCCCGGGACAGTGCGCAGTTCACCTTGCAGGCCAGCGAATTCGACCGCGCGACCGTCGAGCTGACATTGCTCAGCGGCGTGGCCAGCACCTATGCGCAGACCTTGTCGCTGCGCGAGCAGAGCCGCATCGCCGAACTCAATCTGGCCAACGCACAAAGCGTGCTGAAACTGGTGCAGACGCGGTTCAATTCAGGCTCGGCGACCGCGCTGGAACTGGCGCAACAGAAAAGCCTGGTCGCCGCCCAGCAGTGGCAATTGCCGCGCGTGCAACAGGAGGCCCAGGAAGCACTGATCAGCCTTGCCGCCCTGCTCGGCCGACCGGTACAACAACTGTCGCCGACGGAGTCCTTCGATCACCTGCAATGGCCAGACATCGCCGCCGGCGTGCCCAGCGAGCTACTCAGCCGTCGTCCGGACATCGCTCGTGCCGAAGCGCAACTGGCTGCGGCCGAAGCGGACGTCAAAGTTGCCCGTGCGGCGATGTTGCCGGCGCTGACCCTGACTGCCCAGCTCGGCTCCGGCGCCAATCAGTTCGACGATCTGATTCGCAGCCCGTTCTATAACCTGACCGCCGGGCTGGTCGCGCCGATCTTCAATAACGGTCGCCTCGGCGCCGAACGCGACAAGGCCACGGCGCGCCAGCAAGAGCTGCTGGAAACCTACCGTGGCGCAATCATCAATGGCTTTGCCGACGTGGAAAAAGCCCTCAACAGCATTCGTCGTCTGGATGAACAGCGGTTGTGGCAGAACGAAGAATTGAATCAGGCCCAGAGCGCTTTCAACATCGCGCAAAGTCGCTATGAGGCCGGCGCCGAAGATTTGCTCACGGTACTGGAAACCCAACGCACGCTGTACGCCGCACAGGATCAGAATGCGCAACTGCGGCTGTCGCGGGTGCAGGCGAGCATTGCTTTGTACAAGGCACTGGGTGGTGGGTGGCAGACGCAGTAATTGCGTTGCCTGGCAGACCGCTTTCGCGAGCAGGCTCGCTCCCACAATGATTGGCGGTGCTTTCACAATCTGCGATCAACACCAGATCCTGTGGGAGCGAGCCTGCTCGCTAATGAACGATGACGCAGCCCTCAAGCCGGGCTGGTTTTAGCCTTCAGATTGCGCGCATACCACGGTCGTTGCGGCACGCGACGGAACAGCCCGGCGAGTTTTTCCTCGTCGGTGATGAAGGTGATGCGCAAGGCCAGTTTCATGGTTTCCGGATCCATCTCCACCGACTTGCCCACCTGCAGGCCCGGCGTGGTGCTGCAGCCATGGGTGATCGGCCCCAGCCACGGATCATCGACCTCGACCCAGCGCCCCGGTGCAAACCACTGCACGCCATTGACCTGCAAACGGCTGACCTCACCCGGATGAAAACGCTCATGGGCGCGAAACCAGTCTTCGATCCGGTCGTCGATCCAGCCATGAAAATGCCAGAACGCCGGGTTGACGTGGGATGAAAACGGATCGCCGAGGAAGTCGTTTTCGGCGTTGTACCAGCGCGCGGCGAAGTCTGCCGGATCCCGCGCAAACGGTACCGGCTGACCATTGGAAGGATCACGCGGCACCGAGGCCCAGCGCATGTGCAACCAGTCGTGCAGTCCCAGCTCAACCTCGGAGCCAAACTGCCCCAACGTGAGTTTCGCCAGATACGCCGGATCGCGGTATTGCGACTCCCAGACCTGGAAGTTGCTTTCGTAAGTCTCGGCGGTCTTGATGTCGCTGACCCACTGACTGAACTCATCATCGCCCGCCGCCGTCCACGTCGGCGGCAACGCCGTGCCGTCGTGGTTATCGAAGTAGCGGGCGAAACCGATGCGATCGCGGATCAGCTCAGGTTGCGGCAGCGGAAAGTACTCCCAGGACGGCAGATCCTGCATGGAACGCGCCGTACCGAGCATGTGCCGATGCATGAAAAAGAAGTCCACGCCCGAGCCGTTGCGATCCTTGCGCGGGCCACGGGCATCACGCTCCTTGTCACGTGGCCCGGGCTGCCAGCCAATCCCCCGCAGCGCCTCGCGCTTGTCCTCGGGAAGCTTGTGCCACTTGTCGCGCGTCGCATGCCACAACTGGTGGAACAGGCGATGCTCGGGGGAAATCAGCCAGGCCAGCAGCGTCGCGTTCAGCGGCGTGCGCTCGCGGGCTTCGGGAAACAGCTGTTTGACCGCGACGAAGCGGTTGTCCTGCGCGGGCAAATTCAACGGTCGATCCAGGCGCAGCGCTTTGCCGCTGAGGGTGCCGCTGCCGGCATTGCCGAAGTCGGCCCAGACCTCATCGAGGATCATGTCCAGCTCATAGCTGATCTGCCCATCAGCGCCGATCAGCCGCCAACTCAGTTTCGCCGCATCGGCCTTGGCCAGATCACCGAGAATTCGGTAACGCGGTGTTTCGCCGGAACGCAAACGCGCCGGCGTATCGAGAAAACCGCACACGCCCCGGCCTTTATGACCGATGTCGAGAAACACTTGCAGGCCTTTCTGCGGCAAGCCTTCGAGCCCTGCGTCAGCGCCTTCGAAACGGATCTCCCAGACCCCGCGCAAGGCGTTCGCCAGGCGCTGACCGGCCGTGTCCGCCACATCAAAAGAGGCCTCGCCCGGCGTGATCGTCGGATCCGGCTTCGTCCATTCACGATGCCCAAAGTAAGCCGCCGGCACGGCAGCGCCCGTCAGCGCCAGGCCTGCCATGAACCATCGTCGAGAAATCTTCATTGCCCTACCTGTGTCAGCCATGAAGCAGGCTTTATCCAAGCTAGAACGTTTGTTGCCGCGGCAAATTTAAGCGCGCGTTTTCGCCACAGCGCAGCCGGCCTAAATTTCCCTGCCGATCACTCGTTCTTCCCAGATAGCAAAGGCCCCCGCGCCTGCACCTCAATGGCGAACCCGACTGAGATGGCAATGACAAAACCACGTTCGAAAAAGGCTCTATTCATTGGCCTGCCGTTAGCCTTGGCGATCAGCGCCGGCGCAGGCTTTGCCGTATGGCAACACTGGTTCAAGGACGACCTCGGCTATCCGGTCAAAGTCATGAAACAGGCGGATGAGCTGCACGAACGCATGCTCTCTTTCGATAGCCATGTCAGCCTGACGCAGAACTTCGGCACCGACGGCCACGAAGCCGACAAGGACGGTGACGGCCAGTTCGATCTGGCCAAGGCCAATCGCGGGCGCCTGTCGGGTGCAGCACTGACCATCTTCGGCTGGCCGGAAATGTGGAACGGCCCGAACGCACCGCACAAGCCAACTCCCGGCTTCGTTGACGAGGCGCGCAATCAGCAGGAAATTCGCTTCAAAATCATTTCCGGCATGGTCCGCGACTACCCCAATCAAGTCGCCATCGCCTACACCCCGGACGATTTCCGGCGCCTGCACGGCGAAGGCAAATTCGCGATTTTCATCAGCATGCTCAACGCCTACCCCCTGGGCCACGACCTGAGCCTGCTGGACATGTGGACGGCGCGCGGCATGCGCATGTTCGGCTTCAGCTACATCGGCAATAACGACTGGGCTGATTCATCGCGTCCTTTGCCGTTCCTCAACGATTCACCGGACGCCCTCGACGGCCTCTCGGATCTGGGCAAGCAAGCGGTCAAGCGCCTCAACGATCTGGGCGTGATCATCGACGTCTCGCAGATGTCGACCAAGGCTCTCGAGCAGGTCGCGCAACTGAGTCGCACGCCTTTGATTGCTTCGCATTCGGCGCCGCGCGCGATGGTCGACATCCCGCGCAATCTCAGCGACAAGGAAATGCAACTGATCAAGAACAGCGGTGGCGTGGTGCAGATTGTTGCGTTCTCGCAGTACCTGCGCCCACTGACTCAGGCCACCCAAGACAAGCTCAATGAAATGCGCAAGGACTTCGATCTGCCGCCGCTGCCGAACCTCGCCATGGCATTGATGCCCGGCGATCCGATCATTGCAGCGTGGTCCGAGCAGAAGTTCGGCCAGTACGCAGGCCGCCTCTACGGCATCCTCGAAGAAGAGCCGAAAGCCAGCCTCAAGGACCTGGGCGACGCCATCGATTACGCAGTACGCAAGATCGGCATCGACCATGTCGGCATCAGCTCCGACTTCAACGAAGGTGGCGGCGTCAAAGGTTTCGAGAACGTTGGCGAAATCCGCAACGTCACCGCCGAGTTGATCTCGCGCGGTTATTCCGAGGCGGATATCGCCAAGCTTTGGGGCGGCAACTTCCTGCGGGTCTGGGATCAGGTCGAGAAAGCCGCGAAACCGGCACTGGCCACCGCGCCGGGAACCGCCAAGCCATGAGCAATCGTCGCGATTTTCTGAAGCAGGCCGGGATACTGGCTGCGGCGCTGCCACTGGGTGCAAGCTTGCCCACGCTCGCCAGTGCTGCAACCACTGCACCGCTGCCGCGCAACAAATGGGCGCAACTGCAACAGCTGTTCAATCAGGATCCCGACTACCTGCACTTCTCCAACTTCCTGATCACCTCGCACCCCAAACCGGTGCGTGAGGCGATTGAACAGCATCGCGCGGCCCTCGACAAAAATCCCGGTCTGGCGATGGATTGGGACCTGGGCGTGATCGAACAGCGCGAGGAAAACGTGCGGGTCTGGGCCGCTCGCTACTTGCAGACCAACGCCAAACAGATCGCGCTGACCGGCAGCACCACCGAAGGCCTCGCGACCATCTACGGCGGTGTGCACGTGCGCCCCGATCAGGAAATTCTCACCACCGCCCACGAACATTACGCCACCCACACCATCCTCGCCTTGCGCACCGAACGCGACGGCACGCGGGTGCGCAAGATTGCGTTGTTCAAAGATGTTCACCAGACCAGCAAAGCCGAAATCCTCGCCAATATCGACAACGCCATCCGCCCCGAAACCCGTGTGCTGGGGATGTGTTGGGTGCATTCGGGCAGCGGTCTGAAGCTGCCAATCGGCGAGATCGGCGCGATTGTCGACAAGCACAATCGCGGCCGCAGCGATGCCGACCGGATCGTCTACGTGGTCGACGGCGTGCACGGCTTCGGCGTCGACAACCTGAACTTCGCGCAAATGAACTGCGACTTCTTCATTGCCGGCACGCACAAATGGATGTTCGGCCCACGGGGTACCGGGATCATTTGCAGCCGCTTCGAAGACGTCAGATACGTCACGCCGGTCATTCCGACGTTCTCCGAGGCGACTGCGTTTTCCACCACCATGACCCCCGGTGGCTACCACGCGTTCGAGCACCGCTGGGCGCTGGACGAGGCGTTCAAGTTGCACCTGCAGTTGGGCAAGGCCGACGTCGAAGCGCGCATTCACGCGCTCAACAGCTACCTGAAACAGCACTTGCAACAACGCGCGCAAATCGAGCTCGTCACGCCGTTGAGTCCAGAGCTGTCCGCCGGCTTCACGTTCTTCCGGGTCAAGGGCAAGGACAGCGACAAGATCGCTGCGCACCTGATGGCCAACCGTGTGGTCGCCGATGCCGTCCACCGCGATGTCGGCCCGGTAATCCGCACCGCACCCGGGCTGCTCAATGACGAAGCACAAATCGACCGTCTGCTGGCCGTGCTCGACCAAGCCCTCTGAGCGCTCCCTTTTCCTCTTAGCGAGACCCGCCATGAACAGTGAACTGCGTCGTTTCCCCCTCAAGACCTTGCCGGCGCTGATGCTCACCGCCCTCGCCGCCGGCCTGCTGCCTGGCGTTGCCCAGGCCGCCACACCGCCGGCGCCGGGCAAGGTGTTCAAGGACTGCAAGGACTGCCCGGAAATGGTCGTGCTGCCCACCGGCACCTTCACCATGGGCACCCCGGACGATGAAGTCGGCCGCGAGCCTGACGAAGGCCCGATGCACCCGGTGACGTTTGCCCAGCCGCTGGCGATCAGCCGCTTTCAAGTGCTGCGCGGTGAGTGGGACGCCTACCTAAAGGACAGCGGCTACAAGATGCCCGACGGCGACACCCGTCCAGGTCGTGCGTGCAAGGCCGGCATTCCCGACTATCAGGGCAGCGACCCGCGCAAGCAGTACACCGACAAACATCCAGCGGTGTGCATGGACTTCCCTGAAGTCGAAGCGTACGTGGCGTGGCTGTCGAAAAAGACTGGCAAACAATACCGACTGGTCAGCGAATCCCTGCGCGAATACGCCGCCCGTGGCGGCAGCAGCGGGCCGTTCCCCTTCCCCTTCGATGAAGGCAAGGAATACAGCATCGCCAAACACGCCAACACTTACGGCGCTGCCGACGGCTACAACTTCACCGCGCCGGCCGGCAGCTTCCCGGCTAACGCCTTCGGCGTGTACGACATGCACGGCAACATCTATGAATGGACGGCCGACTGCTACAACGAAAACTACGTCGGCGCACCGAGCGACGGCAGTGCCTGGCTGAGCGGCAAATGCGAGATCCGCCGCATCCGTGGCAACGACTGGGGCGAAGCGCCGGTGTTCTCCCGCTCTGGCAACCGCAACGCCACCTACACCGACACGCGCGGCGACTGGATCGGTTTTCGCGTCGCCCGCGATCTGTAACGCCATCGCCGGCTAAATTAGCCGTCCTGCCAGTCGTTTTACAGGTGAGCGCGAACCGCCACGGTGCGCCACCGCCCTCTACGTCATCCAGGCGAAGTCCGCGATCAATGCCGGCCTTCGCCGCTTTTTCAAGCAGGGAACCTCCATGAGCAAACCAACACGCGGGGTGATCAAAGAATTGTTCGCCCTGCTCAAACCCTTTCGGCTGATCGTGACCGTCTCGACCCTGCTCGGCATGGTCGGTGGTCTGAGTGTCACCGCGCTGCTGGCGACCATCAACAGCGTGCTGCACACCGAAGGCGACCTGAGCAACACCGTGGTCGCGGTCTTCGCCGGATTGTGCCTGCTGGCCCTGACCAGTTCGATTTTCTCCGACATCGGCACCAACTATGTCGGTCAGCACATCATTGCCAAACTGCGCAAGGAACTGGGCGAGAAAGTCCTTTCTGCCCCCATTGAGCAGATCGAGCGCTACCGCAGCCATCGCCTGATTCCGGTGCTGACCCACGACGTCGACACCATCAGCGACTTCGCTTTCGCCTTTGCCCCGCTGGCGATTTCCATGACCGTCACGCTGGGCTGCATGGGCTACCTGGCGATGTTGTCATTGCCGATGTTTCTGATGGTGGTGGTGGCGATTCTGCTCAGCACGATCATTCAGTACATTGCCCGCGGGCGCGGCATGCAGGGTTTCATGAAGGCCCGTGACTACGAAGACGAGTTGCAGAAGAACTACCACGCCGTGGCTGAAGGCGCGAAAGAACTGCGCATCCACCGCCCTCGCCGGCATCGCATGTTCGTTTCCGGCATCGAAGGCACCGCGAACAAGATCTGCGACACCCAAGTGCGTTCGGTGAATATTTTCGTCATCGCCAAAACCCTCGGCTCGATGCTGTTTTTCGTGGTGATCGGTTTGGCGCTGGGCCTGCAATCGCTATGGCCGAGCGCGGATAAAGCAGTGATCAGCGGTTTCGTGCTGGTGTTGCTGTACATGAAGGGGCCGCTGGAACATCTGATCAGCACCTTGCCGATTGTCAGCCGGGCGCAGATCGCCTTCCGCCGCATCGCCGATCTGTCTGAGCAATTCTCCTCGCCCGAACCGCACCTGCTGCTCAGCGAGCAAGGCGCGAAAAACAAAGTCGTGCACAGCCTGGAACTGACCGATGTGTCGTACAGCTTCCCGACCGTGGCAGGCGCGGCGCCGTTCCGCCTGGGCCCGGTGAACCTGAAAATCGAACAAGGCGACATCATCTTCATCGTCGGCGAAAACGGATGTGGCAAAACCACCCTGATCAAACTGCTGCTGGGCCTGTACGCGCCGCAGCAGGGTGAGATCCGCCTCAACGAGCAGGTCATCGACGCCGCGACCCGCGACGATTATCGCCAGTTGTTCACCACGATCTTCGCCGACTATTACCTGTTCGACGACGTGGTACAGGGCGACACGCACATTCCGGAGGACGCCAACAAATACCTGCAGCGTCTGGAGATCGCCCACAAGGTCAGCGTGCGGGACGGCTCGTTCACCACCACCGACCTGTCCACCGGGCAGCGCAAGCGTCTGGCGCTGATCAACGCGTGGCTGGAAGAGCGCCCGGTGCTGGTGTTCGATGAGTGGGCCGCCGACCAGGATCCGACGTTCCGCCGCATTTTCTACACCGAGCTGTTGCCTGATCTGAAGCGTCTTGGCAAAACCATCATCGTCATTTCCCACGACGATCGTTACTTCGATGTCGCCGACCAATTGGTGCGCATGAGCGCCGGCAAAGTAGTCACCGAGCTTCAACCCGCCTGATTGTGAAAAATTTGTAAAAAAAGTGCGTTGAGCCTTTCCGGTTTTCGGAAGGTTCAACGTCTTATTTACAGTTAATAGAAATAGTTCTCAGTCAACACTTTGAAGAGTAGAAGAATAATGCCCGCACCGCACGGACTCCACCCGCTCGCCAAGGCTCTGCTGATCCGCCGTTCCTTCCGTTCCACATTGCCAGCACTGTGCGCCATGGCCCTGACCTTGCCGATGATCGGCCAAGCGCAGGCTGCGGCGGTGGCGATCAATATTCCTGCCCAGTCGCTGGGGAGCGCTTTGCAGGAATTCGGTCGCCAGACCAACCTTCAGGTGCTGTACAGCCCGGATGAAGTGAGTGGTCTGCGCAGCAGCGCGGTCAGCGGCAACCTGGAACCGACTGCCGCCATCGCGCAGTTGCTCCAAGGCACTGACATCGCCTACAGCGTTGAAGGCAGTAACGTCGCCTTGCGTTCGCGCAGCAACAGCGGCGCCAGCCTCGATCTGGCACCGACCAACATCTCCGCTACCGCGGAATCGGCCTGGGGTCCGGTCGACGGCATCGTCGCCAAACGCAGCGCCACCGGTTCGAAGACCGATACGGCAATCAAGGTCATCCCGCAGACGATCAACGTCGTCACCCAAGACGAAATCAAGATGCGCGGCTCGCAGTCGGTCACCGAGGCCCTGCGCTATACCCCAGGCATGACGGGCGGTGGCTTCGCCGACCGGGTGAAAATTTTCGACGAGCCGACCTCGCGCGGCTTCTCCCCTACTCCGCTGTACCTCGACGGCCTGCACATGCCTTACGGCGGTGGCAGCACCGGCGGTTCGCTGCAGATCGACCCGTACACCCTGGAACGCATCGAAGTGCTCAAGGGCCCGGCGTCGGTACTGTACGGCCAGAACCAGCCAGGCGGCATCGTCAACATGGTCAGCAAGCGTCCGACCGCGACACCGCTGCATGAAATCAAAATTGGCGGCGGCAGCTATGACCGCGCCTACGGTGCCTTCGACCTCGGCGGCCCGATCGACGATCAGGGTGAATTCCTCTATCGCCTGACCGGTGTGGTCAACGACAGCAACTCGGCCATCGACTACGCCAGCCAGAACCGCATGATGCTGGCGCCAAGCCTGACCTGGCTGCCGAACGACCGCACCACCATCACCGTGTTCGGCCAGTACCAGAAGGACCACGACGTGCCGGAAGCTCAAGGTCTGCCAGCGTTCGGCACGGTCAAGAGCACCTCCAACGGTCGCATCAGTCGCAGCCGCTTCATCGGCGAGCCGGACGTGAACAAGTACCACCGCGAGCAGTTTGTGGTCGGTTACGAAATCGCCCACGAACTCAACGACGTCTGGACCCTGAAGCAGAATGCCCGTTATGCCGACGTCAACGACCAGTACGTTGCGCCGCTGCACGGCTACTCGTTCCCGACCAACCCGGTTACCGGCCTCAACGACAGCAGTTTCCAGAGCCGTTACGCGGTGGACTGGTCGCAGCACAACAAGGTTTACGGCATCGATAACATCGCCCAGGCCAAGTTCAAGACTGCCGATATTGACCACACCGTGCTGCTGGGCGTGGACTACTACCACTTCAACTCGAAGTTCCTCGGTCTGTACGACCGCACTGCGCCGGGTATCGACCTGTACAACCCGGTGTATGCCAGCGCGATCAACTTCCGCCAGCCGTACAAGTGGGATAACACCATCACCCAGACTGGCTTGTACGCTCAGGATCAACTGCGCTGGAACCAGTGGTTCCTGACCCTCGGCGGTCGTTACGACTTCGCCGAAACCGACAACAAGCAACCGCTGTCCGGTGGCCACAGCAACCAGAAGGACGAGAAGTTCACCGGTCGCGCCGGTCTGGGTTACGAGTTCGAGAACGGCATCACGCCTTATGTCAGCTATGCCGAATCGTTCCTGCCGCAAACCGGTACGGACATGAGCGGCAGCGCCTTCGAACCGACCACCGGCAAGCAGTACGAAGTCGGTATCAAGTACGAGCCGACCTTCATCGATGGTTTCATCCAACTGTCGGCTTACCAGATCGACCAGGACAACATGCTGACCAGCGACCTGAACAATCCGGGGTTCAGCACCCAGAGCGGTACCGTGCGGTCTCGTGGTGTCGAACTGGAAGGCAAGGTCAATGTCACCAATAACCTGCGTGTGCTGGCCGCGGTATCGCGTAACCAGACCAAATGGGAGAAAGACAACGATGGTCGCGAAGGTCGTACCCTGGCCATGCGTCCACCGTTGACCGCCTCCGCGTGGGTCAACTACGACTTCGACATCTCCACCGCTCTGGCCGGTTTCGGCATGGGCCTGGGTGCTCGTTACGTACAACAAAGCTACGGCTCGGACTATGAGTCGGATTCCTTCCAGGTACCGTCCTACACCGTGTATGACGCAATGGTTTCCTACGACCTGGAAAAATCGCCGCTGCATGTCAAAGGTGTGAAGCTGCAGGCTAACTTGCAGAACATCACCGACGAGAAGTACGTTGCCGCGTGCAACGGTACGCTCGACTGCTACTACGGTGAAGGTCGTACCATGACGGCTGATGTGACCTACAACTGGTAATACGTTTAGCGCTCACTGAAACGCCGGCATTTGCCGGCGTTTTTTTGGCTGATTTGGGCTTGGCGGCCTGTGGGCTGACCAAGTTCTTGCGGTTTTGGGATCTTGGGTTTTCGGGTGTATATCCGTTGCTTCGGGTGCTGCCGCTGGCGGTTTCGCTCTTACAGCGAGTCCCTTTTTCAAACGCCAAAAAGGAACCAAAAGGCTTTGCCCCTAACGTACGGCACTTCGCTTAGGCTCAGTGTTCCCTCGCTACGGTGTCCATCCGGGGGCATCGCCTACGGTTTGCTTCGCTGCACCTCCTCTCGATGTATGCGGCTGCGCCGCACGGCGCTGCGCGCCTACCCCCGGATGAACACCTCCGCTCGGCCTGCCGATGGGGCAAAAGATCAAAAGCCACAGCAGGATCACAAGCCAGATCAAGAGCCCCTCACCCTAGCCCTCTCCCGGAGGGAGAGGGGACTGATCGGGGTGTTTGGGCGAGGTACGCCGACGTGAAATACCGAGTCGAACTCAGATTCTGAAACAGATCAAAAGCCCCTCACCCTAGCCCTCTCCCGGAGGGAGAGGGGACTGATCGGGGTGTTTGGGCGAGGTACGCCGACGTGAAATACCGAGTCGAACTCAGATTCTGAAACAGATCAAAAGCCCCTCACCCTAGCCCTCTCCCGGAGGGAGAGGGGACTGATCGGGGTATTTGGGAGAGATACGCCGACGTGAAGTACCGAGTCGAACTCAGATTCTGAAACAGATCAAAAGCCCCTCACCCTAGCCCTCTCCCGGAGGGAGAGGGGACTGATCGGGGTATTTGGGCGAGCTGCGCCGACGTGCGATACCGCGTTGAACTCAGATTCTGAAAAGTCCATAAATCGGCTCCCTCTCCCTCGGGAGAGGGCTGGGGTGAGGGGCGAATCCACCACAAAACCAAAGCCGAACACCCGCTCCTCACCACTCAATAGGCCGAGTGTCAGCTCGCCTGCTCTTGATCTTGATCTTGATCCACGAGCGACGTCGGAAGGCTGAGTGGAGGGATTCATCCGGGGGTGGGAGCGCAGCGACCGTTTGGCGCAGCCAAACACAGCGAGAGGAGGTGCAGCGAAGCAAACCGTAGGCGCTGCGCCCGGATGGAGCCCGGAGCGAAGGAACCCCGAGCTTTAGCGAGCGGGCCGTACGTAGGAGCAAGCGTTTTTTTGCTTACTTTTTTTAGGCGTTTGTAAAAAAAGTGAGTCGCCGTAAGGGCGAACCCCTAGGTGGCCGTTACCGCAGCAACGGATATTCACCCTCCCCCCCCGGTCAAGCCACAGCAAACACCTCTACCAAGCGCCGAGCAATATGCTCCTGCGCCTCTTCAGCCTCATCGATAATCGCCCCCATGCGCATGAAGTCATGGGTCATCCCCTCATAAACCTTCAGCTCCACCGCAACCCCTGCCGCCTGCAAATGACGCGCATACGCCACGCCCTCGTCATGCAATGGATCACACTCGGCCAACACCAACAGCACCGGCGCAACGTTAGCGTTAACCTCCGCCAGCAACGGCGAAAAACGCGGATCGAGACGATCGCTGGCATCACGCTGATAGTGCTCGTAAAACCACTGCAGCGAAGCCTTCTCCAGCAGATACCCTTCGCCGAACTGCTCGATGGAAGGCGTGCTGCGACTGGCATCGGTAACCGGATAGATCAGCACCTGCAAGCGCGGTTGCACAGCGGCATCCGCCAGTTGCGCGGCGAGCACCGTGGTCAGGCTGCCACCGACGCTGTCACCGGCAATCGCCAGGCGCGCGGCATCGATGCCCAGATCGGCGGCGCTGGCCAGCAGCCAGTCCCAGGCATCGCGGGCATCTTCGGCTGCGGTCGGAAAACGAAACTCCGGCGCCAATCGATAAGCCACCGACAGCACCACACAATCGGCCATCGCGGCCAACGCCCGGCACAAAGAATCATGGGAATCGAGGCTGCCGACCACATAACCGCCACCATGGAAATACAACAGCGCCGGACGCCCGGCACCTCTACTCAATGGCTGATTGCTGTAGATCCGCGCGTTCAGACACGTGCCATCGCGCACGGGAAATTGCAGCTCATCCACCACCTCAAGCTCTTCGCCGCCGGCGTCCATCAACAGCGACGACTGATCGAATTGCTCGCGGGCTTCGGCCGGGCTCAACTCATGCATGCCGACGCGCTTGCCACTGGCCCGGCCGTTGCCGACCAGTTGCAAGAAGGCGGCGATATCAGGATTCAAGGACATTCAATTCTCCAAAAGCATTCGGGCGCGATGAGCGCCCGAATGCTTTCTTTCTGGTTTCAGAACAAAATTTCAGGACATGGCTACTGATTCAACGATCTCGCCGAGCATTTCTTCAGCCTCGGACAGGAAAGTTTCATCACGCGGGATCTGGAAGTGCCCGCAATCGAGCCATTCGCCGCCCATCCCCGGCTGCGCGAGTTGCGCCGCCAGTTCCACAGCCTCCTCTTCGCGGCCCAGCGTCCACCAGCAAATCGGGTTGACCGCCAAGGGTGTACAACGATCCAGTTGCAACGACAGTTGCTTGAGTCGACGGGCCACGCTGAACACATGCGCCAGTTCATCGGCGCCCAGTGCCACGTAGGTCGAAGCCCCACGTTCGGCGTTCATGGCGCCAGCGAACAGCGCCCGCAGGTTCTGGGTGGTTTCCTCGCCTTCGATGTTCAAGCTCGGCGCGGCATCCGGCAGGGTCACCCGCAGGAAATCACGCAGATCGGCCTGCCAGTCATCCACCGCACCGTCATTGACCTTGGCCGACGGCACGAAACTGTCCACCAGACCGACGAACTTGACCGTCTGACCGGCCTGTTCCAGTTGCGCAGCCATCAACATCGCCAACGTCCCGCCCAGCGACCAGCCCAACAGGTGATACGGTCCGTGTGGCTGTTTCTCGCGGATCTGCGCCACGTAATCGCTAGCCATGCTCTGCAACGAGACATCGTTGAACGCCGGATCCAGCAGCATCCGCGACTGAATCGCCAACACCTGACGACGACCGCTCAAACGACGCGCCAACGGCTCATAGTCGAACACCGTGCCGAAGCCTGCGTGAATGCAGAACAACGGCGCAACGCCCTTGACCTCAGCGCTCATCGCCAACAGCCCGGACGCTTTTTCGGCGCTGCCCTGCACACTGGCGACCAGCTCGGCG
The DNA here is from genome assembly GCF_979258515.1 of Pseudomonas sp. AC169. Classification (NCBI taxonomy): domain Bacteria; kingdom Pseudomonadati; phylum Pseudomonadota; class Gammaproteobacteria; order Pseudomonadales; family Pseudomonadaceae; genus Pseudomonas; species Pseudomonas sp. AC169. The sequence continues at coordinate 4,891,925 of NZ_OZ409866.1, read as the reverse complement.
ATGCTCGGTTTCTGCATCAGATCGCGAAGTTTCAGGCTCAGACCCTGAGCCTTGAGCACGCGACTGCGAGCGACCACTTGCAGACTGAGGATCGAATCACCGCCCAGTTCGAAGAAGTTGTCGGTGAGGCCGACGCGCTCGATTTTCAGCACGTCCTGCCAGATCTTCGCCATGGCTTTTTCCAGCTCGGTGCGCGGCGCCACGTAATCCTGACGCTGATCGGCATCCGGGTTCGGCAGGGCCTTGCGGTCGAGCTTGCCGTTGGGCGTCAGCGGCATGCGTTCGAGCAACATCAGGTGCGCAGGCACCATGTAGTCCGGCAGGCTGGCCTTGAGCTGTTCACGCAGGCGTTCGCACAAACCATCGGTTTGCGTATCGGCATTGGCCAGCACGTAACCGAGCAACTGCTTGCCGCTTACGCCCTCGCGGGCCACCACGGCGGCGTCGCGCACGCCCGGCTGCTGCTTGAGGCGCGCCTCGACTTCGCCCAGTTCGATACGGAAACCACGGATCTTCACCTGATGGTCGATCCGCCCCAGGTAGTCGACCGTGCCGTCCTCACGCTGGCGAACGAGGTCGCCAGTGCGATACAGACGACTGCCATCGGCGCTGAACGGGTTGGCGACGAAGCGCTCGGCGGTGCCGCCAGCCCGGCCCAGATAACCACGGGCCAGCGCGCCGCCCAGGTACAGCTCACCGGCAACGCCCACTGGCAGCGGGTTGAGGTCAGCGTCGAGTACATAACCGCTGCGTTCACCGACGACACTGCCGATTGGCGCATAGGCCGCACCGCACTGATCCTCGGCGCCGGCCTTCCAGATCAGTGGCGTGACCACGGTTTCCGTCGGGCCGTAGCCGTTGATGATGTACTGCGGCTTGAGCGCGCGTTTGGCCAGTTCGAAACTCGCCACCGGCACCGCATCGCCACCGAAGCAGTAGATGCGTACCGCTGGCGGATTGCCGTGCTGTTCCGCGTGTTCGGCCAACTGCTGCAAATACACGGGCGGGAACGCGGCCACGGTCACGCCCTGCTCGTGCAGAGCGTTGTAGGTCTGCTCGGCAGTCCACAGGCTATCGTCACGGATCAGCAAACGCGCGCCGTGTGTCAGGGTGGTCAACCAGCGCTCATGCGCGCCGTCGAACGCGAACGACATGAAGTGCAGCTCGCAATCAGCCTCACTCATGTCATAACGCTGACCGATCGCCTGGCAGTGCATCGCCAGGGGGCCGTGCGCAACACCGACGCCTTTCGGCTGGCCGGTCGAACCGGAGGTGTAGATCACGTAAGCGAGATTGCCCGGCTGCACCGCGACATCCGGTGCGCGGTCCGAGTGCGCAGCCAGCTCCAGTTGGTCCAGCTCCAGCACATGCAGGTTGTCCTGCGTCGGCAGCACCTGACGCAGGCTCGAATCACTGAGCAGCAAGGCAATCCCGGAATCGCGCATCAGATAGCTCAGGCGTTCACGCGGATACTTCGCGTCCAGCGGCACATAAGCGCCGCCCGCCTTGAGCACGGCCAGCAACGCCACGATCATGTTTTCGCTGCGCGGCAGCGCCACGCCGACGCGAACTTCCGGGCCGACACCTTCGGCGATCAGCGCGTGGGCCAGTCGATTGGCGCGGGCGTCGATCTGTCCGTAACTGAACGACTGGCCATCGAAAATCAGCGCCGTCTGCTCACCACGCTGCACCGCCCACTGGGCGATACGCTGATGCACGGCCACTTCCTGCGCAGGCGCCGGCACAACCTGCGCAGCCGCCGCCTGACCGGTCGGCAGACCGATACGGCCCAGCGGTTGCGCCGCATCCTGTGCCAGCGCCGCGAGCAAGCCTTCCATGTTGCTGCGGATACCTTCGACGGTCACCCGATCGAAATGCTCGCGCAGGAACATGTACTCGATCACCAGCCCTTCTTCGAGCGTGACCATCAAGTCCATCGGGAAGTTGGTCAGACCGGCGTTGCTGATCTCGCCGAACTTCAGCGAGTCATCGCGCCACTCGCGCAGCGCCTGGTCGATCGGGTGGTTTTCGAACACGATGATGCTGTCGAACAGCGACTGCCCGGCACGTCCGGCCCAGCGCTGCACGTCGGTGAGCGGTGTGTATTCGCGCTCACGCATTTCCAGGTTGAAGTCCTGCAGGTCGCGCAGCCAGTCGCCGACCGACTGCTCGGCCGGCACATCCTTGATCACCGGCAAAGTGTTGATGAACAGACCGAGGATCGACTCCGACGCTGGCAGACTCGCCGGACGCCCCGCCACGGTGGCGCCGAACGCTACGCAACGCTGACCGCTGTAGCGGCTGAGCAGCATCAGCCAAGCGCCTTGCACCAAGGTGTTGAGGGTCACGTGCTGAGCTTGCGCGAAGGCTTTGAGCTGTTCGGTGCGAGCTTCGCCCAAGCGGCTGTAAAGCGCCTCGTGACCACGGCCACTGCCGGTACGCGCCACGGCATCCGCCAAGTAGGTCGGCTCGTCCAGCAGGCGCAAATGTTCACGCCAGAAACCTTCGCTGGCGTTGCCATCCTGCTGTTGCAGCCAGTTGATATAACGACGGTACGGCACAGCGTCGGCCAGCGGCTGGCCGGAGTACTGGCTCAACACTTCGCCGATCAACTGCGAACTGCTCCAGCCGTCGATCAGGATGTGGTGATAAGTCCAGATCAGTTGATAGCTGTCCTCGCCCACCTGCACCAGCGTCAGACGTTGCAGCGGTGGTTGATCAAGATCGAAGCCCTTGGCCCGCTCGGCATCCGCCAGCGCTTGCAAGGCTTCGGCCGAATGATCCTGTTCACGCCAGTCGAGCAGGCTGATCGGCAATTGCGGATCGGCCAGGACGAATTGCAACGGCTCGGCCATGTCCTGCCAGAGGAAACCGGTGCGCAGAATGTCGTGGCGGCGGCTGACGGTTTCCCATGCGTCCTTCAAACGCGCCGGCTCAAGGCCCTGCACCGGAATGCACAACTGGTTGATGTAGAGATCCGACTCCGGCGCATTCAGGCCGAGGAACAGCATGCCCTGCTGCATCGGCGACAGGCGATAAAGACCGTCCAGTTGATCCTGTGCCAGTGGCAACTCGGCGATTTGTGCATCGCTCAAACCGTGCAACGGCATTTCCACCAGCGTCGCCAGCGGGGCGTCTGAGCTGATCCCGACACACTGGGCCAGTTGCCCGATGGTCGGGTGCTGGAACAGGTCTTTCGGGCTCAGTTCCAGGCCTTGCTGACGAGCACGGCTGACCACTTGAATCGAGATGATCGAATCGCCGCCCAAGGCAAAGAAACTGTCGGTAGTGCTGACCTGCGCCAGCCCCAGCACTTCTTTCCAGATGTCCACAAGCGTCTGCTCGGTGGCGTTGACCGGATCAACATGTTGTTGCGCCGCCGTCAGTTCCAGCACCGGCAAGCGCTTGCGATCGATCTTGCCGTTGGGCGTGAGCGGCATTTGCGCCAGCCACAGGCGATGGGTCGGTACCATGTAGTCCGGCAGCGTTGCGCCCAGCCAGGTGCTGAGGGTGTCCTGCAAGGCACGTTGCTGCTCGGCGCTGGCGTCGAGCGTAGCCGGATCGCTCGGCACAAGGTAGGCGATCAATTGCTGGCTGCCCTGCACTTCACTGGCGACCACGACTGTTTCGCGCACGGCAGCATGGGCCACCAGGCGGGCTTCGATTTCACCCAGTTCGATACGCAAACCGCGAATCTTCACCTGATGGTCGATCCGGCCCATGTATTCCAGCTCGCCCTCTTCGCGCTCGCGGATCAAGTCGCCGGTTCGGTACATGCGCTCGCCATTGCCGGCGAGTGGATTGGGCACGAAGCGCTCGGCCGTCATCGCTGCACGGCCCAGATAGCCGCGAGTGATGCCGGCGCCAGACAGGTACAGCTCCGCCGACACGCCTTGCGGCACGACATGCAGATCGGCATCCAGCAAATGGCTGGCGGTGTAGTTCAGGGCACGACCAATGCGAGCCTGGCCAGCGACAACGCGGCGGGTCCAGGTCGAATAGGTGGTGTCTTCCGACGGGCCATAGAGGTCGTAGACATGTTCGACGGTTGCCTGTTGATACAGCGCGTCGACCAATCCTTGTTTGAGCGGCTCGCCAGCGAGGTTGATGATCCGTACGCTCGCAGGGATCTGCCCGGCGCGTTGCAGTGCGGCGATCGCCGACGGCACGGTGTTGATCAACCGCACACTGTCGCGCGCCGGCAACTGCGGCAGCTCCAGTGCATTGCGCGCGATGATCAGCGAACCGCCATTGGCCAGGGTGACAAACAGCTCCCACACCGACAGGTCGAAGCACACCGAAGTCGACGCCAGCACGCCTTGGATGTCGTCGCGGCTGTAGACCTTGGCCGACCAGTCGATCAGCGCCATGACATTGCGATGGGCAATGGCCACGCCTTTCGGTTTGCCGGTGGAACCGGAGGTGTAGATCACGTAGGCGAGGTTGTCCGGCTGCACCTTCGTTTCAGGTGCGACGGCGGAATAGCCGCTCAACGAAACCTGATCCATCAGCAGCACTTGCGTGTCAGCCGGAACGCTCAGGGTTGCAGCGACTGCTTGCTCGGTGAGCAGCACGCGCGCACGGCTGTCTTCAAGCATGTAGGCAACGCGATCGGCCGGGTAATCCGGGTCCAGCGGCACGTACGCGCCACCGGATTTGAGCACCGCCAGCAAGGCAATCAGCAACTGCTCGGAACGCGGCATCGCCACGCCCACGCGCACTTCCGGGCCGACACCCAACTCGATCAGTTTGTGCGCCAGTCGATTGGCATGCGCATCCAGTTCGGCGTAGGTCAGTGGCTTGTCAGCGAAAGTCACCGCCAGTGCATCCGGAGTCGCTGCAACTTGATGTGCAATGGCTTGATGGATGCACTGTTCGGTGTCGAAGTCTGTGTCGACGCTGGTGACATTGTCGATCAGGTTCAACTCGCTGAGCGTACGTTCGCCCGACTCGCTCATCTGCCCGAGCAAACGCTGCAAGTACTCGCCCAACTGCACAACGCTGTGCGCCGCGAAGCTGTCGCACTGGTAGCTGAAGTGCATCGACAACTCGTCGCTCAGATGCACCAGCAGGGTCAACGGGTAGTTGGTTTGCTCATGGTTGTTGATCTCGCCGAAACGCAACTCCTGCGGCGAACCCTGCGCCAGCGCCTCGGACACCGGATAGTTCTCGAACACCACAATGTTGTCGAACAGCGCCTCACCGTTACGCGCCGCCCAACGTTGAATGTCGAACAACGGCGTGTGCTCATGCTCACGCAGTGTCAGGTTCTGCGCCTGCACGCTCTGTAACCACTCACCTACGCTCGATTGCGAACGTGGGCTGGCGATCACCGGCAAGGTGTTGATGAACAGGCCGATCTGCTGTTCGACGCCTTTGAGTTCCGTCGGCCGCCCCGCCACCGTGGCCCCGAACGCCACGCTCTGTTGACCGGTCAAGCGCTGCAACAGCAGTAGCCAGGCCGCTTGAATCAAGGTGTTCAGCGTTACTTTCTGCTGACGGGCGAACTCGCCCAACTGCCGGGTTTGCGCCGCGTCGAGCACGCAGAAGTGCTCGCCATGACCGTCCCGTGGAGCGTCGCCACGCTGCGCCTGAAGTGCTTGCGCCAACAGGGTTGGCGCTTCCAGGTCAGCCAATTGCGCGGTCCAGTAGTGCTCGCTGGCCTGCACGTCCTGACGTTGCAGCCACTCGATGTAATCGCGATAACGCCCGGCCAGCGTTGGCTGGGCAATGCCGCTGTAGCGCTGTAACACTTCGCCGAGCAACTGTGAGTTGCTCCAGCCGTCCATCAGGATGTGGTGGTTGGTGTAGATCAAATGGCAGCGCTGATCATCAAGGCGCACCACGACCATACGCAGCAGTGGCCCTTGGCTCAGGTCGAAACCTTGGGTCTGCTCAGCCGCAGCCAGCGCGTTCAACTCGCCCAGGCAATCGCTGCGCTCACGCCAGTCAAGCACACTGAACGGCATGTCCAGTTGCTTGTGCACCACTTGCACCGGGCGCGCCAGTTCACCCTGCCAGACAAAACTGGTGCGCAAGATGTCGTGGTTGTCCACCGCCGCTTGCCAGGCGTGCTGGAAGCGCTGCGGATCGAGGCCTTCGACGTCGAGGCGCACCTGATTGATGTAATCGCCCGTGGCTTGTTCGTAAAGACTGTGGAACAGCATGCCCTGCTGCATCGCCGACAGCGGATAGACATCGGCAATCTGCTGGGCCGGCAAAGGCAAGCCGTCGAGTTGTGCCTGGGTCAGCGCCGCCAAAGGGAAGTCCGACGGCGTCAAGCCTTCAACGCCTGGGGTCAGGCAATGGTCGATCAAAGCGGCCAGTTCTTCAGCGTAATCCGCCGCCAGCGCTTCGATCACGGCACTGTCGAAACGCTCGCTGCTGAAGGTCCAGCCCACGCGCAACTCGCCGCCATACACCTGACCATTGAGGGTCAGCCAGTTGCCCAGTGGCGCATCCGGGCTCTGATCGAGCCCGGCGTTGTCCGGTGCCGGTGCAAACAGTGCGCCGTCATCGCCCTCGAAACTGCCGTCGAACTGGCCGAGGTAGTTGAACGTGATGCGCGGCGTCGGCAAGGCACGCAGGCTCGCTTGTGCCTGAGCATCGCCAAGGTGACGCAGTGCACCGAAACCGATGCCTTTGTTGGGGATCGAGCGCAGTTGTTCCTTGATCTGCTTGATCGACTCACCGGCCGTTGCCGTTGGAGTCAGGCGTACCGGGAACAGGCTGGTGAACCAGCCCACGGTGCGGGTCAGATCGACACCGTCGAACAGCTCTTCGCGACCATGGCCTTCGAGCTGGATCAGCGTCGATGCCTGTCCGCTCCAGCGTCCGATCACACGCGCCAGTGCTGTCAGCAACAGGTCGTTGACCTGAGTGCGATAAGCCGCTGGAGCTTCTTGCAGCAATTGCCGGGTCAGATCCGCGCCGAGTTTGGTCTGCACAGTCTGCGCCAGTCTGTTCTGCTGACCGCCATCCACACGTTTGCACGGCAGATCGCTGCCGACATCGCTCAGGCAGGCCTGCCAGTAAGCCAGTTCCTGTTGCAACGCCACGCTGTTGGCGTAGCGCTGCAAATGCTCGCTCCAGTCCTTGAAGGCACTGGTTTTCGCCGGCAGCTTCAGTGGCTGACCGTCGAGCAATTGCTGATAAGCGTTTTGCAGGTCTTCCAGCAGAATCCGCCACGACACACCGTCGACAGCCAAGTGGTGGATCACCAGTTGCAAGCGCTGCGTGCCATCGGCCAGATTCGCCAGCACCGCGCGCAACAGCGGTCCGTTCTGCAGATCGAGACTGCGCTGGGCACGATTGCCCAAGGCTTCCAGCGCGACAGCATCGGCGACGTCTTCCTGCCACAGCAAGTTGTGCGGCAGGTCTTCCACCGCGCGGTGCTCAGCCTGCCACACGCCGTTGTGCTGGGTGAAGCTCAGGCGCAAGGCATCGTGATGGGCGACCAGCGCGCGCAGCACCTGTTCGATTTTGTCCGCGTCCAGCGGCTGACGCGGCTTGAGCAGCACCGACTGGTTCCAGTGATGACGTTCAGGGATTTCGTCATCGAAGAACTGCTGCTGGATCGGCAGCAACAACGCCGCGCCGGTCACCGCTTGTTGGTCGATGCTCGATTCGTCGTCGCCCAACTGCGCGACCAGGGCCAGACGTTGAATGGTCTGGTGCTGGAACAAGTCTTTCGGGTTCAGGCGAATCCCGGCCTGACGCGCGCGGCTGACCACCTGAATCGAGATGATCGAGTCGCCGCCCAGTTCGAAGAAGTTGTCGTTGAGCCCCACTTGCGGCAACTTCAGCACGTCTTGCCAGATTGCCGCCAAACGCTGCTCCAGCTCGCTTTGCGGCGCCTGATAGGCCTGCTGTGCCTGACTCGCATCCGGCGACGGCAACGCACTGCGGTTGAGTTTGCCGTTGGCGGTCAACGGCAATTGCGCGAGCAGCAACAGGTGCGCCGGGATCATGTGATCCGGCAGGTTGTCCTTGAGCTCGGCGCGCACGCTGTCGCGCCACTGCGCCTGTTCGGTTGCGCTGGCGTCGAGCAACGTAGCATCGCTCGGCACCAGCCAGGCGACCAGTTGCTGACCGCTGAGGCCTGGCTGCGCCAGCACCACGGCTTGGCGCACGGAGGCCTGTTCGAGCAGTTGCGCTTCGATTTCGCCCAACTCGATACGGAAACCGCGAATCTTCACCTGATGGTCGATGCGCCCGATGTATTCGATCACGCCGTCAGCGCGATAGCGCGCCAGGTCACCGGTGCGATACAGGCGACCGCCGTCAGCGGCAAACGGATCGGGGATGAAACGCAGCGTGGTCAGATCGGCACGGTTCAGATAACCGCGCGCCAGTCCGGCGCGACCAACATACAGCTCACCGATGCAGCCTTTGGCGACCGGATTGAGATCGCCGTCGAGCAAGTACCACGACAGGTCAGGAATCGGCTCACCGATCGGGCTGCTCGCGTCACGCTGCAAATCGGCCATCGACAGCGGCCGGTAGGTGACGTGCACGGTGGTTTCAGTGATGCCGTACATGTTGATCAGTTGCGGTGCCTGATCGCCAAAACGCTCGAACCACGGGCGCAGGCTCTTCACTTCCAGCGCTTCGCCACCGAACACCACGTAGCGCAGCGCGAGTTGTTGCGCGGCGTGTTCCGGAGCACAGGCCACTTGCATCAACTGCTTGAACGCGGACGGCGTCTGGTTGAGCACGGTAATGCCTTCACGGCACAGCAAGGCAAAGAAATCCTCCGGCGCACGGCTGACCTCGTAAGGCACCACCACCAGTTTGCCGCCGTACAGCAGGGCGCCGAAAATCTCCCACACGGAGAAATCGAACGCGTAGGAATGGAACAGGCTCCAGACATCCTGCGCGCCGAAATCGAACCACGCGGTGGTGGCCTCGAACAGGCGCAGCACGTTGCGGTGCGCGAGCAAGGTGCCTTTCGGTTGACCGGTCGAACCTGAGGTGTAGATGACATAGGCGAGGTTGTCCGCGCTCATGCTCACTTGCGGATTGCTGTCGCTGTAACCTTCGAGGTCTTCGCGATCCTGATCGAGCATCAGACTGCGCACCGAGTCCGGCGCGGGCAGACGCGCGAGCAGATGACTTTGCGTCAACAGCAGGCCGATGCCGCTGTCGCCGATCATGTAGCTCAGGCGCTCTTCCGGGTAGCTCGGATCCAGCGGTACGTAGGCGCCGCCAGCCTTGAGGATTGCCAGCAAGCCAACGAGCATGTCGAGGCTGCGTTCAGCCGCCAGACCGACGCGCACATCCGGGCCAACACCGCTGGCGATCAGCTTGTGGGCCAACTGGTTGGCGCGGCTGTTGAGTTCGGCATAACTCAGCGTTTGTTCGGCATACGTCACGGCGACCGCTTCGGGTGCGCGGGCAGCTTGGGCTTCGATCAGGTGATGCAGGCACTGTTCGTTGGGGAAATCGGCCACGGCCGGGTTCCATTGCAGCAGGGTTGCTGCGCGTTCAGCGGCATCGTGCAGCGGCAGTTCGGCAATGCGCTGGCCGCTGTCGGCGACGATGCCTTGCAGCAGATTCGTCCAGTGTTGCGACAGGCGCGCGATGGTCTCGACGTCGAACAGGTCGGTGGCGTAGGTCAGCTCGGCCCAGACGTTGTCGGTGGATTCGAAGGTGTTCAGGGTCAGGTCGAACTGCGCGGTATTCGATGCCCACGGCAAGCCTTCGATCTGCAGTTGCGGCAGGCGTGTCGCGCCCTGCGCCTGACGCGCCTGGCTCTGGTGGTTGTGCATCACCTGGAACAGCGGGCTGTGGCTGAGGCTGCGTTCCGGTTGCAGCGCATCGACCAGTTGCTCGAACGGCAGATCCTGATGCGCCTGAGCGCCGAGCACGGTGTTCTTCACTTGCTGCAACAGACTGCGGAAGGTCTGCTGGCTATCGAACTCGGCCTTGAGCACTTGCGTGTTGACGAAGAAGCCGATCAGGCCCTCGGTCTCGACCCGGTTGCGGTTGGCCACGGGCACACCGACGCGGATGTCGGCCTGACCGCTGTAGCGGTGCAGCAAGGTCTGGAACGACGCCAGCAACAGCGCGAACAGGGTGACGTTTTCACGCTGCGCGACGTGCTTGAGCGCTGAAGCCAGTTCGAGGCTCAGCGGGATGTCGCGACGCGCGCCGCGATAGCTTTGCTCGGCCGGGCGTGGACGGTCGCTCGGCAGCTCCAGCAACGGCTGATCGCCATCGCCGAGTTGCGCGGTCCAGTAGCTCAGTTGGCGCTCACGCTCGCCGGCGTCCATCCACTGTTTCTGCCACACGGCGTAGTCAGCGTATTGCACCGGCAGCGCCGGCAAATGCGCGGTCTGACCCTGGCTATACGCGGCATACAACGCGACCAGCTCATCGACCATGATGTTCATCGACCAGCCATCGGAGACGATGTGGTGCAAGGTGATAACCAGCGCGTGATCATCCGCAGCCAGGCGCAGCAATTTGACCCGCAACAACGGGCCTTGCTGCAGATTGAACAGGTGCAGGGTTTCTGCGGCGACCAGCGCTTGCAGCGAGGCCTCGTCGAGATCCACTGCCACGTCCTGCACTTGCAGATCCAGCGTGCCGTGGGCCTGGATCACTTGCAGGGTCTGGCCCGACTCTTCGACAAAGCAGGTGCGCAGGGATTCATGGCGCTCGATCAGCGCAGCGAAGCTTTTCTGCAACGCCGGCAGATCCAGTTCTCCGCGCAGACGCAGTGCGGCCGGAACGTGATAAGCGCTGCTGGTCGGTTCCAGTTGCCAGAGGAACCACTGGCGTTCCTGCGCATAGGAAAGTGCCATCGGTTGCGTACGCGGCAGCGCGACAATCGCCGGTTCCTGCGTCGCCTGATCGACACCCAGCGCGACAACGAAATCTTCCAGCGTGCTGTGTTCGAACAGCGTACGCAGCGGCACCTGAACGTTCAGAGCCTGACGCACTCGCGAGACCACTTGGGTCACCAGCAGCGAATGACCGCCGAGTTCGAAGAAGTTGTCGCTGAGACCGATACGCTCAAGCTTGAGCACTGCTTGCCAGATCTCGGCAACGGCGTGCTGGGTCGCGGTTTGCGGCGCGATGTAGGTGGATTGCAACTGGCTGGCATCGGGGGCCGGCAAGGCTTTGCGGTCGACTTTGCCATTCGGGGTCAGCGGCAGTTGCGCGAGGAACAACAGGTGCGCCGGTACCATGTATTCCGGCAGTTCAGCCTTGAGGCTGGCTTTCAATTCAGCACGCAGTTCGACTTCATCAACAGCACTGGCGGACGGCACCACATAGCCGACCAGTTGCGGACCGGTCGGGCCGTCCTGCGCGACCACCACGGTTTCGCGCACGCTGTCGAGCGCGAGCAAACGCGCTTCGATCTCGCCCAGCTCGATTCGGAAACCACGGATTTTGACTTGATGGTCGATGCGCCCGATGTACTCGATCACGCCTTCTGCGCGATAACGGGTCAGGTCGCCGGTGCGATACAGACGCGCCCCGGTTGTCGAGAACGGGTCTGGGACAAAACGTTCGGCGGTCAGGCTCGGGCGCTGGAAATAACCGCGCGCCAGACCGTCACCGCCGATCAGCAATTCACCCGGCGCACCGAGCGGATTCAACTCAAGGTCGCTGCCGAGGATGTACAGCGCGGTGTTGTCGATCGGCGTGCCGAGGAATGGACGACTGTGGTCCGCGCTCAGTGCGTGTTGCGCCGACCAGATCGTGGTTTCGGTCGGGCCATAGAGGTTCCACACGCTCGGCGTCAATGCCAGCATGCGCTTGGCCAGTTCCTGCGGCAACGCTTCACCGCCACAGAGGAATGTGCGGCTATTGAGAATGGCTGACTGCTCGTTATCGAGCAGCATGCGCCAGGTCGATGGCGTGGCTTGCAGCACGCTGACGGCGTGACGCTCGATCAGTTCGAGCACTGCTTGCGGATCCTGATGCACGTCTTTGCCAGTCAGTACCACACAGGCACCAGCGAGCAACGGGCCGTAGATTTCCAGACCGAAAATATCGAACGAGAACGTGGTCAGCGACAGCATGCGGTCCGCAGCGGCAATCCCCGGCTGCTTGATCATGCTCGCGACAAAGTTGCGCAGCGCCGCGTGGCGCACCATCACGCCTTTCGGTTTACCGGTGGAGCCGGAGGTGTAGATCGTGTACGCCAGATGTTCGCCGTTGACGGCAACGTCCGGCGCGGTCTGTGGATAAGCCGCCAGCCAGTCACCGGGCTGATCAAGCAACAGGGTCTGCACGCCCGCCGGGATCGGCAACTGCGCCTGCAAATGCGCTTGGGTCAGCAGCAATTGCAGGCCGCTGTCCTCGATCATGTAAGCCAGACGATCCTCGGGATACGCCGGATCCAGCGGCACATAAGCGCCACCGGCCTTGAGGATCGCCAGCAGGCCGACGATCATCTCGGCGCTGCGCTCTACCGCGATGCCGACCAATTGATCCGCGCCGACACCGGCCTCGATCAGTTTGTGCGCCAGTTGGTTGGCCCGGGCATCCAGTTCGCCATACGTCAGTACGTGGTCGCCGATGATCAGCGCCGTGGCTTGCGGGTTTTGCTGGGCCTGCAAGGCAAAGTCCTGCTGCACGCACTCGGCCTGCGCGCTGTGATCGGCCACGCGGAACCAGTCCTGCAACAACACGCCGTGTTCGGCGTTTTCCAGCAGCGGCAGTTCGCCGACGCGCTGGGTCGGTGCGGCCACGATGCCTTGCAGCAGGTTCTGCCAGTGACGCGCCAGACGCTCGACGGTTTCCGGCTTGAACAGGTCGGTGGCGTAGGTCAGTTCAGCGGCGAAACCGTCACTGGATTCATAAGTATTGAGGGTCAGGTCAAATTGCGCGGTGCGCCCTTCCCACTGCACATCCTCGACGCTCAGTTGCGGCAGTTGCACCGCGCCACGGCCCTGATCACGGCTGGTCTGGTGGTTGAACATCACCTGGAACACTGGGCTGTGGCTCAGGCTGCGTTCCGGTTGCAGCGCTTCGATCAACTGCTCGAACGGCAGATCCTGATGCGCCTGGGCGGCCATCGCCGCTTGCTTGACCTGCGCCAGCAGTTGGTTGAACGGCAACTGCCCATTCACTTCGGCATTCAACACCTGAGTGTTGACGAAGAAGCCGATCAGGCCTTCAGTCTCGACCCGGTTGCGGTTGGCCGTGGGTACGCCGACGCGAATCTGCGCCTGGCCGCTGTAGCGATGCAGCAACGCCTGGAACGACGCCAGCAAGACCATGAACAGGCTAGCGCCTTCGCGCTGGGCCAGTTGTTTGAGTGCATCGCCGAGGGCGGCTGGCAGGTCCAGTTGCAGGCGTGCACCGCGCAGGCTTTGCACCGCCGGACGCGGGCAATCGATCGGCAATTCCAGTACCGGTTGCTCGCCGTCCAGCGTCTTGATCCAGTACGCCAGTTGCCGCTCGCGCTCACCCGCTTCCAGCCAGTGGCGCTGCCAGATCGCATAGTCGGCGTATTGCACCTCCAGTTCCGGCAATGCCAGTGGCTGCCCGGCGGTGTCAGCGGCGTAATGCTGGATCAGCTCATTGACCAGCACTTTGATCGACCAGCCATCGGAGATGATGTGGTGCTGGATCAACACCAGCACATGATCGTCATCGGTGATTTTGAGCAATGCCACGCGCAGCAGCGGGCCCTGCTGCAGGTTGAACGGGCGCGCGGTTTCGCTTTCGACGAACGCCTTGATCGCCGCCTCTTCGCCAGCGGCGTCGAGGCCTGCCGACAGCGGTGCCAAGCTGATGCTCAGCGGCAACTCTGGGTGAATCACCTGGCAGAAGGTTTCGCCGTGCTCGGCGAACGTGGTGCGCAAACTTTCATGACGCGCGGCCACCGCATTGAAGCTGCGCTCCAGCGCCGCCACATCCAGTTGCCCCTTGAGGCGCAAGGCACTGGGAATGTGATACGCGGTGCTGTGCGGGTCCATTTGCCAGAGGAACAGTTGGCGTTCCTGAGCGTACGACAGAGGAATCGCCGCAAACCCGGAACGTGTTTCCGGGATCGGCAGGTTGGCCGGAGAGACGCCCTCTTCGAGCATCTTTTCCAGGTACAGCTTACGTTTGTCCAGCGGCAGAGTGATAAAGCGCTTGGCTACCCTCAAAGCAACACTCTTGTCCATCAGACTTCCTCCATATCGTCAAGCAGGGCTTCCAGCTTGCTCAGTTTCTGTTCATTGATTGCCCCGCCTCCTGTATCGAGTCGAGCGACAAAGTCGCTCAGGACGGGGTGCTGGAATAACAGTTGCGGGGTCAGCGTCAGGCCCAGTTCAAGGGCCATGCGCGACACCACGTTGACCGCCAGCAGCGAGTGCCCGCCCAGTTCGAAGAAGTGATCGTTCAGACCAATGCGTTCAACCTCGAGCACTTGCTGCCAGATCGCCGCGACCTGCTGCTCAAGCTCACTCTGCGGCGCGACATACGCGGCCTGCATCTGGCTGGCATCCACCGCGGGCAGGGCCTTGCGGTCGAGTTTGCCGTTGGGGGTCAGTGGCAACTGCTCAAGGAACAGCAGGTGCGCGGGAATCATGTATTCAGGTAACGAAGACTTGAGGCCAGTCTTTAGTCCGTCGCGCAGTTGCCGCTGCGCTTCACCGTCATGCATGTCCAGTTGCGGGGCGACCACGTAGGCCACCAGTTGCGCACCGGTTTCGCTTTCGATGGCCAGCACCGCTGCTTCGGTGACGGCCGGTTGAGCGAGCAATCGCGCCTCGATCTCGCCCAGTTCGATGCGGAATCCACGAATTTTCACCTGATGGTCGATACGGCCCATGTACTCCAGCTCGCCCTCTTCGCGCTCGCGGATCAAGTCGCCGGTGCGGTACATGCGCTCGCCGTTGCCGACGAACGGATTCGGCACAAAGCGCTCGGCGGTCATCGCCGCACGACCCAGATAACCGCGGGTGATGCCGGCGCCGGACAGGTACAGCTCGGCCGAAATCCCTTGCGGCACCGCTTGCAGATCGGCGTCGAGCAAATGGCTGACGCTGTGATCAAGAGCACGACCGATACGCGGCTGGCCACCGGCGATACGGCGGGTCCAGGTCGAATAGGTGGTGTCTTCCGACGGGCCATAGAGGTCGTAGACGTGCTCGACTGTCGACTGCTGATACAGCGTGTCGACCAGGGCTTGCTTGAGCGGCTCACCGGCCAGGTTAATGATGCGCACGCTCGGCGGAATCTGCCCGGCGCGTTGCAACGCAGCGATGGCCGACGGCACGGTGTTGATCAGGCGCACTTGATCGCGCGCCGGCAGGTTTGGCAGTTCCAAAGCATTGCGCGCGATGATCAGCGAACCGCCATTGGCCAACGTGACAAACAGCTCCCACACCGACAGGTCGAAGCACACCGAAGTCGAGGCCAGCACGCCTTGGATGTCGTCGCGGCTGTAGACCTTGGCCGACCAGTCGATCAGCGCCATGACGTTGCGATGGGCAATCGACACGCCTTTTGGCTTGCCGGTGGAACCGGAGGTGTAGATCACGTAGGCGAGGTTGTCCGGTGTGACCGATGTTTGAGGTGCGCTAGCCGGATAAGCGTTCAGCGACACCAGATCCATCAGCAGCACTTGCGTGTCAGCCGGAACGCTCAGCGTCGCAGCGACCGCTTGCTCGGTGAGCAACACCCGCGCACGGCTGTCTTCAAGCATGTAGGCAACGCGATCAGCCGGGTAATCCGGGTCCAGCGGCACATAGGCGCCACCGGATTTGAGCACCGCCAGCAAGGCAATCAACAACTGTTCGGAACGCGGCATCGCCACGCCCACCCGCACTTCCGGGCCGACGCCCAGCTCGATCAGTTTGTGCGCCAGACGATTGGCCTGCGCATCCAGTTCGGCGTAGGTCAGTGGCTTGTCAGCGAAAGTCACCGCCAGCGCATCCGGAGTCGCTGCAACTTGATGTGCAATGGCTTGATGGATGCACTGTTCGGTGACGAAATCGCTGTCGACGTTCGGAGCGCTTTCGATCAGGTTCAACTCGCTGAGCAAGCGCTCACCCGCCTCACTCATTTGGCTGAGCAGACGCTGCAAACTCGCGCCCAACTGCGCCACGCTGGCCGGGGCAAAGCTGTCGCGCTGATAGCTGAAATGCACCGACAGTTGCGCGCCCATGCTCACCAGCAGCGTCAACGGATAGTTGGTCTGCTCCTGATTGACCACCGCACCGAAACGCAACCCCTGCGGCGCGCCACGTTCCAGTGCTTCGCCGATCGGGTAGTTTTCGAACACCATCAGGCTGTCGAACAACGCGTCACCGCCCTGCCCGGCCCAGCGTTGAATATCCGCCAGCGGCGTGTGTTCGAACTCACGGGACGCGAGGTTCTGCGCCTGCACGGCTTGCAGCCAACTGGCCAGACTCTGCTGCGCTTGCGGCGTGGCCACTACCGGCAAGGTATTGATGAACAGACCGATCTGTTCTTCGGCCCCCGGCAGATCCGCCGGACGCCCGGCCACGGTCGCGCCAAACGCCACACAGTCCTTGCCGGTGTAGCGCTGCAACAGCAGCAGCCACGCGGCTTGCACCAGTGTGTTGACGGTGACTTTCGAGGCGCGGGCAAATTCACCCAGACGTACGCTCAGGTCGGCGTCCAGCACTTGGTAATGGTCGCCATAACCGACACTTGGCAACGCGTCGATTGGCCGCGCGATGGCGTTGGCCAGACGCGTCGGCTCTTGCAGATCGCCCAGCGTCGCCAGCCAGTATTGTTCGGCAGCCGCTGCGTCCTGACGTTGCAGCCAGCCGATGTAATCGCGATAGCGACCCGCCGGACGCGGCACCGCTTCGCCGCGATAATGCTGCAGCACTTCGCCGAGCAACTGCGCGCTGCTCCAGCCATCCATCAGGATGTGATGGTTGGTGTAGATCAGGTGATGACGGTCGGTCGCCGTGCGCACCAGCACCAGACGCAGCAGCGGCGCACTGTTCAGATCCAGGCCCAGGGCGCGCTCCTCGTCAGCGAGGGTTTGCAGTGCCGTGTCCAGATCAGCCTTGCCGTTCCAGTCGAGCACGCTGAACGGCACCTCGACCTGGCGCTGCACCACTTGCACCGGTTGCGGCAAGTCGCCCTGCCAGAAGAACCCGCTGCGCAGTATGTCGTGAGCATCCACCACCGCTTGCCAGGCCGCGCGGAAACGCTGCGGATCGACACCGTCGACGTCGAGGCGCATCTGGTTGATGTAGTCGCCATTGCCGTGTTCGAGCAAAGTGTGGAACAGCATGCCCTGCTGCATCGGCGACAGCGGATAGATGTCATCGATGCCTTGCGGCTCCAGCACCAGCGCATCCAGTTGCGCTTGCGACAGGTGCGCCAGCGGGAAGTCCGACGGCGTCACGCCGCGGTTGCCGCTGGCGCAGCAATGGCCGATCAGTGCAGTGAGTTCCTGCACGTAGTCATCGGCCAGACGCTGAATGGTCGCGGCGTCGAACAGGGCGCCGCTGTAGGTCCAGCTCAGGTCCAGTTCACCGCCGAAGACTTTGCCGTTCAGCGCCAGCGGATTGCCCAGCGGCCCTTGCATATTGACTTCGGCACCGCCGGCTTCGCTGGTCGGTACGAACAAGGCCTCATCGGCCGCGTCGAAGCTGCCGTCGAACTGGCCCAGATAGTTGAAAGTCAGGCGCGGCGCCGGCAAGGTCTGCAGGGTTTCCCGAGCCTTTCCATCGCCCAGATGTGCCAGCGCACCGAAGCCGATGCCCTTGTGCGGAATCGCCCGCAGTTGTTCCTTCACTTGCTTGAGCGATGCGCCCAAGTCGGCCGCCGGCGACAGACGCGCAGGGAACACACTGGTGAACCAGCCCACGGTGCGAGTCAGGTCGATGCTGTCGAACAAGTCTTCGCGACCGTGGCCCTCGAGCAAGACCAACGCGTTGTCAGCACCGGTCCAGCGCACCATCACTCGCGCCAGTGCCGTCAGCAGCAGATCGTTGACCTGCGTGCGATAGGCCTGTGGCGCATCCTGCAAGAGTTGACGGGTCAGGGCTTTGTCCAGTTTGCTGCGGATCGTCAGCGCCTGATCGTGTTGCTGCCCGCCGTGCGGATGGTCGTAAGGCAAGGCAGCCGAAGCGCCTCGCAACTGTTGCTGCCAAAAGCCCAGTTCGGTTTGCAGCGCTGGGGTTGCCGCATAGTCCTGCAACGCTGCCGCCCAGGCTTTGACTGCGCTGGTCTTGGCCGGTAATTCCACGGACGCGCCAGCGCTGAGCTGCCGATAAGCGTTTTGCAGGTCTTCGAACAGGATCCGCCATGACACACCATCAACCACCAGGTGATGCACGATCAGCAACAGTCGTTGCGTACCGTCAGCCAGGTTCGCCAGCACCGCGCGAATCAGCGAGCCACCGCTCAGTTGCAGGCTGCGTTGCGCCTTTTCACCCAGGGCCTCCAGCGCCGCGAGGTCGGTCACCTCGACTTGCCAGAGAATGGTCTCACCCGCTTGCGTTGCCACATCACGGTATTGCGCGACCCAACTCTCAGCCTGCTCGGCAAACTCCAGACGCAAGCTGTCGTGATGCAGCACCAAGGCATCCAGCGCCTGCTCGAGCACGTGAGCATTCAGGGGTTGATTGGCTTTGAGCATCACCGACTGGTTCCAGTGGTGACGCTCGGGAATCGCCTGGGCGAAAAATTCCTGATGAATCGGCAACAGTGCCGTGCGACCGGTGACCGGTTGCTGATCGATCACCTGCAGCGCTTCCCCGGTCTGCGCCACTGCCGCCAACGCGGCAATAGTCTGGTGCTGGAACAGGTCTTTCGGTGTAAAGCGAATCCCGGCCTGCCGCGCGCGGCTGACCACCTGAATCGAGATGATCGAGTCGCCGCCCAGCTCGAAGAAGTTGTCGCTGATACCGACCTGCTCGAGCTTGAGCACGTCTTGCCAGATCGTCGCCAGTTGCTGTTCCAGCGCCGTTTGCGGTGCAACGTAAGTTTGTTGCAGCTGGCTGACGTCCGGTTTCGGCAGGTTCTTGCGATCGAGTTTGCCGTTCGGTGTCAGCGGCATGCGTTCCAGACGCAAGACGTACGCCGGCACCATGTGCCCCGGCAACGTGGCTTTCAGTTGCGCACGCAGATCGTCGGTGAAGTCGGCACGGCTGGAATCGCCCACCACATACGCCACCAGACGCTTGCCACTGCCGGCGCTGCCTTCCTGCGCCACGACCACCGCTTCGCGCACGCCGTCGAGCGCTTGCAGGGCTGCTTCGACTTCGCCGAGCTCGATACGGAAACCGCGAATCTTCACTTGGTTATCGATGCGATCCAGGTAGTCGAACGTGCCGTCGACACGCTGACGCACCAGGTCGCCAGTGCGATAAAGCAAGCCGCCCGTGGCGCTGAACGGGTCCGCGACGAAGCGCTCGGCCGTCAGCCCCGGACGATTCAGATAACCCCGCGCCAACCCCGTGCCACCGAGGTACAACTCACCGGCCATGCCTTGCGGCAGCAGGTTCAGATCAGCGTCGAGGACATAGGCGCTGCGATCACCGATACGACTGCCGATTGGCGCATACGCAGCACCACACGGCACTTCGCGACCGGCCTTCCAGATCAGCGGCGTGACCACGGTTTCGGTCGGGCCGTAGCCGTTGATGATGTAGTCCGGATCGAGCGCACGCTTAACGCGCTCGAAACTGGCGTTCGGCACTGCATCACCGCCGAAGCAGTAGATCCGCACTTTCGGCGGATTGCCCACGCGCTCGGCGTGTTCGGCCAGTTGTTGCAGGTACACCGGCGGGAATGCGACGACGGTCACGCCATGTTCGATCATCGCGTTGTAGGTCTGCTCCGGCGTCCACAAGCTGTCGTCGCGAATCAGCAGCGACGCGCCGTGGGTCAGGCTGGTCAGCCAGCGTTCGTGGGCACCGTCGAAGGCGAACGACATGAAGTGGAATTCGCAGTCACTGTCACGCATTTCATAGCGCTGACCGATGGCCTGGCAGTGCATGGCCAGCGGGCCGTGGGCGACGCTGACGCCTTTCGGATTGCCGGTGGAACCGGAGGTATAAATCACGTAGGCGAGGTTGTGCGGATCGAGTTGCACCGCCGGCGCCTTGATCGGCAGTTCACGCAGATCGAGACGATCCAACTCCAGCAGCGGCACCGATTCATCGACCGGCAATTGCGCCGACACCGACGAGTCGCTGATCAGCAGCGCCAGCCCGGAATCTTCGATCAGATAGGCCAGACGTTCGCGCGGGTAACTGGTGTCCAGCGGCACGTAGGCGCCGCCAGCCTTGAGCACCGCCAGCAACGCGACGATCACCGACTCACTGCGCGGCAGCGCTACGCCAACGCGGGTTTCCGCGCCGACGCCACGGGCAATAAGTGCGTGCGCCAGTTGATTGGCACGCTGGTCGATTTCGCCGTAGCTGAAATGCTGACCGTTGAAAATCACCGCCGTGCGTTGCGCATTCTGCGCAGCCAATGCGGCAATGCGCTGATGTACGCCGATATCTACCGGGTATGGCTGCGGCTGATTTTCGGCTTGCTGGCGGGCGTGCTCCTCAACGCTGGCCAGTGCGATCTCGCCGAGGTTGCGCTCGGCCGATACAGCAAACTGCTCAAGCAATTGCAGCAGGTGCGCACTGATGCCTTCGATCACTTCGCCGGTGAACTGGCCACGATCAAAGCTGTAGTGCAACGCCAGTTGCTGACCGAGGGTGACCGCCACGCTCAGCGCGTAATGGGTCTGTTCGAGGTTACCGACATCACCGAATGTCAGCCCTTGCCCGGCCTGACTCAGCGCCTGGGCAATCGGGTAGTTTTCGAACACCAGAATGTTGTCGAACAGCGCTTCACCGCCCTGGCCGGCCCAACGCTGGATATCTGCCAGTGGCGTGTGCTCGAAGTCGCGCAGGCTGAGGTTTTGCGCCTGCACCGCTTGCAGCCAGCTACCAACGCTTTGATCCGGACGCGGCGCGCCGATCACCGGCAAGGTGTTGATGAACAAACCGACCTGTTGCTCGATGCCCGGCAGATCCGCCGGACGTCCGGCCACGGTCGCACCGAACGCCACGGCTTCGTGGCCGGTGTAGCGTTGCAGCAACAGCAGCCATGCCGCTTGCACCAAGGTGTTGACGGTGACTTTCTGCTGGCGGGCAAAGGCTTCCAGCGCTTGGGTGCGTTGCGCATCCAGCGTCAGGTAGTGATCGCCGTGGCCGCTCTGGATCTCGCCAGCGGTGGCTGCGCGGGCCAGTCGCGTCGGCTCTTGCAGGGCGGCCAATTGGCCGCTCCAGAAATCCTCACTCAGTTGGCCGTCCTGACGTTGCAGCCAGGCAATGTAATCGCGATAACGCCCACCGCCATTCAGCGGCGTGCGGCCGCTGTAGCGCTGCAAGACTTCGCCGAGCAACTGCGAGTTGCTCCAGCCGTCCATCAGGATGTGATGGTGGGTATAAATCAAATGCCATTGCTCGACACCGGTCTGCACCAGCAGCAGTCGCAGCAGTGGCGCACAGCTCAGATCGAAACCTTGCTGACGTTCGGCATCGGCCAGCGCCGCGAGCGCCGCTGGCTGATCGTCGCGGTCGCGCCAGTCCAGCGTGCTGAACGGCAACTGCACTTGCTTGTGAACGATCTGCAACGGTTGCGCGAGCTCGCCCTGCCAGACAAAACCGCTGCGCAGAATGTCCTGCGCATCCACGGTGGCCTGCCACGCGGCGCGGAAACGCTCAGGGTCGATACCCTGCACATCGACGCGCAACTGGTTGATGTACTCACCCGCCGCTTGTTCATAGAGGGTGTGGAACAGCAGACCCTGTTGCATCGGCGACAATGGATAAACATCATCGAGCAAACCTGCCGGTACCGGCAAAGCATCCAGTTGCGCCTGCGTCACGCGGGCCAGCGGGAAGTCCGACGGCGTTGCCTGTGCGGCTTGCAGCGTGCAGCAATGCTCGATCAGCGCGTGCAGTTCGATGGCGTACTGATCCACCAGTTTCTGCACGGTCGCGCCATCGAACATTTCGCGGCTGAAACCCCAGCTCATCGACAACTCGCCGCCATACACCTGACCTTCCACGGTCAGCCAGTTGGCCAGTGGTGCCGCCGGGTCCTGCGCGACGCCGCTGGTTTCAGCGGACGGCACGAACAGCGCCGCGTCGTCGAACTGGCGGTCGAACTGACCGAGGTAGTTGAAGGTGATACGCGGCTGCGGTAGCGCCGCCAGTTCGGCGCGCACCGATGGCGCGCCGAGATAGCGCAGCACGCCGTAACCCAGGCCCTTGTCCGGCACGCCGCGCAACTGCTCCTTGATCGCCTTGATCGAACCGTCGAGATCGTCGGCGGCCGTCAGATTGACCGCGAACAGACTGGTGAACCAGCCCACGGTGCGGGTCAAGTCGATGTCATCGAACAGGTCTTCGCGACCATGGCCTTCCAGTTCGATCAGCGTGCCCGGCTGCTGGCTCCAGCGGCTGATGGTACGGGCCAATACGGTCAGCAGCAGGTCGTTGACCTGCGTGCGATACGCGGCCGGCGCCTGTTGCAGCAACTGGCGGGTGCGCTCGGCATCAAGGCGCCATTCGATTTTTTCGCCGTACAGGTTTTGCAGGCTGCCGTCAGGCCGTTCGCAGGGCAGATCGCGCGCGTCCTGATGCTGGGTTTTCCAGTAATCCAGTTGTTCGTCGAAACGTGCAGCGTCGCTTTCGAGGCGGGCGGTCCAGCTCTGAAAGGCACTGGTCTTGGCCGGCAGCTGAATGCCGCCGCCCGCCGCCAGTTGCTCGTAAGCCTGCTGCAGATCTTCCAGCAACACGCGCCAGGAAACCCCGTCCACCGCCAAGTGGTGAATGATCAGAGCCAGGCGCTGAGAGCCGTCGGCCAGCGTCACCAGCAGTGCGCGCAGCAGCGGACCGTTTTGCAGATCGAGGCTGCGTTGGGCTTCGTTGCACAGCGCCTGCAATTGCTCAGCGGACTCGGCGTCGCGCAGCCACAGGTCGGCGCCTTCAATCAGCGGGCCGTGACTTTGCTGCCAACCGTCGGCGCTTTCGACAAAGCGCAGGCGCAACGCGTCGTGGTGATTGATCACCTGCGTCAGTGCTGCATCGAGCCACTGCGCGTTCAATGTGTCGCGCGGGGTCAGCAGCAGCGACTGGTTCCAGTGTTCTCGCAGTGGCATCGCGCGGCTGAAGAAATGCTGTTGAATTGGCCCGAGCACGGCGTCGCCGGTCACCGGCCCTTGATCCACCGAGGTCTGATTATCCAGCGTGGCAACCAGCGCGAGGCTGCGCACGGTCTGGTACTGGAACAGGTCGCGCGGGCTGAGACGAATCCCGGCCTGCCGTGCACGGCTGACCACTTGAATCGAGATGATCGAGTCGCCGCCCAGTTCGAAGAAGTTGTCTTCCAGACCCACGCGCTCAAGCCCGAGCACGTCTTCCCAGATCGCCGCCAAGGCTTTTTGCAGCGCATCCTGCGGCGCGACGAACGCCTGTTGCGGCGCGGCGTCCGGTTGCGGCAAGGCTTTGCGATCGAGTTTGCCGTTGGCCGTTACCGGCAATTTCGCCAGGGTGATCAGGTAGGTCGGCACCATGAACTCCGGCAGACTGCCGAGCAGCCACGCCTTGACGTCCTGCTGCCACTGCTCGTCCGGCTGAGCCTGTTCCAGCACCAGATAAGCGACCAGATGTTTGCCACCCTGCACCAGCACCACCGCTTCACGCACCAGCGGATGCTGCATCAGGCGGGTTTCGATTTCGCCCAATTCGATGCGCAGACCGCGCAGTTTCACTTGATGGTCGAGACGGCCGAGGTATTCGATCACGCCGTCGGCACGCTGACGCACCCGGTCACCGGTGCGGTACAGGCGCGCGCCGTTGTGGAACGGGCACGGCACAAAACGCTCGGCCGTCAGCGCCGGACGCTGGTGATAACTGCGCGCCAGCCCGGCGCCGCCCAGATACAGCTCACCGGCGACGCCGCTCGGCACCGGCAATAGTTCGGCGTCGAGGACGTGGGTGCGCAGGTTGGCGATCGGCCGGCCGATCGGCACGCTGTCCGCGCCCTCGTCAATGCAGGTCCAGTGAGTCACGTCGATGGCCGCTTCGGTCGGGCCGTAAAGGTTGTAGAGGCCGGCGTTCGGCAGTTTGGCGAAGACTTGCAATTGTGCATCCAGCGGCAGTGCTTCCCCGCTGCAGACGATGCGCTGGAGGCTCACGCAGCTTTCAACGCCCGCCTCATGAATGAACGCCTGCAACATCGACGGCACAAAGTGCAACGTGCTGATGCTGTGGCGGTTGATGATGTCGATCAGTTGCAGCGGATCGCGGTGCGCACCCGGCACGGCAACCACCAGACGCGCACCGGTCAGCAACGGCCAGAAGAATTCCCAGACCGAAACGTCGAAACTGAACGGGGTTTTCTGCAACACCGAATCGCTGGCGTCGAGGCCGTAGGCTTCCTGCATCCAGCACAAGCGGTTGACCAGCGCCGCGTGGCTGTTGCCGGCGCCTTTTGGTTTACCGGTGGAGCCTGAGGTGTAAATCACATAGGCCAGGTTCAGCGGATCGACGCTGACTTCCGGGCGGCTATCGCTATAGCTGTCGAGCAGGCCCGGCTTATCCAGCGTAATGACCTGCACGCCATCAGTTGGCAGCGACGCCAGCAAAGCATCCTGGGTCATCAGCAAGGTGATGCCACTGTCCTCAATCATGTACGCCAGACGTTCCTGCGGGTACTCCGGATCGAGTGGCACGTAGGCGCCGCCAGCCTTGAGAATCGCCAGCAGCGCGACAACCATTTCTACCGAACGCAAAGCGCACACACCGACCAGACTGTCGGCCCGCACACCCTGCTCACGCAGCAAATGCGCGAGGCGGTTGGCGCGGGCATCCAGTTCGGCGTAGCTCAGGGTCTGTTCGCCGAACAGCAGCGCCGGCGCATTCGGCGTGCGCGCCACCTGCGCTTCGATCAGTTGGTGTATGGGTGTTTCGGTCGGATAGACCGCGTGAACGTTGTTCCAGTCATGCACCAGCGTGTGTTGTTCATCCGCTTCCAGCAACGGCAATTCGCCGATGCGTTGCGCCGGATCGGCGACCATGGCCGAGAGCAAGCGCAACCAGTGGCGCGCCATGCGCACGATGGTCGCAGGCTCGAACAAGTCGCTGGCGTACGTCAGCGCCGCGTGCAGTTTTCCGCCCTTCTCGTAGGTATCGAGGGTCAGGTCGAACTGGGTGGTGCGGCTTTGCCAGTCGAGGCTGTCGAGCACCAGGCCGGACGCCGTGCTGAGGGTGGCGATATCGGCCACTTGCGGCTGGTGGTTGTACATCACCTGGAACAGCGGCGTGTGACTGAGGCTGCGTTCCAGTTTCAGTGCTTCGACCAGTTGTTCGAACGGCAGATCCTGATGCGCCTGAGCGCCGAGCGCGGTTTCCTTAATAGCGCGCAGCAGGTCATCGACCCGAGTCTGGCCATCCAGTTGCGTGCGCAGTACTTGGGTGTTGACGAAGAAGCCGATCAGCCCTTCGATTTCGCCCCGGTTGCGGTTGGCAATCGGCACGCCGACGCGGATGTCAGTCTGGCCGGTGTAGCGATGCAGCAGCGCGTTGAAGGCACCAAGCAGCAACATGAACAAGGTGACCTGATGCTGCTGCGCGGTGTTGCGCAGTTGCTCGGCCAATTGCCCATCGATGGCGAATTCGTAACGGGTGCCGCGATAGCTCGGCATCGCCGGACGCGAGTGGTCCAGCGGCAGCTCCAGCACCGGGTGTTCGTCGCCCAGTTGTGCTTGCCAGTAATCGAGTTGCCGCGCCTGCTCGCCCGCCTCCAGCCAGCGGCGCTGCCAGAGCGCGTAGTCGCTGTACTGAATTGGCAGCGCGGCCAGTTGCGGCTGCTGACCAGCATCGAAAGCATCGTAGCAACGGATGAACTCGTCGATCAGCACGTTCATCGACCAGCCATCGGAGACGATGTGGTGCAGGGTCAGCAGCAGGACATGTTCCTGCTCGGCGAGCTTGAGCAAGGTCACCCGCAACAGCGGGCCGACAGCCAGATCGAACGGCATAACCGATTGCAGTTCGGCAGCGCGGACGACGGCTTGTTCGCGCTCAAGAGCCGGCAGCGCGCTGAAGTCTTCATGATTGATCAGCAACGGCGCGCTGGCCGGCACTTGCAGCAAGCTGTCATCGGCCTGACGCTGGAACACCGTGCGCAGGGTTTCGTGACGCTCGACCAGACTGGCGAAAGCCTGCTCCAGCGCAGTCAGATTCAGCTGACCGCCAAGCCGCACCGCGCCCGGCAGGTTATAGGCGCCGCTCTGCGGATCGAGCTGCCAAAGAAACCACATGCGCCGCTGGGCGTAGGACAGCGCCTGACGATCTTCAGCCTCGATCCCGGCCGGAATCGGAAACCGGGCGAAATCCACGCCCTCCTTTTGCAGGGCCGCGAGGAACATCTGGCGCTTTTCCAGGGGCAACCCGATAAACCGGCGAGCAAGTTTCAAGGAGTCTTCAGCATTCATTTCTCAGCATCCGGATCAGTAGGCAGGAAGCACAAAGGCACGTCATCCCTATAAAACGAATGCAGACCGGAAAAATTAGCGAATGAGAACAACTGTCAGGCGGGCGGCGGAGCGGGGATTTTCAGATTTGCACAAAACCCTGTGGGAGCGAGCCTGCTCGCGAAAGCAGTGTGTCAGGCGCCATTTATATTGGCTGACACGACCCCTTCGCGAGCAGGCTCGCTCCCACAGGTTTTCGCGGTGTTCAGGCGGTTGCGGCCATGGCGTGGCGGCGATGGTGCACGTCAAGTTGATCCTTGATCACCTTCAATACCTTCGCTTCATGCTCATGAATAAAGAAGTGCCCGCCCGCAAGCATGTCCACCGAGAAACTGCCGCGGGTTTCCTTGCTCCAGCCGATCAATTGCTCGGTGGTGGCGCGGTCAGCCTTGCCGCCGAGCACATGCACCGGGCAGTTGAGCAACGGTCGCGCCAGCGGCTCGAACTTGCCGCACAGTTGAAAATCCGCGCGCAGGATCGGCAAGGTCAGACTCATCAGCTCTTCGTTGGCCAGCACTTCCTCACTGGTGCCATTGAGCGTGCGCAGTTGTTCGATCAGCTCGGCGTCGGTCTTGGGTTCGGCAAAGCCGCGATCGTAATCGGCGCGCATCGTCGGTGCCGCAGTGCCGGAAGCGAACATCGCCACTGGCTCCGGACAACCCAGCGCGCGCAGGGCGTGGGCCATTTCGCAGGCCAGCAACGCGCCAAGGCTGTGGCCGAACAGTGCATAAGGGACTTTGAGTGTCGGACGCAGCTCCTTGGCCAGTTGCATCGCCAATGCACGCATGTCGGTATGCAGCGGCTCGCCAAAACGCGCGCCACGTCCAGGCAGCTCAACCGGTTGCAACTGCAACCACTGCGGCAGTTTTGGCCGCCAGCGGCTGTAGACCATGGCACTGGCGCCGGAATACGGCAGGCACAGCAGGGTCAGCTTGGTCACCACGCTTTCCTCGAAAAATTCATCTGTAGAGAGAGACGGATCCCGCACCGGGCAAATTAGTCATCGGCCAGTAAATTCCCCTGCCAGGTGCTCGTTAACTGTTCAGGCCAAAACCAATAACGAGGGATCACCGTGGACCTGCAGAGCATCCTGGGCAAACTGTTCGCCAATGCCGGCGCTGTCGGCATCGAAGGCGTGTTTCAATTCGTGTTCGGTCCGCAGCAGGCCTACTGGTCCGAGGTCAAGGCCAGCAGCCGCACCGAACCCGGTCGCCACGCCAGTCCCGACGTGACCATTGAAGTCGCCGAGCGCGATTTCCTCGGGATCATGAGCGGCATGGCCAACGTCGAAGAGCTGTTCGCCAGCGGACGCCTGAAAATCGGCGGCAACATGGGCCTGGCAACGATGCTGCCGCAGATCATCGAGCATGCGATGCACGGCCGCGCCGTGGCGGAAAAGGTCGACATGAACAAGCGCTACCCGACCCCGCCGCGCTTCAGTGAAAAACTCACTGCCAGCCTGCCGACCCAAAGCAGCGTCGAACGCCTTGCCCGCAGTGATCTGTCGGTCGCCGAATTCAAAAGCCGCTATCTGCCCAACGGCATTCCGGTGGTGATCAGCAATGCGCTGCACGACTGGCCACTGTTCAAACTCAGCCGAGAAGAATCGCTGGTGCATTTCGCCGAGCTGCAAGGCATCACCCGCCACGGCGACTACGTGAAGAAAACCTTCTCCACCGAACGTGATTTTCGCTCCACGTCGATGGCCGACTTCATCGCCTCGCTGGACAAACCGGCGGTCAAGGGCGCCAACGGCGAGCCGCCGGCGTACATGGGCAACAACATCCTGCCTGCGCAGCTGATGCAGCAAATCAAGTACCCGCCCTACTTCGATACGTCGCTGTTCATCCCGCCACGCATCTGGATCGGCCCCAAAGGCACGCTCACGCCGTTGCACCGCGATGACACCGACAATCTGTTCGCACAGGTATGGGGGCAGAAGACATTCACCCTCGCCGCACCGCATCATCGTGAAGCCTTGGGCACCTGGTCGACGGCGCCCAAGGGCGGTCTGGACGGCTGTGATTTCAACCCCGATGCGCCGGACTACGAGCGTTTTCCCGCTGCCCGCGACGTGACATTCCTGCGGGTAACGCTGGAGGCTGGGGATTTGCTGTTTTTGCCGGAGGGCTGGTTCCATCAGGTGGAATCGGTGTCGACTTCACTGTCAGTGAATTTCTGGGTCAACTCGGGACGGGGTTGGTAACCCCTAAACTCCTGTGGGAGCGAGCTTGCTCGCGAAAGCGGTCTTTCATTCAAAATTGATGTCGACTGATCTGACGCATTCGCGAGCAAGCTCGCTCCCACAATGGAAATTTCATTTCAGATGGCGGTAACTCTGTATTGCCGAACCCAGCACCACCGCCCCCGCCGCAATCGCCAGCCAGAAACCGCTGCGTGCGCCGAAAGCATCCACCAGCCAACCGGAGCCGGCGGCCCCTACGGCAACGCCAATACTCAAACCGGTCACGAGCCAGGTCAGGCCCTCGGTCAACTTGGCCGCTGGCACGATACGTTCAATCAATGCCATCGCGACAATCAGCGTCGGCGAGAAGAACAGCCCGGCAACGAATACCGCCAGCGACAAGCCAAAAATATTGCTCGCCAGCAACAGCGGCAACGTCGTCACCGCCGTCGCCACCCCGCCGTACAGGAACAACTGCGGCAATGGCAGTTTCGAACGCATCGCCCCGAAAGCAATGCCGGCCAGACACGAACCGATGGCATACACCGACAGCACGATACTGGCGGCCGCCGGCTGACCTTGTTGTTGGGCAAACGCGACGCTGACCACATCGATCACACCGACGATAACGCCCATGGCAATCATCAGCGCCAGCAGTAATTGAACGTCAGTCGAACCAATGATCGAGGCGTGATGTTCGCTCGCATGCGGGTGCACCGGTGGCTCGGTGCTGCGCTGGGCGACAAACGCCGTCACGCCAATCGCCAGAGCCAGCAAAGCCGCCAGCGGGCCGGCCTCGGGAAACACCGCCACGCACAAGCCCACCGACAGCGGCGGGCCGACGATAAAGCAGACCTCATCAAGTACCGACTCCAACGCATACGCGGTCTGCAATTGCGGCTGGCCGCGATAGATCTCGGTCCAGCGCGCACGCACCATTGCCGACATGCTCGGCATGCACCCGGCCAGCGCGGCGAAGATGAACAGCGTCCAGTTTGGCGCCTGCAACCGCGTGCACAGCAGCAACATCAGCAGCGCGCCACCGCCGATCAGCGCCGAGACCGGGAGAATTTTCCCCTGCCCGAAGCGGTCCACGAGCCGTGAAACCTGCGGCGCGCAAAACGCCGTGGCCAAGGCAAACGTCGCCGCCACTGCACCGGCCAATGCATAACCACCCTTGAGTTGCGAAAGCATGGTGATCACGCCGATACCGGTCATCGAAATCGGCATGCGCGCAATCATCCCGGCCAGCACGAAATTGCGTGCGCCGGGGGCGTTGAATAATTCGCGGTAAGGGTTTGCCATCGGTTGCAGCCTCATCAAGGGCCGCCAACTTGCCATAGCGCCGGATGCCGGGGAAGTGCGCAATTGTTGGTGGAATGTGAAGGCCCCTTCGCGAGCAGGCTCGCTCCCACAGGATTTGTGTACGCCGCAGAACTACTGTGGGAGCGAGCTTGCTCGTGAAGGGGCAAACGCAATCACCGCATCCCCCGAATGAACTCTCAGCGCCAGCCACCAGTCAGCTAAGTAGGCCCTCACTCAAGGCGCGCCACCGCATGCAAATCTCCCTCACCGGACAAGTTGCCCTGATCACCGGCGCCAGCTCCGGCATCGGCCACGCGGCCGCCAAAGCCCTCGCCGCAGCCGGCGCGGCGGTGGTCATCAACTGCAACCGCCAGGCAGAACCGGCCGAAGCACTGGCCCGGCAGATCATTGCCGACGGCGGCCAGGCGATAGCCATCGGCGCCGACGTCTCGAAGGAAGACGACGTTGAACGACTGTTCGCCGAAACCCTTGACGCCTTCGGCTCACTGGACATTCTGATCGCCAATTCCGGGATGCAAAAAGACGCTGCCGCCGTGGACATGAGCCTCGACGACTGGAACGCGGTGATCGGCGTCAACCTCACCGGGCAATTCCTCTGCGCCCGTGCTGCCCTGCGGATTTTCAACCGACAGGGCGTTCGTGAAGGCGTGTCGCGCGCGGCCGGCAAGATCATCCACATGAGCTCGGTGCACCAGCGCATTCCCTGGGCCGGGCACGTCAATTACGCCGCGTCCAAGGGCGGCGTCGATCAATTGATGCAGACCCTTGCCCAGGAAGTCAGTCATCAACGCATTCGCATCAACAGCATCGCGCCCGGAGCGATTCGTACGGCGATCAATCAAGACGCCACCGAAGGCGCTGCCGGCGAAAAGCTGCTGGAGCTGATTCCTTACGGCCGTATCGGCGATGTCGAAGACGTCGCCAACGCGGTGGTCTTTCTCGCCTCGGATGCCTCCGATTACATCGTTGGCACCACCCTGTTCATCGACGGCGGCATGAGCCTCTATCCGGAGTTTCGCGGCAATGGCTGAGCATCACCTGGAACGACAAAGCCCGATCGACGCCCACGGCATCATCGGCGATATGCGCAGTGCGGCACTGGTCAATGATCGCGGCAGTGTGGATTTTTTCTGCTGGCCAGAGTTCGACAGCCCATCGATTTTCTGTTCGTTGCTGGACACCCCCGACGCGGGGATTTTCCAGTTGGCACCAGACTTGCCCGATGCGCGCCGTGAGCAGATCTACCTGCCCGACACCAACGTCCTGCAAACCCGCTGGCTGAGTGAGCGCGCGGTGGTGGAAGTGACCGATCTGCTGCCTATCGGCGACAGTGACGATGCGCTACCGCTGCTGATGCGCAGGGTTCGCGTAGTGAGCGGCTCGGCGACTTTCACGATGCGCTGCGCCGTGCGCCACGATTACGCCCGAGCCGACACCCGAGCACAGATGGAACAACAAGACGTGACGTTCAGCGCTGCTGGCCAACCGTCTCTGCGCCTGGCGTCGGACCAGCCGATGCAGATCGACGCGCAAGCGGCGCTGGCACAATTCACGCTCAAGCAAGATGAAACGGCGGCGTTCATGCTTGGTGCGAGCGATGATCCACGATTCGCCGAAGGCGCCGGACACTTGTGCATGGAACGCACCCTGAAGTTCTGGCGCGACTGGATCGGTCAGTCGATTTACCGTGGACGCTGGCGCGAAATGGTCAACCGTTCGGCACTGGCGCTCAAGCTGCTGACCTCGCGCCAACACGGCGCGATTCTCGCCGCCGCCACGTTCGGTCTGCCGGAAACGCCCGGCGGCGAACGCAACTGGGATTACCGCTACACGTGGATCCGCGACGCCTCGTTTACGGTGTACGCGTTCATGCGCCTGGGCTTTGTCGGCGAAGCCAACGCCTACATGGGCTGGTTGCGCGGGCGGGTCAGCGATTGCTGCGGCAAGCCGATGAAGCTGAACATTCTCTACGCCATCGATGGCCGTCAGGAATTACCGGAAACCGAACTTGATCACCTTTCGGGGCACGGCGGCGCAAAACCGGTGCGCATCGGCAATGGCGCGTATGACCAGATCCAGCTCGACATCTTCGGTGAGCTGATGGACGCGGTGTATCTGGTCAACAAATACGGCGATGCGATTTCCCACGAAGGCTGGAAACACGTGCGCGAAGTGGTCGATCAAGTCTGTGAGACCTGGCAGACCAAAGACGTTGGCATTTGGGAGATGCGCGGTGAGCAGCACCACTTTCTGCACTCGCGTTTGATGTGCTGGGTAGCGCTGGACCGGGCTATTCGTTTGGCCTCGAAACGCTCGCTGCCGGCACCGTTTGCGCAATGGGATCAGACCCGGCAGGCGATCTACGTGGATATCTGGGACAACTTCTGGGATGAAGAGCGCGGGCATTTCGTTCAGTACAAGGGTGGCACCGCGCTGGACGGCTCGATGTTGCTGATGCCGTTGGTGCGCTTTGTCAGCGCCAAGGATCCACGTTGGCTGTCGACGCTTGAGGCGATTGAAAAGCATCTGGTGCGTGATGGCATGGTTTACCGCTATCGCAATGACGACAACAATATCGATGGTCTGGCCGGCACCGAAGGCGCGTTTGCCGCGTGCTCGTTCTGGTACGTCGAATGCCTGGCTCGCGCCGGGCAAGTGGAAAAAGCCCACTTGGAGTTTGAACAACTGCTGCGTTACGCCAATCCGCTGGGGTTGTATGCCGAAGAGTTCGACGCCCATGGCCGGCACTTGGGCAATACCCCACAGGCCTTGACGCATCTGGCACTGATCAGTGCGGCAAGTTTTCTCGACCGTAAGTTGAGTGGGGAAAAGAGTTACTGGCAGCCGTAATTGTCGCCAAAGTCTGTAGGAAATAGTCCGCGTCAACGGCCAATTGTAGGACTGACACCTACGCAAAAGCAGGCTGACTCTCACACCCTGTGGCGAAGGAGCTTGCTCCCGCCGGGAGCGCGAAGCGCCCCTGAAACCAGCCTCCCCGCTCTTCAGAAGCACCGCAGCGACTGGCTTTGCGTCTGCTGCGCAGCCGAGCGGGAGCAAGCTCCCTCACCACTGCTTTCAACTGCCGTAAGACTACAAATGGTCAACATCCCCTGAGCCGTGCCTGCCCTGCAACTCGCAGTCACACCCGGAAATACCCTGTTGCCAGCTGTTACATCCACCCCTACCATCCACCGCAACGGGCACAGCGGAGCTGTCCAATAAAACCCGAATTCAAGGAACCAGAATGTCTCAGCACGTCCAGCGCAACATCGACACGCCCCTTCGCAGCGGCCTGACCCGCACCCAACTCTGGGAAGCCGCCGACCTGGGTCTGATCAAATGCTGGGAAATCGGACGCCAACGCGCCACCCGCTTCCCCGACCTCGCGCAAAAATGTCTAGCCGGCGAACTGCCCGTGCTCGGCTGGAAAGGTGGCGTGAGCCGCAGCCTGAAGAAAACCGAAAAATATGGCTCGTTGAAGTATCTGGCGCAGTGGCAAGGCTTGCGTGGCGAGGATCTGGATATTGATTTGAGTGAAGAGCGTTCGCTGACCTGCTCGCGGACGAAGATGCGGGTGACGTTTACCCCGGATCGGACGAAGTATTTCAATCAGGTGGCGGAAGCCGAGGCTTAGCCGTGCGCAAGTCCGGTCGGTAGCAATCCGGGTACAGCGCGCACACGCCGTACTGTGCATCCAGATCGGCCATGTGCTGGTAAAACTGCTCAATCTCCCAGAACGTCTCATCCGCGACGGTCATCAGGTAGAAGTAACTGAGTTGATGATCGTTCGGCAGCACTAATGGAAACTCTGGCAGCGCGTCCATCCGCGGTGCATTGGCCAGAGCCGCTAGCATGGGCGTCGGAGCCTGGGACAACTGCTCGAAGTACTTTTCTTTATAAGCCGCAAGGCCGATGGCTTCGCCCTTGGCCCTGGCATCGATCAGTTGCGCGAGGTTTGCGCGGCGCTGC
Organism: Pseudomonas sp. AC169; assembly: GCF_979258515.1. Taxonomy (NCBI): domain Bacteria; kingdom Pseudomonadati; phylum Pseudomonadota; class Gammaproteobacteria; order Pseudomonadales; family Pseudomonadaceae; genus Pseudomonas; species Pseudomonas sp. AC169. The sequence continues at coordinate 4,857,954 of NZ_OZ409866.1, read as the reverse complement.
TGCCAGTACGCGGCTGGCAGGTCGACATTCATTTGTTGCTTATGTTTGGCCAACGCTTCGTCTGCGCTGACTTGGCGCTTTGGCTGGCCAGGATCGGCGGCGGCTCGCGCGTCGAGTTCCTTGAACGACAGCATGATCGTCGACTTGGCAAACATGCGCTCCATCAGTTCACGGCGTTGCGGGGTGTCCGGCAGTGACGGTGGTGGCGAGGCGCAACCGGCCAGCATCACGACGAGTACCAGCACAGCAAGCAGTGGTTTGAGTGACATGCATCGTCCTTGAAATCGGGAGGCAGAATTGGCCCAGCAGTTTATCTGAACCCGAATAAGCATTCCGAAACTCTCAAGGCATTACCTGATCCGTTGCAGCGCTGATTGAAAACCGCTCCCGATAGGCCTGCGGCGTCACGCCGATGGCCCGCAGGAAACTGCGGCGCAGCGTTTCTTCGCTACCAAACCCGCAATTGGCCGCGATCCGTTTCACCGGTAGACCGGTATCACTGAGCAAGCGCCGCGCCGTCTCGACGCGGATCAGTTCAATCGCCCGCGCCGGGGTCTGGCCGGTGTCGGCGCGGTAGTGACGGACAAAGCTGCGCTCGCTCATGCCGGCTTGCTCGGCAAGGGTCGGGACGCCGAGGTCGCAGGTGAGGTTCTCGGCGATCCACGCGTGCAGTTCATCAAAGCGGTTGCCCTGATTCTGCAACGACAAGGTCACGCTGAACTGCGATTGCCCGCCCGGGCGCTTGAGAAACACCACCAGATGCCGGGCGACGTCCAGGGCGATGTCGCTGCCCAGATCTTCTTCAACCATCGCCAGCGCCAGATCGATGCCGGCGGTGACACCCGCCGACGTCCACACCGGGCCGTCATTAATGAAAATCGGATTGGCCTCGACGTGCAAATTCGGATGTTGCTGCGCCAGTTGTTCGCAGCGGGTCCAGTGGGTGACCACGCGGCGGCCGTCGAGCCAGCCACTCGCGGCCAACAGAAACGCGCCGGTGCAGACCGAGGCTACCCGTCGACATTTGGCGGCGTGTTCGCGCACCCAATCCACCAAAAGCCCATCTTCAGCCGCCGGATAAATGCCCCAGCCACCGGCGATGATCAGCGTGTCGCTGGCCGCGTCCGGTAAAGGCTCGGCCAACACCGCCAAACCCGCCGACGACATCACCGCCCCGCCGCCGCTGGCGATCACGCTCGGCGCATAGGGAATCGGCATCCCGCGCTGGCGGGCGAGGTCGTTGGCCGAGGCGAACACCTGCAACGGCCCTGTGACATCTAGGATCTGCATATTGGCAAACGCGAGTACGTGGATGGCTTTGGGCATTTGGCGTAATTCGTGGGGTTATTGGCGTATGCGCCAGAACCTACGCGCCTACAGTGAAGCCGTCCACCCCTTTTCATGGAGCAAGAACGATGACGCTGCAGATCGGTTTTCTGTTGTTTCCACAGGTTCAGCAACTCGACCTGACCGGGCCTTATGACGTGCTCGCCTCGTTGCCGGACGTGCAGGTGCATCTGATCTGGAAAGATCTGATGCCGGTCACCGCCAGCACCGGTCTGCTGCTGAAACCGACCACCACGTTCGAGGATTGCCCGGATCTGGATGTGATCTGTGTGCCCGGTGGCGGCGGTGTCGGGCCATTGATGGAAGACGCGCAGACGCTGGACTTCATCAAACGCCAGGCCCTTCAGGCGAAGTACGTGACATCGGTGTGCACCGGTTCGCTGGTGCTTGGCGCGGCGGGTCTGCTGCAAGGCAAACGCGCGACCACGCATTGGGCGTATCACGATTTGCTGCCGACCTTGGGCGCGATTGCGGTGAAGGATCGGGTGGTGCGTGACGGCAATCTGTTTACCGGTGGCGGGATCACGGCGGGAATCGATTTTGCCTTGGTATTGGCTGAAGAGTTGGTGGGTGCCGACGCGGCGCAACTGATCCAGTTGCAATTGGAATATGCCCCGGCACCGCCGTTCAACGCGGGCAGTCCGGAGACTGCGCCGGGTGCAATTGTCGATGAAGCACGTCTGCGGGCGGCGCCATCGCTGAAGCTGCGCACGGAAATCACCGAGCGCGCGGCAGCGAAACTTGACCTGCGCTAGATCCCAATCCCTACACAAATCCCCTGTGGGAGCGAGCCTGCTCGCGAAGACGGCGGATCAGTCGACATCAATGGTGTCTGACCGACCGCTTTCGCGAGCAGGCTCGCTCCCACAGGGGATTTGTGTGTGGCCGGAGGTTTGTGTGCCGTCCCCACATTCCGCCACACCTTCACTTGTCCCCACGCCCTCGCCCGTGTAGAAAGCCCTTCCACAAATTTGCACAGGGACTTTCGATGAAGGCTTTGCCATGGCTCTATCTGGCACTTCTCAGCCTCGGTTACGGATGGGCGCTGAGCTTCGGTCACCTCGGCTGGCTGGCGCTGATTTCCATCGGGCTGCTGGTATTTGCAGGCTTTGCGGTGCGCCAGCAACAGGTGCCGGTCGCACGCTTTCTCGGCCATGGTCTGTTTATCGTGCTGGCTTTGGCGCTCGCCCTGCATTGGCTGCCGGGGTTCGCCAACGGTCGCGCCATTGATCCACAACGTTTCACCGACAACGCTGTGCCGTTCTCGATGTACCTGAATCTCGATAAACCGCTGATTGGCTTCTGGCTGTTGCTGGTGTGCCCGTGGATTATCGGGCGACGTTCATTGCGTCTGAGCGTGTACGCCACCGCCCTGGCCCTGACGCTGAGCGCGGTTCTCGCCCTTGGCGGCGCGCTGCTGCTGGGCGTGATCACTTGGGCGCCGAAGTGGCCGGATCAGGCATGGCTGTGGGTGCTGAACAACCTGCTGCTGGTGACACTGGTCGAAGAAGCGCTGTTTCGCGGCTATATACAGGGCGGTCTCAGTCAGCGCTTCAAACACCTGCCGTACGGTGAAAACCTCGCCCTGCTGCTGGCCTCGTTGCTGTTTGGTCTGGTGCATGCCGGTGCGGGCTGGACCTGGGTGTTGCTGGCAGGGCTGGCGGGGGTCGGCTATGGTCTGGCCTATCGTTTTGGCGGACTCGGCGCGGCGATCGCCACGCATTTTGGCCTGAACCTGCTGCATTTCGGCCTGTTCACCTATCCGATGCTCGCCGGCTGAAGCAAGCGCCGTTTTGCGACGCCGTGCCGATTATTGAAAAATAATTTCAATAAAAAGCTGTCACCGCCGACAACCTTTCAAAGCCTTGCGGATTGAAAAACCATGCGTAATAACCAGCCCATTACACAACGCGAACGGACTTTCCCGGCTCAGCAGCGGTTGATTTCCACAACCGACGCCAAGGGCGTGATCACCTACTGCAACGACGCATTCGTCGAAATCAGCGGGTTTTCGCGTGATGAACTGATCCGTGCGCCGCACAACCTGGTCCGTCACCCCGACGTCCCGGCGGCGGTGTTTTCGCACATGTGGGGCACACTGAAACAAGGCTTGCCATGGATGGGCATTGTCAAGAATCGCTGCAAGACCGGTGACCATTACTGGGTTAACGCCTACGTGACACCGGTGTTCGACGGCAATCAGGTGGTCGGTTACGAGTCGGTGCGGATCAAACCCACCGCCGAACAGATCCGCCGTGCCGAAGCGCTCTACCAACGCATCAACCAAGGCAAGTCGGCGATCCCTTCCAGCGACAAATGGCTGCCGGTGCTGCAAGACTGGCTGCCGTTCATTCTGGTCAGCCAACTGAGCTTCGTGATCGGCGCGACCCTGAATTCGCAGTGGGGCTTTGCCCTTGCCGCCGGCTTGTCAGTGCCGCTGGGCCTGATGGGCCTGCAATGGCAGCAACGCGGGCTCAAACGACTGCTGCGCCTGGCCGAGCAGACCACTTCCGACCCGTTGATCGCGCAGATGTACACCGACAGCCGTGGCGCCCAGGCACGTCTGGAAATGTCGATCCTCAGCCAGGAAGCCCGCCTGAAAACCTGCCTGACCCGTCTGCAAGACACCGCCGAGCACCTGACCGATCAGGCCAAACAGTCCGACGCCCTGGCGCACAACAGCTCCAGCGGTCTGGAACGTCAGCGCGTGGAAACCGAACAGGTCGCCACCGCCGTCAATCAAATGGCCGCGACCACTCAGGAAGTGGCGAGCCACGTACAGCGCACGGCTGACGCCACTCAGGAAGCCAATCGCCTGACCGGTCGCGGCCGTGACATCGCCGGGGAAACCCGCGAAGCTATTCAGCGTTTGTCCGTGGTCGTCGGGGAAACCGGTCTGACCGTGACCCAACTGGCCAAGGACAGCGACGAAATCGGCGGCGTAGTTGATGTGATCAAAGGCATCGCCGACCAGACCAACCTGCTCGCGCTTAACGCGGCGATTGAAGCCGCGCGTGCCGGCGAGATGGGTCGTGGATTTGCGGTGGTGGCTGACGAAGTGCGTCAACTGGCGCAACGCACCAGCGAATCAACTGGGCAGATTCACGCCTTGATCGCCAAGTTGCAGCAAACGGCTTCGAGTGCCGTGCAAACCATGGAAGCCGGGCATCGCCAAGCCGAAGAAGGTGTAGCGCGGGTGCTGGAAGCGGATCAGGCGTTGGTCGGCATCAGTGAAGCGGTGGCCAATATCACCGACATGACCACGCAGATTGCTGCCGCGACCGAAGAGCAAAGTGCGGTGGCTGAGGAGATCAGCCGTAATATCAGCAATATTTCGGAGCTGGCGGATCAAACGTCGGAGCAGGCGCATAACTCGGCGTTGCTGAGTGAAGAGCTGACGAAGACGGCGAATACGCAGTACTCGCTGGTGGAGCGGTTTAACCGCTGATTGCTCTAGCAGGATAAAAAAACCGGACAGCGAAAGCTTCCGGTTTTTTATTATCTGAAAAAACAAAAAGGCGAAAATGCACATTCCGCGAACTTTGTCTAGCTGACAACTCTGACAGTAGACAACATTCTAACAACTGAATATCTATGAAATACCGCTCGATCAATCGACGGGACCCCTCCTACGAGACAGAAGGATTTCATCGTGAACTTCAGAGATTTTTATAACGAAGAAAACACCCCTCAGATAAATAACTTCGAAACAGAGGACAACGAATTTCAGTGGCAGATCGATTCTTTATCCACCGAAGCCCAAAGAACATTATTCTATAAATCAAGCACGACAACTAACAACTCATGGATATTTTATGGCTCCGTAGGCTCCGTCGATTCAGAGAATCTTTTTGGTTTTATGCTCGCAGTGCCGTATATCAACGAAGACATACTGGAAGGCACTTATACACTTGCAACGGGCTTGTACTGTGATCACAGGCATTCAATAAAGAAGGGCGGGCTGAAAGGCTGGCGAGTTATCCAAGCGGAGGCTGCGACACTGAGCATTAAGCTGGACCCTGTAAAAGGGACTGTTGAAGGTAAGTTCGACGCCATATTTGCAAAAACAAAACCAGACGAAACTCCCGAACAAATAAGTCCCAAAGGTACTTTCAATTTAAAAAGAGATGACCTGAAAGCCAAACAATATTTTGAGGCATTGTCGGATATTGTTTGATGTACCGCAAAGAAATAACGGGAAGTTGACCTGTGATTTTGGTGTTATCTGTGATGCCGCTTTCGCGAGCAGGCTCACTCCTACATTGGATCTGCGGTGGTCACAGATTATGTGCCCGACAACAATCCCCTGTGGGAGCGAGCCTGCTCGCGAAGAGGCCATTACAGCTAGCGAAATTACTGAGGCAACTTCAGCTTATCCAGCAGCCGATTGACCAACAGCTCGTTCAACATGATCACCTGTTGCAGCGCCAGCAGCGGTTTGCGCTCCGGGCCGCCGATTGAGTTGGCGATGTTGCCGGCCATGGCATGGGCGTATGAAAGCGACTCGCTCGCTTCGACCAGTAGGGTTTCGTCATCCAGCGTGGGGTCGACAAGATAGACCGGGCGAAACTTGGGCGAGCTTGGTGGGGCTCCCAGTGCTTCTGGTCTGAGGTAGTAGTCGAGGGCGCGATCGGTTGCTTCTTTGATCTTTTGCGGGCTAATCGCGGGGTCGTGTGGGATTGGATCGGTAACGGGCGGGTTTGGTGTGATTTTGAACATAGGTGTAACTCCAGTTTCGAATATTAGGAGCCATCACCCTCGCTACCAAACGAATGGGTGGTGGCCATACGTGGGTTGGTAGACCGGTCGAAACGGGAAACCCGGCGCTCACGAATGAGCCCCACGCATGCCCACCATAAAAATCTGAGCCCCCAAAAAGGGACTGCATACGGTGACGCCATACGGTTTCGAAGCGGGCTACCAAACCCGATCACTGTTTTTCAGTGACAGGGACACGATACAACCCACCTCATAGCCGCGTAAGCAGGCGGATTCTGGCGTACGCGTAGGTAACGGCGCAAGGTGTTGTAGGCCCCGTGGCGTAACGGGCTGTGTACTTTAAACGCGCTCACGGAATCATGTTTACGCGCAGGAAATGCTGGACAGAGAGCGCTTCCAGTTTTTTATCGTGTCAGCGAAATCGCCCCTCACCCTAGCCCTCTCCCAGAGGGAGAGGGGACTGATCGCGGTGTTTGGGAGAGGTACGCCGATGTGCAATACCGCGTTGAACTCAGGCTTTGAAAAGCTTCCAAATCGGCTCCCTCTCCCTCGGGAGAGGGCTGGGGTGAGGGGCAGTCACAACACAAATTAACAGCCGAACACCGCTTGGCCCTTCACCACTCAATAGGCCGAGTGTCAGCTCGCCTGCTTTTGATCTTGATCCACGGGCGACGTCGGAAGGCTGAGTGGAGGGATTGATCCGGGCGTGGGAGCGCAGCGACCGTTCGACGCAGTCGAACACAGCGGGAGTAGGTGCAGCGAAGCAAACCGGAGACGCTGCGCACGGATCGATCCCGGAGCGAAGGAACCCCGAGCCTTAGCGAGCGGGCCGGACGTAGGAGCAAGCGTTTTTGGTTACTTTTTAGGCGTTTGTAAAAAGTGACCCGCCGTAAGGGCGGAACCCTAAGTGGCCGTTACCGAAGCAATGGATATGTACCCAAAAAATATGTCGTAGCTGAAATCGATCCCCCTCACCCCAGCCCTCTCCCCCATGGGGGCGAGGGGAAAGGGAGCAGATCTTCATGCAGTTCAAAATCTCAGACCAGCTCGGTCAGCTGCTGAGAAACCCGGCTACTTTCTGCGCGGCGCTGGCCAAATGCTGTTCATGGGTAAAACCTGAAGCCTTGAGCGGTTTCAAATCATGATCCCCGGCCACCAGCCAAAACACCTTGATACTCGGTGACAAGGTGTAAGCCTCAACCGCCTCCCGATTGCCCAGCGCATCCCGCTCCCCCTGCACAATCAACGTCCGAGTCTGCAAAGAAGCCAAATGCTCAACCCGAGGCTTCTCCGGCTTCCCCACCGCATAAAACGGATAGCCCAAACACACCAACGCATCGGCACCCAACTCGTCAGCCAAAAGACTCGCCATCCGCCCACCCATAGACTTCCCGCCAACGGCCAAAACCCCAGCGACATGACGCCGCACCTCGGCATACACCTCACGCCAACATTCCTGCAGTTTCGCAGCAGGATTCGGCGGCCGCTTCACCCCATCCACCCGCCGCTGCGCCATATACGGAAACTCAAACCGCAACACATTCACCCCAAGCCCGGCAAGGCGCCCAGCCATATCATTCATCCAGTCACTGTCCATCGGCGCACCAGCACCATGAGCAAGGATCAACGTCGCCGAAGCCTCACCACTGGCGCCATCCCAAAGCCACCCATGATCACGCACGCACTGCGCCCATTGATCCCCGTCAATACTGGCCTTGTGCTGTTTGTCCATGCTTGCCTCGCTTTTAGTCTGCCTATAACTCCAGACGAAGGATCCGCCGCATCTTTTGCGCGCGCTCACTTCGGCTGAACCGTGGATGGGGAACCATGAACACTTCTATCAGTACCGCCTACAACTACAAGGTGGTCCGCCAATTCGCCATTATGACGGTGGTGTGGGGCATCGTCGGCATGGGGCTCGGGGTTTTTCTCGCGGCCCAATTGGTCTGGCCCGAACTCAACTTCAACTTGCCCTGGACCAGTTTCGGCCGTCTGCGCCCGCTGCACACCAACGCGGTGATCTTCGCGTTCGGCGGCTGCGCGCTGTTCGCCAGTTCATTCTACTCGGTGCAACGAACCTGCCAGACCCAATTGTTCGCGCCAAAAATCGCCGCGTTCTGCTTCTGGGGCTGGCAACTGGTGATCCTGCTGGCGGCGATCAGCCTGCCACTGGGTTACACCAGTTCCAAGGAATACGCCGAGCTGGAATGGCCGATCGACATCCTGATCACCATTGTCTGGGTCGCCTACGCGATCGTGTTCTTCGGCACGATCATGCAGCGCAAGACCAAGCACATTTATGTGGGCAACTGGTTCTTCGGCGCGTTCATCATCACCGTGGCGATTCTGCACATCGTCAACAACCTTGAGTTGCCGGTGAGTTTCACCAAGTCGTACTCGGTGTACGCCGGTGCAACCGACGCGATGGTGCAATGGTGGTACGGCCACAACGCCGTAGGCTTTTTCCTCACCGCCGGTTTCCTCGGGATGATGTACTACTTCGTGCCGAAACAGGCCGAGCGTCCGGTGTATTCGTATCGCCTGTCGATCGTGCACTTCTGGGCGTTGATCACCCTGTACATCTGGGCCGGCCCGCACCACTTGCACTACACCGCGCTGCCGGACTGGGCGCAGTCGCTGGGCATGGTGATGTCGCTGATTCTGCTGGCACCGAGCTGGGGCGGCATGATCAACGGCATGATGACCCTCTCGGGCGCCTGGCATAAGTTGCGCAGCGACCCGATCCTGCGCTTCCTCGTGGTCTCACTGGCGTTCTACGGCATGTCGACCTTCGAAGGTCCGATGATGGCGATCAAGACCGTCAACGCCCTCTCCCACTACACCGACTGGACCATCGGCCACGTTCACGCTGGCGCCCTCGGTTGGGTGGCGATGATTTCCATCGGCGCGCTGTACCACATGATCCCGAAAATCTTCGGCAAGGCGCAGATGCACAGCGTTGGCCTGATCAATGCGCACTTCTGGCTCGCGACCATCGGCACCGTGCTCTACATCGCTTCGATGTGGGTCAACGGCATCGCTCAGGGCCTGATGTGGCGCGCAGTCAACGAGGACGGCACGCTCACCTACTCCTTCGTCGAAACCCTGGTGGCCAGCCACCCAGGCTTCGTCGTGCGGCTGATTGGTGGGGCGATCTTCCTCAGCGGCATGTTCCTGATGGCTTACAACACCTGGCGCACCGTGCGGGCCTCGCAGCCTGCTGACGTCGTTGCTGCCGCGCAGATGGCCTGAGGAGTCGACCATGAAACACGAAACGATTGAAAAGAACGTCGGCCTGTTGATGTTGCTCATGGTGTTTGCCGTGAGCATCGGCGGCCTGACCCAGATCGTCCCGCTGTTCTTCCAGGACGTCACCAACAAACCGGTCGAAGGCATGAAGCCGTATACCGCGCTGCAACTGGAAGGCCGCGACATCTATATCCGTGAAGGCTGCGTCGGTTGCCACTCGCAGATGATCCGTCCGTTCCGCGCCGAAACCGAACGCTACGGGCACTACTCGGTAGCGGGCGAAAGCGTCTGGGATCACCCGTTCCTGTGGGGTTCGAAACGTACCGGTCCGGATCTGGCCCGGGTCGGCGCGCGTTACTCGGATGACTGGCACCGCGCGCACTTGTACAACCCGCGCAACGTTGTGCCGGAGTCGAAGATGCCGGCCTATCCGTGGCTGGTCACCCAAGCGGTCGACAGCAGTCACACCGAAACCAAGCTCAAAGTCATGCGCACCCTCGGCGTGCCGTACACCGACGACGACATCAGCGGCGCGGTGGCCAGCCTCAAGGGCAAGACCGAAATGGACGCCCTCGTCTCCTACCTGCAAGTGCTCGGCACTGCGATCAAGAGCAAGAGGTGAGCACGATGATTATTGAAATGAGTGCAGGCCTGATTCGCGGCCTCGGCACGGTCGTGGTGTTCGTTGCCTTCGTGGGTTTGACGCTTTGGGTGTTCAACCGCAAGCGCACGCCGGAGTTCGCCGAAGCACGTCTGCTGCCGTTCGCCGACGAACCGCAAGCCGAAACAACCCAAGCAAATGAGACAAGGAGTACCCGGCCATGACCACCTTCTGGAGTACGTGGATCTGCGTACTGACCATCGGCAGCCTGATCGGCCTGACGTGGCTGCTGATCGGCACCCGCCGGGGCGAGACCAAGGGCAGCGTCGACCAGACCATGGGCCACAGCTTCGACGGCATCGAGGAGTACGACAACCCGCTGCCGCAGTGGTGGTTCATGCTGTTCGCCGGCACGCTGGTGTTTTCCGTGGGCTATCTGATCCTCTATCCGGGCCTGGGCAACTGGAAAGGCATCCTGCCGGGTTACGAGGATGGCTGGACCGGCGTGCACGAGTGGGAAAAGGAAATGAACAAGGCTGATGCCAAGTTCGGGCCGATCTTCGCCAAGTTCGCCGCCATGCCGGTGGAAGAAGTGGCGAAGGATCCGCAGGCGCTGAAAATGGGTGGCCGCTTGTTCGCCTCCAACTGCTCGGTGTGCCACGGTTCCGACGCCAAGGGCGCGTTCGGTTTCCCTAACCTCGCCGACAGTGACTGGCGCTGGGGCGGCGACGCCGAGACCATCAAATCCACCATCATGGGTGGCCGGATGGCGGCAATGCCGGCCTGGGGTGAAGTGTTGGGCGAGGCCGGAGTGAAAAACGTCGCCGCTTATGTCCGTCATGAACTGGCCGGTCTGCCATTGCCCGCCGACAGCAAGGCCGACCTGCAAGCCGGACAGCAAGCGTTCAGTACCACCTGCGTAGCCTGTCATGGGGCAACCGGCCACGGCACTGAAGCCATGGGTGCGCCGAATCTGACGCACCCGGCCGGGTTTATCTATGGCACCAGCCTGACCCAACTTGAACAGACCATCCGCCATGGTCGCCAGGGCCACATGCCGGCGCAGAACGAGCTGCTGGGTAACGATAAAGTGCAATTGCTCGCCGCTTATGTGTACAGCCTGTCGCATGGATTGAATACAGAAAAACTGATTACTGAAGACAACAAGAAGTAAGCATTGCGTACACCTCTGCCGCACCATTCTCGGTGCGGCAGCATCCCGCCCCTTTGCGACGCATTGTCGCACCCCTTCACGCCCTCACCTTTCGGTTCCCCGGATTCGGGTCTACGCTTGCTCGATGCGGACTGGCTTGTGCCGGTTCCAGGTCAACGCTGACTGCTGTGTTCCGCGAACCGGCTGACTGATGTGGCCGCAAACGCCGGTAGATACCGGCTGTCGTGCCATTTACCGTCCGTCACCCGCACCGAGCGTTTGAACACACCCCGTTACAAGCGACCTGAACCCCTCGCTTTTTTCGTCCGCTGCGACATTTTGTCCGAGGCTGATTTTGTCCTTACGCGGCGCATGGAAAGGCCGCAGAATCAGCCTTGGAAAGCATTGACCCAGGTCATGGCGCGTTGCAATGACCCCCTGCTCTCTGCATACTTGCGGCCGATTTTAATCCTAATAAAACACCCAAACCGTGGAACCTTAGAATGAGTACAGCAATCAGTCCGACTGCTTATAACTATAAGGTAGTCCGCCAGTTCGCCATCATGACGGTGGTCTGGGGGATCCTTGGCATGGGGCTCGGTGTCTTCATCGCCTCGCAACTGGTTTGGCCGGAGTTGAACTTCGGTCTGCCGTGGACGAGCTTTGGACGCCTGCGCCCGTTGCACACAAACCTGGTGATTTTCGCCTTCGGTGGTTGTGCACTGTTTGCCACTTCCTACTATGTCGTGCAGCGAACCTGCCAGACGCGACTGATCTCCGACAGCCTCGCCGCCTTCACCTTCTGGGGCTGGCAAGCGGTCATCATCGGCGCGATCATTACCTTGCCGCTGGGTTACACCACCACCAAGGAATACGCGGAACTGGAATGGCCGATCGCCATTTTGCTGGCCATTGTCTGGGTCACCTACGGTCTGGTGTTCTTCGGCACCATCACCAAGCGCAAAACCAAGCACATCTATGTCGGTAACTGGTTCTACGGCGCGTTCATCGTCGTGACCGCGATGCTGCACATCGTCAACCACATGTCGCTGCCGGTGAACCTGTTCAAGTCCTACTCCGCCTACTCGGGCGCGACGGATGCGATGATCCAGTGGTGGTACGGCCACAACGCCGTGGGTTTCTTCCTGACCACCGGTTTCCTCGGGATGATGTACTACTTCGTGCCGAAACAGGCCGAACGTCCGATCTATTCCTATCGCCTGTCGATCGTGCACTTCTGGGCCCTGATCACCCTGTACATCTGGGCCGGCCCGCACCACCTGCACTACACCGCGCTGCCGGATTGGGCACAATCGCTGGGCATGGCGATGTCGATCATTCTCCTGGCGCCAAGCTGGGGCGGCATGATCAACGGCATGATGACCCTGTCGGGAGCCTGGCATAAGCTGCGCACCGACCCGATCCTGCGTTTCCTCGTCGTTTCGCTGGCGTTCTACGGCATGTCGACCTTCGAAGGGCCGATGATGGCGATCAAGACCGTCAACTCGCTCTCGCACTACACCGACTGGACCATCGGCCACGTTCACGCCGGTGCCTTGGGCTGGGTTGCGATGATCTCGATCGGCGCGATCTACCACATGATCCCGAAACTGTTCGGTCGTGCGCAGATGCACAGTGTCGGCCTGATCAACGCGCACTTCTGGCTCGCGACGATCGGCACCGTGCTCTACATCGCTTCGATGTGGGTCAACGGCATCACTCAGGGCCTGATGTGGCGTGCAATCAACGACGACGGCACCCTCACCTACTCGTTCGTTGAAGCACTGCAGGCCAGCCACCCGGGCTACATCGTCCGCGCCCTGGGCGGTGCATTCTTCGCCAGCGGCATGTTCCTGATGGCTTACAACGTCTGGCGCACCGTGCGCGCCTCGAACCCGGTTGAAGCTGAAGCCGCTGCCCAGATCGCTGTCGTTGGAGCTCACTGATGAAGCATGAAGCTGTCGAGAAGAATATTGGCCTGCTGGCCTTCTTCATGGTCATCGCCGTCAGCGTTGGCGGCCTGACTCAAATCGTTCCGCTGTTTTTCCAGGACGTCACCAACAAGCCGGTCGAAGGCATGAAGCCGCGCCCGGCCCTGGAACTGGAAGGCCGCGACGTTTACATCGCCAACGGTTGTGTCGGCTGCCACTCGCAGATGATCCGTCCGTTCCGCGCTGAAACCGAACGCTACGGCCACTACTCGGTGGCCGGTGAAAGCGTTTGGGATCACCCGTTCCTGTGGGGTTCCAAGCGTACCGGTCCGGATCTGGCTCGCGTCGGTGGTCGTTACTCCGATGACTGGCACCGTGCGCACTTGTACAACCCGCGCAACGTGGTGCCTGAGTCGAAAATGCCGGCCTACCCGTTCCTCGTGGAAAACAAGCTCGACGGCAAGGAAACCGCCAAGAAAATGGAGGTTTTGCGCACCCTCGGCGTCCCTTACACCGACGAAGACATCGCCGGTGCACAGGCTGCCGTGAAGGGCAAAACCGAAATGGACGCGCTGGTGGCCTATCTGCAAGGCCTGGGCACCATCATCAAAAGCAAACGGTGAATTAGATGGATATCGGGATGATTCGTGGCCTGGGCACCGTTGTTGTGATGGTGGCCTTCATCGGTCTGGCGCTGTGGGTGTTCAGCCCCAAGCGCAAGTCGGAGTTTGAAGACGCGACCTTGTTGCCTTTTGCGGATGATCCCGAAGCCATCAAGCACGTCGAGCAAGCTTCTAGGAGTAACAAAGAATGACTACATTCTGGAGTCTGTACGTCACAGTCCTCAGTCTCGGTACGATCTTCGCCCTGACCTGGCTGTTGCTGTCGACCCGCAAGGGCCAGCGCAGCGAGCAGACGGACGAGACGGTCGGGCACTCCTTCGACGGGATCGAGGAGTACGACAACCCACTGCCGAAATGGTGGTTCATGCTGTTCGTCGGCACCATCATTTTTGCCCTGGGTTACCTGGTGCTGTACCCGGGTCTGGGCAACTGGAAAGGCCTGCTGCCGGGCTACAACTACCTCGATAACGACAAGCAGACCGCGTTCGCCAACGGCCAGACCGGCTGGACCGGCGTGCACGAGTGGGAAAAGGAAATGGCCCGTTCGGACGCCAGGTTCGGTCCGATCTTCGCCAAGTTCGCTGCCATGCCCATCGAAGAAGTCGCCAAGGATCCGCAAGCACTGAAGATGGGTGGCCGTCTGTTCGCCTCCAACTGCTCGGTGTGCCACGGTTCCGACGCCAAGGGCGCTTATGGCTTCCCGAACCTGACCGACGCCGACTGGCGCTGGGGCGGCGAACCGGAAACCATCAAGACCACCATCATGGGCGGTCGTCACGCGGTGATGCCGGCCTGGGCTGAAGTGATTGGCGAGCAAGGCGTTGCCGACGTGGCAGCGTTTGTCGTGACCAACCTGGATGGCCGCAAACTGCCGGAAGGCACCAAGGCTGACCCAGCCAACGGCGGCAAACTGTTCGCCGCCAACTGCGTGGCCTGCCACGGTCCGGCTGGCAAAGGCACACCCGCCATGGGCGCGCCTGACCTGACCCACCCGGGTGCTTTCATCTACGGTTCGAGCTTCGCGCAACTGCAGCAGACCATCCGTTACGGCCGTCAGGGCCAGATGCCGGCGCAGGAACAACTGCAAGGCAACGACAAGGTGCACTTGCTGGCGGCGTATGTTTACAGCCTGTCCCACGGTGAAAAAGCACCGGAAGCGAACGCCGAATAAGGCCAACGCTTGAAACCGGGAAGACCCCGTCAATGAGAATTGGCGGGGTCTTTTTTTTCGTGTTCGCATTCATGACTTGAAACGTTTGCTCAATAGACTTGAGCAGTCGTGCCCTATAGGTTTTAGCCACCCCGATGAGCAGCATCGGGCCAACCTTCAAGGATGAAGCCCATGTCAAAAAATGACGAAGACACACTGCCCAATCAGCCTCAGCCCCATCAAGACGATGGAGCAAAACCCGCACAAACGCCTGTCCAACCCAAACGTTCTACATCAACACAAACCGCTAACGGTAGCGGCCTTGACGGCCTCGGCGGCGGCCGATTGCCCTGACAGACAGGGCAGCAAAACACAGCGAACATTTACCCGATATCCTGCGCCCCTGCCCTATGGCATGGACGCTTTCGCCGGTGCCGTTATGACAGTGATAAACCGATCGTCCGCAATCCACCTTTTCGATTGCCGCGCAAACTCCAAGGTAGTAACGTTTCTACACCCGAATCACTGGAGGCCGAAAATGATGGCCATCACGACCATTTCCAGCCGCGAATTCAATCAGGACACCAGCGCTGCCAAAAAAGCCGCGCATCAGGGTCCAGTCATCATTACCGATCGTGGCAAGCCTGCTCATGTACTGCTGAGTATCGAGGAGTACCAGAAACTAACCGGTAGCCAGACCAGCATCGTCGATCTGCTGGTCATGCCGAATGCGCCTGACATCGAATTCGAACCCGAGCGCGCCGTCATCACTCCTCGTAGCGTGGATCTGTCTTGATGTTTCTACTCGACACCAATGTAGTTTCCGAGCTGCGAAAACCCCAGGCCGACAAGCAGGTGGTGACATGGGCAAACAGCGTCGCCCCGGCCAGCCTGTATTTATCGGCAATCACCGTGCTGGAACTGGAAACCGGCATTCTGCGCATCGAACGCCGCGACCCGCCACAAGGAGGGATGCTGCGCCACTGGCTTGAGCGTCACGTCAAACCCGCATTCTCGGGCAGAATCCTCTCGGTCGATACCGTTGTCGCTACCCGATGCGCACAGCTGCATGTGCCTGATCGCAGCAATGAGTGCGACGCCTTGATCGCCGCCACCGCGCTTGTTCATGGCCTGACGCTGGTCACCCGTAATGTTGCCGACTTCCAGCTCAGCGGCGTTCATCTGATCAACCCATGGATCGCCGCCAATCACTGATCGTAAAAAGCCCCGCCAGATCACTGGCGGGGCTTTTTTCATGGGCGTTGGGCAAAGATTGAATGCACCGGCGTGGTATCAATCAGTGTTCGATTGCGCCACTGGTTGTTCTTCACCAGATAGATCTGCAACTGCTTGCGATCCTCGGTAAAACTGGCAACCAGATAGGTTTGCTGAGACGTACTGCCACTCAGGTACATGGGCACGCGGCCCTCCCAATAGGAATCGCCTCCATCCTGATGCAAATGGCCGGCAAAGATCGCCGTCACTTGATATTTGTTGATCATGTCGCGAAAGCGCTTCCGTTGTTCCTGCGTACCCTTGTACTCCAACGGCTTATGCATATTGATGATGATGGCGTACCCCGAAGCTCGCGCCAGTCTAAGGTCCGTCTCGAGCCAGTCCAGCGCATCATTGATTTCAAACGTCGTCGGATTCAGTGGATGAGCAATACGGGTCGTATACGTCGGTTCGTTATTGAGCTGCACCATATGCACTTCGCCAATGTTCTTTGAATAGGCGAGGCTCCCCGAATACGTCTTGCTCAAAAATCCACTGGTGATTCTCAGGTCAAAACTGTCGACTTTACCTTCATGATGCTCTTTGAACTCGACGATACTGCCCGCCGCGCAGCTATTGCTAAAACAATCATCAACATTGTTTTCATAATCGTGATTACCCAAGCCGTACAAATAATCATCCTTGAAGTGTTTGCTCAGTAAGTCCTTCATGAACGAGCGCTGCCAGCCATGGCCAAAAGCGGTTATATCGCCGTTGATCATCAGTGGCACTTGGGCTTGCGCGCCATGCTGCTTTCTGAAATCGGCGATACTTGCAAGCTGAGTATCAACCAGCCACTTCGAGCGAATATCGAATTCCGCATCGGATTCGGGTTCCCGGGTATCCGTCTTGTCTGTCCACGGGTATTGCGTATCTGACGCAAAAACCATGTGTTTCGGCATTCCCGTTACAGCCTGAGCGGAGGCGACCGAAGCCAATAAACAAACACCCAGCAAAACGTTTGCAAACTTATTAAAAGCCATACTTGAAATTCCATTTAAATTAATCAATTGCACGCGAACAATATTTCGCGAAAACAGAACCTATTCGAAAAAACAGAAAACTTCAAAGCGCAAAACAAGAACAATCAAGTAGACATATTTCAGTCGCAGCAAATCTGCTAAACGTTTGAAGTTAAGGTTTAAAACATTCATGCAGGAACTGTTGCAATTGAACCCGAAGATCACACCTTCCATGCCCGCCCCATTTTTTAGCTTGCGATGGCATGGCTTCGAAATGATCACCCCCTGACGCAATGGGTTAGCCGACACGGAAAAACCGTCCATACTCAACAAGTCAATTGACCTGCATCATGCTTTGCTGCATTCGCTACACCATTAACGATTTTTACCCAACGCGACCAAAGGTCGCACCCCTGATCTAGAGCGACAGGCGTATCATTGCGCCACTGCTTCGCCCCTTTTTGACCTTGGTTGGCACGTATCGACCGAGGCATTTTTCCACTGCCGTGGGATGCAATGATGAGCAACCAGATTCCGGTACACGACGTCACACCACCAAGCAAAAACGCGAACAACAGCGTCGACCTTTACGCCTCCAGAGAAAAAATCTACACCCGCGCTTTCACCGGCCTGTTCCGCAATCTGCGGATGATGGGCGGCGCGGCATTGTTCCTGCTGTATTTCGGTACGGTGTGGCTGAACTGGGGCGGCCATCAGGCCGTGTGGTGGAACCTGCCGGAGCGCAAGTTCTTCATTTTCGGCGCGACCTTCTGGCCACAGGATTTCATTCTGCTTTCAGGCCTGTTGATCATTGCCGCGTTCGGCCTGTTCTTTATCACCGTGTATGCCGGGCGCGTCTGGTGCGGCTACACCTGTCCGCAAAGTGTGTGGACGTGGATTTTCATGTGGTGCGAGAAGGTCACCGAAGGCGACCGCAACCAGCGCATCAAGCTCGACAAGGCACCGATGAGCGCCAACAAGTTCGCGCGCAAATTCGCTAAACATGCGCTGTGGCTGTTGATCGGTTTCGTCACCGGCATGACCTTCGTCGGCTACTTCTCGCCGATCCGCGAACTGGTCTTCGAGTTCTTCACCGGCCAGGCCGATGGCTGGTCGTATTTCTGGGTCGGTTTCTTCACCCTCGCCACCTACGGCAACGCCGGCTGGCTGCGCGAGCAAGTGTGCATCTACATGTGTCCGTATGCGCGCTTCCAGAGCGTGATGTTCGACAAGGATACGCTGATCGTTTCCTACGACCCGCGTCGCGGTGAAAGCCGTGGACCGCGCAAGAAAGGCGTCGACTACAAGGCGCAGGGTCTGGGCGATTGCATCGATTGCACGATGTGCGTGCAAGTCTGCCCGACCGGTATCGACATCCGTGACGGCCTGCAGATCGAGTGCATCGGCTGCGCGGCGTGCATCGATGCCTGCGACAGCATCATGGACAAAATGGACTACCCGCGCGGGTTGATCAGCTACACCACCGAACACAACCTGTCGGGACAGAAAACCCATAAACTGCGCCCGCGCCTGATCGGCTATGCCGTGGTGTTGCTGGCGATGATCAGTCTGTTGGTCACCGCGTTCTTCATGCGCTCTCTGGTCGGTTTCGACGTCAGCAAGGACCGCGTGCTGTACCGCGAAAACGCTGAAGGGCGGATCGAAAACGTCTACAGCCTGAAGATCATGAACAAAGACCAGCGCGATCACACCTACCTGCTGGAAGCCAGCGGCCTGCCGGATCTACGCCTGCAAGGCAAACGCGAGATCAAGGTCACGGCCGGCGATATAGTCAGCATGCCGGTCGAGTTGTCGAGCGCACCGGAACAACTGCCATCGAGCACCAACGAGGTGAAATTCATCCTCAAGGATGCCGATGATGACAGCGTCCACGTTGAAGCCAAGAGCCGATTCATCGGCCCACAAATCCGTTGAGAGAACTGAACATGCCCGCAGCAAACGCCGCAAGCCCTTGGTACAAGCACCTTTGGCCATGGATCATCATCGGGATTCTGGCCTGTTCGGTGACCCTGACCCTGTCCATGGTAACCATCGCGGTGAACAACCCGGACAACCTCGTCAACGACAACTACTACGAGGCGGGCAAGGGCATCAACCGTTCGCTGGACCGTGAACTGTTGGCGCAGACTCTGAAGATGCGTGCGGCTGTGCATCTGGATGGCGTGACCGGTGAAGTCGATCTGCGCCTGAGCGGTGACAGTCAACCGAAGACGCTGGAATTGAACCTGATTTCGCCGACTCAGCCGGAGAAGGATCGCAAAATTGTCCTGACCCGCAGCGAGACTGAAACCGGACGTTACATCGGTCAGTTGGGTGACAAGGTTGAGGGTCGTCGCTTTGTTGAATTGCTCGGCAGTCAGGATGACCATGTGTGGCGCATGTTCGAAGAAGAACTGGTGAGCCATGACAAGGATCTGCTGCTCGGTGATGAGCCGCTGCAAGGTGCGGAAGACCTGAAGAAGTGAGCCAAGATCAGAAGCCCCTCACCCTAGCCCTCTCCCAGAGGGAGAGGGGACCGATCTCGAGCGCTTTTATTGGTTGCGTATGACAGTGACGATGGCGGCGACTGAACCTCGTCGCTTGCAGGCCTTGTGCAAGGCAGTGACGATCTCGACGACTGAACCTGTTTTTCCGGCCCCCACCGATCGGCTCCCTCTCCCTCCGGGAGAGGGCTGGGGTGAGGGCAAGCGGACAACTCCAATGCAAGGGTTTACCCCCTCGACGATGCCATGACCACCCCAATCCCCTGCTACCACTGCGCCCTGCCCGTCCCTGCCGGCAGCCGCTTCACCGCCGTCGTACTCGGGCAATCCCGCGAATTCTGCTGCCCGGGCTGTCAGGCCGTGGCCGAAGCCATCGTCGCTGGTGGTCTGGAAAGCTATTACCAACACCGCAGCGAAGCCTCGGCCAACCCCGAAGCGCTGCCGGTGCAACTGACCGACGAACTCGCGCTGTACGACCGCGCCGATGTCCAGCAACCCTTCGTCCGCCACGAAGGCGAGCTGGCCGAAACCACCCTGTTGATGGAAGGCATCAGTTGCGCCGCCTGTGGCTGGCTGATCGAGAAACACTTGCGCACGTTGCCTGCGGTCGCCGAGGCGCGGCTGAACCTTTCCAACCATCGCTTGCACGTGAGCTGGGCCGACGGGCAATTGCCGCTGAGCCAGATCCTCGCCGAATTGCGCCACATCGGTTACGCCGCCCACCCGTATCAGGCCGATCGCGCCAGCGAACAACTGGCCAGCGAAAACCGCCTGGCCCTGCGCCAGCTCGGCGTCGCCGGGCTGCTGTGGTTCCAGGCGATGATGGCGACCATGGCCACCTGGCCCGAATTCAACATCGACCTCAGCCCCGAGCTGCACACGATCCTGCGCTGGATCGCGCTGTTCCTGACTACGCCGATCGTGTTCTACAGCTGCGCGCCGTTCTTCAAAGGCGCGATGCGCGACCTGCGCACACGCCACCTGACCATGGATGTCTCGGTGTCGCTGGCGATCGGCAGTGCCTACATCGCCGGGATCTGGACCTCGATCACCGGCGTTGGCGAGTTGTATTTCGATGCGGTCGGCATGTTCGCGCTGTTCCTGCTCGCCGGACGTTATCTGGAGCGCCGCGCCCGGGAGCGCACCGCTGCCGCGACAGCACAACTGGTCAACCTGCTTCCAGCTTCGTGCCTGCGACTGGATGCGAGCGGTCAGAGCGAACGCATCCTGCTCAGCGAATTGCGCCTGGGCGACAAGATTCTGGTGCAGGCCGGCTCGATTCTGCCGGCGGATGGCAAGATCATCGACGGCCAGTCGAGCATCGACGAATCGCTGCTGACCGGCGAATACCTGCCGCAACCGCGCACACTGGGCGATTCGGTGACCGCCGGCACGCTCAACGTCGAAGGCGCGTTGACCGTGGAAGTCCAGGCACTGGGCCAAGACACACGCTTGTCAGCCATCGTTCGCCTGCTCGACCGCGCCCAGGCGGAAAAACCGCGACTGGCGGAAATCGCCGACCGCGCCGCGCAATGGTTTCTGCTCCTGTCGCTGATCGCCGCAGCGGCCATCGGCCTGCTGTGGTGGGAGCTGGATTCGTCGCGAGCGTTCTGGATCGTCCTCGCCATGCTGGTTGCCACCTGCCCGTGCGCACTGTCGCTGGCGACGCCGACCGCCCTCACCGCCGCCACCGGCACCCTGCACAAACTCGGTTTGCTGCTGACCCGCGGCCATGTGCTGGAAGGTTTGAATCAGATCGACACGGTGATCTTCGACAAGACCGGTACGCTCACCGAAGGCCGATTGGTGCTGCGTTCGATTCGCCCACTCGGCGCGCACGACAGCGACCAATGCCTGAGCCTTGCCGCCGCGTTGGAAAATCGTTCGGAACACCCGATTGCCCGCGCTTTCGGTCGCGCGCCGCTGGCCGCCGAAGAAGTCCACAGCACGCCGGGGCTTGGTCTCGAAGGCTTGGTCAATGGGCAGCGTTTGCGTATCGGCCAGGCAGAGTTTGTCTGTGCCCTCAGCGGTGCGAACGTGCCCGGCATGCCGAACGAGGCCGGCCAATGGCTGCTGCTCGGCGATCCTCAAGGGCCGCTGGCGTGGTTCGTTCTCGACGACCGCTTGCGTGACGACGCCCCCGCGCTGCTCGCCGCGTGCAAGGCGCGGGGCTGGCGCACTTTGCTGTTGTCCGGCGACAGTTCGCCGATGGTCGCCAGCGTAGCGGCGGAACTGGGCATTGATGAGGCTCGTGGCGGCTTGCGCCCGGACGACAAGCTGCAAGTCCTGCAACAGCTGCACAAGGAAGGTCGCAAAGTGTTGATGCTCGGTGACGGCGTCAATGACGTGCCGGTGCTCGCGGCGGCCGACATCAGTGTCGCCATGGGTTCGGCCACCGATCTGGCGAAAACCAGCGCTGATGCGGTCTTGCTGTCCAACCGCCTCGACGCCTTGGTCCAAGCCTTCACATTGGCGCGGCGGACCCGGCGGGTAATCATCGAGAACCTGCTGTGGGCGGCGCTGTACAATGGCCTCATGTTGCCGTTCGCCGCCCTCGGCTGGATCACTCCGGTGTGGGCCGCCGTCGGCATGTCGATCAGTTCGTTGACCGTGGTGCTCAATGCCTTGCGCCTGACTCGTTTGCCGAGTCCGCCGCCCGCCAGCACACGATCGCAAACCCGCCCGTTGCCGGCCTGAGCCGCGCGGGCGCCTGGAGTACAGATGCCAGCTCTCTACGTGATGATCCCGGCCGCGCTGCTGATCGTGGCCATCGCCGTGTACATCTTTTTCTGGGCGGTGGACAGCGGTCAGTACGACGATCTCGACGGCCCGGCGCACAGCATCCTCTTCGATGATCAGGATCCGCAGCACACCGCTGCGGTCGACGAAGCCAACGCCAAAAAACCGGACGACAAGGCGCCACCCCATGCTTGAACTGGCGCCATTGCTGGTTTCGGCATTGATCCTCGGCCTGCTCGGCGGCGGCCATTGCCTGGGCATGTGCGGCGGCTTGATGGGCGCACTGACCCTGGCGATTCCCAAGGAGCAGCGCAGCCGACGCTTTCGCTTGCTGCTGGCGTACAACCTTGGGCGGATTCTCAGTTATGCCACCGCCGGATTGCTGATCGGCCTCGCTGGCTGGGCGGTGGCGAACAGTCCCGCGGCGTTGTTCATGCGCGTGCTGGCCGGGTTGCTGCTGATCGCCATGGGTTTGTATCTGGCCGGATGGTGGAGTGGTTTGACGCGCATTGAAAGTTTGGGGCGCGGTCTGTGGCGCTACATTCAACCCGTCGCCAATCGCTTGCTGCCGGTGTCGAGTCTGCCCCGCGCGTTATTGCTCGGCGCCTTGTGGGGCTGGCTGCCGTGCGGGCTGGTTTACAGCACGCTGCTGTGGAGCGCGAGTCAGGGCAATGCGCTGGACAGTGCGTTGTTGATGCTTGCGTTTGGGCTGGGCACATGGCCGGTATTACTCGCCACGGGACTTGCGGCAGAACGCGTCACCGCCATTTTGCGCAAACGCAGCGTGCGCATGGCCGGTGGGTTGCTGGTGATCCTGTTCGGGATATGGACCCTTCCTGGTCCACATCAGCATTGGTTGATGGGCCACTAAATCGGCGGCGCGGCCTTCGCGAGCAAGCTCGCTCCCACAGGGGATTTGAGGCGTACACAAAATCTGTGGGAGCGAGCTTGCTCGCGAAGAGGCCCGCATGATCAACACACCTTCTCCCCGGTTGATGCAAATCAAGTGCCCCATCGCCGCCTCCCGATAGACTCGCCACACTGCCAGCCTATCCGGGGGAATGCCCGCATGCTCGACGCCATTCGTTGGGACTCTGATCTGATCCGCCGCTACGACCTGGCGGGGCCGCGCTATACCTCTTATCCGACGGCTGTGCAATTCCACAGTCAGGTCGGCACCTTCGACCTGTTTCATGCCCTGCGCGACAGCCGCAAAGCCCTGCGCCCGTTGTCGCTGTACGTGCACGTGCCGTTCTGCGCGAACATTTGCTACTACTGCGCGTGCAACAAGGTCATCACCAAGGATCGCGGACGCGCCCTGCCCTACCTGCAGCGGCTGGAGCAGGAAATCCAGTTGATCGCCTGCCATCTCGACCCGGCCCAGAAAGTCGAGCAACTGCACTTTGGCGGTGGCACCCCGACTTTTCTCAGCCACGACGAACTGCGCCAGTTGATGGCGCATCTGCGTAAACACTTCAATCTGCTGGATGACGACTCCGGCGATTACGGAATCGAGATAGACCCGCGCGAAGCGGACTGGTCGACCATGGGCCTGCTGCGCGAACTCGGTTTCAACCGCGTCAGCATCGGCCTGCAAGACCTCGACCCGGCGGTGCAGCGCGCGGTCAATCGCCTGCAAAGTCTGGAAGAAACCCGCGCGGTGATCGATGCCGCGCGCACCCTGCAATTTCGCTCGATCAATATCGACTTGATCTACGGCTTGCCCAAGCAGACCCCGGAAAACTTCGCTCGCACGGTGGAGGAAGTCATCAGCCTGCAACCGGACCGGCTATCGGTGTTCAATTACGCGCACCTGCCAGAGCGTTTCATGCCGCAACGACGGATCAACGGCAATGAATTGCCTGCGCCCACGCAGAAACTGGAAATGCTCGAGCGCACGATCGAACAGCTCACCGCCGCCGGCTATCGCTACATCGGTATGGATCACTTCGCCCTGCCCGATGACGAGTTGGCGATTGCTCAGGAAGAAGAAACACTGCAACGCAACTTCCAGGGTTACACCACTCACGGCCATTGCGATTTGATTGGTCTGGGGGTGTCAGCCATCAGCCAGATCGGCGATCTGTACTGCCAGAACAGCAGCGATCTCAACGAGTACCAGAACACCCTCGCCGCCGCACAACTGGCGACCAGCCGGGGTCTGGTGTGCAACGCCGATGATCGCTTGCGCCGAGCGGTGATCCAGCAACTGATCTGCAATTTCAGCCTGGAATTCGCCGAGATCGAGCAGCAGTTCAATATCGATTTTCAGGGTTATTTCGGCGCGCTGTGGCCGCAATTGCAAGGCATGGCCAGCGATGGCCTGATTGAACTGGATCGCGAGCGAATCGTCGTGTTGCCGGCGGGTCGCCTGCTGGTGCGCTCAGTGTGCATGGTGTTCGATGCGTACCTGGAACAGCAGAACCGCCAGCGCTTTTCGCGGGTGATTTAGTTTTTCATCAGCAGCGAACCGACTTTCATATTCTGATCTGCGGTCAGGCCCGACTGCCCGACCACTTTGGACAAGGCAAGATTGGCCGTGATCAACCCGGTGTTCAACGCGGCGATGGCGCCGCGCAGGCTGGCAACCTTGATGATTTTTTCTTCGTTGGAAAGGCGCTTGTCGGCCATGACCGCTTCGATAAGCGCCTTTTTCTCGGCGATCTGTTTTTGCAGTTTGCGGATCATCTTCAGCAATTGCTGGATGTTCTCCGGCAACCCGCTGTCTTCGATGTCGCTGTTTTCGCCACCGACACTGGCGGATTTTTCGATCGATGCACCGGACAGCGACACTTTGACGCCCTCGACCAAGGTCGGGGTTGCCTCTTCGGTCGAGCCTGGTTCGCGTGCATTGGCCGACAACGTTTTAAACGTTTCCGGCATGGCCGCAACATCGCTGCTACCAGGGCCAAGCGTGCCAATGGCGGTCATCGAAGCGTTCCTTGTATGCGTTCTGATACCTGTTTATCGGCTGCTGGCGCTGCGGCTTTATGCCTGTGGGACAAAGTCGCCACAGGCTGGCCTGAATGTCCTCTCGTGGGTTACCCTTACGGCTTATGTGTGTTTTCCCACAAGGATTTAAGAAATGTCCGAGCCAGTCAAACTGCGCGCTCATAACCAGGCCCATTGCAAGGATTGCAGCCTGGCCCCTCTCTGCCTGCCACTTTCTCTGAATCTGGAAGACATGGATGCGCTGGACGAAATCGTTAAACGCGGCCGCCCGTTGAAAAAAGGCGAGTTCCTGTTCCGCCAGGGCGACACGTTCGATTCCGTTTATGCAGTACGCTCCGGCGCCCTGAAGACCTTCAGCCTGAGCGATAGCGGCGAAGAACAGCTCACCGGTTTTCACCTGCCGAGCGAACTGGTCGGCCTGTCCGGCATGGACACCGAGAAACACCCGGTCTCCGCCCAGGCGCTGGAAACCACCTCGGTCTGCGAAATCCCTTTTGAACGTCTCGACGAGCTGGCCCTGCAATTGCCGCAACTGCGGCGTCAGTTGATGCGCGTGATGAGCCGGGAAATCCGCGACGACCAGCAAATGATGTTGCTGCTGTCGAAGAAAACCGCCGACGAGCGCATCGCCACATTCCTGGTCAACCTTTCCGCACGCTTCCGCGCTCGCGGCTTCTCGGCCAATCAGTTCCGCCTGAGCATGTCGCGCAATGAAATCGGCAACTACCTCGGTCTGGCGGTAGAAACCGTGTCCCGCGTGTTCACCCGTTTCCAGCAGAACGAACTGATTGCCGCCGAGGGCAAAGAGATTCATATCCTCGACCCGATCCAGCTCTGTGCGCTGGCGGGTGGCTCGCTCGAAGGCTGATCTCGATCCGCGGTTGAGCGAAGCGTTTCAGCCGCGGGTATACTGCGCCGTTTGCAGCCCTGCCAGGACACCTCGACGATGGTCTTCGACTCCTTCGACATCAAATCCCTTATCCGCCCTGTGATCGACTTTCCGAAACCGGGCGTGATCTTTCGCGACATCACTCCGCTGTTCCAGTCGCCGACGGCCCTGCGCCTGGTGATGGACAGCTTCGCCCACCGCTATGTCGAAGCCGACTTCACCCACATCGGCGCGATGGATGCCCGTGGCTTCCTGATCGGTTCGGTGCTGGCTTATCAGTTGAACAAGCCGCTGGTGCTGTTCCGCAAGCAAGGCAAACTGCCGGCGGACGTGCTGGCCGAAGGTTACGCAACCGAGTACGGCGAAGCGTTCCTGGAAGTGCACGCCGACAGCCTGTGTGAAGGCGACTCGGTGGTGATGTTCGATGATTTGATCGCCACGGGCGGCACGCTGATTGCGGCGGCCAACCTGATTCGCCGCATGGGCGCGCGGGTGCATGAGGCGGCGGCGATTATTGATCTGCCGGAGCTGCAAGGTTCGCAGCGCCTTGAGGACATGGGCATCCCAACTTTCTGCCTGACGCAGTTTGCGTTGACCGATAAGTAAGTAGCGCCCTTCCGGACGCTTTCGCGAGCAAGCTCGCTCCCACAGGGGAACGCATTCCAACTGTGGGAGCGAGCTTGCTCGCGAAGGGGCCGGCAGCCTCACTGCAAAACTTAAAGCCCCATCTGCTTGCTGATGATCTCGTTCATCACCTCCCGCGTCCCGCCACCAATCGACAAGATGCGATTATCCCGATACAACCGCTCCACCAGACTCTCGCGCATGTAACCCAGCCCACCAAGAATCTGCACCGCCTCGGTGGTGATCCGGTCCGAGGTGTCCGTGGCAAAGTTCTTCGCCATGGAAATCTCCTTGATCACACTCTGCCCCGCCGCCATCTTCGCCGCTTGCCGGTAAGTGAACTCCCGCGATACCTCCAGTGCAGTCGCCATCTCGGCGAGCCGATGTTTGATCACCTGAAACTTGCCGATCGGTTTGCCAAACGCTTCACGCTCGCGCGCCCATTTCAGGCTTTGCTCCAGCGCAAGCTGTGAGGTCATGTTGGCCATCAGCGCCAGTGCCAGGCGTTCGCTCTGGAAATTGCCCATGATGCAGGCGAAGCCCATGTTCTCGGCACCGATCAGGTTGCCCACCGGCACGCGGCAATCGTCGAAGAACAATTCGGCGGTGTCCGACGCCCACCAGCCCATTTTTTTCAACTGACGGCCAACGGTGAAGCCCGGCGTGCCCTTCTCGATTAATAACAGACTGATGCCGGCGAAACCCGGCGCACCGGTGCGCACCGCGACGGTGTAGAAATCGGCGCGCACGCCGCTGGTGATAAAGGTTTTGCTGCCGCTGACCCGGTAGAAGTCGCCATCACGCACGGCACGGGTTTGCAGGTTGGCGACGTCGGAGCCGCCGCCGGGCTCGGTGACCGCCAGGGCGCTGATTTTCTCGCCGCTGAGCACCTGGGGCACAACACGATCACGCACTTCGGGACGCGCCCATTTGACGATGGGTGGCAGGCCGATATCCAGCGAGCCGAGCCCCGCCACCAGCCCGCCAGAGCCGCAACGCATCAACTCCTCACTGGCGGCGACCTTGGCGAACAGATCGCCTGCATGGCTGCCACCCAACGCCTCGGGGTAACCGATGCCGAGGATGCCCGCCGCGCCCGCCTTCAGGTACAGCTCACGGGGGAAGCTTTCGGCTTCTTCCCACTGATCGATGTCCGGCAGGATCTCGCGTTCGACGAAACGTCTGACGCTGTCGCGGACCAATTGGTGGCTGGGGTCGAAGTATTCCTGAAAGGCAGGCATGGGCGAGCTCCACGGAAGGGTTCGCCGAACTTAACCGAGCGCTTGCTTGGTTTTCAACTCAATTGTATGAATCAGACAGACCGAGGTGCGCCATTCGCGAGCAAGTTCGCTCCCACAGGGGATTTGTGAACGACACAAAACCAATGTGGGAGCGAGCCTGCTCGCGAAGGCGTCAGTTCAGACGCCGCAAACTCAGAGGGAGATCGGTTTGCGCCCGGCAAACGAATGCGCCAGCGTGCCACCATCGACCAGCTCCAGCTCACCACCCAGCGGCACGCCGTGAGCGATCCGTGAAGCGATCAATCCTTTGTTGTTCAGCAACTGCGCGATGTAGTGCGCCGTCGCCTCGCCTTCCACCGTCGGGTTGGTCGCAAGGATGACTTCGGTAAACGTACCCGCCTCTTCGATCCGCGCCATCAATTGCGGAATGCCGATCGCCTCAGGCCCCAGGCCATCGAGCGGCGACAAATGCCCTTTGAGCACGAAGTAGCGACCACGGAATCCAGTCTGCTCGACCGCATACACATCCATCGGCCCTTCCACCACGCACAGCAACGTGTCGTCGCGGCGGGTATCGGCGCATTGCGGGCACAGATCGTCTTCGGTCAGCGTGCGGCACTGGCGGCAGTGGCCGACGCCTTCCATGGCCTGGCTCAGGGCTTGGGCCAGACGCAAACCGCCGCTGCGGTCACGTTCGAGCAACTGCAACGCCATGCGCTGGGCGGTTTTCTGACCCACGCCCGGCAGAGTGCGCAGAGCGTCGATCAGTTGGCGAATCAAAGGGCTGAAGCTCATGGATAAACAGTCCGACAAAAACAACGAGACGCGGGTTATACCCGCGCCTCTGGCCAGCGTCAAATACTCAGTCCTGCGCGACCTTCACTACCAGTTTGCCGAAGTTGCGCCCCTCGAGCAGACCGATAAACGCCTCGGGCGCCTGCTCCAGGCCTTCGACCACGTCCTCGCGGAATTTCACCTTGCCATCGCGCACCCACGGCACCATGTGGCTGATGAATTCCGGCTGACGATCACCGTAATCGTCGAACACGATGAAGCCCTGAATGCGCACGCGCTTGGTCAATAGTGTGCGTTGCAGCATCGGCAGGCGATCCGGGCCTTTCGGCGCTTCGGAGGCGTTGTAACCGGCGATCAGACCGCACAGCGGGATACGTGCCTTGGGGTTGAGCAACGGCACCACGGCATCGAACACATGACCACCGACGTTTTCGTAATAGATGTCGATGCCATCGGGGCAGGCCTTGGCCAGTTGTTCAGCGAAATCCGCTGCCTTGTGATCGATGCAGGCGTCAAAACCCAGTTCTTCGACCACGTATTTGCACTTCTCCGCCCCGCCGGCCACGCCGACCGTGCGCAGGCCTTTGATCTTCGCCACTTGCCCGACCACCGAGCCGACCGCGCCGGAAGCCGCTGCAACAACGAGGGTCTCGCCTTCTTTCGGCTGACCAATGTCCATCAGGCCCATGTACGCGGTCATCCCCGGCATGCCCAACACGCCCAGCGCCATTGAAGGACTCGGCAGCCCCGCAGGGATCGGGATGATGTTGCGGCCATCGCTGATGCTGTGGCTCTGCCAACCGGTGGCGCCGACCACCAGATCACCTTGATGAAATTTCGGATGACGCGAATCCTCGACACGGCTGACAGCACCGCCGGTCATCACTTCGCCGATCTGCACCGGGGCAGCGTAGGACGGTGCGTCACTCATGCGTCCGCGCATGTAAGGGTCGAGGGACAGGTAGAGGGTTTTCAGCAGTATTTCGCCGTCCTGCAGATCCGGCAGCGCTTCGCGTTCGAGGCGGAAGTTTTCCGGGGTCGGCGCGCCAACCGGGCGTGAGGCGAGGACGAAACGTTGATTGAGGGTAAGAGGGTCGGACATGTCAGCGTCTCCTGTGAAGTGTGAATTCAGCGGGTATAGGGAGCAGACCGTTGAGGCATTTGGGCGTTCGATGTTTATTCAGGTCGCCGGGATTGATCGTTCCCATGCTCTGCGTGGGAATGCCTCAACGGGCGCTCCGCGTTCGGCTCTGTACTTGGGACGCGGAGCGTCCCGGGCTGCATTCCCACGCAGAGCGTGGGAATGATCGGCTAAGAGCCAGAAACAAAAATGCCAGGCGCAATGCCTGGCATTTTGTGTAGCTCATCTGCCGCCGATTGGCGAATCAGAATGGCAGTTTCATACCGGCTGGCAGGTTCATGCCGGCGGTCATGTTGCCCATCTTGTCCTGGCTGTTCTTTTCGATCTTGCGCACAGCGTCGTTGACGGCAGAGGCGATAACCGCTTCCAGCATCTCTTTGTCATCTTCGCTCATGCCTTCGACCAGGCTTGGGTCGATGCTCACGCTTTTGACGTCGTGACGACCGGTCATCACCACGGTGACCATATCGCCGCCGGCCTTACCGGTGACTTCGGCGTTGGCCAGTTCTTCCTGCATCTTGGCCATTTTTTCCTGCATCTGCTGCGCCTGCTTCATCAGGCCGGCCATGCCACCTTTCATCATGGGAATCACCTCAAAAGTACTTGGATCAAAACAGCGCCCGGCCAGCGCGGCCGGGCACCTTCAGTTATTAGCCTTGGGCGACCAAGGCGTCGACAGGTTCAATAGTATCGTGTCGCACCACCGCGCCGAACTGCTGAACCATCTGCTGGATGAACGGATCGCCGTGAATCGACTCCTCCGCCTCGCGCTGACGGTTGGCACGGCGACGGGACGCGGCTTGGGCCGGGGTTTCCTGCTCGGGCTTGATCAGCTCGATGGTCAGGCTCAGCGTGCGACCGTGGAACTGGTTCAACGCGTCGTTGAGACGACGCTGCTGCGTGGCGTTGAACAGCGCGCTGTGCGCCGGATCAAGGTGCATCAGCCAATGGTCGCCATCGACGGCGATCAATGTACAGTTGGCGGCGATACTGCCGGTCATGCCGGAGATCGGCAGTTTCGGGAACAGCTCCAGCCATTGCAATGCCAGACCTGTGGCCGGCGCGGCAGCAGGCTCTGGCTCGGGTTCCGGGGCAGGCTCGGCGGCGTGTTCGCTGGCCAGTTCATCGAGGTAGCTGTAGGCCGAATCCATGTCCGGCTCGATGTAATCCTCGTCCAGCGGCGGCTCGTCGTCGAGGTCCATGCCCGGGGTGGCGGCATCGACGTCGGCGACCGACGGCTCGGGAATCGGTGCGGCGGCCCATTCTGGAGCCTCCGGAACGACGCTGTCCGGAGTCGGCAGCGGCATCGGCGGCAACTCGGGTTGCTCGGCGGTGGTTTCCAGTACAGGTTCGACGGCGGGTTGCTGCGCAGGCTCGGGTTCGGCCTCCGGCTCTACCGGGTCGTTCCACGGCAGGTCGACGGCTGCTTCGGCGGCGACCGGCGCGGGTTCAGGTTCTGGCTCAGCAACGGCAGCAACCGGTGCAGGCTCGGGAGCCGGCGCAGGCGCAGCCACTGGCGCTGGCGCAACCGCCGCAGCGACTACCGGCGCAGGTTTAGGCGCGGCAGCCACGGAGTTTGCGGAATCAACTGTGGCCTGGCTGATCCCCACTGGCTTTAGCGGTTGCCTCGGGGCGTCCGCCGTATCGGCCGGCCGGAAGGCCAGCATCCGCAGCAGAACCATTTCGAAACCACCGCGTGGATCCGGCGCCAGCGGCAAATCGCGGCGGCCGATCAGGCCCATCTGGTAATAGAACTGCACGTCTTCGGCCGGCAAGGCCTGCGCCAGTGCCAACACGCGATCGCGGTCGCCATGCCCGTTGTCGACACCTTCCGGTAACGCCTGAGCGATGGCCACGCGGTGCAGCACGTTGAGAATTTCCGAGAGCACGCCGTTCCAGTCCGGGCCCTGCTCGGCCAGGTGCCGCACGGCTTCGAGCAACGCCTTGGCGTCACCTTCGATCAACGAATGCAGGACGTCATAGACCTGACCATGATCCAGCGTGCCAAGCATCGCTCGCACGTCGGTGGCCAGAACCTTGCCTTCACCGAAGGCTATCGCCTGATCGGTCAGGCTCATGGCGTCGCGCATCGAACCGTCAGCGGCGCGACCGAGCAGCCACAGTGCATCGTCTTCGAACGGCACGTTTTCGGCGGTCAATACGTGGGTCAAATGCTCGACCACACGCTCCGGCGTCATGTTCTTCAGCGAGAACTGCAGGCAACGCGACAAAATCGTTGCCGGAAGTTTCTGCGGGTCAGTGGTCGCGAGGATGAACTTGACGTACGGCGGCGGCTCTTCGAGGGTTTTCAGCAGCGCATTGAAGGAATGGCTGGAGAGCATGTGCACTTCGTCGATCAGGTAGACCTTGAAGCGCCCACGGCTCGGCGCGTACTGCACGTTGTCGAGCAATTCGCGGGTGTCTTCGACCTTGGTACGGCTCGCGGCGTCGATCTCGATCAGGTCGACGAAGCGCCCCTCATCGATTTCACGGCACACCGAACACTCGCCGCACGGGCTGGAAGTGATACCTGTCTCACAGTTCAGGCATTTGGCAATGATCCGCGCAATCGTAGTTTTACCCACCCCGCGCGTACCAGTGAACAGGTACGCGTGGTGCAGCCGCTGGCTGTCCAAGGCATTGATCAGAGCTTTGAGCACATGGGTCTGGCCGACCATTTCGCGGAACGAGCGCGGACGCCATTTACGTGCAAGAACCTGATAACTCATCGAAAACCGTCGCAGCGAAGGAAGCAGAAGCGGCTAATGCTAGCGGAGCAGGGGCAAAATTGCATCCGGTGTCCTCGTCTAATATGGCTAAGCTGCATCAGCAGAGGCTTTTATCGGCTCGGGATGGGGAATTACCGGAGCGTTTATGCGGTGGGCCGTGGGGGCGTTGCTGGGAATCAGCCTGAACGTGACGGCAGCGGAAACCCCGTTGCGCTTTGCCATGCCCGACAGTTGGGCCATGCCCATGGTGCAATACGAACGCGGTCGCCCGACGCAGGGCATCCTCTACGACCTGATGCTCAGTCTGGCTACGCAGGTCGGCGTTCCGGCCGAGTTTCACGTCCTGCCTCGCGCCCGGGTGCAGACGACGATGGAACACGGCGAGATCGACGTGCGCTGCTATGCCGCACAGTCGTGGCTGCCGAATCAGTCCGGGGATTACATCTGGAGTCTGCCGTTGTTCTTTCAGCGCGATCTATTGATCAGCCGCAAGGACCAGCCCGCCAGCGCCGACCCCGCGCATTTGCCCCACCAATCCATCGGTACCGTCCTCGGCTACACCTACCCGACCCTGCAACCGCTTTTTGATGCTGATCGACTGCAACGCGAAGATGCGCGCAATCAGGAGCAGGTGCTGGAGAAGCTACTGGCCGGACGATATCGCTATGCGGTGAGCAATCAGTGGACGCTGGACTGGTTTAACCAGCGCCTGCCCGCCGAACAGCAACTGCAAGGCGTGTCGGTGCTGCAGGAACAGAATGTCGGTTGTTATGTGAGGAATGACCCGAAGGTGCCGGTGCAGCGCATTTTGCGCACGTTGCTGCGGATGAAAATGTCGGGGGAGATTGATCAGATTATCCGGCTCTACACCGGCTCCCCTGAAGCCACCCCATAACCCCTGCGGGAGCGAGCCTGTTCGCGAAAGCGGTCTCACAGTCAACTTATCTCTGGCAGGTCTGACGCCTTCGCGAGCAGGCTCGCTCCCACAGTTAACTCAAGGCGCTGGGCAAATCGCAGGCACAAAAAAACCGCAGTGGGCGAAACCCATGCAGTTCTGGTTGAAGCGTTCGATTGTTCGTTAAGGTGGTAACCCCACCAGCCACACCCCGGCACACAATGTTCCCGCTGTGGCTGCTGCCTTCCGGCTCTGACCAGGTTCACGGGTAATCGTTGCGGGGGGACCGATGGGGTCACCATAACGACGCTTGCCTGTCGGCGAGCCGCGCCATTGTACCTATCTGAGACGAAGTTACAACCGTTGGTTGCAGATTAAAAATATGAACGGGTTCAAGGACATAAAGATCGCAGCCGACAGCAGCCTTTACAGGGCCAACACCTCATCTGCCTTGCCCCCCGCCTGCTGGATCACCAGATGAATGAAGTGCAGCTTGGCAATCGCCGGCGCCGGCAGTACGAACGGGTAGAAATCCGGCTGACCCATGCTCCGTGACAACTCATTGAGCATCCCCGCCAGTTCGATCCACGCGTTGACGAACGACAGGAACGCCTCGCCACCGGGATGCTCCGGGTCGTACAGCGTGCTGGCGGGAAACGGCTGGTAGTCGAAATCCATTTCCCGTGCGCTCATGCCGAAACCCAGCGCGGTGTCCACGGCGTCCATCATATGCAGGTAGTGCGCCCAGGTTTCCGCCCAGTCTTCCCACGGATGCATGGTTGCGTAGGCGCTGACGTAGTGCTGCGGCCAGTCCAGCGGTGCGCCTTGTTGATAATGGCGATCCAGCGCCTCGGCGTAACTGGCGCGTTCGTCGCCGAACAGGCTGCGGAATGAGCCGAGCCATGGACCATCGGCGATCAGGCGATCCCAGTAATAGTGGCCAACCTCATGACGAAAATGCCCGAGCAACGTGCGATAGGGCTCGTGCATTGCCGCCCTCACCTGCTCGCGGTGGGCGTCGTCGGCTTCTTTGATGTCGAGAGTGATCAGGCCGTTGGCGTGGCCGGTCATCGGCGCATTGCCTTCAAGGTCGACGCCGATGAAATCGAAAGCCAGCCCGGTGTCTTCATCGACGGTTTTCGGGATGACTGGCAAGCCGAGAGTGATCAGTTGCGCAACGAGTCGACGCTTGGCGATTTCGACTTTGCGCCAGCGTTCGGGGTTGTCCGGGTCGGACAGGTCGGGGATGGTGCGATTGAGGCTGCAAGCGACGCACAGGCTGTCGTGATCGTTGGCCGGCAGCAGCCAGTTGCACGCGGCGGCTGTGTCGAGGTTGGCGCAGCGGCGGAACAATCCCGAGTCGGGATCTGCGTCGAGCGTCCAGGTGCCCTCGTACGGCCCCGGCTGCAGCGAAGTCAGACGACTTTCTTCCGGTTGATAACCGAGCAAGGCATTACAAGCCAGGCACTGGCTGTTGCGAAAGAACAACGACTGGCCGCAGCGGCACGGCCAGACTTTGCTGTTGCGTGAGGATTCGCCCATGAACGGCGCGATGATGCGGGAACTGAGCTGCTCGAAAAAGCGGTGCATGGCGATCTCTCCCTGGGGCTTGCCAAGACTAGATCATTCTTGCGGGTTGATCGTTCCAACGCTCTGCGTGGGAATGCATCCAGTGACGCTCTGCGTCACAGCGGACGCGGAGCGTCCGGGGCGGCATTCCCACGCGGGAGCGTGGGAACGATCAGACGTTCAGGCCGTGGGTTTTCAGGAACGCGATGAACGCTTCTTCGTCCATCACCTTCACGCCCAGTTCATTGGCCTTGGTCAGTTTGGAACCGGCGCCGGGGCCTGCGACCACGCAATGGGTCTTCGCCGACACGGAGCCGGCAACCTTGGCGCCAAGGCTCTCCAGGTGTTCCTTGGCGACGTCACGGCTCATCAACTCGACCTTGCCGGTCAGCACCCAAGTCTCGCCAGACAGCGGCAAGCCTTCAACAACCTTCTTCTCGCTCTGCCAGTGCATGCCGAAATCACGCAGTTGCTTTTCGGATGCCTCAGCCAGTTGCCGGTTCTCAGGCAGCGCAAAAAATTCGCGAACCGAATTCGCCTGCTTCTCCGGCAACGCCTGACGCATGTCCAGCCAGTCGGCATTCATCACTGCTTCCAGCGAACCGAACTTATCCGCCAGTTTCTGTGCGCCACCGGGGCCGACCGAAGGAATGTGCAGCTTGTCGAGGAAGCCACCCAGCGTGGTGCTGGCAGCAAACTCGGCGCCCAGCTCACCCTGATCCTGAATCTGCAAACCATGGCCGAGCAATTCGGTAATCACCTGCTGGTTATGCGCATCTTCAAAGAAGCTGTGAATCTCGTGCGCCACTTCCAGCCCCACGTCCGGCAGGTAGGTCAGCACTTGCGGCAGCGCCTGCTGTACGCGCTCCAGCGAACCCAGCGAGCGCGCCAGCACCTTGGCGGTCTCTTCGCCGACATCAGGAATGCCCAGCGCATAGATGAAGCGCGCCAGCCCCGGTTTTTTGCTGTCTTCGATGGCCGCGAGCAGCTTGTTGCTCGACACCTCGGCAAAGCCTTCCAGATCGACAATGTCATCGAACTTCAGCGCATACAGATCCGCTGGCGAACTGACCAGTCCTTCGTCGACCAATTGCTCGACGCTCTTGTCACCCAGGCCTTCGATGTCCATCGCCCGGCGCGAAACGAAGTGAATGATCGCCTGCTTCAATTGCGCGCCACACGCCAGACGGCCGACGCAGCGATACACGGCGCCTTCGCTGACGGTTTCCTTGCCCTTGCTGCGTTTGATCAGTTGCGTGCGCTCGACGTGCGATCCGCAGACCGGGCAGCTCTCGGGGATTTGCACCGCGCGTGCATTTTCCGGACGGCGATCCATGACCACTTGCACCACTTGCGGAATCACATCACCGGCACGGCGGATGATCACTGTGTCGCCGATCATCAGACCCAGACGCGCGACTTCGTCCATGTTATGCAGCGTGGCATTGGCCACGGTGACGCCAGCAACCTTGACCGGTTTCAGCCGTGCGACCGGGGTAACAGCGCCGGTACGACCGACTTGAAACTCCACGTCGAGCAACTCGGTGAGCTCTTCCATCGCCGGGAATTTATGCGCGATCGCCCAACGCGGCTCACGGGCGCGGAAGCCCAGTTCGCGCTGATCGGCAATGCTGTTGACCTTGAACACCACGCCGTCGATTTCATACGTCAGCGAGTTACGGCGCGCGCCGATATCGCGGTAGTAATCCAGGCATTCGCCGATACCCTTGGCCAGTTTCAGTTCGTGGCTGATCGGCATACCCCACTTCTGCAACTGCTTGAGGTTACCGATGTGAGTGTCGGAAATATCGTGGGAGACCTGACCGATGCCGTAGCAGCAGAATTCCAGCGGACGGTTGGCGGTGATCTTCGAATCGAGCTGACGCAAGCTGCCGGCGGCGGCGTTGCGCGGGTTGGCGAAGGTCTTGCCGCCGACCTCCAGTTGCGAGGCGTTGAGACGCTCGAAGCCGGCCTTGGACATGAACACTTCACCGCGCACTTCCAAGGTCGCCGGCCAGCCTTCGCCGTGCAGTTTCAGGGGAATGTTGCGCACGGTGCGCACGTTGACGCTGATGTCTTCGCCGGTGGTGCCGTCGCCGCGCGTGGCGCCGCGCACCAATACGCCGTCCTGATACAGCAGACTGACCGCCAGGCCATCGAGCTTCGGCTCGCAGCTGTATTCCACCGCCGCACTGCCGCCGAACAGATCGCCGACCGGCAGATCCAGACCTTCGGTGACGCGGCGATCGAACTCGCGCATGTCGCTTTCTTCGAAGGCGTTACCGAGGCTGAGCATCGGCACTTCGTGACGCACCTGCGTGAACGCGGTCAGCGCCACGCTGCCGACGCGCTGGGTCGGCGAATCGCTGGTGATCAGTTCCGGGTTGGCCGCTTCCAGCGCCTTGAGCTCGTGGAACAACCGGTCGTACTCGGCGTCCGGAATGCTCGGCTCGTCGAGGACGTGATAACGGTAGTTGTGTTGATCGAGTTCAGCACGTAGCTCGAGAATTCGGTTTTTGGCGGCGGTCATGGGTGTTCTCTCATAAAGCAAAAGAGCAGCCGAGGCTGCTCAATCTATATTGCCGACTGCCTCTTGTGCCGAGGCAATCTTTTCAATCAACGCTTCTGGGTCAGGGCGCGGCGTTCGAATTCAACGATGCGCTGACGGTAGTGTTCGATGGTCTGCGCGGTCAAAACGCTGCGCTGGTCATCTTTCAGTTCGCCGTTCAGTTCCTGCGACAGCTTGCGGGCGGCCGCCACCATCACGTCGAAGGCTTGCTTCGGATGACGCGGGCCTGGCAGGCCAAGGAAGAAGCTCACCGCCGGGGTGCTGAAATGGTCGATGTCGTCCAGATCAAAGATGCCCGGCTTGACCGCATTGGCCATGGAGAACAGCACTTCACCGTTGCCGGCCATGCTTTCGTGACGATGGAAGATATCCATCTCGCCGAAACGCAGACCGCTTTCCAGAATGTTCTGCAACAGCGCCGGGCCTTTGAAGCCGGCAGCGTCGCGGCAGATCACGCTGATCACCAGCACTTCTTCAGCTTGCGGCTGGTCTTTGTCGACCACCGCTGGCGCAGGCTTGGTGTCTTCGGCGAAATCGTCATCACGGCTGCTGAAGCTCGGGCCGCCGTCCAGATCCAGGTCGAGGTTCAGGTCGCCCTGCGCCGGACCATTGCTGCCACGCTTGCCACGTTTCGAGCCGGATTCGCGAGGCTCGCGTGCTTCGCGGGCCGGCATGCTCACCGACGGCAGATCGTGTTCGTCCAGTTGCGGTTCTTTATGGGTGTCCAGCACGCGAGCCGGGCCCAACAGCTCCGCGCTGGTGTCCTCGTCCGGCAGGTTGGACAGACTTCGGTCAAGACGGAATTTCAGTTTTCCCTTGCCGCCGCGCATACGGCGCCAGCCATCGAAAAGAATACCGGCTATCACAATGATGCCGATGACGATCAGCCACTCGCGCAGACCGATTTCCATGTAATCCCGTGCCTCTATAAAAAATGCTGAAAAATAAGGGGTTTACATTGTGCAAACCGCTTTAAAACGTGGCGCCAACTCTATGTTCTGACAGGCGTTTTGCCCACGTATACGAAAAATTGACATTAAACTAGCACGACCAAAGACAACTTTACACCGTCTGTCGAAATCGCTGCGCAAATTGTGGGCTCGCTTCGCTCAGGCTTCGAGCCGTAAGCTCTAGCTTGTAGCTCAAAGCTTGTCGCTCAAAGCTGCGCCGCTAGGCGTCCACCATCGCCATCGCCTCCTCTACATCCACGGCTACCAGTCGCGAACAACCCGGTTCATGCATCGTCACACCCATCAACTGCTCGGCCATTTCCATGGCGATCTTGTTGTGGGTGATATAGATGAACTGCACGGTCTGCGACATCTCTTTGACCAAGCGTGCGTAGCGTCCAACGTTAGCGTCATCCAGTGGCGCGTCAACCTCATCGAGCATGCAGAACGGCGCCGGGTTCAACTTGAAGATGGCAAAAACCAGTGCCAGCGCGGTCAGGGCTTTTTCCCCACCGGAGAGCAAATGGATGGTGCTGTTCTTCTTCCCTGGCGGCTGCGCCATGATCGTTACCCCTGTATCGAGTAGATCTTCGCCCGTCAGTTCCAAATACGCCCGTCCACCACCGAAAACTTTTGGAAAAAGTGCCTGTAAACCGCCATTGATCTGATCAAAGGTATCTTTGAAGCGGTTACGGGTTTCCTTGTCGATCTTGCGAATGACGTTTTCCAGGGTCTCCAGCGCTTCGACCAGATCGGCATCCTGCGCATCCAGATAACGCTTGCGCTCGGACTGTTGCGTGTATTCATCGATGGCCGCGAGGTTGATCGCACCCAGGCGCTGAATCCGCGCATTGATGCGTTCGAGTTCTTCTTCGGCTTCGCGTTCACTGGCTTGCGCGGTTAATGTCGCAAGCACGCCGTTGAGATCGTAGCCGTCTTCGAGCAATTGATCCTGCAAGGCCTTGCGGCGCACGGTCAGGGCTTGCCATTCCATGCGCTGCTGTTCGAGTTGGCCGCGAATCAACTGCGATTGCTGCTCGGCCTGCGTCCGGCGTTTTTCCGCGTCGCGCAATTCCCGATCGGCATCTTCCAGAGCGATCTGCGCAGTCTTGAGTTCTTCGTCGACGGTCATGCGCTTGTCGAGCAACTCTTCGAGTTTCAGGCGCAGCTCTTCCAGCGGTGCCTCGCCCTCCTCCAGATTCAGGCTCAACTGTTCGCGTTTTTCCGTCAGGCGCTCGGCCTGCATTTCCAGACGCTCCAGGGCCTGACGCGTGGAGTCGTGCTGCGCGCGCAACGAGCCAAGGCGCACGGCCAATTGATGGGCGTGATCCTTGTGCTGCCGCGCCTCCTGGCGCACGCGGTCGAGGCGTTCGCGCAGACTGTCGCGCTGAGCCAACAGCAATTCGCGTTGCTCGGTGTCCAGCGCCATGGCATCCAGCGCGTCCTGCAATTGCATGCGCGCTTCGCCGATCTGTTCGTGCTCGAGTTCGCGTTGTTCGCCGAGTTCGACCAGCTCTTCATCGAGACGCGTGCGACGCAGAGTCAGCTGTTCGGCCTTGGCTTTGCCAGCGGACAACTGCGCTTTCAATTCGCCTTGCTGGCGCGCTTCGTCTTGCAGCAAGCGGCGCAAATGTTCGCGGCCGTTTTCCTGTTGGCGCTGTTGCGCGCGCAAGGTTTGCAAACGGGTTTCCATGGCCTCGACCGTGGCTTCTTTCTCTTCGCGCTCAAGGTGCAGCGCTTCGATTTCCTGACCACGGGCGAGCATGCCGCTTTCCGCTTCACTGGCCCGGCGCACACGTAAAAAGTGCCGACCGACCCAGTAACCGTCGCGACTGATCAGACTCTCACCGGCGCTCAACTGCCCGCGCAAGGCCAAGGCCTGCTCAAGGCTGTCGACCGGTTTGACCTGGCCGAGCCATGGCGACAGATCGATCTGCGCATCGACCTTGTCGAGCAAACTGCCGGCGACGCGCACGCCATCGCTGGCCGGGCTGAGCAGGCGCAAATCGCCCTGAGTAAAACCGGACAAATCAAAGCCGCTGAAATCGTCGACCAGCACCGCTTGCAGATCAGCGCCGAGCACGGTTTCCACCGCCAATTCCCAACCGGCCTCGACCTTCAGGCCTTCGGCCAGACGCGGACGCTCGGCGAGGTTGTGTTCCTTCAGCCATTCGGCGGTGCCGGTGCCCGGATCCAGCGCGGCTTGCTGCAGAGCTTCAAGGGAAGCCAGACGACCGTTGAGACGCTGCAAATCACCCTGTGCCTGTTGCTGTGCGGTCAGCGCTTGCTGCAATTCCTGGCGCAGTTGTTCAAGTTTTTCGACCTGCGCTTCTTCGCTGGTCTGCAAATCTTCGAGGGTCGCTTCGGACTCGGCGAGCTGCTCGTTGAGCTGCATGATCGCCGCGTCTTCCGGATCAGCCGAGAGCAACGCGCGCTCTTCGCCAAGACGCTTTTGCCGATCAGCGAGACGCTCCATGCTGGTTTCCAGCTGCTGGATGCGCGACTGCTGCACTTCGGCCTGACGGCGCGGTTCGGCGGCGGTCAGGTTGAAGGCGTCCCACTGCTCCTGCCAGCCGTGCATGACCGATTCTGAATCTTCCAGCGCAGCGGCGGCTTCTTCGGCGGCGGCGCTGGTGACTTCCTGCTCGGGGGTGAGCATGTCCAGCTCTTCGCCGAGGGTCAGCAGCAAGGTGCGGTCGTGACCCAGGTGCGATTCGGTTTCCAGACGGGCGCGTTCGGCTTCTTTCAGATCGTCCTGCAACTGCCGCAACCGTTGCTGGCCGTGCTGAATGCTCTGCTCGACCCGGGCGATGTCGCCGCCGACCGAATAGAAGCGCCCCTGCACCAGATTGAAGCGCTCGGACAGGTCATGGTGACCGTCGCGCAGGCGCTCGATGGCCGCGTCGGCATTACGTTGCTCGGCGACCAAGGCCTCGAAACTGATTTCCTGGGTGCCAATGATCGACTCGCGCTGGCCGACCTGATCATTCAGATCCTGCCAGCGCAGGGCCGACAGTTGCGCCTTGAGCTGACGCTCCTCGGCTTTGAATTCCTGATATTTCTTCGCCGCTTCGGCTTGGCGGTGCAGGCGTTCGAGTTGCCGTTCCAGCTCATCGCGCAGGTCAGTCAGACGCGCGAGGTTTTCATGAGTACGGCGGATACGGTTTTCGGTCTCGCGGCGGCGCTCTTTATATTTCGAGATGCCGGCCGCTTCTTCGATGAAGTTACGCAGGTCTTCGGGTTTGGATTCGATCAGCTTGGAGATCATCCCCTGCTCGATGATCGAATAGCTGCGCGGGCCGAGGCCGGTGCCGAGGAAAATATCGGTGATGTCGCGACGACGGCATTTGGTGCCGTTGAGGTAATAGGTGGTCTGGCTGTCGCGGGTGACTTTACGGCGAATCGAGATTTCCGCGTAGGCCGCGTATTCACCGAGCAAGGTGCCGTCGGAGTTGTCGAAGACCAGCTCGATGCTGGCCTGACTCACCGGTTTACGGCTGGTCGAGCCGTTGAAGATGACATCGGTCATCGACTCGCCACGGAGGTTCTTCGCCGAACTTTCGCCCATCACCCAGCGGACGGCGTCGATGATGTTCGACTTGCCGCAACCGTTCGGCCCGACGACCGCCGCCATGTTACTGGGGAAGTTCACCGTGGTCGGGTCGACGAAGGATTTGAATCCCGCCAGTTTGATGCACTTGAGCCGCACGCTTAGGCAACCGTCAGCGCGGAAACTACCAGATCGCAGCTGCGCTGGGCATAAGCCGTCAGCACGATGCGGATCTGCGGCAAATCACGGGCGAGCACAGCGGCCAGCAGGCGTTCGAACAGTTCGAGGAACTCGCTCATTGAGGCCTTGCGCTGTTCGAGGGCGAGGAAGTAGGCACGGCTCATCGCCGGTTGCAGGTTCTCGACAGTCTCCTGCAGGTACGGGTTGTTGGCGAACGGATAGGCGGCGCGCATCACGCTGAAGCTGTCGTCGACGAAGCTGCGGATGTCCTGACGCTCGAAACTCGCGGTCAGGCGCTGCTGGATCTGCACGAACGGCGCCATGTCCGACTGCACTTGCCAGCCATTGGCCACTGAATTGCCGAGCAGGATGTACAGCTCGCTCATCAGCGTGCACAGGCTCTGCACTTTGTGCGGCGTCAGCTCGGTGACGTGCGCGCCACGACGCGGCAGGATCGCGATCAGGTGGCGGCGCTCAAGGATCAGCAAGGCTTCGCGGACCGAACCGCGGCTGACGTTCAGCGCCAGCGTGACCTTCTGTTCCTGGATGCGCTCTCCTGGCTTCATTTCGCCGCGAATGATGCGTTCGGCGAGGTGGTGAGCGATTTGCTCGGCGAGGCTGTCCGGCGCCTTGAACGTCATGGTTGTCCTTCAAACTCTATCGATCTGCACAAGCGGCGCAGTGTAGCGCAAATGCACGGTCATGGCGGAGTGCCCACTCAGCGGTTTTTGGCACGATTCCCGCAAAAAAGCGAGGTGACCGATGAGGGTCAATACTGAATAGACACGTTGTTGATCGACGAAATGCTTTTTCCTGACCTTTAAGTCAGAAAACCATTGACCGAAAAGTCAGACCTGCTAAATTCGGCTCAAGTCGGTTAACAACAATAATGAGTCTGCGAGGCCTTCCGTGATCCAGTTTTTACTTAACCAGGAACTCCGTAGCGAGCACGCCCTGGACCCGAATCTGACTGTGCTCAATTACCTGCGTGAACACGTCGGTAAATCCGGCACCAAAGAAGGTTGCGCCAGCGGTGACTGCGGCGCCTGCACCGTGGTGGTCGGCGAGTTGCAGACGGATGACGCTGGCCGCGAACACATTCGCTATCGCAGCCTCAACTCGTGCCTGACCTTTGTTTCCTCGCTGCACGGCAAGCAATTGATCAGCGTCGAAGACCTCAAACATCAAGGCGAACTGCACAGCGTGCAGAAAGCCATGGTCGAGTGCCACGGCTCGCAGTGCGGTTTCTGCACCCCCGGTTTCGTCATGTCGCTGTTCGCCCTGCAAAAGAACAGCGATGCACCGGATCATGCCAAGGCTCACGAAGCACTGGCCGGCAATCTCTGCCGCTGCACCGGCTACCGCCCTATTCTGGCCGCCGCCGAGCAATCCTGCTGCGGCAAGCAACCGGATCAGTTCGACGCTCGCGAAGCGGACACCATCGCCCGCCTGAAAGCCATCGCCCCGACCGATATCGGCGAACTGAACAGCGGCGACAAGCGCTGTCTGGTGCCGCTGACCGTCGCCGATCTGGCCGACCTTTATGACGCTTATCCACAAGCGCGTCTGCTGGCTGGCGGTACCGATCTGGCGCTGGAAGTCACCCAGTTCCACCGCACCCTGCCGGTGATGATCTACGTCGGCAACGTCGCGGAAATGAAGCGCATCGAAACCTTCGATGACCGCATCGAAATCGGCGCCGCCACCGCCCTCTCCGACTGCTATGAAGCGTTGAACGCCGAGTACCCGGACTTCGGCGAACTGCTGCACCGCTTCGCCTCGCTGCAAATCCGCAACCAGGGCACCCTCGGCGGCAACATCGGCAACGCCTCGCCGATCGGTGACTCGCCACCGCTGCTGATCGCTCTCGGCGCGCAGGTGGTGCTGTGCAAAGGCGAAACTCGCCGCACCCTGAACCTCGACGATTACTTCATCGACTACAAAGTCACGGCCCGTCAGGAAAGTGAATTCATCGAGAAGATCATCGTGCCGCGCGCCAGCGCCGAGCAGTTGTTCCGCGCCTACAAAGTCTCCAAGCGTCTGGACGATGACATCTCCGCCGTCTGCGCCGCGTTTAACCTGCGCGTCGAAAACGGTGTGATCACCGATGCGCGCATGGCGTTTGGCGGCATGGCCGCGATCCCGAAACGCGCGGCCCATTGTGAAGCCGCACTGATCGGTTCGCCGTTCAACAACACCGTGGTCGAACGC
Source organism: Pseudomonas sp. AC169 (assembly GCF_979258515.1). NCBI lineage: Bacteria > Pseudomonadati > Pseudomonadota > Gammaproteobacteria > Pseudomonadales > Pseudomonadaceae > Pseudomonas > Pseudomonas sp. AC169. The sequence continues at coordinate 4,813,406 of NZ_OZ409866.1, read as the reverse complement.
GCCTGCGCCGCACTGGCGGAAGATTTCACCCCGCTCTCGGACTTCCGCGCCAGCAAGGAATATCGCCTGCTGAGCGCGCAGAACCTGCTGCGCAAATACTTCATCGAACTGCAAACACCGCACATCGAGACTCGGGTGACCGCTTATGTCTAACCATCACGGCGTAGAAAAAACCCAGGCTGAACTGGCTGAACTGTTCGCCAAGGATCTGACTTCCGGTGTCGGCCGCAGCGTCAAGCACGACAGCGCCGCCAAGCACGTGTCCGGTGAAGCGCAGTACATCGATGATCGCCTGGAATTCCCCAACCAGTTGCACTTGTATGCACGCATGTCGGACCGCGCCCACGCGAAAATCATCAGCATCGACACCTCGCCGTGCTACGCCTTCGAAGGCGTGCGCATCGCCATCACCCACGAAGACGTGCCGGGCCTGAAAGACATCGGCCCGTTGATGCCGGGCGACCCGTTGCTCGCCATCGATGACGTGCAGTTCGTCGGCCAACCAGTACTCGCCGTGGCCGCGAAAGATCTGGAAACCGCACGCAAAGCGGCGATGGCCGCGATCATCGAATACGAAGATCTCGAACCTGTGCTCGACGTGGTTGAAGCCCTGCGCAAACGCCACTTTGTGCTCGACAGTCACACCCACCAACGCGGCGATTCCGCCTCTGCGCTGGCCACGGCTGAACACCGAATCCAAGGCACGCTGCACATTGGCGGCCAGGAACACTTTTACCTGGAGACGCAGATCTCCTCGGTGATGCCGACTGAAGACGGCGGCATGATCGTCTACTGCTCGACGCAAAACCCGACCGAAGTGCAGAAACTGGTCGCCGAAGTGCTCGACGTGTCGATGAACAAAATCGTCGTCGACATGCGTCGCATGGGCGGTGGTTTCGGTGGCAAGGAAACTCAGGCAGCGAGCCCGGCGTGCCTGTGCGCGGTGGTTGCGCACCTCACCGGCCAGCCAACGAAGATGCGCCTGCCGCGCGTCGAAGACATGCTGATGACCGGCAAGCGTCACCCGTTCTACGTCGAATACGACGTCGGCTTCGACAGCACCGGACGCCTGCACGGGATCAACATGGACCTGGCCGGCAACTGCGGTTGCTCGCCGGACTTGTCCGCGTCGATCGTTGACCGGGCGATGTTCCACTCCGACAACTCGTATTACCTCGGCGATGCGACCATCAATGGTCACCGCTGCAAGACCAACACCGCGTCGAACACCGCTTACCGTGGTTTCGGTGGCCCGCAAGGCATGGTCGCGATCGAAGAAGTGATGGACGCGATAGCCCGTCACCTGCACCTCGATCCGCTGGCTGTGCGCAAGGCCAACTACTACGGCAAGACCGAACGCAACGTTACCCATTACTACCAGACTGTCGAGCACAACATGCTCGAGGAAATGACCGCCGAACTGGAAGAAAGCAGCCAGTATCACGAGCGTCGCGAAGCGATCCGTCGCTACAACGCCAACAGCCCGATCCTGAAAAAAGGCCTGGCGCTGACCCCGGTGAAATTCGGCATTTCCTTCACCGCCAGCTTCTTGAACCAGGCCGGCGCGCTGATCCACATCTACACCGACGGCAGCATCCACCTGAACCACGGCGGCACCGAAATGGGTCAGGGTTTGAACACCAAAGTCGCGCAGGTCGTGGCTGAGGTCTTCCAGGTTGAAATGGATCGCGTGCAGATCACCGCGACCAACACCGACAAGGTGCCAAACACCTCGCCGACCGCGGCCTCCAGCGGTGCTGACTTGAACGGTAAAGCGGCGCAGAACGCGGCGGAAATCATCAAGAAACGCCTGATCGAATTCGCTGCGCGTCACTTCAAAGTCACTGAGGAAGACGTTGAATTCCACAACGGCCACGTGCGGGTTCGCGACCACATCCTGACCTTTGAAGCGCTGATCCAGCAGGCGTATTTCAATCAGGTCTCGCTGTCGAGCACCGGCTTCTACAAGACTCCGAAAATCTACTACGACCGCAGCCAGGCCCGTGGTCGTCCGTTCTACTACTTCGCCTTCGGCGCGGCGTGCTGCGAAGTGATCGTCGACACCCTGACCGGCGAGTACAAGATGCTGCGCACTGACATTCTTCACGACGTCGGCGCCTCGCTGAACCCGTCCATCGACATCGGTCAGGTCGAGGGTGGTTTCATCCAGGGCATGGGCTGGCTGACCATGGAAGAGCTGGTCTGGAACAACAAAGGCAAGCTGATGACCAACGGCCCGGCCAGCTACAAGATCCCGGCCGTGGCGGACATGCCGCTGGATCTGCGGGTGAAACTGGTGGAAAACCGCAAGAACCCGGAAGACACCGTGTTCCATTCGAAGGCTGTCGGTGAACCGCCGTTCATGCTTGGGATTGCTTCGTGGTGCGCGATCAAGGATGCGGTGGCGAGCCTCGGTGATTACAAGCATCAGCCGCAGATCGATGCGCCGGCGACCCCGGAGCGGGTGTTGTGGGGGTGCGAGCAGATGCGGCAGTTGAAGGCGGTGAAAGCTGTCGAAGCTGAAACTGCGGTCGTTTGATGATCGTTCCCACGCTCTGCGTGGGAATGCAGCCCGCGACGCTCTGCGTCGCATCCTGAACAGCGGACGCGGAGCGTCCAGTGATGCATTCCCACGCAGAGCGTGGGAACGATCTGAGAGGTGTGTATGTACAACTGGATCGACGCCCTCGCCGACCTGCAAAACCAGGGCGAAGCCTGTGTGCTGGTAACGATCATCGAAGAACTCGGCTCGACGCCACGCAACGCCGGTTCGAAAATGGTCATCAGCGCTAACCAGAGTTTCGACACCATCGGTGGCGGGCATCTGGAATACAAAGCCATGCAGATCGCCCGCGAGATGCTCGCCAGCGGCAAGCAGGACACCCATCTGGAGCGCTTCAGCCTCGGCGCCAGCCTGGGCCAGTGCTGCGGCGGCGCCACCGTGTTGCTGTTCGAACCGATGGGCCAGGTGCAGGCGCAAATCGCCGTGTTCGGCGCCGGTCACGTCGGTCGCGCTTTGGTGCCATTGCTCGCCAGCCTGCCCTGCCGGGTGCGCTGGATCGATTCGCGCGAGGCCGAATTCCCCGAACAGATCCCCCATGGCGTGCGTAAAATCGTCGCCGAAGAGCCTGTGGATGAAATCGATGACTTGCCCGCTGGCAGTTATTGCATCGTCATGACCCACAACCATCAGCTCGACCTTGAACTCACTGCCGCGATTCTCAAGCGCAACGACTTCGCCTACTTCGGCCTGATTGGTTCAAAGACCAAACGCGCCAGGTTCGAACACCGCTTGCGTGATCGCGGCTTCGACAGCGGCGTCGTGCAACGCATGCGCTGCCCGATGGGCATAGGCGAAGTCAAAGGCAAACTGCCTGTGGAAATCGCCATCTCCATCGCTGGCGAAATCATCGCCACCTACAACGCCAACTTCGGCCAGCAGACTGCCAGCGCCGAACCGATTGCCAAACTGCTGCCGGTTTCGCGGCGCAGTCAGGCGACCAAACTCAAAGCCTCAAACTGATTAGAGAACCCTCATGCCTCTGACTCGCAAAGCCTACCGCGCCGCCATCCTGCACAGCATTGCCGACCCCGCCGAAGTCGGGATCGAAGCCTCCTACGAATATTTCGAGGATGGCCTGTTGGTGGTCGATGGCGGCAAGATCAGCGCCCTCGGCCACGCCAGCGAATTGTTGCCGACCCTGCCGGCGGACATCGAAATCGAGCATTACCAAGACGCGCTGATCACCCCGGGCTTCATCGACACCCATATTCACTTTCCGCAAACCGGCATGGTCGGCGCCTACGGTGAGCAACTGCTCGACTGGCTGAATACCTACACCTTCCCGTGCGAAAGCCAGTTCGGCGACAAGGCGCACGCCGACGAAGTCGCTGACATTTTCGTCAAGGAATTGCTGCGCAACGGCACCACCACCGCGCTGGTGTTCGGCAGCGTGCACCCGCAGTCGGTGAACTCGTTGTTCGAAGCCGCCGAGAAACTCGATCTGCGCATGATCGCCGGCAAGGTGATGATGGATCGCAACGCGCCGGATTATCTGACCGATACCGCCGAATCCAGCTACGTCGAAAGCAAAGCGCTGATCGAGCGCTGGCACGGCAAGGGTCGCTTGCACTACGCCGTCACCCCGCGTTTCGCACCGACCAGCACCCCGGAGCAACTGACCCTCGCCGGACAACTGCTGACTGAGTACCCGGATCTGTACATGCAGACCCACATCAGCGAGAACCTCAAGGAAATCGAGTGGGTCAAGGAGCTGTTCCCGGAGCGCAAGGGCTACCTCGACGTTTACGATCACTACCAACTGCTCGGCGAGCGCTCGGTGTTCGCTCACGGCGTGCACCTGTGCGACGACGAATGCGCGCGTCTGGCAGAAACCGGCTCGGCGATCTCGTTTTGCCCGACCTCGAACTTCTTCCTCGGTAGCGGCCTGTTCAATTTGCCGATGGCCGAGAAGCACAAGCTCAATGTCGGTCTGGGCACTGACGTTGGCGGCGGCACCAGTTTCTCGCTGCTGCAGACGCTGAACGAAGCTTACAAGGTGATGCAACTGCAAGGTGCGCGATTGAGCCCGTTCAAGTCGCTGTATCTGGCGACGCTGGGCGGTGCGCGGGCGCTGCGTCTGGAAGACAAGATCGGTAACCTGCAACCGGGTTCCGACGCCGACTTCCTGGTGTTGGATTACAACGCTACACCGCTGTTGAGCTACCGCTTGAAGCAGGCCAACAACATTGCCGAAACGCTGTTTGTGTTGATGACGCTGGGCGATGACCGCACGGTGCAGCAGACGTATGCGGCGGGTGCGCTGGTGCATCAGCGCTAATTTTCCCCCGCCCCATGATCGTTCCCACGCTCTGCGTGGGAATGCAGCCCGTGACGCTCCGCGTCACTGGACGCGGAGCGTCCCCAGAGGCGTTACCACGCAGAGCGGGGGAACGATCAGGCAGGCACAAAAAATCCCCCGCAACTTTTCAGCTGCGGGGGATTTTTCTATTGGTCAGTCAGAGCTTGGCCGCAGGACGCCCCGGCTTCTTGGTCTGCAACAAATGCGAGAACACCGCATGCAGGTCATCCGACGCGCCTTCCTCGTCGAGGTTGAGCTTGCTGTCGATGTGATCCATGTGGTGCATCATCAGATTCACCGCCAGCTCGCCGTCGCGTTTCTCGATCGCGTCGATCAACTGGGTGTGCTCGTCGTAAGAACAGTGCGAACGGTTGCCGCTTTCATACTGGGCAATGATCAGCGACGTCTGCGAAACCAGACTGCGCTGGAAGCTGATCAACGGGGCGTTCATCGCCGCTTCGGCCAGTTTCAGGTGGAATTCGCCCGACAGACGAATGCCGGCGCCGCGATCACCACGGGAGAAGCTGTCGCGTTCGTCGTTGACCATCTGGCGCAACTCGGCGATCTGCTCGGCCGTCGCGTGTTGCACCGCCAGCTCTGTGATTGCGCGTTCGACCAGACGACGGGCGAGAAACACCTGACGCGCCTCTTCAACACTTGGGCTGGCGACCACGGCGCCACGGTTCGGCCGCAACAGCACCACGCCTTCATGGGCCAGACGCGACAGCGCGCGGCGAATGATGGTGCGGCTAACCCCGAAGATTTCCCCCAGCGCTTCTTCGCTCAATTTTGTACCGGGCGCCAGACGCTGTTCGAGGATGGCCTCGAAGATATGCGCGTAGACAATATCGTCCTGGGTTCCGCTGCGGCCGGCTTTGCCTGCTCGCGGTTGTTTCTTGAGGGGTTGCAACTGTTCGTTCATGGGCACTCGAGTCGGGAGAACTGCGGCGAATAGACCGTGACTGTAATACGGCACAGTAGGTCGCTGGCAAGTATCGCGTAAAAAACAGCGCGATTGTACACAATGAAAGGTGGCAACACGACTGTACGGCTGTTTGTGACTTCGGCTGTATTGCAACGATCCGTTACGTTTGAGTTTAGGCTTGATCGCAGAATCCGCCGAATGACTGTGATCCCCTGTGGGAGCGAGCCTGCTCGCGAAAGCCATTTCACATTCAATATGAATGTTGACTGACACACCGCTTTCGCGAGCAGGCTCGCTCCCACATGGTTCTTTGTTGTGGCGGGGATCTTCATTGGTATAAGGAACACCGCCGTCATGAACGACGCCACCCACACTCAACTGCGCCCTCTGGCCGACACTTCGCCGTCGGCCATCGTCGCCGGGTTCATCGCGATGATGACCGGTTACACCAGCTCGCTGGTGCTGATGTTTCAGGCCGGGCAAGCGGCGGGCCTGACCAGCGGGCAGATTTCTTCGTGGATCTGGGCGATCTCGATCGGCATGGCCGTATGTTCGATCGGCCTGTCGCTGCGTTATCGCACGCCAATCACAATCGCCTGGTCGACACCGGGCGCAGCATTGCTGATCACCAGCCTCGGCGGCGTCAGTTATAGCGAGGCCATTGGCGCCTACATCACCTGCGCCGTGCTGGTGACCATTTGCGGGTTGACCGGCAGCTTCGAACGGCTGGTAAAAAAGATCCCGGCGTCACTGGCGGCGGCATTGCTGGCCGGCATTCTGTTCAAGATCGGCAGTGAAATCTTCGTTGCCGCACAGCACCGCACCGGGTTGGTGCTGGGGATGTTCTTCACTTATCTGCTGATCAAACGCCTGTCGCCACGTTATGCGGTGCTCGCCGCGCTGCTGATCGGCACCGCGCTGTCGGGTTTCATGGGTTTACTCGACTTCAGTGGCTTTCATCTGGAAGTGGCGACGCCGGTATGGACGACGCCGCACTTTTCGCTGGCGGCGACGATCAGCATTGGCATTCCATTGTTCGTGGTGGCGATGACCTCGCAGAACATGCCCGGCATCGCCGTGTTGCGCGCCGATGGCTACAACGTGCCGGCCTCGCCACTGATCACCACCACCGGCATCGCTTCGCTGTTGCTGGCGCCATTCGGTTCCCACGGCATCAACCTCGCGGCGATCAGCGCGGCGATCTGCACCGGGCCGCACGCCCATGAAGATCGCAACAAGCGCTACACCGCCGCGGTCTGGTGCGGGATTTTCTACGGGATTGCCGGGGTGTTCGGCGCCACGTTGGCGGCGTTGTTCGCCGCGCTGCCGAAGGAACTGGTGCTGTCGATTGCGGCGCTGGCGCTGTTTGGTTCGATCATCAATGGTTTGAGCATTGCCATGACCGAGGTGAAGGAACGGGAGGCGGCGTTGATTACCTTTATGGTCACGGCGTCGGGGCTGACGTTGTTTTCCATTGGTTCGGCTTTTTGGGGGATTGTTGCGGGGGTTTTGACGCTGGTGATTTTGAATTGGCGTAAAGCTTAAGGTCAAAAGCCCCTCACCCTAACCCTCTCCCGGAGGGAGAGGGGACTGACCGCGTTGGATGCGGGAGTTATAGCGACACGTGACCCCGAGTTGAACTCAGGTGTTGAACAGCTCGCAAATCGGCCCCCTCTCCCTTGGGAGAGGGCTGGGGTGAGGGGCAGCTCCACCGCAAATTCCAAACCGAACACCCAAACACCAGACGAAAAAAAACGGCGACCCTCAGGTCGCCGTTTTTTTCAGTATCACTTAGCCGCGTTGATCGGCTTTTCCGGATACCACACGTCCAGCAGCGGGCTGATTTCAGCCTTGGTCAGCTCGGAACGGTTTTTCAGCCAGGCTTCAACGGCAGCGCGCTGCTCTTCGTTGACCGAGCCACGCTTCTGCAGGCAAACCAGACCGAAGTCGTCGCCGCCAACATAACCCAGACCATTGGCTTCCATGGCTTCTTTGATGAAGGCTTCGAGGAAAGCGTCAATGGCTTCTTCGGACAAGTCTTCTTTGAAGTCCAGGTTCAGTTCGAAACCCAGCTCTTGAAATTCATCAACGCACAGTTTTTTGCGCAGACGCTGGGAACGGTTAGTCGCCATTGGAACAATCCTCTTAAGTAAATACGGCGGGCACTTTACCAGTTTAAGCAACCGATTGCCCGACTCTCTGGACACAGCGACCGACCGCCTGTAAAAAAATAACGTATTGGCCTGCCCGGACAAGGCACAACCTGTTACAGGTTGGGGCATAATGCCGACACTTTCGTGACCACTGAGGACCTTTTCATCCATGTCCTCGTCTTTTTTCCCCTCGGCTGTAGGGTTTTATTTCATATGATCAAATCGTTGCGTCCACTGTTTCTCGCCGGCCTTCTTCTGCCTTTGGCCCTGCCTGTTTCCGCTGCCACCATCAACACTTCCCTCACCCCGAATGTCGAAAAAGCCCTCAAGGCGAGCAAATTGCAGCCTAGCGCCCTGTCGCTGGTGATGGTGCCGCTGGACGGCCCGGGCACGCCGACCGTGTTCAACGCCGATGTGTCGGTCAACCCGGCCTCGACCATGAAACTGGTCACCACTTACGCGGCGCTGGAAATGCTCGGCCCCAATCATCAGTGGAAAACCGAGTTCTACACCGATGGCGACCTCAACGGCGGCATCCTCAACGGCAACCTCTACCTCAAGGGTGGCGGCGATCCGAAGCTGAACATGGAAAAACTCTGGCTGCTGATGCGCGACCTGCGGGCCAACGGCGTGACCCAAATTACCGGCGACCTGATACTCGACCGCAATTTCTTCGTGCAGCCGGTGCTGCCGGAATTCAACGATGACGGCAATGACGAGAACAAACCATTCCTGGTCAAACCCGACTCGCTGTTGGTCAACCTCAAGGCCCTGCGCTTTGTCGCCCGCAACGATAACGGCCGGGTGCTGATCTCGGTTGAACCGCCGATCGCCAGCGTAAAGATCGCCAACACTGTTAAAGCCCTGCCCTCCAAGCAATGCACCGGCGGCGTGCGCTACAACCCGGTGCCTGAGGCCGATGGCAGCGTGACCGTGACCGTGGCCGGTCAGTTGGGCGAAGGTTGCAGCTCGCAGACTTACCTGTCGCTGCTCGACCACGCGACCTACACCGCCGGCGCTGTACGCGCGATCTGGAAAGAACTCGGTGGCAGCATTCAGGGCAAGGACCGTCTGGCCTCGACCCCGAGCAACGCCAAACTGCTCGCGCGTGCCTACTCGCCGGATCTGGCGGAAATCATCCGCGACATCAACAAATACAGTAACAACACCATGGCCCAGCAGCTGTTCCTCAGCCTTGGCCAACGCTTCCGCAACGACGCCGACGGTGATGACGCCAAAGCGGCGCAACGTGTAGTGCGTCAGTGGATGGCGAAGAAAGGCATTACTGCGCCGCATCTGGTGATGGAGAACGGTTCCGGCCTGTCCCGCGCCGAACGGGTCAGCGCCCGCGAGATGGCGAGCATGCTGCAAGCGGCGTGGCACAGCCCGTATGCCGCCGAGTACATCAGCTCGCTGCCGATCGCCGGCACCGACGGCACCATGCGCAAGCGCCTGAAAACCACGGCGATGCGCGGTGAGGCGCACGTCAAGACAGGGACTTTGAACACTGTGCGGGCGATCGCCGGTTTCAGCCGTGATGTGAATGGCAACACCTGGGCGGTGGTGGCGATCCTCAACGACAAGGCGCCGTTTGGTGCATCGTCGGTGCTGGATCAGGTGCTGCTGGACCTCTACAAGCAGCCGAAACTGGCGCAGACCGCTTCGGTTCTGTAACGCGGTTCAAGCAACACCGCAAAAACCTGTGGAAGCGAGCTTGCTCGCGAAGGCGTCAGGTCAGTCAATAAATGTGCTGACTGATACACCGCCTTCGCGAGCAAGCTTGCTCCCACATTGGTTTGGTGCCAGGGTCTAGCTCATCTGCTCGACACGATCGCGCCCGCGCTGCTTCGCCATATACACGCCCGAATCCGCCCTGAGCAACAGCGCATCTGCGCCCTCCCCCGGTCGCCAACTGGCGATCCCGAAACTCGCGGTCACCACGCCGACCACATCCACCGGCGCACTGCGCAAGCCCTGCCACAGTTCAACCGCCAGCATGTACGCATGTTCGCCGTCGATGTCCGGGCACAGCACCATGAACTCCTCGCCACCCAACCGGCAGAACACATCGGTGCGCCGCAAACGATGGCCGATGCGTTCGCACACCGCTTGCAGCACCCGGTCGCCCACGGCATGGCCATACTGATCGTTGATGCGTTTGAAGTGGTCGATATCGAGCATGATCACCGACAGCTCGCCACCACCGCGCTCGACCCGGGCCATTTCCGTGGTCAGGCGTTCCTGGAAGTAGCGGCGGTTATGGATGCCTGTCAGCGAATCGGTCACCGACAGCGCGCGCAGTTCTTCTTCCACGCGTTTCAGGTCGGAAATATCCGAGATATAGCCATGCCACAGCACCCCGCCGCCCGGCAGTTCTTCCGGCGTCGCCTCGCCGCGTACCCAGCGCAGGCCGCGCTCGGGTAGCTGTACGCGATACTCCTCGCGCCACGGGCTGAGGCTGTCGGCCGAGGCGCGAATGGAAGAGCGCACACGCGTAACGTCTTGTGGATGAATGCGCGTGAAGATCGCCTCGGCGTTGAACAACAGCACGTCCGGCTCCAGCTCGTAGATCTCGCGGATGCCGTCGCTGGCGTAGATCACGCTGAAGCGCCCATCGAATTCCATCTTGAATTGATAAATGCCGCCGGGCACGTGGGCGCTGAGTTTCTTCAGCAACACATCCCGCGCCGCCAGCACCTCGTGCACGCGCTTGCGTTCGGTGATGTCGATGCAGATCGCCAGATGCCCGACCCACAATCCCTGTTCATCCAGTACCGGGGTGGCGAGCATGTTCACCGGAATATGACTGCCATCGCTGCGCACCAGCGTCCACTCGCGAGCCTCGTGGCCACCGACTTCGCCACCCTCGACCAGCATCGCGTGGCAGGTCGGGATGCTTTTGCCGTAGCGCGCACCCAACTCGGCAGCGCGGGCCGTGAGCTCACGGGGCAGGTGCAGGTTTTCCAGGGTCATGTGGCCGACGACATCGGCGCTGCTGTAGCCGAGCATTTGTTCGGCGCCGGGGTTGAAGGTATTGATCACCCCGCGCAGGTCGGTGGCGATGATCGCCACCTGCGTCGCCGCATTCAGCACGCCGCGTAACTGGCCGTGGGTGCCGCGCAGTTCCTGCTCGCTGGCATGAAGTTCCTGTGTGCGCAGTTCGACCATGCGCAAGGCGCGCTGGCGTTGACTGACCAACACGTAGAGCAAGGCGCTGAGCAGCAGACTGAGCAAGCCGCCCAGAACGATCACACTGCCGACCGACGAATGATTGGCCTGAACGAAGGCGTCGCTCGGCAGAATATCGACCTGATAGTCGTGATCGGCCATGCGCAACAACCGCGTGGCCGACAGATCGCTCGGCGCCGGCTCGTTGCTCGATTCGAACAACACTTCGTGCTGATCATTGGTCGACATGTCGAGAATACGCACCGATAGATAGTCATGAAAGGCGTCCGGCAAACCGTCGGCCAGTAACTGGCGCATGCTGATCACCGCCACCACGTAACCAAACGACTGCCGCTCGGCGCTGCGGCTCACTGGCGCCACCAGCAACACGCCGCGCGCGTAGGACGGCTCGATGCTGACCAGATGCATGGGTTGCGATACCGCCAGTCCGCCGAGCTTATCGGCACGCTCCAGGACGTCCCGGCGCAGGGGTTGCGCCAGCAGGTCATAACCTAACGGTGAGCCGAGTCGACTCTGCGTCTGGCTGTAGAGCACCGGCACGTATTCATCGCGCACGTCCGCCAGTTGCAGCTCGCCCTGCGCATTCAGCTCACGGATCGTGAAGTTGGTCAGGCCTTCGTCACGCACCCGCTGCTCGAACGCAGCGCGCTCGGCACCGCTGACCTTGAGGGCAAACGAATAGGCCTGAGTACGCATTAATAAGGGTTGGGTGTAACCGTCGAATTCGGCGCGGGACACCGATTCAGAGTTGGCGAAGAAGCGCCGCAGGCCATCGAGGCGTTGTTCCTGATCCTGAAAGCGTTCTTCGATGCGGGTGTAACGTTCGTTGGCCAGCAGTTGGAAACGCTGACGGATCTGTTGCTGGAACTGATTGAGGGTGGCCCAGGCGAGCAGCCCCGTGAGAATCCCGCCGGCGAGCAATACCAGCAGCGCGACCAGCCAGGCCGAGACGTCTTCACTGATGAAACCCAGAATCTTTGGGCGCACGGGGTGCAACGACATAAAGACAACTCACACTACGCCAGCATTTACGGGAAAACCCCATTGACCGTGTGTGAGTTATAGCTATTAGCCACTAATTTAGCTAGCGCGGGCAGATCCACGGAGCCTTTAAAAATCAAGGCTCTGTGGATCCAATTGCGCCAAGCGTCAACGAGCCGTGATTTTCCAGGCGCGGTGGATCTTGGTGTTACGGGCGAAATCCGGATCGATGGTCTGCGCGCTGATTTCCTCGACCGCGTAACGCTCAGCGAGGTTTTCTTCCAACTGGAACTTGCGGAAGTTGTTGGAGAAATACAGCACACCGCCAGTTGCCAGACGCGCCATGGCCAGGTCAATCAACTGCACCTGATCACGCTGCACGTCGAAGATGCCTTCCATGCGCTTGGAGTTGGAGAACGTCGGCGGATCGATGAAGATCAGGTCGTACTCGTCACGGCTGCTTTCCAGCCACGCCATCACATCGCCCTGCTCCAGACGGTTCTTGTCCGAGTAGCCGTTCAGCGACAGGTTGCGGCGTGCCCAGTCGAGGTAGGTTTTCGACAGGTCAACGCTGGTGGTGCTGCGCGCACCGCCCTTGGCCGCGTGCACACTGGCGGTCGCGGTGTAGCAGAACAGATTGAGGAAGCGCTTGCCGGCCGCCTCTTTCTGAATGCGCATGCGCATCGGGCGGTGATCGAGGAACAGACCGGTGTCGAGGTAATCGGTGAGGTTGACCAGCAACTTCACGCCGCCCTCGCTGACTTCATTGAACTTGCCTTGCGCAGCCTGACGCTCGTACTGCTTGGTGCCGCTCTGGCGCTCGCGGCGTTTGACCACCACGCGGCTCTTATCGACGTTGAGCGCCTGCGGAATGGCCGCCAGGGCATCGAACATGCGCGCCGAGGCTTTTTCCGGGTCGATGGATTTTGGCGCGGCGTATTCCTGAACGTGCACCCAATCGTGGTACAGATCGATCGCCATCGCGTATTCAGGCATATCGGCATCGTAGACGCGGTAGCAATCGATGCCTTCGCGCTTGACCCACTTGCCCATGGCCTTGAGGTTTTTTTGCAGGCGGTTGGCAAACATCTGCCCGCCTTCGCTCAAGCGCGGTTGCTCGATCACCGGTGCCGGGGCTGGCGTCGGTTTGATCGGGTTGCCATTCTTGTTGAACTTGCGTTCTTGCGGCTCGTCCGGGGTCTGGTCGTAAGCCGCTTGCTCGCGCTCGGCCTGACGCTGTTCCGGAGTGCGACGCTCGCCGGTGACGAACTGATCCGGCAGCACTTTGATCAACAGCAGTTTGCACGGCAGCGCGCCGTTCCAGAATGAATACTGTTTATGGCTGCGGATGCCCATGCGCTTGCCCAGATCCGGCGCGCCGGTGAACACCGCCGCTTCCCAGTTCAGGCAGGCCTGACGCAGACGCTCGCCGAGGTTCTGGTAGAGATACAACAGGCTGGCTTCGTCACCGAGACGCTCACCGTACGGCGGGTTGCAGATGACCAGACCTTTCTGGTTCTGGTCCGGACGCGGCTCGAAGGTCGCGACTTCGCCCTGGTAGATCTTGATCCACTCGCTCAGACCGGCACGCTCAACGTTGTTGCGGCCCGGTTGAATCAGCCGAGGATCAGCTTCGTAACCACGAATCCACAGCGGTGGCTTGGCCAGACCGGCAGCGGCACGCTCGACGGCTTCTTCGTGGAGTTTTTTCCACAGCGCCGGCACGTGACCCAGCCACGCGGTAAAGCCCCACTGCTCACGACGCAGGTTCGGTGCCATATCGGCGGCAATCATGCTGGCTTCGACGAGGAACGTACCAACACCGCACATCGGGTCAGCCAACGCGCCGCCTTCGGCGGCAATGCGCGGCCAGCCGGAACGGATCAGGATCGCCGCCGCAAGGTTTTCCTTCAGCGGCGCCGCGCCCTGCTGCAAGCGATAACCGCGCTGGTGCAGGCTGTGGCCGGAGAGGTCGAGGGAGAGAATCGCTTCGCCGCGATCCAGGCGCAGGTGAATGCGCAGGTCCGGGTTGAGCTTGTCGATCGATGGGCGGTCGCCCTGTGGGGTGCGCAGTTTGTCGACGATGGCGTCTTTGACTTTCAAGGCGCCGAAGTGGGTGTTGTCGATGCCTGAGCCATGACCACTGAATTCAACGGCAAGGGTGCCGTCGCTGAGCATGTGATCCTGCCAGTCGATGTCGAGCACGCCGTGGTACAGGTCTTCGGCGTCTTTCATCGGGAAGCGCTTGAGCACCAGCAATACGCGGTTGGCCAGACGCGACCAGAGGCACAGGCGATAAGCGGTTTCCATGGTCGCCATGCCACGCACGGCGGAAGTGTGCTCGCGCGCTTCTTCAAGGCCAAGCCCGACGGCTTCCTCGATGAGCAGGCCTTCAAGGCCTTTAGGGCAAGTGAGGAAGAGTTCGAAACGGTCGGACATGGTATTTCCAGAGCCTTTGGCTAGTGAATCGGCAACGCATTGCCGATCCGGTTTTCAATCAGGCGCTTTTCTAAAAGAACGCCCGCGTGGCACGAAGGTGTGCCGTTCCATCCCCGCTGCTCGGGTTAAAAGAGCTTAGATGCCGGGACAGATAAAAAAGTTGATGCAACAAAAAGTCTTAAAGCGACCCTTCGTCGCTTTATACCCCAGCGCAAACGTGGGTCATTCTCACTAAAGAATTAACCCCATCATCCAGCGCGGGGCCGATCATACCGGGGTTTGCTCAATAAACGTTCAATAAATACGCAGTTACTTATCGCTATAGCATCCTTTTCGTTACGTCCTTATGACAAAACGGTCATTCCATCGCTGTGACTCATTGGTTAGAACTGAGCACAGGTTGACGTCGCAACGGCGTCAACACCTTGGCTCGCCACGCCGGCAGCGAGCCGCACCATGGCAGGTTGTTTTCTGCCCGACCTCAGTTGAGGTCAACGCGACACAAACAGTCAACAAGTGAGGGAAACACCCTATGAGAAGACTTAAGCGTGATCCGTTGGAAAGAGCATTTTTGCGCGGATATCAATATGGCGTTGGTGGCAAATCCCGTGAGCTTTGCCCATTTACTCTACCGTCGGTACGTCAAGCCTGGATCAACGGCTGGCGAGAAGGACGCGGCGACAACTGGGACGGTATGACCGGCACTGCGGGAATCCACAGACTCAACGAACTTCACGCCGTCGGCTGACACAGGGCATTAATTCCGACACGACAATCTGAATTTGCAACGACTTACCATGCACGTCCTTCCCGGACGGCGGGCTACGGCCCAGGGGCTCCTTCGAGGAGCCCTTTTTTATGCCTGTCACATTATTTGTGCCTAAACAAAAACCCTGTGGGAGCGAGCCTGCTCGCGAAAGCGGTGTGTCAGTCACAGAAATATTGACTGAACTGGCGCCTTCGCGAGCAGGCTCACTCCCACAAGGGGTCAGCGCAGGGCGGCGATCGCGTCTACCGATTCACGAATCAGCGCCGGGCCCTTATAGATGAAGCCGGAGTAGATTTGCACCAGGCTCGCACCGGCGAGAATCTTCTCAGCCGCATGCTTGCCTTCGGTAATCCCGCCAGCCGCAATGATCGGCAACCGCCCCGCCAACTCACCGGCCAGCACTTTCACAGTATTGGTGCTCTTCTCCCGCACCGGCGCCCCCGACAAACCGCCCGCCTCGTCGCCATGCTCCATGCCTTCAACGCCAACACGACTCAGCGTGGTGTTGGTCGCGATCACCGCGTCCATGCCGGTTTCGATCAGCGCCTGGGCAACCTGCGCGGTTTCTTCATCGGTCATGTCCGGGGCAATCTTGATCGCCAGCGGCACATGCTTGCCATGACGTAACGCCAGTTCGGCACGGCGGGTAGCCAGATCCGCGAGCAACTGCTTGAGCGAATCACCAAATTGCAGGCTGCGCAGGCCCGGAGTGTTCGGCGAACTGACGTTGACCGTCACGTAGCTGGCGTGGGCGTACACCTTGTCCAGGCAGATCAGGTAATCGTCGACCGCGCGTTCAACCGGGGTATCGAAGTTCTTGCCGATGTTGATGCCCAGCACGCCTTTGTATTTCGCCGCAGCCACCCGCGCCAGCAGGTTATCGACACCGAGGTTGTTGAAACCCATGCGGTTGATGATCGCCTCGGCTTCCGGCAAACGGAAGATCCGTGGTTTCGGGTTGCCCGGCTGCGGACGCGGGGTCACGGTGCCGATTTCGACAAAACCGAAACCCAGTTGCGCAAAGCCATCGATGGCCGCGCCATTCTTGTCCAGCCCGGCCGCCAGCCCCACCGGGTTGGGGAATTCGAGGCCCATGACCGTCACCGGTTTCTTTGCCGGCGCCTTGCACAGCAAGCCGTTGAGGCCCAAACGCCCACCCGCGCCGATCAGATCCAGCGACAGATCGTGGGAGGTTTCCGGGGAAAGTTTGAACAACAGCTGACGGGCCAGGGTGTACATGGGCGGCGATGACTCGGGCGGCGAAAAGAGGCGGCGATTATAGCCGGGCATCGACCTGCCGCGCGAGGCGCACGCGCAAATCGCTGTCTCTGGCATATGCCTTGCACCCTCCTTGGCTATCAGCGCGCAGGCCAATGACGGCACGCGGGCAAGGACAATGGCGTCGTCCCGGGTTTTGCCTGTGCAAAGTCTGCGGCGGCGCTTTTTTTTGAGGTAACGCTGGATGAATGAACCTTCGGTAGGGCCACTGGCCTGGGTCAATGGCAGCGATGCCCCGGAAAAGACCGCGATCAACCTTGGCTTCATGGCGCTGAGCGATTGCGCCTCGGTCGTCGTCGCGGCCACGCAGGGCTTTGCTCAACCTTACGGGCTAACGCTGAATCTCAAGCGCCAGGCGTCGTGGGCGAATCTGCGCGACAAGCTGGTCAGCGGTGAACTCGATGCCGCGCACAGCCTGTACGGATTGATTTACGCCGTGCACTTGGGCATTGGCGGCGTCGCTCCGACCGATATGGCTGTGCTGATGGGCCTGAATCAAAACGGGCAAAGCCTCAATTTGTCCCACAGCCTGCAAAACCTCGGCGTGACCAGTCCTGAAGCGCTGGACCGCCACGTGCACCAAAGCCGCGCAAAACTGACCTTCGCGCAAACCTTTCCCACCGGCACTCACGCGATGTGGCTGTATTACTGGCTGGCGAGTCAGGGCATCCATCCGCTGCAGGACGTCGACAGTGTGGTGGTGCCGCCGCCGCAAATGGTCGCGCATCTGCAAGCCGGGCGTATTGATGGTTTTTGCGTCGGCGAACCGTGGGCCGCCAGCGCGGTGCAGCAGGACCTCGGTTTCACCCTCGCGACCAGCCAGACCATCTGGCCCGATCACCCGGAGAAAGTCCTTGGCTGCACCCGTGAATTTGTCGAGCAATACCCGAACACCGCACGGGCGCTGGTGATGGCGATCCTTGAAGCCAGCCGCTTTATCGAAGAGAGCCCGGAAAATCGTCGCAGCACCGCGCAATTGCTCAGTGCGCCGGAATATCTGGACGCGCCGCTGTCGTGCATCGAACCGCGTTTTCTCGGAGATTATGCCGATGGCCTCGGCAATCGCTGGCAGGATCCGCACGCGCTGCGTTTCCACGGCAACGGCGAGGTTAATCTGCCTTATCTGTCGGACGGCATGTGGTTCATGACCCAGTTCCGCCGCTGGGGCCTGCTGCGTGAAGATCCGGATTACCTCGCCGTCGCCCGCCAGGTTCAGCAACTGGATATCTACCGCGACGCCGCCACCGCTGTCGGCGTCGCCGCATGGGGCACCGACATGCGCAGCAGCCAGTTGCTTGACGGCAAGATCTGGGACGGCAGCGACCCGGCCGCTTACGCACGCAGTTTCAAGTTGCACGCGTTGAACGACGATGCTCCCCTTCTCGCCCGCCGCTGACAGGAGACCGCGAACATGTTGCGCATTCTGCTGATCAATGACACGGCGAAAAAAGTCGGTCGCCTGAAAGCTGCGCTGACCGAGGCCGGTTTCGAGGTGATCGACGAGTCCGGTTTGACCATCGACCTGCCCGCGCGCGTCGAAACGGTGCGCCCGGACGTGATTCTGATCGATACCGAGTCACCGAGCCGCGATGTCATGGAGCAAGTGGTGCTGGTCAGCCGCGACCAGCCACGGCCAATCGTGATGTTTACCGATGAGCATGATCCGGGAGTAATGCGTCAGGCGATCAAGTCCGGGGTCAGTGCCTACATCGTCGAAGGCATTCACGCACAGCGTTTGCAGCCAATTCTCGATGTGGCGATGGCCCGGTTCGAGAGTGATCAGGCGTTGCGTGCGCAGTTACAGGCGCGTGATCAGCAATTGGCTGAGCGCAAGCGCATTGAGCTGGCCAAGGGGTTATTGATGAAGATGAAGGATTGCAATGAGGAAGAGGCTTACACCTTGATGCGGCGCCAGGCGATGAGCCGGCAGCAGAAGCTGATTCAGGTGGCCGAACAAATCATAGCCATGAGTGAGTTGCTCGGCTGAATTCGCTGACCGCTTGAAAAGCCCCTCACCCTAGCCCTCTCCCAGAGGGAGAGGGGACCGACCGAGCTGTCTGACGTCAAACATCGACCTGAAAGACCGAGTCGATTATGGATTCACAGTAGAAAATCACAGGTCGGCGTACTTCTTTAGCATCCCCCAATCAGTCCCCTCTCCCTCTGGGAGAGGGTTAGGGTGAGGGGCTTTTGACTTTCCGGCTGTTGGCACAAATCTCGCTAAGTAAAACGCACAGGTAACCAACGGCGGTTGCCCCACCTACGACAAAGACGTCGCTCACCCGTTCGCCCAACCGGCGCATCAGGTAGCGGCGTTTTTGCGTTTTGGCCCCACAGCCCGGGGCCGGTGGTGCGGCCGTGGCGGCGCCCCACCTGCTGTTGCACGACTCCTTTCGAGACTCTTTTCAGCTGAGGTGCGCGATGAATTCAAGCTTCTGGAAATCCGGCCACACCCCGACATTGTTCGCGGCCTTCCTCTATTTCGACCTGAGCTTCATGGTCTGGTACCTGCTCGGCCCGCTGGCGGTGCAGATCGCTGCTGATTTGCACCTGACCACGCAACAACGCGGCCTCGTCGTTGCCACGCCGATCCTCGCCGGCGCCGTACTGCGCTTCGTGATGGGCATGCTCGCCGATCGTCTGTCGCCGAAAACCGCCGGGTTGATCGGTCAGGTCATTGTGATTTGCGCGCTGTTCGGCGCCTGGAAAATCGGCATTCATAGCTACGAGCAGGCATTGATCCTCGGCCTGTTCCTCGGCATGGCCGGCGCGTCGTTCGCCGTCGCCCTGCCCTTGGCTTCGCAATGGTATCCGCCGCAGCACCAGGGCAAAGCCATGGGCATTGCCGGTGCAGGCAACTCCGGCACCGTGTTCGCCGCGCTGCTGGCACCGGTGCTCGCCGCTGCGTTTGGCTGGAGCAATGTTTTCGGTTTCGCCCTGATTCCATTGATCCTGACGCTGGTGCTGTTTGCCTGGCTGGCCAAAAATGCGCCGCAGCGGCCGAAAGCCAAAGCCATGACCGACTACTTCAAAGCCCTGGGCGACCGCGACAGCTGGTGGTTCATGTTCTTCTACAGCGTCACCTTCGGCGGCTTTATCGGCCTGGCCAGCGCCCTGCCCGGCTACTTCAACGATCAGTACGGCTTGAGCCCGGTGACCGCTGGTTACTACACCGCCGCCTGCGTGTTCGGCGGCAGTCTGATGCGACCGCTGGGTGGCGCGCTGGCGGATCGTTTCGGTGGCATCCGCACGCTGCTGGCGATGTACACCGTTGCCGCCGTGTGCATCGCTGCTGTCGGTTTCAACCTGCCAAGTTCCTACGCGGCGCTGGCACTTTTCGTCTGCACCATGCTCGGTTTGGGGGCAGGCAACGGCGCGGTTTTCCAACTGGTGCCGCAGCGTTTTCGTCTGGAGATCGGCGTCATGACCGGACTGATCGGCATGGCCGGCGGCATCGGCGGTTTTGCCTTGGCCGCCGGCATGGGCGCGATCAAACAGAGCACCGGCAGCTATCAGTTGGCGCTGTGGTTGTTCGCCAGCCTAGGCGTGTTGGCATGGTTTGGCCTGCACGGCGTCAAGCGTCGCTGGAGAACCACCTGGGGTTCGGCGGCGGTGACAGCGGCGCGGGTCTGAACCGTCGATGGCACTGCAACTGAATTTTGCCGAAGCCAGCGCCACCGGTCCGCGCGCGGAAAATCAGGACGCTCTGCGTTCGGTGACACCGGCCCCGGCGCTGGCGGCGAGCAAAGGTTATCTGTTCGCCATCGCCGACGGCGTCAGCCAATGTGCCGATGGCGGACTGGCTGCGCGTTCGACCTTGCAGGCGCTGGCGCTCGACTATTACGCCACGCCGGAAACCTGGAGCGTGGCCCAGGCGCTGGATCGTCTGTTGCTCGCGCAAAACCGCTGGCTGCAGGCCAACGGCGGTGGGCAGCCATTGCTCACCACGGTCAGTGTTTTGGTCATGCGAGGGCGGCGTTTTACCCTCGCCCACGTCGGCGACTGCCGGGTGTATCGCTGGCACGGCGATAGTTTGCAGCGGGTCTCGGAAGATCACGTCTGGGATCAGCCGGGCATGCAGCATGTGCTCAAACGCGCGCTGGGGCTGGATCAGCATCTGGTGCTGGACTTCCTTGACGGTGAACTGCGCGACGGCGAGTGCTTTGTTTTGCTCAGTGACGGTGTCTGGTCGACGCTGGGCGATACCGCGATTGCGGCGATTCTGCGTGACCAGCCGGATCTGAGCAGTGCTGCGCAAACGCTGGTCAATGCCGCGCATATGGCAGGGAGTCAGGACAACGCCAGTGCATTGCTTGTGCGGGTCGATGCGGTGGGTGAAGCGAATATCGGCGATGCACTGATTCATTTGCAGCAATGGCCCCTGCCGCCAACGCTGAAACCCGGCCAATCCTTCGAAGGCTGGCAGGTGCAGGGGATTGTCGCTCAGAGCCAGCAATCGCTGCTGTATCGGGTTGTCGATGCACAGGGCCAGACGTGGTTACTGAAAACCCTAGCGTCGCGTTCCAGCGACGATTCCCACGCCGGACAAGCGCTGCTGTCTGAGGAATGGTTCCTCAAACGCGTGGCCGGCCGCCACTTTCCTGAAGTCCATGCCTGCCAGCAGCGTCAGCATTTGTACTACGTGATGCGGGAATATTCCGGGACAACGCTGGCGCAGCTGTTTCAACAGTCCGGCCCGTTGCCGTTGGCGCAGTGGCAGGACATCGCCGAGCGCCTGTTGCGCGCGGTCGGCCTGCTGCATCGGAGGCAGATTCTGCATCGCGACATCAAACCGGAGAACCTGCATTGGGGTGATGACGGCGAATTGCGCCTGCTGGATTTTGGTCTGGCGTACTGCCCGGGGCTGTCCGAAGACGCGCCGTCGACACTGCCCGGAACCCCCAGTTACATCGCCCCGGAAGCGTTTCGCGGCGATCCGCCGAGTGCGCAGCAGGATCTGTATGCGGTCAGTGTGACCCTGTATTTCCTGCTGACCGGGCATTTTCCCTATGGCGAGATCGAAGCGTTTCAGCGACCGCGCTTTGGTGTAGCGGTGAGTGCCAGCCGTTTTCGACCGGATCTGCCGGAATGGCTGGCGCAGAGTCTGGAGCGCGGGGTGGCGGCGGATCCGCAACAACGGTTTGAAACGGCGGAAGAATGGCTGTTGGTGTTGGAACAGGGCGAGCGTCGGAGTTTGAGTGTGCGACCCAGACCGTTGCTGGAGCGTGAGCCATTGAAGGTCTGGCGGACGATGGCATTGGTGGCTTTGCTTGGGAATCT
The DNA here is from genome assembly GCF_979258515.1 of Pseudomonas sp. AC169. Lineage (NCBI taxonomy): Bacteria > Pseudomonadati > Pseudomonadota > Gammaproteobacteria > Pseudomonadales > Pseudomonadaceae > Pseudomonas > Pseudomonas sp. AC169. The sequence continues at coordinate 4,791,530 of NZ_OZ409866.1, read as the reverse complement.
GGTGCTGCTGGTTTTGTTGTTTCACAGTTGAACCGCATCGCGCCATTCACCACAAATCCATCTCCCTGAATGCCCCACGAACGAGCAACCCGCTTCGAATCAGTGCAAAAAAACCATCCTCAAAATCCGTCACCCCCAATAAACCCGCCACCGTCCCCACTTGGCACAACCACTGCATTACCCCATTCAACACACACATAAAGCCCAACCTTCAACGACGAAGGCTGCGCTTCCCGAGAGAACGGGACCAGGACAAAGGCGTCCTCGCTAGGCAACTAGCGGGACGCCTTTTTTTGTTTGCGCAAAATTTCTCGAGCAAGGCCTGACTGCCCAAAAGAGGCCAGCCGCAGCTCCCCGGAGAACCTGATGAAAAAACTCAAACTGGTGATGATCGGCAATGGCATGGCCGGGGTCCGCACCCTCGAAGAACTGCTCAAGCTGAGCAACGAGCTGTACGACATCACGGTCTTCGGCGCCGAACCGCACACCAACTACAACCGCATTCTGCTTTCACCGGTGCTGGCCGGTGAGCAGACCTTCGAGGAGATCGTGCTCAACGACCTCGACTGGTATCTGGAAAACAACATCAAATTGTTGCTTAACCGCAAAGTGGTGGAGATCGACCGGGTCAAACGTCGGGTGATCGCCGAGGACGGCACCGAGGCTGAATATGACCGTCTGCTGATTGCCACCGGTTCGACGCCGTTCATCCTGCCGATTCCCGGCAACACCTTGAACGGCGTGATCGGCTACCGCGATATCGCCGACACCCAGGCCATGATCGACACTGCGAAAACCCACAAGCACGCGGTGGTTATCGGCGGCGGCCTGCTCGGACTGGAAGCCGCCAACGGCCTGATGCTGCGCGGCATGCACGTGACCGTGGTGCACATCGGCGAATGGCTGCTGGAACGGCAACTCGACAAGACCAGCGGCCAACTGCTGCAAAGCGCCCTCGAATCCCGTGGCCTGCATTTCCGTTTGTGCGAACAGACCCAGGCCTTGCACGACGCTGGCAATGGTCGGGTCGGCTCAGTGCAGTTCAAGAACGGCGACATCATCCCTGCCGATCTGGTGGTGATGGCCGCCGGCATTCGTCCCAACACCGAGCTCGCGGAGAAGGCCGGCATCCCGTGCAATCGCGGAATTCTGGTCAACGACACCTTGCAAACCTACGACCCGCGCATCTACGCGATCGGCGAATGCGCCAGCCATCGCGGTATCGCTTACGGCCTGGTTGCGCCGCTGTTTGAACAAGCCAAGGTCTGCGCCAATCACCTCGCGCAACTGGGATTCGCCCGTTATCAGGGTTCGGTGACCTCGACCAAACTCAAAGTCACCGGCATCGACCTGTTTTCCGCCGGCGACTTCATGGGCGGCGAAGGCACGGAAACCATCACCCTCTCCGACCCGATCGGCGGCGTTTACAAAAAACTGGTGATCAAGGATGACGTGCTGGTCGGCGCCTGTCTGTACGGCGATACGGCAGACGGCGGTTGGTATTTCCGACAGATTCGTGAGAATCACGCCATCGGCGAGATCCGCGATCACCTGATGTTTGGCGAAAACGCCCTCGGCGACGTAGGACATCAGGGCCAGGACAAAGCCATGGTCATGGCCGACACCGCCGAAGTCTGCGGCTGCAACGGCGTGTGCAAAGGCACCATCGTCAAAGCCATTCAGGAACACGGCCTGTTCAGCGTCGACGAGGTGAAGAAACACACCAAAGCAGCCAGCTCCTGCGGCTCGTGCGCCGGGCTGGTCGAACAGATCCTGATCAACACCGTCGGCGGCGCGGCGGACGTCAAACCGAAAAGCGAAAAAGCCATCTGCGGCTGCAGCGATCTCAACCACGGGCAGATCCGTCAGGCTATTCGCGAACAGCATCTGCTGACCATCGCCGGCACCATGAGCTACCTCAACTGGCGCACGCCGAACGGCTGTGCAACGTGCCGCCCTGCTCTCAACTATTACCTGATTTCCACTTGGCCCGGCGAAGCCAAGGACGATCCGCAATCGCGCCTGATCAACGAACGCGCCCACGCCAACATCCAGAAGGACGGCACTTATTCGGTGGTGCCACGGATGTGGGGCGGCGTGACCAACCCGTCGGAACTGCGGCGGATTGCCGACGTGGCTGACAAATACAACGTGCCGATGGTCAAGGTCACCGGCGGGCAGCGCATCGATTTGCTCGGCATCAAGAAGCAGGACTTGCCCGGCGTGTGGAAAGATCTCGACATGCCCTCCGGCCACGCTTACGGCAAATCCATCCGCACTGTTAAAACCTGCGTCGGCAGTGAGTTCTGCCGCTTCGGCACGCAAAACTCGACACAACTGGGCATAGAACTTGAGCACGACTTGTTCAACATGTGGTCGCCGCACAAAGTGAAACTCGCTGTCTCCGGATGCCCACGCAACTGCTCGGAAGCGGGGATCAAAGACGTAGGAATCATCGGCGTCGACTCCGGTTGGGAGATGTACATCGGCGGTAACGGCGGGATCAAAACCGAAGTCGCCGAATTCTTCGTCAAGCTGAAAACCGCCGAAGAAGTCCGTGAATACAACGGCGCGTTCCTGCAGTTGTACCGCGAAGAAGCCTTCTACCTCGAGCGCACCGTGCACTACCTGCAGCGGGTCGGCATGGAGCACATCAAGAAAGCCGTGCTGGAAGACCCCGAGCGGCGCAAAGCGCTGAACGAACGCCTGCAATTCTCCCTGTCGTTCGAACAAGACCCGTGGAAAGAACGTCTGGCGCAGCCGCAACTGAAGAAAGAATTCGACGTCATTCCTGTGAAAAATCTGGAGGTGCCAGCATGAACTGGCTGGATATCTGTGCCCTCGACGAGATCAACGCCCTCGGTTCGCGGATCATTGCCGGGCCGAAAGGTGACATCGCGATTTTTCGCACAAGCGACGACGAAGTTTTCGCCCTCGACGACCGCTGCCCGCACAAGGGCGGACCGCTGTCGCAAGGTCTGATTTACGGCAAACGCGTCGCCTGCCCGCTGCACAACTGGCAGATCGACCTCGAATCTGGAGAAGCCCAAGCCCCGGACATCGGTTGCGCGCATCATCATCCGGCGCGGGTCGAGAACGGTCGCGTGCAACTGGCCCTGCGGGACGCGATCTGATGAACCGCCAGACGACCGCCTCGACCTGCTGTTATTGCGGTGTCGGCTGCGGCGTGCTGATCGAGCATGACGGCGAGCGCATCCTCGGCGTCAGTGGCGATCCGGCGCATCCGGCCAACTTCGGCAAACTGTGCAGCAAAGGCTCGACCCTGCACCTGACCGGCGACCTCGCGGCTCGCGCGCTGTATCCGGAACTGCGTCTGGGCAAAGGCCTGGCGCGCAGCCGCACGGACTGGGACACGGCAATGGAACACGCCGCCAACGTCTTCGCCGAGACCATTGCCGAGCACGGCCCGGACAGCGTGGCGTTCTATATCTCCGGGCAACTGCTGACCGAGGATTACTACGCCTTCAACAAACTGGCGCGGGCACTGGTCGGGACCAACAACATCGACAGCAATTCACGCCTGTGCATGTCCTCAGCCGTGGTCGGCTACAAGCGCAGCCTCGGCGTCGACGCCCCGCCGTGCAGCTATGAGGATCTGGAACTCAGCGATTGCGTGATGATTGTCGGCAGCAACATGGCCTACGCCCATCCGGTACTTTTTCGTCGGCTGGAAGAGGCAAAATCCCGCCGCCCACAGATGAAAGTCATCGTCATTGATCCGCGGCGCACCGACACCTGCGACCTCGCCGACCTGCATCTGGCGATTCTGCCCGGTACCGATGTCGCCTTGTTCCATGGGATTTTGCACCTGTTGTTGTGGGAAGACTGGATCGACCGCGACTTTGTCAAGGCGCACACCGATGGCCTCGCCGAACTGAAGAGTCTGGTGCGCGACTACACCCCGCAAATGGTTTCGCAACTGTGCGGGATCAGCGTCGAGCAATTGCAGCAGTGCGCCGAATGGGTCGGTACGTCGCCGAGTTTTCTGTCGCTGTGGTGCATGGGTCTGAACCAGTCCACCGCCGGCAGCGCGAAGAACAGTGCGTTGATAAACCTTCACCTGGCCACAGGGCAAATTGGCCGTCCGGGTGCAGGACCTTTCTCCCTCACCGGTCAGCCAAATGCCATGGGCGGACGGGAAACCGGCAGTTTGTCGAATCTGTTGCCCGGCCATCGCGACGCGGCCAACCCTGAGCATCGCGCGCAAGTGGCGGCTTATTGGGGTGTTGATCGGTTGCCGGAAAACACCGGGCTCAGTGCCATCGAACTTTTCGAGCAGGTGCGCAGTGGCCAGATCAAGGCATTGTGGATTGCCTGCACCAACCCTGCTCAATCGATGCCCGACCAACACTCGGTGCGAGCAGCACTGGAAGCGTGTCCGTTTGTGGTTTTGCAGGAAGCCTTTCGCATCACCGAAACCGCTGCGCACGCCGATCTGCTGTTGCCCGCCGCCAGTTGGGGCGAGAAAGAAGGTTCTGTGACCAACTCCGAGCGACGCATTTCCCACGTGCGCAAAGCCATTCTCCCACCCGGTGAAGCGCGGCCGGATTGGGCGATCACCGTGGAATTCGCACAACGCCTGGAGAAACGTCTGCGCCCCGGTGAACCGAGTCTGTTTGCGTTCACCCAACCTGCGCAGCTGTTCGATGAATTCAAAGGGCTGACGCGCGGGCGGGATCTGGATATGTCCGGGATCAGTCATGCGCTGATCGACGAGATCGGGCCACAGCAATGGCCCTTCCCTGTCGGTGCTCGCGAAGGAACACCACGACTTTACGAGGACGGTATTTTTCCTACGGTCACCGGGCGCGCGCAATTCATAGCCGAGCCGTACCGCGCCGCCAAAGAACAGCGCGACGCACGCTTTCCGCTGACGTTGATCACTGGCCGCCTGCGCGATCAATGGCACGGTATGAGCCGCACCGGCACGGCGGCGCAACTGTTCGGGCATGTCAGCGAAGCGGTGTTGAGTCTGCATCCAGACGAATTGCGCCGTCATCGCTTGCAGCCGGGCGATCTGGTCAATCTGAAAAGTCGTCGCGGCGCGGTGATCGTCGCAGTCGGCAGCGATGACAGCGTGCGTCCAGGGCAAGCGTTTCTACCGATGCACTGGGGCGACCGCTTTCTCAAGGGTGGCGTGAACACCCTGACCTTGCCGGCCTTTGATCCACTGTCGAAACAACCGGAACTCAAACACAGCGGTGTGCGCCTGGAGCCAGTCAATCTGCCGTGGCAGCTTTTCGCACTGATCGAAGGCGATGTTCAACGGCATTTCGAGACGCTTAGACCGCTCTGTGAGGCGTTTTCCTACGTAAGTCTCAGCCTTGTCGGACGTGAGCGATCGGCACTGCTGATACGCGCTGCGAGCAGTGAGGCACCCGATGCGCAATTGCTCAGTGAAATCGACCATTGCCTGTCGCTGATCGACGGCCCGGTTGTGGCCTATGACGACCCCCGCCGGGCCATCGGCAAGCGTGTGCGTATTGAAAATGGTCGGATCACTGCGATTCGCCTGGCTGGCGAGACTCTCGCCCAGCATTGGCTGCAAGGGTTGTGGCTGGAAGGCCGTGCGGACGAACAACTGCGGCGCTGGTTACTGGCACCGATGAGTGCGCCGCCGGGCAGTGCCGGGGCGCAGATTACTGCGGATAAAACCCTGTGCAACTGCAAAAACGTCAGCCTCAACGCGGTTTGCGCCGGTATTCGCCAGGGTCTGGATCTGCAAGGTTTGAAAAACAATTTGGGCTGCGGCACGCAATGCGGCTCGTGTGTCCCGGAAATAAAACGTTTGCTGGCTGCCGACGTGCAGCCAGCCGCCGTCATCTGATGAGGAAAACACCATGAATGCAAAAGTCTGGCTGGTGGGTGCAGGTCCTGGTGATCCCGAATTGCTGACCCTCAAAGCACTACGCGCCCTGCGTGAAGCCGATGTGGTGCTGATCGATGATCTGGTCAACGACGCGGTGCTGGAGCACTGTCCTGGCGCCCGCATCATTGCAGTGGGTAAACGCGGGGGTTGCCGCTCGACACCGCAGGCGTTTATTCATCGCCTGATGTTGCGTTATGCCCGTCAAGGCAAGTGTGTGGTGCGCCTCAAGGGCGGCGATCCGTGCATTTTCGGCCGGGGCGGTGAAGAGGCGCAGTGGCTGCGCGAGCGTGGGGTCGAGGTGGAGTTGGTCAACGGGATTACCGCCGGGCTCGCCGGGGCGACGCAGTGCGATATTCCACTGACGTTGCGTGGGGTCGCGCGTGGGGTGACGCTGGTGACGGCGCACACGCAGGACGACAGCCAACTGAACTGGCAGGCACTGGCGCAGGGCGGCACGACGCTGGTGGTTTATATGGGCGTGGCCAAGCTTGAGGAGATTCGCGATCAGCTGTTGGCAGGCGGGATGGCGGCGGATACGCCGGTGGCGATGATCGAGAATGCATCCCTACCCGAGCAGCGTGAATGTCGGAGTGATCTGCGGGGCATGGGTAACGATGCCTGTGCGTTTGGACTGAAAAGTCCGGCGATTCTGGTGATTGGCGCCGTGGCGGCCGTTGCAGCAGATCAAAAGATCGCAGCCTTCGGCAGTTCCTGCAAAGTGGCGGCTCGCGCCCGGTAAAGCCAAATCGCAGACAAAGAAAAGCCCGGCCTAAGCCGGGCTTTTCTCAGAGCGGCAGCTAATTACTTAGCTTGAGCTTCAACCTGCGCTTCTACGCGACGGTTAACAGCGCGGCCAGCGTCAGTTTTGTTGTCAGCAACTGGGCGGGATTCGCCGTAGCCAACAGACTGAACGCGGGACGATTCAACACCGTACTGGTTGGTCAGAACTTGCTTAACGGCGTTTGCACGACGCTCGGACAGTTTCTGGTTGTAAGCGTCAGGACCGACGGAGTCAGTGTGACCTTCAACAGTAGTGGTGGTGGATGGGTACTGCTTCATGAAGTCAGCCAGGTTTTTGATGTCGCCGTAGCTGTTTGGCTTCACAACCGACTTGTCGAAGTCGAACTTAACGTCCAGCTCAACACGAACAACTTCAGCAACTGCTGGGCAGCCATCAGCGTCAACAGTTACGTTGGCTGGGGTGTCCGGGCACTTGTCAACGTTGTCGCAAACGCCGTCGTTGTCGCTGTCGGAGCAGACTTCAGCTGGTGCTGGAACTGGAGCAGCAGCAGGCTTGGAGCCGCCACCGAAGTTCACACCGATACCAACGCTAGGAGCCCACTCGGTGTCGCCCTGGTCGATGTTGTACTGAGCTTCAACGCCGGCACGAGCGTAGAAGTTGTCGGTGAAGTACAGCTTGGCACCAGCGCCAACGTTGGCGAAGGTGGAGCGGTCACGACCGCCGGAACCGTTCTGACCGATGCTCTGATCGGAGAAACCAGCCGATACGTACGGACGCAGCATGTCGCCTGGGTTGTTGAAGTGGTACAGAGCGTCCAGAGCGGTGTTAGCGCCCTTGATGTTACGACCGTCGTCGGAACGCACGTTGTGCACTTCGTCGTAGCCCAGACGCAGTTCAACGTCGTCGGTCAGGAAGTAACCGATCGAACCGCCGAACAGGTTGCCGTTGTTCTTGAAGTTACGAGCGCTGTCGAATTGTTCTTTCTTTGCGAAGCCTTCGATTTCAACTGCGCCTTGGCCTTGTGCCAGAGCGCCGAACGAAGTGGCGGCAATCAGAGAACCAATGGCCAAGCCCAAGGTGTTTTTCAGTTTCATCCGTTAAATCCCCATCTGGTGATTGTGAAGCAGTCCCGCAAACCGGGGGACAACTCGGCGGCAAGTCTATCAGAACTTGCCTACACGTAAGAGATATTTGCGCTGAACTAAGTTTCAGCAATGCCTGCAAATTTCTCACGCAATTTATCTAGAGCACGTTTGTAACGCATTTTTGTCGCACTCAAACCCATGTGCATGATGTCTGCGATCTCCTGAAATTCCAGCTCTGCGACAAATCGAAGCACCAGAATTTCGCGGTCAATCGGGTTCACATACACCAGCCAGCGATCAAGCCCGCCCTTCTCCTCGGGTTTTGGCGCCTTTTCTTCGGACGCTTCCTCGAGGGGGTCAAGACTCAATGCGTCCATCAAGCGACGCTTTCGCCGTTCCTTCCGATACTGCGTAATACATTCGTTGTACGTGATGCTGTAGAGCCACGTTTTGAACTTCGATTTCCCCTCGAAGTTCTTCAGGCCATACAGCACCTTCAACATGACTTCCTGACAGACATCGTCTGCGTCGCGATCGTTCCCAAGATATCTCGCACAAACGTTAAATAATGTTCGCTGGTAACGCCGCATCAGTTCTTCATAGGCGCGCGTTACGTGAAAAAGCTCGGTATGCGAGCGCGCGACCAACTCCTCATCAGAGAGCTCGCGGGGGTCGTAGCGCGTGGATAGCGTTTGGGCTTTATTCAAAACAAGTCGTGCCGACAGTCAGGTCAATGTCCACCGCAACCAGCATCAGCTGGCATTTTGCGGCGGCATACATTAGCAGGGTTTGCCGGATTAGCGGCTACTCACATGCTGTTCCAGCAGGATCCGATTGGAGAGAGAGACTAGCTCACCCTCATCGGTCAGCAACGTGGTTTTAACCGTGCCGATCTCCTCGATCTGCCCTTCGACCTCGCCAACACGCACTTGTTGCCCAACCTGATACAACTCACGCACATAGATTCCCGCAAGAATCTGACCGGCAATTTCCCGGCTTCCCAAACCCATGGCCAGCGCAACCGCCAGACCAACGGTAATCAATACAATGACAATCACATGGTTCAGCAGGTCGGTTTTGACTTCGAGCTGACTGATTGCCACCGAGATACTGATGATGATCACCAGCCCCTGAGCTATCCGACCAAGTCCCGAAGCGTAGTCCAGGCCTACGCCTTCCGCCGCCCCGCGCACCAGTCCGTTGGCCAGTTGCGCAAGCAAAACACCTACCAGCAACACCAGCGCGGCGCCGAATACTTTCGGCAAATACAGCGCCAACATATCCAGCGTAGCTGAAACTCGCTCAAGTCCAAGGGATTCTGCTGCAGAAACCAAAAATATCAGCAGAACGAACCAATAGACGATTTTTCCGATCAGGGTCGAGATCGGCACCTGCAGTCCGGCGCGAGACATCAATTTGGTCAAACCGGTGCCGCCCATCAGGCGATCGAGGCCGAGTTTGGCGAGCAGTTTCGACAGCAAGGTATCGAGCAGTTTGGCCACGACGAAACCCAACAGCAGCACGACCAGTGCGCCGAACAGGTTCGGGATGAAGTTGGCCACTTTGGTCCACAACGCAGTCATTGCAGTGACGAGGCTCTGAGTCCAGAGGTCGAGTTCCATATTCAATCAGCCTTATCAGCAGTGCGAGCGGTAGGTTTACGAAGACGGGAAACCGGCGAGACATGGGCCGATCCGTTATTCAGGGCGATCATCAGCGCGGGCAGCCAGCGGCCCAGCAGGCTGAACAGATCGCCGGCGCCGACCTGGCGGTTGGCGGTTTTGAGTACGCGGCCCAGGCACGCATCGTCGTCGCGGCTGGACGGTGAAGCGTTGAGCATGTCGCGCAAAGACTGTTCAAACGGATCGTGCATACGCACCTCTCGTGATGTCTGTGAAAGACGCGGGCAGATTTGGTCGGGTCACATGCGCCATGTTCAGACCCAGCGCAAACGACGGAATAACCACCACTGGCCGAAGGCCAGGGCGAGCACCGTCAAGCAGGCGATCAGGAAACCATAGGGGCTGCTGGCGAATGGAATGCCGCCAACGTTTATACCCAGCAGACCGGTGATGAAACTCATCGGCAAAAAGATGCAGGTGATGATGCCGAAGCGGTACATCGTGCGATTCATACGCTCGCTCAAACGCCGGTCTTCAGCCTCCAGCACAAGCCCCACGCGCTCTCGGGTCAATTCGAGTTCTTCGAGGTAGCGAGTCAGGCTGTTATTCAATTCGTTCCAGTAATCGGCGTCGTCTTCGACAAACCAGGGCAGTTTTATCCGCGTCAGTTGTCCGAAAATATCCCGCTGCGGTGCAAGAAAACGCTTCAGCCCGGCAGCCCTGCGGCGGATGTGCAAAATGGCGCCATGCTCGGGGGTATACCGTTCGTCGGCATCCATCTTTTCCTCTTCCTCATCGGCGATTTCCGAGAGGCAAGTGACCAGATCCTGCACCTTGTTGGTGAGGAACTGCGCCAGATAAAGGATCAGTTCAGAGGCCGTTTTCGGGCCGTTGCCGTCCGCCAATTGAGCCAGCAGCTCATCGGTGGCGCGCAATGGGCGCAAACGCAGGGAAATAACTCGCTGGGCCGAAGCGAAAATCCGCACCGAGACCATGTCTTCCGGCTCGGCGCCGGGATTGAGATTGACCCCGCGCAGAAACAGCAGCAGCTCGGAATCCGGCAACGGCAACAGGCGCGGACGCGTGTTCTCTTCCAGCAGCAGATCGCAGGTAAATTCGTTGAGACCGCTGGATTTGCGCAGCCAGGTCTGGGTCTGCGGATGACTGCGATCCCAATGCAGCCACAGGCTTTCATGGGCCTGCAACTGCAAATCGTCGAGCTCAGTCCGGGCTATCGAACGCGCACCGCCTTTTCCGTCCAGCACCAGGGCATGCACCAGCCCCCACTGCGCGTTTTCTTCCTCGAACATCCGCATCCCTTTGTCGAAAGCTTATTCAGGCATCTTCAGCGGACTCGGCGAAACGATCACGCCGTTGTTGTCCGCATAAATGTAGTGGCCCGGGTGGAACGTCACGCCGGCGAAAGTCACCGGGACGTTGAGGTCGCCGATACCACGTTTTTCAGTTTTCATCGGATGACTGGCCAAGGCCTGTACGCCCAGATCGGTCTGGGCGATGACGTCGACGTCACGGATGCAGCCATAGATCACCAGCCCCTCCCAGCCGTTTTTAGCGGCTTTTTCGGCGATCATGTCGCCCAGCAGTGCCCGGCGCAGCGAACCGCCGCCATCGACCACCAGCACTTTACCGTTGCCCTTGAGTTCAGCCTGTTCCTTGACCAGTGAGTTGTCTTCGAAGCATTTGATGGTCACGATTTCGCCGCCGAATGAATCACGGCCGCCGAAATTGCTGAACATCGGTTCCAGCACCTGCACCAGCTCCGGATAGGCGTCGCACAGGTCAGGCGTAAGGTAATGGTTCATCGAAAAACTCCTGTAAAAAGGAAGACGATCAAGGATGCCGCGTTCTGAAGAGACGAGTTCCAGTGGTCGCTGTTTACCTTAGCTCATTGAATGTTCGCTGAATGAACCTGAACAAACGCTGAAACTTAATCGCTAAACAGCCACCGAATATGACCAGAACCGCACAATTCGTCATATCTTAGCCGCAAGCCAACCTGAACGAAATGCCCTTTTCAGTCTCAGCCTGCAGCCGCCAGATCCGCCTTCTCGCCCAGCAACGGCGTGTGCTGATCGTTCAACCAACGCGCCACCAATGGCCACACTTCAGTTTGCGCCGCTTTGCTCACCAACATTTCAACATGACCGAAATTATCGTTGAAGCCCTGCTCGCGCCCCAGATTGATGAACTGCTTGTGCTCGGAACCGATCTGCTCGAACAGCTTGCGACAGGCCCAGGCCGGATCCTGATGATCGCCGGCTGCGGTCACCGCCAGCACTGGCACTTGAACATCGGCCAGCCCCGCCCACCAATCCTTGTCCTTGTCGCCAAAACGGCCGAACAAGCCGTACCAGCGCATGCTTTCCAACGCCAGACCAATCGGCTCATCTTCCGGACCACGTTTGAGGCGTGAACCCGACAATTGCGCGAAACGCTTGAGAATAAAGCGCCCGCTCCATTCCACCGGCGGGATTTTCAGCGGCCAGTAAGTGCGGCTGACCTGGGTGCCGAAAAACGCTGCCGAAGCCACCGCCGGCTCGCCCAAGTACTCGCCACCGAGCGCGGCGGCCAAGGTGATGCCGCCCAGCGAATGGCCGATCCAGTGCGGCACTTGTCCGCTCTGCTCACGCACGAACGCAGCAATCGCCGGCAGATCGTAACGGGCATAGTCGGCGACACGGTTGCGCCGGTATTCCTCGTTGCGTTGCGACAAGCCGTGGCCGCGCATCTCCGGAATCCACACGTCGAACCCCAGTCGCGTCAGATACGCGCCCAGGCCAAGGCCTTTGGGTGAAAACCAGAAGCGCCGATTGGAAAAGCTGCCATGCAGCAAAATGACCGGCACACCGCGAGAGGCCGAGTCATCGGCCATGCCCAAACGGGTCACGGCGATTTCCACGGACCAGTCGGGGCTGTTGCCGGGTTTCAAGCGATACACGTCTTCGCTCAGATCGCCGCGCCGTTCGGCGCTGATCAGGGCGACAGGAAATAGGTTGCTGCTGCTTTGCATAATGCTCTTGCACAAAAAAGGGCGGCATCTACAGGAGCCCGCCCTACTTCAATCTCAAAACCCGCCTCCTGTGGGAGCGAGCCTGCTCGCGAAAGCGGAGTGTCAGCCAACATCACTGTTGAATGTTGCTCCGTCTTCGCGAGCAGGCTCGCTCCCACAAGGAAAGCGGGCCGTTCACATACTCTTTAAGCCGGTGTCTGGCCTTCAGCGAGGAAGAACCAGGTTTCCAGCACGGTGTCCGGGTTCAGCGACACGCTTTCGATGCCCTGCTCCATCAGCCACTTGGCCAGATCCGGGTGGTCCGAAGGACCCTGACCGCAGATACCGATGTACTTGCCGGCCTTGTTGCACGCGGCAATCGCGTTGGCCAACAGCTTCTTGACCGCCGGATTACGCTCGTCGAACAGGTGCGCGATGATACCGGAATCGCGGTCCAGGCCCAGGGTGAGCTGAGTCAGGTCGTTGGAACCGATCGAGAATCCGTCGAAGAATTCGAGGAATTCTTCAGCAAGGATCGCGTTGGATGGCAGTTCGCACATCATGATCACGCGCAGACCGTTTTCGCCGCGCTTCAAGCCGTTTTCGGCGAGCAGATCGACGACCTGACTCGCTTCGCCCAGGGTACGCACGAACGGCACCATGATTTCGACGTTGGTCAGGCCCATCTCGTTGCGCACACGTTTCAGCGCGCGGCATTCGAGTTCGAAGCAGTCACGGAACGATTCGCTGATGTAACGCGAAGCGCCACGGAAGCCCAGCATCGGGTTTTCTTCTTCCGGCTCGTACAGCTTGCCGCCGATCAGGTTGGCGTATTCGTTGGACTTGAAGTCCGACAGGCGCACGATGACTTTCTTCGGCGTGAACGCCGCCGCCAGGGTGCTGATGCCTTCCACCAGTTTGTCGACGTAGAAGTCGACCGGGTCGTTGTAACCGGCGATACGCTTGTCGACGCTGTCCTTGATTTCCTGCGGCAGACCGTCGTAGTTCAACAGCGCTTTCGGGTGCACACCGATCATGCGGTTGATGATGAACTCCAGACGGGCCAGGCCGACACCGGCGTTCGGCAGTTGCGCGAAGTCGAAGGCACGATCCGGGTTGCCGACGTTCATCATGATCTTGAACGGCAGCTCCGGCATGGCGTCGACGGAGTTCTTCTTGATGTCGAAGCCCAGTTCGCCTTCGAAGATGTAACCGGTGTCGCCTTCAGCGCAGGACACGGTCACGCCCTGGCCATCCTTCAGCAGTTGGGTGGCATTGCCGCAACCGACCACTGCCGGAATACCCAGCTCACGGGCGATGATCGCTGCGTGGCAGGTACGGCCGCCACGGTTGGTGACGATGGCGCTGGCGCGCTTCATGACCGGTTCCCAATCCGGGTCAGTCATGTCGGAAACCAGCACGTCGCCCGGCTGGACTTTGTCCATCTCGGAGACGTCTTTGATGATGCGCACTTTACCGGCGCCGATGCGCTGGCCAATCGCACGACCTTCCACCAGCACGGTGCCGGTTTCTTTCAGCAGGTAACGTTCCATGACGTTGGCCTGGGTGCGGCTTTTCACGGTTTCCGGACGCGCCTGCACGATGTACAGCTTGCCGTCGTCACCGTCCTTGGCCCACTCGATGTCCATCGGGCAGCCGTAGTGCTTCTCGATGATCATCGCTTGCTTGGCCAGCTCGCTGACTTCAGCGTCGGACAGGCAGAAACGCGCACGATCAGCCTTGTCGACATCGATGGTCTTGACCGAACGACCGGCCTTGGCTTCGTCGCCGTAGATCATCTTGATCGCTTTGCTGCCCAGGTTGCGACGCAGGATCGCCGGACGACCGGCCTCCAGCGTGCCCTTGTGGACATAGAATTCGTCCGGGTTCACCGCGCCTTGTACGACGGTTTCACCCAGGCCGTAGGCGCCGGTGATGAACACGACGTCACGGAAACCGGATTCGGTGTCGAGGGTGAACATCACGCCGGCAGTACCGGTTTCCGAACGCACCATGCGCTGCACGCCAGCCGACAGGGCGACCAGTTTGTGGTCGAAGCCCTGGTGCACGCGGTAGGAAATCGCACGGTCGTTGAACAGCGAAGCGAACACCTCTTTGGCGGCGCGGATAACGTTTTCCACACCACGGATGTTCAGGAAGGTTTCCTGCTGACCGGCGAACGAGGCGTCCGGCAAGTCTTCAGCGGTGGCGGAGGAACGCACGGCCACGGCCACATCAGGATTGCCGGCCGACAGCGCGGCGAACGCGGTGCGGATTTCGGCATTCAGTTTTTCCGGGAATTCGGCTTCCATGATCCATTGACGGATCTGTGCGCCGGTCTTGGCCAGGGCGTTGACGTCGTCAACATCGAGCGCGTCGAGGGCCTGGTGGATCTGGTCGTTGAGGCCGCTCAGTTCGAGGAAATCACGATAAGCCTGAGCCGTCGTGGCGAAGCCGCCGGGGACCGAAACACCGGCGCCTGCCAGGTTACTGATCATCTCGCCCAGGGATGCGTTCTTGCCCCCCACATGCTCAACATCGTGTTTGCCGAGCTTATCGAGGGAAACTACGTACTCTACCAAGGTGATCTCTCCACTAACTGTGTTGGAAAAGCTCAGAAACCGGCGGCCCGGGGGAGCCTTGGCCGGTTGTATGGCCTGGACCTGGAAAATAAGTGAGAATGCTGGCCATTGGCGGCCAACAAATCGCGCCTATCATATCCAAGAATCGTCACTAGCTTAAGGCCCAAGGTGCAAATGAAACGATCTGCTTTCTTCATCTCCGATGGCACCGGCATCACTGCCGAAACCCTGGGTCAAAGCCTTCTGGCGCAGTTCGAAAACATTACCTTCAGCAAATTCACGCGACCGTACATCGATAGCGTGGATAAAGCGCGGGCCATGGTACAACAAATCAACAAAGCCGCTGAAACCGACGGCTTCCGCCCGATCATCTTCGACACCATCGTCAATCAGGACATCCGTGAGATTCTCGCAACGTCCAATGGTTTCATGATCGACATTTTCTCGACCTTCCTCGCCCCGCTGGAGCAGGAACTGACCGAGCATTCTTCCTACACCGTCGGCAAGTCCCATTCGATAGGGCACAACTCCAATTACATGGAGCGCATCGAGGCGGTCAACTTTGCCCTCGACAACGACGACGGCGCGCGCACGCACTATTACGACAAAGCCGATTTGATACTAGTGGGCGTGTCGCGATGCGGCAAAACGCCGACGTGTCTGTACATGGCCATGCAGTTCGGCATCCGCGCGGCCAACTATCCGCTGACCGAAGACGACATGGAGCGTCTGACCCTGCCTACTGCCCTGCGCGCCCATCAGCACAAGCTGTTCGGCCTGACCATCGACCCGGACCGCCTCACCGCGATCCGCAACGAGCGCAAGCCCAACAGCCGTTATTCGAGTTACGCGCAGTGCGAATTTGAAGTGCGTGAGGTGGAGAATCTGTTCCGCCGCGAGAACATCCCGCACATCAACTCCACGCATTTTTCCGTGGAAGAGATTTCGGCGAAGATTCTGGTGGAGAAAGGTGTGGAGCGGCGGTTCAAGTAGATTTGTGGTGTCTGGGCTGACGCTTTCGCGAGCAGGCTCGCTCCCACAGTTTGATCGCGTTTATCCCGTTGAAATGCGGTCGAATGTGAGAGCGAGCCTGCTCGCGAAGAACGATTACACGGTGTCTGTTAATGCCTTGGCCAGAGCTTCAAAACCTGCCAGCAACAACCGATCATCCCCCACCGCATTGCACACACTTACCCGAATAAACTGCGGCACCGCTGCATGCCCGACCGCAAACGCCTCGGCGGTGGCTACCAGATAATTGTTTTCCTTCAACTCCGCCGCAATCTGCGACGCCCGCCACAGCTCAGGCACTTCCACCCAGAAGTGCGGGCTGTAAGGGTGAGTCTTGTAATTCAAACCCTGCAGAACAGGCGCCACCAAGGTCTTGCGCCGAGCGATCTCGCTGATCTGCTCGTCCAGCAAACGCTCGGCCATGCCGCTTTCGATCCACAGGCTCGCCACTTCCATCGATAACGGATTGGCCATCCAGCACGTTGCGCGAATGGCGGCACTCAAACGCCCGATCAACGCCTGTGGCGCGTGCAGATAACCGACACGCAATCCCGCCGAAACAGCCTTGCTCAGGCTGCCGATCAACACCGAACGCTCCGGTGCGAAATAACTGAGCGGCAATGGGCGTTGACGGTCCAGCACGGCATGGGCTTCGTCTTCGATAATCAGCAAATTGTGCTGGCGACAGAGGTCGGCAATCGCCTCGCGCCGTGGGATCGACATCACAGCGGCCGTAGGATTCTGGATCGTCGGCGTGCAATACAAAGCCGAAACCCGATGCTGACGACAAATGTCCTCCAGCGCCGACGGTAAAAGTCCTTCGTCATCCATCGCCGCGCCGATGAGTTTTATCCCGAGTTGACGTGCGACGCCGATCAATCCCGGGTAGGACAAATGCTCGGTGACCACGGTATCGCCGGCCTTGAGCAAGCCCATCAACGCGCACAACAGCCCATGTTGTCCGCCGTTGACGCACAACACCTGATCGGCGTGCGGAACAAACGCCGCATGCTGCAACCACACCGCCCCGGCCAACCGGTGCCGGGCCAAACCGCCTTCGGCGGTGTACCCGGTCAACTGCTGCAACACCCGAGGATCGCTGGCCAGGTCTTGCAGACTCTGGCTCATGAATGCCGCTTCCTGTGCGGGGATCGGCTGATTGCGGCTCATGTCGAAGCAGGCTGACGGCTCATCGCTGACATTGCGAAAGCCTTTGTCCTGCGGCCGCTCCATACCGCGCTGACAGACGTAGGTGCCATCTCCTACGCGAGCTACCACCAATCCGACACGCTCCAGTTCACCGTAAGCACGGCTGATAGTGCCGATGGTCACCCCCAGGCTGTCCGCCAGCAAACGGTGCGGCGGTAACTTGCATCCCGCATCGATGACGCCCTCATCGATGGCTTGCGCGACTGCATCCGCCAGACGCTTGTACTTCACGCCGACGCCATTGGCGAGGCCGTCGCGGAGGATTGACACCATGGCAATACTTACTTTGACAGTCATTCTCGCCCCGAATAGCGTGCTGAAAACAGGTTCAATCAGAAATAGACCGTTTACGCGACCAGGTCAATTCCACCGTTCGGAGTACGCACATCATGTCGACCGCCGTCAGTCCACCGATGCCCCTCAACAAACCCTGGCTCGCGGGGCTGCTCACCAGCGCCTTGTTTCTGATCGTCTGCCTGAGTTGGGGCACGACGTGGCTGGGGATCAAGATTGCCGTGGAAAGCGTGCCGCCCTTGACGGCTGCCGGACTGCGCTTTCTCATCGCGTTTCCGCTGTTTCTGAGTTTCGCGTTGTTGCGCAAGGAACCGCTATTGTTTCCCCGGCAAAGTCGCTGGTTTTTTGTATTCGTCACGCTGTCGTATTTCAGCCTGCCCTACTACTTGCTCAACTACGGCGAAATGCACGTCTCGTCCGGTCTGACTGCACTGCTGTTCAGTTGCATGCCGGTGTTTATCCTGATCTTTTCCGCGCTGTTCCTGCGCGAGAAAATCTACCCGTCACAAATGCTCGGCATCGCGATTGGTTTCGGCAGTCTGTTCATGATTATCCGCAGTCAGGGTCTGCATCTGGATCAGGCCGAATGGCTTGGCGTGCTGGCGATATTGTGCGCGGCGGTGATGCACGCGCTGTGTTACGTGGTGACGAAAAAACATGGCAGCGCGATCAGCGTGATCACCTACAACACATTGCCGATCGGCATTGCCGGAGCGATGTTATTTATTGTCGGGTTGAGCGTTGAGACGCCGGTGTTTCAGGACATCACAACGCGCTCATGGGGCGCCCTGCTGTATCTCGGGCTGGTGGCGTCGGTGGGCGGATTCATCGTTTACTTTTTGCTGCTTAAACGTTTGAGCCCGATCATCCTGTCGTTCGTGTTTATCATTTTCCCGGTGTTCGCCGTGATCATCGGCGCCTGGTACGAGGGGCAAACCCTGTCCCGGGAGCTGATGATCTATTCGGCGATTCTGTTGAGCGGTTTTGCGATCACCAAATTGCCTGTGGAAAAGTGGTTCAGATAACGAACAGATCCACAAAGCGGTTGACCGGGGTGGCTTCAAGCTGCGCCGGGTCCTTGCACAACGCGAAAATCTCGCCGCTGCGCTGGCCAGTAAAACGTGTGGCCAGGTTGGCTTTGAATTTTTCTTCGAGCAATGGAATGCCCTCGGCACGGCGACGACGGTGCCCGATCGGATATTCCACGACGACGTTTTCAGTACTGCTGCCGTCCTTGAAAAACACCTGCACGGCGTTGGCAATCGAGCGCTTGTCGGCCTCCAGATATTCGCGGGTGAAACGCGGTTCTTCGACGATGACCATTTTCTCGCGCAGCACATCGATGATCGGATGCGCCCGGTGGAAATCGTCTTCGTACTGCTCGGCGACCAAATTGCCGAAGGCCAGCGGCACGGCGGTCATGTACTGGATGCAGTGGTCGCGGTCAGCCGCATTGGCCAGCGGCCCGACTTTGGAAATGATGCGGATCGCCGATTCGTGGGTGGTGATGACGATGCGGTCGATTTCATGCAGACGATTGCGCACTTGCGGGTGCAACGTCACCGCCGCTTCGCAGGCGGTTTGCGCGTGGAATTCGGCCGGAAAACTGATCTTGAACAGGACGTTTTCCATCACATAACTGCCGAACGGCCGCGAGAAACTGAAGGCGCGTTTGTCTTCCGGTTTCAGCGCCAGATCGCTGTTGGTATGGCTGAACAGCACGTCATAAAGGCCCCACTGCCTTGCAGTCAGAACCCCGGGAACGCCCATCTCGCCACGCATGGCAATATCGGCCAAACGCACACCACGACTCGACGCATCCCCCGCCGCCCAGGATTTTCGTGAACCGGCGTTCGGTGCATGGCGATAGGTGCGCAGGGCCTGGCCATCAGCGAACGCGTGGGACAACGCCGACAACAGCTGCTCACGATTGGCGCCCATCAGCTTGGCGGTTACGGCGGTGGAAGCGACTTTCACCAGGATGACGTGATCGAGTCCTACGCGGTTGAAGGAGTTTTCCAGGGCAATCACGCCTTGGATCTCGTGAGCCATGATCATCGCTTCGAGCACATCGCGGATCGTCAGCGGCGCTTCAGCGTTGGCCACGCGTTTTTGCGAAAGATGATCGGCCACCGCGAGAATGCCGCCGAGGTTGTCGGATGGATGGCCCCACTCGGCGGCGAGCCAGGTGTCGTTGTAGTCGAGCCAGCGGACGATACAGCCGATGTCCCACGCGGCTTTGACCGGGTCGAGGCGATAGCTGGTGCCGGGAACTCGCGCGCCATAAGGAACCACCGTTCCTTCGACGATCGGGCCGAGGTGTTTGGTGCATTCGGGGAAGCGCAGCGCCAGCAGGCCGCAACCCAGCGTGTCCATCAGGCAGTTGCGGGCGGTGTCGAGGGCTTCGGCAGAGGTGACTTTGAAGGTGAGGACGTAATCGGCGATGTCCTGCAGGACAGAGTCGTAGTCGGGGCGGTTGTTCAGGTCGACGTTGGCGCTCATTGCGGTTCTCCTGTGCGGGAATGATGAGTGGTGCGGTCTTCCTCAGGGCTTGGCTGGGTTGGTCTGGTTGATTGCAGGTCTGGGGAGCCTGCTTGTTTTGGGTTTCTTCAGTGGGTGGCCCCTCACCCTAGCCCTCTCCCGAGGGAGAGGGAACCGATTGGGGGATGCTGTAGAGGTTCACCGACGTGAGCGATCTCCATTGAATCCATGATCGATTAGATCGATGAACATCCCAGACACCTCGGTCGGCGCTCAAAATCCATAATCGCCTCAATCTCTCAGGTCGATGTACAACCCCAGAAAACTCGGTCGGCCCTTAAAATCCATAATCGCCTCAATCTTTCAGGTCGATGTACAACCCCAAACACCTCGGTCGGCGCCCTGAATCCATAATCGACTCGATCTTTCAGGTCGATGGACAACCCCAGACACTTGGTCGGCCCCCTCTCCCTCCGGGAGAGGGCTGGGGTGAGGGAAAAGGTTCGCTAGTCAGAAAGAATCTCCGGGGATGCGGACGTAGCCTTCCATCAGCACGCGCGCACTACGGCTCATGATGGCTTTTTTGACGATCCACTCGCCATTTTCCAGGCTGGCTTCAGCGCCAACGCGCAGGGTTCCGGACGGATGCCCGAAGCGCACGGCATTGCGTTCAACGCCACCCGCGGCGAGGTTTACCAAAGTGCCGGAAATCGCTGCCGCAGTACCAATCGCCACCGCCGCCGTGCCCATCATCGCGTGGTGCAACTTGCCCATCGACAACGCGCGCACGAGCAAATCCACGTCACCGGCACCAATCGCCTTGCCACTGGACGCCACGTAATTCGCAGGCTTGGCGACAAACGCGACTTTCGGCGTGTGCTGCCGTTTCGCTGCTTCATCGAGATTGGCAATCAAGCCCATGCGCAATGCGCCGTAAGCGCGAATCGTCTCAAACATCTGCAACGCTTGCGGATCACTATTGATCGCGCTTTGCAGTTCGGTGCCGGTGTAACCGATGTCTGCGGCGTTGACGAAAATCGTCGGGATGCCGGCGTTGATCATGGTCGCCTTGAAGGTGCCGACGCCCGGCACTTCCAGCTCATCGATCAGGTTGCCGGTGGGGAACATCGAACCACCGCCGCCCTCTTCTTCCGCCGCCGGGTCCATGAATTCGACTTGCACTTCGGCGGCCGGAAAGGTCACCCCGTCGAGTTCGAAATCACCGGTTTCCTGCACTTCGCCGTTGGTGATTGGCACGTGGGCAATAATCGTTTTGCCGATGTTGGCCTGCCACACGCGCACTACCGCAACACCGTCGTGCGGAATCCGGCTGCTGTCGACCAAGCCATTGCTGATGGCGAACGATCCGACCGCTGCCGAGAGGTTGCCGCAGTTGCCGCTCCAATCCACAAAGGGCTTGTCGATCGAGACCTGACCGAACAGATAATCGACGTCGTGATTGGCCTTGATGCTTTTCGACAGGATCACGGTTTTGCTGGTGCTCGAAGTCGCGCCGCCCATGCCGTCGATTTGTTTGTCGTAAGGGTCGGGACTGCCGATTACGCGCAGCAATAAAGCGTCGCGTACCGGGCCGGGAATCTGTGCCGCTTCGGGCAGATCCTTGAGGCTGAAGAACACGCCTTTGCTGGTGCCGCCGCGCATGTAGGTGGCGGGGATCTTTATTTGTGGTGCGTGAGCCATGATGCTCCTTACCGAGGGCACGGGACTTAAAATCCCCTGCCCACATCAGTTGATTTAAACGGCAACCGCCGACTCTTCCAGGAAGTCCTGAGCGAAGCGCTGCAACACGCCGCCGGCTTCGTAGATCGACACTTCTTCAGCGGTATCCAGACGGCAAGTCACCGGCACATCAACGCGCTCGCCGTTCTTGCGATGGATCACCAGCGTCAGATCCGCGCGGGGTTTGCGCTCGCCGATCACGTCGTAGGTTTCGCTGCCGTCGATGGCCAGAGTGTGACGGTCGGTGCCCGGTTTGAACTCCAGCGGCAACACGCCCATGCCCACCAGGTTGGTGCGGTGAATGCGCTCGAAACCTTCAGCCGCGATCGCCTCGACGCCGGCCAGCCGCACGCCTTTCGCCGCCCAGTCGCGGGACGAACCCTGACCGTAATCGGCGCCGGCGATGATGATCAGCGGCTGCTTGCGTTCCATGTAGGTTTCGATGGCTTCCCACATGCGCATTACTTTGCCTTCCGGCTCGACACGGGCCAGCGAACCCTGTTTGACCTTGCCGTTTTCCACGACCATTTCATTGAACAGTTTCGGGTTGGCGAAGGTTGCACGCTGTGCGGTCAGGTGGTCGCCACGGTGCGTTGCGTAGGAGTTGAAATCCTCTTCCGGCAGGCCCATTTTCGCTAGATATTCACCGGCGGCGCTGTCGAGCATGATCGCGTTGGACGGCGACAGGTGATCGGTGGTGATGTTGTCCGGCAGCACGGCCAGCGGGCGCATGCCTTTGAGCGGACGGGCGCCGGCCAGTGCGCCTTCCCAGTACGGCGGACGGCGGATGTAGGTGCTCATCTCGCGCCAGTCGTACAGCGGCGTGACCTTCGGGCCGGTGTCTTCGTGGACGGCGAACATCGGAATGTAGACCTGACGAAACTGCTCAGGCTTGACCGAAGATTTCACTACAGCATCGATTTCCTCGTCGCTCGGCCAGATGTCTTTGAGACGAATCTCCTTGCCATCGACCACGCCCAACACGTCCTTCTCGATATCGAAACGGATGGTGCCAGCGATGGCGTAAGCGACCACCAGCGGCGGCGAAGCGAGGAATGCCTGCTTGGCGTACGGGTGGATGCGGCCATCGAAGTTGCGGTTGCCCGAGAGCACGGCGGTGGCATACAGATCGCGGTCGATGATCTCTTGCTGGATCACCGGATCGAGCGCGCCGGACATGCCGTTGCAGGTGGTGCAGGCGAAGGCGACGACGCCGAAACCGAGCTGTTCCAGCTCAGTGGTCAGCCCCGCTTCGTCGAGGTACAGCGCCACGGTTTTCGAGCCCGGCGCCAGCGAGGATTTCACCCAAGGTTTTCGGGTCAGACCGAGCTTGTTGGCGTTGCGCGCGATCAGGCCGGCGGCGATGACGTTGCGCGGGTTGCTGGTGTTGGTGCAACTGGTGATGGCCGCGATGATCACAGCGCCGTCGGGCATTTGCCCAGGCACGTCATCCCACTGGCCGGAGATGCCCTTGGCCGCCAGATCCGCCACCGCAACGCGAGCGTGCGGGTTGCTCGGGCCAGCCATGTTGCGTACCACCGAGGACAGATCGAATGTCAGGCCGCGCTCGTATTGCGCGCCTTTCAGACTGTCGGCCCAGAGGCCGGTGAGCTTTGCGTATTGCTCGACCAACTGCACTTGCTGATCTTCGCGGCCAGTGAGTTTCAGGTAATCGATGGTTTGCTGATCGATGTAGAACATCGCCGCCGTGGCGCCGTATTCCGGGGCCATGTTGGAGATGGTTGCGCGGTCACCGAGGGTCAGCGCCGCTGCGCCTTCACCGAAGAACTCCAGCCACGCGCCGACGACTTTCTGTTTGCGCAGGTATTCAGTCAGCGCCAGCACCATGTCGGTGGCGGTGATGCCCGGTTGCAGCTTGCCGGTCAGTTCGACGCCAACGCTTTCCGGCAGACGCATCCACGACGCGCGACCGAGCATCACGCTCTCGGCTTCAAGGCCGCCGACGCCGATGGCGATCACGCCCAAGGCATCGACGTGCGGGGTGTGGCTGTCGGTGCCGACGCAGGTATCAGGGAACGCCACACCTTCACGCACCTGGATCACCGGAGACATTTTCTCCAGGTTGATCTGGTGCATGATGCCGTTGCCCGGCGGGATCACATCAACGTTCTTGAAGGCCTTTTTGGTCCAGTTGATGAAGTGAAAACGGTCTTCGTTGCGACGGTCTTCGATGGCGCGGTTTTTCTCGAACGCCTGCTTGTCGAAACCGCCCGCTTCCACCGCCAGCGAGTGGTCGACGATCAGTTGGGTCGGCACCACCGGGTTGACTTGCGCCGGGTCACCGCCCTGCAGGGCGATTGCATCGCGCAGGCCAGCGAGGTCGACCAGCGCGGTCTGACCGAGAATGTCATGGCAGACCACACGCGCCGGGAACCACGGAAAGTCGAGGTCGCGTTTGCGTTCGATCAGTTGCTTGAGCGAATCTTTTAGCGTGGCCGGGTCGCAGCGACGCACCAGGTTTTCCGCCAGCACGCGGGAGGTGTACGGCAGAGTGTCGTAGCTACCGGGCTGAATCGCTTCGACCGCCGCGCGGGCGTCGAAATAATCCAGAGGGCTGCCGGGCAGGGTTTTGCGGAATTCTGTGTTCATCGGGTCAGGACTCGGGTCACGGTGGTTGCAAAGGGTGATGCCTTCTCGCCGATCCCCCCTGTAGGAGCTGCCGAAGGCTGCGATCTTTTGATCTTTGTTTTCAAGATCAAGATCAACAGATCGCAGCCTTCGGCAGCTCCTACAGGGTTTGCGCTCAGGAGTTGGCACTCACCATTTCAGCGACGTTCGATTGGCACGAACTTGCGCTGTTCGACGCCGACGTACTCGGCGCTTGGACGGATGATGCGGTTGTTGGCGCGCTGTTCGAACACGTGCGCAGCCCAGCCAGTCAGGCGCGAGCAAACGAAGATCGGCGTGAACAGCTTGGTCGGGATGCCCATGAAGTGGTACGCCGAGGCATGGTAGAAATCGGCGTTGGGGAAGAGTTTCTTCTGCTCCCACATGGTCTTGTCGATGGCTTCGGAAACCGGGAACAGCACCTTGTCACCGACTTCATCGGCGAGCTTTTTCGCCCAGCCTTTGATCACTTCGTTGCGCGGGTCGCTGTCCTTATAGATCGCGTGGCCGAAGCCCATGATCTTGTCCTTGCGCTCAAGCATGCCGAGGGTGCCTTTGATCGCGTCCTCCGGCGACGAGAAGCGCTCGATCATTTCCATTGCCGCTTCGTTGGCGCCGCCGTGCAACGGGCCGCGCAGCGAACCGATGGCTGCAGTCACGCAGGAATACAGGTCGGACAGGGTCGAGGCGCAAACCCGCGCGGTGAAAGTCGAAGCGTTGAATTCGTGCTCGGCGTAGAGGATCAGCGACACGTTCATCACTTTGACGTGCAGTTCGCTTGGCTTCTTGTCGTGTAGCAGGTGCAGGAAGTGGCCGCCGATGGTCGGCTCGTCGCTGACGCAATTGATGCGTTTGCCGTCGTGGCTGAAGCGATACCAGTAGCACATGATCGCCGGGAACGCGGCGAGCAAACGGTCAGTCTTGTCGCGCTGCTCGGAGAAGTCTTTCTCCGGCTCAATGTTGCCGAGGAACGAGCAACCGGTGCGCATCACGTCCATCGGGTGGGCGTCGGCGGGGATGCGTTCGAGCACTTCTTTCAGCGCTTGCGGCAGGTCACGCAGCTTGCTCAGCTTGCCTTGGTATTCGTCGAGTTGCGCTTGAGTCGGCAGCTCGCCGTAGAGCAGCAGGTACGCGACTTCTTCAAATTGTGCATCGGCTGCCAGTTCGCGTACGTCGTAGCCGCGATAGGTCAGCCCGGCACCGGCCTGGCCCACGGTGGACAGTGCGGTTTGCCCGGCAACCTGGCCACGGAGCCCGGCGCCACTGAGTACTTTTGCTTCGGCCATTGCTGTCTCCAATTCTTGAATTTGTTAGGGAATCTGCAATTACGGTGTTGTTCGCAAAAGATCGCAGCCTCGTTGCACTCGTCAGCTCCTACAGGGAATGCGGTTCATGTAGGAGCTGCCGCAGGCTGCGATCTTTTGATCTTTATTTCTTCGCGGCAAACAACGCATCAAGCTTCTGCTCGAACGTGTGGTAATCGATGCGATCGTAGAGCTCCATGCGAGTCTGCATGGTGTCGATGACATTCTGCTGCGTGCCGTCGCGACGGATCGCGGTGTAAACGTTTTCCGCAGCCTTGTTCATCGCGCGGAACGCCGACAGCGGATAGAGCACCAGCGAGACGTCGGCGCCGGCCAGTTGCTCGGTGGTGTACAGAGGCGTTGCGCCGAACTCGGTGATGTTGGCCAGAATCGGCGCTTTCACGCGGTTGGCGAACAGCTTGTACATCTCCAGCTCAGTGATGGCTTCCGGGAAAATCATGTCAGCGCCAGCCTCGATGCACGCGGCTGCGCGATCGAGTGCCGATTCCAGTCCTTCCACCGCCAGCGCATCGGTGCGCGCCATGATCACGAAGCTGTCATCGGTGCGAGCATCGACGGCGGCTTTGATGCGGTCGACCATTTCCTGCTGGCTGACGATCTCTTTATTAGGACGGTGGCCGCAACGCTTGGCGCCAACCTGATCCTCAATGTGGATCGCCGCCGCGCCGAACTTGATCATCGACTTGACCGTGCGCGCGACGTTGAACGCCGAGGAGCCGAAACCGGTGTCGACGTCGACCAGCAGCGGCAGATCGCAAACGTCGGTGATGCGGCGCACGTCGGTCAGCACGTCATCCAGACCGGTGATGCCCAGGTCCGGCACGCCGAGCGAGCCTGCGGCCACCCCGCCACCGGACAGGTAGATCGCCTTGAAACCGGCGCGCTTGGCCAGCAGCGCATGGTTGGCATTGATCGCGCCGACCACCTGCAATGGATGCTCGCTGGCGACCGCATCGCGGAAACGCTGGCCTGGAGTGCTGTGCTTGGAACTCATGACTCACCTCGTTCAGTGGCTGTCTTATTGTGGGCGCCGTCCTGGTAGTGACGGGCAATGTTGCGTTTCGAGGCGCCGATGTGACGGCGCATCAACAATTCCGCGAGTTCGCCGTCACGGTCGGCGATGGCATCGAGAATCCGGTGGTGTTCGGCAAAGGCCTGGCGTGGACGGTTCGGCGTGGTGGAGAACTGGATGCGGTACATGCGCACCAGTTGGTACAACTCGCCGCAGAGCATCTGCGTCAGCGTACGGTTGCCGCTGCCTTGGATGATCCGGTAGTGGAAGTCGAAATCGCCTTCCTGCTGGTAATAGCCAACGCCAGCCTGAAAGGCAGCGTCGCGTTCGTGGGTTTCCAGCACCCGGCGCAGCTCGTCGATTTCTTCGACGCTCATGCGCTCGGCCGCCAGACGGCAGGCCATGCCTTCGAGGGATTCGCGGATTTCATAGAGTTCGATCAGCTCGGCATGATTGAGCGAGACCACCCGCGCGCCGACGTGCGGCACGCGCACCAGCAGGCGCTGGCCTTCCAGCCGATGGATCGCCTCGCGCAACGGCCCACGGCTGATGCCGTAGGTACGCGCCAGCTCAGGCTCGGAGATCTTGCTGCCCGGGGCGATCTCGCCTTTGACGATGGCCGCCTGAATGCGCCGGAAAACGTTTTCCGAAAGCGTTTCGGAATCGTCGCCGTGGATGACCGGGGGATCGAGTTGATCCAGCATGATTGTCGACACCTTTAAATCCAATGCGGCAAAAACTAGCCAATTCACCCGCATCAGTCAAAGGATAAATAGACATTGTCGACAATCGTCTAATAACGCCCGCTGACATCCCCAAGGGTTATAGACCGGTGCAGGCGCTGGCGCCATAAAACCACCGTGCTAGAATGCCGCCCGCATTTGCTGGCCATTTGTACGGCTTGTCATAAAAAGCTGCCAGGCACACGAAGGGTCTTGCGCAAGTATTGCCAAGGACCTGAACCGAAAACGGAACGCTGCGCACCAGGATTTATGAGACTCAAGCCTTTTCCCACATTCTTCGCCCTGTTTTGCCTGCCCGGCCTCGCCGCTGCGGGGGAAAAAACCGTGTACGGCCTCAACGAATACGCTTCGCTTGACGGCATCAATCTCGAAGTTGCGGCCAAACTCGACACCGGTGCGAAAACCGCATCGCTGAGTGCCCGCGACATCAAACGCTTTAAACGCAACGGTGAGTCCTGGGTACGTTTTTACCTGGCCATCGACGCCGCGCATTCGCACCCGATCGAACGGCCGATGGCCCGGGTCAGCAAGATCAAGCGCCGCGCCGGCGACTACGACCCGGAAGAAGGCAAGAAGTACACCGCCCGTCCGGTGATCGAGCTGGATATCTGCATGGGATCGGCAATGCGCAGCATCGAAGTGAACCTGACCGACCGAAGTGCGTTCCAATACCCGCTTTTGATTGGCTCCGAAGCGCTGAAACGCTTCGACGCGCTGGTCGATCCAAGTCTTAAATACGCTGCCGGCAAACCCGCCTGCACCATCGCCGCTCATACCGCCGAGTAATTTCCATGCGTTCTCTAACCTTCCACCTGAAAATCCTGATCACCATTCTGGTGCTGCTGGGCGTTTCGGTTACGGCCTATCAGATTTTCGTGCTCGGCATCCCGGTAACCGAAGACGCCACCGACGACTTGTGGAACATCGACGCCAAGGTCGAGTTCGTCGCCAGCACCAAAGATCCGGTGAAGATCCAGATGTTCGTGCCACCGTTGAGCCGCGATTACGTCAGCCTCAATGAGAGTTTTATCTCCAATAACTACGGCGTCGCCGTGAACCGCGTCGATGGCAACCGCAAGGTCACCTGGTCGGCACGTCGCGCCAAGGGCAACCAGACCCTTTATTACCGTCTGGTGCTGACCAAGCGTTACACCGCGGAAAAATCCAAGATCAAGGGCCCGACCTTCCGCGACAGCATCGCCATCGAAGGCCCGGAGAAAATCGCCGCCGAAGCCCTGCTCGCGCCGATTCGCCAGCACTCGGCCGACGTCGAAACCTTTATTGGCGAGGCGATCAAACGCGTCAACAACCTCAACGACGACAACGTGAAACTGCTGCTGGCCGGTGATCCGTCCACCGCGCACAAAGCCAAAATCGTCGAACTGCTGCTGTCCATCGCCCACGTGCCGGTGGAAAAAGTCCACACCATCCGCCTCGTCGCCGACCAGCCGCAAATGCCGGAACTGTGGCTGCGCAGCTTCAACGGCAACGACTGGCTGTACTTCAATCCGGAAACCGGCGAGCAAGGCCTGCCGACCGACCGCCTGCTGTGGTGGACCGGCGATGAAAACCTGATCACCGTCGACGGCGGCAAAAAAGCCAACGTGACCTTCAGCCTGAACAACAGCGAGATGAACGCGATTCGTCTGGCCAAGCTGACCGACGAAAATACCGACGCCAACTTCCTCGAATACTCGCTGTACGGCTTGCCGCTGCAGACTCAGCAAACGTTCATGATCATGGTGATGATCCCGATCGGCGTGCTGGTGATCCTGATCCTGCGCAACCTGATCGGCCTGCAGACCCTCGGCACGTTCACCCCGGTGCTAATCGCCCTCGCCTTCCGCGAGACGCAATTGGGCTTCGGCATTCTGCTGTTTACCGTGATCACCGCGCTGGGCCTGTCGTTACGTTCGTATCTGGAACACCTGAAGCTGCAAATGCTGCCGCGACTGTCGGTGGTGCTGACCTTTGTTGTGGTGTTGATCGCGGCGATCAGCCTGTTCAGTCACAAGCTCGGTCTGGAGCGCGGCTTGTCTGTTGCGCTGTTCCCGATGGTGATTCTGACCATGACTATCGAACGTCTGTCGATTACCTGGGAAGAACGTGGTGCCAGCCATGCGATGAAAGTCGCGATTGGTACACTGTTCGCGGCGTCCCTGGCGCACCTGATCATGACCGTGCCTGAGCTGGTCTACTTCGTGTTCACCTTCCCGGCGATCCTGCTGATTCTGGTCGGCTTCATGCTGGCGATGGGTCGCTATCGCGGCTACCGCCTGACCGAACTGGTGCGCTTCAAGGCTTTCCTGAAGAAGGCTGACGCCTGATGTTCGGTTTCTGGAAGACCTGGAAGGCCCTGGAGGCGCGGGGCATCATGGGCATCAATCGGCGTAACGCCGATTACGTGCTCAAGTACAACAAGCGCAGCCTGTATCCGATCGTCGATGACAAGATCATCACCAAGGAACGCGCTATCGAGGCCGGCATTCACGTGCCGGAGCTGTATGGCGTGATTTCCACCGAGAAGGAAATCGACAAGCTCGACGAGATCATCGGCGGGCGCAACGACTTCGTGATCAAACCGGCCCAAGGCGCGGGCGGCGACGGCATCATCGTGATCGCCGACCGCTTTGAAGGTCGCTATCGCACGGTGTCGGGCAAGATCCTCGCCCATGAGGAGCTTGAGCATCACATCTCGAGCATCCTCACCGGCCTGTATTCGCTGGGCGGCCACCGTGATCGGGCGCTGATCGAATACCGGGTG
The DNA here is from genome assembly GCF_979258515.1 of Pseudomonas sp. AC169. Classification (NCBI taxonomy): domain Bacteria; kingdom Pseudomonadati; phylum Pseudomonadota; class Gammaproteobacteria; order Pseudomonadales; family Pseudomonadaceae; genus Pseudomonas; species Pseudomonas sp. AC169. The sequence goes on along the minus strand of NZ_OZ409866.1, from coordinate 4,761,392 downwards.
ACCCCGGATCAGATCTTCAAAAGCATCAGCTACGAAGGTGTGCCGGACATTCGCATCATCGTGTTGATGGGGTATCCGGTGATGGCCATGCTGCGTCTGCCGACCCGGCAGTCCGGCGGCAAGGCCAACCTGCACCAGGGCGCGATTGGCGTCGGTGTCGATCTGGCCACCGGTCTGACTTTGCGCGGCACCTGGCTGAACAACATCATCACCAAACACCCCGATACCACCAACGCGGTGGACGGCGTGCAACTGCCCTACTGGGACGGTTTCATGAAACTCGCCGCTGGCTGCTATGAGCTGTGCGGGTTGGGTTATATCGGTGTGGACATGGTGTTGGATCAGGAGAAAGGCCCGCTGATTCTCGAGCTGAACGCGCGGCCGGGGCTGAATATTCAGATCGCCAATGATTGTGGGCTGACGTTGCGTACCCATGCGGTGGAGGCGCGACTGGAAGAGCTGAAGGCGCGTGGGGTGACGGAGACGGTTGAGGAGCGTGTGGCGTTTACTCAGGAAATGTTTGGGCATATTCCTGCTGTGGAAGGCTAAAAGCTGAGAAACTAAAAGCCCCTCACCCTAGCCCTCTCCCAAAGGGAGAGGGGACTGACCGAGGTGGATGTTGGAGCTACGCCGACTTGAAGGTCTTGAGTCGAACTCCGGCCCTGAAAAGCATAAAGATCGGCAGCCTTCCCGAAATTTCGAGTCAAACTCAGGCCTTGAAAAGCATGAAGATCTGCTCCCTTTCCCCCTCGCCCCCTTGGGGGAGAGGGCTGGGGTGAGGGGGAGGCTTTTGACTTTGATCTGGCATCGGAGAGGACTACAATCCCCACCCCGCCTCAACGGCCGATCTGCCCCGCCCATGTTGACCTGTTCCGTACACCCGCTGCCCTACCGCGCCAATCCCGCCGATTACTTTGCGGCCATTCGCAATGCGCCTGGCGCCGTGCTGCTCGACAGTGGCCGGCCAAGTGCCGACCGTGGCCGTTATGACCTGCTCAGCGCCTGGCCGCTGGAGCAATTGGCGGTGTTGCCGGACGAGAGTGGCAGTCATTTCCTCCAGCGGTTGCGCGACAATTTGCAGCGTTTGGGCGAGGCTGATTTACCGTTGGGTTTCGAGCTGCCGTTCGCTGGCGGCTTGATCGGCTACCTCAGCTACGACTTCGGTCGGCATCTGGAACACCTGCCGAGTCAAGCCCGCGATGACCTGCAATTGCCGGACGCGCGCTTCGGGTTGTACGACTGGGCGCTGATCAGCGATCACCACGCGTCGACCAGCCAATTGGTCTTTCACCCGTCCGTGAACGACAGCGAACAACAACGGCTGATCGCGCTTTTCACTCAGCCTCAAATTGATGCGCTGACACCGTTCAAACTGAACGCCCCGATGGCCGCCGATCTTTCAGCCGACGATTACCGTCAGGCCTTCGAGCGCATTCAGCATTACATTCAGGCCGGCGACTGCTATCAGGTCAACTTCGCTCAACGCTTCCGCGCCTCATGCCAGGGCGACCCATGGCTGGCTTATTGCGCATTGCGCGAAGCCTGCCCGACGCCCTTCTCCGGTTTCCAGAGCCTGCCTGATGGCGGCGCGGTGCTGAGCCTGTCGCCAGAGCGCTTCGTCAAAGTCAGCCAGCGCCAAGTGGAAACCCGGCCGATCAAAGGCACCCGCCCTCGCGGCCTGACCCCAACCGAAGACGCCGCAAACGCCGCCGAACTGCTGGCCAGTCCCAAGGATCGCGCGGAAAACCTGATGATCGTCGACCTGCTGCGCAACGACCTCGGGCGCTCCTGCCGCATCGGTTCGGTGCGGGTGCCGGAGTTGTTCAGCCTGGAAAGCTATCCGAACGTGCATCACCTGGTCAGCAGCGTGACCGGTGAATTGGCGGATGATCGCGACGCATTGGACTTGATTGCCGGCAGTTTCCCCGGCGGCTCGATCACCGGCGCGCCGAAGATTCGTGCAATGCAGATTATTGATGAGCTGGAACCGACCCGGCGTGGATTGTATTGCGGGTCGCTGCTATATCTGGACGTGCGCGGCGAGATGGACAGCTCCATCGCGATTCGCAGTCTGTTGGTCAAGGATGGGCATGTGTGCTGCTGGGGCGGCGGCGGGATTGTCGCGGATTCTGACTGGCAGGCTGAGTATCAGGAGTCGATTACCAAAGTCAGAATCCTCCTCGAAACCCTGCAGAACCTCTGAGTAATGATCGTTCCCACGCTCCGCGTGGGAACGCAGCCCGGGACGCTCCGCGTCCCATCCAAAGCCGAACGCGGAGCGTCCGTTGAGGCATTCCCACGCAGAGCGTGGGAACGATCGTCAGGTGGTTGGGTTTACAGGCTGAGGTCGCGGTTTGAGGCCCTCAAGAATTCCTGCTTCAACTCGGCAAAGGTGTGCACCGCAGGAAACTGCGGAAACTCACGAATCACATTCTCCGGCGCATGGAACAGAATCCCCGCATCCGCCTCGCCCAGCATCGACGTGTCGTTATACGAATCCCCCGCCGCAATCACCCGGTAATACAGGCTCTTGAACGCCAGCACCGACTGACGCTTGGGATCTTTCTGACGCAACTGATAACTGGTCACTCGGCCGGTTTCATCCGTTATCAGGCGATGACATAGCAAGGTCGGGAAGCCCAGTTGGCGCATCAGCGGCTGCGAGAATTCATAAAACGTGTCCGACAGAATCACCACCTGAAAGCGCTCGCGCAGCCAGTTGACGAACTCCACGGCGCCGTCCAGCGGCTTCAACGTGGCGATCACCTCCTGAATATCCGACAGCTTCAAACCATGCTCATCGAGGATGCGCAGGCGCTGCTTCATCAGCACGTCATAATCCGGAATGTCCCGGGTGGTGGCCTTGAGGGATTCGATTCCGGTTTTTTCGGCGAAGGCGATCCAGATTTCCGGCACCAACACCCCTTCAAGATCCAGGCAAGCAATTTCCACAAGACACTCCCGTTTGTATTGATTATTTGAGTCGAGCGAGGCCGAACTCTAGCGACTCAAAAGCAGGCGCGCAACGCACAGCGCGCCCCGAGCCCCGCAGCTTTTTGTTACCATCGGCCCCATATAGAGCGCCCAGCGCCACCGACCTGTAGGAAGCCGCCCTGATGAGTGCAACGTTCGACGTCGTGGAACTCGCCACGACCTATGCCAACAAATCCGCGCAAGACATTCTGAAACTCGCGTTTGCCGAGTTCGGCGATGACTTGTGGATATCTTTCAGCGGCGCCGAGGATGTGGTGCTGGTGGACATGGCCTGGAAGCTCAACAAGAACGTCAAGGTGTTCAGTCTCGACACCGGCCGCCTGCACCCGGAGACCTACCGCTTCATCGATCAGGTGCGCGAGCACTACAAGATCGACATCGAACTGGTGTCGCCGGACTACACGAAACTAGAACCGTTCGTGAAGGAAAAAGGCCTGTTCAGTTTCTACAAGGACGGCCACGGCGAATGCTGCGGCATCCGCAAGATCGAGCCGCTGCGGCGCAAACTGTCCGGCGTCAAAGCCTGGGCCACCGGCCAGCGCCGCGACCAGAGCCCGGGCACCCGCAGCGCTGTGGCGGTGATGGAAATCGATACGGCGTTCTCCACACCGGAGCGCACGTTGTACAAGTTCAACCCGTTGGCGCAGATGACCAGCGAAGAGATCTGGGGTTACATCCGCATGCTCGAACTGCCGTACAACAGCCTGCATGAGCGCGGTTTCATCAGCATCGGCTGCGAACCGTGCACCCGCCCTGTCCTGCCGAACCAGCATGAGCGCGAAGGCCGGTGGTGGTGGGAAGAAGCGACGCAGAAAGAATGCGGGTTGCATGCCGGGAATATCATCAGTAAATCCAACAGCTAAAAGATCGCAGCCTGCGGCAGCTCCTACAGATGACCGCATTCCCATGTAGGAGCTGCCGCAGGCTGCGATCTTTTGATCTTGAAAAATGTGTACACACGACTGTCACCATCGGTGCCATTTGTGTGTGCACTTTTTTGTTTCCGCGCCCTGAAAAGTTACATCCCGCCTGAAAACCACTCGCCCTAGCCTCCTCTGAAAACCCTCCATCAAAAATTAATACCTGTTCAAACGGTCAATTTTTAACCACTTATTTTCAAAGACTTAGCGCACATCGATAACTTTTCGAAATGAGCGTGGCTGCGTATAGATCGCTAACTGGCACAAATCTGGCTTGAGTGCATACATGTTTTGTATACAAAACTGCAAAACATACCCACACTTTCGATCCGCAAGCCTGAAGCGCCCTATCCCGTACAGGCTGCAGATGCCTCGTAACCAGTGATGTTTTTCACTGCCGCGACGAAGATTTGTCGAGCCTGACGGCTCACGCACAGTCATCGCGGCCTGAACATCAGGAGCCTGCCGGAATGCGTACAAGTCTCTCCAATAACATCGCGCTGAATCTGCCCGCCTCTCCCGTTACCCAACCGTTACCCCATGACGGACTCAACGAGCCGTTACAACTCAGTCCGCGTCTGCACAACAGCGATCTGGCGCCAACCAAGGCCGAAGGTCGGCGCTGGGGCAAATACAGTATCTTCGCGCTGTGGACGAATGATGTGCACAACATCGCCAACTACTCGTTCGCCATCGGCTTGTACGCCTTGGGCCTGGGTGGCTGGCAGATTCTGCTGTCGCTGGGGATCGGCGCGGCGCTGGTGTATTTCTTCATGAACCTGTCCGGTTATATGGGGCAGAAAACCGGCGTGCCGTTTCCGGTAATCAGCCGAATCAGTTTCGGCATCCACGGTGCGCAAATTCCTGCACTGATCCGGGCGGTGATCGCCATTGCCTGGTTCGGGATTCAGACGTATCTGGCCTCGGTGGTTTTCCGCGTACTGCTGACTGCCGTGCATCCGGGATTTGCCGAATACGACCACAACTCGATTCTTGGTCTGTCATCGCTGGGTTGGGTGTGCTTCGTGGCGATCTGGTTCGTGCAGCTGGCAATCCTCGCCTACGGCATGGAAATGGTCCGCCGTTACGAAGCGTTTGCCGGGCCGGTGATTCTGCTGACCGTCGCCGCGCTCGCTGCGTGGATGTACTTCCAGGCCAACGCCACCATCGCCTGGTCGACTCGCGAACCACTGACCGGTGGCGAGATGTGGCGCAACATCTTCGCCGGCGGCGCGTTGTGGCTGGCGATCTACGGCACGTTGATTCTCAACTTCTGCGATTTCGCTCGCTCTTCGCCGTGCCGCAAGACCATCAAGGTGGGAAATTTCTGGGGTTTGCCGGTGAATATTCTGGTGTTCGCCGCGATTACTGTCCTGCTCTGCGGCGCGCAATTTCAGATCAATGGCCGGATCATTGAAAGCCCGACCGAGATCATCGCCTCGATTCCCAACACCTTCTTCCTGGTGCTCGGTTGCCTGGCGTTCCTGATCGTTACCGTTGCGGTAAACATCATGGCCAACTTCGTCGCCCCGGCCTTCGTCCTCAGCAATCTGGCGCCGAAATACCTGACGTTCCGTCGCGCCGGGCTGATCAGCGCCACCATCGCCGTGTTGATCCTGCCGTGGAATCTCTACAACAGCCCACTGGTGATCGTGTATTTCCTGTCTGGCCTCGGCGCCCTGCTCGGCCCGTTGTACGGCGTGATCATGGTTGACTACTGGCTGATCCGCAAAGGCCGGGTCAATGTGCCGCAGCTTTATAGCGAAGATCCCAACGGCGCTTATTACTACAGCCGAGGCGTCAATTTCCGCGCGGTGGCGGCGTTTATTCCTGCGGCATTGATCGCCATCGTCCTAGCGCTGGTGCCGGGTTTCCACAGCGTCTCGCCGTTCTCCTGGCTGATCGGCGCCGGGATCGCCGGAATGCTTTACCTGATCATCGCCAAACGCCAGCCGCACTACGCCGATATCAGCGGCGAATCGATCGCTGTCGACAACGTCTGCCATTAACTCCCTCGCGGCCCGGACTTCGGGCCGCAGAACTGCCCGCTATAAGGATTTCCCCATGCGTATTCTCGTGGTCAATGTCAACACCACCGAGTCCATCACCGAAGCCATCGCTCGTTCGGCGCAGGCTGTTGCGTCACCCGGTACCGAAATCGTCGGTTTGACGCCGTACTTCGGCGCCGATTCGATTGAGGGCAACTTCGAAAGCTATCTGGCCGCCATTGCGGTGATGGATCGGGTGATGTCCTACGATCAGCCGTTCGACGCGGTGATTCAGGCCGGTTACGGCGAGCATGGCCGCGAAGGCTTGCAGGAATTGCTTAACGTGCCGGTGGTGGATATCACTGATGCAGCGGCGAGCACGGCGATGTTTCTCGGCCATGCCTATTCGGTGGTGACCACGCTGGATCGCACCGTACCGCTGATCGAGGATCGGCTGAAATTGTCAGGTCTGTGGGATCGCTGTGCTTCGGTGCGGGCCAGTGGTCTGGCGGTGCTGGAGCTGGAGCACGAACCGCAGCGTGCGCTGGAAGCGATCGTGCACCAGGCTGAACTGGCGGTGACGCAGGATAAAGCCGAGGTAATTTGCCTGGGTTGCGGCGGCATGGCCGGGCTGGATGAGCAGATTCGTCGGCGTACCGGGGTGCCGGTGGTGGATGGGGTGACGGCAGCGGTGACGATTGCGGAATCGCTGGTGCGCTTGCGCTTGTCGACGTCGAAAGTGCGGACTTATGCAACGCCGCGGCCGAAGAACATTATTGGCTGGCCCGGGCGGTTTGCCCGCTGAGTCCATCTCGTAGACCGAGTCGCCCCATTCGCTAGCAAGCTCGCTCCCACATTTGGAATGCATCTCCCTGTGGGAGCGAGCTTGCTCGCGAAGGCCGCACCTCGGTCTGATGCCTTGCTCAAATCGCACTGAACCGCCGCGCCAACCCTTTCTCCGCAAACTGTTCAATCAAAAAATCCACAAACGCGCGAGTCTTGCCCGGCAACAACTTATGTTCGGCGTAATAGATCGAAATGTTGCCATCATCGACATACCAGTCCGGCAACACCCGCTGCAACCTCCCCGCCTCCAGATACCCCACGGCAAACGGCATGCTCACCAGCGCAATCCCCAAGCCCTGCGCGGCGGTCCTGCAAGCGGCCTCGGAATCACTCATGGTCATTCGCGCCTTGAGCATCAACGGCCGACAGTTCTGCGGATTGCGCCCGGTCAATTGCCAGGAACGCACACGCCCGGTCTGCGGCGAGCGGATCAGAATGCCGTCGTGGTGGCTGAGGTCGTCTGGTTCGATGATCTCGGGATTGGCCTGTAAATAGTCGGCAGACGCCACCAATATCCGGTGCGCCGGGCTCAACTTGCGTGCGATCACGCCTTGCGGCAGTTCGAAGCCGCCACCGATGGCCGCATCAAAGCCCTGGGCGATCAGATCGACCTGTCGATTATCGAAATGCCAGTCCGGGTTGATCGCCGGATATCGCTGCAGAAACTCACCCAGCATCGGCACGATATGCAGACAGCCAAACGCTGCGCCCATGCTGACCTTCAGCGTTCCCGCCGGCAGCCCTTCGACACTGGACAGATTGGCCACGGCATTTTGAATCGTCGTCAAACTGCCACTGACCTGATCGAGGAAAAGTTGCCCGGCCTCGGTCAGCGTCAGGCTGCGTGTACTACGCTGGAACAGCCGCACGCCGAGCCGCACTTCGAGTTTGGCCACGCTCTTGCCGACTGCCGCCGGGGTCAGACTCAAGCGCCGCGCCGCTTCGGCAAAGCTGCCGACCTCGGCACTGCGCACGAAGCATTCAATGCTGCTGAAAGTTTCCATGATCGTCACTATAAACTTCTGGTTTACACAGACTATAGCAATCATGGTCTACACAGTTGTCGATACCAAGCCGATACTCGGCACCAACACCAAGGCATTCCGCCTTGAATAGTCTGGAGATCGAACATGACCACTCAACACCTCGGCGGCAAAGTCGCTCTGATTCAAGGCGGTTCCCGTGGTATCGGCGCTGCCATCGTCAAACGTCTGGCCGCTGAAGGCGCTGCAGTAGCCTTCACTTATGTCAGCTCCGCCGGCAAAGCCGAAGAGTTGCAGAACAGCATCACCGCCAACGGCGGCAGAGCCTTGGCGATCAAGGCCGACAGCGCCGATGTCGCCGCCATTCGCCACGCCGTCAGCGCCACCGTCGAAGCCTTTGGCCGAGTGGACATTCTGGTCAATAACGCTGGCGTACTGGCCGTCGCACCGCTGGAAGATTTCAAACTTGAAGACTTCGACCAGACCGTGGCAATCAACATTCGCAGCGTCTTCATCGCCTCCCAGGAAGCCGCTAAACACATGGGCGAAGGCGCACGCATCATCAACATCGGCAGCACCAACGCCGACCGCATGCCCTTCGCCGGCGGCGGTGTGTATGCGATGAGCAAATCAGCGCTGGTCGGTTTGACCAAAGGCCTGGCCCGCGATCTCGGCCCACGCGGCATCACCGTCAACAACGTACAACCCGGCCCGGTCGATACCGACATGAACCCGGCACACGGTGACTTCGCCGAAAGCCTGATTCCGCTGATGGCCGTCGGTCGTTACGGCAAAGCTGAAGAAATTGCCAGTTTCGTCGCTTATCTGGCAGGTCCGGAAGCCGGCTACATCACCGGTGCCAGCCTGACCATAGACGGTGGTTTCGGCGCCTGATTTTTTTCCGAGTCGCCTGAACGAAAAACGCCGCCCCTCCTTTCACAGAGGGGCGGCGTTTTTTTGTGTCAGATGTTTACGCCCATTCCAGCGCCGGCAAACCACAGGCACTCGGCGTGAACGCTTTCAGGGTACGAAGAATCCCGTCAGCGTGTGCGTACTTTTCATCGGCCATGGCCGCGTCGGGAATGGCGATCGCGGTCATGCCGGCGGCTTTCGCTGCGGTCACGCCGAACGGTGAATCCTCGAATACCAGACAATCTTCAGGCGCGACACCGAGACGGCGGGCAGCGGTAAGGAAGATATCCGGCGCCGGTTTGGCCGCGCCGACTTCCGGATCGTCCGCTGTAACGATGAAATCGAACAGCGCGAACCAGTCGCGGTGCAACGTGGTTTTCTGCCCGAACGATTGACGCGACGAGCTGGTACCCACGGCAATCGGGATGTTGTGCGCCTTGAGATGGCGAATCAGCTCCTCGGCACCGGGCATCGCTTGCGCGCTGGGAAAACGCTCGCGCATCAGCGGCTCGCGGATCAGCAGAAACTCTTCGGCAGTGATCGGCAGATCGAGTGCCTGCACCACGTAGGTCGCCAGATCGTTGGCCCCGCGACCAATGATGTTCTGCTTGATGCTCCAGTCGAAGGTTCGCCCATAACGCCCGGCAATCAGCGAGGTTACCTCTGTGTAAATGCCCTCGGTGTCCAGCAGCAAACCGTCCATATCGAAAATCACGGCCTTGATCGGGCCGAACGCCTTCAGCGGTGCATTCATCATCGGATCCGTTAACAAAGACATCCCAGGCGGCAGGTGGCGCCGCTGCTCGGATCTGATTAAAGGGTTCAGCAGCATAACGAGCGCGACGGACATTGAGCAACGGGCAATGTCCGTTGCAGCGATGAACGACTCGCAACAATTCGGCGAAACATCCTACAGACATTGCCTACTCGCCCGACTTCTTTCCTGATTGATCCCCCGCAAAGTCCTCGCACCTTTTTGATGTGCGCGAGAACTGCGAATGCTTCCAACCGATCAGCTTCTGGCCCTGAACAACAGCATCGGCCTGCTCGTTGTTGCTGCTTTGAATCCCGATGAGCCGGATTTTGACAACCTGATCGGCGAATTCCGCCTGTGCCTGAACAACTACGACGCCTGGGCCGAGCAGTTCTGGACAGGCACCGCGCTGGATGTCGAACAGGTGTTCACCGTCGGCAACGACGTGCGCCTCAGCGCGCCGATCAAGTCGCGCCAACCGCTCAGCTCATCGGTGGTCATGTGCTCGGCCAGTGGGACCCTGACGCTGGTGCATATGTTCGAGGCCGCGCGGTTTGTGCCGATTGGCAACACCCCGGTAACCCTCGAACCGGTGCTTGCCGATGTCGGCGGTGAGCTGACTTTCGGCGAAGCGCTGCATTACACCATCGGCCCCAGCGGCATTCTGCAGGTGACCGATTGCGATCGGGGCCAGCGTTATCGCATCACCTTCTTTCCCGATGTGTCCACCGACCATGTGCGTGCTTTGTATGCCTCTTATGAGGGTGTCATTGCAGGCCTGGAAGGCTGGCTGCGCGCTGAGTGGACAGGGTTTCAACCACAGTGGGCGGAGTTTTCCAGCGCCGGGTTTCTTGACCGTTACGGGCAGTTGCAACAGGCCGACTGGCGTGGATTCGAGAAAGCCCTGAATGGCGTCTGGGACGACATCAAACAGGTATTTGCCCTGCTCGCCGACTTGCAGGCCAACAGCGAAAAATTGCTGGAATACCTCAGCGAGGCCGAGCTTGGGGCGTTGTTGAATGCTTCCAGCGACGCCATTGCCAACGGTCTGCTGATCCTCAGTGACGAACCGCTGCTGTTCATTCATCTGGCCGCGTTTACCAGTTGGTTGAAGATGCTGCCGCCGCAATACCTGGCCGAAGTGGTGGCCGAGGTGCGGGTCGAACTGCTGATCAGTTTTCTGTTGATGGGGATGTCGGGGGGCGTCGGCGTGCCGGTGCGCTTGAGCAGCAAAGTGCTGGCGAAGATCAAGTCGCCGCGGGCTCGGGAGTGGTTGGCGGCTTCGGCGTTGCGACTGGCTGAGCTGACGTCCTCGGCGGATTTGACGCGGCATGCCGGCGTTTTGAAGCCGCTGATGCTCAATGTGCGTGACGTTGAGTTGAAACCGACACCGTCGATACCGCTGAACATTCGTCAGGCCGATTCGTTGGTGTTGACGGTGCCGAATCCGGCGCCTGTTGTGCGGGACAAGTCTGGCGCCTCGAGCCGGATCGAGCGGCATGAGCCGCATGACGACTCGCCGGATCAGGCGAAAAACCCCAACGGTGACAGCGCCGATTGCGTGCCCTTCACCTGCACCAATGGCTGCCCGGTGTCGATGGTCACCGGTGAAGAACTGCTGACCCTGAGCGATGCCGTGCTCGATGGCGTGTTGCCGTTTGAGTTCACCCGGTTGTATCGCTCGAGCGCCGTCGAGATTGATGTTGGGTTGGGTTTTGGCTGGAGTCATTCACTGGCGCATCGGCTGGAGTTTGCTGGGGACGAGGTGGTCTGGGTTGACCACGAGAACCGGCGTACCGGTTTTCCGTTGCCGAGCGTTGAACGACCCGCGATTCACAACAGCCTGTCGCGGGCGGCGATTTTTCTGGGCGACGAGCCGGAGGAGCTGATCCTCGCATTGGCCGGGGAAACGGCGCGCTTTTATCACTTTCGTGCAGGACGGCTGACGGTGATCAGCGATGCCTATGGCAATCGTCTGACGGTGCAGCGCGATCGGTCTGACCGGGTGCAGCGACTGGACAACGGCGCCGGGCGTTCGCTGCTGTTGCGCTATGACCGGGCGCAGTTGCTCGGCGTGGATTACCAGGTGTTTCGCGACGGGGCTTGGGGCACCGAACAAGCGTTGGTCAGTTATCGCTACGACGCTTATCAACACCTGATCGAAGCCACCAACGCCGTCGGTGACAGCGAGCGTTACGACTACGACGACGCCCACGTAATCCTGCAGCGGCAACTGGCCGGCGGCGCGAGTTTTTTCTGGGAGTGGGAGCGTACAGGCAAGGCTGCGCGTTGCGTGCGCCACTGGGCGTCGTTTTCGCAGATGGACACGCGCTACGTCTGGAATGACGACGGCAGCGTGGCGGTGCATTACGTCGATGGCACCGAAGAAACGTACGTCCACGACGAGCGTGCGCGGCTGGTGCGCAAGGTCGAGGCGGATGGTGGCGAACAGCTCAAGGCCTATGACTCCTCGGGGCGGTTGATCGCCGAGCAGGATGCTTTGGGCGCGGTCACCGAATACCGCTACGACGAGGTCGGACGGCTGATCGCGCTGATTCCTGCTGTTGATGCGCCCACGTCCTACGAGTATCGCAACGGTTTCCTTTATCGGCGTTCACGCGGCGACGCGGTGTGGATCTACCGGCGTAATGCCGAGGGTGATGTCACCGAAGCGGTCGACCCCGATGGACAGGTCACCCATTACTACTACGACACCCGGGGCCAGTTGCTGTCGATCCGCTACCCGGACAGCAGCCGGCATCGGCTGGTCTGGAATGCCCTTGGCCAGTTGACCGAAGAGACCTTGCCCGACGGTGGCGTGCGGCGCTTTTCCTACGACTCGCTGGGGCGGCGGACTACCACCGCCGACGAACACGGTGCAGTCACGCGTCAGCATTGGGATGCCGTTGGTCGACTGATCCAGACGACGTTTCCGACCGGAAATACCCGTGCTTACAGCTACGGCGCCTACGGCCAGGTCACCGCCGAGCGCGATGAACTGGGGCGCATTACTCGTTATGAATACGACGATGACCTGCACCTGGTCTCGCGGCGGATCAACCCCGATGGCACGCGGGTGCAGTACCGCTACGACCATGCGCAACTGCTGCTTACCGAGATCGAAAACGAATCGGGGGAAAAGTACCGGCTCGATTACACGCCGACCGGGCTGATTCGTCAGGAAAGCGGTTTTGACGGCCGCCGCACGGCGTACGCCTATGACCTCAACGGGCATCTGCTGGAAAAGACCGAGTTCGGTGATGACGGCTCTTGTTTGCTCACCGCGTATGAGCGCGATGCCGCTGGCCGCCTGTTGGTCAAAACCCTGCCCGACGGCATCAAGGTCACCTACCAATACGATCGCCTCGGCCGACTGATCGGTGTCGATGACGGCCAGCAACACCCGCTGGCCTTCGAATACGACCGCCAGGATCGCTTGATCACCGAGCATCAAGGTTGGGGCACCCTGCGCTACCGCTACGACGCCTGCGGCCAGCTCAAACGCCTGCGCCTACCGGACAACAGCCATCTCGATTATCACCACGCCAAGGGTGGTGCGCTGAGCGGCATCGACCTCAACGGCGCACCGCTGACCCGTCACGTCCACCAGTCCGGTCGCGAGTTGCAACGCCAGCAAGGCCTGCTGCTCAGCGAATATACCTATGACGATCAAGGCCGATTACTCGCCCACGCCGTAGGCCATCAGCGCGATTCGCTGTACCGCCGCGATTATGCCTACAGCGCAAACGGCAATCTCGCCCACATCGCCGACAGCCGCCACGGCCAGCGCACTTACGGCTACGACGCCCTCGACCGGCTGATCCGCGTAAGCCACTCCCGCGACGAACTGCCGGAAAGCTTCGCCCACGACCCGGCCGGCAACCTGCTGATGCAGGACCGCCCCGGCCCGAGCCAGATCAAGGGCAACCGCCTGCTGATGCAGGGCGATCGTCATTACGACTAAGACGCCTTCGGCAACCTGATCCGCGAACGCCGTGGCCGCGCGCAGACACTCATCACCGAATACCGCTACGACTGCCAACACCGCCTGATCGGCCTGACCCGCCCCGACGGCCAGACCGCCAGTTATTGCTACGACGCCTTCGGCCGACGCATCAGCAAAACCGTCAACGGCGAGACCACCGAATTCTTCTGGCAAGGCGATCACCTCGTCGCCGAAAGCAGCGAAAACGAATACCGCAGCTACGTCTACGAACCCGGCACCTTCCGCCCGCTGGCGCTGCTCGACGGCAAAGGCCCGAAAAAAGCCTGCCCGTTCTACTACCAACTCGACCACCTCGGCACCCCGCAGGAACTCACCGACTACAGCGGCGACATCGTCTGGTCCGCGCAATACGACGCCTACGGCAAAGTCGCCGCACTGACCCTGGCCGGCGACGACTACCTGAACCAGCCGCTGCGTTTTCAGGGGCAGTATTTCGATGGGGAGAGTGGGCTGCATTACAACCGCCACCGGTATTACGACCCGAGGCTGGGGCGGTATCTGACACCGGATCCGATCAAGTTGGCCGGTGGGTTGAATCAGTACCAGTACGTGCCGAATCCGACGGGATGGGTGGATCCGTTGGGGTTGAGCTCTAACTGCCCGCCGCCGAATAAACCTGGGTGTGAGGTGCCGGGTGGGGTTGGTGGGGCTAAGGTTGATGAGGGTGAGCCCAAGGTCCCGGCGCTAAAAACACTGCCGAAGGATTTTGGTAGTGACGAGAAGCTTGTTGGACATTTTGAAAAACACGGTGACGAGTTCAGGACTGAACATAAAGAGGAGTATTTACAGATAGCGCGCGACGTTGTCGGTCAGGGAACCCGTGTGGAATATCCTTATAAAGGAGAACTTCGTTCAGGCTTTATTCTTTTTATGGGAAATAATCGAAAAGGAGATGCAAAATTCGCTTTTGTAGGAACCAACAAAAATAACGAAATTACAACACTGCACACCAAAAGCGGTAAAGAGTTTTGGCGAACAATAAATGGTCAGGGACAAGATAAAACAGTGAGGCCGGCGTATGACTAAGAAATATCTTGTACAAATTATTGAAATTGACCCAGTCATCGACGAGTTAATCGTGCTCAGTGTTCAAGGCATCAACATAAGATGTTTCGCAGGTTACTGTCCTTCTGTCATCGAGATTGGTAAACACTACGAGGTTGAGTTCGAAATGATTTTACCTGAAGAGTTAAATATCGCAAAAATAGCGAGTGAAGAAGCACGTATCGAAATGCTCGACAATGGCTTCTCGTGCGACATTTATGGTTACATAGAAGACGACATTTTCCGTTCAATTATTGAGTTTTCAGATCAGGACGTTCACCTTGATCATCCGCACCTCAACGGGCAGTACGTGAAAATCACTGCACAGAGAATTGATGTCTCATTCTGAACCGCCGCAGTTCTCGCGTCGTTCAAAGGGCCTATAAAATTAGGCCCAGAAAACATTAACTGCAGTGATAAAAACTGAGGCGACCCAACTTTCACTGCTCATCCTCATCCTCATCCTCTTCATACTCCATATCCGCCTCATCCGAATCATTCAACGGCACTGTCGCATCGTCCATCAGCGACCCCGGATCTTCATTCCCCGGGTCATTGATAAACGGCAATCCACTCGAACCTTTCTCTTCCTTGCCTTCGGTTTCAGGAGTCATGGCAACCTCTTCATTTCAGGGAGTGTATGACGTTCGAAAAGCCCTACAGCCAATCGTTCCAGAGTCTGACGAGCAAATGCAAAAAACCCGGCAAAATGCCGGGTTTCCGTTTAACCCGCCATCAATGATGGCGGTTTTTATGTTTGTTCTTGTGTTTGTGGCCACCGCCCGAATGAGAGCCACCATCGTCACCCAGGTTATTACCGATCGCACCACCCGCCGCGCCGCCCAACCCTGCGCCGACAGCCGAACCAGTTGACCCGCCCAGACTGTTGCCAACGACCGAGCCGCCCGCCGCACCGAGGCCTCCGCCAATGGCAGCTTCGGTTCGATTGCGTTTATTCGCCCCCACTGCACCGCCGGCCGCGCCACCCACACCAGCACCGACCGCCGCGCCAGTGCTACCACCGAGTTGTCCGCCGACCACATTGCCGAGTACGCCACCCAGTCCACCGCCCACGGCTGCCGAACCATCACCAGCGGCCATCGCCCCTTGTGCTACCAGCAAACCGAAAAACAGTGCAGATAATGACAAGCGCATATGAACCTCACAGTTCCCAAAGCGGGACAGTCCGCCCAGACATGGGCCTATGTGAGATTGGAGACGCAAACGGGAAAAACGTTCAGCCATGAAAAAGCCCGGCATCAAGCCGGGCTTTCTCTGACAAACGATCAATCTCAGTGACGCTTATGCCCTTTGGACAGGTTGCTGCCCACCGCGCCGCCAGCCGCACCGCCCAGGCCTGCACCAATCGTGGCGCCAGTCTTTCCACCGAGGCTGTTGCCAATCACCGAACCACCGGCCGCGCCAACGCCGCCACCAATTGCCGCTTTGGTCCGGCTACCCTTGCGCGCCGTCATTGCGCTGCCCGCCGCGCCTGCTACACCAGCACCAATGGCTGCGCCAGTGCTGCCGCCCATTTTCTGGCCGACGACATTACCCAGCGCGCCACCCAGACCACCGCCCAGCGCAGCGGTGCCATCACCGGCGGCCATTGCACCTTGAGCAACCAGAAGCCCCAGAACCAGAGCAGGCAGTGTTAAACGCATGACGAAAACCTCAAAAATTGGGATGACAAAAAGGGCCGGGATTTAATGCCGTCGTCGCGCGAAAGTCCAGCCGAAATCACAGGTCTGCGCGCACTCGGCGCCGATTGGACAGCGATTCCGGAAAAGGTTTTATGACAGGCAAAAAAAAGCCCGCTGGGGAGACGGGCTGGAGACTTGCTTTCTAACGGATGGCTTCACCCTACCGCGGTAGACGTGAAAAGTTTGTGAAAGCCCAATGCATTCCCGAACAAGGTGCGTAGGACGTGTCCTCATTCAATCAGCCATAAAAAAACCCCGTTCAATGACGGGGTTATGCAGTGACAGATTATTTTCTGGATCGCGCGCTGACCTTGGGCAAAAATTTTGCCTTCGGCCCTCTCGGTGCTGTGGATTTGATCTTGCCGGTCTGCACCCGGTCCTCGCCAAAGCCTGACTGGTACTCGGTCTGGCCGCACCGTACGCAGTTGTTGAAGGAAAATTCAGCGCCATCATCTTCGATATACGGATCAGTCATACCATCGCCCCTTCGCCACCGGTCGACACCGGCAAAAACCCATTCGCCTGAAAAAATATCGACCTCCAAGGCTTTTGAGACTAGCCGGTCATTCCTGGACTTGTTATTCAGATCTCCTGACGCCCGACGAATGGCCTACAAAAACTCAACGCGAAGAATTGCCGTTGGTCCTACACCGCTAAAGAATTGCGCAGACAGGCCGTTGCCCTTTTTCACACAAATGAATCTCAAGGAGAGAACATGCAAATCAACGGATTCCCGAATCTGCCCGTCGTAAAGCTCACGGACGAACAAATCGCAGCCGGAAAAGCCGGAGCGGAAAAACTCAAGGACAAGATCGCTTCGGGTGAAATCACCATCAAAAATCCGGGTCCGGATACGCCGGTTCTGCAGCCTGGCGTCATTTACCATCCGAGCCAGCCGGTGCAACCGAGTCAACCTTCCGACACACCTCCGCTTGTCGCTATCGACACGCCGCTGACCTATGACGATAAAGGTCTGGTGATCCTCAAGCCGCAGGGCTGATGGCGTAGAAAAAGAGCCCACCCATTATCTGGATGGGCTCACATGACCAGCGATCAACATTCAGCGCAATTTCACCGCCGTCCCCGTCGCAAACACCACAACCATCCCGCCCTTCCCGCCAGGCATGCTGATCTCGAAGTCCACCCCGACCACTGCATCCGCCTGCAAAGCACGCGCCCTCTCCCTGATTTCTTCGGTGGCCTGAACACGAGCCTCCTTCAAAGCCCGCTCTAGCGTCTGCGAACGTCCGCCGAAAAAGTCGCGCATACCGGCGAACATGTCACGAATCACATTGACGCCCTGCACCGACTCGGCACTGACAATGTCTAGGTATGCCGTGATTTGCCGACCTTCAATGGTATGAGTGGTGGAAATGATCATGGATGTCGTCCCTATACGGATGAATAAATTCGCGATTGTAATAGCTCAAAGCGGACTTCACGCCGCTGCCAATAAAATCCAGACGGCAGAAACCACAAAACCCCTGACTTCTTTCGAAATCAGGGGTTTTGTGTACTGAATGTGGCGGTGAAGGAGAGATTCGAACTCTCGATACAGTTTCCTGTATACACACTTTCCAGGCGTGCTCCTTAAGCCACTCGGACACTTCACCGTATCTCTTCAAACATGTTCTGTCTGTCGAGGCGCGCTAATGTAGTCGAAAGCTTTTCCGATGGCAAACTTTTTTTCAGAATTTTCATGCGGTTAAGAGAAAAAGTCGTTTCGCCGGCTGACGGGTCATGGCAAACCGGCCAATCTCCGGTGGGCACGACCCTTCTATATAGAAGCAGAATGCCTCGTTGCGCTGGGTGAGCCGGGAAACGGTGACTGGCGAGTCAGTCACGGCGCTTTACCTGGCCAGCGACGGTGGGTAACGTCTGCCGATCTTTCTTACAAGGAATAGCGTCATGAGTGAGTTGATTTCCTACCACCTCGAAGACGGTATCGCGACCCTGACCTTGAGCAACGGCAAGGTCAATGCCATTTCTCCAGACGTGATTGCGGCATTCAACGCGGCGCTGGATCAAGCGGTGACTGATCGTGCCATCGTGATCATCACCGGTCAGCCGGGGATTCTGTCCGGCGGCTATGACCTGAAAGTGATGACCGCCGGCCCTAAAGAAGCCGTGGCGCTTGTCACTGCCGGTTCGACGTTGGCGCGTCGCCTGCTCTCTCACCCGTTCCCGGTGATCGTCGCGTGCCCGGGTCATGCTGTGGCCAAAGGCGCTTTCATTCTGTTGTCTGCTGATTACCGCATTGGTGTCGATGGCCCGTTCAGCATCGGTCTGAACGAAGTGCAGATCGGCATGACCATGCACCACGCCGGTATCGAACTGGCTCGCGATCGCCTACGTCGCTCGGCATTCCACCGTTCAGTGATCAACGGCGAGATGTTCGATCCAAAAAGCGCTGTGGATGCCGGTTTCCTCGACAAGGTCGTTGCCGCCGAGGAACTGCAAGGCGCCGCCCTCGCCGCTGCGCGTCAGCTGAAGAAGATCAACATGCTCGCGCACAAGAACACCAAATTGAAAGTGCGTAAAGCGCTACTGGAAGCCTTGGATAACGCGATCATCCAGGACCAGGAGCATCTGGGTTAAGCCTGGACTCAAGCAAGTGAAGAAAAGCCCGACCGTCGTGTCGGGCTTTTTCTTGCACGCTTGGTTTAAAACGCAGCGACGGCTCTAGGACAGGTCTGACCCTCCATTCTGAAACATGCGCTTAAACATCGGCTATCTCCGGACTCTATAGCGGCAATTGCCGAAAACAGTGCACATCCGTACACTGCGCCACCTTTTGTCCCGGTGGGGCCTGAAAATGCTGTTCGTGTTTCGTATGTTATTGATGGGCCTGCACTTTATTCTGGCTGGTGTGCTCGGAGTGATTCTCGGCATATGCCGCCCGTTCAATCCGGACAACAGCCGTCTGTGCGCCCGTCTCTACGCGCTGCCGGCGATGTGTATTTTGCGTTTAAGAGTGAAGTCCGATGTCAGCGGTTTGATGAACAAACCCGACAGCTGCGTGATCATCGCTAACCATCAGTCCAACTATGATCTGTTCGTGTTCGGCAACGTAGTGCCGCGCCGGACCGTGTGCATCGGCAAGAAAAGCCTCAAGTGGGTGCCACTGTTCGGGCAATTGTTCTGGCTGGCCGGCAATGTGTTGATCGACCGTGGCAATGCGCACAAGGCGCGCCAATCGATGCTTACTACAACCAATACCTTGCAGAACGAAGACACCTCGATCTGGGTGTTCCCGGAAGGCACGCGCAACCTTGGCGAGGAATTGCTGCCCTTCAAGAAAGGTGCATTCCAGATGGCGATTGCTGCCGGCGTGCCGATCGTGCCGGTTTGCGTCAGCAGTTACATCAAGCACATGCGCCTGAATCGCTGGCGCAGCGGGAAAATCCTCATACGCTCGTTGCCGGCAATTCCTACAGCCGGATTGACCATGGACGACATGCCCATGCTCATCAATCAGTGCCGCGAACAGATGCGCGAGTGCATTGAATCGATGGATCGGCAACTGCAAGCCGTTTAAAAACAAACCCGCCCTGTGCGGGTTTTCTTTTGCCGGCTGAACTGTACAGATTTCACTGACTCTCAAGCAGCGACACGGCTAAGCTGAAGCCTTGCATTCCCTGCCACCTGCCAAGAAGAAGTGAATCACCACCATGGGTCGAGTTGTTGCTGCTGCGGTGTACAGCGCAGGCAAGAAAGTCACCAATATTACCCTCGACGAAGGCGCTGCCTGGGCCGCGAAAACCGGTCACTTTGTCTGGATCGGTCTGGAAGAGCCGGACGCTCAGGAGCTGTCCAACCTGCAACGTCAGTTCAATCTCCATGAGCTAGCGATCGAAGATGCCCTGGAAAAACACAGCCGACCGAAGCTGGAAACCTTTGGCGACGCTTTGTTTATCGTCACCTACTCGCCTATCCGTGAAAACGGCGTTCTGCAATTTATCGAGACGCACATTTTCGCCGGCAAGGGCTACATCATTACCGCGCGTAACGGCCACTCGGCGTCCTACGCCCATGTCCGCCAGCGCTGTGAGGCGCGTCCGCTGTTGCTGGAGCATGGGGAAGACTTCGTACTGTATGCGTTGCTCGATTTCGTCATCGAGAACTACCAACCCGTGGGCGAAGCGATCCATGCTGAGATCGATGAGCTGGAGCGCAACGTGTTGTGTAGCGCACTGAATGAGCGTGACATTCAGAAGCTGCATGGCTTGCGCCGTGACGTTGTGCGCCTGCGCCGGTACGCAGCGCCAATGGTGGAGATTGGCGAGGAACTGCAGAAGCTGAGCTTCCCGTTTATCGACAAGAACATGCGCCCGTATTTCCGCGATGTGCAGATCCACGTAACGCGGCAGATGGAGGACCTGAGCACATTGGCCGACATTGCCAGCCAAACCATCGAGATCGGTGTGCTGCTCGAGGCCTCACGGCAAAGTGTGGTGCAGCGCAAATTTGCTGCCTGGGCGGCGATTCTGGCGTTTCCGACGGCGGTGGCGGGGATTTACGGAATGAACTTCCAGAACATGCCGGAGCTGAGTTGGCATTACGGCTATTTCGGTGTGCTTGGGTTTATTACGGTGGGATGTGTGAGTTTGTGGGCGAGCTTCAAGAAGTCGGGGTGGTTGTAAGTCAAACCGGGTTGACCGGACTAATCGCGAGCAGGCTCGCTCCCACATTGATCTCTGTTGAATCGAAGATCTATGTGGGAGCGAGCCTGCTCGAGAAGCTTTTAGCCTTAGGCTGTTTCTGGCTTATGCGCCACAAAGCGCATCATCCATTCCGCTACCGTAGCGCCATGGTGTTCCTGCTCCAGACTCGCCACGCCGTTGCTGTAGATCTGCGAGCCCAGTGCTTCCTGACGCAAATCCAGCAGCGCCCGCGAATAATCGTGGATGAACTCCGGGTGCCCCTGGAAACACAACACCTGATCGTTGATGTGGTACGCCGCGAACGGGCAGAAATCGCTGGAAGCAATGACCGTGGCGTTTTCCGGCAGCGCGGTGACCTGATCCTGATGACTGATCAGCAGCGTCAGTTCTTCACGCACCGGGCTCATCCACGGTGCCTTGGCCGCGAGTTTGTAGTTGTGGGTGCCAACACCCCAGCCCTGCGTCGCACGCTCGCTCTTGCCACCGAGCAGCAGTGCCAGCAGTTGATGGCCGAAGCACACACCAAGAAGCTTGTCGCCACGCTCGTAACGGGTCAGCAGGTATTCCTTGAGGGTCTGGATCCACGGATCGGTGCCGAACGAATCGGCCTTGCTGCCGGTGACCAGGTACGCGTCGAAGGTCAGGTCGTCGCTTGGGTAATCGCCCTGCATCACGTTGTAGACGGTGAACTCGGCGGCGATCGGTTGCTGCGAGAACAGGCGCTGAAACATCTGCCCGTAACCCTGATATTGATCGACCAGTTCCGGACGCAGGATGTCGGTTTCCAGAATGCAGATGCGTAGCGACATAAAAAATACCTGACACGTGATGGGAATAATGAACACCCCAGAGCCTGCCTTGAAACCCCATGGCAAGGCAAGCCCCGAAGTGCAAGCGCCCTTAGAACATTTCACCTTTCGCAGCTTTATCCAGCAGCAGCGCCGGCGGCGCGAAACGCTCGCCATATTGCTCAGTCAGATACTGCGCACGAGCGACGAAATCTTTCACGCCATACTGGTTAATGAACTGCAACGCACCGCCGGTCCACGCCGCAAACCCGATACCGAAGATCGAGCCGACGTTAGCATCCGCCGTCGAGGTCAACACGCCCTCCTCCACACAGCGCACGGTTTCGATCGCCTGCACGAACAACAACCGATCACGCACGTCTTTGGGCGAAATCTGCCCGTCGGACTTCTCGAAGCGCGCCTTCAACTCGGGCCACAAATGTTTCTGACCACCGGCCGGATAATCATAAAAACCGCCACCCGCCGCCTTGCCTGGGCGCTTGTATTCGTTGAGCAGCAAGTCAATCACGGCGAAGGCCGGGTGCTCAATCAGCGGTTTCCCTTCTGCCTGTAAGTCTTTGGCGGTTTGCTGGCGGATATGGCTCATCAGACTGAGGGAAACTTCGTCAGAGATCGCCAGAGGCCCGACCGGCATCCCGGCCTTGCGCGCCTCGGTCTCGATCATCGGCGCACTCACGCCTTCGCCGAGCATGGCGATGCCTTCGTTGGTGAAGGTGCCGAATACCCGCGAAGTAAAGAAGCCACGACTGTCGTTGACCACGATCGGCGTTTTCTTGATTTGCAGAACGAAATCAAAACCTCGGGCGAGGGTTTCATCACTGGTGCTCGCGCCTTTGATGATTTCCACCAGCGGCATTTTTTCTACCGGGCTGAAGAAATGCAGGCCGATGAATTTGCTTTGATCCGGCACCGCCGTTGCCAGACCGGTGATCGGCAGCGTCGATGTATTCGAAGCGATGACAGCTTCGGCACCCACAACCCGTTGCGCTGCCGCAGAAACCTTGGCCTTGAGTTCGCGATCCTCAAACACCGCTTCGATGATCAGATCGCAACCAGCCAGATCCGCATCGCTTTCGGAGGGTTTGATCCGCGCCAGCACAGTCTCACGCTGTGAGGCTGACATCTGTCCGCGAGCGACTTTCTTGTCCAGCAACGCTGCAGAATGTGCTTTGCCCTTCTCGGCAGCAGCCAGATTGATGTCCTTGAGCACCACCTCTATGCCCGCCGAAGCGCTGACAAAAGCAATCCCCGCGCCCATCATCCCTGCGCCGAGCACGCCGACCTTCTGCGTCTTATAAGGCGCAAAACCCTGCGGCCGCGAACCTCCGGCGTTGATCTCATTAAGTTGAAACCAGAACGTGCCAATCAGGTTTTTCGAAATCTGCCCGGTGGTCAGTTCGGTGAAGTAACGGGTTTCGATCAAGTGCGCGGTGTCAAAATCGACCTGAGCGCCTTCGACTGCCGCACAGAGAATCTTCTCCGGCGCCGGCATTGTCCCTTGGGTCTTGCTGCGCAGAATCGACGGCGCAATCGCCAGCATCTGCGCGACTTTCGGGTTCGACGGCGTACCGCCAGGAATCTGATAGCCCTTCACATCCCAACGCTGTACGGCGGTCGGATTGGCAACGATCCAGGCGCGCGCCTTGGCCAGCAATTCATCGCGATCCGCCGCCAACTCATCGATCAAACCGGCCTGCAACGCCTGTTGCGGGCGCACTTTTTTGCCCTCGAGCAGGTACGGCAGCGCCTTCTCGATCCCGAGCATGCGCACCATGCGCACCACTCCGCCGCCGCCCGGCAGCAGGCCAAGCGTCACTTCCGGCAGACCGAGCTGTACCGATGCATCGTCCAAAGCCACGCGGTGGTGACAGGCGAGGCAGATTTCCAAGCCACCGCCAAGCGCCGCACCGTTGATCGCCGCGACCACCGGTTTGCCGAGTGTTTCCAGAGTGCGCAGTTGCGCTTTGAGGGTCAGCACCATGTCGTAGAAGGCTTTCGCTTCTGGCTTGCCGACTTTGATCAGCTCGTTGAGGTCGCCGCCAGCGAAGAACGTTTTCTTCGCTGAGGTGATGATCACGCCGGCAAGGCTGTCTTTTTCTGCCACCAGACGGGCCACGCACGCGGCCATCGCCTCGCGGTAGACGGCGTTCATGGTGTTGGCGCTCTGGCCCGGCATGTCGATGGTCAGCACGACGATGCCGTCCTGGCCTTTTTCGTAACGAATGACTTCGCTCATAACAAGGTTCCTTGAATTCGGGGCTCAGAGGCGTTCGATGATGGTGGCAATGCCCATGCCGCCGCCGACACACAGCGTCGCCAGGCCATAGCGCAGGCGTCGCGCTTCCAGTTCGTCGAGCAGGGTGCCGAGGATCGCGCAACCGGTGGCGCCCAGCGGATGACCCATGGCGATGGAGCCGCCGTTGACGTTGACCTTGTCCGGGTCGACCGCCATGTCCTTGATGAACTTCAGCACCACCGAAGCGAACGCTTCGTTGACCTCGAACAGGTCGATGTCTTCCACGCGCAGCCCGGCCTTGGCCAGTGCCTTGCGCGTTGCTGGCGCGGGGCCGGTGAGCATGATGGTCGGATCGGTGCTAGTGACCGCTGTGGCAACAATGCGCGCCCGGGGTAGCAGGCCCAGCGCACGCCCCTTGGCTTCGGAGCCGATCAACATCAGCGCGGCACCGTCGACGATCCCGGAACTGTTGCCCGGGGTGTGCACATGATTGATCCGCTCGACATGGCTATAGACCCGCAGCGCCGTGGCGTCAAAGCCCATCTGGCCGATCATTTCGAAACTCGGCTTGAGCTTGCCCAAACCTTCAAGAGTCGATTCGGCGCGAATGAACTCATCGTGATCGAGCAGGATAATGCCGTTCTGGTCCTGCACCGGCACCAGCGATTTGTTGAACGAACCATCAGCCCGCGCCCGTGCGGCTTTCTGCTGCGAGTGCAGTGCATAGGCGTCGACGTCGTGACGACTGAAACCCTCAAGCGTGGCGATCAGGTCGGCACCGACGCCTTGCGGGGTAAAATGGCTGTGCAGGTTGGTCTGCGGGTCCAGCGCCCAGGCACCGCCATCGCTGCCCATCGGCACCCGCGACATCGATTCGACGCCACCGACCACCACCAGATCTTCGAAACCGGAGCGCACTTTCATTGCGCCGAGGTTCACCGCTTCCAGTCCCGAAGCGCAGAAACGGTTGATCTGCACGCCCGCGACGCTGACGTCCCAATCGGCCACTTGTACCGCGGTTTTGGCGATGTCCGAGCCTTGATCGCCAATTGGCGTGACGCAGCCGAGCACCACGTCATCGACCTGACTGGTATCCAGCGAGGTGCGTTGTTGCAGCGCCGTCAGCAGGCCGGCCACCAGATTCACCGGTTTGACGCTGTGCAAGGCGCCATCGGCCTTACCTTTGCCGCGGGGCGTGCGTAACGCATCGAATATCAAAGCTTGGGTCATGACGTCCTCGAACCTGTGCGGGGAGTGATTTCTTGTGCCTCCACTCTTGATCCGAGCGGCCATGGATTCAATGACCACAGCGCTCAAT
Source organism: Pseudomonas sp. AC169 (assembly GCF_979258515.1). NCBI lineage: Bacteria > Pseudomonadati > Pseudomonadota > Gammaproteobacteria > Pseudomonadales > Pseudomonadaceae > Pseudomonas > Pseudomonas sp. AC169. The sequence goes on along the minus strand of NZ_OZ409866.1, from coordinate 4,736,215 downwards.
GCGGTTGACGCACGCGCTCAGACGGACGGTCATCGGCCGTCGGGTGAACCGGTTCAGGTCGGCGAGTTGTCTAGCCAGCGGGCGGCAAAGAAGCTGGCAATACGCCTCATGCTTTTTTAATCGCGATTGGCTGCAACTCCATATGAAATGGATCTAAGCCATGCGTGACGCGGGCCCTAAGGTAGAACATGTACGTCATGGTCGTCGGGTTTTGCCGAGACAGGCGTTCTTTAACAGGAAGTGCAACGCGTGCCGTCATGGATATGCAGGCAAGCATCAGGAAATAACAATAAAGGCGGTCAAGCCATGTTCAAACAACCGAAAGTTCGTCAAGCAGGGCTCATTCTTTTCGCCACGACGCTGTTGTTGATTTTGCCGAATCTGACCAAAGTCATCGGCTGAATCGAGCGGCAGGTGCTGTTCATCGCCACTGAAAATGTGACTGGCCCGCTACCCGGGCCAGCGTGGCTGTGCCAACCTTGGCGCACTCCCACGACATGGACGGCGATCATTTGAAAGCGCTCATTGTGTTCGGGGCCATGCTGCTGAGCGTGCCCTTGTCTGCCGCACAGTTGGATCTGCAACTGGGCGCAAGCAGCCGCACCTGGCAGACCGAGGAATTGCTCAAGCATCCTCAAGTGCAAACCCTCACGATCAAAAACGATGTGTCCTACAAAAAGGACATGACCTATCGCGCCGTGCCCATGGCCGCGCTGCTGACCGGGATCAAACCGCAGGATCACCTGCAAGCGGTGGCACTGGACGGCTTCGCCGCAGAATTGGCTGCGGCGCCGTTGCTTAATCAACAAGGCGCGCGAGCGTGGCTGGCGATTGAAGACCCCGCCCAACCGTGGCCACCGCTGTCCGAAGGCAAGCACAGCGCCGGGCCCTTCTACCTGGTGTGGACGGATCCTCAGGCCGGCAATATCAGCCCTGAACAATGGCCGTTTGAAGTGGCGAGCATCAAGCGTATGGCGCCGGTGGCCGAGCGTTTCCCTGCCCTGCTGCCGGATCCTGCGTTGAAGGCCGATGACCCGGTGAATCTGGGCTTTGCGCTGTTTCAGAAAAATTGTCTGGCGTGTCACCGGTTAAACGGTGCGGGCGATGCGCAGTTCGGACCGGACCTGAATATCCCTTACAGCCCGACCGAGTATTTCGCTGCAGATTTCTTGAAGCGCTACATTCGTGATCCGCAGAGTTTGCGTCAGTGGCCGCAGGCGAAGATGCCGGGGTTTTCGGAGGCGGTGTTGCCGGAGGGGGATTTGCAGATGTTAGTGGGATATTTGAAACACATGGCCGGGCGCAAAGTTAAGCCGTAACGCCATTTCCCCTGTGGGAGCGAGCCTGCTCGCGAAAGCGGCGTGTCAGACACTGCATCAGTGACTGATAAACCGCCTTCGCGAGCAGGCTCGCTCCCACAGGAGTACGGCGTTTACTGTTGCTGGACGGAGATTACGGGCGTCGGCGAGACGAATACTTTTGCATGCATCTGCTCACACCCCCCACCCCGGCGCATGCCACGCACCGGGCAGGCATCCAGATAATCCAGACCCACCGCCAGTTTCAAGTGTCGCTCCGGCCGCGCCAGTTGATTGGTCACGTCGAAGCTGTACCAGGCGTCATCCAGCCACGCTTCTGCCCACGCATGGCTGGCCAGATGCTCGCAATCCTCGCTGTACAAATACCCCGACACATAGCGCGACGGAATCCCGAGACTACGGGCGCAAGCCAGAAACGCGTGAGCATGATCCTGACAGACACCCGCTCGCCCGGCGAAGGCCTCGGCGGCGCTGGTGTCGACTTCGGTCGAACCGGGCGTATAAGTCATGTGCTGATTCAAACCGTGCATCAGATCGATCAGCGCCGTACGATCACGCCGTTGCTTGCAGGATTTCTCGGCGAACGCACGCAACGCCTCATCGGCCTCGGTCAAACGGGTAAAGCGCAGGAACGGCAGCGCCGACTGGCTCTCATGTTCAGCCTCACGCAATTCGTCGATATCGACCTGCCCGCGCGCGCCGATGATGATCGCTTCGTGCGGTTCGTCCATGGTCAGCACATGCAGGATATTGCCGAACGGATCGAGCTGCGCACGCACCGGGCGCGGCAGGTCGAGCTGCCAGCTCAACACGTGCTGGCGCTCGCTGTCGTGGGGTGTCAGTCGCAGGTACTGGATGCTCGCCCGCACCTGATCTTCGTAGTGATAGGTGGTCTCGTGGCTTATGGAAAGTCTCATGCAGCCTCCAGATAGGAACTGTGAATGGCGTTACCCAACTGGCGCACCAGCGGGATGAATTCGGTCAGCCAGGCGTGCAGGCCTTCCTCGAGAATTTCGTTGATGCCGGTGTAGCGCAGGCGCGCGTCCATTTCCGCCGCCAGACGTTGTGCCGGTCGGCCATTGGCGCCGGGTAACTGCGCAAGAATCTGATCGATCTCTTCGGTGCAGGCCCGCAGCGAGCGCGGCACATCGGCGCGCAACAACAGCAGCTCGGCAACATGCCGGGCGCCCGGCGCGTCACGGTAGATTTCGGTGTAGGCCTCGAACGACGACAGTGCGCGCAGCAAGGCACTCCATTGGTAATACGCGTGGGCCGTGCCATCACTGACCGCTTCGGCCTGATCGCCAGCCATTTCATAACGGGCATCGAGCAATCGCAGGGTGTTGTCCGCGCGCTCGATAAACGTCCCGAGACGAATGAAGCGAAACGCATCATTGCGCATGATCGTGCCGTAGGACGCACCACGGAACAGGTGCGAACGCTCCTTGATCCATTCGCAGAAACGGCTCATGCCATAGCGACTGAGGCCCTGCTCGGCGATCCCGCGAATCTCCAGCCACGTCGCGTTGATGTTCTCCCACATGTCCGCCGTGATACGTCCACGTACCGCATGAGCACTGGCCCGTGCCGCGCCGAGGCAGCTGTAGATGCTCGCCGGGTTGGCTGCATCGAGGGCAAAAAAGTGCAGCAGCCGTTCGGCATGCAACGCGCCGTGACGTTCCAGGTAATCGTCGAGGGTGCCGGTGATGAGCAGCGGCATGGCCAATTCGTGCAGACCGTCGCCGCGACCGTCCTGCGGCATCAGCGACAGCGAATAACTGATATCGAGCATCCGTGCGAGGTTTTCCGCCCGCTCCAGATAACGCGACATCCAATACAGATCCGAGGCAGTTCTACTTAACATGGCAAGCTTCCTTCAATCCTCGACCACCCAGGTGTCCTTGGTTCCGCCGCCCTGGGAGGAATTCACCACCAGAGAGCCTTCGCGCAGTGCGACGCGAGTCAAACCGCCGGGCACCACGCGGGTTTCGCGACCGGACAAGACAAACGGACGCAAGTCGATATGGCGCGGCGCGATGCCGTTTTCGACAAAGGTCGGACAGGTCGACAGCGACAGCGTCGGTTGTGCGATGTACGCGTGGGGCTTGGCTTTGATGCGCTCGCGAAAGGCGTCGATTTCCGCCGTTGTCGACGCCGGCCCGACCAGCATTCCGTAACCACCGGAGCCCTGGGTTTCCTTGACCACCAGATCTGGAAGATTGGCCAGCACATGGGAAAGTTCAGACGGGTTGCGGCACTGCCAAGTCGGCACGTTCTTCAGGATCGGTTCTTCGTCGAGGTAGAAACGGATCATGTCGGTGACAAACGGGTATACCGATTTGTCGTCCGCCACCCCAGTGCCGATGGCGTTGGCCAGCACCACGTTGCCGGAGCGATAGGACGACAGCAGCCCCGGCACACCGAGCATCGAGTCCGGGTTGAACGCCAGTGGGTCGAGGAATGCGTCGTCGAGACGGCGATAGATCACGTCCACCGCTTTCGGGCCGTCAGTGGTGCGCATGAAGACCTTGTCGTCTCGCACGAACAGATCCGCACCCTCGACCAGTTCAACGCCCATTTCCCGGGCCAGGAACGCGTGTTCGAAAAAGGCACTGTTGAAGCGCCCGGGCGTCAGCACCACTACGCTCGGATCATCAATCGGACTTGAGCTTTTCAGGGTGTCGAGCAGCAGATTCGGGTAGTGATCGATCGGCGCGATACGTTGCGCGGCGAATAGCTCCGGGAACAGGCGCATCATCATCTTGCGGTCTTCGAGCATATAGCTGACGCCGCTCGGCGTGCGCAGGTTGTCTTCGAGCACGTAATAGGTGCCATCGCCATCGCGCACCAGATCGACGCCGGAGATGTGCGAATAGATATCGCGGTGCAGATCCAGGCCTTGCATCGCCAACTGGTATTGCTCGTTGGCCAGCACCTGTTCGGCAGGAATGATCCCGGCCTTGATGATGCGTTGCTCGTGATAGAGGTCGGCGAGGAACATGTTCAGCGCCTTGACCCGCTGGATGCAGCCGCGTTCAACGATCCGCCATTCACTGGCAGGAATACTGCGCGGAATGGTGTCAAAAGGAATCAGGCGCTCGGTGCCCTGCTCGTCCCCATAGAGCGTGAAAGTGATCCCGGCGCGATGGAACAGCAGATCGGCCTCGCGTCGCCGCTGGGCCAGCAGTTCGTCAGGCGTATCGGCCAGCCATCGGGCGAACTCCCGATAATGCGGGCGAACCTGGCCGCCGGCATCGTACATCTCATCAAAATAGGTGCGGATCATGCCGTACTCCTTGTCACCCGGACATACAGGCCTTCGCAAGGCCCGTGCCATCGGCATAAACGCTTTGATTTCAATCGGTTGGAAATACACGCCGCAGGCACCGCACCATTCCTGTGCGGCAAATGCCCCAACCGGATTGCCCCCGCTTCATTGCGACGCACTGCATCGCCTATCACCAGCATAGTCAGAGTTGATTTCACTGCCCGGCGGCGCTTGCGGATAATCCGCGCATTCGCTGCAAAACTTGCTCGGCCACAGCGTCGGCAAGCGATCAGCTCAACTGACCTGGACTGCCTGCGCAGCCCACCCAGCCTTAACCCTGACCGGTTTCCTCTCCTTATCGGTCTTCCCTTTTAGCCACCCTCTCCGGTGGCTTTTTTTTGCCTTGGATTCTTGTTTCAGGGTTTTGCCACAACGATTTACGGGCGCCGGAAACGACAACGGCCAACCCGAAGGTCAGCCGTTGCTCAACTGTTGAATCAAGAGATCAGTTCAAACGATGGCGGTTACGCACCTCCTGCTTGACGCCCCAGCCTTCGATGATGCCGCCCAGCGGTTCGACTACGGCAGAGAAACCCTGCTCGAAATCGCCAATATCGTCGTACGTTGCATACATCACTTTGCTCAATTCCAGCGCCCACGCACCGTCATCACGCACGCTGACCTGGGCATTGATGGATTCACCGCGAAATTTGCCTGCTGCCCTGCGCGCCCGCTCCTCGTCGGGGAAAATCGCGTAGAACTCGATGGGATGGAATCGGGAAAAATCGAAACCGCCTTCTTTCATGCGGCGCAGAACATTGCTGCTGATGTCTTCTTGATAGGCTGTGCTCATGAATCGTCCCCCTCGCATAGATGGATAGACTTTCCGTATTCCCGCCCCGGGCCTTTGGCCAAAGTACTACGGCAACGTGGTTGCACGCGGGAAACAAGCATGTAGCTGACAAGACCAGACCTTAGCGATCCGTTCGCTGATCTCGCTTGCAGAGTAGCCCCAAGTCAGAGCCGCTGCCAAGGCCTGGTGTGAAAGGTGACAGGAAGAATGTCAGACGGGAGTAATGCTGCGGATTTCGATGCTGTTCTGGGTTTTCAGGCTTTTCACCCCGGCATCGGCGGTGCGCCCTTCCAGATCGTTCAGATCCAGTTCGGCGGCGACAGGGAGTAGTCGCGCCTTGACCATTCGAGCGGCCTCATCATCAGTGGGGCATTCCGTCTGCTCGAACACCTCATCGACAATTTCACCATGATCGTCCACGAAAGTGACTTTCCACTTTTGCATCGGTGCCTCCTCGATCAAACCCGCAAATGGGCTTACACCTAAATCGACTGGTGCGCCGAAAGTTGGTTCAAAAGGATTACAGCGGGCGAAGATGAAAAAAACGACATCAACTGTAGGTGCAAGCAAATGTGGGAGCGAGCTTGCTCGCGAAAGCGGAATGTCATTCAACATCTTTGTTGGATGACCAATAGCTTTCGCGAGCAGGCTCGCTCCCACAGGGGTTTTGCAGTGCTCTTTTAGTCGTTGCTTGGCTTGTTGATCGCCTGCAGCACGTATTGTGGCAAGGCGAACGCGCCGATGTGGATTTCCGGGTTGTAGTAGCGCGTAACGATGCCGCTGCCGATGAAGCGCTGCTGCAGGGTCTCACGGCTGAGTTTGCGGTAGGCCGGGTTGGTCGAGCCCCAAGCGAAGGTCATCGAGCCGCCGATGTAGGTCGGCACGGCTGCCTGGTAGAAGTGCCAGTCCGGGAACAGGCTGTTCAGGCGACCGGCGGTGGTTTTCACTTCGTCGATCTGCATGAACGGCGTGCCGTTCTGGGTCACGAGGATGCCGCCCTCGTTCAGGCAGCGATGGCAGGCCTGATAGAAGTTCTCCGAAAACAATACTTCGCCCGGGCCGATCGGGTCGGTGGAGTCGGAGATGATCACATCGAATTTTTCAGTCGTGGTGGCGACGAAACGCATGCCGTCGTCGATCACCAGGTTCAGACGTGGATCGTCGTAGGCGCCGCTGGAGTGGTTCGGCAGGAACTCTTTGCACATGTCGACCACGGTGCCGTCGATCTCGACCATGGTGATGTGCTCGACACCGGCGTGCTTGGTCACTTCGCGCAACATGCCGCCGTCTCCGCCGCCAATGATCAGCACGCGTTTGGCGCTGCCGTGGGCCAGAATCGGCACGTGAGTGAGCATTTCGTGGTAGATGAATTCGTCGGCTTCGGTGGTCTGGATCACGCCGTCCAGTGCCATGACACGGCCCATGCGCGGGTTCTGGAAAATCACCAGATGCTGGTGTTCGGTGCGCACTTCGTGCAGCAGTTTTTCCATGCGAAAACGCTGGCCGTAGCCTTCGTAGAGGGTTTCCAGGTACTCGCTGGTTTTGGTGACGGTCATGGTGAAGTGCTCCGATGAATGCGCGGGCGCCAATCGTGGGGACGATTGCCCGGGAAAGGCGCGCATTCTACGTTGCCGAAGATGACAGGTCGAACCTCACAACCACAATCCCTGTAGGAGCTGCCGAAGGCTGCGATCTTTTGATGTTGATTGTAAAAAAACAAGATCAAAAGATCGCAGCCTTCGGCAGCTCCTACAGGGTATGCGGTGTTAGCTGATTCAGATCCGCACGTTGCCCCGTGGCCCGGCAATCGCCCAGATGATCAGGCCCAGTACCGGCAGAAGGATGATCAGCAGCACCCAGACGATTTTCATCCCGGTGGTCGCGCCGCTTTTCAGCACATTGATGATGGCCCAGATGTCGAGGGCAAGGATGATCAGGCCGATCAGACCGTTGAACGTGGAACCCATGGTGTCGCTCCAGAATAGTGGCATGCACTTTTAGGATAGACGGTCGCGCGCAGGGTTCCCTTTTATTGCTCTCAGACGTGAACGGCGATCTTCAAGGCTTCGAGCGAGGGCGCGGCGGCGATGCCGACTTCGGCGCACAGTTCCAGCACCCGAGGCACGTCATTGCCGAAGACCAGGACCATTTGCAGTTCGTCGTCGAGCAACTGGCTGAAGTTCATCAGCGTGTAGCCGCCATTTTCCTTGTTCATGCTGCTCATCTGCACCTGGATGCGATTGAGCGCGGTCAGTGCTTCGGTCTTGGCCAGTTGCTTGGGCTTGAGGTTGAAATCCACGCCCGGGCCGAACGAAGCAACGATCTGCGCGAACAGGTCGACATAGGTGTCGGCCTGGAACAGCACGGTTTCCGGCAGGCTGCCGACCACGACCCACTCACCCAGCGGGATCGGGAAGGTGTCGTCGTAGTTGATGTCCGGATTGGCTGCCAGAAAGGCATCGGCGTCGGCATAGGCCTGTGCCGCTTCGTCGGCGACCTTCAGTATCTCGTCCTCGCCCATGCAGCCGGAGCTGATTTTGCTGATGAGTTCGACGAGTGAGGCTTTCATGAGAGCGGATCCTGTGACGAAGGTAAAATTTGAGGGCGCGAAGGATAGCGCATTCTCCCCTTCGCCACAGTCCATCAGATTGGATTTCAGCCCAACAGTTTTTCCAGTTGCGCGGTGGTGTCGACTGCGCCCATGGTGCGCGCCGCGTCCAGCGCCGTGACGCCATTGGCATCCTTGGCTTGCGCATTGGCGCCTTTGCTGACCAGGTAATCAACGATCTCAACGCGGTTGAACATCGCCGCCATCATCAGCGCAGTCCGGCCATCAAACGACGAACCTTCGATCTCGGCGCCCGCTTCGACCAGCGCCTTGACCACCGCCAGATCGCCCTTGAACGCCGCTCCGGCAATCGGGCTCTGGCCGTTGCCATTGCGCATTTCCGGATCGGCCTTGTGTTTAAGCAGTACGTTCACCGCATCAACATGCCCGTAATAACTGGCCAGCATCAACAACGTGTCGCCCTTGCTGTTTTTCAGGTTGACCGGCAAACCGGCGGTGACCAGGCGATCAAGCATTTCGGCATCACCGTCGCGCGCCTTGTTGAAAACCTGCTCGGTGAATTCGGCAGCTTCTTCAGGGGTCATCTGGCGGCTTTGGTCGGACATGGGCAACTCCACTTTCGGTCAATCGGAAAGCCGACAGTTTCCCGAGCGCGACGCTGGCTGTCACCCCCTTTTTCTCAAGACAGCTCATAGCCAGATTCAATAACGGTGCTTGCCCTGATGAATTTCCGCCAACACCTCGTCGGTGACCCGAACGTAAGTTTGCGTGCCGGGCAGCCATGCGTATATAGGGTCATCGCCCGTCTGGCCGGGGTCGAAACCTTCATTCTTCAGTCGGGTTTTCTGGTATTTGAAGGTGCCTGTGGTTTCCATTTTCACCTTCACTCGCAGAAATAACGGCACCGCGTAAGCCGGCATACGTTCGCGGGCGAAGGTCAGCAACTCAGCGAAATCCAGGGTTGCGAGGGATTCCGCCGGCGTGATCGCCGCCATGCCGGCGCGGCCGTTGGTATTGCGGATCTCTACGCCATACGCCACCGCCTCGGAAATATGCGGATGTTGCAGCAACAGGTTTTCGACCTCAGTGGTCGAGACGTTTTCGCCCTTCCAGCGATAGGTGTCACCCAGTCGATCAACAAATTGTGCGTGGCCGAAACCGATGTTGCGCAGCAGATCACCGGTGTTGAAAAACCGGTCTCCCTTGGTAAACACGTCATGCAGCACGACCTTGGCGGTTTTCTGCGGATCGGTGTAGCCGTCCAGCGGCGCCTTCTCGTCAATTCGCGCCAGCAACAGGCCCTGCTCGCCTTTGCCGACCTTGCGCATAAAGCCGTCGTCGCTGCGGATCGGCTCGCCGCTGTCGTGGTCGTAGACGACCAACTCCCAGGCCATCAGCGAGAAACCGATGGTGTTGTCGAAGTTGAGAATATTGGTGAAGCCGATGTTGCCGTCGCTCGCCGCGTACAGCTCGCAGATGTGATCAACAGCGAAGCGTGTCTTGAATTCGGCCCAGGCGCCGGGGCGCAAGCCATTGCCGATCATCTTGCGCACATCGTGACGGCTGTCATCGGCGCAGGCCGGTTGATCGACCAGGTAACGGCACAACTCGCCGACGTAGCCGATGGTGGTCGCGCGGTAGCGGCGCACGTCGCTCCAGAACTGGCTGGCGCTGAACTTGCGACGGATCGCAAAGCCAGAAGCACCGTTGACCGCCGAGCCCCAGCACACACAGAGACCGGTGGCGTGATACAGCGGCAAGGTGCAATACACGACGTCATCGGGGCTCATATTGAGGGCGATCATGCCGAAACTGGCGGAGCTGCGCATCCAGCGCCCATGCTTGAACACTCCGGCCTTGGGTAGGCCAGTGGTGCCGGAGGTGTAAATGTAGAAACACGGATCGTCGAAAAATACCTGCTGACTGCTCGGCGGATTCTCGCTGGAAGCATCGGCACTGACGCTGATCAGATTGACGTAACCTTCGGGCGCAATGCCCGGATGGCTATAGGTGTCCTGATCGGCGACGAACCAGGTGCGCGGCGTGGTAATCGTCACTTGATCGCGGATCACCGCATACGCCGCAAGCAGCTCTTCGCCCACGACAATTGCCACCGGCGCCACCAGATTCACGCTGTGGATCAGTGTGTCGCGCGTCTGCGAGGTATTGAGCAGCGCGCTGACCGCACCGACCTTGGCCAGCGCCAGAATGGTCACCAGCAGTTCCGGGCGGTTTTCGATAAACACCGCGACCACGTCGCCCTTGCCGATGCCCTGCGCATTCAGATAGTGGGCTATGCGGTTGGCCCACTGATTGACCTGCGCATAGGTCAGCGATACATCGCCCTGCAACAACGCCGGTCCCGCGGGATTGCGCAGCGTCGCTTGCTCGAACGTCCAGCCAAGGCCACAGCTTTGAGTCGGATCCGTGACATTGGCCACCTTCATGCCTTTGACCACCCGTGGGATGGCTTTGGCAATCATCGGCAGTTTGCGGAGCATCATGCCCCAGGTAATCGTGTCGCTTGGCGCGTGACTCATGGAAGCTCCCCGTTCGACCTTGGCGTGCAGGTCGATGTTTTTATTTTTCGGGCATTGGCTTGAAGCAACCGACGCGTTCGAGCGCGGGCCGAGATCGAAAATACGTCAGCGCTTCTCAGGCTGTACACGCGGTTTTTGCAATGTTTTGTATCCGCTGATCGGCCAGCGGTGGTGGTGATCACTGGGCTGACGATTGGTTCCGTGGATTCGACAACGATCCCGCAAAATGCAGGATGCACGATGGCCATTCATGCAGTTTGCACGACACCAGAAATTTGCACGATTTTCAAGTTGTTGATTTATAAGGATTTTATTATTTTCAAATGCTGGCACAATCGCTGCAACCTCCTCTGCATGCTTGCCATTCAAGTGCATACGGAGCTGAAAGACATGAGCCTGATCCAAGAAAAATTTACCTCCCTGTTCTCCAACTTCGACGTCACCACTGCGCCACGCCCCGATGGCGGGATCCTGCTGACCCTGCGCAGCAGCGATGGCAAAGTGTTTAAACGCGCACTGACTTATCAACAACTGCATGCCGGCGACCAACTGTCGTGGGCGATCAGTGCCATTCGTCGCGACTTGGCCGAACAGGCCAGTGAGCTGCCGCAAATTGCAATGCTGCAGAGCCAGCAACGTTTTGCGCTGCCGACGTATCACTCGCTGTAATTTTTAAAGCGCTTTAAACAAAACAGGCCGTGGAGCATGCGCTTCACGGCCTGTTTTTTTGTGTTGATGCAAAACCCTGTGGGAGCGAGCTTGCTCGCTCCCACATTAGATTTGTGTGGATCAGAAAGCTTCGGGTTCTATGCCGGTGAAGGTGTCGACGGTGATGTGGCTGCCCAGCTCCCCGCCTTCGCGAGCCAGGCCGCAGGTTTGCAGGCCGGCAGACTGCGCAGCGTCCAGCTCTTCTACGATGTCCGAGAGAAACAGGATCTCCTGCGGTTCAACGCCAATGGCTTGCTGAATATTGGTGTACGACTGCGCCTCACGCTTGGGCCCTGACGTGGTATCGAAATACCCGCTGAACAGCGGCGTCAGATCCCCCGCCTCCGAGCAGCCGAAAATCAGTTTCTGCGCCTGAATCGAGCCTGACGAGTACACAAACAGTTGATAACCCGCAGCATGCCAGCGCTGCAGCGCTTCAACGGCATCCGGGTAAACATGTCCCTTCAACTGACCGGCGTGATAACCCTGGGCCCAGACCATGCCTTGCAAGGCCTTGAGCGGGGTGGCTTTGCGGTCTTCCTCGATCCAGCTCAAGAGAATTTCAACAACCCTTTCAACATCCGCCTGCGGTGCATTGCTGTCACGGCGCACGGCTTCGAGCTGCTCGGCCACATCGGCGCGTTCGGCGTTCTGGCGGACGAAATCCGGCAGGTGCTTGGCCGCATACGGAAACAGCACGTCAAACACGAAACTCACCGCGCTGGTGGTGCCTTCGATGTCAGTGACAATGGCTTTGATCGACATCGAATCAGTCCTCCAGACGCGGGAAGCGGCCGGCGATGTCTTCGCCGGTGAAATTGGCAACCCAGCCTTCAGGGTTGTTGAACAGGCGAATCGCCACGAAGTGCGGATGCTCGCCCATGTCGAACCAGTGTTTAGTGCCGGCCGGTACCGAGATCAGATCATTCTTCTCGCAGAGTACCGCGTAGACGTAATCGTCGATGTGCAGGGTAAACAGCCCACGGCCGGCGACGAAAAATCGTACTTCGTCTTCGCCATGGCGATGTTCTTCGAGGAACTTGGCGCGCAGTTCGGCTTTTTGCGGGTGATCGCTGTTCAGGCTGATCACGTCGACGGTGATGTAACCGCGCTCGGTCATCAGTCGGTCGATCTGCTCTTTATAGGCGCTGATCACTTCTTCCTGGGTAGCGCCAGGCTGGATCTTGGCGGCGGCTTGCCAGCGGTCGAAGCGCACGCCCTGCTCGGCCAGGGTCGAGGCGATGTCTTCAAAGTGGGTCAACACTTTGTTGGGAATATCGGGGCTGGAAACGTGATAGACGGACAGGCTGCTCATTGGGGCAATTCCTCGGTATCGGCCTTGCCGTCCGGTTCTTGCAGACCGGTCGGGCACAGCATTTCATCAGGCAAATGGGCTACTTCTGGTGAAGTCAGCCTTGGCGGTTCATGACGCTGCGGGTTTTCAACTCGCATTCAAACAGAAATTCAAAGGCCTCGATCTGCCGCAGCGCGTCGTTCATCTGCGCGCCCCAGGTGTAGAGGCCGTGGCCGCGGATCAGATAGCCGACGCAATCGGGATGGGCGTCGAGCCAAGGCTGCACCTTGGCGGCGAGGCGCGCAATGTCCTGATCGTTGTCGAAAATCGGCACCCGCACCCGCGATTCATGGGTCGAGATGCCGCTGAAGGCTTTTTGCAGTTCGTAATCTTCGAACTCGATAAAGTCTTCCGGCGTCAGGCGCGACAGCACCGTGGCATTCACCGAATGGGTGTGCAACACCGCGCCGATCTCCGGACGCCAGCTATACAACTGAGTGTGCAGCAAGGTTTCGGCGGACGGCTTTTTGCCCGGCTCCAGACTGTTGCCGGAAAGGTCGGTGGCGAGCACATCGTCCAGACCCAGCTGGCCCTTGTGCTTGCCCGAGACCGTCAGCAGCGCTTCGCTCGGCGACAGACGTGTCGAGTAATTGCTGCTGGTGGCCGGCGACCAGCCGCGACCATACAGAAAACGCCCGGCATCGACGATTTGCTGGGCGAGTTGTTCACGCGTAAGGCTCATGGCCTGTCCTCTTGCATACGTGTGGCAATGATAACGGCAGCAGCGAGCGCCGCGAGACTGGCAATACTAAAGGTCAATGTCGCGCCGAGGGCATTCCAGCTGTAACCGGAATACAACGCGCCCAGCGCTCCGCCGGTGCCGGCGAGTGCGGCGTACAGCGCCTGGCCCTGGCCTTGCTGACGCGCACCGAAGCTACGTTGCACGAACGCGATGGCAGCGGCGTGAAAGCTGCCGAAGGTCGCCGCGTGCAGAATCTGCGCGAACAGCAACACCCAAAGAAACTCGGCGAACGAACCTAGCAGCAACCAGCGCAGCGCCGCCAGCAGAAAACTCGCCATCAGCACCCGGCGCAGGGAAAAGCGCGCAAGTATTCGACTCATGGCCATGAACATCAGCACTTCGGCGACCACACCCACTGCCCAGAGCATGCCGATGGTGCCGCGTGTGTAGCCAAGTCGTTCAAGGTGCAAGGTCAGAAAGGTGTAATACGGGCCGTGGCTCATCTGCATCAGCGCGACGCAGCCATAAAACGCCAGCACGCCGGGATTGCGCAGTTGTTTGAGGAAACCCTCACCGTTCGGCCGATTGCCTTGCGGCGGTTGCGCGTTCGGCACCCACAAGCTGCTGAGGACGATGCCGGCCATGATCAGCACCAGCGCCGCCGGGTAGATGTCGAGGCTCAGCCATTCGAACAGACGACCGAGCACGACCACGGTGATGATGAAACCGATCGACCCCCACAAACGAATCTGGCTGTAACGCGAAGTTTGCCCCTGCAAATGCGCCAGCGTAATCACTTCGAATTGCGGCAGCACCGCGTGCCAGAAGAATGCGTGCAGCGCCATGACCATCGCCAGCCAGGCGTAGGTCTTGCTGACGAAAATCAACGAGAAAGTCAGCAGCGTACACACCGCGCCGAAGCGCACGATGGCCAGGCGTTTGCCGGTGTAATCGCCGAGCCAGCCCCAGATGTTCGGCGCCACGCAGCGCATCAGCATCGGGATGGCGACCAGTTCACCAATCCGCGCCGGACTGAAGCCGAGGTGATCGAAATACAGCGCCAGAAACGGCGCTGTCGAACCGAGCAAGGCGAAATAGAACAGATAGAAACTGGACAGCCGCCAGTAAGGGAGCGCCGCCACGCCGGTTATGCCGCGACGGCTTTAAAGCCCGCCATCAAAGCTGACCCAGCACCGGCGTGCTCACGCGCACATCGGCGTTCTGCCCACGGTGACGCAGCAAGTGATCCATCAGCACAATGGCCATCATCGCTTCGGCAATCGGCGTGGCGCGGATGCCAACGCAAGGGTCGTGACGGCCCTTGGTGATGACGTCGACCGGGTTGCCGTGGATATCGATCGAACGGCCCGGGGTGGTGATGCTCGACGTCGGTTTCAACGCCAGATGGGCAACGATTGGCTGACCGGACGAGATGCCACCGAGAATGCCGCCGGCATTGTTGCTGAGGAAACCTTGCGGGGTCATTTCATCGCGGTGTTCGGTGCCGCGTTGGGCGACCGAGGCGAAACCGGCGCCGATTTCCACGCCTTTGACTGCGTTGATGCTCATCAGCGCATGGGCCAGTTCAGCGTCGAGACGGTCGAAAATCGGCTCGCCGAGACCCGGCATCACGCCTTCGGCAACGACGGTGATCTTCGCCCCGACCGAGTCCTGGTCGCGACGCAATTGATCCATGTAGGCTTCCAGCTCAGGGACTTTGTCCGGGTCCGGGCTGAAGAAAGCGTTCTCTTCCACCGAATCCCAGGTCTTGAACGGGATTTCGATCGGGCCGAGCTGGCTCATGTAGCCGCGAATGACGATGCCTTGGCTGGCCAGGTATTTCTTGGCGATTGCACCGGCCGCCACGCGCATCGCGGTTTCGCGCGCCGAGCTGCGGCCACCGCCACGGTAGTCGCGCTCGCCGTATTTGTGGTGGTAGGTGTAGTCGGCGTGGGCCGGGCGGAACAGATCCTTGATCGCCGAGTAGTCCTTGGACTTCTGGTCGGTGTTGCGGATCAGCAGGCCGATCGAGCAACCGGTGGTGCGCCCTTCGAACACCCCGGAAAGGATTTCGACTTCGTCGGCTTCCTGACGCTGGGTGGTGTGGCGGCTGGTGCCGGGCTTGCGGCGATCGAGGTCGCGCTGCAGGTCTTCGAGGGAGATCTCCAGGCCCGGCGGGCAGCCGTCGACAATGGCGACCAACGCCGGACCATGGCTTTCGCCAGCGGTGGTGACAGTGAACAACTTGCCGTAGGTATTGCCGGACATGCAGGACGCTCCGTGAAATCAAACCCAAATTCGTGATGCGCGCCAGTATACGCAGGCTAACCGAGTAGTTCATCCTCGAACCTTAGTGGTGCTGGCGAGTCCAACCGGCACCTTGGCGAATGATGGCGTGATGATGCTGCGAGTTTTGATCTTGAGTCTTACCCTGTTTACGGGCTTTGCCCAAGCGACGGTCCTACAACGCCCGGTCACTTTGGATACCGGCACCGGCGAGCTTTTCGGCTCGTTGTTGCTGCCAAAGTCCGACAGTCCAGTGCCAGTTGTCCTGATCATTTCTGGCTCGGGTCCTACAGACCGTGACGGAAACAACCCCGACGGCGGGCGCAATGACAGCCTCAAGCGCTTGGCGTGGGTGCTGGCCAAACACAACATCGCCAGCGTGCGCTACGACAAGCGCGGGGTGGCCGCGAGCCTGGCGGCGACGCCGGATGAGCGTAATTTGTCGGTCGAAGCCTACGTCGCCGATGCTCAGGCCTGGGCGCGCAAGCTCAAGGCTGATCCGCGCTTCGGCAAGTTGATCCTGCTGGGCCACAGTGAAGGGGCGATGATTGCCACGCTGGCCGCTCCGGAGGTCGATGCGGCGGCGGTGATTTCCCTGTCCGGCAGCGCGCGCCCGGTCGATCAAGTGATCCGCGAACAACTGGCGCGCAGCCTGCCGCCGCCGCTGATGCTGCGCAGCAACGAACTGCTCGACAGCCTCAAGGCCGGTCGCACAGACGATAATGTGCCGCAACCGTTGCAGGTGATTTTCCGCCCGAGCGTGCAACCGTATCTGATTTCGCTGTTCCGCCAGGATCCGGCGAAAGCCTTTGCGCAATTGAAGATGCCGGCGCTGATCGTTCAGGGCAGCAACGATATTCAGGTCGGCACCGAGGACGCGAAGCTGCTCAAAGCCGCCAAACCGGACGCCGAATTGGCGGTAATCGAGGGCATGAACCATGTGTTGCGCATCGTCCACAACGACATGAAACGGCAATTGGCGTCCTACAAGGATCCTAATTTGCCGTTGGCGGCGGAATTGGGTAGCAAAATCATCGAGTTTATTGACGGACTTCGCACCCGTTAAGCGCGGTTTACCCTCTAGTCCTGCAAAAAGCGGCCGATAAGCCTTTGTCGCCAGCGCAACAGCTGGCGACAAGCAGGGCTTGGACAGGATCTCGCCGTTATGACTGATACCCAGACTTCACCCGACACCACCGCTGAAAAAGACGCACCGCCAGCGGCCGAGCTGCCGTGGGCGGATGTCCACGTCGAGCACCACAAGATGCTCCGCCTGGCTCCGCTGCAAACCGACCGCAACACCGGCGGGCGGCCGTTGCGCTTCGTTGAATTCGGTTACGCCGAGCGCAACAGCAAAGAAAAAAGCCTGATGCGCATGGCAATCAAGCTGCCGAGCCAGCGGGTGCGCAAAGAGCAGAATCATCTCGATGTGTGGGTCGATCACACCACCAAGCGGGTGAGTTTCGGCCCGGACAGCGGCTTGCAGATCGAACCATTGAACCGTGGCATCGGCCGCTTCATGGCCGCGCAAGGTATCAACTGGGCGAAAAAGCGTTGGCCCGCCTACACCGTCGACGGCATGGACTTGAACAACAAGGACGCGCTGAACGAAGACACCCGTCTGCGTCGCGATCATTTTCTGCGCGTGCACGGCTTTGATGTGGTTTACGCCGATGCCCAGCATTTGAAGGGCAGCATCAAGGATGTGCTGGTCGGTGATCTGCTCGGCGACTGGAACAGCGAAAAGCTGCAGATCGTCGAGATTCTTGAAGCGGCGCAGATGCTCCAGCAGGCCGAGCAAAATCTGGCCGAGCAGGAAGTGAAGCTGAAGAAGCAGGACGAGAAGGTCAGCAAGTTCAAGCGCGAAGACGCGGGATTGCGCTTTACCATTACGTGTCTGGTGGCGTTTGCGGTGTTTCAGGCGGGGTTGTTGATCTGGATTGCCACGCACCGCTGATGGCTTGAGACCGCATCGCGGCTAATCGCGAGCAGGCTCGCTCCCACCTTGGAATGCATTTCCCTGTGGGAGCGAGCTTGCTCGCGAAGCTTTTAATGATTAGACGCGGGAAGCGAACAAGGCCTGATGATCGCGGCACTGTTCGGCGGTCAACATGAACACGCCATGCCCGCCGCGCTCGAATTCGAGCCAGGCGAAATCGACTTCCGGGTACAGCGCGTCAACGTGCACCTGGCTGTTACCCACCTCGACAATCAACAAGCCCTTCTCGGTCAGGTGATCCGCCGCTTCGGCGAGCATCCGTCGAACCAGATTCAGACCATCATCGCCACAGGCCAGACCCAGCTCCGGTTCATGCTGATATTCGTCCGGCATGTCAGCGAAATCTTCCGCATCCACATAAGGCGGGTTCGACACGATCAGGTCGAAACGCTGCCCCGGCAAACCATCAAAACCATCGCCCTGCACGGTGTAGACGCGCTCATCGACGCCATGGCGCTCGATGTTCTGGTTGGCCACTTCCAGCGCTTCGAACGACAGATCGGCCAGCACCACCTCGGCGTTCTGGAACTCGTAGGCGCAGGCAATGCCGATGCAACCGGAACCAGTGCAGAGGTCGAGAATGCGTGCCGGCTCAGTGCCGATCCACGGCGCGAAGCGGTTTTCGATCAGTTCACCAATCGGCGAACGCGGGATCAACACGCGATCGTCGACGATGAACGACATGCCGCAGAACCACGCTTCGCCCAACAGATACGCGGTCGGAATGCGTTCTTCGATACGGCGCTTGAGCAGGCGTTGCAGGTTGACCAGCTCGTCGTCTTCCAGCGCGCAATCGAGATAGCTGTCGGCGATTTCCCACGGCAGGTGCAAAGCACCGAGTACGAGTTGCCGGGCTTCGTCCCAGGCATTGTCGGTGCCATGGCCGAAAAACAGATCCTCCCCATGGAAGCGGCTGACGGCCCAACGGATATGGTCACGCAGGGTACGAAGGCGGGAAGTGATCACGGCGCAGAACTCCAGAAAAAACGACTGGCGATTCTACCAGCCAAAACGCGTAAGGACGACGCAGGAAAAACATCGCGGCGACGGTAGGAGTTTTCTGTTTTTTGCATCGGCCATTGAACAGAACGTGTAACTTGACAAGGCTGCAGGCCAATAACGACGGTGCCTACGATGGTAGCGATTCACAGAACCGCTCAGCCAGAGGACAATGTCGCAAAAGCCCCACCCCAAGGAGCCCCAGAATGTCCGTTCCAAAAACGATGTTTCAACTCAGCGGTCGCGGTTACGCAGCGGCCACACTGAGCCATGCCACCGTGGTCATCATCGATGCCCAGAAAGAATATCTCAGTGGCCCCCTGGCCCTGAACGGCATGGACGCGGCCGTCGCGAACAT
Organism: Pseudomonas sp. AC169; assembly: GCF_979258515.1. NCBI lineage: Bacteria > Pseudomonadati > Pseudomonadota > Gammaproteobacteria > Pseudomonadales > Pseudomonadaceae > Pseudomonas > Pseudomonas sp. AC169. Next base: position 4,717,280 of record NZ_OZ409866.1, on the reverse strand, counting down.
CAAACAAGTGGTTGCCGCAGCCCGTGCAGCCGGTCGGCCGATCGTGCACGTGCGTCATCTCGGCACCGTTGGTGGCCTGTTCGACCCGCAGGGCGAACGCGGCGAATTCATCCCGGGCCTCGAACCACAAGGCGATGAAACCATTATCGGCAAACTTCTGCCGAGCGCCTTCCACGGCACCGAATTACTCGATCGCTTGCAGAACCTTGGCTCGCTGGACCTGATCGTCTGCGGTTTCATGAGCCACTCCAGCGTCAGCACCACCGTGCGTGCAGCGAAAAACCTGGGCTTCCGTTGCACCCTGGTGGAAGACGCCTGCGCAACCCGCGACTTGCCGTTCAAGGGCCGCGTGCTCAGCGCCGCAGTCGTACAGGAAGCCGAAATGGCGATCATGGCGGACAACTTCGCCACCCTCGCGCTGACTCAAGACCTGATCTGATCGGCTCTGATGAGCGGCTCACGGCGCCGCTCATCCGCAAAATCCTCTCATTTGCCGCAAATGCCATAGCCTCAGGAACAACCCGGTCAACTCCCGGTCGAAGGGCCGATACCCATTGAGGAAGGTCGGAATGAAGTTATCCGATGGATTTGACGCACGCCGCTTGCGGCCCAAAGGCCAAAGCAACTGGCGATTTCGATTCGGCGCAGCGATCGCGGCCATTCTGGCGACGTTCGGTGTGCTGCTGGCGATGGCCGGGGCGGCCAGCCTGCTCGGGCGCCCACCGGCACTCGGTGACTTGAACGCTACGCCGATGGGCTCGGCGATCATTCTGGCGGTCGGTCTGCTGTTTCTGTATTTCGGTGTCGCCCTGTGGCGCCGCTGCCGCCGTCGCGCACGGCAATCGCGGGAACTGAACATGTCCCCGCACCTGATGAAAAAACACGACTGAATCACCGGCCTGGCTTTTTGCCGGGCCGTTTTGTTTCGACTTGGGTAAACTGGCCGCCCTTCGCGGAGGCTGACATGCAAGACGACGATTTTTCCCTGTTCAAAAGTGCGATCCAAGGCGTCAAGCCGATCAAGCACGACCGCGCCGACACTGGCAAACCCAAGGCTGACCGCGCACAGATTGCCAAGCTGCGCCAGTCGGCCACCGTGCGCACCGACACCGCTACCGTGGATGGTCTGTCCGATCAGTTCGTGATCGACGTCGGCCCGGAAGACGAGTTGATGTGGTCCCGCGACGGCGTGCAGGAAAGTCAGATGCGCAAGCTCAAGGTCGGTCAGATACCGTTCGAAGGCAGCCTCGACCTGCATGGCATGAGCGTGGAAAAAGCCCGCGAAACCCTCTGGGCGTTTCTTGCCGAAGCGACCAAATTCGAAATCCGCTGCGTACGCGTGACCCACGGCAAGGCTGTGCGCCTCGACGGCAAGCGGCCAATGATCAAAAGCCACGTCAACACCTGGTTGCGCCAGCATGCCCAAGTGCTCGGCTTCTGCTCGTGCCAGGCGAAACACGGCGGTGCCGGCGCGGTTTATGTGATGCTCAAACGCACCATGATGGAAGGCCGCGACGAATAATCCCGTCACACCGAACTTGCAGGGTTGTGTCCGCCACCGTACCCTTGCCCTTTGCGAAAATCCCCACAGGTAGTTTCATGTCCCTGGAACAGAATTACACCGCGATTCTCGGCCAATTGGGCGAGGACGTTTCCCGCGAGGGCCTGCTCGACACGCCAAAGCGTGCCGCCAAAGCCATGCAGTACCTCTGCCGCGGTTATGAACAGACGCTCGAAGAGGTCACCAACGGTGCCCTGTTCAGCTCCGACAACAGCGAAATGGTGCTGGTCAAGGACATCGAGTTGTACTCGTTGTGCGAACACCACCTGCTGCCGTTCATCGGTAAGGCGCACGTCGCCTACATCCCGAGCGGCAAAGTGCTGGGCCTGTCGAAGGTCGCGCGGATCGTCGACATGTACGCGCGTCGCCTGCAAATCCAGGAAAACCTCAGCCGCCAGATCGCCGATGCAGTGATGCAAGTCACCGGCGCGCTGGGCGTAGCCGTGGTGATCGAGGCCAAGCACATGTGCATGATGATGCGCGGTGTCGAGAAGCAGAATTCGTCGATGATCACTTCGGTGATGCTCGGTGAGTTCCGCGAAAACGCCGCGACCCGCAGCGAATTTCTCAGCCTCATCAAGTAATTTGCTGTACGAAAAAAACCGGCATTCATCGCCGGTTTTTTTTCGTCCGTGAAAAATCGGGTAAGCTGCGCGCCTTTCTCAATCTGCACCGTGAGGCTTTCAACGTGTTCGTCAAAGCGCTTCGTGTCGGCCTCGGCCAACTGGTTATCTTCATCGACTTCATCACTCGCCCGGGCAAGAAAAAACGCCCCGCCGCTGCGCAGGCGCAAGTGGATGCCGCCGCAAAAGATCTGACGCTGTATCAGTTCCACGCCTGCCCGTTCTGCGTGAAAACCCGCCGTACACTGCGCCGCTTGAACGTGCCGGTGGCGTTGAAGGATGCGAAGAACAACGAGCAGGATCGTCAGGCCCTGCTGGATCAGGGCGGCCGGATCAAGGTGCCTTGCCTGCGCATTGAAGAGAATGGCCAGACGACCTGGATGTACGAGTCCAAGGTGATTATTGATTATCTGGATAAGCGGTTTGCGGCGGTCTGATGATTATGTGGTGGGTTGATTGACGCCTTCGCGAGCAGGCTCGCTCCCACCCTTTGGAATGCATTTCCACTGTGGGAGCGAGCCTGCTCGCGAAGAGGCCCTCTCAGCCACCGCTAATCCCAGTCAAAAATAAACCGGCCCACAAGCCGGTTTATTTGTTTTCAGGCCGCTTTATCTAGCTGCGCCTGCCGCACCACCGCCGCCAATCGCTTGAGCCCTTCATCCAGCCGCGCCGGATCGATGTGGCTGAAGTTCAAACGCAAATGCCCGTGATGCTTATCCGGATCCGGGAAAAACGGCTCCCCCGGCATAAACGCCACGTCATTGGCCAACGCCTCATTGAGCAACGTCCGCGTATCCAGCGGCTGCTTCAACGTCAGCCAGAAAAACAGTCCGCCCTGCGGCATGTTCCAATCCGCCAGATCAGAAAAGTGCGTTTCCAGCGCCACTTGAAAGGCATCCCGCCGCTGCCGATAGAAGCCACGCAATTCGCTCAAATGCTGCTGGTACTTCTCCGTACCGATCCATTGCAGCGCCTGCCACTGGCCGATGCGGTTGGTATGCAGATCTGCCGATTGCTTGAGCTTGAGCAGGTGCGGGAACAGATCGGGACTGGCAATCAGGTAGCCAACACGCAGTCCAGGCAGCAGGGTTTTCGACACGGTGCCGGTGTAAATCCAACTCGCCGTCTTCAGACGCCCGGCAATCGGTTTGGCGCTACCGCCATCGAAAGTCAGTTCACGGTAGGGTTCATCTTCAATCAGGGTGACATCGAATTCATCGAGCAATGCGGCGACTGCTGCACGCTTGGCTTCGCTGTAGCGGACCGCGGACGGGTTCTGGAATGTTGGAATCAGATAGATGAACGCCGGACGATGTTGTTCCAGACGTTCGCGCAATTGCGTCAGGTTCGGGCCGTCTGATTCCTGCGGCACGGTCAGGCAATCGGCGCCGAACAGCTGGAAGATTTGCAGCGCGGCGAGATAGGTCGGCGCTTCGAGCAGGATTTCCGTGCCTTTGTCGATGTACAACTTCGCCGCCAGATCGAGGGTTTGCTGGGAACCGCTGACCACCAGCACCTGACTCGCCTCGCATTCCAGGCCCAGCGCCCTCGCCTCCGCTGCCAACGCTTCGCGCAACGCCGGTTCGCCTTCGCTCATGCCGTATTGGCCGAGCGACAGCGGCATGTCGGCCCACTCGACCTTGGGCAGCATGGCTTCGGCCGGCAAACCGCCAGCGAACGACATCACCTGCGGGCGCTGCGCAGCGGCGAGGATTTCACGGATCAAAGAACTTTTAAGGCGCGAGACACGTTCGGAAAAAGCCATGGCGGTCACCGGTAGCAAGGGATGCGAAAAATGAGTCAAACTGGTTGACTGAAATTACGACAGCTTGAGCGAGTACGTCAACATGCTTGACCTTAAAAACCCATCCAGTCAGCAACAGGCGATGGAAGCGTTTTTCTTCGGCTATCAGGCGTTCACTGCCAAGGCTGATGAAATGCTCGAGCGCCGTGGCCTGTCGCGGGTGCATCAGCGCATTGTGTTTTTCATTGCCCGCTACCCGAATTTGAGCGTGAAGGAATTGCTGGGATTGCTCGGGGTGAGCAAACAGGCGCTGAACATGCCGTTGCGGCAGTTGCAGGAAATGCATCTGGTGGACAGCGTGGCGTCGGAGGCTGACAAGCGTAAGCGCCTGCTGGAGTTGACGGCGGAAGGCGCGAAGTTTGAACAGGCGCTGCGGCGGGAGCAGGTGAAATTGCTGGAGCGGGTGTTTGCCGAGGCTGGCGAGGCGGCGGTGAATGGCTGGTTGGCGGTGAATATGGCCCTTGGGAAAAGTCAGACGGCTCTCGATTGACCAGGACTGCCTCTTCGCGAGCAAGCTCGCTCCCACAGGAGAACGCATTTCAAATGTGGGAGCGAGCCTGCTCGCGAAGGGGCTTTCGGAGGCGATATATCCCTATCGACGGAACTTTCGTAAACAAAACCAAAAACAATATTTGCTTTATTTGTACACAAAAGCATAATCCACAGCGTGCGAGTTCCTGACCGCATGGTCAACAAATTCGCGTATGCCTCAAAGGGCCGCTGCCACCCCTCATGGGTCCGGCCCTGGAAATAACAATAAAACTCTTGAGGAGTACTCGCTGTGGAAAGCCGCAAATCCGAAGCATCGACGCTGGACCTCTCGCCGCCATTACGCAGTGGCTTGCTGGAACGTCTGTTTAAACTCAGCTTGCATGGCACCACGGTGAAGACCGAGCTGATTGCCGGTCTGACAACCTTCATCACCATGGCTTACATCATCTTCGTCAACCCGAACATCATGGCCGATGCCGGGATTGACCACGGTGCAGCCTTCGTCGCCACCTGTATCGCCGCCGCACTGGGCTGCCTGTTGATGGGCCTGTACGCCAACTGGCCGGTGGGTCTGGCGCCGGGCATGGGCCTCAACGCGTTCTTCACCTACACCGTGGTCGGCACCATGGGCTACAACTGGGAAACTGCGCTGGGTGCGGTGTTCGTCTCCGGTGTGTTGTTCATGATTCTGACCTTCTCGCGGATTCGTGAGTGGCTGCTCAACAGCATTCCAGTCAGCCTGCGCTTTGCGATGGGCGCCGGTGTCGGTCTGTTCCTCGGCCTGATCGGTCTGAAAACCGCGGGTATCGTCGTCGATAGCCCGGCGACCCTGATCAAACTCGGCTCCCTGCGCGAACCTGGCCCACTGCTCGCCGCCATCTGCTTCCTGATGATCGCGATTCTCAGCTATCACCGGGTCTTCGGCGCAATCCTCATCAGCATCATCACCGTGACCCTCGCCGGTTGGGGCCTGGGCATCGTGCACTACGAAGGAATCATGTCGACCCCGCCGAGTCTGGCCCCGACCTTCATGGCAATGAATGTTGCCGGCGTGTTTAACGTCAGCATGATCAGCGTGGTACTCGCCTTCCTCTTTGTGCACATGTTCGACACCGCCGGCACGCTGATGGGTGTCGCCCAGCGCGCCAATCTGGTCAACGCTGACGGCCGTATCGAAAACCTCTCCCGTGCAATGAAAGCCGACAGTGCATCCAGTGTTTTCGGCGCCGTGGTCGGTGTTCCGCCAGTAACCAGCTATGTGGAAAGTGCTGCCGGTGTGGCCGCTGGTGGTCGGACTGGTCTTACCGCAGTCACCGTAGGTGTGCTATTTATAGCGGCGATGTTTTTCGCACCGCTGGCCGGCATGATTCCGGCCTACGCCACCGCTGGTGCGTTGATCTACGTTGCGATGCTAATGATGGGCGGCATGGCCCACATCGAATGGGATGAGGCCACTGACGCCATCCCGGCCATCGTCACCGCGATCATGATGCCGCTGACCTTCTCGGTCGCCGACGGCATCGCGTTGGGCTTCATTACCTACGTCGCGCTGAAGGCCGGCACCGGTAAATACAAAGAGATTTCCGTGAGCCTGTGGGTGCTCTGCGCGATCTTCATCGCCAAGTTCATCTTCTTGTAAGCGTCACGCGGTTCAAGCGTCAAAACAGCCTCACCCTCGCGGGTGGGGCTTTTGCACATTCTTGAGTACAACAAAAAAAGGAGGAAAGTGATGAGTCTGGAAACCTGGCTGCTGTTCAGTGGCGCTGCGCTGGTGGTGATCCTGATTCCGGGGCCACTGTCGTTGTTGATGATCAGCAACAGTCTGAATTATGGGTTACGCCGTTCTTACCCGGCCTTTCTTGGCGGCGTCAGCGCTTCGATCTGCCTGCTCAGCGCCTCGGCCCTGGGACTCGGTGCATTGCTGCTCGCGTCGGAAAAACTGTTCAGTGCCCTGAAGATCGTCGGTGCCCTTTACCTGTTCTACCTCGCCTGGCAGAGCTGGCAGCAATCGCGTCAGCCCTCGGTTGGCGCCGAAGTGCCGCAAGCGGCGCCGGTGCCACGCTTCCGCACGCTGTTCGGCCGCGCTTTTGTGCTGGGCGCGAGCAACCCGAAGGACATCCTGTTTTTCGCCGCATTCTTGCCGCAGTTTCTCAGCGCCGAAACGCCATTTCTCCCGCAGTTGCTGGTGATGATTGCGACCTGGACTGCGCTCGACCTGCTCTGCAAACTGGCCTACGGACTGGGGGCCCACGGTGCCGCGCGTTATCTGCGCAGTGGTAAAGGCCAGAGTTGGTTCAACCGGATCAGTGCCGGCTTGTTTGGTGGTGCCGGCGCGGCGTCTTTGCTCAGCAGCCATTGAAACTCTGGCGGGCTCATTCCTCCTGAATCAGCCCGCCCCGCTACACGCAACGTTGAGGAGCAACAGCCTCAAACTGCGGTCAGACGGACGCGTCAGGGCAAACAACTTTCTTTTTTATAAGAGAACGTTGATCGCAACTTCCAGACAACAAAAACACTTCGTAACACTTAACATACTGTTATAAAAAATTCTCCACCCCTCGATACAACCATGCACAATCGCTGCACATGGATTCGCCAAAAACAGTGAAGTCATTGTTCTGGATGGGAACACGGATTGTCTCTCATCTAAAATACGCAGATTCATCATTACTCAAGTAGACGGCCTCTATCCTCTTCTTGAGTTGCAACGTTTCAGCTCTTTACTCGTATTACATTTAGTTGTTTCTCTACCACAACATTGCTCCGCCGTTGCAGACTATATTGAACAAGGAAGTTTCAATGTCAAAACCCATACCTGTTGAAAACACCTATGCCCGGGATGACACTGTCGAAGTATCGGACATCGGCATGCAACGCAATGAACGCACCGCCGAGACGATCGACTTCGAAGCGACAAGCGCCGATAAACCGGCAAACACATCAGCCTCGACCGGGCAACGAAAGCCCGGTCAACTCAAGGTGCTCGACGATCTGTTCGGACCGCTGAAAATAGGGTCGTACACCGTGACACGCCGCGCTCTGGATGCCTTGGGGGCGACCATCGATGGCCAGCCGCTCACCGGTCATAACACACAGTTCAGGACGCCCAGTCGATCCTTCGTCAACGCCCTGCAACTCAGTTATGACGCCATCGAAAAACGCATGAAAGTTTCCACGTTCGGTGATGACTATTTACTGCCTTCCTTTCTGTTCGAACTCGCCAGTCTGCGCCCGACCACTGCCCCGCCGGTCATCCGCGAAGACACCGGGGCAAGTGTCGAGGAAAGCGGATACGCGAAAAAAATGTCTCGCCTGTTGAGCTCCGCCCAGACTCTCGATTTGCACTTGGCCTATTCAAGCAAGCGCAGCAATCCCAGTTGGCTCATCATCAAGAACCATTCGATGATCGGCGCCAGCGTCGGTATTCAGGCTTTTGGCATATTCATGGGAATTCGCGGCATTTACGATGCCGTGAAGAAAAATGATCAGGATGAAATCATCTTCAACAGCATCGGGATCGGTACAGAGGTGGGCTCGATTATCACCGACGTCGCCGTGACCAAAGTCGGCCAGCGCATGATCGAGGCCGGCAGTGGTGCCTTGAAGGACTTCACCAAAACCCGCGCCGGGATTCGCCTGGGCCGTTCCGGCGGACTCATCGGCGGCGCACTGACATTGCCGTTCGATATCTACAGCGCCGTCAGAGAATTCAACGCCGCCAGCAATAAAACCGGCAAAGAAGCGATGGATCATTACGTCAGCGCCGGTTTGAACATCGCCAGTGCCGCCATGACCGTCATCCTCGGTAGCGCCGCCATGGCCGGTTTTTCCTTCGCCGGCCCGGTCGGCCTCGCGGCGGGTGCGCTGATGGCGATTGGATCGCAGGTCTACGGCGCCGTACGCATGGTCGATGAAATCGATGACTACATCGAACTCACCGTTGAAGAGCGCTGGCGCACGGGATGGTTTTCCTTTGTGCCGTTGATGGACATAGACCAGGACATCAAAAATCGTTACGAACTGGCCAAAGCCAAAATAGAAACCGCCAAGCGAATGCAAGCGACCGCCAGACAGATACTCGACGAAACGCAGAAGGACAGCATCGAAGCCGTCGTGCAGGGCAGCTATGAAGATCGCCTGAAGAAAAGACGCGAGCGCGTGAAGCACTGGTGGGGTGTCGAAACCATGCCGATTGTCTATGTTCCAGAGGTGGTCGGCCTTGACGATACTATTGATGCGCGCGACGGCATAACGGCTCAAACCCCTGGTGCCGTATTGGGGACGCCGGGGGAAACCAAAGGTATTTTATGGCTGCTCGGTAGCGGCAGGGACACCATCACTGGCGTCGCGCAAAAGCCCAATGCCTTTTATTACGATGAAGGTGTAAAGCATCTTGCGGGGGGTGATAAAGACGACAGATTCATCGTCCAGAATGCGGCGGATGACCTGGCAAGACATATCGAAAGCAGTGAGTTTTCCCGACTCAAGGGCGGTGCCGGCAGCGATACCTTGATAATGGACGGCGTCCAGTCGCATCCGATCACCTGCCGCGGCTACGACATCGATCTGGCGGCGGGCACCTTGCAGGTTTATACGCCGAACCCGGACGCGTCTGTAGTGGATGGCGAGACTTACTCGTTCAAGGCACTGCTCGAAAACTTTGAGAACGTGCAGACGCTGCAAGACGGAAGAAGCGTTGTCACGGGCACCGCAGCATCCAACGTGATGACCTCAAGAGGCGCGGACATCATCAATGCTGGCGCCGGTAACGACTTGATTTATCTGTACAAGGCAAACGCCAGAGCATCCGGTGAATCGGGACTGGATTATTATCACGTGGAATTGGCGGAGGGTGGGGTTCTCATCTCGGAAGATGGTGTAGACGAAAGCAGGATCTCGCTGGGTTGGCGAATGGACCAGATCGAGAAATGGGAGGTGGACAGATGTCGTCTTACCATAGAAGTGAGCTTCGACTTTCATTACGGTCGCACAAGCAAAATAGTCATCGACAACATCTATAAAATAACAGACGGCCGTCGGGTTTTGCACAATGACAAAGTGACCATCATTACCCGGGATGGATATAACCTGAAACCGGATTTGCCTGAATCAATCGAACACAACAATCCCGTTACGATATATGCAGAAGAAGTCCGACGGGGACGCCCTGAAAAAACCACCATTGTCCATTCGCAAGTGTGCAATGTGCCCACCCGGCAAAACACCCACTATTACGTTCAGCGCTACAATCCGCACACCCAATTCATAACGGGCAGCTCCCCCACTTCCATCAATGGCACGCGCATCTTTCTTGATTACGATTATGCCGAAATGACCAGTGCACACGTTGCATTTGCCACCACTCCGTCCATTTTGATGAACGAAGCGGCGGACAAGGACAAGGTCAATGTCTCGTGCGATTTTCTGTTTTACTTTGGCAAGAGCCTGTTGCAGATCGCCGGTTTCGGCCAGTACGCAGAAACGACGCTTGATGCTGCCCTGAAGAACGCTGCAGCCAACGTCTCTACCCACGGCTATATGCTGGTATTTCGCGATGGCATATCCCATACGCTGATCCTCGAAGAGAAATATGCCGTACCTCCAGCGCACTATAAACACAGCGTTGTCGCCAATACGCTGACCAGCCACGACCTGCGTTTCCCGCTTAGAACCAACCCCAACGCGATTTTCGAAATCCCCGAAACCCGCGCCGAGGAACTGGATCACGGTTCTTCCTGTATCCGGTTCTTGCCCGTAAATGAACAGATTGCGATCGAAAACATTGCCGGTGCAGGCGCCACCTATGTGGTCCATTTGGTCGAAAACAGAGTTTTACGGATTTCGACGCCGGGCGGCCTGGCGACCGCTAAAGTTCGGTTGAACAACTCATCGACCTGGGAAATCGATGCGACACAAATCAAAGATTTCAAAATCGTCCTGGCTGGAAATCAGCTGTACATCGGAACGGCCACCCTGCATCTGCCGCAATACGGTTCCGAAGATCTGATTGATCAGATTTTTGTCATCGGGCCAAAAGGCGTGGTACACACCGTGGACCTGACTTTCGATCGGGTTTATATCGACAGCCTCGACGCCAGATATTTTCAACCTCCTTCTACGGCAAGTTTGCCCGAGGAGTTTTCTGCGCTAGCTCAACGCGAGTTGTACGTGCGCAATATTGTATTGGGCGACGGTACTCCGGGCCGGCTGAAGTACAACCTGGCGAACCGAAAATGGATTCTGGACAGTAATAAATCTCGAGAAATAACTTATTCGCAGTTGCAAGTCTTGCGCCGTTGCAACCATCAGAGCAACGCGGCGGCGCCACTGTCGCTGCCCGATAATTAACCTCTGGCCAAACGGCGTCAGCGTACAAATAAACCGTCCTTCAGGCCGGTTTATTGTTTTCATGCCACGTTTTCCAGCTGCGTCCGTCGCGCGCAATACACAGCAACAACCCGTTGATGTACATCGTTAAAAAATCGATCGTACTATCACGCCTCGTGCTAACAAAGACCTGCCAGAACAAGGAAGTTCAGATGGCCACCATGACACCTAAACCGTCACTGGAAACTGCGGAAATCACAGACGCTGTCGTCATCACCGACATGCGTTTTGAAAGCAACGAACATAATGCTTCGACGATTGACTTCAATCACAGCGCTGATGAAGCATCAAGCACAATAGCCAAAAGCAAAGCAAGTCAGTTACAACTCGCCGACTCAGTCTTCGGCCCGCTGCAAATTGGCAGCATTTCAATAACCCGAGCATCTCTCGATGCCTTGGGTGCATCGCTTGACGGCCAGCCATTAAACGGCAGGAATACCTTCTTCCGGGCTCCCAAGCGATCGTTCATCAATTCGTTGCAATTCAGCGCTGCCGATATCGAACGCTATATGAAATCGTCAACGGGGCAGGACAGTTATTTACTGACGACGCTACTTTTCGAAATGGCCAGCGAACGGCCACTAACCGCCCCGCACTTGATAAGAGAAAGTTCGCAAACCACAACAGACCATGGCAATTACCGCAGCAAACTGGTGAAGCTATTAGGCTCCGCACAAAGACTTGACCTGTATCACGCCAACCTCCCCAAACATAACCCCCGCTGGGTGGCAGTGACAAAAAGCTATGCAACCCTCGGCTCCAGTGTCGGCATTCAGGGTTTCGGCATATTCATGGGTTTGCGCGGTGTGGTGGACGCTATCAAAGCTGACAACACCACCGAGGTTGCGATCAACAGTGTGGGTATCGGCACAGAAGTCGGCTCCATCGTGGTTGACATTGCCGTCAGCAAGATCGCATCCAATATGCTCTCGGCGGGGCAAGGCGCCCTGCTGGATTTTGCCAAAACCCGATTCGCACTGAGACTCGGCCGTTCTGGCGGTTTGATCGGCGGCGCACTGACATTGCCGTTCGATATCTTCACCGCCGTCAGATCGATCAATGCCGCTGAAAATGCAACCGGCAAAGAAGCCATGGATCATTACGTGAGTGCCGGGCTGAGTATTACCAGCGCCGCCATGACGATCATCCTCGGCACTGCTGCGTTGGCGGGTTTTTCATTTGCAGGCCCCGTCGGCCTTGCGGCGGGGGCGATCCTGGCCATCGGATCGCAGATTTATGGCGCGGTGCGCGTGGTCGACGATATAGATGACTACATCGAACTGACTCTGGAAGAGCGCTGGCGCACGGGCTGGTTTTCGTTCTGCATGATGGAGCCTGACGATGCTGTGCAGAATCGATATTTGCTGGCAAAAACCAGGTTTCAGCACGCAAAACAACTGAAAGAAACAGCCCGGAAATTGCTGGACGGCCAATTAAAGGACACTACCGAAGCCATCGTTAACGGCCAATTCGAAGTCCACCTGAAACCATCGCGGGTGCGCAAGCGCAACTGGTGGACCAAACAAGACAGTTGGGAAACGATACAAGTCCCCGAGATCAAGGGAATAGATGACGTCATTGACGCCCGCGACGGTGTGACCAAGGACACTCCCGGCGCAGAGCTGGGAACACCTGCCGATAACAAGGGCATTCTGTGGTTGATCAGTGAAGGCCTGGACACCATCACGGGCGTTGAAAACAAGCCAAACAGCTTTCATTACCGGTCAGGAACAAAACAGCTGACCGGGGGTGAAAAAAATGACCGTTTCGTGTTTGAAGGTGCAGGGGAACGTCTTGAACAGCCTGCCCAGGCATCAGAACATTCGACCCTGAAAGGCGGGGAAGGAATCGACACACTCATCCTCGGTGGCGGCTATAACACGCGAGGTGCAGATAACAAAGGCTATGACGTCGATTTAACCGCACAGACCCTGCAGATAATCACAACCGATCCATCTACCGAAGGAGGAGAAAAACGTATCCTCCACAGTGTTCTGGAAAGCATCGAGAATGTTGAAACGGTGAGCGGCGCGCTCAATGTCGTGACCGGTTCTGCACAACGCAATGTCATTAATTCCCGTGGCGAAGACACTATCAATGCCGGATCTGGAAACGATCAAATCCATCTGTCGTATCCAGGAGCCATAGCCTCGGGTGAAAGCGGCATTGACGAATATATAGTCGAGCAAAAACAGGGTTGTATATCCATCATCGAGGATGGCACAGAAGAAAGCATTGTTTTATTGAACTGGAAGTATCGACTGATCGACAACTGGACGATCGAAAATGGCTCGCTGATCATCCGATCACGTTTTCCATTCACGGACGACCCAAACAGCCTGGTAGTCATTCGAGGCATTTATAAGCAACAAGAAAACCATTTCGCGCTTCAAAACAACAAACTGACGTTCCTGAGCAAAGATGGATACTCTTTCAGACTGCCTGATTCGCCAGAACTGCCCGAACATATTGAAAATGACCATGCATTCGAAATCCAGGTCATCCTCGTAAAAAAAGGAACACCGGAAAAGCCGATAATCCTCCACGCAGCTGAGTGCAGGATCGACCATCAGAATGAGGTGAGTTACTACCTGCCCCGATCCGGAAAAGATACAACGTTCTGGCCGACAAAACGCACAGAGGCGGTAATCCGCCTGCACCTGGATTACCACATCAGTGAATTGACAAAGGTTGAAGCGCGTTTTGGTTCGGGCGAGTGGAAAGATAATCGAGAATTTTTTGCAGGCTGCAATCTGCAGTATCACTTTGGCCAAAACACAATAACATTCAAGAACTTCTCCTATGCTGAGGGGGGAGCAGATCCCAGAAACATGATCAGGATCTTGAGAACCATGGCCTTGCGTCCCAATTACAGGGCAGTTCTGATTTTTAAAGAAGGCGTTGCGGTCAATGTCCAACTAACACCAGAAACCGATGTTTGCCCCCTGAAAAGCCACAACCCATATGGCTTTGATCGCTGGACAACGCTGCTTAACCTGCCTTTGCCCCGTCGCAAAGACCAAATCCCTTTTGAACTGCCTGTGACCAAACCCTTCAAGTTCGACAGGGCTGGCTGCGGGTCGCTTTTTTCCTACCCCGAGCAAACCTCGATTCAAAACCTTGAAGGGACGGGTTCCACCTACCTGATTCATCTGGTTGCCGATATCGCGATCAGACTCTCGACACCGGGTGCCCTCGCGAACTCCCCAGCCCGACTGCCCTACTCGTCCACTTGGGATCTCGATGCGACAGCACTGGGCAAGGTCGAGATCAAACTGGAAAACAACCAGCTGCACGTCGGCACCTGCATTGTTCATCTGCCTGAATACGACAGCGAAGACCTGATCGATCAGGTACGCGTCATTACCGAGAAAGGTGTTGTCCACACCGTCGATCTGTCCTTCGACCGGATTTACATGGATGGCCTCGATGCACGTTTTTTTGCAGCGCCCGACCCGACAAAGGCCTTGCCCGAAGCCTTTGCAGCAATGGCCAATAACACAATAAAAGTGAGAAATATCGTCCTGACCGACAACCGGCCCGGGACGCTGAGTTACAACTTTCCTGCATATGGCTGGATCCTGCGCAGCGATAAATCTCGCGTTGAGTATTCCGATCTGCAAGTGATCAATTATTGCAGCCATCAAGGCAGCAACGTCTTTGCGCCGCCGCCCCTGATGAATATGCCCCCCGCTTAACGCAGCACACTTCCGTCAAAACCAATAACCACACGTGCACTCCGAAGTTGAAGTGACCGAACTTCTCCGTCGTCTTCCCAACCTGGATTTTCCGGGATGCAGAGGAGTGCACCTGAAAAAATGCGGCGAGGCACTTCCGTGCGTTGCGCATCACCCCTCAACGAGTAATTTCACATGGCCAAACCACCCAAGAAAGTTCCGGTGACAGTACCCGCCGATTCAACGGTTACAACCAGACCTGCGCAGTCAGGTTCCGGTAGTCGTGTTACCACGAACCTACCTGACCCTCTACTGTCTGGCATCGATTCGACCACGGGATCACAGCCCCCCGGCACCTCCACCCATCGGCCGGCCGCCGTCATCGTCAATGAAATACCTGATACCTACAGGGCCGCCCGCAGTGCAATCGCCTGGCCCCAGGATCGCTTAAGCGAACTGACGCCAATCGGAGAAAATACTGGTCTGTTCACCGGGCCTGATCAGCGAACTTACGCACAAATCGGCAACGAAGGCCGGTTCGTCGTCGAACGGGATCCGCAGGGCAACTATTATGTTCCGCTGACCTTTGCGCCCGGTGTTCCCGGGCCGGTACTGACGAGGGTCGAAGGCCAGGCCAGTTGGCATATCCAGCGCCCTGGCTGGCAATCGACAGAGGCTCGGACCGGAACGTCTGCCACACCCCATTCCCTCGCCTACCTTGCGCCCGAAGACGCAAAAACGCTGACCAGAGCAGAGCTTGCAACAGCTGGACTCCGCTACAACAAGCTCAAACACACCTTCGTCGATACGGCAGAAGGTACGGTCATGGTCCGAAAAAACCAACAAGGCGAGTATCAACTGGCCTCGGCGACCAATAGAGACCTACCCGATGTTTTTCTTCAACAGATTCCCGGAACGGTACTCTGGCGCCTGAAGAATCCAGACTCGCCAACCATTGAAAATCCGCCTGCGAGCAGGTCTCAGCCGAGTGCCGACGCGGATGAATCGCAACCCGGCCCAAGTAAACGTGCACGGATCGACGAGCCCAACGATCCAGTGTCAGCGATTCCCCTCGAACCCGGCGCCCCCGCCGGCCAGACCCCGTTTTTCTGGCTGCCTTGGGGACATTTGAACAAACCATTGCTGGTGGAATCCGTCCAGCTTGGCTGGTTTCATTATCCGATTGTGCCCGTTGGCTCCAACCGCACCCCCAAAGTCTACTTTGTCCAGCATCCTGACTTTGCTCCGGCAGGTTTCGATGCTTTTGAACAAATGCTGCGCAGAGCGCCCTCGTTACAGCCTGTGGCCACGTTTCGCATCGGCAACGATCCCGGAGAAATAAACCCCGGCAAACGTTTTTTTGATGAACCGATCTCGCAATCGGTCGCCAATGCGTTCCCTGACTTTTCCGATGCCACTGCCTATACCGTCGCCAGAAAACTGTTTGAACTCGCGGACAACTCACCCGTGATTACCGGCACCGGGCTGATCAATATTCAGGCCGTCCTGCATCAGTGGAAGCAACGACCGTTTCCCACAGCCCCTGCGTACGCCGACCCACTGAACATGCTATCGGTGGCGCCTTCCATCGAATTCAAAGGAAAAAAACTCATCCGCATGCCCTCGCAGGTCGACGGCGAACTGCAACGACTCACCTTCGATCCACGCCGTTTTCCCATCGAATGGAATCACTACAAAACCTTTCCGACCGATCTGAACCTCAGACGACTGCTCGGCGCTCTGTTGGTGCGCAGCGATTACGACGTCTTTCCCCTGACTTATGAGCATCGCATGCCAACCCTGGTATTCCGGCGCGAACCCCATGACCAGATTTACTTCATGAAACTGGGTGCGGTGGATCATGTTGGCCTGTCCCACACACCAGGCAATGAGCTGGCGGATCCAGACTTGCCGGCCAGGATTGGCAACGAGGCGTTTGCTGCCCTGACAACCGCAGCGGCAGAAAACAAAGTGGTGTGGCTGATCGCAGGCGTATTAAAGGTCGAGTCCAATCCGGATTCGGTGTTCGTTATCAGAGAACGCTGATATCTGCCAACTCGCACCTGCCCTGCCGGCGCGAGTTGGCCCGCCTCCATAACGCCCGGTAACACCGTGCAGCACTTACCCTCATTGCAATACATATGTACCGCACGCCAGAGACTTCTTTTCCCGACCATGGCCCCTCCGGAGTTACTGCCAGGCCACCGCAAATTGACGGCCTGATCATCGGCCCCCGATGCAAACGACTGGATCAACAATCCAAAGGAGTCATTCAATGGCCAAGCCACCCAAGAAAATTCCGCGCACGCTGCCACCCGACTCACACGGGGCATCAGTCGAACATTCAAACATTCCTCATGGGGCGAATGCCGACGAAAGCGTTCATCCAGCTCCAGGCACTGCCAACATGCCTTCCTCAGCCGACCTGTCATCTTCCAGTGCCTTGTTGGCCGCGCCCGAGCCGCGCCCCACCGTCGTTATTCACCACTTGCCGCAAGAGGCTTCACAGCGCCCCTCAGTCATCGTCCACCACTTTCCTGAAGGTTCAGCTCTTTCAAACGCCGCAGAATGGGTCGCCCTGCACTTCAGCGAACACCAGCAGGCTGCCGTTGCAAGTACCTCGACGAGCCAGCGAGTGCAGCACCCGGTCTTTATCAACGCCGAGCTGGCCAGCCAACTGAAACGACAGCCAGACACCGAGGAAGGTTTTCGCTACGACAAACGCAAGAAAGCCTATGTCGAAATGCTCGGCGGTATGGTCATGGTGGGCAAAACCCCGAACGGCTGGCGACAGACGCACGCTGGGGAATCGACACCGACGGGTGAAAGGGTTGAACAGATCCCGGGCACAAAACTCTGGCGTGAAATCGAGGTACAACGACCCCGTCTTCAAGCCGTAACCGATCCGGTATCCACTGAACCGACCGACGCCCTGCCCGGTCCGAGCAGGCCCTCGCGCCACGACGAACACACTCATGTGGCGACGGGTACAAGCGCGCTGGTCGAACATCTTCTCTCCCAACAGAGCGTCGCATTGGACCTTTCCGCAGGCCAGTGGAAAAACTGGGGAAGAAGCACAAAACCCGATTCGGGCGACTCGATAGAAATCGACGGACAACACTTCCCGATCGTCACGCAAAGCGTCAGCGCCGGTACCGAACTGGTGTATCTGCAACATCCGGGATTTTCACTGGACAGCTATGACGCGTTCGAAAACATGTTACGTCATGAACCTTCGCGCCAGCCGAAATGGGCACTGAAACTTCAGGGCCAATGGAAGGTTCTGGACAACCATCCACCTTTCGAATTGTCCGCCAGCCAGTATGTTTCCAGCGCATTCAAGTATTTGTCGGAACAGTCAACCAACAACCTCGCCAGAGCGGTATTCGAGCGGGTCTCCCTGCCTGAAGGTGTGAATGCTCATGGACTTTCGGCGATGACGCTGACGTTTCGCCACTGGGCGGACCGGATGAATAGCGAACCACCGATGCACGACCTGTCGGACCCATTGGTCATGTTGCCAAAACTGCCCATACAGCCCGGCCACCTGCCAGGCGGTGGATTGCTCACCCTGCCTGCGCACAATTCTGCCGTGCTGCAGCGGCTGGATTTCGATCCGCAACGGTTCCCTCAGGAATGGGCCCCTTACGCAGAGGCGCCGACACCAGGAAGGCTGCGAGCCCTAATGGTCAACGTTCTGCAACACAGCGGTTACAACATCAATCCGACCACGCGCAGTCACAGCGAAGGCGCATTGATTTTTCACCGCCCAGGCGTTGCCGCGGTATTTGTCTTGAAACTGCCGCCTATCGCTGGAAATAAGGTCCCTCGCACCAGCCCCGCCGGATCCGAACTCACCGATCCCTCTTATCTGACCAGACTCAGTGCAGAGCACCTACAGAACCTGGACAACCTTCTGGCTCATACCGAAATCATCTATCTGGTAGGGGGCATACAACATGTTTCCACGGATAACCCGATGCTCTTCATTGTGAGAGAAGGTTGAGCCTGTGCCGAACGTCTGACCGCACATCCGCAAGGTCCTGTGGACAAGCCACAGCCTGAACACTTCCTTTTTCAAATAGCGAGATTCACTTAATGGTCAAACCACCGAAGCGAGTGGGCGGGGTTACTGCGCCCGATTTACATCCAAATACCGGGAACACCTCCCTCAGAGTTCCAGGCGAAAGCCGCGCAAGCGCAGAACTCTCCGCAGATCTGCCAGGCGTTTCCGAGCGCCAGGCGTCGGTGCAGGTCAACGAGATTCCTGCCACTCACTCACGGATCGAGGCCGCGCTGCGATCCATCACCTGGCCTGCCGATCAAGTACATCTGCTAAAACGCCTGGATCCCGACAGCGGACTGTTCACCAGTCCGGACGGCAAGTTGTACGCTCATGTAGAAAATGAAGGACATCTACTGATCGAGATCCATCAAGATGGCCGCTACCAGATTCCCTTCAACTTCGCCCCGCACTTGCCGGGCCCCTTCCTGATCAAGACAGAGCGCCAGCCTGTGTGGACGTTCGAGAGACCGAACTGGCTGACGCACCCTTCGGAGGGCGACAGTCCTGATGGCACCGCTGAGAGCGCCTCTGCAGAACATCCGATCTATCTGGCTAGCGACGCCGCAGCCTTGCTCTCCCCCCGCCTGCAGACACCGGACGGCATCCGCTACGACAAGCACCGCAAAACCTATGTCGATACCGCAGAAGGAACCGTCATGGTGCGTAAAAACGCCGACGGTGAGTATCAGCAAACCTTCGCGGCCGCACGCGAGGCATCGGCGTTATTGTTCGAACAGATTCCCCGGACGCGATTATGGCGCCGCAAAACCGAGCCAACCGATGCTGTATCGGAGCGGTCGCAACAGGAAAAACGCAAAGCCTCAACCGATACGCCACAGCCCATGGCCGGCCCAAGCAAGCGAGTTCATCAGGAAGAAGGGACGGATGTCACTCAAGCGCTGACCCAGAGCTTGCTGTCCGCCCATTCCGATGCGATCAACTTGAGTTTCGGCCTATGGCGAAACTGGGGGCACAGGGTTCGACCTCAACTGGGCCAGCATATCGAGATAGACGGGCAGTATTACCGGGTGTTGGAACAGGACCTGAGTGCCAAACCACAATTGGTTTATCTGCAACATCCGTTGTTCTCACCTGCTTTGTATGACGCCTTCGAATACATGTTGCGGGATAGCCCGTCGCTGCAGCCGAAATGGGCGGTTTATAAAAATGATCAATGGACAGTACTGGACAGCAGTGTGCCTTTTGAGATGCCGATCACTCAGTACATCTCAAGAACCTTCAAATACTTGTCGGATCGATCAGTCAATTCACTCGCCAGGACCATGTTCAATCAGGCAAACCGATCCGAGATCATCATTGCCCCCGGTTTGGCGTTGATGAATCTGGTGTTTCGTTACTGGGCCAACAGAGCTCAGCGCAGAGCGCCTCGGCGCGAACTGGCTGACCCGTTATTAATGTTGCGCCCACTTTCCGCAACGGAAGAAACCCTGGCGATTCCCTCCTCGCTGGGTGAAGGTTTGATGCGACTCGATTTTGATCCCGGCCGGTTCTCTCGGCACTGGAACGAGTACGCCACAGCGCCAACAGCTGCCAACTTGCGAAGGCTGTTCAGCCAGGTTCTGGAAGATGACGGCTACGTGATGACGCCCTCGACAAGCACGCTTGCCGAGAACGAATTGCTCTTTTACCGGGAGAAAATCGATCACGTATTTGTGCTGAAACTGCCTCCGCTTATTAACGGCAGGCTGCAGCGTTTTCAGCCTGAGCGCTTTGAACGCAGTGAGATCGTGCTGCAAATATCCGGCAGCGAACCGAAGCCACTGTCGGCTTACAGCAAAAGCAAAAAGATCAGCTACCTGCTCGGTGGAACCCAAACAGATGTTCTGGGGCAAACAACGCTGTTCATTTGCAAAGACCAATGAACGAGCAGGACAGCGAGGAAAGAACATGCAACGTACAGAGACACTTTAATGACCAAACCGACAAAGACCACGGTTCGCCCTGCGTCGCCCGATACCACGAATATCAATAGATCCGAGGCTGGCAACGGCCTATTGAAAAACACCGTCAGTTCTGAAATTTTAGCGCCCGGTACGAATCGACCGGCCGCCACTGCCACGCCCGATGCTTCGGATAACGGGGTGAATGATGGTCCACGCATTATAGTGAGTCACACCTCGGATCCACTGATGGCGGCAGTCGATGCCAGACTGGCCGAGATATCCCTGCCGGTAATACAAACCCGTCTGCTACGGCCGCACCCATCCCTCGACGGGCTATTCGTGACCCCGGGCGGTCAGACTTACGCGCACCTGGAAGACAACCATCATTATCGGGTTGAACTCAACACCGCCGGTGACTACCAGATTCCCTGGCCCGCAGCGCCAGGCGTGACACCCCCGACCGTGAAAAAAATCGACGGTCAGCCACGCTGGCGCGTCGAGGCACAGTGGTACACGGCGCAGTCCACGCAGAGCAACCTGCCAGCGCACCAACAGTCTGCCGAACCGTCACAAGCGATTATCTTCGTCGACCCGGATCTGGCGACCCTTCTCCCTGCCGCGCACGAATCCCCGGACGCCATCCGCAACGGGCCGCGCGCAAGTACCTATGTCGATATCGCCAACGGAACCATCCTGGTCCGCAGGAATGGCCAAGGCGAATACAAACTGGCGTGTGCGACAACGTTCAATGTGCCGGACATCACGTTCGAACGTATTCCGGGGCAATTCGTCTGGCGCCGAAAGTTGCAACCCATCGCAGATACACAACAAGATCCGCAGCCCGGCAGTTCTCGCGCGTTCACTCAGCCAGAAGAGTCCGGCCCGGGTCCGAGCAAACGCCCTCGACTGCCAGAAGACAGTGATCCTCTTGATCCCGTCGTACTCATGGGCATCAGTGAATTATGGCAAGGCTGGGGCACCACGATGAAACCGCCAGCCGGCGACTCCATCGAGATCGGCGGCAAGCACTTTGCGATAATTGACCAGCCGACCCACGCCGTTGACGGCTTTGCCTTCATCAAGCCTCCACTGTTCTCTGCCCGTCGTTTCGATGCTTTCGAACAGTTGCTGCTGTCCAATCCGGAGTCACAACCCAGGGGCGTGGTGAAATCGGCGGACAGTACGGGGCATGGCAGTGAAACATGGAGAATCGTGGAGAGTCGGCCATTTGAAAAAAGCCTGACTCAATATGTCAGTGATCAGTTTCCATACCTTTCTGATCACTCTGCAAGCAAAGCTGCACGAGAGATGTTCAAGCGGGCCAATCATTCCGACAAAATCACAGGGTCCGGGATCAGTGCATTGTTCGAGACTTTCAAATACTGGGAAAATCGCTCTATTGTCCTGAGCGATAACAAAGTCGTTCGTCAAGACTTGAGCGACCCGCTGATGCTCCTCTCGCCGCTTGCGACCGACCTACAAAGCCACATGCGTATGCCGCTACCGTCCGCTGAAGGTCTGCAAAGAATCGACTTCAATCCGAAACTGCTCTCCGGCCCGCAACATCAAAGGAGTCGTGCAACGCGAACACTTTTCAAAGATCTTCTCAGCGCACACGGCTACTACATTGCCCATGATTTTCGTCCCAGCCTGGGGAATGCGTTGTTGATCAAGCGAGCGGGTGTTGATCATGTTTTCATCATGTTCATGGACAAAATTCAAAATGACACTGTTTACCTCCCTGATCCGATTGCCTGGCTCAAAAAAAGAGTCTTTGTCGACAACATGGACGCCCGTGTCAAAGATGACCTGATGGTGCATTTGCACGCAAACAGGATAATTTTTTTGCTGGGCACCAACGAGCCTCTCCCCAGTCACGAACACAACCTTATCGTCACTCGACACAGCTGAACGACCTGACAATCAAGATTGCCCGCACACACAGCAACGCCCTCCAGCGTTCTCTGCAACGTACGCGAGTAGACCTTCACAAAACGCAGGAATAAAAAAAGCCCGCAGTGTGGGCGGGCGAAAGACCAAAGAAGCTATATGCGCAGTCGCTTCCCGGTGGGGGCAGCTGCTTGGGGGTCAGCTGCCCCGGTACGTGGAATAGCTGTACGGCGAAATCAGCAACGGAACATGGTAGTGATCCTGTTCGGCAGAGATGCCGAAGCGCAGCACAACCACGTCCAGGAATGCCGGTTCCGGCAACTGAACACCACGGGCGCGGTAGTAATCGCCCGCATGAAACTGAACCTGATAAACGCCGGTACGATAATCATCGCCTTGCAGCAGCGGTGCATCGACCCGGCCATCGCTGTTGGTTACCGCACTGGCGACCAATTCCAGTTGCGAACCTTCAACGCGGTACAGCTCGACCTTGATCGAACTGCCCGGGCAACCGTGTGCAGCGTCCAAAACGTGTGTTGTCAAACGTCCCATTGATTCTGCGCGCCTGCCTGCGTGGAGCAGTCAGACTTCGCGCCTCCCGAAGTCAGTTGAAAAGGAGACCGCACCGATTCGGAGCACGAAAAGCTGCGGCGAGCGACTGATTAAGACACTTTTCAAAAAAATTGTACACAATAAAAACGACATTTTTCACATCACCCCCGCCATTCGGGGGTTTCCTCGTGTTCTGCCAGCAACACGCCTATTCATTGAACCTCCTGTCCATTAGCTGACTGGTCAGGCAGGTTTCTTGCAGGCTCACGCCGATAACACTAAAAGATGACAGTCGGTGAAAAATGCGAAAATTCAGGCTTACAAATTGCGAATAAAGTTGTATACAATCAGCCCATCGCTGTGACGCCAGCCTGCCAGGCCGCCACACCCATCTGTCAACGAATAAGAAGGAAGACTGCAGTGAGCGCTGACTACCCACGCGACCTGATCGGTTACGGCAGTAACCCTCCTCACCCACACTGGCCGGGCAATGCCCGCATCGCCCTGTCGTTCGTACTCAATTACGAAGAAGGCGGCGAGCGCAACATTTTGCACGGCGACAAAGAATCCGAAGCCTTCCTGTCTGAAATGGTTGCTGCTCAGCCGCTGCAAGGCGCGCGCAACATGAGCATGGAATCGCTTTACGAGTATGGCAGCCGCGCCGGCGTCTGGCGGATTCTGAAACTGTTCAAGGAATTCGACATTCCGCTGACCATCTTCGCCGTCGCCATGGCCGCTCAGCGCCACCCGGATGTGATCCGTGCGATGGTCGATGCCGGCCACGAGATCTGCAGCCACGGCTACCGCTGGATCGACTACCAGTACATGGACGAAGCGCAGGAACGCGAGCACATGCTCGAAGCGATCCGCGTCCTCACCGAAATCACCGGTGAGCGTCCACTGGGCTGGTACACCGGCCGCACTGGCCCGAACACCCGTCGCCTGGTGATGGAAGAAGGTGGTTTCCTCTACGACTGCGACACCTACGACGACGACCTGCCGTACTGGGAACCGAACAACCCGACCGGCAAGCCGCATCTGGTGATCCCGTACACCCTCGACACCAACGACATGCGCTTCACCCAAGTGCAGGGTTTCAACAAGGGTGACGACTTCTTCGAATACCTCAAAGACGCGTTCGACGTGCTCTACGCCGAAGGCGCTGAAGCACCGAAAATGCTCTCGATCGGTCTGCACTGCCGCCTGATCGGCCGTCCGGGTCGCATCGCCTCGCTCAAACGCTTTATCGAATACGCCAAAAGTCATGAACAGGTGTGGTTCAGCCGTCGCGTCGACATCGCGCGTCACTGGCACGAAACCCAGCCGTACCAAGAGGCCGCGAAATGAGCCGCTTTCAAACCCTGCAACCGTCGACCCTGAGCCGCGACGCTTTCGTCAAAGCCTTTGCCGACATCTATGAACATTCGCCATGGGTGGCCGAGAAGGCCTACGACCTCGGCGCGGACGCTTCGATCGACGAGATCGAAACTCTGCACCAGCGCATGAGCGACATCCTGTTGAGCGCCGATCACGCCAGTCAACTGGCACTGATCAACGCTCACCCGGACCTGGCCGGCAAAGCCGCCGTCCAGGGCCAACTGACCGAAGCCAGCACCAATGAACAGGCTGGCGCCGGTATTCACCAATGCACGGCCGAAGAGTTCCAGCGCTTCACCGAGCTGAACGACGCCTACAAAGCCAAGTTCAAGTTTCCCTTCATCATGGCGGTAAAAGGCAGCAACCGGCATCAGATCCTCGCGGCGTTCGAAACGCGCATTCACAATTCGGAAGACACCGAGTTCAAATGCGCGCTGGCGGAGATCAACAAGATCGCCCTGTTCCGTTTACTGACTCTTTAGCAAGCCTGGCCCGAGCATGTCAGACGCGGAGAATGCCCAGGGCCTCGCAAGCATCCCCAGCCACTTATTCAAAGGCAGACAAGAAGAATGAAAGCTTACGCCGTACCTTTCGAAAAATTCGTCAACCTGGCCGATGCCCGTCTGGGCACCAAAATCATCTCGGTCACCGATGACTGGTTCGCAGACGCCAATCGTCTGTTCCAACCGACCCCGGCCGTATGGAAGGAGGGCGTGTTCGATGACAACGGCAAGTGGATGGACGGCTGGGAATCGCGCCGCAAGCGCTTCGAAGGCTTCGACAGCGCCGTGATCCGTCTGGGCGTACCGGGCTCGATCAAAGGCGTGGACATCGACACTTCATTCTTCACCGGCAACTTCCCGCCATCGGCCTCTCTGGAAGCCTGCTTCCTGGCCTCGGGCGAGCCTGATGAAAACACCCAGTGGACTGAAGTGCTGTCGGCCGTCGAGCTGCAGGGCAACAGCCACCACTACCACGAAATCAGCAACGACCAAGCGTTCAGCCACCTGCGCTTCAACATCTACCCGGACGGCGGCGTTGCCCGCCTGCGCGTGTACGGTATTCCGCATCGCGACTGGTCGGCCGTTGGCGACAACGAGCAAGTCGATCTGGCAGCAGCCCTTAACGGTGGCCGCGCCCTCGCCTGCTCCGACGAACACTTCGGCCGCATGAGCAACATCCTCAACCCGGGCCGTGGCATCAACATGGGCGACGGCTGGGAAACTGCACGTCGTCGCACGCCGGGCAATGACTGGGTCATCGTCGCGCTGGGTCACCCAGGCGAGATCGAGAAGATCGTCGTCGACACCCTGCACTTCAAAGGCAACTACCCGGACACTTGCTCGATCCAGGGCGCGTTCGTGAAAGGTGGTACTGACAGCCAGATCGAAACCCAGTCGCTGTTCTGGCGTGAACTGCTGCCAAGCCAGAAGCTGGAAATGCACGCCGAGCACACCTTCGTCGAGCAGATCAAAGCGCTGGGCCCGATCACCCACATCCGCCTGAACGTGTTCCCGGATGGTGGTGTGAGTCGTCTGCGCGTATTGGGCAAGGTCGCTAAATAACAGCGCAATGATCGTTCCCACGCTCTGCGTGGGAACGCATCACTGGACGCTCTGCGTCCGTTTTGGATGTGACGCGGAGCGTCACGGGCTGCATTCCCACGCGGAGCGTGGGAACGATCACTTAACACAGAATTCGGATAAGAAGAACAGCATGCGCACACTAACGATTGAACCGCTGAGCAAAGAAGCCTTCGCCCCTTTCGGTGACGTGATCGAAACCGACGGCAGCGATCACTTCATGATCAACAACGGTTCGACCATGCGCTTCCATAAACTGGCGACGGTCGAAACCGCTCAGCCTGAGGACAACGCGATCATCAGCATCTTCCGCGCCGACGCGCAGGACATGCCGCTGACCGTTTGCATGCTGGAACGCCATCCGCTGGGCAGCCAGGCTTTCATTCCGCTGCTCGGCAACCCCTTTCTGATCGTGGTCGCGCCCGTTGGCGATGAACCTGTATCAGGCTTGGTCCGCGCCTTCGTCACCAACGGCAGGCAGGGCATTAATTACCATCGCGGCGTTTGGCACCATCCGGTGCTGACGATCGAAAAGCGGGATGACTTCCTGGTGGTTGATCGCAGTGGCACAGGCAATAACTGCGATGAGCATTTTTTCAAAGAGGATGAGCGTTTGATCCTCGCCCCCCACCAATAAGAGAAGGTCTGATCACTCGACAACAAGAGTGACAGGCGAGAGGTAAAGACTGTGGAAGCACATCTGTTGGAATGGCTGAACCTGAGCGTGCGCTGGGTTCACATGATTACTGGCGTGGCCTGGATCGGCGCGTCGTTCTACTTCGTCTGGCTGGAGAACAACCTCAACCGCGTCAACCCGAAAACCGGCCTGGCCGGTGACCTGTGGGCGATCCACGGTGGCGGTATCTATCACCTCGAAAAATACAAACTGGCCCCGCCGGCAATGCCGGACAACCTGCATTGGTTCAAGTGGGAAGCCTACTTCACCTGGATGTCGGGTATCGCGCTGCTGTGCGTGGTGTTCTACTCCAATCCAACGCTCTACCTGCTGGCTCCGGGCAGCACCCTGAGCGGCCCTGAAGGCGTGGCCATCGGTATCGGCTCGCTGTTTATCGGCTGGTTCATCTACTCCTTCCTGTGCGACTCGGCCTTGGGCAAACGCCCTGCTCTGCTCGGCTTCATTCTGTTCGTGCTGATCATCGGCGCGGCGTATGGCTTCAGCAAAGTGTTCAGCGGTCGTGGTGCGTACCTGCACGTTGGCGCGATCATCGGCACCATCATGGTCGGCAACGTGTTCCGCATCATCATGCCGGCGCAGCGTGCACTGGTGGCGGCGATTGCCGAGAACCGCACGCCGGATCCGGCGCTGCCGGCCAAAGGCTTGCTGCGCTCGCGTCACAACAACTACTTCACCCTGCCGGTGCTGTTCATCATGATCAGCAACCACTTCCCGAGCACCTATGGCAGCCAGTACAACTGGTTGATCCTGGCCGGGATCGCAGTGTTGGCCGTGTTGGTGCGTCACTACTTCAACACCCGTCATGACAGCCACAAGTTTGCCTGGACCCTGCCGGTTGCAGCCGTGGGCATGATCACCCTGGCGTACGTCACCGGTCCTGCACCGATGTCGACCGCGCCGGAAGTGGCCAAGGCACCAGCGAAAATCGAGTACCAACCGTTGCCGGAAACGGCATTGGGCGGTGGCGCGAAACCGGCTGAAGCGGCGGCACCTGCTGCACCCGCAGAAGCACCTGCAGCACCGGCACAGGCGTCGAATGCTGGCCCGGGTTTCGACAAAGTGCACACAGTGATCCAGGAACGCTGCGCGGTTTGCCACTCGGCCAAGCCAACCAGTCCGTTGTTCAGCGCGGCGCCTGCCGGTGTGATGTTCGACACCCCAGAGCAGATCCGCCAGAACGCGGCGCGCATCCAGGCGCAAGCCATCACCACGCAGATCATGCCACTGGGCAACATCACTCAGATGACCCAGCAGGAACGTGACCTGATCGGTGCATGGATCGCCCAGGGAGCACAGACCAACTAAGCAACAAAGCTTCGCGAGCAGGCTCGCTCCCACAGAGATCGCGCATTTCCTGTGGGAGCGAGCTTGCTCGCGAATGGCCGCAACGCGGTCGACCTGATGCAAAGAAACAGCTGTGAGCAACCCAACAGCTGTTAATCACAAGAATAAAAAGATCCGAGGTGTTGCATGTCCGAGCTGTCCAAAGCGCGCATCCCCGACGCACCCGCCATTCAGCGATTGCCCCTTTTGCAACTGATCCTGGTCGGTTTGCAACATGTTCTGCTGATGTACGGTGGCGCCATCGCGGTGCCGCTGATCATTGGACAGGCCGCTGGCCTGAGTCGTGAAGAAATTGCCTTCCTGATCAACGCCGACCTGCTGGTCGCCGGTGTCGCCACCATCGTGCAATCCATGGGCATCGGCCCGATGGGCATTCGCATGCCGGTGATGATGGGCGCCAGTTTCGCTGCGGTCGGCAGCATGGTCGCCATGGCTGGCATGCCCGGTATCGGCCTGCAAGGCATCTTCGGCGCGACGATTGCCGCCGGCTTCTTCGGCATGCTCATCGCGCCGTTCATGTCCAAGGTCGTACGCTTCTTCCCGCCTCTGGTGACCGGCACGGTCATCACCTCGATCGGTTTGTCGCTGTTCCCCGTGGCCGTGAATTGGGCCGGTGGCGGTGCTGGCGCTGCACAATTCGGCTCACCGATCTATCTGGCCATCGCCGCATTGGTGTTGGGCACTATTCTGCTGGTCCACCGCTTCATGCGCGGTTTCTGGGTCAACATTTCCGTACTGATCGGCATGTGCTTCGGCTACATCCTGTGCGGCGCGATCGGCATGGTCGACCTGAGCGGCATGGCCAACGCGCCATGGATTCAGTTCGTCACCCCGCTGCATTTCGGCATGCCGAAATTCGAGCTCGCGCCGATCCTATCGATGTGTCTGGTGGTGGTGATCATCTTTGTTGAATCCACCGGGATGTTCCTCGCGCTCGGCAAGATCACCGGCCAGGAAGTCTGCCCACGCATGCTGCGTCGCGGCTTGCTGTGTGATGCCGGCGCCTCGTTCGTGGCGGGTTTCTTCAACACGTTTACCCACTCCTCCTTCGCGCAGAACATCGGTCTGGTGCAGATGACCGGTGTGCGCTGCCGTTCGGTGACCATCGTTGCCGGTGGTTTGCTGATCGTGTTGAGCCTGTTGCCGAAAGCCGCATTCCTCGTCGCCTCGATTCCACCGGCGGTACTGGGCGGCGCAGCGATTGCGATGTTCGGCATGGTTGCCGCAACCGGCATCAAGATCCTCCAGGAAGCCGACATCGGTGACCGTCGCAATCAGCTGCTGGTGGCGGTGAGCATCGGCATGGGCCTGATCCCGGTGGTGCGTCCGGAGTTCTTCGCGCATCTGCCGATGTGGATGAGCCCGATTACCCACAGCGGTATCGCCATGGCCACGCTCAGCGCGCTGACGCTGAACCTGCTGTTCAACATTCTCGGCGGTAAAGAGCGCGCAGCAATCAACGACTGCCACGCGCATTAACAGCATTACCGATTATCCCTGTGGGAGCGAGCTTGCTCGCGAAGAGGCCATGTCAGTCAATATCACTGTTGAATGACACACCGCTTTCGCGAGCAAGCTCGCTCCCACAGGGACTGTGCAACACCCTGCCTCAACAATAAAAACAAGAGGGAGCAACAGATGATTCGCACGCAAACCAACGTTCTGTTGAGTGGCGGCCTGCTGGCCGCGAGTCAGGCCATGGCCGGCGATTTACTGCTGTGGCAGACCAACAGCCTCAGCTATCTGTACGGCAAGAACTTCGCGATCAACCCGTCGATCCAGCAAACGCTGACCTTTGAGCACGCCGACAAGTGGAAGTACGGCGACAACTTCCTGTTCGTCGACAAGATCTTCTACAACGGCAAGGAAGACGCGAACAAAGGTCCCCATGCCTTCTACGGTGAATTCACCCCGCGCTTCTCGTTCGGCAAGATCTTCGACCAGAAGCTCGAGTTCGGCCCGATCAAAGACGTCCTGCTCGCCATGACCTACGAGTACGGCGAAGGCGATAGCGAAGCCTACCTGATCGGCCCCGGCTTCGACCTCAAGGTGCCCGGTTTCAACTACGTCACCCTCAATATCTTCCGCCGCCAGACCGAAGGCCCGCGCCCCGGCGACGGCGTCTGGCAGATCACTCCCGGCTGGTCCTACAGCTTTCCTTTAGGCAATTCCGATGTGCTGATCGACGGCTATCTCGATTGGGTGGTCGACAACGACGAGAACTCGCGCGGCACCTACCACGCCAACTTGCACATCAATCCGCAGATCAAATATGACTTGGGCAAAGCCTTGGGCTGGAGCCACAAGCAACTGTATGTCGGCACCGAATACAGCTATTGGAAAAACAAATACGGCGTCGAAAACACCCACAA
Source organism: Pseudomonas sp. AC169 (assembly GCF_979258515.1). Taxonomy (NCBI): domain Bacteria; kingdom Pseudomonadati; phylum Pseudomonadota; class Gammaproteobacteria; order Pseudomonadales; family Pseudomonadaceae; genus Pseudomonas; species Pseudomonas sp. AC169. The sequence continues at coordinate 4,686,951 of NZ_OZ409866.1, read as the reverse complement.
CTTCGACACCAATCAGAACACCGCCAGCCTGCTGGTAAAGGTGCATTTCTAAGATGGCCCGCAACCGTGCCCCATGCCTGTCGTCGGTGCTCTGTTGCGGGGCACTTGAGACCTGGCCGTTGAGTCAGTATTCTCCGCGGCCTCTTGAATTCGGTCTAAAAAAAAGCCCGGATTTAATTCCTGACCGACGGGCCAACTTATCCCGGCCCCGGCCAGTACCGAGGCATCCCGAAAACACGCTCAATCGACTGTTTTTCAGCAGCCGAGAGGGCGTTTTTTGGCTTTTCGAAAGCCTTGGCCCAGCTCTTGCTATATCGCTTGCCACAAGCAGCAAAGCTGACCGTTTGGATGACTTTTGCAACAACGAAAAAAGGCGCCACACCAGAGCGCCGATCTTAAAAAAATAAACGTGGAACACCTACTTTGGGAGCAACCGAATGAAACGTATGTGCACCAGCCTGATGCTCGCGGGATCGATGTTGGCCGGCGGCCAGGCCATGGCCGAAGGCCTGCTGCAGTGGCAGAACAACAGCCTGACCTATCTGTATGGCAAGGACTTCCAGGTCAACCCGCGCATCCAGCAGACCGTCACTTTCGAACACGCCGACGCGTGGACGTACGGCGACAACTTCTTCTTCCTCGACAAGATCTTCTACAACGGTGGCAAGGACTTCAGCAACGGTCCGAACACTTACTACGGTGAGTTCAGCCCGCGCATCTCGCTGGGCAAGGTGCTCGACCAGAAGATCGAGTTCGGCCCGATCAAAGACGTCCTGGTGGCGATGACTTACGAATTCGGCGAAGGCGATACCGAGTCGTACCTGATCGGTCCAGGCTTTGACCTGGCGATCCCGGGCTTCGACTACTTCCAGTTGAACTTCTACCAGCGCCACACCCAGGGTGCTCGCGCCGGTGACAATGTCTGGCAGATCACTCCGGTGTGGTCCTACACCATCCCGGTCGGCAAGTCGGACATCCTGATCGACGGTTTCATGGACTGGGTCACCGACAACGACTCCAACTCCAAAGGCGATTACCACGCCAACCTGCACTTCAACCCGCAGATCAAATACGACCTGGGCAAGGCGTTGAGCTTCGGCGAGAAGCAGTTGTATGTCGGTGTGGAATACGACTACTGGAAAGACAAGTACGGCATCGACGACACCGGTGCGTTCAAGACCAATCAGAGCACCACGAGCTTCCTGGTGAAGTTCCACTTCTGATCCGGCGGCGTCCGTATGGACGCCATCGCGAGCAAGCTCGCTCCCACAGTGGTTCTATGTTGATTGCAAATTGCGCATTCGACACCGAACCCTGTGGGAGCGAGCTTGCTCGCGAATGGCAGCACCACAAATCTCAGGCCGGGGCCACCGCTGCGGATATCCCGAGAAACCGGCACAGCTCCTCGCGCTTGGCCAACGCATCCCTGCGCCCCAGATCAATCAACTCACTGCAATACCCCGCCTCGAACAGCAGATAACTCAACACCCCTGCCCCACTGGTTTTGGTCGCACCCGGCCCGCGCAAAAACAAACGCAACGCCGCCGGCAATTCCTGGCGATGCCGCGCTGCGATCTCGTCGATCGGCTGACTCGGCGAAATCACCAACACCTCCACCGGCGCCACACCAAATTCGCGCGTCGGTGTGCCGGCGGGCATCAAGTGGCTGAACTGGTTGAGACGCTGCAGCAACTCGATGTCGCTCTCGAGGCTGTCAATAAACGTGCTGTTGAGCATGTGCCCGCCGATCTGCGCCAGCGTCGGCTGTTGCCCCGTGTAGGCACGTTCCAGCGGCTGCTGCGGATCAAACCCGCGCGGGTTGCCGCTGACGCCGACCACCAGCACCCGGCTCGCGCCCAAATGCAGTGCCGGGCTGATCGGTGCCGATTGCCGCACAGCGCCATCACCGAAATATTCATCACCGATTTTCACCGGCGCGAACAGCAACGGAATCGCCGAACTGGCCAGCAGGTGATCTACCGACAGCTGCGTCGGCACACCAATGCGTCGATGGCGCAGCCATGAATCGATCGTGCCGCCGCCCTGATAGAACGTCACCGCTTGCCCCGACTCATAGCCGAACGCAGTCACCGCCACCGCATGCAATTGCTTGCGCGCGATGGATTCGGCGATGCCGGGCATATGCAGTTTTTCATTGAGCAGATCGCGCAGTGGCGAACTGTTGAGCAGCGCCACTGGCAGTTGCCGACCGAGGCCGAGCAAGCTGTGGCTGACAAAGCGGCTGGCCTGACGGATGACCCCGGGCCAGTCACTGCGCAGTACGCGATGGCTGCGAAAGCCCTGCCAGAACAAGGTGAGACGTTCGATGGCGGCGCGAAAATCGCTAGCGCCGCTGGCGAGGCTGACGGCGTTGATCGCCCCGGCCGAGGTGCCGACGATCACCGGAAACGGATTGTCTGCGCCCAACGGCAGCAATTCGGCAATCGCCGCCAGCACCCCCACCTGATACGCCGCCCGAGCCCCGCCGCCGGAAAGAATCAAACCTGTGACCGGTTCAGCTGGGCTCATCGCAACGCTCCATGATGCTTAAAGGGATGGGTCAATCAACCGCGTTTGGCGTACAGCTTCGGCTCGCCCGGTGGCCGGCTCTTGAAGCGCCGATGCGCCCACAGGTATTGCTCGGGGCAGGCGCGCAAAGCGCTTTCGACCCACTGATTGATGCGGATGCAATCGGCTTCTTCGGTTTCACCGGGGAAATCTTCCAGCGGCGGATGAATCACCAAGCGATAACCGCTGCCGTCGGCCAGACGCTCCTGCGTGAACGGCACCACCAGCGCCTTGCCGAGACGGGCGAATTTCGTCGTCGCCGTCACGGTCGCCGCCTGAATGCCAAACAGCGGCACGAAGATGCTCTGCTTGGCGCCGTAGTCCTGATCCGGTGCGTACCAGATCGCGCGACCGGAGCGCAGCAACTTGAGCATGCCACGCACGTCGTCACGCTCCACCGCCAGCGAGTCGAGGTTGTGCCGCTCGCGGCCCTGACGCTGAACATAGTCAAACAACGGATTCTTGTGTTCGCGGTACATGCCGTCGATGGTGTGCTGCTGGCCGAGCAACGCCGCGCCGATTTCCAGCGTGGTGAAATGCGCGGCCATCAGGATCACGCCTTTGCCTTCGCGCTGGGCCTTTTGCAAATGCTCCAGGCCTTCAACGTGGGCCAGCTTGGCAAGACGTTCACGCGACCACCACCAGCTCATGGCCATTTCAAAAAAGGCGATGCCGGTGGAGGCGAAGTTTTCCTTGAGCAGACGTTTGCGCTCGGCGGCGGATTTTTCCGGGAAGCACAGTTCAAGATTGCGCTTGGCAATGCGCCGCCGGTCGCCGGCCACGCGATACATCAACGCGCCCAAAACTCGACCGATGGTCAGCAAGGCCGGATACGGCAGCTGCACGATCAGCCACAAAAGCCCCAGACCGCACCAGAGCGGCCAGAAGCGTGGCGATAAAAATGCTTTTCGAAAACGCGGGCGATCCATTAAAGCTTCCGTAAATACAGTGGCCGCGCATTCTACATCGTTCGACCCGGCTTGCGGCTCGCGGGCGTTCTCGTTATAAGTCTCGGCACTTTTAGTGACAAGCCGTTGTATGCCGACATGAGCCAAACCGAACCGTTAGACCAAGATCCCGTATTCCAGCTCAAGGGCAGCATGCTGGCCATTACTGTGCTGGAACTGGCCCGTAACGACCTCGAAAGCCTCGATCGGCAATTGGCCGCCAAAGTCGCCCAGGCGCCGAACTTCTTCAGTAACGCGCCGCTGGTTCTGGCGCTGGACAAACTGCCGCCGAGCGAAGGCGCCGTCGATCTGCCGGGCCTGATGCGCGTCTGCCGTCAACATGGCCTGCGCACCCTGGCGATTCGCGCCAGCCGCATCGAAGACATCGCCGCCGCCATCGCCATCGACATTCCGGTATTACCGCCGTCGGGCGCCCGTGAGCGACCGCTGGAAACAGCCGAAGCCGAAGTCAAAAAGAAGCCGGAAAAACCGCCTGAACCAACGGTCAAACCGACCCGCGTCATCACCACGCCAGTACGTGGTGGCCAACAGATATATGCCCAAGGTGGCGATCTGGTCGTGGTGTCTTCGGTCAGTCCGGGGGCGGAACTTCTCGCCGATGGCAACATCCATGTATACGGCCCGATGCGTGGCCGTGCGCTGGCCGGCGTGAAGGGTGATACCAAGGCACGGATTTTCTGTCAGCAATTGAGCGCTGAACTGATCTCCATCGCCGGTCATTACAAGGTCTCCGAAGATTTGCGCCGCGACCCAATGTGGGGCTCGGGCGTACAGGTCAGCCTGTCGGGCGACGTGTTGAACATCATTCGGCTTTAACGGATACTGCCGCATTTTCCAAGCATCTCTAAAACGTAGCGAAAACGGCTCAAACGAAGTAGGAAAAAGGCTCAACGCCGAATTCCAGCCAAGGCTGTCCGACTGCAGTAGTTTTCAAGAGATGTTTTTCAGGGGCTAAAAAGTCCTTCTTCCTTAGGGGTGAAACACCTTGGCCAAGATTCTCGTGGTTACATCCGGCAAGGGTGGTGTGGGTAAGACCACCACCAGCGCCGCTATCGGTACCGGCCTCGCTCTGCGCGGCCACAAAACAGTGATCGTCGACTTCGACGTGGGCTTGCGTAACCTCGACCTGATCATGGGTTGCGAGCGCCGCGTGGTGTATGACTTCGTCAACGTGGTCAACGGCGAAGCCAACCTGCAACAGGCCCTGATCAAAGACAAGCGTCTGGAAAACCTCTACGTACTGGCCGCCAGTCAGACCCGCGACAAAGACGCGCTGACTGTCGAAGGCGTGGAAAAAGTCCTGATGGAGCTCAAGGAACAATTCGAGTTCGTCGTCTGCGACTCCCCGGCCGGCATCGAAAAAGGTGCGCACCTGGCCATGTACTTCGCTGATGAAGCGATCGTCGTGACCAACCCGGAAGTGTCCTCGGTACGAGATTCGGACCGCATGCTCGGCCTGCTGGCGAGCAAATCGCGTCGCGCCGAACGTGGCGAAGACCCGATCAAGGAACACCTGCTGATCACTCGTTACCACCCGGAGCGTGTTGAAAAGGGCGAGATGCTGGGCGTTGAAGACGTCAAGGAAATCCTCTCGGTAACGCTGCTTGGCGTGATCCCGGAATCCCAGGCGGTGCTCAAGGCATCCAACCAGGGCGTCCCGGTGATTCTCGACGACCAAAGCGATGCCGGTCAGGCTTACAGCGATACCGTCGACCGTTTGCTGGGCAAAGAAAAAGCCCACCGTTTCCTCGATGTCGAGAAGAAGGGATTCTTCGAGCGCCTGTTTGGAGGTAGGTAATGAACCTTTTTGACTTCTTTCGTGCCAACAAAAAGCCAAGTACCGCCTCGGTAGCGAAAGAGCGTCTACAGATCATCGTGGCGCATGAGCGCGGCCAGCGCAGCACGCCGGATTACCTGCCAGCCTTGCAGAAGGAACTGGTCGACGTGATCCGCAAGTACGTCAACATCGGCAACGACGACGTACATGTTGCACTGGAAAGCCAGGGCAGTTGCTCGATTCTGGAACTCAACATCACCCTGCCTGATCGCTGAGTCGATTTAGCAGGAACGACGGCGGTTCAGGGCCATTCCTTCAGTGGAATGGCCCTGAACCGCCGTTGGCATTTGTTACGAGGCTGTTTTAATGCCGCTGTCCAACATCCACATCATCCATCAGGACGCCGCCGTACTGGTGGTGAACAAGCCGACCTTGCTGCTCTCGGTGCCCGGTCGCGCCGACGACAACAAGGATTGCCTGATTACCCGCTTGCAGGAAAACGGCTACCCGGAAGCGCGCATCGTCCATCGCCTGGACTGGGAAACCTCCGGCATCATTCTGCTCGCCCGTGACGCCGACACGCATCGCGAACTGTCGCGGCAGTTTCACGACCGCGAAACCGAAAAGGCCTACACCGCGTTGGCCTGGGGTCAGCCGGAACTCGACAGCGGCAGCATCGACTTGCCACTGCGTTACGACCCGCCGACCAAACCGCGCCACGTGGTCGACCACGAATTCGGCAAGCATGCGCTGACCTTCTGGCGTGTGCTGGAGCGCTGCGGCGACTGGTGTCGCGTTGAGCTGACGCCGATCACTGGTCGTTCGCACCAGTTGCGCGTGCACATGCTGTCGATCGGGCATCCGCTGCTCGGTGACGGGCTCTACGCCCACGAGCAGGCGCTGACGGCATGGCCACGCCTGTGTCTGCACGCGAGCATGCTCAGCTTCACTCACCCGCAAACCGGCGAACGCCTGCGCTTCGAGTGCCCCGCGCCGTTCTGACGGACACCACCGAACCCCTGTGGGAGCGAGCTTGCTCGCGAAAGCAATTGATCAGTCGACATTGATGTTGAAGGTGATACCGCTTTCGCGAGCAAGCTCGCTCCCACAGTTTTTTGCATGCATTTCAAGACCGCATGTCATGCCCCAAGCTTCAAGCCGATGCGTTAAACTCCCGCCCATTGCTGTCTGGAGTTTCTTATGCGCGAAGAGTTGAACCAAGGCCTGATCGACTTTCTCAAGGCCTCCCCTACCCCGTTCCACGCCACTGCCAGTCTGGTTCAGCGTCTGGAGGCCGCCGGTTATGTGCGCCTCGACGAGCGTGAGCCATGGAGCACCGAGCCTAACGGCCGCTATTACGTCACCCGTAACGACTCCTCGATCGTCGCGATCAAAATGGGCCGCACTTCGCCACTGCACGGCGGTATCCGTCTGGTCGGCGCGCACACCGACAGCCCGTGCCTGCGGGTCAAGCCGCAACCGGAGCTGCAGCGTCAGGGCTTCTGGCAACTGGGCGTTGAAGTCTACGGCGGCGCATTGCTGGCGCCGTGGTTCGACCGCGATCTGTCGCTGGCCGGCCGCGTAACCTTCCGCCGCGATGGCAAAGTCGAAAGCCAGTTGATCGACTTCAAGGCACCGATCGCGATCATTCCGAACCTGGCGATTCACCTCAACCGTGAAGCCAATCAGGGCTGGGCGATCAACGCGCAGACCGAACTGCCGCCGATCCTCGCGCAATTTGCCGGTGACGAACGTGTTGATTTCCGTGCCGTGCTCACCGATCAGCTGGCCCGCGAACATGGCCTGAACGCCGACGTCGTGCTCGATTACGAGTTGAGTTTCTACGACACGCAAAGTGCTGCGGTCATCGGCCTGAACGGTGACTTCATTGCCGGTGCGCGGCTCGACAACCTGCTGTCGTGCTACGCCGGCCTGCAAGCCTTGCTCACCGCCGAAACCGACGAAACCTGTGTATTGGTGTGCAATGACCACGAAGAAGTCGGCTCCTGCTCGGCCTGCGGTGCCGATGGCCCGATGCTCGAACAGACCTTGCGCCGCCTGCTGCCGGAAGGTGACGAATTCGTCCGCACCATCCAGAAATCCCTGCTGGTCTCGGCCGACAACGCCCACGGCGTGCATCCCAACTACGCAGAAAAGCACGACGCCAACCACGGCCCGAAACTCAATGCCGGCCCGGTGATCAAGGTCAACAGCAACCAGCGCTACGCCACCAACAGCGAAACCGCCGGTTTCTTCCGCCATCTGTGCATGGCCGAAGAAGTGCCGGTGCAAAGTTTCGTGGTGCGCAGCGACATGGGTTGCGGCTCGACCATCGGCCCGATCACCGCCAGCCACCTCGGCGTGCGCACGGTCGACATCGGCCTGCCGACCTTCGCCATGCACTCGATCCGCGAACTGTGCGGCAGCCACGACCTGGCGCATCTGGTCAAAGTGCTCAGCGCGTTCTACGCCTGCCGCGAGTTGCCGTAAAACTTCGCCAGCAGACTGGCTCCCACCCTGGAATGCATTCCAAACTGTGGGAGCGAGCCTGCTCGCGAAAGCGGCAGTCCAGACAACACAAATTTCATCTTTGGGCTGACTCAGTTCTGATACACATCAGCGTGGCTCAGCCAAAACCGACCTAGACTTACATCATTCATTTCGACAAGGCAGTCTCCATGATCTCGATGTCTTCGTTCCACGCCATGCTCATTCCCATCCTGTGCGGAATGCTCCTGCTGGCAATCGGTTTCAACTTCCGTGACAAGAACGCCGGTGTGTTTGCCATGTGGGTTGGCATGCTGATGATCCTCGCCACTGTGGTCTACAAGATCCTCGCCAAACTCAACGAATAAATCCGCGCCCGGCTCGCATTGAATGGGTGGGCCTCGTACACTCCAGCGAATCCGCCCCTTGCGAGGTTGACCGCCTAGTGTTCGCTCGTCTTTTTGCTTTGCCCAGTCTGTTCCTTGTCTGCCTGATGACGCTGCTGCCGCTGGCGCCTGCCCAGGCGGTCGGTTTGCCGGGGCTGCTCAACACCAACAAAGCCCAACCCGAAGCCCAGGAACCGCTCGGCCAGTCCCTCGACGAAGTCATCAAGTCGCTGGAAAACGACAAGCAACGCGCACAGTTGCTGACCGACCTGAAGAAGCTGCGCGACGCTACCAAAAAGGCTCAGGCCAGCCCCGAAGAAGGCGTGCTCGGCCTGATCGGCGGCACCCTGTCCAACTTCGAAAAACAATTCACCGGCGCCGACAGCCCGCTCAACCGCTGGGGCAACGAGTTCGATCTGGCCAAGGACGAACTGAGCGCGATGATGCTGCCGGCCAACGAGTGGCTGCCGATCATCTTCGGCTTCGCCATGATCCTCGCGGTGTGGAGCCTGCTCGCTGCCGCGCTGATCTGGCTCGGCCACCGGGTGCGCATGCGCTTCGGCCTTACCGAGGAACTGCCGCAACACCCCAAGGCCCTCGACATGCTGCGCTTCGCTTTGCGCAAGCTAGGGCCGTGGCTGATCGCGTTGGTGATGACCGTCTACATGAGCTACGCGCTGCCGTCGTCACTGGGCAAAAGCCTGGCGATGGTGTTGGCCTATGCGCTGGTAGTCGGCACCTGCTTCTCGGCGATCTGCGTAATCGCGTTTTCCCTGCTCGATGGCCCGCACCGCCATCGTGCGCTGTACATCCTGCGTCATCAGGCGTTCCGGCCGCTGTGGCTGATCGGCAGTTTCGCTGCGTTCGGTGAAGCGCTGAACGACCCGCGTTTGATCGAAAGCCTGGGCGTGCATCTGGCGCACACCGCCGCGACCGTGGCCAATGTGCTCGCGGCGCTGTCGACCGGTCTGTTCATCCTGCGTTTCCGCCGACCGATCGCGCACCTGATCCGCAATCAGCCGCTGTCGCGACGCCTGACCCGCCGCGCCCTCAGCGACACCATCGAAATCCTCGGCACCTTCTGGTACGTGCCAGCGCTGGTGCTGGTCGGCATCTCGCTGTTCGCCACGTTCGTTTCCGCCGGCGACACCAGCACGGCGTTGCGCCAATCGCTGATCTGCACCGTGCTGCTGGTGATGTGCATGGTGATCAACGGACTCGTTCGCCGTCATTCCCTGAAACCGCAGCGCGGGCCGAAACGTCATGCGCTCTACTCCGAACGCTTGAAAAGTTTCTTCTACACCCTCGCCCATTTGCTGGTCTGGCTGGTCTTCATCGAACTCGGCTTGCGCGTCTGGGGCCAGTCGCTGATCGGTTTCGCCGAGGGCGAAGGGCACGATGTCAGCGTCAAGCTGTTCAGCCTGATCGGCACACTGATTTTCTCCTGGCTGATCTGGATTCTTGCCGACACCGCCGTGCACCACGCCCTCACTCGTTCGCGCAAAGGCCTGGCGAATGCACGTGCACAAACGATGATGCCGCTGATCCGCAACGTGCTGTTCGTGGCGATTTTCATCATCGCGCTGATCGTCGCGCTGGCGAACATGGGCATGAACGTCACACCACTGCTGGCCGGTGCCGGTGTGATCGGTCTGGCCATCGGTTTCGGTGCGCAGTCGCTGGTCGCTGACCTGATCACCGGCCTGTTCATCATCATCGAAGACTCGCTGGCCATCGACGACTACGTCGATGTCGGCGGCCACCTCGGCACCGTCGAAGGCTTGACCATCCGCACCGTGCGCCTGCGCGACATCGACGGCATCGTTCACACCATCCCGTTCAGCGAAATCAAAAGCATCAAGAACTACTCACGGGAGTTCGGCTACGCGATCTTCCGTGTGGCGGTGCCGTACAACATGGAGATCGATGACGCGATCAAACTGATGCGCGAAGTCGGCCAGAAGATGCGTACCGATCCATTGCAGCGGCGCAACATCTGGTCACCACTGGAAATTCAGGGTGTCGAAAGTTTCGAATCCGGCAGTGCGATACTGCGCGCCCGGTTCAAGACCGCGCCGATCAAACAATGGGAAGTTTCCCGCGCCTTCAACCTGTCGCTCAAACGTCATCTCGACGAAGCCGGACTCGATCTGGCAACGCCGCGCATGAGCGTACAAGTGATCACTGCCGGCGGCGGCGAGCCGAAGGAATAGCACTCAGGCGCGCGGTTACAGTCACAGGCAGTGAAGCCCGACAACAATAATCAAGGAGAAACCGATGCAACTGACGCGCATTGCCCAAGCCGTTCTGCTCAGCCTGTTCGCCAGCCACGCCGGCGCCGCAACGCTGGAAAGCACTCGCACGCAAATCGCCGAACAAGCGCAAAAGCTCGAACCGGAACTGCTGGAAACCCGCCGCGACATCCACGCCCATCCAGAACTCGGCAACACGGAAAAACGCACCGCCGAGCTGGTCGCCAGACAACTCAAGGCCATGGGCCTGGACGTCAAAACCGGCGTCGCCCGCACCGGCGTGGTCGCCGTCCTCAAAGGCGCCCTGCCCGGCCCGACCGTGGCCCTGCGCGCCGACATGGACGCGCTGCCGGTCAAGGAAGTCGCCGACCTGCCGTTCGCCTCGAAAGCCAAAGGCACCTACCTCGGCAAAGAAGTCGACGTGATGCACGCCTGCGGCCACGACGCCCACACCGCAATCCTGCTGAGCACGGCGAAAATTCTCACAGGCATGCGCGACACGCTGCCCGGCACCGTAGTCTTCTACTTCCAGCCCGCCGAGGAAGGCCCGAGCGACTTCATCCCCGACGGCAAGAACACCTGGGGCGCGAAGATGATGGTCGAGGAAGGCGTGATGAAATCACCGAAACCCGACGCCGTCTTCGGCCTGCACGTCTGGGCCGGCGTTCCCGCTGGCCAGATCGCCTACCGCCCCGGCGCCACCCTGGCCAGCTCCGACGACCTGCGCATCAAAATCCTCGGCAAACAGACCCACGCCGGCCGCCCCTGGGACGGCATCGACCCGATCACCGTCGGCGCACAAACCATCGTCGGCCTGCAAACCGTGGTCAGCCGCCGCACCGACATCTCCTCTTATCCCTCAGTGGTCAGCATCGGCACCATCAATGGCGGCACGCGCTACAACATCATTCCCGAATCGGTCGACATGACCGGTACGATCCGCTCCTACGACTATGGCATCCGCCAGAAACTGCATGCCGACGTCCGCCAGACCGTGGAAAAAATCGCCGAGAGCGGCGGTGCGAAAGCGGATGTCACCATCATCGAAAAATACGACCCGACCATCAACAACCCGGCGCTGACGGAAAAAATGCTGCCGACCTTGAAGTGGGCGGCGAAGGATGATGTGGTGAATGCACCCCTTGTGGGCGGCGCGGAAGATTTTTCGTTCTATGCCAAAGAAGTGCCGGGCCTGTTTGTGTTTCTCGGCGTGACCCCGAGAGATCAGGACATGAGCAAAGCTGCGCCGAATCACAATCCGGGGTTCTTTGTGGATGAGTCGGCGCTGGTGGTGGGCGTGAGGACATTGGCGTCGTTGGCGACGGATTATCTGTATGCCAATGCGCGGGTCGACAAATAGAGATGAGATGACTGTAGGGGCGCTTTCGCGAGCAAGCTCGCTCCCACAGGGATTGAGTACATACGACAGAGATTGGTCGGCTGTCAGGCCGCCATCGCGAGCAGGCTCACTCCTACAATTGGATTGAGTACATACGACAGGGATTGGTCGGCTGTCCGGGCGCTTTCGCGAGCAAGCTCGCTCCCACAGGGATTGAGTACATACGACGGGGATTGGTCGGCAGTCCGGGCGCTTTCGCGAGCAGGCTCGCTCCCACAGGGATTGAGTACATACGACAGAGATTGGTCGGCTGTCCGGGCGCTTTCGCGAGCAAGCTCGCTCCCACAGGGATTGAGTACATACGACAGAGATTGGTCGGCTGTCCGGGCGCTTTCGCGAGCAAGCTCGCTCCCACAGGGATTGAGTACATACGACGGGGATTGGTCGGCTGTCCGGGCGCTTTCGCGAGCACGCTCGCTCCCACAGGGATTGAGTACATACGACAGGGATTGGTCGGCTGTCCGGGCGCTTTCGCGAGCAGGCTCACTCCCACAGGGATTGAGTACATACGACGGGGATTAGTCGGCTGTCCGGGCGCTTTCGCGAGCAGGCTCGCTCCCACAGGGATTGAGTACAACCGACAGAGATTGGTCGGCTGTCAGGCCGCCATCGCTGGCAAGCCAGCTCCCACAAGGATTGAGTCCAAACCGGTAAACCTACATCGCCTCTGCTTCTCACCACTCAACACAATGAGCGCAAGCTCGAGTACCGCTCTTGATCTTGCCGTGCTGGCCCCTTCGGCAGGCTGAGTGGAGGGATTGATCCGGGTGTGGGAGCGCAGCGACCGTTCGACGAAGTCGAACACATCGAGAGGAGGTGCAGCGAAGCAAACCGGAGGCGATGCGCCCGGATCGATCCCGGAGCGAAGGAACCCCGAGCCCCAGCGAGCGGGCCGAACGCCGGGGCCCAGCGTTTTGGTTACTTTTGGGCGTCTGCAAAAGTGACCCGCTGTAAGAGCGGAACCGCCACCCGCAACACCCAAAACAACGGATATTCACCCAAAACCCCAAGAGCCTGGTCGGCCCACAGGCCGCCAAGGCCAAAGCCTCAAACCACATCAACCCCAACGTGAATCGCATCATGCCGCCAAAACTCCAGATCACAATCAATCAACCGCTCATGCTGATCATAATTAACCCGAGCAATCCGCAACCCCGGACTCCCCACCGACACCCGTAAAGCCGCCGCCGCATCCACCGACAACGACGTAGGCACAATCTCAAAGCGTACCCGCCCATAGTGCAAATCGTAATGCCGCGCATACAACTCGGTCATCGACTGATTCAAATCAAACTCAAGAATCCCCGGGAAAAACTGCGGATTCAGATAGTGCTCCACATACAACACCAACCGCCCATCAATGCGCCGCGACCGGCAAATCTGAATCACGCTCGACAACGCCGGCAACTGCAACCACGCACACACCGCCGCCGAAGCCGGCTGCAACCGCGCCGAAATCACCTCGGTCGACGGCACTCGCCCCTGCGCACTGACCATCGCGTGAAAGTGACTGCGCTGCATCAGGTTGTACGCCAGACGCGGCGGCGAGACGAACCAGCCACGGCGCTCCTCACGATAAATCTGCCCCTGCGCCTCCAACTGCAACAACGCCTCACGCACGGTAATCCGCGTCGTGCCGAACAACTCACTGAGCTTGCGCTCGGCCGGCAACTTGCTGCCCGCCGCCAGCAACCCGTGATCAAGCTGCTCCTGCAACACCTGACCAATCGCTGTCACCGCTTTCGTTGCCTCATCGCGCATCAACGTTACCTATCTGGACTAGACCAGCACTGTTTCAGGGCAAAAACCCACGGCCGACGAACCGTTTCCGTGTGTTGCAAGCCTAGGCAGTGCAGATGACCGAGAGATGACAAAACTACCGAACGGTCGTCCTCAAGACTTGCAATACATCGGCCAATTCCCTGCTCTGCGGGGCTTTGAGCATGGTCTACGCTTACTTGGCACCCGCCGATACCGGGCAAATAAACGGCCTGCCGCAGGGCTTCCGACATCAAAGTGTCATCCAGCCCCCTTAAATTGGCTCAGGTATTGCTGACCTAGACCAACCCACACCGCAATCGCAGCGTTGAACACGACCAAGGAGCTTCGGAATGAAACAGCTTTTCCTGGCAACACTGTTAGGCTCGACCATTGCAATGTGCACCTCGGCCATGGCCGCCGGCACCGATCTGAAAACCCTCGAAGCCGCTGCGAAAGCGGAAGGCGCCGTCAACAGCGTCGGCATGCCGGATGACTGGGCCAACTGGAAGGGCACCTGGGAAGACCTGGCCAAGACCTACGGTCTGAAACACATTGATACCGACATGAGCTCGGCCCAGGAAATCGCCAAGTTCGCCGCAGAAAAAGACAACGCCACCGCCGACATCGGCGACGTCGGTGCGGCCTTCGGCCCGATCGCGGTCAAGCAAGGCGTGGTGCAACCGTACAAGCCAAGCACCTGGGATCAAGTTCCGGAGTGGGCCAAGGACAAGGACGGCAACTGGGCACTGGCCTACACCGGCACCATCGCCTTCATCGTCAACAAAAAGCTGCTGCACGGCTCCGAAGTGCCGACCAAATGGGCTGACCTCAAGGGCGGCAAATACAAGGTCTCGATCGGTGACGTGAGCACGGCCGCTCAAGCGGCCAACGGCGTTCTGGCTGCGGCACTGGCCAACGGTGGCGACGAGAAAAACATCAAGCCTGCCCTGCTCCTGTTTGCCGACATCGCCAAGCAGGGTCGCCTGTCGATGGCCAACCCGACCATCGCCACCATGGAAAAAGGCGAGATCGAAGTCGGCGTGGTCTGGGACTTCAACGGCCTCAGCTACAAAGCCAAGATGGCCAACCCGGATGACTACGTGGTGCTGATCCCGTCCGACGGTTCGGTGATTTCCGGCTACACCACGATCATCAACAAGTACGCAAAAAACCCTAACGCCGCCAAGCTGACCCGCGAATACATCTTCAGCGACGCCGGCCAGACCAACCTCGCTCGTGGCAATGCGCGTCCGATCCGCGCCGAACACCTGCAATTGCCGGAAGACGTGAAGGCCAAACTGCTGCCGAACGAACAGTATAAAAAGGTCACCCCGATCAAAGACGCCGATGCGTGGGAAAAGACTTCGAAGGCCCTGCCACAGCAGTGGAACGAAGAAGTCATCGTCGAGATGAAATAAAGCGGCTGATCACTACTGCGTGATCTGTTGAAGATCCAAATGTGGGAGCGAGCCTGCTCGCGACGGCGTCGTGTCAGTCGACATCAATGTTGAATGATCCGCCGCATTCGCGAGCAGGCTCGCTCCCACAGGGGATCTCGGCTGAATCTGAAATTTCCTGTTTTCGCGGAGTTTTTGCCCCTATGAAGCACAACGTCATCCTTGTCGTGCTCGACGGTCTCAACTACGAGGTCGCGCGTCACGCCATGGGGCATCTGCAGGCTTACGTTGGCGCAGGACGCGCCGCACTCTATCAACTGGAGTGCGAGTTGCCGGCCCTGTCCCGACCGCTTTATGAATGCATTCTCACCGGCGTGCCGCCGATCGACAGCGGCATTGTCCACAACAACGTCTCGCGCCTGTCCAACCAGCGCAGCATTTATCACTACGCCCGCGATGCCGGTCTGAAAACCGCTGCAGCGGCGTATCACTGGGTCAGCGAGTTGTACAACCGCTCGCCGTTCGTTGCCGCGCGCGACAGGCACACCGACAATCTGTCGCTACCAATCCAGCACGGGCATTTCTACTGGAGCGATCACTACCCGGATTCGCACCTGTTCGCCGACGCGGAAAACCTGCGCCTGCGCCACGATCCGAACTTCCTGCTGATCCACCCGATGAACATCGACGACGCCGGGCACAAACACGGTCTCGACTCTTCGCAATACCGCAACAGCGCGCGCTTCGCCGACATCATCCTCGCCGACTACCTGCAGAGCTGGCTCGACGCTGGCTATCAAGTGTTGGTGACCGCCGACCACGGCATGAACAATGACCGCTCGCACAACGGCCTGTTGCCGGAAGAACGCCAGGTGCCGCTGTTTGTCCTCGGCGATGCGTTCAGCCTCAACGCCGATGCCGCACCGAAGCAGACCGAAATCTGCGGCACTGTCTGCGAACTGCTCGGCGTGCCCCACGACAAACCTGTGTGCCGGGAGTTGCTCAAGTGAACTCAATGACTCGCGGCAAATGGCTCGCGGCGCTGTGCCTGGTGCCCTTCGCGCTGTTCTTTATCGTCTTCGAAATCGCCCCGCTGGTCTGGGTGATGATCAACAGCCTGCAATCGGAAGAGTTCGGCTGGGGTTTCGCCAATTTCAGCAAGATCTTCAGTTCGAAGTTTTATTTACAGGCCATCCAGTACAGCCTCGAAATCAGTTTCTGGTCGAGCGTGTTCGGCATCATCATCGCCGTACTCGGTGCGTATTCGCTGCGCCGCGTTGACTCGAAACTGCGCAACTTCGTCAACGCCTTCGCCAACATGACCAGCAACTTTGCCGGTGTGCCTCTGGCGTTCGCGTTCATCATCCTGCTCGGTTTCAACGGCAGCATCACCATCATGCTCAAGCAGTCGGGGATCATTCAGGATTTCAACCTGTACTCGAAGACCGGGCTGATCATCCTCTACACCTACTTCCAGATTCCCCTCGGCGTGCTGCTGCTTTATCCGGCTTTCGACGCCTTGCGTGAAGACTGGCGCGAGTCCGCCGCGCTGCTCGGTGCCAATGGCTGGCAGTTCTGGCGGCACATCGGCTTACCGGTGCTGACCCCGGCGCTGCTCGGTACGTTCGTGATCCTGCTGGCCAACGCCCTCGGCGCCTACGCCACGGTCTACGCGCTGACCACCGGCAACTTCAACGTCCTGCCGATCCGGATTGCAGCGATGGTCTCCGGCGATATTTCCCTCGATCCGAATCTGGCCAGCGCGTTGGCCGTGGTGCTGGTGGCGCTGATGACCATCGTCACCGTCGTGCATCAACTGCTGCTGAAGAGGAGCTACCATGTCTCGCGCTGAATCCGGCCCGGCCGGCCTCTACCACCGCGTCGTGGTTTATCTGCTGTTCGCCATCCTCTTGCTACCACTCGTGGGCACGCTGGTCTATTCGATCGCCAGCAGTTGGTCGGCAACCATTCTGCCCAGCGGCTTCACCTTCAAGTGGTACATCCAGTTGTGGAGCGATCCGCGTTTCCTGCACGCATTCGGCCAGTCATTGCTGGTCTGCGTCGGCGCGCTGGTGCTTTCAGTCGTGCTGATCCTGCCGCTGCTGTTCGTGGTGCATTACCACTTCCCGAAACTCGATGCGCTGATGAACATCCTGATCCTGCTGCCCTTCGCGGTGCCGCCGGTGGTGTCCTCGGTGGGTCTGTTGCAGTTGTATGGTTCCGGGCCGATGGCGATGGTCGGCACGCCATGGATTTTGATTGGCTGTTACTTCACCGTGGCGTTGCCGTTCATGTACCGGGCAATCACCAACAACCTGCAAGCGATCAACCTGCGCGACCTGATGGACGCTGCGCAACTGCTCGGAGCCAGCACCTTTCAGGCAGCGTTTCTGGTGGTGTTGCCCAACCTGCGCAAAGGCCTGATGGTCGCGCTGCTGCTGTCGTTCTCGTTCCTGTTCGGTGAATTCGTGTTCGCCAACATCCTCGTCGGCACACGCTACGAAACCCTGCAGGTTTATCTGAACAACATGCGCAACAGCAGCGGCCACTTCACCAGTGCGCTGGTCATCTCGTATTTCTTCTTCGTGCTGGTCCTGACCTGGATCGCCAACATCTTGAACAAGGACAAAAGCGAATGAGCTATGTCAGCGTCCAACACCTGCAGAAAAACTACGCAGGCACCACGGTGTTCAGCGACATCAACTGCGAGATCAACAAGGGCGAATTCGTCACCCTGCTCGGCCCGTCCGGTTGCGGCAAATCCACCCTGCTGCGTTGCATTGCCGGCCTGACGCCAGTTGATGGCGGCAAGATCCTGCTCGATGGCGTCGATATCGTGCCGTTGAGTCCGCAGAAACGCGGGATCGGCATGGTGTTTCAGAGCTATGCGCTGTTCCCCAACATGACCGTCGAGCAAAACGTCGCCTTCGGTTTGCGCATGCAAAAGGTCAACGCCGACGACAGCCATAAACGCGTTTCCGAGGTGTTGAAACTGGTTGAACTGAACGACTTCGCCAGCCGCTATCCGCATCAGTTGTCCGGAGGCCAATGCCAGCGCGTGGCCCTCGCCCGTTCGCTGGTTACACGTCCGCGTTTGTTACTGCTGGATGAGCCGCTGTCGGCCCTCGATGCACGGATTCGTAAACACCTGCGTGAACAGATCCGTCAGATTCAACGCGAACTCGGCCTGACCACAATTTTCGTCACCCACGATCAGGAAGAAGCGCTGACGATGTCTGACCGAATTTTCCTGATGAATCAGGGAAAAATCGTACAAAGCGGCGATGCCGAAACCCTCTACACCGCCCCCGTCGATGTATTCGCCGCCGGCTTCATCGGCAACTACAACCTGCTCGATGCCGACGACGCATCGAAGCTGTTGCAGCGCCCGATCAACCACCGCATCGCCATTCGCCCGGAAGCCATCGAGCTGAGCCTGGAAGGCGAACTCGACGCGCAGATCCGCAGCCACAGCCTGCTCGGCAACGTCATCCGCTACCGGATCGAAGCGCGCGGCGTGGAACTGGTGGTGGATGTGCTCAACCGCTCGGCCGCCGACCTGCATCCCGACGGTCAGCGTCTGGCGCTTTCCATCGATCCGACGGCCCTGTGTGAGGTAGCTTAAAAGCAGCTGCAAGCTTCGAGCTACAAGCTTCAAGTTGTAGACTGCGGCGCAGCTGATTCCAATTCTTGCAGCTCGAAGCTTGTAGCTCGCAGCTGTTCTCGGAGAGAACTGATGGCCCTGGCAATTTTTGATCTGGACGAAACCTTGATCCACGGCGACTGCGCCACTCTTTGGAGCGAGCAGATGGGGCGCCTCGGCTGGGTCGATCCCGAGTCGTTCATGCGCAAGAACAACGAACTGATGGACGCCTACAGCCACGGCAAATTGCGCATGGAAGAGTACATGGAGTTCAGCCTCGAACCGCTGATCGGGCGCACGCCGGAAGAAGTCGATCATCTGGTCGGGCCGTGGGTTGAAGACTTTATCGAACCGATCATCTTCAGCGACGCGACCAAGACCATTGCCGCCCACCGCAAGGCCGGCGACCGGATTCTGGTGATCTCGGCGTCGGGCACGCACCTGGTCAAACCGATCGCTGACCGACTGGGCATCGATGAAATTCTTGGTATCGAACTGGAAGTCGCCCATGGTGTTTACAGCGGCCACACCGTTGGCACTCTGACCTACCGCGAAGGCAAGATCACCCGTTTGCTGGAATGGCTGGATGCTGAGGAAGAGAATCTGGAAGGCGCAAGCTTCTATTCCGACTCGCGCAATGATTTGCCGTTGTTGCTGAAAGTGGATTTCCCGCACGTGGTGAATCCGGACCCAGTGCTGCTTGAGCACGCCGAAAAATCCGGCTGGCCGATCCACCTCTGGAAATGACAAAGATTTAATCTGCAATGGCACGCCATCCCGAACCTGAGTTCAACTCGATGCCTCAGGTCGATGTAGCTCGACAGCACAACCCGGTCAGTCCCCTCTCCCTTTGGGAGAGGGTTAGGGTGAGGGGCTTTTTTTCGGTTCTTAACTCAGACTGTCGTCAATCACCAATACCAGCTTTCCGGAAACCTTGTTGCTCGCCAGCTCCGCAAACGCTGCCTCGGCATCCTTCACCGGGAAAGCCTTGGCCAACTGCGGACTCAAGCGCCCTTCGGCAAACAGCGGCCACACCTGCTGACCCAGGTCACTCAACAAATCCGCCTTGAACTGATCACCACGGCTGCGCAACGTCGAGCCCAGCAGTTGCACACGCTTGGCCAACACCTGCGCCAGATCCAGTTTCGCCTCGCGGCCGCCCATCAAACCGATCAACACCCAACGCCCATCCAGCGCCATCAGCTTGAGGTTCAACGTCGAATAATTGCCGCCGACCGGGTCAAGAATCACATTGAACGGCCCGAAATCACGCAGGCTCTCCAGATCATCGCTGCGCAGCACCCCGCCCTGTGCGCCCAGCGCCTCGCAATAGGCCAAACGTTCGGCCGAACCGACGCTGACCCAACACGGATTGCCAAACGCCTTGCACAACTGAATGGCGGCTGAACCGATTCCACTTGCGCCGGCATGCAGGAGAACTTTCTCACCCGGTTTGAGCGCCGCAAGTTGAAACACATTCAGCCAGACTGTTGCATAAACCTCAGGCAATGCAGCGGCCTCGATCAGCGAAACGCCTTCGGGAACCGGCAGCACGTGCCGTCCGTCGACGACCACCTCTTCGGCCATGCCGCCCCCGGCCAGCAAGGCGCAAACCCGATCGCCGACCTGCCAGGCACTGCCCGCGCCGACCTCACTGATGACCCCGGAGCACTCAAGACCGAGCACTTGGCTGGCCCCTGGCGGTGGTGGATAAAGCCCTGCTTTCTGTAATAAATCGGCGCGATTGAGGCCCGCTGCCGCCACTCGAATGCGGACTTGTCCTACATCGCACGTAGGACTCGGCTCTTCAACCCATGCCACTTGACCGTCAACGCCTTGCAATGCCTTCACAGTGCCTCCATAGTGAGTCTGGACTGAGCCCGAAGCTGTAGCGCCGGGCTTTTTGCATTATGCGACCGGCTCTCGTAGAACCGGCGACTTCAAAGACGGCCTAATATGCGTTATCAATTGTCCCCGCGTCGAATCAGCATGAAGCATTTGCTCCCCAGCACCGCCCTCGCTCTTTTCATCGGTATCGGTTTGTTGCCGGTGTCGGGCAATACATTCGCAGCCAACAGCTGGGACAAATTGCAGCCTGATCGCGATGAAGTCATCGCCAGTCTGAACGTCGTCGAGTTGCTCAAGCGTCACCACTACAGCAAGCCGCCGCTCGACGATGCGCGCTCGGTGATCATCTACGACAGCTACCTCAAGCTGCTGGATCCGTCGCGCAGCTACTTCATGGCCAGCGACATCACCGAATTCGACAAGTGGAAGACCCAGTTCGACGACTTCCTCAAAAGCGGCGACCTCAACGCCGGGTTCACCATCTACAAGCGCTATCTGGACCGCGTCAAGTCGCGTCTGGACTTCGCCCTTGCCGAGCTGAACAAAGGCGTCGACAAGATGGACTTCAACACCAAGGAGACCTTGCTGATCGATCGCAAGGACGCCCCTTGGCTCAAATCCACCGCAGAACTCGACGACCTGTGGCGCAAACGCGTCAAGGACGAAGTGCTGCGGATGAAGATCGCCGGCAAAGAGCCGAAGCAGATCCAGGAAACCCTGACCAAGCGCTACAAGAACCAGTTGGCGCGCCTGGACCAGACCCGTCCGGAAGACATCTTCCAGGCGTACATCAACACCTTCGCAATGTCGTACGATCCGCACACCAACTATCTGTCGCCGGATAACGCGGAAAACTTCGACATCAACATGAGCCTGTCCCTCGAGGGCATCGGTGCCGTGTTGCAGAGCGACAACGACCAGGTGAAAGTCGTGCGTCTGGTGCCTGCTGGCCCGGCCGACAAGACCAAACAGGTCGCCCCGGCCGACAAGATCATCGGCGTTGCCCAAGGCAACAAAGAGATGGTCGACGTGGTCGGCTGGCGTCTGGACGAGGTGGTCAAACTGATCCGTGGTCCGAAAGGCACCGTGGTGCGTCTGGAAGTGATTCCGGCGAGCAATGCGCCGAACGACCAGACCACCAAGATCGTGCCGATCACCCGTGAAGCGGTGAAGCTCGAAGACCAGGCCGTGAAGAAATCCGTGCTCAACCTGAAACAGGACGGCAAGGACTACAAACTCGGCGTCATCGAAATTCCAGCTTTCTACCTCGACTTCAAGGCGTTCCGTGCCGGTGATCCGGACTACAAGAGCACCACCCGCGACGTCAAGAAGTTGCTCACCGAACTGCAGAAAGACAAAGTCGACGGCGTGGTCATCGACCTGCGCAACAACGGCGGCGGTTCCCTGCAGGAAGCCACCGAGCTGACCAGTCTGTTCATCGACAAAGGCCCGACCGTACTCGTGCGTAATGCCGATGGCCGTGTCGACGTACTTGAAGATGAAAACCCGGGCGCGTTCTACAAAGGCCCGATGGCGTTGCTGGTCAACCGCTTGTCCGCCTCGGCTTCGGAGATTTTCGCCGGCGCCATGCAGGACTACCACCGCGCGCTGATCATCGGTGGCCAGACCTTCGGCAAAGGCACCGTGCAGACCATTCAGCCGCTGAACCATGGCGAACTGAAACTGACACTGGCCAAGTTCTACCGGGTTTCCGGTCAAAGCACCCAGCATCAGGGCGTATTGCCGGACATCGACTACCCGTCGCTGATCGACACCAAGGAAATCGGCGAGAGCGCACTGCCGGAAGCCATGCCGTGGGACACCATCCGCGCAGCGATCAAACCGGCGGCCGACCCGTTCAAGCCCTTCCTGGCTCAGCTCAAGTCCGAACATGACACGCGCACCGCCAAGGATGCCGAGTTTGTATTCATCCGTGACAAGCTGGCCCTGGCGCAGAAACTGATGGAAGAAAAAACCGTCAGCCTCAACGAAGCCGAGCGCCGTGCCCAGCACAACGACATCGACGCCAAGCAACTGGCGATGGAAAACATCCGTCGCAAAGCCAAAGGCGAAGAACCGCTCAAAGAGCTGAAGAAAGAAGACGACGACGCCCTCGCGGCCGCTGACCCGGACAAGGTCAAACCAGAAGACGATGCCTACCTGAGCGAAACCGGGCGCGTCCTGCTGGATTACCTGAAGCTGAGCAATCAGGTGGCCAAGAAGTAAAGTGATGGCAATTTAATGCTGACGATCCCCGGATCGTCATCAAACAGTCATCATTCTGTCGTGCAATAAAGGACTGGGAGCCACTCTCTTCATCGAGAGCGCTCCCAGTCCTTTTTTTATCGCCAGAGATTGCCATGACCACGACCGAACAGCTGAGTGCCTTGAGCTCGATCCTGACTCAAAGCGGATTACACAGCCTGTTCCAGCCGATCATCAGTCTCTCCGAACGGCGTATTCTCGGCTACGAAGCTCTCACTCGCGGCCCGTCCAACAGCCCTCTTCACTCGCCGATCGCACTGTTCGCTGTAGCGCGTCAGGCTGGGCGTTTGAGCGAACTGGAGATCGCCTGCCGCCAAAGCGCCTGTCGCCGCTTCAACGAGCAGCAACTGCCGGGCAAACTGTTTCTCAACGTCTCGCCAGAATCCTTGCTCGAAGCCGCGCATCAACCGGGGCGCACGTTGCAATTGCTGCAGGATTTCGGCATTCCTCCGAGTCAGGTGGTCATTGAGCTGACCGAACAGACACCCATCGACGATTTCCAGTTGCTGCAAACCGCCTTGCATCACTACCGGGCCATGGGTTTTTCCATTGCGCTGGATGATCTCGGTGCCGGCTATTCCAGCCTGCGCCTGTGGTCAGAATTGCGCCCGGATTACGTGAAGATTGATCGGCACTTCATCGATGGCATTCATCAGGACGCGTTGAAGCGTGAGTTCGTCGGCTCGATCCTGCAAATCGCCAAAGCCTCCCGCGCGCAAGTTATCGCCGAAGGCATCGAACTGCCAGAAGAACTCGCGGTGCTGACGGAAATGGGCGTCGATCTGGTGCAGGGCTACCTGCTCGGCCGCCCTCAGGAACATCCACCCCGCGATGCCCGCGCCTTGATGCCCAAACACGACAGCAGCAGCGTTGCGCTGAACGACGAAGGTAGCGACCTCAGCGCCCTGCTCAACGACCAACCGGCCGTGCATCGCGACACACCCACCGCCAACGTACTGGAGGCCTTCCGCCGCCAGGCCAACCTCAACTCACTGGCAGTACTCGACGAACAAGGCCAACCCTGTGGCATCGTCCACCGCCACTCCCTGTCGGATGCCCTGCTCAAACCGTTCGCCACCGACCTGTTCGCGCGCAAACCGATCAGCCGCCTGATGAACGACGACTTCCTCGCCGTGGAAATGAGCCAGTCATTGCAGCAAGTCAGCCGCCTGATCACCAGCCGCGCCCGGCAACGCATCGAAGAAGACTTCATCATCACCCTCAACGGCGGCTACCTCGGCCTTGGCCGGGTGATCGACGTGCTCAAACTGATTACCGAACTGAAGATCCAGCAGGCTCGTTATGCCAACCCGCTGACTTTGCTGCCCGGCAACGTCCCCATCCAGCAATGCCTGACCCGCCTGCTGCAACAGGGCCGCGAGTCCTTCATCTGTTACGTCGACATCGACAGCTTCAAACCCTTTAACGATATCTACGGCTACGGACGGGGTGATGAAGTTCTGCTGTGTCTGGCGCAGTGCCTCAACGAGCGAGTAGATCCGAGTCGCGATTTCGTCGGCCACATCGGCGGCGATGACTTCCTCCTCGTCCTCGGCCCGGAAGACTGGCGCAAACGCATCAATCAACTGCTTGATGACTTTCAGAGCCAATGCCGACGCTTCTATCGCCCCGAACACCTTGAGGCGAGTTGCTTCATCGCACCGAATCGTCAAGGGGTGCGGCAGGAGTTTCCGTTGTTGTCGCTGTCCATTGGCGTCGTGCATCTACACTCCGAGGCCTGCGCACAGCTGGATGCCAGTCGGCTTGCTGAGATGGCATCGCAGGCGAAGCATCATGCGAAGAGTGTTCCGGGGTATAGCGTGCATGTGATTGATAGTCTCGCCTCTGCCGAACCACATCGATTGCAACTTAGCGTACAACGTTGACTTGATTTTTAGTTTACCAAGCCGACTTATCTTCACTAGCAGCCATCAACAGATCCTCTTTCCAGATTTCTGTCGCTAGTTGATAGACATCTTGAAAAAACCTAAGTGGACTTTCTAATGAATACCATTCCTCACGTGGCCAACTGTTTGTCTCGCATTCATCTATTTCAAATATAGCTTGAAAATCGAAGGTTGGATCCTTAAGCACCGCCTCTAGATTTTCAATGAGAGCCAATTTATGCCTATGTGAGAGATAAGGCTGATTCAAGCAATACTTCTTTATTAGCATACTTCTATCAGCTTGATCATTCGGATCATAAGCCTCGAGTTCTACACCCTTGGTCTCCTCTCTATCATAAACATCAAATATCCCAACGAACCACATTAAGTCAGGTTCAAAACGTTCATTTAAAAATGGGTCTTTCAGCATCATTTCCCCTCCGCGGGGAAGCCCGTAAAAGGCTCCTGTGTATTCACTTTGTCGAATTTAACCTCAAACCAATTCATATCCTCATTAAGCCCCGGATTTTGTGCATCTTTTTTATTGGGTCTGTAACCACGCCCAGCTCCAGGCAGTTCCAACCTAACTATTGGATTTTTCTTCTGATCCTTTCCTGTATGCCTAATCAAACCGTTTTTATCCTTCGTCATCGCTTTATTCAAGGCACCCAAATGCATGCGCCAGCTATGAAACTGAGAGCTTGGATTACCTTTGGCACCTTTCGGGACCTCACCGGTATGAGGATCCGCTCCATTGATCGCTCGCTGTTTGAGAGCTGGATCAGAAATTTCCGAACTATGTTTTTTCACAGTGTGCATGTCATAAATTTTTTCATACTCACTAACACGCCGCTTTGCATTTTCCTCGGCTAGTTCATCAATCCTTGCTCTACGCTCCTGCGCCGTCATCTTCGGCAGCGCTGGCTCCCCCTCATCAACCTTAGCCCCACCAATCCCACCCGGTACCTCACACCCAGGCTTATTCGGCGGCGGACAGTTGGAGCTCAACCCCAACGGATCCACCCACCCCGTCGGATTCGGCACGTACTGGTACTGATTCAATCCACCGGCCAACTTGATCGGATCCGGTGTCAGATACCGCCCCAACCTCGGGTCGTAATACCGATGCCGGTTGTAATGCAGGCCGCTTTCGCCGTCGAAGTACTGCCCCTGAAAACGCAGCGGCTGGTTCAGGTAGTCGTCGCCGGCCAGGGTCAGTGCGGCGACTTTGCCGTAGGCGTCGTATTGCGCGGACCAGACGATGTCGCCGCTGTAGTCGGTGAGTTCCTGCGGGGTGCCGAGGTGGTCGAGCTGGTAGTAGAACGGGCAGGCTTTTTTCGGGCCTTTGCCGTCGAGCAGCGCCAGCGGGCGGAAGGTGCCGGGTTCGTAGACGTAGCTGCGGTATTCGTGTTCGCTGCTTTCGGCGACGAGGTGGTCGCCCTGCCAGAAGAACTCGGTGTTGACGTCGCCGACGGTTTTGCGGATGCGTCGGCCGAAGGCGTCGTAGCGATAACTGGCGGTCTGGCCGTCGGGGCGGGTCAGGCCGATCAGGCGGTGCTGGCAGTCGTAGCGGTATTCGGTGACGAGGGTCTGCGCGCGGCCACGGCGTTCGCGGATCAGGTTGCCGAAGGCGTCGTAGTCATAGTGGCGGTCGCCCTGCATCAGCAGGCGGTTGCCCTTGATCTGGCTCGGGCCGGGGCGGTCCTGCATCAGCAGGTTGCCGGCCGGGTCGTGGGCGAAGCTTTCCGGCAGTTCGTCGCGGGAGTGGCTTACGCGGATCAGCCGGTCGAGGGCGTCGTAGCCGTAAGTGCGCTGGCCGTGGCGGCTGTCAGCGATGTGGGCGAGATTGCCGTTGGCGCTGTAGGCATAATCGCGGCGGTACAGCGAATCGCGCTGATGGCCTACGGCGTGGGCGAGTAATCGGCCTTGATCGTCGTAGGTATATTCGCTGAGCAGCAGACCTTGCTGGCGTTGCAACTCGCGATCGGACTGGTGGACGTGACGGGTCAGCGGCGTGCCGTTGAGGTCAATCCCGCTCAGCGCACCACCCTTGGCGTGGTGATAATCGAGATGGCTGTTGTCCGGTAGGCGCAGGCGTTTGAGCTGGCCGCAGGTGTCGTAGCGGTAACGGAGGGTGCCCCAACCCTGATGCTCGGTGATCAAGCGATCTTGGCGGTCGTACTCAAAGGCCAAAGGACGTTGCTGGCCGTCATCAACACTGATCAGTCGGCCGAGACGGTCGTACTGATAAAAAACCTTGAGGCCGTCGGGCAGGGTTTTGACCAACAGGCGGCCAGCGGCATCGCGCTCATACGCGGTGAGCAAACAAGAGCCGTCATCCCCAAACTCGGTCTTTTCCAGCAGATGCCCGTTAAGGTCATAGGCGTACGCGGTGCGGCGGCCGTCAAAACCGCTTTCCTGACGAATCAGCCCGGTCGGCGTGTAATCGAGCCGGTATTTTTCCCCGGATTCGTTTTCGATCTCGGTAAGCAGCAGTTGCGCATGGTCGTAGCGGTACTGCACCCGCGTGCCATCAGGGTTGATCCGCCGCGAGACCAGGTGCAGGTCATCGTCGTATTCGTAGCGGGTGATGCGTCCCAGTTCATCGCGCTCGGCGGTGACCTGGCCGTAGGCGCCGTAGCTGTAGGCGCGGGTATTGCCGGTCGGAGATGTCGTCTGGATCAGTCGGCCAACGGCATCCCAATGCTGACGCGTGACTGCTCCGTGTTCGTCTGCAGTCGTCGTCCGCCGTCCCAGCGAGTCGTAGGAAAAGCGCCGCACGCCACCGTCGGGCAGCGTTTCCTCGGTCAACTGGCCAAGGGCATTCCAGACCAGCCGATGCCGACTGCTGTCCGGGTAGCGGATCGACAGCAACTGGCCCCGGGTGTCGTAGTAGTAATGGGTGACCTGTCCATCGGGGTCGACCGCTTCGGTGACATCACCCTCGGCATTGCGCCGGTAGATCCACACCGCGTCGCCGCGAGAACGTTTGTGCAGGAAACCGTTGCGATACTCGTAGGACGTGGGCGCATCAACAGCAGGAATCAGCGCGATCAGCCGTCCGACCTCGTCGTAGCGGTATTCGGTGACCGCGCCCAAGGCATGCTGCTCGGCGATCAAGCGCCCGGCATCGTCATACGCCTTGAGCTGCTCGCCACCGTCGGCCTCGACCTTGCGCACCAGCCGCGCACGCTCGTCGTGGACGTACGTTTCTTCGGTGCCATCGACGTAATGCACCGCCACGCTGCCGTCGTCATTCCAGACGTAGCGCGTGTCCATCTGCGAGAACGACGCCCAGTGGCGCACGCACCGCGCAGCCTTGCCTGTACGCTCCCACTCCCAGAAAAAACTCGCGCCGCCGGCCAGTTGCCGCTGCAGAATTACGTGGGCGTCGTCGTAGTCGTAACGCTCGCTGTCACCGACGGCGTTGGTGGCTTCGATCAGGTGCTGATAGGCGTCGTAGCGGTAACTGACCAGCGCTTGTTCGGTGCCCCAAGCCCCGTCGCGAAACACCTGGTAATCCACGCCGAGCAACTGCGCCCGGTCATAGCGCAACAACAACGAACGCCCGGCACCGTTGTCCAGTCGCTGCACCCGGTCAGACCGATCGCGCTGCACCGTCAGACGATTGCCATAGGCATCGCTGATCGCCGTCAGCCGTCCTGCACGAAAGTGATAAAAGCGCGCCGTTTCCCCGGCCAATGCGAGGATCAGCTCCTCCGGCTCGTCGCCCAGAAAGATCGCCGCCCGCGACAGGCTGTTGTGAATCGCGGGTCGTTCAACGCTCGGCAACGGAAACCGTGTTCGCCGGTTCTCGTGGTCAACCCAGACCACCTCGTCCCCGGCAAACTCCAGCCGATGCGCCAGCGAATGGCTCCAGCCAAACCCCAACCCAACATCAATCTCGACGGCGCTCGAGCGATACAACCGGCTGAACTCAAACGGCAGCACGCCATCGAGCACGGCATCGCTCAGGGTCAGCAGTTCTTCGCCAGTGACCATCGACACCGGACAACCGTTGGTGCAGGTGAAGGGCACGCAATCGGCGCTATCGCCATTGGGATTTTTCGCCTGATCCGGCGAATCGTCGTGATGCTCGTCTTTCTTCAACAACGTGTTGCGCTGCGCATCCCAGCGCAATTGCATCCGGCCCTTTTTCACCCCGGCTGCGATGCCACGGGCGGCCACGCTTTTGTATTGATCGACGTATTTGATAAACCCTTCGACGATGCCAAACATCGCCTTCACCAAACGCTTCACCGCCGACAGCAATTGAACGGCGCGATCCGCCAGGCGCAGGGTCAGATAGGCGATGCCTGCACCACCACCGACGAACGTCAAAACCACGCTAATCAGCACATCGATGAGCAACTGCACCATCATCATCGACGCCGCTTCAGCGGTTTTGCCGGCGATTTCACTGGGCGGTAACATCTCCAACCACAGGCTGGCGGTGCGCAGCAATAAACACAGCGCGGCTTCGTCACTGACCAGCAATTGCAGCTTTTCCATGACGTCGGGGGCAGTCGCTGCCAGCGCCATCAACTGCGTGGCACCGTCACCCAACCGCTCGGCGAACGCCCCGGGATCCTTGAGAATGTCCGAGAGCATGCCGATGCTGTCCCACACCCCCTCGATCGCCGCCCAGCTCCCGGCGAGCATGCCGTTGCCTGCCGCCGTCGCCACCGACTGCGACCACTGCGGCTTGAACCCCTTCCATTCACTGCGCAGCCAGCCATCCAGCTCAGTGGTCAGGCCGTCATAGGCTTTGAACA
Source organism: Pseudomonas sp. AC169 (assembly GCF_979258515.1). Classification (NCBI taxonomy): domain Bacteria; kingdom Pseudomonadati; phylum Pseudomonadota; class Gammaproteobacteria; order Pseudomonadales; family Pseudomonadaceae; genus Pseudomonas; species Pseudomonas sp. AC169. Next base: position 4,657,539 of record NZ_OZ409866.1, on the reverse strand, counting down.
GGACTTCGACCTGATCCGCAGTGACATCACTGTGCACTTGCACCCGGTAGAACTTGCCAGGTATTCCGTTGAATGAGCCCTTGCCTTGCGCATCAAGGGTGATGGGGGTGGTTTCGCCACCGTCCATGGCGATCACATCGACCACGATGTTGCCCAGTGGAATGTCGTAGACCGACTCGAATTTGCTTTCGATCAGCATCGGGCCGTCATTCGGGCACTGGACGACACCGGAGAAAAATTCGCTGTCGCTGCTACTGACGGCAGTGCTAGTGGAGCCAAAGCGAATGATCCGCTCCATGCCCATCAACGACGGCAGATCCGCCGCGTGACTGAATTTATCCGTCGCTCGACTGGCCCAATGCCTGAGCTGTTCGCGGTAAATACTGAGGGTGGCGGGAAAGCTGTCGAGTGCTTGCTCGATACGGGTGACGGCCTCCATCAGCGCACGCGGGTGTGCGAAGTGGACTGAATAAGCGGATCAAACATGAGCGTTCCCTCGCGCAAAAAATTAGGCGCGGGAACTGTGCGGGGGATCAATCAGGAAAGAAGTCAGGCAAGTAGGCGATGCCTGTAGGACTTATCTGTAAAAAACCACCATCAGATAAACAAGTGCGCAGAAACGCAAACGCGGCGTGAGGAAAACCTCACGCCGCGTTTATATGAGCAGACATAACTGGATTTACTGTGTTGAGTCGCGAGCACTCAGCTCTTGCAATTTGAGCTCAGCCAACGGGTGCCCGGCTTTGGCAGCCATGCCCCACCAGCGGGCGGCTTCGACAGGATCCGGCGGTTTGCTCGGTGTCCCGGCCAGGCTTATCACGCCGACCTGATAAGCCGCTTTGCCATCGCCTGCGAGCGCCGCCAGCCGCAATAGGCGCACACCTTCTTCACGCGCACCCAAGCCGACGCCACGAAAGGTCAGGATGTGCCCGTAGAAGCTTTGTGCGCCGACATCTCCTAGGTTGGCCATGCGCGCAAACTGCCCTTCGAGCCAGCGCCAGCCGCGCGGTTGACGGACAAACCACGACCAGTGAAACAGCCTGCGGGCCAGCCAGTAACTGCCCCGCGCCTTGAGTCGTAAAAACACTCAGGCCTCCGCCGATTCCGGGTACTCGTATTCAAAAACACGGACGACTTCCGAGGCATGCCAGGAGGCGGCGGCAACGCCATCGGACGGTCCGGAAAAACGCCCCAAACGTTCAACACACTCGAAGAAACCCGTGCGAGGCAAGCGACTGGCGCCTTGGCTGATCACCAACGAACTGCGCAACGGTTGTTCGGCCTTGGCATCCAGCGCGGCCAGATGCTCAAGTGCGGCAGTCAAGGTTTGCATCGCCGGCGTCGGCAATTGCAACCGTTCGAGCAAGGCCCGATAAGTCAGCAGATGGCGCTGGCGGCGCGCCTGATCCAGTTCCCCGAGCAATCCGTCCCAATGTTGACGACTGATGCGTACGCTCACGATTCATCCCTCCACCCTGGCACCGTCAATTCCCAGGCCAGGCTGCGGCGAATCGCGGCGTCGGGCTGACGCTCGCCACTTTCGATCATGGCCAGATAAGACGGGCTGATGCCTACCGTGCGGGCCAGCGCCTCAATGGCGATGCCCTTCCCTTCGCGCAAACTGCGTAGTTGATCCAGACCTGGAAGAATCGTGTCTGGTGAGGCCGCGAGCGGCGTGGCTGCCGGACGCGACGGTGTTTCATTGATGTCTGCTGCTTTTAGTAGAGCCTGATACTGAGCCCACGGCAGAACCGCGTATTCGGGTTCGCCATCGCGTGCAATTATCTGAATATCCATGACTACCCCGTAGGACAACAACACTTAGCGAGTCGGCACTTTTCCCTAGAAGTGTAATCCTAACAGCGGCCAAGGTCGCGGGGGGTATCTATCTGTAGGAGGCAGTCGAGAATCAGCTTTTTTTCGGCCCCTGAAGTTGCAGTTGTTCGGGGGTATCCGGCAGGCGTTCGACGACTGCCAGTTTTTCCGGCTGCTGACGGTTGCGCCACAAGCGAAATGCATTGAGTTCATCGTCGAGGGTTTTCATCAGCCAGGCGAGGACGGCGATGTCGTCGAGCATGCCGAACACCGGAATGAAATCCGGGATGGCATCGACCGGGCTAAGGAAGTACATCAACCCCGCGACGACCGAAATCAACGCTTTGCCACTGATTGCCCGATACTCGCCACGCCAATAGGCCAGGCACAATGCCTGAAGCAAGCGCATATCATCCTTGAGTTTACCGAGACGATTGCCTTGTGCAGCGCCTTTGCTGGCTACCGCAAAGAGTAAGGTCGGCAACCGGCCGCGTGCCAGTAAGCGGCCGGCCAAGGGCAGGAATCGAGCGAAATTCCACGGAGCTTTCATCTATTCCTCCCGTTGAAATGTTATCCACACAAATTGTGGATAACCTTGTGAACAGAGCTGCATTTCAGCGCTGAAAGCCCCGTTTTATAAGGGCTGCGCTCAGATCGGGCGTTTTTTACTCACATAAAAAACCCCAATATTTCATTGACTTGGCGGTTCAGGGCGGCTAATGCCAAGCGCCTCAAAACTATGACTCCCCTGACCTGCATCCGTTCGCTCTGTTTACCCTTGCCATTCTCCAGATGCAACAACGCCCCGCATAAGCGAGGCGTTGTTGTCGAAACCGATGCTGTTACTTGGCAGCAGCGGCGTCTTCTTTGGCTGGATCCTTGATGGCCAGCAGTTCCAGGTCAAAGACCAGAACCGAGTTGGCCGGGATTGCCGGGCTTGGCGACTGGGCGCCGTAAGCCAGATCGCTAGGGATGTACAGTTTGTACTTCTCGCCAACGTGCATCAATTGCAGACCTTCAACCCAACCCGGAATCACGCCGCTCACCGGCAGATCGATCGGGCTGCCGCGCTCGACGGAGCTGTCGAATACGGTGCCGTTGGTCAGCTTGCCGGTGTAGTGAACGGTCACTACGTCAGTCGGCTTAGGCTGTGGGCCGTCGGCTTTCTTGACCACTTCGTATTGCAGGCCGGAAGCGGTGGTGGTTACGCCAGCCTTCTTGCCGTTTTCTTCGAGGAATTTCTTGCCGGCCGCAGCCGACTCTTCGCTCATCTTGGCCATACGCTCTTCAGCACGCTTTTGCAGCGCGGCAAAGGCTTCGACCAGTTCTTCGTCTTTCAGCTTCTGTTCTTTCTTGCCGACGGCATCTTCGATGCCCTGGGCTACCGCTTTGGAGTCCAGATCATCCATGCCTTCCTGAGCCAGGCTCTTGCCCATGTTCAGGCCGATACCGTAGGAAGCTTTTTGCGCCGGGGTTTTCAGCTCTACGCTGGTCTGCGAATCACAACCCGCGAGGACCAGGCTAACCAGGGCTACCGCCGCCGCCAACCGATGCTGTTTCATGCTATTTCCTTGTTCATGCGCCGAAAGGGCAATCGAGTAAAGCCGCGAGCTTATCAGGCCGCCACGACCAATGGCTACCGGCATGAGAGCAGGAATCTTCCGATAAGTTCAGGGATTAAAACGCATTTGGGCAAAGACACGATGAAGCTTCTGTCATCTCTTACTGACTTCCACTGAAGTGGCTTGCCATGACATCTGGCGTAATGGCCACTTGCCCAGCATGGTTCGGCTCAGGCATAACAGCACAACAATTCGACAAGGATGTTTAACTTGCGCCTTTTATTTCGTGTGCTGACCCTGATCGTGGTGCTGCTGGGACTCGTCCTGGCCGTGGTTCTGTATTACGTCGCCAATCCCAGATTGCCCTTCTACACCCCCGCCGAGCAGGTGCATTACCTGGACCAGTGGAGTGAAGAAGAACGGCAAACCTACTATTTCACGCCCCAGGGCACGCAGGTCAAAGGCCTGCGCTATGAATGGTTTCAGGCGTTGGAGTTGCCCTTCTCGGAGCAACGTTTCGCCTCGCCCGATTACCTCGCGCGTTTCGGTTTTCTGATCGATCCGCAGCAGAAAGCCACGGCGAACAACCCCGGCAACCTCCCCGTCGGTTTTGCCCGCCATCAGAATCCCGGCAGCTCCGAGCAATATCTGGACATCACTTGCGCCGCTTGCCATACCGGCGAATTGCGCTTCAAAGGCCAAGCCGTGCGGATTGATGGCGGTACCGCGCAACATGTGCTGCCTTCCAGTGTTCCTACTTTGCGCGGCGGCAGTTTCGGACAGGCTCTGGTGGCAAGTCTGACCTCGACTTACTACAACCCATGGAAATTCGAACGCTTTGCCAGAACCGTGCTTGGCGACGAATACGACGCCCGCCACAAGCAATTGCGCAAAGACTTCAAAACCTCACTGAACACCTTCCTGAAAGTCGCCTGGAACGACACCCATCGCGGTCTCTATCCAACCGAAGAAGGCCCCGGTCGCGCCGATGCCTTCGGACGCATAGCCAACGCGACATTTGGCGATGCGATTTCCCCGGCCAACTACCGCGTGGCCAATGCTCCGGTGGATTACCCGCAACTGTGGGACATGTGGACATTCGATTGGGTGCAGTGGAACGGCTCGGCGCAGCAGCCGATGGCGCGCAATATCGGTGAAGCGTTGGGCGTCGGTGCCACCCTGAATTTCTTTGATGGCAACGGCCAGCCGCTGCAAGGCGATGCTCGCTATGCCTCCAGCGTGCGCGTGCGTGATCTGCACAAAATCGAAGAAACCCTGCAAAAACTCAAGCCACCCACTTGGCCAGAAGAGCTGTTCGGCGCCATCGACAAACCTTTGGCAGCCAAGGGACGCACGCTGTTTGCCGAGAATTGCGCCGGTTGTCACGTACCGCGCCAGACGCAGGAAGGTGAGCGCTGGGTCCAGCATTTGCACATGCTGCCGGTCGATGTCATCGGTACCGACCCGACCGCCGCCAACAATATCGCCAGCCACCGTTTCGACCTGACCGCCCTGCAGTGGGATCTGAAAGAGCTGGAAAAAATGGACGTCAAACTGCACCCGGCACCCAAGGAGCCACTGGACCTGAGCCAATTGTCGGTGGCCAAAGGGCTGGCTTACGTCACTGCCTTTGTCGAAAACCGCGCCTACCGCGAAGCCAACATCACGCCAGAGGAGAAACCCCGGCTGGACGGTTTCGGCCTGCCGATCGGCGTGCGCGAGAAAGTTGCCTACAAAGCCCGTCCGCTGGCCGGTGTCTGGGCCACTGCGCCGTTCCTGCACAACGGTTCGGTGCCGAGCCTCTATCAATTGCTTTCGCCGCAGGACGAACGCGCCACAACCTTTTTCAAGGGCACCTTCGAATACGATCCGCGGCATCTGGGCTATCGCACCGAAGCGTTTAGCAATGGCTTCCTGTTCGACACGCGCATCACCGGCAACCGCAACAGCGGCCATGAATTCCGCGCCGGCGAACGCGGTAACGGTGTGATTGGCCGACTGTTGCAGCCCGAAGAACGCTGGGCGTTGCTCGAATACCTGAAAGTTCTCGGCGGTCCATTGGAGGCGCAATTGCCATGATCTCGACCTTCAAGAAAGATTTGCCGCTGTTGACCAGAATCTGGGTGTGGCTTGGACGTCTGCTTGGTAAAGCCCTGCTGATCATGGTCAGCATCGGCCTGCTCGGCTGGGCCATTGCCACGGCATGGTTTGCCTGGCAACACCGTGGCCCGGTGTCAGCGCTGGAGCAGATTCCGCCCGGTGAAGCCGCGATGACGCAGGACGTGATCCAGACCGCCGTGCGCATCGTCGATCAGCATCGCGAAGGCACACGTTATCTGCGCGACGCACATGCCAAGGCTCATGGCTGTGTGCAGGCGCAAGTGCAGGTACTGCCGGAACTGACGCAGTCGCTGCGACAGGGCGTGTTCAGTGAGCCCGGCAAAACCTGGCAGGCGATGATTCGCCTGTCCAATGGCAATGCCTATCCACAGTTCGACAGCATTCGCGACGCCAGGGGCATGGCGATCAAACTGCTGGACGTTCCCGGAAAACAGCTGCTCGGCAACCGTCAGGCACAGCCTGAGCAGGATTTCGTGATGTTCAGCCACCCGAACTTCTTTGTCAGCGATGTCGCCGAGTACCGTCAGAATGTGGCGGCGCAGGCTGACGGCAAAAAGGTCATGGCGTTTTTCCCCGGATGGGATCCGCGCACCTGGCAGATCCGCCATGTGTTGATTGCGCTGGCGACCTTGTCGCCAGCGCCGGATAGCCCGGCGGCGGCGACCTACTTTTCGGTTTCGCCCTACAAGTTCGGTGAAGCCAATGCAAAATTTCGTGTAGCACCCGATACCGATCATTGCCCGGCATACACGTTGCCCAAGCAGAACCACGACCTGCCGAATTTCCTGCGCAGCGCACTCAACCAGCAGCTTTCAACGGATCGAGTGCCTGCCTGTTTTGTCCTGCAGATCCAGCGTCAGGACGCCAACAAATATATGCCGATCGAAGACACGAGCATCGAATGGCGCGAACAGGATTCGCCTTTCGAAACCGTTGCGCGGATCACCTTGCCAGCACAGGATTTCGATACGCCGGCGCTGAATCTGCAATGCGACAATCTGTCGTTCAATCCATGGTTTGGCGTCGAAGCGCACCGCCCGATCGGTGGCATCAACCGCCTGCGCAAAGCCGTGTACGAGGCGGTCAGCGACTATCGCCACCAGCGCAATGGTGAGTAATTACTCTGCTGGCTCGGGAATCTGCGTGATCACCTCGGCAGACGGCCTGACCCTGCCGACATTCGGCCATGTCGAACTCGGCAAGAGCACGCTCAGGTTTCCGGCAGCCGCCACTTTGTCGACAAACATCTGTGTCGTGATTTCACCCGAGATCAACTTTTCCTCAAAGTCCGGCGTCAACTCAACAATCAGCGATCGGACTGGAATGTCGGGTTGCGAAAAGCTCAAAACTGCCCCGTCAGGTGTGATCACGAACAAGTGGTGCTGAGGGGCGGCGACCAGCCGATCCAGACCGACCTGCATATCCGCGGTGGAAAAAAAGTTCTTGAAGCGTTCGGTGTCTGCGGCGGGCAAACGGTCTGGAAGCGACGGCTTGCTGGAATGATAGAAACCATAGACCCGGAACCCCTCGGGAAACTGGAGGTTGCCATGCCGATCCTTGGGGAAGATCTCAGGCAAGTCAAAATTGATGTACTCGCTGTATTCGGCAGTCGTGGCAATAAACTCATCACGGGATGTATGTTTGAGAACAATGCCGACATATTGCCCGACCAATGAATTGCGCTGCCTCATACGCCAATAAGACGCAACGCCCGCAATGTCATGGAAAACGGGACTGAAAACCGGCATCAGCTCAACCGACGTACTCCCTGTCTTGTTATTCGGGTCAATATCCCATTTCCAACTGGCTTTCAGTGCGCCTCGGCGCGACCACATCGCATCGTCGACAACGCCTTTGACCACCATCTTGAGTTCACCGGCCCCGATGGCCAACAGAATCCAGATGCTGGCCGGAAAAGCGCCTCTTTCATACAAGCGCTGAAACAAACTGGCACTTTTGTCTGTATTTTTCGCAATCTGTCGGGCCAATTCAGATTCAAAGTCTGATGCGTTTGAAGTGTATGAAACAAGACCGTCCTTACCTGTGGACAGATAGCACCTGGAGTATTGGCGCCGTGGATTCATTACGCTCCACAGATCGGCCCACGAAAAAAAGCGATTGCGATAAGACAACTCCACCGGGATTTCATTTATGCCCCCCTCTGCGCGTGGATGTAAATGGAAACTCGCGGCGACGGTATATCCGACAGGTACGCACAATTGCCCTCTCGCACACTTGGACACGAAGAGTGAATCTTCGAGTGGGGTGCTGTCGTTACTCACTTCCGGTGCGTCTGATTTCAAGAACTCGGCACAAACATACCGTCCCTGGCTATTTTTCAGGATGAACCAGAGAACCTCGGTGTTTGCCTCGAACTTCATGCCATGGAGAAAGGCGGCGGCGTCATCACATTCAAGGAATGGCGGTTTGCGCGCCAGAAACGCTAAGTCCACCGAGTTTTCGGCAGGTTTTGCTGGAAGGGAATCACTCATGAATTCAGTCTCTCGGTAGGCAATTGAACGGGTTCATGACGCGAAATGGGTCATGAACAACGTTGCCATTGTCCGAAAGCGACTTGGCTGGCAGGCACTACATAGATATATGCAGCGAAAAATACTCAAACGCCAGACAGCAAAAAGCCCGCACTAGGCGGGCTTTCTGTGGAATCTGGCGTTCAGTGTTCCAGATTCCGAATATGGCGCAGCGGACGGGACTCGAACCCGCGACCCCCGGCGTGACAGGCCGGTATTCTAACCGACTGAACTACCGCTGCGCAAAACGCTTGAAACGAATGGTGGGTGATGACGGGATCGAACCGCCGACATTCTGCTTGTAAGGCAGACGCTCTCCCAGCTGAGCTAATCACCCTTCGCTTCGTTACGGGACGCATTATGCCACAAGTTTTCGTAAAGTGTTGATTTAATTGAATTTTTTTTCAAATAAATCCGAAAACCAGTAAAACGACACATCCCGCGGGTACAACCTTGGAGCAGAAAAAAACCCGCCTTGGCGGGTTTTTCCGTGGTGACCTGGCGTTCAGTGGTCCAGGTTACCGAATATGGCGCAGCGGACGGGACTCGAACCCGCGACCCCCGGCGTGACAGGCCGGTATTCTAACCGACTGAACTACCGCTGCGCTAAACACTTGAAACGAATGGTGGGTGATGACGGGATCGAACCGCCGACATTCTGCTTGTAAGGCAGACGCTCTCCCAGCTGAGCTAATCACCCTTCGCTTCGGTGTGGCGCGCATTCTACGGAGCGACCCAACCTCTGGCAAGCACTTTTTTAAATAATTTTCTCAGGCCTTCCAAAGGCTTAGAGAAGGGTTGGCCTATGAGACGGCGAAGACAATAATGCCCCCCTTTGTATAAAGGAGAGACTCACCCCATGTGGTTCAAAAACCTGCTTATCTATCGCCTGACCCAAGACCTGCCTGTCGATGCCGAGGCGCTGGAAACTGCACTGGCCACCAAACTGGCGCGTCCATGTGCAAGCCAGGAGTTGACCACCTACGGTTTCGTCGCGCCGTTCGGCAAAGGCGAAGATGCTCCATTGGTGCACGTCAGCGGTGACTTCCTGCTGATTTCCGCGCGTAAAGAAGAACGCATCCTGCCGGGCAGCGTCGTGCGCGACGCGGTCAAGGAGAAGGTCGAAGAGATCGAAGCCGAGCAGATGCGCAAGGTCTATAAGAAGGAACGCGATCAGATCAAGGATGAAATCATCCAGGCGTTCCTGCCGCGCGCCTTCATTCGTCGCTCGTCGACCTTTGCCGCCATCGCGCCGAAACAGGGTCTGATTCTGGTCAACTCGGCCAGCCCGAAACGCGCCGAAGACCTGCTGTCGACCCTGCGTGAAGTGATCGGCACCCTGCCCGTCCGTCCGCTGACCGTGAAAATGGCACCGACTGCGGTCATGACTGAATGGGTCACCACGCAAAAAGCCGCCGACGACTTCTATGTTCTGGACGAGTGCGAACTGCGCGACACCCACGAAGATGGCGGTATCGTGCGTTGCAAGCGTCAGGATCTGACCAGCGAAGAAATCCAGCTGCACCTGAGCACCGGCAAAGTGGTCACTCAGTTGTCGCTGGCTTGGCAAGACAAGTTGTCGTTCATGCTCGATGACAAGATGACCGTCAAACGTCTGAAGTTCGAAGATCTGTTGCAGGATCAGGCAGAACAGGACGGCGGCGATGAGGCACTGGGTCAATTGGATGCCAGCTTCACCCTGATGATGCTGACCTTTGGCGACTTCCTGCCGGCGCTGGTTGAAGCGTTGGGTGGGGAAGAGACTCCGCAGGGGATCTAAAGCCAACCAGTTCCCAATGAAGGAACCGGTACAAATGTGGGAGCTGGCTTGCCAGCGATAGCGGTACATCAGATAGCTGAAAGTTGCCTGATACAACGCCATCGCTGGCAAGCCAGCTCCCACAGTTCGATTTGTGGTGTTCATTTAATAATAAGGACCAGGCCATGCGCGCACTGGCTGCACTCAGCCGCTTTGTCGGCAATACCTTCGCTTACTGGGTTCTGATATTCGCCGTTGTGGCCTTCCTGCAACCGGCGTGGTTCCTCGGCCTCAAAAGCGCGATCGTGCCGCTGCTAGGGCTTGTCATGTTCGGTATGGGCCTGACCCTCAAACTCGACGACTTCGCTGCTGTCGCCCGCCATCCGTGGCGCGTGGCGCTGGGCGTGGTTGCACATTTCGTGATCATGCCGGGTGTGGCGTGGTTGCTCTGCCAGGCATTTCATCTGCCACCGGAAATCGCCGTCGGTGTGATTCTGGTCGGCTGCTGCCCAAGCGGCACGTCGTCCAACGTGATGACCTGGCTGGCTCGCGGTGATCTGGCGCTATCGGTCGCGATCGCTGCCGTTACCACCCTCCTCGCCCCGCTGCTGACCCCGGCGCTGATCTGGCTGCTGGCTTCAGCGTGGTTGCCGGTGTCGTTCATGGAGCTGTTCTGGTCGATCCTGCAAGTGGTGTTGCTGCCGATCATTCTCGGTGTGGTTGCCCAGCGCCTGCTCGGTGACAAAGTTCGTCATGCGGTGGATGTGTTGCCGCTGGTGTCGGTGGTCAGCATCGTGATCATCGTCACCGCCGTGGTCGCCGCGAGTCAGGCGAAAATCGCCGAATCCGGCCTGTTGATCATGGCCGTAGTGATGCTGCACAACAGCTTCGGTTATCTGCTGGGCTACTTCACCGGGCGTCTGTTCAAGCTGCCGCTGGCCCAGCGCAAATCGTTGGCGCTGGAAGTGGGCATGCAGAATTCGGGATTGGGCGCCGCACTGGCCAGCGCACATTTCTCGCCATTGGCGGCGGTGCCGAGTGCGCTGTTCAGCGTTTGGCACAATATTTCCGGTGCCCTGCTGTCGACGTACTTCCGGCGCATGAGTGAAAAAGAAGATCGCGAGACTCTGGCGCAGCAAGCGGCTGACTGACCCGCAAACTTGATCCCCGGGTTAATGCTCGTCACACTATCGCGCAACGCGGGGACGACCCTGCGGCTCGATCGAGTCATTAATCTGGGGACGACCCCGTCAATCGATGGAGGTCTCTCATGTCCTGGATCATTCTGTTTTTCGCCGGCCTGTTCGAAGTCGGCTGGGCCGTCGGCCTGAAATACACCGACGGCTTCACCCGCCCGCTGCCCACCGTACTGACCGTCGCGGCCATGGCCATCAGCCTTGGCCTACTGGGTCTGGCGATGAAGGAGTTGCCGCTGGGCACGGCCTATGCGATCTGGACCGGCGTCGGTGCCGTGGGCACGGTGATTGCCGGGATCATCCTGTTTGGCGAGTCGATGGCGCTGATTCGACTGGCCAGTGTGGCGTTGATCATTACCGGTTTGATTGGCCTCAAGGTCAGCGCTTAAGCCACTACCGCTTTCGCGAGCAGGCTCGCTCCCACAGTGGATCGTATTCCAATGATCGAACGCGGTTGAATGTGGGAGCGAGCCTGCTCGCGAAGAGGCCGTTAAAATCGCCGCTATCTAACTGCCCCGCGCAACTCCCCCACCAACCCCTGCAACTTCGCCGGCTCCGCCGCATCAACCGCTACCGGCGAACCCGCCACCAACGTCACCCGCGACCACAACCGGTGAAACAAGCCTTTGTTCGGGTCGCGACTGAAGAAACTCCCCCAAAGACCCTGCAACGCCAGCGGAATCACCGGCACCGGCGTCTCCTCGAGAATCCGCGTCAGCCCGCCCCTGAACTCGTTCATTTCGCCGTCGGCGGTCAATTTGCCTTCCGGAAAGATGCACACCAGCTCACCTTCCTTCAGATACTGGGCAATCCGGGTGAAGGCCTTTTCGTAGATCTGGATGTCTTCGTTACGCCCGGCAATCGGAATGGTCCCCGCGGTGCGAAAGATAAAGTTCAGCACCGGCAAGTTGTAGATCTTGTAGTACATGACAAAGCGAATCGGCCGACGCACCGCGCCGCCAATCAGCAAGGCATCGACGAACGACACGTGGTTGCACACCAGCAATGCCGCGCCTTCATCGGGAATCGCTTCAAGGTTGCGGTGCTCGACACGGTACATGGAATGGCTGAGCAGCCAGATCATGAAGCGCATGCTGAACTCAGGGACGATTTTGAAGATGTAGGCGTTGACGCCGATGTTCAGCAGCGACACCACCAGGAACAGCTGTGGAATCGACAGTTTGACCACGCTCAGCAGAACGATCGAGACGATGGCCGAGACCACCATAAACAACGCGTTGAGAATGTTGTTGGCGGCAATCACTCGTGCCCGCTCGTTCTCGGCGGTGCGCGACTGGATCAAGGCATACAGCGGGACGATGTAGAAACCACCGAAAACACCGAGGCCGAGTATGTCGACCAACACCGCCCAGGTATGCACAAAGCCCAGCACTTCAATCCAGCTGTGGCCGGTGACGCTGTCGGGAATTCCACCGGAATGCCACCACAACAGCAAACCGAACACGGTCAGACCAAACGAGCCGAACGGCACCAAGCCAATCTCGACTTTGCGCCCGGACAGTTTCTCGCAGAGCATCGAGCCCAGCGCGATACCGACCGAGAACACCGTCAGAATCAGGGTGACCACGGTCTCATCGCCGTGCATCCATTCCTTGGCATAGGCCGGAATCTGCGTCAGGTAAATCGCCCCGACAAACCAGAACCATGAGTTGCCGACAATCGAACGCGATACCGCCGGCGTCTGGCCCAAACCGAGCTTCAGCGTGGCCCAGGATTGACTGAAGATGTTCCAGTTCAGGCGCATTTCCGGAGAGGACGCCGCGGCGCGGGGAATGCTGCGACTGGCGAGATAACCCAGCACGGCAATCCCGACGATGGCGCAGGACACCAGCGGCGCATAGTGCGAGGAAGACATGATGACCCCGGCGCCGATCGTTCCGGCGAGAATCGCCAGAAACGTGCCCATCTCGACCAGGCCGTTGCCGCCTACCAGCTCATCCTCGCGCAACGCTTGCGGCAGGATCGAATACTTCACCGGCCCGAACAGCGCCGAATGGGTGCCCATGGCGAACAGCGCCACCAGCATCAGCGACAAATGATCGAATAGGAAACCGACCGATCCTACGGCCATGATCGCGATTTCCGCGAGTTTGATCAGACGGATCAGCGCGTCCTTGGCGAATTTTTCCCCGAACTGCCCGGCCAATGCCGAGAACAGAAAAAACGGCAGGATAAACAGCAACGCACACAGGTTGACCCAGATCGAACGGTCACCCTCGATGGTCAGCCGATAGAGAATGGCGAGGATCAGCGACTGCTTGAACACGTTGTCGTTGAACGCGCCAAGCGACTGTGTGATGAAGAACGGCAGGAAGCGCCGGGTGCGCAGCAGGTTGAACTGTGAGGGGTGACTCATCTTCCGTGTTTCCCTGATGTTGAAGGTAGCGAGGCCTGGATACTGCTTATTGGAATCTCGAACCGCGTTCCAGGCCACACCTTACCTAAACTTTTCAGGTTATTTCTTCAAACCTGCGATGCACGGCGAGACAAACAGCTCGCCACGCCAGGCGCCTTGCACCGTGCGTTTACCGACGATCAGCCACATCACCGCCAGCAATATCACCAACAGCGTGCCGACAACGCTGAAAAACGTCAGGTTCAGGGTGCTCGCCAGTTTCAGGGTTGCCAGCGAATACACGCCCAACGGGAAAGTGAAGCCCCACCAGCCGAGGTTGAACGGGATGCCGTCACGCAGGTAACGCACGGTGATCAGCAGCGCCATCAGCATCCACCACAGACCGAAGCCCCACAGGGTAATCCCGGCAATAAGCCCCAGACCCGCAGCGATTTCACCGATACCCGGCAGGCCGTTCGCGGCGAAGATCGCTGGCGCATCTCCGCCCAGCAACAACATGCCCAGCGCACCGGTGCCGATCGGGCCGAGGGCCAGCCAGCTCGAGGCGGCCATGTTTTCGTGGGGCAGTTTGTGCAGGGCCATGCGCAGCAGCAGAATCGTCAGAATGCTGAACGCTACGGGTAGGGAAAAAGCCCAGAGCACGTAGCTTGTCGTCAGTACCACCAGTTGCGAGTGGGCATCGGTAAGATGCGGTGCGAGCAAACCGCCACTGGCCGCCGCCACTTCTGCCGCCACGACCGGCAGCAGCCAAACGGCGGTCATCTGGTCGATGCTGTGTTCCTGACGGGTAAACATCATGTACGGAATCAACACGCCACAGGCCAGCGACATGGCCACATCGATCCACCACAGCACTTCGGCGAGATGAATCACGCCGTCGCCCCAACGCGGCAGGCCGAACAACAGAAAGCCGTTGATGATCGTCGCCAGGCCCATGGGAATCGTGCCGAAGAACATCGATACCGTGGAGTGGCCGAAAATTCGCCGCGCTTCATCGAAGAACAGGATCCAGCGCGCGGCGTAGGCAGCGGTAAACAGGCTGAACAACAGAATGTTGAACAACCACAAACCTTCAGCAATGGCGTGCAGGCCTGGGATGGCCAATGGCAGTTGCGCCAGCGCCAACGCCAGCACACCGGTGCCCATGGTCGCGGCGAACCAGTTAGGGGTGAACTGACGGATCACTTCACGGGGATGCTGAAGCTGACGGAACGGCTTGATGCCGGGTTTGGCGCTGTTGGGGCAAGTCATCATGAACTCCTGTCCTCTGGTGAGGTTGAGTCCATGGTAGAACCGAATCGAATATCTATATAACGGGTAATATCTCTAACTGTTATCTGTTTTCCAAATAAGCAATTAAACGCTGCCTTCGCTCTCGATCACCAGAATCCTTGCCGCGCCTTGCGGATGGGCGACGTGCTCGGTGCCGACGCTCGCGTAGAAGATGTCGCCGACATCAAGCTGCACCTGTTTTTCTTCGCCCTGCTCGCGGTAGTGCATCCGCACTTGGCCATCGAGCACCACGAACACTTCCTCGCCGTCGTTGACGTGCCATTTGTACGGCTGATCCGTCCAGTGCAGGCGCGTGGTGATGCCGTTCATGTTGGCGATGTCCAGCGCGCCCCAGGCGCGCTCGGCGGTGAAGGTTTTGCTGCGAATAATCTTCATGAGTCGATCCGTGAGAAGAATGGCCAAGCAAGGCTAACCGAAACTCAGGGAGCGCTGCACACCTTGACTGCGTGGGCGCGCAGGCTGAGCAACAGCGCCCCCACCGCCAACATGATCAGCACTGCGCCGTAACCATCTGTGGTCGCCAGCAAGCCATAGGTGCGAGCCAGATATCCGGCCAACAATGCCGGCAGGCAGAACGCGAGGTAGCTGAGCACGTAATACGCCGACATCAAACCGGCCCGTTCGTGAGGCAAGGCCAGCGGCACCAGGCTGCGCACTGCGCCGAGGAAACCCGAACCAAACCCACAGCCCGCGACCAGCGTGCCGAGGAAGAACAGCGAAAGACTCGCGCTGTGCACGCCGAGCAAGATCAGCACCAGACCGATCGGCAGCAAACTCGCGCCCAGCCGCAAGGCTTGTTTGGCGCTGCGATTGCGCAAGGTGAAAATCATCAACGCACCGGTCAGGGTCAATGCCGCCACGGTCGAGCCGCCGATCAGGTTGGACGTCGAACCGGTGGCCGTGCGCACCAATGACGGTGCCAGCGAAGCGTAAAAACCACCGAGCGCCCAGGTCGCGGTGTTCAGCGGCAGCACTCGCCACAATGTTGAACGCGCCTGAGTCGGTACGTGCAGCGTCGGCTTTAATGATGCCAAGGCCCCGGCTTGCGGCGAGACACTTTCCGGCAGACGCCAGACATAAATCCCCTGCAATACAAACAATCCGAGCAGCAGCCAATAAGTCAGTTGCAACGGCGCAGGAGCGAATTCAGCGAGCAAACCACAACCCATGCCGCCCAGCGCCATCCCCAATAACGGCGCGACGCTGTTGATCAACGGCCCTTGTTGGCGATCCGTATCGAGCAACGTCGCGCTCAACACTGCCGTCGCCATGCCGGTGGCAAAACCTTGCAGAACACGTGCGCTGATCAGCCATGCCACGCTGTCGGCGTAGATAAACAGCAACATCGCCAACGCGTTGAGCAGCACGGCGGTGAAGATCACCGGTTTGCGTCCCAAGTGATCGGACAGCGAACCGACTGTTAACAGAGCCGCCAACAGACTGAGCGCGTAGACGCCGAAAATCAGCGTCAGCACCGCTGCCGAAAAGTGCAGTTGATCCTGATACAGGTGATACAGCGGCGTCGGCGCCGTGGACGCGGCGAGAAAACTGAGTAAGGTGATCGCCAGAAACCACAGGCTGGATCGGTTGGAAGCAAGGCTGGTCATGTGCACACTCCGCAAAAGCTAATTTTTTGCTTTTGCGGAGTGTGCTACCGCCTCGCGCTTAAAGCAAATTCTTTGTGTTAAGGTCTGCCCCCATGGCTATTAAAGAAGGTTTACGCCCCGGCGGCCGCAGTGCCCGGGTGCAAGATGCAATTCATTCGGCAGTCCGAGCGCTTCTGCAAGAACAGGAGCGCTCGACGGTTACCGTCCCGCAAATCGCCGCACGCGCGGGGGTTACACCGTCGACGATATATCGGCGCTGGGGTGATCTTTCGGCGTTATTGGCCGACGTCGCCCTCGCCCGCATGCGACCGGACAGCGAGCCGGCGCAAACCGGCAGCTTGCGCAGCGATATTCGCGCGTGGGCCGAACAGTATCTCGACGAAATGAGCTCCGAGCCCGGGCGCAACATGATGCGCGATGTGCAGGCCAGTGCTACGCCGAGGTATTGCGTGACGATCATTGGCGCGCAGCTGCAGACGATCGTTGAGCGGCACCCGGGTGAAGTGGCACCGAGTGTTGATCGGTTGATCAATCTGGTGGTCGCACCAGTGGTGTTCCGGATTCTGTTTTCGGCGGCGGCGCTGGAGGTGGATGAGCTGCATCGGCTGATCGATATTTCATTGCAGCAGGACTGACGCCTTCGCGAGCAGGCTCGCTCCCACATTTGAGATGCATTCCCCTGTGGGAGCGAGCCTGCTCGCGAAAGGGCCCACCCGGTCACCCCAGAAACCGACGGGTTCCACCCCTGCGACACCCCGCCACGCCACGACCTTGGTCGACACTGACTAACCGCCCCGCGCATGCGAGACTGTCCGCCCGGGCAGGAGTGCCGGGGAGTCTTTTGTCGGGAGTGTTGCATGTCGCTGTCCACCGGGCTGATCGCCGCCGTCGCCCTGGCCTATATGGCCATCATGTTCGCCATCGCCTTCTACGGCGACCGTCGCAGCGCGCCATTGCCGCCGCGCATGCGTGCCTGGGTGTACAGCCTGTCGCTGGCGGTCTATTGCACCAGTTGGACATTCTTCGGCGCGGTCGGCCAGGCAGCGGAACAACTGTGGTCATTCCTGCCGATCTACCTCGGCCCGATCCTGCTGCTGGTCGGCGCGCCATGGGTTCTGCAGAAAATGGTGATGATCAGCAAACAGGAGAACATCACCTCCATCGCTGACTTTATCGCCGCGCGCTACGGCAAATCACAATCGCTGGCGGTGGTCGTGGCGCTGATCTGTCTGGTCGGCGTGCTGCCCTACATTGCCCTGCAACTCAAAGGCATCGTCCTCGGCGTGAACCTGTTGATCGGCGCCGGGGCGGACGCCATGGGCACTCGCGCCCAGGACACCGCGCTGATCGTGTCGCTGGTGCTGGCGTTGTTCACCATCGTTTTCGGCACACGCAACCTCGACGCCACTGAACACCACCGTGGCATGGTGCTGGCGATTGCTTTCGAATCGCTGGTCAAGCTGTTCGCCTTTCTCGCCGTCGGCGCCTTTGTCACTTATGGCCTGTATGACGGTTTCGATGACTTGTTCAACCAGGCCATGCTCGCCCCGCGCCTTGAGGAATACTGGAAAGAAACCATCAATTGGCCGTCGATGGTGGTGCAGACCGGTGTGGCGATGATGGCGATCATCTGCCTGCCTCGGCAGTTCCACGTCACGGTGGTGGAGAACATCGACCCGCAGGATCTGCGCTTGGCCAAGTGGGTGTTTCCGGCTTACCTCGCCCTGGCTGCTTTGTTTGTAGTCCCGATCGCTTTAGCCGGTCAGATGATGTTGCCCAGCGACGTGTTGCCCGACTCCTTCGTAATCAGCCTGCCATTGGCGCAAGCCCACCCGGCGCTAGCGATGCTGGCGTTTATCGGCGGCGCGTCGGCAGCGACCGGCATGGTGATTGTCGCCAGTGTGGCGTTGTCGACCATGGTCTCCAACGACATGCTGTTGCCATGGCTGTTGCGCAGAAATAATGCCGAGCGCCCGTTCGAAGTGTTCCGCCAGTGGATGCTCTCGGTGCGCCGCGTGAGCATCGTGGTCATTCTGCTGCTGGCGTACGTCAGCTATCGCTTGCTCGGTTCTACCGCGAGCCTGGCGACCATCGGCCAGATTGCCTTTGCGGCGGTCACCCAACTGGCACCTGCGATGCTCGGCGCGTTGTACTGGAAACAGGCCAACCGCCGCGGTGTTTTCGCCGGTCTCGCGGCCGGTACGTTTTTGTGGTTTTACACGCTGATTCTGCCGATCGCCGCGCACAGCCTTGGCTGGTCGCTGAATAGTTTCCCGGGGCTGGCGTGGTTGCACAGCAATCCGTTGAACCTGCCGATCACCCCGCTGACACAAGGCGTGGTGCTGTCGCTGGCGGGCAACTTTACGCTGTTTGCGTGGGTCTCGGTGCTGTCGCGCACGCGGGTCTCGGAACACTGGCAGGCCGGGCGCTTTATCGGCCAGGAAATCAGCGCCCGACCGAGCGCACGTTCGATGCTGGCGGTGCAGATCGACGATTTGCTGCAACTGGCCGCGCGATTCGTCGGTGAAGAACGCGCGCGACAGAGTTTTATTCGTTTCGCTTATCGCCAAGGCAAAGGCTTCAACCCGAACCAGAATGCCGATGGCGAATGGATCGCCCACACCGAACGGCTGCTGGCCGGTGTGCTTGGCGCTTCTTCGACACGCGCCGTGGTGAAAGCCGCCATCGAAGGTCGGGAAATGCAACTGGAGGACGTAGTTCGCATCGCCGACGAAGCCTCGGAAGTGCTGCAGTTCAATCGCGCCCTGCTGCAAGGCGCGATCGAGAACATCACCCAAGGCATCAGCGTGGTCGACCAGTCGCTGAAGCTGGTGGCATGGAACCGCCGCTATCTGGAGCTGTTCAACTACCCGGACGGTTTGATCAGACTGGGCCGGCCGATTGCCGACATCATTCGCTACAACGCCGAACGCGGCTTGTGCGGCCCCGGTGAAGCCGAGGTCCACGTGGCCCGGCGCCTGCACTGGATGCGTCAGGGCCGCGCGCACACCTCCGAACGCCTGTTCCCCAATGGCCGGGTGATCGAGCTGATCGGCAACCCGATGCCCGGTGGTGGTTTTGTCATGAGTTTCACCGACATCACCGCGTTCCGCGAAGCCGAGCAGGCGCTGACCGAGGCCAACGAAGGGCTCGAGCAACGGGTCAGCGAACGTACCCAGGAACTGTCGCAACTCAACGTCGCGCTGACCGAAGCCAAGGGCAACGCCGAGTCGGCAAACCAGTCGAAAACCCGTTTTCTCGCGGCGGTCAGTCATGACTTGATGCAGCCGCTGAACGCCGCCCGGTTGTTCTCCGCCGCCCTCTCCCATCAGGACGACGGCTTGAGCGGCGAGGCGCAGAAACTGGTGCAACACCTCGACAGCTCGCTGCGGTCAGCGGAAGACTTGATCAGCGATCTGCTGGACATTTCCCGACTGGAAAACGGCAAGATCAATCCGGATCGCAAGGCATTTGCGGTCAACGAACTGTTCGACACCCTCGGTGCCGAGTTCAAGGCACTGGCCCAGGAACAAGGATTGACCTTCCGTGTGCGCGGCAGTCATTTGCGCATCGACAGCGACATCAAATTGCTGCGCAGGATTCTGCAGAACTTCCTCACCAACGCATTTCGCTACGCCAAAGGTCCGGTGTTGCTGGGCGTGCGCCGACGCGACGGCGAACTGTGTCTGGAAGTGTGGGATCGCGGGCCAGGGATTCCGGAAGACAAACAGCAGGTGATTTTCGAGGAATTCAAACGCCTCGACAGCCATCAGACCCGCGCCGAAAAAGGCCTCGGGCTGGGATTGGCGATTGCCGATGGCTTGTGCCGGGTGCTCGGTCACACCTTGCGGGTGCGCTCGTGGCCGGGTCGCGGCAGTGTGTTCAGCGTCAGTGTGCCGCTGGCTCGCTCACAAGCAGTGGCGGCCAGCGCCGCCGTCGAATTGAATGGCAAGTTGCTGAGCGGCGCGCAAGTGCTGTGCATCGACAACGAGGACAGCATCCTGATCGGCATGAACAGCCTGCTGAGCCGCTGGGGCTGTCAGGTATGGACGGCGCGCAATCGCGAGGAATGCGCGGCGTTGTTGAACGATGGGGTT
Organism: Pseudomonas sp. AC169; assembly: GCF_979258515.1. Lineage (NCBI taxonomy): Bacteria > Pseudomonadati > Pseudomonadota > Gammaproteobacteria > Pseudomonadales > Pseudomonadaceae > Pseudomonas > Pseudomonas sp. AC169. The sequence continues at coordinate 4,637,181 of NZ_OZ409866.1, read as the reverse complement.
CGACCGCAAGTCGCGCTGGTTGACTATCACCTCGATCACGGGGATACCGGCACTGAATTGATGGCGTGGTTGCGCACAAGCCTGGGTGAACCGGTGCCGGGGGTGGTGATCAGTGCTGACGGGCGACCGGAGATGGTTGCGCAGGTGCATGCGGCGGGGCTGGATTATCTGGCCAAACCGGTGAAGCCAGCGGCGTTGCGGGCGTTGTTGAGTCGGTATTTGCCGTTGTAGGTGGTGACATTACTGACGCCTTCGCGAGCAGGCTCCCACAGTTTGAAATGCATTCACCTGTGGGAGCGAGCTTGCTCGCGAAGGCGATCCGACGAAGCTTTTGGGCTATTCCGGGAGTTCGACGAGGCCGTCGACATCGGTCATCGCCCGCTCCAGCAAATCCGCCGGCAAGCTCTTGCTCGCCCGCGCGCCGAGCAACTTGAGTTGTTCACTGCGACTGACCAGGTTGCCGCGTCCCTCTGTGAGCTTGTTGCGCGCTGAACTGTAAGCTTTATCCAACTGTTGCAGACGATTGCCGACCTCGTCCAGATCTTGGATGAACAGCACAAACTTGTCGTACAGCCACCCGGCGCGCTCGGCAATTTCCCGGGCGTTCTGGCTCTGGCGTTCCTGCTTCCACAGACTGTCGATCACCCGCAGCGTCGCCAGCAACGTGGTCGGGCTGACGATGACGATGTTGCGGTCGAAGGCTTCTTGAAACAGGCTCGGCTCAGCCTGCAACGCCGCCGAAAACGCCGCTTCGATCGGCACGAACAGCAAAACGAAATCGAGGCTGTGCAAGCCTTCCAGACGCTTGTAATCCTTGCCGGCCAGGCCTTTGACGTGATTGCGCAACGACAGCACGTGCTGCTTGATCGCGATCTGCCCGAGGCTATCGTCATCGGCAGCCACGTATTGCTGATACGCGGTGAGGCTCACTTTGGAATCCACCACCACCTGTTTGTCACCCGGCAGGTAGATGATCACATCAGGCTGAAAGCGTTCGCCGTCCGGGCCTTTGAGGTTGACCTGAGTCTGGTACTCGCGGCCCTTCTCCAGGCCGGCGTGTTCGAGCACACGTTCGAGAATCAGTTCGCCCCAGTTGCCTTGGGTTTTCTGGCCTTTGAGGGCACGGGTCAGGTTGGTCGCTTCATCGCTCAAACGCAGGTTGAGTGCCTGCAGCCGTTCAAGCTCTTTAGCCAGCGAGAAACGTTCGCGGGCCTCGGCCTGATAGCTTTCTTCCACGCGTTTTTCGAAGGATTGAATGCGCTCCTTCAGCGGATCGAGCAGTTGACCGAGCCGTTGCTGACTGGTCTCGGCAAAGCGCTGCTCGCGCTCATCGAAGATCTTTCCGGCCAGTTCGGCAAACTGCGCACGCAGCTCATCGCGCGAGCCTTGCAGGTCGTTGAGGCGTTGCTGGTGGCTTTCCTGTTGCTCGCGCAGCTCGGCATTGAGCGAAGCGGCCTGTGCGTCCAGACGGCGCAGCTCGGCTTCCTTGTTGGCGCGTTCGAGGTTCCAGGCGTGGGAGGCATCCCGGGCGTCGTCTCGCTCGATCTGCAGCAATTCGACTTCCCGGCGCAGAGCGGCCAGATCGGCCTGTTTGGCGGCGTTGGCCTGGCCGAGATCAGCGACTTCATCGCGGCTGGCGTCAAGCTGCGCGTTGAGTCCGTCCTGGGCCAGTTGTGCCATGGCCAGACGTTCTTCGAGCAAAGCGACCTCGGCTTGGCCATTGCTCGCCCGGCGCTGCAGTTGCCAGGCCAGCGCCAGCAGCGGCAATCCCGCTCCTGCAAGCCCCAGCAATACGCTGGTCAAGTCCATCGCCATAGCCACTCCCGCCAATCTTATAAAGCCTGAAGGTTAACCAAGGTGTCAGGTCTTGGACAGCTCAGTCTTCAAGCAGACCGAGTTCCTGTTGCGCCCGACGATCGCCGGCACGGGCGGCCTGGCGCAGCAGATCCTGACCGATGCGCCGATCCCGGGCGTTACCGCACTCGCGGCACATCAACTGACCGAGACGGCTTTGCGCAGCCACAACGCCTTCACGCGCCGGTTGCTTGAGCAGGCGGCCAGCGATGTGTTTGGCGTTATGACTGTCGCTCAGGCGCGGGCTGTCGAGCAGCCATTCGGCAACGCGAACGGAAAATCGTTTGGGCGGGGTAACAGAAGGAGCTTGTGAGGTAACAGAGTCTGATACTGAGCGAAACTTCATAAAGCACTGCGGGACGAATCGGAAGGCGCGCCACTCTACTCTCTTTTTCTTACAGGTAAAGTCGAAAAATAACCCGGCACGCCCGTCCTAGAGCAAGCGCTCGGGACAATCCACAGAAGCTGTGGATAACTCAGTGGACAACCGTCCTCCAACCGTCGCAAAGCCTTATGGAATGGGGCTCGCAGTCAAACTGACGATTTTTTCACCAACAAAAAAAAGCGATGTTTTTCATTGACTTAAACTTTCGATGCAGGCAGCCATCCGGGTCAGGTTTGATGTGACAGCGCCGTTACAGGCTGCGCAACTAATGTGCACAAGTACCTGTTACCTGGTTATATCGATGCGCTTTTTCGGGTCGCTTTCGGTGTTTTCCTGGGGATAAGCAGGCCAGACGCACGACTCGATGAAAAACTCTTCACCGACCGGCGGTCGAAAATCGGGCCAATTCAGTGCGCCCCCCTGACCGGCAAACGTACCCTCCCCTGGTGCGCAATATTTTTTCACCGAGGGTTTGCTTTGTGCATTTCGATCCGTTAGTATCCGCGGCGTTAGTACCAAGCTGAAAGTCAATTCCGGTCGAACACATCCCCACGGTCAACCTTCTTCCAAGAAGCCTTTACCGAAAAAAGCGGGAACGACCCCTCGATGGTTTCCAGGTAAATCTTGCGACAACACAGCCTTCCAATGATGTGAAGGGTGTTGCGAAGACCACTTACTCTGACCGAACCAACCTGCAAATTGATCAGGATCTTCACCCCGGGCCCAGAACCTTTGCCCTCGTTGTGATGCCTGCCCTCCTAAGTACCTACCTGCCAGCCCAAGCGCGCCAACTCAATAGCGCTTCAAACTGGCTGCTTTGTTCCAGTCGGGTTCTTCGTTCGACCAATGGTGGTCGACGTTACTGGAACGTTTTAACGTTGCACGGTTCTTATCCGTGTCATTTGTAGGAACACCTAATAACTATGTCTACTCAAATCCATACTCAGGATGCCATTCGCACCCTAACCAACGCTTTTGCACCAATGAACTGCCTGATCATGGCCGCTCGCAAAGGCTGCTTCAGCTTCACACTGGTCAACGAACACGGTATCGCCCGCCACAGCGAGCGTCTTTACCCTGATCAGTACTCCAGCGCAGAACCGCTGCAGGCCGTGATCGATCGTACCCGTCAGGCACTGGTTGCCTGAAAGCCGAAAAGGCTGCAAAAGCAAAAGCCCCGCACAAAACGCGGGGCTTTTTATTGCCTGATGTTTCACTTTTCACCCTTTGAGCTTAAGCACCATCCGATATAACGGTTATAACTCGAAGCCGGAAATATTTTAAAAACAGGCCTTTACGTCGCGAATATGACACTACACTTCAACTCAAGCGGCGTGATCCGCTTGCGGCGAGCCTGAACCGATCCACTGCTGCCAAGCCCACCTTCAGGACTCGCCATCAATAACAAGAACCGAGGGTTTTATGGGTATCGCCGCCAGCGAACTGTGCCGCTACGTGATCCGTCCCACACTGATCTACCTGGGACGTCACAGCGCGACTGCCGAATCTCTGCTGCTGGGCATTGCCGCCAGCCAGTCAGCCCTGGGTTCCGCCCTGCATGACCGCCGTGGCCACGGCCTCTATCGCATCGCCGAGCATCGCCATCAGGCCCTTTGGGATGATTATCTGGCGCTCGACCCGGAGCGTGCCAGCCTGGTTCGCGGCCTCGCCAGTCAACATGCATTCCTGAGTGGCCCGCACCTCGAACTGACAGTCAATCTGCGTTATGCCACAGCCATTGCCTGGTTGCTGGTAGAAGAGCAAAACCCCACCCTCCCCGATTCGAACGATTTGCTCGGGATGGCGCGTATCTGGCGCCAGACCTTTCACCCCCAGGGTCGTCTGCGCGATTTCACTTACGCCTGGCACACCTGTGTTTCAACGGTGAATCAGGTCGCTTGCTGACCGGCTGGTTTCAGAAGATCGCACAACAGGTCGCGAATCTGGTCGGATTGTCCTACAAAACCGCTCTAAATCAAGGCATACGGACTATAGCGCTGGGACGAAAATGTTGGTAATTTTCGCCCCGGTGATCACCAGGAGTTCTAATAATGAAAAAAGTCATGCTCAAAACCACCCTTAGCCTCGCCGTTACCATGGCATCCACCCAGATCTTCGCAGCTGGCTTTGCCATCAACGAACACAGCATTAGCGGGATGGGTACTGGTTATGCAGGGCGATCTTCTTCTGCCGATGATGCAAGCACTGTTTATGGCAACCCTGCCGGCATGTCGCGCCTGAAGCGCGAACAAGTCACCGGCGGTGTTGCATTTCTCGATGCAAAAACCGATATCAGCGACGCCAGCTCCAGCCCTAACGGCGGCAGCAACAAAGGCGACATGGTGCCCTTCACCTCCGTACCTATGGGCTTCTACGTCAAACCAATCGATGATCACTGGGCATTCGGCCTCGGTGTTTATGTGCCTTTCGGTCTGATCACCGATTACGAAAAAGGCTTTGCCGGCCGTTACTTCGGCAGCAAGTCCGAAGTACAAGTGATCACATTCCAGCCAACTGTCAGCTACGCCTTCAACGACAAGGTGTCGATCGGTTTCGGTCCAACCATCAACCGCATTGACGGCTCGCTGGAGTCCAACCTGTCGATCACTCAAGCCCTGCCGGACGGCAAGGTCAAGATCAAGGGTGACGACACTGCACTGGGCTACAACGTCGGCCTGCTGGTACAAGCCACCGACAGCACTCGCGTCGGTCTGACGTACCACTCGAAAGTCGACTACAAGCTCGAAGGCGACACCAAGGTCAACTACGGCGCACTGGCCGCAGTCGGTCTGGGCGCCAACCAGAAGTACGACGCTTCACTGAAGATCACCACGCCTGAATCGGTCGACCTCTCGGTAACCCAGGCGATCAACGATCGCTGGAACGTATACGCCGGTACTACCTGGACCCGCTGGAGCCAGCTGGAGAAAATCACCGTCAAGAACTCCGGTGTGCAGCCGCTGCTGGCCGGTCAGTTCGGCGAGATCACCGAAGACCAGAACTGGCACGATTCCTGGGCTTATGCCTTGGGTACTTCGTACCAGTTGAACAAGGAATGGGTGCTGCGTACCGGTCTGACCTTCGACCAGTCGCCGACCAACAACGTCGACCGCTCGCCACGCATTCCTACCGGCGACCGGACGATCTTCAGCATCGGTGCCGGCTGGAGCCCGACCGAAGATCTGACCATCGACGTGGCCTACTCGTACCTGAAGGAAGAGTCGGTCAACATCCGCAACCAGAACGATCGTGGCCAGAGCTACAACTCGAAGTATGAAAACTCGGCAAACGGTTTCGGTGTCGGCGCGACCTACCGCTTCTGATGCTGCGTGGCGAGGCTAAGCCCCTCGCCCACAAAAAAGCCCCGCTCTCTTTACAGAGGCGGGGCTTTTTTGGTTTCTGGCATTTTCACCCATTTAACGATAGCCATTGTGGGAGCGAGCTTGCTCGCGAAAGCGGTGGATCAGCCAATGGATATATCCAATGACAGACCGCATTCGCGAGCAGGCTCGCTCCCACAAAGATCCCGGCGCGTCAGGGTTTGAGGGGTTTCGAGGCGATGGCTTTTTCGATCGCGGCGATAAATTCCGGATCATCCGGTTTGGTCAGGCTGGAGAAGTTAGCGATCACCTTGCCCTGGCGATCAACCACATATTTGTAGAAATTCCACTTCGGCGCGCTGCTCTGTGCCGCCAGCACCTGGAACAGATGGGTGGCGTCATCGCCACGGACTTTCTGCGGCTCGGTCATGGCGAACGTCACGCCGTAGTTGGCGTAGCAGACCTTGGCGGTCTCGGCGCTGTCCTTGGATTCTTGCTTGAAGTCATTGGAAGGGACGCCGAGCATTTCCAGCCCTTGACCTTCGTAGCGCTTATGCAGCGCTTCAAGGCCTTCGAATTGCGGAGCAAAACCACAGAAACTTGCAGTATTGACCACCACCAACGGTTTGTCGGCGTACTGCTTGCACAGATCGATGGATTCCTTGGCCCGCAACTTGGGCAGCGAACCTTGCAGCAATTCGGGACAGTCAGCGGCCTGGGCCAGGCCGGTCAACGCCATCAGCAACGCGGGAACAGCACACCAGCGCATCAGCATGTCGAGCATCCTTGAGCAGTCGTCAGAACTCGACGTTACTCGCCACGCCTCGTTCTAGCAAATGCTCATGCCCAACTGCATCAGCGCCAGACCGCCCTGACGCCAGCCCCACCACACCAGCGCCAGCAGAGCGACGCCGAGTGCAGTGATGGCCAATCGTGGCCAGAATCCACTCATGTCGCGCTCGCGGCGACTTGCAGGCGTGCGACCGGACGTTCGCGCACCGGCCAGTTCAGTGCGGCCGCCAGCAGGCTCAAAAGAACAGCCACTTGCCAGATCAAGTCATAACTCCCGGTTCGGTCATACACCACCCCGCCCAGCCAGCCGCCCAGGAACGAGCCGAGCTGATGGAACAGGAACACGATGCCACCGAGCATGGACAGATAGCGCACGCCAAACAAGGTCGCCACCGTACCGTTGGTCAACGGCACCGTCGACAGCCACAGGAAACCCATGGCCATGCCAAACAGGTAAGCCGACGTGGTCGTCACCGGCAGCCACAGGAACAACACGATCACCACCGCGCGCAACAGATACAGCGCGGTCAGCAAGCGTGGCTTGGACATGCGCCCGCCGAGCCAGCCGGCGGTGTAGGTGCCGAAGATGTTGAACAGGCCGATCAACGCCAGCACCGTGGTACCGACAGTCGCCGGCAGATGCTGATCGACCAGATAAGCCGGCAGGTGTACACCAATGAATACCACCTGAAAACCGCAGACGAAAAAACCGAACGCTAGCAACCAGAACCCGGAATGCGAGCAAGCTTCGCGCAGTGCTTCGGACAAAGTCTGTTCATGGCCAAGCACCGGCAACGGCTTGTCCTTGAGCATGCTCACCAACGGCACGATCAGCGCCACCAACAGCCCCAATACCAGCAGAGCGGCGGACCAACCGAGCCAGCCGATCAACCCCAGGGTGCCCGGCAACATGGCGAACTGGCCGAACGAACCGGCGGCGCTGGCAATGCCCATGCCCATGCTGCGTTTCTCCGGCGGGACTGCGCGGCCGACGACGCCAAGGATCACCGAGAACGAGGTGCCGGACAGGCCGATACCAATCAGCAGGCCGGCACTCAGCGACAATGTTACCGCCGAGTCCGACAGCCCCATGCACACCAGGCCCAACGCATAAAGCACGCCACCGATCAGTACTACTTTTGCAGCGCCGAAACGGTCGGCCAGCGCACCGGTAAACGGCTGCGCCAGACCCCAAATCAGATTCTGCAAAGCGATGGCGAAGGCAAACACTTCGCGCCCCCAGCCGAACTGCGCACTCATTGGCGACAGGAACAGACCGAAACCGTGCCGCACGCCCAATGACAACGCCAGGATCAGCGCACTACCGACCAACACCCAACCACACGTACGCCACATCGATGTCATTATTGTTCTCCGCTTGCGGGTATATACCCGCTTAAGTTTGGAAAAAACCGGCCTCAGGCCAGTTCATCCAGCAATCTGAGCAAGGTTTCGCGCTTCTCGGCGCCCAGTCGATCGATCAACCGCTGCTGCGCCGCTTCCCAAGCCGGCAGCGCGGCTGCCAGACGCTGCACGCCGGTCTCGGTGAGTTTGACGATGCGGTTACGCATGTCCTCGCCCTCGGCCAGTGCTACCAGCCCCTCGCCTTCCAGCACCCGTAGATTGCGCCCGAGAGTGCTGCGATCCAGGCCCATGGCTTCGGCCAGTTCCGAGATGCTTGGTTGATCCAGACGCTGCAGGTTGCACAGCAAAGAATACTGGGCAACGTTGATCCCGAAGCCGTCGAGAGCGCCGTCGTAATGCCTGCTGACGCCACGAGCGGCGCGACGCAGGTTGGTGCATAAACACTGAGAAGGAAGCATGATGCGTGTATATACCCGCGACTGTGTTAAATCAAGTTACAGATGAGTTTACCCAAAACATTTGTGCTGCCCGTAAGGCCGTCTTCGCGAGCAAGCTCGCTCCCACATTTGCGGTGCGATCCCCTGTGGGAGCGAGCTTGCTCGCGAAGAGGCCAGCACAGACAACCCATATCTGTCAGACCAAAACCAATCCAACCAACACCACCATCTCCAGCAATTCCAGCAGCGCGCCCGCCGTATCGCCGGTGGTCCCGCCCAACCGCCGCATCATCACCCGCCGCAGCCAGACAAACACGACGACCGAAATCACCAGCGCCACAACCGCGCCAAACCCGGCGATCAACACACAGGCCAGCGCACTCAAGCCAAGCACCCACCACCCGGCCCTGCGCGGCAAATGATCCGCCAACGCCTGCCCCAACCCACCGGCCCGCACATACGGCGTGGTCAGGAACAACCCCAGCAATGCCGCCCGCCCGAGCAACGGCACAATGATCAACGCAAGGCCTTGCTGTTGCTCGATCAGCGCCAGTAGCGCCGCGAACTTGAGCAGCAACACCAACACCAGCGTGACCACCGCAATCGGCCCGCTGCGCGGATCTTTCATGATCGTCAGCGTGCGCTCGCGATCACCAAAACCGCCGAGCCAGGCATCGGCGCTGTCCGCCAGACCATCAAGGTGCAGGGCACCGCTGAGCAGCACCCAAACCGTCAACAGTAATGCCGCATGCAGCAATAACGGTGCGCCCGCTAACGCCAGATTCAACGCCCAGAGGATCACGCCAAACAACAGACCCACCAGCGGATAAAACAGCAACGAACGCCCCAACTGTTCCGGCTCGGGCATCCCCGGCAGACGAATCGGCAGGCTGCTGAGAAATTGCAGGGCGATCCACAGCGGCACCATGTCAGTGACCTTCCTTAAGCGAAACGTCGGCCTCGACCGTCAACGTAAACAACGCGCCGTGAGCGACCTCGACATTGAGCAACTGCTCGCGCGGCAACCCTCGCGCTTGCGCCAACAACAGGCGCATCACGCCGCCATGACTGATCAGCAACACCCGCTCACCGGGGTATGCGTTGTGCAGGCGCGCGACGGCCGCCAGCACCCGCGAGGAAAACTGGCTGACCGGTTCACCCTGCGGTGGCGTGAACGCATACGGATCGGCCCAGAACAGCCCCAACGCCTCGGCATCCGTCTCCATCAACGCTGCGGCGCTCTGCCCTTCCCATGCGCCGAAATGCAGTTCTTGCAGATCCTTGTCCAGATGCACGGACAGGTTCAGTTGTTCGCCCAGTTCGGCGGCGAAGCGTGCGCAACGCTGCAACGGCGAACTGACAATCCGTTCCCACGGCCCACCCTCGACCACCGCCGCACGCATCTGCGCCCAGCCCTTTTCAGTGAGCGCATCGTCGAGGCTGCCGCGCAAACCACCGCCGAGTTCAGTCTCTCCATGGCGCAGCAAGTCCAGATGCAGTGTCATGCCGGACGATCCGCCACCGCCGCTTCGGCGAACGTCGCCATCTGCCTGTGCAGATCGCAGGCCAGGCGCAACAACGGCACCGCCAACGCCGCACCGCTGCCCTCGCCCAAGCGCAGACCGAGTTCCAGCAGCGGCTCGGCGTTCAGCGTTTCCAGCACATGACGATGGCCCGGCTCAGCACCGCGATGACCGAACAACAGCCACTCACGACACGACGGATTCAAACGTACTGCGACCAGCGCCGCAACCGTGCAGATAAAACCGTCAACCAGCACCGCAACACCTTCTTGAGCCGCCGCCAGGTAGGCGCCGACCAACGCAGCGATTTCAAAACCACCGAGATTGAACAGCGTCTGCAACGCATCGCCACGCTGCGCTGCATGCAACGCCAACGCCCGCTCGATCACTTGCGCTTTATGGCTGACGCCTTCGGCATTCAGTCCGGTGCCGGGACCGGTCAGATGCACCACCGGGCAATCGAGCAACGCGCAGGCCAGCGCACTCGCCGCAGTGGTGTTGCCGATGCCCATTTCGCCGCCGATGAACAATTGCGCGCCCGCCGCTTTCGCCCGCAACAGACTGTCGCGACCAGCCTGCAAGGCCAGTTCACCCTGGGCCTGAGTCATCGCCGCGCCCTGAACGAAATTCGCCGTGCCCGCGCCGATGTTCAAGTGGCGCACACCCGGCAGGTTCAGCGAGGGATTCACCGTGCCCAGATCGACCACTTCCAACTCCGCGCCGAGCTGACGCGCCAGCACGCTGATCGCCGCGCCGCCGCTGACGAAGTTGAGCAGCATCTGCCCGGTGACCTCTTGCGGGAACGCCGAAACACCTTCAGCGACCACGCCGTGGTCACCGGCAAAAATCGCGATCCACACCTGCGCCAGCGTCGGTTTGACCTGACCTTGCAGACCGGCCAGTTGCACCGCGACCGATTCCAGACGCCCCAGCGAACCCGCCGGTTTGGTCAGTTGCTGTTGCCGCGCCGTCGCTTGTTCAACGACGTTGAGGTCGACCGGTTTGCACGGGTTCAGCCACCAGGATTGAGTCATAAAGCAGGTCCTTTCAGAGTCAGGGGCAGGCCGGCGACGGTCAGGACAACACGCTGACAGCGCTCGGCCAGAGCTTGATGCAGCCAACCGGCTTCATCGACGTAGCGGCGAGTCAATTCGCCCAGCGGCACGACACCCATTCCGGTCTCGTTGCTGACAAAAATGATTTCACCCGGCAAAGACGCCAGGCAGTCGAGCAAGGCTTCGCGCTCGGCGGCGAGGCGTTCGGCGTCATCGAGCATCAGCAGATTGGTCAGCCACAGGGTCAGGCAATCGACCAGCAGGCAACGCTCGGCACTGGCGCTTTCGCGCAGGACGCGGGCCAGTTCCAAGGGCTCTTCGATGAGTGCCCATTCAGAGGGACGCCGCGCGCGGTGGTGGGCGACGCGGTCGCTCATCTCGCCATCGAGCGGTTGGCTGGTGGCGATGTAGGTGACTGTGAGATTGCTGTCGCTGGCGAGTTTCTCCGCCAGGCGGCTTTTGCCGGAGCGGGCGCCGCCGAGGATCAGTTGGAGCATGGGTTCATCCACAGAATTATGTGTTGAAACAGTTGGCCCCTTCGCGAGCAAGCTCGCTCCCACAGGGTTATGGGGTGTAAACAAAATCCAAGATCAACAGGTCCATTGTGGGAGCGAGCCTGCTCGCGAAGAGGCCATCACAGGCACCTCAAATCCCACAGAGCCGACGCAACAGCTCGGTATCCAGATGCTTCTCCACCAGGTCCGCCAAACGCTCGATATCGCGCTCGCGCAAGCCGTGGTAATCCACCTCCTGCACATCGTTCAACCCGGCCCAGCGCAACAATGCCGCGCTCGCTGCCGGCGATTCGAACAAGCCATGCAGATAGGTGCCGAACACCTGCCCGTCAGCACTTTGTGCACCGTCGCAACGACCGTCATCAAGATGCACCGCTGCGTTTTCCAGCGCCGGTCCCGTGGTCACGCCGGCATGAATTTCATAGCCGCTGACGTCGGCATTTTCCAGCGCGAGCCGCCCGCGCACGTTGCGCAACTGCTTCTCGGCCTCAAGCGTGGTTTCGAACACCAGCAAGCCCAGACCAGCGCTCGAACCGGGGGCACCTTCAAGGCCGAGCGGATCATGCACCTGCTCGCCGAGCATCTGCAGACCACCGCAAATGCCCAGTACTTTGCCGCCGTAACGCAGATGCCGATTGATCGCGGCATCCCAGCCATTGGCACGCAAATACGCCAGATCGCTGCGCACACTTTTCGAACCCGGCAGGATGATCAGATCGGCGGCAGGAATCGCCTGCCCCGGACCGACAAATTGCAGGTCGACCTGCGGATGCAAACGCAGCGGATCGAAGTCGGTGTGGTTGCTGATGCGCGGCAGCACCGGCACCACCACTTTCAGCACCTGTTCGGCCTTGTCGGTCTGGCGCTGATCGATGCCGTCTTCGGCCTCCAGATGCAGATCCATCACGTAGGGCAACACGCCGACCACCGGTTTGCCGGTGCGCTGTTCAAGCCAGTCGAGGCCCGGTTGCAACAAGGCGATGTCACCGCGAAAACGGTTGATGATGAAACCTTTGACCCGCGCCTGTTCACTCGGCGACAACAACTCCAGTGTGCCGACCAGATGGGCGAAAACGCCGCCGCGATTGATATCAGCGATCAGCAGCACCGGGCAATCCACCGCCTCGGCGAAGCCCATGTTGGCGATGTCGCCAGCGCGCAAATTGATCTCGGCCGGCGAACCCGCGCCTTCGACCATCACCAGCGGATAGGCAGCGCTGAGTCGTTCGTGGGAGGCCAGCACAGCTTTCATCGCGATGGCTTTGTAGTCGTGATACGCCACGGCGTTCATCGACGTCACCGCGCGACCATGGATGATCACTTGCGCGCCGGTGTCGCTGTTCGGCTTGAGCAACACCGGGTTCATGTCAGTGTGCGGTTCAAGAAATGCAGCTTGCGCTTGCACCGCTTGCGCACGGCCGATCTCGCCGCCATCGGCGGTCACGGCGCTGTTGAGCGCCATGTTCTGCGGCTTGAACGGTACGACCGCAACACCCTGTCGGGTCGCCCAGCGACACAGCGCCGTCACCAGCGTACTTTTACCGGCATCGGAAGTGGTGCCCTGCACCATCAGGGTTGTCATGGGTGGTCCTTGGTGAAAGCGATTAAGGCGTGTTCGAGGCGTGCCTCTTCAGCCGCATCGGCGGGCAGGCCAAAACGCAGACTGCTGTTGTGGGTAAAGATGCGCAGAAGAATGCCGCGTCGGGCCATGAACTCATATAACGCTGACGCTTGATCGGTGATCAGCCACTGAAACAACGCGCAGCCGCCCTGCGGTTTGAAGCCGTAGCGTTCAAGCAGCGTCGCCAGTCGTTCACTCGCTTCATCGCTGCGAATCCGTTGTCGCGTATGCCCTTCGGTATCTTGCAGGCAAGCCTGCCCCAGCACCCGCGTCGGCCCGCTCACCGCCCACGGCCCGACCTGTTCCGCGAGCAATCGGAGCAACTTGCGTTCTGCCAGCACAAAGCCCAGACGCACTCCCGCCAGACCGAAAAACTTGCCGAACGAACGCAGCACGATCAGCCCGACCTGATGCGTATGGGCTGCCAGGCTCAACTGTGGCGTGTTGTCCATAAACGCCTCATCGACCACCAGCCAGCCACCGCGCTGAGCGAGCCGCGCGTGCCAGTCGAGCAACCGCGCCGGGGTCAGGCTCAGGCCGGTCGGGTTGTTCGGATTGACCACCACCAGCACATCGAGGCTGTCGAGAAAGAATTCGACTTCCTGCTCCAGCACTTCACGCACGATGTAGCCGCTGCGGCGCCAGGCTTCAGCGTGCTCGGCATAACACGGCGACAACACACCGACCTTGCCGGCGCGGCGCAAACGCGGCAGCAACTGTATGGCCATCTGCGAACCGGCCACCGGCAGCACTTGCGCGGCACCGTAGTAATCGCACGCGGCTTGCTCCAGACCGTCATCGGTTTCCGGCAGACGCGCCCAGGCACGCAGCGGGATTTCCGGGATCGGGAATGGCCACGGCGCGAGGCCGCTGGAGAGATCGAGCCAATCCGCCTCGGCGATGCCGTAGTCGTGTGCAGCCTTGCGCAGCCGGCCACCGTGCTCAAGCATAGAATTCAGCCCCCACGCAGAGAATCAGCAGCCATAACCATACGCCGCGCTGGACCAATTGCCAGCCGCGGTCGATGGAATCGGCGTCGGCGGGCGCGCCTTCGCCGAGCTGCGGACGCTCATGCAGTTCGCCGTGGTAAATTGCCGGCCCGCCCAATTCCACGCCCAGCGCACCAGCGCCGGCCGCCATCACCGGACCGGCGTTGGGGCTGTCCCACTTCGGCGCCTGTGAGCGCCAGCACTTCAACGCCAGTCGGGTTTTGCCGAGCAGTGCGTAGGTCAACGCCACCAAACGTGCAGGAATGTAGTTGAGCACGTCGTCGATTTTCGCCGCCGCCCAACCGAAACGCTCAAAGCGTTCGTTGCGATAGCCCCACATCGCATCAAGCGTGTTGCTCAGGCGATAGAGCACCACGCCCGGCGCACCGGCCACGACAAACCAGAACAACGCCGCGAACACCGCATCACTGCCGTTCTCCAGCACTGATTCGGTGGCGGCACGGGCGACGGCGGTGCTGTCGAGCTCATCGGTCTGACGGCTGACGAGATAGCCGACACGCTTGCGCGCCTCGCCCAGATCATCTGCACGCAACGCGGCGGCGACCGGCGCGACATGTTCACCGAGGCTGCGCATGCCGAGGGCGCAATACAGCGCGAGAATCTCGACGACCCAACCCACGTACGGCGCCCAGGAAAATGCCGTGGCGAGCAAGGTCAGCGGCAGCACCGCGATCACCCACGCGGTGACACCATGGCTGCGCCAGCCACGGCCACCGGCGTTGAAACGTTGCTCGATGCGCCCGGCGAAATTGCCGAACGCCACCAGCGGATGCCAGCGTTTCGGTTCACCGAGCAGCGCATCCAGCGCCACTGCGGCGACACTCAACAACGCCACACTCATTGACTCACTCCCCAGTAATTTTCGTACAGCAACTCATTGAGCGGGCGCGCCTGCGCCCACCCTTCGAGTACCAGCATCGGCGCCGGATAGAATTCCTTGACCGGCCCCAGGCATAAAACGGCCAGTGGCTTGGCGCCTGCGGGCAATTTCAGCAAATCCGCCAGTGCCTGCGGCTCGAACAGCGAGACCCAGCCCATGCCCAAGCCTTCGGCACGGGAGGCCAGCCACAGATTCTGGATCGCGCAGGACAGCGAGGCCATGTCCATTTCTGGTAGCGTGCGGCGACCGAAGATGTGCTTTTCGCGATCATCCATCAACGCGGCGACCAGCACTTCGGCGCAGTCATTGATGCCTTCGACCTTGAGTTTCATGAACTCGTCACTGCGCTCGCCGAGGGCTTCAGCGGTGCGCACGCGCTCTTCTTCGACGAGGTTCTGGATCTGCCCGCGTAAAGTTCGGTCGCTGATGCGGATGAAACGCCAGGGCTGCATCAGGCCAACGCTTGGGGCTTGGTGGGCGGCTTCCAAAAGTCGGCGCAACAGCTCCGGTTCGACGCTGCCGCCGATGAAGTGGCGCATGTCGCGGCGTTCAGCGATGGCTTTGTAGACCGCCGCCCGCTCGGTTTCAGAGAATGCGTTTTCTGTCATGGCCTCTTCGCGAGCAAGCTCGCTCCCACCTTGGACGGGGTGCTTGCTCAAGAAACGCGATCCCCTGTGGGAGCGAGCTTGCTCGCGAAGCCGGCCTCACGGTCTGGCGCAAACAATGCGGCAATCGCAGTCGGATTCGACGGAAAATAGAAGTGCACATAAGAAGCCGTCATCCGCCCATCGCGATAAACCGCCTCGGCACCACGCCCGCCATTCGGGCTCAAGCCACGTGCAATCGGCGTCAGTTCGGTGGTGGTCAGCGAATGGTGATAAGTGTGCCCGCGCAACGCACCTTCCGGCAGATCGACGGCTTGCAACGCCAGCGCTGCCAGACGCTTCTGCATCACCGCGTCGCCCTTCAGCAGCCCGACCAGTTCAGCGCGAGTGCCGTCAACATCAGTCAACGAATCGAGCAGATACAACATGCCGCCACATTCAGCGAGCAGAGGTTTGCCCGCAGCATGATGCGCACGAATCGCCTCCAGCATCGCGGTATTCTGCGACAACGCGACGTGATGCAATTCCGGATACCCGCCGGGCAGATACAGACTGTCCGCCTCAGGCAATTGCGTGTCGCGGATCGGCGAGAAGAAGCTCAACTCGGCACCCATCGCGCGCAACAAATCGAGACTCGCGCCATAGGTGAAGGCAAACGCTTCATCGCGGGCGACGGCAATGCGCACATTCTTCAGCAGTGGCTCGACAGCGATGACGTCAGGCGCGGCAAATTCCACGGCCGGTGGCAGCGCTACCTCGCAACTGCTGGCGAGGGCATCGGCAGCGGCGTCGAGGCGCACATCGAGATCATTCAATTCGCTGGCCTGGACCAGACCGAGATGGCGACTCGGCAGTTCAATACCGGTCTCGCGGGACAACGCGCCGTACCAACGCAAACCTTCAGTGAGACTGCCTTCGAGCAACTGCGCATGGCGCAAGGTGCCAACACGATTGGCCAGCACGCCGGCAAACGGCAGATCCGGCTGATATTTGGCCAAGCCCAGCGCCAACGCACCAAAGGTCTGCGCCATGGCCGTCCCATCAATCACGCCGAGCACTGGCACACCGAAATGCCGCGCCAGATCAGCGCTCGACGGCGTGCCGTCAAACAGGCCCATCACGCCTTCGATCAGAATCAGATCCGCCTCGGCGGCGGCTTCCCACAACAGACGACGACTTTCCTGCTCGCCGACCATCCACATGTCCAGTTGATACACCGGTGCACCGCTGGCGCGCTCGAGGATCATCGGATCGAGAAAGTCCGGGCCGCATTTGAACACGCGTACTTTACGCCCCTGATTGCGATGCAAACGGGCCAGTGCGGCGGTGACGGTGGTCTTGCCCTGACCGGAGGCCGGCGCGGCGATGAGTACCGCCGGGCAGTGACGTGGTTGATTCAAAGTTCGACGCCTTTCTGCGCTTTGATGCCGGCCTGGAAGGCGTGTTTGAGCATGCCCATTTCGGTGACCGTGTCGCCCATCTCGATCATTTCCGGCTTGGCCGCGCGACCGGTGACGATTACGTGCTGCATCGGCGGACGCGCCTGCAGATCGCTGAGCACCTGATCGAGATCGAGGTAGCCGTGTTTAAGGGCGATGTTCAGTTCATCGAGCACCACCAGACCGATCGACGGGTCGCGCAGTAGTTCCCGCGAGACTGCCCACGCGGCTTCGGCGGCGGCGATGTCGCGCTTACGATCCTGGGTTTCCCAAGTGAAGCCCTCGCCCATCACATGGAAGCGAACCTGTTCGGGGAAGCGGCGGAAAAACAATTCTTCGCCGGTGCTGTTACGCCCCTTGATGAACTGCACCACGCCGCACTGCATGCCGTGGCCCATGGCGCGGGCGAGCATGCCGAACGCCGAGCTGCTTTTGCCTTTGCCGTTGCCGGTCAGCACCAGCACCAGGCCGCACTCGTCAGGCGAGTTGGCGATGCGTTCGTCGATCACGGCTTTTTTGCGCTGCATACGCGCCAGATGGCGTTCGTCGCGCTCGGGGGAATCAGTCATGGGGGAGCTCTCCGTTGAGGCTGGATAACGGCGGGCAGGCACAAGAATAGACGGCAAAAAGCCTGGCATCGCCCACCGTGATGCCGCTGGATGGATCAGGCCGGTCTCCGGGCTCATGAGCGGCGTTGGCCTGACTGCGCGCCTTCCCGCTTCTTTCGAGGCAGTGGCTCAAGGCGCAGTTTTCACTCATTTACCGTTGCGGGGGCAGCGCCGGGATCGTGGTGGTTCTTCGCTTGAAGACAACCCTCACCGGCTTCCCTGTTTCACTCTGTCGACACCGGTCACAGAGCACCTGAAACAAGCCGCGAAGGTTAGAGGGTTGGGGGTGGAGCGTCAATTAAAGAGGCGGCCAGCGGGCGAATAACTGCCGTCGATCAATTATCCGGCGCCAATCTTGTGCCACACTGATACAAATGATATCAAAGAGCCATGCTTTTTCCCGAAAAGCCCACCACAACAATAAAGGATGATGACGATGCAAGGCATGATCATCAGCAACCCGCGCCTGGAATTCCTGCGCCCGGTGCTTGAACGCTGGTTTGACTGTATCGACCGCTACAACGCCGTGCGCGGCGACAGCGATACCCCTTACTGGCATGACGAGAAAGCCAATCTCGGATTGCTCTCGGCGGCGGCCTGGATGGCCGAGCTGGTGACTTTGAACGACACTGCCACGCGCAAACAGAATGAAGAAGGCGAGCGCAATGCCCGCGCCGATCTGTTTCTCGCCAGCGCCGAAGATCGCGCCTTTATTCAGGCCACGCAACGCTGGCCACGAGTCACGAATCTAAATCTGACCCAAGCCCTGCTCGACATCACCAGCGACGCCAAGCGCATCAGCTATGCCAGCGATCTCAAGCTCGGCTGCCTGTTCGTCGCACCGCAAAAAGCCCAGCACAGCGCCAGCCCCGAAGAGCTGCAGGACATGGTCGACGACCTGCAGAAGGAACACACCTGCGCCGTCGCCTGGTATTTCCCCTACGCCTACCGCAAATTGCGCAGCGAAGCCGGCAACTATCACCCAGGCATTGCCGTGCTGTTCAAGGAAGCCCGCGGCTGAGGTTGAACCATCGGGCTTGCGCCCTCCTCTATGATTAAGAATGCATTCATAGGGAAGATCAGCAATGCGCAAGCCCCAACTCGTTTTTGTCATCGCCTTCGCCGGAGGACTCGCCGCCTGCGGTGAAACCTCCAGCCTGCAAGTCTCCGACGGCACCGGCCCGTCACCGAAACTGCCCGAACCGAACAAGACCCTGATCCCGACAGTGAACATCGCCCCGGCGATCGGCTGGCCCGAGGGCAGTAAACCGACAGCGGCCGCCGGCACCCAAGTCGCAGCATTCGCCGAAGGCCTCGACCATCCGCGCTGGCTCTATGTGCTGCCCAACGGCGACGTACTGGTGGCGGAAACCAATGCCCCGCCAAAGCCGGATGACAGCAGCGGCATTCGTGGCTGGGTGATGAAGAAAGTCATGGGCAAGGCTGGCGCTGGCGTACCGAGCCCGAATCGCATCACTTTGCTGCGTGACGCCGATCACGATGGCGTGGCCGAGACGCGTACGGTGTTTCTGCAGAACCTCAACTCGCCATTCGGCATGACCCTGGTCGGCAATGACCTGTACGTCGCCGATACCGATCGACTGCTGCGCTTCAACTACGAGCCCGGCGCGACCGAGATCAAGTCGCAGCCGATCAAGGTTGTCGATCTGCCCGGTGGGACGCTGAATCATCACTGGACCAAAAACGTCATCGCCAGCAAGGACGGCAGCAAGCTGTACGTGACGGTCGGCTCGAACAGCAACGTTGGCGAAAATGGTCTGGATAAAGAAGAAGGCCGCGCAGCGATCTGGGAAGTCGATCGGGCGACCGGTAATCACCGCATCTTCGCCTCGGGCATCCGCAACCCCAATGGCCTGGCCTGGGAACCCACCAGCGGCGCGCTGTGGACGGCAGTGAATGAGCGCGACGAGATCGGCAGTGATCTGGTGCCGGACTACATCACTTCCGTGAAGGACGGTGGTTTCTATGGCTGGCCGTTCAGCTATTACGGCCAGCATGTCGATGTCCGCGTCTCCCCGCAAAATCCTGATCTGGTGGCTAAAGCCATCGCTCCGGATTACGCCGTCGGGCCGCACACCGCGTCATTGGGCCTGAGCTTCGCCGAGGGCAACACCCTGCCGGCGCAGTTCAAGGAAGGCGCGTTCATCGGCCAGCATGGTTCATGGAACCGCAAACCGCACAGTGGCTATAAAGTGATTTTCGTGCCGTTTACCGCTGGCAAGCCGAGCGGCACACCGGTGGATGTGCTGACCGGTTTCCTCGACAAGGATGAGAATGCGCTAGGTCGGCCAGTGGGCGTGGTGATCGATCAGCAAGGTGGCTTGCTGGTGGCGGATGATGTTGGCAACAAGGTGTGGCGGGTCTCGGCCACGAAGTGATGTTGAATGTGACCTGAAACAACTGTGGGAGCGAGCCTGCTCGCGAATGCGGAGTGTCAGCCCCCATTGAATTGGCTGATACACCGCTTTCGCGAGCAGGCTCGCTCCCACATTAGAATGGCTGCGATTTTTTCTACGGGTTATGCGCCAGATGCTCCGGCTGCAACACCCGCTTGGCACTCAGATACGCCTTCTGCCAATACGCTTTCGACAGGCTGTCGAGCTTCACCGTACCACCCGTGGCCGGCGCATGTACAAAGCGCCCTTCGCCAACATAAATCCCCGCATGACTGACCTGCGAGCCGCCATTGGTGGCGAAGAAGATCAGGTCACCGGTCTGCAAGCCTTCCTTACCGACATTCGGTGCCTGCATGACGATCATCTCGCGCGTGGAGCGTGGCAGCGAAATCCCCGCCGCATCACGGTAGACAAAACCGATCAGCCCACTGCAATCGAATCCCGAATCCGGCGTGTTGCCGCCCCAGCGATAAGGTGTGCCGACCAGGCCAAGTGCGCGAAACAGCACGTCTTCAGCAGCCGGAGAAAAAGCCTGAGAGGGGCCGAACACGACCGGGGCGCGAACCACCGGCGCAGGTGGCGGCGTGCGACTGGCGCAAGCGCTGAGCAGCGCTGCGAAGAAGATCAAAGTGAGGCGGGCCGACATCGTCATAAGCAGAACATCCTGATCTGGCTGCGGCTTTTTCTGCCGATGGACAGAAAACAAAACCGCCTGCGGAGCACGCAGGCGGTTTGCCATCAATATAGATTCAGGATTCTAGCGGCTACGCGGCAAACTTCAAGTAAGACTTTAACTTCACCTTGTAAAGTCTAAGTCTACTCCGTTGCCGGGAGCCTGATTGTCGCCGCGAACGCAGCGACAACGGGATTACTTGCGAGCGGTGACTACAGTCGGAGCGTTGGCCAGAGCGCGTTTGGCTTCGATGAAGGTCTTGCTCCAGTAGCTGTCACCCAGGCTGTCGATGCGAACACCGCCGCTGCGACGACTGCTGGAGTGGATGAACTGGTTGTCACCCAGGTAGATCCCAGCATGACTGACACGACCGCGACGACCGTTGGTGGCGAAGAACAGCAGATCGCCCGGCTCAAGGTTGCTGCGCGAGACCAGCGGTGCATCGACGTTGATCATTTCGCGGGTCGAGCGTGGCAAGTTCATGCCGGCTTCTTCGCGGAACAGGTAGCCGATGAAACCGCTGCAATCGAAACCGGCTTCAGAGGTACCGCCGAAACGGTAACGGGTACCGATCAGGGACATGCCGCGTTCGAGGATGCTGTCGGCCAGAACAGGAAGCTGATAAGGCTTCTTGCCATTGAATTCATTGAGTTCTTTTTCGGTGTCCAGCTCTTCCTGGTAAATAACGGAAGACTGGGCCGTGGCAGAATTTTTAACCTGTTGAGGCTGCTCTTGAACTGGAGAATGAGCAGCGCAACCGAACAACAGGGTGACGAGTGCGAGAGGCACGAGGGGTGCGAAGCGCTTTAGCATGGGCACGACCGTGGCTGATAGTTGTAAAGAAGCCGAGACTATGCCCGCTATCAACCTCATTTGCAAATTCAATCGATCTTTTTGTGACTTCTCGGTTTCTCGTTTACATCTAAGCGCTTAAGCCCATTTGAACCGATACGCGGCCTGCACACCGTGCAGGAAAGCGGATTTTTTGGCGCCCGAAATATGCCGAAACACGCTGAAAGCCGCGCCGTTACCAGCCCAGCGTTTCTTTCAGGAAGGGAATGGTCAGCTTGCGTTGCGCCTGCAACGAGGCCTGATCGAGCTGCTCGAGAAGGTCAAACAGCGCACTCATACTGCGGGTGCCGCGAGTCAAAATAAAATGTCCGACTTCATCGGTCAGGTGCAGACCGCGCCGCGATGCGCGCAATTGCAAGGCACGCAATTTGTCTTCATCGGAGAGCGGGCGCATCTGGAAAATCAGCGCCAGGGTCAGGCGCGATTTCAAGTCAGCCAGTTTGACCGGCAGTTCACGCGGAGAGGTTGACGCGGCGATCAGCAGACGTCGACCGCTGTCACGCAGACGGTTGAACAGATGAAACATCGCCTCTTCCCAGTCAGCCTTGCCGGCAATCACCTGCAAATCATCCAGGCAAACCAGTTCGTACTGCTCCAGGTTGTCGAGGATTTCGACACCGCGATCCATCAACTCGGCCAACGGCAGATACACCGCCGGTTCGCCCATCTGCTCGAAGCGCAGGCAAGCTGCCTGCAACAGATGCGTACGCCCTACGCCGTGCTTGCCCCACAGATAGATCAGGCTTTCTGTCCAGCCAGCGTCGGCTTCGCATAGACGCTCGACATAGCCGAGTGCAGCGGCATTGGCGCCTGGGTAGTAGTTGATGAAGGTGGCGTCGTCACGCAGACGCACACCTAGGGGCAGCTGAATCGGTTTCATGCTGACTGAACAGTTCTCAAGGAACCGTTAGTGGCCTCTGTGTAAAGTTTGCGAAGTTTATACCCGTGAAGCTGAGCGCACAATGCGACAGAGTCCAAGCAAAATCAAAGGTTTGCGTTAACACCCTGGTTTCATGACAGATTCTTTGGCGCCAGCGCCAGCAGGACACGGGCCAACCCGGCTGTTCGCCGGGCCGCCCTGCCCATTACAACTCCGGCTCGTCCATACCGCTATAGATATCAGAATCCTTGTATAAATCGTGGACATGGCGCACCAGCACCATGATCACCGCGGCGACCGGCAATGCCAGCAGCACACCGGTAAAGCCGAACAGCTCGCCGCCCGCCAGAATCGCAAAAATCACTGCCACCGGATGCAGACCGATGCGATCGCCCACCAGCAACGGCGTCAGCACCATGCCTTCCAGCGCCTGACCGACCATAAAAACCGCGACGATCCCGACCATCGGGTACAGATCGCCACCGAACTGGAACAACCCGGCAATCAGTGCCGCGCCAATACCAATCACGAACCCCATGTACGGCACGATCGCCGCCAGACCCGCGATCAGACCGATCAACAGCCCCAGCTCCAGACCCACGATCATCAGACCCGCTGCGTAGATCACCCCCAGCGCCACCATCACCAGCAACTGACCGCGAACAAACGCGCCCAGAACCTCATGACATTCACCGGCCAGCGATACGATGGTCTCTTCCCGATCACGCGGCAGCAGGCTGCGGATCTTGGCCATCATCACATCCCAGTCGCGTAACAGGTAGAAACTCACCACCGGGATCAGCACCAGATTGGCCAGCCAGCCGATCAGCGCCAGACTCGATGCCGTCGCCTGACTCAGGACCACGCTGACGATGTCAGTGGTCTGGCCCATGTGCTCGCTGATCGCTGCCTTAACCTTGTCGAACTTCCAGAAACCATCCGAAAGCCCCAGCTTCGCCTGCGCCCAAGGCAGCGCGGTGTGCTGCAGCCAATCGAGCATTTGCGGCGCCAGCTCGTACAAACGCAGCAACTGCTTGGCGAGCATCGGTACCAACACCAGCAGCAGCGCGGTGACGATCAAGGTGAACAAGGCAAACACCGCGATCACGCCCCAGGTACGCGACAAACCGAGCCGCTCCAGGCGATCCACCAACGGATCGAACAGATAGGCCAGCAGCAGTGCTACCAGAAACGGCGTAAGGATCGGGTGCAGCAACCATACAAATGCGCAAAGCAGGACAACCCCACCGAGCCAGAACCAACGCCGCGTATCGGCCATGTACCACTCCTGTTGCTTCTATATAAGGAAAGACTTACCAACGAAACCGCAACGACGGTGCCGCCGGGGTCGGGGCCGGAGCCGCGACCGGTGCTGCACCTGCAACAGCAGGCTGTGGCGGCACCACCGGAACCGGCGCCTCGGCCGGCAACTCCTGCAACTTCGCCAGCGACAACTGCGCACGCATCTGATCGGCACTGCCATTGACCCGATAGACGATGCGATCGCCGTCAACACTTTGCAGACGCACGCCAAACGGTTCGAGTAACCGCAACAGCGCGGCATAATGTTCAAGATTCATGCCCTGCACTTCCAGGGTCTGCTGACCCGAAGCACCGGGTTTGGCGACAAAACGTGGCGCCAGACGCTCAGCCACTGCCAGCATCACCGCGTCAGCGACAGCGGCCTGATCGGCCCCCTGCACACTGCCCGCCTCTTTCTGATCGCCCAGCCACAAGTGCCACTTGGCCTGCCACTGCCCACCTTCTTCGCGCGCATGCACTGCCAGCAGGGCGTCAGCGTTGTAGCGTTCGGAGGCACCGCGCAACGGCGCCGGATCCGTGCCTTCCAACGCTGGCGCCGTGGCAACCAGTTGCTCGCTCAGGTCCGCCAGCGGCAGTCGCAATGGCAACCCACGATGTTGCGCAGCCGTACGCAATGGCGCAGCAGCGGCCTGACCATCACCGACCAGACTCGACCCTTCAGTCGAATCGTTCAGCCACCAGCTCAGAATCGTCGGGCGACTGGCGCCCCACACCGACAACCCGGCCCGGCGCAGGGCCTGCTCGGTGGTTGCTGGATCGAAATCAACCTTCAGCACCTCCGGCGGCCCGGCATCGAAACCGAACTGACTGATGATCTGCTGCGGATCCTTGCGAATCGCTGCCAGCCCCGGGTTCTGTGCGGCTTTCGGATCGCCCGTCAAACGCAGCACCAACGTATCCAGCGCCGCTTGGGTGGCACGATCACGTTCTTCCGGTGCCTGGCCATTGACCGGCTCACGCACTTGATAGAGGCCTTTGAGATTTTCGGCGTGACTCGCCAGGCTGAGCAGAGACAAACAACCCACAAACAACAATTTACAAAAACGCATGGAGAATTCCCGTCGACAAGAGCGGCTGGAACAGGCCGCGTGAACCGGTTGAGCAAGGCTGTGACAATCTGCCAGCACCAAACATTCACCCGGCGGCGATAAGTTTTTGCACAGTGATAACGATAGACGGTTAATCGCCACACCTTATACAGGCACCCGCAGGCCTTAATTGCAAAAAATTTCCCGAGATATGGCCCTGCCCGTCGGTGCGAGGATGGCCGCTGCCCCTCAAGCCTGATAAAATCGCGCGCCTTCGCAGACCGGCAACAGCCGGGCCCCTCGAAACTCGCGTGAGGCACTCGCCCCGTCGATTTCGAAGTTCCCGCTGAACTCGGTCGTTACCCCTGAATCCCCTCCCCTAAAGGCCTGGATCATGAGCAAGCAACCCTCCCTGAGCTACAAGGACGCCGGTGTAGACATCGACGCCGGTGAAGCATTGGTCGAACGCATCAAGAGCGTCGCCAAGCGCACTGCGCGCCCGGAAGTCATGGGCGGCCTGGGCGGTTTCGGCGCCCTCTGCGAAATCCCGGCCGGCTACAAGCAGCCAGTATTGGTTTCCGGCACCGACGGCGTCGGCACCAAGCTGCGTCTGGCATTGAACCTGAACAAGCACGACAGCATCGGTATCGACCTGGTTGCCATGTGCGTCAACGACCTCGTGGTGTGCGGCGCCGAGCCGCTGTTCTTCCTCGACTACTACGCCACCGGCAAACTCAATGTCGACACCGCTGCCCAGGTGGTCACCGGCATCGGCGCTGGCTGCGAACTGTCGGGTTGCTCGCTGGTGGGCGGTGAAACCGCTGAAATGCCAGGCATGTACGAAGGCGAAGACTACGACCTGGCCGGCTTCTGCGTCGGCGTCGTGGAAAAATCGGAAATCATCGACGGCTCGAAAGTCGCCACCGGTGACGCGCTGATCGCACTGCCATCGTCCGGCCCGCACTCGAACGGCTACTCGCTGATCCGCAAGATCATCGAAGTCTCCGGCGCCGACATCGAAAACATCCAGCTCGACGGCAAACCGCTGACCGACCTGCTGATGGCCCCGACCCGCATCTACGTGAAGCCGCTGCTCAAGCTGATCAAAGACACCGGCGCCGTCAAAGCCATGGCCCACATCACCGGTGGCGGCCTGCTCGACAACATCCCGCGCGTTCTGCCAAAAGGCGCTCAGGCCGTGGTTGACGTAGCAAGCTGGACTCGCCCGGCTGTGTTCGATTGGCTGCAAGAGCAAGGCAACGTTGACGAAACCGAGATGCACCGCGTGCTGAACTGCGGCGTCGGCATGGTCATCTGCGTGGCTCAGGAACACGTTGAAGTGGCCCTGAACACCCTGCGTGACGCCGGCGAACAGCCTTGGGTCATCGGTGAGATCGCTGCCGCTGCCGAAGGCGCTGCTCAGGTTGATCTGCAGAACCTTAAGGCTCATTAATGTCCGCAACCTGTGATGTCGTGGTGCTGTTGTCCGGCACCGGCAGTAACTTGCAGGCTCTGATCGACAGCACGCGGACCGGCGACAGCCCGGTCCGCATCGCTGCAGTGATTTCCAACCGCGCCGACGCCTACGGCCTGCAACGCGCCAGTGACGCGGGTATCGCCACCCGCTCGCTGGATCACAAGGCCTTCGAAGGCCGCGAGGCCTTCGATGCTGCCCTGATCGAACTGATCGACGAATTCAATCCGAAACTCGTGGTGCTGGCCGGTTTCATGCGCATTCTCAGCGCTGACTTCGTTCGCCACTATCAGGGTCGCCTGCTCAACATCCACCCGTCGCTGCTACCCAAATACAAAGGGTTACACACTCATCAGCGCGCGCTGGAGGCCGGCGACACGGAGCACGGCTGCTCCGTGCACTTCGTCACCGAGGAACTCGATGGCGGACCACTGGTCGTACAGGCAGTATTACCGGTAGAGTTGCACGACACGCCGCAGAGTCTCGCGCAGCGAGTCCACGTTCAGGAACACCTGATCTACCCGATGGCAGTACGCTGGTTTGCCGAAGGCAGGCTGGCACTCGGTGAACACGGTGCTTTACTGGACGGCCAGTTACTCGCGGCCAGCGGCCACTTGATTCGAAACTAGGAGATATTATGCGTCGCGCCCTGCTCTTCGCTTGCGCTCTGCTCGCCCTGCCCTTCGCGCAGGCAGCCGAACTTCAACCGTTCTCCGCCAGCTACACCGCCGACTGGAAGCAGTTGCCCATGAGTGGCACCGCCGAGCGCAGTCTGGTCAAGGAAGCCAACGGCGTCTGGAAGCTCAGCTTCAAGGCTTCGATGATGATCGCCAGCCTGACGGAAGAAAGCACCCTGACCCTGGACAAGGACACCCTGCTGCCGCAGTCCTACCACTTTGAACGTGGTGGCCTGGGGAAAGCGAAAAAGGCTGATCTGGACTTCGACTGGAACAGCAAAATGGTCACCGGCACCGACCGTGGCGACGCGGTGAAGATCCCGCTGAACCGTGGCATGGTCGACAAGTCCACCTACCAACTGGCCCTGCAACATGATGTGGCTGCCGGCAAGAAGACCATGAGCTATCAAGTGGTCGATGACGGTGAAGTCGATACTTACGACTTCCGTGTGCTGGGCTCGGAGAAAGTCGAGACCAAGGCTGGCAAGATCGATGCAATCAAGGTCGAGCGCGTGCGCGACCCGACACAAAGCAAGCGCATCACTGTCCTGTGGTTTGCCAAGGATTGGGATTACTTGCTGGTTCGTCTGCAACAGGTTGAAACCGACGGCAAGGAGTACAACATCATGCTCCAGGACGGCACGGTCAACGGCAAAACCGTTAAAGGCAGCTGATCCGTCGTTACAGCAAAGAGCCTCGCGAAATGCGGGGCTTTTTTTCGTCTGCTGATTGGGAATTTGTGCCTGGCTCGCCCCTCACCCCAGCCCTCTCCCAAGGGAGAGGGAGCCGACCGAGTTGTCTGACCAGCTACATCGACCTGAAAAGCCGAGTCGATTATGGATTCACCAAAGAATGTTCAGGTCGGCGTAACTCTCTAATCTCCCACGGTCGGCCCCCTCTCCCCCTGGGAGAGGGAACCGAGATGTCTGGCGTTATGTGTCGACCTGAAAGATCGAGTCGATTATGGATTCCCCAAAGCAAGATCAGGTCGGCGTAACTCGCCAATCTCCCCCGGTCAGTCCCCTCTCCCTTTGGGAGAGGGCTAGGGTGAGGGGCTTTTGAAGGCGAAACTCAAACAGAAAATTTCGCCACCATGCTGTTCAGATCCACCGCCAACCGCGACAACTCCTGACTCGCCGCACTCGTCTGATTGGCCCCAGCCGATGTCTGCATCGCCAGATCACGAATATTCATCAGATTGCGATCCACCTCCCGCGCCACCGCCGCCTGCTCTTCCGAGGCACTGGCGATCACCAGATTGCGCTCGTTGATCAGCGTGAACGCCGAGGCGATCTCTTCAAGTGCAGTCCCCGCAGCCTTGGCCAACTCCAGCGTCGAACGCGCCCGCACATTGCTTTGCTGCATCGAGCTGACCGCCGAATCGGTGCCCTGCTGAATGCCGCCAATCATCTGCTCGATCTCTTGCGTCGACTGCTGCGTACGATGCGCCAGCGCCCGCACCTCATCGGCTACCACCGCAAACCCGCGCCCGGCATCACCGGCCCGCGCCGCCTCGATCGCAGCATTCAAAGCGAGCAGATTGGTCTGCTCGGCAATCGAACGGATCACGTCCAGCACCTTGCTGATGCTGTAGACCTTCTGCGCCAGATCTTCCACCTGACTCGCATTGGCTGTTACATCATCGGCCAGCGACTCGATGGACAGCACCGTTTGATGCACCTGCTCGCGGCCATGCTGGGCTATGCGATCAGATTCACGAGAAGCCTCGGAAGTGGCCACCGCATTGCTCGCCACCTCCTCCACCGCCGCCGTCATCTGATTGACCGCCGTGGCAGCCTGCTCAATTTCCAGACTCTGCTGGTGCAACCCGCGCGTAGCGTCTTCCGTGACGCAACTCAGCTCCTCCGACGCCGAGGCCAATTGGCTGGAGGACTCGGAGATTTGCCGAATCGTGTCGCGCAGGTTGTGTTGCATGCTCTTGAGCGCGTGCAGCAGTCGCGCCGGTTCGTCCTTGCCGCTGATGTTGATATCGCCGGTCAGATCACCACCGGCCACCACCTCGGCGACACCCAACGATTGCGCCAGCGGCAACACGATGCTGCGCGTCAGCAGCAGGGCCAGGCCGATGGTGATCAACGCAGTAACACCGATCATCACCCCGACCCACACCCGCGAGTTGGTAAACACCAGCCGCGCTGCTTCGGTGGCAAGGTTGGCATTGTGTTTGTTCAGCTCGACCAGTTCGCGCAGAAGCACTGCGATTTCATCGGCCAAGGGACTCATCTGACCGTTAAGAATGGTCGCAGCCTCCTCGACCCGATTCTGCGCCGATAACTGCATGACCTGGGCCTGAAATTCCAGATACTGGTGCTCGGCAACCTTGAAGCGGTCGAACAGCTTGCGCTCCTCGGGCAACACGATCAGAACGTCGTAACGTTGCTGGGCTTCACTGAGCACATCGCGTAATTCATTGAGCTTGGCAACATTCTGCTCCAGCGCCTGCGGATCGCGATTGAGCAACAGGCGCATGGTCAGCGCGCGCAGGCGCAGCATGTCCTGACTCATCTCGCCGACAGCCATCACGCTGGGCAGCCAATTGTTGTCGACCTCATCAGACTGGGCGCGCATGTTCGACATTTGCAGCAAAGCGAACGCCCCGAGCGCAAACACCATCAAGGCCAATAGACCAAAACCCAAACCGGCGCGCGGGGCAATATTGAGACTACGGATACTCATTGCTCTGGTTCCTTCCAAAAGCGCTGCATCAACCCTGCAGCTGGTTGCTTAAGAAGGTATCGGCCCGGTGAAAATTTGCGTAAGACCAAAACGTGATATCAAAAGGCCTTAATACTCCGAACCGTCGGCATTAACGATTCAGCGTGGTTTTGCCGGACTTGAGCTCCGTTCGCGGCAAGATCGCCAGGAAGTTATCTCTGGCGACTTTTTTAGCAACACCTTCAGGCAGCGCATCAAGGAACGGTTTAAAACTGTGCATTTCCTCACCGAGCTTGTTGAAACGCCCTACCACGTCGGAGCCAAGCATAAAGCGCTCGGGGTATTTCTCGACCAGTGCCAACCATTCCGGGCGCGGCTTGCCCTGCTCATCCAGCAAGTACGGCGTAAGCATGCTCCATGACAGGTCAATAAACAGATTCGGATAGGCTTCCAGCATGCGGGTCAGGGTTGACAGCAGGAACTTCAGTTGCGTTTGATGCCGATGAATTTCAGCGCTGGTCCCAGCGTGAGCCCAGATGAATCGCGTGTGCGGATGATTACGCAGCGGCTCTTCGACTTCCTTCAGGTACAGTGGATTTTTCTCACGCTTGGAGGTGATGTTCGAATGCAACATCACCGGTAGATCGTTCTCGGCTGCGAGGTGATAAATCTTGGTCATCGCTTCGTTGTTGGCGCGCGGTGTGTCGCCGGACGTCAGCGCCGTAAGATCGTCATGCCGGGTAAACACTTCACCGATGCCCTGCCATAGCCCCGGATACAGATCGAGCATGCGCTGGATGTGCGCGGCGGAGTTCTTGTCGTTGGGGTTGAAGCCCGAGAGGAACGGATGAAAGTAGGGGCGCTGCTCGGCTGACAGCTTTTGCACCGCATCGGCGACGATCACATCGGTCGCGCTGTACCAATAGGCATCGGCGTCATCCCCGGCGTAATAGCGCGGGCGCTTGGGTTCGTCCTCATGCCACTTCTTGGCAACTGGAATGCCGGAAATCATCACATGCTCGATGGAATTGTCCTTCATCGCCGTCAGCAATTTCGCCATGCCCGCGCTTTCCTGGAAAAAATCCACGTAATGCAGGTGCGCATCGCTGTAGGTGTATTCGCGGGCGCTGACGTTGCCGGCAAATACCAACAAACAGGCAAGACTCAAACGATACAGGGACACAAGTAATCTCCAGGAAGTGGGCATAGCCTAGACCGCGCCCCGACAACAAGGGTTCATCCCGCAGGAAAGTGGAACGCGTACCGGTGGGAATGCTCTATAACTGCAAGGTCTTGTTTGATTGAACGACTTTTCCTACTGCCTGTGAGGTTCCCATGACTGTTACCGTCAATACCGTCTCCGCTGAAGGTTTTCGTCACACCGTACAAATTGATGACCACGGACTGTTTACCGACGTGCCGAAGTCGGCCGGCGGCGAAGGCTCGGCACCTGAGCCGCACGACTACTTCGATGCGGCCCTAGGCGCTTGCAAAGCGCTGACCCTGAAGATGTACGCGAAGAAGAAAGACATCCCGCTGACCGGCGTTGGTGTCGACGTCAAACGCGACAACAGTGAAGAGCAGAAAGGCAAATACGTGCTGCACGTTACTCTCACTCTTAAAGGCGTACTCACCGACGCCCAGCGCGAGGAGTTGCTGCGCGTCGCCGACCGTTGCCCGATTCACAAGCTGATGACCACCACTGACGTGACCATCGAAACCCATGCACCGCAGGGCTTCGACAGCCAGTAACCCTCCTCATGCCAGCGGCGGGTTATGCTTCTGGCATCACCCGCTCAGCCTGGAATGCGCCATGGATACGCAACCTCTGATCATCCGCCCGCGCGCCGAAGACGTCGAAGGCCAGCCGATTCTGCGCCCGTTGCCGTCAGCCAAATGCCGCAGCGTCGGGCCTTTCGTGTTTTTTGATCACATGCTCGAGACGGTTTATCCGACGGGCAAAGGCATGAACATCCGACAGCACCCGCACATCGGTCTGTCGACGTTGACGTATTTGTTTGAAGGACAGATCCAGCATAAGGACAGCCTTGGCTCCGATCAGGTGGTCAGTGCCGGCGATGTCAGCTGGATGACCGCCGGCAGCGCGATTGCACACGTTGAACGCACGCCTGAGCCGTTGTGGGACCAGAGCTTTACGATGCACGGCTTGCAGATCTGGCTGGCGTCGCCCAAGGATCATGAGCAAGGCCCGGGGCACTACAGCCATCACCCGGCGGCGACCTTACCGGTCAGCGATAACCTTGGCATACAGATTCGCATGATTGCCGGGTCAGGCTTTTGCCTGGAATCGCCGGTGCCGGTGCTTTCTCCTACGTTGTATGCAGAAGTGAAGATGCAAACGGCGACCACTTTGCTGATTCCGACCGAGCATGAAGAGCGGGCGGTTTATGTGCTGAGTGGGGATGCGCAGTTGAATGGCGAGGCGATTGAGCCGCATGCGTTGGTGGTGCTGCCGGCCGGGGAAGAGATGAGCCTGTTTGCCGAAAGCGATGTGCACGCAGTGGTGTTCGGTGGCGCGGCGCTGGACGGGCCTCGGCGGATCAACTGGAATTTTGTTGCGAGCGATCCGGCGGCGATTGATGAAGCGCGGCGCAAGTGGGCGGCCGGGGACTGGCCGATGGTGCCGGGGGAAGTTGAGCGGATCGAGTTGCCGCGTTAAGCCTTGACCCTCACCCCAGCCCTCTCCCAGAGGGAGAGGGGGCCGACCGAGGTGTCTTGAGTCATACATCGACCTGAAAAATCCTGGCGATTATGGATTCAGCACAGCCGTTTCAGGTCGGCGTAACCCTCAAGCATCCCCCAATCAGTCCCCTCTCCCTCAGGGAGAGGGCTAGGGTGAGGGGCTTGTGCTTTTCAGGCTTTTAGCCCTTGAACACTTCATCCAGCAAATCATGCATCGATTTGAACGCACGCTTGGCGGTCTTCGCGTCATACATCATCTTGCCCGGTACATTGGCATGCGGATCAGTAAACGAGTGCACCGCACCGCCGTAGCTCAGCAACTGCCAATCGACATTCGCCGCGTTCATCTCGTCTTCAAACGCCGGCAGCTGCTCTTTCGGCACCAAAGGATCGGAAGCACCATGCAACACCAACACCGAACCTTTGATGTTCTGCGCATCCGCCGGGTTCGGCGAATCCAGCGTGCCATGGAACGACACCGCCGCCTTAACCGGCGCACCGGTACGAGCCAGATCCAGCGCACAGCAACCGCCAAAGCAGAAACCGAACACCGCCAGTTTCGACGTATCAACCGCCGCTTCGCCCTGCTTCTGCAACTGCTCGAAGGCCGCCTGCATACGCTTGCGCAGTAACGCACGATCATCCTTCAACGGCATCATCGCCGCGCCAGCCTGATCAGCGTTTTGTGGACGCACAGCCTGACCATAAACGTCAGCAATCAACACTACGTAGCCCTTGGCCGCGACCGACTTGGCGATCTCTTCAGCACCCGCGCTGACACCCATCCAGTTCGGCGCCATCAACAAACCCGGACGCGCGCCCGTGTGTTCGGCGTCGAACGCTAGACGACCTTCATAAGGCTGGCCATCAATCTGATAGACCACGGAACGTACAGTGACTTGGCTCATTTCTGACTCCTGATTGGTTAAACACCAGAATGAAAAAACCCGCCGAAGCGGGTTTTTCTACGACTTGATTAAACCGACAGTTCAACCAGCAGCTTGTTCAGGCGGCGCACATAGGCGGCCGGATCCTTCAAGCTGTCGCCAGCAGCCAATGCTGCCTGATCGAAGAGGATGTGCGACAGGTCGCCAAAACGCTCTTCGCTCTGCTCGCCGTCGAGTTTCTCGATCAGCGGGTGGCTTGGGTTGAACTCGAAGATCGGCTTCGAGTCCGGAACCTTCTGCCCGCTGGCTTCAAGGATCTGACGCATTTGCAGACCCAGATCCTGCTCGCCGATGGCCAGGATGGCCGGCGAGTCGGTCAGACGATGCGATACGCGGACTTCAGCCACGGAATCGCCCAGCGCAGTTTTCAGACGCTCGACCAGACCTTCTTTCGACTTGGCGACTTCTTCTGCCGCTTTCTTGTCCTCTTCCGAGTCCAGGTTGCCCAGATCGAGGTCACCGCGTGCCACGTCAACAAAAGTCTTGCCGTCGAACTCGCTGAGGTAGCTCATCAGCCACTCGTCGATGCGATCAGTCAACAGCAACACTTCGATGCCTTTCTTGCGGAAGACTTCCAGGTGCGGGCTGTTCTTGACCTGCGCGTAGGTTTCGCCGGTGAGGTAGTAGATCTTGTCCTGACCTTCCTTGGCGCGTGCCAGGTAGTCGGCCAGACCAACGACCTGCTCGCCGTCGTCGCCGTTGGTCGATGCGAAACGCAGCAGACCGGCAATTTTTTCCTTGTTGGCGAAGTCTTCTGCCGGGCCTTCTTTCATGACCTGACCGAAGTTCTTCCAGAAGCCTTTGTATTGCTCAGGCTCGTTTTTCGCCAGTTTTTCCAGCATGTCGAGCACACGTTTGGTCAGCGCGGTCTTCATCGAATCGATGATCGGGTCTTTCTGCAGGATTTCCCGCGACACGTTCAACGAAAGGTCGTTGGAATCGACCACGCCTTTGATGAAGCGCAGGTACAGCGGCAGGAACGACTCGGCCTGATCCATGACGAACACGCGTTGCACGTACAGCTTCAGGCCTTTCGGCGCTTCACGCTGGTACAGGTCGAACGGTGCGCGGGCCGGCACGTACAGCAGCGAGCTGTATTCGAGCTTGCCTTCGACTTTGTTGTGGCTCCAGGCCAGCGGGTTTTCAAAGTCGTGAGCGATGTGCTTGTAGAACTCCTGGTATTCCTCGTCCTTCACTTCAGTGCGAGGGCGAGTCCACAGGGCGCTGGCGCGGTTGACGGTTTCCCATTCAACGGCCGGCGCCTCTTCGCCTTCTACTGCTGCCGCTTCTTTCGGCAGTTCGATCGGCAAAGCGATATGGTCGGAGTACTTCTTGATGATGTTGCGCAGACGCCAGCCATCAGCGAATTCGTCTTCTGCCGCTTTCAAATGCAGGACGATGCGGGTGCCGCGTTCTGGTTTGTCGATGTTCGCAACTTCGAACTCGCCCTCGCCTTTCGACGACCAGTGCACGCCTTCGCTGGCTGGGGTGCCGGCGCGACGGCTGTACACATCAACCTGGTCAGCCACGATGAAGGCGGAATAGAAGCCCACACCGAACTGGCCAATCAGGTGCGAATCTTTCTTCTGATCGCCCGAGAGATTCTTCATGAAATCAGCGGTGCCGGATTTAGCGATGGTCCCCAAGTGGGTGATCACATCGTCACGGTTCATGCCGATACCGTTGTCTTCGAGGGTGACGGTCTTGGCGTCCTTGTCGAAGCTCACACGGATTTTCAGATCTGCACCACCTTCGAGCAACTCTGGCTTGGCCAGGGCTTCAAAGCGCAGTTTGTCGACAGCGTCAGAGGCGTTCGAGATCAATTCGCGAAGGAAGATTTCCTTGTTGGAATACAGCGAATGGATCATGAGGTGCAGCAGCTGCTTTACCTCGGTCTGGAAGCCCAGGGTTTCCTTTTGAGTTTCCACACTCATGGTCATCAAACTCCAATCAGATGGTATTGGCCGCGACCCGAATGGTCGGCGGCGGGTTGTCTTGTGAGTTTGGGGCGCTGTTCAGGATTTCAAGGGCTCATCGATTTTGAAGTGCGCGCGAGCGGTGGCAATCGGTTCGCTTTCGGTACTTTGCCAGGCGGTGATAGCGACGTTGGCTACGCGACGACCCTGACGACACACCTGACATTTGGCCCAGGTGTCGCGAAACTGCCCGGCGCGCAGGTAATCGAGAGAGAAGTCGATGATCTTAGGCACGCCAGGCGCACCGGTGAAGATCAACAGATGCAGGGCGGCAGCCAGCTCCATGAACCCGGCAATCACCCCGCCATGGATCGCCGGCAATAAAGGGTTACCAATGTTGTCCTTGTTCGCCGGCAGCTTGAACAGCAGTTCATCGCCGACGCGCGAGCATTCGATGCCGATCAGCCCGGCGTACGGGATCAGTTGCAGCAACGGCGCATAGTCGCCTTGTGCATGGGCCTGCTGCAGTTGTTGCTTGAGGTCTTCGCTCACCGACTTTCTCCCTTGATCACGCCGCCGAAACCTTTGGTCCCTTTAAGGCCCTTGCCCATGCGCATGAAGGTGCCGACAACATGGGCGATGGGTTGCTCGGGATCATCCTGGTAAGCGAAGCCACGGGCGAAGATCACATCGGTGGTCACGCGATAGCACTGGGCGAAGCCATACACTGCTTTATTCGGCTCGGCGGCGTGCATGTAATCGATGCGCAGGTCGAGGGTCGGACAAACCTCGAATTCCGGCAGCACACACAATGTCGACATCCCGCAGGCGGTGTCCATCAACGCCGTGATCGCGCCGCCATGGATCACGCCGGTTTCGGGGTTGCCGACGATTTGCGGGCTGTACGGCAGAATAACCGTGAGCCCTTCGCTGGAGGCGTTGTGCACTTGCAATCCAAGTACCTGACAGTGACGCAGCGCGGAGAGAAACCGCGTCGCACGCTCAAAAACGGTGTTCTCGGCCATTTGATAATTACTCTCGTTAAAGCCTTTTGCCAGTAGTGAGCGAAACAGCAAAAGTTCCATGTAAAAACAAACTTATATATCTGAAAGAAATGAGGAACTTAACCTGTAGCGTCGAGTTCTTAAGGCCAGTAGTTATTTTCCATAAGGAGAAACACCCCATGCGTAAGACTTTTGCTATTGCCTTGATGTTGACCGCTTCCCTCGGTCTCGCTGCCTGCGATAAAAAATCCGAGGACAAAGCTCAAGATGCCACCAACCATGCTGAACAAGCTCAGCAAGACATGAACAAAGCTCAGGATAAAGTGAACGACGCTGCGAAAGAAAACGCCGAAGCTGCCAAAGCTCAGGCTGAATCGAACGCTGCTGCACAAGAAGAAGCTGCCAAGAAGCAATAATTCGCTTTTTGCTGCAGAAAAAGAAAACCCGCCAAGTGCGGGTTTTCTTTTGCCTGTCATTTAGCGGCCGAAGAGACTTACAGCAAGACAGTTCTAAAAGTCGGACTAATCATCAGCAACAGCGAGCAGACTAAGCCAACTAGCCAGACCAGACTGCGCAGCTTGGGCAGATCGGCCAGGTAGAACCACAAGTAAAGGATTCGCGCGATCACAAAGATGATCGCCAATGTATCGATCAGCCAGCCCGCCGTTTGCGTGGTGTGCGCCATCAGCACACCGACTGCGAACAAAATGAATGCTTCGATACTGTTCTGATGCGCCGCCAGCGCCCTCGCGCCGTAACCGGTCAGTTGCGCCTGTTGCTGACGCGGCAGGTGATTGTTGTAACCACCCTGCTCTTTCATCGCCTTGCCCACTGGCATACGCGCGATATAAATCAATAGCGCACTGATAAACACACACCAGAACGGAATACTCATCAAGCGACCTCTTTATTTGTCTCGGGAATGGGGGCTTCTGTAGGGGTATAGACCATGACGTCGAGAACGTCGGAATGAAATTCGCGACGGTACAACACCAATACCACTCCGGCGCTCATCAGCATGAACAGCCACGGGCTGACGAACCACGCCAGCATGGTCATGCCGAAATAGTAAGAGCGCAGCCCGAAGTTGAACTGGTTGGCTGCCATCGAAATCACCCGCGCCGCCCGCGCAGCGAACGCCTTGCGCTCCTGTTCGGAGACATGCCGTTCACCGATCATCGGTGCCGATCCGACCAACACGGCCGCGAAGTTGTACTGCCGCATACACCAACTGAAGGTGAAGAATGCGTAGACGAACACCATCGCCAGACACAGCAACTTGATTTCCGACATACCCTGCGACGCCTGCTGCACCATCGGGATGTCTGCCAGCAACGACACCGCCCGCTCCGACGCGCCAAGCACTGTGAGAATGCCGGCGAGGATGATCAATGTGCTGGAAGCGAAGAACGAGGCATTGCGCTCCAGGTTGCCAATCACACTGGCGTCGGCAATGCGGTTATCGCGCAGCAACATGCGGCGCATCCAGTCTTCGCGGTACAGGTGCAGCACACTGGCCAGGCACGCTGTATCGCGGCCCTTCCAGGAGGCATAACGGGTATAGCCGCCCCAGCAGATGACAAACCAGACGGCGGCGAGCAAGTGGATCAGGTTGGCTTGGATGAACGACATGCAATTCCTGTTAATAGAAGCGGAAACCGGGAACCTGTGGGAGCGAGCTTGCTCGCGAAAGCGGTGTATCAGGCAATATCGATGGCGACTGACACCACGCCTTCGCGAGCAAGCTCGCTCCCACATGAAAATCTGGCACATCTTCGACGTTAGCTCAGGGAAAAAGACACTGCCTGACGCGCATAAAAAATGCCCCGTATCGATTGATACGGGGCATTTCTGTTTAAGCGTTGAAGACCCGCTTATGGCGAGTCAGGCAACATCAGGCAACCGCTTCGCTGCGCTTGCCCAGCATGCGGTCGCAAACGACTGCGACCACCAGAGTCATCACGCACGGCACCAGCCACGCCAGGCCCTGCTCGCTCAGCGGCAGGTGGGACAATTGCGCTGGCATCCAGTCGGCCAGACCGGCGCCTTTCAGCGCGTCGATGGTGCCGAACACGAACGACACCAGCATCACCGGACCGAGAATGCGGCCGTGCTCATGCCAGAAGTCTTTGCAGAAGCTCAGCGCCACCAGCACGATGCACGGCGGATAGATCGCGGTCAGTACCGGAATCGAGAAGGCAATCAGCTTGGTCAGGCCCAGGTTCGATACCAGCAGCGAGAACGCTGCGAGAATGATCACCAGGGTCTTGTAGGACAGTGGCAGCACGCGGCTGAAGTATTCGGCACAGGCGCAGGTCAAGCCTACCGCCGTCACCAGACACGCCAGCGAGATCAGTACCGCGAGGAAACCGCTGCCCAGCGAACCGAAGGTGTGCTGCACATAGGCGTGCAGTACCGCTGCGCCGTTGGACGCGCCCGCTGCTACTTCGTGGCTACCAGAACCAAGGCGGAACAGGCTGACATACACCAGCGCCAGACCGACACCGGCAATCAGGCCAGCGATGATCGCGTAACGGGTGATCAGCGCCGGCGACTCGACGCCACGGGAGCGGATCGCGTTCACGATAACGATGCCGAACACCAGCGCCCCGAGGGTATCCATGGTCAGGTAACCATTGATGAAGCCTTGGGAGAACGGCGCGGCGACGTACTCTGGCGTGCCGTGGCCGATGTCACCCGCCGGCAAGGCGAATGCAGCGATACCCAGCACCGCCAGCGCGATGATCTTCAACGGCGCGAGAAAACGGCCAACCGTGTCCAGCAAACGCCCAGGGTAGAGCGAGATGAAGAACACCAGCAGGAAGTACACCGAGCTGTAGAGGAACAGTGCCAGCGGGCTTTCGCCAGTCAGCGGCGCCAGACCTACTTCAAACGATACGGTTGCGGTACGCGGGGTGGCGAACAGCGGGCCGACCGCCAGGTAGCACGCCGCAGCCAGAATGCCGCCAGCGATCTTGCCGATCGGGCTGCTCAGCGCATCCATCGCCCCACCGACCTTGGCCAGTGCAACGACGGTGATCACCGGCAAACCGACGGCGGTGATCAGGAAGCCCAGCGCGGCCATCCAGACGTGAGGTCCGGCCTGCAAGCCCACGATCGGCGGGAAGATGATGTTGCCAGCCCCAACGAACAGGGCAAATGTCATAAAGCCAAGTGCCAGGATGTCCTGACCTTTCAAAACTTTCATTAAGGTAATACCACACTACTGAATCGGAATTTAGAGGGGGATTGCCCTGTGTAATTAGGGAAATGCTGTCGATCCGTATGGGACTGACCCTTAAAGCGCGTTGCATGCCTTGTGGGCGGCAGACGCAAAAATGGCTGCTAGCCTAACGAATTTGCCGTGTAAACGCACTGTTAGAGGGCGAACTATCCGATACGCGACGTTTCCGTGTCGCGTTTTTGCATGTAATTGGGTAGATGTCTATAAATCGCCTTCGCGAGCAAGCTCGCTCTCACATGGAAATGCGTACAAATGTGGGAGCGAGCTTGCTCGCGAAGGCGATATAACTGATGACGCAGGTGCCAGAAACGACAAAGGCCACCCGAAGGTGGCCTTTGTTTGGTGAAGCGTCAGCTAAGCGCGAGGCTTACTTGACAGCCCAACCAGTCAGCTCGGCCAGGGCCTTGCCGATGTCTGCCAGCGAACGCACGGTTTTAACGCCTGCGTCTTGCAGCGCAGCGAACTTCTCGTCTGCAGTGCCTTTGCCGCCAGAGATGATTGCGCCAGCATGGCCCATGCGCTTGCCCGGAGGAGCAGTCACACCAGCGATGTAGGAAACAACCGGCTTGGTCACGTGTGCCTTGATGTAGGCAGCCGCTTCTTCTTCAGCCGAACCGCCGATCTCACCGATCATCACGATCGCTTCGGTCTTCGGGTCTTCCTGGAACAGCTTCAGGATGTCGATGAAGTTCGAACCCGGGATCGGGTCACCACCGATGCCGACGCAAGTCGACTGACCGAAACCGGCGTCAGTAGTCTGCTTCACAGCTTCGTAGGTCAGGGTGCCGGAACGCGAAACGATACCGACCTTGCCTGGCAAGTGAATGTGACCTGGCATGATGCCGATCTTGCACTCGCCCGGAGTGATAACGCCTGGGCAGTTAGGGCCGATCAGGACTACGCCCAGCTCGTCGCACTTAACTTTAGCGTCCAGCATGTCCAGGGTAGGAATGCCTTCGGTGATGCAAACGATCAGCTTGATGCCGCCGAATGCCGCTTCCAGGATCGAATCTTTGCAGAAAGGAGCCGGAACGTAGATCACGGAAGCGGTAGCGCCGGTGGCTTCTACTGCGTCTTTGACGGTGTTGAACACTGGCAGACCCAGGTGCTCGGTGCCGCCTTTGCCAGGAGTTACGCCGCCAACCATCTTGGTGCCGTATTCGATGGCTTGCTGGGTGTGGAAACTACCTTGCGAACCGGTAATACCCTGGCAGATAACTTTGGTGTCTTTATTGATCAGGACGCTCATTATTTGCCCTCCGCAGCTTTGACAACTTGTTGAGCAGCGTCGGTCAGGCTGGTAGCAGCGATGATGTTCAAACCGCTTTCTGCCAGTACTTTAGCGCCCAGCTCAGCGTTGTTGCCTTCAAGGCGAACAACAACCGGGATTTTCACGCCGACTTCTTTCACAGCGCCGATGATGCCTTCGGCAATCATGTCGCAGCGAACGATGCCGCCGAAGATGTTGACCAGTACTGCAGCGACGTTGGTGTCGGACAGGATGATCTTGAACGCTTCAGTTACGCGTTCTTTGGTAGCGCCACCGCCTACGTCGAGGAAGTTGGCTGGCTTGCCGCCATGCAGGTTGACGATGTCCATGGTACCCATGGCCAGGCCAGCACCGTTGACCATGCAGCCGATGTTGCCTTCCAGTGCTACGTAGTTCAATTCGAACTTGGCAGCGTGCGCTTCGCGCGGATCGTCTTGCGACGGATCGTGGAAAGTCTTCAGCTTAGGCTGACGGTACATGGCGTTGGCGTCGATGTTGATCTTGGCGTCGAGGCAGTGCAGATCGCCGTCAGCCTTGATCACCAGCGGGTTCACTTCCAGCAGAGCCAGATCGTGATCCTTGAACAGTTTGGCCAGACCTACGAAGATCTTGGCGAACTGAGCAACCTGCTTGCCTTCCAGACCCAGCTGGAATGCCAGCTCGCGACCCTGGAATGGCTGAGCGCCAACCAGTGGATCGATAGTGGCCTTGAGAATTTTTTCTGGAGTGTCGTGAGCGATTTTCTCGATGTCCACGCCACCTTCGGTGGAAGCCATGAACACGATGCGACGGCTCGAACGGTCAACGACAGCGCCCAGGTACAGCTCTTTAGCGATATCAGTGCACGATTCAACCAGGATCTTGGTGACTGGCTGGCCATTGGCGTCAGTCTGGTAAGTCACCAGACGCTTGCCCAGCCACTGCTGTGCGAAGGCTTTGGCGTCTTCTTTGCTGCGAACCAGCTTGACGCCGCCCGCTTTACCGCGACCACCGGCGTGGACCTGGGCTTTGACAACCCACTCGCTGCCGCCGATTTTGTCGCAAGCTTCTGCTGCTGCTTCCGGGGTGTCTACTGCGTAACCAGTGGAAACTGGCAGGCCGTATTCAGCGAACAGCTGCTTACCCTGATACTCGTGAAGATTCATGCTTTTTACCGTCTTCGTTAGGTACTGCGCATTCGGCGCTGCGCTCGATTGAGTGCCGCGCCACCTGTGACTGCTGCTTGCGTAGCTGAGCTACGCAAGACTGCGTCCAGCGGACATTCCGCGGTGAGACTTGCTCGCAAGGCTCACGACGGGCCGTTACCGCCGTGGTTTCTTATTGTCTGTTAACGCTTTTTGCGGTTGGCAATGTGGATGGCGCCGCCATTCACAGCCAAAGCAGCTTCGTGCAAGGCTTCAGACAGGGTCGGATGGGAGAAAACCATCATGCCCAGGTCTTCAGCGCTGGTGCCGAATTCCATACCGATCGCGCCCTGCTGAACCAGTTCTGCAGCGCTCGGACCAATCACGTGCACGCCCAATACGCGGTCAGTCTTGGCATCGGCGATGACCTTGACGAAACCACCGGTATCGTTGGCAGCCATGGCACGGCCGGAAGCCGCGAACGGGAAGGTGCCGACGTTAACTTCAACGCCTTCAGCTTTCAAGGCCTGCTCGGTTTTGCCAACCCACGCGATTTCCGGGTGAGTATAAATAACCGAAGGGATCAGGTCATAGTTCATCTGGGCTTTGTGGCCCTTGATGCGCTCGACAACCATGATGCCTTCTTCGGAGGCCTTGTGCGCCAGCATCATGCCGCGAACCACGTCTCCGATGGCGAAAACGCCCGGTACGGTGGTCGCGCAGTGATCGTCAACGTGCACGAAACCGCGCTCGTCGAGGGTCACGCCGCTGTCGGCAGCCAGCAGATCAGTGGTCACCGGACGGCGACCAACGGCTACGATCAGCTTGTCGAACGTGATGGTCTGTTCGCCGTTGGCATCGGTGTAGTTCACAACGACTTCGTCGCCGTTCACTTTCGAGCCGGTCACGCGAGCGCCCAGTTTGATGTCCAGACCTTGTTTGGTCAGGGTTTTCAGCGCTTCCTTGGAAACAGCGGTGTCCGCTGCCATCAGGAAGGTGTCCAGTGCTTCGAGGACAACTACTTCCGAACCCAGACGCGACCACACCGAACCCAGTTCCAGACCGATTACGCCAGCGCCGATCACGCCCAGACGTTTAGGTACGGTTTGGAATTCCAGTGCGCCAGTCGAATCAACGATGACTTTCTGATCGACCGGAGCCGGTGGAATGTCGATCGGACGCGAACCTGGAGCCAGGATCACGTTTTCAGCTTCGATGACTTCAACCGAGCCGTCTGGCTTGGTGACTTCGACTTTCTTGCCAGCCAGCAGTTTGCCGTGGCCCTGGATCGAAGTAACGCCGTTGGCCTTGAACAGGGTGGCAACGCCGCCGGTCAGGTTCTTGACGATGCCAGCCTTGCGGCCAACCATCGCAGCGACGTCCATTTTGACTTCGCCAGTCGAGATACCGTGAACGTTGAAGCTTTCTTTCGCTTCCTTGTATTTCCAGGAGCTGTCGAGCAGCGCCTTGGAAGGAATGCAGCCTACGTTCAGGCAGGTGCCGCCCAGGGCTTGCTTGCCTTCAGCGTCGGTGTACTTCTCGATGCAGGCAGTGGTCAGACCCAGCTGCGCGGCCTTGATGGCAGCCACGTAGCCACCAGGGCCAGCACCGATCACTACTACGTCAAATTTCTGCGACATTCAAAAAATCCTCTTTAGCAATAAAGCTACAAGCCGCAAGCCCCAAGCTCCAAGCCCACCCCGCTCACTTGAGCTTGTGGCTTGAAACTTGAAGCTTGCCGCTGTTTTTTAGATATCCAGCAACAGACGAGCCGGATCTTCCAGCAGGTTCTTGATGGTCACCAGGAAGGTCACAGCTTCTTTGCCATCGATCAGACGGTGATCGTAGGACAGTGCCAGGTACATCATCGGACGGATAACGACCTGACCGTTGATGGCCATAGGACGCTGGATGATGTTGTGCATGCCCAGAATCGCTGCCTGCGGCGGGTTGACGATCGGGGTCGACATCATCGAACCGAAGGTACCACCGTTGGTGATGGTGAAGGTACCACCGGTCATCTCGTCCATCGACAGTTTGCCGTCACGGGCTTTTTTGCCGAATGTTGCGATGCCGCCTTCGATTTCAGCCAGGCTCATCAGCTCGGCGTTACGCAGAACCGGAACAACCAGGCCACGGTCGCTGGAAACGGCAACGCCGATGTCCGCGTAGCCGTGGTAAACGATGTCGGCGCCGTCGATCGACGCGTTGACAGCCGGGAAGCGTTTCAGTGCTTCGGTCGCTGCTTTGACGAAGAACGACATGAAGCCCAGGCGTACACCGTTGTGCGACTTCTCGAACAGGTCCTTGTACTTCGAACGCAGGGCCATGACTTCAGTCATGTCGACTTCGTTGAAAGTGGTCAGCATCGCCATGTTCGACTGTGCTTCAACCAGACGCTTGGCCACGGTGGCACGCACGCGGGTCATCGGTACGCGCTTCTCGATGCGGTCGCCAGCAGCGAACACA
The DNA here is from genome assembly GCF_979258515.1 of Pseudomonas sp. AC169. Taxonomy (NCBI): domain Bacteria; kingdom Pseudomonadati; phylum Pseudomonadota; class Gammaproteobacteria; order Pseudomonadales; family Pseudomonadaceae; genus Pseudomonas; species Pseudomonas sp. AC169. The sequence goes on along the minus strand of NZ_OZ409866.1, from coordinate 4,593,095 downwards.
GGAGCGGCAGCCGAAGGAGCAGCAGCCTTGGCAGGCGCGGCAGCCGGAGCGGCTTTCTTGGCAGCAACAGCAGCAACCACGTCTTCCTTGGTCACACGACCGCCCTTGCCGGTGCCGGCAACGGAAGCGATGTTGATGCCGTTTTCTTCAGCCAGCTTGCGCGCGGCAGGAGCAGCAACAGGATCGTCTTCGCCTTCAGCAGCAGCCGGTGCAGCGGCAGCAGCGGCCGGAGCAGCAGCGGCGGCTGGAGCGGCAGCAGCGCCACCCTCTTCGATCGAGCCCAGTACCTGGTTGGAAAGAACGGTATCGCCTTCGTTGGCAACGATTGCGCCCAGCACACCGTCAGCTTCAGCCAATACTTCGAGCACGACTTTGTCGGTTTCGATGTCGACGATCAGGTCGTCACGCTTGACGGCCTCACCTGGTTTCTTGTGCCAGGTGGCAACGGTGCCATCGGCAACCGATTCCGGGAATGACGGGGCTTTGATTTCGATAGCCATTATCTGTGGGTCCTTAAAATTCGGTTTCAGTCAGCGCGAAGGCGTTAAACAGTGAAAGCATCTTGCAGCAGTTTTTCCTGCTGCTCGGCGTGCATCGATGCGTAACCACAAGCAGGTGCAGCAGACGCCTCGCGGCCCGCGTACTCAAGTACGAGAGACTTGTCGAGGTTGGCGATGCTGCGACGCAAGTGATGCTGGCTGCAGTACCAGGCACCCTGGTTCATCGGCTCTTCCTGACACCAAACGGCATGTTTGACGTTGGTGTATGGAGCCAGGACTTCTTTCAAGTCGTCCTCAGGGAATGGGTACAGCTGCTCGATACGCACGATGGCGATATCGTCACGGCCTTCGGCACGGCGTTTTTCCAGCAGGTCGTAGTAGACCTTGCCGCTACACAGAACAACGCGCTCGACCTTTTTCGGGTCCAGGGCATCGATTTCCGGGATCACGGTCTGGAACGAACCTTCGGCCAGATCTTCCAGGGTCGAGATGGCCAGCTTGTGGCGCAGCAGCGACTTCGGAGTCAGAACGATCAACGGCTTGCGCAGCGGACGAATCACCTGACGACGCAGCAAGTGGTAGATCTGTGCTGGCGTGGTCGGTACGGCGACCTGAATGTTGTGCTCGGCGCACAGTTGCAGGTAACGCTCAAGACGTGCCGAGCTGTGCTCAGGGCCCTGACCTTCGTAACCGTGTGGCAGCAACATGGTCAGACCGCAGAGACGGCCCCACTTGTGCTCGCCGCTGGTGATGAACTGGTCGATCACAACCTGTGCACCGTTGGCGAAGTCGCCGAACTGGGCTTCCCAGATCACCAGCGCATCCGGCGTGGTGGTCGAGTAACCGTATTCGAACGCCAGTACCGCTTCTTCCGACAGGAACGAGTCGTACAGGTCAAAGCGTGGCTGACCGTCGTACAAGTGCGCCAGCGGAATATAGGTGCCCGCGTCTTTCTGGTTGTGCAACACAGCGTGACGGTGCGAGAACGTACCGCGGCCGATGTCCTGACCGGTCATGCGAATCGGGTGACCTTCGAACGCCAGGGTCGCGTACGCCATGGTTTCGGCGTAACCCCAGTTGATCGGCAGGCCGCCGGCTTGCATTTTCTGACGGTCTTCGTAGATCTTCGCAACCTGACGCTGAACCACGAAGCCGTCCGGAATTTCCAGCAGCTTGGCGGACAGTTCTTGCAGGGTTTTCAGATCGAAACGCGTGTCGTGACGCGCAGTCCAGGCGTGGCCCAGATACGGACGCCAGTCCACGAACAACTCTTTGTTCGGCTCTTTGACCAGCGATTTCACGACGTGCAGACCGTTGTCCAGCGCGTTGCGGTATTCGTCGACTTTCGCCTGAACACGCTCTGCGTCCAGCACACCGCCCTGGGTCAGACGATCAGCGTACAGCTCACGGGTGGTGCGCTGTTTGGTGATCTGCTGATACATCAGAGGCTGGGTGCCGCTCGGCTCGTCAGCTTCGTTGTGGCCGCGACGACGGTAGCAGACCAGGTCGATCACCACGTCACGCTTGAACTGCATGCGGTAGTCGATGGCCAGCTGAGTCACGAACAAAACGGCTTCCGGATCATCACCATTCACATGGAGGATCGGCGCCTGGATCATCTTGGCAACGTCGGTGGCGTACTCGGTGGAACGCGAGTCCAGCGGGTTGCTGATGGTGAAACCAACCTGGTTGTTGATCACGATGTGCACGGTACCGCCGGTCTTGAAACCGCGGGTCTGCGACATCTGGAAGGTTTCCATGACCACGCCCTGACCTGCGAAAGCAGCGTCACCGTGGATGGAGATCGGCAGAACCTTCTCACCGGTCGGGTCGTTACGACGATCCTGACGGGCGCGCACCGAACCTTCTACCACCGGAGAAACGATTTCCAGGTGGGACGGGTTGAACGCCATGGCCAGGTGAACTTCACCGCCGGCGGTCATCACGTTGGACGAGAAGCCCTGGTGGTATTTAACGTCACCGGAACCCAGCTCGACCTTCTTCTTGCCTTCGAACTCGTCGAACAGCTCGCGCGGATTCTTGCCGAAGGTGTTGACCAGCACGTTCAGACGGCCACGGTGGGCCATGCCGATGACGACTTCCTTGGTGCCGTAGGAACCGGAACGCTGGATCAGTTCGTCGAGCATCGGAATCAGGCTTTCGCCGCCTTCCAGACCGAAACGCTTGGTGCCCGGGTATTTGGTGCCCAGGTATTTTTCCAGGCCTTCACCGGCAGTCACGCGCTCGAGCAGGTGGCTCTTGATGTCGGCGGAGTACGTCGGACGACCACGCACGCTTTCCAGACGCTGCTGGAACCACTGGCGCTGCTCGGAATCGGTGATGTGCGTAAATTCAGCGCCGATGGTGCGGCAATATGTCTGCTGCAACGCTTCGTGAATTTCGCGTAGGCTCGCTTCCTCTTTGCCGATGAACAGGTCGCCGGCACGGAAGGTCGTATCAAGATCGGCATTGGTCAAGCCGTAATGATTGATCGACAGGTCTGCAGGTGCAGGACGCTGCCACAGCCCCAGCGGGTCAAGCTGGGCTGCCTGGTGGCCACGCATACGGTAGGCCTGGATCAATCGCAGCACTTCAACTTGCTTCTTCTCGTGCTCACTGCTCACGCTGCCGGCGGAAACCGGTTGGGCGCGGCGCTGGTTCTTTGCCAGCAGCACGAAATGATCGCGAATTGTCGAGTGCGAAACATCAGTGGCAGAGTTGCCGTCGGCAGGCAACTTCTGAAAGTAGGTGCGCCACTCTTCTGGCACAGCGTTAGGGTCGTGCAGGTAGAGCTCATAAAGCTCTTCCACATAGGCAGCGTTTCCACCTGAAAGGTAGGCGCTGTTCCACATGCGCTGCATCACGCTTTCTTGCATGCTTGGTCACCCTCGGTTAGGGGAACACCATCGATGTCGACACCGAGCAAACTTGCAGAAGTCCGAATGCAGCGACTAAAACAAGCCACTTAGGATCACACTGATAGTCCGGGTACCAGCCCGGATGCCCCTGCTTGTCTCATTTCTTCAAAATAAGAGCGGCAGCTTGTGACTGCTACTCTGGTTATAGCCATGACGCGGGTTGAAGCCCGCGCCACAGCCTCTACGGTACAGCGGTTACAGCAGCTGAATCACACGCCGCTCGAAAGCAGCATGTTACGGATGTGACCGATGGCCTTAGTCGGGTTCAGGCCTTTCGGACATACGTTGACGCAGTTCATGATGCCCCGGCAGCGGAAAACGCTGAACGGGTCATCGAGCGAAGCCAGGCGCTCGGATGTCTTGGTGTCACGGCTGTCTGCCAGGAAGCGATAAGCTTGCAGCAGCGCAGCTGGACCCAGGAACTTGTCCGGGTTCCACCAGAAGGACGGGCAAGAGGTCGAGCAGCAAGCGCACAGGATGCACTCGTACAGACCGTCGAGCTTTTCACGCTCTTCTGGCGACTGCAGACGCTCGATGGCCGGAGCCGGCGTGTCGTTCTGCAGGTAAGGCTTCACCTTCTCGTATTGCTTGTAGAAGATGCTCATATCAACGACCAGGTCACGGATAACCGGCAAACCTGGCAGCGGACGAACGATCAACTTGTTACCTTTTACAACGGCAGACAGCGGCGTGATGCACGCCAGACCGTTCTTGCCGTTGATGTTCATGCCGTCGGAACCACAAACGCCTTCACGGCAAGAGCGACGATAGGAGAAACCCTCGTCCTGCTCTTTGATCAGGGCCAGTACGTCCAGCACCATCAGGTCTTTACCACCGGTATCGACCTGGAATTCCTGCATGAACGGCGCGGCGTCCTGATCAGGGTTGTAACGATAAACGCTGACTTGCAACATGGCGGCCACCCTTAATAAGTCCGAATCTTAGGTTCAAAAGTCGGAACAGTCTTCGGCGAGAAGTTCACGGCACGCTTGGTGACGCGCTTGTCACCCGGGAAGTACAGGGTGTGACACAGCCAGTTTTCGTCGTCACGATCTTCGAAGTCTTCACGGGCGTGAGCGCCGCGGGACTCTTTACGTACTTCGGCAGCGATGGCAGTAGCTTCAGCCACTTCCAGCAGGTTTTGCAGTTCCAGCGCTTCGATACGGGCAGTGTTGAACGCCTGCGACTTATCGTTGATCTTCACGTTGGCGATGCGGGTACGCAGGTCAGCAAGCTGAGCGATACCTTTCTGCATGTATTCGCCAGTACGGAATACACCGAAGTAGTTCTGCATGCAGTTCTGCAGCTCGCGACGCAGGGTTGCCACATCTTCACCGTCGGTACGGCTGTTCAGCGCGTTCAGACGCGACAGGGCAGCTTCGATGTCGGCTTCGGTAGCGTCGTCGTATTCGATGCCGTCGGTCAGGGCTTTTTCCAGGTGCAGGCCGGCAGCGCGGCCGAATACCACCAGGTCGAGCAGCGAGTTGCCGCCCAGACGGTTGGCACCGTGAACCGACACGCAAGCCACTTCGCCCACAGCGAACAGACCAGGAATGATCTTGTCGACGCCTTCAGCGTCCTGGGTGATCGCCTGGCCATGAATGTTGGTGGCAACGCCGCCCATCATATAGTGGCAAGTCGGAACAACCGGAACCGGCGCAACAACCGGGTCAACGTGTGCAAAAGTCTTCGACAGTTCGCAGATGCCTGGCAGACGGCTGTGCAGCACTTCCTCGCCCAGGTGGTCGAGTTTGAGCAGTACGTGGTCGCCATTCGGACCGCAACCGTTGCCGGCGATGATTTCTTTAACCATCGAGCGAGCAACTACGTCACGACCGGCGAGGTCTTTGGCGTTCGGAGCGTAACGCTCCATGAAACGCTCGCCGTGCTTGTTGATCAGGTAACCACCTTCACCACGGCAACCTTCGGTAACCAGTACACCGGCGCCGGCGATGCCGGTCGGGTGGAACTGCCACATTTCGATGTCTTGTACCGGCACGCCAGCACGCAGAGCCATGCCGACGCCGTCACCGGTGTTGATCAGGGCGTTGGTGGTGGATGCGTAGATACGGCCTGCACCGCCGGTAGCCAATACGGTGGCTTTAGCGCGGATGTAGGTGGTTTCGCCGGTTTCGATGCAGATTGCAATCACACCGACGAAGTCGCCTTCCTGGTTTTTCACCAGGTCGACAGCGTAGTACTCGTTCAGAAACGTGGTGCCGGCTTTCAGGTTGCCCTGATAAAGGGTGTGCAGCAGCGCGTGACCGGTACGGTCGGAAGCCGCGCAAGTACGTGCAGCCTGCCCGCCTTTACCGTAGTCCTTGGACTGACCACCGAACGGACGCTGATAGATGCGGCCTTGTTCGGTACGCGAGAACGGCATGCCCATGTGGTCCAGCTCGTAAACGGCAGCCGGGCCTTCCTGACACATGTATTCGATAGCGTCCTGGTCACCGATGTAGTCGGAACCCTTGACGGTATCGTACATGTGCCAGCGCCAGTCATCATTCGGGTCAGCGGACGCGATTGCGCACGTGATGCCGCCCTGAGCGGATACAGTGTGCGAACGGGTCGGGAAAACCTTGGTGATCACGGCAGTCTTGTGACCGCCCTGTGCCAGTTGCAGCGCAGCGCGCATGCCGGCACCGCCACCACCAATAATGATGGCGTCGAAAGAAATCGTTGGAATGTTAGCCATGACTCAGATACCCCAGAGAATCTGCACACCCCAGACGAAGTAAGCGAACATCGCAACGCCGCATACTGCCTGGAAAAGGAAACGTATCGCCGTTGCGGACTTGCCGAACGCCATTGGCGTCAGGTAGTCAGTCGCGATGGTCCACATGCCGACCCAGGCGTGAGCGCCGAGAGCAACAAGGGCCAGGAGGCTGAAAATACGCATCCCGTTGTGGGCGAACAGTTCATGCCACTGGGCATACTCGAGGCCAGGGTGGGCCACGACGTATCCGATCAGAAAGATGAAGTAAGCCGCGAGAACGACCGCAGACACACGTTGCGCCATCCAGTCATAGAGGCCCGAACGCGACAGGTTCGTGACGTTAGTTACCATATCCAAACTCCTGCCAGAACGATTACCACCACGGAAACGGCGATAACGATTTTCGAGCCCAGCTTGCCGCCTTCCAGCGTCTCACCGATGCCCATGTCCATGATCAAATGGCGCACACCGGCTACCAGGTGATACAGCAGAGCGGACAGGATGCCCCAAATCACTAGCTTGGCTAGCGGACTGGTCAGACACGCTTTCACCTGACCGAAGCCTTCCTCGGAGCTCAGCGACTTGTCCAATGCATAAAGCATGATGGCAAGGCACACGAAGAGGATGACACCGGAGATACGGTGAAGAATGGACGTGTAAGCAGTGACTGGGAGTTTGATGGTCCTTAGGTCTAGGTTTACAGGTCGTTGGCTTTTCACGGCTTTTTTTTCACACTGAAGAGCCCCTAACAATCAGGGCAAAGTTGTTGGGGAGTGCACTGGTCAGGTAACCACCACCCAGGGATGCGACCCCCAATGAAAGCAAGCCCAAAAGCCCTTGGCGGTCGGTGGCCGAGTATAGACAGTTAGGCTACTAATGACAACGCAATCACCTACCCCCAATAGCTGATTGCACAAGTTGCATAAAAGGCGTAAATGGCAGTCAATTTCGAGGAAAAAGTGCGCTTAAAGCCTTCTGGAGCAAGACTTTAGGCAAATTGACATTCGAATTTATCTCACTATAGTGGTGCGGGCCCTGCGTGGGGGGTCTGTCTGATGGTTCAAGCATAAATAGGAGGCCACATGGCTGACAAAAAAGCGCAGTTGATCATCGAGGGCGCAGCCCCCGTCGAGCTGCCCATTTTAACCGGCACCGTTGGTCCCGATGTAATCGATGTTCGGGGCCTGACGGCCACGGGCCGCTTCACGTTCGACCCGGGTTTCATGTCGACCGCTTCGTGCGAATCGAAGATCACCTATATCGACGGCGACAACGGCATTCTGTTGCACCGCGGCTACCCGATCGAACAGCTGGCTGAAAAGTCGGACTACCTGGAAACCTGCTACCTGCTGCTCAACGGCGAATTGCCGACCGCAGAACAGAAGGCCCAGTTCGTCAGCACTGTGAAAAACCACACCATGGTTCACGAGCAGCTGAAAACCTTCTTCAACGGTTTCCGTCGCGACGCCCACCCGATGGCCGTCATGTGCGGTGTAGTCGGCGCCCTCTCGGCCTTCTACCACGACTCCCTGGACATCAATAACCCGCAGCATCGCGAAATCTCCGCGATCCGTCTGGTTGCCAAGATGCCGACCCTGGCAGCGATGGTTTACAAGTACTCCATGGGCCAACCCATGATGTACCCGCGCAACGACCTGACGTACGCGGAAAACTTCCTGCACATGATGTTCAACACCCCGTGCGAGATCAAACCGATCAGCCCGGTGCTCGCCAAGGCCATGGACCGGATCTTCATCCTCCACGCCGACCACGAGCAGAACGCATCGACTTCCACCGTACGTCTGGCAGGTTCTTCGGGTGCCAACCCGTTCGCCTGTATCGCCGCCGGTATCGCCGCACTGTGGGGCCCTGCCCACGGCGGTGCGAACGAAGCCGTGTTGACCATGCTTGACGAGATTGGCGATGTGTCGAACATCGACAAGTTCATCGCCAAGGCCAAGGACAAGAACGATCCGTTCAAACTGATGGGTTTCGGTCACCGCGTTTACAAGAACCGCGACCCTCGCGCGACTGTCATGAAGCAGACCTGCGACGAAGTACTGAAGGAACTGGGCATCAACAACGATCCGCAACTCGAACTGGCGATGCGCCTGGAAGAGATCGCGCTGACCGACCCGTACTTCATCGAGCGCTCGCTGTACCCGAACGTCGACTTCTACTCGGGGATCATCCTCAAGGCGATCGGCATTCCGACCAGCATGTTCACGGTGATTTTCGCGCTGGCACGTACTGTTGGCTGGATTTCGCACTGGAAAGAAATGCTCTCCAGCCCGTACAAGATTGGCCGTCCGCGCCAGTTGTATACCGGTTATGAGTCGCGTGATATTTCCAAGCTGGAAGACCGCAAATAAGACCTGTCTTGCGATAACGTCTTAAGTTGTACCGGGAACGGCCTCTATTTATATAGGGGCCGTTTTTGTTTGCCTGGGGTTTGGGATTTGGGGGCATATCCGTTGCTGCGGGTGCTGCCGCTGGCGGTTTCGCTCTTACAGAGACTCACTTTTCCAGACGCCGGAGTGCCGGCCCAGCGAAAAGCAAGCAAAAGGCTTTGCCCCTGGCGTACGGCACTTCGCTTAGGCTCAGTGTTCCCTCGCTACGGTGGGGCAAAAGATCAAAAGCCGAAGCAAGATCAAAAGCCAGATCAAAAGCCCCTCACCCTAGCCCTCTCCCCGAGGGAGAGGGGACTGACCGAGGTGTTTGGGAGAGCTACGCCGACGTGCGATACCGCGCTGAACTCAAGCTTTGAAAGCACCCAAATCGGCTCCCTCTCCCTCCACTCCCGGAGGGAGATGGGACTGACCGCGTGGACTGGAAGAGATACGCCGACGTGCGATTCCGAGTTGAACTCAGGCTTTGAAAAGCCCACAAATCAGCTCCCTCTCCCTCGGGAGAGGGCTGGGGTGAGGGGAAAATCCACCACAAATCCAAAGCCGAACATCCGCTCTTCACCACTCAATAAGCCGAGTGTCAGCTCGCCTGCTCTTGATCCTGAACCACGGGCGACGTCGGAAGGCTGAGTGGAGGGATTGATCAGGGCGTGGGAGCGCAGCGACCGTTTGGCGCAGCCAAACACAGCGAGAGGAGGTGCAGCGAAGCAAACCGTAGGCGCTGCGCCCGGATCGATCCCGGAGCGAAGGAACCCCGAGCCCCAGCGAGCGGGCCGCACGTAGGAGCAAGCGTTTTTTGCTTACTTTTTTTGGCGTTTGAAAAAAAGTGAGTCGCCGTAAGGGCGAAACCCTAATCAGCCGTTACCGCAGCAACGGATATACACCCAATAAAAAACACACCAAAGTCCGATAACCGCCCAATAAAAATGCCCCGATCTCTCAACCGGGGCATTCAGCACAACATTTACAAAATTATCAAATCATCAAACCATCAATGCGAAACCGCCCCACTCGCCCCCAACCCAGTCTGTGAACGCACAAACTGCGGGAAGAACAGCGCCCGCTCTTTGTCCGCTGCCGCCGACTTGTCAGTGATCGAGAAGAACCAGATCCCCACAAACGCAATGATCATCGAAAACAACGCCGGATACTCGTAAGGGAAGATCGCCTTCTCGTGATGCAGGATCTGCACCCAAATGGTCGGGCCGAGGATCATCAGACCCACCGCACTCACCAGCCCCAACCAGCCGCCAATCATCGCGCCACGGGTGGTCAGCTTCTTCCAGTACATCGAAAGCAGCAACACCGGGAAGTTACAGCTCGCCGCGATGGAGAACGCCAGGCCAACCATGAACGCAATGTTCTGGCTTTCGAACAGAATACCCAAGCCAATCGCCAACACCGCCAAGGCAATGGTGGTGATCTTCGAAACGCGAATCTCGTCCTTCTCGTTCGCCTTGCCCTTCTTGATCACACTGGCGTACAGGTCGTGAGAAACCGCCGAAGCACCCGCCAGGGTCAGACCTGCCACAACCGCCAGGATGGTCGCGAACGCCACCGCCGAGATGAAGCCGAGGAAGATACTGCCGCCGACCGCGTTGGCCAAGTGCACCGCCGCCATGTTGTTGCCGCCCAACAGCGCGCCAGCCGCATCTTTGAAGGCCGGGTTGGTGCTGACCAGCAGGATCGCGCCGAAGCCGATGATGAACGTCAGGATGTAGAAGTAGCCAATGAAGCCGGTTGCGTAGAGCACGCTCTTGCGAGCTTCTTTTGCGTCACTCACGGTGAAGAAGCGCATCAGAATGTGTGGCAGGCCAGCCGTACCGAACATCAGCGCCAGACCCAGCGAGAACGCCGAAATCGGATCCTTGACCAGACCGCCCGGGCTCATGATCGCTTCGCCTTTGGCGTGAACCTTGATCGCTTCGGAGAACAGCGTGTTGAAGTCAAAGCCTACGTGTTTCATGACCATCAACGCCATGAACGAGGCGCCGGACAGCAACAGCACAGCCTTGATGATCTGCACCCAAGTGGTCGCCAGCATGCCGCCGAACAACACGTACATGCACATCAGCACGCCGACCAGAATCACCGCAACGTGGTAATCAAGGCCGAACAACAGCTGGATCAACTTGCCGGCACCGACCATTTGCGCGATCAGATAGAACGCCACCACTACCAGCGAACCGCAGGCAGACAGGGTGCGGATCTGGGTTTGCCCGAGGCGGTAGGACGCCACATCGGCAAAGGTGTATTTACCCAGGTTACGCAGGCGCTCGGCGATCAGGAACAGAATGATCGGCCAGCCCACCAGGAAGCCGATCGAGTAGATCAGGCCATCGTAGCCGGAGGTGAATACCAGCGCGGAAATCCCCAGGAAGGACGCCGCTGACATGTAGTCACCGGCAATTGCCAGACCATTCTGGAAACCAGTGATCTTGCCGCCCGCTGCATAATAGTCGGCCGCCGAGTTGTTTTTCTTCGAGGCCCAGTAGGTGATGTACAGCGTCGCACCGACGAACGCCACGAACATCAGGATCGCCGGAATGTTCAGCGGCTGTTTGGCCACCTCCCCCGTCAACGCTTCAGCCGCCCAGACACTCGGCGCGAAAGCCGCAACACTCAATAAAGCCAGTAGACGCCGGATCATTGCTGAGCCTCCTTGAGAATCGCATTGTTCAGGTCGTCAAACTCGCCATTGGCGCGGCGCACGTAGATCCCGGTGAGGATGAATGCCGAAAGAATCAGGCCGACACCGATCGGGATGCCCCAGGTAATCGAGGACTCAGGACTGAGTTTCGCACCCAGTATGTGCGGCCCGTAAGCAATCAGAAGGATGAAGCCAGAGTAAAGCCCGAGCATGATTGCCGAGAGAATCCAGGCGAATCGTTCCCTTTTCTGAACCAGCTCCTTGAATCGGGGACTGTTTTGAATCGAGAGGTAAATGCTGTCGTTCATTGTTTTTATCCTCGCAGCACAGATTATTGTTGGAACATAGCTAATGTATGCGGCTGCGAGCGCGGTAACAGACGACCTTAGTAGTAGAACGCCATGACACTTTTGCCAATTTCCGGTACACACAAAACAACTGTGGGAGCGAGCTTGCTCGCGAAGGCATCAGATCAGTCGATATTTGTATCAACTGCCAGATCGCATTCGCGAGCAAGCTCGCTCCCACAGAGTTAGGCGGTGAAGCGGTTATTTGGTCCAGTCAGCCACGCGATCCGGGTGTTTGGCGACCCAATCCTTGGCCGCCGCGTCAGGCTTGGCACCGTCCTGAATCGCCAGCATGACTTCGCCGATTTCGTCTTTCGATGCCCACTGGAAGTTCTTCAGGAACTTGGCCACTTCCGGTGCTTTGGTCGCCAGCTCTTTGCTGCCGATGCTGTTCACGGTTTCAGCCGCGCCATACACGCCTTTCGGGTCGTCGAGGAAGCGCAGTTTCCACTTGGCGAACATCCAGTGCGGCACCCAACCGGTGACCGCGATGGATTCGTTCTTCTTCTCGGCACGGGTCAGCTCGGCGATCATGCCGGCGCCGGAACTGGCCTTGAGGGAGTATTTGTCGAGGCCGTAATCCTTGATCGCTTGATCAGTCTTGAGCATCACGCCTGAGCCGGCGTCGATGCCGACGATGCGGTTTTTGAAGGTGTCGTCGGTTTTCAGGTCTTCGATCGACTTGGCTTTGACGTACTCAGGCACGATCAGGCCGATTTTCGCATCCTTGAAGTTCGGGCCGTAATCGACGACCTGATCCTTGTTTTTCGTCCAGTATTCGCCGTGGGTCACTGGCAGCCAGGCCGACAGCATCGCGTCGAGTTTGCCGGTGGCCACGCCTTGCCACATGATCCCGGTGGCGACGGCTTGCAGTTTCACGTCATAGCCGAGCTTCTGTTTGATCACTTCGGCCGCCACGTGGGTGGTCGCGACGCTGTCGGACCAGCCGTCAACGTAACCGATGTTCAGGGTCTTGGTTTCCGCGCTGGCCAGTGTTGCGCCCATCGCAAGCGCCAGTGCGGCACCTGCGCCTAAAAGTCGTCGCATCTTCATCGTTACTTCCCCGAAATGCTGCGCCCGACGGATGACGGGCGGCGTCAACGTATTGTTATGGTGCACAGCGCCCCCATCACGCCTGACCGCAAACTCGTTCGAACATCAGCGGAGTACTGATGGTTTGATCATCAACCTGACGCCGGTCGCGACCTGCTCTGTCAGCGACATCAAGACAATAAGAAACGACATCAGAAGGCCATTAACTCCCTCCGGATAATTGACGCCAGACAATCCGCCCGAACTTTGCATGTCAAAATCGTGCGAGCCACCAACCCCTCTATAAATGCAGGTAACATGCGTCGCTTTGCAGCCACTCGGCCTGACCATGTCCGCGACCTCCCGCTTCCCCTTTCTGCCTTATCTCTTCGCCTGCCTGCTGGGGCTGTTTGCCCTTGGGGGGTTCTGGTACGGCCTTGGCCAACCGGTGATTCTGCCGGACGCCGCGACGCCGACGCACAAGCTGCAATGCGCTTCCTATACACCATTCGATAAAGACCAGTCGCCGTTCGACGTGCCGTTCAAGCTGCGCCCTGAGCGCATGGACGCTGACCTCGCGTTACTGGCGACACGCTTTGAATGCATCCGCACCTATTCGATGACAGGCCTGGAAGCGCTGCCGGATCTGGCGCGCAAACACGGTCTGAAATTGATGATCGGCGCCTGGGTCAACAGCAACCCGGTGGACACCGAGAAAGAAGTCGATCTGCTGATCCAGTCGGCCAACGCCAACCCGGATGTGGTCAGCGCGGTGATCGTCGGCAACGAAGCCTTGCTGCGCAAGGAAGTGACTGGCGCGCAACTGGCCCGGTTGATCAACAAGGTCAAGAGCCAGGTCAAGCAACCGGTGACGTACGCCGATGTCTGGGAGTTCTGGCTCAAGCATCCGGAAGTCGCGCCAGCGGTGGACTTTCTGACCATTCACCTGCTGCCGTATTGGGAAGATGATCCTTCGAACATCGACGTCGCCCTGCAACATGTCGCCGATGTGCGCCAAGTGTTCGGCAATAAATTCGCCCCCAAAGACGTGATGATCGGCGAAACCGGCTGGCCGAGCGAAGGCCGCCAGCGCGAGACCGCCCTGCCGAGTCGGGTCAACGAGGCCAAGTTCATACGTGGTTTTGTTGCAATGGCCGAGAAAGAAGGCTGGCATTACAACCTGATCGAAGCGTTTGACCAGCCGTGGAAGCGCGGCAGTGAAGGCGCGGTCGGCGGGTATTGGGGTTTGTTCGATGCTGATCGTCAGGACAAAGGCGTACTCGCCGGGCCGGTGACCAACGTGCCGTTCTGGAAGGAATGGCTGGCGGTCGGCGGGCTGATCTTCCTCGGCACGCTGCTGGTCGGCGGTCGGGTTCGCACAACGCGCTCGGCGTTGGTGTTGCCGCTGCTGGGCGCCCTCGCCGCTTGCTCGATTGGCGCCTGGGGTGATCTCGCGCGAGTGACCGCGCGGTTTGCCAGTGAGTGGCTGTGGGTCGGGTTGCTGACGGCGCTGAATCTGTTGGTGTTGGCGCACGCTGCATTGACGCTGAGTGCGCGTGCCGGTTGGCGCGAACGGGCGTTCAATCTGCTGGAGCGTCGTGCGGGCTGGCTGGTCGCGGCGGCAGGTTTTGCCGCGGCGGTGATGATGCTCGAGATGGTCTTCGATCCGCGTTATCGCAGTTTTGCGAGCATGGCATTTGTGCTGCCGGCGCTGGTGTATCTGTGCCGTCCGGTCAGCGTGCCGCGTCGGGAGATTGCGTTGCTGACGTTTATTGTCGGGGCGGGGATTGCGCCACAGTTGTATCAGGAAGGTCTGCAGAATCAGCAGGCGTGGGGTTGGGCGTTGGTCAGCGTGTTGATGGTCGCTGCTTTGTGGCGCTGCCTGCGGGTTCGCAAGGACTGATTTACAGCGAGGCTAAAGACCTCTTCGCGAGCAAGCTCGCTCCCACAGGAGAATGCATTCCAAATGTGGGAGCGAGCTTGCTCGCGAAGACTGACTGTCAGGCGCTACGAGACTCGCGGACCAGACGCAACCCGGCAATCACCAACGCAAACACCGCCAGTGTGGTGTTGTACAACGCCAGTGCCGGCGCCCCGAACACCAGCGCCAGCAACGCCAGCCACCACCCCGCCCGCCCGGGCAAGACAAACCCGATCAACGCCGCGCCCAGCGCCGTCCAGCCCAGCACTTTGAAATGAATCATCAAACCCAGGTTCGAACGCACCTGGCACTCCCAGCGACTGGCCTCGTCCACGCAGATACCGACCCACTTTCCGTCCTCCATAAAGCCATAACGCACGCCATAACTGGCGGCCAGCCACAACGACAACAGAACGAGCAGCACAATCACGGGCAAGCGGCGGGACATGAAGCACTCCAATCATGAGAAATCGGCGGCCAGCTTAATCTGCCGTCATGCATACGCAAGCGCTAACAACACTTAACTGTTCATTCAGACCGTGCAAAGTGTATCGTCCAGCTACTATTACCCCGAATTCTGCCTGTTTGGTGCCGCAGCATGGCACTTTGGCGCGAACCCGGTGGTCATAGCCTGCGAACTTCATTCGGCACCTTCCTCTAAGGGATCTAGTCATGCTCCGTTCCTTGCGCTTCGCCGCGCTGTTCAGCGGCCTTATTCTGAGTGCGTCCGCACTGGCGGTGGATATCGACGCCGCCAGCTATGGCTACCCGCTGACCAACCCGTTCGAGGCGACCATCGCCACGACTCCGCCGGACTTGCGCCCGGAATTGCCGCTGGACGACGACATCAATCAGTCGGACCGCAGCCTGACGTTGCGCCCGGAGCGAGAGTTCATCCTGCCGGACAATTTCTGGGCGGTGAAAAAGCTCACTTACCGCATCGCCACACAAGACAAACCGGCACCGCTGATCTTTCTGATTGCCGGCACTGGCGCGCGCTATGACAGCACCCTCAACGAATACCTGAAAAAGCTCTACTACAAGGCCGGCTATCACGTCGTGCAGTTGTCGTCGCCAACCAGCTTCGACTTCATCAGCGCCGCCTCACGCTTCGCCACCCCGGGCGTGACCAAGGAAGATGCCGAAGACATGTACCGGGTGATGCAAGCCGTGCGCGCGCAGAACCCTAACCTGCCGGTGACCGAGTATTACCTGACCGGCTACAGCCTCGGCGCTCTCGATGCCGCGTTCGTTGCGCATCTGGACGAGACGCGCCGCAGCTTCAACTTCAAGAAAGTCCTGCTGCTCAATCCGCCGGTCAACCTCTACACCTCGGTGACCAACCTCGACAAGCTCGTGCAAACCGAGGTGAAAGGCATCAATACCAGCACCACATTCTATGAGCTGGTGCTGTCCAAACTGACCCGCTACTTCCAGCAGAAAGGCTACATCGACCTCAACGATGCACTGCTCTACGACTTCCAGCAGTCCAAGCAGCACCTGACCAACGAACAGATGGCGATGTTGATCGGCACCTCGTTCCGCTTCTCGGCAGCCGACATTGCCTTCACCTCGGACCTGATCAACCGCCGCGGTCTGATCACCCCGCCGAAATTCCCGATCACCGAAGGCACCAGCCTCACGCCGTTCCTCAAGCGTGCGCTGCAGTGTGACTTCGACTGCTACCTGACCGACCAGGTGATTCCGATGTGGCGTGCGCGCACCGACGGCGGCAGCCTGCTGCAACTGATCGATCAGGTCAGCCTGTATGCACTGAAGGATTACCTGCACGACAGCCCGAAAATCGCCGTAATGCACAACGCCGACGACGTGATCCTCGGCCCGGGCGACCTCGGTTTCCTGCGCAAGACCTTCGGTGATCGACTGACTGTTTATCCACTGGGCGGCCATTGCGGCAACCTTAACTACCGCGTCAACAGCGACGCCATGCTGGAGTTCTTCCGTGGCTAAACATCTCCTGCTGATTGCAGCGCTACTCTGCGCAGGCGTGGCCCAGGCCGACAACAGTAAAGCCAACGCGCCGGTGGTGGTCGACAGCGACGGCTTCAAAGAGCCGCTGTCCAAACTCAAATTCAACCCGGGGCTGGATCAGCGTGAATTCGAGCGTTCGACGCTCAACGCGCTGAACGTCTACGACCCGTTGGAGTCGTGGAACCGCCGGGTTTACCACTTCAACTATCGCTTCGACCAATGGGTGTTCCTGCCGGTGGTCGATGGCTATCGCTACATTACGCCAAGCTTCGTGCGTACGGGCGTGAGTAACTTCTTCAACAACCTCGGTGACGTGCCGAACCTGGTCAACAGCCTGTTGCAGTTCAAGGGCCAGCGCTCGATGGAAACCACCGCGCGCCTGCTGCTCAACACCACGATCGGCATCGCCGGCCTGTGGGACCCGGCCACCGCCATGGGCCTGCCGCGTCAGAGCGAAGACTTCGGTCAGACCCTGGGCTTCTACGGTGTACCGGGTGGCGCTTACTTCGTACTGCCGATCTTCGGCCCGTCGAACATCCGCGATACCGCTGGCCTGGCCGTGGATTACACCGCCGAGTCGGCGATCGACTTCCTCAATGTCTCGGAAGTCAGCTCCAACCATCCAGAAATCTGGGCCCTGCGCGCGGTCGACAAGCGTTATCAGACCAGCTTCCGCTACGGCCAGATGAACTCGCCGTTCGAGTACGAGAAAGTGCGCTACGTGTACACCGAAGCGCGCAAGTTGCAGATCGCCGAGTAATTTCGGCGGGCACAAAAAAGGGCCATTCGATGCGAGTCGAATGGCCCTTTTTCATGGCATCACCTCGCTCCCACAGGGTGATGTATTCAGCCTTTGACCGAACGCCAGATTTTGCCGACGACGGAAACAACCGCCAACACTACTGCACCGGCAATAATCCCCGCCACACCGTTGAGCAACATCGGCACCGCGAACCCGGCACTACCCGCCGCGGCGCCAACGCCTTCAATCCAGTGATGCAGCACCGGCACGCCATGGGTAAGGATGCCACCACCGACCAGGAACATCGCCGCCGTGCCGACCACCGACAAGGTTTTCATCATGTACGGCGCGGCGCTGAGGATGGCGCCGCCGACTTTCTTGGCGAACTGCCCAGGCTTCTGCGTCAGCCACAGGCCGAGGTCGTCGAGTTTGACGATGCCCGCCACCAGACCGTAAACACCGACCGTCATCACAATCGCAATGCCGGACATCACGATCACTTGCTGCGTCAGCGAGGCATCCGCCACGGTGCCCAAGGTGATCGCGATGATCTCTGCCGAAAGAATGAAGTCCGTGCGAATCGCACCTTTGATTTTGTCTTTCTCATACGCCACCAGATCAGTCGCCGGATCAGCCACAGCCTCGGTCAATTGCGCATGCTCAGCCTCATCTTCAGCCGCGCTGTGCAGAAACTTGTGCGCGAGTTTCTCGAACCCTTCGAAACACAAGTAAGCACCGCCGACCATCAACAGCGGCGTGACCAGCCACGGCACGAACGCACTGATCGCCAGCGCCGATGGCACCAGAATCAGTTTATTGACGAACGAGCCCTTGGCCACGGCCCAAACCACGGGAATTTCCCGCTCGGCACGCACGCCGGAGACCTGCTGGGCATTGAGCGCCAGGTCGTCGCCGAGCACGCCGGCGGTCTTCTTGGCGGCCATTTTGCTCATCAACGCCACGTCATCCAGCACAGTGGCAATATCGTCGACCAGCACCAGCAAACTGCTTCCTGCCATGAATCCTGTTTCCTTTTATGTATGAATGTTGCGAAGCATAACGCGACCACAGACCACGCGGGGCATTCTTGAGCGCCGCGCGAGGCCGGTGCTACCATGCGCAACCGCCAGAACAGGCAAGGAACCACCGGGTTTATGAGCACAATCCGCGAGCGCAACAAAGAACTGATCCTGCGTGCCGCCAGTGAGGAGTTTGCCGACAAGGGCTTCGCTGCGACCAAAACCAGCGACATCGCCGCCAAGGCGGGATTGCCCAAGCCCAACGTCTACTACTACTTCAAGTCCAAGGAAAACCTTTACCGCGAGGTATTGGAAAGCATCATCGTGCCGATTCTGCAGGCCTCGACGCCGTTCAATCCTGACGGTGTGCCAAGCGAAGTGCTGAGCGGCTACATCCGCTCGAAGATCCGCATCTCCCGCGACCTGCCCTTCGCCTCGAAAGTGTTCGCCAGCGAAATCATGCACGGCGCGCCACATTTGAGCGCCGATCTGGTCGAGCAGCTCAATGGCCAGGCCAAGCACAACATCGACTGCATCCAGAGCTGGATCGACCGCGGGCAAATCGCCCCGATCGACCCTAATCACCTGATGTTCAGCATCTGGGCCGCGACCCAGACCTACGCGGACTTTGACTGGCAGATTTCTGCGGTCACTGGGAAGGACAAGCTGGACGAGGCGGATTACGAGGCGGCGGCACAGACGATTATCCGGTTGGTGTTGAAGGGGTGTGAGCCGGATCAGTAAGACCGCGGTGATGCTATCGCTGGCAAGCCAGCTCCCACAGGATTTGTGTTGTTTGCAAAACTTAATCCAACACAGGACTGGCTTGCCAACTCTCACAATCACTCATGCAGAAATGCAAAATCTTTGTCCAGCACAAAAACCTGTGGGAGCTGGCTTGTCAGCGATGAAGGCAACTCGGTTTCAGATCAAATCCAAATGGCATCCCACAGCGGATAATCACCCAGCTTTTCCACCAAGCCTGCCCGCAACGGGTTGGCCACTACATACCGCGCCATCTTCACCAAATCCTCCTCCCGCCGCAGTGCACGATCATGAAAGCCTTGCTGCCAAAGCGGCCCGCTTCGACCGCTGCACTCGTTCACGTCCCGAGCAATCAAAGATTTGGTTTCCCTCATCAGCCTTCTGAGCGAACAGTTTTCCAGCTCAATCAACCAATGAAAATGATCCGGCATGACTACCCATGCCAACGACTTTGCCAGCCCAACATTTTGCGCGCGACGAAATTGATGAACGACCAATCTGCCCAGAGAGAAATTGGCGAAGATGGGTTTTCGATCAAGTGTGTTCGTGGTCAGTAGATAGATGCGGTTGGGCTCGGCATAGCGACCGGCTCGCAGACGATGTGAAGCAGGAAGATCAGGCAATCCATTGCCCCTTCATGATGGGTTCATCAGAAGGCTAGACCTCTGTGGTCTATACGGCGGGCCGGTCTTTTTTCTTGATGTGTCAGTCAGGCCGCCATCGCTGGCAAGCCAGCTCCCATAGGTTTTTGTATTGGTTACAAAATCTGAACAAGACAAAAAACCTTGTGGGAGCTGGCTTGCCAGCGATGACAATCGATCAGACGCTAGCGATCAAACCGATACACCCGCATCTCAAACCTCCTCCCCCATCAACCAGCGCAGTGCCTGCGGCAGCGAGGTGCTCCAGTCGTCCGGGAAGGTGTGTCCGGCCTCGTGGGTGCGGGATTTGACCTCGTTGCCGTCGCTGAACAATTGGCGGAAATCGGCGCTCATCTGTTGATTGCCCGGCCCTTCTTTTTTGCCATTGATGACAAACACACGCTTGCCGCGCGCCTTGCTTTCGGTGGGCGTCGGTTGATTGCCGCCGGGTGATAGCAGCAGTGCGCCGGCGTAATCGTCCGGGTGTTGCGCCAACAGCGCGCCGGCGTGTTGCGAACCTTGCGAGAAGCCCATCAGAAACACGCGTTTGCGGTCGATGCATTGCTGGGCTTCGAGGGCTTTGAGGCCTTTCTGCACGGTTTCATGGGTGCCTTCGAAACCGGGGCCGATCCAGCGGAAGCTGTCGACCGCGTTGATCATTTGCGTGCCGTTTATCCCCAGAATGATTGCGCCGGTGTCGGCCAGCGGCTGGTAGTCTGCATCCAGCTCGCCATTGACGCCGTAACCGTGCAGCCACACCACCACCGGGCGGCAGGCTTTGGGCGCAGGGATCTTCGCCGACGGATTGAGCACGGAAATCGCGCCAACCTTGCCCTCGGCGATTTTCTTGTACCGCTGCTGCGCGCTGGCCAGTACGGATTTGTAGGTGGCGGTGTCGCGGAGCTCGGAGAAGTCTTCGTCCCCTGCCAGCAGCGGGCCGAACCACAGGCCACGGTCATCGGCCTCCTGCAGATAGCGCAGCGCCAGTCGGTCATCGCCACGGCGGGCAAACAGCGCCGCCACCTGATAAGGCGCCAGCAGTTGCTTGGGATCTTCACGGGAGGCTGCCAGGTAAACCGCAATTGCCTGCAACGTGTCGGTTTCTTCGAGCTTCTCGGCCCGCTCCATCAACTCCGGTACATCGTCGGCGTTGAGCAGTGCAGAAACCACCGGGCTCAGCGCGTTAAAGGCGATTTCGTCGGCGTCGGGGGCTTCCGTCGCATGCAGGACGGGCGTGCAGAGGGTGATGGCGGCGGCCATCGTCATGGCAAATAGCGTCTTCACGCAGATCTTCCTTGATACATAAACGAGAGGGGCGGCAGTCTATAGACCCCGCCCCGCTTCGTCATCATCACGCCATCAGACGTGCTGATTTATTTTCCGGTCAGGCCGCCACCCCCGCATCCGCGCGCAGCTCCAGCGCCTCCACCGCTTTAATGGCGACTTGCTCATCGATGTCCGACAGATCGCCGCTGATGCCGATCGCGCCCAGCACGTTCCCCGCCTGATCCCGAATCAACACGCCGCCCGGCGCCGGCACGACGCTGCCCTGGCCCATGCTGTTCAGTGCGGCAATAAAGGCCGGGCGTTGTTGCGCGTCGAGTGCCAGCAGGCGTGAGCCTTTGCCCAGGGCGATGGCGCCCCAGGCTTTGCCGATGGCGATGTTCGGGCGCAGCAGGCTGGCGCCGTCTTCACGTTGCAGGGTGATCAGGTGGCCGCCGGTATCGAGTACCGCAATGGTCAGCGGCGCAGCGTTGATGCCGCGCCCTGCGTTGATGGCTTCGTTGACCAGATTGACTGCGACTTTCAAGGTTAAAGCGCTCATGGTGCCGTCCTCATTTTGTTATAGGGAAAGTCGTGGACCTGCGCTTTTCTGCCGCAGGCCGATGCAACAAATAGAACACAATGAGTTATTTTTTTGTATACAATAATTTTCGAAAAGCGCCACATGCGACGAAAAGCCACACTCAGGCGGGCTTCCGACGAATGAAACAGGCGCTTGAGAAAATGGATTGACCTGCGCCGTCCGCCGTGAATACACTCTGCGCAAAGCCACTTGTATACAATTACAAAACGTAAAGAGGCACAAAACCATGAGCAAAATGAGAGCAATCGAAGCCGCCGTTCTGGTGATGCGCCGTGAAGGGGTTGATACCGCTTTTGGCATCCCGGGCGCTGCCATCAACCCGCTGTACTCCGCCTTGCAGAAAGTCGGTGGCATCGATCACGTCCTTGCTCGCCACGTTGAAGGCGCCTCGCACATGGCCGAGGGCTACACCCGCACCAAGGCCGGCAACATCGGCGTGTGTATCGGCACTTCCGGCCCTGCCGGTACCGACATGGTCACCGGGCTCTACAGCGCCTCGGCCGACTCGATTCCAATCCTCTGCATCACCGGCCAGGCACCCCGCGCCCGTATGCACAAGGAAGACTTCCAGGCTGTCGACATCACCAGCATCGTCAAGCCAGTCACCAAGTGGGCGACCACTGTCCTGGAACCGGGCCAAGTGCCTTACGCGTTCCAGAAAGCGTTTTTTGAAATGCGCTCCGGCCGTCCAGGCCCAGTGCTGATCGACCTGCCGTTCGACGTGCAGATGGCCGAAATCGAGTTCGACATCGACGCTTACCAGCCGCTGCCATTGGCCAAACCGACCGCGACCCGCGTTCAGGTCGAGAAGGCTCTGGATCTGTTGGATCAGGCTGAGCGCCCACTGTTGGTTGCCGGTGGCGGCATCATCAACGCCGACGCCAGCGATCTGCTGGTTGAATTCGCTGAGCTGACCGGCATCCCGGTGATCCCGACCCTGATGGGCTGGGGCACCATCCCGGACGATCACCCGTTGATGGTCGGTATGGTCGGTCTGCAGACTTCGCACCGTTACGGCAACGCGACCATGCTGAAATCCGACGTGGTGTTGGGTATCGGCAACCGTTGGGCTAACCGTCACACCGGTTCGGTTGACGTTTACACCGAAGGCCGCAAGTTCATTCACGTCGACATCGAAGGCACGCAGATCGGTCGTGTGTTCACGCCGGATCTGGGCATCGTTTCCGACGCCGCCGCTGCGCTGACCGTGTTCATCGAAGTGGCGCGTGAATGGCAAGCCGCCGGCAAGCTGAAAAACCGCAGTGCCTGGTTGCAGGACTGCCAGCAGCGCAAAGCCAGCCTGCATCGCAAGACTCACTTCGACAACGTACCGGTGAAACCACAGCGCGTTTACGAAGAAATGAACCAGGTGTTCGGCAAGGACACCTGCTACGTCAGCACCATTGGTCTGTCGCAGATTGCCGGCGCGCAGTTCCTGCACGTCTACAAGCCGCGTCACTGGATCAACTGTGGCCAGGCCGGCCCGTTGGGCTGGACCATTCCGGCAGCGCTGGGCGTGGTGAAGGCCGATCCGAGCCGGAAAGTCGTGGCCCTGTCGGGGGACTATGACTTCCAGTTCATGATCGAAGAACTGGCGGTCGGCGCTCAGTTCAAACTGCCGTACATCCACGTTGTGGTGAACAACTCGTACCTGGGCCTGATCCGTCAGGCACAGCGCGGGTTCGAAATGGACTACTGCGTGCAACTGTCCTTCGATAACCTGAACGCGCCGGAACTCAACGGTTACGGTGTTGACCACGTCGCAGTGGCTGAAGGCCTCGGCTGTAAAGCGCTGCGTGTGTTCGAACCATCGGAAATCGCCCCTGCCCTGCGCAAGGCCGAACAGATGATCGAAGAGTTCAAAGTGCCGGTGATCGTCGAGATCATTCTGGAGCGTGTGACCAACATCTCCATGGGTACCGAGATCAACGCCGTCAACGAATTCGAAGACCTGGCGCTGGTCGGCAACGATGCGCCAACGGCGATTTCGCTGCTTGATTGATTGCTTTTAGCCCCCTCTCCCCTTGGGAGAGGGCTGGGGTGAGGGAAAGGTTTTGCGGTGCTCGCACAATCGGGATCAGACTCAGGATCCCCCTCACCCTAACCCTCTCCCCCAGGGGAGGGGACTGATCGCGATCAATCTGACCAACCGTGTCACATCCGTTTTTTAGGAGACCACCATGCCGCGTTTCGCAGCCAACCTGTCCATGCTGTTCACCGAACAGGATTTCCTTGCCCGTTTCGACGCCGCCGCCAAGGCTGGTTTCAGCGGTGTCGAGTACCTGTTCCCGTACGACTTCAGCTCCGCTGAAATCAAGGCCAAGCTCGACGCCAACGGTCTGACCCAAGTGCTGTTCAACCTGCCGGCCGGTGACTGGGCCAAGGGCGAGCGCGGTATCGCGTGCCTGCCGGATCGGGTTGAAGAGTTCCGCGCCGGTGTCGATCTGGCCATCGCTTACGCGCAAGTGCTGGGCAACACCCAGATCAACTGCCTGGCCGGTATCCGCCCGCAAGGCGTTGATGATGCAACCGTAGAAAAAACCTTCGTCGCCAACCTGAAATACGCCGCCGACAAGCTGCAGGCAGCGGGCATCAAACTGGTGATGGAAGCGATCAACACCCGTGACATCCCGGGTTTCTACCTGAACAACACGGCGCAAGCCCTGTCGATTCGCGAGCAGGTCGGCAGCGCCAATCTGTTCCTGCAATACGACATCTATCACATGCAAATCATGGAAGGCGATCTGGCCCGCACCCTGCAATCGCACCTGGGCGAGATCAACCATGTGCAGCTCGCGGACAACCCGGGGCGCAACGAACCAGGCACCGGTGAAATCAACTACCGGTTCCTGTTCGAACACCTCGACCGCATCGGTTATCAAGGTTGGGTTGGTTGCGAATACAAGCCGCTGACCACGACTGAAGCGGGCCTGGGCTGGTTGAAAACCCACAACGCAATTTAAGAACACTGCAAAAAACCTGTGGGAGCGAGCTTGCTCGCGAATGCGGTGGTTCAGTCAACACGGATATTGAATGTTCCACCGCATTCGTGAGCAAGCTCACTCCCACACTGAACAGCTCCGCCCTATTTGCTTGAGCAAGACAAAAACAAGAGGATTTTCTCATGGCTAAAATCGGATTTATCGGCACCGGCATCATGGGCCACCCAATGGCTTCGAACCTGCAGAAAGCCGGTCACAACCTGTTCCTGTCGGCGCACCACGACGCCGCTCCTGCTGATCTGGTTGCCGCTGGCGCCGTCGCCCTGGCCAACCCGCGCGAAGTGGCACAGGAAGCTGAATTCATCATCGTCATGGTGCCGGATACCCCACAGGTAGACGACGTACTGTTCCGCGCCGACGGCGTTGCCGCCGGCCTGAGCAAAGGCAAAATCGTCATCGACATGAGCTCGATCTCGCCGACTGCGACCAAAGCTTTCGCCGCGAAGATTAACGAGAAAGGCGCGCAATACCTCGACGCCCCGGTTTCCGGCGGTGAAGTCGGCGCCAAGGCCGCGACCCTGAGCATCATGATCGGTGGCGACGCCGATGCCTTCGAACGCGCTCTGCCGCTGTTCCAGGCCATGGGCAAGAACATCACCCTGGTCGGTGGTAATGGTGACGGTCAAACCGCCAAAGTCGCCAACCAGATCATCGTCGCGCTGAACATTCAGGCCGTGGCTGAAGCCCTGCTGTTCGCCTCGAAAAACGGTGCCGATCCGGCCAAGGTGCGTGAAGCACTGATGGGTGGTTTCGCTTCCTCGAAGATCCTTGAAGTGCACGGCGAGCGCATGATCAAAGGCACTTTCGATCCAGGCTTCCGCATCAGCCTGCACCAGAAAGACCTGAACCTGGCCCTGCAAGGCGCCAAAGAGCTGAACATCAACCTGCCAAACACCGCCAACGCCCAGCAAGTGTTCAGCACCTGCGCCGCGATCGGTGGCAGCAACTGGGATCACTCGGCGCTGATCAAAGGTCTGGAACACATGGCCAACTTCTCGATTCGCGACAAAAAATAAGCCCTGCCCCGTCGCTCGTTCCCACGCTCTGCGTGGGAATGCAGCCCGGGACGCTCCGCGTCCCTGCCGAAGCGGACGCAGAGCGTCCATTGAGGCATTCCCACGCAGAGCGTGGGAACGATCATCAGCATTAACCAAGAACAATAAGATTGGGAGCCCGCCATGTCGGTCGATCCGCAACAACTGCTGCGCGAGCTGTTTGCCACAGCCATCGACGCGGCCCATCCGAACCAGGTCCTCGAAGCCCATCTGCCTGCCGATCGTACCGGCCGGGTGATCGTCATCGGTGCCGGCAAAGCCGCCGCCGCCATGGCGCAAGTGGTCGAGCGCAGCTGGGAAGGTGAAGTGTCTGGCCTGGTTGTGACCCGTTACGGTCACGGCGCCCCGTGCGAAAAAATCGAAGTGGTCGAAGCCGCGCATCCGGTGCCGGACGCTGCCGGTCTGGCCGTGGCCAAACGCGTGCTCGAACTGGTCAGCAACCTGACGGAAGACGACCGCGTGATCTTCCTGCTCTCCGGTGGCGGCTCGGCCCTGCTGGCGTTGCCGGCCGCAGGCATTACCCTCGCCGACAAGCAATCGATCAACAAAGCCCTGCTCAAATCCGGCGCGACCATCGGCGAGATGAACTGCGTGCGCAAGCACCTCTCGGCGATCAAGGGCGGCCGTCTCGGCAAGGCCTGCTGGCCAGCCACTGTCTACACCTACGCGATTTCCGATGTGCCGGGCGACCTCGCCACGGTCATCGCTTCCGGCCCGACCGTGGCCGATCCAAGCACCTCCGCCGAAGCGCTGGCGATCATCAAACGCTACGGCATCGAGATTCCGGTTTCGGTGCGCAGCTGGTTGCAAAGTCCTGAGTCGGAAACCGTCAAACCCGGTGATCCGAGCCTGGCGCGCAGCCACTTCCAATTGATCGCCCGCCCTCAGCAATCGCTGGATGCGGCGGCGGTGAAATGCCGTCAGGCCGGTTTCAGCACGCTGATCCTTGGCGACCTCGAAGGTGAGTCGCGCGAAGTGGCGAAAGTCCACGCCGGCATCGCTCGCCAGATCATCAATCACGGCCAGCCACTCGCAGCGCCGTGCGTGATTCTCTCCGGCGGCGAAACCACCGTGACCGTGCGCGGCAATGGCCGTGGCGGACGCAATGCCGAATTCCTTCTGAGCCTGACCGAAAATCTTAAAGGCCAGCCTGGCGTCTACGCGCTGGCCGGTGACACCGACGGCATCGACGGCTCGGAAGACAACGCCGGGGCGATCATGACCCCGGACAGCTACGCCTGCGCCGCCGCCCTCGGTTTGAGCGCCAGCGACGAGCTGGATAACAACAACGGCTACGGCTATTTCGCGGCGCTCGATGCGCTGATCGTCACCGAGCCGACCCGCACCAACGTCAACGACTTCCGCGCCATTCTGATCCTTGAGAGCTGCAAATCATGACGCCTGATAAAAAGGTCAAAATCCTCGCCACCCTCGGGCCTGCTGTCGATGGCATCGAAGACATCCGTGAACTGGTCGAGGTCGGGGTGAATATTTTCCGCCTGAACTTCAGCCACGGCGATCACGCCGACCACGCCAAGCGCTATCAGTGGATCCGCGAAGTCGAGCGCCAGCTCAACTATCCGCTGGGCATTCTGATGGACTTGCAGGGGCCGAAACTGCGCGTCGGCAAGTTCGCTGACGGCAAGGTGCAGCTGCATCGTGGTCAGGCCTTCCGTCTCGATCTGGACGCAACACCGGGCGATGAGCGCCGGGTAAATCTGCCGCATCCGGAGATCATTGCCGCGCTGGAAGCCGGTATGGATCTGCTGCTCGACGACGGCAAACTGCGTCTGCGCGTGGTAACCAAATACGCTGACGCGATCGATACCACCGTGCTCAATGGCGGCGAACTGTCGGACCGCAAAGGCGTCAACGTGCCGCAAGCGGTGCTCGACCTCAGCCCGCTGACCGCCAAGGATCGCCGCGACCTGAGCTTCGGTCTGGAACTGGGCGTGGACTGGGTCGCGCTGTCGTTTGTGCAGCGCCCGCAAGACATCGTCGAAGCCCGCGCACTGATCGGCGACAAAGCCTTTTTGATGGCGAAAATCGAGAAGCCTTCCGCCGTTGAACAGCTGCGTGAAATCGCTGAACTGAGCGACGCGATCATGGTTGCTCGCGGTGATCTCGGCGTTGAAGTGCCCGCCGAAAGCGTGCCGCAGATTCAGAAAAACATCATCACTATCTGCCGCGAACTCGGTAAACCGGTGGTGGTGGCGACGCAGATGCTGGAGTCGATGCGCTTCTCCCCTGCCCCGACCCGCGCCGAGGTGACTGACGTTGCCAACGCCGTGGCCGAAGGCGCCGATGCGGTGATGCTGTCGGCGGAAACGGCGTCCGGCGAATACCCACTCGAAGCTGTGCAGATGATGAGCAAGATCATTCGTCAGGTGGAAAACGGCCCGGATTATCAGACGCAGCTCGACGTCAGTCGGCCGAAGGCTGAAGCGACGGTTTCCGATGCGATCAGCTGCGCGATCCGTCGCATCAGCAACGTGCTGCCGGTCGCGGTGCTGGTCAATTACAGCGAGTCGGGTACCTCGAGTTTGCGTGCAGCGCGGGAACGGCCGAAAGCGCCGATCCTCAACCTGACGCCGAACCTGCAAACCGCGCGGCGTCTGAGCGTGGCGTGGGGGATTCACTCGGTGGTCAACGATCGCCTGCGTCAGGTCGATGAGGTTTGCTCGACGGCGCTGGAAATCGCCCAGGCTCAGGGTATGGCCGAGCGTGGTGACACGCTGCTGATCACTGCCGGCGTGCCGTTTGGTCAGCCTGGGTCGACTAACTCGCTGCGGATCGAAACGTTGATTTAACCGCCCACCATGATCGTTCCCACGCTCCGCGTGGGAATGCGGCCCGGGACGCTCTGCGTCCCAAGAGCAGACGCAGAGCGTCCTTTGAGGCATTCCCACGCAGACGGTTCGACGCCTCGACGTGGGAACGATCAGTAACGAATGAACTGCCCATGCCTGCCAATCATTTCAACACCCACTGCCCCGACTGGGCCGAGGCTTTGCTCAACGGTTTCAGTCAAATATTCCTCCAGCGCCATCCGCTGTGCGGCCTGCTGTGCCTGTTGGCGATCCTGCTGACCGCACCCGTGCTGTTCGCCGGAGCGCTGCTCGGTGCCGTCGCCGGTTTGCTCACTGCACAACGACGCAACTACGCCAAGGCTGATCGCCAGGCCGGACTGTTCAGCTACAACGGCATTTTGCTCGGTCTGCTGCTGAGCCTGTATTTCCCGTGGTCGCCGATGCTGCCGCCGCTGATTCTCGCCGCCGGCGGCTTGAGCGCAATGGCCACACAGCAATGGCTCAAACATGTCTACCGCAGCCGCTCCATTCCGGCTTATACCTCGCCGTTCGTGGCGCTGAGCTGGATCCTGCTGCTGTTCGCCGAACCGTCAGCGCCGATGGCGCACATCGAGATGAACACGCTGAACTTGCTCGCCGCCGAGCTGCGCGGTTTGGGCCAGGTGATGTTCCTTGGTCATCCGCTGGCCGGCGCGCTCATCGCCATTGGTTTGCTGATGGCTGATCGCCGGGCGTTCTGCTGGGCAATGCTGGCGTCAGCCATCGGTCTGGCCTCGAGCCTGCTGCACCACGAAACCAGCGCTGCGCTCTTGGGTTTGGGCAGCTACAACGCCGTATTGGCCGCACTCGCGTTCTCTGCGCAACGACAACAACCGTGGCTGCCGCTGCTCGGTATCGTTCTCGCGCTGCTGGTCACGCCGCTGTTTGCAGCGGTTGGCCTTGCGACCCTGACCGCGCCGTTCATCCTCGCCGGCTGGCTGATCCGCGCCGGTATCCAGATGCTCGGCAAAACCCCGGTCGAGCGTGCGCCTTGCGCTCATGGGGAGAATCAACCTAGGCTGCGCTGATCTTCGATTCAGGCGTTATCCATGGACAGCAGCAACAGTTGGCGCGAACGGCTTTACGTCATGATTTTCCAAAGCGACACCCTCGCCGGGCGTCGCTTCGACGGCATCTTGCTGTTGATCATCCTCGCCAGTCTGGTGATCGTGATGCTCGACAGCATCGACAGCATTCACCAGAACTACGCCGACGTGCTGGCCTACATCGAGTGGGGCTTCACGATCATCTTTCTCGGCGAGTACATCCTGCGTCTTTATTGCTCACCGAAACCCTTGCGCTACGCCTTCAGCTTTTACGGGTTGGTGGATTTGCTGGCGATCGTGCCCGGCATCCTCGCCCTGTATTACAGCGACGCGCAGTACCTGCTGATCATTCGGATCATCCGCATGCTGCGGATTTTCCGCGTGCTCAAACTCAGCCCGTACCTCAAGCAAGCCAACTATTTGATGTCGGCGCTGCGTGGCAGCAAGCAGAAAATCGTCGTGTTTCTGGTCAGCGTCTGCACGCTGGTGACGGTGTTCGGCACCTTGATGTACGTGATCGAAGGCCCGGAACACGGCTTCACCAGCATTCCCAAAGGCATCTATTGGGCGATCGTCACGCTGACCACGGTGGGCTTCGGCGACATCGTGCCGAAGACCGCGCTGGGCCAGGTGATTTCATCGCTGGTGATGATCACCGGTTATTCGATCATCGCCGTGCCGACGGGGATTTTCACCGCCGAACTGGCCAACGCCATGCGCGGTGAACAGCTGCAACACGACTGCCCGGTGTGCAAGAAAAACAGCCATGAACACGGCGCCGCGTTCTGCTCGCGATGTGGCAACGCACTGTTCAAGAAACTGGAATAAGCAAAGAGCTTTTTAATCTTTAAACGACTATGCGCACCCCGTTATAGTCAGTGGCAATTGAACATCACCCCCTGCTCCTACACCGATAAAACAAGGAATGCGCAGTGAAAAAACTCTTTGGCGCCTCACTTCTCGCCGCCGGCCTGGCCTTGGCCAACATCGCTCAGGCAGCCCCGACGCTGCTCAACGTTTCCTACGACGTGATGCGCGATTTCTACAAGGACTACAACACTGCGTTCCAGAAACACTGGCAAGCCGAGCACAACGAAAACATCACCGTACAGATGTCCTTCGGCGGTTCGAGCAAGCAAGCGCGCTCGGTGATCGATGGCCTGCCGGCTGACGTCATCACCATGAACATGGCCACCGACATCAACGCCCTCGCCGACAACGGCAAACTGGTGCCGGAGAACTGGGTCACGCGCCTGCCGAACAACAGCGCGCCGTTCACTTCGGCCACGGTGTTTATCGTCCGCAAAGGCAACCCGAAAGCCCTGAAAGACTGGCCGGATCTGCTCAAGGACGGCGTGCAAGTGATCGTGCCGAACCCGAAAACCTCAGGTAACGGCCGCTACACCTACCTCTCGGCCTGGGGTTACGTGCTGAAGAACGGCGGCGACGAGAACAAGGCCAAGGACTTCGTCGGCAAACTGTTCAAGCAAGCGCCGGTACTGGACACCGGTGGCCGCGCCGCCACCACCACGTTCATGACCAACCAGATCGGCGACGTGCTGGTGACCTTCGAAAACGAAGCGGAAATGATCGCCCGCGAGTTTGGTCGTGATCAGTTTGAAGTGATCTATCCGAGTGTATCGGCTGAGGCTGAGCCACCGGTGTCGGTGGTCGATAAAGTGGTCGATAAAGTGGTCGACAAGAAAGGCTCGCGGGCAGCGGCGGATGAGTACTTGAAGTATCTGTGGTCGCCGGAAGGTCAGGAGATTGCTGCGGCGAACTACCTGCGTCCGCGTGACCCGGCGGTGCTGGCGAAGTACACCGATCGTTTCCCGAAAGTTGATTTCCTTTCGGTTGAGAAGACCTTCGGCGACTGGCGCACCGTGCAAAAGACT
The DNA here is from genome assembly GCF_979258515.1 of Pseudomonas sp. AC169. Taxonomy (NCBI): domain Bacteria; kingdom Pseudomonadati; phylum Pseudomonadota; class Gammaproteobacteria; order Pseudomonadales; family Pseudomonadaceae; genus Pseudomonas; species Pseudomonas sp. AC169. Next base: position 4,561,727 of record NZ_OZ409866.1, on the reverse strand, counting down.
CACTTCAATGATGGTGGGGTTTTCGATCAGATCTATACCGGCCAGTAACAGTTAAGCTGACATGAAAAAGGCGACCCTCAACGGTCGCCTTTTTTTGTGGCCGCTTTACCCTCACCCCAGCCCTCTCCCGGAGGGAGAGGGGGCCGACCGAGGTGTCTCGGGTCAAACATCGACCTGAAAGATTGCGTCGATTATGGATTCACTAAATCACGTTCAGGTCGGCGCACCTTCGAAGCATCCCCCAATCAGTCCCCTCTCCCTCCGGGAGAGGGCTAGGGTGAGGGGCTTTTACATCGGCGGGGTGACCCCATCCTTACCCGCAGAAATCGATTGCGCGGTCAACGTGCCATCCGCGCTCTGCGTTACAAACATGACAATCTTCACCCCGACCTTGAGCAAGCTCCGATCCCCCGGCTCCAGATTGACGATCGGCACATCCTCCGGCACCAGAATCTTCTGTTGCCCGCCCTTGTAGTTCACCGTCAGCACCCGCCCGTTGCTCACCACCAGATCGCCGACGCTGCCATTGGTCATGCTGCTGCCCTTGGCCAGATCGAACGGCCGATGACCGTCGCCACTGCCCGCCAGCTCCGGCGGGAATACATGAACTTCCAGCGCCTTGAGCGTGCCATCCTCCTGCGGAGTTGCCGCCGAACCGATGTAGCTGCCGGGCTTGATGTCTTCGATATTGGCCAGGGTGACGGCGCGAACCTTGGTCTCATCGGTCAACTGAATCACCACGTTCTCACCGCTGTTGACGTGGACTTTGAGGCTGTCGGCGCTGACCCCGGTGATCTCGCCGCGCACACCCATGCGCATCCCCGGTGCATCAGCGGCCTGCACGCTCGTCGCGCCGAGCAGGCTGATCAGGACAATCGTTGCGATAAGGCGAAGCTTCATGGCAATCCTCCGGTCATGAATGTTGAACAAGCCGATGCAAACATAAGCACGCTATCGAACAGGATGTAAGTGAATGTATCATCGACCCGCAACGGTCGGACGCAAGGTCCGCCGATGGATGACAAGTCGATAGCATCGGGTCATTCCGCAACGGAATAACTGATATCAACCGCCGGCGTCTTCTGCCTGCCCGGTTTGTCCCATAGCCTCACCGCACTCCCTTTCGCTGGATCGAGAAACCTTATGACCACCACCGCTCACGCAATGACCCGAGGCATGGTGCTGCTGTTCGCCTTCTGCTGCGGCGCCATCGTTGCCAACATTTACTACGCGCAGCCAATCATCGGTCTTATCGCGCCGGACATTGGTCTCTCCGACACCATGGCCAGCTTCATCGTCTCGCTGACGCAGATTGGCTATGCGCTGGGCCTGTTCTTTCTGGTGCCGCTCGGTGATCTGCTGGAAAACCGCCGGTTGATGATCATCACCACGGTGGTGGCGATTGCCAGCCTGTTGGCGGCGGCGTTTACCGATCAACCGAATGTGTTTTTGCTGATCTCTTTGTTGGTGGGCTTCAGTTCGGTGTCGGTGCAGATTCTGATTCCACTGGCCGCGCACTTGGCGCCGGAAGAATCCCGTGGTCGTGTGGTCGGCGGGATCATGGGCGGTCTGCTGCTGGGTATTCTGCTGGCACGGCCGGTGTCGAGTGTGGTCGCCGACCATTTCGGCTGGCGGGCGATGTTCATGATTGCTGCCGCATTGATGGCGGCAATCAGCGTTGTCTTGGCACTGACCGTGCCCAAGCGCCAACCCGATCACAGCGCCACCTATGGCCAACTGATCGGTTCGCTGTGGACGCTGTTGCGCCAGCAACCGGTATTGCGTCAGCGAGCGTTTTATCAGGGCTGCATGTTCGCCACGTTCAGCCTGTTCTGGACTGCGGTGCCGCTGGAACTGGCGCGTAACCATGGTTTGTCGCAAAGCGAAATTGCGATCTTCGCCCTGGTCGGCGCCATCGGTGCTATCGCCGCCCCCATCAGCGGACGCCTGGCCGACGCCGGCCACACCCGCATCGCCTCGCTGCTGGCCATGCTGTTCGCCAGCCTGAGCTTCCTGCCCGCCTTCATCCACCCGGCCTACAGTGTCATCGGCCTGGCCGTGACCGGCGTGGTGCTCGACTTCTGCGTGCAGATGAACATGGTCCTCGGCCAACGCGCTGTTTACTCGCTGGACGCGAAAAGCCGTGGCCGTCTGAACGCGCTGTACATGACCAGCATTTTCATCGGCGGCGCGTTTGGTTCGTCGGTGGCCAGTGCGGTGTACGAGCATGGCGGCTGGTTGTGGATCGTGATTGTCGGCAGTGTGTTTCCGCTGTTGGCGTTGTTGCGGTTTTTGAGTGCTTCGCAGCGCGGCTCATTGGCAACGGCGTAAGGCGTTAGAAGCTTCGCGAGCAAGCTCGCTCCCACAGGTTATTCACTACGCCCGTGGGAGCGATGACGTTCAATATCGAACCAGTTTTTCCATCGCCGCGTCCGCCAGAAAGGAGGAGCGGCTTTTGACGTTGTGTTCGCGCACATAACGATCGATTCGCTGGATCACGTAACCGGGCAGCGTCACGTTGACCTTCTCGGTCTTGCCGAGATACGGCGAGATATCCAGTTCCAGCATGCCCCAGCCCATATCGGCGAATTCCGGATTACTACGATGAGCAGATGCCGATGTCGGCATAGGAATCGAATCACCGTCCGCCGCAACCTCTTGCAGCATGATGTGGGCGATTTCAACCGCCGCATTGTAGGCATCTTCAAAGCTGTCCCCTGCCGTAACGGCGCCGGGAATATCGGGAATCTGAATACCGATGGCGGTATTTTCGTCACCCCATTCGATGCAGATTGGATATTGCATTATGGATCTCCTTGGTAACTGGCTGGCGGGTTGTACAACCCGGCACGCCTCCTGATGCTTTTGACCGTCCCCAGTGGCAAATCCTTTTTCGGGTGAGGGACGGGAATCGTGTACGGGTTGTATCGGTGAGTGAAGATGTGATGACTGCCGGTGATCCGATCCAGCACCCACCCAGCCTCCTCCAGCTCCTTGATCAATTGCCTGCTTTGCACCCATCGCCTCCTTGGCCTGGTCTTTTAAAAATAACCCTAGAGTTATCTTTACTCAAGCACAGAAAACCGCAAAGCGACGTCCGGTTGTTTTGCAGAGTGTGAGTTTTCATTCATTCCCGCCGAGCATGAATGCTATGCCCCGCACCGGCGTTCCCCCGCGCGCCCCTTACGGTCACTCTTGAACCCAGCCACTACCGGCGCTTCTTCAGGACTTTCGACCATGACCCTGCAAGCAAAACTCGATGCCTTCAAAGCTGACTTCAAGGCCGGCAAACCGCCTTACAACGCCCCTGCCGATATCCACCCGGTGATGGAGCGGGCCACCGCCGAACTGATTGCCTCCGGTGCTGCCAGCCGTGCCTTGAAGGTCGGCGACATGGCGCCGCTGTTCACTCTGAAAGATCCTGAGGGCAATGCGGTCTCTTCCGCCGATCGGCTGGCGCAGGGGCCGTTGGTGCTGACGTTTTATCGTGGCGTCTGGTGCCCGTACTGCAATATGGAGTTGCAAGCATTACACGCGTTTCTGCCGGTGCTTCAAAACGCCGGGGCGAGTCTGCTGGCGATTTCACCGCAGATCGCCGCCAACAGCCGCAAGTCGCAACGCATCAATGAACTGCAATTTCCGATCCTCAGCGACCCGCGTAATGACGTGGCGGCAGCCTTCGGGCTGCGCTTCGAGTTGCCGGACTACCTGATCGATCTGTACAAAAATCTGCGCAATGATCTGCCGAGCTTCAATGATGATCCGGCCTGGACCTTGCCGATGCCGGCGCGGTATGTGATCGGTCAGGATGGCGTGATTCGTTACGCCGAGGTCAACCCGGATTACACTCAGCGTCCCGAGCCTGAAGCGATGCTGGATGCATTGCGCGGCTGAATCGATGATCCATGCCCTGGAGTTGCCATGACCCGACGTACTTTCCTCATCACTGGCGCCAGCAAAGGCATTGGCCGGGCGCTGGCCGAACATCTCGACCGCGCCGGGCATCGGGTGGTGGGGATTGCTCGCCAGCCGGATCTGAGCTTTCCGGGCATTCTGTTTCCGCTGGACCTGAGCGATCGCAAGTTGACCGGTGAGGTTCTCGCAGAACTGGCGCGTACGTATGAGTTCGATGGGCTGGTGAACAACGTCGGGCTGGTACGACCGCAAGCGTTGGGCGATATCGATCTGGATGCCTTCGACGACGTGATGCGGCTGAATCTGCATTCGGCGTTGCAGGCGACTCAGGCACTGTTGCCGGGGATGCGCACACGCGGCTGGGGCCGGGTGGTGAATATTTCCAGCCTCACGGTGCTGGGGATTACCCAGCGCACGGCGTATGCAGCGGCAAAAGCGGCGTTGGTCAGCTTTACCCGTTCGTGGGCGCTGGAGTTGGCGCAAACCGGGATCACCGTGAACGCCGTGGCACCGGGGCCGACCGAAACCGAACTGTTCCGCGCCAACAATCCGCCGGGCAGTGAAGGCGAAGCACGCTATCTGGCCGGGGTGCCGATGGGACGGCTTGGTCAGCCGGAAGAGATTGCGTCAGCGATTGCATTTTTGCTGTCCGAGCAGAGCGGCTTCATCACCGGGCAAACCCTGTTTGTCGATGGCGGCGCCTCAGTCGGCAAAGCCGCATTCTAATCAACAACACAAATCCCCTGTAGGAGTGAGCCTGCTCGCGATAGCGTCCGTCCAGCGGACATCGATTTGACTGACACACCGCTATCGCGAGCAGGCTCACTCCTACAGAGGTTCCATGATGACTTCGAGATTTTAGTAAGGAACGCAGATGGACCGCCTCGCCGCCATGGAAACCTTCGTCTGCGTCGTCGAAACCGGCTCGTTTTCCGCCGCCGCCCGGCGCCTGAACATTGGCCAGCCCGCCGTCTCGAAAACCATCGCGCATCTGGAAAAACGCTTGGCCGTCAGCCTGCTCCTGCGCTCGACCCGAGGCCTGACCCCGACCGAAGCCGGACTGGCCTTTTTCGAACGGGCCAAACGCGCACTCGAGGAAGCCGACGAGGCCGACAACGCCGCCCGTGGCAGCGCCAGCGGTCTGAGCGGCAACCTGCGCATCAGTGCCGCCGTGACCTTCGGCCGCCTGCACATCGTGCCGCAACTGGGGCCGTTCCTCGATCAGCACCCACAACTGAACATCGACCTGATGCTCGACGACCGCAACATCAACCTGGTTGAAGAAGGCATCGACGTTGCCTTCCGCATGGGTGCACTCACCGACTCAGGACTCACCGCCCGCAAGATCGCCGACTGCCGCCGCGTGGTGCTTGGCACCCCGGCCTACTTTGCCAAGCACGGCGAACCGAGCTGCCCTGCCGAACTGAGCAAACACCAGGCGGTCGTCTACAACCTCGGCGGAGGTACCACCTGGGAGTTCGCCAAAGGTTCTGAAAAACAATCCGTCATCATCAGCGCACGCCTGCGCGTCAGCGCCGCCGAAGGTGTGCGCGAAGCCGTACTGGCCAATCAGGGCCTGACCCTCGCTTCCGAGTGGATGTTCGCCCCGGAACTGGCCAGCGGCGCGGTGAAAACCGTCATGCACGACTGGACCCTGCCCGATCTGGATTTATGGGCGGTGTTTCCAACGGGGAGAATGGCCAGTGCCAAGGCGCGGGCGTTTGTTGAGTATGTTCAGGGGGTGCTGACCTAGCGAATACCCGCGAACGTTTCAAACAACAGAAAAAAAACGGCGATCAAAAGATCGCCGTTTTCGTTTTACTGCCCGAACTGCTTGCCCAACCCCGGCGGTACGCCGTGGATGTTGGTGTCTTCCCACGGGCCGTTAGGGCTGATCGAGCGGCTCCAGCCGTTGTTCCAGCGGTAGTAGGTGCGTTGGCGGTAGAAGGTGTTGGTCTGGTCGTCGAGGACGTAGACGCCGAGTTTCTGATCCCAGTGGCTGTTGCCGCCCGGTGGCGGGGCGAAGCTGGCCGAAGTGCGCGGCACCGGTTTGGCTGGTTTCGCCGGGATGCTTTTGCCGGGCGTTGGTGAAGTCGACGGGGTCGGGCTCGGTTGCGACGGCGGGATCGGCGGCAGGTTGGTGGTCGGTTCAGGTCGTTGCACCGCACATGCACTCAAGCCCAGGGCCAGTGTGAGGACTGTGATTCGGGCGATGGTGTGCATGGCGGTGCTTTCCTGTTGTGCCCGGCTATTTGTCCGGGCTGTCGATGGTCAGTTTTTGTAGCGCAGTGGTGCTGCTGGCCAGCGGGCCGCTGCGACCGACCCATTCGCCGGCAGTCGGTTGGCCGGCGCGGGAGATGCGCGCAACCAGTTGGACTTCAGGGAAGTTCGACAGTTTCAATTGCGGCATCATTGCGTCGCCATCGCCGAGTTCGACGGTCATCGGCAGATCGGCCACGGTCAGGCGTTTGGCCGCCAGCGGGGCCGGTGGGCCAGAGGTGGCGCGGGCGAAGATGAACACGCTGTCGCCCGGTTGCACTTTGCCTTTGAGCTCGCTGGCCAGATCGACGCTGACTTTCAACAGCGCGGCTTTCGCGGCGACCGGGGCAGCAGCGACCTTGCCGCCGCTGGCTTCGAGACGCTCGGCGGCGCGTTTGATCCCGCCTTGCAGCGCGGCGCGGGAATTGTCTTCCGGCGGCAATTGCGCCAGCAAGCGAGTCCAGTAGTCGATGGCTTCCTGATAGCGCTCGCCTTCGAACGCAGCGATGCCGAGCAGACCGAGACTGGTAACTTCTTTCGGATCAGCCTTCAGCGCTTCGTCGGTCAACGCCTGAATCTTCGCCGACCATTTCTTGCCATCCGCAAAATACTGCGCCTGCGCCCATTGGCCGAGCAGTTCCGGCTGACGACCGGCCAAGTTGGCCGCGCGTTCGAACATCTTCGCCGCGTCCGCCGGACGCTCCTGAGCCATGTAGGTGCGGCCAAGGAAATACAGCCCTTCTGCAGAATCCGGTTGTGCCGCGACGGCACGCTCCAGACGCTGGGTCATCTCTTCCATCGACTGCGGCGCCTGGGCGAATTCGCGGGTCAGCTCGACTTTGTCGGCAGCGCCGAAATGCATGTACAGACCCAGGCCCAACACCGGCACCAACACGGCCGCCAGCAACGGCAACGGTTTGCCCAGTCGGGAAACCCGTGGCGCGCTGACACCCTCGGTATCCGCCAGCAACTCACGTGCAGCCTCGGCACGGCCACTGTCCATTTGCGCGGCGTCGAGCACGCCCTCGGCCTGTTGCGATTGCAACTCGGCAACACGCTCCTGATACAACGCAACGTTCAGGGCAGTTCGATCCTCTTCACGCTGGGCGCGACGTTCGCGCAAAACCGGGATCAGCAGAAAACTCAGGGCGACCAGAAGCAACAGCCCTGCGGCAAGCCAGAAATCAATCATTCTTGGTTTTTATCCAACAGTTGGTCGAGGCGCTGACGCTCATCGGCGCTAAGCGATTGCGGGGTTTCGGTACGCTGTCCGCGACGACGGCGGACGATCACCGCAATCACCACCAAACCACCGAGCAGCAGCCCGGCCGGGCCGAACCACAGCAGCGCTGTCTTGGCGTTGAGCGCCGGTTTGTAGCGGACGAAATCACCGTAGCGATCGACCATGAAGTCGATGATCTGCTGGTTATCCTTGCCCTCGCCGAGCATGCGGAAAATCTCTTTACGCAGGTCAGCAGCAATAGGCGCATTGGAGTCAGCGATGTCCTGATTCTGGCACTTGGGGCAGCGCAACTCTTTGGTCAACTCGCGGAAACGCTCGCGATCAGCTTCTTTGGCGAACTCGTAAGTGTCGATCGCGGCATGGGCCACACCGGCCAGACTAAAGCCCAATACCAGCGCCGCTAAAAAACGCTTCATGGCTTGGCCTCATCGACCAGCGCCTGATACTTGGCGGCAAGTTTTTCGCGCCAGACCTGCTCGTCGATCACACCCACATACTTGTCGCGGATGATGCCCTTGGCGTCGATGAAGAAGGTTTCCGGCGCGCCGTACACACCGAGGTTCAAGCCCAGCGAGCCTTCGTCGTCGCGGATGTCCAGCACGTACGGATTGTGGAATTCGGCCAGCCACTTCAAGGCATCGGCGTTGGTGTCCTTGTAGTTGATGCCGTAGATCACCACGCCGCGCTCGGCGAGTTTGTTCAGCACCGGATGCTCGACCCGGCAGGAAATGCACCAGGTGCCCCAGACGTTGACCAGCGCCGGTTTGCCAAGAATGTCAGCCTTGGTCAGGCTCTTGTCGCCCTGCACGTTCGGCAGGGAAAACTCCGGGAACGGCTTGTTGATCATCGCCGACGGCAACTCCGCCGGATCAAGGTACAGACCGCGATAAAGAAACACCGCCACCAGCAGAAAAATCGCCAGTGGCACCAGCATCAACCAACGTCTCATGCAGCCGCTCCCGTCATGCCCAGCGCTTCACGCACCTTGGCTTTCACCTTGACCCGATAACGTCGATCCAGTGCCGCCAGCAAACCACCGAAACCGGTGAGCAAGCCGCCGAACCAGATCCAGCGCACGAACGGTTTGACGTGTACGCGCACCGCCCAGGCGCCGTTGTCCAGCGGTTCGCCGAGGGCAACGTAAAGGTCACGGGTGAAACCGGCGTCGATGCCGGCTTCGGTCATCATCGAACTTTGCACGGTGTACAGACGTTTTTCCGGGTGCAGCACGCTGATTTCCTTGCCGTCGCGGATCACCCGAATGGTGCCCTTATCGGAGGTGAAGTTCGGCCCTTCGAAGTGTTTGGCGCCTTCGAAGACAAAGTGATAACCGGCCAGGTCCATCGACTCGCCCGGCGCCAGACGCAGGTCGCGTTCGGCACTGTTCTGACTCGACAAGACCACGCCCAGCGCACACACGGCGATACCGAGGTGGGCGATCTGCATGCCCCAATAACTGCGGGTCAGCGTCGGCAAACCTTTGATCAGGCCTTTGTGGCGAGTCTTGTCGAAGATGTCGCGCACGCCGGCCAGCAAAACCCACGCAGCGAGCAGGAAGGTCGCGATCACCGCCCAATTGAAATCGCCGTAAGCGACACCGGCCACCACCGCCAGTGCGACGCTGCCGAGCAGCACTGGCGTGAGCATGCCGGCCAGCCATTTCACTGGAGTGTCCTTCCAACGGACGATCACGCCGACCGCCATGACCATCATCAGCAGCGCCATCAACGGAATGAACAGCGCATTGAAGTACGGCGGGCCGACCGACATCTTGGCGCCGCTGATCGCATCGAGAATCAGCGGATACAGGGTGCCGAGCAGGATCATCGACGCGGCGACGACCAGCACCAGGTTGTTGCCCAGCAACAGGGTTTCCCGCGACCACAGGTTGAAACCGACCTGGCTCTTGACCACGGGTGCGCGCAGGGCGAACAGCGTCAGCGAGCCGCCGACCACGAACAACAGGAAGATCAGGATGAACACGCCGCGCTCCGGATCGGAGGCGAACGCGTGCACCGAGGTCAGCACGCCGGATCGAACGAGGAACGTCCCGAGCAGGCTCAGCGAGAACGCTGCAATCGCCAGCAACACCGTCCAGCTCTTGAACACGCCACGTTTTTCCGTGACCGCCAGCGAGTGGATCAACGCGGTGCCGACCAGCCAAGGCATGAAGGAGGCGTTTTCCACCGGGTCCCAGAACCACCAGCCGCCCCAGCCGAGTTCGTAGTAAGCCCACCACGAACCGAGGGTGATGCCGATGCCGAGGAAGGCCCAGGCGACGATGGTCCATGGCCGCGACCAGCGTGCCCACGCGGCATCAAGACGACCGCCCATCAACGCCGCGATGGCAAAGGCGAAGGCCACCGAAAAACCGACGTAGCCCATGTACAACATTGGCGGGTGAACGATCAGACCGATGTCTTGCAGCAACGGATTGAGGTCAGCGCCATTGCTGGGCATTTGCGGCAGGATGCGTTTGAACGGGTTGGACGTCAGGATCAGAAACAGCAGGAAGCCGGTGCTGATCATGCCCATCACCGCCAGCACACGGGCGAGCATGACTTGCGGCAACTGCCGCGAGAACACCGACACCGCGAACGTCCAGCCGCCGAGAATCAATGCCCACAGCAGCAGCGACCCTTCGTGAGCGCCCCACACCGCGCTGAATTTGTAATACCACGGCAAAGCAGTATTGGAGTTGTTGGCGACATAGGCGACGGAGAAGTCATCGCTCATGAACGCGTAGGTCAGAATGCCGAACGCAAACAGCAAAAACGCAAACTGCCCCCAGGCGGCCGGCTGGGCCAGACTCATCCAGAACCGATCGCCGCGCCAGGCACCGACCAATGGCACCACGGCCTGCACTAGCGCAAAACACAGCGCCAGAATCATCGCCAGATGGCCCAATTCAGGAATAAAAATCGCCGACGTCATCGATCAACGCTCCTTCGCAGGCGTTGGTGCGGATTGACCGCTGTCTTTCAAGGCTTTGGTCACTTCCGGCGGCATGTACTTCTCATCGTGTTTGGCCAGCACTTCATCGGCGACGACAACGCCATCAGCGTTGATCTTGCCCAACGCCACGATGCCCTGCCCTTCGCGGAACAGATCCGGGAGGATGCCGCGATAGGCGATGGTCACGGATTTATTGAAATCGGTGACGACGAATTTGACGTCAAGGGAATCCGGCGAACGTTGCAGCGACCCCTTTTCGACCATGCCGCCGGCACGGATGCGCGTATCTTGCGGCGCTTCGCCGTTGGCGATCTGGGTCGGCGTGTAGAACAGATTGATGTTCTGCTGCAGGGCGCTCAAGGCCAGGCCGACGGCAGCGCCGACCCCGACCAGAATGGCCAGAATGATGATCAGACGTTTCTTGCGCAGCGGATTCACTTGCCATTCTCCCGGCGCAGACGACGCGCCTCTTGTTGCAGATAGCGCTTGCGGGCCGCAATCGGCGCTACCACGTTGAGGATCAGCACCGCCAGACAGATGCCGTAAGCCGACCAGACATACAGGCCATGATGGCCCATGGCGAGGAAGTCGCCGAATGAAGCAAAACTCATCGAGCGGCCTCCAGACTGTGCTGCACTTCTTCTTTCACCCAACTGGCGCGGGCTTCACGCTTGAGCACTTCAAGACGCATGCGCAGCAACAGCACGGCACCAAAGAAGCAGTAGAAGCCCAGCACCGTCAGCAGCAGCGGCAGCCACATTTCCGCTGGCATCGCCGGTTTTTCCGTGAGGGTGAAGGTCGCGCCCTGGTGCAGGGTGTTCCACCACTCCACCGAGTATTTGATGATCGGGATGTTGATCACGCCGACGATGGCCAGCACCGCGCAGGCCTTGGCCGCGCTGTCGCGGTTGCTGATGGCATTGCCCAGCGCGATCACGCCGAAATACAGGAATAGCAGAATCAGCATCGAGGTCAGGCGCGCGTCCCAGACCCACCACGAGCCCCACGTCGGTTTGCCCCAGATCGCCCCGGTGACCAGCGCCACGGCGGTCATCCACGCGCCGATCGGTGCGGCGCATTGCAGGGCGACGTCGGCCAGTTTCATCTTCCACACCAGCCCGACCACACCGCACACCGCCAGCATCACGTAGATCGACTGAGCGAGCATCGCGGCAGGTACGTGAATGTAGATGATGCGAAAGCTGTTGCCTTGCTGATAATCCGGCGGCGCGAAGGCCAGGCCCCAAACGACGCCGACGCCAATCAGCAGCAACGCTGCGATGCTCAACCACGGCAGGAACTTGCTGCTGATGCCGTAGAACCACTTGGGCGAGCCGAGCTTGTGAAACCAGGTCCAGTTCATACTGTTTCCATCACGGGTGCCGCTCATCGGTGTGAGCAGTCTCAGGGTCTTTGCTGGTTAAATTTTAACCAGACCTCATTATTCGCCGACGCTGATCTTCAGGCCAGCAGCTATTGCAAAAGGTGTCAGGGTGATCGCCAGAGCGGTCAGGCTACCCAGCCACAGCAGATAACCGGTCGCCGGCATGCCTTGGAGGGCTGCCTGCAAGGCGCCACTGCCGAGGATCAACACCGGGATGTACAACGGCAGGATCAGCAGCGCCAGCAACAGGCCGCCACGTTTCAAACCGACCGTCAGTGCCGCGCCCACCGCGCCGAGCAAGCTCAGCACCGGTGTGCCCAACAGCAACGAAAACAGCAAAACCGGCAGGCAGGCGGCAGGCAAACCGAGCATCAACGCCAGCAGCGGTGAGAGCAAAACCAGAGCCAATCCAGAGAAAAGCCAGTGTGCCAGCACCTTGGCCAAGACCAGAAGTGGCAGCGGGTGCGACGAAAGGACCCACTGTTCCAGCGAGCCATCTTCGAAATCACTGCGGAACAGCCCGTCCAGCGAGAGCAGGACAGACAAAAGCGCCGCCACCCAGACTAACCCGGGGGACAGGTTTTGCAACACTTGAGTTTCCGGGCCGACGGCCAGCGGGAACAAAGCGATGACGATGGCGAAGAAAATCAGCGGATTGGCCAGTTCCGCCGGGCGGCGAAACAGCAGTCGGGATTCACGGGCAACCAGCAGGCCAAACACACTCATACTGCCCAGTTCCCCAGATCGATGTCGCGATAACCGGCCGGCATCCGGCTCAGCGTGTGGTGCGTGGTCAACACCACCAGACCGCCGCGTTCGCAGTGCCCGGCCAGATGTTCTTCGAGCTGCGCCACGCCTTGTTTATCGAGGGCAGTGAACGGCTCATCGAGAATCCACAGCGGTGGGCTGTCCAGATACAACCGCGCCAACGCCACACGGCGCTGCTGACCGGCAGACAGGCTGTGACAGGGAACATCTTCGAAGCCGCGCAATCCTACTGCTGCCAAGGCTTGCCAGATGGCCTCGCGTTCGGCGGGATGATGCAGGGCACAGAGCCAGGAGAGGTTTTCTTCCGGGGTCAGCAGATCCTTGATCCCGGCGGCGTGGCCGATCCACAGCAGGTTGCGTGCGAGTTCGCTGCGTTGTTCGGTCAGCGGCTGGCCATTGAGCAGGACTTGCCCGGCGGTCGGCTGCATCAGCCCGGACAGTAAACGTAACAGGCTGGTTTTACCGCTGCCGTTGGGGCCGCTGATCTGCACCATATCGCCGCTGGCCAGTCTCAATTCGAGATTTTCGAAGAGCAGCCGCAGATCACGTTCACACGCGAGGGCAACGGTTTGCAGGACAGGACTGGTCAAGGGATCACGGGCCTTATACGGTTCAAGTCGGCTCTGGTGCGGCCGTTAAAGAGATGCAGCATAGATGCATTGACGGCTCGATCCAGAGAGCTGGGTCAAACAATTGCTATGTTTTTTATTCGAAGCGCAAGACGGGCGGCATTATACATGCCGTGCCTTACTCTCAAGAGTGCAATTTCCTCAGGTTGTGTCCGCGTATGACAGGCGAAATGAACATCCTCCCGCTCCCGCCCACCACCCCGGCGACCGTTCGCCCGCAGGTCGGTGAGCTGCTCAAGCTGCTGACCCCGGTCGAAGGCCTGATCGGCGCCGGGCAAAGCGCCAAAGCCGAGGTGTTGTCGCTCAAGCAGGCGGATCAGACCTTTGAACTGCTATTGAAGGTCACCCTAGATAACGGTCGCCAAACCACCGTGCAGGCCAGCAGCAATCTGCCGCTGCTTCAGGGCACCAGTCTGGCGATCACTCAGCCCTCGGCGGGCAACCTGGCGATCACCGTGCAACAAGCCATCGCCAGCAGCGTCGCCACGCTCACCCGCATCGATACTGCGCAATTGCCTGTAGGCACCTTGCTGCAAGGCAAAGTATTGACCTCGCAAGTGCTGCCGCAGACGCCGGGGCAAGCCGCGGTATTCCGTTCGCTGGTCACTCTGCTCAACACCGCACAGAGCGGCAGCACCCTGACCATCGACAGCCCACAACCGCTGCGCATCGGCACCTTGCTGTCGGCGCTGGTGGAAGATGCACAAACGCTGAAGTTCCAGCCCATGAGCAGTCGTCAGGAACAATTGGCCGTGAGTCAGCAACTGCTCGGCCAACAAAGTCGTCAAGCTTCGCTGACCGGATTGCTGAACGCCCTGCAGAACCTGCCGCCGCCGACCGACCAAAGCTCTGCTGATCTGCGCGCGGTGGTCGACAAACTCCTTGCCAGCCTGCCGGACGTGCAACAACTGAGCACCGCCAAAGGCGTCGCACTGGCGCTGGCCAACAGCGGCGCGTTCCTCGAAGCAAAACTGCTGACCGGCCAGAACCCGACGCTGGCTCCGGACATGAAAGCCGATCTGCTCAAGCTGATCGCACAACTGACCCCGGGTCTGCCGAGCAGCACCAGTTTCAACGCGATCATCGCCGCCAACACCTTGGCGCAAGCGCTGCCAAGCTTCGTCCGCAACGCCCTCGGCATGCTTGGCCAGGTCAGTGCCAAACCCGTGCCCAGTAGCTTTCCGCTGCCCGAGCGTTTGCTGCAAAGTCAGGACGGCGAAGGCGATCTGGAACAGTTGTTGCGCCTCGCTGCTGCCGCCGTTTCACGCCTGCAAAGTCATCAACTGTCGAGTCTGGAGCAGACCGGCGTCACCGACGACGGGCGCCTGCTCAGCACCTGGCAGCTGGAGATCCCCATGCGCAACCTGCAGGACATCGTGCCGTTGCAGGTCAAGTTCCAACGTGAAGAAGCGCCGGAGCGAGAGCCGCAACCCAACGAACGCCGTGACGAGCGCGAGCCCAAGCAACAACTGTGGCGCGTCGATCTGGCGTTCGACATGGAACCGCTCGGGCCGATGCAGATTCAGGCGCAGTTGATCGCCGGCAGCCTTTCCAGTCAACTGTGGGCCGAACGGCCGTACACCGCCGACCTGATCGAAAGCAACCTGTTTGCCCTGCGCCAGCGCCTGCTCGATCGCGGGCTTAACGTCGGCGACATCGACTGCCACCTCGGCACGCCGCCGCAAGGCAACCAAACCCGTCTCGAACACCGCTGGGTCGACGAAACCGCATGAACGATTCCACTGCCCCACGCCAGGCCATCGCCCTCAAATACGACGGCAGCCACGCGCCAACCCTCACCGCCAAGGGTGATGACGAACTGGCCGAAGAAATCCTGCGCATTGCTCGCGATTGCGAAGTGCCGATTTATGAGAACGCTGAACTGGTGCGCTTGCTCGCGCGGATGGAATTGGGCGACAGCATTCCCGAAGAGCTGTACCGCACGATCGCCGAGATCATCGCGTTTGCGTGGAATCTGAAGGGCAAATTCCCCGAAGGGCAGGATCCGGATGCGCCGATGGTCGAGAAGCATGTAACCGATCGCGGGGATGATTACTGATCGTTCCCACGCTCTGCGTGGGAATGCCGCCCGTGACGCTCTGCGTCACATTTCACAGGCGGAACGCGGAGCGTCCCAAGATGCGTTCCCATGCAGAGCGTGGGAACGATCCCGGTACGACAATCAGTTCTTGTGAAGCTTGCGCATCAACTCCGCCTCAGCCTGGGTCAACCCACAGGACTGAGTCAGTTCATCGACGCTTGCGCCCATCCCCACCAGCTTCGCCGCCTGGGCGAATGACAGGCTCGACGGGTCGCGCTGTTCCAGCTGAACGATTTTGTCCGGCAACGGACCGACTACCGCGCGCAGCTCGTGCAGGGCTTCGCCCATGCGCACGTTGCCGTTCTGGTAATCGTCGACACGTTTGGCCAGGTCCTTGATGCGCTGATCACGCAACGCATCGCCCTGAGCCTGTTGCGCAGCGATCACTCGCTGCGCCTTGATGTACGACACAAACATTGCCAGTGTGCCTGCCCAGAAGAGGAACAGGACAATGACCGCGACCTCGAGAATCAATCAGATGCTCTCCAGTTCCGACCATTCTTCTTCGCTCATCATCTTGTCCAGCTCGACCAGGATCAGCAACTCGTTGTTCTTGTTGCACACGCCCTGGATGAACTTGGCCGACTCTTCGTTACCGACGTTCGGCGCCGTCTCGATTTCCGACTGACGCAGGTAAACCACTTCGGCCACGCTGTCGACCATGATGCCGACGACTTGCTTGTCGGCTTCGATGATGACGATACGGGTGTTGTCGCTGATCTCACCGGTGCTCAGGCCGAAGCGCTGACGGGTGTCGATCACGGTGACCACGTTACCGCGCAGGTTGATGATGCCCAGCACGTAGCTCGGCGCGCCCGGCACCGGAGCGATCTCGGTGTAGCGCAACACTTCCTGAACGCGCATCACATTGATGCCGTAGGTTTCGTTGTCCAGTTTGAAGGTCACCCATTGCAGGATCGGATCTTCAGAACCTTTTGCATTCGTCGCCTGACTACTCATACCCTGACCCCTCGAAAAAACCGCTCTGGGCGGTGTGTGTTCTGTGTGGCGGCATTCAACAATGCCGTCGCCTGATTGTTATGTCGGCTGCTACGTCGGTTTATGTAGCGGCTTGTGGCCGCCGAGGTGCTTTGCCCCACCGCTGGCGATCAACTCGGCCAGTGCGGAAACGTCAAGCAATGCACACATGTGCTCAATCACGGTGCCGGCGAGCCATGGCCGCTGACCCCGGTGACTTCTCCATTTGATTTCATTCGGGTCCAGACGCAACGAGCGGCTGACCTGATGCACCGCCAGCCCCCACTCGTAACCTTGTACCGAAATCACGTACTGCAAGCCCTGACGGAAGTCATCGCGATAGCGATCCGGCATGACCCAGCGCGCGGTGTCCAACACTTTCAGGTTGCCGGCCTGGCTCGGCAGAATCCCGAGGAACCATTCCGGCTGACCGAACAACGGCGTCAGCTCGTGGCCGGCCAACGAATAAATCGAGCCGAGGCACACCAGCGGCACGGCCAGCGTCAGCCCGGCGACGTCGAACAGCAGGCATTCGAACGCTTCCGAAGCCCAGGCCGGACGGCCGTCGGTTTCCACCGGTGGCGGCGTGTTGTTCGGCGGCAGATGCACTTCCACCAGAGGCGGCACCAGCGTCTGCTCGACGGGTGCGGGCGCAACCGGAGCAGGTGCTGGAGCCGCTTCGACCACGGCCGGTTCCGGCGCGGTTTTCAACAATTGGGTTTGCAGCAGCGGTGCGAGTGTCGACACTGGCGCGCGAACCGGCTCTGCTGTTTCGATCAATGCAACCGGTGCCTTGGCAGCCGGCGCAGCAACTGGTGAAACAACCGGCGCGACGGGTTTGGCCGCTTTCTGCGCATCACGCGCCTGCTCTTCCAGCACCGCTGCCTGGAACTCATCCAGCGCCTCAGTGCTTTCGACAACTTCAGGCTGCGCCTCGATGACAGGCGGCAGCTCCTCAGGAATTTCCTGCAGCAAATTATCCAGATAAGACTGCAACGCCAATTGCGGACGCGAGGTGAGTTTGACCGGGCGATTCATGCTCACGCCACCTGCGGAACAAGTTGTTGCGCCAACAGATGCTTGAGCAGCGCGCGATACGCCAGCACGCCACGGCTCTTGCCGTCGAATTGCGAAGGTGTGACACCGGCACGGCTGGCGTCGCGCAGACGGGTATCGACCGGGATGTAACCCTGCCAGATCTCCTCGGGGAATTTGTCGCGCAGCACACGCAAGGTGTGCATCGATGCCTGGGTACGGCGATCGAAAAGCGTCGGCACGATGCTGAACGGCAGCGCCTGTTTGCGCGAGCGGTTGATCATCGCCAGGGTGTTGACCATGCGCTCCAGACCTTTGACGGCCAGATGCTCGGTCTGCACCGGGATCACCAGTTGCTGGCTCGCTGCGAGGGCGTTGACCATCAGCACGCCTAGCAACGGCGGGCTGTCGATGACCGCGTAATCGAAGTCCTGCCATAGCTGCGCCAGACTCTTGGCGATCACCAGACCCAAGCCACTCTGCCCCGGCGACTGACGCTCAAGCGTCGCCAGCGCGGTGCTCGACGGCAGCAGGGAAATACGTTCGTCACTGGTCGACAACAGCAACTGCCCCGGCAGGCCTTGCGGCACGCTGCCCTTGTGCAGAAACAGGTCGTAGTTGCTGTGTTCCAGGCTGTCGGGGTCGTAGCCGAAATAGCTGGTCATCGAGCCGTGTGGGTCGAGATCGACCACAACCACGCGCTTGCCCGCCTCGGCCAGCAATCCGGCTAAAGCGATGGAAGATGTGGTTTTACCGACACCACCCTTTTGATTGGCGACTGCCCAGACTCTCATTCAGTTCGTTCCTCCCGGCCGATATGCTCGACCGAGACATAGCTCAGCGTGTTAATGCGGGTGACGGAGAATTGACGGCACTCTCGCGTCCCGGCGTCTTGACCGGGGTCGGTGCAGTTTGTGTGCCAGCACGCTTCAACGCAGCGTCCGGTTGCGCGTTAGCGGTTCCAGTGCCCGTGAGGCTGCGGCGCACATCGAGGTTTCGCGAGACCACCAGAACCACCCGGCGGTTTTTCCCCCGGCCTTCAGCGGTAGCGTTGTTGGCCACCGGTTGAAACTCGCCGTAACCCACCGACGCTAGACGACCAGGATTCACGCCCTGCATCGCCAGCATGCGCACGATGCTCGCTGAACGCGCCGAGGACAGCTCCCAGTTGGTCGGGTACTGCGCGGTGCGGATCGGTTGATCATCGGTGAAGCCTTCGACGTGGATCGGGTTGTCGAACGGTTTCAGAATCGCCGCCACCTTGTCGATGATGTTGAACGCAATGTCGCTCGGCATGGCGTCGCCACTGCCGAACAACAGGCTGGAGTTGAGTTCGATCTCGACCCACAACTCGTTGCCGCGCACGGTCATCTGGTTCGAGCTGATCAAGTCACCGAAGGCAGCGCTGATGTCATCGGCGATGCTTTTCAGCGGATCGCTGGCGCCGGCGATACCGGCGTCGATCTGCTCGGCGTCCTTGACCAGCGGCTTGGCCGGGGTCACGGTCTTCGGTCGTTCGTCGCCGATCTGGATCGGTTTCAGCGCGCGGTCGGAGTCTTTGAAAACGCCGACCAGCGCTTCGGAAATTTCCTTGTACTTGCCTTCGTTGATCGACGAAATCGAGTACATCACCACGAAGAACGCGAACAGCAACGTGATGAAGTCAGCGTAGGAAACCAGCCAGCGTTCGTGGTTGACGTGTTCTTCCTGATGCCTGCGACGAGCCATGAGGTTATTCCCTTAATCCATGAAGCCTTGCAGCTTCAACTCAATGGAGCGAGGGTTTTCACCTTCGGCGATCGACAGGATCCCTTCCAACAACATTTCGCGATAACGCGACTGCCGCAACGCAATTGACTTCAGTTTTGCGGCGATCGGCAGCAACACCAGGTTGGCACTGGCCACACCGTAGATGGTCGCGACGAACGCCACGGCGATACCGCTGCCCAGTTGCGTCGGATCGGCGAGGTTGCCCATCACATGGATCAGGCCCATCACCGCACCGATGATGCCGATGGTTGGCGCGTAGCCGCCCATGCTTTCAAAGACTTTTGCCGCTTCGATGTCGCGCGCTTCCTGGGTGTAGAAGTCCACCTCAAGGATGCTGCGGATCGCTTCCGGCTCGGCGCCGTCGACCAGCAGTTGCAGGCCTTTGCGCGAGTAATTGTCGGGTTCGGCATCGGCCACGCCTTCCAGGCCCAACAAGCCTTCCTTGCGCGCGGTGAGGCTCCAGTTGACGACGCGATCAATGCCACCGGCCAGATCGACCCGTGGCGGAAACAGAATCCAGGCGAGGATCTGCATGGCGCGCTTGAACGCGCTCATCGGCGATTGCAGCAGTGCGGCACCGATGGTGCCGCCCAGTACGATCAATGCCGCCGGGCCGTTGGCCAGCGCACCGAGGTGACCCCCTTCCAGGTAGTTACCGCCGATGATGGCGACGAACGCCATGATGATCCCGATAAGGCTTAGAACATCCATCAGATACACGCCTCGACAATGTGTTTGCCGATGTCGTCGAGGCTGTACACCGCGTCGGCGAGGTCGGCTTTGACGATGGCCATCGGCATGCCGTAGATCACGCAACTGGCTTCGTCCTGCGCCCAGACCGCGCTGCCGCCCTGCTTGAGCAGGCGCGCGCCTTCACGCCCGTCGGCGCCCATGCCGGTCAACACCACCGCCAGAACTTTGTCACCGTAGGACTTCGCTGCGGAACCGAAGGTGATGTCCACGCACGGCTTGTAGTTCAGACGTTCGTCGCCCGGCAGAATTTTCACCGCGCCACGGCCATCGATCATCATTTGCTTGCCACCCGGGGCGAGCAACGCCAGGCCCGGACGCAGGATGTCGCCATCCTCGGCTTCCTTGACGCTGATGCGGCAGAGCTTGTCGAGACGCTCGGCAAAAGCTTTGGTGAACGCCGCCGGCATGTGCTGGATCAGCACGATCGGCGCCGGGAAATTCGCCGGCAATTGCGTCAGCACCCGTTGCAGAGCGACCGGACCGCCCGTCGAGGTACCGATGGCAACCAGTTTGTAGGCTTTGCGTTTCGGTGCTGGCGACGAAGCGCTGGCCGCCGGGGCGCGAGTTGGCGCCGGCGCTGGAGCCGGACGTGCCGGGGCGCTGGAGCTGTGACTGCTGCTGTGGCTGCCGAAACTCGACGGCGCCGGAGCAGGCGTCGGTGCCGGTGCTGCGGCTGGAGCCGGGGCACTGTAAGCACTGAAACGACGGTTACTGCGCGAGATGCTATGCACCTTCTCGCACAGCAGTTGCTTGACCTTCTCGGGATTGCGCGAGATGTCTTCGAAATTCTTCGGCAGAAAATCCACCGCGCCGGCGTCCAGCGCATCCAGGGTGACCCGGGCGCCTTCATGCGTCAGCGAGGAGAACATCAACACCGGGGTCGGGCAGCGCTGCATGATGTGCCGCACTGCCGTGATGCCGTCCATCATCGGCATCTCGTAGTCCATGGTGATCACGTCCGGCTTTAGCGCCAGCGCCTGATCAATCGCCTCTTTACCGTTGGTAGCGGTGCCGACCACCTGAATGCTCGGATCCGCTGAAAGAATTTCCGAGACGCGGCGGCGGAAAAAACCCGAATCGTCCACCACCAGGACTTTGACTGCCATAAACACTCCATTAGGTGCAGCGGGACGTCATCGCCCCGCCGCCCCGGATTCAAATACGCCGTGCGGCGTAACGCTTGAGCATGCTTGGAACATCGAGAATCAGCGCGATGCGGCCGTCACCGGTGATGGTGGCGCCGGACATGCCCGGAGTGCCCTGCAGCATTTTGCCCAATGGCTTGATGACCACTTCTTCCTGACCGACCAGCTGATCGACGACGAAGCCGATCCGCTGAGTGCCCACCGAAAGGATCACCACGTGGCCTTCACGCTGCTCTTCGTGAGCGGCGGAGCTGACCAGCCAGCGCTTGAGGTAGAACAATGGCAGCGCCTTGTCCCGCACGATCACCACTTCCTGACCGTCGACGACGTTGGTGGTCGACAGGTCGAGGTGGAAGATTTCGTTGACGTTGACCAACGGGAACGCAAACGCCTGATTGCCGAGCATGACCATCAGGGTTGGCATGATCGCGAGGGTCAGCGGCACCTTGATGACGATTTTCGAGCCCTGGCCCTTGGTCGAGTAGATGTTGATCGAACCGTTGAGCTGGGAAATCTTGGTCTTCACCACGTCCATGCCGACACCGCGGCCGGACACGTCGGAGATCTCGGTCTTGGTCGAGAAACCCGGAGCGAAAATCAGGTTGTAGCACTCGGTATCGCTGAGGCGATCGGCCGCGTCCTTGTCCATCACACCGCGTTTTACCGCGATGGCGCGCAGGACGTTCGGGTCCATGCCTTTGCCGTCATCGGAAATCGACAGCAGGATATGGTCGCCTTCCTGCTCGGCCGCCAGTACCACACGACCGCCACGGGCCTTGCCCGATGCCTCGCGTTCTTCCGGCGACTCGATGCCGTGGTCGACCGCGTTGCGCACCAAGTGGACCAGCGGGTCGGCCAGGGCCTCGACAAGGTTTTTGTCGAGGTCGGTTTCTTCACCCACCAGTTCCAGGTTGATCTCTTTCTTCAACTGACGCGCGAGGTCGCGAACCAGACGCGGGAAGCGCCCGAAGACCTTTTTGATCGGCTGCATCCGGGTCTTCATCACCGCGGTCTGCAAGTCAGCCGTGACCACGTCGAGGTTCGACACGGCCTTGGACATGGCTTCGTCGCCGCTGTTGAGGCCCAGACGCACCAGACGGTTACGCACCAGCACCAGCTCGCCGACCATGTTCATGATTTCGTCGAGACGTGCCGTGTCGACACGCACGGTGGTCTCGGCTTCGCTCGCCGGTTTTTCCGGTGGCGGTGTCGCCGGCGCACGGGCCGGAGCCGGTGCAGCAGCGGCGGCGGCCGGTTTTGGCGCTTCTGCTTTCGGCTCAGGCTTGGCGGCAGGCTTGGGCGCTGCAGCAGCGGCCGGTGCCTTGGCAGCAGGCGTGGCGACGGTCGAAGCACTGCCAGCAGCAGCGGTGCCGACTTCGGAGAACTTGCCTTTACCGTGCAATTCGTCGAGCAGCGATTCGAACTCGTGATCACTGATCAGATCGCTGCCGGCCGCCGCGGCGGTTGGAGCAGCAGGCGCAGGTGCCGAAGCAATCGCCGACTCCAGCGCGTCCACGGCAAAGTTGCCCTTGCCATGCAGTTGATCGAGCAAGGCTTCGAATTCGTCGTCGGTGATGTCCGAGCTGTCGCCCGCCGCTGGCGCTGCCGGAGCCGCCGCAGCCGGTGCCACGGCATCCGCCGCGAACTGACCTTTGCCGTGCAACTGATCGAGCAACGACTCGAACTCGGCATCGGTGATTTCATCGCTTGCGGCTTCATTGGCCGTTTGCGCAGGAGCAACTGCCGGGGCTTCGGCTTCGGCCTTGACGGCGTTCAGCGAATCCAGCAGTTGTTCGAATTCGTTATCGGTGATGTCGCCCGACGCGTCGCCTTCGACGACCAGTTCTTCGATCATCTCGGCCACTGGCGAAGCCGGGGCTGCGTCTGCCGATTGCGGTTCGGCCAGACGCGCCAGGGCGGCCAGCAGTTCCGGGGTGGCAGCGGTGATCGGTGCACGCTCACGAACCTCAGTGAACATACTGTTCACCGCGTCCAGTGCTTCGAGGACAACGTCCATCAGTTCTGCATCAACGCGACGCTCACCCTTGCGCAGGATGTCGAACACGTTTTCGGCGATGTGACAGCACTCCACCAGCTCATTGAGCTGAAGGAAGCCGGCGCCCCCTTTTACAGTGTGGAAACCGCGAAAAATTGCGTTGAGCAGATCTGCGTCATCCGGACGGCTTTCCAGCTCGACCAGTTGTTCGGACAGTTGCTCAAGAATCTCGCCGGCCTCAACCAGGAAATCCTGAAGGATCTCTTCATCGGCGCCGAAGCTCATTAATGGGGTGCTCCTACAGGTCTAAAAACCCAAAAAACCCAAATTCCAAAATTCTAGAATCCAAGGCTGGATAACAAATCGTCCACATCGTCCTGACCGGACACAACGTCTTCTCGTTTATCGGCATGAATCTGCGGACCTTCACCCTGCGAGAGATGTTTTTGTGGATCTTTTTCTGCAAGCATCGCGGCGCGGTCATGTTCGATGCCCGCAAAGCGGTCAACCTGACTGGCCATGAGTACGAGTTTGAGCAAATTGCTTTCGACTTCGGTGACCAGTTGGGTCACACGCTTGATCACCTGACCGGTCAGATCCTGGTAATCCTGGGCCAGCAGGATGTCGTTGAGATTGCTCGACACCGCACGGTTGTCCGTGCTGCTGCGTGACAGAAAACCGTCGACCCGGCGCGCCAGTTCGCGGAACTCTTCAGCCCCGACCTCGCGACGCATGAAGCGACCCCAATCGGCGCTCAAGGTCTGGGCTTCATCAGCCAGACTGTTGACCACCGGCGTGGCGCTTTCCACCAGATCCATGGTGCGGTTGGCCGCGGCTTCTGTCAGCTTGACCACATAGCCCAGGCGTTCGGTGGCGTCGGTGATTTGCGACACTTCCTCGGCCTGCGGCATGTTCGGATCGATCTGGAAATTGACGATCGCACTGTGCAGTTCACGTGTGAGCTTGCCGACTTCCTGATACAGGCCACGGTCACGGGTCTGATTGAGCTCATGGATCAGTTGCACAGCGTCGCCGAACCTGCCTTTTTCAAGGCTTTCGACCAGTTCGACCGCGTGTTTTTTCAGGGTCGATTCGAAATCGCCCTGTGAAGATTCGTTATGCTCCATAGCTCCCCCGCGCGTTCATCAGCCGATGCGTTCGAAAATCTTCTCGATTTTGTCTTTCAACGCCTGAGCCGTGAAAGGTTTGACTACGTAGCCGTTCACACCGGCCTGAGCGGCCTCGATGATCTGCTCGCGCTTGGCTTCTGCAGTCACCATCAGCACTGGCAGGTGCTTGAGTTTTTCATCGGCACGCACGTGACGCAGCAGGTCGATACCGGTCATGCCCGGCATGTTCCAGTCCGTTACCAGAAAGTCGATGCTGCCGCTGTTGAGCACCGGAATGGCAGTCACGCCATCGTCAGCCTCGACGGTGTTGGTGAACCCAAGATCACGCAGCAGGTTCTTGATGATCCGCCGCATCGTTGAGAAGTCATCAACGATGAGGATTTTCATGTCTTTGTTCAATTCGACCTCCAAGCAGTCTTAAACGCGCCCAGCACCTGGACGCGCCACTTCAATCAATCGGCGCAGCACTCGAAGACTGTCTGGAGCACAACAGAGCAAGACCGGTGCTGTTCATCACCGCACCAGCCTCGTTCGCAGTGTCCCCACACCGCCTTCAGCGCGCTCGCCACTCCCCCAAACGCCCCCGCAAACGGGCCGCGCACTGGCTGTGTAACTGGCTGACCCGCGATTCACTGACGCCAAGGACTTCACCGATTTCCTTGAGGTTCAGCTCTTCGTCGTAGTACAGCGCCAACACCAGTCGCTCACGCTCCGGCAAATTGGCAATCGCGTCCGCCAGCGCGGCCTGGAAACGTTCATCTTCCAGATCGCGTGACGGCTCAAGATGAGCACTCGCGCCATCCTCGTGCAGCCCTTCGTGTTCGCCGTCCTGCAACAGGTCGTCGAAACTGAACAGGCGGCTGCCCAAGGTGTCATTCAAAATCCCGTAATAATCGTCGAGACTCAATTGGAGTTCGGCTGCAACCTCGTGATCTTTAGCGTCACGGCCGGTTTTAGCTTCAATTGAGCGAATTGCGTCGCTGACCATCCGGGTATTGCGGTGAACCGAGCGTGGCGCCCAGTCCCCTTTGCGCACTTCGTCGAGCATCGCGCCGCGGATTCGTATGCCCGCGTACGTTTCGAAACTGGCGCCTTTGCTGGCGTCATATTTGGTCGAGACTTCGAGCAGGCCGATCATCCCGGCCTGGATCAGGTCTTCGACCTGCACACTCGCCGGCAATCGCGCCAGCAAGTGATAGGCAATGCGTTTGACCAGTGGCGCGTAACGCTCGATCAACTCGTACTGCGCGTCACGTGCCGACTTCTTGTAGTAGTTCATACCGCTTGCGGTCATAGCACGGGCCCTGCCGTTTGCTGCACGAGGCGCTCGACGAAAAACTCAAGGTGGCCACGCGGGTTGGCGGGCAGCGGCCAGGTATCGACCTTCTGCGCGATCGCCTTGAACGCCAGTGCGCACTTGGAACGCGGAAAGGCTTCGTACACCGCGCGCTGCTTCTGCACCGCTTTACGCACGCTTTCGTCGTAAGGCACGGCGCCGACGTATTGTAGGGCCACGTCAAGGAAGCGATCCGTGACCTTGGTCAACTTGGCGAACAGGTTGCGCCCTTCCTGCGGGCTCTGCGCCATGTTGGCGAGGACGCGGAAGCGGTTCATGCCGTAATCGCGGTTGAGCAGTTTGATCAGCGCGTAGGCGTCGGTAATGGAAGTCGGCTCGTCGCAGACCACCAGCAACACTTCCTGGGCTGCGCGCACGAAACTGACTACCGAGTCACCAATACCCGCAGCGGTGTCAATCACCAGCACATCGAGATTGTCGCCGATGTCGCTGAACGCCTGAATCAGACCGGCATGCTGCGCCGGGCTCAGGTGCACCATGCTCTGCGTGCCGGACGCGGCCGGCACGATGCGAATGCCACCAGGGCCTTGCAACAGCACGTCGCGCAATTCGCAACGGCCTTCGATCACGTCGGCCAATGTGCGTTTAGGGGTCAGACCCAACAAAACGTCGACGTTCGCCAGTCCCAGATCGGCGTCCAGCAGCATGACCCGACGGCCAAGCTCTGCCAGAGCCAGAGACAAGTTCACTGACACGTTAGTCTTGCCGACGCCACCTTTGCCGCCGGTCACCGCGATCACCTGTACGGGATGCATGCTGCCCATGTTATTTCTTTACCTTGTCTTGCATAGACGGAGGCCACATTACTGGCTGCGCGTTCACAACCGGAACAATGCATGGCAGACCATCGATGTAGGTACAAAAACTGTTCATGAATACCTCAGCCTACCTGCTTGGTCGGGCTGTGATAGATATCAGCGAACATGTCAGCCATGGCTTCTTCGCTGGGTTCTTCCTGCATTTGCACGCTGACGGCGCGGCTGACCAGTTGATGACGGCGCGGCAGATGCAAATCATCTGGAATCCGTGGGCCATCGGTCAGGTACGCGACCGGCAATTCATGACTGATCGCCAGGCTCAACACTTCGCCAAGGCTGGCCGTTTCATCCAGTTTAGTCAGGATGCACCCGGCGAGCCCGCAACGCTTGTAACTGTGATAAGCGGCGGTTAGAACCTGTTTCTGGCTGGTGGTTGCCAAGACCAGATAATTTTTTGAACGGATGCCACGTCCGGCCAGACTTTCGAGCTGCATGCGCAGAGCCGGATCGCTGGCTTGCAGGCCGGCAGTATCGATCAACACCACGCGTTTGCGCAGCAATGGATCCAGCGCCTGCACCAGCGATTGGCCCGGATCGACGTGGGTCACCGGCACATTGAGAATGCGGCCCAGCGTCTTCAGTTGTTCCTGGGCGCCGATACGGAAACTGTCCATGCTCACCAGCGCGACATTCTGCGCGCCGTACTTGAGCACGTAACGCGCGGCCAGCTTGGCCAGCGTGGTGGTCTTGCCCATGCCGGCAGGGCCGACCATGGCAATCACACCACCCTCTTCCAGCGGCTCGACTTCCGGTACGGCAATCATCCGTGCCAAGTGCGCGAGCAGCATGCGCCAGGCCTGACGGGGTTCTTCGATATCGGTGATCATCGCCAGCAGATCGCGCGACAGCGGGCCGGACAGGCCGATACGCTGCAGACGGCGATACAGATTGGCTTGCGCCGGACGGCTGCCTTGCAGCTGATTCCAGGCCAGAGTGCCGAGCTGAACTTCCATCAGCTCACGCAGGCTGTTCAATTCAAAGCGCATTGAATCCAAGGCACGCGGATCAACGCCGGCCGATGGCTGCGCAGGCGTCGGGGCCGGACGCGACGGAGCGGCGTAAGTCGGCTCGGTCAGCGGTTCAGCGGCGGTCAGCGGCAGGCCAGCGGTCAATGGCAGACCGGCAAAGATCTGACGATTGCTGTTGCCATCGGCTTCGCCACGCAGGCTCAACTCGGCTTGGGCAGTGACGATGCGCGACTGGGTCTTGCGCAGCTCGTCTTCAAGTTCCATGTTCGGAACCCGTGGCGCCAGCGCCGACAATTTGTAATCCAGTGCCGCCGTCAACTCGACACCGCCGGCAATGCGGCGATTGCCAATGATGGCGGCATCAGCGCCCAGCTCATCACGAACCAGCTTCATGGCCTGACGCATATCGGCGGCAAAGAAACGCTTAACTTGCATAAACCACTACCTCAGCCGTTGGGCCCTACTGTCGCAACGATGGTCACTTGCTTGTTGTCCGGTATTTCCTGGTAGGCCAGCACATGCAGCCCAGGGACTGCGAGGCGGCCAAAGCGCGAGAGCATCGCGCGGATCGGGCCAGCGACCAAAAGGATCACCGGCTGACCTTGCATTTCCTGACGCTGCGCCGCTTCGATGAGCGAACGCTGCAGCTTCTCGGCCATGCTTGGCTCCAGCAGAACGCCCTCTTCCGAGCCTTGTCCTGCCTTCTGCAGACTATTGAGCAATATTTGTTCCAACCTTGGTTCCAAGGTGATCACAGGCAGCTCGGACTCAGTGCCTACAATGCTTTGGACGATGGCGCGCGATACGCCGACCCGCACAGCGGCGACCAACGCGGCGGTATCTTGACTCTTCGCGGCGTTGTTGGCGATGGCTTCGGCGATGCTGCGGATATCCCGCACCGGCACGTGTTCGGCGAGCAGCGCTTGCAGCACTTTGAGCAACTGCGACAACGACACCACGCCCGGCACCAGCTCTTCTGCCAGTTTCGGCGAGCTTTTGGCCAGCAATTGCATGAGTTGCTGCACTTCTTCGTGGCCAATCAGCTCACTGGAGTGCTTGTACAGAATCTGGTTCAAGTGCGTCGCGACCACGGTGCTGGCGTCGACCACCGTGTAACCGAGCGATTGTGCCTGGGCACGCTGGCTGATTTCGATCCACACCGCCTCGAGGCCGAAAGCCGGATCTTTGGCGTTGATACCGTTGAGCGTGCCGTAGACCTGACCCGGGTTGATCGCCAGTTCGCGATCCGGATAGATCTCGGCTTCGGCGAGAATCACGCCCATCAGCGTCAGGCGATAGGCGCTTGGCGCCAGATCGAGGTTGTCGCGGATGTGCACAGTCGGCATCAGGAAGCCCAGATCCTGCGAGAGCTTCTTGCGCACGCCCTTGATCCGCGCCAGCAATTGCCCGCCCTGATTGCGGTCCACCAGCGGAATCAAGCGATAACCGACTTCCAGACCGATCATGTCGATCGGCGTCACGTCGTCCCAGCCCAGCTCTTTGGTTTCCATGGCGCGGGCCGGCGACGGCAACAATTCCTGCTGGCGCTTGACCTCTTCCAGCGCCACGACCTTGGCCACGTTCTGCTTCTTCCAGAACAGGTACGCGCCGCCAGCGGCCAGCGCGGCCATGCTCAGGAACGAGAAGTGCGGCATGCCGGGCACCAGGCCCATGACCGCCATCAGACCGGCGGCCACCGCCAGCGCTTTCGGCGAGGCGAACATCTGGCGATTGATCTGCTTGCCCATGTCTTCCGAACCGGAAGCACGAGTCACCATGATCGCCGCGGCTGTAGATAACAACAGTGATGGCAATTGCGCCACCAAACCGTCACCGATGGTCAGCAAGGCGTAAACCTTGCCGGCGTCGGCGAAGGTCATGTTGTGCTGGAAGATACCGACGGCCATACCACCGATGAGGTTGATGAACAGAATCAGCAGGCCGGCGATGGCGTCACCACGGACGAACTTGCTGGCACCGTCCATCGAACCGTAGAACTCAGCCTCTTGGGCAACTTCCTGACGGCGCGCCTTGGCCTGGTTCTGGTCGATCAGACCGGCGTTGAGGTCGGCGTCGATCGCCATTTGTTTGCCGGGCATCGCATCGAGGGTGAAACGCGCGCTCACCTCGGAAATCCGCCCGGCACCCTTGGTCACCACGACGAAGTTGATGATCATCAGAATCGCGAAGACCACGATACCGACCACGTAGTTACCGCCGATCACCACTTCACCGAAGGCCTGGATCACCTTACCGGCAGCGGCGTGGCCGTCCTGACCGTGGAGCATCACCACCCGCGTCGAGGCCACGTTCAACGCCAGCCGCAGCAACGTCGCGACCAGCAGAATCGTCGGGAACACGGCGAAATCCAGCGGCCGCAGCGCATACACGCAGACCAGCAGGACAACAATCGACAGGGCAATGTTGAAGGTGAAAAACACGTCGAGCAGGAACGGTGGCACCGGCAACATCATCATCGCCAGCATCACCAGCAACAGCAACGGCACGCCCAGATTGCCTCGACTTAAATCGGCAACGTTTGTGCGTGCTGTGTTGAATAACTGAGAGCGATCCACCGGTTTTCCCCGTTCCTTTAAAGCAAACTTTTGACGCCCAGAGCGGGCTCACGGCGGGTACTGCAAGAAGCTTTCCAACTTTTGCCGGGGAGTGAAATCGAGAGAAAAAACATGATCAGTGTAGGAGTGAGCCTGCTCGCGATAGCGGTTTGTCTGGTTCGAATTCATCGACTGAAAAAAAACCATCGCGAGCAGGCTCACTCCTACAGGGGACCGCATTCCAAATGTCAGATTGGAATGCAATCCAAATGTGGGAGCGAGCCTGCTCGCGAAGGGGCCAATGAAGTCAGCGCAAATCGCCTTTTAAACTCAATTGTTTAAAAGACAACTTCAGACACGCCTTCGAGGCTACAAATCCTTGCGCCATTGCCTACAGCCAAGCCAGAATCCGCCGGCTTGTGCGCTTTGGGGTCGGGTTCTATTGTGGGTCGGTCGCTGACGAATCAGCGATCGGGTTTAGCGATCCGATACCTTACAGACGCTCAATCCCCAGTCTCAATTGCAGTTTTGTCTATCTGCACTTGGCGTCATGGTGGCTGTGCGTGGGAGACCTTCGGGTCTACCCGGGGTTTCTGTGACCCGGATCGCTAACCTGCGTACAGCCGCCACCTTTACTTGTTTAGCGATGAGCCGTGGCGGCCAAATCAACCACGGAGTCTCACCATGATCAAACCAACACCCAACCCACCCGAAACCGACCTCGCCTCCGCCTACGAATCCCTCGATTCAAAAAAACTCAACGACGCCGCCGAGCGCGCCCTCGATCACTATCTCTGCCCACCCGGCTCCACCCCACCGCCCCGTAGAACCCGCCGGATGTACGCCGTTACCGCCGACTTCAAAAACGAGGAACTGCTGGCCGATGCCAGCGAAACCCTCGCTTCAGCCAGAACCATCGCCCATGACTTCGCCCACCTCATACCCGCGTCGCAACGCAGGACGCTGCTGGGTATCGCGCAATTGATCATGCTCGGCGAACTGGCGGTGAATCGGGTGATGGATAATCTGGATTTGCCGCAGTAGCGCCTCCTCCCGATGATCGTTCCCACGCTCCCGCGTGGGAACGCCTCCACGGACGCTCCGCGTTCGGCTTTGGAAGCGACGCGGGCGTCCCGGGCTGCATTCCCACGCAGCGCGTGGTAACGACCAATCTCTAAGGTTTTTCAGCTTCGAATCGACCTCTCCCAACATTACCACCCGTCGGATTCAAGCCCGCACCTGTCAGATCTGACAGGTGCGCGATCCCCCGTTTAGCCGTTCAATCACTCCGTCACTTCCCGCCACGGAGTCCCCGCCCATGTCCGCCAAAGACCAGCCCGACAACGCCACGCTGCTGCTCAAAGAACTCAAGATCCCCGGCCGTACCGCGCAGCCGGTGTCCGAGAATCCTACGGTCTGGGGCATCAACCGCGCCGCGGCGCTGGACAATTTTCCGCGTCAGGGGCTGTTGTGCCAAGCCGGGCCTTGGGCGCCAATGAATCCGCGCGACGGGCTGGTGGGTTACAAAAACAACACCCTGGAAATATTGCGCGAAACCGTCGACGAGGACCATGTCAACACCGAGCTGCAAATGTTCATAGCGGCGCGGCACATCACCGAGGGCACGTACACCTTGTCCTACAGCGTCACCCGCCTGGGCCAGGTGCCCGAGAAATCGGAAGAGATGCTGGTGCTGGTCAAACTCACCCGCCCCGGTGGCGAGGATCATAGCGAAGAGCCCGGGCATCCGCATCTGGTCATGACCATCCCTGAAGAGATTCTCAAGGGGGGTATCGACAAGGATAACGTCGACGATGGCGTACCGATCACCATTGGCAACGCCGATGGCAAGTCACCCTATCCATTCGCCGCGGCCGGCGATGTAATCCGGGTCAGCTGGGGCGGTGTATTTGTACTCAGCGCTGCGTTGACTCAGGCGCAGGCTGATGGCACGGAGGCGATCATCGTAAAAATCGACGCAGACACCATCCGCAAGGCGGGCGACTCCGACGACTCGGGTCTGGCTGTGGTTTTCGAGGTTTACGACCTGGTCGACAATCGATCCTCGGACTGGAGTGTCGAACAACGGGTGTTGGTGGCGGTGGACAAAACGCGCTTGGTCGCGCCATTGCTCAAGGAGGCGCTGAACAATGTGCTGGACGTCGACAAACTGGGCGACGCCGACGGCACAGCGCAGGTCTGGGTGTCAGGCAGTTCGTTCAAGGTCGGCGACATCCCCATTTTGACAATCAAGGGAACGCCACAAGAAGGCCCGCCGGTTGATATTGAAGTGCCGGGTGAAGCGTTGGTCAGCGTACCGACCACCCATGAAACCAAAATCGCCAATAGCCTCCTGCGCCAATTGGCAAAAAGCCAGATCGCCCTGTCCTATCGCCTGCAAAAGGCCGATGGCTCTGCTGATCTACCTGCCAAAACCCAGTTCATCAGCGTTATCGGCGAGGTGCAGCGGCTGGAGGCGCCCAAGGCACTGGACGCGAAGCAAGGTGCCATCGATCCGCTGGACCCGGAACTGAAACAGGTGCGCATCGAAATCCCCTTCGACGCTGCGTTTCTCCCTGGCCAGACAATCAAACTGTTCTGGCTGGGCACCCGCCCCGATCTGGATACCTACCTGCCCACCCTGCCGCTGCGGCCGATTACCCAAGGTGATTACGACGCCAAGGAACCGCTGCTGATCCTCGTCGACAAGAAGCACCTGACACCGATCATCGGCGGCAAGCTGGAGTTGTATTACCAGTTGTTCATCGAGGATTCGCTGTTCAACCAGATGGATCGATTCAACAAGACCCGCGCCATCCGCGAGTCGAAACACGCCGACATCCTGCAAATCGGCGAACCGCGCAAAGAGTTGCCACAGCCCACGGTAGAAGGCGTGGTCGACGGCGTCCTGCCGCCCGATACCAACGGCACCCACCTGATTGTGGGCTACCTCAAGACCGTAGATAAAGATGTGCTGATTTATCAGTGGGAAGGTTCAAAAACCGGAGTGGACAGCGATTCACTCAAACTCAGCGAGTTCACCGCTGGCCAGCCTGTGCCGTTTACCATCAAGGCTGACCTGATCAAGGGCAACGAAGGCGGAACGGTAAAAGCCTCGTACGAACTCAAGCGCGCGGCGGGTGGGACGAGTTATTCGGATACGTTGGAATTCAGTGTCGGCGTGGCGCTGGATCTGAAAGAGCCGAAGATCAAGCAAGCTCCGAACGACACCAGCCTTGATCCGCTCGATGCCCAGAACGCACTGACGGCGGTGATCGATTATGACGGCATGCTGGTCGGCGACGAGATTATCGTCCGCTGGATCGGCGCGCCCGGAACGTTGCCTGGCGGCTCGGACACCACCGAACCATGGCCAGTCACCAGCATTGGCCCGCAGGAAATTCCGCTCGCTGTTTCGGTGCTCGCCTTCAACCTCGCGAAGTCAATCACGCTGGACTATTCCGTGACACGCGGCACTCAGGATCCGAAAGACTCGCGGAAGCGTTCGTTGGCGGTGCTACCAATTGCTCAAAGCAGTCTGCCCAAGCCGCTGATCGTGCAGGCATCCGAAGAAGGCGAAGGCCCCGAACTGGACGTCAGCCGGTTGACCACGAACGCCACCCTTCGCGCGAACAGTTACCCGCTTATTGCGTTGAAACAATATGTCTGGCTCAAAGCGAAAGGGACTTTGAAAGGCGGGGGTGTGTATTCGAAAACCTTCTGGCAACCGCCGAATTCGCAAACCAATGCGACATGGATCAACCAGGGTTTTTACACCCATGTGTTTCCTCTGGCGGACTTGCAAAACCTCGAAGATGAAAGCGACCTTATATTGGAGTTCAAGTCAGGCTTTAGTGGTACTCAGGTTGAGAGTGAGGCCGTGACGTTTGCCCTGCGTAGCTACAAGATCAAGGCCTATGAAAACATAGTGCCGACCCTCGACTCGGTAAAAGGCTCACCCAGCGGAAATGACATTCCTCACGGCAGCCCTACCGTAGAAACAGCTGTCACGCTGAGTGGAACGGCCACGCCTAATACAAAAATCGATCTGGCCAATAACGGCGCACTGATGCCGAATACTGAAATTCAAGTAGATTTAAAGGGAGAATGGACATTTCAACTAACGGGTCTGGTGGCCGGGAATATCTACAAACTGGGCGCCCGACGCGAGGACGGCACACTCTCCAATGCCCGCGATGTTGTAGTGGTCGCGCTGGTAGTGCCGACGCTGACCTGCGTGAAGGGCTCGCCGAGCGGTGTCGAAATCCCCAACGCAGGGTTTACGGTAGAAACCGCCGTAACGCTGTCCGGGGTTGCCGCCAAGGGTCAGCAAATCGAAGTATTCGATGATGCAACTTCAACAGGCAAACCGACTGCCGATCCCGCGACGGGCAAATGGGAGCTGCCGGTTACAGGCCTGAGCGTGGCCGCGCACAGTTTCAAGGCCAAAGCATTGTATGGCACGGGTGCCGAGTCGGCAGTCAGGACGCTGACTGTGACAACGGCTACCACACCGAGTCTCGATCACGTATTGGATGTCAATGGCAAGGAAGTGCCAGAAGGCGCCAGTACCGTTAGTACAACGCTGACACTCAAAGGCAAAGCAAGCCTCGGCCAGCAAGTGGAAATTTATGAAGGTAGGGAACCGAACGCAACCTCAAAAGGCACGGCGACTGCCGATGCAATCTCAGGGGAATGGGACAAAGAGATCTTCGTAGAACTGGGTGCGCGGGTCTTGTATGCCCAAGCGCTTTATCAAGTGAGCCCAGAGCACTCGAATATACGGCTATTGACAGTAGCGCAACCTATTCTTGAGGACTTTGAGTCGGTCACCCCGGGAAAGTTAACTGTTACAGGGCAGAGACTTGACGCCGGAATATTTACACTGACAGCACGTACTCTTTACCCATACGACTATATACAAATTCGTACAATGACTCTCAACCACAATCATTGCAAAGGTTTAGCAATTTATAACTACAAAGGAACTAACTCGCAGCCAGACAACCCAAATCTAAAGTATGAGATCGCACTCAAGAATGGCGTGGCAAGCAGAATAAGCTTTTGGATAGCCCAAGGAAACATAACCCAACCAAATTATTACCTACTTGCAGAGTTCCTTGACTCTTCCGGAAAAACCATACACTCGCTACGCCACGAATACGACCCCAATTATCTTGAGTACAAATACGATTCTGGAAACCTGAGCGGTATTAAATCCATACTAATCTCGACCTCCGGCCAATATTACGTTGATTACTTAGAAATAATTTCATAAGCATTAACCCAAAGCAATCCACCTAACACTTTCTGAAAAGGAGAATGAAAGGGGACAGATTTAATTAACCGAGATTTAAACAGCGAGACTTGATCGAGACTTTTCTGCTGACCGGGATGGCCCTTTCGCGAGCAAGCTCGCTCCCACAGGGAAACGCATTCCAAATGTGGGAGTGAGCTTGCTCACGAATGGGCCAGTGAAGTCAGCGCAAATCGCCTTTTAAACTCAGGTGTTTAAAAGACACTTCCAGACATGCCTTACAGGCTACAAATTCTTGCGTCTTTGCCTACAGCTACGCCAGAATCCGCCGGCTTGTGCGCCTTAGGGTCGGGTTCTATTGTGGTGCGGTCGCTGACGAATCAGCGATCGGGTCTCGCAGCCCGTTGATCTCTGGACGCACAACATCCGCTTTGCTTATGGCGGCTGTACGTGGGAGACCTTCGGGTCTGCCGGTTCTAGAGTCCCGGTCTGCGACCCGCGTATAGCTGCCACCCTCATTCGTCTCGCAGCGAACGCTGGCAGCTCCAATGACTCTAGGAGCTTCACCATGATCAAACCAACACCCAACCCACCCGAAACTGACGCCACCTCCCCCTACGAATCCCTCGATTCAAAAAAGCTCCACGAAGCCGCCGACCGCGCCCTCGATCACTACCTCTGCCCACCCGGCTCCACCCCACCACCGCGCAGAACCCGCCGGATGTACGCCGTTACTGCCGACTTCAAAAACGAGGAACTGCTGGCCGATGCCAGCGAAACCCTCGCTTCAGCCAGAACCATCGCCCATGACTTCGCCCACCTCATACCCGCGTCGCAACGCAGGACGCTGTTGGGGATCGCGCAGTTGATCATGCTCGGCGAACTGGCGGTGAATCGGGTGATGGATAATCTGGATTTGCCGCAGTAGCGCCTCCTCCCGATGATCGTTCCCACGCTCCCGCGTGGGAACGCCTCCACGGACGCTCCGCGTTCGGCTTTGGAAGCGACGCGGAGCGTTCCGGGCTGTATTCCCACGCAGCGCGTGGTAACGACCAGTCTCTAAGGTTTTTCAGCTTCGAATCGACCTTTCCCAACATTACCACCCGTCGGATTCAAGCCCGCACCTGTCAGATCTGACAGGTGCGCGATCCCCCGTTTAGCCGTTCAATCACTCCGTCACTTCCCGCCACGGAGCTCTCGCCATGTCCAGCCCGAACAAACCTCTGTTACTTGAGGAACTCAGCATCCCCGGTCGCAGCAAAGACCCGGTGTCGAGGGATCCCGATATCTGGGGCATCAACATCGCCGCCGCGCTGGGCAACTTTCCGCTTCACGGCCTGCTGAACCTGGCAGGGCCATGGGGGAACATGGCGCCTGGCGACGAGTTGAAAGTTTATTGGAACACCGGCATAGAAGTGTTGAGCAAGACCGTCGTCAAGGACGAGGTCAACACAAAACTGCGCATGTTCGTGCCTCCGCGGCACATGGTCGACGGCCAGTTCGCGGTGTCCTATTCCGTCAAGCCGTTGGGTGGCGTGGCTGAATCGTCCGAAGTCATGCTGGTGGTGGTCAAGCTGACGCGCCCGGGCGGCCATGATGACAACGGTGATGGCGGGCATTCCAAGCTGATCATGATCATTGCGCAGGACATTCTTGACGGCGGCATCGACAAGGACAACGTGGCCGATGGCGTGGAGATCCGCATTGGCGAGGCCGATGACAAACCGCCCTATCCCAACGCTGCGGCCGGCGATGTTTGTCGCGTAAGTTGGGGCGGGATCTACGTGCTCAGCGAGCCGCTGACCCAGGAGCAGGCCGAAGGCAAGACACCGATCACCGTGACCATCGACGAAAAGACCATCCGCGACGCCGGTGATGCAGAGTTTCCCGGCGTGGCCGTGGTGTTCGAGGTGTACGACAAGGTCTTCAACCGCTCCGAGGACTGGAGCCCCGAACAGCGTGTGGTGGTGGCCGTTGATGCGACCCGGCTGGGCGCGCCGTTGCTCAAGGAAACGGTAAACAATGTGCTGGACGTCGACAAACTGGGCGACGCCGACGGCACCGTACAGATCATCGCCACCGACACGAGCAATTTCAAAATCGGCGACATCCCGTTCATCAGGATCAAGGGCACGCCGGTCGAAGGTGCGCCGATTGATCGGGAAGTAGAAGGCACTGCTTTGACCAGCGTGCCGAGCGTTATTGAAATCAAGGCTCCCAACGCCGTGCTGCGCCAGTTGGCCAAGTCGCAGATCACCTTGTCTTACCGCCTGAAAAAGGCCGACAGCTCCGCCGACCTAAAATCCAAAAGCCAATTCATCCGCGCCATTGGCGAAGTCCAGCGGCTGGCCGCACCGGACGTGCTGGATGAGGATTCCGGTGCACTCGACCCCACACTGGCCCAGATACGCCTGGAAATTCCATTCGATAAATCCTTCGTCGAAGGCCAGGTCCTCCAGCCGGTCATGCTGGGCACCACGCCAGGCCTCAAACCGTACCTGCCTGAACTGCCAACCCGCCCCATCACCCGCAACGACATCGTCGCGGCCGAGCCGTTGTCTTACAACATCGATGGCAAACACCTGACCCCGGTCAACGGCGGCACAGCGGAGTTCTATTACCAGCAACTGATCGCGGATGCGGTATTCGCCAAGCTGGACGCGTACGAGGCATCCCGCGCCATCCGCGAGTCGATCCACAGCAAAATCCTGCGCGTCGGCGAAGCACGTCTGGAACTGCCGCAACCGGAGGTGGCCGGCGTGGTGGACGGCGTTCTGCCCGCCGACACGGCCGGCACCACCCTGACGGTGCCGTACACGGAAACAGTCAAAGACGATGAAGTGTTCATGTTCTGGACCGGCTCGATCACCGGCGAATACTCCGACTCGATCAAGCTGAGCGAATTCACCGCCGGTGAGCGAGTGCCGTTCCCCATCCCGGCCGCAGCGATCAAGGGCAATGAAGGCGGCACGGTGGTCGCCCGGTACGAGATCAAACGCGTGGCGGGCGGGACGAGTTATGCCGAGCCGTTGGAGTTCAGTGTCGGCGTGGCGCTGGATCTGAAAGAGCCGAAGATCAAGCAAGCACCGAACGACACCAGCCTTGACCCGCTGGATGCCCAGAACGCACTGACGGCGGTGATCGACTATGCCGGCATGCTGGTCGGCGACAAGATTATTGTCCGCTGGATCGGCGCTGCCGGCACGTTGCCTGCCGGCTCGGACACCACCGAACCATGGCCAGTCACCCGCGTTGGCCCGCAAGAAATCCCGCTGGACGTCTCGGTGATCGCCTTCAACCTCGCCAAGTCAATCACGCTGAACTATTCCGTGACACGCGGCACCCAGGATCCGAAAGACTCGCGGACGCGTACGCTGGCGGTGTTGCAACTGCGCGTGGATCTTTCGCACTCGCCGAAGATCATTCAGGCCGCCAACGGTGGTGACGGCACTGAGCTGGATGTGTCGACGCTCACTGCTGCGGCCACTCTTCGTGGCGGTTTCTGGCCGCACATTGCCGATGGCCAGCGTGTCTGGATGCGGGTGGAAGGCACAAAAAAAGACGGAACCGAGTACAAGCGCGTCGTTTGGACAGGTCCCGGCGATGCCGTTAACGCTCTCTGGATGTCGCAGCGTTACCTCGATGCGTCCCTGCCCCTGGCTGATCTGCAGTCGCTGGAGGATCTCAGCCCACTGAACGTGTTGTTCATGGCCTCCCCGGATCGCAGCACGGATGAAAACCTGGCGCTGAGTTTTCCGGTGCGCACGTATACGGTCAAAAACGTCGTAGAGGTGCTGCCGACTATTGAGTCAATCAAGGAATCACCCGGTGGGGACGAAATCCCACACGGCAGCCCGACAGTCAAAACAGCGGTCACGCTGAGTGGTAAGGCCACCCCGGGCAAAAAAATCGATCTGACCAATAACGGCGTATTGATGCCGAATACCGAAATTCAAGTAGATTCAAAGGGGGAATGGACATTTCAACTGACGGGGCTAGTTGCTGGAACTACCTACAAGCTGCGCGCCCGACGCAAGGACGGCACACTGTCCGATGCTCGCGATGTTGTTGTGGTCGCGCTGGTAGTGCCGACGCTGGACAATGTGCTGGATGACAAAGGGAAGGAGGTGCTGGAGGGTACAACTACGGTCAGCACCGATCTGATACTTAAAGGCACAGCGAGCTACGGTCAGAAGGTCGAAATTTTTGAAGGAAACGGCCCGAGCCACACCTCCAAGGGAGTGGCCACAGCCTCGACAACAACAGGCAGATGGGAGTTGTCGATTACTGTTGCAATGGGTGCCCGGAGGTTATACGCAGGGTCGCTGTATACTCCGTCCCCGCAATGGTCAAATGTGCGCACACTGACTGTGACGGCGGCTGCCGCACCAACGTTGACCTCCGTCAAGGGCTCGCCGAGCGGTGTCGAAATCCCCAACGCGGGGTTTACGGTAGAAACTGCCGTAATGCTGTCCGGGGTCGCTGCCAAGGGTCAGAAGGTCGAAATCTTTGACGACACTGTCTCCAAAGGTCAGGCAACGGCACATGCCACAACCGGTGTCTGGACGTTGCTCGTCAGTGCTCTGGCTATGACAGCACACAGCTTTACCGCCAAGGCGTTGTACGGTTCCGGTGCCGCGTCGTCCGCTCGCACTTTTACTATAATTGCCGCGGGAGGATATGAAGACTGGAGAGGTGTACCTAGTCAAGTTCTCGAGACAAATATCACTAAAAAATTCAATAGCGGATTGGAAATAACTCCTTTTGAACTTCTCCCATCTGTAAAGCACTTCATAAATAATGCGGGTCAGCTGGTTTTACAGAATGTAAGCAAAACAAAATTCGAATGGGCAGGTTCCGTAACAAAAATCTCTTTAACGTACAGGGAGATCTTCCAAAATGTTCACAAGATACGTTTTTATGACTCCAATGGAATTCTTATTGATGAACGAATTCTTCCCATAAGCAGTTTCACCTCCAAATTATTCAGCTATCAAGCTTCTTCCGGGAGACAAGTTTCATATTTCGAAATATGGGCCACACACGACTCAGCAACTCACCGCTTTTACATTGAGACCATAAAGTGGTTTAACTAGTAAAAAATGGACGGATTTATTTACCTTCCTTTAAAGCAAAATTTTGACGCCCAGAGTGGACTCACGGCTACCGCAAGAAACCTTCCAGCTTTTGCCAATGATTTAAACGGAGGGTTTTTAAACGTGAGTTTTCTACTGGCCGAACGGGCCCGTGAGGTCAGCACAGGGTGCCTATTAAACTCCAGCGTTTAGAAGACACCTCCAGACACGCCTTACAGGCTACAAATTCTTGCGCCTTTGCCTACAGCTACGCCAGAATCCGCCGGCTTGTGCGCTTTGGGGTCGGGTTCTATTGTGGTTCGGTCGCTGACGAATCAGCGATCGGGTTTAGCGACTCGGACCATCTCAGTGCATCAGCGTTCGTGGCTTCGTTGTGGGACTCTTCGCCCGCAATTACGTTATGGCGGCTGTATGCGGGAGACCTTTGGGTCTACCGGGGTGCCTGTGACCGGTTCGCTAACCTGCGTACAGCTGCCACCTTCA
Source organism: Pseudomonas sp. AC169 (assembly GCF_979258515.1). NCBI lineage: Bacteria > Pseudomonadati > Pseudomonadota > Gammaproteobacteria > Pseudomonadales > Pseudomonadaceae > Pseudomonas > Pseudomonas sp. AC169. Next base: position 4,521,132 of record NZ_OZ409866.1, on the reverse strand, counting down.
CTTGTTTAGCGACAGGGAAAGAGTGGCTCCATAACCTCAGGAGCTTCACCATGATCAAACCAACACCCAACCCACCCGAAACCGACGCCACTTCCCCCTACGAATCCCTCGATTCAAAAAAACTCCACGAAGCCGCCGACCGCGCCCTCGATCACTACCTCTGCCCACCCGGCTCCACCCCACCGCCACGTAAAACCCGCCGGATGTACGCCGTCACCGCCGACTTCAAAAACGAGGAGTTGCTGGCCGATGCCAGCGAAACCCTCGCTTCAGCCAGAACCATCGCCCATGACTTCGCCCACCTCATCCCCGCGTCGCAGCGCAGGACGCTGTTGGGGATCGCGCAACTGATCATGCTCGGGGAGTTGGCAGTGAATCGGGTGATGGATAATCTGGAGTTGCCGCAGTAGTACAGTTCTGTGACAAGCCTTGAGTGACGCGTTGTGTCTGCTGATGTCTTCGCGGGCAAGCCCGCTCCCACACGGATCGGGGTCGATCACAAACCTGCATTACACGACTTGCTCCAGGCGGCGATCCGACGAAGGCGACCTTACAGCCAACCTGTGTTTTCAAGCATCAAAAACCGCCGCACCGCACAATCGGGACGGCGGTTTTTTAACGCCGGTTACTTCGCGGTCAGTATCTGCTTCGGCGCAATATTGCCGAAGCCGAGCTGGTCGCGGCCAACATAGCGCGTACCCCGTAAAACTTGCTCACCTTCGACCTCAACGTAATCCTCATCCATGTACATCAACACGACCTTGGTCACCGGTGCAATGCCCCCTGGCCTCGTCAGGTCACTTTGCAGCAAGTTGAGCATCCAATGAAACTGGATGACCGGCAAATCTTCGATTTCGATCTGACCCGTATCATCCAGCGATCTGAAATCTCTGCGTGCAGTCACGCGTAACTTGTGACCAACCGGCACAAACTCCGGTTTGCCATAACGCACCTGCCGATGAGGGCCGGTAAACCATTGATCGCTGTAGTACTTGGGTGAGGTGAAGAGTTCGAACAAAGCCTGATTGTCGCGAATGTTTCCCGCTGCATCGAACAGGTAGTTGTAGGAATAGTGGTCAGCCAGGCCATCCAGTTCAGGCCTGATCGCATTGACCGGGTTGTCGAGATAGTTCGGAATATATGCATTGGCCATCTTTTTGAAATGGGTGAAATCCAGATCCATGTCGAACGTGACGGTGTAACGGATGGCCCGCTCCTTCGGGTTCTGTTCCAGTCGCCCTGAAACATATTCCAGGCCCATGCCCTCGAGATTTCGGTAAATGCGCTCTGCCATGATCGTACTCTCCTGATTCGGTTAACTTGCGTCCCTATCTCGACGCCATGGACAGTCGTTCGTCTACTGTCAGAGTTGACAGGTGGATGGCATTTCCAGACCAACGGTCTCTCTGGAAAAGGGGACGGGTTTATTTACCAGTGATTTAACATCGGGGTTTGATCGAGATTTTTCTGCTGACCGGGATGGCCCTTTCGCGAGCAAGCTCGCTCCCACAGGGAAACGCATTGCAAATGTGGGAGCGAGCTTGCTCGCGAAGGGGCCAGTGAAGTCAGCGCAAATCGCCTTTTAAACTCAGGTGTTTAAAAGACACTTCCAGACATGCCTTACAGGCTACAAATTCTTGCGCCTTTGCCTACAGCTACGCCAGAATCCGCCGGCTTGTGCGCCTTGGGGTGGGATTCTATTGTGGGTCGGTCGCTGACGAATCAGCGATCGGGTTTAGCGACTCGAACTCAAGTCAAAGGTGCATCGGCGTTCCAGGCTTCGTTGCGGATCTGTATTTTCGCAATTTCGTCATGGTGGCTGTATGCGGGAGACTATCGGGTCTGCCGGGTGCCTTTGACCGGTTCGCTAACCTGCGTACAGCCGCCACCCCTCCTGTTTAGCGACAGGATTTGGCGGCTCCACCTCAAAGGAGTTTCACCATGATCAAAACAACACCCAACCCACCCGAAACCGACGCCACTTCCCCCTACGAATCCCTCGATTCAAAAAAACTCCACGAAGCCGCCGACCGCGCCCTCGATCACTACCTCTGCCCACCCGGCTCCACGCCGCCGCCACGCAAAACCCGCCGGATGTACGCCGTTACTGCCGACTTCAAAAACGAGGAACTGTTGGCCGATGCCAGCGAAACCCTCGCTTCAGCCAGAACCATCGCCCATGACTTCGCCCACCTCATACCCGCATCGCAGCGCAGGACGCTGCTGGGTATCGCGCAACTGATCATGCTCGGCGAGCTGGCGGTGAATCGGGTGATGGATAATCTGGAGTTGCCGCAGTAGCGACACGCGATGATCGTTCCCACGCTCCTGCGTGGGAATGCCTCAACGGACGCTCCGCGTTCGGCTTTGGAAGGGACGCGGAGCGTCCCGGGCTGCATTCCCACGCAGAGCGTGGGAACGATCAAAACCGGTGGCCCATTGAACAGGGCCGGCGGTTTTTTCGTTTTAGTGGCTTTGAGATAGATTGCTCAATACCGAAGGATTTTCACTTTTCCATTTTTGCTTTTTGGCATTTCGAACTCGACCTCGCCGCCCACTTTGACGTTTGCCTGTTGGGCATCGGCCAATGGAATGCTGAATCGGTACTCTTTGGCGGTCAGAAAAAAACCCGTGGCTTCGGCAAAGGAAAGGGATCGTCCCGATTGCTTCGGCGTGATGGTGCCTCTTCCGGTTTTTTCATCGTAGCTGCTGAAAACTCCTTTCATTGCCTTGCTCCCTTGCACTCGCCCGCCCGGCCGCGCCAGCGCGCGACAGCACCTTTCATCAAACTGCAAAATAGCGGCGAGCGCACCTGTCAGAGTTGACAGTAAAGGGAGATCTCAGACCAATGGCTGCAAACCAACATCAGGAATCCCGACGCAGATCCGGCGGAATCGGCAAGTCGTCCTTGAGTGGATCCGGGCGTTTGCCCTTGCCGGCGCGGTATTGGCGGATCTGGTAGACGTAGGCCAAGACCTGGGCAACCGCCAGATACAGCCCGCCGGGAATTTCCTGATCGAGTTCGGTGGAGTAGTAGATCGAACGCGCCAGCCCCGGCGATTCAAGAAGCATGACGTTGTTGGCCACGGCGATTTCGCGGATTTTCAGCGCGAGGAAGTCGCTGCCCTTGGCCAGCAGTATCGGCGCCCCGCCCTTCTCCGAGTCGTACTTGAGGGCGACGGCGTAGTGGGTCGGGTTGGTGATGACTACATCGGCGTCGGGAATCGCCGCCATCATCCGCCGCTGGGACATTTCGCGCTGGGTCTGGCGGATGCGCTGTTTGACTTCCGGGCGCCCTTCCTGGTCCTTGTGCTCGTCGCGCACTTCCTGCTTGGTCATCAGCAGTTTTTTGTGCGCTTCCCAGAGCTGCACCGGCACGTCGACGGCGGCGATGATGATCAGGCCGCAGGCCAGCCACAAGGTGCTCCAGCCAACCAGCGTGACGCTGTGAATGATCGCCATTTCAAGCGGCTCGTGGGCGATGCGCATCAAGTCATCGACATCCGATGACAGCACCACCAACGCTACCCCCAACGTGACCAGAAACTTGGCCAGCGCCTTGAGCAGCTCGACCACAGCCTTGAACGAAAACATCCGTTTCAAGCCTGCCGCCGGGTTCATCCGGCTGAATTTGGGCGCCATGGAACCGGCCGCAAACAGCCAGCCACCGAGGGAGATCGGCCCGATCAGGGCCGCCAGCAATAGCGTGATCATGAACGGCTGAATGGCCACCAGCGCCATCTGACCTGACTTCAACAGAAATGCGCCCATGGAACCCTGATCCATGATCACTTCACGGGACAGCGTGAAGTTCAGGCGCATCAGCTCCATCAGGTCTTCGGCGAGCATGCCGCCGAACACCAGCAGCGCACCGGCGCCGGCCATCATCACGGCGAGGGTATTGAGCTCTTTGGAACGGGCAATCTCACCCTTCTCACGGGAGTCTTTTTTGCGTTTGTCCGTGGGGTCTTCTGTTTTGTCCTGACCGCTTTCGCTCTCTGCCATGACTCAGCGCGCCCGTGCCAGTTCGCGTAACAACTGCAAGGCCTCGGTGGCCAGCGGCTGATACTGATTGAGAATGTCCGCCAGACCGACCCAGACAATAAACAGACCGAGCACCAGGGTCAGCGGAAAACCAATGGAGAAAATGTTCAGTTGCGGCGCGGCGCGGGTCATCACGCCAAACGCGATGTTGACCACCAGCAATGCGGTGACTGCCGGCAATACCAGCAACAACGCCGCACCGAGAACCCAGCCGAGTTTGCCGGCCAGTTCCCAGTAATGCGCCGTCATCAGGCCGCTGCCGACCGGTAGCGTAGTGAAGCTTTCGGTGAGGACTTCGAACACCACCAGATGGCCGTTCATCGACAGGAACAGCAGCGTCACGAGCATGGTGAAGAACTGCCCGATCACCGCCACCGACACCCCGTTGGCCGGGTCGACCATCGAGGCGAAGCCCATGCCCATCTGGATCGCGACGATCTGCCCGGCCACGGCAAAGGCCTGGAAAAACAGTTGCAGGGAAAACCCGAGTACCGCACCGACGAGAATCTGCTCGGCAATCATCAGCAAACCGCTGAGATCCAGCGGACTGACCGCCGGCATCGGCGGCAGGCTCGGGGCAATGCACACGGTGATGGCCACGGCGAAATACAGGCGGATCCGCCGCGACACCAGGGTGGTGCCGAACACCGGCATCACCATCAGCATCGAGGCGACGCGAAACAGCGGCAACATGAACGACGCCACCCAGGTACTGATCTGGGTGTCGGTCAGCTGAAGCAGCGATTGCATGGCTTAGCCGATGACCATCGGAATGTTTTTGTACAACTGAATGATGTATTCCATGAACGTCTGCACGATCCACGGACCGCCGATGATCAGGGTTACCAGCATCACCAGCAGACGCGGCAGGAAGCTCAAGGTCTGTTCGTTGATCTGCGTCGCGGCCTGGAACATCGCCACCAGCAAACCGACCAGCAGGCTCGGCACCACCAGAATCGCGACCATCAATGTGGTCAGCCAAAGGGCTTCACGAAAGATATCGACCGCAACTTCCGGCGTCATGGCGAGACACCTCCGAAACTGCTGGCCAGGGTGCCGATGATCAGCGCCCAGCCATCCACCAGCACGAACAACATGATCTTGAACGGCAGCGAAATGATCAGCGGCGAGAGCATCATCATACCCATCGCCATCAGCACACTGGCCACGACGAGGTCGATGATCAGGAACGGAATGAAGATCATGAAGCCGATCTGGAACGCGGTTTTCAGCTCGGAGGTGACGAACGCCGGCACCAGAATGGTCAGCGGCGCCTGATCCGGCGTGGCGATGTCGGTGCGCTTGGACAGGCGCATGAACAGCTCAAGATCGCTGGTGCGGGTCTGGGCGAGCATGAAATCCTTGATCGGCACCTGGGCTTTTTCCACCGCTTGCTGAGCAGTGAGGGTTTCCGCCAGATATGGCTGCAGCGCATCCTTGTTCACCCGGTCAAACACTGGGGCCATGATGAACAGCGTCAGGAACAGCGCCATGCCGGTGAGAATCTGGTTCGACGGCGTCTGTTGCAGACCGAGGGCCTGACGCAGGATCGAGAAGACGATGATGATCCGGGTGAAACTGGTCATCAGAATCACGGCCGCCGGAATGAAGCTCAGGGCGGTCATGATCAGCAGGATCTGCAGACTGACCGAATATTCCTGCGCGCCATCGGCGTTGGTGCCCAGCGTGATCGCCGGGATCGACAACGGATCGGCGGCGAACGCCAGTGGCGCGGCCAGCAACAGGGCCAGCGTCAAGACGATGCGTAGCGCACCCATTACTTCGTATCCTTCTGATCCTTGCCGAGAATCTTCAGCAGATGCTGAGCAAATTCCGGGCTCGCTTTTTCACTGGTCGCAGGCACGTCGACCGGTTCCTTGAGCACATGCAAAGCGGTGATGGTGCCGGGGCTGAGGCCGAGCAGAATCTGCTCGTTGCCAACCTGGACCAGCAGCAAGCGGTCTCGTGGGCTGAGGGCGCGCGAACCGATCAGCTCGATCACCTGGCCCTTGCCTGCCGGCCCTGCCTGCTGCACCCGGCGCAACAGCCAGGCGAGGAAGAAGATCAACCCCAGCACCAGCAACAGGCCAAATACCAGTTGCGTCAATTGCCCGGCCACGCCGCTGGTGACCATCGGCGCGGTCGCGGCAGGTACCGTGGTGGCGGTCGACGGCTCGGCGGCGAGCACGCTCAGCGGCAATGCCAACAGAGCCCAGAGAAACCGTTTCACTCAGCGCAGCTTCTTGATGCGTTCGCTTGGGCTGATCACGTCGGTCAGGCGGATGCCGAACTTCTCGTTGACCACCACTACTTCGCCGTGCGCAATCAGCGTGCCGTTGACCAGCACGTCCAACGGCTCACCGGCCAGACGATCGAGCTCGATCACCGAACCCTGGTTGAGTTGCAGCAGGTTGCGGATGTTGATGTCGGTGCTGCCGACTTCCATCGATATCGATACCGGGATGTCGAGGATCACGTCCAGGTTCGGACCGTCCAGCGTCACCGGATCGTTGTTCTTCGGCACGCTGCCGAACTCTTCCATCGGCAGACGCGAGCCGCTGGCTGCGTCGGCGGCCAGCAGCGCGTCGATATCAGCTTGACCGTCACCGGTTTCTTCCAGGGCCGCAGCCCATTCGTCAGCCAGTGCCTGGTCGTCCTGGGCGTTCATATCGTCGTTCATCATTTGTCCTCGGCGGGCAACAATTCAGCTAAATGTGTGGGGGGGGGTAAAAGCGCCGCCTCAGCGACGCTCGATCGGCTCGATCACCTGCAACGCGAGGTTGCCTTTGTGCGAGCCCATCTTGACCTTGAAGGCCGGCACGCCGTTGGCGCGCATGATCATTTCTTCCGGCATTTCGACCGGGATCACATCCCCCGGCTGCATGTGCAGGATGTCGCGCAGCTTCAACTGGCGGCGAGCGACGGTGGCACCGATTGGTACGTCGACATCGAGCACGTCCTGGCGCAGGGCGTTGACCCAGCGCTCGTCCTGATCGTCGAGATCCGACTGGAAACCGGCGTCGAGCATTTCGCGCACCGGCTCGATCATCGAGTACGGCATGGTCACGTGCAGATCGCCGCCACCGCCATCGAGCTCGATGTGGAAGGTGGAGACCACGATCGCTTCGCTCGGGCCGACGATGTTGGCCATGGCCGGGTTCACTTCCGAGTTGATGTACTCGAAATTGACTTCCATGATCGCCTGCCAGGCTTCTTTCAAATCGACGAAAGCCTGCTCCAGCACCATGCGCACCACGCGCAGTTCGGTCGGGGTGAATTCACGCCCTTCGATCTTGGCGTGACGGCCGTCGCCGCCGAAGAAGTTGTCCACCAGTTTGAACACCAGTTTGGCGTCGAGGATGAACAGCGCGGTGCCGCGTAGCGGTTTGATCTTGACCAGGTTGAGGCTGGTCGGCACGTACAGCGAGTGTACGTATTCGCCGAACTTCATTACCTGCACGCCACCGACGGCAACGTCCGCCGAGCGGCGCAGCATGTTGAACATGCTGATGCGGGTGTAGCGGGCAAAACGCTCGTTGATCATTTCCAGAGTCGGCATGCGTCCACGGACGATGCGATCCTGACTGGTCAGGTCGTAGCTTTTGACACTGCCGGGTTCGGCAGCGTTATCGGTCTGTACCAGACCATCGTCGACGCCATGCAACAGCGCGTCGATTTCATCCTGGGACAGCAGATCCTGCACGGCCATGTCGTGTTCCTACTGCAGTACGAAATTAGTGAAAAGCAACTGTTCGATCACCACTTTGCCCAGCTCTTTCTGCGCCACTTCTTGGACGCTGGCTGTGGCCTTCTGGCGCAACATCTCCTGGCCGACCGGGGTCGCCAAGGTGGCGAAATCCTGACCGGAGAAGAGCATCACCAGGTTGTTGCGGATCACTGGCATGTGCACTTTGAGCGCTTCCAGATCCGCCTGATTGCGCGCCAGCATGGTGATGCTCACCTGCATGTAGCGCTGACGGCCGTTCTGGTTGTAGTTGGCAACGAAGGCCGGCGCCATTGGCTCGAAGATCGCCGGCTGCTTACCGACGGGCGCCGCTTCGGCGGCCTCGGCAGGCTTGCTCTGGGCACTGTGCATGAAGAACCAGGTCGCCCCCACGGATGCACCAATGGCCAACAGCAACGCCAGCACGATCATGATGATCAGCTTGAGTTTGCCTTTGGTTGCGGGGTCTTTTACTGCTGCTGTTTCGCTCTTCGCCATGCCAATAATCCGTCACTAATCGGGTTTTCACAGTCGCACGGCAAGGCAAGAGCAAGTGTTATGCCAGAAGTGTCGGTGGCAGCGCAGACAACGCTAAAGTCAAAAGCGACCCTCACCCCAGCCCTCTCCCGGAGGGAGAGGGGGCCGACCGAGGTGTCAGACGTCAAATATCGACCTGAAAGACCGAGTCGATTATGGATTCAGCACGTGCTTACAGGTCGGCGCTTTTCTCCAGCATCCCCCAATCAGTCTCCTCTCCCTCCGGGAGAGGGCTAGGGTGAGGGTTCTCAGGGGCCGATCGAGGTGTCTTGCTTCATACGCCGATCTGAGAGATCGAGTCGAGGTGTCTTGTTTCATATACCGATCTGAGAGACCGAGTCGATTATGGATTCAGCACCGCGCTGACAGGTCGGCGTATTTCTCCAGCATCCCCCAATCAGTCCCCTCTCCCTCCGGGAGAGGGCTAGGGTGAGGGTTCTCAGGGGCCGATCGAGGTGTCTTGCTTCATACGCCGATCTGAGAGATCGACTCGAGGTGTCTTGTTTCATATACCGATCTGAGAGATCGACTCGAGGTGTCTTGTTTCATATACCGATCTGAGAGACCGAGTCGATTATGGATTCAGCACCACGCTTACAGGTCGGCGTATTTCTACAGCATCCCCCAATCAGTCCCCTCTCCCTCCGGGAAAGGGCTAGAGTGGGGGTTCTCAGGGGCCGATCGAGGTGTCTTGCTTCATACGCCGATCTGAGAGATCGACTCGAGGTATCTTGTTTCATATACCGATCTGAGAGACCGAGTCGATTATGGATTCAGCACCACGCTGACAGGTCGGCGTATTTCTACAGCATCCCCCAATCAGTCCCCTCTCCCTTCGGGAGAGGGCTAGGGTGAGGGGCTCTTGATTTTGATCAGGCGTAATAGTCGACCGCGCTTGTGCCGATCACGCTGGTGGTTTGAGCCGCGGCTTCAGCAATGGCAACTGGTGCCGATTCTTCATCCGCCGAATCGAGGCGACCACCAGCAGCGCTGGTGCGACCGCTCTGGCCCTGCTGCGCCTGTTCCTGACCTTGCTGCCCCTGCCAGCCACGGTTCTGGTCGGAGACACTGACGTCGACCTGGCCCATGCCCTGCTGGTTGAACATGTCGCGCAGACGATGCATCTGCCCATCCAGCGCTTCACGCACGCTTGGATGTGCACTCATGAACGTCACCTGGGTTTGCTGATCCGGCACCATGTTGACGCGAATATCCAGACGCCCCAACTCGGCCGGCTGCAACTGAATATCTGCCGCCTTCAGATTGGCGCTCGACAGATACATGACGCGGTTGACCACTTCTTCGGTCCAGCCGCTCTGATGCATGGCGATTGGCTGGTTCACCGGCACCGCGTTCGCGGTTTTCGGCGTGGCGGCCTGCGTCAGTGCCGCCAGACGGTTGGCGAAGTCATCGACACGGGTATCGCTGGTGGCGTTCTTGAGGTCCTTGAGGCCATCGTCGATCAAGCCGCTGAACGCTTTCTCGCCCCCCTGGCTGGTGCTGTCCTTGTCGGCTTGCACATCGAGCATGCTGGCCATGCCGGCGGCGAAGTTTTGCGCCGCAGTCAATTCGCCGTCAGCCTGAGCCTGTGCGGGCGTCGTTTTCGGTTGCGCCTGACTGGCGGCAGAAATGTGCCCGCCCTGCTCCATCGCCATGCGCACGGCCGGCATCGAGTCGAGCGGATCGGCCGAGGGGTCGAAATCGCTGTCGGTAGCCGGTGCCGGATCTTTGACCACACCCGGCAGTGCGGCAAGCGCAGGGGTTTCGACTTCAGGCTGGGCGCTGGCGACAACGGCCGGCGCCGGCGCCACGGGCGCCGCGACCACCGGTTGCGCTGCGGCGACCAATGCCGGATCGAGCGCCGGGTCTACCGGTGCAGCATCAACCACCAAGGGCGGGGACGTGTCAGTACTTTCATCGCTGGTGGCGGCTGTGGTGTCATCGGTCGCAGCGGGTTTATCGGCAGGCAAGTCGTTGCCGCTATCGGCAACCACCGGTTGCGCGGCGGCAGACTGATCCTTGCCAATGTCCTTTTTGCCGCTGTTGTCAGCGACCTTGTCGCGCGGCGACTTGGGCGCATTATCAGTGGTTGCAACAGCCTTGCTCGATCCCTGATCGGCGAACACTTTGGCGAAGCTTGAGGCTTTATCCCCGGCATCTACGGCCATGGCCGACGATTTGGCTGAGGCAGCTTGCGCCTTGGCCTGAGCGGCATTCTGAAGAAGGATGTTGGGGGTCGCAGGCATGAAACGGTCTCCGCTGCACTGGGATCGTAGGTACAGTTGCGGAGATAGCTGCAAGTGCCGGGCCAGTTTTGTCCGACGCTTGAGAAAAGCGCCGGACGGCGGGATCAGTGCGTGTGAGCGGGATGTTTTTCGCTTTCGTAAACCGGGCGAACTTCAGCAAATTCGCCGCTGATCTCAGCGACCAGTTTGACTATTTCCGCCGGGCTCTTGTCTTTGGCGTCCGATTCGAGCTCTTGGCAGAGCGCCGCCAAGCGGACAGCCCCCATGTTGCTGGCGCTGCCCTTGAAGCTATGGGCAACTTCCGACAACACCTTGGCATCAGAGGTCTTTTGCAACTCGCCCAAGCGACTTTCGGAATCCGCCAGAAAGGTATCCAGAAGCTCCGGATAACCCTCCTCCATGACTTCGCGCAGTACGCTCAGCGCCTCGCGATCAATATGTGTGTCAGCCACTTGTTCACTCCTTGATCAAGAATTGCGCGAATTATGCCTGAACCTCCCAGGAAAACTCCACGCGGGCACTGCGACCTTCGTCGGACCAACTGGCGTTACGCCCCAATTGCCGCACCAGACTGACGCCGCGTCCCGACAAACGGACTCCGTCCAGCGGTCGCTCCATGACCCGCGCCACATCAAACCCCTTGCCACTGTCCTCAACACGAATCACCAGACAACCGCCCTCGCCTTGTGGCTGCACCTGCAAATGCACGCGAACAAAACCATCCTGCAGAGCCTCCAGCCGATCATTGCGCTGCTGATAATAGCGGGCGAACCCGACCGCATCGCGCTTGAGACTGGAGTCCAGCCCAAGCACGCCATGCTCCAGCGCATTGGAATACAACTCGGCCAGCACGCTGTACAAAGCACCACTCTGCGCCCGCAACCCATGCACCTCAAGCAACAACTGCAACAGGTACGGCAACGGATTGAAGCGCTTAAGCGTGGCGCCGCGAAATTCGAAACTCACCGACCAGTCGAGCGGACAAGACTGGCCGCTGTCGGAATACACCGGCGTCGACGGCTTGACCTGCGCCGGTTCCAGCAGGCTGACCTCGACCATGCTGACATCGTCGCGCGCCTCGCCGCGAAAATCCCGCAACGCCTGCTCGATATCTTCGAACAAGCGATCCGGCTCGCGATTGGCGGCGAACACCCGCTGCAAACGCTCTACACCGAACAACTGATCGTTGGCATCACTGGTGTCGATCACGCCGTCGGACAACAGGAACACCCGATCACCAATGGCCATCGGGTGCACTTCCGTACGGTCATCGAACGCCTGCGCGCTCAACACCCCCAACGGCAAGTGCCGTGCAGCCAATGGCGCGCGCTCACCCGAGGCGATGCGATGCAGATAACCGTCGGGCATGCCGCCGTTCCACACTTCGACCGAACGTCGCTGAAAACTCAGGCAGAGCAACGTGGCACAACAGAACATGTCCACCGGCAGGATGCGTTTGAGCTTGGCATTCATCTCGCGCAGGGTTTCGGCGAGGCCGTAGCCCTTGGCGGTCATGCCGTAGAACACCTCGGCCAAGGGCATCGCCCCGACCGCAGCCGGCAGGCCATGGCCAGTGAAATCACCCAGCAGCACATGCATGTCACCCGCCGGCGTGTAGGCCGCCAGCAGCAGGTCACCGTTGAACAAGGCATAGGGCGATTGCAGGTAACGGATATTCGCCGCGCTCAGACAGCCGGAGTGCGCAACCTTGTCGAACACTGCTTTGGCTACGCGCTGTTCGTTGAGCAGGTAATCATGGTGTTTGGCGATCAGGTCGCGCTGTTGCAGCACGGTGGCCTGCAAACGGCGCAAGCGATCCATCGCCTTGATTTTGGCGGCAAGGATCACCTGGTTGTAAGGCTTCGCCAGAAAGTCGTCACCACCGGCCTCCAGACATCGGGCCAGCGCTTCGCTTTCGGTCAGCGAGGTGAGGAAGATGATCGGCACCAGCGTCTCGCCCGCCAGCGCCTTGATTTGCCGCGCAGCCTCGAAGCCGTCCATCACCGGCATCATTGCGTCCATCAGTACCAGATCAGGTTGTTGCCGACGAAACAGATCGACCGCTTCGGCACCGTTGGCCGCCGTCAGCACTTCATGGCCCTGGCGACGAACGATGGTCGACAGCAGCATGCGGTCGGCGGCGCTGTCTTCGGCGATCAGAATGATCAGCGGCTCTTGCGCCTGCATGGCCGTCAACTGATGTCGAAGAGTTTGTCGAAATTGGAGATGGCGAGGATCTTGCGCACATCCGAATTCGGATTCACCACCCGAATATCCGAATCATCACCACCGGCGTGATCACGCAAGAGCAACAGCATGCCAAGGGCGGAACTGTCCAGATAAGTGGTTTCTTTCAGATCCAGCTCGTAGGAATTGGGCTCTGGATCGACGCGCTCATAAGAATTGCGAAATTCTTGATGTTTGCCGAAATCGAATCGGCCTTTGACCGATATCTTAAGTTTCTTCCCATCCGGAGAGACTTCTGCAACGACTGACATTGACTGGCTTCCTTGTCATTGACGAACGTGTACAAGGTTTAGCACTTGGTAGACCCGTGGGCAAGGTGTAACACAGGAACAAAATGTGGGAGCGAGTCTGCTCGCGAAGGCGTCGTGCCAGTCAACAATTGAGTCAACTGACCGAATGCATTCGCGAGCAGGCTCACTCCCACAGGGTCTAGCGGTGCGATTTAGAACGGATTCTGCCGCGGCAAGCGCTGCGACAACTCATCCAGCAGCTTCTGCTCGCGCTTGTCTTCAAGGCGTTGCGCCTCTTCGCGATAACGCTGCACCAGTTTGCGCAAGCCTTCGACCTTGGCGAACGCCTGTTGCCATTCCTCACGGGCCTTTTCGAGTTTGTTCTGGTGCCAGACCAGGCTTTGCCGCTGCTGGTCGACGGCGGTGTCGAGCTGCGCCAGAAAGCCCTGAAAGCCCAGTAGCCATTGCCCGCTCACGCCGGTGCTGCCGCGCACGATCCATTGCTGCGAGTAATCCAGACGGAAGGCATTGAGGTCGGCCAGTTTGCTTTCAGCGACCTTCACCTGCCCCTGAAAATAGCCCAGGCGTTGCACCGCGGCTTTCTCGGCCTGCTCGGCCATGTCCACCACCGGCGCCAGACGCGCGGCTCGACTGACGGTAGCCATGAGCGGTTAGCCGCCCGCCGCAGGGGCAAACAGGGTTTCCAGATAAGCCTGGCTTTCGCCCATGTTGATTTTGTCGTTGAGGCCCTGACGCTGGTAGCGGACCAATTGCGGTTGCAGGGAGATCGCCAGATCGGTCTCGCGGTCGCCACCGGCAACGTAGGCGCCGACGCTGATCAGATCGCGACTCTGCTGATAGCGCGACCACAACTGCTTGAAGTATTGCGCGCGCTGCATGTGATCCGGCGAAACCACCGCCGGCATCACCCGGCTGATCGACGCTTCGATGTCGATGGCCGGATAGTGCCCTTCTTCGGCCAGACGCCGGGACAACACGATGTGGCCGTCGAGCACGCCTCGGGCCGAGTCGGCAATCGGGTCCTGCTGGTCATCGCCTTCGGACAGCACGGTGTAGAACGCGGTGATCGAACCGCCGCCCTTCTCGGCGTTACCGGCCCGCTCAACCAGTTTCGGCAATTTGGCGAACACCGACGGCGGATAACCCTTGGTCGCCGGCGGCTCGCCGATGGCCAAAGCGATTTCCCGCTGGGCCTGGGCAAAACGGGTCAACGAATCCATCAGCAACAGGACATTCTTGCCCTTGTCGCGGAAATACTCGGCGATGCGCGTGCAGTACATCGCCGCACGCAGACGCATCAGCGGCGCATCGTCCGCCGGCGAGGCGACGACCACGGAACGTTTGAGGCCTTCTTCACCGAGGCTGTGCTCGATGAACTCCTTAACTTCGCGACCCCGCTCACCGATCAGGCCGACGACGATAATGTCGGCCTCGGTGAAGCGGGTCATCATGCCCAGCAGTACCGATTTACCGACACCGGTACCGGCGAACAGACCCAGACGCTGGCCGCGACCGACCGTCAGCAAACCGTTGATGCAACGGATACCGACGTCCAGCGGTACGCTGATCGGGTCACGGTTGAGCGGGTTGATTGTCGGGCCGTCCATCGGCACCCAGTCTTCGGCTTTCATGCCGCCCTTGCCGTCCAGCGCGCGACCGGCACCGTCGAGTACGCGTCCGAGCATGCTCATGCCCATCGGCAACCGACCGGTATCCGCGAGCGGCACCACGCGCGCGCCAGGGGCGATGCCGGCGACACTGCCGACCGGCATCAGAAAGACTTTGCTGCCGGAAAACCCCATGACTTCCGCTTCCACCTGGGACGGGTGATAGCTGTCGTCATTGATCACCAGGCAACGCGTGCCCATCGCGGCGCGCAGGCCTTCGGCTTCGAGGGTGAGGCCGACCATGCGCAGCAGGCGACCCTCAAGAATCGGCGCGCCGGCAATCTCGGTGGCCTCAGCGTAACTGCTCAGGCGCTTGGCGAAACTGGTGCGTTCAAGGCGCATCGGGTTCGTCCGCGAGCGGCTCTTCAGGCGTGGCCGCCGGTTTTACGTCTTCCGGAATATCCAGAGTCAGATCCGCATCAGCCGGGTGCAAAGCCTGTTCATGCAACTGATCGAACAGTTTGGCCATAACCTGAGTGACGCGGGTTTCGATGCTCGCATCGATGCGACTGTGCTCGGTTTCAACCCGGCAACCACCCGGCAACAGCAATTCATCTTCGACAATGCGCCAGGTTTCCTCATGACGTTCGCGCAGGGCCTTGGCCTGTTCGAAGTCCTGCGGATTGACGTACAGACGCACGTTGTCGACGCCCAGCGGCAACAGCTT
Organism: Pseudomonas sp. AC169; assembly: GCF_979258515.1. Taxonomy (NCBI): domain Bacteria; kingdom Pseudomonadati; phylum Pseudomonadota; class Gammaproteobacteria; order Pseudomonadales; family Pseudomonadaceae; genus Pseudomonas; species Pseudomonas sp. AC169. The sequence continues at coordinate 4,505,749 of NZ_OZ409866.1, read as the reverse complement.
GAGGGCGTCGCGCATGACGTGTTCGATCTGGCTGGAATCGATGGCCAGTTCGCGCTTGATCACCTGTTTGGTGATGTGTTGCACGAGGTCGACCAGCGACTTTTCGATCTGCGTGTCTTGCTCGGCGATGGGCTCGAACAGGTTCACCATCAACTGCTCAAGGCTGGCGAGTTTGGCGGTGAGCGCCACCTCGGCTTCCTGACGCACCTTGAGCGTGGCGCTGTGAAAACCTTCTTTTTCGCCGATGCCGAAGCCCTCGTTGTAAGCCTCCTGACGGATGCTTTCGAGTTCTTCCAGGGTCAGTGGCTGGACTTCTTCCAGCGGCACTTCTTCCATTTCCGGCGGTTCGGGCTCCGGCTCAGGCTCGGGTTCCGGTTTCGGCGGGTCGAAGCTGGGCATGGCCCAGGATTCGAAACCACGGACATCGCGGGCGCGGATCAGATCCGTCACATCGTCGTCGTGCTTGTCCATGGGCTTAGATCATTTCCTCGCCACCTTTGCCACCGAGCACGATCTCGCCGGCTTCGGCCATACGACGGGCAATGGTGAGGATTTCTTTCTGTGCGGTTTCGACGTCGCTGACGCGCACCGGGCCTTTGGCCTCGAGGTCGTCGCGCAACAGTTCGGCGGCACGTTTGGACATGTTCTTGAAGATCTTCTCTTTGACACCTTCGTCCGAACCCTTGAGGGCCAGCACCAGCACGTCGGAAGACACTTCGCGCAGCAACGCCTGAATGCCACGGTCGTCGACATCGGCGAGGTTGTTGAACACGAACATGAGGTCTTCGATCTGACCGGACAGGTCTTCGTCGACTTCGCGGATCGAGTCCATGAGCTGGCCTTCGATCGAGCTGTCGAGGAAGTTCATGATGTCCGCCGCACGCTTGATGCCACCCAGGGTGGTGCGCGAGGCATTCGAGTTGCCGGAGAACTGCTTCTCGAGAATCTGGTTGAGTTCTTTCAATGCTGCCGGTTGCACGGTGTTCAACGACGAGACGCGCAGGATGATGTCCAGACGCACTTTGTGGTCGAAGTTGCCGAGTACTTCACCGGCCTGATCCGGGTCGAGGTACGCCACCACGATCGCCTGGATCTGCGGGTGCTCGTAACGGATCACGTCGGCGACGGCGCGCGGTTCCATCCACTTCAGGCTGTCGAGGCCACTGGTGTTGCCACCGAGCAGGATGCGGTCGATCAGGCCGTTGGCCTTGTCTTCACCCAGGGCCTGGGTGAGCATTTTGCGCACGTAGTCGTCGGAACCGACGCCGAGGCTGGTCTGGTCGCCGACGATGTCGACGAACTCGCTCATGACCTGCTCAACCTGCTCGCGATGGACATTGCCCATCTGCGCCATGGCCACGCCGACGCGCTGAACCTCTTTCGGGCCCATGTGGCGCAGCACTTGCGCGGCATCGGTCGAACCCAGGGACAGCAGCAGAATCGCGGCTTTGTCGACCTTGTTCAGTTTGACGGTTGCGGCTCGGTTATCACTCATCTGCGTTAATCCACTCTTTCACGACCTGAGCCACGCGACCCGGATCCTCGGCCACCAGACTCTTGATTGCATTCAGTTGCGCGTCATAACCCTCACTTGGGCTCGGCAACAGAATGCTCTGCGGACCACCGAGGCTCACGCGGTCGTTGGAAAGTTCGCCGTCCAGGCCGCCCATCCCGCCGAGTTCCACGTCGCTGCCAAGACCGGCCAGCTCCTTGCCTCTGCCGCCGCCGGTGATGTTGTTGAGCACCGGACGCAGCACACCAAACACCAGCACCAGGATGAACAACACACCCAGCACTTGTTTGACGATGTCCCAGAACCATGGCTGGGAGTAGAACGGAATATCGGCAATCACTTCGCCGCGCTCGGCGGAGAACGGCATGTTGATCACGCTGACGCTGTCGCCACGGCTGGCGTCGAAACCGACCGCGTCCTGGACCAGACGGGTGAAGCGCGCCAATTCGTCGGCGCTCCAAGGCGCACGGCTGGTTTCACCGTTGGCCGCGTTGACCTTGACCTGATCGTCGACCACCACCGACACCGACAGGCGATTCAGGCGACCCTGCTGCTGTTTGGTGTGGCTGATGGAACGGTCGAGTTCGAAGTTCTTGGTCGATTGTTGACGCTTGTCGGCCGGGTACGGCGCGAGCATTGGCTGGCCGGTGGCCGGGTCCATGATCTGCTGACCGTTGGCATCAACCAATGGCTGACCTGGCTGCACCATGGCGGCCGGCGCGGCGGCGCCACCGGTGGTTTGCGGTGCCGAGGCTGGCGACGGCGGCTGGTTGCTCAGGGCACCCGGCACGCCTTGCGGGCCATTGCTGGCAGTGCGTTGCTCGTTGACCGACTGCTCGCTGCGCAACGCCGGTTGATCCGGGTTGAACTGCTCGGCAGTCGACTCGACCGCATTGAAATCGATATCGGCCGAGACTTCAGCCTTGTAGCGATCGTTGCCCAGTACCGGCTGCAGAATGTTGTGTACACGCTGGGTGAGCATGCTTTCCATGCGGCGGCTGTAATCGAACTGCTTGCCGGCCATGGTCATTTCGGAGTTTTCCGCCTGATCAGAGAGCAGGTTGCCCTTCTGGTCGACGACGGTGATCTGCGACTTGCTCAACTCGGGAACGGAAGTCGCCACCAGATTGATGATCGCGATGACCTGACCTGGCTCCAGCGAACGACCGCTGTACAGCTCAACCAATACCGAAGCGCTTGGCTTGCGCTCGTCACGGACGAACACCGAGCTTTTCGGAATCGCCAGATGCACGCGGGCACCTTTGACGTTGTTCAGGCTGGAAATGGTCCGCGCCAGTTCGCCTTCGAGGCCGCGACGATAACGCGTGGCTTCCATGAACTGGCTGGTGCCCAGACCTTGTTCCTTGTCGAGGATTTCGAAACCGATATTGCCGTCGCTGGGAGTGACACCAGCAGCAGCGAGTTTCATCCGCGCACGGGACAAGTCATCGGCCTTGACCAGCAAGGCGCCGGAGTTCGGTTCAACGTTGTAAGGAATGTCGGCGGCGGCCAGGGTTTCCATGACCTGTTTGGCGTCCATGCCGGCAAGGCTGCCGTACAACGGACGGTAATCCGGCTGCTGCGACCACAGCACCACGGCAAAGCCAATCGCCACGCTCGCAGCCAGGCCGACCAACAGGCCCACCTGACGCAGCATGGTCATCTCGGAGAGGTTTTCCAGGAAGGACAGGCCGAACAGCGGCGGTTTGCCGTCTATCGGGGTGGCCTTGGCCGGAACGTTATCGGCGACTGCTTCTGCCATGACTCAATCTCGTCCTTATACCGGCATCTGCATGATGTCTTGATAAGCCTGAACCAGTTTGTTGCGCACCTGGGTCAGAGCCTGGAACGACACGCTGGCTTTCTGCGAAGCGATCATCACATCGGTCAGATCGACACCGCTTTTGCCCACTTCGAATGCGTTGGCCAACTGAGTCGACGCGGTCTGGGTATCGCTGACTTTGTTGATCGCCTGACCGAGCATGTCGGAAAAGCTGCTGCCTCCCAGCTCAGGGACAGCGGTCGTCGATTTCGGCGCAGACATGGCGTCCAATTTCATGGCCTTCATGTCCATCATCAACCGATTAAATTCAATACCTTGGCTCATGGTCTACTCTCTTGGGCGGCCCGCAATTTTTTGACACTCACTCGGCGGGTACACAGGTATTAGCAACAAGGGTGCCAGCTCACGGGCACCCCTTCAGAAAAGCATTTTCAAATCGTTGCATCAGGCGTCAGGTGGCGAACAGATAGCCTTCGACGTCCATCCCGGCATCGCGCATTTGCGCCAGTTTGTAGCGCAGGGTGCGCGGGCTGATACCGAGTTTTTCGGCGGCCTCCTTGCGACGGCCACGCTCGGCGCGCAGGGTGTCGATGATCATCTGAAACTCCCGGCGGCGCAGGTCATCGCCCAGGGCGCCAGCCGAATCCGCTTCGATTTCCACCTCGCGAAGCAGCGCTGGCACCGGCGCGGCGACGGGCATCGCGGTGTACGTCACGGGACCGGCCAGACAGAAATCCTGCGGCTGAATCAAACCGCCCTGCTGCAAAATCAGCGCCCGTTGAATGGCGTTATCCAGTTCGCGCACATTGCCCGGCCATGGGTAGGCGGTCAGGCACGTTTGCGCTTCAGGCGAGAGTTTCGCTGCGGCGTGCTTCATTTTATTGACGTGTTTGGTCAGCAACCTCTCGGCCAACGGCAAGATATCGGCAGTGCGCTCGCGAAGTGGACGCCAAGCCAGGGGAAACACCGACAGACGGTAAAAAAGGTCTTCACGGAAACGCCCGGCCGCCACTTCGCCGGCCAGATCACGGTTGGTGGTGGCGACCACGCGAATATCCAGGGCGATCGGCTTGCGCGCACCGACGCGCTCGACCTCGCGCTCCTGCAACACGCGCAGCAGTTTGGCTTGCAGGCCGAGAGGCATTTCGGAAATTTCGTCGAGCAACAATGTGCCGCCGTCAGCCTGTTCGAACTTGCCGGCTTGTGCGGCAATGGCGCCGGTGAACGAGCCTTTCTCATGGCCAAACAGCGTTGCTTCGAGCATGTTGTCCGGGATCGCGGCGCAGTTGATCGCAATGAACGGCTGACTGGAGCGATGGGATTGCTGGTGAATGTAGCGCGCCAGCACTTCTTTACCGGTGCCGGACTCGCCCGAGATCAGCACCGTGGAATCGCTGCGCGCCACTCGCGCGGCCAACTCGAGCAACTGCGCACTGGCGGGCTCGACTGCCACCGGACCTTCGCCTTCGTTTGCGCCAATGCTGCCCAGCGCATGCCGTGCCACCAGATCGAGCAAGGCCTTCGGCTCAAAAGGCTTGACCAGATAGTCCGCCGCACCTTGGCGCATCGCATCGACTGCACGCTCGACCGCGCCGTGCGCGGTCATCAGCAACACGGGCAATTGCGGTTGGCGTGCACGCAGCAGGGAGAGCAATTGATGACCGTCCATGCCCGGCATGTTGACGTCACTGACCACCAGACTGAACGCCTCACGCCCGACCGCCGTCAGCGCATCTTCAGCGCAACCGACCGCGTGGTAATCGTGGCCGGCCAACAGCAATGTATCGGCCAGCGCCTCGCGCAACGAGCGGTCATCCTCGACCAGCAAAACCTTGATGCCCATGTCTTTCACTCAGCTCCCTGAACAGCGGAAAACAGCGGCAGGATGACCTGCGCGCACGTACCGCGCCCGACCCGCGAACGCAGACGCAATTCTCCCTGATGCGCCCGGGCCACAGCCTTGACCACGGTCAGGCCCAGGCCGGTGCCGGTGACTTTGGTGGTGAAAAATGGCTCGCCGAGCCGCGCCAGAATGGCCGGTTCAATGCCGCTGCCGCTGTCGCTGATGCTCAGGCGCAGGCTGTTGTCGCGGCTGTAGCAATGCACTTTCAGACGCACATCACCGGCACTGGCCTGAATCGCGTTTTCGATCAAGTTCAAAAGCGCCCCCACCAGTGTGTCGCGATTGCACAGCAGCTCGCCGGCATGACTGTCGCACTGCCAGCGAATGGGCAGATCCTGCACGTGGGTCAGCGCCGCCGCTTGCAGCGCCTGCATCAAGGCATTCGGGGTCAGGCGATCAGTCAGCGGCAATTCACCGCGAGCGAACACCAGCATGTCGCGCACTTGATGCTCGAGTTCATGCAAACGTTCCTTCAGACGCCCGGCGAAACGCTGCTGAGTGGCGACCGGCAACTCTTGCTCAGTCAAATGACTGGCGTAGAGCAAAGCGGCGGACAGTGGCGTGCGGATCTGATGGGCCAGAGAGGCGACCATGCGCCCCAGCGAGGACAAACGTTCATGGCGCGCCAGTTGGTCCTGCAGATGACGGGTTTCTGTCAGATCGTTGAGCAGCACCAATTGCCCCGGCTCGGCATCCAGTGAGCGGGTGGCAATCGACAGGCGTCGACCATTTTTCAGGGAAATTTCATGACCGTCGTCTTCACGCGGGGCAAAGCAACGCGCAATCACATGGCGCCACAACTCGCCTTCAAGCGGCAGGCCGAGCAGTTCGATGGCGGCCGGGTTGGCTTCGCGCACCATGCCGTGACCGTCAATGACGATGACGCCACCGGGCAACAGATCCAGGAGGTTTTGCAGACGGTTGGCCAAGCGTTCTTTTTCTGCCAGTTCCTGCATGCGCTGGGCACTGACCACCGCCAGCTCACCCTTGAGCTCGGTCACCCGCGCTTCAAGCATGCTGTAGGAGTCCGTCAGTTGGCTGGACATCTGGCTGAACAGCTCGAATGCCTGCTCAAGACCCTGTCGGCTTGCCTGCTCTACGGAGGACGGCTGCCCCTCGGGACTGGAGGCAGAAGACATCTGGGCTTGGGGCATTGTGCTTTCTCGCTTGGCTGACCGTCAGTTAAACGGAACGTTGCGAGGGCTGTAGCAATACCCGTGCCTAAAAAAAACTGCTTATAAATTAAGCAGTTGAAAAACAGGCGTCAATCCTCCGCCTGTTCGTCTCCATCGCGCCGGCTCATGCCGTACTTGCGCATCTTCTCGACCAGCGTGGTACGGCGGATACGCAGACGTTCAGCCGCGCGCGCCACAATGCCGTTGGCATCGTCCAGCGCCTGTTGAATCAGGCCCTGCTCCAGACCACCGAGGTAGTCCTTCAGATCCAGGCCTTCCGGCGGCAGCATGGCATTGGCGGTGAAGTCCGGCGTATGGCCGTTGATCGCCACGCGCTCTTCGAGATCGCTGCGCAGGCTGTCGACCATTTGCTCGTCTTCGTCATCGACGTAACGGAATTTTTTCGGCAACTCGACCACGCCGATCACCCCGTACGGGTGCATGATCGCCATGCGCTCGACGAGGTTGGCCAGCTCGCGGACGTTGCCCGGCCAGCCGTGACGGCACAGCGACATGATCGCTGCCGAGTTGAAACGGATCGAACCGCGCTTCTCATGTTCCATGCGCGAGATCAGTTCGTTCATCAGCAACGGAATGTCTTCGACGCGCTCACGCAGCGGCGCCATCTCGATCGGGAACACGTTCAGGCGATAGTAAAGGTCTTCGCGGAAGGTGCCGATCTCGATCATGCTTTCGAGATTCTTGTGGGTCGCGGCGATGATGCGCACGTCGACGCTCTGGGTCTTGTTGCTGCCCACGCGCTCGAAAGTGCGCTCTTGCAGAACGCGCAGCAGCTTGACCTGCATCGGCAGCGGCATGTCGCCGATTTCGTCGAGAAACAGCGTACCGCCGTTGGCCAATTCGAAACGGCCGGCACGGCTGGTGATCGCACCGGTGAAGGCGCCCTTTTCATGGCCGAACAATTCGCTTTCGAGCAGCTCTGCCGGGATCGCCCCGCAGTTGACCGGCACGAATGGCGCATCGCGACGCTTGGAATGGTAATGCAGGTTACGCGCAACCACTTCCTTGCCGGTGCCGGACTCGCCGAGGATCAGCACACTGGCGTCGGTGTCGGCGACTTGCTGCATCATCTGGCGCACGTGCTGGATCGCCCGGCTGGTGCCGACAAGGCTGCGGAACAGGTTGGGCTCGCGATGACGACCGCGCTCGCGGGCCTGGTCATACATCTCGCGATAGACCTGGGCACGGTGCAGGGAGTCGAGCAGTTTGCTGTAGCTGGGCGGCATTTCGAGAGTCGAAAGCACACGGCGACGCTGGTCTTCAGGCAGGTCAACGGAAGAATTATCGCCCATCAACAAAACCGGAAGGAACTCATCCCAGGTCGAGAGTGTCTTTAGCAAGCCCAAAAGCGCGCCAGGAGCATTAACCGTCCCGATCAGTACGCAAATGACCTCACGACTAGACGACAAAGAGCCGACTGCCTGCTGCCAGTCATGGCTGCCGCAGGGTAAATTTTCTTCGCCGAGAAAATTTAGAATCACCGCCAGGTCGCGGCGGCGGACGCTATCGTCATCGATCAGCAGAATTTTGGTTTCACGCCACATGCAATAGCAACTTCCCTAGTCAACTCAATGCCCGAAATTAGGGGCAAGCGAGACGCTTGCAGGACACCATGTGCCTGTAGACGCCTGAAATCTGAAAACAGCCACTAGTTAAGTCAAAAAACCGTGCACAGTCAAATTTATGGCGCACATGTCTGGATTAACTGGGGGTTAATTAACCAAACAGATGGTAAACCTTTGCCGCCTTTTGCGCTTGGGTGATCTGCGACATCTCGTTGGCTATCGCCTGCCGCTCACCCATGGCCACCTCAAGAAGGTCCTTGTAGACGTGGAGCAACTCCTCAAGGTTGTCGCGCAATGCGACCTCGTCCAGCGCAGCCTCAGCCATGACGTCTTCCATGCAGGAACGGCAAGCCAGATCCAGCTCACCAATGGCTTCCCAGTTGCGCTCGGCCAGGGCACTGACCAACGCTTCTCGGGTATCGGCGATTCGCTGCAATACAAGACTCATGGCGCTCTCCTTAAAACTGTGGACCTGGTGGAGCAATACCGTCCCAGCCTTCCTTTACCGTGCGCAGGAGACCGGCAACTTCGTCGAGAATCTTCGGATCACTCTTGACGTTGGCCTCAGCCAATCGCTTCATCATGTAGATGTAGAGCTGGTTGAGTTCAGCTACCGCATCGGCGCTGTTTTCCAGATCGAGACCTTCACACAGGCCACCAATGATGCCCACGGCCTTGCTGATAGCCGTGCACTTGGCAGCAATGTCCTTGCGCTCAATGGCGCCTTTGGCCTCAGCGATACGCCCCAGACCACCTTCCATCAACATTTGCACCAGGCGGTGCGGGCTCGCTTCGGACGTCTGGGCATGTGCGCCGACTTTCTGGTATTGCCGAAGGGCTAACATCGGATTCATGTTCTACCTCATTGCCACAATGACTCGTATATCCAGTGTATCGCCAACGAGTCAGAGAACTTTAGATCAAAAGACAAAAACCCGGCACACGCCGATAAAGCGTAGCCGGGTTTTTGTCGTGCCTGCCTGTTACTTCGCGGACTGCTGAGCGGTCAGCGAGCTGAAGAACGAGGTAATGTTGCTCGCCGTCGCCTTCATCTGCCCTACCAGCAAGTCCATGGCGTTGTACTTTGCAGTCAACGTCTTGGTCAGGTTGGAAACACGCAAATCCAGCGCCAACTGCTGCTCGGTCAGGCTTTTGGTGTTTTTGGTAAGGATGGCCATACGCTGATCAAGCAAACCGGTACCGGACTTATTATCCGCTGGTGGCTTGAGGTACGGGTCCACCGCTTTGCTCATACGCGCCAACAGACCATTGGTGTCGTCGGTGCCAGTGAACAATTGCTGAACCTGACCAGTCATGCCTGGCTGGTCCATGGTTTTGTTGAATGCAGCGGTATCGAACGTCAGGTTACCGGTATTGCGGTCGGTCATTACACCCAACTGCGACAGCACCGCCAACGGACCGCCAGCGCCCTTGGCCGTCAACTCGCCACGAATATCGGCAATCAGTGCGCGCGGCATCGCATCGCCTGTGAATGCCGCTTGCACGGTCAGCTTGCCATCGGCATCCGGCGTAGCCTTGGACAGCGTATCGATGGTGGTCTTCAAGGTGTTGTAAGCGTCGACGAACGACTGAATCGATGCCTGCAGCCCCTTGGTATTGGCGTCCACGCTGACAACCGTCGGCTTGGCCGGCGTACCTTCGCTGACAGTCGTCAGATTCAAGGTCAGACCACTGATTGCGCCGCTCACCGTGTTGCTTTTGCTGGTGACTTCAAGGCCGTCGATGGTCAGTTTGGCGTTTTTCGCAACGCCGTTGACGGCGCCTGAAGCACCTGCAGCCGGGCTGGCGCCCATCGGCTGGGTACCATCGATTTCCAGACCGGCAATACCGCTGACGGAGAGGTCAGAACCTTCGCCGGTCTTGCTCGAACTGATCACCAGGCGCGAAGCACCGCTGCTGTCGGTCACGATGTTGGCGGAAATGCCGTTGGCGCCCTGAGCCTTGTTGATGGCGTCGCGGGTGGTCTGCAACGTGGCATCGGCCGGGATGTCGACATTGTAATCAGTGCCATTCTGACTGATTTTCAGGGTACCACTCGGAATGGCACTGGCGGCACCGCCGGCGAAAGAGGCGCTGGCGACTTTCGAGCCCGTGGCCAACTGACTGACAACAACGTTGTAATTACCCGCAACCGCGCTGCTATCGGAAGTAGCGGTCAGGTTCGTATTGCTGGAAGTCGCGGTGAAACCGGCAAATGCAGGGTTGGTCTTGCTGCTCAGATTGGCCATCGCCGTCTGGAAGGTGGTCAGCGCACTCTTCAACGAACCGATGCCGGAAATCTTCAGCGTATTGGCTTTGGTTGCGGTATCGATCTGGGTCTGCTTCGGCGCCTTGTCGGCGTTGACCAGCGCAGTGACGATCGCACCGATGTCCAGGCCGGAACCCAGTCCGGTACCCGGTAGAATTGGACTTGCCATGTGCATCTCCCTTCAGATTGTTGCCATTCTTTTGACCGTTACACGCGTCCTGAGAACGTACAAACATTATTCATGCCAGCTATCAGACTTTGGCGTCGAACAACACGTGGCTCGCATTGGCGAGGCTGTCTGCCAGCTTGAGGGCTTCTGCGGAGGGAATCTGTCGAACGACTTCACCCGTCTCGCTTGCGATCACCTTGACGATGACCTTCCCGGAATGCTCGTCGATCGAGAACTCCAGATTGCGCTTGATCGATTGGACAAACTTCTCGATCTCCTGCACCGCCAGTTTCAACTTGGCGTCGTCCGTAACCTGACTCTTGGCAGCGACCGGCGCTTCAGTCTTGGCAACTTTCGGCGTTTCTGACGGTTTGTCAGTAACCGGCGTGACTGGCTTGGGAGCCGGATAAGACTGGTTAAGCTTGACGCTCATGTCCATGCTCATCACCTCCTAACGTAAAAGGGCGAGAGAGCACGACCAGCGCACTCCCCCGCCCAAACTTGTTCCGAAATTACTGAAGCAGCTTCAGTACAGCGGAAGGCAGTTGGTTGGCTTGAGCCAGAACGGAGGTCGAAGCCTGCTGCAGAGTTTGCTGCTTGGTCAGGTTAGCAGTTTCTGCGGCGAAGTCGGTGTCTTGTACACGACCCTGTGCAGCAGTGGTGTTCTCAACGATGTTCTGCAGGTTGGCGATGGTGCTGGTCAGACGGTTTTGCGAAGCACCGAGGCTGGCACGGGTGTCACCGATTGCAGCGATAGCAGCGTCGATTGCAGTGATAGCGTTGTCGATGTTGCTACCGGCGTTTGCAGCGTCAGTACCGGTCAGAGCCAGAGTACCTTTGTCCACGGACAGGCTGACGGCGTCGAACTTGGAGCTCAGTACCAGGTCGATGTGGTTAGCAGTACCGGTGTTTGCGCCAACTTGCAGAGTCACAGTACCAGCCGAACCGTCCAGCAGGTTTTTGCCGTTCAGGTTGGTGGAAGCTGCGATACGGGTGATTTCGTCCGACATGTCGGCGAATTCTTTGTTGGTCGCTTTCTGGTCAGCAGTGCCGTTGGTGCCGGTACGTGCTTTAACAGCCAGTTCACGCATACGCTGCAGGATGTCGGTAGTAGCTTGCAGAGCGCCTTCAGCGGTCTGAGCAACGGAGATACCGTCGTTGGCGTTCTGGATAGCCTGGTTGCCACCGCGGATTTGCGATTGCATACGAGTGGAGATCTGCAGGCCAGCGGCGTCGTCTTTAGCGCTGTTGATTTTCAGGCCGGAAGACAGGCGCTGCATCGAAGTCGACAGAGCGTCGGAAGCGCGGTTCAGGTTTTTCTGAACGTTCAACGATGTGGTGTTGGTGTTTACTGTTAAAGCCATGACGAATTCCTCGTTGGTTGGGTACTGCGGCTTCCGGCCCTGGCAACCGCCGGGTATGGCCTAGAGAACCTTCGTAATAGTTATCGTCGGGATTGCAGGTTGCTTGAGGGCTTTTTGAAAAAAAATTGCCATCACCCGGCCACCCCCACGAAAACAAAGACTTAGCAGTACACCAGCCGCGAAAAAATGACGCCATAAAACCGACTGCTGCGCAAACCTGCGGGCCAGTGCTGTCGGCGTGTTCAGGCCGGGACGCTGTGCAGCAATTCGACCAGTTCGTACTCCATATAGTCAGCCAGTCCCAGCCAGTCCTGGCGTTCCTGGCAATCGAGCATCTGCGTGAGGACCTGTGCCCACAGCTGCTGGGTATCAGCGGGTGCGGACATCAATAACTGCTGCGCTCCCTCAAAGACATCGATCATGATCAACGCAGCCTCGACATCACGCCCCAGTCGAAACAGACCTGCACACTGACGGCATTCACCGACGCACGTTTCCATCGCCGTCATTGCACAAACTCCTGATTGAATTGCGTTCCGGCGATCAGTGCGCCCTCCCTGCTGCTGTTGAAAAACTGCACGTGCGGATGCTCAGCGATAAAGCGCTCAAGCACGCACAAATAACCACGGAAGTTCAGTTGCGTGCTGACCCGCCGGCCATTGCCGTCGCGCACCCAGTGCCGCGCCTGATTCACCCCGGGCCCCAAATCGCCATCACTCCAGCCGGCATGAGTCTTGTTCATCGGGAAGGCGAAGTCAGCGCCGAACAGGGTGATGCGGGCCGCGCCCATTTTCACTGCCAGATCCACTGCCGGGTGAATCACGCTGCCACCTACATGCAGTTCCCCGCGCGGATACTGCTCACGCAATTGCGCATACACCGGACTGGCCGAGTAGCCGCCATAGCGCTTGCCCTTCCACGCGCGCAATACCTCGGGATCGCTCATCGGCAAGTAGACCAGCGGGATATCGTCGGATGCTTCAAACGGCAGATGCCGAAAGCTGATGCGTTGATCAATGGTCACCACCAGATCCGGCACAATCCCGTGCTCAAGCAACGGCCGGTAAGCCGTGTCGACACAGATGATCAGTGGACGCTGGGCCCGAGCACGGATGGCCGCCAAACGCTCGAAATGCCCTTCAAGGGTCGGGCCGGTGCCGATCACGTAGATCTCGTGCCCGGTGCGCGTGCCAAACAGTTGCGCCACATCGTCATCGCCGAGCAGCACCGGCAAACATTCCTGCAAACGCTGTTGAATGAATGGCGACTGCGCATCGAATTCACGATTGTTGAAACTCAGATGAACTTCGTTGACCAGCCGATCGCGGATCTTCGCGTTGAAGTCATCGGCCAGCAACATTTCGGCAGGCAGCGCAAAAAACGGCGAGCAAATGTCCGAGAGGTCACCGGCGTAGAACACCTCGACGCATGGATCTTCCAGCCACTGGCGCTGATCAAGCAGTTGCAGCACTAGCGCGAACAACGCGCCGTTGAGGATGTGCACGTACAACCGTTGCAGGCCTTCGCGCTCCAGCAGCACAACTGGCAAATCCCCGAGGGCGGTGCCATAGACGTGCAACTGCGGCTTGTCGGGCAGGCTGGCGGCCTGAGTCTGCGCTTCATGGAGGCGATCGTGGCGACTGGTGAGTTGAATGCCGTTGACGCTCAGCGTCGAGCCAATTCCCTCAACGAGTTCAGCCGCTACGGACGCACTGTCTTCGGCCATCAGTCGCTCGAACAGCGCCGGCCAGCGCCGTTGCAACACCTCGGCATTGGCTTGAAAAAACTCGCTCATGGCGCCTCGCGCTCCGTTTCAGGCAAAAAAATAGCGTTCAAGGTTAACCTTGAACGCTATTTTTGTATCCGTCGTTTTTGATCGGACTCAAGGGCGATAGATGATCGCCGAGCCCCACGACAGACCTACACCGAAACCGCTGAGCGCAATGCGCTGCCAGTCGGAATCGATCACGTGTTTTTCCAGCAGTAACGGAATGCTCGACGACACGGTGTTACCGGTCTCGACCATGTCCTTGATGAATTTTTCCGGCTCGCCTTCGAAGCGCCGCGCCACGGCATCGACAATCGCCGCACTGCCCTGGTGAATGCAAAAGGCATCGATGTCATCGGCCTTCAGACCGGAATCATCCAGCAGTTCATGCAAGTGTGCAGGGACTTTAAGCAGTGCGAAGTTGAACACCTGACGACCGTTCATGAAGAACACGCCATCGGTGACTTTCAGGTGCGGCGCGCCGGAACCGTCGGTGCCGAACTTGGCCTTGCCCAGCGCCCAGGTCGGATCTTCGCCCATCCACGTGGCGGTAGCGGCGTCGCCGAACAGCATGGTGGTGTTGCGATCTTCCGGGTCAACGATTTTCGAATACGGGTCAGCGGTGATCAGCAGGCCGTTCTTCAGGCCGGCGGCTTCCATGAAGCCCTTGATCGCGTAGATGCCATAGACGTAACCGGAACAGCCCAGGGAAATATCGAACGCGGCAACGTTGGTCGGCAGACCGAGTTTGTCCTGCACGATCGCAGCGGTGTGTGGCAGGCCTTCTTCGTCACCGTTCTGGGTGACGACAATCAACGCATCAATCGATTCACGCTTCAGATCAGGGTTGCTGGCGAACAGCGCATTGGCCGCTTCCACGCACAGATCGGAAGTTTCTTGCTCAGCGTCTTTGCGCGGCAGGAATGCCGAGCCGATCTTGCCAAGGATGAATTCTTCATCCTTCTCGAATTTTGCACCTTGTGCGTAATTGTCCACGCCGGCTACAGGAACGTAGCTCGCAATGCTTTTTATGCCAATCATTACGGCTTCCCAATAAAAAACAGCCCAAGACCACCGCTCGCAAGGATTTCGAGGGGCGCCGACAAACAGAAAACGGCCGCCACAACGGGCAGCCACGGGGAGCGCAAAGGGCTATCACTGGAATCGAAAACGAGCCAGGCGCCATCTCCCCGATCAATACAATACAGTGAAGATGCGCGTTATGACTCGCAGGTCACGCTATTTTGCCGAATCGGTGCAGATCGGCTTATTCGACCAACGACCAGTCCAGCGGCGTGCCACGCTTGATTGGCGTGCGCGCGCGGCGACCGAGGACGGCGTCGGTGTGCTTGGGCGGCAGACCGAGACCCGGGCGAATGGCGCGCAGGTTGTCCCCGCTAAAGGTGTCACCGGCGGCCATATCGGCGGTGACGTACAGCGAGCGGCGATAGGCCAGCGACTTGCGCTCGGCCTCGGTTACACCGTAATGCACTTGGCCCATGGCTTGCCAGGCGCGCTCGGTTTCCAGCACCAGGCTGGCCATTTCCGCCGGTTCCAGCGAGAAACTGGCATCCACACCGCCCGCTGAACGGTCGAGGGTGAAATGCTTTTCCACCACCGTTGCCCCCAGAGCCACCGCCGCGACCGACACACCAACGCCCATCGAGTGATCCGACAGCCCCACCTCGCAACCGAACAATTCACGCAAATGCGGGATCGTGCGCACGTTGCTGTTGAGCGGTGTCGCCGGGTAGGTGCTGGTGCATTTGAGCAGCACCAGATCCTTGCAGCCGGCTTCACGCGCGGCGCGTACGGTTTCATCCAGTTCGGCGATGCTGGCCATGCCCGTGGAGATGATCAGCGGTTTGCCGGTGGCGGCCACGCGGCGAATCAACGGCAAATCGGTGTTTTCGAAACTGGCGATCTTGTAGGCCGGCACATCAAGGCTTTCGAGAAAGTCCACCGCGGTGTCATCGAACGGTGTCGAGAAGGCGAGCATGCCCAATTCTTTGGCCCGAGCGAAAATCGGCGCGTGCCATTCCCAAGGCGTGTGGGCTTTTTCATACAAGTCATAGAGCGAAGTGCCCGCCCACAGACTGGCGGGGTCCTTGATGAAGAATTCGCCTTCAGCCAGGTCCAGAGTCATGGTCTCGGCCGTATAGGTTTGCAGCTTCAAGGCATGCGCCCCGGCCTTGGCCGCCGCTTCGACGATTTGCAGGGCCACATCCAGCGACTGGTTATGGTTGCCGCTCATCTCGGCGATGATGAAGGGCGGCGCATCGGCACCGATCGAGCGGTTGCCGATCTTGAAACTAGTCATGGGGGTGATCCTTTAAAACACGGGTGAACGCACAGGCCCCTTGGGTAAACCCGGCGTCACGAAATACATTCAGTGAGGGCCGATTGTCCGGCGATACCTGAGCAGTCAGCGCCGTCACTTGCGGCCAGTGGCGGGTGACGAACGCTTCGCTCCGCGCCAGCAGCGACTTGCCCCAGCCCAGGCCGGAACGGCCCTCAAGCAGATAGATCGACACTTCAGCAGCAAATCCGCGCAGGTCGTAACGCAGAACGCCGACCGGGCCGTCATCGGCCTCGGCGATCAACAGCAAACGCTGCGGGTTGCGCAGACTGGCGGTCAGCCAGTTGAGGTGCTGCGGCCAGTCAATTTCCGCGTTGGCCTGCGACCAGCGTCGCACGGCCTCGGCATTGCGACCATCGAACAACAGTTGCGCATCCTCTTGCGTGGCGGGCCGGATAGTCAGCACCGCGCCGGATAACGCAGCGGCCACTCGCAAGGCGCCGCGACCGTCGACCAATTGCCGCGAACGCTCGGCCAGACTCTGGCGCAGATAATAATTGCCGGTGACAAAACCGATGGCATCGCGCAGTTGCTCGACACTGACCTGCTCGCGGGCGCCCATGAACACATGCGCCCCCGCTGCCGCCATCACTTCACCGTTGTTCTGCTGGTTGTTCGACACTGCAATGCAGATCGTCGGCAAGCCCAGCGCTGCGCGCTCCCAACTGGTGCCGCCGCCGGCGCCGATAAACAGATCCGCTTCAGTCATGCGCTGATGGAAATCGCTGACGAAACTGTGCAAGCGCCAGTTCGATCGCGTTTCGGCCAGTGCCTGCATCTGCACCCACGCCGGGTTGTCAGCGCCAGCGACGAAGTCCACTTGCAGTTCGGTGAAATCCGCCAGGGCCAGCATCGCGTGATGGGTTTGCATCGCCGCATCGAAGCCGCCGAAATTCACCAGCACACGTCGCGCTTTGGCTTTGATCTCGATCGGTGAGCAGTCGAATTCTTCGCGCAGCATGGCGAAGCGCGGGCCGAGCAACGTCCGGCAACCCTCGGGCAACAACGGCGCATAGTTTTCGCTGAGACCGGACAAATTCTGATTGAGCAAAAGATCGACGCTGTAGCGCCGGGTCGCCAGATCATCCACTGCAGCGATGCGATGCGCCCAGCGCCGTGCCGCAGTTTGCCAGTGATGATCGAGGCCGTAGTGATCGACGATGATCCAGTCAAACTCGGCCTGACCTTCAAGCTGCGCACCCAGCGCGTCGATGTCGGCCTGCCACGGCAGCATCGATTCGATGGCTTGCAGTGGATCTTCATAGGCGTAACGCTCAGGCAACGCGAACGTTTCAAAACCCTCGGCGTTCAATGCGTCCAGACGATGCCCTGGCAACCGCCGGCAAGCGAACGCGACATGACTGCCCTGCGCGCGCAGCACCCGCGCCAGTGTCAGGCAACGGGCAATGTGACCGCTGCCGATAGACGGCGAGGCGTCGGCGCGAATCAGCACTCTCATTGCAGTTCTCCGCCGGCCTTGAGCGCGGCGTACAAGTATTCGGCGCGTTTCCAGTCCTCAGGCGTGTCGATGTCCTGCACCAGATGCCGGGGCAGAACCACCGGCAGACTGGCTGGCGAATACACCACCTCACCGCGTAACCAGGCCTCACTGCGCCCCCAGTAAAACTGACCGGCATCCTGAAATGCCTCGGGCAGATCCTGCGAGCGGGTATTGCGGAATTCCGGATACAACGCCTTCAAGGCGCCCCGCTCGTCCAGCGTCAACGCACGCTGCACCGGAAAACCGAAACTGCACACGGAAAACGCAAATGACTTGTCGGGATGCTGCGCCAGCAACTCGATGCCCTGGCGCAAATAATACGCCTGCAGCAGAGGCGCCGTGGCGTACACACAGCAGGCGTAATCGAAGGCTGGCAGTTGCTGCAAGGCATGCACAATCACCGCCGCGGTGCCGGTGAAATCATCAGCCAGCGCCGCCGGACGCAGGAACGGCACCTGCGCCCCGTGGGCTCGCGCCACGTCAGCTATTTCGGCGTCGTCGGTACTGACCACGACCTGATCGAACAAGCCTGAATCCAGCGCCGTGCGAATTGAACGGACAATCATCGGCACGCCATCGAACGGCAAAAGATTCTTGCGCGGGAGGCGTTTGCTGCCGCCACGGGCGGGGATGATTGCAACACAGCTCACACTTGATTACTCCTCAAGAACCAGCCGACGCAATTGCTCGACCACGTAATCCTGCTGCTCATCGCTCAACAGGGGAAACAGCGGCAGACTGATCGCCTCGGTGTAGTAACGCTCAGCCTCGGGGAAGTCGCCCTCGGCAAAACCCAGGTCGCGATAGTACGGCTGCAAGTGCACGGGAATATAGTGCAGATTCACGCCGACACCGGCGGCACGCAAGCCTTCGAACACCTGACGATGGCTGAGGCCGATGCGCTCGGTCTGCAAGCGAATGACGTAAAGATGCCAGGCAGATTCTGCCTCTGGCTGAGGACTGGGCAACGTCACCGGCAGATACGTCAGCAGGCGATCATAACGCGCGGCCAACTCACGGCGGCGGGCGATAAACTCGTCGAGTTTGCCCAGTTGCGACAAACCCAACGCCGCCTGCAAATCAGTGATGCGGTAATTGAAGCCCAGCTCGGTCTGCTGGTAGTACCACGGCCCATGACTGGGCTCGGTCATTTGTTGCGGATCACGGGTCATGCCGTGGCTGCGCAGACGCAGCAGGCGCTCGGCCAGTTGGGGGCGATTGGTCAGCACCATGCCGCCTTCGGCGCTGGTGATGATTTTCACCGGGTGGAAACTGAACACGGTCATGGCGGCAAACTCGCCGCAACCGACCGGGCGCCCGGCGTAACTTGCACCGACGGCGTGCGAGGCATCCTCGATCACCGTGAAGTTGTAGCGCTCGGCCAGTTCAGCAATGCGCCGCATGTCGCAGCTCTGCCCGGAAAACGCCACCGCCACCAGCACTTTCGGCAAGGTGCCGTCCTGCTCGGCCTGATCGAGTTTCGCTTCAAGGGCGAAGGCATCGAGATTCCAGGTCAGCGGATCGATGTCGACGAAGTCGACCTCGGCGCCGCAATAGCGCCCGCAGTTGGCCGAGGCGAGAAAGGTGTTCGGCGTGGTCCACAACCGATCGCCCGGCCCCAGACCAGCAGCCAGACAAGCAATGTGCAGCGCCGCCGTGGCGTTGCACACCGCAACGGCGAAGTCTGCCTGGCAACGTTCGGCCATCGCCTGCTCGAAGCGCTCGATGGTCGGCCCTTGGGTCAGCCAGTCCGATTGCAGCACCTCGACGACGGCATCGATGTCTGCCTGATCGAGGCTCTGCCGACCATAGGGAATCATGCCGAGAGCTTCGCGTGCAGGTCGGCGATCTGCCCGACCGAGAGAAAGTGCGGATTGGTGTCGGAGCGATATTCGAAATCTTCGCTCACGGCACGCCCCTGCTCGCCAAGCTTGTCGATGGCAAAATCGACATCGACGCTGGTGAAGCGGATCGACGGCTGGATGGTGTAGTGATCCTCGAACTCAAGGGTCATGCGCGCGTCGTCCAGCGGCACCATCAATTCATGCAGCTTCTCGCCGGGACGAATGCCAACGTTCTTGTGCGGCAGATGCTCAGCCATGCCGCGCGCCAGATCGACAACGCGGATCGACGGGATCTTCGGCACGAACACTTCGCCACCGTGCATGCGCGCGAAGCTGTCGAGGACGAATTGCACGCCGTGGTCGAGGGTGATCCAGAACCGCGTCATGCGCTCATCGGTGATCGGTAACTCCTGCGCACCGTCAGCGATCAGCTTGCTGAAGAACGGCACCACCGAACCCCGGGAACCGGCCACGTTGCCATAGCGCACTACGGCGAAACGGGTTTCCTGCTCGCCGGCAATGTTGTTGGCGGCGACGAACAATTTGTCCGAGAGCAACTTGGTCGCGCCGTACAGGTTGATCGGGCTGGCCGCCTTGTCGGTGGACAACGCCACGACTTTTTTCACGCCGTTATCGATGGCGGCGGCAATGATGTTCTCCGCGCCATTGACGTTGGTGCGAATGCATTCGGTCGGGTTGTATTCCGCCGCCGGCACTTGTTTCAACGCGGCGGCATGCACCACGTAGTCGATACCGCGCATGGCCTGACGCAGACGGTCAGCGTCACGCACGTCACCGATGAAATAACGCATGCACGGTGCGTTGAACGTCTGCTGCATTTCGTACTGTTTCAGTTCATCACGGGAGAACACCACCACGCGCTTGGGCTGGTATTGCTCCAGCAGACGGGCGATGAACTTGCGCCCGAACGAGCCGGTGCCGCCGGAGATGAAAATCGATTTACCGTTGAACATAGGTTGATTCCTGTCCGGCACGCTTAGGCGAGCAACTGTGCCCAATTGATCGAGCGGTTTTCGCCCAGGGTAAAACCTTTGCCGGTCAGGGCCAGGTTGGCGTTGTAAGCCGGATCCTGCGCGAAGGCATCACTCCATTTCTCACGCAGTGCCGCCAGTGCTTGCGGCGCCTGCGGCAGCTCGCCGGTATGCAGCAACTGCACCGAAGGTGTCCAGACAGTGAGCAAACCGTTCTGACCGGCTTTGAGGCACAAATCGACATCGCTGAACCCGTCAGCAAACGTCACTTCGTCCAGACCGCCGAGAGCATTGAACAGCTCTTTGCCCACCATCAGGCAGACCTTCGACACAGCCGAGTAATTCTGCTCGACGGCCAAACGCTGCATGTAGCCCCCGGCCGCGTGTTTTTCGCCGATGAACGCCGAACCCACACCATCGTTCAGACCCAGAATCAAACCAGCCTGGGAGATCTTGCCATCGCGATCGACCAGTTTGGCACCGACGATGCCCACTTCCGGACGTTGGGCCTGGTTGAGCAACGAGTCGATCCAGTTCGGGTTGACGACTTCGCTGTCAGCGGCCAGCAACACCAGATACTCGCCTCGCGCCTGCTCGCTGGCGGCGTTATACAACGCCACTTCACCGAGCGTTTGATCGGCACGCAAGATATTGACGCGGGGGTTGCGCAACTGACCCAGCCAGTCGTTGACCGCCGCCGACTGATTCGGGTTAGCCGCCACCAGCAGTTCATAACGGCTGTAGCGGGTTCTGAGCAGCACACCCTCCACGCAACGGCGCAGCGCTGGCAGGTCATCACTGGCCGGCACAATGATCGACACCATTGGCAGTTCGGTATGACGATAATCGACCTGCCAGGTGCCTGGCAGCGACGAAGTGACCTTGGCGTTGTAGCCGCGATTACCCAAATGACGCAGCAACGCCAGGCGCTCGTGGGCATTCTCTTGCAGCGCAGCGGCCTGAGTGATCAGCAGCGGCTCGTCGAGGTGCGCCAGACCGCCGAGACCGCCCTGCTCAATCAGGCGCAACAACAGGTCAAACTCCAGCGCCTTGCTGAAGTCGGCCTGATAACCGCCCGCTTCAAGGAAAACGTCCCGTCGAATCAGCCAGTGGCGCGCCATCAGCGATGGAACGCTTTGCAGCAAATCGAGGTTGAAACCCGGGCGGAACACATCCACCAGCGCACCGTCTTCAGTGCGCTGGATTTCATCGGTGGCGACCGCGCGAAGATCCGTGGCTGACATCAACTCCAGGCCAGCGCGCAACAGGCCACCGGCGGTAAATTCATCGCCCACGTTGGCCAGCAGCAACCAGTCGCTTGGAGACTGCGCGGCGCTCAGGTTGAGTTTGTCGATGAAGTTGCCCGGCGTGACCCGGACAAAGTGCAGGGTATTTTGCGCGGTGGTCGCAGACTGCGGCTCGCCCGTGGTGAAAACCACGATCTTGAAGGCTTTGCTGTGCCCTTCGACGAGGCTGTCGAGGGTGACCTGCAGCTTGTCGACGTCGTTGTCCAGATCCAGCAGGAAAATGCCGAATTGTGGTCCGCCATTGTTCGCCGCCAGATGCGCAGCAATCAAACTGACCTGCTCAGCATCCGGCTTGCGGGCTGCCATCCATTCGAGCAAACGGCCTGAACGCATCTTGTTGAAGACCGGGTAGTGATCGACGTTAGACACGGCTTCAAGACCGGCCTCCCAATCAGCCATTTCCTGCGCTTGATCCTCTTCGCCGAGGACCTGCAGGTGCTCGGCCAGGCGCTTGACCACGCGACGGTTGAACGCGTTGGTGTCATGGGCCTGCCACAAACGGTCGAGGACACTTTCCGCCGTATCGTTATTGCGCGACTGCAGCAGGTACTCCTGCCGAGTCCAGATGCCTTCGAGCTTTTCCAGTTGAATACGCCCGGCCGGCATCGCGTGCAGCAGAAACTCGAACTGGGTCAGCAAGTCAAAAAAGCGCTGGTTGTAGAACGGCATCTCGACGTATTGCCGTGGCCCGAATTTGCGCACAGGCGCATTGGTCAGGGGGTTCCAGGTCGACTCGAAAATCACCTCGGCCGTCAACGCCCGCCCGGTGACCAGGCTGTCGGTCATGGCCGCGAAGCTTTCCAGGGCAAACGCCTTGCGCTGCGCCTGGTCGAGATCGTTGATCCCTGTCGGCAGCGACGCGAGGAATTCGGCGAAGGCTTCACGCTCGGCTACCGACTTGGAATCGGTGTACGACAGCGCGTGATACACCTCGGTGTTGTGGTCGGAGAAACCGACGTTGATCTCACGCACGACATAAGGAATCGGCAGGATCCGCGCCTTGGCGTTCGCCAGCAGGAAATAGGAGTGACCGATCTCCTGCCATTCGAAACTGGTGCCCGCCGGCAATGCCGCGTACCAGTCCTGAATGATCGAGGTACGGCATACGCCATAGAACGGCGGCACGTACTGGTGCATGAAATCGAGGACCCGATCCTCGGCGCGCTCTGAGGCGTAGTCTTCGCAGATTTTCTTGTCGCGGCGGTAGTAGGTGACGCTGCCTGCCAGCGCCAGGTACATCAGGCAATAGCCGTGGCACAAACCATAGTCGCGGTTCGCTTCCAGGAAGTTGACCGATTCAGCCAGCGACTCGTGCAGGATGAAGTCGTCGTCGGCGGCGAACACCATATAAGGCGTGGTCAGCTGCGCAACGCCGTAGGTCAGTTTGGCCTGCATGCCCCAGTAGGCGAATTGCGGCAGGTGCTGATAATCGACCGCCGAAAAATCACCTTCCGGGCGCTCGGGAGAAGAGTCCAGCACCAGGACTTTGCAAGGCAGAGTGCTGTAATACTGCAGCGCTCGACGCAGAAACGCCGGGCGGTTGTGGGTGATCAGTACCACCGTCAGCAACTCGCTCAATGGCAGCTTTTGTTCAGAAACAGACTTGCCTTGCATAACTTCTCCCACGACCGGCGAAACCGCCCGAAAAACGCTTTGATGATGGAACTGATTAACGAACCCGACGCAGATAACCGTCCGACGCAACGGTGATCAGCAGCTTGTCTTGCATCGCCTGATCGATCTCGAAATCGTCGTTCTCTTTGAGGTACGCCCAGACGGCGGTTTTCGGGTTGTCGCCCGGGCCCCATGGCCGATCCGGGAAGGCATCGGCGGGCATGTCTTCGACCACCGTATCCATGACCACGCAATAGCTGTCGAGCGACACCAGTGGTGCGTAAAAACGCAACTCTTCAAGGACATGCTCGTGGGTGTGATTGGAATCGAGTACGACGATGACTTTCTTGCCGGCGGCCGCCTGACGCACCTGCTCGACCACCGCCGGATCGAGGCTCGAACCTTCGATCATGCTGATGCGCTTGATCATCGGGTGGCTTTCGATGGCCTCGCGATTGTGCGCACGGATATCGCGATCAATGCCCAGCACTTCGCCGTGCCCCTGCAACTCCAGCAGCGAGGCGTAGTAAATGATCGAACCGCCATGGGCGATACCGCATTCGATCACCAGATCCGGCTTGATCCGCCAGATCAGTTCCTGCATCGCCATCATGTCTTGCGGCAATTGAATGATCGGACGGCCCATCCATGAGAAGTGATAGGTGTATTTATGCTTGGCCGACTGGTTGTAGAACTCCTGGGCCAGCGCCTTCAAATCCTTGTCCTGGCCCTGGGCAGTCACTTCGGCCTGGCACTCCGCCTCGAAGGCTTTGATTACGTTATCGCTCATTGTCCGGTCTCGCTGAAAAGTCATTTGATAATCACGCTGCCAAAAAGGCATTCGCTTGCAGGCGCATCAGTCGATGCGTTGCGCCTCGAGTAACTGTTGTAATCGGTCGACCACGGCCCAGAACGCCAGGGGTTCATGTGTCGGATAGGGGTAATGCCCCAAATTCAAATTGATCGAAGCGCCGCGCTCGCGCAGGCGTTGCTCGACCAGTGCTCTTACCGAAACCGGCTGACCGCTGGCGCAATTGATCACGCCGTTGAAGTCGTGGTTGTGCAGGATCGCAGCGAGGTAACCGGCAGCACGTTCAATGGCCAGAAAATCGCGCAATTGCTCGCCGGCCGACATGTTGAACGTGGGCTCACCGGCATCGATTGCGCGATCCAGTGCCGCCAACAGACTGTTGGGGTTTTGCCCTTCGCCATGCAGATAAAACAGGCGCGCCCACTGCAAGGTGAACGGTTGTTCCTGCTGCAGATTCTGCAAGAACAGGTGCAGTGTGTGTTTGGCCAGACCGTAAGGATTGCTCGGCTTTGGCTCGGTGCTTTCGCTGAGCGGCCCGCTTTGCATGCCGTATTCAAAACAGGTGCCGGTGACCAGAACCTGCTGCACGCCCGCCTCGACTGCGCTTTTGATAAAGCGGTAATCGGCCATCAGGTTGTGTTCGAAATGGAACAGCGCCCGATAGTTCGGCAAGCCTGGCCAGGCCAGATGCGCCAGCGCATCGATGCCTTCGACCAACGCAGCGACATCGAGATCGGCGGCGTGAATATCCGCGCTCACAAACTCGACGTCGTTGATCCACGGCATGCCTTGCGCCGTTTCCGCGTTGCGCGCCACGGCGCGGATTTCACAACCACGCGCCAGCAATGCGGCAACCAGATGCCGGCCGACAAAGCCCGTGGCTCCGGTGACCAGAACCTTCACAGCACTTTCAACTCAGGCACGGCAATCACAAAGCGCCCGTCCCACTGACGCACTTGCGTCAGTTGCTGACTGACTTCGTGCAGCAGGTTCCATGGCAGCACCAGCACGTAATCCGGTTTTTCGATGTCGATCTGCGCCGGCGCAACAATCGGAATCCGACTGCCCGGCAAAAACTTACCCTGCTTGTGCGGGTTGGCATCGGCCACCCAGGCGAGCAGGTCCGGTTTGACCCCGGCGTAGTTGAGCAAAGTATTGCCCTTGGCCGCCGCGCCGTAACCGACCACACGTTTGCCGTCGGCCTTGGCCTGCAAGAGGAAGCGCAGCAGTTCATGCTTGATGCGTTCAGCGGCGGGCGCGAGGGTCGCGTAGTACTCGGCGGTTTTCACCCCGGCATCGAGTTCGGCTTGCAACTGTTGTTGCACCGCCGCTTGCACCGCGCGGCGCTCGCCATCCTTGCGCTGGACGAATACGCGCAACGAACCGCCATGGGTGGCCAGTTGGCTGACGTCGAACACTTCCAGACCATTGCGCTCGCACAGGGTCTGCACGGCGGTCAGCGACAAGTACGAATAGTGTTCGTGATACAGCGTGTCGAACTGCGCGCCGGCTATCAGTGTCAGCAGTTGCGGAAATTCGAAAGTGGCCACGCCGGTAGGCTTGAGCAGCGTTGCGAAGCCGCCGAGGAAATCATTGATGTCCGGCACATGCGCGAGCACGTTGTTGGCCGCCATCAGGTCAGCGCCCCAGCCTTCGCTTTTCAATTGCGCAGCAGTGTTGCGACCGAAAAACAGTTCGCGGATTTCCAGACCTTTCTCGCGTGCGGCTTGCGCGGTGCTGCGCGTCGGCTCGACGCCCAGGCACGGAATGCCGCGACCGGCGACGTATTGCAGCAGGTAACCATCGTTGGCGGCGACCTCGACCACGCGGCTATCGGCGCTCAGGCCGAAGCGCTCGACCATGTCGGCGACATAGCGCTCGGCATGGGCCAGCCAGGTGCTGGAGAACGAACTGAAGTAGGCGTACTCGGCGTCGAACAAGCTGTCGGCACTGGTGTAATCCTCGGTCTGCACCAGCCAGCATTGCTGGCACACCGCGACCTTCAGCGGCACCCACTGCTCGGCCTGCTCAAGGCGATCGGCGTGGACGTAGGCGTTGGACGGCGGCGAGGTGCCGAGGTCGATCAGCGGCAGGCTCAGCGGTGCGGCGCACCCACGGCAGTTCATAGACGCACTCCAGCGAAGTGTTGATCGAGCGCGGGATGGCTGGAATCACGCGCTGACAAATTATTGACAGGCAACGGCCAGGCAATCGCCAGCCGTGGATCGTTCACCGACAGACCGCCCTCGTGCTCCGGCGCGTAATCGGCGCTGTGCAGGTAGAGCAATTCGGCGTCTTCGGTCAGGGTCTGGAAACCGTGGGCGAACCCGGCCGGAATCAACAGGCTGCGACCGTCACCGGCTTTCAGGTGCTCGGCGTGCCAGTGCAGAAACGTTTCCGAGTCGGGACGCAGATCCACTGCCACGTCCCACACTTCACCGCGCAGGCAGGTGATCAGTTTGGCTTCAGGGGCGTTGGCATTCTGATAATGCAAACCACGCACACTGCCCTTCTCGCGGGTGCAGGAGTGGTTGATCTGGCGGATATGGAATTCACTGCCGAACGCACTCAGGCTGCCTTCGCAGAACAGCCGGGCGAAGTGCCCGCGCTGATCTTCGAAGCGCTTGTGCTGGACGCTGAACAGTCCGGCCAGCGGCAACGCTTTCAGAGAAAACTCACTCACAGCGCGCCTCGGTACAGGTTCAATTGGCCGAGGGTGACGCTGCGCATGTCATCGCCGTTCTGCCACGCCAGGTGCCAGTCGAGGGTCTGGGTCAGGCAGGCTTGCAAGGTCCAGCGTGGCTGCCAGCCAAGCACTTGCCGCGCGCGACTGCTGTCCAGACGCAGCAGGCCGGCCTCGTGCAATTCACTTTTTTCGATGCGCAGCCCGCGCGCCTGTGGCCAGCGACTGGCAAGCAATTCGACCACTTCGCCGACGCTGCACATGTCCGCCTCGCCCGGGCCGAAGTTCCACGCCCCGGCGTATTCCGGGCCTTGTTCGTAGAGGCCGGCGGCCAGTTGCAGGTAACCGGCCAGCGGCTCCAGCGCGTGCTGCCACGGGCGCACGGCTTGCGGGTAACGCAGGGTCACCGGCTCGTCGGCGGTCCACGCTTTGAGTACGTCGGGAATCAGTCGCTCAGGGGCAAAATCGCCGCCGCCGAGGACGTTGCCAGCACGCGCGGTGGCCAGAGCCAGGCCGTGTTCGGCGTACTTGTCCGCCGGGAAAAATGACGCGGCATAAGACTGTGCGAGCAGTTCACAGCAAGCCTTGCTGCTGCTGTACGGATCGTGGCCACCAAGGGCTTCGTCTTCGCGGTAGGGCCATAGCCATTCCTTGTTGGCGTAGACCTTGTCGGTGGTCACTAGCACACAGGCGCGCACGCAACCGACCTGACGAATCGCCTCGAGCAGGTTCAGCGTGCCCATGACGTTGCTGGAATAAGTGCCGAGTGGGTCGCGATAGCCTTCGCGCACCAGCGGCTGAGCGGCCAGGTGCAGAACGATTTCCGGCTCGGTGTCGGCGATGATTTCCAGCAGAGCGCCAAGATCACGCAGATCACCGCGCTGATCGTTGATGCCTTCGTGCACGCGCGCCAACTCGAACAGGCTCGGTTCAGTCGACGGATCGAGGGAAAAACCGCTGACTTGCGCACCGAGGCTTTGCAGCCACAGGGTCAGCCAACTGCCTTTGAAACCGGTGTGTCCGGTGACGAGGACGCGCTTGCCGCGCCAGAAATCCGCACTCAGGCCCATTGCTTCCATGGGGCCTCCCCGCTCTGCCACAGGGCTTCGAGATGGTTCTTGTCGCGCAGGGTGTCCATGGGCTGCCAGAAGCCGTCGTGCTCAAAGGCGTGCAACTGCTCTTCGCTGGCCAAACGCGCCAGTGGCTCCGCTTCCCAAGTGGTTTCATCGCCATCGATGTACGACAGGATTTTGGGTGACAGCACGAAGAAACCACCGTTGATCCAGCCGCCATCACCACGAGGCTTTTCAGTAAAACCGAGGACCTGATCGCCATGGCGTTGCAGGGCACCGTAACGGCCTGGCGGTTGAACGGCAGTGACTGTCGCCAGACGACCGTGAGATTGATGGAATTTCACCAGATCACCGATGTTCAGGTCGGACACGCCGTCGCCATAGGTGAAGCAGAACGCCTCTTCATCTTTCAGGTAGCGGCTGGCACGCAGCAGACGGCCACCGGTCATGGTTTCTTCGCCGGTGTCGATCAGGGTAACGCTCCACGGCTCGCTGTAATTCTGGTGCACGTCCATACGGTTTTCGCGCATGTTGAAGGTGACGTCGGAGGTGTGCAGGAAGTAGTTGGCGAAGAAGTCCTTGATCGCATAACCCTTGTAGCCGAGGCAGATCACGAAGTCATGGATCCCGTGGGCGGAATACTGCTTCATGATGTGCCAGAGAATTGGCTTGCCGCCGATCTCGATCATCGGCTTGGGCTTGAGGTGCGACTCTTCACTGATGCGAGTGCCGAGGCCACCCGCCAAAATTACTGCCTTCATCGTCTCCCCTCTTGTTCGTCACCGGCTGCGCGCAGCTTTCTTGAGCTTTGCGGGCCATCTGGCTCAACCTTTCGCCGGTCCGGGCGCCGGCGGGATGACCGCTAGCGCTCGTTTTATGGCGATTTACCGGGGACTTGCAGGAAACGCGCCAGCTCGATGAGCCAATCGGCGGGCACAAAAAAGGGGCTGATCCAGTTCTTGCAAACCAGGTCAGCCCCCCGAAACGTCAAACGAAGCCTTCACGTTTCTTGCAGGCGCGAAAGTGCCTGATTCAACGATTAGCCGAACATGTTGAACGCATCATTGCTGGTTGGCAGGCCGATGTACTGGCCGTCAGCCGTCTTGATGACATCCATAGTGGCGGAACCGGCGAACCAGTCCTTCAGACGCACGCCTTCATCGGGAGTCTGACCGTCGAAAACACTGTATTTATGCAGGTAAAGGTCATTGCCGACGCGATCAAACAGCAGTTGCTGAGCGTTGATGTTTGTCAGGACCAACGTGTCGCCTTGACTGACACCATCATCCTGAATGGTCACCAATTTCCCGCTGGTGACGGTGTAGGTGTCATCACCTTCGCCGCCAAACGCCGAACCGGCGTTCTGCAGAATCAGCTTGTCAGCGCCGGCCCCGCCGAACAGCGAGAAACCGCTACCGGTACCGGTCAGCACATCGTTGCCTTCGCCACCGTCGGCCATGCCGTGCACCATGGTAATGGTGTCATTGCCGGCTTCACCAAAGGCCTGGGTGCCCCGGTCATCGGGCGCGCCAACGATGGTGTCGTCGCCATTGCCGCCATACAGCAGGTCAGCCTGCGGCCCACCCGCTGCAACATTAACGGCGAACGGCCCGAGCTGGGTGTACACGCTGCCATAGATGACATCGTTGCCATCCCCGCCATAAATGACGTCGTTACCCAGACCACCCTCCAGACTATTGGCGGCTGCGTTGCCGGTCAGCGTGTCATTGAAGCTCGTCCCGATCAGACTCTCGACATTGATGAATACATCACCTTCGGCATCGCCACCCTGACTGACGCCGGTCTGCAGATTGATCGTCACGGCGGTGGCGTTGTTGGCGTACCAGACCGTGTCGATGCCTTCACGGCCGTCGAACACATCGGCACCAGCGCCGCCAACAAAGTTGTCGTTGGCAGTCGAGCCCAGGAACGTGTCGGCGAAATTGCTGCCCTGGAAGATCTCGATCCCGGCAAAAGTGTCTCCCGCGGCATCACCGGCGTTGACATTGGTCTTCAGGTCGATGGTCACTGCGCCGTCCGAAGACTCATAGCTGACCATATCGATACCGGTACCGCCATTGAGTGCCAGTGCGGCGGAACTGCCGACAAAGATATCGTTGAACCTGGAACCCGTGATCGCTTCGATGCTGTCGTAGGTGTCGCCCATCGCGATGCCGCTGCTGACGCCGGTTTTCAGGTTGATGCTGACGCCCACAATGCTTTCGTCATAGGAAACCGTGTCCATGCCCGCGCCGCCGAAGAACTGGTCGGCACCGCCACCGCCAAACAGCACATCGTTACCGATACCACCCGTGATGATGTTGTCGCCGGCATTGCCATAACCGGTAAATGCGACCGTCCCGGTGTAAGTCAGGCGTTCGACGTTAGCCGCCAGGGTGTGTTCTTTGTAGCTGACCCGCACTTCATCATTGCCGCCACCGGCTTGCTCGATGACCGTCACACTGCCGCCGTTGACGAAGTAGACGTCATCACCGGCACCGCCTTCGAAGGTCACGGTACTCAGGGGAGCGGCGGTGAAGCTATCGTTGAAGGCCGAGCCGATGACTTTTTCGATGGCGGCCAGGGTATCGCCCTCGGCGTCGCCACCAGTGCCTGCCAGACCGATACCCGGGCGGACATCAATGTTGATGGCAGCGTCGGAAGTCGAGTAATCGACCGTGTCGGTGCCAGTCCCGCCGTCGAACGCAAATGCCCGGCCATCGGCGATGAAGGTGTCGTTGAAGTTCGAACCACGGATTGCTTCGATGCTGTCGTAGGTATCGCCCGCACCGATTCCGGAATTGACGCCGGTTTTCAGGTTGAGCGTGACGCCCACGGTGCTGTCGGTGTACGCCACGGTATCCATGCCGGCACCGCCGAAGAACTGGTCGGCACCGCCACCACCCAGCAATGTGTCATTGCCGTTGCCGCCAGTGATGATGTTGTCGCTGGCATTGCCGTAGCCGGTGAAGGATTCGGCTCCAACGTAGGTCAAACGCTCAACGTTGGCGGCCAGCTTATGTTCCTTGTAGCTGACCCGCACTTCGTCGTTGCCGCCACCGGTTTGCTCGATGACCGTCACACTGCCGCCGTTGACGAAGTAGACGTCATCACCGGCACCGCCTTCGAAGGTCACGGTACTCACGGGAGCGGCGGTGAAGGTGTCGTTGAAAGCCGAACCGATGACTTTTTCAATGGCGGCCAGGGTATCGCCCTCGGCGTCGCCACCGCTGCCTGCCAGACCGATACCCGGACGGACATCAACGTTGATGGCAGCGTCGGAGGTCGAGTAATCGACCGTGTCGGTGCCAGTCCCGCCGTCGAACGCAAATGCCCGGCCATCGGCGATGAAGGTGTCGTTGAAGTTCGAACCACGGATCGCTTCGATGCTGTCGTAGGTGTCACCCGCGCCGATTCCGGAATTGACGCCGGTTTTCAGGTTGATATTCATGCCCACGGTGCTGTCGGTGTACGCCACGGTATCCATGCCGGCACCGCCGAAGAACTGGTCGGCACCGCCACCACCCAGCAATGTGTCATTGCCGTTGCCGCCGGTGATGATGTTGTCGCTGGCATTGCCGTAGCCGGTGAAGGATTCGGCTCCAACGTAGGTCAAACGCTCAACGTTGGCGGCCAGCTTATGTTCCTTGTAGCTGACCCGCACCTCATCATTGCCGCCACCGGTTTGCTCGATGACCGTCACACTGCCGCCGTTGACGAAGTAGACGTCATCACCGGCACCGCCCTCGAAGGTCACGGTACTCACGGGAGCGGCGGTGAAGGTGTCGTTGAAAGCCGAGCCGATGACTTTTTCAATGGCGGCCAGGGTATCGCCCTCGGCGTCGCCACCGCTGCCTGCCAGACCGATACCCGGACGGACATCGACGTTGATGGCAGCGTCGGAGGTCGAGTAATCCACCGTGTCGGTGCCAGTCCCGCCGTCGAACGCAAATGCCCGGCCATCGGCGATGAAGGTGTCGTTGTACTTCGAGCCGGTAATCGCTTCGATGCTGTTGTAGGTATCGCCCGCACCGATTCCGGAATTGACGCCGGTTTTCAGGTTGAGCGTGACGCCCACGGTACTGTCGTCATAGGACACAGTGTCCATGCCCGCACCGCCGAAGAACTGGTCAGCACCGCCACCACCCAACAGCGTGTCATTGCCGTTGCCGCCAGTGATGATGTTGTCGCTGGCATTGCCCTTACCGGTAAAAGTCTCGGTACCCACGTAAGTCAGGCGTTCGACGTTAGCCGCCAGGGTGTGTTCTTTGTAGCTGACCCGCACTTCATCATTGCCGCCACCGGCTTGCTCGATGACCGTCACACTGCCGCCGTTGACGAAGTAGACGTCATCACCGGCACCGCCCTCGAAGGTCACGGTACTCAGGGGAGCTGCGGTGAAGCTGTCGTTGAAGGCCGAGCCGATGACTTTTTCGATCGCGGCCAGGGTATCGCCCTCGGCGTCGCCACCGCTGCCTGCCAGACCGATACCCGGACGGACATCGACGTTGATGGCTTCGGCAGAGGCCGAGTAATCGACCGTGTCGGTGCCAGTCCCGCCGTCGAACGCGAATACCCGACCATCGGCGATGAAGGTGTCGTTGTACTTCGAGCCGGTAATCGCTTCGATGCTGTTGTAGGTATCGCCCGCACCGATTCCGGAATTGACGCCGGTTTTCAGGTTGAGCGTGACGCCCACGGTACTGTCGTCATAGGACACAGTGTCCATGCCCGCACCGCCGAAGAACTGGTCGGCACCGCCACCACCCAACAGCGTGTCATTGCCGTTGCCGCCAGTGATGATGTTGTCGCTGGCATTGCCCTTACCGGTAAAAGTCTCGGTACCCACGTAAGTCAGGCGCTCGACGTTGGCCGCCAGGGTGTGTTCCTTGTAGCTGACCCGCACTTCATCGTTGCCGCCACCGGTTTGCTCG
The DNA here is from genome assembly GCF_979258515.1 of Pseudomonas sp. AC169. Classification (NCBI taxonomy): domain Bacteria; kingdom Pseudomonadati; phylum Pseudomonadota; class Gammaproteobacteria; order Pseudomonadales; family Pseudomonadaceae; genus Pseudomonas; species Pseudomonas sp. AC169. The sequence continues at coordinate 4,473,101 of NZ_OZ409866.1, read as the reverse complement.
ATGACCGTCACACTGCCGCCGTTGACGAAGTAAACGTCATCACCGGCACCGCCCTCGAAGGTTACGGTGCTGAGGGGAGCGGCGGTGAAGGTGTCGTTGAAGGCCGAACCGATGACTTTTTCGATGGCGGCCAGGGTATCGCCCTGCGCATCGCCACCAGTGCCTGCCAGACCGATACCCGGACGGACATCAACGTTGATGGCAGCGTCGGAAGTCGAGTAATCGACCGTGTCGGTGCCCGTGCCGCCGTCGAACGCAAATGCCCGGCCATCGGCGATGAAGGTGTCGTTGTACTTCGAGCCGGTAATCGCTTCGATGCTGTTGTAGGTATCGCCCGCACCGATTCCGGAATTGACGCCGGTTTTCAGGTTGAGCGTGACGCCCACGGTACTGTCGTCATAGGACACAGTGTCCATGCCCGCGCCGCCGAAGAACTGGTCAGCACCGCCACCACCCAACAGCGTGTCATTGCCGTTGCCGCCAGTGATGATGTTGTCGCTGGCATTGCCCTTACCGGTAAAAGTCTCGGTACCCACGTAAGTCAGGCGTTCGACGTTAGCCGCCAGGGTGTGTTCCTTGTAGCTGACCCGCACTTCATCGTTGCCGCCACCGGCTTGCTCGATGACCGTCACACTGCCACCGTTAACGAAGTAGACGTCATCACCGGCACCGCCCTCGAAGGTCACGGTACTCAGGGGAGCTGCGGTGAAGCTGTCGTTGAAGGCCGAACCGATGACTTTTTCGATGGCGGCCAGGGTATCGCCCTCGGCATCGCCACCGCTGCCTGCCAGACCGATACCCGGACGGACATCGACGTTGATGGCTTCGGCAGAGGCCGAGTAATCGACCGTGTCAGAACCTGCACCACCATCAATCTTGTCCGCACCGGCACTGCCCTTGATCAGATCATTGCCAGCCAGACCATTGATCTCATCATCACCACTGGTACCGATCAGCGTATCCGCGCCGCTTGTCCCGTTGATAACTGCCATTACTTCTTCCTTGCCTTGTTAAGAACCGGTACCGGCTCGCGCAGCGATTACACGTCATCGCGGCGAACGTTAAAGACTTACGAATGTGTTGCTATCGACAGAAAAGGGTCGCAGCTTGAGGCTGCGCAAAAAAATGTATCAAAACGGCTGCAAAGACGAATTTCAAAAAAACAGGCGACTCGAAAGTCGCCTGTTTTTTTTGGTAAACCCGAATGATAACTATCAGGTTCGCCCTCCTGCCTGCACCTTCAATCCCGTTGCAGGATCGACAGTGCTCGATTCAGCGATCAACCAAACATGGCAAACGCATCGTTATTGGCTGGCAGGTTGATGATTTGCCCGTTCGCCGTTTGAATTTGCTCGATGGTGTCGAAGCCGGCGTACCAACCCTTCAGCTGCACACCTTCCTGCGGCGTCGTGCCCGGAGCAAAACTCGAACGGTGCAGATACAGATCATCACCGACACGATCAATCAACAGTTCTGAACTGCTGATATACGACAGCACCAGTTTGTCCTCGCGGCTCGCGCCGTCATCCTGGATGGTCACCAGACCCGGGGTGCCGATTGTGTAAAGGTCGTTATCCTCGCCACCGTTGGCAAAACCGCTGGACTTCAACACCAGTTGATCTTTCCCTGCACCGCCAAACAATGCAAAGCCCAAGCCTGTACCGGTCAGCAGATCACCGTCCTCGCCACCGTCTGCCATGCCGTGAACCACGGTGATGACATCGCCACCGGCCTCGCCATACACGCGGCTTCCCACATCATTACTTGCAGTGAAAATGGTGTCGTTGCCATTGCCGCCATAGATTGTGTCGGCCTGCGGCCCGTTGACCTGCCCGTCGAGGGAGAACGGCCCGATCGAGGAAACCAGTCCGCCGTAGAGGTAATCGTTGCCGTCACCACCGAAGATGATGTCATCTCCCAATCCGCCTTCCAGGTAGTTGATGCCAGCATCGCCGGTCAGGCTGTCATTGAGGTGACTGCCCACGACACGCTCGATATTGCGCAATACATCGCCTTGCGCATCGCCACCCTCGTTGATATTGGTCAGCAGGTTGATGCTCACCCCGCTAGTGCTGGTGATGTACATCGCCGTATCTTGTCCCTCGCGACCATCGATTACATCCGCACCCAGGCCTCCGATGAAAACATCAGCAAGTCGAGAACCTGACAACGTGTCATCGAAGTGGCTGCCCTGAAAGAATTCGATGTTGGCGAAAGTGTCGCCCGCGGCTTCTCCAGAGTTGACATTGCTGATCAGGTCGAGGGTGATTGCAGCGTCGGAAAACTCGTAACTGATCAGGTCCTGACCGAAGCCACCGTCAACGCCCATAGCGGCGGCGCCACCGTAGAAGATATCGTCGAGCCCCGAACCCTTGACCGCTTCGATACCGCTAAAGGTGTCCCCGGCACCGATACCGGAATAGACATTGGTTTTCAGGTTGATGACCATCGCCGCCGTGCTGTCGTTATAACTGACGATGTCATAACCGGCACCGCCGATGAATTGGTCGGCACCCGCGCCACCGTACAGCGTGTCGTTGCCCGAACCGCCGGTGATGACGTTGTCGCTGTCGTTGCCGTAACCGATAAAGGCTTTGTCGCCGATATAGGTCAGACGCTCGACGTTCGCCGCCAGCCGCGTGCCACTTGGATTGATCGCTGTTACACGCACCTCATCGTTGCCGCCCCCGGCCTGCTCGACGATGGTCGGCGTAACGCCGGTGTTGATGTAGTAGATGTCATCGCCCGCGCCACCTTCAAGGCGAATGGCTGTGGCGGTGTGGTCAGGGCCCGACGTCAGGACGTCGTTGAACGCTGAGCCGATCACGTTCTCGATGCCGGTCAAGGTGCTGCCCTCGGCATCCCCGCCCTTGCCGACCGCGCCAGTGCCGAAGCGAACTTCCACATTGACCCCGGCGCTGGAGGTCGAATAATCAACCGTATCGACACCGCCACCGCCATCGAACGCCATGCCACGACCGTCGCCGACAAACGTGTCGTTGAAGTTTGAGCCTTTGATCACTTCGATATCGGTGTAGGTGTCGCCTGCCGCGATCCCGGTATGCACACCGGTTTTCAGATTGATCGTGACAGCAGTCGATTTGCTGTCGGTGTAACCCACGGTGTCGATTCCAGCACCGCCGATGAACTGATCGGCGCCCGCGCCACCGTACAGCGTGTCGTTGCCCGAACCGCCGGTGATGACGTTGTCGCTGTCGTTGCCGTAACCGATAAAGGCTTTGTCGCCGATATAGGTCAGACGCTCGACGTTCGCCGCCAGCCGCGTGCCACTTGGATTGATCGCTGTTACACGCACCTCATCGTTGCCGCCACCGGCCTGTTCGACGATGGTCGGCGTAACGCCGGTGTTGATGTAGTAGATGTCATCGCCCGCGCCACCTTCCAGGCGAATGGCTGTGGCGGTGTGGTCAGGGCCCGACGTCAGGACGTCGTTGAACGCCGAGCCGATCACGTTCTCGATGCCGGTCAAGGTGCTGCCCTCGGCATCCCCGCCCTTGCCAACCGCGCCAGTGCCGAAGCGAACTTCCACATTGACCCCGGCGCTGGAGGTCGAATAATCAACCGTATCGACACCGCCGCCGCCATCGAACGCCATGCCACGACCGTCGCCGACAAACGTGTCGTTGAAGTTGGAGCCTTTGATCACTTCGATATCGGTGTAGGTGTCGCCTGCCGCGATCCCGGTATGCACACCGGTTTTCAGATTGATCGTGACAGCAGTCGATTTGCTGTCGGTGTAACCCACGGTGTCGATTCCAGCACCGCCGACGAACTGGTCGGCGCCCGCGCCACCGTACAGCGTGTCGTTGCCCGAACCGCCGGTGATGACGTTGTCGCTGTCGTTGCCGTAACCGATAAAGGCTTTGTCGCCGATATAGGTCAGACGCTCGACGTTCACCGCCAGCCGCGTGCCACTTGGATTGATCGCTGTTACACGCACCTCATCGTTGCCGCCACCGGCCTGCTCGACGATGGTCGGCGTAACGCCGGTGTTGATGTAGTAAATGTCATCGCCCGCGCCACCTTCCAGGCGAATGGCTGTGGCGGTGTGGTCAGGGCCCGACGTCAGGACGTCGTTGAACGCTGAGCCGATCACGTTCTCGATGCCGGTCAGAAGATCGCCTTCGGCATCCCCACCCTTGCCGACTGCTCCCGTACCGAAGCGAACCTCAACATTTACGCCGGCGTTCGAGTTCGAATAATCAACCGTATCGACACCAGAGCCACCATCGATCTTGTCCGCACCGCCGCTGCCCTTGATCACATCATTGCCACCCAAGGCGTTGATCTCGTCATCGCCACTGGTACCTGTCAGCGTATCCACGCCGTTTGTCCCGTTTATAACTGCCATTTACTTCTTCCTTGCCTTGTTGTTGAACCAGATACCATCAAATAACGCTGGGGTTAATCTTGTTTGAATCGTGCTTCGAGCTCATGACCGCGGTCATTTCATGCAAGACCAGAAGGGAAAATATCCACTTGAGACGAAACAAAAACAGGCGACACAAGGTCGCCTGTTTTCGTCACCCGATCTCTCCATCACAACCGGCATGGAAAGCATCGGGGTGCGCTATCAACCGAACATGGCAAACCCATCGCCATTGATCGGCAGAACATCACCGTTGGCAGCCTTGAAGTGTTCGATGGTGTTGCCACCCGCGAACCAGTCCTGCAATTTGACACCTTGCTGGGTTGGGTCGGACGGTGGGAAATATCCGTCGCTGAGGTACAGATCATCGCCAACCCGCGCCAGCTGCAACGTGTCAGCCGAGCGGATGTTATTCAGGATCAAGGTGTCATTGGTGCTGACCCCGTCATCGCGAATAGTCACCAGCAGGCTGGTGTTGACGATATAGGTATCATCCCCCTCGCCGCCGTTGGCAAAGCCGTCAGCAGGCGCTTTCCACGGGAACACGTCCTTGAGGCCAATGTTCAGCAAGTCATTGCCCGCGCCGCCAAGCAACACGAAGTTGTCGCCCGTGCCGGTCAGGGTGTCATTACCGTCACCACCGTCGGCCTTGCCATGAGCAACAATAATGGTGTCTCTGCCCGCCTCACCATAGGCTACGGTGCCAACGTCGTCGGCTGCACTGTAGATGTAGTCGTCGCCATTGCCGCCATACAGCAAGTCCGCCTGCGGCCCGCTGGAAATACCCGCCAGGCTGAACGGTGCGACCGGGGAAACCAGTCCGCCATACAGGGTGTCACTGCCACCACCGCCATACAGCACGTCATTGCCCAACCCGCCCTCCAGGAGGCTGCCGACCGCGCTGGCTGTGATCGTGTCGTTGAAGTGACTTCCCACCACGCGCTCGATATTAAGCAAGATATCGCCTTGCGCGTCCCCGCCCTGGTTTACGTTGGTAGTCAGGTTGATGTTCACGCCAGCAGAACTGTTGACGTACCACGCACTGTCGAACCCTTCACGCCCATCGATCCGGTCGGCACCGGCGCCACCGACAAAGATGTCAGTGTTGGCCGATCCGGACAATATGTCGTCGAAGTTGCTGCCCTGGTAAATTTCGAAACCGGCGAACGTGTCGCCAGCCGCGTCACCTGCGTTGGCATTGGTTTTCAGGTCAATGGTCACGGCGCTATCGGATTGCTCATAGCTGACCAGATCGACACCATCGGATCCATCCATGGCCATGGCTGTACCGGAGCCGATAAAGATATCGCCGACCTTGGAGCCGAGGAATCTTTCGATGCCTGAATACGTGTCACCCGCGGCAATTCCGGAATTTATCCCGGTCTTGAAGTTCAGGGTCACACCAACGGTGCTATCGGTATAACCGGCGGTGTCCATGCCCGCGCCGCCAATAAACTGGTCAGCGCCGTCACCACCGAACAACACGTCGTTGCCGATACCGCCAGTGATGATGTTGTCGATAGCATTGCCGTAACCGGTGAACGCGCCGGTGCCGGTGTAGGTCAGACGCTCGACGTTGGCGTTAAGGCCTTGCACACCATAGTTGGTGCGCACTTCATCATTGCCACCGCCCACTTGTTCGATGACCGTGCCTCCAGCACCGTTGATGATGTAAACATCATCGCCCGCGCCGCCCTCAAAGGTCGCCGTGAGCAGGTCAATGCTGAAGGTATCGTTGAATGCGGTACCGATGACCTTCTCGATGTTGATCAGGGTATCGCCTTCCGAATCGCCGCCAATGCCTGCACGGCCCGGAGTGTTGTAACGGATGTCGACGTTGATGCCGGCAGCCGAAGTCGAATAGTCCACAGTATCCATGTTGCCGAGGCTGCCATCGAAGGCGATGGCCCGGCTATCAGCGACGAAGGTGTCGTTGAAGTTCGAACCGCGGATGCCTTCGATGTCGGTGAAAGTGTCACCGGTAGCAATACCGCTGTGCACACCGGTCTTCAGGTTGACGGTCACGCCGACGGTGCTGTCGGTGTAGCCCGCGACGTCAAAACCGGCACCGCCGATAAACTGGTCTGCGCCAGCGCCACCGAACAACACGTCGTTGCCTATACCGCCGGTAATAATGTTATCGCTGGCATTGCCGTAACCGGTGAACGCGCCGGTGCCGGTGTAGGTCAGACGCTCGACGTTGGCGTTAAGGCCTTGCACACCATAGTTGGTGCGCACTTCATCATTGCCACCGCCCACCTGTTCGATGACCGTGCCTCCAGCACCATTGATGATGTAAACATCATCGCCCGCGCCGCCCTCAAAGGTCGCCGTGAGCAGGTCAATGCTGAAGGTATCGTTGAACGCGGAACCGATGACCTTCTCGATGTTGATCAGGGTATCGCCTTCCGAATCGCCGCCAATGCCTGCACGGCCCGGAGTGTTGTAACGGATGTCGACGTTGATGCCGGCAGCCGAAGTCGAATAGTCCACAGTATCCATGTTGCCGAGGCTGCCATCGAAGGCGATGGCCCGGCTATCAGCGACGAAGGTGTCGTTGAAGTTCGAACCGCGGATGCCTTCGATGTCGGTGAAAGTGTCACCGGTAGCAATACCGCTGTGCACACCGGTCTTCAGGTTGACGGTCACGCCGACGGTGCTGTCGGTGTAGCCCGCGATGTCGAAACCGGCACCGCCGATAAACTGGTCGGCGCCAGCGCCACCGAACAACACGTCATTGCCGATACCGCCGGTAATAATGTTATCGCTGGCATTGCCGTAACCGGTGAACGCGCCGGTGCCGGTGTAGGTCAGACGCTCGACGTTGGCGTTAAGGCCCTGCACACCATAGTTGGTGCGCACTTCATCATTGCCACCGCCCACCTGTTCGATGACCGTGCCTCCAGCACCATTGATGATGTAAACATCATCGCCCGCGCCGCCCTCAAAGGTCGCCGTGAGCAGGTCAATGCTGAAGGTATCGTTGAACGCGGAACCGATGACCTTCTCGATGTTGATCAGGGTATCGCCTTCCGAATCGCCGCCAATGCCTGCACGGCCCGGAGTGTTGTAACGGATGTCGACGTTGATGCCGGCAGCCGAAGTCGAATAGTCCACAGTATCCATGTTGCCGAGGCTGCCATCGAAGGCGATGGCCCGGCCATCAGCGACGAAGGTGTCGTTGAAGTTCGATCCGCGGATGCCTTCGATGTCGGTGAAAGTGTCACCGGTAGCAATACCGCTGTGCGCACCGGTCTTCAGGTTGACGGTCACGCCGACGGTGCTGTCGGTGTAGCCCGCGACGTCAAAACCGGCACCGCCGATAAACTGGTCTGCGCCAGCGCCACCGAACAACACGTCATTGCCCGCGCCGCCAGTGATGATGTTGTCGCTGGCGTTGCCGTAACCGATAAACGCGCCGGTACCGGTATAGGTCAGGCGCTCGACGTTGGCATTCAGAGCGATTTGACCGAAGGTGGTCCGCACTTCGTCGTTGCCGCCGCCCACCTGCTCGATGACCGTCGCATTGCCAGTGTTGAGGATGTACACGTCATCGCCCGCGCCACCTTCGAAGGTGGCCGAGATGGTATCGATGCTGAAGGTATCGTTGAAGGCCGAACCGATAACCTTCTCGATGTTGAACAGGGTATCGCCTTCGGAGTCGCCACCGATTCCGGCACGGCCTGGCACGGTGTAGCGGATGTCGACGTTGATCGCGGCCGCCGAAGTCGAGTAATCCACCGTGTCGATGCCTGTGCCGCCATCGAAGGCAATGGCCCGGCTATCGGCGACGAAGGTGTCGTTGTAGTTCGAACCTCGGATGCTTTCGATATCGACGAAAGTGTCACCCTTGGCAATCCCCGAGTTGACACCGGTCTTCAGGTTCACAGTCACGCCGACGGTGCTGTCGGTATAGCCCGCGATGTCGAAACCGGCACCGCCGATAAACTGGTCAGCGCCGTCACCACCAAACAGGGTGTCGTTGCCGATGCCGCCAGTAATGATGTTGTCGCTGGCGTTGCCGTAACCGGTGAACGCGCCGGTACCGGTGTAGGTCAGACGCTCGACGTTGGCATTCAGGCCTATCACGCCGTAGTTGGTGCGCACTTCATCATTGCCGCCGCCCACCTGTTCAATGACCGTCGCATTGCCAGTATTGAGTATGTACACGTCATCGCCCGCGCCACCTTCGAAGGTGGCCGAGATGGTATCGATGCTGAAAGTATCGTTGAACGCCGAACCGATAACCTTCTCGATGTTGAACAGGGTATCGCCTTCGGAGTCGCCACCGATGCCGGCACGGCCTGGCATGGTGTAGCGGATGTCGACGTTGATCGCGGCCGCCGAAGTCGAGTAATCCACCGTGTCGATGCCTGTGCCGCCATCGAAGGCAATGGCCCGGCTATCGGCGACGAAGGTGTCGTTGTAGTTCGAACCTCGGATGCTTTCGATATCGACGAAAGTGTCACCCTTGGCAATCCCCGAGTTGACGCCGGTCTTCAGGTTCACGGTCACGCCGACGGTGCTGTCGGTATAGCCCGCGATGTCAAAACCGGCACCGCCGATAAACTGGTCAGCGCCGTCACCACCAAACAGGGTGTCGTTGCCGATGCCGCCAGTAATGATGTTGTCGCTGGCATTGCCGTAACCGGTGAACGCGCCAGTACCGGTATAGGTCAGACGCTCGACGTTGGCGTTCAGGCCTATCACGCCATAGTTGGTGCGCACTTCATCATTGCCGCCGCCCACCTGCTCGATGACCGTCGCATTGCCAGTGTTGAGGATGTACACGTCATCGCCCGCGCCACCTTCGAAGGTCGCCGAGATGGAATCGATGCTGAAAGTATCGTTGAACGCCGAACCGATAACCTTCTCGATGTTGAACAGGGTATCGCCTTCGGAGTCGCCACCGATGCCGGCACGGCCTGGCATGGTGTAGCGGATGTCGACGTTGATCGCGGCCGCCGAAGTCGAGTAATCCACTGTGTCGATGCCTGTGCCGCCATCGAAGGCAATGGCCCGGCTATCGGCGACGAAGGTGTCGTTGTAGTTCGAACCTCGGATGCTTTCGATATCGACGAAAGTGTCACCCTTGGCAATCCCCGAGTTGACGCCGGTCTTCAGGTTCACGGTCACGCCGACGGTGCTGTCGGTATAGCCCGCGATGTCAAAACCGGCACCGCCGATAAACTGGTCAGCGCCGTCACCACCAAACAGGGTGTCGTTGCCGATGCCGCCAGTAATGATGTTGTCGCTGGCATTGCCGTAACCGGTGAACGCGCCAGTACCGGTATAGGTCAGACGCTCGACGTTGGCGTTCAGGCCTATCACGCCATAGTTGGTGCGCACTTCATCATTGCCGCCGCCCACCTGTTCGATGACCGTCGAGTTGCCACTGTTGAGGATGTAGACATCATCGCCCGCACCACCTTCGAAGGTCGCCGAGATGGAATCGATGCTGAAAGTATCGTTGAAGGCCGTACCAATGACCTTCTCGACGTTGAACAGAGTATCGCCTTCGGAGTCGCCACCGATGCCCGCACGCCCTGGGGTGGTGTAGCGAATATCGACGTTGATGCCTGCGGCAGACGCCGAGTAATCCACCGTGTCGATACCTGCACCGCCGTCGATCTTGTCCGCACCGGCACCACCCAGAATCAGGTCGTTTGCGCCGAGACCATTGATCTCATCATCACCACTGGTACCGATCAGCGTATCCGCGCCGTTTGTCCCATTAATAACAGCCATTACTTCTTCCTTGCCTTGTTGTGAACCGGTACCGGTTCGCGTGGCGATCACACGTCATCGCGGCGAACGATAAAGAACCATGAATGTGTTGATATCGACAGGAATGGATCGCAACTTGAGCCGTTGCAAAAAAATGTATTGGCGTTGATACAAATACGAATGCACGGAGCAAAAAAAAACAGGCGACTGCAAAGTCGCCTGTTTTTATGTAGCCGGAGCTGATCGATCAATCCGCCAGCCAGCCATGCTCCCAGTAACGCAGGTTATCGCCGCGCAACACGTAGTCGCGCAGCACCACTTCACGCAATTCGTCGCCCATGCGGTAGCTGGCGTCCGGGTCAGCCAGGTGCATGCGAATCGCCTGCAGCCACTCATCCGTAGTGTTGGTCTTGATCCGCGTGCACGGCAGGTAACCGCGGTAGGCCTCGGTGTCGGTGCAGATCACCGGGTAGCCGCAAGCGCCATACTCCAGCAGCCGCAGATTGCTCTTGCAGTCATTGAAGATGTGGAACTCCAGCGGCGCCAGAGCCAAATCAAGATTGAGGCTGGCCAGTTTCGCCGGATACGCATCGAGGCCGATCACGCCGTGGAACTCATGCATGTAAGGGCGCAGATCATCCGGGCACATGCCGAAAAATACCCAGTCGACTTCATCCGCCAGTTCGCGCACGACATCGGCAATCACCGCCAGGTCACCATGGTGACTGGTGCCGCCGCCCCAGCCGACGCGCGGTTTTTTCGAGGTGCGGCGCTGGCTGCGCAGGTTGCTCCAGAACTCTTTGGCCAACATGTTCGGCACCACACGGATGTCGTGATGCATGTCCGACAAGGCGTTGGCCAACGGCGCCGTCGAGACCACGACGCGGTCGCACAGGCCGATCGCACGGCGAACGATACGCTCCATCTCATGCTTGTCCGGCATGTTGCGGATGTGCGCGTTGCGATGGGGCACATCGATGACGTAGTCGTCCAGCTCATAGATGCGCCGGGCGTTGAAGTAATTGCACAGCAGCGGAATTTCGTTGACCGACGAGGCGGTGTAACGCCCCTGCAGAACGATCACATCAGGCGACATGCGCTCGATTTCAACTATCGGCGGCAGGTTCACGCTATAGCGAATCTGCCCCTGTACCCGACCTGCCGCTTCGAGTTCGATCAGCGGCTGCGTGATCCTATAGTGACCGACTGCGGTGGCGTTGAGCGGCAACCCGAGAATCTTCGGCAAGGTGCTATTGCTGAAAGGACTCCACCCGGCGCGCAGGCCTGGCTCGAGGGTGAAGCTCGAAGCGGTGTGCTTGTGCAGCGAAAGATTGGGATTGTAGGCAGGGTCGCGGGCAATGACCGGCAGCCAGCGCTTGAAGAACGTTTCTTCCTGCTGATTGTGCGAGACGCCCTCTTCATTGATGACCGCCTCGACGGGCTGTGCGCCCAGCGCCAGCACCGCATAAGGCGTCCACACCACAAGATAACCCTGACGGGCGACGCGCAGAGCCAGGTCCACTTCATGCAGCATGCGTGGCAGGCTCTGCTCGTCCAGCCCGTCAACCGCATCGAACACCGACTTGCGCACCATCAGGCAATCGGCGCCGACGGCACTCAGGTCCTGAACGGCCTGCAACCGGAACATATACCCGGACGACTGCATGGCCTGACCATAAAACGGCAGACCGGCCGGCCCCTGCAAACCGAGCACCAGCCCCGCATGCAACACATAGCCATCGGGGTTGAAGATCTTGGCACCGACGATGCCGACTTCCGGGCGCTGGGCGTGATTGAGCAACTCGTCGAGCCAGTCAGCCTGAGTAATCACGGTGTAGGGGTTGAGCAGCAGGACGTATTCGCCCCTGGCATGGCCAACGGCAAAGTTGCGCAATGCGGCGACGTTACCCTGCTGCGGATACGTCAGCACGCGCACCCGCTCGCTGCCCAGTTGCGCCATGCCGTCCAGCCAGGCACGGGCTTCGGCAGTTTCGCTGGCGTTGTCGACCAGCAACAGCTCGTACTCGCTATAGGCGGTTTTTTCCAGCAGGCTCTCGACACAGCGCTGCAAGGCTGCAATCTGATCGCGAGTGCAAAGGATGATCGAGACCAGCGGCCGATGGGCATGCCGGTAATCGACTCGATTGAGCAGCTCGACGCTGCCGCGACGCAGATCGTGGACGATGCCCAGGCGATCAAGATGCGCCGACAGCAATCGCGCGTTGTTATCTGTTACAGCGGGCAGCGACAACCACTGGGCCAGGTCGAAGGACGACTCAATGGCAATCTCGGCCAGATGCCCCACCACCTGAGTGCCTTGATCCTCAACCATGCGCCAGAGGATGTCGTGAGGCGCGAGTTCGGTAAACGTCGAGTCGAAGCCGCCGAGCGCCAGGAAGGTCTCGCGCCGGAACGCCAGGGCGCGGCCGACATACGGGTAGGTGCGCATCAGATCCAGGTTGAAATCAGGCTTGAATGCCGGTTCCGCCGACTCGCCCGCACGCAAACTGCCTTCATCGCTGTACAGACAGTGCAAAGCGCTGTTGAAGGCGATGCGCTCGGCCATCATCAGCAAGGCCGGGGCCACCAGACGATCACCGGCGCGCAGCAGATAAAACCAGTCGGCGCCTTCCAGTTGTGGCAGCAACTGGTTGATCTGTTGCAGCTGGTCGTCCTGTAACGGCAAATGGAACACACGCCCATCCAGTACCGGTTCAGCGCAGTCGCTGGACAGCACCAGTGTCAGTTCGGGCGGATAGATCTGCGCGGCGAGACTTGCCAGCGTGCGCTCCAGCGCCGCAGGACTGCCCTGCTCATCCACCACGATGGGCACGATGCGCGGAGTGGATGGCCAGCCCGCCAGGGTGTCGGGCAGCAATCTGCTCTGGACGTCACTGAGCCTGCGGCACTCCAGCCATTGCGAATAGAGTTCGGAAAAGCTCTGGCTGTCAGCGCCAACCTGCCAGATCTGGGCGCTCTGTTTGGTACCGAGCGTTCGGCTCAGCGGCAGTTCTATCCAGACGCGGGGCGACTCATCCGCTTTGGGCAATGGCACATAACGCGCCCACCCCTTCGCAGGCGCCGACTCTCCGCTGCGCGCCTCGAGCATCTGCAGCAGCCATTTCTGCTCGACCCCCAACGCATCCTTCATCGCTTGCTGGCTGCTCAGACGATCCGGATACAGGCGCTCGATACTTAACACATGATTGGAGATAACCACGTTGCCGCGTCGCAGCAAGCACACGAACAACGCAAAATCGAGGCTGGCGACAAAGCAGTGTTCAGGCTGGGTCAACGCCGGCAGTAACTCGACAATGTCGGCGCGACGGAACAAGGCATTACTGAAGCCACCGAGGAGGTTCGACGGGAACGTCTCGAACAGCGCCAGCAGATCATCACCTTTGAACAGGCCGCTGATCGGCGATAGTGGCGTGTTTTCCAGCCGTGAAGGCAGCACCATGTCGTCGGCATCCCAGAACAGACGCTGGGCCAGCACCAGATTGACCTCGTCATGCTCAACGAGCACTTGGGCCTGACGCTCGATGCAACTGGTGAACAGCTGATCGTCGTCGCACAGAAACTTGATGAATTCGCCCTGCGCCTGATCCAGGCAGACCTGCAGGTTGCCGACCATTCCCAGGGTATGCGGATTGCGCACGTAACGCACGGCAACCCCGCTCTGCTCGATCATCGCGGTGACAATGGCTTCGATTTCAGGGCCACGACTGTCGTCGCAGACAATGATTTCAAGATTGCCGTAACCCTGACTGACGGCGCTGCGCAATGCCCGCTCGAAGAAGCGCGGATTGAAGGCTGGTATGACAAGGCTGACAAGGGGAAGTGACTGCACGGCGGACTCGCTAGCGGCGGGAACCCGACCGGAACTGCGAGCCCTCTGAAACCGCGAAAAAAGACATTGAAAACTCAAGAGCCGAAGTTTCGGGCGCTTGCGCGCCCGTCACCGTCAGATCTTGTTGAACAGCCCCAACTGGCTGATCTTGCTGAACGCCAATTGCGCAGCCTGCAACATGGTCTGCTGCAAGGTCAGGCGAGTCATGACTTCGGCCGGATCGGAATCGCGGATCGAGCCTTGTGTCGTCGTGTTGGCAGTGCTCAGGCTGTCGTTGGTGACACTTTGCATATCCAGCGACTGGCCACGGGCACCGATCGACGTGACTGCGCTGCCAATCTGGTTGGTCGCGGCGTCGAGGTTGCCGATACCGGCTTCCATCGCGCCCTGCAGTTTTTGCTTGGCAACCGGGTCACCATCGATTGGCGTGTTCAGTGCGGTGATCATCTGGCCCAGAGTGTCGAGCACGTTCTGGGTCTGATGGTTGTTCGGCTGGATCGAAAACTGATCACCGCTCGCCGGGGCGCTACCCAGTGCGAACGTCACACCAGCCGCCGTCGCATTGCCACCGACCACAGTGCCCGAAGACACAGGCTTGCTGTCTGCCGTGACCGGCGCCGCGTACAGATCAAACGCGGTGGCGCTGGTGAACTTGAGAACCGCCCCACCCTGCGGGAACGCCGCGTTGTAGGCCGCCTGGTCGGTGATGCTGGAACCGGTGATCACCGCAGTCGACGGGTTGCCCGGACTGCGTGCGGTGGTGAACGTGTCCGGGGTCACCGCCAGCTGAAAGCTGTGACCGGCAATGACCGCGTCCGGGTTGGTGTCACCCGCCTTCAGGTTGATGTTCAACTGCATGTCAACGCCGCGGAAGCTGAAGCTCTGGTTGGCGCCGCTGGTGTTGCTGATCACGCCGTTCTTGCTGGCATCAGCGGTCACGTCGTTACCCAGCGCATCGGTGATTTTCATCTGTGTGCTGCTGACGAAACTGACGGTATACGGCTGGCCAGCGGTGAACTGGGCATTGTAGGTAGCTTCAGTGCCGACGGTGCCGTTGGACAGCACCACACGGCCATCATCCACTGCCGGAGCAGTCCGGGTGACGTTGGTGCGAGCGGTGTTGATGGTCTGCTGGAACGCATCCCAACCGGTGGTGTTGGTGCCGACCGACAGGCCATCGCCGATGCCCAGATTGATGGTGGTCTGGTCACCGTTGTAGCTGTAGCTGCCGTCGCTGTTTTGCGAATACGGAGCCGTGTCGGTTTTCGAACCGGAGAACAGGTAATTGCCGTTGGCATCCTTGGAGTTCATCAGGCCCAGCACTTGTTTCTGGATCTCGCCCAGCTCCGAAGCATAAGCCTGGCGGTCCTTGTCGGTGATCGTGCCGTTGTTGGCTGCCAGCGACAGCTCCTTGGCTCGCGACAACGCCGTGGTGATGGCGTCCAGCGTGGACTCCTGCACGGTCAACGCACTTTTGGTGGTGCTGATGTTGGTGGTGTACTGATCCAGCATCGCGGCCTGTTGGCCCAACTGCAGCAAACGACCGGCACCGACCGGATCATCGGAGGCATTGGTGATGCGCTGCAGGCTGCTCGCCTCGCTGGCGGTGGCAACAGCCTTGTTGAAGTTACGCTGATAGTCCGACGCTTGCGTGCCGTAATACTGGGCGGTGGAAATGCGCATGAATTACGACTCCTTAAAGGCTGTTGATCAGCGTGGCGAAAGTTTCCTGCGCAGCTTTGATGATCTGCGAAGACGCTGTGTAGTACTGCTGGTATTTGACCAGGTTGCCGGTTTCTTCATCCAGGTTGACCCCGGACAGCGAATCCCGCGCACCTTTGGCGTTATCCAGAATCGCCGTGGTCGCGGTGCTGTCGGACTTGCCTTGAGCGGTCTTGGTGCCGACGTTGGTCACCAGTTTGTTATAGGCATCGGTCAGGCTGATGCCCTTGCTCGCCGACCCAGTGTCGACGGTCTGTTTGGTCTGCAGGCCAACCAGCGCTTGCGCGTTGCGGTTGTCCGACGACGCCGCACCGGTCAGGTTCATGGTGAAGGTTTCGCCAGGCTTCGGCGTGCCGCCAATGGTGGTCTGCACGGAGAAGGTTTTCTGCACGTTCGGCGTGACGCTGGTGTCCATGACCGGATTGCCGCTGGCATCGACGATGCCGACTTTCAGGTCCAGCGTGTTCGATTGACCGGGAACGATGGTGCCACTGCTGATGAGGCCGCCCTTGGCATCCACAAAACTGTAAGACTGGCTGCCACCGCTGACGTCACCAAACACCAGCTTGACTGGCGTCGAATTCTTCAGCGCCGCCTGCATGTCGGCCTGAGCAGTCGGGCTGTAGATGTCGATCTTGTCGCTGAGCGTCGGCTGGGTGTAAGTCCCCAGACCGGCAGCGCTGGCCACGCCGGTCAACGGACCTGCCGCAGCGATTTTCTTCGGATCGGTGAGCACCGTCTGGATGCTCGCGGCCGCATTGCGGGTCGGGGTCACTTTGAAGCTGTCACCGGCGCTCAACGCACCACCCTTCAGCGCGAGGGTGAAACCGTCGATCACTGGCGGTGGATTGGTCGTGGTGCTGAAGGTGCCCAGATCGGTGCCGTCGGAACGCTTGACCGAGTAGTCGGTGGCGCTGGTGAACGTGATCTGATAATCGCTGGTGGTCAGCTTGCCGCTGTCCTTGATGGTGACGTCAAGGTTGCCCGAGCCTGCGCTGTTGCCATCCTTCGCGATGCTGCGCTGGCTGATCAGCGCGGCACTGTTGATGTTGTTGAACAACGCTGCGCCGAAGTCACCGTTTTTGTCGATACCCTGGGCTTGCTGGCTGTTGACCTGATCAGCAATCACCAGCGCCACTCGCCCCAATTCATTGAGCGACGGGTCCAGGACTTCTTTGCGATAGGTCAGCAGACCACCGATTTCGCCACCGCTGATCACCGAGGTGATGTCGATGGTGCTCGAACCGCGATCCATCTGGATGCCCATGCGCGATGGGTCATCCTTGAGCGGCACAGTGCTCAGGGAGTTGGCGGAGTTGCCAATGACCAGTGGCTGGCCGCTACCGACGTAGATGTCGAAGCTGGTGCCACGCTCGACGACCTGCGCGCCGGTCAGCTCGGACAGCTGGCGCACGGCTTCGTTACGGCTGTCGAGCAGATCGTTCGGCGCACCACCACTGGTGGAGATCTCGCCGATCTTCTGGTTCAGGTTGGCAATCGAGGTGGCCAGCTTGTTCACCTGAGCCGCCATGTCGCCAAGGCTGCCATTGATGGTGGTGTTCTGGTCGTTGAGCTGTTTGGCGAGGGAGTTGAAACGGCTGGTCAGCGCCTGCGCACCGGTCAGCACCGATTGACGGGAGGTGTCATCGGTCGCGGACGTCGACACGCCCTGCATCGAGGTGAAGAATTTTTGCAGTACACCGGTCAGGCCGGTGTTGGTGTCGGACAGCATGGAATCCAGCGGCGTGGCCTGAGCCAGGTACGAGGCCGCTTCGCTGTTGAGCGAGGTCGCCGTGTGCAGCTGGGATTCCAGGTAAGAGTTGTACACCCGACGCACATCAGCCAGGGTCGTACCCGTGCCGATGAAAACGCTGCCGTACTGTTGCGAGGATTTGGTGCCCTGCACGGTTTGCTGACGTGAATAACCGGCGGTGTCGACGTTGGCAATGTTGTTGCCTGTCGTAGCCAAAGAGGACTGGCTGGCCGACAGTCCCGACATCCCGATATTGAGCAAACTCATGGTTCAGACCTTATACCTTGTGCCTTATAAAGGCGTGGTGGATACACCCGCCGCAGCGTAGTTTTGGAAACTGTTCATCTGCTTGGCAATCTGCGAAATCTTGCTTGCGTAGTTCGGGTCGGTGGCGTAACCGGCCTTTTGCAACTCGCGTACAAACTGTTCTGGGTTATCGGCAGACTTCACGACATCTTGATAGCGATTATTGGACTGCAGCAAAGTCACCAGATCGTGGAAGCTGTCCTTGTACGAGGCGTAGGAACGGAACTCGGCCGTCTCCTTGACCATCTGCCCGTCGCGGAACTCACTGGTAATCGCCCGCGCCGAATCGCCCTTCCAGTTGCTGCTCGCCTTGATGCCGAACAGGTTGTGGCTGCTACTGCCATCCTGAGCACGCATGACCGACTTGCCCCAACCGGTTTCCAACGCCGCTTGTGCCACCAGATAACGTGGATCGACGCCGATGCGGTCGGCCGCTTCCTTGGCCATCGGCAGCATGGTGTTGACGAATTCGTCGGCGGAACTGAAGGCTTTCTTCGCGGGTGCCAGCGGAATCTGCGCCATGGCGCGACCGTAGACCTGCATTTGCCCGCCCGCGGCCTTTTCGGTCTCGGCACGCGCCAGCCAGTCGCCGTTGTACAGCGGACCGGCACCGGTTGAGGCGGCGGTCGTGGCGCGCTGCGGCAATTGCGTTGCCGCTGCCGGCGTGGCTGATGGCACTAGCCCGGCGAGCAAACGATCGGCCAGTTTCGGCGGCAAGGCCAGACGACGCTGGTTGATCATTTCCATGTCGTTGCGATGGGCGAGTTGCGTGTTCGGCGCACTCACCGAACGCGACGCCCACAATGGGCGCTCGCCATTGAGCCGCGACAACGGGCCGTTGGTAGCCACGGTGCCGGCGGCAACCGGTGTGACCACGGCCGCAGCTTTCGCCTTGGCTTCTTCCTGCTTGGCAGCCGACGCTGCAGCTGCCTCGCCCGGTGCCAGCGGTTTGTTCTTCGACATTTGACGCATCAGCACATCGGCCAGACCGATACCCCCGCCCTCGCGGGACATGGAAACGGCCAGTTGCTGATCGTACATTTCCTGATACTGCTTGGCCGCCGGCGTGTTCAGCGGATTGTCTTCGCCCAGGGCGTTGGTCGCCGAACGCATCGACTTGAGCATCTCACCAAGGAACAGCGATTCGAATTCCTGCGCCACTTTGCGCAGGTTCGCATCACTGTTCTTGTCGCCGACCTTGAGCTGGTTCAGGCGATTGAGGTCCGAGTAGGAACCCGAATCGCTGCTGCTGACCAGACCGCTTTTGCGCATATCCATAAGGGTCGGCCTCAGATCACTATCAGGTCGGCTTGCAACGCGCCGGCCTGCTTCAAGGCTTCGAGGATCGCCATCAAGTCACCCGGTGCCGCGCCGACCTGGTTCACCGCACGCACGATCTCGTCGAGGGTGGTGCCCGGGCCGAACTTGAACATCGGTTTGGCTTCCTGCTCGGCGTTTACACGCGAGCGCGGCACGACAGCGGTCTGGCCGTTTGACAGTGGACCTGGCTGGCTGACAATCGGATCTTCGGTGATGGTCACGGTCAGGCTGCCGTGGGTCACGGCGGCTGGCGAAACCTTGACGTTCTGACCGATAACGATGGTGCCGGTACGCGAGTTGATGATGACTTTCGCCACCGCCTGACCCGGATCGACTTCGAGGTTTTCCAGGATCGACAGGTAGTCGACGCGCTGGCTCGGATCAAGTGGCGCAGTGACACGAATCGAGCCGCCGTCGATGGCTTGTGCGACGCCAGGGCCGAGCATGTCGTTGATCTTGTCGACGATACGCTTGGCGGTGGTGAAGTCGGAGCGATTGAGGTTCAGCGTCAGGCTGTTGCCCTGGTTGAAACCGCTCGGCACCGAACGCTCCACCGACGCACCGCCGGGGATGCGACCGGCCGACGGAACGTTGACGGTGATCTTCGAACCGTCACGGCCTTCGGCGTCAAAACCGCCGACCACCAGGTTGCCCTGAGCGACCGCGTAGACGTTGCCGTCGATACCCTTGAGCGGGGTCAGCAACAGCGTGCCGCCGCGCAAGCTCTTGGAGTTACCGATCGAGGACACGGTAATGTCGACCTGCTGACCCGGCTTGGCGAACGCCGGCAAATCGGCACTGATCGACACCGCCGCGACGTTTTTCAACTGCACATTGCCCGATCCCGGCGGTACCTTGATGCCGAACTGCGAGAGCATGTTGTTGAAAGTC
This sequence comes from Pseudomonas sp. AC169, assembly GCF_979258515.1. Lineage (NCBI taxonomy): Bacteria > Pseudomonadati > Pseudomonadota > Gammaproteobacteria > Pseudomonadales > Pseudomonadaceae > Pseudomonas > Pseudomonas sp. AC169. The sequence continues at coordinate 4,453,142 of NZ_OZ409866.1, read as the reverse complement.
TGCAGGGTGAACGGGGTCTGCGTCGTCTGGTCGCCGGTGCCGTTAAGCCCGACCACCAGGCCGTAACCGATCAACTGGTTGGAACGCACGCCGGAAATGCTGGCGATGTCCTTCAACCGTTCGGCTTGTGCATTGAAGGCCGCCGACATCAACAGCGCGGCCACCATAAGGCTTTTCAGATTCAACGTAGCCACCTAGAAAGGGAACAGCGGGCTGAGGAAGAAACGGTCGAACCAGCCTGGCTGACTCGTATCGGCAAATGCGCCGGTACCCGAGTAGGTGATGCGTGCATCGGCGACCCGGGTCGACGACACGGTGTTGTCCGTGGCGATGTCATCGGCGCGCACCAGACCGGCGATGCGTACCAGTTCGTCACCGGTGTTCAGCGTCAGCCACTTCTCGCCACGCACAGCGATGATGCCGTTGGGCAGCACGTCAGCGACGGTCACGGTGATCGAACCGGTCAGGCTGTTGCTCTGCCCCGACTTGGCGTCGCCCTTGGTCGAGCGGTCGGCACTGTAGCCGGCGTTCAGACTCAGGTCGTTGCCGCCGATCGGGTTGTTGGTGGTCAGGCTGGAGCCGAACAACGAGGTCAGACCGATCTTGTTGTCGCTGTTCTTGTCCATCTGCGAATTGGCGTTCTTGCTCGCCTGCGTGCGCTCGTTCAGGGTGATGGTGATGATGTCACCGACCCGGAAAGCCTTGCGATCGCTGTACAGGTTCTGCTCGAAACCGGCCTGATAGATCGAGCCGTTATTGGCAGCAGCCGGCAGCGGCGTGCGCGGCAACACCGGGGCGTAGTAAGGGTCATTGGGCTTGGGCGTCGGGGCGACGCAGCCCGCGAGCGAGACGACCCCACTCAATGCCAGAACAGATACAAAGCGATTCATGACCCTACCTCACGGTGTTGCAGGCGACCTCATGGCCGCCTCATAGACTTGATTACAGATTCTGCGTTACGAACGAGAGCATCTGGTCGGCGGTGGAGATCACCTTGGAGTTCATCTCGTAAGCGCGCTGAGTGGTGATCATGTTGACCATCTCTTCCACGGTGCTGACGTTGGAGGTTTCCAGGGTGTTCTGCAGGGTGGTACCGAAACCGGCCAGACCCGGGGTGCCGACTTGCGGCGCGCCGGAAGCAGCAGTTTCCAGGAACAGGTTGTTGCCCACCGCTTGCAGACCGGCCGGGTTGATGAAGTCGGCGGTTTGCAGGTTGCCGATCACCTGAGAGGCGGCGTTGCCAGCGACAGTGATAGACACGGTGCCGTCACGGCCGACGGTGAAGGTCTGGGCATCGTTCGGAATGACGATGGCCGGTTCCAGAGCGAAACCGCTGGCGTTAACGATCTGGCCATTGGAATCGAGGTGGAAGGTACCGTCACGGGTGTACGACGTGGTGCCGTCCGGTTGCAGGATCTGGAAGAAACCGCGACCGTCGATGGCCATGTCCAGCGGCTGCTCGGTGGTTTGCAGGCTGCCGGCGGTGAAGTTCTTCTGGGTGCCGACAATGCGCACACCGGTACCCAATTGCAGACCCGACGGCAGTTCGCTGTCTTGAGTCGACTGGGCGCCTGGCTGGCGTTTGATCTGATAGAGCAAGTCCTGGAACTCGGCGCGATCACGTTTGAAACCCGTGGTCGACACGTTCGCCAGGTTGTTGGAAATGGTGGTCAGGTTGGTGTCCTGGGCGGACAGACCGGTTTTGGCAACCCATAGAGCCGGAAGCATTCGATTCTCCTCGTGCGCCTGTTTTTCGGCGCGACGTTCTGATAATTAGCTGATCTGCAAGACCCGAGCCATGGCCTGGTCGTCGTCTTTGGCGGTGTTCATCATCTTGACGTGCAACTCGAACTGCTTGGCCAGGGCCAGCACCGAGGTCATCTCTTCAACGGCGTTGACGTTGCTCGACTCAAGGAAACCCGACACCAGTTTGACGTTGGCATCGGCCTGCGCCGGCTGGCCGTCCTTGGTGTAGATCGAGCCGTCGAGGCCCTTGTTCATGTTCTTGATGTCCGGGTTGACCAGTTTGATCCGGTCGACTTCCGCCATGACGCGCGGGCCTTCGCCCATCGCACGAATACTGATGGTGCCGTCTTCACCGACTTCGATCTGCTGCTCGGGCGGCACGGCGATCGGGCCGCCATTGCCGATCACCGGCATGCCGTTGCCGGCGCGCAGCACGCCGAGGGCGTCAACGTTGAGGCTGCCGGTGCGCACGTAGCTTTCGCCGCCGTTAGGGTTCTGCACGGCAATGAAACCGTTGCCGGTCACGGCGACGTCGAGGTCACGGCCGGTCTGTACCAGCGAACCCGGGGTGAAGTCGGTGGCGGGCCGTTCGCTCATGGCAAACGCACGCGCCGGAAAGCTGTCACCGAACACCGGCATCGAACGCGCCTGCTCCAGGTCGCGCTGAAAACCGTTGGTGGAGATGTTCGCCAGGTTGTTGGCATGAGCCTTCTGCGCCAGCGCGTTCTGGCTGGCGCCGGTCATTGCCACATAAAGGTACTTGTCCACACTCTTTCCTCTGCATGCCGGACGTTTGCCGCCCACCGCTGTACTGCTGAGCCATAAGCAATTTGCAGACCAACTTTTTTCTGGCGGGCAAAGACCCGGTAAACAAAGGACTTGAGGGATGTAGCGGGGGAATTGGAAATGTATCGAAGTCGAAAAACCGGCGGTGTTATGCCGCTTCGCGGCAATCCCGGCTAATGATCGTTCCCGCGCTCCGCGTGGGGATGCAGCCCGGGACGCTCCGCGTCCGAAACCGGACGCAGAGCGTCCATTGAGGCATTCCCACGCAGAGCGTGGGAACGATCATTCGCTGCTGCCGGGGTCTTTGCCGACTTCGTATTCACGCAGCTTGTTGGCAATGGTGGTGTGCGAAACACCCAACCGCTTACCCAACTGCCGACTGCTCGGATGCTCGGAATACAAGCGCTCCAGCACCGCTTTCTCGAACCGCCCGACAATCTCGTCCAGCCCACCCTCCAGCGAGAAATCGCCAAGCGGCTGACGCACGCCGTAATCCGGCAGACGAATATGCTCGGCCTTCACCGTACCGCCGTCGCACAGCGAAACCGCCTGGAACAGCACGTTCTCCAGCTGCCGCACGTTGCCCGGCCAGTGGTAATGACTGAGCCGATCCATCGCCGCCGGTGCCAGTTTCGGGAGCGAGCAACCGATCTGCCGACTGGCCTGATCGAGGAAGTGCTCGACCAGCGGCGTCAGTCCATCAAGGCATTCGCGCAACGGCGGGATGTGCAGGGAGAGCACGTTCAAGCGGTGATACAAGTCCTGGCGAAATTCACCGCGCGCGCACAACTCCGATAAGTCCACTTGCGTCGCGCAAATCACCCGCACATCCAGATAAACCTCTTCATCACTGCCAACGCGACGGAAGCAACCGTCCTGCAGAAAGCGCAGCAGCTTCACCTGCAAGCGCGGGCTCATTTCACCGACGCCGTCGAGAAACAGCGTGCCGCCTGCGGTCAGCTCCAGCAGGCCGAGTTTGCCTTCGGCCCGCGCCCCTTCGAAGGCGCCGGGGCCGTAGCCGAACAGCTCGGTCTCGGCCATCGACTCCGGCAAACCTGCGCAGTTGAGCGCCATCAGCGGCGACTGTCCGCGCGGGCTGGCAAGATGACAGGCACGCGCGAGCAATTCCTTACCGGTGCCGGTTTCGCCTTCAATCAATAGCGGCGCATCCAGTGGTGCCATGCGCCGCGCTTCACGCACCACGGCGGCCATCACTTTCGAACTCTGGAAGATGCTGTCGAAGCCCCGCAGCTCCTGCTTGCGCACGTTGTAGATGCGCTCGCCAACGCGGTCGGCGCGATGCAAGGTCAGCACCGCGCCGGCCATGGCTTCGCTGTCATCGTGTTCCGATTGCAGCGGCGCGATATCGGCGAGAAAGACGTCGCCCTTGACCTTGACGCGCATGCCGTTGATTCGCGATTTATTGGCGCGCACCAGCTCTGGCAAGTCGAAATCTTCGGCGTAGCGCGACAGCGGAATGCCCGGCACCTCGTCCACTCGCACCCCGAGCAGCTGCGCCGCCGCGCGATTGGCAGCGACGATCGAGCCGCCCATGTCGATCGACAGCACCGGAAACTCCAGCGCACCGAGCAAGGCGTTCAATTCCATGTGCCGTCGTTCGCTGGGCATCAGCCCTACCCGCTTGACGCCGAACACCCCGGCGATCGCCTCGAACTTGGGGCGCAATGCCTGGAACTGGATGTTGATCAGGTTCGGGCAGTGCAGGTAGATCGCATTGCCGTGTTCGCCGCCGACCTCACCGCGTGCGACGTTGATCCCGTAGGCCACCAGCAGGTTGAGAATGTCGCGCAGGATGCCGATGCGGTTCTGGCAGTGGACTTTGATGCGCATAGGAGAAAACCCGCCAAACCAGTCATAAGGTTAAATACAAAACCTGTGGGAGCGAACCTGCTCGCGAAGACGGCGGCACATTCAACATTAATGTGTCAGGCAGATCGCATTCGCGAGCAGGCTCGCTCCCACAAGGGATAGCACCACGACTTTTCTGTCGAGGCGCGCAGATAGTTGTCAAGATTATGTGACAGCCACCAGGCTTTTCAAACCTGAAAATCACCGAAAATGCGCGACGGCGGCCAAACCGTAACGATAACTTTACGAATTAAAGAGAAATTTCCTACGCGCAGACGATTCAACCTACTGCACATCAACCCGCTCTCAGGTAATTCTGAGTCCATCGCTGGACATAACAAGAACGAATTCCCCTAGCAGGAGAGCAGCATGAAGCAGACGCAATACGTGGCCCGCGAGCCCGATGCGCAAGGTTTTATCGACTACCCCGCCGAAGAACACGCGGTGTGGAACACGCTGATCACTCGCCAGTTGAAAGTGATCGAAGGGCGTGCGTGCCAGGAATATCTGGACGGTATCGAAAAACTCGGTCTGCCCCACGACCGCATTCCGCAACTCGGCGAGATCAACAAGGTGCTCGGCGAGACCACCGGTTGGCAGGTCGCCCGCGTGCCGGCACTGATCCCCTTCCAGACCTTTTTTGAACTGCTGGCCAGCAAGCAATTTCCGGTCGCGACGTTCATTCGTACCCGCGAAGAGCTGGACTACCTGCAAGAGCCGGATATTTTCCACGAGATTTTTGGTCACTGCCCGCTGCTGACCAACCCGTACTTCGCAGAGTTCACTCACACCTACGGCAAACTCGGTTTGCAGGCCACCAAGGAAGAACGCGTGTACCTCGCGCGCCTGTACTGGATGACCATCGAGTTCGGCCTGGTCGACACCCCGCAAGGCAAGCGCATCTACGGTGGCGGCATCCTGTCCTCGCCGAAAGAAACCGTTTATTCGCTGTCGGACGAACCTGAGCATCAGGCCTTCGACCCGCTCGAAGCCATGCGCACGCCGTACCGCATCGACATCCTGCAACCGTTGTACTTTGTCCTGCCGAACCTTAAGCGTCTGTTCGATGTGGCCCATGAAGACATCATGGCCATGGTTCGCCAAGGCATGCAGCTGGGTCTGCACGCACCGAAGTTTCCGCCGAAACCAAAAGCCGCGTGAACCGCGACTTTTGCTGACAATTGAGCCTGTCAGTCGCCGCCACTTTGGTTTAGCGTGACGGCATTGACGGCCGACAAGCTTTAATAAAAAAAACACACTCGATTTCAGGAATACACCATGTCCACTTTGAACCAAGCCCACTGCGAAGCCTGCCGCGCCGATGCGCCACAAGTCAGCGACGAAGAACTGCCGATCCTGATCAAGCAGATCCCTGACTGGAACATCGAAGTGCGCGACAGCATCATGCAACTGGAGAAAGTTTTCCTGTTCAAGAACTTCAAGCACGCGCTGGCGTTCACCAACGCCGTCGGCGAGATCTCCGAGGCCGAAGGTCACCACCCGGGCCTGCTGACCGAGTGGGGCAAAGTCACCGTGACCTGGTGGAGCCACTCGATCAAAGGCCTGCACCGCAACGACTTCATCATGGCCGCGCGCACTGACGAAGTGGCCAAGACTGCAGAAGGACGCAAGTAATGCACTTCGACGCCATCGGCCGGGTACCCGGCGACCCGATCCTCGGCTTGATGGAGGCGTATGCGCAGGACAGCAATCCGCGCAAATTCGACTTGGGCGTTGGCGTCTACAAGGACGCTCAGGGCCTGACACCGATCCCGGAAGCGGTGAAAATCGCCGAAGCGCGGCTGGTCGAAAGCCAGGACACCAAGACCTACATCGGTGGCCACGGTAATCCGTTGTTCGGCAAAGTCATCAATGAGCTGGTGCTCGGCGCCGACTCGAAGCTGATCGCCGAACAACGTGCCGGCGCCACCCAGACGCCGGGCGGCACCGGTGCCCTGCGTCTGGCGGCCGACTTCATCGCCCAGTGCCTGCCGGGCAAAGGCGTGTGGCTGAGCAACCCGACCTGGCCGATCCACGAAACCATTTTCGCCGCGGCCGGGGTCAAGGTCAGTCACTACCCGTACGTGGGCAGTGGCAACCGCCTCGACGTCGACGCCATGCTCGCGGTGCTCAACCAAGTACCGAACGGTGATGTGGTGCTGCTGCACGCGTGCTGCCACAACCCGACCGGTTTCGATTTGAATCATGACGACTGGCAGCGCGTGCTCGATGTGGTGCGCGCGCGCAATCTGCTGCCGCTGATCGACTTTGCCTACCAGGGCTTTGGCGACGGTCTGGAACAGGATGCGTGGTCGACGCGGTTGTTCGCAGCTGAAGTGCCCGAGTTGCTGATCACCAGCTCGTGCTCGAAGAACTTCGGTTTGTACCGCGACCGTACCGGTGCGCTGATCGTCTGCGCAAAAACCGCCGACAAGCTCATCGACATCCGCAGCCAACTGGGCAACATCGCCCGCAACCTGTGGTCGACGCCGCCGGATCACGGTGCTGCTGTAGTCGCGACCATCCTCGCCGATCCAGAACTGAAAGCCCGTTGGGCCGATGAAGTGGAAGCCATGCGCCTGCGTATTGCGCAACTGCGCAGCGGCCTGGTCGAAGCGCTGGAACCGCATGGCTTGCGCGAGCATTTTGCGCATATTGGCGTGCAGCGCGGGATGTTCTCTTACACCGGGCTGTCGCCGGAGCAAGTGAAGCAACTGCGCGAGCATCACAGCGTGTACATGGTCAGCTCGGGCCGGGCGAACGTCGCCGGTATCGACGCCACGCGCCTTGCGCTGCTGGCCGAGGCCATCGCCAGCGTCTGCAAATAGTTACTGCAACACAAAACCCTGTGGGAGCGAGCCTGCTCGCGAAAACGGCGTGTCATTCAACGAAAATGTTGCCTGACACACTGCCTTCGCGAGCAGGCCCGCTCCCACATTTGTTTGTGGTGACCTTGGGGTTTTGCCCTCCCCTGCGGCCATCTGTCGCATTAATTTGAATTAAAAGTCTGATTGTCATTTTTCCTGCTGTATCCTGCGCAGGCTTTCTAAAAGCGCGGATCTACCAGATCTATCAACAGACTTAGCGAGGAGCGCAACCATGCACGAGATTCCTAATCTCCCCTTCCCAAGCCTGCACGTACCTGAGCAGACGACCACGCAACAAGCCGGTGCTCAACAGGCCGAGCCGAAAGAAGCTGTTGAGAGCCGCCCGGCCGACAACGAAGAGTAAGACCCGTCGTACAGACCGTGTGGAAAGCGCTAACATGCGCTTTCCACACTGCCTGAACCCCGAGCCCGCCATGACCGACGAATTCTCCGAAAGCCAAGCTGCCGTGCTGATCGGCGCGACCGAGAAAATGATCGAGATCTGGAATCGTCTCTCGCCCGAGAAACAAGCTGCCCTGCTCGCCCGTTTCGGCAGTGAAGAAAATGCCCTGGCTGCGCTGGTCACCACGCAACTGGTCGCCCCCGCCAAACCCTGAAGCGGCCTTCCGGCAAATAGTTTTACTTTTCCCGCCCGAGATCCGTCCGCGCCGGTATCATAAGCAGCCTATCTAATCTGCCGTTCCCGTGGATCGTTACCCATGTCGTCCTCTATGTCCGAGCCCCAGCGCCCCCTGGCGGTTACGCTGCAAGTCGTTTCCATCGTCCTCTTCACCTTTATCGGTTATCTGAACATCGGCATTCCGCTCGCGGTGTTGCCTGGCTATGTCCACAGCGACCTGGGTTTCGGCGCAGTAATCGCCGGGCTGGTGATCAGCGTGCAATACCTCGCCACCCTGCTCAGCCGTCCGTACGCCGGCAAGATCATCGACAACCAGGGCAGCAAACGCGCGGTGATGATTGGCTTGGCCGGTTGCGGCTTGAGCGGTGTGTTCATGCTGATTTCGGCGTGGACTCCGAGCATGCCAATGCTCAGTTTGATCAGCCTGTTGATCGGTCGACTGGTGCTGGGCAGCGCGGAAAGCCTTGTCGGCTCCGGCTCGATTGGCTGGGGCATTGGCCGCGTCGGTGCAGCGAACACGGCGAAAGTGATTTCCTGGAACGGCATCGCCAGTTATGGCGCACTGGCCGTCGGCGCCCCGTTCGGCGTGTGGCTGGTCGGCCAGCTGGGCTTGTGGAGCATGGGCGTCAGCATCATCTTGCTGGCGATTCTTGGTCTGGCACTGGCGTGGCCGAAAACCGCCGCACCGATTGTCGCCGGCGAACGCCTGCCGTTCATGCATGTGCTCGGCAAAGTGTTTCCCCACGGTTGCGGTCTGGCGCTGGGCTCGATCGGTTTCGGCACCATTGCCACCTTCATCACCCTGTATTACGCCACCCAGCATTGGGACAACGCCGTGCTGTGCCTGAGCCTGTTCGGCGCCAGCTTCATTGGTGCGCGACTGCTGTTCGGCAACCTGATCAACCGTCTCGGCGGCTTCCGTGTGGCGATTGCCTGCCTGTCGGTAGAAACCCTTGGCCTGCTGCTGTTGTGGCTGGCACCGGACGCGCATTGGGCGTTGGCCGGTGCAGCGTTGAGCGGGTTTGGCTTCTCGCTGGTATTCCCGGCGCTGGGTGTGGAAGCAGTGAACCTGGTGCCGGCCTCCAGCCGTGGTGCGGCGGTCGGTGCTTATTCGCTGTTCATTGATTTGTCGCTGGGGATCACCGGGCCGTTGGCCGGGGCGATTGCGGCGGGATTCGGTTTTGCCTCGATCTTCCTCTTCGCCGCCCTCGCCTCGCTAAGCGGATTGGCACTGAGCGTGTATCTGTACAAGCACACCGCCAAGTACCGCGAAGACTAGAAATCCACCTTGCCGCGCCCGGCCTTGATGCTGCCGCGCTTGGTTTTCGATTCGAGTCGGCGCTTCTTTGAGCCGAGGGTCGGCTTGGTCGGCCGGCGTTTCTTTTCCACTTTGGTGGCGCTGAGGATCAGCTCGACCAGGCGCTCCAGCGCGTCGGCACGGTTGGCTTCCTGCGTGCGATATTGCTGGGCCTTGATGATCAACACGCCGTCGCTGGTGATGCGACTGTCGCGCAGCGCCAGCAGCCGCTCCTTGTAAAACTCGGGCAAGGACGAGGCCGGAATGTCGAAGCGCAGGTGCATGGCGCTGGAGACCTTGTTGACGTTCTGCCCACCGGCGCCTTGCGCGCGAATGGCTGTCAGTTCGATCTCGGCATCCGGCAAATGCACGTTGTTGGAAATCACCAGCATGGAAAAGCGTCCGTAATCAGAATGCGCAGGATACCGCGAAACAGACCTCGAACCTGCTGAAGATCCACCCTAGGCCTTCGCTTGTTCGGAGCCGCCCAACTGCGCAACTTCTTGCGCACCTGTCGTCGAAAAAACGCCCGCCAATCGCCTGCAGCCCATGTCACACGGGCCCTGTAGCCGAGTGCGCAAGAAGTTGCACAGCACTGCGCAACTTCTTGCGCACTTTGAGGCGGTTTCCCCAGTAAAAATCGATTTATCCCGCAGTCATTCGGCACAAACCCTTGCTGCGTAATGGCCATATAGTGGCTGGCACGGATTTTGATATCAAATCGGCACTAACGCCTGCTGAACGCAGGCAGGAAAGACAGGGTAGCTCGCCGAGCCAGCCACCCTCGGTCAAAGGAATGACGCAATGAAAGACGCAATTCGCTTGGGCGACTCCACCACTCACGGTGGCAAAGTCCTCGAAGCCTTCTCCCGCACCGACCTCAACGGCAAGCCGATTGCCGGGGTCGGGCACAAGGTCAGTTGCCCGCTGTGCAAAGGGATTTTCCCGATTGCCGAGGGCAGCAGCACCTACACCGTTGATGGCACCCCCATCGCACTGGACGGCATGAAAACCGCCTGCGGCGCCGCGCTGATCGCCAGTGGCCCGAAAGGCGCTGTCGTCAGCTAATCGCGTTTTTTCACTTTGATGCGTACCTCTGAGAGGCGGCTTGTTGTCGCGCGCTCGTTGAGGTCTTCAACTTTTTGTCCTCAAAGCCCGGCCATTGTTGGCGGGTGAGATGCCGTGATGACCACTGAAACTGCCGTCGCAACACGTGAGCCCCAAGCCGCCATCGTTCCACTCAATGCCATCGACGTTCAGGACGTCGCCAGCAGTGCGGCGGCTTTCGATGCCTGGCTGCAATCCGCCACCGATGGTGTGGTCACGCTTGACCGGATCAAGAACTACGCCGGTTTTTTGCCGGTGGTCGGTAACATCATGGCGCTGGTCGATGCGCTGAGTGACATTGTCACCCTGTCGGACGCCAAGCAACGCGACTTGCTCACGTGGGCCAGCCTTGGCATCAACCTGATCGGCGTATTGCCGTTGCCGCCGTCGATGGCAGCGGCGCGCATGACCCTGCGGCCGACGCTGTTTCTGGTACGTCAGGAGATGAGGGCCAGCGGCAAGTTGTTGCTCAGCACCTCCGTGATCGAGGTGCTGGTCGGTCACCTGAACGCCTCGATCATCGGCACCCTCGATGACTTTGTTGAGCAAGCCAAAGGCAAGTTACCGGGGATTCTGGCGGACGCTGGCAAGCTCGGCGAACAAATCATCAACGAGATTGCCACCGGTATCGAAACAACGGCCCTTGGCCGGCTGGATGCCAAGGGTGATCTGGAGGAAGCCAGCGCAAGAGCAAGCGTCGGGCGCGGCCAACTGCTCAACGACCCCCTCGCGACGGCCGACAACTTTTTAGCGGCTGCCAACAGCGCCTTGAAAGCGGCAGGCAAAGGGATGGTCAACAGCGTCGCGCAGAACCTGCTGCCGAACGAGCTCCAGAAACAGATCACCACCGAGACCGGCAAACTGCGCGCGATGGGCCCGGAACTGCGCACGCAGTTGAGCAAGCTCGACGATAAAAATGTGCAGAACTCCATCGGCTGGCTGCTGCAGATCCTCTCCAGTGCCGTGATCCTGTGGCGCAAGCGCAATGCCCATGGCCAGAACGCCGCGGTCCATACCGAGAAGACCGGTAAGGCCACCCACACGGCAGCGGAAGGCGAATTGGGTGTTAACAACAAGCAAGCCCCAGCGAAAAGCGCGCCCAATCCGGAGAAAGGTCCCTGTAAATGCGCCACTGAATTCAGCATCAACTTTGCCTTGGGTTCGGAAAGCCTCAGCCATACCGATTTCAGCCTGCCCGGCCCCTTCCCGATCGAATGGACGCGCACCTACAACTCACGCCTCGACGCTTACGATCAGAGCGAACTCGGCGCTCGCTGGATCAGTGAATTCACCACACGTTTTGACTGCGTGGACGATGGTCTGACGTTCTACGGCGCCGACGGCCGCGACCACAGCTACCCACTGCCTAAAGTCGGCCTGTTCCACTACGACGCCATCGAAAACATCACCCTGGTCCGCAACAGCGAAGACCAGTTGTTGCTGTGCCGTGGTTTCGAACGCAAGGAAACCTACGTCCGCCGTGGCCAGCGTTTTGTGCTGAGCAATATCTCGCTGCGCAACGGCGCCGGGATCATGCTGCATTACGAGCATCGACACGGCGAACACTCGGTGCTCTCCGACCTGATCACCTATCAGGAAAACGACTTCACCAAAGTCCATTTGCACCTCGGCACGATGATCGACGATCACGGCCGGTTTATCGGCCTTTGGCAGATCGTTGACGGCGAACCACTGCGCCAGCTCTGCGCCTACCAGTACGACGCCTATGGCGACCTGATTCAGGCGCAGGACGAGAACGGTGCAGTCTGGTCGTATCAGTTCGAGCATCACCTGATCACCCGCTACACCGACCGCACCGGGCGCGGCATGAACCTGCAGTGGGACGGTTCGAGCGCCAAGGCCAAAGCCGTGCGCGAATGGGCCGACGACGGCAGTTTCGACACGCGTTTGGAATGGGACGAAAACATTCGTCTGACCTACGTCACTGACGCGCTCGGCAACGAAACCTGGCACTACTACGACATCCTTGGCTACACCTACCGCATCCGTTACGCCGACGAGCGTTCGGAATGGTTCTTCCGCGACGAGGCGAAGAACATCGTGCGCCGTGTGAATGCCGACGGCAGCACCGATCGCTACAGCTACGATGAACGCAGCAACCTGCTCGAACACATCCGCGCCGACCACACGGTAATGCATTACGCCTACGATGATCAGGATCTGCTGATCAAGATCAGCGATGCCGAGGGCGGTCAGTGGCAGCGCGCCTATGACGACCAAGGCAATCTGGTCGAAGCGCTCGATCCGCTGGGTAACAAAACCGAATACGCCTACAACAAATCCGGCCAGCCCACCGCGATCAAGGACGCCAACGGCAACGAAAAGACGTTGGACTACAACGACGCCGGGCAACTGGTGGAGTACGTCGATTGCTCGGGCAAAACCAGCGCGTGGGAGTACAACGAACTGGGGCAGATGATCTGCTTCACCGACGCTGCCGGCAACGCCACCGAATACCAATACAAGGCCGGCCAACCGGTGCTGATCAAGCACCCGGACAAGACCGAAGAGCGCTTTGAGCGCGACGCCGAAGGTCGGTTGTTGGCGCACGTTGATGGACTTGATCGTTGCACCACGTGGAGCTACAGCGCCGCCGGTTTGATCGCCGAGCGTGTCGATGCCGCCGAGCAAACCCTGCGCTATCGCTGGGACCGTCTCGGACGGTTAACGGCTTTGGAAAACGAAAACGAACAACGAGCGCACTTCCACTACGACCCGGTCGGTCGTCTGCTCGAAGAGCGCGGTTTCGACGGCCGCAGCACGCGCTATCAGTACGACCCACTCACCGGCCGCCTCGCGCAATCGATCAATGGCCAACGCGTCATCTCTTTGAGCTTCGACCCGATGGGCCGCTTGACCGAGCGTCGCGCCACTCTGGGCGACCAGTCGCAAAGCGAAACCTTTGCCTACGATGGCAACGGCAACCTGGTGCTGGCCGACAACGCCGACAGCCGTCTGCAATGGTTTCACGACCCGGCCGGCAATCTGCTGCGCGAACACCAACATTACCTCGGTCTGGAAAAACCTACCGTCGCGATCTGGCAGCACGAGTACGACGTGCTCAACCAACGAGTCGCCAGCGTGCGCCCGGACGGCCACCGCGTCAGCTGGCTGACGTACGGCAGCGGTCACCTGCTCGGCCTGCGCCTCGATGAACACGAACTGATCGGCTACGAACGCGACGACCTGCACCGCGAAGTCGCCCGCCATCAAGGCAACCACCTGCTGCAAACCCAGAGCTGGGACCCGGCCGGCCGCTTGCAAGAGCAACTGCTGGGACGCAGCGACGACAAATCCACCCTGCTCAAACGCGAGTACACCTACGACGCGGCCGGCCAACTGACCGACATCAACGACAGCCGCCGCGGGCCGCTCGCCTATCGTTACGATCCCGTCGGCCGACTGCTCAGCGCTACCACACGTCAAGGCGTGGAAACCTTCGCCTTCGACCCGGCCGGCAACCTGCTCGACGACAACGCGACAGAGATTCGCCGCCCGCTGGACCTGACCCCACCGCGCAGCAAACTCGTGGACAACCTGCTGCGTGAATACGCCGGCACCCACTACGACTACGACGAACGCGGCAACCAGATCCAGCGCTGGCATAACGGCCAACGCAGCGACCTGCGCTGGGACCTGTTTGATCGACTAGTGCATTTCGAAGACCCGCGCCTCAGCGTTGATTTCGCCTACGACGCACTGGGACGCCGCCTGCACAAAAACTCGCGCGCGCACTACAAACAGCGTCCTGAAGCAGGCTCTCTCTGGAACAGAAACGAACACGCGCGCAAACAACGCGAACTCGGCTGCGGCTTCACCTTGTACGGTTGGGATGGCGACAACCTCGCCTGGGAAAGCAGCCCGGCACAAAGCGATGGGGAACCGGGTCGCACGGTGCACTACGTCTTTGAACCGGGCACTTTTGTCCCTGTGGCACAGGCTGTGCGGCACGCGCCGATCGATCTGATTGGGCTGCCGGATTACAGCGGTGAATACAGCCTTGATGAAGATCCAGTGTGGAATCACAAGGCAACGGCGTTACCGTTTGATGCGTTGGCCTGGTACCAGTGTGATCACCTCGGCACGCCGCAGGAATTGACGGACTCGCACGGCAACATGGCGTGGACCGCGCAATACAAGGCGTGGGGACAGGTGACGGAGCAACGTTCGGAATGGGCGCGGCAACATGGCGTGATCAACCCGATACGGTTCCAGGGGCAGTATCACGATCATGAGACGGGGCTGCATTACAATCGGTATCGGTACTATGATCCGGGGGTTGGTCGGTTTATTAGTCAAGACCCGATAGGTTATTCGGGCGGTTTGAATCTTTACCAATATGCTCCAAACCCAAGTGGTTGGATTGATCCGTTAGGACTGGCAAAACATGATCCAAACGGTGCATATTGCCGAAACCTACAACAAAAAATGATCAATGTTCGGCAGAGCCTAGACAAACGATGGCAGGAACTGCAATCCGATGATCAGGGGTTGCCTGAATATATTGGCCCAGGAGAAAAGTTATTCCAAACGCGCAGAGGTCATAGAACCCTCATAAATAGGGAAGACCAAAATATACGGCGTCTTGAAGCTGAGTACGATGAGCAGTGCGGCGGTAACGAAAAGCCATCTTGCTCCTGCCGATTGAAAAAGTAGAAGTCTATCGTTGATTACAAAAATGAAGAGGCAGTAATGGAAGAGCTAAGAAAAGCACTATATGAGATAGAAGGAAAGGGCGCGCGCAAGCGGATAATGAAGCTCGCAACTGAATATGACCGACTGGCAATGGGGCATGATACATTCCCTCAAATATGTTTTGACCTGATTATAGAAATACTATCGACCGAAGAGCTTTTCAATAAACCGGGAATGGATGTATTTCTGATGAATATTTCAACGGATACAGAAAGGCTGTCGAAGGAGCGAAAGCAAAAACTGCTGGATACTATCCGAGATAACTACTCAAAATATGCCAATTTGGAATTTTGCTGGATTGCAGGAGACATGCTCGCACGTTATTTTGATCGCGAATATGTAATGTATGTCTTCGACACTCTATTTACCAAGTCAACATCTGAGGGTAAGGAAGGTATTGCTCTAGGCTTGGATATAATTGCGAAGCACTCCAAGCGAGATCCAAGCATCATGAAAAAAATTGAAAACATCCTGAATAACCCCAAATAAAACTGGTTGAAATCTATAAAAAAACTATAAGCAAAGAGCCGTATAACAATATGAGGGCATTCTTTGAAATAAAAGCCTTGATTTTTTGGATCTCAAGACGTCACGCTTGCGCAATATCAATTGTGGAGGAGATAAAGACAAAAATTCAGCGCGGGTTATGGCTTAATAGCAATTCGACGCCCCCTCGACGCTGGACATTTTTTGAATATTTCCTGATCGTTGTCTAACCCTTAAAAATTGTTGAATAAAAACGCAGCATGCAGTTTTTAACCCTTTAGTAAAAAATTAACTTTAATGTTGTCACGGCATGTGGAGAAAGACAATGACGTCAGCGTTTTCAAGCAAGCTTTCCAATTCCCCCCCGAGAGTTTTACAGCTTTACGCATCAACACTTTTGCAGACTTATTGCACAGCCAAGTCTTTTCAGCACTGCGCCATCAACGACTTGATAGCACACCTGAACAATTACCCTGAAAACCATACCCTAAGTGAATGGGAGAAAATGGGCGCCTTGTTGCCACTTAATGGGAGGGGCGATGATATGCCATCAGATCTTAGTGAATCGATCCCAGCACAAGATATGGAAGATTTTTGCCAGATTGTGGATAGCGCGGTCGAGGTGGGGATAGTCGATTTGTATGGCGCACCAACCGACCTGCCGGTGAAGTTCATAGAAAAGATGTCCTTGATTCTCAGCAGAAATAAAATTGATCTCCCCCCAGTTTTAGCAAGAGAGTAAAATCAACATGAGTGCAAGCGGATGCATATAAAATCCTGGCTAAGCGTTTCATACCTATATGCCATAAAAGCTATCTATACCTAAACGCTTACCATGCACCCACTGTTCGAAATGCCGGAGACTCCGCTTCCACTATTCCCCGCTACCTGTCCTGTTACTCATATCAAAGCAGCAGGCAAAAATCCGGCAGCGCGAAAGCAAGAGAACATATTACTTTTATTAATTTCATATGCTGACTGAGCTTTGACAAATAGGACAGGGAGTCTGTGTGCGGTTGTTTTTGGATTAAACAGCTTTTCTGAGGCAGTCTTCTATAAACATGGGTGCTGCAAATGAATATAGATCCTTATAAAAGAGAAGTTCTTTATAGAAAGGTTCAAGGAAAAAACTGCTTAGTCACTATCAAGAAAAGTTAGCCTCACTTGTAGGGCTACCTTTTGATGGATCGCTGCTTTTAAGTTTACCGGAAACAGATAGCGTAATCGCAGCGCTAATGACGAAGCGCGAGATCTCCTGTGTGCGCAAAGAATATTCGTTATCCACTGAAGCAATTAACTTTTCTTCGTCAGCAATCGAGAATCGGAAATACTATTTGTTAATAGATGAGGACTGGAAATATTGTGGAGCCTACATGCTCGCAAGCGGCGCTTCCCTATGTGCGAGCTTTGATTTTGATAAATCCAAAAGTGACGAGATCAGGTTAATTGACGCCGAACTTTCTATGCAAATCTCTGTTGACTATAGTGAAATTTGCGAAGAGAACATATTTGAATGCTGTATAAAAAAATATGAGTAAGCGACAGGAAATACTTGATGTTCTTGATAAGTTTTTAAGCGATATTTACGAAGAGGCTTCGAGGCATCTAAATATTGTATTAAAAAGAAATTACGGTTACTACGAGTATTCGGGCGATAGATTCAGTGCCTACTTGACGTTTCTTCCTAGTGAAGTAGACTATTATTCGACGGAGAGGAGGTTGATGCTGAAAACTTTATTACTCCTTGGATTTGTGTACCTCCGATGGAGAAGTACTTGGTAGGAAAATAGTATCTGCAAGTGGAAATTCTGCCGAGATCGGGGTGATATTGGCCTCTACTGGTGAGCCCGTCCTTACACAGTTATTAGCGTTCTTGAATAACAGCATTACCGTTTATTCGCTGGAAAGGTCCACGATCAAAAAAAGTATGGATTGCTGACACTGATACCTACGGCGAATATATGAGCAACATAAGAGTGGGCAGGAAAAAATATAAACTTTAAATCTTTGAAGTGCAAGGATGCTAAATGATTACGTCTGCTGAAGAATTTGTCGCGCTGCGCGATAGTGAAATAAAAGTCGATCATGATCGAGCAGCAATGGAAGAGGCTCCTCTTTCAGTGTGGCGCGAAGTAATTGAAAGATTTCCTGAGCATAGAAGATGGGTGGCTCACAATAAAACAGTACCACTGGAAATTCTTGAAGAGCTATGTGCGTTCGATGCCAGTGTCCGACGTTTCGTTGCATCCAAGCGAAAATTATCACTTACATTGTTCGAGCGACTTTCCTTGGATCCCTGCTCCGTGGTGAGAGGTGCAATAGCTGCAAATAGAAAAACACCTATCGAAATTCTTGAAAAGCTGCTCAATGATGAAAGCGAGAACGTTGCAAGAGTGGCGGAGTGTAATTACAAAGAAAGAAAGCCTTGATTGTGCGGCCTTGAAGTAGATCTTGCGGAGCATATAGGGGGTGGATCATATGGTCAAAAAACCAACATACACCGTCTACCCCTAACAAGATCGGCACCCTAACATCTGTTCTTGATCCGCGAGCCGTCTATTTTAATTCAAGTAAAGTGCCTCAGGGTTGATAATCCGCCCGAACTAATACTATATTAGCTTACAAAAAGCCCTGACCATATATGATTTCTACTGATTCCGATAAGCTGATTTAGCTGTTTATAGCTGGGATGGATAATCTCCACGTCGCCTAGCTTGGCTTATTAAATTTCTTGAATATAGTCCACCCCTGAAAAAATTAAGATAATGTCACCCCCTCCTTTTCTAACGATTTAAATGAAGAACATTAGTTATATGAGAACCAAGATTAAAAAGGGTAGCCACAATGAAAACCATCGTTGATATCGGGTCTGTTCTTGCTACCAAATCTGGCGGGTTTCACTTTGATAACTCATGCGACTCATTATGGTATCTGGCTACAGGCTATGATTACGGGTCGATCTTTGATTATTTGGCTCCAATTTTCTTTCGATATAATATATATACCGTACTTGCTACCGAACTCGATTCAAGTAGCAGTATTGCGAAAAAACTAGGCCTACATAAAAGAGCATTTGGAAAGCTTGGTTTGGCCGCGACGAACAAAAGAAGACATCTCGAATTAAACTTAGACATTGAGGGGAAGCATAATTTCTGCGACCTCTCAACCGTCTCCAGTAGCGAAGAGATAAAAACACTTTTGAAAGCCATATACAAAGGATGGAGTGCGTTAATATTTTTGTCAGAGATGGAGTTGGATGAAAATGATAAAAAAGAGGTCCTCAGTGTAATTGCTGAGATTTATGGAACTTCAGGTACAGACTTCTCTCAAGCTTCCTCATTAAATTTATTTCATAAAGTGTTAGCAGTACTATTTTCGAAAAAATGCATTGTTATCATGCTAGGTGAAGATCACTCTGACACTCGAGCAATATTAATCTCTGGCCCTGCCGAACAGATAGTAGAATTTTCAGAGCTTGCGAATAATTTTGCTGAAGCCGACTCCGACCCTACTCCAACACCGTTAACTCGTGAATTTACACTTAAAACTCCTTTTGTGAGAAGGCGTATGTTTTAGATATAAATAAAATCGTAAAAAATTGCATTACCCTCTTCGCGCGCCAATGGTTATTTTGACTATTGTGTACAAGCACAAAGAATCTCTCGTGAAAAGACAAGTTATTGAAGATTAATAAAACGAAGTCTGTCCCTGGTAGAATCGACAACCTTTCATCTGGTCATGACACGGGGTGCCATCCACCTCGAATCAAGTGCAGCTCATCTGAGATGAGGAGTAACCCAATCAGGTATGCAATACTCACCACCCTTAGGTAGGTAGATATGACACTGTCTATGGAACAAGTAAGCAAGGTTTCGGAGGCCTTTCATCGTTTTGAAGATGGGTTAATTATTTCTTTCGAATTTTTTTACCTTCCCAATGAACCCCTTGCCGCGCAAGTAATATTCCATGCCAGAGATCATAGAGTTAAAGGCAACGTATGGAAGAAAGTAAAGATGATAGTGGGGGCGGTGGAGGAGTTAAGTGCAAAAATCAAAGGCAATCAGTTTAACTCAATATGCTCTGGGGTTAGGATCTTGAAATTTGACGACGTCTGGTGTGTGGAAATTGATGGAAATTACGACATGGATGCCGCCCCCTCTTCACTTGCCCAGATACGCGAGGATGGAGAGCTTTACATAATTGGCCGACAGATAAAAATCCTCGAGATTGAAGACTGATTTTTATCGGTTTAGTTTTCGAAAAATCGAACCGTTGCGGAACTTCGTCCCGCGTGAGCATCCGCCACGGGACGCGCTAACCGCGATCTAGCGTTTGCACCTTTGAGCACCTGCAAGGAGAGGAAATCCTCGAGGACTAGCCTCACTCCACTTTAAGATAGCCGCTCACGGACTCACGCGCGCCTCTGGACTCTGCACCGAACTCCATCCCTATTTCGAGTATCATCTCCACCTTTGCCCCCAAGACCTCAATGCAGGAAGCATAACCATGACCAACAAAGCAGTTATCGTATTCAGCGGCGGGCAGGACTCCACCACGTGTTTGATCCACGCCCTGACCCATTACGATGAAGTCCACTGCATCACGTTCGACTATGGTCAGCGTCATCACGCTGAAATTGAAGTGGCACAGCAGCTGTCGAAAAAGCTCGGTGTGACCGTGCATAAAACGCTGGATGTGTCCTTGCTCAATGAGCTGGCCATCAGCAGCCTGACCCGCGATAACATTCCGGTCCCGACCGTGAACAGTTCCGGCGAGAGCCTGCCAAGCACCTTTGTTCCGGGGCGGAACATTCTGTTTCTGACCTTGGCTTCTATCTATGCCTATCAAGTCCAGGCCAAAACCGTCATTACCGGTGTCTGTGAAACCGACTTCTCGGGCTATCCCGATTGCCGGGATGAATTCGTCAAGGCGTTGAATAAAGCCCTTGAGTTAGGCATGGATTACAAGCTGCAACTGGATACGCCATTGATGTGGATGAACAAGGCCGAGACCTGGGCCTTGGCTGATTACCACCATCAACTGGATCTGGTTCGCGAGGAGACCCTGACTTGCTATAACGGCATCAAAGGCACTGGATGTTCCGATTGCGATGCCTGTAATCTTCGCGCAAAAGGCTTGAATGAGTTCCTGAACAATAAAGTACAGGTGACTCAACGCTTGAAAGAGAAACTTGGCTTAAAGTAATACTGCAACAACAAGCGCTCACTCAAGCATGCTGAGTGAGCGCCCTCCTCTGCTTACTGCGTCTGCGCACCCGTCAGGTATTTCTTGAACAATGATCTTGCGCCGTAGGCCGGCAAGATATTAAAGAAGGCAAAACCTACCTTGATTGCGATCTGAACGTAGATCATGCCCAGTATCGCGCTATTTTCCATCGTTCCGTAAAACGCGATATAGCAGAACAGAAAACTGTCGATGATCACGGCAAACAATGTGCTTAAAAACACTCGCAAGAACAGAAATCTGGAATTTGTCAGCTCTTTAATCTTGCACAACAGATACGAGTTTATGTTCTCGGAAACCAGAAACGATACAGAAGACGCTACAAGGACTGCCGACAACTGACTGATAACGTCATTGTAAGCCCCATCGAGCTTCCAACCCGGCAGACCCGGAAGATGGGTCGTGATGGCCAGCAGAATGATAATTGCGGCGTTGCTGATGAACGCGAACAGAATCGCTTTTCGCGCGAGCCTCAGGCCAAACGTTTCGTTGAGCAAGTCAACGATCAGAAACGTCAGCGGATAGAGGAAGGTGCCCGGCGTTACGACAATATCGAAATACTCGAGGTAGATCGGTTTTGTCGCAGCAATACTGGTGAAGATGTAAAGCGTGAACAGCATCAGGTTCAGGATGATGTAGATCATCCAGGAACTCTCATGCCGGTCATTGATTTCGTAAGCGGTGAGTGCGCCGCCCTGGGAGTAAAACTTCTTGTAGAGGTTTTTCACTTCGATTTTATTCAGATTATCCATAATCTCACTATTCAACACTTCACTTAGCTTTATTTTAATTATTTTGCCTGTCGCAATGACCATGATAACGGCCAGGCTTTTTCCATTTTCGAATCCCAGCAACTTGTACTTGCTGTTTTCCAACTCAACACTGCAATCCATTAAATCGTTCCTCGATTACATCTCCGATCACGCATACACGATCCGTATCAAAGTTGCCTTCATGGCTTATAGATAACTTCGCTGTGATTTTGTCATACACCAGCTTTTCCCTGTCGCTGGTCGATGCTCCTTTCTGCACGATTAATAGATCGCCGGGTTCATTCAGGCCGCTGATTTCGTTTTCCAAAAGCACGCCAATCAGGTTAAAGGACGAGCCAAAGTAGTAAGTCAATGGATAGATAGTAGCTAACTCGCCAATTCTTTTATCCAGACTTTGCAGCAGCATACTTTCTTTAATCACCGGAACAGCGGCCGGATTCATATTCCCCTGTGGCGAAATACTGCTTTCGATGATTTCCTTTTCTTCAAAATCAATCGTCTCTATTTCCTCGTAAGACACGCCGAAGAAATCAGAAATCTTGCGCACAGTGGACTGTTGTACATTGACCACCTTGCCTTCAAGAATGTTATAGATGGTCGTGCGGGTCAAACCACTGGAGTGGCACAGGGACAACTGAGTTTCCCCGCGACTCTTGATCAGGTATTTGATGTTGTTCTTCAGATTCTCCGATCTTTCTCTTCTGTGCATCACATGCTTACCATCCGTTGTTAACTGCAATCAATGCCACGCCCCGAATGATCATTCCGGACATACACAAGTGAGGTAGGAAATTGCAGTTATATCCCTGTCAGTGCCGCGCAGGATCATAGCATTCTCCCTCCTTGGATTCGGTATAAAAAGTCAGCTTTCACAGGCTGCTTCCGCCAACGTGCGGGGTCATTTCAGCCTCCGTACTGACTCGTCAGTTCCTGTCGACCTCCACCCGAGGCCTGAAAATCGGCACCGGGCAACGCCTGTTTTACACCCGCAGCGACTACAAAAAGAATCATTTTCTTTGAAGAATGTTCATTTTTCTGATTAATTCTGTGGCGTTCCTCAGTGAAAAATTTATGATGCGTCAATCCCGCGTCCCATTCTCGAGAGTGAAAGGTCGAAAAAACGGGCGGCCTGTACAGGGTTTAGTTTTGCACGCACAGCGGTCAAAACACGGATTCGCCTGTACAGATCTGGCAAGCAAGGACATGCGCAAATCACGCAAAACCAGGGAAGGAATCAAGCAATGGCAGTCATTACTGAACCGCTCAATCACCAGGCTGACTTGCTGCGACGCGGCCTGGCGGATCTTCGCGCAGAAGACGCCGAACTGGCGGCGATTCTCGACGCTGAAGTCACGCGTCAACAGCACACGCTTTCGTTAGTCTCCTCCTCCTGCGCAGTGCAGCCACGAACGTTGGTGGCATCCGCGTCAGTGCTGGTCAACGTGACTGCTGAAGGCATGTCCGGTAAGCGTCACAGCGCAGGATGCGAGAACGTCGAGCGGGTCGAATCAATGGCCATCCGCAGGGCGCGGGAACTGTTCGGTGCGCAATACGCCAACGTGCAGCCACACTCAGCGTCGAACGCCGTTTACCAGGTGCTCACCTCCTTGCTAGAGCCGGGCGATACCTTGCTCGGCATGGCGGTGGAGCACGGCGGTCATCTGACGCATGGTAGCCTGGCCGCGTTTTCGGGTGCCTACTACAAGGCGATCCAGTACGGCACGACAGCAGACGGCCTCATCGATTACGACAAGGTTTGCCTGCTCGCACTCGCCCATCGCCCACGCGTCATCCTCTGCGGCGCCACCGCCTATTCGCGGGTGGTGGACTTCAAGCGCTTTCGCGCAATTGCCGATGAAGCCGGGGCCATCCTGCTCGCCGACATTTCGCACATCGCCGGGCTTGTCGCCACCGGTCGCCATCCAAGCCCGATCGATGCCGCCCACGTCACCGTCACTTGCACGCACAAGCAACTGGCCGGTCCTCGCGGTGGCGTGATTCTCAGCGGTGCTGATGCGAACACCAAGATTCCCGGTTTGCGGACCACATTCAGTCGCCTGCTGGATCAAGCCGTTTACCCGCGAATGCAGGGCGCGCCGGCCGCCAACATGATCGCGGCGAAGGCTGCCGCGCTGGGTTACGCAATGTCCGCAGAATTCGATACCTGCATGGCGCAGATCCGCCGTACGGCGGATGAAATGGCCAATGCGTTTCAGGCCAAGGATTATGAAGTGGTCGGCGGCTGCAGTGAAAACCATACGGTTCTGGTTCGCTTGCGCGGTGGCATCACGGGCGCTATCGCGGAGGCGGCGCTGGGGCACTGCGGGATCATTGTCAGCAAACATCGCGTACCCGACGATCCCCGCTCGGCACTGGTTACCAGCGGGCTGCGTATCGGCACCGCTGCTCTGGCGCAACGCCGGGTCGATGTCCACGGCAGCCGCCAGATCGTCGATTTGATCGTGCGGATTCTGAACACGGTGGCGCCGCTCGGCGAACAGGATTACACCCTGGAACCCCTGCTCCTCGCGCAGTTTCGCTCAGAGGTCGAAACCCTGTGCAGGGACTATCCTTTCACCGACTATCAATAGCGCCCCAACATTTGCGGCCATAAAAAAACCCGGCACTCAGGCCGGGTTTTGTGTTTCTGCGTCAGCGCTTACTTGACAGCACCTGCCGCGTGCACGGCCTGCTGCGCACCGCGCTTGTTCTTGATCACGTAGCAGACCCACATGAACACGACCCACACCGGAATCGCATACACCGAGATCTGAATGCCCGGGATCAGCAGCATCACGCCAAGGATGAACGCGACGAACGCCAGGCAGATGTAGTTACCGTACGGATACCACAGCGCCTTGAACAGCGGCGTCTGCTGGGTCTTGTTCATGTGCTGACGGAACTTGAAGTGCGAGAAGCTGATCATCGCCCAGTTGATCACCAGCGTTGCAACCACCAGCGACATCAGCAGTTCCAGCGCATGTTGCGGGATCAGATAGTTGAGCAGCACAGCGACCAGCGTCACCGCCGCCGAAGCCAGAATCGAACGCACCGGTACACCGCGCTTGTCGATCTTCGCCAGACCTTTCGGCGCATCACCCTGCTCGGCCATGCCCAGCAGCATGCGGCTGTTGCAGTAGGTGCCGCTGTTGTACACCGACAACGCGGCGGTCAGCACCACAAAGTTGAGGATGTGCGCGGCGGTGTTGCTGCCGAGCATCGAGAACACTTGCACGAACGGGCTGCCGCTGTACGAATCGCCGGACGCGTTGAGGGTTGCCAGCAGGCTGTCCCATGGGGTCAGCGACAGCAGGATCACCAATGCACCGATGTAGAAAATCAGAATCCGGTAGATCACCTGGTTGATCGCTTTCGGGATCACGGTCTTCGGTTTGTCGGCTTCAGCAGCGGTGAAACCGAGCATTTCCAGACCGCCGAAGGAGAACATGATGATCGCCATGGCCATCACCAGACCGCTCACGCCATTGGGGAAGAAACCACCGTGCGACCACAGGTTTGTCACCGAAGCCTGCGGGCCACCATTGCCGCTGACCAGCAGGTAGCTGCCCAGCGCAATCATGCCAACGATCGCCACAACCTTGATGATCGCGAACCAGAACTCGGCTTCACCGAAGACTTTGACGTTGGCCAGGTTAATCGCGTTGATCAGCACGAAGAAGGCTGCCGCAGAAACCCAGGTCGGAATGTCCGGCGCCCAGTAGTGGATGTATTTGCCGACCGCGGTCAGCTCCGACATGCCCACCAGAATGTACAGAATCCAGCAGTTCCAGCCCGACAGGAAACCGGCAAAGCCGCCCCAGTATTTGTGCGCGAAATGGCTGAAGGAACCGGCCACCGGCTCTTCGACGATCATCTCGCCGAGCTGGCGCATGATCATGAAGGCGATGAAGCCGCAGATGGCGTAGCCGAGGATCATCGACGGGCCGGCGGATTTCAGTACCCCGGCCGAGCCGAGGAACAATCCGGTACCGATCGCGCCACCGAGGGCGATCAGTTGAATGTGGCGATTTTTCAGGCCGCGTTTCAGCTCGCCTGATTGCGAGGGTTGTCCACTCATGAAAAAGGTCTCACGCAAGGTTTGATGGTGTTCAGTAGACGTTGCTGCAAGGTTGCGATTTCAGGCAGCCCCGATCAAACCCCAGCGCAGGCACCAGGAGTTCAGCTTATTTACAACGGTCATGCGTCACCTGTTTGTTTTTATCTGTGACGAAATCGAACCCGAAACGCTTGTGGCGCCACGGAGTGAACAAGGCGGATAGCCTTGAGATTTGCGCGATTACGCAGAGGGTCACAGTTAAAACGCGGCGCATTGTACACCGCTAACCCCCCGCTGCCAGACCCCGCTGGATCAGCGTGTCGGTTGCCGGGATTGCGTGTGTCCGCCACGAAACACTCGAGCGGCTGCAAAAATTGAGTCAGGCCTTTGCAGGCCATCGGCGTGGACGAGGAAAAAACCGTCCCACGGAGAGAGGTGGAGATCAGTCACGGCGTTCATTGCGCCTCCTTCTTGTTATGCACCTGCACGACAGGCATGGGGCGCATCTCACCCTGCAAACGCCGCTGAAACAAGCGCGCCAGAGCCTTGCGCAGCGCCCGGCTGAGCAGGCTTCGGCAGCTTTTCCTTACAGCCTCCATGGAGGGTTGCATTCACTCGGCTTTTCCGGCTTTTTCGTAAACATTTCTTTACGCCGCGTAACGCAGAGTTTCCATTTCAGAAATTTCTGTCAGACGTCTGCAAATTGACGGTAGCAAGCTTGCTAATGAAACTCGCGGCTTAGTTTTTTGTTTTCAAATAAGAAAACTGCCGCCGAAAAACAGAATAAAAAGTCTATTTAAAAATTAAATGAATAATTTTTTGCATTACAAAAAACCCTGAACTAGGTTCTTCACGTCTCGCCGGCCACCTCGACCGGCCAGTCACAACCGTGAAAGTCATCTAGGAGATCGACCATGCAAGCACTGGAAAAAGACTTGGATACCGAACTGCAACTGGACGAATGGTTTGAAGCACCGACCCACGAGGCGGCTGTAGAAATGATGCAAGCCGATGCGGTAGTTCCGTTCGGCACGGCGATGTGGCCTCTGTAAGACATCTCCGGGCAGGCACGATCCGGCCGGTCGTGCCTGCCACTTTCTTCACGGTCAGTCAGGGAGGACTCATGGATAAGCCCCGCGCGATCTCGCATTTCCTTTACTACCTCGAACACCACCCTGCCCTTGCCGGTCTCGACTCGGCGAAGGTACTGCTCGGCCACACGGCGGATTACGAAGCGCTGACCGGCGCCATCGCCGAACAGGCCGGCGATCATCCTCGTTTCCAGTTCAGCGCCCGACGTCTGGACCTGGAAAGCACTGCAGCGCTGACTTCGGCAATCACCGACAGCGATCTGTACATTTTCTTCTACGACTCTTCTACCCTGCCCAATCCGCGCCCAGACGGCCCGGATTTCGTCCGCGCGCTGCAAGCGGTGATGGCGGAAAACTGGAAGAAGTCGCTGCTGTTCAAGGATTACGGCGATTATTTCTACGACACCTTCAGCGTCACCCCGCAGCGCATAGCTGGCCTGAACAGTCACCTGATTCAGCGCATGTCCCAGGCGACCACGCTGAGTTTCAAGGACGACGACGGCTCATGGTTTGAAACGCCGCTGAGCAGCATCAAGAAATGGACCGACATCAACGGCGTCGGCAACTTCGACCTGGCCCCCGGCGAAATCGCCACGCACAGCGAGGCCATTAACGGCCATGTGAAATTCAAGGGCACGTTCCTCAGCACCATTCCGTTTGCGCGCAAGTACGGCGTGCTGGAATCGCCGCTGGAGTTGTGGATCGAGAACTCGACCATCAGCCGCATCGCCACCGACGTGCCGGGGCTGGAGCATGATTTCAACAAATATCTGGACGCCAATCCGTCGAACCGGCGCATCGAGGAGTTGGGGATTGGCACCAATGAAGGCGTGAAGGATCTGTATGCGCGCAATGCCGGGTTTGAAGAGCGGCATTGTGGGTTGCATCTTGGGTTGGGCGGTGGCGCCAAGGGTAGTCATCACCTGGATCTGATCTTTTCGGGCGGGGTGTTGGCGCTGGATGACAAGCCGGTGTTTGACGGGCGCTTTGTGTTTTAGGGCCGGCACCTGATCGTTCCCACGCTCCGCGTGGGAATGCAGCCCGGGACGCTCCGCGTCCCTCTAGAGCCGAACGCGGAGCGTCCGTTGAGGCATTCCCACGCAGAGCGTTGGAACGATCGGTGCGCGCAGACAAAAAAACGCCAACCCTGAGGTTGGCGTTTTTGCTTTGGCTTGAAGCTTGCCGCTAGAAGCTCACAGCTGCCTTATTCCGGCTTCTTGCGACCAAACCCCGGACGCTGACCGGAACCGGCCGGTGCGCCACGACGCTTGCCCGACGGCTTGTCACCGTCAACCAGTTTGATCCCCGGACGCTTCGGCGCAGGCTTGGCCGGGCGCTTGTTGGTGGTGTCTGCTGGACGATCTGCCACTGGCGTACCACGACCGCTCGGAGCACCACGCTCGCCACGCTCAGTGCGACCGTTGGCCGGACGCGGAGCGCGCTCGCCGTCACGGGCGGCAACTGGCTTGCGACCTGGACGCTCGCCTTCGATCTGCGGCTCACGGCTTGGGCGTGGGCCAGTCGGCGCGCCAGCGGCTGGACGCAGCGTGCGTACGCGCTCGGTCTTGGCCATTGGACGCGACGATTTGCGCTGCATGCGCTCGAGCTTGTCTTTGCTCTTGGCGTTCAGTTGCGGCATCGCAACCGGGGTCAGGCCGACTTCAGCACTGAGGATGTCGACTTCGTACTGGCTCATTTCGCGCCAGCGGCCCATCGGCAGGTCGGAATTGAGGAACACCGGACCGAAACGCACGCGCTTCAGACGGCTGACCACCAGACCTTGCGACTCCCACAGACGACGAACCTCACGGTTACGGCCTTCCATCACCACGCAGTGATACCAGTGGTTGAAGC
Organism: Pseudomonas sp. AC169; assembly: GCF_979258515.1. NCBI lineage: Bacteria > Pseudomonadati > Pseudomonadota > Gammaproteobacteria > Pseudomonadales > Pseudomonadaceae > Pseudomonas > Pseudomonas sp. AC169. The sequence continues at coordinate 4,424,609 of NZ_OZ409866.1, read as the reverse complement.
CTTCGCCACCCGGCGCCTGCTTGATGTCGGTGAACTTGGCCGGGCCGTCTTCCAGCACCACGCCGGCCTTCAGGCGCTCGATCATTTCGTCGTCGACTTCACCGCGTACACGCACGGCGTACTCACGGTCCATTTCGTAGGACGGGTGCATCAGGCGATTGGCCAGCTCACCGTCAGTGGTGAACATCAGCAAACCGGTGGTGTTAATGTCGAGACGACCGATGTTGATCCAGCGACCTTCTTTCGGACGCGGCAGCTTGTCGAACACGGTCGGACGGCCTTCCGGGTCGTCACGGGTGCAGATCTCGCCATCGGGTTTGTTGTACATGATCACGCGGCGCACCGATTCGGCCGCCTCTTCGCGCTTGATCACCTTGCCATCAATGGTGATGGCGTCGTGCATGTCGACGCGCAGACCGAGGGTGGCGTCTTTGCCATTGACCTTGATCCGGCCCTGGCTGATCCAGGATTCCACGTCACGGCGCGAGCCGACGCCGATACGGGCGAGGACTTTCTGCAGCTTTTCGCCTGCTGGGCCGATTTCCTGGTCGTCTTTCTGAATGATGTCGCTCATCTGGGCACCTCCCGGTGTGGTCTGTTCAGGCGGCGCCTGAAGCATTGAAATCTGGGTTCCAAGCCGAAGGGATCGGCGAAGGGTCGCGAATCATACGCGGATGTGCGCCGTCGCGCATCAGAGACTAGCTGATCGATCGACAGTTATTTCTTTTTCCGCCGACCGGCGCCACCGAGTTTGCTCAGGCGCAGCGCGGCTTCGGCCAGTACGCTGCGCTTGTCGTCCTTGTCGAGTTTCTTCCAAGCTTTGATTTCGCGCTTGCTGCGGCCGCAGCCGAGGCAGATGTCGTCGGTGAATTTGCAGAGGCTGATGCAGGGGTCTTTGGTGGAACTCATCACTCACTCCGAATATTCACCGTTTCCTGTGGGAGCGAGCCTGCTCGCGAAAGGGCCCTGTCAGTCAACGTCATCGTTGTCTGACACACCGCATTCGCGAGCAGGCTCGCTCCCACAGTTGTTCGTAATCAGTCCTCGAATTCGCGGCGTTCGGCTTCGATGGCTTCGGCCAGGGCGCGGGCTTCGGCTTCTTCTTCGCTCAGCTCCGGTTCGGGGGCTGGCGCCGGTTGTTCGAGGGCGGCGACGGCGGCCAGAAGTTTTTCGCGGGCCTCAGCGACGCCAAGAATGTCCTCTTCGGTTTCGGTTTCGGCTTCAGGCTCTGCCTCAAGTTCAACTTCAATGGAAGGCTCGGCGATCTCAACTTCGACTTCCGGCTGGGTCGTCGGTGCTTCTGCATCCGCCGCATCCCGCAGCAAATCATCAAAGTCGGTCTTGATCCCCTCCTCCATGCTGTCCAGTTCCAACAGCAAAGTATGGAAGCTGGTTTCCTCCTTCTCTTCCTCCGGCTCGGCGCTGGCATCGGCCAGTTCCTGCAAGCCTTGCGGAACCGGCGCATCGTCGAAATCGAGCACCGGATCGGTTTCCATCTCGCGCAGTTCGGCCAGCGGCGGCAGGTCTTCGAGGTTCTTCAGGTTGAAGTGATCAAGAAACATCTTGGTGGTGGCAAACATCGCCGGTTTGCCTGGCACGTCGCGGTAACCAACGACGCGAATCCACTCACGTTCCAGCAAGGTTTTGACGATGTTGCTGTTCACCGCGACCCCACGCACATCTTCAATCTCGCCACGGGTAATCGGTTGGCGATAGGCGATCAGCGCAATGGTTTCCAGCAACGCGCGCGAGTAGCGCTGCGGGCGTTCTTCCCACAAGCGGCCAACCCACGGCGAAAACTTTTCGCGAATCTGCAAGCGATACCCGGACGAGACTTCCTTGAGTTCGAACGCTCGCCCCTCACAGGACTTGCCGAGCAGGGTCAGGGCTTTCTTGAAGACCGCCGGCTCAGGGCGTTCGCCCTCTTCGAACAGTTCAAAGAGACGATCAAGGGATTGCGGCTTTCCCGAGGCCAACAGAAAGGCTTCAAGCAGGGGCGCCAGCTCGCGGGGTTCAGTCAGGTTCATGTTTCGACTCGTTATTCGGCTCGGGCTCGCACGTGGATCGCTGCGAACGGCTCATTCTGCACCAGCTCGACCAAGGATTCCTTGACCAGTTCAAGGATCGCCATAAAGGTCACCACCACACCCAGCCTGCCCTCTTCGGCCGTGAACAGCTCGACGAACGGCACAAAGCCACCGCCCTTGAGCCGTTCCAGCACATCGCTCATGCGCTCGCGGGTGGACAATGCCTCGCGGCTGACCTGGTGGCTTTCAAACATGTCGCCACGGCGCAGCACTTCGGCCATGCACATCAAAATCTCTTCCAGCGCGACATCCGGCAACAGCTTGCGCGCCCTTGCTTCCGGGGCATCGAGCTTGGGCACGATCACATCGCGGCCAACGCGGCTCAAGCCGTCGATGCCTTCGGCGGCAGCCTTGAAACGCTCGTATTCCTGCAAGCGGCGGATCAGTTCGGCGCGCGGATCATCTTCTTCGTCTTCGACGGTTTCCGCACGCGGCAGTAGCATGCGCGACTTGATCTCGGCGAGCATCGCGGCCATCACCAGATACTCGGCGGCGAGTTCCAGGCGCACCGACTGCATCAACTCGACATAGCCCATGTACTGGCGGGTGATTTCCGCCACCGGAATGTCGAGGATGTTGATGTTCTGTTTGCGGATCAGGTATAGCAGCAGGTCGAGCGGGCCTTCAAAGGCTTCGAGAAAGACTTCCAGCGCATCCGGCGGGATGTACAGGTCCAGCGGCATCTCCATGACCGCCTGGCCATAGACCATGGCAAACGGCAGCTCCTGCTGGGCGCCGGCCTGGGGATCGACAACGGTTTCCACTGCGGACATTCAGGCCTCGACCATGAACGGCGTCGGATCGCCGCAACCGACGCGGACCACTTCCGGGTCGTCGCCGGTCAAGTCGATCACGGTGGAGGCTTTGATGCCGCCGAAACCGCCGTCGATGATCAAGTCCACCTGGTGTTCGAGCAACTGGCGCATTTCGTAGGGATCGCTGAGCGGGTCGTCATCACCGGGCATGATCAGGGTCACGCTCATCAGCGGCTCGCCGAGCTCGGCCAGCAGCGCCAGCGCGATCGGATGGCTCGGCACTCGGAGGCCGATGGTGCGCTTCTTCGGATGCAGCAAAAGACGCGGCACTTCGCGGGTGGCGTTGAGAATAAAGGTGTACGGCCCCGGCAGATGCGCCTTGAGAATGCGGAAGGTGCCGGTGTCGATCTTGGCGTAATTGCCGAGTTGCGACAGGTCGCTGCAGATCAGCGCGAAGTTGTGCTTTTCATCGAGCTGACGCAGGCGACGCACGCGCTCGATCGCGGTCTTGTCGCCAATCTGGCAACCGATCGCGTAGGAAGAGTCCGTGGGATAAACCACCACCCCGCCCTTGCGAATGATCTCGACCGCCTGTTTGATCAGACGCGCTTGCGGGTTTTCCGGATGAATCTGGAAAAATTGACTCACATTTTCTACCTGTTCAGACGGCGGCAATATCTGTGTCATGTTTGAACCGACACCACAGGGGTGGAAGGTCCTCGGGAACCGGCCGGTACTGGCCGATCTCGGACCAGCCGCCAGGGCCATGGAAGTCACTGCCGGCGCTGACCAGCAGACCGAACTCACGGGCAAGGATTGCCAGGCTGCCGACCTGTTCCGCAGGCTGATGGCCATTGACCACCTCGATTGCATGCCCGCCTGCTTGAATATAGTCGGCAATCAGCTTTCGGCGCTTGCTGCGGGTGAAATCGTAGTGCCACGGATGCGCGAGGCTGACCCAGGCATTGGCGGCGCGCAGTGTGCCGACGGTGTCTTCCAGGGTCGGCCAGTGCAACTTGACGTCACCCAGCTTGCCGGCGCCAAGCCATTTGCGAAAGGCCTCGGCGCGATCCTTTACAAACCCTTCACGCACCATCCAGTCGGCAAAATGCGGACGGGCCGGGGCGTTGCCGCTGTCGCCCAGTTCCTGCTGGATTTTCCGCGCGCCGTCGAGGGCGCCGGGCATGCCTTTGAGGGCGAGCTTGCGGCTTATTTCTTCCGACCGCAGCCAGCGCCCATCGTGCAATTTGGCGATCGCCTCGACCAACGGTGCGGCGTTGACGTCGAAACCGTAGCCCAAGACATGAATGGTCGCGCCGCCCCAAGTGCAGGACAACTCGACGCCGTTGACCAGTTGCATACCCAATTCATTGGCGGCCGTACGCGCTTCGGCGAGACCTTCGAGGGTGTCGTGGTCGGTCAACGCCAGGACTCGCACGCCGTTCTCGAACGCACGCGCAACCAGAACCGCAGGCGCCAGGGCGCCATCGGAGGCCGTGCTATGGCAGTGCAAATCAACATTCACGGGGAGTTGTAACCTCAAATCAGCTGGCGCTATCGCGCGCCCATATGTTTGTTATTATGCCGCCACATCCAGCTTCTGGCTCTCACTGTGAAACAATTCATCGATTTCATCCCGCTTCTGCTGTTCTTCATCGTTTACAAACTTGATCCACGGGTCGTCGACATCGCTGGCCATGAAGTGACTGTAGGCGGTATTTACAGCGCCACGGCGATGCTGATCATCAGTTCCCTGGTGGTGTACGGCGCGTTGTTCATCAAACAGCGCAAGCTGGAAAAGAGCCAATGGCTGACCCTGATCGCCTGCCTGGTGTTCGGCAGCCTGACGCTGGCGTTCCACAGCGAAACCTTCCTCAAGTGGAAGGCGCCGGTGGTCAACTGGCTGTTCGCCGTCGCTTTCATCGGCAGCCACTTCATCGGTGACCGCCTGCTGATCAAACGCATCATGGGCCACGCGCTGACCCTGCCGGATCCGGTCTGGACCCGCCTGAACATCGCCTGGATCGCCTTTTTCCTGTTCTGCGGGGCCGCTAACCTGTTCGTCGCCTTTACCTTCCAGAGTTACTGGGTGGATTTCAAGGTGTTCGGCAGCCTGGGCATGACCCTGGTGTTCCTGGTCGCACAGGGCATTTACCTGTCGCGCCATCTGCACGATGCCGATACCACAACAACACCAAAAACCGAGGACTGACATGCTCTACGCCATCATTGCCACCGACGTCGCCAACTCGCTGGAAGCACGCCTGGCCGCACGCCCTGCGCATCTGGAACGCCTGCAAGCGCTCAAGGGCGAAGGCCGCATCGTATTGGCCGGGCCGCACCCGGCCGTCGACAGCAATGATCCGGGCGCAGCGGGTTTCACCGGCAGCCTGATCGTCGCTGAATTCGATTCCCTGAGCGCTGCGCAAGCGTGGGCCGATGCCGATCCGTACATTGCCGCTGGCGTTTACGCCAATGTGATCGTCAAGCCGTTCAAGCAAGTCCTGCCGTAACCCTTTCCCACGCGATGAACCTTCTTGGTTCATCGCGTTCTCAATCGCTCATTATTCTCGTTTGCCTGCCGACAACCTGCCCAATATCCATTTGGAAACAGGTGTCGCGATGCGCAAGGGTCCGTTGTGTCTGATGTTGGTCACGTTGTCGATCATGGCACCCGCCCATGGTGAGGAAACCACCGAAGGCGGCAACTCCACGCCATTGTCGTTAAGCGCCGGCAGCCAGATCACCGAGTTGCAGCAGCGCCTCAAGGCCAGCGAGCAGCAGCGGGAAGAACTGAACAAACAACTGCAAAATGCCGACAACACCCGTGAAAGCGCCCAGCTTGCCCGGCTGCGCCAAGAGAACCAGCGTCTCAAGCTGCAACTCAAGGAAGCCCAGGCCAGCCCGCTGCCGCGTCTGTTGACCGAGCAGCAGCAGTGGTTCGTCACGGGAGCCGGGGTAGCGCTATTGGCGCTGCTCTGCGGTATCTTTGCCAGCGGAGCAAGCCGAAAACGTCGGCAATGGCTAAATTGAGTGAGTCATGAGCGAGCTGTTACTGATTGATGATGACCAGGAGTTGTGCGAACTCCTGAGTAGCTGGTTGAGCCAGGAAGGCTTCCAGGTGCGTGCCTGCCACGATGGTCAGAGTGCGCGCAAGGCCTTGGCTGAAACCGCCCCGGCGGCGGTGGTGCTGGACGTGATGCTGCCTGACGGCAGCGGTCTGGAACTGCTCAAGCAATTGCGCAACGATCACGCCGATCTGCCGGTGCTGATGCTCTCGGCCCGTGGCGAGCCGCTGGACCGTATCCTCGGCCTGGAGCTCGGCGCCGATGATTACCTGGCCAAGCCTTGCGATCCGCGTGAACTGACCGCCCGCCTGCGCGCGGTGTTGCGCCGCAGTCACCCGGCAGCGGTATCGACCCAGCTTGAACTGGGCGATCTGAGTTTCAGCCCGGTGCGCGGTGTGGTCAGCATCGACGAGAAAGAGCTGACCCTGACCGTTTCCGAAAGCCGTCTGCTTGAAGCGCTGCTCAAGCAACCCGGCGAGCCGCTGGACAAACAGGAACTGGCGCAACTCGCCCTCGGTCGCAAACTGACCCTGTACGACCGCAGCCTCGACATGCACGTCAGCAACCTGCGCAAAAAGATCGGCCCGCACCCGGACGGTCGTCCACGGATCGTCGCCCTGCGTAGCCGCGGTTACTTCTATAGCCTCTGAACCGCGCGCGGCACGCTGCGATCGATCGTTCCCACGCTCTGCGTGGGAATGCAGCCGGGGACGCTCTGCGTCCCACAGCCTCAAGATCGCAGCGTGCCGCAGCTCCTGCACCGGATATGTGTAAGGCTTACAACAAAGCGTCTTTACCCAAGCTTTACGTAGCGCTGACCGCCGCTGACCTTGATCTCCGTAATCTGAACTCATCCGGAACGTACCGGGAACGAGACAAGGAGATACACCATGCGCAAGACTCTTATCGCTCTGATGTTCGCTGCCGCTCTGCCAACCGTCGCCATGGCCATGCCGCAAGATGGCGGCCCGATGGGTGGCCCGCTTGACGGCCCACGCCACGGCGGTCAGATGCACGGCATGCACGGCAAAGGCCCGTACAGCCAACTCGACCTGTCCCGCGAACAGCGCGAGCAGATCCGCAAGATCATGGGCGAGCAGATGCACGAGCGTAAGCAAGTGGTCGACAAGTACCTGGAAAAACTCTCGCCGGCCGACCAGAAAGCCATGAAGGACGAGATGGCGGCCAACCACAAGAAAGCCGAAACCGATGTGCGGGCGCTGCTGAAACCGGATCAACAGAAGAAATTCGACGAGATCCAGAAGAAGCAGGCCGAACGTCGCGCCGAATGGGCCGAGTTCAAGGCGTGGAAAGCGCAGCAGCCGCAAAAGGCGCAATAATGATCTAACTTCAGGCCCGACGGCTCACCACCCCGCCGGGCCTGTTTTCACCCGTTCAACTGTGGGAGCGAGCTTGCTCGCGAATGCGGTGTATCAGACACAGAAATGTTGACTGACACTCCGCTTTCGCGAGCAAGCTCGCTCCCACATGGGTTTTGCATTGTTCTGAGGATTTTCTGTGCGTTCACTGTTCTGGCGTATTCTCGCGAGCTTCTGGCTGGCCATCGCTCTGGTGGCCGGGTTGTCCATTCTGCTCGGGCACATGCTTAACCAGGACGCGTGGATTCTCAGCCGCCATCCGGGCCTCAACACCCTCGCCGGCGAATGGACACAAACCTACGAAGCTCAGGGCGAAGAAGCCGCCCAAGACATCCTCGAACAGCGCAAACGCCAATATCACATCGACGTTCAGGTGCTCAATGAATCCGGCGACCCGGTGGTGCGCGGCACCTTTCCGCGCCGCGCCGCCGCCTTCGAAGCACGCCAGAATAATGATGACCGCCGCCTGCCATGGCGGCGCCTCACTGACGAATTCACCAGTGAAAAAACCGGCGACACCTACCTGTTCATCTACCGCATCCCGCACCCGGAACTCGACTCGTGGCACCGCGAAAGTCTGCTCTGGCCATTGAGTGCGTTGGGCATCGCGCTGGTGGTGCTGACTCTGTTCAGTTTGCTGGTGACCTTCTCCATCACCCGCCCGCTCAGCCGTTTGCGCGGCGCGGTGCATGATCTGGGGCAGACCACCTATCAGCAGAACAGCCTGGCGAAACTGGCCAACCGTCGTGATGAATTCGGCGTGCTCGCCAATGACTTCAACCGCATGGGCGCACGCCTGCAAAGCTTGATTGGCAGTCAGCGTCAGTTGCTGCGCGACGTCTCTCATGAGTTGCGCTCACCGTTGGCTCGGTTGCGCATTGCCTTGGCACTGGCGGAACGCGCCAACCCTGAAGAACGGGAAAAACTCTGGCCACGCCTGACCCGCGAATGCGATCGACTGGAAGCGCTGATCAGTGAAATTCTGGTGCTGGCGCGGGTCGATGCTGACAACGCCAGTGCCGAAGACGTGGATTTGAATGCGTTGCTCGGCACGTTGCAGAAGGACGCGAAGCTGGGATCGCCCGAGCAGATCGTGCGCCTTGATGCCGAACCGCAGTTGAACCTGAAGGGCTGGCCGACCATGATCGAGCGTGCCGTCGATAACCTGCTGCGCAATGCCCAGCGCTTCAACCCGGAAGGTCAGGCGATTGAAATGCAGGCGTCGCGTCAGGGCGAAAAAATTGTCGTGAGTGTGCGTGACCATGGGCCGGGGGTGCAGGCCGAACATTTGAGCCAATTGGGCGAGCCGTTTTACCGCGCTCCGGGGCAGACGGCGGCAGGGCATGGCTTGGGGCTGGCGATTGCGCGGCGTGCGGCGGAACGCCATGGCGGGAGTTTGACGCTGGCCAATCATCCACAGGGTGGGTTTATTGCCAGTCTGGAATTGCCGTTGGTGCCGGGAGCGGTGGTGCAACCCTGAGAGCCGCCCTCACCCCAGCCCTCTCCCGGAGGGAGAGGGGGCCGACCGCGATGTCTTGCGTCATACATCGACCTGAAAAACCGAGTCGATTATGGACTCTGAACCCGTAATCAACCCTGTATCGACTTAACCCGAAATCGATTATGGACTTTGAACCCGTAATCAACTCTGTATTCGACTTAACCCGAAGTCGATTATGGGCTCTGAACCCGTAATCAACTCTGTATTCGACTTAAACCGAAATCGATTATGGATTCATTGCAGATCGCTCAAGTCGGCGTACCTCTACAGCATCCCCCAATCAGTCCCCTCTCCCTCTGGGAGAGGGCTAGGGTGAGGGGCTTTTGATCTTCAGCCCTTACCGGGCCAGGCGCTGACAAACTCAGCCAGATCAACCTTCTCCGCCACACGCGGCTCTTTCTGCGGCGTCCCAAGGTAGAGAAACGCAATTACCTCCTCACCTTCCGCCAAGCCCAAGCCTTGCGCCACATGCTTCGAATAAGCCAAATCCCCCGTACGCCACACCGCACCAATCCCCTGCGCATACGCCGCCAGCAAAATCCCGTGCGCCGCACACCCCGCCGCCAGCAACTGCTCGGCCTTCGGATATTTAACGTGCTCCTGCAATTTAGCGATCACCACAACCACCAGCGGCGCACGTAGCGGGCCGTTGCGCGCCTTGTCGATCATCGCTTCGGTGACTTCGCCTTCCTGCTGCTGCGCAGCCTCGGCCAGCAACTCGCCCATCTGCTCGCGCGCCGCGCCTTCGACGGTCAGGAAGCGATACGGCTGCAAATGCCCGTGATCCGGTGCACGTAAAGCTGCGCCAAACAGGGCTTCGCGCTGCTCGGCAGTGGGGGCCGGTTCGACCAGTCGTGGAACGGAAACACGGTTGAGCAACGCGTCGAGAGCCTGCATCGGCCACCTCCTGAAAAATATGTGCGGCTATTCTAGCTTCATCTGCCAACAGGATGCCGGTTTACATGCCCTGCCCCACGGGTAGAATGGCGCCCTTCCTACATCAGCCCGAGCGGACTTCATGGCGTTGCCGACCTTACGGATCATTGGTTTCATCATCGGCATCTTCCTGATCACCCTGGCCGTGGCCATGGTCGTGCCGATGGCCACCCTGGTGATTTTCGAGCGCACCAGCGACCTGCCGTCGTTCCTCTGGGCGAGCATGATCACCTTTGTCGCCGGCCTCGCACTGGTGATCCCTGGCCGTCCGGAACACATACACCTGCGCCCGCGCGACATGTACCTGCTGACCGTCAGCAGTTGGCTGGTGGTGTGCATTTTCGCCGCGCTGCCGTTTCTGCTGACCCAGCACATCAGCTACACCGACTCGTTTTTCGAAAGCATGTCGGGCATTACCGCCACCGGCTCGACCGTGCTCAATCATCTCGACGACATGTCACCGGGCATTCTGATGTGGCGCTCGTTGTTGCACTGGATCGGCGGCATCGGCTTTATCGGTATGGCGGTGGCGATTCTGCCGCTGCTGCGCATCGGTGGCATGCGCCTGTTCCAGACTGAATCCTCGGACCGTTCGGAAAAGGTCATGCCGCGCTCGCACATGGTGGCGCGGCTGATTGTGGCCGCTTACGTCGGCATCACCATTCTTGGCAGCCTGGCGTTCTGGTGGGCGGGAATGAGCCCGTTCGATGCGATCAACCACGCGATGTCAGCGATTTCCACCGGTGGTTTCTCGACTTCCGACCAGTCGCTGGCCAAGTGGACGCAACCGGCGGTGCACTGGGTCGCGGTGGTCATCATGATTCTCGGCAGCCTGCCGTTCACCCTGTACGTGGCGACGTTGCGCGGCAACCGCAAAGCGTTGATCAAGGATCAGCAAGTGCAGGGGTTGCTCGGCATGTTGCTGGTGACCTGGCTGGTGCTCGGCACCTGGTACTGGTGGACGACCAACCTGCATTGGCTGGATGCCTTACGACACGTGGCGCTGAACGTGACCTCGGTGGTCACCACCACAGGCTTTGCCCTCGGCGATTACAGCCTGTGGGGCAACTTCTCGCTGATGCTGTTTTTCTATCTGGGGTTTGTCGGTGGCTGTTCCGGCTCGACGGCGGGCGGGATCAAGATCTTCCGTTTCCAAGTCGCCTATATCCTGCTCAAGGCCAACCTTAATCAGCTGATTCACCCGCGCGCGGTGATCAAGCAGAAGTACAACGGTCATCGTCTCGACGAGGAGATCGTGCGCTCGATTCTGACCTTTTCGTTCTTCTTCGCCATCACCATCTGCGTGATCGCCCTGCTGCTGTCGCTGCTCGGCGTTGACTGGATGACCGCGCTGACCGGCGCCGCCAGCACCGTGTCCGGCGTCGGCCCGGGCCTGGGTGAAACCATCGGCCCGGCGGGCAACTTCGCCACCCTGCCGGATGCTGCCAAGTGGATCCTGTCGTTCGGCATGCTGCTCGGCCGACTGGAGATCATTACGGTGTTTGTGCTGTGTATTCCGGCCTTTTGGCGTCACTGACCGCACCCGGCGCCTGCAACAACCGCGTCCGGTAATCGCCGGGCGTGGTGTCGAACCAGCGGCGGAACGCGCGAAAGAAGTTGCTCGGATCGGCAAAACCCAACAGATAAGCAATTTCCAGCAAGGTCATGCTCGGCTGCGCCAGATATTGCTCGGCCAATTCGCGGCGGGTGTCATCGAGCAGTTGCTGAAAACTCGTGCCCTCCTCCTGCAAACGACGCTGCAAAGTGCGCTGCGACAAATGCAGGGTCTGCGCCACGGTGTCGCGCTTCGGTTCACCTTGTGGCAGCAGACGGCACAACACCTGGCGCGCCTTGTGGGTCACGCGGCTTTCGGAAAATCGCGCCAGATACTCCCCGGCAAAGCGGTCATGCAACAGCGCCATGGCCTCGTTGGCGGTGGGCAGCGGCGCTTCCATATCAGCCCGTTCAAAAATCAGCGCGTCGTAGGGTGCGTTGAACACCAACGGTGCGTGAAAGGCTTGTTTATAGGGTTCCAGATTATCCGGCTGATCACCCTGCACCAGCACCTTGACCGGATGCAGGGTGCGCCCGGTCAGCCAGCCGCACAGGCCCAGCGCACAGGCCAGCGACGCTTCGGCACTTTGTCGGGTCGGCGGCAGATGGTCGCCGTGCACGGTCAGAATCAGCGCGTAACCTTCTTCCAACAGGCGAAAACTCAGGTCGGCACTTTCGGCAATGATCCGCTGATAACGCACCAGTCGCTGAAAGCCTTCGGCCAGAGTATTGCTCGACATCAACGCGTAGCCAGCGACATGAAACGACGCCGGTCGCACCACTTTGCCCATGTTCAGGCCGATCGCCGGATTGCCGGACAGCTCGACCGCCCGTTGCCAGAGGCGGGTCATGGAATCTTGTGGAAAGCGCGCATCCGGATCATCCAGAGCCGTGTAATCGAGCCCCAGTTGCTTGAACAGAACCCGGCAATCCAGGCCGTCCATCTCCAATGCTTTGACAATCCCCATCGCCCAGCTTGCAGAAGTCGTTCGTTCGCTCATGGCGTTTTTCTTTTACATGAGGGGCCGCATGTTACGGCCTGATTTGCGAAGGATACTAAAGTGGCGCCGATTGTCACTGGCCCACGCCAATGATCACTCTAGACTCAAATAAGCTACCCGCAGAACAACTCGTCGCCAGAACAATAACCACAGAGAACGCGGTCGTGGAAAACATCAAGCATTTCAACAGCTTCGCTGAGTTCTATCCGTATTACCTCAGCGAGCACAGCAACACTACCTGCCGGCGCCTGCATTTCATCGGCACCTCGCTGGTGATTTTCATTCTGGCGATGACCATCGCCAAGGGCGCCTGGCTGCTGTTATTGGCCGTGCCGCTGGCCGGCTACAGCTTTGCCTGGGTCGGGCACTTCTTCTTTGAGAAGAACCGACCGGCGACTTTCCAGCATCCGCTGTACAGCCTGCTCGGCGACTTCGTCATGTACCGCGACATGATTCTGGGTCGCGTGGCGTTCTGAATGAGGGTCAGCCAATGAATGCCAATGCCCGCTTCACTCACATGAAAGACGGCACCCAAGAAGACTGGGCGATCATCGCCGCGGACTTCAGTGCCTACGCCAAACAGTTGTCCTCCCGGATCCTGGCGCACCTGAAATTGCTCGAAGGCGATTTCGGCGGTTTTCCCGTGGATCGCCTGACCCACTCACTGCAAACCGCGACCCGCGCCTTTCGTGATGGCCGCGACGAAGAATATGTGGTTTGTGCGCTGCTGCATGACATTGGCGACACACTGGGCTCGTACAACCATCCGGACATTGCTGCGGCGATTCTCAAGCCGTTCGTCAGTGCCGAAAATTTGTGGATGGTGGAGAAACACGGCGTGTTTCAGGGTTATTACTTTTTCCATCATCTGGGCATGGATCGGCATCTGCGCGAGCAATTCAAAGAGCACCCGCAGTTTCAGGCGACCGCCGAGTTTTGTGCCAAATACGATGCGGCGGCGTTTGATCCGGAGTACGACACGCTGCCATTGAGTTTCTTCGAGCCGATGATGGAACGGTTGTTTGCGCAGCCGAAGAACTCGATTTACAAGGCTGCAATGGAGGAACACACCACGGCCTGAGAACACCACGTCCCATTGTGGGAACGAGCTTGCTCGCGAATGCGCAGTGTCAGGCAGTAAACCTGTGCCTGATGCACTGCATTCGCGAGCAAGTTCGCTCCCACAGGGGATTTCGGTTGTTCAGGCGATTTCGGCGACTTTGGCAGCCCTGAGCTCAGCCTCGCGCGCCTGCGCATCCGCCAGTCGATACAACTCGATCGTGCCATCCCAATGCTCGATCAACGCCGTGCACGACTCCAACCAATCGCCACAATTGAGGTAGTCCACCTCACCCACCTTGCGGATCTCGGCATGGTGAATGTGCCCGCAGACCACGCCATGCAACTCGCGCTTCACACATTCATGAGCGATGGCTTCTTCAAAGTCGCTGATGAAACTCACCGCCGTTTTCACCTTGTGCTTCAGGTACGCCGACAACGACCAGTAACCGTAGCCATAGCGCGCACGCCAATGGTTGAGCCAGCGATTGAGGGTCAGGGTGAATTCGTAGGCGGAATCGCCGAGAAAGGCCAGCCAGCGATGATAACGGGTGATGACATCGAACTGATCGCCGTGAATCACCAATAGATGCCGCCCGTCGGCGGTGACATGCACCGCCTCGTCGACCAGTTGGATATTGCCCAGAATCAGCTTCGAATAACGGCGCAGGAATTCGTCGTGGTTGCCAGTGACGTAAATGACCTCGGTGCCGCGCTTGCTCATGGTCAGCAAGCGCCGAATCACGTTGGTATGCGCCTGCGGCCAGTACATGCCGCCGCGCAGTTTCCAGCCGTCAATGATGTCACCGACCAGATAAATCTTGTCGGCATGGTAGCCCTTGAGAAATTGCGACAAGTGCTCGGCCTGGCAATCCCGCGTGCCCAGGTGCACGTCGGAAATCCACAGGGTTCGCACCCGTTGTTTGCGGCTGGGTCTGGCGAGCTCGGCGCTGGTCATGGGCAACCCTCTGCGATGTTTTCGCCACTCTGCGCCCGCCCGGTTAATCGACCATGACAAGCATGAGTCAGTCCTGTGACAACGCATCCGGCGTACGCCGGTGTAGACTGACGGCCACTTCGGAGACAACCTGCCATGCGACCGATCCTCACCCTGCGTCAGTACACACACGATTTGATTGTGCATAGCCACGAGCACGCGCAATTGGTATTCGGGCTGTCCGGTGCGCTGGATTTCGAGGTCGAGGGCTGTGGCAGCCAAGTGCGTCAGCAGAGTTTTGTGGTTATTCCGTCCGGCGCTCATCATGCCTGCGGCAGTCCCGACGGCAGCCGCTGTCTGGTCCTCGACATCCCTGAGGGGCAATGGGTGAAGGACTCGCTGGGTGAGCACGCCGAGGCCAGCCAACGCTTGCTCGACCTGCCGGCGCGACTGTCACTCGATGCGGGGCAAAGCCAATTGGTCAGCTGGCTGGCGAACAGCCCGGTCAGCGATCCGTTGATCGCGCAACAAGGCGCGGTGTTGCTGCTGGCCAGTCTCAATCACGCGCAACCTGGCGAACTCGGCGCGCGTCGCCTGCCCTACGCCGCGCTGGATGCGCACATCGAGCAACACGCCGCTTATCCGTTGCAAGTCGCCGACCTGGCGCGCGTGGCCGGGTTGTCCAGCGCGCGCCTGCACGCACGGTTCATGGCCGAATGTGGACAGACGCCGATGGATTACATTCGCAGTCGACGCCTGCATCTGGCGGTGCAACTGCTGCGCGACACTGCATTGCCGATTGGTGAAGTAGCCAGTCGCGTCGGTTACAGCTCGCAAAGTGCGTTCTCGGCCGCAGTCCTACGTGAGTTCGGCTCATCGCCCGGCCAGCTTCGGCGCGATTCCTACGACAAAAGACGATAGCCTGCCGACAGACTTGTAGGCCGATACAGGGTTCAATGGACGTATTGATCGTTTCCGCGCTCCGCGTGGGAATGTAGCCCGTGACGCTCCGTGTCACTGGACGCAGAGCGTCCCTAGAGGCATTCCCACGCAGAGCGTGGGAACGATCAATCACAAGAAACCGTGTCTGGATTAAGGAATGCAATGACTCCGCGTACCGCCCTCGGCGCTCTGCATATCGGCGCTTTGATGTTTGGCCTGACCGGTGTGTTCGGCAAACTCGCTGCCGCGTCCCCTGCTGTGATCGTCTTTGGACGTGCGGCTTTCGCCGTTGTCGCCCTGGCATTCTTCGCCCGTTTCGCCAGCCAACACGGCTGGCAGAAACTCCAGGCCGTGGACTGGCGCCGCCTCGCCCTCAGTGGCGTGTTGCTGGCCGGGCACTGGGTGAGCTTCTTCATTTCGGTGAAAGTCGCCGGGGTCGCCATCGCGACGTTGGGTTTTGCCAGTTTCCCGGCCTTCACGGTGATTCTCGAAGGGCTGATCTTCCGCGAACGCATCCGCGCCAACGAGATTCTGCTGGTGGTACTGGTCAGCATCGGCCTGATTCTGGTAACCCCGGCCTTCGATCTCGGCAGCGGTGCGACCATCGGTTTGCTCTGGTCGGTGCTTTCGGGGCTGCTGTTTTCCCTGCTGTCGCTGACCAACCGCGCCAGCTCCGGGCGCATCCCGGCGGTGCAGGCGGCGCTGTGTCAAAACGTGGTGGTGGCATTGTGTCTTTTGCCGGTTGCAGCACCGCAACTGAGCGAGGTGCGTGCACTGGATTGGCTGTGGATCGCCCTGCTCGGGGTGTTCTGTACCGGCGTCGCCCACAGCCTGTTCGTCGCCAGCCTGGCGGTGATCAAGGCACGCACGGCGGCCGTGGTGTTTGCGATGGAACCGGTCTACGGCATCACCGTCGCCTGGCTGTTGTTCAATGAAAACCCGACGCCGAAGATGTTGATTGGCGGCGCGCTGATCATTGTTGCCATCGTTGTATCGGCGCGGATGTCAGGCCATGCCGACAAGAAAGCCGTCGCCGCCGAGGCTGCGTCTCACTGAGTGCGATCGTTGTGACCGAGATCGCGGTCAGGATCGATCTGATCGCGAACCCGCTGCTTCAACACCTTGGCCTCGGGAAACCCACCGTCAGCCTTGCGTTCCCAGATCTGCACGCCGGCACAAGTGATGTGAAATATCCCGCCGGTGCCCGGCACCAGGGAAACTTTGCCGAGGTCATCAGCAAAGGTGCTGAGCAGTTCCTGCGCCAGCCACGCGGCGCGGAGCAGCCATTGGCATTGGGTGCAATAGGTGATGACAACTTCTGCTTTTGCGACAGTCATGTTCGCTGAAACTCCTGAGACAGAGGGCGCCGCTATAATAGCCGGCTTTATCGCTTGCCCCGAGACTCACAATGCGCCGTCTGCTGTTCTGCCTGCTGCTTGGTTTCCTTCCACTGTTAGTTAACGCCAGTGAGGCGCCGCGACCGAAAGTCGGCCTGGTACTGTCCGGCGGGGCCGCGCGCGGGCTGGCGCATATCGGTGTGCTCAAGGCGCTGGAAGAGCAAGGCATCAAGATCGATGCGATTGCCGGCACCAGCATGGGCGCGGTGGTCGGCGGCCTGTACGCCTCGGGTTACAAGATCGATGAGCTGGAAAAACTCGCGCTGAACATCGATTGGCAAGCCGCACTGTCCGACGCCCCTCCGCGTGAAGACGTGCCGTTTCGGCGCAAGCAGGATGACCGCGATTTTCTGGTCAAACAGAAACTCAGCTTTCGCGACGACGGCAGCCTCGGCCTGCCACTGGGCGTGATTCAGGGCCAGAACCTCTCGTTGTTGCTGGAAAGCCTGCTGGCCCACACCAGCGACACCCGGGATTTCGACAAACTGCCGATCCCGTTCCGCGCCGTGGCCACCGACATCTCCAATGGCGAAAAAGTGGTATTTCGCAAAGGCCACCTACCCCAAGTGATCCGCGCCAGCATGTCGATCCCGGCGGTATTCGCCCCGGTCGAACTCGATGGTCGGCTACTGGTGGACGGCGGCATGACCGACAACATCCCGCTCGATGTGGCGCGGGAAATGGGCGTCGACGTGGCCATCGTCGTCGACATCGGCACACCGCTGCGCAATCGCAAGCAACTGACCACCGTGGTCGACGTGCTGAACCAGTCGATCACCCTGATGACCCGCAGTAACTCCGAAGAACAACTGGCTGCACTGAAATCTTCAGATGTGCTGATCCAGCCAGCACTGGCCGCATACGGTGTCACCGATTTCGGAAAAGCCCAGGACATGATCGACGCCGGCTACCGCGCCACCCGCATCCTCGATGCGCGCCTCGCCGTGCTCAAACCCAAAGAGTCCCAGGACGCCGAACTCAACGCCGCGCGTTCGCCGGGTCAGCGCACGCCGATCATCACCGCGATCCGCGTCGAGAACGACTCGAAAGTCGATGACGATGTGATCCGCTACTACATCCGCCAGCACATTGGCGAGCCACTGGATCTGGCGCGGCTGCACTCGGACATGGGCACTTTGTACGGCCTCGACTACTTCGAGCAGGTGCAATACCGCGTGGTGCACAAGGGCCAGGATCACACGCTGGTGATCAGCGCCCGGGGCAAGCGTAGCGGCACCGATTACTTGCGCGTTGGCCTCAATCTGTCAGACGACATGCGCGGCGACAGCGCCTTCAACCTCGGAGCCAGTTACCGCATCAATGGCATCAACCGCCTCGGTGCGGAATGGCTGACCCGCGCGCAGATTGGTGACAAACAAGAGCTGTACACCGAGTTCTATCAACCGCTGGACGTCGGTTCGCGCTACTTCGTCGCGCCGTATGCATCGTTCGAAGCGCAGAACGTTGAAGCGGTACTCGACAACGATCCGATCGCGCAGTATCGCGTCGAACGCTACGGGTTCGGCCTCAACTTCGGCCGACAGATCGGCAACAACGGCGAAGTGCGTTTCGGTATTGGCGAGGCTTGGGGCAAGGCCGATGTACGCATTGGCGACCAGGATCTGCCAAGTGAAAACTTCAACGAAGGCTTCTATGCGCTGAAGTATTCATACGACTCACTGGATAACGTGTACTTCCCTCACGAAGGCAAGGACATCAGTCTGACGCTGACGCAGTTTGAACCCGGCCTGGGTTCGGACACGCGCTATCGACAGTGGGACTTCAAAATCGACAAAGCCATGAGCCATGGACCGGATACGCTGATTCTCGGCGGGCGCTACGGGCGCACGCTGGACGACGCCAATGTGGTGACATCGAGCTTCCTGCTCGGCGGTGCGCGGCAGTTGTCGGGTTTCCGTGAGGACGCGATTTCCGGGCAGAACATCAGCCTGATGCGCGCGGTGTACTACCGCCGGTTGACGCCACGTTCGTATCTGCCGCTGGATTTCCCGCTGTATGCCGGCGCCTCGCTGGAGCGTGGGCGGGCGTGGAACAACGACAATGAGTTCGACAGTGGCTACATCAACGCCGCCAGTGTGTTCATTGGTTTTGACACGCCGCTGGGACCGTTGAATTTCAGTTATGGGTTGAATGATGCGAATGAGCAGGCGGTTTATCTGAATCTTGGCCAGACCTTCTGATCAGGGCGCCTGACAATCCGTCTTCGCGAGCAGGCTCGCTCCCACCGGGGAACGCATTCCAATTGTGGGAGCGAGCCTGCTCGCGAAGGCGGTATCAGATCAAGCGCAAATCGGATCGGAGGCTTCAGCGAATCCCCGCCAGCAATGTCCGCGCCGTTTGCTTCAACGGCTCATCGCCTTCCTTGAGCAATTCGTTGAGCAGCGCAATCGCGCTGTCGATGTCACCGTCGTCAATGCACGTCTGAGCCTGTTCGAGCTTTCCAGAGTTTTCATCGTGCAGCGGCTCAGGTTCCTGCAAATCCAGCGGTTGCAACGCCAGTGACGGCTCGGCATCAGCAAACTCATTGAGAAAATCTTCATCCAGCGGCTCGGCGTCCGGCTCGGGGATCCACTCAAGCTCAGTGTCCTCACCCGCCGCTACCGGCAACTCGAAGTCCTGCGGCAACACTTGCAGGCCGGGACCGAGGGCCGAGGTGTCCGCCGGCGGCTCAGGAGTAAGCGGTCGACTGTCCTCCAGATCCCAACTGGAATCCATCGACAACTCGCCCAGGTTCAACTCGAAATCATCTTCCGGCACCGCTGGCGCAGCAACAATGGGGGCAGCCGCAACAACCGGCGGTAGCGTGGTCAATGGCGCGGTACCCACCAGCTTCGGATGTCGGGCGCGCACATCCTGCAACGTCTGGGCATCCACTCCCAGCTCACGCAAATGGCTTTCCTGTTGATCAAACGCAGCGCTGTCACCCTGGCGCCCAAGGACTTCCAGCAACTGCAAACCGATATCGGTGCGCTCCGGCTCCTTGTGCAAGGCATCGCGCAACAGCCCGGCGGCTTCCCCCAGTCGGCCATAGGCCAGATAGATCCCCACCGCCTCCAGCACATCGCCAGCCGCCGGTTCTTCGCGGTGTTGGGCTGAAGCATGAGTATTGATGGGTGCTGCACTTTCGCCATCCGCTACGTCCGGCTGATTATCCAGCGGCAACAGCGGCAACGGCTCGTCAGTCGGTATCTGTTGCTGTCGTCGACGATGTACGAACAGCCCGGCCAGCGCCCCCAGCAACAGCAACAAACCACCGAGCAATGGCCAGTTCAAACCTTCATCGGTGGATTCCACCGGCGCCACAACCGGTGCCGGAACAGGTGTCGGTGCCACCACGGCCGGTGGCGGCGCTTTCTGAAGTTCGACCAGCCGCGTCTGCAGGTCAGTGATCTGCTTTTTACCATCGGCAATCTGTACATCCTGCGTCTGCAGTTTCCCGTTAAGTTCATCGACGGTCTTCTGCAGTTGCTGACTCAGCAAGACACTGGCGGCCAATTGCTCGGCCAGTGCATCGTTGGCAGGCGGCGTTGCAGGTGTTGGCGGCGTCTCGCGCTTGGCCTGAGGTGCCTGCGGCGCAGCTACGGCAGGCTCGACGGTGGGAAACCCGGAAGACTGCGCCTGCGGATCCGGCTCATCGGTGGCCGGCACGATACCCGGCGAACCTGGAGGATCGATCAGCACCGTGTACTCACGCAGCAATCGGCCATTGGGCTGATTGAGCTGCACGAGAAAATTCAGAAAGGGTTCGTTGACTGGCTTGCTTGAGGTGACCCGGATCACCTGGCGATTGCCATGCAGGATCGGGATGAACTTGAGGTCGTTGAGGAAGAACACTCGCTCGACCCCGGCTTCGGCGAATTCATCCGCTGTGGCCAGGCGCACCGTCAGATCATTTTGCGTCAGCCCGCCAACATCGACCAACGCAATGTCGGCCTTGAGCGGCTGATTGAGGCCAGAGTGAATGGTGATATCACCCAGCCCCAAGGCCATCGACCAGGCTGAATAGCTGAATACGCCAGCGGCCAGCAGCCATTTGGCGCCACCGCGCAGTACCACGTGCCGACTTGCGAGCATGAGCATCCCTTAAATAAGCAAAACCGACTTCTATGCGTTCGCACATCCGGTACGAACACGATATTGCCTAGTAGTTCTTATAGTCGGCTCAGCGCGATCTCTCAAAGATCCGGCACGTGGATGTGCCTCAAGACTTTTCCAGGTTGCCCAGAATGTGCCCGTGAACGCGCATGCACACCTTCAAATCCGCCTCGTCGACGCCTTCGAACAATTCGTGGCGCAGTTGCGTGGCAATGGTTTCGATTTGTTCGATCAGCGGCAGGGCCGGGGCGCAAAGGACGATTTTTTTCGCCCGACGGTCTTCCATTACGGACTGGCGTTGCACCAGGCCCTGACTTTCCAGACTATCGAGCAAGCGAGCGAGGGTCGGACCTTCGACGCCGACGCTCTGCGCCAGCTCTCGTTGGGTCGGTGCTTCTTCGAAACGCGCCAGATGCAGCAGCACCAGCCAGCGCGCCTGGGACAGACCCAGCCCGGCCAGTCGGCGGTCCAGTTCGGCACGCCAGCCACGGGACATCTGGGCCAGTTGCATGCCAAAGCGGTGTTGATCGGTTAACGGCATAAAACACTCACGGTTAGACTGAAAATAAAGAAAATCTAATTATTAGCCAGCTAAGCATGAGCTGCAGTTATAGGCAAGTGGCGGTCTGTACTGAATCGTTACATCTTGAAAGCCCCTCACCCTAACCCTCTCCCAGAGGGAGAGGGGACTGTATGGGGGATATTTGGGAGTTACGCCGACGTGGCAGATCGGCGCTGAATCCATAATCGACTCGGTCATTCAGGTCGATGTATAGCGCAAGACACCTCGGTCGGCCCCCTCTCCCTCTGGGAGAGGGCTGGGGTGAGGGTCGAGACCGAATTTCACATCTCAAATTCCGACTGCAACGCAGCCCGCACGCAATACAGCACGCCCTCCGGTACACGCCCGGCAAACAACTCGGCCACTTCAGCGACCGACGGCAACTCGCCTTCGCCATCAAGGAACGCGTCCTGCACTTCACCCATCAACTCTTCAGGCAAATCCAGCGCCTGCTCGAGCGACAGTTGCTGCTTGCCGATCGCCTCGGCAAGCATGGTGTAGACGTTCTTCTCCGAGCACTGCAACTGACCGGCGATCTGCAACGGCGTCATGCCGGCGCGAGCCAGGGTGATCAATTCGTGGCGCACATCGGCCACCGCTTTCGGCGCTTCGACCTCACCACCGAGCACTTCGAGGAAGGCATCGCCATAGCGTTCCAGCTTGCGTGCGCCGACACCGCTGACCCGGGCCATTTCCGCCAGCGAGGTCGGCTGGCTGCGGAGCATTTCCAGCAAGGTCGAGTCGGGAAAGATGACGTACGGCGGCACGCCATGTTCTTCGGCCAGTTTGCGGCGCAGGGCGCGCAGGGCTTCCCACTGTTCGCGCTCTTCGCCGCGTACCAGTTGGCTGGCCGGGCTCTTGCTGGCGGTTTTGGCGGTAACCTGCGGTTTGAGATCGCGGCGCAACTCCAGCGTGACTTCGCCCTTGAGCAATGGCCGGCAACTGTCATTCAGACGCAGGCCGCCATAGCCTTCGTGATCGACATCCGCCAGACCGCGCGCCACCAATTGACGGAACAACGAGCGCCACTCGCTTTCGCTCAGAGCCTTGCCGACGCCGTACACCGACAGATGCTGATGGCCGAAACTGCGGACTTTTTCGTTTTCCTTGCCCAGCAGCACATCGACCAGATGACCGACACCATAACGCTGGCCGGTGCGGAAAATCGCCGACAATGCCTGACGTGCAGGCTCGGTGGCGTCCCAGGTCTGCACGCCATCGACACAATTGTCGCAATGGCCGCACGGCTCGGGCATGTCTTCATCGAAGTACGCCAGCAGGGTCTGACGACGGCAACGGGTCTCTTCGCAGAGCGACAGCATGGCGTCGAGCTTGTGCTGCTCCAGACGCTTGTGCCGCTCGTCACCTTCGGAGTTCTGCAGCATCTGCTTGAGCATCACCACGTCTTGCAGACCGTAGGCCATCCAGGCATCCGCTGGCAGGCCGTCACGGCCGCCGCGACCGGTTTCCTGGTAATACGCTTCAAGGGATTTCGGCAGATCGAGGTGGGCGACGAAACGCACGTTGGGCTTGTCGATGCCCATGCCGAACGCCACGGTGGCGACCATGATCAGGCCTTCTTCGTTGAGAAAACGCTTCTGGTTGAAGGCTCGCAGATCGTTGGGCAGGCCAGCGTGATACGGCAATGCCGGGAAGCCCTGCTCGCTGAGGAATGCCGCGACTTCCTCGACTTTCTTGCGGGACAGGCAATAGACGATGCCGGCATCGCTGCGCCGCTCGGCGAGGAACGCCAGCAACTGCTTGCGCGGCTGCTCCTTGGGCACGATGCGGTAAAAAATGTTCGGTCGGTCAAAGCTCGACAGAAACCGTTCGGCGTTCTGCAGATGCAGGCGCGTGACGATTTCTTCGCGGGTACGCTTGTCGGCGGTGGCGGTCAGGGCGATGCGCGGCACGTCGGGGAACAGCTCGGCCAACTGGCCCAGTTGCAGGTATTCCGGACGGAAGTCGTGGCCCCACTGCGATACGCAGTGCGCTTCGTCGATGGCGAACAACGCGATGTTCAAGCCTTGCAGGAACGACAGCATGCGTGGCTGCACCAGGCGCTCGGGCGCCAGATACAACATCTTCACTTCGCCGCGCTTGATCCTCGCCGCAAGGTCACGCTGCTGCTCGGCGCTCAAGGTGGAGTTCAGCGCGGCGGCGGCCACACCGAGTTCTTCGAGGGTGGCGACCTGATCGTCCATCAGCGCAATCAGCGGCGACACCACCACCGCCAGGCCATCGCGCAACAGCGCCGGTACCTGGAAGCACAGTGACTTGCCGCCACCGGTAGGCATCAGCACCAGCGCATCCCCGCCGCTGGCCACGCGCTCAATGATCGCACCCTGACGGCCACGGAAACTGTCGTAGCCGAAGATGTCCTTGAGGACGCGTTGAGCCTGTTCGAGCATAAAAACTCCAAAAATCTACCGATACATCCCTGCGCAGGCTGGTTCAGAACAGCCACGGCTGCTTAAACAAAACGTAAGAGCGCATTGCACGACAACCGCAATGCGGGCAGGGATCGCAAAACGCGGCAGTATACCCGAGCCCTCCCCTGCACAGGGTGCCGCTGATAAGACACTGATAAACCTGCCACAGGATTTGTATGCAGCCCGGCAATTGCGGCAAATCTGCCATGCGGCTGGCTTGAGCGCGCAAGAAGGCCTAGAATTCCCGCATTGTTTATTCCCCAAGGTAGCCCCGTAATGTCCTTCGCTGAGCAACTGACCCGCCTGCAAGTTTTCCTCGACGCCGACGAGCTGCATGACGAGGCGCTGGATTACGTGGCCGCTCACGGCTACCTGACCGCGCTGTCGATCTGCGCTGAAGACGTACCGGAGCGTGAGTGGATCGACGCCCTGTTCGCCGAAGAGCCGCATTACAGCAGCGACGCCCAGCGCGAAGAGATCGAAGCCACCCTGATCGGCCTCAAGGCCCACATCGCCCGCCAACTGGCCTCGGATGAAGAATTCGAGCTGCCTTGCGAACTGGATCTGGGCGACGAGCCGGACGACTCCGAACTGCGCGGCTGGTGCATCGGTTTCATGGAAGGCGTGTTCCTGCGTGAAGCGGCCTGGTTCGAAACCGCTGAAGAAGAAGTCAGTGAAATGCTCCTGCCGATCATGGTCGGTTCGGGCCTGTTCGACGAACAACCGGAATTCGAAGACATCGCCAAGGACGCCAACCTGATGGACGACATGATCGTGCAGATCCCGGAAGCCCTGACCGCGCTGTACCTGCTGTGCCAGGCACCCGACGAAAAACCGGCGATCCTCAAGCCACGTCACCACTAAGATCCGGCCTATGGACAATCCCATAGGCAACCGATCCCTGATGTTGCGCTACATCCTGCTGGCCGTCGGCTGGCTCAGCGTGGCATTGGGGGTGATCGGGATTTTCCTGCCTGTTTTACCCACCACACCTTTCCTTTTGCTCGCCGCAGCCTGCTTCGCGCGCAGCTCTCCGCGCTTCTATCAATGGCTGGTCGAGCATCCACGGCTCGGGCCATGGATCCGCGATTACCTCGATGGCAACGGCATACCGCTCAAGGGCAAGGTCTACGCGATCGGTCTGATGTGGGCGAGCATTCTGTTCTCCTGTTACCTGGTGCCACTGCCGTGGGCGCGGGGGTTCATGTTGACGAGTGCGGTGTTGGTGACAATTTACATTTTGCGGCAGAGAACGCTGCACAAGCCTTGAACCGACGTTGAACTCCGAGCGAATAACGCCCCCCGTTGATACCACTCGTCGGATACCTCCACACACCTGTCAGATCTGACAGGTGTGCAATCCCATCAACACAGGTTCAATCACTCCACCACCCGGCGGGAGTGCATTCCCGTGTTCGTCAACCTCCTCAAGCCTGAATCCACCCTGATTCTCATTGAGTTCGACTGCAGCGGCCGTCATCAAAAAACGCCTGAATTCTCTTCAAGAGGACTTGCCAGATGCCTTCTCACAAGCGTTTCCGCTTCCCTCCCCTGACGGAAGGCAATAACACACTGGCGCTGCGTCCCCTGCTGATTCCGGGGATGGTCGAGCCGGTGCAAGACGGCGATGGCGGGATCAGCATCAAGGTCGCCACCACAGACCCTGAAGGCTTGCAATGCGTCATCAATCCTTACCTGAGCCCAATGAGCGAGGGTGACAAACTCGAGATTTATTACAACAACACAAAAGTACTCGAGCGCTTCGTGAAGGCCGAAGAAGTCAACCAAAGGGTGTTCTTTCATCTGCCGACGCCGGTCGAGTCGGGGTGGCTTGAAAACTGCCACTATGTGCTGACCCGCGCAGGCGAGACCGAAGCCGATCCGCCCTCTGCGGCCTTGCGGATATGGGTCAAGCTTTACAAACCGGGAAATCGTGACAAGGAACCGCATTTGCCCGACGGCCACTCAGAGTTGAACATCGTGCAACTGCCGCCCGAGCTGGTCGAACAGGGCGTGATAGACGCCGAATGGGCCAAAAAAGGCGTCCTGGCCACCATCCCTCATTACGTGAATTGCACGCGTAACGACAAGGTCCGTTTACAGCTGGGCGACTATCGGCTTCCGGCGCACCGCATCACGCAGGAGCAAGCCGACGGCCAGCAGCCGATCGAGATCCTCATTGATCCGGACGCCATTTTCGGCACCGGTGACGGACTCAAACGGGAAATCAAATACGACATCAATGACGAAGTCTGGAACTGGGCCGACCGCCACTCCAAACGCACCTACATCGACGTGGACGCGGGCGGCTGGCGACTGGATGCACCGATCATCAGGGAAGCCGTCAACGGCTTCATTACCATCAGGGATTTGAACAAGCAGCCGGTCACGATTCAGATCCATGTCAGCAGCCAGTACTTCGGCGTGGGCGACAAGGTGAAAATGACTTTCATCGGCACGCCGCCGGGTGACGCTGAACCGCTCATCTGCAGCAAAACCCGCGACATCGACAACGTCCCTTCAGTGCTGGAAATCGAAGTGCCTTATGAGTTGATCAGGGCCATCGCCCAGGGGCGCGCCGATGCGTCTTATATTCTCTACAAAAAGGACGGCGGCGACCCGCAGTATTCCAAGCGCACCTTTGCCAGTGTCGTGGGCGACGTCAACATGCTCCCCGAGCCGAGCATCCGGGAACTGCTGGGCGATACCCTCGAACCGGACGAGCTCTACGCCACGGTCGATGTGCGCTACGCGATGAAGAATGGCGACCTGATCTGCCTGAGATGGTCTGGCACCAAGTCCGATGGCGGCGACTATCCGCATGAGGTTTCGCATATCGTCAGCAACAACGAAGCCAAGGAAGGCCTGGTCACGTTCTACATCGATTCCCAGCACATCAGTGTGCTTGATAACGGCACGCTCGACCTGTCCTACGTGGTCGCAAACGATGCCTTCGGCCTTTACGACATCAGAGAATCCGAGCGGCTGCTGGCCAAGGTCGAAAAGGTCAGGGCGACGCTGCCGGCACCCGAAGTAGAAGAGGCCGATCCGCCGGGGGATGTGCTCGATCCGTCCAAGGTGTTCGATAGGGTGCATGTGTATATCAGCGAGGCGAAGACCCTCAGCAAAGATGTTCTTACCTATTACTGGCGCAGTCCCAATCCCTTCGCCAGCACCAGTGACTGGTTGCCCATCACTACCGTGACCGAAGGTCAACCTGTGCGTTTTCCGGTGGACGCTGAATTCGTGACGGCCAACATTGGCCAGTATGTGAAAGTGCGCTACTCGGTGTTGCGGGTTTCGAGCAAGCTGTATGAGCACTCGGCCACGCTCAATTTGCTTATAGGAGAACTGGTCGGTGAGTTGCCACCGCCCGAAGTGGTACAGGCTCCCGATAAAATCCTCAACCCGAAGGATGGTTTGAACGGGGTAGATGTCGACGTCGGCTACGCCAGCATGAACGCTGACCAGGATACGATCCGTCTGAAATGGTTAGGGACGCCCGGCGCGGGCACCTCCGACGACCTAAAGCTGCCAGGCAGTCCCACTGGCACCGTGCAATTTCATTTACCCGCTTCAGTGGTTGGCGCCAATATTGCGAAAAGGGTGATGGTTGAATACGAAGTAACCCGCTATACCCTCACAACTCCCTCGCAAATGCTCGACCTTTATGTTTCAAACTTTCAGGACCCCGAAAACGAACTGCCCCACCCGCAAGTACCTCAGGCACAGAACAATGTCCTGGATCTGATGACCTTCAGCGGGGACGCAAAAGCACTTCTCGCTACATGGCCCTACATCGCATTGAAACAGCGCCTCTGGTTCTACCTGACAGGACAAACCACTTCAGGCGCGTCCCTGACTATCCCGCTAATCCCCGGTCGGGAAATAACCTCCAGCGAAGTCAGCAGCGGCCTCAACGAAACCCTGCTCAGAAGCGAACTGATGAAACTGGGCCACTCCACACCCGCCAATCTGATCTGCAAAGTGGCATTCGACGGCAGTGAAAATGAGGACACTGCCTGCTTGTTCCCACAGCTACCCCTGACCATCAGAACCCGCTACGACTACGTGCAACCGGTCATCACCGCTGTGACGGACTCGCGGGGCGATGTCGAAGAGGGTGGCAAAACCCGCGACGAAAAAGTCACCGTGACCGGCACGGCCACACGCGGCGAAACGGTCGAGCTGTTCGATGGAACGACGACATCAATGGGCACCGCACTAGTGGACGCCGACACCACCTGGAGCCGCGAGATCGGCCCATTGACCGAGAAGCCTTACCGCATCAGCGCAAAGGCTCTTTATGACGCCGAACCGGTGTCCAGCGATCCCCGCACATTCACTGTGAAGTTCGCACAGACCCCGGAGATCCTCTCGGTCACCGATTCACGGGGGGACGTTGCCCATGGGACGACCACTTATGACAGCAGTGTGCAGGTGGCCGGCAGCGCGACGCCAAACCTGCAGGTCAAACTGCTGGAGAACAAACAGCCGCTCATTACCCTTGACGTCGACGATAAGGGTGACTGGAACCACCGCCTCAACGATCTGAAAGTTCGCTCCTACAGTCTCACTGCCGAGGCGTTGTACGAGATTGACCCTGCGACCAGTCCGCCTCGGGATTTCGTCGTGGCGCAAGCGGTCACGCCGACGATCTCCCGTGTGAGTGACCTGCGCGGTGAGGTCGCCGCCAATGGTACGACCTACTACCGGACCGTCACCCTGACGGGCAAGGCCAGTCCAAACGAAAAGATCATTCTGCTCAATGCCGGTGCGAACGTCGAAACGGTGGATGTCAACGGCAGCGGCGATTGGCAACATGTTTTCAGCAACCTGAACCTGACCACTTACCGCCTGACCGCGCGAGGCGACTACGGCAGCAATCCGGAGTCCAGCCCTCCTCGGGTCTTTACAGTTGCAGCCTTCGTTTCACCGACGATTACCGCTGTGACCGACTCGGTTGGCACGGTGGGACCCAATGGAACGACCTACGACACCGCGGTGACCGTCAAAGGTGAGGCCACCCCGCGCGAGCAGATTCAGATGTACGACAATGGCGCCCCCGTCGGTACGCCGGTCAGCGTCAATGCCGATAAACAGTGGACAACGTCTGTCACCGGTCTGGCCATCCGCTCCCACAGTCTGACGGCCAAGGCCATGTATGACGCGGTTCCGGTAGAGAGCCCGGCGAGAAACTTCAACGTCGCCGCCCACATCGCGCCGACGCTGACGTCTGTGCATGACGGCATCAGTGAAATCGGCAATGGCGGGCAAACCAAAAGCGCTTCGGTGAACCTGCGCGGCACGGTCACACCGAATCGTCAGGTCCAGATTTACGACAACAACAGCCCAAGGCACACGGTGACTGCCGTGGGCAGCGACTGGAACACTACCTTGTCGGTGGGTTTGGGCGGGCATTCGCTGAGAGTAAAAGCGTTGAGTACCGGGCAGGATTCAAATACGCGAACCTTCACTGTGATCTCACCGATTCCGCCGTTGAATTTCAACACGGGCAGCGTGACATTGAGTGGCAGGTGTTACCTCATACCTGACTGGGCTGCATATCCAAACTTCGGTCCTGGCACATATGTACAGCACACGGCAAGCGGCGGAGTTCTTCCCTATCGTTATACGTCGAGTAACAACAACGTCGCCGCGGTAGACGGTTCAGGGTTGGTGACTGTCAGGGGTAATGGGGTCTCAACGATCACTGTCATCGACAACGCAAGCCAATCCAAGAGTTACAACGTTCATGTCACAGGAGTGAAATTCGTTTGGGGGCTGGACGGTGGAAACTGGAACACGATCAGAGGCAGGGCAGAAGCCCGAGGAAAGCGATTGCCATCAATGGGTGAGTTGCGGGAAATCCATAACGCTTGGGGTGGTCGTTGGCCGATGGGTGACTATTGGTACTGGGCCGCTGACTCCGCAGGTGGCTGGCCAGCTCGGTACTGGTTAAAAAACCTGGTCAATGGCGCAGAAGGGCACGTCCAGTCCTACGGATCTGCCTTGGGAGTTTGCATTGACCGATAGGGATGAAAAACGCCCCACAAGTCGTGGGGCGCCTTCACTTGGGATCATCCCGATGGCTCTTTACCAAAAATACCGCAACCCCAGATTCACCCCGTAAGGCTGCTCAATATGCTCCCCATTGGCATAGTCCAGATCGACATGCATCTGCCACCGCTCGGACATTGCCACAGCCACCCCCGCCCCAAACTCCGCCCGGGAGCCTGACAAGTCATTGTTGAATACATTGTTGTTGACCTTCACTTCGTTGTTGGAAGCAAATTCATGAGCAACCGCCGCGCGCACATAAGGCTGGGCGACTGCGCCGTTACCAAAACCGAAGTTGCGCCCGAACGTGGCACCGGCCTTGCCGAGCAGTGAGCGCATGCGATCACCGTCGGCGTCCATGTCGTTGTCCAGCGTGTAGTGTTTGCCCTGGATCTGCACGGCCGACAGTTGCGCGAACGGTTCGACGAAGTAGTCGTTGGCCAGTTTGATATGCCGACCGAACTCGGCGGAACCGCCTACCCCCCAGTTGTCGTAGTCGCCCTTGGTGCGGCTGCCGTCGCTCAGGTTGACCTTGGACTCGTTGCGAAAGCGGTTGAACTTGAGCACGCCGTCGAAGTAGTAGCCGGTGTCACTGTCCAGCCAAGTGACATAAGGCCCGACGTAGTAACTTTTCACCGTTCCCGACGTACCGCGATTGAGATCCAGATCGGACTCGCTCGTGCCGGCGAGCACCCCGACCAGCACCTGGCTTTCACCCACCCGGGCATCGGCGCCCAGGGACAAGCCCTGTTGCGTCTGCTGATAGCCCACACCCGAGCCATCGGCAACGTTGTACTTGTTGCCGTAAGTGCGGATCCATCCGCCGGACTGCCCGCCATTCAAACGCAGCTCACCCATACGGCTGCGCAACGAGGACAACTCGCCGTACCACACGGTCGGCGCAGTGTTGAACAAGGCCAGTACCGAACTTGCGCCGGGACTGATGACTTCTGTGGTCGGGTCGAGAAACCACTCCTTCGCTCCCCCTTCAATCTCCCGACTTGCCAGGCTGTAGGACCAGGTGCCTACATCAACCCGTTGATTGCCGGCCAGCGCAAAGTTAGCGCTGTCGAGGGTGCCGGTACGCACCAGCGTCAACGCCTGCGGCGAAGCGGCGTCCAGGCCAGAGGCCGCAACCGCCAGCGTGAAGTCACCCGCCGAAGCCCCCCTCACATTGAGAAAATCCCGCTCGCCGCTGACGAAATCACCCTTCATCGCAAATGTCCCGCTGCCGGACAGCGAACCGACATCCAGCGTGTAATACGTACCAGGGGCGTCTGTTGTGCCGCCGAAGGTGACAGTGCCACCGTTCATGCCCAGTGCACCGATCGAATCATTGCCGGTCAGTGTCCAGTTGGAATTGCTGTTGATGCTCACGCTGTCGACGTTGTCGAGGCGCCCGGTGAATTGCGAGAGGTTGTCCAGCGTGACGGTGGCGGTAGAGCTGCCATCGACCAGCACGTCCCCGGTTATTCTCCCCTGATTGAAAACGAGATTGGCCGTGCTGTTGTCCAGCACGCTGATGTCGCCATTCAGGGTGCTGTTGGCAACGGTCATGCTGACGGTCGATGAGCCTTGAACATCCAGTAATCTGCCGTTGCCAGCGAGAAGGCTGGAACCGTTGGAGACGCCTATCGTGGCCTGAGTGCCGCGATCCACCAGAATCGCAGAACCGCTGATACCTTGCACCGTTGAGTTATCCAGCGACAAGGTACGACCGCCCACATTGACAGCGTCATTGACCATCCGCACCCCTGTCGCCTGGCCGGTGATGGTCGTACCCGCGGAAGCACTGACCTCACCACCCAGTATATTCACACCAATGCCATCGCTGGCCGCACCGATGATTTGCGTGTTGCTCAATGACAGCAAACTCAGCCCCGTGACCTGCGACCCAATCAGTTGTGCACTGATCTGGCTATTGGAAACTGTCACAGTAGCCCCCCCCGCCGCGACACTGGAG
This sequence comes from Pseudomonas sp. AC169, assembly GCF_979258515.1. Classification (NCBI taxonomy): domain Bacteria; kingdom Pseudomonadati; phylum Pseudomonadota; class Gammaproteobacteria; order Pseudomonadales; family Pseudomonadaceae; genus Pseudomonas; species Pseudomonas sp. AC169. The sequence continues at coordinate 4,392,860 of NZ_OZ409866.1, read as the reverse complement.
CGATTGACCGCTAGCCCGATTTCATCACTGGTCACGGTCGTTTGATCGATGGTTGCCTGACTGCTCGTCACTGTTACGCCATCACCCCCGTCGTTACCAACGATGGTGGCCCCGTTGAGGTTTAACGACGAACCGGACTGCGCCGTGATCGATCGGGTATTGGCGCCGGAGGCGTTCAATATGCCACTGTTGCGCACCAGATAGTCTGTAGATGCAACCGATGAATCGATATCCAGCCTGGTGTTATCGACAATAGTTGCCGAATGTGCAAAACCTGCGAAAAAAAAAACAGCAGGTAGGCAGAGCGATACTCCGGACCTGCCTGTTGGAAAAACGCGAACGTTTGATACATCCAACATTTTCATGATTGATTCACCTCAAAATAATTACAGGCCAAAGCAGCTCTGCGTCAGCGGGCGTACATTAACGTTACCTACTCCCTGAAAATGTAGGAAAAGTCCTCAATACACATTAGAAAAGTCCTAGCGCCAGGTAATCCTTATAAGAAAAAGGGAGGCATTTAATGCCTCCCAGACCTCGAAGATCAGATATCACACACTGATCCATCACCCTTTTTCATGTGCACCCTGACAAGGTGTCGCTGAGATGGCACCGGGCGTCCGTCAATCATTGCCGTATAAGTTATATCGCCCCACGCACTCTCCGTCGCCAAAATTTTCTGATAGGGAATTTTCACGACAAACCCGGCATTCGCTTCCTGTAACGTTGGCGTATATGTGACCTTCTCCTCAGTACCAGCTTTTATAATAGTACCTGCCGAATCGGTATAACCCTGGTAGACAAATTCCAGTGTTTGATCGGCCAACTGCGGTTCACCAGGAGAAACCAGTACTTCTGCACATTTAACCAGTACCGGATCTGATCGCAGGGAGCCACAGTTGAACCAGTCTGTGAAGTCCGGATCAAGATGTTGAAACTTAACTTCAGGAACAACACCGGGTCGAATATTCACATCGACATCTCGGGGCTGCGAGTGGACTTCATTATCATTAATATCAGGATTGGTAATTTTATAGGTGACTGGCAGCGGGTTACCGTTACCGCCCGCATCCACGACAGCCCATAATACATCGAACGTAAAACTTCCGGTTTCTGTCCCATCAAGCTCAATAACACCACCTTGTGCCGCCGTGAGTTCGACCCCTTTCCATATCAACGTAATAATGTCTCCATCTTTAACACCAGCAAAGACAGCTACAGTTACATCGACATTACCAATCGCGTCGGCAGCCGTCAGAATGTTCGGGCCATTTTGACCTGCACCCTGCACAGTAACCAGCGCCAGACTAGGATCCGGGTTTTCCCCACCGTCGCCATCTCCCGGCCGGCGCAGATCGACATCCACATCTTTTGCAGGCGCCGCTGTTCCCAATGGGTAGCGCAAGTTATGGCGTTTGATCCGATAACTGACGGCTACCGTTTTTTCATCCAGGTTGTTGTTGAATACATCCCGGTAAGGAATGTTCACATAGAATGGAAAGGCATTGATTTTCTGCGCCGGTTGCACGATACCGTCAAATGTCACTTCCAGTTCGTCGATATCAGCCAGGTAGTTTGTGTACTCAGCTAGAATACCAACCCCCAATGGGGCCTGAGCATCGGCCAGATCCACCAGTTTTGGTGCTGCGTCGTCATCAAAGAGCGGAATACTGGGTTCCAGAAGCCCTGCGGGTGGGTCGGTCAGAGTGACATTCAGTTCAGTGTAATATTGTGGTGTATTGCGGTTACCCTTACGGTCGCTGAGGTAATAAAAAATAGATCTTAAACCTTCCTCGTTACCAACCAGCGCGGGAGTCAATTCAAACGTGATCGGAGCTGCGACGTCCGTTATGGTCAACACGCCGACCAGCGTCGGGGTTGGCAAACTTGAGCCAAAAAAGCATTCAACGACGTCGCCGAGCTTTTTACTCCCATAGTTTGGAATGGTGATTAATACAAAACCGTTATCATCGAGGTATTTTTTTGTAATACCATCTCTTTCCACCTCGGGAGGAACAGTCGCCTTGCCGAACGCTATCGGTGCTGTTGCATCAATATTGATTTCAAGGGGAGTTCCCGCAGATGGATTACCACCAAAATTCAACACGTAGCCCAGCTCATGAGGTCCTGGCGCCGATGTGTAGCCTTGAGGCAATTCAAGATCAAATTGGGTAGTACCTGTATCAACGGGTGTTTCGAAAGGTACTCGAGTCGAACGTATGCTGGTGCCGTCCCACATTAGTTCAAGATATCCTTTAACTTCGTTTGGATCATCCGCCTCGGCAAATCGCGGGATCTGCACCTTCAGAGCAAACCCTTGAAAGCTTGAATGCAGTTGGTTGGGACTATCATCCACTTCATCATCCAGCAACGGATTATCCGGATGAAGTGTCGGTGGTAATGGTGCAGCTTTTGGACTGCGAAATCGAACACCAAAGAAACGTTCGCGATTCTGCGCCGGTGTCAATGAGTGAAAACTTGTCATCTTCTATCATCCTCTCAGCAACTTGATTGACTGGCACAGGGCAAACAACCGCCTTGCCAGAGTTATTACACAATGACTGCATGGGTTAAACAGAATTTAATAAAACCTGAAACCATCTTCGATCAATACAGCGTCAGCACTTCTACAACTTACTCTTCACAAAGGTCGTTATCCGGACCGCAAACTTCACCACTTGGCATCGTACGATTGATAATGACAAACTCCTCTTTTGAATTACCGATGCCACCGTTGGCTTTTTTCAGGTAATAACTGCACAACGCCGAGCCATCGTTCACCATTGGCGAAATCAGACGCTCGTAATCACTGACATGCACATCAAAACCTTCACGAGCCTGTTTGGCAGTGAGTTTTGTCTCGAATGTGTCGTAGGTTCCGTCAATCGGCCTGGTCCCATTCGGACCAAAACACCCCTGCCAGGACAATTCGACGATATCGTCTTCATCAAAGGAAGCATTGCCGTTGATATGAACCCAGACACCTTCCCACAACCTGGGTTTGGCGCAGCAGTGAAGAGTTCCATCACGGTTGGCGTGCGGAAACCTCGGTTCCGGCATGTTCTCGATCACGATGATCGCCACTTCAACGGCCGTCACCTCAGCCTGCTGCAGATTCACGCCATTACTGGTGGTGTACCAAGTCAGCAGCGAGGGATTTACTTTGTCCTGTTCGATTGCCTCCCAAGGAATGAGGAACCTGATCGGCTTACCGGCGACGTCACCGGGTTCAACCTCGTACTCGGCGACTGGTGTGCCAATTGCACCCCAATAGAGGAAGAGCTTTTCACCGGGCACCGGAGTGTCATAAAGCGCCAGATGTGCTTCGGCCGCCTCGCCGTAATCTACGGTTAACAGCTTGTTCCGTTGTTTCGATATGGCACCGTAAACTTCCAGCCGGGCCAATGTGGTATTCAACAAAGCCGGGGCGTTGGCATGATCCTGCCCGGCGACTGTCAGATTCACCAGCACCCGCGTTTCGGCAGATGGCAAGGTCGGTGTGCCGCCGCGCTGAATGCGGTAGTTCACTCGAACGTCCAGTGGTCCTAAGCCATCTGCCGTCAAGATCGACCAAGGCACGGGAGCGACTTGGGGAAACTTGCCGGGATCGACGTCAAGCGGGGCCAGATCATGCCCGTTCCACTGAATCAGGACCTTGTCGGAAGGATCCGGGTTCTCATACTTATCAATTTCGACAGTGACAGCCCGCTGGCTCACCGCGCCCTCGCGGGCATGTTGACGGTCAATCAAGCCACGCGTTGACAACGGCACTCTCGGCGGTTTGAGAACGCCAGGGGCCGGATTCAAATTGACAAAAGCCGCTAAAAGCGTGGAACGCGGACCGCGATTTCCGGCCCAGTCACGGAGCCGATAATAAATGTAACGCTGCCCGGCCCCGATACGACGAATATCCGCCTCATACATGGTGATGATCAGACGTTTCTGATCGATGTCTAGCTGACTGAATTCTTGCTCACCAATGTCGATTTCGGAATCCGGAGGATCCGGGTCATCTGTCCAGTAATAGATCGCACGATCCTTGGCCTTGACGTCGACATACAGCGGTACCTGGAACCGGACTTCACCATACCGGGAGAGATAGTCGTCAGTGATATCACCTGTCACATCCAGCATGATCAGACGATCGGGTTCCTGATTGTCGTTCGGCGGCGATCTGTCGACCGTGACTCGTTTGGAATGGGAGTACAGAGGGTTGCCGCCATAGCTGACGTTGTACGACAAAGCATAGATGCCGTGATCGAGTTTCAACTTCTCCCGTGGCACAACCAGGGTCTTCTCTCCGGGATTGTCAAAAGGTTCACGGTAGACCTCAGTGAACACGCCACCTTGCTCAACCCAACTGACCACTATGATGAAGGGAATGGGATCGTCAAATGGGGCGCTCCAATCAGGGATGATGACCGTCAGATCTTCAGCCAAAGCACTACGCGGCAGCAGCCCTTCAGGACTCTCATTTCCGTCTTCGTCCTTGAGGATGGCAGGTACGCGTGGCACCTCAAGCAGGTCTTCATCCCTGTGTTCAGAGCGTGTCATTGAACTTACTCCCTCGCATCAAACCAAGCAGAACAGCGCGCAAATGACCAAGGTGTCTATGGGCCTTGCTGTGATTGATTTAACGACGCTGGAAGAGTCCTGCCTACTGTCAGAAATTACAGGTATTGCTACCGCTCGTCGGAATCAGTGCTCATGCGCGAGGGAATTAAACAGATACGCTTATCAGAAACGTCTGAAGTACGACTCAAGTAATACGACATTGCGCCATCGCCATGACGCCGCTGCCCTAAACGCTGTTGGGCGTTGCACAGTTGATCATGCTCGGGGGGCTGGCGGAGAATCGGGTGCTGGATAATCTGTGTTGCCGGGATGAAGCAGGTAGAGAACACCTGCTGATTGATCGGACGCCCACTCTGGCGCTTTCGCGAGCAAGCTCGCACAGTGACCGCGTTCCAATATGGGGGCGAGCCTGCTCGCGAAAGCGCCAGAATGAGCAACCATCAGGCAGAAAAAACCCGCCGCCCCGGTTGAACGGGGCGGCGGGTTTTGTCGTTTCAGCCTTCGCTTACACGGTATCCACCTTCAACGAATGATCATTCAACATCCCGCTGATGATCGTCGCCGTGTCATGCCCACCAGCCACTACCCCGCCCGCTCCCGGCGTCACGCCGTAGTGGCTGGCGAGGTTGACGCCGGCCAGGTCGATGGTCTGGTTCGGCGTGGCGCCGGCCATGGCGCTGACGTCGATGCTGGTGAGGACCGAAGCGCCGCTGCCGCTGACGGTGAAGTGCAGGTAGTCATCCAGCGAGGCGGTGGTGCCGTTTTCACCTTGCAGCAGTTGCGACAGGTCGAGCTTGTCGGTGCCGGGGGTGAAGTCGGTGATCAGGTCGTGGCCGCTGTTGCCCTTGAGCCACTGGAAGGTATCGGCCCCTGCGCCGCCGGTCAGCGTGTTGTTGCCCATGCCGCCAATCAGCAGGTCGTCACCGCCGCCACCGTTGAGGATGTCGTTGCCGAGGCCGCCGTTGATCACGTTGTTATTGTTATCGCCGGTCAGGGTGTCGTTGAAGTTCGAGCCGATCAGGTTCTCGATCCCGGTGAGGGTGTCGGTGCCGGCGCCGAGGGTGTTTTGCGCACCGAGCAGGCCGAGGTTGACCGTGACCCCGGCGGTGGCATGGGCGTAGCTGGCGGTGTCGCTGCCAGTGCCGCCGTCGAGCAAATCATTGCCCGGCCCGCTGTAGAGCAAGTCGTTACCGGCGCCGCCGTGCAACTCGTTGTTGCCTGAGCCTGCGGTGAGCACATCGTTGCCGTCGCCGGCGTTGATGATGTTGTCGCCGCTGCCGGCCACCAGCACGTCATCCCCCGAGGTGCCGGTGAGGGTGTGGCCGTCCTGATAGCTGATGCTCACATTGGCGGTGTCGCTGCCACCATGGTTGTCGTTGGCGGTGTAGCTGCCGTGGAAGTCCGGGGTGATGTCGTGGGCCCCGGCGTAGTTGAGGGTCATGGTCAGCTGATAGTTCTCCGCCGCGTTGGCATTGCCGCCCGTGGTATTGGTGATGTTGGAGATGTGGATCTGATAGACGCCATCGGCCGAAGCGGTGAGGGTTTGCCCGTCTGCCAGTGTTGTGTAGGCGCCACCGTTGATCGAGTACTCCATGGTGACGTGACCGGCCGCCAGATTGTGATCAAGGTTGAGGGTTTCGCCCTGGCGCAGGTTGACGGTGATGCGGTCCTCATCGTTAGCGTTGCTGTTGGTCACCGCGCCGAGATAGCCGCTGACCACCAGCACGGCGGTCATGGTTGCGGCATTGGCACTGAACGCATTGCGCACGTTGGCCAGGTTCTGGTTGGCGGCGGTGTTGACGTTAGTCCCGGTGAAGTTGATCGCCCCGGTGCCGGTGAAATCCGCCGCTTTCGAGATCCAGCCCGTATTGAAACTGGTCGGCGTGGCGTTGAGGGTGTCGCCGTTGAGGTCGGTGTCGTTGGCCAGCAACAGTTCGCCCGGCACCACGATATTGCCCGAGAGCACGTTGGTGATGACGTGGTCGTCGACGGCCACCGGCGGCGCGTTGGGGATCACTTTCACGGTCAGCGTCGAACTGGCGAGGTCGCCGTCGTTGTCGCTGACGGTGAAGCCGATGTTCTCGGTGATCACCACAGCGGTGGTTTTCTGCGAAGTGTAGGTGTAGTCGCCGCTGTCGAGGTTGATCAGCAGTGTGCCGCCATTATTGGTGGCGATGCTCAACGTGTTGTTTACGGTGTTGAAGGTGCCGTGATTGGTGCCGCCGCTTGGCGTCAACGAACCTTGGCCACTGAGGGCTTTCGGGTCATAGGTGTAGGTGGTGCCGTCAACCACAATGGATTTGATGAAACCGCCATCGGCGCCAAAAGTGCCGCCCTCGCCCAGCAACGAACCGGTGACCGGCGCGCCCTGCACAGTACCGGACAGTACCGAGTTGAGCTGATTGAGATCGGTGACCACCACCGCGTTGGTGTTGGTGTGGCTGATGCCGTCATACGCCAGTGGGTCGAGGTTGGCGTTGCTTACGCCGCTGCCGAGGCCGATCGCGTAGTTCTTGATGTTGTTGGCATCGAGGAAGTTTTTCAGTGCGGCTTCGTCAGCGGCGTTGATGTCGCCTTCGTTGGGTTTGCCGTCGGAGAAGAAGTAACCGACGTTCTGCGCTCCGGTGAGTTTGCCCGAGGTGTTGAACGCGGTTTGCATCACTGCCACCGCGGCGTCGTAGTTGGTGCCGCCACCCGCCGTCAGACCGGCGAGAATCGTCTTCGCCGTCGCCACATCGACCCATACCGAGGTTCGGTCTGTGGCGTTGCTGCTGAAGGTGACGAGTTGGACTTTGACATCGCCGAGGTCGTCGTACTTGTCGAGCAAGGCGCTGATCGCCTGCTTGGCCAGGGCCAGCCGCGACAGGCCCGGTACACCGGAGGCGTCGGCCATACTGCCGGAGATGTCCAGAACGATGAGCAGGTTGGAATCGATCTCCACCGCCGCCACCGAACGGTCCGACGCCACCGCTTTTGGCACGTCGTCGACGATGTTGACCACGAGGGTGCTGGTGGTGCTGTTGCCCAGCGCGTCAGTGGCTTTGTAGGTAAAACTTTCGCTGAGGGTGTTGGCCCCATCGTTGGCGTTGGGCGAGGTTTTCGGCGCCGAGGTCAGCGTGTAGGTGTAGGTGCCGTCGGCGTTGAGCTGGATCTGCCCATAAGTGCCGGTGGCGCTGCCGACCAGGGTGTAGGTGATCGCGCCCGTACCGCCAGTGACTGCTCCGACCAGGGTGCCGGTGGCGGTTTCGCCGGTGTTGCTCGGGTCGCTGCCGGTGACCGTACCGGGGGCAAGATCCGCGCCGTCCTTGCTCAGGTCGAGGGCTTTTTCATAGACCGTCACGTCCTGATCAACCGAAGCCACCAGTTTGCTGTCGGCGACATTGATGGTGATGGTCGTGGTGCTTTCGTCGCCGTCGCTGTCGCGGATGGTGTAGGTGAAGGTGTCGGTGGCACCTGGTGGGCTCACCGAGTTCGGGTTGCTGTGGTAGACGGCGTTGCCCGCCGCATCCAGGGTCAGGTAACCGAAGTTGCCATTGATGTTGCTGTTGAGGCCGCCGATGGCCGAAGTGCCGGTGTTGCTGCCAGCACGCACGCCAACCACCGTGGCCGCGCCATCAGCACCGCTGATGTCATTGCCCAGCACACTGACGTTGACCGTGCCGCCCTCGGCCACCGAGCCGGTGTCGGGTTTGGCGGTCGGCAGATCGTCGATGATGTTGACATTGATCTGGCCGCTGGCAGTGCTGCCATCGGTATCCGTCGCCACCACGTTGAAATTCTCGGTGAGGCTGTTGGCACCGTTGGCGGTCGGGTGGGTTTCGTTGTCGACCAGGGTGTAGCTGTAACTCACAACACCGGTCGCGGGGTTGTAACCAGTGACGGTGAAGGTGCTGCCCAGCGGCGAGACGACCGATTGCGGGAAGCCTGCGGCGAAACCGTTGGTGACCACGGCAATGCCGCCGACGGTGAGGGTTTGCAGGCCATCGAGCGCGGTCACGGTGAAAGTGCCGCTCTGGGTTAGCGCCGGGGTGTCGGGGCTGGTGCCGTCGCTGAGGTTTTTCTCGTAGACGGTGAGTTCGCCACCATTGACGTCGAGGCCGTTGAGCAGCACAGGATCGTCGTTGTTGTGGATGTTCAGCACCAGGTTGGCGGTGCTGGTATCGCCGTCAGCATCGGTCAGCGTATAGGTGAAGGTCTCGGTGCCGTTCCCGCCGCCATGCAGGTTTTTGAAGTCGGCATCGTTAGGGTTCAGCGTGTAGGTGTACGTGCCGTTGGCGTTGAGCACCAGCGTGCCGTACGTACCGGTGAAGGTGCCGGCGGTGATCGGCCCGGCATTCGGTCCGGTCGCGACCACGTCGGCGCCTTGCAGATCGTTGCTCAGCACATTGCCGGTCAGGGTCAGCTGGGTTTCCGAGGCGCTGTTGAGGTTGCTGTCGTTCACCGCTTTCGGCACGTCATCGACGATGTTCACCACAATGGTGCTGGTGACGATGTTGCCCAGCGAATCGGTGGCCTGATAGGTGAAGGTTTCGCTCAGGCTGTTGGCGCCGTCGTCGGCATGCGGCGTGGTGCTCGCCGGTGAGGTCAGCGTGTAGGTGTACGTGCCGTTGGAGTTGAGGACGATCTGCCCGTAGTTGCCGGTGGCGCTGCCAACCAGCGCGTAACTGATCGCACCGACTGCCCCGGTGACCGAGCCGACCAACGTGCCAGACGCGGTTTCACCGGTGCTGGTCGGGTCGCTGCCGGTGACCGTACCGGGCGCCAGATCCGCGCCGTCTTTGGTCAGATCCAGCGCTTTTTCGAAGACGGTGACGTCGGTGTCGCTGGTCGCGCACAGTTTGCTGTTGGAAACATCGATGGTGATGGTGGTGGTGCTTTCATCGCCGTCGGCATCACGCACGGTGTAAGTGAACACATCCACCGCGCCCGGGCCGTTCACGGCGTTTGGATTGCTGTGATAGACCGCGTTGCCGTTGGCGTCCAGGGTCAGATAGCCGTAGGTGCCGTTGATGTTGCTGTTGAGGCCGCCGATGGCCGAGGTCGATGTATCGGCGCCGGCACGCACGCCGACCACCGCCCCGGTGACGGCCGGGCCGTCGGCACCGCCGATATCGTTGTCCAGAACATTGCCGCTGACGGTACCGCCCTCCGCCACCGAAGCAGAATCAGGATGAGCGCTCGGCAGATCATCGACGATGTTGACGTTGATCTGGCCGTTGGCGGTGCTGCCATCAGTATCGGTGGCGACGACGTTGAAGTTCTCGGTGATGCTGTTGGCGCCGTTGGCGTTCGGATGGGTTTCGTTGTCGACCAACGTGTAGCTGTAACTGACTACGCCGGTGGCTGGGTTGTAACCGGTGATGGTCAACGTGCTGCCGAGCGGCGTGACGACCGATTGCGGGAAGCCTGCCGCCACGCCACCGGTGACCACGTTGATGCCACCCACGGTCAGGGTTTGCAGACCATCCAGTGCAGTGACGGTGAAGGTGCCGCTTTGAGTCAGCGCCGGTGTATCTGGAGCGGTACCGTCGCTGAGGTTTTTCTCGTAGACAGTGAGTTCGCCGCCATTGACGTCGAGGCCGTTGAGGTAGACCTGATCGTCGTTGTTATGGATGTTCAACACCAGATTGGCGGTACTGGTATCGCCGTCGGAATCGGTGATGGTGTAGGCGAAGGTTTCCGTGCCGTTGCCGCCGCCGTGCAGGTTTTTGAAATCCGCGTCATTGGTGTTCAGGGTGTAGGTGTAAGTACCGTTGGCGTTGAGCACCAAGGTGCCGTAAGTCCCGGTGAACGTGCCCGGGGTCACTGGTCCGGTCGGCACACGGTCGGCACCCTGCACATCGTTGGTCAGGACGTTACCGGTCAACGTCAGTTGGCTTTCTGAAGCTGTGGTTGCATTGCTGTCATACACGGCTTTGGGCAGGTCGTCGACGATGTTCACATCGAGGGTGCCGTTGGCGGTGGTGCCGTTGTCATCGACCACGGTGACGGCGAATTGCTCAGGCAGATTGTTCGCGCCGTTGGCGTTCGGATGGGCTTCGTTGTCGACCAGGGTGTAGCTGTAGCTGACCACGCCGGTGGTGGCGTTGAAACCGGTAATGGTCAACGTGCTGCCCAGCGGCGTGGTGATCGATTGCGGAAATCCGGCAGCCACGCCGTTGGTGACGACGGCGATGCCGCCGACGGTCAGCGTGGTGACGCCATCAAGTGCAGTGATGGTGAACGTGCCGCTCTGGGTCAGTGCGGTGGAGTCCGGTGCGCTGCCGTCGCTGAGGTTTTTTTCGTAAACGGTGAGTTCGCCGCCATTGACGTCGAGGCCGTTGATGATCACCGGATCGTCGTTGTTGTGGATGTTCAACACCAGATTCGCCGTGCTGGTATCGCCGTCGGAATCGGTGATGGTGTAGGCGAAGGTTTCCGTGCCGTTGCCGCCACCGTGCAGGTTTTTGAAGTCGGCGTCGCTGGTGTTGAGCGTGTAGGTGTACGTGCCGTTGGCGTTGAGCACCAAGGTGCCGTAAGTGCCGGTGAATGTGCCCGGGGTGACTGGCCCGGTCGGCACACGGTCGGCGCCTTGTACATCGTTGGTCAGGACGTTGCCGGTCAGTGTCAGCTGCGTTTCAGACGCGGTGCCGGTGTTACTGTCATCCACGGCTTTGGGCAGGTCGTCGACGATGTTCACATCAAGGGTGGCATTGGCGGTGGTGCCATTGTCATCGACCACGGTGACGGCGAACTGCTCAGGCAGGTTATTCGCGCCGTTGGCGTTCGGATGGGCTTCGTTGTCGACCAGGGTGTAGCTGTAGCTGACCACGCCGGTGGTGGCGTTGAAACCGGTAATGGTCAACGTGCTGCCGAGCGGAGTGGTGACGGATTGTGGAAATCCGGCAGCCACGCCGTTGGTGACGACAGCGATGCCGCCGACGGTCAGGGTCGTCACGCCATCGAGTGCGGTGATGGTGAACGTGCCGCTTTGGGTCAGCGCGGTGGCGTCCGGCGTGCTGCCGTCGCTGAGGTTTTTCTCGTAAACGGTGAGTTCGCCGCCATTGACGTCGAGGCCGTTGATGGTCACCGGATCGTCGTTGTTGTGGATCTGCAGAACCAGATTCGCAGTGCTGGTATCACCGTCGGAATCGGTGATGGTGTAGGCGAAGGTTTCCGTGCCGTTGCCGCCGCCGTGCAGGTTTTTGAAGTCGGCGTCGCTGGTGTTGAGCGTGTAGGTGTACGTGCCGTTGGCGTTGAGCACCAAGGTGCCGTAAGTCCCGGTGAATGTGCCCGGCGTGACTGGCCCGGTGGGCACACGGTCGGCGCCTTGGACATCGTTGGTCAGGACGTTGCCGGTCAGGGTCAGCAAGGTTTCAGAGGCGGTGCCATTGGCGTCGTCAACCGCACGGGGAACATCGTCGACGATGTTCACGTCCAGCGTGCCATTGGCGGTGGTGCCATTATCATCGACCACGGTGACGGCGAACTGCTCTGGCAGGTTATTCGCACCGTTGGCGGTGGGATGGGCTTCGTTGTCGACCAGGGTGTAGCTGTAACTGACCACGCCGGTGGTGGCGTTGAACCCGGTAATCGTCAGCGTGCTACCGAGTGGAGTGGTCACGGATTGTGGGAAACCTGCGGCTACACCGTTGGTGACCACGGCGATGCCGCCGACAGTCAGCGTGGTGACGCCATCAAGTGCAGTGATGGTGAACGTGCCGCTCTGGGTCAGTGCGGTGGCGTCCGGTGCGCTGCCGTCGCTGAGGTTTTTCTCGTAAACCGTCAGCTCGCCGCCCTCGACGTTCAGGCCATTGATGGTCACCGGATCGTCGTTGTTGTGGATCTGCAACACGAGGTTGGCAGTGCTGGTATCACCGTCGGAATCGGTGATGGTGTAGGCGAAGGTTTCCGTGCCGTTGCCGCCACCGTGCAGGTTTTTGAAGTCGGCGTCGCTGGTGTTGAGGGTGTAGGTGTACGTACCGTTGGCGTTGAGCACCAAGGTGCCGTAAGTCCCGGTGAAAGTGCCCGGGGTGACTGGCCCGGTCGGCACACGGTCGGCGCCTTGTACATCGTTGGTCAGCACGTTGCCGGTCAGGGTCAGCAAGGTTTCAGAGGCGGTGCCATTGGCGTCGTCAACCGCACGGGGAACATCGTCGACGATGTTCACGTCCAGCGTGCCATTGGCGGTGGTGCCGTTGTCATCGACCACGGTGACGGCGAACTGCTCAGGCAGATTATTCGCGCCGTTGGCAGTTGGATGCGCTTCGTTGTCGACCAGGGTGTAGCTGTAGCTGACCACGCCGGTAGTGGCGTTGAAACCGGTAATGGTCAGTGTGCTGCCCAGCGGAGTGGTGACCGATTGTGGAAATCCGGTAGCCACGCCGTTGGTGACCACGGCGATGCCGCCGACAGTCAGCGTTGTCACGCCATCGAGTGCGGTGATGGTGAACGTGCCGTTTTGGGTCAGCGCGGTGGCGTCCGGTGCGCTGCCGTCACTGAGGTTTTTCTCGTAAACCGTCAGCTCGCCGCCCTCGACGTTCAGGCCGTTGATGATCACCGGATCGTCGTTGTTGTGGATCTGCAGAACCAGATTCGCCGTGCTGGTATCACCGTCGGAATCGGTGATGGTGTAGGCGAAGGTTTCCGTGCCGTTGCCGCCGCCGTGCAGGTTTTTGAAGTCTGCGTCGTTGGTGTTGAGCGTGTAGGTGTAAGTGCCGTTGGCATTCAGCACCAAGGTGCCGTAAGTCCCGGTGAATGTGCCGGCCGTCACCGGCCCGGTGGGCACACGGTCGGCGCCCTGCACATCGTTGGTCAGCACGTTGCCGGTCAGTGTCAGCTGCGTTTCAGACGCCGTGCCATTGTTGTCATCAAAGGCTTTGGGCACGTCGTCGGTGATGTTGACGTCCAGCGTGCCGGTCGCGGTGTCGCCATTGCTGTCGCCGGCAATCACGGTGAACTGTTCGCTGAGGTTGTTTGCGCCATCGCCGGCCGCATGACTTTCGTTGCCGTTGAGGGTGTAGCTGTAAGTGACCACGCCGGTCGCCGGGTTGTAGCCGGTGATGGTCAGGGTGTTGCCCAGTTGCGTGGTGATCGACTGCGGGAAGCCGACCGCTACGCCGCCGTTGATCAGGTTGATGCCACCGATGCTCAGGCTGGTCAAACCGTCCGGCGCCGACACCGTGAAGCTGCCGTTTTGCGTGAGTGCACTCGGGTTGGCCGAAGAACCGTCAGGCAGGTTGGCTTCACTGAGGTTCAGTTCACCGCCCGCCACATTCAGACCGGCGAGGGTCACCGGATTGTTGACCGGTGGCGGCACCACGACAGCCGGGGTGTCATCGCCGTTGTCGATCACCGCGTTATGGCGTTCTTCAGGGAATTCGGGAATACCGCCGAACCCGGCAGTGGGAAACCCGATGATCGGATCGACCCGGCCGCCGACTTCCGTCAGCAGGACAAAACTGTGGCCACCGCCCAGCTCACCTGGCGCACCGCCCGGGGCATTCGGGCCGGCCGCGGTGGCTTCAGCGGTTTTGCTCGGGTCGTCACCGGCGGCGATAGCTTTCTGGATCTGCTCGACGTCGGTCAATTGCGCGTCGCTCGGGGTCACGGCCTCCGCGGCATTGACATGCGTCGCCTGACCGGCCAGCAGTTCACCGGTCATGGTCATGCTGCTGCCGCGTCCGAGGGTCAGTTCCTGGCCGTTTTGCAGATGAACGGCGACGGCCCCTTCCGCGCCGGTGATCAGTTGATCGCCGGCAAACAGGCGATCCCCCTCAACCAGTGCGCGTTTGGTACCGTCGGCTGACTGGGCGAAAACCTGGCCAATGACTTTAGTGACTGTGCCGATGAGCGTTGCCATGTGAAATCCTCCGCTGCCGACCACCGTCGGCGCTGGTAAGCGAAGCAGCCCATGGCTCAATCGGGTTGTCGGAGGCGACGCTCGCACCTTCGACAGTTCGTTTCGCGGGTGACGCCTTGGGGAAACTTCAGTGCGATCAAGCACTTCCGAGTCCTGTTCAAAGCGGCATGCCCACTAACGCTACGTAACGGTGGTGAATCACCAGAGTGACAAAAATCTGTCGCTCATCAGCCGCTACGCGTCCCTCCCCTTCAGCAGTACTTCGCCGTATGTCGCAAAGTGAGTGGAACTTTCCTCAAGCCTTTCTGTGCTCCCTAAAGCGCATAAAACAAAGGCTTTCGTGCTGAACAATGTGCCGGTTTTTACAAAGCGCATAAGTTTTTTTTGGCATAACCCTTATGAAAATTTTTTCTTAGCTACGCTCTAGGATGTTCTTAGCTCTGTTGTTACAAGAGTGAAACGCATACACCTAAAAATATCGTCAAATATTTGGCGACAGTAACACACCATCAGGACTCAGGGAGATGCACCCATGCGCGTTCTAACCCCCCTCTGCAGCGCGGTTTTGCTGGCCATGGCTTGCACTTCTCAAGCCCAGGCCATGAACCTCACCGAGGCCATTCAAAGCACCATCGCCACTCACCCGGAACTCGCTTCGCGCGTGGACGCCCGCCTGTCGGCTGATGAACAAATCAAAGTCGCCAAGGGCGGCTTCTATCCGTCCGTCGATTTGAACGCCGCCTATGGCCGCGGCTATAGCGACAACACCAACACCCGGGCCTTCGGTAATCACCACACCGAAATCCTCAATTACACCCAGTCCGAGCTGCGTCTGCGGCAGATGCTGTTCGACGGTTTCAACACCGCCAACGAAGTCGAGCGCACCAAAGGCGTGTCGAATTCGCGCGCGTACTACGCGCAAGGCACCGCCCAGGATCTGGCTCTGCGCACCATCGAGGTTTACCTCGAAGTGCTCAAGCGCCGCGAACTGGTGACCTTGGCCCGCAACAACCTGCAGGCGCACTTGCGCGTCAACGACCAAATCGGCCTGCGCACCGAGCGTGGCGTCGGCAGTACCGCCGACTCCGATCAATCGGTCGCTCGTAAGGCGCTGGCACAGAACAACCTCGACACCGCCGAAGTCGATCTGTCTGACGCCGAAGCCAACTTCTACAGCGTGGTCGGGCGCATGCCCGATGAGCTGGAAACGCCGGCCTCGACCCGTGGCGAACTGCCGACCGAATTGCGTGAAGCCCAGCAGAGCATGGTCGACAACAACCCGTATCTGAAGTCCGCCCAGGCTGACGTGCAATCGGCCGAGAGCCAGTACGAAGTCGCCAAATCGCCGTTCTATCCGCGCTTCGATGCCGAAGCGGCCGTCGGTGCGAACAATAACGTGCAAGGCGATGAAGGCCACGACAACGAATGGCGCGTGGGTGTGGTGATGAACTACAACCTGTTCCGAGGCGGCAGTGACAAGGCGCGTCTGGCCTCCGATGCGCACCAGATCAATCAGGCCATGGATATCCGCAACAACGCCCTGCGCCAACTCAACGAGAACATCCGCCTGGCGTGGAACGCCATGGAAAACGCGAAGAAACAGACCCCGACCGCCCGTGAATACGCCGAAACCACCAAACGCGTGCGTGCGGCGTATCAGGATCAGTTCGGCCTCGGCCAACGCACCCTGCTCGACTTGCTCGACAGCGAAAACGAGCTCTATAACGCCAACCGCCGCTACACCGAAATCCGCTACACCGAGGAATATTCGATGTATCGCGTGCTGGCGAACATGGGCCAGTTGCTGAGCAAACAACGGGTGGTACTGCCGGCCGATGCGATCGCTGCGACCGAAGTCAAAAACGAAGCGCGCTTGCCAGAGCTGAAATAAGTCCCCTGTTGATCGTTCCCACGCTCTGCGTGGGAATGCCTCAATGGACGCTCTGCGTCCGCTTTGGGACGCGGAGCGTCCCGGGCTGCATTCCCACGCGGAGCGTGGGAACGATCAATGTGTGGATTCCCGTGCCCGTTCAACAGAGGCGATCAATATGACCAGCATGGAACCCGGCCACACCGGGGTCGATCCGCGGCTGAGCTTCGATGATCCGTTACTCGACGGTCTGTTGATCCTCTGCAAACTGCATGGCGCGACGGTCAGTCGCGCCAGCCTGAGTGCCGGGCTGCCGCTCAACAAACAACGCCTGAGCCTCGATCTGCTGTCTCGCGCCGCCGCTCGGGCCGGGTTGCAGGCGCGTATTCTGCGCCGTGATCTGAAAGATATCTCCCCACTCAACCTGCCGATTCTGCTGCTGCTCAACGACGGCCGCACCGCCGTGTTGCGACGTTTCGGCGACGACGGCAAAGCGCTGATCCTGCCCAGTGAAGCCGATGGTGGCGAGCAATGGATCAGCCGTGAAGAACTCACCGAGCACTACAGCGGCCAAGCCTTGTTCGCCCGCCCGCGTCACGAACTCGAAGACCTGCGCTCGCCACTGGTGCCGCGCGTTCATGCGTGGTTTCGCGACACCCTCAAGCTGTCAAAATGGCTCTACAGCGATGCGATTCTCGCCAGTTTCCTGATCAACCTGTTAGGCCTGATGGTGCCGCTGTTCGTCATGCAAACGTATGACCGCGTGGTGCCGAATCAGGCGACATCGACCCTGTGGGTGCTGTCGATCGGGCTGCTGATCGGCACCGGTTTCGAACTGGTTTTGCGGGTGGTGCGTGCGCACCTGCTCGACACCGCCGGCAAGAAAACCGACGTGATCCTTTCCGCGACTTTATTCGAACGCATCACTGGCATGTCGATGAAGGCGCGGCCGGCGACCATCGGCGGCTTTGCGCAAAGCATTCATGACTTTCAGGGCCTGCGTGAATTCCTCACGGCAGTGACGCTGACCAGCCTGATCGACCTGCCCTTCGTCGTGCTGATGCTGGTGGTGATCGGCCTGCTCGGCGGCTGGCTGGTGGTAATTCCGCTGCTGGCGTTTCCGATCACCATCATCTTCGCGATGATCATTCAAGTGCGCCTGCGTGACACCGTGCAAAAGAGCCTGAGCCTCGGCGCTGAACGCCAGGCGGTGCTGATCGAAACCCTCGGTGGCCTGGAGACCCTCAAAGCCTGCAGCGCCGAAAGCGAGCGCCAGCACAAATGGGAAAGCACCCACGGCGCCCTCACCCGCCTCGACAGCCACGCGCGCAATCTCTCGGCGCTGGCCACCAACGGCACGTTGTTCATTCAACAATTCTCGGGAATGGCGACCATTGTCGCCGGGGTCTACAGCATCATCGCCGGCAATCTCAGCGTCGGTGCGCTAGTCGCCAGTTACATGCTCGGCAGCCGTGTGCTCGCGCCGCTGGGGCAGATTGCCGGGCTGATCACCCGATATCAGCAAGCGCAACTGACCATGAAAAGCACCGATGCGCTGATGGCTCTGCCGCAGGAACGCGACGGCAAACAGCGGCCGCTGGAGCGCACGCAACTGCAAGGTGCGCTGGACGTCAGCGGCGTGACCTTTCACTACAACGGCCAGAACGCGCCGGCACTGAGCAATGTCAGCTTCAGCCTGAAACCCGGCGAGCGGGTCGGCATCATCGGCCGCAGCGGTTCGGGCAAAAGTACCTTGGCGCGTTTGGTCATGGGCTTCTATGAACCCGAGGAAGGCCAACTGCTGCTCGATGGCCTCGACCTGCGCCAACTCGACGTTGCCGACCTGCGCCAGCAAATCGGTTACGTCGCCCACGACCTGCCATTGCTCGCCGGCAGCCTGCGCGACAACCTCACGCTCGGCGCGCGTTACATCAGCGATTCACGCATGCTCGAAGTCGCCGAACTGACCGGCGTTACCGAACTCGCTCGCCAGCATCCGCAAGGTTTCGATCGTCCGGTGGGTGAACGCGGGCAATTGCTTTCTGGCGGCCAACGTCAGGCCGTGTTGCTGGCACGTTCGCTGTTGCTCGATCCGCCGATCATGCTGCTCGACGAACCCACCAGCGCCATGGACAACAGCAGTGAAGACTTGCTGCGGCAGAAACTGCATGGCTGGGTGCAAGGCAAAACCTTACTGCTGGTGACCCACCGCACCTCGATGCTGAGTCTGGTGGACCGCTTGCTGGTGCTGGACAACGGCCGGGTCGTCGCTGACGGCCCGAAAGAAGCGGTCATCGATGCACTGCGCAAGGGCCGTGTCGGCTCGGCGGCGGTCTAGGAGTTGCCCCATGTCTGCTTCCTCCGATAGCAAAGATCGCGGCTACTTCGACAGTTTCGGCAAAAGCGCCGAAGCCGAATTCATGCCGGAAACCGCCGGTGCTTCGTTGCAGGATTCGCCACGCTGGTCGCGGATCACCGTGTGGCTGGCCGCAGCGTTGCTGATCAGCGCGGTGGTCTGGGCCAAATTCGCCGTGCTCGAAGAAGTGACCATGGGCGAAGGCAAGGCAATTCCGTCGAGCAAGGTGCAGGTGATCCAGAACCTTGAAGGCGGGATCGTTACCGAGATTTTCGTGCGTGAAGGGCAAATGGTGAACAAGGGCGACACCCTGCTGCGCCTGGATGACACGCGCTTTCGCTCGAACAAGGGTGAGAGCGAAGCTGATCGCTATGCGCTGACCGCGCAGGTCGAACGGCTGTCGGCGGAGGCCGAGGGCCGGCCGTTCAAGCTCTCCGATGAAGTCATCGCCAAGGCGCCGCAAGTCGCCGAAGACGAGCGCTCGCTGTACGAACAACGCCAGCGCCGACTGGCCAGCGAGCAGCGCACGTTGAGCGAACAACTGCGGCAGAAGACTCAGGAGCTTGCCGAGTTTCGTTCCAAGCAAGGTCAGTTCAGCTCGAGTCTGGCATTGCTGCAGCAAGAAATGAACATGTCCGAACCGCTGGTGAAAACCGGCGCGGTATCACCGGTGGAAATCCTCCGACTCAAGCGCAGCGCGGTAGAAATCCGAGGCTCATTAAACGCGACGACGCTGGCGATTCCCCGCGCCGAATCGGCGATTGCCGAGATCCGCAGCAAGATCGACGAATCCGAACAGACCTTCCGTTCCGAGGCGGCCAAGGAGCTGAACGAGAAACGCACCGACCTGTCGAAAATCACCGCCACCAGCATCGCCATCGATGACCGAGTGACCCGCACCACGGTCATATCGCCCGTGCGCGGCGTGATCAAGCAAATGAAGGTCAACACCATCGGCGGCGTGGTCCAGCCGGGCAGCGACATGGTCGAAATCGTGCCGCTGGAAGACAACCTGCTGATCGAAGCCAAGGTGCGGCCACAGGATGTCGCGTTCCTGCATCCGGGCCAGAAAGCCATGGTCAAGTTCAGTGCTTATGACTACACGATTTACGGTGGGCTGAGTGCCAAGCTTGAGTTGATTGGTGCGGACACGATTACCGATGACAAGGGCAACAGCTTTTATCTGATTCAGGTGCGCACCGATAAAAACCATTTGGGCGGGGATGTGAAACCGTTGCTGATCATTCCGGGGATGGTGGCGACGGTGGACATTATTACCGGGGAGAAAAGTGTGTTGGATTATCTGCTCAAACCAGTGCTGAAAGCCCGGACCGAGGCGATGCGTGAGCGCTAGTCAATGATCGTTCCCACGCTCCGCGTGGGAATGCCGCCCGGGACGCTCCGCGTCCCTTTGCGACTGTGACGCAGAGCGTCACTGGATGCATTCCCACGCAGAGCGTGAGAACGATCATTTGTGACCATGATTACGCTGAAAGGTCTCCTCCCCCATCGCCGCAATCTGCCCCTCGATCAACGCCTCGAACGGCTTGAGCAACGGCTCGAATGAAACCGACGGTTCCAGCGTCTGCAATGCCTGCACAATCGCCTCAATCGTCGACAACGCCCCCGGCCCCGGTGCCTTGCGCAAGCGATAGCGCGACACCCCGCCCTCGGCCAGCGTCACCCGTGGCAACGCCGCCAGCAGCGGATTGAGGTGCAACATCTTGCGCGCCTTGCGCCAGGTGCCATCCGGCACCACCAGCAACAACGACTCATCGGACTCGCCATAAGCCTGCATCGGCTGCGCATCATCAGCGGGAAACAACAACCGCGCCCGATACCCCGGCCGGTTCAACAGCGTCGGCAAATCTTCGAACACCTCGCCCACGATCAGCTCGGCATTGGTCAATCCCAGCGCCGCTAACCGCGCAGTGTTCAACGCATGATTGACCTCGCTCGGATGCTGCAACAGCAACACCCGCGTGCGGCTGTCGAGGCTCGGGATCAGCGGGCACAGGCAATGGGTTTGTGGGCGCAGGCAGCGCGGGCATTGGGGTCTGGACATACTTCTTTTTCCTGCAAGCTAAGCCTGATTGAGCTGTGCTTTGAGCAAATCTCGGAAAGTCTGGATCAGCGGCTCGCGGCTGCGGCCCCGGCGCATGATCATCGAAAACGGTGCCTGATAACCGAAGGTCGCCGGCAGCAGTACGCGCAAGTCGCCCTTGTCGGCCCAGGCCTGAGCGTAGTGTTCTGGCAAGTAACCGATATAGGCGCCGGACAGCACCAGAATCAGCTGCGCCTCCATACTTTCCACCGTAGCGGCGCTGTGTTTGAAGCCGTGGCGCGCCAGTTCGGCCTGACTCCAGTAACCACGTCCGACCATGCGTTGCTGGGTGATGACTTGCTCGGGAATCCGCCGCTCGTTGAACAACGGATGACGGCTGCTGCAATACAACCAGTGTTGTTCGCGGTACAGCGGCATGTACACCAGACCGCTCATACGCGTGGAAAACGCACCAATGGCCAGATCGAGGCGGTTGTCCTGCACGCCGAGTTGCAGTTCGTACGGGCTCATCACCGACAGATGCAAATGCACCGCCGGGTGTTCCTGACTGTAAGCGCCAATCGCTTCGGCAAATGGCAGAGCCTTGTCGCTGACGGTGGAGTCGATCACGCCGAGGTTGAGCGTGCCGCGCAGTTCGCCCTTGAGCGCAGCGGCGTATTGCTCGAAACCTTCGAGCTCGGCGAGCAGGCGCAGGGTTTCCTGATGGAACAGCTCACCCTTGCTGGTCAGGCTGAACCCGCCGCGTCCGCGATGGCACAGCACCAGGCCGAGCGCGGCTTCGAGCTGGCTCATGTAGGTGCTGATCGCCGAAGTCGACAGATTCAACTCCTGCTGGGCGTTGGCGAAACCCTGATGACGGACGACGCTGACGAAAATGCGTAATAGTTTCAGGTCGGGTAAAGCGTTGGCCATGTCTACTCCGGGCTTTGCAACTGTGTGTCTGTGGGAAAAGCCCCTCACCCCAGCCCTCTCCCCGAGGGAGAGGGAGCTGATCTCCATGGCTTTCAAATCCTGAGCTCGACTCGATTTTTCAGGTCGATGCAGATTCCGCCAACAACTCGGTCGGCTCCCTCTCCCTCTGGGAGAGGGCTGGGGTGAGGGCAGCAATCCCCGGCCGATCACAATCTTGAACCCGCCAAAGTCTAATCCCAGCCTCGCCATTAGTTTAGAAAAATCTGAACTAAGTTTTTGCCCGTAGCGATTCTTTCCCCTCACTACATTTCGCATCATCGGCCCCACAGCGGCGTCCGAACCTTTGCTCAACGGCGCGCCGACATAAATAAAACAAAGACGATGAGGCCTTACCCGTGGACAAGATTCTTCACCAACCACTGGGCGGCAACGAAATGCCGCGCTTCGGCGGCATCGCCACCATGCTCCGACTCCCCCATGTACCGACCGCTGCCGGCCTGGACGCTGCCTTCGTAGGCGTGCCACTGGACATCGGTACTTCGCTGCGCCCCGGCACCCGCTTCGGGCCACGCGACATCCGCACCGAATCGGTGATGATCCGCCCTTACAACATGGCCACCGGCGCTGCGCCGTTCGACTCGCTGTCGGTTGCCGACATCGGTGACGTGGCAATCAACACCTTCAACCTGCTCGACGCCGTGCGCATCATCGAAGAAGCCTACGACAACATCCTCGAGCACAACGTGATCCCGATGACCCTGGGTGGCGACCACACCATCACCCTGCCGATCCTGCGTGCGATCCACAAAAAGCACGGCAAGGTCGGTCTGGTGCACATCGATGCCCACGCGGACGTCAACGATCACATGTTCGGCGAGAAAATCGCCCACGGCACCACCTTCCGTCGCGCGGTTGAAGAAGGTCTGCTCGATTGCGATCGCGTCGTGCAGATCGGTCTGCGCGCTCAGGGTTACACCGCTGACGACTTCAACTGGAGCCGCGATCAGGGCTTCCGCGTCGTACAAGCTGAAGAGTGCTGGCACAAGTCGCTGGCACCGCTGATGGCCGAAGTGCGCGAAAAAGTCGGTGGCGGCCCGGTGTACCTGAGCTTCGACATCGATGGCATCGACCCGGCCTGGGCACCTGGCACCGGCACCCCGGAAATCGGCGGTCTGACGACCATTCAGGCGATTGAAATCGTTCGCGGCTGCCAAGGCCTCGACCTGATCGGTTGCGATCTGGTAGAAGTCTCGCCCGCTTACGACACCTCCGGCAACACCTCGCTGCTGGCCGCCAACCTGCTGTACGAAATGCTCTGCGTACTGCCTGGCGTGGTTCACCGCTGAGGGTTGGGTCATGAACGAACGTGATCAGGTTCTGCAAGCGGCCGCCGAGCTGGTGGCTGCTTTTGCCCGTAACGATCGCGAGGCTTACTTCGGCGCATTCAGCGCCGATGCAAGTTTCGTCTTCTACACCCTCGAACAGCCGCTGCTGTCGCGCGATGCCTACCAGGCCTTGTGGGACAGCTGGCGCGCCGAGGATGGCTTCGAGGTGCTTGCGTGCACCTCGAGTAACGCCTTTGTCAGCCTGCAAGGTGACGTGGCGATTTTCATCCATGACGTGGCCACCGAGCTGCGCATGCAAGGGGAGCAACACTTCAGCCAGGAGCGCGAGACGATTGTTTTCAAGAAACAAGCGTCGAGCCTAGAACAACAAGGCCATTGGCTGGCCTGCCACGAACATTTGTCCGCAATGCCGGAAGGGCTGCCATCCCCTTAGCCAAACGGGTGACGCCTCACGCACGATGAGGCGCGCCTTTATGATCGGAGCAGATCATGAATAACAACAACAACGACCAAAGCCTTACGCAGATTGAAACCCACGGGGTCGAACAGATCCCGGACCACGAACGCAGCGCAGGCCCGACGGACTTGTTCCGGATGATCTTCGGTGGTTCGAATACCTTTGCCACCGCCGTGCTCGGCAGTTTCCCGGTGCTGTTCGGTCTGTCTTTTCAGGCCGGTGTCTGGGCGATTGTGCTGGGCGTACTGCTTGGCTCGCTGATCCTCGCACCGATGGGCCTGTTCGGCCCGCTCAACGGCACCAACAATGCCGTGTCATCCGGTGCGCACTTCGGCGTGCACGGGCGGATCGTCGGTTCGTTCCTGTCGCTGTTGACCGCTATCGCGTTTTTCTCGCTCTCGGTGTGGAGTTCGGGGGATGCGCTGATCGGTGGTGCAAAACGCCTGATCGGTTTGCCGGAAACCGACCTGACTCTGGGCCTGGCCTACGGTCTGTTCGCGATTCTGGTGCTGACCGTGTGCATCTACGGCTTCCGCTTTTTGCTGTGGGTGAACAAGATCGCGGTGTGGAGCGCCAGCCTGTTATTCCTGCTGGGTATCTTCGCCTTCGCCGGTCCTTTCGACGCGCATTACGCGGGCACCGTCAGCCTCGGGCAACCGGGCTTCTGGGCCGCGTTCATCGGCGCAGCGCTGGTTGCGATGAGTAATCCGATATCCTTCGGTGCGTTCCTCGGTGACTGGTCGCGCTACATCCCGCGTGAAACCTCCAAGCAACGGATCATGGCCGCCGTCGTGCTGTCGCAGATCGCCACGTTTATCCCGTTCCTGTTCGGCCTGACCACCGCGACCATCGTCGCGATCAAGGCGCCGGACTACATCGCGGCGAACAACTATGTCGGTGGTCTGCTGGCGGTGTCGCCGAGCTGGTTCTTCCTGCCGGTGTGCATGATTGCGGTGATCGGCGGCATGTCCACCGGCACCACGTCGCTGTATGGCACCGGGCTGGACATGTCCAGCGTGTTCCCGCGCGTGCTGTCGCGAGTGAAGGCGACGCTGCTGATCGGCGTGCTGTCGATTGCCTTCATCTTCATCGGTCGCTTTGCGGCGAACCTTGTGCAGAGCGTGTCGACTTTCGCCGTGCTGATCATCACCTGCACCACGCCATGGATGGTGATCATGATCATCGGCCTGCTGGTGCGTCGCGGCTTCTACTGCCCGGATGACCTGCAAGTGTTCACTCGCGGCGAACAGGGCGGCCGCTACTGGTTCAGCCACGGCTGGAACTGGCGTGGTCTGGGTGCATGGATCCCGAGTGCGGCCGTTGGCCTGTGCTTCGTGAACTTGCCGGGGCAATTCGTCGGCCCGCTGGGTGAAATGGCCGGCGGCATCGACATCAGTTTACCGGTGACCCTGGGCCTGGCCTCGGTGGTGTACCTGACGCTGCTGAGCCTGTTCCCGGAACCGCGCGAAGTGTTCGGCCCGAAGGATGCCCGTAGCCAGATCGTAGAAAAACCTGAACTGCGTCAGGCCGCCTGACGCAGATCCCCTGTGGGAGCGAGCTTGCTCGCGAAAGCGATCTATCAGTCACATCAATTTGAATGTGCCGACGCCTTCGCGAGCAAGCTCGCTCCCACAGGAGACAGAATTCAGCCTCACATAAAAAAGACAATCGGAGACACGCCATCATGGCTTTGGATTTATTCGTCGTCCTCATCTACGCCGCCGGCATGCTCTTGCTCGGCTACTTCGGCATGCGCAAGGCCAAGACCAACGAGGATTTTCTCGTTGCCGGTCGCAACCTCGGCCCAAGCCTGTACATGGGCACCATGGCCGCGACCGTGCTCGGTGGTGCGTCGACCGTCGGCACCGTGCGTCTGGGCTACGTGCACGGCATTTCCGGTTTCTGGCTGTGCGCGGCACTGGGTTGCGGGATCATCGCGTTGAACCTGTTCCTCGCCAAACCGCTGCTGAAACTGAAGATCTACACCGTTACCCAGGTGCTGGAAAAACGCTACAACCCGATGGCCCGCTCGGCGAGCGCGATCATCATGCTGGCCTACGCGCTGATGATCGGCGTGACTTCGATCCTGGCAATCGGCACCGTGCTGCAAGTGCTGTTCGATCTGCCGTTCTGGGTATCGGTATTGCTTGGTGGTGGTGTCGTGGTGGTCTACTCGGCCATCGGCGGCATGTGGTCGCTGACCCTGACCGACATCGTCCAGTTCATCATCAAGACCGTGGGCCTGATGTTCATCCTGTTGCCGATCTGCCTGTACCGCGTCGGCGGCTGGGACGAACTGGTGCTGAAGTTGCCGGCCGCTGCGTTCAACTTCACCAGCATCGGCTGGGACACCATCATCACCTACTTCATGATCTACTTCTTCGGCATCCTGATCGGTCAGGACATCTGGCAACGGGTGTTCACCGTCAAGAACGAAAAAGTCGCCAAGTACGCCGGCACCTTTGCAGGTTTCTACTGCATCCTTTACGGCCTGGCCTGCGCCCTGATCGGCATGGCCGCTCACGTCCTGATCCCGGACCTGAGCAACGTCAACAACGCCTTCGCCGCCATCGTCAAACTGTCGCTGCCGGACGGCATCCGTGGTCTGGTGATCGCTGCAGCACTGGCGGCGATGATGTCCACCGCCAGCGCCGGCCTGCTCGCAGCGGCCACCACCGTGACGGAAGACCTGCTGCCGAAACTGCGCGGCGGCAAACAGTCGAGCCTGGGCATCAACCGCTTGTTCACCCTGCTGACCGGCATCGTCGTGCTGGGCATCGCGCTGGTGGTGAACGATGTGATCAGCGCACTGACGCTGGCGTACAACCTGCTGGTGGGCGGCATGCTGATCCCGCTGATCGGCGCGATCTTCTGGAAACGCGCGACCACTGCCGGCGCCATCGCCTCCATGGGCCTGGGTTTCGCCACTTCGCTGCTGTTCATGTTCAAGGACGGGCTGGATGCCAACACGCCGATCTACTTCAGCCTCGGCGTAGGTCTGGTGAGTTTTGTGGTGGTCAGCCTGGTCTCCCCTCGCCCGGCAACCGTGGCGAGTGCGATCTAAGCTCTGATGTAACGACTTGATGCTTTCTTCGACGGGTGTGGCGTCGGTTGCCACACCCGTTTTTTTACGTCTGGAGAAAATGATTTATGAAGATCGTTTCTCGCGATCAGTGGTTTGAAGTGCAGCACCTGAACGATGGCATCCGGCTGATTCACGAGCCTTATATTCGGCCATTCTACCGCTGCAACCTCTGGCACATTCAGGGCCGCGACAAAGACCTGTTGCTCGATAGCGGCTCAGGGCTGGTCAGCCTGCGCGAGCAATTGCCATGGATAACCGAGCGGCCGGTGGTGGCGGTGGCCAGTCATTGCCACTTCGACCACATCGCCGGGCATCACGAATTTGCCGAACGTCTGGTGCATCGCGCCGAGGCCGATATTCTTGCGGCGCCGGATGGCGAGAATGATTTGAGCCGCGCCTTCGTCGGCGATGACATGTTCGAAGCGCACCCGGATTGCCCGTTGTGCTACGCCGAATACCGGGTCAAAGCCGCGCCCGCCACCGGGTTTGTCGAGGACGGCGACGTGCTGGATCTGGGCAATCGCACGCTGCAAGTGCTGCACACGCCGGGGCATTCGCCGGGCGGGATCAGCCTGTATGAGGTGGCGACGGAAACGTTATTCAGCGGCGACATCATCTATGACGGGCCGCTGATCGAGGACGCCTACCACTCCAATCTGCTGGATTACGCCACCAGTCTGCGGCGGTTGCAGGCGTTGCCGATCCACACGGTGCATGGCGGGCATTTCGGCAGTTTTTCCGGGGAGCATTTGCGTTCGATGATTGACCAGTGGTTGCGCGGGCATGCCTGAGGCCTGCTTCACTCAAGCAGAACAACCATCAGAAAAATCTGCCATGAGAAGAGCTGCTGTGCGTGCCGCCGTGCACCGATATATCCGGCGTCTGCTGGAAACCCGCGAATTCACCGACAACACCAGTCTGGTGCAACTGGGCCTGGAGAAAGCCGATATCGAAGATTTGATCTTTCATCTGGAAGATGAATTCGGACTGACGGCATTCACTGCCGAAGAAGACCGCATGCTCAAGACCGCGAAGACGGCAAATGACTTGAGCCGGTTTCTGCTTGAGATCGGGCGGCACTGAAAAAGCAAAAGATCGCAGCCTGCGGCAGCTCCTGCACCGTTTTATGCAGGAGCTGCCGCAGGCTGCGATCTCTTGATCTGAATCCTTTGATCTCGGATCGGGGGCGTTACCGGCGCCGTTGTTGACGGCGGCGCTGCTCGTCATCGGTGCGGATCGGTACGGGTTGCAGAGGCGGTTCGATCAAACCGAGGGCAACACCCAAATCGTGCAGCCAGTTTTGAATTTTCTCTTTCATCGTCATGCCCCCTTCAGGGTGGTGCTGAGCGGCCGGAATTCTGAGGCCGCTTCGCACTGATAATAGTCCGAAGTCCTACGCAATGCTCGGCCAAATCCGCAATGATCTGTTACTGAATTGAACAGAATTCGTCAGCATTGGTTCAGGCTGTTTCTCGGGTTTCGATCTGAGCCGCGGGATAGACGCCCTGCTGCACCTCGATCCACGCATTGAGGTTGGCGCCGACCATGCCCTTGCGCCACATGAGCCATGTTGTCGCACCCACGAATGGCTCGGCCAACGGGTGCGCGGCGACGCTCTCGCGGCCAGGCAGACTGGCCAGCATCGACTCCGACATCAACGCCACGCCGCTACCGGCAATCACACAGGCGAGCATGCCCTGATAGGACTCGATCTCCATCGCCCTGCCCATGGTCGCTTGGTAGTGCGAAAACCAGGCTTCCAGCCGCATCCGGTAGGAACAACCGCGGCGAAAGGTAAACACCGAACGTCCTTCCACATCCCGGGCGCTGCGCACCGGCGGGTGGTCGATTTCAGTGATCAACACCAGCCGCTCTTCGCACAACGGCACGCCATCGAGCCCGGCCAGTTGCAGTGGGCCGTCCACCAACGCGGCATCGAGGCGGCCGGTGAGCAAACCCTCCAGCAACTCCCCGCTCGGCGCCGACTGCACTTGCAGATTCACTGCCGGATACTGCTTGTGATACCTCGCCAGCAGCGCCGGCAAATGGATCGCTGCCGTGCTATACATGGTGCCCAAAGCGAAGTCACCGGCGGGTTTGCCGCCCATCACCGCCGCACTGGCCTGATCGCGCAGGGCGAACAGTTTACCGGTGTAGTCCAGCAAGACTTTTCCCGCAGGCGACAGCTGCAAGCGCTGACGCTCACGGACGAAAAGCTCGACGCCCAGTTGCTCTTCGAGCTGTTTAAGCCGGGTCGACAGATTCGACGGCACCCGATGCAGGCGTTCGGCAGCGCGAGTGATCGAACCCTCCTCGGCCACAGCCTGAAAAATCCGCAGTTGACTGAACTCCACAGCCTTTCTCCAGAACAGAACAAGTTACTCACTATTATTCAATTTTAAAGAAAGTCAATCAGTCCTAGCCTGACGGTCATTGAAGCCCTCACGGAATTTCGACCATGTCGCCACTGATTCGCTTATCCGCCTGCTTCGTGGCCCTGATGATGGCCATGGGCATCGGGCGCTTCGCCCTCACCCCGCAAATGCCGCACCTGCTCAGCGAAGGCCAGATCGACCTGACGGCCGCCGGTCTGATTGCGGCGGCCAACTACCTCGGTTACCTGCTCGGCGCAGTGGATGCGATGTTCGCCCATCGCCCGCAACAGGTTCAGCGGCGCTTGCATGGCGGGTTGTGGTTATGTGTGTTGCTGACCCTGGCATCATTCTGGGCTGACGGGTTCTGGTCGCATCTCGTGTTGCGTTTCGGCACAGGTGTGGCAAGTGCGTGGGTGCTGGTGATGATCACGTCATTAAGTCAGCCATTGGCAGCGGCGGCAGGTCGACCACGCTTGGGCGCCCTGGTATTCGCTGGACCGGGTCTGGGGATTTTTCTGACAGGATTGTTGGCGCTGGTCTCACATCTGCTGAAGCAGACGTCCGCAACGTTGTGGTTGATTTATGCGGCGGCTGCGCTGGTGATGATGCTGGGCGTGTGGCGACTGCTGCCGCAACCGGTCGCGGCGAAAACGGTTGCCATGGCGGCCGCCCGTTCATCGAATCGCGGCATCGGTCGGCTGGCCGTTATTTATGCGCTATACGGTGTCGGCTACATCATTCCGGCGACATTCCTTTCGCAGATGGCCAATGCGCAATTTCACGGGCAATGGCAGGCAGACCTGTTCTGGCCGTGTTTCGGTCTGGCCGCGGCGCTCGGGGTGTTGCTGGTGAGTCTGCGGCGTCACGATCCCGAAACCACCCGCCACTGGCTGATGGCAACGTTGTGGCTGCAAGCGGCCGGTGTATTTGCCTGCCTGCTTGGCAGCGGCCTCGGCCTGGCGCTGGGCGTGATCCTCTGCGGCACACCGTTCCTGGCTTGCATGCAACTGGTGATGCAGCGCTCGCGGGAACTGGCCCCTCACGCCACCCAGCGCAACGCCGGGATGCTCACCGCCTGCTTCGCCGTCGGCCAACTCAGCGGCCCGTTGCTGGCGGCGTTGAGCAGCCACTTCAGCGGCGGCTTACAACCGGCGTTGGTAATCGCCGGCTGCGGTTTGCTGATCGCCGGCGGCCTGGCGATGCACTCGGTTACCGCTGGCCCAGCGCCTTGCGCAAACGCCGACGCAGCCATTGCTCGGCGCTGACAAAGGTGATGCCGAGCAACACCAGCACGGCGCCGATGACGAAGTTCACGCTCAACTGTTCGCCAAGCAGCAACACGCCAAAGGTCACGCCAAACAGCGGCGTCATAAACGAAAACACCGCGAGGTTGGCGGCCATATAACGGCGCAGTAACCAGAACCAGACCAGATAACTGAAGAACGACACGACCAACCCCTGGAACAGCACGCTGGCCACCGCCACGGTGGTCAGACTGACATGGGTGATCTGGCCACTGAACAGCGCGATCAATAGCAGGCCGACGAAACCGACCATCAATTGGTAGAACAGCGTCAGCGTCACCGGCGCCTCTGACAGCCGCGAAGCGCGCACCACCACTGTCGTCGCCCCCCAACAAGCACCGGCGAGAATACCGAAGGCATCGCCCAGCAGCATGCGCCGGTCGAGGTTGTCCCACGACACGCCGCCGGCGAAGGCAATCGCAATGCCAATGAACGCGAGCAGAATGCCTAGCCACTGCAACGGTCGTAGACGCTCGCTGGCCAGCAGAAAATGCACACCCAGCGCGGTAAAAATCGGTGCGGTGTAGAGGAACACCGACATGTGCGCAGCGGTGGTCAACTGCAAGCCTTCGGCGATAAAGAAAAACTCCAGACCGAACAGCGCACCGGCCAGCAAACCACCGCGCCAAGTATTGCCAACCTGATCCCAACCGCCCTTCCAGCAGATCAGCAGGCCGACCAGCAACGCGGAAATCCCCGAGCGCGCGGCTGCTTGCATCACCGGCGCAATGTCCGGCGCTGCCCACTTGATCATTACCTGCTGCACGCCCCAGATCAGGCACAGGCCGATCATCACTTGCAGAGCAAAACTGTCGGCATTGCGCCGTTCGACAATCACCGCAATACCTCGAACACACACAACATGGCAGGCCATCCATCGGGCAAAAACAATGCTGTGGATTATCAATCAGTCGAGCGGAAAAAGCCGTCTGGAAAAGACATTTTGTGCTTCAACGGCGTCAGTGGTGAATGGCTGTCGGCTGCGCCGCCATTCGCGAGCAAGCTCGCTCCCACAATCGGAATGCATTTCCCTGTGGGAGCGAACCTGCTCGCGAAGAGGCCGGCACAGCCAACCCGCATTACCGATCAGACCTGCCAAACCGCCTCGCCACCCAAAACCCCGCAGCACAAGCCACTCCCGTGGCAAACGTCCCCCAGGCCCAATCCATCAACGACACCTGCGCCGACCAGCCGCGCAACGTCGCCCAATTGGTCAGGTCATAGGTGCCATAAGCCACCAGCCCCAACAATGCGCCCCGCTTCGCCGCCCATTGCCAGGACGCTGCCGGCATCACCACAAACATCACACAGCCAAAAACATACAGGCAATAAAAAACCGCTGCCGGAACCAGCAGCGGTTTTTCGAGCATCAGCGAACCGAGCAGTTCGCGATAGGTCGGCGCCATCAATACGCCGAGCCAAATACCGTCGAGCAGCAGAAACATCACCAGTGTGGCGACGTAAGCCATCAGCGATTTTTTCATTGAACCGACCTCATGTGTGCCCATGCAGGATGGGCCACCCAAGGCTCAGGTTAGTTCAATGCGATCGGCGTGAATGACGATCTTGCCTTCCTTGTACAGCGAACCGATGGCCTTCTTGAAGTTGCCCTTGCTGACGCCGAACAGGCTGCTGATCAATGCCGGATCGCTTTTGTCGCTGACCGGCAATGTGCCGCTGTTGTCGCGCAACTTGGCGAGGATCTTCGAGTTCAGGCTGCTCGCCGCTTCCTGGCCAACCGGTTGCAGGCTCAGGGCGATCTTGCCGTCGGCACGCACTTCCTTGATGTAACCCTTTTCGATCATGCCGGCGCGCATGAACTTGAAGATTTCATTCTTGTGAATCAAACCCCAGTGCTTGTTGTTGATGATCGCCTTGAAGCCCATGTCGGTGGCTTCGGCAACCAGCAGGTCAACTTCCTGGCCCTGGCTGTAGTTGGCCGGGGTCTTGTCGAGGTAGCGATCCAGTCGTGCAGTGGCGGTGATGCGGCGGGTGTGCTTGTCGAGGTAGACGTGCACCACGCAGTATTCGCCGGCGGTCATCTGACGCTTTTCTTCGGAATACGGCAGCAACAGATCCTTCGGCAGCCCCCAATCGAGGAACACACCAATGCTGTTGACTTCAACGACTTTCAGACTGGCAAATTCACCGACCTGAACTTTTGGTTTTTCCGTGGTAGCGAGAAGTTTGTCTTCGCTGTCCAGATAAACAAAAACGTTGAGCCAATCTTCATCTTCGCTGGGAATATCTTTCGGAATATAACGATTGGGCAAAAGAATTTCGCCATCGGCACCGCCATCCAGATATAAACCAAAGTTAGTGTGTTTAACCACTTGCAAACTGTTGTAACGCCCGACTAAAGCCATTTCCAGAACCCTCATTGCGTGGGCGGCATTCTACCCGTTTTTGGCGTGGCCGTCGGGTGGCAGATCCGCACGCTGGTGAAACCGGCTCAAGGCCTTGATTTTCCGTGTTCACGGTCGTGTCGAGATGCCGCCCGTCAGGCCGGCACGAGCGCTGACCGTGGAGCATTTCAATGCCCCGAAATATAAATGTTTTTATTTAAAACAGCAGGTTAGCCGGATATTTCGAATATTGAATCGAGAATAATGCAGCCTCGCACTGGGTTATTCCGGGGGATATTTACCAAGCAATTGTCAAGTTATTCCTGTACGATGCCTGGCCGAGTTACTTTTCTACAGGTTAATGGCCGCCATGCGTGTAAAAGCATCCACCAGCAAAGCAAAGCCTGCTCCAGCCGTTGAAACCAGCGAATCGATCAACGATCAGATCGCAGCGTTCCTCAAGTCCGGCGGCGAGATTCAGCAAATTGCCAAAGGCGTCAGTGGCCAAACGTTCGGCCCGTCCAAGCAGATCAGCCTGGGCAAGAAGTAATACCCGGTTTTACACCCGTCCAGAGGCGCTTTGAGCTTCGAAGCGCCTGGACTGGCACCGCGCGACACTCCCTTCGCTTTAAACAAAAATCCTTGAAATCGACGAACGGCCTTCAATGCCGATCATTCGCCGGTATCCTTGCACGCGTCTAGATCAAGCGTTTCAGCAGGCCCGCTGCCCTGCCCTCGCTGTTCATGGAGTGACGCATGCGCAAATCTTCCTGTTTATTGCTCGCTGGCCTGATGGCTGGCCCGACTGCGCACGCGCAGATTTTCCAGCGTGAACTCGGCGACTTCGATCTCAAACTCGGTACCACCCCCACGCGCAGCATGGCTCAGGGTCTGGTCAAACCCGCAGCAATCGGCTCCTTCCACGGCGGCCTCGACCTGAGCCACGACAGCGGCCTCTATGTCGGCCAGTACGCACCGAGCATGGGCATCTCACCGGGCAAGAACCTCGAAATCGATTCCTACATCGGTTTTAAACAGCCTTTCGATCAGACCCTCGGCTACGAAGTCGGGATGATCCATTACAGCTATCCCAAAGTAGACACCCTCGACAGCCAGGAGCTGTTCGGTGGCCTGACCCTGCTCGGCAGTCGTTTTGGTGTCGCCTTCAGCAACGACCCGGATAAACAGAACAACACCTTGTTTGCCGATCTCGGCGGCAATCAGCCGTTCGGCATCGGCGTCAGCATGAAATACACCACCCACCAGCTGAACACGCCCGTCGCCGTGGACGGTGGGTATGTCAGCAGTTTTACCGATTGGTCGGTGAAATTGTCTCGACCGTTCATGGGCGTCGATCTCGACCTGATCTACAGCAATTCCAGCCTCAGCGGCAGCGATTGTTCGGCCTACTCCGGGCACAACAGCGAATGCGACGGACTCGTCACCCTCAAGGCTGCGCGCGCATTCTATTGATTGGCTGAACTGCCGGGTTCATTCTGCGCTCACATAGGAATCAGTCCCTCGAAGCCAGGCTCACGCAAGGATTCGCCCATGTCTCGCTGGTTCAAGCACATCACCGCGCTACTGATCTTCACCCTCGCCCTCGGCGCGTGCAGCCGCGTCGGCCTGGCCTATCGCAACCTCGACGTGATCATTCCATGGACGCTCAGCGACTATCTGGACATGAACGGCGAACAAAAGGACTGGTTCAACGATCGGCTCAAAGACCACCTGAACTGGCATTGCACCACGCAGTTGCCGGGTTATCTGGACTGGCTCGATCGTCTGCAGACGATGGTCGAAACCAATCAGGTCACCGATGCCGCGTTGCAGGCGCGTACCGTCGAAGCCAAGCAGGCCATTGCCGAAACCGCTCGAGAGATCACCCCGTCGGCGATCGAGTTGCTGCAAGGGCTGGATGACAAACAGGTTGCCGAGATGAATGACGCGTTTGCCAAGGATCTGCGCAAGCGTCAACAGGAGTACCTCAAACCACCGCTTGAGCAGCAAATTGCCGAGCGTGGGGCGCGCATGGTCAAGCGTCTGAACGATTGGCTGGGGCCGTTGAGCGCCACTCAGGAACAGCGCGTGATGGCGTGGTCGACCGCATTGGGCGATCAGTACACCCAATGGATTGCCAACCGGGCCCATTGGCAGAAGCAGTTCAGCGCCGCCGTCGCCCAACGCAAAAGCCCCGAATTCCCACAGAGAATCGAGACCCTTCTGGTCAATCGCGAGAGTCTATGGACAGCGGATTACCGCAAGGCCTTCGCCGATACCGAAGCCCAGGGACGCTCGCTGGCGGTGGACCTGATGGCTGAAAGTACACCGCAACAGCGGCAGCGGTTATTGAAGAAGATCGAGGGCGTGCGCAAAGACTTCAACGACCTCAAGTGCCTCAAGGCCGCGCAAAAAACCTGAACAAAACGAAGATCAATGTGGGAGCGAGCCTGCTCGCGAAAGCGGTGCATCAGTTACCTCAAATGTCACTGACCGACCGGATTCGCGAGCAGGCTCGCTCCCACATGGGGATATCTTTGATCTCAGGCGATCTGGGCTTTAGACGCCACTTCATCGAAGGTTGCCTCGGCCAGCGCATCCTCCTGCTCATCCAGCACCTGACGCGGATGATCGTTGCCGGGAATGCTGCTGTCGATCAGGCTGAGCAGGCTTGATCCCCGCGCGGTCAGCTTGAAATTGTTGCCTGTGCTGCCCTCCGCATCGGAGCGTGGCTCGATGTATCCACGATCAAGCAGCAGACTTTCATATTCACAGGCCTGCGTTTTCAGATGATCAAGGTTCTCGATAGGCTCGCCCGCGCTGGCTTTCGCGGCCGCATAGTCCTCGGCATAAGCCCGAGGGGCAAAACTGTGGCCGGCACTGTTCTGCACTTCGTGCAGCAAGCGTTCAATCAAATCCCAGTTATAAGTCGTCATCCTGATACAACCTCCGGTGCGCGTGATTTATGGCACGTTCATAGGTTGTGACCAGAGTGGCTCGTAGCCGTTCAGCCGCATCTCCCGAGCCGACCGACCGGCGGTCTGTCGATTTCCAGCAGGGTTAAACGACTAGTCTGAAACAGACGGTTTCAACCCCGCAGGAGAAATCATCATGAACGTTGAGAATCATCCGGTGGTGTCGCGCGAAGAATGGCTCGCCGCCCGTAAGCAGCATCTGATTCACGAGAAAGCCTTCACCAAGGAACGCGATCGCCTCAGCGCAGAACGTCGCGCGTTGCCATGGGTGAAGGTCGACAAGGATTACCACTTCCAGGGTCCGAACGGTGAGTTGAAACTCGCTGACTTGTTTGGCAAGCACAGCCAACTGGTGGTTTACCACTTCATGTTTGCCAAGGATTGGGAGGAAGGTTGCCAAGGTTGCTCGTTCCTCAGCGACCACATTGATGGCGCGAACCAGCATCTGGCCCATCACGACATCGCCGTTGTGGCTGTTTCTCACGCCTCCTTCAACGAGTTCCAGAACTTTAAACGCCGCATGGGCTGGAAGTTTGATTGGGTGT
Source organism: Pseudomonas sp. AC169 (assembly GCF_979258515.1). NCBI lineage: Bacteria > Pseudomonadati > Pseudomonadota > Gammaproteobacteria > Pseudomonadales > Pseudomonadaceae > Pseudomonas > Pseudomonas sp. AC169. The sequence continues at coordinate 4,356,809 of NZ_OZ409866.1, read as the reverse complement.
CGTCAGAGGGTTGCGACTTCAATTATGACTTCGGGGTTTGCGCCCGGGCAGAAGATGTCGCGGCGGGAAAGGCTACGTACAACTACGAAAGAACTGACAGCGCCGAGGAGGAAATGCCGGGATTGAGCGTTTTTTATCGCGACAACAATGGCGACATTTTCCACACCTACTCCACCTATGCCCGTGGCCTGGACCTGTTGGTCGGCGCCTACAACTACCTTGATCTGACACCCAAGGGCCGCAATGAGGACGAGATCATGGAGTGGGTTCGGCATCATGATCGGTATGAGGGCGGCAGTCAGTCGAGTTGCTGTCACTCTGAGTCATGAGCAATGAACTTTTCGCCCGCTCAAGGCCTCAACCGGTTAACCCGCCTTAACCGGAACTGAGGCCTGCCCCGATGAAAACCCTGATCAAGCTCACCCTAGCCGCCACCCTCGCCTGCGCCCTGCCTGTCTGGGCCTGCACGCCGGAAGAAGCCACCGCCAAACGCGAACAGCTGGCCAAGGAAGTCTCGAAGCTGACCGAACAGAATCCGGCCAAGGCCAAGGAGATCAATGCCGAATTGCAGAAAATGGATCTGGGCACGGCCAGCAAGGATTTGCCCGACAAATGCCAGCTAATTGATCAGCGTTTGAAAGAATTGGGTACCGCTGAGAAAAAGGCCGAAAGCTAAAAGCCAAATCAAATATCGCAGCTTCGACAGCTCCCCCGATCCCTGAAGGAGCTGCCCAAGCTGCGATTTTTCGGCCCTGAAAATGCATAAGTGCATTTATTTATTTGCACAAATGCATATCCGCATCTACGGTTACATCGAGCAACGAGATCGGAACGGGCCATCTGACATGGCAACCCTGCACACCGATTGCTCAGCAACACCGCAACACCCACACAAGCTGGACGCTTGTTTTCACTCATGGAGGATTGAAAAATGTTAACCACAGAAGCAACACAATTCACTGGCGAATCTTTGCCAAGGTGCCTGACCGGCCATCTGCTCGACCCACAACTGGTGGAGATCGAGGCCGCTGCACAGATCAGCTCCCTCGCCGCTGGCAGCCTCAACTTCAACATGCAGCAACAGACCCAGACCAACTGGTGCTGGGCCGCTGTTTCGGCCTCGGTCGGCAACTACTACGGCACCGGCAACTGGACGCAGTGCGGCGTCGCCAGCACCCAACTGGACCGCAACTGCTGCAATCAGCCGGGGCCGTGCAACGTCTACGGCTATCTGGATTCGGCCCTGCAAACCACCCGCAGTTACAACGGCATGAATCAGGGTTCGCTGCAGATGTCGGCCATTCGGAACCAGATCAGCATGGGCCGCCCGGTGGGGCTGCGCTGTGCGTGGTACGGCGGCGGTGCGCATTTTCTGACGATCTACGGCACCAACGGCGATTACGTGTTGGTCGCAGACTCGATCTATGGCTATTCGACCCGTGCGCTGAACGCGTTCCCCCGCGCCTACAACGGCGGCGGCAATTGGACTCACACCTACTTCACCGTGAAAAACTAGGAGGCGACATCATGCAACTGACTTATCCAAAGGCGCCTTCCAACGGCGTACAGACTCTGCGTCCGGCACTGCAAGCGGCGCTGCAAACCCAGGGTTTTGGCGCCAATCGCCAGTTCGCCAACGCGGCACCCGCGAAGATCAGTCTCAGCGAAGCCTATCGTGGCTATTCGCTCAGTCTGGATGACCTGAGCCACGGCAAAGGCCTGAAAGACGCCCGCCTCGGCGACTGGCATTATCTGGTGTTTGCCGATGGCGTGACGGTTGCCGATGCGCAATTGGCCGAGGTGCGCGGTCACGTCGAGTTCGCCTCGCTGAACCACGGCGATCACGCTGCTGCTGCGGTAAATGCACTGAAACTGGCAGAACAAGCACCGCAACTACAGGGCAAGACCGTTGAGTTGCGCGTGCTGTTTGTCTCGGCACTGCACGTTGTGGCGATCTGGCTGCATGCCGACGGTGAAGACGTGCTAATCCCGATCGAGCCGACACCCAAGGAATTGGCGACTACTCGGTTGTACAGCGAAGCGGCACTGCTCGCCGCACTGAAACTGGCGGCTGATCAAGCCAAGCGGCGCTTTGACGCCGACACCAGTGGCCAGCTCGGCAATTGATGGACGAAAAAAAACCCGGACACTGTCCGGGTTTTTTCTGTGCGCCTGAAAAGACTTACTCAGCCGCTGGCTCTGCCGGCTTGCGGCGCTTCAGCGGCGCCATGCCGTCGCTGCTCACCAGAGAATCCGGCTTCGGACGGTTGACGCTCTTGCGTTTTGTCGGCGTCTTGGCGGCGGTTTTCTTCTTGTCGCCCTTGGCGTCAGTCTTTTTCTTCTTCACGCCAACGGCTTTACCCGAAGCCTTGACCTTTTTCGGTCCGCCGTAGGTGCCTTTGACTTCCTTGATGGTGCGGCGCTCGAAGCTCTGCTTCAGGTAGCGCTCGATGCTCGACATCAGGTTCCAGTCGCCGTGGCAGATCAGCGAGATCGCCAGACCATCGTTACCGGCACGACCGGTACGACCGATGCGGTGCACGTATTCGTCGCCGCTGCGTGGCATGTCGAAGTTGATCACCAGATCCAGACCATCAACGTCCAGACCACGGGCCGCGACGTCGGTAGCGACCAGAATCTTCACGCCGCCCTGCTTCAGACGGTCGATCGCCAGTTTGCGATCCTTCTGGTCTTTCTCGCCGTGCAGCACGAACGCTTTGTATTCCTGAGCCACCAGACGCCCGTAGATGCGGTCGGCCATGGCGCGGGTGTTGGTGAAGACGATGGCCTTCTGATAGGTCTCGTTGGCCAGCAGCCAGTTCACAATCTGCTCTTTGTGCTGATTGTGATCGGCGGTGATGATTTGCTGACGGGTCGTCGAGTTGAGCTGGCTGACCGCGTTGAGCTGCAAATGCTCTGGGTTGTTCAGCACCTTGCCGATCATCTCGCGCAGGCCGGAACCGCCGGTGGTAGCGGAGAACAGCATGGTCTGCTGACGGTTCGGGCATTCGTCGACCAGACGCTGTACGTCTTCGGCGAACCCCATGTCGAGCATGCGGTCGGCTTCGTCGAGCACCAGTACTTCGACTTCTTTGAGGTCGAGGTTGCCGGCGTTGAGTTGCTCGATCATCCGGCCCGGGGTGCCGATGAGGATGTCCGGCACTTTGCGCAGCATCGCGGCCTGGACCTTGAAGTCTTCACCGCCGGTGATCAGGCCGGACTTGATGAAAGTGAACTGCGAAAAGCGTTCGACTTCCTTCAGGGTCTGCTGGGCCAGCTCGCGGGTCGGCAGCAGGATCAGCGTTTTGATGCTGACGCGAACCTTGGCCGGGCCGATCAGGCGATTGAGGATTGGCAGAACGAAAGCGGCGGTTTTGCCGCTACCGGTTTGCGCCGTCACCCGCAGATCACGCCCTTGGAGCGCCAGCGGAATGGCCGCGGCTTGCACAGGCGTTGGCTCGACAAATTTCAGCTCGGCCACAGCTTTAAGCAGGCGTTCGTGCAGGGCGAATTGGGAAAACACGGGTGCTACCTCGAAGATATGCAAAAAAACAGCTGCATAGGTTACCGGTTTCGAGCGCTCAGGCCGAGTTTCTTTATGCAAACGGACGTAATCAGTGGCTTTTTTGTTGCTCGATTTGTCTCCAACGGTAATACACGGCGGCTTAAATGCTCTAATCGCCCATCGCGTCTTACAGAAGAATCGTTACTCATATGGATTTCAAACAGCTCTGGCTCAACGCCCAGGACCTCTGGGGCACCCTCGAACAGCATCCACTGTTGCAGGCCGGTCTGGCTTTGACAGTGTTGCTGGTGATCGCGCTGCTGCTCGGACGAGTGGCGCGTTACCTGATTCTGCACGCCAGCCGCATGCTCGGGCGCCAGCCGGCGCTGCACTGGATCAATGACTTCCGCCACAACAAGGTGTTTCAGCGTCTGGCGCAGATGACGCCATCGCTGGTGATCCAGTTCGGCCTCCATCTGGTGCCCGAACTGAGCAAAACCGCCATGACCTTTCTCGGCAATGTGGCGCTGTCGTTCACCATTCTGTTCCTGCTGCTCTCGGTCAGCGCCCTGCTCAATGCCCTGCTCGACATCTACGCACGTACCGAACACGCCCGTACGCGCTCGATCAAAGGCTACGTACAGCTGGCGAAAATGGTTTTGTACGTGTTCGGCGCGATCATCATCGTCGCGACGTTGATCGACCGATCACCGCTGTTGCTGCTGTCCGGTCTGGGTGCGATGTCGGCGGTGATTCTGTTGGTCTACAAGGACACGCTGCTGTCGTTCGTTGCCAGCGTGCAGTTGACCAGCAACGACATGTTGCGGGTCGGCGACTGGATCGAAATGCCGCAGGTCGGCGCCGATGGCGACGTGGTCGACATCACTCTGCACACGGTCAAGGTGCAGAACTTCGACAAGACCATCGTCTCGATCCCGACCTGGCGGCTGATGTCCGAGTCGTTCAAGAACTTCAGCGGACGCCCTTGGAAAACATACTATCCCCAGCAAGCCCCCCAGCCCCATTGAGTGGGCTATTAGTACAGGTACTACAGCCGGCTGTACTATTCCTAAACCCAACCTCCTGCAAGCCCCTATCTCCAAGCATAAATCCACCTAGGATTAGATAGCCTTGCAAGCGATGCGTTAGCGATGCGCGGCACTTTCCTCCCAGTCCTCGAATCTATCCGACACCACCAGTCCTCGCCCAGCCGTGTCCAGTAATCACATCCATGAACTTGTCATGCGATGCCCAGGCATTGAGATCTCAAGGCATCTCACCTCCCAACGGTGGACGCTGCGTACGCCTGAGACGGATTTCGGAATTGCTGGTGCAGAGCCGCTGCTGGCGAATGAACTGAGTTAATGCTTGATGCGGGAGAGAGAGATAGCCTTCTGACACCATGCGATTGTACGATCTGTACTATCGGCTTACTCAACGAAACCACTGATCAAGGATTGAAAATGTTGGAAAGAAAGGCTCTTGCTGATGAGATCACGACTCATTTTATATTCCTTCAATTATTCATAGAAACCAACTCAGCCTCCGGCCTTATTGATGAAAATATAATAAGCGAGGACTTTGTTGCTAGCATTTTGAATACATCTCACAAATGGAACTTAACCAATACCAACCATGTCACTCCAAATACACAATCCATTGACTTATTGGATGCAGGAAACCGAATAGGCGTTCAAGTAAGCTCACGAATTGATTTGAAAAAAATCAACTCAACCATTACCAGTCTAATCGATAGCGAGCATCGCGAAAAAATTGACGAGCTATTCTTTTTCTCTTTAAAGCCCAAGAAATTTAGATCTAAAGTTAGCGCCATCTGCCCAGGCGTGAAATTTACCAACAAAAACGTCCTGGACTTTAACCTAGTATTGAGAAAGACGAAAGCCTTATCCACAGGAGTAGATGACTTAAAGCTGTTGCGCGACATTGTAGTCAAAAATTTCGCCGAAACACCTAAGCGCATCATTAAAACAGCGACAGCCATGAGTAAATGGCTGTCAAAATTTGACAATTCCATGATTGGCGAACAGCTAGAGGAACTACTAGGCCGATCCTTTCAAACTGGAGAGACAATTAAAGCCCAAGTCATTCTTCTTATTGAAAAGAACGAACCAAGCCAGGCAAAGGAACTACTGGACAGTTTAGCCAAAACCAGTAAAGCCATGGCAGCGCAAGACTTGATCGATATAGCCAACCTGTACGCGCTGCTAGACTCCGACCAAGCTGACATTTATTATTCTCACGCAGCAAGCTTGAACCCCGAAAGTGTGAAAGAGGCTAACATTTATGCCACAAGCCTTATGCTTAGAGGTAGGCTGCCGGAGGCCGAAAAAATCTTTAATGCATGCCTCGAAAAAGCAGATATAAGCCCACGCGAACGGGAAGCCGTACTAGGAAATCTAGGCTTTCTTTACAAAAATAACGGGCGAGTGCCTGATGCCATCGAAGCTTTTGAAAAGGCGCTTGTAATATCCGAAAGCATTGATCACAAAATAGGCCGAGTGAAACATCTCAATGGCCTTAGCAGCTGCTATACAAATCTAGGAAACCTCGAACTATCAGAGAAATATTACAACAAAGCAAAGCTACTACTTGACGAAGTAATGGACAACTCAAAGAGCGAAACTGAAAGAAGAGAACTACGTTCGATCAAGTCTTATCTACTGACAAATCTCGCTATTCGATTGAAATACAAGGCCGAAATCTCAGGCGACGAGAGTTTGCTTCATCAAGCACTGGAAGTATTGCATCACGCCATTGACTTGGCAGAACTGCTGAAAGACTCGGGGAGCTTATTAAAGCACTACGGCAATATCGCAAACATCTACCAGAACCTTAAAAATCTAGAAAAATCAAGGGAATACAACTTAAAAGCCTACGACCTATCCGTCAAAGAAGAAGAAAAACGTTCTCAAATAGCAGCACTTTTAAATCTCGGCCTGGTGGACAAAGATGAAAACGACTTACCTTCTGCAAAGTCAAATTTAGAACTTGCCCTCAAGCTGGAAGAAAACCTATATCCAAATCTTCGAGGCCACATACTGGCCAGCTCCTCGCTCATCCATAAAGCATTGGGGGAGCACTCACGAGCTAAAGAAGACTTTGCGCAGGCGGAGCAAATTTATAAAAAGCTGGGCCTGCGAGATCACCTGCATAGTTTGCACGTAAGATTTTCACAACTTGATCAGAAGATCTCATAACTACTACCAACTACCGTTCAAATTGCCGAGCCACATTTTAAATCAAGAGATGGACTGGAGTTCCAAAGGAAGCCCAAGGCAAAGACAAGCTCAATGCTGCTGATGCCATCTCAATAGGATTGATCGAGAAGGCATGGAAATGCAAATGGGTGATTCCGCTCATTTCCATATCTGCGGGCTACCCGATGCGACTGAAAGCAAATTCTGTTGAAGGACGCAGGCCAACACGGCATCAGCATAGAGTGCGATATCTGATCATAGCCACCCACTCCGGTATCACGGGGTGGGTGGCGTCGGCTGACAATCGCGCAGCCACCTTATCGGCACAAGACGACCGCCAGAACCGGTATGACTTACACAAACACTTCCCTGCTCCCGCTAGTCACCAAAGATAGACTCAGTCAAGAGCGAATTTGAAGTTTATGAAGCCAGCCTTCATGTAAGCATCACATGCTGCTGGCAACCAAGCATTGGCTTACACAACCTCACAGGCAGCACTTTTTGTACTTGAGTCCACTTCCGCAGGGGCACGCATCGTTACGCCCATGCTTTTTGGGGGCAAACAATCTCTCCATGGCCTTCAGGCCCTGTCTAACCGATGAAGATGGTTTCATTTCCCTTGTTAGATCATCCAGCTGGGTGGACTTCTCCCACGGGAAATTCAGGGTTATGCCAAACTGAATTTCACCATTAACTCCCACCGAAACCCCGTACCATTCCGGCGTCTGATGTGTGTACTTGCGTTTGGCACAGTGCACCTCCAGCGTTCGAACGGCTTCCTCGGAAGGAGTGGGGTTACAGTGAAAACAAATCCCCACCCCATGCTCAGTCATACCAATCGTAAAATCATGGCGCTTGCCATCGATTTTCGTCATGTTGGTCAAGCGCTCAATGGCATGATGAACCGCATTACAGGTTTCTTCGCTCATAGAAAGCAGGGTGAAACCCAGTTCAAGAATTGCTGGGTTAGGCCGGCGCTCAATTTGCTCAATCAAGCGCTCGTAGTACGTCCCTTTCATCCTAGTGAGAATGCCTTCAGGGACTCGCTGGCCCGGTAGTCCTTCCCGCCGGACAACCATGGCGGCATCTAACTCTGCTGCGATCGAGTCCTCCAGCATCACCATATTGAACTGATCGTCGAGCCAGAGATTGCACCGCAGATGATAGGCCAGGGCTGTGAGCTCGTGCCCCGGCATCAGCTTTGATGATGACTCTGAGCGCATTCGGACATAGCTTAGAAAACGCATGGGCGTATCAAGCATCTCCGCAAGGACATCCAGCAGGAATACATCCATCACCAAAGGTGGACGAACGACCTCATCGGCTGAGTATTTGAGGTATTGGCTGGCTTGGAATGCTAACGCCGGGTAGTGGTCGGACACGACGCAGAACGGGTAGATCTCTTTGACCTGCTTCGGAAGCGCAACAGCTTGGCCCTGATCATCTTCGAGGCGGCAGCTCCCAGCTCTGATAGCTGTCGCACATTCAGCCCCTTGGTCATAGGCTTTCTGAATGGCAGCAGCAAAATCAGCCTTGATGTGTCCATCGCTACCTTTGCGGGCCGCCAGGGTCAGCTTTTTAGCTTTAGCCTGAACGATGATAATCCGATCCCCGAAGATGACCAGCACGTCCGCTTCTGCGACGATCCGCTTCCCCTCGATCAAATTGACGTTGGTGTGGACGTTTGACTTTCCGAAGACCGATACCAAGCGGCGCAGAGAGAACTGTTCGGTAAATGCACCACGATTGTCTGAGGCCTGTTGCTTGTAATCCTTATCCTGATTCATCCAGAAGAAAGGCGACTCGTACAGGGCTTCGTAAATCATGTGATTAGAGAACAGAAGTACTGAGTCCCGACCTGTTGGCAGCAGAGGCGTAGCCGCTACCTGGTTGAAGTCCCCAACCTCCCTGAACAGGCCATTATCACCACTGAACGTCAGCGCTTTGAAAACTGCCTCAACGACACCCTGTTCCAGGCCCGAACAATGGGCTACTTCTTGCGCCCTGAACTCGAAAAGCTCCAGCACCGAGCCTGTCGGCATCTGGCCTAGCTGGGGTTCACCAGTCAGTCGCGCTCCGTTGTTAGCTCGCTCGTTCATCAACGAACACATCGCGTTCGCCACTCGTAAAGCTTGGGCGCTGCTGAACCCCATGACCCGCTCTAACCAGGCATCATCCGGCGCGTGTTTCTCTGCAAAAAAATCTCGATACTGGAAGCTGTAGGCTGATTCGGTGGCATAGAAAATGGGCTCCTTCATCATCGGCCCTTGCCAAAAGTCCTCCACGACTTCGCCCTTCTGGGCTTGTGGGGCCAACTCGCCGATCACCTGGCCGTTGAGAGCACTGTGAAGCTCACCCAATAGCTGGTCAGTGCGGGAGGCATAGCCTCTAAGTGTGGTTTCATCGACCTCAGACAGATCGAGAGGCTGACGCATCATCAGACCCAACACCGTGCTTATTTCATTGCGGTTGAGTCTTTTACGGTCAAATATATGATCAAGATCAGAGGGCTTGTGCTCACCCTGGAACGACACAAAGTTGTCGCGATGACAAATCCCGGCTATAGCGTGAGCGTAGCCTGGTCGAGCCGTCAGATTTATCAGTTCCTTGAAAACTTCGGCTTCACTTCGGTGCGTGGGATTCATTCCTGCTGCTCCAAGGTTCGTGATTCCTATGGGAGGGTGGACTTCCCGTCTCCCTCCCCCCATCGGTGATGTTGCTTGGCGAACTTACTCGTTAGATTTTGGCACATATCGCTTATCAGGTATGGCAGTACGCAAGCAACAATCCGGCCCGAAACCTACACCCTAAACTCCTTGGTCATGGTGCTAACGACATAGGGGTGGGCTGTGGGTTGATTATCGACGTCCAAATCGAAGCGAGCAGCCTGGTAATCCGGCTCAAAAACCACGGGATGCTTCGCTGAAATTCGCTCTGACTGGAATGTACGAGCCTGTCCCGGGAATTCGTAAACCACTTTGAGAAGGCTCCGCTCGTGAGCCGGCAGGTTCCAATAGTCATTGGTACTGGCAACGGTGCCCACATAGAGGAAGCGCAAGCCATAGTCACGCAGATGGCGCTTGCCCTTTGGGAGCGGGGGGAAGTCCATCAGCGTCAGCAGGACAGGCAGCACATCCTTAACACCCATGTCCCGGTACCGCCAGATGCCGTGGCGATCAGCGTATCTGAGGACGGAGACAAAATCGAAGACCGAGGCGTAACCGATGATCCGGTCGAATTCTCGCCAGTGATACCGCCAGATCGCAAAGAAGTCCTCTCGAAGCCTCTGAGCGTCGTCGGCATTGCCCTGTCCGGGATGGAGTGCGCGGTAGGCTCGAGCGTTGAAGGCTTTGACCGGACAGGGAGCGCTGTCCTCGAAGTGAACGAAATTGGGAGTGCGAAGCTTGCTGTGCTCAGCTCGCAAGAACACATCTTGTCGGCAGATATCACAAAGGGCCGGAGGTCGTACTCGCTCCTTGCCATTTTTATCAACGGGCTTTCCATAGGCGTCTTCATAGCCCTGAGCATCCAGGGTTTCGAGGGTGTCACGGTGTAGTGCTGTCCGCATGCCAATTCTCGACTGAATCAATCGGCCATAGTGGCGACACTTCGACTACCAAGCAACGACCAGTTGGTCTCACAGCAGCGAGATAGAGCCATCCACCCTTCACCCTAGAGAGTCATCAAATAGCGGCATTACCTCTCGACACGCCCAGATTGTAGTAGTGGAGGCCTGGGGAGACCGCGACAACTACCGAAGCTGAAGCAGATAAAGCGAAGAAAGCCGATGATGAGAAGTTGGCGGCCCAAACAAAAGCAAAACCTGAGCCGAAATCAGCCGGCAACGCATCTGCTGGTCGACAGCCATTGAGGGCGGCGCACTCTACTGCCCCGAATGATCAGCAGCAGAACTGGTCAGAAAACAGCCCAGACCGAGAACAGGAGCTAGTCTGGATTGCGCTGCTGTTTACGTCCTCAGCACCCTACCTCAGAGGTTTTTTGTCGGACATAGAAATGCAAAAAGCCCCCGAAGGGGCTCTTATCCGCATCATCGTCATCCAATCGGTGTGCGGTACTACCGGGGAACATCGCAATGCTCATTACTGCTCAACTGATTTGAGAGGGAACCCGTCGGTAGATGATTTAACTGTATATCCGTACAGCTATAATGTCAACAGCTATTTCGAAAGCTGTGGCTCCATTCCCTATTGTTTGGTGTGCTGGCTAGTGGCTGCCGTGAAGGACGCGCGAGCGGCTCTCTAATGCCATGTAGCAGACTTACCTGCTAAGCCAGATCACCTCCTCCTCCAGCACCTTGCAAGTCACCCAAACAAGCACGCATGCTCAGCGTCTTGCCTGTAACCATTCAGCTGACGAGCGAAGGAGCAAAATGATGGGGTCGTACGGGGGTTACATTGAGCGGTTGGCCAAGAAGGTCGAAGCTCGGTTGCAGGATATCGAAGCGATCTACAACTTCGACCTGGGCGACGAATTCGAACTCGCCCTTTGCGCCTTGCTGGAGGACGTGCTGCCTGCCAAGTACGGGGTTTGTCGTGGCTTCGTTGTCGCCGAAGATGGCAGGACAGCTGGGGATGACGTCATCATCTACGACAAGATGGCCAGTCCAACCCTGCGCTCCAGCCTGAGCCGGCAGTTTCCGGTCAAGGAGCAGATCCCGGTTGACGCTGTGTACGGCTACATCGAGTGCAAGCACTCTATAGCGACCTCAGAGGTACTGGAGAAGGCAATCGGCCAGGCCGAGGCGGTGAAGAAGCTTGTGCTCACGCGCCGTGGCCTCAACAACCCTGACTATGAAAAGGATGGGCCGGTTTACAACGGGCGGCCCAGGGATTGGCCACGTACGTACCCACCACTGAAAAACCAGCCTTTCTGTGCAGTATTTGCACGCAAATTTTCACCCGACGTCGCCCTCCCTCGCACTTACGGCGAACACACACCTGATCTATTAATCCTAGGTAACAGCCACATCGCGACTCAGACGGTGAACCTGGGCCCAGACGGCATCAAGTCATCACTCTTCTTTGACACCAAGTACGGGGCAGGCTTGTACACAGAACAGGCCCCCGAAAACGCGTTTGGCCTCGGCTTAGTGACCCTGCTTGAGGCCCTGAGCTGGGTTGAATTGCTGCCCATCGACTGGACTGGCACGCTCAACGCTACCTTCTTCGAAAACCTGCGAAAGGTAAGAGCCAGCACTCAGTCCTAGTACTGCTTGGAAGAGTCTGGCTAGCAACCCAGCCCGACCACGTCAGGTGAGCTGGCAAGCGAAGGCCACCCTACGGTCGGGATTTACCTTCCGACCATCTAGGGCCATGATGACAAGCGCAGCAGGCTCGCCTTGCGTGAGCCATCGGAAAGGTTACGGACAACGAGTGCTTTCATGGCTGAGCAATTTCACTATCCGGCAGACCTCCTGGAACTGCTGATCAAGACCATCCCGAAACTGGTCAAGTCCAAGCAATCCGTCATCCTATTTTTCCAGGGTGCCGGGGTCACTGAGGAGGATTTGGCAGCCGTCAGCGCAACGGTGAAAACCACGCCAGGCTCGATCAGCAAATACGAGATCGTGCGCACCGTGCTGACACGCTTAAACATGCGTGGTGATAACGGATTAGGCCCACGTCGCGGGGTGATCCGTCGGGTCGTCGAATTTGAGGATTTCGAATCTTGCTGGCCAGACGACCGTCTCGAAGCCAAGGGCTTGGTAGCAAGCGTCCGTGATGCAGTGAACAAGAAAGATGCGTTCACCAGGATGCAGCAGGAGCGAGAGGCTGAACGCGATCAAGCGCAAGCAACACACCGTGCAGCCCAGCAGGAAGCCGCGCGCAAGCGCAGCGAGGTCGAGGACGTAAAGAACCGTCTATTCGCCCTCTTCGGTATGGACGACCAACCCCAAGAAAGAGGCCGACGCCTGGAGGTGGTGCTGAATGATCTCTTCCGTGCTTACGGCATCCATGTGAGAGAGAACTTTGTCCGCAGGGCACCGGACAGCGCGGTGGTGCTGGAGCAGATCGACGGCATCATTGAACTCTCGGGCACCCTACACGTGGTGGAAATGAAGTGGCTTAAAGACCCTGTAGGTGTAGGCGATTTCAGCTCGCACCTAGCGAGGGTGATGAACCGAGCAAACGTGTCGGGCATCTTCATTTCAAACAGCAGGTACACGCAGGCCGTCATCAGTCAGTGCGCAGAGTTCCTTAATCACAGAACCATTTTCCTGTGCACCCTAGAAGAAATCGTGAGCCTGTTGCAAAACCAGGGCGATTTAGTCGAACTTCTTAAAAAGAAGTCTCAAGCCGCAATCATCGACAAGAAACCGTTTCTAGAGGTACGAAATTAAGAATCATTTTCGACAAGCTGAGACAGCTACATCGCAAGCATTACAATGAAACACCCAACAACCACGAGCACAAAAAACACAATGAAAGTCAAGCCAGGAACTAAATTTACACTGTGCTCGCCAGATGAGCTTGGAAGTCTTGATTACACCACTAGTGTCATCCTCTTAAACACCTATTCCGCCAAAGATAGGAAGATGATCCGATCGGCACTCAAGGCTGGACTTAGCACAGGCAAGCTCACCCCTTCTGAAAAAGATGCCTATAACCTCTGCATCCATGAGTATACTCATTATCTTGACCTGACGACTACGGTATGGGGCGCTGAGTTTCTTTTGCGCCGGAATGCCGCCTTGTCAAAGATCTTGACGCAGGGCAAATTCGCTGCCTCGGTGGTGATGTTGAACATAACCGAAATCATGATGCACGAGGCCTTCAACCGGGTCTTTCATCAGGTCAAGCTAGACAACCTGGTTCTCAACAACCGCCTGCACTACTCCGAAACCTACGGTACGATTGTAATCATTACGTTGATTAAAGGTGGAGTACCCATCGCAGAGACGGCTTTCAGCATGCTCTCAGTTCTTGAAGCCAACGCCATTGCCAGTGAATTTGAAGGTGAATATAAGTGGGTTACCTGTAGATTAGATGGACTAAGCCAATTTCAGCAAAACAGGATAGAGTCTAAATTTCAAAACTTACTAGAAGACAGCCAGAGGCTCGAATACAACATCATCCACATTCTCATCGCCACCCACTTCCCAGAACTACCACTTCGCCACAGACTCAAACTCGCCTCGACACTTTGCCACCTCGCGCTTGACATGTCGAACATGAATCTTGCGATGTTGGCCAACATAATTAATGACTTTGTTCTCAACAAAAAACTGGGAGATGTGCTGTGCAACGACATCTGTCGTGGCATGTCGCGTCACGTCGTGGTTTTTTATTTAATACTAATGCTCCATGGATATACCAAACAGGTCGACATGACAGCTGCGCAAATGGCTGACCGTATTGAAGACTCAGCCCTCCAGCTAATTGATGACATGCTGAAGCTTTGGGGAATAAGTTATCCACTCTCTGAAGCTCTAAGCGACCGAGAGTTCGCACTGGCCATCAAACTACTTAGGCAAGAAGACTCCAAGTTCAGGCATACTGGGCTGCTCCGTGCTGCAAGTTACAATCGAAAGCTCCGCAAGACCAGTTTCAAAACAAGCGATGGCTTCCGGCGTTTCAAATTGCCTGACATCCTCCTCGATGATCACACCAGGATACGCGCACCATCTCGAATACGCGCCAACGTCTTGACCCATTGGGAGCGCATTTACGATGAGTGCAGCGCGCTTGATCAACTCGTTAATGATGCAGAGTCAATGAGAAAGTTTCACATGCCACTTGGTGTTTACGGCCCCATGCAACAACGGCGTGAGGATCACTTTATGCAGCATCTGACCAATACCGATGATGATCTAGAGTGAAATCCGGCATAGCATTGAACCTACGCGCCTCAACGGCGCGCAGGCTTGTCATCAGTCAACTTATCTCTTTAACAAGCCTACGACAGCTCCACCAGCGCTTTAAATGCTGATTCCGAATCCCTGAAAATCACTCTTCAGCGTCGCCTGGCTAAGAATTGAAGGAATTTTGAAGAGGAACTTATAAGCTTGATAAACGAATAGTGGCATCAACAGAAGCCCTAGGCCATAAGTCGCCACAGCTACGATTATGGGCGCTGGCACAGCAGCAACAGCATAAATAACACCCTGCACCCTGGCGCCCTTGGAAAGGGTCTTTATTTCGTCAAGGTCGTAGTAAAACTTGCCCGAACCGTCTTCAAATCCAACGATCACAACAGTATGTTTATCAATATTTTTAACATACCACGTCCGTGGCACATCATTGCTGAAAGCCCCTTTTCTAGCTAGATAGTCAGGGACAACCAAGCGCTTGATGTAGTATGTCTTGCCAGACTCATCTTCAAGGCGTAGCCATCCCCAAATTGAACGCAAACGGACTGTTCTGACGGAGATCCGCACCACCCCCGGCCACCACCTCCACGCAGGTGGTGGCTTTTTTTCGGAAAGAAGAAATCTTTAACACCTAGGCATGCGATGGCATCAAGGCCATGTGGGAGATCGGCTGATGTCGATGGGGGAGCTGTGCTCCTGCGCCATACCCCTCAATCATCTCCATCGACGCGTCTCATGATTTCAAGGTAGGCCTGACGACCAGCGAAGTTGAAGGCGTGCGGCTTGAAACTCAAGAATGCGTCCACCCCTAGTGCCAAGAAACCTACTATGAGGGTTGCGAATTCGGTAGGCACCTGACCAGGACTCCCCTCATGCCAATTGATCTATTTACCCACCAAGTCGAGGTCGACGCTCAGCACTCGATCTTCAAGATGATGAATGAAAGTCCCTACGGGCCTGAGCGCGCTGTACTGGCTCAATGGGCTGAGGGCTTTGCAGACCGTGATGGGAAGTTTGTGAGGGAGCTCCAAACGACTTTCGAATCGTCTTTCTGGGAGCTCTACCTGTTTGCCGCACTAAAGGAGTGGGGTCTACCGATCGACCTTCGTCACCATGCCCCCGACTTCGTGGTGGAGGGCGAAGTGCCCTTCTGCCTGGAGGCGACGATTGCGAATCCACCGGCTGGTGGTGAGCCTGCATACGGCTTTCCTATGTCTCCGCCGCCGAAGGATTTCACTGATTTCAACATTGAATCGACCCTGCGGATCTGCAACAGCTTCAATGCCAAGGTCAAGAAATACCGAAAAAGCTACCTCAACCATCCCCATGTTGAAGGCAAACCCTTCGTGATAGGCATCGCGTCATTCGACAGGCCGCATTCACATTTCGCATCTGGCCGCCCCATCCTCGCGGCACTGTACGGGCTTTACCACGATGAGGCGGCGACCAAACCAGGGGATACCCACGTAGCATCGTACAACGTCACGGCAGCCCCAAAGAATGCCAACACCAACATCGACGTCGGACTCTTTTGCGACGATGCTCATGCGGAAGTATCAGCGGTTGTTTATAGCTGCCTGGCCACATGGGGGAAGCTGAGAGCTCTGGCCGACAATCCTGAAGCACCGTCCGTGTACACCAGCTTCCACCCCAATCCAGGGAGCCTGTTTCCAGTGGTGCGGACAGCACCGAAACGAGACTATGCCGAGCACCTTATGGACGGCCTGTATGTGCTCCACAATCCATTTGCTCGCAATCCTCTGCCTCCCGGGTTACTGAGCCATCCTCGGCTCTGCGAGGTCAGGGTCGCGGATGATGGAGAGCTCATCATGGATGCCCCGGATGACTTTCTGTTGTTGAGGATGCTGCACAGCGTAAAGCTCACTTGATAGCTGACTGGTCGCTTCAGGTGCCCAACCCTCTAATCCACTGTATCCTGCCAGATCAGATGAAGCGGGCTTCGATCCGCTGTTCCTAAAGGCAACTCAGATGTCCGTCAGGTTCATACTCTTCGACGCCTTCGGCACCTTGCTTCGAATCCCGCAGGGCAGACACCCATATCGCATGATTTTGAAAGAAGGCATCCGCCAAGGGCGTCGACCTCAATCGAACGATCTACACCAAGTCATGACCCGCAGCCTGGGCCTTGCGGAAGCGGCAGAGCTTTTCGGGATCAGCATCCGACCCGATCTCATGGCCGAAATCCAAGGTGCGCTTGACGCGGATCTCAGTAGCATCGAACCGTATGATGATGGGTTGCGGGCCGTGGAAATGTTGCAGGCCGAAGGCATCAAGATCGCCGTTGCCTCCAATCTCGCTGCGCCGTATGGAGAACCCGTCCGCCGACTGTATCCAACGCTTGATGGTTATGGCTTCAGCTACGCAATTGGCGCGATGAAACCTGAACCGTTCATGTACAGGGCAAGCTGTGAACTCATCGGTGCCGATACCAGTGACTACTTCAGCAGAGACCAGGTCATGATGATTGGTGACTCGATCCAACGCGATTGTTACGCGCCTCGCGAAGTGGGTATCCGAGGCTTCTTCTTGAATCGCAGAGGTGGTGAGGGCTTCAAGAACCTGACCGACTTTGCTGACCACGTGTTAGCCACCAGCAGCGGGTTGGCATCTTAAACTCTCAACGGCACACCGAGATCGGGGAAGGCGACATCCATTGCGGCATGCTATTTGAAAAATACCTTGCTTTACACCGGCATCAAACCCATCAGACCGGGACGACCGAAATCAGCTCGATATACTTGAACCGTTTTTTCCTGGCTGCGCTTCTAGCCTCTTGCTCTGCCAGGAGTTTGCTCAAGGTACTCGCGTCGTAGCTGAAGAGTTCCTCATCGCCTTCAAAGACCTTGCTGACCTTCAGCGTTACTCGAAGCTTAGGTGAGGAGAATTTACGCTCTGCCTTTTTCTCGGGGATCGGTTTGATAGCTTCAGGTGTAGGAGGTTTTTCAATTGGACGGAAGCAGAAGTAGAGGTGCCGAACAGCGCCCGGCGCATTTCCTCCTCACTCAAATCAAGGGTCATTTCAGGTGTCTCACGGAGGGTGAAGTGGAGTGCATACAGCAATATGACCAAAGCATGCCAGCCATCGAAACTGACCCGATCATTATGACTGAACGAAAGCCAGGGCGCCGCAGGGATCTACCGATAGGGAGTTCCTACTGCATGGCTTTGTGCGAGCTGACCATACTGCGCCTGATCAGGCTTAAGAGCGCCGATGAAATGCAAAAGCTGTAAATCCATTTTTTGTACTGTAAACCGACCTAGTTAACAGTGCAAAAAGTGGTTTACAGCCCAAAGCTTTTTACGGTTCGGGAGGTTGGCCGGGGTCTACGCGCCTGCCGCCCACTGCCGCATCCGCTCTCGACTGGTTCAGTACATTGGGGGGCGAAGATGCACGGTTCGACGCCAGCTGCTCACGCATCCATTCACCTGATAGATCGAATTCTTTCATCATGGCCGCGAACTCCTCATTACTCAGAGCCAGGGCTATGCGGTCTTGCGTCATGGAAACTCCTCAGCAGCCAGGGTAAGTCGTGCCTGGTTGTCTCACTGCTCGCTCACCAGCCTACGTCTGCCCCGAAGAGCGCATCACGCATCACCGGCGGCGCTGCATGCTCAAAGACCAGCCGGCGTAAGAGATACTGGTTCAAGTGTGAACGAAGTCGAGAGCGCAGTTCGACGCACAGTTCCGACTGCCCAAAGTCAACGTTAGGCCAGCGCACCAACAACGCCTTCCGCAAAATCGGCAGCACCTGATGCCCAGCAGTGTTGGGATATAGGCGAGTCAAATCGTCCAGCCCAGAACTGCGCTTGTAGCCCGCCAACGCCAGGCTCAGAATCTCGCCCAGAGCATCCCCGTAGACCTGCGAGGCCATCTCCCACATCCGCTTCTCGACATCACTTTTCAAATCAAAACCCCACAACTACTTCGTCACCGCACCATGCGGTCTTCAACCGCAGCCTGACGATTACTCCCGCCCAAGGACGATCAATCATGCACGTGGAACTCGATCTCAATCAAAACGACCTAGAAGCCCTTCTACGACACTGTGAAGCGTTCAGGCCTGATAGCGGCGACCCTCGGGAGGATCAGCGCTTGGCAGACGCACTAGAGGCTCTGGAAGAAGCTCTGCGGGAGGCTAACGCATCACGATGAGGCTCGGGGCTGGCACAGCAGAACAATTTATCAATAACCAGGGCTAACGTTGCCAACCCCTCTTCTCAGCCAACATAGCCGCCGTTGGATGAGACGGGTGCAATTCCAGGCGGAGCGATTCACTCAAAAAAAATATGGAAATCGCGGTCGTTTGTTTTCAAAGCGTAAGCAGGGCCTACGGCCCTAAAAACCGATCTCCCTGAACACCCCGCCTCGCCATGCGGCAAGGCAACCTACAGGCGAAAAAGCGAGAAGCAAAAGCCGGCAAGACACGCCATCAAATAGCGCGTTGATCGTGCATCAGCGGTGGTGCAAACACCGTTAAAATTCTTTTGCTCTCAAATATAAGAGCTCCGTCTCGTTTAAAAATTTTCAAGAGGGAGGGGTCAACAAGTTGTCGCAAAACTGAATCTTTTGTCGCCTCAAGGACAGTTTGTCTGACGCTGTCCAAAGCTTCTCCCCGAAACCGCCTTGTGCGCCACACCGTCAGGGAGAGATGAGACTTGGCCACCCGCAGCTTCAGTACCCCAGATCGATTGAAAAATAATCGTCTCGCACGACGCCAGGAGCATGCCCATCCCGCACCAGCCGATGCTGAAGACAACGCTTTAGATGCAATCGAGCCTCCCAGCGAAGCTCGATATGATCGCCATGGTGTACATGCCAGATGTGCCTAGGGCTCTGCTCCGTAAGCGAACAGCCAACACACCTTCCGAGCACCCAAATTAAGGGCGATGGTGTCCGCCTATTTTTAAGCGGACGCGATAGCCCTTAATGCGCCAACGAAACTCTTACCCCAAGTCGTTCAAAGCCCAGGTCGTCCAGGAATGCCTGCAACCTGGTGCTTCCATATCCAGTGTTGCCATCAGCCACGGCATCAACGCCAACGTGATCCGAAAGTGGATACCGCTTTACCGGGACAAATCACCTGCAACACTGCCGGCGTTCGTTCCGGTAAAGATCGCACCGAAAAGGCCGACTGAAGCCTCAGCGATCGTCGAGCTGATTTGTGGCGAGCAAACCATCACGGTGAAATGGCCATCTTCCGATCCCACGGGCTGTGCCCAGTTTGTACGCGGGCTGACACAGTGATCCGCATCGACACAATCTGGCTGGCCACCGAACCGATGGACATGCGCTGCGGCACCGAAAAAGCCCTCGCCCGTGTCGTGGCTGTCTTCGGTGCGGCGCAGCCGCACTACGCCTATCTGTTTGCCAATCGCCGAGGCAATCGCATAAAAGTCTTGGTGCACGATGGCCTTGGGGTTTGGCTGGCAGCACGCCGTCTGCACCAGGGAAAATTCTCCTGGCCAAATCATCGGCAGGGTGACCGGATGGAGCTGAATGCTGAACAGCTCCAGGCCTTGGTGGTCGGTCTTCCCTGGCAGCGCCTTGGGTCTGACAGAGCGATCCGTACCCATTAAGAGAAATGGCTGACATACATCGATCAATTGATCGGGCACAGTCATCGCCATGACGCTTACTCTGCTCCAACATCGTACCAAGATACTTGAAGCCAAGGCTGCTCAACGCGACGTGGTCTACTCGTGTTGGGTCGTCATAACCAGGCCTGCGCCTAAAGGACGAAAGCGCCTCTCGAAGCATCTGAGGAACCTCCTCGGGAAAATGCGAACAGGAGAGACGCCACACTTGTGCTTCCACATCGGAGTTCAAAAATAGTACCAGCCATCATGAGCAAGCTCGGCCAGGGTATCGGTTACCTTGGCCAGAGGCCTCGGATTATTCTGCGATCAGCCCCTGCTTCCTCCACCGTCTGCGGACGAAGGTTTCGAACACATAATCGCCCTGCAGCGGCAAATTATCGGCATGGTCGCACACGATAATCTGCGGCATTACCCCAGTGTTTTTAAAGGTGATATCGCAGAATCTTGCGAGGTTGCTGAACATCTTCGAAACTGCGCTCACGTCCTCGTCGACCGTTCTGGTGGTCTTCCGGTCACCGCGCAACTCATCTGCAACGAATGAGTCAGCATCATCGGTCGAAGGGAAGTAAACCTGCGTCGGTTGGTCGAGAAATAGGATCGGTGGCACCTTGCATGTTGGATGTGCGGCGAACTGGTAATGCAGAGCCATGAAAAGGGTCAGGTGGGAATACAGCCAGTTGGCACCACTCCCCATAGACCGCAGAAACACCTTTTTGACCCGCCCACCTTCGATAGGTTTTTCATGCCAGAGGTCGAAGGTCTCTACGTCAAATTTCAAAGAGCCGGATTTATACGAGTCCTCGAAATCAAAGTTTTTACCCAGAGCCCTCATGGTTTTGTTGATGTCGTTCTGCAGGGCCCAGAGTTTAGACTCAACGTCATACTGGGCCATCAGCTCATCAAATCTTTCGACCTCGTTCTGCCAAAATTCCACCATTCCTTCTACTTCTGAGGGAGGATTGGCGATACGCCGCTCGATTGCCAACTCAAGCTTGAGCTTTGCCTTCTGGGCTGCAGCATCGACAGACTTGGATTTCTCCAATCGATCCGCTTCATCATCAAGAGGTTTCAGAGCGGCTTCAATCGCTGCCAGCTCTTTACGATATTGTTTGAGGTCATTATCAATCTTGCGGCGCTCTTCACCGAAGCCTTCTCGCGCGTAACTCGATACCTTGAGCTCCCCATTCAACCAGTGAATGGCTGCCGACAATTTGTTGGCTTCGTCCTCAGCGACATCAGATTGGGATGCGCAAACAGGGCACGCTGCATGTTCCAGATTAGTCGCCGAAGGAATGGGCAGTGCGGTTAGAGATTCGGCGAAGCCTGATGCTTGTTCAGTCGAAACCTTCAGCAGGTAGCGGGTATTGAGCGCCTTCTGGATCGTGGACATCAGCCCGGCTTTTTGGTCACGTAATTCATCCCGTCTCGCCTCAAAAGCGTTGGACAGACCATCGACCCTGACCGAAATACCGGTGATGCGCTCAAGGGCCGGCTTGGGCTTCGCCCAGATTTGCCCAGGAGTAAGCTCTGTCAGTGGCTGACCAGCCAGTGCCTCATACTCCTTCAGCAAGGTTTTGAATTCGTCGAGATACTCCTCCTTGATTTTTTCCTGCTTGGGTATCTGCGCTATGGCGCGCTTGAGCTCATACAGAGCCTCGGTACGCAGCTTCGCCAGATCGAAGTAGTCTTCCCCAACGATGTTCATGAAGATTTTGAACTGATCTATGGCTTGATCACGTTTACGCTTTTCTTCGAACCGGTAGAAAATCGCATGCCGATTCGCTACCAGATTTTGATGCTGCAACATGAACGATGCGAAGCTGCGCACTGAGGGCGTAGCGCTCCACTTTCCGGTCATTTCTTTGTGCAGAGGATCGGTGTCGATGTTTTGCAACGTGACGCCGAAATAGCGCCCAAGGCTCTTGAGAAAGGCATCCTTGTGTTGGAAGAAATTCTGAGTGAAGAAGGTGTCGACGTCCTCGATGAGCTCAAGCGCGTCGTCCACGGCTGGCCCGGAAAGCTCACGCAGGAAGCAGCTATTGCCTGCTGCCATTCGTCCCGTCACGACTGAGACACCTGGAAAGCGTAGGACTGTGAAAAAATACTTTGCACGATCCGTGATGATGCCTTCAGGAATCGTGTCCTCGGAGCTGCCAAGGCAATAATCAAATATGTCGAGGATCGCACTCTTACCCTTCGACGATCTGCCCGTCACGATGTTGAGACCAGGCTTGAAGGGAACGTGATGGACACCGTGTTCTTTGTCCACCACCCCGATGTACTCTACATAACACTTCATAGCGATTTAAGTCCCAACATCCTGTAAATGGAAACGACGTTCTCACCGGACAGCACCATGGCCAGCTTCTGGCTGTACCGCACCAGCGACTTGTCAGCATTGATTGATTGCGGTTTCTGAAGTGATTGAACCGACAACTCGGCAGTGACTTCCAGGCTTTTCTCAGCGGCAAGGATGAGCAATGCGGCGTTCGTAATCGGCTTGAACTCCTCTACTCGCATCGCGAGCCCGACGAGCCTGGAAGGATCTGCGGCCATGGTTCGGACATTGCTATCCCTGCGAGCCCACTTCAGAAACCCATGCATCGGCTTGTAGGTGACCAGCGGAAGAATGAGATAACTGAGCAGAATATCCTTCTCGATCGGCTCCCAGTGCTCGTAGAAGCTCTGGATGACTGGAGCCAGTGCAAAGGGGGTTCGGTGCAGGGTGTACAGGTGGTCAGAGACTTGAGTGGTCATTTCCAAAGCCTCCAATGGAACTCATCATCTTCATCCTCTGGCTCCTCGCTGGCGAGGATGTGATAGATGCCATTGCGAAACTCGGGCATCGTGTTTTCCAAGCCACAGAAAGGCTCAACAGCCAGAGCGTTACGCTCCAGATAGAACATCATCGAGCGGGTACCCAGCGCGGCTGGACACGTCACTCCCGCACAGCCGAGCATCGCAAGCGCACGTCCGTATCGATGCTGTGTGAGATGATTGCCGAGGTAGAGATCCACCATCGACTTGAAGAGCACGCCATCAGTGTAAAGATCCGAGATCGTGGTCTGCGCAACGACCCGATGCAAGGCGGCTTCCTTCAGATGGGTCTCACCACCGATCTCCACAATCTTCTGAGCAAACAGCATGGGGCGAATTTCTTCGGCGTTGATGGTTTTCTTCAGCGCCTTTACGTCCACTGCCGGGAATGTTCGCGGATGCTTCATGTATCGATGGGTGAGTTCTGACAATTTGTCAGTAAAGGCTTTGTGGGTTATTACCCACCTGCCGATCACAAGCTGCGGACTGCTTATGAAACCCAGCAGCTCTTCGATGAATTGCTTGCACTTGGAAGGCCGAATGGGCTTGAGATGCCGGGTCTCGTAGTTCTGGAGACGTTGCTCCAACGAGTCGGCACCAGTCGTGATGTGCATACGCTCCAGCACTTCCATCAGTGCGTCCCGGCGCTCGGGCGCCATCACATATTGCTGAAGCGATTTGGACTTCGAGGCCTTTGCAGCACTCGCTTCGGCGTCAGGCTCGTCTTTTGAGTTCGTGTTGGCATCGGCTTGGGACGGCGCAACGATGCTCTCCATGATGGCGAACCGCTCTGCGGGAGTGGCGGTGTTCCAGCCCTTTAGGAGTGTCAGCGCTCCGAATTTCTGAGTCGTCAGCAACACCAAGGTTTTGAAAGAGGTGCGCTCAAAATTTTCATGGAGCCAGTTTTTTATAGTGTTCCAGAAATTGGCATGACTGTCAGTGAGGCTATCGGTGTAGAGCTTTACCTCAGCCTGAGTTTTCCCGGGAACAGTGACATCCCCCATGGCTTCCAGCCACATACATTCACCTGGTGCCAGGTCGTAGCAGTACTCCACTGCCACCAGCAATTGATACTGGAGCGCCTTGAAGAGCAATGTCGCATCGAACGGCAAGGGCGCGGCGCCGGGCAGCGTCGCATTCTCTGGTTGCGTCGTATCCATAGACATTCCAATGTTTGGCCATGCTTCCCTGACCAGCGACTCACCTAGCACATCGAGCACACGCTTCAATTCTGAATACGCGTCAGCAAATCAATGCCAAGCCTCAGCCGAAGGCATCGGTGAAGGGAACACTACCGTTATTCAAATACTGTATATAAATACAGCTCAAACTCAATGTTTGAGTATATGCTACCAACATTTTCATCTGGTGATTTCGAAAAGCCATCACGATTTCCATCGCACCTCAGAAACATCGGGTTTGCTTCATAGAGGGCTGCAGGCATGGTTGATAATGATCGCCTAGACGATCGTGCTTCCAGGACTGGGGCGACGATGCCGCCAAGCTGATTAGGACGTCATTGAGCATGACGTGCAACGTCACCGCATCTTTGAACGGGTGTCACGGTGCAGGGAGCACTCTAGGAATTCAGGCATAAGCTCACGGTCACCAAGGTATTTGCCTGGCTGCAGCGATTGACATAAATTTCGCCCGCATAGAGCTCCGCTCATCATTGATGTCCGGAGGAGCCCTCTTGGGCGAACCCCATCAAATGCCCGAAAACCAATCGAAGGAATTCGCCATCAATACCCAGGCATTTAGCGTCCAAGCTGACAGCTACGGCTTCACCAGTTGTAGCTACGCCGACATCGTAACCCTGGTGGATGAGGCGGTAATCATCCTTCAGGAACGCGGTATACGCTTCACTCCTGGGAGTGTGCTTCACAAGCTTTTTGCAGACGCCCGTAAGCTCGACAAGCAATGGACGCAGAGCAAAACATCACCCAATTTGGTAACGGGTATCAACGCCGCTTACGCAGAGAAGATTGCTCGGATCATCTCCACGCTCAATGATGAGCCGGGTATTGATGAAGCCCTTCAGCGAATCTCTGGGGCAGACGTGAACCTGTCGAACCGATCCAAATCCCAAGGCAAGGACGCATTATGGGAGCTCTCGCTTCTGACCGCCCTCAAGCGCAGGATGCCGGCCCAGTTGATCGACCCTCCCGACATTGTTGTCGACTTCGGATTTGGTAACTACTCAATCGCCTGCAAGAAAATCTATGAGCGCAAAAGCCTTGTCTCTAGGTTACGGGACGGTGCCAAGCAAATCCGCGAATCAGAGAACCCTGGCTTCATCGCCCTGAACATCGACGACCTCCTCCCGGGTGAACAGATTCTGACGTCGCAGACCCCGGCATCAGCCCTTCAAATGCTTTCCAAAGAGATTCGGGAGTTTGTCGAAGACGAGTCGGGTGCATTTGGACGGATCAAAAATAAGACCTACCTCGACGGCGTTTTGATTTCAGCATCGACCATTTCTGACATCAAGGAAACGAGCACCCGTCTCAACCTCACAACCACTTTCGACTTTTACCCGTTCCAAACTGATGGACTGGGCATGGAACGCTTTATTGCGCTGAGAAAAAGACTATCCCCTCGCACAACCATGGGAAAAGGGCCCTTGGCTGTAAACATCACCTGGCCAAAGTAAATCTTCTGGCAAAGGCAATAGTGCGGAGATTGGTTTGACTACCATAAGATGCGGGCTGTGTGATTCAAGAAGCATCAGCGTCCCCGCCAATCTCCAGGTTCAGGCATCCTGGCCATAAGCTAGGCCGACTGCCACCTCAGCTTCAAAAAACGCGAAGCACTGCCGACAAAGGCATCGTTTTTCGACGACCATGGCTGAGCAGCACGTAAAGTTTGTTCTGCGTCTGAAAAAACATGCCGTCGCTGAAATCAATCAACGGTGACGAGCGCAGCCAGAGGGCGCTGCTGGTTTTGGTACAGCTATCGAAGACCACATTGAGCATCAGCAGCATCACCGGCTTCTTGCCCTCCATAGCCAACTCCTGGACGACCAAATCAGGCGCATCGAGATCAAGCCAAACCCACTCATCGACGATGCAAAAGCTCCTATCCGGGAATCTCGTCTCTGTCATCCGGATCGCTTCCTCAAGATCCATTTCCACCCCTGGCATGACCGCGCTTGGGCCAACGATCTCCTCGATGTCTATGTATGACATGGTAACTCCTGCCCATCCATTGCTTCGCCAAATGGCCTTGTTTCGAAGGCTTACGAGCGCGCGGAAGCTTCTCGGGTCATCGACATCACCACTGTCTGCTGCCCCCCGTCGACCTCCTCAATCATGAACATAAGAAAGCTCACGATGACATATCGATCACCCGCTGTGGTGACAGCGATCGAATAGCCGTGCTGCTCTTCCATCGCCGCCAAATCCTCGGTGACGACCGTATCCCCGTTTTCGGCGCGCTGGTGGATGTCAAAAAACATCGCCGCTTTGAAGCCCAGTCCGACCGGACGAGCATCGAGCAAATAACCGCTGATCTGTCCCTGGAAAGTGACCCTCGTGGCCTTCAGCAACGATTCTGGAAAATACACTGCAAACATCCTCTTCTCGCACGCTTCAAGCCATTCAAAGCGTGATCACACACTGGTTGTTGAAATCGACGTCTTCCCCTGGATAACCCCTTGGATTGGACAGAAATCTGATTCCATTGATCGTTTCATCGACAGCCACGTGAGTGTGTCCAAAGATCCAGAGATCGACCTTCATATCCAGGAATTCCTCCCAGTTGTTGCCGTAAGCGGCCCGCAAATGCGGATGCGTTCCATAGTCCGGAACAAAATGCATCAAAGGCGGGAAGTGAGTCACCACGATCGTTTTTCCCTGAAAGGGTTGTTCCAGCTCGCGATGAAGCCACTCACGAGACTCTTGCGCGACTTTGCGAGTCTGTTGGGGTACCAGGGTTCGATATTGCGGCTCGACCCGAATGACTTTGTAGTCATTCATGAGCGCCCGTGCGTCCAGCATCGCCAATGGCGCATTCCCGGTACCTTCAAAATCAGACCACCCGGTGCATCCCACGAATCGAACGCCATCGAGGACAAGCGTGCGCTGCTCCAAAAAGTGAACGTGGGCAGCTTGGGGGTTGCTAAGCTGATCGAGCGTCTTGTACCAGCTCGATTTGTAAAACTCGTGGTTGCCAGCTACGAGCACGGTCTCCTTCGAAAAATGTTCGCAGGCCCAATTGGAGCTCCGACCTTTGATGTTGATGTCACCAGCGAGAATGGCAACGTCATACAGAGATGGGTCGGGCAGCTCGACGGGCTGGAACTCGACATGGAGATCCGACATTACGAGAAGTCGCATGAGCCACCCCTCGCCATCATGGCGTGTCTCAAAATCTCCTGGCCTGCCATCAGGTTTGCTCGTAAGACTGCAATGCGCATGAGCCTCGTTAAAAAGGAACCAGACATCTAGCCTCCCCGATTTTCAGTAGAGATTAACAATTGCCATGACGGTCTCCAGGCTGGCTTTTTTTCTCTGACCAGGGCCTGTCAAAATATATAGAGTGTTACGCGTTTCAAACACGTAGCCGTCGGTGAGCGATCTTTGGAAGGTTGACCGAACCCAGTCGCCGACCTGCCGCTTGTTCGCACTGTGGGCCAAGACATTGGATGCATACAGCACACAAGGTTGTAACCCGTCGGCAGCAAGAGATTCGCGGTACTCATCAGTCACCTCAATCTCAATCAGCATCCACTCTCTTACGATGCAGTACGGCTTCCATGAGCGATGACTGATGGCTTCAGCATCAGCCTGGCCGGCATCACCCTCGAAGCCCACCAACTGCTCTCCATCGTTGCTGAACAGCTCCACGATGTCTCGTAACCCGTCACTCATGTAACACCCTGTTCTGCAGCTTTAAATGATCCTAGGCATTGGATTTTTTCGTCATTAGCACCCGGGCTGGTAGATGGCTAGCTGCCCAACACACCTGGCCAACCATCACCCACAGCACATCATCACAAGGGCCTGGCGCACCATCTGGAGATCACGCACAGCAGGCATTCGAACCTCTGAGTCCCACCTCTGCAATCTCAATGGCCCTCGATTAAACGCTGAATTGAAAAGCATCTCTCTAGCCCAAGCTCCCATTTCTTACCTCTCAACCGGCCACATACATCGAGCGATTGTTCGGTTTAGGTGTAAATTGATTCAGGCGGGGCATATGCACCACCGTCTCTATGCTTCAGTCCTCACAGGCCCGTACGCAATACAAGCCAGCGTCTGAAACGCTCAATGCCACTATGAATCAGCCGAGACCTATAAGTCCGGCGATGACAACTATATACAGTAGAACCGGACTATGCAACGTGGCCTCATCCTCCCCTTTTGAGGATCGCCCATGCCCCTGAAACGTGCGTTCGCAGCCGTTCTGCGAGTTCTTCGCAGTCGCAAAGGGCTTTCGCAGGAAGGGTTGTCCGAAGCAGGTACTCGGACGTACCTCGCACAACTCGAAAAAGGCGAATCCGGTATTACCCTCGATAAGCTTGACCTCCTGAGCAAGGCTCTCGATACGAGCCCCCTGACCTTGCTTGCGCTCACGCTGGCCATCCGTCAAAACGAACCGATAGAGTCCGTCTTGGGCCGGCTCACCGCTGAGCTTTCGGAGCACCTGCAAACTGGCTTGATGGAGGAGCTCAAAGCGCAACTGCAAGATGACGCATTGGTGGTGCGTAAGCCCGGCAAGCCAGTTGACGAGAACAGGTTGAGACAGGTACATCAGCATAAGGCCGAAGGTTTGACTCAAAAGCAGATTGCCGAAAAATTGGGGCTGTCCAAGCAGACCGTTCACGACCTGTGGCATCGAAAATCCGATACATAGGGTCTTGGTAAGCAAGAGCAAGAGGATAGTTTTACAACATGGATAGCACAGCATGAACTGGAGCAGGCTTCGACTCGGTTGGTCGGCAGGCATCATCGCATCGATCGTTTACCTACTGCCGCATCTAAGAGATTTCTCAACCATCGTCGGCCCTTGGGCAGCCTATATCAGTCCCCCCAGCTCATCCGATGGACTGAATCCCAAATTGCTGGGACTGTGGCATGAGAAATTTCAATATCCACAGCCCAATGGTGTTGTCGGCTTCGAAGGTACTATTGAGTACTTTCGCAACAAGACATACCGAATCAATGGTCTGCTGAAGAGCACGACGTTTGCACCCTCCACTCCAGCAACCACAAGCTACAGATTCGAAGGCAATGGAGAATGGCTGGCCTCTGATGAGGAGCTGGAAACCAGCTTGATGGATGTGAGAGTTCGAGTCGTCGCCAAATCCTTAGGCGATATAAGCATCCCCACTGCCCCCTCACCCAATACTGAAGAATCCGAGATTGAACGAGGTCTGTTGCTGGCCAAGTCTCAGCGATATGACATCCGCAGCGCTGGGAAGGACGAAATCGTGCTGGAATCGAACGGTCTTTACGCTGATAGCTACGTCATCAAATTGAATCGAACCAAGCAGATGTATATGAGATAGCTGCATCTCATTCCAGCCCATCTGGCCTTCTGGAAACAGGCTACCAGAGAGTGCTCGATAGAGCTGCTACCACCAGGGCTCCACCTGATTTGATCCTCCGCGCGCTTATGAGCCCTCCTCGTCGTGCATCGCGAGTCCGCGCCGCTTACGAGGAGAGCCTATGCGTATAGGTTGGTTTTTGAGTCCGCAGCGAAGAAAGATCAAGGTGGTAAATTCCTACAATTTCAAATGCCGACGCGGGTAGCCATCACCACTCCCGCCCATGGGCAAGCTTTTCCTTGATCTCGGGATCAGAAACGCAATCACATGGTTGTAACTCCGATCTTGCCGGTAGGCTTCGTCCATTCGCTCAAGGCCCTCGCGGATCAACTTCTTCCTCCGCTGCCAGGTCTGCTTGGCGTCTTGGTCAGCCAACAGTTGCTCGTTCGCGAACGCTCGCAGCGTCCATCCGAAGGCGAGTAAATAGCCCTTGTAGTGATCGAAGGCGGTGTTGGCCACGTTAAGGAGGCGAGGCAGGTTGTAGCCCACTGGATGCCCAAAACGGGCACTCAACATAATCGACACAGCCCCATGGAATTTCCCCATTCGGTAGTCCGAAGGCAGCGGAAGGTCAGGACTTGCCGTTTTCATTTGTTCCCGCAAAGTTCGCCACGCCTCATCCGACTCTTTGCTGTCCGTTGCTGCATGCTGCATCCAGAAATCGAGAAAGGCCTGCCGGGCTCGGTCGCTGCTCACGCTACTCAATAGCTCGGCCCTTAGCGTGTCGTAGTCCTTGAAAAAAACCTTTTGCTCTTGGGCGTTCACGATCAGTTGATCAAGAAACACCTCCTCCATTACCCATTCGTCAATGATCGTCTTGCCCCTGAGATGGGGTATGGCGTACCAGCAGTCTAGGGCCATGCGCCTCGCCACCCGAGATCGAGCAAGCGTCGCTTCATTTACGATGAAGACGTTGTTGTTATTCAGGAAGAAAATGTCCTCTTCAGAGGTGCGGGTCGAACTCGGGTCGAAGCTATGGAATATCCAGACCATAGCCCCGTTGTTCGCTCGGTAGAACTCACGTCGACCCGCGATTTCTGTCAGGTACGTGGTCGAAAGCTGCACCTCAAATGCCAGGCGTTGGCCATTGAGCTCAGCTTGGACATCGGGCTTTCGCCATTGCGCGCGATCGGCGAGGCGCACGCCCTTCCACACCTTCTCCACCAACGGCTCGGAGCACTGCTCATCGACTATAAGGCTGTCTCGAATAATGCCTTTGAGCCTCAGGTGTGCTGCGCTCTCCTTCGCAGCGTTGTACTTGATGCAGTTGATCTGCTCGGCACTCAATTGCCCACGCGTTGAAATTGAGCATTTTTGCTCTGCCTCCGCACGTGGGTGATGACGGAAATGGAAGCGCCGTTCCATGGTGCGCACGAGTATCACCGGGGCCATGCACAACGCGCACACAAGCCAAGGATTGCCGGGATCACGAGCATAACGACTCGCCAACTCCCCCCTGTCTTTCATGACCAAACCCAGATCGCGGGTCAAGAAGCTCTGCAGTTCGACATCCAATCCCGTTTCTTGATCGAGGATCTCCGTCAGGAGCATGGTGGCAGTGGGTTGAGCGACCTCATACGTGAACATACAGTTTCCTTTGGCTGGAACTCGCAGCCCCAACCTTTAACCTAAAGCCGTAGGTGATTCCACCCAACACCGTGCGTTTGCCTACCCCTGCCCCAGGTCTCTATCTCGCCTAGCCTGAAGGGGTCGTTGCCACGTTGCATTTCAGTCAGAGGTATTTCAGGGCCTTCTCCAATGCCGGGAGAGTACCTGGATGAAACACCGTGTCCCCCTTGGCGTTCAGCACATCCCCCCTCTTCCCCCGCTCAAACCTCCACTGCAGCAGGAAGCTCTCCGACAATAAGAATGTTAGGGCGTCGCGCTCGAACTCGTTCAGCTTAAAGCTTGGAACGACCTCAGATGACTGCCCACGACGATCGTCGACTCTAAACTCAATACCCGGAGGTATCAGCTCCTTGAGCTCACTCCTTGCTTCAGCCAGTTCAGCGAGCGTCCGGTCAACAAGAATTCGAAGCTTCGGATCCTTGATGCCGTCAACCCAGTCAGTGGAGGACGATGATTTTTTTGCCCGCTTACGAGTACCAGGGGCGTCCTTGAAGCACTTGATCAGAGCTTTGAAATTGTCGCCAGTTTTATTCCGAATCGTCTGTGCACGGGGCCCTCCTCGGGTAGCCCCCACCCGGCCAATATGCTCCGAAGTAAAATTCGTCCCCCCCGCGTCCACAATCTCTTTGCAGATGGCATAAACCACCTCCAATGAGCTTTTTTGGCGTGGCGATTTTGCGCAAAGCAAGGCCAGCATTTCTTCAGGCGTCATTCTATTGAACCTCCAGATTTGAAAAACAGTAAGCGGTCGGTGATCCGACCTGTCTAGGGGTCAATGACAGGGCTCTACTTCAATCAATTGGGGCTGCCGAGCATAGCCAGTGGGAATACCATCGAGGCCGGGCAATGACTCGCTGGACATGAGGGTGGTGATCTCCTTCACACTGATGATGTGCTCTCCTTGCAAGTCCTCCAGCCGCAACTGCCCGCTGATCAACTCGTCGACCTTCTTTCTGCTTTTCAACCTACTGAACAGGAATGACGAGACCTGGTTGCCGAGACGAAGCTGCTCACGCTCATCGAGCTGGAGCATCACTGGACGAATGCCATTGTTGAGGGCGAGTCGATCCAGCAACTGCGCCCTACGAGGAGTCGCCATCACCGCTGAAGCTGATTGATAAAGCGTGGCGTTCTGGCAAACCTCGTTCAGCTGATGGAAAAGCGACGTCTCCTCATACACGATTTCAAGTTCGTGCCGGTCGCTCACCAGCAGTTGCATACCATCAGTCTTGGGGGACTCTGCCTGGCTATTGGTATTAAGCAAGACCTTGCATTCCGAGATCAGCTTAGTCAGTGCCTGCAAATCACCGATGTACATGTCCATTTTCGTGACGACACCTTCCTGGTCTGCTTCAAGCTTGCGGATCGCGACGTTGATCCGCTTCAACTCCCGATCATTGAAAGGCTTACCTACTTGAGCGCAGTCGAACTTCTCGTTCCGGAGATCTTGAAGGCGCGACCGATAGTCAGAAAGCTTTTGATCAATGTCGGCATAGCTTTGCCAGTTGAGGTTTACAGTTAGAGAAATTTCATTCCACAAAGCAGCCAGTCCACCCAAGAACACAGGGCCAGTAACGAAGTGCCGGCACCGTGGGCAATTTTGCAGTCCCAGATGCCCGGCCTGGACAGGCAACCACTGCTTGCCTGTCGATTCACCACCATCGCCACAACGAGCGCCGGCATAAGGACACATGCCGTAGTCCCTTACCAACTGAGTACCGCTGTTACCGGCAAGTAGAGCTTCAAGTGCTTCCTTGGTGCTGCCAACCATCTGATGCTGGAGCTCATCCAACCGCTTCTGTTCCACCATGATCTGCATATCGGTTGCATCGTCTTGCAACGCCCGCTTCTCTCCTTCCGTCATAGCCTGACGGACTGACGCAGATCCGACTTTCACGTAATAAATCGTCATCACGATCGAAGCATGGCCAACGATCTTCATGATGATCTCTACGGGCATGCCGAACTTCATTACATAGGCGGTGATCAAACTGACTCGCATCGAGTGAGTCGTAAACTCCGAGGAGTACCGAGTCAGAGTCGACTTAGCGACGCGATCCGACCTTTCATAGGTGTCATCGAATGACGCCAGGACAAGGTCATCAGGCTGGATATTATAGAGCGTTGCAGCCAATCGGCTGGCAACACCACCCGCATAAACTGGGGGCTTATCTTCACCAAACGCCCTAAATAGAAAACACGCATCCGGTTTCTTCTTAAGTTTGATTTTGCTGAAGTTACAACGACTGGCGCAATCTACCCAACGTGTCCGCTTAAGAACAGGATTGTACTTCTTCTGCCACTCACGCAGTACCGTTAACCAGTACACAAGCGGCTGAGGAATCCAAGGTACGTCATAGCCTCCCCCATCGTAGCTAGTCTTGTTGGACGTGAAATGCATCCCCCAATTCCCTTTTTCATCATGAGAAACAAAGGCCTGCTGAAGCTCTTTTTCAGCCATCGGGCTGGTATTTAGCACCCATTGAGGCTCACCATTACTAATATCAACGATAAATTCATCAGCTTCTCCCGAATCGTTGTACATTACTTGACGCGCCCGGGCCGGAACGGACAACAGGGTGTACACCGCAATCCAATACATGGGAATCCAGAGATAATACTGATCTCCGCTTTTGCGGTAGACGCAGTTAGGATCATCAAAATCAATCATCGACTCGTCGACAGCTAAGTAATCTGAATCGAAACCATGGATATTGACAAGATCACGGAGTGTTTTGGCATGCGGCTGCACGATCCAATCTTTGGCTGCTTTGACGAACTGGTACGCTAGAGGTGGCTTTGTGGACTCAGATGGCCTATGGAACTCACCATTGTACTTAATTGCTGCCAATGGATTTGCGGCATCTGCAGTTCTATAGATTTTCCCACTCTCATCTTCATCAAAGAAATGACGTTTCAAGGCATCATTTAGGTACTCTTGGATTTCGTACCAAGTGCGCCTACAACTCGCAGGCTTTCCCTGAGAAGCGATAAATTTCTCAAATTGTACGGTATCGACACGCTTTAGCTGGAGGAAATCCTGTACGGTAGCGCCATACCCATTAGGCTCAATGTAATAACGAATGAATTTACATACGGAATACTCCCGGGTACCTACAGCCGGCAACCGTTCAAGCCAATAGGCCACGTCAGCAATCCAACCTGCGCTTTGCTTAGAGACGAACGTGAGCAAGTTAGGTAGATCTCTGCTCAGAAAATCATAGACACTCACCCACTCTTTGTAATGAAGCTCAGGCCTGTTAACCATTCTAGAATCACCAAGCTTTCTCGCTAACTTCCTATAGTCTTTCAACGTTTTACAATCATGGCTCTGCGCAATTGATTGAAGCTCCTGATATGAATAAGGCGTAATGAATCCACAGGCATCGTACCAATCCACCCACTCATCTGAGAAAAGCACTTCCGGATTCTCAGGCAACACTGGGAATCTACTTCTGGCCTCAAGATAAGCGTCTTGGGTCTTCACTCCCAAGAGTTTGATAGCGAGCTTGAGATCGGCCAGCGTTTCATAAATCTCTGGCAGCAAAAAAGCAGGCCAGCCAGGAAAGTCAGGATATTTCTTGATCGGATCGGCGGGAAGGCGAGTGTCCACTTTATAGCCAACCCTATAGGCTGAGTACCCATCAAAACGATACGGCAACACCACAGCCTTTGCTTCTTGCCAGGTCTTGCACGCGAAGCGCGCACGACCAACCATCGCCTTTCCCCAGCCCGGCCAGTCCTCTAGATAAACTCGCTCCGGCCAAACTGGCAGGCGAGCGTCTTCGACACGCCGCTCCATGTACTCACTCTGGGTTTTAATACCCAAGTACGAAACAGCCGCCGAGAACTCTTCCCAAGTTGCATAAACATTACTTTCCTCTGCTAACTTAACCCCATTCAACTTATCTGCCATCTGAAGAAAGTGCGGCCAACCTCTCCACTCATTGCGATAACGCTTTAGAGGACTAGCAATCAGCTTAGGATCCTTCTTTCGGTTCCTACGGTAAGCGTCAGGACTGATAATTCCCAAGCGCTTTGCTGCATCCGATGCTTCTTGATAAGTTTCGTAGGGTGCATCTCCAATACCCAGAAACACTTCATAGCCTGGAAACTCTTTATAGTGGTTTTCAGGGGTGTAGGGTAATCGCGGATCGATCTTGGTAGCCTTAATATAACTCGCCCGACTTTTTACACTCAAGGAGCGTGCAGCCTCTTGAGCCTGTTCTAAGGTCGCATAGAACTCAGGTCTGCCCGTAAAATGGTTCCAACTCAAAAACTCGGTACCGTAATGAACATCTGGATCCCAAGGCAACATGGGATGATCTTTGCGAAACCGATTATATTCAGACTTAAGTAAAATTTTATTATCAATGATCAACTCTCTTGCTTCTTCGTAGCTATAGAACACCTGTGAAACTCTGCGAGGGCGTTGGGGATAGCTCTTACTTGATGCCTGCTCGACGTTGGCATCTCCAACAATCTCACCGTCGGGCATAATAGTATCAACAGCAACAATGGCGCCGCCCCGTTTATATCGTACTTTTACTGATTTCCCGTTTTCGCCAAGAACCCTGGGAGATGCAACCCTTTTAGCCATGAAGTAGTACCTAAGGTGTGGTTTTCCTAAAAAAGTACTAAGTCGCCGAGAAGATGTCACTCGAAACAGGCAAAAGTTGGCCGGCCAGATCCCATTAAAAACTGATCAATAGTTGATCAACTTCCGACTCAATTCAAAATTGAGCTGGCGAGATTTGAATCTGATGGTAATAACACTGAATTTCGTCCGCAGATTTTCATGTAGCAGCGCTCAATTCTGAATTGAAGGCCGAGAATGGAGGTTTTGGAGGCTGTTTTTAAATTGAAGATAATGATGGTTTTGTGACAGCCATCACATTTTTGACATGCATCCCTGAGGCGATCCAGCTGCACCCAGCACCGCCGGAAGGTGGGCTGAGAGCTGATGGATTACTGGGGTGTCTCGCGGAAAGGTCAGTTTCTGCTCGGCTCGAATGTGCCAAGCGGCGCCTGGAGTCAGCGCTTATGCGCCATTGCGCTCGGCTTCTTCGAAGGCTTTGCGAACATCGTCGGCGTCAGGCTGCGTATAGACTTTGTATGAATTCGGATTTTTATGGTGCATGGCTTTTTGGATGATATTCGGCTTAACACCCTTCTCGATCATGCGATATCCGTAAGCATGGCGGTGACCGTGCTCGGTTGTACCCAGTTTTTTCCTGTGGACAAGCCCGATTCTATTCACCGCGTCACAGTGTTGCCGATTGAAGTTCTTCAGCGTTTCGGGACGACCATGAGTGTTAGTGAACGCATATGGGTGATCATCGTCAGGTTCTGGGTCTACCCGCTGATGCTGCAAGTACATGATGAAGTTATACAAGAAGTCCTTCGATGCTTCAGGAGGGCAGAAATGTACTTCTACATAATCCTCAGTAAGCATCGGCGACTTCCAGCCAGCATGGAGCGCGTTTGACGTTGGATACTTATGCCTAGGCTGCATGCTATACCGTCGATTCAGATAATCTTGGCGATTCGTATAGCCTTCTTCAGGTGCTCTGCCCAAAGACGGATGACTGATCCGAACCACCGCCTCATTCAGCTTGCGGTCGATAATGATATCTTGCAGATACGTGTGAAAAATCTCACTCTTCCTAAGGCCACCGTAGTGCATCAGTATCGTCATCGCCCTACCTTTGTAGTCAATAAAGGCATGCTCTGTAGCGTTGGGATCGCTACACGACCTCGTCCAACCGTTGGTAAGCAGATTATGGAACTCACGCTCAGGAAACCGCTTGGTAATTTTCTGTGACATCGGTATATCAGGCCCTCGCACAGTGCGCACCAATTTCAATTTCCTGGCTGCCTCGTCGGGATTGCGAAGGTGAGCCAGGAAAACATTAGCTTCCTTGTGATAGTAGGCACACCAGTTCATACGCTCCTCAAGTGAGGTAGCAGTACGAAATGGATTGAGTCGGGGCTGACCAAACTCGGGCTGTTCGGCGAGCCAGTCTGTGTAGGCGGTAACATGGCCTATCATTGTACGTGCATCAGTTGCGGAACGCGTTAACCAATAAAGCCCACTAGGATCTCGCTGCGTATCGATATCAATAGTCCCGTATTCGACAGCGACCGCAAAAGACTTGAGCAATTCAGTAGCTTTTTCGAACACGCCTTCATTAGCTTGAATGTACTTAACCAGCATTCGAATCGCGTAAATGTTCCTCGTTCGCCATTCTTCACTTTTCCTATAGTAATCCGGATCAGCCAAGAATCGTAAATGAGATATTAAAATACCATCTTGAGTGAGCAACGCAGGGAGCTGACGCTCCTTGCCGGTACTGTCATTCCTATATAGTGTTTTGATTTTCCTTACAAACGCCATGCTTTTTCCGTCGCAGGATATAAAACTTTCACGAGCACATCGCTACCATCGATTTTTTAGAAATAGCAAAAATACATGAGCGCCGCCAACCAAGAATGCAAAATTTGGCCGGCCATATTAGAGACAATAAGCCCCTTA
Source organism: Pseudomonas sp. AC169 (assembly GCF_979258515.1). Lineage (NCBI taxonomy): Bacteria > Pseudomonadati > Pseudomonadota > Gammaproteobacteria > Pseudomonadales > Pseudomonadaceae > Pseudomonas > Pseudomonas sp. AC169. The sequence continues at coordinate 4,319,105 of NZ_OZ409866.1, read as the reverse complement.
ATACTGCCTAAATTTAAAATTGGGATGTGAGGGTGTTCGTTTTAGCGCGAAAATTCAAAATCATGGTGGTCAAATTTGAAATGCGAGAGGGCTAGGGGGCTTTTCGTGCGCAGAATTCACGTAGCGAACGCTAATTCAGAATTGGAGATTTCTGCGATTTCTGTGAACTGCATCACATTATGTGGAGGGGCGTGACGTTTTTGCGCTCACGCCCGACGCCATGTCGGCCTGTCAAATCGAGGCTAATGCAGCATCGAGCGCTATGGCTAAGCTGGCTGCCAGAAGCGGCAACTGAAGTTATTCAGCGTCCCACTATAGGGATCTGGTTTAGCATCAAGGGCTTCAGGGATGTCGTGTCCAGTTCCACCCTGGCGGAAGAAATCCCTAACAGCGCACAATGCCTGTCCCTTCAAGTATTCCCATTGGCGGTACAGTTCATCTTGGTGATCACGTGCTGCCTTGGCTTTGCTGGGCTTACGTTTAGAAAGGGGCTGTGAGTAATCCGGTAGCGGTGAATAGGCGTAGATAAACGTGATCTGTCCCCTCGCCCAATCTGATGCTGGGGAAGACCGCCAACTATAATCAATGCTGACGGTTAACCGATTACTGAGATGAAAGGGCGATCTCATTTGGTCATCAATTCGAAACAGCTGCCCTTCTTCCTGTTCTGTTTCAACGCGATCTTTCATTGCAGCTACAGCATGGGCCAGGTCTCGACCGGCGTGTAACAGATCGGCCTTGGTTTGCTCGCGTTTTGCAAAAGCCTTGGCTTTGTTGTGTGCGGCCATAGCACGCTCGAACGCCCCTAGTTCGGAACCCACATGCTCCCCGCACTCCCTGAGGCCAAACTCATAGAGTGGAGAAATGCGCTCTTCCATCACACATCTGTCAATTGCCGAGTCAAGAGCCCGCATGTCCACAGCGCTGATCGCTCTCTGCTGATCTTGCGGCAAGTTTATGTAGGTCATAGCTAGTACTTTCCTTATCTACTATCTTGCCCCTTTCCCCGGCCAACCTGAACAAGGCAACGCTTGGGTCAACGCCAATGAAGGGGATGGATCAAATCCCGCAATCGATACGGTCAGTGTCTCTGAGCACAAATCGTCGAATAGGCGCATCGATTGCAGTGCTTGCCTCGGCTCGCTTTACGCTCACCAGCACGCAATGCCGCGATCGCCTTAAACACACTGGTACTGCTCGCTCTTGCAGACGGAACTGCGTCTTCAGAAAGGCCCGTGACGAGCGAATGAATAGACATTCGGTTGCAGCGTCTGCCTCCCAGGTTCTCCAGGATGGGTCGAACATTTCGCGCTACGGTACTCAGGCCTACCCCCGTGCGCAGCCAGATCACATCACCACTCGCATCACGAAGCATCCAGGGCATGGTTATGGCCTGGCCATTCACGCTGGCAGTCGTTTCGGGAACGTAAGACGCGCTGCCCGGCTGCCATGCAGCACCTCGATTGAAGGCGATCCAGGCATGCTCAATCAGCATTTTGTCCTCCTCCAATGTCGGCAACGGCTTCTCGCCCCACGCTTGCAGGAAGGCATCATCGGTCTTCATTCCATCGCGGTAGACGTACTCAAGCCCTGCCAGCACTGCTCGACGAGCCCGAATTGAGACATCCAACTCCTGCTCGATCGGAAGGCCCAATTCGTGGGCATAGTGATATTGCAGGGAGCAGGTCATGAATCCATCAAGGACGGCGTAGGTCATCGCCACGGGTGGTGTCATGGATACGCGCGAGACAGGCGCCGCTACTGGAACAGAGGCTCGCGCGACACTGGCAGGGATGGCTGAAGGATCACACAAGGGGTCGGGAATCGTCGCTGCGTCAGTGCCGCCGTAGACCTTCAACCGATCTTTCGCCCTGGACAGGCCAACGTACAACAAATTGTTCCGCTCGATTGCCTCACCTTGGAGCCGCAGGGCTTGCGTGCTGTGCAACGCTTCAGGGGGCAGCAGCAACGCCTGGCGCTCATCAAAACGTGGCGGTGCCTCTGCGCCAAACTTGCTCTTTTCCACGTTGGCCATGTGCACGACGTCGAACTCAAGCCCTTTGCTGCCATGGACGGTCATGAGCCTCACAGCGTCGATCGCAGCCGCCTCGGGTGGAAGCGCGCGCTCCGCCGAGCGTTGCCCGATGTAGCGCCGAAAATCTTCTCTGACCAAAAACTTCGATAACGTCGCCTGGCTACCTACGCCATCGCTGTTGCGAACCCCGTAGAGGAATTGCCACAACGCCAGGCGATTGATCTGCGCCGCAGCAGACTGGTCAGCCAGCGACTCCAACCCAAAGCCTTTTTCAAACAGGAGGTCACAGACAAACACCCAAGGGCGAGAGCTTCGCGTTGCACCTTCCAACAAATCACTCAATTCCTGGACAACCTGCTGCCCTTGCGCCGAGAGGCCTGCAGTGGGACGGCTCAGCCAACGACCACGCTGGTGGTTGAAACCGATCTTAGACTGGTTCGTCAGCGCCTCGATGTCTGCCGCCGGCATCCTCAAGTTTGCACGCCCGAACAAGCCGAGGAGCGCTCCAGGCGAACGCTGCGTCAGCAGTTGCATCAGGCACATGAATTCTTTGACTTCAGCCCTCTGATTCAACTCACCCAGGTGCAACACAGGAATGCCAGCCGCCTCGATGTCTTGAGCAAGCTTGTCTACTTGGGCATTCGTTGAGCTGATGATGCCCTGACTGCCGTACGAGTGCCCCGCCGCTCGACACTGAGTAATCTCGCCGACGATGACACTGCTCTGAGCATCCCTTTGGGTGTGGAATAAAGCTGGCATGACCCCGCTCACGGAGCGAGAAGGTGATACAGGATCCAGAGGCACGAATGGCTGCAACACATGGTAGGTTCCAGCCCGCTCAACCAGACGAAGAATCTCTGGAGAGCTGCGCCGGTTGATGTCCAAGCTGTACCGCCTGATAGAGGCGGCCTGTCCTCTAGCAACGTACGCCTCGTCAAACTTGAGCAAACTTTGGATCGACGCACCACGCCAGTGATGAATAGCCTGACGAATATCACCGACCACCCACAGGTAACGTTGCGGCGATCCGATCTTTTTGACGAACTCGATCATCACATGATTGACGTCCTGGTACTCATCTACCAAGACGTGATCGTACTGTTCTAGGAAGGCAGCCAGGGACGCACGATCATCACGAGCCTGTACAGTGGGTCGAACCAGAAGGTCTGCATAGTCCACCCACCCTTCCCGCCGTAGTACGGCTTCGTAGGCCCTGTAGAGGGTCACTATGTCGTTCCGCTCTCGCTCGACATCGGGCTGAACCGCCGGCAATGCTCGAACGATCGCAGCGTATTCGTCCGGGGTGACCAATTCTTCTTTGAGACGATGGATGATCCTCAACACATCAGGCAACCAGTCATACGGGTTGCTCAACCTGAAGAAATATTCGAGCTGCAGGGTGGGCAATTCTTCGACCATCATTCTGACTTGCTGCAGCGCGTCAGCAATCTTGATCTGAGGTGTCAGACCGAAGAGAAGGTGGTGCTTTCGCAGGAGCTCAAGCCCAAACGAATGGAAGGTGCCAGCCCATACCTGTGAAGCATTCGGAACATTGGCTGCGGTCAGTCGCTCGACAAGCTCCTGGGCGGCACGGTTGGTAAAGGTCATCACCAAAATTCTATTGGCGGGAACCCCAATGGCGATCAAATGGGCCACTCGGTGTACCAACGTCGTGGTCTTACCGGTTCCTGGGCCCGCAACCACATTGACGAACTTCTCCGGAGCCTCAGCCGCAAGACGCTGGGCATCGCTTGGGGGATGTGCAGGCGCCGGAGGAACTGGAGGGACATCTGGGAGCAGCAGCGCATCAGCCAGTTGCTGCCTTACGACTTCTAGCGGCAGCAGAAAATGCGACGCTATCGATCGAGAACGCCATCTAGCTGACCACAATGCCCTGGCCGTCGTCCTAGGTAGCAACAGTTCTCGCGCAAAAACGTTTGCTTGGAGCTCGTTGCGCTCCCATGCACCATACCCTTCCACCACCGCACTTCCGGGACTAGTGCTGCTGGGGGTGCTAGCAGCGGTGGTTGTATCAGCTTCATCGTCGGGGTCTGCGATGAAAGACACGGTAGAGGTACCTGGAGCAGGTTGGGGTGAGTCGAGATACCAATGGCCCAGTTCGTGAGCCAACAGATAAGCCTTCGCCTCCTGTCGAACGTCATCACGAATCAGGATCGTGCGCATCGACCGCTGCAGTAGCGCATCTGCCCCGCCCAATGCATAGTCATCGGGTGACACCCACTCGATCGCAATGCCTAACGTCGCTTCAGCAACGTCAATCAGTTGCTGGCTGGTCGGATACTGTTCACCGCACGCAGCGATGAGTTTCGCCCGTGCATTGATAGCCTGAATTCGTGCACGGTCGAAAGGATTCATATCAGTCCCCTAAGCCCAACAGTTGCGCCTCTTCGTCATGAGGTAAGTGGAGCGCTTTCACCGCCTCCTCCCAAGAAACAGGCTCTGTTAGCACTCTTGGTTGGCCGTTGGGCGCCTTAAAGGAAGGTGCCGCTAGCTGACGGAAATTCAGACTCACCGCTTCATTCATCGCTTCTGGCGAAACCTGGAAGTACTCGGCGACATCTCTCATCAAGACTCCCGGTGCACGAACTATCCCAACCAGCACCTCGTTGACCAATCTTCGCTTGCCGGGAAGGCCCAGGTGATTGGCCAGCTCATTGGCTTTAGGGCCTACAAAGCCTGCAATCGCGGCTTGAGCACGTACCACTTCAGCTGGATCAGCGATTACTCGGGCAGCGGTAGTAGCGACTGCTTGGGCAGTGGTAGAGACTGCCTGGGCTTGTGGGCAATGAGAAAGCTCCTCAGCCAATAGCCCACCGACGATTTGAGAAGCAGACCGTCCGTATTCTTTCGCGGTCAACTTGAGCTCCAGACTGAGCTTGCGATCAAGTCGGGCCATCCATTGTTCGGACTGGCCATCATAGCTCGCCACCTTCTGCTCATAGCCGTCGAGCACCTTTCTCCCGCTATGCTCTTCGATCGCATCCTCAAAACGCTCGTGGCCACGCTCGACCATCTCTCGAACGAGCACAGAGAATTTCTTACCCTGCTCCTCCGCAACGGCCTTAAGCACTTCATGCATCGCTACCGGCACATACACGCCTACCGTCTGCAATGTGCCCTTGGTGCTAGACACGGATGCAGATCGCGGCGCCTGCGATGCACGAGGCAAAGCGGGTTCGTAATGACTGCGCATAGACACCTCCTGTGGCGACGCTTGGGTTTGTAGACCTTCGGGAATCACGGGCCCGGGTTCGTCCTGCCCTGGCTCACCCTGCTGCTGTTGCTTCTGGCGCTGTTTCGGTTGTTTCGGCTGTTTCGGTGCATCGTGAAGCGATGATGTTGTTGAGCGATCCATGGTCGGCGGAACCACCATGTTGGCAGTCAGGTCGGCCATGACCTGCTTGGCCAGAAGATCTGGGGTCGCCGCCTGCACCTCCAGGATCTGTCCCTCCGGCATCGCAACCGTACACCGACAAACGCCCCCTACCACCTGAAAATCCGCCGTCGCAGACACCCATCCCAGGTAATCCGACCACGCCCTAAGCGGAGCGCTGAGGGCTGGAGACGGCAAATTGACATTACGTTTCATGGTAGACTCTGGGCATCTGGACGGAAGCAGTGGCGCGCTAAAAGGCGCCTGTATATCATCTTTATATCACTTGCGATGGTAGGGACACAATTGATCGACGCTCATTTTTCCAAGGCTATCCGAGGTTCAGTGAGCCAATGGATGCACGATAACTCGCTCGAATCCTGCCTCGCAGCGCTCGACAACCCAGTGGATCTTGGCGCCTACCTGCTACCCCAGGTCATCGCTGCTCTCACCGCTGTGGGCGTCGATCTGTACGACGTCCAGCGCAGTGCTTGGACGAATCCGTTGATTCATCTGCGCGCTGTTTTTGACATTCACGATCTGCCAGATACGCCAACTGCGTTCATCCCCGTGCCTGACGTTGCCAGCACCGTCGCTGCCAGGGCCAGTGCAGTGGTCTGCCTCGCCGCGCTCAATTCGGACACCATTTCATATGGCTCCGAGAATGACGGCCACCTGTTCGTGAACTTGGTGGTGCTTCCGGGCGACGGTGACTTCGCTGACAAATCAAAGAGCAATATGCGCGGCCACACCGACGGCGTGTCGTTCCCGGTTCGCGGACAGCCGCATGAGTTTGACCAGCGCGTAGCACCCTCCCCTGACTTCGTTTGCCTGAGCGGTCTTCGTAATCCCAACAGCACTGCCACCACGGTCATGCCCCTCTCTGCAGTCCTGCAGAAGCTGACGGACGAGGAGATCGAAGAGCTCACGAAGCCTCAGTACATCCTCCGCCCCCAAAAAACTTTCAAGGTTGGGCTGCGCAAGCTCTTGGGCAAGGACAGTCCTCTGCTGGAGGTAATGGTGGACATCCAGCTGCTGTTCGAAACCCAGGATGGACACTGGATTCGCTACAGCCACAGTGCGGCAGATACCGATTTTGACTCTGAGCTTGCGAGCCAAGCGATCAAGAGTTTCGAGCAGGCCTGTCAGGAATGCTCCGCGTCGGTGGTCATCGCACCTGGCGATATCCTGCTCGTGAACAATCGCGTTGGACTGCATGGGCGCGGCGTAGTGGGTGGCAAGGCAGGTGGCGACTCACGGTGGCTGCTGCGTACCTACGGCCTGGATACCCGGGAGTTGCGGGCTGAACAGCGCTATCCCGACAGTACCTTCAAGCTCTACCCGTGATTTGGGCGGGATGCTGTATGTGGCATCCCGCACTACTTCCTAGCGCTGTACGAAATGTGTTCGAGCGAAGGCCAGACAAGGCGAAAACAGGCGACGAAGCGGAGTTTACTGGAGTAAATGAGCATCCGAGCGCGTGTTCAACGCAGCATGGGCGAGCTCGGATGCATTTCGTACAGAGCCTAGCGCTGGACGGTTTTTTCACTTAGCAAGATCAGTTCATGCCGACCGACTGACCATACGAGTTTCGTTCGTCGTTGTACGCGGTACAAAGCACGTGGATCACGCTTTGAGTATCTTCTTCAGTCCAATCTGGAGTCGGCTGCCATTTGGAGTCGTAGAGACCCATCAAGGCATCCTCTTGCCCCCAAAACGTGGAGAATATAACCGCACCGCTCGGGAATGGGATGAACTCATCCACAAGTAGCCCATGTTTGGACATATGACCATCGAATGTCGGAGCACCTTCAAAGTCGGGCACTTTGGAGATTGGTGTACCTATTTTGGCGAAGCATGCATTCCAAAGCACACCAGAAATGTCTGACTCATAATCATGGTCGAAGTACTGAGGGGCGACGCTATCGTTGCCCTTGGGAATTCGCAATCGATCACAAAGCATAAAAGCGAATGTTGGGCCCTGGGCAAACTGAGAATCTTTGAAGGCAGACCTTGCCTTCTTCATCAGCGTATTAATAACTAGCAAAAAAGAACGCGGATCGTATGAGCCATCATCAAACGGCGGTTTAAATGGAGCGATCTCCCTTTCTGCCATCGCGATTCTATTACCCTTCCGAAGCTGGTCTTCGATTTCGATATTCTGATTCATCGCGTCTTCATGCATCTGATCTGATCGAAGCGAAGCCTCCACCAGATCCAAAGATTTCAACTCAACATAGAACTCCTTTCCATTCGGCAGAGCGCAAACGAAGTCAGGCTTCGAATCTTTTTTCGCCACGATCCGCTTAGTCTTGAAGTGCTTGCTGAGCTTCGAATATACAAGTGCTTCGCCGTAGAACTCAAACATCTGCCTGAACCCTTGGCTATCGGACACATCCTTCACACGACCAAATGACAACTTCAGCTCATGAACAAGAGCCTTTAACTCATCATCCGCATATGATTCTTCTTCCAGCCTTTTCAAATGATCCCACGATATAGAGCTCAAACTGTGATCTGCCGAAAGCCTATGGAGCTGGTGGTGCCAGTAGAGATACTTATCATTTACAGGAAATACGCTCTCATGGGTGCGTTTGTAAGTTTCTTTCAGCTCAGCCGCTTGTTCAGGTTTGAGAGTTGTTTGGGAGGCAATATTTAGAAGATTTTGTAGCGAATTTAGGTCTGGCTTGAGGGATGGCAAATGCTGTTCTATCACTCGCGTTATAGCGTCGAGTCTTTCGTAAGCAAACTCAACCAAGTGGGTAGTGCGCTCTTCTCGCGGGAGAGTGCGCTGGTACATCAGAGCGTTGTGGAGAGCCAGGGACAGAGCTGATGCGCCTTCAGGTTGAGGGTGCTGGGCTTGCTGGGATTGTGAGGGCTGGTGAGCTTCTGGAGGGGTTGGGCTGAGCTTTATGGAGGCAGGCGTTAGCTCTCGGGGGTTCAGGTTCTGCTCTGGCAGCTGGGCCGGAGGAGTGCTAGATGATTCCATTCGGGGTAGCTCCTTGTAGGGGTTTCTGGACTTAGTACTTAGTACATAGTTTGTGGAGATTGGGTCAAGGCACCGGGAGACATCCTCTGTCGAAAACCTGGGTTAATGAGTGAACTGGTGGTTTTTTGGGCGTTTCGGGGGTAAGGGACTGCGGGGAAGGTCTAGATAGTATGAAAAATTACCGGTTGTAATGGCGCGGCATGCAGCAATCCGGCGGTAGGCGCATCAAACGCAGCCTGTTCATCGACGCCAGCGGCGTGCGCTTCATCCGTGACGACGAAGAAGAAAAGCTCTCGCAGGTGCACTTGCTCACCGACTACATGAGCCGCAAGAAAGCCGAACTCAAGGCGTGGAACGAGGCGCAGGGCAATGTCGCGGCGATGTCGGCCAATCGCCGGCGCATGACCAATATCGGCACGTTCCGCGCCTATGCGCTGGCGTATCTGAAGAGCCATCCGGAGATTCAGCCGAACATGACCTGCATGGTCCGGCAGATGCAGACCACCGCGCAGGGCATTCCGCTGGAGATCTACTGCTTCACCCGCACCACGGCGTGGGCCGATTACGAGCGGATTCAGGGGGATATTTTCGATTATCTGCTGGCGGTACTGCCGGAGTTCGGGCTGAGTCTGTATCAGCAGCCGAGTGGTGGGGATTTGCGTTCGGGGTTGTTGCCGGCGGTGCTCGGCGCGGCCAGCATTCCCGAGCCGCAGAAACACCTGATGTAACCCAAAGATCAATGTGGGAGCGAGCCTGCTCGCGAATGCAATGTGTCAGTCGCCCCATACTTATCTGACCCAGCGCCTTCGCGAGCAGGCTCGCTCCCACAGGGGTTACGCAGTGACCGGTTTTTTTCGGATGCCCAGTCGACTGATCCATACGGCAGCGAGGATGACGCTGCCGCCAAGGAACAACCGCCCCAGTTCCTCATGCTGATTCCAGATCAGCAGATTCAGCAGCAAGCCCACCGGCACATGCAGGTTGTTCATCACCGCCAGCGTGCCGCCGTTGACCATGCACGCACCCTTGTTCCACCAGTACATGCCCAGCGCGGTCGAGACCAGACCGAGGAACAGCAACACGCCCCACTGCAACGGCGCTTCCGGCAGGAAGTTGGCTTTGCCGAACATCAGGAATGCCGGCAGCACCACCGCCAGTGCGCCGAGGTAGAAGTAGCCGAAACGCCGGTAATGCGGCAGATCGCTCGGGTGTTTCGCCACCAGATGCTTGTACATCACCTGGCCTGCGGCGTAGGTGAAGTTGGCCAGTTGCAGCAGCAGGAAGCCGATGAAGAAGTCTGGACTGATGCTGTCGAAGCGAATCACCGCTGCCCCGCTCACCGCCACCAGCGCGGCGATCAGTGCCCACGGGTTGAAGCGGCGGTTCAGCGCATCTTCGATCAACGTCACGTGCAACGGCGTGAGGATGGTGAACAGCAACACCTCCGGCACCGTCAGCACGCGGAAGCTCAGGTACAAGCAGACGTAGGTCACGCCGAACTGCAACGCGCCGATCACCAGCATGCCGCGCATGAACGCAGGTTCCACCGAGCGCCAGCGGGTCAGCGGGATAAACACCAGACCGGCCAGCACCACACGTACCAGCACCGCGAAATAACTGTCGACATGACCGGCCAGGTATTCGCCGATCAGACTGAAGGAAAACGCCTGGATCAGCGTGACAAAAAGTAGATAGCCCATGCTCGCCCCTAATTTGAATGGCGGCGACGATAGCGGTTTTTGCGCAAGACCGCGAACCCACGGACAACGCCGATTCCTGTGGGAGCGAGCTTGCTCGCGAAGAGGCCGTGTCAGTAAACATCGTTGCTGAATGAAATATCGCTTTCGCGAGCAAGCTCGCTCCCACAAGGATCTGATGACATTCAACAAATCCCAGGCAAAAAAAAGCCCGATCTCGCTAATGCGTTCAATCGGGCTACAGCACTCAGGAGCAACAAGTGCAAAGGGAGGTTCGATGCGCGTAGAGCCTTGAAGGGGTTGCGCCGGGTCACTTAAACAATCGGCGATTATCTGGGGATTAACCTATCAAGCGACCTGGGACAGTTTGGCGTTGGCCTGATTCAGGCCCTTCTCCTGGAAGTCGCCACCGAGGTTCATGCCTTCGGCGTGAATGAACGTCACGTCGTTGATGCCGATGAAACCCATCACCTGACGCAGGTACGGTTCCTGATGATCCGCCGGGCCACCGGCGTAAATGCCACCGCGAGCTGTGAGCACATAGGCACGTTTGCCGCTGAGCAGGCCTTGCGGGCCGGTTTCGGTGTACTTGAAGGTCACGCCGGCACGCAGTACGTGGTCGAGCCAGGCCTTGAGGGTGCTCGGGATGGCGAAGTTGTACATCGGCGCAGCCATCACCAGTACGTCGGCGGCGAGCAACTCATCGGTCAATTCGTTGGAACGATCCAGCGAGGCTTGTTCGCTGTCGTTGCGCTGTTCTGCAGGTTTCATCCAGCCACCCAACAGGTTGGCGTCCAGATGCGGTACCGGATTCACGGCGAGGTCACGCACGGTGATCTGATCGGTCGGGTGCGCCGCTTTCCACTGACTGATGAAGGTCTGGGTCAGTTGACGGGAAACCGAGTCTTGCTGGCGGGCGCTGCTTTCGATGATCAGAACGCGGGACATGGTGTGTAGCCTCCATCCGAGAATGTTGTAGGTCGATGGAGTGAAGGTTAAACAGAGTCGAATCGATGAAAAAGCGCAAATAATTGCTGCAAAGTATCGAATAATTCGTTTAGATGCTGACACATACTCTGTGGGAGCGAGCTTGCTCGCGCATTGGCCGTATCAGTCGACATCATTGTTGAATGACACACCGCTTTCGCGAGCAAGCTCGCTCCCACAAGGGATTCACAGTGTTATTTCGGGGTGCAGGTCAGTTTGATGCGCAGCTTGATGATCTCGCGGGTGAACTTGGCCGTGGCGTTCTTGTGTTTGCCGGCCGGTACATCGATCGTGCGGGTGCGCGGTGCTTCCGGGCCATTGCTGAACACGGCTCTGCACGTCGCGTCGACATCGCCGTAGTTGGCCACCCGAATCGAGCCGATATCGTTATCGGTAGCGAAGGTCTCGTAATCGATCTTCATGCCGTTGAGATCCTTTTCCACATCGATCGGGTAAGCAAAAGCAGTCAGCGGCAGCAGCGCCAGCACCACACAACAGAATTTTTTCATTCGGCAGTCTCCATGAGGGACGGCCAGCTTAGGACAAGAGGAGCTATTGATGAAAGCGCCCCGCGTGACCCTTGATCAATGGCGAACATTGCAGGCCGTGGTCGACCACGGCGGATTCGCCCAGGCCGCCGAGGCCTTGCACCGTTCGCAATCGTCGGTGAGCTACACCGTCGCCCGTATGCAGGACCAACTCGGCGTGCCGTTGCTGCGTATCGACGGGCGTAAAGCAGTGCTCACCGAAGCCGGTGGCGTGTTGCTGCGCCGCTCGCGGCAACTGGTGAAACAGGCCAGCCAACTGGAAGACCTCGCCCATCATATGGAACAAGGCTGGGAAGCCGAGGTGCGGCTGGTGGTCGATGCCGCGTACCCGAGCGCGCGCATCGTCCGCGCGTTGACCGCGTTCATGCCGCAGAGTCGCGGCTGTCGCGTGCGTCTGCGTGAGGAAGTGTTGTCGGGTGTTGAAGAGGTGCTGCTCGAAGGCGTGGCCGATCTGGCCATCACCGGCCTGAGCATTCCCGGCTACCTCGGCGCGGAACTGAGCGACGTCGAATTCGTCGCCGTCGCCCACCCCGATCACCCGCTGCACCGGCTCAATCGCGAACTGAGCTTTCAGGATCTGGAAACCCAGATGCAAGTGGTGATCCGCGACTCCGGCCGTCAGCAACCCCGGGATGTCGGCTGGCTCGGCGCCGAACAGCGCTGGACCGTCGGCAGTCTCGCCACGGCCGCCACGTTCGTCAGCAGCGGACTGGGCTTTGCCTGGCTGCCCCGGCACATGATCGAGCGAGAACTGAAAGATGGCTCGCTCAAGCTGCTACCGTTGGACAGGGGCGGCAACCGCAACTCGAGCTTCTATCTGTATTCGAACAAGGACAAACCCCTGGGTCCGGCCACGCAAATCCTCATCGAACTGCTGCGCACCTTCGACACTTTGCCGCTGGACGCACCGTTCGCCGCCCCTGAACAAGCCTGACACGGAGTTCACCGATGGCCTATTTCGAGCACGAAGGTTGCAACCTGCACTACGAGGAATATGGCCACGGCACGCCGTTGCTGCTGGTTCACGGGCTCGGCTCGAGCACGCTGGACTGGGAAATGCAGATCCCGGCCCTGGCCGCACACTACCGGGTGATCGTCCCGGACATCCGCGGCCACGGGCGCTCGGACAAACCGCGCGAGCGCTACAGCATTGCTGGTTTCAGCGCCGACCTGCTGGCGCTGATCGAACACCTGAACCTCGGCCCGGTGCATTACGTCGGACTGTCGATGGGCGGCATGATCGGCTTCCAGTTTGGCGTTGATCAGCCGCAGTTGCTTAAAAGCCTGACCATCGTCAACAGCGCACCCGAAGTCAAAATCCGCAGCCGCGACGATTATTGGCAGTGGTTCAAACGCTGGAGCCTGATGCGTGTGCTCAGCCTCGCCAGCATCGGCAAAGCCCTGGGCGGCAAACTTTTTCCGAAACCGGAACAGGCCGATCTGCGGCAGAAAATGGCCGAACGCTGGGCAAAAAACGACAAACGTGCTTATCTCGCCAGCTTCGATGCGATTGTTGGCTGGGGTGTTCAGGAACGACTTTCCCGAGTGTCCTGTCCAACGCTCGTCATCAGCGCTGACCGTGATTACACACCGGTCGCACTGAAAGAAACCTATGTAAAACTGCTGCCGAATGCGCGGCTGGTGGTGATCGCCGATTCGCGCCACGCCACCCCGCTCGATCAACCCGAACGCTTCAACCAAACGCTGCTGGAGTTTCTCGCCACAGCCGATATTCAATCTCAGGATCACTGACCCATGCTGAAAAAACTTGCCCTCGCCGCCGGTACCGTATTGTTTGCCGCCAACCTGATGGCTGCCACGCCGGCCAAGGCACCGCACGTGCTGCTGGACACCACCAACGGTCAGATCGAAATCGAACTGGACCCGGTCAAGGCGCCGATCAGTACCAAAAACTTTTTGGATTACGTCAACAGCGGCTTCTACACCAACACCATTTTCCACCGTGTGATCCCGGGCTTCATGGCTCAGGGCGGCGGTTTTACCCAGCAGATGCAACAGAAAGACACCAAGGCACCAATCAAGAACGAAGCCAGCAATGGCCTGCACAACGTTCGCGGCACCTTGTCGATGGCGCGCACCTCCAACCCTGATTCGGCCACCAGCCAGTTCTTCATCAACGTCGCCGACAACGCCTTCCTCGACCCGGGCCGTGACGCCGGTTACGCGGTGTTCGCCAAAGTGGTCAAGGGCATGGACGTCGTCGACATCATCGTCAACTCGCAAACCACCACCAAAAGCGGCATGCAAAACGTGCCTGTCGACCCTGTGATCATCAAGTCGGCCAAAGTCATCGACTAAGCTGTACAGGGCGTATCGAGCGGCGCCGGCCTGATCCGGCGCCGCTCACACCGATAAAAGGAGAGCCCGTACTCCGGGCGGTTATCTGATGCTCTATCGCCGTTTCGAACAACTGATCGACGTGTTCCGCGACGCCCCGACGGCGTCCCCGCCGGACCGTGTGCTGCCCTTCTACACCTATTACCTCAAGCAGGTTTGGCCAAGCTTTGCGGCGCTGCTCACTGTCGGTCTGTTCGGCGCCCTGATCGAAGTGGCGCTGTTCAGCTATCTCAGTCGCATCATCGATCTGGCACAAGGCGCACCCAACCCCAACTTCTTCCAGGAACATGGCCTTGAGCTGGCCTGGATGGCCGTGGTCGCGCTGATCCTGCGTCCGGTGTTCGTCGGGCTGCACGACCTGCTGGTGCACCAGACCCTGAGCCCGAGCATGACCAGCATGATTCGCTGGCAGAACCACAGCTACGTGCTCAAGCAGAGCCTGAATTTTTTCCAGAACGACTTCGCCGGACGTATTGCCCAGCGCATCATGCAGACCGGCAACTCGCTGCGTGACTCTGCGGTGCAAGCGGTGGATGCGTTGTGGCATGTACTGATCTACGCGATCAGCTCGCTGGTGCTCTTCGCCGAGGCAGACTGGCGCCTGATGATCCCGCTGCTGACCTGGATCGCTGCCTACATTGGCGCGCTCTATTACTTTGTGCCGCGGGTCAAGGAACGCTCGGTGGTGTCCTCCGATGCACGCTCCAAGCTCATGGGGCGGATCGTCGATGGCTACACCAACATCACCACCCTGAAGCTGTTTGCCCATACCAATTACGAGCAGCAATACGCCCGCGAAGCCATCGAAGAACAGACCGAAAAAGCCCAGCTGGCCGGCCGCGTTGTGACCAGCATGGACATCGCCATTACCACCATGAACGGCCTGCTGATCGTCGGCACCACTGGTCTGGCCCTGTGGCTGTGGACGCATTCGCTGATCAGCGTCGGCGCGATTGCACTGGCCACCGGTCTGGTGATCCGCATCGTCAATATGTCCGGCTGGATCATGTGGGTGGTCACCGGCATTTTCGAAAACATCGGCATGGTCCAGGACGGTCTGCAGACCATCGCGCAACCGGTCAGCGTCACCGATCAAGAACAGGCCAAACCGTTGGCCGTGGCGCGTGGCGAAGTGCGGTTCGAGCACGTGGATTTTCACTACGGCAAGAAGCGCGGCATCATTGGCGACCTCAATCTGAACATCAAGCCGGGTGAGAAAATCGGTTTGATCGGGCCGTCCGGTGCCGGCAAATCGACTTTGGTCAACTTGCTGCTGCGCCTGTACGACGTCGAAGGCGGACGGATTCTGATCGACGGCCAGAACATCGCCGAAGTCGGCCAGGAAAGCCTGCGTGCGCGGATCGGCATGATCACGCAGGACACCTCGCTGCTGCACCGTTCAATCCGCGACAACTTGCTGTACGGCAAACCGGATGCGACCGATGCCGAGTTGTGGGATGCGGTGCACAAGGCACGCGCCGATGAGTTCATTCCACTGCTGACGGACGCTGAGGGTCGCACAGGCTTCGATGCACACGTCGGTGAGCGCGGGGTCAAATTGTCCGGTGGACAACGGCAGCGTATCGCTATCGCGCGAGTGCTACTCAAGGACGCGCCGATCCTGATCATGGACGAAGCGACCTCGGCGCTGGACTCGGAGGTTGAAGCGGCGATTCAGGAAAGCCTGGAAACCCTGATGCAGGGCAAAACCGTGATCGCGATTGCCCACCGTCTCTCGACCATTGCCCGAATGGACCGGCTGGTGGTGCTGGAGAACGGCAAGATTGCCGAGAGCGGCACCCATGCTGAACTGTTGGCTCATCGCGGTCTGTATGCACGGCTTTGGGCTCATCAGACCGGAGGGTTTGTCGGCATCGACTGACCCCTCCAAGATCGTTCCCACGCTCTGCGTGGGAATGCAGCCCGTGACACTCCGCGTCACTGGACGCAGAGCGTCCCTTGAGGCATTCCCACGCAGAGCGTGGGAACGATCACCGCCACAGCCCTTTAACCACGGGCGCTGGCGGTTTTTTTGTGGCTGCTGGAAATCCGCAAAAACCCTGCTGTACTCAGCCAAGGTTCCGGAATGGAGCCTGTCGTAAGTCTGCAAGGACGCACAACTCGATGCAGTCTCGATAGCAGGGCTATCAAGGACGCCTCTCATGTCTCTGTTCAAACGTTCAGTCACTGAGTTGTTGGGTACGTTCTGGTTGGTATTGGGTGGTTGCGGCAGCGCGGTGATCGCCGCGTCTTCACCGCTGGGAATCGGGGTGCTGGGGGTGGCCCTGGCGTTTGGTCTGACGGTGCTGACCATGGCGTTTGCCATCGGTCACATCAGCGGCTGTCACCTCAACCCGGCCGTGTCGGTCGGGCTGTTCGTCGGCGGTCGGTTTCCGGCCAAAGAGTTGCCCGCCTACATCATCGCGCAGGTACTCGGCGCGATTCTCGCGGCGGCGTTGATCGCGCACATCGCCAGCGGCAAGGAGGGTTTTGATATCGCCGCCGGCCTGGCGTCCAACGGTTATGGCGAGCATTCGCCGGGCAAGTATTCGATGGCGGCGGGGTTCGTGACTGAACTGGTGATGACGGCGATGTTCGTGATCATCATTCTCGGGGCGACCGATAGACGCGCGCCGCCGGGGCTGGCACCGATCGCCATCGGCCTGGCTCTGACGCTGATTCACCTGATCTCGATTCCGGTCACCAACACCTCGGTGAACCCGGCCCGCAGCACGGGACCGGCACTGATGGTCGGCGGCTGGGCGATCGCGCAGTTGTGGCTGTTCTGGGTCGCGCCGTTGATTGGTGCGGTGGTCGGTGGCGGGGTTTATCGCTGGCTGGGCAAAGAAGAGTAGCCAAGGCATACACAAAACAAATGTGGGAGCGAGCTTGCTCGCGAAGGCGGTGTGTCAGCTGATATCCATGTCACTGAAACACCGCTTTCGCGAGCAAGCTCACTCCTACAGGGGATCTAGGTTTGGCGGTAGGGCAACGCTGTTTTTGCTTCTTCGGCGTAGGCGAGGATGCCGGCACGTTCCTGTTGCAGGAAATCTTTTACCGCTGCCTTCAAGCCCGGATGGCGCAGGTAATGCCACGAATGGGTGATCACCGGCTCGAACCCGCGAATCAACTTGTGTTCGCCTTGGGCACCGGCATCGAAACGCTGATAACCCTGGGCAATCGCGTAATCCATACCCTGATAAAAACACGTCTCGAAGTGCAGCCGATCGAACTCCGCCAGACAGCCCCAATAGCGCCCGTAGAAACTGTCGCCACCCACCAGACTGAACGCCATCGCTACCGGCCGTGAGCCTTGTTTGGCCAGTACCACGCGAATGGCCTCGGGCATGCGCTCGGCCAACAGGCTGAAAAACTCCCGCGTCAGGTACGGCGTTTGTCGGCGCACCGCGTAGGTGTTGGCGTAGCAGGCATAGACAAAATCCCACTGTGCCTCGTCCAGTTCACGCCCCTCAAGCCATTCAAATTCAAAGCCCTGCCCCGCTACTTGCTCGCGCTCCTTGCGCATCTGTTTGCGCTTGCGCGAACTGAGTACGTCGAGGAAATCCTGAAAGTCGCGGTAACCGCGATTCTGCCAGTGATACTGACAGCCAATCCGTTGCAGCCAACCCGGTTGCTCGGCCATCGCAGCGTCGGTGAAGGGGTCAGTGAAATTGAGGTGCGCGCTGGAAAGCCCTTCGATTTCCAGGTAGCCGGGCAGGCTCTTGAGCAGCTCAAAACCGTCTTCGACCCTGGCTGCCAACAGGCGCGGGCCGCTGACCGGACTGAACGGCACAGCGGTCAACAGCTTGGGGTAATACTCGATACCGGCGCGGGCGCAGGCGTCGGCCCAACCATGATCGAACACGTACTCGCCGTAGGAATGCCACTTGCGATAACCAGGCAACGCGGCGATCAGTCGATCGTCTTCGATGTGCAGCAAATGCTCAGGTTGCCAGCCAGTGTGGGGACCAACGCTGCCGCTGTCCTCCAATGCACTGAGGAAGGCGTGGCGCAGAAATGGCTGGTTTTCAGGCACCAGCGCATCCCAGGTTGCCGGAGCGATTTGCGACAGGTTTTGCAGGCGTTGCAACGGCATCAACAAGCTCTCCACAACAGGACTTCAGCGCCCGGCGAGTATCGCCGATTGCGCGGCATTGCACACCCGCAATCGGCCGACAGCGCTCTAGATCAATAGTTCAGGGCGAATCGAGATCGTCATCATCCTGCCATCACTGTGCCACTGCTCTGTCATAAACCATCGCGATACTGGCGCCTGTTTTTAGAGCGCCGGGTTCTACCCGGACACTGTTTTCCGACGTTCAAATCGTCGGTTGTGCCCAGGATGGTTCAGCCATCCCTCTCATCTTCGGAGATTGCTATGCGTCTTGCTTCCACAAAAACTGCGGCGGCCCTGTGCGGTGGCTTGTTGCTGGCCATCAGTGTTCCGGCCAGTGCTGCAGTCGACGCCAAACTGCTCGACATGCTCAAGGCTAACGGTTCCATCTCCCAGGCGCAGTACATCGAACTGCAAACCGAACTGGCCAAGGATCAGAAGGCTCAGCAAATCGCGCAGCAGGCGCAGCAAGAGACCAACGAACAAGTCGCTGCTGTTGCGAAGAAAACCAACGAACAAAGCGTCTTCGACCAGAAACTGGCCTGGGCGGCCAAGACCCAGTTCAAGGGCGATGTGCGTATCCGTCAGGAAACCATCAAGATCGACGGCGAGCCGAACAACGGCGGCCGCGACAAGGATCGTCAGCGCATTCGTGCCCGACTGGGTGCCTACACCGAGATCAACCCGCAAGTCGACACCGGTATCCGTATCGCCACCGGCGGCGGCGACGATGCCCGTTCGACCAACCAGGATCAGGACAACTACTTCGACAAGAAGCAGATCTGGCTCGACCTGGGCTACATCGACTACCACCCTGATCAGATCAAGAACCTGCACATTATCGGCGGCAAGATGCTCCAGCCGTGGGTCAGCATGGGCGACGTGATCTGGGACAGCGACATCAACCCGGAAGGTCTGGCCGTCACCTACAAATACCCGCTGGGCAGCAGCGCCGAACTGTTCGGCAGCCTGGGTAACTACAACCTCAAGGACAACGTTGACGGCGATGGCGTGCAATTCCGTCACGACCTGCGCCTGACCGCTGGCCAATTGGGTAGCCGCTTCAACATCACCGACAACCTGAAAGTGACCTTGGGCGGCAGCGTCTACGCCTACCAGAACGACGAAGACAGCCGCTGCACCGGGACTTCCACACCGTGCGCGCTGGCGGTCAATGGCAACTCGGCCGACAACGAATTCCGTCTGTATGAAGGGTTCAGCCAGGTCGATATCGGCGGTCTGCCAATGCCACTGTCGTTCTACGGCCAGTACGTGAAGAACAACGATGCCGTGACCGATCAGGACACCGCGTGGCTGGTGGGTGCCAAGTCGAAAGTCTTCGGCCTGAACCTCGACTACAACTATCGTGACGTACAGCGCAACGCCGTGGTCGGCGCCTTCACCGACTCCGACTTCGCCAACGGCACCACCGGCTCCCGTGGCCACAAGTTCAAGGTCGGTTACGACATCGACAAGAATTTCGCCATTGGCGCCACGTACTTCCTGACCAAGGCCGACTTCGCCAGCCGTACCCAGCGTGACGCTGACGCCAACACCCTGCAACTGGATGCGGAAGCCAAGTTCTAAGAAGACAGCGACAAGCTTCGAGCGACAAGCTGCAAGTAATGCTCCGCTTGTAGCTTGAGGCTCGCAGCTCGAAACTTTTAGCCCGATGCAGCAACAGCGATCCCCATCATCCGTTCGCTGGCGCTGCACCGGGCTGTGTTTTTTCAAGGGCTATCGTCCCGCCGCTGCGTCGCCAGGCGTTCAGCCAAGACATCCACGCCTTCCTCCGGCTTTTCCGGAAGCGCCTTCAGGGTGGCTTGCATCACACGCATCTGACGCATGAAACGCCGGCAATTCGGGCAAAACATCAGGTGATGACGCACCATCCACTTTTCGCGAAAGCTCAACTGGCCATCGAGATAATCGCTGGATCGTGCCACTTGCTCCTTGCAGGTCAACATTCTCCTGTCTCCTCAAAATGTTCTACGGTCGCGAAGACCTTCAAACGTGCACGATGCAACAGCACGCGGACATTGGAGAGTGAGATCTCCAGAAGATTACAGATCTCCTCCAGCTCCAGCCCCTGCCGCTCGCGCAAAAGCAAAACGCTGCTTTGCAGTTCTGACAGGTTCAGCAACGTGTGCTCCAGGCACTCGCGCAATTCGTCTTGAGTGAGCAGAGCTTCGGGGGTGTCCTGGTGCCAGGCGAAGGGCGCTACCAGCCAATGGCCGTCACCGGCGGAGAAGCGGTCGTCGTCGATCGTGCCATGGGGCGACGGCAGATCATCCATCAACACTTCGCGGCGATTGTGTTTATAACGGCTTTTGGCGGCGTTGGCCGTGATGGTCAACAGCCAGGTCTTGAGACTGGAACGACCTTCGAAACTGGCGATGTGGCGCACCACGGAGAGCCAGGCATCCTGCACCACTTCTTCGACATGACGCTGGCCGACAATGGCATA
This sequence comes from Pseudomonas sp. AC169, assembly GCF_979258515.1. Taxonomy (NCBI): domain Bacteria; kingdom Pseudomonadati; phylum Pseudomonadota; class Gammaproteobacteria; order Pseudomonadales; family Pseudomonadaceae; genus Pseudomonas; species Pseudomonas sp. AC169. The sequence goes on along the minus strand of NZ_OZ409866.1, from coordinate 4,298,516 downwards.
CGCCACCGCGCGCATGGCGCTCTGATAGGTCGTCACCAGTTCCTTGAAAGCCTGTTGCTCACCAGCCAGCAAGCGCGCATGCAGTTGAATGTCGTCAGCCGCCATCCAAAAATCTCCTTGTGCCGATTCCGAAAATGACAACGGCAGGTCTTCACCTGCCGCCATTTCCGTGAAATTACAGCGTTTGAGCCGATTCGGATGTAGGAAAGGTCGGCACGATCAAGAGGAAATTAAACCTCTTTTCAGCGCTTGCGCAGAATCACGCTGCCGATCGAATAGCCTGCACCGAACGAACTCAAAACAGCCAGCGAACCGGCGGCCAGATCGTCCTGATATTTGTGGAAAGCAATCACCGAACCGGCAGAGCTGGTGTTGGCGTAGGTGTCAAGGATTACCGGTGCTTCTTCTTCGGTGGCTTCTCGACCCAGCAGTTTGCGCACGATCAGATGGTTCATGCTCAGGTTGGCCTGATGCAGCCAGAAGCGCTTCACATCGCCGACGTTGAGCTTGTTCTCTTCCAGGTGTTCGCCAATCAACTCGGCGACCATCGGGCAAACATCCTTGAACACCTTGCGGCCTTCCTGCACGAACAACTTGTCGCGGGCACCGATGCCCTCTTCCGCCGCGCGATTGAGGAAACCGAAGTTGTTGCGGATGTTGTTGGAGAACTTGGTCAGCAGTTTGGTGCTGACTACATCGAACTGGTGCTTGGACGTCGCGGTGTCAGCGCGCTCGATGATCACCGCAGTGGCGGCATCGCCGAAGATGAAGTGACTGTCGCGATCACGGAAATTCAGGTGACCGGTGCAGACTTCCGGGTTGACCATCAGGATCGCCCGGGCCTGGCCCAGTTGCACGCTGTTGGCTGCGGCCTGGATACCGAAAGTCGCCGAAGAACAGGCCACGTTCATGTCAAAACCGAAGCCCTGAATGCCCAGTGCTTCCTGGACTTCGATGGCGATGGCCGGGTAGGCACGTTGCAGGTTGGAGCAGGCAACGATGACGCCATCGATATCAGCGGCGGTTTTGCCGGCACGCTGCAGGGCTTGCTCGGCAGCGCCGATTGCCATCTGGCAAAGCACCGACCATTCGTCGTTGGAACGCTCCGGCAAGCGCGGGGCCATGCGTTGCGGATCAAGAATGCCGTCCTTGTCCATGACGAAGCGGCTCTTGATGCCCGAGGCTTTTTCGATGAACGCGGCGCTGGATTCGGTCAGGGCCTGGACTTCACCGCTGGCAATGGCCTCGGCGTTGTCGGCGTTGAACTGGGCGACGTAGGTATTGAAAGACTGCACCAGCTCTTCATTGGAGATGCTGTTGGCCGGGGTGTACAGGCCGGTGCCGCTGATGACGACGTTATGCATGGTCGTTTCTCTAATCTGTTCAGGCAGAAAGTGCTGGAACCGTCGTACCAACACACAAAGGGTCTATTCCCGTCCGGGGGACGCAAACCTGGCATCGCTTTATTCCGTCGCGCGACACGGCCGAAGGCTCTGGGTCGCGAAACCGGCGTTTATGGTCGCGAAGTTTGCCATAAACCATGGCTTTTGGCGCCTTTTTGCTGGATAGGGCATTAGTCATGAGCGCCACATCAACCTGTGGGAGCGAGCTTGCTCGCGAAGGCGGTGGGTCAGGCGATCAAGTCGTCGGCTGACACATCCCATTCGCGAGCAGGCTCGCTCCCACAGGGGGATTGCGTATGTCTCCAGGTCAGGGCTCGACCTGGCTCCACTGCTTGTTCAGGCGTTTGTCGGAAATCGGCACTTTGGTGCCCAACTGCTGGGCGAACAGCGACACCCGGTATTCCTCCAGCCACCAGCGATACAGCTCAAGCTGCGGATCGCGTTTGCCTTCCTGCGCATGCTTGGCCGCGCGGGTCTGGTATTGCGCCCAGAGGCCGGCGAGTTCGCCGCTCCAGACGCGATCCTTCTGCACCTGCGCGCCGAGTTTTTCGAAACGCTGCTCGACCGCTTTCAGATAACGCGGCAACTCTTTGAGCCACTGCATCGGCGTCTCGCGGACAAAGCCCGGATAAACCAGATTATTGATCTGCTGCTTGATGTCATTCAACGCCACGGCCTGGGCCAGATCGATCTTGCCTTTGAAGCGTTTTTGCAGACCGTGCCAGAGCTTGAGAATCTCCAGCGTCAACCGGGCGACGCGCTCGGCGTGCTCGGTCCAACTGCCGCGTTTGCGCTCGGCCAACGCCGCCAATCCTGCGCCGTCACGGGGCAACGGGTCTTCGCCTTCGAGAATGCAGCTGTCGAGGCTGGCCAGCAGAATGTCTTCAACCAGCGCATCAACCCGGCCCAACTCGCGATAGAGCAGGCCCAGCTCGGTCTGCCCCGGCAACTTGCCGCGCAGGAACTTGGCCGGTTCCGCCAATTGCTGCATCAACAACCGCTGCAAGGCGCGACGATGCTGGAACTCGGCCTCGGCCGGCGTCGAGAAGCGCCCTTCCTTGACCGTGCCGCCCTCTTCCACCAACGCCGGATACACCGTCATCGACAGCCCGGCGATCTTCTGCTGGGTTTTTTCCGCCACCGGGGCGAAGACTTTCGCCTCCACAGGTTGCTGACTTTTCGCACTCTGCGGCACCGCCAGCGCGGCCTGACTGGCTTCGGCAAACCGTGCGGTCAGCTCGGCCAGATCGCGACCTTCGCCAAGGAATTTGCCTTGGCCGTCGACGATTTCCAGGTTCATCCGCAGATGCCCCTCGACGCCCTGTTCAGCTTCCGTCCACGCCTCATCGCTGACCCGCGCGCCGGTCATGCGCAGCAGTTCGCGACCGAGCGCTTGCGGCAACGAACCTTCGGCAAAGGTCATGCGCTGCAAGGCAGCCTTGATGAAGTCCGGTACCGGCACAAAATTCTTGCGCAGCGCTTTCGGCAGGTTGCGCACGAGGGCGATGCACTTGGCTTCGATCAGCCCCGGCACCAGCCACTCCAGACGCTCCGGCGGCAACATCGGCAGCAGCGGGGCCGGCACGCGCAGGGTCACACCGTCGCGCGGATGATTGGGTTCGAAGTGATAGGTCAGCGCCAGTTCCAGATCACCGATGTGCAGGGTGTCCGGGTAATCGCGCGCGGTGACTTCACTGGCCTCGCGAGCCAGCACGTCTTCTTCGCGCATGATCAACAACTGCGGGTTCTTCTGGCTGTTGATTCGATACCAACTGTCAAAGGTCGCGGTCTGGTGAATCTCCGCCGGCAGCCGCGCATCGTAGAACGCGTACAAGGTTTCTTCGTCGGCAAGAATATCGCGACGACGGGCCTTGGCTTCGAGTTCGTCGAGCTGTTCGAGCAACTGTTTGTTGGCGGTCAGGCACTTGGCTTTCGATTGAATTTCGCCACGCACCAGGCCTTCACGAATGAACAGCTCTCGGGAAACCACCGGATCCACCGGGCCGTAATGCACCGGCCGACGGCCGACCACGATCAGCCCGAACAGGGTGATCTGCTCGAACGCCACGACTTGACCGCGCTTCTTTTCCCAGTGCGGTTCGAAATGGTTTTTCTTGATCAGATGCCCGGCCAGCGGTTCGATCCAGTCGGCGTCGATCTTGGCGACCATGCGCGCGTAGAGCTTGGTGGTTTCCACCAGTTCAGCGGTCATCAGCCATTGCGGACGCTTTTTGCCGATGCCCGACGACGGATGAATCCAGAAGCGCCGCTGACGCGCGCCGAGGTAATCGCCGTCCTCGGTTTTCTGACCGATCTGGCTGAGCAGACCGACCAGTACCGCTTTGTGCAATTTCGGGTAATCCGCCGGCTCTTTGTTGAGGCTCAACTGCATGTCGCGGCAGATCAGGCTCAACTGGCGATGGGAGTCGCGCCACTCGCGCAGCCGCAGATAGTTGAGGAAGTTCTTGCGGCACCAGTTGCGCAGCGGGCTGGCCGTCAGCGCCTGGCGCTGCTCTTCAAAACCACGCCACAGATTCACCAGACCGGCGAAGTCCGAGTCGATATCTTTCCATTGCGCGTGCGCCTGATCGGCGGCTTGCTGACGCTCCGGCGGGCGTTCGCGCGGGTCTTGAATCGACATGGCACTGGCGACAATCAGCACTTCTTGCAGGCTGCCGAGTTTGGCCGCTTCGAGCAACATGCGACCCATGCGCGGGTCGACAGGCAAGCGCGCCAATTGGCGACCGAGCGGGGTCAGTTGACTGTTGCGATCAACTGCCGAGAGTTCTTGCAGCAGGTTGAAACCGTCGCTGATCGCCTTGCCATCCGGCGGCTCGATAAACGGGAACGCGGTGATCTCGCCAAGGCGCAGATGGAGCATCTGCAAAATTACAGCGGCGAGGTTGGTGCGCAGAATTTCCGGATCGGTGAACTCCGGGCGACCGAGAAAATCTTCTTCGCTGTACAAGCGAATGCAGATGCCCGGCTCGACCCGGCCGCAACGACCTTTACGCTGGTTGGCGCTGGCCTGGGAAATCGCTTCGATCGGCAGACGCTGCACCTTGGCGCGATAGCTGTAACGGCTGATGCGCGCGGTGCCGCTGTCGATCACGTAACGAATGCCCGGCACGGTCAGCGAGGTTTCGGCGACGTTGGTCGCCAGCACCACGCGACGGCCCGGGTGCGACTGGAAAATCCGCTGCTGTTCGGCCGGCGACAAGCGCGCGTACAGCGGCAGGATTTCGGTGTGTTTGATTTGCGCCTTGCGCAGCATGTCAGCGGCGTCACGAATCTCGCGCTCGCCCGGCAAGAACACCAGCACATCACCGGGGCTGCGGCGTTCACTGCGCTCATAAGCGGCGATTTCGTCGAGGGTGGCGAGGATCGCCTGATCCACCGTCAAGTCATCCTCAACACGGTTGCCCTCTTCGTCCTGCTCCAGTGTCAACGGGCGATACCAAGTGTCTACCGGGAAGGTACGGCCGGACACTTCGACAATCGGCGCATCATCGAAGTGCTTGGAAAAGCGCTCCAGATCGATGGTCGCCGAGGTGATGATGACTTTCAGATCGGGACGACGCGGCAGCAGGGTTTTCAGGTAGCCGAGCAGGAAGTCGATGTTGAGGCTGCGTTCGTGGGCTTCGTCGACGATGATCGTGTCGTAGCGTTCGAGGTAGCGGTCGTTCTGGGTTTCCGCGAGCAAAATGCCGTCGGTCATCAGTTTGATCAGGGTGTTGGAATCGCTCTGATCCTCGAAACGTACCTGATAGCCGACCAGCGAACCGAGCGGCGTGCCGAGTTCTTCGGCGACGCGGCTGGCAACGCTGCGTGCGGCGATTCGACGGGGCTGGGTGTGGCCGATCAGGCCGTGCTGGCCGCGACCGATTTCCAGGCAGATCTTCGGCAGCTGGGTGGTTTTACCCGAACCGGTTTCGCCGGCGATGATCAGCACCTGATGTTGCTCCAGCGCCTTTTTGATTTCGTCGCGCTTGGCCGCAATTGGCAGGCTGTCGTCGTAACGAATCACTGGCAGGCTGGCCTTGCGGGCCAGCACCTGATCACAGGACGCCTGCATGCGCGTCACCCACTGGGCCAGTTTGGCCTCGTCGGGTTTCTTGCGCAGCTCAAGCAACTGCCGCCGCAGCCGGTGACGGTCGGCGAGCATGGCGTGATCGAGGTTTTTCAGCAGTTTGTCGATGGAGGGCGATTCGTCGGTCATCGGGTAGGCAATTCGGTCGTCTATATGTGCAGGGGGCGGATTGTCGCAGATTTGGCGGATTAGTGGCGTGTCGGGGGGATTGCTGCCCTCACCCTAGCCCTCCCGAAACGTCGGACCGCCCCGAGGGAGAGGGGACCGACCGAGTCAACTTCGCCAGCTTCGCCGACCTGAACGTGCATCACTGAATCCATAATCGCCAAGCTCTTTCAGGTCGGCGCTTGGCGCAAGACACCTCGATCGGCCCCCTCTCCCTCTGGGAGAGGGCTGGGGTGAGGGGTTTTTAAAAGAGCTACTCGTTGTCGAGGCCTTTACGCCGATACGGAAAAACATCAATAACCTTCCCCGCCCGAATCGCCTCCTGCAGGCTCTTCCAGTAATCGGCGTTATACAACTCGCCGTGCAACTGATCGAACAACTTGCGCTGCCCGGAATCGGCAAACAGAAACGGCGGAAACTCCTCGGGAAACACATCCAGCGGCCCAATCGAATACCACGGCTCGGAGGCCATTTCGTCCTCCGGCGTGCGCGGCGCAGGGATGTGGCGGAAGTTGGCTTCGGTCAGGAAACAAATCTCGTCATAGTCATAAAACACCACCCGCCCATGCCGGGTGACGCCGAAGTTTTTCAGCAGCATGTCGCCGGGAAAGATGTTCGCCGCCGCCAGTTGCTTGATCGCCAGGCCGTAATCTTCCAGCGCCTCACGCACCTGCGCATCGTTGGCGTTTTCCAGATACAGATTGAGCGGGGTCATCCGCCGCTCGGTCCAGCAGTGGCGGATCAATACGGTTTCGCCCTCGACCGAGACTGTCGAGGGCGCGACTTCCAGCAATTCCTCAAGACACGCCGGATCGAACTTGCTCAGCGGAAAACGGAAGTCGGCAAACTCCTGGGTATCGGCCATGCGCCCTACCCGATCGACGCTTTTCACCAGCCGATACTTCTCGATCACCGTGGCGCGATCGACGTTTTTCGACGGCGAAAAACGGTCCTTGATGATCTTGAACACGGTGTTGAAACCCGGCAGGGTAAACACGCTCATGACCATGCCGCGCACACCCGGAGCCATGATGAACTGGTCATCGGTGTTGGCCAGATGGTTGATCAGGGCGCGGTAGAACTCGGATTTGCCGTGCTTGTAGAAGCCGATCGAGGTGTACAGCTCGGCGATGTGCTTGCCCGGCAGGATGCGCCGCAGGAAACCGATGAATTCCGCCGGCACCGGCACGTCGACCATGAAATACGAACGGGTGAACGAGAAGATGATCGACACGTCGGCTTCGTCGGTGATCAGCGCATCAATCTGAATCCCGCGCCCTTCGCGGTGCAGCAGCGGAATCACCAGTGGCCACTGTTCGTCGCGGGTATAGATGCGCCCGACCAGATAGGCGCCCTTGTTGCGGTACAACACCGAAGAAAACAGTTCGACGGCCAGTTCCGGATCCTTGCACACCCAATCCGGCAAATTCTCGCGCAATTGCGCTTCGAGCCGCTGCAGGTCGCCAGGCAAATCGGCGTAATCCTCGCTGAAGCGATAATCGGCGAAAATGCTCGCGAGCATCCCCGACAACTGCCCTTGCGGCTTGTAGGTGCGGGTTTGCGCGGCGCGGGCACGGCGCAGGCTCGGACGGGTGGTGTGGATGAACATGCAGCCGTCGCTGATCAGGTCGTGACTGAACAGCCCGCAAAAAATCGAGTTGTACCAGGTCTCGGAAAGCTCATCGTCGAAGCGCAGGTCAATGACGCTGATATAGGCGCTTTTCACCAGCGGCCAGCAGCTGACATTCATCAGCGTGTCGTCGTCGAAATACTCGCGCAGGCGGGCGATGGTTTCGCCGACCTTTTCTTCGTAGAGATTGATCCGCGCCGCCGACGCCGTTTGCGTCTCCTGCCAGCGGGCCTGTTCGAAACGTTCCCGGGCACCGTCGGTGATCCGCCGGAAATGCTCGCGGTAATCGTCAAAGCCATCGAGGATCATGCGGGCGATGTCGGTGGCTGGCCATTGCTGCGGCATAGATAGGACCTCGGCGTGCGTGGGGAATCTGTGCCTGAGCTTAGCCACGCAAGTGCGCGTGCGTGAAGTGCAATTTCGGCCAAATTCGCGTCAGGGTTGTACAGCGACACAGTTTTTAGCAAAGTTTTTTTAATCGACCGTTCGGTCAGTTAATCACCTCAGCGGTCCTTCTTGCCGCCCTGCGCCAGCCCGCGAATTCTCTGGTCTTCGGATCCAATACTGATCAAACGCCTCTAGTTCGCGGCTTTGCAGCAAATGCACTTACCGCCAGCGTCGCTTACAGATTGGTCTTACCAAAATAGTGGCACTTTGATATACAGCCCGCCGTTATCCGCCTCAAAACAAGATCCTCGCTGACGAGGACGACCTCCCCCTTCAATGATCAAGGAGCACACTGATGTCTATCCGGAATCTGCGCATAGGTTTGCGCGCCAGTTTGAGCTTTGCCGTTTTGGCCGGTCTGCTGGTGGTGGTCGGGCTGTTCGGTCTGGGCCAGATGAAAACCCTGCGCGAGAGTGCAACGGTGATTGAAGAATCCTGGATGCCGAGCATCGAGAGCATCCATGACGCGGCGGCGAACATCGCCAGCATTCGCCTCGAATCCTTGCGCCTGATCACCAGCACCCAGCCTGCCGTGCGCGACCGAAGCAAAGGCATCATCAAGGCGCAGCGCGAAGAATTGCTCAAGCGCCTCGCCGATCACAAAACCCTGCTCTCCAGCGAAGAAGAACGGGTGATGCTCGACAGCTTGAATGCCAGCACCGCCAAGTACATGAGCATCCTCGAACAGATCATCGGCCAGATCGACGCCGGGCAGAGTGAACAGGCCTACACCCGCCTTAGTAATGAACTGGCACCACAGGGAACAGTTCTCGACAAGGCACTGGAGCAGATGATCTCGTTCAATCAGCAAGGCGCCGATGTCGCCGCCGATGCCGCCGCAGCGATGTATCAACGGGCGTTGTGGATCGTCGCGAGCATCATCGTGGTTGCCCTGATTGCCACGCTGCTGTTGGCCTGGCAGTTGACGCGCAGCATTACCACCCCGATCAATCAGGCGCTGAATGTGGCGCGGCGCATTGCTGCCGGAGACCTCAGCGGACAGATCGTCAGCACCGGTAAAGATGAGGCTGCGCATCTGCTCGACGCCTTGGCCGAGATGCAGGGCAATCTGCGCTCGACCATTCGCGGCATCAGCGAATCGGCGCAGCAACTGGCTTCCGCTGCCGAGGAAATGAGTTCGGTGATGGAGCAAAGCACTCGCGGCCTGCAACAGCAGAATGATCAGATCGAGCAAGCCGCCACGGCGGTCACCGAGATGAGCACGGCGGTAGACGAAGTCGCCGCCAACGCCGTGTCTAGCGCCGAGGCGTCTGCTGCGTCGAACGAGGACAGCAAGCACGGCCATGTGCAGGTCAGTGAAACCATCAGTTCGATTCAGGAGTTGGTCGATGCGGTACTCGGCGCTTCCGCCCAAGCCGAGGGCCTGGCCACGCAGGCACAGGACATCAGCAAAGTGCTGGAGGTGATTCGCGGGATTGCCGGGCAAACCAATCTGCTGGCGCTCAATGCGGCGATCGAAGCGGCACGCGCCGGTGAAGCCGGGCGAGGTTTTGCCGTGGTGGCCGATGAAGTGCGTTCGCTGGCACAGCGCACGCAGAATTCCACCGAAGAAATCGAGCTGATGATCAGCAGCATCCAGCAAGGCACCGGGGCAACAGTGGGTGCCTTGCAGAGCAGTGCCGAGCAGGCTGGCCAGACGTTGCGCCGAGCCAACAGCGCGGGTCAGGCGCTGGAGAAAATCACCGCGTCGATCTCGCAGATCAACCAGCGCAATCTGGTGATCGCCAGCGCTGCCGAACAACAGGCCTTGGTGGCGCGTGAGGTCGATCAGAATCTGGTGACCATCCGCGACCTCTCGACCCAGACCGCTGCCGGTGCCACCCAGACATCTGCGGCGAGCCAGGAACTGTCGCGTCTGGCCGTCGACCTTAACGGCCTGGTGACACGCTTCGTGATCTGATCGGAAAGTTGCATGCCCGAATAGCGGTTGCCATCGTCAGGGCACTCGGCAACACTCTCGTCCCGATCAAGGAAGGAGACCCGCCGTGAGCCCTGTCGATATTTTCCGTATGTTGTCGCTGGCGGCCATCTGGGGCGCGAGTTTTCTGTTCATGCGCATTATTGCGCCAGTGATCGGCACGATTCCGACCGGGTTCTTTCGCGTGTCGATTGCGGCCGTTGGCTTGCTGGTGATCCTCGGGCTGATGCGCGTGCGTTGGGATTTCAAAGGCAAACTGAAAACCGTGATGCTGCTGGGTGTGATCAACTCGGGGATTCCGGCGACACTGTATTCCGTTGCGGCTCAGGTACTGCCAGCCGGCTATTCGGCAATCTTCAACGCCACCACGCCGTTGATGGGCGTGCTGATTGGCGGGTTGTTCTTCAGTGAAAAACTCACCACAGCCAAACTGGGCGGAGTGTTCCTCGGCCTGTTCGGCGTTGGCGTGCTGACCCGCGCCGGTCCCGTGGCATTTGACATGCAACTGTTGATGGGCGCCCTCGCCTGCTTGCTGGCGACCACTTGTTATGGTTTTGCCGGTTTCCTCGCGCGCCGCTGGCTCGATCAGGCCGGCGGGCTGGACAGTCGTCTGTCGGCGCTGGGCAGCATGCTCGGTGCGACGTTGTTCCTGTTGCCGCTGTTCGCCTACAGTGTCATCACCGCGCCACCGATCAGTTGGGGCGGCTGGAATGTCTGGCTGTCGCTGCTCGGTCTGGGCCTGGGTTGCACGGCGTTTGCCTACATCATTTATTTCCGCCTGCTCAGTTCGATTGGCCCGGTGAAATCGATGACCGTGACTTTCATGATTCCGCCGTTCGGCGTGCTGTGGGGGGCGTTGTTGCTGGATGAGCCGCTGTCGATGGCGCATATCTACGGTGGCGTGCTGATTGCAGCGGCGTTGTGGTTGGTGTTGAAGCCGGCGACGGTGAAGCCTTCGCAGGTGACAGCTCGCTAGACTTCTGACGCTGCCGAAATGGCTATCGCGAGCAGGCTCACTCCTACAGGGGAATGCATTCCAATGTGGGAGCGAGCTTGCTCGCGAAGGCGGCGGGACAAGCGCCGCCAATCTATCTATTAACTGGTTTTACGAAACACAAACGCCAGCCCAACGATGATTAATAGCATCCCCAGCACACTCAACGCCGCCAGGCGATTGCCGAAAATCAGATAGTCCATCACCGCGGTCACCGCTGGCACCAGATAAAACAGACTGGTGACATTCACCAGATTGCCCCGCGCAATCAGCCGATACAGCAACAACGTCGCCAGCACCGACACCACCAGCCCCATCCACAACACCGGCACGATAAAACCTGCGTTGTGTTCAAAGTGGAACGGCTGAAACGGCACAAAAATCCCGCACAACAACAGCCCGGCCAGGTATTGCACTGGCAGCGTACCGAGGGGATTTTCCGTGATGCGCTTCTGCATGATCGAGCCCAGCGTCATGCTTGCCAGCGCCAGCAATCCAAACAACATTCCCGCCCAGGACATCCCGGCCAGGCCGATGCCTTGGTAAACCACCATGATCAGGCCCGCCAGCCCCAGCGCCAGACCGAACATCCGGCTCGCCGAGCGCTGCCGCTCCATCAGTACCACCGTGAGAATCGGCTGCACGCCCATGATGGTGGCCATTACCCCCGGCGTGACTTTGCTGTTGAGCGCCAACAGATAGAAAATCTGATACGCCCCCAAGAACACCACTCCGGTGACGATCGCAAAGAGCATTGGCCGCCCGCCCTTGGGCAACTTCAACTTGAGCAACGGCGCCAGCAGCGCCAGCCCGCACAAGGCAATCACAAAGCGAATCAGCAGAAAAGCAAAGGGCGACGCGTGGGCCAGCCCCCATTTGGAGAAGATCGCGCCGCTGCTCCACAGCAGAACGAACAGGCTCGTGGACGCCGCCGCGAGCGCGGATTTTTTCGACAGGACAAACATGAATACCACCTGTAGTCAGGCAAGAAGCCAACTCAGCCGAAGCTGAAATTCAGTAGGTTTTTCTGGCGGGCGCAGGGGTCAGCAGAAACTGCCGATCAGCCCGAAACGCCAACGCCCGGCGGTGATACGACTGCGCACACCGGCGTGCTACTGACAGGTGGAGGGTAATGACTGATCTGCTGGGGCTGCTGATTCCCGCACGGCACGACGCCAGCGTTGACCGCTGAATCGACTACCGCGTTGATGAGGGATGCAGGCATTTGGCAGATCTTTTTTGAAGGGGTGGAAGGTGAACCAGGGGCTCACGAGCGCCGACTATAACCAGCGTGGGACATGGATTGCAATGATTTGGACAAAGGGCCAGTAGCGACGGATGCATGAGAGCTGAATAGGCTGTTGAGCACGGCTACACCTATCGATGGGGAGACATGGAATGCTCGAAATCAAATGCCAAGGGAACGGAGTTATCTGCGCTATCAATTGTATCGGTCGCTGGCCAGGAAGCAGGCAAGCATCGCCACTGCTCTGTTGCAGCTACCAGCGGGACAGGACTTGTCGAAACTACGCTTTGAACCTATCGATGCCAAAGCACTAGGTGCGTTTGATCTTTGGGATGATCCGCATTTTTGCTGGCGAGAGATTGCCGAATGGAAGTCACGAGAACCTTTGTCCCTGGATATCGCGATCTGGTTTGAAGAACAGCTATGCGGGCTGTGTTTTGTCAACCCGAACAAAAGCCGCCAGCGAATTCGAATCGTACGATTGGAGGGGCGGCCTGGAGTGCCTCACCCGCTTAAAAAGCGTGTTGCGCTTTTGTCGATGGTGGCCATCGATGAGTTTGCGCAAATAATCGGCAGCAAGTGCATTGAAGTCCAGGAACCGATACCAGGAGCAATTCCTGTTTACACAAAACTCGGCTTCAAATTTGATTTTGAAGGCCGCCTTGTCCTCGCAGTGGAGAGTAAAGTATCGTGAAAACTGTTCAAGTAATGATCAACGAGGGCGGGAGCATGCGCAAATCAGTGAAAAAATCCCCCACTAAGAAAAGATCAATCAAAACTGACGAAAAGCTTATCTCCTCTGAGCTATCAGCCAATCAGCAGCGCTTTCTTCAGCTACTGATTACAGGCATCGAAGACGAACCCAACGTTCTCGCTGGACGGCGCTGATTCGCAGGCAATAAAAAACCGCTCACAAGGAGCGGTTTTTTATTGCCTGATCCAGCCTTAACCAAACAGCCAATACCCCAACAACGTCAACACCACCACCGCCAGCACCGGTCGCATCACGCGGTAGGCTTTCGGGTTACGGCGTTTCCACTGTTTGACCACACCACTGAACTTGTCGCTGAAGTTCTTGCTCCAGGCATAAGCCTGGTTGATCCCGCCTACGCGTTCGTCGTCGAGATTCTGCGGTGCGGTGGCACGGCCGAGCCAGGCGCTGATCGAGCGGTTGATGCGTGTCATGAGGCGGTTGCTCAGCGGGCGCTCGACGTCGCAGAACAGGATCACGCGGGTTTGGTCGGTTTCGTTCTTGACCCAGTGAACGTAGGTCTCGTCGAACATCACGTCCTCGCCGTCCCGCCAGGCGTAAACCTGACCATCAACGAAGATCCGGCAATCGTCGGAGTTCGGCGTCGACAGGCCGAGGTGATAACGCAGGGAACCGGCGAACGGATCGCGATGCGGGTTCAAGTGGCTACCACCCGGCAACAGCGCGAACATCGCGCCTTTGACGTTGGGAATGGCGCTGACCAGTGCCACGGTTTTTGGGCACAGGGCTTCGGCCGAGGGCAGTGGTTTGTCGTACCACTTGAGGTAGAAACGCTTCCAACCCTTTTTGAAGAACGAACCGAAACCGGCGTCGTTGTTCTTTTCTGCCGCGCGAATATAGCCCTCATCGAACAAATGCATGGCTTCGTCGCGAATGGTTTCCCAGTTATCACGCAGCACGTCCAGTTCAGGGAATTTGCTGCGATCCAGATACGGCTTGGACGGTACGCCGGAGAACAGGTACATCAAGGCGTTGTACGGGGCAAACAGCGCCGAGTGGTTGACGAACTGGCGCAGAACCGGCAAACGTGCTTTGCCGCGCAAATGCACATAGAGGATGCTGCCCACAAACAGCAGCAGCACCAATACCTTGGCGGCTAACGAAAAGGTCATCAACGACTCCTTGAATAAAGACAACGCTGCGCAATGCCTTTTACCCGGCATGGCAGCCGGCCATGATAAACACTACCGGCTTCGGGCAAAACCCGCCTTACACAAGATTCAGTGTTAAGAATTGCGCAACAAAGCATTTATTAGCATAACGATCCTGAACCCAGCCTGATCTGAATCAACTCGATTATTGCTGAGTCTCCTGCTCAGTGAACAGATCGCTGAACAGCATGCTCGACAGATAACGTTCGCCCGAGTCCGGCAGAATCACAACGATGGTTTTGCCCTGCATCTCCGGGGTCTCGGCCAGACGCACTGCTACCGCCATCGCAGCACCGCAGGAGATGCCGCACAAAATCCCTTCTTCCTGCATCAAGCGCAGCGCCATGGCCTTGGATTCGTCGTCGGTGACCTGCTCGACCCGGTCGACCATCGACAGATCAAGGTTCTTAGGCACAAAACCGGCGCCGATCCCCTGAATCTTGTGCGGGCTCGGTTTGATCTCTTCACCGGCCAGCGCCTGAGTGATCACGGGGGACGACATCGGCTCCACCGCCACCGACAGAATCGGTTTGCCCTGGGTATTCTTGATATACCGCGAAACGCCGGTGATGGTTCCACCGGTGCCGACGCCTGCCACCAGTACATCGACGGCACCGTCGGTATCGTTCCAGATCTCCGGACCGGTGGTTTTTTCGTGAATCGCCGGGTTGGCCGGGTTATCGAACTGCGCCGGCATGAAGTATTTGTCGGCATCGCTGGCAACGATCTCGGCCGCCTTCTCGATGGCCCCTTTCATGCCTTTGGCCGGCTCGGTGAGCACCAGTTCGGCGCCCAGTGCCTTGAGCACTTTGCGGCGCTCGATGCTCATCGAGGCCGGCATGGTCAGCATCAACTTGTAACCACGAGCGGCAGCGACAAAGGCCAGACCGATGCCGGTGTTACCCGAGGTCGGCTCGACGATGGTCATGCCCGGCTTGAGTTTACCGCTGCTTTCGGCGTCCCAGATCATGTTGGCGCCGATCCGGCACTTGACCGAATAACCAGGGTTGCGCCCCTCGATCTTGGCCAGAATGGTCACACCGCGCGGCGCGATGCGGTTGATCTGCACCAGCGGTGTATTACCGATGGAGTGGGCGTTGTCAGCGAAAATACGGCTCATGGCTGGGTCCTTATGCAGCATTGAATTCAGCGTTCCAAGGTAAGCCTGTTGCCCATCACAGTCCAGTCGGGTCGAACGACTGCGGCCATCAGCAGTCAATCGCTTTGAATCGTTGGGGAATGACTGCCATGAAACGTCGCTACAGCTGGCCATTGTGGATTTTCGCGGGAATCGTTGTGTTGCTGCTCGCGCTGCACATCGCCCTGCCCTACATGGTGCGCGACTACCTGAACGGCAAGCTGGCGGACATGGGTGATTATCGGGGCCAGATCACTGATGTCGACCTGGCCCTATGGCGCGGCGCCTACAAGATCAATGGGCTGAAGATCGTCAAGGTCGACGGCAAGGTGCCGGTACCGTTCGTCAACGCGCCGCTGATCGATCTGGCGGTCAGCTGGCATTCGCTGTGGTACGACCATGCCGTCGTGGCACGGGTGAGATTCGTAAATCCTGAAGTCAATTTCGTCGATGGTGGCGCTAACAAACAGAACTCACAAACAGGTCAAGGCACCGACTGGCGCGCACAATTGGGCAAATTGCTGCCGATCACTCTCGACGAAGTACAGATTCAGGACGGCAAGATCAGTTTTCGCAACTTCAATTCAAAACCTCCAGTGAACATGAACGCGACCAACGTCGACGCGAGCATCTACAACCTGACCAACGTGGTCGACAAACAGGGCAAACGCGATGCCCGCTTCGAAGGCAAAGCCCTGCTGCTGGGCCACGCGCCGCTGGAAACCACCGCAACGTTCGACCCTCTGAGCAACTTCGAAGACTTCGAATTCCGCCTGCGCGCCAAAGACATCGAGCTCAAGCGCATGAACGACTTCGCCTCGGCCTACGGCAAATTCGACTTCAACGCCGGCCACGGCGACGTGGTGATCGAGGCCAAAGCCAAAAAAGCCCAGGTCAACGGCTATATCAAACCGCTGCTGCGCGACGTCGAAGTGTTCAACTGGCAGCAGGACGTGGAAAACAAGAACAAAAGCATCTTCCGCTCAGTCTGGGAGGCACTGGTGGGCGGCACGGAAACCGTGCTGAAGAACCAGGCGAAAAACCAGTTCGCCACCAAGGTCGAGCTCAGCGGTAATGTGCATCAGCAAAATATCAGCGCGTTCGAAGCGTTTTTGCAGATTTTGCGTAATGGCTTCGTGCAGGCATTCAACGCCAGGTATGAACGGCCGAAGCCGGATGCCGGTTAGGTTTTGCGGTTGACGATATAGCGACCCGACTCCTCTGCGGCCAGTGTTGAGCTTTGTTGCAGTGAATCCCAGCCCAGACAAGCCAGCGCCAGTGAACGTGGGACTGCCTCGCGCCCACTACTGTAGCGACTGATGCTACGAGCGCTGACACCCAGCGCTTCGGCAGCCTGATTAAGAGACAGTCCCGTTCGGGCGCGCCAGTCGATAAAGATTCGCGTGTTTTCATCAGCTGCGTTTTGAGCCAGCGCATCCATGTAAAGTGTGTCTGCACCAATCTGTATATCAGGTTCAAGCCATTCGACAGTCCAGCCGTCGTCGTCCATTGTCGCAGTGGCAAACACTTCGGGATCGAGCAAAGGTTGCAGACCTGGATAAGCGTGAATATCCCCGCCGAGCTCAAGTGTCAGTTCCTGACCATCAATAAAGGTCAGTGCCAATCGAAAATCTGACAGTGCTTGCACAGCCGACAGACGAGGCCTTTTCATGGGTAACATCGTTTCCAGTCCTCCAACAGTTGCACCTGATGAGCCGCAACCCACGCCAGCGCTTCCTTGATAATCAGCGGCGGCGCCTTGCCCGTCATCACCTCAACGGTTTCAAGGCTCAGCATCACCTCAATTCCGCCACCGATAAGGTGAACATGGGGCGGCGGGCGATCCTTCTCGCGCAACTGAATGCGGTATTTGTCGCGAAATCGGTATTTAGTTGTCATGTCCGAGAGGCTATCGCCAAATCGGCGATACCTGAATACTGGCCATCGGCCGAGACTGAGTCAACATGTGACGCCCCATTCAGAGACTGAATAAGCCGTCTGCGTTCACAGTCGACCGGGCTGCGCGTTATAGTCGGGCATCCGATTATTTCGCCCCCGCCCTGCCCGTTCAGGTCGGCGTTACTGTTCGAGGATTAGCAGATGAAGTTCGAAGGCACCCAGGCCTACGTCGCCACCGATGACCTGAAGCTGGCGGTCAACGCCGCCATCACCCTGGAGCGGCCGCTGCTGGTCAAGGGCGAGCCGGGCACCGGCAAGACCATGCTCGCCGAGCAGCTGGCCGAATCGTTTGGCGCCAAGCTGATCACCTGGCACATCAAGTCCACCACCAAGGCTCATCAGGGCCTGTACGAGTACGATGCGGTCAGCCGTCTGCGCGACTCGCAACTGGGCACTGAAAAAGTCCATGACGTGCGCAATTACCTAAAGAAAGGCAAGCTCTGGGAGGCTTTCGAGTCCGAAGAGCGGGTCATTCTGCTGATCGATGAAATCGACAAGGCCGACATCGAGTTCCCCAACGACCTGCTGCAAGAACTCGACAAGATGGAGTTCTACGTTTACGAGATCGACGAGACCATCAAGGCCAAGAAGCGCCCGATCATCATCATTACCTCCAACAACGAAAAAGAGCTGCCGGACGCCTTCCTGCGCCGTTGCTTCTTCCATTACATCGCCTTCCCCGACCGCACCACCCTGCAGAAAATCGTCGACGTGCATTACCCAGACATCAAGAAAGATCTGGTCAGCGAAGCGCTGGACGTGTTCTTCGATGTGCGCAAGGTGCCGGGCCTGAAGAAGAAGCCGTCGACTTCGGAACTGGTCGACTGGCTGAAGCTGCTGATGGCCGACAACATCGGCGAAGCGGTGTTGCGCGAACGCGATCCGACCAAAGCCATTCCGCCGCTGGCCGGTGCGTTGGTCAAGAACGAGCAGGACGTGCAACTGCTTGAGCGGCTGGCGTTCATGAGCCGTCGCGGCACCCGCTAAGAGGCTGATGCCATGTTGCTCAACCTGTTCAATGAAATGCGTGCAGCCAAGGTGCCGGTGTCGGTGCGTGAGCTGCTCGACCTGATCAACGCGCTGAAACAGCGCGTGACCTTCGCCGACATGGACGAGTTCTACTACTTGTCGCGGGCGATTCTGGTGAAGGACGAACGCCATTTCGACAAGTTCGACCGTGCGTTCGGCGCCTACTTCAATGGACTGGAAAAGCTCGACGACCACTTGCAGGCACTGATTCCCGAAGACTGGCTGCGCAAGGAGTTCGAGCGCTCGCTGACTGATGAGGAGCGTGCGCAGATCCAGTCCCTCGGCGGGCTGGACAAGTTGATCGAAGAGTTCAAGAAACGTCTGGAAGAACAGAAGGAACGCCACGCTGGCGGCAACAAATGGATCGGCACCGGTGGCACCAGCCCATTTGGCTCCGGTGGATTCAACCCGGAAGGTATTCGGGTCGGCGATGCCGGCAAGCGGCAGGGTAAAGCCGTGAAAGTCTGGGATCAGCGCGAGTACAAGAACCTCGACGATTCGGTGGAACTCGGCACGCGCAACATCAAAGTCGCCCTGCGTCGCCTGCGTAAATTCGCCCGCCAGGGTGCGGCAGAAGAACTCGACATCGACGGCACCATCGACCACACCGCCAAGGACGCCGGGCTGCTGAATATCCAGATGCGTCCCGAGCGACGCAACACGGTGAAGCTGTTGTTGCTGTTCGACATCGGCGGCTCGATGGACGCGCACGTGAAGATCTGTGAAGAGCTGTTCTCGGCCTGCAAGACCGAGTTCAAGCATCTGGAGTACTTCTACTTCCACAACTTCGTTTATGAATCGGTGTGGAAGAACAACATGCGCCGCACGTCAGAGCGCACGTCGACCCAGGATCTGCTGCACAAGTACGGCGCCGACTACAAAGTGATCTTCATCGGTGACGCCGCCATGGCACCGTATGAAATCACCCAGGCTGGCGGCAGTGTCGAGCACTGGAACGAAGAGCCGGGCTACGTGTGGATGCAGCGCTTCATGGAGAAGTACAAGAAGCTCATCTGGATCAACCCGTATCCGAAAGATACCTGGGGCTATACCTCGTCGACCAATATCGTGCGGGATCTGATCGAGGATCAGATGTATCCGTTGACGTTGCGCGGGTTGGAGGAAGGGATGCGGTTTTTATCCAAATAATCTGCGTTGTCAGTGATGACCTCTTCGCGAGCAGGCTCGCTCCCAAAGGTGAAATGCATTCCAATGTGGGAGCGAGCCTGCTCGCGAAGCTTTTAGCTATTCAGAAAACGCTGCAGATATTCGATGTGCTCACGGTGCGCGACGTCCTGCACCACCGGCCGCAACCGCACCTTTGCCCCCGGCAAACATTGCGCTAACCGCACCAGTGCCAGCGGCGTCAACGCTCCCAAACGTGGGTAACCACCAATGGTCTGGCGATCATTGAGCAGCACGATCGGTTGCCCATCCGGTGGCACCTGCACCGCTCCGAGCGGAATTCCCTCGGAAATCATCGGTTGCCCTTGATACTCCAACGTCTTGCCGAGCAAGCGAATGCCCATGCGATCAGCGCGACTGTCCAGGGTCCAGGCACTGTTGAACACATCGAAAAGGCTCTGCCCGCTGAACTGACCGATCTGTGCACCGAGCACCAGATCCAGCGGTGCATTCGCTTTCAAATCCGGCCGTAACGCCGATGGCACTTCACGCAGCAACAGCGATTCTCCGCGATAACTCAGCGTCGCCTCTTTGGCCAACGGCAAGCCCATGCCATCAAGTCCACCGAGTTCTTCGCGGACAACCGTGGCGCTACTGCCCAACACCTTCGGCGCAGCAAAACCGCCGGGCGCGGCCAGATAAGCCCGGGCACCGAGCAACGGCTGAGTGAGTTGCAGCTTCTGCCCTTTGCCCAATCTGAAACTGTGCCACGGCGCCAAGGGCTGCCCGTCAATCAGTGCGCCAAGATCCGCTCCGGCCAACGCCAGACAACAGTCTTCCTCTGCCACCACTGCAAAGCCGCCGAGAGTGATTTCGATCACCGTTGCATCGAGATTATTGCCCAGTAACCAATTGGCCCAACTCATTGAGCACCAATCCGTCGCGCCGCCCTGGGTGACGCCCAAGTGCCGCACGCCAAACCGTCCCGCGTCCTGCAACAGACACAGCGGTGTACTCGCCTCAATCGTCAGTCGGCTCATGCCTGCGCCTCCAATGGCGTGTCGTCGCCGCCCAGATTGATGAACTCGGCGTGGCTCACGGCTTCGAAGCGCACCGTGTCGCCCGGTTGCATCAGGCTGTAGCCGTCGCGATTGCGGTCAAACAGTTTCGCCGGAGTACGGCCGATAAGATTCCAGCCACCGGGGGATACGACCGGATAGGCAGCGGTCTGGCGCTCGGCAATACCGACACTGCCCGCCGCGACTTTCTTGCGCGGCGTGCTCAAGCGCGGCGCCGCCAGAATCTCTTCGACCAGCCCCATAAAGGCGAACCCCGGGGCGAAACCGAGAGCGAACACCTGATACTCCCGCGCACTGTGACGCCGGATTACCTCCGCCACCGCCAGTCCACTGCGCTCAGCGAGCAGGCTCAATTCCGGACCGACGCTCAAGTCATACCAGACCGGCAACACATGACACTGGCCAACGGCCCGCACATTTGGCGACAGGTCGATCAACGCTTCGGCGATCAACTCCCGCGCCTGATTCGGGCTCAGAGACGTCAGATCGTAATGCACCATCAACGTCGTATAGGACGGCACCAGATCAATCAGTTGCCCACCGAACACCGTACGCAAACGCTCACTGGCGGCGAGCATCCACGGCATGTTGGCTTCGGCGATTTCATCGAACAGACGCAGCATCAGGCAATCCAGTGCCACCACTTCAATCCTTGGGCTCATAAGACACTCTGCTGATTCAAGGCCTCGCGAATGCGCTGCACGGCGGCGACCGAACTGGCGTTGTCGCCATGTACGCAAAGGGTATTGGCGTGCAGACGCAAGGCGCTGCCGTCGCTGGCGCTGAAGTTGTCACCACGGGCGATGGTCAGCGCTTGTTCGATGATTTTTTCAGGTTCGTGATGCACCGCGCCCGGCAGTTGCCGCGAAACCAGTCTGCCAGCGCTGTCGTACGCGCGGTCGGCAAAGGCTTCGAACCACAGGGTCACGCCATACTCATCGCCGATTTGCTGCGCGGCAGAATTGTCGCGAGTGGCCATCAGCATCAGCGGCAAGCTGCGGTCGTAAGCGGCTACAGCCTGGATCACCGCACGCAATTGCGCCGGGTTGGCCATCATGTCGTTGTACATCGCGCCGTGGGGTTTGACGTAACTGACCCGCCCGCCCTGGGCTTTGCAGATGCCATCGAGGGCGCCGATCTGATAATGCAGGATGTCTTGCAGCTCTTGCGCCGAATACGCCATGGAGCGGCGGCCAAAACCGACCAGATCCTGATAGGCCGGGTGTGCACCAATCTTTACGCCGTGGCTCAAGGCCAGGCTGACGGTCTTGCGCATGATGCTCGGGTCGCCGGCATGGAAGCCGCAGGCGACGTTGGCGCAATCGATGAAGGGCATGACCTCGGTATCCAGACCCATGGTCCAGCTGCCGAAGCTCTCGCCGATGTCGCAATTCAATAGCAGGCGGCTCACGGTGAACACTCCTGTAGGGCTTGTCTTTTTATCTGTAGGACTTTGCAACGCAGGTTATCAGTTACTGCGCATCGAGTTGCTTGCCACGGGTTTCCGGCAAGCTCAACGCCGCGATAATCACCACGCCGTAGGACACCGCCGCAAAGGCGCCGATGCCTACGCTCAACGGTACTTTCTGGCTAAGCAGACCGATCAGCAGCGGAAACAATGCCGCCAGCGCCCGACCGATGTTGTAGCAAAAGCCCTGCCCCGAACCGCGAATCCGCGTGGGGAACAGCTCAGTGAGAAACGCGCCCATGCCGCTGAAAATCCCCGAGGCGAAGAAACCCAACGGGAAACCCAGCCACAACATCACGCCGTTGCTCACCGGCAGTTGTGTGTAGAGCAGAACGATGGTGAACGAGCCGACTGCGAACAGGATGAAATTCTTTTTGCGGCCGAGCAGATCGGTCAGATAGGCGCTGATCACGTAGCCGACGTAAGAGCCGACGATCACCATCGCCAGATAGCCGCCGGTGCCGAGTACGCTCAAGCCGCGTTCGTTCTTGAGGAAGGTCGGCAGCCACGAAGTGATGGCGTAATAACCGCCCAACGCACCGGTGGTCAGCAACGAAGCACGGAATGTGGTGAAGAGCATGCCGGGGGCGAAGATCTCGTAGAACTTCGATGGGTTTTCTGGCGTTTGCTGTGCCTTGGCCTCGCGATAAATCTCCGGATCCTTGACCAGTCGACGGACGAAAATCACGAAAATCGCCGGCACAATGCCGAGAATGAACAGCGCGCGCCAGGCATCTTCCGGCGGCAACACGGAAAACAGCAACGCATACAGAATCGCCGTCAGCCCCCAGCCCAGCGCCCAACCGGATTGCACCATGCCTACTGCTTTGCCACGGTCCTTGGCGCGGATCACCTCGCCGATCAGCACCGCACCAGCGGTCCACTCGCCGCCAAAACCGAAACCCATCAAGGTGCGGGCGATCAGCAATTGTTCGTAGTTTTGCGCAAAGCCGCAGAGGAAGGTGAAGAAGGCAAACCACAGCACGGTGAGTTGCAACGTGCGCACGCGACCGATGCGGTCGGAGAGAATCCCGGCGACCCAGCCGCCAATGGCCGATGCGATCAACGTGCTGGTGTGAATCAGCCCCGCTTCACCGGTGGTGATGCCCCACATCGCGATCAGCGTCGGCACGACGAAACTGAGCATCTGCGTGTCCATGCCGTCCAGACCGTAGCCGATCTTGCAGCTCCAGAACGTACGACGCTCCTGCTGGTTGATGTTGCGATACCAGTCGAACGGCCCCGGACGCGCCGTTGCCTTGGGTACTTCTAGGGTGTCGGGAGCACGCATGGCTTATCTCCGCAGGTTTTTTATTGGTCTTGTTCGTAGCCCCGACGACGCCTATCGTGGGGACCGGATGCGTCGATTTTTCGTCGCGCGGCCCTGCTGCGTCCAACGAATAAAAACCCGCCTTAGCCATAAGAAAAATTTGTCACCCGAGCCTTGCCCATGAACCTGAAGTTTCTCGAGACCTTTGTCTGGGTCGCCCGACTGAAGAGTTTTCGCCTGACCGCTGACAAGCTGTTCACCACCCAGGCGTCGATTTCCAGCCGCATTGCGGTGCTGGAAGGCGAGTTGGGGGTGAAGCTGTTTTTACGCGATTCGCGCGGTGTCAGCCTGACGCCCGAAGGTCTGAAAGTGCTGGAATATGCCGAGCAGATGCTCGACACCATGTCGGCGCTCAAGCAGTCGATCGAGACTCGCTCAAGCAAGGTCGGCCGCGTGCGTATCGGCGTGATGGACACGGTGATCCACACCTGGCTCAGCCCTTTGGTCGCGCAGATGACCGACCTGTATCCACGGGTAGAAATCGAGTTGGTGGCGGATACCTCGCTGAACCTCTGCGATCAGCTGCAAAAAGGCTTTCTCGACATCGTTCTACAAACCGATCTGGTACGCCATGAAAGTGTGCGCAGTCTGGAGCTGGCCAGTCATCCGCTGGGCTGGATTGTCGCCAGTAATTCGATCTACAACCGCGACTATGCTGACCTCGCCGAACTGGCGCAGGAACGCATCATCACCTACTCGAAAAACTCCCGGCCGCATCAGGACCTGCTGGCGTTGATGCAGGCGAACGGCGTGCTGGCGCCGCGGTTGAATTGCGTGAATTCAGTGTCGGCGATCACGCGGTTGTTGCGCGATGGGTTTGGGATTGGTGTGCTGCCGCCGGTGCTGGTGGCTGAGGAATTGGCGCGAGGGGAACTGACGTTGTTGGCCATTGATCAGCGGCCACCGAATTTGCAGGTGGTGGTGTCGTGGCGGGTCGGCGTGGAATGGGTCGAAGAGATTGTGACGTTGTGTCAGCAGGTGTTGGCAGGGTATGCGATCAAGGTGGGCACTGACTACATCGCCCTGACACCATGATCGTTCCCACGCTCTGCGTGGGAATGCAGCCCGGGACGCTCCGCGTCCCTTCCAAGCCGAACGCGGAGCGTCCGTTGAGGCATTCCCACGCGGAGCGTGGGAATGATCATCAAAGGCCGCGCACGTCGCGGTCTTCGATCGGCCGGCTCTGGCGCAGGCGTCGGCCACCGAGAACAACCCAATCGATCAAGCGGAACAGGCATTCAATGCCGAACGACAGCAACAACGCGCCGCTCATGCCCCAGATCATCGCTTCCGGGGTCAACAAAATCTGGTAGCTGTAACCGTTCCAGGTTTCCTTGCGGATATCCGGATCGGCGGCCAGCACCACTTGCAGGAAACGGATGTACCACGGGCCTTGCATCGCCTGGAACTGCTTGTCCAACGCAACCTGACGCATGAGCAACGTGTTCAGACTGTCAGCATCACTGCGAAATATCGGATCTTCACTGGCGCGATAATGCGCAACCAGCGCCTGCATATCGCCCTTGAAAAACTGCTCGGCAGTGCCCTGAAAACCGCGCAGACCGGTCTGTGCTTCGATCAGGTGCGCCTCGACGCGTTTGGCGTAATCGTTGATGAAACCCGGCACCTGGACACCGATCAACAGGCCCGCCGCAAACAACACCAGCCGTACATAACTGAGCAACATGGGGTGCAATCCTTATTCGGTCTTGCCTTGGCTGACGCATTCGCCGCGTCGCCACAGGCTCCATTGGCCCGGTTCGTAGCGGGTCCAGGTTTCGTTTTCGGTCAAAGGCTCGGTGGCGATCACCGTGACCACGTCGTTGGGCGTGGTTTCCGCCTGGAAATCGACGATGACATCGACATCCTTCAGGCGTGCCGGGCCGAACGGGGCGCGACGGGTGATCTGTGCGAGTTTGGTCGAGCAATAGCAGAACAGCCAGTCGCCATCGCTGAGCAGACAGTTGAACACGCCTTTGCTGCGGTACTCAGCGCAGGCGGCGACCAGATCCGGCAGCAATTCTTCTATATCGACCGGCTCCGGAAATGCTGCACGCACGCGATTAAGCAAATCGCAGAACGCCGCCTCACTGTCGGTATCGCCGACCGGGCGGTAGAAGCTTTTGATCGGGGTGAAATCAGCGAGCTGGCCGTTGTGCGCAAAGCACCAGTTGCGGCCCCACAGTTCACGGACGAACGGGTGGGTGTTGGACAGGCAGACCTTGCCGACGTTGGCTTGGCGGATGTGGCCGATGACCACTTCGCTCTTGATCGGATAGCGCTGCACCAGATTGGCGACTTCCGACTCGCAACTCGCCGCCGGGTCCTGAAACAGACGCAAACCACGGCCTTCATAGAAGGCGATGCCCCAGCCGTCGCGGTGCGGGCCGGTGCGACCGCCGCGCTGCATCAGACCGGTGAAGCTGAACACGATATCGGTCGGCACGTTGGCACTCATGCCCAGTAATTCACACATGTGCGGACTCTCGGGTTACAGGCGCGGCTCGACCCGCATGCGCTGCGGATTGTTCGGGACCGGTGGGCGCCCGTAGCGGTCGTCACCGGCACCGCCAAACGGTTGATCGTCATCGCGATCATCGGCGCGGGCGGCGGCTTTCGCGGCTTCAGCCTGTTCGCGGCGCGCGCGGGAGGCGCGTTCGATCGGGAAGCGGATCAGCACGAAAATCAGGTAGATGCCGAAAGCGATCATGCCGTACATGAACAGATCGGAAACTGCACGCCAGGCGTTGTTGCCGACCTTGAAGGCCAGATCCAGCGCAGTAATGGCGATGGCCGGCGCGACCTTTTCCTTGACCGGGTCAATGATGGTCGGGCTGAACAGCAACACTGCCATCAACACACGCAGCGGTTCGCGCAACCAGCGCCACATCCAGGTGGTCAGGCGCATCCATACCAACAGGCAGCCCACGGCGGCAAAGGCGTAGAGGCCCCAGGCGATCAGATAGTCGTTCTCGGTCATGGTGTCCATGGCAAGGCAGGCAAAGAGGCGCTTATAGTAACGACTTTTCGCCCGTCCGGCTTGTCCCAATAGACACACGACCTGTGGGAGCGAGCCTGCTCGCGAATACGGACTGTCAGTTGAAACTTTGGTGTCTGACCCACCGCATTCGCGAGCAGGCTCGCTCCCACAGGGGAATGCGGCGGTTTCAAGCGCTGCGAAAAACCTTATTCCGAATATTGTCCGAGAGCCTTCCATGCCCCAATCCGCCAACGTCATCAGTGCCCCGATCGCCCGCAAGGCTGCCGGTGCCGACCCGTATGCCTGGCTGCAGGAGCGCGACACCGACGCGGTGCTCGATTATCTCAAGGCCGAAAACGCTTATCAGGAAACGCAAACCGCCGATCAGGCTCAATTGCGTGAAACCCTGTTCGAAGAAATCAAGGGCCGGATCCTCGAAACCGACCTGTCCCTGCCCTCGCCGTGGGGCCCGTATCTGTATTACACGCGCACCACAGCGGGCGACGAGTACGCCCGGCATTACCGTTGCCCGCGCCCGGCAGATGACAGCCTGACCCTTGATGAGAGCCGCGAACAACTGCTGCTTGATCCGAATGTGCTGGCCAACGGCGGGTTCTTTTCGCTGGGCGCGTTCAGCATCAGCCCGGACCACCAGCGTCTGGCCTACAGCGTCGACGCCTCGGGCGATGAGATTTACACGCTGTTCGTCAAGGAACTGGCCAACGACAAGGTCAGCGAACTGGAATTCGAAGACTGCGACGGCAGCATGACCTGGGCCAACGACAGCCTGACGCTGTTTTTCGGCGTACTCGACGACACCCATCGCCCGCACAAATTGTTCCGTTATCGCCTCGACGGCACTGCGGCCGAAGAAGTGTTCAACGAGCCGGACGGGCGTTTCTTCCTGCATTGCTACCGTTCCAGTTCCGAGCAGCAATTACTGCTGTCGCTGGGCAGCAAGACCACCAGTGAAGTCTGGGTGCTCGACGCCAATCAGCCGCACCTGCCGTTCACCTGCCTGGCGCCACGGGTCGAAGATCATGAATACGATGTCGATCACGGCCTGCTCGACGGCGTGTGGACATGGTTTATCCGCACCAACCGTGACGGCATCAACTACGCCCTGTATCAAGCCCCGGACACCGGCACCGCGCCGACCGAGGCCGACTGGCAAAACCTGATTCCCCACAGCGACACGGTGATGCTCGATGGCGTCAGCCTCAACACCGAGGCCATGACCCTGAGCCTGCGCGAAGGCGGGCTGCCGATCATCGAAGTTCACCCACACGGTCTGACGCCTTATCGCGTGCAATTGCCGGACGCGGCCTACAGCCTCTACGTGCAAAACAGTCTGGAGTTCGAGAGCGACCGCATTCGTCTGCGCTACGAGGCGTTGAACCGTCCGGCACAGGTTCGCCAACTGATCCTCGCCAGCGGCGAACAAGCGGTGTTGAAAGAAACCCCGGTGCTTGGCCCGTTCGACGCAGACGCTTACGTCAGCCAGCGTCTGTGGGCCACTGCGCCAGACGGTACGCAAGTGCCGATCAGCTTGGTGATGAAGTGTGAAATGGTCGGCCAAGCGGTGCCGCTGTATCTCTACGGATATGGCGCTTACGGTTCGAGCCTGGATCCGTGGTTCTCCCATGCGCGCCTGAGCCTTTTGGATCGCGGTATGGCCTTTGCCATCGCCCATGTGCGCGGCGGCGGTGAATTGGGCGAAGCCTGGTATCGCGCCGGCAAGCAGGAACACAAGCACAACACCTTCAGCGACTTCATTGCCTGCGCCGAATTTCTGATCCTCAACGGCATTACCGCCGCCGATAAGCTGGCCATCAGCGGCGGCAGCGCCGGTGGCTTGTTGATCGGTGCGGTGCTCAACCAGCGCCCGGATCTGTTCGGTGTGGCGATTGCAGAAGTGCCGTTCGTCGACGTGCTCAACACCATGCTCGACCCGGACCTGCCGCTGACCGTCACCGAATATGACGAATGGGGCAATCCTGAAGAGCCGGAGGTTTACGAACGGATCAAGGCTTATGCGCCGTACGAAAACGTCAGCGCGCAGCATTATCCTGCGACGCTGGTGATCGCCGGCTACAACGACAGCCGCGTGCAATATTGGGAAGCGGCCAAGTGGGTGGCGAAATTGCGCGCCACCAAGACCGACGACAATGTGCTGCTGCTCAAGACTGAACTGGGCGCCGGGCATGGCGGGATGAGCGGGCGTTATCAGGGATTACGTGACGTAGCGCTCGAATACGCATTTGTTTTCAAGGTTTTGGGCCTGGCCTGAGGAACTCCGTCGGTCACTTGGGTCTTAATTGCAGACCCAAGAGGCCGATACTCCACAGATCCCTTTGTGGGAGCGAGCCTGCTCGCGAATGCGACCTGTCATGCACATCGTCGGTGACTGACACTACGCTTTCGCGAGCAGGCTCGCTCCCACAAGGGCGGTGTACCGCCTTGAAAATGTAAAAACAAAAAGACCGTGACGACATGTCAGAACCGACCTTCCTGAACAACGAAATCCGCGACTGGCTGATGGACTGCGGCCTGTTCGATCAATTGCAGTTGGCCGACTTTGCGGCCGCTTCCGGCTATTTCAGCATCAGCACTGTGGCTGAAGGCGAGGCGATTTTCCGTGAGGGCGATGCCGGCAGTTTCATGTGCATCCTCCACACTGGCCAGGTCGCCGTGCAGAAAACCGGGCCCGATGGCCAGGTCATCACCATGGCCACCCTGCGCAGTGGGCGGGCGTTCGGCGAAATGGCCGTGCTCGACGGCGAACGGCGTTCAGCCACCTGCATCGCTGCGAGCAATTGCCAACTGTTGAACCTGGGCAAGGATTCGCTGGAAAAAATGCTCAACGATGCGCCGAAGATCGCCGCGAAGATCATCCGCGCCCTCGCCGTCTCGCTGTCGAAACGCCTGCGCATGGCCGACGGTCAATTGGCGGCGCAGCAGGTTTAACCGCCGGGAGATTTAGCCTTGGTGCCGCTCGGTTCGATGCCCGGCACCGGTTGATCCTTGCTCGGCGGGTTGGGCATTTCGATCGGCACCAGCGGCGGGCTGCCACTGCCGGCGCCGGACTTGGGAATGTTGATCGGCGTGATCTGCGGGTACGGCGTCGGTGTCGCAGTGCCGGGCGAGCCGGGTTGTGGCGTCGGGCTGACCGGAATGGCCTGTTGTGCCTGCACGGCAGTAATCGAGAGCGCGGCCAGGGTAATGACCGTTAGAATGGTGCGCTTCATCAAGGGCTCCGTTTGGCCTTAGTCTGTGCTCAGGCTACTCCCAACGGGCCTGCTTGCCTTCCCCCTTGTAGAGATTTCCATGAAACGTTTCGTTCTGCTCGACACCACCCCGATCCCTGAAAGCGGCGGTGCCCTGTGCCTGTTCGAGTATGGCGAAGATTTCGTCATCAAGATCCAGGGCGGCGACGGCGGGCAATTGATGAACACGCGCATGCACGGCTCCGAAGATGCGCTGGCGGAAATTCCTTGCCGCAAGGTCGCTGGGCGGCCTGATTCGCGGGTGCTGATCGGCGGTCTGGGCATGGGTTTCACCCTCGCCTCGGCACTCAAGCATCTGGGCAAAAGTGCCGAAGTGGTGGTCGCGGAACTGGTGCCCGGTGTGGTCGAGTGGAACCGTGGCCCGCTCGGGGAAAAGTCCGGCCGCCCGCTGCTCGATCCGCGCACGGTGATCCGTCAGGAAGACGTGGCCAAGGTCCTGCAAAGTGAGCCGAACGGCTTCGACGCGATCATGCTTGACGTCGACAACGGCCCCGAAGGCCTGACCCAGAAGGCCAACAGCTGGCTGTATTCCGCCGCTGGTCTGAATGCCTGCGCCAAAGCCCTGCGCCCCAAAGGCGTGCTGGCCGTGTGGTCGGCCAGTGCCGATCGGCAGTTTTCCGACAAATTGAAGAAGGCCGGTTTCAAGGCCGAAGAAGTTCAGGTCTTCGCCCATGGCAACAAGGGCACGCGCCACACGATCTGGATTGCCGAGAAGCTCAAGGGCTGAGCTAAACTCTGCGCATAACCGTCATTAGTCTTTTACAAAGGTGAACCCATGAGTTCGTCCACCCCAACCAATACGTCGAAGCTGGATCGCATCCTCGCCGACAATCAGCGCGACAAGGAAATGGGCTACCGCGACAAAGCCCTGAAGATGTACCCGCACGTCTGTGGCCGCTGCACCCGTGAGTTTTCCGGCAAGCGCCTGAGCGAACTGACCGTGCACCACCGCGACCACAACCACGACAACAACCCGCAGGACGGCTCGAACTGGGAATTGTTGTGCCTGTATTGCCACGACAACGAACACTCGCGGTATACCGATCAGCAGTACTTCAGCGAAGGCTCGCTGAGCACACCGAAGATTGCCAAGGCTACGCACAACCCGTTTGCTGCCCTCGCCGGGTTGATGAAGAAAGAAGACTGAAGATCTTCAGTGCCTGAACTGGCCCATTCGCGAGCAGGCTCGCTCCCACAAAGGTTTGGTGTACGACGCCGATCAAATGTGGGAGCGAGCCTGCTCGCGAAGGCGGCCGGCCAAACACCACAGATCTCGAATCTGCCCGCCCTCTCCCAATCCCCGTATAATCTCGCTCTTTTTCCCGAAGGCACCCCGCTCGTGGCAGACAAACGGTATAGCTGCATTGGTTTGTATAACCCCAAATCACCGGAGAACGTCGGTTCGGTGATGCGCGCCGCAGGTTGCTATGGCGTGGCGTCGGTGTTCTACACCGGCAAGCGTTATGAACGCGCCGCCGACTTCGTCACCGACACCAAACGCGTGCACTACGACATCCCGCTGATCGGCATCGACGATCTGAAAAAAATCCTCCCGCTCAACTGCGTGCCAGTCGCCGTGGAACTGGTCGAGGGCGCCCGCCCGCTGCCGGAATACACGCATCCGGATCGCGCGCTGTATATCTTCGGTCCCGAAGACGGCTCGCTGGATAAAGAGATCCGTGACTGGTGCGAAGACGTCGTGTACATCCCGACCACCGGTTGCATGAACCTCGCCGCGACGGTCAACGTTGTGCTTTACGACCGCATGGCCAAGGGCTTGAACACCCGCTCCGGGCCGAAATTCCGCTAAAGCGTCGCACATTTGATGGAACGAGCTGACCGCTCAGGCAGTCAGCTTGTTATCCATTACTCATTGCCTGGAGAAAGATCATGACCGAGCTCAAACGTGTCGAACGTATCGAATCCACCCCGTTCCAGAGCCGTTCCGAACAGAATGTCGAAGGCTGGGAGCGCATCGGCTCGCTTGCTGGCGGCGTGATCATGGTCGGCAAAGGCCTGCGCCGTGGCGGTGTGTTTGGTTTGATTCAGGTGGCGATTGGCGGCGTGGCCATGGCGCGCGGGATTACCGGACACAGTTCGGTGAAAAGCCTGTTTGAGAAAAGTCGTCAGGACATGAACAACGTGCGGGCGAAGATCGAGCGGGCCGGCGAAGAACTGAGCAAGCTCAAGGCCAATGCCGAGGCGGCGACCAGCACCGCCACCGTGACCGGCAATGATTCGGTGAAATCGCCGAAAGCCGGGGTTTGATCCAAGAGTTGCGGTGGAGCTAATCGCCCCTTCGCGAGCAAGCTCGCTCCCCCAGTTGAAATGCATTCCCCTGTGGGAGCGAGCTTGCTCGCGAAAGCGGTGTCACTGAAGTAACGCGGTATCAAGAACCGTGGAGGACTCGCCCAGAACACTCTCGGCCAGTTGCACAAACGCCTTGGTACTCACCGTCCCCAAATGCATCGCCCCACGCAACACATCATCCAGCGAACGCTTGTTGCGTGTCTTCAAACGAATCTCGCCATCCAGCTCCTGCAGCACCAGCACCGCTTTCGAAACCTGTGCCGGGCTGATCTGTTCGCCGCGCAACGTCGTGACTTTCTGGCTGTCCCTGGCCAGTTTCGCCTGTAACGCCTGATAACGCTCATCGCTCATGCCACCCGCGCGGCGCACCAGTTCGATCGCGTAATACTCGGCAAAGCCTTCACTGATCCAGTCGCTACGCTGCTCGTCGTTGATGCGCCCGAACACTTGGGCCAACTCCCGCACCAAAGCGCTGCTGCCGCTCTCGCTGACCAGCGGCAATCGCGTATTCACGAAGATCGATTCATGTGCGCCGAGGCTGCCGCGCCACATCGGGTCGTTGGCGCCGACAATCAACAACTTGGTCGGATGGCGCGGATAGACGGCTTGCACCTGCGGCCAGACGAATGTCAGCAAGGTCAGCACGTCCATCCTGCGCATGCCCTGCCCTTGCGGCGAGGCCACGGTGACTTCGGTTTCGCCCAAACGTGTGCGGCGGCTGCCGAGGTGGCCGGCGAGCATCCAGCCGGTCGGGCGGTCGAACAGGCGTGACGGGTTGTCGATGCGGAATTTGTTCTTGCCGATGCGGGGCCACGCGGTTTCGATACTCTTCCAGCCCTCGGGCAGTTCGAATTGCAGGCGTGAGACCAGTTCGGTGCCGTCCTGCTGATCAAGTTTGGCCGGCGGCACCAACTCATCACCCCGCATCAGCGCCCAGTTCGCGGTCATGCGTGTATCGAAGCTGCCGTTCTTGCGACCATGGCTGATGCGCACGCGGTAGATGAGACTGGATTGGTCACTGGCTGGCCGCCAGACGCCGCGTGCATTTTTGCCCGGGGTCAGCAGCCATTGGCCGTCGGCCTTGAAATCGGAGTAATGGCTGCCATCGCCAAGGTCGAAATCGAGACTGCGCACCACCTCGCCTTTGGCCAGGGTCAGGCGCACTTCGGCCTGATCGCTTTGCGGCAACAAGCGCACGTGATAATCCAGATCGACTTTCTTCGCCGCCCATGCCGGCGCGCTCAGCGCCAGCAGCGCAATCATCAACGCTCGCGACAATCCGACAGCCATACGCACTCCTTGGTAAAGCTTGAATCAGCAGGTATTCAGCCCGCGCGGAAAATCAGGTGATCTTCCCAGTCGTCCTCCGCCACGCTGCCTTCGGCAAGCATTCGCCCGGACTGGGAAATCCGCTCGTGGTGCACCGCGTCGCGATCGCCGCAGACCAGGTGATGCCACAACGGCAGGTCCTTGCCTTCGCTGACCAGGCGATAACCGCAGGTCGGCGGCAGCCATTTGAACTCTTCGGCCTGGCCCGGGGTGAGCTGGATGCAATCCGGGACAAACTTGAGGCGGTTCGGATAATCGCTGCACTGGCAGGTTTTCAGGTCCAGCAGTTTGCAGGCGATGCGCGTGTAATAAACGCTGTTGTCTTCCTCATCCTCGAGTTTTTGCAGGCAGCACAGGCCACAGCCGTCGCACAGCGATTCCCATTCCTCGTGATCCAGTTGATCGAGGGTTTTGCGTATCCAGAACGGTTCGACTTTGGCGGCCATGGCTCGAGCATCAACATCAGGTGGTGAAAAGGCCGCCAGTCTAGTGCCCCCGGCCTTGGGGGCCAAGCGCTGGCGACTGTCGGTAAATCACGCTTGTCAGCCTGAGCGCCGCCAAGTAGGGTTTTGCCTCGAATTCATTACTCAAACGTAGCAAGGAAACTCTCGATGAGTGCCAACCCTCGCGTTGCCGATTACGCCATTCACCCGCAATTCACCGATCGCTGGTCGCCGCGCGCCTTCACCGGCGAAGCGATTGCGGAAGAAACCCTGCTGAGCTTCTTCGAAGCCGCGCGCTGGGCGCCTTCGGCGTACAACTCGCAGCCGTGGCGTTTCCTGTATGCGCGTCGCGATACGCCAAACTGGGAGCGTTATCTGGGCCTGTTGAATGAGTTCAACCGCAGCTGGGCGCAGCACGCGTCGGCGCTGGTGATCGTGATTTCGAAAACCACCTTCACCGCACCGGGTGCCAGCGAAGAGACGCCAGCGCTGTGGCACACCTTCGACACCGGTTCGGCGTGGGGCCATCTGGCGCTGCAAGCGAGCATCAGCGGCTGGCACACCCACGGCATGGCCGGTTTCGATCAGGAACTGACGCGCAAGGAGCTGAACATTCCTGAGAGTTATGCGCTGCATGCGGCCGTGGCCGTTGGCAAACTGGGTGACAAGGCAACGCTGGCTGAATATCTGCAAGCCCGTGAGGAGCCGAGCCCGCGCCGTCCACTGAACGAACTGGCGGCGGAAGGCGACTTCACCCTCTAAGCCACACCGCAAATGATCGTTCCCACGCTCCGCGTGGGAATGACTCAAGGGACGCTCCGCGTTCCAGTGGGACGCAGAGCGTCCCCGGCTGCGTTCCCACGCGGAGCGTGGGAACGATCTGAAGCAACGAGATCAATACCCGCGGTTGAAATCCACTTCCCCGCGCAACGCTTCGCTCGCCTGATACGCCTTCAGGTTCTCGACAAACAACTGCACCATCAACGCCGGCGAAGTCGGTGCCGAGCTGTGCCCGGTCAGCAGCAAGCCCCACGCGGTCCAGAACGGATGCCGTTGCGGCAACGGCTCCTGACGGCAAACGTCGATCACTGCCCCCGCCAGATGCCCTTCTTTCAGCGCTTCGACCAGATCAGCGTCGACCACCGCGACACCGCGCCCGGCGTTGATAAACAACCCCGTCGGCTTGAATTGCTTGAACAGCGCCGCATCGTAGATATCGTGGGTGTGCTCGGTGTTCGGCAGCAGATTGACCACGTAATCCACCTCGGCCACCAGGCGTGGCAGATCGGCCATCGAACCGACCTCGACAAACGGTGCCTGCTCACGGGCGCTGCTGGCGATGCCGTACAACTCGATGCCGAACGGCAGCAGGAACTGCGCCACGCTCTGACCGATGTCGCCAGTGCCGACGATCAGCACTTTGCGTCCGACCAGACTCTGGCCGCTGCGATTGTCCCACTTGCGTTCGACCTGGCTGACCAGTCGCGCCAGCACTTCGCGCTCATGGCCGAGGATGTACGTCAGCACGTACTCGGCCATCACCTGACCAAAAATCCCCACCGCCCGGGTCAAACGATAATCGCGGCGCAAGCCGTCAGCGAGCAACGGCGTGATGCCGGCCCAGGTCGATTGCAGCCATTGTGGTTGATGGCCCTGACGCAACAGGGTCGCCAGCAAATCCGGCTGACCCAGCCACACCGGGCAATCGGCGGCCTGACGGGCCAGTTCGGCGGAATCGCCGCTGGTCAGTACTTCAAGCTCGGGCGCTGCCTGACGCAGCAGCCGGGCGTATATCGCGTGGTCGTGTTCAGCAATCAGAACGCGCATCTTCAAACCTTTCGCAAACCGTGCAGACGGCCGCCGGAGTTCAGACGGCCATCGCGGTAAAAACAGTTCCAGGGTTAACCGAGGCCCAGAACAGGGCCTCGCAGATCAGACCGGGTCGTTGCGTCGCAGCAACTCTTCGGGCAAGTGCTCGATGTACTCGTCCTCGGCCGGCGGCATCTGCAGGTGGTAGCCCTGCTTGTCGAGGTTTTCCAACACCACGACGATGTCCTCGCTGGCCAGTTTGCGCTCGGGCGTCAACACCAGACTGAAGGCAAATATGGCTTTGCCGAAAGCCGCCATCAGGCCCTCGGGCACGCGTTCCAGCTCATCGCTCTTGAGCACATAGAGATACATGCCCTTGCGCTTCGAGCTTTGGTAAATAGAGCAAATACGTTTCAAGGCTGTTCTCCGGCGGTGGCCAGGCTGTCGAGCAGCTTCTGGCCCATGAGTTCGCGGCGCCAGCCACGCAACGACTCAGGCAATTGGTAAGGACCCTCCGGGAAACCGCTTTTGACCAGGGCTTCGAGGGTTTTCTTGCGCAGCATCAGTTCCGGGGCGATGCCCAGACGCTCGGCCTCAGCCTGGCCCAATGCGCGCAGTTGTTTGATCAACGCAGCGGCTTCGATCGGCAAGGGCTCCGCTACGGCGGGCGGCCATTGATCAGGCCCCACACTGCCAGAGCGTTTGATCAGATCAAGCAGAAATTGGCCGTCCTGACGCACGGTACGCGGGTGCATGTCTTCGATCTTGCCCAGCGCCGCAAGGTTGTCCGGTTGCGTGCGGGCCAACGGCCACAGCGAATGCTCACGAACGATGCGATTGCGCGGCAGATCGCGAGCGCGGGCTTCTTTTTCCCGCCAGGCGCACAGCTCACGCAGTACCGCCAGTTGCGCACGCGAGAGTTTCCACGCCAGTTTGGCTTCGCGGTAAACCTCGTAAGGGTCGGTTTCGCGGCGCAGGTTGGCGACCAGTTCGGCACCGTCCTCCAGCACCCAGGCAAACTTGTCGTCAGACAATTTCGGCCGCAGTTGTACGAATACTTCCGCCAGATGCACAGCATCTTCAGCGGCGTAGCTGATTTGCGTCTCGGACAACGGGCGCTGCAACCAGTCGGAACGGGTTTCGCCTTTCGGCAGTTCGATACCCAGCACTTCCTGCACCAGCCGCGAATAGCCCATCGAGAAACCGAGGTTCAGGTAAGCGGCGGCCAGTTGCGTGTCGAACATTGGCGCCGGCAGGCTGCCGGTCAGGCGCAACAGCACTTCGAGGTCTTCGCTGCAGGCGTGCAGGACTTTCAGCACCGCCGGGTTTTCCAGCAGCGCGGCCAGCGGTTGCCAGGCGTTGATGGTCAGCGGATCGATCAGGTAGGCGCGTTTGCCGTCGCCCACCTGCAGCAGGCCGGCAATCGGGTAGAAGGTGTCGACCCGCATGAATTCGGTGTCGAGGGCAACGAACGGCAGCTGCTGCCACTCGGCGCAAAACTGCGCGAGGCTTTCGTTGTCGCGAATCCAGTGAATATCGATGGCCACACGGCTCTCCCTTGAAGAATGGCGCGCAGTATATATCGCCACTGGCGATTTACGCGCCTGCGAAGGGCAAGAGCTGTAACGAAATGTCCTGCCAAAGGACAAGAATAGTCTTACAGAGGAAGCCGAAATGCTCTCATTCGGCAGCATCTACGGCGGACGGGGTTCAGTCTTTGGCCAGGACGCCGTCGATCACCGCGCCACGGCAACCGGCAAACATGTCCAGATCAGGCTGATAGACCTTGCTCTTGACCTCCAGCAGGCCAAGCATCGAGTGGAACAGATTGTCCTGGCTTAACGGTTTATCGCGACTCATCTGCAGACAATGCGTGTCGACCGAATAGGCTTTCTGATAGTTGTCGGAGAACCACGCCAGCATCGCTACATGCTTTTGTTGTTCAGGCGCGAGCATGTAAGGCGTGCCGTGCAGGAACAGGTTGTACTCGCCCAGCGACTCGCCGTGGTCCGACAGATACAACATGGCGGTATCGACTTTGTCCTGATTGCTGCGCAACACATCGATCAGGCTCGCCAACACATGGTCGGTATACACCAGCGTGTTGTCGTAACCGTTGACGATACTTTCGCGGCTGCAATTGTTCAGCGCGTTACTTTCGCAAACCGGGGTGAAGTGCTCGTATTGCTTCGGATACCGCTTGAAGTATTCCGGGCCGTGACTGCCCATCTGGTGCAGGACCAGCACGGTGTCCTTGTCCAAATGATCGATAAAGCTTTGCAGGCCTTGCAGGAGGATTTCGTCACGGCATTCGCTGTTGGCGCACAACGCCGGATCTTTCAGGTTGCTGACATCCTGCAAGGTGACCCGATCGCAGGTGCCTTTGCAGCCGGACTGGTTGTCGCGCCAAATCACGTCGATACCGGCACGCTTGAGTACGTCGAGCAGGCCTTCTTCATTCTTCGCTTTGCTCGCGTCGTAATCCTTGCGCCCCATGTTGGAGAACATGCACGGCACTGATACGGCGGTTTCAGTGCCGCACGAGTGTACGTCGGTAAAGGCGATCAGCCCGGCTTCCTTGTCCAGTTTCGGCGTGGTGTCGCGGTCATAACCGAGGATGCCGAAGTTCTCCGCCCGCGCACTTTCACCGACGACCAGTACCGTCAGGGATTTACGCGGTTGAAGTTTCACCTGCGGATTACGCTCGGCGTCCTCACCGATCTTGACGAACGGTTGTTGCGCCGAAACCACTTGCTCCCGCAGGTAACCGGCCGATGCGCCGATGTAGTTGCTGGGCACCAACATCAGGCGAATTTCGTGATGGTTGCGAAACAGTGAGGAAAGGCCTTGATAGTTAGCCAGGGCCACGCCGCCAATTACCGCTGCCGAGGCGACACTGACAATAACCTTACTGAACAACTCACGGTGCCAGCGACGATAATTAATCGGCAACTTCCACAACAACCAGGAGGGCAAGACACCGAGCAGCAGAATATAAGCAAACAACTTCAACGAGAGCAGATCACGCACTTCCGTTGCATTGGTTTCGGCAAAGTTACGAAACATGCCGGCATCGATCATGACGCCATATTGACCCATGAAGTAAGCCACACCGGCGCTGATCAGAAATATCAGCATCAACAACGGTTTGAGCAACGGGCGAAAAGCCAGAAGCGTCAGCACTATGTTGAATGCCGCCAGAATCATCACCCCGAAAGCCACGCGCATGGCGATGCCCTTGCTATCGGCGGCAGTGATCTCGAACAGGTGCTGCCAGAGGACAAGATTGCAGCCGATTAAAAGAAAGGCGCTGGCAACCAACGTCACCCATTCCGGGCGCACGGCTTTTAACTTCAACATAGAAAGGGTAATTCCTGAAAAGAAGCGCCCCGGGCGCTGATGAAAAATTCATTTGTGAAAATTTCATCAACTAAGGCATGACAAACTTTAAGCAGGCAACCATCAATTTTTTGTGAAAAAGACGCCAACGATTAGTTGGCTTTTGGCAATACGCCGAAACTTGCGATGTATTTGAGAATGGTTCAGGTTTTATTCAGTAAAAAGAACTCGGCTGCCCATTGTGGGAGCGAGCCTGCTCGCGAAGAGGCCGGCACATCCAATATTTTCGGTGGCAGAAAGTCCGCTTTCGCGAGCAGGCTCGCTCCCACCGAGGGTGGCGGGTTATCGAGTTTTTAAATACTGCTGTGGATTTTCTGGTTTGCCCGGCGCAAGCGGTTCCGCGCCTAATCGTCGGCCCCGCTCAAAGGTCTGATGATGGAAAATCTCCGCGCCACCGCTCGCCCTGCTGTCTGGTTGATGCTCGCCATCATGCTTGTCGCGATCAATTTGCGTCCGTCGATGGCGGCGGTCGGCCCCTTACTCTCGGCGATTCGCGGCGACATCCCGCTGAGCTTCAGTGTCGCTTCACTGCTGACCATGCTGCCGGTGATGGCAATGGGGCTGGCGATGTTCTTCGGTCTGGGTATCAGTCAGCGGCTGGGCGAACAACGAACGGTGCTCCTGTCATTGTTGATCATTGGTCTGGCGACGGTGTCGCGGCTGTTTATCGAATCGGCAGCCGAACTGATCGCCAGCGCCGTGCTGGCCGGCATCGGTATTGCACTGATTCAGGCGTTGATGCCGGCACTGATCAAATCGCGCTTCGCGGATAACGTCGCACTGTGCATGGGCCTGTACGTCACCTCGATCATGGGCGGCGCGGCGATCGCAGCTTCGTTTGCACCACTGGTGATGATGCAAACCGGCGGCTGGCGCGCCGGTTTGGCCATCTGGGTGATCCTGGCATTCCTGGCGCTTGTGTTTTGGTTGGCGCAAAGCAGCCCGCAGTGCTCCAAGGTGGCGGCGACAACCGGAAAGGATTCGTTCTTCACCAATTCCCGCGCTTGGTTACTGGCGATCTTCTTTGGTTTGGGCACAGCGTCCTACACCTGTGTTCTCGCTTGGCTCGCGCCGTACTACGTGGAAAAAGGCTGGAGTGAACAAAACGCCGGGCTGCTGTTGGGTTTTCTGACAGCGATGGAGGTGATTTCCGGCTTGGTGGTTCCTGCTATCGCCAATCGCAGCCGGGATCGCCGCGTGATTCTGATGGCGCTGCTGACGCTGATCATCGCCGGGTTTTGCGGCCTGATCCTCAGCCCGCAACAATTCAGCCTGCTGTGGCCGTGCCTCTTGGGTTTGGGTATTGGCGGTTTGTTTCCGATGAGCCTGATCGTCTCGCTCGATCACCTCGACAATCCGCAACGCGCCGGTGCCCTGACCGCTTTCGTGCAGGGCATTGGCTACTTGATCGCCGGCCTTTCGCCGCTATTGGCTGGAGTGATCCGCGACCAACTCGGCAGCTTCGAGTGGGCCTGGTGGTCGCTGACGGCTGTAATGGCGGTGATGTTGCTGATGGTGTGGCGCTTCAATCCTCGACATTACGCTCGACACTTTCCCGCATCTAGCTAGAGGCCTCTGGCCATCTTTGTGCGGTTTAATTGTTAACGTCGTATTACTAAAACTTTCTGTCCCACAACTGACCGTGAAATGTCCTACAGGGGTTTCTCCTGGCACCATCGTTCCGCTAGGATCGTTCGCACACGTTTGCGCGGATTCAGCGCAAGGAGCACAGCGAGACAGTACGGATGCTGAACAGTAACTTGCTTCGAAAGCTCGATATGCAGGATCTCATGGTGTTTGTCGCCGTTTATGAGCAGAGCAGCGTCACCGATGTGTCAGAAACCCTGTTCGTCAGTCAGTCCACCGTCAGTTACTGTTTGAAAAAACTGCGCACCAGTTTCGAAGACGAACTGTTTATCAACACCCGCACCGGCATGCGTCCGACCTACAAGGCCAGCACCATGTACGGCCATGTGCAGAAAATCCTCGAAAGCATCAACCTCTGCCACGCCGGCGCCCCCACGTTCGATCCGACCCGGCAAGCCGTCACCTTCAACATCTGCGCGCCGGAATACTTCGAGCAACTGATTCTGCCGCGCCTGCTGAAGCGTTTCGATTTCGATGATTTGCCTGTGATGGTCAACATGCACAAGTTCGAGACCGACGTCCCGGCGGATGAACTGCGCGACGGCAGCCTCGATCTGGTGATCAGCTTCGGCCCCAACTTCCATCGCCACCACACCGATCTGAAATCACGGATGCTGCTGGAGGATGATCTGGTCTGCGTCTTCGACAAACGTGCCACGCCACTGGAACCGCGCCTGAGCCTGCAGGCCTTTACCGAACGCCGACATGTGTTCCCGACGCCGTGGACGTCGACCACCAACATGGTCGATGGCTGGCTGGCGCGGCAAGCGCAGAAGCGCCAGATCGTCGCGCGCTCGAACAGTTACAGCGCGGCACTGAAAATGATCACCGGGACCGACTTCATCCTCACCCTGCCCCGCCGTATCCAGCGCTTGCTGACCAACGAGGCGGTGTTCAATCACTGCGAGGCGCCGAACGGCTTGCCGGGCTTCACCCTCGACATGCAGTGGAGCCAGAGCGTTGATCAGGACAGCGCCAACCTGTGGTTGCGCGAGCAGGTAGTCAAGGTGTGCAGCGAACTCGAAGTGGCTTGAGTCCTACACGCCAATGGCAGTTTTGCTATAGGACTCGCGATCCATGTCGACCAGTTCGACGCACAACTGTACTTCGACGCCGGCCGGCCATTCGCACAGATCCTGCAACACCGCCAACAGGCTTTGGGACAACTGCTTCTTGATTTCAGGCGAACGTCCGCTGAGCAGCGCCAGCTTCACATATACGAACGCGCGTTCAGCCATGGCGGTGCCGACCTTGAAGGTCTCGACTTTCACCGCACGGCTCTTGATATCGAACTCCGCCGCAAACTGACCGGAGCCCACCAGTGTGTTGTTGAGGCGGATCAACGCGACGTCGGCGTTTAACTGCGGCAGGTTGGCGGTGTATTCCATGTGCAGGTGTGGCATTGCAGGTCCCCAGTCAGTTGGCAGAAAGGTCGTACATATAGCACAGCTCTGTCCTACCCTCCCGGGGACTTTCCAATGTGGGAGCGAGCTTGCTCGCGAATGCGGTCGTTCAGCGACACTTCAGGTGCCTGATGCACCGCTTTCGCGAGCAAGCTCGCTCCCACACGGTATGTGATGTTCATCAGGATGCATTCAGCGGCCGTTCACTCATGAACTGCTCGAGCCTGGAACGCAACCAGCGCTCGGCAGGATCACTGTCCACATGGCTGAGCCAGACCATCGACAGATCCAGCGTCGGCGTTTTGAACGGGAACGGCTCCTTGAACAGTAATCCGGAGGTGGCCATGGCCGCCGCGGTGTAGTCCGGCAGGCTGGCAATCAGATCAGTGCCGGCCAGCAGCGCCGGCAGGGCGCTGTATTGCGGCACCGACAGCACCACCTGACGAGTGCGACCGAGCTCCGCCAGCCACTCGTCCGCGAAACCACTGACATTGGCCGTGTGCGAAACCAACACGTGCGGGCGCGCGCAATATTCATCCAGCGTCAGCGGCGTATCGCTCGCGTCGGCGCGCAGAATGCTCGGCTGGATGTGCCGCAGCAGTTTGCGCTTGGCATTGGCCGGCAGCCCTCGGGTCTGGCTGATGCCGACCGTGATGTCGCCCGCCGCGAGCAAGTCGGGGATCCGCCAGTAATCGACGTGTTGCACCACGAACACCACATTCGGCGCTTCCTGACGCAACGCACGCAACAGCGGCGGCAGCAGACCGAACTCGACGTCATCGGACAGGCCAATGCGGAAAGTCATGGTGCTGACGGCCGGGTCGAAGTCGCGGGTCAGGCTCAGTGCGACCGACAGTGAATCCAGCGCAGGCTTGAGATGGCGGAAAATATCTTCGGCACGGGCCGTCGGTTCCATGCGATGGCCGACGCGGATAAACAGCGGGTCGTTGAGCATCGTACGCAGACGATTGAGTGCCGAACTGATGGTCGGCTGGCCGAGGAACAGCTTCTCGGCCGCCCGGGTCACGTTGCGTTCGAGCATCAAGGTCTCGAACACCACCATCAGGTTGATGTCGGCCTTGCGAAGTTCATTGCGGTTCATCCATTGCCCCCTGCCCCCCGGAATACCGGCAGTGTAGAAAGGCCTTGGGGCTGACGTCCATCAACCTTTGCACCACTGAGCGAAGCCTTAGCGAACGGTCAGCGATTTCAGCCCCAACCCCATCACTCGCGCATCATCGTTCAAGCCCAGATTTCGTGGGCTGGTGGCGTCGGGTAAATGCACCTTGATATTCAAAACCCGGCCATCGTCCAGTGTTGCCCGCACGGCCGCGTCGAGCGGGATTACCAGCAGATTGCCCTCAACCTGCGTCAACCGCGTCGACAAGGCCTCAACGCCATTGATGCTGACGATGACCCGCTGGGTCAACTTGGGCGGCATGACGAAAGCCAGAACGTCGATCACAATCGAAGAAGCCTGTGGCGCTACCCGCAGTGCAATTTCCGCGTCATGCCCCTCACTCCAGGTACCCCAGGTTTCCGGAGCGGCCCAACCTTTGACCAACTGCCGGGTCTTGCGGTTGAACACTTGCACCCGTCCTGGCTGGCTCAAGGGAACAACTGACATCGAGCGACCCTCATCAACCATCGCCAAACATTGATCGCAGCGTTTCCAGCCTGGTGCCAGTACGACAAAGTCGTCGACTCTGGTCAGCAGATCGGTATCGCTGTGAACATTCTCGATAGCCAGGTCCAGCGCATCATCGTCGAGGATGTACAGCGTATCGGCCTCGTACTGCCCCGAATTCAGCCGGCGTTGCGCCTCCCGCTG
The DNA here is from genome assembly GCF_979258515.1 of Pseudomonas sp. AC169. NCBI lineage: Bacteria > Pseudomonadati > Pseudomonadota > Gammaproteobacteria > Pseudomonadales > Pseudomonadaceae > Pseudomonas > Pseudomonas sp. AC169. The sequence continues at coordinate 4,255,113 of NZ_OZ409866.1, read as the reverse complement.
GGCGATGTCAAGCGCCTTGGGGCTCATGCGCCCCATATAAACAGCATCGGTATTCATGCCATGAACGGCAGCAAAATCGGCAATGACTCGCCACTGGTCCGACTGGTTTTTGGGGATCAACGCACGGATGTTCTTGTAGTGCGCCGCCGCGCTGCTCCAGAACGGATCGTGCATGGGGCTTGCCCAGGTCGAAGTTGGCGCAACCGTCTTTGCCGCTCTCAAGCCCGACCAGGCCATGCGGGTATCGACGACTTGTGCCGTCAGCGCCACTGCCAACAGCGCCATGGCGATCTGCGGACGATAGCCACGCACCACCAGAAACGTAATCAGCAAAACGATGGCGTAGAAGACAGGCCAGAACATACGGCCCGAGGCGCGGAAGATGCTTGCCAGCCCCTCGATCGTCTTCGGTAGCGGATAACTGAACGTCTGTGCGCCCAGACCCATTTGATTGGACAACGCAAACAGGCTCAGCCCGACCATCGCCAACAGTAGCCATGGCCAACGACTCAGCAGCGCGTTTACGCGAGTTTTGCCTCGGCATATGGAGAAAACCGCCAGAGGCACCAGCAGCAGGACACCGAGACCCAAATAGTTGAACCCCTCGTAATCCCCGCCGCCCTTGGCGAAGCCTGGCAAAACGAATGACCATCCTTCAGCGTCAATCAGCGATAGCAGATTCATCCGATACCAGCCGAAACCGCCACCTCCCGCTCCGTCGACAATGCTGAAATAACCCGCCTGCCAGCAACACACGCTGACCACGGCAAACAGGCTGCCAAATTCGATCAGCCCCTGACGACGGGTCAAATTGCCGGTCATGACTTTGCCAAAAAGATCGGCAATCCAGAGCAAAGCCACCATGACCAGCAGGTAGGCATGCACCAGCGCCGTGGCGGCAAGCAACACGCCCCATGCCCACCGTCGCCGGGCAAGCGCCGGATGGAGGGCCAGATAGAGGGCAGCAAGGATGAGAAAGTGTCCGGCAAGGGAAAGATGCCCGCCGGTGCGCAAAAACATCGGCGGCGAAAACACCAACAAACCGGCCCCCAACAAACGCAGCACCGGGTTGTCGGTAATCAGGCCGAGCAGTTTCCAGGCAAACCAGGCCTGCAAAACAAAACAGGCCAGCAGCCACAAGCCGAAATACTGGAATGTTTCCGGCAGCCAGCCATTAAAAGGTTTGAACAACAGGGCCATTAGTGGATTGGAGTCGGAAAAAATGATCGCACTGCCCAGCTCCAGCCCATAGGACGGGTTGAGTCCGAGCGGAAAAGTCCACGGCGAATGGCGGAAATACACCCAACCCAGATAATGCGTCGCCGGATCACCGTCCTTAAGCCAGGCGATGTTTTGCGGATCCAGCGCTTGCGGTCCGACCACCAGGAAAAACGCCAGTACACCCAACAATATTGGCAGCAGCGCGAGGGTTGGGTGCTTGCTCGACTCCCTCATCGGTATGTCCAGAAGTTATGCAGCACAAAGGTGAATGCCGGGATCGTCAGCGCCACCGCACCGATGCCCAGCAAATAGTGGAGCCCCGCCATTTGCGCAGCCCAGGCGACGAACATCGCCAGCCAAAACCCACAGACCGAAACCAGCAGAAACCGCAGCAGGGTTCGGCCATGCAATCGGGCCGAGAAGCTCCAGGTGGTATTGATCACATACGACACTAGCGTCGCCACGGCAAAAGCCACGCCGTTGGCGAGGGGCGGTAGCGGACTGATGAAGTTGATGAATAAAACCGCGACCAGTGCATGTAGGGCCGTGACGAACAATCCGGTCACGGCGAAACGCAAACCGCGCTGGATCAGCGTTGATTTCCCGGCTGGGGTCACGGTTTTTGCGCCAGTACAAAAACGCTCAAACCCGCCAGACGGTTCATGCCCATCAGCGGTAGCTCCAAGCTGCAAAGCGTCTTGAGCAGCGTGTTCACCAGCGGATGATGGCGCTTGAGCTGCGAACGCGCAGGCCGGGCTTGCGCGCTCTGCGGTAACAAGCGCAACGCCGCCGCAATCGGAAACACCGCGCCGAAATAATAGGCCCCACGCTGCACCGTCAAACCGGCATCGTGCGCCAGTGTTTCGAACTGCGCCAACGTATAGCGGCGCTTGTGCTCGAGAAAATCATCGTGTCCGCTCCACAGAAACTGGAACGCAGGCACTGTCATCAGGAATCGGCTACCGGACGGCACTTTATCGACATACATCTTGAGCAAGCCGAGGTCGTCGTCAACATGCTCCAGCACGTCCATCAACAACACTAGGTCGGCATCGATCGTTTCGATCCCTCGACGGTAGTGCACCGGTTTGCCGGCGGTGGTCGCACTGGAATCGGCGGGGTAGCTGATGTCCACGCACCACGCTTCTCGTGCATCGGTATGCGTCAGCAAATGATGGGAGAAAAACCCCGAGCCGGCGCCGACATCGAGGATCCGTGTGATCGGCGCCTCACCGAGCAACCGCGTGGTGGCCGAGGCTTTCGAGCAGTAGTACCAATGCTCGTTGATGCTGTCGCCGAGGATGTCGGTTTCCTTGAGATCCATATATCAGTCCTTGGGGTCGTAGACGCGACGCACCAGAAAAACCGGTCGGCGTTTTGATTCGATATAGGTGCGGCCCAGGTACTCACCGAGCACCCCGATGCCGATCAATTGCAACCCACCGAGAAAGGTCACGGCCACCATCAGCGAGGCATACCCGGGCATGTCGACACCGTGAATCAAAGTGCGCACGACAATGAAAATAGCGAAGGCGAAAGACACCAGCGACACCACCGCGCCCACATACGTCCAGACCCGAAGCGGTTCGGTGCTGAAACTGGTGATGCCCTCCAGCGCGAAATTCCACAGGCGCCAGCCGTTGAACTTGCTCTGCCCCGCCACGCGCTCTGGTCGTTCGTAATCAACGTGAGTGGTGCGAAAGCCAACCCAGGCAAACAGGCCTTTCATAAAGCGGCGAGATTCGGGCAACGTCAGCAAGGCATCGACCACGCAGCGATCCATCAGGCGAAAATCACCGACGTTCTCGGGCAGAGGCTGCTCGGCGATCCTGTTGTGCAGGCGGTAGAACCAGTGAGCCGAAGTCTGCTTGGCCCAGGTGTCGCTGCGCCGACTGATGCGGTGACCGAGCACAACTTCATAACCCTCACGCCAGCGCTCGATCATTTGCAGAATGATCTCCGGCGGGTCCTGCAGATCTGCGTCGATCGGCACCACGATCTGCCCGGTCGCGACCTGCAAACCGGCAGACAATGCTGCTTCTTTGCCGAAGTTGCGACTCAGGTCGACGATACGCAAACGCGCATCGTGCCGCTGATGTTCGAGCAGGCGTTCCAGTGTGGCATCGGTGCTGCCGTCGTTGATGAACACCAGTTCGAGATCGATCAACGCCTGCGTCTGAAAGACCTCATTGATGCGCCGCAGAAACGTGTCGAGGCTGTCCTCCTCGTTAAAAACGGGGATCACCAGCGATAATGTCACCTGCCCGGCCTGTTGCGTTCCGTGCTCAGTCAAAGGAGTGCTCTTTTTATAGTGTTTGTCGGTCGTTGAATGATTTTCGACGCCATGAGCCGTCCCGTATTAAGCAGTAGCGTCCTCGGCGTTGCAAGGGTCAGAGGGCGTCATATTGGCCAATCCAAAGGCCTATTGCTGCGCTCTAGCCCGCGCTCTTCAGAAACATCCGCGAACGATTGGAAACAAATGTCCGATAGCCAAAAAAACCGTCTGCGCTAGGCTTGCGAGCATGCGCCACAGAGGCTGTCGCACAAATGAATCGCATGGAGCGAACCGAATGTATTTCGAGATTTACAGGCAATCCAGAGGCACCCCGAGCACCGGCAAAGGGCAATGGCGCTGGAGACTGAGGGCGGGCAACCACGAGACCATTGCCAGTGGCGAGTCTTATGTGAACAAGGCGGATTGCCTGCATGTGATTGGATTGATCAAGGCTGTGCAGGGGGAAACACCGGTCAAGGAGATTTAACCGCGCGGGTCGATGCAGTCTTAATCCTCATGCCACGGAAGAAGTGAAAAAACCTCTTCAGATCGGCCTGCAAGGACAAGGCGCTGCATAACTCGACGCATAAGGATGTGTATGACTTGACCAAACGGAAGCTGGGGCATTCACAGTCGTGAATGCCTGATGCGGAGGTGATGTTGCTACCGCTGAAATGACAAAAAGCCCCATAGATTTTTCATCTGCGGGGCTTTTTCTGTAATGGCGAAGAGATGGGGATTCGCCGCCCTTATTAACCCCTAGCGAAATCCCCCTTTCGCAGTAGATTTCGCTAAAGGCCAAAGCTGTTTTCATTTTGCTGCTCGTCGCGGCAATTCGACCGGAGTTTCCTTGGCAACGAAATAATGGCACTATCGCGACCTTCCGCCCCTCGCCCTGCAACTAGCAAAAAAATGAGCCAACGTCAATGACAAACCCCAATTTAAAATATAGAAGAGACATAGACGGCCTTCGCGCGCTGGCTGTTATTTCTGTTGTGATTTTTCACGCGTTCCCGACTCTGGTGCCAGGGGGATTCGTTGGCGTTGATATATTCTTTGTCATATCCGGTTTTTTAATCGGCACCATACTACTTAAAAGCATTGACCGAGGCACTTTCAGCTTTTCAGATTTTTACGCCAGAAGGATACGTCGAATCTTTCCAGCCTTGACCCTGGTGCTAATAACTTGCTGGGTTATTGGAAAGCTTGTCTTGTTACCGAACGAGATGACTGAACTCTCCAAGCACATCGCAGCAGGCGCAGGATTTGTAGCAAATTTTGCATTCTGGTACGAGAGCGGATATTTCGACACCGCAGCAGAACTAAAACCATTACTGCATCTATGGTCACTCGCAATTGAAGAGCAATTCTACCTGCTTTTCCCCATGATACTTTGGGCGGCCTGGAAGGTAAGACTTAGCGCTATCAAGCTAATTTTAGCTATTGGATTAGTATCACTGATTTTGAATCTCTACTTCATCGGTATAGATCCAAACGCCACATTCTACCTACTGCCGACCCGCGCATGGGAACTGCTGGCAGGCACCTTGCTGGCTTGGGCCTGCTTACAGCCGTGGTGGGCGTCGAAGTTCGAAGGGCAGCAATCCAGGCTCAACGACGCGCTTAGCGCCGCCGGGCTCGCACTCATATTCTTCGCACTATTTAGTTTCAAGCCGAGCGATCAATTCCCCGGCTGGCGCGCAATACTTCCTGTGCTGGGGTCGGTACTCCTGATAGCAGCAGGACCTTCATCTATCATTAACAGACGAATTTTCTCAACACGGGTGGCTGTAGCCATAGGCTTAATCAGCTTTCCGCTGTACCTCTGGCACTGGCCTCTGCTTGCGTTCGCCCGCATAGTCCAAAGTGAAGAAACCAGTATCGAGATAAGATCGGCGGCGGTCGCAGCATCAATATTACTAGCATGGATTACTTATTCATTAATCGAGAAGCCGCTTCGCACCGGAATAGTAAAGCAGCCGCGTCAAACCCCGGCTTTTGTCGGATTGATGATAGTTATCGCGCTTGGCGGATTTGCAACCTATAAACACCCAGTCGCTACCCCGCTGGAGACTAAAAACGAAGCAGCCCGAGCCATCGAGAAAAATACCGCAATTTCGCTGACGAACTGCGCAACCAGATTTCCCGACTGGAACACCATGACTGATAACCCGTGCCTGATTCAGGATGGCTTGATTACCAGCGCAGTCATAGGTGACTCACATGCAGCACACCTGTTTGCAGGTCTAAGCACCTACTCTAAGGCCGACCAGGGTTTAGCTGTTTTTCCGGCCAGTTGTGCTGCGCCATTTTACGATACGTCTACTGCTCAAAAGGACAAAGCCGCCGCGAAGGTTCGCGCGAATGCATACCGCCTCATCAATGAGGCATATGATTACGCCTCAAAAGACAGCAGCGTAGTAAACGTACTTCTTGCGCATAACCCAAGATGCTCTTGGGAAGACGCTGTAGACATTCGAAACCCTGGCGAGAAGGATTTCAGAAAAGTTCTGGAATCAGGCATGAGAAGATCCTTCGAAATGCTATCTGAAGCCAAGAAGAATATTGTCGTGGTTCTAGACAATCCAAACCTGCCGTTTGACCCATCGGCATGTGTCACACGTCCTTTCCGAATTACCGAAAAGAATGATGGCTGCTCATTCCCAAGGAAAGTTTACGATCAGGACAGCGTAAATTCCGCCTATAACGAAATTGTTCAACGCGTCGCAAAAGACTTCACCAACGTAAAAATAATCGACTTATCGTCGTTGTTCTGCGATTCCGACAGTTGCTACGCTGCGAAGGGCGGAAAAGTTCTATACAACGACAGAAACCATCTATCTATGTACGGCTCGCAATACGTTGCTCCGTACATTCTAAAGTCCATGCGCCACGAAAAAAATGAGCGCACCACGCAGCTTTAGTCGTTATCGATAGCTATGACCCGGGCAGAGCTGAACTGGCTGAAATCAAGGATGACAATATGAAAATTCGTGCACTCGGGAAAGATTGCTGAATGCACGCCGTCTTTGGTGGCAAGGCCAGCACTGACATGATCAATGCGAGCGCAAACGGATTACATTGATAAAAGCTTGGCACAGACGGGGTGCAATCAGCCCCCGTTCGCCGATGTCTTTGATGCCCCATAACTCCATTCAATCTGTCAGCCCGCAGGGCCAGCATTGTCTTGCGAGCGATACCCCCCTTCGATCTGCCAGCGAGTTCAGCTCGCCCGCCCCACCCAAAACACGCGACCGACTCAGAGGCCCCTTGCAGCCGCTCAAGCAGCTCAGGGATGCGCAACAGTCGCTTATTGCTGAACAGAGCCTGGCTGCAGCGTAGGGAACCGCGCAATGCCCCGAAGCGACCTCACGGTGCCTTTGGCCCTGGAAACGCCCCGAACAAAAGTCCGAAAACGAAAAAGCCCCCGTAATCATCAATGATTACGGGGGCTTCGTCTTGTTCAATAATGGCGGAGAGATAGGGATTCGAACCCTAGGTACCGGTGAAGGTACAACGGATTTCGAATCCGTCCCATTCGGCCACTCTGGCATCTCTCCAACGGCGCGCATCATAACAACACTTTTACCGAAAGCAAACCCTCTTTCGAAAATTTCTTCGTGCTATCAGATGCTTGCGTCGATTAAAGCGGTACGCCCAGACGATTGGCGACTTCTTCGTAGGCTTCGATGACGTCACCGAGGCCTTGGCGGAAGCGGTCTTTGTCCATCTTCTTCTTGGTGTCCTTGTCCCACAGACGGCAGCCGTCCGGGCTGAACTCGTCGCCCAGGACGATCGAGCCGTCGCTGAATACGCCGAATTCAAGCTTGAAGTCGACCAGCAGCAAGCCGGCGTCGTCGAACAGCTTGGTCAGTACTTCGTTGACCTTGAGCGACAGTTCTTTCATGCGAACCAGTTGCTCGGCGGTGCCCCAACCGAATGCCACGACGTGGGATTCGTTGATGAACGGGTCGCCCTTGGCGTCGTCCTTGAGGAACAGCTCGAAGGTGTACGGGTTGAGCTTCAGGCCCTCTTCGACGCCCAGACGCTTGACCAGGCTGCCGGCGGCGTAGTTACGCACGACGCACTCGACCGGGATCATGTCGAGTTTCTTCACCAGCACTTCGTTGTCGGCCAGCAGTTTGTCGAATTGGGTCGGTACGCCGGCCGCTTCGAGTTTCTGCATGATGAAGGCGTTGAACTTGTTGTTGACCATGCCTTTGCGGTCGAGCTGCTCGATGCGCTTGCCGTCGAACGCCGAAGTGTCGTTGCGAAACAGCAGGATCAAGCGGTCAGCGTCGTCGGTCTTGTAAACCGATTTGGCTTTGCCGCGGTAGAGTTCTTCACGTTTTTCCATGATGGGCTCCGCTTGCTAAGTAGGTGGGCTAGGCGATGTGGCGCCAGTCGAGCCCTGAATCTTGATCGGCCAGTTGCAGCCAGTCCGGGTCGCACCCGAGGGTGTCGACAAAACATTGCCGGGCCAGCTGCGGCAGGTTGTTCTTGCTGCTCAGATGAGCCAGGACAAGGTGTTGCAAGCCCTGCCAGCCCAACTCGGACACCAGGAAAGCCGCCTGATGGTTGTTCAAATGTCCCAGCTCGCCGCCCACCCGCTGCTTGAGAAAGTACGGGTAATGACCACGGGCCAGCATGTCGCGACAATGGTTGGACTCGATCATCAACGCATCGAGGTCCCGATAACTGTCCAGCACCCGCTCGCAGTAGGAACCCAGGTCGGTCAGCAGGCCGAAGCGCCGCTGCTCATGATCACTGAAGACATACTGGGTCGGCTCCTGCGCATCGTGGGCCACGGCAATGACCCCGATGCTCAGTGCACCGATCTGCAGTTGCTCGCCGCCAGCCAGAAAGCCTGCGGGTTCAATCGGTTTGCGCATCCCGCGCAGGGTGCCGCGACTGAGGTAGACCGGTAGATTGTAGCGCCGAGACAGCAAACCCACGCCATGCACGTGGTCGGCATGTTCGTGGGTCACAAGTATCGCGCTCAGTTGCGCCGGGCTCACACCCAGGCGCAACAAGCGTTTTTCGGTTTCCCGCAGAGAAAAACCACAATCCACCAGCACGTACGTATCAGCACTGGCGATCAGCGTGCCGTTCCCTTGGCTACCGCTGCCGAGAACGGCAAAACGCATTGTTGATCAGCCCAGGTTATCCTGAATCACGCTCAACACTTTGCGTGCCACTTCAGCCGGCGCGACGGTGTTGATGTTTTTCTCGACGGTCACCTGAATATTCTCGCCAACCTTGCTCAGGCGAACCTGATAACGCTCGGCACGGGCTTCAACTTCTTCCTTACTCGGCGCACTGCCGAACAGGCTGCTGAAGAAACCAGGCTTGTCATCTTTCTTCTCGGCTTTTTCGGCCAGGTTGATGTAGTACAGGCCGAGGCTGCGGTTGATGTCTTCAACGCGCCATTCGCCTTGTTCCAGTGCACGGCCAACGCTCGACCAGGCACGGTCCAGATCGGTACCGACGTTCAACACCGGGTTGCCGCTGCCGTCTTCGCTGAGGCTGACACGGCTCGGCGTATCGAAATCACGCGAGGCCAGCATCGACACCGAACCGCCCTTCTCGGAGATTCGGCTCATGCTTGCGAGCATGTCGTCGACCAGCGCTGCGTCCAGGCCAGTGTTGACCGAACGATTGGTGAAGGCCACGTCGGCAGTGCTGCCGGCAGGACGTTCGGCGCTGACCACGTAGATTTCGCTGGTGTTGCGCTGCACGCCCGGCTCGATCCGCACACGCACGCGGGTTTCGCTGTCGCTGGCAATGCCGGCTGCGCTCAGGCGCTTGGCCATGGACGCGGACAGTTCGTCGGAATGCTGCCAGGTGGTGGTGAATTCGCCGGTTTGCGGACGTTGTTCATCCAGACGGAAACCGTTGTCCTGGAAGAACTGCACAGCCACTGGCCAGACTTCGGCCGGTGGATGCTGAGCCACGACCCAACGCGAATCACCGCTCTTCTGCAGCGAGTAATCGCTGGCATCGGCAACGGCCGACAGCGGCTGAGGACGCGGAACAATGTATTCGCCCTTGGCGGTGTCATCAGCGACGTTGCGCGGGATCGGCAACAGCGGATCCAGACGCTTGGAGGTGCTGACCTCTGGTGGCAGTTGCATCGGTGCAGTCTGTTGCGCTTCCAGGTAATCGCTACCACGGTCACGGAAATAACCTTCCGGGCCCCAGACCCATCCGCAGCCACTGGTGCTGGAGATAATCAAGGCAAGTGCGGAAAGTCCGGCCATTCGCTTCATGCGTTGTACTTCCTCAATTAAACCAGGACGCTGCACTGGCGCAGGGCCGAGCGCAGCGTTTCATGACAAGGTGTGCTCAGCCAGGTCAGTGGCAGGCGGATGCCTTGATGCATCAGGCCCATTTCGACCAAAGCCCACTTCACCGGAATCGGGTTGGCTTCGATGAACAGGTCTTTGTGCAGCGGCATCAGTTTTTCGTTGATTGCCCGTGCGGTGTCGGCGTCGCCCTTGAGCGCGGCCTCGCACAGATCGGCCATTTCGCGCGGCGCGACGTTGGCGGTCACCGAGATGTTGCCTTTGCCACCCAGCAGGATCAGCTCGACGGCAGTCGGATCATCGCCGGACAGCACGATGAAATCCTTGCTCACACCATCGATGATCGCTTTGGCGCGCTTCAGGTCGCCCGTGGCTTCCTTGATACCGATGATGTTCGGCACGGTAGACAGGCGAATCACGGTCTCGGCCTGCATGTCGCACGACGTGCGGCCAGGAACGTTGTAGAGAATCTGCGGAATGTCGACCGCTTCAGCGATGTGCTTGAAGTGCTGGTACAGGCCTTCCTGAGTCGGCTTGTTGTAGTACGGAACGACCAGCAGGCAGGCATCGGCGCCGGCTTCTTTGGCGTTGCGGGTCAGCTCGACGGCTTCGCGGGTCGAGTTGGCGCCAGTGCCGGCGATGACCGGAATGCGCCCGGCAACCTGTTTGACCACGGCTTTGATGACGGCGATGTGTTCTTCTACATCAAGGGTTGCCGACTCGCCGGTAGTACCGACCGCGACAATGGCATGGGTGCCGTTCTTGAGATGGAAGTCCACGAGTTTGCTGAGGCTGTCCCAGTCAAGACGCCCTTGTGCATCCATGGGAGTGACCAGTGCCACCATACTGCCCGCAATCATGAAACCGCTCCTGCCGGAAAAAGAGAGCGGTAATGGTACTGGCGCCAAGATGCTTGCACAAGCGAAGTACTGCGCTGCCGCCATTCCCCTTGGCGCCGCTTTTCGCTACCCTTCAGACTTTGATCGGTACTGATCAGCTTGTACGCCGGGTTCCAGCCTCCCTTTACGGCCTCCCAGACCCCGTTCCTGCGTCGCATCGACGCGCTCCCGCTACAGTGGAGCGAGCCGCGAGCGCTTGGCGGGTCTCTTTGTACGGACAGCCATAACAGGCACTCCCGGCGGCAAACGTCCGTAACCTACCGACCGCTCATCGCTTTAGGAATGCTGCATGTCCACCCCCACAGTTCGCGAACAATTCCTTGTCATCAGTGCCCTCGGCGCCAACCCCATGGAGCTGACTAACGTCCTGTGCCGCGCCAGCCATGAAAATCGGTGCGCCGTGGTTACTTCGCGCCTGACTCGCCACGGCGAATGCAGTGCGCTGATCCTTGAGATCTCCGGCAGCTGGGACGCCCTCGCTCGCCTTGAAGGCAGTCTGCCGGGCCTGTCCAAGAAACACGCTTTCACCGTCAATGTGGTGCGTAGCGCACCGCTGGAAAATCGTCCGCAGGCCCTGCCGTACGTGGCCTATGTGAGTTCGGCGTATCGCCCGGACATCATCAATGAGCTGTGCCAGTTTTTCATGGACCACAACGTCGAACTGGAAAACCTGACCTGCGACACGTATCAGGCGCCGCAAACCGGCGGCACCATGCTCAACGCCACGTTCACCGTGACCCTGCCGGCCGGCACCCAGATCAGTTGGCTGCGCGACCAGTTCCTCGACTTCTCCGATGCGATGAATCTGGACGCACTGATCGAGCCTTGGCGCCCACAGAACCCAATGTAAGGAAGCTTTCATGGCCGTTGTCATCGACCAACCGGTTGCCGATTTCGAAGCACCTGCCACCAGCGGGCAGACCGTCAAGCTGTCTGCCCTGAAGGGCAAGCAAGTGGTGATCTACTTCTACCCAAAGGACAGCACCCCGGGCTGCACGACTCAAGGCCAGGGCTTTCGTGATCAACATGAAGCGTTCAAGGCTGCCAACACGGAAGTCTTCGGCATTTCGCGCGACAGCCTGAAGTCCCACGAGAACTTCAAGGGCAAGCAAGCGTTTCCGTTCGAGCTGATCAGCGACAAGGACGAAGCCGTCTGCCAGTTGTTCGACGTGATCAAATTGAAGAAGCTGTATGGCAAGGAATATCTGGGCGTTGATCGCAGCACTTTCCTGATTGATAAGGACGGTGTGCTGCGTCAGGAATGGCGTGGTGTGAAGGTGCCGGGGCATGTGGATGCGGTGCTGGCTGCTGCTCAGGATCTGAACAAGGCATGATGGTTTTGCGTCGTTCCCACTGACGCCTTCGCGAGCAGACTCGCTCCCATTTTAAACCGTGTTCGCGTTGGCAACTCGGTCAAATGTGGGAGCGAGCCTGCTCGCGAATAGCCTTCCTGCAAAATCTGGATCAACCGCTACAGCAGCGGCGCCACCACCGGCTCCTTGCGCGGCCACGCATCCAGCACAGCTTTGAACAGCGTAGCCAGTGGAATCGCAAAGAACACGCCCCAGAACCCCCACAACCCGCCAAACAACAGTACGGCGCAGATGATTGCCACCGGATGCAGATTGACCGCTTCCGAGAACAGCAAGGGCACCAGCACGTTGCCATCCAGTGTCTGAATGATCCCGTACACCGCCATCAGATAGATGAACTGATCGCTCCAGCCCCACTGGAACAGCGCAATCAACAACACCGGCACGGTCACCACCACCGCGCCGACATACGGCACCACCACCGAGACGCCGACCAGCAACGCCAGCAGTGCCGCGTAGTTGAGACCAAGCGCGACGAAAGCGATGTACGTCACCCCGCCGCAAATCACGATCTCAATGCCCTTGCCGCGGATATAGTTGGCAATCTGCCGATTCATCTCCTGCGCGACCCGGGTGATCAGCGCGCGCTCACGCGGCAAGTAACCACGCACCCACTCGCCGATCATGGCCCGGTCCTTGAGGAAGAAGAACACCAGGATCGGTACCAGCACCAGATAGATCATGATGTTTACCAGCAGCGGCAGACTCGACAGCGAGAAAGTCAGCGCCCACTGGCCAAACTTGCCGATCTCGCCACGCGCCGCCTCAATCGCCTGCAACACTTGCTCGTCAGAGACCAGATGCGGGTAACGCTCCGGCAACAGCAACAGCAGCGATTGCCACTTGGCGAGCATGCCCGGCAGTTCATTGAACAATGTGATCAACTGATGCCAAAGCAGCGGCAGCACCACGACGATAAACAGCATCAACGCGCCCATGAACAGCGCAAACACCAGGCCCACCGCCACACCACCCGGCACGCGCAGGCGTTCCAGCGTGACCACCAGCCCCTGCATCAGATACGCCAGCACCATTCCTGCCAACACCGGCGCGAGCATGCCGCCGAGGGTAAGCACGGCCGTGAAGGCGAGAAACAGCAGCACCGCCAGCACCACCGCTTCTTCATCGGAGAAATAGCGCTGAATCCAGTCGCGTAACACTTTGAACATCAATAATCCTTAGGTCTTTTACGCTGTCGGTTTCAGGCTTTTTTCAACCAGTAACGGTAGACGCCCGCTTCGTCCTCTTCGCGCAGCAGCGTATGACCGGCCAATCTGGCAAAGGTGCGAAAGTCGCGTTGCGAGCCGGCATCTGTGGCGATCACCTTGAGGACGGCGCCACTCTGGAGTTTGTTGAGTTCCATTTTCGCCTTGAGCAACGGCAACGGACAATTCAGGCCACTGGCGTCCAGTTCCACGTCATGGGCTACAGCGTCGGTCATTGCGTCACTCCGGTTCGGGTCGTCGAGCTGCCTAGAATATCTGGTCGCAGCTCCGGTGTCCGGCTACAGTAAGGTCTTTGTCTTCTAAGGCTTTGTGCATGACTTTTCTGCGCCCTACCCTGCTGACGCTCGCTTGCCTGCTCGCCTCACCAGGCTTTGCCGACGATCTGCCGTCACTCGGCGACGCCAGTTCTGCCATTGTCTCGCCGCAACAGGAATATCAGCTCGGTCGCGCCTGGCTGGCCATGTTGCGTAGCCAGGTTTCCCAGCTCAACGATCCGCAGCTCAAAGACTACGTTGAATCCAGTGTGTACAAGTTGGTGGAGACCAGTCAGGTCACTGACCGGCGCCTTGAATTCATTCTGATCAACAGCCCGCAGCTCAACGCCTTCGCGGCGCCGGGTGGTGTGGTCGGGGTCAACGGTGGCCTGTTCCTCAATGCGCAGACCGAGGGCGAATACGCTTCGGTACTGGCGCACGAACTGGCTCACTTGTCGCAACGCCACTTCGCTCGCGGCGTCGAAGCCTCGCAGCGCATGCAAGTGCCGATGATGGCCGCGCTGCTGGCCGGCATCGTCATCGCGGCGGCCGGTGGCGGTGACGCCGGGATCGCGACCATCGCCGGCTCGCAGGCAGCGGCGATTCAATCGCAACGCACCTTTTCCCGCCAGAACGAACAGGAAGCCGACCGCATCGGCATCCTCAATCTGGAAAAGGCCGGGTATGACCCGCGTTCGATGCCGACCATGTTCGAGCGTCTGATGCGCCAATATCGTTTCGACGCCAAGCCCCCGGAATTCCTGCTGACTCACCCGGTGACCGAGTCGCGTATCGCCGATACCCGCAACCGTGCCGAACAGGCCAAACCGGGCGGCATCGAAGATTCCAAGCGCTATCAGTTGATCCGCGCTCGCGTGCAGTTGATCTACGAAGAAACCCCTGGCCTGGGCGCCAAGCGCTTCCGTGCGCAACTGGACGAGAACCCGAAAAACGATGTGGCGCGTTACGGTCTGGCGATCGCTCAGATCAAGGGCGGCCAGCTGAACGAGGCTCGCGAGAATCTCAAGCAATTGCTGGCAACGTCGCCAAACGAAATCATCTACAACCTCGCGCAGGTGGATCTGGACATTACCAACAATCGCCTGCCGGACGCGCAATCGCGGGTTGACCGGATGCTCGCGCAATATCCGGGCAACTATCCGCTGAATCAGGTGCGCGTTGATTTGCTGCTCAAGCAGAATCGCGCATCTGATGCCGAGAAAGCGCTGGAAGCGTTGCTCAAATCACGCCCGGATGATCCGGACGTCTGGTATCAGGTCGCCGAAACCCGTGGATTGTCGGGGAACATCATTGGCCTGCATCAGGCCCGTGCCGAGTATTTCGCGTTGGTTGGCGATTACCGCCAAGCGATCCAACAGCTCGATTTTGCCAAGCGCAAGGCGGGCAGCAACTTCCCGCTGTCGTCGCGTATAGATGCCCGCCAGCGGGAGCTGATGGAGCAGGAGCGGATGATCAAGGACATGATGGGCTAACCCTCGAGCCATCCAGACAAAAGCTTCAGGCATAAAAAAACCGCCTCTTTCGAGGCGGTTTGTTTTTTTACCTTAGCGCTGGATTATTCAGCCAGTTTGAAGGTGATGAAGCTGGCACGACCTTGACGCAATACGCGCATCGACACCGAACGGTTCTTCGGCAGCGCCTTGGCGATCTCACCGAACTCCTTGCTGGAGCCGATGGCCTGGTTGTTCAGGTGCGTGATGATGTCGCCAGGTTGCAGACCGATCAACGCTGCAGGACCGTCCTGCACTTCCTTGATCACCACACCACCTTTGAGGTCGTAGGTTTTCTTCTGCTCGGCAGTCAATTCACCCACGGCAACACCGAGACGGTTGCTGGTGGTTTCAACGCCGGACTTAGGCAGCGCATCCAGCTCTTTGTCTTCGTCCGGGATCGCGCCAACGGTCAGTTCGACATTCTTGCGCTTGCCTTCACGAATCACTTCCAGATTGGCTTTGGCGCCAGCTTTCAGTGCACCGACAAGATGCGGCAGGTCAGCCGACATGACGATCGGCTGGCCGTTCATGCTCAGGATCACGTCGCCCACTTGCAGGCCGCCCTTCGCAGCAGGGCCGTCATCCTGAATCTGTGCAACCAGCGCACCGGCCGGTTTATCCAGACCGAACGACTCGGCGAGATCCTTGTTCACTTCCTGGATGACCACACCCAGCCAGCCACGACTGACCTTGCCACCGCTCTTCAGCTGATTGGATACGTCCATCGCCACGTCGATAGGAATCGCGAACGACACGCCCATGAAGCCGCCGGAGCGGGTGTAGATCTGCGAGTTGATCCCGACCACTTCACCGTTCAGGTTGAACAGCGGACCACCGGAGTTGCCCGGGTTGATCGGCACGTCGGTCTGAATGAACGGCACGTAGTTTTCGTTCGGCAGGCTGCGGCCGACGGCGCTGACGATACCTTGGGTCACCGTGTGGTCAAAACCGAACGGTGAACCGATTGCCACGACCCACTGGCCGGCTTTCAGGTCTTGGGATTTACCGAGCTTGAGCACCGGCAGATCCTTGCCTTCGATTTTCAGCAAAGCCACGTCAGAGCGCGGGTCGGTGCCGATCAGCTTGGCTTTCATTTCACTGCGGTCGGCGAGGCGGACGAGAATTTCGTCGGCATCGGCAATCACGTGGTTGTTGGTCAGGATGTAGCCATCCGAAGAGATGATGAAGCCCGAACCCAGCGACTGTGCTTCACGCTGACGACCACCACCGCCCGGCGAACGCTGCTGAGGCGGCATGCCACGCTCGAAGAACTCGCGCAGCATCGGCGGCAGGCCTTCCAGATCAGGCATCTGCTGGTTCACTTTGCGATCCGGCAGTTTTTGCGTGGTACTGATGTTCACTACTGCTGGCGAAGCTTGTTCGACCAATTGGGTGAAGTCAGGCAAATCGGCCGCTTGCGCAGCAGGCACCGCCTGACCGAGCAACAGCACGGTGGCGAAAATGGAGAGATAAGATTTCAAACTTGGTATCGACATACAGCTCCCGTTACGACGAGCAGGGTTAAGCGATATGGAGCAAGGAACACCGGAAACCACCGACCGGTATTTTTGTCCGGGAACAACAAACAAGGCCAGAGCCGTGAGGCTCTGACCTATAAAAAATTTTCGGGGTATTTGCAAATGAAAATGCTCAGCAAACATTTCATCTACGTCTCGACGAAGAAGTTGTAATGACTGAAATCAGCTCACTGCTTGCTGGTTGCAGTGCCATCAGTGTTACGCATCGACAGAGCAATTCGTTCGGCGGTACCAATCGGGATTTCGCCAACCACCGTCACCATCATTTCGCCTTCAGGCGTGGTCAGGCGGCGGGAAACCGCAACGGTCGGGCCCAGTTGAGTCCGCGTGTCAGTGACGGTTGCGCCGTTTAATGGCTCAAGGAAAACCGAAAAACGCGCCAGACCATCGTCATACAGCAGGCTGTTGACCTGTGTCTTGGTTTCCGGATCCTTGTGCGAGGTGCTGCTGGTCAATTCAAAACCAGGTGGTAGCCATTCAGAATGCCAGACCTGTGCGGTCTTGATGGCCGAGGCCTTGTCGCTGTCGAGCGTAATCGCTTTACAGTCGGCATCAGCCTGCAAATCCTTGTCCGAAGGAACTTCGTCAGTATCGAGACTGGTGAACTGGAAGCGTTCGAGCAACTGCCCCTTGTCGTTCAGAAGCAACGACTTCAGCGGCAAGCCCGTTTTCTTGTCCAGATGCAATTCGAAGCCGTAACGATGCTGGTCGCGAGGTGTCAGCGATACGATCACTGCATCTCGCCCGGCCACGCGCGATTTGCCGATGACGGCAAGGTCATACCAGTTTTTCAGCTTTTGCGGATCGAGAGGACGAGCGGCTGAGTTGGGAGAATCCCCCAGCCCGGCAATCAGGGTGCCGCTGACGCATTGAGTATGCCCATCAATGCGCACGACTTCCTGTGCCGAACCGTCGAGCTGGAGTAAACGCTCGCGGACCTGGCCATTCTGGACGCGATGCCAGATGTTATGGGTAGAAAAGCTACCGTTACGCTCGTAAACGAATGTGCCGTGAAAGCTTTGCTGCTGCTCGGCCTGGCCCAGACGGGTCAACCAGTCCTGGGCCTCATCAGCGTGGGCTGGAACAATGAACCAGCCACTGAGCAGAAGCGAAAGTAGAGGTATGGCGCGCATGATCCTCCTTAACGGTTTTCCAGACTTGCAGCACGTGCGTAAGGCAACGCGCTTTCAGTACCTTTCAGTGCAGCCTGTTGAGCGTGCTGACGCAGGTAGCCTGGCAGACGCTGATCATGCCAGCCTGGTTGACCTTGCAATACGCCGTTGGCCATCGGGCCAGTGGCTTCCGAACTCTCGCTGTAGCCCGCCAGAACAGCCGGCCCCTTGACCTGTGGGGTCGCCAGGGTTGGCTGATTGGACTGCTGAGCCAGTTCGACACCGGCAATTTCGTCCTGGTTGTACAGGCGAACACCGGCCAGAACGGCAACAGTTACCGAGGCTGCAACAGCCAGACGGCCGAGGTTGCGCCATGGGCTGCGAGATACTTTGGCCGGAGCCGTTTCGTCTTCCAGTGCAGCAGACACTGCCGCAGCGATGTCCAGACGTGGCAGCAGCAGATCCTTGTGCATGGCTGCCCGAGCGATCTGGTAACGAGCCCAGGTCTCACGGGTTTCTACGTCGTCCAGTGCATTGAGCACTCGACGCAATTCCAGTTCGTCCGCTTCGTTATCCATCACTGCGGACAGCGATTCCTGCAGGGCTTCACGACTCATGGCGTTCCTCTCTTGGCTGTCGCCGCTGTCTCAGTTTTCCTGCAACAACGGCTGCAGGGCTTTATCGATGGCCTCCCGGGCGCGGAAAATCCGGGAGCGCACGGTACCCACCGGACACTGCATGACGCTCGCAATGTCCTCGTAACTCAGACCATCGAATTCACGTAAAGTTAAAGCCGTACGCAAATCCTCTGGCAGTTGCTGAATGGTTCGATGGACGGTGCCTTCGATCTCATCCCGCAGCAGTGCACGTTCTGGTGACTCGAGATCCTTGAGGCCATGATCGCCATCGTAGAACTCTGCATCTTCGGAACTTACATCGCTATCCGGTGGCCGACGGCCGCGTGAAACCAGGTAATTCTTTGCCGTGTTGATGGCAATACGGTACAGCCACGTATAAAACGCACTGTCGCCGCGAAAGTTTCCAAGTGCTCGATACGCCTTGATAAAGGCTTCCTGAGCCACGTCCTGGGCTTCATGGGTGTCGTGCACAAAACGCACGATCAACCCGAGAATCTTGTGCTGATACTTCAGCACCAACAGATCGAAAGCTCGCTTGTCGCCGCGTTGAACGCGCTCGACCAGCTGCTGATCCTCTTCCTGGGTTAGCATGAACACTCCTCGATAAGCCCGAAGGAGACTTGCATAACTAAACGACCAGACTTGCAAACATAGACTCGGGCTTTTCGCAAAAGTTCTCCCCCTCCAGGCAAGTTTCCTGCGGGCTCTGATTTGGCACGCACGAAAAACGCAGCTCGGGATAAACCGGCTGCGCGAATAATCTTGTCATCGGTTTCGCCGACAGGAATCCAAACGCGAATTCCGCACTGAAGCCGACACTGTCCCTTATCTCTGGCACCGACTATTGATCTTGGGCCTTTGGCAAAAGTTCCAATTATTTATAGCCTTCACCACCTGACATTGGGCAACCCTGTGCAGAAAAAGTCTGTTTCAGCACCGATACAGTCGTCTTTTCCCCAAACGGGTGAGAAAAACTTCCGACGAAGCACACGGTTTTTTCGCTCACAGTAGTTTCACAATGCCATATCGGCCCGGCTATTGTGCCGCTCCCCCCCTCTATATACTAGTGGGCTGTGTGGCTGTCTTGACTCGCCGATCCAGCTGTCTTGCGCCACCCCCGACCCGGGTCGCTTTGAGCGGAATCCTGTAATGAGCCAACAATTCCAACATGATGTTCTGGTCATAGGCAGCGGTGCTGCCGGTTTGAGTCTCGCGCTGACCCTGCCGGGTCATTTGCGCATTGCTGTATTGAGCAAGGGCGATCTCGCCAACGGTTCGACCTTCTGGGCCCAGGGTGGCGTCGCTGCCGTGCTGGATGACACCGACACTGTCGAATCCCACGTCGATGACACCCTGAATGCCGGCGGTGGTCTGTGCCACGAAGACGCCGTGCGCTTCACCGTCGAGCACAGCCGCGAAGCCATTCAATGGCTGATCGACCAAGGCGTGCCCTTCACCCGCGACGATCAGTCCGGCACCGAGGACGGCGGATTCGAATTCCACCTGACCCGTGAAGGCGGCCACAGCCACCGCCGCATCATCCACGCGGCCGATGCCACCGGCGCGGCGATTTTCAAAACCTTGCTGGCCCAGGCCAAAGAGCGTTCGAACATCGAGCTGCTGGAGCAGCGGGTCGCCGTCGACCTGATCACCGAACGACGCTTGGGCATGGAAGGCGAGCGCTGCCTCGGCGCCTATGTACTCAATCGCAAAACCGGCGAAGTCGACACCTACGGCGCTCGCTTTGTGATTCTGGCCTCGGGCGGCGCAGCCAAGGTCTACCTCTATACCAGCAACCCCGATGGCGCCTGCGGTGATGGCATCGCCATGGCCTGGCGTTCGGGCTGCCGCGTGGCAAACCTTGAATTCAACCAGTTCCACCCGACCTGCCTGTATCACCCACAGGCCAAGAGTTTTCTGATCACCGAAGCCCTGCGCGGCGAAGGCGCGCATTTGAAGCTGCCCAATGGCGAACGCTTCATGTCCCGCTTCGACCAGCGCGCCGAGTTGGCACCGCGCGACATCGTCGCCCGGGCCATCGACCATGAAATGAAGCGTTTGGGCGTTGACTGCGTATATCTCGACATCAGCCACAAACCCGAAGCGTTTATCAAAAGTCACTTCCCGACTGTTTATGAGCGTTGCCTGGGTTTCGGCATCGACATCACCAAACAGCCGATCCCGGTCGTGCCGGCCGCGCATTACACCTGCGGTGGCGTGATGGTCGATCAGAACGGCCGCACCGATGTGCCAGGCCTGTATGCCATCGGCGAAACCAGCTTCACCGGCCTGCATGGCGCCAACCGCATGGCCAGCAACTCGCTGCTGGAATGTTTCGTCTATGCCCGCTCGGCCGCAGCGGACATTCTCGCGCAACTGGACCATGTCGCCGCGCCAAACGCCCTGCCCGTCTGGGACGCCAGCCAGGTGACCGACTCGGACGAGGACGTGATTATCGCGCACAACTGGGATGAACTGCGGCGGTTCATGTGGGACTACGTTGGCATCGTGCGCACCAACAAACGCCTGCAACGGGCGCAGCATCGCGTGCGCCTGCTGCTGGACGAGATCGACGAGTTTTACAGCAACTATAAGGTCAGCCGCGATCTGATCGAATTACGTAACCTGGCGCAAGTCGCCGAGCTGATGATCTGCTCAGCCATGGAGCGCAAGGAAAGTCGCGGCCTGCATTACACCCTCGACTATCCCGACATGCTGCCCGAGGCACTCGACACTATTCTGGTGCCGCCCACCTACGCCGGCTGAACTTGAGCCGTACTCGCAGGCGTCGATGCACATCGGCGACCTGCGAATCTCGCGGCACGCAGATCGATCTGACCCGCCACTCCCCGCGCAAACGAAAGCGCAACACCACGATCATCGGCAGCGCCAGGCTGTCCGGCCGCAACTGTACGGCTTGCCAGCCATCCGCCTGATTCCACAATTGCCAGCCATCGGCATCACGGCGCAATCCGCAGAATGCTCGTGGATGACTCAGCAGAATCTGCCTCGGCAACACCCAAACGCCATGCAGCAGACAAGCAAAAGCACCGAGCAGACTGGCCCAGAGTGGAATAGATAGAAGAAACAAAGCACCCAGTGCGAACGCCTGGGCCAACAGATACGCCGCCAGCAACTGCCGTGAGGCATGCCAGCGGCATTCGAACGTGTTACTTGGGCTGGACACGGTCCAGGATCATGCGAACCATGCGCTGCAATTCCGGATCTTCAGACTCGCTGCGCTCCATGAACCAGCCGAACATGTCCTGATCCTCGCACGTCAGCAGACGCACATACAGATCGCGATCCACCTGATTCAACGTGGCGTAAACCTCCTGCACGAACGGCACCAGCAACACGTCAAGCTCAAGCATGCCGCGACGGCTGTGCCAAAAGAGGCGATTCAGTTCAACTTGTTCGACCATGGAGCCCTCCTCAAATTTGGCGGCAAGTATACAGCCCCGAGACAGGTCGCACAGTCGGCTTTGGTCGGGGACCACCGATCCTTTATCAACTACCCATTTCAACAACGCGCCCTTATGATGTGCCCCAGTCTATTTACCCTGCGAAGACCCATGGCCGATTCTGCTTTTTTCTGCACCCTGTCTCATGAAGGCGTTCTCGCGGTTCGCGGCGCGGATGCCGGAAAATTCCTGCAAGGCCAGTTGACCTGCAACCTCAATTACCTGAGCGACAACCGCGCCAGCCTCGGCGCCCGTTGCACGCAGAAAGGCCGGATGCAGTCGAGCTTCCGCATTCTGCTCGAAGGTGACGGCGTGGTCCTGGCGATGGCCAGCGAGCTGCTGGAGCCGCAACTGGCGGATCTGAAAAAGTACGCGGTGTTCTCCAAATCAAAGCTGACCGACGAAAGTGCCGCCTGGGCACGTTTCGGCCTGGAGCGTGGCGATAACGCCCTGACCAGCCTCGGCCTGGACCTGCCGGCCGAAACCGACAGCGTCGTGCGTCACGAAGGCCTGATCGCGATTCGCGTCTCGCCGGATCGCGCCGAACTCTGGGCACCGGCCGATCAGGCTGATGCGATCAAAGCGGAATTGTCCGCCGCCCTGCCTGAAGCCGAGCTGAATCAATGGCTGCTGGGCCAGATACGCGCCGGTATCGGCCAGGTCATGCCGAGCACCCGCGAGCTGTTCATTCCGCAGATGCTCAACCTGCAAGCCGTTGGCGGCGTGAGTTTCAAGAAAGGCTGCTACACCGGCCAGGAAATCGTCGCGCGCATGCAGTACCTGGGCAAACTCAAGCGTCGTCTGTATCGCCTGAGCCTGGACGCTGCCGAGTTGCCGGAGCCTGGCACACAACTGTTTGCACCAAGCCACAACAGCTCCATCGGCGAAGTGGTGCTGGCTGCCAAGGCCGGGCAAAACATTGAACTCCTGGCGGTGCTGCAGGCCGAAGCTGCCGAAGCCGGTGATCTGCATCTGGGCACCCTCGAAGGTCCCGCGCTGCATCTGCTCGACCTGCCTTACGAACTGGATCGCGACCGCGAAATCCAGCGCTGATCGCAGCATTTGTTGCAACACCCTAGAGAGTTTAAATGAGCGAACTGGCGGAAAAAGTCCAACAGGATTTGGTTGAGGCCATCGACAACGATGACCTGGTTCTGCCCACGTTGCCGGAAGTGGCCTTGCAGATTCGCAAGGCTGCTGAAGACCCGGAAATCAGCGTCAGCGACCTGAGCAAAGTAATCGGCCGGGACACGGCGCTGTCGGCGCGCCTGATCAAAGTGGTCAACAGCCCGCTGCTGCGCGCCGCCCAGGAAGTCACCGATCTGCACACGGCGATCACTCGACTGGGCATCAACTACAGCAGCAACCTGGCGATCGGTCTGGTGATGGAGCAGATTTTCCACGCCCGCTCCGAAGTGGTCGAACAGAAAATGCGCGAAGTCTGGCGCAAGAGCCTGGAAATCGCCGGGGTCAGTTATGCGCTGTGTCGCCGCTACACGCAGCTCAAACCCGATCAGGCAGCGCTCGGTGGTCTGGTGCATCAGATCGGCGTGCTACCGATTCTGACTTACGCCGAGGATCACTACGAACTGCTGTCGGATCCGGTCAGCCTCAACCATGTGATTGATCACATTCATCCGCTACTGGGCGACAAGTTGTTGCGCGTCTGGGAGTTTCCGGAACGGTTGGTGGAGTTGCCGGGGCGCTATCAGGACTTCAAGCGCGACTCGACGACCATCGATTACGTCGATCTGGTGCAGGTGGCGAGCCTGTATTGCCACAAGGACACTGATCATCCATTTGCGCGGATTGATCCAATGACAGTTCCGGCGTTCAGGAAGCTGGGAATCGATCAGGAAAACAAGGAACTGTGCGCGGATCTGGAAGAGTCGCGGACGATGTTTTACTGATCCAGCACCGAGACGCGCCCTTCGCGAGCAAGCTCGCTCCCACATTGGAATGCATTCCCCTGTGGGAGCGAGCTTGCTCGCGAAGGAGCCAGCAAAGGCGCCGAAATCATCCGGCGATAAAACTGACCCGCACCTTCAACCCCGCCTGCTCTCCATCATGCAGACTGATCTGCGCCAGATGCGCCCGGCAGATCTCGCCGACAATCGCCAACCCAAGCCCCGAACCCGCCACCTGCTGATTACGCCGGTAGAACCGCTCGAACACCCGATCGCGCTCTTCCAGCGGAATCCCCGGCCCGTCATCTTCAACCTCCAGCACCGCCGGCGCCGTCACGCGCAAAATTACATTGCCACCCGGTGGCGTGTGCGCCAAAGCGTTGTCCACCAGATTGCTCAGCAACTCATTGAGCAACGTCGGTTCACCGCGCAACCACACCGGCTCGTCGGCCTCCAGTGCCAGCGCCACGCCGCGTTTGTGCGCCAGCGGCGCCATGGCCATGCCCAGTTCCCGGGCCAACTGGCTCAGATCCAGTAATTGCGCACCGCCCTCGGCAATCGCCCGCGCACCATTTTCGACACGCGCCAGCGACAGCAACTGATTGGCCAGATGGGTCAGGCGATCAGTGCTTTGCGCCGAGGATTCCAATGTCGTGCGCCACGTCTCGGGTTCGTTCGAACGCAGGCCCAGTTCAAGCCGCGCCTTGAGTGCCGCCAAAGGCGTACGTAACTCATGGGCCGCATCGGCGATGAACTGCGCCTGGCGTTCAAACTGCCCGCGCAGACGCTCGGTAAAATGGTTGAGCCCACGCACCAACGGCCACAGTTCATGCTGCACTTCAACCAATGGCAGCGGGCGCAAGTCGTCGGGCTGACGCTCTTCTACCGCCGTGCGCAAGCGCTCCAATGGACGCAATGCCGCACTGACCGCGAACCAGACCAGCAACAAAGCGCCGATCGCCAGCATTCCCAATCGCAGCAAGGTATCGGCCGCCAGACTGCGCGCCATGCTCACCCGCGCTTCGTCGGTTTCAGCGACGCGGATTTCCGCCATGCCGTTCATGTTCGGCTCGGTCACGGCCTTGAGCAGGCTGACCACGCGCACGTTTTGCCCTTTGTAGGTAGCGTTGTAGAAACGCGCCAATGCAGGATAGCTGTCCGTACGCGGCGTACCCGGCGGCGGGCCGGGTAGGTTTTCATAGCCGGAAATCAGCTTCTGATGGATGTCATTGACCTGATAGTAAATCCGCCCGGCGCTGTCATAAGCAAAAGTGTCGAGTGCCACGTAAGGCACATCGGCACTCAGTGTGCCGTCACGTTGCGACAGTCCTGCCGCGATGGTCCGCGC
Source organism: Pseudomonas sp. AC169 (assembly GCF_979258515.1). Lineage (NCBI taxonomy): Bacteria > Pseudomonadati > Pseudomonadota > Gammaproteobacteria > Pseudomonadales > Pseudomonadaceae > Pseudomonas > Pseudomonas sp. AC169. Next base: position 4,230,039 of record NZ_OZ409866.1, on the reverse strand, counting down.
CGAGGCCAACAAGGTGCGGTCGTACGCCGTGTCGGCGGCTTCGCGACCATTCCAGTAGGCACTCAAACCACTGGCGAGCATCAATACCACCAACAGCAACGCGAGGTTCCACAGCAAGCGCCAGCGCAGGCTGCTGGGCTTATGCATCGCGGCTTTCCAGCAAATAGCCGAGGCCGCGGAAGGTCACGATCGCCACCGGTTGACCGTCGAGTTTCTTGCGCAAACGGTGCACGTAGATTTCGATGGCATCGGGGCTGGCTTCTTCATCAAGACCGAATACCTGCGCGGCCAGTTGCTCCTTGCTCATCACCCGCCCCGGACGAGCGATCAGCGCTTCGAGCACGGCTTGTTCGCGTGAGGTCAGCGTCAGTAATTCTTCGCCGAGGGTGAAGCGTCGGGTGTCGAGGTCATAGGCCAGCACGCCACAACGCTGCTGGCGTTCGCCGCCGAGCACACTGCGTCGCAGCAAGGCTTTGACCCGCGCTTCCAATTCCGTCAGTTCGAAGGGTTTGGCGAGGTAATCGTCGGCACCGAGATTGAGGCCATGGACGCGATCTTTCACATCACTGCGCGCGGTCAGCATCAGCACCGGCAGATTTTTTCCGCGTGCGCGCAAACGCGCCAGCACCTCGAAACCGTCCATGCGCGGCAGGCCTACATCGAGGATCGCCACGGCGTATTCCTCGCTGCTCAATGCCAGGTCGGCGGCCACACCATCGTGCAACACATCCACGGTCAGACCGGTGCTCTTGAGCGCCTGAGCGACACTTTCGGCCAGTTGCAGATGGTCTTCGACGAGCAGGACACGCATGGATTTTTACCTCGTTCAGGGATGGCCGACGCCACGCTTTGCCGCGGAGTTTACAGCCGCAACCGCCGCTGTGAAGCCCGAAAACCGTGAAAGTCAGCTGAAAGGTTAGTGAAAGGTTAGCCGGTTAGAGTCGACCCACGGACAGTCCCGACTGCCGTCGCTGCTGCCACACAGCGCTACGAAAAACGCCACGAAGCGTTTTCGACCAATAAGAACAATAAACGGAGTACACCCGCATGCCGTCCATGCAGCCTCAGGCGTCCACGCCTGTTCGCCCTTCCCGTTTCAGCCACACCGCCCTCGCCAGTGCCGCCGCGCTCGCCGGTTTTTCGCCATTGAGTTTTGCCGACTTCATTGAAGACAGCAGCGCCACCTTCGAAACCCGCAACATGTATTTCAACCGCGACTTTCGCGACGGCACCAGCGCTCAGCAATCCAAGCGTGACGAATGGGCCCAGGGCTTCATGCTCAATCTGCAATCGGGCTACACCGATGGCACCGTGGGGTTCGGTGTCGATGCTTTAGGCATGCTCGGCGTCAAACTCGATTCGAGCCCCGACCGCACCGGCACCGGTCTGCTGCCGACCCACGATGATGGGCGCGCGGCAGACGAATACTCGAAAGTCGGCCTGACCGGCAAAGTGAAAATCTCCGCCACCGAACTTAAAATCGGCAGCCTGATTCCTGAACTGCCGATCCTCAAACCGAACGACGGGCGCATCCTGCCGCAGACCTTTGAAGGTGGTTTGCTGACCTCCAAAGAGATCAAGAACCTGACCTTCACCGGTGGTCGACTGGAGAAAGCCAAGGACCGCGACAGTACTGATTTCGAGGACATTGCCCTCAACAACAAAAACAGCCGTTTTGCTGGCACTGCTGCCGGCAAGCACTTCGACTTTGGCGGTGTGGACTACAAGTTCACCGACAAGATCACTGGCAGTTACCACTTCGCCCAACTCGACGAAGTCTACAACCAGCACTTCTTCGGTCTCGTTGCTTCGCGGCCGATGGGTCCCGGCACGTTTGCCACTGACCTGCGTTTCGCCGTCAGTGATGACCAAGGTGCCGCCCGCGGTGGCGAGATCGACAACCGCTCGCTAAACGGTCTGGTCAGCTACGCGCTGAGCGGCCACAAGTTCAGCGCCGGTTATCAGCACATGTCTGGCGACAGCGCCTTCCCGTATGTCGATGGCAGCGACCCGTATCTGGTCAACTTCGTGCAGATCAACGACTTCGCCGGCGCTGAAGAGCGCTCCTGGCAGGCACGCTACGACTTTGACTTCGCCAAACTCGGCATCCCCGGCCTGACCTTCATGAGCCGCTACTTGAGCGGTGACAACATCAAGCTCAAGAACGGCGAGGAAGGCAAAGAGTGGGAGCGCAACACCGAGATCAAATATGTAGTACAAAGCGGCGCCTTGAAGGATGTCGCCGTGCGTTTGCGTAATGCCACTTACCGTTCCAACTACTCGGCTCGCGATGCAGACGAAGTGCGTTTGCTGGTGAGCTACAGCGTCGCGCTTTGGTAAATGCCCGTAAGTGAAAAACACGTCGAATAACAACAATGCCCGTGGAGAATCGAATGAACCTGTCACTGCGTAAAGTTGCACTGGCCGCCAGCTGCGTCCTGTTTGCCGGCCAACTGATGGCTGAACCGAAACGTCCGGAATGTATCGCCCCGGCATCGCCGGGCGGTGGTTTCGACCTGACCTGCAAACTGGTGCAGAGCGCACTGGTCAACGAAAAACTGCTGACCAAACCGATGCGCGTCACCTACATGCCCGGCGGTGTCGGCGCAGTGGCGTACAACGCCGTGGTCGCTCAGCGCCCTGCCGATGCCGGCACGCTGGTGGCGTGGTCGAGCGGTTCGTTGCTGAACCTGGCTCAAGGCAAGTTCGGTCGTTTCGATGAAACCAACGTGCGTTGGCTGGCTGCGGTCGGCACCAGTTACGGCGCCATCGCGGTGAAAAGCGATTCGCCCTACAAGACCCTCGACGATCTCGTTCAGGCCTTGAAGAAAGATCCGAGTTCGGTGGTGATCGGTTCCGGCGGCACCGTCGGCAGCCAGGACTGGATGCAAACCGCCCTGATCGCCAAGGCTGCCGGGATCAACCCGCGCGACCTGCGTTACGTCGCTCTCGAAGGTGGCGGCGAAATCGCGACCGCCCTGCTCGGTGGCCACATCCAGGTCGGCAGTACTGACATCTCCGACTCCATGCCGCACATCCAGAGCGGTGACATGCGTCTGCTCGCAGTATTCGCCGACAAGCGTCTCGACGAGCCGGAAATGAAAGACATCCCGACCGCTCGCGAGCAAGGCTACGACATCGTCTGGCCGGTGGTGCGCGGCTTCTACCTGGGGCCAAAAGTCAGCGACGAAGATTACGCCTGGTGGAAAGACTCGTTCGACAAACTGCTGGCCTCGCCGGAGTTCGCCAAGCTGCGCGATCAGCGTGAACTGTTCCCGTTCGCCATGACCGGCCCGGAACTCGACACCTACGTGAAGAAGCAGGTCGCGGACTACAAAGTGCTGGCCAAAGAGTTCGGCCTGATCCAGTAACCGTCCCTGCATCCCACGGCCATGTCCCTCGTCAGGGGCATGGCCCAGGAGTTTGTCATGTCCACACTTCTACAACGCATTTTTGCCTCGGTGTTGCTGCTGGTCTGCGTCGGCCTGGCACTGATGGCGTGGCCGTACCAAGCGGCTTTTTCCTACGAACCGGTCGGCCCGCGCGCCTTTCCTCTATTGATGCTTGCCCTGATGGGCGCGGCACTGCTGTACATGGTGTTCCGCCCGGCAGCGATCAAACACAGTGATGACGAGCCGCCACTGGATCGCGAAACCCTGACCAAGATCGGCATCTGCGTGGTGCTGTTGCTGGTGTTCGCCGGCACCTTCGAACCCCTTGGTTTCATCGTCGCCAGCATCCTCACCGGCGTACCGATGGCTCGCCTCTATGGTGGCCGCTGGTTGCCGAGCGTGGTGATCATCAGCCTGATGGCCATCGGTCTTTACCTGTTGTTCGACCGCGTGATGGACGTTCCGCTGCCTCTCGGCCTGCTCAGCGTTCTGGAGAACTGATATGGATACTCTTGGCTATTTGGGTCAGGGTTTCGGCGTTGCGCTGAGCCCGTACAACCTGGTGACCGCGCTGTGCGGCACGCTGATCGGCACCGTCGTCGGCCTGCTGCCGGGCCTGGGCCCGATCAACGGCGTGGCGCTGCTGATCCCGATCGCATTCGCCCTTGGCCTGCCGCCGGAGTCGGCGCTGATCCTGCTGGCAGCGGTATATCTGGGCTGCGAATACGGCGGTCGGATCAGTTCGATTCTGCTGAACATCCCGGGCGAAGCGTCCACCGTGATGACCACCCTCGACGGCTACCCGATGGCCCGCAAAGGCCTGGCCGGTGTCGCGCTGTCGTTGTCGGCGTGGAGTTCGTTTATTGGCGCGTTTATCGCCACCTGCGGCATGGTCTTGTTTGCTCCGCTGCTGGCCAAATGGGCGATTGCTTTCGGCCCGGCGGAATACTTCGTGTTGATGGTGTTTGCGATTGTCTGTCTCGGCGGCATGGCCGGAGATCGACCGTTGAAAACCTTCATCGCGGCGTTGATCGGTCTGTTCCTGTCGACCGTCGGCATCGACGCCAACAGCGGTGTTTATCGCTTCACTGGCGACAATATTCACCTGACCGACGGCATCCAGTTCGTCGTGCTGGTGCTGGGCCTGTTCTCCATCAGCGAAATCCTGCTGCTGCTGGAAAAAACCCACCACGGCCAGGAAGCGGTGAAAGCCACCGGTCGCATGATGTTCAACTTCAAGGAAGCGGCGTCGGTGTTCGTGGTCAACGTCCGTTGCGGCGTGCTGGGCTTCATCATGGGCGTGTTGCCGGGTGCCGGCGCGACCCTCGCCAGCGCCGTGGCCTACATGACCGAGAAGCGCATCGCCGGGGCCAGCGGTAAGTTCGGTGAAGGTGATCCCCGTGGTCTCGCCGCACCGGAAACCGCCATCGGCGGCGCAGCCTGCGGCGCACTGGTGCCGATGCTGACCCTTGGCGTACCGGGTTCGGGCACCACCGCGGTGATGATCGGCGCGCTGTCGCTGTACAACATCACCCCGGGTCCGCTGCTGTTCCAGCAACAACCGGACATCGTCTGGGGACTGATCGCCTCGTTGTTCATCGCCAACGTCATGCTGGTGATCCTCAACATCCCGATGATCCGCATCTTCACCCGCATCCTTGCCGTGCCGAACTGGGCGCTGGTGCCGGTGATCGCGATCATTACCGGGATCGGCGTTTACGCGGTGCACGCCACCACATTCGACCTGTTCCTGATGATCGGCATCGGCATCTTCGGTTACATCCTGCGCAAGCTGGACTTCCCGTTGTCGCCGCTGCTGTTGGGCTTCATCCTCGGCGGTCTGATGGAGCAGAACCTGCGTCGCGCCCTGTCGATCTCCAACGGTGCACTGGAAATCCTCTGGTCGAGCCCGATCACTTTCGGTGTCTGGGTGCTGACAGCGATCATGTTGTTGATGCCGATCATCCGCATCTGGCGTAAACGTTCGGCCGCGCAACGCGCCATTGCCGATGTTTGATCGGTCCTCACTGAAATCCTGGTGGGGCACCCCGCTGGTCGGTCTGCTGGGCGGTTACCTCGCCAGTCAGATCGGCTGGCCTCTGCCGTGGATGGTCGGCTCGTTGCTGGCGATCATCCTCGTGCGCTGCCTGACCCCGTGGCAACTCACGGAAATCCCTGGCGGCCGCAAGTGCGGCCAGTGGATTGTCGGCATCGGTATCGGCCTGCACTTCACCCCGGTGGTGATGGAGCAGGTGCTCAGTCATTTCGGCTTGATCTTCTTCGGTGCGCTGGTCACCAGCCTGTCGGCGGTGGTCGGCGTGTGGTTGATGCGCCGTACCGGTGAGGATCGCGCCACGGCGTTTTTCTCGAGCATGCCCGGTGGTTCCGGGGAAATGGTCAATCTTGGCGCACGCAATGGCGCGATGCTCAGCCACGTCGCGGCGGGGCAAAGTTTGCGGGTGCTGGTGGTGGTGTTGTGCGTGCCAGCGGCGTTCAAGTATTTGCTCGGTGACGGAAATCCGATTGCTCACGCTGGCAGCGTCGATTGGCGCTGGCTGGCGATTCTGTTTCCGGCGGGCGGTTTGCTCGCGTGGCTCTGGCAGCGTTTGCGCCAACCCAATCCGTGGTTGTTCGGGCCGTTGCTGGTGAGTGCGGCGGTGAGCATTGGTTGGGATCTGCACATTGGCTTGCCCAATGGCGGCAGTCAGATTGGTCAGTGGTTGATTGGCAGCGGTTTGGGCTGTCACTTCAACCGCCAGTTCTTCCGCCGCGCGCCTTCATTCATGGGGCGGACGTTGATCGGCACGGCGTTGACCATGTTGATCGCGACACTGGCGGCGTTAGGGTTGAGTGCTTTGACCCATCTGGATCTGCGTTCGCTGACGCTGGGCATGATGCCCGGCGGGATTGCCGAGATGAGTCTGACGGCGGAGACGCTGCAATTGTCGGTGCCGCTGGTGACGGCGATGCAGGTGATGCGTTTGTTGTTTGTGCTGTTTCTGGCGGAGCCGTTGTTCAAGTACTGGAACCGTAATCCCGAGTAAGTCTGGAAGCTGATCGTTCCCACGCTCTGCGTGGGAATGCAGCCCGGGACGCTCCGCGTCCCAAGCGGACGCAGAGCGTCCATTGAGGCATTCCCACGCAGAGCGTGGGAACGAGATTACGCGACAGGTGGAAGACGCCACTCGATCGGCGTCTCGCCATTCTGTTCGAGAAACTTGTTGGTGCGGCTAAAGTGCCCACAACCCAAAAACCCGCGATACGCCGACAGCGGCGACGGATGCACCGACGTCAGCACCAGATGCTTGGTCGCGTCGATCAGCTTCTGCTTGCTCTGCGCGTGCGCGCCCCAGAGCATGAACACCAGATGCGGCTGACGCTCACTGACCAGTTCAATGATCCGGTCCGTAAAGAACTGCCAGCCCTTGTCCTTGTGCGCATTGGCGTTGGCGCGCTCGACGGTCATGGTCGTGTTGATCATCAACACGCCCTGATCGGCCCAACTCTGCAGGTAGCCGTGATTGGGAATGTCGATGTTGAGGTCGCGTTTCAACTCTTTATAGATGTTGACCAGCGACGGCGGTGCCGGCACGCCCGGTTGCACCGAGAAGCACAAGCCGTGGGCCTGCCCCGGGCCGTGATACGGGTCTTGGCCTAGAATCACCACCTTCACTTTATCCAGCGGCGTCGAGTTCAAGGCATTGAAAATCATCGGCCCCGGCGGATAGATTTCCTTGCCGGCGGCCCGCTCCTGCTGCAGAAACTGGCGCAACTCTGCCATGTAAGGCTGGTCGAACTCAGCACGCAGTGCCTCCTTCCAGCTCGGTTCGAGTTTGATACGGTCGTCAGCAGTCATGGTCATACCCGGCAAAAACAATGGGGCGAACCCTAGGAAAGCCGACCACGCTTGTCAATTGATCTGACGCAGATCCGGCATTTTCCCACACAACGATCATACTGATCGTTCAAATTCCCGATCGAGGTCACGATGAATCTGCACTTCGAAGAACTCACCGGCACCGACGGCGCCCGCATCGGTATCGCCAGCCTGGATGCTGAAAAATCGCTGAACGCGCTGTCCCTGCCGATGATCAATGCCCTCAGCGACAAACTGAACGCCTGGGCCAAGGACCCGCAAATCGTCTGTGTGCTGCTGCGCGGCAACGGCGCCAAAGCGTTCTGCGCCGGCGGCGAGGTGCGCAGCCTGGTCGAGGCCTGTCGCGCCCACCCGGGTGAAGTGCCGCCGCTGGCCGCGCAGTTTTTCAGCGCGGAATATCGCCTGGATTACAGCCTGCACACCTATCCGAAACCGCTGATCTGCTGGGGCCATGGGTATGTGCTCGGCGGCGGCATGGGTTTGCTGCAAGGCGCGAGTACGCGGATTGTCACACCGAGCAGTCGTTTGGCGATGCCGGAAATCACCATTGGTCTGTACCCGGACGTCGGTGCCAGTTGGTTTCTCGCCCGGCTGCCGGGCAAGCTCGGTCTGTTCCTCGGATTGACCGGTGCGCACATCAACGGTCGTGATGCGATCGATCTGGATCTGGCTGACCGCTTCCTGCTCGACGAACAGCAACCAGACCTGATCGAAGGCCTGCTGCAACTGAATTGGCAGGAACAGACCGACGTGCAACTCAACAGCCTGCTCAAGGCCCTGCAACAGGAAGCCGTGGCGCAAATGCCCGAGGCGCAATGGCTGCCACGTCGTCAGCAGATCGACGAACTCCTCGACGTCAGCGACGTGACCTGCGCCTGGAAAGCCATCAGCCTGCAACGCGACAGCAGTGATCCGCTGATCGCCCGGGCGGCGAAAACCATGAGCGAAGGCTCGCCTCTGACCGCGCATCTGGTCTGGGAACAGATCATCCGTGCCCGGCACCTGTCGCTGGCCGAAGTTTTTCAGATGGAATACACCCTGAGCCTCAATTGCTGCCGGCACCCGGAGTTCAGCGAAGGGGTTCGCGCGCGGTTGATCGACAAGGATCAGAAGCCGCACTGGCACTGGCCGGATATCAACAATGTGCCGGAGGCGGTGGTTGAGGCGCACTTTCACAAGGTCTGGGAGGGGCGGCATCCGTTGGCGGATTTGACGCAGTATTGAACTGACGCGATGCTCGCGATGACGACTGGATTCCCATCGCGAGCTGGCTCAATCGGTCGCCATACGACTCAGACATTCAGCTCGTAAAACTGAATGATCTCCGTCATCGCCCGCTGCGCTTCTTCGTCGCCCTTTATCAAAATGTCTTCGACATCCCTCAATGGCGGAAGAGGATGCAGACGTTCAGCAATCTGCATCGCGCTGTAGTCTTGAGTCGCTGTTCCTTCGCTGACTCTTATGAAGCCGATAGCGCTTTCGCCTGCGGCAAAATGATTGGAAACCCGGATTTTCGGTGCCATGCCGTAATCCACCACGATCACCAGATCATCGCGCTCACGGTGAAACTTCAAGTTGTCGATCATCAGCCTGCGTTCGGAAAAGTCGATCCCGTCAAGGCCTTCTCCGCGATTGATGATCACGTCCCTGCCGAGGCCATCGTATCGGTAGATATCATTTCCGGCGCCGCCGGTTAGCGTGTCATTGCCCGGCCCACCCAACAGCAGATCATCACCGGGGCTGCCCGTGAGCACGTCATGCCCTTCCATGCCTCGGATTTCCCCCGCGCCGCTTATCGTGTCGTTGCCTCGACCACCGACTAACGGCAGCGCCCGTCCGTCTCGCAGAGACGTAAAACGCGTTGAATTGTTAACGGTTACACCCGTATGAAAAGTCTCTGGCGCAGGGCCCAGCTGACTTGACTCCAAGAGTTGTTTCAAACTCACGACCGACCCATCGGCGAAATTCAAGAGCTCAATCCCGGCACCCTCAAGTTCACCGTTGAGGGGCAAGACGATGCGAACTTTCTGTATCCCACCCCAATTGATATCGAGTGTCGGATGGAGCATTTTGGCTCTTGGCGGATTGCGGTGTGCCCCACGACCTGGGTTGGGTTCCAGCTCGACAAGTGTGGTTTCTATCAGCGCAGCACCCCAGCTCAATTGCAGTGCATCGCGCTGCGCATCTGCTGGAAGGACGACCGTGTCCTGATCGATCAACCCGTACTCGTCTTTCCACCCCGCTACGCCAACTTCTGCTCGGTGGAAAACAGGGTTCGGCACATCCGCAATCGTGGTAGTTGCTCCGGCGTGCGCTTGCACGATGTAGGTGTCGGCACCGTCTTCACCGTAAAGCCAATCATCCCCTGCCCCGCTGACCAGATAGTCGGCGCCCTCGGAGCCCAGCAAGGTGTCGTCACCTGCACCTGCGGATAAAAACGCGCCCGGTGTTCTCTCGCCGACAGTGCCGTAGTCAAGTGGGGAGCCTGCATAAGCGACAATCAGATCGTCTCCCGCGCCGCCGTGGAAAACGTTTTCCACTTCGACGTTGACTCGCCCGCCGGCATCGTCGCCAGGGACGATTTTGCGTTTGATCGTTTCAGTTGTGACATCCCAGCGAAACGCCTTGGGCACCGTTTCCCCCGAACCGAAGCTTGCTGCCGGATAGATGTACCAGCCCTCAAGCGCGCCGGATTCCTTACGGTCTTCAACCAATACATCTCCCGTATTGAATGAAAAGCCGTTGGCCGAGCCGGATCGATAATAGCGAGGCGCCTGACTTGAAGAGGCTATGGCCCCATCGGCTTTCACCTGCTTATGTTCGACACGGGTTGTGGTTTTCGACTGCCTTTCACTGACCACGGCTTGCCCTGCATCAACCTTCATCCATGGCGGCGTTTCAGACAGTGTTCCCGCTTCGACGCCGTCATCGCTCAGCTCGGTGTGAGTGATGTAACCGGTGTCGCTAGTCGTGATATGACTGCGAACCCAGACGCCTTGATCACTCAAGGTGAAACCTGTGGCGTGTTTGCGGGCGTAGCGCTTGGATTTGATTTGCGCGAGGAATTTTTCAGTCCAGTCAACGGGGTGATCAGATGCCACAGGGCGTTGCGCCGCGATGGTTGCATCGTCTGGCTGAACCGGATCTTCAACTTTGCTTTGCTGGATTCCTGTGGCGGTTACAACTTCCGCTGCATATGACTCGGGCACCATTATCGGCGGCAATGTTTTGCGCAGGACATCCTCATAACCAAGTACAACGCCATCGCTGAAACTGAATGTGGAATCCGTCCATTGCTCGTGACTCTTGATGAGTATCGCGTCGCCCGCGCCATTGGCCAGCCGCAAAACCGTGCCGACGGCAACTTCGATAATGTCGGCTTTCAGACTTTGTGCGGAAAAGCCTGCGCCGAACCTGATGATGTTTCGGCCGCCGGCATCGGTAACAATATCCAGACCATCGCCAGCGCCGAAATAGTAAACATCAGCGCCGTCATGGCCTTCCAGCACGTCGTTACCGGCACCACCATCAAAAACGTTATTGCCGGAATCTCCACGAAGGTGGTCTACACCCTCCCCGCCCAACAATGTGTCGTTGCCACCACCACCCAGCAAGGTATCGTTGCCTGAACCACCGTCCAGATAATCTGCGCCGTGCTCAGCCTCGGCTGTCTGCTCGTAGTCGCCGGATAAAATGTCATCATCAGCACCACCGTAAAGTGTGTCGGCGCCCAAGCCGCCCAAAAGGGTATCGTTTCCTTCATCGCCTTGAAGGTAATCATTGTTGATTCCACCTGACTGCAGGTTGGACACATCGCCATCTAGCACGTCATTTCCTGCGCCACCAATCAAGGTATCGGAGCCACCCATTCCCTGAAGTGTGTCATCGCCCGCTCCGCCATCAAGTAAATCATTGCCGTGATACCGAATCGGATGCTCAGCATAATCTCCGGCCAGCGCGTCGTTACCTTCACCTCCAAACAGCAGATCATCCGCCCCACCGCCCCAGAGTGTGTCGTCTCCCGCACCACCGTCCAGCAGGTCATTTCCAAAAAAGTGGGAGGCATCACCGGCAACGCCGTTCAGTACATCGTCATCGCCCTTGAGAGTGTCATTGCCTGGACCACCATAAATCGCATCGGCTCCACCGTTACCAGCGAGCCAATCATCGCCACTGCCACCGTCCAATACATCGTTGCCATGGTGTTTGCTTTGCAGTCCACCTCCCCAGTCGAGGTTATCTCCCAGCACTGTGTCGTTACCGCTTCCTCCGGCCAGCGTGTCATTCCCCCCTTCCCCCCAAAGAAGATCATCTTCAGTTCCGCCATCGAGCAGATCGTCGCCCCATCCGCCATTGAGAACATCGCGACCGCCCTGGCCGTAGAGAACATCGTTATCGCCCTGCGTCGAACTGTTAAAGGAGGCCTTTGAAAAGACAGTTCGGTGACTGGTGACACCACCGCCTATAAGAACGTCGACGCGTTTGAATCCCCATTTCTGCTCCAGCGCGCCGGTCGTTTCATCCCCTGATAAAACGTCATCTCCCGCACCTCCAATCAGCGTATCCCGATCGTTACCGCCCAGAAGCACGTCCTGGGATGCCGTACCGATGAGCAAATCGTGACCTGCCCCTCCATCAAGCCAATCGCCGCGAGTTGCTTTCCCTTTAGAGTCGCCAGCGGCCATGGCTTTTTCGAGCGTCGTCTGTTTATCCCCAAACAACTGATCGTTTCCGTCCTTGCCGAATAATCGATCTGATCCGCCAAGTCCGAGAATGACGTCGTCTTTTGCAGAGCCATAAAGCACATCGGCCTTGTTTCTCTGTTTTACGTTGGCCAATAGCAAGGCGTTGCCCAGTTCATCGTATGAGAACTGATCCCCGGGAACATTGGGGTCGATATCTTTCGCTTTCCAGTCGCCCTGAAGAACTAGATCGGGAGCAGAGACCGTATGGCCTTGGTATTCAGGAAGACGGATGCCAAGCATCCCGGGGCGGAAGTGCTTGATAACGACGAGATCATTCAGACCATATTTGACGTTGAGCGTGGGTTCAGTAAGTTCTTCGATGAGGGTCAGGGTGATGGCCTGATCCTCGGTCGACCAGATATTGCTCAAAGGGGCACGACGTTTGAGTGAAGGAATCGGCGAGCCGTTGATCCACAGCTGGCCATTGGCGTTGGCGTCGAAGATCTCATCGATGCCATCACCGCTGGAAAATTCATAGCGATCGCTGCCTTCGCCACCGATCAAAGAATCGTTACCCATTCCTCCGAGCAAAACATCATCACCGGCCATTCCGTAAAGCACATCATTGCCGTCGCCTCCGGCAAGCAAGTCATTGCCGCGTCCACCCTCGATGACATCGTGACCTGCCTGCCCATTGATCGTGTCATTGCCCGCGCCGCCATAGAGATGATCAGTGTTCGCACCGCCCGCGAAAGACCGCGCGCCGTCATCACCGAACATGACCAGCGGATTCAGCACACCGGTGGTCATCGGCGCCTGTTTACCTGAAGCGAGATCGGAGTAGGAAAACTTCTGCAGCGAGTGTTCTCCAAACGAGCCCTGAGTTCGGGCAATCAACCGGGCCAACATCTGCGCACGATCGGCAAGCCATTGCGCAGTGATGAAACCTTCGCCGGTCAGCGGATCGTAGAGTTCCAGTCCGCGTCCGGAGTAACCGTCATCGCGTTGTATGACGATTTCACTGAGTTGCTTCAGAGAATTGCGCAGCGCCAGGCCGATGGGTGTCGACTCACCCGCCAGTTTTACCCATGAGTTCGCGTTTCCGTATTCACCTATTGATCGGGTGACGATGCTTTGAGACTGCTCTGGTGAAAATGCCGAGAAGAATGCGTGAGCGTTGGTGGCGAAGGTTTCATCGGTGGTAGGTGGCGCTGCTGAATCGCCGTCGTAGGTGCGCTTGAACATGTCCAGGAATTCGTTCTGGCCATAGCGCAATATCAGGTCGACCACCGCGGAAACCGGCGTGCCTTTCACTACATGCTGAATCAGCGGATTGAGGCTGCCACTGGCGAGCGCGATATTGATTTGCTCTGGCACCACGGAAAGCAGACTTTGCAATGGATTGACGCCGAAATTGCTGATCGCCGCCCGCAGGCCGACACTGTATGAATCGATGGCGAACAGAATATTTTTATAGTCATCGAGCCTGTTGGCTTGTGCTTGAGTCGGCGGACCGCCATCTTCTCCTTGCGAATCACCAGCGGAGATCAATCTCCAGGTTTCATAGGGCGGCGCTCCACCCAACAGGCTGAATCCGACGGTCCCGGACCAACCGGCGTTATGGCTCACGGCTGTATCCTTCTCTCCGCAAGCCTCACTGAACAGTGCCTTGCCGATCGCACTGGCATCAATCTCTGCAATCTGGCTGATGGATGGAACCGTCCAGGGTGCCAGTCGACCGGCGAGGGATCCGTCGATCAAGGTATTGATGAAATTGGCGGCGACCTGATTCGATGACAGCTGCATCAGCTCTCCACTGAAGATTTTATTCAGTCTCAGTTCACCTTGCCGCGAGGTATAACCGCGAATCAGGGCGGAGTAGGCACCCTTTCCGCCGTTGGCATCAATGGCCACGGCAAGCCAGAGCCTGGCGCTTTTGAGAATTTTTCCCGCTTCATTATCGACAGCGGTAACGTCGGAAACTCTTCCGCCAATAATATCGAATAGCTTTTGATACAGCGGAGCGCAGCTAGCCCCTGTTAATTTCAGCGCAAGATATTCGATATCTTCAGAATCGAACATCAGCCCCTTGCAAATATTTGCTGCATTTAAAATTTCTGATTTTTCCAGATCATTAAAAACATAACTCATCGTTACTTCCTTGTAATAACAGAGCGTGAAAGATAGCTACTGAGAAACTTAAGCATTTCAGGTGATTCGCGTAATGACGATAGACCGAGACTTACCCGACCGTGCCCTCCGGAAAAGTCAAAGCTGTGTAACTCCACGGTGCAAAAAAAATTCAAACTTCCAAAATCCAGATTTTCCAATTGGGTTCTGCTGAACTTGGCCAATTTCTCGTCAGTCAGTTCTTCCTCAGCAGCCGGGCGAATCAAGCCGTTACAGCTTATCAATCGAGGGGTGCCATCACGCCGCGGCCAGTCGGTAATGACAAACTTTCGAACGGAAGCCTCATTCTTGAAATGCGGCGGAGGTGCATTAAGCCAAAGCTCCAGCCCAGGATAGTTTTTCAACTTAACAATCAACTCATCCGGCCAATTGACGTGCCGATAGCCCCGCTCATGGGGCTCGGTATTCTCTTTTCTTGTATAAAGCCCGGCGTTCAGTTTATAAAGACGCCAACTTTCCGGGATCGATTTCAGGCTCTGATCCTGGTACCGGCGCAAACCCGTCCCTGTCCACCAGAAATGCCCCTTGAGCGTATTGGCAAGGCAGGCTTTTTTATTCGCCAATTCAGGCATGCCCACGTAAAACTCCGGGACCAGAGTCTTATCCACATAGCTGCCGCCCAGTATGGGCACCTGCTTCAGGCTCGCCAGCTTCTTTTGACAGGCCTCCTGATCCGCGTAATAGATTGCCATCGCCACGGCGACTTCTTCTTCACGGATATAAAAACCCACCACGCAATAACAGACATAAATAAACAAGCCGTATGCCAACAACTTCTTAAAGCATTTAACCCATTGCTTACGCGACATCCGGAGCACTTCAAATCTCCCTGTCAAACTGAGGAACAGGCTGTTTCTTCAGATAGCCGGACGTCGCGCTTTCAAAAACCTCAAAGTATTGTTTCGTGCCGGACTCCACATCGAATCTACTCGCCGTCAACTTCGCAGCGCTGCGAAGGCAGTCGTACTCATCAACGGAATCAAGAACTTTCGCTATACGTTTGGCGATACCGTGATGATCGAAGAAATCCACCAGCATTCCATTGTGACCATCGACGATCACCTCCCTTACCGGAGCCGTATCTGACGCTACTAACACACACCCTGCCGCCATCGCCTCCAAAAACGACCAGGACAAAACAAACGGATAGGTCAAATAAACATGAACCTTTGAACAATCCAGAACTGCCCGGAAAGTCTGGTAAGGAAGCTTCCCTGTGAAATGAACGGTGGAATGATCGAAACTTACCTCTGCCTCCATCCTGCTGCGCCAATTTGCATAGCCAACCGGCTTACATCCATAACTGACGTCATCACCGCCCACTATGATTATCTGGGCATCGGGATACTCAGCCTGAATATGCGGGATCGCTCGCATAAAACTGTGAAACCCGCGATAAGGCTCAAGATTCCTCGCGACATAAGTAACGATCGGCTGCCCGGCTCTCAGTTCGACGCCATTGGGCAACCTGACGACCCCAACTTTCGCCAGGTAAGAATTTTGAATGACGCCCTCGTGAATAACCCGAATGGCCGACTGATAAGCGGCCGGAAACAGACTGCGCTGCCACCGCGTGGGCGCAATGGCAATGTCGCATTGCTCGAGATTCAAAAGATGCAGCGAATTGAGCACTCGCAGCCTTGATGACTCTCTTGTGGCTCGCGGGAATTCAGGGTCGAACCCGGAATCCGCGCCGTGCGCTCGATAGTAATATTCGCAATAGTGAATAAGCGGCGTGTCAGGATAGACATCCTTGACGAAGAGCGTTTCCCCCCATCCGGGATGAGCGAGAATCACGTCTGGCCGATAACCTGACTGTTTCAGCCTGCTCAGAATTTCAAAAACCTTCTGTCCATCAGTCACCGCTTGTTGGTAACGGGTCAGATAGGGATGAATATCAGCCGGTGCTCTGCTGGCGGCGCGGTATCGATATATTTTCACCTCTGCGATACCCGGCGCAGTATCCCGACCTATCGCCAAAACCGCATAACGCCTGGCAATCGCCGCCAGCACTACGTGACGGAACTGGCCCGGAAAGTTTTGGTGAATCACAAGAAGCTTCATAGCGGCATCGTCCTTTTATTCGCCGCTATTGAACTGAGTTTTGCTCACCTCGTTCGGCACGAACAAACGCTAACAAATGCAAGGAAATGAAACTGTAGGAAGCGTCTGGGAATGCCCTAGGAGATGGCTAATGGGACGATTTTTCGACGGGCGTAAAAAGGCGGGGCGACATCCGTCGGCGGATTTGAGGGTTTACTGAGCCTATCGCCGGATTGGACAGGAAGCCCTGTTTACATCCTCTCCGGCCGAGCGACATTGGGCTCATCTGCCCTGTACGCAAAGTCTCATACTTGGTTTATGGCTTTTGCTCACGAAGTGTTTTTACTCTCGTGAACGCCGGAAGCGCCCACCCGCGTTTCCAAGGATGACTCTTTGACTATGGACAGTCTCATGACGGGCAATACCCTCGTAATCACACCTTCGCAGATTCACCCGCCCCCCCCTGACGATCAATCCACACCAGAACCTGACGACATCCACTCGTCAAACGCAGGCAGCAGCAGTGCCATCCGGCAACCGCTGGGTAATCCGGGTGGGGCGTTGTCCTGGCCTATCCCCCTCAGCGCGGACGAACAACGCCGCTTGCGGCTGATCACGATGAATCATGCACACCACTTGGGCGATCAGCCGCTGGTGATGCAAACCAAGGGCGGTGTGCTGGAGTTTTTGCGTTATTGCTGTCCACTCCCGGATAACATCGCGAACGATCCTGCCCGGATACTCGAAAGCCTGCTCCGCTCCCCGCAAGGGCAACTGATGGGCAAATCGCTGCAACAGAGAATGCAGGGTATCGGCAGCGAAAGCAGCGCAATGGATTACCTGCTGGCGGGGATCGCACTGCAGATGGATCCTGAGTCGATCACTGACCCCCATCGCAACAAGACAGCCGGCTTCGAGCTGGCCAGCTATCGACATTGCGGACGGCATGCATCTGACGTCGTTGCTGACCTCGCCGAACACTTGAGCCGTGAAGGGAGAACCTGCGCTGCCCTGGCGAAAACCGGTGCATACCTTTTGCTGGGCAGGTCGGCACCGCAGTTTCTGATTGCGGACATACCCGGGAATGTGAAAGTCGGCAGTCTGGCATGGGCGAACCTGACCATTGCGGCAATGACCATCGAGGCTCAAACACCGGGCAAAGTCCCTGCCATGTCGTTTGCCCAGGTCATGAGCAAGTCTGAAAGTGCCCGCCTGGTTGACGCTGCATCCAGCCAGCGCATTCAGACAATCGTGTTACTCGATTGGGCTGTCGCCAACCAGATCATCCTGCAAAGAAACGATGACACCTACACCGCCGGGCAACTTGAAACGATAAGAGCGGCATTTAACCAAGAGCTTGATGAGCGGCTAGCTGCCGCCAGAATACTGGACAAAGAATTACCGACACGAAAAGACATTGCCCTGGCCACATTGATAGAGCGGTTTGGCGATCTGGGCACGCTTTTCAAAGTCAAGGCACTCCACACGGATACGTATCGCGGCGAGAGTGGGCAGACGGGTTTTAGTGGCATTCATTCGCTACTGGATTACGCGATGATGGATTTACCCAATCCACGGCCACTTGCATCCAGTGATGCCCGCATCCCGCTGGAGGCTTTGAATAGCAACCCGACGTTTGGCGTGAGGGAAGCTTTCGAACAGCAGTTCACGTGCGCTATCCAGGATAAAAAAGCCGCCGTCAATACAACGGTCAGGCACATGATCTCGCTGCTTCCACCTGAGGACAGAAAGAACTTCGAGTGTGGAAAAATCGTTTTTTTCCAACAAGGCTCATTTGTGTCCGATGGCTTTTTCAATCACACATCTGGCCCGAACGAGCCCGGGCTGCTCATCAGGACGGAATTGAGCGGCAAGTTCCAGGCCTATGAAATCAACATCAATAAAAACTCGATTGAACGAACCGCCCTGCACAGGGCAAGGCAACAGGAATCAAGGGAAGCCAACAAGTATTTTACGACCAAAGCGCTTATCCCCCGTGACGCGGCGACTGAACTGGGTCGTGAGCGTGCTTTGAGCGAGTCACTGGTAAACAGTTTCAACAGCGCCCGGTCCTGGGCAATTGCCGACGCCTTTGTGCAACATCTCGATCTCGATGATCCTGCAATCAAAGAGCTGGCACGCGGGCAGACGCCCATGGACGACTATTACCGGCCCAAACCGTTAGGTGAGTTTTTGTTGAACCTGATCCCCTTCAGATCGGCCATTGTCAATTTTCAGAAGGGCAACTACGGCGAGGCGGTATTTGATCTCATCGTGGATATATTCGGTTTTCTCACGGCGGGCGTCGCCACTGCAGGGAAACTGATCAGGATCGGCAGCACTGCTTTGTCCTCCGGCGCCAAGGCCTTGAAGACCGCTCATGTCATCGGTGTCGCCACTATCGATGTGCTCAACCCGGTGGGCGGCTTGGGTGATCTGGCCAGACTCGTGGGGACCGGTGGTCTTTATCTCTTGTCCAAAGGCGCCAAAGCCGTCAACCGACTCAGGGGTGCCGCCGACCGTTACGAGGTGTTGAAGGCAATAAGCAATCAATATGACGCTGCGGCAACGGGCGCCATCAAAGTCGCCGACGAAACAGTGGAAGGCGCCGCCGTGCTCAAGGGCGGCCAATGGTATTCATTTGATGTCGACACGATGCGGCCTTACGGCAGCCCGATCAAGGAGTTCGCCGTCGCCACTCAGGCTGTCGCCGGTAACGTGGTCGCTTCATACGTCGATGAGTGGCACGAGCTAAGCCATGATCTGTTTCGTCACTACAGTGTGCCCGCGTCCAGAATCGCCGGGCTCTCTGGCAACAGCCAAGGGGTGTATGTGGCCGCCGATGGGCATCTCTCCCACATACGCCATACCGATAGCAACGGTAAAACAGCGGTGTACGAGGTCAGGCAAGTCACTCGCAATGAAGACGGCGTCGTGCAGGCGCGGGTCTATCATGGCAACCGGCAAACCGAATTACTCGTTCAGCGTATTCAGGGTGACCAGTGGCAACGACTGGGCGCGCGTGGAGGCGGAGGAGTGGCGGTGGAGATTACCGCGTTGCACTTGCGGATATGGGAAGCCTTGCCGCCGGCGGAAAGGCAGCAAGTGACTCGCAGCGGCTTTGCTCGCCAGTATCTATTGCCGCAAAAAACATTTCTGTATTACGTCAAGCCCGACGGCGAATTGAGCGCCGCCGGCGTACTGGTGCGTGACCGCCCCGCTGGCACAGCCTTTAATCTGCCGAACGCAGAGCATGTCCGTGAATGGCAGAACATGACGCAAAACGCCCGAGACGAAATGACCATGGGGGGATTTATCAGCCTGCATCACTTCAACCCGGGCGCCTTCAAAAATTACGTAACAGCTGAGGGTCGCTTGCGGCCCGCCGGCGAAGCGTTACTGCACAAGGCGAGCGGTGGGAGCTATAACAAATTAACTGATACCTATTTAAACCAGTGGTATGCGTTCTTCACACAACCGGGCAATACGGTCACACCGACGCAATTCATGCAGCAACGTAAGCTCAACCCCTCCATATGGCAAAAGTACGTCAGACAGGATGGAGCCCTGACAAAAAAGGCTATCAGACGTCTCAACGCGAGAAAAAACCTCGATCAGCCTGCCCCGGCCCAGCCACCTGAAGCGCAGGCGATGCAGGCAATCGAGGTGCCCGGTGGGTCCCCGAGGAACAGGACCCAGATGGTCACTGCCGAGCACCTGCGGCGATGGGAGGCAATGCCTCGAACTGAGCAGCTGACGCTGACCCGCGAAGGCTTTGCGCTGCAGAATAATCTGCCGCGAAAAACATTTGAGTACTACGTGAAGCCTGACGGTCAATTGAGCGAAACCGGCGTACTCGTGCGTGACCGTCCGACAGACAAAACCTTCAATCGGATAACCGAAACCCATATCCGTGACTGGCAAAAAATGTCTCAGCAAGAACGTAATGACATGACAATCAAAGGATTTTCCGGTCATTACTATCTTAACCCGGAGACCTTTACGACCCATGTACGAGCCGATGGAAGCCTGACGCCAGTGGGACAATCGATGCTGCACCGAGCGACCGGTGGCACCTATACCACGCTGACAGATGACCATTTACGCAGGTGGCAGGCGCTTTCGGGGCAGCAGAATAACACCCTCTCGGCAGAGGAATTCGTCCGTCAACACGCACTCGATCCTGCTAGATGGCAGGCCAGAGTCAAAGCTGATGGAACCCTCAGAACCGCAGCCTTGCAACGTACGGAGAAAGCGCCCAGGCGGACTTCGGAAGAACACAAGGACAGGATCACTGCCGGACACTTGCGGGCCTGGGAGGCGTTATCGAAAACGGAGCAACAGACGCTCAAGCGTCGGGGCTTTGCCCGACAGAACAACCTGCCTCGAAAAACATTTGAGTACTACGTGAAGCCTGACGGCGAATTGAACGCAACCGGCGTATTAGTGCGGGACCGTCCTGCCGACCTGGCGTTATACCAACCGGATGAGATACACGTCTGTCACTGGCAAAACATGTCTCAGCAAGAGCGAGACACAATGACCTTGGAAGGATTTGCCGGTCATTATCATCTTAATTCGAGTACCTTCTACAATTATGTCCGGGTCGATGGAGGCCTTAGGCAAAGAGGGGAGCTCCGGATGCACAGGGTAGCGAGCCTTGCTTATAACGAGATTACCGACCAACACTTACGCCAGTGGGACTCGCTTCTCAGGCTTGCGGACAACACCGTTACGGCGACGGAGTTCCTGCGCCAGAACAGACTCGATCCACGCCAATGGATAACCTTGGTCAACATAGACGGCACATTAAAAGAAACAGCCTTGCGACGTGTCGAAGGAGCGGGGCAAAGTACCCAGCCACTTCTCGAAGGCCAACAATCTGAAACGAGTACGGCACAAAAGCGGCCAGCGCAGGACTCGCTGGAATCACCGCCACCAAAAAGACCCGCCGACACGCCTGATCGTGTAGAGGAAGTTCCCGACCCCTCCTCGTACATCTTGCCTGTCGCTATCAAAGTTGAACCCGAGGCTTCCTCGTCATTGCCTCATCAAACCGACAATACGTTACCGATCCTGCAGGACCCGCGAGACCCGACAATCAGCCTGACCTTATCCCTCGAGGGGCCGATCAATGACATCCGTATCGCCAATTGGGGTGGCTTGTTTGACGGTCTCGATAGCGCAAGCAAAAAAAGCGTCTCAAGCCAGATCAAGGAATCGATCAAAGACTGGTTGCGTACCGAACGAAAGCATCAGTCGCGGTTTGATCAGACGCTGGAAGTGCTCACGGCACTGGATGACGGTGGCCCCTATCGCGGCGCGTCCGTGTGGGCGCGACGCGATATTGCCAAGTTCGAAGTGCTGGGACCGTACGCAGGCAAATTCCATGAATCAGATGCGTCGTTGTTTCAGGAGATACGCAAGCAAGGTTCACGGGCTGTACTGACGTACTTGTTCGGCACGCGCTCGGGCAATCGCTCGGTGAGTGCGCTGCACACGGGCAATACCCTGAGCCTGATCAATACTTCGCAACTGGGCGGCGGGCCGGCATGGCGGTCGAATAACGTCATTTCCATCGCAGTTGGAAAAAACCTGACGTTCTATGTGGCGCAGAACGACATCAAAAAAGGTGAAGAATTACTGGTGGACTATGGGTTGTCCTATCAGCCGATACCGGATATCGCCATCAAGCCGGAACCAGGTCACTGAATGTTCGGGCACCAAAGCTGCTACGGTTCTTGATTCGAGGGTGCGCTGTACAGCCAGCCCTAATCCTGAAGATATCCCCCGGGCACAAAAAAGCGGCGCTCTATGCGCCGCTTTTTCATTTGCGGGTGATTACCAGCGGTTGCCACGTCCGTTGTGGTCACCGCGTCCGCTATGGCGATCATAGTTGCCACGACCGCGGTGATCGTTGTCCCAACCGCCGCGACGTTGGCCATCCCAGCGTCCGCGATCATTGCCGTGCCAGCGACGGCTTTCGTAGTGACGCGGGGCCGGTTGATAGTAACGCGGCGCCGATTGGTAATAGCGCGGTTGCTGATAGTACCGCGGGGCTGGCTGGTAATAGCGTGGCTGCGCGTAATACCTGCTGCCACCGTTGTAATAGTTGCCGCCCGTGTTGTAGTAGGCCGGTGCAGGTGATGTGTAGACCTCTGAGCTGTAATACGAGTCCGCGTAGGAGTACGGGACGCAACCGGCAACGGAAAACATCAACGCAGCAAGCAGAAGAATTCGTCTATACATGGCGGCCTCCTGGACCGCGGGTTGGCCACACCAGCGACGCTGGCAGGCGACAGTCATTTAATCGGCGACTGTCGAAAAATCAGACAGCGTTTTCGGCATCTGGTGCGTTCCTGCAACAAGTTGAAACAAGTGATTTATGAAACCTTGTTCATCCGCAAAAACGCTGTCATTCAACCGCTGATTAATGGTGGCCACCGTGATATCCGCCGCCGTGATAACCCCGTCCGTAACCGCCCCGATATCCGTAGCCACCGTAGTAATAACGCGCGCCGCCGTAGTAGCGCGGACCGTAATAACCACCGTAAAAATAGGGTGAGTAATAACCGGGATAGTAGTAGGAGGCGGGGTAAGCATCGTAGGGGCCGGCGTAGTAGTAACAGCCGGACAAACCGAACATCAGCACTGCACCAAGCAACATCTTCTGAACACGCATGGCGGCCTCCTGAAAGACCCACGGCCACAACGGAACAGAGCAGCCGACACACGTTTGACTGGCGCGAATCAATCAAGTGCCCATTCCCGCTCGGCTTCAGATCAGCGGTGTCCGCACCATCGCAAGTCCCTGTGGGAGCGAGCTTGCTCGCGAAGGCGATGGATCAGACAAATCATTGTTGAATGACATACCGCATTCGCGAGCAAGCTCGCTCCCACAGGTTCGTGTCCATCCCTCCTACGATGCAGGAGCGACCATTCGCGCCGCACATGGAGCAGTTATTTCCACGCAGTGACACTAGAATGCATGCCATCGGGCCACTGCCAACGGAACTGCCATGCCGCTTCGTTCTCCCCTGTACTCGCAACGCTCGCTGGTCCTGACGCTGATCGCCCTGCTCGGCGCCGGTTTTCTCGCCACCTCGTTGCTCAGCTACTACGCCTCCCGCGAGTCGATCCGCGACAACATCGTCAACACCGAATTGCCGCTGACCTCCGACACGGTCTACTCGGAAATCCAGAAAGACCTGGTCCGGCCGATCCTGATTTCCTCGATGATGTCCCGCGACACCTTCATGCGCGACTGGGTGGTCAACGGCGAGCAGAATCCCGAGCAGATGACCCGTTACCTCGACGAAGTCATGACCCATTACGGCGCCTACACCGCGTTCTTCGTCTCCAACGCCAGCCACACCTACTACCACGCCAAAGGCGTGCTCAAGCAGGTCAAGGTCGATGAGCCGCGCGACGCCTGGTACTTTCGTGTGCGCGACATGAAGGAACCGTACGAAATCAACGTCGACCCTGATCTGGCCAACAAGGACAACCTGACCTTCTTCATCAACTACAAGGTTTACGACTACCACAACCGCTTCATCGGCGCGGCGGGCGTTGGTCTGACCGTGGACGCGGTGATCAAGCTGATCGACAAATATCAACAGCGCTATCAACGCAGCGTGTACTTCGTCGACACCTTTGGCCGACTGGTGTTGACCGGCGCCGACGGTGGCCCGGAAGGCGCGCACATCGGTCAGAGCCTGAGTGAACTGGAGAGCATGAAGAGCCTGGTCAGCCAGTTGCCCAAACCCCACAGCGGCAGCTACGAATATTCCGCCCACGGTCAGGGGCATTTCCTCAACGTGCGCTTTATCCCGGAGCTGAACTGGTATCTGTTTGTTGATAAACGTGAGGATGGCGCGCTGAGCGAAATCCGCCAGTCGCTGTACCTGAATCTGCTGATCTGCCTGTTGGTGACGCTGATCGTTCTGGCACTGCTCAACCGCGTGATCAAGCGCTATCAAAGCAAAATCCAGGCGCAGGCCATTCTCGACAGTCTCACCGAACTGCCCAACCGCCGTGGCTTCGACATTCTCGCCGCACAGGCCCTGCACGAAGCGCAACGCGAGACCAAACCGCTAACGGCGTTGCTGCTCGACCTCGATCACTTCAAAGTGTTGAACGACACTTACGGGCACATGGCCGGCGATCAGGTGTTGATCGGTTTTGCCCGCGATCTGCAAAGCTGCCTGCGCCACGCCGACATTGTCTGCCGCTGGGGCGGTGAGGAATTTATCGTTTTACTGAAGGACACCGACGGCGACACCGGTCAGAAAATTGCCGAGAAGATCCGCCAGCACGTCGAACAACACGAATATGCCTACGACGGTCACCGCCTCAATCTGACAGTGAGCATCGGCGCCACCACGCTGCAACGCGATGACACCTTGCACAGCCTGCTGTCGCGGGCCGATCATGCGATGTACCGGGCCAAACACACCGGCCGTAACCGCACCTGCGTGGAAATGCCTCACTCGACTTATGCCTGATTCCGACGTTAAACCCGACCTTTGCCCGGCCTGCGGCGCCCGCAACGACTGCAGCCTGGCCGACCCGCGCACTGCTGACCGCGAATGCTGGTGCTATGGCGTCAGCATCGACTCGGCCGTGCTTGAGGCGCTGCCGCCAGAACTGCGCGACCAATCCTGCCTGTGCCCGCGTTGCGCGCAGGTCGAGGCGCAACTGCAAGCGGCCAAGCGCTCGATCCCGTAAGATGCGCCGCCCTTCAATCACCGAAATCTGAACATGCGCGTCGACCGTTTCCTCAGCAACCTATCCCGCTACAACCGTCAGCAGGTTCGCCTGTTGCTGGTGGAAAAGCGCGTGCGGATTGACGGAAAAGTCGTCAGCGATCCGCACAGCGAGGTGCTGGAATTCAGTCGCGTCGAAGTCGATGACGAAGTCCTGCAAAGCGGCAAAGCGGCGCGCTATTTCATGCTGCACAAGCCGCCGGGCTGCGTCAGCGCTACCCGCGATCCGCAGCACCCGACCGTGCTCGACCTGATCGATGAGCCGGACAAGGACGATCTGCACATCGCCGGACGGCTGGACTTCAACACTACCGGCCTGATGCTGATTACCAACGACGGCGCGTGGTCACGCCGCCTGACCCAACCGCAGACCAAATTGCCGAAGGTCTACTACGTCGAGACCGAGCAGGAGATTGGCGCGCAATATGCGAGCACCTTTGCCGAGGGGATTTACTTCGCGTTCGAGGATCTGACCACGCAGCCGGCGCAGCTGGAACTGCTCGGCCCACGCTCGGCGCGGCTGAGCATCGTCGAGGGTCGTTACCATCAGGTGAAGCGCATGTTTGGGTTCTTCAACAATAAAGTCCTGCGCCTGCACCGCGAATCCATGGGCCCGCTACTGCTCGATAACGCGCTAAAACCGGGCGAGTACCGCGCTTTGCGCACCGAAGAGATTCATTTGTTCTAAGCCCGCGACCGCTCAGCAGAAGTTGTCGAACAATTTACCAACGGCACTTGCGCGATCCCGACTCCCCTGCTTGAATCAGGACGTCGGCCAGATTGTGACCGATGAGTCACAACATACCTCTAAGAAACTTTTTGCCGGTCGTCAGCCCTCTGGGTTGCGCCTCAGCCGGCAGACTGCCCGCCAATAACAATACCCGTCGACCTGCCGTACCGGATCGACATGGGCCAAGCAAATTCCAGGCGTATGCCTACCTGTCACAAAGCTCGTGCAATCTCTATTTGCGCGCATACCCGCTTGCTTGCCAGGAGTCTTATGACATGAGGCCAGAAATCGCTGTGCTGGATATACAGGGTCAGTATCGGGTTTACACGGAGTTCTATCGCGCAGACGCCGCAGAAAAGACCATCATCCTGGTCAACGGCTCGATGGCCACGACTGCGTCGTTTGCACAGACTGTGAAAAACCTGCACCCGCAATTCAACGTGGTCTGCTACGACCAGCCCTACGCGGGCCGGTCAAAAGCCCACAACCGCCACGAGAAACATCTGACCAAGGACGTCGAAGGGCAGATTCTGCTCGAACTCATCGACCACTTCGCCGCCGAACACGTGCTGTCGTTCTCCTGGGGCGGCGCCGCGACCCTGGTCGCCCTCGCCCACCAGCCACGGCGCATCGAACGGGCGGTGATCAGCTCGTTCTCGCCGGTGATCAACGCGCACATGCTCGATTACCTCGAACGCGGCGTCGACTACCTCGGCCAGCGCGACGGCGACCGCGTCGGCCATCTGGTCAACAACACCATCGGCAAACATCTACCGTCATTGTTCAAACGCTTCAACTATCGCCACGTCAGCAGCCTCGCCGAGCACGAATACGGGCAGATGCACTTCCACATCAGCGACGTGCTGCACAGCGATCGGCAGTGCTATCTGAATGCAGCGAAAAAAATCAACGTACCGGTGCTGTTTCTGAACGGCGAATGGGACGAGTACACCGCTGCCGAAGACGCACGCCTGTTCGGCAACCACGTAGCCCAGAGCACGTTCACCACGCTGCAAGCCACCGGGCACTTTCTCGATATGGAACACAAAGCGGCATGCCGCGATAGCCAGAACGCCTT
This sequence comes from Pseudomonas sp. AC169, assembly GCF_979258515.1. Lineage (NCBI taxonomy): Bacteria > Pseudomonadati > Pseudomonadota > Gammaproteobacteria > Pseudomonadales > Pseudomonadaceae > Pseudomonas > Pseudomonas sp. AC169. The sequence continues at coordinate 4,203,276 of NZ_OZ409866.1, read as the reverse complement.
GCTCGGCTTTCTGAAACCGGCGCAGCAGACCAGCCGAACGCGTTACTCGTTTGTTCAGGATCAACATGCACTGGCAATTTGAAAGAGAGTCGTCGCGAGCGAGTCTGTGGGGTGGGGATTCTGCTTTACGCACCGCAGTGCTCGCCCGCGATTGACCGTTTTCAGTGATTCAAAGCGTTCATGAGTAAAAGAAAAACTTCAAATCCGTGGCCGAGTCTGGTACAAAGTCAGCCGCTCTGAGCGGGTATAGTTTAATGGTAGAACAGTAGCTTCCCAAGCTTCCGACGAGGGTTCGATTCCCTCTACCCGCTCCACTCGAATTTTGGTCTCACGTTGTGTTTTTTGACGGGGGATGCAAGAACAGCAAAAACCGGCCTACAGGGCCGGTTTTTTTGTGGCTGGGATTTGGAAGAGTCAATATTCTGAAACCAGTCTATCTTCGCCCCGTTCGTGTCACGCCTTGAAAAACATGCCTCACCCCATACCGTCCAGATGCCTTCTAACCTAAAAAGAGGGGCCGTTTTATCGTCCCACTCATTGAATATCAGTGATTGCATCACTGGAAATTGACGACTAACATCTCCCAAAAAGGGAGGAGGCATGGATGCGGATAATGGCAAGAGCAACCTTGCGGCAATTCTGGGAAAGCAACCCTGCTTTCGCTGAGTCTGAGACACCGCTTGTTGAATGGTATCGCCACATGGAAAAGGCCAGCTACCGCACGCCACAGGAAGTAAAAGCCGAACTGAGAACAGCCAGCATCCTTAAAGGCGCAAGAGTTGTTTTCAATATCGGTGGTAACAAGTATCGAGTGATTTTGGCAATTGACTATCAACGACAGCTTGGCTTCATCCGTTTCGTTGGCAGCCATGCCCAATATGACAAGATCAACGCGGAGACCATCTGATGAACATAAAACCCATTCGGAGCCCGGAGGACCTGGCCGCAGCTTTTGTACGCATGGAGCAGCTTTGGGGCGCCGAGCTCAATTCGCTTGAAGGTGACGAGTTGGAAATACTCGCATTGCTCATCGAGAAATACGAAGACGAGCATTACCCAATGCCCCCCTCTGATCCAATAGAAGCGATTAAATTTCGCATGGATCAGCAGGGATTGACCCCACGTGATCTCGAACCGTTCATTGGCACCAGTGGGCGAGTATCTGAAGTATTGAATCGAAAACGTAAACTGAGTTTATCGATGATCAAGCGCTTGCACGAAGGCTTGCGAATCCCCTACGAAAGCCTGCTCGCAGGGTCCTGAATCTTCTGGTTTCAAAGAAAAACGGCTTCAACGGCCGTTTTTTGAGATGGGTGCCTTCGCGCAGTGAGGCGAAGTCACCAACCACAGTGATTCGCTGGCGATTTTCCCGACATTACAGATCCACAACACTCCACCGGTTTTCACCTCCCGCCCGACCGACTAGCATTTCCCCATCACCCACCACCCTCCCCCTGCGCGGCCATCGACGAATACGCGCCATCACTTTCGAGGGATTCCAATCGCGGCCACTTTGCCGCTGACGACCGAACTCAAAAGAGCCCTTCACCATGACGCAAAACATTTACGACGATCCCGAATTCTTCCAGGGCTACAGCCAGATGAACCGCTCCATCGGCGGCCTCGACGCGGCGCCGGAATGGCCGGCGCTCAAGGCGCTGTTGCCATCCATGCATGGCTTGAACGTGGTGGATCTGGGCTGCGGTTATGGCTGGTTCAGCCGTTGGGCCATTGAGAATGGTGCGGCGAGCGTGCTGGGGCTGGATGTCTCGGAGAAGATGCTGGAGCGGGCGCGGGCATCTACGACGGCGGCGAACATTCGTTATGAGCGCGGCGATCTGGAACAGCTCGACCTGCCCGCCTGCAGTTTTGATCTGGCTTACAGCTCACTGGCGCTGCATTACATCAAGGATTTGCCGGGGCTGTTTGCGCACCTGTACGCCGCGCTGAAACCGGGTTCGCATTTTGTGTTTTCCATTGAGCATCCGATCTTTATGGCACCGCGTAATCCGGGTTGGTTGATTGACGCTGAAGGGAATAAGCGTTGGCCGTTGGACAGCTATCAGTTGGAGGGTGAGCGGGTGACCAATTGGCTGGCCGAGGGTGTGATCAAGCAGCATCGTACGGTCGGGACGTTGCTCAACTCGTTGATTGATGTGGGGTTCACGATTCGTCATGTCAATGAATGGGGGCCGAGTGATGCTGAAGTGGCGGCGCAACCGGCGCTGGCGGAAGAGCGGGAGCGGCCGATGATGATGTTGGTGGCGGTGCAGCGCTGAGCGGGTTTGCAACTTGAGAAGCCCCCTCACCCTAACCCTCTCCCAAAGGGAGAGGGGACTGACCGCGGTGCCAGTACGAGCTACGCCGACGTGCAAAATCCAGCCGAACTCAGGTTTGGAAACAATACAACTCGGCTCCCTCTCCCTCGGGAGAGGGCTGGGCGGGCGGCGTTCCGATGAGGGGGCCGTCCGAAAGCGCACCAAAAATCTCAAGCCGAACAACAGACTCAATTGATTTCAACGTGTCGCAACGATAAACAGCCTAGGAAATGGCAACAGCACCGAGCCATCCGCCAACGCCGGATAAGCCTTCTCAACCTCCGCCAGATACTGCTCCAGGTACTGCGCCTTTTCCGCCTCGGTCAGCGGACTCAAAAACGGAATCAACCCGCTGCCCTTGAACCACTCCACCACACCCGCCGCCCCGCCAGACAACTGATGGTGGTAGGTTGTGCGCCACGCATCGACCCGCGCGCAGTGCCGTCGCAGCATAGAGAAATAATCGCTGGCACTCGCCATGTCGGTACGCTGCCCCGCAGCGCCTGAAAGCTTGCTCGCCCACGGACTATTCGCGGCGACTTCACGCATCAAACGGTGGGAGGGTTCATTGAGGTTGTCCGGCATCTGGATCGCCAGGCTGCCGCCCGCCGACAACTTGCTGGCCAGCGCCGGCAGCAACGTCGCGTGATCCGGCACCCACTGCAAAACGGCATTAGCGAAGATCACATCGAACGGCCCGTCATCGGACCATTTATCAATCTCGGCGACATCAAAGCGCAAATCCGGCAAGCGCTTGCGAGCCGCATCGATCATGTCTGCCGAGCTGTCCAGCCCGCTGACCTTCGCCCCGGGAAAACGCTGTACCAGCAACTCTGTAGAGTTACCGGGACCACAACCGATATCGACCACGGTTCGCGCCTCAGGCGTGGGAATCGCCCCCAGCAAATCACGGGCCGGGCGGGTGCGTTCATCTTCGAAAGCGACGTATTGTTTGGCGGACCAACTCATTGCGTTCTCCTGTCGGGGGGCATTCCAGCGGTTCGACACGATACCGCGATCTGGCACGCGTGCCTGCCCTACCAACGTCCGATGACGTGAGCGGATTTGTAATTAGAATTTTCCACCAGCCGCAGATGTCTGAATTTCAAGACTCCTCCCAATAAGGAACACGGCAATGAAATTCGCAAAAATCTCCCAGAAGCTCGCGATGGTGGCCGGTAGTCCGAAGACCTTCATGGGCGCATTGATCCTGATCGGCTTGTGGGGCTTGAGCGGGCCGATTTTCCATTACAACGACACCTGGCAACTGATCATCAACACCTCGACCACGATAATCACCTTCCTGATGGTCTTCCTGATCCAGAACACGCAGAACCGCGACACCGACATTCTTCATTTGAAGATCGATGAATTGCTCTTGGTGACCAAAGAAGCGCAGAACGCGATGCTTGGGCTGGAGGCGCTGGATTTGAAGCAGTTGGAGGCGTTGCGCAGGCACTACCGCTCGTTGGGCGAGGGTGAGGTTTTCAATCTTGAGGGGCTGGGCGAGAAGAGCAAGTCGAAGCAGGATTTGAATGAATGCTGAAATGCAAGAGACCGCCGCCCACGGCAGCGGTTTCTTGAAGCTTGATTAACGGCTGGCTTGCAGCTGGCGGGCCTTCTCCAGATGGCTTTGCAGCTTCGGCAGTGTCTCGTCGGCAAACGCCTTGATCTCCGGCACGTCGGTGGTCTGCGCTTCCTGCTGAATCTGCTCGATGGCCTCTTCAGTGGCTTTTACCTGACTGGCGGCGTAAGCCTGATCGAAGGAGGCGCCGTCGGTCACTTGCGGCATCAACTCCTTGGCCTTATCGGCCAGCTCCTCACGGGGCGCGACGGGCAGGTCGAGCTTCTTGGCGATTTTCGCCAGATGCTGGTTGGCCGTGGTGCGGTCGTTGATGACGACGATGGTGTAGTCCTTGACCTCTTTCGATTCGGCTTTGCTGTGGGCCAGACGACTGGCCTCGATGTCGGCCATGCCTTTGGCCGAGGCATCGTTGATGAAATCGGCGGGCGACTGGGCAAAAGCGCTGCTGGCACACAGGCCCAACAATGATGCAAAACTCATGGTGCGTATACGGGTGGCCATCCGGCTCATGGTCGCGCCCTCCTTACTTGCGAAATTCAAGCGGGAGCTTACGCCCCCGCCTCTCAATCAAAACTACCTTCACCGACTACTTCGATTTCTGAGCGGGCTTGCGGCCCATGTCTGGCTTTGGCTCTTTGTCGACAGTCGTTGTGGTGGTTTTCCCACCTTTGCGACCTGCTTCAGAGGCCTTGGTTCGATCGTTGGCGAAGTTTCCCGAGTTCGAGTTTCTTGAGTTAGGCATGATTCTCTACCTCTTGGTAATGATCGTGGCGGGCAGGTGCCCGCCTAAGATTGAGAATTTTCTCGCCGGCAAAGGTTTAGAAAAGTTGCAGTCGCTGCGACGAACGGCGCGGATTTATCAGCTGTTGAGTGCGTGATGGTTCAAGCGTTTGGCGGCGTACATCGCCTGATCGGCATGTCGAAACAGTTGCTGTTCCTCACTGCCGTGCTCTGGATAGCGGGCCACGCCGATGCTTGGTTCGATGTGCAGGTTGTGGCCATCGAGGCGCATCGGTTGCACCAGTACCTGTCGGATTTTTTCCGCCACGCCGTCAGCATCTTCCGAGGCCTGAACGCTGTGCAGCAGCACAACAAATTCATCGCCGCCGATTCGGGCCACGGTGTCGGTCTCTCGCACGCAGCCCTTGAGGCGATTGGCCACGGTTTGCAGGAGCATGTCGCCGACAGCATGGCCAAAGGTGTCGTTGACCTGTTTGAAGCGATCCAGGTCGACATACAGCAAGGCCATGTGCCCGGATTGCTCGCGAGCGCCAGCCAAAGCAGCTTTCAAGCGATCACGCAGTAATTCGCGGTTGGGCAGTTGCGTGAGTTGATCGTACTGCGCCATGCGCCGCAGGCGGGCGTGCAATTGCTGACGCTCGATGGCCGTGGCGACCTGGGCGCAGACGTATTGCAGCAATTCCTTGTCCTGCTCGGTGTAGCGCTCGCCGCCGGGCAGGCTTTTGACGATCAAGGCGCCGATGGTGCCGTTTTTCGAATTCAACGGTACGCCGAGCCAGCAAGGCGCATTCTGCCCGGCCACCAGTTCGGCGAAATCGGCTGGGGAATCTGCACTGTCCGGCGTCAGAAGAATCGGCTGGCCGCTTCGGATAACTTCCGTGCACAGACGCCCGGTGACGGTGCCGGGCTGTTCGGGCTGCAGCTCGTGATCGTCGACGTGATAAGGGAAATTCAGTTGCGCGCAATGCTCGTCGTAAAGCGCCACAGAGAAATTCATCGCCGGCAGCCATTCGCCGATGATCAGATGAATACGCTTGAACAGCGCCAGCAGATCTTCCGCCGCATGGGCCGCTTCGGAAATCGCGTACAACGCTGCCTGGCGGGATTCGGCCTGCTTGCGCTCGGTGATGTCGCGCGCCACGGCGATGCGCAGTTGATCGACTTCCGACCAGCGCGCCGACCAGAGGATATGCACGACGCTGCCGTCCTTGCGCAGGTAACGGTTTTCGAAGTTGAGCTTGGGTTCGCCGCCCATGATTTCGTTGGCGGCTGCGAGCGTGCGTTGACGATCCGCCGGGTGCACCAGCTCGATCATTTGCCGGCCGATCAACTCTTCAGGCGAATAACCGAAAACCCGTTCGCAGGCGGCGCTGACAAAAACGAAGCGGCCTTGCTTGTCGACCGCGCAAACGGCGTCCAGCAACAGGTCGATGTAACTCGCCAACGGCGCGGAGTTTCGGCTTTCCATGGTTCAGCGTGGGTGTCCGGGCAATGCAGCACTGATCAACCATCCCTGACCTTGGGTTCGCGCATCCTTGCAAACGATATCAAGCCTTGTGCGGCATCAGCCCCGGCAATGCGTGTACCAGCGCGTTGATGGCAAAACCGATGAACATCACGCCACACAGCCGGGTGATCAACAACTCATGACGCTGATACAGCGTGCGTACCCGTTGCGCGCCGACCACGCCAATCAGAATAGCGTAGGCCAGCAGGCCGCCGAGGAAACTCAAGGCAATCAGCGCCGGCAACATTGACCAGTTGAGCAGCTCGGCGCGGCTCGACAGCAGCGCGGTGAACGTCGCGACCGCCACCGGATAGGCCTTGGGATTGGTCAAGCCGAACAGAATGCCGTGCCAGAACGGCTTGCGCGCCGCGCCTTGGGGTTCGTCGCCGTTGCGGCGCTGGGCGCGCACCGCTCGCCAGCCGAGCCAGAACAGGTACAAGCCACTGAGCACGCCGAGCACATCGAATGCGCTGCTGCCGATTTCCCGGGCGCCGACAATCGCGATCAGCGCCGTGCTGCACCAGACCACATCACCGAGCAGATGCCCGCAAAGAAACCCCGCCCCGGCACGCCGCCCGTGGGCTGCACCGATGCCGAACACCGCCAGCACACCCGGCCCGGGCGTGATGCCATAAATGAAACCCGAGGCCAGCACGGCCATTAGCAACGATGGAGTCATGGGAAACCTGCAAGCGCCAGAACACGTGGCGGCCAGTCTATATCAGCCGCTTGCGCGTGTTCACTGCTCGTCGTAAAAACGCATGCCGGCGTACGGTTTTTGCCGGCAGGCTGCCAGTCGCAAAGCGAGATCGCCGACATGGGCTTCGAGTTTGTGGCCATCGGGATCAAGAAAATAGAACGAGGCACCTTCGCTGCGGTTGTCGCGCCATTCCTGCACATTCGCGGCTTTTAGCTTCTGCACAAAACCTGCGAAGTCGGTGGCACTGAGGCTTAACGCGTAATGGGTGTAATCGACGCACGGTTCGCTTGAGCGCAGCGGATCAAGCGACAGACACAACCACAGTCCCGGCAGCGACAGGTAGGCACCGGCGTCCCACGTCGCTTCGACACGCAAATGCAGCACATCACGGTAGAACGCCAGACTTCGCTGCAAATCGCTGACCGCAAGGGTCAAGTGGTTGAGGCCGGTGAGCATTGGGTCAGTAACCTCTGAGGTCTTCGGGGACGATGTATTGTTGACCGTCGTAAGTCAGGGTGATCTGTTTTTGCTTCAGGCGGGTGGTATTGGAAACGCACTCTTTACCCGATTGAGTATTTTTCATTTTGCTGCCGCTGGTGGTGACGATCAAATCGGCCAGACCATGATGACTGGAAGGACCGATCTCGACGGTTCGGCGAATCGTCTTTGTGTAGCCTTCGCAATCATTCATGAACTCGCCATTGCTCTTGGCAACCACCAAGCCCTCCAGCACCGGCCGCAACTCATTGCCTTCGCGAACATACAGCGCCAAATCGGTTTTTTCGTAGGGAATGGCGTGGGAACTGTGCGCGAACTTTGAACGCAGACCAAAAGCCCGAACCTCCGGCGCCAGTCGATAACGGGCGGTGTCGATGCGCAGATCCTCAAAGCGCACGGCATCGGAGTTGTAAGCGCCCGGTTTACGGTAAGTGGCGATGGGGTTGTAAGTGCTGGCGTTGACGATCGACAGATCCAGATCGAACACCCCGGCATCATCGCCGCCGGCGTCGGCAAGGTAGGTGGATTTGACTGCGATCGCCTGATTCTGCACGGCTGGCCAGTTTTTGCAGCGCGACATGGTTTTGCCGTCGAAGTCCTTGGTCTGGCAGGCGGCCTGGGCCTGGGCGGTCACCGACAAAAGACCCATTGCGATAAAAGAGCCCAGCAGTGTGTTACGCGAAATCATTGTTCTTCCTTGAGTAGAAAAAATCTGTCTTAGAGGCCTTTGAAATCTTCAGGCATTACGTAGTTTTTGCCGTCATAGCGAAGTGTCGTCAAGACCGGTTTTTGCGTGACGGTATTGGATACACACGCCTCGCCTTCGCCCTGGCCAACGGTCGAGCTACGGATCGTCTTGATGATCAGGTCGGCAAAGCCATGGCTGCTGGTCTTGGCCAACGCCACGGTTCGCGTAGTCTCGTAGCGCTCTCCCGCACAATTGCCATCCCACTCCCCGCCATATTCATAAACCACCAGTCTGTCCATTACCGGACGCAACGCGTTGCCCTCTTTCACATAAAGCGACAACCAGGTTTCATCCAGAGGATTCACGCGCGAAGAGCCTTTGAACCGTACTCGCACGCCAAAGGCCTGCAATTGCGGCGCGAGCTTATAGCGGGCGGTATCGAATTTCAGTTCGTCCAGCGCGATGGCATCCACAGAGAATGCCGAGGGCTGATAAAAGCTCGCTAACGGCTGCGAGTCTGCGCTCGCCACCAAGGCCAAACGCAGATCGTAAAGCCCTATAGTCTCTGACGCGCCATACACCGGATCGGGCGAGAAATGGGCGGCCGCGGTGAGCGTCAACCCTGGATACGCCGGCCAATCCTTGCAGAGGGAAAAATCCATCTCCTGCGCCGTTGGCGCCGGCGTGCAATCGGCCAATGCCTGCCCCGCCAGCAACCACCCGCACAATGCCGCACAACCGATCCAGCCAGACTTCACTGTCACTTCCCGCTCCTTGATAACGTTTCAGCCGCGCACTATCCCCTGCTGTATCGGCCCTTTCAACAGAATCATCAACACATCAAAACGTATTTCGCCTTACCCTGAATGGGCTGGCCGTTAGCTGATGTTATGAATCCACTATTTTCAGTGTCTGGAAGTCAGTCTTCGCGAGCAGGCTCGCTCCCACAGGGGAATGCATTTCAAATGTGGGAGCGAGCTTGCTCGCGAAGGCGTCAGAAATGACGCCGCAGATCTCAGAACTTGTCGAGCGTGCGCAATTTCTGCGGCAAGCCCCACAACAGCAACGCCGCCGCGATCAGGGCCGCCACGCCGATCACATACAGCGCCGGCGTGGTGCTGCCGGTCAGGTCCTTGATCCGCCCGACCATCACCGGGCTGACAATCCCGCCGAATTGCCCCAACGTGTTGATCACCGCAATCCCGCCCGCCGCACCCGCGCCAGCCCCGGCCAACAACTTCGGTGGCAGCGTCCAGAAACTCGGAATCGAGGCGATGATCCCGGCGCCAAGCAAGCCAAGAGCAACGATCAAAAACGTGGTGTGGCTGGCGAAAATGCCCGCACTGAAAAAGCCGATCGCACCGACGACGACCAGCCCGGCGACAAACTTGCGCCGCTCACCGGTGGCGTCCGACAAGCGCCCGATCACCACCATGCTGATCGCCCCGCAAATGTACGGAATCGCCGTCAGCAGACCGATCATCACCGGACTCTCGGTGCCGGCACTGCGGATCAGTTGCGGCGCCCAGAAATTCAGACCGTAGGACGCCACCTGGATCAGAAAGTAGATCAAACCCAAAGTCAGAAAACCGGGAATCTTCAACGCCGCGAGCAGTGAACCACCGCTCTTGTGCGGTTCATGCTGGGCAATGCGGCTGGAGAGCAATTTCTTCTCGTCAGCAGTCAGCCAGTGCGCATCTTCGATGCGATCCTTGAGCAACGTCAGCACCAGAAAACCGAGGCCGATACACGGCACGCCGCCGAGCAGGAACAGCCAGTGCCAGCCGCGCATTTGCAGCACGCCGTCGAGGTGTTCGAGCACCAGCCCGGAGAACGGCGCGCCGACCAGTCCGGCAAACGCCGAAGCGAGAAACAGCATCGAAGTGATGCGGCCACGGAAATGCTGCGGGAACCACAGCGTCAGGTAATACAAAACGCCCGGGGCAAATCCGGCCTCCATCGCACCGATCACAAAGCGCAGCGCGTAGAACTGCCATTCGCTGTTGACGAACACCATCGCTGCCGTCGCCACGCCCCACGACATCATGATCCGCGCGATCCAGCGGCGTGCGCCGACCTTGTACAGCATCATGTTGCTTGGCACTTCGAACAGCACGTAACCGACCACGAACAGCCCCGCGCCGAGGCCATAAGCGGTATCGCTCAGGCTCAGGTCGGTCTGCAACTGGAATTTGGCGAAGCTGATGTTGATGCGGTCGAAGAAGGCGAACAGGTAGCAGACCATGATCAGCGGCATCAGGCGCCAGGCGACTTTGCTGACCAAGGCTTTTTCAGCGTCGTGATCGACGGACGGACGGGCGCCCGCCTCCATTACATTGAGGCTCATAGCTTTTCTCCAGGCGGACTGCCGGTGGGCGTCCGATTGTTTTTGTTGTCTGGTCATGACGCTCACTGGGGAGCGCTTTTTTGTGGGAGCGAGCTTGCTCGCTCCCACAGGGGGATTTGTATATTCAGATGGGAAGCGGGTGCAGGTCGCAGTTGCGTCCGGCCTTGGCCAGTTGACCGGGCACTTCGTGGCCCAGAAGATTCGGCAAGCCACGCGAAAGTTTCAGCAGCAGCGGCAAATCGATGCCGGTGTGAATACCGATCTCATCGCACAGGTTCACCAAGTCTTCAGTGCAGATATTGCCCGACGCACCCGGCGCAAACGGGCAGCCACCGAGACCACCAAGCGCCGCATCGAAACGCCGCGCCCCCGCCTCATAAGCCGCCAGCACATTGCACAGCCCCAGACCCCGGGTGTTGTGGAAATGCAGGGTCAGATCGGCCGGCGCAACCCGCTGCAACACCCGCCGTACCAACCGATCCACTTGTCGCGGATTGGCCATTCCAGTGGTGTCCGCCAGAGTGATGCCGGCAATGCCGAGCTCCTGATAGGCGTCGACGATTTTCAGCACGCGATCCTCGTCGATCTGGCCTTCGAACGGGCAACCGAACGTCGTCGCGATACTGCCATTGAGGCGCACGCCGGAGCCGCTGGCAAACGCCACAATCTCTGCAAACGCCGCCAGCGAATCCTCGCAACGCATGCGCATGTTGGCCAGGTTGTGCGTCTGGCTGGCGGACATCACCAGATTCAGTTCATCGGCACCCGCCGCCAATGCACGCTGCGCGCCTTTGAGGTTGGGAATCAGTGCGACGTAAATCACTCCCGGCTGGCGCTGAATGCCGGTGAAGACTTGCTCGCCGTCCCGCAGTGCCGGAATGGCTTTCGGCGACACAAACGAACCGGCTTCGATACGGCTGAAACCGGCCAGCGATAGTTGATCGATCAGGGCGATCTTGTCAGTGGTTTCCACCCAGGTCGGCTCGATCTGCAAGCCATCGCGGGGCGAGACTTCCTGGACGACCAGGGTTTGCGAATAGTCTGTGATCATTGCACCACCCCTTGGCTTTTCAGGCGTTCGATGTCGAGTTCAGTCAGGCCCAGGCCGGCAAGGATGCCGTCGGTGTGCTGACCAAGTTTCGGCCCCGACCAGTTCACGCCGCCGGGGGTTTCCGAAAGTTTCGGCACGATGCCGGGCATCTTTACTGTCGCGCCGCCGGGTAATTCGGCATTGAGCAACATGTCTCGCGCCTGGTAGTGCGGATCGGCAACGATGTCGGCCACCGAATAGATCCGGCCCGCCGGCACTTCGGCGGCTTCGAGCGCGGCGAGTACGGCGTCGATCGGCAGACTGCTGGTCCAGTGAGTGATGGCGGCGTCGAGCAAACCGCTCCTGGCGGCGCGCCCGTCGTTGTGAGCGAATTCTTCTGCGTCAGCAAGATCGTCGCGACCGATGGTGTGCATCAGCCTTTTGTAGATCGGGTCACTGTTGCCGGCGATCACCACATAGGCGCCGTCAGCTGTCAGATAGGTATTGGAGGGAGCAATGCCCGGTAACGCGCCGCCGCTGCGTTCGCGGACATGACCGAGCATGTCGTATTCCGGGACCAGACTTTCCATGACGTTGAACACGCTTTCCGCCAGTGAAACGTCGACAATTTGCCCACCGCCCTGCCCGGTCTTGACCCGCAGCAGCGCCATCAGCGCGCCGATTACCGCATGCAACGACGCTAGCGAATCACCCAGGCTGACACCCACCCGCGCCGGAGGCGACCCCGGGGCTCCGGTGGTATAGCGAATGCCGCCCATCGCTTCGCCGATCGCGCCGAAGCCGGGACGGTCGCGGTACGGGCCGGTCTGGCCGTAACCGGAAATCCGTACAAGGGTGAGATTGGGGTTCAGCGCGTGGAGCACATCCCAGCCGAGGCCAAGTTTCTCCAGCGCACCGGGGCGCAGGTTTTCGATGATCACGTCAGCGTCGCTGGCCAGTTGCTTGACCAGTTCAATGCCTTCGGCGGACTTCAGGTTGAGTGCCAGGGATTTCTTGTTGCGTGATTGCAGGTACCACCACAGCGACGTGCCTTCATGCAGCTTGCGCCATTTGCGCAGCGGGTCGCCCTGACCCATGGCTTCGATCTTGATCACTTCGGCGCCGAACTCGGCGAGCATGCGCGCAGCGAACGGCGCGGCGATCAGGGTGCCGATCTCGATCACTTTGATCGCACTCAAGGGGGCAGTCATCGTGGGGTACCTCTTGTTCTTGGAATATGTCGCCAAGGCTAGAGGAACGATGATCGGGCAATCCAGCCGTCTCTCGGCAATGGGCGTTCGCCAAATGCGAACGCTCAAAGGTGATGTGGTGAATTCGAGGCCGCCTTCGCGAGCAAGCTCGCTCCCACAGGGTTTCGTGGCGGCTGCAGATTCTGTGTTCAACACATATCCACTGTGGGAGCGAGCTTGCTCGCGAAGAGGCCGGAACATTCACTGGAGATCTACGCGCCCTGCCCCCGCAAATGCTCAAACAACAACCGACTCACCGGCGACAACCCCGCCTCCTCCCGCACCACCACAATCAACGCGCGATCCGACCAGTCATCCGTCAACGGCACCGCGTGCAACCCCAGCGCCTGTCCAAACAGTTCATAAGCACGCTGCGGCAAAATCCCGATGCCCATGTTGGCCTGGACCATCCGGCACACCGCATCGAACCCCGGCACATGAATACGAATGCGCAGGACTTTACCTGCCTGTCGCGCCGCCGCATGGGTGCGCATGTTGATCGAACTGGCCGCGTGCAGACCGACGTAATCGCTGTCCAGCGTCTCATCGAACGCCACCGATTCACGCGCGGCCAACGGATGCTCCGGCAGCATCACCACCACCAGTTTGTCCTGACGGTACAACACGCTGTGCAGACCTTTGGTGTCGCTGTCGTTGGAGCAAATACCGAGGTCCGCCACGCCATCGAGCACACCCTGAATGACCCCGGCGCTGGGCCGTTCTTCAAGGTCGGTCTTGACCTGCGGATGCTGCGCGGAGAAGTCGCGCAGGTCTTCGGGAAGAAACTGAATGATCGCCGACAGGTTCGCCAGCATGCGCACATAACCGCGAACGCCGTGGCTGTGCTCGCCGAGTTCCAGGCCCATTTTCTCGACGTTGAACAGCATCTGCCGGGCATGGTGCAGCAAGGTTTCACCGGCCGGCGTCAGCGTCATGCCTTTGGCCTGACGCACGAACAGGCTGATCCCGAGCGCCTCTTCCAGCTCCATCAGCCGCTTGCTCGCCGCCGACACCGCGATGGCTTCACGCGAGGCCGCACGGGTCAGCGTGCCCTCTTCGTGCACGGCGACAAACAGTTGCAGGGTGATCAGGTCGAGGCGGCGGATCAGGCTTTTTTGCAGCATGGAGGGCTCGCTGACTGGGGTTCGTCCGAGTCGGCAGGATAGCCCGGATTTCAATCACGTCGACACTGTGATTACCCCGCCGTCAGTCCGCTGCCGTCAACAATCGCACCAGATGAGCCGCTTCATTTTTCTGCCCCAGCAGCAACACGGACGAACCCTGCAGACAGGCATCCAGTGCAATCCACTCGATACCGGCGGCGCCTTCGATATCAAATGCAGGATCCACGGCACCATCGACCAAAAAGCCCCCCGTGAGTAACCGTCGGGAGCCGTCCGAGGTCTGGCCGACCGTGACGATTCGCGGGCCGGGAGAGTCATTCAGCGCGAACCCTGCGCTCCAGCTTTTCAGATCCAGTGACTGCGCGGCTGCGGTAATGACGGGTGTCCCGCGGTTGAACGCTGGATCAGTCTTGCCAGTGAGATCGATCCCGCTGATGAAGCCATGCTGACGTTTCTCCCCGGCGGACGACTCGACGGCAGATCCGATCAACAACAAACGCTGCGCCGATTGCACAACGATACGATTCACCGAGGTTTCAAGCGGTACGCCGGCATTGTGCAGATTCAGCAGCAGCGTGCCTTTCGCGCCGAACGACTCAGCAACCTGCCCGGAACTGTCGTAAGCCATGACCAGGCCCTGATTGGTCACTTCTGTCTTGCCATGGACAAGAATCTGTCCATCGCTTGACTGTGTGACCCCGTGCAACGTGATCGCCAAACTGGAAAGCGTCACGTGAATCCAGCCTTTGCCAGCAAACGCCGGGTCATCCTTGCCATCCAGAGAGAAACGCGTCAACAACCCGCTGCCCCCTTGAGAGGTGACGAAAAGCAATCTGTCCGGCAGCGCTTTCGCTGGCGTGGATTGCGCCAATATCAAGCGCCCGCCCGTGGCATAGTCGAGCGCAGGAATACGCGTCGGCACGACTCGGTAGCCAGTCTGTGCGTCACCAAACTCGGGGTCGAGCGTACCGTCGGATTTGAATCGAGCGATGATTTGCTTGAGCTTGCCCTCGGTATCTGCAAGCACTGCGCTCATCCAGAATGCACCGCTCGCATCGACAACCAGATTCCCGCCTTGTGATAACCGACCCTGCGCAAACTGGCCAGTCAGGTAACCACCCTGGCCGAAACTGCTATCGAGATATCCGTTTGCGAGCAGTCGCGCCAGGCCGTAATGCGAGGCACCCGATGCATCGATGACAGTCGTACTGACCATGATCCGCCCCGAAGGCAGCACGGCGACACTTTTGCCGATGGTTTTGCGCGCATCAGGAAACTGCAGCGTTTGCAGGCCTGAATGGGCGAACGTCTGATCCAGCTCACCTGCGGACTGCGCTCTGTGTGCATTTTCTTTCGGCATGTTCGTGTGCTCCTCGAGAGATCGGAGTCGCCCCCCGTTGTCAGAGCATTCGATCCGAAGCAACCACGCCGGACAACTGACAGAAATGACAGTTTTTTAGAAGAAAACGAAATTACCGACCAAGCGAATGAAGCTAAAAAATTGGTAGTTTTTACAGGTTCGCAAGGAATCACGTCATGCCAACCTCTCGATTCAAATTCAGCCTGAAACGAGAAGAGCAATGAGCACTCCCGTTAAGCCCGATACCAAACCATTCCCGCCGACTATCACGTTCCCCGAAGAGGGAAAGGAAACGGGGGCTGCAACACTGTTCCTCGGCAGCGGTACACCGGAGGCTCTGGTGCAGGTTTGGAACATTGAAGAGACACATTCGCTGGGTGGAGGAAAGGTCAGCGCAAATGGACGATGGGCGTTTAGCTTCAGCGGTGCCCAATACCCGGGTGAGCATGGGATTAAGGCCCGCCAGGAGGTGAAAGGCGAGATGTCAGATTGGAGTGAGGTGCGCAAATACAAGGTGCTCTTGCGGCCCCCCATCAACATTCCGGTAATTATGGAACCGGAGGAAGAAGCCGAGGTAAATACCGTTCCGGTCTTTCATGGCGATGTCACCCAGCCCATTGGCATCGTTAGCATTATCAATTTGGACAACGACCTGGAGATTGCCAGAGCAAACGTCGGCAGCGATATGCAATGGCATACTCAACCTACCCTCCCCCTAGAGGAAGGCAGGTATCGTATATCCGCCATTCACAACATCAATGGAAAATTGTCAGATTGGGGCCGTGTTCGAACGTTTACGGTGATCACTGAGGACGAAGGCAAAGGCAAAGGCAAAGGCAAGGGCAAGGGCAAAACCTAGCATCCAAGCCCGTTGCCCTCGTCATGACCGCTCAAAACGCATTGCGAAAAATCTCCTCGATCTGGCGATGGTCCGCCGCCCGAGGATTGGTCAAACCGCAGGCGTCTTTCAACGCATTGCTCGCGAGCAGCGGAATATCACTGAGCTTTGCGCCGAGTTCACGCAAGCCACCGGGGATCTCGACATCCCTGGCCAGACAGCGGATTGCTGTGATCGCCGCCTGAGCGCCCTCTTCTGCGCTGAAACCGCGAATATCGGCACCCATGGCATGGGCGACATCGGTCAGCCGCTCGGCACACACCAGCGCATTGAACGTCTGCACATGAGGCAGCAGCACGGCGTTGCACACGCCATGGGGCAAGTCGTAGAACCCGCCCAGTTGATGCGCCATCGCATGTACGTAACCGAGCGAGGCATTGTTGAACGCCATGCCGGCGAGGAATTGCGCGTAAGCCATATTCTCGCGTGCGGCGAGGTCGCTGCCGTCGCGCACAGCCAGGCGCAGGTTGTTGCTGATCAGGGTCATGGCTTTCAGCGCACAGGCGTCGGTGATCGGATTGGCGGCAGTCGAGACATACGCTTCGATGGCGTGGGTCAGCGCATCCATGCCAGTGGCAGCCGTCAGACCTTTGGGCATGGCGACCATCAATTCCGGGTCGTTGACCGACAGCAGCGGCGTGACGTTGCGATCGACGATGGCCATTTTTACGTGGCGTGATTCGTCGGTGATGATGCAAAAACGAGTCATTTCACTGGCGGTGCCGGCGGTGGTGTTGATCGCGATCAGCGGTAGTTGCGGCTTGCTCGATTGATCGACGCCTTCGTAATCACGGATCTGCCCGCCGTTGGTCGCGCACAGGGCAATGCCTTTGGCGCAGTCGTGCGGCGAACCGCCGCCCAGCGAGACGACGAAATCGCAACGACTTTCCTTGAGCAGCCCCAGCCCCGACTCGACATTGGCAATGCTCGGATTCGGCTTGGCGCCGTCGAAAATCACCGAATCGATGTCCTGCATCGCCAGTTTCTCGGCGACCATCGTCGCCACACCCGCCTTGGCCAGCCCAGTGTCGGTGACGATCAGCGCCTTGCGAAAACCGTAGTTGCGGATCGCGACCATGGCTTCGTCGAGGCAGCCACTGCCCATGATGTTTACCGCCGGAATGAAAAAGGTGCTGGTCATGCGCGTGACTCCTGACAGGGCCGAATCGATTGCTGGAATCCGGCGGGTAGACACAGCATCGACCGATCAGTCATGGCGGATGTTGATCTGGCTCAATGCCCGCTCGTGATAAAGTCGCCGCCCATCAGCCCTTTGTTTTGAGACCGCCTACGCAATGACCGATTTTCTCGATGTCGACGCCACCCTCGAAGACTGGAGCGCCCTGCGCGCCGCGACCGACTTCAGTGGCTTGCTGGTGGGCAACGGTGCCAGTCGCGCGGTCTGGGATGACTTCGGCTATGACTCGCTGTTCGAAAACGCCCGTACGGTGGAAGAGAAACCGCTGAGCCCGTCGGAACTGGCGGTGTTCGACGCGATGCAAACGCGCAGTTTCGAGCAGGTCCTCGGCGCGCTGAAAACCACCAGTCGGGTCAACAAGGCACTGGCCGTCAGCTCAGCGGCGCCGCGCAACCGCTACTACGCGATCAAGGAAGCGCTGATCAACACCGTGCACGCTGTGCACATTCCGTGGCGACTGGTGAAAGCCTCGACTCTGGCGACGCTGAATGAAGAACTGACGCGTTATCGCACGGTGTTCACCACCAATTACGACTTGCTTAACTACTGGGCCGTGCAACACAAAACCGAGGTCATCGATGACCTGTTCAACGGTGCCAATGCCAGTTTCGATCTGAGCGAAAGTGCCTCTGAAAAACCGCGTTTGCTGTACCTGCACGGTGGTCTGCA
The DNA here is from genome assembly GCF_979258515.1 of Pseudomonas sp. AC169. Lineage (NCBI taxonomy): Bacteria > Pseudomonadati > Pseudomonadota > Gammaproteobacteria > Pseudomonadales > Pseudomonadaceae > Pseudomonas > Pseudomonas sp. AC169. The sequence continues at coordinate 4,185,363 of NZ_OZ409866.1, read as the reverse complement.
TCTGGTGCGCAATCAGGACGGCACCGCGCGCAAACTGACTTCGACCGAAGGCACGTTGCTCGGCAGTTTCGCGATCAACAACACGATCAAGACGCTGGATGACGTGCCGCTGTTCGTCACCGAAGGGCCGAGTGCGGACAAGCTCAAGAGCATTCGCAGCTCGGATTATCTATCGTTCTGTTATGAGCAATTGCTCGGGCACGGCGGCAGTTTGTGCATCTTTGGCCATGCCTTGGGCGAGCAGGATGCGCACATTGTGCGGGCATTGCGTTTGGCGAAACCGGCGACGGTGGCGATCTCGATTTATCCGCGCAGTGCGGCGTTCGTTCAGCATCAGAAGCGGCATTACGCGCAGGTGTTCGAGGGCACAGGGGTTGAGTTGCGGTTTTTTGATGCCAAGAGCCATGCGCTCGGCAGCCCGAAATTGTCGGTGCCGGTCGAGGTTTGATGTAAACCGGTCTGACGCCTTCGCGAGCAAGCTCGCTCCCACATTGGAACGCGGTCTACTGTGGGAGCGAGCTTGCTCGCGAAGCTTTTAGCAGACAACTCATTCCTCAGCGCTGTGCACCACCACCAGCAACTGCGCCTGCACATCCCCAACCGACCTTATCCGATGCGGTTTCTGCGCATTGAAGTGCAACGCATCGCCGCGCTCCAGCAGCACCTTCTCGTTCATGAAGTCCACTTCAACCTGCCCTTCATGAACGAATAGAAACTCCTCGCCCAAATGCTCCTTGAAGGTTTTGTCGCTGAACTCGCTTGGCGGATAGATGATGAACGGCAGCAGGTTGCGTTCGCTGACCTGATGGGCCAGCACCGCGTAACCGGGGCTCTGATCATTGGCGGCGAGTGACTGGCGCTCATGGCTGCGCACCAGGCTGTAGCTGTCGAGGCTGACGTTGTCTTCGGAGAACAATTCCTCGACTTTCACATTCAGCGCTTTCGCCAGTTTCAACGCGGCAGCGATCGACGGGGTGTTCAGCCCGCGCTCGACTTTGGACAGATAACTCTTGGTCATGCCGGATTTTTCAGCCAGTGCCTCAAGCGTTACGCCAAGTTTTTTTCTCAACAATTTCAATCGGATAGACATTCGCGACGGTTATTCCAGCAAGGAAGCGACGATTTGTGCTTGCCAATGACACTTTGTGTCATATAGCCTCTTTCGTGTCATTTGCACTCACCCAAAGGACACAGACATGGCCAAGACATTAGCACTACCCAAAGACCAACTGGTCAAGCAAGCGCTGACCCAGATGCAAAAAAGCCTGGCGGATAATACGTGGACGGACCGGCAAAAGCTGGCCCTGACCTGCCGGATTCTCTTCGAGAACGGCCACGACTCAGGGCTCGCCGGGCAAATCACCGCCCGTGGCCCGCTGCCCGGCACCTATTACACTCAGCAACTGGGCCTGGGTTTCGACGAAATCACCGCAAGCAATCTGCTGTTGGTCAACGAGGATCTGGAAGTCCTCGAAGGCCACGGCATGGCCAACCCGGCCAACCGTTTCCACAGCTGGGTGTACCGCGCTCGCCCGGATGTGAACTGCATCATCCACACCCACCCGACCCACGTCGCGGCGTTGTCGATGCTGGAGGTGCCGCTGCAGATTTCCCACATGGACCTGTGCCCGCTGTACGACGACTGCGCATTTCTCGAGGGTTGGCCGGGCGTGCCGGTCGGTAACGAAGAAGGCGAACTGATTGCCGGTGCGCTGGGCGACAAACGCGCGATCCTGCTTTCACACCACGGTCAGTTGTCGACCGGTACGACGATCGAAGAAGCGTGTGTCATCGCCCAACTGATCGAACGCGCGGCCAAGCTGCAACTGCTGGCGATGGCCGCCGGCACGATCAAGCCGATCATCCCTGCACTGGGCCGCGAGGCGCATGACTGGATCGCCAAGCCGAAACGCCACGCCGCCGCCTTCAATTACTACGCCCGGCAGAACCTGCGTCAACACGCCGATTGCCTGAACTGAACCCTGCTACGGAGAGATTCCCATGTCCACTATTCACGGCATCATCGGCTACACCATCACCCCGTTCGGCGCCAACGGCGAAGGGCTGGATCTGCCCGCCCTCGGTAAGTCGATCGACCGCTTGATCGACAGCGGCGTCCACGCTATCGCGCCATTGGGCAGCACCGGCGAAGGGGCTTACCTGAGCGATGCGGAGTGGGATCAAGTCGCCGAATTCAGCATCAAGCATGTGGCCAAACGCGTGCCGACCATCGTCAGCGTGTCCGACCTGACCACCGCCAAAGCCGTGCGCCGCGCGCGCTTCGCCGAAGCCCACGGCGCCGACGTAGTGATGGTGCTGCCGGCCTCGTACTGGAAGCTCACTGAAGCGGAAATCCTCGCCCACTACCGCGCCATCGGCGAGAACATCGGGGTGCCGATCATGCTCTACAACAACCCGGCCACCAGCGGCACCGACATGTCCGTAGATTTGATTCTGCGCATCGTCAATGGCGTGGAAAACGTGACCATGGTCAAGGAGAGCACCGGCGATATTCAGCGCATGCACAAGCTGCAATTGTTGGGCGACGGTCAGGTGCCGTTCTACAACGGCTGCAATCCACTGGCGCTGGAAGCGTTCGCTGCCGGGGCGAAAGGCTGGTGCACGGCGGCGCCTAATCTGATTCCGCAGTTGAACCTGGATCTTTATGACGCGGCCATGGCCGGCGATCTGGACCGCGCGCGGGATTTGTTCTATCGCCAGTTGCCGCTGCTGGATTTCATCTTGAAGGGTGGTTTGCCAGCGACGATCAAGGCCGGGCTACGTCAGACCGGGCTTGAAGTGGGCGATCCGCGCTTGCCGGTGTTTCCGTTGAGTGAGGCGGGTCAGACGCAGCTGCAAACGATCCTGAAAACCCTGCGCTGATCTCACTGACACAAAGCAAATTAAATGTGGGAGCGAGCCTGCTCGCTCTCACAGGGATTTTTGGTGGATTTGAAAATGGGTTCAGAGGACCGGCAAGGTCTTGTCCTTGATCACTTTGCTCGGCCCGTTCGCCTTCACACTGGCAATGCCTTTATCGCACGCCGCCTCCGAGGAATACGCTTCGCTGCTGCCGATGATCTGGTGATTGGCCGCTTTCAGGTTGAAATACGGATGGCCGTCCTTCGTCGACTTTTTCTCGTAGCGTTCCTCCAGCGGACTGTTGATCTGTACCGAAGCAATGCCGCTGTCCGCCGCCGCGCGGGTGGTGTACAGCTCACTGGTCAAAATGGTTTCGGCATTCGCCGCTTTCAGCACGAACCTGAACTGGCCGTTGCTGCTTTTACTGATTTCGTACCATCCGGACATGCTCGTTGCTCCTTGGCGATTGAGAGATTTCGCGCCTGTGAGTAAAGACCAGCCCCAGCCTTCTGTCGCCTGTACCGGCCCCTTCGCGAGCAGGCTCGCTCCCACATGGGACCGCATTCCAGTTGCAGAACGCGGTCGAAAGTGGGAGCGAGCTTGCTCGCGAACGGGTCGCTGCGGTGCCGGCTATTTCACCACCGCCCGCACCACCGAAAACTCCGGCGCACTCACCCGCCGCTGACTCAGATAACGCGTACAACTCACCCGCAAGAACGAAGCAAAATTCACCACCTCGCCGCGATAATCCATCACCTCTTCATACAGCTTGGCGATCAGTTGGTTGGTGGTCATGCCATCGACCTCTGCGATTTCGCTGAGGATGTCCCAGAACTGATTTTCCAGGCGCAGCGTCGTCACCACGCCGCAGATGCGCAGCGAGCGCGAGCGTGACTCGTAGAGAATCGGGTCAGCCTTGACGTAGAGCTCGCACATCGGCGAAACCTCGTTTACAGGGTGATTTTAGTGCCGAGCAAGCCGAGGAAACCGGCCAGCCAGTTCGGATGCGCCGGCCACGCCGGGGCGGTGGCCAGATTGCCTTGAACGTGGCCTTCCGTCACCGGAATGTCGATGTACGTACCGCCCGCCAGGCGCACCTCCGGGGCACAGGCCGGGTAGGCGCTGCATTCGCGACCTTCAAGAACGCCAGCTGCTGCCAGCAACTGCGCGCCGTGGCAGACCGCCGCAATCGGTTTGCCGGCCTTGTCGAAGGCGCGCACCAGATCGAGGACTTTTTCGTTGAGGCGCAGGTATTCCGGGGCGCGTCCGCCTGGGATCAACAGCGCGTCGTAGTCCGTCTCTTTGGCTTTGGCGAAGTCGAAGTTGAGGGCGAACAGGTGACCGGGCTTTTCGCTGTAGGTCTGGTCGCCTTCGAAGTCATGGATCGCCGTGCGCACGGTTTTGCCGGCGGCCTTGTCCGGGCACACGGCGTGGACGGTGTGACCGACCATCTGCAGGGCCTGGAATGGCACCATCACTTCGTAGTCTTCGACGTAATCGCCGACCAGCATGAGAATCTTTTTCGCGGCCATGGGGAGGACTCCTCTGGAAATTGCCTGGGAGTATTCAAGGTAGACCTTATCCAGCGGCTCGGGTAACAACCGGCTACTACCTGAAAGACCGTGTCATCGTTCTTCGCGAGCAGGCTCGCTCCCACATTTGGAATGCATTCTCCTGTGGGAGCGAGCCTGCTCGCGAAGAGGCCCTCAAACTGTACGCCTAAGTCCGTGCCTAGCTGTAACACTCCTAAATTCGCGGATTATGGCTAGATGAGGACACCTCCCAGCCACCTACGATTCTGGTCTCCCCTCATGTCCTCGCGCGAAAACACCGGCATGGCCCTCGGCCTGCTCGGCGTGGTGATTTTCAGCCTCACCCTGCCTTTTACCCGCATCGTGGTGCAGGAACTGCATCCATTGCTCAACGGTTTGGGCCGCGCATTGTTCGCGGCGATTCCGGCGGCGTTGCTGCTTTTGTGGCGGCGCGAGAAATGGCCGACGTGGCAGCAGGTCAAAGGTCTGAGCCTGGTGATCGCCGGGGTGATCCTGGGTTTTCCGGTGTTGTCGGCGTGGGCCATGCAAACCTTGCCGGCGTCTCACGGTGCGCTGGTCAACGGCTTGCAACCGTTGTGCCTGGCGCTGTATGCCGCATGGTTGTCGCACGAGCGTCCGTCGAAAGCCTTCTGGGCCTGCGCGGCATTGGGCAGTGCGTTGGTGCTCGGTTATGCGTTGTACACCGGGGCGGGCAGTATTCAGGCGGGTGATCTGCTGATGCTCGGAGCGATTGCCATCGGTGGTCTGGGTTATGCCGAGGGCGGCCGTTTGGCCAAGGAGATGGGCGGCTGGCAAGTGATCTGCTGGGCGCTGGTGCTGTCGACGCCGCTGTTGATCGGGCCGGTGTTGTACCTGGCGCTGCAACATCAGGGCGCGGTGTCGGCGAAAACCTGGTGGGCGTTTGGGTATGTCGCGTTGTTTTCGCAGTTTCTCGGATTTTTCGCTTGGTACGCCGGGCTGGCCATGGGCGGGATTTCCCGGGTCAGTCAGGTCCAGTTGCTGCAGATTTTCTTCACCATTGCGTTTTCGGCGCTGTTTTTTGGTGAACATGTCGAGCCGATTACCTGGGTGTTTGCCTGCGGGGTGATTGCGACTGTGGTGCTCGGGCGAAAGACCACCATCAAACCCCATGTGGGAGCGAGCCTGCTCGCGAAGGCGGACTGACAGTCAACGATGATGTTGGCTGTTAGGGCCCCTTCGCGAGCAGGCTCGCTCCCACAGGGTTTTGTGTCAGGCCAGGTAGCCGTCAGCGCGCAGCAGGGTTTCCAGGCAGTGCTCGCTGATGTTGTAGAAGGCTTTCAACTCTTCGATCTTCACCAACAACTGAGCCGGATCCACCGGCTCGGCGCGCTTCACCGCGAGAATCATCTTGTTCTTGTTGGTGTGTTCCAGCGAGATGAACTCGAACACTTTGGTCTCATACCCGCAGGCCTCAAGGAACAACGCACGCAGGCTGTCGGTGACCATTTCCGCCTGCTGCCCGAGGTGCAAACCGTATTGCAGCATCGGCTTGAGCAGCGCCGGGCTCTGGATCTGCAGACGGATCTGTTTGTGGCAGCACGGCGAGCACATGATGATCGACGCGCCCGAACGAATGCCGGTGTGGATCGCGTAGTCGGTGGCGATGTCGCAAGCATGCAGGGCGATCATCACGTCCAATTCACTCGGCGCGACGCTGCGCACGTCACCGCACTTGAACACCAGCCCCGGATGATCGAGCTTCGCCGCCGCGGCATTACACAGGTTGACCATTTCCTCACGCAGCTCGACGCCGGTCACTTCACCCTCGGCTTTCAAGGTGTTGCGCAGGTAGTCGTGAATCGCGAATGTCAGGTAGCCCTTGCCCGAACCGAAATCCGCCACGCGCACCGGTTTGTCCAGCGCCAGCGGCGACGAGGTCAGCGCATGACTGAACACTTCGATGAACTTGTTGATCTGCTTCCACTTGCGCGACATCGCCGGGATCAGCTCGTGCTGGGCGTTGGTCACGCCGAGGTCCTTGAGGAACGGTCGGTTCAGCTCAAGGAAACGGTTTTTCTCACGGTTGTGCTCGGCGGATGGAGCTTCGCGCAATTGCTGAGGTTTGCTCTTGAACAGCGAACTCTTGCCCTTTTTGCTGTATTCGAGCTGGGCTTCGTCGGTTACGGCGAGCAAATGCGCATTTTTGAACGAGACCGGCAGCAGCGCGGCAATCGTCGCCACGCCTTCACTCAACGGCAGGTTTTTGGTGATGTCGCGGGTTTTGTAGCGATAGACAAAGGACAGGTTCGGCTGCGCCTTGACCGTCACCGCTTTGATAATGACCCGCTGCAGTTCCGCCTCTTCACCGACGTATTTGGCCAGCACCAGTTTGATGAAGCCGTTCTGGTCGAGGCTGGTTTGCAGCAGCTCGACGAACTGGGTGTGGTGATCGGGCGCGGGTTTGGTGGCAGGAGCAGTAACGGACATGGAAAAGCGGCCTCGGACGGGCGAAATCGGGAATGGCGGGTATTTTAGGGGGGATGGAGGTTGGGGACACGTTCTTATTTACCGAACGGTTGGTTAAAGCGGCCCTCACCCTAGCCCTCTCCCAGAGGTAGAGGGGACTGATTGGGGGATATTGACGAGATACACCGACTTGAACGATTTGCTTTGAATCCATAATCGACACGGTTTTTCAGGTCGATGTCGAGCGCAAGACATCTCGGTCGGCCCCCTCTCCCTCTGGGAGAGGGCTGGGGTGAGGGGCTTTCAGGCCAACACCACTAGACGATTCGGCAACTCATTCCTCACCTGCGTCACTGGCACATGCACCTTCAGCAATTCCCCGCACGCTTCGATGCAAGTGACAAACCCCTCCAGCGTACGCCCCTGCCTGACCTGCTCGGTAAACGCCGCCACAATCGCATCCCAGGATTTATTGTCGAGCCGTTTGGAAATCCCCTCATCCACCAGAATCTCCACATACCGTTCAGCCTCGCAGACAAAAATCAGCATCCCGGTGCTGCCCACGGTGTGATGCAGGTTTTGCTCAAGAAACTGCCGCCGCGCCAAATTCGACGCGCGCCAATGGCGTACACGACGCGGGATCAGATGGGTGGTGATTTTCGGCAGACGAAACAGCAGGCACAGCACGATAAACGCGCCCCACTGCACCAGCAGCAGGCTGTGCATGGTCAGCCAGCCGGTCAGGTAGTGGACGACGCCCGGCACCACCAAAGCCAACAGGCTCGCCCACAACAGCGGGATGTACGCATAGTCATCGGCGCGCGCCGCGAGCACTGTCACCAGCTCGGCGTCGGTGTCGCGCTCGACCCGGGCGATCGCCTCGGCGACTTTGCGTTGTTCGTGTTCAGTCAGTAATGCCATGTTGAAAAGTGCCTGCTCATTATTCTTTTAAGGTCACCAGCCGCCGGATGAACCACCGCCGCCGAAACTGCCTCCGCCGCCGCTGAAGCCTCCACCCCCACCGCCGCCGCCAAAACCACCACCACCGCCGAAGCCGCCCCCTCCTCCGGAGCCTCCCCGGCCGGCAGGCAGGATACCGAGCATCTGGCAGACAAACACCGTCAGGATGAACAACATCACCAAAAACACGAACAATCCCGGATGCCGCGAGATGAAATCATCGGACGGGTCACCGCTCGACTCATATACCGTCGACGGCTCGTCGAGCGGATTGCCGCCCAGCACCACCAGCATCGCCGCCACGCCATCGCTGATGCCTTTGCTGAAATTTCCACTCTTGAACGCGGGCGTGATGACTTGATGGATGATCACCGACGTCTGCGCATCGGTCAGGCGGTCCTCCAGGCCATAACCGACTTCGATACGCAGTTTGCGCTCGTCACGGGCGACGATCAGCAGCGCGCCGTTATTCTTGTCCTTTTGCCCGATGCCCCAGTGCCGCCCGAGCTGAACGCCGAAGTCTTCAATGGTCGTGCCTTGCAGATCCGGCAACGTGACGACAACCAACTGCTCGCCGGTCGCCTGTTCGTGGGCCTGCAACTGCTGGCTCAGTTGCGCGCGCACTGATGGTTCGAGCATCTGCGCTTCGTCCACCACTCGCCCGCTCAGCGCCGGGAACGTCAATTCGGCCCGGGCGCTGACGGCGAACAGCCACAGCATCAGCACCAGGCCCATTTTCAACACGCGCATGGACAACCTCGAATCAGAATTTCACTTCCGGGGCCTTTTCCGCGCCGGGCGTGGTGGCTTCGAAGGTTTCGCGGACCGGCAGATCGCTGTACATCACGCTGTGCCAGAGGCGACCGGGGAAGGTACGGATCTCGGTGTTGTATTTCTGCACCGCCAGAATGAAATCGCGGCGCGCCACGGCAATGCGGTTTTCCGTGCCCTCGAGTTGCGATTGCAGGGCGAGGAAATTCTGGTTGGCCTTCAGGTCCGGGTAGCGCTCGGACACCACCATCAAGCGGCTCAATGCGCCGGTCAGTTGATCCTGCGCCTGCTGGAATTGCTTGAGCTTTTCCGGGTTGTCGAGGGTGCTGGCGTCGACCTGAATCGAGGTCGCCTTGGCCCGGGCTTCGATCACTGCCGTCAGGGTTTCTTCTTCATGCTTGGCGTAACCCTTCACGGTTTCCACCAGATTGGGGATCAGGTCGGCGCGGCGCTGGTACTGGTTCTGCACCTGGCCCCATGCGGCTTTGGCCTGTTCGTCGAGGGTCGGGATATTGTTGATGCCGCACGCCGTCAGCAACGTGGCCAGCACCAGCAGCGTGGCGACCTGCAAACGCGAGCGATAGGTTGGACTTGCATTCATCGCAGTGATGCTCCTTGGCACATATCATTATAAAAACCGAGCGCGAAACATTCTCAGCGGGCTCTTGGGGCATAATCGGCCGCGTCGCTGGATTACGACGGGGCAATGGGCTAAAAAGTGCCCTGCGTGATCATGCTGCCAAGTGTCGGCTGCCGTTTTTGGCTCTGTTTCTTTGAGCCTGTACCCGAACAACAATAGTCGCTCCCTAAATTTTGGCTGGCCGGCGTTGCATTGCCGCTTGGGCCCTTGAGAAAAATATTCATGAAGAAGCTGTGTTTGCTGGGTCTGTTCGTCAGTCTGGCCAGTCATCAAGTAGTGGCCGCTACGACCCCGGTACCCCTGGAAAACAAGGACGCGTTCATCAGCAACCTGATGAACCAGATGACCCTTGATGAAAAGATCGGCCAACTGCGCCTGATCAGCATCGGCCCGGAAATGCCCCGCGAGCTGATCCGCAAAGAGATCGCTGCCGGCAACATCGGCGGCACCTTCAACTCGATCACCCGCCCGGAAAACCGTCCGATGCAGGACGCGGCCATGCGCAGCCGCCTGAAGATTCCGATGTTTTTCGCGTACGACGTGATCCACGGTCACCGTACGATTTTCCCGATTCCGCTGGCCCTCGCGTCGAGCTGGGACATGGACGCCATCGGCCAGTCCGGCCGTGTTGCCGCGAAAGAAGCCGCCGCCGACAGCCTCGACATCACCTTCGCGCCGATGGTCGACATCTCCCGCGACCCGCGCTGGGGCCGCAGCTCCGAAGGGTTCGGTGAAGACACCTACCTGACTTCGCGCATCGCTGGCGTCATGGTCCGGGCCTACCAGGGTGCTACACCGAGCGCCGCCGACAGCATCATGGCCAGCGTCAAGCACTTCGCCCTGTACGGCGCCGTCGAGGGTGGCCGCGACTACAACACCGTCGACATGAGTCCGGTGAAGATGTACCAGGATTACCTGCCGCCGTACCGCGCCGCCATTGATGCCGGCGCCGGCGGTGTGATGGTCGCGTTGAACTCGATCAACGGCATTCCGGCCACGGCCAACACCTGGCTGATGAACGATTTGCTGCGCCGCGACTGGGGCTTCAAAGGCCTGGCGGTCAGCGACCACGGTGCGATCTTCGAACTGATCAAGCACGGTGTCGCTCGCGACGGTCGTGAAGCGGCGAAACTGGCGATCAAGGCCGGCATCGACATGAGCATGAACGACACCCTGTACGGCAAAGAGCTGCCGGGGCTGCTCAAGGCCGGCGAGATCGAACAGAAAGACATCGACAACGCCGTGCGTGAAGTGCTCGCCGCCAAGTACGACATGGGCCTGTTCAAGGATCCGTACCTGCGCATCGGCAAGGCTGAAGATGATCCGGTCGACACCTACGCCGACAGCCGTCTGCACCGCGCCGAGGCCCGTGAAGTTGCGCGTCGCAGCATGGTGTTGCTGAAGAACCAAAACGAAACCCTGCCGCTGAAGAAAGACGCGAAAGTCATGCTGGTCGGCCCATTGGCCAAAGCCCCGATCGACATGATGGGCAGTTGGGCTGCCGCCGGTAAGCCGGCGCAATCAGTGACCCTGTTCGACGGCATGAGCTCGGTGATCGGCAACAAGGCGAACCTGATCTACGCCCGTGGCGCCAACATCACCAGCGACAAGAAGGTCCTGGATTACCTGAACTTCCTCAACTTCGACGCGCCGGAAGTGGTCGATGATCCGCGCCCGGCCAACGTGCTGATCGACGAAGCAGTGAAAGCCGCCAAGGACGCTGACGTGATCGTGGCAGCGGTGGGCGAATCCCGTGGCATGTCCCACGAATCCTCCAGCCGCACCGACCTGAACATCCCGGAAAACCAGCGCGAGCTGATCCGCGCGTTGAAAGCCACCGGCAAACCGCTGGTATTGGTGCTGATGAACGGCCGCCCGCTGACCATTCTCGAAGAGAACCAGTCGGCTGACGCGATTCTGGAAACCTGGTTCAGCGGCACCGAGGGCGGCAATGCCATCGCTGACGTGCTGTTCGGCGACTACAACCCGTCGGGCAAACTGCCGGTGACTTTCCCGCGCTCCGTGGGCCAGATCCCGACGTACTACAACCACCTGAGCATTGGCCGGCCGTTCACGCCGGGCAAACAGGGCAACTACACCTCGCAATATTTCGATGACACCACGGGGCCGCTGTTCCCGTTCGGTTATGGCCTGAGCTACACCCAATTCGCCCTGAGCGACATGGCGCTGTCGTCGACCACCCTGAACGCCAGCGGCAAGCTCGACGCCAGCGTGATGGTGAAGAACACCGGCAAGCGTGACGGCGAAACCGTGGTGCAGCTGTACATTCAGGATGTCACCGGCTCGATGATCCGCCCGGTGAAGGAACTGAAGAACTTCCAGAAAATCATGCTCAAGGCCGGCGAACAGAAAGTCGTGCACTTCACCATCAGCGAGGATGAACTGAAGTTCTACAACGCCCAGCTCAAGTACGCAGCAGAGCCTGGCAAGTTCAACGTGCAGATCGGCCTGGATTCCCAGGACGTGACGCAGCAGAGCTTTGAATTGCTGTAACCCCCCGGCGCCCCTGATCGTTCCCACGCTCCGCGTGGGAATGCCTCAAGGGACGCTCCGCGTCCAGTGACGCGGAGCGTCACGGGCTGCATTCCCACGCAGAGCGTGGGAACGATCAACGGTGAGCGACTAGCCGCGGCGGTCGAGAATGTTGACCACCACCCGATCCACCCAGCCCCACACCCGCTGCTTCACCCGTCGCCACAACGGCCGGCGCTGCCACTCCTCAAGACTCACCAACTGACTCAGTCCGAAGTCCTTCACAAAACTCGCCTCGACCGCTGCCGTCAACGACGGATCCAGCGCCTCCAGATTCGCCTCCAGATTGAAGCGCAGGTTCCAGTGATCGAAGTTGCACGAACCGATGCTCACCCAGTCGTCGACCAAGACCATTTTCAGGTGCAGGAAGCACGGCTGATATTCAAAAATCTGCACCCCGGCCTTGAGCAGTCGCGGGTAGTAGCGATGCCCGGCATAACGCACCGAAGGGTGATCGGTGCGCGGCCCGGTCAGCAGCAAGCGCACGTCGACTCCGCGCGCCGCTGCCTTGCGCAGGGAGCGGCGGATTTTCCAGGTTGGCAGGAAGTACGGCGTGGCCATCCAGATGCGTTTTTGCCCGCTGTTCAGCGCGCGAAACAGCGACTGCAGAATGTCGCGATGCTGGCGGGCGTCGGCATACGCCACGCGGCCCATGCCCTCACCCTTGTCCGGCACCCGTGGTAACCGTGGCAAGCCGAAATGCGCGGCCGGGCGCCAGGCGCGGCGATAGCGGTTGGCGATCCACTGACGATCAAAGAGCAATTGCCAGTCGATCACCAACGGCCCACGGATCTCGACCATCACTTCGTGCCATTCGCTGCTGTCATGACCCGGGGTCCAGAACTCATCGGTGACACCGGTGCCGCCGACCACCGCCAGACATTGATCGACCAGCAGCAACTTACGGTGATCGCGGTAGAAATTACCGACCCAGCGCCGCCAGTTCAGCCGATTGTAGAAACGCAGTTCGACCCCGGCATGAGTCAGGCGCTGACGCAAATTGAGCGTGAACGCCAGACTGCCGTAATCATCGAACAGACACCGCACCCGCACGCCCCGCTCGGCGGCCAGCACCAACGCTTGCACAATGGTTTCGGCACAGGCACCGGCCTCGACCAGGTACAGCTCGAGTTCGATCTGTTCCTGCGCGCCAGCGATCTGCTCGAGCATGCGCGGAAAGAATTGCGGGCCGTCGATCAACAATTCGAACCGGTTGCCGTCGCGCCACGGGAACACCGCGCCGCGCATGTCAGCGCGCCGTGAAAATCAGCACCGCACCCACCGGCACCGACAGACTGATGGCCGACAAGTCGGCGAGTTTGCGCAGGCTTTCCAGCCCCGGCGCGAGGTCGAAATCCTCGGCGTTGATCACCAGCGGCTCCAGAGTCACCACTTGAAAGCGGCGGTCATCGAGACGCGTCGCCAACAATTCAGCGGGGTATTCGTGTTGTTTGCCGTGCAGGTTGACGGTCAGCGGCAAACGCAATTCCAGCTGCGCGCCGGGGGCCAGATCGTTGATCGGGCGCAGATCGATCTGGGTGGTGATGGTCGCTTCGGGGAATTGCTCGATCTGGAACAGCTCCTTGCGCATGCGCTCATCGCGCAGCGGGATGCCGCTGTTGATCGAGTCCAGCTCGACTTCGACTTCAGCGCGACCGTTAGGGTCGACCTTGCCGTGCAGCACCAGAAAGCGCTGAACTTCGGAAACATTGGCGTTTTTCGTGCTGACGAACGACAGCCGCGACGACTCGCCGTCCAGGTACCAATTGGCCTGCGCCGGCAGCGCGACGGCGGCGAGCAGCAGGCTGGACAGGGTTGCACAGAGGGAGCGGTTGAACATTGAACACTCGTGGGGCCGATAAACCTGCACGAACCTTAACCGCCCACGCGGTTATTGCAAACTGAAGATCATCCAGTGGGAGCGAGCCTGCTCGCGAAGACGTCATCTGCCTCAACAGAGAAGGTGCGCCTGCTATTGCCTTCGCGAGCAGGCTCGCTCCCACAAAAAACCATCGGGTGTTTTCAGGGATTGAGACGACAGCCCTGGCGTTCGCTTTGCCAATGCGCGCTGTTGCTGCGGCCCATGCCGCTGACGGTGATGGTTTTACTGGCACTGTCATCCGTGAAACCGCTGGTCGGCAGCCATTGTTTGACATAGCCACGGCAATATTCGGAATCGTTGTTCATCACGTAACGGCACGAACAATATTCCTTGGCGGTGTACGCACTGATGATGTCCGGAAACGCCCACAGATTCTCGCGCTCGTAAACGCCCCAACCGAGCAGCAGGACAAGCAACAACAGCAAAAAGCGCTTCATGGCTGCACCGCCTTCAACACACGCTTAAGCAACTCGTTGTGGCGATAACTGCCGTCGCGATCATCGGCGTAACGCACGATCACCAGCCTCTCGCCAGGAATCACGTACAACGCCTGGCCCCAGTGACCAAGGGCTGCGAAGGTATCGGGCGGTGCATCGGGCCACGGAGACGCGGCGCCATCCGCCGGACGATTGAGCCACCACTGACCGCCGGGCACGGCTTCGTCCTGATGAGCCTTGTAACCGGCGAACGGTTTAAGGTTGAACGCGAGCCAGTCTTTGGGCAGCAATTGCCGATCATTCCAGCGCCCGTCGCGGGCCATCAACAGACCGACGCGCGCCAGATCCCGGGCTGTCAGGTAAGCGTAAGACGAGGCGACAAACGTGCCGCTGGCATCGGTTTCCCACACGGCGTGGCGAATGCCCAAGGGCTCGAACAACGCCGTCCACGGATAATCCGGATAACGTTGTGGGCCGACGATGTTTTTCAACGCTGCCGCCAAGAGATTGCTGTCGCCACTGGAATAACGGAAGGTCTGCCCCGGTTCGGCGTAGGTGTCGTGCTCAGCGGTAAATGCAGCCATGTCGCGATGACCACGGGTGTAGAGCATCGCCACCACCGATGATTTCAGTGGCGCGTATTCGTAGTCCTCCTGCCAATCGATGCCGGACGCCCAGTGCAGCAGATCGGCGATTTTGATGGCGGGATGTTTTGCCAGCGGCGGGTAAAACTTCACGGCTGGATTGTCGAGTTTGAACAGGCCTTCGCCGTAAGCGACGCCGAGGACGGTGGCCATCAGGCTTTTACTGATCGACCAGGTCAGGTGCTGTGTTTGTGCTGTGGTCGGGCCGGCGTAGCGTTCGTAGATGATCTGGCCGTCGCGGATGATCAGCAACGCGTCGGTACGGATGCCTCTACGGGTGGTGTCATCGCGGGGTGGGAAGGCGTAATTTTCCAGTGCCTCTGTATCGGTGACCTTCGGGCCGGTTGGCCATTCTTCGCCCGGCCATTGTTCGGCGTGGACGGTGAAGCTGATCAGCAACAGGAACAGGGTCAGGCCTTTGCACATGGGGAGGGCTCTGGGAATCAACCTGCTGAGATTAGTCGGGGTTTATGACAGATGTGTGGTGTTGTTGAGGCCGCCTTCGCGAGCAGGCTCGCTCCCACAGTTGAGCGAGTTCCTTCAGTTGGAATGCCATCAAACTGTGGGAGCGAGCTTGCTCGCGAAGAGGCCAGTCAAGCCTGCGCCAACGCCTTGGCCAACCGCTTGGCCCGAGCGCCGGAGGCCAACTGCATCACCCCCTGATCGCGCTGCCACATCTGCGCCCACTCTGCCGGCCCGTCAGCCAACGCTTGGCTCACCTCCCCCTCCAGCGCTTCAAACTGCGCAAACAATCCACCCAACAACACATGCCCGGCCGGATTGTTCGGCGGTTGCCGGCTCGCCTCGGCACAACCGGCCAACAGCGCCAGCAAACGCAGTTGCAGCGCCTGCGGCCAGTCACTGTCCTGCCCGACGCCATACAACCACGCGGTCATCGCGCTCAGCACGTAGACATCCTCAAGGGTGCGAAACGGTTTGACGTAAGCATCCCAACCATCACCGGCGAGCAACTCACACAACGCCCCATCAAGCTGCAAGCGGCCATGACTGATGTCCGGCATCAACGGCAGCGCCGGCAGTTTCTCCACGGTCACGCCGGGTTCGCCGGGATAGACCACGGCCAGACTCAGGCGCGGCGTTTCACCCGGTGCTTCACTGCGCGCAGCAATCAGCAACCAGTCCGCCGCATCGCCCGCCGTGACGAAATCCTTGCGTCCACTCAAGCGCAAATCGCTCAGCCTTGTGTGCATGTCCGCCGGGCGCAAACTGCGCTGTTCGGTCGCACACAAAGCGCCCAGGCTCAGCGGCGCACTCGGCCACAACATGCGCAAAGCCGCTTGATAACCGACCAGAAACGCCAGCCCCGGCGTCGCCA
This sequence comes from Pseudomonas sp. AC169, assembly GCF_979258515.1. Taxonomy (NCBI): domain Bacteria; kingdom Pseudomonadati; phylum Pseudomonadota; class Gammaproteobacteria; order Pseudomonadales; family Pseudomonadaceae; genus Pseudomonas; species Pseudomonas sp. AC169. The sequence continues at coordinate 4,169,298 of NZ_OZ409866.1, read as the reverse complement.
TTCGCCGCCCGCCCGCGACCGCCAATTCGAACGGTGTGACGTTACCCAGTTGCTGCAACAACGTCGCAAAACCCTCGGCCAGGTCAGCAACGGCGGGTAATCGGTCACGGCTGTGCAGCAGATCTGGCCAGGGCATAAGAGGCTCCTTGTGGGCTGTCATATAAGCATCACCGAACGTTCATGGCGATGACACCGGGGCTACATAGCCTGACTTTGCACAACACGGCTGCATAAAGAAAGTCGATCGGCTGCAACCCACGACGGGTTAAAGGCCCGTACGGAGATTCACATGACTCAGATCGCCCGCATCAGCGACACCGGCAATGAACGCCGCCTGCAAGCCGAACGCCTGATCGGCGCCGAGGCCTTGCAGCAAGCCCAGGCCCTGCGCTTCAACGTCTTTAGCGGCGAGTTCAACGCCAAGTTGAAGGGCGCGGAACTGGGTCTGGACATGGATGATTATGATGTTCACTGCAGCCACATCGGCGTACGTGACTTGAACACCGGGCGCCTGGTGGCGACCACGCGTTTGCTCGATCACACGGCCGCCAGCAGCCTCGGCAAGTTCTACAGCGAAGAAGAATTCAGCCTGCATGGCCTGGCGCATCTGCAAGGCCCGATCCTCGAAATCGGCCGCACCTGCGTCGACCCGGCTTACCGCAACGGCGGCACCATCGCGGTGTTGTGGGGGGAGTTGGCCGAAGTGCTGAATCAGGGCGGCTACAGCTATCTGATGGGTTGCGCGAGCATCCCGATGCAGGACGGCGGCATCCAAGCCCACGCGATCATGCAGCGTCTGCGCGAACGGTATCTGTGCACCGAACACCTGCGCGCCGAGCCGAAAAATCCGCTGCCGACGCTGGATATTCCATCGAACGTGATCGCGGAAATGCCGCCGCTGCTCAAGGCCTACATGCGTCTGGGCGCGAAGATCTGCGGCGAGCCATGCTGGGATGAAGATTTCCAGGTCGCCGACGTGTTCATCCTGCTCAAGCGCGACGAACTCTGCCCGCGCTACGCCAAGCACTTCAAGGCGGCGGTGTGATGAGCCGGTTGCGCGTGTACGCGCGGATCGCGCGGGTGCTGCTGGTGGTGGCGCTGGGTTTGACCATGGCCAGCGTCTTCGGCGTATTTGAACGGATTGGCCTGGCGCATTCGATGGAGCGGCGTCAGCGCTGGTCGCGGTTCTTCATGGCGCGCCTGAGCAACGCCCTGCCCTTTCGCCTGACCGTGCACGGTGAGCTGCCGAAACAGCCGATGCTATGGGTCAGCAATCATGTGTCGTGGACTGACATTCCATTGCTTGGCATGCTCACGCCACTGTCGTTTCTATCCAAGGCCGAAGTGCGTACCTGGCCGGTGGCCGGTTGGCTCGCGGCGAAGGCTGGCAGCCTGTTCATCCGTCGCGGTTCGGGCGACAGCCAGTTGATCCGCAAGCAGATGACCCGTCACCTGCAAACCGATCATGCGTTGCTGATGTTTCCGGAAGGCACCACCACCGATGGCCGTTCTTTGCGCACCTTTCACGGTCGTTTGCTGGCGGCGGCGATTGATTCCGAGGTGATGCTGCAACCGGTGGCGATCCGTTATCTGCGTGACGGCAAAATCGATGCGCTGGCGCCGTTCATTGGCGACGACGATTTGCTCTCGCATCTGATGCGTTTGTTCAGCAACGATTGCGGCGATGTTGAAGTGCACATTCTCAAGCCGATTGCCTGTCAGGGGCGTGAGCGTGCGGCGCTGGCATTCGAGGCGCAGCAGGCGGTGCAGAAGGCGTTGTTTGGTGAGGTGGCGAAACCGTCTGAACCGCGTCGTGCAGGTGAATTGATTGCTGCTTGAAATCCCCCCTGTGGAAGCGAGCCTGCTCGCGAAAGCGGTGTTTCAGCCAATATAGATGCTGAATGAAACGCCGCCTTCGCGAGCAGGCTCGCTCCCACATTTAGATCCTCGGTGATTCGGGGTTTTGTGCGAAGTCCTGGAGTTGGGGGTAAAACAAGCGGAAGTCTTCGCTAAGCGGCTCATACAACCGCCGCAACTCCTGCATCGCCCCCGCCAGTTCTTCCGGCCGGGTCAGACGCCGCGAGATCCCGCGCAACACCTGCTCCAGCACTTCAAATTGCTGATACGAACCCAGCCAGTCATTGGCGACCATGTGCGGGGCGATCTTCGCCAGCCGCTCCGGCAGTTGCCGCTCGTGGCTCAGCACCCGATACACGTCAGCGGTGAAAACCTCCAGCGGCTGATCGGCATACAGCCGCCAGTCCCGCGCCAGGCAATGATCGAAAAACACATCGAGCACGATTCCGGCATAACGCCGGCGCGTCTCGGTAAACCGCCCCAGCGCGACGTCCACCAGCGGATGGCGATCGGTGAATACGTCAATCCGTCGATGCAGTTGAATGGCTGCTTCCACCTCCGGCGCAAACTGCCCTTGCAGCCGGCCTTTGACGAAGTCGCCATACAGACTGCCGAGCAGTTGCCCGGGGCGCTGGCCACCGAGGTGTAAATGTGCGAGATAGTTCATGGGCGCAGCTTAGCACTGCGGCCCATAAGCCATACACCCATGTATCGTTATAACGCGATATACCAATTTATGCTGACGTCAGATCAAAATCATATTGGTGTATCGCGATCTAACGATTTATATTTCGCCACATCGCGATATAGCGTTGTACACATTGTGAGCACCCTGCCATGAACCTCGACCTCGACGAAATAATAAAAGCCCTGGCGCACCCAGTACGGCGAGACATCCTCAACTGGCTGAAAGACCCGAAGAACGAATTTCCGGAACAGTTGCACAACCACGAGTACGGCATCTGCGCCGGGCAGATCGATCAACGCTGCGGCCTGTCGCAGTCGACTGTTTCCGCACACCTCGCAACGTTGCAACGCGCCGGTCTGATCAGCAGCCAGAAGGCCGGGCAATGGCACTTTTTCAAACGTAACGAGGACGTGATCCAGGCGTTCCTCAGCACCCTCAGTAAAGAGCTCTGACCCTTAACGTCAGCCAGCCGACAAGGAAACCTGCATGCCCCTCTCGCTACTCATCCTCGCCTTGAGCGCCTTCGCCATCGGCACCACCGAATTCGTCATCATGGGCCTGCTGCCCGATGTGGCGGCCGACCTCGGTGTGTCGATCCCCGGCGCCGGCTGGCTAGTGACCGGTTACGCCCTCGGCGTGGCGATCGGTGCGCCGTTCATGGCAATGGCCACCGCCAAACTGCCGCGCAAAGCAGCACTGGTCGCGTTGATGGGCATCTTTATTGTCGGCAACCTGCTCTGTGCCATTGCCAGTGACTACAACGTACTGATGTTCGCCCGAGTGATCACCGCGCTGTGCCACGGTGCCTTCTTCGGCATCGGTTCTGTCGTCGCGGCCAATCTGGTGCCGGCCAACAAGCGTGCGTCGGCGGTGGCGTTGATGTTCACCGGCCTGACTCTGGCCAACGTCCTCGGTGTGCCGCTGGGTACCGCGCTGGGTCAGCAATACGGCTGGCGCTCGACCTTCTGGGCGGTGACCGTCATCGGCGTGATTGCGCTGATCGGCCTGATCCGCTTCCTGCCGGCCAAGCGTGACGAAGAAAAACTCGACATGCGCGCCGAACTCGCCGCCCTCAAAGGTGCCGGGATCTGGCTGTCGCTGAGCATGACCGCGCTGTTCGCCGCTTCCGTATTCACCCTGTTTACCTACGTTGCCCCGCTGCTCGGCGAAGTCACCGGCGTGTCGCCACGTGGCGTGACCTGGACGCTGATGCTGATCGGCCTGGGCCTGACTGTCGGCAATATCATCGGCGGCAAACTCGCCGACAAAGGCATGGCCGCGACGCTGATCGGCGTGTTCATCGCCATGGCCGTGGTCTCCACCGTGCTGACCTGGACCAGCGTCGCGCTGATCCCGACTGAAATCACCCTGTTCCTCTGGGCCACCGCGTGTTTTGCCGCCGTGCCGGCGCTGCAAGTCAACGTGGTGACCTTCGGCAAAGCCGCTCCAAACCTGGTTTCGACTCTGAACATCGGCGCCTTTAACGTCGGTAACGCCCTCGGCGCCTGGGTTGGCGGCAGCGTCATCGCCCACGGCTACGGCCTGACCAGCGTACCGCTCGCAGCCGCCGCGCTGGCCGTGCTCGCCTTGCTGGTGACCCTGATTACTTTCCGTCAGAACGGCAATGCCGATCTGGCCCCTGCTACTAACTGATTAACTTTCCACTTACGAGGGTTGTAGACATGGCAACTATTTTTGATCCGATCAAACTCGGCGACATCGAGCTGGCCAACCGCATCATCATGGCGCCGCTGACCCGCTGCCGCGCTGACGAAGGTCGCGTACCAAACGCGCTAATGGCCGAATACTACGTACAGCGCGCCTCCGCTGGCCTGATCCTCAGCGAAGCCACGTCGGTAACGCCGATGGGCGTTGGCTACCCGGATACCCCGGGCATCTGGTCCAACGACCAAGTGCGCGGTTGGGCCAACGTCACCAAAGCCATTCACGGCGCGGGCGGCAAGATTTTTCTGCAACTGTGGCACGTCGGCCGGGTTTCCCACCCGTCGTACCTTAACGGTGAAGCACCGGTGGCCCCGAGCGCGATTCAACCGAAAGGTCACGTCAGCCTGGTGCGTCCACTGGCCGACTACCCGACGCCGCGTGCACTGGAAACCGCTGAAATCGCCGACATCGTCGACGCTTATCGCACCGGTGCCGAGAACGCTAAAGCCGCCGGTTTCGACGGTGTGGAAATCCACGGCGCCAACGGTTACCTGCTCGACCAGTTCCTGCAAAGCAGCACCAACCAGCGCACCGACAACTACGGTGGCTCCTTGGAAAATCGTGCGCGCCTATTGCTGGAAGTGACTGACGCAGCGATCGAAGTCTGGGGTGCAGGCCGTGTCGGCGTGCACCTGGCGCCGCGCGCTGACTCCCATGACATGGGCGACGACAACCTGGCGGAAACCTTCACTTACGTCGCACGGGAACTGGGCAAGCGCGGCATCGCGTTCATCTGCTCCCGTGAGAAAGAAGGCGCCGACAGCCTCGGCCCGCAATTGAAAGAAGCCTTCGGCGGCCCGTACATCGCCAACGAGCGCTTCACCAAGGACAGCGCTAACGAGTGGCTGGCCAGTGGCAAGGCTGACGCTGTGGCGTTTGGTGTGCCGTTCATTGCCAACCCGGATCTGCCGGCTCGTTTGAAGGCGGATGCGCCGTTGAATGATGCGCGTCCGGAGCTGTTCTACGCTAAAGGCCCGGTGGGTTATATCGACTATCCGACGCTGTAAGGCATACCGCAGAAACGCGAAAGCCCCCGACTTGTGAGAGTCGGGGGCTTTTTTTGTGTTCGCCTGGAGAGCTATTGCGCGGCTGAGTACGTAGCCCCTCACCCCAGCCCTCTCCCAAGGGAGAGGGAGCCGATCGGGGAATGTTCGAAATCGCAGTTCAACCGGATATTCCACGTCGGCGTATCTCGAAAGAACACCTCGGTCAGTCCCCTCTCCCTCTGGGAGAGGGTTAGGGTGAGGGCAAGCGGCTCACACTCATTCACACAGAAGACACAAATTCCCTACAAAATGCGTAGCTCGCTACGTTTAAACTCCCCGCCGCACGCCTATATAAAGGCAGGCCAATTGACATAACCTGTGCCAATTACGCATTTTGTTTCATTTGCGCAGGCTGGGGCTCAGGCGCAGCATATCCAACCCTGTATCGACCCAACGCTCGGCCTCGGCATGCAGCTCAAAGCTGTCCGGCGCCAGAAGCCATCCATACAGCAGGCCATCGATGTAAGCGTGAATGCTGATGGCCGCGCGGGCAGTGTCGAGATCTTCCGGCAACTGGCCGCGATTCACCGCATTACGCAGGGTCAGTCCGATACGCTCATTGCACTCGAGACTGGCCACCCGGCGCTGCTGGCGCAAATCGCACATTTCATCGGTGAACTCGCACTTATGAAACAGAATTTCGTTGATACGCCGGGTTTTCGGGTCCAGCGCAACTTGATGAAACAAATGAATCAGCAATTTGCGCATGCAGCCCAGCGGGTCGAGTTCGTCTTCGCTCTCGCTGGCCTTGGCCAATTCATCCAGTGGCTCATGCAGGCTGTCGAGCATCGCCTGGACCAGGTCCGCCTTGTTGCTGAAATGCCAGTAGATGGCACCGCGGGTGACACCGGCCATTGTCGCGATGTCGGCCAACGTCGTACGAGCGACGCCCCTTTCATAAAAGGCTTTCTCCGCCGCTTCCAGAATCTGGCTGCGGGTTTCTTGAGCTTCCTCTTTGGTACGACGGACCATGACAGTAAAACCTCAAACAGGATGTTTCAGGGATGGCTGAATATCCGCTGAATAAAGAGGGGGCGATCTCTCGCGGATCGGCTCCCCGGCCTACAATTTCAAACCTTGCAACGACTTTTGTAACGGGCTGGGTACGCGGCAAAGGTATTTACAAACAACCATGAACGTAAGTATATTCCTTAGCAAGCTACTTATCCACCCGGTATCCTTTTTTTACCCTTACACACTTCTTGTGCGCTCTTTGCGCGCCTGACCCGAGGATCTTCATGCAATTCAAGCCAGCTGTTACCGCTCTGGTCACTGCCGTCGCCCTGGCATCGCTGCTCAGCGGATGTAAAAAGGAAGAAGCGGCACCGGCCGCTCCACCGCCTCAGGTCGGCGTCGTCACCCTGCAACCACAAGCCTTTACCCTCACCTCCGAACTGCCGGGCCGCACCAGTGCGTACCGCATCGCTGAAGTTCGACCGCAGGTCAACGGCATCATTCTCAAGCGTCTGTTCAAGGAAGGCGGCGATGTCAAAGCCGGCCAGCAGCTGTATCAGATCGATCCGGCGGTCTATGAGGCGACCCTGAAAAGCGCCGAAGCCAGCCTGCGTTCGACCAAGTCGATCTCCGACCGCTACAAGCAACTGGTCGATGAGCAGGCCGTGAGCCGTCAGGAATACGACACCGCCGTGTCCAACCGCATGGAATCCGAAGCGTCGCTGCAGAGCGCGCAGATCAACGTGAAATACACCAAGGTGTACGCGCCGATCTCCGGCCGCATCGGCCGTTCTTCGGTCACCGAAGGTGCACTGGTCAGCAACGGCCAGGCCGACGCGATGGCAACGATCCAGCAACTGGACCCGATTTACGTCGACGTGACCCAGTCTTCGGTTGAGCTGCTGGAGCTGCGCCGCGAGCTGGAAAGCGGTCGTCTGCAAAAATCCGGTGAAAACTCGGCAGCGGTCAAACTGACCCTGGAAGACGGCAGCCAGTACAAGCTCGACGGTAAGCTGGAATTCTCCGAAGTCACGGTCGACCCGACTACCGGTTCCGTGACCTTGCGCGCGGTGTTCCCGAACCCGGATCACACCCTGCTGCCAGGCATGTTCGTCCGCGCCCAGTTGCAGGCCGGTGTCAACGCCGCGGCCATTCTGGCACCGCAGCAAGGCGTGACCCGCGACCTCAAAGGCACCCCGACCGCTCTGGTCGTTGGCGCCGACAACAAGGTCGAACTGCGTCAGCTCAAGGCCAGCCGCACCGTCGGCAGCCAGTGGCTGATCGAGGACGGCTTGAAAGCGGGCGATCGCCTGATTACCGAAGGGCTGCAATACGTGCGTCCGGGTGTTCAGGTCAACCCGTCCGAAGCCACCAATGTCGGCACCAAGAACCCGGCCCCCGCTCAGGCAGCTGACAAAGCCGCCGGCGGCAAAGGGGAGTAATCCATGTCAAAATTCTTCATCGACCGTCCGATTTTCGCCTGGGTAATTGCCCTGGTGATCATGCTGGTCGGGGCACTTTCGATCCTGAAATTGCCGATTAACCAATACCCGAGCATTGCGCCACCGGCCATTGCGATCTCCGTGACCTACCCGGGCGCTTCGGCGCAAACCGTGCAGGACACCGTGGTCCAGGTGATCGAGCAGCAGCTCAACGGTATCGACAACCTGCGTTATGTGTCCTCGGAAAGTAACTCCGACGGCAGCATGACCATCACCGCGACTTTCGAGCAAGGCACCAACTCCGACACCGCGCAGGTGCAGGTTCAGAACAAGCTGAACCTCGCTACCCCGCTGTTGCCGCAGGAAGTGCAGCAACAAGGTATCCGCGTGACCAAGGCAGTGAAAAACTTCCTCTTGGTGATCGGTGTGGTATCGCGTGACGGCAGCATGACCAAGGACGACCTGTCCAACTACATCGTGTCGAACATGCAGGACCCGATCTCGCGGACCGCCGGTGTCGGTGACTTCCAGGTCTTCGGTGCCCAGTACGCGATGCGCATCTGGCTCGACCCGGCGAAGTTGAACAAGTACAACCTGACCCCGGCTGACGTCAGCTCCGCGATCTCGGCGCAGAACGTCCAGGTGTCGTCCGGTCAGCTCGGCGGTTTGCCAGCGCTGCCAGGTCAGCAACTGAACGCCACGATCATCGGCAAGACCCGTCTGCAGACTGCCGAGCAGTTCAAGGCGATTCTGCTGAAGGTCAATCAGGACGGCTCGCAAGTGCGCGTCGGTGATGTCGCCGATGTCGGTCTGGGTGGTGAGAACTCGACCATTTCCGCACAGTTCAACGGCAAGCCATCGTCGGGTCTGGCGGTGAAACTGGCCAACGGCGCCAACGCCCTCGACACCGCCAAAGCCCTGCGCAAGACGATTGACGAGCTCAAGCCGTTCTTCCCGCAAGGCATGGAAGTGGTGTTCCCGTACGACACCACCCCGGTGGTGACCGAGTCGATCAAAGGTGTGGTTGAAACCCTGGTCGAAGCGATCGTGCTGGTGTTCCTGGTGATGTTCCTGTTCCTGCAGAACTTCCGCGCTACCGTCATCACGACGATGACTGTGCCGGTGGTATTGCTCGGTACATTCGGCATCCTCGCGGCCTTCGGTTTCAGCATCAACACCCTGACCATGTTCGGTATGGTGCTGGCCATCGGCTTGCTGGTGGACGACGCCATCGTCGTGGTGGAAAACGTCGAGCGGGTGATGAGCGAAGAAGGCTTGTCACCGAAGGAGGCGACCAAGAAGTCCATGGGCCAGATCCAGGGCGCACTGGTCGGTATCGCCCTGGTGCTGTCGGCGGTATTGCTGCCGATGGCGTTCTTCAGCGGTTCCACCGGTGTGATCTACAAGCAGTTCTCGATCACCATCGTTTCGGCCATGGCCCTGTCGGTGCTGGTTGCGCTGATCTTCACCCCGGCGCTCTGCGCAACCATGCTCAAGGCGATTCCGAAAGGCGAGCACGGCACACCTAAAACCGGTTTCTTCGGCTGGTTCAACCGCAGTTTTGACCGTGGTGTCAGAAGCTATGAGCGCGGTGTCGGCAACATGCTCTCGCGAAAAGCCCCGTACCTGTTGGCCTATGTGCTGATCGTGGTCGGCATGATCTGGCTGTTCACACGCATTCCGACCGCGTTCCTGCCGGAAGAAGACCAGGGCGTACTGTTCGCCCAGGTGCAGACCCCGGCCGGTTCCAGTGCCGAACGTACGCAAGTCGTGATCGACGAAATGCGTTCCTACCTGCTGGAGAAAGAATCCGGTGCGGTGTCTTCGGTGTTCACCGTCAACGGCTTCAACTTCGCCGGTCGCGGTCAGAGCTCGGGTCTGGCATTCATCATGCTCAAACCGTGGGACGAGCGTGACGCGAGCAACAGCGTGTTCGCCCTCGCCCAACGTGCGCAGCAACACTTCTTCAGCTTCCGCGACGCGATGGTGTTTGCTTTCGCCCCGCCAGCGGTACTGGAATTGGGTAACGCCACCGGTTTCGACGTGTTCCTGCAGGATCGTGCCGGTATCGGTCACGAAAAACTGATGGAGGCGCGCAACCAGTTCCTCGGTCTGGCGGCGCAGAGCAAGGTGCTCTATCAGGTGCGTCCGAACGGCTTGAACGACGAGCCGCAATACCACCTGGAAATCGACGATCAGAAAGCCCAGGCCCTCGGCGTGAGCATTGCCGATATCAACAGCACGCTGTCGATCTCCTTCGGTAGTAGCTACGTCAACGACTTCATCGACCGTGGTCGGGTGAAGAAGGTCTACGTGCAAGGTCAGGCCGGTGCTCGCATGAGCCCTGAAGACTTGAAGAAGTGGTACGTGCGCAACAGCGCCGGGACCATGGTGCCGTTCTCGGCGTTCGCCAAAGGCGAGTGGATCTACGGTTCGCCGAAACTGGCGCGCTACAACGGTGTAGAAGCGATGGAGATCCTCGGTTCTCCGGCGCCGGGTTACTCCACCGGTGAAGCGATGGCCGAAGTCGAAGCGATTGCCAAGAAACTGCCGGCGGGTGTCGGTATCTCCTGGACCGGTCTGTCTTATGAGGAACGTCTGTCGGGTTCACAAGCGCCAGCGCTGTACGCCCTGTCGCTGCTGATGGTGTTCCTGTGTCTGGCGGCGTTGTACGAGAGCTGGTCGATTCCGATCGCGGTTATGCTCGTGGTACCGCTGGGGATCATCGGTGCGCTGCTCGCTACCAGCCTGCGCGGTCTGTCCAACGACGTGTACTTCCAGGTGGGTCTGTTGACGACCATCGGTCTGGCAGCTAAAAACGCCATTCTGATCGTTGAATTCGCCAAGGAACTGCATGAACAGGGACGCAGCCTTCGTGACGCGGCGATTGAAGCCTGCCGCATGCGTCTGCGCCCGATCATCATGACCTCGCTGGCCTTCGTCCTCGGTGTTGTACCGTTGGCGATCTCCACTGGCGCAGGCTCGGGAAGTCAACATGCGATCGGTACCGGCGTGATTGGCGGTATGCTCACGGCCACGATCCTGGCGATCTTCTGGGTCCCACTGTTCTTCGTTACGGTTTCGTCCATCGGCCAGCGTAAGATCGCTGACGAGGATGAAACGACTGAAACTCCTAAAGAGGCTGGCCAATGAGCAAGTCGCTACTCTCCATCGCAGTCGCCGCCTTCGTGCTGAGCGGTTGCTCGCTGATACCTGATTATCAGCAGCCTGAGGCTCCGGTCGCAGGTCAGTACCCGCAGGGGCCGGCCTATTCGCCGGCCCAGGCTCCGGCGCAGGCCGCTGCCGAGCAGGGCTGGAAGCAGTTTTTCCATGATCCGGCGCTGCAACAGCTGATCCAGGTGTCCCTGGAAAACAACCGTGATCTGCGTGTCGCGGCACTGAACATCGATGCGTATGCGGCCCAATACCGCATCCAGCGTGCCGACCTGTTCCCGGCGGTTTCGGCTAACGCTGCCGGCAGCCGTCAGCGTCTGCCAGCCCGCGCCTCGCAAACCGGCGACTCGATGATCAGCAGTTCGTATTCCGCCACTGTCGGCATCAGCGCCTATGAACTCGACCTGTTCGGTCGGGTTCGCAGCCTGAGCGAACAAGCCTTGCAACAATACTTCGCCACTGAAGAAGCACGTCGCAGCACCCAGATCAGTCTGGTCGCCAGCGTCGCCAATGCTTATCTGACCTGGCAAGCGGACAAGGAACTGCTCAAGCTGACCCAGGACACCCTCGGTGCCTTCGAAGAAAGCTACAAGCTGACCAGCCGCAGCAACGAAGTCGGTGTGGCTTCGGCACTGGATCTGGCGCAGTCGCGCACCTCGGTCGAGAACGCTCGTGCACAATTGGCGCGTTACACCCGCCAGGTGGCGCAGGACGAAAACAGCCTGACCCTGCTGCTCGGCACCGGTATCCCGGCCAATCTGCAAGCGGCCAAACCGCTGGCGGATGACCTGCTCAGCGACGTACCGCCGGGGCTGCCTTCGGATCTGTTGCAACGTCGTCCGGACATTCTGCAAGCCGAGTACAACCTGAAAGCGGCCAACGCCAACATCGGCGCGGCCCGTGCCGCGTTCTTCCCGAGCATCAGCCTGACCGCCAATGCGGGCAGCCTGAGCCCGGATCTGTCCGGCCTGTTCAAGGGTGGTTCGGGGACGTGGCTGTTCCAGCCGCAGATCAACCTGCCGATCTTCAACGCCGGCAGCCTGCGCGCCAGCCTCGACTACGCCAAGATCCAGAAGGACATTGGCGTGGCGAACTACGAGAAGTCCATTCAAACGGCCTTCCAGGAAGTCGCCGATGGCTTGGCCGCACGCCAGACCTACACCGAGCAGTTGCAAGCGCAGCGTGACTTCGTGCAGGCCAACCAGGATTACTACCGCCTGGCCGAGCGTCGCTACCGCATCGGTGTCGACAGCAACCTGACCTTCCTCGATGCCCAGCGTCAGCTGTTCAGCGCACAACAAGCGCTGATCACCGACCGCCTCGCGCAGCTGACCAGTGCGGTCAACCTGTACAAGGCCTTGGGCGGTGGCTGGAATGCGCAAACCGCGCAGAATGAACCGCTGAAAGAAGAAGCACCGAAGATGAAGTTGTTCTGATCATCGGCTGAATACAAGGAGCCCACCGATTGGTGGGCTTTTTGTTGCCTGTCAGAAAGGTGTGTTGTCTGGGCTGGCCCCTTCGCGAGCAGGCTCGCTCCCGCAGGGGAGCGCATTCCAAATGTGGGAGCGAGCTTGCTCGCGAAGAGGCCCTGACATTCACCCAAAAATCCCGGCTCAATCTTGCGTTCGATAATCGCCCAAAACCCGCTTTTCCCAATTGAATCCGAACATCCGCGCCCCGCACCATTCGCTTCACAAAACCAATAACAACAGGTTCGACACCATGTTCCCGCGCCCTGCCCCGTCCGGCTGATTGCCGTCGTTTCACCTCTGACCACTTTTCATGTCTGCACCCCGAAAACCGGTGGCAGCGCACCCGTTCGCCTTAAAAAAACAAGAGAGACCCGAGCCCATGACAGCTTCCCCTGCGCCTTACGCATTTCCCGGTCTGATAGCCCTGGCCCTGGCTGGCGCGGCCCTGCCCGTTGCGGCTGAAGAAGCCGGTTTTATCGAAGGCGCGAAGGTCAACCTGAACCTGCGCAACTTCTACATCAACCGCAACTTCACCAACCCGACCAAGGCCCAGGGCAAGGCCGAAGAGTGGACGCAGAGCTTCATCCTCGACGCCAAGTCCGGTTTCACCCAAGGCACCGTCGGCTTCGGCATGGACGTGCTCGGTTTGTATTCGGTGAAGCTCGATGGCGGCAAAGGCACCGGCGGCACACAATTGCTGCCGCTGGATCACGATGGACGCCCGGCGGACAACTTCGGCCGCACCAACGTTGCCTTCAAAGCCAAACTTTCCCAGACCGAAGTAAAGGTCGGCGAGTGGATGCCGGTGCTGCCGATCCTGCGTTCGGACGACGGCCGCTCGCTGCCGCAAACCTTCCGAGGTGGGCAGATCACCTCGAAGGAAATCGACGGACTGACCCTCTACGGCGGCCAGTTCCGCGCCAACAGCCCGCGCGACGACAGCAGCATGAGCGACATGTCGATGACCGGCAAAGCGGCGTTCACCTCTGATCGCTTCAACTTCCAGGGCGGTGAATACGTTTTCAACGAAAAACGCACGCAGATCGGTCTGTGGAATGCCGAACTCAAGGACATCTACAGCCAGCAATACGTCAACCTGATTCACAACCAGCCGCTGGGCGACTGGACGCTGGGCGCCAACCTTGGCTTCTTCTACGGCAAGGACGATGGCAGCGCCCGCGCAGGGGACCTCGACAACAAGACCTGGTCGGGCATGTTCTCGGCCAAATACGGCGGCAACACCTTCTACGTCGGCCTGCAGAAACTCACCGGCGACAGCGCGTGGATGCGGGTCAACGGCACCAGCGGCGGCACTCTGGCCAACGACAGCTACAACGCCAGCTACGACAATGCGCAGGAACGCTCCTGGCAGTTGCGTCACGACTACAACTTCGCCGCCATGGGCGTGCCCGGCCTGACCCTGATGAACCGCTACATCAGCGGTGACAATGTGCACACCGGGACGATCACCGACGGCAAGGAGTGGGGCCGCGAATCGGAACTGGGTTACACCGTGCAGAGCGGCGCGTTGAAGGACCTCAACTTCAGATGGCGCAACTCGACCATGCGCCGGGACTTCAGCAACAACGAGTTCGACGAGAACCGCCTCATCGTCAGCTATCCGATCAGCCTCCTGTAAACACCGATACTCCCCTGTGGGAGCGAGCTTGCTCGCGAAGAGGGCTTAACATTCAACAGAGATGTTGACTGATACACCGCCTTCGCGAGCAGGCTCGCTCCCACATTTGATCTCCTACAGGCAGTTAATCGCCATTGGTCAGGTGAAGTGGCACTTCGCCGGGCGGCGGGTAAAGTGACAAAACCTGAAAGTCTCAGGCGCTTCACCCTTCCCGCTTCCGTTTGTTGTAGTTGGTCCCCCAGTAGTGAACCAGGTTGTCATCGGAAGACACCGCCGATCACCGGAGGACCTCCTCATGATCACACCCGTCAAAGCAACACCCGACTGGGACGCCAAGGCGTACCAGCAGTTTTCCCGCCTCAGGCAACGCCCGGTCAATGAATTGCTCGACCGTGTCGACCTGCACAACCCGCAACGTATTTACGACCTCGGCTGCGGCACCGGCATTGCCACGCAGTTATTGGCCAAGCGCTGGCCGCGCGCGCAGTTGCAGGGGATCGACAGCTCCGCACAAATGCTCGCCGAAGCGCGCTGCCTGCCGGTCAAGGCGCTGTGGAAACACTGCGACTTGCTCAATTGGCAACCGGAGCAACCGGCGGACCTGCTGTTTGCTGCGGCTGTCCTGCACTTCATCGATGACCATGAAACGTTTTTGCCGCACCTGCTGGGCTTTCTCAATCCCGGCGGCTGTCTGGCGGCGCACATGCCGGACTGGCGCGATGCGCTGTGGTATCGGCTGATGCTCGACACCCTGGAAGACGCCGGCCCGGGCGGCACGCCGTTGGGCACACCGCATCTGCGCCAGCGCATGGCCGCGCGGCCGTTGTTGTCACTGGAGGATTACTACCGCTTGCTTGCGCCCATGACCACGTCGCTGGATATCTGGGAGACCGAGCAGTTGCAGGTGGTCGACGGCAAGTCGCCAATTTATGACTGGGTAAAAGTCTCGGCGCTACGGCCGGTGATGCAGGCGCTGAGTTCAGAGGAACAGGCGCGGTTTATCTATCACTATCTAATGCGGGTGCATAAGCATTATCCGCAGGAGGGGGATGGGCATACGTTGTTTGCGTTCAAACGGATATTTATTGTCGCCAGCGTTTGAATGAGTTGTGCTGATTGATGCGCAACGGCGTCTGCCCCCTTCGCGAGCAAGCTCGCTCCCACATTGGACTTGTGTCGATCACAAAACAAATGTGGGAGCGAGCTTGCTCGCGAAGGCGTAATTTCAGGCGCCTTCACTCCCGGGATTCAACACCCAGCTCATCCCACACCGATTCGGCCAGATGAAACGTCGCATTCGCCGCCGGAATCCCGCAATAAATCGCACTCTGCATGATCACTTCCTTGATCTCGCCACGGCTCACGCCATTATTGGCCGCCGCACGCAGGTGCAGTTTCAGCTCGCCTTCACGGTTCATGCCAATCAGCATGGCGATGGTGATCAGGCTGCGCGTATGCCGAGGCAGCCCCGGACGCGTCCAGATATCGCCCCAGGCATGCCGGGTGATCATTTCCTGAAACTCCGAGTTGAACTCGGTCAGCGCGGTCAGGCTGCGATCGACATGCGCATCGCCCAACACCGCGCGGCGAACTTGCATGCCTTCGTCGTAACGTTGTTTCTCGTCCACAAAAACTTCCTCACTTAGCCTGCAAAAACGCCAACACGCGATCACTGAAATCCGCGCCAGCCTGCACGTTGGACAGGTGCGCCGCATAGAACTCGGCGTATTCGGCACCGCGCACATGCTCCTGAATGAAATGCCCACCGGCCGGCGGCGTCACCGCATCTTCGGTGCCGGCAATCACTAGCAACGGCACATTGATCGAGGTCAGTTGCTCGCGAAAATCGGCATCACGCACCGCTGCGCAGTTGGCCGCGTAACCTTCAGGCGAAGTGGCCGCAAGCATGTCGGTAATCTGCTTGGCTGCCGCCGGATGTGCTGCCGAAAAGTCTGGGGTAAACCAGCGGGCAATCGATGCATCACGCAGGGCAACCATCGCCGCCACGCCATCGCGCAGCACGGTTTCGATGCGTGGATTCCACACCGACGGATCGCCGATTTTAGCCGCTGTGTTGCAGACGATCAGCTTGTGCAGACGATGACCAGCATTGATCCCCAGCCACTGGCCGATCAGGCCACCCATCGACAATCCGCAGAAATGCGCACGCTCGATGTGCAGCGCATCCAGCAGACCAAGGACGTCGTGCCCGAGTTGCTCGATGCTGTACGGGCCCGGCGTCACCAGCGATTGGCCGTGACCACGGGTGTCGAAACGCAGCACACGAAAATGCTCGGTGAACGCTGGCATCTGCGCGTCCCACATGTGCAGGTCGGTGCCCAGCGAGTTGGACAGCACCAGCACCGGTGCATCGACCGGGCCCTCTATTTCATAGTGCAGTTCGCCATCGGCGAGTTGAACGAAAGCCACAGCCCTCTCCTTTCAGACAGACAATGCGTTGTGTTCGGCCACCGCACGCTCGACCCAGGTTTGCGCCTGACCGAGGTAATGGGCGGGGTTCAAAAGATGATCGAGTTCAGCGCTGCTCAATTCGGCGGTGACCTGCGGTTCGTCACCGAGCACGGCGCGCAAATGACGTTGCTCGGCCACCGCGCGTTTGCAGCATTGCTCAAGCAGATGATGCGCGGTGTCGCGGCCGACTCGTTGCGCAAGCACGATGCTTACCGCTTCGGCCAGCACCAGCCCTTGGGTCAATTCGAGGTTGCGCGACATACGCTCAGCGTCGACCTCCAGCCCTTGCGCCAACAAGCGAGCCTGTTGCAGCGAACCGGAAACCAGGCAGCAAATCTCCGGCAGGGTTTCCCATTCGGCATGCCACAGACCGAGGCTGCGTTCGTGTTCTTGTGGCATCGCGCTGAACAGCGTCGAGACCAGACCGGGCACCCGCGTCGCCGCACCGATCAACACCGCTGCGCCGACCGGATTGCGCTTGTGCGGCATGGTCGACGAACCGCCCTTGCCCGGCGCCGATGGCTCAAAAACCTCGGCGGCTTCGGTCTGCATCAACAGGCTGATGTCGCGGCCGAATTTGCCGAGGCTGCCGGCGATCAAACCGAGTACCGCACCGAACTCCACCACGCGATCACGCTGGGTGTGCCACGGTTGTTCCGGCAAGGTCAGTTGCAGTTCTTCGGCCAGCGCTTGGGCAATCGGCATCGCCTGATCGCCCAAGGCTGCGAGCGTGCCGGAGGCGCCGCCAAATTGCAGCACCAGCAGACGCGGTTTCAGTTCGCGCAGACGTTGGCGACTGCGAGTGACAGCGCCCAGCCATCCGGCGATTTTCATGCCCAGGGTCACCGGCGTCGCGTGTTGCAGCCAAGTGCGTCCGGCCAGCGGTGTCGCTGCATGGCGTTGCGCTTGGGTGGCGAGAGAATCGGCCAGTTGCGCCAGATCACTTTCAATCAATTCCAACGCCTGACGCAATTGCAGCACCAGACCGGAATCCATTACGTCCTGACTGGTCGCACCCAAATGCACATAACGCTCAGCATCGGCATCGGTGGCGGCAATCTGTTTGCCCAATGCCTTGACCAGCGGAATCGCAGAGTTACCGGCCGTGGCAATCGCCTCGCCCAGCGCCGCGAAGTCATACAGACCAGCGTTGCAAGCCGCCGCAATCGGCGCCACCGCAGAGGACGGAATCAAGCCGACCCGCGCCTCGGCCCGAGCCAGCGCCGCTTCGAAGTCGAGCATCGCCTGCACACGGCCCTGATCGCAGAACACCTCGCGCATATCGCGGGCAGTGAAGTAGGCATCGAACAATTGATTGCCCGGTCGCTGAGTCATAAACAGTCCTTGCCGGCGCGGGCCATGGCAGCCCGCGCACTTCGGGTTAGAGATCGTGGTGCAAGTACGCCGCCTGCTTCGGCAAGCGCAGACTGAACAGGAACGCGATCGCCATCATCGCCGTCACGTACCAGTAGAAGGAGTTTTCCATGCCGATGTTCTTCAGGCTCAGCGCGACGAATTCCGCCGAACCACCGAAGATCGCATTCGCCACCGCATAGGCCAGACCGACGCCGAGGGCGCGGACTTCCGGCGGGAACATTTCGGCTTTCACCAGGCCGCTGATCGAGGTGTAAAAACTGACGATCGCCAGCGCTATTGTGATCAACACAAACGCGAGAAACGGGCTGCTGACGCTTTTCAGGCTCAACAGAATCGGCACGGTGAACAGCGTACCCAGCGCGCCGAACCACAGCATCGAGTTACGTCGACCGATCTTGTCTGCGAGCATGCCGAACAGCGGCTGCATGCACATATACAGGAACAGCGCGCCGGTCATGATGTAGCTGGCGGTCTTGGCGTGCATGCCGGCGGTGTTCACCAGATATTTCTGCATGTACGTGGTGAAGGTGTAGAAAATCAGCGAGCCACCGGCGGTGTAACCGAGCACGGTGATGAACGCGGCTTTGTGATCGCGGAACAGCGCGCTGATGCTGCCGGCGTCTTTGTGCGCGCGGGTTTCCTTGTTGGTGGTTTCTTTCAAGCTACGACGCAGGAACAGCGAAATCAGCGCCGCCACTGCACCGACCACAAACGGAATCCGCCAGCCGTAGGCGCGCAGGTCTTCTTCGGTGAGGAACTGCTGCAGGACCACTACCAACGACACCGCCAGCAGTTGCCCGCCGATCAGCGTCACGTACTGGAACGAGGCGAAAAATCCGCGCTGGCCCTTGAGGGCGACTTCGCTCATGTAGGTGGCAGTGGTGCCGTACTCGCCGCCGACCGACAGGCCTTGCAGCAAGCGTGCGAACAACAGCAGGACCGGTGCCCAGACGCCGATGTCCTTGTAGGTCGGCAAGCAGGCGATCAGCAACGAGCCGAAGCACATCATCAGAATCGAGATGAGCATCGAGTTCTTGCGCCCGTGCTTATCGGCGACCCGGCCAAAAATCCAGCCGCCAATCGGGCGCATCAGGAAACCGGCGGCGAACACGCCGGCGGTGTTGACCAGTTGCACCGTCGGGTTGTCCGAGGGGAAAAACGCCGGGGCGAAATAGATCGCGCAAAAGGCGTAGACGTAGAAGTCGAACCATTCGACGAGGTTGCCGGACGAGGCGCCGACAATGGCAAAGATACGCTTGCTGCGCTCTTCACCGGTGTAATGGGAGGTGGTGGTTGTCATTGTTTTTCACTCGATAGGGACAGTGAGAGTCTAGACATACTTTGCAACAGTCCCGTTCCACATCCTATATCGATCGTTCCCACGCTCCGCGTGGTAACGCATCCGGTGACGCTCCGCGTCACGGTGGACGCGGAGCGTCCAGGGCGGCATTCCCACGCAGAGCGTGGGAACGATCATGTAGGAGCTGCCGTAGGCGGCGATCTTTTGATCTTAATAATCGAAGAACACGGTCTCGGCATCGGTGCCCTGCAGAATCACATTCCACTGGTAAACGCCCGACGCGTCCTGCTTGGCCAGCAAGGTACTGCGACGCTCGGCCGGTACGCATTCGAGCAACGGATCATCAACGTTGGCCGGCTCGCCTTCAAAATAAATCCGCGTCAGCAAGTGCTTGACCAAACCACGGGCAAACACCAGCACCACCAAGTGTGGCGCCTGGATCGAGCCTTTAAGCCCTTCAACCGTGCCCGGTTTGATCGTGGTGAAGCGAAAGCGCCCTTCAGTATCCACCGGCACCCGGCCAAAGCCTTCAAAATTCGGATCGAGCGGTTTGTCCTGCTCGTCTTCCGGGTGGTCGTATTTGCCGGCGGCGTTGGCCTGCCAGACTTCGAGCATGGCGTCGTTGACGACATCACCATTGCCATCCACCACCTGCCCGGTGATCGCCACGCGCTCGCCGAGGGTTTGTTCGACGGTGAGGTCTTCGCGGTTCAGCCAGGTCAGACCGATGTGGTAATACGGCCCGACGGTGTGGGACGTGGTCGCAGTCAGCGTCATCTTATTTCTCCATCGGCGTGGCTTCACGCCCGCGCAGCACGATGTCCCAACGATAACCGAGGGCGTAGGACGGAATGGTTTTTTCCAGATCGAAACTGGCGATCAGGCGTTCCTTGGCCGAAGTGTCCGGCACGCAGTTGTAGATCGGGTCGTACGCCAGTAGCGGATCGCCCGGGAAATACATTTGCGTAACCAGACGGGTGAGGATGCTCGGCCCGAACAGCGAAAAGTGGATATGCGCCGGGCGCCAGGCATTGTGGTGGTTACCCCACGGATAAGCGCCGGGCTTGATGGTCTGGAACTGATACCAGCCATCGGCGTCGGTGACGGTACGGCCGGTGCCGGTAAAGTTCGGGTCCAGCGGCGCGTCATGCAGGTCGCGCTTGTGGTTGTAGCGGCCGGCGGCGTTGGCCTGCCAGATCTCGACGAGAATCCCCGGCACCGGCAGACCGTTTTCGTCCAGTACACGACCGTGAACGATGATGCGTTCGCCCTGTGGCTCGCCTTCATGCTGGGCGGTCAGGTCGTTATCGGTATCGCCTACACGCTCGGCGCCGATGGTCGGCCCGGTGATTTCCGACAGCGAATGCGGCAGAAACACCAACGGCTTCGACGGCGAACGCAGGTTGGTGGATTGATACGTCGGGTGCAGGTACTCAGGCTGAGTGCCTTCCTGCGGACGACGGTAACCAGGCTTGTCAGACATGTCGCTTTCCTCTGTTCTTTTTCGTCACGGCTTGCGTCAGACGCGTTCGATGGCCAGGGCCAGACCTTGGCCGACACCGACGCACATGGTCGCCAGACCTTTCTTGCCACCGGTCTTTTCCAACTGATGCAGCGCGGTCAGCACCAGACGCGCACCGCTCATGCCCAACGGGTGACCCAAGGCAATGGCGCCACCGTTCGGGTTGACCTGCGCAGCGTCGTCGGCCAGACCCAATTCACGCAGCACCGCCAAACCCTGGCTGGCAAACGCTTCGTTGAGTTCGATCACGTCGAAATCGTTGACGGCTACGCCCAGGCGCTCGATCAATTTTCGCACCGCCGGCACCGGGCCAATGCCCATCACACGCGGTGCCACACCGGCGCTGGCCATGCCGAGCACTTTGGCGCGGGCGGTCAGGCCATGTTTTTTCACCGCTTCGGCGGAAGCCAGAATCAGTGCGGCAGCACCGTCGTTGACCCCGGAAGCGTTGCCGGCGGTAACGGTTTTGTCCGGGCCGTTGACCGGTTTGAGTTTGGTCAGTGCTTCAATCGTGGTGTCGGCGCGCGGATGTTCATCCTGGCTGACCACGGTTTCACCCTTCTTGTGGGCAATCCGCACTTCGACGATTTCTTCAGCGAAAAATCCTGCAGCCTGCGCGGCGGCGGTGCGTTGCTGACTGCGCAGGGCGAAAGCGTCCTGATCGGCGCGCGAGACTTTATAGTCGTCGGCGACGTTGTCAGCGGTCTGCGGCATCGCGTCGACGCCGTATTGCGCCTTCATCAGCGGGTTGATGAAACGCCAGCCGATGGTAGTGTCTTCCAGTTTCATGTTGCGCGAGAACGCCGCATCAGCCTTGCCCATCACGAACGGTGCGCGGGACATCGACTCGACGCCGCCGGCAATCGCCAGCTCCATCTCGCCGCTGGCGATGGCGCGGAATGCCGTACCGATCGCGTCCATGCCCGAAGCGCAGAGACGATTGAGGGTCACGCCCGGCACGCTGTCCGGCAGGCCCGCCAACAGCAGCGCCATGCGTGCAACGTTGCGGTTGTCTTCGCCGGCCTGGTTGGCGCAGCCGAGGAACACTTCGTCGATGGCGTTCCAGTCCACCGAGGGATTGCGTTCCATCAGGGCCTTGATCGGCACGGCGGCCAGGTCATCAGCGCGAACGGCGGACAGTCCGCCGCCGAAACGGCCGATGGGTGTGCGAATCGCGTCGCAGATATAAACGTCGCGCATCATGCTTCTCCCGGTGCCTGGCCGTGGGCCGCGGCGGTGCGCGCTTCGAGATCGCGCAGCGCCGTCAGTTCGACGTCGGTCGGCTCAGCGGTGGTCTCAACGCTGTCAGCAAAACGAATCGCCCAACCGGTGGCCGCGACCACTTGCTCGCGGGTCACCCCCGGATGCAGTGCAGTAACCACGAATTCGTGGGTGCCCTCTTCCGGTTCCATGATGCACAGGTCGGTGATGATCCCGACCGGTCCGGCGCCCGGCAGGCCCAGACGTTTGCGCGAATCGCCGCCCTCGCCATGACCGACCGAGGTGATGAAATCGAGCTTGTCGACAAACGAACGCGCCGACTGTTTAAGGATGATCAACACGCTTTTTGCCGAACCGGCAATTTCCGGCGCGCCACCGGCACCCGGCAGGCGCACTTTCGGCGAGAAGTAATCGCCAACCACGGTGGTGTTGATGTTGCCGAAACGGTCGACCTGCGCGGCGCCGAGAAAACCGACGTCGATGCGCCCGCCCTGCAGCCAGTAGCGAAAAATCTCACCGGTCGGCACCACGGTGTCGGCGGTTTCCGCCAGCTCGCCGTCACCGATCGACAGCGGTAACACGCTTGGTTTCGCACCAATCGGGCCGGATTCGTAGATCAGCACCACATCCGGCGACGAAGTCAGGCGCGCGAGGTTGGCGGCTTTCGACGGCAGGCCGATGCCGACGAAGCACACCGAGCCGTTCTTCAGGCGACGTGCCGCGGCGACGGTCATCATTTCATTGGTGGTGTAAGTCATTACTTGGCCTCCGAAGCAGCGGCCAACTTGGCCTGGAACTCGCTGAAATCAGCGCAGCCATGGATGTATTCGTTGATCCACGCGGTAAACGTCTCACGGTCGCGGGCGATCGGATCCCACGCCTGATAGAAACGATTGTCACGCTCGTTGTAACCGTGGGCGTAGGACGGATGTGCGCCGCCGGGCACATGACAGACCGCGCTCAAGGCCCAGGTCGGCAATACACAAGAATTCATCGGTGCGTTGAGATCGTCGACAATTTCTTCGACGGTGACGATGCAGCGCTTGGCAGCCAGTGCGGCTTCTTTCTGCACGCCGAGAATGCCCCACAGCAACACGTTGCCCTTGCGGTCGGCTTTCTGCGCGTGGATCACGGTCACGTCCGGGCGCACCGACGGCACGGCCGCCAATACTTCACCGGTAAACGGGCAAGTCACAGTTTTGATCAGCGGATTGACCTTCGGCAGGTCGGAGCCGGCGTAGGCGCGCAGCACCGCGAATGGCAGGCCGGATGCGCCGGCCACGTAGGCATTGGCCAGGTCGGCATGGCTGTGCTCTTCGATTTCCAGCGCGTGCGGCCATTGCTTCTCGACCGCGTCACGCAGGCGGTGCAGTGAACCGACCCCCGGGTTGCCGCCCCAGGAGAAAATCAGTTTGCGCGCGCAACCGGCGCCGATCAGTTGGTCGTAGATCAGGTCAGGCGTCATCCGCACCAGTGTCAGATCTTTCTTGCCCTGACGAATGATTTCATGACCCGCTGCCGTAGGGATCAAGTGAGTGAAGCCTTCGAGTGCGACGGTGTCGCCGTCGTTGACGAATTGCTTCACCGCGTCGTGCAGCGAAAGGATCTCAGCCATGGAGCGGGCTCCTGTTTTTGTAATGAATCGCCAGTGATAAAAAGGCGCGAGGTTCAGCGCCGGAGTCACTGCAGATTAAGCCTGGGAAATTCGCCAAACAATCCGATAATCGACTGAGTGTTCGTTTATCGAACAGATTGTTGTCAACCTATCGTTCGGTATTGATCGCTCCCACGCTCCGCGTGGGAATGCATCCCGGGACGCTCCACGTCTCTTTCAAAGGCCGGAACGCGGAGCGTCTCTAGAGGCGTTCCCACGCAGAGCGTGGGAACGATGAGGCGCTGAAACTCAGGTCGCATCCGCATGACTCACCATGCCCTTGATCAATACTGCCGCCGTTGCCAACGCCGCCGGGATCACCAACGCCGTCAACACCTGCTCGAAATTCCAGCCAAGGCCCAGCAACGTAGCGCCCATCCACGCCCCGAGAATCGCGCCAAAACGGCCAATCCCGAGCATCCACGACACACCAGTCGCCCGCCCCTGCGTCGGATAAAACCGCGCCGCCAGCGACGGCATCGCCGATTGCGCACCGTTTACACACATCCCCGCCACCAGCACCAAAGTCGCCAGCAACGTGATGTTGCCCAGGCTCTGACCTACTGCGTAGGCAAACACCCCGGCCAGCAGGTAGAAAGTGCCGATGACCTTGTGCGGATTGAAGCGATCCATCGCCCAGCCGACCGCGACCGCACTCAGCACCCCGCCGAACTGGAACAACGCACCGATAAATGCGGCTTGCTCCATGCTCGCGCCACTGTCACGCATCAGCGTCGGCAGCCAACTGGTCAACAGATAAACAATCACAAGTCCCATGAAATAGGTCAGCCACAACAGCAGAGTGCCCGTGCTGTAAGTGCCGGAGAAAATCACCGCAAACACGTTGCGCGCCTTGACGGTTTTCTGTTCCGGCACGCTGAAACTGGAGGCTTGGGCGACGGTGACCGGATCGATCGGCGCCAGGGTTTTGCGCACTTTGTCGGTGCCACGGTTACGGACGACAAGGTAACGCGCCGATTCCGGCAGCCAGAACAGCAGCACCACCGCGAGGATCAGCGGCAAAATCCCACCGATCAACAACAGACTGTGCCAGCCGAACGCTGGAATCAGCTTGGCGGAAATAAACCCGCCACCGGCCATGCCGAGGTTGAAACCGCAGAACATGCTGGTCACCAGCAGCGATTTCTTGCGTTCCGGGGTGTATTCCGAGAGCAGTGTGGTGGCGTTCGGCATCCCCGCACCCAAGCCGAGACCGGTCAGGAAGCGCAGCACCAGCAGTTGTTCAACGTTGCTGCTGTACGCCGACGCCAGGCTGAAAGCACCGAACAGAATCACGGCACCGACGAGTACGACTTTTCGCCCGAAGCGGTCAGCCAAAGGCCCGGAACCCAGTGCGCCGAAAACCATGCCGATCAACGCGGCGCTCATCACCGGGCCGAGGCTGGCGCGGTCGATGCCCCAATCCTGCGACAGCGCCGGGGCAATGAAGCCCATCGCGGCGGTGTCGAGGCCATCGAGGAAGACGATCAGGAAACACAGGATCACCACCCGCCACTGATAGCGCGAGATCGGTTGGGCATTGATGAAGGTCTGCACGTCGAGGCAGTTACCCACAGCGGACTGAGGCTGGTTCATTATTTTTATTCCACGCAAAAAACGCAGTCGAACGGCGGCCGGCCAGAGAGCGGCACAGCTACAAGAATAGAAGGTTGCAATCAGGCGTTGCGGTGAATCCGGCAACAGCGGTTGGAGCGGAGACAGTCGGGGAGCATGCGCATGGTGAGTTGCCTCTTGTCATTATTATGGGAGTCGACAGTCCGGCGGGCTCATTCACATCAGCGCCGGATGACGCTGCCGCGACATTAATGATCCGAGGGTTTTAGCGTCAATTCGATAAACGCAACACTGTGCGTTTATCGAACAGCTTCATCAGGCAAACAATTGCGCGCTGAGATCGCGACTGGCGCTGAGCAGGCCCGGCAGAAAGCGTTGCTCCAGCTCGGTACGGCTGACACGACCGGCGTGGGTACTGACGTTGAGCGCCGCCACCACTTGGCCAGACGCGTCGTAGACCGGCACGGCAATCGAGCGCAGGCCTTGTTCCAGCTCTTGATCGACGATGCACCAGCCTTGCTGCCGCACTTCTTGCAGGCATTCGAGCAACGCATCAGGTGTATGGATCGTGCGGCTGGTCTTGGCGACCAGTTCGGCGTGGTCGAGGTATTCACGCAGCGACGTGTCGTCGAGTGCTGCCAGCAGAATCCTGCCCATTGAGGTGCAATACGCAGGCAAGCGACCGCCCACCGACAGGTCCACCGAAATCAGCCGCTGGGTGGTCGCAGAGCGGGCGATGTAGAGAATGTCGTCGCCTTCGAGCGTGGCCATGTTGCAGGCTTCGTGCAGTTGCTCGCTCATCCGGTCCAGATAAGGCTGGGCGGATACCGCCAATGGCGTCGACGACAGATACGCGTGACCGAGAGTCAGGACTTTTGGCAACAATGAATAGGTGCGACCGTCGGTGGTCGCGTAACCGAGCTTGATCAGCGTATGCAGGCACCGGCGCACGGCGGCGCGGGGGATTTCCGTGCGGTGGCTGATCTGGGCGATGGTCAGATGCCGCTTGCGCTCCTGAAACGCCTGCACCACCGCCAGACCCCGGGCCAGCGAGGTCATGAAGTCTGGATCACCGGTCAGCGCCTGGATGCGTTTGGCCGGCGAGGCGACGATCGGCGGCGCCACGGAGGTGAAGGAGTTGCGCATTTGATCGTTCATTTCTTGTCCTTTTATCCGGCACGGATCAATGGGCTATACAAGCGGCTCGCCGACCAATGCACAAGCGTCGGACCTGCAAGATTGGGCGATTATCGAACCGTCGACCGATAATCGCAATCAACGGTTGCGGCCGTTTCATGCTTCTTTCGGGGTTTACTCAACTTTTCTCGTTATCCGAATCACACCCTTAGTTGTTCGACTAAATGGCGCCAAAAACCGATCGCTCGCCCAATAAAGGCCATCACGCACTTCAACTAGCGACAAAAGTTGCGAGTCACAAAACAATCACACATCCAGAACCGTTTTTAACTTGGCAAAGATAGTCATTCCTGAATCGACCGCTATAATGCACCTCAGTGGCACCTCGTTTTTAATCGCTGAGGTCGCCACCTGCTGAGGTGATGTCCATCACCAACAGCCCGGCCAGCGCCTGACGCTCATTACTCATGCAACGCCTGCGCTCGCTGAAACAGGAAACTGATGCTGCGTCAGTTTTTATCTGGTGCCGTAGCCGCCTGTAACACGGAAGTCTTGATCGCCCCACCGATGACGCCAATGCCTGTCCGGGCGTTGAACTCGCGGTGGTTACGTTCAATCGATTCGTTGCAGTGCGTTTCACCAGACAACTAAATCAACTCATACAGGTAGCACTGTGACGAAAGACGAACTGCGCGCGGAACTTGAGCGCCAGGAACAACGTTACAAGGAAGTTTACGGCGGGGAAGTCACCACCTACGCCGCTCAGCCCGAACCGGAACGCAAAGCGTGGCGTAAACGCCCGACCGTTCAGGATCAGGTCTTCAAGCAAGAAATCGAAAAGATCGAAAAGGAACTCAAAGCCGAAGAGCCTTGAGCCACGGTTTTGTATCTTTTGAGGTTTACGTCCACACCGGTTACAAGCGCGGTGGAACGACGATGCCTTGCGCGCCCGCTACCCGCGGGCAGCGGCCATCAACCGGTCTGGCTGACTGAGGACGGGCGTCCTACAGGTTTCACAGATATTTCAGACAAGCGTTTGAGCCCTCGATGCGCGGGTGAAACTGCCTGTAAAAAATGTCTTTAATCAATTAAATCAAAGACTTGAAAAACCCTGCACCACGCTAGGTTTTCATGTACTGCAACAAATTAAATCGAAGAAGTGTGTAACCGATGAGCAGGTAGGGGATCGATTTCCAGTCTTTTCTGGCATAATCGCGCCCCCTTACGACCGGGTCAGAAAACCTTCATGATCGATTTATTCAGCGGACTGGATGCTTGGGTGCTTGTGAGCCTCTTGCTCGCCCTGACGTTTGTCCTCGCCTTCGAGTTCATCAATGGATTTCATGACACCGCTAACGCGGTAGCCACTGTTATCTACACCAAAGCCATGCCGCCCCACCTGGCGGTGTTCTTTTCCGGTGTGTTCAATTTCCTCGGCGTGCTGCTGGGCGGCGTTGGCGTGGCGTATGCCATTGTCCATTTGCTGCCGGTTGAACTGCTGATCAATGTGAACACCGGCCATGGTCTGGCGATGGTGTTCTCGTTGCTCGCCGCGGCAATCGCCTGGAATTTGGGCACCTGGTACTTCGGTATCCCGGCGTCCAGCTCGCACACCTTGATCGGCTCGATCCTCGGTGTCGGCCTGGCCAACGCCCTGATCAACGATATTCCGTTGGCCGACGGCGTGAACTGGCAGAAAGCGATCGACATCGGCGCCTCGCTGGTGTTCTCGCCAATGGCCGGCTTCCTGATCGCCGCGCTGATCCTGATCGGCCTGAAGTGGTGGCGCCCGCTGTCGAAGATGCACAAGACACCGGAGCAACGCCGCAAGATTGACGACAAGAAGCACCCACCGTTCTGGAACCGCTTGGTCCTGGTGATCTCGGCCATGGCCGTGAGCTTCGTGCACGGTTCCAACGATGGCCAGAAAGGCATCGGCCTGATCATGCTGGTGCTGATCGGTATCGTCCCGGCGCAGTTCGTCCTCGACCTGAACAGCACCACGTATCAGATCGAACGCACTCGCGATGCGACCTTGCACCTGAGCCAGTTCTACCAGCGCAACGCCGATTCGCTGGGTGAATTCCTGGCCTTGGGCAAAAGCGTGGAAGGCGACCTGCCGGAGAAGTTCCGCTGCAACCCGCAGCAGACCGAACCGACCATCAGCGCCCTGCTGCACACCCTCAAAGGTGTAGCGGACTACCACTCGCTGTCGTCCGATAGCCGCATCGAAGTGCGTCGTTACCTGCTCTGCCTGGACGACACCGCGAAGAAGGTTGGCAAACTGCCTGGCCTGGAAGCCCGTGAAAAGGCTGACCTCGACAAGCTGCGCAAAGACCTGACCACCACCACCGAGTACGCCCCGTTCTGGGTAATTCTGGCGGTCGCCCTGGCCCTGGGCCTGGGCACCATGGTTGGCTGGAAACGCGTGGTACTGACCATCGGCGAGAAGATCGGCAAGCAAGGCATGACCTACTCGCAGGGCATGTCGGCGCAGATCACGACTGCCAGTCTGATCGGCATGGCCAACATCTTCAGCCTGCCAGTGTCGACCACTCACGTTCTGTCTTCGGGCGTGGCGGGCACCATGGTCGCCAACAAAAGCGGCCTGCAGGGTGGCACGGTTCGTACCATTCTGTTGGCGTGGGTGTTGACCCTGCCGGCGACTGTTGCGCTGTCGGCTGGGTTGTTCTGGCTGGCGTCGAAGGCGTTGGGTAGTTGATAGATAGCGGCACATGAGAAAGGCGCGATTCGAGAGGATCGCGCCTTTTTTTGTGTTTGGGGGATTGGATTGGGGGCATATCCGTTGCTGCAGGGGCTGCCGCTGGCGGTTTCGCTCTTACAGCGAGTCCCTTTTTCAAACGCCAAAAAGGAACCAAAAGGCTTTGCCCCTGGCGTACGGCACTTCGCTTAGGCTCAGTGTTCCCTCGCTACGGTGTCCATCCGGGGGCATCGCCTACGGTTTGCTTCGCTGCACCTCCTCTCGATGTATGCGGCTTCGCCGCACGGCGCTGCGCGCCTACCCCCGGATGAACACCTCCGCTCGGCCTGCCGATGGGGCAAAAGATCAAAAGCCAAAGCCAAAGCCAGATCAAAAGCCACATCAAGAGCCCCTCACCCTAGCCCTCTCCCGGAGGGAGAGGGGACTGATTGCGTGGAATGGAAGAGGTACGCCGACTTGGGATACCGAGTCGAACTCAGATTTTGAAAAGCCCAAAAACCGGCTCCCTCTCCTCGGGGAGAGGGCTGGGGTGAGGGGTGAATCCAACACCGAACAAAAGCCGGCCGCATGCTCTTCCCCACTCAATAGGCCGAGTGTCAGCTCGCCTGCTCTTGATCTTGCTCCACGGGCGACGTCGGAAGGCTGAGTGGAGGGATTGATCCGGGCGTGGGAGCGCAGCGACCGTTTGGCGAAGCCAAACACAGCGAGAGGAGGTGCAGCGAAGCAAACCGTAGGCGCTGCGCCCGGATCGATCCCGGAGCGAAGGAACCCCGAGCCCCAGCGAGCGGGCCGCACGCAGGAGCAAGCCTTTTCGGTTACCTTTTCGGCGTTTGGAAAAGGTGACCCGCCGTCAGGGCGGAACCCTAAGCCGCCATCACCCAAAAAACGGATATACACACAAAACCACCAAAAGCCTGGTCGGCCCAAAGGCCGCCAAGACACAAAAAAAAGGGGCAACCGAAGTCGCCCCAAAATGCCTTGCGTGCTCATCAACCCAGAAGAATCACTTCTTGCGCTTATTCGCATCCTTCCAGATAAAAAATCCAAACCCTGCAAAAAACAGAACCATCAGCCCTACAGTCAGGACCCCGGCAAATACCACGTTATCGAAAAACATGACTGGCCTCCTGGCCCCTGCTCTGCTGCGATGGAACTAAGTTACCAAACACACAGGCGCACAAATTGACCGGGATCAATACCAGCAACGAAGGAGAGTAAAGGAGGGAAAATAACTGACCTGCATCAACGGATGCAGGAGGAGATCAACGCTTTTTCGGCTTGTTTTTTGACTTTTTCCTGGCTTTTCCCAGGGGCATAGCCTGCTCGAAGGCCTGACGCACTTCGTTCAGGCGCTTCTCGTTAAGGTCATGCACGCGCTTGGCGCGTTCAGCGCCGAGGTCAATCAGTTTGTCGTCTTGGCTCATGGCGTCATTACATCACTTGAATGAATCACAACTGCCACATCACCGGCAGGACTGCGCCAATAATGCCGCCTGACGCTGGCACTGACCAGCCATTGCCAGCGACGACAGGCAACAATTGATGTACCGAACAACAGTTTTGCCCGCAGAATCTGCGCTTTGCGCCAAACCCGAGGATGTTTGCCGTGCCTTTGCACCAGGATCTGCCACCGCTGATGGCCTTGCGCGTCTTTGAAGCCGTGGCCCGCCACTTGAGCTTCATCAAGGCCGCCGACGAGTTGTCGGTGACGCAAAGCGCGATCAGCCATCAGGTGCACAAACTCGAAGCATTTCTGGATCAGCGACTGTTTGTCCGGCGTACCCGCGCAATCGACCTGACACCCGCCGGCGCAGCCTACTATCGCCAGATCGAACCGGCACTCGCCGCCATCGCCGCCGCCAGCCGCGAATTGCGCGGCAATCAACGCACGACCTTGCGAATCGGCCTGCTGGCGTCGTTTGCCACCTTGTGGCTGGCCTCGCGACTCAGCGACTTCCGGGCCAGACACCCCGACATCCATGTCGAACTGATACCCGCCGTGCAGTTGGCCGACGTCAAGGGTGGCGAAGTCGATTTGGCCATTCGTTACGGCAAGGGCCGTTGGCCGGACGTACAGGCCCGACGCTTCATGACCGAAACGCTGACACCGGTGTGCAGCCCGGCCTTCAAGCGAACGGGTGTGCAAAACGGTCCCCTGTTGATGGCCAAATCGCTGCAACCGTTCGAATGGACTGACTGGAGCCAGCACAGCGGCATCGATCTGGCTCAGGTACCGAGCGTCATGCTGCATGACTACAACATCGTGGTCGAATCAGCCGTCGCCGGTCAGGGCATCGCCATGGGACGGCAATGCCTGATCGCTCGCCGTCTCAAGGAAGGCTCCTTGGTGCCGGCCTTTGATACCACGCCTCTACGGGGTGACATCGGCTATTGGCTGGTGACGCCGGAGCGGCCCTTGTCCGCGCCGGCCGCGTGTTTCAGCCAATGGCTGGATGAAGCCGCCGACGCATGAGCCATTTCGATTCATCGGATTAAATCTATCCGTTTGTCGCCCTCCCCTCGTTTCAACATGCTGAGGCCCTTCATTCAGGAGGTCTCAACATGAGCGAATCTCTGCGCGAGCGTATCGAACAACTCGGCCTGCACCTGCCAACACCGAGCCAGCCCATCGCCAACTATATCAACCACGTTGTCAGTCAGAACCAGTTGTTCATCTCAGGACAGATTCCGTTGCTGGATGGCAAACCTGCATTCATCGGGCGGCTCGGTGAAGCCATCAGCGAAGCAGAGGGGATCAACGCTGCCGAACTTGCCGCACTGGGTTTGCTTGCCCAACTGAGCGATGCCCTGGGCGATGACCTATCGAAACTGGTGAGAATTATCCGCCTCGGTGTTTTTATCGCCGCCACGCCCCAATTCCAGCGTCAGGGCGCGGTCGCCAATGGCGCTTCCAACCTGCTGGTCAACGCGCTG
Source organism: Pseudomonas sp. AC169 (assembly GCF_979258515.1). NCBI lineage: Bacteria > Pseudomonadati > Pseudomonadota > Gammaproteobacteria > Pseudomonadales > Pseudomonadaceae > Pseudomonas > Pseudomonas sp. AC169. The sequence goes on along the minus strand of NZ_OZ409866.1, from coordinate 4,137,387 downwards.
GGCGACAAGGGCCGGCATGTCCGCACCGCCGTCGGCGTCGCCAGCCTGCCCAGCGGAGTCGCGGTAGAGCTCGACGCGATTTTCGAGCTCAAGCCGTGAACAGCGAGGACGTCGAACACCTGCGGGCAGCCACACCAGGCTGCGCGCGGATCATTCACTTCAACCACGCCGGCTCTTCATTGCCAAGTCAGGCCACCCTCGATGCGATAATCGAGCAGTTGCAACGCGAAGCACTGGGCGGGCCGATGGAGGCCGCCGATCTGCAGATTCAGCAACGGGCGCGCACCGCGGCCGCGCAAATGCTGAATACCGAACCCGAGAGCATCGCCTTCGCCAGCAGCGGCTCGGCAGCATGGAGTCAGGCATTCAATGCGCTGGGGTCCTGGCAAGCGGGTGAGCGGATTCTGGTCGGGCGCCATGAGTGGGCCGGCAATCTGGCGTGCATCGCTGAAGCGGTGAAGGCCGGGGCACGTCTGGACGTCATTCCCTGTGACGCCCACGGTGCAGTCGATCCGCAGGCACTGGCGCAGATGATTGACCACAACGTGCGGCTGATCGCACTGACCTGGTTGCCCGCCAACGGTGGCCTGATCAATCCCGCCGCGCAGATTGGTCAGGTCGCGCAACGACACGGCATCCCCTACTTCGTCGATGCCGGCCAGGCCTTGGGGCAGTTACCTTGCGATGTTCAGGCCTTGCATTGCGATGTGCTCAAAGGCGCGGGACGCAAATACCTTCGAGGCCCGCGCGGCACCGCTGTGCTCTATGTGCGGCCGGGCTTCATGCAGCGTTTGCTGCCGGTGCAGCGCGACGTGCTGTCGGCGCCGTGGGACGGCCAGCGGTTTGCCTTGCGCGAGGATGCCCGGCGTTTCGAAACCAGTGAAGTGTCATTGGCGCTACTGGCCGGACTGGCCAATGCGCTGGAAGAACACAACCGCATCGGTGCGCAGGCCATACGCCGGCGAATCGAGCAGATGAGCCGCCCGCTGCGCCAACGCTTGCAGGACATTCGCGGATTGTCATTGCAGGATCTCGGCCGCGAGCGTCAGCAATCAGGGCTGATCGCCTTTACGCTTGAGGGCTGGGATTGTCTGGCCTTGAAACAGGCGCTGGCCATGCGAGGGATCAACATTGGCGCCAATGGTGTCGCCTACACCCCGCTGGACATGCAGGCGCGAGGGCTTCAGAACATTGCGCGGATCTCGCTGAGCTACCTGAACAGCGAGGCAGAAATCGACATATTACTGACAGCGCTGAGCGAACTGGCCGCCCAGCCTCAGATCTCGATATCCACCCACAAGCCCTGACGCGGTTGATCTTCCATCAGCGGCACCACCGGCACGGTGTTATCGGCGTTCAGCTCGGTACCGGGCACGGCCAGATGCTCTTCGGGATCTTCGTCGGCTTCGCGCCGACGACGATCACGCTCCTGCTGGCGGCGCTGTTCTTCGCGCGCCATCAGGCGATCCTCTTCCGGATCGCGCTTTTGCAGATCGATCGTGCTTTCGTTGGAGCTTTCCTGCACCGGCACCACCGGCGGAATATCCGGCCGCTGGCGGATCGGATCCTGCTGGGATGTGATCGGCACAGCGCTCAGGGGGAGCATCGGTGGCAACATATAAAGGGTCTCCTGTCAGCAGGCTATCGGCTGCGGCAAAGGCGCCTTGAGCCGTCGGTCGCAAACTTGTGACCGGGTTAACACTCACCGGTGCCCTGTTCTCTCGTAAAACCGACGCATGACCGCCGCCTGCTTCGACTTGCAGCTTGCAGCTAAAAGCTCGCAACTGCTGCTAATCCTTTGGCCTCGAGCCCTCATTCCGTTAAGATAGCCCGCTTTTTCAAGGTGGGAGTCAGGCAGCATGGCGCAGCAGTATCAACCGGGGCAACGCTGGATCAGTGACAGCGAAGCAGAGCTTGGTTTAGGCACCGTTCTGGCACAGGACGGCCGCTTGTTGACCGTGCTTTACCCGGCCACTGGCGAAACCCGCCAGTACGCGCTACGGAATGCGCCCCTGACCCGCGTGCGGTTCTCGCCGGGTGACAGCATCACCCACTTCGAAGGCTGGAAGATGACCGTGCAGCAAGTCGACGATGTCGACGGGCTGATGGTCTATCACGGCCTCAATGGGCAGAACGAAGCCGTCACCCTGCCGGAAACCCAGCTGTCGAACTTCATCCAGTTCCGTCTCGCCAGCGACCGTCTGTTCGCCGGGCAGATCGACCCGCTGGCGTGGTTCTCGCTGCGTTACAACACCCTCGAACACACCAGCCGCCAGTTGCAATCTTCGCTCTGGGGCCTGGGTGGCGTGCGTGCGCAGCCGATTGCGCACCAATTGCACATCGCCCGTGAAGTCGCCGACCGTATCGCGCCGCGCGTTCTGCTGGCGGACGAAGTGGGTCTGGGTAAAACCATCGAAGCCGGTCTGGTGATCCATCGCCAACTGCTTTCGGGCCGCGCCAACCGCGTGCTGATCCTCGTCCCGGAAAACCTCCAGCACCAGTGGCTGGTGGAGATGCGCCGCCGCTTCAACCTGCAAGTCGCGCTGTTCGACGAAGAACGCTTTATCGAAAGCGATGCCACCAACCCGTTCGAAGACACCCAACTGGCGCTGGTTGCGCTGGAGTGGCTGGTCGACGACGAGAAGGCCCAGGACGCACTGTTCGCTGCCGGCTGGGATCTGTTGGTAGTCGACGAGGCGCACCACTTGGTCTGGCACGAAGAGAAAGCCAGCCCGGAATACTCGCTGGTCGAGCAACTCGCCGAAGTCATCCCGGGCGTGCTGCTGCTCACCGCCACCCCGGAACAACTCGGTCAGGACAGCCACTTCGCCCGACTGCGCCTGCTTGATCCGAACCGTTTCCATGACCTGGCTGCATTCCGCGCCGAGAGCGACAACTATCGCCCGGTGGCCGAAGCCGTTCAGGAACTGCTCGACAAGGGCCGTCTCTCGGCCAAAGCGCACAAAACCATTCAGGGTTTCCTCGGCAACGAAGGCGAAGCCCTGCTGACCGCGGTCAACGACGGTGACACCGAAGCCAGCGCGCGCCTCGTGCGTGAACTGCTCGACCGCCACGGCACCGGCCGCGTGCTGTTCCGTAACACCCGCGCCGCCGTGCAGGGTTTCCCGGAGCGCAAACTGCACCCGTACCCGCTGCCGTGCCCGGACGAATACCTCGAACTGCCGCTGGGCGAACACGCCGAGCTGTACCCTGAAGTCAGCTTCCAGGCGCAGCCGGACGCCAGCGAAGAAGAGCGTTGGTGGAAATTCGACCCGCGCGTCGAATGGCTGATCGATCAGCTGAAAATGCTCAAGCGCACCAAAGTGCTGGTGATCTGCGCCCACGCTGAAACCGCGATGGACCTGGAAGACGCCCTGCGCGTACGTTCCGGCATTCCGGCCACGGTGTTCCACGAAGGCATGAACATCCTTGAACGTGACCGCGCCGCCGCCTACTTCGCCGATGAAGAGTTTGGCGCGCAAGTGCTGATCTGCTCGGAAATCGGCAGTGAAGGCCGCAACTTCCAGTTCGCTCACCACCTGGTGCTGTTCGATCTGCCGTCGCACCCGGACCTGCTCGAGCAGCGTATCGGTCGTCTCGACCGGATCGGCCAGAAACACATCATCGAACTGCACGTGCCGTACCTGGAAACCAGCCCGCAACAGCGCCTGTTCCAGTGGTACCACGAAGCACTGAACGCGTTCCTCAACACCTGCCCGACCGGCAACGCCTTGCAGCATCAGTTCGGCCCGCGCCTGCTGCCGCTGCTCGAAGAAGCCGACGACAGCGAGTGGCAAGCGCTGATCGACGAAGCACGCACCGAGCGCGAACGTCTGGAAGCCGAGCTGCACACCGGTCGCGACCGTCTGCTGGAACTCAACTCCGGCGGTGCTGGCGAAGGTGAAGCGCTGGTCGAGGACATCCTCGAGCAAGACGATCAGTTCGCCCTGCCGATCTACATGGAAACCCTGTTCGACGCGTTTGGCATCGACAGCGAAGACCATTCGGAAAACGCCCTGATCCTCAAGCCGAGCGAGAAGATGCTCGACGCCAGCTTCCCGCTGGGCGACGACGAAGGCGTGACCATCACCTACGACCGCAATCAGGCGCTGTCGCGCGAAGACATGCAGTTCATCACCTGGGAACACCCGATGGTGCAGGGCGGCATGGACCTGGTGCTGTCCGGTTCGATGGGCAACACCGCCGTCGCGCTGATCAAGAACAAGGCGTTGAAGCCGGGCACCGTGCTGCTGGAACTGCTCTACGTCAGCGAAGTGGTCGCCCCGCGTTCGCTGCAACTGGGCCGTTACCTGCCGCCGGCCGCCCTGCGCTGCCTGCTCGATGCCAACGGCAACGACCTGTCGCCACGGGTCTCGTTTGAAACGCTGAACGATCAGCTGGAAAGCGTGCCGCGCGCCAGCGCCAACAAGTTCATCCAGGCCCAGCGCGATCAGCTGACGCCACGGATCAACGCCGGTGAAGACAAGATCGCCCCGCGTCACGCCGAGCGCGTGGCCGAGGCCCGTCGCCGTCTGGCGGCCGACACCGACGAAGAACTGGTGCGCCTGACCGCGTTGCAAGCGGTCAACCCGACCGTGCGTGACAGCGAACTGGATGCGTTGCGCCAACAGCGTGAGCAGGGTCTGGCGATGCTGGATAAAGCGGCGTTGCGTCTGGAAGCGATTCGGGTGTTGGTAGCGGGCTAAACCGCCCTGCTCCACCGCTGAAAACAACAAGGCCCGCAGTGATGCGGGCCTTTTTTGTTTGCCGTAGATCGTTCCCACGCTCTGCGTAGGAATGCCTCAGGGGACGCTCCGCGTTCCAGCTCCGGAAAGGGACGCAGAGCGTCCCGGGCTGCGTTCCCACGCAGAGCGTGGGAACGATCATCATGCCGTCGCCACTGCAACCTCTGGCTCAACCACAGCAACCAACCCCTCCTTCATCCGCTGCGCATCCCGCACAAAACAACGCGCTGCCAGAAACAGAAACACCATCGTCAAGAACAGCGCCACCGGAATCAGGTACATCGCATCATGCAGCCCGACTGCCTTGAACGCCTCGGTCATCTGCTCAGCTCCCGCCGACAGCATCGCGGTGTGCGCAAAGTGATCGGACAATCCACCGACCACCACCGGCCCCAAACCACCGCCGAGCAAATACAACCCGGCGAAGAACAACGCCATCGCCGTCGCCCGCAGGCGCGGCTCGACCACGTCCTGAATCGCCGTGTAAACGCAGGTGTAGAAGTTGTAGGCAAACAACCAACCGACGCTGAACACCGCGACAAACACGCCAATCTCGATCCGCCCCGAATGCAGGGCCCACGCCGTGCACAGGGTCGAAATAATCAGGCTGAACGCCGCAAACAGCAGCCGCCCGTTGGCCACGCGCTGGTGAATCTTGTCGGCGATCCAGCCGCCCAGGGTCAACCCAACCAGCCCGGTCACGCCAACAATTATCCCGGTGGCCACCGCCGCTTCCTGCAACGGCATGAGGAAATAGCGCTGCAGCATCGGCACCAGAAACGAGTTGCAGGCGTAGGTAGCGAAGTTGAAGCACAACCCGGCCATCACCAGCCAGAGAAAGGTCGGCACCGCCAGAATCCGTCGGATCGGCTTGTCGACCTTTTCTTGCGAAACCTGCACGTTTTCCGCCGCGCCGCGCTTCGGCTCTTTGATAAAGAACATGAAAATCGCCAGCAGCAGACCCGGCACCGCTGCAATAAAGAACGGCGCGCGCCAGCTGTCGAACGCCTTCACCATCCAGCCAATGGTGAAGAACGCCAGCAACAGCCCCAACGGCAAACCCAGCATGAAGATGCCCATCGCCCGCGCCCGACGATGGGCCGGAAACAAATCACCAATCAGCGAGTTGGCCGCCGGCGCATAACTGGCTTCGCCGATGCCGATGCCCATGCGCACGATCAGGAAACTCCAGAAACTGCCGACCAGGCCGTTGACGGCAGTCAGCGCACTCCACGTTGCCAGGCCCCAGCCCATCAATTTGCTGCGCGAACCGGTATCGGCCATCCGCCCCAACGGCAGACCGGCAATGGCATAAACGATGGTAAACGCGGTGCCGACGATGCCCAGTTGAAAGTCACTGAGGTGCCATTCCATGCGGATCGGCTCGATGATGATCGCCGGAATGGTGCGGTCGAAGAAGTTGAACAGGTTAGCGAGGAACAGCAGGAACAGAATGCGCCAGGCATTCGCCGCTTGGGTCGAGTTCTGCATGGGTCCGTCTCTTTATTGTTATGGGGCTTCACTGCCAGCGCATCCGAGCCCGGAACCTGCAATCTAGTCAGCCCTGACAGGCCTGTCTGTGATTATTCGTCTGCCTGATATCGGGCCATGGCACTGTAACGAAACGTAAGCCCTTGAAAACGCTTGAATCCCCCGAAAACCGGGGCTTTTGCGGCAAAACCTTGCCACAAAAAAATAGTTTCGCGCCCCCCTTCCCAAGTCTGCGGCAAAGCCTAGAATGGCCGCCGGATCCGTCCGGATCTCCCGATCAATCCCTTTGATACCCTCGCCCATGTCTGAAGTCAGTCCGTGTCTGAATTGCGGTGCCTGCTGTTCCCATTTTCGCGTGTCTTTCTTTTGGGGTGAGTGCTCATCTTCCGGGGGCACGGTGCCTGATGAACTGGTCACACAGATCAGTCCCAGCCGGGTGGCGATGAACGGCACCGACTGCAAATCGCCGCGCTGCACGGCGCTGGTCGGCGAAGTCGGCAGCGAGGTGAAGTGCTCGATTTATGAATTGCGCTCCAGCCCCTGCCGTGAATTCGAGTCGTCATGGGAAAACGGCGAGCAGAATGTCGATTGCGACAAGGCCCGTGCGCGTTTCGGTTTGCCGCCCCTGCAACCGGACTGGGCGCAAATCCCTTTCGAACAGATCGCTTAAGCCTTTAGCGCCAATCGCTATGACGCTAATGCCGAAATCATTAGCGCCAATGTGCCACTACCCCTTGCGCAGCAAAAACCGCCTCTATACTCCTGACATTCGCCTGCGTTCATCACGCAGTCAGGACGACTTCAGTAATGGGGCATGCTATGGAGTGGCTTGGTTTGCAGTTTGTTACCGAGCTGCCGGAGAGCGGGCAGGTCATTTTAGATTGCACACATAATCCCTTGCTGGTGCTGGTCGCCTATCTGGTCGCCTGCGCCGCGAGTTTTGCCACTCTCGACATGGCCGAGCGGGTTGGCCACGCCGAAGATCTGCGCTCGCAGAGACTCTGGCGCTGGATCGGCGCGACGTGCCTGGCCGGCGGCATCTGGGCCATGCATTTTATCGGCATGCTGGCGTTTCAGGCGCCGATTGAAATCGGCTACGACCTGCCTATCACGCTGTTCTCCCTGCTGATCGCCCTCCTCGCTTCGTGGCTGGCCATGCATACGCTGAGCGAATCGCAGCCCAGCCTGGTGCTGTACCTGAAGACCGCCATCGTCATCGGTCTGGGCATCGCCGGCATGCATTACGTCGGCATGGCGGCGATGGAGTCGAGCGCCACGGCCTACTACCAACCAACGCTGTTCGTGCTGTCGATCGCCATTGCCATCGGCGCCAGTTTCGCCGCGCTGTGGGTGGCCGGCTATTTGCGTGAAGGCAGCGGTCTGGGTCATCAGATGCTCAAGTACAGCGCCGCACTGATTCTCGGCGCCGGTATTTTCAGCATGCATTTCACCGGGATGGCCGCGCTGAATCTGGTCTTGCCGGCAAACAGCTCGCCGTCTATAGCAGCCGAAACCAGCCACCTGCAATTGGGGCTCACGGTCGCGCTGATCATTTTGCTGATCCTTGGCAGTGCGATCAGCGCGGCGCTGGCCGACAAGAAACTGCAGAACAAGGAACACGACCTGCGCCGGGTCAACGCCCTGCTCGGTCAACTCGATCAGGCACGCATGTCGTTGCAGCAGGTGGCCAACTACGACGCATTGACCAACCTGATCAACCGCCGGGGCTTCAACCAGATCTTCGCCGAGAAGCTCAGCCAGAAGGCCAGTGAAGGCGGCATGCTCGCGGTGATGTTTCTCGACATCGACCACTTCAAACGCATCAACGACAGCCTCGGCCATGACGCCGGTGACGAACTGCTCAAAGTCATCGCACAGCACATCAAAGGCTCGGTGCGCAGCCATGAAGACGTGGTCGCGCGTTTCGGCGGCGACGAGTTCTGCATCCTGATCGGCCTGCGTGACCGCGAAGAAGCGCGCACCATGGCGCAACGCATCATGCTGAAAATGAAGGAGCCGATCGAACTGGCCGGGCGCCGCATGGTGATGACCACCAGCATCGGCATCAGCCTGTTTCCGGAGGACGGCACCACCTGCGAGGAACTGCTCAAGCATGCCGATCTGGCGCTCTATCAATCCAAGGGAGCGGGACGCAACGGCCTGCATTTTTTCAGTTCCAACCTCAAGACCCGCGCCAGCTTCGAACTGCAACTGGAAGAAGAACTGCGCCATGCCCTGCGTGAAGAAAACGGTCTGACCCTCTATTACCAACCGATCTTCGAACTGAAAACCGGCCGCGTCACCAAACTGGAAGCGCTGATCCGCTGGCAGCATCCGCTGCATGGCTTGCTGACCCCGGATCGTTTTATCAGCATCGCCGAAAACAACGGCCTGATCGCCGAACTGGACAATTGGGTGCTGCGCCGGGCCTGCAAGGATCTGGGTGAACTGTCACGACATGGCTGCGAAGAACTGAAAATTGCCTGGAACTGCTCACCGCTCAACCTCGCCCGTGAAGAGCTCGCCATTGAAATCGAACAGGCATTGCACAGCGCCGGGGTCGCGCCGGAACGGCTGGAACTGGAAGTGACCGAAAACGCACTGATGGGCAACATCGCCAACACCTTGGTGCTGCTGCGGCAGATCCGTGCGCTCGGTGTGTCGTTATCGATCGACGACTTCGGCACTGGCTATTCGTCGCTGGCCTACCTCAAGCGCCTGCCGCTCAACACCTTGAAAATCGACCGTTCGTTCATCCTCGACATTCCCACGGCGACCGCCGACATGGAGATCGTCCAGGCGATCATCGTCATGGCCCACACCCTGCATTTGCAAGTGGTCACCGAAGGCGTCGAAAGCCTCGAACAGTACGAATTCCTTGAGCGCTCGGGCTGCGATTTCATTCAGGGTTACCTGCTCAGCCGCCCGGTGCCGCTGGACGAGCTGCGCCCGGTGCTGGAAGAAATCAATCAGCGCAAACATTCACATGCGGTCAATCCGTTGATTCTGGCGCGCGGTACATTTGCACCAGTGTCGCTGGATCCTGCGCCAAATAGCCTTGCGCCCCATGCAGGCGCATCAGTTGTGCGGCCAATCCGCTGATCGGCGTCGCCGAACCCTGTTCGCGGGAGAATTTCACGGCGGTGTCGAGATCCTTGAGCAGCGTGCGCACGTGCCATTTGATCGGTTCGAAACGGCTTTCAGCCATTTGCGGGGCGAGGATCTGCAAGGGTTTGGAATCGGCAAAACCGCCGGCCAGCGCTTCGGCAATCAGGCTGGCATCGACCCCGGCCTGTTCGGCCAGCGCCACTACTTCGGCAATCACCAGCGCATTGCAGGCGACGATCATCTGGTTGCAGGCCTTGGTCACCTGCCCGGCACCGATGCCGCCCATGTGCGTGACGCGCTGACCGAGATTGAGCAATACCGGGCGCACACGCTCCAGATTTGCCGCATCGCCACCGACCATGATCGCCAGACTACCCGCCTCGGCACCGACCACGCCGCCGGACACCGGTGAATCCAGCCAGACCATGCCGGTTGTATCCGCCAGCGTCGCCGCCATTTCCCGCGTTGCAGTCGGTTCAAGGCTGGAAAAGTCCACCAGCAACTGGCCGCCTTTCGCCCCTTCGGCGATGCCGCCAGCGCCAAAAACCACCTCGCGCACCACCGCCGTATCGGCCAGACACAACATCACCACGTCGGCGTGCTCGCACAATTCAGCCGGGCTGGCCACCTGCCGGGCACCGGCCTCGACCAGTGGCGCGCACTTGGCCGGGTTGCGATTCCATACGGTCAGCGGGTAACCCGCCGCCAACAGACGCCGGCACATGGGCAGGCCCATCAGACCGATTCCGGCGAACCCCAACGAAGGTAGCGTTGACATCATTTTGCCTCTTTTCGATTAAAGATCGCCGAATAATGGCCGATTCATCAACGATCAGGAAAGGATTCCCCCCAGCGACAGTCAGGCCAAGTCCCTGACGCTCGGGCTCAATTCGCGCACATAAAAGACGCGAGATCTTATTCCGTGAGGTTCGCAGGCAACTGGCCAGCGAGCCAACCAGTCCAGGTATATGGCGCACAATGACTTCTAAAAACAATCCCGCCACTGCGGTATCCGATCTGACTTTGAGCCCCGCCGCCAACAGCCCGTCATCGTCGAAACCATTGGTCCCGTCGCGCCCGCTGTCGACCCAGCAATACCTGTACTTCACCGAAACCAACACCGATCGCATCCTCGACAACCTCGACGGTCTGCGTGATCTGGTGTTCCCGCGCCCACCGCACCTGGAAGGCGATAACGAACAGCACAACGACCAGGAATTCCCATCGGTGTGCCTGATCGGCCTCGGTCGTTGCGGCTCGAACATCGCCCTCGACGTGGCGGAGTTGGTGTACAACGCGCGCAAGTTCTACCTCAACGAATTCAACAACGAAGACCGCGCGGCGGACCGCCGATTGGCCGACAAGGGCTACAGCCCGGCACAGTGGATCAAGCAAAACCTGCGCATCGGCCCGAACAAATCGACCAAACCGGTGTTTCTGGTCGAACCGCTGGTGATGCTCGGTGACCTCGACAAGGACATCGCCGGGCGCATCCGTTTCTCGCGCAAGGGCGAGAAAAGCGGCTTCCTGCGCGACTACAGCAAAATGAAGATCATGGACTTGTCCGAAGTCCACGCCGGTGGCGCCGGTAACGCGCCGATCCTCGGCCAGTACCTGGCGAAGATCATCCTCAACAAGGACACCCAGCGCTTCTCCAGCCCTGACTGGAAAATGATCCACTCGTACCTGATCGACAGCTGCGGCATCAAGGCCAACCAGTCGCGCCTGTATTTCTCGATCTTCAGTGCCGGCGGCGGTACCGGTTCGGGCATGGCTTCGGAATTCGGTCTGGCCCAGCAGCACTCGTATATGAACAAGACGTTCGACACCAAGCCGATGGACGAGCATGACGGCAAAAGCGGTCATTCGTTCGTGTTCGAACCGATCTTCACCAGCGGCATCTGCGTACTGCCGAACATTTCCGACCACCGCAGCGAAATGTCCGAGGCGCTGCACATCAACGCCGGTCGCCTGCTGTGCAAATACCTCTCGGAAGAATGGGACTTCTCCTACAACTTCGCCAACGAAGACAGCAGCGAAGCCAGCGTCATGGGGCGTATCCGCCCATGGAACGCGATGATGCTGATCTCCAACGACATCATGCGTTACGCCGAAGAGAGCGATGACGGCAACATCCAGAACATTGATGTCAATGCGATGGAAAAGCACGCCAACCAGTACATCTCGCAGCAGATCTTCAACATTCTGACCGCGCAGGCAGTTACCACGGACTACGACCAGAACTATTTCCGCCGTGCCGGCATCGACATTGGCGAAACCATTCGCCTCGACGCCAACGACCTGTTCATGAGCCTGGCCGGCCCGGTGGCGATTGCCTACGCCGAATCGGTGGTGCCGGAAACGCCGCCGCCGAGCAGCGACAAATTCAAGGTGTTCGATAAAGAGCCTCAGCGCCTGAACATCGACGACCTGTTCTTCCGCTCGATCGACCTGCCGCACTTCAACAAAGTGACGCAGGCGATCGAAGGCATCAGCCTGTTGCCGATCGAGTCCAAGCGTTATCGCGCGTCGCTTGAGCAGTACAAGAATTCCGGTTACGACGCTGCGGCACTGCACGACCTGCACTTCTTCAAGAACTGCTCGTCGGTGGTCTCGATTGTCTCGCTGCCGAAAGACTACAAGCTGTCGTACATGGACCTGAACCGGTTGAAGACCCACCTCAACAGCCTGTTCCCCAACACCACGCTCAAGCGTTACGCGCTGGTGATCGGTGCCTCGGCCAACCTGTCGCTGACCACGTTGATCGCGAAGAGCCCGTGCCTGTCGGACGACTTCCTGACTTTGATCGTGGCGTTTATCAAGCGCTGCTTCGCGAAGAACCCGTACCGTTTCGACGAGACCCTGGACAACTCGATCCTCGACTTCATCATCAATGAAGAATTCGACGAAGACCGTATCGACGACCTGCTCAACGAATTCGAAAACCCGGCGAAGATCCTCGATACCAACTGGTACGCAATCAAGCCGATGTACGAGAAGAAGTACCGCGAGCTGATCAACGACAAAGAGAAGTTTGTCTCGATCAACGACATTCGCCTGTCGCGTGATTGCGTGAAGAAGTCGATCAAGTACCTGCGTGAGATCTATCGTCACCGGATTGGCAAGACCAAGGTTATTTCCCTGAATAACCATACCGGCAAGTCGTTCTCGGTCTGATCTGAGACCGAGTCGCCCCCTTCGCGAGCAGGCTCGCTCCCACGATCGTTCCCACGCTCTGCGTGGGAATGCCGCCCGGGACGCTCTGCGTCCCAATGCGGACGCAGAGCGTCCATTGATGCATTCCCACGCGGAGCGTGGGAACGATCATATCCAGAAACAATTAAGCAGCCGTTAGGCTGCTCACTAAACTGTTCCCGTTACGTTTACGTCACCGTGATGCCACCCGCGCTTGTGGTGTTTCTCTACGGCAACGTGCCATCACGCTACTCCGCTACACACTTTTCGCTGACGGCCGTACGCACCATCAAGGTGCGACGTCGGAAGTGGCTGCCCTTTCCTGGATCAGAATCCACGGCGAAACCACCACCGCCCACAACGCCGGATCACGTTCGAAAATATCCAGCGCCCGCGTTTCAGACAGCTTGGCGACTTTGTCTTCGGCCAGCCAGGCGGCGACTTTCTCGCCCTCATCCGAGGCCACAGCCTCGGCGGCAGCAATCAAATCAAGCATAGGGTCGACCCACAATAGGGCACCCTTGGCGAAGAACGGCTCCAACTCTTTCCAGGTAATAGATGCGGTTTCACCAAGCAGCTTGGCATAGAGGGTGCTAGGTTCTTGATTCATGGGTGCTGTCCGGAAAAGAAATCGACGCGAATGATAACGTTGGTGGTCCGTCAGCAAAACCCGGTTGCAAAAGGCTGCACCGAACGAAAAGAGCAGGAACGCCAAGGAATGCTGCAGATTGGGATATATGCCCGCTAACGCCCCGCCGCGATTCTGTCTTTTTCATTCAAAAATGCGACACCCCCAGGTTTTGCCCCTCGGCGCCCGCTTCCCAGGCTGACAACCGGCGCTCTACACTGTACCGGTACAGTTGCCGGGGGCATTTCCGGAGGGTATCGCAAAGATATCTGACCCGGTTCTGCTGCTACGGCGCCAGAACTCAAAAAAATTACAACAGTAAGAGTGGAGCACTATGACTAAGGCTACTAAGCAGATTTCCAAACTGTTTGCCGCTATGGTTCTGGCCGGGGTTGCCAGCCATTCGTTCGCAGCTGACACCATCAAAATCGGTATCGCCGGTCCTAAAACCGGTCCAGTAGCCCAGTACGGCGACATGCAGTTCAGTGGCGCAAAAATGGCCATTGAGCAAATCAACGCCAAGGGCGGCGTCGACGGCAAGAAACTCGAAGCCGTTGAATACGACGATGCCTGCGATCCGAAACAAGCGGTAGCCGTTGCGAACAAGGTCGTCAACGACGGCGTCAAGTTCGTGGTCGGTCACCTGTGCTCCAGCTCCACTCAACCGGCTTCGGACATCTACGAAGACGAAGGCGTGATCATGATCACTCCGGCTGCCACTAGCCCGGACATCACCGCCCGTGGTTACAAAATGGTCTTCCGCACCATCGGTCTGGACAGCGCCCAGGGCCCTGCCGCCGGTAACTACATTGCCGATCACGTGAAACCGAAAATCGTCGGCGTGCTGCACGACAAGCAACAGTACGGTGAAGGCATCGCCACCGCGGTGAAATCGACCCTCGAGAAGAAAGGCACCAAGGTTGCCGTGTTCGAAGGCGTCAACGCCGGCGACAAAGACTTCTCCGCCATCATCGCCAAGCTCAAGCAAGCCAACGTCGATTTCGTCTACTACGGCGGCTACCACCCAGAGCTGGGTCTGATCCTGCGTCAAGCTCAGGAAAAAGGCCTGAAAGCCAAGTTCATGGGTCCGGAAGGCGTGGGTAACGACTCGATCACCCAGATCGCCAAGGATGCGTCCGAAGGCCTGCTGGTGACCCTGCCGAAATCCTTCGACCAGGATCCGGCCAACATCGCCCTCGCCGATGCGTTCAAAGCGAAGAAAGAAGATCCAAGCGGTCCATTCGTGTTCCCGTCCTACTCGGCGGTTGAAGTGATTGCCGAAGGCATCAAGGCAGCCAAGTCCGAAGACGCGGCCAAAGTGGCTGAAGCCATTCACGCCGGGACTTTCAAGACTCCGACTGGCGACCTGAGCTTCGACGCCAAGGGCGACCTGAAAGACTTCAAATTCGTGGTCTACGAGTGGCACAACGGCAAGCCTAAAACTGAAGTATCGCCTCAGTAAGGCGTTGCCTGACTGACTGCCAATAAAGCCCACGGCGTGCCGTGGGCTTTGTTTTACGAATGTAATGGGCCGCGCTGGCGTGATCCGCCAGTCTCCCCACCTGAAAATCTCAAAACCGTCATCAGCGGTTCGCTGGCAAAACCCGGATTCGAAGTGGATAAAGATCCACGGGGCCGGGCGGGAAAATGACTCCACCAGTGAAATGCGTATCAGGTTTTTAGGAGCGCTGTAATGCCTGACATCTATCACTTCTTCCAACAGCTGGTTAACGGCCTGAACGTTGGCAGCATGTATGCCTTGATCGCCATCGGCTACACGATGGTCTACGGCATCATTGGAATGATCAACTTCGCCCACGGCGAGGTGTACATGATCGGCTCCTACGTGGCGTTCATCGCCATTGCCGGGCTGACCATGATGGGACTCGACAGTGTCCCGCTGTTGATGACCGCAGCGTTTATCGCCAGCATCGTCGTCACCAGTTCCTACGGTTACAGCATCGAACGGATCGCCTACCGCCCCCTGCGCGGCAGCAACCGTCTGATCCCGCTGATTTCCGCGATCGGTATGTCGATCTTCCTGCAGAACACGGTTCTGCTGGCGCAAGACTCCAAGGACAAAGCTATCCCCAACCTGATTCCGGGCAACCTTGCCTTCGGCCCAGGTGGCGCACAAGAAGTGCTGATTTCCTACATGCAAATCGTGGTGTTCGTGGTGACAGTGATCGCCATGCTCGGCCTGACGCTGTTCATCTCCCGCTCTCGCTTGGGTCGCGCCTGCCGCGCCTGCGCCGAAGACATCAAGATGGCCAATCTGCTCGGCATCAACACCAACAACATCATCGCCCTGACCTTCGTCATTGGTGCCGCGCTGGCAGCCGTTGCGGCTGTGCTGCTGAGCATGCAATACGGGGTGATCAACCCGAACGCCGGTTTCCTCGTCGGCCTCAAAGCCTTCACCGCAGCGGTACTCGGCGGTATCGGCAGCATCCCTGGCGCCATGCTCGGCGGCTTGGTGCTTGGGGTGGCGGAAGCGTTTGGCGCCGATATCTTCGGCGACCAGTACAAGGACGTCGTGGCTTTCGGCTTGTTGGTTCTGGTGCTGTTGTTCCGTCCGACCGGCATTCTGGGCCGTCCGGAGGTTGAGAAAGTATGACTAGGAATCTTAAACAGGCGCTGTTCAGCGCTTTGCTGGTGTGGGCCGTGGCCTACCCGGTACTCGGTCTGAAACTGACCATCGTCGGCATCAACCTGGAAGTGCACAACACCAGCCCGACCGTGCTGGCGACCATCGCCATCTGTTCGGTGCTGATGTTCCTGCGCGTGCTGTTCAACCAGCAGATCAGCAAAGCCTGGCGTTCGTCGCCGGGCTTGCCGCTGATCCCGGCCAAGGCGAGCAACTTCCTCACCCTGCCAACCACCCAGCGCTATTTCATCATTGCGCTGATCCTGGTGGCGCTGGTGTGGCCGTTCTTCGGCTCCCGTGGCGCGGTGGACATCGCGACGCTGATCCTGATCTACGTGATGCTCGGCCTCGGTCTGAACATCGTCGTCGGTCTGGCCGGTCTGCTTGACCTCGGCTATGTCGGTTTCTACGCCGTCGGCGCCTACAGCTACGCGCTGCTGTCGCACTACTACGGCTTGAGCTTCTGGATCTGCCTGCCGATTGCCGGCCTGATGGCGGCGACGTTCGGCTTCCTGCTGGGCTTCCCGGTGTTGCGTTTGCGCGGTGACTATCTGGCGATCGTGACCCTCGGCTTCGGTGAGATCATCCGTCTGTTCCTGCGTAACCTGACCGACATCACCGGTGGCCCGAACGGCATCAGCAACATCGAGAAACCGACGTTCTTCGGTCTGACCTTCGAACGTAAAGCCGCAGAAGGCATGCAAACCTTCCACGAATACTTCGGCCTGCAATACAACTCGATCAACAAGGTGATCTTCCTTTACCTGGTTGCTCTGTTGCTAGCGCTGGCTGCGCTGTTCGTCATCAACCGCCTGCTGCGCATGCCGATCGGCCGTGCGTGGGAAGCGCTGCGTGAAGATGAAATCGCCTGCCGTGCACTGGGTCTGAATCCGACGATCATCAAGCTGTCCGCGTTCACCCTCGGCGCTGCATTTGCCGGTTTCGCCGGTAGCTTCTTCGCAGCGCGTCAGGGCCTGGTGACGCCGGAATCGTTCACCTTCATCGAGTCGGCAATCATCCTCGCCATTGTGGTGTTGGGTGGCATGGGCTCGCAGCTGGGTGTGATTCTTGCGGCCGTGGTGATGATCCTGTTGCCGGAAATGATGCGTGAGTTCAGCGAGTACCGCATGTTGATGTTCGGTGCCCTGATGGTGTTGATGATGATCTGGCGTCCACAAGGTCTGCTGCCGATGCAACGCCCACACATGGAGTTGCGAAAATGAGCCGCGAGATCTTGAAAGTTGAAAACCTGAGCATGCGCTTCGGCGGCTTGCTGGCGGTCAACGGCGTGGCCCTGACCGTCAAAGAGAAACAGGTGGTTGCACTGATCGGGCCGAACGGCGCGGGCAAGACCACCGTGTTCAACTGCCTGACCGGTTTCTACAAGCCATCTGGCGGCAGCATCCTGCTGGACGGCGAGCCGATTGAAGGCCTGCCGGGCCACAAGATCGCCCTCAAAGGCGTGGTGCGCACCTTCCAGAACGTGCGGTTGTTCAAGGACATGACGGCGGTCGAGAACCTGCTGATCGCCCAGCACCGTCACCTGAACACCAACTTCCTGTCCGGCCTGTTCAAGACCCCGGCGTTCCGCAAAAGCGAGCGCGAGGCCATGGAGTTTGCCGAGTACTGGCTGGAAAAGGTCAACCTCAAAGAGTTCGCCAACCGTACCGCCGGCACCCTGGCCTACGGTCAGCAACGGCGTCTGGAAATCGCTCGCTGCATGATGACCCGTCCGCGGATTCTCATGCTCGACGAACCGGCCGCCGGCCTGAACCCGAAGGAAACCGAAGACCTCAAGGCGCTGATCAGCGTGCTGCGTGAAGAGCACAACGTCACCGTGCTGCTGATCGAACACGACATGAAACTGGTCATGAGCATTTCCGACCACATCGTCGTGATCAACCAGGGCACGCCTCTGGCTGACGGCACGCCGGAACAGATCCGCGACAATCCTGAAGTGATCAAAGCCTACCTGGGGGAAGCGTAAATGCTGCAGTTCGAAAACGTTTCCACCTTCTACGGCAAGATCCAGGCCCTGCACAGCGTCAACGTCGAAGTCCGTCAGGGCGAAATCGTGACCCTGATCGGCGCCAACGGTGCCGGCAAGTCGACGCTGCTGATGACGCTTTGCGGTTCACCGCAGGCGCACAGCGGCAGCATCCGCTACATGGGTGAGGAACTGGTCGGCCAGGACTCGTCGCAGATCATGCGCAAGAGCATCGCGGTGGTGCCGGAAGGTCGTCGGGTGTTCGCCCGTCTGACCGTTGAAGAAAACCTCTCCATGGGCGGTTTCTTCACCGACAAGGGCGACTATCAGGAACAAATGGACAAGGTCCTCGGCCTGTTCCCGCGCCTGAAAGAACGCTTCAACCAGCGCGGCGGCACCATGTCCGGCGGCGAACAGCAAATGCTCGCCATCGGCCGTGCGTTGATGAGCAAGCCGAAACTGCTGCTGCTCGACGAGCCGTCGCTGGGCCTGGCACCGATCATCATCCAGCAGATTTTCGACATCATCGAAATGCTGCGCAAGGACGGTGTGACGGTGTTCCTGGTCGAGCAGAACGCCAACCAGGCGCTGAAAATCGCTGACCGGGCGTACGTTCTGGAGAACGGCCGCGTGGTCATGCAAGGCACCGGTGAAGCGCTGCTGACCGACCCGAAAGTACGCGAGGCATACCTCGGCGGTTGATGAGTGTTGCTGAATGAAAAACGGCCTTCGGGCCGTTTTTTTGTGCCTGCACGATTTTCAGATTCTCCAAAAATCCCTTGTAGGAGCGAGCCTGCTCACGATGGCGTCGTGTCATTCAACATCGCCGGTATCTGACATGACGCCATCGCGAGCAGGCTCACTCCTACAGGGTTTTGCGTTTTTCAAAAAAGATTTTGAGCGGGCTGTAACGCAACGCCACCTCGTTTCTCTAGAGGGACAAGCAAGCGCAACAGCGCTTGTAAAAACCCTGAACAAGACTGGAGAAACATCATGACTGCTACCACCCGCACCCTGTCCGCTACCGCCCTGGTTCTGGCCCTCGGTTCTGCCCTGAGCATGACCGCTGTATCGACCGTCCACGCTGCTGACGCCGACATGGAAAAATGCTTCGGCGTGGCCATGAAAGGCAAGAACGACTGCGCCGCAGGTGCAGGCACTACCTGTGCCGGCACCGCAAAAATGGACTATCAGGCCAACGCCTGGAAACTCGTTCCTAAAGGCACCTGCGCCACCACCGAGAGCAAGACCTCGCCGACCGGTTTCGGTCAGATGGAAGCCTTCAAAGCCAAGTCCTGATCTGCGAACTGCCTGAGTGACGATCATGCTCACTATCAATGACCATGCCCAATCCCGCACTCAGGCAGCCCGCACCGGGCTCCCGCCCCGTGCCGGGCTGGGGCTCAAGACCGGGCACTTTCGTGAAGTGCTCGGTTCATCACCGGACATCGGCTTCTTCGAAGTCCACGCCGAAAACTACATGGTCGACGGCGGTCCGTTTCATCATTTTCTCGGTTTGATCCGCGAGCAGTATCCGCTGTCGCTGCACGGTGTCGGCTTGTCCATCGGTGCCGAAGGACCTCTGGATAAACCACATCTTCAGCGCCTTGCCGAACTGATTCGACGCTATCAACCGCAATCCTTTTCCGAACACCTGGCCTGGTCGAGCCATGGCCCGATGTTTCTCAATGACCTGCTGCCGCTGGCCTATGACACGCCGACGCTGAACCGCGTCTGCGAGCATATCGATGAGGTGCAGAACACCCTCAAACATCCCATGCTGTTGGAGAACCCGGCGACGTATCTGGCATTTCAGCGCTCGACCCTTGATGAGGCGGAGTTCATCGCCGAGGTCATCCGTCGCAGCGGTTGTGGTCTGTTGCTGGACGTCAACAATGTCTACGTTTCCTGCGTGAACCATCAGCGTGATCCGCTGGCCTATCTCGATGCCCTGCCCTTGCACAGGGTTGGCGAGATTCATCTGGCCGGGTTTGCCGAAGATTGCGACAGCCTCGGCGACCGTTTGCTGATCGATGATCACGGTGCGCCGATCGATCAAGCCGTCTGGGCTTTGTACCGGCAAGTGCTGCAACGTATTGGCCCGATAGCAACGTTGATCGAGCGCGACAATCAAGTGCCAGCGTTCGAGGTGCTACTGGCGGAAGCTCAGCAAGCTGACGCGCTTTTGCTGGATGCCGGAGCACGCACATGAGCACTCAACGCGCTTTCGCTGCAGCGCTCATCGACACGCGGCTGCCTTGCCCCGAAGGCCTGTGCAGTGCCAACGGCGCTGATCCGGCGAGCCGTTTCGCGGTGTATCGCAATAACGTGCAAGGTTCGCTGATCAATGCGTTGGGCGACAGCTATCCGGTGGTTGCGCAATTGGTGGGCGACGAATTCTTCCGTGCCATGGCGGCCGTTTTCGTACAACAGCAACCGCCGCAAAGTCCGTTGATGAGTTGCTACGGCGAAGCGTTCGCGGACTTCATTGCAGCGTTTGAACCGGCCGGCGGCGTACCTTATCTGGCCGACGTGGCACGCCTTGAGCACCTGCGTACCCTCGCCTATCACGCGGCCGACGCGCTGCCCGTCCGGCCAGAAGAAATCACAGCAGCACTGACTGATGCGCAAACGCTGAGTGAACTGCGCCTCGACCTTCATCCCTCCCTGCACCTGCTCGACTCAGACTTTGCCGTGGTTGCGATCTGGGGCGCACATCAGCACGACTCGACGCTGGAGGGAATCGACGTCAACCAAAGGCAACACGCCTTGGTGTTGCGCAATGGCCTGGATGTCGAAGTATTTGCCCTCGACCCCGGTGCCAGCAGATTTATCCGCAACTTGATCGATGGCCAGACACTGCTGGCAGCGGCTGAAAACAGCCCTGAGTTCGACCTCGCGCAAACCCTCGGCTTGCTGATCGCGCGCAACGCCATTACCCACTTGAATAACAAGGAACTGCCATGAAAACGCTCATCACTCGCGCCATCGCGCTGCTGGAAAAAATCCCCCACAGCCTGATCGCATTCATTGCACGTTTCTCGATTGCCGCGGTTTTCTGGAAGTCAGGGCAGACCAAGGTTGAAGGCCTGGCCATCGACCTGATCGACGGCAGCTTTCAACTCGGCTGGCCACGGCTGGCCGACTCGACCATCCCGTTGTTCAAGAGCGAATACCATGTACCGCTGCTGTCGCCAGAGATTGCCGCGCACATGGCGGCGTTCGCCGAACACTTTTTTCCACTGCTGATCCTGATCGGCTTCGCTACGCGGTTTTCGGCGCTGGCGTTGTTGGGCATGACCCTGACCATTCAGCTTTTTGTCTATCCGGATGCTTATCCAACCCACGGCACCTGGGCGGCGGTGTTGCTGTACTTGATGACGACGGGGCCGGGCAAGTTGTCGATTGATCATTTGATTGCCCGCCGCTTCGCAAAATAAACACAATCTTTGTGGGAGGATGTCAGCGCTGGAGGCGGTCCAGCGCTTCGCCACTGCGCTTGAACCAGCCGATCAGATAATCCGCGAGCACCTGCGTGCGCTTCGGCAATCCGCCCTGATACGGATGCACCAGGTACATCGGCATGCGCCGGGTCTGAAAATCGCGCAGGAGCCAGCGCAATCTGCCGTCAGCCAATTCCGCTTGCAACAGGTAGGAAGGCAATCGCGCGATACCGGCACCACTGAGCGCGGCTTTCTTGAGGAGGTTGTAATGGTTGCTGGCAAACGGTCCTGACACGCGGACACGCAGCAATTCATGCTGCTGGTGATACAGCCATTCTTCACGCCCGCTGTAGTGGCTGTTGAGCAGACAGCGATGCTCGGCAAGTGCCTGTGGCGTCAGCGGTTCACCGAAACGCTCGAGATACGCCGGGCTGGCACAAGTCATTTCCTGCCAGGCCAGTAACGGTTTGGCCACCAGACGTTCGTCATTGGCCACGTCACTGCGGATCGCCAGATCAAAGCCGTCCCGTGACAGATCGCGGTAACTGTTATTCAACTCAAGCTCGATCTGCACCTCGGGGTACTTATGCGAAAACTCCAACAGCAGACCGTCGAAGAAGGTTTCTCCCAGTGACACCGGCACCGTCATACGTACCGGACCGGCCATGTCGTCCTTCAACCGCGCCAAGGCCTGACGCGCCCTTTCCACCTGGACGACCAGCGCCTGCGCTTGTGGCAACAATGCTGCGCCAGCGGCGGTAAGGCTCAAGCGCCGGGTAGTGCGTTGCAGCAACACCACAGAAAACTGCGCTTCGAGCTGGCTGATGCGCTTGGACAACTGGCCCTTACTGCAACCCAATTGCTGCGCCGCCAAGGTAAAACTGCCGGCCTCGACCAGCACAGCGAACGCCGCCAGATCATCCATTTCGCTCATGGATTGTTTCCATTTGAAAACCAAAGGTTGCCTATTAGCGCGCTTATCCGCAGAAAAAACCACTCTAGACTGAAACCTCATTCAATCACTTGAGGTACAGCACGATGAAGATTCTGTTGATAGGCGCTGGCGGCACCATCGGTTCGGCGGTGGACAAAGAGCTCTCGCAACGCCATGAAGTCATCCGCATTGGCCGCACCAGCGGTGACTTGCAGGTGGATATCAGCGACAGCGCATCGATCCGCGAACTGTTCGAAAAGACCGGCAAGTTCGATGCACTGGTGTGCGCTGCGGGCAACGTGACCTTCGCGCCGCTGGGCGAGATGACTGAAGACAGCTTCGTCCTCGGTCTAAAAGACAAATTGATGGGCCAGGTCAACCTGCTGCTGATCGGCCGCGAATTCGCCAATGACGGCGCTTCGTTCACCTTCACCACCGGCGTGCTCAGCCACGATCCGATCCGCAGCGGCGCATCCGCAGCGCTGGTTAACGGTGCTCTGGACAGCTTCGTCCGCGCCGCCGCCATCGAACTGCCACGCGGCCTGCGAGTGAACTCGGTCAGCCCGACCGTGCTGCTGGAAGCGATGGGCAAATATGCACCGTACTTCCGTGGATACAAACCGGTTCCTGCGGCGGATGTGGCATTGGCCTACGCGAAAAGTGTCGAAGGCCTGCAAACAGGTCAGACGTTTCACGTTGGCTAAACCCTTGTGATGAACGGTCAGGCTGCGTAACGTGGCGGCACTTGTCTGGAGAGCCGAAGATGCGTGTTGCCCGTTCGTTAGTCGTTGTTGCCCTGCTGCCATTATTTGCCGCCTGCCAGTTGTTCGATGGCCAGCGAGAAAGTGCCTCGCATGTCGGGCAAACGCGGATGCAGGGGCAACTGACCGCTGCTGACGGCAAACTGGTGTTTCAGCCATGTCAGGATCAGCGTCAACTGGTGGTCAATGACATCGGTGGCACCAGCATTCTGCAAGAGGCCGCTACCCTCGCCGACGAGCAAGGCAAGCTGTTCGCCGATGTGCGTGGCAAGGTGGCCGGCGATCGACTCGACCTGACTCAGCTGTATCGCGTCGAACGCTCGGGCACGGCGTGCGATGATCCGAATTTCAAACTGCTGATCCTGCGCGCCGCCGGCCATGGCCCGGAATGGAACGTCAAGGTCAGCGGCAAAGGCATGGTCATCGACCGCGAAGGCCAGCCAGCACTGGCCGTGCCGTACATTGAAGATCAATTGGGCGACGGCCGCTTCAACCTCAGCAGCGAAGCCAACAACCAGCGCATCGAATTGTGGGTCGCGCCCCAGCGCTGCGTCGACAGCAACACCGGCAGCGTGCAGCACATGAGCGCCGAGTTGCGCATCGACGGCCAGGTGCAGCGCGGTTGCGGGTATTTCGGCGGATCGCGCAACGACTGAGCGTTTTAGCCTCACCGGATCCGGCCTTTGCGGCTTATAATCGCGGCCTTCAAACGCCCTGGCGCAGTTGTGCGCCCCGCGAACCCGGATCCTCGCCATGTTACGAATCACTGAACTCAAGCTGCCAATCGACCATCCCGAAGAAGACCTGCGCCCTGCCATCGTGCAGCGCCTGGGCATCGCCAGCGATGACTTGCTCGATTTCACCTTGTTCAAGCGCAGCTACGACGCGCGCAAAAAGTCCTCCGAACTGTGCTTCATCTACACCATCGACCTCGAAGTGCGCGACGAGGCCAAGGTGTTGGGCAAGTTCGCCGACGACCGTAACGTCAACGTGGCGCCGGATGTCAGCTACAAATTCGTCGGCGAAGCGCCAAGCGACCTGAGCCAGCGTCCGATCGTCGTCGGTTTCGGCCCGTGCGGCATCTTCGCCGGCCTGCTACTGGCACAGATGGGCTTCAAACCGATCATTCTCGAACGTGGCACAAAAGTGCGTCAGCGCACCAAGGACACCTGGGGCCTGTGGCGTAAAAGCGTGCTCAACCCCGAGTCCAACGTGCAGTTCGGCGAAGGCGGCGCGGGGACGTTCTCCGACGGCAAGCTGTACAGCCAGATCAAAGATCCGAAATTCCTCGGGCGCAAAGTCCTGCACGAGTTCGTCAAGGCCGGCGCGCCGGAAGAAATCCTCTACGTCAGCAAGCCGCACATTGGTACGTTCCGTCTGACCGGCATGGTTGAAAACATGCGCGAGCAGATCCGCGAACTGGGCGGCGAAGTGCGCTTCCAGGAACGCGTCAGCGACGTGCTGATCGAAGACGGCCAATTGGTCGGCGTGCAACTGGCGAGCGGCGAAACCCTGCATTCGAAACACGTGGTTCTGGCCCTCGGCCACAGCGCCCGCGACACCTTCCGCATGCTCCACAGCCGTGGCGTGTTCATGGAAGCCAAGCCGTTTTCGGTGGGTTTCCGCATCGAACACCCACAATCGCTGATCGACCGCGCGCGCCTGGGCAAGTACGCCGGCCACCCGAAACTCGGTGCTGCCGACTACAAACTGGTGCACCACGCCAAGAACGGCCGTTCGGTCTACAGCTTCTGCATGTGCCCGGGCGGCACCGTGGTCGCGGCGACCTCCGAGCCGAACCGCGTGGTCACCAATGGCATGAGCCAGTACTCGCGTAACGAGCGCAACGCCAACTCCGGCATCGTCGTTGGCATCACCCCGGAAGTCGATTATCCGGGCGGCCCGCTGGCGGGGATCGAGTTGCAGGAACGCCTGGAATCCCACGCCTTCATCCTCGGCGGCAGCGATTACAAGGCGCCAGCGCAACTGGTTGGCGACTTTATCAATGACATTCCATCGACCGAGCTGGGCGAAGTCGAACCGTCGTACAAGCCGGGCGTGGCGCTGGGCGATCTGGCCTTGGCGTTGCCGGATTTTGCCATCGAGGCAATCCGGGAAGCATTGCCGGCGTTCGAGAAGCAGATTCGCGGCTACTCGCTGCATGACGCGGTGTTGACCGGGATCGAGACGCGTACTTCGTCACCGCTGCGCATCACTCGTAACGAAACGCTGCAGAGCATGAACGTGAAAGGCCTGTTCCCGGCCGGTGAAGGCGCCGGTTATGCGGGCGGGATTCTGTCGGCGGGGGTTGACGGGATTCGCATTGCCGAAGCCGTGGCGCGCGACATTCTCGGCCTCGAAGCTTGATCGGCATTAGCTGACACAACACAAACCCCCTGCTCGCGAAAGCGGAGTGCGTTGCCTGACACACTGCCTTCGCGAGCAGGCTCGCTCCCACATTGGTTTGTGTGTTTCTTCAGATATTGGCGCGTAACACTGAGGTCGGGAGCGGCTCACCGTGCTCGGCACTCGCCGCCACCGCTTCGATCAACCTATTCAATTCATACCCCTGCGCCTTCAGCCAATCCTGATCGTAATAGGTGTCGGCATAGCGCTCGCCGCCATCGCACAGGATCGCCACGATCGACCCCGACTCCCCCGCCGCTTTCATTTGCTGCGCTGCCATCAAGGCGCCGATCAGATTGGTCCCGCTCGACCCGCCAACATGGCGGCCCAGGCGCTGCGCCAGATAATGCATGGCCGCCAGTGACAAGGCATCCGGCACTTTGACCATCGCATCAATCACCTTGGGCAGAAACGACGCTTCAACGCGCGGTCGGCCAATGCCTTCAATGCGCGACCCGCAATCCAGACGCAAACTCGCATCGCCGGTCTGGTAGTAATCGAAGAACACCGAACGCTCGGCATCCGCGCACAACACGCGGGTGCAGTGCTGGCGATAGCGCACGTAGCGGCCAAGCGTTGCGGTGGTGCCGCCGGTGCCGGGGCTGGAAATCAGCCAGCTCGGCTCCGGGTGCTTTTCGTAGCGCATCTGCTGGAAGATCGATTCAGCGATGTTGTTGTTCGCCCGCCAGTCAGTGGCGCGTTCGGCGTAGGTGAACTGATCGATGAAGTGACCATCGTGCTCACGGGCCAGACGCTCGGATTCGGCGTAGATCTGCGTCGGATCTTTTACCAGGTGGCTTTTGCCGCCATAGAACTCGATCTGAGCGATCTTCTCTTTGGAGGTAGTCGCCGGCATCACCGCAATAAACGGCAGCCCAAGCATCCGCGCGAAATACGCCTCGGAAATCGCCGTCGAGCCGCTGGACGCCTCGATCACCGGCGCGCCGGGCTTGAGCCAGCCGTTACACAGCGCATAGAGAAACAGCGAACGCGCCAGGCGATGTTTGAGACTGCCAGTCGGATGGCTGGACTCATCCTTGAAATACAACTCGATGCCGGCAAAACCTGGCAGCGGCAAAGGGATCAGGTGGGTGTCGGCGCTGCGCTGAAAGTCCGCCTCGATGATGCGGATGGCTTCGCGGGCCCACTGTCGGGTGTCGCTCATGGTGAGGGTTCTCATTGAATCGGCAGAGATAAATCGGTTCGAAAGGCTCACTCATAAGCTTAGGAAAAAACCTACAGCCCGCACAGATACAGCTGAGTCTCAATATGTCAGGCAACTGCTAGGCTCAGCGTGGCTTGGGCTAGACGCCTTGTAACGACATATAACAAAAAAGAATATAACTTTTGTTTTAACAACTAACAGTACGGGTTAGGGTGTCCCACCTTTTTGACGATTCGATGGAGAGCGACCTTGCCTCTGCGTAGCACTTTCACGCGTTTCTTTCAGTTGGAAGCTGCCAGCGGTCTGTTATTGATCGCCGCAGCCATTCTGGCCCTGATTATCAACAACTCGCCACTGTCGTGGCTGTACACCGGCCTGCTCGACACACCGGTGGTGGCGCAGATCGGTGCGTTGAAAATCGCTAAACCCCTGCTGCTGTGGATCAACGACGGTCTGATGGCGATGTTCTTCCTGCTCATCGGCCTGGAAGTGAAGCGCGAAGTCCTTGATGGCCAGCTGTCGAAACCGTCGCAGATCGTTCTGCCCGGTGCAGCCGCGATCGGCGGCATGCTGGTACCGGCGCTGATCTACTGGTTCCTCAATCGCGACAATCCGGCAGCCCTCGACGGCTGGGCGATCCCGACCGCGACCGACATCGCCTTCGCCCTCGGCGTGCTGGCTCTGCTCGGCAAGCGTGTACCGGTTTCGCTGAAGTTGTTTCTGATGACCCTGGCGATCATCGATGACCTTGGCGCCATCGTGATCATTGCGATCTTCTACTCGGGCGAACTGTCGACCCTGTCACTAGGCTTGGCGGCAGCTTGTATCGCGGCGCTGGTGGCGATGAATCGCTTGGGCGTGGTCAAACTCGGGCCGTACATGATCATCGGTCTGATCCTGTGGGTATGCGTGCTCAAGAGCGGTGTCCACGCGACGCTGGCCGGTGTGACATTGGCGTTCTGCATCCCGCTGCGCACGAAAAACGCCGAGCCGTCGCCGTTGCTGACCCTCGAACATGCGCTGCACCCATGGGTGGCCTACGGCATTCTGCCGCTGTTCGCCTTCGCCAATGCCGGCCTGTCGCTGAGCGGCGTCACCGTGGAAAGCTTCACTCATCATGTGCCGATGGGCATCGCGGTAGGCCTGCTGTTGGGCAAGACCGTCGGCGTGTTCGGTCTGACCTGGCTCGCGGTCAAAACCGGCATCGCCGCCCTGCCCCAAGGCGCAAATTGGGGTCAGGTGCTGGGTGTGGCAATCCTGTGCGGCATCGGCTTCACCATGAGCCTGTTCGTGGGTTCGCTGGCGTTTGAACCGGGCGTGAGTGATTACGCCGGGATGGACCGGATGGGCATTTTGACCGGGTCTATTCTGGCGGCGTTGATTGGTTATGCGGTGACGGCGGCGGCGAGTCGCCGCAATACTCTGCAAAACGCTTGAGACGCATTTTTCTACAAAAGTCGAAGCCCTTCTATCCAGAGGGGCTTGGCTCTGAACCTTGCAAGTGTGCTATATCTTTGGTCGACAGCCGCACCTTCTCAGCACCGACTCTGGAGTCATCCATGTCACGTAAAGCAGAAAAACGCCCTATGACGGACGATCAGATCTCCGTACAGGAATCGCGGATTCCGGATATCGCTCTGAAGGCATTCAGCAACGCCTACAGAATGGCGCTCGCCAATGGTGCTGCAGTGCTCGTTGCTAAAGATGGCCAGCTATTTGAAGTGACACAGAAGAGTTCCGTTGTTTTGCGCACAATCGGTACCTACGGAAATCTGAAAAGCGGCACTCGCCTGCACATCAATAAATCCTCGAAACAGGTTATTTCTTGAGCACACCGAGAATACGGATATTCGCAGGCCCGAACGGGTCAGGAAAAAGCACCTTCAATCGACTCGTTCCAGCGCATTTGCTGGGAAATTACATAAATCCTGATGACATAGAACGTTCAATCAAAGATACAGGGTATTTTGACTTCACCTCCTATCGCATCGAAGCTCACAAAGAACACATCTTTGAATTCTTTCGTGAGCACGCTCTACTCAAGAAATCCCCTCACTTATTGGCAAAGCTTGATTCCCTGACAATCGACGGTGAACGGCTTAGCTTCGTAAATACTGTAATCGACTCGTACGTCGCATCAGCCCTTTCCGACTTCATACGAAGATCTTTGATCAAAGAGCGAATCAGCTTTACGTTTGAAACTGTCATGTCGTCCTCTGACAAGGTCAAACTGCTCGCCGAAGCTCATGCTTCCGGTTACCGGGTTTATGTTTACTACGTCGCTACCGCCGACCCTCAGATCAACATTGCCAGGGTTGCGTATCGTGTTAAACAAGGTGGGCACAGCGTTCCTCCTGAAAAGATAGAGGCGCGGTACTGGAGATCTTTGGAGCTTCTGTCTGATGCCATCCTGACCTCCAACAGAGCCTACATTTTCGACAACTCGGATGAAGGTAGCGAAGGCCTCACGCAGATTGCGGAGATCACCGATGGCGAGCTGATTGAGATCAAATCAGATACTCAGCCACCTTGGTTCAAAGAGTTCGTGCTCGACAAATTACTGTAGTGCGCTGAACAAATTTTCCCTGCGGGCCAGTTCTCTGAGTCTCGAAAAACAGCCTATCTACAGATCAGCATCCGTCGAACAATCCCCACGTATTCGGAGACGGTCCTACAGCCACCATTTTCCTGCTTCGTTAACGTTGCGCAGCCCTTTGCGAAGGGCTGTCGATGGATGAACGAAAGGACGATCAGTGGCTGGCAACCAGGACATTCCTCGGGTTCAAAACCCACCGCAAGGCGACGGGCATCACATCACCTACCGCTACATGACGGCCACTGAACTGGCCGAACGCGACGCCAGACAAAACGCTTACGACGCCATGCTGGCGCGGCAGGAGGCTTTCGAGCGCAGCCGTGAGGTGGCGGTTAAAAAGACAGAGCCCGTTCGTGCCGGCTGCGTATTCGCCAAGTCCTGCAAATTGCCGGATGCGATTATCGATTACTCCAATCCTGCGGGGATGGTGCCGACTGACAGCCTGAAGGATTACGGCGATCTGACCCTGTTGGGCGCGCGTGCGGCGGATGAAAGTGGCGCAGTTCCTCTCAAGAAAATCGGCGCAACTGCTATTCCAGTTGGATTTGGCAGTCTGGCTCTGGCGGGGTCGGTATTTGAAGCACTGCCCGCCGTGGTATCCAGCGCGGCTGTTGCGCCTTTGGTTGGTTTGGTTGCGTTGTTTACGCCATCGAATCTTGGCGACAGTGCGCTGTATACCGACGAACAACTGCGTGGACTTGAACAGGCGCGAACGCGTGTTCGGTTGAGGGTCGAACAGCAGGCCGACGGCAGTCTGAAGGGCTACGGCTTTTACACCGGCAAGAATCGCGATTGGGAAATGGTTGATGTCGTGCAGTTCAAGTTGCGTGGCAGCCAGTTCATTGCTGACTTGGGTGAAGGTGTAGAACTGATCTGGACGCCTGCCGTGGATGGCTCGGACATCCTTGGTATTCCCGCGCTGGAAGCTGCACCGCAGGCACCGCACATCTGGGTGTATCCGCCGACGAAAGCGGCAGAAGGGATTCTGGTTAACCCGGTTTATCCGCCGGAGTATCGGGATTTTATTCTGGTGTTTCCGGCGGAGTCGGGGGTTAAACCGGTATATATCGTTATCAATTCCCGAGCTGGGGATCACGAGTACCATCCGCCGCCTGATTTCCTGCCTGCCTTCCCTGATGCGAAAGTTGTGGGACGTAAAACAGCGGTGCAAGGTGGCGGGGCGAAACGCAAAAGATGGAAAACCGCCAAAGGATTTATTCTTGAATGGGACTCGATGCATGGCGCGGTAGAAAAGTATGACGCCAGAGGTAAACACATTGGCGAGTTCGATCCAGACACGGGCGAGCCAACATCTACAAAAAAGAACAAAAAATCGAAAAAAGGAAAGAAAAGGAGTATTGAGCCTTGAGATTCTTGGTAGAAGCTTTTGACAAGAAAACTGACTTCCAAACAGCGGTAGTTGAACTGCCCGAGAATTGTGCCGAGCAACTCAAATCGATCATGGGTTGGAAAACAGAGCAGCAAGGGTGGGAAGGCTACGACCTGAATCAGCTACAGCTCAAAGCCATTGAGGCACTGATTCACAAGTCCATCGAAGATCCGCGCTATTACTTTCAACTGACGTGTAATGGACGTTGAACAGACTAACAAAAAACCCCGACCAGTCACCTGATCGGGGTTTTCTTTACCCTACATTCCGCTTAGTGCGAAACGCGGCTGGTCCCGCCAACGGTGGAGATGCGCACGCGCTCGCCAACGCGGAACACTTCATTCTCCTGAACCTGCTGCACATAGGCACGCATGCTGCCGTCGTCTTCACGCACGGTGATTTCCACGCCTTGGGTACGGGTCAGACCTTCTTCCGTTGCCGAACCGATCAGACCGCCCGCCACCGCACCGATGACCGCAGCAACGATGCTGCCCTTTCCGCCACCGATGGCGCTACCGCCGACGCCGCCGACTGCTGCACCGGCGATGCCGCCGATCGGGGTCTTGGTGCCTTCGATTTTCACCGGGCGCAGGGATTCGATGGTGCCCATGCGAATCGTCTGCACACGACGCGCTTCGTCACGGGAGTAGGAGTCACCGGTCAGGCTCGATTGGCAGCCGGTAAGCAACATCGCCATCGTGGAAAAGGAAGCAACCAGCAGAACAGACTTACGCATAGCATCAACTCCAAAGAAACATATAGTCATTAAACTCCGTGGCTTGACGCCTGTCACGACACTGCCCGGATAAATTGGCTTTCATTCAGGCGCGGTACAGACACCTGCACACTCTCCCTGATGTAGCCCCTACAGTAGCGCCAAATCACCGATTCTGCGCCACGGAGACCAAGGATTTTCATGGATTACTTCATCATCGTCGTCACCACTGTCGCCGGTTTGTACTTCCACGGGTGGTTGTACGTGCGGATCAAACGCTGGATGGATCGCGATCTGGCGCTGTCGCTGGCCGGCAAGGATGAAGGCAAACGCGCCTTCATGCTCGAACAGTTAGCGAATGCTCAGATGCAGAAGATCAAGCGCCGGGATCTGCCGCAGTGGCTTGAGGCCGCTGCGGCAGGCTATCCCGCTCGGTAGACTGCTCAGGGTGCCAGACGTTCAAGAATCCAGTCGGCGCCCTGCACACGGTAGTTGAGGCGATCGTGCAGACGGCTCGGACGGCCCTGCCAGAATTCGATGCGCTCAGGCAGCAAGCGGTAACCACCCCAGTGTTCCGGGCAGTCGGGTTGGGTGTCGGAGAAACGCTGCTCGGTGGCCTTGAGCAAATCTTCCAGTTCACCGCGACCGTTGATCACCCGGCTCTGCGGTGAAGCCCAGGCACCGAGGCGGCTGCCCAGTGGCCGCACCTGATAATAGGCATCGGACTCTTCAGGCGTGACCTTCACCACCCGCCCTTCGATGCGCACCTGACGCTCCAGGGTTGGCCAGAAGAAGGTCATGGCGGCGAACGGGTTGGCCGCCAGATGCTGGCCCTTGGCGCTGTCGTAGTTGGTGAAGAAGGTGAAGCCCTGCTCGTCCAGGCCTTTGAGCAGCAGAATGCGGCAATGCGGACGCCCATCCGCATCGACCGTGGCCAGGGTCATCGCATTGGCTTCCACCGGCGCCTGTTCGGTTTTCACCGCGTCGGCGAACCACTGGTGGAACAACGCAAACGGCTCTGCCGGGGCTTGCGCCTCGGTCAGACCATCCCGGGTGTAATCACGACGCATATCTGCCAGAGCCTGGGTCATGGCGCATTCCTTTTCGTTAGCGGATCACTTCTTGGTGGTATCGGCTGCGGCGACTTTCTTGTCGGTCGCGGCGGCTTTGGCTGGAGCAGTCTTTTTAGCTGGGGCCTTGGCCGGAGCCTTTTTAGCTGGAGCCTTGGCTGCTGCTTTCTTCGCCGGAGCCTTTTTGGTAGCGGGTACAGCGGCTTTTTTCGCCGCTGGGGCTGGGGTCACCGGTTTGGCGGCTGGCTTGACGTCTTGCGCGGCGACCATGGTCACTGGCTTCGGTGCTGGCATGTTGTACTTGCTGAGCAGCGCGACCATGGTGTTTTGCGGGGTCACCAGCAGTTCGACGCGACGGTTCAAGGCGCGACCTTCAACGCTGTCGTTGGCCGCACGCGGTGCTTCGGAACCCATGCCGCGCAGCATCAGGCGATCACGCTGCAAACCGCTGAGGCGAAAGATCGCCGCAATGGCCTGGGCACGTTCCTGGCTCAGCTTGATGTTGGCAGGTGCGGCACCACTGGAATCGCTGTGGCCAAGGACCAGCACGGCAGTTTTCGGGTCGGCTTCAAGGATTTTCGCCACTCGGGTGAACGGGCCGAGGGTGACCGGCAGCAGCATGGCAGGACGATCCGGGTTGAACGAGCCTTCGACCGGTGCCGTCACGACCAGCACGTTTTCACGGCGTTCGAGTTGCAGATTGCTGTCCTTGACCGCTTCACGCAGACGCGGCTCGTAGTCGTCGAGCCAGGCCTGGGTCACTTTCGGATCCGGCATCGGCACGGCTTGGGTGGTTGGCTGATCCTTGCCGCCGAACGGCCACCACCATTTGCCACCCGCGTCGGCTTCAGCTTTGGCGACGGTCGCCGGTTTTTTCGCTTCAGGGGCGACTTCAGCCTTCATGTCAGCTTTGACCGCTTCATCATCAGAGCCAAACGGCCAGTACCAAGGGCTGCTGCTTTCAGTTTTGGCGACCGGTGCAGTGGCGGCTGGCTTCAAAGGCGCAGGAGCCGGTTCTTTAGCGGCTACTTTGTCGGAAGAGCCGAACGGCCACCAACTACCGCCGTCCGCATCGTTTTTCGGGGTCTGTGCACAACCGGTGATCGCTACACACAGGGCCAGGGCGAGGGTCTTTTTAGATGACATTGAAAATCCACAAAATGAAGTAATGAAAAATCAGAGCACTTTCGCCCGGATAAACAGCCGTTTTGAAACGAAAAACCGCTTGAGGTTCCGACCCTGGAACCCCGGATGCAACTTTACAGACAAGTGGCAAGCACCCGCGCGAGCTTCTGCGCGCGCGGATCCATCAAGACGTACGGCCCGAGGGTATTTGTCACAAAACCGAAGGCAACATCATGCTCAGGGTCAGCAAAACCGATGGAGCCGCCCGCGCCCGGATGACCAAACGCCTTGGCGCCGAGGCCATAAGTGGCATTAGGCACGTCCGGTTGATCGAGCATGCAGCCCAGACCGAAACGGGTGCGGGTCAACAAGGTCTTGTCTTCGCCGAGGCTGTGTTCGCGGGTCAGCTCTTCGAGCATGTCGCTTTCGAGCAGACTGCCGTCGAGCAGGCCCGCGTAGAAACCGGCCAGACTGCGCGCATTGCCGTGGCCATTGGCCGCCGGTTGCTGCATGCGCCGCCATTCCGGTTTGTTGGTGCTGGTGAGCACTGAAGGTGGGTTGGTAAAAGCGCGGGTGGTCATCGCGGTGGGCTCGCGCATGGTCACCTGCAGCAGACGTTGCGCGGCAGCATCGCCAGCGTTGCCCTTGCCGCGTGCGATGTGCGCCACGCGATGGAATTCTTCGTCAGCCAGACCGACATGAAAATCCAGACCCAAAGGTTTAGCGACACGGGCGACGATGGATTCGCCCGGCCCACGACCGTCAGCGCGGCGTAACAATTCACCAACCAGCCAGCCGTAAGTGATCGCGGCGTAACCGTGACCGGTGCCCGGCGTCCACCACGGTGCCTCAGCGGCGAGGGCGTCGACCATGGTTTGCCAATCGTAAAGAGCTTCGGGGGCCAGCAGTTCGCGCAGGGCCGGTAGACCGGCCTGATGGCAGAGCAACTGGCGCAAAGTGACGGATTCTTTGCCGGCAGCGGCAAACTCGGGCCAATAGCGGGCAACCGGAACATCCAGTTGCAGCTTGCCTTCGCCGACCAGTTGCAGCGCGGTGACGGCGGTAAAGGTTTTGGTGCAGGAGAACAGATTGGCGATGGTGTCGCTGTGCCAGGCTTCGGCGCCATCCTTGTCGGCAGTACCGGACCAAAGGTCGAGGACGGTTTCCCCACCGACCTTGATGCACAGAGCTGCGCCGCGTTCCTGGGGATCGTCGAACAGTGCGGCGAAAGCTTCGCGCACCGCTTCGAATTGAAGCTCGTAATGTCCCTGAATCTGCACCCGCAACTCCCCCGCGAAAACGCTCTACAAAGTGGCCCGCATTGTTCCAGCCCTTGAGGGATTTGGGAACAGCTGCGGGCCGGACGGTTATTTCAGAAATTTCGCTGAGGCGGCTGACGCCTTCGCGAGAAGGCTCGCTCCCACACTGGATCTCTGTATTACTGAAGATCTCCTGTGGGAGCGAGCCTGCTCAGGGCGGCGTTCCGACGAAGAACGATGACGCGGTGCCTCAGGACTCAGTGACCATTGCCGGAATGTCCACCGGCATGCCCTGCCCCCGGCCCTTTGCCGGCCTCGCCTTTCCTGCCGCCCTCGGCCTCACGCCCCGCCGCTGCGGCCGCTTTCTCAGCCTCTTTGCCAAGCTGATCAATCGCCTGCAAGTTGCTCTTGCGCACCGTTTCGACAAAACCCTGATACGGCAAATCCGTCACGCCCACCAGACCAAAGTGACCATTCTCACCATCAAGCAAGCGCCCAGTCACCGGTTGATCCAGATACTGGAACCAATGCACGCCGACAATCGACGGTTCGCTCAAGGCCTGCTTGAGGAAGTTCGCGTACGCCGGGCCGCGATCGTCTTCCTTGGCCACTTGCGTGACGCCGCCCCAGAACGGGCCACGATCCGCTGAGCCAAAGTTGAATTCGGTGATCAATACCGGTTTGTCCAAAGCACCCAGCGCGGCAAAGTCATAACCGTCCTGCGGCTTTAGCGTGTACATGTTGAAACTCAGCACATCGCAATACTGCGCGCAGGACACCACGGCTTCCGGCGTGCTGATGGCAAAACGGCCGCCGAGCAGCAACTGGTTCGGTGCGTGCCATTTCAGCGAGTCGGAAATGGTTTTGAAGTAAGTGTCGGCGAAGACTTTCTGGAAATATTTGAAGTCCGCCTCTATTTCCGGATGTTCCGGGTTTGGCAATGGCGGCTCGAAGCCCGGGTCTTCCATCAACTCCCACGCCGGCAGATCAATGCCCCAGGCTTTCGACAGTCCGGCCTGATTGCGGTACTTGTCGCGCAATTGCTTGAGGAACGCACGCTTGGCCGGTACGTCGGTGGTCATTTTCAGCGTGCCATAGGCCAGCGCGTAACGGGATTTCGGATCATCGCCGGGACCAGCCCAGGCCAATTCGTTGTCGGCGTAATAGCCGATCAGCCATGGATCGTCACGGTGATCGCGGGCAGCAATGGCGACGGCGCGTTCGGTGGCCATGGCGAAACGCGGATCGAACGGATCCGGCATGCCGCCCCACCAGTCGCTGCCAGTGCTGATGCTGGTGTAGTCGCCGACAATCGACAGCGGCAACGTGTACGGCACGCGTTCGGCTTCACTGAGCGAATCGGCGCTCCAGTTGCCGACCGTGTTAAAGCCCCAGGCTTGCAGGCGATCAAGCGTGTGGCTGGCCCACTGCTGCTCATCGATAGTGGCCTTGCACGGTTCGGCAGCCTTTTCCGTCGTCGCTTGTACGGTTTCGGTTTTGGCTGCTTCAGCGACGCCGGACTTCGGCTCGGCAGGCGCGGTGACAGGCTCGGCGGCTTTCACCGCAACCGTTTCAGCGGCTTCAGTCCTGGCCGCTTCTGCTACCCCGGACTTGCTCTCACTGTCGGCGTTGCACGGCTCACCGTACACGCGCTGCAGGTTGGCGCCGTAGAAGTCGTACCAGCGCCCGTTGCCGTAACCCCGGCCCTGATCGACGCCGTTGCCGCCACGGTTATCGCCTTCGCCAAAGTGTCTGGCCAACGGCTCTTCAGGTTTAGGCAAGGATTCGAACATGTACTCACGACCCGCCACGTAGGTCTGGTTGACCTGCGGGCTGACGGTGTTCACACCCAGCGAGTAAAACGGTTGACCTTCCGGCGTCACCAGATACCAGCGGCCATCGCGCTTTTCGGTGCGGAAAAAGCCGCTGGCCTTGAAGGCCGGGCCTTTGTTCCAGCCACCGAACTTGTCCAGCGACGACTTCTCGCGCTCAGCCAGCCAGGTTTTCAGCTGTTGCTGTTCCTTGGCGGCGGCGGATTTCAGTTGTTCGTCGTTGCTGACCTTTTCCGGCCACTTGCTGCGGGCCGATTGCCCGTAGGCGTCGACCAGATTGCCATACACCGCTTGGGTGACAGAGTCGCCGTCCTGCACACCGAAACGCTCGAGCAGCAAACTCTGGGCGACTTTTGGCTGATCCATCGACAGACTCACCGAGACCACTTGGCTGCGATCAATCTCACCGCTGCTGCTGGCCAGCAAAATGCGTTGACCATCGACGGTCATCGGCATTGGCGGCCCGGCTTTCATGCCTTGGCTCAAAGGCGTGGCAGCCACCAGTGGCACCAGCAATGTCTGCGCCGGACCGGCCGGCAGGTCGACGCGGCTGACCAGTGTGCGGCCGTCATTGCTCTGGATCTGCACGTAGACCGTCACCGCCCAGTCCATTGCGCTCTGCAACCGCAAGGTCATCATGCCGGACTGCGACCAGTCCCACGCACCGGTCTGCGGCGTCAGGCGCAAGGTCGGACGGGCGACCGGATTGAACGTCACCCGGCGCAGTACTTCGCCCTCAGGCGTTTGCTCGGCGTTGGCTTGCGGCAGATCAGCGTTTTCGGTGGCGATTTTCACCACGTCGGCAGGACGAACAAAGTTGAACAGGGTCTGCTGACCCGCAGGCGCCGCGAACAGTGGCGTGGCGAAGATCAAGGCGAATACGGCAGGCAACGAACGGCGGATCATAAGAACGGAGTTCTCCCTAACGACCAACAAAGGCCAATGGAAAAGCGATAGCAGAGAGATAGACAACGCGGCGGGCAAAACTGCCCACCGATGTCTCAGGAT
The DNA here is from genome assembly GCF_979258515.1 of Pseudomonas sp. AC169. Classification (NCBI taxonomy): domain Bacteria; kingdom Pseudomonadati; phylum Pseudomonadota; class Gammaproteobacteria; order Pseudomonadales; family Pseudomonadaceae; genus Pseudomonas; species Pseudomonas sp. AC169. The sequence continues at coordinate 4,099,882 of NZ_OZ409866.1, read as the reverse complement.
ATTTCACGACGGAAAGGAGGCAACGCATTGAGGATCGCCTTGCCATAGCGCTGGGTGACCAGGCGCCGGTCGAGCAAAGTGATGGTGCCGCGGTCTTCTTCGGTGCGCAGCAGACGCCCGCAGGCCTGAACCAGCTTCAGCGAAGCATCGGGCACGGAGATTTCCATGAACGGATTACCGCCACGGGCTTCGATCCACTCCGAAAGCGCCGCTTCAACCGGATCATCCGGCACCGAGAACGGAATCTTGGCGATCACCACGTGCTCGCAGTAGGCCCCAGGCAAGTCGACACCTTCGGCAAAACTGGCGAGACCGAACAGCACGCTGGAATCACCACCATCGACGCGCGCTTTGTGCTTGTTCAGGGTTTCCTGTTTCGACAGGTTGCCTTGAATGAACACTTGCTTGCGCCAGTCGCGGTCGAGGCCGTCGAACACGTCCTGCATCTGTTTGCGCGAGGAAAACAGCACCAGCGTGCCGCGCGAGCCTTCGACCAGATCCGGCAGCTCACGGATGATCGCTGCCGTGTGGGCGGCGGCATCGCGCGGATCGGCCTTCAGATCCGGCACGCGCAAGACACCGGCATCAGCGTGATGGAACGGGCTCGGCACCACGGCGGTGACAGCTTTTTTCGGCAGACCGGCGCGCATGCGGAAACGGTCGAAAGTGCCCAGCGCAGTCAGGGTCGCCGAGGTCACCAGACAGCCGTAAGCCACATTCCAAAGGCTACGGCGCAAAGTCTCAGCGGCAAGAATCGGGCTGGCGTTGACCTCGATATCGAACAGCGAGCCGCTTTCAGCGAGGGTCAACCAACGCGCCATCGGCGGGCTGTCTTCCGGGTCTTCGGCGGTGAACGCCGTCCACAGTTCCCAGTTGCCCGATGCGCGGGACAACAGGCTGCCGAACAGCGGATACCACTCTTCGGCCTGATTGCTGGCGATACCGATGTTCACCTCGCCATCCATGCCTTCCTTGAGCAGGTCGGTCAGGCGCGTGAACAGATCGTTGAGGCGCGAAAAGCCTTTTTTCAGTTCAATGCCCATTTCACGCATGTGTTCGGGAATCACCCCGGCGACGAAACGATGCCGCGGCCGCTCACGGCCCTCGACGTCTTCGCCGGGTTTGAAATCAGCGACTTGTTCGCAGGCGCTGAACATGAACTGTTGCTGCGCCTTGATCTCGCGCGCCAGTTCCGGCACTTGTTCGATCAACTTGCCGAGATCCCCCGGCAGCGGATGCTGGGCCAGCAGTTTGGTCAGGTTCTTCGCGGTGGTTTCCAGCCAGTCGGCGGTGGAGCGCAGGCGCGTGTAGTGGGCGAAGTGGCCGATGGCCTTGTCCGGCAGGTGGTGACCTTCGTCGAACACATAAATGGTGTCGCGCGGATCGGGAAGCACCGCACCGCCGCCCAGCGCAAGGTCAGCCAGCACCATGTCGTGGTTGGTGACGATCACGTCAACCTTGCCCATGCCTTCGCGGGCCTTGTAGAAGGCGCACTGGCCGAAGTTCGGGCAATGACGGTTGGTGCACTGGCTGTGATCGGTGGTCAGACGCGCCCAATCGGCGTCTTCCAGCGCATTCGGCCAGCTGTCGCGGTCGCCGTCCCATTTATTGCCGGCGAGTTTCTCGATCATGCTGGTGAACAGCTTCTGACTGGCCTCATCAACCTCGATCTTGAAGCCTTCTTCTTCGAACAGCTGGGCGGTGGCGGTTTGCGCGTGGCCTTCCTGCAAGAGCATGTCGAGTTTGGACAGGCACATGTAGCGGCCACGGCCCTTGGCCAGAGCAAATGTGAAATTCAGCCCGCTGTTGCGCATCAGGTCGGGCAAATCCTTGTAGACGATCTGCTCTTGCAGGGCGACGGTCGCGGTGGCGATGACCAGACGCTTACCGGCGGCTTTGGCCGTGGGGATCGCCGCCATGCTGTAGGCCACGGTCTTGCCAGTACCGGTGCCGGCTTCCACCGCAACAATTGCGGGGTCGCCACTGCGCCGGCCTTCGTCATCGGTGTCGATATCCCCGAGGACTTTGGCGATTTCAGCGATCATCAGGCGCTGGCCGTAACGCGGCTTGAGGCTCTTGGCTTCAAGAAAACGCGAGTAGGCGCCCTGGATCGTGGTTTTGAGTTCAGTGCTGATCATTGAGTGTCGGGCGCAAAAAACGCTGGATAAATTTTCAGTGGTTTGGATCGGCGGCTATCATACCCCGCGAATCGATCCTGCGCAGAACGGAGTAACCCAATGACACTTTTTAGCCTCGTTTACCCCCTGCATGTCCTGTCCGCCCTGGTCTGGGTCGGCGGCATGTTTTTCGCCTGGATGATCCTGCGCCCGGCGGCTGTGAAGGCCCTCGACGGCCCTGCCCGGCTGACCTTGTGGGTGGAAGTGTTTCAAGGTTTTTTCCGCTGGGTCTGGGTCGCGGTGATCCTGTTGCCGATCAGCGGCGTGGGCATGTTGCATCTGCAGCAGGTCGGCTTTGAGACTGCGCCGAAATATGTGCAGGTGATGATCGGGTTGTACGTGGTGATGACGGCGCTGTTTATCCGCATTCAGGGGCTGATGCTGCCGGAATTGCGTACGGCGGTGGACGCTAAGGACTGGCCGGCGGGTGCAGCGGTGCTGGGGCGGATTCGCAGGGTGGTGGGGATTAATCTGATTGTAGGGTTGGTGCTGGTGGCGATCGCGGCGGCTCGGCCGATGCTCTGAAAATCAAAAGCCCCTCACCCTAACCCTCTCCCAGAGGGAGAGGGGACTGAATGGGGGATATTGAAGAGATACGCCGACTTGAAAGATTGGCTTTGAATCCATAATCGACTCGGTTTTGCAGGTCGATGGATAGCGTGAGTCAGCTCGGTCGGCCCCCTCTCCCTCCGGGAGAGGGCTGGGCAGGCGGCGTTCCGATGAGGGTCTGCTCTTACAGGCGCTGCACAGTCACAGCCCCCGCCGCCCCCACCGGCCCAGGCTGTCCATCAGCCCCGGCCTTGCCATTCTTGCCGCCATCGGCGCGATACACCAGGCAACCCTTGGACTGGCCGCCCTTCCCTGCTTTGCCGCCAACACCTGCCGGACCACCGTTGCCACCCGCCACGTTGACCTTGATCAGCTCCGCCGGAAACTCGCGTGGCACTTCCAGCCGCACCAGCGCACCGGGTGCGCCGGGTTGGCCGTCGCTGCCGTTGCTCCCATCAAAACCGTGCCCGGCCGAGCCATACGTGCAGCCCGGGTCTTCACCGTTACCACCGTCGAGGCCGACAAAACCCGGCGCACCAGTGCCGCCACGGGCATCGACCAGCAGTTGCGGCGCGCTCAATGCCTTGAATTGCAGATTCAGATTACGCCCTGCACGTGCAGCCTTTTCGTAAGTCCCCGGCGCCCCGCGCGCGGTGATCTGGCTGCCTTCGCTGAGTTCGGCGCGCGCCACTTTCAGCTCCAGCGCCTGTTCAGCCGGAACGATCGCAATGCGCGCTTCATGACCCAAACGCAATTCGCCCACCGTCAGTTCGGTCACGTTGGCAGGAATCAGCAAGGTGCCGTAATCAGCCACGTCCAGACGTTCGAGCTGCAAGGTGCTGGTGGTATTGGGCAAACGCATCAGGGAATTGGTTTCGACGCTGACCACTTGGGCACACGCCAAAGGACTGATGAATGCAGCGAACAGGCAAAGTTTACGCATGGGAAGAAGCCTCCGGAGCGGCCGGGGCCGGGATGGATTGCAAGTGGAATACGCCGAACAGCAGGATGCGGCCACGATCACGCCAGGGGTGCGGACGGCCTTTGAGGCTGCGATTGCACAGCAGTACTTCGAGCACATGGATCAGCAACAACAGAGCGCCGGCCAGATTGACCAGCAGATGCAGCGGATGTACGAACGGTACCAGTTGATTGACCAGCACCACGCAGCAGAACAGCAGGGTCAGCAAACGCCCCAGCCCCCAGAACACTTTCATACGCTCCCCCGTGTTGCGAATTATTCTTTGGGCGCACAGTAACGGCTTCTGCGGGGGATAAGCCAGAGGGGTAAATGAAAAAACTTCCATCGCCTGCCAAATGGCTGCCGAAACGACGCTCATCGTCGCCCGGCAGCTCTAGCCTGCGCCCTACAGACGCGTCCTAACGATTGATGTGCAACTCCACGCGCCGGTTTTGCGCGCGGCCTTCATCGGTGGCGTTATCGGCGACCGGCTCACTTTCGCCGCGACCTTCGCTGGTGAGTTTGTTCGGCGCCAGGCCTTGGCTCAGCAGATACGCGGCGACACTGCTCGCACGCCGTTCCGACAACGCCTGGTTATACGCATCCGAACCTTTGCTGTCGGTGTGACCGATGACCTTGATGCTCACCACGTCGGCATTGCGCAGCTTGTCCATCAGCGTATCGAGCTGGGCCTTCGCCGCCGGGGTCAGGTCGGACTTGTCGAAATCGAACAGCACGTTGCCGGCATCGCTGAGGGTGATGACCTCGGTTTGCGGTGCAGGCTCCGGCACTTTTTCCGTGACCGGGTACTGCGGCAGTGGGCAACCACGGTGATCGACCGGGGTATTTTCCGGGGTGTCAGGGCAACGGTCGCGGCGGTCGAACACGCCGTCGCTGTCCTCATCGCCGTCCTGGGCATAACAAATCAGTCCGCCGGTAAGAATCCCCAGCGCTGCGCCGCCACCGGCCCAGCCAGCGCTTTCGATAGCGCCAAGGCCGCCACCGACCAGTCCGCCGATAACGCTGCAGATCGGCCACGTACGTTGATTGAGGGGTGCAGTGCCATCGCTGTGGGTGGCGCAACCGGTGAGCAAACTGCCTAGCAGCAGCACCGGCAAGACGGACCTTGAGAAAACAGTCATTGTGAAAGCTCCTGTGTCACCGGCCCATACCGGTTACACAGGAGTAAAGACCCGCATCCGCGACTGCACAAGCCGCGGATGCGAGAGGGACTTAACGCTGGATTTTGATTTCGGTACGACGGTTTTGCGCACGACCGTCAGCCGTTTTGTTGTCGGCCACAGGCTGGCTTTCACCCAGACCGGACACCGAAACGAAGCTGGCGCGCGGCACACCTTGTTGAATCAGGTAGTCCACCACCGAGTGAGCACGACGATCCGACAGTTTTTTGTTGTAGGCATCGCTGCCCACGCTGTCGGTATGACCGGTTACGGTCAGTTGTGCAGTTGAGGATTCCTGTTTCAGGCGCGTGGCGACCTTGTCGAGTACTTGCTTGTCAGGGCCGGTCAGCGTGGCTTTGTCGAACTGGAAGTGCACATCACGGATAACAATGGTTTCTTCCTTGACCACTACAGCTTCTTCGACCACGGGTGCAGGCGCTGGTGGAGGGCAACCGTCAGCGTCGACCTGTACGCCTTTAGGCGTGCCCGGGCACTTGTCGCGACTGTCCGGCACACCATCGCCGTCTTCGTCGCCATCACCGTGTACCCAGCAATAGGCCGCTGCCGTGCCACCGACCAGCAACGCACCGTAGCCGGCCCATGCCGAACTTTCGGTTGCGCCGAGACCGGCACCGACGACACCACCGACCGCCGCACAGGTCGGCCAGTCGGTTTTCTGCAAACCTGCGCAACCAGTCAACACACTGGTTAGCAGAATCAAAGGTAATGCTGTCCGAACTATGCTCATCTGGTTTTCTCCTGAGGGATCGGCTTAGAACCGATTCAGGGAGTAAAGACCGGAGTTTTAATCTCCGCCAGCAATAGGCCACCGCAGTTTGCGACCGTGTTCACAGGACTTTGGCGCTTTTGCCGCAAAGCCACGAGACAGGGCGCTAGGCTCCGATGAAGGAGCGCGCTAGTCTTGGCGGTCTGATTGAGGAGCTTCGATGAACGTCGCCATTTCTTCCCGTACGCCGCAACAGGCGTTGGCCGCTTTGCTGGATCGATATGCTCCGGCGCGCTTGCTGTTGATCGGTGCCAGTGAGTTTCCGGCATTGAGCGCCTTTAAAGAGGCGCATCCGGATACGAGCGTCGCCCACGCCGCGCCCGGCGCCTTGCCTGCCGAACTGGCGGCGCAGCGTTTCGATCTGGCGCTGGTGGTCGACTGCCTGGAACATTTGCCCAAGCGTGATGGCCTGAATCTGTTGGGCGGGATTCGTAATCTCAACGCCAGCCGCATCGCCGTGCTGGCGGACCTGTCGGCCAGCGGCTGGCAGGAAACCGATTTCTATTCACTGGCGCTGCAGGCCAGTGAACGTTTTCAACGCGACGATCAAGTACTGACCCTGTTCACCTACGATCTGCTTGACTACAAACAAGTCCCCGACTGGCTCAACTCACGGTTCTGGGCCAATCCGGAAAACTTCGGGAAATACTGGTGGTAATGCAATGAGTACAGCCATTTGCCCGTGCGGCAGCGGCAATCTGCTGGATGCCTGCTGCGGCCACTATCACGACGGCCATCCGGCGCCGTGCGCCGAAGCCTTGATGCGTTCGCGCTACAGCGCCTATGTACTGGGGCTGGTCGATTACCTGGTGACGACCACCCTGCCCGCCCAGCAAGCGGGACTGGATCGCCAGTCGATCAGCAACTGGAGCGCGCAGAGCACCTGGCTCGGCCTCGATGTCGAAAGCTCGGAAGTCTTCGGTGGCCAGCCGGAACACGCCTTCGTCACCTTCACTGCACGCTGGCACGATGATCAGGGTGAGCACAGCCACCGCGAGCGTTCCTCGTTCGTGCAGAACGCCGGGCGCTGGTATTTCATCGACCCGACCGTGCAGTTGAAGTTGGGGCGCAATGACAGTTGCCCGTGCGCCAGCGGACAGAAGTTCAAGAAGTGCTGTGCGGGGTATTTCGGCGCTTAGAGGGCGAGGCGACTAGACTGGGGGCCAAAGGGAGTTCTACTCGATGCTCAGTCAATGGCGCACATTCCAGGTTTTCACCCTGATGCTGATCCTGAACCTCGGCGGCTGCGCGTCGTGGTTCAGCGGCGACAGCGTCGACCCCGCCGTGCATCTGGTGAAAGTCGAAGTGGTGCGCGCCAAACTGCTCGAGCAGAAATTCATCCTGCACTTTCGCATAGACAACCCCAACGACAGCGACCTGACCGTGCGCGGCCTCGAATACCGCATTCATCTGGCCGACATGCTGCTGGCCGAAGGCGAGCATGAACACTGGTTCACTGTCGGGCCCAAGCGCAGTGCCTACTTCAAGGTGCCGATCCGTACCAACCTGTGGCCAAAGGTAAAAGACGTGGTGAAAATGCTGAAAAATCCGAACCAGCAGATTCCCTATCGTTTGCAGGGCGAAATGGAAACCGGTTTATTCATCGCTCACTACGTGCACCTTGAGCGCAATGGCGTGATAATCCCCGCCGATTTAATTCCGGAGCAACACCGATGACCCAGCAACCTCATGTCCATGGCCCTGACTGCAACCACGATCATGATCATGACCATCATCACGATCATGACCACGGCCACGTTCACGGCCCGAACTGCGGCCACGCCCACCAGGAACCGGTGCGCAACGCCTTGAAAGACGTCGGCCGCAACGACCCTTGCCCTTGCGGCAATGGCAAGAAATTCAAGAAGTGCCACGGGGCGTGATGCCCGGGGCGGACAGTCGTTTCGCCTGACAGACCGCTTTCGCGAGCAGGCTCGCTCCCACATTTGATCTGCGCCGGTCATGGCTTTTGTGCCCACCGCGATCCTTGTGGGAGCGAGCCTGCTCGCGAAGGGGCCGGCACATACGGTGAAGTTTTTCAGCCGGTCTTCAAAATCTGTGCAGAACTGACCACCGTCGCATACTCCCCGTGCAAATTCCCCAGCGACATCCCGTGTACCTCTTCAGCCGTACGCAACGTGCCGAAATAGTCGGCCTTGTCGAAGGTGAAACAGGCATCCTCCGCCACCCACGCATCGAACCCCAGATTCCCCGCCGTGCGCGCCGTCGACTCAACCGAGTTGTTGGTCGCCACGCCAACGATGATCAACTGCCCGATCCCCGCCTCACGCAATCGCACCTCCAGCCCGGTGGCACAAAACGCATCCGGCACCTGCTTCTGAATCAGCCATTCGCCATCCTGCGGCAAAAACCTCTCCTGAAACTCCACCCCTGCCTGCTCCGGCCAAAACACCGAATCCGGTTCACGCGACAGATGTTGCACATGAATCACCGGCCATGCGCTATGCCGCCACAGCCCCAGCAGATCAAGGATTCGCGCTTCCGCCTGAGGATTATTCCTGCGTCCCAAACGCGGCTGCAGGATGCCTTTTTGCTGGTCGATGATGATCAGTGCAGCGTTGGCCTGAAGCTCCATGGCGATTTTTCTCACGCGGGGTCATTGAATTCTGCGCAGTTCAGCATCACCTGTTCTTGTTAAGCAAGCTATCGAACGCACACGGGACGACCTGACGCCGGCGTTTGCTGTCCGCACGCAAGTCCACTTCAGTTTTGGAGTTTTCCATGATCGACCTGTATTACTGGACCACCCCCAACGGCCACAAGATTTCCCTGTTCCTCGAAGAAGCCGGCCTGCCGTACAACGTGCACCCGATCAACATCAGTCAGGGTGAGCAGTTTCAGCCGCACTTTCTGAAGATCGCCCCGAACAACCGCATCCCGGCGATCGTCGATCATGAACCGGCCGATGGCGGCGAGCCGTTGTCGCTGTTCGAATCCGGGGCGATTCTTTTGTACCTGGCGGAAAAAACCGGGAAGTTTCTGCCCAAAGACCTGCGCGGTCGGCAAACGGCGCCGCAATGGTTGTTCTGGCAGATGGGCGGATTGGGTCCGATGGCCGGGCAGAACCATCATTTCAGCCAGTTCGCACCGGAAAAAATCCCCTATGCGATCAAGCGCTACATTGATGAGACGGCGCGGTTGTATGGCGTATTGAACAAACAACTGGCCGATAACGAATTCGTCGCCGGCAGCGAATACAGCATTGCCGACATGGCGATTTATCCGTGGATCGTCTCGCACAAGTGGCAAAGCCAGAATCTTGAAGACTTCCCGCATGTGCTGCGCTGGTTCAACCACATCAAGGATCGCCCGGCGACGGTGAAGGCCTACGCGTTGGTGCAGAAAATCAATCCACCCAAATCCTGAACCGCCCTGATTCTGATCGTTCCCACGCTCTGCGTGGGAATGCAGCCCGGGACGCTCTGCGTCCTTTCAGGGCCGATCGCGGAGCATCCGTTGAGGCATTCCTTTGCTGCGCGTTGGAACGATCGTCGAGAACTGAAGAAATAACTCTGTCGCCCGCTTGCGCGGCCACCTCCTGCTCACTAACGTAGCGCCTTTACTGACGCTACCCCCCGCAGGAGCTTTGCCATGGCCTCGCCAGCCCTCACACATTTTCTTCCCCGGTTCGGCGTTGCCGCAGCAGTGGCCGGTGTTTTGGGCCTGTCCGGTTGCCAGACCTGGAACGCCCAGGACACCCTCCCACCGACCTCCGGCGTGCAACCGCTCAAGGGTCTGGCGCAGAACGTGTCGGTACGTCGCAATGCCATGGGCATGCCGCTGATCGAAAGCAACACCTTCCATGACGCGCTGTTCAGCCTCGGTTACGTGCACGCCAGTGACCGCATCAATCAGATGGTCACTTTGCGCCTGTTGGCTCAGGGCCGTCTGGCGGAAATGTCCGGTGCGTCGCTGCTCGACGCCGACCGCTACATGCGTGCGGTCAATCTGAAGAAAAGCGCCGCCGAGCTTTATAAAGCCTCGTCGCCACGCCTCAAGCGCTTTTTCGAAGTCTATGCGCGGGGCGTCAACGCCTACCTGTTCCGCTACGCTGACAAGCTGCCAGGCGACCTCGCCTCCAGCGGTTACAAACCGGAATACTGGAAGCCGGAAGATTCGGCGCTGATTTTCGCCCTGCTGAATTTCAGCCAGTCGGCCAACCTGCCGGAAGAAATTTCCTCGCTGGTGCTCGCGCAAACCGTGACCAGCGACAAACTCGCCTGGCTGACGCCGTCCGCACCTGACGAGAACCTGCCACTGGCCGAGGCCGACAAACTGCAAGGCCTCAAGCTCAACGGGCAGATCCCGGGACTGACCGAGCTGAGCAATGCCAGCCAGCAACTGTCGGCGCTGAATCTGCTGGGCACCACGTCTTCGAACAACTGGGCAATAGCCCCGCAACGCAGTCGCAGCGGCAAAAGCCTGCTGGCCAGCGACGCCCATGGCCCGCTCGCCGCGCCGTCGCTGTGGAGCTTTGTGCAGATTCGCGCACCGAAATATCAAGCCGCCGGCGTTACCGTGGCCGGTCTGCCGCTGGTCCTCGGTGGCTTCAACGGCAAAGTCGCGTGGAGCACCACCAGCGTGCTCGGCGACAATCAGGATCTGTTCCTGGAAAAAATCCGTCGCCAGGGCAGCAGCCTGACCTATGAGGTCAATGGCAAATGGCAGCCGCTGGGCGTGCGCAACGAAACCTACTTCGTCAAAGGCCAGCGACCGATTCGCGAAGCCGTGTACGAAACCCGCCACGGCGCATTAGTCAACAGCGCTCAAGCGGCGGCTCAAGGCAACGGTTTTGGCCTGGCCTTGCAGACGCCAAGTTTCACCGACGACAAGTCGCTGGATGCGTTTTTTGACCTGACCCGTGCGCAAACCGTCGAGCGCGCCTCGGACGCCAGCCGCGAAATCCGCGCCATCGCCCTGAATCTGGTATTCGCCGATGCGAGCAATATCGGCTGGCAAGTCACCGGGCGTTTCCCTAACCGTCGCGAAGGCGAAGGCTTGTTGCCGTCGCCGGGCTGGGAGGGGCGTTACGACTGGGATGGCTACGCCGACCCGATGCTGCACCCCTACGATCAAGACCCGGCGCAAGGCTGGCTCGGCACCGCCAACCAGCGCGTGATTCCACACGGTTACGGCATGCAACTGTCGAACTCCTGGGCGGCGCCGGAACGCGGCGAACGTCTGGCGGAACTGGCCGGCAGCGGCAAACACGACAGCCGCAGCGTGATCGCCATGCAGTACGACCAGACCACCACTTTCGCCGCCAAGCTGAAGAAAGTCTTTGAGGCGCCGGGCATGAAGCAGCCGCTGAAACAGGCGATCGACGCCCTGCCGGAAGCGGATCGCAGCAAGGCCCGCGAGGCGTTCACGCGGTTGATGGCATTCGACGGCAAGCTCAGCCCGACCTCGGCGGATGCGGCGATCTATGAGTTGTTCCTGCAGGAAAGCATGAAGCAGATTTTCCTCGACGAGCTCGGCCCGGAATCGAGCCCGGCGTGGAAGGCGTTTATCGCCAATGGTGATTTGTCCTACGCAGCGCAGGCCGACCATTTGTTGGGACGTGAAGACAGTCCGTTCTGGGATGACATTCGCACGCCGCAGAAAGAGGATAAGGCGCAGATTCTCGCCCGGAGCTTCGCAGCGGCGATCAGCGCGGGCGACAGTCAGTTGGGCGGCGACCATCGCGCCTGGCAGTGGGGCAAGTTGCACAGCTATACCTGGAAGAACAGCAATAGCCAGACCGTGCGCGGGCCACTGGCGGCGGGCGGTGATCACACGACGCTGAACACCTCGGCGTTCGCTTGGGGTCAGGACTTCACCACCACACGTGCGCCGTCGATGCGTTTCATCGTCGACTTTGGCCAGGCTGAGCCGTTGATGGGGCAGAACGGTACGGGGCAGTCGGGTAATCCGGTGAGTCCGAATTACCTGAACGGCATCGATGCGTGGCTGAAAGGGCAATACATCGGTTTGCCGATGCAGCCGCAGAACTTTGACCGGGTTTACGGCAAGACCCGCCTGACTCTTACTCCTGGCAAATAAGCTGAACGTCAAAAGCCCCTCAACCTAACCCTCTCCCAAAGGGAGAGGGGACTGATTGGGGGTGGCTGAAGTTTCTCGCCGACCTGAACGTGCGGCGCCGAATCCGGAGTTAACTCGGTTTGTGTAGTACCGAATCCAGAGTCAGCGCGTTTCGTGTGGTCACCCAATCCAGAATCAACTGGGTTCGTGCTGTGCCGAATCCATAATCGACTCGGTTTCTCAGGTCGATGGATAGCGCCAGACACCTCGGTCGACCCCCTCTCCCTCCGGGAGAGGGCTGGGGTGAGGGTTGCCCTTCAAAGTCGATAGAACTTCCGGACACGCGCCAACCTCATAGCTAACAAGCCCCCCATTTCTGGTAACGACATGGACCTTGTTATCGCCCGCCCCGAGGGTTTGTACTGCCCTGCGGGAGATTTCTACATTGATCCGTGGCGCCCCGTCGAGCGCTCGGTCATTACCCATGCCCACGGTGATCACGCCCGCACCGGCAATCAGCATTACCTCGCCAGCAGCGCCAGCGAAGGGATTTTGCGCGCGCGACTGGGGCAGGACATCAACCTGCAAACCCTGGCCTACGGTCAGCGCCTGACGCACCACGGTGTCACCTTGAGTTTTCATCCTGCCGGTCACGTGCTCGGCTCGGCGCAGGTACGTCTGGAATACGGCGGCGAAGTCTGGGTCGCTTCCGGTGACTACAAGATCGAACCCGACGGCACCTGCGCCCCGTTCGAGCCGGTGCGCTGTCACACCTTCATCACCGAATCGACCTTTGGCCTGCCAATCTACCGCTGGCAGCCGCAGGCGCAGGTGTTCGCCGAAATCAATCAGTGGTGGGCAGCAAACATCGCCGCCGGCAAAGCCAGCGTGTTGTTCTGCTACTCGTTCGGCAAGGCTCAGCGAATTCTCCACGGCATCGACGAAAGCCTCGGCCCGATCCTCAGCCACGGTGCGGTCGAGCCGCTTAACCGGGTCTATCGCGAGGCCGGCGTGTATTTGCCACCGACGATCTACGCCGGTGACGTGAAAAAAAGCGACCCGATCATGCGCCAGGCTCTGGTCATCGCCCCGCCTTCAGCCGGAGGCAGTACCTGGATGCGCCGATTTGGCGAGTTCAGCGATGCGTTTGCCAGCGGCTGGATGCGTTTGCGCGGCACCCGACGGCGGCGCGGCGTCGATCGCGGTTTCGTCCTTTCCGATCACGCCGACTGGCCCGGTCTGTTGTGGGCCATCGAACAGACCGGCGCGGAACGGGTGATGGTCACCCATGGTGCGATCGGCGTGCTCGTGCGGCATCTGCGTGAAAAAGGCCTGGATGCCCAGGGTTTCAATACCGAATACGGCGATGACGAAGAAGAAAGCCTCGCCACCGAACCGACCATCGCCGAGATGCCCGCATGAAAGCATTCGCCGAGCTGTACGCCGAACTCGACGCGACCACGTCAAGCAACGCCAAACTGGCGGCGATGCAGGCCTACTTCGCCCAGGCCGAACCGCATGACGCCGCTTGGGCGGTGTACTTTCTCTCCGGTGGCCGGCCCCGGCAACTGGTGCCGGTGAGAATCCTGCGCGAACTCGCCGTCGAGGTCTCCGGGCTGGAACCATGGTTGTTCGAGGAAAGCTATCAAGCGGTCGGCGACTTGGCGGAAACCATTTCCCTGGTGCTCGCGGAAAACCCGCACAGCTCCGAGGCCGGTCTTGCCGAATGGATCGAAGACAAGCTGCTGCCGCTGCGCGGTGAAACCCCGCAATACCTGGCCCGACAACTCCCTGCCCTATGGGCGCAACTGGATCGATCGAGCCTGATGCTGTGCATCAAATTGATCACCGGCAGTTTCCGCGTCGGCGTCTCGAAATTGCTGGTTACCCGCGCCTTGGCGTCGATGGCCGGGCTGGACAGCAAGCGCGTGGCGCAACGATTGGTCGGTTACACCGATCTGTCGAACCGGCCGAGCGCGGCCAGCTACCTGAAACTGATTGCCCCTGAATCCAGCGATGAACATGCCCAGCGCGGTGGTCAGCCCTACCCGTTTTTCCTCGCCCACGCCTTGTCGCAACCGGTGGAAGAATTTGAGGCACTGATCGGCCCGGCCAGCGATTGGCAGATTGAATGGAAATGGGATGGCATCCGCGCACAAGTGGTCAAGCGTGAAGGCCGGCTGTGGATCTGGTCACGGGGCGAGGAACTGGTGACCGAGCGTTTTCCCGAACTGGATGTACTGGTGCACGGTTTGCCCGATGGCACGGTGATCGACGGCGAAATCGTCGTATGGAAAAGCACGCATCCGAGCACCGAAGACGCTTTCGATCCGCAATCGACCGAACCTCCGGCGGTACAACCTTTCGCCCTGCTGCAACAACGCATCGGCCGCAAAACCCTCGACAAGAAAATCCTCGAAGAGGTGCCGGTGGTGGTGCTCGCCTATGACTTGCTCGAATGGCAGGGCGAAGACTGGCGCAACCAGCCGCAGGCCAAACGCCGCGCGCAACTGGAAGAGGTTATCGCCCGCTGCAACAGCCCGGTATTACTGCCCTCACCGGTGCTGACCGGCAGCGACTGGTTCGACCTCGCCCGCCAGCGCGAGTCCTCGCGGCGGCTGGGCGTTGAAGGGATGATGCTCAAGGCGCGGGATTCGCTGTACGGGGTTGGCCGCACCAAGGACATGGGCGTGTGGTGGAAGTGGAAAGTCGACCCGTTCAGTGTCGATGCCGTGTTGATTTACGCGCAGCGCGGTCACGGTCGCCGGGCCAGTCTGTACAGCGATTACACCTTTGCCGTGTGGGACGGCCCGCCCGAGTCCAGCCAACGCGCGCTGGTGCCGTTTGCCAAGGCGTATTCGGGGCTGACCGACGAGGAAATGCGTCAGGTCGACAGCATTGTGCGCAAGACCACCGTGGAGAAATTCGGCCCGGTGAGCAGTGTGAAGCCGAGCCTGGTGTTTGAGCTGGGATTCGAAGGTATTGCCCTGTCGCGGCGCCACAAGAGCGGAATTGCCGTGCGTTTTCCCCGGATGCTGCGCTGGCGTCAGGACAAAACCGTGGATGAGGCGGATAGCCTTGCCACACTGCAGGATCTTCTCGCCTGACCCCTTTTCCAGGGACATTGATCGTTCCCACGCTCCGCGTGGGAATGCCTCAACGGACGCTCCGCGTTCGGCTCTGGATGGGACGCGGAGCGTCCCGGGCTGCATTCCCACGCAGAGCGTGGGAACGATCAGCCCTAAATCAGTGCAAGCTATTTTCAGTGCCCGTTTGCGGGCACTGATTCGCTCACCCAATCGCTGCGTCAACCTTTTAAAACACTTGTTCGGGACTCTGGTTCGGAAATTGCTACTTTCTATAGGTCGTACGCGTTCCAGTAACAATAATTCTGCGCCACAAGCGCTCATATTGGTTCTTAGGGATTGAATAATGAAAAAAGCATTGCTGACCCTTTCTGCACTGGCGTTGTGCATGGCCGCTGGCTCCGCGCTGGCCAAGGAATACAAAGAGCTGCGCTTTGGCGTTGACCCTTCGTATGCACCGTTCGAGTCGAAAGCGGCCGACGGCAGCCTGGTGGGCTTCGACATCGACCTGGGCAACGCGATCTGCGCCGAACTGAAGGTCAAGTGCAAGTGGGTCGAAAGTGATTTCGACGGCATGATTCCGGGCCTCAAGGCCAATAAATTCGACGGTGTGATCTCGTCGATGACCGTGACCCCGGCCCGCGAGAAAGTCATCGACTTCTCCAGCGAGCTGTTCTCCGGCCCGACTGCCTACGTATCGAAAAAAGGCTCCGGCATTACCGCCGATGTCGCTTCGCTGAAGGGTAAAACCGTCGGCTACGAGCAGGGCACCATTCAGGAAGCCTACGCCAAAGCCGTGCTGGACAAGGCCGGCGTGAAAACCCAGGCCTATCAGAACCAGGATCAGGTGTACTCCGACCTGACCTCCGGCCGTCTCGACGCCGGTATCCAGGACATGCTGCAAGCGGAACTGGGCTTTTTGAAGTCGCCACAGGGCGCCGACTATGACGTCAGCAAGCCAGTCGACAGCGAATTGCTGCCAGCCAAAACCGCTGTCGGTATTAAGAAAGGTAACACTGAGCTGAAAGCGCTTTTAGATAAAGGTATCAAAGCGTTACACGATGACGGCAAATACGCCGAGATTCAAAAGAAACACTTTGGCGATCTGAATCTGTACAGCGGCAAATAATGCCCCGGCGCCCATCCTCGATGGGCGCCTTTTCCATCCGCTCAGGTTGCTGATTTATGTTCGAAAACCTCTTACAAAATCTGGGGCTCGCTGCCTTCAGCCTCAAGGGTTTTGGCCCTTTGCTGTTGCAAGGCACCTGGATGACCATCAAATTATCGGCGTTGTCGCTGCTGGTGGCCGTGTTGCTTGGCCTGCTCGGCGCCAGTGCCAAACTGTCGAAAGTCAAACTGGTGCGCTTGCCCGCCCAGCTCTACACCACGCTGATTCGCGGCGTGCCGGACCTGGTGCTGATGCTGCTGATCTTCTACAGCCTGCAAACCTGGCTGACGTCACTGACCGACTACATGGAATGGGAATACATCGAGATCGACCCGTTCAGCGCCGGGGTGCTGACCCTCGGTTTCATTTATGGCGCGTACTTCACCGAAACCTTCCGTGGCGCGATCCTCGCGGTACCGCGCGGTCAGGTCGAAGCCGCCACCGCGTATGGCCTCAAACGCGGCCAGCGCTTTCGCTTTGTGGTGTTCCCGCAAATGATGCGTTTCGCCCTGCCGGGCATTGGTAACAACTGGATGGTGATGCTCAAGGCCACCGCGCTGGTGTCGATCATCGGTCTGGCCGATCTGGTCAAAGCCGCGCAAGACGCCGGTAAAAGCACCTATCAACTGTTCTACTTCCTGGTCCTTGCCGCATTGATTTACCTGCTGATCACCAGTGCTTCGAACTTCATCCTGCGCTGGCTCGAACGCCGCTACGCCGCCGGTGCCCGGGAGGCCGTACGATGATCGAACTTCTGCAGGAATACTGGCGCGCTTTCCTTTATACCGACGGCCAGAACATCACCGGGCTGGCGATGACGATGTGGCTGCTCAGCGCCTCGATCTTCTTCGGGTTCCTGGTGTCGATCCCGCTGTCGATCGCACGGGTGTCGCCGCACTTCTACATTCGCTGGCCGGTGCAGTTCTACACGTATCTGTTCCGTGGCACGCCGTTGTATATCCAGTTGCTGATCTGCTACACCGGCATCTACAGCCTCGCCGCCGTGCGGGCGCAACCGTTGCTCGACAGCTTCTTTCGCGACGCGATGAACTGCACGATCCTCGCCTTCGCCCTCAACACCTGCGCTTACACCACGGAGATTTTCGCCGGGGCGATCCGCAGCATGAACCACGGCGAAGTCGAAGCGGCCAAGGCTTATGGGCTGACCGGCTGGAAGCTGTATGCCTACGTGATCATGCCATCGGCGCTGCGCCGTTCGTTGCCGTATTACAGCAACGAAGTGATCCTAATGCTGCACTCGACCACCGTGGCCTTCACCGCGACCATTCCCGACATCCTGAAAGTTGCACGGGACGCCAACTCGGCGACCTTCCTGACCTTTCAGTCGTTCGGCATCGCCGCGCTGATCTACCTGACCATTACCTTTGCGCTGGTCGGCCTGTTCCGCCTTGCCGAACGCCGATGGCTGGCCTTCCTCGGGCCGACTCACTAGGACACCTTTGCAATGCGCCACCAGATACATGACTTGCTGGCCCCGCTGCCGGGGACTGCACGACAGATCCACAGCTTTCACTTCGGCCCGGAACAGGCCAAAGGCAAGGTTTACATCCAGTCCTCACTGCATGCCGACGAATTACCCGGCATGCTCGTCGCCTGGCACCTCAAGCAGCGTCTGGCCGAGCTGGAAGCCGCCGGCCGCCTGCGCAGCCAAATCGTATTGGTGCCGGTGGCCAACCCGGTCGGCCTTGAACAAGTGCTGATGGACGTGCCGCTGGGCCGCTACGAACTGGAGAGCGGGCAGAACTTCAACCGCTGGTTCGTCGACCTCAGCGAAGAAATCGGCAATGCCATCGAAGGCAAGCTGAGCGATGACCCGCAACACAACCTTGAACTGATCCGCAGCCACCTGCGCGCCGCCCTCGCCCGCCAGACTGCCACCACGCAACTGCAATCCCAGCGCCTGACCCTGCAACGGCTGGCCTGCGACGCCGACATGGTGTTGGACTTGCACTGTGATTTCGAATCGGTGGTGCACCTCTACACCACGCCGGAAGCGTGGCCGCAGGTCGAACCGCTAGCGCGCTACATCGAAGCCCAGGCGAGTTTGCTGGCCACCGACTCCGGCGGCCAATCGTTCGACGAATGCTTCACGCTGCTGTGGTGGCAATTGAAGGAACGCTTCGGCGAACACTTCGAGATTCCACTCGGCAGCTTCTCGGTGACCGTCGAGTTGCGCGGTCAGGGTGACGTCAATCATCCAATGGCCAGCCGCGACTGCCAGGCGCTGATCGATTATCTGATCCAGTCCGATGCGATCGTCGGCGAGACCAAACCGCAGCCGCCATTGCCCTGTCCCGCTACGCCACTGGCGGGCGTGGAACCGGTAACCACGCCAGTCGGCGGTCTGCTGGTGTACACGGCGGTGGCCGGCCAATACCTGGAAGCCGGGCAACAGATCGCCGAAATCATCGACCCGATCCACGACCGGATCACCCCCATTCACTGCACCGCCGCCGGCCTGCTGTACGCCCGCTCGCTGCGCCGCATGGCCACTGCCGGCATGGTCATCGCCCACGTCGCGGGCGCTGAAGCCTACCGCAGCGGCTACCTACTTTCGCCTTGAGGATGTCTGTCCCATGTACAAACTGACCGTTGAAGGCCTGCATAAAAGCTATGGCGACCATCAGGTGCTCAAAGGCGTTTCGCTCAAGGCCAGGACCGGCGATGTGATCAGCCTGATCGGCGCCAGCGGCTCGGGCAAAAGCACCTTTTTGCGCTGCATCAACTTTCTCGAACAACCCAACGACGGCGCCATGAGCCTCGATGGCCAAGCAATTCGCATGGTCACCGATCGCCACGGTATGCACGTCGCCGACGCCGATGAGCTGCAGCGTTTGCGCACGCGGCTGGCGATGGTGTTCCAGCACTTCAACCTGTGGAGCCACATGACCGTGCTGGAAAACATCACCATGGCCCCGCGCCGGGTGCTGGGTTGCAGCAAGCAGGAAGCCGATGATCGCGCGCGGCGTTATCTGGATAAGGTTGGTTTGCCAGCACGGGTGGCCGATCAATATCCGGCGTTTCTTTCTGGCGGCCAGCAGCAGCGCGTGGCGATTGCCCGGGCGCTGGCGATGGAGCCGGAGGTGATGCTGTTTGATGAGCCGACGTCGGCGCTCGACCCGGAATTGGTGGGTGAAGTGTTGAAGGTGATTCAAGGGCTGGCCGAGGAAGGCCGGACCATGATCATGGTGACCCATGAGATGAGCTTCGCTCGTAAGGTCTCCAGCCAAGTACTGTTTCTGCACCAAGGCTTGGTGGAAGAAGAGGGTGCGCCCGAAGAAGTGCTCGGCAATCCGAAGAGCGAACGTCTCAAGCAATTCCTCAGCGGCAACCTGAAATAACGCCGTACACCGTCCTCTGTGGGAGCGAGCCTGCTCGCGAAAGCGGTGTGTCAGTTTAGAAATTGTTGGCTGACACACCGCATTCGCGAGTAGGCTCGCTCCCACATTCGTTTTTCATCGCGTACAAAAATCAAACTTGTCGACCTGCCGTGCGGTCACTGGAAGAACACCTCCAGAGCGCGCGCAGCCGGCATGGCGAAATCTCCCGACCACGCAAAAACCTGGTTCAGCGCTCGCGACTGGAAGCCGTTCGCCTTTCAGAAACAGGTCTGGGCAGCGGTCAAAAACGGTGAGTCAGGGCTGCTCCACGCCAGCACCGGCGCCGGTAAAACCTATGCAGTCTGGTTCGCGGCGCTCAATCGCTTCGCGCGCTCGCAGCCTTTCGTCGAAACACCGCGCAAACGAAAACAACCTGCCGAACCGCTGACCGTCCTGTGGATCACCCCCATGCGCGCCCTCGCCGCCGACACCGCGCGCGCCTTGCAAACACCTGTCGATGATCTGCAAATCCCGTGGAGCATCGGCCTGCGCACCGGTGACACCAGTAGCAGCGAACGCGCCCGGCAGAGCCGGCGCCTGCCGACCACGCTGATCACCACCCCGGAAAGCCTGACCCTTCTCCTCGCCCGCGCCGATGCAAAAGTGGCGCTGGCGAGCCTGCGCATGATCGTCGTCGATGAGTGGCACGAACTGCTGGGCAACAAGCGCGGCGTGCAACTGCAACTGGCTCTGGCCCGCCTGCGGCATTGGCAACCTGAGCTGATCGTCTGGGGCGTGTCCGCCACCCTCGGTAATCAATCTCACGCCGAGCAGGTGCTGATCCCACAGGGCGGCGGCATCAGTATTCAAGGAAAGAGCGAAAAAACGCTGAAGGTCGACACCCTGCTCCCACCGGCCATCGAGCGTTTTCCGTGGGCGGGACACATTGGCCTGAAGATGCTGCCGCAGGTCGTTGCCGAACTGGATGCCTGCGCCAGCACCCTGGTGTTCACCAACACCCGGGCGCAATCGGAAATCTGGTATCAGGCCCTGCTGGAGGCGCGGCCGGACTGGGCCGGGTTGATCGCCTTGCATCACAGCTCACTGTCTCGCGACACCCGTGACTGGGTTGAGCAGGCCTTGAAGGATGGCCATTTGAAAGCCGTGGTCTGCACGTCAAGCCTGGATCTGGGCGTGGATTTCCTGCCGGTCGAGCGCGTGCTGCAAATCGGCTCGGCCAAAGGTGTCGCGCGCTTGATGCAGCGTGCCGGGCGCTCCGGTCATGCACCGGGACGCACGTCGCGGGTGACGCTGGTGCCGACTCATAGCCTTGAGCTGATCGAAGCCGCCGCCGCCCGTGATGCCGTCGAACAACGGCGTATCGAACCGCGACAATCGCCGCATAAACCGCTGGATGTGCTGGTCCAGCATTTGGTCAGCATGGCCCTCGGCGGTGGGTTTATTCCTGAAGAATTGTACGAAGAAGTCCGCGGCGCTTGGGCCTATCGCGACCTGACGCCCGCCGATTGGGCTTGGGCGCTGGCTTTCGTACGCCATGGCGGGATGTCTCTGACAGCCTATCCGGATTACCGACGGGTCGAGCCGGACGAGCATGGCGTCTGGCGCGTACCGGATGCGCGCCTGGCGCGGCGCCATCGCATGAGCATCGGCACCATCGTCAGCGATGCGAGCATCCATCTGAAATTCTGGAGCAAGGGTGGCGGGGGCAAGCAGTTGGGCAGTGTCGAGGAAGGCTTTATCGCGCGGCTCAAACCCGGTGATGGTTTTCTGTTCGCCGGGCGTTTGCTGGAGCTGGTGCGGGTGGAAAACATGACCGCTTACGTCAAACGCAGCACCGCAAAAAAAGCCGCCGTACCGCGCTGGAATGGTGGGCGGATGCCACTTTCCAACGAATTGGCCGAAGCCGTGGTCAGGCGCTTCAGTGCGGCGGCGCAGGGTGATTTTGTCGGCCCGGAAATGCAGGCCTTGCGACCGTTGCTGGAAACCCAGATGCGCTGGTCGGGTTTGCCCACGACAGACAAGCTGTTGGCTGAAGTGCTGAAGTCCCGCGAAGGTTGGCACCTGTTCCTCTATCCGTTTGCCGGGCGCCAAGTGCATCTGGGGCTGGCAAGTCTGTTGGCCTGGCGCGTCAGTCAACGCCAACCCGTGACGTTTTCCATCGCGGTGAACGATTACGGCCTCGAATTGCTCAGTGCCACGCCAATCGACTGGGCCGAGCATTTGAATGCCGAGCTGTTTTATGCCGATGATTTACTAGCGGATGTTTTGGCCAGTCTGAACGCTGGCGAATTAGCGTTGCGGCGTTTTCGCGAGATCGCACGGATTGCCGGGCTGGTCTTCGCCGGCTACCCCGGTGCACCGAAAAGCACCCGACAGGTGCAAGCTTCCAGCGGTTTGTTTTTCGAAGTGTTCAAACAATACGACGCTGACAACCTGTTGCTGGCCCAGGCCGGGGAAGAAGTCTTACGAGAAGAACTGGATATTCGTCGTCTGGAGCAGACACTGGAGCGGATAAACGGAATGAAACTGGACGTGCATCAGCTTAAACGTCCTACGCCACTAGGATTTCCACTGCTGGTGGAGCGCATGCGCGAAAGCATGAGCTCGGAAAAACTCGCTGATCGCATCCGACGGATGGTCGGTGATCTGGAGAACAGCGCCGACAAGGATAAATCCCGATGAATGCGGCCTACCCGGTGCGTCTGGCCGGCGAAGAACTTTGGCTCCTGCCGGAAAAAGCCCTGTACTGGCCCGCGCAACAAGCATTGCTGATTGCCGATGTGCATTTCGGCAAAGCCGCCGCTTACCGAAGCCTCGGTCAACCAGTCCCGCAAGGCACTACGGCGAGCAATATCGCGGTGATTGATCGATTGCTGGCGAAACTGCCCTGCCGGCAGCTGATATTTCTTGGCGACTTTCTGCACGGGCCTGGCTCACATGCGGTGGGTACCTTAAACGCCTTGGCGCAATGGCGTGCACGCCACGCGGATCTGCCAATGACGCTGATTCGCGGCAACCACGACAAACGCGCTGGCGATCCACCCGAGTCGCTGAATATCCGCGTGGTGCCCGAACCACTGCTGATCGGGCCATTCGCCTTGCAGCATGAACCCGACGCGCACGCTGAAAGGCATGTGCTAGCGGGTCATGTACATCCGGTCTATCGGCTGTATGGCAAGGGTCGGCAGAGCTTGCGCCTGGCGTGTTTCAGGCTTGGCGAACGCATCAGTCTGCTGCCGGCATTTGGCGCCTTTACTGGGGGCTATCCGGTCGAAAAGGAGGAAAGCTGCAGAATTTTCGTCATCGGCGACAACGAAATATGGCCAGTCAGTTGAAGTCTTTGCAGACCTCAGCTGACTGGCCATTCACTTTTAATGCAGATCAGGCGACCGGCGCTGGTGGTGGCTCGTCCGGAAGCGTCGGTTCTCCCGGCTCGGTCGGTTGTTCGTTAGGGGTATCGGGATCAGGCTGTCCGGGAATTCCGCCGGCCATGCTCAGCGGCGGATGCGCCAACAAGGACCAGGCCAATACGCCAATCTGATTGGGCTCGAGCCTTGCCAGTTCGGCAGTGATTTGCGGATCGATCTTCATAGGGCACTCCTCGGCGAAGGCCCGTTTTGCCGAAAGCAAAAACGGGCAGTACACCCCATAGAGTGTCTGCCCGCCAAAGAATTCCCGCGATCTGTCGGATGGACCGATCAGGTGCGCGGCAAGGTCACGCCGCGCTGGCCCTGGTACTTGCCGCCGCGATCCTTGTAAGACACTTCACATTCCTCGTCGGATTCGAGGAACAGCATCTGCGCCACACCTTCGTTGGCGTAGATCTTCGCCGGCAGGTTGGTGGTGTTGGAAAACTCCAGCGTCACGTGACCTTCCCACTCAGGCTCGA
This sequence comes from Pseudomonas sp. AC169, assembly GCF_979258515.1. Lineage (NCBI taxonomy): Bacteria > Pseudomonadati > Pseudomonadota > Gammaproteobacteria > Pseudomonadales > Pseudomonadaceae > Pseudomonas > Pseudomonas sp. AC169. The sequence continues at coordinate 4,076,680 of NZ_OZ409866.1, read as the reverse complement.
GCGGCGTGACGTTAACGATGATGCCGCAACGCGCATAGGTGCTTTTACCCAGGCAGATGGTCAGCACATTGCGTGGAATACGGAAATATTCAACGGTGCTGGCCAGGGCGAAGGAGTTCGGCGGAATGATGCAGACGTCGCTGTGAATGTCGACGAAGCTGCCCGGGTCGAAGTTTTTCGGGTCGACGATCGACGAGTTGATGTTGGTGAACACCTTGAAGTGATTGGTGCAACGCACATCGTAGCCGTAGCTCGACACACCGTAGGAGATCACTCGGCTGTCATCGCTGCCGCGCACCTGGCGCTCGACGAAAGGCTCGATCATGCCCTGTTCCTGCGCCATGCGGCGAATCCACTTGTCCGATTTGATGCTCATGGCGGGGGTGTCCTGAATAGCGAGGTGGAAAAATTCTGTCCGGCATCTTACCGGGCGCGCCGCCGGGTTCAAAGTGCGCGAAGCAATTCTCGGCGAACACACTGGAAATACGGGCTCTGGCGACGAACTGTCACACCGCCGATCCCGAAAACAGAGAAACCTTCGCAAGAAGCATTGGCACGTCCCGGAAAAAGGGTTAAGGTGGCGCCACTGTGCTGCTTGTGTCACTGAGAATCTCTACACGATATGTTGAATTTCGATCCAACCATCTACAAGAATTTTTCCTGCTCTTTGCACTCAGTCTCGGCCAGGGTTCTTCCTGCGTCGCAGTTATCTTTGTTCAAGGAGTTACACCATGTCTAATCGCCAAACCGGTACCGTTAAGTGGTTCAACGATGAAAAAGGCTTCGGCTTCATCACTCCACAATCCGGTGACGACCTGTTCGTTCACTTCAAAGCTATCCAATCCGACGGCTTCAAAAGCCTGAAAGAAGGCCAACAGGTTTCTTTCATCGCTACCCGCGGTCAGAAAGGCATGCAAGCTGAAGAAGTACAAGTTATCTAACTTGTAGATTCTTTAGAAAAGAGCCCCGCCCTTAAAAGCGGGGCTTTTTTGTGTCCGTTTGTTTTGTCAAGCCTCAACGCTGCCACAGCTCTATATGATTCGCGCCCTGGAAAACACATGGAAGAAGCAGGATGCAATTCATCTCCTGGAACACACTCAACGCGCTACTTTTCGCATTCGCACCACCACTAAATGCAGATCCAAAGCCCGATCACCCAACAGTGATCCTCGACATGAACACCCGAGCGACTTATCTGGCTAAAGGGCCAGAAGTGAACGGTCACTCATCGATGCAGCTAAAAGCTGCAGCCCTCCTGACACTTTCTACGCCACACGCCTGTGGGAGCAACGAGGTTTACCTTACCCCGGAATCGTCAGGCATCCCGGTCGAGTCATTTCGCCGCGCACTCGACGAAGTCCAGGACTTGATCGACCAAAAAATTCCACTTCTACTCACGCTCTCAGCTTGCGAGCGAAAACGCGCCTTCTTCGAAAAGGTACGGCCATGCACTCCGGAAGAATGCGGCGACCTGACAAACCCATTGATGGACGGGAAACTTTATCTCGACCAGCACGTGAAGCCGACCGGCAAAGGCCAAGCGTCGTACTACCTACAAATGCCAATGGCTTACGACAAGAAAAACAAGGCATGGCACGCACAAATTTTTTACGTGGACACCCAAACCTTACGCAGCGAGCACTATGTTGATAAGGAGGATTTTGTTTCGGGAAAAGCCGTTTACACATACAAAGCTTACTACCGAGACGGCAAACCCCGGAGAAGCTACTACTACGACGTAAACGGCCTGCGCCATGGCGAGGCGTTAACCTACTCCGATCAAGGCGTGATCATCAAGCGAGAGAGCTACTTGAACAATGATCTGGAAGGTTGGCAATTTATCTATCATGAAAATGGCAAGGTAGCCGAATCCTACAACTGGCATCTGGGCAAGCACGTCGATGGTGAATACCTCGAATATGACGAAGACGGCGCGTTAATCGGACGCAGCAGTTATCGAGATGATGTCCTCGACGGCCCCGTCCTCAGCTACCATCCGAACGGACAGCTGAAGTACGAAACCGTTTACATTAACGGCAAAGCTCAAGGGCCGAATAACCAGTATTTTGATAATGGAGCCTTAGAGTTCTCCGGCAACTACGTTGACGGAAGGCCTGACGGCTGGCTAACCACTTATTTCATCGACGGGACAGTCAAAGAAAAGCAGTATCACAAGGATGGCGTTCAGCGAAGCTATGAGCAATGGAATGAGCAGGGCAAGCAAACCTTGCAGTGGCAGTGGGACGAACAACATCGCAAACAGGGCGACTTCAAACAGTGGTACGCAAACGGCCAGTTGAAGGAGCACCGAAAATACAAGGACGACAAGCTTCAAGGGGCGTCAACGACTTGGCACGAAAATGGTGAGACTGCTTCATCTTCCAGCTATGTCAATGGCGCTCAGGACGGCCCGGTACGCTTCTTCAGAGAAGACGCCAGCCTCAGTTACGAATGTCAATACCAAATGGGCGTCCAGCAGGGAAAATGCGTTTCGATTCGCGCCCGCAAAGCCAAATCAGAAAGCTGAAAATAAAAAGCCCCGCAATCACGGGGCTTTTTCTACCTTTGCCTCAACAAATCTTACCAGGCCACGCCAAACCCGGCGGTGTAACGGGTCTTGTTCAGATCGGCATCGTTGGTACCGCTGATGATGTCGCGCTCGGCCTTGAGGTTGAGCGAGGCCCAGTCGGTGACCTTGTAACGCAAGCCCAACTCAGCATCCAGCGCGTAATCGGCGACACCCGACAGCGGCTTGCCCACCTCACCGTTGGTGAAGAACTCGACTTTCTTGCCGATCAGGTAACGGTTGTAATCCCACTTCATCGCGACGGAATAGAAGTTGTCCTTGCTGCCATCGCGATACTCGTAATCGGTGCGGTTAAGCAGCGAGCCCAGCGAGAAAGCACCCAATTCGTCATCCCAGAACTGGTAGCCGGGACCGGTACCGACCACGCGCTGGCGGGCCAGCTCTTCGATGTGATCACGCTTGTAGTTCAGACGGCCCTGCCAAAACCATTTATCGGTCAGGAAGCGGTCGAGTGCGTACTCGGCGCGCCAGTTATCGGTAGTGGTCTCGTCGTCCTGCACTTCGCGGTTGTACTCACCTTCGGCGGTATGACGCCAGCGACCATGACGCGCCGTGGTCTTGAAGCCGACATCGTAGTCGTCGGTGTCTTTCTCGGCGCGCTGATAGTCCAGCGCCAGGTCGACATTGCCTTTCCAGACCAGATCCTCGACCACCGGTTTCGGTTTGAGAATCTGCTGAATGCTCGCCAGCTCCACGGTTTTCGGCGCCTCACCGTTGGCGAGGGTGACCTTGCCATCTTCGGCTGCCGTCAGCGACTTGGACACTTCACCGGTGTAGGCATCCTGCTTGACCAGCAAATGCTGATCGCTGTCCAGGGTTTTGACCTCTTTCCAGTCAATCGTGACCGCACCGGCGTATTTGGTCTGGATCAACAGCTTGCCGCCATCGAACACGGTGATGGTGCCGCTCAACTTGTCACCGTTCTTCAACCAGACGGTGTCGGCAAGCAGGGGCGTGGACACACTGAAAACAGCAAGGCACAGCAAGGATCTGGAAAACATAAGCGAATCGAAGGCTCAAGTTTGCGAAAAAGGTCGGCATTATCCGTAGGAATAAGACCCTGACAAGGACTGACCGGACTATTTCTGATGAGTTCATTTCTCAACTGCGCGATCACCGATTACTCTGAAAGCCATCGAACTGTTCTTGCTCAGGAACCGCGTACGTGAAAGACCCGCTCGACAGCGTTGAAAACGATGCGCAAATCCGACGCACGGCGCTCTACTCGACGCTCGCCCAAGTGCCCGAAGGCAAAGTCGTCAGCTATGGTCAATTAGCTGAACTGGCCGGTTTGGGGCGCGCCGCCCGCTGGGTCGGCCGCACCTTGAGTCAGCTACCCGGCGATACCAAGCTACCCTGGCACCGAGTTCTTGGCGCTGGCGGTCGGATCAGCCTGCCGGTAGGCAGTCCCTCGGGCGATGAACAGCGGGCCCGATTGCGCATGGAAGGCATCACCGTCCTGAACAATCGTGTGGATATTCAGCGCCATGGCTGGCGTCCGGTAGAGCACAGCGGTTAGAGTGCGCGCTTTGTTTTCGCAATCTTGAGGCAGACTTCAGCCCATGCCCCGTAAAACCTGGCGCGCCGCGCTAGCCGCTTATGCCAGTCCTTCGACGCTCGTGCTGTTGTTGCTCGGTTTCGCCGCCGGCCTGCCGTACATGCTGGTATTTTCAACGCTTTCCGTCTGGCTGCGTGAAGCCGGTGTCGCCCGTGAAACCATCGGCTACGCCAGCCTGATCGGCCTGGCCTATGCGTTCAAATGGGTCTGGTCACCGCTGCTCGACCAATGGCGCCTGCCGTTGCTGGGCAAGCTCGGCCGTCGCCGTTCGTGGCTGGTGCTTTCGCAGGCGCTGGTGATTCTCGGCCTGATCGGCATGGGTTTCTGCGATCCGCAGAAGCATCTGTCCTGGCTGATCGCCATTGCCGTTGTCGTCGCCTTCGCTTCCGCCACCCAAGATATCGCGGTGGATGCCTATCGCCTGGAAATCGCCGAAGACAACCGTCAGGCCGCCCTCGCCGCCAGTTATATGTCCGGCTATCGCGTGGCTGCGCTGCTGGCGACCGCCGGTGCGCTGTTCTTCGCCGAGGGCTTCGGCTCTACTGGCTTCAACTATCAGCATTCGGCCTGGGCCGGCACTTATGCGCTGTTCGGCGCGCTGATGATTCCCGCACTGCTGACCACACTACTGATGCGCGAGCCACCGGTACCGCTGCGCACGCAGTTGCAGGCCGGGCGCTACACCTTCATGCATCAGTTAATGTCGGTTTTTGTGCTGATCATCTTGCTGGTCTCGGTACCGGCGATGTTCACCCAGCTGTACAACACCGATTTCGCCAGCGTGCTGTTCGGCGACATGAGTCCGCTCGACCTGCTGCTGGAAGACCGCGCTTTCCTGCGCGCGATTCTCTATACGCTACTGACCGGCCTGTGCCTGTCGACCATGGGCCGTCGTGGCCTGGCGCCGGTGCTGACCCCGGTCAACGACTTCATCCTGCGCTACCGCTGGCAGGCCTTGCTGCTGCTCGGCCTGATCGCCACCTATCGAATGTCGGACACGGTCATGGGCGTCATGGCCAACGTGTTCTACATCGACCAGGGATTCACCAAGGATCAGATCGCCAGTGTCAGCAAGATCTTCGGCCTGATCATGACGCTGATCGGCGCCGGCATGGGCGGCCTGTTGATCGTGCGTTTCGGCATTCTGCCGATTCTGTTTATCGGAGGTGTTGCTTCGGCAGCTACCAACCTGCTGTTTGTGATGCTCGCCGACATGGGCCCAGACCTGCAGATGCTGGTGGTGACCATTTCCCTCGACAACTTCAGCTCGGGACTGGCCACATCGGCGTTCGTCGCCTATTTGTCGAGCCTGACCAACCTGAAGTTCTCCGCCACCCAATACGCTTTGCTCAGCTCCATCATGCTGCTGCTACCGCGTCTGATGGGCGGCTATTCCGGGGTCCTGGTCGAGAAGTTCGGTTATCACAGCTTCTTCCTGATCACTGCCCTGCTCGGCGTGCCGACGCTGGTGCTGATCGCCCTGCACTGGTTCCAGGAGAGCCGCCGCGAAGGCCCGACGCCAACGCCCGAGCCTGTGCCGACATCGGTCGCAGAAGAATCGTAAGACGTTTCGCCAACGGCGGGAGGAATCCCGCTGTTGGACCCCACCACCGGCCACACGCCTGTACGTCAGCAAAACTCGCCGGTACACTGCTCCGTCATTTCCAGTCATAGCAACCGACAACGGCCAACCATGCGCACCAGTCAATTTTTGCTCGCCACACAGAAAGAAACGCCTTCCGATGCGGTCGTGATCAGCCATCAGCTGATGCTGCGCGCCGGCATGATCCGCAAACTCGCCTCGGGCCTGTACACCTGGCTGCCCATGGGCCTGCGAGTCATGCGCAAGGTTGAAGCCATCGTTCGCGAAGAGATGAACGCTGCCGGCTCTCTGGAAGTGTTGATGCCGAGCACCCAACCGGCCGAGTTGTGGCAGGAATCGGGGCGCTGGGAAGAATACGGCCCTGAGCTGCTGCGCATCAAAGACCGTCACGGTCGCGACTTCTGCGCGGGCCCGACCCACGAAGAAGTGATCACCGATCTGATGCGCAACGAGTTGAGCAGCTACAAACAGCTGCCAATCAACCTGTACCAGATCCAGACCAAATTCCGTGACGAAATCCGTCCACGCTTCGGTTTGATGCGCGGCCGCGAATTCGTCATGAAGGACTCGTACTCCTTCCACGCTGATCAGGCGTCGTTGCAGATCACCTACGACCGCATGCATGAAGCCTACTGCAACATCTTCACGCGTCTGGGCCTGAAATTCCGTCCGGTGGAAGCCGACAACGGTTCGATCGGCGGTGCCGGTTCCCACGAGTTCCACGTACTGGCCGAGTCCGGCGAAGACGACATCGTTTTCAGCAACGGTTCCGACTACGCGGCGAACATTGAAAAAGCCGAAGCCGTGCCACGCGAAACCTCGCGTCCAGCACCGACTGAAGAGCTGCGTCTGGTCGATACCCCAGACACCAAGACCATCGCCGCGCTGGTGGAAAAATTCAATCTGCCGATTGAAAAGACCATCAAGACCCTGATCGTGCGCGCCGAAGAAGAAGGCAAGCTGATCGCGCTGGTCATCCGTGGCGACCACGAACTCAACGAAATCAAGGCTGCCCAGCAACCAGGCGTAGCAAACCCGCTGGTCATGGCCACCGACGCCGAACTGCGTGACGCCATCGGCGCAGGTGCAGGTTCGCTCGGCCCGCTGAACCTGCCGCTGCCAATCATCATCGACCGTTCGGTCGAGCTGATGAGCGACTTCGGCATCGGCGCGAACATCGACGACAAGCACTACTTCGGCGTGAACTGGGAGCGTGATCTGCCGGTTCCGACCGTGGCTGATCTGCGCAACGTGGTCGCCGGCGATCCAAGCCCGGACGGCAAAGGCACGCTGGAAATCAAGCGCGGCATCGAAGTCGGGCACATCTTCCAGCTGGGCAACAAGTACAGCAAGGCGATGAAGTGCGAAGTGCTGGGCGAGAACGGCAAGCCAGTGACCCTGGAAATGGGTTGCTACGGCATCGGCGTATCCCGCGTGGTGGCGGCTGCCATCGAGCAGAACAACGACGAAAACGGCATCATCTGGAGCGACACCCTGGCGCCGTTCCAGATCGCTCTGGTGCCGCTGCGCTATGAAACCGAGCAGGTACGCGAAGCCACCGACAAGCTGTACGCCGAACTGACAGCGGCCGGCTTCGAAGTGCTGCTGGACGATCGCGACAAGAAAACCAGCCCGGGCATCAAGTTCGCGGACATGGAGCTGATCGGCATTCCTCACCGGATCGTGGTCAGCGACCGCGGCCTCGCCGAAGGCAACCTGGAATACAAGAGTCGTACCGAAGGCGAAGCGCAAGCATTGCCGGTGGCCGACGTATTGTCCTTCCTGCAGGCCCGTATCCGCCGCTGAAACCAGATAGAGACGTCATGTTCAAGCGAAACACCTTAGGCCTCGGAGGCACCGCCCTGTGCGGTGCCCTGCTGGTCAGCGGCTGTGCCAATCACATGTCACAACGCAGCGAGCACGAAGAGCGGGTCGAACGAAAGTTGCTCGACCACAGCCTGCAGATCGATGTCGGTGAGCCTAAGGCGCTTGAGCTGCCGCAGCGACGCGTGAAGATCAACGAACAGAAGACTTTTGAAGTCACCGAGTTCGAAGTCACCCGTCGTTACGATCGCTATACGCCTTACCAGCCCTGGCGGGAGGTCTACGAGATTCCGCTGGGTGCGGTGGCCGTGGTCGGCGGCGTCGGCGCCAACGTGGTCAATGTGTTCGCCCTCGGCAACCTGCCGGACAGCATTACCAAGGACTGGCTGAGTTACGGTTTTGCCGGGCTCAACCCGTTCATGAACGTGCAGTCCAACGGTCGTGCGCAGCAGAACCTCGCCGGTATCGATGAAGTCCAGCGCGACAAGCGCACGGAGTATTCGAGCCTGCCGTGGAGCGAGCGTCCGGTGCAGGTCAAGGCTGGCAAGCAGACCTTCGACATGACCACCGATCGCAACGGTGTGCTGCGCCTGAACCTGCTCGACAGTCCGTTTGCCGAAAATGATCTCAATCACGTCGGCAAACTGCAGATCAGCGTCGAAGATGCCAAGGATGACGTGCACTCGGACTCATCGCTGATGATCAGCAGTCATCTGCGTGGCAAGCTGCTCGAAGCGCACGGGCTGATTTACGACGATCTGGAAGACGACGAAGTGAGCCAGTGGGTACACCGGGTCAAACGTCTGTCGGAACTGGGTCTGGAAGAAGAAGCCAGCGAGCTGGAACAAAGCCTGATCGAACTGACGCGCAACGATCCTGAGTTGCAGACTGAGTTTCTCAAGTCCTTGACGAAGGATGCCGGGCGTCTGGTGGCGGATCCAGGTCCGAATTAAAAGCTAAAAGCTTCGCGAGCAGGCTCGCTCCCACAGGGGATTCGTGAACGACACAAATCCAATGTGGGAGCGAGCCTGCTCGCGAAGAGGCCCTGACAGACACCGCAAAACTACCGCTCAAACAACTCCATCTGCTCAAACCCGCCACGCAAATCCTCAAGCCTCACCCCAACCCCCAACAACCGCACCGGTTTCCCGCCGCGATTGAACGCCTGCGTCAGCATCAACTGATAACTGCCCAGATCCCGCCCTGCCCCGGCCTGCTCCAGCGTGGTCTGGGTAAAGTCATGAAACTTCACTTTGACGAACGGCTTGCCCGGTCGATAACTGCTGTCAATTCGAGCCATGCGGGTTTTCAGGGTTTCCAACAGCTCTGGCAATTTATCCAGGCAACTGCGCAGATCCGGTAGATCAACGTCGTAGGTGTTTTCCACGCTGATCGACTGACGACGACTGTCGTTGTGTACCCGGCGGTCATCAATCCCACGGGCAAGACTCCACAGTCGCTCGCCAAAACTGCCGAATTCGCGCACCAGCGCCAGTTTGTCCCACTCGCGCAACTGCGAGCAGTCAACGATGCCGAGCTTGCCCAACTTATCGGCGGTGACCTTGCCGACACCGTGTAACTTGCTCACCGGCAAACCACTGACAAAGTCTTCGACCTGATCCGGCGTAATAACGAACAGCCCGTTGGGCTTTTTCCAGTCGCTGGCGATTTTGGCCAGAAACTTGTTTGGCGCCACACCCGCTGACACGGTGATGTGCAATTGATTGGATACCCGGCGGCGAATGTCTTGGGCAATGCGCGTGGCACTGCCGCCGAAATGCGCGCTGTCGGAGACGTCGAGATAGGCTTCATCCAGCGACAGGGGTTCGATCAGATCGGTGTAGTCACTGAAGATCGTATGAATCTCTTTCGAGGCTTCACGATAGGCGTCCATACGCGGCTTGACGATGGTCAGATCTGGACAGAGCTTCAAGGCATGCCCCGACGCCATCGCCGAACGCACTCCATATGCTCGCGCTTCATAATTGCAGGTAGCAATCACTCCACGCCGATCCGCCGAACCACCCACTGCTAACGGCTTGCCGGCCAGACGCGGGTCATCGCGCATCTCAATGGCGGCATAGAAACAATCACAGTCGATGTGGATGATTTTTCGCTGAGTCATGTCAGAAAAGGAAATGTGGCGAGCCGGATCGGCAGTATCTCACTGGCACCTGTATATAGCACCAGTGGTATGAATGTTCTTTCCAAGCGGTAGGAAATATCCTTTGAATTTATTTTCTCAATCGAGGAGCGGCCGCCAATAGAGCTGAAAGCCTTGCCCCGCCTGCCCTGCGCCCGGAAAAACACCCGAGAAAAAGCGCTAACCGATTGAACCTCAACAGATTTATCCATATTGAAGGTTGACACCCCGGCGTTCCTCTGTAGAATGCCGACACACAGACGCGGGATGGAGCAGTCTGGTAGCTCGTCGGGCTCATAACCCGAAGGTCGTCGGTTCAAATCCGGCTCCCGCAACCAAACATCAAAAAAGGCTACTCGAAAGAGTGGCCTTTTTTGTGCGCGTCTGTTTTGTCGATTTCCTCTTCTTATAAAGAACTGATCGCCAAACAGGAATTCTTTGCATTTCCGAAACTTAAGCCTCCACCTGCGACCGTTTGACGCGATATCACACTTATTTGACCCTTTACGGGATTAGCGGTTGACACCTCGCCGTTCGCCTGTAGAATGCCGCCACACAGACGCGGGATGGAGCAGTCTGGTAGCTCGTCGGGCTCATAACCCGAAGGTCGTCGGTTCAAATCCGGCTCCCGCAACCAAACATCAAAAAAGGCTACTCGAAAGAGTGGCCTTTTTTGTATCTGTTGAAAAAGTCCTTTCGCAACAATGATCTGTCACTGTGCAGTGAACCGCTTGGGATCTTCAGAAGTATTGACTTGCGACTATGCTTGAGTCGCAGGCAAGACGTCTGCGATCCAGGAACTGCCCTCGCCGATACCCGGTGAGAGGCGTAGTATTTTGTGATTATTTTTTTCTACAGGGATTGGTAACTTGGCTGGATACCTCCATCCTGTCGCGCACAATCCAAGAGGTGATTGATGCGCGCCAACTCGTCTGATCCACAAGACACCGTCACAGCGGAACATCCGATCAAACCCGAGCGTCTGCGCTTGCTGGATCGGTTGAGCAAATACCGGCAACCGATTGGTCTGGCGGTTACGCTGCTGCTGTTTGCCATTGCGCTGATTGCCTGTCGTCATCTGCTTGCCGAGCTCGATCTCGATGCGCTGCACGACTCGATTCTCGATGTGCCGAAACCCGCCCTGCTCGGCGCATTCGCTGCGACTGTAGTCGGCTTCATCATTCTGCTCGGCTACGAATGGTCGGCCAGCCGCTATGCCGGCGTGACCTTGCCACCGCGCACATTGGCGCTGGGCGGATTCACCGCGTTTGCGATTGGTAATGCCATCGGTCTGTCGCTGCTGTCCGGCGGTTCGGTGCGCTACCGTTTATATGCACGTTTAGGTCTGGGGGCGTCGGAAGTCGCGCACATGACCTTGTTCGCCAGTCTATCGTTGGGTTGCGCCTTGCCGCCGCTGGCCGCACTGGCAACGCTGAGCGACCTGCCTGCTGCCTCGCAGGCGCTGGGGTTGTCCGAAGGCCTGCTCGGCACTATTGCCGCTGTCGTGCTGTTGCTTGGCGCAGTACTGGCTATCGGCATCTACCGTCGGCGCTTGCCGGAACAACCGTTGCGCGACAACCTGCTGGTCAGGGTTGGCCGCCGCACGCTGCGCTTGCCGGGCCGTCGCCTGACTTTCCTGCAACTGATCATTACCGCCCTCGACGTTGCGGCTGCCGCCACGGTCCTTTATCTATTGCTGCCGGAAGCGCCACCGTTCGGTGCATTCCTGCTGGTGTATCTGTTGGCATTGGCTGCCGGCGTACTCAGCCACGTACCCGGCGGCGTGGGTGTGTTCGAAGCGATTCTGCTGGCCGCTTTCGCCGACAAGCTCGGTGCCGCGCCATTGGCCGCAGCGCTCCTGCTGTATCGCTTGATCTATGTGGTACTGCCGCTGCTGGTCGCGTGCGTATTCCTGCTGATCAACGAAGGTCAGCGCCTGTTTCAGACTCAGACCATGCGCGCAGCGTCGGGTCTGGCGGCACCGATTCTGGCGGTGCTGGTGTTTCTGTCCGGTGTGGTGCTGCTGTTCTCCGGCGCTACCCCCGAGATTGATACACGCTTGGAGCACATCGGTTTTCTGATCCCGCATCGCCTGGTCGACGCTTCGCACTTCGGCGCCAGCCTGATCGGCGTGCTCTGCCTGATGCTCGCTCAGGGCCTGCGTCGTCGCCTGTCCGCCGCGTGGATGCTCACCACCATTCTGTTGCTGGTCGGCGCCCTGCTCTCGCTGCTCAAAGGCTTCGACTGGGAAGAAGCGACCCTGATGACCCTGACGGCTGCGCTGCTCGGTGTGTTCCGTCGCTCGTTCTATCGCCCGAGCCGTCTGACCGAACTGCCCTTCTCGCCGCTGTACTTGGTGGCCAGCCTCTGTGTGCTGGGCGCTTCGACGTGGCTGCTGCTGTTCGCCTATCAGGACGTGCCTTATAGCCATCAACTGTGGTGGCAGTTCACCCTCGACGCTGACGCGCCACGTGGCCTGCGTTCGCTGCTCGGCGCCGCCGTCCTGCTGCTGGTGATCGCGCTGACCTGGCTGCTGCGCACCGCACGCCCGGTCATTCACCTGCCAACGCCAGACGAACTCGATCGCGCCGCGAAAATCCTCATGGCGTCGTCGCAACCCGACGGTGGCCTGGCGCTGACCGGTGACAAGGCGCTGCTGTTTCACCAGAACGACGAAGCGTTCCTGATGTACGCGCGGCGTGGCCGCAGTCTGGTGGCCCTGTACGATCCGATCGGCCCCGGCCAGCAACGCGCCGAAATGATCTGGCAGTTCCGCGACCTCTGCGATATTCACCACGCCCGCCCGGTGTTCTATCAGGTGCGTGCGGAGAATTTGCCGTACTACATGGACATCGGCCTGACCGCGATCAAGCTCGGCGAAGAAGCCCGGGTCGACCTGCTTCGCTTTGACCTTGAAGCCAAGGGCAAAGAGATGAAAGACCTGCGCTACACCTGGAACCGTGGCACCCGCGACGGTCTGTCGCTGGAAATCCATGAGCCGGGTCAGGCGCCGATGGACGAGCTGAAAGTGATTTCCGATGCGTGGCTGACCGGCAAGAACGTGCGCGAGAAAGGCTTCTCCCTCGGCCGTTTCAGCGACGATTACCTGAAGCATTTCCGCATTGCGGTGATTCGCTTCGAAGGTCGTCCGGTGGCGTTCGCCAACCTGCTCGAGACTTATAGCCACGATCTGGCCAGTCTCGACCTGATGCGCGCGCACCCGGACGCCCCCAAGCTGACCATGGAATTCATGATGGTCGGCTTGATTCAACACTATAAGAGTCACGGATACGCGCGCTTCAGCCTGGGTATGGTGCCGTTGTCGGGGTTGCAACCCCGGCGTGGTGCACCGCTGACCCAGCGTCTGGGCTCGATGGTTTTCCGCCGTGGTGAGCAGCTGTACAACTTCCAAGGCTTGCGCCGCTTCAAAGACAAGTTCCAGCCTGACTGGGAACCCCGTTATATGGCCGTGCCCGCCGGACTCGATCCGTTGGTGGCGCTGGCCGACACTGCTGCCCTGATCGCGGGCGGCTTGACTGGATTGGTGAAACGCTGATGATTCAACGCTCCCTGAAGTACATCCTGGCCGCACTGATCGTGCTGGCCGTGATTGCCGGCGGCGGTTTCTGGTACCTCAAACGTCCGGCACCGGAACCGACCGTAGAACAGCTGACCCCGGCCGACGGCGCCGCCATGACCCGCGTTATCCCGGGCACCAAGCCCAAGGCGCAGGTGCTGGTCGCGGTCAACGACGACCAGAAACTCTCTGAAAAACAACTGACCACCCTGAGCCGCAGTGCCTCGGCGCAGATCGTTCAAGTGATTCTGCCCAAGGACTGCCTGCTGCAAAGCCGCGCCCTGCAATCGGGCCTGCGTGAACTGAACGGCCCGGCCACCCTTGTCAGCGGCATCGGCCCAGGTGCTGTGCTGGCCTGGCGCTGGCTGGCGGAACAGAAAGACGACAAGGCCCAAGCCATCTCCGTCGACCTCGCTCTGGAAAAAGGCGGCTGCACCCACCTGCTGCCAAAATCCGCCGCCCACGGCCACTGGCTGGCCGCCTGGAACGACAACCCGGACGACGCCAGCGCAGGTTTCGTGCGCGATCAACCGAACGCCGAGACCAGCATCAGCGACTACGACATCAACCTGCCGCAAGTGCTGAACAACGAACTGCGCAAAATCCTCGTCGGCGGCGACAAGGCCAACGGCGGTCTGGCGATCCCGGTGGTTGAAGTGCCGGCGGGCCAAGCGAAAGACACCGTGACCCTGTTCCTCTCCGGTGACGGCGGCTGGCGCGACCTCGACCGCGACGTCGCCGGTGAAATGGCCAAGATTGGCTACCCGGTCGTCGGCATAGACACCCTGCGCTACTACTGGCAGCACAAGAGCCCAGAGCAAAGCGCCCTGGACCTGACCGAACTGATGCAGCACTACCGGCAGAAATGGGGCACGAAACGCTTCATTCTCACCGGTTACTCGTTTGGTGCTGATGTTCTGCCGGCGATCTACAACCGCCTGCCAGACACCGAGCAGCAACGCGTCGACGCAATCATCCTGCTGGCCTTCGCCCGCACCGGCAGCTTCGAAATCGAAGTCGAAGGCTGGCTGGGCAACGCCGGTAAAGAAGCCGCCACCGGCCCGGAAATGGCCAAGCTGCCAGCGGCAAAGGTTGTGTGCATCTATGGTGAAGAAGAGACCGATGAAAGTGGCTGCACGGACAAGACTGCAGTGGGTGAAGCGGTGAAACTGCCAGGCGGCCACCACTTCGACGAGAACTACCCGGCGCTGGCCAAGCGTTTGGTGGACTTGATCGAGAAGCGTCAGAGCAAGGACTCGGTCGCCGAGGAGTGATCTGAGCAACCACAAAAAGCCCCCGCAACTTCGCAGTTGCGGGGGCTTTTTACATCTCGGACGATGAACCCATTCCCCTGTAGGAGTGAGCCTGCTCGCGATAGCGGAGTGTCAGCCACTGATTTGCAAGCTGACACTCCGCTATCGCGAGCAGGCTCACTCCTACAAGGAACTGCGTGTCCGACGCGTAGTTTCGTTTACTTCCAGTCTCGCAATATCAGATGACGCCCACAGACCTTGTAGGCAAACTCCGAATCTCACATTGAGGGGGCTTGTGGCCCTATTGCGCTGTTTTTTCACGGGATACTCTCCGGACGTCGATGACCCATTCAGCGATCGGGCTTGGTAACCCGGTGGAATAAGGCGCAACAGCGCACTCGACACGACTCAGGCGAAATCCCGCCCGAGCCCCTGTGTCATGGCAGCTGTGTGTGGGACGCTTTCGAGCGTGCCGGTTTCCTTGGTTCCCCGGTTTACCAACCCGCGCACAGCTGCCACCCATTCGCTTGGTATCGGATGCGGCAGCTCTCGAAATCAAGGGACCTGACAATGAACAATCCATCTGATCTTAAAACCATCGGCTTCACCCCTTTCCTCTACAACTCGGATCAAGCGTTCTTCAACGTCCGCTCCGGCATCCCGATCATCGATGCCTTGTCCCAATCCTCCGACCTGCTATACCTCGCCAAATCCTTCGCAGAAGACGCCGCCTTCATCAGAGACACCGACCGCCATGCCTGGGCTGCGCATTACCTGACGGTGATGGGCAAGGCTTTGCTTGATGATGTGATCCAGGCGTTGGTGCCACGACCTGCGCGGACGAAGACCGAGTCTGAAGCAGAGATGCCTGAAGGCTTGTAGAGGTTTGAAGATCAAAAGATCGCAGCCTTCGGCAGCTCCTACATGGAATGCGAAACCTGTAGGAGCTGCCGAAGGCTGCGATCTTTTGATCTGAAGTTGCCGCCCACAAAAAAGCCCCCGCCAGCCACTAGGCCAACGAGGGCTTTTCAGTTGAAGCCAGGCTTACATCTCCACCTGCGTCCCCAACTCAATCACCCGATTCAACGGCAGATTGAAGAACCGCAAATTCCCATTGGCATTCTTCAACATGAACGCAAACAACGCCTCACGCCAACGCGCCATGCCCTCAAGTTTCGAGGCAATCACCGTTTCGCGGCTGAGGAAGTAGGTGGTGCGCATCGGGCTGAAATCCAGATCTTCCAGATGGCACAGCTTCAGCGCCTGCGGCACGTCCGGTTCGTCGGTGAAGCCGAAGTGCAGGATCACCCGGAAGAAGCCTTCGCCGTGGGCCTCGACCTCGAAGCGCCGCGATGGCGGTACGCGCGGGATGTCTTCGTAGACGACCGTCAGCAACACCACTTGCTCATGCAGCACCTGGTTGTGCAGCAAGTTGTGCAACAACGCGTGCGGCACGGCGTCGGAGCGCGCGGTGAGGAACACCGCGGTGCCCTGCACGCGATGCGGCGGTTGCACACGAATGCTGCTGATGAAGATCGGCAGCGGCAGCGCGCCTTCGTCTAAGCGTTCGACCAGCAGTTGTTTGCCGCGTTTCCAAGTGGTCATCAGCACGAACAGGGCGATACCGGCGATCACCGGAAATGCGCCGCCCTGCACGATCTTCGGCACGTTGGCGGCGAAGTACAGGCCGTCCACCAGCAGGAAGCCGAGCAGCACCGGCACCGCGAGGATCGGTGGCCATTTCCACAGCAGCAGCATCACTGCCGACACCAGAATGGTGGTCATCAGCATGGTGCCCGTCACCGCTACGCCGTAGGCCGAGGCCAGTGCGCCGGAGGATTCGAAACCGAGCACCAGCAACACAACGCCGACCATCAACGCCCAGTTCACCGCGCCGATGTAGATCTGCCCCTGTTCGTCGCTGGAGGTGTGCTGGATGTACATGCGCGGGATGTACCCGAGCTGAATCGCCTGACGGGTCAGGGAGAACGCACCGGAAATCACCGCTTGCGAGGCAATCACTGTGGCCAGCGTCGACAGGCCGACCAGCGGAATCAACGCCCAGCTCGGTGCCAGCAGATAGAACGGGTTGCGCGCCGCTTCCGGATTGTCCAGCAGCAAAGCGCCCTGACCGAAGTAATTGAGCACCAACGCCGGCAGCACGAGGATGAACCACGCGCGGGCAATCGGCTTGCGACCGAAGTGGCCCATGTCGGCGTACAGCGCCTCGGCACCGGTCAACGCCAGCACCACGGCGCCGAGAATCGCCACGCCCATGCCCGGATGAACGACGAAGAAATTCACCGCCCATATCGGATTCATTGCATGCAGCACTTCGGGGGTGTGGCTGATGCCGTACACACCAAGGGCGCCAAGGACGAGGAACCAGGTGACCATGATCGGCCCGAACAGAATGCCAATCCGCGCCGTACCGTGTTTCTGGATCAGAAACAGCGCGACCAACACCACCAGCGAAAGCGGCACGACCCAATGGTCGATGCCATCAAACGCCAGTCCCAGACCTTCAATCGCCGACAGCACGGAAATCGCCGGGGTGATCATGCTGTCGCCATAAAACAGCGCCGCGCCGATCAGACCGCACACCACCAGCAACGAACGCAATTTCTTGCGATGCCCTGCCGCGCGACGGGCCAGTGCGGTGAGCGCCATGATGCCGCCCTCGCCCTGGTTGTCGGCGCGCAGCACGAACATCATGTATTTGATCGACACGACCCAGATCAGCGACCAGAAGATCAACGACAGAATGCCCAGCACGCCGTCGTGGTTGACCGGTACGCCGTAACCGCCGGAAAACACTTCTTTAAGGGTGTACAACGGGCTCGTGCCGATGTCGCCGTAAACTACCCCGACCGCCGCGACCAGCATGCTCAGCGGCTTGGAGGCCGAACCCTCGGCGCCTGCCGCATGACTACTTGCCTGACCCATCCAACACTCCTGATTTTAGAACCGGCTTCTTTGAATGAAGCACTATGCTTTGTGCTGCAGCATGCGCTGTTTTACCTGTTGTTACAGACGATTTGTTGACTGTAAAAAATTGGTAAAACCCAACGGCGCGAAGCATAGCGCAGCACTCGTCGTATTTCCCGGCATAAAGCTGGTCAAGTGCGCTTCTCGCCGCTAGAATTGCGCACTTTTTGATCAGAGGCGCACCCTAAGCGCCCATCCGTCGGCTTCCGCACTGCGCAAGCGGCGTCACAAAATACCGAGGTTAGACATGTCCACCACTCCTGCGCCGGCCAATCCAAAGGTTGGCTTTGTATCTCTGGGTTGCCCGAAAGCACTGGTCGACTCCGAGCGCATCCTGACCCAGCTGCGCATGGAAGGTTATGACGTGGTGTCCACCTATCAGGACGCCGACGTTGTAGTCGTCAACACCTGCGGTTTCATCGATTCGGCCAAGGCTGAGTCGCTGGAAGTGATTGGCGAAGCGATCAAGGAAAACGGCAAGGTGATCGTCACCGGTTGCATGGGCGTGGAAGAAGGCAACATCCGCAACGTCCACCCGAGCGTGCTGGCCGTGACCGGTCCGCAGCAGTACGAGCAAGTGGTCAACGCGGTACACGAAGTGGTGCCGCCGCGTCAGGATCACAACCCGCTGATCGACCTGGTGCCGCCGCAAGGCATCAAGCTGACCCCGCGCCACTACGCCTACCTGAAGATTTCCGAAGGCTGCAACCACAGCTGCTCCTTCTGCATCATCCCGTCGATGCGCGGCAAACTGGTCAGCCGTCCGGTGGGCGACGTGCTCGACGAAGCTCACCGTCTGGTCAAATCCGGCGTCAAAGAGCTGTTGGTGATCTCGCAAGACACCAGCGCTTACGGCGTTGACGTGAAATACCGCACCGGTTTCTGGAACGGCGCGCCGGTGAAAACCCGCATGACCGAACTCTGCGAAGCGCTGAGCACCCTCGGCGTCTGGGTCCGCCTGCACTACGTTTACCCGTACCCGCACGTTGACGAGCTGATCCCGTTGATGGCCGCCGGCAAGATCCTGCCGTACCTGGACATCCCGTTCCAGCACGCCAGCCCGAAAGTCTTGAAGTCGATGAAACGCCCGGCGTTCGAAGACAAGACCCTGGCGCGCATCAAGAACTGGCGCGAGATCTGCCCGGATCTGATCATCCGCTCGACCTTCATCGTCGGCTTCCCGGGCGAAACCGAAGAAGACTTCCAGTACCTGCTGAACTGGCTGACCGAAGCCCAGCTCGACCGCGTTGGCTGCTTCCAGTACTCGCCGGTTGAAGGCGCTCCGGCCAATGATCTGGATCTGGAAATCGTTCCGGACGACGTCAAGCAGGATCGTTGGGATCGCTTCATGGCGCACCAGCAAGCAATCAGCTCGGCACGCCTGCAAATGCGCATTGGCCGTGAAATCGAAGTGCTGGTGGACGAAGTCGACGAGCAAGGCGCGGTTGGCCGCTGCTTCTTCGATGCCCCGGAAATCGATGGCAACGTGTTTATTGATAACGGCAGCAATCTGAAGCCGGGCGACAAGGTCTGGTGCAAAGTGACTGATGCTGACGAATATGATCTGTGGGCTGAGCAGATCTGATCTGAAGATCAAAAGCCCCTCACCCCAGCCCTCTCCCGGAGGGAGAGGGAGCTGACCGTGTTGTTCTTTCGAGGTACATCGACCTGAGCGATCCGGTCGAACTCAGGTTTGAAAAGTACGAAGATCAGCTCCCTTCCCCCTCGCCCCCCTTGGGGGAGAGGGTTGGGGTGAGGGGGAGAGTTCTTGCTGGCGACAGAAATAGCCAGCCAGACACCGCAACAAATACAGAAAGCCCCGCTCTTTTTCCGAGATGCGGGGCTTTTTTACGGCTATCGTTTAGCGGGGGATGGACTCCCTTGAAACGGACAAGAGGCAGACGGGCATGCGTCACCATTCGGTCATCCACACGCCGAAACTCAGCGATTATCAGGAACTGACCCGGGTCTGGGAGGCCTCGGTCCGCGCCACCCATGATTTTCTGCCGGACAGTTACATCGAATTGCTGCGCAATCTGGTGCTCACCCGTTATCTGGATGCGGTGATGCTGATCTGCACCAAGGACGCCGACCAGCGCATCACCGGGTTTGCCGGGGTTGCGGCGGGCAAGATTGAAATGCTGTTCATCGACCCTGACCATCGCGGCCAAGGGTTGGGCAAGAAGCTGCTGAACTACGCGATGCAGCATTTGAATGCCGATGAACTGGACGTCAACGAACAGAACCCGCAGGCGCTGGGATTTTACTTCAAGCAGGGTTTCGAGGTGATTGGCCGTTCGGAAGTCGATGGCATGGGGCAGCCGTATCCGCTGTTGCATATGCGTTTACGCCAGAACCAGCAGCGCTCCAGCAACGGCTGACACAACCCAGAACAACTGTGGGAGCTAGCCTGCTAGCGATGCAGGCGACGCGGTCAGTCAGATACACCGCGGTGATGCAATCGCCAGCAGGCTGGCTCCCACAGGGAATTGCGAACAGCCTGTAAATGGAACCGGGCTTAACCGGCGCCACACAGGTACAATGCCCACCCCTTTTTTGTTACGGCCCTGTCATGACTGACCCGATTCGCCTGTCCAAACGCCTCATCGAACTGGTCGGTTGCTCCCGCCGGGAGGCCGAGCTGTTCATCGAGGGCGGCTGGGTCACCGTGGACGGCGAAGTGATTGACGAGCCGCAATTCAAGGTCGGCGACCAAAAGGTCGAACTCGACAAGGACGCCCAGGCCACTGCGCCGGAGCCGGTGACCATCCTGCTCAACGCGCCGGCTGGCATGGACATCGAGACCGCCATGCAGTCGCTCAGCGCCGAAACCCTCAGCGAAGAACACCGCTTCAGCAAACGCCCCCTGCGTGGGCACTTCCTGCGCCTCACCGCCAGTGCCGATCTGCAAGCCAAGGCCAGCGGCCTGCTGGTGTTCACCCAGGACTGGAAAATCCTGCGCAAGCTCACCGCCGACGCCGCGAAGATCGAGCAGGAATACGTGGTTGAAGTCGAAGGTGACATGGTCGCCCATGGCCTTAATCGCTTGCAGCACGGCCTGACCCACAAGGGCAAGGAGCTGCCGCCGGTCAAGGCCAGTTGGCAGAACGAGAACCGTCTGCGCTTCGCCATGAAAAACCCGCAGCCGGGGATCATCACCCAGTTCTGCGAAGCGGTCGGCCTCAAGGTCGTCGGCATCCGCCGCATTCGCATCGGCGGCGTCTCGATCGGCAAAGTCCCGGTCGGCCAATGGCGCTACCTGTCCGGCAAAGAGAAGTTCTAAGGCTTCCACTGCCGCCACACATTCCGGCAGCGCGCCAGCGTGCTGCCCACAACGCTTATCAGGATTACTCACATGATTCATAACGACGTATTGCGCAGCGTGCGCTACATGCTCGACATCAGCGACAAAAAGGTTGTCGAGATCATCAAACTCGGCGGCATGGAAGTAGAGCTCGCCGACGTAGTGACCTGGCTCGATAAGAAAGAAGAAGACGAAGAAGGTTTCGTGCGCTGCCCGGATGAAGTCATCGCGCACTTCCTCGACGGCCTGGTGATCTTCAAGCGTGGCAAGGACGAAAGCCGTCCGCCGCAGCCGATCGAAGTGCCGGTGACCAACAACATCATTCTGAAAAAGCTGCGCGTGGCCTTCGAACTGAAAGAAGACGACATGCACGCGATTCTCAAGGCTGCCGAGTTCCCGGTGTCCAAGCCTGAGCTGAGCGCATTGTTCCGCAAGGTTGGCCACACCAACTATCGCCCGTGCGGCGACCAGTTGCTGCGTAACTTCCTCAAAGGTCTGACCCTGCGCGTTCGCCCGGCTTGATCCCCTCTGCGGTGGTGATCGATGGTCGCCACCGCAGCGCATGACTGTTCATTCCCTCCAGAAATAATGGCTCCGCTTCGCGCGGCTGACGACTAGGGTGTACTGATCCCTAATCTTCAGGACTCGCCATGCATCCGTATTTCTCCCTGCAAGGCCGCACCGCTCTGGTGACCGGCGGCACCCGTGGTATCGGCAAAATGATCGCCAAAGCCTTCGTCGAGGCCGGCGCTCGGGTTTATGTCTGCTCACGCGACGCTGAAGCCTGCCATCAAACCGCCGAAGAACTCAGCGCCTTGGGCAAATGTCATGGCGTGGCGGCGAATCTGGCGACGGAAGAAGGCGTACAGGAGCTAGCCGCGCGGCTGGGCGAGCAGATCACCCATCTGGATATTCTGGTGAACAACGCTGGCACCACGTGGGGCGCGCCGTTGGAGAGTTACCCGGTCAAGGGCTGGGAGAAGGTCATGCAGCTCAACGTGACCTCGGTGTTCACCTGCATCCAGCAATTTCTACCGCTGCTGCGCAAGGCAGGCTCGGCGGCCAATCCGGCGCGGATTATCAATATCGGTTCGGTGGCGGGGATTTCTTCGTTTGGCGAGCAGGCGTATGCCTACGGGCCGAGTAAAGCGGCCCTGCATCAATTGTCACGGATTCTCGCGCGGGAACTGGTGAGTCAGCACATCAACGTCAACGTGATCGCGCCGGGGCGGTTTCCGAGCAAGATGACTCAGCATATTGGCAGCGATCAGCAGGCATTGGCTGAGGATACGGCGCTGATTCCGATGAAGCGTTGGGGGCGCGAGGAAGAGATGGCGGCGTTGGCGATCAGCTTGGCGAGTACGGCTGGGGCGTATATGACCGGGAATATCATTCCGCTGGATGGTGGGTTCAGTCTGTAGATCGGTGGCGCGGCCTTCGCGAGCAAGCTCGCTCCCACAGGGATCTTGTGCACGCCATAGATCCACTGTGGGAGCGAGCTTGCTCGCGAAGAGGCCAGCCCTACCAGCACCAGACTTGAGAGCTGCCGGGTTATCATGCCCACCCTGCCCCGCTTCGAATGCAAACCATGACTTACAGCGTCTCCCCCATCGGCTTCGTGCGCTCCTGCTTCAAGGAGAAATTCGCCATCCCTCGCCAGCCACAACTGGCCCCCGCCGCCCGTGGCGTGCTGGAACTGGTGGCGCCGTTCGATCAAGGGGACGCGGTGCAGGGCCTGGAACAGGTCAGCCACGTCTGGTTGCTGTTTCTGTTCCATCAGGCGCTAGAAGACAAACCTCGACTGAAAGTCCGTCCACCTCGTTTGGGCGGCAACAAGTCCATGGGCGTGTTCGCCACCCGCGCGACTCATCGACCGAACGGCATCGGCCAATCGGTGGTGAAACTGGACAAGGTGGAAGCCAATCGACTGTTCATCTCAGGTATCGACTTGCTCGACGGCACGCCAATTCTCGACATCAAACCCTACGTGCCTTACGCCGATATCATCCCCGAAGCCGCCAACAGCATCGCCAGCGCGGCGCCGCAGTTGATTGACGTGCAGTGGACGGACTCGGCGCTGAAACAAGCGCACACACACGCTCAGCGCCTTGGCGAACCCTTGGTTGAGCTGATTGAACAGTGTCTGGCACAGGATCCGCGCCCGGCGTATCAAACCCCGGCACCTGAGCGCGAATACGGCGCGCAGTTCTGGGATCTGGACGTGCGCTGGCATTACCCGACACCGGAGCAGATCCGCGTCCTCGAAGTCATTCCCGCCGAGGCGTAATCCCCGGAAACGAAAAAGCCCGCGCTGCCCTCTCAGGCAACGCGGGCTGATCGTTCCCACGCTCCGCGTGGGAATGCATCCAGTGACGCTCCGCGTCACCGGCAAAACGCTTATTTCTCGACGAACGCACGCTCGATCAGGTAATCACCCGGCTCGCGCATCCGCGCCGAGATCTTCAGGCCGAAGCTGTCGAGTACTTCGCTGGTCTCGTCGAGCATGCTTGGGCTGCCGCAGATCATCGCGCGGTCGTCCTGCGGGTTGATCGGAGGCAGACCGATGTCGCTGAACAGCTTGCCGCTGCGCATCAGGTCGGTCAGTCGGCCCTGATTCTCGAAAGGCTCGCGGGTCACGGTCGGGTAGTAGATCAGCTTGTCACGCAGCGCTTCGCCGAAGAACTCGTTCTGCGGCAGGTGCTCGGTGATGAATTCGCGGTAGGCGACTTCGTTGACGTAACGCACACCGTGAACCAGGATCACTTTCTCAAAGCGCTCGTAGGTTTCCGGGTCCTGAATCACGCTCATGAACGGCGCCAGACCGGTGCCGGTGCTCAGCAGGTACAAATGCTTGCCCGGGTTCAGGTCGTCGAGCACCAGGGTGCCGGTAGGCTTCTTCGAGATAATGATCTCGTCGCCTTCCTTCAAGTGCTGCAGTTGCGAGGTCAGCGGGCCGTCCTGCACCTTGATGCTGAAGAATTCCAGATGCTCTTCCCAGTTCGGGCTGGCGATCGAGTAAGCGCGCATAAGCGGGCGGCCGTTAGGCTGTTGCAGGCCGATCATCACGAACTGACCGTTCTCGAAGCGCAGGCCCGGATCACGGGTGCACTTGAAGCTGAACAGAGTGTCGTTCCAGTGATGAACACTGAGGACACGCTCGTGGTTCATGTTGCTCATGTACGTTTGACTCCTGGAGATTGGGTCTGCGCTGGCTTTTGCAGGCGACGGTGCGCAATTGCATCGCATTCTAATAGCGACGACAATATCTGTTAACTGGATTATTAAGATAAGGGTTATCGGTTATATCGATATGCGATTTACTCTCCGTCAACTGCAAGTCTTCGTCGCCGTCGCCCAGCAGGAAAGCGTATCCCGTGCTGCGGGTCTGCTCAACCTCTCGCAGTCGGCCGCGAGCACCTCGATCACCGAACTCGAGCGCCAATCCAGCTGCCAGCTGTTCGACCGCGCCGGCAAACGTCTGAGCCTCAACGCCCTCGGCAAACAGCTGTTGCCACAAGCGGTGGCCCTGCTCGATCAGGCCAAGGAAATCGAAGACTTGCTCAACGGCAAATCCGGTTTCGGCTCACTGTCGGTGGGCGCGACGCTGACCATCGGCAATTATCTGGCGACGCTGCTGATCGGCAGCTTCATGCAGCGTCACCCGGAAAGTCAGGTGAAGCTGCATGTGCAGAACACTGCCAATATCGTGCAACAAGTCGCTCATTACGAAATTGATCTGGGTCTAATCGAAGGCGATTGCAGCCACCCGGACATCGAAGTGCAGAGCTGGGTCGAGGATGAGCTGGTGGTGTTCTGTGCGCCGCAGCATCCGCTGGCGCAACGCGGCAGCGCGACCATGGAAGAGCTGACGCATGAAGCGTGGATTCTGCGCGAACAGGGTTCTGGCACACGACTGACCTTCGATCAAGCCATGCGCCACCATCGCAGTGCGCTGAATATTCGTCTCGAGCTGGAACACACCGAAGCGATCAAACGCGCGGTGGAGTCGGGGCTGGGGATTGGCTGCATCTCGCGACTGGCGCTGCGCGATGCGTTCCGCCGCGGCAGTCTGGTGCCGGTGGAGACGCCGGATCTGGATCTGGCCCGACAGTTCTACTTCATCTGGCACAAACAGAAGTATCAGACTTCTGCCATGCGCGAATTTCTCGATCTGTGCCGCGCTTTCACCGCCGGGGTGCAGCGCAGCGACGAGATCGTCTTGCCGACCATCGCTTAAAGCAGAATCACTGCCCACACCAGCGCGATCATGCTCAGCGCGACGAATTGCGCGGCGCTGCCCATGTCCTTGGCGTTTTTCGACAGCGGGTGCAGTTCCAGCGAGATGCGGTCGATGGCCGCCTCCACTGCCGAGTTCAACAACTCGACGATCAGCGCCAGCAGGCACACGGCAATCAACAGCGCTTGTTCGACCCGGCTGACATTGAGGAAGAACGTCAGCGGAATCAGCACCACATTGAGCAGTACCAATTGACGAAAAGCTGCTTCACCGGTGAAGGCTGCACGCAGGCCGTCCAGCGAATAACCGGAGGCGTTGAGGATGCGTTTCAGGCCGGTCTGGCCCTTGAAAGGTGACATAAAGTAGAAACCAACCAAAAAGGAGTGGGAAAGCTAGATCAACAAAAGTCAAAAAAGCGTGAAGACGCCAGCCTTTATTGGCTCGGAATTGACTCAAGTTGTTGCAGCAGTAAAGCCGCTTGCGTGCGAGTGCGCACATTCAGCTTGCGAAAGATCGCCGTGACGTGGGCCTTGATGGTCGCTTCCGACACGCTCAGTTCATAGGCAATCTGTTTGTTCAGCAGGCCTTCGCAGACCATGGTCAGCACGCGGAACTGCTGTGGCGTCAGGCTGGCGAGGCCATCGCTGGCAGCTTTGGCTTCGTCGGAAACGGCGACCGCTTCGAACGCCTGCGGTGGCCAGAACACATCGCCATCAAGCACTTTGCGCACGGCTTCCTGAATCACGCTGAGGTCGCTGGACTTGGGAATAAAGCCACTGGCACCGAACTCACGGGATTTGACCATCACCGAGGCTTCTTCCTGCGCCGAAACCATCACCACCGGAATCTGCGGGTATTGTCCGCGCAGCATGACCAACCCGGAAAACCCGAAAGCGCCGGGCATGTTCAGGTCCAGCAGGACCAGATCCCAGTCAGCCTTTTCGGTCAGGCGGGTTTCCAGTTCGGCGATGCTCGCCACTTCCACCAGCCGCACATCCGGGCCAAGGCCCAGCGTCACCGCTTGATGCAGGGCGCTACGAAACAGGGGGTGATCATCGGCAATCAGGATGTCGTATGTGGCCATTTTTCAAATGATCCTGTTTTTGATGGCAGACGCGGTGCATTCCGGTCTGGCCAAAGCAACTCAAGATGCCGCTTTCGAGCGATATCCACAGGGGCACGTTCAACGCCAATCAACAGCAAACACGGCGTTTCAAACCTTGGCCGCACCCTAATCGGCGCCAAGCATGCCCAGCGAAGACAGGGTGGTCAAGCAGCACGGCCGCCGCTGCGTACAGTATGGGCCACTATTGGGCCAACTCCGGCTGCGGCTTTCGTATATAGGGCAGCAGCTCGGCGTGCGCGGGGGTCGATTCATTCATGTCCAGTTGTTGCTTGGCGCCGAGGTAATGCTGGCTGAACACGTCGAAATAGGCGTCCAGCGCAGAAGCGGCGTCGCTGTCACCGGCCAGTTCCAGGCACAGCGCCGCGACTTCGGCGGTGCACAAGTGCTCACTGCGGGTTGATCGGCGCAAGCGATAACGCGAGAGTTTGTCGGGCAGCAGGCTGAGGATCGGCAAACGGTCAAAATACGGGCTCTTGCGGAAGATCTTCCGCGCTTCAGTCCACGTTGCGTCGAGCAGAATGAACAACGGGCGCTTGCTGCTATCGATGGCGACGGTGTTGGTCACTCGCGACGGCTCCACGTATTCGCCGGGGAACACCAGATACGGTTGCCATTGCGGGTCGCTGAGCAGCGCCAGCATCTGCGGGTCGGGCTCGGTGCGCGACCAGATGAACGCGTGGTTATCACGTACCACGTCAGCAATCAGCCAACCGGTGTTGCTCGGTTTGAACACTTCCTTGCCGGTCATGATCAGGCACACGCCCGAGCGCGTTTCAACGCTTGGCCGCCACGCGCACAGACAATGGCTGATGATCACTCGGCAGTCGCGGCAACGTTCGGAGCGAAAGCCCCGGGCCTGAATCGGCTTGATGCCTTCATCTTCGCGCTGGTCGCGCAGACGGGCGACAGCGTTAGGGGCATGGTTCATCGTGGATAACGCCGAAAAGCAGGAAAAATCGACACGAACAACACTCGGCAGGGCAATAAAGGCCGGCAGTTTACCAGAGCGCCGGGCACAAGCCTGTACCCTCCCGACCGGCTCCCCTATAATTCGCCGCCACTGAACGCACAGCCCCGAGGCTGGTCGAACCACCAGTCACCGAATCAGGAGAGTTTCATGCTGCGCCTTATCGTTCCCACCGCTGCCATTCTGCTGGCGTCGTCCTTCACCGCTCAGGCTGCCTCCCTGAGTGAGCAGAATCTGAACCGCGAGCTGCGCAACGTCGCCGCCCAGAGCAGCGTCGGCACGCCACGCGCCATCAGCGAAGACATTCTTGATCAGGGCTTCACCGTTGAAGGCACGCAGTTGATCAATCACCTGAGTGTGCAAAAAAGCCACGCCGACAAAATGCGCGCAGACCCAAAAGCGGTGTATTTCCAGTTGGGTGCTTCGGTGTGCAACAACCCGTCGTTTCGCAAGCTGATGGCCAAGGGCGCGATCATGCGTTACGACTTCACGGAAGTGAAAACCAACAAAGCGATCGGCTCTGCCAGCTACCAGGAATCGGATTGCCCGAAAGCCGGCCCGGCGAAGAAGAAGTAATCATCGTGAATTGGCGCGCCGCTGTTCATCCTCGGCGCGCAGTTCGGCCAGCAAG
The DNA here is from genome assembly GCF_979258515.1 of Pseudomonas sp. AC169. NCBI lineage: Bacteria > Pseudomonadati > Pseudomonadota > Gammaproteobacteria > Pseudomonadales > Pseudomonadaceae > Pseudomonas > Pseudomonas sp. AC169. Next base: position 4,048,882 of record NZ_OZ409866.1, on the reverse strand, counting down.
GCCTGTAAATAGTGGGAACGGCGCTCGCCGCCCGCCAACCGCCGGCAGCACTCCTCTTCGAGACTGAGATGATTGGTCTCGGCTGATGCCTTCAACATTCGATACAACTGCGTATCAATCTCCAGAATCACTCTGGCCATGTGTCCCGCCTCCTTGCCACCCGCAAATCCTTGAATCGCGTGCACCTGGCGTACGGTGGTTGACGAAAAGCTGTCGTACGGCGCCTGTAAGTTAGTTAATCAGAGGGATCGCCACTCGGCGCACGTTCGGACGAGCGGTGAAGCAACGCGGGAAAATCAATAAACGATTGCCAGCCAAAACTCTACGGCGCAATGATCAAGTCAGCGCAAATGCGCGCCAGGGTCTAAATTCAGTGTATTCCCGGTCTTTTTTCAACGGCAGGCAAGGAACTGCCGATCGTGTGTTTTTTGCAGCGCGGCACTGACGCCGCTCGTCAGGGCCATCCGCTCTGTGCAGAAGGAGACGTTGAATGCCTTACCAACCGAATGACCTCTTGAGCCGTCATTTTCAGGAAAGCGGTCCCGACCTCATCATCAAGGTCGAAGAACAACTCAACCGAATTTCCCCCAATAGCCCGAATATTCCCATCTACCGCGACATGATCCTGACCGTGCTGCGCATGGCCCAGGAAGACCATAACCGCTGGAACGCCAAGATCACCCTGCAAGCCCTGCGTGAACTGGAGCAGGCGTTCCGGGTGCTGGAGCAATTCAAGGGCCGACGCAAAGTCACGGTGTTTGGCTCTGCGCGCACGCCGGTCGAACATCCCTTGTACGCCATGGCCCGTGAGCTCGGCGCAGCACTGACGCGCTCGGACATGATGGTCATCACCGGCGCCGGGGGCGGCATCATGGCCGCTGCACACGAAGGTGCCGGCCGCGATCACAGCCTCGGCTTCAACATCACCCTGCCATTCGAACAACATGCCAATCCGACCGTCGATGGCACCGGCAATCTGCTGCCGTTCCACTTCTTTTTTACTCGCAAGTTATTCTTCGTCAAAGAGGCTGACGCACTGGTTTTATGCCCGGGCGGCTTCGGCACACTGGATGAAGCGCTGGAAGTACTGACGCTGATCCAGACCGGTAAAAGTCCGTTGGTGCCGGTGGTGCTGCTCGACGCGCCGGGTGGCACGTTCTGGCAAGGCGCGATGGACTTCATTCGCCAGCAACTGGAGGACAACCGTTACATCCTGCCCACCGACATGAAACTGATGCGCCTGGTTTACAGCGTCGAAGAGGCGGTGGAACAGATCAATCAGTTCTACAGCAACTTCCACTCCAGCCGCTGGCTCAAGCGTCAGTTTGTGATTCGCATGCATCACAAGCTCAGCGATCAGGCGCTGGCCCAAATGCAGGAAGCGTTCGCCGATCTGTGCCTGAGCGACCAGTTTCATCAACACACCTACAGCGGCGAGGAACACGACGAAGCGCAATTCAGCCATCTAGCGCGACTCGCCTTCGCCTTCAACGCGCGCACTCATGGCCGCCTGCGGGAGCTGATCGACTACATCAACCTGCCGGAAAACTGGGCGGATTCCAAACCGCAAACGGCGCAACGCGGCCGCGAACCGTCAAAGGTAATCTGAAGGCAAAAAAAAACGGCCCGCTATTTTCATAGCGGGCCGTTTTTATTGAATCGGATTAATCGTCCATGCCTCGACCGCTGAACAAGCGGTTGATCATCTCCATCGAAAACCCTCGATACGCGAGGAACCGACCTTGCTTGGCCCGTTCTTTTGAATCAATCGGTAAATGTCCGGAGAACTTCCTGCGCCAGGTTTCCTGAAGTTGTTCCTGCCAACTGATACCGCTTTCGCGCAGGGCGAGTTCGATATCGGCGCGTTGCAAACCGCGCTGGCTCAGCTCTTCGCGAATCCGCAGAGGGCCATAGCCGGAACGGGCACGGTAGGAAACAAAGCTTTCAAGGTAACGGGCTTCGGAAAGCAGCCCCTCTTCCGTCAAACGGTCGAGGGCTGTTTCGATCATCTCCGCCTCAGCGCCGCGTTGACGCAGCTTGCGCGTCAGCTCGACTCGACCATGCTCGCGACGTGCGAGCAGGTCCATGGCGGTTCGCCGCACAGCGACGAGGGTATCGAGTACGGCGGTGGTCATCGCTGCAATCAGATATCAGCGTCGGCCAGGTCGTCTTCAGTCTCTTTGACTGCAGAGGCCTTGGAGTCGATCACCGCAGGAGTCAGCAGCTTGTCACGCAGTTGCTTCTCGAGCTTCGCGGCGATTTCCGGGTTGTCTGCCAGGAACTTGGCCGAGTTGGCCTTGCCCTGACCGATCTTGGTGCCTTCGTAGGCATACCAGGCGCCGGACTTCTCGACGAAACCGTGCAGCACGCCCAAGTCGATCATCTCGCCGTTGAGGTAGATGCCTTTGCCGTAAAGAATCTGGAACTCGGCCTGACGGAACGGCGAAGCGACCTTGTTCTTCACAACCTTGACGCGGGTTTCGCTACCAACCACTTCGTCGCCTTCCTTCACCGCGCCGGTACGGCGGATGTCGAGACGAACCGAGGCGTAGAACTTCAGCGCGTTACCACCGGTGGTGGTTTCCGGGCTACCGAACATCACGCCGATCTTCATACGGATCTGGTTGATGAAGATCACCAGACAGTTGGCATTTTTGATGTTACCGGTGATTTTACGCAGCGCCTGGGACATCAGACGGGCTTGCAGGCCCACGTGCATGTCGCCCATTTCGCCTTCGATTTCGGCCTTCGGTACCAGTGCAGCCACGGAGTCGACGATGATCACGTCAACGGCGTTGGAGCGCACCAGCATGTCGGTGATTTCCAGGGCCTGTTCACCGGTGTCCGGCTGGGACACCAGCAGGTCGTCGACGTTGACGCCCAGCTTGCCGGCGTACTCAGGGTCGAGGGCGTGTTCGGCGTCGACGAATGCGCAGGTCGCGCCGGCTTTTTGAGCCTGGGCGATCACGGACAAGGTCAGTGTGGTTTTACCGGAAGATTCAGGACCGTAGATTTCAACGATACGGCCTTTTGGCAGGCCGCCGATGCCGAGTGCGATGTCCAGACCCAGAGAGCCAGTCGAGATAGCCGGGATCGCCTGACGGTCCTGATCGCCCATACGCATCACGGCACCCTTGCCGAATTGACGTTCGATCTGACCCAGGGCCGCAGCCAAGGCTTTCTTCTTGTTGTCGTCCATTAAAGTCCTCACGTAATCAATAAGGCCTGACGGCCAACACCTGTATAAGTAGCCAGTATTATTCCACAGCGTTCGCGGATCGCCTACCCCTGATTTTCGATTTCTCGTGCCGCTAGTCGCAGGAGCCCCTCTAGCGCGGCCTTCACCGTTTGTCGGCGGACTTCATCGCGGTTGCCGGGAAAGTGCTGAACCTCACTGGTTAGCGATTCACCAACGCCCCAGGCCAGCCACACCGTGCCCACCGGTTTGTTTGGCGAGCCACCGTCGGGCCCGGCCACGCCACTGACTGCCACGGCAAACCGCGCCAGGCTTTTTTCCTGCGCGCCACGCACCATCGCTTCGACCACTTCAGGACTGACTGCGCCCACCGTCTCGAACAGTTCGTGCGGGACATTCAGTTGCTGGGTTTTCTGCCGATTGGAATACGTGACGTAACCTGCTTCGAACCACGCCGAACTGCCCGGAATACGGGTGATCGCTTCTGCGATGCCGCCGCCCGTACAGGATTCAGCGGTTGTGACGTGGGCATTGAGCACTTGCAGACGTCGGCCCAGTTCAGCGGCCAGTTGAGTGATCTCTTTCACGGCATGCTCCGGATCGTGTGGAATGCCTCCACCGTACACGACCCGGTTGCGCTTTCAATACACAGACTCATTCAAAATGTTCGGGCGCGAGCGCTCTGACATACGCCTGACACGCCTGCAATGCAATCAATCCACGGTCGCCGGTGTCGGTGATGGCGACAATTCGTTGAGCATGCGCCGGGTCAAGTCGGGCGCGTACGGTTGCATGATCCACGCTGCCGGCGCCGGCGGTGGCTGGCACGTTGCAGCCTGGGGCAACGTCGCCGGCGTCGAGAAGGACTGACAGGCGCACATCAGCAGTGGCAAGACGATCGCGCAGGCGATCCTGATCACGTTGGGCATCGCTCAGCGCTCGGTAGTGGTTTTGTTCACTGGACGCGAGCCGTTGCTCCAGCGCCAGACGTTTATCCTGCTCGGCCTGTTGCGCGGTGGCGGCAGTCTGCGTCAGTTGATTAAGGGTTTCGGAGTTTAACCGGGCCTGCTCGGCCAGTTGTCGGCCATATCGCCATTCCTGAAACTGCCACGCCGCGGCAAAAGCAGCAGCGGCCAGCAACACAAGGCCAATCATTCGCCAGGGGATTGGCATAGCACCGCCCTCGCCCGCGCCCAGATTTCCAGACGATCCTGCAAGCCGTTCAACCCGCCGTTGATGCGACGGGTAATGGCGTTGAACTCGTCGCGGTCGGCCAGTGCGTTCAAACCTTTCTGCTCCCAGAACCATGCCGCGGACTCGGCGGCCCATTGCGGCTGTTCCAGCAACTCGGGCAAAGACAGCAGCCGTTCATCGCCGAACAGGCCAAGGCTGCACTGGCGGTAATTCGAACGGCCGGTAATCTGGATCAACCCGCGTCCTCGGTATTTTTGCCCGTCGCCGTCGGCTTCAGGTGTGTTGCCCAGACGCAAGGCCAACGTACCTGTGTCGTATTTGCTCAGATATTGGTTGTTGCCCAGTTCGCGCACATAGCGCAGTTGCCCGGACTCGTGTCCGACTTGCGCGAGGAACGCAGCGACGCGTTTCAGCGAGTCGATATGACGGCGCGCCATGGCACTGTTGAGCGCAGAAACAAAAACGCCCGCTTGGGTGCGGGCGTTGGGCATGATGTCGATAAGGTTGTTTTCGGTTATTTGCATAATGCTTGATCCTCCCTGGATATTGCCCCGATTGAATCACGACTGACGGCCAATACCTGTCAGCCATTTTTTTGCCAGAGTTGTCACTGAGCTGTCCGGGGCTGCTTTTTCGAGAGTTTCATTCAATGGCAGGACTTGGCCGCCAGATAACAGCCAGGCTTGATAGTCAAGCCAGTCGCGATTGGTTGCGTCCTGCGGGATAAACGAAGAATCCTCCGTGCGCAGCACTCCGCAAGTGGTTAGTTGATAAGTCATGGGGTCACTCCTAGATCTCAGCGTCTGCTGTCCATTCAATCTGCAATCCGTTACCGGGCTGGCTGTTTACAGGCGTCACAGTGCCGATCGCGAAACTACGCTGCGTTACACTTTGCACAGTGGTCCCTGTGCAAGGCACTCCCTGCGAATAGTTCCAAACCTGATTACTTGCATTTCCAGGGCAATACAGGACAACAGTAGGCTGTACTCTTTTCTGAGTCTGCATGTCTACGACCATACCGTATTGACCGGAATTTCCAGCCGCCGCCTGAGTAAACGAGACGATGCAGGTGCCCGTGCCGTTGTTTGCACGAATCGGTAAACGGTTGGCAAAAGACTTTTCGAAATAACGCTGACACAACGCCAATTCTTCGCCAGAAAGACGGTATTCGAATGGCGTGGAAACCGGTCCCTCTTCCAATTGCACCTGAGTCAGATCCACGGTTTGCAAAACGTTGAGCGGCAAATCAAAAGCCAAGCGCAAATAATCATTGGCGCCGAGCATTTTCCCCGCGATCGATGGCACCTGGAAGGTTGCGCTGTACTTGCCCCATGCAGTGCTCAATGGAAAAACATCGACAACTTTGACGACGGCTTCCGAACCACCATTGCCAAAGTACTGGCCGACCGTCACTTTCAATGAGCGTGTGGCATCGGAGCGCGCCCAAAAGGTCACGGTGGCGGTTCGTCCGGCCAGAGTCCTGACGGATTCAACGTTTTGGAGAATCTTGTGCTCGGTAGCGCCGACGCCCGCCGTGGTTTGCTGCCAACGTAAAAAATAACCCGGCTCGCCTGTCACTTCTGTCTGGCCCGGGGCAAAGTCCTGACGAGAGATGGTCACGGCAGCATTGCCATTCCAGTCGCAGCGAAAACGATCGGCGACATATCCACCGATATTCGGGCCCTGGTTGGTCGTGCCGCGCTGCCAGATATCGAACCCGCCATTGATCAGGACATTCCTGCGATACACCTGCACAGGAAACTGCTGTAGCGGATCAGGCCTGGCCAATTGACGGATCGCCTGTGCCAGTTGATCGGTCTGGTTTTCATCGGGTTTCAGACCCGCTGCGGTAATCGCGCTGAGAATTTCCTGGGTAACACTGTTGCCCCAGCTCGCGGGGATCAACGACCCCGGCGTTCCAACTATGGCATCTTCATCGACAAACTTGCCGTCGACCAAGCCTGAGCCTGGGACGTTTTTTGGGTAATCCATGCGTATCTATCCTCGATGGAAGGGCGAACCGCTCAGCCATGGGTCCGTAGCAAATCTTCAAGCCAGTCAGGTTCGACCGGGCGCGAGCGGGCATCCGGGAAGTCCGGATGACTGGGCCAGTCGCGCAGCGCCTGCCGATAGGCGAGGAGTTCTTCGAACTCCTCGGTACGCAAGGTTGTGCCCTCGCCCATTTCCAGTTCTTCGGCATCGCGAAGGACCAGCCATTGAGTACGATCCAGTGCCTTGTCGCGCCAGAACCTTTCTGTGGCATCGGTGGTTTGTCCGGCCAATACCACCCGCTCTGGACGCCCTTTAGCATTTAGCGAAAGAACTGTTCCTGCTGGAGCATTAGAGACCAGCGCGCAATACTCGCCCTCGCTCAACTCGAACGCATCTGCGGGGATATTCGCACCGTGTAGATCGGGATGATAAAAGCCAGAAGTTTGCGGAGAAAAATAATACATATTCAGTACCCTATTCCGATTACGCGAGCAGCAATGGAACCTGTCGGATAATCAGGACAGCGAACATTGATGCCCGCCAGCCGACTGATCGTCGCATTATTCCAGACCAGTAAAGTTGCCGATGAAGTGCCCTCATGGGTAGCGACTGCGAGAAATAATGCGTTGGGAAAAATCAATGGCCATGGATTTACATCGCCATAATTATTATTGCCTGCCTGGCTGGCACTGCCACTGATCCATTGGATGATCACCCCACCCATCCACGAAGGAAAAACAACATAACCCGAAGCCCCTAATCTCACCATGAAGCCGAGCCTGAGCTTTTTAGGGGTCACAATAGATGTGTCGCTGACACCGGCGTTAACCTCTGCCTGAGAGGCGATTTTTGCAGTTCCTACGAGGGACTCTGTCGCCTGTTGCACTTTTTTCGCAATGGCTTGAAAGACTCTTAACGGCGTCATCAATCGGGTAGTGCTGGCGCCGGATTCAGCTTCGTCCTGACTGGCAAGACTCTCGCTTTGCTTCCTCGCTATAAGCGTATCAATGGCCGCTTTTAGTTGAGTGTTATCACTTTCATCAGCGGCCGCTCCTGAGCCTTTGATGACTTCCAGAACTTCCTGCGTAACGGCATTGCCCCAACTCGCCGGAATCAAGGAACCTGGCGTTCCGGTAAGAGGGTTTTCATCAACAAACCTGCCATTCACCAAACCGGCACTGGGAATGTTTTTTGGGTAATCCATCAGTCTTCTCCATATCTTCAAAGCATCAACTACAGATTCAGCCAGAAACGCCGACCATCCATCCCGGTGCACTCGGACGGAAGACCACTCCCGGGAAATGGCTGGAATCCGGCCAGTCGCGCAGCGCTTGCCGGTACTCGAGCAATTCCAGATATTGCGCAGCCTTGAGCAAGGTTCCGCGCCCCAGTACCTGCTCATCACGATGGCGAGTGACCAGCCATTCGGTCGCTGAAAGGGATGCCTGACGCCAGCTACGTTCCGCTGCCGCAGGCGCTTGATCTGCAACAACCGGCGCCTGGAGGATCACCGCACGTTGCGGCGCGGGCAGTGGTTCGACAGCTGTCGGCAACTCACGGATCGGCGCGCCGATTTCGACCGCCTGCCCCTCCGGCACTCGCACCATCGACTCGACAAAAGACGGCGCGAACAGTTGGCTGATTGCGTAGTCACCGGTGTCGATCCGTTCAACGACCACGCCGTTTTCGATCCGTGCATAAACGGCCATTATTCGTACTCCCAGATTTCGCAGAAGGCATTGCCGCCGGCGCCGCTGACGACGGAAGCGGAAGCATTTGTCGAGCAGGAGCCGCTGCCACCGGAGCCTCGCCCGCCGGAGATGCCATTTCCATTGACGCCTACACGTGTGCCACCACCGTCAAACGGGCTGGCCGCCCCGGCGCCGGAAACGACACCCCAATTGAAGTTGTACATCGCGAACTCACCAGGGGTGCCACGAGCGTTGGCAAGACCACCGCCCGTGACGATTTGTCCGCCAGCGCCGCCCATGACGAAACCTACCGTCGTTGCTGTCACCGGGAATGAAAGGATTTGCCCGCCTGCACCGCCAGCGGCGCTCATATAAGTACCGAAGGAAGCACCGCCCCCGGTCATCCCGGTCGTATTGACTGCAGCGCCGCCCGCCCCCAAAGACACAGGTACGCCAGCCAGCATTTGCGCGGTCACGTCGTAGAGACTCTCCGCATAGGCGCCCGAACCACCGCCACCACCAATACGGTGATTATTGGCGGGGACCGGTTCACAGCCACCACCGGAACCACCCGCGCCGACCAAGCGCACACGTATGCGTTTCGCTCTGGGATGGGGTTTGTAGAGCGTGATACCGACGGATTCGAACTGCCTGACTGCCAGCAAACGTCCCACCGCATCGGTGATGCCATAGCCGGCCAACGTGGTCGGGGTATTTTTCAGTTTGGTGAAGTCGACCAGTGCGCCGATGGCCGTCGCCAACTGATCGTTTTTTGCTTCATCCGGTGTCAATCCGGCAGCCTTGATCGTGTTGAGAATTTCTTGTGTGACGCTGTTGCCCCAATCGGCCGGAATCAACGATCCCGGTGTTCCGGCGAGCGGGTTTTCATCGACGAAGCCGCCGTTGACCAGCCCCACGCCGGGAATACTTTTTGGATAATCCATTGCACTGCTCCCTGTGCCGAAATCAGTTGGCTACGACTGTGCCGGGTGTGACCGGCCAGGTAATTTCATCGGGGAAACCAGCCTGCTTTTCGATACGATTCAGCTCGACGCTGTAGAGCTTCCACTCCATCAGCAGCAGCTGTTCGTCATGGCTGGCATCGCCAATGTCTTCGGCGTACTGAAGAGGCGCGATGCGCAGGACGGCGTCGCGCAGCAACGTGTCACGTTGAGCAATAACCTTGCTCGTAACGTCCGCCAGGCGCCGGGCATCGCTCAGCACCCAAGCGTTGTCCTGCCATACATGAAACTCACCCGGGCAAGGCAAAGTGGTGAGCTCTTCAGGCAGTGCTCCCAACGCGCTCCAGGTTTGCTGCGCGCCGTTATCCTTGTGGTACACCGTGCCACGTTGATCGATCAGTTCACGGGGAACACCATTGGCCATTGCCCAAGTGCGACCGTTCTCTGCCAACGGCAATTCGTACGCCAGTTGCACAGCATTGCCAGGCAGCTGAATCCCGATGCCGGGCGTTACGGAAAACTCCACCGGCCCCACCAAAGCGCCGGCGTCATCCATCAGATAATTGAACATGTTGAGCCTCAGATAACCTTGATGCGGCCGGGATAGGCAACGTTGCGGGGACGGGATGTGAACGTGTAGAGAAGCGTGTTGGCGGCATCCTGTTGATAGTTTGTTCCAGCAGGAAAAATCGGCCCGCCATTGACCGGTTTGACATAGGTTTGCCCTTCGTGGGTCTGGCCTCCAACTGCAGCGATACTGTCCGACCAGCGCGAGCCTACTGCTCCGCCGCCGCCTGCACCCAAGGCATAGGAGTGCACCGTACCGGCCTGATTGCTGCCCATGACTCGAGCAATGTCGGCATTGCGCCCTTCGTCCAGAATTCGCAGGAATTCGCCGCGCAACTCAGGTCCACGGAAGGTCAAGGCACCATCGCCAGGCGTCCAGTTGCCCTCATTGCCGGCCCGGGTGGCTTCGGTATTCAACATTCCCGAGCGTTGGGCGTGGTCCCACAACCAAGGCCACTCGGCCCGATTCATCAGCGCGCCATTGAGCTTGCCGTAACCTCCCGGACTGAGCAGCACAGTAGTCTCGAAAAATGGCCGACCCAGTGGGGTGTCGTCGAAGCGACCTATTGGCCACCAACTGCCCGCACCGTCACTGCGCAGATGCCACCAGTCTCCACCGCCCATCAATACAAAGAAGGGATAACCACTGGGCGAAAGATGCGTATGAAAGCGGACACGGTCAGTACCGGATGCCTGGATGACCATGCGATTACCGCTGTTATCCACTCGGCGAACAATCACATCACGGATACCGAGGGCTACATCGGCTGGCGGCAGCAACAGGGTCAAGGGACCAGGGCTACCGTCAATCAACACCAGCCCGAGTTCCGCTTCGGTCAGCGTTTTCGATGCCGCCAGCCGAGTGATTACCGAGCGCATCGGGCTGGTATTACTGACAATCGACTGAATCGCCTTGAATAGTTGGTTGGTATCCGCCTCTGACGCCACCAACCCACCCCCTGTAATCACACTCAGAATTTCCTGAGTCACACTGTTGCCCCACACCGCCGGAATCAACGATCCCGGCGTACCCGCCACCGGGTTTTCATCGACGAAGCGGCCATCGACCAGGCCGACGCTGGGGACGCCTTTTGGATAATCCATAGGTTGTTCGTTCCTTTGAAATGACAAATGACCGGCGTCGACACGGCGTTTTCTGCGTGCCTGCGTGGGTCTGATTTCTGAAAATAAAAAGCCCACATTGAAGTGGGCTTAGGTGACGCTGAACGGAGGCTTTTCGGCTTAGTTGGAAAGGCCGCTGGCCAATTCGTGAATGGCCACCAAAGCTTCGTCACCAGCGCTGCGCGCCAGATCCATGTTGCCCTTGGCAGCCTGCGCGCGAATTTGCGCTTTGGCCTTCAGGCGCAGCGTACGCAGCGTCAGCAGATGGTCGGTCAGTTGATCGGCCTTGCTCAGAATCTGCTCGGCGGCCTGTTTGGCGCTGCGCCCTTTGGCAACCCACGCTGCGACCGACAGTGGCACTTCCTTTTTCGGGTAACCGGCGTCCTGATAGGCCTGAGCGTCAGCGGCGGCCTGGGCGTACTCCATGGCTTTGAGCGGGTCGCCGGCCAGTTCGATACGAGCATTGTCAGCGGCGGCATCGACTGTGTTGCACAGGCGTTCGGCTTCCTGCTGTTCCAGCTCGGCGACTCTGGCGGGATTCAGCTGCCACTTTTCACCGTCCCAATCATGAGCAACAGAAGGTTGTGCCGGGCGCAAGCCGTCCTCGAACTGATGCAGTTCTTGAATGATGATCATCGGATCAACTCCCAGGAAAAACTGATATTGACCGCTGCGGTGAAATTGACAGCGATACCCGATGCATAGTCAGACAAACCGTGACTTTTGAGCCCCATGCTGAACAGCAGCTCATCGCTTGAGGCGTTGCTGGCGCCCCAAGTGTGTTCTGTCTGGTAGCTCTGCCAAAGCGAGCGCAATTCAGCATGGTCGAAGCTGGCAGTGAGGGACGAAACAGTCGTGTCGCTCACCACGTTGCTGGAGAAAATCAATACAGGTGCATTGGCGGTTGCCCAGCCGTCCCAATTACTGGATGTTCCAATCGTCGGGTTCAAAAAACAGTAATTGCCGCCGAGCCATCCTGCGGGTGCAAACCCGACTGCACTGATAGCCGTCGGATGCGGCGTCGGATTGCCCACCACCAGCCGCGCTGCCCGCGCATGTGGATCAAGTGGCAGGTAAACCACACCATTGCCGTTGACTGTCTGTGTCCACGTCAACCGGCTCCGGTTGTAGATCGACCTGACAATCGGTACCGACCCGGGTCCGGCTGTCACCACCCACGCCAGACAGAGATCCAGAGGTGTCGACTGGAAACCGCCTCCCGCCGCCCCATTGATCGTGCCCTTCAAGCCTTCCGGTGTAGCGTCGTAGATCGTGCCGCGCTGCGTATAGAAGGTCAGCACGCCAGCAACCACTTGTGCGCGCAAAAAGTAGCCGGAATTCGGCAACAAATCAGCACTGCTCCAGGCTTGGGTCGTAAAGGTACGCGGACGACCCAACTGACCTGCCAGCACTTCCTGGCCCAAGCTGACCAGCACACCGGGCAGAATGGATAGCCGCCCGCCACTGGTGGCAAAAGCTGTCGGCGTGATCGGCAATCGCCCGTCTGCCGTAGCCACGGTAGCGGTGGGCAAGGCGCCAATCGGCAACGCCGAATCCAGATTCCAGCCCTTGGCCGTCACCGACTGAATCGCCTGCAACAACTGATCGTATTTCTTCTCGTCCGGGGTCAGCCCCCCGGCATTGATCACGTTGAGAATTTCCTGCGTAACCCCGTTACCCCAATCCGCCGGAATCAACGACCCCGGCGTCCCGGTCATCGGGTTTTCATCAACAAACTTCCCATTCACCAAACCGGCGCTGGGCACACTGTTCGGATAATCCATGGCTCATTCCTCCCTAGTCATAATTGATGTGCACCTTGGTATGCGCCGGCGCACTGCGATGGATCAGGCACTCCAGCGCCGAACCCGGGTTGACGCCAAAACGCTCGCCCCAGTAGCTCGCGCCGAAACGCCGACCGAGCAGCAAGCGCCCGCCGGTGTTGAGCGTCCACATGAACTGCGCCTCCCACGTGCCCCAATGCGCCGAGCCGAAACGCGAGCGGCCCATGCGCGGGGCTTCAAGTTCGGTGATGGTCGCGTTGGGATAGCCCTGACTCTTGGCGATTTCGAGGTAGTAGCCGACAGCCTGGCTGCCGACCGCGAGCAAGCGCCGGCGTACGGCGAGGCGACGGTCGTCGAACAGCGGCGTGGCGCCGAGGCACGGATCGGGCAGGTTCATCACTCGCTCCCAGTCGGGCACCAGTTCACTGACGCCGGCCGGGTCCATCTCGTTGAGCAGGTCGGCGGCGCGGGCATCGAGGCGGGCCAGTTCGACGGCGACGCCTTGCAGCACTTCTTCCAGTTCCGGCACGCGTTCCGGGTCCCACGCCGGGCCACTGGGCAGCAAGGCGCGCAGTTGCGCCTGATATTGCGCGGCGGTTCTTATGCCCCCCATACGCAGCCTCCGAAAGTGAGCAGTTCGCTGTCATTGGCCGTGACGTTGGCCACGGGGGCGGTCAGCACATGGTCGGTTTCACCGGCGGCGCTGCTGATCGCTTCGCGAATATGGCTAATCAGCAAATCCTCGCCGAGGTCGGCCTCGCGGTTGTGCAGGTCGCGCAGTTGGGTTTCGACGGCTGCGCGTACAGCGCTGGTGTCGGGGGTCAACTTCAGGCGATAGGTCACCGGCACCTGGATCGGCGGGCGCACATGCACTTCAGCCGTTACCGGGCGCAACGGCTCGATGTAGGCCTGCACCTCGGCCAGTTGCTCATCGTTCGGCACCGGTTGCGGGTCATCGTCTCGCATGATGTACACGCCGACGGTGCCCGGCCCGAGCAAGCCGCCACGGCACCAGGCGCGGGTCACGCCCGGCACTTCCAATGCCCAGGTCTCGTAGTCACTGGCCGAGCCGCCATGGGGTATCACGCGGTAGGAACGAATCACCCGCGAGCGCAGCGATTCGAGGCTTTCCCGTGCGACACCACCACTGAGCCCCGGCGCCAGCACCACAAAACTGCTGCCGACCACACCGGCAATCGGCTGCACCGGGGTCAGCGTCAGCCCGGCGTCGGCATTGCCGAGACTGCCGGCATCCAGCGCGGCAATTGTGGTGGTGTTGCTGCCATTGGTCGTGGTGCGTGCGGCCGTCACTTTGTAAGTGCGACCGTCGTTGGTTTGCAGCAGCGTGTCGACGTCGAGGACAGCGCCGGCGGTCGCGGTAAAGCTGACGCTGCCAGTGGCCACCTGCGCAGGTTTGCGCGGTTGGTTCAAGCGCAGCGCGGCGATGCGTTCCAGGGTCGACTCATCGGCCTTGTCCGGCAGAATCTGCTCGGCAATCCAGTCGAGATAACCGTACAGACCGTAAGCCGCGCCACCGAGGGTACGGGCCAGCACTTGCGCATCGGACTGGCGCAGCGAATCGCCGGCCAGGTCGCTTTGGGTGCGCTTGATCAGCACCGGCAGCGAAGGGGTTTCAAACGGCATAGATCACCTGCCAACTGTTATCGGGGTTGATGTCCAGACGTTCGCCGTCAGCCAGGGTCAAGACCGTGCGCAGGTTCAGACGCTGGGCGTCGAGGCGTTCGCTGATGATGTCGATGGCGCTGCAATGGCCGTCGTCGATCAGCCATTGCAAGGCTTCGCGGGCATAGAACTCGGCGTCCATCTGCGTTTGGCGGGTCAGTTTCACCCGGCGCAACAGCCACAGCCGCGAGCCGATACGATCGTCGGCGACGGTGGGAAAGCTGTCGCCCCACCAGCCAAAACGCTCTTCGTCATCGAGGGCGTCGTCATCGGCGGCGCGGCGCCAGGTGAACAGGCTGATCAGCACGGCGCGGGTCAGCGCGGCGTGGAGGTTTTGGCTGATGAGCATCACTTGCCTCCTGCCGGCGCGCCGGTCTGACCGTTGCCGGCCTGCACGCCGACATGCACGTGGTTGATCTGGCTGATGCCGCCGGCCAGCTGATCGCCGGTGGACACGATCTTGCCGGTCTGATTGATCACTGGCGTATCGAAGTTCACCGCGCTGCTGGCGCGGATGTTCAGCGTGGCGGTTTCGATGTCGATGATTCGCCCACGCTTGAAGTGAATCTTGTCGCCTTCGTCGGTGTAGATCGCCACTTCGCCCGACGCCAGCGATTGCAGGCGGTAACGGCGATCGGCAATGACTAGGGCGATGGCGTGGGAACGGTCGCCGCCGATGAACGTGACGACACCTTCGGCACCGGCCAGCGGGTGGCTGGTGAAACCGTAAGGTTCGAAGTGCTCCATGTCGTCGTTCACTTCACCGGCGGTGAGGCGCATTTGCAGCGATTGCAGCTTGGATGCCGAATTGGCGAGCACGACAGTGCCGCGCGCCAGCAGGCGTGTCAGTAGGCTCATGAATTGTCCTCAAAAGGTAGGCATCACGCGATCCACTGTGGGAGCGAGCCTGCTCGCGAATGCGGTGGGTCAGGTGATTTGATGTTGAAGCTGCCAGCGCTTTCGCGAGCAGGCTCGCTCCCACAGGGTTCGGAGTCAGGCTCAGGTTTTTTTCGGGGGCGTTGGATCAGGATCGAAGGTATGCGGCGGCGCCACTTGCAGCGTGGTCACCGAGCCCTGTGCCGACAGCGAATAAGTGACCTTGGAGATCAGCATGTCGCCATCGAACCCAAGCACCGGATCCGTGACTTTGACCAGCGTGTTGTGCCGCCAAAGATCACCGTTGGCCTGGCGCCAGCCCTGCACCCGATACGTGGTGGTCTGCGCCCGCCCCATACGGGTGGCGCACTCCCACTGGGCGCGTTGCTGGGCCAGTTCGAACGTCAGCGCGGTGCCCTCGTTGATGATCGTGGTGCGTCGACGTTTGAAGCTCAGATCGGTCGCGCTGGATTCAACCTCGCTGACTGCCGCCCCGCTCTTCTTGTCCGAACCTTTTTGCTGACCGATCACCCGGTATTCGGAGAACACCTGGCTCTGATCCATCGGCGCGTTGGCCGACAGGATATTCTTGCCCAGCTCCAGCGCATCACTGGCCCGCCCACCGCTGCCAGGTTTGGCCAGCACCAGCCGGCCCTGCTCGTCATCGGTGGAAAACACCCGCAGCAACGAGAGCAAACGGTCGATCGACTGGAATACGGTTTCACCCGGCACGATCGTGTGCTTAGTCAGCCGCGCGGTCTCGGGAATTTCATTGACCACCATCAGCCCGTACTCCATCGCCAGCGCCTGAACAATGCTCAACAGCGGTTGCTCCTGCCACTGGTTCGGCTGGTTTCTGGCGGCGCAATCGACCAGATCCTGGGTCTTGGAACTGCCCTCGATGCTCAGGCTGATCTGCCGTCCGTCATAGCTGATCGGGGCCTTGAACACGTAGCCGGTGAGCACCAGGTCCTGGCCGATTTTCACTTCGCAGGGGTCACCCGGCTTGATCCGCTGGTCCACCGTCTGCCCCGGCCACTGCCAGGTGATGTCGAGTTTGAAGGTGCGGAACTGGCGCTCCAGATCGGCAGTGATTTCCACGCTTTTCCAGCCGCCGTATTCCATGTTGTTGACGGTCAATGTGACGCGGTTATCCATCTCGCTCATGGCTCACTCCCTGGACACTTTCACGTCGTTGGGTGAAAAGCCCGGATGGTTCATCGCGTTGCTCTGAGTCACTTGAGTCACCCGTGTCGCATCGGCAAATTGCTTGTAGGCCACAACCAGCGCCGGCAGGCTTTCCTGGAACGATTTGGTGACCTGTCGCACACCGGAAGACGCCACTGCCTTGAGATGCGCCAGCAGCGCTTCCTTCACATCGTTGATTGCCTGGTGGTGCTTGGGATCAGCCTTGTCCAGCATCGGATCAATGGCCACCCCGACCGCCTTCTGCAGCGCTTTCATTTCGTCGGTCACCGGTACTTCCTGACGGGTCACGGGTTGATCCGCCTGCTGCGCCACCGAAGGTGTCGACGACAGCTTCACGGCGGGGCTCGCCACTGGCATCGACGCCACCCATTGCGCCACTTTGACCAGCATCGTGTCCTGCACCAGATCGGCCATGGCCTGCGCCGCGGCGTTGGTGTCCTTGCCGGTGGTGATCTTCGGCGCATCCGCCTTGCGGATCGCTTCGAGTTGTTGGGAGACGTCGGCAATCACGCCACGGTAGCCCTCCTTCGCGAACGCCTTGAGTTCCTTGATATCGCCGAGCAAACCCTTGAATTCCGCTGCCACTTCCTTGGGCAACTCCTTCACTGCTTTCACCAGTTCGGTGATCTGCCGGTATTGCTCGATCAACGGTTTAAGCTGCTCTTTGATCACCTCATACACCCCGCTGATGCTGTTGCGCAGATTGGCGATGCCGATCCGCGCAGCCTTGATCAACGTCATCGCCTGTTCGAAGCGCGCCACTGCAGACCCCAGCAGCGTGTCAGCCTTGATCAACAAGACTTTCTGCGTGCTGACCGTAGCGGTCGGAAACGGCAGCGGCTGGTCGGGGTAAAACTTCAGGGTAAAGGTCACCAACCCGCCGTCCTGGCGGGTGTGGGTCATGTCGCATTCGCCGACCTTGACTTGCAGGCGTCCCAGCCAAGGGTGCACCAGCTCGCCACTGCCCTGCTCCAACGCCTTGAGCAGCTTGTCACGCTGCTCCAGGCAATCGGCGCCAATGATGAATGCGGTGACATCGTGAATCCTGGCCTGCTGGCCGAGGTCTTCGAAAAACGGCAGGTCGCGTTGCGGATACTCGTGCAACTGCCCCTTGCGACCGACCGGGGTTTTCGCCTGATCGATCCAGAAACCGACACCGCGAAAGGATGCCAGCAACAAACGGTCACGCCAGTTCATTGGAACCTCCCATCGACAGCGAGCGATAGCCAATGCGCGAAGACAGCGCCAGGCCTGGTTGATTGCTTTGCGGTTGATCGGTGCGCAGCCCGGCCGGCGCATTTTCGAAGCGCACGGTCAGGCCGCCTTCGAGTTGCGTGCGGTTGTTGGCGGCGCTTTGCTGGATCAGGGCGCCAGAGCTCTGTGGCAACGAACCACTTTGCAGTGCACCGTTGCCCGCTGCTTGCGGCGTTGCCCCGAAGAACGCTGGTGCCAGTTCGCCTTTGCCTTCGGCATTGGTCTGGCGTTGCGCTTCGGTGAACGTTTCAACCTTGCCGGTAACCTTGGCGATCAATCCGGCAAAGCCACCGTCGAACAGCTCCTTGATCGGCGCAATCACGGTTTGCAGCTTTTGCCACAACTCGCCGAACCACTCGGTGATCGGCCCCCAGTTCTTGATGATCTGTCCCAACGGTGTCCATTCGAACATGTTGTGCAAAAACTCGAGTACCGGCGCGGCCAACGCTTGCACCACGCCCCACAGCGCCGAAAACACCTCGCTGATCGGCTGCCAATACATCGCGATCTGCTCCAGCGGCGACCATTCGAACAGGCTCTGAAAGAAGCTTTTGATCTGCTGCGCCGAGGTTTGCAGCGCGGCCCAGATCGGTTCGAAGAAGGTCACGATGCTCCCCCAGTTGTTGACGATCATTCCCAGTGGGGAATAGTCGAACAACGTGCCGAAGAAATCCTTGATGGCTTGTGCCGCCGGTTGCAGCGCCGTCCAGATCGAGGCAAAGAAACCGGTGATCGCGCCCCAGTTGTTGATGATCATGCCCAACGGTGTCCAGTCGAACAGACCTTTGAGAAACGCCATCACCGGCACACTCAAGGCCTTGAGCAAGTCCCAGATCGCCGAAAACAGCCCGGTCAGCGGCGCCCAGTTTTCCAGGATCATGCCGGCCGGTGTCCACGAGAACAGTGATTTGAAAAAGTCGATCACCGGCGCAGTGACGGCTTTGACCTTGTCCCAGATCCCGGAGAAAAAACCCGCGACCGGTGACCACAGCGCCGCCAGTGCATCCAGAGGCCGCCAATCGAGGATCGAGCGCAATGTCGCCATCGCACTCGCACCGATGTTTTTCACGCCCTCCCACAGGCCTTTGAAGAACGCGCTGATCGGCGTCCAGTTGGCATAAATCAAACCGGCCGCCACCGCGATGCCCATGGCGATCAACATGATCGGATTGGTCTTGAGCACCATGCTCATGACGTCCATCACCTGGGTCATGCCGGTGACGGCGGTTTGCATGGCGGAGAAGGCAATCGCCCCGGCCGCCAGGCCTTCGACCAGTTTCGGATTGTCGGCGAGCAGGCTGCCGACTTGCGTCAGCATCGGTTCCAGCCCAACCACCAATGCCCCTACCGCCGGCACCAGCGCGGCGTCGACGGCCGCCGAAACCTTTTCCATCGACGCACTGAACACATTCATGTTCTGTGCGGCGACTTTCGGCGCGGCGGGCAAGTCGACGGTTTTTGCCGTGTCGCTGACTTCGGTCAATTTGCCCTGAAATGCTGCCGCCGATTTGATCCCATCCATGAACGGCGTGATCACGCTGCCGCCCTTGAACAGCCCGCTGATGTCCAGTTTGTCGAGGCCGACCTGCTCGAGATTTTTCTTGAAACTCCCGACCTTGGCCTGAAGGGCACCGAGTTTGGGCGACAGCTCATCGATGCCCGTGATCAGCACCGGAGTTTTTACTTTCGTTTCTTCGTCTGCCATCACTGCACCTGCTGCATCGCATTGATCCGTTGCGCGTGCTCCAGCGATTCGCGGAGCACATCCAGTGGCCTGGCCATCATCTGTTCGGGGTCAACCTTCCAGAACCAGGCCAGGTCATAGGCGACGGCAATCAGGTCGGTGATGGCGCCGACGCCGCACTCATGAAAAAACTCGCAACGGCCCAGCTCAGCGCATTGAGGTCAGCCAGATCCAACTGGTTGACCGACGACGGCGGAATGCCGGCGCACACGGCGATGTATTTGGCCGCCACGTCCATGTCGAGGCTGACTTCTTCGCTCTTGTCGATCTTGTACGGCAGCGCCTTGATCGCTCGCACTTCCTGCACCGTCGGACGGCGCAGGACGAGTTCGGTCAGGGGCTCGCCGTGAGCTTCGATCGCAACCTGAAGCTTCACGGCGCCGCTCATTGCCAGGTCCCCTTGATGCCTTCGAATTTCAGTTCGATGGTGGCGTCATCGCCTTTGGAGACCGGTTCTTCAACCAGATACGCACCGGCCAGCACGTAGACTTTGCCGTTGCTGAATTCGCAGGTGACGGTGATGTCGGTGCCTTCGATCAGCTTCTTCAGCGGGAAGTCGGCAGTGTGCAGCGCGGTCACTTTGAACGACGGCGCGATGTCGGTTTCCTTGTAGAAGCCGGGTACGACGGTTTCGCGTTTAACGGCCATCAGCGGGGCTTCGCAGCCGCCATTGATGGTCAGTTGTGCGCCGTCGACTTTGACGTAGCAGGTGCCTGCAATCAGTTGACCCATGGTGTTACTCCCTTGCATAAAAAAGCCCACGCGAGGTGGGCTGATAACTTGCCGTCAAACGCGCGGATCAAGCCGCGTCGTCGTACTGCAGACGGAATTGATTGAGCAGTGCGAACACGCGCAGACCATTGATGTAATCCGGCGGGAACAGCACGTTCACGCGGCTAGGATCCTGCACGTCGCGCTCGACGATCAGGTGCTCGGCGAACAGCTCGGCGTTCTCGACGTGGCCTTCCAGTTCGAGCTTGGCGTACTGCGCGATCAGCTCACCGCGAATGGTCGCCGGGGTGACGATTGGCTGGCCGGCGCCGAAACGGGTGCCGTCGGAGGCCAGTTTGTGGCGACCGTACTTGCTGGTGATCACGCTTTGCAGACGACGCACGATGAACGCCGACTGGTGCATGGTTTCGCTGTCCAGGTAGGAGTTGTCGGCCTGACCGTAAGCGTTCTTCTGGTAGGTGGTGATCGAGCGCTGAATGCGCACGTAGCCGCCTTCGTAGTACGCGGTGGCGATGCCGTAGTTGAGCAGCGACTGACGCTCGGTCAGGGTGAAACGCTCGCTGGCCGGTGCCGGATCAACGCCCGGCAGGCTGCCGCTTTGGGTCGGACGGCTGGCGTCGGCGGAGATGAACACGGCGGTGCGCGCAGCCAGTGCAGCGGCTTGTACCCAGAACGGTTGCGGAACGCCCGGCTCCAGCGCCTGAATGGTCATGTGCTGGTCGTTGCGTGCCTGGCCGGCGGCAACCAGAGTGCCGACAGTGCCACGTTTGGCGCTGTAGACGTGACCGAACAATTGCTTGGCCCACGACCAGCGACCGGTGCTGTCATCCATCACTGCTTGCCAGGTGTTGAGCGTCGACAGATCGGACCATGGCAGTGCGATGAATTCGAACGGCTCGTCACCCAGCGCGGCAATCGCCGCCACCTGATCCGGCACACCGGCGCCGCCGGTCATGGCGGTGATCGCGGTGGTCAGGCCGGCCGGGGTGTCTTCGCCGTTGCTCTTGCCCAGGCGATTGAATTGCAGGCTGATGTCGTTGCCGCTGTCGCCAGTCCATTTGGCGTTGAGGGTGACCACACCTTCGGCAGCCGCAGCGCTCACCGGCAGATCGGCCGTGGCGTTGATTTTCTGCGCCAGGGCGGTGGCCGCTTGTGCAGCAGTGGCACCGTTGACCACGGTGGCTTGCACACGCACGCCGCCGACATACAGATTGAGCACACCGGCCTGAGTGGCGGTGCCGGTCAGGGTCAGCACGCCTTTGGCGATGGCGCCTTCAGCGTTGTGCAGCGGCAGGCACCAGATCTCGCCGATCGGATCCGCCTTGCGGAAGGTCTCGTACATCGAGGCGAGCATCGAGCCTTGGCCGCCGATGCTTTTGGCCAGCGCCACACTGGAGACCAGAACCAGTTTGCCGACTTCGGTCGGGGCAATATTGTCGTTGACCTGAGCGACGATCAAACGACGCAGGGTCGAACTCGCGCTATTGGCGGCCGAGTTGTCCATTTCGGCATAGAACAGCGGTACACGAATGTCCGCAGGGATGTTGCTGAATCCGATCGCCATTATTTGGCTCCCTTTTGTTTGGCTGGTGCGGTTTTGAGGGTGATATCGCCGTCGGCCAGACGTCGGCGCCACCAGGCGCTGTCCAGCACTTCACGGCCTTCCAGCGGCAGTAGATCGCCGGCCTCCGGGTCAGGTACGACACGGCCGGCGGCCGGCAGTACGGTGATGCGATTGCTCATGGGGTTACCTCTGCAGAGAAAGTCATTTCCACGCGCCCATCGGGGCCCGGGCGTTTCAGGTTGGGGTCGGCAGGATCGATCGCATCGACCCGCACGGTGGCCCCGGTAAAGGACGACAAACCGTCCAGTTCACGTTCGTGCCAACTCTCCGCAGGCTGACTTGGCAGATTGCGGCCGAGCTGGAACTCGGCAAAAAAGCGCAGCCGGTAGAACGCGCGGCTGCTGTTGATCGAGACCAACTCGCCGCCGTCGTAAACGATGGCGCTGTAGTCTTTGTCGGGCTTGAACCCCACCACTGCGCGCCACAGTTCGGCGCGCAGGTCATGCAACAGATCCAGCGCTTTTGTAGCGTCGGTGGCGTCAAGCGCCAGGACGATTTCGAAGCGGTCGCGGATCGGTTGGGTGGTGAGGTTTTGGGTGGTGCTTTCACTCGCCAAGTCGGCCAGTGGCAGCACATGGGCCGAGGGTGTCGGCAGATCGGCATTGCCTTGCAGCAACGCCAGATCGACGCCCACCGAAATGTGATTGGCAAGGCCAGGGCATTGCCCACGCAGTTGCGTTAGGACCGGGGTGATCTTCATGGGGGTGTTCCAGAATGATGAGAATTGCGCAGGACCCAATGTGGGAGTTGTGTCGTCAGTCTTTGGCTTCGGCTTTGGGGTCGAGGCACGATGCATCGATCAGGCAGCGATAGCTGTTCTCGCGACTGCCACTGGCGGTGACCTTGTCGATCGACCAGCGCCCGCGCATGAAGTCCGGCCATGTCTCATCGAGCAGCACCAGGCCCTCGGCCGCCAACCGTGGATCACCGGGGCAGGTGATCTTCACCTTGTACTTCTGGCGCAGCATCTTGCGCACTTCGCCTTCGCCCACAGCGATGGCATCGGCTTCGTTAGGCTGCTTCTGGCGGATGGTCTTGAACGGCGCAAGTCCCGTTTCAACCCAATGCAAAACGCCTGTAACCGCATCGACAAAACAGGTCTTGCAGCCCTTGGCCTGTTCGCGGGCGGCCTCTTCCAGCGTGGCGCTGATGAAGGCCTGATCGCCGGGACGATTGTCGTGGGTGACCGACAACGTCACATCCTGCAGTTTCTGCCCCGAGATTGATTTGATCTGACCGGGCCGCGCCAGCACATACGCATCGCCATAAGGCTTGGCGACCAGGTTGTACTTCTTCGCCAACCGCGTCAGAAAGCCCATGTCGGTTTCATTGGACTGGTCAACGTGGGCGATCCGGATCATCGACACGTCCGCAGCGACACGGGATGAAAAGCCGTGTTGCGACACCAGTTTGCTAAACAGTTGACCGAGCGTCGTCGGCCCATGACTGGCAGTGCGGCGCTGCTTGAAGCCGGTTTCATCATCCTTGCTGAACGGCGCTGCAGTGGCCACCAGGGTCAGGCGAAACGGAAACAGTGTTGGTGTCAGGCGAGTGACTTTGAACTGGCCCTTATCGACCATCTCTTCCATTTCCAGGTAACCCACCCGCAGGCCGATTTTCCCGCCGAGGTTCGGCAGCCCTTCGAGGCCTTCCAGATCAATGGTCAGGGTCAGTTGATCCGACTCGATACCGGCGGCATCGATGTGTTCCCAACTGATCAGACGCTGGTTGAGCAGATCCGCGTTTGCGCCATAAATCTGCACGACCGGGGTAAAACCCAGTGCCATACAACCTCCTTAATCCCAGGCCGTAAGCGCTTTGATCGCGGCGGGTTTGCTGTCGAGTTCAGGCAGCACGATCCAGATGCCTGCAGGCAGGACCGGACCGTGCTCGGCCAGAGTCGGGTTGAGTTTCCACAGGGCTTCTTCAGCAGCATCGTCGCTGCGCCCGGTTTCGCGGTAGAGCAGCAAATTCACCGAATCACCGGCCACGCTTCGAACCTTACGCATTGTTGAACTCCGCCAATTCAATGACCCAATCGACCACCATCGCCGTACCGTCATCGATGATCTGGGTCTGGGTTTCCTGAACGTTGTTGATCCGCCACAGCCCCCAATTGCGACCGATGCCGTCAATCAGCGGCAGCGGGATTCGCAACGCCTGCAAGGCGCGCAATTCATCGAGCCGATCCATGGCCACGGCGTACATCGATTTGCCGGTGATAGTCAGGGTTTCCGACTTCTGGCCGGTCTGGCTGGATTTCGGTTTGCTGGTGAGGATCTGTATTTCGGACCAGCCGCCATCGGACTTGCGCAGCAACTGGTGGTACGCAAAGTTGCGCGACAGACCGAAGATGAAACTGCCCAGTGCCATTTGTTGTTTCATCAGGCGACTCCATCGGTCAGGGCTGCGTCACGGCGGGTGGCGAGGGGGTTGTTGGTCAACAGCGGCAGGAACTGGCCGTGGAATTGCCCACTCAGTTGCTGCCCGATGATTGTGCGAATCTGCTCGGCAGTGTCCGGCGCCGGGCAGGTGACCTGGATCAACGGTGAAAAGCTCACCTGCTGGTTTTGCGTCTGCGCGCTCGGCAGTTCTTTGGCGACCTCCGCCGGCGGAGCGAGTTTGTCGGAGGCCGGTGCCAGTTTTTCACCGAGCCACGAACCGCCCATGCTGCCCATCGTACTGCCGACGATGCCGCCCACCACGCCACCGATGGCCGTGCCGATGACGGGAATGAAACTGCCGATCATCGCGCCGGTAACCGCACCGGCATAACCACCGGCCAGACTGCCGCCGGCTGAACCCAGCGCACCGCCGACCAGTTTGTTATCGCCTTCCTGCAGGCCCTTGATCACGTCGGGAGCCGCAGTGGCCACAGTCAGCAGTGCATTGGTTTTGCTGAACCCCTTGGCCAAGGTTTTGGCGTCTGTCAAACGGCTGCGCAATGTCGGGCGTGGTTGCGCAGGTGTTCGTGGCGCGACAGATGAGCGCTTGACGGGGGCTTTGGGGTTGGCTGGCTTGCGGCGTTTTCCGGGCTTGCCAGACTTCCGGGATTTATCGGGTTTGACGGTATCGTCAGCGTCAGCAGACCGATCCAGAACATCGATTAGGGGACCGGCGCCTGCCGTCGTCAGCAATTTCGTCGCCGTACCACGAATGACCGATGCCGTGGCGGCTTTGATTTGCGCGCCCCGGGACAAGGCAATAACACCGCCCAGCATGAGCAGCGCCGCTGTCGCCCTGGGCTGCTCCTCGGCAAAGCGGGCCATGCCACTGGCGACAGCATCCAGAGAGACCACCACACCATCGAACGCATTGGTGAGTGCGCCGCCAGCGGCCGTAGACAACCGTGTGATACTGGCGTCCAGGGCATTGACGCGTCCTTGCGAGGTACCCCCCAATTGCTCAGCGTCTTTGGCAACTGACCCGGCGTAATCGAGCTTCGACGGGGCTTCGGAATTCGGCACAGTCAGCAGACTGAACGCCTTGGTCACGTCCTCAGGCTTTTTCAGCAACTTGAGAATGGCGTCGTTGCCACTGAAGAGGGTCTTGGTCAAAGCCTCCTTCTCTTCGGGCTTCTTGTCCTTGAGGGCTTCCATGACCTTGATGATGGTCGCCGACGCATCGGTCTTCATGCCAGTGGCGACTGCCTCCGGCCCCAGTCCATTGCCCAGCGAAGCCCAGGCAGTGCGCTGCTCATCCGTGGCCGTGTCGGCCTTGGCAAGCACCGTCATCAGACTGTTGAGCCCGGCTCCCGCTGCGGACTTGTCGACACCGCTGTTCAAAAACGCTGCGGCCAGTGCCGCGACCTGCTCCGGCGTGAGTCCGCCAGCGACGCCTTTTTCACCAACATTCTGTACGACCGAGCCGATGTCCGCCGATGTCGCGTCCAGCGTGCTGTGCCCCAGATAGTTGGTCGCATCGGCCAGGGTTTGGCTCTTGGCACGATCAAGGTTCATCGCGGATTGCCAGGCCAGCATCATCTCGCTGGCTGTTTTCACATCAACGCCGAACGCCGAAGCGTTGATCGCTGCGTCACGAGCGAAGTGGGTCAAGGCGGCAACTTTAAGCTCGGGTTGAAGGCCTTCACCCACCCCCGACTTGGCCGCAGCCAGTTGCACCTGCAGCAGATCGACGCCGGTGGCGCCACTGGGAGCAACCTGTTTCTCGCTGGCCATCCTCAGGGTTTCTTGTGAAAGCGCCTCAAGCTGATCTTTATCCAGTTTCAGAACTCTGTTGAGTTCTGACAAAGAGGTCTGCTGCGTCATCGCTGCTTGCATGGTTTTAGGGGGTGAGCGCTGCTCGACCTCCGCCTTGAGCTTTGACTTCGGCTCACTATTGGCAGCAGGGGCTGCTGCCACAACCTTGAATAGCGATCGCTGGCTGACCAACAGTTCGCGCAGCTTGATCTGCTCTTGGGTCAGCAAACGAATATCCACGCTTGCCATTACCAGTGTCAGGTTCAAATCCTGCAGCGGTTTGCCGAGGTTGTCGGGCAGTGTAAATCCGCCCGTTGTGTTGCCGCCCTCACCGGCGTACGTGAGCGCATATCTGTTCTCTGCCATGCCGCTCTACTCCTGTTTTACGCCAAGGCGAGTGATCGCTATGTCGTAGCGGCGTAACGCCTTTTCGGCGTCCCATTCGAGAATTTCCGCTTCACTTACCGGGTAAATGAGCGGGACGATATCGAGGATTACTTCGATGTCGCGTTCCGAAAGTAGGCCGCCGGCTGGTTTAAAAAATCGTCGATGCGCACCTGCAATTGCGTCCAGTCCGGGACGGTCATCAGGGCCAGATCGGGGATCATCAGGCCGGTGCAATGGGCGGTGATGAACTCGGCGCGTTCCTTGGCCGTTTTCAGTTTCTTCATCACTTTGGTGGCGCGCAGCGCCGGCATTTCCAGCGACAGCGAAGTCACGGTGCGGCCAGTTACGGCGAGCGGTTGCAGCAGCTGGACCTGATCGGGATCAGCGGATTTTTCCGCATCTTCGACCTGCTCCAGAAAGTACGACGCCGGGCGGGTCGACATTTCGTGCACGTACTGGGCGATGCTCACGTAGTCCGGGCGTTTGAGCTGGTCGAGCTCCTTGACCGACAGGCCGGTGGCAAGCAGCGCCAGTTCGAAGAACTGATCGTCTTCGTCATCGCCGGCGCGTTCCAGGGCTTCTTTTTGCGCGGCGTAGAACAACGGCTTGAGCTGGATCGTTTCGATCTGCGAACCGTCGTCGCCGGTAATTGGCGACAGCAGGTCATGCTGGGGTGGCATCCACGACATGAATGAATTCCTTGGTGATTCCTGAGGGGTGTTGCGCAAAGTGCCAGTCAACCCGGCCCAATGTGGGAGCGAGCCTGCTCGCGAAAGCGGTCTTACAGTCACATCGGTAGCGAATGTGATGGCCTCTTCGCGAGCAGGCTCGCTCCCACAGGTTTTGCGGTGTAACGGGTTACGGCATCAGCACCGCACGCCGGGCATCACCGAGGATGTCGACGCCGTTGAGCACGAACTTCTGGGTGCGCACGTCAATGTCGATCACCGGTACGCCGTTTTCCAGGCGGTTGTAGGTGCGGCAGGACAGCTCCAGATTGGTCTTGGGTTTTTCACCCATTTTCACGGCGGTTTCTTCGAGGGATTTCAGCTTGCCGCCGACGGTGTGGTAGGTGAACCAGGTGTTGCCGTCCTGATCCTGACCGGCTTCGCGCACGTTCAGCAGGATGTCGTCGCCCAGCTTCACACCCAGTGCGAGCATGACTTCGGCGCCGAGGCCTTGCAGGGTCAGCTTGGCGTTGAGCGCTTTGCCGCCCTTGGCCATTTCTTCGACGATAAAGCGTCCGCCACGCATCTCTTCCACATCGAATTCGATCTTCGGCGGGGTGAATTCTTCAACGGTCGCCGACAGCGGCAGGCCTTGCAGGGTGGCCGCGATGGCCTGTCTTACTCGGTTGGTAAACATTAGAGAACGTCCTCCAGGAACTGCTCGATGATTTCATCGCGGGCGTTGAGTTGATAAACCATGTGTTCGTTCGGCGCGTAGCGGCCGTAGTCGATGACCACGTACCAGGTGCCGTTCTTGTACTTCTCGACGCTGTTCAGTTCCGGGTGCAGATAGACGCTGCCGCCAGGAATGGTTTCATCGGCGACCAGGGTTTGCAGCCAGTCGTTGATGCGCTTGACCTCTTGATCCATGAAGGATTTGGTGAGGTTCTTGGCCATGGCTTTCTGGCCGGCCTTGACCAGCTTGCGGCTGATCGCATCTTCGAGGCCGACGTAGCTGATGAATTTGCCGGTGATCGAGCGGTTACCCAGCAGCGAGAAGCCGCCGAGCACGGTGCGGGCGTAGTAGCTGACACCGTAGCGGTTGAGCAGATCGCCTTCAGTGGAGGTGTCGAGGATGTTGTATTCAACGACCCGCGAAACGTCCTCGGCGTAGGTCACCTGGTTGCCCGGGCTCTCCCACTGCTTGACCTTGGCCAGCGCGGCAATCGCCAGGCTGGAAGGCGACAGGAAGACGTTTTTCTTCGCCGCTTTCGAATACACGGCGGGCATGTTGTGCACCACCAGGCAACGGTCAAAACCGAGATCGGCGCCGCCGAGTTCCTGGCTGTACAGCACTTGATCGGCGACCGAGGCGTCCTTGCCGTCCAGCACCACTCGGGCCTTGATGCGCTTGCCGAACGAAGCGAACTCGCCGGCCACCGCTTTGGTGCCGGTGAAGCCCGGCGCGCCGATGATGGTCAGGTCTTCCGGGACACTGCCCAGTGCAGCCAGACCGAGCTTGCGACCAGTCAGCGGATCAACGCCGCCGATCACGTTGTTGACGGTGTCGGCCGGGGTCGCGCCCGCTTCGACGATCACTACGTAAACCGGCACCTTGACCACTTTGAGGATCTGGTAGACGGCGTGATACAGCGTGCCCTCTTCCGAACCGGTCGGATCGAGCAGCGCGTGGGTGGTGAAACTGTTGATGCGGAACGGTGCGTTGCGCGGAATCAGCGGATCGGCTTTCGGCGCAGTGCCGACCAGACCGATGACGTTGTCACCCAGGCCACCCATGGCCTCGGGGGATTCGATGGCATTGACGGTAATGCCGTTGTGCTCGAAGTTCAGAACCTCAGCCATATTCAGTCAGCCTTCTTGGCAGCGGCCTTTTTGGCCTGGGTGGTAGGTGTTTTCAGTTCCAGTCGACCGGCGAAATGCAGGGCACTGGCCTCGACGTCGAGCAGATCAAGGTCTTGGCCGATGCTCGACCAGTGCCCACCGCCGGTGGGGAATGGGACGAGCACGGTGTAGGTTTGGCGGGTTGCCATTTTTCGTTTCTCCATAAACAGCCAAGCCCCTCTACGGGAGGGGCTTGGGGGGACAAGAAAACGCCCCGTCAGTGCGGGGCGTTTTTATTCAGGCAGGCTAGCGAGCCATTCCGGCGCTGCCGGGCGGTGTTCGCTCAAAGGCAACTCGCCACCGACCGGCCAGATGCGCAGCACGTGGCGGTAGGTCTGCAACTCGATGTATTGCGCCGGGGTCAGCTGGGTTGGCCAACGGTCCACCTCGTCACGGTGACGGTTGACCACGGGATCGGTGAGCGCGATCTGCTGTTTGCGCCAGTAGCGTTCAATGCTCTCAAGTTCCGCAGGTGTTGGTCCCGGCGGATCAACCAGCACCGGGTAGTTGTCATCATTCATGACGATAATCTTGCCGGTAGACCGCCCGTTCACTAACTCAAGCCAATACTCACGCGAGATTTCAACAGCATCGCCTGGAATTTCTGTATGAATGGCTGGATCGTAAAAACCGCCGGTGGAGGGTGCGTAAAACATAGGTTCTTCCTTGTGTGATAAGTAATGACTCTCAGACCACCCGCCTGGATGGCCAGATATGAAAACGCCCCACGGTGTGGGGCGTTTAATGTTGTGCCGGGAGCGCTGTCGCGGATGAAGAGTCGGGCCAGCCTTCCGTGAGCATGTCATCGGTGTAAGTGCCGGTTTCAACGGCCTCCAACAAAAATTTTTCCCGGTCAAAGCACGCCTGAACATGAGATCGGACAGCGGTTGCAACACCAAGAATTTGCGCGGACGTCAGCTCAATGAAACCGGCCACAGCCTTGTAACTGCACTTGTATTCGGGATCCAGAATCGCGGATATCGCCATCCCAGAGATCAACGATTGGCTGTCACGTGTTGTCTCGATGGTCAACCCATCAACGCTGACACCAGCGGCCTCACGCACAAAGCGTTCGGCGGCAATCGCGACGGCCCGTGTTTCAGGCGCAATCGTTATCGGTGGTTCGGGCAAAAACTGCCATTCACCGTTCTGCTGCGTCGCCGTCCAACCCTGCCGGGGAAGCGGATCGACGTCGTCGACACATACCCACACCAGTGTGGACGGATACATCGTCGAAACATCACCGTCAGTTTCGATCTGCTCGACAACCGTGTCGGCATAAATGCGTACATAGGTACTCATCAGGTCCACTCCTCGATAATCACGATGCCGTCCGCACCGTTGCCGCCTTTGAGATTCAGAGGGCAGGAGGGGCTAGCTAATGCACCACCACCGCCTGCGCCGGGGTTCGTGGCCGCTTGGCCGTCACGGGTGGTAGTACCCAAGGGATTAGCACCCGCCCCGAACAAGCTGGATCCGCCCTCTCCAGAAGTAACAAAGCTCAATGTCGGACCGGTCACGCCTCCGCCACCCTGGCCACTTGCATTGATCGTCGTACCACCTGTCGCAGGCTCCGAGTTTGGTGTGCGGCCAAGGAACAGCGGCGGCACGACATTGGCCGACCACCCACCGCCGAAACCACCTGGGGCGGCGACACCGGCAAAGGAGGTTGTTCCGCCATTGCCGCCAATGTAGGCGGCGGCACCTGTGCCCCCTTTACCAACAATCACCTGTTGCCCTTCAAAACCTTGAGTCAGCCAGCCTTCTGCGTAAGCACCGGCCCCACCACCGCAACCGGCTGACAGTTGAGTATTAGCTGTCGAAGCCGTGCCCCCTCCGGCACCGCCCCCTCCTTGCAGTCTGTATTTGATTTTTTTCGTGCCGGGACCCGGCTGATAGAGTTCGTTTGCCTTGTAAACACGTGTACGCAAATAGCGACCCGACGCGTTGCGAACTTCATCGGCGAGCGCGGCGATGTCGATGTTTCCCTGATTGATCGGTGCGTTCCAGGCTTTGATGCACCACATGACGGCGAGGTTGCGCGGACGGGTTTCAGAACCACCAGTATTGGTAGTCGACCAGTTCAGCGTTCCACCAGCCGCCAAAATAACGCCTGTCGAACCACCTGATGCAGTAATTGATGTGGGGGCGCTGATTTGGTGGGTATGGGATTTCAGCTCATCTGCCTGATAACTGCCGACTGCCCGCCCCACATCTACACCGCGCCCATGATCCCAACCGCGCAGGAATTCACCGCGCGACTCTGGCAAGCGGAAGTTGCCTGTGCCCTCGTTGCCTTTGTTGTAACTGGTACCGAGATATGCGGCCAGATCAGGATAAGTCGCAATACTCTGAACACTGCCATCCAGCTCCAGAAAACCCGGTGGAACGATACCTGTCGGGAAGGCCATTACCGCACCAACCGGCACAGCCGATCCGAGGCGAGAAACTTCCTTGACCAGTGCTGCTACGTCGATGTTTCCCTGATTGACCGGGGCGTTCCAGGCTTTGATGCACCACATGACGGTGATGTTGCGCGGACGAGCCTCATTACCACCGGAGGCTTTAGTTACAACGTCGTCGGTTCCGTTGTACTGCTGCAAATAATTTCGTCTGACGTCCCCCGCCATAAAAATATCAGCGATGACATCGTAGGTTGTCCCGTGAATGTGGGATTTGTTGTCGTCAGCCTGCCAACTGCCAAGACCACGTCCAGCATCCACACCACGCCCATGATCCCAACCGCGCAAAAACTCCCCGCGGGTTTCCGGCAAGCGGAAATTACCAACGCCCTCATTCCCCTTATTGAACTTGCCACCCAGATAGGCGCTTAGGTCTGGGTAAAGTGCGCTGCTCTGGACGCTGTTATCCAGCTCAAGAAAACCCGGCGGTGGTGCATCAACCGGAAACGCGACAATCGAACCCACCGGCAACGCTGAAGCCTTGGCAATCAGCGCTTCGACTTCAGCCTTGGTGTACGAATCCTTGATGCCAAATCCGGCCAGCGTCTCGGGATTCGCACCCGCCGTCGCCCGGCCATATTCATCCACCGTGAGACTTTTGTATGTCCCGGCAGAAATCCCGGTACGTCCGGCCAACATCTTGAACGTCAGCGCCGTGGTGCCGAGGGTGATCGGCGCATTGGTGGTCAGGTGCCACAACGAATCTCCGTTCGCCGTGCCCTCCTCCACCATGACCGTCAGGCCAGGCGTGACCTTGGCGTTGCTGTTGGCATCGGTCGCCCGTACCCAGTCGCCGTTGGCAACGATCCACAGGCCGTTGTCCTTGGCCAGCGTCTGATTCGGCAACAGCACACGGTCACCAGCGACCACAGCGACGCCGTCAATCTGCTGCGCGCCGTTCAACACGATATTGCCCGTTGCAGCGACGCGCACCGATTGCTTGCCATCCAGCTTGCCGAGTTCTTCGGCCAGATAACTCATGACCCAGGCACGCGTGGCTTTCACCACCGTGTCATCAATCAACAACGTCACCAGCGACGCATTACTGGTCTCGAAAATCGAACGAATGTAGAACTCTTTGCCCGAACCCGACGTCGCCAATACCGGTTTGAACGACTCCGGGTATTTGACGATGGCGTAGAGAATCCCGGTGTCAGTCCACAGCCCGGCCTCTCGTACATACCAACCACCAACATCCGGCGGAATGGTGACTTCGGCGAGCAGCCAGCTCGGATTCTTCTCGTCCTGGAACAGCGCATTCAGCGGCCCGCGCCAGACTTCGCGTTTCAGCGCAGTGGCGGTCGCGGCCGGGTTGTAAACCGCGCCGCCGCCGTCACCGACGGAAATCTGCGTCAACTTGATCGGCGTGCCCGCGGCCTTGCACGCCGTTTCGTAGGCAATCCCTGCGTTGGTGAGCAGGGTGTAATAGTCAGCCATTCAGGCCCCCTGAGGATAAATAGTGGATGTTTCGACGGTGTACATGCCGGCAGCCTTGAACGCCTCGCCAGAGGTTTCGAGCCCTTCGATGAACACCGGATAAACCGTGGTCAGCTCACCGCAGAACGTTGCGGCGCCGATGACGTGATTGCCGAACGCGCTGAGACCCACCGAGACCGTCAGCACATCGCGTTCGCTTTTGGCATCAGCCAGGCGTCGGTCGAGACGCGCATCGATTTCTTCGCTGTAGGGTTGCTCGCTGAAGGCCCGTACGGAAAAACTGTAAGGCGCGCCGGGCGGTGTCTGTTCGTACCAGGCGCGGATCTCGGGACGCAGTTGCAAACCCTTGGCGGCGTTTTCCAGTGCCTTGCGAGTGCCAGCCTGGCGCGCGGTGGGCCAGGCGAGCTCGACGGTCAGGCGTTTTTCCGCTTCCGGCGCGGCGGTGCTCCACTCGGCAACACCGCGATCCGCTGCCAGATACGGCAGGAATGCGACCGGTGTTTCGCT
Organism: Pseudomonas sp. AC169; assembly: GCF_979258515.1. Classification (NCBI taxonomy): domain Bacteria; kingdom Pseudomonadati; phylum Pseudomonadota; class Gammaproteobacteria; order Pseudomonadales; family Pseudomonadaceae; genus Pseudomonas; species Pseudomonas sp. AC169. The sequence goes on along the minus strand of NZ_OZ409866.1, from coordinate 4,015,690 downwards.
CGGGTTCATCAGTTCGGGAAACGGCGGCGCGATGCGATCAAGCAGCGCGCCGAAACCCAGATCCAGTCCACGTTCGAGTGCCGAACTGTTCGCAGGCAGCAGCGTCGGACGCTGAGTTTGCTCACTCATAGCGTCAGCACCTCGACTTCGACTGCGGTGCAGTAAGGCGCTTGAAACGCCGTCGTCACGATTGGCGCCAGCGGTTCAAGAATCTGCAGTTGCACGGCGCCGGCGCTGTGCAGCGTGTAGTCGATCCAGCTCGGATCGACCCGGCCTTCGAGGCGATGGCAGCTATCGGCGTAAGCCTGTAATTGTTGCTGTGCGGCGACTTTGGTCAGGCCCGAATCGGGACCGGAATTGATCTTCGCGACAACGCGAATCTTGTAGCGTTGAATATCGGCTGCCTTGACCGTGACAAGGTCGGTTTCAGGTCGTACATCCGGCCGTGCGAAATGCAGACGAACGCCTTCAAGCAATGCCTGGGAAGGCGTGCCATCGCCATCGCGGGACAGCACAGTGACCTGCACTTCGCCCGGCGCAGTGCGTCGACCATTGCCATCCTTGACCTGTGCGGCGAAGCCATCCGGGTTGAAGGTGTAAGTGACATTCACCACACCCGCCTCAGTGGATTCGACGTGCACAGTCGGACGCTCGCCAAGAGTGAAGACTTCGCGGCGATACTGCATCCGCGAGCCCGCCGCCGGAGCGTGTGGCGCCAGGTAATAACGCAACCGCGCATCGTCGTCGCTTTCATAAATCGCTGGCACTGGCGGGAATGCCGCCGGATCGCCCGGATCGAGCAACTGCCGCTCAAGGCCCATGTCCGCCAGCCGCGCATCGAGGTTGCTGCCGGTCGCCCACCACGCCAGCATCTGCTTGATGCGGGCGTTGTACTTGCGCTCGTGGGTTTGCAACCGGACACAGAAAGCCTCCAGCGCCAGGGTCAGCAGTTCACTTTCGTTTTCCAGACTGGTCTTGAGTTTCGCGGCACTTTCTGGCGAGCGCGCTCCGACGTATTCGATGACGAAAGCCTTGAACTCGGCGAGCAGATCTTCGAAGGCTTCAACGGTGATCAGCGCGGGTTCGGCCAATTGGTTCTGACCGGGGATCAACATGCTCATGTCACGACCTCGAAGGTTTGTTGACGGTTTTTCCAGGTGCCGGCGAAACGCAGGAGCAGACCGGCGCCCTGACGGCTGGCGACGATCACTTGCGGTTGAAAATCGCTGATGCCGTTCTGCGCGTTGTAGAACGCTTGCGCCGCGTGGCTCTGCGCCAGAAGCAGGACATCGTCGCCGAGGTTCTGTCCCAGCAGCGTGGGGATCAACGATCCGTACAAGGGCCGTTTTTGCCGGGTGCCCAGCGGCGTGGTCAGGGCCCGGGTCGCGCGCTGCACAAATTGCAGCCAGTCGTCGACCGTGGCCCCGCTGTCTCTATCGATTCCGATCATCGCAAGCTCTTGAATCAGGGGCTGATGACACGGCCCTGGTGATCGACCAATGGGCCGCTGAAGTGCACACCGGAGGCGTCAATGGTCAGGCCGACGGCGCCCAGTTGCAGGGAGATCAGCTGTGGTGTCATCGCCAGGCGTGCTGGGCCGATGTTCAGTTCGAGCGATTCGCGAGAACCGCTGAATGCTGCCGGGCCGTTCTGCCAGTGCAGGGTGTGTGAAGCATCGTCGTAACCGCTTTCGCTGCCGTCCTGATGCACTCGACGGGTCAGCGTCGGCACGGTCGAGGCTGGCGGAAAGCGGTCGCTGTTCAAGCCGAACAACGCCACACTCTGTGCACCGCTTTCGCCGCTCCCGTAGTTGAACAGCAGACATTGTTCGCCCACCGTCGGAATCCGCGATTCGCTTTGTGCACCTGCACTGGGGTTGAAGAACTTTATGGCCGGCGTGAGCAATCCGCCGTGGCTGACCTGGCAGGTATTGCTCGCCGCATCGACTGTCTGGCAAATGCCAATGCGGCAAAAGCTTTCGGCGCGGCGGTGCAGGTCGTCGATTTCCGCTTCCATCTCGGCCAGGCGTTCGATGATCGGGCCGAGCTGCATGCGCAGTAATGCGTCGAACATCGGTCAGGCCTCCAGCGCGGTGTATTGGTCGGGATCATCGATGTTGCTGACTTCCCAGGTACGAGCGAATTTCGGCGTACCCAGCGGATCGTCCAGCAAGGTCGGGCCTAGGTAGAGGGTCTGGTTGAACGTCAGGGTCCAGGCCTTGTATTGCAGGCCGAGCAATGACGGCAAGCCATCGATGTTGGTCGGCAGATCACACTGATCGCCGGGCAGGCCCCAGCGATTGTCGGTGATCAGGTTTTTCAGCACGGCGATCAGATCGCACGCGGCAAACGCGGTCGCTGAAAGCGCCGGGATGACTTGCAGCGACAGCGTCATGACATGAGCGATACGCCCATCAGCGGCGCGCAATCCCGAGGCATTTCGATCGAAGTCGATCAGCACCCAGGCCTGATCGCCTGGTGCCGTGAAATCGTCGTGCTTGCCGACGCTGATATTGAGCCCGGCGGTGTTGCGCAGCGTCGTCGCGATGGCGGTGAACAGTTGCGACGGCAGCTGAATCGGTGTGGGCATACATGAGCTCCTTTTCATTCGTCCACGCGCAGCCCTGCCGCCAACATGGCGGCACGGAGAAATACCAAGTTCAAGGTTGGTCGCGAGGCGGTACTTCGCAGACGCCGATGCGCTTGGCGGCCCAGCGTTCATACAGACCGATAGCCACGTCTGCTCCGGCCATTGCGGTCAGGCAACCGAAGGCGCCGGCGGCCCAGATCGACATGCCGGCGGCATACAGCAGCATGATCGCCGACACACCGCAGATCATGCAGGCGCCGGAGCGCAGGGCCAGACGGCGCAGCAGCGGCCAGCCGCGTGCGCCTTCCTTGTCGGCGCGCCACATTTCGCCAGACACTCCCCCCACTACGGCGAGGAGGATGACCAGCCAGATTGGCATATCGGCCAATGCTTGTTGCTCGGTTGTCATGTCACGCCTCCTGAGAGCGTTGATGAATGAAGGGATTGTGCGCAAGCGACACCGTAACGGTGTCGCCTTTTACACTGGGATAAAACGCCGCGGATCCACGGCGGTCGGCGTTACAGGCGCTCAACAATGACGTTGTCGATAAAGGCAAAGTTGGCATACGGATTCTGCTCGTTGAAAAACGCCAACGTCGTCTGTGGAGTGATTGCAGTGAATTCGTAAGTGATGGTGCTCCACTCAACCGCGACGCCTTTGGCAGACGGTGTGTTGAAGGTAGCGGTCTGGCCGGCCACTTTCACTTGAATGACACCATCACCGGAGCGGCTGGCGTAACGCGAGTTACCCGCGCTGAAGGTCAATCGGTACTTGGCGCCCACGGTGGTGGCAAAGTTCTGCTGAATCCCTCCCCCATTGCCGTAAACGTAGTTGGCCAGGTCAACGATCACCACGCCGTCTGCAGCCGCGGAACCACCGATCGAAGCCGGCATGTTGAAGTATTCGGCACCGGACAGAAACGTCGTCCAGCCGGTGATGAAATTGGCTTTCGCCGGGGTGTCCAGAATGCAGCTGCCACTGCAGCCGGGCTGTTCAAAGCTGCCGTTGACCAACAGGTTAGCGGCAACCGCGCTACCGCCATTACCCAGCAGTGCAGCGGCGACCAGAAACGGTGCTACGTATTTTTTCAAAGTGTTCATTTCTCTACCTATGAGTGGATTGATCAGGGTGTGCTGGCGATGCAGCACTCAAGTCGCTCACAGGCGATCGTTCGGGGCTCCCGGCCCTCACATGGTTCAATGTTCCACATCGGGAACATTTGATCTGGAACTCTGTGTACTCACCCATCCGGGCGAGCAGTCTTTTGCACTTTCCACATCTGCAATCTTTCAACATCTGCAATGCCTTTTTTGATGTCTGCCGGCAACTTCCGTTGTGGACGGGTCAAGCGATGAATCTGCAGACAGGTTCGATCTGCAATCTGGAGGGCAGGCATTCCAAAAAGCCCGGCGTTCGCACACCGGGCTTTTCAGTAATGCGCTCCTTCGCCTTCCTTCAAATCCTGTGTTCGAGAAGGAAGCTGACTTTTCGGCGCTACTGGCGCGGTACGAGTCCATTCAAATTGTTTTTCCGACCGCGGTCCCTGCCCGCCGGATAACTGCTTCTGGTGCTTTACGCTGCACACCCGGGTCAGTTGCCAACCCTCTGAACCGTTGAGGCCGGTTCATCGCTGCCTGTTCTTGTGGAACTAAAGAGCTTTCTTGCCAGCCGCTTTGTCGAGCGGCTTGGTGGCAAGAATATGCATGTATGCATATCCAGTCAATGCGCAAATGCATTTATTTATGCATTAGAAATGCGCAAACGCATGAAAGCCCCGCGGCGAAAGGGTTTGGCGGTTTCATCAAGGCGAAAAAAAACCCGCCAATGGGCGGGTTTATCTGAAGAGGGTCGGGTTAGCGGGCGTACATGCCCCACCAGAAGACGTGGCCGAGAATGACGATCTGCTCTTCCTGGATTTCCTGGAAGCTGTAGTCCTCGTCCGGGTGTTCATCGCGATTGAAGCTGCGCAGACGAATGCCGGTAGGCAAGCGATAAAGCTGCTTCACGCGTAACTGGCCATTGTGATTGATGGCGTACAGGTCGCCATCAATGATGTCGCCGATGCCGCACTTGCCCGCATTGACGCCGACGGTGGCGCCATCGCGCAATACCGGCAACATGCTGTTGCCGCGTACCGTCACGCATTTGGCCTGGTCGAACTGCACACCGTTATGGCGCAGGCTGCGCTTGCCGAAGCGCAGGCTAGAGCGCTCGCTCTCTTCGATGACGAATCTTCCTGATCCTGCTGCCAATTCAACCTCGCGAAGGAACGGCACCGATACTTCGTCATCATCGACAGGCGTATCGTCGTCCCACAGCATTATGTCCTTGAGTTCCGCGTGTACGTCATCACGCGCGGCTCCGGCAGACGGCGCAACATCCGCGCGCCCGCGCAGTTGATCGGTGCTCACGGCGAAGTACTCGGCGATCTTCGAAATGTGTTTATCCGAGGGATCGACGATCTTCCCGCTGAGAATCCGCGAGAGAGTGGATTGAGGCACGCCGGTGCGACGGTGGAGCTCCGTGGGGGAGATCCCGTGCTGATCGAGCAGTGCTCTTAAGACGGAGGCTACGTTGCGTTTTTGCATAACGCGCATAGTGCTTGAAGTTTTTCATGATGACAAATGCTGATTTGCATAAATCGTGCATAAATACAATTTCCGATGAAGAAAACCTTCACCCGGCCGCGATGCCTGCGTCCGACAGACCGCCCATGGTAACCTTGCGCCCATCGCGGAAAAGCCCGGCTGATGCCCCCGCTTTCGCCCTACATCTTTTAACGAGTTGCCTGACAATCCGATGAATAAAGCCGTCTCCGACCTGTCCTCCCACACTCCGATGATGCAGCAGTACTGGCGCCTGAAGAATCAGCACCCGGATCAGCTGATGTTCTACCGCATGGGCGACTTCTACGAGATCTTCTACGAAGACGCGAAGAAGGCGGCCAAGTTGCTGGACATCACGCTGACCGCGCGCGGGCAATCGGCGGGGCAGGCGATTCCGATGTGTGGGATTCCTTACCATGCGGCGGAAGGTTATCTGGCGAAGCTGGTCAAGCTTGGCGAGTCCGTGGTGATCTGCGAGCAGGTCGGCGACCCGGCTACCAGCAAAGGCCCGGTTGAGCGTCAGGTGGTGCGGATCCTCACGCCGGGGACGGTCAGTGATGAGGCGCTGCTCGACGAGCGCCGCGACAACTTGATCGCTGCGCTGCTGGGTGATGAGCGGCTGTTCGGTCTGGCCGTGCTGGACATCACCAGCGGCAGTTTCAGCGTGTCGGAAATCAAAGGCTGGGAAAATCTGCTGGCGGAACTGGAGCGGATCAACCCGGTGGAACTGCTGATCCCGGACGACTGGCCGAGGGATCTTCCGGCGGAAAAACGCCGTGGTGTCAGTCGTCGTGCGCCGTGGGATTTCGAGCGCGACTCGGCGCTGAAAAGTCTTTGCCAGCAGTTTTCCACTCAGGACCTCAAAGGCTTCGGCTGCGAGAACCTGACCCTGGCCATCGGCGCCGCCGGTTGCCTGTTGGCCTACGCCAAGGAAACCCAGCGCACCGCTCTGCCCCATTTGCGCAGCCTGCGCCACGAACGTCTGGATGACACCGTGGTGCTGGACGGTGCGAGCCGCCGCAACCTTGAACTCGACACCAACCTGGCCGGTGGTCGAGACAACACTCTGCAATCCGTGGTCGATCGCTGCCAGACCGCCATGGGCAGCCGCTTGCTGACCCGTTGGCTGAATCGTCCGCTGCGCGACCTGACTGTGTTGCTGGCGCGCCAGACCTCGATCACCTGCCTGCTCGATCGCTACCGCTTCGAAAAGCTGCAACCGCAACTCAAGGAAATCGGCGACATCGAGCGGATTCTCGCGCGAATCGGTCTGCGTAATGCGCGTCCTCGCGACCTCGCACGCCTGCGTGACGCCCTTGGCGCACTGCCAGAACTGCAAGTGGCAATGACCGACCTGGAAGCGCCACACCTGCAGAATCTGGCGACCATCACCAGCACCTACCCGGAACTGGCGGCACTGCTGGAAAAAGCCATCATCGACAACCCGCCGGCAGTTATCCGTGACGGCGGCGTGTTGAAAACCGGTTACGACAGCGAACTCGACGAACTGCAATCGCTGAGCGAGAACGCCGGCCAGTTCCTCATCGACCTGGAAGCCCGTGAGAAAGCCCGCACCGGTCTGAGCCATCTGAAAGTCGGCTACAACCGCATTCACGGCTACTTCATCGAGTTGCCGAGCAAGCAGGCCGAATCCGCCCCGGCGGACTACATTCGTCGGCAAACCCTCAAAGGCGCCGAGCGTTTCATCACGCCTGAGCTGAAGGAATTCGAAGACAAGGCCCTCTCTGCCAAGAGCCGTGCCCTCGCTCGGGAGAAAATGCTTTACGAAGCGTTGCTGGAAGACCTGATCAGCCAGTTGCCGCCGCTGCAGGACACCGCCGGCGCACTGGCCGAACTGGACGTGTTGAGCAACCTCGCCGAGCGTGCACTGAACCTTGACTTGAACTGCCCACGCTTCGTCAGCGAGCCGTGCATGCGCATCAACCAGGGTCGTCACCCGGTGGTCGAGCAAGTGCTGACCACGCCGTTCGTGGCCAACGACCTCAATCTGGATGACAACACGCGCATGCTGGTGATCACCGGCCCGAACATGGGCGGTAAATCCACCTACATGCGCCAAACCGCATTGATCGTGCTGCTGGCGCATATCGGCAGCTTCGTGCCGGCAGCCAGTTGTGAATTGTCGCTGGTCGACCGCATCTTTACGCGGATCGGCTCCAGTGATGACCTCGCCGGTGGCCGTTCGACCTTCATGGTCGAGATGAGCGAAACCGCGAACATCTTGCACAACGCCACCGAACGCAGTCTGGTGCTGATGGACGAAGTCGGTCGTGGCACCAGCACTTTCGACGGTCTGTCGCTGGCGTGGGCGGCGGCGGAGCGTCTGGCCCATCTGCGCGCTTATACGCTGTTCGCTACGCACTACTTCGAACTGACCGTGCTGCCGGAGGCCGAGCCATTGGTGGCCAACGTCCATCTCAACGCCACCGAGCACAACGAGCGCATCGTGTTCCTGCACCATGTTCTGCCGGGACCTGCCAGCCAGAGTTATGGCCTTGCAGTGGCGCAGTTGGCCGGCGTGCCAAGCGAAGTGATCGTGCGTGCCCGCGAGCACTTGAGCCGACTGGAAGAAACCGCTTTGCCACATGAAGCGCCGAAACCTGCGGCCAAGGGCAAACCAGCGACGCCGCAGCAAAGCGACATGTTCGCCAGCCTGCCGCACCCGGTGCTGGATGAGCTGGCTAAACTGGATCTGGATGACCTGACCCCGCGTCGTGCGCTCGAAATGCTCTATGCACTGAAGAACCGGATATAAGCACTGAAGAAGCGGATATAACGCAAACGGCTTCAAGCTGTTAGAATCTCGCGCGGTTTGGGATGCTGCTGGCTAATAGCCTGGCCAGCAGGTATCGCTCCCGAACCTGGCGACCCCAACCGTGAAGGGGCAACGCTGCCGCCGCCTGAGGAGAAAATTAGAAATGACCTTCGTCGTCACCGACAACTGCATCAAGTGCAAGTACACCGACTGCGTAGAAGTCTGTCCGGTGGACTGCTTTTACGAAGGCCCGAATTTCCTGGTGATTCACCCGGATGAGTGCATCGACTGCGCCCTGTGCGAACCGGAATGCCCGGCCGTCGCTATTTTCTCCGAGGACGAAGTTCCGGAAGAAATGCAGGAATTCATTCAACTCAACGTTGAGCTGGCTGAAATCTGGCCGAACATCACCGAGAAGAAAGAATCGCTCCCGGATGCCGAAGAGTGGGATGGCGTCAAAGGCAAGATCAAAGACCTCGAACGCTGATCTGTCTCGCGCTCGAGATAAAAGGCCCCTTGCGGGCCTTTTTGCTTTTCCGGGTTTTACTTTTTTGCGGGCAAAAAAAAGGGGCGGTATGACCCGCCCACATTTTTTCCCTATTCCCTGTATTCCTTTTCATCGTCCTGATGAATCGCGTCCTGCGATGTCCGTTCCCCTCTTCCTTGAAGGGCGTGTCTGTCCGTCGACACAACCCAGATACTAGAGAGTTCCCCGACAAGAGCAATTGGCGCAGTGGGCAAAAAATTGCTGTCATAAGCACTTCACATTAAAAAATAAATATATAAATCAACTAGTTAAATAACGATGCCGAAAGCGATCGACGTCTACCGTACTGTAAAAATAGTGAACACTTACGAAAGAGTAAGCCAAGGCTTACACCGCGAGACTACAAACGATGAAAATGCCAACCGTACGTCTGACAATGAAACAGGCTTGCGAGATGACCATTAAATCCGGGCCAACAAAAAACCCCGAACCAGTCGGGGCTTTTTGCGGGCGAGCGTTTGAAGCGCTTACTGGAACAGCGACTCGCTCGACAGGCCATTCTTCTCGAGGATTTCACGAAGGCGCTTGAGGCCTTCTACCTGGATCTGCCGCACCCGTTCCCGGGTCAGGCCGATCTCCAGGCCTACATCTTCCAGCGTGCTGCTCTCGTGACCACGCAGGCCGAAGCGGCGTACAACCACCTCGCGCTGCTTGTCGGTCAGCTCAGACAGCCATTGATCGATGCTCTGCGACAGGTCGTCATCCTGCAGCAGTTCACATGGATCGGTTGGACGATCATCGGTGAGGGTGTCCAGCAGGGTTTTATCCGAATCCGGACCCAGCGAGACGTCGACCGAAGAAACCCGTTCATTCAGGCCCAGCATGCGCTTGACCTCGCCCACCGGTTTTTCCAGCAGGTTGGCGATTTCTTCGGGTGAAGGTTCGTGGTCGAGCTTTTGCGTCAGCTCCCGTGCAGCCCGCAGGTACACGTTGAGCTCCTTGACCACATGGATCGGCAACCGGATGGTCCGGGTCTGATTCATGATCGCGCGCTCGATGGTCTGACGAATCCACCAGGTCGCGTAGGTCGAGAAGCGGAAGCCGCGCTCGGGATCGAACTTTTCCACCGCCCGGATCAGCCCGAGGTTGCCCTCTTCGATCAGATCCAGCAGCGACAGCCCCCGATTGACGTAACGCCGGGCGATTTTGACCACCAGCCGCAGGTTACTTTCAATCATGCGCTTGCGCCCGGCCGGATCGCCACTTTGCGACAGTCGCGCAAAATGAACTTCTTCCTCCGGGGAGAGCAATGGGGAAAAGCCGATTTCGTTGAGATACAACTGCGTGGCATCGAGTGCCCGCGTGTAGTCGATGTACTTATGTTGTTTAAGTGAAGCGGAGTGTTTGGATTTGGAACGAACGGAAGGTGGAGCAGCCCCTTCATCATTCGACATCGAAGATTCCGAATCGATGCCGGTCTCCATAAGGAGAACCTCATCGTCGATGTCAAACTCCGGCACTTCTTTACTGAGAGCCATTGTTATAGTCCTTTGGTGAGTTCGACCCCAAGCTCAAGCGACGCCTTTATCCTTGGCAGCGCTGGAGCCTGTCCCCTCTACGCGACGGAACAGGCTGGCTTACAAATCAACGTCTTGGCAGGAACTGCAACGGATCCACAGGTTTACCTTGGCGGCGAATCTCAAAATGCAGTTTCACCCGGTCTGTACCCGTTGACCCCATTTCGGCAATTGTCTGTCCGACCTTGACCTGCTGTCCCTCCCGAACCAACAGCCTGCGGTTATGTCCGTAGGCACTGACGTAGGTTTCGCTGTGTTTGATGATGACTAATTCGCCGTAGCCCCTTAAGCCACTCCCGGCGTATACCACCGTCCCATCAGACGCAGCTAAAACAGGCTGTCCCAAATCTCCGGCGATATCAATTCCTTTATTCAAACTACCGTTTGAAGAGAATTTTCCAATCAGAATGCCATTAGATGGCCATCCCCAGCCGGTCGGGGCCGGGCCTGCTGGAGGCAGTGGAGCAGGTGCTGGTTTGTTGGCGACGGACGGTACAGCCCCCGCAGAACCGGTAGTTGTGGTGGTTGTCGTGCCATTTGCCTGGCGCCTGATTACCGTGGTTTTACTCGACGAAGAAGGCGAAGAACTGCTGTTGCTCACCACCGCCGTCGGCGTTGAACCGGTACGGCCATCAAAGCGAATTGTCTGACCCGGATGGATCGTATACGGCGTAGGAATATTGTTCCGGGCAGCGAGGGCTTTGTAGTCCCAGCCGTAGCGAAACGCGATCGAAAACAGCGTATCGCCCGGACGGACTACATACTGGCCGGTCGTCACGGTAGGACGCTGGGCCACCGAACTGTTGCGATCGACCACCCGCACATTGCTCGATTTGGTGCTGGAGCAACCGACCAGCAAGGTGCTCAAGACAAGGCCAGTCACCAGGCGCTGAAAGCTCGTGTTACCCATACGCTGCGCAATGACTGTGAGACTCACCCGCCGCTCCCTTTGTGGTGGCTGAAAAATGTGAAATGCCGGATCTCGGCATGAGGTGTCGCCAGTATAACGGGCCGGATCGGCTTTACCTTTAATGAAGCGAAATCGCTTCGCGCACACGTTTGCAAGCTGACAATCTGCGCGTTTAAACCATCGCTGCCGAAGTAAGACCTGAGCGAACGAAAGGAATTCAGCGCCTGTAAACAAATGCTCAGGCCAGTGGCCCATTGAGCAAAGGCACGAAGCGAACGGCACCTAAAACATGTCGCGAGAAACCGTTTTCTTCTCGAACAATTAGCAGCAATTGCTGCACTTCGCCCGAGCCGACCGGAATCACCATGCGTCCGCCCGGAGCCAGTTGATCAAGCAAGGCTTGCGGGACATCCGTAGCCACGGCGGTGACGATAATGCCGTTATACGGCGCCAGCGCCGGCCAGCCTTCCCAGCCATCGCCCCAGCGAAACACCACGTTGCGCAGGTTCAGCTCGACCAGACGTTCCTTGGCGCGATCCTGCAACACCTTGATGCGCTCAACCGAGAACACCCGCTCGACCAGTTGTGACAACACGGCTGTCTGATAACCGGAACCGGTGCCGATCTCCAGCACTTTATCCAGTGGCCCGGCCTCCAGCAGCAGCTCGCTCATGCGCGCCACCATATAAGGCTGGGAAATAGTCTGGTTGTTGCCGATCGGCAGCGCCGTGTCTTCATAAGCGCGGTGTGCCAATGCTTCGTCAACGAACAGATGACGTGGCGTACGCCGGATCACTTCCAGCACCTTGGCGTTGGACACACCTTCTTCATACAGGCGCTGAATCAGGCGCTCGCGGGTACGCTGGGACGTCATGCCGATGCCGCTGCGCAGGCGGTCTTCGTGTTCGCGGGCCATCAGCGCAGTCCCTCCAGCCAGCCGTCGAGGCTTCTGAACGCATCGTTGAAGGTGCGATCAAGCTGCAACGGGGTGATGGAAACGTAACCCTGCATCACCGCATGAAAGTCGGTGCCCGGGCCGCCGTCTTCGGCGTCGCCAGCAGCGGCAATCCAGTAGCCGGCCTTGCCACGCGGATCGACCACTTTCATCGGTGCTGCCGCCCGAGCACGGTGGCCGAGGCGGGTCAACTGAATACCGCGAATATGGTCGATCGGCAAATTGGGAATGTTCACGTTGAGCACCGTGCGCGGCGGCAGATCCAGCCCGGCATGGGCTTCGACCAGTTTGCGCGCAAAGTAAGCCGCTGTCGGCAGATTATCCACCTGCCGTGAGACCAGCGAAAAAGCGAACGAAGGGCGCTCGAGGAAACGTCCCTCAAGGGCGGCCGCCACTGTCCCGGAATACAGCACGTCATCACCCAGATTGGCGCCGAGGTTGATCCCGGACACCACCATGTCTGCCTCACGCTCCAGCAGGCCGTTGAGGCCCAGGTGCACGCAGTCGGTCGGTGTGCCGTTGAGGCTGATAAAGCCGTTGGCCAGGTATTGCGGGTGCAGCGGACGGTCGAGCGTCAGCGAACTGCTGGCGCCGCTCTTGTCCTGCTCCGGGGCGATAACCACGCATTCGGTGTAATCCGCCAGCGCAGCATAAAGCGCGGCGAGACCGGGTGCGGTTACCCCATCGTCGTTAGAAATCAGAATACGCATGGGCTGTCCGTCTGCCCCACCGGCACCAGATCAACGAGTTCGCGCACCAATACGGTGGCGAAGCATCCGGCCGGGAGGACGAATTCCAGTTGCAGAATGTCAGGCTGGGGATAATGCCACGTCAACCCGCCAATGGGCAGTCGCAGGATACGACGTTCGTGGCTCATGCCAGCGTGAATCAACCAATCGCGCAACTCTGCTTCATCGGCGGCAATCCCCTGCTCCAGTTCATGGACAGCGCCTGCGGTCGGCGAGTCACCTTCGCCCCACTGCGGTCCGGTTGGATGCAGATCGAGAATCGCCAGGCGCGGATCGCTGCACTCGGCTTCACCGGCGGGAAAAAAACTGCGGCTGTCGGTGAAGGCGAGCAGATCGCCGACCTGGGCTTTTTGCCAGGTGCCATCGGCAACACGCGCCGCCAGCACTTTGTTGAACAGAAAGCTGCGCGCCGTCGACAGCAGACGCGAACGCACATTGCGCTGTTCCGGCAAGGCCTTGCGTGCCGCCCACGAACGGGCATCGACGACATTGCCGCCGTCATGGCCGAAACGCTGAGCGCCGAAATAATTGGGGATGCCTTGCTTGGCGATCAGTTGCAGACGCTGTTCAATCGCGTCTCTGTCGCCCGTGAACTGAGTCAGGCGCAAGGTAAAACCGTTGGCCGAATGCGCGCCACGTTGCAGCTTGCGCTTGTGGCGGGTGGTCTTGAGGATCTTCAGCGTGTCATTTTCCGCCGCTGACAGATCCGGATCGGCCTTGCCCGGCAATTGCACGCTGAACCACTGACGGGTCAACGCCTGACGATCCTTGAGGCCGGCATAGCTGACGGTGCGCAACGGCACACCAGCAGCCTTGGCGATACGCCGCGCGGCTTCTTCAGTGTTCAGACCACGCTTTTCCACCCAGATCCACAGGTGTTCACCGTCGCCGCTGAACGGAATGTCGAGGACTTCATCGACCTGAAAATCTTCAGCGATGGCTTTCAGTACCGCGCTGCCGAGAGGTTCCCCATAAGCACGCGGGCCGAGCAATTGCAGTTCATTCATGCGCGCAGCAACAAGGCAACGGAGTGCACGGCGATGCCTTCTTCGCGACCGACAAAGCCAAGCTTTTCGGTGGTGGTAGCTTTCACGTTCACTTGATCCAACTCAACTTGAAGATCCGCCGCGATCAGCGCGCGCATCGATTCGATATGCGGGGCCATTTTTGGTGCCTGGGCGACGATGGTGTTGTCGACGTTGCCGATTTTCCAACCTTTGGCGTGGATCAGCCCGACCACGTGACGCAGCAGCGCACGGCTGTCGGCGCCCTTGAATTGCGGGTCGGTGTCCGGGAAGTGTTTGCCGATATCACCCAGCGCCGCGGCGCCGAGCAAGGCATCGCTCAAGGCGTGCAGCAGGACGTCACCGTCGGAATGAGCGAGCAGCCCGAAGCTGTGTGCAATGCGCACGCCGCCCAGAGTAATGAAATCGCCTTCAGCGAAACGGTGCACATCATAGCCGTGGCCAATACGCATAAAAAAAACGCCCCGATTTTTGTCAGGGCGTGATTCTACCTGCATTAACCGCGTAGAGCGCGCGCGTGATGCTGCAAGTGGTCGTCTATGAAGCTTGAGATGAAGAAATAGCTGTGGTCGTAGCCCGGTTGCAGGCGCAGTTCCAGTGGGTGGCCCGCTTGTTTTGCCGCTTGTTGCAGGGCTTCCGGTTTGAGTTGGGTCGCGAGGAAGTCATCGCGATCACCCTGATCGACCAGCAGCGGCAGTTTTTCATCCGCCTCGGCAATCAATGCGCAGGCATCCCACTCCTTCCACTTCGAACGGTCTTCGCCCAGGAAACGGGAAAAGGCTTTTTGCCCCCATGGGCAATCCATCGGGTTGTTGATCGGCGAAAAAGCCGATACCGATTGGTAACGTCCCGGATTGCGCAACGCACAGACCAGCGCACCGTGACCGCCCATGGAGTGGCCACTGATGCTGCGTTTGTCGGACGCAGGGAAATGCGCTTCAACCAGTGAAGGCAATTCCTGCACGACATAGTCATGCATCCGATAGTGGCGCGACCAAGGCTCCTGCGTGGCATTCAGATAGAACCCGGCGCCGAGACCGAAATCCCAAGCGCCATCCGGATCGCCCGGTACATCCGGCCCGCGCGGGCTAGTGTCCGGCGCAACGATGATCAAGCCGAGTTCAGCGGCCATGCGCATCGCACCGGCCTTCTGCATGAAGTTTTCATCAGTGCAGGTCAGGCCGGACAGCCAATACAGCACAGGCAATTTACCGCCCTGCTCCGCCTGTGGTGGCAGGTACACGGCGAACACCATGTCGCAACCGAGTACGTCGGAGCGATGGCGATAACGCTTGTGCCAGCCACCAAAACTTTTCTGACAGGAGATGTTTTCCAGACTCATGGGGATTCTCCCAGCTGCAAGCGGCAAGCTTCGAGCGTCAAGAAAAGGCAAAAGCGCCTCTGCAGCTTGAAGCTTGTAACTTGGGGCTGCGTTTAGAAATGAATGACGGTACGGATGCTCTTGCCTTCGTGCATCAGGTCGAACGCCTTGTTGATGTCTTCCAGGCCCATGGTGTGGGTGATGAAAGTGTCCAGCGGGATCTCGCCGCTCTGCGCCATGTCGACGTAGCTTGGCAATTCGGTACGACCGCGCACGCCGCCGAATGCCGAACCGCGCCAGACGCGACCGGTGACCAACTGGAACGGACGGGTCGCGATTTCCTGGCCAGCACCGGCGACACCGATGATTACCGACTCGCCCCAACCTTTGTGGCAGCACTCAAGCGCGGCGCGCATCAGTTGCACGTTGCCGATGCATTCGAAGGAGAAGTCGACGCCGCCATCGGTCATGTCGACGATCACTTCCTGAATCGGACGATCGAAGTCTTTCGGGTTCACGCAGTCGGTGGCGCCGAGTTGCTTGGCGATCTCGAACTTGGCCGGGTTGATGTCGATGGCGATGATGCGCGCAGCCTTGGCTTTCACCGCGCCGATCACCGCAGACAGACCAATGCCGCCCAGACCGAAGATGGCCACGGTGTCACCCGGTTTGACCTTGGCGGTGTTAAGCACTGCACCGATGCCGGTGGTGACGCCACAGCCCAACAGGCAAACTTTTTCCAGTGGCGCGTCCTTGGAGATTTTGGCCACAGAGATTTCCGGCAACACGGTGTATTCCGAGAACGTCGACGTACCCATGTAGTGGAAAATCGTTTCGCCCTTGTAGGAAAAACGCGAAGTGCCGTCCGGCATCAAACCTTTGCCTTGGGTTGCGCGAATCGCCTGACACAGGTTGGTCTTGCCCGACTTGCAAAATTTGCACTGGCCACATTCCGGGGTGTACAGCGGAATGACGTGATCGCCCACGGCAACCGAGGTCACGCCCTCGCCGATCGCTTCTACGATCGCGCCGCCTTCGTGGCCGAGGATCGACGGGAAGATGCCTTCCGGGTCAGCACCGGACAGGGTGTAGGCATCGGTGTGGCAAACACCAGAAGCGACGACACGCAGGAGGACTTCACCGGCCTTGGGCATGGCGACATCGACTTCTACGATTTCCAGCGGCTTCTTGGCCTCGAAGGCTACGGCGGCGCGCGACTTGATCATGCTGACTCTCCAGTGGATCCATTGAAATAAAAAAGCAGACAAGGAGTGTAATACATGGCTTTACGATGAATAATCAGGACAAAAGCAAAACATTATTGCCATACAGGGATAATCCTGATGTCCGAAAATCGCTGGGAAGGCATCGACGAGTTCGTCGCCGTTGCCGAATGCAGCCAGTTCACCGCAGCGGCTGAACGCTTGGGGGTTTCTTCCTCCCACGTCAGTCGACAAATCGTACGGCTGGAAGAGCGATTGCAAACACGCCTGCTTTATCGCAGTACTCGCAGAGTGACACTGACCGAGGCCGGGCAGACCTTTCTGCAACATTGCCAACGCTTGCAGGACGGCCGCGAAGAAGCCTTGCGTGCGGTTGGCGACCTGACCAGCGAGCCGAAAGGCATGCTGCGCATGACCTGCGCAGTGGCTTACGGCGAGCGGTTTATCGTGCCGTTGGTAACGCGTTTCATGAGTCTTTATCCGCAACTGCGCATCGACATCGAATTGAGCAATCGCCAGCTCGATCTGGTGCATGAAGGGCTGGATCTGGCGATTCGTCTCGGTCGATTGCAGGATTCACGCTTGGTCGCCACGCGCTTGGCACCGCGTCGGATGTTTCTCTGTGCCTCACCGTCCTACGTTGAGCGGTACGGCCGCCCACACAGTCTGTCGGAATTGAGTCGGCACAATTGCCTGATCGGTAGTTCGGACATCTGGCAGCTTGAGCAAAACGGGCGGGAGTTTTCCCAGCGGGTGCAGGGGAACTGGCGCTGCAACAGTGGGCAAGCGGTGTTGGACGCGGCGCTTCAGGGGGTTGGGCTGTGCCAGTTGCCGGATTACTACGTGTTGGAGCATCTGCACAGTGGCGCGTTGATTTCGCTGTTGGAGGCGCATCAGCCGCCGAATACCGCGGTGTGGGCGCTGTATCCACAGCAACGGCACTTGTCGCCGAAGGTGCGCAAGTTGGTGGATTTTCTTAAGGAAGGGTTGGCTGAGCGGCCGGAATATAGAAGCTGAGTGATGGGTTGTTCGTGCGGCCGCCTTCGCGAGCAAGCTCGCTCCCACAGGGGATCGGCGGTGAATGCAAATTTGGGGTCAGGCGCAAGTCAAATGTGGGAGCGAGCTTGCTCGCGGAGGCGGCAGAATAGGCACCACAGCACTCAGCGGCGATTCGCCCAACGCTGCCGCAACCACTCCAGATCTTCTGGCCGGGTCACCTTGAGGTTATCCGCCCGCCCTTCAATCAGACGCGGCGCCAGCCCGGCCCATTCCATCGCCGAAGCCTCATCGGTGATCACCGCATCAGCGACCAAACTGTCCGCCAACGCCCGATGCAGCGCGCCAAGACGAAACATCTGCGGCGTGTACGCCTGCCAGATCACGCTGCGATCGACGGTTTCCACCACCCGACCGTGCTTGTCGACCCGCTTCAACGTGTCGCGCGCCGGCACCGCGAGCAAACCGCCCACCGGATCATCCGCCAGCTCATCAAGTAACTTGTCGAGATCTTCACGACTCAGATTCGGTCGCGCCGCATCATGCACCAGCACCCAATCCTCATCATCGGCACCCTGCGCATGCAAGTGCAGCAAGGCATTGAGCACCGAGCCAGAACGCTCGGCCCCGCCCTCAACTCGCTGAATTCGCGGATCGCTGGCGCAGGCCAGGTTCGGCCAATAAGGATCATCAACAGCAAGACTGACCACCAGCCCTTTGAGGCTCGGGTGATCAAGGAAACAGCCGAGGCTGTGTTCGAGAATTGTGCGCCCGCCCAGTTGCAGATATTGCTTGGGACGGTCCGCGGCCATTCGGGCACCGACGCCCGCGGCAGGAATCACGGCCCAGAAGGCCGGCAGGGAATTGATCATTGAGCCAACTGGTAAAGGGTTTCGCCGTCCTTGACCATGCCCAACTCGTGACGAGCCCGCTCTTCAACGGTCTCCATGCCCTTTTTCAATTCGCTGACTTCAGCGTCCATCACTCGGTTGCGCTCCAGCAAACCCTCGTTCTCGGCATGTTGATCAGCAATCTGCTGATTCAGCTCGGCGACCTGCGCCAGACTGCCATTGCCCACCCACAGGCGGTACTGCAGACCGGCCAGTAGCAAGAGCAAAACGAGAAACAACCAGTAAGGACTGCGCATCGAATATCAGGTATCCAGTGAAAAAAGACAGCCACGCCAAAACTTTGAAGCATCTGATAGCACGAAGCCTGGAAAGATCCAGGCTTGTGCTTTAAGGCATCAGATTAGTGGCAAATCCATCGCTGTCACGACTTTTTCGACACAATCCGGTGTCCTTCCATCGATTTGTACTTAGCCGCGGAACTCGCTGCGACCGTTGTACTTGGCCTTGCCGTTCAACTGCTCTTCGATACGCAGCAGTTGGTTGTACTTGGAAACGCGGTCGGAACGGCACAGCGAACCGGTCTTGATCTGGCCAGCCGAGGTGCCCACTGCCAGGTCGGCAATGGTCGAATCTTCGGTTTCGCCGGAACGGTGCGAAATCACTGCGGTGTAACCGGCAGCCTTGGCCATCTGGATGGCTTCCAGGGTTTCGGTCAGGGTGCCGATCTGGTTGAACTTGATCAGGATCGAGTTGGCGATGTTTTTATCGATGCCCTCTTTCAGGATCTTGGTGTTGGTGACGAACAGGTCGTCGCCCACCAGTTGAACCTTCTCGCCGATCTTGTCGGTGAGGATCTTCCAGCCAGCCCAGTCGGACTCGTCCAGACCGTCTTCGATCGAGATGATCGGGTAACGTTCGGTCAGACCTTTCAGGTAGTCGGCGAAACCTTCAGCGGTGAACACCTGGCCTTCGCCGGACAGGTTGTACTTGCCGTCTTCGTAGAATTCGCTGGCCGCGCAGTCCAGCGCCAGGGTCACGTCAGTGCCCAGCTTGTAACCGGCATTGGCCACAGCTTCCGAGATCACTTTCAGCGCGTCTTCGTTGGACGCCAGGTTCGGTGCGAAACCGCCTTCGTCGCCAACGGCAGTGCTCAGGCCACGGGCCTTCAACACGGCTTTCAAGTGATGGAAAATCTCGGTGCCCATGCGCAGACCTTCCGAGAACGACTTGGCGCCAACCGGCTGCACCATGAATTCCTGGATGTCGACGTTGTTATCGGCGTGCTCGCCACCGTTGATGATGTTCATCATCGGTACCGGCATCGAGTAAACACCCGGAGTGCCGTTGAGGTTGGCGATGTGTGCGTACAGCGGCAGGTCCTGATCCTGCGCAGCAGCCTTGGCCGCAGCCAGGGACACGGCGAGGATGGCGTTGGCGCCCAGGGTCGCTTTGTTTTCGGTACCGTCGAGCTTGATCATCGCGTGATCCAGCGCTTTCTGGTCGCTTGGGTCGGTGCCCAGCAGCAGATCGCGGATCGGACCGTTGATGTTGGCTACCGCTTTGAGCACGCCCTTGCCCAGGTAACGGCTCTTGTCGCCATCACGCAGCTCGAGCGCTTCACGCGAGCCAGTGGATGCACCGGACGGCGCGCAAGCGCTGCCGATGATGCCGTTGTCGAGAAGCACGTCCGCTTCCACGGTGGGATTGCCACGGGAGTCGAGAACTTCACGACCTTTGATGTCGACGATTTTTGCCATTGTTGTAAACACTCCAAAGTTGACGAAAACGACGCAGCTAGAGGAAATCTTTTTACCGTCGGCAAGGGGTGTGCAGCGGGCAGGCTTGCAGACGATAACGCTCATGCCCGAGGGCATGAGCGACAAATCGTGCGGTACTTTACCGGAGAATTGAGTGTTACGCGGTTTCTACCGTCGGAAAACTCTTCACCAGTTCGTCCAGAGCTTTGAGCTGGGCCAGAAATGGCTCCAGTTTGTCCAGACGCAAGGCGCAAGGGCCGTCGCATTTGGCATTGTCCGGATCCGGATGTGCTTCGAGGAACAGACCCGCCAGCGACTGGCTCATGCCCGCCTTGGCCAGATCCAGAACCTGTGCACGGCGACCGCCCGCGGAGTCGGCACGACCACCCGGCATTTGCAGCGCATGGGTCACGTCGAAGAATACCGGGTACTCGAACTGCTTCATGATGCCGAAGCCGAGCATGTCGACCACGAGGTTGTTGTAGCCGAAGCTCGAACCACGCTCGCAGAGGATCAATTGATCGTTACCCGCTTCCACGCACTTGTTCAGGATGTGTTTCATTTCCTGAGGCGCGAGGAACTGGGCTTTCTTGATATTGATGACTGCGTTGGTCTTGGCCATCGCGACGACCAGATCGGTCTGGCGCGACAGGAAGGCCGGCAGCTGAATGATGTCGCAGACCTCAGCGACGACCGCAGCCTGATCCGGCTCGTGGACGTCGGTGATGATCGGCACGCCAAAGGCTTGTTTGATGTCCTGGAAGATGCGCATGCCCTCTTCCAGGCCAGGACCACGATAGGAGGTCACAGAAGACCGGTTGGCCTTGTCGAAGCTGGCCTTGAACACGTAAGGGATACCGAGTTTTTCGGTGACCTTTACGTACTCTTCGCAAACCTGCATGGCCATGTCACGGCTTTCCAGCACGTTCATGCCGCCGAACAGCACCATGGGTTTGTCGTTGGCAATCTCGATGTCGCCGACGCGGATGATCTTCTGTGCCATCGGGGTTACGCCTTCTTCTGGTGTTGAGCCAACGCTGCTTTGACAAAACCGCTGAACAGCGGATGGCCATCACGTGGTGTCGAGGTGAACTCAGGGTGAAACTGGCAAGCGACGAACCATGGGTGATCGGCCGCTTCAACCACTTCAACCAGCGCCGCATCAGCGGAGCGACCGGAGATTTTCAGGCCGGCTTCGATCAGCTGTGGCAGCAGATTGTTGTTCACTTCATAACGGTGACGGTGACGCTCGACAATCACGTCCTTGCCGTAGCAGTCGTGCACCTTGGAACCGGCTTCCAGCAGGCAGTCCTGAGCGCCGAGGCGCATGGTGCCGCCCAGATCGGACGATTCGGTACGCACTTCAACGGCACCGGTAGCGTCTTCCCATTCGGTGATCAGACCGACAACCGGGTGGCCGCTGGCACGATCGAACTCGGTGGAGTTGGCGTCTTTCCAGCCCATCACATTACGGGCGAACTCGATGACCGCCACTTGCATACCGAGGCAGATACCCAGGTACGGAACCTTGTTTTCGCGAGCGTACTGAACGGCAGTGATCTTGCCTTCCACGCCGCGCAGACCGAAGCCGCCCGGTACGAGGATCGCGTCGACACCTTCGAGCAGCGCAGTGCCCTGGTTTTCGATGTCTTCGGAATCGATGTAACGCAGATTGACCTTGGTGCGGTTGCTGATGCCGGCGTGACTCATCGCTTCGATCAGCGACTTGTAGGCGTCCAGCAGCTCCATGTACTTGCCGACCATGGCGATGGTCACTTCGTGTTCCGGGTTCAGCTTGGCGTCAACCACCGCGTCCCACTCGGACAGATCGGCGCTGCCGCATTGCAGACCGAAACGCTCAACGACGAAATCGTCCAGACCCTGCGAGTGCAGGATGCCCGGGATCTTGTAGATGGTATCGGCGTCTTCCAGTGCGATCACCGCACGTTCTTCAACGTTGGTGAACTGGGCGATCTTGCGACGCGACGAGATGTCGATCGGGTGATCGGAACGGCACACCAGCACGTCTGGCTGCAGGCCGATCGAACGCAGCTCTTTTACCGAGTGCTGGGTTGGCTTGGTTTTGGTCTCGCCGGCGGTGGCGATGTACGGCACCAAAGTCAGGTGCATCAGCATCGCGCGCTTGGCGCCGACTTCGAAACGCAGCTGGCGGATGGCTTCGAGGAACGGTTGCGACTCGATGTCACCGACGGTGCCACCGATTTCGACCATGGCCACGTCAGCGTCACCGGCACCCTTGATGATGCGGCGCTTGATTTCGTCGGTGATGTGCGGGATCACCTGAATGGTTGCACCCAGGTAGTCACCACGGCGCTCTTTGCGCAGCACGTGCTCGTAGACACGGCCGGTGGTGAAGTTGTTGTTCTGGGTCATGGTCGTGCGGATGAACCGCTCGTAGTGACCCAGGTCCAGGTCGGTCTCGGCGCCGTCGTGGGTGACGAACACTTCACCGTGCTGGAACGGACTCATGGTGCCCGGATCGACGTTGATGTACGGATCCAGCTTCAGCATGGTGACCTTAAGCCCCCGCGCCTCCAGGATAGCCGCCAATGAAGCCGAGGCAATGCCTTTCCCCAATGAAGAAACAACACCGCCCGTGACGAATATGTAGCGCGTCATGAAAAACCCTAGAAGTCTGCGTTAAAGCGGTACGAGCCGCCGGGGAAAGCGAAGGAAGGCCGAAGCCCCCGATCACCTGCATTAATCACAGTGCACCTTTCAAAAAAACCGCCGCGTTGGGACAGACCGGCAGATGAATCACCGGTACGTTGCTCGCTACACATTTTTTGGAATCGCCCAGCAAAGACTGCTTGGTAATCGGCAACTCCTGCAATTCAGGCGAATCCACAGAAGTTGTATCAAGAAGGGAGCGTAGTCTACCGGAATGCTCCTTTCAGCTCAAACCTTGATCTTCGTCTGTTGGCTGCCAATGCAATTTCCAGCCGTGCTGCAAATGGCCATCAAGTCCCGACAGGTTCGCCACCGCGAGCAATTCATCGCCGCGAAACAGCAGCGGCAATCTGCCACGGACGAAACCCGGCACCGCGCGTTCATTGAGCAGGCGTTTGAGATCACGGTGACCGCGATCGGCTACATGCATCACTTCGCCGCCCTGACGATAGGCTATGCGCAACGGCCCGCAAGGAGTCTGCCCGCTGAACATGACGCGTCCGTTATCGGCCAAGCGTAGCGCTGACGCCGGGCTCTGCCACTCGCAGCCGATCACTGGCGTACGCAGCCAGTCACCGCTGAGCCACCACAGACGACCGGCACTGCGGTGCAACTCGCCATCGGCCAGACGCCAGACCGGTGACGCATCAGGAGCGGCATCGCACAGATCCGTCCAACCCGACCAATGGTCGGTGTCAGGCAGGCGCGTCAGCGGTTCGAGCCAGTGACTGAGGGCGTTTCGCTGGCGGGGGGCAGACAACACCGCCAGCGGCGCCAACTCCAGCGACGGTAATCCCAGCCATTCGAAATCATGAGAGGTGGCGGCCTGCGCCAGATCGATCTGCGCCAACTCATCCAGCAACCCTTGGGCTTCACGCAGATGCGCGGCACTGCGAGCCATGCTTGTCTGCGCTTGCGGCCAGCGCTCGCTCAGCAACGGCATGACCTGATGCCGCAGGTAATTGCGCGAGAACTGCCGATCTTGATTCGACGGGTCTTCGATCCAGCTTAATTGATGAGCTTGCGCATACGCTTCGAGTTCGGCCCGGGAAACATCGAGCAATGGGCGAATCAGCGTTCCCTGCCCCACCGGACGCTGTCGCGGCATCGCGGATAATCCGCGCACACCGGCACCGCGCAGCAGCCGGAACAACAGCGTTTCCGCTTGATCATCGCGATGCTGACCTGTCAGCAGTAAGTCATCAGCTTGCGTCAACGAGCTGAACACGGCGTAGCGCGCATCCCGCGCTGCGCGCTCCAGACTTGCACCCGGTTGCACCTTCACACGTTCGATCAGCAACGGAACACCCAGCGCATCGCACACGGACTGGCAATGCTGTGGCCACGCGTCAGCCGCAACCTGGAGGCCGTGGTGAATATGAATAGCGCTGAGTGGAGGGAGGGATTCGGATTTTGCGAGATGGGCGAGCAGATGCAGCAGAACAGTGGAGTCGAGACCACCGGAGAAGGCGATACGCCAATGAGTGGCGTTGCGCCAAGGCTCAAGGTTGCGCAGAAGCCGGGAAGGCAAATCAATCATGGACTGGACCATATGTTTCTCTCTGCCCCAAACAAATGTGGGAGCGAGCCTGCTCGCGAAGACGGTTTAACATTCAACACATTTGTCGACTGTTATACCGCTTTCGCGAGCAGGCTCGCTCCCACATGGGTATTGCGTGCGACTTAGAGACCGTAGCTCATCAGTCGATCATAACGACGCTTCAACAGCGCTTCGTTATCGAACTTCTTCAGCATCGCCAGTTGCGAGCTCAGCTCTGCACGGATCGATGCAGCCGCAGCAGCCGGATCACGGTGTGCGCCGCCCAGAGGCTCGCCAATCACCTTGTCGACAATGCCCAGGCCTTTCAGACGCTCGGCGGTGATGCCCATCGCTTCAGCGGCATCCGGGGCCTTTTCTGCGGTTTTCCACAGAATCGAAGCGCAACCTTCCGGCGAGATCACCGCGTAGGTCGAGTATTGCAGCATGTTCAACTGATCGCAGACGCCAATGGCCAGTGCACCACCGGAACCGCCTTCACCAATTACGGTGGCGATGATCGGAGTTTTCAGACGCGACATCACACGCAGGTTCCAGGCGATCGCTTCGCTCTGGTTGCGCTCTTCAGCGTCGATGCCAGGGTAGGCACCCGGGGTGTCGATGAAGGTCAGAATCGGCATTTTGAAACGCTCGGCCATCTCCATCAGACGGCACGCCTTGCGGTAGCCTTCCGGACGCGGCATGCCGAAGTTGCGGCGAACTTTCTCGCGCACTTCGCGACCTTTCTGGTGACCGATGATCATCACCGGCTGGTCTTCCAGACGGGCGATGCCGCCAACGATTGCCGCGTCGTCAGAGAAGTGACGGTCGCCGTGCAGTTCGTCGAACTCGGTGAAGATGTGCTGGATGTAGTCCAGGGTATACGGGCGTTTCGGGTGACGCGCCAGGCGTGCGATCTGCCAGCTGGTCAGCTTGCCGAAGATGTCTTCGGTCAGCGTTTTGCTCTTGTCCTGCAGGCGGGAGATCTCATCGCCGATATTCAGCGAATTGTCATTACCGACCAAGCGCAACTCTTCGATCTTGGCTTGCAGGTCGGCGATCGGCTGTTCGAAATCTAGAAAATTCGGGTTCATAGGCGTCCGTCTTGGGTCGTGTCCCAAATGAGCTTGGGCCGGCCGGTTGTCTATTCGCGCCCTACCTTAAGGGAGAGGCGCGCTGAGGTCGAGATTAAAAATTCAGGTTGCGGGCAAGCGCAATGATGGCACCTGCCGGTCAACGGTATTGGAGGAAGACGTTGTCTCGCCCGAACTGGTCACGCAGAGCCTGAATCAAGGCATCCGCCGGATCAATTCGCCAAGTCTCGCCGAACTGCAGCAAGGTCTTCGCATCCGGGCTGGTGTACTCCATGGTGATCGGGCACGCGCCGCGATGACGCTTGAGCAAATCCCCCAACCAGCGTAGCTGATCGCCTTTCAGATCCTGGGTTTGCAGCTTCAGGCGCAGGCTCTCGGCCAGATTGGTGCGCGCATCTTCCATGCTCATCACGCGCTTGACCCGCAGGCGCAGGCCGCCGGAGAAGTCGTCGTTGCTGACTTCGCCTTCGACCACCACCATCGCGTCGGTCTGCAACAACGATTGCGCAGAATGGAACGCATCGGCAAACAGCGACGCCTCGATCCGCCCCGAGCGGTCGTCGAGGGTGATAAAGCCCATCTTGTCGCCCTTCTTGTTCTTCATCACGCGCAGGGCAATGATCATTCCGGCCACGGTCTGCGTGTCACGCGCCGGTTTCAGGTCGATGATGCGCTGACGAGCGAAGCGACGGATTTCGCCTTCGTATTCGTCGATCGGGTGACCGGTCAGATACAGGCCCAAGGTGTCTTTTTCACCCTTGAGACGTTCCTTGAGGGTCAGCTCCTTGGCCTTGCGATGGGACGCATAAACGTCGGCGTCCTCTTCGACAAACAGGCCGCCAAACAGGTCGGCGTGGCCAGAATCGTGGGTACGCGCGGTCTGTTCCGCGGCCTTGATCGCCTCTTCCATCGCCGCCAGCAATACCGAGCGGTTGCGGTCGATATTGGCCTGATAAGCCTTTTGTTCGTCGTGGAAGTACGGGCCCAGACGATCCAGTGCGCCGCTGCGGATCAGACCGTCCAGCGTACGCTTGTTGATGCGCTTGAGATCGACCCGCGCGCAGAAGTCGAACAGATCCTTGAACGGACCTTCCTGACGCGCCTCGGTGATCGCTTCCACCGGACCTTCACCAACGCCTTTGATCGCGCCGAGGCCGTAGACGATGCGGCCGTCGTCGTTCACCGTGAACTTGAACTCCGAAGTGTTCACGTCCGGCGCGTCGAGGCGCAGCTTCAT
Source organism: Pseudomonas sp. AC169 (assembly GCF_979258515.1). Lineage (NCBI taxonomy): Bacteria > Pseudomonadati > Pseudomonadota > Gammaproteobacteria > Pseudomonadales > Pseudomonadaceae > Pseudomonas > Pseudomonas sp. AC169. The sequence continues at coordinate 3,989,308 of NZ_OZ409866.1, read as the reverse complement.
CGTGCGCACTTCCTCGATCAAGGTCACGACCTTGTCGGTGTTGTGCATGTCCGCCGACAGTACCGCGGCCATGAACGGCGCTGGGTAGTGCGCTTTCAGCCACGCCGTCTGGTACGACACCAGGCCGTAGGCGGCGGAGTGGGATTTGTTGAAGCCGTAACCGGCGAATTTTTCTACCAGGTCAAAGATGTTACCGGCGAGGTCGGCGTCGATGTTGTTGGTCGCGCAACCTTCAATGAAACCGCCGCGCTGCTTGGCCATTTCCTCAGGCTTTTTCTTACCCATGGCACGACGGAGCATGTCCGCGCCGCCGAGGGTGTAACCCGCCATGACCTGAGCAATCTGCATCACCTGTTCCTGATACAGGATGATGCCGTATGTCGGCGCCAGAACCGGCTTCAAACCTTCGTACTGATAATCCGAGTGCGGGTACGCCAGTTCGGCGCGACCGTGCTTACGGTTGATGAAGTCGTCCACCATGCCGGACTGCAGCGGGCCCGGACGGAACAGGGCCACCAGTGCGATCAAGTCTTCCAGGCAGTCGGGCTTGAGCTTTTTGATCAGCTCTTTCATGCCGCGGGATTCAAGCTGGAACACTGCGGTGGTTTCAGCTTTTTGCAACAACGAGTACGTCGGTTTGTCGTCCAGCGGGATAAACGCGATATCCAGCGGCGGCTCGTTGACCTTGGCGCGGTCGCGGTTAATCGTTTTCAGCGCCCAGTCGATGATCGTCAGGGTACGCAGACCGAGGAAGTCGAACTTCACCAGACCCGCGGCCTCAACGTCGTCCTTGTCGAACTGGGTTACCAGGCCGTCACCGGCCTCGTCGCAATAGATCGGCGAGAAGTCCGTCAGTTTGGTCGGGGCGATTACCACACCACCGGCGTGTTTACCGACGTTACGAACGACGCCTTCGAGCTTGCGCGCCATCTCCCAGATTTCTGCCGCTTCTTCATCGACCTTGATGAAGTCACGCAGGATTTCTTCCTGCTCGTAGGCTTTTTCCAGGGTCATGCCGACTTCGAACGGAATCATCTTCGACAGACGATCCGCCAGACCGTAGGACTTGCCCTGCACCCGCGCCACGTCGCGCACCACCGCTTTTGCGGCCATCGAACCGAAGGTGATGATCTGACTTACCGCGTTGCGACCGTATTTTTCGGCCACGTAGTCGATCACCCGGTCACGACCGTCCATGCAGAAGTCAACGTCGAAGTCGGGCATCGAAACCCGTTCCGGGTTAAGGAAACGTTCGAACAGCAGGTCGTATTCCAGCGGGTCGAGGTCAGTGATCTTCTGTACATAAGCCACCAACGAACCGGCACCCGACCCCCGGCCAGGACCTACCGGTACGCCGTTGTTCTTGGCCCACTGGATAAAGTCCATAACGATCAGGAAGTAACCGGGGAAACCCATCTGGATGATGATATCCAGCTCGAAATTCAAGCGATCAACGTAGACCTGACGCTTAGCTTCGTAGTCTTCGGTGGTGTCCTTGGGCAGCAGCACCGACAGACGCTCTTCGAGACCGTCGAAGGACACTTTGCGGAAATATTCATCGATGGTCATGCCATCGGGGATCGGGAAGTTGGGCAAAAAGTGCGTGCCCAGCTTCACTTCGATGTTGCAGCGTTTGGCAATCTCGACGGTGTTTTCAATCGCGTCAGGAATATCGCTGAACAGCTCGATCATTTCCTCGGCGCTTTTCAGGTATTGCTGATCGCTGTAATTCTTCGAACGCCGCGGATCGTCGAGGGCGCGGCCCTCACCAATGCACACGCGGGTTTCGTGGGCGGCAAAGTCTTCCTGCTTGATGAAGCGCACATCGTTGGTCGCTACCAGCGGCGCGCCGAGCTTGTCGGCGAGGGCGACGGCGCCGTGCAGTTGTTCTTCATCGTTGGGGCGATTGGTGCGCTGGATTTCCAGATAGAAACGATCCGGGAACACCGTCATCCATTCGCGCGCCAGGGCTTCGGCTTCTGCCGGATTGCCGCCGATCATGGCCATGCCGATCTCGCCTTCTTTGGCGGCGGACAGCATGATCAGGCCTTCGTTGGCTTCGGCGACCCACTCGCGTTCGACAATGATCATGCCGTTGCGCTGGCCTTCGATGAAGCCGCGCGAAATCAACTCGGTGAGGTTGCGATAGCCCTTGGCGTTCATCACCAACAGGCTGAGTCGGCTCAGCGGTGCATCCGGGTCTTTGTTCGACAGCCACAGGTCGGCGCCGCAGATCGGCTTGATGCCGGCGCCCATGGTGTTTTTATAGAATTTGACCAGGGAACACATGTTGTTCTGGTCGGTGACCGCCACCGCCGGCATGTTCATGGCGGTCAGCGCCTTGACCAGCGGCTTGATCCGCACCAGCCCGTCGACCAGCGAGTATTCAGTGTGCAGGCGTAGATGAACGAATGAAGCCGGCATAGTGATCCTGTCCAGTTACATAGAGACAACAAGGCCCGGATTGTACCGGGCCTCGAACAAAACATCAGCCTTGCGACTAAACCTGCGTCAGGCCTTCCAGCGCTTCATAAGCCTGACGCACCGGGGCGAACGAGCGCCGGTGAATCGGCGTCGGGCCGAGACGCACCAACGCTTCCAGATGAACGGGCGTCGGGTAGCCTTTGTGGCCACCGATGCCGTAACCCGGGTAGATCAATTCGAATGCAGCCATTTCACGGTCGCGGCTGACCTTGGCCAGAATCGACGCGGCAGCGATCGCCGGCACCTTGCCGTCGCCCTGCACCACCGCTTCGGCGCGCATCGGCAATTGCGGGCAACGGTTGCCGTCGATCATCGCCAGTTTCGGCTGAATGTGCAGGCCGGCCACTGCGCGCTGCATGGCCAGCATGGTCGCGTGGAGAATGTTCAGCTCGTCGATTTCTTCGACTTCGGCGCGAGCGATGCACCAGCTCAGGGACTTCTCGATGATTTCGTCGTAGAGCTTTTCGCGCTTGGCTTCGGTGAGTTTCTTCGAATCGTTGAGACCGAGAATCGGCCGGTTCGGATCGAGGATCACAGCTGCCGTTACCACCGCACCGCACAAAGGGCCACGACCGACCTCATCGACACCGGCGACCAGTTCTTCGACTTCGGCGACCAGAGTGAAATCGAGGCCCATCTGCATACTTGTCTTGCTCATCGTGTCTGACCGATCAGGTTGAGGACGGCGTCCGCCGCCTGATTGGAGGCATCCAGCCGCAAAGTGCGGTGGATCTCGTCGAAGCCACGGGTCTGCTCTTCGCCGCCGTCGATCAGTGGCGACAGGGTCTGCGCCAATGCTTCGACCGTCGCATCATCCTGCAACAATTCCGGGACCAGCAGACGCTGGGCCAGGAGATTTGGCAAGGACACATACGGGCTCCTGACCATGCGCTTGAGAATCCAGAACGTCAGCGGTGCCAGGCGGTACGCCACCACCATCGGCCGCTTGTACAACAGCGCTTCCAATGTGGCTGTGCCGGAGGCGATCAACACCGCATTGCACGCGGCCAGGGCCAGATGCGATTTGCCATCGAGCAGGGTCACCGGCAGATCCCGGCCTGCGAGCAGCTCTTCAAGCTGCGCGCGGCGTTCGGCATTGGCGCACGGGATGACAAAGCGCAAACCCGGGCGCATCGCGCGCAGACGTTCGGCAGTATCAAGGAACAGCGCACCCAGTCGAGACACTTCGCCGCCCCGGCTGCCGGGCATCAGCGCCACCAGCGGGCCGTCGGGCAAGCCCAACTCGGCACGCGCCGCAGCACGATCGGCTTCCAGCGGAATGGTATCAGCCAGCGTGTGACCAACGAACCTCACCGGCACGCCTTTCTCTTCGTAGAATTTTGCTTCGAACGGCAGCAGCGTCAGCATCAGATCACAGCCTTCGCGGATCTTCAGCACGCGCTTCTGGCGCCACGCCCATACCGACGGGCTGACGTAATGGACGGTCTTGATCCCGGCCTGACGTAGCTTGAGTTCGATGTTGAGATTGAAGTCCGGAGCATCGATGCCGATGAACACGTCCGGCTTCTCGGCGATCAGCGTGGCGATCAGGTCTTTGCGGCGCTTGAGCAGCTCACGCAGACGCCCGAGGACTTCCACCAGCCCCATGACCGACAAGCGCTCCATGGGGAAGTAAGACGTCAGGCCTTCGGCCTGCATCAACGGACCACCGACGCCGATGAACTCGACCGCCGGATGCTGTGCCTTGAGCGCGCGCATGAGACCGGCGCCGAGAATGTCACCGGAAGCTTCACCCGCCACCAGCGCAATACGCAGATTGGCCATGATCAGCGAGTGATGCCGCGAGTCGACGACTGAATGGAGTCACGGAATATCGCAACTTCCGGGAACTGCGCAGCAGGTTCAACCAGCTCGGCCAACGCCTGTTCGACCGTGAGGCCCTGGCGATAGACAGTTTTGTAAGCGCGACGCAGGGTGTGGATCGCATCCTCGCTGAAACCGCGACGACGCATGCCTTCGAAGTTCATGCTGCGCGCTTCGGCAGGGTTGCCGAACACGGTGACGAACGCCGGAACGTCCTTGCCGATGGCGGTACCCATGCCGGAAAAGCTGTGGGCGCCGATATGGCAATACTGGTGAACCAGGGTGAAACCGGAGAGGATCGCCCAGTCATCCACATGCACGTGGCCAGCCAACGCGGTGTTGTTGACCAGAATGCAGTGGTTGCCGATGACGCTGTCATGGCCGATGTGCGCGTAGGCCATGATCAGGTTGTGATCGCCCAGCGTGGTTTCCGAACGGTCCTGCACGGTACCACGGTGAATCGTCACGCCTTCACGGATGACGTTATGGTCACCGATCACCAGACGGGTTTCTTCACCCTTGTATTTCAGATCGGGCGTGTCTTCGCCTACCGAGGAAAACTGGTAGATGCGATTGTGCTTGCCGATGCGGGTCGGACCTTTAAGGATCACATGCGGCCCAATCACGGTACCCTCGCCGATTTCCACACCTGCGCCGATGATCGACCACGGGCCGACCTCGACGCCATCAGCCAGAACGGCTGACGGATCGATGATTGCGCGAGGGTCAATCAAACTCATAGCTTGCGTTCCGCACAGATGATTTCAGCCGAGCAGACCGGCTTGCCATCGACCGAAGCCTGGCATTCGAACTTCCAGATCTGACGCTTGCAACTGATGAACTTGGCTTCAAGGATCAGTTGATCGCCCGGCAAAACAGGCTGGCGGAAGCGCAGCTTGTCGGAACCGACGAAGTAGTAAAGCGTGCCGTCGGCAGGCTTCACATCAAGCATTTTGAAACCGAGGATCCCGGCAGCCTGAGCCATCGCTTCGATGATCAGCACGCCCGGCATGATTGGATGCGCCGGGAAGTGACCATTGAAGAACGGTTCATTGATGCTGACATTCTTGTAGGCGCGAATGCGCTTGCCTTCAGTGTCCAGTTCCACCACCCGGTCCACCAGCAGGAACGGGTAACGGTGAGGCAGGTATTCGCGAATCTCGTTGATGTCCATCATTTCGGGGGGAAGCCTATGTAAAGATTGGGAGCGCGACTGACGCGCACTCCTCTAGCAAATCAAGGAGGCAGTCTAGAGGCTGTGCACACTTGATATGGAAATGGTATCAGCCATCTGATGAAGCATTGCCGTCAGGGGTCACTTCCCCTACGCGCTTTTCCAGCTGTTTCAAACGTCGCGCGATGTCATCGAGCTGACGGATGCGGGCCGCGCTTTTGCGCCATTCGGCCGCCGGTTGCATGGCTGTGCCGGAAGAATAGGCGCCCGGCTCGGTAATCGAGTGGGTCACCATGGTCATCCCGGTCAGGAAAACGTTGTCGCAAATATCAATGTGGCCGACCAGACCGACACCGCCTGCAAGCATGCAGTGCTTGCCGATTTTGGTGCTGCCGGAAATCCCGACACACGCGGCCATAGCGGTGTGATCACCGACCTGAACGTTGTGCGCGATCTGGATCTGGTTGTCGAGCTTCACGCCATTGCCGATCACCGTATCGGCCAGTGCACCACGGTCGATGGCAGTATTCACGCCAATCTCGACATCGTCGCCGATGGTCACGCCACCAATCTGGGCGATCTTCTGCCAGACACCCTTTTCGTTGGCGAAGCCGAAGCCTTCCCCACCGAGCACGGCACCGGACTGAATCACCACACGCTTGCCGATGCGCACGTCGTGATACAGCGTCACGCGCGGAGCAAGCCAGCCGCCTTCGCCGATTTCGCTGCGCGCGCCGATGAAGCAATGGGCGCCCAGTGTCACGTTTGCCGCGATCCGCGCACCGGCCTCGATCACCACGAACGGGCCGATGCTGGCGGTTGGATCAACAAAAGCGTCCGCAGCAATGACCGCTGAAGGATGGATACCCGCAGTGGCTTTTGGCTTGGGATCGAACAGGTGCGAGATGCGCGCGTAAGCCAGGTAAGGATCCGGCACCACCAATGCATTACCGGCATAACCTTCGGCGTCGGCCTCTTTGAGCAGCAATGCAGCTGCCTGCGAGCCCGCCAGGTATTTGCGATATTGAGGGTTTGCCAGAAAGCTCAAATGAGCTGGGCCAGCCTCTTGCAAAGTGGCTAGCCCAGTAATTTGCTTCTCAGGGTCGCCACTCAGGGTGGCGCCGAGGAACTCGGCCAACTGGCCGAGCTTGATAGTCACGGTCATGGGTTACTTCAGCTGATTCATGCGCTCGATAACCTGGCGCGTGATGTCGTACTGAGGTTTGACATCGATGACTGCGCCACGCTCGAACACCAGGTCAAAACCACCTTTCTTGATGACTTCTTCCACTGCGCTATCCAGTTTCGGCTTCAGTTGCTTGAGCATTTCGCGGTCGGCAACAGCTTTGGCTTCGTTCAGCTCTTTGGACTGGAACTGGAAGTCACGGGCCTTTTGCTTGAATTCCAGCTCCAGACGTTCACGCTCACCTTGCTGCATTTTGTCGCCACCGGCCATCAGACGATCCTGAATGCCCTTGGCACTGCTTTCCAGTGTTTTCAGCTTGGTCAGTTGTGGACCGAATTTTTTCTCGGCATCCACGGCGTATTTCTTGGCCGCGTCGGATTCCAGCAGGGCCATCTGATAATTCAGAACGGCAATTTTCATGTCGGCAAATGCCGGGCCTGCCACCATCAAGGAGGCCAGGAGAACCAATTGAGTCAACTTACGCACGATGCACTCCTACAAAATCCATTGTCGTTATCTTGGGTCAGACGCTTAGAACGTCTGGCCGAGGGAGAATTGGAACACTTGAGTTTCAGCCTCATCCGGCTTCTTGATTGGCATGGCCAACGCGAAGCTCAGAGGACCCAGTGCGGTGACCCAGGTCACACCCACACCCACGGAACTGGCCATGTTGCTCAGGCTGATGTCGTTGCACTTGGTGTTCGACGTCGAGCCGTTCGCATTGGTAGTGTCCTTGCACTGCGAGTCAAATACGTTACCCACATCCCAGAAAACAGAGGTGCGCAGGGAACGTTGATCTTTCACGAACGGCAGCGGGAACAGAACCTCGACACCACCCTGGATCAGGACGTTACCACCGAACGGCAGTGGATCCTGGTCCGGGTCAGCCAATGTGCCCGGGTTGGTGCCACGGCTCGGCGTACTGCGCGGGCCGAGAGTGCTGTCCTTGAAGCCACGAACCGAGTTGAAACCACCAGCATAGTAGTTTTCATAGAATGGCAAGCCATCGGTTCCACCGTATCCGTCGCCATAACCCAGCTCAGTGTGCAGACGCAGGGTGTAGTTCTCGCTGATCGGCTGGAACAGCTGACCGCGGTAATCGAGTTTGTAGAACGACAGGTCGCTGCCTGGCACTGTGGTTTCCAGGGTCAGACTCTGGGAACGACCACGGGTCGGCAGTACGCCTTTGTTCAGGGTCGATTCGGACCAGCCGGCCGAAGCCTTGAAGTTCAGGTACTTGTCGCCTTCCTTGTTAACGAAGTCGAAAATCTCGTCAACGGTGTAGGTACCGGTCTTGATCTCGTCCTGTTGAACCGACAGACCAAACGTCAGACGCGAAGTCTCGCTGATCGGGTAACCAACGTTCACGCCGGCACCCAGGCTGTCGACCGCATAGCTTGCTACGTCGACGTCGAGGTCTTTGTAGTCAGTGGTGCGATAGAACGCGTTGTAACCCAGGCTCACGCCATCGGCGGTCCAGTACGGGTCAACGTAGCCGAAGTTGTAACGGCTCTGGTATTCACTGCGGGTCAGGCCGACGCTGACGCGGTTACCGGTACCGAGGAAGTTGTTCTGGGTGATCGAACCACCGAGGATCAGACCGGCGCTCTGGGCGAAACCGACACTGGCGGTAATCGAACCGGAAGCCTGTTCTTCAACGGCGTAGTTCACGTCAACCTGGTCGTCGACACCTGGCACAGCAGGGGTCTCAACGTTGACCTCTTTAAAGAAGCCCAGACGCTCAAGACGAGTCTTGGATTGGTCGATCAGGTAGGTCGAAGCCCAGCCACCTTCCATCTGACGCATTTCACGACGCAGCACTTCGTCTTCGGACTTGGTGTTGCCACGGAAGTTGATGCGGTTGACGTAGGCACGCTTGCCCGGATCAACGGCAAACAGGATATCGACGGTATGGTCGTCATCGTGCGGCTGAGGCACGCCGTTGACGTTGGCGAAGGTGTAACCCTCGTTACCCAGACGACGGGTGATCAGCTCGGAGGTAGTGGTCATCAGCTTGCGCGAGAACACCTGGCCTTTCTGCACCAGCAACAGGGACTTGACCTGATCTTCAGGGACTTTCAGATCACCGCTGAGCTTGACGTCACGAACGGTGTACTTCTCGCCTTCGGTGACGTTGACAGTGATGTAGACATGCTTCTTGTCCGGGGTGATGGACACCTGGGTCGAAGCGATATCCATGTTGATATAGCCACGGTCCAGGTAGTAGGAACGCAGACGCTCCAGGTCACCGGACAGTTTTTCACGGGCGTACTTGTCATCGTTCTTGAAGAACGACAGCCAGTTGGTGGTTTTCAGTTCGAACAGGTCGGTCAGGTCTTCTTCGGGGAAAACCGTGTTGCCCACCACGTTGATGTGCTGAATCGCCGCAACGGTGCCTTCGTTGATCTTCACTTTCAGACCGACACGGTTGCGCGGCTGCGAAACCACTTCGGTATCGACGGTAGCCGAATAGCGGCCCTGTGCGACGTACTGACGTTGCAGTTCGTTACGCACGCCTTCGAGGGTGGCACGCTGGAAGATCTCGCCTTCGGCCAGACCGGATTGCTTGAGGCCCTTCATCAGGTCTTCAGTGGAAATCGCCTTGTTACCTTCGATTTCGATACTGGCGACGGATGGACGCTCGACAACCGTGATTACCAGAACGTTGCCTTCGCGACCCAGCTGGATATCTTGAAAGAAACCGGTTTTGAACAACGCACGAGTGGATTCCACCAGGCGACGATCATCCGCCTGCTCACCGACGTTCAACGGCAAGGCACCAAAGACGCTACCCGCGGAGACCCGCTGGAGGCCATTGACGCGAATATCAGAGATAGTGAAGGACTCGGCGTGAACTTCGGCGATCATCAATACGGTGAGAACCGCAGTTAGCAGCAGACGTTTCATGAAGTCCTTTCTTATTCCAACTGGCAATAAACAAACTGCCGCAAAATGCGGCAGATTCGCAATTCAGCGAAGCGTTACAGTCGACCCAGATCGTTGACCAGAGCAAGCAACATCACCCCGACCACCAAACTGATACCGATCTGTATCCCCCAACCTTGCACCCGATCCGACAAGGGACGACCACGCGCCCACTCGATCAGATAAAACAACAAATGCCCCCCATCCAGTACAGGAATGGGCAGCAAATTCAGAACGCCCAGGCTAATACTCAGATAAGCAAGGAAATTCAGGAAATCAGCGACGCCCGACTGGGCAGAAGCGCCCGCCACTTTAGCAATGGTTATCGGTCCACTCAAGTTTTTTACCGAGAGCTCGCCGAACAGCATTTTCTTCAGTGAATCGAGCGTCAGGATGCTCATGGTCCAAGTGCGACGGGCGCCCTCGCCAATTGCAGCCAACGGCCCGTAACTGACCTCGCGGATCATCTCCGGTGGCCAGTCGACAGCTTTAACGCCCGCGCCCAGATATCCGCTTGGCGATTTGCTTTCACCACGCGCCGCCAGGGTCACAGGGACGTCGATTTGAGCACTGTCGCGCTCGATGCGCAGCAGAATTTTGGTATCAGGACGCGTACGAACGGTATCAACGACTTGCTGCCAGTCATTCAGCGCCTGACCGTCGAGCGCCAACAGGCGATCACCAGTCTTCAGGCCGGCCGCCTGGGCCGGGCCTTTCGGATCAAGTTCAGCCAGTACCGGCGGCAGAGCCGGGCGCCAAGGACGAATACCCAGAGAGCGGATCGGGTCCGGCTCATCAGCGCCCTTGAGCCAGTTATCCAGCTTCAGCTCTCGCGGCGTATCCGCAGTCGAGCCTTGCTCTCGCACCAGCAACTGCAGAGAACCGCTTTCGCCCAGGCGCCGTACCAGTTGCAAATTGACGGCGGCCCAACCGGAAGTCGGCTCACCATCGATCGCGACGATTTCCTCACCTGCGTTCAAACCGGCACTGGCGGCGATACTACCGGACTCAACTGCACCAATGACCGGGCGAATCTGCTCGCTGCCGAGCATGGCCAGCACCCAGAAGAACACCAGCGCCAACAGAAAGTTGGCAATGGGGCCTGCGGCAACAATAGCGATACGCTGACGTACGGATTTGCGATTGAAAGACTGATCAAGCTGATCGACCGGCACTTCGCCTTCGCGCTCGTCAAGCATTTTGACGTAGCCGCCCAACGGTATCGCCGCGACCACAAATTCGGTGCCTTGCTTGTCATGCCAGCGCAGCAGCGGCATGCCGAAGCCTACGGAAAAACGTAGAACCTTGACGCCACAGCGACGCGCGACCCAGAAATGGCCGAATTCGTGAAAGGTGACCAGCACACCCAAGGCGATCAGGGTGCCGGCAATCATATAGAGCGCGCTCATCTACTTTCTCCGCAAACCTGTTCAGTGCCGCGTGTAGCCATTGTCTTGCAAATACTATCGATCGTGACGCTTCAACCACTGCCCGGCCAGCACTCGCGCCTTGGCATCCGCCGTAAACACGGCATCGAGATCCGCCAGCGCAACCACCGCCTCGAGATTCAAGACTTCCTCGATGATACTCGCGATTTCCAGATAACGGACCCGTCCGTCGAGAAACGCTGCCACCGCCACTTCGTTGGCCGCATTGAGCATCGCCGGTGCACTGTCGCCAGCCTCGGCAGCTTGCCGGGCCAGACGCAGACACGGGAAGCGCCCTTCATCCGGCGCCTCGAAGTCCAGACGCGCGACGGCGAACAGATCCAGCGGTGCGACGCCGGAATCAATGCGCTCCGGCCAGGCCAGGGCATTGGCGATCGGTGTACGCATGTCGGGATTGCCCAACTGCGCCAGCACTGAACCGTCGACATAATCGACCAGCGAGTGAATCACGCTCTGCGGATGGATCACCACCTCGACCTGCGAGGGCTTTGCATCAAACAACCAACAGGCCTCGATCAGTTCAAGACCTTTATTCATCATGCTGGCCGAATCGACCGAAATCTTGCGCCCCATGGACCAGTTCGGGTGCGCACACGCCTGATCAGGTGAAACATGCGCCAGTTCACTCATCGGCGTCTGTCGGAACGGGCCACCAGAGGCTGTCAGTAAAATCCGACGGACGCCGACCGAACCCAGTCCACGGGCGAAATCCTGTGGCATGCACTGGAAAATCGCGTTGTGTTCACTGTCGATCGGCAGCAACACCGAACCACTCTTGCGCACCGCTTGCATGAACAAAGCGCCGGACATCACCAGCGCCTCTTTATTGGCCAGGAGAATCTTTTTGCCGGCTTCGACGGCGGCCAGAGTCGGGCGCAAACCTGCCGCACCAACGATTGCCGCCATCACCGCATCGACTTCGGGAGCAGCAGCGACCTGACACAAGCCCTCCTCCCCCACCAGCACGCGGGTCGGCAAACCGGCAGCACGCAAATCATCCTGCAGGCCGCGCGCGGCAGCCGCTTCGGGCACCACAGCGAACTGCGGCACGTGGCGCACGCATAATGCGAAAAGCTCGCTCAGACGGGTGAAACCACTCAACGCGAAAACCTGATAACGCTCAGGATGACGGGCAATGACATCCAGTGTGCTCAGACCGATCGAACCTGTCGCACCCAGAACGGTAATCTGCTGAGGGCGACTCACGGTGCAGCCATCCACAACAGCACGGCAAACACCGGGATCGCCGCGGTCAGGCTGTCGATACGATCAAGCACACCACCATGACCAGGTAGCAGATTGCTGCTGTCCTTGATGCCAGACTGACGCTTGAACATGCTTTCGGTCAGGTCGCCGACAACCGAGATGAAGACGATCAGCGCAGCGCCGATCAAGCCTTTAAGCAACTCGGCGACAGTCCAGTCACGCACCAGACCGACAATCGCTGTGATCAGCAGGCTCAGCGCCAGACCGCCGTAGACGCCTTCCCAGCTTTTGCCCGGGCTGACTTGCGGGGCCAACTTGCGCTTGCCGAACTTGCGACCAGAGAAGTAGGCACCGATATCAGCGCCCCAGACCAGCACCATCACCGCCATGATCAGCCAGTTGCCCAGCGGGTACTGTTTGATCTGCACCAGACCTTGCCAGGCCGGCAGCAGAATCAACAGACCGATGACCAGTTTGGTTGCCGCACTGGACCAATGCACGCTGGAGCGCGGATAGGTCAGCACCAGCCAGGTCGCCGCCGCCCACCACAACACAGACGCACCCAGCACCCACGGGGCAAGCCCGGGCAGGATGTACATGATGAACAACATGAACGCGACCACGGCGGCAAAACCCACGCGGAACGCTTGCCCGGTGAAGCCAGCCAGACGTGCCCACTCCCACGCCCCCAAAGTCACGACCAGACCGATGAACAAGGCAAAACCGGAGCCTTCCAGCAGGAAAAACCCGCACAAAGCGATCGGCAGCAGGATCAGTGCAGTAATGATTCGTTGTTTAAGCATTAAACCCGGGCTCCAGCTTCGACCTGTTCGCTCGTTTTACCGAAGCGACGCTGGCGCGAAGCGAAATCGGCCAGCGCATTGCGCATGGCATCGTGTTTGAAGTCCGGCCAGAACAGGTCGGAGAAGTACAACTCGGCGTAAGCCAGTTGCCATAGCAGGAAGTTGCTGATGCGATGCTCGCCACCGGTACGAATGCACAAGTCCGGCAACGGCAGATCGCCGGTGGCCAGACAGGTTTGCAGCAGATCCGGCGTGATGTCTTCCGGACGCAAGTGCCCGGCCTGAACTTCACGCGCCAGACGCTGCGCAGCTTGCGCAATATCCCACTGACCGCCGTAATTGGCGGCGATCTGCAGGATGAAGCGGTTGGCACCGGCCGTCATCGCTTCGGCTTCACGCATTGCCGCCTGAAGCTCCGGATGAAAGCGCGAACGATCGCCAATGATGCGCAGGCTGATGTTGTTGTCATTGAGACGCTTGGCCTCACGACGCAATGCCTTGAAGAACAGATCCATCAAGGCACTGACTTCATCGGCCGGGCGCTGCCAGTTCTCACTGGAAAACGCGAACAGGGTGAGCACTTCGACCTTGGCCTCGGCACACACCTCGATTACGGCACGCACAGCATCCACGCCCGCTTTATGCCCGGCGACACCCGGCATAAAGCGTTTTTTCGCCCAGCGATTGTTGCCATCCATGATGATCGCGACATGGCGCGGCACCGCGGACGGCGCAGTCTGCTTGGTCTTGTCCATTTAAAGCTCGACCCTTATACGGCCATCAGGTCTTTTTCTTTCTCGTCCGTGGCCTTGGTGATCTGGGCCTCGGATTCTTTGGTCAGCTTATCGATATCAGCGATGGCACGACGCTCTTCGTCTTCGCTGATTTCCTTGTCCTTGACCAGTTTCTTGAGCTCGCCCAAGGCATCACGACGAATATTGCGCACGGCAACACGCGCGTCTTCAGCAGCGCTACGCGCCTGCTTGGTGAAGCCTTTACGCGTCTCCTCGGTGAGGGCCGGCATAGGGATCAACAGCAACTCACCCAGGTTGGTCGGGTTGAGATTCAGACCGGCGCTCTGGATTGCCTTGTCGACGGCAGCGAGCATGTTGCGCTCGAACGCCACGACCTGCAGGGTGCGCGAGTCTTTCACGGTGACGTTGGCAACGCCGCTCAGCGGGGTGTCAGTGCCGTAGTAAGGCACCATGACACTGCCGAGGATGCTCGGGTGAGCCTTGCCGGTACGAATCTGGCCGAACGCGTGGTTCAGAGACTCCAGGGATTTCTGCATACGCGCTTGGGCGTCTTTCTTGATTTCGTTGATCATTGTTGGCCTTCCTCGATCAAAGTCCCTTCAGCGCCGCCGTGCACAATGTTCAGCAGGGCACCGGGCTTGTTCATGTTGAATACGCGCAGCGGCATCTTGTGGTCGCGGCACAGGCAAATAGCTGTCAGATCCATTACACCCAGCTTGCGATCCAGTACTTCATCATAAGTCAGATGATCGAACTTCTCGGCATGCGGGTCTTTGAACGGGTCTGCGGTGTAAACGCCATCGACCTTGGTCGCTTTCAGCACGACGTCGGCATCGATTTCGATTGCACGCAGGCAGGCTGCCGAATCCGTGGTGAAGAACGGGTTGCCAGTACCGGCTGCGAAGATCACGACGTCTTTGGAGTTCAGGTGGCGCATGGCTTTGCGGCGATCATAGTGATCGGTCACGCCAACCATGGAAATGGCCGACATCACGATGGCCGAGATATTGGCACGTTCCAGCGCGTCGCGCATGGCCAGGGCGTTCATCACAGTGGCCAGCATGCCCATGTGGTCGCCTGTGACCCGATCCATGCCGGCTTTGCTCAAGGCTTCACCACGGAACAGGTTGCCACCACCGATCACCAGACCGACCTGTACGCCGATGCCGACCAGCTGGCCAACTTCGAGCGCCATCCGATCCAGCACTTTTGGATCGATCCCGAACTCTTCCGAGCCCATCAGGGCCTCGCCGCTAAGCTTGAGTAGAATGCGTTTATAGCGAGCCTGATAACCACTGCCCTGCTGAGCCATTGCGAATCTCTCCTGCGGCGTATTTAAAATTCTTTGCGAGCTGTTTACAGCTGGCGTTCACTCTAGCTTGGCGCTGCTTCAGCGCCATCGGAACATGGCTTTGTAAGTCAGTTCCAAGTGGAAACCAATTAAAAATTGGCAACCCCATCTGAAAAGAGGCTGCGCGCGTAAGCGGGCAGCCTCTTTCGGGCGACAGTTGAAAAACCGTCTTATTGCTTGGCGGCAGCCAGCTGGGCAGCAACTTCTTCAGCGAAGTTGTCGACCGGCTTCTCGATGCCTTCGCCTACCTTGAAGTAAGTGAAGGAAACGATTTCTGCGCCGGCTTTCTTGGCCAGCTCGCCAACCTTGACTTCAGGGTTCTTGACGAACGCCTGCTCAACCAGGCTTGCTTCTGCCAGGAACTTGCTGATACGGCCTTTGACCATGTTCTCAACAATGTTTTCTGGCTTGCCTTTGATCTTCTCTTCGTTCAGCTGCAGGAACACAGCTTTTTCACGCTCGATCGCTTCATCCGAAACTTGCGAAGGCAGCAGGAACTCAGGGTTGCTTGCAGCTACGTGCATCGCGATGTCTTTGGCCAGCTCGACGTCACCGCCTTTCAGGACAACAGCAACACCGATCTTGTTACCGTGCAGGTAGGTGCCGACAACGTCACCCTCTACGCGGACCAGACGACGGATGTTGACGTTTTCGCCAACTTTGGCAACCAGAGCTTCACGAGCCGATTCCTGAGCGGCGATCAGCGGAGCTGCGTCGGTCAGGTTCTCGTCGAAGGCTTTTTCTACGCTGGCAGCAACGAAGTTCTTGAAGTCGTCTTGCAGAGCCAGGAAGTCGGTCTGCGAGTTGACTTCCAGCAGCACGGCTACCTTGTCGTTCGATTTGATGGCGATTGCGCCTTCAGCGGCAACGTTGCCCGCTTTCTTGGCAGCCTTGATCGCGCCCGAAGCACGCATGTCATCAATGGCTTTTTCGATGTCGCCGTCAGCCTTTTCCAGGGCTTTCTTGCAGTCCATCATGCCTTCGCCGGTACGCTCGCGCAGTTCTTTAACCAACGCTGCAGTAATTGCTGCCATTTTCAAATTCCTCTTGGATAGGTTTTCAACCATTCCACCCGATCGAACGGGCGTTCAATTCGTCCCGAGTCCCACCTTGTAGCTGCTGCACGTTACAGGAGCTGTAGCTGCGCCGCCGACAAATGGTTTTCGAGGTGGCAAAAAGGGGGCCAAGCCCCCTTTTTGCTTACTGAGTCAACGCCAGGGCGTTAATTACTCAGCTGCAGCCTGAGTTTCTTCAGCTGCGAATTCTACAGTGCCGCCAGCAACATTGTTGCGACCACGGATCACTGCGTCAGCCATCGAACCCATGTACAGCTGGATAGCGCGGATTGCGTCATCGTTGCCTGGGATGATGTAGTCAACGCCTTCCGGGCTGCTGTTGGTGTCGACAACGCCGATTACCGGGATGCCCAGCTTGTTGGCTTCGGTGATCGCGATGCGCTCGTGGTCAACGTCGATCACGAACAGTGCGTCTGGCAGACCGCCCATGTCCTTGATGCCGCCCAGCGAACGATCCAGCTTCTCAAGGTCACGGGAGCGCATCAGCGCTTCTTTCTTGGTCAGCTTGGCGAAAGTACCGTCTTCGGCTTGAACTTCAAGGTCACGCAGACGCTTGATGGAAGCACGAATGGTTTTGAAGTTGGTCAGCATGCCGCCCAACCAGCGGTGATCGACGTACGGCGAACCGCAACGTGCTGCTTCTTCAGCAACGATCTTGCCAGCGGAACGCTTGGTGCCGACGAACAGAATCTTGTTTTTGCCCTGGGCCAGACGCTCTACGAAAGTCAGAGCTTCGTTGAACATTGGCAGGGTTTTTTCAAGGTTGATGATGTGAATCTTGTTACGCGCGCCGAAAATGTACTTACCCATTTTCGGATTCCAGTAACGGGTTTGGTGACCGAAGTGCACACCGGCCTTCAGCATATCGCGCATATTGACTTGGGACATGATAGTTCCTTAATAAGTCGGGTTTGGCCTCCACGTATCCCAATGACCAACCAGTGGCATAAAGCCAAAAGCACCCAGGTCATCGTGTCGACACGTGTGTGGATTTAAGCTTTTCGGGGTATCCCCGGAAAGCGGCGCATTTTATACCACAGGGTGCGCAGAAACGGAACCCGGAATCTGTATTCGCACCAAGGACATGGGCGCAGCCCCCTTGGAATCGGCCCCGAACGCACCATTGTATAGAGAGAAGCGATGCACACGGGCGCTGAATTGCGCCGTGCGTCTGTTAGAATCGCGTTTTTCAGGGTCGCCAATCGAACACCGGCCACCCTATCCGTACCAGCAAGCGCCGCCGAGCGCAGAGAGAGCCTGTATGACCGTCAACCTCAAAACTCCCGAGGACATCGCTGGCATGCGTGTCGCCGGCAAACTGGCCGCCGATGTGCTGGAAATGATTGCCGAACATGTCAAACCGGGCGTCACCACCGATGAGCTGAACCAGATCTGCCACGACTACATCGTCAACGTGCAGCAAGCCATCCCGGCCCCGCTCAACTACAAGGGCTACCCGAAGTCGATCTGCACCTCGATCAACCACGTGGTCTGCCATGGCATCCCGAATGACAAGCCGCTGAAAAACGGCGACACCCTCAATATCGACGTGACCGTGATCAAGGACGGCTACCACGGCGACACCAGCCGCATGTTCCACGTCGGCGAAGTGCCGGTCTGGGCCGAGCGCCTGTCGCAGATCACCCAGGAATGCATGTACAAGGCGATCGAGATCGTCAAACCCGGCTGCCGCCTCGGCGACATCGGCGAAGTGATCCAGAAGCACGCCGAAAAGAACGGTTTCTCGGTAGTTCGCGAGTTCTGCGGTCACGGCATCGGCAAGGTCTTCCACGAAGAGCCGCAGATCCTGCACTACGGCCGCGCTGGCACCGGCATGGAGCTGAAGGCCGGCATGACCTTCACCATCGAACCAATGATCAACCAGGGCAAGGCCGACACCAAAGTATTGGGCGACGGTTGGACCGCGATCACCAAGGACCGCAAGCTTTCGGCACAGTGGGAACACACGCTGCTGGTCACCGACACCGGTTACGAGATCTTCACCCTGCGCGCCGACGACACCATCCCGCGCATCTCGGCCTGATCCACACAACGCTCCCAGCCTTATAGAAGGAAAGCCAATCGATGCCGCAGGTGGATCCCGAACTCTTCGACCGCGGCCAGTTCCAGGCTGAACTGGCCCTGAAAGCGAGTCCTATCGCGGCGTTCAAGAAGGCGATCCGCCAGGCTCGCGAGGTTCTCGACACACGTTTTCGCCAAGGTCGCGACATCCGCCGCCTGATCGAAGACCGTGCCTGGTTCGTCGACAACATCCTGCAAAAAGCCTGGGAGCAGTTCAACTGGAGCGAAGACGCCGACATCGCGCTGGTCGCGGTCGGTGGCTACGGTCGCGGTGAGCTGCACCCGTACTCCGACATCGATCTGCTGATCCTGCTGGACAGCGCCGACCACGAAGTTTTCCGCGACTCCATCGAGCGTTTTCTCACATTGTTGTGGGACATCGGCCTCGAGGTCGGTCAGAGCGTGCGCTCGGTCGATGAATGCGCCGAAGAGGCGCGCGCCGACCTGACCGTGGTCACCAACCTGATGGAAAGCCGCACCATCTGCGGCCCCGAGCGTTTGCGTCAGCGCATGCTCGATGTCACCAGCACTGCACACATGTGGCCGGCCAAGGAGTTCTTCCTGGCCAAACGTGCCGAGCAAAAGGCCCGTCACCACAAGTACAACGACACTGAATACAACCTGGAACCCAACGTCAAAGGCTCGCCCGGCGGCCTGCGGGATATCCAGACGATTCTGTGGGTGGCCCGGCGTCAGTACGGCACCCTGAACCTGCGCGCCCTCGCCGGCGAAGGCTTCCTGGTCGAAAGCGAAAACGCCCTGCTCGCCTCCTCCCAGGAATTCCTCTGGAAAGTGCGCTATGCCCTGCACATGCTCGCCGGGCGCTCCGAAGACCGCTTGCTGTTCGATCATCAGCGCACCATCGCCGGGCTGCTCGGGTTTGAAGGTGACGACGCCAAACAGGCTGTCGAAAACTTCATGCAACAGTATTTCCGCGTGGTAATGAGCATCGCCCAGCTCAGCGACCTGATCATCCAGCACTTCGAGGAAGTCATCCTCGCCCCGGAAGACGAAGCGCCGCCGCAGCCGATCAACTCGCGCTTCCAGCTCCACGACGGCTATATCGAGGCACGCAACGACAACGTGTTCCGCCGCACACCGTTCGCCATGCTCGAGATCTTCGTGCTGATGGCGCAACAACCGGAAATCAAAGGGGTGCGCGCCGACACCATTCGCTTGCTGCGCGAACACCGTCACCTGATCGACGACAACTTCCGTAACGATATTCGCAACACCAGCCTGTTCATCGAACTGTTCAAGTGCAAGATCGGCATCCACCGCAACCTGCGCCGGATGAACCGCTACGGCATCCTTGGCCGTTATCTGCCGGAGTTCGGTTTCATCGTCGGGCAGATGCAGCACGACCTGTTCCACATCTATACGGTCGATGCGCACACGCTGAACCTGATCAAGCACCTGCGCAAATTGCAGTACACCCAAGTCTCGGAAAAATTTCCGCTGGCGGCCAAGCTGATGGCCAAACTGCCCAAGCCCGAACTGATCTACATGGCCGGTCTGTACCACGACATCGGCAAAGGTCGGCATGGCGATCACTCGGAAATCGGCGCGGTCGATGCCGAGGCGTTTTGCCAGCGCCACCAGTTGCCGCTGTGGGACAGCCGCCTGATTGTCTGGCTGGTGCAGAACCATCTGGTGATGTCGACCACCGCGCAGCGCAAGGACTTGTCCGATCCGCAGGTGATCCATGACTTTGCCCTGGCTGTCGGCGATGAAACCCGCCTCGACTATCTCTATGTGCTGACGGTTGCCGACATCAACGCGACCAACCCGACGCTGTGGAATTCGTGGCGCGCCAGCCTGTTGCGTCAGCTCTACACCGAGACCAAACGCGCCTTGCGCCGAGGCCTGGAAAACCCGGTGGATCGCGAAGAACAGATCCGTCAGACCCAAAGCGCCGCGCTGGATATTCTGGTGCGTGGTGGCACCGATCCGGATGATGTCGAGCAGTTGTGGGCGCAATTGGGCGATGACTATTTCCTGCGCCACACCGCTGGCGACGTGGCTTGGCACAGTGATGCGATCCTGCAGCAGCCGGTCGATGGCGGGCCGTTGGTGCTGATCAAGGAAACCACCCAGCGCGAATTCGAGGGCGGCACGCAGATCTTCATTTATGCACCGGACCAGCATGACTTCTTCGCCGTGACCGTGGCGGCAATGGATCAGCTCAACCTGAACATTCATGACGCTCGGGTTATCACCTCGAGCAGCCAGTTCACCCTCGACACCTACATCGTGCTCGACAACGAAGGCGAATCCATCGGCGACAACCCGGCGCGGGTCAAGCAGATCCGCGAAGGCCTGACCGAAGCCCTGCGCAATCCGGACGATTACCCGACGATCATCCAGCGCCGCGTGCCGCGCCAGCTCAAGCATTTCGCCTTCGCGCCGCAGGTCACCATCCACAACGACGCGCAGCGTCCGGTGACGGTGCTGGAATTGACCGCCCCTGATCGCCCAGGGCTGCTGGCGCGGATCGGCGGGATTTTCCTCGAATTCGACCTGTCGCTGCAGAACGCCAAGATTGCGACCTTGGGCGAGCGGGTGGAAGACGTGTTCTTCATCACCGACGCCCACAACCAGCCGCTGTCCGACCCGTTGCTGTGCAGCCGTTTGCAGGATGCGATCGTTGAGCAACTGAGCGTCAATCAGGAACCCGATATCAAATTGTCGCGCATCAGTATTTGATGGCGCCCCGGATTCAAATGGCTTTGCGAGAGACCCAGCCCCAATGAACAACGCTCTGAACCAGCTCCAGCCGTACCCGTTCGAAAAGCTCCGCGCCCTGCTCGGCACCGTGACCCCGAACCCGGACAAACGCCCGATCGCGCTGTCGATCGGCGAGCCAAAACACCGTTCGCCAAGCTTTGTCGCCGAAGCGCTGGCTAACAGCCTGGATCAGATGGCGGTGTATCCGACTACCCTCGGTATCCCGGCGCTGCGTGAAGCCATTGCCGGCTGGTGCGAGCGGCGTTTCGGTGTGCCGAGCGGCTGGATCGATCCGGCGCGCAATGTACTGCCGGTTAACGGCACCCGTGAAGCGCTGTTCGCTTTCACCCAGACCGTGGTCAACCGTGGCGACGACGCGCTGGTGGTCAGTCCGAACCCGTTCTACCAGATCTACGAAGGCGCGGCGTTCCTCGCCGGTGCCAAGCCGCATTACCTGCCATGCCTCGACGAGAACGGTTTCAACCCGGACTTCGATGCCGTTTCGCCAGACATCTGGAAACGCTGCCAGATCCTCTTCCTCTGCTCGCCGGGCAACCCGACGGGCGCGCTGATCCCGGTCGACACCCTGAAAAAGCTGATCGCTCTGGCCGACGAGTACGATTTCGTGATCGCCGCCGACGAGTGCTACAGCGAGTTGTACTTCGATGAGCAAACGCCACCGCCGGGCCTGCTCACAGCCTGTGTCGAACTGGGCCGCAAGGACTTCAAGCGTTGCGTGGTGTTCCATAGCCTGTCCAAGCGCTCCAACCTGCCAGGCCTGCGCTCCGGTTTCGTTGCCGGCGACGCCGACATCCTCAAAGGCTTCCTGCTGTATCGCACCTACCACGGCTGCGCGATGCCGGTACAAACGCAACTGGCCAGCGTTGCGGCGTGGAATGACGAAGTGCATGTGCGCGCCAACCGCGCGCTGTATCGAGAGAAATTCGATGCGGTGCTGGAGATCCTCAGCCCGGTGATGGACGTGCAGCGTCCGGATGGCAGCTTTTACCTGTGGCCGAACGTGCAAGGTGATGACGCCGCGTTCTGCCGCGATCTGTTTGAGCAGGAGCACGTGACGGTGGTGCCGGGCTCGTATCTGTCCCGTGATGTCGATGGCGTCAACCCGGGCGCAGGACGTGTGCGCATGGCGCTGGTTGCGCCGCTGGCCGAATGCGTCGAAGCCGCCGAGCGGATTCGCGCCTTTATCACCCGTCAGCAATAAGTCGTATTGGCCCGCGCCAGGCAATCTGGCGCGCGGTTTTATCACCGCGATACATATCAAAGCAATTACCGACTTCCTACCCGCCCTCTCCAAAGATAGTCTTCAGATGAACAGTTACTGAAACTATCAATCGCGGCCTATCGATTAAAAAACTTCCGGGCACCACCATAAGCACCTCGTCAATCAATATGGATATTGATCATGCACCATTACCCTTTCGTCAAAATGCGCAGTCGCAACTTCACCTCGGGAAAACGTCACAAGCGTTCAATCGTCTGTTCCAACCGGTTATGGGACAACGCCAGTACGGTAACTTTTTCGTTCATGGAGGATTTGTCCGATGAACTCGCCTACCGGGTCGAACGGATAATTCGCCAATGGGAACCCTTTGTCAGCCTGACATTTGCCCAGGTCGAACAAGGCCACGGGCAGATCCGTATCGCCCTGAGCGGCGAAGAGAACTGGTCGGCAATCGGCACCGAAGCGTTGGAACTCGATCAAGAAGAACCTACGCTGGTCATTCAGACTGAACCGCAAAACCCGCTATTTGAAGCCACGCTGCTGCATGAGTTCGGACATGCACTGGGGTTTCATCATGCCCATCTGCATCCCGATGCCAATATTCCTTGGGATATAGAAGCGGTGTACAAGTACTTCAGCGAAACTCATGGCTGGAACCATGAAGAAATTGAACTTAATTTATTCCGCCTCGCCGGTTGCGACATTACTTCCAGAGGAGAATACGACAGCCTTTCCATCATGCATTATCCGGCACAAAATTTTCTGACCCACGGCAACTTCGAGATTGCCTTCAACCTGAAACTCAGTGAACGGGACAAACGCTTGGCCAAGCAAAGTTATCCCGCCATTGATTATCGAGCTCAGGTTATTTGACCTGCCCCAAGTTGGCCTCACTCAAATCCAGATCGGCCAACACTTCTCGGAGAACGTCATCACCTATTTGATGCTGACGACTGAGACTATAGAGCTCCAGGCGCTGCGCCCGCAGCGCCTTCAAGCGCAGGCGACGCTCAAGCAGATCCATCTGGAACGCCAAGGCCTGCGCTTCGGCGGAATCGTTGAAAACATCCAGTTGATGGCGATACTCGGACATGATGCGCGCCTTCAGCTCTGCCGACAAAGCAGCCTGAGCAGCATCCTGCGGAGTGGTTTCCTCTGTCTCGAGCGCATGAATCGCCGCTTCCGCAGTTTTACGCCACGCATCGCGCACTTCCTGGCGCCGTTTGTCATCCGGACTTTTCTCGATGCCGCGCAACAGCAGAGGCAGCGCGATACACGCCGAAACCAGCGACAGCAGAATCACCCCAGCGGCGATGAAGATCAGCAGATCACGCTCGGGAAAAGCATCAGCCCCCATCAGCATTGGCACCGACATCACACCCGCCAGCGTCACTGCACCACGCACACCGCCGACGGTCAGCAACCAACAGGAGCGCGCGGTCGGTACTTGCGTCAGCTCGCCCTTGCCGCGCAAGCGTCGCAGCAGCACCGACAAACGCCAGATGCTCTGCACCCAGATAAACCGCAGCAACACCAGCGCGAGGAAAATCGCCACCACATCAAGGCAGCGATAGAACAACGTCGGCCACAGCGTCGGTTCATGGCTGACTACAGCTTTGATGATGTCCGGCAATTGCAGGCCAAGCAGGAGGAAAATCAAACCGTTGAAAGCGAACTCCAGCAGCGACCAGACGCTGCGATTGAGCAAGCGCGTGCTGGTCTGCCGCGGCAGCAGATCAAGCCAGCTCTGCATCATCCCCGCTGCCACGGCCGAGAATGCCCGAGACACCAAGACGCTCAGCCAACACGTAAGCGGCGAACGGCAGCAGTAACATGAACAAAACGTGCGTCGCGGGATCGTCCCAACCGCGAGCGATCATCCACGCCCGCAAACGCCCGACCAGCCAGCTCAATGCCACGCCGACCGCCAACCCACCAAGCGCCACCACGACGAAGGTGAGGCTGGCGCTGGTCAGCGAGAACACGCCCGTGATGGCGGCCACCAGGGCGAACTTGAAGGTCACCAGACCCGAGGCATCGTTCATCAGCGCTACTCACTATATGTGGACACAAATCCACATCTCGCCATGCACACAGATGGACAGACAGATCTTGCATGCATGCGACCGACAGGAAGCGCAGCCGACCCTCCCGCTACCAACACGAGGAGAAGGCAGGCAATAGAACAGGGTATGGGTGCGTCGCAGGAAGGGGTTAGGCGCAGGGCTGAGTCTCAGCTGACATCAAGCCTTGATGTCCACGACAAACTGGCCACTTTGAGCAGCACAGTAGTTGTCTTTCACGATGAAGCATTCAATGGTGTGGGTGCCGATGTACAAGGCTGTTTCATCCTTCCAGAGAGTGCCGAGCTCAGACGTCGACATCTCGAATCCACCTCGTAGACCTTTCTTCTTGGCAGCTTCCATGCCGGTATGCACGATCTGCCAATAGACCTTGAAAGTTGGCGAAACGTCGGTGGTTGCCATGAAGTTGAGTGAGCAACCTCTCCTAACGGGCACCCCACTGTAAACATGATCCGTTCGGAAATGGCTTCGGCTACCATCTATAAGATCGTTAACGCCTCAGCAATAGTCCTGCCCAGCCCTTAAAGGTTACGCCATCTAAAATATGCCTTTTAAGAAAGCCCGGATCGACTTCGGGCTTTGTAAAAAAGGCCAGGATAAACATTTCTTTTCAAAAGAGGCCTAAGCTTTAACCTTTCCAAAATAATAGCCAATTACAACCAGTCCGATACTATTCAACGTGTGCGGTATTGTGTTCCCAGAAACGGCCAAAATACACACAGTCACAATAACAATCAGCGCAATTACCGAAGGCAAGTTATCTTTAAGATTTTCAGCATTAAACCACTTCTCTGGAGAAGCCCATTTCAACAGCCCCACCACCACCAACAAAATCAAAATTGGCACAACAGAGGTTAAGATATCTACAGCTATTGGCTTCACATTTTGCCAAAACGTGGCCAACATCTCCTTAATATCTCCTGCGGCTGCCAAAGAATTGCTGGAACGGTCAAAAACAGACCAAATGTAAAAACCGATTAAAGTGAGCATCGAAAAAACCGGAACAAAAAGTATCCACCCAACAATCCCTACCAGCCGATGGAGTACAGAATATATTCCGTGATTCGATGCATTATCATTTGTCTCTGGCACGTGAATCTCCTTATAGACGCAGCTCATCTATGATACAAACTAAAAATTCAAACTATTCAAAACAATCACAATCAGCAGCGCCACATCCACCAGGCATGTAGCATTCAAAAGCTACCGGAGGATTACTACGATCACTTGCCTCATATGGCATATTCCGACCGCCATTCAATATGAGATCATTCCCCCAGGAGTGGATCACATCCATATCTCGATCAGAACAACGATAGCCAAGCATAGATCCCATATGCCTCTCACACAAAAACTCATTTATTTCTTCTTTGAGTTCATCTGGACTTACCT
The DNA here is from genome assembly GCF_979258515.1 of Pseudomonas sp. AC169. Lineage (NCBI taxonomy): Bacteria > Pseudomonadati > Pseudomonadota > Gammaproteobacteria > Pseudomonadales > Pseudomonadaceae > Pseudomonas > Pseudomonas sp. AC169. Next base: position 3,963,548 of record NZ_OZ409866.1, on the reverse strand, counting down.
TAAACCATTCAGACGCGACGCCTGACCCTTCATGAGGGACGCGCTCATACTTAGTCTCAAGCATTGAAATGGCTAGCGCTTCGATTTCGTTTATCTGCTTGCTGCAAACACCTTCTTTAACCTTGAAGGCATAGTACGGTACGTAAGAGGGATTGTGGCTACTGCTAGCTCTAGTAGCTAACCTTCCAGTCGTTAGGCCGATCTTAGCTCTATCCGGGGATCTTGTGTCCATCCCGATATAAATCCATCCCGCGTCAGAGTTCTCTTGCCTGAGCCTCTCTTTTTCAACCCACGCCATTTTGTAATCATCGAATTCATCAGAGTCGAATTTTTCTTCCCATTTCCTATCTACGGCCATAACGCATCGCTCTTGTTGTTCACTGCATAGGCAGACAGTATGCCCCAAGAGGCGAAATGCCACCATCTACAGGGGCTCTTAGCTTCTATCCAAAGAGCGGATGCTCGAAGCATATGAGCAAGTCCAGGGAGCCAATACGTTACAGGGGTGCAATATCTACATCCCATGCCCAAGGTTCGCCTCGCTCATGTCGAGCTCACTCAGCACCTTGTTTACCACCTCATCGTCAACCAAGTCAGTTGCCTTTGACGGCTGGCTGGGAAAAGACTCTCGTCATTCCCACCAGAGAGTCAACCAGCAACTCAAGCATCTGGCGCCCTTGTACCACCGTATCGGACTGCTGATCGACGCCTACAAGATCAAACGCTTCGGAAAATCCTGAGGACGGCAAATGTGCGTCCGCTTGCCTAAGCTGATTGATTCCCACCAACACCTTGGTCAGCGCCCTCGCTTCCTCCAAGGTTGCTCCCCGCTTCATCAAGCCAGCTTCCAAATGTTTCATAGACCCGGACTTCGTTTTCCCAGATTGCGCGCCCATAGAGGTCAACGCATCTCCATCGAGAGATTCAACCGTAAGCCTGGCTAGATCTTTTGCGAGCTCAAGCACCCCAGTTTTCTCCAGGGCCCGGAACCGATGAACACGTTTAAAAATGTTATCCGTCGCATGATGTGGGGAGAAGAGCGGCTTTCCACTGATTTTCTCGAACGTGGCATTGACCTCGTCATATGCCGGACGCAGCCGCGCCTCAGGCGCTTTCGTTGCAGCAGGAAGAGCTTTAGCCTGCGATGCCAAGAGCTCCTCCGAAACTCCACCCTCGGGAACGACGTTTGCCCCCGCCCATACACGTTGCTGCCAAGGTGGAAGCTGGCCGATGTCCTTGGCATAAACATTGATAAAGCCTAGGGCATTCAGACCGAAATGGACGCTATCCCCGCTTGAGATCCCAATGGCGCCGGTGTCCCGGGTGTACCACCGCAGGCAAGAGCCCCGGTAGCTGCCTAAAAGAGCGGTGACGCTCGGGCGGAACCATAGCCAACCACCAGTGGATGCGAGCTCGTCCCCGCTGACACGATCGCCAGAGCCATTAATGGCGAAGTCCACCTTGGTCAGCGGCGTTTCGCCCTTTACCTTTTCGCTCACACGCCCGGGCTCAACAGCCTCAGTCATCCAAAGCGACCCACTCAGGGAATGGAGCTTTCTTCCCTCGTGTTGGATAGACCAAGATTTGGACACGACAGAATCATCGTCGGGTAGCCCAAGCCTTGGCACGTCATCGTCGGTGTCGACGTCTGTATGAGAGACATGGAAAACACCTGTCAATGAGCCGTAGGCCTTGCCGCCCTCATGGATCTCGTAATTGACGCCCTCCCAGGCAATTCCGTCCTTCTCTTCTTGCACGACGCTGGACGGCCAGCCGATATGGGACGCATCCGACACGGTCTGGGAGCGGCTTCGGTAACTACTCAGCAGCAGGTACGTGCCCCGAGCTCTCAGGTAATCACGTAGGTGCTCAGTGCGCGCTTCGAGGAATACAGGCTTACCCTGCTCGTCACGCTTAAGCCTCACGACCTCCATGAAACCCTCGACTGGCCGCAACCAAACGTCGCCTTCTCGCTGCAGGCCTAGCGAAATCACGAAATCCTGATGCAGGTGCCACTCATTCGGCACCGCACCATCGAAGCTCTGCTCAATAACCAGTCCAGTGCCTACCGCATCAGAGTGATGACTGGCCCAGTTACCCGCCCAATAGTAGGTTTTGACGAAGATGGGCTCCGCCGGAGACACTGGCTCGGGAGGAGCTGCAGGTTTGGCTGGGCGAGTGTTTAAGGACACGTTCAAGTCTGTGAATGGCAAACGGAAGCTAACGACCGAGTCAGTCTGCTGACTGAGAGTGGGACTCGGACTTGTTGACGCGTCGTGGGCATTCTCTTTCGGCCATACACGATGCGATTCTTCACCGCCGGCAAAGGTGTTACCACCAATGTCGCCCCAACCCAGTTTAGAAATTTCGTCGCGATGCTGAAGGTCGAACATGACCGAGCCTACGCCGAAATACTCTTCCAGATGGCCTTCATAGCCGTACTCCCCCTCTGACGTCAGAGTATGGTCAGCGCGCAGTGGGATCCACACCTTGTCAGAGATCGAAGCCTTCCGAATCTTGGTCATTTCAAACCAAGCCTGCGGTTTGCAGATAGCCGTTTTTGGAATCACCGACATCGCAGCTCCAACGTCCCCTTGTAAAACGATGACGGCCACCAGGTGGCTTGCATGGTCGGTCTCAGCCAGGTATTCACGCAGCGCTTCGCGCATCCCTGCGTGCGGGATCGTCTGGTCAATCGCTTCGGCAGGGAAAAACGTACCGGGGCTCTCGAAGCCGTTTTTTTCATAACGCCACAGGACAAAACTCGGGCCTTGCGCGACAACGGCGTCCGTGCGACTCAGATCGCTCCAGGCACCGCGCCAGTGCTCTGCAATCGCCTGGGCCTGGTCATCAGCGTCCTCAGGCGGTGCGTTTAAAACTGGCTCGCGGCCACTGGCGTCCGTGCCCTTCTCGGCGACCTCTAAATCTTGATCCTTGCCCATCAGCCCCTCGCGTCTGCTGCCTGCTAGTCAAAGAGCAATTTAACCACGAGCGGCGAGGCTTGTTCCAAAGACATTCTCGATTCAAATGGAATGGATCTACTAGATAAAGCAAGCAATCTTAGATTCTTGCTACAAGACGTATCGGCCACGCTCCCGAGACAAGAAATCCGCCGTGCGGCAGCGCTGTTTGGCCCTGGCTCAGACACCGGAAGGGGGACTGGACTACGGAGCGCTAGCACCCTCAATGACCCTCCACGCATATACGAGTTATACGCGGTAGCATGAAGGCAATCAGCGCGCGTTAATCCAAGGATGGAATTTTCACTGGCATACCCAGAATCGAATTTATCTCTTCTTGAAAATCAAATCCTAGCCAGTTCTGCACAGGATCACCGTATTGGTCATGCATCGCGCCGAAGAGCTCTAAGCGGCAACTTCTCGAACTCATGACTCCGAACTGCAATGTGCCGCCAACAGTATCGTGCTTTCTAGCCCGCATACGAGTTTCTAGCGCTAAACGAGGTTCTCTACCTTTCTCCTCAATTTTGGGGGTGTCCTGTAGGGACTTTATCTCTGCGCGGAGGTTATCTGCATCATCACCTATTACAGCGACCTCCCCCTTTAAAAGATCGATAGATTGAGCGACTTGAGAAAACTCCCCATTCCCATTGAACTCCGGGTGTATCCAGTAACACTCAAGTGGACGAGAGTTGAGCATATCGTCTGGGGCAATACCAAAAATGACAAACTCGCAGAATGGTGCTCTGCCCGCTGCATACCCAACGCTTGCGTCTTTAGTATAACGTTCAGATAGATGTCGTATAAGATCTGCAACAGCGCGAAGGTCTGGAGTCCTTATTTGTGTATTGTCTTTTGTCTGCGGATGCAAATTATCCAGCATCATTGACGCTGCGGAGTACGTCATGAGCGCGGGTGTTACCGCTCCAGCGTACACCATACCGACGTCGTAGCTAATCATAGGCCCAGCCGCAACAGTGTACTCAGTGACACCCCAGGCGCCCACTCTCAATCGCAATACTTTCATTGCCTGATCCGTGACCCTACTGATTGAGGTGTGATCGGAATTCTTCGATATAGCGGTCAGCAGCGAATCGGCTGCCGCCCAGACAGATAAAGAACCATGGTCATACCAGACAACAGCATTAGTCATCTACCTACTCCTTTCAAGAAACCCATGACTTTTTAAGCCTGGCAAAATATTTGAAATCGCATGAATCCTAAGGCTGTCCACTTAGGACTTCATATTTCGAGGCTGAGTGACCACACTACACCACCACATCAGTCTTTTAGCGGAAAGAAGCCATACCGGCCATTCCCTCTGCTCTTCGTAAAGTGCTCGTAGTTCAATTGAGGGATGAGGGCCGTATCAGGTTCCTTGTTCTCAAAAATAATAACTTGAGAGCCTTTGAAGTGATCTGCAACATCCTGATAGAACGCATATATCATGTCCTCCGCTACTTCTTTATCCTCTTCCCCAGGTTCCGGATCCCCTTCCTTGTACGTGGTCAGCGGCGAATCGAGCACCACAAAACCAGGGTGACGCCCGGAACGCTTCAGCAAATTCATCAGCCCTAGCGCGAACGCAGCTGAAGCGATGGCTCGATACCCCTTGCCGAAATTGCCCCTCGCGCTCCCGCCAATAGTGATGTCTCGTCTTGCGAAATCGAAAGATACCGGGCAGTAGTTCGGGAAGCTCCAGCGCTTCAGAATCGCTTCGATCTCTTCCACCAGCGGTTGGGCTGTTTCCTCAAAGCCTTCAGGCGTATATGCGTTTTGCTCTTCAAGCAGGAGAACTCCGAGTCGTTTCAGCTCGCCCGTCAGCCTAGCCTTATCAACCACACGCCGTTCTAGTGCCGACCGGTCATGCTTGAGGGAAGAGGCGAGTTCTCTAAGGTCACTCACTGCCTGTACCGAATCTTGAATCTCAGACGTGATCAGCTTCTCCAGTGCGGCGATGGATGTCTTGGTGGCCTCTGCGTTGGAGGCGTTACGTTCGATCGCTGCAGTCAGGGATCCTTGGGCTTCCGCGAGCTCGTGGATGTTCTTCGAAATTCGATCCAGCTCGAAGGAAACACCTTTTTTAATGTCATCAACGTCCGTTGTGCATGATTCGGAGTCAAAATGATTGCCGCAGGTTGGACATAGCACCGCGTCTGAACCTTCAAGCAAAACTGCCGCCTGCTCAATGCCCTGAAGACGCTGGCGGTCTGATTCGTATTTCTGACCAAGCATGTCAAATCGGCCAAGGAGTGCCTTGTCTTCTGCGAGCTTGCCTTCAACAATCTCCAGCTCAGAGAGCTGATTGGCTTTTTGGCTGAAGAGGTCTTCACTCGAATGGAACGCACCTTCCAGCTCAGTTTCAGCTACCTCCAATCGGAGCGCGACCTGGGCGGTAAACGAATTGAGCTTCTGGAGCTCTAGGGCCTCGGTGGCGTCAACATCTGGATAGAATTGCCTGATGATGTCCTCGACAGCAGCAACTCGATGGCGCAGTGCACCCTTTGACGCCAGCTCTTTCTTAGCCTGTTTGACCCCGGCGTCGTCTTTCCCGGTAAGCAACAGCTTAAGAATGGATTTTTCTTTGGTGGCCTCATCATTTTGGCCAGTGCCCAAAGGAGAGTAATCAGCCACGATTCGCGTCTCATCCATCAAAAAGACTTTTTCGAAATCGCGAAGGGAGAAGGAAGCGTTATTTAATGAAGTTGTACCCTTCAGCAACAGCTTCCCATTGAGCCCCAATCTATCCAAAATCTGGTTCGAAATAGAGTTCATTTTCGTAGGGTTATGTTTCACACCCAAAACTTGAACCTTGCCCTCCTCGTCGTGAAAAGTAGGCTTTGAACTTGCAAAAAGCTCCCTCTCTATCGTAAAGGAAGACTGGTCTTCATTTACAAATTTAACGTTGACCGTGGTATAGCCTTGGGATTCATCAATTGACTTTGGGGGAGTATTAGAACCCAGGGCAAATTTGATGCATTGAACAATGTAGGATTTACCCGTATTAGAGCCACCCTGAACAACATTAGCACCCTTCGTAAAATATACGGACGCGTCTCTACGCTCAGGGCCGCTCACAACCACACTTTCAATATACATCAGACCACCCTGTCAACTTTATATTTATATATAGTGCGACGCTGAGCTGCGAGGTAGTCAATATTCCCCTCAACCCACACAACATGCCGCTTGAAATCTGCGTGATACTCAGTGGTCAACTTGATGGCAAATGCCCTGCCCGCGTCGGTAATTAAATATCGAACGCCCTGCTCGTCGACCCGTGAAGTAATCAATCCCTTAGCGATAAACAGCCTGATCGCACCTGGGAATATTTCCCGTCTACGAACCAGCTCGGAAAGTCGGTTCAATAGGATAGGGTGCAGACTTGGCTCACCTTGAAAATCACTACTATAAATAGCCGCATAGTCAAGAAAGATCAGCTCATCCAGGTCAAGCTCCCGAGACAAACCTGCTAGCAACAGAACGATGCGTGCCCCAATCTCGACAGGGCTGTTGTACAAGTCCTTTGAATTCATCATCTATTTCTTGATCCATTTAAACTTCATGTCATTCACCAACTGGTGGCATAGCCCCTTTCGATCCGAGGTCTGCAAGAAATGACGAAGTGGATGGGCATCGTATGGAATCTTTACGCAGTGAGTGCTAACTTCAAGAAACCGTTGATACCCATCATCGAACTTTTTACGCACTACACTGTGAACACCTTCGTGGCACTCGCCTTTGAGGCTTTCATAGCACCCTGTAGGAAACGCATCACGCGAAAACATCTCCAGTGATTCCGCACTGAAGAAGTTGATCCTTGCTCGCTCAAGATCGTCTTTGTATTCACTGTCCATTACACTATCAAATGAATACTCTGCCCCATCGGCATCAGAGAACGCGTCCAAGAGTGCATCAATGTAGACTTTCTCATTATCACCAACAGCACCAAGCTCGGGATTACGAACCTGCGGTCGCTTTAGATGATAAACCCCAAATCGTGATGTGTGATAGGGTGTGAGTGCATGCTTCTCGATTAATTCCTGTGACGACATCTCATCAACGAAAGAAAAGTCGAGGGTATTTAGATAGTCTAACAGAGCTCCCTCAAGAGGGATGGATTCTGTCTTCGTGATCTTGTCCTTACAGACCTTATCCCAGCGCTTGATGATTTCAGCCTTTATGCGAGACTTCTTGCCCAGCATATCAATGCAATCGGAACTACAGCCTTTCGGCGACACGAATCGATACTCGTGCGGAAGGGTGTAGTCTTCTTTCCAAGTGTAATAGACCAGCTTACCCAGCTCTGCCACTACACTTGCAACGCTCAGCTTATCTTTGTAGTGTTTGCATTGGTAATTGTCCCATCCCCTAGAGTGCCGGGCGATGACATCGCGCCCCTTGTCACCCGCACCAGCACAGCGGGTGACTGAATCGTAGCCTTTACCTAGGTAGGAAACGAATTCCAGCGTAAAGACTTCCCAAGTATCCGCAGACATGATTTGAAGGCGATCCAGGGGATGAACTGGTTCACCTTTTTCTACGTCCAATGCCGTGAGTTCAAATTCAGGGGCTGGAGGTAGCACTATGGCATTTTCAACCAAAGACATTTGCTACACCTCGGCGACAAGGTTTATTGCTTACTAAAGTAAAATTAGAGCACATCATATTCCGAGGTCGCGCTCCACCTGAAGAGTCTGGATACGATCTGGCATCTCACCAATGATCTTATTTTGATTCTTCCGCAAAGCACCCGTGAGCTTCTTCAGGAACCGCTGATTTAACTCCATGTTCCCCATCAGTTCGGCAATGATGATGTCATGGTCAACGTCAGCGTCTTCTAGCCCCACCCTCAACGCCGCACGAGCTGCGCCAATGGGTTTATCCATCGCATACTCGATTAGATCAGCTGGGTGAAAAGCGTATTCCTGCTTCTGTTCTTGTTCCTGCTCACTCATACCTGAGTACCTTGGTTCTGAAATGTTGTTCGTATGGGGATTCGTCTGGAATTTTGGACTGCCGGGCAATCTTATTTTTAAGCGATTACTTGTCAAATCGCGGGCACGACGAAGCCTCCCAAATAACCGCTACGGGATGTGGTGGTCTTCTGTGTGCGTATCTGTGCCATAGCTGATCCATGCCGTGCTCCTCCCACCCTCCTCGCCTAATACGTAAGGGTTGTTGGGCATCCGGGTGCCCTGGGTAATGGCACAATACTATCGCCATTGCGCCGTGTGGGGGAACCCGGCGAGGCACATAGGGCTAATAGAGAGCCAGTGAACGGCTATGGCTGGACGGAGGGGTGTGGGGCTGCGAGCGTTTAGGGCATTGGTAACGGCGGCAGGAGGCTGTGCTGGTGGGGCATGAAAGCTCGTGAGGATGTGACCATTTCAATGAGAGTCTGAATCTAAAAGTATCTCCAACTATTCGCCGCGCTTGCTGAACCAACGCACTCACTCACTCACTCGTTGGTGACTAGTAGCTTTTTGGGGGGGCATAACACGCGTCTGCATCATCCCCGCCGCCACGGCCGAAAGAATGCCCGAGACACCAAGACGTTCCGCCAGCACATAAGCGGCGAACGGCAGCAGTAACATGAACACCACGTGGGTGGCCGGGTCATCCCAGCCGCGGGCGATCATCCACGCCCGCAAACGCCCGACCAGCCAGCTCAATGCCACGCCGACCGCCAACCCACCAAGCGCCACCACAACGAAGGTGAGGCTGGCGCTGGTCAGCGAGAACACGCCCGTGATGGCCGCCACCAGGGCGAACTTGAAGGTCACCAGACCGGAGGCATCGTTCATCAGCGCCTCGCCCTGCAAGATATGCATCAGCGGGGTCGGCAAACGGTTTTGCGAAATGGCCGACACCGCCACAGCGTCCGTCGGCGACAACACAGCCGCCAGGGCGAAGGCCACCGGCAACGGAATTGACGGCAATAACCAATGAATGAAGTAGCCAGCGCCGACCACGGTGAACAGCACCAGCCCGACCGCCAGTGTCAGGATCGGCCCGCGCAGGTGCCAGAACTCGCGCTTGGGCATGCGCCAGCCATCGGAAAACAATAAGGGTGGCAGGAACAGAAACAGGAACAACTCGGGATCGAGGGCCACGTGCAAACCCAGCGTCGGCCAGGCGAGCAAGGCGCCGGCGGCAATCTGGACCAGTGGCAGCGGCAGCGGAATGACCCGCCCGACCAGACGCGAGACGCTGACCAACATCAGCAGGATCAGGACGGTGTAAGCAGTTTGCATAAAGCGGAAATCTCAGACAATCGACAGCGTTGAACTGCCATATTAGCCGCTTAGGCTGTGTCTGACCGTTGCACCTATGTCGCACGCCCGCAACGCAGTCCCCTTGTGGGAGCGAGCCTGCTCGCGAATGCGGTGGATCATTCAACACTCAATTGACTGAAGCGGCCCCTTCGCGAGCAGGCGCGCTCCCACAGGTTTTGCAGCGTTACGACAACCGTGGCCGACGAAACCGTTTGGTCATGGCATAATCCGACACCATTTTTCTCCAGCACCTGTAAAGGGGGCAATTCCTTGACCGTTTCAAGTAAAACGTTGCACCTTTTCGGCATCAAAGCCTGCGACACCATGAAAAAGGCGCGCACCTGGCTTGATGAGCACGCTGTCAGCTACGACTTTCACGATTACAAAACCGCCGGCATCGACCGTGAGCACCTGACCCAATGGTGTGACGAACACGGCTGGCAAACGGTGTTGAACCGCGCAGGCACGACCTTTCGCAAACTCGACGACGAACGCAAAGCCGATCTCGACCAGTCGAAAGCCATCGAACTGATGCTCGCTCAACCCTCGATGATCAAGCGCCCGGTGCTCGATCTCGGTGACCGAACCCTGATTGGCTTCAAGCCAGATATCTACGCGGCCGCTCTGAAGTAAGCAGCCCGTCACTCTTTGTAGAGGTGTATTTACATGTCCAATTCCCTGTTCAGCATCGCCTTTGGTGTCGGCACTCAGAACCGTCAAGGCGCGTGGCTGGAAGTGTTCTACGCACAGCCACTGCTCAACCCTTCGGCCGAGCTGGTCGCTGCCGTTGCGCCGATCCTCGGTTACACCGAAGGCAACCAGGCCATCACCTTCACCACCGCCCAGGCCGCACAACTGGCTGAAGCTGTGAAAGGTATCGATGCCGTTCAAGGCAAGCTGCTGACCCGTCTGGCTGAAAGCCACAAGCCGCTGGTCGCCACCCTGCTGGCTGAAGATGCACAGCTGACCTCGACGCCTGAGGCGTATCTGAAACTGCACCTGCTGTCGCACCGTCTGGTCAAGCCGCACGGCGTGAGCCTGGCCGGGATCTTCCCGCTGCTGCCAAACGTCGCGTGGACCAGCCAGGGCGCTGTTGACCTGAGCGAACTGGCGGAAATGCAACTGGAAGCCCGTCTGCGTGGCGAGCTGCTGGAAGTGTTCTCGGTGGACAAGTTCCCGAAAATGACCGACTACGTGGTTCCGGCCGGCGTGCGTATCGCTGACGCCGCGCGTCTGCGTCTGGGCGCTTACGTCGGTGAAGGCACCACCGTGATGCACGAAGGTTTCATCAACTTCAACGCCGGCACCGAAGGCCCGGGCATGATCGAAGGCCGCGTTTCCGCTGGCGTATTCGTCGGTAAGGGTTCGGACCTGGGCGGCGGTTGCTCGACCATGGGCACCCTGTCGGGCGGCGGCAACATCGTGATCAAGGTTGGCGAAGGCTGCCTGATCGGCGCCAACGCCGGTATCGGTATTCCGTTGGGCGACCGCAACACTGTGGAGTCGGGCCTGTACGTGACCGCCGGCACCAAGGTGGCGCTGCTCGACGAAAACAACAATCTGGTCAAGGTTGTGAAAGCGCGTGAATTGGCCGGTCAGACTGACCTGCTGTTCCGTCGCAATTCGGAAACCGGCGCTGTGGAATGCAAAACCCACAAATCGGCGATCGAACTGAACGAAGCGCTGCACGCTCACAACTAAGCAGCACATTGATAACCTGTGGGAGCGAGCCTGCTCGCGAAGCTTTTAGCGTCTTCAAGGACGCCTTCGCGAGCAGGCTCACTCCCACAGGGTCAGGCGTATACCACATGATGATTCCCTCCCCCTGGCGTGCCGACTTCCCGGCCATCGCCGCTCTGCAACGGCAAGACCAGACCTATCTGGACAACGCCGCCACCACGCAAAAACCCCAAGCCCTGCTCGACGCACTGACGCATTACTACGCCAACGGCGCGGCCAATGTGCATCGAGCGCAACACCTGCCGGGCGCTCACGCGACGCAGGCGTTCGAGGACAGTCGGCTCAAGGTTGCCCAGTGGCTGAATGCCGGTGACAGCGGGCAGATCATCTTCACCCACGGCGCCACCAGTGCGCTGAATCTCCTGGCTTATGGCCTGGAACATCTATTTCAACCGGGCGATGAAATTGTCATCAGCGCCCTGGAGCATCACGCCAACCTGCTGCCATGGCAGCAACTGGCGCAACGTCGCAACCTGAAACTGGTGATCCTGCCGCTGGATGCCGACGGTTTGATCGACCTCGCGGCTGCTGTGCATTTGATCGGCCCGCGCACGCGGTTGCTGGCGGTGAGTCAATTGTCCAACGTGCTCGGCGCCTGGCAGCCATTGCCAGCGCTACTGGGCATGGCCAAGGCGCAGAACGCGCTGACTGTGGTCGATGGCGCCCAAGGCGTGGTCCACGGTCGGCATGACGTGCAGGCGCTGGGTTGCGACTTTTATGTATTTTCCAGCCACAAGCTCTATGGGCCTGATGGGCTCGGCGTGCTGTTCGGGCGCAATGCTGCGCTTGAGCAGTTGAAGCCTTGGCAGTTCGGCGGCGAAATGGTGCTGGAAGCCAACTATCACGATTCGCGCTTCCGCCCTGCTCCGCTGGGTTTCGAAGCGGGTACGCCGCCGATTGCCAGTGTCATCGGCCTTGGCGCGACACTTGATTATCTGGCCGGGCTCGATCAGGAAGCGGTGTCGGCCCACGAAGCGGCGCTACATGATTATTTGCTGCGTGGACTCGCGGCGCGTAATGGCATTCGTCTGCTCGGCAAGCCGCAACTGGCGCTGGCCAGTTTTGTCGTTGAAGGTGTGCATAACGCTGATTTGGCGCATTTGCTGACGGAGCAAGGCATCGCTGTGCGGGCCGGACATCACTGCGCGATGCCGTTGCTGAAAAGCTTCGAACTGGCCGGGGCGATTCGTGTGTCACTGGCGCTGTACAACGACTCGGAAGATCTGGAGCGTTTCTTTGAAGCGCTGGATCAGGCGCTGGAGTTGTTGCGATGAGCTTACCGGTCGAGGCCGCCGAGGCGCTGCAGACTTTTCAGGATGCAGCGGGCTGGGAACAGCGGGCGCGGTTGTTGATGCAGTTTGGTGATCGTTTGCCGCCGCTCAGCGATGCGGACAAGTGCGAGGCCAACCGGGTGCATGGCTGTGAGAGTCAGGTGTGGCTGGTTGGGGCATTGCGCGACGGTCACTGGCAATTCAGCGCGAGCAGCGATGCGCGGATGATTCGCGGGTTGGTGGCGTTGTTGCTGTTGCGGGTTAACGGCTTGTCGGCGGCTGAGTTGCAGCAGGTTGATTTGCCTGACTGGTTTAATCAGCTCGGCCTTTCGCGCCAGCTATCGCCCTCGCGCAGCAATGGCCTCAATGCCGTGCTCCAGCGGATGAATGAGTTGGCTCGCTGACTGATCGTTCCCACGCTCTGCGTGGGAATGCCTCAACGGACGCTCCGCGTTCGGCTCTGGATGGGACGCGGAGCGTCCCGGGCTGCATTACCACGCGGAGCGTGGGAACGATCAAAGCCCCAGCATCAAGCCTGAGGTTTGACTCGGTCTGACGGGCGCCGCACACCCGCGACAATCTTGTCCACAGCCTTGGTCGCCGCGACCATGCCGAACGTTGCCGTGACCATCATCACCGCGCCAAACCCGCCGGCGCAGTCCAGCTTCACGCCATCACCAACAAAACTCTTCTGCAAACAAATGCTGCCATCCGGTTTCGGATAGCGCAGTTGCTCCGTGGAAAACACGCACGGCACGCTGTAATGGCGGGTCACAGTACGTGAGAAGCCGTAATCACGACGCAACGTCGAGCGCACTTTCGAGGCCAACGGGTCGTTGAACGTGCGATTGAGATCGCACACCTGAATCAGCGTCGGATCAATCTGCCCGCCAGCACCGCCAGTGGTGATGATCTGGATCTTGCGCCGCTTGCACCAGGCGATCAGTGCAGCCTTGGCGTTGACCGCGTCGATGCAGTCGATCACGCAATCGATGTTCGGCGTGATGTATTCGGCCATGGTGTCGCGAGTGACGAAATCCGCCACGGCATGCACGGTGCAATCCGGGTTGATCCCGCGCAGGCGCTCGGCCATCACTTCGACCTTGGGCTTGCCAACGGTGCTGTCCAGTGCGTGCAACTGGCGGTTGGCGTTGCTGACGCAGACGTCGTCGAGGTCGAACAGCGAAATCTCGCCGACGCCACAGCGGGCCATGGCTTCCGCCGCCCAGGAACCGACGCCACCGACGCCGACGATCGCCACATGGGCCGCGCGCAGGCGCTCCAGGCCTTCAATGCCATACAAACGGGCGATGCCTGCAAACCGCGGATCTTCTGTACTCATGACCATTACCCCAAAAACCGGCGCGCATTATAGGGCTACGCAGCGACAAGTTCTAAGCCTGCAGCTACAAGTGTAAGAACTTAAGTCAAAGTCGGCTGCCCAATGTCGGGCATTTCCCTGTCTGATGTACGACTTGCGAACTGCCGGTGTAGGATGCGCGCCCCTCGGGCGTCTAGCCGACCGATCCTTCGTTCCACAGCCTTTGGAACCCGAAATAGCTATGTCATCGCGTAAATTTGGTCTCAACCTGGTGGTGGTTCTGGCAATCGCCGCCCTGTTCACTGGTTTCTGGGCGCTGATCAATCGCCCGGTTTCCGCGCCGAACTGGCCGGAGCAGATCTCCGGTTTCTCCTATTCGCCGTTCCAGCAGGGACAATACCCGCAGAAGGATCAATATCCGTCTGACGACGAAATGCGCCGCGATCTGGAGATCATGAGCAAGCTGACGGACAACATCCGCATCTACTCGGTCGACGGTTCGCTGCAAGACATCCCGAAACTGGCTGAAGAATTCGGCCTGCGCGTGACACTGGGGATCTGGATCAGCCCGGACCAGGAACGCAACGAACGGGAAATCCAGCGCGCGATCGAACTGGCCAATACCTCGCGCAGCGTGGTGCGCGTGGTGGTCGGTAACGAAGCGATCTTCCGTAAGGAAATCACCGCGCAAGAGCTGAGCGTGCTGCTTGATCGCGTGCGCGCGGCGGTGAAAGTGCCGGTGACCACCTCCGAGCAATGGCACGTTTGGGAAGAACACCCGGAGCTGGCCAAGCACGTTGATCTGATCGCCGCGCACGTTCTGCCGTACTGGGAATTCATCCCGGTCGACAAGGCTGGCCAGTTCGTGTTCGACCGCGCCCGCGACCTGAAAAAACTGTTCCCGAAGAAACCGCTGCTGCTCTCCGAGGTTGGCTGGCCGAGCAACGGTCGCATGCGCGGTGGCGCCGATGCGTCGCCGGCGGATCAAGCGATTTACCTGCGTACGCTGGTCAACAAGCTCAACCGCCAAGGCTTCAACTACTTCGTGATCGAAGCGTTTGACCAGCCGTGGAAGGCCAGCGACGAAGGTTCGGTCGGCGCTTACTGGGGCGTGTTCAACGCCGCGCGGCAGCAGAAATTCAACTTTGAAGGCCCGGTGGTCGCCATTCCGCAATGGCGCGTGCTGGCGATCGGTTCGGTGGTGCTGGCGCTGTTGTCGCTGACCCTGCTGATGATCGACGGCTCGGCCCTGCGTCAGCGTGGGCGGATCTTCCTGACCTTTATCGCGTTTCTTTGCGGTTCAGTGCTGGTGTGGATCGGTTACGACTACAGCCTGCAATACAGCACGTGGTTCAGCCTGACAGTCGGCTTCCTCTTGGCGCTCGGTGCGCTCGGGGTGTTTATCGTCTTGCTGACGGAGGCGCATGAGCTGGCCGAAGCGGTGTGGATTCACAAGCGTCGGCGCGAGTTCCTGCCGGTCGAGGGCGACTCCAGCTATCGCCCGAAAGTCTCAATCCACGTGCCTTGCTACAACGAGCCGCCGGAGATGGTCAAACAGACCCTCGACGCCCTCGCAGCGCTGGATTATCCGGACTACGAAGTCCTGATCATCGACAACAACACCAAGGACCCGGCGGTCTGGGAGCCGGTGCGCGACTACTGCGACACCCTCGGCCCACGCTTCAAGTTCTTCCACGTCTCGCCCCTGGCCGGTTTCAAGGGCGGCGCGCTGAATTATTTGATTCCGCACACCGCCAAGGACGCCGAAGTGATCGCCGTGATCGACTCCGATTACTGCGTGCACCCGAACTGGCTCAAGCACATGGTGCCGCACTTCGCCGACCCGAAAATCGCTGTGGTGCAGTCGCCGCAGGATTATCGCGACCAGAACGAAAGCACCTTCAAGAAGCTCTGCTACGCCGAATACAAAGGCTTCTTCCACATTGGCATGGTCACCCGTAACGACCGTGACGCGATTATCCAGCACGGCACCATGACCATGACCCGTCGCTCGGTACTGGAAGAGTTGGGTTGGGCCGACTGGTGCATCTGTGAAGACGCCGAACTCGGTCTGCGCGTGTTCGAAAAAGGCCTGTCGGCGGCGTATTACCACGACAGTTACGGCAAGGGTCTGATGCCGGATACGTTCATCGACTTCAAGAAGCAGCGTTTCCGTTGGGCCTATGGCGCTATCCAGATCATCAAGCGCCACACCCGCAGCCTGCTGCGCGGCAAGGACACCGAGCTGACACGTGGCCAGCGTTACCACTTCCTCGCGGGCTGGTTGCCGTGGGTCGCGGACGGCATGAACATCTTCTTCACCGTCGGCGCGCTGTTGTGGTCGGCGGCGATGATCATCGTGCCGCAGCGGGTCGATCCGCCGCTGCTGATCTTCGCGATCCCGCCATTGGCGCTGTTTGTGTTCAAGGTCGGCAAGATCATCTTCCTCTACCGCCGCGCCGTTGGCGTGAACCTGAAAGATGCCTTCTGCGCGGCACTGGCCGGACTGGCGTTGTCGCACACCATCGCCAAAGCGGTGCTGTACGGCTTCTTCACCAGCAGCATTCCGTTCTTCCGTACACCGAAAAACGCCGACAACCATGGCTTCTGGGTGGCGATTTCCGAGGCGCGGGAAGAGTTGTTCATCATGCTGCTGTTGTGGGGCGCGGCGCTGGGAATCTTCCTGGTCAACGGCATGCCGAGCAACGACATGCGCTTCTGGGTGGTGATGTTGCTGGTGCAGTCGCTGCCGTATCTGGCGGCGTTGATCATGGCGTTCCTGTCGTCACTGCCGAAACCGGCGGCTGCACCGGAACCGGCGCCGGTCGTCTAAATCCTCATCGATGCACTAAACGGCGGCCAATGGCCGCCGTTTTGCTTTAAGATAACCGCCATTTTGCGGGGCTCTTCCTAATCCCCGTGGGAGCGAGCCTGCTCGCGAAGGCTTTGTCACATTCACCGATTATGTTGACTGATACACCGCATTCGCGAGCAGGCTCGCTCCCACAGTTAGTCCGTGCCCACATTCATGATCTTCGGAGTTTTCCATGACGGCCCACGCCGACCTTTCGCCGACCCTCCAACTCGCCATCGACCTGATTCGCCGTCCGTCCGTGACGCCGGTCGACGCCGATTGCCAGAAGCAGATGATGCAGCGCCTGGGCGATGCCGGTTTCACTCTCGAGCCGATGCGCATCGAAGATGTGGATAACTTCTGGGCGATCCACGGCAACAACGACGGCCCGGTGCTGTGTTTCGCCGGTCACACCGACGTGGTGCCGACCGGCCCGGTCACCGCGTGGCAGATCGACCCGTTCAACGCGCTGATCGATGAGCACGGCATGCTCTGTGGCCGTGGCGCGGCGGACATGAAAGGCAGCCTGGCGTCGATGACCGTGGCCGCCGAGCGTTTCGTCGCCGATTATCCGAACCACAAGGGTAAAGTCGCGTTTCTGATCACCAGCGACGAAGAAGGCCCGGCGCACCACGGCACCAAAGCAGTGGTCGAGCGTTTGGCCGCGCGCAACGAGCGTCTGGACTGGTGCATCGTCGGCGAACCGTCGAGCACCACTCTGGTGGGCGACGTGGTGAAAAACGGCCGTCGTGGCTCGCTGGGCGCCAAGCTCACCGTCAAAGGCATCCAGGGTCACGTCGCCTATCCGCATCTGGCGAAGAATCCGATCCACCTCGCCGCGCCGGCGCTGGCCGAACTGGCCGCCGAGCATTGGGATCACGGTAACGACTTCTTCCCGCCGACCAGTTTCCAGATTTCCAACGTCAACTCCGGCACCGGCGCGACCAACGTGATTCCGGGTGATCTGGTGGCGGTGTTCAACTTCCGTTTCTCCACCGAATCGACCGTTGAGGGCCTGCAGAAACGCGTGGCCGACATTCTCGACAAGCACGATCTGGACTGGCACATCGACTGGGCGCTGTCCGGCCTGCCGTTCCTTACCGAACCGGGCGCGCTGCTCGACGCGGTGTCGGCGAGCATCAAGGACATCACCGGCCGCGAGACCAAAGCGTCGACCAGCGGCGGGACTTCCGATGGCCGTTTCATCGCGACCATGGGCACGCAAGTGGTTGAACTGGGCCCGGTCAACGCGACCATCCATCAGGTCAACGAGCGCGTGCTGGCCGCCGATCTTGATGTGCTGACCGAGATCTACTAC
Organism: Pseudomonas sp. AC169; assembly: GCF_979258515.1. Classification (NCBI taxonomy): domain Bacteria; kingdom Pseudomonadati; phylum Pseudomonadota; class Gammaproteobacteria; order Pseudomonadales; family Pseudomonadaceae; genus Pseudomonas; species Pseudomonas sp. AC169. The sequence goes on along the minus strand of NZ_OZ409866.1, from coordinate 3,945,806 downwards.
CAGACCCTGATCAAGTTGCTCGCCTGATGCTCGCTTGCCCCATCTGCAATGAACCGCTGAATGCGGTGGATAACGGTGTGGTCTGCCCCGCCGGCCACCGCTTCGACCGTGCGCGGCAGGGTTACCTGAACCTGCTGCCGGTGCAGCACAAGAACAGCCGCGATCCTGGCGACAATCAGGCCATGGTCGAAGCGCGTCGTGACTTCTTGAACGCCGGCCATTACGCGCCGGTGGCCAAGCGTCTGGCCGAGCTGGCGGCGAGTTACGCGCCGGATCGCTGGGTCGACATCGGTTGTGGCGAGGGTTATTACACCGCACAAATCGCCGAGGCCTTGCCGAACGCCGATGGCTACGCGCTGGACATCTCTCGCGAGGCGGTCAAACGCGCCTGCAAACGCAATCCGGCGATTAGCTGGTTGATCGCCAGCATGGCCCGTGTGCCGTTGGCATCGGGCAGTTGCCAGTTTCTCGCCAGCGTTTTCAGCCCGCTGGATTGGGAAGAAGCCAAGCGATTGCTCAGCGTCGGCGGCGGTCTGATGAAAGTCGGCCCGACCAGCGGCCATCTGATGGAACTGCGCGAACGCCTGTACGACGAAGTGCGCGAGTACACCGACGACAAGCATCTGGCCCTGGTGCCGGAAGGCATGGCGCTGGCGCACAGTGAAACCCTGGAATTCAAACTGACCCTGGACAAGCCCGAGGATCGCGCCAACCTGTTGGCGATGACACCCCACGGCTGGCGCGCCAGTGCCGAGCGTCGTGCGGCGGTGATCGAACAGGCCGAGCCGTTCGTGACCACCGTGTCGATGCGCTACGATTATTTCGTTCTTCAATAACTTTTGGTCTCGGGCAAACGCCCGGGGCCGGCTAAATCCGCGAATGGATTTTTCAGAACCGCAGTGAGGACATCCATGCGCCAACCGGATATCGAGATTTACCTGAAAGACGCCGACGTCGACCACAAGGCCATTTCCGCCTGGCTCGGCGAAGCCCTTGGCCCGTGCAGCGACTGGGTACAGAAAGGCCAGACCTACAAGTGCAAGGCGGGCAACGTGCCGGTGACCTGGCTGCCGAAAGCCGTGGGCAAGTGGAACAGCCTGTACCTGGAAAGCGACCAGACGCCATGGGACGACGACATCGCCTGCGCCCGCGCTGCGTTCGCTGCGCTGAACGTCGAAGTGCGTTGCGCGCCGGGGACGTGGGTCGAGGAAGAAGGTGAAGAGACGGCAGATCGCTGGATGCGCATCAGCGAAGACGGTGAAGAAGAAATCACCTGGAAAACGGCTTAAAAGCAGCTGCAAGTTATGAGCTGCAAGCTGCAAGCCTCAAGCGAAACTGCTTATAGCTTGTGGCTTGCAGCTTGAAACTTGAAGCTGCTGTTACAAGCCTACAACATCCTCAGCCTGCAAACCCTTCTCGCCGGTGATCACCGCGTATTCAACCTGCTGGCCTTCAGTCAGCGACCGATGCCCTTCGCCGCGAATCGCGCGGTAGTGCACGAACACGTCCACCCCGTCTTCGCGCTGGATAAAGCCGTAGCCTTTGGCGTCGTTGAACCACTTCACGTTGCCGGTTTCACGTGTTGCCATCTGTTCATACTCCTTTTTTATTATTGGACAGGCTTTTCGCAGGAAAGCCTTTGCGGAACGTCAGCCTGCGTCCGACGTCCATAAAAGGGCCCCGGCGACAGACCGCCGAGTATATGACAGGCGCGAAAAGTCTCAACAGGAGATTACTTCGCCGCTTTTTTGCCGATTTTCGGTGAATACGGCAAACTGTCGCCCTCCCGAGCAACCGCTCGGTTTATCAACTCATGCAGAAGCCGTATGACCCGTTCCCCGTTCCGCCGTCTTGTGTTTGGCACCCTGCGCCGACTGTTGTACCTCTGGGTTCGCTCGGAGACGATCAACCAGTCGTCGTTCACCCTCAACCTCGACCGCAGTCGTCCGGTGTTCTACGTCCTGCAAAACCCTTCGCTGACCGATCTGGCCGTGGTCGACACCGAGTGCACCAAGGCCGGCCTGCCGCGCCCGGTGCTGCCAGTGTCGGTGGGTTCGCTGATCGAGCCGGCGGCGTTTTTCTACCTGACGCCGGATCCGGACTGGCTCGGTCGTCAGGACAAACGTGGCGCGCCGCCGACCCTGACGCGTCTGGTCAGCGCCCTCACCCAGAACGCCGCCGAAGACGCGCAGATCATTCCGGTCAGCGTGTTCTGGGGTCAGTCGCCGGACAGCGAAAACAGTCCGTGGAAATTGCTCTTCGCCGACAGTTGGGCCGTGACCGGGCGTCTGCGTCGGCTGCTGAGCATCATTGTGCTCGGGCGCAAAACCCGCGTGCAGTTCTCCGCACCGATTCACCTGCGCGAGCTGATCGAGCACAACAAGGGCCACGAACGCACCGTGCGCATGGCCCAGCGCATTCTGCGCGTGCACTTCCGCAACCTGAAAGCCGCGGTGATCGGCCCGGACATTTCCCACCGCCGAAACCTGGTCAAAGGCTTGCTCAACCAGCCACTGGTCAAGCAAGCGATCCTCGACGAAGCCGAGCGCGAAAACATCTCCGCGGAAAAAGCCAAGGCCCAGGCCCTGCGCTACGGCAACGAAATCGCCTCGGACTACACCTACACGGCGATCCGCTTCCTTGAAGTGGTGCTGAGCTGGTTCTGGAACAAGATCTACGACGGCATCAAGGTCAACCACATCGAAGGCGTGCAGAAAGTCGCTCAGGGTCACGAAGTGATTTACGTGCCGTGCCACCGCAGTCACATCGACTACCTGCTGCTCTCGTATTTACTGTTCCGCAACGGCCTGACCCCGCCGCACATCGCTGCCGGGATCAACCTGAACATGCCGGTGATCGGCAGCCTGCTGCGTCGCGGCGGCGCGTTCTTCATGCGTCGCACGTTCAAGGGCAATCCGCTGTACACCTCGGTGTTCAACGAATACCTGCACACCCTGTTCACCAAAGGTTTCCCGGTCGAGTACTTCGTCGAGGGTGGGCGCTCGCGCACCGGGCGCATGCTGCAACCGAAAACCGGGATGCTCGCGATCACCCTGCGCAGTTTCCTGCGTTCGTCGCGGATGCCGATCGTGTTTGTGCCGGTGTACATCGGTTACGAGCGCGTACTGGAGGGTCGTACCTACCTTGGCGAGCTGCGCGGGGCGAGCAAGAAGAAAGAGTCGATCTTCGACATCTTCAAAGTCATCGGCGCGCTCAAGCAACGTTTCGGTCAGGTCGCCGTCAACTTCGGTGAGCCGATCAAACTCGCGGAATTCCTCGACGCCGAGCAACCGGACTGGCGCCAGCAGGAACTGGGCCCGCAGTACAAACCGGCGTGGCTCAACGAAACCACCAACCGCCTCGGCGAGAAAGTCGCGCAGCATCTGAACGAAGCGGCGGCAATCAACCCGGTCAACCTGGTGGCGCTGGCGCTGCTGTCGACCACACGTCTGGCGCTGGATGATCGCGCCATGGCACGGGTGCTCGATCTGTACCTGGCGCTGCTGCGCAAGGTTCCGTACTCGCCGCACACAACGCTGCCGGAAGGCGATGGCCGTGCGCTGATCGAGCATGTGAAGGACATGGATCTGCTCGCCGAGCAGAACGACGCGCTGGGCAAGATTCTCTATCTGGACGAGCAAAACGCCGTCCTGATGACCTACTACCGCAACAACGTGCTGCACATCTTCGCCCTGCCTGCGCTGCTGGCGAGCTTCTTCCAGAGCGCCTCGCGCATGAGTCGCGAACAGATTCTGCGCTACACCCGCGCGCTGTATCCGTACTTGCAGTCGGAGCTGTTCATTCGCTGGTCGCTGGATGAACTCGACGGTGTGGTCGATCAATGGCTGGAGGCGTTCGTCGAGCAAGGCCTGCTGCGTTTCGAGAAAGACGTCTATCTGCGTCCGGCGCCAAGTTCGCGGCATTTCGTGCTGCTGACCTTGCTGTCGAAGAGCATCGCGCAGACTCTGCAGCGCTTCTACATGACCGTGTCCTTGCTGCTCAACAGCGGACAGAACAGCATCAGCGCCGAAGAACTGGAAGACCTGTGCACGGTCATGGCCCAGCGCCTGTCGATCCTGCATGGCCTCAACGCCCCGGAGTTCTTCGACAAGAGCCTGTTCCGTCACTTTATCCAGACGATGCTCGACCTCGACGTGCTGCGTCGCGACGAGGCCGGCAAACTCAGCTATCACGAACTGCTCGGCGAACTCGCCGAAGGTGCGGCCAAACGCGTGTTGCCGGCGGAGATTCGCTTGTCGATCCGCCAGGTCGCGTTGCATCGCAGTGAAGATGCTGCAGATCAGGTCGTCACACAGCCCGAGACCTGATGCAAACCCTGTGGGAGCGAGCCTGCTCGCGAAGACGGAGTGTCAGTCGACATCTCAGTGACTGAAATACCGTCTTCGCGAGCAGGCTTGCTCCCACATTGAAAGGAGAACTTCCGATGAAAAAACTCACCCTGCTCGCCGCCGCCACGCTGCTGAGCGCCTGCCAATCGACCACCCCTGCCGGCAAGGTCGGCCTCGACGGTGAAGTGTTCTATCTGCAGCGCATCGCCCTGCCACCGAGCGCCACCCTCAGCGTCAGCCTGCAAGACGTCTCGCTAGCCGATGCGCCTGCCGTCGTATTGGACGAGCAGAAAGGCCCGGTCAAAGGCCAGGTGCCGCTGCCCTTCCACTTGAGCTACGATCCGGCCCAAGTCAAACCCGGCCATCGCTACTCGGTCAGCGCGCGCATTGAAGTCAACGGCGAACTGATGTTCATCACCACCGAAAACCACGCCGTGCAACTCGACGGCAACGACCCGCAGCCGCTGAAAATCCGCGTCGACGCCGTTCGTTAATTTATTTTCTGCAACAAGGAAACCGCCATGTTCCGCCCTACCCTTCGCTTCGCCGGCCTGTGCGCGGGCCTGATGATCTCCGCCAGCGCCATGGCCCTGTCGCTCAGCGACCTGTCGCAAAAAGACGCCACCGGCGGCCTCAAGGATGCCCTGACCCAAGGCGCACAAATCGCCGTCAAGCAACTGGGTACACCCGGCGGTTTCAGCAACAACCCCGACGTGAAGATCGAGCTGCCGGGCAAACTCGGCAAAGCCGCGAGCAAAATGAAAGCCTTCGGCATGGGCGCCCAGGTCGAAGAACTGGAAACCGCCATGAACAAAGCGGCGGAAAGCGCCGTGACCCAGGCCCAGCCAATCCTCGTCGACGCGGTGAAGAAAATGAGCGTGGCAGACGCCAAAGGCATCCTCAGCGGCGGCAATGACTCGGCCACGCAATACCTCGACAAATCCAGCCGCGAACAGATCCGCGCCAAGTTCCTGCCGATCGTCAAACAGGCGACCGACAAGGTTGGCGTAGCGCAGAAGTACAACTCGTTCGCGGGCCAGGCTGCTGCGTTTGGCGTTGTCGATGCGAAGAGCGCCAACGTTGAAAACTACGTGACCGAGCAAGCGCTCAATGGCCTGTTCGAGATGATCGGCAAACAGGAAGAAACCATCCGTCAGAACCCGGCCGCTGCGGCGACCAGTCTGGCGAAGAAGGTGTTCGGCACGTTGTAATGTGCTGAACGAAAAAAAGCCCGCTGACCTTTACCGGTTCAGCGGGCTTTTTTGTGGGCGTCAGTTTTGCGGATCGACTTGATCGAGGACGCGATTCACTGACAGCTCAGCGAGGGAAATCATCTGCTGAATACCCAGAAGCTGACTACACGTCGGCCATTCAGGGTGAAAGCCAGTTCGATGGCCATGATGTTGGCGGAAGCCAGGGTTTCACAGGCGTGAGCGAGTAATGTTTCGGAATCGACTTCGGGAAGGACGGTAAAGATTGTGCTGGGATGGCTGACGGGTTTGGGGGGATTGGGTGTGGGTTTGAACATGGCGAAATCTCCTGAAGTAGTGGAGCCGCCACCGTTCGCTGCGAAACGAAAGTTAGGTGGCAGCTGTACGCAGGTTCGCAGACCGGGACTTCAGGCACCCGGCATACCCGAAGGTATCCCGCGCACAACCGCCATGACACAGGCATAAAAAAGCGCCCGCTTTCGGATGGTGGACGCTGTGCGTCTGAAGTTTAACCGGGCTGCGAAACCCGGTCGCTGATTTTTGCAGCGACAGACCTAGCCTAGAGATTGCGCTTCCGACGGACAACCTGAAAACCTTGTGGGAAGGTTCCGTATTTTCGCAACACGGTTAAACAATTTTGCCTGTCCGATCGTCATCGCCAGCAGGCTGGCTCCCACAGGTTGGAAGGAGTCCATGCAGAGAGAAATTGGACAGCTGGCGGGCCGTCATCGCGAGCAGGCTCACTCCTACAGAAGAGCAAGAGCAGATCGCTTCTGCTTTTCACCACTCAACAGGATGAGCGTTAGCTCGGCTGCGGCTTTTGATCTTGATCTGAAGGCCCGTCGGCAGGCTGAGTGGAGGGATTGATCCGGGGGTGGGAGCGCAGCGACCGTTCGACGAAGTCGAACACATCGAGAGAAGGTGCAGCGAAGCAAACCGTAGGCGATGCCCCCCCGGATCGATCCCGGAGCGAAGGAACCCCGAGCCCCAGCGAGCGGGCCGAACGTCAGGGCACAGACCTTTGGTTCCTTTGGGGCGTTTGCCAAAGGGACTCGCTGTAAAAGCGAAACCGCCAGCGGCAGCACCCACAAAAACGGATATTCACCCAACCCCCAAGAACATGGTCGGCCCGAAGGCCGCCACGTCACAAAACAATCAAGCGTCCCTACGCACCCGGAACCAAGCCGCATACAACGCCGGCAAAAACAACAACGTCAACGCCGTCGCCACAATCAACCCGCCCATGATCGCCACCGCCATCGGCCCAAAAAACACACTCCGCGACAACGGAATCATCGCCAAAACCGCCGCCAACGCCGTCAACACAATCGGCCGAAAGCGCCGCACCGTCGCCTCGATAATCGCCTGCCAAGGCTTAAGCCCCGAAGCAATATCCTGCTCGATCTGATCCACCAGAATCACCGAATTGCGCATGATCATCCCGGACAACGCAATCGTCCCCAGCATCGCCACAAACCCGAACGGCTGGCGGAACACCATCAAGAACAACGTCACCCCGATCAACCCCAGCGGCGCCGTCAGAAACACCATCGCCGTGCGCGAAAAACTGCGCAACTGCACCATCAACAACGTCAGCACCACGACGATGAACATCGGCACCCCGGCATTCACCGACTTCTGCCCACGCTCGGAATCCTCCACCGTGCCGCCGACATCCAGCAGATAACCATCGGGCAATTCGGCGCGAATCGAATCCAGCGTCGGCATGATCTGCTTCACCAGCGTCGCCGGCTGCTCCTTGCCATAAATATCGGCACGCACGGTCACGTTCGGCAGGCGATTGCGGTGCCAGATAATCCCCTCCTCAAAACCGTATTCCAGCGTGGCAATCTGCGACAACGCCACACTGCGACCGTTGTCCGTCGGCACCGCCAGGCTCGGCAACAACGACAACTCGGTACGCTCATGCACCGTGCCGCGCAGCAGGATCTCGATCAACTCATTGTCTTCGCGATACTGACTGACACTCGACCCGGTCAACGAACTCTGCAGAAATTTCGCCAGATTCGCCGTGCTCACACCCAGCGCCCGGGCACGATCCTGATCGATGTTCAGATAAACAACCTTGCTCGGCTCCTCCCAATCCAGATGCACATTGACCACATGCGGATTTTCGCGAACCTTGGCCGCCACTTTGCGCGCCAACGCACGCACTTCTTCGATGTGTTCACCAGTGACGCGGAACTGTACCGGATAGCCAACCGGCGGACCGTTCTCCAATCGCGTCACCCGCGAACGCATCATCGGGAATTGCTCGTTGAGCGTTTCGATCAGCCAGGTACGCAACGTCTCACGCTCTTCGATGGTTTTCGCCAATACCACAAACTGCGCGAAGCTCGCCGCCGGCAATTGCTGATCCAGCGGCAAATAGAAACGCGGCGAGCCGGTGCCGACGTAGGCCACGTAATTGTCGATGCCGGCGTGATCCTTGAGCAGCGCTTCAAGCCGTTTGACCTCGCCAGTGGTATTGGCCAGTGACGCGCCTTCAGCCAGTTTCAGATCAACCATCAACTCCAGTCGATTGGAGGCCGGGAAGAACTGCTGCGGGACGAAGCGGAACAACACCACCGAAGCGATAAACAACCCGACCGTCAGCACGATCACGGTCTTGCGATGCATCACGCACCACTCGACCAGACGCCGGACCCGCTGATAAAACGGCGTGCCGTAAGGATCCGGCTGACCATCGCCCGTGCCATGTTTGGCCGCATGAATTTTCGCCAGATCCGGCAGGAGTTTTTCCCCCAGATACGGCACGAACATCACCGCCGCCACCCACGAAGCGAGCAACGCAATCGTGACCACCTGAAAGATCGAACGGGTGTATTCGCCCGTGCCGGACTGCGCGGTGGCAATCGGCAAAAAACCTGCGGCGGTAATCAATGTCCCGGTGAGCATCGGGAACGCGGTGCTGGTCCAGGCGTAGCTCGCCGCGCGGATGCGATCGAAGCCCTGCTCCATTTTGATCGCCATCATTTCCACGGCGATGATCGCGTCGTCGACCAGCAAGCCCAGCGCCAATACCAACGCGCCAAGAGAGATCTTGTGCAGACCGATGCCGAGGTAATACATGCAGGCGAAGGTCATCGCCAGCACCAGAGGAATGGTCAGTGCCACGACCATGCCAGTGCGCACGCCAAGTGAGAAGAAGCTCACCAGCAACACGATCGCCAGCGCCTCGACCAGCACCTGAACGAACTCGCCGACCCCGGTTTTCACCGCCGCCGGTTGATCGGAAACCTTGCGTAATTGCATGCCGGCCGGAAGGTTTTTCTGGATGCGCGAGAAATCGCCCTCCAGCGCCTTGCCGAGCACCAGAATGTCGCCGCCATCCTTCATCGCCACCGCCAAACCAATCGCGTCTTCGCCCATGAAGCGCATGCGCGGTGCCGGTGGATCGTTGAAACCACGGCGCACATCGGCGACATCGGAGATGCGGAACGTGCGATCACCGACACGGATCGGGAAGTTCTTTATCTCCTCGACCGTCTGAAAATTCCCCGAGACCCGTAGCTGCAAACGCTCGCTGCCGGTTTCGAAGAAGCCGGCGGTCGACACCGCGTTCTGCTCTTGCAGCGCCTGTTGCACCGCCGCCAGCGGCAAGCCGAGGGTCGCCAGTTTGACGTTGGACAGCTCGACCCAGATTTTCTCGTCCTGCAAACCGAGCAAGTCGACCTTGCCGACATCCTTGACCCGTTGCAGCTGGATCTGGATGCGATCGGCGTAATCCTTGAGCACCGCATAATCGAAACCGTCACCGGTCAGCGCATAAATATTGCCGAACGTGGTGCCAAATTCATCGTTGAAAAACGGCCCTTGAATATCCGGCGGCAAGGTCTGGCGAATATCACCGACTTTCTTGCGCACCTGATACCAGAGATCAGGAATTTCCTTGGAGTGCATCGAGTCGCGGGCAATGAACGTGACCTGCGATTCGCCTGGGCGCGAGAACGACACAATGCGTTCGTACTCGCCGGTTTCCATCAGTTTCTTTTCGATGCGCTCGGTAACCTGGCGCGAGACTTCCTGCGCGGTCGCTCCCGGCCAGCGGGTTTGGATCACCATGGCTTTAAACGTGAACGGCGGGTCTTCACTCTGGCCGAGTTTGGTGTAGGACAAGGCACCAACGATGGCCAGCAAAAGCATCAGGAACAGTACGATCTGGCGATTACGCAGCGCCCATTCGGAAAGGTTGAAGCGCATTGGGGCTTACTCCTTGTCCGCCAGATTGACCACACGGTTGGAGCGATCCACCGGCCGCACCTGCTGCCCTTCGAGCAACACATGCACGCCGGCGGCGACCACCCAATCGCTGGCGTTCAGGCCTTCGAGCACCGGTACGGTTTTCTCGCCGAACGGACCGATGCGCACTGGGGTTTTCTTCAAGGTGTTATTGCCGTTGACGACCCACACGTATGTCGCGCCGTTTTCCGCGGTGAGTGCCGAGAGCGGCACTGACAGGGAAACGTTATCGGCCGATTGCACGAACACTCGGGCACTCTGGCCCAATTCGGCCGGGACTTTGCCGCTGGTGAACGAGATGCGCGCGGCAAAGGTGCGCGAGCGTGGATCGGCGGCGGGTGAGAGTTCGCGGATTTGCCCGGCGAAGCGCTGGTTCTGCTGCGTCCACAATTCAACAGTCACCGGCTGACCGACCCTGAAGCGCCCGAAGCTCTGCTCCGGCAGGCTGATCAGCACTTCGCGCTCGCCGTCGGTGGCAAGGGTAAACACCGTTTGCCCTGCGGCAACCACCTGGCCGACTTCCACCGAACGCTTGGCCACCACGCCATCCTGCGGCGCACGCAGCACCGCATAACTGGCCTGATTGGTCGAGACGTTGAATTCAGCTTTGATTTGTTTGAGGCGGGCTTCACCGGAGCGGTAAAGGTTTTCCGCATTGTCGTAAGCCGAGCGGCTGACCATCTGCCGATCCATCAGGGTCTTGTAGCGATCGCGCTCGGCGCGGACCAGATTGAGATTGGCTTCGGCGGCAGCAACCTGGGCGCGAGTGGCTTCCAGTTGCAGGCGCACGTCCTGCGGATCGAGTTCGGCGAGTGGTTGATCAGCCTTTACGCGCTGACCTTCATCGACCAGTCGTCGGCTGACTTTACCGCCAATACGGAACGCCAGATCGGGTTCGTAGCGGGCACGCACCTCACCCGGATAACTTTCCATCGCCTGCGCCGAAGGCTCTGGCTGCACCACCATGGCCGGTCGTACGGAGACTGGCGTCGCCTCTTCCTGACCACACGCTGACAAAAGGAACGCCAGACTCGCTGGCAACGCAAAGGACAACGCATGGCGGAACATGGTGACGGACCTTTCGCTAATGGTGCTTGGAATAATTATACTGGCGGGTATGTTATTAATAGCAAACTCACCAGTCCAGTATTAAAAGCGAAGAATGTCGAACAATCCTTCAGCTCCAAACGGCCCGGGCCGCCCCAAGGATCTGGCCAAGCGCCAGGCAATCCTCGACGCGGCGAAAATCCTCTTTCTGAGTCATGGCTATGCCAACACCAGCATGGACGCGGTTGCCAGCGAGGCCGGCGTGTCGAAGCTGACGGTCTACAGCCATTTCAACGACAAGGAGACGTTGTTCTCTGCTGCCGTGGTGGCCAAATGCGAGGAGCAATTGCCGCCGCTGTTCTTCGAACTGCCCGAAGGCATCGCCGTGGAAAATGTGTTGCTGAACATTGCGCGGGGCTTTCATCACCTGATCAACAGCGATGAATCGGTGAACCTGCACCGATTGATCATGGCGCTAGGGGTTCAGGATCCGAAACTGTCGCTGATCTTCTTCGAGGCAGGGCCGCAGCGCATGGTGCAGGGCATGGAGCGGTTGCTGACGCAGATCCATGACAGCGGCGTGCTGAGCATCGATCTGCCGCGCAATGCCGCCGAGCATTTCTTTTGCCTGATCAAGGGTGCGGGGAATTTTCGCTTGTTGTATGGCTGTGGCGAGCCGTTGAGCGAAGAGGCTGCGGAGAGCCATATTCAGGAAGTTGTGGCTTTGTTTATGCGCGCTTACAGGCCCTGACTTTTAAGGTGTCTGAGCGGACGCCTTCGCGAGCAAGCTCGCTCCCACATTGGAATGCATTTCAAATGTGGGAGCGAGCTTGCTCGCAAATGGGGGTGCCTCGGTCTTAAGCCTTGAGCGCTTTCTTCGGGTAGATGTCATACCGGCTCGATTTGCCATCCAGCGCATGGCTCGGCTTCGGCCCTTCAATGCATGGCGCCTTGCGCGGGCGCTTGACCACCACCCGGTGTGTAGCCAATGCCAACGCGGCTTCGAGCAACGCCGGCGCATCCGGATCATCGCCCACCAACGGCCGGAACAGGCGCATTTCCTTCTTCACCAGCGCGGTCTTCTCGCGATGGGGAAACATCGGGTCGAGGTAGATCACCTGAGGCGGCTCGCCTTCCCAGTTACGCATGACTTCGATGGAATTGCCCTTGAGCAACGTCATCCGCGCCACAATCGGTGCCACGTCGAAATCTTCCGCCGCCCGCGCCAGACCGTCCTCCAGCAGCGCACCAATCAATGGCTGACGCTCGATCAGGCTCATCTCGCAACCGAGGCTGGCCAGCACAAACGCATCCTTGCCCAGCCCCGCCGTGGCATCCAGCACTCGCGGGCGCACGCCCTGCGCGATACCAACTGCCTTGGCGATCATCTGCCCGCTGCCGCCGCCGTATAGCCGACGATGCGCCGCGCCGCCTTCAACGAAGTCGACCCGCACCGGCCCCGGTGCATCCGGGCCAAGTTGTTGCAGTTGCAAACCCTGCTCGCCGAGCTGCAAGGCAAACTCGCCGTCGGCCACTTCACGCGGCAGACCGAGACGCTCGGCCCATTGCTGCGCTGGCGCTTCAAACGTCGCGCCAAGGGCTTCAACATGGATGCGGCAGGCCGCAGGTTGCTCAATCATGGAAAACACGCTCAAAAATTCAAGGACCGGCAAAAACCGCCGATAACTCATTCAACGCGCATTTTGCCAGAGCTGAGCGTCAACCGAAAAAAATGTCAGGCATTCTTCCCACATCGATTGGCTACATCTCGCCCCATGGCGACTTTAGCCGTCACAACACTCAAGCACTGAGCGGCGTCAGTCATCTGTGGCAGGATTTCTTTGCCCAGGCGATGGCCGAACAGACGAGTGAAGTGGTGCCGGCCTGTGGCACGTTTCCACCGGTTGACCTGAACAGCCCGGAAGAGCCGACTATCGGCAGCGAGTTGCACGCGCACATCGTCAGCCAGCGCGAGTGCGATGTGGTCGAAACCGAAGTGCGTCCGCCGGAGCCATTGTTCCTGCCGATCGCCGAATTCGAACTGGACTTGCTGGACAAGCCATTCCCACCGTTCCCGCCTGAAGAACTCAAAGCACAGCAAGAGCAACAGGATTTCGACAGCAGCTGGGTGCGTCCGGTGGTGATCAACAATGGTCAGCCGACACCAGAACCTGGCCCGGCACCGCAGAAGAAGCCGCTGTACCTGCCGATTGCCGAGTTCGACCTCGACCTGATGCAGAAGCCTTTCCCGCCGTTCCCGCCGGAAGAAATCGTCGAGCAACAGAAAGCGCTGGACTTCGATAACGGCTGGGCGCGCCCGATCGTTCTGCAGAACCTGCGCCTCGCCGCTTAAACCTCAGCGACACACGCTCCAGCGCCCGACATCGACATGAAAGTGATTGCGATGGGCGGCGTTGTAATCCGGACTCAACACCACACTGAACGCCTCGCAGGCACCGTCGCGCACCTGACGGAGAAACTGCGCGTCCTGATTTGGCTTCGGCCAGTCCTTGAGCACGCTGATCGTGCGGCCGTCCGCCAGACGAAACCCGGCGATATCCAGCGCATCAGCACTGGCATGGCGACTGAGCGCGCCGCTTTCACGGTTATAGACATTGCGACAGGCGAAGCTGCCGAGGTGATCGAGGCGCACGACCTTCTGCCCGTAAACGGATTGCGCGGCGGGTTGCAGCGTGTGGTGTTCAAACATCGCGTAAGCCACCGCCAGCGGACAGCTGGCGAGGAAGCTGCTGCTCAGCGCCACCTCACCGCCCTGTACGCGCAAGGCGCCGATCAGCGGACACTTGGCGTCGGGGCTGTCGGATTGCCGGGTGACGCGCAGATCGGAACTGCTCAGGGCCAGGGTGCAGAGTTCAGGGTCACTGCGCAAACGCATCAGCTTGTAGCCGGTCAGCCAGTTGGGCGTGGCCTTCACGTCCAGCGGCGCCCACGGATTCCATTGCGGCGGCACGTCTAGCCAACCGCGCCAGACACTCACCGCAGCGCCGCCAATCATCAGCAGCACCAGCCAGAATATCCACCGCCCCATGCTCAGCCTTTGAAAAACTGATTGGCCTTGGCATACGGCATCGACTGCGAAGTAAAGCCGAAGGTGCCGGACTGCTGGATCTCCTCAGCGGCGCGGAAGAACTCGCCGAACGCTGCCAACGCCAGTGCCGAACCGGTACTGATGCGGCGCACGCCCATGTCTTGCAGTTCCTGCACGGTCAGTTTCAAGCCGCCGGACATCAGCACATTGACCGGTTTCGGCGCCACCGCGCGCACCACCGCCAGCACTTCTTCGGCGTTGCGCAAACCCGGCGCGTACAACACGTCGGCGCCGGCCTCGGCGAAGGCCTGCAAGCGGCGAATGGTGTCGTTGATGTCGGGATTGCCGTGCAGATAATTTTCCGCGCGCGCGGTGAACATGAAGGGAAACGGTAGGGTGCGCACCGCAGCGACGGCGGCTTCGACGCGTGCCACGGCGTGTTCGAAGCAATAGATCGGCGCGTCCGGGCGGCCCGTGGCGTCTTCGATCGAACCACCCACCGCGCCCGCCTCGGCTGCTCGAATCAGGCTTTTCGCGGCCTCGGCCGGATCATCGGCAAAGCCGTTTTCCAGATCCACTGCCACTGGCAAATCGGTCGCGGCAACAATCGCACGGACATTGGCCAACGTCTCATCAAGACTCAACGCGCCATCGGCCTTGCCCTGGGAAAACGCATAACCGGCGCTGGTCGTTGCCAGAGCCTGATAGCCGAGGCTGGCGAGCATCTTCGCCGAGCCGGCATCCCACGGATTGGGAATGACGAAAATCCCCGGACGTTCATGCAAGGTTTTGAAGGCGTGTGCTTTAAGGGCTTGGGCATCCATCGACAGGCTCCTGGGCAGGATAAAAATCCGCCTCAGAGCAGGCCAAGTTGCTCCGCAGCGGGTTCTCTGTATAGCTCAGGCAGCGCCGGCAGGCCAGGCAAACGTTGCATCAGTTGTGCGTGGAAACGTTGCGCCAGCTTTGCTGCGAGGAGGTTGTCGGCGGTGTGCAGGAAGATGTACGGCGTGCGGCCCTCTTCGATCCACTCGGCGATTTTTGCCACCCATGGCACCAGGAACGAATCGTTGGCTTCCAGTTCCGGGTGACCGATAAAGCGCACCTGCGGGAATTGCGTGAACGCCGCCGGACGCGTCGGCACTCGCGGTTTTTTCGATTGCGCGTGAATCACCGAGGACTCGGTCGACAGGCAACTGAACAGCGCACGCGGATCAAGGCAAATGCGCTCGACGCCACGGTCCAGCAGGAGGCGATTGAGCAGCCGTTCGCTCTCGCCCTTGGCGAAGAACTGTTCGTGGCGCACTTCCACCGCCAAGGGGCAATCCAGCGCATCGATGAACGCCGCCAGTTCTGGCAGCCGCTGCGGCGTGAAGCTTTTCGACAGTTGCAGCCACAGCGGCGAGACGCGCTCACCGAGGGGCTTGAGTAATTGCAGGAAAGTTTCTGCGGCGGTCAGCTGGTCGCGCAGGTCGCCGCTGTGGCTGATGTCGCCGGGGAATTTGGCGGTGAAGCGAAAGTGTTCGGGCATGACTTCGGCCCAACGCTGCACCGTGGCTGGCGACGGGCTGGCGTAGAAGGTCGTGTTGCCTTCAACGGCGTTGAACACTTGCGAATAGAGACCGAGGAAATCGGAGGTTTTGGCGTCTACCGGATACAGATACTCGCGCCAGGCGTTTTCGCTCCAGGACGGGCAGCCGAGGTAGTAAGGCAAATCCATCAGATGTACAGATCGAGGCCCAGCACGTCTGCATCCCAATCGACAAAACCGGCGGTGCTCAGGTAGCTGGCCAAGGCCATGGCTACGCTCTTTTTCATTGCACGGTGATAGATCATGTCTTGCTGACGGGCAGGCAGATTGCTCAGGCGTTGGGCCGAGGCTTTGGCAGCGCGGGCGGCCAGTTGCTCTTCAGTCGGGAATTCCAGCTCGCCGTCGATATCGTCGACGGATTCATCCAGCGTCACATTGCCTTTGCGAGGCTTGCGCTTGATGGGGTAGGACTGAGAGGAAAGGCCGTCTATACGCATAATTTCATGCTCGGTATCGATGATGGCAATTTAGCGGCACTTGACCGACTTAGCAAACCGCCGAGTGATAACTAGAACACATAAAGCGCAAAAGGTTTAAAGCGAGGGGTTAGAAACTGACGATTGGCCAACTTCTGGCAGCGCACTGTCCACTGTGGGAGCGAGCCTGCTCGCGAAGAGGCCAGCACCTTCAACATTGATATTGACTGGCCGGACGCCTTCGCGAGCAAGCTCGCTCCCACAGGGTTTGTGGTGAATCAGCGGGCCTTGGGGGTGGCGACTTTATCGCGCAGGTAAACCGGTTGTGCGTCGTCCGCCGGGATCGACTCGCCGCGTTCCCAGGCAAAACGCGCCAAGGTCAGCAGGTCTTCGGCGTGGGGCAGCATGCCGGCATCCGAACCAGTCAGACTGACGGCGATGCGCTCGCCATATCCCCAACCCGTGCCGGCACCGAACCAGTCGCCGCTAGCATCCGCCGGCAGCGCGGCGACTTCCGGCGGCAACACCGCTTCGGCACCGACCAGACGCATCTCGCCCGCCGTCGCGCGGTAGCAGCCCCAATACACTTCATCCATCCGCGCATCGATGGCCGCCGCGACCTGGTTGACGCCATGTTCACGCATCGCACGTTGCGCCAGCACCGCCAGGTTGGACACCGGCAGCACCGGGCGATCCAGCGCGAACGCCAGACCTTGAACGACACCGATAGCGATGCGCACGCCGGTGAATGCGCCCGGTCCGCGACCAAAGGCAATCGCATCGACCGCCTGCAATGTGGTGCCGGCGTCGGCCAGCAGTTGCTGGATCATCGGCAGCAGCTTCTGCGCGTGCAGGCGCGGGATCACCTCGTAATGGCTCGTGACCTTGCCGTCATGCAGCAAGGCAACGGAGCAAGCTTCAGTCGCGGTGTCCAGGGCCAGCAAGGTGCTCATCGATGTTTCCAAAACAGGGGTGGGAAAAGGTGCGTCAGTATAAACAACTACGGCCCGCAAGCGGGCCGTGGATGATGCTGCGGTTCAGACTTTTCAGCTCAGCGCTTCAAGCACCTTGGCGGTGATGGCTTCTACCGAGCCAACGCCAGGAATGTGGCTGTACTTCGGCTTGCCAGCGTTTTTGGCGGACAGGTTCTGGTAGAACTCCACCAGCGGCTTGGTCTGCGAGTGGTAGACCGACAGGCGATGACGCACGGTTTCTTCGGTGTCGTCCTTGCGCTGTACCAGCTCTTCGCCGGTGATGTCGTCTTTGCCAGCGATTTTCGGCGGGTTGTAGACGATGTGGTAAACGCGGCCGCTGGCTTCGTGAACACGACGACCGGCGATGCGTTGAACGATTTCTTCGTCTTCAACAGCGATTTCAACCACAGCGTCCAGCTCGACGCCGGCAGTGACCAAAGCTTCAGCCTGCGGAATGGTGCGCGGGAAGCCGTCGAACAGGAAACCGTTGGCGCAATCTGGCTGAGCGATACGGTCCTTGACCAGTGCGATGATCAGGTCATCCGACACCAGGCCGCCGGCATCCATGATGCTCTTGGCTTGAACGCCCAGTGGAGTACCGGCCTTGACCGCTGCACGCAGCATGTCGCCGGTGGAAATTTGTGGAATGCCGAATTTTTCGGTGATGAACTTAGCCTGAGTACCTTTACCGGCCCCGGGAGCTCCCAGCAGAATGACGCGCATTAGATGTGCTCCTCAATTTTTTTATAAAAAGCTTTTACAAAACAAAGGATTCGCCGCTTGGGACGAATCCTGAAAATACGGGTCGTGGCCGCACAAACGGCCAAAGGCTGATCAAGATACACAGCAGGCTGCGCCCACACAAGACGCCAAAAGTCGGAGAAACCGACGCCCCCCGCGACCTTGCGACGCGGTAACCCAAGTCGCAACCCCATCATTAACTGTCGCCTGGCGGCACTTTCGCCCGTCAGGCAAAGCGGCATCCGGCATATGCTCCGGGAGCCGCGTGCCCAGACAAAAACCTTAGCCGGTATTTCGCAAACCGGCGGCAATCCCCGCCACAGACACCAGCAACGCCTGTTCCACCGGGCTGCCCTGCTCGACATCCTGTTGCCGCGAGCGGGCCAGCAACTCGGCCTGCAATAGATGTAGCGGGTCGAGGTAGGTGTTGCGCAGACGGATGAATTCCAGGGTGTCCGGACTATGTGCCAGCAGCTGCGACTGCCCGGTCAAGCCGAGCACCACGGTGCACGCCTGCGACAATAGGTCGCGTAACTGCGCGCCCAACGGCAGCAGATCCGGCTCGACCAGACGTTGATCGTAGGACAGCGCGATATCCGCGTCAGCCTTGGCCAAGACCATTTCCAGCATATCGATACGGGTGCGGAAGAACGGCCACTGCTCGCGCATCTGCCCGAGCAGTTCGCCTTCGCCGCGTTCCAGCGCCTTGCTCAGCGCCGATTCCCAGCCGAGCCACGCCGGCAGCATCAGCCGCGTTTGCGTCCAGCCGAAGATCCACGGAATCGCCCGCAGGCTTTCGATGCCACCAGCACGGCGTTTGGCCGGACGACTGCCGAGCGGCAAACGTCCTAACTCCTGCTCCGGGGTGGACTGGCGGAAGTACTCGACAAACTGCGGATTTTCTCGCACCACCTGACGGTAAGCACTGACACCATCGGCCGCCAATTCGTCCATCAGATGGCGCCATTCAGGCGTCGGTGGCGGTGGTGGCAGCAACGTCGCTTCAAGCACCGCCGCCAGATACAGATTGAGGTTTTGCTCGGCGATGTCCGGCAGGCCGAATTTGAATCGAATCATTTCGCCCTGCTCAGTGGTACGGAAACGCCCCGCCACCGAACCCGGTGGCTGCGACAGAATCGCCGCATGCGCCGGACCGCCGCCACGACCCACGGTGCCGCCGCGACCATGGAAAAGGAGCAGTTCGACTTGCTGCTCGCGGCATATTTCCACCAAGCGTTCCTGCGCGCGATATTGCGCCCAGGCCGCTGCCGTGGTGCCGGCGTCCTTGGCCGAATCGGAATAGCCGATCATCACTTCCTGCGGGCCTTGCAGCCGCGCGCGGTAACCCGGTAGCAGCAACAAACGCTCCATCACTGGCCCGGCGTTGTCGAGGTCGGCGAGGGTTTCGAACAGCGGCACCACGCGCATCGGCCGCAGCACGCCGGACTCTTTGAGCAGCAGTTGCACGGCGAGCACATCGGAAGCCGCGCCGGCCATGGAAATCACATAGGAACCCAGCGAAGCGCCCGGTGCCGCAGCGATTTCCTTGCAGGTGTTGAGCACTTCGGCGGTGTCGGCCGACGGTTTGAAATGTGCCGGCAGCAGTGGCCGGCGATTGCTTAGTTCGCGGGTCAGGAAGGTAATGCGCTGTTCTTCGTCCCAGTCTTCGTAGCGACCGAGGCCAAGGTAATCGGTGATTTCGGTCATCGCCGAACTGTGGTGCGACGAGTCTTGGCGCACATCGAGGCGAACGAGGAACAGGCCAAAAGTCACCGCACGACGCAGACAATCAAGCAACGGTCCATCGGCGATCACACCCATGCCGCATTCGTGCAGCGAGTTGAAACACAGCTCCAGCGGATCGAGCAGATCGCGGTTGTTGTGCAACACATCGGCCGGCGCCGGGGTTGGCGCGGTCAGTGCGGCGTGCGCCCAATTGCGTGTGGCGCGCAGGCGTTCGCGCAATTGTTTGAGCACGGCCCGGTACGGCTCGGCGCTGTCGCCCGCCTTGGCTTTGAGCGCATCGCTGGCCTGCTGCATCGACAGTTCGGCCGCCAGGTGATCGACATCACGCAGGTACAGATCGGCAGCCATCCAGCGCGCCAGCAGCAAGACTTCGCGGGTCACCGCAGCGGTGACGTTGGGGTTGCCGTCACGGTCGCCGCCCATCCACGACGCGAAGCGAATCGGTGCCGCTTCCAGCGGCAAACGCAGGCCGGTCGCTTCATGCAACGCCTTGTCGGCCTTGCGCATATGGTTGGGGATCGCTTGCCACAGCGAATGCTCGATCACCGCGAAACCCCATTTGGCTTCGTCGACCGGCGTCGGTCGCGTGCGGCGGATTTCTTCGGTGTGCCAGGCTTCGGCGATCAGCCGTTGCAGGGTGTTTTGAATCTGTTCGCGTTCGGCACTGGTCAGGTCGCGATGGTCCTGCGCAGCGAGTTGCCCGGCGATCGCGTCGTACTTCTGGATCAGCGTGCGCCGCGCCACTTCGGTCGGGTGCGCAGTCAGTACCAGTTCGATTTCCAGCCGCGCCAATTGCCGGGCAAGCGATTCGGCGCTGTGGCCTTCGTTGCGCAAACGCGCGAGCAATTCCGGCAGCACACGGGACTCGAACGGCGCCGGCTGCGACTCTTCGCGCCGATGGATCAACTGATACTGCTCGGCGATGTTCGCCAGATTGAGAAACTGGTTGAACGCCCGCGCCACCGGGAGCAATTCATCTTCGCTCAATTGATTGAGGCTGGCGCTCAGTTCGGCGTCCATCGAGCCTCGGCGGTCGGCCTTGGCGCCTTTGCGAATCTGCTCGATCTTGTCGAGGAAAGCCTCGCCGTACTGGTCTCGAATCGTATTGCCCAACAGCTCTCCGAGCAGGTGAACGTCTTCGCGCAAGCGTGCATCAATATCGGTCATCAGCAATTCCCCAGCAGTAATCCGGACGGCTTAGAAACGAGTGCATGACCTAGAGAGTGCCGCTCTACGCCGCTTCTTACAAGCATCCGACCAAGGGACGTTAAACCTTGTGGGCGAAAGCTAGTCTCAACAGTAAGCCGTACAACGGCTTGCCGCCGGCGCTGCCGGACACTCACCCAGGCCTGCCATGAGCAGGCGCGAAATGAGGTCATCATGAAAATTCGTGAACTCGCCCAGCATTGGGAAGAAAACGCCAAGGGTCGCCTGACCGACACTGGCTACACGATTCACCTGGACGTTGAAGCCGCTGCGCGTCTGGCAGCGATTGCCGAGATGTACCCCAAACGGCATGCCGAAGAACTGCTCGGCGAACTGATTGGCGCAGCCCTTGAAGAGTTTGAAGCGAGCCTGCCGTATGTGAAGGGTTCGACGGTGGTGGCGACGGATGAGGAAGGTGATCCGTTGTATGAGGATGTCGGGCCTACGCCGCGTTTTCTGGCGCTGTCGCGGCGGCATTTGCATGACCTGTCTGCTGTTGAAGGCAAGCAAAAACACTGACACAACCTAGTCAAAAACTGTGGGAGCGAGCCTGCTCGCGAAAGCGGTATATCAGTCGACATTGATGGTGACTGGCACACCGCTTTCGCGAGCAGGCTCGCTCCCACATTGACTGTATTTTTGGCTAAAAAATCGAGGTGTTTCCGGTATTAGAAACACACGCGCGTACCGCTCCACCCCGTCAAAGTTCCCGCTCTAGAGCCTTGTCCATTCGGTCAAAAATTATTTTGGCGATAGGCCATCTTTTCTGAACTTTTGAAAAACGCCTCCGGTCGGAACCAGTAACCACGCCTGGAACGAGCGTTTCAAAAACGCCTTTCACACGACGCTTTCGGCTCCTCGACCAGGATGGATTCAGATGTATTCAGGAGATGCCTAATGGAGTTGAAGACCATGAAAAACCAAACCTCGTTTACCCACCTGCGCGGTCTGAAACTGGCGGCTCTGGCCATCGGCACCAGCTTCGTACTGGCCGGTTGCGCCGGTAACCCACCGACCGAGCAATACGCCGTGACCCAGTCGGCTGTGAACAGCGCAGTCAGCGCCGGCGGTACCGAGTTCGCTGCCGTTGAGATGAAGCAAGCGCAGGACAAACTGAAACAAGCCGAAATCGCCATGCACGACAAGAAGTATGACGAAGCGCGCACCCTGTCCGAGCAAGCCGAGTGGGACGCTCGCGTCGCCGAACGCAAGGCTCAGGCCGCTAAAGCCGAACAAGCCGTGAAGGATTCCCAGAAAGGTGTTCAGGAACTGCGTCAGGAAAGCCAGCGCACCGTGCAATAAGCGCGCATCCCGACCGCAAAGCTGAATCTCTTACCGATAGAAAGGACGACAAATTATGCGTAAGCAACTGATGATCCCCGCTCTCCTCGCCGCAAGCGTTGCTCTGGCTGCCTGCTCCACCCCGCCTAACCCGAACCTGGAACAGGCGCGCACCAACTACGCCGGCCTGCAAGCCAACCCGCAGGCAAGCAAAGTCGCCGCGCTGGAAACCAAAGACGCCAGCGATTACCTGGACAAGGCCGACAAGGCTTATCTGGACAAGCAGGACGCGGCCAAGGTTGACCAACTGGCCTACCTGACCAACCAGCGCGTGGAAGTGGCCAAGCAGACCATCGCCCTGCGCACCGCTGAAAACAATCTGAAGAACGCTGCAGCCCAACGTGCCCAGGCACGTCTGGATGCTCGCGATCAGCAGATCAAACAGCTGCAGGACAGCCTGAACGCCAAGCAGACCGATCGCGGTACGCTGGTGACCTTCGGTGATGTGCTGTTCGCCACTGACCGTGCTGACCTGAAGTCCAGCGGTCTGGTCAACATCAACAAACTGGCGCAGTTCCTCCAGGAAAACCCGGATCGCAAAGTGATCGTCGAGGGTTACACCGACAGCACTGGTACCGCCAGCCACAACCAGTCGCTGTCCGAGCGTCGCGCCAACTCCGTGCGCACTGCACTGGTGAAAATGGGCGTTGATCCAGCGCGCATCGTCACTCAAGGCTACGGCAAGGAATACCCGGTTGCCGAGAACGGCAGCGTATCTGGCCGTGCGATGAACCGTCGTGTGGAAGTGACCATTTCCAACGACAACCAGCCGGTGATGCCACGTTCGGCTGTTAGCTCGAACTAAGCGCACTGCTGTAACGCAAAAGCCCCGCCTGACTCAGTCAGGCGGGGCTTTTTGTGGGGGATGAAATCGCGGCCCCTCACCCCAGCCCTCTCCCGAGGGAGAGGGAGCCGATTTGTGGTGCTTTCAGAATTTGCGTTCGACACGATGGATCAGGCGGGGCTTTTTTGTGGGGGCTGAAATCGCGACCCCTCACCCCAGCCCTCTCCCGAGGGAGAGGGCGCCGATTTGTGGTGCTTTCAGAACTTGCGTTCGACACGATGGATCAGGCTGGGATTTTTTGTGGGGGCTGAAATCGCAGCCCCCTCACCCCAGCCCTCTCCCGAGGGAGAGGGAGCCGATTTGTGGTGCTTTCAGAATTTGTGTTCGACACGATGGATCAGGCTGGGATTTTTTGTGGGGGCTGAAATCGCAGCCCCCTCACCCCAGCCCTCTCCCGAGGGAGAGGGAGCCGATTTGTGGTGCTTTCAGAATTTGTGTTCGACACGATGGATCAGGTCGGCGTATAGCGAAAGACACCTCGGTCAGTCCCCTCTCCCTCTGGGAGAGGGTTAGGGTGAGGGCTGAACCTGCAGAATCACTGCTCCAGCTTCTGCGGAGTTTCTTCCCCCATGCAACGTACGGCTTTCTTCTGGGCGTTGATCAGCACACCGGTCAAACCTTTCTGCTCGGTATCAAACAACACCAACACCCCATCGATGCACTGCGCCACCTGCGGCGCCGGGTCCAACGAGACTTTGTAATCTTCGCCGGGAACGGTCTTGAGCATGGTGAACTCGTTGAGCAGCAACGCATCCTCGGGTTTGGCGAAGTGCAGGTAGCCGTAGTACCACAGCGCCCCGACGGTGCCGAGGATGCTGCAGATACCGGTGATGATCAGCGGGATGGCGTTGCGTTCTTCAGTCATTGCGGACTCTCATCTTCAGAATTCGGGGGTTGCGGGTAATTGGGGATTTCGCCGAGGCGGCGCAGTCCGTTGAAATGCTCGGGATCGTCGAGATAGCGCAGCATCACCTGACGCCACACCGGGTCGCCGAACGTCTGCACATGACCGCCCCGGGTCAGTTGCAGCACGCGCGGGGGCGGCGCAGCCTGATACAAACGGATGCCATTGGAAAGCGGCACCAGCGGATCGTCGAGGCTGTGGAAGATCAGCTTCGGCACGCCGTTGAGTTGCGGCATCGAATTGATCGCGCTGTCGCCGTCCGGCACCAACCACGACAGCGGCACCTGAAATGGCCAGGTCAGCCACGAGGTGCTCAGCGCATACTGGCCGACGCTGCGGTAACTGGCGGGTACACCGTCGAGCACCAAAGCCTTGAGCTGCTTTTGTCTTTCAGGATGTTGTACCAGCCAATGCACCGCCATCGAACCGCCGAGGCTTTGGCCGAGCAACACCAATGGCTTGCCTTTGACTTCCGGCGCCTTGTCGAGCCAGGCGAACGCGGCGTCGATGTCCTGATAGATCGCCGGCAAACTCGGCTCGCCCTCGGACAAGCCATAACCGCGATAGTCCACCAGCAGCACTTGATAGCCATTTTTCGGCAGCCACCAACTGCCACCGAGGTGCATCGGCAGATTGCCGCCGTTGCCGTGCAGGTGCAGGACGGTGCCCTTGACCTCTACGCCGGGTTTGGCCGGCAGCCACCAGGCGTTGAGCTTCAAGCCATCCGCCGTCACCAGCGTGACGGTGCGGTATTCGAGTTTGGCTTTTTCCGGGGTGAAGATCTGGCCCGGTTCGGGGTAGAACAACAGAGAGCTACAACCGCTGAGGGTCAGGAGCAGGCAGAAAATGCCGAGGATTCTCATCCGGTGAAACCTCGCAAAAATTCAGGTTCAGATCGTTCCCACGCTCTGCGTGGGAATACATCCCGTGACGCTCTGCGTCATAGTGGACGCGGAGCGTCCATGGCGGCATTCCCACGCGGAGCGTGGGAACGATCGGTCTGTAGTGGGTTAGAGGATGTTGGAGTAATCCGCCTCGATCCGGTCCAGGCTCAGGTGATTGAGGAAGTTGGAGAAGCACATCCACGCCGACAACGCATTCAAATCACGGAACTGGTCCGGCAGATACTTCGGCGGTACCACCAACCCTTCATCCACCAACTGACGCAGCGTTCGCATGTCTTCCAGCGTGGTCTTGCCACAAAACAACAGCGGAATCTGCTCAAGCTTGCCCTTACGCACGGCCAACTGAATGTAGTTGTAAACCATGATAAAGCCCTTGAGGTAGGACAAGTCTTTGGTGAATGGCAGACCGTTCGGTGTCGATCCACGGAAAACGCGACTGGCGTTGCCGTAGCTTTCCGCCATTTCGAATCCCTGCTCACGGAAGAACTCGAAGATCTGCAGGAAATCAGCGCCCTCCTCGACCATGTGAATCGCGCGGGTGCGATTGGTCAGCTTGCGCAGACGGCTTGGGTAGGAAGCGAAGGTGATGATCTCCATCAGGATCGCCAGGCCTTCCTGGGTCACCGTCGACGACGGCGGGCCCTTGGACAGGAAGGTGCAGATCGGCTGGTTCAAGCCGTTGAGCGTAGTGCCGACGTGTACCAGGCCTTCGTGAACTTCCAACGCACGCACGTCGCGATCGTTGAACATCGCGTCGGTGCGGATCTTGATGTAGTCGGCGCCTGCCGCTGCGTCGGCAACGATACCGTCGGACTCGAACACGCGGATGGTTTCCTCGGCCTCGCCGAACACTTTGTTCAGACGGGTCTGCAGCAAGTGCACCGCGTCTTTGGCGGTGAGAATTTTCGGCTCGTCCTTGAGGTCGCCACGGCCATCAATGTTGTTCAGGTAGTCGGACATCATCAGGCCGAGGTCGGCCAGCGTTGGGTCACCGGCGTGGAATGCATCGGAGGCGGCGCCGTACAGTTCCTGCGAAATCAGACCGAAATCCTCGGTGCCACGCGCTTCAAGCATGCGCACCACCATGCGGTATTCCTTGCACATACGGCGCATGATCTGCCCGACCGGGTTGAATTGGCCGAGCTGGCGGGTGATGTCACGCTCGATGTTCTGGAATTCCAGTTTGACCTTGCTCGAATCGAAACTCAGTGGCCGATTGAGGTAGTAGTCACGATCCACCGCCGGCATTTCCTTGCCTTTGGCCTTGAGGAAGCCCTTGCGAATGCTCTCGTCCCACTTGACCGCGTCGAGTACGCGGATCGGCGTCTGCGCCAGCACAATGCGGTCGGACAACATGCGTATCGTCTGCTGGTAATCGTCCACCCGAAACTCCTGTAGAAAACCTGACGTAATGAATTATTGGGCGCGGGCCTGACGCTGGTAGCGCACAGCTTCAACGAAGACATCGGAATTGGCCGGATCGTCGAGGTAAGCAAAGACCTTGTCGAGGTTGCTGTCGACGTGCACGCCGTCGCCATCGTCGGTCTGGAAGGCCTGACCGTCGAGGGCTTTTTGCTTGATCGCTTGATTGATCTGTTCGAGATCGAGGTTGTAGACCACCAGTTCGTGTTTGTCGGTGAGTTCGAAACCGGCGATGGTGAAATGGCCACCGTACTGCGCCGGGACTTTCGCCGACAGATACCAGCGGTTGCCATGGCGCGACACCGTGAACGGATAGGCTTCGCGTTCGCGGGGCTTGGCCTTGAAGTACGTGACAGCCTGATAGCGGTCGTTGCCCAGGCGCGTCAGCTCAAGGTTCATCGGTTCGCCCCAGGCATTGGTGCTCGACCATTTGCCGAGCAGGCCCTTGGGCGCCGGATCACTGGCGGTCAGCGGTTCCTTGAAGGTCACCAGACAACCACTGAGCAGCAGGAACGACAAGGCGATCAGCACGCCACGCCAGGCTTTCATTCAATACTCCCTATGAATCTGAAACACCTTCCACTGTAGGAGCTGCCGAAGGCTGCGATCTTTTGATCTTGATCTCTAAAAGCAAGATCAAAAGATCGCAGCCTTCGGCAGCTCCTACACTGGGATCGGCGTCACGCGGCAACGATTGCGTTACACCGACGCGAGCACCAGGTGCATGTAACGCGTCAGAATGCCGAGCATGTCCTCTTCGGCCAAAGGCTCGGCGTCGTTGAGCAGGCCTTGATATTCCATCCGTCCGATAATCGCCGTCAACACCTTGGCATCCTGTTGCGGTTCGCGCGAGCCCAACACCTGGAACAACTGGCAGGTGCCCTGCAGCAGAATCTGCTGGTGCGAGCGCACCAGAATCGCCAGACGCGGGTTGAGCAGCGCTTCCTGGCGGAACGCCTGCTCGGCCATCAAATGCTCGCGGCGGTTAACCAATTGCCGATGCACGTAGTCGGCCATCAAGCGCGCAATGTCGTCGGCAAGTTGCGAGCGCGATTCGGGACTGCCGTCGCCGCTGACCACCATCTCACGCAGCAAGCCTTCATTGTTGACCCACAACTTGGCCATGTACGCCGCGCTGCGCTCGACGTATTGGGCGAAGGTATCGGTCAGCAGGTCATCGATGTCCTTGAAGTAATAGGTGGTCGCCGACAGCGGCACACCAGCCTCGGCAGCCACTGCGCGGTGACGCACGGCGCGCACGCCATCACGCACGACAATACGCATCGCTGCGTCGAGAATGTCCTGTCGACGCTGCTCACTGCCCTGTCGGCTGGCCTTGCGACCCTGGTACTGAACGCTTTCAGCGACCGCAGTGGCGATACCCGCTGCACCTTCTTGAGCTATTGCACCCATCACGACAGAACTTCCTCTGCTATTGCAAAATTAACCAATTGATACATTTGTACCAGACAGGCAATAAAAAGCCGCCTGTTTTAGGCGGCTTTTTAACTGAAACGTTTACGCTTGCGGTCGCATGTGCGGGAACAGGATCACATCGCGGATCGACGGTGAATTGGTCAACAACATCACCAGACGATCGATGCCGATGCCTTCACCGGCCGTTGGCGGCATGCCGTACTCCAGCGCGCGAACGAAGTCGGCGTCGTAGTGCATGGCTTCGTCGTCGCCGGCGTCCTTGTCGGCCACCTGCGCCATGAAGCGCTCGGCCTGGTCTTCCGCGTCGTTCAACTCGGAGTAGGCGTTGGCGATTTCACGGCCACCGATGAACAGCTCGAAGCGGTCGGTGACGTTCGGGTTGTCGTCGTTGCGGCGGGCCAGCGGCGACACTTCGAACGGGTACTGAGTAATGAAGTGCGGCTGCTCCAGCTTGTGCTCGACCAGTTCTTCGAAAATCATCACCTGCAGCTTGCCCAGACCTTCGAAGCCCAGCACCTTGGCGCCGGCCTTCTTGGCGATGGCGCGAGCCTTGTCGATGTCATTCAGATCATCGGCGGTCAGCTCAGGGTTGTACTTGAGGATCGAGTCGAACACCGACAGACGCACGAACGGCTCGCCGAAATGGAACACCTTGTCGCCGTACGGCACGTCGGTGCTGCCCAGAACCAACTGCGCCAGTTCACGGAACAGTTCTTCGGTCAGGTCCATGTTGTCTTCGTAGTCGGCGTACGCCTGGTAGAACTCCAACATGGTGAATTCAGGGTTGTGACGCGTCGAAACGCCTTCGTTACGGAAGTTGCGGTTGATCTCGAAAACCTTTTCAAAGCCACCGACCACCAGACGCTTGAGGTACAGCTCCGGGGCGATACGCAGGAACATTTCCATGTCCAGCGCGTTGTGGTGGGTTTCGAACGGCTTGGCCGCAGCGCCGCCCGGAATGGTCTGCAGCATCGGCGTTTCGACTTCGAGGAAGTCGCGCTTCATCAGGAAGCTGCGGATGTGCGCGATCACTTGCGAACGTACGCGGAAGGTCTGACGCACTTCTTCGTTGACGATCAGGTCAACGTAGCGCTGGCGGTAGCGCTGTTCGGTGTCGGTCAGGCCGTGGTGCTTGTCCGGCAGCGGACGCAGCGATTTGGTCAGCAGACGCACGCTGGTCATTTCAACGTACAGGTCGCCCTTGCCGGAACGCGCCAGGGTGCCTTCAGCGGCAATGATGTCGCCCATGTCCCAGGTTTTCACCGCGGCCAGGGTGTCTTCCGACAGGGTCTTGCGGTTGACGTAGACCTGGATGCGACCGGTCATGTCCTGGATCACCATGAACGAGCCACGGTTGAGCATGATGCGACCGGCAACCTTGACCGGGATTGCAGCCTCTGCCAGCTCTTCCTTGGTCTTGTCCGCGTATTTCTTCTGCAGATCTTCGCAGTAGTTTTCGCGGCGGAAGTCGTTCGGGAAGGCGTTGCCCTTGGCGCGCTCGGCAGCCAGCTTTTCCTTGCGCAGGGCGATCAGGGAGTTTTCTTCCTGTTGCAGGGCTTGCGGGTCGAGTTGTTGGTCGCTCATGTCTTTAGATATTCCATCAGGTTCGTTGCCCCCGGACCTTGCGGCCCGGGGATCGCCAGCAGGGCTGGCTCCTACAGGGATCGTGCTGAATCAGCCGATGCTGTATTGCGTCTTTTACAGCCCGGATTTCAGGCTGGCTTCCAGGTATTCGTCGATATCACCGTCGAGTACCTTGTCGCAGTCGCTGCGTTCGATGTTGGTGCGCAGATCCTTGATCCGCGACGCATCGAGCACGTACGAGCGAATCTGGTGACCCCAGCCAATGTCGGACTTGGTGTCTTCCAGCGCTTGCGACGCGGCGTTGCGTTTCTGCATTTCCTGCTCGTACAACTTGGCCCGCAGCATTTTCATGGCGGTGTCCTTGTTGGCGTGCTGGGAACGTTCGTTCTGGCAGCTGACCACGGTGTTGGTCGGTACGTGGGTGATACGTACGGCCGAGTCGGTGGTGTTTACGTGCTGACCACCGGCACCGGAGGAACGATAGGTGTCGATCCGCAGGTCTGCCGGGTTGATTTCGATTTCGACCTTGTCGTCGATCTCTGGCGAGACGAAAACCGCGGAGAACGAGGTGTGGCGACGGTTACCGGAGTCGAACGGGCTCTTGCGCACCAGACGGTGTACGCCGATCTCGGTCCGCAGCCAGCCAAAGGCGTATTCGCCCTTGATGTGCACGGTCGCACCTTTGATACCGGCGACTTCACCGGCCGACAGTTCCATGATGGTCGCATCGAAACCGCGCTTGTCCGCCCAGCGCAGGTACATGCGCAACAGGATGTTGGCCCAGTCCTGGGCTTCGGTGCCGCCGGAACCGGCCTGGATGTCCAGGTAGGCGTTGTTCGGGTCCATTTCATGGCTGAACATGCGGCGGAATTCCAGCTTGGCCAGATTTTCCTCGAGACGGGCCAGCTCGGCGACGACATCGCCCACTGCGCCTTCGTCGTTTTCTTCGACGGCCATGTCCAGCAGGTCGCGGCAATCGGCCAGGCCGCCGTTCAGTTCGTCGAGAGTGTCGACGATCTGCGCCAGCGCAGCGCGCTCGCGGCCCAGTTCCTGGGCGTATTCAGGTTTGTTCCAGACGCTCGGATCTTCAAGCTCGCGATTGACTTCAGTCAGACGCTCATGCTTTTGATCGTAGTCAAAGATACCCCCGAATAGTTTCGGAGCGCTCGGACAGGTCCTTGATGGTGTTCAGGATCGGGTTGATTTCCATGACGGGCAGCACTCGTTGGCGAACTTTTGAAAGCCGGCGAGTATAACGTAATCAGGCTGTCACGGCAGCCCGTCTGGCGGGTGTGGGGATCATTAAAGCCTTTGCCCTCACCCTAACCCTCTCCCAGAGGTAGAGGGGACCGATTGGGGGATATTCGGGAGGTACGCCGACGTGAAGGGGCTTTGCTGAATCCGGAAGTGCCAAGCTTACAGATCCATAATCGCCGAGGTCTTTCAGGTCGATGTAGGACCAAAGACACCTCGGTCGGCCCCCTCTCCCTCCGGGAGAGGGCTGGGCGGGCGGCGTTCCGATGAGCGTAAGCGTTTACTCGATCCCGACCTGATTACGCCCATTGTTCTTGGCCAGATACAACCCACGATCCGCCGCCGAAATCAGCAACCGGCAATCGCTACCCGCCTGCGGCACCATCGTCGCCAGACCAATACTGATGGTCAGACTCGCGCCCTCCCCCGGGGTGTTGTGCGGAATCTTCAGCGAAGCCACGGTCTGGCGCAGTTTCTCCGCGACCAGCCGCGCGCCGCCCGGCGAGGTGTTCGGCAATACCAACGCAAACTCTTCACCGCCATAACGTGCCGGCAAGTCCGAAGGTCGTGCGCTGGCGTCGCGGATCGCCGTGGCGACCTTGCGCAGTGCCTCGTCGCCTTCAACGTGGCCGAAGCTGTCGTTGTACGGCTTGAAGTAATCAACGTCGATCATCAGCAACGACAACTGGCTCTGGTCACGCAGCGAGCGGCGCCACTCCAGTTCCAGGTATTCGTCAAAGTGCCGGCGATTGGACAGCCCCGTCAGACCATCGGAATTCATCAGGCGTTGCAGCACCAGGTTGGTGTCGAGCAATTGCTGTTGGCTGACCCGCAGCGCGCGGTACGCCGCATCCCGCTGCAGCAACGTCATGTACGAGCGCGAGTGATAGCGGATGCGCGCAACCAGTTCGATGGTGTCCGGCAGTTTCACCAGATAGTCGTTGGCTCCGGCCGAAAACGCCGCGCTCTTGATCAGCGGGTCTTCCTTGGTCGACAGGACGATGATCGGAATGTCTTTGGTCGCCGGGTGGTTGCGGTATTCGCGCACCAGACTGAGGCCATCGAGGCCGGGCATCACCAAGTCCTGCAGAATCACCGTCGGTTTGATCCGCACCGCTTGCGCAATGGCCTGATGCGGATCGGAGCAGAAGTGGAAGTCGATGTTCTCTTCGTTCGACAGCCCACGGCGCACGGCTTCGCCGATCATCGCCTGATCGTCCACCAACAACACCAT
This sequence comes from Pseudomonas sp. AC169, assembly GCF_979258515.1. Classification (NCBI taxonomy): domain Bacteria; kingdom Pseudomonadati; phylum Pseudomonadota; class Gammaproteobacteria; order Pseudomonadales; family Pseudomonadaceae; genus Pseudomonas; species Pseudomonas sp. AC169. The sequence continues at coordinate 3,914,291 of NZ_OZ409866.1, read as the reverse complement.
GGCGGCGTTTTCGTCGGTTTTAATGTCGTCGATCTGTAAGTCATTCATGGGCGGTCACCTGAGTACTGCGGGGGTCAGGATTGCGGATAAACCTGTTCATGTGGGAAAAACCTCCAGCAATCGTGACGCTATCTTTTCCAGTGGACGGATTTCAACGGCGGCATCAATGGCCGCCGCGGCCTTGGGCATGCCGTACACCGCACTGCTTTGCTGATCCTGCGCGATGGTCAGATAACCCTGTTGGCGCATGAGCTTAAGCCCTTGCGCCCCATCGCGTCCCATCCCGGTCAATAAAACCCCGACCGCGTCGCCATTCCAATAACTGGCGACGCTCTCGAAAAACACATCGATGGAAGGCCGATAGATTTCGTTGACCGGCTCGGCGGTGTAGGCCAGCGTGCCGTTTTTCAATAAGCGAATATGGTGATTGGTGCCGGCCAGCAACACGGCGCCGGCCTGCGGCGGTTCGCCTTCGCGGGCCAGACGCACATCGAGGCCGCTGGCGCTGGCCAGCCATTCGGCCATGCCGGCAGCAAAGACCTGATCGACATGCTGCACCAGCACAATCGCCGCCGAAAAGTCCTTGGGCAGGCCTTTGAGCAAGACTTCCAGCGCCGCCGGCCCACCGGCGGATGAGCCGATCGCCACCAGCCGCTGACATGAAGCGGAGCTGCGCTGAGCCGTCGGCGCCGGGCGCGAGCGTTGCGGCTTATCACCGATCAGCCAGCCAATATTGAGGATCTTGCGCAACAAAGGCGCTGCCGCTTCCCGAGCATCACCGACGCCGAGGGCCGGGGTATCGACCACGTCCAGCGCGCCGTGCCCCATGGCTTCGAAGACTCGGTGCACGTTCTGTTGGCGGTCAACGGTCACGATAACGATGGCGCACGGGCTTTCGGCCATGATCCGGCGAGTGGCTTCGACACCGTCCATCACCGGCATGATCAGATCCATCAGGATCAGATCCGGCGTGTTTTCGGCGCACAGTTGCACCGCCTCGGCGCCGTTGCGGGCGACCCAGACCACCTGATGCGCCGGCTCGAAGGCCAGCGCACGGCGTAGCGCCTCCACCGCCATGGGCATGTCGTTGACGATTGCGATCTTCATGCCCGCGCTCCTCCGATGAGCTCGACCACTGCGTCGAGCAGGGCGTCGTCATGAAAACTGGCTTTGGCTAAATAGTAGTCCGCCCCGGCATCCAGGCCACGGCGACGATCCTCTTCCCGATCCTTGTACGACACGACCATCACCGGCAGCGATTGCAGGCGGTTGTCGCGGCGCAACAGCGTGACCAGTTCGATGCCATCCATGCGTGGCATGTCGATGTCGGTGATCAGCAAATCGAAATCCTCCGAACGCAGCGCATTCCAACCGTCCATGCCGTCCACCGCCACCGCGACGTCGTAACCGCGATTGAGCAGCAGCTTGCGTTGCAGCTCGCGCACGGTCAGCGAGTCATCGACCACCAGCACTCGCTTGCGCGCTGCCTCGGCGGCCTGATTGCCATGACGGGCGATACGCTCAAGGCGCCCGGTATTGAGCAGTTTGTCAACCGAACGCAGCATGTCTTCAACGTCGACGATCAACACCACCGAACCGTCGTCGAGCAATGCACCGGCGGAGATGTCCTGCACTTTGCCCAGCCGCTCGTCCAGTGGCAACACCACCAGCGTGCGCTCGCCAACGAAACGCTCCACGGCAACGCCATAAACCGCATCACGCTCGCGAATCACCACGACTTTAAGGGTTTCGCCACTGTTCTGACTGGCCGGGCGGTTAAGCAACTGGCTGGCCGCAACCAGCCCGACGTGCTGGCCTTCGTGCCAGAAATGCTGACGGCCCTCGACCTGCACAATGTCTTCCGGTGCCAGATCGCACATGCGCTCGATGTGCGCCAGCGGGAAGGCGTACGCCTCTTCACCGACCTCTACCACCAGACTGCGCACCACCGACAAGGTCAACGGCACTTCCAGATGAAAGCGACTGCCCTCGCCCGCCGTCTGCTCCAGCACCACCGCACCGCGCAACTGGCGCACCATGTGCTGAACGGCATCGAGGCCGACGCCCCGCCCGGACACTTCGGTGACCGTATCGCGCAGGCTGAAACCGGGAAGGAACAGGAACGTCAGCAGTTCTTCTTCACTCAATTGCGCAGCGGTTTCGGCTGGGGATAACTGCCGCTCGACGATGCTGCGGCGGACCTTCTCCAGGTCAACGCCATTGCCGTCATCGCTTAATTCCAGCACCAGCAGACCGGCCTGATGCGAGGCGCGCAGGCGGATCAAGCCTTCTTCCGGTTTACCCTTGAGCAGTCGTTGTTCCGGGGGTTCGATGCCGTGATCGACCGCGTTGCGCAGCAAATGCGTCAGCGGTGCTTCGAGTTTCTCCAGCACGTCGCGATCGACCTGGGTTTTCTCGCCTTCGATCTCCAGGCGCACCTGTTTGCCCAAGCTGCGGCCCAGATCGCGGACCATCCTCACTTGACCGGTCAACACATCAGCAAATGGCCGCATGCGACAGGCCAACGCGGTGTCGTAGAGCACTTGTGCGCGTTGGCTGGCCTGCCAGGCGAACTCGTCGAGTTCGGCGTTTTTCTCGCTCAGCAGTTGTTGGGACTCGGCCAGCAGACGCCGCGCATCCTCCAAGGCCTCCAGCGCCTCCAGACTCAGCGCGTGTTCCTTGAGGTGCACGTTAAGGTTTTCCAACGCGCGCAGACCGTTGTTCTGCATGCGTTTGAGACGCTGCATGGTCGCCAGATGCGGCTTGAGGCGCTGGGTTTCCACCAGCGATTTGCTCGACAGATCGAGCAGGCTGTTCAGGCGCTCGGCGGTAACGCGCAAGACGCGTTCGCCACCTTCGGTGGTGCGTTTGCTTTTGCGGGATGCCGGTTCTGGCGTCTCACTTGCAACGTCGATGATGGGCGCTGGCGGCGTCGGCTCGACTCGCGGAGCCTCCAGTTGCAATTCGGCCATGACTGGTGCTGCAACGGCAGGCGGGGACGCTGGATCGAGCAACTGCGCCATCAACGCCACATACGCTTCGATGTCAGTCGGTTGCGGAGCATTCGTCGGCGTCGCAATGCGCATCAGCAAATCGGTGCCCTGCAACAACGCATCGATGTGCTCGGGACGCAGCAGCAAGCGCCCTTCCTGCGCGCTGACCAGGCAATCTTCCATCACGTGAGCAACGCTGACGCCGCTGTCGATGCCGACGATTCGCGCCGCACCTTTGAGCGAGTGCGCCGCACGCATGCACGATTCCAGTTGATCGGCCTGAGTCGGGTTGCGCTCGAGCGCCAATAGCCCGGCACTGAGTACTTGGGTCTGCGCTTCGGCTTCAAGGCTGAACAGCTCCAGCAGCGAGGCGTCGCGCATTTGCTCGGGGGTCATGTAAGGCTCCGGGTCACGGCGGACAGCAGCTGTTCTTCATCCAGCCAACGAAGGCTGCGACCCCGATATTGCAGAACACCACGGGTGTATTTGGCACTGGCTTGCGCCCCGGACTGCGAGGCGGCGTCGAGAATGCGCTCGTCGATGGCATGAATGCCGTCAACCTCATCAACCGGCACCACCACCGGCCCGCCATGGGCAGCGATGATCAACATGCGCGGCATGATGCGCGCGCCGGTGGCTGGCGCCGAGTTGCCATCCAGATCGAGCAGTTCGACCAGCGACATGCACGCCACCAGTGCGCCGCGCACATTCGCCACGCCGAGCAAAGCCCGCGAGCGCTGGTGCGGCAACGAGTGAATCGCCTGCAACGGCGCGACTTCAACGAGGCTGCGCGTCGCCAGCCCCAGCCATTCTTCGCCGAGACGGAACATCAGCAGCGAGCGGGTTTTCACATCGCTTTCCACGGTGATCGCTACCGGATCGCGCTCGTCTTGCTGCAAGGCGTAACGGTCGAGCAGACGCGTGGCGGCCGCGGAGTACACCGAGCAATTGCGGCAATGAATGTGGTCTTCAAGCAGCGGACAGGACTTGTCGCCATGGATGCCGATGCGGTTCCAGCAATCGTCGATGGCCCGGGCGTCTTCGTGGGTGACGTTCAAGGTGTCGGACGGGATCATCGTTTACGCTCACTGTCGGCGGTGCGGCCGCTGCGGGCGGCGCGCTCCTGCAATCGTCTGGCACCCGCCGTGTCGCCCTGGGCCTGCAACAACGCGGCCAGGTGCATCAACGCTTCGGGATGTTGCGGTTCGAGGTACAAAGCCTTGCGATAGAAACCCTGAGCTTCAAGGGTCAGGCCGGCGACATCGCTGAGCAGGCCAAGCCAGTAAAACACCTGAGCCACCGGTTCGTGGCTGCGCAAATACTGTTCGCAGGCGGCGCGAGCTTCGGCACTTTTGCCTTCGTTGGCCAGTGCGGCGATGCTGGCCAGCAACGTCGCCGCGTCCGGGTTCGCGCTTTTGCTGGCGATCGGCAGTGACGTTACGGCGGCAAACGGTCGATTGCGCACCGGCGCTGGCGGCGTGCTGCGTGGCGGTTGGCTGACTGGCACCACGATCGGTTTCGGCGTCGGCAGCGGTTCGGGGTGCGGATCGCTGTGGCGGCTGAACGCAAAGGATTGCGGGATACCGATCGAGCGCATGCCCAAACGCCCGAGCAGACTGCCTTCTGCCGGGCCTATAAACAGAACGCCATCGAAGTGCGTCAGGCGCTTGAGCACCTCGAACACCAGTTTTTGCGTCGGCTGATCGAAATAGATCAACAGATTGCGGCAGAACACGAAGTCGAACGCCGGCTCACTGGCCAACAGCGTCGGATCAAGCACATTGCCGACCTGCAAACGCACTTGCTCACGCACATCGTCATTGACTCGTTGGCCTTCCTGCTCAGCCGTGAAATGCCGGTCACGAAAGTCCAGATCCTGGCCGCGAAACGAATTCTTGCCGTACAGCGCGCGCCGGGCCTTATCCACTGACAGCGGGCTGACGTCCATGCCATCGACCTTGAACTGATGCGGTTTAAGCCCGGCATCGAGCAAAGCCATGGCAATCGAATAGGGTTCTTCGCCGGTGGAACACGGCAGGCTGAGGATGCGCAGCGCGCGCATGTTATTCAGTTCGGCGAGGCGATTGCGCGCCAGTTTGCCGAGTGTGGCGAAGGATTCCGGATAACGGAAAAACCACGTTTCCGGGACAATCACCGCTTCGATCAATGCTTGTTGTTCATCTCGCGAACCTTGCAGCAACTGCCAATATTCATCGGCATGCGCCGCTTGCGAGAGTGTCGTGCGCTGGCGCACGGCGCGCTCGATGATCGCTGGCCCAACCGACGTCACATCGAGGCCGATGCGTTCCTTGAGAAAGTCGAAAAAGCGCTGATCGCTGCTCATGGCTGCGCCTCAAGCTGCGCCGGATTCAGCGGCGGATCGGGGAACAGCAAAGTGCGCACGGCGTCATCGAGCAAGTCATTGACCCGTACCCATTGCACCAAGCCCTGCGCATCTTCGCGCACCGGGCCGAGGTAAGGCGCCTCGCGGTTATCGAGGCCATAAGGCTGAAACTCTTGCGGATGGCAACGCAGGGTGTCGGTGGCCTGCTCAAGAATCAGTCCAAGCCATTGCACCGATTGCGATGCGTCGGGCTGGTAATTCACCAACACCAGCCGCGTGCTGGTGCGCGCCTCGGCGGGATGGCCGAAGGTCAATGCGCTGAGGTCGATCACCGGCACCACCGCGCCGCGATAGGCAAACACCCCGGCGACCCACTGCGGCGCCCGCGCGATCGGCTTCAACGGCAGGCGCGGCAGCACTTCCGCGACTTCGGTGGCACGCAAGGCGTAGCGTTCGCTGCCGATGCGAAACAGCAGGAACAACGCCGGCTTCGCCACTGGCGCCGCGCTGCGTTTGGCGATGATGTCGCTCATCAGACTTTGAATCGCGAAACGCCGCTGCGCAGCCCGACGGCCACCTGGCTCAGTTCGTCAATGGCAAAACTGGCCTGACGCAACGACTCGACGGTCTGACTGCTGGCATCGCCCAACTGCACCAGCGCGTGGTTGATCTGCTCGGCGCCGGTGGCCTGGGCCTGCATGCCCTCGTTGACCATCAACACCCGTGGCGCCAACGCTTGCACCTGATGGATGATCTGCGACAGCTGCTCGCCGACCTGCTGCACTTCGGACATGCCACGGCGCACCTCTTCGGAGAACTTGTCCATGCCCATGACACCGGCAGACACCGCCGACTGGATCTCGCGAACCATTTGTTCGATGTCGTAAGTGGCGACTGCGGTCTGATCCGCCAGACGCCGCACTTCAGTGGCGACCACAGCAAAACCGCGACCGTATTCACCGGCCTTCTCGGCTTCGATCGCCGCGTTGAGCGACAACAGGTTGGTCTGGTCGGCGACCTTGACGATGGTCACCACCACTTGGTTAATGTTGCCGGCCTTCTCGTTAAGGATCGCCAGTTTCGCGTTGACCAGATCGGCCGCGCCCATCACCGAGTGCATGGTGTCTTCCATGCGCGCCAGACCTTGCTGGCCAGAGCCGGCCAGCACCGAGGCCTGATCGGCGGCGGTGGACACTTCGGTCATGGTGCGCACCAAGTCGCGCGACGTGGCCGCAATCTCACGGGAGGTAGCGCCGATCTCGGTAGTGGTGGCCGCGGTTTCGGTGGCAGTGGCTTGCTGTTGTTTGGAGGTGGCGGCGATCTCGGTCACCGAGGTGGTCACCTGCACCGAGGAGCGCTGAGCCTGGGACACCAGCGAGGTGAGCTCGGTCATCATGTCGTTGAAGCCGGTTTCGACGGCGCCGAACTCATCCTTGCGCTCAAGGTTCAGACGCGAACTGAGGTCGCCGGTGCGCATGATTTCAAGGATTTCCACGATGCGGTTCATCGGCGCCATAATCGCGCGCATCAGCAACAGACCGCACAGGCCGGCGGCCAGCACGGCAACCAGCAGGGAGATGAACATGCTGACTTTGGCCGCTGCTACCGCGTCGTCAATATTGGCCATGGCCTGATCGGCGACTTTCTTGTTTTCGCCGATGATGTCGTTGAGCTTCATCCGCCCGGAATACCAGGCAGGCGTGAGCTTTTCGTGGAACATCTTCACCGCATCCGCTTCCAGACTGCGCTTGCGCAGGTCAAGCACGGCATCCTGAATCTGTATGTAGGCGTCGTGGTACTTCTCGAACGCGGCGAACTCGAGACGATCCTCGTCGGTGGCCATGGTTTTGCGGTAGTTGGCCATCTGCTCCTGCAACCGTGCCTCGAACGCTTTGTAGTCTGCCGCGTCCTCGCTGGAAATCCCCTCGCCTTCCTTGAGCCCGAGCAGTTCCTGAGTCTGCAGATAACTGTCGACCCACGCGCCACGAATCATCGAGCTGTAATAGACGCCGGGAATCGCGTCATCACGCACGCTGTTTTCACTGGCTTCAATTTTCAACAGTCGCGAATACGAGACGACGACCATCAGCAACATGATGGCGATAATCACCGCAAAGCTCGCCAAAATGCGTTGGCGCAACGTCCAGTTCTTCACAGTGATTCCTCGTGCCTAGGTCGAAATGCGGGGAGTATAGCCGAGGGCGGTGTTTCATTTATAAGACGCTTTATCAGGGTTCAACCCTATACAAATGCCATCGTAGAAGCTCTGAAACTTTTTGCTACAGGAAAAACGCAGATGGCATGAATAGCCACTGGAAAGTTCAGCAGCGTTTTGTCAGGTTACAGGCGTTCTCAAGCGGGTAACCAAAACGACAGGAACGTCGCTTGGTTAGCAGATAAGCACGCTTGATGAGCTTCGCCGGCTTCCCGGGATTGGGGCTGGCTCACTCAAGGAAAGAGGTGACCAGATGAATCCGTTCGTTACTGCAATTTTCGAAAAGCAGCCGGATCCCAAGATAATTATCGGTGAATTCAAAAACTGCCTGGCGGACTACAAGTCCGCAGTCAAAAAATTGCCAGCACTGGACGTTGAGCAAAAATTCAAAGTCGGTGACGAACTTCATCTTTCGACGCCACTTGACATCAAAGACCAGCCGAAGCACTTCGCCACTTGCCCCAAGAGCGGCAAACTCACCCTGATCCACAGCTTCGAATCCGCCCGATTCGTACCGATTGGCAACACACCTGTGCTGCTGGAACCGGTGGACGCTAACAACAAGATCATCGGCAAATCGACCCAAGTCCGGATTGGCCCGAGTGGTATCAAAGAAGTACCGAATCTCCTGCCCGCCCAACGCTACCGGATTACGTTTTTCCCCTCCACCGGCAAAGATGACACTGAGCGTCTGTTCCAGTCCTACGATGTCGTCATCAATGACGTGAGCCTCTGGCTGGAGAGCGAATGGAAAGAATTCAGATTTCTTTGGCAAGAGCACACCAACGCATCCTTGCCCGAGCGTGTGGCCAAACTGTTGCTGGCTGAGATTAGCGGGTTCTGGGGCTTCGTCATGAGCATCTGGGACGATCTCAAGGATCTCGTCGATCTGGTGAGCAATCCGCTCGAAAACTATGAGAAGCTGAAAAAATTCTTCACCGACGACAGCATCAAGCGCATTTATGACGCAGCGACTGAAGCGCACCGAATAGCCATACTGATTGCCTGCGACGAGCCGCTGCTCTGGATCTACATTTCTGCTATGTGGGCCTGGGCGTCCATGCTGCCTCCCAAAACCCGAACGGAAGTGCTGGCCAGATTAAAAACAGAAATTTTATACGTCGTCCTGAGCATCATTTTCTCCGCAGGTCTCGGTGTCGCATTACGGGCCAGCGCAAAGGCCGTTACCGTTACGCTGAAAGCAGACAAAGCACTCAAGCTGATTGAAAAGCTGACCGCGAACCTGGTGGCCATTAGTCGCAAGCACTTCGGAACCCATGCGCAGGCGTACACGCCGGTAGCTTTGAGTGGGACGACGCTCGCCAGTACCGGCACCAAGGCAACAAGCAACGTTACCGCCCACGTGCCGGCACAAATAGCCTCCCCCATGAAACCGCCAGCACCCGCCGCGGGGGGAGAAGTCATACCCGACTCGCAGATTCACGCACGGCGTAAAACCCGCAGCGATACGCGCGTGGAACAACAGGAAAAGATCGATAACGCACCTGAGCAATCCAGAAACGCGGCGGATCAGCCCACACAGCGCGTTGAAAAAACCTGCGCCAAAGATGACCCTGTCTCGATGGTCACCGGCGAAGAATTGCTCACCCTGACTGACGGCGAACTCGCAGGCTCGTTAGCCCTGGAGTGGACCCGCCTCTACCGTACCAGTGCGGTTGAAATCGACAGTCGTCTGGGCCATGGCTGGAGCCACTCGCTTTCACACCGGCTGGACATCGACGATAAAGGCGTCGTCTGGACTGACCATGAAAACCGTCAAACCCACTTCCCCATGCCGACTGAACAACGGCCGGCGATCAGCAATAGTCTGGCGCAAGCGGCCATTTTCCTGGGGGATGCGCCGGGCGAACTCATTCTGACCCAGGCCGGGTCGAACACACGCTTCTACCATTTCCGCGCAGGGCGACTGACAGCCCTCAGCGATGCCTATGAAAATCGCCTGCACCTCAGCTATGACTTTGTCGGTCGTATTCAGCGCATCGACAATGGCGCGGGGAGCTGCCTACTGCTGCGATATAACGATCGTCACATGGTGGCGGTCGACCGACAGCAACTACGTGCCGAGTACAACGATCGCGGTGAGCGTCAGGAACCTTGGCTAACCCTTCAGACGCTGGTCAACTACAGCTACAACGACCACAGTCAGCTAGTCTGCGCGACCAATGCGGCAGGTGAGGCCGAACATTATCGATACAACGAACAACACGTCATTGTGGAACGGCAATTAGCCGGCGGAGCCCGTTTTTTCTGGGAGTGGGAACTTGAAGGAAAACTGTCCCGCTGCGTTCGCCACTGGGCCAACTATTCGCAGCTGGAAGCGCGGTACGAATGGGATGACAAAGGCTCTGTCACCGCATACAACTCGGACGGCAGCACCCAGGTTTACCTGCATGACAAAAATGCACGCTTGCTTAGCGAGACAGCTCCGGATGGCGGCGAAACGCAGAACGCTTATGACGATCAAGGTCGCCTGGTCGCCATAAAAGATCCAATGGGCGGGATCACCGAGTATCAGTACAACAACGCCGGGCGCTTGATGGCGGTGTTCCCGCCAGAAGGAGAGCCGACTTATTACAACTACTTCAACGGCCAACTCACTCACGTGCGCAGAGGCATGGCTCGCTGGAAATACGAGCGCAACCGTCAGGGTGATATCACCCTGCAAATCGATCCCGACAACAACGAAACCCACTACAGCTACAACCCACAGGGTCGATTGCTGGAAATTCGTCATCCCGATGGCAGCCTTCATCAGTTGGGCTGGAACAATCTCGGCCAGTTGCTGGAAGAACGCCTGCCGGACGGAGGTCAACGCAAATATCGCTACGATGCACTCGGCCGGCAAATCACCCGACAGGACGAATTTGGCGCGATCACCCATTACCAATGGGACGCTGTCGATCGCCTGACCCAGATCACTCTGCCGGGCGGCGCCACCCGGGCCTTCAGTTACAACCCTTACGGTCGCGTCACCGCTGAACGGGATGAACTTGGGCGGATCACCCGTTACGAATACGCTGATAACCTGCATCTCGTCAGCCGCCGGATCAATCCTGACGGCAGCCAACTGCGTTATCGCTACGACAACGCGGGCCTGCTGCTCACCGAAATCGAAAACGAGCACGGCGAGCACTACCACCTCGATTACTTCGCCAATGGCTTGATCCAGCAGGAAACCGGTTTCGATGGCCGTCGGACCGCGTATGAATATGATCTCAATGGCCAACTGCTGAAGAAAACCGAATTCGGAGACGACGGCAGCGACCTGGTCACCGAGTATCAGCGCGACGCCGCCGGACGATTGTTGGTAAAAATCCTGCCCGACGGCGATGAAATCCACTACGGCTACGATGCCCTCGGGCGCTTGGTAAATGTCGATGACGGAAACTGGCCGCTCGCCTACGAATACGACGAGCAGGATCGTCTGATCACTGAGCACCAAGGCTGGGGCACCACGCGTTATGAGTACAACAGCGTCGGCCAACTGAGCCATTGCCGTCTCCCCGACGGCAGCAAGCTTGATTACCGCCATCTGCCCGGCGGGCGTCTGAGCAGCATTGACCTCAACGGTTCACGCCTGACAGCTCACCAATTCAGCGCCGGTCGAGAACAGCGACGCCAACAGGGTTTGCTGCTCAGCCAATACCAATACGACGAACAGGGCCGCCTGCAAGCACATAGCGTCAGCCAGCGGGATAAAAACCTGGTTCAACGTCGTTATAACTACGCGGCGAACGGTAACCTCGTGGGTGTCGACGACAGCCGCAAAGGCAACCGCAGTTATCATTACGATCCGCTCGATCGTCTCCTCAGCGTCCGTGGTGCGATGCCGGAAAGCTTCGCCCATGACCCGGCGGGCAATCTCCTCGGCCAGAACGATCTGCCCGTGGCCAACCTCGCCAATGTCAAAGGCAACCGCTTGCTCATGCAAGGCGACCGCCACTACGACTACGACGCTTACGGTAATTTGAGCCGTGAACGTCGCGGTGCTGGCCAGAAGCTGGTCACCGAATACCGTTACGACTGCCAACAACGGTTGATCAGCGTCAGCCTGCCGGACGGCAGAATCGCTAGCTACAAATACGACGCCTTTGGCCGCCGCATCGAAAAAACCGTCGACGGACAAATCACAGAATTTCTCTGGCAAGGCGAACGCCTCATCGCTGAAAGCGCCGACAATCGATACCGCAGCTACATCTATGAGCCCGGCAGCTTCCGCCCATTGGCGATGCTCGATGGTGAAGGCCCACTTAAGGCCACACCGTTTTACTACCAACTCGACCACCTCGGCACGCCACAGGAACTGACTGATTACAGCGGCGAGATCATGTGGTCGGCCAAATACCGCGCTTACGGCAACCTTGCCACACTGGACGTCGCCGAAATCGACAACCCACTCCGTTTCCAAGGTCAGTATTTCGATACCGAAACCGGACTGCATTACAACCGACACCGTTACTACAATCCGGGGACAGGACGGTTCTTGACGCCGGATCCGATCAAGCTTGCGGGCGGGTTGAACAACTACCGTTACGTGCCTAACCCTACGGGGTGGGTGGATCCGTTGGGGTTGAGTTGTTGCCCAGCAAATGGCGATGGCCCAGGAAACCCAAAAGCCCCCACAGAAAACTCAAGAGTCGATACCAAAGAACCGTCTGCACCGGATGTAGACTGGTCAAGTCCTAGTGTTAAAAGAGCCTCGGCTCAGCTAGATCAAGGTGCCAAGGATGTCACCGTAAACAGTCGAGCGGAAGCTGAAGAACTATTCAGAGGAAAGTATGTCGGCCAAGGATATAGAAACGCCGAGGAATTCAACTCGGTTACAGCCAAGGATTACTTTCAAACACCTCAAGGCAAAGAATCTTACTACCATTGGGACGACATCCCCGTATCGAACGTTGAAACCCGAAAAGTTCATATGGTAAACCACAGCCCTACCGACCCGCATGCAGCGATGCCGCATTTACAACTGCACCCAAAAGACGGAAAAGTAATCCGGATTTATTGGCCAAACCAATTTGAAGGTCAAAAATGACAGCACAGATTAAAATACCCCGTAGCGTGTGGTATGGACTCGATGGAGCGAGTTACGACAACATCGCTCAAGAGCTAATATCTGACGACCCATCACTTAGAAAATGGACTTCAATATATGCCATTTACAAGTATCAATTTTCAGACAGCCCGCACCAATACTACGACTTTATCCACAAATCAAAAAACTCCAGGTACGCACTCATAATATTCACCATACCTATTGAAAAAATTGAAACAAGTGACGGTGTAGATGATCGCGATATAACCTTATTAGAGATCACAACCATGGAATCTGAGGAGGAAATCAACAAACACCTTGAAAAATTGAAAATCAATCCGGAGTTATTTACACCACCGTGGCGGTGTGAATATCCGCTTTGAATGCCACGGGCGGATCCTAATCTGAAATCCGGGCTGTCGCTGGGTGCCCTTTATTCCCGCCAGTGACGGCCCGAAAGGCCCTGACATTGGCTACTAGACACTTGGCAAACGAGATTGGCGGAGGTGCTGCTCGCGGGCACATCATGCTGGACTTTGTGCCAGTCACGACCCAGGAAATAACGGCGACCAAGCGGCAGACCTGTATCTAAACTTGCAGAATAACCTTCGCTAGGGACGTTATTAAAAGTTGCCCCCGTAAATGTAAAAAACCGCAGCAAAATACTGCGGTTTCTTTCTAAAACGCAGCCTTAAACAGTAGCCAACCGCACCTGCTTCTCCAACTCCACCTTCAACCCCGGCTCCAGCTTCAACTGCCGCGCCAGTTCATCCAGATAGCTCTTCTCCATGAAGTTCTCCTCATCCACCAGCATCACACTGGCGATGTACATCTCGGCGGCCATCTCCGGAGTACTCGCGGCGCGGGCGACATCGGTCGGGTCGAGGGGTTTGTTGAGTTCGGCGTGAAGCCAGTGTTGCAGTTCCTGGTCGTTGTCGAGTTTGGTGAATTCGCCTTCGATCAGTTCGCGTTCGCGGTCATCAATATGACCGTCGGCCTTGGCGGCGGCGACCAGTGCCTTGAGAATCGCCTGGCTGTGTTGCTCGGCTTGCGCCGGTGGGAGGCGATCCAGAGTTTGCGGCTCGCTTTGTGGGGCGGTGCCTTTTTGCGCGTTGTAGTTGCCATACGCCTTGTAAGCCAGCACGCCCAGCGCCGCGAGGCCACCATAAATCGCGACTTTACCGCCGACCTTGCGCACTTTCTTGTTACCGAGCAACAAGCCCATCGCGCCAGCCGCCAGCGCTCCACCGCCCGCGCCTGACAGCAGACTGCCTAGACCGCCGGAGCCAGAAGCGCCGCCAAGCAAACCGCCCAAGCCGCCGGCAGCCGGTTTGTTCTGCGTGCCGCCAGCCTTGTTCTGCAACAGATCCTGGCCGGACTTGAGCAGTTGATCGAGCAATCCACGGGTGTTCATGTTCCGCCTCCAAAACAGGGGTTATCCGGATCTATAAGGCCTCCAGCCTAGTTCGAAAGTGCCCCTGCCCTGCTTGCGAGTGTGCTTCCAGATGTTGCTTGCCCCGCAGCGGCCCTTCGCGAAAATAGATATACACTCAGGCCAATCTATAAAAGCCGCCCACTGGGTACCCTCTTCATGATGACCCTGCGTCAGATTCGTCACTTCATCGCCGTGGCCGAGACCGGCTCGATCTCCGCCGCTGCGCAAACCGCATTCATTTCCCAATCGACCCTGACTCTGGCGATCCAGCAACTGGAAGAGGAAATCGGCGTCAGCCTGTTCAGCCGCCATGCCAAGGGCATGACCCTTACGCATCAGGGGCATCAATTTCTGCGCCAGGCGCATCTGATTCTCGCGACCGTGGACAACGCCAAACGCAGCCTGCAGCAGAGTACCGATCAGGTCGCCGGGCAGTTGATCGTCGGCGTTACCAGTCTGGTGGCCGGTTACTATCTGGCGGATTTGCTCACCCGATTCCAGCGCGCCTACCCCAACGTCGAGATCCGCGTGATGGAGGACGAACGCCCCTACATCGAACATTTGCTGGTCAGCGGCGAGATCGACGTCGGCGTATTGATCCTCTCCAACCTCGAAGATCGCCACGCCTTGCAGACTGAAGTACTGACCCACTCACCGCACCGTTTGTGGCTGCCAGCCCAGCATCCACTGCTGGAACACGACAGCATCAATCTCGCCGACGTCGCCCGCGAGCCGCTGATTCAACTCAACGTCGATGAAATGGATCGCAACGCCCAGCGTTTCTGGCGCGGTTCCGGGCTGCAACCGAAGATCACTCTGAGAACCGCGTCCACTGAGGCCGTGCGAAGCCTGGTCGCTGCCGGATTGGGCGTGTCGATCCAGCCGGACATGACCTATCGCCCATGGTCACTGGAGGGCGACATCATCGAAGCGCGCCCGATCGCCGACCTCAACCAGACCCTCGACGTCGGTCTGGCCTGGCGCCGAGGCACCGCGCGCCCGGCGCTGGTCGATCCATTTCTCACCGTCGCCCGCGAGCAACCCCACGGCGGGCGCAAGCCATCTATTTAATCGAACGCTGCCTTCAGTATTTAGAATTTGTCGACCTCGGAGCCGCGCACTAGTCTTGCTGCATCTATAAGACGGTCGGCTCCCGGTTTCAGGGAGCAACAATGGCCACACAAGAAAAGAGATCGCGGAAAATGGCTGGCGCGCAAACCCCGATGTGTACCGCGTTGTTGATCGATGGCGAATTGGTCGCCGGGGAAGGTTTTGTCGAGCCGATTCTCAACCCTGCGACCGGTGAAATCCTCACACACATCGCCGAGGCCAGCACCGAACAAGTCGAAGCCGCCATCCTCGCCGCCCACCGCGCCTTTGCCGGGTGGTCGCGCACCACGCCGCAGCAGCGTTCGAACCTGTTGCTGGATATCGCCAACGCCGTGGAAAAACACGCCGACCACCTCGCGCGCCTCGAATCGCTGAACTGCGGCAAGCCGTTGCACCTGGCGCGTCAGGACGATTTGACAGCGACCGTCGATGTATTCCGTTTCTTCGCCGGCGCGGTGCGTTGCCAGACTGGTCAGTTGAGCGGCGAATACCTGCCGGGCTACACCAGCATGGTCCGTCGCGATCCGATTGGCGTGGTCGCCTCGATTGCGCCGTGGAATTACCCGATCATGATGGCCGCGTGGAAAATCGCCCCGGCCCTCGCCGCCGGTAACACGCTGGTGTTCAAACCGTCCGAACACACACCACTGTCAATCCTCGCCCTGGCGCCAGCCCTCGCTGAAATCTTGCCGCGCGGGGTGATCAACATCATTTGCGGTGGCGGCGAAGGTGTCGGCAGCCATTTAGTTGGCCACGCCAAAGTGCGCATGGTTTCGCTGACTGGCGATATTGTCACCGGGCAGAAAATCCTCCAGGCCGCCGCGAAAACCCTGAAACGCACGCACCTCGAACTCGGCGGCAAAGCCCCGGTGATCGTCTGCAACGACGCCGACATCCAGTCCGTGGTCGAAGGCGTGCGCACCTACGGCTATTACAACGCCGGTCAGGATTGCACCGCCGCGTGCCGGATCTACGCGCAGGCCGGGATTCACGACAAATTGGTCGCCGAACTCGGCGCCGCCGTCAGCAGCCTGCGCTTCGCCGGCAAACGTGACGCTGACAACGAGATCGGCCCGCTGATCAGCACCCGCCAACGCGACCGCGTCGCCAGTTTCGTCGAGCGCGCCCTCGGTCAGCCGCACATCGAACGCGTGACCGGTGCGGCGGTGCATTCCGGCGCCGGTTTCTACTATCAACCGACGTTGCTCGCTGGTTGCAAACAGAGCGACGAAATCGTTCAGCGCGAAGTGTTCGGCCCGGTGGTCACCGTGACCCGTTTTGACGAACTCGCGCAAGCCGTCGACTGGGCCAACGATTCCGAATACGGTCTCGCCTCGTCGGTCTGGACACAGAACCTGGACAAGGCGATGCAAGTCGCCGCGCGCCTGCAGTACGGCTGCACTTGGATCAACAGCCATTTCATGCTGGTCAGCGAAATGCCCCACGGCGGGCTGAAACGCTCCGGTTACGGCAAAGACTTATCCAGTGATTCGCTGCAGGACTACAGCGTGGTGCGGCACATCATGGCCCGGCATAGCCGGGAGCTTTAAGCGGCGAGCTACAAGCCGCAAGTTAAAAGCAAATCCGCTGTGTCTTGCAGCTTGGGGCTTGCAGCTTGCGACTACTCTTAACAGAAATCTAAAAAACGAAGAGGTGTGTCTCATGTTCGTGCACAAGACCGCACTGCTCAGTGCAATCACCACGGCCCTGCTGGCCAGTGCCAGCCTGCAAGCGGCCGAGCCGTTAAAGGCTGTCGGTGCTGGCGAAGGTCAGCTGGATATCGTTGCGTGGCCGGGTTACATCGAACGTGGCGAGAGCGACAAAGCCTACGACTGGGTGACCGGTTTCGAGCAGGAAACCGGCTGCAAGGTCAATGTGAAGACCGCTGCGACCTCGGACGAAATGGTCAGCCTGATGGCCAAGGGCGGTTACGACCTGGTCACCGCGTCGGGCGATGCCTCGCTGCGGCTGATCGTCGGCAAGCGGGTGCAACCGATCAACACCGCGTTGATCCCGAACTGGAACACCCTCGACCCGCGCCTCAAAGATGCGCCGTGGTACGTGGTCAACCAGCAGACTTACGGCACCCCGTACCAGTGGGGCCCGAACGTGCTGATGTACAACACCAACGTATTTAAAACTGCGCCGACCAGTTGGAACGTGGTGTTCGCCGCGCAGGACCTGCCCGACGGCAAGCCGAACAAGGGCCGCGTGCAGGCCTATGACGGCCCGATCTACATCGCCGATGCGGCGCTGTATCTGAAGTCGACCAAGCCTGAACTGGGCATCAAGGATCCGTACCAACTCACCGAAGATCAGTACAAAGCCGTGCTCGATCTGTTGCGCGCGCAGCAGCCGCTGATCCACCGCTACTGGCACGACACCACGGTGCAGATGAGCGACTTCAAAAACGAAGGCGTGGTGGCGTCGAGTGCCTGGCCGTATCAGGTCAACGGTTTGATGAACGAGAAGCAGCCGATTGCTTCGACCATTCCGAAAGAAGGCGCTACGGGTTGGGCCGATACCACCATGTTGCACGCCGAGGCCAAGCACCCGAACTGCGCCTACAAGTGGATGGACTGGTCGCTGAAACCGAAAGTCCAAGGTGATGTGGCGGCGTGGTTTGGTTCGTTGCCGGCGGTGCCAGCGGCATGCAAAGAGAGCGAACTGCTTGGCGCGGAAGGCTGCAAGACCAACGGTTTCGACCAGTTCGACAAGATCGCCTTCTGGAAAACTCCACAGGCTGAGGGCGGCAAGTTTGTGCCGTATAGCCGCTGGACCCAGGACTACATCGCGATCATGGGCGGCCGCTAAGCCCGGGAGCAACTCGGTCGAGCTCCCTTTCCCCCTCGCCCCCCTGGGGGAGAGGGCTGGGGTGAGGGGGTAGCTTTTGACCTTGCTCTTGATCTCAGAGCAACGGCCAATAAAGCCACCCTCACCCCCCGCCCTCTCCCGGAGGGAGAGGGAGCTAAAAGCGGATCGCATCTCGTCCGCCGAATGTGTGAGCCAAGCAAACCGTAAAACGATTCAGATTTTTCAGAAGTCCAGGCAGGGCCGCTGCGACGGCCTTCGCCTTTTTGGAGCACCGCACCATGACGCTTGCAGTCCAGTTCACCAACGTTTCCCGGCAGTTCGGCGAAGTGAAGGCCGTTGACCGGGTTTCCATCGATATCGAGGACGGCGAGTTCTTTTCCATGCTCGGCCCATCCGGCTCGGGCAAAACCACCTGCCTGCGCCTGATCGCCGGGTTCGAACAACCGAGCGCCGGCTCGATCCGTATCCACGGCGCCGAAGCGGCCGGGTTGCCGCCGTATCAACGTGACGTCAACACGGTGTTTCAGGATTACGCACTGTTCCCGCACATGAACGTTCTCGACAACGTCGCCTACGGTTTAAAGGTCAAAGGCGTCGGCAAAACCGAGCGTCATAAACGCGCCGAAGAAGCCTTGGACATGGTCGCCCTCGGCGGTTATGGCGCGCGTAAACCTGTGCAATTGTCCGGCGGTCAGCGCCAGCGCGTGGCCCTCGCCCGCGCCTTGGTCAATCGCCCGCGCGTGCTGTTGCTGGATGAACCTCTGGGCGCGCTCGATTTGAAATTGCGCGAACAAATGCAAAGCGAATTGAAGAAGCTGCAACGCCAGCTCGGCATCACCTTCATCTTCGTCACTCACGATCAAACCGAAGCGCTGTCGATGTCCGACCGTGTCGCCGTGTTCAACAAGGGCCGCATCGAACAGGTCGACACGCCACGCAATTTGTACATGAAACCGACCACTACATTTGTCGCTGAATTCGTCGGCACCTCGAACGTGATTCGCGGCGATCTGGCCCGCCAAATCAGCGGCCATCCGCAGCCATTTTCGATCCGTCCGGAACACGTGCGTTTCGCCGAAGGCCCGCTGGCCAGTCACGAGATCGAAGTCAGCGGTCTGCTCCACGATATCCAGTATCAGGGCAGCGCCACGCGCTATGAATTGAAGCTGGAAAACGGCCAGACCCTGAGCATCAGCCACGCCAACAATCAGTGGATCGACAGCAGCGCACAGCATCAGACCGGCCAGCGCCTGAGCGCGCGTTGGGCGCGGGAAGCGATGATTGCGCTGCACGACACCGTGGCGAGCGGGGTGTGACATGAGCACGCTCGCGATGACAACATCGCCGCCATTGCGCAGGTTTTCCAACCTGCTCTACCGCAAGCCGAATCTATATCTTTCGATGCTGCTGGTACCGCCGCTGCTGTGGTTTGGCGCGATCTATCTCGGCTCGTTGCTGGTGCTGTTGTGGCAGGGTTTCTACACCTTCGACGACTTCACCATGGCGGTCACCCCTGACCTGACCCTGGCGAATTTTGCCGCGCTGTTTCAGCCATCGAACTTCGACATCATCCTGCGCACGTTGAGCATGGCCATCGTCGTGTCGATCGCCAGCGCTATCGTCGCGTTCCCGATCGCCTACTACATGGCGCGCTACACCACAGGCAAGACCAAGGCGTTTTTCTACATCGCGGTGATGATGCCGATGTGGGCCAGTTACATCGTCAAAGCGTATGCGTGGACATTGCTGTTGGCCAAGGGCGGCGTGGCGCAGTGGTTCGTGCAGCATTTGGGATTGGAGCCGGTGTTGCAGTTCATTCTGGGGATTCCCGGCGTCGGTGGCAGCACCTTGTCGACCTCGCATCTGGGGCGGTTCATGGTGTTCGTTTATATCTGGCTGCCGTTCATGATCTTGCCGATTCAGGCGTCGCTGGAGCGCTTGCCGCCGTCGCTGTTGCAGGCCTCCGCTGACCTTGGCGCCAAGCCGCGTCAGACCTTTATGCAGGTGATTTTGCCGCTGTCGATTCCTGGCATCGCCGCCGGTTCGATCTTCACGTTTTCGCTGACCCTGGGCGACTTCATCGTGCCGCAACTGGTCGGGCCGCCGGGCTACTTCGTCGGCAGCATGGTGTACGCACAGCAAGGTGCGATCGGCAACATGCCGATGGCAGCGGCGTTTACGTTGGTGCCGATTGTGTTGATCGCGGTTTACCTGTCCATCGTCAAACGACTGGGGGCCTTCGATGCGCTCTGAGAAAGCATCATTAGGCTTAAAGATCGCAGCCTGGGGCGGGTTGGTGTTTTTGCACTTCCCGATCCTGATCATCTTTCTTTACGCCTTCAACACCGAGGAAGCCGCGTTCAGTTTTCCGCCGAAGGGCTTCACGTTGCACTGGTTCAGTGTGGCGTTCTCGCGGCCGGATGTTTTGGAGTCGATCAAGCTCTCACTACAGATCGCAGCGATCGCCACGTTGATTGCGATGGTGCTCGGCACGCTCGCATCGGCAGCGTTGTATCGCCGTGATTTCTTCGGGAAACAGGGTATTTCGCTGATGCTGATTTTGCCGATTGCGTTGCCGGGGATCATCACAGGGATCGCGCTGCTGGCGACGTTCAAAACGCTGGGGATCGAGCCGGGGATGTTCACCATCATCGTCGGCCACGCGACCTTCTGCGTGGTGATCGTCTACAACAATGTTATCGCCCGCCTGCGCCGTACTTCGCACAGTCTGATCGAGGCCTCGATGGACCTCGGCGCCGATGGCTGGCAGACGTTTCGCTACATCATCCTGCCGAACCTCGGTTCGGCCTTGCTGGCGGGCGGCATGTTGGCGTTTGCGCTGTCGTTCGACGAAATCATCGTTACCACGTTCACCGCCGGGCATGAACGCACGTTGCCGTTGTGGCTGCTCAACCAACTGAGCCGGCCACGGGATGTGCCAGTGACCAACGTCGTCGCGATGCTGGTGATGATGGTGACCATGCTGCCGATTCTCGGCGCGTATTACCTGACACGTGGTGGCGAGAGCGTCGCTGGTAGCGGCGGTAAATGAATATCTAACCGATATCCACTTTCCCCTGTGGGAGCGAGCTTGCTCGCGAAGAGGCCGTCACATCCAACTTTGATGTCGACTGATACACCGCTTTCGCGAGCAGGCTCGCTCCCACAGTTTTTAATCCGGTTTCGGCAGAAAAATAATAGATTCGAAGAGGACTGAACGATGCAAACCAAACTCTTGATCAACGGCCAACTGGTCAACGGCGAAGGCCCGGCGCAACCGGTGCTCAATCCATCGCTTGGCGAAGTGCTGGTAGAGATCAATGAAGCCACTGAAGCGCAGGTCGATGCCGCCGTGCGCGCCGCCGATAACGCCTTCGCCGACTGGTCGCAAACCGCGCCGAAAGACCGCTCGCTGTTGCTGCTCAAACTCGCCGACGCCATCGAAGCCCACGGCGAAGAGCTGGCCAAACTCGAATCCGATAACTGCGGCAAACCCTACAGCGCCGCGCTCAACGACGAGATCCCGGCGATTGCCGACGTGTTCCGTTTCTTTGCCGGCGCCAGCCGTTGCATGAGCGGTTCGGCCGCTGGCGAATACCTGCCCGGCCACACCTCGATGATCCGTCGCGACCCGGTCGGCGTGATCGCTTCCATCGCGCCGTGGAACTACCCGCTGATGATGGTCGCCTGGAAAATCGCCCCGGCGCTGGCTGCCGGTAATACCGTGGTGCTCAAGCCGTCGGAACAAACCCCGCTGACCGCGTTGCGTCTGGCCGAACTGGCGTCGGAAATCTTCCCGGCCGGTGTACTCAATCTGGTGTTTGGCCGTGGGCCTAGCGTTGGCAGTCCGTTGGTTACGCATCCGAAAGTGCGCATGGTTTCGCTGACCGGCTCCATCGCCACGGGCGCCAACATCATTTCCAGCACCGCCGACAGCGTCAAACGCATGCACATGGAGCTGGGCGGCAAGGCGCCGGTAATCATTTTCGACGACGCCGATATCGATGCGGCGGTTGAAGGTATTCGTACCTTCGGTTTCTACAACGCCGGGCAGGATTGCACGGCGGCGTGCCGGATCTATGCGCAGCAAGGCATCTACGACAAGTTCGTCGAGAAGCTCGGCGCGGCGGTCAGCAGCATCAAGTACGGCTTGCAGGATGATCCGTCGACCGAGTTGGGGCCGTTGATCACTGCACAACATCGCGACCGTGTTGCCGGGTTTGTCGAGCGAGCCGTGGCTCAATCTCACATTCGTTTGATCACTGGCGGCAAGGCAGTCGACGGCAACGGGTTTTTCTTTGAACCAACCGTTCTAGCCGATGCGCAGCAGGACGACGAGATCGTCCGCCGCGAAGTGTTTGGGCCGGTGGTTTCGGTGACCAAGTTCACCGATGAAGCGCAGGCGCTGGAATGGGCCAACGATTCGGACTACGGCCTCGCCTCCTCCGTGTGGACGGCGGATGTAGGACGCGCGCACCGTATGTCGGCGCGCTTGCAGTACGGCTGCACGTGGGTGAATACGCACTTCATGCTCGTCAGCGAAATGCCCCATGGCGGTCAGAAATTGTCCGGTTACGGGAAGGATATGTCCATGTATGGACTGGAGGACTACACCACGGTTCGGCATGTGATGTTCAAGCACTAAGCCTTTAAAAGCTTCGCGAGCAAGCTCGCTCCCACAGGGAACTGCATTCCAAATGTGGGAGCGAGCCTGCTCGCGAAGGCGTCACCTCGGTTTCAGGAAAGAAACCGGCACTACGCACCACCTGGATCCCAAAACAATAACTACCGAACCGGGCGGCGCCTGCATGGCCCTGCCACGGCCTCGGCCATCCGAAATCTGCCGATTTCACGGAGCAAACACACATGAGTTCCTCACCCGATCTCGCCACAGCCGTTGCCGACAGCGATGCCGAACAACTGCGCCAACTGGGCTACACCTCGAACTTCAACCGCAGCATGAGCCTGTGGGAAAACTTCGCTTTGGGCTTCACTTATCTGTCACCGGTCGTAGGGGTTTATACCCTCTTCGGCCTGTGCCTCGCCGCCGGCGGCCCACCGATGTTCTGGGCTTATTTGCTGGTTGGTTGCGGCCAGTTGCTGGTGTGCCTGATCTTCGGCGAAGTGGTTTCGCAGTTCCCGATTTCCGGCGGTGTTTACCCTTGGGCACGCCGATTGGTCGGTAAAAAATGGGCGTGGATGGTCGGCTGGATCTACTCCATCGCCCTATGCGTGACCATCGCCGCCGTTGCGGTCGGCGCTGGCCCGTACCTGGCCGCCATGCTCGGTTTTGAGCCAAGCAACAACACCAACATCGTCATCGCCCTGGTGCTGACTTTGTTCGCCACGCTGGTCAACCTCAGCGGCACCAAAGTGCTGGCGCGCATCGCCATGTTCGGCTTCCTCTGCGAACTGGTTGGCGCGGTGATCGTTGGCGTTTACTTGTTGGTGTTCGAACGCCATCAACCGCTGAGCGTGCTGTTCAACACCTTCGACATCAGCGTCGACGGCTCTTACCTGCCGGCGTTCCTCACCGCATCGCTGGCGGGGATGTTCCTTTACTACGGCTTCGAGGCCTGCGGCGACGTCGCCGAAGAAACCCCGAACCCGAGCGCGAAAATCCCGGTGGCCATGCGCATGACCATCTACATCGGCGGCATCGCAGCGATGTTCGCCTGCCTGGCGCTGATCCTCGCCGTGCCGGACATGCAAGCGGTGATCAATGGCACCGACAAAGACCCGGTCACCACCATCCTCAACAACGCCTTCGGCCCGGTCGGTTCGAAAGTGGTGATGGGAGTGGTGATGATTTCCTTCATCTCCTGCGTCATCAGCCTACAAGCCGCGGCGAGCCGTCTGCTGTACTCCTACGCTCGCGATGAAATGGTCATCGGCAGCCGACTGCTGAAAAAGATTTCTCCTACCACCCAAGTACCGGTTGCCGCACTGTTCGTGTCCGGCGTCCTGCCGGCCCTGATCATCGCCCTCGGCTTCTTCCTGCAAGACGCCGTCGCCACCATCGTCAGCTTCGCCGCCATCGGCATCTACCTCGCATTCCAGATGATCGTGCTGGCCGCGCTGTACGCCCGCAGCAAAGGCTGGAAACCCAGCGGCAAATTCACCCTCGGCGCGTGGGGTTGGCCGGTGAACATCGGCGCGCTGGTGTACGGCGTCGGCGCAATCATCAACATGGCCTGGCCACGTACGCCGGATGCCGCGTGGTATGTGAACTACGCGATGGTGTTGAGTACTGCGATCGTGATTGGCTTGGGGCTGGTTTATATGTGGATTGGCAAGCCGTATGACCATGGCAAGGCGCCGGCTGGGGATGCGTGGAAGGTGAGTCGCTAAGAGCCTGCGATCCCGGCACCGACAAGGTGCCGGGGTTCAGGGAAACCGAGAAAAACCATCAAAAGGAAAGCTCTGCCTGATCGTGTTTCAGCAAGGAAATACGATCGAACAGTTTGATTTTTTCATTGGCTTTTTGCTTGGCATGATCGGACATGAAAGTAATCAATTCTTCGAGCTGAGTGACGTCTCCGACCACTTTGAATTCCTTTTCCTTGTTGACGAAAACAAGCGACTTTTTCTTTCTCGACAACAGTTCTATAACGTTGCTGAGCGTGCCGGTGCTCTTTGCATCCCAGATCATCAAACCGTAGTCAGCCGCTTCGGCCATGACAACGTCTTTTTCGGTGAAGAAGGCTCTCGACCCTTTGGAATGCTTGGAGTCGACTGTTCTGGCGGGCCACTGTCCAAGGTTATTCCTCGGAGCAGAACCGCTGCAGAACACCGTGGTTTTGGATCGTTCGAGACTCAGCAGGTGCTGCTGAATGGAGGTATCGGCGCCCCCAGCATCACCCACCACCACCTCAAAATCTGACGCTACGATATTATTGATGCGCTCTTTAACCTTCGGATCAAGGTTCTTGATGTTGATAGAGCCGGCAATAAATACAGTGGTCATTGAGTTCACTTCCAAGTTAGCGCTGCGACGTAAATTTCCCCTACCTTCGGGTGTTTACGCAAAACAGCGCAGGCCGCGTCCATGGACGCCCCGCTATCAAACAAATCATCTACAACCAAAACATTCCAGCGCCCATCGGTGGTGATTTCTCCGCTATTCATAACAATCCTTTGAGCCCGGAAACCAAGGGCCGAGCATTTGTAGCGATGCGCGAGATTCAAACAAATAACGGAAAAAATACTGGTTAGGGGTGGTTTCACTGACGCCAGTGCAAAAACAGGCATTTCCTACAGGCGTGACCTTCAAGGAAAAATCTTGTTTCCTACAGTGGATGGCGACTGAAAGGCCTTGGTTCAGCCAGCGCCTGCCAGCAACGTCTCCTCTCAGCTACTGAGCCAGGCCAATGGGGGGCTCGGAGAGGGTTTATGTGCCAATCGGCTGGGGCTTTGAGAGGGCTTCGAACTCATCCATCAATAGGTGAATTTCAGTGCTTGGGTTGTGTTCGCCACTGAGGGCGACATCCTCAAGGACTTTGGGGGCCAGCGCTCTTGCCTGCTGAAATGGCTTTCCGAGTAGCTGAGCGAAGTAGCTGACGTCTTTGCCTTTCTGGTAGTCAGCCATGCTGGGTTTTGCTCTGAGGCTCTTGGTCACCAAATCAGCCGGAGAGTTCTTCCCGGCTGTGCTGAACGGTTTTCGACTGTAGCCAAAGTGCAGTAGTAGCCAAAACTCGAAGCACGGATAAGATGCGATGACTTGGATTTTTGGATAAGACTTCGCCACATTCAACGCTCGCTCGAAGCACATGTGGGTGTCTCGATCCAAAACACAGAACACCTTATCGAAGCTTTTTTGCCTTACGACTGCTCGTTCAACAATGCCGCTTGGATGTGTAACACCGCAGTGGACGATCTCAACCTGGGCCTTGGCCCTAAAATAAAACGCGGCTTCCTCCAGATAACGTTTCCCTGACTTACTGTCTTCACACAACACCAGCACCTTAGGCTGCGGTTTGAAGCGGGAAGCCTTGCGATCAAACGATTTGAACGAACTCACGACCCTCACCCCCGCCTTATCAGCGGCAGCCCGCGATAACGCCCTTCGAAGTAACGCTTCTCGACATCCTCGCTTTCCCGGCCTCCAAAATCGTGTACGGAAAACAAGCTCGTGGCGCCATGAGCATCACGTTCTGTAATCCAGAACTGGTCACGCCGCAGAATCTTTTCATTCATCAGATGGGTATCGTGTGTCGTGAAAATCAGTTGGGTATCCAACCCACTGTCCAGATGCTTTGCGATCAAGTCAGCGACGATTTCGGGATGAAGACTGCTATTCAGTTCGTCGACGCAGAGGATTCCACTGCCACCGGCCTGATTCATCATAAACCAGGGTAACCAGAAGCCAATCAGGTTTTTGGTTCCGCAAGACTCCTCCGAGAAGTCGAACTGCGCATCGCCTGAAATGCTGGAATGCGTGAGGGTCAGTTTGTCCCTTTGAGCCGCCGCGAAGAACTCCTTCAAGGTCAGTTTTCTGTTGCTCAAGTCTGCAGAGGCGTCATCCGGGTCGAGCTGTATCGCAGACACAGGAATATCCAGCGCACTGAGAAAATCGCGCAGGTTGCTCGTATGATTTTTCACCATTTGCAGAAAGCGAATCGAGGCTGTGGATAAGCCAAGCATGTTGTTTTGTTCAATGACTAGCAGACCGGTTTGAAACCAACTGAATGGAGTGCGCAGTTGACTCAGCTCTTCGCTGCTATGAGTGACGGCTTGTGCAATAAACAGCATCGTCGGACTGGTCAATCGACGCCAGGCGCAATGCACTTCCTTGCCGCCCTCAAGGGTTTTACCAAACAAGTAATGCTCACCTTCAGCATCAAACCGGCGGTCATAAAGCAGTGTTTCCTTACCTTTCGGGTAAGCAGTCAGTTGTTCCTGAACAATCCTCTGCGCGGTCAGCCCGAGGACAAACCGATAGCGCAGTCCGCCCTGAATAAAGTCGTACTCAAAGACACTGGGCGCATCGCTCAGAGTGCAATCAAATCGGAAGGGTGAAACGGGTAGCGCTTCGTCATTTGAACCATGTGGTGTCGCTAGCAAGCGTCCGACGATGCCCATTGCGCGGATCAGTGAAGACTTTCCGGAGGCGTTCGGACCGTAAATAGCTGCAACCTTCAACAGCTCCGGAAGCCTTTCTGCGCTGGTGGAGGCTTTGAACGTATTGCGTGTTTTGCTCAGACGAGAGCTCGCCGCCATGGACAGGGTTTGCCTGTCCCGAAATGAGCGGTAATTGGATACCGAGAATTCGATCAACATGAAGAAAACCTGCAGTTCATTGCTTGGGTTTTCATGAATAAACGAAAAAACAGGCTTCAGATGCAGGCGGACTGCAGCGAGTGCAAAAACAGGCATTTCCTACAGACACAGCCTTCCTGAAAAAGCCCCGTTTCCTACGCTGTGCGTCGACAGAGTAGACTTGTCGCCGCAAGCGCCTGACCGATAGGCTTTATCCCGTCTCTGGTAATTCAGCGACCCGGGGTCGAAGCCGGAAACTGTCAACGCGGTGCTTGCATGCCCTCTATTGAATTGTGGCTGTTTCGCAGCTTCAGTTTTGCTTTATGGCGGGCCGTGTGGCGCGGGCCTTCCGGCTTTGCCGCGTTTGACGGGAAGTATCCCGACTTCGAACGCCACGCGGTTCGCCACCCAACTTGTCGAAGAGTTCGATGGCGACTTTCCTACTCAAACCGGAAGTCACTACATGTCTACGCAAATCCACAATCCACCGTCCACGCACTTCACCCCCACCATCTTCACCCGCCACAACCGCTTCCTCCACACCTTCATGCAAGACCACGAAGCCTGGTTCTGCGTGCAAGATCTCGGTCGCTTGATGGGTTACCCCCTGAACGAACGCCTCACCCTGAAACTCGATCCCGACCAGCGTCGCCATGTCCTCCTACGTCGGGACGGCGAAATCATCGATTGCGCGATGGTCAGCGAGTCCGGCCTGTTCGCCCTGCTCGTCCATCACTTCGTCCCGGAAAACCGTCACCTGCGCCAATGGCTGTGCCATGAAGTCATCCCGATGCTGCGCGAAACCCATTCAAGCGCAGTGGAAAACCACCCGAGCCTGAGTTCGATGCATTGGGCGGGCGTCACCGTGCCGTTGCTGCACTGGCAACAGCAGGCGTGGGTCAAATGGCGGGATGTGCCGGAATTGATGCACGGCCAGCGGCCGTATCCAGTATTGGGACCGTGTAGCTGATCCAATAAAAAAGGGGCGGACCTTTCAGTCCGCCCCTTTTTATTTCCACTCAAAACCGCGAAACACTCCGCATCGCATCTACCAGATACCGCATCGCAATCCGGTCATTCTCCGAAAGCTCCCGATATCGCTCAACCAGCTTCACTTCGTCAGAGCTGAGCCGACGCCTTTTGCGGCCGCTGCCGAGGCAGGGAAAGATGCCCAGCATGTCGGTGATCCCTTGTATTTTTGCCATGGACGATGTCCTTCAATACTTCAAAGAATTGCTAAACCACCACATCGCCCTGCCCCTTACAGCAGCGCCGTGTGCCCTGCCGGCTAAATGGTCGCGCCGGTCATGCCCATAGAATAGAAATTAAATCGGCGCTGAAAAGCGGTTTTTAGAGTAATTAGTCGAAAAAAGCAGATATGCCGTGTAAATCAGAAAGCCCCGTAAGATTTTTAACCGACATGTCTTGTTTCATTGACACACTGGCGCGGTGAATCAACGAATTTTGCATTGCGAGCGAACCGTTTAAGCTAGCGGGCATCTGTTAATAGTCCGTTGCGTTTGGCCGAAGGCTTGTCCGAACCGTTATTTCTGATCCAGCACGTGCCAGGAACGGCGCGGGATTGCACACGACAGGTTGTATTTATGCACCGCAGGAATTTGCTCAAAGCGTCCATGGCCATTGCGGCTTACACCGGTCTTTCGGCCACTGGCCTGCTGGCCAGCCGTGCGTGGGCGGCCAATGGCGGCGCCGCCGATGGCGAGGCGCAGGCCTTCGACTTCGAAGCGCTGAAGCGCCAGGCCAAGCAACTGGCTGGCAGCGCCTATCAGGACACCAAACAGGTGCTGCCGCCAACCCTGGCGACCATGACCCCGCAGAACTTCAACGCGATCCGCTACGACGGCGAGCATTCGCTGTGGAAGGAGAACAAGGGCCAACTGGACGTGCAGTTCTTCCACGTCGGCATGGGGTTCCGTCAGCCGGTGCGCATGTACAGCGTCGACGCCAAGACGCGCACTGCCCGCGAAGTGCATTTCCGCCCCGCACTGTTCAACTATGAAAACACTTCAGTCGACACCCAGCAGCTCAAGGGTGACCTCGGTTTTGCCGGCTTCAAGCTGTTCAAAGCGCCGGAGCTGGATCGTCACGATGTGTTGTCGTTCCTCGGCGCCAGCTATTTCCGTGCGGTAGACGCCACTGGCCAATATGGCCTCTCGGCGCGCGGCCTGGCGATCGACACGTACGCGAAAAAACGCGAAGAATTCCCTGACTTCACCAAGTTCTGGTTCGAGACACCGGACAAGAACGCCACCCGATTTGTGGTGTATGCCCTGCTCGACTCGCCGAGTGCCACTGGCGCTTACCGTTTCGACATCGATTGCCAGGCCGAGCGCGTGGTGATGGAAGTCGATGCGCACATCAATGCGCGCACGGCGATCGAGCAATTGGGCATCTCGCCGATGACCAGTATGTTCAGTTGCGGCACCCACGAGCGCCGCATGTGCGACACCATCCACCCGCAGATCCACGACTCGGATCGTCTGGCGATGTGGCGCGGCAACGGCGAGTGGATCTGCCGTCCGCTGAACAACCCGGCGACCCTGCAATTCAATGCGTTTGCCGACACCGATCCGAAAGGCTTCGGTCTGGTGCAGACCGACCATGAATTCGCCAACTATCAGGACACCGTCGACTGGTACAGCAAACGCCCGAGCCTGTGGGTAGAACCGACCACCGCGTGGGGCGAAGGCTCTATCGATCTGCTGGAAATTCCTACAACCGGCGAGACCCTCGATAACATCGTGGCGTTCTGGACACCGAAAAAACCGGTGGCTGCTGGCGACTCGCTGAACTATGGCTACAAGCTTTACTGGAGCGCTCTGCCGCCGGTGGGCACGCCGTTGGCCCGCGTACACGCGACCCGTTCCGGCATGGGCGGTTTCGTTGAGGGCTGGGCACCGGGCGAGCATTACCCGCCAGTGTGGGCGCGTCGATTTGCCGTGGACTTCACCGGTGGAGGTCTGGATCGGCTGCCGCAGGGTACCGGGATCGAGCCGGTGGTGACGTGCTCGAACGGCAAGGTGCAGGATTTCAGCGTGCTGGTGCTGGATGACATCAAGGGTTACCGGATTCTGTTTGACTGGTACCCGACCAATGACAGCGTGGAGCCGGTGGAGCTGCGGTTGTTTATCCGCACCAATGACCGCACGTTGAGCGAGACTTGGTTGTACCAGTATTTCCCGCCGGCGCCGGATAAGCGTAAATACCCTTGATGATTTGAGGCGCCTGCACAGGCCTCATCGCTGGCAAGCCAGCTCCCACAGTGAATGGTGTCGAGCACAAATTTTGCGTACGCCACCAAACCTGTGGGAGCTGGCTTGCCAGCGATGGCGCCAGCATGGCAACAAAGAACAACCAGACGAAAAAAGCCCCGGCCATCACTGACCGGGGCTTTTTGCTTTATCTCGACTGACTTAATCGCGCAAATCAGACTCATGAATCGGCTGATCCCGATGCGTCGCACGCTGATACTGCGCCGGCCACACCGCTTTGCGCCCACCCAGATCATCGTCGGCATGCAGCGGCCAGTACGGATCACGCAGCAGCTCGCGGGCGAGGAAGATGATGTCGGCCTGACAGGTGCGCAGAATGTGCTCGGCCTGCGCCGGCTCGGTAATCATTCCCACAGTGCCGGTGGCGATGCCTGACTCCTTGCGCACACGTTCGGCGAAGCGCGTCTGGTAGCCCGGCCCCACTGGAATCTCGGCATTCGCTGCGGTGCCACCCGAAGACACATCAATAAGATCCGCGCCAAGCGTGTGCAGCCGTCGTGCCAGTTCCACGGTTTCATCCGGGTTCCAGCCGTCTTCCACCCAGTCAGTGGCCGACACGCGAACAAACACCGGCAATTCCTCCGGCCAGACCGCCCTCACCGCCTCAGTCACTTGCAGCACCAGACGAATACGATTTTCAAACGAACCACCGTATTGATCGCGGCGCTGATTGCTAAGCGGCGAGAGAAACTGATGCAGCAGGTAACCATGCGCCGCGTGCACCTCAACCACACTGAAACCAGCCTTCAGCGCGCGTTTGGCGGCATCGACAAACGCCTGAATGACATCGGCGATTTGCCCCTCATCAAGCTGTTTCGGTTGCGTGTGTTGCGGATCGAAAGCAATCGGCGAAGGCCCGACCGGGGTCCAGCCGCCATCATCGGGTTTAACGCTGCCGTGCTTGCCGATCCACGGCCGATGGGTGCTGGCCTTGCGTCCGGCGTGGGCCAGTTGAATACCGGCAACAGCGCCTTGGGACGTGATGAATCGGGTAATGCGCTGCAACGGTTCGATCTGTTCGTCGTTCCACAGGCCCAGGTCTTCGGCGGTGATCCGCCCGTCGGCCGTGATTGCCGTGGCTTCAGTGAATACCAGGCCAGCGCCACCCACCGCGCGGCTGCCGAGATGCACCAGGTGCCAGTCGTTGGCCAGGCCGTCGACACTGGAGTACTGGCACATCGGTGACACGGCGATGCGGTTGGGCAAGGTCAGTTGGCGGAGGGTGAAGGGTTCAAGCAGCAGACTCATGGGGCACCTCTCAAATCAGTGGGCAGGCTCCAGGGTTCTGTTTGAATAGTCGACGAGTGACATGAAAAAGGTGCAGCACCCGCCCCCGCGGGCAAAAAATTCGACAAGACGTCACAAGGCCAATCAAGCAGTGCTTAGAGCCTAGTCGACAACCGCGGATGAGGGAGGGTTCAGAGTGATTCAGTGTGTGAAAGGACGCTTTCGCGAGCGGGTCGGATCGTCGCACCGTCGCTCCCACAGGGATATGCATTCCAGAATGTGGGAGCGAGCCTGCTCGCGAAGGCGTCAGCGCGGTTCGATATGGGCAATCATCAGTTGTACCGTCTCATTCCCGCGAAACTCATTCACGTCGAGCTTATAAGCCAGCTCAACCCACTGAATCGTCGGATTCGGCCAGATATCGCGGTCAATGCCAAAGGCGATGCCATCCAGCTTCACCGAGCCGCATTCGCTCTTCAGCACCACTTTCAGATGCCGCTCGCCAACCACGCGCTGCTCAACCAACTGAAACACACCATGAAACAGCGGCTCCGGGAAGTGCTGCCCCCAAGGCCCGGCATGACGCAGGGCGCGGGCCAGTTCGAGGTGAAATTCTTCCACCGCCAGCGTGCCGTCCGAGAGCATGCGCCCGGTCAGGTCTTCTTCGCGAAGTTGCCTACGCACTTCAGCGTCGAATGCCTCGGCGAACAGCGAAAAATTCTCCTGCGGTAAGGTCAGTCCGGCCGCCATTGCGTGGCCACCGTACTTGGCAATCAGGTTTGGATGCTGGGCCGCGACCACACTCAGGGCATCACGGATATGGAAGCCCTGAACAGAGCGGCCCGAGCCCTTGAGCAAGCCATCACCGGCATCGGCAAAGGCAATGGTCGGTCGGAAATAACGTTCTTTCATGCGCGATGCGAGGATACCGATCACGCCTTGGTGCCATTCCGGATCGAACAGGCACAAACCAAACGGCATCGACTCCACTGGCAGGTCCTTGAGCTGCGCCAGCGCTTCGCGCTGCATGCCCTGCTCAATGGATTTTCGATCCTGGTTCATGCCGTCCAGTTGCGCGGCCATTTCCCGGGCCAGATTGGCGTCGGCGGTGAGCAGGCATTCGATGCCCAGGCTCATGTCGTCCAGTCGACCGGCGGCGTTCAGGCGCGGGCCGACAATAAACCCCAGATCCGTGGAGGTGATGCGGGTGGCGTCACGCTTGGCCACTTCAAGGATCGCTTTGATCCCCGGCCGTGCGCGGCCGGCGCGAATTCGCTCAAGGCCTTGATGCACCAGAATCCGATTGTTGGCATCGAGCGGCACCACGTCGGCAACGCTGCCCAGCGCTACCAGATCAAGCAGTTCACCGATGTTCGGTTGCGGCTTGCTCTCGTACCAGCCGAGGCTACGCAAACGCGCGCGCAACGCCATCAACACGTAGAAAATCACCCCGACGCCGGCCAGCGCCTTGCTCGGGAACTCACAACCCGGCTGATTCGGGTTGACCAGCGCATCGGCCTGCGGCAGTTCATCGCCGGGCAAGTGGTGGTCGGTGATCAGCACTTTGAGCCCAGCCTTTTTCGCCGCCGCCACACCTTCGACGCTGGAGATGCCGTTGTCGACGGTGACCAGCAAATGCGGCTCGCGAGTCAAAGCGACTTCAACGATTTCCGGGGTCAGGCCATAGCCATATTCAAAGCGATTCGGCACCAGATAATCGACATGCGCCGCCCCCAACAAACGCAAGCCAAGCATGCCGACCGTACTGGCCGTCGCACCGTCCGCATCGAAGTCGCCGACGATGAGGATGCGCTGGCGTTGTTCCAGCGCCGTCACCAAAAGATCCACAGCCGCATCGATGCCCTTGAGCTGCTGGAACGGGATCAACCGCGCCAGACTCTTGTCCAGCTCCGCCTCGGACTGCACGCCCCGAGCCGCATACAAGCGGGTCAGCAGCGGTGGGATATCACCGAGAAAAGGCAGAGTTTCGGGCAGTTGACGAGGTTCGATACGCATGGGGTGACGGAGACTTCTCTTTAATACGTGGGATTAATCAGTTGAAGGCGCAGGATCAGCCGCGCTCACCTTGCAGCCATTGCAACTGGACTTCGTGCTGACCACGGTCGTCGGTGACGAAGATCGTCCCTTCGCTGATCATCACGTCCCACTTGATAACGCGGGGCATGTCCTTGGCCAGGGTTTCCAGCACTTCTTGCGGCACGGCGGCGATGTTGACGTTCTTCAGATTCTTGATCGCCGGGATCACTTTGGTTTCCCAGACACGCAGACTGCCATACGCCAGCAGGCTGGTGCGCTCGGTACGACGCGAGCACCAAGTCAGGCGATCGGCGTCAGGCTGGCCGACTTCAATCCAATGCAGAACACGGTCATCCAGGCTCTTTTCCCACAGCGCAGGTTCATCCACGTCTGACAGACCACGGCCGAACGACAACTGCTCGTTGTACCAGAGCGCGTAGGCCAGCAGTCGCACGGTCATGCGCTCTTCGGTTTCCGAAGGGTGACGGGCGATGGTCTGCTTGACGCTCTCGTAGACGCTGCGGTCGAGGTCGGTGAGGTTCAGTTCAAATTTGTAGGTAGTGGACGGCTGGGCCATGAACGGGCTTCTTGATACGAGGAAAGTCGGCAAGTCTAACCGATGCGGTAGGCAATCATCGAATTGATGGCGATCAAGCTGCGGCGTCTGACAGCCGGCTATGTTAAAACGCTGTATCCGCCCAGCCTCGTCCTACAGGATTTCGCATGCCGTTCACCAGCAAACCGCTCTCGGGTCTGAAAGTCATTGAATTGGGTACATTGATTGCCGGGCCGTTTGCCTCGCGTATTTGCGGCGAGTTCGGCGCCGAAGTGATCAAGATCGAATCGCCGGACGGCGGTGATCCTTTGCGTAAATGGCGAAAACTGTACGAAGGCACGTCCTTGTGGTGGTTCGTCCAGGCGCGCAACAAGAAATCGCTGACGCTGAACCTCAAACACCCTGACGGTCTGGCGATCCTGAAAAAACTGCTCAGTGAAGCCGACATCCTCATCGAGAACTTCCGCCCCGGCGTCCTGGAAAAGCTTGGCCTGAGCTGGGAAACCCTGCACGCCTTGAACCCGAAACTGGTGATGGTGCGCCTGTCCGGTTTTGGTCAGACCGGGCCGATGAAAGATCAGCCGGGCTTCGGCGCGGTGGGTGAGTCCATGGGCGGTCTGCGCTACATCACCGGTTTCGAGGATCGGCCACCGGTGCGCACCGGGATTTCCATCGGCGATTCGATTGCCGCGCTGTGGGGCGTGATTGGTGCGCTGATGGCGCTGCGTCATCGCGAAGTCAACGGCGGTACAGGTCAGGTTGTCGATGTGGCGTTGTACGAAGCTATTTTCGCGATGATGGAAAGCATGGTGCCGGAGTTCGACGTGTTCGGTTTTATCCGCGAGCGCACCGGCAACATCATGCCGGGCATCACGCCCTCTTCTATTCACACCAGCGCCGACGGCAAACACGTGCAGATCGGCGCCAATGGCGACGCGATCTTCAAACGCTTCATGCTGATCATCGGCCGCGAAGATCTGGCCAACGATCCGACGCTGGCCAGCAACGATGGGCGCGACAATCGCCGCGACGAGTTGTACGGCGTGATCGATCGCTGGGTCAATTCGTTGCCACTGCAAACCGTGCTCGACCTGCTCAATCAGGCCGAGGTGCCGGCCAGCCGGATCTTCAGCGCCGAGGACATGTTCAACGATCCGCAGTATCTGGCCAGAGAGATGTTCCTGCACGCCAAACTGCCTGACGGCAAAGACTTCAAGATGCCGGGCATCGTGCCGAAACTCTCTGAGACACCGGGCAGTTCAGAATGGGTCGGACCGCAACTGGGTGAACACAATGCGCAGGTACTTCACGACCTTGGCTACGATGAGAGACAGATCGCCAAGCTGCGCGAAGACGGAGCCATTTAATCTGAAACGCCGGCTACCATCGCACGCCAACCGCGCCCATCACTGGTGGACGTGGCGGCTGTTCGGCCTGTTGTTTTTGCTCGCTCTGTCGACGGGAGCGCAAGCGAAACCGACACTGATATGGCTGCTGCGCGACTTGCCGCCACTGACCATTTTCGAAGGCCCGAAAAAGGGCCAGGGTGTGATTGATCAACTGATGCCGTTGCTGATCGCCGGCATGCCGCAATATGAACACACACTAATGCGGGTCAATCGCGCCCGCGGTCTGCAAATGCTCCATGAAAACCCGTTTGCCTGTGACCCCGCACTGCTGTGGAACAAGGAACGCGCGCAGTGGGTCGCGTATTCGATTCCGGCGATCCGCGCCGTAAGCAATGGCTTGGTGGTTCGCCAGCAGGATCGCGCGGTGCTTGATCCGTATCTGGTGGACGGCGAAGTCGATCTGTCGGCATTGCTGACCGCCACCGACCGAAAAGTCGGCGTGGTCGCTGAGCGCAGTTATGGCGAATTTATCGACAATATCCTGCATCAGGCGCCCAGTGGCGCATTGACTCCCCATTACGGCAACGACGCGCTGACCAATCTGCTGTCGATGCAGCGTCTGGGCCGGTTGCAGGTGGTGCTGGGTTACTGGCCGGAAATCCGCTATCAGGCCAGGCAGGCGCAGATTGCCGAGGATGAACTGGAGTTTTATCCGATTCGCGGCACGGGAAAATATCTCTCAGGCTACGTGGCGTGCTCCGACACCACCCAGGGGCGCCAGGCCATCAGCGAAATCAACCAACTGCTGCGCACCCTGCCCCACGAACATCTCAATCAGCTCTATGCCGCATGGCTGGACCCGGAACGACAAGCGGATTATCTGCAAGAGGCTCGCGCGTTCTTCGAACATCAAGCCACGCAGTAAGTAAATCGCAGACAAAAGAAACCCCGAGAAGTGGGGAGACGACTCGGGGTTAAACGTGGCCTACATAAAGACCCGTAGCAGCAAGCGACAAGCACCGGAGCACAATGCTTGATCCTGCTGTTATGGGGTCTGACTGACAGGGATGCAGGAAGGTTCCCACAAAAAACATTTCATCTTTACAGCGGCGCACGCTTTTCCAGTGCAGCGTTGCGCAATGCCGCGATCACACAGGGTTCCAGCCGTCCTTCCGCAATCAGAACGTCGCGGTGCAAACCGTCAACGACATCGGTCAACTGGCGCTTGTCGGTCAGTTGCGCCTGATTGAATTCGCGCTCCACCACAATGGCGCCGTGACTGTTCTTCAAGGTCACCAGGCATTCGCCATGGGAACCGTTTGGAGACAACGAAACCTGATACGGGCTCAGAGCCTCACCGAGCAATAGACTGATACTTTCCATCTCGATCTCCACTCAATAGTCCGAAAACTGTGTGCCTGGGGCGTGTTCACAATAAATGACCACCGGCCCGAGAAGAAAGTTCTGCATACCGATCGCTCCGCTCCCGGAGTCACCGGTCTGTCAGAGCATGCACGGCGAAGATGACAGAAAAACAACCGTCCCCTTCAAACCTGGAGCGGGGGCGAAGCGGTGCTCAGGTAACTGTCGAGCAAACCGCGCATCAGTACCGCCGACACCGGGGTTTGCAGGCGCCCCAACAGCCGCACGCGGTGCTCGCACAGCAAGGGTTCAAGATCGTTCAGCAGACTTGGCGCGACCGCCCCCAGCAGGATCAGCGCACGCGCCTCATGCCGAGTCGCCAGATGATGAATCAGCGCCAGGCCATCGCCGCCCTTGAGTTGCGGATCGCAAATGGCGATGTCGACCGCGCCGCGATGGCCCAGCGAAGACAGCGCAGAAGCCAGCGACGGCGCCGTCAGCACGTCATAGATGCCAATGGCATTGAGCATTTGATGCAATGCCATCAGCTGGAACGGATTGGGTTCAAGTATCAGGACTTTAAGCGAGCGCATAAGCGACCTCTGAAGCGACAATCGCGGACTCTCACCGCAGTTGTTGTCACTCTAGGGCAGCCGTCCTAAGCCTCCCATCGGAAAAGTAGCCGCGTCGTATAGGACATTTCCCATCTTCATTGCAGACATCGGCACCCGCTCTCTGTGCGACGCTGAGTGATGTCGGTCCAGCCGCCCAAAAGACCACGCAATTTGCCGTCAGCACTGTAAAACGGCACCGTCCACTGATAGACCTCGCGGGTGCCGCTCTTGAACTGCAAGCGCCGTTTGCTGAAGCGCGATTTGCGCGTACGCAACTGCACCAGGAATTCGTCGTGCAGCATCAGCGCTGTAGCCTGCGGCAGCGCGTCAACCTCGATCAGCAACTTCCCCAGCACTTGGTCCAGTCGAATCGACAAGGCCTCCTCATAACTGCGATTGCACATGATCAGCCGTCCTTGCAGATCGCGGACAAACACCGGGTCGGGCATGGAGTCGATCAGCGCGTGCTGAAACGCCAGTTGATCGCCCAGATCCTTTTCCGCCGCGCGACGCAGTTTGATCACGGCCGTCAGTCGCCGATTCCATATCAGCGACAGCAGACCGAAAACACCAAGCCCGCCCATGCCCCAGAAACCCCATTCGAGCATCTGCTGCCAGACTGACGGCACGGGCGCCGGCGCAATACCTTCCAGCCATTTCAGACGGATCGCGCGCAATTCGGCCGCGGGAAATGCCTCCAGGGCCTTGTTGAGGATACTCAGCAGCACCGGCATACCTTTACGCACGGCGAGGTTATCGGCCTCCCATTTGCCTTCGACCAGACCGCCCACCTTGAGCAACCCCAAGGGGTACAGCTGTGCACCGATTTCGTTTTCGATGGTGGCGTAGGCTTCACCGCTCTCGACCAGTGCCCGCGCCTCGGCGTAAGTCTTGACCGAGCGAATCTCGATCGAGGGAAAGTCACGCCTGATCATGTCTTCCAGCGCATGCCGGGCCGGCAGCACCAGCACCCGTTTGCTCAATTGCTCGAAAGAGTCCAGCCGGGGCGCGTCAGCGCGGCCAACGAATACCCAGCCCGCGCCGCCAAATGCGTGGCTGTAATCCAGAAACGCCTTGCGCTCCTCGCTCATGGCCAGGGTCGTACTGATGTCCGCCGCGCCACTCTCGAGACGTTCGAGCATGTGATCGGTGGAAAACGACTCCTGATGTACGAACTGCAACCCGGTCATCGCCGTCACGCGCTTGAGTACATCGTTGTTCAGGCCACTCCATTGCCCGTGTTCGTCCTGAAACAGATACAACGGGTATTGCACCGACGTCACCGTCACCTTGGGGTTGTCGCGAATCCATTGACGCTCGTGTGCGGCCAGTTTGATGGGCTGGACTTTGGACATCACGGCATCGTCGTGCAGCGCCAGTTGCGCTGCCACACTGCAGCGCATCAGCCCCAGTAATCCGAACAAGAACACCCCAACCAGTGCCGGTTTCAAACCTCTATAAAACAGCATTGCCACTTCCTTCGTGATCGACTCACCCGTCCTTCGTGGGTGAAAACCCGAGCAGTGTGGCAGCAGAAACAAAAAAGCCCGTCAGGAGACGGGCTTCAAAATGTGACAGCTTTTACGGGCTTAAAGCGGCTTGCCGCGGTTGCCATGCTGGCTGACAAAGGCTTGCACGGCTTTCAGCTCGTTTGGCAGAACGGTGCAACGCTCGTTTCGCTCAAACAAATCAGAAAGATGTGCAGGTAGCTCGAGCGCTTTTCCTACACCGGCTTTCTCCACTGCATCCGGGAATTTCACCGGATGCGCGGTGCCGAGGATCACCATCGGGATGTCGAGGCTGCGTCGGCATTCGCGTGCAGCCTTGACGCCGATCGCGGTGTGCGGATCCAGCACTTCACCGGTCTGCTCGTAGACTTCGGCGATGGTTTCGCAAGTTTGCGCATCGTCTACGGCCAGCGAGTCGAACAGTTTGCGCGCTTCGGTCCAGCGCTCTTGCTCGACGCTGAAACCGCCGCCCTGCTTGAACGAATCCATCAAACCGGCAATCGCCGCGCCGTTGCGACCGTGCAGGTCGAACAGCAGGCGTTCGAAGTTCGACGAGACCATGATGTCCATCGATGGCGACAGCGTGGCGTGCAGGGTTTCCTTGACGTACTGATTGCCGCTCATAAAGCGGTGCAGGATGTCGTTGCGGTTGGTGGCGACGATCAACTGGTTGATCGGCAGGCCCATGTTGCGCGCCAGGTAACCGGCGAAGATGTCGCCGAAGTTGCCGGTCGGCACCGAGAACGACACCGAACGCGCCGGGCCGCCCAACTGCAGGGACGCATGGAAGTAGTAAACGATCTGGGCCATGATCCGCGCCCAGTTGATCGAGTTAACAGCCACCAGACGCGTGCCTTTGAGGAAGCTCTGGTCAGCGAAGCTGTTCTTGACCATTTCCTGGCAGTCATCGAAGTTGCCTTCGATGGCGATGTTGTGGATATTCTCGCCGAAAATCGTGGTCATCTGGCGACGCTGCACTTCGGACACACGTTTGTGCGGGTGCAGGATGAAGATGTCGACGTTTTCGCAATGCTTGCAGCCTTCAATGGCGGCCGAACCGGTATCACCGGAGGTGGCACCGACGATCACCACGCGCTCGCCGCGCTTTTCCAGCACGTAATCGAGCAAACGACCGAGCAGTTGCAGGGCGAAGTCCTTGAACGCCAGGGTCGGGCCGTGAAACAGCTCCAGCACCCATTCGTTGCCGTTCAGCTGACGCAGCGGCGCGACGGCGCTGTGGGCGAACACACCGTAGGTTTCTTCAAGAATCTTTTTGAAATCGGCATCCGGGATGCTGCCGGTGACGAACGGGCGCATCACCCGAAAGGCCAGTTCGTGATACGGCAGGCCGGCCCAGGAAGCGATTTCTTCCTGAGTGAAATGTGGCAGGTTTTCCGGAACGTACAGACCGCCGTCGGTCGCCAGACCAGCCAGCAGGACGTCTTCGAAATTCAGGGCCGGTGCCTGGCCGCGGGTACTGATATATCGCATAAGGGCAAACCTTCGGTTTGAGCTACAAGCTGTGAGCTGCAAGCTACAAGTGAAAAGCGAC
Source organism: Pseudomonas sp. AC169 (assembly GCF_979258515.1). Taxonomy (NCBI): domain Bacteria; kingdom Pseudomonadati; phylum Pseudomonadota; class Gammaproteobacteria; order Pseudomonadales; family Pseudomonadaceae; genus Pseudomonas; species Pseudomonas sp. AC169. Next base: position 3,873,568 of record NZ_OZ409866.1, on the reverse strand, counting down.
TCTGCTTTTACTTGCAGCTTGAAGCTGGAAACTTGCCGCTGCTGTTAATTCAAGTGCTCGACGCGGATCCGTACGACTGGACCATTGACGCCGGCCAGCGCTTCGAGGGCGGCGATGGCATCGTTGATGCGCTGTTCCACGACACGGTGGGTCAGCAGGATCATCGGTACCAGACCGTCGTGTTCCTCGACTTCCTTCTGCATGATCGACTCGATGTTGATGCCGCGCTCCGAGAGGATGCTCGCCACCTGAGCCAACACGCCCGGATGGTCCTTGGCCTGAATGCGCAGGTAGTACGCGCTTTCGCAGGCTTCGATCGGCAGGATCGGGTGGGCCGACAGCGAGTCTGGCTGGAAGGCCAGGTGCGGCACGCGGTTTTCCGGATCGGACGTCATGGCGCGAACCACGTCGACCAGGTCGGCGATCACCGACGATGCGGTTGGCTCCATGCCGGCGCCAGCACCGTAGAACAGCGTCGAACCAGCGGCGTCACCGTTGACCATCACCGCGTTCATCACGCCGTTGACGTTGGCGATCAGACGATCAGCCGGGATCAGCGTCGGGTGTACGCGCAACTCGATGCCGGCGTCTGTGCTGCGCGCCACACCGAGGTGCTTGATGCGATAGCCCAGCGCTTCGGCGTAATTCACGTCGGCGGTGGTCAGCTTGGTGATGCCTTCGGTGTAAGCCTTGTCGAATTGCAGCGGAATGCCGAACGCGATGGAGGCCAGAATCGTCAGCTTGTGCGCGGCGTCGATACCTTCAACGTCGAAGGTCGGATCGGCTTCGGCGTAACCCAGTGCCTGAGCTTCGGCCAGCACGTCTTCAAAGGTACGGCCCTTCTCGCGCATTTCGGTGAGGATGAAGTTACCGGTGCCGTTGATGATGCCGGCGACCCAGTTGATGCGGTTGGCGGACAGGCCTTCACGGATCGCCTTAATCACCGGAATGCCACCGGCCACAGCCGCTTCGAACGCCACGATCACGCCTTTCTCGCGTGCCTTAGCGAAGATTTCATTACCGTGAACGGCAATCAGAGCCTTGTTCGCGGTGACCACATGCTTGCCATTCTCGATGGCCTTGAGTACCAGCTCGCGGGCAACGGTGTAGCCGCCCATCAGCTCTATGACGATGTCGATCTCAGGGTTCGTGGCCACTTCGAAGACATCGTTGGTAATCGCAATACCGGTCGTCTGGAACTGAGGCTTTGGCGTGCGCATGGCAATTTGTGCCACTTCGATTCCACGCCCGGCACGACGAGCAATTTCCTCGGCGTTGCGCTGAAGTACGTTGAAGGTACCGCCACCGACGGTCCCTAACCCACAGATGCCTACTTTGACCGGATTCACTGTGAACTCCCCATAAAACGGCCGACGCTGGGTCGGCCGGAAAACAACCGCGTGCTCGCGGCTCTCTATTGATGGCCCGGCAATGTTGCTGCCGGACCATGATCGTCAGCGGCTGCCCGTGACGATGCGAATTACTTCGCGCCCAGCGCCAGTTTGGCGACTTGTGGCGCAGGCTGGTAGCCCGGAATGACTTGTCCGTCGGCCAAAACGATGGCCGGTGTACCGTTCACGCCAATCGACTGACCCAGAGCGAACTGCTTGGAAACCGGGTTCTCGCACTTGGCGGCCTTGATTTCCTTGCCATCGACCATTTTGTCCATGGCAGCTTTCTTGTCTTTCGAGCACCACACGGCTTGCAGTTGCTCGTCACCCGGCGAACCGAGGCCCTGACGCGGGAACGCAACATAGCGCACTTCGATGCCGCGCTTGTTCAGCTCAGGCACTTCGGCGTGCAGCTTGTGGCAGTACGGGCAGGTGGTGTCGGTGAACACGGTGATGTGCGATTTGGTTTCGCCGATGGCCGGGTAGACCACGGTTTCGGCAACCGGAATGGCGTTAACCAGTTTGGAGACGCCCAGGCGTTCGGTTTTCTCGGTCAGGTTGACCGGTTTGCCGTCCTTGAGCTGGAACAGGTAGCCCTGAACGATGTACTGGCCGTCGGCGCTGGCGTATAGAACGCGGCTGCCTTTGAGTTTGACTTCGTACATGCCTGGCAGCGGGCTGGCATTGATGCTTTCTACCGGAACCTCGAGTTCGAGCTTTTCCAGGCTTTGACGAATGGCTTTGTCGGCCGCGTCGTCGGCGACGGCAAAGGTACTGACCAACGCAATGGCTGCGGCGGCGAAAATCTGGGTCAGACGCATGAGAACTCCTGAAGGCGGACAAATGGAACGATCAGAACGCCCGTGCCGGAACACCGGGTCATAACCGTCCATCGTGCAAACCGGCAAAGCCTAACACATAAGGTCACGGTGGCCGAATGCGCCTGTCGCCACACTTTCAGGACTGCACAGATCCATGTGGGAGCGAGCCTGCTCGCGAAAGCGTTGTGTCAGCTAAATGTACGCTGACTGACACTCCGTCTTCGCGAGCAGGCTCGCTCCCACAGGAATTTTTGTTCAGCCGCGCGGGTGATGTTTGGCGTGCAGCTCTTGCAGACGCGCGCGGGCGACGTGGGTGTAGATCTGCGTAGTAGAGAGGTCGCTGTGACCGAGCAGCATCTGCACCACGCGCAAATCCGCGCCGTGGTTGAGCAAGTGCGTGGCAAACGCGTGACGCAGGGTGTGCGGCGACAGCGACTTGCCGATCCCGGCGACCTTGGCCTGATGCTTGATCCGGTGCCAGAACGTCTGACGAGTCATCTGTTCGCCTCGCTGGCTAGGGAACAGTACATCACTGGGCCGGCCACCCAGCAGCTCGCCGCGACCGTCACGCATATAACGCTCGACCCAGACAATCGCCTCCTCGCCCATCGGCACCAGCCGCTCCTTGCTACCCTTACCCATCACCCGCAATACGCCCTGGCGCAAATTGACCTGCTCTAGTGTCAGGCTGACCAGTTCAGTCACCCGCAGACCGCAGGCATACAACACTTCAAGCATGGCGCGGTCACGCTGGCCGATGGCTTCGCTCAGATCCGGAGCCTTGAGCAGCGCCTCGACGTCGGCTTCCGACAAGGACTTAGGCAACGGCCTACCGAGTTGCGGCATGTCGACGCGCAACGTCGGGTCGACACTGATCAGCTTTTCCCGCAGCAAATAGCGATAAAAGCCACGCACCCCGGAGAGGAATCTGGCAGTGGAGCGCGGTTTGTAGTTCTGCTCCAGCCGCCAGGCCAGATGATCGAGGATCAGTTCGCGACCGGCGTTGATCAGCTCAAGGTTTTTCTCCTGCAACCAGCCATTGAACAGCGCCAGATCGCTGCGATAGGCGCCGCGGGTGTTATCGGACAGGCCTTTCTCCAGCCATAAGGCGTCGAGGAATTGGTCAATCAGTGGATGGTCGATGGCAGGCATGGGCGCTCAAGACACGCGACCTTGAGGCCGACGCGCAAATGTAGAGTGAACTGTAGGAATGGGCGCTAGTCTTTCATAGCCCGCTATTTCAAGGAACAGGAGCATCAATGAACGAGCAGCAAATTCTATTGGCATTTGGCGGGATCGGCGCGGCGGCGCTGGGTTGCCAATGGCTGGCCTGGCGCCTGAAGCTGCCGGCGATTCTGTTTCTGTTGTTGACGGGGATTCTGGTCGGCCCGGTGCTGGGCTGGCTCGATCCACAGGAGATGTTTGGCCCACTGTTGATGCCGCTGGTGTCACTGGCGGTAGCGCTGATTCTGTTCGAGGGCAGCCTGACCTTGCACTTGTCGGAGTGGAAGGAAATCGGCAGCGTCGTTCATCGCCTGGTGACCATTGGCGCGCTCTCGACCTGGGTGGTTATCGCGGTCGCCACCCACTATCTGCTCGGTTTCGACTGGATGCTGGCCATCCTGTTCGGCAGCCTGACGCTGGTCACCGGCCCGACGGTGATCGTACCAATGCTGCGCGTGGTGCGACCGAAAGCCTCGATCGCCAACATTCTGCGCTGGGAAGGCATCGTCATCGACCCGATCGGCGCCCTCCTCGCTGTGGTGGTTTACAGCTTCATCATTGCCAGCGCCGAAGGGCATGGTCTCAAGCAGAGCTTGTTCACCTTTGGCGGCGTGATTCTCTGCGGCGCGGTGTTCGGCATTGTCGGTGGCTGGCTGCTCGGCACAGTGATCCGCCGACAATGGCTGCCGGAGTATCTGCATAACCTCGCCTCGCTGGCGGCGGTGCTGGGGATCTTCATAGCCGCCAACGAAGTGATGCATGAATCCGGCCTGCTGGCGGTGACGCTGATGGGCATGTGGCTGGCGAACATGAAGGGCGTGGATGTACGGCACATCCTGCACTTCAAGGAAAACCTCAGCGTGCTGCTGATTTCCGGGTTGTTCATCTTGTTGGCGGCGCGCCTGGATTTGTACGCGTTGATCGGACTGGGGCCGCTGGTGCTGATTCTGCTGCTGGTGATTCAATTGATCGCCCGGCCGCTGAACGTGCTGCTCAGTACGGCGGGCTCAAGCCTGAGCTGGCGGGAGCGTGCGTTGCTGTGCTGGATTGCGCCACGCGGGATCGTCGCAGCGGCGGTGTCGGCGATTTTCGCGATTCGCCTGCACGAAGCCGGACATGAAGGCGCGCTGCTGCTGGTGCCACTGACCTTTGCCGTGATCATCGGCACGGTGGTCCTGCAAAGTGCGACGGCACGGCCGTTGGCGCGACTGCTGAAAGTCGCGGAGCCTGCGCCGAGTGGCTTCCTGATCGTCGGCGCCAACGGCCCCGCGCGGGAGCTGGGCAAGTCGCTGCAACAACTGGGCAGTCGGGTGCTGCTGACCGATTCGAGTTGGGAGAATATTCGTGCGGCGCGTATGGAAGGTTTACCGACGTACTTTGGCAATCCGGCTTCGCAGCATGCTGATGCGCATCTGGATCTGGTCGGGCTGGGGCATTTGCTGGCGCTGTCGCCGTCGGGCGAACTCAATACCTTGGCGGCGATGCGTTTTCGCCACGACTTCGGCCATCAGCGTTTGTTTGGTCTGGCCAGTGGTCATGAAAGCCGACGCAGCGACAAGCACCGCGCGAGCCTGGAACATCGGGGCAATCAGTTGGGTAGCGAGGCGTTCACCTACGCGAAGCTGGCCAGCCAGATGGGCCAAGGGGCCGAGTTGTACAGCACAACGTTGACCGATGGCTTTGGTTGGGAGGATTACCAGGCGCTGCATGGAAATCGTGCGACGTTGTTGTTCATGCGCGATGACAGCGGTTGGGTGCATGTGGTGACGCCCGAGACTACGGTGAGGCCTGGGGCGGGGTGGACGCTGCTGGCGTTGATTCAGCCTGAGAGCATCAGCCCCTGATGTGACGCCTTCGCGAGCAGGCTCGCTCCCACAGGGGACCGCAATCCAATGTGGGAGCGAGCTTGCTCGCAAATGACGCGACCCGGTATTAGATCAGGCCACAAAACCCGGCAGCACCGGCACCGGCCGCTTGTCATCATCAATGGCGACGAAGCTGAACTGCCCATGAATCGCCTTCTCGCGTCCATCACAGCTCATGCTCTCGACAAACACCTCCACCTCGACCTTGAGGCTGGTGTTGCCGACCTTGATCACCTTCCCCACCAACTCAACGATCGAACCGGCCGGGATCGCGTGGTTGAAGTCGATGCGATCAGTAGACACGGTCACCAGCGGCAAGCGGCAGAATCGCGTAGCGGTGATGAACGACACTTCGTCCATCCATGCTAGCGCAGTGCCGCCGAACAGAGTGTTGTGGTGGTTGGTGGTCGGCGGGAAGACGGCTTTGGTTACGCGGGTCACCGAGAGTTCGGTACGGCGCAGGATTTCCTGGTCGCGGGTGGTCATGAAATAGACTCGATATCTGGCTTCCGAATACAAGCAAGATCAAAAGATCGCAGCCTTCGGCAGCTCCTACAGGGCGGGGGCAGTTTATTACCGGGCAACAAAAAAGCAGCCCGTAGGCTGCTTTTTTCTGCATCGGAAGCTGGACTTAAGCCAGTTTTTCCTTGATGCGAGCTGCTTTACCCGACAGGTCGCGCAGGTAGTACAGCTTGGCTTTACGTACGTCACCGCGACGTTTAACAGCCATGCTGTCGATCTGCGGGGAGTAGGTCTGGAAAGTACGTTCTACGCCAACACCGTTGGAGATTTTACGAACGGTGAACGCACTGTTCACGCCGCGGTTACGCTTGGCGATTACAACGCCTTCGAACGCTTGCAGACGGGAACGATCGCCTTCCTTCACTTTCACCTGAACGACAATAGTGTCGCCTGGGGCGAAGGTAGGGATTTCTTTGGTCATCTGCTCTGCTTCGAGTGCAAGGATGATTTTGTTGGTCATGCTGTGCTCCTAAGGTAAATCGTTCGATCTACCATCGATACGTTGTTAACTATCGTCCCGCTCGCGGATGTATTCCTCGAGCAGCTTCTTCTCTTCTCCAGAAAGCGAGCGGCTTTCCAGAAGATCGGCGCGTCGTTCAAAGGTCCTACCAAGGGACTGCTGTAAACGCCAACGCCGGATATGCGCGTGATTGCCACTCAGCAACACGTCGGGAACACGCTGATCCGCATACACCTCAGGTCGGGTGTAGTGCGGGCAATCCAGCAGACCATCCGTAAAGGAATCTTCCTCAGCGGAATCCGCATGCCCTAAAGCTCCAGGCAGCAGTCGTGTAACCGCATCGATCAGGACCATGGCCGGCAGCTCGCCGCCAGACAGTACATAGTCGCCAATCGACCACTCTTCATCGACATGAGCCTCAATAAAGCGCTCGTCAATGCCTTCATAGCGGCCGGCAATCAGGATCAATGCATCCGATTGTGCCAGCTCGCGTACCGCCGACTGAGTCAGTTGACGGCCTTGGGGGGACAGGTAAATCACCTTCGCCGCCTCCCCGGCTGCTGCCTTGGCCTGAACCAGAGCATCTTCCAGGGGCTTGATCTTCATCACCATGCCCGGACCACCGCCAAACGGGCGATCGTCGACAGTGTGATGCCGATCCGTCGTGTAATCTCGCGGATTCCAACAGGTCAGCTGCAAGAGCCCCTGTTTGACCGCACGACTGGTGATGCCGTAGTCGCCGATGGCGGAAAACATCTCGGGAAACAAACTGATCACTTCTACGCGCAAGTTAGCCACGCTTAGAAGTCCGCGTCCCAATCCACCTTCATCTCGCCCGCTTCCAGGTCGATGGCCAACACGCATTGCTCCGTGTAGGGCAACAGGCGTTCGCGATCATCCAGGCTGCCAGCGCAAGGCTTGACTACCATTACATCATTGGCGCCGGTTTCCAGAAGATGATCGATTTTCCCGAGCAATTGCCCCAGTTGATCAATAACCTTCAGACCTTCCAGCTGGTACCAGTAGTACTCACCGTCGGTCAATTCAGCGAACAGATTGCGCGGCACGCAGATCTCATAACCGGCCAGAAGACGAGCTTCTTCACGATCATCGAGACCCTTGAGCTTTGCGACCAGGAACTTGTCGCTCCCGCGTCCACTGACCAGCTCGACCTGTTTGACATTGCCTTCGCGCTTGAGCGTCCAGGTTTTGTACTGCAACAGGTTTTCAGTCGGATCAGTAAAGGAATAAACCTTCACTTCGCCGCGAACGCCATGAACAGAATAAATTTTGCCAATAACGATCAAATCATCGGCAACAGCAGGCGTCGCGTTCATATTGCTCAGGCCGCAGCCTTTGCAGATTCCTTCAGCAACTGAGCAACACGCTCAGAAGGCTGTGCACCAACGCTCAGCCAGTAGGCTACGCGCTCTTGGTTCACGGACAGACGGATTTCCTGACCACGGGCAACAGGGTTGAAGAAACCAACCTGTTCTTTGTGGGAGCCGTCACGCGGGTTACGCGAGTCGGTTACGGTCAGGTGGTAAAACGGGCGCTTTTTGGAGCCGCCAAGGGCAAGACGGATTGTTAGCATGTGAACATCGTTCCTGTAGTCGGTGCTGCAAATCTAAATGCACAGCGGGCATGGGTGCCCGAAAGGCCGCATATTCTAAGGAATATCCGGACTTTTGCAAATGACTTTTTCCGGCGCCTATGGCATGCCGTGCAGATCTGCATATAGAGCCGTCGATGAAAACGGCCAGTCAGCTCCCGCCGAGTGCGGGTTTGCTGTTGATCCTGCGTCCTTGCAGGGTCTGCGCCGGTGCGACGACCGGCGAAGTCTTGGTGTCCTGCCTCACCCATTTCGCTCACTTTTGGTGAGCAGAATGGGTGAGACGGGACACCTCACATCTTTGGCATGCCACCGCCGGGCAACATTCCGCCCATGCCGCGCATCATTTTCGCCATTCCGCCCTTGGCGGAGAATTTCTTCATCATCTTCTGCATCTGCTTGTGCTGCTTGATCAAGCGACCGATGTCCTGCACCTGCGTGCCGGAACCCATGGCGATCCGACGCTTGCGCGAACCGCTGATCAGCTCAGGGTCGCGGCGCTCGGCCGGGGTCATGGAGTTGATGATGGCCTCCATCTGTTTGAATTGCTTCTCTGCGGCGTTCTGGGCATTGCCCATTTGCGACAGGTTGACGCCGCCGATGCTCGGCAGTTTGTCCATGAGCCCGCCGAGGCCGCCCATGTTCTTCATCTGTTGCAGCTGATCGCGGAAGTCTTCGAGATCGAAGCCCTTACCCTTCTTCAGCTTCTTGGCCAGTTTATCGGCCTTGTCTTTATCGAGGGTCGCTTCGGCTTGTTCGATCAGGCTGAGCACGTCGCCCATGCCGAGAATCCGCGAAGCGATACGCTCAGGGTGGAACGGATCGAGCGCTTCGCTCTTCTCGCCCATACCGATGAACTTGATCGGCTTGCCGGTGATGGCGCGCACCGACAGAGCGGCACCGCCACGGGCATCGCCGTCGACCTTGGTCAGGATCACACCAGTCAACGGCAGCGCATCACCGAAGGCCTTGGCCGTGTTGGCCGCGTCCTGACCGGTCATGGCGTCAACCACGAACAGGGTTTCGACCGGGTTGATCGCGGCGTGCAGCGCCTTGATCTCACCCATCATCTCTTCGTCGATGTGCAGACGACCGGCGGTGTCGACGATGACCACGTCGATGAATTTCAGTTTGGCTTCTTTAATAGCGGCGGTGGCGATGTCCACCGGCTTCTGGCTCAGGTCGGACGGGAAGAACGTCACGCCGATGTCGTTGGCCAGAGTTTCCAGCTGTTTAATAGCCGCAGGACGGTAAACGTCCGCCGACACGACCATGACCGACTTCTTCTTGCGCTCTTTAAGGAAGCGCGCCAGTTTGCCGGCAGTGGTGGTTTTACCGGCGCCCTGCAGACCGGCCATCAGAATCACGGCAGGTGGCACGGCGCTCAGGTTCAAATCTTCGTTGGCCGCGCCCATCAGGCTTTCGAGTTCAGCCTGGACGATCTTCACGAACGCCTGGCCCGGCGTCAGGCTGCGCGACACCTCGGTGCCGACAGCGCGCTCCTTGACCGAATTGACGAAGTCCTTGACCACCGGCAGGGCGACGTCGGCTTCGAGCAACGCCATGCGCACTTCACGCAGGGTGTCTTTGATATTGTCCTCGGTCAGCTTCGCCTTGCCGGTGACATGGCGCAGCGTCTGCGAGAGACGGTCGGTTAAGTTTTCAAACATTGCGCGATCCTTTCAGGCCCTGTGTAGACCGGGATAATGGCGGCCCAGACCGGAATCAACATGTGCTCGGCGAGCCTGCGGCGTGGGCAGGTCGCGGATTATAGCGAAGACTGCGGCTGGCGGACACCTCGCTGTCAGCTTCCTGAGTCTTTCGTGCGATGGCGGTTCTATGCCAAACTCAGCCCCTTTCGGGCTTGCCTAACAGGATTTATGCTCCCCTTGTCACCCAGCTTATTGACCACCCTCGCCGCCGCCCTTCTATATGCCGCTGCGACCCTTTATCAGAGCACCCGCTTGGCCACCGGCGCCAAGGCGAACAAGCGCCTGCTGGTCAGCCTCGGCGCGCTCGCCGTAGTGGCCCACGCCGCCAGCCTGCTCACTCACTTGTTGACGCCGATCGGTCTGGGCCTTGATTTCTTCAGCGCCTCGAGCCTGATCGCTGCGGCGGTCATCGCGCTGACGCTGATCGCCTGCTCGCGCATTCCGGTGGAAAACCTGCTGGTGCTGCTGTTCCCGCTCGGCGCGATCACGGTGCTGCTGGCGCAGTTCGCGCCCACCGGCACGGTGCAGATCATCGACGAAGAGCCGGGCATCCTCGCGCACATTCTGTTGTCGATCCTCGCCTACGGCATGTTCACCATCGCGGTGTTCCAGGCCTTGCTGCTATTGGTGCAAGACCACCAGCTCAAGCACAAGCACCCGTCCGGGCTGATCAAGAATTTCCCGCCGCTGCAAACCATGGAAAGCCTGTTGTTCGGCTTCCTCTGGGCTGGCTGGACGCTGCTGTCGCTATCGCTGATCTCTGGCTGGCTGTTCGTCGAGAACCTGTTCGCCCAGCATCTGGTGCACAAAACCCTGCTGGCCTGCCTGGCGTGGATCGTCTTCAGCGTACTGCTCTGGGGCCGTAATCGTCTTGGCTGGCGCGGCCACAAGGCGATTCGCTGGACCCTCGCCGGTTTCTGCCTGCTGATGTTGGCGTATTTCGGCAGCAAACTGGTTCGTGAATACATCCTGCACATCTGACGGGCGGCATAAATGGACGGTTTGCCCATAGGGCCGATGCTCGCGGTATTTGTCCTGCTGATTTTATGGTCGGGGCTGTTTACCGCCGTCGAAATCGCGCAGCAGCACCTGCTCGCGCAACGCACCGCCTCGCGCGCCAGCGATAAACCGCTGGCGAAGCTGAGCTTCCCGCTCGACAGCCTGATCCTCTGCAATACGCTGTGCCGGGCACTCGCGGTGGTTATCGCGACGTTGCTGGCGATTTTCCTCTGCGAAGAAAACGGGCCTTGGGCAGCATGCCTAGGCGCTGGGGCAATCCTGCTGGTGTTTGCCGATTACTTCCCGCGCACCGTCGCCCAGCGTTATCCCGATGCCGTGCTGGCATTCGGCAATACCTTGCTGGCGGTGCCGCTGAAGATTGTTTACCCGTTTGCCTGGCTGTTCAGTCGTAGCAGCGGACTGCTGATGAGCCCGTTTGCACGCAAGGCTCAGGTTGTGCAGCAAAGCGAAGATGACGCGCCTGCCGACCGTTACGACGATCCAGAACACCCGGTCCGTGCACACCCGGTTTCAGGTATTCATGCGCTGGACAACATTACAGTCAACGACATTCTGGTACCGCGCAGTGACGTCGACGGCATCAACCTTGACGACTCGATCGAAGAAATCATCGAACAACTGCGCCACAACAAGCGCACACGCCTGCCGGTGTTTCATAGCGACATCAACCAGGTCGAAGCAGTACTCAACACCCGGCAGATCCGCCATCTGCTGAACAACGGTGATTTGACGCTCGAAGCCTTACTGGCAGCCAGTTACGAACCGTATTTCGTCCCGGAAAGCACGCCGCTGCAACTGCAACTGCTGAATTTCCACAAGCAACAACGGCGCTTGGGCATGGTGGTCGACGAGTACGGCGAAGTGCTCGGCATCGTCACCCTGGAAGACATTCTCGAAGAGATCGTTGGCGAATTCGAAAGCGAGCACAGCCTCGATAACCCGCACATTCATCCGCAGGCTGATGGCCGCATGGTGATTGACGGGGCAGCCTCGATCCGCGAACTGAACAAATGCCTGGGCTGGCATTTGCCGAGCGATGGCCCGAAGACACTCAATGGTTTGGTCACCGAGGCGCTGGAAACCATTCCGGAAAGTGCGGTTTGCCTGAAAATCGGGCGTTATCGGTTAGAGATTCTCGAAACCGAGGATAACCGGGTGAGCAAAGTGCTGATCTGGCACACCTCTGTCGTAGCCGCTCTGAAGCCTGCTCGATAGACAATCTTTTTGCGCTTGTTTGATTGTTAGCCCCCTTCCTATAATCGAGGCGCTTACCCAAGCGCCGCCGAACCGAGTGCTTACCCCGCACCGACAGGTTTCGGCCATTTCTGCATTACACCGGCGATTGTTCCTACCTGAAACAGCGACCGCGCCTCATCCCACATCCCTGGGTGCTCGACCATAATAATTTCATGACTGTCAGGGATCACCGCATGACGACCAGTACCGCATATAGCGACACCGCGCCTGCCCAGCCGACCAACTCAGCCACCCGCGTGGCCACGGCGAGTTTTATCGGCACCGCAATCGAGTTCTACGACTTCTATGTTTACGCCACGGCGGCTGCGCTGGTGATCGGTCCGGTGTTCTTTCCGCAGACCTCCGGCACCGCGCAGATGCTCTCGGCGTTTCTTACTTTCGGTATCGCCTTTCTGGCCCGGCCGCTGGGCTCGGCGCTGTTCGGCCACTTCGGTGACCGCATCGGGCGCAAATCGACGCTGGTTGCCTCGCTGCTATTGATGGGCGTGTGTACGACGCTGATCGGCGTGCTGCCGGGTTACGCAACCATTGGCGCTTGGGCACCGATTCTTCTGTGCGTGCTGCGTTTCGGCCAGGGCTTGGGACTTGGCGGTGAATGGGGCGGTGCCGCCCTGCTAGCCACGGAAAACGCACCGAAAGGCAAACGCGCCTGGTTCGGCATGTTCCCGCAGCTTGGGCCTTCGATTGGCTTTCTCGCGGCCAACGGATTGTTCCTGACCCTGGCCATGACCCTCGATGACGAGCAGTTCCGCAGCTGGGGATGGCGGATTCCTTTTCTGCTCAGTGCCGCGCTCGTGATGGTTGGCCTTTACGTGCGCCTGAAACTCCACGAGACCCCAGTGTTCGCCAACGCCATCGCCCGTCAGGAACGAGTAAAAGTGCCGCTGGTCGAGCTGTTCAGCCAGTACTGGGCACCGACACTGCTCGGCGCGGCGGCCATGGTGGTCTGCTATGCGCTGTTCTATATCTCGACGGTGTTTTCCCTGAGCTACGGGGTCTCCACCCTAGGTTATAGCCGCGAAACCTTCCTCGGACTGCTGTGCTTTGCCGTGCTGTTCATGGCTGCTGCCACACCGTTGTCCGCTTGGGCGAGCGACCGTTATGGACGCAAACCGGTGCTGATCATCGGTGGCGTGCTGGCAATTCTTTCCGGGTTCTTGATGGAGCCGTTGCTGACTCAGGGGTCGACCTGGGGCGTGGCGCTGTTTCTGTGCATCGAGCTGTTCTTGATGGGCGTGACGTTTGCACCGATGGGCGCGCTATTGCCTGAACTGTTCCCGACCCACGTGCGTTATACCGGCGCTTCGGCGGCATATAACCTCGGCGGCATTGTCGGGGCCTCGGCGGCGCCGTTCTTTGCGCAGAAGCTGGTGGCGATGGGTGGTTTGAGTTATGTCGGCGGGTATGTGTCGGCGGCAGCGGTGCTGAGTTTGATTGCGGTGCTGTGCCTGAAGGAAACCCGCAATAACGATCTGAATCAGGTGGCCTGACAGAAGGTCAAAAGCTTCGCGGGCAAGCTCGCTCCCACAGGGTTTTGGGGTTGGTCACAGATTCTGTGTTCACCCAATCCCATGTGGGAGCGAGCCTGCTCGCGATTGCCGCGACTCGGTTTAGAGTTCTACGACAACAGCTTGAGCAGCACGCGTCGCCTTGGCACGAGCAGCCTCGATCGACTCATCTCGCGCCAGCGCCACGCCCATGCGGCGCTGACCATTCACTTCTGGCTTGCCGAACAGACGCAACGCCGTGTCCGGCTCGCTCAACGCCGCGCCGAGGTTGGCGAAAGCGGTCTGATTCGACTGCCCTTCCACCAGAATCACCGCCGAAGCCGATGGCCCGAACTGGCGAATCAACGGTACTGGCAGGCCCAATATCGCGCGAGCGTGCAGCGCGAACTGCGACAGATCCTGGGAAATCAGCGTCACCAGACCGGTGTCATGCGGACGCGGCGAGACTTCGCTGAACCACACCTGATCACCCTTGATGAACAACTCAACGCCGAACAGACCACGACCGCCCAGCGCTTCGGTTACCGCTTTGGCAACGCGCTCGGACTCGGCCAGGGCTATCGGGCTCATGGCTTGTGGCTGCCAGGATTCCTGATAGTCGCCCTTCTCCTGACGGTGGCCGACTGGCGCGCAGAAGGTGGTACCGCCGATGTGGCGCACGGTCAGCAGGGTGATTTCGTAGTCGAAATCGATAAAGCCTTCGATGATCACCCGACCTTTGCCAGCGCGACCGCCCTCCTGCGCGTAATCCCAGGCTTTCTGCACGTCATCGGCGCTGCGCAGCAGGCTCTGGCCTTTACCCGACGAACTCATCACCGGTTTGACGACGCACGGAAAACCCAGATCCTCAACGGCTTTGCTGTAGTCCTCGAAGGTGTCGGCAAAGTGGTACGGCGAGGTCGGCAGGTCCAGCTCTTCAGCGGCCAGGCGACGGATGCCTTCGCGGTTCATGGTCAGTTGCGCGGCACGTGCGGTCGGGATCACGGTGAAGCCTTCGGCTTCCAGTTCAACCAGAGTGGCGGTGGCGATGGCTTCGATTTCCGGCACGATGAAGTGCGGCTTCTCGGCTTCGATCACGGCACGCAGGGCGGCGCCGTCGAGCATATTGATCACGTGGCTGCGATGGGCAACCTGCATGGCCGGCGCGTTGGCGTAGCGGTCAACGGCGATCACTTCAACGCCCAGGCGTTGCAGCTCGATCACCACTTCCTTGCCCAACTCACCACAGCCACACAGCAATACGCGGGTCGCGGTTGGCGACAATGGAGTTCCGATACGGGTCATCTCAGGTCCTCAAAGAAGCGGATCATCGAGGAAAGCAACGCCAGACGCGCTTTCCATGGGGAGAAAGCGCGGCATTTTACATGAACCTGAGGCTTTGGCTTCAGCCGGCGACAGCCTGTTTGCGCTCACGCCAGGCCATGATCAGCCAGACGGCAGTGACACCGGCGAATTTCGAGGCCAGGGCGGTGATGATCACCGGCGGCGTCAGCAGGTCGATCATGCCGAAGAAGATGAAGGTGTCGAGGGGAATGCTCAGTGCCGAGCTGATCCACAAGCGGTCGCGCAATGGCCGTTTGGTGACGCTGAACACCAGCCAGTCGATGATCTCGGACACCGCGAACGCCGTGGCGCTGGCCAAGGCAATGGATGGATCGGAGGTGACGTAAGACAGCACCAGCGCCGCCAGCATCGCCACGAGCGCGCCATGGCCGAAGCGGGCTTGCACCATGTCGCGCAACACGAACACCAGACCACCCCAGGCCGACCAGATGATGTCCAGATGTGGCGCAGTGGAGAAGGCGAAGTTGATCAGCACGACGCTGCTGATGTAGGCGATGAGGAAAATCATGGGGGCGACCTGACAGATTGGCGCACAGGTTACTTGACCGACAGATCAAGAGCCACCCCCTCACCCCAGCCCTCTCCCCGAGGGGGCGAGGGGGAAAGGGAGCAGATCGCGGGGCTTTTCAAAACTTGAGGTCGACTCAATCGTTCAGGTCGATGCAGCTCGACTATCAACTCGGTCAGTCCCCTCTCCCCCTGGGAGAGGGTTAGGGTGAGGGCAATCACATGCCGATCACGACTTCGAAGGGATCATCCACACCAACCCACTCGCCTTCGCCCGCTCATGACACAACCCCAGCACCACCCGGCGCTCGTCATTGGTCATACGGCCCCAGCGGGTAATTTCCTCGACCGTACGCTGACAGCCAGTACAAATGTCAGCCTCATCCAGCGCACAAATATTCACGCACGGCGAGGCGACGGGTCTTTCGGATGTGTTCATTCTTCCTCCTCAACCAGATCACGCGCATAACGCTGTGAGTTATGCACATAGTGCGCGGCGCTGGCTTCGAGCATCTTCTTCTGCGGCTCGGTCAGCTCACGAACAACCTTGCCCGGCGAGCCCATCACCAGCGAACCGTCAGGAATTTCCTTGCCTTCGCCGATCAGCGAGTTGGCGCCGATGATGCAGTTCTTGCCGATTTTCGCGCCATTGAGAATCACCGCGTTGATGCCGATCAGGCTGTAATCGCCGACGGTGCAGCCATGGAGCATGGCGTTGTGGCCAATGGTCACGCCGGTGCCGATGGTCAGCGGAAAACCCATATCGGTGTGCATCACCGTGCCGTCCTGCACATTGCTGTTCTTGCCGATCAGGATCAGTTCGTTGTCGCCACGCAGCACGGCGTTGAACCAGACGTTGGCGCCCTCTTCCAGTTTGACCTTGCCCACCAGCACGGCATTGGGGGCGACCCAGCTCTGTGGATGGGTCACGACACGGGCGTCGCCCAAGCGGTATTTCATCTTGTTTTCCTCAGGGCTCACGGTGAATGACCGTTCGAACGACGGCTTCAGGTATTGATAAAGCTTTTCGGCGGCTCATGCAGGCTGATTTTCGCGTCATAGAGCAGGTTGATCAACTCTACGATCATGATCGCCGTCAGCCCCCAGATCTTGTATTCACCAAATCGATAGCTCGGCACGTACCAACTGCGACCCTGATAGTCGATGCGGTGAGTGTGTTCACGAGGGTCTTTGCGGAAGAATTCCAGCGGTACGCTGAACACTGCTGCGATCTCGGCATCATTGGCCTGATACTCGACGAAGTCGGGAATCACGCCGACATACGGCGTTACCTTAATGCCATGCAGGGAAATCAGCGGACTGAGCGGGCCGATGACTTCGACCAGCCCCGGCGGCAGGCCGATTTCTTCTTCGGCTTCGCGCAGCGCGGTGAAGATCAGATCCGGATCCTCGGGATCGCGGCGACCACCGGGAAAAGCGACTTCGCCGCCGTGGGTCGAGAGCCCGCTGGCACGCAAGGTCAACACCAGTTCCGGTTCGTCACTGCGGGTGATCGGCACCAGAACGGCGGCCTCGGGGAAACGTGTGTCGGTCTCCAGCGTGCGCGGTGTGTGGTTGCTAACCCTATGCAGTAGCTCGTCCAGCATGAGTGTTCTCGATCGGTGCCTTACCCTGCATCATGCACCAATCATTGCGAGCGCCCAAGCCCCCGAAACCCGTCGTGTCGCGAAACGACAACTTGCCGACCGGCATCGCTGCACGCCAAGATAGGCGCAGCATTCAGGAAGCCCAGCATGAAATTTTGCAGCCACTGCGGTAACCCGGTCACCCAGCGCATTCCCGAAGGCGATTCGCGGCTGCGATTTGTCTGTGACAGCTGTCAGACCATTCACTATCAGAACCCCAACATTGTCGCCGGCTGCGTGCCGACCTGGGGCACCAAAGTGTTGCTCTGCCGGCGTGCCATCGAGCCGCGCCTCGGTTACTGGACGTTGCCCGCCGGCTTCATGGAGAACGGCGAGACCATCGAGCAGGCTGCCGTCCGTGAAACCGCCGAAGAAGCCTGCGCCCGGGTGCGCAACCTGAGCATCTACACGTTGATCGACGTGCCGCACATCAGTCAGGTGCATGTGTTCTTTCGCGCCGAACTGGTCGATCTGGACTTTGCCGCCGGCCCCGAGAGCCTTGAAGTGCAATTATTCGACGAAGCCGACATCCCCTGGGACGAGCTGGCTTTCCGCACCGTGGGGCGTACCTTAGAATGCTTCTTCGCTGATCGGCGTATCGAGACATATCCGGTTCGTTCGGAATCGATCCCACCGCTTGCTCAGCCTGCCATCACCTAAAATATCCATAACTAAAATATCTGCGTCACTCCCTGGGGAATCGTTTCAATGCGCTGGTTGCTTGCCCTGTTCTGCCTGTCGTTCGTTACCGTCTCCCAAGCGTCCTTCGTGACCACCGTGACGCCGTCGAATACGCCTCTTATCGAAAAAGTGCTGGTGCTCAAAGCGGCTCATCAGCTGCAGTTGATCGCCGACGGCAAGCCCCTCAAGACCTATCGCATTTCCTTGGGCAAAGGCGCGAAAAAAGGTCCAAAACTGATTGAAGGCGACAAGCGCACGCCGGAAGGTTTCTATTGGATCGACTGGCGCAAGACCAGCGACAAATTCAATCTGTCGATGCACATTTCCTACCCGAACATCAGCGATTCGGCCCGCGCCCGGCGTGAAGGCGTCGAGCCTGGCGGGATGATCATGATCCACGGCACGCCGGATTCGGAAGAAACCCCGGAAGACCTGTTCCACACCCTCGACTGGACGGACGGCTGCGTCGCCATGCGCAACGTTGATATGCGCGAAGTGTGGAGCCTGGTGCCGGACGGCACGATGGTCGAAATCCGCCCTTAACGATCAACCACTGGTCACCTGCAAAAAAATAATTCAAAAGATCGCAGCCTGCGACAGCGCCTACTGGGTTGATACCACTTCCCACGGTAGGCGCTGTCGCAGGCTGCGATCTTTTGCTTTTTACAGCCCACCTTTAATACCACTTAAAACCAGACCCGCTACAACCCGCCATTTCATTGGGCCACAGGCCTATTGCCTGCGTTGACATGGTATTCAAGTGGTATTAGTTTCCGCCCCACAAGCGAGCCACAACAATCCTATACTCGCGACGGAAATGCCCTACATGAACGACCTCCATACCCTACGCCCGGACGACTCCCAGCCGACGCCGCTGTACCTGCAACTGGCACGCAATCTGGAAGCGGCGATTCATGCCGGGCAGTGGAAGTCCGAGCAGGCGATGCCTTCGGAACGCAACCTCAGCGAGCAACTGGGCATCTCCCGAGTCACCGCGCGCAAGGCGCTGGAAGTCCTCCTCGATCAAGGCCTGATCCGTCGCCTACAAGGTTCCGGCACCTTTATCACGCCCCGCCTCGAACAACCGCTGTCGCGCCTCTCCGGTTTCAGCGAGATGCTGCGCCTCAAGGGCTTTGTGCCCAGCTCGCAATGGCTGGAGCGGGAAATCACCCTGCCGACCCACGAAGAACTGATCCGCCTCGGTCTGTCGCCCAACGACAAGGTCGCGCGCATGAAGCGTCTGCGCAAAGCCGATGACACCGTTATGGCCATCGAAATGAGCACCCTGCCCGCCTCGATCATGCCCAAGCCGCAACTGGTCGGCGATTCGCTCTACGAATACCTCGACGGCATCGGCAAACCGATCGTCCGCGCCTTGCAGCACATCCAGGCGATCAACGCCTCGGACGAGTTCGCCGCGCTGGTCGGCATCGCCCCCGGCACCGCGATGTTGCTGATGACCCGGGTCGGCTACCTCGAAGACAACACACCGATCGAAGTCACCGACACCTATTGCCGCAACGACTACTACGACTTTGTTGCAGAGCTGCGTCGATAAGCGCAGCCACAAGCGAGAATCAAAATGTCCGAAGACAACATCCTCACCGCCAGCGGCTGGATTCGCGGCCGGCTGATCCACGAACACGGCAAAGTCGTGTCGATCGAAGGCGTGCCCTGCGATCCGGCGAGTAATGACTTGCCGTATCTGCTGCCGGGTTTCATCGATCTGCACGTGCATGGCGGTGGCGGCAAAGACATCATGGAAGGCGCCAGCGCTTTCGAAACCATCACCAGAACCCACGTGCGTTTCGGCACCACCTCGCTGTTGGCCACCACCATGACCGCGCCGAGTGCCGAGATCTCCAGCGTCCTGAAGGAAGTAGGAGAGTTCTGCGAACAGCGTCCGAAAGGTGCCGCCCGCGTCCTCGGCGTACACCTCGAAGGCCCGTACATCAATCCGGGAAAACTCGGTGCGCAACCGAATTTCGCCCACACCGCGTTGATGGCCGAAGTCGAAGAATACCTGGCGCTGGCGCCGATCCGGGTGATCACCATCGCACCGGAAATCGCCGGTCATGACGGTTTGATCCGTGAGCTGAGCAGCCGTGGCGTGCGCATGCAGATCGGCCACACCCTCGGCAGTTACGAGGAAGGCGTTGCCGCAATGGAGGCTGGCGCGACCAGTTTCACTCACCTCTACAACGCCATGAGCCCGCTGCATCACCGTGAGCCGGGCATCGTCGGCGCGGCGCTGGCCCACGCTAAATTCGCCGAGCTGATTCCCGATTTGCTGCATGTGCATCCCGGTGCCATTCGTGTGGCCCTGCGTTCGATCCCGTGCCTGTATTGCGTCACCGATTCGACCGCTGCCGCCGGCATGCCTGACGGTGAATACAAGCTCGGCAGCCACACCGTGACCAAATGCCTGGGCGGCGTGCGCCTGCCCGACGGCACCTTGGCCGGCAGCACGCTGACCATGGATCAGGCCCTGCGCAATCTGGTGAAGATCGGTCTGCCGATCGCCGAAGCCTCGCAACGTCTGTCGCAATTCCCCGCCGACTACCTCGGCATCAACGAACGCGGGCGCCTGCAACCGGGTGCCTGGGCCGACTGCGTGCGGCTCGATCGCTCACTCACACTGACCGCCGTCATGGTCGAAGGAGAAGACATTGACTTCAAAAATGCTTGAGGAGGCGCTGTCCTCGTTCGAGGCCGTGCAAGCCCAACTGCAACAGCTCGACCCGCAGATGATCGAGATCGCCGGACGCCTGCGCCGTCAGCCACCGCAAGTGGCGATGACCGTTGCGCGCGGCAGCTCCGACCACGCGGCGAGCTACTTCGCCTACCTGACCATGCAGCAACTGGGTGTGCCGGTGGCGTCGTTGCCGATGTCGGTGGTGACCATGCAGCAAGCGCCGTTGAAGGTCAGTGGTCAGGTCGCGTTTGCCTTTTCGCAATCGGGTCAGAGCCCGGATCTGGTCAATAGCCTGCGTCTGCTGCGCAAACGCGGCGCGCTCAGTGTGTCGATGGTCAACGCCGCCGATTCGCCACTGGAAGCCGCGTGTGAATTCAGCGTGCCGCTGATGGCCGGGACTGAAAGCAGCGTCGCCGCGACCAAAAGTTTTATCGCCACCCTCAGCGCCAGCGCTCGTTTGATCGCGCATTGGAAAGAGGACAGCGAATTGCTCGAAGCCGGCAATGCCCTGCCCGAAGGCCTGCGCGAAGCGGCGAAACAGGACTGGAGCGTGGCTATCGAAGCACTGCGCGATTGCGAGCGTTTGATGGTTATTGGACGTGGCGCCGGTTTTGCCATCGCCCAGGAGGCCGCGCTGAAATTCAAGGAAACCTCGGCGATTCAAGCCGAAGCGTTCAGCAGCGCGGAAGTCCGTCACGGGCCGATGGCACTGATCGACGAACACTATCCGCTGCTGGTGTTCGCTCCGCGCGGCGCCGAACAGGCTGGCCTGCTGAGTCTGGCCGCAGAAATGCGTCACCGCGGCGCCCGTGTGTTGCTGGCCGCGCCGGATGACATCGCCGAGCGCGACCTGACCCTGACCCGCGCCGAACATCCAGCCCTCGATCCGATTCTGGCGATCCAGAGCTTCTACGTGATGGCCGCAGGTCTGGCCGTGGCCCGCGGCATGGACCCGGATCAGCCACGCCACCTGAGCAAAGTGACCCGCACGCACTAACTCCGAATGACTGCAGACCTGATGAGACCGAGCCATGCACAACAACAATAAAGAGCTGACCCTCAGCGCCCCGCTCAGCGGCCCGGTGCTCACGCTCGCCAAAGTCCCGGACGCGGTGTTCGCCAGCGGCGCGATGGGCGATGGCATTGCCATCGACCCGATCAACGACACACTGTACTCGCCGTGCGCAGGGGTGATCATCCACGTCGCGCGCACCGGCCACGCGCTCACCGTGCGGGCCGACAACGGCGCGGAAATCCTTCTGCATCTGGGCCTCGACACCGTCGAGTTGAACGGCGAAGGCTTCTCGATGCTGGTCAAGGATGGCACGCGGGTCAGCAAGGGCCAGCCGCTGTTGCGCTACGACCTCGACAAGGTCGGCCAGCAATGCAAAAGCCTCGTCAGCCTGTTGATCCTGACGAATAGCCAGGATTTTCAGGTACGCCCGATCACGCTGAAAGCGGTGAAGGTTGGCGAGCCGTTGTTGCACATTGTTGCGCGTAACAGCGTGGCGGTGAATGTTGCAGAGGTCGGCGGACCAGAGGCTCAGGGTCATGTATTGGTGGCGCATCGCGGTGGTTTGCATGCGCGCCCGGCGGCATTGATTCGTCAGACTGCGCAAGGGTTCAAAAGCCAGTCGCAACTGCACTTCGCTGGCAAATCGGCGCCGTGCAACAGCCTGATCGGTTTGATGGGGCTGGCGGTTAGCGAACAGGATGAAGTGCAGGTCAGTTGTCAGGGGCCGGATGCTGAAGCGGCGCTGCAAGCGTTGCTCACGGCGCTGGCTACGGCGTTGCCGGAAGATCATCACGCGGCGGCGCCGACTCACGTTGCCCCTCTTAAACGCCCGGCCGAGGCTGGCGTATTACACGGCGTTTGCGCTGCGCCGGGATTCGTCGATGGGCCGCTGTTTCGCTTGAGCGCGATCAGTTTGCCGGTGGACGCAGGCAATCACGATCCGCTGCAACAACAGCACGTGCTTGAAGCTGCGCTGATGCAGGTGCGCAACGAAATCGACGCCACCCTCGCCCAAGCGAAAAAGCACAAGAACGCCGAGGAAGAAGCGATCTTCGCCGCGCACTTGGCGCTGCTCGAAGATCCGGCACTGCTCGACGCAGCTCAACAAGCCATCGAACAAGGTACTGCGGCGACTCACGCCTGGAGCGAGTCGATCGATGTGCAGTGCGAAGTCTTGCAACACACCGGCAGCGCGCTGCTGGCTGAACGCGCCAACGATCTGCGCGACCTCAAACAACGTGTATTGCGTGCGTTGCTCGGCGAGGCGTGGAATTACGACGTGCCGGCGGGCGCCATCGTCGCGGCGCATGAACTGACGCCATCGGATTTGCTGCAACTCAGCGCGCAAGGTGTCGCCGGTTTGTGCATGGCCGAGGGTGGCGCGACTTCGCACGTAGCGATTCTGGCTCGCGGTAAAGGTCTGCCGTGCATGGTGGCGCTGGGTTCGGCGCTGCTTGATCAGCCGCAAGGTCAATCGGTGGTGCTCGATGCCGATGGCGGTCGTCTCGAACTGACGCCCAACGCTGAACGTCTGGCCGAAGTTCAGCAAGCGCAAATCGACCGGCAGCAGCGCCGCGACGCGCAACTAGCCAAAGCACATTTACCCGCCGAAACGCGAAATGGTGTGCACATCGAAGTCGTCGCTAACGTTGCCTCCAGCGGTGAAGCGGCGGACGCCTTTGCCAACGGTGCCGATGGTGTTGGCCTGCTACGAACCGAGTTTTTGTTCGTCGATCGCCAGACCGCTCCGGACGTCGAAGAACAGCGAATCGCTTACCAGGCAGTGATCGATGCGATGGGCGACAAGTCGGTGATCATCCGCACCATCGACGTCGGCGGTGACAAACAACTGGATTACCTGCCGCTGCCCATCGAAGCCAACCCGGTGCTCGGGCTGCGCGGCATTCGTCTGGCGCAGGCCCGTCCGGAAATCCTCGATCAGCAACTGCGCGCGCTGCTGCAAGTCAGCCCACTGCGCCGCTGCCGGATCCTGTTGCCGATGGTCACTGAAGTGGATGAACTGTTGCACACCCGCCAACGCGTCGATGCGTTGTGCCTGGAACTCGGCGTGAGCCAACGCCCGGAAATCGGCGTGATGATCGAAGTCCCCGCCGCCGCGCTGCAAGCCGAACAACTCGCCGAGCACGCCGACTTCCTCTCGATCGGCACTAACGATCTGTCGCAATACACCTTGGCCATGGATCGCGACCACGCAGGTCTGGCCGCCCGGGTCGACGCCCTGCACCCGGCGCTGTTGCGCCTGATCGCCATGACTTGCGAAGGCGCGGCGGTGCATAAGCGTTGGGTTGGAGTGTGCGGCGCCCTCGCCTCTGATCCGCTGGCCACTCCGGTGTTGATCGGTCTGGGCGTTACCGAACTGTCGGTCAGCCCGGTGCAGATCGGCGAAATCAAGGATCGCGTGCGCCAGGTGCACGAAGCCGAATGCCAGCGCCTCAGCCGCGACCTGCTCAAGCTGAGCAGCGCCGCCGCTGTGCGTCACGCCTGTCATCAACATTGGCCACTGCGCTAACAAAAACAACAAGGACAAACGCCATGTACCAACTCTTTATTGAAGGTCTGCAACGCCTCGGCCGCGCGTTGATGCTGCCCATCGCAATCCTGCCGATTGCCGGCCTGCTCCTGCGCCTGGGTGACACCGACCTGCTGAACATCGCGATCATTCACGATGCCGGCCAAGTGATCTTCGCCAACCTGGCAATGATCTTCGCCATCGGCATCGCCGTCGGTTTCGCCAAGGACAACAACGGCACCGCAGGCCTCGCCGGGGTGATCGGCTATCTGGTGATGATCTCCACGCTCAAGGTGCTCGATGCGAGCATCAACATGGGCATGCTCGCCGGGATCGTCAGCGGTCTGATGGCCGGCGCGCTGTACAACCGCTTCAAGGACATCAAGCTGCCGGAGTACCTCGCATTCTTCGGCGGCCGACGCTTTGTGCCGATTGTCACCGGGTTTGCGGCGGTCGGCCTCGGCGTGGTGTTCGGCTATATCTGGCCGCCGATCCAGCACGGCATCAACGCCTTCGGTGCGCTGATGATGGAAAGTGGCAGTATCGGCGCCTTCGTATTTGGCGTGTTCAATCGCCTGCTGATCGTCACTGGCCTGCACCACATCCTCAACAACATGGCGTGGTTCGTGTTCGGCAACTTCACCGATCCGACTACCGGTGCTCTGGTGACCGGCGACCTGTCGCGCTACTTCGCTGGCGATCCGAAGGGCGGCCAATTCATGACCGGCATGTTCCCGATGATGATCTTCGGTTTGCCGGCGGCGTGTCTGGCGATGTACCGCAATGCCTTGCCGGAACGCCGCAAGGTCATGGGCGGGATTTTTCTGTCGATGGCGCTGACCTCGTTCCTGACCGGGGTGACCGAGCCGATCGAATTCGCCTTCATGTTCTTGGCGCCGTTGTTGTATCTGCTGCATGCACTGCTGACCGGGTTGTCGATGGCGATTACCAATGCGCTGAACATTCACCTCGGCTTCACCTTCTCCGGCGGCTTCATCGACATGGTGCTGGGTTGGGGCCGCTCGACCAATGGCTGGTTGGTGATACCGGTCGGGCTGGCCTATGCCGTGGTGTATTACGCCGTGTTTGATTTCTGTATTCGTCGCTTCAATCTGAAGACCCCGGGTCGCGAAGATGTAGCGGTGAGTGAGAAAGCCGTGCTCAGCGAAAATGAACGTGCCAGCGCTTACATCAAAGCACTGGGCGGAGCGGAGAATTTACTCACTGTCGGCGCCTGCACAACGCGATTGCGCCTGGAGATGGTAGATCGCAACAAGGCGTCGGATGCGGAGCTGAAAGCGCTGGGTGCGATGGCGGTTGTGCGCCCGGGCAAGGGTGGGAGTTTGCAGGTTGTGGTCGGACCGATGGCGGACAGCATTGCCGATGAGATTCGTCTGGCGATGCCTTCTCTGGGACGTGCCGTTCTGCTTGAAACCGCTGTTGCTGCAGATGAGCCGAAAGCCGTTGTGGTTGCCGGTTCCGAGGCGCAGCAATGGCTGACCGCGTTGGGCGGAAGCGACAATGTGCTGCAACTGGATTGCATCGCCATGACGCGGATTCGCCTGCAATTGGCGGATGGCAAGGCGTTGTCCGAGGCGCAGTTGAAAGACCTGGGATGCCATGGCGTAAGCCAATTGGAGGGCGGGGTCTGGCATTTGCTAGTGGGGGATAAGGCGGCGAGTTTGAGTGGGGCGTTGGAAAGCCTGGTCAATCGTAGTGAGGTTAGTGCCAAGGTTTAATCGAAACAAAAAAACCGGCTTAGGCCGGTTTTTTATTGCCGATAAATCGGCTCAGGATGAATGCTGCTGCGCTTGATAATGGCGGGTCTGATATGGAGGGCTTCTGACGAGAGTGTCTAACGCGGATGAGAGGACGTGAGCGTCATTCACCTTCGGCATCTGCTTTCTCCAGATAGTCTTGCAGCTTAGATAGAAGAGCTTCGCGAGCAGGCTCGCTCCCACAGTTTTGACTATGTTGAGGCCTTAAGAAAATGGTTGCCTGTCAGGCCGCCATCGCTGGCAAGCCAGGCTCCCACAGGTTGCGCATTGTTCTCCTTGTGGGAACCAGCCTGCTGGCGATGAACGATGACGCGATCGTCAGGTTTGTGGATCGACTCGATCCAGCGCCCGGTTTACCGCGAGTTCGGCGAGCATGATGATTTGCTGGATACCTAGCGCGGTGCTGCGCTGCAGGCCGGATAGCTCATTGGCAAAGTTGCTGGTAGCAGCGCTTGCCGAGGCTAACGATTCGCTGGCGTGAGCGAGCAGACTTTCGGTGTCGACCTCTGGGCAGACCATGAACATGGTGCTCGGTCGGCGGGGCTTTGCGGGTTCGGGGCACAGGTAGAAGTCGAGGGCGCGTTTGATGGCTTCGCGATTGCGGGCCTGGTCTTCGGCGCGGAGGACTTCTTCGAGTGGGGTGATGGTTTCGGGGGGTGGGTCGGGAATTAGCTTGTCCAAAATTCAACTCCTGCTACTGCAAGTGAGGATGCCATCGTTCGCCGGATCTCACGCGGCGAAGAGGTGGCAGCTATGTGCAGGGTGAGATCCACCGGAGCAGGCAACCGGCCAGACCGAAGTCTGCCCGCACACAGCCGCCATAAAACAGGCAGCAGATTGAGCTGGCGCCAATTATCGTGGTGTTGGCGCTAGTTGCAAGCATTCCGGGGATCTCACGCCCGGTCGCTGAATTGGCAGCGACAGCCAAAGACTAGAGACCCGACGTCCGACGGACAACCTGAAAACCTTGTGGGAAGGTTCTGGCTATTCGACACATCATTAAACAGCCAAAAGCAAACCCTCACCCTAGCCCTCTCCCAGAGGGAGAGGGGACTGACCGAGGTGTTCGGGCGAGATACACCGACGTGATATACCGAGCCGGACTCAGGTTTTGAAAAGCCCATAAATCCGTCCTCTGCCTCCCCTAGCCGAACTCAGTTTCGCCCCCACAAATCGGCCCCCTCTCTCCGAACCAAACTCGGCTTGAATAGCACACAAATCGGCGCCCTCTCCCTCCGGAGAAGGCTGGGCGGGCGGCGTTCCGATGAGGGGCGAATCCAGCACAAAACCCAAGTCGATCACACACCACTCAAACAGGATGAGCGCCAGCTCGGCTGCGGCTTTTGATCTTGATCCACCGGCCCCGTCGGCAGGCTGAGTGGAGGGATTTATCCGGGGGTGGGAGCGCAGCGACCGTTTGGCGCAGCCAAATGCATCGAGAGGAGGTGCAGCGAAGCAAACCGTAGGCGATGCGCCCGGATGAATTCCGGAGCGAAGGAACCCCGAGCTTTAGCGAGCGGGCCGAACGTTGGGGCAAGCCATTTGGGTTACCTTTTCGGCGTTTGGAAAAGGTGACCCGCCGTAGGGGCGGAACCCTAAGCAGCCGTTACCACAGCAACGGATATGTACCCATGAATCCTGAGCGACACACAACACCAGGCGCGCTGGCGTTCTTCAATACATATGTACCACCATCACCACTGCCACCCTCGCCATGCTGAAGACTCTTCCAACCAGCATGGAGGCTGTGCCGATGAGCACTTCCACTCTCCCCACGTTCGAAGAGATCCGAAGCGATCTCAACCAGATCGGCCATGATCTTTTCAAGATCGAGACCCCGCTGCTTTCTGAACAGCCACCGACGGCCGAGCAGGTCTACCTGAAGCGCCTGAACGGGCAGTTGAAAAACTACCGCGAACATTTTCTGCAGCGCAGCCGCGTGCTTTATCAGGCGCTGGAAACCAGCGACCTGCACAGCGACGATGGAAAGAAGCTGATTGCGACGCTCAAGATCAGACTCAATACGCAATTGATCAACATGGATCTTCGCGATCTGATCGATGACAAACCGGCCAGAATCTTCTTGAAGGACGACGCCGGCGTCACTGCTATCGGCCACGAGGCGCGGCAGGCCGTCAAGGATCGCCTGCTGCCTCCTGAAGCCGGTGTGCTTGTGGAAAAAACCGCACTGGGACCGATGCTGCGTCCGGCCATGTACGCTTTGCAGTTCAGCTACCAGGGTGTCACCGTCGAGCTGGCCGGGGCTTTTGTCATCACTGAAAAGGACAGTCACCGGGTCAGCGACCTGCTGACAGACCAGCGCGTCGGCTATGTTGTGTTGTATACGCCAGCAAGAGGAGTCGAGTACTTCGACTCGCTGGCAGACCTCGATAGCCAATTGCTAGATGACTTCAAACACGCCACCGGCCATGACGGATTCAGGCGAATGCTGCCGACGCGTTATCACAACGTCGGCGCAGCCGGGATCTGGCCGCTGCAACTGTCGCCGATCGACAGCAAGCCCTTGTTTGAACATACCTACGAGACGTTGATCGACAAACGCACTCAGGATATCGAGCGCGCCTTGAGCTTCGACGATAACCCGCAACGAGACGCTTCCCGATTGCTCATGGCCCTGGACCGAGCCATTGCCGGAGCACTGCCTGATCTCACTCAGCGCCTGGAATTGAAAGCGCAAACCTTGTTCGAACGCCACCTGCGCAACAGTGCTCCGGACTGGTATCGCAGCGCCAGCGCAACGAAGCAGACCGAACTGGCACAGCTGGCTGGCAACTATCATCAGGCACGGCAAAAACTGCTCGATCTGATGGGGCCGGTGGTCAGCCTGATGGCGCTGGCCAGGCAGCAGTGGCTTGAGCGCCTCAGTGACGACCTGGAAATCGATGATCTGGAACCACAAAACCTGCAGATCAGCACGCAACGTCGGGTCGCCGGGTACGGTGTTTTCGAGCACCAGCGCAACCTGCTCGAGCTGTCCTTGCGCGGACCGCATACCGGGGATGAATTGTCCGGTTCGGAGTACCTCAGCTATACCACCCTCACTTACAACGACGCGCCCTTACCGGAGTCATACGCGGACGTGACACCGGCATGGCTGGTCAAGCAAGCGCTGAACCTGCAGCCTCGCGTCGACTTCAATCACTTGCAGAAAGAGATGCACGCACGGCCCGCCATCAGACCCGCCATCGAGCACATGCTGGATCAACGGATCCTCGCGCTGGCGTATTCGGCGATGCTGCAAGGCCATCTGCTCGAGAGTGATCTGCAACTGATCCGGGATTTGCGCAGCGGCAGCAACTCACGCTTGCGTGGCGCAACATTGTCCCTGCACGGCGCACAACTTCAGGATTTGTGGGTACTGCGTCAAAGCAACAGCGCGGGCGCCATCACCCGTGTATTGCTCTGCACGCCACAAGCACCGCGAGAGCGGCAGTTTCAGGCGTTCACCAGCGAACTCGAATGCCAGGCCCACATTTTGAGTTGGGCCAGCCACAGCGATGACGCCGACAGCATGGCCGGGTATCTGATCAGCCGGGCACCGATGCGTTTTCGCCAGAGCCTGCACAAAGTGCTCTCCGGCCTGAGCCTCAAGCCTGAGGACCACGAGCATAAAAAGGTCACCTTCGAAAACACCGGCAATCATGTCGTCTGCCTGCGGGCGATGGCGGATCACGTGTTGGCCACGCGGCTCGACGACTATGATTTCAGCACGCCAATGTGGTATCGCACGACCACAGTAGCCAACCGCAGAAAGCTCTCGACACTGACCGAAGAGGCCGAAGGTGCGTTGCAGGCATTCGATAAACACAAACTGGCGGATAGCCGCTTCCCGACGTTTGAAGCGTTCCTGCATGAGCAGGCAAAAAAAAGCCTGAACCAATTGCTCAAGCGCCCGGCAAACGATGTTGACCCGGATACGGTATGGGCCTACTCGCCGCTTTCCATTGTGCGCTCGTCGACACCAGCGCCCTTGAGTTATACCCGGTTGTACCGCGATGGATATGCCGACGGGGTCGGCTTTCTCGATGAAAAGTTTTCCCGCTCGGCGCGTTTCAAAGGCCCTGCGGGCATCGATATCAGCAACCTGACTGCGCAGAATGTTGCGCGATCAGTCACCGGGGTCTGGATCGGCGAACGGTACACCGCAAAGGTCAAAAAGGATCTGCAAAGCCCGGCCAGTGAGGGCTACGAATTCCGGCGCAACACCACGCTGGCCATTACCCAGCGTCAGATGAAAAGCGCCGCGCTGGAATGCCGTCTGCAAGGCCATATCGCCAGCAGCGATCTGACATGGCTTGAACAAAGCATCGACAGCATGGGTGACACATCGCAGCAGCGGCAAAAAAACTATCCGATCCACCGTCTGATGATCGACGGTGAATGGGTGCTCGACAACTGGCTGTTCAGCCATGAGAAAAATCCGCCGTTGCTCTACACCCCCGGTGCTCCCGATGGCGTCGGCTTTCGCGAAGCCAGACTGTTCAATTATCTACTGAAGCAGCAGGACGGCATGGTCGAGTACTTCACCCGGCGCGTGGGCGTGGCATCTCAGAGCAGAGTTCGAGACTTCCTCGAAGACGTCAAAAAAAACCTGCCCAAGGACCTCAACAGAACCACGCCCAGCCCTGCACGTTACGACTCGATCCACGCGGTGGAGCCCGTCAGCGACCTGCGTCAGGGTTTATACAACATGAAATTGCAGCGCAAGATCGACGACGTTCAGGCCACCACAACCAGCCGCCTCGAGATGATCTCCGGACTGGCGTGGATGTGTGTCGAATGGTTCACCGCCATCGCCACCGCGCCGTTTCCACTGCTGAGTCTGAGCACCGGCCTGTTGCTGGCATTCAAGGACGCCATGCTGGCCCTGCACGCCTATCGACAGGGTGAAAACACCGAAGCCTTCAAACATTTTCTCGGTTATCTGTTCAACAGTGCAGGCGCGGTACTGACCGACCTGCGTCCCGCCCTGCGGTCACTCAACCCCTTCAACCGCCCTCTACGCCTGACCGCCGGCCGCGCTGGCAACGAGCAAGCGCGTGTCATGGCCCTGGTCGATCAACTTGAGCCCGACCCGCTGTCGGCGGGCATGCGACCGGTGGTCTACAGAGGCCAGACCCTGTGGGCATCGAATCAGACCGATGCCATCGGTCGTTACTTGCTGTATCGCCGCGACCCGGAAACCGGCAGATTTCTATCGACCACCATTCTGGCCGTACCCGACTCCGACGGCGTGATGATGCGCAGTGGCGTTTCCGGCGGTGCGCCGAAATTCGAGCCCGTGCCAGAGACGCCCGGCCCGCACAAGGACTATGGCATGCCGCCCAAATACCGGGACCGAATCGAAACGGCGATGAATCCGCAAACGCGAGAGGAAATTCTTATGCGCGGCCAGGATTACATGGGCACCTCGCCGCAACTGACAATGATCGGAGTGATCGAAGGACTGGCCTCCACGCGCAAGGTCTACCTGGAAAGGGTCGAACAACTGACCCAGGATGCGAGGCTTCATTTTGTCGGCTGGCGTTCGGTCCCGCGCGCCGCCGTACCCGCTGTCGAACCCGGCACGACTTTTCCACAATTGATCGCGAGCGACGCGTTTGCCGGCAAAAATCTGGTTATCGGTGCCCTGCCGGGATCCATCGCCAGCAAACAGACATTGATCACCTTCATGGATGCGCTGGTCGACAGTGGTTTCAAGCGCATCTATGTGGAATATCTGCCGGGTGACGTCTTCCCTCTCAAACTGGAAAAATTCAACAAAGGCAAATCCTGGCGCCACATCAAACGCCATCTGAAAGCCGTCGACAAGGCCTTGGGCCACGGCCCCGACGCTCCTTTCTCTTACGTGGCCCTGGTGCGCACGGCTCGGGAAAAGGGTTTGAAAGTCAACGCACTGGACGCCTCTACCAGCTATCAAGTAGAGCATGCCTTGGTGATGGCCGACGTCTCGCCATTGACCCCACGCGGCAACGACATCAGAAATTTCTACTCGCACAAGACCCTCGCCGCCGATATGGCCGACGCGCCTGAAGAGCGTTGGATCGCCCTGACTGACCAGACGCGCATGACCACGTTTGACAATACGCCGGGGCTGGCCGACCTGCACGACGCCGTCGCTGTCCGCATCGAGGATCTCGCACCGAGTCAGCCAGCTCACATTGGCGTGGATTCACCCGGGCACATCGGCGGCGATGCCGCGGCCAAGGGCGATTATCACGTGGCACTGCCGACGTCATACAGGGCCCGTCAACCGCTACCTCAACTCGCGGCGACTGCCGAACCCAGCAGCGGGCACTTCAGCGACTTTGACATACCGACGTCGATGCGCGCCGACATTATTCACATGCGCGGCGCGCGCCACTCATTGGATCCCCGCTACCGTCCGCCAGGTCAAACGCAGGGGCAGGCCTACGATGCCTTCATTGCCAAACGCGCACGCCTGGAGAAGGCGGCGAGCGATACCTTCACCGACTTCACGCCACCCCCCGCCGTCACGTTGCCGCAGATTGTCGATGGCAGCGATTTCGATGTGTTTTTAAAACAAGTGGCCGACAGTCGTTTGAATCTGTTGATCGGAGAGGGGCATGCCCACGTATCAAGCAAGGCGGCGCTGAAAAAATACATGAAGGCGTTCAAGGAGGCCGGGTACGAAACGCTGTATATGGAGCACCTGATGACCGATCTGCACCAGTTCGAACTGGATGTTTTTTATCGCACCCAGCGTATGCCCGAGGGGCTCAACGCCTTCCTGCTAGAGCAGGACCGCGGCCACATGCCTCACTACTTCGGTAACGATACATATACGGAGGTGGTTCAGGCCGCTGCCAAATACAAAGTGCGTATCAGGGCACTCGATTGCACCGCCAGCTACCATCTAAAAGGGCTGAACGACCCGCGCCTGTCACGCAACGAGATGTTCAGCTATTTCGCCACTCGAGTGATCGAAGCCGATCAATTGGCACACGGGCCGCACAAATGGGTCGCCTTTATTGGCAGTGCGCACACCAATTACAACCTTGGCGTACCTGGCCTGGCCGAGACGCTCGGGGCCGTGAGTGTCCATGTACGTGATACCGCACCTGAACTGGCTAGCGGTATCCGTCGCGGGGCATGGGAAGTCACAGAGCCTGCCTCCATTCCTGCCTCCAATTCTGGTATCCAGGCGTTACGCGCCGATTTCCTGATGGAAGTCGCTGTTCCCGGAACGAGCAGGCCCCGGCCGATTGTATCTCCCGATCGGAGCAAGTTGACCCAGTCCGGACACTTCCTGATCGAACGTCCCGACACGACCGAAGCCCGACTGGTGCACAAGTCAAACAGTGGCGACATCGTTACCACGCCGATCCAGGTGGATGACAAAGGTCTGTTTTACATTGATCGATGGGAGAAGAAGGATCTGCGCTTCAAACATCTGGAGACGCTGATCGATATGCTCAAGGAGGAAAAGAATCTGACGGCCGTTGGATAAAAATTCCCGCAACAAAAAACCCGCTGAGATCACTCTCAGCGGGTTTCCTGTTTCAGCAGCGAGGAAGATCAGAAATCTTCCAGCCGCCACACCTCATAAGCCGGCGTCTCGTAGGGATGGCTCAACTTGAGCGCCGCCACCACAGCAACGATCAACTCATCCGCCACCACCAGCTCGACTTTCCATTCCTCAACCCGCTCAATCTGCCCCGCCTCGCCAATAAACGGCTGACTGCCGTCCAAAGGTCGAAACTGGCCCAGACCAAGCACCTGCCACGCACAGTGGTCATAGTCACCAATCCGCCCACCACCGGCAGCGAACACAGCCCCTTTGACCACTTCGACATGACTGTCGGGAACAAAAAAAGCGAGCTTGTACACAGGCCTTAGTTCACCCAGACGCGCGCGTTACGGAACATGCGCATCCACGGTGCATCTTCGTTCCAGTCTTCCGAACGCCACGAGTTCTGCACCGCGCGGAACACACGCTCCGGGTGCGGCATCATGATCGTCACGCGGCCATCACGGCTGGTGAGACCGGTAATCCCGCGCGGCGAACCGTTCGGGTTGGCCGGATAACGCTCGGTGACCTTGCCATGGTTGTCGACGAAACGCATCGCCACACAACCGGACAGATCGGCTTCCAGCAGTGCTTCTTCGCTGGAGAACTCGGCGTGACCTTCACCGTGCGCAATGGCGATCGGCATACGCGAACCGGCCATGCCCTGCAGGAAGATCGAGTTCGATTCCTGGATCTGCACCATCGCCACGCGCGCTTCGAACTGCTCGGAGCGGTTACGCACGAAGTGC
This sequence comes from Pseudomonas sp. AC169, assembly GCF_979258515.1. Classification (NCBI taxonomy): domain Bacteria; kingdom Pseudomonadati; phylum Pseudomonadota; class Gammaproteobacteria; order Pseudomonadales; family Pseudomonadaceae; genus Pseudomonas; species Pseudomonas sp. AC169. The sequence goes on along the minus strand of NZ_OZ409866.1, from coordinate 3,839,679 downwards.
GGCCAGAACTCGCTGCCCGGGATCAGCTCGTGCAGGTTGGACATCATCTGGCAACCGTTGCACACGCCGAGGGTGAAGCTGTCGTTACGCTCGAAGAAACCCTGGAACGCATCGCGGGCGCGGCTGTTGAACAGTGCTGACTTGGCCCAGCCTTCACCGGCGCCGAGAACGTCGCCGTAGGAGAAACCGCCGCACGCCACCAGACCTTTGAACTCGTTCAGGTCGACACGGCCAGCGAGAATGTCGCTCATGTGCACGTCGATCGCGTTGAAACCGGCGCGGTCGAACGCAGCCGCCATTTCCACCTGACCGTTGACGCCCTGCTCACGCAGCACGGCAACCTGTGGGCGGATGCCTTTCTTGATGTAAGGCGCGGCGATGTCCTGGTTGACGTCGTAGCTCAGCTTGACGCTCAGGCCCGGGTTGTCTTCTTCCAGCAGCACGTCGAATTCTTGCTCGGCGCAGTCGGCGTTATCGCGCAGACGCTGGATCTGGTAGCTGGTCTCGGCCCACTGACGTTGCAGCAGACGACGCTGGCCTTCGAACACGGTGTCACCGTTGAAGGTGATGTTGATCTGGCCATTGTTGATCGGCTGACCGATCACCGACACGCAGTCGCCCAGACCGGCGGCGCTGAACTGCGCGAGGATGTCTGGCGTGGCGTCCTGACGAACCTGAATCACCGCACCCAGCTCTTCGTTGAACAGAATCGCAGCGATTTCCGCCGAGGACTCGGCGACGCTGTCGAGGTTCAGGCTCAGACCGCAGTGGCCGGCGAAGGCCATTTCCACCACGGAGGTCAGCAGACCACCGTCGGAGCGGTCGTGGTAAGCCAGCAGGTGACCGTCGGCGTTAAGGCCCTGGATCACGGCGAAGAAGGCTTTCAGGTCTTCGGCGTCATCGACGTCCGGCGCGTGCTTGCCGAGTTTGCCGTGTGTCTGAGCAAGGATCGAAGCGCCCATGCGGTTCTGACCGCGACCGAGGTCGATCAGGATCAGGTCGGTGGTGCCCTTGTCCATGCGCAGTTCCGGGGTCAGGGTCTGACGGATGTCAGCCACTGGCGCGAAACCGGTCACGATCAGCGACATCGGCGAGGTCACGGTTTTTTCTTCGCCGTTATCGTTCCAGCGAGTGGCCATGGACATCGAGTCCTTGCCCACCGGAATGGTGATGCCCAGTTCAGGGCACAGTTCCATACCGACCGCTTTCACGGTGTCGTACAGACGCGCGTCTTCGCCCGGGTGACCGGCAGCGGACATCCAGTTCGCCGACAGTTTGATGTCGGAAATCTTGTTGATGCGCGAAGCAGCGATGTTGGTCAGCGTTTCGCCGATGGCCATGCGGCCCGACGCCGGAGCGTCCAGCAGAGCCAGCGGAGTACGCTCGCCCATCGCCATCGCTTCACCGGTGTAAACGTCGAAGCTGGTGGCGGTGACAGCAACGTCGGCCACCGGAACCTGCCACGGGCCGACCATTTGGTCACGGGCCACGAGGCCGGTGATGGTGCGGTCGCCGATGGTGATCAGGAAGCTTTTGCTCGCCACGGCCGGGTGATGCAGAACGCGTTCGATGGACTCGGTGATGTCGAGGTTCGACGGATCGAAGTCATCGCCCAGTTCCGCTTCGCGAACCACCGAACGGTGCATGCGCGGGGCTTTGCCCAGCAACACTTCCAGTGGCATGTCCACCGGGTTGTTGCCGAAGTGGCTATCGGTCACGGTCAGTTGCGGCTCAGCGGTAGCTTCACCGACGACGGCAAACGGGCAACGCTCACGTTCGCAGATTGCCTGGAAGCGCTCGAAGTCTTCCGGGCCGACCGCCAGAACGTAACGCTCCTGGGATTCGTTGGACCAGATTTCGTGCGGGGCCATGCCCGGCTCGTCGTTTGGAATGTTGCGCAGTTCGAAACGGCCACCGCGGTCGCCGTCGTTGACCAGTTCCGGGAAGGCGTTGGACAGACCGCCCGCGCCGACGTCGTGGATGAAGCTGATCGGGTTCTTGTCACCCAGTTGCCAGCAACGGTCGATGACTTCCTGGCAGCGACGCTCCATTTCAGGGTTTTCACGCTGTACGGAAGCGAAGTCAAGATCCGCCGAGCTGGTGCCGGTGGCCATCGAGGAAGCGGCGCCGCCACCCAGACCGATCAACATCGCCGGGCCGCCGAGAACGATCAGCTTGGAGCCAACCACGATCTCGCCTTTCTTGACGTGCTCTTCGCGGATGTTGCCCATGCCGCCAGCGAGCATGATCGGCTTGTGGTAACCGCGAACTTCGTCACCGTGCGGGGTGGTGATCGATTGTTCGAAGGTACGGAAGTAGCCAGTCAGGGCCGGACGACCGAATTCGTTGTTGAACGCGGCGCCGCCGAGCGGGCCTTCGATCATGATGTCCAGCGCGGTAACGATACGCTCAGGCTTGCCGTACGGCACTTCCCACGGCTGTTCAAAGCCCGGGATCTGCAGGTTCGACACGGTGAAACCGGTCAGGCCAGCCTTTGGCTTGGCGCCACGACCGGTTGCACCTTCGTCACGGATCTCGCCACCGGAACCGGTCGACGCGCCCGGGAACGGGGCGATCGCGGTCGGGTGGTTGTGAGTCTCAACCTTCATCAGGATGTGCACCGGCTCCTGCACCGCGCCGTACTGGCGGGTTTCAGGGTTCGGGAAGAAACGGCCGGCGACGTTGCCGACGATCACCGAGGCGTTGTCCTTATAAGCCGACAGAACGCCTTCGCTGTGCATCACGTAGGTGTTCTTGATCATGCCGAACAGGCTTTTTTCCTGGTTCTCACCATCAATATCCCAACTGGCGTTGAAGATCTTGTGGCGGCAGTGTTCGGAGTTGGCCTGGGCGAACATCATCAGTTCGATGTCGTGCGGATTGCGCTTCAAGCCGTTGAAGGCGTCGACCAGATAGTCGATTTCGTCTTCGGCCAGGGCCAGGCCCAGCTCGGTGTTGGCTTTTTCCAGCGCGGCGCGACCGCCACCGAGGATATCGATCGCGGTCAGCGGCTTCGGTTCGGCGTGGCTGAACAGACCGGCGGCCTGTTCGAGGTTGGCCAGCACGATCTGGGTCATGCGGTCATGCAGCACGTCGGCAATCTGCTGCGCTTCGGCTTCGCTGAACTGACCGGCCACGTAGAAGGCGATACCGCGCTCCAGACGCTGGATCTTGCTCAGGCCGCAGTTGCGGGCGATGTCGCTGGCCTTGCTCGACCATGGCGAGATGGTGCCGAAACGCGGCAACACCAGAAACAGACGACCGGTCGGCTCTTGTACCGGAACGCTTGGGCCGTACTTCAGAAGGCGCGCTAGCACCTGCTGTTCGTCGCCGGTCAGGACGCCGGTGACTTCGGCGAAGTGAGCGAATTCAGCATACAGGCCACTGACAGCTGGAACCTTCTGGCTCAGTTGCTCAAGGAGTTTGCTGTGGCGAAAGGCAGAAAGGGCAGGAGCGCCGCGCAGGATCAACATCTTCGGGACAGCCTCGGGAAGGGGTGTGCTTTGAGGCCGTGCATTCTAGCCTAAACCGCCCTCAACATCACCCGAAACGCTACGCACGGTTGCACTCGGGTATCAATCTGTGTTTCCGACTCCAGAGTCAGGTAAATCGACTGTGTAACGACGCCTAATTTTTACTGTAACAAAAAGCCGTAGACGCCCGTTTCTGCGGGGTTTCGCTCGATTTTGTGATCTCTAGCAGACTGGCCCTGTGCTGTCGAGATATGGCGCCCGTGGCCGTTTGCGTATACTGCGCAGATGTTTTTTCCAACGGCTTTGCGTCCGCGGTACGCCAAATGGCTGATCGCAACCGGACTCTTCCTGATGCTCGGTGGCTGTGTTGATAAACCCAACACACTCGAGCGCGTAAAGGAGGATGGTGTGCTGCGGGTGATTACCCGTAACAGCCCCGCCACCTACTTTCAGGATCGCAGCGGTGAAACCGGCTTCGAATACGAGCTGGTGAAGCGTTTCGCCGACGATTTGGGCGTGGAACTGAAGATAGAGACCGCCGACAACCTTGATGACCTGTTCAATCAGATCGGCAAACCGAACGGCCCGGTGCTCGCCGCCGCCGGTCTGGTCAGCAGCGAACAACGCAAGCAGCAGGTGCGTTTTTCGCACTCCTACCTTGAAGTCACCCCGCAGATCATCTATCGCAACGGCCAGTCGCGGCCGACCGATCCCGGTGACCTGGTCGGCAAGAAGATCATGGTGCTCAAGGGCAGCACCCACGCCGAGCAATTGGCCGAGCTGAAAAAGAAATTTCCCGGCATCGAATACGAAGAGTCCGACGCGGTTGAAGTGGTCGACCTGCTGCGCATGGTCGATGAAGGGCAGATTGATCTGACCCTGGTCGATTCAAACGAAGTGGCGATGAATCAGGTGTACTTCACCAATATCCGCGTGGCTTTCGATCTTGGCGATGCACGCAGCCAGAGTTGGGCGGTGGGTCCGGGCGAAGACAACAGTCTGCTCAACGAGATCAATGCGTATCTGGACAAGGTGCAGAAAAACGGCACCCTGCAACGCCTGAAGGATCGCTATTACGGCCACGTCGATGTCCTCGGCTACATGGGCGCCACGACCTTCGCCCAGCACTTGCAGCAGCGCCTGCCGAAGTACGAACAGCACTTCAAGAATTACGCGAAGAAAGAGAAAGTCGACTGGCGCCTGCTCGCGGCGATCGGCTATCAGGAATCGCTGTGGCAGCCGACTGTCACCTCGAAAACCGGCGTACGCGGGCTGATGATGCTCACGCAGAACACCGCGCAGGCCATGGGCGTGTCCAACCGCCTCGACCCGAAGCAGAGCATCATGGGCGGCGCCAAATACCTGGCTTATATGAAGGATCAGCTCGACGACTCGATCAAGGAGCCAGATCGCACCTGGTTCGCCCTGGCGGCGTACAACGTCGGCAGCGGCCACCTGGATGACGCACGCAAACTGACGGCCAAGGAAGGGTTGAACCCGGACAAATGGCTCGATGTGAAGAAGATTCTGCCGCGCCTGTCGCAGAAGCAGTGGTACAGCAAGACGCGATATGGCTACGCCCGGGGCGGCGAGCCGGTGCATTTTGTGGCGAACATCCGTCGTTACTACGACATTCTGACCTGGGTGACCCAGCCGCAGCTTGAAGGCGATCAGGTGGCTGAGGGTAACCTGCATGTGCCGGGTATCGACAAGTCAAAACCCGCGCAAGAACCTGCCCCGCTTTAAAAGCAAAAGATCGCAGCCTTCGGCAGCTCCTACAGGTGTACGCATAACCCTGCAGGAGCTGCCGAAGGCTGCGATCTTTTGATCTTAGCCCTTGAGAGCGGCCGCCAGAATCAGCGCCTTCATCTCGGACACAGCAGACTTGAATCCCACGAACAACGCATGCGCCACCAGCGCGTGGCCGATGTTCAGTTCGTTGATGCCCTTGATTGCCGCGACGGCTTCAACGTTGTGGTAATGCAAGCCGTGACCCGCGTTAACGATCAAACCCTGGGCCAAACCAAACGCCACGCCATCCGCCACACGCTTGAGTTCTTCAGCCACCTCAGTCGGCGTTTCGGCATCCGCATAACGACCTGTGTGCAACTCAATGGCCGGCGCGCCAACGCGTTTCGACGCAGCAATCTGGCGCTCGTCGGCATCGATGAACAGCGACACTTCGCAGCCGATCTTCGACAGACGTTCAACCGCTGCCTTGATGCGCTCTTCCTGCCCCGCGACATCGAGACCGCCTTCGGTAGTCAGTTCCTGACGGGTTTCCGGGACCAGACAGATGTGCGCCGGGCGGATGCGTTCGGCGAACGCCATCATTTCTTCGGTGACGCCCATTTCGAAGTTCATGCGGGTTTGCAGCACATCCTTGAGCAGCAGAACGTCGCGCTCCTGAATGTGCCGGCGGTCTTCACGCAGGTGCACAGTGATGCCATCGGCGCCCGCCTCTTCCGCGTCCAGCGCCGCTTTGACCGGATCCGGGTAGCGCGTGCCACGGGCCTGACGCAGGGTGGCGACGTGGTCGATGTTCACGCCAAGAAGAATGCGATTGCTGGTGGTCACGGATGCGCTCCTGAATTGAGAGATTCGGCGCACAGCATATCAGGGCTTGCGAAACAGCTCGCGACTGACAAGAGGACGACCGCCCAGGTGAACAGCCAATGCCTGACGCATCAGGCGTTTGGCGGCGGACAGTGCGCCGGGGGCTGACCAGTCGGCTTCGGCCATGGCCAGTAATTCGACGCCGTTGAACAGGCCCGGTTGCAGCAGGAAAACCCGCTCAAGCCCGGCATCCACTTGCAGGCGATAGAGACCATCCGGCGCGACGGGTTCGCCGTGAACGTCAGTGTTCAGTGAAAAACCGTAACCGAGATCATCCAGCAGTCGCCACTCGAAAGAGCGCAGCAACGGTTCCAGCGGCCGACCTTCGGCCAGTGCCAGCAGGGTTGCGGCGTAGTGATCGAACACAGCTGGATGCGGATCCTCGGCCGGCAGCAAGCGGATCAGTAGCTCATTCAAGTAGAGACCGCTGAACAGCGCCTCGCCATTGAGCCACGCCGAAGTGCCAGAACTCTCCATGCGCCCGACATTCTTCAACTCACCCTTGCCACGGAACTCGACTTCCAGCGACACGAACGGCCGCGCCAATGTCCCGGCTTTGCCCCGCGCACTGCGCAACACCGCCCGCAGACGCCCTTGCGGCGTGAGGAAATCCACCAGCGCACTGGTTTCGCGGTAGGCGCGGGAGTGCAGGACGTAAGCGGGTTGGGCGGGAGGCGGGTTTGAGGACATGGAACTCTCATGGATAAAACGCGGTTTTATATTCACCCCAAAACCACTGTGGGAGCGAGCTTGCTCGCGAATTCGGTGTGACAGTCAACATCAATGCTGAATGTTACATCCTCTTCGCGAGCAAGCTCGCTCCCACAGGTTTTTTCGGTGTTGCGACAACCGCGTATTTACAGGTCGCCGTAACCCAGCGAACGCAGCGCACGCTCGTCGTCGGACCAGCCGCCCTTCACCTTGACCCACAGGTTGAGCATGATCTTGGAGTCGAACAGCAACTCCATGTCCTTGCGCGCTTCGGTGCCGATACGTTTGATACGCTCGCCCTTGTCGCCAATGATGATCTTCTTCTGGCCGTCACGTTCAACGAGGATCAAGGCGTGGATGTGCAGGGTTTTGCCCTGCTGCTTGAACTCTTCGATTTCGACAGTGATCTGGTACGGTAGCTCGGCACCCATTTGGCGCATGATTTTCTCGCGCACCAGTTCGGCGGCGAGGAAACGGCTGCTGCGGTCGGTGATCTGGTCTTCCGGGAAGAAGTGATCGTTTTCCGGCAGGTGATCGGCGATGACCTTTTCCAGCGCTTCGAGGTTGTGCCCGTGCTGCGCGGAAATCGGAATGATCTGCGCGTTTGGCAGTTGTTCCTGCAACCAGCTGAGGTGCGGCATCAGCTCGGCTTTGTCTTCGATGCGGTCGGTCTTGTTCAGCGCGACGATCAGCGGACCGGTCACGTACTGCACGCGCTCGAGGACCATCTGGTCTTCGTCGGTCCATTTGGTGCGATCAACCACGAAGATCACCACGTCGACGTCTTTCAACGCCGCCGAAGCGGTTTTGTTCATATAACGGTTCAGGGCCTTTTCGCCACCCTTGTGCATGCCCGGGGTGTCGACGTAGATCGCTTGCACGTCACCCTCGGTTTTGATCCCGAGCATGTTGTGGCGAGTGGTCTGCGGCTTGCGCGAAGTGATCGCGAGCTTCTGGCCAAGGATGTGGTTCAGCAACGTGGACTTGCCAACGTTGGGACGGCCGACGATGGCAACATAGCCACAGCGAGTTGCGTTTGTATCAGTCATTGCCATTCTCCACGCCCAGGGCAATCAGTGCTGCAGCGGCCGCTACCTGTTCGGCAATACGACGGCTCACACCCTGACCTCGGCTTTTTTCATTCAGTAAGACAACTTCGCACTCGACGAAGAAGGTTCGGCAGTGCGGCTCGCCCTGGATATCCACTACTTCGTAGCGTGGCAGATCGCAACCGCGCGATTGCAGGTGTTCCTGCAAACGGGTTTTCGGATCCTTGTTGGTGTCGACCAGCGTCAGGCCTTCGAACTCGCCAGCCAGCCAGGCCAGTACGCGCTCGCGCGCCATGTCCATGCCGGCATCGAGGTAGATCGCGCCGATCAAAGCTTCGAGGGCGTCAGCGAGGATCGATTCGCGACGGAAACCGCCGCTCTTCAGCTCACCGGAACCCAGTCGCAGGTAATCGCCAAGGTCGAAACCACGAGCCAGGACAGCCAGCGTCTCACCTTTTACCAAGCGTGCGCGCAAACGCGACAACTGGCCTTCGCGGGCCAGCGGGAAGCGATCGAACAGCGCCTCGCCGGCAACGAAGTTGAGGATGGCATCACCGAGGAATTCCAGGCGTTCGTTGTTGCGCCCGGCAAAACTGCGGTGTGTAAGGGCCAGCAGCATCAGCTCCTGATCCTTGAAGGTGTAACCGAGCTGACGCTCGAGACGGCTTAGAGAAACGCTCACGGTTTACCCACGCTGAGTTCGTGGCTGGATTCCACTGCCATCGCCGGGGTGCGGCGCAGGCCTGGGACAATTAACGCTGTGTTCAAAAATTAAATCCTGGCGATTGCGAAGCCGATTGTGCCGGCTCCAGAAATGCATTCGGCGCTGTGGTCAACAGCGCCGTGTGTGATTACTTGATCAGGCCAACCCGCGAGAAATTCGGCAGGTGACTGAGTTTCGGCTCCGGCCAGCTCATCCAGACCGCGAAGGCCTTGCCGACGATATTCTGGTCGGGAACCATGCCCAGCAGATCCTTGGGAATGTTCGGATCATCCCAGTAGCGACTGTCGTTCGAGTTGTCGCGGTTGTCGCCCATCATGAAGTAGTGCCCGGCCGGCACTGTCCATGTGTGATCTGGCGGCGTGCGGTAGCGGCTCATTTCCTTGCGGATCAGATGCTCGGCGGCGCCCAGTTTCTCTTTGTACAGTTCGGCGCTGCCCAGCGTGCCCGGCTCGGCGCCGACCATCTGCTCGGCAATCGATTCGCCATTCACGAACAGACGCTTGTCAGCGGTATAGCGCACCGTGTCGCCCGGCAGGCCAACCACTCGTTTGATGTAGTTGACGTTCGGATCGCTCGGGTAGCGGAACACCATGACATCGCCACGCTGTGGGTCACCGACTTCGATGATTTTCTTGTCGATCACCGGCAGGCGGATCCCGTAAGAAAACTTGTTCACCAGAATGAAGTCGCCGACGTCCAGGGTCGGTTTCATCGAACCGGACGGGATCTGGAACGGTTCGACGAGGAACGAACGCAGCACCAGCACAATGAACAACACCGGAAAGAACGACTTGCCGTATTCAACCAGCAGCGGCTCTTTGTTGAGTTTCTCGACCACCACGACATCCGGCTGGCTGACACTGCCTTGATAAGAGGCAATGGCAGCACGCCGACGCGGTGCCAGGATCAACAGATCGAGCAACGCCAACAGGCCGCAGACGAACACGGCGATGACCAGCAACAGCGGGAAATTTAGTGACATAGGACCTAACTATCCAACCTGAGCACGGCAAGGAAGGCTTCTTGTGGAATTTCCACGTTGCCGACCTGCTTCATGCGTTTCTTACCGGCCTTTTGCTTCTCGAGCAGTTTCTTCTTACGGCTGACGTCACCACCGTAGCATTTGGCCAATACGTTCTTTCTGAGTGCCTTGACGGTTGTCCGGGCAACGATCTGACCACCAATGGCAGCTTGAATCGCCACGTCGAACATCTGACGAGGAATCAGTTCTTTCATCTTCTCGGTCAACTGGCGACCTTTGTAGTGCGAGTTGTCACGGTGCACGATCAATGCGAGGGCATCGACCTTGTCGCCGTTGATCAGCACATCCAGTTTCACCAGATTAGCCGATTGGTAACGGTCGAAATGGTAATCCAGCGAAGCATAGCCGCGGCTGGTGGATTTGAGACGGTCGAAGAAGTCGAGGACCACTTCGTTCATCGGCAGGTCATAAGTGACTTGCACCTGATTGCCGAGGAACAGCATGTCGACCTGGACGCCACGCTTCTCGATGCACAGGGTGATGACGTTGCCCAAATGCTCCTGCGGCACCAGGATATTGGCCCGCACGATTGGCTCGCGCATGTCTTCGATCGACGACACATCCGGAAGCTTGGATGGGTTGTCGACGTAAATCGTTTCACCGGTTTTCAGCACCAGTTCGAAAATTACCGTTGGCGCGGTGGTGATCAGGTCCAGGTCGTACTCGCGCTCGAGGCGCTCCTGGATGATTTCCATGTGCAGCATGCCGAGGAAGCCGCAACGGAAGCCGAAGCCCAGTGCGTCGGAGCTTTCCGGGGTGTACTGCAGCGACGAGTCGTTGAGGGTCAGCTTCTGCAGCGCTTCTCGGAAATCTTCGAAGTCGTCGGAGCTGACCGGGAACAGACCGGCGTAAACCTGTGGCTGGATGCGTTTGAAGCCGGGCAGCACTTCAACGTCCGGGGTCGAGCTCAGGGTCAGGGTGTCACCGACCGGTGCACCGTGAATGTCCTTGATGCTGGCGATGATGAAGCCCACTTCGCCGGCCTTGAGGTCAGTGGTGGCGGTGTGTTTGGGGTTGAATACACCAACGCTGTCGACCAGATGGATCTTGCCGGTGGACTTGACGAGGATCTTGTCGCCCTTCTTCACGCGGCCATGACGCACGCGCACCAGGGAAACAACGCCCAGGTAGTTGTCGAACCAGGAGTCGATGATCAACGCTTGCAGCGGATCTTCGATGTTGCCGGTCGGCGCAGGAATGGTGTGCACCAGACGCTCGAGCACTTCGTCGACACCCAAGCCGGTTTTGGCGCTGCAAGTAACGGCGTCGGTGGCGTCGATGCCGATGATCTTCTCGATCTCGTCCTTGACGCGATCAGGATCGGCCTGCGGCAGGTCGATCTTGTTCAGCACCGGCATGACCTCAAGGCCCTGCTCGATGGCGGTGTAGCAGTTGGCCACGGACTGGGCTTCAACACCTTGACCGGCGTCGACTACCAGCAAGGCACCTTCACACGCGGCCAGGGAACGGCTGACTTCGTAGGTGAAGTCGACGTGGCCCGGGGTGTCAATGAAGTTCAGCTGGTATTTGATGCCGTCTTTGGCAGTGTAATAGAGGGTAACGCTGTGGGCCTTGATGGTGATCCCGCGTTCACGCTCCAGCTCCATGGAATCCAGTACCTGGGCTTCCATTTCACGCTCGGCCAGGCCGCCGCACATCTGGATGAAACGGTCAGCCAGCGTCGACTTGCCATGGTCAATGTGGGCGATGATGGAGAAATTGCGGATATGACTCAAATCACTCACGGATCAACACTCAAAAAGGCTGCAGGCATGGCCCGCCGAAAAATAGCCGGGAATTGTACCTGATACACGGCGCAAGCGTCACGTTCGCCTGTCATCCGGATTGCATGCAAAAACGCCCCGATCTGTCGACCGGGGCGTTTTCAAGTTTAAAGCGCGGGCAAAAATGCGCGCATCAACCGGCTCTTCGCAGCAGCCAGACACCCGCCAGCGCACAGACTCCGGCCGGCACCAGCACCGCAAACAGCGGCGAGAAACCGAACACCAGGCTCGACGGGCCGAGCAAATCCTGGACGATACGGAAGGTGAACCCCACCAGCACGCCGGTAAACACCCGCTGACCGAGGGTCACCGAGCGCAGCGGGCCGAAGATGAACGAGATCGCCATCAGCACCAGTGCGGCGGTGACCAACGGCTGCAACACCTTGACCCAAAATGCCAGCCAGTAGCGGCCATTGCTCAAACCCTGCTCGGACAGATAGTGGATATAACCCCACAGACCGCTGATCGACAGAGATTCCGGGGCCATGACCACGGTACTGAGCAGTTGCGGGCTCAACGCCACGTCCCATTGCTCGCTCGGGGTATTGACGACTTCCGTACTGCGCTCATGGAACAGCGTGGTGGCAACATCGGTGAGCTGCCACTTGGTGCCGTCGAACTCGGCCTTTTTGGCGAAGCTTGAACTCAGCAGATGGCGCTCTTTATCGAAGTGATAGCGAGTCACGCCATACAACAGGCCATTCGGTTGCACGGCGTTGATGTGGATGAATTCCTCACCCTGACGGTGCCACATACCGTGCTTGGCGCTTTGTGCGTCGCCGCTGCCCTGCGCCAGCGAGCGATTGGCCTGCGCCATGCTTTCGGTCGCCGGAGCGACGTATTCGCCGATCAGCACACCGGCCAGCATCAGCACCAGCATTGGCTTCATGACGGCCCAGACGATTCGGCCGATAGACACGCCCGCGGCGCGCATGACCGTCAGCTCACTGCTGCTGGCCAGACTGCCGAGGCCGATCAGGCAGCCGATCAACGCCGCCATCGGCAGCATTTCGTAGAGTCGGCGTGGCGCGGTCAGCAGAACGAAGCTGAGGACATCGACCAGGGTGTAAGTGTCGCTGACGTCACCCATTTCATCGATGAAGGCAAACAAGGTCGCCAGACCGAGGATGATTGCCAGCACGGCGATGATCGCCATGAACACGCTGCTGCCGATGTAGCGGTCGAGTTTAACCACGGGCCACCTCCAGCGCTGCAGAGCGACGACTGGCCATTTTCAGGCGTAGCGGCTCCCAATAGAGCAGGCCGAGACCGATGACCAGGAAGATCGCGTGCACCCACCACAGGCCGAGGGCCGGCGGGATCTTGCCCTTCTCGAGGGCGCCGCGAGCGGCAATCAGGATGGTCAGGTAAGCCATATAAAGAAGAATCGCCGGCAGCAGCTTGAGGAAGCGCCCTTGGCGCGGATTCACGCGCGACAGCGGCACCGCCATCAGGGTCACGATAAATACCAGCAGCGGCAGGGACAAACGCCATTGCAGTTCGGTTTTGGAGCGGATGTCATCGCTGCCCAGCAGAGACGAAGTCGGCATCGCGTCACGGTCGGTGACTTCCTCGCTAACGTCCGGTTTAGGCAGCAGCACGCCGTAGTTTTCGTAATGAATGGCGCGGTAATCGGCCTGCCCCGGGCTGCCGTCGTAACGATAGCCGTTATCGAGGATCAGGTAGCGATTGCCATCGGGACGCACTTCCTGACGACCCTTTTCAGCCACCAGCACGGAAATCCCGCGATCCTTTTGATCGGCACCGAGGTTTTTCTGCGAAATGAAGACGCTGCCCAGATTGACGCGATCGTCGCTCAGGGTTTCGGTGTAGGTCACCCGAGTACCGTCACGCAAGGCCTGGAAACGCCCTGGTTCGAGGGTATCGAACTCGGTCAGTGCGTCCTGCTTGTTCAGCAGCAACTGAAACTGGTTGGCGCCTTGCGGGGCCAGGCCCAGGCTCAGCCACGCCACGACCAGAGCCACCAGCGTCGCCGGAAACAAGGTCATGCGAAACAGCTTCTGCTGGCTCATGCCGGTAGCCGAAAGCACCGTCATCTCGCTCTCCAGATACAAGCGACCGTACGCAAGCAGGATCCCGAGGAACAGGCCCAGCGGCAGGATCAGCTGCAGGAAACCCGGCAGACGAAAGCCCATGATCAGGAACAGCGAGCCCGGATCGAGCTGGCCGGCAGCGGCCTGAGCGAGGTATTTGATGAAGCGACCGCTCATGATGATGACCAGCAGCACAGCACTCACGGCGCTGAGGGTCAACAGGACTTCGCGGGACAGATAACGGAAGACGATCAAACCAGACACTCCAGGGTTGTCAGGCTAAGGCGGCCAAACAAGCAAACACATCGACCGGCCCGCAACGCAGAGCCGTCGAAAAAAGATGCGGCATTATCCTGTGATTGAGGGCGCCTGTCACTGCGCACACTCATCCATGTCTGTAATCCTTTGCAGATCGTACAACCTAGGGGGCGTTCTCAATTAGTTTTCACACCGCGCCGGGTCTGCTGTTGTGCAGGGCAAGGCGCGAGAAGCGTGGTTTGGTCATTCCAAATAAGCTTCGAGCAACGCAGCCCTGCACAACAGCAGGCCCGGCCCTTCGGGTTGTGCCTTAAAGCCGGCCAGTCTGCGTTGCAGGCCTTGGAAAGGGAACAACCATTCCCAGCGGCCCGCGCCTTGCCTGGCTGGCTTTAAGGCGACAACGCGGTGTGAAAACTAATTGAGAACGCCCCCTAGGGTTGTCAGGTGCGGGGAGCGAGGTTCAAACTGCGGCCCTTGTCGCAGGCTTTGGCCTGCGCCTCTTCTATCTATAAGCAGGCGACTGCGGACACCGTCGAACGCCTGCGTGTTGACCATTCATTCAGGGATCCGGACATGGAACTGGTTGTAAAAAGCGTTAGCCCAGAAACGTTGAAAACCGCCACCCTGGTGGTTGCTGTCGGCGAAGGCCGCAAACTCGGTGTCGCGGCCAAACAGGTCGACGAACTGAGCGGTGGCGCGATCAGCGCCGTCCTCAAGCGTGGCGATCTGGCCGGCAAAATCGGCCAGAGCCTGTTGCTGCACAGCCTGCCGAACCTGAAAGCCGAGCGCGTGCTGCTGGTCGGCGTGGGCAAGGATGAAGAACTGGGCGACCGTCCGTTCCGTAAAATCGTTGCCGGCATCCTCAACACCCTGAAGGGGCTGGGCGGCAGCGACGCCGTGCTGGCGCTGGATGAAGTCATTGTCAAAAACCGTGACAGCTACGGCAAAACCCGTCTGCTGGCGGAAACCCTGATCGATGGCCAATACACCTTCGACCAGTTCAAGAGCCAGAAAGCCGAACCACGCGCCCTGAAAAAAATCACCCTGCTGACCATCAAGGCTGCACAAGCTGAAGTGCAACGCGCGGTGAACCACGCCACCGCAATCGCTAACGGCATGGCGTTCACCCGCGACCTCGGCAACCTGCCGCCGAACATCTGCCACCCGACCTTCCTCGGCGAGCAAGCGAAGAATCTGGGCAAAGAGTTCAAGGATCTGAAAGTCGAAGTCCTCGACGAGAAGAAGATCAAATCCCTGGGCATGGGTTCGTTCTACGCCGTCGGTCAGGGCAGCGAGCAGCCGCCGCGCCTGATCGTCATGCAATACAACGGCGGCAAGAAATCCGAGAAGCCGTACGCACTGGTCGGTAAAGGCATCACCTTCGACACTGGCGGCATCAGCCTGAAACCGGGCGCCGGCATGGACGAAATGAAGTACGACATGGGCGGCGCTGCCTCCGTGTTCGGTACCCTGCGTGCCGTGCTTGAGTTGAAACTGCCGATCAACCTGGTGTGCATCCTCGCCTGCGCCGAGAATATGCCGAGCGGCAACGCCTCGCGCCCGGGCGACATCGTCACCACCATGAGCGGCCAGACCGTGGAAATCCTCAACACCGACGCCGAAGGCCGTCTGGTGCTGTGCGATGCACTGACCTACTCCGAGCGCTTCAAGCCACAAGCGGTGATCGACATCGCCACCCTGACCGGCGCTTGCGTCGTCGCTCTGGGTGCGCACACCTCGGGCCTGCTGGGCAACAACGACGAACTGATCGGCCAACTGCTCAGCGCCGGCAAAGCCGCTGACGACCGCGCCTGGCAACTGCCGCTGTTCGACGAGTACCAGGAGCAACTGGACAGCCCGTTCGCCGACATCGCCAACATCGGCGGGCCGAAAGCCGGCACCATCACCGCCGCGTGCTTCCTGTCGCGCTTCACCAAGAACCTCAACTGGGCGCACCTGGACATCGCGGGCACCGCGTGGACCAGCGGCGGCAAGGACAAGGGCGCCACTGGCCGTCCGGTACCTCTGCTGACCCAGTACCTGCTGGATCGCGCCAAGGCCTGAACCCGCTGACGGGCGGCGTCACTTTCGGGTGACGCCGCTTGCTGCTCTGGAACCGCAATGACCAAAGTCGACTTTTATATCCTGCCCAGCGCCGATCCCTCGGCTCGCCTGGACTTTGCCTGCAAGCTCACCGAGAAAGCCTGGCGCATGGGCCACCGCATCTACCTGCATTGCAGCGACGCGGCTCAGCGTGACGATCTCGATGCGCGCCTGTGGGCATTCAAGGGCGAAACCTTCGTGCCGCATGGCCCGGCCGACAGCGAGCCGGACGGTTTGATTGTGTTGGGATTGGGTGACGACTGCGGTCAGCATCAGGATTTGCTGGTCAATCTCGACCTGAAAGTCCCGGCCTTCGCCAGCAAATTCGCCAGGGTGGCGGAAGTGGTGGTGGAAGATCCGACGATTCGAGCGGCCGCGCGGGAGAGTTTCCGTTTCTACCGCGAACAGGGCTATCCTCTGCAAGATCACCGTTTACAGCGACTCTGAGCATTCCAATGGACACTCCGAAACCGCAGCAAAAGCCAACACACCTGCTGGACGATCTTGAATCGATCCGCCAGTTGCTCGGCGATGACAACCTGCAACCACCGCTGCTGACCGATACGGTCGATGACGGTGAACAGGAACAGATTCCGATGCTGTTCGATTCGGTCGGCAACGAACCGCCAGCCGTCGAACCGCCTCCCGCGCCAGCCCCGGCACCCGCAGCCCAACCGGCGGCACCTGTGAATAAAGGCCCGGACGCCCTGCTCCACCTCGACAGCGAACTGCGCGCCGCCGCGCAATTGATCATGCAAGACGTGATCGACGACTTCGCGCCGCACATCGAAACCGAAATCAAACGCCGTCTCGATGCGCGCATGGAACGGCTGCTGAGTCAGTACGAATAAACGGTGGTGACCTGCGACTCGACTGCACTTGATTGGCAGCCCGGTAACCTTGGTTACTAGATGGTATTACTGCGATGCCAATCCAGTGTTTTGGCATGCCGCGGGGTGGCAACCATTCCATTCCCTCGACTCACAAATTCTTGCGCCCAGTGTTCGGGAACATTGGAATTTACAGACCTGTAAAAATCAAACAGTTCGCTACTGCTTTCGATAATCGACCACTGCCCTTGATGCACCATTGCTATTGGAAATGGCCCCGGACGGGCCACCGCCTCCAGATATCCATTATCTTGTTTGACCTTATCAAACTCATGGCGCCACATATGCGAAACAAAGTTCACCTGCGGGCCATGGCGAATGATGTTCATCGAGATGTTACTGAATGGCCTCGCCGGGTCTAGCTCAGCAACACCATGATTTATCGAGTCAATTACTTGCGCTTCCTCGCTACTTCCCGAACCAGGCACGACACCCTTTCCTGCTCTGATATGAATGATATCGTGCATGTCGTAGTCCCCCGTGTAAGGCGTAACGACTTTAAATTTTACCCAGGCATTAACCAATTCGTTTTCCATGGGGTTTTGCAAGTTGATGCGATAAGAAACATCCTCTTCACTTATGCTGTTGCGTGCATAAAGACCGCGAACACCGCCCCTACCCCACTGCCCCACTCGCCCGACCACCCCAACATTTTCAGCCTGCTTGAGAACCGCCTCGGCTCTCTCACCATAGACCGCCCGCAAAGAAGCTGGCTTTATGGTCTTCTCGAGAATGTTATGCCCTTTGGCAGCCGCGCCTTCGCCCAACGCCTTGATTGTGTAACTTCCGGACTCCCTTACACTCACTGCAACATTGAGTTCTCTTGAAACCTTTTCAAAGGCTGGCATGTGCAAAGGATGGACGAAGGTCTCACCGACCAGCTCCCTCGCTTCTTGCCCTTCCTTGTACAATCCATTGGTATCAGAAAATGTGACCGGGTTATTCCCGACCATGGCGAATAAATTGATCCCGTCCGCTGCTCCAGCCGGATCAGCACCCAACCAGCGCCCCACCACGGCTGATAGTAACGCCAGCCATAGTAGTAAAGTCCGGTCGCATCGCGCTCCTTTGCGCAATACCTGACTGTTTTTAAATTCGCCTCTACTGCACTTCTCGCCACCCACACCGACGTGCCGCCGTATGGGTAATACTCTTCCTGGCTTACAACTTTGCCTTCGTCGTCCACTTCCAGCGCGCTGCAACCTATCAAGTTGTCGTAGCTGTAACGAAACTGGTCGTCAACAGGGTTCCGCGGTCTCGGTTTCTCCCAGTGAAGTATTCGGACCCTGGATTGACCGGGCACGCCCACGCTGATGACCTGCAGATTCTCCGTTATTGTGTCGCCGTCATTCTTTATCCTCAGTTCCAGTGACGGTAGATAAACGACCCGCAGCCCTTGCATGCGACCACTTACTCTCTGCTTGCTGAACTTCAGCAGCCGCTGACTGGCACTGTCATAACGGTAGGTCTCGCAGTCATCCACTGCGCCATCGCGCACTACTGGTGTCACCTTCAGGAGTTCGTTGCGCGAAGTCCACGCAAGCAGTTGTCCGGGCTGTAGCACTTTCTGTTGCCCACTCGCCGTGAACAAGGCCTCCACGTCATCGGGGTCTGTTGCGAGGGAGTGCAAAACACCGCGATTGCTGCGGTTGCTGATCGTAATCCGTGTGGTATGGCTATTGAGGGTGGTCGGCGCACAATGGCGTATCTGAACCAGATTACCTGCCGTATCGTAACTGTATGCACGCGTATAGTTTGTGTACGTGGCGTCGTCGAACCCGCAGGCCAGTAGGGTGCCGCCCTGCCCGTCAGCGTTTGCCATCTCCCGGCCAGTAGCCTTGACCAGTTGATAGATAGTGTCATAGGTATAAGTGTTTTCCGGCACCACCATCTGGTTGCGCCAGAAACGCGCGCGCTGCGAAACGTTACGCTCACCGATTACGTTGCCAACCTGATCATAGGCGAATCTTAAATCCTGCAGCACTTTCGCCCCGGATATGTGCCCGAGCGGTCTCGCAGTCTTGATTCCCGACAGACGCTGCGTTTCCTCCTCGTATGTCCAAACGGTCACTACCCCATTACCATTTTCTTCGCGCAGAATCTGACCAGTCGCCGAATACATCACTGTTTTCACGACAACCTGCTCCGCCCCGTCCTTGAGCGTCAACCAGTTGCCCGCGAGTGCGCCTCCCACGTTGTAAGCGAAGCGCTGCAGGTTACCCGCCGCATCCGCGGACGTAAGCAGCGCTCCCGTTGCATCAGCGACAGTGAGACAGGTGAACGTCTCGGCATCCAGCCATTCATTCCAGGCCATGGGGGCTTCACCTTGCCAATCGACTACTTCGTCCGGGTCATTCGCATCCTTGAAGAAACGACGAGTAATGGAAAGCGGCACGCCTGTCAGCGCTATGCTGTCTGATTGAAGCAGACCCGCCGTATCGTAGTGGCGCACACACTGGCCAGCCACATTCAGGGCCATTTCAGCCTGACTGTTTCCGGCGTACACCCTCCGCTCACTGATCAAAGGAGCGCCTTCGGCCACTTGCTCGGTGATGCTCAGCAGGCGCCCCGGAAGATTGTTTCCCTCGTATTGAAAGGTGCGGCTCACAACCTGACTTCCTCCTGCGCCTTCGCCAGCGTCGGGAATGTTGCTTACCACCATGAAAGGACGACCGGCGGCGTCAGCCAGTGTGACGCTACTGCCATTGTCGCCGCCCTGCTGACTCAAAATGCTGCCAGAGACACTGGTGACATAAGTAAAGTTGGCCAATTGGAGTCCGCTCAAGCGCGGATCAGCGCTCTGCGCCAGAAGGCCACGGGCATCGTATTGATGACGGGTAATCCGTTCACTTGTCACCGTGGGGGAGTCGGGATGACGGTGGTAGCGCAGATCCCGCACCTGAAGGTTACGGGCGTCGAATACTGTGATCGATGGCGTGTTGGCATGAAGTGACATTTTGGGTACGTGCATTCAGTCTGCCTCTCATCAGGAAAGTTGTAGCAGAGAACCCACGCGACTGCCCAAAGAACCCTGACCCCGCTCGCCCTCGGCCCCATGCCCCGCTATACTCGTCGGCTTTTCCTGAATTAATGCCAATAGGGTCCCGCCGCGCATGGATAAGACCTACCAGCCGCACGCCATTGAAACTTCCTGGTACAACACCTGGGAGTCCGAGAACTACTTCGCCCCGCAAGGCGCGGGCGACTCCTACACCATCATGATCCCGCCGCCGAACGTCACCGGCAGCCTGCACATGGGTCACGGTTTCAACAACGCGATCATGGACGCCCTGATCCGTTTCCGCCGCATGCAGGGTCGCAACACCCTGTGGCAGCCGGGCACCGACCACGCCGGTATCGCCACGCAGATGCTGGTGGAGCGTCAACTCGAAGCCCAGGGCCAGAATCGTCACGATCTGGGCCGCGAAAAATTCCTCGAGAAAGTCTGGGAGTGGAAGGATCAGTCCGGCGGCAACATCAGCCGGCAGATCCGTCGTCTCGGCTCGTCCGTTGACTGGAGCCGCGAGCGCTTCACCATGGACGACGGCCTCTCGGAAGCGGTTAAAGAAGCGTTTGTGCGCCTGCACGAAGACGGCCTGATCTACCGCGGCAAGCGTCTGGTCAACTGGGACACCAAGCTGCACACGGCGATTTCCGACCTCGAAGTGGAAAACCACGACGAGAAAGGTTTCCTGTGGAACCTCAAGTACCCGCTGGCCGACGGCGCGAAAACCGCTGATGGCAACGATTTCCTGATCGTCGCGACCACCCGTCCGGAAACCATGCTCGGCGACTCCGCCGTTGCGGTGAACCCGAACGATGAGCGCTACCAGGCCCTCATCGGCAAGTTTGTCGAGCTGCCACTGGTTGGCCGCCGCATTCCGATCATCGCCGACGATTACTGCGATCCTGAATTCGGCACCGGTTGCGTGAAAATCACCCCGGCCCACGATTTCAACGACTACGAAGTCGGCAAGCGCCACAACCTGCCGCTGCTGAACATCTTCGACAAGAACGCCAACGTGCTGCCTGCAGCGCAGGTGTTCAACCTCGACGGTACGCTGAACGACAGCATCGACGGCGCGATTCCGGCTGAGTACGCCGGCCTTGAGCGTTTCGAAGCGCGCAAGCAAATCGTGGCTGCGTTCGACGCCGCCGGCCTGCTGGTCAGCGTCAACGACCACGGCCTGAAAGTACCGAAAGGCGACCGTTCCGGCACCATCATCGAGCCGTGGCTGACCGACCAGTGGTACGTGTCGACCAAACCTTTGGCCGAGCCTGCGATCGCTGCCGTTGAAGACGGTCGCATCCAGTTCGTGCCGAAGCAGTACGAAAACATGTACTTCTCGTGGATGCGCGACATCCAGGACTGGTGCATCAGCCGTCAGCTGTGGTGGGGCCACCGGATTCCGGCCTGGTACGACGAGTCGGGCAAGGTCTACGTCGGTCGCGACGAAGCCGAAGTGCGTGCCAAGCACAACCTTGGCCCGGACGTTGCGCTGCAACAGGACAACGACGTACTCGACACCTGGTTCAGCTCGGGTCTGTGGACCTTCTCCACCCTCGGCTGGCCTGAGCAGACCGAATTCCTGAAAAAATTCCACTCCACCGACGTACTGGTGACGGGCTTCGACATCATTTTCTTCTGGGTTGCCCGGATGATCATGCTGACCATGCACCTGATCAAGAACGAGGATGGCACGCCGCAGGTTCCGTTCAAGACCGTTTACGTGCACGGTCTGGTGCGTGATGGCCAAGGCCAGAAAATGTCCAAGTCCAAGGGCAACGTCCTGGATCCGCTGGACATTATCGACGGTATCGAGCTGGAAGAGTTGGTGCAAAAACGCACCTCCGGCATGATGCAGCCGAAACTGGCGAAAAAAATCGAGAAGCAGACCCGCGACGAGTTCACCGACGGCATCGCCAGCTACGGTACCGACGCCCTGCGCTTCACCTTCTGCTCGCTGGCTTCGACCGGTCGCGACATCAAGTTCGACATGGGCCGCGTCGAAGGCTATCGCAACTTCTGCAACAAGATCTGGAACGCCGCGCGTTATGTTCTGGACAAGGGCGAAGATTGCGGCCAGAACGGCGAAGCCTACGAACTGTCGCTGGCGGATCGCTGGATCATCTCGCAGCTGCAACGCACCGAAGCCGAAGTGACCCGTCAACTCGACCAGTTCCGTTTCGATCTCGCCGCGCAAGCGCTGTACGAGTTCATCTGGAACCAGTACTGCGACTGGTACCTGGAACTGTCCAAGCCTGTGCTGTGGGACGAGAATGCGCCGGTTGAACGTCAGCGCGGCACTCGCCGTACGCTGGTTCGCGTACTGGAAGTGGCGCTGCGTCTGGCGCATCCGTTCATGCCGTTCATCACTGAAGAAATCTGGCAGCGCATCGCGCCGCTGGCCGGTATTCAGGGCAAGACGATCATGCTGCAACCGTGGCCAGTGGCCAACGAGGAGCGCATCGATCCGGCCGCCGAGAACGACATCGAATGGCTCAAGGAACTGATGCTCGGCACGCGCAACATCCGTGGCGAAATGAACATCGGCCCGGGCAAGCCACTGCCGATCTACCTGAAGAACGTCAGCGCTGAAGACCAGCGCCGTCTGACCGAGAACGAAGCGCTGCTGAAGAAGCTGGCGCGTCTGGAATCGATCACCGTTCTGGCGGCTGGCGAAGAAGCCCCGCTGTCCGCGACCGCTCTGGTTGGCGAGATGGAAGTGCTGGTGCCGATGGCCGGTCTGATCGACAAGGGCGCCGAGCTGGCACGTCTGGACAAGGAAATCCTGCGTCTGCAGGGCGAAGTCCAGCGTGTTGGCGGCAAGCTGTCCAACGCCGGTTTCGTCGACAAGGCCCCGGCCGAAGTCATCGAGAAGGAACGCGCCAAACTGGCCGAGGCTGAACAAGCCCTGGCCAAACTGGCCGAGCAGCACGCGCGGATTGCCAGCCTGTAACGGCAAATCGCAATGAAAAAGGGAGGCCCGGGTGGCCTCCTTTTTTTTATTTTCAATTCCCCAAAATCCCCTGTGGGAGCGAGCCTGCTCGCGAAAGCGGTGTGTCAGTCAACAAATCTGCCGGATGTAAAACCGCCTTCGCGAGCAGGCTCGCTCCCACAGTTTGAACGGTGTTGCCTTTAGATGTGGGACAATACCCGCCACTTTCAGCCATACCCGAATCGACCACGCCCATGAACGACCCCCGCACACCCAAACCTGCGCGCAAGAAGCCTGACTCCGCGACCCCGGCCAAAGCCGTCGAACCGCGTGAAAAGGCCAGCCTGCACCCGCGCAATCGCCATCAGGGTCGTTACGACTTCCCGGCGCTGATCAAGACCACGCCGGAACTGGCGAAGTTTGTGATCACCAACCCGTACGGCAAGGAAAGCATCGACTTCGCCAGCCCCGATGCGGTGCGCGTGTTCAACCGGGCGCTGCTCAAGTCGTTCTATGGCATCCAGCATTGGGACATCCCGGCGGATTACCTCTGCCCGCCGGTTCCGGGCCGCGCCGATTACGTACACTTCCTTGCGGATTTGCTGGCCAGCATGAACGACGGCAAGGTGCCACGCGGCGCGATCGTCAACGTGCTGGACATCGGCATGGGCGCCAACTGCGTATATCCGCTGATCGGCAACAGCGAATACCGCTGGCACTTCCTCGGTTCGGAAATCGACCCGACGGCCGTGGCTGCCGCCCGCGCCATCGTTCAGTCCAACGACCTGAACAAAGTCATCCAGCTGCGCCAGCAGGAAAACCGCAAGCACATCCTGATTGGCTTGCTGGAGCCGGGTGAGCGCTTCGACCTGACCATGTGTAACCCGCCGTTCCACGCCTCGATGGACGAAGCGACCAAGGGCAGCGAGCGCAAATGGCGTGCACTGGGCAAGGCTGATCCGAAACGCAAACTGCCAGTGCTGAACTTTGGTGGCCAGTCTGCGGAGCTGTGGTGTGAAGGTGGCGAGGCGCGTTTCGTGACGCAACTGATCGCCGAGAGCGCGAACTTCCAGCATAAGGTGCTGTGGTTCAGCACACTGGTGTCGAAAGCGTCGAACCTGCCGGCCATCGAAACTGCGCTGAAAAAGGCCGGTGTGCTGGAAAGCCAGGTGGTGGAGATGTCTCAGGGCCAGAAGCAGAGCCGCTTTGTGGCGTGGACGTTCCAGACCAAGTCCGAACAGCAGATCTGGCGCCGCGAGCGCTGGGTTCGCTAAACACTGCACAGACGGACACAGATCAATTGTGGGAGCGAGCTTGCTCGCGAATGCGGCGCATCAGTCAATTCAACTCTGACTGACACACAGCCTTCGCGAGCAAGCTCGCTCCCACAATGGTTTATGGTGGTCATGAGTCCGCCATCAAATCGCAGACACAAAAAAACCGTGCCCGGATCACTCCGGTGCACGGTTTTTTATTGCTGCGTCTTACTTGTTCACAGCGTCGGTCAGGCCTTTGGCCACAACCAGCTTGATCACTTTCTTCGCAGGGATTTCGATGGCAGCGCCGGTCGAAGGGTTACGGCCAGTGCGGGCAGGACGCTCGGTCACTTTCAGCTTGCCGATACCTGGCAAGGTGATTTCGCCGCCGTTTTCCAGCTGATCGGCAACGATTTGGCCCAGTTGGTCCAGAGCGTTACGCGCGGTGGTTTTCGGCGCGTCGATAGCTTCAGCGATGTCGGCGATCAGTTGGTCTTTAGTAAGAGCCATGTAGTGTTCCTTCCCTATCAAATTCATATGGATTGCAGAGTGCAGTGTCAGCCATCGAGCCCGATCTTCTGGATCTGGCACCCTCGGCGATAACCACGACGAGTCGGGTTATAGATACCGAAATCAGGGTTTGGTTCGACCTGACAAATGCTGAATGCACGCTTAACGCAGTGACTTCGCGTAAGACCGGGCAAAACTAGCACAGAGACGGGGAAATATCCGCCTCTAGCTACCCATTTGGTCAGCTTTATTGCTCTAAATCGGTAAATAACTGCATAAGGCCGGTCCCGCGCCCCGGTTTTGCCCTACAACCCGCGCCAAAACCAGTGGTTGCGGTACACTGGGCGCTTTTTCGGGGGAGCCTGCCCTCCTCCCTTCCAACAGCCGAGAAGCCCATGCCGATCCGTCATTGCATCGTCCACCTGATCGACAAAAAACCCGACGGCACGCCCGCAGTTCTGCACGCCCGCGACACGGAACTGGCCGAGTCTGCAGCCATCGAGAACATGCTCGCCGACCTCAACGAGAGCTATAACGCCAAACAGGGCAAAGCCTGGGGCCTGTTCCACCCGGAATCTGGCGCGTTCCCGTTCAGCGGCTGGCTGAAGGAATACATGGAAGGCGGCAAAGACTTCACCGCTTTCAGCAAAGTCGCGGTCGAGCATCTGCAGAAGCTGATGGAAGAGTCGAACCTGTCGGTCGGCGGCCACGTCCTGTTCGCCCACTATCAGCAAGGCATGACCGATTACCTGGCAATCGCCCTGCTGCACCACAGCGAAGGCGTGGCGGTGACCGATGAGCTGGACGTGACCCCGTCGCGCCACCTCGACCTCGGCCAATTGCATCTCGCGGCGCGAATCAACGTTTCCGAGTGGCAGAACAACAAGCAGTCCAAGCAGTACATCTCGTTCATCAAGGGCAAGAACGGCAAAAAGGTCTCGGAATACTTCCGCGACTTCATCGGCTGCCAGGAAGGCGTCGACGGCCCGGGCGAGACCCGCACGCTGCTCAAGGCGTTCAGTGATTTCGTCGAAAGCGAAGACCTGCCCGAAGATTCCGCTCGCGAGAAGACCAAGACCTTGGTCGATTACGCCAGCAGCCAGGCGAAACTTGGCGAGCCGATGGGCCTGGAAGAACTCTCCGAGCTGATCGACGAAGAACGCCCGAAAGCCTTCTACGATCACATCCGCAACAAGGATTACGGCCTGTCCCCGGAGATTCCGGCGGACAAACGCACCCTGAATCAATTCCGCCGCTTCACCGGCCGCGCCGAAGGCCTGTCGATCAGCTTTGAAGCGCACCTGCTGGGCTCGAAGATCGAATACGACGAAGAGGCTGGCACGCTGGTGATCAAAGGTTTGCCGACGTCGCTGACCGATCAGTTGAAGCGGCGTAACTGATGCTCGGCAATGTGCTGAAGAAGGTCGCGCTGGTTCTGCTGGTGGTCGTGGTTTATCAGAACTGGGGCAAGATCGAGCGGGTGTTCAATCCGTCGCAGATGGTTGCAGAGCAGACGCGCGCGCAAGCCAACGTCGTGCTCTACGCCACCGACTGGTGCGGCTACTGCAAGCAGACCAAACGCTTTCTCGACAGCAAGGGGATTCCTTTCAAGGAGTTCGATATCGAGAAGGATTCCGAGGCGCGCAAGGCATATGAGGCATTGGGCGGGCGCGGGATACCGTTGATCGATGTTAACGGCACGTTGATTCGCGGATTTGACCCGGACGAGATTCTCGCCGCCCTGAAGTAACAACAAGATCAAAAGATCGCAGCCTGCGGCAGCTCCTACATGAGATTTGTGTAGGAGCTGCCGCAGGCTGCGATCTTTTGCTTTTAGCTGGCTTCGATGCGGAAACCAAAGCGCGGGAAGTGCACATGCACCACGCCGCCACGCTGGTCTTCGCGACGAATGATCAACTCTTCACTGCCGGCAAACAGCAACTCACCCACCACCGGATCAACCCCGTAATCCGTCGCGGCAATCGCCACCTGCTGACCAGCCTTGAATCCATTCGGATCTACGAACTGCTCGTCTGGCAATCCCGCCGGTGTCGCATTGCGTGCAACTTCCAGCGCCTCTTCCGAAGTCATCGCACTCGCCGCGCCATGGCCAAAGCCCAGCACTCGGCCCAACCAGGCCGCAACAGCCGGATACTCATCCACCAGCGGTGCCGTGACATGAGTTGCTTTCAGGAACCACATGGGATGCGCCAGGGCAAAGTCGGCAATCGACGGTTCGCCGAACAGGAAGTCGCCCTGCTCGCGCTGCAACTGCTGCTCCAGGCGAGCCATGATCGTCGGCCATTGATGTTTGGCTTGTTCGACAGACAACCGCGTGGCGCTGCCACCACTGAACAGACCGGCGCGGTCGGCAATAAAAGCCTTGATCGCTTCCGGCGGCAACTTGGCGAAACGCACCGCCACCGACTCCGGCTGGAACACCAGACTCACCGCATGTTGAAACACCACCGAATCAGCCCAAGTGGCAAAACTCGCGGAGGTGAACTCCTGACCTTCAGGGAAGAACGCCGGCAACGCCTTTTCCTGCTCCAGACGACGGGCGATCAGCGAAGTGTCGCAATAGATGTCAGCGCCAATCTGCAGCACCGGTGTCTTGCGGTAGCCACCGGTCAGAGCCGTCAGATCCGGTTTCGGCATTACCGGCGAGATATGCACCGAGCGCCACGACAAGCCTTTGAAGCCCAGCAGCAGGCGGGCCTTCTCGGCAAATGGGGAGGTCGGGTAATGATGCAGAATCAACTCGGACATGCTCGGCTCCGCCGCTCAGAAAGTGAGCTGGCAGCTTAGCGTGCATTTGCTTAGCAGCCTACAGATCTGCCTGATGATCTGACACCTTGCAGGCGTTAAATTCGCACTATATTAGGTTTTACAGCTGAGCGGCTCGCAGCTTCAGATGGCGATTTACGGAAGATGAGATAGCGCTGAGTCCGTTAAAGCACGATAAAAAGGCCGGAGTCTGCGTCATTGCGGGGAATTGCGGATGGAGCTTGTAACATCAAAGAAGAATTTAGTAATCGCAGGGCAACCATACGAGGGCTTCCCTATTCTTCTTTGGAGCTCGATGGAGAGTTGCGTTCCGGTAAATAAATTTTTTCGCCACTACCTGCTCCGCGGCGCAATAGGATCTAAGCGTTCGTGGCTTAGCATCGGGCGCGCCCTCTACGATTTCTTCAGTTTCCTTCAAGCGCATGAATTGGACTGGCGCGATGTTGATCGTGGCGAGGCGAAGAGCCTAGTGGCAGCCTATCGGGACTATTGCCTGATGACGTGCAAATTAGCACTCACCACCACTCGTCAGCGGCTGACTTATATCTGCAAATTCTACGAGTACGCCCTAAAAGAGGGGTGGGTGAAACGACGTCCCTTTGCTCTTGAAGAACGCACCGTAAGGCGCAAACCAGGCTTCTTAGCACATCTCGATACTAATGGTGGCAGGGTCATGGCGAACAACGTGATGCCCCGAACTGACAGGACTCTGCCAAAGTTCCTTCATATATCCGAAATACAATCACTACTGGCCGCAACGGAAAACCCACATCACCGAATGATGATGCGACTGGCTCTACATACTGGCTTGCGCCGTGAAGAAATCGCCTCCTTCCCGCTCGCCTATGTCTTCGATCCGGACAAGGCCAAAGGAACCGAGCGCAACATTCGAATTCGGCTCGATCCGTT
This sequence comes from Pseudomonas sp. AC169, assembly GCF_979258515.1. Classification (NCBI taxonomy): domain Bacteria; kingdom Pseudomonadati; phylum Pseudomonadota; class Gammaproteobacteria; order Pseudomonadales; family Pseudomonadaceae; genus Pseudomonas; species Pseudomonas sp. AC169. The sequence continues at coordinate 3,811,574 of NZ_OZ409866.1, read as the reverse complement.
CGATGGCAGCGGCATGGTGACCAAAGGTAGTAAGTCGCGAACTATTTTCGTCAGCAGGCAGTTCATGGGCGAACTCTATCGCTATATGACGAAGATGCGAGGTGAGCGCTCATTGGTAAACAACCGCTCGCCACAATCGCTGTTCCTCAACCATTGTGGAAAATCCTATAGTGCCGACGGCAAGAGCCTCAACCGGATAATTAAAATTTGCGGAAAACGGGCTGGAATTAACGTCCATATGCACATGCTCCGGCATTCATACGCAACCCATACCTTAGTCAGCCTCCAGCGCAACCCTGCGAGCGGGCTAGAGCCATTGGTATTTGTTCAACGCCAACTTGGGCACAGTTCAATCCAAACGACCATGGTTTACCTTCACTTAGTAAACGAAATGGCAGACGAGGCAGTGTTGGCGTATGACGATGAACTGAACGCGTTGGCGGAGGCTCTACTATGAGCAAACGCAAAGTTTTTACTAAGACCGACATAGGCGTCCCCGAGATCGATCATACCCACGATTTGAAAGGGAATGTGGTTATTTTGTCCGATGTAGTACCTCCTACCAACACCCGAGTTAAATTCGGAAGAAACGCCTCAAGTCGTCGTAGTTTTGATTTTGCTCGTTGGTACGGCGTAGGCATTGACCCCATTACCTACGCATGCCAACGCCAGGTTGAGCGCTTCTTAGTTGGCCAAGAAGGCGCTCCCACCCGAAGCAGCGTGGCCAACATTTGTCACGCGGGACTAAACAAATTCCTCGAATTTTGCGCATTACGCAGTAGCGCTCTTTGCCGTAATTTGGCCTTATCCGACGTCAATCGAAACTTGATTGATGGTTTTCTCGCTCACTTAGCACTGCAAACTGTAGTTGTTATTACACAGAAAACTTATTACACAAAAACCAAGTCGGTGTTGGTAGCCCTGGGACAGCGCGGGCTAATACCTCTGGTCATCTCCGGTGATGATGCAACCTTTCCGCGTAGCCCCTTTCCTAACAGCAATCGCACAGCGAAGGGCGAAAGTGCGCTGAGCAAACGTGAGCGGCAAGAATTTATCGTTGCATTGCAGCAGGCTATAAAACCTATATGGGACGAAGATGTTACAGTAACCGGAGAACTCTTAGCCTACGCGCTTCTGATCGTGGCGCTGTTCACAGGACGCAATACCACGCCATTATTGGAAATGGACCGCAACTGCCTACGTCCACATCCTAAAGCTAATATGGTCTTCCTAGTCCTATGGAAACGGCGTGGCTATAATACTAGTAAGGTGGCTCTCCGCACCGCGTCAACCGAACGTAATTTGGAGTTTACACCTAGCATTAGAACTAATGTAGAGCAATTGATTCGCCGAGTCATGGTTCTAACTGAATACCTCGATGAAGAAGCCCCCAACGACCTCAAAGGTCGAGTATGGCTGTATCGAAGTCGGCGTGATAAGCAGGTCACTGCGTTGATTGAAGAGGTTTTGAGAGCCTCGATAATTCGACTTGTAAAGAAGCATAATTTAAAAAATGCCGATGGAAATCCATTGCACGTCAATATCTCACGCCTGCGTAAAACGTTTGCCAACCGCATTTTCGAGATAGCCAATGGCGATTTAGCAATTACCGCCGCCAGTCTCGGCAATACTTCTCAGGTGACAGATCAAAGTTATTTATCGGTCGGCGAAAATGCTCGCTGTAACTGGAAATTCATGGGCGAGATACTTGTCCAGGAGTTGCTAACCGAAAGAATCGGCTCCACCTACAAAGATACTCCTATGGGGCGCTGTACAGATCCCGTAGAAGGTCAATATGCACCAAAGCGTGAAGGTGCTACCTGCATGAACTTCATGAACTGTCTTCGTTGTAAACATTACGCAATAACAGCTGAAGATTTGTACAAGTTATTCAGCTTCTATTTTCGCGTCCTGGCGGAGCGATCACGCATGGACAAGCGACGCTGGGCGCGAGAGTACGCCCATATCCCCCGTTTGATTGATCACTACATCGTTGCTGAGGGTCTTCGGCGTGGCACTTTCAATACAGTAGCCGTGGAGGCAGCCCGTGAGCGCGCGCGAATCACGCCGCATCCATTCTGGTCGGTTGATCTAATCGATAGCCTGGAGGTGTTTGCATGAACGACGACATGTTGGCGAAACCTTGGGGAAACCTTGCTATCCAGCCGGAAGATGTGCGCGAAACCCGAAAATCCGATCTCGATGCCCTAATCATCAGCGCTATTCAAGTCGATGAGCGTTGGGTCATCCTTAGTCGCTATGAGGATGACATTTGGCAGCTAACCGGATTTACCACCAATGTGACTATCAACAAAACACGTCTTAACTTTAATACTATGCCTCCGGCGTTTCGGGCATTGATGAAAGCAATTATTTACCGTTATCTACGGCGCGGACGCCGAAGTGCAGATCAGCCAAAAGGCAGTATGGTTAGACAACTTTTTACCGACGCAAGGCCATTTTTTCGTTACTTGGAGCAGCAGGGAATAGATCATTTTGGAGCGGTGCCCCCCCTTATATGCGCATCCTATGTGGCTGCCAGCAAAGCGCAATTACAAACCAGAGGGTCCACATGTAAACCCCTATCGGCGCGTGCGCTTCAAGCACGCTTCGTCGCAGTTGAGGCGCTCTATGAACTAAGCCAGTACACAAACGACAGGATGCTGGAGCACCCATGGCCCGACACCTCCGCGAAACAAATGGCGGGGCTTATCGGTAGTTCACAGGGAGGCTTGACCCCGCTAATTCCCGACGATGTATTCTGCACTCTATTCAAGCGGGCCTACGAAAAAATTGAGAATGGCAAGCAACTGCTTGAACTTCGTGACACCCTGTATGAGGTCGCGTTACGACGACAATCGCAATCAACCGCGTCCATCAATCAAGCTAAGAACCGCCGTCTACAGATACTAGGTTGGGAAGGTGGCCTAAGATCCTTAAACAGAGCACTAATCGACCTGCGAACGGCATGCTACATAGTTCTGGCTAGTACATCAGGCTGCCGCCAACATGAGTTGACGAATCTCCAACTTGGAGCCTCCCACCGCACTGAAGACGATGATGGCAATATCTATCACTGGATGCGCTCACGGTCAGAAAAAACATATGTCGGAATCCATAACTGGATGATACCGGAGGCCGCTGTGCGTGCGCTGCGCATGATGGAGCGATGGTGCGCACCTTATCAGACCGTTATCGCAACCGAGATTCTGCAGAGACGCCGTGCAAACCCTCGTGACCCGCAAATAACCGAGGCACAAAAGCATCGCCATGCACTCTTTCTTAGCGAACATCACAGATTGGGCAATCACGTGAGGACGCTAACAAATGTGGCCCTGGGGATGAATCTGAAAACGTTTGCCAAGGATTGCGGACTGAGCTGGGATCTCGCTAGCCACCAATTTCGCCGCAAGTTCGCCAACTACGCTGCGCACAGCCGCTTCGGCGACTTACGTTACCTCAAAGAGCATTTCGCTCACTGGACACTGGACATGACCTTGGGCTATGCCTATGACGACAGTTGCGGACAGCAATTAGATCTTGAGCTTTACGCAGACGTCCAAGATGAGATGGAGGATATAAAACTAGGTGTCGTAAACAACTGGCTAGAAAATACACCCCTAGCCGGGAACTACGGCCGCTCTATAGAGCAATGGCGTCGAGACCCGAAAAATCTATTGATCTATAAGGATCGTGCCTCGATGGTGAAGTCCATTGCCGAGAGTACTGCAATTCGAAGCAACGGCCACGCTTATTGCACCGCGGACAATGACGGATGCATAGGCAATACTCTTGAGCGAACACGATGCGCGAACTGCAACAACGCCGTAATCGAACCACGTCACGCAGTAATTTATCAGCGACTCTACGATGATCTTAAAGAGCTGCTGCATTGCCAGAGCATTGGTGAGAGCGGGCGCCTCCGAGTTGAGCGCGACCTTAATCGGTGCCGCGACGTGCTTATTCATCTGGGAGTTAAACCGGAACTATTAAGCATATGAAACCCATAACTTATTCCGCAAAACACAAACAGGCAGAAGATCGAGAGAAAGATCTTAAACTCGCCCTCCTGCGTATTCGAAAGGGTCGTTCGCGTAATAATGAAACCAAGGTGACTATCGCCGCAGTTGCTCGCGAGGCGGGAGTATCCGCAGCGTTGATCCACAACTATTACCCACGCATCGCCGAGGCCATTCGCGAGGCCCAGAGTAACACCATTGAATCCATGCGTAATAAAAAGCAGCGAGACTTAATTGCCGAATGCGAGAAATCAGCCAACTACCGTCAAGAGATTAACGAACTGCGGACAAAGGTCGCCCTTCTCGCATCCATAAATGAAGTTCTATTGGACGAGAATCGCGCCCTTAAAGAAAAAATGACCGAGCTTACAGTTGCAAATCTAAAACTTAGATGCCCCTCTACTTGACCCTCCCTTTCAACCACGCGGGAAAATGCCGTTGGCATACGAACAACCATTTTTGAAGCGCACTACTGAAACTTTAGAACAAAATCATGGAATTTCATACAGCATGAATAATCCTGCGATAGACATTACCCCCAGAATCCACTCTCAATCTTAACCAAATTTTCAAACACCTCCATCTCATAACCAGATATCACCGCAGCACGGGGGTTTAGCCCACCATATTTTATAGAAGGCTTGCTCAACCAGCGCTCCGCGAGCTCTTGATTGCCGAACACATACAAAGTGCGCCTTAAAAGCGAGCTTTCAATTTCATTTATAACTTTTGGATTACGACCTAAAACCACAATCGATGCTCGAACATAAAGTGAAAAAAAATCATAGAAAGAAGCACCACGTTTATTTGATGCTGATTGCAGTAATTGCGATTGAACCTTCCCACAAAAAAGGGTTGCGGGAAACTCCCCGCCCTGAATAAGAGTTAATGCCGAGTACAAACTCGCTAAAACCCATCCTAAAGGAATAATTTTCAGCCGCTCATTAAGAGAAATGTAAACATAGACAGCACGCTGTATCGGACAGACTATACTTCCCGACCTCACTATATAAAACCTTATCGCATCTACTACCTCAGCTTTACCGTCGACCAAAAACCCATCCAAATACCCATAGATTTCCGCTTCACCAGTAAACTTCAAAACCTTCAAATAAAGCCTTGTTACCTCCTCTAAATAATCATCCCCATCCACCCCTTCAAGTGCGTTAGCGGACATGCTTGAAAAGTTGGAGCAGCCACAATAAAAACTAAAATCTCCCTCCTTAACCAAAGAAGAATTACTTCTAGGATTCACAGCCTTATCGATCCACAATCCTCCCACCTCGATACTAATTTCGCGCAGAACTTCCAATCTGCGTGTAACCATCGAATCTGAAAAAAACCCGAATTCATACTTCATACATGACCTCCTTGCTAAAGCAAAACAAAGCAAAAATATCCGAAAATATGAAAGTGATTTTTAAAATTGCAAATTAATACACAGTATACCTAAACATATAGGCTTTTCAAAAAACGTCTCCAAAATACGCAATCCAAAGTTCCTCGAACTGATATTGCATTTTATCGATCTGACGTGCGCACTCCGCCCATGGGACAAGATTACATTGTATTTTTTTGCGCCAAGGGATTGCCGCTAATAGCCTGGAGTCAAAGAAACCTTCGAAATTCACTGCAAGCAACACCAGTACGCTCAGCGTACTCATGCACGGTACATCTACGGTTGCGTGATAAACTGTTTGATTTACGGCAACCAATTGTTTTTTATAGATATTATTTAAACAACTCAAAACCTCTGCCATAGATACGTCGCTTGACGTGATGCAAGTTCGAAAATAATTTGCTCTAATCTGGTGAAATCGGAGTCGGCTTGCCCCCTCTCCTCGGCTTGAATGGAATCGACAGCATGCACAGCGAATACTCACTGACCGACGTTTTAGAAAGGATCTATCACAATCAACTCGCGCTAGAAGCGGCTCTCATGGAACTCACCCTATGGGTGGAGCGACGAGAGCCAGGAGACGTCGGTGAAAACGTGCGGGCATCGTTAGATACCATTGGTGAAAATGCAGGCTATATCAAGCAAGGGTTGGCACGTCTAAGGGGCCTAGAATCGCGCTAATCACCCGCTGCAACCATTACCTTGAAATGCACTGGGAGTGCCAGGAGGCATAGGTGTCAAAACCTTGGCAACCCGTATCACGCTCTCGTCACCCAGTTTTGTAATGTAATGCGTTACGCTTTTGTGGTACGGACCCCATGGCCATGCCACAGCCTGCAGTTCAGATCTCAGCCCAAGATATACCGGTGTCATTAGCTACAGGCGCCTGACGCTCACATCACAACATCAATGTGCCATCAAAGCCGTTTGGGTGTAATCTAACAGTAGGCGTGATTGCTGCAATGGATATCAAACTGAGATCTGCATTTTGCAGAAGTTTAGAACAGAAAAATTTACTATCGACAAAAATTTTGTCGATAGTATACATTTTTCACAACTTGCATATGCTCTAGGGACTTTTATAAATTGGCTAAGAAAAAAGTTAAAATAAAATCCCGCACAAGGATATCAAGCGACCCCAACATCTACATGAGACGGCATGGCGAAACAATGGCTAACGTTGGGTACAGAATTGTAACTCAACTCAAAACACTTAGCGACGCCCGCAGACTTGATCAGATTCTAGAGCTCTCCAAGAGCAAACAACTGCCATCCATGCTAGTCCCAATTTACCAAAGTAAGAATCACTACCATATAGTGAGTGTCAAAAATCATGTTTCTCAAGAAAACTATATTTATTGGGCTTTAGGCTTATTTCATAGATGCGCTACAGAACTTAAAAACTTTAACGAAGCACGCATAAACTTTAATGCTGAACTGCTAGCAGGACACGCAAATAATGCACTGGACTACCTGAGCAAAGCAGACGCCATCAGTATTAGTTGGTGGGCAATAGAAAACAAAGTCCACATTTTAAAAGAGTTAAACAGAGAATCTGTTAAAGAATACATCCAAAACATCAAGGATAGCTTTCCCAACCATGATGTCTCCAGCAGAATTAAAGAAATTCTGCTAATGTCTGAAAGCAGTTCTATTGGAGTTTTTGCGGGAATCTTAGATTCACAACTCAATGAGTACCGAGCCTCGGGAATTGAAAGCGCCATAGAATATGGCGCTGTTATTTCGTGCATGCAACTACCTATCTCGTTCGACCCAGATAGAAGGCTGACGCTAGATCAACTATACCTTTACCGGATGGAATCAGTAATTGATCAATATATACTTTTCAAAACAATAATATCAGAAATTTATTTAAAAGATGGCAAGATTGACACATTCCTTATAGAAAAGATTCGAAACCTTGCTGATCTTCTCGATGATGAAGAACTCAAAAGCTTGATCGTAGATAATAGTTCAACTACAGACGACCAACTGCATCCAACAATGCTTAAAATAGTGGATGACTATACTCACGGTGCTTACGACAACGTAATCAATTCAGTCGTCGATCTTATAAATCAAAGATCGCAGATACCTGTAGGACTAATAGAGATATTTGCAAGATCAAAGCTTTACAACAATGACCGCTCCGAGAAAACCTTATACGACCATCTATCTAATAGCTTTGCAAGCATCCTTATGCTTGAATCGAATAGTGATGAGCGGATTGAATATTTACATAAGATGTGCGTTAAATTTCGAAATGAATTGTGGTCAAAGTCGTTGATGTTCCATCTTTCGTGCGTACTAGAGGAAGTTGTTGATAGCTCCGTGATAGAGCTGAGTAGAAAGGATACACGCGCGCTAGGGCCTTTCAATACGCCTAAAGCAAACTCTCAAAATCACACGCTAAGAGTGGTACTTGACTCACGCGCAGACCAAATTCCGATTGAAAGAACAATCAGGCACCAACACGACGCACAGTCAGTCAGGGACCTAGATCGCACCCAGTTCCCGATTTTATCAGACTTCCTTAAAGTTCAGTCGAGACAATATAAAAATACCAAAAGCTGGATGAAGCTAATTAACTTCGCCATCGACAACTACTTTCTAAACAAATTTTCCTTTTATCATCTCCCCATGAATGTCATCTGCCGAGAGGTTTCTGACTTAGAAAAATCTGACAATGCGACTATGATTTCATGCCTGATAATATTGGACATTTATGGCAAAGAGATAAATGGCGCATACGACGAGATAAAATCCGAGTTATTCGTTGACCTACTAGATGCGAACAGCACACATAAACCAACAGACTTATTTGACACAAATAATATAGGCAAGAACGAAGCTTACTACCTAAGGAATATTTGCATATCATCTCAGCTAGACAATGTCGGTGCTTACAAAAACAATGATGAAGTAATCCATGAACGCGTCGCCATACTAGATAAATTAATTCTAACCTTCCCCAGCGACAGTGAAGAGCTCAAATTGGAGAAGGATAAGGTTCTCGAAACTTTATTCTCAGACAAACTTAGAGCAAAAATTGAAACTGGCAAACTTTTTGTAGACGTACAAGCGCTAGAGACGCATAGAAAACAATCATATAAAACTCTCTTTGAGCAAGCAAAGTCCATCGAAGGGGGCACCGTACTTGACCCTATAAACTTAAAAGAAGATATCAACAGACACTCTGCTGATATTCTAGAAATCACAGCCGACAATTCTGGCCTGCCTAGGGCTGTCACTTCCAACGAAAAAACAAGCATTTTATATAAGATATTTAACAATACCGCCAGAGACTTTGCCCTAAATGAAAATTACGGTCTCGATAAATATCTCAGTGCAGAAATCAGACACACTGTATTCATTACACAACTTAGAGCATGTTTCGAAAAAGCACACTTGATTACGGTGGAAAAAAAAGGCGACTACTTGCCCAATATTTTTTGGGATGACAAATACTCCTACCTATCAACGCCCATCAAAGATGAGGTTGATCAGCACTTTAAAGATTTTTCAAGAAATATAGATGCAATACTTAAGAAAACAAATAATTTTTTTAGAGTAACCGTTGATGGCTTCGGAATTGACGAATATATCTTTGATTTCTCGGCGTACTATCACCGTCTAGTTGAGATCTCTAAGCTAATTGATGCGCACAGTAACTTTGAAAGTTTTTTCAATGCTTTGATTGACTTTATGTGGGAGCTGTCTGCTGAGCATGCAAAAAAAGCGCAAACGCTAATCAACGATACTCTTCACCCCCAAATACTTAACGAAATTCAGCTCCTTGAAAATAAAATAACTTTAACCAAGGCTGGCGCCCCTATGGGCGAATTGATGCAAGAGATTAAGAATTGCAGATCCAACTTCAGCAAGGAAATAGAATTAGTTCTTAATTGGTTTCGATTCGTGGGAGCAGATGGAGCAAATACTCTTGAAAAATTGGCTGTAGTCGTTGACGCATCAGTAACTTCTTTTAAATCAATTTACAGCCATAAAGGCGCACAAATTGACTTTAACCAACCGAGAAAAGAACTCACCTTAAACTATCGCGAAAGCCGATCACTTTTTATTGCATTATTCACTGCAATAGAAAACGCGGTAAAGTATCGTAAATCAAACTCAATTGTGAGTATCGACTGCTATTCTGAAGAAAGAAAGGAAATCATAAAAATAACAAACCTTATAGAACCTGAAACATTTGGCGATAGAAATGAGTTCATGACCAAACACAGGTCGACCTGGAACGAAAAAAACTCTAATCTAAGTAGAGAGGAAGGTGGTAGTGGACTTTATAAAATCTACAACCTCCTACACAATTCCTCCCCAGGATTTTCGTTCGATATCAACATAGATGAGAATAAATTCTACGCAATAGTGGAGCTGAAGCATGAAAGTTTTAATAATAGAAGACAACCACCTGAAGAGAGAAAAGATATTTGATTATCTTACACAAGAGTTTGAGGTTGAGATATTTGAGGCAGCCTCCTATAACAGCGGCCTTGCCATAGCTACTGAGCGACAGTTCGACTTTATAGTCTTGGATATGAGCATGCCGACCTTTGATCGGACAGATACCGATAGGGGCGGGCGTTTTAGGACTTTGGCAGGAAAAGACATCGTCACTAGATTAAAAAAACTTAATCGCTTGAGTCCCTTCGCTGTATTGACTGGATATACAGACTTTAGTGACGAAACAAAAAACCTTAACATTGATGAAATCAATGACTTACTAGCAGTTATGGGAGATTATTATAAAGGGATAGTTTTTTTTGATTCAACAAACTCGGTGTGGAAAGAAAAGCTTTCAGGGATCATAGAGCGCTTATAAATTGATAAAAATTTTGATTGTTGACGACAGTGAAACAAGAGTTGAATTAATCGTAGACTTCATAGAAAAGGCCCATCCTCCAGGCTCACTCTATATTAAAGTCTGCGGCTCCTCTGATTTGGCACGTCAAGAGCTACTTGAGCATTTCGACCTTCTTGTACTAGATGTTCTATTACCGAAAAAGGTTGAAGGGACTCCATCGGCGGTGAATAGCACAAAGCTCCTTTCAGACATATGCGATCCGAATAAAAAGTATATTCGACCATCTCTTACAGTGGGACTTACAGCGGATATTGAGTACCTACAGAAGCATCAAGGGGAGTTTCAAAAGAACGCTATAGTTGTTTTAGATGGTTCAGTATCTAATATTGACTGGCTTGATACTTTAGGGGAGCAGATACAAAGCCTTATAGGTGCTAAAAGAAAAATTGTTCGTCAAGAGGTAGATAGACTGTTAATTACAATTCATGGCATCAGAACTTTTGGAAAATGGCAAGAAGCGTTAGGCAGTTCGATGCAAGCCTATTCCAGGGATTTTGAGTTTGTAGATGTAAAATATGGTTTTTATGACATTGTTTCTTTTGCGATACCGTATTTAAGAAATCGGAAAGCAAAGCAAGCATCACGACAGGTAATATCGGCTTTAGAAGCCAATCCAAGCAAACAGGTCTATATCGTCGCTCATAGCTTTGGTACATATGTCTTGCTGGAAGCGCTAAAAACAATCAAAACGCCAGAAGTAGTAAAATGCGTCATAATGTGCGGCAGCCCCCTACCTCATAATACTGACATTAGCCACATATTAAGATGTTCAAAAATAACTATAAATGAATGCGGTATCAACGATGCAGTTCTATTATCCTCTAGGTTACTGCTTTGGGGCACGGGAGACGCTGGTAGAGTAGGATTCAGAACTCAACACTCACGAAAGTTTATGAATCGTTACTATAAGGGCGGACATTCTTTATATTTTGAAGACTATGAAAACTCTTCTTTCTACAATAGGTTTTGGACGGAAACGTTGACATTGGACGTTTCGCCTATACCTCACGATGACCGTAAGCCCTACTTTGGGCACGACCTTGTTGACCTTGCTGTAAAAGTAATAACCATAATAAAACCATTGTTTTACATTGGCGGTGCAGCTGCGATAATTTACGCTTTAACTATGCGATAAACTTTAGAACAATTAAACAATATATCGTTATGAGATATTACATGCGTTCCCTTACGCCATAGTATTTAGTAAACTCACTACCCTCAAAGTGGCTGGTCGTTTTAGAATAGACACGCTTCTCAGTATGGTTACCGAGCAGCACTGAGCTTAGAAGCTCACTAATCGCTGGCGAGAGAATCAATAGCGAAGTACACGTTAAGCTTTCCGCAGACTCGCCTCATATAAAATTAGTTATATACACTCTCAAGCTAACCATGGATATGCAAGATGCTTAAGATACCCACACTTGATTCAAACACTATTTGCGCTCAAATAAAGCTCGCAGAAGACATGCTATTGGTAACTCAAATGGAACTAAAAAATGTGCAATATCAGATGGTTGAAGCCAAGGCAGATGAGCTGAGAGCGAAAGCTTTAATTGAATTCCTTGAGCGCACTGATGAACGGAAAGACAACTTGTATGCGTTTAGTTCATTTCGAGACAATTACATGTCCGCTGGTTTCGGCGGGATTAAAGTCGAGGAGTTAGACGAACACATGGACTACCTCAACCTAGTTATTTCCAATGCCCGCTCGAAAGAAATTGAAGTGCAGAACTTAGAAAATATGGAGATCTTGCTTAAAAAGGATATCGACCAATTGAGAACGGTTGCTAGCGTAGGCTTCAGGAGTTATTACAACTATCTGGCAGTGAAAGACATTTGGTGGGGAAAGAGTGCGCTATGCAATCCTCATAGATACTCCCGGGCGACCTGAGATAGTTTCCGTCTTAGCGAAGTTTGACTTCCTGTCTAGAACTGTGAAAAAGGCATACCATCCAGCTCAATCTTTGCAGAGTCCGTTTGCGGTCGGCAACTCCTTCGCGCAGGTCATGGGGTAGAACATTCTGTGTTTGAGCGTCGTACCATATCAATATGTCGGTGAGTTTCGTACTACCACGCATCCACCGTCGGAGGATTTAATATTTCATTCTTCACAAAAAAAGTCACAAAATACCAGTCTACTCAACCTTCTGATTTGCTTAATTAAATTTATAACTAACTGTTAACGAGGCACCAGAACTGATGGGAACCAATCAGTCAGATTGATAAGACGCCACCAGACATTCCTTGGCGCCTTTCCTGAGTTTTTTGATCAGGCGTTCCTGACGCAACGCATCGCTTTTATCGCGGCACAGTTCGGTATAGACCAGCGCCATGGCCGGGCTGGAGAGGAAGAACCGTGCGCCTTTGCCGCTTTGGTGCTTGGCGAAGCGGCGCACCGGGTCGTCGCTGATCCCGCAATACAACGAGCCATTGGCGGCACGCACGAGGTAAACGAACCAGGACTTGCTCACGGGTTCGGCAACTTCGACAGATTTTTCGCTAAGGCTGGTCACTTCGGGATCAAGGCGTGTAGGAAACAGGCGGCGATCTTATCAGCGACCGGCCTGAAATGCCTTCAGTCCCTTCAACGCCTGGGCACGCACGGCGTTGCGCACCAGCGGCGTCCAGCCCAGCAACAGGCCTTTGAAACCCAGGGCCTGACGCGACCAGCGCCACAGATCGAAGTGATCGTGGTGCTCGCAGATCTTGCCGTCACGGAAGACGAAACGGGCCTGGATATCGTTGATAACGATATTGCCGGTCTGGCTGAACAGGTAGGTCGCGACCCAATGCGCGCCGCCGCTGCGCTCATCGGCGCGGACATTATCGAAAGTCAGCGAGAAGTCCTTGGCACGGGTGGTGAGCATGCGCCACATATCGCCGGCATCGCGCCCGCGCAGTTCACCGAAGGCCGGATCACTGAACACCACGTCATCGGTGTAGCAGGCGGCCATGGCTTCGGCGTCCAGGCGCTGGAAGGCCTGGTAGAAGCGGGTGATCAACGCGGCGTGGGCTTCACTCATGGGCAAACTCCAAAATAGGTACAGAGTGCCAGCACCATAATCTGCAATGCGCAGAAACACTATCGGCATTCGCACGACGAATACCACGCAAGATTTAAAGCACCGCAAAAACTGTGGGAGCGAGCTTGCTCGCGAAGAGGCCGGCACATTCAACATGATCTGTGCCTGAACCACCGTCTTCGCGAGCAAGCTCGCTCCCACATTGGATATCACTGCCCCAAAAAAAACGGCTACGTGTCAGATTTTTTCGCTTTGCACTTGCACGTACAACGCACGCCCGGCACCGAGGCCGGCGAGGATCGCACCGGTGCCAATGATGCCGAAGATCCAGCCCACGGCATTCCAGCCGCCGGTCCAGTCATGCACCACGCCAACGGCGAACGGCCCCATCGACGCCAGCGTGTAACCGAACCCCTGAGACATGCTCGACAGGTTCGCCGCGACATGGGAATCCCGCGAACGCAGCACGATCAACGTCAACGCCAGACTGAACGTACCGCCCTGCCCCAGTCCCAGCAGAATCGCCCAGCCCCACAATCCTTCGATCGGCGCATACAGGCAGCCGAACAGACCGCCGAGGGTCAGCGCCATGACCACGACGATGGCCAGACGCTGATCCTTGCCACGCGTCGCCAGCCACGGTGCGGCCAAAGAACTTGCGAGCTGGATGATCACCGATCCGGACAACACCAGGCCGGCCTGGGTTGGCGTCAGGCCGCGACCAATCAGGATCGACGGCAACCAACCGAACACGATGTAGGCCAGTGACGATTGCAGGCCCATGTACAAGGTCACCTGCCAGGCAAGCGGATCACGCAGCAGCCCGCGCACGCGATAGGCAACATTGTGAGCGCCGTGTTTCTGGCCGATTTGCGGCAGCCAGAACACCGCCGCAACCAGCGCCGGAATCACCCAGAAACCCAGGCCCATCGCCCAGCTACCACCGAAGTGCTCACTCAGCGGCACACTGGAACCGGCCGCCATCGCCGCGCCCAGACACAACGCCATGGTGTAGACGCCGGTCATGGTGCCGGCGTGTTTGGCGAAGTCGCGCTTGACGATGCCCGGCAGCAGAACACCGATGATGCCGATGCTCGCGCCGCCCAATACGCTGCCGGCGAACAGACCGATTTCACCGAAGTTGCTGCGCAAAATGATCCCGCCGGCCAGTGCCAGCAGAATTCCGAGCACTACGCGTTCAGCACCGAAACGCCGCGCCAGAATCGGTGCCAGTGGGGCGAACAAGCCGAGGCACAGCACCGGCAACGTGGTCAGCAAACCGGCTTGAGCTGCCGACAAGCCGAGGCTTTTCGACACGTCGCTGAGCAACGGCGCCATGCTCGACAGGGCCGGGCGCAAATTCAGCGCGACCAGAATCAAGCCCAGCAGCAACAGCCAGGGCCGGCGCACCAGCGGATGGCTCTGTTGGACTTGTTCATCATCAGCCTCGGCGTCGATTAGCAGTTCTGCCGTGCGCTTGGGGGTTGCGGCTATCTCACTGCGGGACATGGATTTCTCGGTTTCAAGGTTCATTGATCAACTGCCTCGATAAAGCTTTGGCCCGTTCCGGGTCGCGTTGCTCGACCGCATCGAGCAACTCGATGTGCAGGTCGAAGACTTCCTGACGGCGCGGGACGATGTTCAGGGTCTGGCGCAATTGCGCGCCGACGATGCTGGAGAAATAGCGATACAACTCGCTGAGGGTCGGGTTGTGCGCGGCGTCGACCAAGCGACGGTGGAACACCAGATCGCAGGCGATATAGGTGTCGAGGTCGCCGTGGTAGTGACTGCCGCTGGTGCCAAGTGCTTCACGCAATGCGGCGAGGTCTTCGTCGGTGCGGCGCAATGCTGCCAGGCCGATCGCCTCGACTTCGAGGATGTGGCGCGTTTCCCGCGCCTGTTCCAGCGAGCAGCGGGACAAAGCTTTGAGCGTGTCGAGGGGATCGACCACTGCGCGCAGGTAACTGCCGTCGCCCTGGCGAATCTCGATCAGCCCGGAAAACGCCAGCACGCGCATGGCTTCGCGCACGGTGTTGCGGCTGATGCCCAGCTCGGCGCACAGCTCAGGTTCGGTCGGCAAACGCTCACCAACCTGCCAGGCACCGCAATTGATGCGCTGACGAAGCTGATCCAAGGCCTGATCGACCAAGGATCGCTTAACGAGTGGAGAAATGTCTGACATAGGAATCGCCCTTTCATCCAATCATAGGATGAATTTTCCGACATGTTAGTCAGACACGTGTAGGACGGCAACCACCTAGGGTCAATCGGAGACACATGGAGCGGCATTTTCGATTGGTCAAAATTACCCTTTAAGGGTAATTTCAGGGACAGGGTTTTGGTTTCTTATGGAAAAGAACACACCCCATTACGAGCTGGCGGTGATCAAGGCTGACGTCAGGCGACTTGGCTGGAGGGCTTTCACTCACACAGCAAGAAAAACGGGTACTGCACTCAAACTCACTCTCGAAGAGATGCAAGAAATCGTTCTCAAACTGCAGCGCAGCATGTTGTACAAATCGATGACGACTTATGACGATCACCGTATTTGGCAAGACGTCTATCACATCCAATCACATGGTTTGGAGTTTTACATCAAGGTGTCATATCACTGCGACAGGCGCCCACCCGTAATCTCTTTCAAGGAGAACCATTCATGAATACGCAGCAGTGTGTCAGTTGCGGCGCCCCGGAAGGCATGGTGCATTTCAAGGGTCGAGGCGAAACCGTGAGCGCCAAGGGAATGGAGCGTCGGATCGACGATTTGTCGGGCTGGGAGTGCCAAAAGTGCGGTGAGGTCGAATTGGACGATGAGTGCGGGCAGCGGTATTCCGACGCATGCGATGAACTCGTTATCGCCTGTAGAAAAATGGTAGGTGACGAAATGAAAAAGATCCGTCGCAAACTGCACCTGACGCAAAAGGAAACGGTGCAATTGCTTTCAGGGGGCGGGCACAACGCATTTTCACGATACGAACGCGGCGAGGTACTTCCGCCGAAAGCATTGATGCTGCTCATGCGTCTGCTGGATCGCTATCCACACTTGCTCGCCGACGCGAGAGTCTTGGCCGAAGGGGCTGATTTGAGAGGCGCTTTCAAGTTCACTGAGCACAAAGAACAAGAACCTCTCACCGCCTCCTGACCCATAAAAAACAAACCCGGCACAAGGCCGGGTTTGATCTACACACAAACCATCAATGCAAAATCTGACTCAAGAACAACTTCGTCCGCTCATTCTGCGGGTTATCGAAGAAGTCATTCGGCGCCGCCTGCTCAACGATTTCACCCTTGTCCATGAAGATCACGCGGTTGGCCACGGTGCGGGCAAAGCCCATCTCGTGAGTCACGCAGAGCATGGTCATGCCGTCTTCAGCCAGACCGATCATGGTGTCGAGTACTTCTTTCACCATCTCTGGGTCGAGCGCGGAAGTCGGTTCATCGAACAGCATGATTTTCGGCTTCATGCACAGGGCCCGGGCAATCGCCACACGCTGTTGCTGACCACCGGACAGTTGCCCCGGGAATTTATGCGCCTGCTCTGGAATGCGGACGCGTTCCAGGTAGTGCATGGCGATTTCCTCGGCCTTGCGCTTGGGCATCTTGCGTACCCACATCGGTGCCAGCGTGCAGTTCTGCAAAATGGTCAGGTGCGGGAACAGGTTGAAGTGCTGGAACACCATGCCGACTTCGCGGCGGATCGCTTCGATCTGCTTGAGGTCGTTGGTCAGTTCCACGCCGTCGACGACGATGCGGCCCTGCTGGTGTTCTTCCAGACGATTGAGGCAACGAATCGTCGTCGATTTGCCGGAACCCGACGGGCCGCACAGGACGATACGTTCGCCCTGTTTGACGTTGAGGTTGATGTCTTTCAGCACGTGGAACTGGCCGTACCACTTGTTGACGCCCTGCATCTGAATAATGCCTTCAGGGCCCACTGGCTTTTTGATTGCTTCGCTCATTTACAGAGAACTCCTAACGCTTGTGGCCAGTGTCGAGCTTGCGTTCCAGATGCATGGAATAGCGCGACATACCAAAACAGAAAATCCAGAACACCAGGGCGGCGAACACGTAGCCTTCGGTGGCCATGCCCAGCCATTTCGGATCGGCAGCGGCTTGCTTGACGCTGTTGAGCAGGTCAAACAGGCCGATGATGATCACCAGACTGGTGTCCTTGAACAGCGCAATGAAGGTGTTGACGATGCCGGGGATCACCAGCTTCAGGGCTTGCGGCAGAATCACCAGGCCCATCGAACGCCAGTAACCGAGGCCCATCGCTGCGGCCGCTTCGTACTGACCTTTGGGGATCGCTTGCAGACCGCCGCGCACCACCTCAGCGACATAGGCCGACTGGAACAGGATCACGCCGATCAGTGCCCGCAGCAGTTTGTCGAAGTTCATGCCTTCAGGCAGGAACAGCGGCAGCATCACCGAGGACATGAACAGCACGGTGATCAACGGCACGCCGCGCCAGAATTCGATGAAAGTCACGCAGACCACCCGAATCGCCGGCATGTTCGAGCGGCGACCGAGCGCCAGCACAATCCCCAGCGGCAACGCACCGGCGATACCGACCGTGGCGATGACCAGGGTCAGCATCAGGCCGCCCCACTGGCTTGTCGCCACCGGGGTCAGACCGAAACCGCCGTGCAGCAGGGTGAAGGCAATGATCGGGTACAGCACCAGAAAGCTCAGCCCGTAGATCGCTTTACGCGGCACGCGGGAGATGAACAGCGGTGCTGCGCCGATGACCGCCAGCCACACGGTCAGGTCGACGCGCCAGCGCAGCTCCGTCGGGTAGTAGCCGTACATGAACTGGCCGAATCGCTGCTGAATGAACACCCAGCAGGCGCCTTCCTTGGTGCAGTCGGCGCGCGTGGTACCGACCCAGTTGGCATCGACAATCGCCCAACTGAGGATCGGTGGCACCACGAGGTAGATCAGGTAGAACGCAAACAGGGTCAGCAGGGTGTTGAGCCAGCTGGAGAACATGTTCGCGCGCATCCACGCCACCACGCCGATGCTGCTGTTCGGTGGGGGCATGTCAGGTTTGAAAGTATGAGTACTCATGCGCTTTTCCTTACCGCTCGATCAGCGCAATGCGCTTGTTGTACCAGTTCATCAGCAGGGAAATGCTGATACTGATCGCCAGGTAAACGCTCATGGTGATGGCAATCACCTCGATCGCCTGACCGGTCTGGTTGAGCACGGTGCCGGCGAACAGCGAAACCATTTCCGGATAACCGATACCGGCGGCCAGCGAGGAGTTTTTCGCCAGGTTGAGGTATTGGCTGGTCAGCGGCGGAATGATCACGCGCAGAGCTTGCGGGATGATCACCTTGCGCAGGGTCGGGCCGTTGCGCAGGCCGAGCGAACGCGCCGCTTCGGTCTGGCCGTGGCTGACCGACTTGATCCCGGAGCGCACGATCTCAGCGATGAACGCTGCGGTGTACACCGTCAGGGCGAGGGTCAAGGCGAGCAGCTCCGGGATCAGCACCCAGCCACCGACGAAGTTGAAACCTTTGAGCTCGGGCATTTCCCAGTGCAGCGGAGCGCCGAAGATCAATGCGCACAAGGTCGGGATCACCAGCAGAATCGCCAGGCCCACCCAGAACTTGTGGAACGGCACGCCGGTTTCTTCAAAGCGCTTGTTGGCCCAGCGGGTCATCAGCACGATGCCGACGATGGCCACCACGATACTGATCACGAACGCCCAGAAACCATCAGCCGCCAGCGCGGCCGGCATGTTCAGGCCTCGACTGCTGACAAAGAAAGTGTCGCCGAAGTTGTGGCTGTTGCGCGGCCCCGGCATGGTCAGGAATACCGCGAAGTACCAGAACAGGATTTGCAGCAGCGGCGGAATGTTGCGGAACACTTCCACATACACGGTCGCCAGTTTGCTGATGATCCAGTTCTGCGACAGCCGCGCCACACCGATGATGAAACCGAGGATCGTCGCCAGAACCACGCCGATCACCGTCACCAACAGGGTGTTGAGCAGACCGATGACAAAGACGCGGGCATAGCTGTCCGCTTCGGTGTAGTCGATCAGGTGTTGAGCGATGCCGAATCCGGCACTGCGCTCCAGAAAGTCGAAACCGGAGGTAATGCCCCGGTGCTGAAGGTTGGTTTGCGTGTTGTCGAACAAGTACCAGCCCAGCGAGACCACCGCCACGATGGTGATGATCTGGAATAGCCACGCACGCACTCGTGGATCGCTGAGGCTGAGCCTCTGCTTTGGTGCGCCGATTGAATTTTGCATGAAGTGCCCCGGAAAAAATGGAACAAGAACATCACCCGGCGGTTGGCCCGCCGGGTGATAGAACCATTAGCGCACTGGTGGTGCGTACTGAATGCCGCCGTTGTTCCACAGGGCGTTCAGACCACGGTCGATCTCCAGCGGAGTGCTCTTGCCGAGGTTTTTCTCGAAGATTTCGCCGTAGTTGCCGACCTGTTTGACGATCTGCACAACCCAGTCTTTCGGCAGTTTCAGGTCTTTGCCGTATTCGCCGTCAGCGCCGAGCATACGGGCAACGTCCGGGTTCTTGGTCGACTTGGCTTCAGCTTCGACGTTCTTCGAAGTGATGCCGGCTTCTTCGGTGTTGAGCAGCGCGTAACCAACCCAACGCACGATGGCCAGCCACTCGTCATCGCCGTTACGTACGACCGGGCCCAGTGGTTCTTTGGAAATGGTTTCCGGCAGAACCACGTAGTCCTTCGGCGATGCCAGCTTGGAGCGCTGGGCGAACAGCTGGGACTTGTCGGAGGTCAGCACGTCGCAACGACCGGATTCCAGCGACTTGGCGCTTTCATCGGAGGTGTCGAAAGTGATCGGGGTGTATTTCAGACCGTTGCCACGGAAGTAGTCGGAAACGTTCAGCTCGGTGGTAGTACCGGCCTGGATGCAGATGGTTGCACCGTCCAGCTCTTTGGCACTTTTCACGCCCAGCTTGTTGTTCACCAGGAAGCCGATGCCGTCGTAGTAGGTAATGAAGCCCGGGAATTTCAAGCCCATGCCCGCGTCACGCGAACTGGTCATGGTGGTGTTGCGCGACAGGATGTCGATCTCGCCCGATTGCAGCGCGGTGAAGCGCTCCTTGGCGTTCAACTGACTGAATTTGACTTTGGTCGCGTCGCCGAATACGGCAGCGGCCACAGCGCGGCAGACGTCAGCGTCGATCCCGAGGATCTTGCCGGTCGCGTCCGGTACCGAGAAGCCCGGCAGACCGTCGCTCACGCCACACTGCACGAAACCTTTCTTCTGCACTGCATCCAGGGTTGCACCCGCCTGAGCGAACCCGCTGACGCCGAGTACTGTTGCTGCAGTCACGATCGCCAGGGTGGATTTCAACATCTTCATTCAAACCTCCAGTTTTGCTCTTGTTGTGTCGGAGCTTGAGTCCAGTCGCACCCTTTTGAGGCGTTGTTGACCCGTGTTGGCTTTTTTTGGGGTCAACCGACGTCAGGACCTTCGCTATGAGTCTTTCAGGAGAAAATCCACATCATGGACAACTCACTTCTCACCAATCGGCCGAACGGGCTGTAGCCCTTTCACGTTCGCTGCGCCCGTAGCGGCCATTGGCGAACATCCATCACCGGATTCTTTGCAATCCCGTCGCGGGTCGTACACTGATAGTGTTACCGCCCACGCAAGATCGGTTGCACGGTTCAAGCCATAGCAAAGCCCGTACCACACCGCTCACCGAATCGATTCGGCGACAGGTCAATAGCAAAACTTGTAACCTTGCGACATCTTCTTAACGGATCCACCGGACGCGCACTCGAATCACGCACTTAATGAGAGCGCCCGCACATTTTTGGAGCAGACATGACCGAGCCCTTGATTCTTCAGCCTGTTAAGCCCGCAGACGCCTGCGTGATCTGGCTGCACGGCCTCGGCGCCGATCGCTACGACTTCCTGCCGGTGGCCGAAGCGTTGCAGGAAAGCCTGTTGAGCACGCGCTTCGTACTGCCGCAGGCGCCGACCCTTCCAGTGACGATAAATGGCGGATATGCCATGCCGAGCTGGTACGACATCAAAGCCATGAGCCCGGCGCGCGCGATTGACCGTGACCAGTTGGAAGCGTCGGCGGATCGCATCATTCAATTGATCGAAAACGAGCGCGCCAGCGGAATAGACGCTTCGCGGATTTTCCTCGCCGGTTTTTCCCAGGGTGGCGCCGTCGTGTTGCACAGTGCATTTGTGAAATGGCAGGGGCCATTGGGCGGCGTGCTGGCATTGTCGACGTATGCGCCAACGTTCACTGACGAGATGGAGCTTTCGGCCAGTCAGCAGCGGATTCCTGCGCTTTGCCTGCACGGTCAGTTCGATGGCGTCGTGCAGAACTCCATGGGCCGCAGCGCCTACGAGCATTTGAAGAAGCATGGTGTCACCGTGACATGGCAGGAATACCCAATGGAGCACGAAGTGTTACCCGAGGAAATTCGCGACATCGGTGTCTGGTTGAGCGAACGCCTGAGCTAAGCGTCAAGATTAAAATCGCCCTTTGATCCCTCCTACTACGCCGCGCCCGTTTCTTGCATTACACTGGCCGGCGTACATTCCTTAACCAATTGATGAGATGACCGTGCTCAAAGCACTCAAGAAGATGTTCGGTAAAAGCGAGGCTGAGCAGCTCGCGCCAGTTCCCAGTGCGCCGTCGCACGCCCCCGGTCATCGCAGCGATGCCCCACAGGCCGACCGCCCCGCTCCCGTAGCGGCACCGAAGCAAGCACCAACACCCGCTCCGGCCGCGCTTATCGCCGCCGAGCCCGCACGCAGCGAAGCGCCGAAACCGGCCAGACCACGCCGCGAACCGAAGCCCAAGGCCCCGGTCATTCCGTGGAAACTCGAAGATTTCGTCGTCGAGCCACAGGAAGGCAAAACCCGCTTTCACGATTTCAAGCTGTCTCCAGAACTGATGCACGCCATCCAGGATCTGGGCTTTCCTTATTGCACGCCGATTCAGGCGCAGGTGCTGGGTTTCACCCTCGCCGGCAAAGACGCCATCGGTCGCGCGCAGACCGGTACCGGCAAGACCGCCGCGTTCCTGATCTCGATCATCACCCAACTGCTGCAAACGCCGCCGCCGAAAGAACGCTACATGGGTGAACCCCGTGCGCTGATCATCGCGCCGACCCGCGAGCTGGTGGTGCAGATCGCCAAAGATGCTGCCGACCTGACGAAATACACCGGCCTCAACGTCATGACGTTTGTGGGCGGCATGGACTTTGACAAACAGCTCAAGCACCTCGAAGCGCGCCACTGCGACATTCTCGTCGCCACCCCCGGCCGCCTGCTCGACTTCAACCAGCGCGGCGACGTGCATCTGGACATGGTCGAAGTGATGGTGCTGGACGAAGCCGACCGCATGCTCGACATGGGTTTCATCCCGCAAGTCCGCCAGATCATTCGTCAGACGCCGCCGAAGTCCGAACGCCAGACCCTGCTGTTCTCCGCGACCTTCACTGAAGACGTGATGAACCTCGCCAAGCAGTGGACGACCGATCCGTCAATTGTGGAAATCGAAGTCACCAACGTCGCCAGCGAAAACGTCGAGCAACACATCTACGCCGTGGCCGGGGCCGACAAGTACAAACTGCTCTACAACCTGGTCAACGATAATGGCTGGGAGCGGGTGATGGTCTTCGCCAACCGCAAGGACGAAGTCCGCCGCATCGAAGAGCGTCTGGTGCGCGACGGTGTGAACGCTGCGCAGTTGTCCGGCGACGTGCCGCAACACAAACGCATCAAGACTCTGGAAGGTTTCCGCGAAGGCAAGATTCGCGTACTGGTCGCCACCGATGTCGCCGGTCGCGGCATCCACATCGACGGCATCAGCCACGTGATCAACTTCACCCTGCCGGAAGTCCCGGACGACTACGTGCACCGCATCGGCCGGACCGGTCGTGCGGGCGCCGATGGCGTGTCGATCAGCTTCGCCGGTGAGGACGATTCCTACCAGTTGCCGTCCATCGAAGAAAAGCTCGGTCGCAAGATCAGCTGTGAAACGCCACCGACGCATCTGTTGCGTGCGGTAGAGCGCAAGCGTCCGCAGTAAGCGACGTTTAAAAGAAAAGCGCAGCCGGCAACGGACTGCGCTTTTTTTTCGCCCGGCGTTTCATCAGGTGCTTGCGAGAGAAAACAAAAAGTCCATAATGGACAAATAAGTTTATATTTCGTTTTCGGAGCCTGATATGTCCAGTACGCCCTACGTGATCGACCAGCATCGGGCCCGCGAGTTGCTGGCGCGCATCGATGTGCCGCAGATCCTGCGCAAGCTGTTCCGAGATCTTGCGGCGGGTAACGCCGTGCAACCGGTGCAGCAACTGGTGGAGTTTCCGCAAGGTGCCGGCGACTTAATCAATTACCTGGGTGTGCTGGCCGAGGACGGCGTGTACGGTGTGAAGACCTCCCCCTACATCGTTCGTGAGCAAGGTCCGCTGGTGACGGCGTGGACGCTCTTGATGTCGATGAAAACCGGTCAACCGCTGCTGCTCTGTGATGCCGCTGAACTGACCACCGCGCGTACTGCCGCGACCACCGCTGTGGCGGTCGACACCCTCGCGCCGCTGAATGCCACGCGACTGGCGATCATTGGCAGCGGCAAGATTGCCCAAGCGCATCTGCATTATGTGAAAGCGTTGCGTGACTGGCAGAGCATCAGTTTGTACTCGCCAAGCCTGGTCGAAGACGCTCAAGCCCAAGCGCTGTTGAAAGCCATCACACCTGAACTGCAGATCGCCAACAGCCGTGAAGCCGCCATCGCCGAAGCCGACGTGATCATGCTCTGCACTTCGTCTGCAGGCCCTGTGATCGATCCGGCCGCGTTGAGCAAACCGGCCCTGATCACCTCGATCAGCACCAACGCCCCACGCGCCCACGAAGTGCCGCCGCAGAGCCTCAACGACATGCAGGTGTTCTGCGACTATCGTCTGACCACGCCAGGGTCGGCGGGTGAGATGTTGATTGCCAGTGAACAGCATGGCTGGGGCAAGGATTCGATTGTTGGCGACCTCGCCGACCTGCTCAGCGAGAAAGTGCAGCGCCCCGATTACGACCGTCACGTGTTTTTCCGCTCCATCGGCCTGGGCCTGGAAGACATAGCCCTCGCCAATGCGGTTTATCACTTGACTCACTAACACCACAAATCCCCTGTGGGAGCGAGCCTGCTCGCGAATGCGGTCTGACATTCACCGAAGATGTCGACTGATATACCGCTTTCGCGAGCAGGCTCGCTCCCACAGGGGACTAGCGAACGCCT
Organism: Pseudomonas sp. AC169; assembly: GCF_979258515.1. Classification (NCBI taxonomy): domain Bacteria; kingdom Pseudomonadati; phylum Pseudomonadota; class Gammaproteobacteria; order Pseudomonadales; family Pseudomonadaceae; genus Pseudomonas; species Pseudomonas sp. AC169. Next base: position 3,786,990 of record NZ_OZ409866.1, on the reverse strand, counting down.
TGATATTGCGTCCCCACTGGAGAACTTCATGAGCCAGGCAGATTTCATCATCATCGGCGGCGGGATTGCCGGCGCTTCCAGCGGTTTCTGGCTGTCGCCGTACGGCAAAGTGATCGTGCTCGAACGTGAATCACACCCGGCCTATCACTCCACCGGCCGCTCCGCCGCACTGTTCACTGCCGCGTACGGCACACCGCAAGTGCGTGCACTGACCCAGGCCAGCCGAGCGTTTTTCGACAACCCGCCAAGTGGCTTCTGTGAACATCCATTGCTGACCCCGCGCGGCGAAATGACCGTCGATTTCACCGGTGACCCCGCTGAACTCAACAACCAATACCTCAGCGCCAAAGCCACCGTGCCGGAAATGCAACTGCTCAGCGCCGATGAAGCCTGCGCGCGGCTGCCGATCCTGCGTCGGGAAAAAGTCCATGGCGCGATCTACGACCCGAGCGCCAGCGACATCGACACCGATGCTTTGCATCAGGGTTATCTGCGCGGGATCCGCCGTAACCACGGCGAAGTGCACACCGATTGCGAAGTACTCGGCTTGAACCGCGACGCCAACGGTCTCTGGCACGTACAAACCAACGACCAGACCTTCACCGCGCCAGTGATCATCAATGCCGCCGGTGCCTGGGCCGACAAGATCGGTGCACTGGCCGGCGCCAAACCGCTGGGTCTGCAACCGAAACGCCGCGCCGCATTTATCTTCGCCGGCCCGGAAGGCGTCGACATTCATCGCTGGCCGATGCTGGTCAGCCTCGACGAATCCTTCTATATGAAGCCCGACGCCGGCATGTTCCTCGGTTCACCGGCCAACGCCGACCCGGTCGAACCTCACGACGTGCAGCCGGAAGAACTGGACATTGCCATGGGCATCTACCAGATCGAAGAAGCCACCACGCTGACCATCCGCCGTCCAACCCGCACCTGGGCCGGGCTGCGCAGTTTCGTCGGCGACGGTGATCTGCTCAGCGGTTTCGATCGGCAGGTGCCAGGATTGTTCTGGGTCGCGGCACAGGGTGGTTACGGCATCCAGACTTCGCCAGCGATGGGCCAGGCCAGCGCCGCTCTGGTACGTGGTGAGCCGCTGCCCGAGCATCTGCGCGATTTCGGCCTGAGCAGCGCCATGCTCTCCCCTGCTCGCCTCGCCTGATCGTCCCTGTGGATGACGCGCCCAACGGATTGCGGCACACTCGCAGCGCCTCCTGATCACGGGGGCGTTGACGCTGCCTGGAGCTCCACTGTCATGACCGCCCCTGAATTCGACCCGGCGCTGGATAACTTCCGCGCCATCGCCGATGCCATCGCCACGCTGTTCTTTCCCCACGCCGAAGTGGTGCTGCACGACCTGCGCACGCAGAAGGTTGACTACATTGCCAACAACCTGTCCAAACGTGAGATCGGCGACGACTCGTCACTGGAAGACATGCTCAGCGAGGATGTCAGCGACCGCAATATCGGTCCGTACGAGAAGCTCAATTGGGATGGCCAGAAGATTCGCAGCCTGAGCAGCGTCCTGCGCGACAACGAAGGTCTGCCGCTGGCGGTGCTGTGCATCAATCTGAATATTTCGCTGTTCGAGAATGCCAAGGCCGCGCTGGACCTGTTCCTGTCGCCGAGCAAACTGATCCCGCAACCGGACTCACTGTTTCGCGATGACTGGCAGGAACGCATCAACACCTTCCTGCACGCCTGGCTGCGCGAGCGGCAATTGAGCCTGAATGTGCTGACCCGCGATCACAAGCGTGAACTGGTGCTGGCGCTGCACGCCGAGGGCGCGTTCAAGGGCAAGAGCGCCTCGAACTATGTGGCCAATGTGCTGAACATGGGGCGAGCGACGGTGTACAAGCATTTGAAGGAAATGAAGGGCTAGAAATTTGCGGTGACCGATCTGGCCCCATCGCTGGCAAGCCAGCTCCCACAGGTTTTGTGTACGCCGCTAATCCCTGTGGGAGCTGGCTTGCCAGCGATGGCGGACTATCAGTCGCCGTAGATATCAGACTTGAAATACTTCTCGGAAATCTTCTGGTACTCGCCACTCGCGCGAATGCCATCAATCGCGCCATTCAACTGGCTGACCAGTTCGGCATTGCCCTTGCGCACTGCAATCCCCGCACCCTCGCCGACGTATTTCGGATCCTTCAACTCAGGCCCGACAAACGCATAGCCCTTGCCGCGTGGCATCGTCAAAAAGTCATTCAACGGAATGGTGTCGGCAAAGATCGCATCGAGGCGTCCCGCCGCCAGGTCCATGTAGATCTCTTCGTTGTTGCTGTAACGCTTGACGTTAATGCCCTTCGGCTCGAACACCTCGGTGGCGTAACGATCGGTGGTGGTCGCGCGCTGCACGCCAACGTTCTTGCCCTTGAGGCTGGCGTATTGATCGTCAACGCTGGCGCCTTCTTTCATCACCAGGCGCGACGAGGTGAAGTAGTACTTGTGGGTGAAATCCACCGACTTCTTGCGGTCTTCGTTGATGGTCATCGACGACAGCGCCATGTCGATCTTCTTCACTTTCAGCGAAGGAATCAGACCGTCGAACTCACCTTCTACCCACACGCACTTGACCTTCATCTGCGCGCACAGGGCGTTGCCGATGTCGTAGTCGAAACCGACGATTTCGCCTTTGTCGGTTTTCGAGGCGAATGGCGGATAAGCGGCTTCGATGCCGATGCGCAGGGTTTGCTCAGCGGCGAACACGCTGGCCGAGGCCAACAGGCTGAGGGCCAGACCAGTGATGAGGGGAAGTTTCTTCATGTTCGTTCTCTCGCGGGTTGTTGTTGGTTTGGCAAGATGAAGAAGAGCAGCTGCGAGCGGGGAGCTACGAGCGGCAAGATTGAAGCTTTTTTGTACTTGTAAATCCATATTGGACTTATAGGTACAAGTCGTCAATCAGGGAGAAGAGAGTGTCTGCGGGGTTTTGGGTGTTGCAGATGGCCTCTTCGCGAGCAAGCTCGCTCCCACATTGGATTTGTGAACGACACAGATCCAATGTGGGAGCGAGCTTGCTCGCGAAGGCTTACTGAAGGGCGCTAGAGAACTTACTTCTTCCAGCGATCCGCAGCGGCATGATCACTGTCGCGCCCCTCCACCCAACGCGGCCCGTCACTGGTGTTTTCTTTCTTCCAGAACGGTGCGCGGGTTTTCAGGTAATCCATGACAAAGGCGCAGGCATCGAACGCGGCCTGGCGATGGGCGCTGGCGGCGCCGACGAATACGATCGGCTCGCCCGGCTCCAGCGCGCCGATGCGATGCAACACTTCCAGCTTCAGCAATGGCCAGCGCTGTTCGGCTTCAACAGCAATTTTGCCGAGGGCTTTTTCGGTCATGCCCGGATAGTGCTCAAGGAACATCCCCGCTACATCCAGTCCGTCGTTGAAGTCGCGCACGTAGCCGACAAAACTCACCACCGCACCGACGCCGACGTTGGCCGCGTGCATCGCGTTGACTTCAGCGCCCGGATCGAATGGCGTGGCCTGCACACGAATCGCCATGGCTCAGCCTCCGGTCACGGTAGGGAAAAACGCCACCTCGTCGCCATCGACCACCGGCTCGTCGAGCTGACAGAGGTCTTCGTTGCGTGCGCACATCAGGTTCTGTTCGCTCAGCACCTCAGCGCCATCCCGCTGCGCCAGCAATGCACGCACGTCATCGACAGTGGCGAAATCACCTTCAACCTTCACCGAATCGACGCCCAGCGCTTCACGATAACGGGCAAAAAACTTCACGGTCAGGTTCATGGCTGCTCCGCTTGAAAGTGCCCGCTCTTGCCGCCGACTTTCTCCAGCAGACGCACGCTTTCGATGGTCATGCCGCGATCGACGGCTTTACACATGTCGTAGATGGTCAGGGCGGCGACGCTGGCGGCGGTCAGCGCTTCCATTTCGACGCCGGTCTGCCCGGACAGCTTGCAGCGGGCGACAATGCGTACGGTGTCTTCGCCGTCGGCGCTGAGTTCGACTTTGACGCCAGTGAGCATCAGCGGATGGCACAGGGGAATCAGATCGCTGGTTTTCTTCGCCGCCTGAATGCCGGCAATGCGCGCCACGGCAAACACATCACCCTTGGGATGGCCGCCGCTGACGATCATCTGCAGCGTTTCGGGGAGCATGCGCACCAGCGCTTGGGCCGTCGCCTCACGGAACGTCACGGCTTTTTCGGTGACGTCGACCATGTTGGCGCGACCTTGGGAATCGAGATGAGTCAGCACGGGGGCCTCCTTGAGGCAGCTGCGAGCGGCAAGCTACAAGCGGCAAGTGAAAAGCGCAGTAGTCTGCAGGTATGGAATGGCAGCATTTAAGCAGTTGCAAGCATTAAGCGGCAAGCTACAAGGGCATGAGAGAAACACTCCCTACGCTTGTAACTTGCCGCTTATAGCTTGGAGCTGTTAGCTGCTTTTAGAGATGGGTTTCGGCGTATTCAGCCAGAATCGAGCGAGGCACCCCTTGCAGGGTGATGTGCACCCCGTTGGGGAAATCCTTGAAGCGTTCGGTCAGGTAGGTCAGCCCGGAGCTGGTCGCGGACAGGTAAGGGGTGTCGATCTGTGCGAGGTTGCCCAGGCACACCACTTTCGAACCGGCACCGGCACCGGCACCGGCACGGGTGATGATGGTTTTCATCTGGTGCGGGGTGAGGTTCTGGCATTCGTCGATCAGGATTCTCCTCCTGTTGGCCAATTTGCTTTGGAATTGGCTGACGCCGCCCCCAAAGAAGCCATTACGTAACTAAATACTACCGATTAAGACTTCCTCAGAATGCATCGAAGCGAATGTAGTTGAAGTGTATATCTGCAATAACTTGATTAACTTAGTAAAATAGTTACCAGTAGGAATTCAGTGTAAGACTCATCAACCGCCAAGCAACGAACCATCCTACAAGCCCAGTTATTGACTAGCAAATACAACGCGACTAGCTTCGTAAATGAAGTCCTTCGACTTCAATCCAAACAGACTAAAACTCAAGAGGTTCTTATTATGCGCAAAGCTAATCTGCAAACTCGATTAACAGCTCTTTCCAATAACGCTTACAACATCCTGATTACACCGGCAAAACCCGAATCAAAACTGGTCAGTTAATTTCGGCCAATGCCGAGGGAGCCACCAGACTCCCTCGGCATAATTTTTACGGAGCACGTGGAGATGAATGAGTTCAAAGTTAATGAAAACCTGACAATCACCTTGAATGAAGGAATTTTCGGATTATGGAACCTGGAAACAGGTGAGCAGTACGAAATATTCGAACGACGCTATCTTGACAGAATTTTCGAACTCAACGAATTAGTTGGTATGCCTTATACATCGAAACCCGAGGATGGAATACTGATTGAAGCAGAAATATTACTAATAGGCGAAAAAGCTGAACAGTATAAAAATACCCAAAAAGCTAATGGTCCTTGGGGTTGGGACCCTATTTCAAAAATATTTCATCTTGGAAGCAAGCACAACTTTCCGAGCGACCTGACAAACACTGAAGAAAACAATGAGATAGGCTATGTGAACTTCTGCGAAAGCATCGCAGAAAGCGCCCCAAACCTCGACATTGAACGAGAAGGAGAGTTAATCAAACTCCCGCCTTGGAACATCAACGTAATTGACACTTATAGCCTAAAGAAAGCCTTATGGCAGAGGACAACAAGTCGAAATTTCAATGGTGAGTCCGTGCCACTGGAAATTGTATCTAATATTTTATTCACTACTTTCGGAAATATTCACGGCGACTCACATAAAAAAAATCTCGCTGAGCGCGGTATTTCAACTGTTGGCTATCGTAGATCCTCACCAAGTGCCGGGTGCTTGCAAGCAACCGAGGCATACTTGATTGCTTTAAATGTTAGTAATCTAGAGAGAGGGATTTATCACTATAGGTCCCACCAGCACGTGTTAACAAAATTGGATAGTGGAATAAACGCCGACCTAACACAGATATTATGTCATCAAAACTTCGCAGTGGAAGCAGCCTTTCTAATAGTAATGAGTTCGCGATTTGATAAGCTTTGGTGGAAATACCCACATTCACGTGCTTATCGATCAGCTTTAATGGACGTTGGACATTTATCTCAGACATTCAATCTTGTAGCCACAGCTCACAAACTTAACACCTGGCTAACCGGATACTTTATAGACAACCTACTAAATGAACTTATAAAGATTGACGGATTCAATGAACATTCGTTATTTGTTTTAGCCGGCGGACATGGCCTGCAAGATCCTCTTAGTCCCGGAGTCGCGAAACTTTTGAAGGCAGTAAAATAAAACAAACCAGCCTTAGGTGCTCGCATGCACGATGATACGTTGAGAAAAAAAGAATACTCCGAAAAAATCAGAGAAATGGCGGATTTTAATTTTAAAAACAACGAGCTTCAAGAAGCTGCACGGCTATACGAATTGAGTATTAAGAACGATTCAAAAAACGTAAAAGCGTTGAACAATTTTGCGGCTTTATGCGAAGAACTGGGTGAAAAAAATAAATCAGAACGCCTTTACAGGCTGGCTTGCGACTTACCAGGAGCTTCAGCAGCGGACAAACTTAAGTTTCATCAAAACCTAGCATCCATACAAGAAAAAAATGGAAAAAAAAATGCTGCACTTTGGACATACCAATCAGCCGCAAAAATAGAAGGCTTCACAGAAAGCAGAGTTGCCTTTAACTATCTTGAATTACTTCAGGCGGTCCACCTGACCTCATTTGATGCGGCAACATTCGCCAGCCTATTGGCACTTTTTAACACAGAAGGAATAGACGATGACGCACTAGCCCGAGTGTATTTTTCACAACTGGCACTCAAAATTGAAAAAATAACACGTACAAAAGAAGACTACGCCATACTAGCTCTGGACATAATCGAATCAGATCCAATTGCATTAGAGTTTTTAAGTAGCAGACTAATTTCTAACCACATCATAGATGGGAACCATTATAAGCATAAGAAAAAAACTTATAGATTCCATAATCAGCAACAACTACAAACCGACACACCAAATCTTCCTCCGCGCCCTAAAAAAACAATGCAAATTAAATGGTTTTATCTACCTGACTGACAAAGAAGAGATGTCAAACGTTGAAAAACTAAAAGACAAATACCTAAAAGAGTCGCCAGCAATAAAAATTGCCGCAAAGTTAATACTGGAAACTTACCCGGGCGAACACTCTAAAAACCCATTAAAAAACAAAAACCATTTTGATTGCCAGATCACTCAAAAAAAAAAACAAAGAAACTACACTCCCCGCCATCCTGGAAAGTGAAACTCCTATCCAGAGTTTTTATGAATCCAATCCGTATCCAACCTGGACATCCAAACCAAAACATTCTGAATCGACACTAGATGAGCTTTTCAAAAAGCTAAACCTAAAGCAAGCACCACCAAGCAACAACATATTAGTCGCAGGATGTGGAACTGGGCGTCACGCAATTCAACTCGCCTTAACTTACCCACACACACAAATCTTAGGGCTGGATATCAGCAAAGCAAGTTTGCAATATGCCACACAAAAGAGAGACGAATATAACATTCAAAACTTGAAATTCATCTGCGGCGACATAAGTAATATTCCCTCTCTAAATTTGAAATTCAGCCTAATTGAGTGCATTGGAGTTCTGCATCACTTACAAGATCCTTTGAAAGGATGCGAAGCAATTCTCTCAGCACTCGAAAATGGTGGCATTGCTAAAATAGGACTGTATAGCACACACGCTAGAATTCCTATTGCAGACTTGGCCAACCTTGCGTCTAAAAACGAAATACTCTACGCACCCTGCAATTTAGAAAAAATACGAAATTTATCAATTCAAAACTACAAATACAAAAGAACAAGAGAAATAGTTAATTCACAAGATTTCTTTAGTAGAAGTGGATGCATGGATTTACTTTTCAACCCTCTAGAGAAAACGTTCACAACCCGTGACATTCACTCACTTATAAGAACTTTAGACTGTGAGTTTGCAGGCTTTGAAAAGGAAGAACAAAACAAATCCCCTGCATTTATAAAATTCAACGAGCATTCGAACATGGGCTCTTTTTTTGGCGCTTGGGAGTTATTCGAAACCCTTAACCCAAATTTTTTCAGTGAAATGTACCTATTCTGGTTAAAACCCATAAGGAAACAACAATGAAAATACTAGGCATAAACACGGGTCATGACGGGCACATATGTCTCATTGAAAATGGAAAATTAGTTTTCAGCCATGAGTCGGAAAAGAATGGCGGCAATAGGTACGCTCCGCTTTCCCTGAGTTCAGCAATAACCCACGCCGTTCAAAACATAGAAGATCTCGACGCAATCGCTGTAAGCGGATGGGCTGAAGGTATGGACCCCAGAAATCACCCAACTGAAGGCGGTTATCTTGGCTTGGATGTCGAACAATCAATCTGTACTTTCGGTGGAAGAAATATAGCGTGGGTAAACTGCAGCCATGAAATATCACATATATTCTCCTCTTATGCCCTGTCCCCATATGCGGACAAAACATCGTGCTACGTATTACTTTGGGAAGGCTTCATAGGCAATTTTTATAAAATCAACCCTGACATGTCGATTCAAACTATAGGCAATATTCTGCAAGGACCAGGCCTTCGCTATGCATTTACCTTCGGCTTAGCCGATCCAACTTTTAATTTGAAAAAAGGATATTGCAGACTCGGTGACGCGGGAAAAATGATGGCATTAGCTGCATTTGGAACAAATGGTGAACCAGATGCATTTGAGTCAACGGTTATTGACTACATAATGAACTGCGAATCGGCAATAGACACACTCAACAAACTTGACCTAAAAGATAGCGGTTATTACAACATAGGCGTCAACACAACGAAATTTTGCAACCTGGCAAGAAAACTATCAGACAAGCTTTTTAACGAGTTTTATGATTTCATCAGTACACATATTACAGAAAAGCTTCCGCTTTTAATTGCAGGCGGCTGTGGCTTGAACTGTGATTGGAACAAAAAATGGGAAACCTCCGAATTATTCGACGGGGTTTTTATTCCACCTTGCACAAATGACACTGGTGTCGGCATCGGGGCGTCCGCCATTGCCCAAAATTTATTAACTGGTAAAGCAAAACTTGAATGGTCCGTATATTCAGGACAAACTTTTATCTTCAACCCCACAAAAAACTCCTCATTTTCACCAAGTCCATTGGTACTCGAACATGTGTGCGAAGCGCTTATTGCTGGAGAGATTATTTGTTGGGTACAGGGAAATTGTGAAATAGGCCCGAGAGCCCTCGGCAATAGATCAATAATAGCGGCACCATTTTCTGCAAAAACAACTGAAAAGCTTAACTCCATAAAAAAAAGAGAACACTATCGCCCAGTAGCACCTATCTGCATAGAGGAAGATGCCAAGCTTTACTTTGACAACTGCACTCAAAGCAAATTCATGCTGTCATTTCATCATGTAATTGACAAACGACTTAAAGCAATTACCCATATCGATGGAACAGCAAGAGTTCAGACCGTCAGCCCTCAAGACAACATTAAAATGTACAAGCTACTACTGGAGTTCAAAAAACAGTCGGGCGTCAGCGTCCTTTGCAATACCTCGCTGAATTTCAAAGGCAAAGGTTTTATAAACAAACTCTCAGATCTTGAGTTATTTTGCTCAACCAACAATATATCCACATTTGTTGTAGATGACGTAATGTACCACACCAAGGAGATAGCGCAGTGAGCGTTCCCCACGTGAAAGGGTACGGTTATTTATGTGGAGTGAGATTTAGTAGTTCCGTAACACTCTGGGTAGACTTCATTTTAATCTTTACTGTACTTACATTCGCATATGACGCTTCCCCACAAACCTTGGGATATGCAGCGGCGCTGTACGGCTTACCAGCACTTTTCCTGGGGCCATTAATAGGTACGTTAGCAGACCATACTAGTCCTATAAAATTTTTACTAATAAGCTTCACCTTTAGATTTATCGTTGCATGCCTTTTATTTGGAGCGAGTTCTGAATCTGTTTTCTTAACATTAGTCTTCCTTAAGGGTGTATCGAACCTTGGATCTGGTGCGGCAGAAATTATCTTGACGAGGAAGCTTCTCACAAACAAAGACCTGATCAGTAATATTTCACTAATCACGGTTATGGATCAATTTATCAAGGTCTGCTCACCTTTAACTGCAGGTGTTATTGCAAGCATGTCAGATAAAGCGTATGGCTTTTTAATTTCCGCGCTTTTTTCACTGGCAGGGATATTCTGCCTGATTTTTCTTTCTATGAGTAACCGCCAAAAAAACATACACACATCTGATAAGCGGTCCTTTGGGAGCTTAAAGGCCTTGAAAGTATTACTAAGCTCCGGCCCATCCACACAACTATTTTTTATCTGTGCCTTAATCCAATCTGCTGTACTGGGATGCTATGACTCGCTGCTGAGTCTGCATATAAAAAACCTGGGGCTCGACGAATACGTATTTGGAGTTGTCGTTAGCTCTACCGCACTAGGTGGAATTATTGCAGGCTTGAGCTTTAAATTAGTTTACCCTCACAAAATTTTCTTCTGCTCAACGTTCTCCCTATTTACATTCGGTGTGATGGTAGTAATAGCGGGACTATTAAAGGAACCTGGCAATCTGACAACACTAGCATTACTAATACTAGTATTTTCCATTGCTGGATATGCCTATGGATTGACATCTTTAGGGTTTGGCGTAACTCTTCAGAAATACTGCCCTCTATCTAATCTGGGAACAGTATCAGCTTCCAGCCGCAGTTTGATGTTGATATTTATGATTGCAGGACCAATTTTTGGGGCATGGCTTTCAACGTTCTTGTCAATCGGAGGTGTTCTTGTTTCTTCAGGTGCCAGTGCCATATTGCTAGGTGCGTTTTTACACATAAAATACCGCGACATTTTTTCCGCAGAGACAAGTCGCATCATCAACGAATAAATAGTTACACCCCCCCTAAACTTTACTGCCTTGGTTTTGCAAACGTGGAGGATTGTAAATTTAGATTTTTAAAATATACAGATAATAGCCTTCAAAAGGGCCGTTAGGAGTACAAGCAAGTTTAATACTAGATAAAGGCAGCGGGTAAAAACCGGGCGGCTTTGCGGCCGCCCGGTTTTGGTGGTGATGCGGTTATAGATGGGTTTCGGCGTATTCAGCCAGAATCGAGCGAGGCACCCCTTGCAGGGTGATGTGCACACCGTTGGGGAAATCCTTGAAGCGTTCGGTCAGGTAGGTCAGCCCGGAACTGGTCGCGGACAGGTAAGGGGTGTCGATCTGTGCGAGGTTGCCCAGGCACACCACTTTCGAACCGGCACCGGCACGGGTGATGATGGTTTTCATCTGGTGCGGGGTGAGGTTCTGGCATTCGTCGATCAGGATCAGGCTCTGCTGGAAGCTGCGACCACGAATGTAGTTGAGCGATTTGAACTGCAACGGCACTTTGCTGAGGATGTAGTCGACGCTGCCATGGGTGTTTTCGTCATCCATGTGCAAGGCTTCGAGGTTGTCGGTGATGGCGCCCAGCCAAGGTTCCATTTTTTCCGCTTCGGTACCGGGCAGGAAGCCGATCTCCTGATCCAGACCCTGCACGCTGCGGGTGGCAATGATGCGGCGATAACGTTTGCTGACCATGGTCTGCTCGATCGCAGCGGCCAGCGCCAGAATGGTTTTACCGGAGCCGGCGGCACCGGAGAGATTGACCAGATGAATGTCCGGGTCGAGCAGCGCATACAGCGCGAGGCTCTGATAAATGTCGCGTGGCTTGAGCCCCCACGCCTCTTGGTGCAGCAGCGGTTCCTGGTGCAGATCGAGAATCAGCAGGCGGTCTTCTTCAATCTCCTTGATCCAGCCGACGAAGCCCTGTTCATCGATGATGAATTCGTTGATGTGCACCGCCGGCAGGTTGTCGATCAGTTGCACTTGATGCCAGGTGCGGCCGTGGTCCTGACGGGTTTCGACCTTGCTCACGCGGTCCCAGAAGGAGCCGGTCATGTTGTGGTAGCCGTTGGGCAACAGGGACACGTCGTCGACCAGTTGGTCGGTGCTGTAGTCCTCGGACGCAATACCGCAAGCGCGCGCCTTGAGGCGCATGTTGATGTCTTTGGTAACCAGCACCACCGGTTTTTTCGGGTCGCGGGCGTGCAGGTCGATCAGTTGGTTGATGATTTTATTGTCGTTCAGGTGCTCGGGCAGAATCAGGTTCGATTCAGCCTGCTTGCTCATCAGAATTGACAGCAAGCCCTTCGGCCCGCCCTTGCCGCGCTGGATCGGCACGCCCAGTTCGACATCTTCCGGAGAAGCATCGCCCAAGGTCTTGTCGATCAGCCGGATGGCCTGACGGCATTCAGCGGCCACGCTGTGATGCCCGCTCTTGAGCTTGTCCAGCTCTTCAAGCACGGTCATCGGGATTGCGACGTGGTGTTCTTCGAAATTCAGCAGGGCGTTTGGATCGTGAATCAATACGTTGGTATCGAGTACATACAGGATTGGCTGGTTGGAGGAAGGGCTACGTCCGTGATCATCCATACTCGGTCACCTTTGTCAGAGCCAGTAGACGCAATACCTGGGCGGTGCTGCGCCTCGAAGTGACTGCCGAAATCTCACCTGCGGAGATTCAAGTGACTGCAAACAAACGGGTCTTGGAAGACGCCACCTGTGTTGCAGGTTTCGGCGGTCTGTCTTCGTAATACTCCAAAACCGATGACATAAAAAAGTACTTTGACGGTTTTTTTAAGTTTATTTTGCAAAGTGACGAAAAGCCCTTGGCGGACTCCCTCGACACCGTTAGAGTCGGAAGTCCACCTGCTGCAAATCCCCTGAAAAAATCACCCCAAGCCCAATGTTTCCGGGCTTTTAGCGTTTCTCAGCGAAACGCGTCCTGACAGTCTTCCCAACCGATGCCGCTTTGCGCGGTTTGCGTGATCAGCCACGGCAACGAGGTCTTCACCGCGTCCTGCTTCATGTTGAAATTGATCACCCCGTGGCGCCACAACAGCATCAGGGTCAGCACCCGTTGCGCACTCGGCCCACCCTTGAGTTTGCCAGCGCCGTCCTGGGCATCGATGTCCCACAGCGCCACTTGCAGGCCCTGAGTGTTGAAGAAGCCTTGTGCATCACTGCGGCGCTGGCCTTCCGGCGGACGGAACAGCGGCACGTAGTTTTCCGGCAACTTGTTCTTCACCAGATCAGCGCTGCGCCGCACCGAATCCTGCCAGTCCTGCCAGTGGCTGTGGGAACGGAACTCCCAACCCTGCACGCCGACGCACTGTTTCGAGAAACCGGTTTGCAGGCTGCTGACCGAACGATCGGCCAGTCGCGCCTGAATATCCTTGCCCAACACGAAGAACGTGCCGCTGAGTTTGGACTTGCGCAGGTACTCGGTGAGCCAGTCAGTGTTGTCCGGTTGCAGGTTGGCGGCGCTGTCGAAGGTCAGCAGAAACAGCCGGTCGTGCATCTCGTCGCCGTTGCGCTCGTAGTCGCCGAAACGATCGAACTCGTTGCTGGTCTGCGGCGACAGCGCGGCCTTGCGCATCAACTCGTCCAGATACTGCAAATGGAAGATCCGGCTCGGCTCGGCCCACTTGGTGTAATAGCTGTCGTCGCTGACCACGAACTTGGCGGCCTGCTCGCGCAGGGTCGGCAAGTCTTCGACGAGGAAACAGAACGAGGCGTCCTGATCGCAACTCTGCTGGGCGTAGTTGTAGTTGGCCAGCAGCCGCTGCCAGAGGCGCTGGCGCAGGCTGTTGACCGCGTCGATATTGACCGTGCGCAGGCCCAGACGTTGAGCCAACGCGGTCTCGTCCATCGACTCGGTGCCGAGCAGACCACGGGCGAACATGAGGATTTCTGCCCGGGACGCCACATCAAACAGCGTCGGATTGCTGAGCTGCTCAGGCCAGGTGCTGCGATCCAGCGTCGCCACATCACCCGGCGCCGCCACGGCACCGAAGCTCAACAGCCACGCGGTGAATAAAAGAACAATGCGCAAAAGGGATGTCTCCATAACAAAACCCGCGCGGCACTATAGCTGATGTGCAAGGTTGAAGGACGCCACCCTCACCCCAGCCCTCTCTCAGAGGGAGAGGGAGCTGACCGAGTATCCCTTTCGATATCCGCCAATCTGAACTACCGAGTCGAACTCAAATGTTGAAATCAACGAAGATCGGCTCCCTCTCCCTCTGGGAGAGGGCTGGGGTGAGGGAGCAATCCACCAGCCGTCGCAAATGCCAGCACTTACACCTGCCTATAACCCCCATAGCTGGAGTCAACACCGACAACCCCCTAGAATCGCCCCACGATTAAAGGAGACGACTTCATGCTGATGGTGATTTCCCCCGCCAAGACCCTCGATTACGAAACACCGCCGGCGACCCAGCGCTTCACTCAGCCGCAATACCTCGACCACTCTCAGGAACTGATCCAGCAACTGCGCGACCTGACGCCTGCGCAGATCAGCGAACTGATGCACGTGTCGGACAAGATCGGCGGGCTCAACGCCGCACGCTTCGGCAGCTGGACGCCAGCGTTCACCCCGGAAAACGCCAAGCAGGCGCTGCTCGCCTTCAAGGGCGACGTGTATACCGGTCTCGACGCGCAGTCCTTCAGCGAAGCCGATTTTGACTACGCGCAAAAACACCTGCGCATGCTCTCCGGCCTCTATGGCCTGCTGCGCCCGCTCGACCTGATGCAACCGTACCGCCTGGAGATGGGCACCAAACTGGCCAATGCCCGTGGCAAAGACCTTTATGCCTTCTGGGGCACGCGCATCAGCGAATGGCTGAACGAAGCGCTGGCCGATCAGGGCGACGACGTGCTGCTCAACCTCGCCTCCAACGAGTACTTCTCGGCGGTTAAACGCACGGCGTTGAATGCGCGGATCATCAACACCGAGTTCAAGGATCAGAAGAACGGCCAGTACAAGATCATCAGCTTCTACGCGAAAAAGGCCCGAGGCCTGATGAGCCGTTTCGTGATCCAGGAAAAAATCAACGATCCGGCACTGCTCAAACAATTCGATGTGCAGGGTTATCGCTACAGCGCCGAGCAGTCGAAACCCGACAATCTGGTGTTTTTGCGCGACCACGCCCCCGAATAAAGCATGCCCAATGCACGACTCTTTCTATAAAGAGTCGTGCAGCTCGCACGATGTCAAAGAAACCCCGCCTGTTTTCGCCATTTTTATGGCGCCAAAAAATACTCCCTGTCTTTTCTAAGATTAGTTTCACTCGACACTGATCATTTTTTTCAGTAGTGGCACCTGATTTTTTTCACCGTAGTGGCACAAAACTATCTAACGTGATTATTCGCCTGTTATTAAAGGTCGAAAACGAAAGTGCTATCAAATTGAGACCAGTGCCATCTCCGACAATATTTCAAGAAATTTCAGGTTTCTCGATGAGCGGACAGGAACTTCGTCCAAATGCATAGCTCATACCACCGGTAACGATTCTCGCCGAGTTTGTACGAGATAACTTACGCAGAGCAGATAGCCATGTAACCAAGTTGTCACAGCAACTTGCCTAGATGACTAACTAGTCTCAAAACAGACGATGGACAGGAGATACGCACCATTTATATCCCCTATAAAGGCCATGGCCGCGCCCCGATAAACGTGCTCGCCTGAGCACCCAACCGCTTGATTTACGGGACTTTCATCCTGACATCGAGCGCGCAAGACGATTGCACAAGAGTCTTCTCAAAGGAAGATCGGCTGCATAACAGGGCAAGTCATAACAACAAGGCCTGGTTGCGCACATCTTGAGTGCACTTATTTAGACACTCGAAACTTAGTATGCCTGCACACGGCATTGTGGCGCCTGTGTGCCGCACTTTCGAGTGCACTAATGAACGCTGAACACCATTAACTCCGGCCCTCTAAGGCCTGATATATACAGAGGTAATTGCGATGCGCATCAGCATATTTGGTTTGGGTTACGTTGGCGCAGTATGTGCCGGTTGCCTGTCTGCACGGGGCCATGACGTGGTTGGCGTCGATGTTGCCAAAGACAAGATCGACATGATTAACGCCGGCAAATCCCCCATTGTTGAACCGGGCCTGGGCGAACTTCTGCAACAGGGTATCCAGACCGGTCGTCTGCGTGGCACGACCAACTTCGCCGAAGCGATTCGTGACACTGACTTGTCGATGATCTGTGTCGGCACGCCGAGCAAAAAGAACGGCGACCTCGAACTGAACTACATCGAAGCGGTATGCCGCGAGATCGGTTTTGTCCTGCGTGAAAAAACCACCCGCCACACCATCGTCGTGCGCAGCACCGTGCTGCCGGGCACCGTGGCCAACGTGGTGATCCCGATTCTCGAAGACTGCTCGGGCAAGAAGGCCGGCGTCGACTTCGGCGTTGCGGTCAACCCTGAGTTCCTGCGTGAATCCACCGCGATCGCCGACTACGACCTGCCACCGATGACTGTCATCGGCGAGTTCGACAAAGCTTCGGGTGATGTTCTGCAATCGCTGTACGAAGAACTCGACGCGCCGATCATCCGCAAGGACATCGCCGTTGCCGAGATGATCAAGTACACCTGCAACGTCTGGCACGCGACCAAAGTGACCTTCGCCAACGAGATCGGCAACATCGCCAAAGCGGTCGGCGTCGATGGCCGTGAAGTGATGGAAGTGGTCTGCCAGGACAAGACCCTCAACCTGTCCCAGTACTACATGCGCCCGGGCTTCGCCTTCGGCGGTTCGTGCCTGCCGAAAGACGTGCGCGCCCTGACCTACCGCGCCGGTTCCCTGGACGTCGAAGCGCCGCTGCTCAACTCGCTGATGCGCAGCAACGAATCGCAAGTGCAGAACGCCTTCGACATCGTTGAAAGCCACGACAAACGCAAAGTCGCCCTGCTCGGCCTGAGCTTCAAGGCCGGCACCGACGACCTGCGTGAAAGCCCGCTGGTGGAACTGGCCGAAATGCTGATCGGCAAGGGTTACGACCTGAGCATCTACGACAGCAACGTCGAGTACGCCCGTGTTCACGGCGCGAACAAGGACTACATCGAGTCGAAAATCCCGCACGTGTCGTCCCTGCTCAACGCGGACTTCGATTCGGTGATCGACAACTCCGACGTGATCATCCTCGGCAACCGCGACGAGAAATTCCGTGCGCTGGCCCAGCAAGCGCCGCACGGCAAGCAGGTCATCGACCTGGTCGGCTTCATGGCCAAAGCCACCGACGCCGGTACGCGCACCGAGGGTATCTGCTGGTAACGCAGCGCCAAGCGACAAGCCTCGAGCTGCAAGCCAAAGCGTCTTACTTGCAGCTTGAAGCTTGCAGCTCGAAGCCTCTCTTACCTTGGATGACGTCGATGACCAAGCTCAAACATATCTTTCTGCAATCCGCCGGCTGGCTGTTGTTTTTAAGCCTGCTGATGGGCCTGGCCTTGATGCTGCCCACGTCCACATTCGACTCCGAGTCGAAGGACTTCATTTTCCTGATTGGCGCCGTAGGTATCTGGCGCTACTCGATGGGTGCAACGCACTTTGTGCGCGGCATGATTTTTCTCTACATCGTTTACCCGCACCTGCGCCGCAAAGTGCGCAAGCTGGGTAAGGCGGCGGACCCGTCGCATGTGTTCCTGATGGTCACCAGTTTCCGTATCGACGCGCTGACCACCGCGCAGGTCTACAGCTCGGTGATCCGCGAAGCCATCGACTGCGAACTGCCGACCACCGTGGTCTGCTCGATCGTGGAAATGTCCGATGAGCTGCTGGTCAAGGCGCTGTGGGCGCGGATGAATCCGCCAGAACGTGTGAAGCTCGACTTCGTGCGCATTCCCGGCACCGGCAAACGTGATGGCCTGGCCTATGGTTTCCGCGCGATCTCCCGTCACCTGCCGGACGACCGCGCCGTAGTGGCCGTGATCGATGGCGATACCGTGCTCGGCGAAGGCACCGTGCGCAAGACCGTGCCGTGGTTCCAGCTGTTCGGCAACGTCGGCGGCCTGACCACCAACGAATTCTGCGAAGTGCGCGGCGGCTACATCATGAGCGAATGGCACAAGCTGCGCTTCGCCCAGCGCCACATCAACATGTGCTCGATGGCCCTGTCCAAACGCGTGCTGACCATGACCGGGCGTATGTCGGTGTTCCGCGCCACCGTGGTGACCAACCCGGAATTCATCGCCGACGTTGAAAGCGACTCGCTGCAACACTGGCGCCTGGGCCGTTTCAAGTTTTTGACCGGCGACGACAAGTCGAGCTGGTTCAGCCTGATGCGCCTCGGCTACGACACCTTCTACGTGCCTGACGCGGCGATCAACACCGTTGAACACCCGCCGGAAAAGAGCTTCATCAAGGCCAGCCGCAAGCTGATGTTCCGTTGGTACGGCAACAACCTGCGCCAGAATTCGCGAGCGCTGGGCCTGGGTGTGAAACGCCTCGGCGCCTTCACCTCAGTGGTGCTGTTCGACCAGCGCGTATCGATGTGGACGTCCTTGCTCGGCCTGACCGTGGCGATCATCGCCAGCTTCAAATACGGCACCGCGTTCATCCTCGTTTACCTGCTGTGGATCGGCATCACCCGCCTGATCCTGACCTTGCTGTTGTCGTGTTCCGGTCACCGCATCGGCCCGGCTTACCCAGCGATTCTCTATTACAACCAGATCGTCGGTGCGCTGGTGAAGATCTACGTGTTCTTCCGCCTCGACCAACAATCCTGGACACGCCAACCCACATCCCTGACCCGTGATCTCGCCAGCTTTCAACGTTGGTTCAACACCTGGTCGTCTCGGACCATGACCTTCTCCGCCGGCAGCATTTTCGTCGCCGTGCTGCTGATGATGGTCTGACCCGCCCCTATTGAATTAACAAGGAAATCGCCCCTATGAATACCGCCGTCAACGCCAACGTAGTGCATGAATCCGAAGCCCAGCGCCAACACGCCCGCGTGAAAATCCCGGCCAAACTGCGCTTCTTCGGTCCAGACCGGACGCCGGTCGAAGCACGGGTCATCGACCTGTCTGCCGGTGGTCTGGCGTTTAACGCCGGGCAAATGCCACTGACCATTGGCCAGGTGTACAAGGCGCGTCTGCAATTCGTCATCGACAACCTCGGCATCGCCATGGACGTTGAACTGCAAGTGCGCTCCTTCGACCGCCAGACCGGCCGCGCCGGCTGCCAGTTCCAAAACCTCGAGCCGCAGGATATTTCCACCCTGCGCCACTTGATCACTTCGCACCTGGCCGGCGACATCGTCAGCATCGGCGAAGTGCTGGCGACCCTGCAGCGCGACAACTTCACCAAGGCGCGCAAGGTCAAGGACGGCGGCTCCGGCATGACCCCGTTCGGACGACTGAAAGCAGTGACCTTCAGCGCCGGTATCTTTGCGGTCGGTCTGGTGGCGGCGGGCTTCATTTTCAAATCGGTGTACGGCATGTACTTCGTCAGCCACGCGCAGGCCGGTCTGGTCAGCGTGCCGGGGATGAACATCACCATGCCGCGCGACGGCACCGTGCAAAGCCTGATCAAGTCCGATGGCGTTGCGGCGAAAGGCGCGCCACTGGCGACCTTCAGCACCAGCATGCTCGACGTGCTCAAGGGCCATCTGGAAGAAGATCAACTGTCGCCGGCCAAGGTTGAAGAACTGTTCGGCAAGCAAATGACCGGCACCCTGACCTCGCCATGCGATTGCACCGTGGCCCAGCAACTGGTGGCTGACGGGCAATACGCGAGCAAGGGCGACGTGATCTTCCAGTTGGTGCCGCGCAACACCCAGGCCACCGTCGATGCACGCTTCTCCTATCGCCAGTTCGGCGATGTGCGTCCAGGTACCCCGGTGAGCTTCCAGATTGCCGGCGAAGACAAGACCCGCACCGGCAAGATCGTCAGCAGCACCAGCCTGAAAAGCGCCGATCTGTCCTCCGACATCCGCGTGCAGATCCAGCCTGACGAGCCGCTCGACAGCAGCCTCGCCGGTCGCCCGGTGGAAGTGAACAGCGACCGTGGCCCGAACCTGAACTGGCTGATCGACAAAGCCATGGCTGCCGGTCTTTAAGTCGAGGACATGCCTGTGACTACTCCACCCATCTCAAGCACACCACAAACCCTGTGGGAGCGAGCTTGCTCGCGAATGCATTCTGACATTCAGCCTAAGTGCCGACTGACACACCGCTTTCGCGAGCAAGCTCGCTCCCACATGGGTTCAGTGTGCGCATTGGCATTGGCGGTGAGCCTGGCCGGTTGCGCCGGCCTGCCCGATCAGCGTTTGGCCAACGAAGCGCTGAAGCGTGGTGACACCGCCACCGCCGCGCAGAATTATCAGCAACTGGCCGATCTGGGTTACAGCGAAGCGCAAGTTGGTCTCGCCGATATCCAGGTCGACAGCCGCGATCCTGCGCAAATGAAACAGGCCGAGGCGACTTACCGCGCCGCCGCCAGTGTTTCGCCGCGTGCCCAGGCACGTCTTGGCCGCTTGCTGGTGGCCAAACCGGGTTCCACCGAAGCCGAACACCACGAAGCCGAAAGCCTGCTGAAAAAAGCCGCCGCCAATGGCGAAGGCAACACGTTGATCCCGCTGGCGATGCTCTACCTGCAATACCCGCACAGCTTCCCCAACATCAACGCCCAGCAGCAGATCGATCAGTGGCGCAAATCCGGCTACCCCGAAGCGGGTCTGGCCCAGGTGCTGCTGTATCGCACTCAGGGCACCTACGATCAGCACCTGGATGACGTGGAAAAGATCTGCAAAGCCGCGCTCAACACCACCGACATCTGCTACGTCGAACTGGCCACCGTGTACCAGAAACGCGCCCAGCCTGAGCAACAAGCCGAGCTGATCAAACAGATGCAGGCCGGTTACAGCCGTGGCACCGTCACCGCGCAGCGCGTCGATTCCGTGGCCCGTGTGCTGGCCGATTCGACCCTCGGCAAGCCTGACGAAAAAACCGCGCAGTCGTTGCTTGAGCCGATCGCTCCCGGCTACCCGGCATCGTGGGTGACCCTCGCACAACTGCTCTACGACTACCCGGAACTGGGCGACGTCGACCAGATGATGAAGTACCTCGACAATGGCCGTGCCGCCGACCAGCCGCGCGCCGAGCTGTTGCTGGGCAAGCTCTACTACGAAGGAAAAATGGTTCCGGCTGACGCGAAAGTCGCCGAAGAACATTTCCAGAAAGCCGTTGGCCGTGAAGTCGCCGCCAACTACTACCTCGGCCAGATCTATCGCCGTGGCTACCTCGGCAAGGTCTACCCGCAGAAGGCTCTCGACCACTTGCTGACCGCTGCGCGTAACGGCCAGAACAGCGCCGACTTCGCCATCGCCCAGCTGTTCTCCCAAGGCAAGGGCACCAAGCCCGACCCGCTCAACGCCTACGTGTTCAGCCAATTGGCCAAGGCGCAAAACACTCCGCAAGCCGATGAGCTGGCGACCACCCTCGCCGCGCAATTGCCGCCCGAGCGTATGGCCGAAGCGCAACGTCTGCTGCAACAAGAGCAAGCCAGCCGTGGCGCTCTGAACCAGAACACGCTGCAACTGCACGCCCTGCAAGAAGAAGACGGCGAGGAAAAATTATGAAGTTGAATCCATTCGTGAAGGCCGGCATTGGCCTTTCGTTCGCGCTGATCTGGTCTTGCCCGACACTGGCCGCGATGACTGAAACCAAGAACTTTGGCCTCGAAGTGAAAGTCACCGGCCAGTCCGAAGACGACCGCGACCTCGGTACCGCCAAGGGCGGTGACGTCAACGGCGTCGGCCTTGACCTGCGTCCATGGATCTACGGCGAAAGCGGCGCGTGGAGTGCCTACGCCATGGGCCAGGCCGTAACCTCGACCGACATCATTGAAACCGACACCCTGCAACAATCCGACGGTGAACAAGCCACCGACAACGGTGATCGCAAAACCAAGAAAAACTACCTGGCGATGCGCGAGTTCTGGGTTGGTTACAGCGGCCTCACGCCTTACCCGGGCGAGATGCTCAAGTTCGGTCGCCAGCGCCTGCGCAACGACGACGGCCAGTGGCGCGACACCAACATCGAAGCGCTGAACTGGACCTTCGACACCACCCTGCTGCGTGCCAACGCCGGTGTTGCCGAACGCTTCAGCGAATACCGCACCGACTTGAAAGAGCTGGCGCCGAAAGACAAGGATCGCCTGCACGCCTACGCCGACGCCGCTTACCAGTGGACGCCGGGGCAATGGGTCGGGATTCGCGGTCACCACACCCACGATGACGGCAAACTCGATTACGCCGAACCGGGCGTCCCGCGCGACTCGCTGGACAAGACCGAGAACGGCGACATCAGCTGGATCGGCCTGACCGCCGACAGCGACGCCTACAACTGGCGCAACACCAACACCGTCAACTACTGGGGCAGCATCACCGGCATGAGCGGCGACCGCGACACGGTCAACGCCTTGAATGCCGATGGTTCGCGCCCGGCGCAAGCCAAGCGCAGCGATGACGTCAACGGTTGGGCCACCGACATCGGTGTGCGTCTGCGCCTCGATCCGCAATGGCAAGTCGGCGGTGCCTATGCCCGTGCCAGCGCCGATTACGAGCAGAACGGTCTGGAAAGCAACCGCTCCAACTACACCGGTACCCGCTCGCGGGTGCACCGTTTCGGCGAAGCCTTCCGTGGCGAAATGAACAATATGCAGACCGCGACCCTGTTCGGTTCGTGGATGGTCAACGACGAGTACGACGCCAGCCTGATCTACCACAAGTTCTGGCGTGTCGACGGCAACAAGCCGGTGGGCAGCAACGGCATCAACGCCGTGAAAAACAACACCGATGACGCCACCGGCGCAATCCTTTCCAGCACTTCGCTGCCGCTTGAAGACGGCAACAAGGACCTGGGTCAGGAGATGGACCTGGTCGTCACCAAGTACTTCAAGCAAGGCCTGTTGCCGGCGGCGTTGAGCCAGTCGATCGATGAGCCTTCGGCCCTCGTGCGCTTCCGTGGCGGTGTGTTCAAACCGGGCGATGCCTACGGCAAGCAGGTTGATTCGTACATGCACCGCGCGTTCATCGACGTGATCTGGCGCTTCTGATGCAAACCGCCAAGGGAGTGCCCGACATGATCAGCACCAGGATAGGCTCACTCAGCCTGCTGGCCGGCGCGATGCTGCTGGCCAGCGCCGGCGCCTTCGCCAACGTGGAGCCGACGGCGCCGCAACCGGCCAAGCCGGCCACCGTGGCCAAAGAACTGCAACAGGCAAAGACCTACACCGTCAGCAGCGCGCCGACCGACGCGCTGAATCTGGCCGCGCCAAAACTGCCCGACCTCTCCGGCTTCACCGCCGAAGCCGCTGCGGCGAAGATCGTCCGCAGCAAACCGGGCAAGATCAGCGTGCGCCGGATGATGCAGGAAGACGCGCTGAAGGACTTCATCGGCGGCGACAACAAGATGGCCGAATGGGTAGTGCGTCAGCACGGTATCCCGCAGGCGATCTTCGTCGACGACGGCTACATGAACCTCAAGGATCTGGCGCAGAAACTGCCCAAGCAGTATTTCAGCGAGACCTCGCCGGGCGTGTATCTGTCGAAGCTGCCGATCGTTGTCGGTCGTAAAGGCATCCTCGAAATCGATGGCCAGACCCAGGAATTGCGCCTGTCGCAAGAAGCCGGCTCATTCCTGGTCAACGACGGTCAGCTCTTCGTGCGTGACACCAAGATCACTGGCTGGCGCGAAAAGGACAACGGCCCGGCAACCTTCCGTTCGCCGAAGGAATTCCGTCCGTTCCTGCTCGCCTGGGGCGGCACCGAGACCTACATCGTCAACAGCAAGATGGCCAGCTTCGGCTACGCCAACAGTAAGTCGTACGGCGTGAGTATTTCCCAGTACACGCCGAACATGGCCAAGGTGCTCAAGCGCCCTGAGCCGACCGGCTGGATCGTCGGCTCCGAGTTCTCTGACATGTGGTACGGCTTCTACTGCTACGAGACCCGCGACTTCGTGGTCAAGGGCAACACCTACAAAGACAACATCGTCTACGGCATCGACCCGCACGACCGTTCCCACGGCCTGATCATTGCCGAGAACACTGTGCACGGCACGAAGAAGAAGCACGGGATCATTATTTCCCGTGAGGTCAACGACAGCTTCATCTTCAACAACAAGAGCTTCGACAACCACCTCTCGGGCCTGGTGATCGACCGTAACAGCGTCAACAACATCATTGCCTACAACGAGATCTACAAGAACCACACCGACGGCATCACCCTCTATGAGTCCGCCGACAATTTGCTGTGGGGCAACAAGGTCATCAGCAACAAGCGCCACGGCATCCGTATTCGTAACAGCGTGAACATCCGCCTCTACGAAAACGTCGCCATGGCCAACGGCCTGACCGGCGTTTACGGCCACATCAAGGACCTGAGCGACACCGACCGTGACATCAAACTCGACCCGTTCGATGCGCAAGTGTCGCTGATCGTCGTTGGCGGTGAACTGGCGGCCAATGGCAGCGGCCCGCTGTCGATCGATTCACCGTTGAGTGTCGAGCTGTATCGCGTGTCGATGCTGGCGCCGACCAAATCCAGCGGCATCAGCTTCAACGGCATCCTCGGCGAGCGCCAGGATGAAATTCTCGACCTGCTGGTGCGCCAGCAGAAAGCCGTGCTGATCGACCCTGTCGAACGCCAGACCGAAATGCAGGACTGAGGATAATTTTATGCACCCACACTTGATCAAATTACTCAGCCTGTCGGCCCTGACCGTGGGCATTCTCGCGGCCAGCAACGGCGCCCGTGCCGATGAAGGCGCTGCCGCCACGCCGCCAAAGTTCAGCGCCGAACCGTGCTGCAACCTGTGCCCGGCGGCGCATGACGCGAAGAACTACACCACGCGTTATCAGCAGAACTTCACCACGCTGGTGCAGGCGCAAGGCGACTGGCTGTTCCGGACTCAGGAAGATTTGCGCACCGAGTTCAACACCACCCCCGCCGGCTACAAACGTCTGCAACAACTGCACGATGCGTTCAAAGCCAAAGGCGTCGAACTGGTGATTGTTTATCAGCCAACCCGTGGTCTGGTGAATCGCAACAAGCTCAACCCGCAGGAAAAAGCCGCGTTCGATTACGAGAAAGCGCTGGGCAACTACAAGACCATGCTCGGCCGTTTCGCCAAAATGGGTTACGTCGTGCCGGACCTGTCGCCGCTGACCAACGAATCTCTGCCGGACACCCTGCCCGCCCACGATTTCTACTTCCGCGGCGACCAACACTGGACGCCATACGGTGCACAGCGCACGGCGAAAATCGTCGCCGAGAAGGTCAAGCAGATCCCGGCCTTCGCCGACGTGCCCAAGCGTGAATTCGAAACCAAACGCTCCGGGCGCATGGGCAAGACCGGCACTCTGCACAACATGGCCGGGCAACTCTGCGGCACCAGTTACGCGATCCAGTACATGGATCAGTTCACCACCGAGCCTAAGGGCGAAGCGGGTGATGGCGACCTGTTCGGTGATTCCGGCAACCCGCAAATCACCCTCGTCGGTACTTCGCACAGCGGCAAGAACTACAACTTCGCCGGCTTCCTCGAAGAAGCCATCGGCGCCGACATTCTCAACGTCGCCTTCCCTGGCGGCGGTCTGGAAGGTTCGATGTTGCAGTACCTGGGCAGCGACGAATTCCAGAAGACTCCGCCGAAGATTCTTATCTGGGAATTCTCGCCGCTGTACCGCCTCGACCAGGAAACCATCTATCGCCAGATGATGTCCCTTCTCGACAACGGCTGCGAAGGCAAAGACGCGCAAATGTCCGCGAGCACCACGCTCAAGCCGGGCAGCAAACAAGAACTGCTGGTCAACAGCAAGAACCTGAACCTGCAGAACAGCAGCCATCAGGTCGACATCCGCTTCGCCGACCCTTCGGTGAAAACCCTGCAAGCCACCCTCTGGTACATGAACGGTCGCCACGAGGACATCAAGATCGAGAAACCGGAAACCTCCGACACCGACGGTCGTTTCGCCTTTGAGCTGCGCACGGACGAAGACTGGGCCTCGCAAAACTTGCTGGCAGTCGAAGTCCAGGGCCCGGAAGCGGGCACCGCGCCGCAGAAAGTCGAAGCGAAAATCTGCAAACGCAACGTATTCCCGGGCGCTGGGCAACAAACCGCTCAGGTCGGGCAATGAGGTCTGCTATGCGAAACTCGAAACTGAAAACTCTTTTAGCGCCGACGCTGCTGAGCCTGGCGATGTTCGCCGGGGCGACTCAGGCCGCCGCGCCACTGCGTCCACCCCAGGGCTATTTCGCGCCTGTGGATAAATTCAAGACCGGTGACAAAAGCGAAGGCTGCGATGCGATGCCGACGCCGTACACCGGGCCGCTGCAATTTCGCAGCAAATACGAAGGTTCGGACAAGGCCCGCGCGACACTGAACGTGAAGTCGGAAAAAGCCTTCCGCGACACCACCAAAGACATCACCACGCTGGAACGCGGCACCGCCAAACGGGTGATGCAGTTCATGCGCGACGGTCGTCCGGAACAGCTCGACTGCACGCTGAACTGGCTGGCTACTTGGGCTCGGGCGGATGCACTGATGTCGAAAGACTTCAACCACACCGGCAAGTCGATGCGCAAATGGGCGCTGGGCAGCATGGCCTCTTCGTACATTCGCCTGAAGTTCTCCGACTCGCATCCGCTGGCGCAGCATCAGCAGGAAGCGCAGGTGATCGAGGCGTGGTTCAGCAAAATGGCCGATCAGGTCGTCAGCGATTGGGACAACCTGCCGCTGGAAAAAACCAACAACCACTCGTACTGGGCCGCATGGTCGGTGATGGCGACGTCGGTCGCGACCAACCGCCGCGATCTGTTTGACTGGGCGGTGAAGGAATACAAGGTCGGCGTCAATCAAGTCGATGCCGACGGTTTCCTGCCGAACGAACTCAAGCGCCAGCAACGCGCCCTCGCCTATCACAACTACGCCCTGCCGCCGCTGGCGATGATCGCCAGTTTTGCCCAGGTCAACGGGGTCGATTTGCGTCAGGAAAACAACGGTGCGCTGAAGCGTCTCGGAGATCGGGTGTTGTCGGGGGTGAAAGACCCGGATGAATTCGAGAAGAAGAACGGCAAAGAGCAGGACATGACCGATTTGAAAGAGGACATGAAATTCGCCTGGCTCGAACCGTTCTGCACGCTCTACACCTGTGCGCCTGATGTGATCGAGAAGAAGCACGGCATGCAGCCGTTCAAGACTTTCCGCCTCGGTGGGGATCTGACCAAGGTCTATGACCCGTCGCATGAAAAGGGCAACAAAGGCTCATGAAGCAAAAGCCCCTCACCCTAACCCTCTCCCGGAGGGAGAGGGGACTGATCGAGGTGGCTGTGCGAGTTACGCCGAAATGAAATATCGAGTTGATCTCAGGCGTTGAAAAACAACCGAGATCAGGCTGCACAGAAATACCGGGCCGATCTCAGGTGTTGAAAAACAATCGAGATCAGGCTGCACAGAAATACCGGGTCGATCTCCATTTTTGAGAACCATGGAGATCAGGCTCCCTCTCCCTCCGGGAGAGGGCGGGGGGTGAGGGGCGCGGTCTGAAGGCCTCCCCGAAACCTCAAGCAGACACGCATCACCCCTCCACGACCACGGGGGGTTTGGGGGGGCTTTGGCCCTTGACTGTTGGTTCAAACATGGAGAGATCGGGATGGTATTTTCATCCAACGTGTTCCTGTTTCTGTTCTTGCCGATCTTTCTCGGCTTGTACTACTTGAGCGGGCAACGCTATCGCAATTTGCTGCTGCTGATCGCCAGCTACGTGTTCTACGCCTGGTGGCGTGTGGACTTCCTCGCGCTGTTCGCTGCGGTCACGCTGTGGAACTACTGGATCGGCCTAAAAGTCGGTGCCGCCGGTGTCAGAACCAAACCGGCGCAGCGCTGGCTGTTGCTCGGTGTCGCAGTCGACCTGTGCATCCTCGGCTACTTCAAGTACGCCAACTTCGGCGTCGACAGCATCAACGCGATTATGACCTCGGTCGGACTTGAGCCGTTCATCCTGACCCACGTGCTGCTGCCGATCGGTATCTCGTTCTACATTTTCGAATCGATCAGCTACATCATCGACGTGTATCGCGGCGACACCCCGGCCACGCGCAACCTGATCGACTTCGCCGCCTTCGTAGCGATCTTCCCGCACTTGATTGCCGGCCCGGTTCTGCGTTTCCGCGACCTCGCCGACCAGTTCAACAACCGCACGCACACCCTCGACAAGTTCTCCGAGGGCTGCACACGGTTCATGCAGGGTTTCATCAAAAAGGTCTTTATCGCCGACACCCTCGCGGTGGTCGCTGACCATTGTTTCGCCCTGCAAAACCCGACCACCGGTGACGCGTGGCTCGGCGCGCTGGCGTACACCGCGCAGCTGTATTTCGACTTCTCCGGTTACAGCGACATGGCGATTGGTCTGGGCTTGATGATGGGTTTCCGCTTCATGGAAAACTTCAAACAGCCGTACATCAGCCAGTCGATCACCGAGTTCTGGCGCCGCTGGCACATCAGCCTGTCGACCTGGCTGCGTGACTATCTGTACATCACCCTCGGCGGTAACCGTAAAGGCACGCTGATGACCTATCGCAACCTGTTCCTGACCATGCTCCTCGGTGGTCTGTGGCACGGCGCGAACATCACGTACATCGTCTGGGGCGCCTGGCACGGCATGTGGCTGGCGATTGAAAAAGCGCTGGGCCTGAACACCTCGCCGCGCAGCCTCAACCCGATCCGCTGGGCGCTGACCTTCCTGCTCGTGGTCATGGGCTGGGTGATCTTCCGTGCCGAAAACCTGCACGTTGCCGGGCGCATGTACGGCGCGATGTTCAGCTTCGGCGACTGGTCGCTGTCGGAACTCAATCAAGCCAGCCTCACCGGTCTGCAAGTGGCGACTCTGGTTGTGGCGTACGTGACGCTGGCGTTCTTCGGCCTGCGCGATCTGTACACCAACCAGCCGCCAGCCAAGAGCAAACCTGAAGTCAACGTCGAGGCCAACGGCCCTGCCACCGCGACTCCGGGAATGATCAAGGCAGCGCCTGGCGAAAACCCGGCGAGCATCCACGAGCCTGGCTACACCGTCGGCGTCGAAGCCCAGGTGCAACCGGCCTACTGGAGCGCGGACTGGTCGCGCTATGTGATGCGCGGCCTGATCCTGCTGCTGTTCATCGCCTCGATTCTCAAACTCTCGGCGCAAAGCTTCTCGCCGTTCCTTTACTTCCAGTTCTGAGGGATCTGACATGACCCGCTCATTACGCATCTTCTACATTGCCCTGTTCCTGGTGACCCTGTTGGTCTTGGGTCTGTGGTCGGTTCGCAGCTTCTTCGGCTTCAGCACCAATGCCGATGCGACGGTGCTCAACGGTCGCTGGACCAAGGCTGTGGAAACGCACTACGACGATGAATTCCCGATCAAGCGTCTGGGCACCAACCTCTGGGCCGCGCTGGATTTCAAACTGTTCAACGAAGGTCGTCCGGGCGTGGTGCTCGGTCGCGATCAGTGGTTGTACAGCGATGAGGAATTCAACCCGATCGTCAACGAAGAGCTGAACCTGCAAGGCAACTACGCGCTGGTCGAAGGCGTGCGCCAGACCCTGAAAGACAAAGGCGTGAAACTGGTGATGGCGATCGTGCCGGCCAAGGTTCGTCTGTACCCGGAGCATCTGGGTGAAGTGAAACCGGCGAGCATTCACGAAAATCTCTATCAGGATTTCCATGCTCGTGTAGCCGCCGACAAGATCCTCGCCCCTGACTTGCTCAAGCCGTTCCAACAGGCCAAGCAAAGTGGTCAGCAAGTGTTCCTGCGCACCGATACGCACTGGACGCCGGAAGGCGCGGAGATCGCGGCGAACACCCTGGCGAAAACCATCGCCGACAAGTTCCCGCTCAGCGGCGAGCCGCAGCGCTTCGTTACCACGCCAGCGGAAAAGGTCACGCACAAGGGTGATCTGCGCTTGTTCCTGCCGCTCGATCCGCTGTTTGAAAACCTGATGCCGGCGCAAGAGCCACTGCAAAAGCGCAACACCGTCGCGGCTGGCGATCAGCCTGCCGGTGACGACGCGCTGTTCGCCAGCAATGAAGTGCCGGTGGCACTGGTCGGCACCAGCTACAGCGCCAACCCCAACTGGAACTTCGTCGGTGCCCTGAAACAAGCGCTGCACAGCGACGTGGTGAGCTACGCCGAAGACGGCCACGGCCCGATCCTGCCGATGCTCAGCTACCTGAAAAGCGATGACTTCAAGAACAGCCCGCCACAGGTGCTGATCTGGGAGTTTCCTGAACGATATCTGCCTGTGAACAACGAAATCGGCGACGCCGACCCGCAGTGGGTCGCAGAGCTTAAACAAGCCGGCGCGCGCCAACAAAACGTAGCAATCAACACTAAATCCGAGACGCCCGATCGGGCGCAAAACTGAAAGAGAGGTACACCATGACTTTCACTACTACTCCTCGTCGTCTCGCAAAACGCATTGCACTGGTTGCAGGTTTGAGCGTGCTGTCGGTTCAAGCTTTCGCCGGTGGCGACGCTGCACTTTACGGCCCGACCGCACCGAAAGGCTCGACCTTCGTGCGTGTCTACAACGCCAGCAACGCTGAAGTCAGCGCCACTGTCGGCAGCACCAACCTGAGCGACGTTGCGCCACTGGCCAGCAGCGACTTCAGCTTTATGCCGGGCGGTGATTACAGCGCCAAGGTCGGCAGCCAGACCCTGCCGGTGAAACTCGCTGGCGACCACTACTACACCCTGGTCAACAACGCTTCCGGCGCGCCGCAACTGATCGAAGAACCGCCGTTCAAGAACAAGCAGAAATCCCTGGTGCGCGTGCAGAACCTCAGCGACAAGCCGCTGACCCTGAAGACCGCCGACGGCAAGACCGACGTGGTGCCGAACGTGGCCGCCAAGGGCCGTGGCGAACGTGAAATCAACCCGGTGAAAGTCAGCCTGGCGCTGTACGAAGGTGACAAGAAAGTCGGCGACGTAAAACCGGTCGCCCTGGAGCGCGGTGAAGCGGCGGTGCTGTACGTCACCGGCAGCGGCAGCAGCCTGTCGCCAGTCTGGGTAAAACGCCCGGTATCGACTCGCTAATCGCTCGAGCTATCAGCTACAAGCCTCAAGCTGCAAGTGAAGTGCTTCTAACTCGCCACTTGCAGCTTGCAGCTCTCAACTGCATTTTATGGAGTAAACAATATGATTCCGGTGATCTTGTCAGGTGGTAGCGGTTCACGTCTTTGGCCGCTTTCGCGTAAGCAGTTCCCTAAGCAATTCCTCGCCCTGACCGGCGAACACACGCTGTTCCAGCAGACTCTCGAACGCCTGGTGTTCGAAGGCATGGACACCCCGATCGTGGTCTGCAACAAGGATCACCGCTTTATCGTCAACGAGCAGTTGGCCAATCGTAACCTCGAATGCCAGCGCATCCTCATGGAACCGTTCGGCCGCAACACCGCGCCGGCCGTGGCGCTGACCGCGATGATGCTGGTCAATGAAGGCCGTGACGAACTGATGCTGGTGCTACCGGCCGACCACGTGCTGGAAGACCAGAAAGCCCTGCAACGCGCCCTCGCCCTCGCCACCGTCGCTGCCGAAAACGGCGAAATGGTGCTGTTCGGCGTACCGGCGACCAAACCGGAAACCGGTTACGGCTACATCAAATCCACCGGCGATTCGCTGCTGCCGGAAGGCGTCAGCCGCGTCTCGCACTTCGTCGAAAAACCTGACGTCAAACGCGCCACCGAATACGTGCAGTCCGGCGGTTACTACTGGAACAGCGGCATGTTCCTGTTCCGCGCCAGCCGCTTCCTCGAAGAGCTGAAAAAGCATGACCCGGACATCTACGACACCTGCTTGCTGACCCTCGAACGCAGCCAGCAGGACAACGACACCGTGACCTTCGACGAAGCCACCTTCGCCTGCTGCCCGGACAATTCCATCGACTACTCCGTCATGGAAAAAACCCAGCGCGCCTGCGTCGTGCCGTTGACCGCCGGCTGGAGCGATGTCGGTTGCTGGTCGTCGTTGTGGGAAGTCAACGAGAAAGACGCCAATGGCAACGTCAGCAAAGGCGATGTGGTGATTCAGGACAGCAAGAACTGCATGATCCACGGCAACGGCAAACTGGTGTCGGTGATCGGTCTGGAAAACATCGTTGTGGTCGAAACCAAAGACGCCATGATGATTGCCCACAAGGACTCGGTCCAAGGCGTCAAGCAGATGGTCAACACGCTCAACGAGCAGGGCCGCAGCGAAACCCAGAACCACTGCGAGGTCTATCGTCCGTGGGGCTCATATGACTCGGTGGACATGGGCGGGCGTTTCCAGGTCAAGCACATCTCGGTAAAACCGGGCGCGTGCCTGTCGCTGCAGATGCACCACCACCGCGCCGAACACTGGATCGTGGTCAGCGGCACCGCTGAAGTGACCTGCGATGAAAACGTGTTCCTGCTCTGCGAAAACCAGTCGACCTACATCCCGATCGCCTCGGTACACCGCCTGCGCAACCCGGGCAAGATCCCGCTGGAAATCATCGAAGTGCAGTCGGGTTCGTATTTGGGTGAAGACGATATCGAGCGCTTCGAAGATATCTACGGTCGCTCCACCCCGATCGAGCGCGGCGTGTCGGTTAAAACCATCGCGCAGTAACTGATCGATAAAACAAGAAGCCCCCGTCCAGCCCGTTGCGTCCCCTATCCGCAGCGGGTTGGGTGGGGGCTTTTTTTGTCCTGATTCTGTGTCGCCTGAAAGGGCCTCTTCGCGAGCAGGCTCGCTCCCACACTTGAAATGCATTCCCCTGTGGGAGCGGGCCTGCTCGCGAAGAGGCCCGATCAGACACCGCAAGTCCCGATGCCCATCGCCAACCTCACCTGCGCTTAGGTAGGATGACCCTCTCTCTCCTCGAGGTTGTGCGCATGTTCATCGGCATTCTGCTGGTCATCACCTGGCTAATCCTGCTGTTGCGCTATCCGGCCAAGGCCTTGCCGGTTTCGGTGGCGGCGGCGATTGGCCTGGGCTTTGTGGCCATGTGGGTGGTGTGGCTGGACAACCGCGAGATCAAGCAACTGGCGCGCCTTGAGATGCGCATCGCCTACGTTCCAGAACAATGCCCGGCTGATCGTCCGCTGCAACTGAAAATGAAAAACGGCAACGACGTGCCCCTGACCGAACTGCGCTGGCGCATTGCAGCCTATGCGCCGGGTGACACGGTCAATCTGGCCGACAACCAATACACCGCCCCGCGCTATCGCGGTCCCGGCGAATTGCAGGCCGGTGGCGAGTGGGAAGACTGCCTGCCGATGCCGCCGCTGCGTCCCGGTTATCGCCCGCAAACCCTGGAGTTTCGCGCCGAGCGCTTGCAGGGTAGCTTCTCCGACTGATCCCCTTCCCCATTCTGTTGCACAAGGAATGCGCCATGCCCGTTGCGTTGATTACCGGTTGTTCCAGCGGCATCGGCCGCGCCCTCGCCGATGCGTTCAAAGCCGCCGGTTACGAAGTCTGGGCCAGTGCGCGCAAGGCTGAAGACGTGGCGCTGCTGGCATCAGCCGGGTTCACCGCCGTGCAACTCGACGTCAACGACAGTGCGGCGCTGGAGCAACTTGGCGAGCGGATCAACCAGCAACACGGCGGCCTCGATGTGCTGATCAACAACGCCGGTTATGGCGCCATGGGGCCGTTGCTCGATGGCGGTGTACCGGCAATGCAACGGCAGTTCGAGACCAATGTATTTTCGATTGTCGGTGTCACGCGGGCGCTGTTTCCGGTGCTGCGTCGGGCAAAAGGTCTGGTGGTGAATATCGGCAGTGTGTCCGGCGTGCTGGTCACACCGTTTGCCGGCGCCTATTGCGCTTCAAAAGCGGCGGTGCATGCCTTGAGCGACGCACTGCGCATGGAACTGGCGCCGTTCGGCATTCGCGTGATGGAAGTGCAACCGGGGGCGATCCAGTCGAGTTTTGCCAAGAACGCCGGGCATGAAGCCGAGCAGTTGATCAATGAACAATCACCGTGGTTTCCACTGCGCGAAGGCATCCGGGCAAGGGCCAAGGCGTCGCAGGACAAGCCGACCCCGGCCAGTGAGTTTGCGGCTGTGTTGCTCAAGGCTGTGCAGCAGAGCAAACCGCCACGGCTGATCCGGATTGGTAATGGCAGCCGGGCGTTGCCGTTGCTGGCGACGTTGTTGCCCAAGGGTTTGCTGGAATCGACGTTGATGAAGCGGTTTGGATTGCGCGCAAAGCTCTGAGACCGGGTTGACGCTTTCGCGAGCAGGCTCGCTCCCACAGGGGATCTTCTGCATGACAGAGAACCCATGTGGGAGCGAGCCTGCTCGCGAAGAGGCCAGATCAGCCAACGCTCAGCCCCAGCCCTTCATGAAATCAATGAACGCCCGCACCTTCAGCGGCAAATGCCGGGTGTCCGGGTACAGTGCATACACCCCCTGCTGCGCAAACCGGTAATCCACCAGCAAACGCTGTAACCGCCCGGCCTCCAGATCATCCTGAATCAACCATTGCGGCAGTATCGCCACGCCTTGCCCGGTCAATGCAAAGGCCCGCAGCGTCGCCGAGTTATCCGCAACGATCGCGGTGGTTCCCGGTTTTGGCTGATAGAAATGCTCTTTACCGGCCGGATCGCTCACGGTCATTTCCGGCACCCGCCCATGCCCTAACGTCGGCATCGATTCCAGGGTTGCCAACGTGGCAACCGGTGCAAAGCGTGCGACCAACTCCGGCGCCGCCACGGCAAACACCTCGAACGTCGACAACTGCACCGCACGCAGATTGGAGTCGTGCATGCGCCCCAGCCGAATCGCCATGTCAAAGCGCTCGGAAATCAGATCGGCATGGGTCGAAGACGTCGACAAATGAATGTTCAACTGCGGTTGCTGCTGGCGAAACACCTCAAGCGCCGGCACCACCTGAGCCAAGGCAAACTCGACCGTCGTGGTGATACGCAGTGTGCCCTTGAGCTGTGCGTGCTCCGAACGCGCCTCTTCGATCGCCAGCCGCGCCTCATCCAGCGTGCGCAGGCAGCGGCGATAAAAGCGCTCACCGGCATCGGTCAGCGCTAGTTGTCGAGTGTTGCGCGTAAGCAAGGTCACGCCCAATTCCTCCTCCAGGCGCTTGAGGTTGAAGCTGACCACGGCGCGCGTCTGCCCCAACGTGTCGGCTGCGGCCGTGAGGGATCCTGCCTCGACCACGGCTTTGAAGGTGTCAAAACGATCCAGGCTGACCATATCCCCGGCGCTCCTTGTCAAAATAATTTTGACAAACTAGCAGCCAAACCAGCGTTTTCCTATGACCAGAAGCGCCCTACCCTGCACGTCTCATTACAGGGAAGCTGCCATGGCTTATCGCTCGAAAGTCGCGCTGGTGTATTTGTTGGGCTTTGCGCTCGACCTGCTGAACATGTTCGTCGCCAGCATTGCCTACCCCGACATCGCGCAACAATTGCACGCCTCGGTGACGCAATTGGCGTGGATCAGCAACGCCTACATGCTCGGCCTGACACTGATCATTCCGCTGAGCGTGTGGCTGGCGACACGGGTCGGTGAGCGGCGACTGATTCTTGCTTCGCTGTTGTTGTTCGGGATTGGCTCGGCACTGGTGGCGCAGGCGGGATCGATTGAAAGCCTGATTGCCTGGCGACTGCTGCAAGGCCTCGGTGGCGGACTGCTGCTGCCGGTGGGCCAGGCCTTGGCGTATCGACAATTCCCCGCGACGCAACGCGCGCACTTCACCGGTGTGGTGTTGCTGGTGGCGCTGCTGGTGCCGGCACTGTCACCGGCGGCCGGTGGACTGATCGTTCAGGCCCTGTCGTGGCGCTGGATTTTCTACTTGAATCTTCCGGTGACGCTGCTGGCATTCGGGCTGGGCCTGCTCTGGCTGAAAGCCGATCAACCGTTGACTGAACGCCCGCCGCTGGACGCGCGCGGCCTGCTGCTGGCAGCCTCGGCGCTAAGTTTAGTGTTGATCGCCATCAGTCTGTTGAGCGACGCCGACACCCGAACCCTCGGCATCTTTGCCCTGCTGCTGAGCCTTGTAATCCTGGGCATTTACCTTCGCGATGGCTGGCGCAAACCCGGCGCGATCCTCGATCTGCAACTGTTCAAGAATCCGTCACTGCGCTTGGCAATGCTGATCTACCTGTGCGTGCCGGGGGTGTTCACCGGCACCCACATGATTGCCGTGTTGTACCTGCACAACCTCGGTACCGGCGCGGCGCAAACCGGCGCGCTGATGCTGCCGTGGGCAATCGGTTCGGGGGTGGCGATCACGCTCGGCAAACGCTGCTTCAACCGCCTCGGCCCCAAACCATTACTGAGCGCCGGCATGCTCCTGCAATGCCTGGGCATCGTTTTGCTGATGCGCATCGAACAACCGGCGAGCACACCGCTGATCGTCGCCTATGCCCTGATGGGGTTGGGCGGCAGCCTGTGCAGCGTCACCGCGCAGACCTTGGCGTTTGTCGGCATCGCGCCAGAAAAAATGGGCCACTCCAGCGCCCTGTGGAACATCAATCGCCAACTCGGTTTCTGTCTCGCGGCGGCACTGCTCAGTTCGCTGTTGGGCGCGTTGGGTGGTAACGGTTTCCATGAGTGCTTTATCGCCGCCGCGCTGCTGACCCTGTTGCCAATGGTCGCCGTCCTGCGTTTCAACTCGACCCACGTGCTCGCGCTATTGAACCCACCTGCCCTTGAGGAAAAAACTGCATGAACGACGCCACGCCCTACCTGGACGAAGTGATCCAGGCGCACGAAGCCATCGAACGATGGTTTGCCGTAGAAGAAGAGAACGCCGCGCTGCAGCACTTGCTGGGGCGTTTTTCGCCACGTTTTTCCATGGTGACGCCGTCAGGCCGAGCGCTGGATGTCGACGCCTTGCGCCTGCTGTTTCGAGCCGCCGGGGGACAGAAGAAAGGTTTCCGAATCCAGCTCAGTGAATTACGTGTGATTGCCTTGCATCAGCGCGGCGCGACCGTGAGTTACCGCGAACAGCAGAGCGATGCGAGCGGTGTGAAAACGGATCGGCGTGCGACCGTGGTGTTTGAAAAGCTCGAATCCGGGCGGGTGTTGTGGCTGCATTTGCAGGAGACGTTTTGCGCTGAGTGATTGCGCGGTAGTCTCCTGAAATACCGAGTCGCCCTCATTCGCGAGCAAGCTCGCTCCCACATTTGGAATGCATGACCTCTGTGGGAGCGAGCCTGCTCGCGAATGGGAGCGACACGGTCTGTCAGTTGTCCACAGCGCTCTGATTCACCACCACCGTGCAAGTAATCCCCGCCGCCAAAAGAACACCCTCCGGCACTTCATCAATATGAATCCGCACCGGCACCCGTTGCGCCAACCGCACCCAATTGAACGTCGGGTTCACATCGGCAATCAGCTCGCGGCTTTCCGGGTTGTCGCGGTCATAGATGCCGCGCGAGATGCTCTCCACGTGGCCCTTCAAGACTTCGCCGCTCATCAACTGCATGTCGGCCTTATCGCCGACTTTCACGTGGGGCAGTTTGGTCTCTTCGAAGAAGCCGTAGACCCAGAACGAGTTCATGTCGACCACGGCCATTTTCGCCTCGCCGATGCGCGCGTAATCACCGCGATGCACATTGAGGTTGGTCACGTAACCGTCGACCGCCGCACGCACTTCGGTGCGTTTCAGGTTGAGTTCGGCGGCTTCCAGTTGCGCTTGCGCATGTTGGTAATCGGCCAGCGCGGCGTCGGCGATGTTGCTGGCGTCGTCGCGGTTTTCCTTGGAGATCACCAGGTTGTCGAGATCGGCGCGGCGATGGGCGTTGACCTTGCGCATCTCCCACGTTGACTTGCGCGAGGCGACCAGCGACTGCGCTTGTTTGACCGCGATGCGGTAGTGCTCGGGGTCGATCTGCATGAGCAAATCGCCCTTCTTGACCAATTGGTTGTCGCGCACCGGCACGTCAATCACTTCGCCGGTGACGTCGGCGGCGACATTGATGATGTCGGCACGCACGCGACCGTCGCGGGTCCACGGCGTGTTCATGTAGTGCTGCCACAACGTGCGGCCGATCCACAGCGCCAGGGCCAGCACCAGCAGGGTCGCGAGCAGGCTGAAAAACTTTTTCATCAGATCGTTCTCAACGGTAGACAGTCAGCGCCATGGCGCCGAACAGACAGGTAAACAGACTCAGACGCAGCAGCGCCGGGTGCCAGAAAAAGCGGTACAGATCAAACCCGGACAGGAATCGATCCACCGCCCAGGCCAGTGCCGCAGCGATGAAAAACATCAGGGTCATGGTCGGCATGTACACGCCGTGGAAAGCGATTTCACGAGGCATGGGCAAGTCCTTCGGGCTTGGCGATGGCGAACGCGGCAAGCGGTGATTGCGGGTCGAGCAGCGAAGTGCGGATGAAGTGCAGATAGCTCTTCACCCGACGCAATGCGGAGGTATCGAAGTGCGGCGCGAACGGTTCATCGGTGGCAGCGACACGGCTGATTGCATGATCGACCGCGACCAGTGCGCGCTCGAGATTGCTGGAGTTCGGTTGCAGAAACAGCCGCACCAACGCGCGGCCCATCACGCGGATTGCCTGGCGCCACGGCTGTGATTCGGCATAGGCCGGGTGTACCGGCAAAATCGCCTGTTCCTTGCGCAACTCGATGATCGCGTGGCCCACTTCAAGCACCACGAACATCCAGCGCAACAAGTTCTTCTGCACCTTCGGCTGACCGGCCGCGAGACCGTAGGCCTGATGCAGCAAATCGCGGGTGCGGCTCTCGAAACTTGAGGCCAGGCCTTTGAGTTTGCCGCTGATCGCATAAACCACTTGCCCGCGCAGATCCTGCTCCAGCCGTTTCCACAACCAGCGACTGTTCGGCGGCAGAATAATCGCCCCCGCCGCCGCGCAGACCAGCATGCCCATGACCATGGCGATGTAGTCGTTGATAAAGGTGTAGGGGTTGTAGATCGTCAGGTTGTCCGGCACTGAACCGGTGCTGAAAAAGATCAGTAAACCGAGGCCGACACCGGCGTATTGCGGGCGCGAGGTGAGGAACGAGCCAAGCACGATCACCGGCGCGAGCATCACGCACAGCAGCGGGAAACCATCGATCCACGGGAAGATGAAAAACATCTCGACGAAGCCGATCAGCGCACCGAGGAACGTGCCGCAAGCCATTTGAAAAGCCATGCGTTTCGGGTTCGGCGTGGCGGCGGAAAGGCCCACGGTGGCGGCGGCGATCAGGGTCATCGTCGCGCCACTTGGCCATGCCGTGGCGACCCAGTAACTGCCCAGCACAATAAGAATGAACGAGGCGCGAATACCCGATGCAGCGGCTGCCCACCAGTTGGTTTGCGGGGTGAACGGCTCGTCCCAGCGCTCGCGTTCGTGGCGGTGATCAGCCAGGGAAGCGTGGGTCTGTGCATAACTGTGCAGATCATCGACGAACCGATAGAGCAATTCGTAGGCGGTGTGGAAATCCAGTTGCTCGGCATCGCTTGGATCGGTTTCCTGGAAGATGGCTCGCAAGCTTCGAACCCGTGCCGCCAGGCCTTCCTTGTAGATTGCCAGCGCGGTCGCCAAACGGGCGGCGTCGGGGCTGGTCAGGGCGCGACCGCTGAAGCCGTCGAGCACTTCGGCGAGATCCTGCAGGCCCGGTCTGATCGCCGCGACCACATGTTCCTCGCCATTAACGCGCAGGCGTTCGAGCAATTGATGCAGGGCGTTGAACCGGGTGGTGATGCCCATGAACTCGCTGTTCAAACGACTCAGTCGACCATTGCGCCGGCGCATGTGCGGGTCTTCAAACACGGTCACGCTGCGCAGACCTTCGAGGCCTACGGCTTCGGCGATGAAGCGCACGTTGTTGGCCTCGAAAGACTCGGCTTTGCTGCGTCCGCGCAGGCCATCAGTGACGAACAATGCGAACACACCGAAACGCTGATACAAGGCGTTGCGCATGGCGGCGCTGGCGGTTTGCGGGAGGATCGCGGCGCTGATCAGGGTTGAGCAGAGAATTCCCAAAGAGATCTCCAGCACCCGCCAAACGGCAGCCATGAAAGCGCCGTCCGGATGCGCCAAGGCCGGCAAACCAACCATCGCTGCGGTGTAACCGGCGAGAACAAAACCGTAGGCGCGGAAGTTGCGGCAGCGCGCAGCACCGGCAGAGCAGATGCCGACCCAGATCGCCAGCGAGCCAAGGAACAGTTCGGTGTTCTGCGCAAACAATGCGATCAGCGTCACCATCATCGCTGACCCGGCCAAGGTGCCGAGGAAACGATAGAAACTCTTGGCGAACACCTGACCGCTCTGCGGCTGCATGACAATGAACACGGTAATCATCGCCGTGCGTGGTTGCGGCAATTCCAGACGCATGGCCAGCCACAGCGTGAGGAAAGCCGCGATCAACACCTTGAAGATGTAGACCCAGGTCACGCCATCGCTGCGCGCCCAGTCGAAGAAACCGCGGCGCCATTCCAGGGAGTAGAGCCAGCGCAGAGGTGCGGGCAAGGGAGTCATTCAAATGTGCTCAATGAGATTCGGTCTGGTCGCAGAACCTGTGGGAGCGAGCCTGCTCGCGAATGCGTTTTCATATTCAACATCGATGTCGATAGATAAACCGCTTTCGCGAGCAGGCTCGCTCCCACATTGGGTTGTGTGTTCAACGCAGGAGGGTCGGGGTTTTCGGTGCTTGGGTTTTCTCGGCCGTCGGTACATCGTTGCCAGCCCCGAGGCCACCGCCCAACGCGGTCACCAGTTCGGCATGCGCACTCAACCGCGCCGCCTGCACCTGCTGCTGCACTTGCTGTTGCTTGAACAGCAATGTCTGCGCATTGAGCACGTTGAGGTAATCGGTAAGCCCACGCTGATAAGCGATCATCGCGATGTCGTAAGTCTTCTGCGCCGTGGCCACCGACTCGGCGGCAAAACCTTGCTGCTTGTCCATCGACTCACGGCGGATCAACTGGTCGGAGATGTTCTTCAGCGCATTCACCAGCGTCTGGTTGTAATGCGCCACGGCGATGTCATAACCGGCGGAGGCTTCACCCAATTCGGCACGCAGTCGGCCACCGTCGAAGATCGGCAGCGAGATCGCCGGGCCGACGTTGTAGTTGAGTTTCTTGCCGGTCAAAAACTCCAGCGCGCCACCGCCGGTGGCCATGTAGCCAAGGCTGCCGACCAGATCGACGTTGGGATAAAACCCTGCGTGCGCCACATCGATTCCACGAGCCTGCGCCGCCACTTGCCAGCGACTGGCGACCACGTCCGGACGCTGACCGAGCAGTTCGGCGGGCAACGCCGACGGCAGTTTCAACGCCGCACCGAGGGATAAAGTCGGACGCTGCAACTGCGCGGCCTCGCCCGGTCCTTTACCGGCCAATGCGGCGAGCTGATTGCGACTGAGGGCAATCTCTTCATCCAGCGCATCGATTTGCCGATGGGTTTCCGGCAGCGGTGTTTCGGCCTGACTGACTTCGAAATGCGTGCCGATCCCGCCATTCAAACGCTTCTGCGCGAGGTCGAGAATTTGCTGTTGCTGTTTGAGCGTCGCCGCGACGATATCGCGCTGCGCGTAATGCAGCGACAGTTCGATATAGGCGCGCACGATGTTGTTCTGCAATTCCAGCTGCGCCAATCGCGCTTCGGCGGCGCTCATGTGCGCCAGATCCACTGCACGTTCGCTGACGTTGCTTTCGCGGCCCCAGAGGTCGAGGGCGTAGCTGAAACCGAGCGCGGCGTTGTTGTCCCACGTCGTGGTGTTGGCCAACTCGCCCGGGCCGTAGAACTGATCGGTCGGCCAGTTGTGCCGCTTGAGTGTCGACTCGCCATTGATCTGCAATGACTCGGCGGATTCGGCGACACCGGCCATGGCTTTCGCCTGGCGTACTCGCGCGGCGGCCATAGCCATAGTCGGGCTGCCGTGCACAGCGAGGTCGATCCAGCGATTGAGTTGTGGGTCGCCGTAGGCTTGCCACCATTGAGCGGTGGGCCAGTTGGCGTCGCGGGCGGCGTGGGCGATGGCGTCGTCGGTGGCCAGTGTATTGGCCTCCATTGCCTTGCCCCGTGGGGCGATTCCGTCCGTTGAGATGCAGCCGCCAAGACCCAAGGTAAAAGCCAGAACACTGAGCGGCAAAAGCGCTCTGTTGATGCGACGCGGCACAGCTGCGAATTCCTGAGAAGAGGATAAGGCGGGGCTTGTTCTCGGTAGGTGCTGCCGCAGGCTGCGATCTTTTGACCTTGATTCCCTTAAACCAAAATCAAAAGAGATCGCAGCCTGCGGCAGCGCCTACAGGGATCGGCGCAATTCTAGGGAAGGCCCTGTACGGCGATAAGCTGGGATTTCTGTGAATCTTTGTTACGGTTAACGAGATAATCCCTTGGTCGGGGGTCTCGCCCCTGAAACTTCGTGTCACAATTTGCCATCTCCCTTGAGAGCACCCCATGGACACTTTGCAAAACATGCGCGCCTTCAGTTGTGTCGCCGAAGCCGGCAGCTTCACTGCCGCCGCCGTGCAACTCGACACCACCACCGCCAACGTCTCGCGCGCGGTCTCCAACCTGGAAGCCCACCTGCAAACCCGCTTGCTCAACCGCACCACGCGGCGCATTGCCCTCACCGAAGCGGGCAAACGCTACCTGCTGCGCTGCGAGCAGATTCTGGCCTACGTCGAAGAGGCCGAAGCCGAAGCCAGCGACGCCCACGCGCGCCCGGCCGGGCAATTGAAAGTGCACACCATGACCGGTATCGGCCAGCACTTCGTCATCGACGCCATCGCCCGCTACCGCAAAACCCACCCGGACGTCACCTTTGATCTGACCCTGGCCAACCGCGTGCCGGACCTGCTCGACGAGGGCTACGACGTGTCCATCGTGCTCGCCAGCGAATTGCCGGACTCGGGTTTTGTGTCACAACGGCTGGGCATCACCTACAGCATCGTCTGCGCCTCACCGGCCTACGTGAAAGCCAACGGTGCCGCGCAAAAGCCCAGCGACCTGCTCAACCACGCCTGCCTGCGCCTGGTCAGCCCGGTGATTCCCCTGGAAAAATGGGCCTTCGACGGCCCGGAAGGCCAGGAAATGGTCACCATCAACAGCTCGCCGTTTCTGGTGAACTCCGCCGACGCGATGAAAACCGCGATCACCAGCGGCATGGGCGTCGGCGTGTTACCTGTGTATGCGGCGATCGAAGGTTTGCGTAACGGCACACTGGTGCGGGTCATGCCGAACTACCGCTCGCAAGAGCTGAACCTGTATGCGATCTACCCTTCGCGGCAATATCTGGATGCGAAGATCAAGACGTGGGTTGAGTATTTGCGTGGGTCGTTGCCGGAGATATTGGCGGCGCATCAGGCCGAATTGGCCGCTTACGAATTAAGCGGCAGTCTTGCTGGTGTGCGTGTTGCCAACTGAATGAAGCGCTCTGCCGATGTTGCTGAACGGGTGCAATTGGCTTTGGCAGCCCCTCTGACGGTCAATTCTTCTCTACTGTCAACTGTCAACTCTGACAGTTGACAGTGCTCCCCCTCACTCCTAGCTTGAAAACGTCGCCAGACCTTGTCTGGTTCAAGGAACGATCAAGGCCAAGGAGTTCATCATGTTCACCAGGCATCAGTTTCCCATTATCAAGACCTCTCCCAGCATCGGTCGTATGACGGCCCGCATATCGGGTGATCTGGACTTCACCTCGCAAAACTTAGGCTTCGCCTACGACCACTACACCACCGACAACAAACTGCACTTGTCTTTAAACACGGTACAGCTCACTACCGATGCAAATGGAAACGAAATCGAGCGCGGCATTGAAATAGTGTTCCCACCCGACATCTCGAGCGGCACCTATAACTTCGAAGATAAAAAGGTCTGTGCGACTTTTTGGAAGATATGGCAAGTGGAGACCCATATCCGCTTTGAAACCTACAGTGCTGATACAGGTTCCATCACCTTGAGCTTTGATCATGATCAAGAACTGTACAAGGGGAGCTTTCAGTTCAAATCTGCTGGCGCTGAAGGTAAGGAACTGGAGGTCAATGGTGGTACGTTCTCCATCAAAGGGCGGGACAGTATTTCGCTCTGAATCTGCCGCGGCCTGTGGCAGAAGAGCAAAAGCTGACTCTCTTCGCCGCGCAGACTTTTGACCCACGGCTCTCTTCATCGCCCCAACCGTCTCCTAAACAAAACGCCTCACCTCTAGGAGCTGCCGCAGGCTGCGATCTTTTGATCTTGCTGTTTAAAAATCAACGGATCGCAGCCTACGGCAGAGCCTACAAAAACAGGGATTTCGCGGAAGTTTCCAACAGGTTTTGCAGGTTATCCGTCGGAAGTGCGGTGGCTAGGATTTTGGTGTCGCTGACGAATCAGCGACCGGACTTGGTCGTCCGGGTTTAGAATGGCGCACTTTTTCAGCTTGCTTAATGGCGAACTGTGCGTGGGAGGGCTTCGGCCCTGCCGGGTTTCCATTCCCTGGTCGACCAACCCGCGTACAGTTCGCCACCCTACTGCTTGGTCGTAGTACGTGACGAACTCCACATCCCGAATGGAGTTTCACCATGTTCAAACCAACGCCTAATCCGCCCGAAACCGACGACACCACCCCCTACGAATTCCCCGGTTCGAAGAAATTCCACGAAGCCGCCGACCGCGCCCTCGATCACTACCTCAAACCCAACGCCCTCACCCTGGGCTTCCACAAACCCAGCACCATGTTCCAGGTCGCTCCCGATCAGGACAGCGAAAGCCTGCTGGTCCACGCCTGCGAATCACTGGCCCAGGCCAGCGTGATGACCAGCGACATCGCCGCCTACATCGACCTGCCGCAACGGCGCACGATTCTGGCGATTCAGCAGATCATCATGCTCGCCGAACTGGCGGTGAATCGCGTGCTGGATAACCACGAAATCTCCCAATCCCCATCTCATA
Organism: Pseudomonas sp. AC169; assembly: GCF_979258515.1. Taxonomy (NCBI): domain Bacteria; kingdom Pseudomonadati; phylum Pseudomonadota; class Gammaproteobacteria; order Pseudomonadales; family Pseudomonadaceae; genus Pseudomonas; species Pseudomonas sp. AC169. The sequence continues at coordinate 3,742,217 of NZ_OZ409866.1, read as the reverse complement.
GCTAAAAGCCCCTCACCCTAACCCTCTCCCGCAGGGAGAGGGGACTGACCGAGGTGTTTTAAGGAGGTACGCCGACGTGAAATACCGAGTCGAATTCAGAATCTGAAAAGCCTAAAAATTGGCTCCCTTTCCCTTGGCAGAGGGCTGGGGTGAGCATCCGCCCCGTCGTCCGCCGACGGACGAAGATTCAACTTTGACGGAATTAATCAAGTCTGAAGAGTTATGGTTGAAGAGCCGACAATAGCCAAATGGCATAGCCCACCTGTCAGATCTGACAGTACCTTTTTATCTATTTCAAGCGAACAATGTCGGTGTAGTCCCTCTGAACTTAAAAGGAGTAAGACATGACCATTACAAAAGACACACTTGAAGGACGTAAAAAGTCAGGCACCGGTTTTGTGAATGCCAGAATCAAAGACTATTTCACGGGCCAATTTGAAGGAAGACCCAACATCTTTGTGAGTGATGGAGAGTTGGTGGCATTAAAGACCACTTATCAAAAATCATCGAGCACTTCATTTACGATTGACTTGTTATTTGCTGCAACAATCAAGAAAGGAAGACATTTCTTCACGGAGGAATTTCCGTGCCCGTTCAGCTTTTCGTATACGGAACACAATCACACCAAAGGCTATACCAGCATTAAAGATGCGGGATTAATTGAGGTAAAAGAGTTCGACATTGCCAAGGGCATTTTCAAAGCCACTTTCAACTTCACCTTTAAGGACTTCGACAATAATAATAAGGAGCACCAGATTCATGATGGTCAGATTGATGTCCAAGGCCTTGAGATTATCGAGGGGTGAAGGCACTGGCCGCTCAGATTGCAAGGCCTGACTCAAGTGGAGGCAAGAGCGGGTATCCGCTAGAGGTTCTTGCCGAACTAACGGTGAACCGCGTGCTGGATAACCAGTAAATCCCACAATCCCCGGCACACAGCTAAAAGCCCCTCACCCTAACCCTCTCCCAAAGGGAGAGGGGACTGACCGTGGTGCTTGGGAGAGATACGCCGACGTGAAATACCGAGTCGAACTCAGATTCTGAATCAGATCAAAAGCCCCTCACCCTAGCCCTCTCCCGGAGGGAGAGGGGACTGACCGTGGTGCTTGGGAGAGTTACGCCGACGTGCGATACCGAGTCGAACTCAGATTCTGAATCAGATCAAAAGCCACCCTAGCCCTCTCCCGGAGGGAGAGGGGACTGACCGTGGTGATTGCGAGAGATACGCCGACGTGAATATCGAGTTGAACGCAAATTTTGAGAGGCCCACCATCGGCTCCCTCGGGAGAGGGCTGGGGTGAGGGGCAGCAAAACGCAAATCAAAAGCCGAACACCCGCTCTTCACCACTCAATAGGCCGAGTGTCAGCTCGCCTGCTTTTGATCTTGATCTTGATCCACGGGCGACGTCGGAAGGCTGAGTGGAGGGATTGATCCGGGCGTGGGAGCGCAGCGACCGTTTGGCGCAGCCAAACACAGCGGGAGTAGGTGCAGCGAAGCAAACCGGAGACGCTGCGCCCGGATCGATCCCGCAGCGAAGGAACCCCGAGCCTCAGCGAGCGGGCCGCACGTAGGAGCAAGCGTTTTTTTGCTTACTTTTTTGAGGCGTTTGTCAAAAAAGTGAGTCGCCGTCAGGGCGAAACCCTAAGCCGCCGTTACCGCAGCAACGGATATACACCCAGCCCCCCAAGAACATGGTCGGCCCAAAGGCCGCCAAGACACCCCAAAACAAAAATGTTAGCGTGCTTGGTATCAAGCCCGAACAAGAGCCAAAAACGATGAAAAAAACTGTCCTGGCCTTCAGCCGCATCACGCCCCCAATGATCGAACGCCTGCAACAGGAATTCGACGTCATCGTCCCCAACCCAAAAGCCGGCGACATCAACGCCCAATTCAATGAAGCCCTGCCCCACGCCCACGGCCTCATCGGCGTCGGTCGCAAACTCGGCCAGGCCCAACTCGAAACCGCCACCAAACTCGAAGTGGTCTCCAGCGTCTCCGTCGGCTACGACAACTACGACCTCGACTACTTCAACCAACGCGGGATCATGCTCACCAACACCCCCGACGTCCTCACCGAAAGCACCGCCGATCTCGCCTTCGCGCTGATCATGAGCAGCGCCCGCCGCGTCGCCGAACTCGACGCCTGGACCAAGGCCGGGCAATGGCAAGCCAGCGTCGGCGCCCCGCTGTTCGGCTGTGACGTCCACGGCAAAACCCTCGGCATCGTCGGCATGGGCAACATCGGTGCCGCTGTCGCCCGCCGTGGCCGTTTCGGCTTCAACATGCCAATCATCTACAGCGGCAACAGCCGCAAAACCGAACTGGAGCAGGAACTCGGCGCGCAATTTCGCAGCCTCGATCAACTGCTCGCCGAGGCCGATTTCGTCTGCCTGGTAGTGCCGCTCAGCGACAAGACCCGCCACCTGATCAGCCATCGCGAACTGGCCCTGATGAAACCCGGCGCGATTCTGGTCAACATCTCCCGTGGCCCGGTGGTCGATGAACCGGCGCTGATCGAAGCCCTGCAAAACAACCGCATACGTGGCGCTGGTCTGGATGTCTACGAAAAAGAACCGCTGGCCGAATCGCCTCTGTTTCAGCTGAAAAACGCCGTGACATTGCCGCACATCGGCTCCGCCACGAACGAAACCCGCGAAGCCATGGCCAATCGCGCTCTGGCCAACCTGCGCAGTGCCCTGCTCGGCGAACGCCCGCAGGATCTGGTCAACCCGCAAGTCTGGCGCGGATAAAAAAATACGGGCAAGTGCAACACTGCACTTGCCCGTTAGTTACTGCCATACACAACTTGAAATTGAACAACAAACCTAATCAAACAACAGCATTATAAGCTCTCACTGGCTTTCGAATTATCGACGAGCACTATGGAGAGCTAAAATCTTGAACACCCTGACTACCGACAAACTTATCCGCTACAGCAAAGTCATATTGATGGCTTACATCAGTTTCTTTGGCCTGCTGGTGATGATCCACAACTTCACCGATTACAATTCAAACTACACTTACGTGGCGCATATCCTGAGCATGGACACCACCACCGCCAGTGAAACCATCAAGTACCGAGCCATCGATTCACCGATGATTCATCACCGGATCTACTGGTTCATCATCACACTGGAAGTCACGTATACCGTGTTGTGCCTGATCGGCACCTATCAGCTCTATCGCAACATCAACGCCCCCGCCGAAGTATTCCACGAGGCGAAGAAATTTTCGATCATGGGCATACTCGCGGCCATCTTCATTTATTACGTGTGCCTGCAAACTGTGGGTGTGGAATGGTTTGACATGGACACTTCGCAATCATGGAATGCCAAGGACTGGGCGCGGCATATCGTTGATTTCATCTTCCCGGTAATGATTTACATCACATTGAAAGTCGAGCGCTGAAGTTCAGCGCTCGTTTATTTCAAGCCAACTTTCCCTGCACCGGTGCCACCCGCGCTTTCGGTTTGCGGAACACCAACACATTACCCAGCATCACTAACACCAACCCGACCAGGGCCGGTGCTGTCCATTGGTAGCCTTCAGCAAACGCCGAGACGTTCAAGGCCACCACCGGGAACAGCACCGTGCAATACGCCGCGCGCTCTGGCCCCATGCGTCCGACCAGCGTCAGATACGCGGTGAAGCCGATGACCGAACCGGGGATCACCAGATACAGCATCGCGCCGACGTAACGCGGACTCCAGTCCATGTCGAACGGAATGCCTTTGACCAGGCACCATACCGACAACATCGCCGCGCCATAGGCCATGCCCCAAGCGTTGGTAGTCAGCGGTCTGAGACCAGCCTTCTGTTGCAGGCTCGACAGCATATTGCCCGCTGAGAAACACAAGGTGCCGCACAAGGCCAGACCAAGTCCCAGCAAGGTTTGCGGGCTGGCCTGATGCCCGGCCAGTTCCGGCCAGAACAGCATGCCCAGGCCAAACAGGCCCAACGCACCGCCCATCAGCACATTGCGCGCGATGCGCTGGCCAAAGAACACCCGCGCATTCAGCGCGTTCCACAGCGTTGCGGTGGAGAACACCACCGCGACCAGACCACTGGGGATCCACTGGCTGGCGGTCAGAAAGCACATGAAGTTGACGCAGAACAGACACAACCCCTGCGCCACGCAAATCAGATGCCCGCGGCGGTTCATCGGTTGCAGCCGACGGCTGAGCAGCAACAGCGCAAACAGCACCAGCGCCGCGAGGCCGAAGCGATAGACGATCGACACCGGAATCGCCACCACGCCCAGTTGCCATTTCAGGGCAATCCAGGTGGTGCCCCAGATCAGCACGGTCAACAAGTACAACGACAGATTCATGGCAAACACTCCTCGATAGGCCTTGAGTGTCTGCCCGAGCCAGGCTTGCGCGCTTGCATAATCTTGCGCTTTTGTCTGGCGGCAGGCTGGCAGCGCGGCGTCTACGGAGTAGGATGCAAGGCGTTGAAGAGAACCGACCATGGCCGCCATCGATACCCTGCAAGTCTTTCAAGCGTTGAACAGCTCGCCGAACGCACGCCTTGTGCACAGCGCCGAGCTCGGTGACGGCTTGTCTGCTGCTTTGTGGACCAACCACCACGATGCGCAGGATTATGAAGCGCCGAGCCACCACACCCTGTCCTGCTACATTGCTGGCGGCACTGGCACATTCCGTCGCGATCAACCCGGTCAAAAAGGCGGGCCGGACAAGTTGTGCATCCTGCCGGCCGATCACGAATCGGGTTGGGTGATCAACGGTGATATCCGTTTGGCCCATCTGTATTTCAGTGCCGAACAATTCGCCCTCGGTTGCGTCACGCTGCTCGATCGCGAACCCCGCGAGATGCAGTTGCGCGAGCAGACCTTTCTCGAAGACCCGCAACAGGCGCAACGCTTCCGGCAGTTGCTGACGCTGAACTGGGACGAGCCTGCCGAGCGTTTGCTGACCAGCAGCCTCGCCCATGAATTGATCAGCCACACCTTGCTCAGTCAGGTTGGCGCGCGTCAGGGTTTGCGTTTGAAGGGCGGACTGGCACCGCATCAACGTCGGCAATTGGTGGATTTTATCGACAACCAGTTAGCCGAGCCGATCAGCCTCGGACAACTGGCCGGATTGTGTGCGCTGTCGGAATACCACTTTGCGCGGATGTTTCGCACCAGTTTCGGCCTGCCGCCGCATCAGTATGTGCTGGCGCGGCGCTTGAGTCGGGCGCGGGAGTTGTTGCGCGGAACGGCGTTGCCGTTGGGCGAGATTGCGCTGGCCTGCGGGTTTGCCAGCGCGAGTCATTTCACTAATCGGTTCAAGCAGGTGTTGGGGGGGACGCCGGGTGAGTATCGGCAGGCGTTTTTGCGTTGAGCCCTTTTTTCCCTCACCCCAGCCCTCTCCCAGAGGGAGAGGGGGCCGATTGGGGGATGCTCAAGCTTTACACCGACCTGAAAGTGCTCTTCTGAATCCATAATCGAATCGATATCTCAGGTCGATGTATCGCTCAAGACACCTCGGTCAGTCCCCTCTCCCTCCGGGAGAGGGCTAGGGTGAGGGGCTTTTGATCTTGCCCTAAAACTCCAACGTGCTGGACAGCGAAACCTGTCGCGAATCGCCCATCGACACAAAGAACCGGCTCGCCGCCGAGGTGTAATACGTGCGATCAAACAGGTTCTTCACATTGAGCTGAAACTTGACCTTCTGCCCTTCGACCTTGGTGTCGTAAGTGGCAAACGCATCGGCCACGGTGTAGCTCGGCAAGTCAAAATCATTCACCGCGTTACCCGCACGCTCTCCGACATAACGCGCCCCGGCGCCGACGCGCAACTGGTCGCCGCCGATCACGCTGCCGAAGTCATACACCGCCGACAACGAGCCGGAATTCTTCGCCACGTTTTGCAGGCCCTTGCCTTTGTAGTCCGGGTCTTCGGTCACTTCGGCATCGGTGTAGGCGTAGCTGCCGATCATGCTCCAGTGATCCGTCAGTTGACCCGTCAGGTCCATTTCCAGACCGCGCGAACGCACCTCACCGGCGGCGCTGTAAATCGTCGTCGGGCCTTCGGAATTGGCCACCAGCACGTTGCGTTTCTTGATGTCGAACAACGCGATGTTGCCGGTGACACGCCCCGGCATGTCGAGCCGCGCGCCCAGTTCCCATGACTTGGCTTCTTCCGGCGCGATGCTGCCGTCGAGCACCGTGCTGCTGCCGCTCAGCGGGGCGATGGTCGAGTTGGGCTTGAACGATTCGGTGTAGCTGCCGTAGAACGACAAGGCGTCGGTGTAGCGATACACCAGACCGGCGCGCGGCACCCATTTCTGCCCGTTGCTGTCGGTATTGGCCTTGAACGGCACGCCTTTGCCGGCGTACTGGTCGTACTCCTGAAAGCGCCCGCCGGCGACCAGAATCCACTGATCGTTGAGGTGAATCGAGTCCTGCATGAACACCGAATCGCTGCGCAATTCATCGGTCTGCGCGCTGTCGGGTGCGCTGACGGTCGTGCCGGCAACTTCACGGCCATATACCGGATTGATGTAACTGAACGTGGTCAGGCTTTTCTGCCGGATCAGGTCCTCGCGGTAGATCTTGCGGTACTCGTCATCAACGCCGAAAACGAGGTCATGCTGCATACCCAGCACGTTGACCTTGCCCTCGAGGCTGGCAGTGGTGAAGCGGTCGGTGCTGATCGCGTTCTGGGTGCCGTCCATGCTGCGGGTCAGCGTACCCTTTTTGGTGTCGATGGCGGTCACGCGGACCTGGCTGGCGTCGTAGGTTTCGCGGTTCCAGCTGTAACCGAAGTGGGCTTTCCAGTCGTCGTTGAGTTCGTGATCGGCTTCAAAGTGATACAGATCCGAGCGCCCTTCCATGTTGTTGAACGGCTCGTCGAGGCGTTCTTTGCGCGAGATGTCCAGCGGGTGATTGGTGCGCGGATCGATCAGCGTGCCACGGTCGAACGGCGTGAGAAATTCGCGGTGTTCGTAGGCGAACAACAGCTTGGTGCTTTCGCCGAACCAGGCCAGCGACGGCGCGATCAGGGTTTCGCGGTGGGTGCCGAAGTTGCGCCAGTAATCTTCGTCTTCGTGATCGAGCACCATGCGATAGGCCAGCCCGGAATCGCCCAACGGACCGGTGCTGTCGAGGGTGCCACCGCTGCCATTTTTGCCGTCGCCATAGGTCGAACCGCGCAAGGTCAGCGCATTGTATTGCGTCAGTTCCGGCTTCTTGCTGACCATGTTGACCACGCCACCCGGGTCTTGAATGCCGTAGAGCAACGAGGCCGGGCCTTTGAGCACTTCAACACGATCGACGGTGGCGTTCATGCCACGGCCCTGCACGATCGGCATGCCGTCACGCATGATCGAGCCGTTGCGGTTGTCACCAAAACCGCGCGTCATTACCGAATCCTGCGTGCTGCCCAAGGTGTTGCCCTGGGTGATGCCGCTGACATTGGCCAGTGCATCGTCGAGATTGCGTGGCGCCTGATCGCGGATGACTTGGGCCGGGATGACGTTGACGGTCTGCGGGACTTCCTGCAGCGAGGCGGAAGAGCGCATCACCGAACTGGTTTCCGGCGGCTGGTAGCTCATCGATTCGTCGCGCACCGAAGTAATGGTTGTGGCGCCGAGGTTCAGTGCGCCGGCGCTAGGCTGCGGCTCAAGTGCCAGCGTGTGGCTGTCGGTACGGCGGAAGCTTAAACCGGAACCTGTGAGCAGGCGTTGCAGTGCTTGTTCAGCGCTCATCTGCCCCATCACCGCTGGAGCGGTGAGGCCGTACGGCGCTTCGTCGGTGTAGACCACACTTTGCCCGGTGACGCGGCTGAAGTCGCTCAAGGCTTGCGGCAGCGGTTTGGCGGCCAGGGAAAAATTGAATTGCTTTTGCGCCTGACTGCTGACGGTTTCAGCGGCCAGAGAAACGCTCATCGGCAACAACGCCAATGCCGAAAAACTTAACGCCGACACGCTCAACCACTGTTTGACCGAACCCGATTTTGCCCTGGACTTCATGACTCAATGACCTGTGTAGAACCGCAACGGATGCGAATGACTCGCAGTTTCAGTCACTACACGGATGGGGCTCGGGTTTACCTCATCAAAATTTGAAAATAATTTTGCAGATGTGTTGTCGGGTCTGACGCCTTCGCGAGCAAGCTCGCTCCCACAGGGGTTTTGTGTCGATCACAGAACCAATGTGGGAGCGAGCTTGCTCGCGAAGAGGCCATCAGCCCTAACGCAAAATAATCAGATGCCCCAACACCTGATGCTGCTCAAACCCCAACACCCCTTGCAAAGAATTCAACACCGCTTGCGGATCCTTGCTCGGAAAACTGCCACTGACCTTGCGCGCCGCCAGTTCATCGTTGAGCAACACAATCCGCCCCGGGTAATAACGCCGCAGATCCTGCACCACATCAGCCAGCGTCGACTTGTAATACGTCAGCCAGCCCTGACGCCAGGCCAATTGCGCTTCGCTGTCCACCGCATGCAGTTTTTCCGCCGCACCATCACCGTAGGCAACTTGCTGGCCGGCCGTAAGAATCTGCTGCTCAGCATCACGATCCGCCGTCACCCCCACGCGCCCGGACAACACCGTGACCTGCGCACCATAGGGCTGCAAACGCACTTCGAATTGCGTGCCGAGCACCCGCGCCTCGCCCTGCTCCGCCGCGACCACAAACGGGTCACCGGTATGGGTGACGCTGAAGAAACCGGCACCTCGGCGCAACTGCACATGTCGCTCGCCACGACTGAAATCCACGGCAATCGCACTGTCGCCATCCAGTGTCACCTGCGATTGATCGGCCAGTGTCACAGTGCGGGTTTCGCCGGGCGCGGAAACGTAATCTGCGCCCAGATCATCGATCCAGCGCTGCGGCTGCCAGCCGGTGCCAAGGCTGACCATCAGCAGCAGACATGCCGCCATTGCCAATGCACCCGACCAACGCAAAAACTGCGGACGGCGCGGGCGGTCCATCGCATTGAGATAGCCTTGCAGAGCAAAGGCTTCTTCATTGGCCAAGGTTCGTGCCGGAGCTTCACTTAACTCCCATACAACTTGAGCCTGCGCATAAGCCTCGGCGTGCGCCGGATCGGCGCGCAGCCATTGGCTGAATGTAAGTTGATCGCCAGCGCTGGGACGATCATGCAACAAGCTCAGCCAGGCAAAAGCCTCTTGCTCCTGAGCAAGCGTCGGGGTGATGGAGTCGGATGGCTTCACGGTGCTTTCCCTGGCAGGCGTGGCGCGGGTTCGCGCAGGCTGGCCTTGCAGGCCTCGAGGGCGCGCATCATATGTTTTTCCACGGCACTTTGGGACAGGCCCATGGCCTTGGCGATTTCCGCGTACTTGCGGCCGTGGATGCGATTGAGCAAAAAGATCTGCCGGGTGCGTTCGGGCAACGCGCGCAACGCCGCTTCGACATGGCGCAGATCATTGCCCGCTTCGAGCGCCGCTTGGGGTTCGCTGCCGTGGCTGTCCGGCGCGTCCGGTTGCCAGCCTTCGTTGACCCGCGTACGGGTGCCTTCGCTGCGCAGATGGTCGATGGCGATGTTGCCGGCGCAGCGTAAAAGATAGGTGCTGAGCTCTTCGACCTGCACCAGCGGCCGGCGCCAGAAACGCAGAAACAAATCCTGCACCAGATCGGCCGCCGTCGCTCGGCATCCGACGCGCCGGTTCACCAGCGCTTCCATTTGCGAACGCTGGGACAGAAACACCTGAAGAAAATGCGCACGCGCACCGCGCGGTTCGTCGTCGCGGGATTCCGGCGGCAGACCGATCAGCACCTCAGCACTGCGCCCATGCGGCGACCGGGCTGGCCAGCAAACTGACCGCGGCCAGCGCCAATGCAAAACGCGGGCGATACGGCAGCAATAACACCAAGGCCAACGCACTGAGCATCAGTACGGCGAACCAGTCGACCAGACCGAAACTCCAGCCGTTGGCAGAAACGGCAGCCCACAGCGACAGACTCAGCATCAACCATCCGGCCAGCGTCAGACCCTGACGGCGGCGCGTGGATGGTTTGTGGCCGAGCAATTCATTATGGTGACGTGGCATCGCCAGGCACAACGCGGTGAACCCGGCGTAGGTGAGCAACAGTGGCAACAGCATCAATTGGCGCCTTGCTCAAGGGTGATCGGCCGAGCCTTTTCGCGCCGTGGCTGTTTAACGCTGACGGTATTGCCGGCGCGCTGCATTTTCCACGCTGCCCAAGCCAGAAACAGACCCGTTGCGAGACACGTCAGATCAACCCCGGCCAACGCCCAATCGCCCTGCATCAGGGCGGCGCCGAGATTCCAGGGGGTGGTCAGTGCATTGACCAGCGGCACCGCGACAAACAATGTGGCGCTCAGGGTGAGTTGCTCAACCCAGGCCTTTCGTCCCGGGCGCAGCAGCGCGTGCAACACACTCAAACCCCAAGCGATAAAGAACGCGTTCACTTCCCAATCTGCGCGCTCGACGAGGCTTACCGGCAACAGACGATTGGCCAGAAAGAACACCGCGACCGCCGACACCAGCCCGGCCATACTGGCGATATTCAGCACTTCCACCAGCCGCAGCTCGAACGGCATCACGCCGCTCTTGGCATGTTTGAGTTGACGCTTGCCGAGCCAGATCACCAGCCCGGTGCCGATCATCGCCGTACCCGCCAGCCCACAGATGAAATACAGCCAGCGCAACACCGGCCCGGCAAAGTGGCCCATGTGCAAACCGTAAAACGCGCCACCCACCGCCATCGCCAGCGGCTGCTCCGGTGTGCTGCCGAGCATCTGCCCGGTCACTCCGTTGAAGGTCACGGCACGGCCGAAATCATGCACCACGCGGTCGCCAGCTCGGGACAGCACCACCGTCGCATTGGCATCCCCCGGATTGCTCACCGACAGACGCGCCGTGCGGCCGCCCGACCATTGCTCGCTGGCCTTGCTCAACAGCGGCGCCATGGCCGCCAATGGCGCAGCGATATCGGCGCGTTCCGGGGTTTTCGAGGCAGGGAAAACTTCGTCATAGAACTTGCGTACGTCGCTGCCGTAAGAAGCGACAATGCTCGCCGGCATGACCATCGACATGAAAATCACCAGGCTGCTGTAGGTGATCATCAAATGAAACGGCAGCACCAGCACACCCACCGCGTTATGCCCGTCGAGCCAGGAACGCTGGCCCTTGCGCGGGCGGAAAGTGAAAAAGTCCTTGAAGATTTTCTTGTGGGTGATGATCCCGGTGATCAGCGCGACAAACATCACCATGGCAGCGATGGTCGATAGCCAACGGCCCCACGGATAAGGCATTTGCAACTGGAAGTGGAAGCGGTAGAAGAACTCGCCGCCCATGCTTTCGCGGCCCTGCACTTCGGCGCCGGTTTGCGCGTCGAGGGTTTTCGACTCGAAGCGCCCGCGCTCACCGGGATTCGCTGGCGCTTGCTGCCAGCGCACGGTCAGGCCAGGGTCACGGGCATCGGGCAAATCAATCAGCCAGCGTGAGGCGCGCGCCGCGTGTTGCTGCAGATAATCCTGGGCCAGCGTCAGGCTGGTCTCGGCACTCACCGAACGCGCGGGGATTTCCGGCTGCATCCAGTGGCTGATTTCATCTTTGAAATAGGCCAGTGTCCCAGTCAGGAAAATCGCGAACAGCAACCAGCCGAACACCAGTCCGGTCCAGGTGTGCAGCCAGGCCATCGCCTGACGAAAGCCCTCTTTCATGCCAGTCCCAAGCCACGCGCCGCGCCGGAAATGGTCGCCAGAATCACGCTCGGCACCAGCAAACCGACCCAGGCCGACCACGCCGTGCGGCAGGCAAAACACCAGAGCACCGCCACCAGATAGACCAGAAAGGAAATGGTCATGCCGGTCACCACCGCTTCGGCACGGCTCAACGGCAGCCACAGCGTCAGCGTGACACTGGCCAGCGCCGCGACCAGATAGCCGCCAAACACCGCGGCCAGCACCCGTGAGGTGACGGCCAGACGATAGGACATGGGAAGTGTGGCGAGTTTGCCTTTCATGTTTCGACCCTGAAACGAAAAACGTCCGACCGATGAGCCGAACCTACAGGCGAGCAATATTAATGATAAATATTCTCATACGCAAAAGCATCTGATTGCCGGACAGTGTAGCTCCACCCTACAATGCGAACAGTTCTTGTTCTCTAACGCATTCTCTACCGCGCCAAAAAAGCGCCCGGAGTCCACCGTTGTCCTCCGCCCATCCCGTCGAATCGCTCTATCAGGCCCATCACGGCTGGCTCACCGGCTGGCTGCGGCGCAAGCTCGGCTGCCCGGACAGCGCGGCGGACCTGGCCCAGGACACCTTCATCAAGGTGCTGACCGCCCGCGAACCGCCGGTGATCATCGAGCCGCGCGCCTTTCTGACGACGTTGGCCAAGCGCGTTCTGTTCAATCATTACCGCCGTCAGGATCTGGAACGCGCCTACCTCGAAACCCTGGCGCAAATGCCGGACATGGTCGCGCCGTCGGAAGAAGACAAAGCGATCATCCTGCAAACCCTGATGGAGCTGGATGAGCTGCTGGACGGTTTGCCGCGTCAGGTCAAACGCGCCTTTTTGCTGGCGCAGGTCGATGGCCTGACCTATCCACAGATCGCCGCCGAACTGGGCATTTCCGTGGCCACAGTCAAACGTCATCTGAACAAAGCGGCCATGCGCTGCTATTTCGCCCTATGAACCGCGCGGCGGATTTTTCCTCCCAAGTGGCTGAGCAGGCTGTGCATTGGTTGATGGAAATGCAGCAAGGCGCGCTCTCCCCGCGCCAGCAACAGGCCTGGCAACAATGGCTGGAGGCGCACAGCGAACACCGCCGGGCGTGGGAGCATATTCAGCGAGTCAATCAGCGTTTGCGCGGTGTGTCTTCGCCACTGGCGCACGCCGCGTTGAACGGGCCGAAGTCCGGCAGTCGTCGTCAGGCGCTGAAACTGCTGTTGATTCTCGGCGCGGGCTCGGCGGTCACTTGGGGCATGCGTGAGCATAATCCATTGCCATCGCTCCTCGCCGATTACCGCAGCCCGATCGGGCAACGGCGCAAGGTGGCGCTTGGTGCCGGCGATCAGTTGCAACTCAACACAGCCAGTGCGGTGGATGTCGACACTTCGGTGCGACTGATTCGCTTGCTCGAAGGCGAAATCCTCCTGACAGCCGCGCAATCCTTTGAGGTGCACACGGCTCAGGGCCTTTTGAAATCTCAGGGCGCACGCCTAAATGTGCGCCAGTTTGCCGATCGCACGCAGGTCGCGCTGTTCGAAGGTCGCGTCGAACTGAGTAGCAATGGACGCGCGCCGATGCTGCTGCCGGTCGCGCGTCAGTTGAGTTTTACTTCGACATCCGTCAGCGAAGCCAAACCGCTGAACGCCAACAGCGGTGCCTGGGCCGACGGCATGCTGGTGGCTGCGCACATGCGCCTGGGCGACTTCCTCGATGAACTCGGCCGCTATCGTCGCGGCCAACTCAACTGCGACAAAAAAGTTGCCGACCTGCTGATCTCCGGGACTTATCCACTAGACGACAGCGAGCGGATTCTCGATCTGCTGGAAATCAGTTTGCCGGTGAAAGTGAAGCGCTTTACCCGCTACTGGGTAACCGTCGAAGCGCGGGTTTGAAAAAACTCAGAAATTGATGAGCCGTTTTTCAGATCTGGCGTGACAGAGAAGGAAAGCCCCCTTGATTCAACCTTCTCAGGATCATCCGACATGCACTCCACCCGCCTCACGCCACTGGCTCGCAGCCTGCGCAATCTTGTCCTCGGCGCCAGTCTGAGTTTCAGTGCCCTGCCCGCCGCAGTGGCTGCCGATGCCAAGGCTTATCACATCGCGCCGTCGTCGCTGGAGAACGCCCTCAACCAGTTTGGTCGTGAAGCAGGCGTGTTGATTTCTTTCGGTTCGCAAGTCACCAGCGGCGTGCAAAGTCGAGGTCTGGAGGGCAGCTACACGCCTGAGCAAGGTTTGAATGCATTGCTCGAAGGCACCGGCCTGCAAGCACGTGCAGAGGGCAACAATGCGTTCAGTCTGCAACCGCTGGCGGATGCCGCGCTGGAACTGGACACTTCGAAAGTCGTCGGCGACTGGCTGGGCGACGCCGCGCAAATCAACGTGTTCGAACATCCCGGCGCCCGCGATGTGATCCGCCGCGAAGAGTTCGAACGCCAGGGCGCCACTCAAGCCCGTGATGTGCTCAACCGTATCCCCGGCGTCAACGCCCCGGAAAACAACGGCACCGGCAGCCACGACATGGCGCTCAACTTCGGCATTCGTGGTTTGAATCCACGCCTGGCCGCGCGCTCGACGGTGTTGATGGACGGCATCCCGGTGCCGTTCGCACCTTACGGCCAGCCACAATTGTCGTTCGCGCCGATCAGCATGGGCAACATGGATGCCGTGGACGTGGTGCGCGGCGGTGGCGCCGTGCGTTATGGCCCGCAGAACGTCGGTGGCGTGGTCAACTTCGTGACCCGGGCGATTCCCGACGAGCCAACGGTCAAGGGCGGTTTCCAGACTGAGACCAGCCCCTCATCGAGCCATGACGGCTTCAAGACCAGCGCCAACCTGCTGGCCGGCGGCACCAACGCCAATGGCCTCGGAGGCGCGCTGCTGTACTCCGGAACCCGTGGCGGTGACTGGCGCGAACATAGCGACACCGAGATCGACGACCTGATCCTCAAGGGCAAATACCAGCTCGACGAGGCCAACAGTTTCAACGCCATGGCCCAGTATTACGAAGGCAAAGCCGACATGCCCGGCGGTTTGAACGTTGCTGATTACGACGCTGATCCGTACCAGTCGACACGGCCGAAAGACCAGTTCTGGGGGCGCCGCACGATGGTCAATTTCGGCTATCGCTATCAGGAAGATCGCCGCGAATTCACCGCCAACACCTTCTTCACCAAGACCCTGCGCAGCGGTTATCTCGATCAGGGCACGTTCCTCTCGCTATCACCGCGCGAGTATTGGGTGCGCGGCCTGGAAACCCGTTTCGCCCAAGGCTTCGACCTCGGCCCGACCAGCCATGAGGTCGGCGTCGGCTACCGCTATATCAACGAGGCCGGCCACGAACTGCGCTATCGCACGCCAATCAGCAGCAACGAATACCCGACCACCAGCAGCCGCAATGACCGCGACACCCGTGGCGGCACCGAAGCCAATGCGTTCTTCGTCGATGACCGCATCGACATCGGCAAATGGACCATCACCCCGGGCGTGCGCTACGAGATGATCGAATCGCAACAGACCAACAACCTGACCAACGTCAAATACAAGGGCGACTACAACACTGCGCTGCCGGCGCTGAACGTGCTCTATCACCTGAGCGACAGCTGGAACCTCTACGCCAACACCGAAGGCTCGTTCGGCAGCGTGCAATACAGTCAGATGCCCAACCGCGTGAGCAGCGGCGAAGTGAAACCGGAAAAGGCGCGCACCTGGGAACTCGGCACCCGCTATGACAACGGCGCATTGCGCGCGGAGATCGGCGCGTTTCTGATCAACTTCGACAACCAGTACGAAAGCAACCAGACCAACGATTCGGTGATTGCCCGTGGCGAAACCCGCCATCAAGGTATCGAGACCAGCGTCAATTACGCACTGGATGATTTAAGTCCTGCGCTCGCCGGTTTCGACGTCTACGCCAGCTACGCCTATGTTGACGCAACCATTCGCGAAGACGGGCCAAACAAGGGCAACCGTGTGCCGTTCTCCTCGAAGCACAAAGGCACGGTTGGCGTCGGTTACACCGAAGGGCCGTGGAAGCTGAATCTGGACAGCAGCTTCCAGAGCGACCAGTTCGCCGACAACGCCAACACCTCGAAGGAAAGTGCTGATGGCAGCACCGGCAAGATCCCGGGTTACATGCTGTTCAGCAGCCGCGCCGGGTATGACTTCGGCCCGCAGTTGTCGGATTTGAACGTGGCGTTGGGCGTGAAGAATATCTTCAACACGCAGTACTTCACGCGCTCGTTTGATGACAATAACAAGGGCAAGTATGTGGGGGAGCCTCGGACAGTGTATGTGCAGACATCCGTTGCGTTCTGAGGATTGAAGAGCCCCTCACCCTAGCCCTCCCGAAACGTCGGACCGCCCGTAGGGAGATGGGACTGATTGGGGGATGCTTGCGAGGTACGCCGACCTGAAGCTGCTGTGCCGAATCCATAATCGACTCGACCTGAAAGTGCTTTGTCGAATCCATAATCGCCCCGGTCTGAAACCGCTTTGCCGAATCCATAATCGACTCGGTCTTTCAGGTCGATATACCACGCCAGACACCTCGGTCGGCCCCCTCTCCCTCCGGGAGAGGGCTGGGGTGAGGGTTCTCGGCTACAGTGAAATATCAAACCCACTTCACAAGGATCGTGAAGCATGCAAACTCGCCCCACCCTCGCCCAGTTCGCCCGCCATCTACGTGTTAATCAAACCGACTGCGAACACCTGCTCTGGCAAAAGCTCCGCTCCCGCCAAATCGCCAATCTGAAATTTCGTCGGCAGTTTCCGTGCCCGCCTTACGTGCTGGATTTTTATTGCGCTGAGCTGAAATTGGCGATTGAGCTGGATGGTAGGCAGCACTTTGAAACGCAGGGACTGATTCATGATCAACGCCGGACGCACTATCAGAATCAAAAGGGTATTGAAGTCGTGCGTTTCACTAATCTGGAGGTGATGCAGCAGATGGACGATGTGCTAGAGCAGATCATAAGAATTGCGGCGAATCGAAAAATGCCCTCACCCTAACCCTCTCCCAGAGGGAGAGGGGACTGATTGGGGGATGCTTCAGAAATACATCGACCTGAAATTATTGAGCTGAATCCATAATCGACTCGGTCAGCGCTCTCCCGGAGAGAGGAGGAACTGATTGGGAGATGCTTGCGAGGCACGCCGACCTGATTCTGCTTTGCCGAATCCATAATCGACTCGGTCTTTCAGGTCGATGTACAGCGCCAGACACCTCGGTCGGCCCCCTCTCCCTCCGGGAGAGGGCTGGGGTGAGGGACCGCTCTCTTATGCCCTGCGCAAAAAAACCCACAAAAAAAGGGACCTGCATTTGCAGGCCCCTTTTCAATGGGTGGCTTATGAAATCAGCGCATCAACTGTTGATCGCTGCCTGTTCATTCTCGTCAAACTCTTCCGCCAACAGTTTGTCATTGGCTTTGCCGGTGAATGGCACCACAGCGGCACGTGGCTTACCTCGCAGTTTGCCGAAAAGGTGCTCCAGGGCGTGCTCGAGTTTTTCGGCGGCACCGTCGATCGCCTGTTCCAGCGAATCGGCCTTGTGGGTCACGGAAATCGGTTGATGGCCTTTTGGCCGCGCTTCCAGTTGGCAGCGCAAGTCATGGGGACCTGGTTTGTCACCGTTCTCGTCACTCAGGTGGACTTCGACACGGGTCAGGTCTTCTTCATAACGGTCGAGCGTGCTCTCAATGGTTGTACGTACCCACTCCTCCAGTCGTTTACTGCCTTGAACATGGTTATCGCTGTTGACTTGGATTTGCATAGTTCATCCCTTATTTCAGCTAGCTCGTGAGAGGCCTTGAGTTGAATTTCCTGACCTCCTGGTTACAACAATCGGCCCGACCGGCGAACATTTCAACCCCTGAAAAAAGATAAATATTCATTCGCAAAAAAAGCCGGACAACCGAGCAAAGCACTGGTAAGGTCGGGAGTTGGGTCGCCTCGCAACCCGGCAAATTTTGCTCACAACTGCCCGTCGTTCAACGGATGCAAACTGCGAAATATCCCCGCCTCCTCGACCAGCCAATCATGCACCGCACGCACGCCCGGATGGCTTAAAGCCCCCGGCGCATACAGCAACACGTAACGTTTGTGATTGGGCACCGACAGGCCGAACGGCACAATCAACGTCCCCCGCTCCAGCTCATCGTTGAGCAACGTACGACGGGCAATCGCCACGCCCATGCCGGCGATCGCCGCTTCGATGGTCAGGTGATTGCGATTGAAGGTATGCCCGCGCCGTACGTCGGCGCCCTCAAAGCCTATCGCATTTAAATAGAACTCCCACTCCGCGTACTCATAACTGCCACGCCACGCAGTGATGTCATGCAGCAACGGAAAATGCATCAGATCCGCCGGTCCGTGCAGTGGCGGTCGTCCGCGTAGCAGGCTGGGCGCACACACCGGGAAAATCTGCTCATCGAGCAAGGCTGTGGATAACAATCCCGGGTAACTGCCGTCGTTCAAATCGATCGCCAGATCAAAGTCGCCTTCGTGCAATGGCACGCTGCTGTCCTCGGCGACCAGTCGTAGCTGAATGTCCGGGTAGCGTTGCTGCAGGCGTGGCAAGCGCGGAGTCAGCCACTTGCTGAGGAACGACGGAATCGAGCGCACGCGCAAAATCCCGCTGATCATCCCGGCGTCCAGTCGACGCAATTCGGCATCGATGCTGCCATACGCCTCGTTGACGGTGATCGCCAGGCGCTGCCCCTCCGCACTCAGCTCCACACCACGCGCACGTCGATGAAACAGACGGAAGCCAAGTCGCTCTTCAAGTTGACGAATTTGCTGACTGACCGCCCCCGGGGTGATGTGCAGTTCTTCGGCACAACGAGTGAACGACAGGTGCCGCGCGGCACAGGAAAATACCTGCAGCCAGACGTACGTCTGGGCATGCAATTGACGACTCATTGTTTAGTCCTGCTAAAGGCTTACTTAGGAAGTTTCGTTAGTCACGTAAGACCGAGGTAGGCAGTATCGCCGACATTGCGCTTGTCCTACAAAAAATGGCAGCGATTCCCACTCCATTGCTTGTAAGGGTTTAGCATGGCTATCAGTGTTTTCGATCTATTCAAAGTCGGCATCGGTCCGTCCAGCTCCCATACCGTGGGCCCGATGCGCGCTGCCGCGACCTTCGCCCAAGCGCTGATTGATCAGCATTTGTTGAACGATGTACGCCGTGTGGAAATCCGTTTATACGGCTCGCTGTCGGCCACCGGCGTCGGTCACGCCACTGACCGCGCCACGGTGATGGGCCTGATGGGCGAATGGCCGGACAGCATCGATCCGGCGACCATCGATCCCCGCATCCAGCAACTGCGCGAGACAGGCCAACTGTCCCTCGCCGGTCAGAGAGAAATTGCCTTCGACTGGCAGCGCGATCTCCTGCTGCTCGACGAGAGCCTGCCCTACCACCCCAACGCCATGTCGCTGACAGCCTTTGGCGAAACTGCCGAGCTGTTCGAGCAAACGTACTACTCGGTGGGCGGCGGTTTCATCATCGAAGCGGCCGAAGCTGAGTCCGGTGTAGCGCCGGCCGGTGACGTGGTGTTGCCGTATGACTTCTCCAGCGCCGCCGAACTGCTGGCACTGTGCAAACAGCACAACCTGCGCGTCTCCGAACTGATGATGGCCAACGAGCGAGCCTGGCGCAGCGACGCGGAAATCCGCCAGGGCCTGCTGCACATCTGGTCGGTGATGCGTGAGTGCGTCGAGCAGGGCCTGCGCCACGAGGGCATCCTGCCCGGCGGTCTGAATGTGCCGCGTCGTGCAGCGAAATTGCATCGCAGCCTGTTGGAAATCGGCAAGCCCAACGTGATCAGTTCGACCCTGTCGGCAATGGAATGGGTCAACCTGTTCGCCCTCGCCGTCAACGAAGAAAACGCTGCCGGCGGGCGCATGGTCACCGCGCCGACCAACGGTGCAGCAGGGATCATCCCGGCGGTTCTGCACTACTACATGAAATTCAATCCGGACGCGTCTGACGATGATGTCGTCAATTTCTTCTTGGGTGCGGCCGCCGTCGGCATTCTGTGTAAGAAAAATGCCTCGATCTCCGGCGCCGAAGTCGGCTGTCAGGGTGAAGTCGGTTCGGCCTGCGCGATGGCCGCTGCTGGCCTGGCCGACGTGCTCGGCGCCACCCCGGAGCAATTGGAAAACGCCGCCGAAATCGGTCTGGAACACAACCTCGGGCTGACCTGTGACCCGGTCGGTGGCCTGGTACAAGTGCCGTGCATCGAGCGCAACGCCATCGCTGCGGTGAAGGCGATCAACGCCACGCAAATGGCCCTGCGCGGCGACGGCAAACACTTCATTTCCCTCGACCGGGTCATCCGCACCATGCGCGATACCGGCGCCGACATGCACGACAAATACAAAGAGACTTCACGGGGCGGCCTGGCCGTGAGCTGGGTGGAATGCTGAGGCGCATTCCCTGACCGCCCCGGCAGACCGCACCCGACGGTCTGCCAACCGTGAGCCCGAGCAAAAATAATAACGAGGCGATACCGATGACCGATGTACGTACACCTGCTGCCGAAAATCCCACTGTAGACCGCATACGCAATGCAGAAACGGCCCACAAGGGCTGGAACAAATTCGACACCACCTGGATGCTCGGCCTGTACGGCACCGCGATCGGTGCCGGCACCTTGTTCTTGCCGATCAATGCCGGCGTCGGCGGTTTCTGGCCGTTGCTGATTCTGGCTGTGCTGGCCTTCCCGATGACGTTTTTTGCCCACCGGGGCCTGACCCGCTTCGTGCTGTCCGGGCGCTCCGGGGACATCACCGAAGTGGTCGAAGAGCACTTCGGCATCGGTGCCGGCAAGCTGATCACGCTCCTGTATTTCTTTGCTATCTTCCCGATCCTGCTGGTGTACAGCGTCGCGCTGACCAACACCCTGAGCAGTTTCCTCGAACACCAGCTGCACATCGCCCCGCCGCCTCGGGCGATCCTCTCGCTGGCGTTGATTCTGGGTCTGATGGCCATTGTCCGTTGTGGCCAGAGCGTGATCGTCAAAGCCATGAGCGTGCTGGTTTATCCGTTTGTTGCCGCGTTGCTGCTGCTCGCGCTTAGTCTGATTCCAAACTGGAACGGCGCGTTCTTCGCCAGCGCCAGCGACGCGATGCCGATGTCTGATTTTCTCAAGACGCTGTGGCTGGCAATCCCGGTGATGGTGTTCTCGTTCAACCATTCGCCGATCATCTCCGCGTTTGCCGTTGATCAAAAACAGCGCTACGGCGAACAGGCCGAACGCAAGAGCAGCGGCATCCTCGCCATGGCTCACGGCATGATGGTCGTCACGGTGATGTTCTTCTGTTTCAGCTGTGTGCTGGCGTTGTCGCCAGCCGATCTCGCAGCGGCGAAAGCGCAGAACATTTCGATCCTGTCGTACCTGGCCAACCACTTCCAGACCCCGGTCATCGCGTACGCCGCGCCGCTGATTGCGCTGGTGGCAATCACTAAATCCTTCCTCGGCCACTACATCGGCGCCAGCGAAGGCTTTCAGGGCATGATCGTGAAAAGTCTGCGCAGCCGTGGCCGGGTGATGTCGGCGAGCTGGCTGAACCGTGCAACCGCCGTGTTCATGATTCTCAGCTGCTGGGCCGTGGCGACTTTCAACCCGAGCATCCTCGGGATGATCGAGGCTTTCGGTGGGCCAGTGATTGCCTGCCTGTTGTTCTTGATGCCGATGTACGCCATCCGCCGCGTGCCAGCCTTGCGCCAGTACTCTGGCCAAGCATCCAACGTGTTTGTCGTGTTGATCGGCCTGATTGCACTGTCAGCGATCATCTACCTGGTTCTGCCCTGAAAACGGGCCATTAAAAAAGGCGAGCCCTGTGGCTCGCCTTTTTTATCCCCGTGTTCATTGTTCGACAATTTTCCCGGCACAGCCCTTGCTACTCCTACCCGAAGCAACAGACCACGGAATGGCCGGTGATCCGGTTGGGCGAACCAACCCGATCACGGCCGGTCAACAACTGCACGTTCAATCAGGCGGTGACGCATCATGGACAATCCATTTCAGATCATTACCGATGCCTTCGCGCCGGACTATCAGATCAACCTGAGCATTCAGGGCCTGGACGGCAGCATCATGCTGACCCTGTCCAACAGCGGGCGAATTGTGGCCAAACGCATGATCAGTGCCGAACAGCGCAACGATCCCGCGCGGCTCAAACGGCTGGTGCAAAGCATCCAATTCGGCATCGCCATCGAACAGGGCCACAGCGCCATGGCGATTCTCGAAGCGATGACCAGTGGCGCCGGGCTGACCCCGCCACCGCCAAGTGTCAACGGCCAGCCCCGACCAGCGGCCGGGCTTTAAAGCTCGCCTTTCTCGACCTCGGGATGCTCGCTGGAACCGGCGCCGAGTTTGCGTTGCGGTTTCTCGATCTTCACCGAAGGAAATTGTGACGAGGCGTAACGCACCACCAGAATCGAGAACGCCAACAGCAGAATGCCGCCGCACAGGTAGATGATGCCCATGTCTGGCGGGTTGTGGTGCGAGACGTTGGAGATCAGCAGGCGGGTCAGCGCGGTGATCGCCACATAGATCAGGAAGCGCACCGGCATGTGGTTGGTCTTGAAGTAAATCCCGACCATCGCGCCCAGTTCGAGATAGATGAACAGCAACAGAATGTCATCGATCTTGATGTGGCCTTCCTCGAGCATCCCGAGGAACTCCATCACCGCCGCCCACGCCGTCACCGCACCGATGGCGAACAGCGCCAGATAGTGGAAGGTTTCGACGAACAGGTTGCCCAGGGACTCGGCCAGTTGATGCACATTTTGCCGCAGTTTCTCGGCCCAGTTGATTTTCACGATGATGTTCCTTAGCTCGAATGCGAGCGGATGATGCGTGTTGGACGTGACGGTTTTCTGCACGTAACGGTTTTCATGCAGAAAAGAGGCCACGCCATCATGGCGAGCCGCCGCCAAACCCGCGCCGTGGCGTTTGGTCGCAGGTGTAAGCTTTACGCTGAACCTGTGGGAGCGAGCCTGCTCGCGAATGCAGCGACTCGGTGTCCCTGACAAACCCGAAATCCGGTCTACATTGAAAAGCCACTACCCATGGCGCAGGGATTCGCTTATCCTTTTCGCTGTATATGGATACAGTAGTCGTCAAGACAACTTAATGTGAAGGCATGTGAGGTGGTGAATGGCCGTCGAAGTGGTATACCGCAGCAGCCGAGATCTGGAGCGCTTGTTCATGGATAAAGCCGAAGCTGACCGTCATGACAAAATGCTCGAACTGGCCGAATATCTGGCCGATGTGCTGCAAAAAGCCGTTCCGTCGCTGACTGAACAGCAAGTGGAAGAAGCCGGGATCTACATGGCGAAGAATCGCGATGTATTCGCCCGGGCATTCAAGAGCCAGCCGGATGCACTGTCCGAGCTGCTCAATGCACCGGCAGAACCTG
Organism: Pseudomonas sp. AC169; assembly: GCF_979258515.1. NCBI lineage: Bacteria > Pseudomonadati > Pseudomonadota > Gammaproteobacteria > Pseudomonadales > Pseudomonadaceae > Pseudomonas > Pseudomonas sp. AC169. Next base: position 3,719,108 of record NZ_OZ409866.1, on the reverse strand, counting down.
CTGAACAAGCTGAAATGGCGGAACCTGGTGAAGCACCGGCCAAACCTGCCAAAGCGGCAAAAGCTGCAAAGTAAGCGATGACCGAATTGAATAGGCCCTGAGTCGAATGGCTCAGGGCCTTTTTCATGCCTGTGAAACTCAGCGATACAAAACTTTTTCCGCCAACTCATCCGCCACCCGCGCCGGTGAACGCTTTTCCGCCTGCGCGTGAGCGAACACTTCGGTTAGCCGTGAACTGATCTTGGACAGATGCGCCGTAATTGTCGGCAATTCTTCACCACGATGTTTCAGCGAAACGTAGATCAAGCCCCCGGCGTTGATCACATAGTCCGGCGCATAAAGAATCCCGCGTCGCTCCAGCTGATCTGCCACGTCCAGATGGGTCAGTTGATTGTTCGCCGACCCCGCCACCGCCGAACAACGCAGCTGCGTGACGCTATGGCTGTTCAACACTCCGCCCAGACCGCACGGCGCAAGAATGTCGCACGGTGTACTGAGTAATGCATCGTTGGCAATCGGGTGCGCGTTGAGCTGCTCCATCGCCAGTTGCACCTTGCCATGGTCGATATCGCTGACCAGCAGTTCAGCCCCAGCGGCGTGCAGTTGCTCGGCCAAGGCAAAACCGACATTGCCCAAACCCTGAATCGCGATGCGCAGGCCCTCGAGATTATCGCTGCCCAGCCGTGCCATGGCCGTTGCGCGAATGCCGGCAAACACGCCCATGGCGGCATGCGGTGCCGGGTCGCCGGCCGATGTGGTGCTGGTGACATGTTGGGTCTGCTGGGCGATGCAATCCATGTCTGCGACCGAGGTGCCACTGTCGATGGCGGTGATGTAGCGGCCATCGAGCTGATCGATGCAACGGCCAAAGGCCTCGAACAGTGCGCCACGATTTTCCACATGGGCCGGGCGCACAATCACCGCGACGCCGCCGCCCTGAGCCAGCCCTGCCAACGCGGCTTTGTAACTCATGCCCTGAGCCAGGCGAATGGCGTCCTCGACGGCGGATTCGTCATTGGGATAGGCAAGATAACGACATCCGCCCAAGGCTGGCCCGAGGCGACTGTTATGGATGGCAATGACCGCCTTCAACCCGGAGACCGGATCAACGCTTAGGTGCAGCGATTCCAGGCGAGTGCTTTGCATGAGCGCAAACATCGTTGGGCTCCCGAATCACTTCTTGTAGAACGCCAGTATAGGCCTGCACCTGAAAATTGCTGGAGCGCACCGGAATAAACGCCCGCGCAGACAATGGCTTTGCGGCATAACCAGGCGCCTGCGCACCGGGGCACTGGACGAATCTCGCGCACGGGGCTAAAACGAGGCATTCCCCGGAGATTTCGATGAGTCCGCGTCAACGTTTTTTCGAATGTTTGCACCGTTCGCCGCCCGCGCTGTTCGAAGCAGCGCTGTGGATGGCGGCCGAGCACGAAAAAGCGGTCGATCCCGACGCGTTGTTGCAGGACTTCAAAGACCTGCAACAACGGGTCAGCTACGGCTTGCCGATGCTGCCGGTGAGTGAGCTGGCGCAACCTTTGTTACGCCGCATGACCGATCTGGGTTTTGCACAGGACGATTTTCTGCCACTACGCCCGCAGGCTGCGCTGCTGCACAAAGTGTTACAGACCCGTCGCGGCCAGCCACTGGCATTGGCGTTGATTGCTCTGGAGCTGGCGCGTGGCCTGGAGATTCCTCTGGTCGGGGTCAACTTCCCCGGGCACTTCCTGTTGCGGGTGCCCGGGGCCGATCATTTGCTTGATCCGTGCGGAGGCCGGCGTTTGTATCCCAATGACTGCCGCGAGCTGCTGCAGCGCCAATACGGCCCGAACATGAAACTCAATGCCGAGCATCTACTGACCGCCTCTCCCCAGCAGATGCTTCAGCGGCTGTCGCGCAACCTGCGGCAGTTGTACCTGACCCATGATGATTTCATTGCCGCGCTGATCGACGCCGAACGCGTGCTCGAACTGGGCGACGCTGGCGTCGCCGATTATCTGGCCCGCGCCAGCCTGTATCAGCGGCTCGACTGCCCGAATGCCGAGCGCTTCGATCTGGAGCGCGCATTGTTGCTGAGTGACGATCCGATTCAACGCCTGCGCCTGACTGAGCGACTTGGGCACCTGCCGCCCAACTCCGTCGTCCACTGAAAACGCTCGCGATAGCGGTGTGTCAGGCAACGAATGTACTGACAGAAACACCGCCTTCGCGAGCAAGCTCGCTCCCACAGGCTTGGTGTGGACCTAAATTATCGGCTCGGCACACATCACTGTGGGAGCGAGCTTGCTCGCGAAGCAGACGGCTCGGTCTTTCAGTTAAACCGCGTTATCGTTCTTCGCGAGCAGGCTCGCTCCCACATTGGATTGGCGTGTGTCATTGGGTGAACGCACCTGAATGATCAACAGTGCAGCAATCACTGCGGGGATCGCGCAGAAGAAGAAAATCTGCGCCACCGGAATGTGCATCGCCAACAACAGGCTGCCGAACAGCGGCCCGAGAATCGAACCAAAACGTCCCACACCCAACGCCCAACCGGTGCCGGTCGCACGCACATGCGCCGGGTAGAAATTACTGGCGAAGGCATTCAGCGTCAGTTGCCCGCCGATGATGCAGAACCCCGCAGCGAATACGCAGGCCACCAGATAGCGCGGATTGTCGTGATTGAGCCCAAGCAGAATCGTGCACAACGCCGCACCTGCCAACACCGCCGACAGCAAACGAACCTTGCGCTTCAAGCGATCAGCAAACCAGGCCATACAGATAGCACCCAAGGTGCCGGCGAACAGGAACATCGACGTCACCAGATTGGCTTCGTTAAGTTTCAGGCCACTTTCAAGAAGTAGCGTCGGCAGCCAGCTGATCATGAAATACAACAGAATCAAACTGACGAAAAACGTCGCCCAGATCAGCAGGGTCGGTCGCGCGTAGCCATTGCGGAACAGTTCGACCACGGTCAGTTTGCTGCCCTGCTCACGCTCGTTCTGCTCGACAGTCGCCACCGGCGGTTGCCAGTCCGGCAGCATGCGCGCGGTGACTTTGCGCAGGCGCGCATACGGTGGCGCATCACGCAGCAGACGTGGCAACGATTCCGGCAGCATCCACCAGAGAAACGGAAACAGCAGCAACGGCGTGACGCCACCGGCGAGGAACACCGCTTGCCAACCGAACTGGTCGATGAACCCGGCGGCAACGAAACCACCCGCTGCGCCACCGAAAGAGAAACCGCAGGCCGCCAATGTCACCATCAAAGTGCGTAAACGCGGGGGCGAATATTCCGACATCAATGCCATGGCACTGGGCATCGCTCCGCCCATGCCGATGCCGCAAATAAAACGCGCGATGATCAGCGTGTTCAGCGAATCGGCGAAGACCATCAGCACGGTCAGCGTGGCGTAGATCAGCACGCAGGCGAGCAGAATCCGCCGCACGCCAAAGCGGTCGGCGAGCGGCGTGACAGCCAAGGAACCAAGGGTGAGGCCGAGCAGGTTGGCACTGAAAACAGGCCCGAACGCAGACCTTTCCAGGCCCCAGTCCTGCGCCAGGGCGGGCACCACGTAACCGAGCACTTGGGCGTCATAGCCATCGGTGACCAGCAGCAAGGCGAGCAGGATCAAGAGCAACCACTGATAACGGGACACAGGACGGGCGTCGAGTGCCGCCCGGAAGCTGGCAATCTGGTTGTGCATCGCAAGGTACCTGTTTTGTTTTTATGATTTTTTGCTGTGGCAACCGGATCGTTCCCACGCTCCGCGTGGGAACGCCGCCGGGGACGCTCTGCGTCCACTGTGATGCAGAGCGTCACGGGATGCGTTCCCACGCAGAGCGTAGGAACGATCAGTTACGGGGTGTCTGGTTGATTGGCAGGATGGGCCTTGATGAACGCCGGATGTTCAGCTGCCAGCGCGGCAACGCGACGGACTTTCGGGTAGGCATCCAACGAGACATTGAACCGCTCTGCCGCATACAACTGCGGTATCAGGTAAACATCCGCCACGCACGGCCACTCGCCGAAACAGAAACCCTCGTCGCCAATCAATTGCTCCACCGTCGCCAGCCCTTGGCCGATCCAGTGACTGATCCACTCCACCACCTGCGGCTCGTCGTGCCCCAACTGGCGCAGGCGGTTGAGCACGCTGACGTTATGCAGCGGATGTACATCGCAACCGATCACCGCCGCCACGCCGCGCACTTGTGCACGGGCGAGCAGATCTTCAGGCAGCAACGGCACCTGTGGATAACGTTCTTCCAGGTACTCGATGATGGCCGGAGACTGAATCAGCAAACCACCTTCGTCAGTGCGCAAGGCCGGCACTCGACCCTGTGGATTAATCGCCAGATACGCCGCTTGCCGATGCTCGCCACCCGGCGGCGCGATCAGATTGACCGGCAACGCCTGATGGTCGAGGCCCTTCAGCGCCAGCGCGATTCGCACCCGATACGACGAGGTTGAACGGTAATAGGTATAGAGATCCATAAACCGCTCCTGTCAGCGCGCCGCCAGCACTTTGCCACGGCATTCGCCGAAGCCGATCGAGGCAAAACCTTCGCGAGCGCAGCGTGCGCGCAGGATGATTTCGTCGCCGTCCTCAAGGAATTTACGCACCTCGCCAGAGGCCAGTTCAATCGGCTTTTTGCCGCCCTCGGTGATTTCCAGCAGACTGCCGAACTGGCCGTTCTCAGGGCCGGACAAGGTGCCCGAACCGAACAGATCGCCGGCCTGCAACTGGCAGCCGTTGACGCTGTGGTGCGCGACCATTTGCGCGACGGTCCAGTACATGTAGCGGGTGTTGCTCAGGGTCAGGCGATGGGCGGGCAGGTTCTGCTCGCGCATGGCTTCGGTCAGCAGCAACACTTCCAGTTCGATGTCGAGGGCGCCGCCGTCCTGATCGCGTTTGTCGAACAGGTACTGCAGCGGCTGCGGATCACCTTCAGGACGCTTTGGTTGCGCGGTGCGGAATGGTTCCAGCGCTTCAGCGGTGACCACCCACGGCGAGACGCTGGTGATGAAACTCTTCGACAGGAACGGACCCAGTGGCTGGTATTCCCAGGCCTGGATATCCCGCGCCGACCAATCGTTGAGCAGGCAGAAACCGGCGATGTGATCGGCCGCATCACCGATGGCGATCGAGTCACCCATCTCGTTGCCCTGACCGATCCAGATGCCCAGTTCCAATTCGTAGTCCAGACGTGCGCACGGACCGAACACAGGCTCGGTCTGACCGGCCGGCAAGGTCTGGCCTTTCGGACGACGCACGTCGGTGCCGGAGGCACGCACGGTGGAGGCGCGACCGTGGTAACCGATCGGCACGTGCTTGTAGTTCGGCAACAACGGATTATCCGGACGGAACAGTTTGCCAACGTTCTGCGCGTGCTCGATGCCGACGTAGAAGTCGGTGTAATCGCTGATGCGTGCCGGCAGATGCAATTGGCAATCGGCGGCCAGTGGCAGCAGTTTCGCGCCTTGGGCTTCGATGTTGCCGCGATGTGTGCTGCCTTCGCTGAACAGTTCCAGCAGGCGCGTACGCAGAGCCACACGAGCCTCGCGACCGAGGTCGAAGAACGCGTTCAACTGGCCGCCGTGCATGGCTTCCACAGCAGTGCGCGCGGCGCCGTCAAACAGGCCAGCCTCCAGCGCTACTTGCAGATCGAAGATGTGTTCGCCAATCGCCACGCCAGCGCGCGGTGCCGAACCGTTGCTGCTGAACACGCCCAACGGCAAGTTCTGCAGAGGAAAATCAGCGTGGCCGTTGGCCGAAGCGACCCAACTGCGGGTGATGGAATTCTGCGTCATGGGTTATCTCCGGGTCGGGTCGAACGTGGCGGGCAACGTGGCCCAGCAGGCGTCGTAAGTGGATTGCAGTTGCGGGCAGTCGAGGGCGAAGCGGCTTGGTCGCAGCACTTGGCTGGTCTCGAACATGAAGGCCATGGTGTTGTCGATTTTTGCAGGTGCAAGTTCGGCGTTGATTGCTTTGGTGCAGGTCTCGCCATCCGGGCCGTGAGCGCTCATGCAGCTGTGCAGCGACGCACCGCCGGGCACAAAACCTTCGGCCTTGGCGTCGTATTCGCCCTGGATCAGGCCCATGAACTCGTTCATCAGGTTGCGGTGGAACCACGGCGGCCGGAAGGTGTTTTCAGCAACCATCCAGCGTGGCGGGAAGATCACGAAGTCGAGGTTGGCCAGACCGTGCACACTGGTCGGCGAAGTCAGCACCGTGAAGATCGACGGATCCGGGTGATCGAAGCTGACCGTGCCGATGGTGTTGAAGCGGCGCAGGTCGTATTTGTACGGCACGTTGTTACCGTGCCAGGCGACCACGTTCAGCGGCGAGTGATTGAGCTCGCTGGCCCACAACTGGCCGAGGAATTTCTGCACCAGCGTGGTCGGTTGCTGCAGGTTTTCGTAGGCGGCGACCGGGGTCAGGAAGTCGCGCGGATTGGCCAGACCGTTGCTGCCGATCGGGCCCAGATCGGGCAGACGCAGCGGCGCGCCGTGGTTCTCGGCGACATAGCCGCGTGCTTGCGGGTCGAGCAGTTCAACGCGGAATTTGAGGCCGCGTGGCAACACCGCAATTTCCAGCGGCGCGACTTCCAGCACACCCAGTTCGGTGGCGATGCGCAGACGGCCGAGTTGCGGCACCAGCAGCAGTTCGCCGTCGGCATTGAAGAACACGCGTTCCATCGAACGGTTGGCGGCGTAGTTGTAGATGCTGATGCCGGCGGGTTTCTCGGCCCCGGCGTTGGCGGCCATGCTCACCAGACCGTCGATGAAATCGGTCGGATCGGCCGGGATCTCCAGCGGATTCCAGCGCAGGCGATTAGGCGTCACTTCACCCAACGGCCCACCGGCCAATTGGCGTTCCAGTTTGACGAAGGCCGGGTGATTGGCAGACGGCTGAATCCGGTACATCCAGGTGCGCCGCGCTTCACTGCGGGTCATGGTGAATGCGGTGCCGGAAAATAATTCTGTGTAGAGGCCGTAAGGAGCTTTTTGCGGGGAGTTTTGGCCGACGGGCAGTGCGCCAGGCAACGCCTCAGAGCTGAATTCGTTGCCGAAACCGGACTGATACGCCAGCGCCTGGGCGGTTGAATCGAGGTTCATGGAGCCTCCTGAACAGGGAGTCGGCAGTGGCCCATCGCTCTGGCTCAGAGGTTTCGGCACGCCGGGGTTGTTATTATCGTAATCCGATTACGCATAACGTAATTTGCTCGCTATCCAGCGTCAAGCTATAAAGACGCCCATTCGTATCGGAACCCGGCCGCACCATGGAAAAAACCAGCGACAGTAACGGCAAACAGAAAGTGCGCTCCGCCGAAGTCGGCACCGACATCCTCAAGGCACTGGCCGAGTTGTCGCCCTCGACTTCGCTGTCGCGTCTGGCCGAACACGTGCAGATGCCGGCGAGCAAGGTTCATCGCTACCTACAAGCGTTGATCGCCTCGGGATTTGCCGAGCAAAACCCCGCCACCAACCATTACGGTCTTGGCCGTGAGGCGCTGCGCGTGGGTCTGGCTGCACTCAACAGTATGGACGTGCTGAAAGTCGCCGCCCTGCCGTTGTCCGAACTGCGCGACGAACTCAACGAAACCTGCTTTTTGGCGGTGTGGGGTAATCAGGGTGCGACCGTGGTGCACATCGAGCCCGCGGTGCGTGCGGTGACGGTGGTGACGCAACTGGGTTCGGTGTTGCCGCTGCTCAGTTCATCGACCGGACTGGTGTTCAGCGCCTACTTGCCGCATCGGGAAACCGATGAGTTGCGCGAGCAGGAAATCGCCATGGTGGATCATCCGTTGAAGGACGAAAAAGCCTACGCAACCCTGTGCGAACAGATCCGCGAACGCGGTCTGCATCATGTGCATGGTTTGCTGATGCCGGGTGTGGATGCGTTGTCCGCACCGGTATTCAACGCCGTCGGCCAGGTCGCAGCGGTGCTGACCATCGTTGGCCCGACCTCGCTGTTCCACGCCGACGAACACGGCCCGGCGGCGCAACGGTTACTGGCTGCGACGCGGGCCGTGAGTTGGCGGATGGGGTATGAACGATAAACGCTATACGCATTGAGCGAGCAGCGAGTGCTCAAAAACGGTCAATGAACCGTTGTTTTACTCAGCCCGGAATCGGCACCTTCCATCAATGTCTTGAAGAACTCGACCAGCATCTCTTTCGACTCCTCCTGGCCTGTGTAATAAGTGACCAGTTCCGCGACCGTCCGCGCGTCCTCGAACAAACTTAGAAAAGACCGTTGTGCCTGGGTAATTTCCTTGACGGGGTCACCCGCCGCTGCGGCCTTGCCCAACGTCAGCAGCCCGGTCAGCGCTTCCTGGACATGTCCCAGCGCGGCGCGATAGTCCCCTCGTTTGTCCGACTGTGAGGCGTCGTAGATGCTTTTCATCAACTGCACAGCCACCACGACAGTGCCCACGGGAGGCACCAGCAAGCTCACGATGTTCGCGGCCTTCAACAGGTTGTCGTAAACAAGACCGGCGATTATTTCATTGAGGCTGGTGGTGCGTTCGTCGATATCACTCAATACACGGCGCACTCGCTCGTCATGGAAAGTAAACAGATCAGGCATTAACGAACGCTGCTGCGTGCGAATGTCCTGTCTGGTATCAACGGTTGCGACCAGCCTGTCGAAATAGTCGTTGATCACCTTTTGGTCGACGAGCAGTATCCGCCCACTGTAGTAGGTCCTGAACGGGCCGTATCGAAAACGAATCGAAGGAATGAACTCAGCGATTGGCCGGAAGCTGACCCGATCCGGCGCGTCAGGCGTATAGAGCAAATCGAAAAGCCCTGCAGACAACTTCAGTCGAAAAATATAAACGTCGCCAACCGTGCGGTCCCCGGCAGCGGTCAAACCCAGCGCGCCGATATTGAATTTATATAGCCCGACACCCCCTTCGGAAACGCTAGCCACAATTGACTGGTAGCCGCCACTTTCTTTCAGATTATCGATAACCCGTTGGATAGCGGAGAAAGACTCTGTTGATAATCGGCCATTGGTGAAGTCGGCAAAAGCATTGCAGTACATTTCACTGCGGATTCTTCGGGCGTGTACCGCGCGTTTGAAGGCGTAGTCAGGATGAGCCTTGTTTTGATATTGCGCTTTCAACATCGCGGTATATCTGTCGCCGGGACGGAAAGTTTTCGACAGCGAGGACAGGTCTCGGATATCCAGTTTTTCAACGATGGGATGGCCATTCACCAAGTAGTATTTGGGGCTGAATTTCGTTGCGTAGGCCGGATGTGCCGCTTCAAAGGTGAGTCCTTCGAGCAGAACGTCGGTAACGCTCTTACGAAACTCTTCGGTTTGAACAATGATCTGGTCTGGATTGACCGAAATTTTGCTCCCGCGATTACGCAAAATGTCCTCTATCTGAGCTTTCACCGAGTCATAAGTGAACTGCTCGAATGTCGGAAAACCATTGTCTCGCGCATCAACCGTGGTTAGTGCCTTGAGCTCGGTTGTCAGACGCGAATAGCGCTTGCGGCCTTCGACGCCCAGCGCCCGATACCCTACCGGAGCAATAGCCTTGTGCAGCGCAACTTCGGCTCGGTACGCGATATTCACGTAGTCCGCCAACGGTGCTTTGAGATTCAGGCCAAGATCGACTGGCCGGCCATCAAGCGTGTAGCGGTAGCTGAGTTGTGCTGGATCGCTACCGAGCAACTTGCCTGCATCGTGCAGGTAGTCGGGATGGATCAGCAATGCAGCATATTCACGATCTGCGGACAATGCTGTCTCCAGCCAGCGGTTCGCCGCGTGAACATCGGAAAATTTCAGCAGTTCAAATTCACCGCCGGGCGTTTTGACCAACATCAGCGACGGTACATATTCTCTGGCTGAAATAATCAGGACATCTTTCAACGCGGGTACTTGATCACTGATTCTCAATCCCTTAATAGTCACCGAAGGGTCATTGGCCATGGCTCGCGAGATGATATTCGCATCATTTGAATCCAGCTTCCCAGAGTGGCGAGCAACAAAAACTGCAAACTCCATCTGGCTGAAGAGGTAGTTGCGATAAGCCTCCTGGTAATCAGCCGAGGCCGAGGATGCAAGGCTGCCGGCAAATTCCAGTCGCAGGTTACGGCTCTCCAACCACTGTTCGAGGGCCGCCGTCGTCAGCCGACTTCCGTCGGGAGCGCCGATAATAGTCAGGGTAGCTTTATAACCATTGTCATGTAGACCGAAGACAATAAATTCCGTCAGCGTGCGGGTTTCTTCCTGTTCGATAGTACGTCCGGCAATTTGCAGCTTGTAGGAGCTATGGACACTTATCGCTTCTGGATCCAGGTGTTCACCGAGCACCCGGTCCGCCCATTCAGCGAAGGTACGCACCACATAGTCTTTAAAAGAAAAGTACGCATCGAATGCACTTGAAAACGCAGCCTGATATTGATCCTTGGATTCTTCAAGCTGGTTATACCGTTGTTGAATATCGGTACCGGCGGCCTCAAGCCAAAGTGGCCAGTCGGTACGTTTCAATGCAGCCAAAAGCAGAGAGAAGCGGGTGTTGATACCGTAGCGCAGCACATGCAGGCGTTGATTCTCCTGCAGCATGGAGGTGAGCGATTTTTCAATTTTCCCCCGGCCACTGAACAATGACGACACGCTCTCAAGTTGACCTCTGAGATGAGTCTCGACACAAAAGGCGTGAGGACTTTGCGTGGCTTTCAAATATCTGATCTGGCCACTACCCAGGGATAACCGCTGCTGAAGTTTGCGGTGCAAATCGGTATTTCTTTCAAAAAACTCAAAGCCGTTCGCCGGCGTGTGCAGGAGATAGGCAGTCGACTCATTGACCAGCGGCATTTCTGCATCCGGACGCTCGGCGTTGTCCAGGACGAAGCACGGCTGGCGCGCGAGCAGGTAATCCTGCGGCGGTTGCAGGTTGACTTCGAACGCTGCGCGACCGCCGTCCGCGTCGAGCAGATGAGCGAAATGCTCACCCAGCCGGGCATCAAATTTGTTGGCCATGACCGACAGGGACAGCTCTGCGCTCATGACCACAGCGTACGCTTCGATGAAAGTCTGCTTATTCGATAGCGGCGCAGTGTTCGCGCGCAAGGGTTTCGCTGGCGCTGCCCAGAACTTTGCGATCTCGGTTCGCAACGTTTTTTCCAGTCCGGCAGATACAGCAGCGATCAGATCTTCGACAACAAGGGTATTGAGGGTATTGACTTTGAACTGTGCACTGAACGTGTCTGGCAGAAAAAAAACACCATCGCCGCCGACAATGTAGGCGGGACTCACATTGTTATTCAGACAATAAACAGCCACATCCCAAAGAGAGCCCGAAGGCCGATTTTCATTGGCAGGAAAAGCAGGATCCGTATTGACATAGACCTTATCAATATCGACTGTTTTGCCCAAACGCTTTAATTCACTTTCAAGCATATTGCGAAGAACATCCAGTACGCTCGGCATGGCGTCGATGATCCTGAAAAGACCTGCTTTTGCATGGTTTGCCTTATCCCACTCTTTAGCCCAGGTAACTTGTTCACCCAAGGAACCACGCATCAAACTTTTAAATAACTTAGCCACAACATTTCCTTACTTACCATCCAGAGCAGCGAGTGCAGCCCTGCAGATAGTCGCAAGGTAGTTTTTTTATCAACCAACATGAAGCACGAACAATTTACAAAACATGCCACACAACAACTACAACCATTTTCACCCGCGAAAAATCACAAGGCTAAACCAATATCCCCATCAACTTTGCTTTCGCCACAGCCTGAGTTCTGCGCTCCACACCCAACTTCCCGTTAATCCGTCTCGCATGCGTTTTCACTGTATGCAATGAAATAAAAAGTTGTTCTGCAACTTGCTGATTCGAAGCACCTTGAGCAATCAACATCAGCACTTCGCACTCGCGCCGACTGAGGCCAGACGCAAGATCACGGTTGTCACATTGCCCGGCAGGAAGCGGTTTCTCAGACACTGGGCCTCGGCGTAACTCCCACTCACGCATGGCTTGCTGCAATTGGCAGCGTTCCACCAGCGTTCCGGCTCGCTGAAAAGCTTGCTGCGCCGCCACCGCGTCACCGTTCGATTCGGCCAACTGGGCGAAGGCCAGCAGCAACTCCGTTTCCGCCGCTAACATGCCGCTGGCCTGGGCCTGATTCAACAATCGTTCAATGGTCGACAGACCGTTTTCATCCGGATTCAATTGCGCATGCGCGCAGGCCAGCAGGTATTCAATGCGGATAATCAGCTCGAACGTCGCGGGCGGCGCCTGGAGTGCAGAGGGTCCGCGGTAATGCCGTAACAACCGGCCCAACGCCTCTTGCACCAATTGTGGTCGGCCCTGTTGCAACCAGAGCTGGCTGCTGACCTGAAGCAGGACACCACGGTAGACGGTATCGGGAATCTGCCGCTGCTGCATGACCCTTTCGGCCTCGCGCAGGCGTTCGAAAGCGCAAGCATAATCGCCTCGATTGCCGGCCAGTTGAGCCTGCCCCAGGTAGCCATACAAGGCCCGTTTGTCTTCACTGCGCAAGCAATCTTCAAGGCCTTGGCGGAACAGATCCGCAGCCTGCTGTTCACGTCCCATGCACAGCGCCAGGCGTCCTCGTCGCAGAGCAATACGGCCCAACAGTGGCGTGGGCACCTGGGTGCGCTGGCGCAGCAAATGCTCAATGTCCACCAGCAGACTTTCGGCACGCACTGGCGCTCCTCGCTGCTCAAGCCATTGCGCATGATCAAGCTCGAGCAACCCTTCGAACAACAGGGAGCCATGCGCGCGCGCCAGGCACAGCGCCTCGCGGTTGAGGGCATGGGCCTGATCGAGTTCACCGCACAGTAACGCCTGCTGCGTGAGTCCCGACAAACACATCAAACGGGCCTGCCAGGCATCATCAGCCAGCACTGAGAATGCCTCGCGAAAACAGGCACGCGCCGGCTCCATTTGCCCTTGCAGGTGGCACAGCCAACCTTGTTGTGCCTGCCAACGCGCCAGCAATTGCTGCTCCAGGGCCGCCGTCGGTTGTGGCATGAAGCGGGCGAGATGGGACATGCATTGCGCGGCCTGTTCGAATCGGCCGGCGAACAGTAATGCCCCCGTGACCAACCCGATCAGTTGCGGTGTCATCAAGGTCAGTTCCCGACTCTGCTGTTCATGCAAGCGCAACAGCAGGACGACCGTCTGATCTTCCAGCAAGTCCTGGAAGCTCATATGCTGCAACAGGCTCACGGCAGTTTCGTATTCTTCGGCCAACAACGCTTGCTCGAACGCTGCTCGCCAATCCTGCGCCGCAGTGAACCACTGACAGGCGCGCCGGTGCCACGAACGCGCACATGGCCAACACGACGCCTGCATGATTCGCGACAGCGGGCGGAAGACCTGCAGCCAATCGCCGGACTCCTGCCATGGCTCGATAAAGCAGCCCAGCACTTGCAGATCGTGCAATAGCTGTGCGCCTTCGCCGGGGCCGAACAAGTGCTCGCATAATGGCGCGTTAAACCGTGGCAGGTGGGCCAGAACACGCCATGCCTCGTCCTGCTCTGGGGTCAGGTTGCTGAAGAGTTCGTGTTGCAGATAATCGAGCAGGGTGTCGACACGCTGCTGCGGCTGCAGGTTTTGCGACCAGTCGCACTTTTGCAGGAGCGCCATGCGGACACCCGCGCACCAGCCGCCGGTACGCTGGATGATACGGGCGGCGACACGGTCTGCCTGGTCTGGCGGCAAATGGCGCAACACCGGTACAACCTCATCATGGGTCAGCGCCAGGCTGGCGCGCTCGGATTCGTAGAGTTCGTCATCGAGCAACAGACGCGGCCAGTTGCACTGCGGCCGGCGGCGAGTGCTGATCCACCAGGTGAGCGCCGGGCTGCTGACCGCCAGCAAACGATCCAGTAAAGCATCCAGAGCCGGATCCGGCAGACGACTGTAATCGTCGATAAACAGCGAAGTCGGCCTGGACCAACCTGCCAGTTCCGCCATCAGCTGCGTAACGTCAAGGCCTTCACCCAGCCCGAGTGCCCGAGTCAGACGCAGGCAAAATTCCTCGCGGCTGAGCGCTGCTCCCGCCAGCGGCAGCCAAAGCGTCTCGCAGTCTGCACGCACCTGCAGAAGACACTCGGTGAGCAGTGCGGTTTTGCCACTGCCAGCGGGTGCGCACAGCAACCTGACCCGCGTGTTCGATGCCAGCAGAGGTGCACTCAAGCGACTGCGAAGCTGATGGTGTGAAGAAAGCCTTGGCAAAAATCCGGAGCGATCCAGGCAGGCAGTCATGGCGGTCATCGGGTGAGCCTTTTTATCGTTGTGCCCTCACCCTAGCCCTGTCCCATGCACTTGTTGACGAGTATTCAGCGCGCTGATTGGCGCCCATAAAAAAGGCGACCGAGCGGTCGCCTTTTGTCCAACCGATGTATCAGAACCGTTACCGCACACCCTCTGCACGCAGGGCCGATGGCGTGTAGTCGGCTGCCTTGGCTTCGAAGCCGAAAATATAACTGTGCTTCTCTTCGTTCTTCATCCCCAGGGCAATGTAGCGGCCGGCAATGATGTCGTAGAGCGCTTCGAGGGTGTAAGCCTGTGCCTGATGCTCGTAGTGATATTCAGAGTGACCTTCGGCGACGCGCCAGAGTTGTCCGCGACCGTCGTAGTGGTCGACCAGTGCAACCTGCCAACTGTCCTCGTCGATATACATGTGGCGTTTGGCGTAGATATGCCGCTCATTCGGTTTGACGGTGCCGATCACTTCCCAGACCCGGTGTAACTCATAGCGCGTCAGGTCCTGATTGATGTGCCCGGCCTTGACGATGTCATCGTACTTGAGGCTCGGCGAATCGAGTTTGTAGCTGTTGTACGGGATGTACATTTCCTTTTTGCCGACCAGTTTCCAGTCGTAGCGATCCGGTGCGCCGGAAAACATGTCGAAGTTGTCCGAAGTACGCAGGCCATCCGCCGCCGTGCCCGGGCCGTCATACGCCACTTGCGGCGCACGACGTACACGGCGCTGACCGGCGTTGTAGATCCACGCCAGACGCGGCTCCTTCACCTGATCGAGGGTTTCGTGCACCAGCAACACGTTACCCGCCAGACGCGCCGGCGCGGTCACCGACTGCTTGAAGAAGGTCAACACGTTGGCAGCTTTTTCCGGATCGATATCCTTGATCAGTTGCGGCACCGCGATCTCTTCTTCGAAGCGGATCGGCGTGTAGCTGCCGTTGGTCTGTGGGGTGACCTGGGTGATGATGCGTTTGACGTTGCCGCCGTGATACCGGGTGATGTGATTCCACAACACCTCCACGCCGTTCTTCGGAATCGGGAAAGCGTAATAGCGATTGCCGGTGAAATTGGCCAGGCCGTTACCGTCGTTGATCGTGGTGACGTTGAGCGCACTGCGCTTGGCTGACTCGTAGATTTCCGCCGGTGCGGCGACCGTGCGGTGGGTGGTGTAGACCGGAATTTTGTAAGTTTCCGGGTAACGTTTGAACATCGCCACCTGACCGTCGGAGAGCTTGTCCTTGTACTTGTCGACGTTGGCCGCTGTGATGGTAAACAACGGTTTTTCATTGGCGAAGGGGTCGGCAAGGAAACCTTTGCTGTCCACCGCCGCGGCATTTTTCGGGATGCCACCAGTCCATGCCGGAATCGAACCGTCAGCGTTGCCGGCCTTCTCGGCGCCGAGCGGCGTCAGGCTGGTGCCAAGCTTGTTGGCTTCGTCCGGCGACACCGCCGCCATCACGTTGGCGGCCAGCAGACTCAGGGCCAGCACGCCACATTGCAGAATCATTTTGCGCATTGCAGTCATCCTTCTTGGGCAGATCAGAAGTTCACGCCGAAGCTCAGGGCCACGAAGTCACGGTCTTCGAGGACGTTGTAGTCACCACCGAAAAAATCGGTGTAACTGAGGCTTGCGGTGTAGGTGTTGCGGTAGTCGGCATCGACGCCGACGCTGATCGCTTTCGCGCCTTCGTTGAACAGGCCGTTAGGGCCGTAACCGGCGACGTCATGCGACCACGACAGGTTGGGTTTGAGGTTGATCCCGCCGATCACGTTGGCGTAATCGAGGATCGCCCGGGCGCGGTAGCCCCACGAGGTTGAGGTGACGAAACCGTCGGTGTCGCCGCCGAAACCGTATTGCCCATACACCGAATCGCGGCCATAACGCAGCTTGTTGCGCGACTCCAGTCCACCGACCCGCACCACCGCCGCTTCGCCGACCAGGGTCAAACGTTGAGCGCCCCAGACCTGATCGAAGAAGTGCGTGAGGGTGCTCTGGATTTGTGTGACTTCCTTGCGGCGATAGCCCTTGTTGTCCGCACCCGGTGACGTCGAAAGTGGCGACGCCGTGCCACCGGCAATCGGGTTGAGCAGTGCCAGCGTCAGGTCGTTGGTGTTGACCTGCACCGGAGCGTTGGGCCGGTAACTGATCTCGCCGGTCCATGCGGTGCCGGTAGGCAATGTGGTGGAGAAACTGGCGCCGTACAGACGGATGTCTTCCGGATACTCGAGGTAGTACTGGCCGCGTCCGAGCATCACGCTCTGGGCCAGGCCGGAACCACTGCCGGGGGCCAGGCCATTGGCGATACCGACCATGCCCGGCAGTGCCGCCAGCGTCGACAGGCCTGCGGTGGTTGTGCCGACGGCCGGCGTGCGGCTGTGATAGTTCATGAAGTAGAGACCATACTCGGTGTCGTCACCGAGCCAGCGCAACGCCGTACCCCATTGCCCGGAATCCCGCGCATCGCGGTCGCCACCACGGGGAATCACTACACCCTCAGGTGTGACCTGAATGCCTTGACCAAAGGCCTGAGTCAGCGGCACAAACGGTGCGATCGCCGGGCTGCCGACGGTGTAGCCGTTGTTGCACCCGTCCGCCGCCACGTCGACACCGAAGAAGGTGCCGCAGTTGTCGAGAACGGTCTGATCCCACTCCAGTTGATAGAAGCCTTCAACGGTCAGTTGATCGGTCAGGCCTTGCGATCCAAACAACATGTTGACCGGAATCAGGCCTTCCTTGATCTCCGCACCGGGGCGACGAAATGCTGAAACGTCGATCGGGTTGATGCTGTTGATCGAGTTACCGATGAAGGTACTTTCGCCCCAGCTCACTACCTGCTTGCCCGCGCGCACGGTGCCCGGCAGGTCGGCGATGGAATAGTTGTGATAGACGAATGCATCGAGAATTTCCGCGCCGGAAGACTTCGCACCTTCCTTGCGGCCGCTGTCGCTGATCGGCTTGAACTCGCGGCCCTCGTCCTTCAGCTCGAAGTCATACCAGTACTTGCCCCGCACGAAGACACCGGTGTCGCCGTACTTGAGTTCGAGGTCGTGAATCCCTTTGAAGATTTTCGAGAAGGTCTCGCCCTTCTTGAAATTCAAACGCCCGTCATCACCGGTCGAGGACTGCCCGGTACCACCATTGACCGTGCCGACCAGCGATTTGTCGGCATCGCGCATGCCCCAGCTCGCACCGATCGACAGCGACGAATCGAACGTGCCCTCGATTTCGCCAATGTTGAACGCAACCGCTTGCGCCTGGGCGCAGCAACCCAGAGCCACCGCGGCTGCCAGCGCCTGCGGTGTGAAGATGGCGCGCATTGTTGTTTTTGTCATGCGTCTTCCCCGGTGAGTGACAGAAGGCCCCACCCTACTGCCGGGCAACCGCGTCGATAAGCGCACCAAGGAGGTATTCGTGTTGTCGCTCGAAAGGATGAATGACCTTGCGCGGCGGGGCTTTGCGCGGTTCATGGATTGGCTGGATGGAGGATCATCAGTACAGCGCATGGTGCGCATTGGTTCATCGGACTGTTGCATGCCCCGCAACAGTGCATGTCCGGAATCGGTATTTTTCCTACGCACTCAAGACCTTATTCTGAACGCGCTTTCACGGGACACGCCGTGAAGCACGAAGCACTGGCCTTTGAGCAACTCAGGCCATTGCTGACAGATTTCAGATGAATCGAAGACTTCGGTTTATCGCCCCTGTGTTCACTGACGTTGATTTGTAGCTCCTTGATCCAACGTCTTACCTTGGCCGCTGCGTTTGCAGCGGCCTTTTTTATGCCTGTTGAAAAGTCATCCCTACAACCTGCAAACACTTTCCGAGAACAACGTAGGAACTTTCCTGCGGCGCAGAAGAATTCTCCTTGCTTTGTTATTAGCCTGCGAAAAACCTCTCGAAACAACGCCCTGTTACTTACGGGCTTCTCAGATTTTGTAACTGCAAGTCTGATGTAACTTGAAACACCTCAACCCCTCGCTGGTGACACGGACGTCACTATCGGCCGCGCTGACTTGCCAGCGAGTTATCACGCACATTCAAAAGGACATGAATATGCAAAAGCCTCCACCCTTTGTGTTAACCGAAGCTGTTCATACGACAGCAACAGCACCCCCCAACACACCTTTGATTCGAGGGACATCACCGAACCTCTCCCAAAGCGGCACGTTTGCTATTCCCAACAATGTTCAAGTCAACTCTCGGGAGTTTACTGCCCACAGCCTGAGAACTGCTCGTGAGTTTCAAACTCGAACAGAGCAACTGCCCCAATCAATCGAGCAGGATCTGGCCGCAACGCGGCTGGAAGGCGCAACCCACCCACTTCCTCCCGCGCAAGCAATCATTCGTGAACTGGGTGTACGGCATACCCTGATTCAAAGAAAAACCGCTGAATTTCATCAAAAAACAGCACAAGCCAATCAGTTCTTTGGAGATGACCCACTTAATAAAGACTTCCATGCCTACTTTCGAAAAGCCCAAAGCATCGATAGAACCGTTAATGCGCGGGGAATTGCGATGCAGACCTGGGCTGCCTCGTACAGAGCCGCACACGAAGCGAAATTGCTGGCGCAATCAATTCAGATGCTCAACCAGCAACAGGTCAACGTGCAGAACTGGCTTACCGCCGTTCAGGCAAATGATCAGGCGCAAGCACAAGCGGCGGCAGAGGCTCAGCGATTGGCAGCAGAACGTGCGCGAATCGCGGCCGAACAGCGACGTCAAAGAGAACTCGCCGAAACAGCACGTGTGGAGCAAGCAAGACTTGCTGCTCTGGCAGAGGCTCAGCGGTTGGCTAAGGAACGCGCTCGCACCGAAGCAGAAACAAGGCGAAAGGCTGCTGAAAAGGCAAGACTTTCCGAACAGCGTCACCAGCAGGCATTGGTCGAGGCGACAAGACGCACAAAGGAAGAGGAGCTGATACGCACGCCTGAACAGGCCCAACTTGCAGAGTTGGCAAAGAAACAGGAACTGGCTGCCAGTTTGGCAAGATACTCTGAAATCTTGACACGATTGATTGCTGAAGCCCGGGCCCAATCGCAGGAGACATCTCGGATTGCAGCAACGAAGACCGCGGTGGATGGCGCAGATTCCAAAGCTGAAGCAGCTGAGCAGAAATTGGCAACCGAGGAGCCCCAACCTAAAACGAAACCGGAACAACCTATCGAGAAGTCGGAACAGCAAGAACGCGGTGCGACAGAAGTTCAGCATGTCTACCCGGCTAATGGAGCACTGGCGAGCAACAGTCCGGCGGTATCATTTGCTTCTAAAGCTACGCACCTTCCTCCAGCAACATCTTCCGCGATCCTTACCTCTCTGCGGGCGGGGTTACTGACCGTGAGAGCGGCAGGGGCTGCGCTGATCAGCGGTCCGGTGCTGGTAGGTTTCGCGGCACTGTTAATGCCATCACGCTTGGGCAACGGCGAACGCTTTTCCATGAGCGTTCCACTTGCGGAGTTGTCGCCGGAGTCTCCTCAGACATTGCGCGAAATAGCAGATCGGCAAGGCACGCTGGAGTTGCCCGTGGGATTGGGTGTAAGGCGGCTCGGGGCTGGCGCGGAATTCTTCGTCGCCACAAGCGATGACTTCCATATCCGCTCGAGTGTGCTGGTTCTGAATGCGGCCTATGACTTGCTGAATGATGTCTATGAGGCAGCGCTGCCAGATTCGCCGACGGATTTTCTCACCTGGACGCCCGCTATCTCGCCGGGTGACAGCTCGACTGAATCGCCCATAGTAGATACCGACGCCACTGCATATACGGGCGCTCCGATTGTTCCGATTGAAGGACGGCTGGACCTGAATCCGATTCTGATCGAAGGCTGGGAACGATTCATCATCGTGTTTCCCGATGACTCGGGGATTGCGCCGCTTTATGTGGTGTTTAGCAGTCCGTACGGGGGTGTCGAGGACGGAGAACACAGCGGGCGAGATTTCAACCCCGAAGAAACAGGGTTACCGGTTACAAGCTCGGACTGGGCACCGTCCATCATCGCAAAAAACGGAATTAATATCGTGAGGCTACACACTTCAAAGTTCCCCGATTCTGATGCGAATAAAATAATGATCGATCGCCTAGAACGAATTTTTCGAGGAGAACTAGAGGTAACCGATACCGACAAACGCTTCTACACTCATGAGATCAGAGAGTTCGAAAGGCTTAAAGCCTTGGGATATGGGGACACGGAAATGCCCGACAAAGACTCTTCCGTATGGAACAACGTCCACACTGCAACACTGGAGGATTACAAGCTTAAAGATGATCCAACGTTGTTATATACGCCAGAGGCGCTGGAAGCTGCCAGGCGGCAAGAAGAGCGTGAGTATCAGAAGTTGCTTAAGGAGATGTGGTAATGAATACCATTGAACAAATTGTAAAAAATGAACCATTGGATGACATCGTGACCGTATTTTCACTGTTCAAACCAAACCCGCACCTGGACATGATGATCAGACAATACAACCGAGATTTGATCAGTCAATATGGAGCCCTTGAGGGTGCCTACACTCGACTCATTGCGTCTGGAGTACTGGCACACGGAGATAAAGGCTTAGCTATTAAAGGCCCCAACTGGAAGGCTCCAAAATTCATGACCGAAAAACGATACGTTTAATGGTTTGTTGGCCGCCAAGCCCGAGCTTGGTGGCCTCACCCCTTAAAGCGAATGCTTCTGCAAATTCGCCATCTTCTCTTTCAGCGCCTCAATATTGCCCTTCGGATGCGCCGCCCCTTCGAAATCACAAATCTGCTGCCAATGTTTCGGATAAATTATTGCGCAGCCATGCACTAACGGTGATTTGTCGCTCCTTGATCAAACGTCTTACCTTGGCCGCTGCGTTTGCAGCGGCCTTTTTTGCGCGCCGTTTTACCCATGCCATCTGCATCAGCGGGAAAATCCCCTATTGTTGTAGGAAATCTCCTTTTTTATCTTCTAATGCCAAGCTATCAAACCGCCTTCCACATTATTCATACAACCAAGCAGGTCATTACTGACGATTGATGCAGATATTTCCGCTCGAAAGCTGATGTAGGTTAATTGCTCCGCAAACCGAAAAATTCGCAGTGAGTAAAACGAATGTTGGAGCAAAGTTTTGTTGACGGAGCCGAAACAAAAATTGAAGGAAAAGGGTCTGCAGCCGACCTCATCATGACCAAGCGTCTTGATGCGATATTGGAGCGCAAGCTCGAGATGACCGATACTGATCGACGGTTCTATGCCTATGCGCTTCGAATGATGGAGCGATTCAGAGCGATGGGATTCGCCGACGACTACATTCCCAAAAGTAATCCGTCCCTCTGGAATAACCTTCATACGGCAACACTTGAAGACTTCAAACTGAGCGACGATGAGTCATTACGCTATACAGACGAGGCAATCGAAGCGGCGAAAAAACAAGAGTTGGAAGCATTTGAATGCGTCAGCGGAGCTAAGAGTTCGATTGCCAAACTCGAACAAGCCGTCAGGCAAGAAAATCTCAGAGACTTGTTATCAGTTTTGGCTATCGGTTTGGCATTTCCCTCTATCGACACACTGTTCGGACGTTATCGTTTTGAAGTTATCGCGCGCGGTAAATTGTGGAGAACATACGAGGAATTATTTCGTGAGGGCGTATTGGCTGAGGGCAATGCGGCTGTCGCCATTCCGGGTCCAAACTGGAGAATCCCGGAGTTCATGATTGATAAACGGTACAAGGAATAATGGAACGAGCCTCGCCGCATCCAGAACGCAGCGAGGCTCGAACGTTTCTTAAAGCGAATACTTCTGCAAATTCGCCATCATTTCCTTCAGCGCCTCAATGTTGTCCTTCGGATGCGCCGCCCCTTCGAAATCACAAATCTGCTGCCAGTGCGCCGCGACATCTTCCGGCGAGAACCCTTCGCGAGGGTCGAAGCCGGCACCGAGGCTGCGTTCCCAACGCACCTTGCCCATCCAGCCGCCCCCGACCTCGAACAGCCCTGACGTTTCCTGGCATTGTTCACTGGCCAGATACACCACCAGCGGGCTGACCAGTTCCGGTTTCAGTTGTTCGAACACTTGCGGCGGAATCAGGCCTTCGGTCATGCGCGTGCCGCCGGTAGGCGCGATGGCATTGACGAGGATGTTGTTCTTGCGGCCTTCGATGGCCAGGGTGCGGGTCAGACCGTAAAGGCCCAGTTTGGCCATGCCGTAGTTGGACTGGCCGAAGTTGCCGTAGATGCCTGAAGTCGAGGCGGTGAAGATCACGCGGCCGTAGTTTTGCTCGCGCAGGTGCGGCCAGGCGGCGCGGGTGACTTTGTAGGCGCCTTCGACGTGGACGCGGTAAACCAGATCCCAGTCGGCGTCGTCCATTTTGTGGAAGGTCTTGTCGCGCAGGATACCGGCGTTGTTGACGACGACGTCGACACGGCCGAAGGCGTCGAGGGCGTTCTGCACCAGTTTGTCGCCGTCGGTAACCGAGTCGTGGTTGGCTTCGGCGATACCGCCAGCCGCGCGAATTTCCGCGACGACGCGGTCGGCAGCGGAAGCATTGGCGCCTTCGCCCTGGGTCGAGCCGCCTAGGTCATTGACCAACACTTTGGCGCCCTGTCTGGCAAACAACAATGCGTGGGCGCGTCCGAGGCCGCCACCGGCTCCGGTGACGATTACGACTTTATCTTCGAAACGCACAGACTCATTCATCGCAGCAACTCCAGCAGGCCAGTATTGATCCTGAGTGTCAGGCACAGGGCTTTTGGTCACAACGAATACGGCTGAGGCTGAATGGTGTGCAATAAGGTTGGGGGATGATGAGGGCGTCAAAGAAACAAAAGAGCAAAAGATCGCAGCCTTCGGCAGCTCCTACACAAATCTAATGTAGGAGCTGCCGGAGGCTCGGGCCGCGTTCGGACGATCTTTTGATCTGTCAGGAGCACGCCACTTTGCGCGGTGGCAGCACAAAACGCTCACGAAACTCCAGATAGTGCTTGAGCACCTGCACCGGCGCCTCGGTCTGTGGATAGTGGCCGATACCCGGCAACAACACCGTGTCCGCGTCGGGGATCAATTCGCGGTAACGCTCAACCATGTGCGCCCCGGAAATCGGATCGACTTCGCCATCGATCACCCGTAACGGAATCTCGCCGCGCTGCATCGCCGTCACCCAGCGATCGCGTTGCACCCGGCGTTCGGGAATGTAGCTGATCAATTTGTGCATGATCCGTGGCCCGCGATTGCTGTCGACCAGGCTCCAGAAATCGTCCAGTTCACTTTCAGTGGGACGGGTCTGCGGGCCAAAGATCTGGCGGAAGCTTTTCACCAAAGCATCGCGGGTGAACGCGCGGCCGATCATCCAGCCCAACGGGCTCAACAACAGTTTTTGCATCAGCACTGGCCGATGGGTTTCCGGAAACAGTCCGCCGTTGAGAAACACGCAACTGGCCACCTCGATCTGGTCTTCGTAGTGGCGAGCGAGCAGTTCCTGGGCAACGCTGTCACCGTAATCATGCGCCAGCACATGCACCGGTTGTTCAACGTGCAAGTGTGCGAGCAATGCCTGCTGCAAGTCAGCCTGCTCGAGCAGGCTGTAAGTGTGGTTGATCGGCTTGGCCGAATCGCCAAAACCGAGCATGTCGCAGGCGATCACCCGATAACGCTGGGCCAGTGGCTGCCACAGGTAATGCCAATCCCAACTGGCGGTCGGGAAGCCGTGGATCAGTAGCAGTGGCTCACCCTGCCCCGCCGTCCAGTAGCGAATCGGCTGGCCACGAAAGACAAACGTCTGGCTGCGTTTACGCCAGACACACAGAGGAATCTCGGCAAGAGGCATTAGAGTTTATATCCGGGGTCTTGTTTATCGAGTTTGCGTAGCAACGCCGGCCAGGCCAGCGCGCCACCCATGCCTTGAGCACTTTTGGTGACGCCGGCGATCATCGCTTTGGCGCCTGCCAGAATTTGCGGTTCGATGGCGATGAGCTCAGCACCACCGGTTTGCGCCATGACCTGAATGTCGCAGGCGCGCTGGAAGGTGAACATCATCAGAAAGGTATCGGCGATGGTGCCGCCACAGGTCAGCAGACCGTGGTTGTGCAGCATCAGGAAATTGTTTTCGCCCAGATCGGCCTGCAAGCGCGCCTTCTCTTCGTGGTTCAGCGCCACACCTTCGTAGGCGTGATAGGCCAGGCTCGACAGCACGAACAACGATTGTTGGCTGATCGGCAGCACGCCCTGCTTTTGCGCCGACACCGCAACACCGGAGGCAGTGTGCGTATGCAGCACGCAAACCACATCATGCCGCACTTCGTGCACGGCGCTGTGGATGGTGTAACCGGCGGGGTTGATCTCGTAGGGGCTGTCCATGAGCTTATTGCCGGCCTGATCGACTTTTACCAGGCTCGACGCGGTGATCTCATGGAACATCAGACCGAACGGGTTGATCAGGAAATCTTCGGTGCCCGGCACCTTGGCGGAAATATGGGTGAAGATCAGATCGTCCCAGCCATGCAGCGCGACCAGACGATAACAAGCGGCGAGATCGACGCGGGCCTGCCACTCTGCGGCGCTGACCTGGTCTTTGACATTAAGGGACGATTGGACGGGGGCTACGCTCACTGTATGCACCTCTGCGTTCTTATTGTTCTGCACGTGTGAGCAGTCTAGTCAGGCGCAGAGGATCGCGTAGTTGCATTGGCAGCCAGCTTGATGACTGATCGAGTCAGCGATGCAAACAGCTTGGATCCATGTCAAAGCAACGACGCCAACAATGGCGCGGCGAACAGATTGAGCAACCCGGTCAAGACCATCACCAGCCCGGCGACAGAGCCTTCTTCGCCGCCCACTTCATGGGCCCGGCTGACCCCGGCACCGTGCGCGCCAACCCCGAACAGCGCGCCACGCGCCAGGGCACTGCGCAACGGCAACCACTTCAACAAAACGCCGCCAAGCATCGCGCCGAACACACCGGTGAACATCACGAACACGGCGGTCAACTCCGGCACGCCGCCAAGGTTCTGCGCCAGCGGCATGGCGAACGGTGTGGTGATCGAACGTGGCACCAGCGACATCGTCACCGAACTGTCTAGCGCCAACGCCTTGGCCAATCCGAATGAAGTGCCAATCGACGCCGCACTGCCGGCAATCATGCCCAGCAGGAGTGCCGACCAGTGCTGCATCAACAAACGGCGCTGCTGCCAGATCGGCACGGCGAAAGCCACGGTGACCGGCCCGAGCACCAGCATCAGCCAATGGGTGTTGCTGGAATATTCGGCATAAGCGGTGTGCAGAGGCACGGCGAGCGCCAGCAGCAACGCCGGCACCAGAATCAGCGGCGACAACACGTAGCGCCCGGTGCGTCGATACAACCAGCGGCTGAACAGGTACGCCAACAGGGTGAAGGCCAGCCAGAACATCGGCATCCATTCAAGCTTCATGAGATCGCCTCATGCGCACCGCAAGTTCGACGGTGAACGCGGTGACCAGCATCACCATCAACGTGCTGGCGGCGATCACCAACAAGATCCGCCAGCCGTCATTGCGCAACAGCGCGCCATAGTCGAGCAGACTCATCAGCGCCGGAATAAAGAACAACAGCATCTCGGCCATCAACAATCCTGCGCCCAATTGCAGCGCCGCCGGTTTGACCCAGCCAAAGGCAAATGCCAGCAGCAAAAGCGCCATGCCAATCACGCCGCCGGGAATCGGCCAGGCTAGCCATGCGGCGAGTTGGCAGCCGAGCAAGTAGAGACCGAGTAACACGGCGAGTTCGACGAAAAGACGGGAAAGATGTTTGAAGCGGGCGGCGTTCATGAGGTTGGCTCCTTACATAAGCCTATTTTACGAAGTGACCTGCCATCCCCGAAGCGAATTGTTAGACTAAAACCCATTCCAAAATGGAATCAGGCAATGGAATTCAAACAGCTGCGCAGTTTTGTCGAAGTCATGCATCAGGGCGGTTTCACCCAAGCCGCGAAAACCCTGCACATCAGTCAATCAGCGGTCAGCAAACAAATCGCGCAGCTGGAGCAAAGCCTCGGCACGCCACTGCTCGAACGGCTCGGTTCGCAATTGCGTCTGACCGCCGCTGGCAGCGTGGTACTGCAACGGGCCGAGGGCATGCTGCGTTTGCGCAACGAACTGCTCGCGGAACTGGACGACCTCAGTCATCTGGCGCGTGGTGAACTGCGCCTCGGCCTGCCACTGCTCGGCAGTGACGCGCTGTTCGCCGGATTGTTTGCCGAATACCGGCGACGCTATCCGAATATCAGCGTGCAATTGCTCGAGGGTGGCAGTCGCAACATCGAGCAGGCCGTGTTGAGCGGGGAACTGGAGTTGGGCGGCAGTCTGTTGCCCAAGGATCCGCAATTCGACTGTCAGCCGTTTTGCGATGAGCCACTCGACGCCCTGCTGCCGGTGGATCATCCGTTGGCCGAGCGGGGTGAGATCGGGCTGGAGGAATTGGCCGAGACGCCTTTTCTGCTTTACCAGCGCAGCTTCGTGCTCAACGACCGCTTGCTGCAGGCATGCCAGCAATTGGGCTTCACGCCGAAGGAAGGCGGACGCAGCGGTCAGGCAGACTTTCTTGCGGCGCTGGTGGCCGCCGGGCAAGGCGTGGTGCTGTTGCCCAGCGTGGTCGCACGCGGTCTGGTGCGGCCAGGCGTAGTGCGCCTGACCTTGCGCGCGCCAGATTATCTGCGTTGGGATATCGCGTTCATCTGGCGTCGGGGCGCGTATCTGTCGAACGCGGCGCAGGCGTGGCTGGCGCTCTTGGGTGAGCGCGCAATCAGCCCTTGAGCGCGGCGATCAACTGCGCCAGCCAAGGCTCGGCGTCGGTTTCAGGGGTGACGCTTTCACTGGCATCGATGCGCAACATGTCTTGCACTTCACGCACGCCGAGTTCGCCGAACAGTTCACGCATTTGCTCGCCACCGCCGCAGAAAGTGTCGCCATAACTGGCATCGCCCAAGGCAATCACGGCGCCCGGCAAGCCCCGCCACGCGGCTGGCAATTGGTCGCGAATCGTTGAGTACAGCGGTTGCAGGTTGTCGGGCAATTCGCCCATGCCGGTGGTCGACGTCACCGCGAGAAACGCCTCGGGACCGAAGGTATGAATGTCCGCCAGGCTGGCGCGCGAGTTGTAGAAGGTTTCAAAGCCAGCGGCTTTCAACAGGTTCTGGGCGTGACGGGCGACTTCTTCGGCGGTGCCGTAGACCGAACCGGAGAGGATGGCGACTTTCATCAATCTGATCCTGAAACTGAAAAAAATGAGCGGCGATAGTAACAGCCTCCGACGCAAAGCTGCGATTGGATCTCAATTGGCGGTAATGGCCAGTAGACAGCGCGTGCGGTTCTTCTAGAATGCGAGCCACTGACAACTCTGAAAGGATTCAAAGATGATCAATGCAAGTCTGCTGCAAATGGTGATCAACGCGTCGAACGATGGAATTGTGGTCGCCGAGAAGGAAGGCGATCAGGACAATATCCTGATTTATGTGAACCCGGCGTTTGAACGTTTGACCGGGTACACCAGCGAAGAAATCCTCTATCAGGACTGCCGCTTTCTTCAGGCCGGAGATCGTGACCAAGAGAGTCTGGAGCTGATTCGCGATGTCTTGCGCAACAATGGATCGTGTCGGGAAATCCTGCGCAACTACCGCAAGGACGGCACACCATTCTGGAATGAACTGTCGCTTTCAACGGTAAAAAATGTCGACGACGGGCAGACCTATTTCGTGGGCGTGCAGAAGGACGTGACTGTTCAGGTCAAGGCTCAGGAGCGCTTGGTACAGCTGGAAGCCGAGGTTACTGCCCTCAAAGCAGAACTGGCTGCCCTTAAAGCGACAAACGGTCAAAACAAAATCGCGAACTAATTGTCATTAACTACAATCACCAATGACTTTGTAACTATATCTTTCGAGTTAGCCATGCAGCGCGACGCCCTCCTCACTCAGGATGAGCTGGATTTTATCCAGACCATGCAGCACAACCCGCAACTGAACGTGCGGGATGCGACGTCGAGTCTGCTGGTCAACGGCGGTTCGCAGATCCGTGATCTGCTCACGCGCCTGGCCGCTCACGAACAAGTGACCATTCAGGCCAACTTCGAAAATCAGCAGATGACCTTCCCGCTGCATCTGGTGGAAGACGAGTTTCACGCGCTGCATCTGCGCCTCGGCGTGCCGAGTATTTACGAAGATGGCCCGATGGTGCGGCCATGGCGCCTGGCTCTCGAAGAGCCGGTAGCCCTGGAAAACGCCAAGGGTCAGCCGGGCACGTTGTGGGTCCACGAGGTGTCGCACAAAGGTGTGCTGCTGGAAGTGCGTAACAAGACCAAACCGCCCAAGCACTTCGCGCTGTGGTTCAGCCCTTCGGGTTACGAGCGGATTTCACTGCGTGGCAATTTCGAACGGGAAACCGAAAGCGGTTTCTACGCCTACGAATTGAGTCAGACCGATACCGACGAAACCGAACGTCTTCGTCAGTTCATCCTGCAGCAACATCGTTTGACGCATCCCGCCCTTCACACCTGAGTTTCAGGTATCCAGATTGCCGGCCAGAAACTGCAACATACGCTGACGCATGTTCGCCCCTTCATTGCCCAGACAGGCGACAGAGGAGCCGGCCAGGCTGTCCTGCGCCAGATCTGAAGCATCGCCCGCCAGCATCAGCTGACAGTCGAGGCTCAACGCCAACCGGTTCAAACGTCGAGGCAATTCGGCACTGGGCGCGTGATTGGAAAACAGCACGAGTGCATCAGGTTTGATCTTTTCGCACACCAGCGTCAGTTCATCGAACGGCTGACCTGTCGTCAGCACCCGAACACCGGAATTGCTTTCGCTAAGAAACAACGCCGCCACCAACAACTCCAGCTCTCGACATTGTCCGGCCAGCGCGCTGACAATCACACGACGCGGTTCGGTGCCACGCAGCATGACGATCCGTTGCAACACCCGCGCCCGCAAGAACCCATCAAAGAACAGCCACTCGCTGGTTTGCCCGAAAGCCTCTTGGCGCTGCAATAATTGCAGCCACAACGGCATGAGGATGTCCTGAAACACCACAGGCAATGCGTAGGAAGAGAAAATCTGTCCATAAACCCGATCCAGTTGCTGGTCATCGAACGCACTGACCGCCTGCTGGATCTGTTCCTGCCATTGCAGGTAGTCCGCCTGCACCAGATCATCGGAAATGATGTGCGCCAGCACTTTCTTCGGTTCGGTTTTAGCCAGGATCTTGCCAACCTTGCTCACGGCGACACCGCGATCAATCCAGTCGACGATGCTGCGCACGCGCTCGATATCAGTCATCGAATAGAGTCGATGCCCACTTTCGGTGCGTGTCGGCTGAATCAAACCATAGCGCCGCTCCCACGCGCGCAAGGTCACCGGATTGACACCTGTCAGTCGCGCGACTTCACGGATCGGGAACAGATCAGCGCGTTCAAGCGCAACAGAGGCCTGCGTAGCGGGGTTAGCGTCCGTGATGACAGGCATATGGCGTTCAACTTCCATGTCGGTTTGATTGGATCCCATTCTAACGCTTATGCCCCGATCTCGATCAAGTGATGAAATGCGACGAAAGTCGCTGGTTTAATCGTGAAAAACCGGAATAATCCTTGCTTGTTGAAAAACGCAGGCCTCTACCCCGGCCCTGCGTCAGGCGAAATTCCTACCCGGAGTGACGCAATCGAAATACGGAGATACAAAATGTCTACTTCCCCCGTCACGCTGATGGTTGCCCGTCGCGTCGCTGATGGCCGCTATCAAGACTTGATCGCCTGGCTGCGCGAAGGCGAACAACTGGCCACGGATTTCCCTGGTTACCTGGGTTCGGGCGTGCTCGCTCCGCCACCCGGCGATAACGAATTCCAGATCATTTTCCGCTTTGTCGATGAGCAGACGCTGCATGCATGGGAACATTCGGCATCGCGCACCGCGTGGTTGAGCCGCGGCAGCGATCTGTTCGCCCACCCGAAAGAGCACCGGGTCAGCGGTATCGAAGGCTGGTTCGGCGCTGCCGGTCAGCGTCCACCGCGGTGGAAGCAGGCCGTCGCGATCTGGCTGGCGTTCTTTCCAGTGTCACTGCTGTTCAACTTTGTCCTCGGCCCGTTGCTGGCTGAAATGTCTCTGTTGCCGCGTGTGTTGATCAGCACGGCGTGCCTGACGCCGTTGATGGTTTACTTCTTTATTCCGCTGTCGACCCGATTGCTGGCGAGCTGGCTGAACAGCATGCCGGTGCGTCCGGTGCCTGCCGAGCCGGCCTCTCAAAACCGATGATTTCCTGTGGGAGCGAGCTTGCTCGCAAAGGCGGTGTGTCAGTTACCGGCAATATTGAATGGCGCACCGCATTCGCGAGCAAGCTCGCTCCCACACAAACACACCACACAGCACCCGTTCTGCAATAGGTGAGCAACCCGTGTCGCTGTTATAGTTTTTGCTCCCACCGCGATGCGAGCCGTTCATGCCTGATTCCTCAGCCCCGATCCTCATCACCGGTGCCGGCCAGCGTGTCGGCCTGCATTGTGCGCAGCGGCTGCTCGAGGACGGCTATCGCGTCATCTTCACTTACCGCAGCGAACGCCCCGGCGTACAAACGCTGCGCGATCTCGGCGCCATCGGCGTGTTCGCCGACTTTTCCAGCGAAGCCGGGATTCTCGCGTTCATCAGTGAACTGAAAACCCACACTGATAGCTTGCGCGCCATTGTGCACAACGCTTCCGAATGGCTGGCCGAAACCCCGGGCAGCGAAGCCGAAGCGTTCACGCGCATGGTCAATCTGCACATGCTCGCGCCGTATCTGATCAACCTGCACTGCGGTGAATTGCTAAAGCGCTCGACGCTCGCCGACATCATCCATATCAGCGACGATGTCACCCGCAAGGGCAGCAGCAAGCACATCGGCTATTGCGCCAGCAAAGCCGGGCTCGACAGCCTGACCCTGTCCTTCGCCGCCCGCTATGCGCCGAACATCAAGGTCAACGGCATCGCGCCGGCCCTGCTATTGTTCAATCCCGACGACGACGCGGCGTACCGCGCCAAGGCCCTGGCCAAATCCGCGCTGGGCATCGAGCCCGGCAGCGAAGTGATTTATCAAAGCCTGCGCTATCTGCTCGACAACCCTTATGTCACCGGTACGACCCTGACCGTCAATGGCGGACGGCACATCAAATAACGCCTGCCCGCGAGGATTTTCATGACCCGCTCACTGCCCGAGAATTACCGCGAAATCCTCATCGGCCTCGGTGAAGATCCCGACCGCGAAGGACTGCAAGACACACCGGTGCGCGCGGCCAAAGCCATGCAATACCTGTGTCACGGTTACGACCAGAGCGTTGAGCAGATCGTCAATGGCGCGCTGTTTGCCTCGGACAGCGACGAGATGATCATCGTCGCCGACATTGAGCTGTACTCTTTGTGCGAACATCACCTGCTGCCCTTCATCGGCAAGGCCCATGTGGCTTATATTCCGACGGGCAAGGTGCTGGGGCTGTCGAAGATCGCGCGGCTGGTGGACATGTTCGCCCGGCGCCTGCAGATTCAGGAAAACCTCACCCGACAGATCGCCGATGCAGTGCAACAGGTCACCGACGCTGCCGGTGTCGCCGTGGTCATCGAAGCCAGACACATGTGCATGATGATGCGCGGCGTTGAAAAACAGAATTCGACCATGAACACCTCGGTCATGCTCGGCGCCTTCCGCGAGTCGAGCAATACCCGCCAGGAGTTTCTGCAATTGATTGGACGGAGCAAGTAAATGCCACAACTTCAACCGGGAATGGCGCGCATCCGGGTCAAGGATCTGCGCTTGCGCACCTTTATCGGGATCAACGAGGACGAGATCCTCAACAAGCAGGATGTACTGATCAACCTGACCATTCTGTACGCCGCGCAGGAAGCGGTGCGTGACAACGACATTGATCACGCGCTGAATTACCGCACGATCACCAAAGCGATCATCGCCCACGTCGAGGGCAACCGTTTTGCCTTGCTCGAACGCCTGACTCAGGAATTGCTCGACTTGGTGATGAGCAACGGCTCGGTGCTGTATGCCGAAGTCGAAGTCGACAAGCCCCATGCGCTGCGGTTTGCCGAGTCGGTGTCAATTACGCTTGCAGCGAGCCGCTAGCTTCAAGCTTCAAGCGGCAAGCTGTAAACTTCGCGTCACCGCCACTTATCTTGCAGCTTGAAGCTCGCCGCTCAAAGCTGTCTCGCAGAGACCTCCATGACTGATCAACAACGCCTCGAACTCGAAGCCGCCGCCTTCCGCCGGCTGGTCGCCCACCTGGACAGCCGCAAGGACGTGCAGAACATCGACCTGATGAACCTCGCCGGCTTCTGCCGCAACTGCCTGTCGAAGTGGTACAAGGCCGAAGCGGACGAGCGCCAGATCGAAGTCAGCCTCGACGACGCCCGCGAAGTGGTTTACGGCATGCCGTACGCCGAGTGGAAAGCCCAATACCAGCAAGAAGCCAACGCTGAACAACAAGCAGCGTTCGCCAAAGGAAAAACCCATGAGTGATCTGAACACCCTGCGCGCCAGCCTCAAAAGCGGTGAACACGCTTTCGCCGACACCCTGGCGTTCATTGCTGCCGGTTACGACTACCAGCCGCAAGCCTTCAACAACGGTGGCGTGGAAAACGCCGCCGGGCAGAACGAAGGCTCCTGCAAGACTCTGGGTCTGGCACTGCTGGAAGGTCTGAGCGATGAAGAAGCGCTGTTGGCGTTTGGTGAGCATTACCGCTCGGTAGTGGCCACGCCAGAGGGCAGTGATCACGGCAACATTCGTGCGTTGATCAAGCACGGTCTGGCCGGTGTGAAATTCACCGCACAGCCCCTGACTCGCCGCTGATTAAGATCAAAAGATCGCAGCCTTCGGCAGTTCCTACACCCTGATCGTTCCCACGCTCTGCGTGGGAATGCAGCTGGGGACGCTCCGCGTCCCAACGGACGCAGAGCGTCCAGATGAGGCATTCCCACGCAGAGCGTGGGAACGATCATCACGTAGCTGAAATTGCGGGCACAAAAAAACCGGCCAATCTGGCCGGTTTTTTTATGCCTGCGATTTAGAACGAAGCGTTCTGCAGACCGTCCAGGTAACGCTCGGTGTCCAGTGCCGCCATGCAGCCGGCGCCGGCCGAGGTGATCGCCTGACGGTAAACGTGGTCCGCCACGTCACCGGCAGCGAAGATGCCTTCGACGCTGGTCGCAGTGGCATTGCCTTCTCGGCCGCCGTGCACCACCAGATAACCGTCTTTCAGGGTCAACTGGCCTTCGAACAGCGAAGTGTTCGGGGTGTGGCCGATGGCGATGAACACGCCGTCGACGGTGATTTCGTCGAAGCTACCGTCGTTGTTCTTCAAACGCGCACCGGTCACGCCCATGTTGTCACCCAGCACTTCGTCGAGGTTGGCGTTCAACTTGAGGATGATCTTGCCTTCAGCGACGCGAGCGTTGAGCTTGTCGATCAGGATCTTCTCGGCGCGGAAGGTTTCGCGACGGTGGATCAGGGTCACGGTGCTGGCGATGTTGGCCAGGTACAGTGCCTCTTCAACTGCAGTGTTGCCGCCGCCGACCACTGCAACGGGTTTGTTGCGGTAGAAGAAACCGTCGCAGGTTGCGCAGGCCGAAACGCCTTTGCCCATGAACGCTTCTTCCGACGGCAGACCGAGGTAACGAGCGCTGGCACCGGTGGCGATGATCAGAGCGTCGCAGGTGTAAGTCGCGCTGTCGCCGGTCAGGGTGTAAGGCTTGGCGGCGAAGTCGACGGCGTTGATGTGATCGAAAACGATCTCGGTTTCAAAACGCTCGGCGTGTTCGCGCATACGTTCCATCAGGGCTGGACCGGTCAGACCGTGGACGTCGCCCGGCCAGTTGTCGACTTCGGTGGTGGTGGTCAGTTGACCGCCAGCCTGCATGCCGGTGATCAGCAGTGGCTTGAGATTGGCACGGGCCGCGTATACCGCAGCGCTGTAACCGGCAGGGCCGGAACCGAGAATAATCACTCGCGAATGACGGACTTCAGACATGACCTGCTCCTGTTGACCGGGCCGAAAAAAATGGCGCGGATCGCCGGACTGCCGGCGGGAATAAAAAAGGACTGTGGAAAACCTTGGGGAAGGCTTGAGCTCGACAGTCCTGTAAAAAGTTGGGTGCAGCGTATCGAGGGGGGCAAGATTAAGGAAATACGGTTTAACAATCCAGCTCATAGGTGGTCTCTATGCCGACACACTGACGAGATGGACGTCTTTGTTACAGTGAATGTCGATCGCTCTACCGCGCTTTCGCCGCCGTTGCAAAGTCGGTAAGGTCGGCGCGTTTTCCCTTGCTCGGAGCACCTTATGCCCGCCCCTGTTCTGTCCGGCCCGCAATACCTGCGCGAAGGCCTCAAACTGGTCTTGAGCCCTGGCTTGCGCCTGTTCGTGTTGTTGCCGCTGGCGATCAACCTGGTGCTGTTCGTCGGATTGATCTATCTGGCCGGCCACCAGTTCAGCCTGTGGGTCGATACTCTGATGCCGTCGCTACCCGAATGGCTGAGTTTCCTCAGCTACATCCTCTGGCCCCTGTTCGTGGTGCTGGTGGCGTTGATGGTGTTCTTTACCTTCACCATGCTCGCCAACGTGATCGCGGCACCATTCAACGGTTTCCTCGCGGAAAAAGTCGAAGTGGTCGTGCGCGGCACCGATGACTTCCCGGCGTTCAGCTGGGGCGAACTGATCGCCATGGTCCCGCGCACCCTGGCCCGGGAAATGCGCAAACTCGGTTACTTCCTGCCCCGCGCCATCGGCTTGTTCATCCTCTCGTTCATCCCGGTGGTGAACATCATCGCCGCGCCGCTGTGGCTGCTGTTCGGTGTATGGATGATGGCGATCCAGTACATCGACTACCCGGCGGACAACCATAAACTGGGCTGGAACGAGATGCTCGCCTGGCTGCGGCAGAAGCGCTGGCAGAGCATGAGCTTCGGCGGGATTGTCTATCTGGTGCTGCTGATTCCGGTGGTGAACATCCTGATGATGCCGGCCGCCGTGGCCGGGGCGACGTTGTTCTGGGTGCGTGAGCGCGGTGCCGAGAACCTCGTGACTCAGCGCTAACGCGGCGTCACAAATCCATCATCCGAACGTCACAACGACGACATAGCTTCAGTCGACACTGAGGCCATGACGACAGCTCTACATATCACCCTCATCAGCGAAACCTTCCCTCCTGAAATCAACGGCGTGGCCAATACCCTTGGCCGCTTGTGCGACGGCTTGCGCGCGCGCGGGCACCGTGTCGATCTGGTGCGCCCGCGTCAGGCCAGCGATCCACAGCGCAGTGAAGATGACGCGCTGCTGCTGCTGTGCCGAGGCTGGCCGTTGCCGGGGTATCCGGGGCTGCAATGGGGTCAGTCGTCGATGCACAAACTGCTGCGTCGCTGGAAGCGTCAGCGCCCGGACGTGTTGTACATCGCCACTGAAGGGCCGCTGGGCCTGTCGGCGCTGCGTGCGGCACGGCGTTTGGGGATTTCCGTGGTCAGCGGTTTCCATACCAATTTTCAGCAATACACCAGTCAGTACGGCCTCGGCTTGCTGACGCGAATGCTCACGCATTATCTGCGCTGGTTTCACAATCGCTCGGCCATGACGCTGGTACCGAGTGTCAGCCAACGCCTGGAACTGGAGCGGCGGCATTTCGAGCGGTTGGCGCTGTTGTCACGTGGAGTCGACAGCCAGCTGTTTCATCCGAGCAAACGGCTGAATGCATTGCGTGAGCAGTGGGGTCTGTCCGAGCAGGACATTGCGGTGATTCATGTCGGACGCCTCGCGCCAGAGAAGAACCTTGGCTTGCTTAAACGTTGCTTCGAAAAACTGCGCGACACTTATCCACAACACAATCTGAAACTGATCGTGGTTGGCGACGGGCCGCAACGGCTAGCGCTGGAAAAGGAACTGCCCGAGGCAATTTTCTGCGGGGCGCAGCGCGGTGAAGCGTTGGCGGCGCACTATGCGTCCGGGGATCTGTTTGTATTTCCGAGCCTGACGGAAACCTTCGGCAATGTGGTGCTCGAAGCGCTGGCTTCAGGGCTGGGCGTGGTGGCTTACGATCAGGTTGCGGCGGCGCAACATATTCGCCATGGCTACAACGGCGTGCTGGCGATGCCCGGTGATGAGCAGGCGTTTTGCGAGGCGGCGGCGTGGTTACTGGAGGAAGATGAGACGTTGCGCTGTGTGCGCCTGAATGCGCGGCAGCATGCGAGTCGCCAGGGGTGGGCGGCGATTATCGAGCAGTTTGAAGGGCACTTGCGCGGGGCATGTTTGGGGGAGTTGGTGGTGCCGAATGCGCAGACATTGCCATGAGTCTGTGCTGACCTGACAACCGCCTTCGCGAGCAGGCTCGCTCCCACATGGAATCTTCAGTGGACACAAATTTTGTGAACAGCAGAGAAACTTGTGGGAACGAGCTTGCTCGCGAAGAGGCCAGTGAAGGCGCCGCTTAAACCAGCGTCATCAACGCCTCACGGCTGAACGGCAAGATGTCCTGCTCACGCCCTTCGCGGACTTTCTGCGCCCAGTCCGGGTCGACCAGCAGTGCACGCCCCACCGCCACCAGGTCGAATTCCTCTTTGTTCAGACGCTCCAGCAGGTTCTCCAGACTGGCCGGTTGCGCGACCTTGTCGGTGTTGACCATGAACTGCAGGAACTCGCCATCCAGCCCCACGCTGCCGACGGTAATGGTCGGCTTGCCGGTCAATTGGCGTGTCCAGCCGGCCAGGTTCAAGTCAGAGCCGTCGAACTCCGGCTCCCAGAAACGCCGCGTCGAGCAGTGGAAAATATCCACGCCGGCATCGGACAGCGGCTTGAGGAATTCACCCAACGCTTGCGGGGTTTGCACCAGACGCGCGGTGTAATCCTGCTGTTTCCATTGCGAAAAACGGAAGATGATCGGGAAACCCTCACCGACCGCTGCACGTACCGCTTGAATCAGTTCGATGGCGAAACGCGAACGGTTGGCCAGGCTGCCGCCGTATTCGTCGGTGCGCTGGTTGCTGCCTTCCCAGAAGAACTGGTCGATCAGGTAACCGTGAGCGCCGTGGATTTCCACGCCGTCCATGCCGATGCTTTGTGCATCTTTGGCTGCTTGAGCGAACGCGGCGATCACGTCCTGAATGTCTTGTTTGCTCATGCCGTGAACCACGACCTGACCGTCCTTGAGTTTTTCCGACGGGCCGTAAGCCGGCACGCTGGCGTCCGGCTCGGTGCCGATGCGGCGCACGCTACCCACATGCCAAAGTTGCGGAACAATCTTGCCGCCCTCGGCGTGAACGGCGTCGACGACTTTCTTCCAGCCGGCCAACGGCGCTTCACCAAAGAATTGCGGCACGTTCGGGTAACCGTTGGAAGCAATGTGGCCGACGGTGGTGCCTTCGGTGATGATCAGGCCGACACCAGCCGCGGCGCGACGACGGTAGTACTCGATGACTTTCGAACTAGGCACGCCGCCCGGGGAAAACGAGCGGGTCATTGGCGCCATGACCACGCGGGTCGGCAGTTCGAGGGCACCGAGTTGGAACGGTTTGAACAAGGCTTGAACGGGCATCGAAAGGCTCCACGAAAACGTTATCGACAGGGCATAAAACCATATGACGGCGATAATATGCGCAGCGGAGCCAGCGCGATAGCACTATTGATCTGAATGATTAAGGGTCAAAAGGCAGGCAAAAAAATCGCCGCCCGAAGGCGACGATTTTCGTGTATCAGCTCAGCGCTTTTTCAATCGCATGAACAATGGTCGGATCATCCGGCGCCGTGCGCGGCGAGAACCGGGCCAGCACCCGGCCGTCCTTGCCGAGCAGAAACTTCTCGAAATTCCAGGTGATGTCACCGGGAAATTCCGCGCCCTCGCCCGCCAGCAGACGGTAGAGCTGGTGCCGCTCGTGACCGTTGACTTCGAGCTTGCTCGACAACGGGAATGTCACGCCATAGTTGAGGCTGCAGAACTCTTGAATTTCCTTTTCGCTGCCCGGTTCCTGGCCGGCAAACTGGTTGCACGGCAGGCCCAGCACGCTGAAGCCTTTGCCTTTAAATTGCTGATAGAGGTTTTCCAGCGCCGCGTACTGAGGCGTCAAGCCGCACTTGGAGGCGACGTTGACCACCAGCACGACTTGGCCCTTGAACGGCGCCAGCGGTAGCTCCTGACCATCCAGGGCTGTCAACTTAAGGTCGTGAAAAGCACTCATGACGAACTCCAAGATTCCCGTGTTCTACTCGAAACAGCCACTTGGCGAGGTCACCAAGGACAGCCGCGGACTAAAAAGGCGCCCGCAGGCGCCTCTCCAGTACTCGAAGCTTAGCGCAGAAAATCAGTGGTGATGGCCACCTTCGCCATGGACGTGGCCATGAGCGATTTCTTCCTGGCTGGCGTCACGGATGTCAACGATCTTCACTTTGAAGTTAAGGCGCTGACCGGCCAGTGGGTGGTTGCCATCAACCGTCACGTCGTCGCCGTCCAGATCACGGATGGTGACGATCTGCATCTGGCCGTCCGGCGCCGAAGCGTGGAACTGCATGCCGACTTCCAGCTCGTCAACGCCTTCGAACATGCTGCGGCTCAGGGTGCTGACCAGCTCGGCGGCGTATTCGCCGTAAGCGTCTTCCGGCTCAACGGAAACTTCCAGTTCGTCACCAACAGCTTTGCCATCCAGAGCTTTTTCCAGGCCCGGGATGATGTTGCCTGCGCCTTGCAGGTAGACCAGCGGAGCGCCGCCGGCGGAGCTGTCGATGACCTCACCAGCGTCGTTGGTCAGGGTATAGTCGATGGAGACAGCCTTATTGGCGGCGATCAGCATGGGGCGAGACCTTTTGCAGAAGAATATAG
The DNA here is from genome assembly GCF_979258515.1 of Pseudomonas sp. AC169. Lineage (NCBI taxonomy): Bacteria > Pseudomonadati > Pseudomonadota > Gammaproteobacteria > Pseudomonadales > Pseudomonadaceae > Pseudomonas > Pseudomonas sp. AC169. The sequence continues at coordinate 3,680,069 of NZ_OZ409866.1, read as the reverse complement.
AAAGGCCAAGTTTAGCGAAGCAATCGCGCGAAAGCGAACACAACCCGGACAAACGGGTTTCGACGATTACCGGTTTCCATCAGGACGAGGAAGGTCACTGGGTTGCCGAACTTTCCTGTGGCCATACCCAACACCTGCGCCATCAGCCGCCATGGCAAACCCGGGCGTGGGTACTCGACCCGGCGCAACGTATTGAAAAAATAGGCCAACCCTTTGCCTGTGGTTGGTGCGCACAAGGCTCGGTTAGCGCTAACCTTGGCGACTGAATTTCGGCAGATTGTCAGAGATAGATGATCGCCATTGCCATGCAACTTTAGAGAATTCGCATGCAAACTTTTTTTATCGCACCCACCGATTTTGGCGTGGGTCTGACCTCCATCAGCCTCGGGCTGGTGCGCACGCTTGAGCGCGCCGGGCTGAAAGTCGGCTTCTTCAAACCGATTGCCCAACCACACCCAGGCGACACCGGCCCTGAGCGTTCCACCGAGCTGGTGGCGCGCACCCACGGTCTGAAACCGCCGCAACCGTTGGGTTTGGCCCACGTTGAGCGGATGCTCGGCGACGGTCAGCTCGATGAGTTGCTTGAAGAAATCATCACCCTGTATCAGCAAGCCGCCATTGGCAAAGACGTGTTGGTCGTCGAAGGCATGGTGCCGACCCGCAGCGCCAGCTATGCCGCGCGGGTCAACTTGCACCTGGCCAAAAGCCTCGATGCCGAAGTGATTCTGGTCTCGGCCCCGGAAAACGAAGTGCTTGCCGAGCTGTCCGGCCGTGTCGAATTGCAAGCGCAATTGTTCGGTGGCCCGAAAGACCCGAAAGTCCTCGGAGTCATCCTCAACAAGGTCAAAACCGAAGAAAGCATGGACGCCTTCGCCACGCGTCTGAAAGAGCATTCGCCGTTGCTGCGCAGCGGTGATTTCCGCTTGCTCGGTTGCATCCCGTTCCAACCCGAACTCAACGCACCACGCACCCGCGACGTTGCCGACCTGATGGGCGCGCAAGTGCTCAACGCAGGTGATTACGAAACCCGCCGGATGACCAAGATCATCATTTGCGCACGGACCATGCGCAACACCGTCGAGCTGCTCAAGCCCGGCGTGCTGGTGGTGACCCCAGGTGATCGCGACGACATCATCCTCGCCGTCAGCCTCGCGGCGATCAACGGCGTGCCGCTGGCCGGTCTGTTGCTGACCAGCGACACCCTGCCCGATCCGCGCATCATGGACTTGTGCCGAGGCGCGTTGCAGGCCGGTTTGCCGGTGTTGTCGGTGAGCACCGGCTCCTACGACACCGCCAACCTGCTCAACGGTTTGAACAAGGAAATCCCCATCGATGACCGTGAACGCGCGGAGATCATCACCGATTTCGTCGCCAGCCACCTCGACGCCAAATGGTTGCACCAACGCTGCGGTACACCTCGGGAAATGCGCCTGTCGCCGGCGGTGTTCCGCTATCAATTGATCCAGCGTGCGCAAGCGGCGAACAAGCGCATCGTCCTGCCCGAAGGCAGCGAGCCGTTCACCGTGCAAGCGGCGGCGATCTGCCAGGAGCGCGGGATTGCCCGTTGCGTGTTGCTGGCCAAACCGGAAGACGTCGAAGCGGTCGCTCGCGCCCAAGGCATCGTTTTGCCGCCGGGCCTGGAGATTCTCGATCCGGATCTGATCCGCGAGCGCTACGTCGAGCCGATGGTCGCCCTGCGCAAGACCAAAAGCCTCAATGCACCGATGGCCGAGCAGCAACTGGAAGACACCGTGGTGATCGGTACCATGATGCTCGCACTGGACGAAGTCGACGGCCTGGTATCGGGCGTGATCAACACCACCGCCAACACCATCCGCCCGGCCCTGCAGCTGATCAAGACTGCGCCGGGCTGCACCCTGGTGTCGTCGGTGTTCTTCATGCTGTTCCCGGAAGAAGTGCTGGTGTATGGCGACTGCGTGATGAACCCGCATCCAAGTGCCACCGAACTGGCCGAAATTGCCCTGCAAAGCGCGGATTCGGCTGCGGCATTCGGCATCACCCCGCGCGTGGCGATGATCAGTTACTCCAGCGGCGAATCGGCCACTGGCGAAGAGGTCGAGAAAGTCCGCGAAGCCACCCTGCTCGCCCACGAACAACAGCATTCGCTGCTGATCGACGGCCCGCTGCAATACGATGCCGCAGCCAACGCCGAAGTCGCCCGGCAACTGGCGCCGAACAGTCAGGTAGCCGGTCGCGCCACGGTATTCGTCTTCCCCGACCTGAACACCGGCAACACCACGCACAAAGCCGTGCAACGTAGCGCCGACTGCGTCAGCCTCGGGCCGATGCTGCAAGGCCTGCGCAAACCGGTGAATGACTTGCCGCGCGGTGCGCAGGTCGATGACATCGTCTACACCATCGCCCTCACCGCGATTCAAGCCGCCAACCGACCTATGGATGTGTAAATGCTGGATTTTCTACCTGCACCGCTGCGCGGCGTGATTGCCTCGCTGCTGTTGGCACTTAATACGATTCTGCTGTGCTCGTTTCTGTTCTGTGTGGCGCTGATCAAAGTGTTGCCGTTCGACCTTGCCCGACGCGCCTCGCTGTGGCTGATGAGCCACACTCACGAAGCGTGGATCAGCAACAACAAGGGCTGGATGAATCTGGTGCGGCGCACGCGCTGGCACATCAGCGGCCTGCAAGGACTCGATTACCAACACTCATATTTGATCACCAGCAACCACCAGAGCTGGGTCGATATTCTGGTGCTGCAATACGTGCTCAATCGCCGGATTCAGCCGCTGAAATTCTTCCTCAAACAGGAGCTGATCTGGGTGCCGGTGATCGGTCTGGCGTGGTGGGCGCTGGGCTTTCCGTTCATGAAGCGCTACTCCAAGGCGTATCTGGCCAAGCACCCGGAGAAGAAAGGCAAAGACCTGGAAACCACGCGCAAGACCTGCGCGAAGTTTCGCGACAATCCGGTGGGGATTTTCAACTTCGTCGAGGGCACGCGCTTCACCGAAGGCAAGCATGCGCAGCAGCAGTCGCCGTTCAAGTACCTGCTCAAGCCTAAGGCCGGCGGGATTGCCTTTGTACTCGATGCGATGGGTGAACAGCTGGAATCGATCGTCAACGTGACGATTCACTATCCGGCCGGGCGTCCGGGGTTCTGGGATTTGCTCTGCGGCAATGTGCGCGATGTGGTGGTGCACTTTGAAGAGCTGAAGATTCCCCAGCAATTCATCGGCAAGAACTACGATCAGGACGGTGAGTATCGTTTGCAGTTTCAGGGCTGGATCAATCAGCTGTGGCTGGATAAGGATGCGTTACTGGAACAGATGCACCGCGAATACCCTTCCGTATGATCGTTCCTACGCTCCGCGTGGGAATGCCTCACTGGACGCTCTGCGTCCGCTTTAGATGGGACGCGGAGCGTCCCGGGCTGCGTTCCCACGCAGAGCGTGGGAACGATCACGAATCGCCTATGCCCGAATAAAAAAGCCCGCCGATGATCACTCATCCGCGGGCTTTTTCTTGCAGCTAGAAACTCGAAGCTTGCCGCTGCTTTATTGCTTAGATCGCGCCACGCTGACGCAGCAGATCCAGCACTTGCTTGACGCTTTCTTCCACACTCAGCGTCTGCGTGTCGATCACCAGATCGGCATTCAGCGGCACGTCGTACGGGAAGGATTCGCCCGGGATGTTGTCGCCAGCGGCGGCATACAGACCTTGCGGATCACGCTCGGCGCACACGGCCGGCGAGGCCTGCACGTAGACCGTCAGCAGACGATCCTTGCCGATCAGTTCCTTGGCTTGCTCACGCCCTTCAGCGCTTGGCGCGACGAACGAGGCCAGGGTCAGCAGACCGGCTTCGTTGAACTGACGCGCGACATGCGCGGCACGGCGCCAATTTTCAGTGCGACCGGCACGATCCTGTGGCAGGCCTTTGTTGAGATCCTGACGCAGGTTCTGACCATCCAGCACAAACACCGCACGGCCCATGTCGAACAGCTTGCGCTCGACTGCGTAAGCCAGCGTGCTCTTGCCCGCGCCCGACAGGCCGCTGAACAGCACGGTCGCCGGTTGCTGGCCGAAACGCTGAGCACGTTCTTCAGTGGCCACATGCGCCAGCTTGCCGTGATGCGTGGCAGTGCCGTGCGTCACAGGCTGCGCGACGATCATGCCGGCGCCGACGGTGCCGTTGGTCAAACGGTCGATGATGATGAACGCGCCGGTGGTGCGGTTGCTTTCGTAGCCGTCAAGGGCGATCGGCGCGTCGAGCGCGATCTTCACCTTGCCGATTTCGTTGAGCTGCAACGCGCTCGCCGGGCCTTCTTCCAACGTGTTGACGTCGACCTTGTTGACGATGCTGGCAATCGAGCCCGGCACGTAACTGGTGGCGCGTTTGATGTCGTATTTCTTGCCCGGCAGCATCGGCTCTTCAGCCATCCACACCAGCATCGCTTCGAAGCTGTCGGTGACCGGCGGCACGTTGTCGGCATGCACCAACAAGTCGCCACGGGAGATGTCGATTTCGTCTTCCATGGTCAGCGTGACCGCCTGACCTGGACCTGCGTGCTCCAGCTCACCTTCGAAGGTAACGATGGATTTTACGCGGCTGCTCTTGCCCGACGGCAGCACCACGACTTCATCGCCCTTGTGCACGATGCCGCTGGCCAGGGTGCCAGCGAAACCACGGAAGTTCAGGTTCGGACGGTTGACGTACTGCACCGGGAAACGCAGATCGGTGAAGTTGCGATCGCCCGCGACTTCCACAGTCTCGAGGATTTCCATCAGCGACTGGCCTTTGTACCAAGGCGAGCGCTCGGACTTGTTGACCACGTTGTCGCCTTTGAGGGCAGACATCGGCACGAAATGCATGCTGGTCGGCTTCATCTTCAAGCCTTCAGCGAACTTCAGGTAGTCAGCCTTGATCGACTCGAACACGCCTTCATCGAAGCCCTTCAAGTCCATCTTGTTGATGGCAACGACGATGTGTTTGATCCCCAGCAGGGAAGCGATGAAGCTGTGGCGACGGGTCTGGGTCTGCACGCCGTAACGGGCGTCGACCAGAATGATCGCCAGGTCACAGGTGGACGCACCGGTGGCCATGTTGCGGGTGTACTGCTCATGGCCGGGGGTGTCGGCGATGATGAATTTGCGTTTCGCGGTGGAGAAATAGCGGTAAGCAACATCAATGGTGATGCCCTGCTCGCGCTCGGCCTGCAGACCGTCGACCAGCAACGCCAGGTCGATGTCGTCACCGGTGGTGCCGACTTTCTTCGAGTCGCGGGTGATCGCTTCGAGGTGATCTTCGTAGATCATTTTCGAGTCGTGCAGCAGGCGCCCGATCAGGGTGCTCTTGCCGTCATCGACGTTACCGCAGGTCAAAAAGCGCAGCAGTTCTTTACGTTCGTGCTGGCCCAGGTAGGCGAGGATGTCCTCGCTGATCAAATCAGATGCGTGGCTCATTGCATTCAAGCTCCGAGCTGTAAGCTTCAAGCGGCAAGCTTGTCGGCGTACAGCTAGTCAGAAATTTTGTTGATCAACCCGCCCAGCATTCTAGAAAGCTCACGGGTTTCCATAATCCAATTTTCAGCCAGCGGTTCTGCGATGTAAGCGATATCTCGGCCTATCAGGATCTGGGTGCGCAACTCTCCGCAAGAAGCCTTCGCGATCCAAAGAAAGTGCACCTTTTCTTTGCAACTCCGACGCTCCATGCCTTCAGCAATATTGGAAGGCACTGACATTGCAGAGCGGGTGATCTGATCCTTGAATCCAAAATCCCCGCATCGCGCAAACTCTCTAAAAATCCCCACCGCTAAACATTTGCTTCGCTGCCAAACAACCAGTTTCTCGAAATCCATTACGAGTCATCCGATTCCGGCTCGCAGCAACCGGCCGCAAGCGCCAAGCCGCAAAGTTACGCATACCGCCTTTAACTTGCAGCTTGGCGCTTGTAACTCGAAGCTTAAAAGTACCCCTGACGTTTTTTGTCTTCCATCGAGCCGGCGCCATCGTGGTCGATGACACGGCCCTGGCGCTCGGAAGTTCGCGTCAGGAGCATTTCCTGAATGATGTCCGTCAGGCTTTCGGCCTCGGACTCCACCGCGCCCGTCAACGGGTAGCAGCCAAGGGTACGGAAACGCACTTTCTTTTTGACGATGCGCGCTTTGTCTTCGTCGGACAGGTGCTCGAGGATGCGCTCGTCGTCGATCATGATCAGCGTGCCGTTCTTCTCGATCACTTCGCGTTCGGCAGCGAAGTACAGCGGCACAATCGGGATGCCTTCGAGGTAGATGTACTGCCAGATGTCCAGCTCGGTCCAGTTCGACAATGGGAATACACGAATGGATTCGCCCTTGTTGACCTTGCCGTTGTAGACGTTCCACAACTCGGGACGCTGGTTTTTCGGGTCCCAGCGGTGCTTGCTGTCGCGGAACGAGTACACGCGCTCTTTGGCACGGGATTTCTCTTCATCGCGACGGGCGCCGCCGAAGGCTGCGTCGAAACCATGCTTGTCGAGGGCCTGTTTCAGGCCTTCGGTTTTCATGATGTCGGTGTGCTTGGCGCTGCCGTGGGTGAACGGGTTGATGTTCTGCGCCACGCCATCGGGGTTGATGTGGGTGATCAGGTCCAGGCCCAGTTCTTCGACCATCTTGTCGCGGAACTTGTACATCTCCTGGAATTTCCAGCGGGTGTCGACGTGCATCACCGGAAACGGCAGTTTGCCCGGGAAGAACGCCTTGCGTGCCAGGTGCAGCATCACGGCGGAGTCTTTACCGATGGAGTACAGCATCACCGGGTTATCGAACTCGGCGGCCACCTCGCGGATGATGTGGATGCTTTCCGCCTCCAGCTGTTTCAGATGCGTCAGTTTGTCGACCATGGCTACTCACGAAAACTTTCTTATGAACGGCCAGCGGGCCGTGTTCGAGCGGGGAATCCTAGCACAGCGACCTTCTTCTAATCAGGACGCGAGCTAGAACGAAAGGGCATATGAATATGCCCACTCGTTTGGGCGATGACGGTCCTGTAGGAGCTGCCGAAGGCTGCGATCCTTTGATCTGGCCTTTTAAAAAACAAGATCAAAAGATCGCAGCCTTCGGCAGCTCCTACACAGGGGAGTGGTGCTCGTCAGATCGGGTTCGGGATGTCGATGAAGATGTGTTCGACGGCAAAGCGTTTCGCCAGATAGTCGCCCAGTGCCTGTACGCCGTAGCGCTCAGTGGCGTGGTGACCGGCGGCGATAAAACTGATGTCGTTCTCGCGGGCGCTATGGAAAGTCTGCTCGGAAGCTTCACCGCTCAGGTACAGATCGACGCCCGCCGCGACGGCTTGATCGATATAGCCCTGACCGCCGCCGGTGCACCAGCCAACCCGGCGAATCATCGGATTACCCTCAATCAGCAACGGCTCGCGCCCCATCACTTCCTGTACCTTGCGGGCGAAATCGCGGGCGGTCAGCGGTTCTTTCAGCGAGCCAACCAGACCGACGATTTTCAGGTTGTCCGGATCCAGTGGCCCTTCGACGGTGATATCCAGCTGCCGCGCCAACTGCACGTTATTGCCAACGTCCGGATGCAAATCCAGCGGCAAGTGATACGCCAGCAAACTGATGTCGTGTTTGAGCAGCGTCTTCAGTCGACGCTGCTTCATGCCGGTGATGCACGGGCTCTCGCCCTTCCAGAAATAACCGTGATGCACCAGCACCAGATCGGCTTCGGCCTCGACGGCGGCATCCAGCAACGCCTGACTGGCAGTGACGCCGCTGACGATACGCATCACCTGCGGCCGGCCTTCGACCTGCAAGCCGTTGGGGCAATAATCGGCAATTTTCGCACTGCCAAGGTAACGGTCGGCTTCTTCGACGAGGGTGCTGAGGGCAACGGCCATGAAAGACTCCTAAATATCCCGTTCAGAGGCACGCGCGGCCTCGTATAATGCGCGACATTATGGGCGGTCTGACCCCGCCTGCAACTTTTCCAGGACGTGCTTAATGTTCAAGGCGCTGCGTTTTATGGGCTGGCCGCTGTTGGCCGGCGTGCTTATCGCTCTGTTGATTATTCAGCGTTACCCGCAGTGGGTCGGGCTGCCGAGCCTCGACGTCAACCTGCAACAGGCCCCGCAAACCACCAGCGTGCAGCAGGGGCCCGTGTCCTATGCCGATGCGGTAACCATTGCCGCACCATCGGTGGTCAACCTGTACACCACCAAAGTCATCAACAAACCGGCGCATCCGCTGTTTGAAGATCCACAGTTCCGGCGCTTCTTTGGTGACAACTCGCCGAAGCAGAAACGCATGGAGTCGAGCCTCGGTTCCGGCGTGATCATGAGCCCGGAAGGCTACATCCTCACAAACAACCACGTGACCAGCGGCGCCGATCAGATTGTGGTCGCCCTGAAGGACGGCCGCGAAACCCTCGCCCGCGTCATCGGCAGCGACCCGGAAACCGACCTCGCGGTGTTGAAAATCGATCTGAAAACCCTGCCGGCCATCACCGTCGGCCGCTCCGACAACATTCGCATCGGCGACGTCGCGCTGGCCATCGGCAACCCGTTCGGCGTCGGCCAGACCGTGACCATGGGCATCATCAGCGCCACCGGGCGCAATCAGTTGGGCCTGAACAACTACGAAGACTTCATCCAGACCGACGCGGCGATCAACCCGGGTAACTCCGGCGGTGCGCTGGTCGATGCCAACGGCAATCTCACCGGCATCAACACGGCGATCTTCTCCAAGTCCGGCGGCTCGCAAGGCATCGGCTTCGCGATCCCGGTGAAACTGGCGATGGAAGTGATGAAGTCGATCATCGAACACGGTCAGGTGATTCGCGGCTGGCTGGGAATTGAAGTGCAGCCGCTGACCCAGGAACTGGCCGAGTCGTTCGGTCTGTCCGGGCGTCCGGGGATTGTCGTTGCGGGGATCTTCCGCGATGGCCCGGCACAGAAGGCTGGCCTGCAATTGGGGGATGTCATTCTGAGCATCGATGGCGAGCCGGCCGGTGATGGTCGTCGTTCAATGAACCAGGTTGCACGGATCAAACCGACTGACAAAGTGACGATTCAGGTGATGCGCAACGGCAAAGAGATCAAGCTCACCGCAGAAATCGGCCTGCGCCCACCACCGGCGCCAGTGAAAGAAAAAGAAGAATAAAACTTTGTTCGCGCCAAATGCGCGAATAAAAGAAATTCTCAACAGGCATGTTATATTGTTTCAATTCTAGCAATTGGAACAACATAACATGTCGTCTCGAACAAAGGCTTCCCTGCTCGGCCTAAGTCTTGGTCTGCTGGTCGATCCAGCCTTCGCTGAAGAACCCAAACCGCTTGAACTGGACGCCATCAGCGTCATCTCCGACTACGAATCGCCGACCGGACCGGTCAAGGGCTACCGCGCCACGCGTTCGTCCAGCGCGACCAAAACCGACACCGCTATCCGCGATATCCCGCAGGCGATCAGCGTAGTGCCCGCGAGCGTGCTCAAGGATCTGGGCAGCACCAGCGTCGAGCGCGCACTGGATTTCGCCGGCGGCGTGTCGAAGCAAAACAATTTCGGCGGCCTGACGCTTTATGAATACAGCGTGCGCGGATTCACCACATCGGAGTTCTACAAGGACGGCTTCAGCGCCAATCGCGGCTATCCGAGCACACCGGATGCAGCCAACATCGAGCGCATCGAAGTACTCAAAGGCCCGGCTGCCAGCCTTTACGGTCGGGGCGATCCCGGCGGCACGGTGAACATTGTCACCAAGAAACCGCAGCCCGAAGCCTTCACCACTTTGCAAACCAGCGCTGGCAGTTGGGATCGCTATCGCACCGCGCTGGACGTCAACACGCCACTCGATGAACAAGGTGATGTGCTGTCGCGGATCAACCTTGCGGTCGAAGACAACCACAGTTTTCGCGATCACGTCGACAGCCAACGCGTATTCGTCGCGCCCTCGATCAGTTGGCAACTGAACCCGGACACTTCGCTGTTGGTGGAAAGCGAAATCGTCCGTCACAGCTCCACTTTCGATCGCGGCATCGTCGCGCCGAACAACAAGTGGAGCGGCGTGTCGCGCTCAACCTTCCTCGGCGAACCCAACGACGGCAACATCGATAACCACAACAATCTGCTCCAGGCGACCCTCGAACATCATCTCAACGACAACTGGAAGCTGCGCCTGGCCAGCCACTACAAGGAAGGCAAACTCTGGGGCGACGCCTCGGAACAACGGGCGCTGAACGCCGACGGCCACACGGTCAACCGTCGCTATCGCGAGCGCGATACCAGTTGGCACGACAGCATTACCCAACTGGAACTGCGTGGCCTGTTCGACCTTGGCCCGTGGCAACACGAACTGCTGATCGGCACCGAATACGAAAATTTCCGCAAAAACGAGCGCGTCACCACGATTGCCGGCGGCCCTTACGCCATCGACATCTACAAGCCGATCTACGGCCAGCCAAAACCCAACGGCGCACGCTCAGGAAGCGACTTCTTCGAACACGTCGAAAGCCACGCGCTGAACCTGCAGGATCAGATCGTCTTTACCGACAAACTGCGCGGGATGATCGGCGCGCGTTTCGAGCATTTCGATCAGCACATCGACGACCACAGTCGCAACGCCACAAGCGACCAACGCCACGATGCGCTCACCCAGCGCGCCGGATTGCTCTACCAATTGACGCCGCAAACGGGCGTATTCGCCAACGCCTCAACCTCGTTCAAACCGAACAACGGCCTCGACGCCTCAGGCAAATCCTTCGATCCGGAAGAAGGCGTCGGTTACGAAATCGGCATCAAGAACGAGCTGTTCGACGAGCGCCTGAGCAGCACCCTCGCCTTCTTCCACATCGACAAGGAAAACGTCCTCGCCCTCGACCCGGCCAGCGATACCAGCCGCGCCATGGGCAAGGCGCGCAGTCGCGGTTTCGATTGGCAAGTCACCGGGCAAGTCACCGACGCCTTGCGCGTGATCGGTGCGTTCGCCTACATCGATGCCGAAGTGACCCAAGGCGACGCGGTGATTCCCACCGGCAGCCGCATCCTCGGTGTGGCCAAGCGCAGCGGCAGTCTGCTCGGGGTTTATGAATTTCAGGATGGCCATCTGCGCGGCTCGGATGTCGGCGCCGCGTTCACTTATGTCGGCGACCGCTCGGGTGAATCCGGCAGCGACTTCGAATTGCCGGCCTATCACACCGTCGACCTGCTGGCCCATTACAAGGCCAGCGACAACGTCACGGTAGGCCTGAACCTGAACAACGTCTTCGACGAAAAGTACTACGAGCGCTCTTACAGCAACTACTGGGTCAATCCCGGTGAGCCGCGCAATTTCACCGTCAGCCTGACACTCAACCTGTAAAAGGAGGTCACCATGCAATACGGCAAAACCTTTGTGCTCTTCGCCGCGCTGTTCGCAGGCGAAGTTTCGGCCCATGGTCTATGGACCGAAGAGCGTCGCGGCAATATCGAAGTGGTCTACGGTCACGGCGCTGAGGACAATGCGTTCAAAGCGCAGAAGATCAGCGGCGCCTGGGCTTACGACGTTGCCGGCAAGATGATCCCGGTCAGCGTCGAGCGCCTGACGGATCATGCTCGTCTGAAACCTTTGAAATCGCCGGCGGTGATGGCCGTGGCACTGAACAATGGTATGTGGTCGCAGACCGCTGACAAGAAGTGGGTCAACGAAGGCCGCAGCAAAGTGCCGGGCGCTGTCGAGGCGACGGAGACGTTTAAGTACAGTCTGGCGATTTACCAGCCGGGGGCGAAGTTGCCGAAGCTTGATCAGATCAAATTGCTGATTGTGCCGGAGGTTGACCCGTTGACTGTGGGGCCGGGGAAATCATTGCCGGTGCGGGTATTGCTCGATGGCAAACCGGCAGCGGGGGTGAGGTTGATTGGCGATTACCGCAGTGCGCCGAACACGTTGAGTACCGAGACTGACAAGGATGGTCGGGCACAGGTGTTGGTGAGGAATGAAGGGTTGAATGTGATTGCGGCGCAGGTTGAGGTGCCGGTGACGGACAGTGTGGATGTGAATAGTCGTGGGTTGTTTAGTTCGCTGACATTCCTTGGCGAGCCGCATCACGAATAAGAGCAGACCCTCACCCCAGCCCTCTCCCAGAGGGAGAGGGAGCCGACCGAGTTGTCTTGTGAGGTACATCGACCTGAAAGACCGAGTCGATTATGGATTCGGTAAAGCAGCATCAGGTCGGTGCAATTCAACAGCATCCCCCAATCAGTCCCCTCTCCCTCTGGGAGAGGGTTAGGGTGAGGGGCTTTTGCTTTTAGAGGTCGCCAAGCCCATCAATCAGCGCCTGATTCTGCTCCGGCGTACCAATCGAAATCCGCAGGAACTGCGCAATCCGCTCCTGCTTGAAGTGCCGCACGATCACACCCTGCTCACGCAGCTTGGCCGCCAGCCCCGCCGCATCATGCCGTGGATGCTGCGCGAAGATGAAGTTCGCCGCCGACGGCAACACGTCAAACCCCTTGGCCTGCAACTGCGCAACCACCCACTCACGGCTCTCGATCACCAGACGGCAAGTCTTGTCGAAATGCTCGCGATCTTCGAACGCCGCCGCCGCACCGACAATGGCCAGACGATCCAGCGGATAAGAGTTGAAGCTGTTCTTGATGCGCTCCAGCGCCTCGATCAGATCCGGATGCCCGACCGCCAGCCCCACGCGCAAACCCGCCAGCGAACGCGACTTGGACAGGGTCTGTGTCACCAGCAGGTTCGGATAACGGTCCACCAGACTGATCGCGGTTTCGCCGCCAAAGTCGATGTACGCCTCGTCTACCACCACCACCGAATCCGGGCTGGCCTTGAGGATTTGCTCGACAGCATCCAGTGCCAGCAGGCAACCGGTCGGCGCGTTCGGATTCGGGAAGATGATCCCGCCATTCGGCTTGGCGTAGTCCGCCGGGTTGATCTGGAACTGCGCGTCCAGCGGCACCGCATCAAACTCGATGCCGTACAAACCGCAGTAAACCGGATAAAAGCTGTAGCTGATGTCCGGGAACAGCAGCGGCTGACCGTGCTGCAGCAAGCCGTGAAAAATGTGCGCGAGCACTTCGTCGGAACCGTTGCCGAGGAACACCTGATTGCTCTGCACGCCGTAATACTCGGCGACCGCATTTTTCAGCAGGTCGCTGTTCGGATCCGGGTACAGACGCAGGTTGTCATTCAGTTCGACCTGCATCGCTGCCAAGGCTTTTGGCGACGGGCCGTACGGGTTTTCGTTGGTGTTGAGCTTGACCAGTTTGGTCAGTTTCGGCTGTTCGCCCGGCACGTAGGGCACCAGATCCTTGACGAATGGGCTCCAGAATTTACTCATCGCTCAGTTCCCCTGCCCTTTTAGAAAGTCTTCGTCTTTGATGCGGTATTCGGCGCTGCGCGCGTGGGCGCTCAACGATTCGCCACGGGCCAGAACCGATGCAGTTTTCCCCAACTCGGAAGCACCGGCCTCGGAGCAGAAGATGATCGACGAACGTTTCTGGAAGTCATACACACCCAGCGGCGAGGAGAACCGCGCGGTGCCGGAAGTCGGCAATACGTGGTTCGGACCTGCGCAGTAATCGCCCAGCGCTTCGGAAGTGTGGCGGCCCATGAAGATTGCGCCAGCGTGGCGGATCTGCGGCAGCCAGGCTTGCGGGTCAGCGACCGACAACTCGAGGTGTTCCGGGGCGATGCGGTTGGCGACTTCGATGGCTTGGGCCATATCCTTCACGTGAATCAGCGCACCGCGACCATTGATCGAGGTTTCGATGATGGTCGCGCGATCCATGGTCGGCAGCAGTTTGTCGATGCTCGCGGCGACCTTGTCGAGGAACTCGGCGTCCGGGCTGACCAGAATCGCCTGCGCGTCTTCGTCGTGCTCGGCTTGCGAGAACAGGTCCATGACGATCCAGTCCGGATCGGTCTGGCCGTCGCACACCACTAGGATTTCCGAAGGACCGGCGATCATGTCGATGCCGACCTGACCGAACACGTGACGCTTGGCGGTGGCGACATAGATGTTGCCCGGGCCAACCACCTTATCCACTTTCGGAACGCTTTCGGTGCCGTAGGCCAACGCAGCGACGGCTTGCGCACCGCCGATGGTGAACACCCGGTCAACGCCGGCGATGCACGCGGCCGCCAGCACCAGTTCGTTGATTTCACCGCGCGGGGTCGGCACGACCATGACCACTTCGGTCACACCGGCGACCTTGGCCGGAATCGCGTTCATCAACACCGACGACGGGTACGACGCCTTGCCGCCCGGCACGTACAGACCGGCGCGATCCAGCGGCGTGACCTTCTGGCCCAGCACCGTGCCGTCGGCTTCGGTGTAGCTCCAGGAATCCTGTTTCTGTTTTTCGTGGTAGCTGCGCACGCGGGCGGCGGCTTTTTCCAGCGCTTCGCGCTGCGCCACGGTGATACGCGTCAGGGCCAGTTCCAGACGCTCGCGCGGCAGGATCAGGTCGGCCATCGAAGCGACTTCGAGGCCGTCGAATTTCTGGGTGAACTCGACCAGCGCCGCGTCACCGCGTTCGCGCACAGCCTTGATGATGTCCAGCACCCGCTGATTGACCGAGTCGTCAGACACACTTTCCCAGCTCAGCAGATGATCCAGATGATGCGCGAAATCCGGGTCAGCAGCGTTGAGTCGGCGAATTGCAGTCGTTGCGGTCATAGCGAGAGCCTCATAGGAATGGCAAAAACTCAGGCGCCCGAAACTATCATTCGATCCGCTTAGGCACCTGAGAATTCTGGCTATGAGGCGGATAGACGGCGCGACCTCGGGTCGCGCAGGTAAATCAGCCGCGGTGTCGCGATTCCACTGCGTTGCGCAGGGTATCGATCAACGCCTGGATTCGGGCGTGTTGCATTTTCATCGAAGCCTTGTTGACCACCAGGCGCGAGCTGATCGTGGCGATCAGTTCCTGAGGTTCCAGGCCGTTGGCGCGCAGGGTGTTGCCGGTGTCGACCACGTCGATGATCTTGTCGGCCAGACCGATCAGCGGTGCCAGCTCCATCGAGCCGTACAGCTTGATGATATCGACCTGACGGCCCTGCTCGGCGTAGTAACGCTTGGCGACGTTGACGAACTTGGTCGCCACGCGCAGACGGCCCTTGGGCTCCGGCGCGCCGATCTTGCCGGCGGTCATCAGTTTGCACTGAGCAATTTGCAGATCCAGTGGCTCATAGAGGCCCTGGCCGGTGTATTCCATCAACACGTCTTTACCGGCCACGCCGAGGTCAGCCGCGCCATGCTCGACATAAGTCGGCACATCGGTAGCACGCACGATCAGCAGACGAACGTCGTCCTGCGTCGTGGGAATGATCAGCTTGCGGCTCTTGTCCGGATTCTCGGTCGGCACGATGCCCGCTTCGGCGAGAAGCGGCAGGGTGTCGTCAAGGATGCGGCCCTTGGACAGTGCGATGGTCAACATGGGAAACGTCAGTCCTTATCAAGGTACTCATGTCCGGTCGCAATCGGCGCCGGACACACATCGAGCCGGAAACCGGCTCGACTCTTAAACTCAGTGGACACGTCCCTGTGTCCCAATGCAGCAATCAGCCCGGAACGCGACGGATCTTGGCGCCCAGCATCTGCAGTTTTTCTTCGATGCACTCGTAACCACGGTCGATGTGGTAGATGCGGTCGATCAGCGTGTCGCCTTCGGCAACCAGTGCCGAGATCACCAGACTGGCCGAAGCACGCAGGTCGGTGGCCATCACTGGCGCGCCCTTGAGGACTTCAGTACCGGTAACGATGGCAGTGTTGCCTTCGACCTGGATCTTGGCGCCCATGCGGTGCAGTTCGTAGACGTGCATGAAACGGTTTTCGAAGATCGTCTCGATCACCGCACCAGTGCCTTCGGCAATGGCGTTGAGCGAGATGAACTGCGCCTGCATGTCAGTCGGGAATGCAGGGTACGGCGCGGTGCGCACGTTGACTGCTTTCGGACGCTTGCCGTGCATGTTCAGCTCGATCCAGTCTTCACCACAGGTGATTTCTGCGCCGGCTTCGCGGAGTTTCTCCAGAACGGCTTCGAGGATGGTCGGATCGGTGTCCTTGACCTTGACACGGCCACCGGTCACGGCAGCGGCGACCAGGTAGGTGCCGGTTTCGATACGGTCAGGCATGACCTTATAGAAAGCCGAACCCAGACGCTCGACGCCATCAATGGTGATGGTGTCGGTGCCAGCACCGGAAACCTTGGCGCCCATGGCGTTGAGGAAGTTGGCCAGGTCGACCACTTCAGGCTCGCGAGCGGCGTTCTGCAATACGCTGCGGCCCTTGGCCAGAGCAGCAGCCATCATGATGTTCTCGGTACCGGTCACACTGACGGTATCGAAGAAGAAGTGTGCACCGCGCAGGCCGCCTTCAGGCGCCTTGGCCTTGATGTAGCCGCCTTCGACGTCGATGACCGCGCCCATGGCTTCGAGGCCACGGATGTGCAGGTCGACCGGACGTGAACCGATGGCGCAACCGCCAGGCAGTGCGACTTCGGCTTCACCGAAACGGGCAACCATCGGGCCCAGTACCAGGATCGACGCACGCATGGTTTTCACCAGTTCGTACGGGGCGATCAGGGTCTTGATGGTGCGCGGGTCGATTTCGACGCTGAGTTTCTCGTCGATCACCGGCTCGATGCCCATGCGACCGAACAGCTCGATCATGGTGGTGATGTCGTGCAGGTGCGGCAGGTTGCCAACGGTCACCGGGCCATCGCACAGCAGGGTGGCGGCCAGGATCGGCAGGGCAGAGTTCTTTGCCCCGGAAATGCGGATCTCGCCATCAAGACGAGCGCCACCGGTAATAATCAATTTATCCATAAGAATCTCGACGCCCTTAGGCTCAGGTGCGCTCGGCCCAGGCCGCGCTGCTGAAAAATTTCATAGTGACCGCATGGATGCTGCCATCGGTGATCCATGGGTTCAAATGGGCATAGATCTGCTGCTGACGCTTCACCGGGCTCAACGCCGCCAGTTCATCGCTAATCACGTTCAGCTGGAAATTGCAGCCTTCGCCCTCAACTTCTACCAACGTTCCGGGCAGCTTTCCTTCAAGGAAGCTCTTCACTTCTACGGCCTGCATGCTCAACCTCAATCGGCGCCCTGTGCGCACGGGTCGGACATCATACAAAAAAGCCCCGCGCCTGCGAACCCCGCATGGCAGGACTCTGACGGGGGGCTTCTTTATAGATGTGGGTTCAGGGGTGCGCCAACAGTTCGGTCAGTTCACTGACCTGAGCGATTTCGCGCATGTCTTCGGGCATCGCACGGATGCTGACAGCCTTGCCGGCCGCATTCGCATCGCGCATGAAGCACAGCAGCAACGACAAGCCGACGCTGCTGGACTTCTTCACCGCCGAGCAGTCGATCACCAGCGAAGAGGCCTTGCTGGATTTGATCAGCGCCTGGCCTTCCTTGCGCAGGTCGGCGCCGGTTCGGTAATCCAGCACTCCGCTGAGCAGAAGCTCGTCGACATCACTCATACGAACTGCGGCCTCATTCATTGCGCGGGGTTCTTTTCGGTGGCTTCTTTGGCCTTGGCCACTTCACCGGCCCAACCATTGATGGTCTTGTCCAGATCGTTGCCGTTGCGCTGCATGGCGTCGGCGAACTGATCACGGAACAGTTTGCCGATGTTGATGCCATTGATGATCACGTTGCGCAGTTTCCACTCGCCGTTGATCTTCTCCAGCGTGTACTGCACAGGGTAGATTGCGCCGCTGCTGCCCTTGACGGTCATGTTGACGCTGGTGCGGTCGCCCGATTCGTCCTTGGCAGGATCAACGGTAATACCTTGGTTGTTGTACTCGAGCAAGGCGTTGCCGTAGAACTGAAACAGGCCTTTCTTGAAGTTTTCCTGAAAAGTCTGCATCTGCGCGGGCGTGGCTTTGCGCGAGTACTTGACCGTCATGATGCTCTTGGAGATGCCTTCGGCGTCCACCACTGGCCCGACGATGCTGTTGAGCGCCGCGTAGAAATCAGTCGGATCCTGCTTGTATTTCTCTTTGTTGGCAGCCAGATCGGCCAGCAACCGGGTGGTTGTATCCTGAACCAGATCATGCGCGGATTGCCCAGGCGCAGCGTTAGCCATCAGAGGCAATGCCGCGAGCAACACCAACAGGCCACGTCGCAAGGTAGAAATCATTCAAAAGCTCCTCATTTGGCGTCTTTGCTAACGGTATTGAGCAGGAATTTACCGATCAGGTCTTCCAGTACCAGAGACGACTGGGTGTCGTGGATGGTTCCGCCATCCTTCAGCGGTTTGTCTTCCCCGCCGACGCTGATACCGATGTACTTCTCGCCCAGCAGACCAGCGGTCAGGATAGACGCTGTGGAGTCGGTCGGCAGGTTGTCGACCTTTTTATCCACTTGCAGGGTGACTCGACCGGTAAAGCTGTCGCGATCCAGATCGATCGCCGTGACCTTGCCGATGGTCACACCGGCCATGGTCACTTTGGCTCTGACCGTCAAACCGGCGATATTGTCAAAGTAGGCATACAGTTTATAGGTGTCGGTGGTCGACGTCGGAGACAGACCACTGACCCGCAAAGCAAGCAGCAACAAAGCCAGGATCCCTGCCAGCAGGAACAGGCCGACACCGATTTCCAGGGTGCGGTTTTGCATCAGAAATCTCCAAACATCAAAGCGGTCAGAATAAAGTCCAGGCCGAGCACTGCCAGCGAGGCAAACACTACGGTCTTGGTGGTGGCACGACTGATCCCCTCGGAAGTGGGCTCACAGTCATAGCCTTGGAATACGGCAATCCAGGTCACTACAAAGGCGAAAACAATACTTTTGATCACGCCATTGAGCACGTCACTGGTGAAATTCACGCTGTTCTGCATGTTTGCCCAATAAGAGCCTTCATACACACCCAGCCAGTCGACAGCCACCCACGAACCGCCCCAGATGCCCACGACGCTGAAAATCATCGCCAGCACCGGCAGGGAAATGAAGCCGGCCCACAAGCGCGGGGCAATGATGTACTTGAGCGGATCGACACCGATCATTTCCAGACTGGACAGCTGTTCGGTGGATTTCATGTTGCCGATCTCGGCAGTCAGTGCCGAACCGGCACGACCGGCGAACAACAGCGCTGTCACCACCGGGCCGAGCTCACGCAACAGGGTCAGCGCAACCATCTGCCCCACGGCCTGTTCCGAACCGTAGCTCGACAGAATGCTGAAGCCCTGCAGCGCCAGCACCATGCCAATGAAGATCCCGGAAACGACGATGATCACCAGCGACATCACGCCGACCGAATGCAGTTGCTTGACCAGCAAGCTGAAACCGCCGCTGATCCCGCCACGCCCCAGCAGGGCATGAAACAGGAACAGCGTCGCACGACCGAACACCGCAACGGCGTCGATCGCCGCCTCGCCGAATCGACGCACGCGTTCTATTAATGAAATTCTGCGCATCAGCGCTTCCCCAGAAGATCTGCGCGGTAATCCGTCGCTGGAAAATGGTACGGCACCGGGCCATCGGGATCGCCGGTCATGAACTGACGGATACGCGGCTCGTCCGAGTTCATCAACTCGTCCGGCGTACCCTGCCCCAGCACCTGACCATCACCGACCAGATAGATGTAGTCAGCGATGCTCGCGGTTTCAGCCAGATCGTGGGACACCACGATACTGGTGATCCCCAGCGCATCGTTGAGCAGACGGATCAGACGGACCAGCACGCCCATGGCGATCGGGTCCTGGCCGACGAACGGCTCGTCGTACATGAGAATCTGCGGATCGAGCGCAATCGCCCGCGCCAGTGCGACCCGACGCTTCATGCCACCGGACAGCTCATCCGGCATCAATTCGATGGCACCGCGCAGACCGACCGCCTGCAATTTGAGCAGGACGATGTCGCGGATCATTTCTTCCGGCAAATCGGTATGAACGCGCAGGGGGAAAGCCACGTTCTCGAACACATCGAGATCGGTGAACAGTGCGCCGCTTTGAAACAGCACACCCATGTGCTTTCGCGCATCGAACAGATCGCTGCGCGAAAGCGCAGGCAGGTTCTGGCCGTTGACCCAGACTTCGCCGCTGGCTGGACGCAGTTGTGCGCCCATCAATCGCAGCAGCGTGGTCTTGCCACACCCGGAAGGTCCCATGATGCCGGTGACCTTGCCGCGCGGTATGCGAATATCGACGTTATTGAAAATGCTGCGCGCACCGCGCTTGAAGGAGACTCCCTTCAGCTCGACCGCGTAGGCGTTATCGGCACTCATCTAAACTCCTTGCGATGCAGCCTCTCACTCGGACGCCTGTCTTTACTTGAAAAGTACGTACATCCCGGGCAGGCCGAACTGGCGGCGAACTATATCACTGCAAAGGCTACGCGCCCAAGGCTTGTACCAGCCTGTGTTCGGCGATTTGACAGGTCCGCAGGCTCTTTTCCCGGGTTTTGGTAACGAGGAATGACAAAGCACGACGAACTTGCGTGAGGCTTTGCAACATAACCGCTATAATCGCCGCCTTTTCATCGGGCTATACGATTTCTGACATGAGCCAATCCAGCGACCTGATTCAATCGGCACAACGCACCATCCAACTCGAAGTGGAAGCCGTACAAGGCTTGTTGCCCCATATCGACGCCGATTTCGTACGCGCTTGCGAGATGATTCTGGCCAGCAAGGGCCGTGTAGTCGTGGTCGGCATGGGCAAATCCGGGCACATCGGCAACAAGATCGCCGCGACCCTGGCCAGCACCGGCACTCCTGCTTTTTTTGTGCACCCGGCCGAGGCCAGCCATGGCGACATGGGCATGATCACCCGCGATGACGTGATCCTGGCCCTGTCGAACTCCGGCTCGACCAACGAAATCGTGACTTTGCTGCCGTTGATCAAACGTCTGGGCATCCAGTTGATCAGCGTCACCGGCAACCCACAATCGCCACTGGCCAAGGCTGCCGAGGTCAATCTCAATGTTCACGTCGAACATGAGGCTTGCCCGCTGAACCTGGCGCCGACCTCCTCGACCACCGCAGCGCTGGTCATGGGTGATGCGCTGGCCGTCGCGCTGCTGGAAGCACGCGGTTTCACCGCAGAAGATTTCGCTTTCTCGCACCCGGGGGGCGCGCTCGGTCGTCGTCTGTTGCTGAAAGTGGAAAACGTCATGCACGCCGGGCAGGAATTGCCGCAAGTACAACGCGGCACGCTGCTCAAAGACGCATTGATGGAAATGACCCGTAAAGGTCTGGGCATGACCGTCATCCTTGAAACTGACGGTAAACTGGCCGGAATCTTCACTGACGGCGACTTGCGCCGCACGCTCGATCGCAGTATCGACATTCGCAGTGCCACCATCGACCAGGTCATGACGGCGCACGGCAAGACTGCACGGCCCGAGATGCTGGCCGCCGAAGCCCTGAAAATCATGGAAGATCACCGAATCAACGCATTGGTAGTCGTAGATGAGGAAGATCGCCCGGTCGGCGCCTTCAACCTCTCCGATCTGCTGCGCGCAGGAGTCATGTAATGAGTAACGATCTGCTGCAACGCGGCAAAGCGATCAAACTGGCGGTTTTCGACGTCGACGGCGTCCTCACCGACGGGCGCCTGTATTTCCTTGAAGACGGCAGCGAATTCAAGACATTCAATACCCTCGACGGCCAAGGCATCAAAATGCTGATGAACGCTGGCGTGCAGACCGCTATCATCAGCGGCCGCAAGACCCCGGTGGTCGAGCGTCGAGCGAAAAACCTGGGGATTCCCCACCTGTTTCAGGGGCGTGAAGACAAATTGGTCGTTCTCGACGGTCTGCTTGAGCAACTGGGCCTAAGCTATGAAGAGGTCGCCTATCTCGGTGACGACCTGCCGGACCTGCCGGTAATCCGCCGCGTAGGGCTGGGCATGGCCGTGGCCAACGCTGCCGACTTCGTCCGTGAACACGCCCATGGTGTTACCCGCGCCCGTGGTGGCGAAGGTGCCGCCCGCGAATTCTGCGAATTGATCCTGCGCGCCCAGGGCCGCCTCGATGCGGCCAACGCCGCGTACCTGTGAGCCAAGCCATGTTCAGCAAAAAATTTCGTAACTTCCTGCTGTTCGGCTGCATCGCTGCGATTTTCGCCGCGGTCGGCTATTGGAACATCAGCCCGGAACGCTTCCTCGACAAGCCTCCGGTCTCTTCCATCGAAACACCTATCGACTGGTATGCGACCAACACGCATACCCTGCAATATTTGCCGGACGGCAAAGTGCAGTATGAGATGACCTCCGACAAGGCCGAGCATGTCAAGGCAACCGATATCACACTGGTCACCAAACCCGACCTGAACATGTATCGCGGAACCGAGTTTCCGTGGCATGTGACCAGTGAGCGCGGCGAAGTGAATTCGGGCGGCACCCAAGTGGAATTGATCGACTCGGTACGCATCAAGCGCACCGATGAACAGAACCGCGACCTGCTGGTTACTTCCACGCGCATGACAGTGTTCCCGCAGGAGCAATATGCGCAGACCGAGCAACCCGTTAGAATCGACGGCGCTGGCGGTGTATCGACTGGCGTTGGAATGAAAGCGTACCTGAAGGAAAGCAGGATACACCTGCTATCGAACGTAAGAGGACAGTATGAGGCTCGTTAAAACCCTCCCTATTTTGCTCAGTCTGGGCGCAGCACTGGGAAGCGTGAGCGCCTGGGCTCTGCCGAACGATCAGCAGCAACCTATCCGCATTCAGGCCGACGACGCCCAACTGGACGACAAGAACGGCATCGCCACTTATAAGGGTGATGTCATCATCACTCAGGGTTCGATGAAGGTGACCGGTAATACCGTGACCATCACCCGCACCCCGGCCGGCGATATCGACGTGGTGACGTCGGTGGGCAACCTTGCCTACTTCGAACAACTGCAAACCCAAGGTGACGCCAAGCCTGTACAGGGCTGGGGCGTGACGATCCAGTACCACGCCGCGCAAAACCGCGTTGTGCTGATCGACAAGGCCAAGGTTGTCGACAAGGACAACAACACGACTCAGGGCGAAAAAATCGTCTATGACACCGTGAAGAAACTGGCCAGCGCCGGTCGCGCTACCGGCAGCAAGGTCACCGAGGCGCGCCCGCGCATCGATATGGTGATCCAGCCGAAGAAGAAAACCGACGAGAAAACCCAGTAATGGCAACTCTGAAAGCTCAGCACCTGGCCAAGGCCTATAAAAGCCGCCAGGTCGTGCGTGACGTCAGCCTGTCGATCGACAGCGGCCAGATCGTCGGCCTGCTCGGCCCGAACGGCGCCGGCAAGACCACATGCTTCTACATGATCGTCGGCCTGGTTCAGGCCGATCAGGGCCGTGTGCTGATCGACGATCTGGACGTCAGCCACCAGCCGATGCACGGTCGTGCGAAGGCCGGTATCGGCTATCTGCCGCAAGAAGCGTCGATCTTCCGCAAACTGTCGGTGGCCGACAACATCATGGCCATCCTCGAGACCCGTCAGGAACTCGACAAGGCCGGCCGTCGCAAGGAGCTGGAAAGCCTGCTTCAGGAGTTCCACATCAGCCATATCCGCGACAACCTCGGTATGAGCCTGTCGGGTGGTGAACGCCGCCGGGTGGAAATCGCTCGCGCACTGGCCACGGCACCAAAATTCATCCTGCTCGACGAACCGTTCGCCGGTGTCGACCCGATCTCGGTCGGCGACATCAAGCAGATCATCCACCATCTTAAGGCCAAGGGTATCGGTGTATTGATCACCGACCACAACGTCCGCGAGACGCTGGATATCTGCGAAACCGCTTATATCGTCAACGATGGTCAACTGATCGCCGAAGGCGACGCAGAAACCATCCTGGCCAACGATCTGGTCAAGGAAGTGTATCTGGGCCACGAGTTCCGCCTGTAAGCGCGACAGTGCCCGGTGCGCCGCCGGGGCGCCGTATCGATTCAAGCAGGAATTAATACGCTTTAATTGTTACAGCGCTCTAGGCAAACACTTCAGTTTCAGGCATATAATTTGCTTAAGTTTGGCGCTTCGGCGCCCTGTAGTGGATGGCGCATAGCGCCGGCGAATAAGGTGTTAAGCCCCTGCCATGAAACCATCGCTAGTCTTGAGAATGGGCCAGCAGCTGACGATGACACCGCAGCTGCAACAGGCCATCCGCCTGCTCCAATTGTCGACCCTGGATCTGCAACAGGAAATCCAGGAGGCTCTGGAATCCAATCCGATGCTCGAACGCCAGGAAGAAGGCGACGACTTCGACAATTCCGACCCCATGGCCGACAACGCCGAACAGAAGCCCAACACCGAGATCCAGGAACCTTCGTATCAGGAAACCGCCCCGACGGTGGACAACCTCGAGGAAGGCGAATGGAACGAGCGCATCCCTAACGAGCTCCCGGTCGACACGGCTTGGGAAGACGTCTATCAGACCAGCGCCAGCAGCCTGCCCAGCAACGATGATGATGAGTGGGACTTCACCACCCGCACCTCTGCTGGCGAAAGCCTGCAAAGTCACCTGCTTTGGCAACTGAACCTCGCACCGATGTCCGACACCGATCGCCTGATCGCCGTGACCCTGATCGATTGCATCAACAATCAGGGCTACCTGGACGAAACCCTCGAAGAGATCCTTGAGGCGTTCGACCCGGAACTGGACATCGAACTGGACGAAATCGAAGCCGTCCTGCACCGCATCCAGCAGTTTGAACCGGCCGGTATCGGCGCCCGCAACCTTGGCGAATGCCTGCTGCTGCAATTACGTCAGCTGCCGGCCAAGACGCCTTGGCTGATTGAAGCGAAACGCCTGGTCAGCGATTACATCGACCTGCTCGGCGGCCGCGACTACAGCCAGTTGATGCGCCGCATGAAGCTCAAGGAAGACGAGCTGCGCCAGGTGATCGAACTGGTACAAAGCCTGAATCCGCGTCCGGGTTCGCAAATCGAATCCACCGAAGCCGAGTACGTCGTGCCTGACGTTATCGTGCGCAAGGACAACGAGCGCTGGCTGGTCGAGCTCAATCAGGAATCCGTGCCACGCCTGCGCGTCAACGCCCAGTACGCCGGTTTCGTCCGTCGCGCCGACACCAGCGCCGACAACACTTTCATGCGCAATCAGTTGCAGGAAGCCCGCTGGTTCATCAAGAGCCTGCAGAGCCGCAACGAAACCCTGATGAAAGTTGCCACCCAGATCGTCGAGCATCAACGCGGTTTTCTGGAGTACGGCGACGAAGCCATGAAGCCGCTGGTTCTGCATGACATCGCCGAAGCTGTCGGCATGCACGAATCGACGATTTCCCGGGTGACCACGCAGAAATTCATGCATACCCCGCGCGGTATTTATGAGCTGAAATACTTTTTCTCCAGCCACGTCAGCACCTCCGAAGGCGGCGAATGCTCGTCCACAGCGATCCGCGCGATCATCAAAAAACTGGTTGCCGCGGAAAATCAGAAAAAGCCGTTGAGTGACAGCAAGATCGCTGGTTTACTGGAGGCACAAGGCATTCAGGTGGCTCGCCGCACCGTCGCCAAGTACCGCGAATCCCTCGGGATCGCGCCTTCGAGCGAACGCAAGCGGTTGATGTAAGCCACGTTACAGCGTTCCAGTGGCAGGCTATCCAGCCTGCCGCTTTATGCACTGGCAACGAAGGAGAAGCTGTATGCAAGTCAACATCAGTGGACACCAACTGGAAGTGACCCAACCTCTGCGTTCCTACATCGAGGAAAAACTCCAACGACTGGAGCGACATTTCGACAAGATCACCAACGTGCAGGTCACGATGTGCGTCGAAAAGCTGAAGCAGAAAATCGAAGCCACCTTGCATATTCCCGGCAGCGAAGTGGTCGCCAACGCAGAAGATACTGATATGTATGCTGCGATCGACTCACTGACCGACAAGCTGGATCGCCAACTCAAAAAGCATAAGGAAAAGACCCAGAGCCTCCTCCAGGGCGCAACCGGTCGATAACCCCCCATTCCATGATCCGACTTGAAAGTATCCTGACCCCCGGCCGTTCCCTCGTGAACGTGCCGGGCGGCAGTAAAAAGAAAGCCCTCGAACAAATTGCCAACCTGATCGCCCGCGAAGTGCCGGCTCTGGAGATGCAAGATGTCTTCGAGGCGCTGATTGCCCGTGAAAAACTGGGTTCTACCGGTTTTGGCAACGGCATCGCCATTCCGCATTGTCGCCTGAAGGGTTGCACTTCGCCCATCAGCGCGCTGATGCACCTTGAAGCCCCTATCGATTTCGACGCCATCGATGGCGCGCCGGTTGACCTGCTGTTCGTTTTGCTGGTCCCGGAGGCTGCCACCGATGCGCACCTGGAGTTGCTGCGTCAGATCGCCAGCATGCTCGACCGCAAGGAGGTGCGTGAAAAACTGCGCAGCGCGGCGAGCAACGAAGCCTTGTATCAGGTTGTCCTGGACGAGCAGAACGGGCACTAATCATGCGCTTGATCATCGTCAGTGGCCGTTCCGGCTCGGGTAAAAGTACCGCACTGGACGTCCTTGAAGACAACGGCTACTACTGCATCGACAACCTGCCGGCTGGCTTGCTGCCGGAACTGGCCGAACGCGCGCTGATTCACACTGAGCTGGCGCAGCCGCTGGTGGCCGTGTCAATCGATGCGCGCAACCTGCCGAGCCACCTGTCCCGTTTCCCCGAACTGCTTGAGGATGCCCGCAGCAAGCACATCCAGTGCGATGTCCTGTATCTGGATGCCGACGAAGAAACCCTGCTCAAGCGCTTTTCCGAGACCCGTCGTCGTCATCCCCTAAGCAACGCCAACCGCTCGCTGGCCGAGGCTATACAGGATGAAACCGCACTGCTCGGCCCTATAGCCGATCTCGCTGATCTGAAAATCAACACCACCAATCTGAACCTGTACCAGTTGCGCGACACCATCAAGCTGCGCTTGCTGAACCAACCCGAGCCAGGCACCGCGTTTCTGGTCGAGTCATTCGGTTTCAAGCGCGGCATGCCAGTGGATGCGGATCTGGTCTTCGATGTGCGCTGCCTGCCCAATCCGTACTGGAAGCCGGAACTGCGCGCGCAATCGGGTCTTGATGCGCCAGTGGCCGAGTACCTGGCCGCGCAGCCGGAAGTTGAAGAAATGTTTCAGGACATCTTCACCTACCTGCACAAGTGGCTACCGCGCATCGCCGCGAGCAACCGCGCCTACGTCACCGTTGCCATTGGCTGCACCGGGGGGCATCACCGCTCCGTCTACCTGACCGAACGCTTGGGTCAGGCCCTGCAGAAAACCCTGAAGAACGTCCAGGTTCGCCACCGCGACCTCACTTAAAGGATTCACACCGCGATGCCTGCTCTGGAAATCGAAATCATCAACAAGCTGGGCCTGCATGCCCGCGCATCGGCCAAGTTCGTCGGGGTGGCCGGGCAATATCCGGATTGCACGATCAGAGTGGGCCGCACGCCAGAGACCACGGTCGATGGCAAAAGCATCATGGCGATGATGATGCTGGCGGCTGGCAAGGGCACCAAAATCTATCTGAGTACTGAAGGACATCAGGAACAGGAAGCGCTGGATGCGCTGGTGGCGCTGATCAACAACTGCTTCGATGAAGGCGGTTGATCCGCCAATGAGGGAGCTTGCTCCCTCACCTTGTTCAGCCCAACGCGGTATCCATCACCATCATCAAACAAAACCCGATCAATAAACCAAGACTGGCCAGTTTGTCATGACCGTGGCGCCGTGATTCCGGGATGACCTCGTGGGTCACCACCAGCAACATCGCTCCCGCCGCCAGTGCCAGACCCAATGGCAACAACACCTGCGCCAGACTGACCAGCCAGGCACAAAGCAGGGCAAACACTGGCTCGACCAGACCTGAGGCTGCACCGATCAGGAACGCCTTGACCCGCGACATCCCCGCACCGGCCAATACCAACGCAATCACCAGACCTTCCGGTACATCCTGCAAGGCGATGCCCATGGCCAGACTGTCCGCATCCGGCATGCCGCCGCCGGCAGAAACGCCGACGGCCATGCCTTCCGGGATGTTGTGGGCAATGATGGCGAACACGAACAACCAGATGCGCGGCGGAATCACCGGATGCTCGACGGTGCCGACGAGCATTTCCGGTGAAGCACCGGAAACTTTGCGATCGACCAGATACAACCCGAAAGCACCGAGCATGATGCCGAAGCAGATCAGGCCGCTGGATGACCACGGTGTCAGGCCAAGGCTTTCGGCAGCAGCGATGCCCGGCACGATCAGCGAAAACGCTGTCGCCGCCAACATCACCCCGGCACCAAACCCCAGCAAGGTATCGCTGAGTGCCTGCGGCATGCGCCGAATCACCAGCACCGGGACCGCGCCAAGCGCCGTGCCGAGGGCGCAGATCGCGCCGCCCTGCAACGCTCGCGACAGTCTCGGTTCCAGATTCAGCCATTCCAGTCCGTGGGCAACCAACAAAGTCATACCCGCCAACAGCAACAGCGATCCCACTGCGTAACGAAACATACGCCCACTTCCGATCGCCAGTGTTTCAGTGCCCATAGTCAGCCTTGGATTGTTTTTATAGAAGACTTAAACCAGTGCGGCCTGATAGCGCGCAGCCACTTCAGGCCAATTGATCACGTTGTAGAACGCATTGATGTATTCCGGGCGACGGTTCTGATAACGCAGGTAGTAGGCGTGTTCCCAGACGTCGAGACCGAGAATCGGCGTGTTGCCGTTCATCAGCGGGCTGTCCTGGTTGCCGCTGCTTTCCACAATCAGTTTTTTCTCCGGGGTCACGCTCAGCCAAGCCCAGCCGCTACCGAAGCGGGTCAGCGCGGCTTTGGTGAAGGCCTCCTTGAAGCTGTCGAGCCCGCCCAGTTGCTCATCAATCGCCTTGGCCAGAGTGCCGTCAGGTTTGCCGCCACCGTTGGGCACCATCACTTCCCAGAACAGCGAGTGGTTGGCGTGACCGCCGCCCTGATTGATTACCGCCGCACGGAGTTTTTCCGGCAGCTCCTTGACACTGGCGACCAGTTTTTCCACCGGCCAGTCAGCGTATTCAGTGCCTTCCACGGCGGCGTTGAGGTTATTGATGTAGGTCTGGTGATGCTTGGTGTAGTGAATCTCCATGGTTTGCGCATCGATATGCGGCTCGAGAGCGTCGTAGGCGTAAGGCAAGGCAGGCAAGGTAAAAGCCATTTCAATGGACTCCATGGTGATGTGGGGCAGGCGCGCGACGCGCATTGCCGGTATCCGGGTGCAGCAGACGCTGGGTGCGCGGGTATTCGCCGTGTTCGCTGATGAAATTCAGCAGCTCTACATAGGTCTTGCTGCTCTGGCGCAACGCCGCCTCACGCAATGCCAGGCGCTGACGTTCGTCCTGCATGGTCTGCAACAGCCGTTGATGGATGGCGCAGAGGTATTCAGCGCTTTCCTCCGGCTGATTCAAGCGCAAGTGCAGGTCCGCCAGGTTGTGATGGGAGATGACGCAGGCCGCCACCGCTTCGTCGGCATCCGCCCAGCGTTCGAATAACACTTGCGCCAGGGCCAGGGCTTGCAGGTAAGCCTCACGGGCGTCGATCAGTTCGCCCAGCATGAAGCAGCGATTGGCCCGTTCGATCGTGCGTTTCCAGTGCTCCATGATGAGCCTCCAAAGCGGTTGCGGGGTTTACACGCCGCCGGCGGTGAGTTTCTCGGGATTGAGCAACTCTTCCAGTTGGCTGCGCGACAGATCGGTATGTTCCAGAGCAACGTCGATCACCGCGCGCCCTTCCTTGTAGGCCTGCTTGGCGATTTCGGCGGCTTTCTGGTAACCGATGATCGGGTTGAGCGCGGTGACCAGGATCGGGTTGCGCGACAACGCCTCTTTCAAGCGCGACTCGTTGACCTTGAAGCTGGCGATGGCTTTGTCGCCGAGCAAGCGGCTGGAATTGGCCAGCAGCTCGATGCTGCTCAACAGGTTCTGCGCGATGATCGGCAGCATCACGTTCAGTTCGAAATTGCCCGACTGGCCGGCGATGGTGATCACCGAGTCGTTGCCGATCACTTGCGCAGCGACCATGGCAGTGGCTTCCGGAATCACCGGGTTGACCTTGCCCGGCATGATCGACGAACCCGGTTGCAGGGCTTCGAGTTCGATTTCACCGAGGCCGGCGAGCGGACCGGAGTTCATCCAGCGCAGGTCGTTGGCGATTTTCATCAGCGACACTGCGGTGGCTTTAAGCTGGCCAGAGACGGCGACGGCGGTGTCTTGCGAGCCAATCAGCGCAAACAGATCCTTGCCCGGGGTGAACTGCACGTCGGTCAGTTGGCTTAACTGGCGGCTGAAACGTGCAGCGAACTCTGGATGCGCGTTGATCCCGGTGCCGACTGCCGTGCCGCCCTGCGCCAGGGATTGCAGACTTGGCAATAAATCCTGCAGATGACTGATGTTGGCCTTGAGCTGCTGCGCCCAACCGTTGAGCACCTGACTCATGCGCACCGGCATTGCGTCCATCAAATGTGTGCGACCGGTTTTGACATGGTGATGCACTTGCTCAGCTTTTTGCTCAATCACTTGCACCAGGTGCAGCAGCGCCGGCAGCAATTGTTCGTGCAAAGCCAGCGCCGCGCTGACATGGATGGTGGTCGGGATGATGTCGTTACTGCTCTGGCCGCAGTTGACGTGATCGTTGGCGTTGACCGGCCCATCGAGCAGGCGGCTGGCCAGGGTGGCGATCACCTCGTTGGCGTTCATGTTCGAACTGGTGCCAGAACCGGTCTGGAAGATATCCACCGGAAAATGCTGCATGAAATCGCCTTCGAGCAGGCCTTGTGCAGCATCGCTGATGGCTTTGCCCTGAGCGGCAGTGATCTGGTTGAGTTCGACGTTGGCGCGGGCAGCCGCAGCCTTGGCCAGGATCAGTGCGCGAATGAATTGCGTCGGCATTGGTTTGCCGCTGATCGGGAAGTTATCCACTGCGCGCTGGGTTTGCGCGCCGTAGAGAGCGTCCACCGGCACCTGCAGTTCGCCCATGCTGTCGCGCTCAATACGTGTCTTGGTCATCTGAAAATCCTTGCACCAGTTCAATAAGAGGAATCGAGGGAAGCAGTTCGCAAGTGGCGAGCTGCCAGGTGTAGCGTTGCCAGCGCTTGAGCCGGCATTTGCACAGGGAGAGGCGTTCCATTTCACGCAACGGGCGCCAGGCTTGATCGAGGCAGAGGCTGCGCCAGTGCCACGGCAGTGCGATGTCGGTGGCCGTGTCGAGCAGCAAACGGAAGGAGGTTTCGGCGACCGTCCAGGGTGAGGTCGCGGTGCAACAGGACAGATAGCGGCCTTCGGCGAGGTAGTGTTCGATCAGGCGCGGTTCGTCAGGATCCATAGCGCAACGGATCTGGCGACTCATCCAGCGCCAGCTTTCGAGGTACGGCTGCTCGTGCAAGGCAGAACTCATGATCCGGGGCTCATCCGATAATGAGATTTATTATTAGATGATAATGAGAACCAAAACAAGGGCGCCGAGCGATGCAGATTTCAGGGTGGGAGCGAGACTGCTCGCGAAGGCGTCGTGTCAGTCACCATGACGGTCGACAGTTAAACCGCTTTCGCGAGCAGGCCCGCTCCCACATGGGTTTCGTGTGAAGCCAATAAAAAAGGCGCGCTACCCGGTGGGGTGGCGCGCCTTTTGTGTGACAGTTGCAGTTTAGCTGCCCGCGACAGTCATCCGCTCGATCAACACCGAACCGGTGCGAATGTTGCTGCGCAACTCTAGGTCATTCCCCACCGCAACAATCTGCTTGAACATGTCACGCATGTTGCCGGCGATGGTCACTTCCTGCACCGCGAACTGGATTTCACCGTTCTCGACCCAGAAACCCGCCGCGCCACGCGAGTAGTCGCCGGTAACCATGTTCAGGCCATGGCCCATCAATTCGGTGACCAACAGGCCACGGCCCATGCGTTTCAACAGCGCCGCCTGGTCTTCATCACCATGGGTGACGAACAGGTTGTGCACGCCGCCAGCGTTAGCCGTGCTCGGCATGCCGAGTTTGCGCCCGGAGTACGTGCCGAGGATGTACGACACCAACTCGCCTTTTTCGACGAACGGTTTGGCATACGTCGCCAGACCATCACCGTCATAAGAGGCGCTACCCATCGCACGCATCAAATGCGGACGCTCGTCGATGGTCAGCCATTCCGGAAACAACTTCTGCCCCAGCGTGCCCTCAAGGAACGACGATTTGCGGTACAGGCTGCCACCGGATACCGCCGAGAGGAAACTGCCGAACAAGCCACCTGCCAACTCTGCAGAAAACAGCACAGGCACTTCACAGGTTGGCACCGGCCGCGCGCCCAGACGACTTGCCGCCCGTTGCGCAGCACGCTGGCCGATGCTCACAGGATCCGCCAGCAAGCTACCCTGACGGCTCACGTCATACCAGTAATCGCGCTGCATCTGCCCGTCAGCCTCGGCGATCATCACGCAACTCAGGCTATGCCGGGTCGACGCGTAGCCACCAATGAACCCGTGACTGTTGCCGTAAACGCGGCAGCCCTGATGAGTGCTGAGTGTGGTGCCGTCGGCGTTCTTGATCCGCGTATCGGCGTCGAATGCTGCCGCCTCACAGAGCAGAGCTTTCTCGATGGCTTGCTCCGGAGTGATATCCCATTCATGGAACAGATCGAAATCCTGCTGCTCGCGGGCCATCAGCGCAGCGTCAGCCAGACCCGAGGCTTCGTCTTCCGAGGTATGTTTGGCAATCGCCAGTGCGGCCGCGACGGTTTCGCGAATGGCGTCCGGTCCGGTGGCAGAGGTGCTGGCCGAGCCTTTTCGCTGGCCCACATACAGCGTGATGCCAAAGCCCTGATCACGGTTGAATTCTACCGTTTCGACTTCGCGCTGACGCACCGAGGTCGACAGACCCTGCTCGAGCGACACGGCTACTTCGCAGGCACTGGCGCCCTGACGCTTGGCTTCGGCGATGATCTGCTCGACTTGTTCCTGCAGTGCCGGCAATGCCTGCGGGCCGACGCTTTCAACTGCACTCATGCTCATCTCCACTCAAATTCTGCTTTCGGCTGGGGTCATCGAGCGACCGGGCCGGACAAGCGGCCCCCGACTGGTTATCATGGCGGCGTTTCTTTGCGGACTGCCACCATGGTTGATTCTTACGACGACTCCCTCGATACGGGAGAAAAAAGCAAATCTCAGGTCAAACGCGAGCTGCATGCTCTGGTTGACCTCGGCGAGCGCCTGACAACACTCAAGCCTGACTTGATCGCTAAACTGCCGCTGACCGACGCCATGCGCCGGGCTTTGGCGGATGCGCCCAAGCACACCGCGAACATCGCGCGTAAACGGCACCTGCAGTTCATCGGCAAACTGATGCGCGACCAGGACACGGACGCCATTCTCACGTTGCTCGATCAACTCGATGCCTCTACTCGTCAGTACAACGAGCGCTTCCACAATCTCGAACGCTGGCGTGATCGCCTGATCGCAGGCGACGACGCCGTGCTGGAGAAGTTCGTCGTCGAGTACCCGGACGCCGATCGCCAACAACTACGCTCCCTGATCCGTCAGGCTCAGCACGAGGTTGCGCAAAACAAACCTCCTGCTTCCAGCCGCAAGATCTTCAAGTACATCCGTGAGCTGGACGAGACTCAACGCGGTCTGCGTTGATATTCGCCACCGGGTGGTCGCCCTGCGCGCCACCCGAAGCTCCACCCTTTCTTATGCGCCCGTGCCGCCCACGGTGATCGCATCGATTTTCAGCGTCGGCTGACCCACGCCTACCGGCACCGACTGCCCATCCTTGCCGCACGTGCCCACACCGCTGTCCAGCGCCAGATCGTTACCGACCATCGACACCCGGCTCATCGCCTCGGGACCGTTGCCGATCAACGTCGCACCTTTGACCGGTGCGGTGATCTTGCCGTCTTCGATCAAGTACGCCTCACTGGTGGAGAACACGAACTTGCCACTGGTGATGTCGACCTGACCGCCACCAAGGTTGGCGCAGTAGATGCCCTTCTTCACCGAAGCAATGATTTCCGCCGGGTCGCTTTCGCCGCCGAGCATGTAGGTGTTGGTCATGCGTGGCATCGGCAGGTGTGCATAGGATTCCCGACGACCGTTACCGGTGCGGGCCACGCCCATCAGGCGCGCGTTGAGCTTGTCTTGCATGTAGCCCTTGAGTACGCCGTTTTCGATCAGCGTGGTGCACTCGGTCGGGGTGCCCTCGTCGTCGACGCTCAGCGAACCGCGACGGCCGCTCAAGGTGCCGTCATCGACGATAGTGCAAAGTTTCGAGGCAACCATTTCACCCATGCGCCCGCTGTAGGCCGAGCTGCCCTTGCGGTTGAAATCGCCTTCCAGACCGTGACCGACCGCTTCGTGCAGCAGTACACCCGACCAGCCCGAACCCAATACCACCGGGAAGGTCCCGGCCGGTGCCGGAATCGCCTCCAGATTCACCAGCGCCTGACGCAGCGCCTCGCGGGCGTAGCCCATGGCGCGGTCTTCGGCGAGGAAATAACGGTAGTCGGTACGCCCGCCGCCGCCATGCCCGCCACGCTCGCGACGGCCATTCTGCTCAACGATCACACTGACGTTAAAACGCACCAGCGGACGCACATCCGCCGCCAGCCCACCGTCGGTGGACGCCACCAGAATCCGCTCCCAGACCCCGGCCATGCTGACGCTGACCTGCTGGATACGCGGATCGAGCGCGCGGGTAGCCACATCGATGCGTTTGAGCAGCTCGACTTTCTCGGCGCGGCTCAATACTTCCAGCGGGTTGTCCGGCGCATACAGTTGCGCGACATCCTGCGTGGTGAACGCCTGCACCGTGCCGTTCTGCCCGGCCCGGGAGATCGAACGCGCGGCACGGGCCGCTGCGCCAAGGGCTTCGAGGGTGATCGCGT
Source organism: Pseudomonas sp. AC169 (assembly GCF_979258515.1). Taxonomy (NCBI): domain Bacteria; kingdom Pseudomonadati; phylum Pseudomonadota; class Gammaproteobacteria; order Pseudomonadales; family Pseudomonadaceae; genus Pseudomonas; species Pseudomonas sp. AC169. Next base: position 3,645,297 of record NZ_OZ409866.1, on the reverse strand, counting down.
TGCTGTAGGCAAAACCGGTTTTCTCACCGGACTGCGCACGCACGCCGACGCCCTGGTCGAGGTTGAAGCTGCCTTCCTTGACGATGCCGTCTTCCAGCGCCCACGACTCGGAAATCTGCCCTTGGAAATACAGGTCGGCCGCATCGATGCCAGGACCGGCCAGATCACCGAGCACGCCTTGCAGGCTCTCGATCGTCACGCCGCCGGGCGCCAACAGGTGATCACTGACTGAGGACAACAACTCGCTCATAGGTTTACGCCTTAAATTCGTGTTCTGAAGCAGGCCGCTGTGCGCCCTGCGAGAAAAACCGCCGATGACGCGTCACCGGCATTCGCGCCCTGATGGACGCTTGTTCATTGCTATCGCGCTCGGCCAACAACACCGCTTCGCCTTGATCCTGACTCGCCAGCACGCGGCCCCACGGGTCGATGATCGCCGCGTGACCGAAGGTTTCCCGCGGTCCTGGATGGGTCCCGCCCTGCGCTGCGGCCAGCACATAACATTGTGTCTCGATGGCCCGCGCGCGAATCAGCACATCCCAATGCGCTGCGCCAGTCACCGCAGTAAACGCCGATGGAGCGGTGATCAGTTCAGCACCGGCAGCACGCAATTCACTGTACAGCTCCGGAAAACGCAAGTCGTAACACACGGTCAGACCGAGCCGACCCACCGGCGTATCGGCAACTACGACGCCACTGCCATAAGCATAGTCATCGGATTCGCGGTAACGCCCGCGATTGTCCGCCACATCGACATCGAACAGATGCAACTTGTCATAGCGGGCGACGATTTCGCCCTGATCATCGACCAGCAGCGAGCAGGCATTTGCCTTGGCCGTCGGCTGATCCACCGGCGGCAGCGGCAAGGTGCCGGCCACTATCCATAACTTGAGGTCGCGAGCGGTCTGTTTCAACCACGGCAGGATCGGCCCTTCGCCCATGGCTTCGGCGCGGCCGAGGTCAGCGATGTCGCGACGGCCCATGGCGGCGAAGTTTTCCGGCAGTACCGCCAGCTTCGCACCGCCGGCTGCAGCCTGTTCGAGCAGGCGCCGGGCCTGAGCCAGATTGGCCAGCACGTCGCTCTGACTGACCATTTGAATCACCGCTAAAGACATGGCGAACTCCGCAAGAGGTATGCGGCCATGCTACTCCATCGGTTCAGGGGCTGGCTGTTCAAAAAGGCTTGTCGAAGGTGATTTTCGGCTCTTTCCATGGGCCTTTGACGGTGTACTTCACACTGGCAAAGCGCGCCACGCGGTCACCGATCAGCTTGTCGATGAGAAACAAGGCACCGCCAACTGCCGGAGCGCCGACGATCAGCGCAGCGATCGGCAGGTTGTTGGTCACGGGCAACGTCACCAGCAACTTGGCATCGACCTTGTCGCCGACCAGATCCAGCGTACCGTCCAGCTCAAGGTTGCTCGAAGGACCGGTCAGACGGATCGGTTCGCGGGTCACGTAGACACCGTTGGTCGCGACCAGCAAACCTTTGACCCGGTCATAACTCAAGCCTTTGCCGAACAGATCAGAGAAATCCAGACGCAAACGGCGGCCGATGGAGTTGAAGTTGAGCAGGCCAAACACCCGCAACGCCTGCGCACCGCCCTCCACTTCAACAAACTGACCTTTGTTCAGCGACGCATCGAGCGTGCCGGAGAAACGCTTGGTCGCCAGCCATGCCGGTGAGCCTGGCCAGCGGCCATCGACGTCCATATGAAATTCTTCGCTGGTCACGCTCGGTGCAAAGCCCCAGCCCTTGAGGACATCGGCAAGGTTCTTGCCGCCAATCCGGCCTTTGAACCAACTGTTGGTTGCCCCCGGTGTACCCTCCCAACCGCCATTGCCCTGCAACAGGATGCCCTTGAGCCCCATGTCGAGGTTATTCAGCGCAATGCCTTTGGCGGTCGGTCGCACCTTCAGCGACCAGCCACCGACCAGATCCGGCCCCAAAAACAGTTGATTGATGGTGATATCCAGCGCCGGAATCTTCGTCGGATCAACCGACACCAACGGGTCTGGCGAATTCTCGTCAGCCTGCACCGTCGGGTCTGGCGCCGGCAGTTTCACATATTGCAGATTGACCGCAATCGGCACGCCTTTGGCGTCCGGCAGGCTCGCCGAGCCTTTGGCCTGCTGGCTGTCGAGGGACAGATTCCACGCGCCCGGCTTGCGATTGACCTGAACCGACGCCTGATCCAGCGTGGTTCCGAATGCCGTGAGCTTGCCGACCTTGAAATCAGCACTGTTGAGCAGTTGCTTGGCGCTGCCCCCCGGATCTTGCCCTGCGTACTTGTTAACCAGATCCTGCCACGGCGCGACGTCCAGTTCCGAAAGCACCCCGCGAATCCGCAAGCCTTTGGCGCCCGGCAGCACCGCTTCGCCGACACCGAGGAACAACTCGCCACGGCCCTCGGCAAAATTGCTCGGCGGTGCCGCAAAGGTGAAATTGGCCAGTTGATCGTAATTGACCCAATAACGCCGTTCCTGCCCCTGCAAGGTCATGCGGAACACGGTATCGCGCCCGACATCCGCCGCCATGCCGAACGGTGCTGGCAGATCCACTGCAACGCCTTTGAGATTGGAACTGACCATCAACTGACTGTCGATGCCGTCCAGATTCAATTGCAGCTGATACGGAATCGTCCCTGACACTGGCAATGGTTGCGTCACGCCCAGCCAGTCGGTGAGTTTCTTCACTTCGACCTGCCCGGACGCCGCGACGCGGGTCTTCAGTTTGCCGGGGCTACCATCGGCGAAGATCTGCGCAGTCACCGGCTTGTCGAATGCGCGCGCGGCGATGTTCTGCCCGCTGAGTCCTTTGGCGCTGTCAAAACGGAAATCGCCTTTGAGCTGAGTCAGCTCCAGCTTAGGCTCAGCCAGTTTCAGGCGGGCATTGGCGGTTTTGAAATCGACGAGGATTTTCGGCTGGTCGCCACCCTTGTCCAACGGGATATCGAGCTTGAGCTTGCCTTGCAGATCCCCCGCCCCTTCCCAACCGGCAAAGGTCTCACCGGTACCGATCGGTGCGTCCTGCAGGATTTTCAGGCCATCACCCAGACCGCCGGCAAAGCCGCCATCGAGATACATGTGCGTGTGTTGCCCGGCCGGCACGTGGGGAATATTGACGAAGACATCGCTGACCTGCGTGTCGAGCAACTGGCCCTTGCTGGCCCAGATCCGCACACCACTGTCCTCGATGAAGACGTCACCACTGACCTTGGTCACGTGCGGCCAACCCGGCTGGAACGCCAACTCTGCGTCGTGCACTTTGAAGAACAGGCTGATGCTGCGATCAGCCTCACCGGCATTCTTGTTCAGCGAACCTTGATACTGGAAGAAGCCCTGATCGACCGCGCCCTTGAGAATTGCCGTGCGCAGCCACTCGTCGAGCGCCGGACTGAGCACCTCGGGCAGGTACTTGGCCGTATAGCGGCCATCGCCATCGACCAGACCGACCCGCAGGTCCATGTAGTCTTCCTGGCTATGATCGAAATGCAGGCGAATCAGAAAGTCGCCGGCAATCTTGCCCTCTTCGCCCAGCACCTTCAGGTAAGGAGCGATCAGGGTGAAACCGTCTTTGTCGAGCTTCCAGGTCAGCCGCGCATTGGCCTGAATGTACTGCCATGGCTTGGCGAAAATCGGATCGAGGTGCAGGACAAAGTCCTTGCTGTCCATGCGCAGCTCGCCACCGTCGAGGTTACCGCTGAGGCTGCCGCTGACGTTTCGAGCCGCCGGTGCGCCGTGATAAGCGTCGAAACCGACATTGTCCAGATTGGTGGCGAAACTGAATTTGTTGCCGTCGGTGGCGTTGGGGCGGAAATCCAGCAGTACGTTACGCAGGCCACCGGTGACCTTCAGGTGATCGACGGCCGTGGCGAAACCTTGCGGCAGCGGCCCCAAGGCGTTCAGCAGTGGAGTGATCGGGGTCAGATCGAGACGATCCGCCTGCAAGTGCCAGACCTCTTCCACCTTGTCGGTCGCCCGGGTCTGCTTCAGTTGTACATGCGATTCCCAACGATTTTCGCCGAAATTCATCGCCAGTGAATCGAGGGTGAGGGTCGCGCCCTCGGCGCTGTTCGCGTAATACGCGTTGAGCGCCAGATTGTTGATCTGGATCGGCTTGCGATCGGCATAGGCGCCGATCAGTTGCGGCGCATTCAAACGGATCGTAGCACTTTGCAGCGTGCCTTTGGCCCAATTGACCCAAAGCTCGCCGCCGGCCTTGATCTCGGAAAAATTCCACTGCTGGGTCAGGCGTTCCGGCAACCACTTCGACCAGTCGCTTTGCGGCAGGCTGGCGTAACCGTCCACCACACTGTCCTGCCATTGCTCGGGACGGATCCGCGTGCGCAGGCTCAGTGCAACGGGCTGGCCATCCGGCAAGGTCAAACGCGCATCGAGCCGCTGACGGCTCGCGCCGGTTTTCAGATTGAGGCCGACATAGGTGAGGGTCAGCGGCGCGTGATCCTGAGGCTGCAAGGTCACCTGACTGTCGAGTACCGACAGTTGCTGAATCATCAGTGAACGATTGAACAGTTGCTGCGGATCGAGTGGCTGATCGTTCTGTACTGGCAGACCTTCCAGCGCCCAACTGCCGTCTTCGGCTTCCTTGAGGCTGATTTTCAGACCATTGAGTTCAAGATGCGCAATTCGGACTTCGCGCGCCAACAGGCTGGCCCAAAGATCCGGTACCGCGCGCACCCGGTCGAGACGCAGCGCATTCGCGCCGTCACCGACCATCACATCATGAGCCAACAGAATCGGCGCAAAACCGCTCCAGTTGCCCTCCAGTTCACCGATCTGCAGGGGCATGCCAAGGTCGGCACTGGCCTTGTCTTCAATGTCGGCGCGATATTCGGCCACCAACGGCGTCAGTTCGCGGCCGAGACTGACGTACAACGCCATCAATACCAAAACCAACGCGCACAGGCCCAGCCCCCAGCGGGTGATTGCGGCCAAAATGCGTGTCAGACGCTCCATGTCAGTCGGCTCCCATGGCAAAAATACTGCGAAAAGCTGAGGCCAGCCGCGGTGGAATAAAGGTGACGCAGGGGATCAGAGCAACACCACGTCATATTGTTCCTGGGAATACATGGTTTCCACCTGGAAGCGTATGGTGCGACCGATAAACCCTTCAAGCTCGGCGACGTTACCGGATTCTTCGTCGAGCAAGCGGTCCACCACTTTCTGGTTCGCCAGCACCCGATAACCCTCGGCCTGATAGGCCCGGGCTTCACGCAGGATCTCACGGAAGATCTCGTAACAGATGGTTTCCGCGGTTTTCAGTTTGCCGCGTCCCTGGCAACTGCTGCACGGTTCGCATAGCACTTGCTCCAGACTTTCCCGGGTACGCTTGCGAGTCATCTGCACCAGACCCAACTCGGTGATGCCGATGATGTTGGTTTTGGCGTGATCGCGCTCCAGCTGTTTTTCCAGGGTGCGCAGCACTTGGCGCTGATGCTCCTCATCTTCCATGTCGATGAAGTCGATGATGATGATCCCGCCCAGATTGCGCAGGCGCATTTGCCGGGCAATCGCCGTGGCCGCTTCGAGGTTGGTCTTGAAGATGGTTTCTTCGAGGTTACGATGACCGACGAAAGCCCCGGTGTTCACATCGATGGTGGTCATGGCTTCCGCCGGATCCACCACCAGATAGCCACCGGATTTCAGCGGCACCTTGCGTTCGAGGGCTTTCTGGATTTCGTCTTCGACGCCATACAGGTCGAAAATCGGCCGTTCACCTGGATAGTGCTCCAGACGATCGGCGATTTCCGGCATCAGTTCGGCGACGAACTGCGTGGTTTTCTGGAACGTTTCCCGGGAATCGATACGAATCTTCTCGATCTTCGGGTTGACCAGATCACGCAGCGTGCGCAGCGCCAGACCAAGGTCTTCGTAGATCACGCTCGGCGCGGAGATGGTTTTGATCTGTTCGTTGATCTGATCCCACAGACGACGCAGGTAACGGATGTCCATGAGGATCTCGTCGGCGCCGGCACCCTCGGCGGCGGTGCGCAGAATGAAACCGCCCGCCTCCTTGATGCCTTCTTTGGCCACGCAATCGCTGACCACCTGCTTGAGGCGTTCGCGCTCGGCTTCGTCTTCGATTTTCAGCGAGATGCCAACGTGGGCAGTACGCGGCATATAGACCAGATAGCGCGACGGAATCGACAATTGCGTAGTCAGGCGCGCGCCTTTGGAACCGATCGGATCCTTGGTGACTTGCACCACCAGGCTTTGGCCTTCGTGCACCAGCGCGCTGATACTTTCGACCGCCGGGCCTTCGCGCAGCGAAATTTCGGCAGCGTGAATGAATGCCGCGCGATCCAGACCGATGTCGACGAATGCCGCCTGCATACCCGGCAGCACACGGACGATCTTGCCTTTATAGATGTTGCCGACGATCCCGCGTTTTTGTGTGCGCTCGACGTGGACTTCTTGCAGCACACCGTTTTCGACCACCGCCACGCGCGACTCCATCGGCGTGATGTTGATCAGAATCTCTTCACTCATGGCAGGATCTCGTTCAGGCGTGTTCACGATAATGGCCGCATCTGGATTCGTACGACGCTTATTGCGCGTTCAGGTTTTGCCAACAGGGTATGCCGAAATGGCCTAACAGTTCTGCGGTTTCGCAAACGGGTAACCCGACCACCGCCGAATAGCTGCCATTGAGCCCGGCGACAAACACCGCGCCGAGCCCCTGAATGCCATAGCCGCCGGCCTTGTCCCGCGGTTCGCCGCTGGCCCAGTAGGCAGCAGCCTCATCCGCGCTGATCGGCCGGAACCGCACCAGACTGCGCACCACCCGCGACTCGCAGCGCTCGCCTTCGAGCACGGCGATGGCGGTCAGCACTTCATGCTCCTTGCCGGACAACATCATCAGCATGGCGCATGCGTCGGCTTCGTCCACCGGTTTGCCAAGAATTTTGCCGTCCAGCACCACAGCGGTGTCGGCACCCAGCACGCAGAATGGCTGCGCGGACACGAGCGTGCGACGCCCGGCCTCGGCTTTGCCACGCGCCAGCCGTTCGACATAAGCCGAGGGCGATTCTTCGGGTAATGGGGTTTCGTCGATATCCGCACTGATGGCGGAGAACGGAATGCCGATCTGCGTGAGCAATTCACGGCGACGCGGCGATCCGGAGGCGAGGTAAAGCGGCTTCATCAAAACATCTCCCTGTTCAGTGCCCAGCTTCACCGGCTCAATTGATTTTGTAGCGTCGGCGCAATCCGCGTAGGGCGAAACTGATCCAGGGCCAGAGCAAGGCGCTGACCAGTGCCGGCAGGACCAACGCCAGCGTGGGCTGACGGTTGCCAGTCAAGGCACTGAGCCATAGCTGCGCGAGTTGCGCGAGGCCGAAGATCACCAGGATTACCAGGCACTGCTGCCACATTGGAAACATGCGCAGGCGCTGTTGCAATGACAGGACGAGGAACGTGATCAACGTGAGGATCAGCGCGTTCTGCCCGAACAGATCACCTTTGAGCACGTCCTCGGCCAGCCCCAGGCAGAACGCCGTGACCATGCCGACGGTGTGCGGCATGTACAAAGCCCAGAATGTGAGCAACAAGGCGAGCCACAGTGGACGCAGGATTTCCATGAATTGCGGCAATGGTGACACGCTGAGCAACAAGCCGACGATGAAGGTCAGCCAGACGATCCAGCCGTTCCGCGATGCGGTAGCCCCGACCATTATTCTTGTCTCCCGGTTGTGGCCGGCGCCGTAGCTGGCGGCTTGGCGGGTGGTTTGCCGGTGGCTGGTGCAGAGGCCGGAGGCTTGGTCGCCGCCGGAGCAGTTGCAGGCGGCTTGCTCGCCCCCGGTTTGACCGGCGTCGCGGCGGGCACTGCAGCGGCAGGTGCCTGCTCGGCAGCTGGCGTTGCAGCCGGCGCCGGCATGACCAGCGGTCGCGAAACGTTGACCGGCTGCATCGGGCCGCCGCCATGTGCGTCGAGATGTTCCTGAGCTATCGCCGCATCGTTGGCGCGCTCTTCGGCGGTGCGACTGTCACTGAACACCAGCAACAGGTAGCGGCTACGATTGAGCGCAGCAGTCGGTACCGCTCGAACGATTGCGAACGGCTGGCCGGAATCGTGGATCACTTCCTTGACCGTGGCCACCGGATAACCGGCCGGGAAGCGCTGGCCAAGACCGGAGCTGACCAGCAGATCGCCTTCTTTGATATCGGCCGTATCGGCAACGTGACGCAACTCCAGACGCTCCGGGTTACCGGTGCCGCTGGCAATCGCCCGCAGACCGTTGCGGTTCACCTGTACAGGAATGCTGTGAGTGGTGTCGGTCAACAACAATACACGGGAGGTGTAAGGCATCAACTCGACCACTTGCCCCATCAGACCGCGCGCATCGAGCACCGGCTGCCCCAGCACCACACCGTCGCGCTCACCTTTATTGATGATGATGCGATGGGTAAAGGGGTTGGGGTCCATGCCGATCAACTCGGCCACTTCGACCTTTTCATTGACCAGCGCAGAGGAATTGAGCAACTCGCGCAGCCGAACGTTCTGCTCGGTCAGTGCGGCAAGCTTTTGCATGCGACCCTGATACAGCAGGTTTTCGGTTTTGAGTTTTTCGTTTTCGGCGACAAGTTCGGTGCGACTGCCGAACTGGCTGGCAATACCTTCCCACAGCCGTCCGGGCAGGTCGGTGATCCAGTAGGCGTCCATCAGCACCAGCGACGCTTGTTTGCGCGCGGGTTTGAGCAGGTCGAAGCGGGCATCGACCACCATCAGCGCGACCGACAGCACGGCCAGCACCAACAGGCGCACACCCAACGAAGGGCCTTTGGCGAAAAGCGGTTTAATAAGCCGCTCCTCCCAGGCAAATGTTCTGTTTATTCATACGGCATCAAACCGGCCTGGATGAAGACTGACAGAAGATAAACGCCAACAGGCAGCACTGCAAAGTGCTGCCTGCGCGCTCACCCACGTATTGCACCCGGCGACTTATTCGCTGGAGAGCAGGTCCATGGTGTGCTTATCCATCATTTCCAATGCACGGCCACCGCCGCGAGCAACACAGGTCAGCGGATCTTCGGCAACGATCACTGGCAGACCGGTTTCCTGGGCCAGCAACTTGTCGAGGTCACGCAGCAGCGCGCCACCACCGGTCAGCACCAGGCCACGCTCGGCGATGTCGGAAGCCAGTTCCGGCGGCGATTGCTCCAGTGCGCTTTTCACAGCCTGAACGATAGTGGCCAGAGACTCTTGCAGAGCTTCCAGGACTTCGTTGGAGTTCAGGGTGAATGCACGTGGAACGCCTTCGGCCAGGTTGCGACCGCGAACGTCGACTTCGCGAACTTCGCCACCCGGGTAGGCCGTACCGATTTCCTGCTTGATGCGCTCAGCGGTGGATTCACCGATCAGGCTGCCGTAGTTACGACGCACGTAAGTGATGATCGCTTCGTCGAAGCGGTCGCCGCCAACGCGCACGGATTCGGCATAGACCACACCGTTCAGGGAGATCAGCGCGATTTCAGTGGTACCACCACCGATATCCACGACCATCGAGCCGCGCGCTTCTTCTACCGGCAGGCCGGCACCGATCGCAGCAGCCATTGGCTCTTCGATCAGGAACACTTCACGGGCACCGGCACCAAGGGCCGATTCACGGATGGCACGACGCTCAACCTGAGTGGATTTGCATGGAACGCAGATCAGCACACGAGGGCTAGGCTGCAGAAAGCTGTTTTCGTGAACCTTGTTAATAAAGTATTGCAGCATCTTTTCGCAGACACTGAAGTCGGCGATCACGCCGTCCTTCATCGGACGAATGGCAGCAATGTTGCCCGGCGTACGGCCGAGCATGCGCTTGGCTTCGGTGCCGACAGCGACGACACTTTTCTGGTTACCGTGTGTCCGAATGGCCACAACCGATGGCTCATTCAGGACGATACCGCGCTCGCGCACGTAAATAAGGGTGTTGGCAGTGCCCAGGTCAATGGAAAGATCGCTGGAAAACATGCCACGCAGTTTCTTGAACATGGGAAAGGGACCCTAGGCAACGCGTGGGTAAAAAAGTGCGGCAAACTCTAACAACGACAGGGATTTTGGGCAAGGCGCCAATATGTTAAATTGGCCGCTTTTCTGTGCACCAAGCCCCACAATCGCGGCCTTATGACCGTAGAAGTGCGGTAGTGTTCCGACAATCTAACACACGGACGCCGTCCGTTCTGTTTTCCACAGGAGAATCCCGATGGCGCTAGAACGCTCCGACGTGGAAAAAATCGCTCATCTGGCCTGCCTTGGCCTCAATGATGCCGATCTTCCACACATTACTTCCGCTCTCAACAGCATTCTCGGTCTGGTCGACGAAATGCAGGCTGTTAATACCGACGGAATCGAGCCTCTGGCCCACCCGCTGGAAGCCAGTCAGCGCCTGCGCGCCGACGTCGTGACCGAGAGCAATCACCGCGAGGCCTACCAGTCCATCGCACCAGCGGTCGAAAACGGCCTGTATCTGGTTCCGAAAGTCATCGACTAAAGGGAAAGAGCCTGCAATGCATCAAATGACTCTGGCCGAGATCGCCCGCGGTCTCGCCGATAAAAAGTTTTCCTCCGAAGAGCTGACCAAAGTCCTGCTGGCGCGTATTACCCAGCTCGATCCGCAGCTCAACAGTTTCATCAGCCTCACCGAAGAGCTGGCCCTCGAGCAGGCGAAAGCCGCCGATGCCCGCCGCGCCAACGGTGAGAGCGGCGCCCTGCTCGGTGCGCCGATCGCTCACAAAGACTTGTTCTGCACTCAGGGCATTCGCACCAGCTGCGGCTCGAAGATGCTCGACAACTTCAAAGCCCCGTACGACGCCACCGTGGTCGCGAAGCTGGCTGCTGCCGGCGCCGTGACCCTGGGCAAGACCAACATGGACGAATTCGCCATGGGTTCGGCCAACGAGTCGAGCTGGTACGGCGCGGTGAAAAACCCGTGGAACCTGGAACACGTACCGGGCGGTTCGTCGGGTGGCTCGGCGGCGGCGGTTGCCGCTCGTCTGTTGCCAGCGGCGACGGCCACCGACACCGGTGGTTCGATTCGTCAGCCGGCGGCATTCACCAACCTCACCGGCCTGAAGCCGACCTATGGTCGCGTTTCGCGCTGGGGCATGATCGCTTACGCCTCCAGCCTCGATCAGGGCGGCCCGTTGGCACGTACTGCCGAAGACTGCGCAATTTTGTTGCAAGGTATGGCCGGCTTCGATCAGAACGACTCGACCAGCATCGATGAGCCGGTGCCGGATTACTCCGCCAGCCTTGGCGATTCGCTGCAAGGCCTGCGCATTGGCGTGCCGAAGGAATACTTCAGCGCCGGTCTCGACCCGCGCATCGCCGAGCTGATCCAGAACAGCATTAAAGAGCTGCAGAAGCTCGGTGCCGTGATCAAGGAAATCAGCCTGCCAAACATGCAGCACGCGATTCCTGCGTACTACGTGATCGCCCCGGCAGAAGCCTCTTCCAACCTGTCGCGTTTCGACGGCGTGCGTTTCGGTCATCGCTGCGAGCACCCGAAAGACCTGATCGACCTGTACAAGCGCTCCCGTGGCGAAGGCTTCGGCCCGGAAGTCCAGCGCCGGATCATGGTCGGTGCCTACGCGCTGTCCGCCGGTTACTACGACGCCTACTACCTGAAAGCGCAGAAGATCCGTCGCCTGGTGAAGAACGATTTCATGGCTGCTTTTAATGAAGTCGACATCATCCTCGGCCCAACCACGCCGAACCCGGCCTGGAAGCTTGGCGCGAAGAACAGCGACCCGGTTGCTGCCTATCTGGAAGACGTCTATACCATCACCGCCAACCTCGCCGGCCTGCCGGGCCTGTCGATGCCGGCCGGTTTTGTCGACGGTCTACCGGTTGGCGTGCAGTTGCTTGCGCCGTATTTCCAGGAAGGTCGCCTGTTGAACGTTGCCCACCAGTATCAGCTCAACACTGACTGGCACACCCGCACCCCAACCGGCTTCTGAGGAGACACACATGCAATGGGAAGTCGTGATCGGGCTGGAGATTCACACTCAGCTCACTACCCGGTCGAAAATCTTTTCCGGTAGTTCCACCACGTTCGGTTCCGAGCCGAACACCCAGGCCAGCCTGATCGACCTGGGCATGCCCGGCGTTCTGCCGGTGCTGAACCAGGAAGCGGTGCGTATGGCGGTGATGTTCGGTCTGGCGATTGACGCCGAGATCGGTCAGCACAACGTGTTCGCCCGCAAAAACTATTTCTACCCGGATCTGCCGAAGGGTTACCAGATCAGCCAGATGGAATTGCCGATCGTCGGCAAGGGCCACCTGGACATCGCCCTGGAAGACGGCACTGTCAAACGTGTCGGCATCACCCGCGCGCACCTGGAAGAAGACGCCGGCAAGAGCCTGCACGAAGAATTCAACGGTGCCACCGGCATCGACCTGAACCGTGCCGGCACGCCGCTGCTGGAAATAGTTTCCGAGCCGGACATGCGCAGCGCCAAGGAAGCCGTGGCTTACGTCAAGGCAATCCACGCGCTGGTGCGTTACCTCGGCATCTGCGACGGCAACATGGCCGAAGGTTCGCTGCGTTGCGACTGCAACGTGTCGATCCGTCCGAAAGGCCAGGTCGAGTTCGGCACGCGCTGCGAGATCAAGAACGTCAACTCGTTCCGTTTCATCGAGAAGGCGATCAACTCCGAGATCCAGCGGCAGATCGAGCTGATCGAAGACGGCGGCAAAGTGATCCAGCAGACCCGTCTGTACGATCCGAACAAGGACGAGACCCGTCCGATGCGTTCGAAAGAGGAAGCCAACGACTACCGTTACTTCCCCGATCCGGATCTGCTGCCGGTGATCATCGAAGAGTCGTTCCTCGGCGAGGTGCGTGCCACCCTGCCGGAACTGCCACCGCAAAAACGCGAGCGCTTCCAGAGCCAGTTCGGTCTGTCGGCCTACGACGCCAACGTGCTGGCCACCAGCCGTGAGCAAGCCGACTACTTCGAGAAAGTCGCAGCCATCGGCGGCGACGCCAAACTGGCGGCGAACTGGGTGATGGTCGAGTTGGGCAGCCTGCTCAACAAGCAAGGCCTGGACATCGACGAGTCGCCGGTTTCGGCTGAACTGTTGGGCGGCATGCTGCAGCGCATCAAGGACAACACCATCTCCGGCAAAATCGCCAAAGTGGTGTTCGAAGCGATGGCCAACGGCGAAGGCAGCGCGGACGAGATCATCGAAAAACGCGGCCTGAAGCAAGTAACCGACAGCGGCGCAATCTCGGCGGTGCTGGACGAAATGCTCGCGGCCAACGCCGAGCAAGTTGAACAATACCGTGCGGCGGATGAAGCCAAACGCGGCAAGATGTTCGGCTTCTTTGTCGGTCAGGCGATGAAAGCGTCGAAAGGCAAAGCCAACCCGCAGCAAGTGAACGAACTGCTGAAAAGCAAGCTCGAAGGCTGATTCTAGCCCCGCGCCCGGGGATCGTTCCCACGCTCTGCGTGGGAATGCCGCCCCGGACGCTCCGCGTCCATTGCGGTGTGACGCAGAGCGTCACGGGATGCATTCCCACGCTGGAGCGTGGGAACGATCACTTTGGAGTATTCGAATGAAACGTCTGCTCGGCGCCTGCGCCCTGCTCTCTTTACTGGCCGGTTGCGCCAGCAACGACATCATCGACCCGCACGGTTATGACCAGACCGGCGTCGCCTCCTATTACGGTGCCAAGCACCACGGTAAACGCACCGCCAGTGGCGAGCCGTTCAACCAGAATTCCCTGACCGCCGCCCACCGCCAACTACCCTTCGGCACACGGGTGAAGGTCACCAACCTGAAAAACGATGAATCCGTCGTGGTCCGCATCAATGACCGTGGCCCGCATACCCGTGGACGCCTGATCGACGTGTCCCGCGAGGCCGCCGAACAGCTCGGCATGCTGCGCAGCGGCACCGCACGGGTTCGCGTGCAGGCCCTCGACTGATGGAGCGCTGACCATTTTCGGATTAGCCGATTTACCCCTGATCAGCGTGATCGAACTGCTCGCCGGCTTGTGCCTGCTGATCTTCGGCGCCGAACTGATGGTGCGTGCGGCGGTGCGTCTGGCCGCGCGTCTGCATGTGCGGCCGCTGATCATCGGCCTGACCATCGTCGCCCTCGGCAGCAGTGCGCCGCAAATGGCGGTCAGCCTGCAAGCCGCGCTGGCGCACAACCCGGACATCGCAGTCGGCAGCGTGGTCGGCAGCAGCATTTTCAATATCCTCGTCACCCTCGGCTTGTCAGCACTGATCATTCCTCTGCGCGTCTCGCGGCAACTGGTGCGACTCGATATTCCACTGATGATCGGCGCCAGTCTGCTGGTGTTCGTATTGGCGTGGAACGAAGAGCTCGGTCGTTTCGACGGCATCCTGCTGCTGGCGGCATTGGCGTTGTATCTCGGTTTACTGTTTCGCCAGTCAAAGCGCTCGGCGCGACCGCATTCGGAACAAGCTGAAACGACACAAGCCTCGTGGTTCAGCAGCCTGCTGATGATTGCCATCGGTCTGACGATGTTGGTGTTTGCCGGGCATTTGCTGCTGGGAGCCGCTGTAGTGGTGGCCACTGACCTTGGATTCTCCGAACGGGTGATCGGCCTGACCGTAGTGGCCGTCGGCACGTCGCTGCCGGAACTGGCGACCTCGCTGATCGCCGCACTGCGCGGGCAACGGGATATCGCCGTGGGCAACGTGATCGGTGCCAACCTGTTCAATCTGCTCGGGGTACTCGGCCTGACTGCACTGATCGCGCCGACACCGCTGTCGGTGTCGCCGAACGCACTGGATTTCGACCTGCCGGTGATGCTCGGCGTCGCCGCGTTGTGCCTGCCGGTGTTCTATTCCGGCTATCGGGTAACGCGCGCCGAAGGTTTGTTGCTGCTCGGTTTGTACCTGGCGTACGGGTTGCACGTGGTGTCATTCACCACCGGCATGCCGCTGGCCGGCAAGCTTGAGCGGTTGATGCTGTTTTATGTCTTGCCGACGCTGTTGACGTTTCTGCTGTTCACGTCGATCCGCGCCTGGCGCCGCCAACACCACAAGAGTGATATGCCATGACCGAATCGAAGAAGTCCGGGGTTGAAGTCCGTCGCCAGGTAATGGGTGATGCGTTTGTTGATCGCGCCTTGGGCAACGCCACCGAATTCACTCAGCCATTGCAGGATTTCGTCAATGAACATGCCTGGGGTGGTGTGTGGAATCGCGAAGGTCTGCCATTGAAAACCCGCAGTTTGATTACCCTCGCCGCACTGACGGCGTTGAAGTGCCCGCAAGAGCTGAAGGGCCATGTGCGTGGTGCGCTGAACAATGGCTGTACGGTGGACGAGATTCGCGAGGCGTTGCTGCATTGCGCGGTGTATGCCGGCGTGCCGGCAGCAATTGATGCGTTTCGCGCGGCGCAGGAAGTGATCGACACCTACCAAAAGCCAGAGTGATTCAGTGCTGCTGAAATAGCTTTCGCGAGCAGGCTCAATCCCACATTGGATTGCATTTCAAATGTGGGAGCGAGCCTGCTCGCGAAGAGGCCCTAAGCAACACCGCAACTCTCAATGCTAGATCCACCCACCCCACTGCAAAACAAAAATCCCGACATTGGTGGTAATCGCCGCCATCAACGTAGTCATCACGATAATCGCCGCTGCCAGCTCATGATTGCCCTGCGCCGCCCGCGCCATGACGAAACTCGCCGCCGCCGTCGGGCTGCCGAAATACAGAAACAGAATCCCGAGCTCCGCCCCGCGAAATCCCCACAGCCACGCTCCCAACGTCGCCAGCACTGGCAGACCGACCATCTTCACCAGACTGGAGCTGAGCGCCATGTTGCCACTCTTGCGCAACGCCGCCAGCGACAAGGTTCCGCCAATACAGATCAGCGCCAGTGGCAAGGTGGTCTGCGCCAGATATTGCCCGGACGTCTCCAGCCACCCCGGCAAACCAATCTTGAAATAGGCAAATGGCGCCGCCGCTATCACGCTGATGATCAGCGGATTGCTGAACACGCTTTTGCAGATGCTCCACGGATCGGACTTGATCACCGGGCTGTATACCGCCAGCACGATGGTCGATAACGTGTTGTAGAACAGGATGACCAGCGCCGCGAGAATCGCCCCGAGGGAAATCCCGTAGTCGCCGTACATGCTCGCGGCCAGTGCCAGACCGATCACACCGTTGTTGCCACGAAACGCGCCTTGGGTGTAGATGCCGCGATCTTCACGCGGACATTTGAAAATCGCCCAGCCCCAGGCCACGGCGAAGCTCACCAGCGTGGCGAGGGAGAAGTAGATCAGCAGAGATGGTTGCAGCGCGGCGTGCAGATCGGCATGCAGAATGCCGAGGAACAGCAGCGCCGGCATGGTGACGTTGAACACCAGCGACGAGGCGGTGTGGATGAAGTTGTCGTTGATCCAGTCGATGCGCTTGAGCAGCACACCGAGAAACAGCATGGCAAACACCGGCGCGGTGATGTTCAGGGTTTCGAGGAAGATTGCCAGCATGCCGGGGAGCCTTGGGTGAGCGTCGTTAGGGGGCTAATGATAAGCCAAAAGCTTGAAAAGCCCCTCACCCTAACCCTCTCCCGGAGGGAGAGGGGACCGATCGGGGGATATTCAGTAAATCCACCGACCTGAAAGGGCACCACTGAATCCAGAACTGCTTGTCGAGTCCATAATCAACTCGGTATTTCAGGTCGATGTACAGCGCCAGACAACTCGGTCGCTCCCTCACCCTAGCCCTCTCCCGGAGGGAGAGGGAACTGACCGTGGGATATCATAGAAACTCATCGACCTGAAAGGGCACCACTGAATCCAGAACTGCTTGTCGAGTCCATATCAACTCGGTATTTCAGGTCGATGTACAGCGCCAGACAACTCGGTCGCTCCCTCACCCTCACCCTCACCCTCACCCTCACCCTCTCCCCGAGGGAGAGGGTGAGGGTGAGGGTGAGGGTGAGGTGTCTGGCGGCATACATCGACCTGCAAGACCGAGTCGATTATGGATTCGGCAAAGCACTTTCAGGTCGATGTACCTCCAAAATATTACCGGATCGGCCCCCTCTCCCTATGGGAGAGGGCTGGGGTGAGGGTAGCTTTTGACTCACCCCCGAACCATCAAGTAATCGGCGCCGGGTTGAACAATGTAATGTCGTTATGCAGCTTGTGCTTCTCCGCCCAGGTCTGCTGTTTGCCGCTGGCAACATCCAGATAGTAGTGAAACAACTCCCAGCCCAATTCCTCGATGGTCGCGCGCCCGGTGGCAATCCGCCCGGCGTCGATATCGATCAGATCCGGCCAGCGCTGCGCCAACTCCGTACGGGTCGAAACCTTCACCACCGGCGCCATCGCCAAACCATACGGCGTGCCTCGCCCGGTGGTGAACACATGCAGGTTCATCCCGGCCGCTAACTGCAACGTTCCGCAAACAAAATCACTCGCCGGCGTCGCGCAGAAAATCAAACCCTTCTGCTTGAAACGCTCGCCCGGACCAAGCACGCCGTTGATCGCGCTGCTGCCGGACTTGACGATCGATCCCAGCGACTTCTCGACAATGTTCGACAGCCCGCCCTTCTTGTTGCCCGGCGTGGTATTGGCGCTACGATCCGCTTCGCCCTTGGCCAGGTAACGGTCGTACCAGTCCATCTCGCGCACCAACTCTTCAGCGACGGTCTTGGTTTCGGCGCGCGAAGTCAGCAGATAAATCGCATCGCGCACTTCGGTGACTTCGGAAAACATCACCGTCGCCCCGGCGCGCAGCAGCAAGTCCGAGGCATAGCCCAGCGCCGGGTTGGCGGTGATGCCGGAGAACGCATCGCTGCCACCGCATTGCATGCCGAGGATCAGCTCGGATGCCGGCACGGTTTCGCGGCGACGCTGGTCGAGTTTCTTCAGACGGACTTCAGCCAGTTCCATGATCTGCTCGATCATCTCGGTGAAACCGTGACTGGAATCCTGCAAGCGATACAGCCACGGATCGCTGAGATCCACAGAAGCATCGTCTTCGTGCATGACCTGCCCGGCCTGCAATTTCTCGCAGCCCAGACTGATCACCAGCGCCTCGCCACCCAGGTTCGGGTTGCGCGCCAGATTGCGCACGGTACGAATCGGAATGTAGGCGTCGGTAGCGGTAATCGCCACGCCGCAGCCGTAACTGTGAGTCAGCGCCACCACATCATCGACGTGCGGATACTTCGGCAGCAGCTCTTCCTTGATGCGTTTTACCGCGTGATCAAGCACGCCGGTGACGCACTGCACCGTGGTGGTGATGCCGAGAATATTGCGCGTGCCGACGGTGCCGTCAGCGTTGCGATAGCCCTCGAAGGTGAAACCTTCCAGCGGTGCCTGCGCGTCCGGTACGTCGGTGGACAGCGGCAAGCTGTCCAGCGGCGGCGCGGTCGGCATGCGCAGTTGATCTTCCTTGACCCAACTGCCGCGGCGAATCGGCTGCAACGCGTAGCCAATCACCTGACCGTAACGAATCACCTGACCGCCCTCGGGAATGTCTTCAAGGGTGACCTTGTGGCTCTGCGGCACAAATTCCAGCGTCACCAGGCCATCGGCAAATTCAGTGCCGGCCGGTGCGCCCTGGTCGTTGACCACTACCACCACATTGTCCCGCTCGTGCAGGCGGATGTGGCGCGGCGAGTCGGAATGTTCAATCAACTGCATGACGCCGCTCCTCAGGAATGCGCTTGGGACAATTTACCGCTGGCTTCAACACCACCGTTGGTTGGCGGCTCTTTGAGTACCACACGTTTGATCGGGCCAACGATGACCAGATAGCTGAACACCGCGACCAGTGCGTTGGCACCGACGAACACCAGCGCCCATTTGAACGAACCGGTGGAGCTGATGATGTAGCCAATCACGATCGGCGTGGTAATCGAAGCGATGTTGCCGAAGGTGTTGAACAGGCCACCGCTCAGACCGGCGATCTGTTTTGGCGAGGTGTCGGAGACCACCGCCCAACCGAGTGCGCCAACGCCTTTGCCGAAGAAGGCCAGGGCCATGAAGCCAACGACCATCCATTCCACTTCAACATAGTTACAGGCAACGATGCTGCTGGAAACCAGCAGGCCGGCAATGATCGGCGCTTTGCGGGCGAAGGTCAGCGAGTGACCCTTACGCAGCAGGTAATCGGAAATCACCCCGCCAAGCACGCCACCGATGAAGCCGCAGATTGCCGGCAACGAGGCGATGAAACCAGCCTTGAGAATGGTCATGCCACGCTCTTGCACCAGGTACACCGGGAACCAGGTCAGGAAGAAATAGGTGATGCCGTTGATGCAGTACTGGCCCAGATACACGCCGAGCATCATGCGATTGGTCAGCAACTGACGGATGTAATCCCATTTCGGGCCGTCAGCCTTTTTGCCCTTCTTCACGTCCATGTCGACCATGCCGCCGTTGTCGGCAATGAACTGCACTTCGGCTTCGTTGGCCAGCGGGTGTTGGCGCGGGCTGTGGATAACCTTCAGCCAGATCCCCGAGAAAACGATGCCGAACAGGCCCATGACAATGAACACGTGCTCCCAGCCGAAGGAGTAAACGATCCAGCCCATCAGCGGTGCGAACAACACGGTGGCAAAGTATTGCGCCGAGTTGAAGATCGCCGAAGCGGTGCCGCGTTCGGCGGTCGGGAACCAAGCGGCGACGATGCGCGCGTTACCGGGGAAGGATGGCGCTTCAGCCAGACCGACCAGGAAGCGCAACATGAACAGCGCAACAATGGCGGTGGACATGCCGAACTCACCGACAAAGCCTTGCAGCACGGTGAACAGCGACCAGGTGAAAATGCTCAGGGCATAGACTTTTTTCGAGCCGAAGCGATCGAGCAGCCAGCCGCCGGGGATTTGCCCGGCCACATAGGCCCAACCGAATGCGGAGAAGATATAGCCGAGGGTGACTGCGTCGATGCCCAGATCTTTTTGCAGGCTGGAGCCGGCGATGGCGATCGTGGCGCGGTCGGCGTAGTTGATCGTGGTCACCAGAAACAGCATGAGCAGGATCAAATAGCGGACGTGAGTCGGCTTGGACGATTGCATGTAGATGTACTCCCACTGATTATTTTTATGCGGGTAAAACATTCTTTGGTCTTGTGCCGCGCAGGGCCTCAGGCGAAGGCCCGGCGCGGGTGCAGCGGGTTACGATCCGATGTAGGCAGTTTTTACCACCGTGTAAAACTCTTGCGCATAGCGGCCTTGCTCACGTGATCCATAGGATGAACCTTTACGGCCACCGAACGGAACGTGGTAATCCACGCCAGCCGTCGGCAGGTTGACCATGACCATCCCGGCTTGCGAATGGCGCTTGAAGTGGTTGGCGTACTTCAGCGAAGTCGTTGCGATACCTGCCGACAAACCGAACTCGGTGTCGTTGGCCATCGCCAGCGCCGCATCGTAATCGGCGACACGAACGATGTTCGCCACCGGGCCGAAGATCTCTTCGCGGCTGATGCGCATCGACGCTTCGCTGTCGGCAAACAGGGTTGGGGCGAGGAAGTAGCCTTCAGTATCGCAGGTCACCACACCACCGCCGCTGACCAGACGTGCACCTTCGGACTGGCCGATGTCGATGTAATTCATGTCCTGTTCCAACTGCGCCTGGGAAACCACTGGACCGATGTCGGTGCCGGATTTCAGCGCGTGGCCGACCTTGATCGACTTCATGCGCTCAGCCATGGCCTCAACGAATTTATCGTGAATCCCGGCAGTGACGATCAAACGGCTGGAAGCGGTGCAACGCTGGCCGGTGGAGTAGAACGCGCTCTGCACCGACAACTCGACCGCTTGCTTGAGATCGGCGTCGTCGAGAATGATCTGCGGGTTCTTGCCGCCCATTTCCAGCTGAACCTTGGCCTGGCGCGACACGCAGTTGACCGCGATCTGACGACCCACGCCCACCGAACCGGTGAAGCTGATGCCGTCGACTTTCGGGCTCTGCACCAACGCATCGCCGACCACGCGACCGCTGCCCATGACCAGGTTGAACACGCCGGCCGGGAAGCCTGCGCGGGAGATGATTTCGGCCAGCGCCCAGGCGCAGCCCGGTACCAGATCGGCCGGTTTCAACACCACGCAGTTGCCGTAGGCCAGCGCCGGGGCGATTTTCCACGCCGGAATCGCGATCGGGAAGTTCCACGGGGTGATCAGACCGACCACACCCAGCGCTTCGCGAGTCACTTCAACATTGACGCCCGGACGCACCGACGGCACATAGTCGCCGGACAGACGCAGGCACTCACCGGCGAAGAATTTGAAGATGTTGCCGGCGCGGGTCACTTCGCCGATGGCTTCGGGCAGGGTCTTTCCCTCTTCCCGGGCCAGCAAGGTGCCGAGCTCTTCGCGACGAGCGAGGATTTCCGTACCGACTTTATCCAGCGAATCGTGGCGAGCCTGAATGCCCGAAGTCGAATACGCCGGGAATGCCGCGCGGGCGGCGTCGATGGCGGCGTGAACCTGAGTCAGATCAGCCTTGGCGTAATCGCCGATGGTATCGCTCAGCTCGGACGGGTTGATGTTGGCCGAGTAGTCGGCACCAGCAACCCACTCACCGTTGATGTAGTTGTCGTAGCGTTTTGCAGTTGTCACAGGGGCAGCCCTCAAATCTCAAAGCCTTTACGCAAAAAGCCGCTGATTACTCAGCGGCCGCGTTTTTGTCGGGTGTTACTGCGCACCTTGCTTGTCGATCAGCGCAGCAAGCATTTCGTACTCTTCGCCGGTCAGGTCGGTCAGCGGTGCCCGCACCGGGCCTGCGTCATAGCCGGCGATTTTCGCGCCTGCCTTGACGATACTCACGGCGTAACCGGCCTTGCGGTTGCGGATGTCGAGGTACGGCAGGAAGAAGTCGTCGATGATCTTGCCAACGGTGGCGTGATCTTCACGGGCAATCGCGTGGTAGAAATCCATCGCGGTTTTCGGGATGAAGTTGAACACCGCCGAGGAGTAGACCGGCACGCCCAGCGCCTTGTAGGCAGCGGCGTAGACTTCGGCGGTCGGCAGACCACCCAGGTAGCTGAAGCGATCACCGAGGCGGCGACGGATCGACACCATCAACTCGATATCGCCCAGACCGTCCTTGTAACCGATCAGGTTCGGGCAGCGCTCGGCCAGACGTTCCAGCAGCGGCGCGGTCAAGCGGCAAACGTTGCGGTTATAGACAACCACGCCAATGTTGACCGATTTACACACGGCTTCAACGTGAGCAGCAACACCGTCCTGGCTCGCTTCGGTCAGGTAGTGCGGCAGCAGCAACAGGCCTTTGGCGCCCAGACGCTCGGCTTCCTGAGCGTATTCGATGGCCTGACGGGTCGAACCGCCGACACCGGCCAGAATCGGTACGCTGGTTTCGCAGGTGTCGACCGCAGTCTTGATGATTTCCGAGTATTCGCTGGCAGCCAGGGAGAAGAACTCACCGGTGCCGCCGGCGGCGAACAAGGCCGAAGCGCCATACGGAGCCAGCCATTCCAGGCGTTTGATGTAGCCCGCGCGGTTGAAATCGCCCTGCGCGTTGAAATCGGTCACCGGGAAAGACAGCAGGCCGGCAGAGAGGATGGACTTCAGTTCTTGTGGATTCATTATTCGAACACCCTGGTAGCAACGTTTTTTGTGATTGGTCCGTTCAGCCTTCGCTGAAGTTGTAGGTCATCGTACAACTTAAAAAATAACCGTCAACTGCATTTCATCGTTGTGGGTGTTTTTTTGTCGGACAAAACTGTTTAAGGCTTGGCAGAAGTCTTCGCAAAAGCCCGTGTTTAAAGGGTTCTAGCGCGGAAATGTCTGGTCAAGATTCGTTTACTGAGCAGTGCGGGAACGCCGGTTAAGGTGTGACGACTGCCACGAAG
Organism: Pseudomonas sp. AC169; assembly: GCF_979258515.1. Classification (NCBI taxonomy): domain Bacteria; kingdom Pseudomonadati; phylum Pseudomonadota; class Gammaproteobacteria; order Pseudomonadales; family Pseudomonadaceae; genus Pseudomonas; species Pseudomonas sp. AC169. Next base: position 3,622,470 of record NZ_OZ409866.1, on the reverse strand, counting down.
GATCGTGGCGGACCACTCGAAGGAAACCGAAATGTCCCCGAATTACGCTGCTCCGACCCTGTCGCACATTGCCGCTTCGCCTTCCGCCCCACTCACCCTTCAGCTATCGCTGCTGCCGGATGTATTGATCGTACAAGTGCCCGACTCCAGCGATTTCCCGGCGAACTGGAGCCTCTACCCGATTCTGGGAGACGACCCGGAAGAGCCGGAGTGGGTAGGTGAAGAGGTGAACACTGGCACCTGGGACGATGCTGAAGACGAGATGGAGAAACTGACGGGAATCGAATTGCAACTGCCTAAAGAGGCTCTGCGTCCGTACCTGAACAGGGACGTTGAACTGCGCTACAAGTTTTGTGATGAGTCGAGTATGGAGCCGTTTTCGCAGGTGTTGAGATTGCGGATCGAGGGCTGAACCTGGTCGTGCGGGAGCGGTGACCGTTCGTCGGAACTGGTATTTCTTACAGGTGCCAGCTATTTCCGATTACTCATTTAATTACTGAGGAGTAACGAACCGGCTCCGAAAGCGCAAGCCCTCGCTTGCGCCCATACAACGGTCAGAAGAGATAACGAAAAGGAATTTACTCATGACTGCACAAGTAAAAGCGCTCGCTGCACCAGTACTGCAAGAAGCAGTTAAAGGAGTTCTTTATGTCGGGAAGTTAGAGGGAAAAGCTCACGGCGACGTGACCTACGAAAACCCAGCTGTCGGAGACGTAGTTGCGCTGGATGTAGCAACTTCTACCGGCAACAGCTTCAACGATCAAATCACGTTGACTGCAACGACGGTAGGAACGCCACTCGTCTTCGCCATTCCCAAAGATGTTTTTGAGAAAAAACTCGTTCCAGGTGCAAACGCCAAGCTTCACTATAGCGTTACCCGCGCCGGTAGTACTTCGGTGTCGCCAGTGCTGACAGTTCAACTCGAGCGTTAATTACCCGTCATCCCTGCGCCTGCGCCTCTTCATGGGCCTGGCGCAGTCTTTCGCGGCTGTTGGTCAGGTGCAGACGCATCGCCGCACGCGCTGCATCGGAATCCTGGCGGGCAATCGCTTCATAGATTTCTTCGTGCTCTCGACTCAGACGGCTCATGTAATGCTGTTGATCATCGTGGGCCAGGCGCGCCGAGTTCAGCCGCGTACGCGGAATGATGCTGGTGCCCAGGTGGGTCATGATATCGGTGAAGTAGCGGTTGCCGGTGGACAGCGCGATTTCCAGATGAAAAGCAAAGTCCGACGCGACAGCATCGCTGGCGTGCGCTGCGCTTTCGTTGAGCGCATCGAGGGCGGCGCGCATGGTTGCCAGTTGCTCGGCACTGCGGCGTTGCGCGGCAAGGCCGGCAGACTCGACTTCAAGGCTGATGCGTAATTCGAGAATGGCCAGCACATCACGCAGCGTGACGACGGTGGCCGGGTCGATACGGAAACCACTCGGGCTCGGCGTGTCGAGCACGAAAGTGCCGATGCCATGGCGGGTTTCCACCTGGCCCGCAGCCTGCAAACGGGAAATCGCCTCACGCACCACAGTGCGGCTGACGCCGTGGGCTTCCATGATCGCCGACTCGGTAGGCAGTTTGTCACCGCGCTTGAGCAGGCCATCGCGGATCTGCTCACTCAGCACCGTCACCAATTCCTGGGCCAGGCTGCGGCGCTTGCGCGGGAGACGCGGGGTGTCGATCAGGTTTTCCATGGTGTGTACTTTGTCTCGAAAATTCGGCTTGTGGGCATCATAGCTCAAGCGGGTTGTACGATCACTGACCGGTTCACATGGCTTTATGCAGGAGTGAGCCTGCTCGCGATGACGTCCGCACATTCAGCATCAATGTGACCGAACCAAAGCTATCGCGAGCAGGCTCACTCCTACAGAGGTTTAGCGGTGATCAGGCAGTCACGGTTTGTTCAACCAAATGGCCGCTGTCGATCCGCACATGCCGTGGATGGAAGCGTTTCAAACTGCTGCGATGGCCGACACTGACAATGCTCAGCCCCGGCAATTGGTCGATCAGCGCCTGATACAGCGTCGCTTCGTCTTCCTCATCCATCGCCGAAGTCGCCTCGTCCATGTACAACCACTGCGGTGCATAAAGCATTGCTCGAGCGAAGGCCAAACGTTGCTGCTCGCCCGGCGAGAGCATGCGTTGCCAGTGATTGGCCTCGTCCAGCCGCGCGACCAGATGCGGCAAGCGGCAGGTTTCCAGCACTTGTGCATAACGTTCCGGCGCGTAAGTGTCGCCCGGTTGTGGATAACTCAACGCCTCGCGTAGGGTGCCGATCGGCAGATAAGGTTTCTGCGGCAGGAACAAATAGCGAGCCGCCGGCAGGCGAATGTTGCCGTGCCCCGCCGGCCACAAATGCCCCATCGCCCGCAACAATGTCGACTTGCCGCTGCCGGAACGACCGCTGAGCATGACCCGCTCACCCGGTTCCACGATCATGTCGGCATTGGTCAACAGATGACGACCGTCGGCCAGATCCAGTCCGAGGTTGTGCACCTTCAACGCGCCGCCCTGATTCTGCACATCGATGGCCGGCGTGCGCTCTTCGTTGTCAGTCATGGCCTGACGGAAACTCAACAGTCGATCACACGTAGCGCGCCACGCGGCGAGGTCCGAATACGCGCTGATGAACCAACTGAAATTTTCCTGCACGTTGCCGAATGCCGAGTTGATTTGCATCAGCTCACCCAGTTCGATCTTGCCTGCCAGATAACGTGGGGCTGCGACGATGAACGGGAAGATGATTGCGATCTGGCCGTAGCCGGAAGTGAAGAACGTCAGGCGTTTGGACACGCGCATGATGTCCCAGAAGTTGTGCCAGACCAGCCCGAAGCGGCTGCTCAAACGGCGATTCTCGTTCGGCTCGCCGTTGTACAACGCGATGCTTTCGGCGTTTTCACGTACTCGAACCATGGAGAAACGCAAATCAGCTTCGAAGCGTTGTTGTTGGTTGTTCAAGCCGATCAGGCGTCGACCGATCAAGTGCGTCAGCCAACTGCCGACCGCTGCATAAATCAGCGCACACCAGAACATGTAGCCGGGAATCTCGATGCCGAACACCTCGATGCTGCCGGAAACGCCCCACAAAATGATCGAGAACGACACCAGACTGACCACGGTACGAATCAGCCCGAGGCCCAGGCTCAGAGTGTTGGCGGTAAAGGTATTGAGGTCCTCGGAAATCCGCTGGTCGGGGTTATCGGTGTAACCGCCCTGCTCCAGCTGATAGTAGTTCTTGTGGCCGAGCCAGCGCTTGAAGTGGTTCTCGGTCAGCCACGCCCGCCAGCGAATGGTCAGCATCTGCGTCAGATAGAGGCGATACACCGCCCCAAGGATCGCCACCGTGGCAATCCCGCAGAAATACAGAATCAATTGCCAGAACGCCGCCTCGTCCTTCTTCTGCAGCGCGTTGTAAAAATCCTTGTACCAACTGTTGATCCACACCGAGATCGCCACGCTGAACAGCGACAGCGCGATCACGGCAATCAGCAATATCCAGGCCTTGCCCTTCTCTTCGCTGCGCCAGTACGGCGTGATCATCGCCCACGCCTTGCGAAAAAACTGCCCGCGCACAGCATCGTTGACCGCGGAATATTCAGCGTTCTGATTCATGGATAAGGCTCGATATAGAAAAGAACAGACACGCACCGATCATAGATGATCGGTGCGTTTTATCGCGAGGGCTGGCGATGGTCGTTCAGCGCAGGTTCAGCGACGAACCGGGCGCTTCTGCAGTTTGCGCTGCAGGGTGCGGCGGTGCATGCCCAGGGCACGGGCAGTGGCGGAGATGTTGCCTTCGTGCTCGGTGAGCACGCGCTGAATGTGTTCCCATTGCAGGCGGTCAACCGACATCGGGTTTTCCGGCACCAGACTGTCGAGGTCGGCGTGCTCGGACAGCAGCGCGGCCAGCACGTCGTCGGCGTCGGCGGGTTTGCACAGGTAGTTGCAGGCGCCGCGCTTGATCGCTTCGACCGCCGTGGCAATGCTTGAGTAACCGGTAAGGATCACCACGCGCATTTCCGGGTCCAGCTCCAGCAGTTTGGGCAGCAGCACCAGACCGGAGTCGCCGTCCATTTTCAGGTCGAGCGCAGCGTAATCAGGCAGATCGGCCTGGGCGATGGTCAGGCCTTCTTCAGCGGAACCGGCAGTGCTGACGCGAAAGCCACGGCGAGCCATGGCACGGGCCATCACTCGGGTGAAGGTTGCGTCGTCATCGACCAGCAGCAAATGCGGCAGTTCTTCGCCTTCGACTTGGATTTCGTCACTCATGTTGGTCTCCTCGGGCGCCGTGGGGCAGGCGCAGCTCGGTGAGCGTGCCGCCTTCCTCATGACTATAGAGTTTCACTGAGCCGCCGGCGCGTGTCACGCTGGCCTTACTCAAAAACAGGCCCAGGCCGAAACCTTTGCCCTTGGTGGTAAAAAACGGTTTGCCGATCTGTTCGGCGATGGCCAGCGGCACGCCAGCGCCGTGGTCACGAATGCTGATGGTCACGTTCTCGGCGTCCCAGTCGAGGGTCACCTTGAGATTTTCCGGGCAGGCATCGGCGGCGTTGTTGAGCAGATTGAGCAAGGCCTGGGTCAGATCTGGCGGCGGCGCCATGCGCGGCACCGTGCCTTGGCCGAGACGGTGGAAGCGGTAGCTGGCTTCCGGACGCATCAGGTGCCAGCGGTTCAGCGCTTCATCGAGCCAGTTGGTGACGTCCTGCATCTCAACGGCCAGACGCCGGTTGGCTTCGGCGGCGCGAACCAGTTGCTGCAATGTCTCTTTGCACAATTTGACCTGATCCTGCAGCACCTTCAGATCGTCCTGCAACATCGGGTCGGGATGGTCCTGCTGCATCTCCTTGAGCAACACGCTCATGGTCGCCAGCGGTGTGCCGAGTTCATGGGCGGCGCCGGCGGCCTGGGTGGCAACGGCGAGCAATTGCTGGTCACGCAGGCCTTCTTCACGGCGGATCGCGCGTAATTCTTCCTGACGGCGCAGCTCTTCTGCCATGCGCGCCGCGAAGAAGGTGATCACCGCCGCCGCGAGCGCGAAGCTCAGCCACATGCCGTAGATCTGCAGGTTCTCGCGAGCGACCGGCAAAGTTTCCAGCGGATAGAAACGCGTCAGCATCAAGGTGTACAGCGCCAGCGCGATACCCGACAGGATCACCGAATAGCGCCACGGCAGCGTCACCGCAGCGATGGTCAGCGGCACCAGATAATAGGAAACAAACGGGTTGGTCGAACCGCCGGAGAAATACAGCAGTGCACTGTGGATCACCAGATCACAGGCCAGTTGCAGCGCGTATTCGAGTTCGGTCACTGGCCACGAGGTACGCAAACGCACGGCGGTAAACACGCAGAGCAGCGTCGAGCAGCCGAGGGTCATCGCCAGTTGCACCCACGGCAACGGCAGCAGTTGCAGCCAGTAGGCCAGGCCTACAGAGCCGGCCTGCGCGGCGAGCACCAGGGTGCGGATGAAAGTCAGCCGCCAGAGGTTCTGGCGAGTGGCGGAAGTCAGTTGTACGGGGGCGAGCATGAGCTCTCCTGATGAGCGCTCCAGGCGGATCGCACGGAGTATAACCAAGCCGCGCCCCCGAGAGGCGAAAGTGCGGCAAACGACCACACCGCACAAGCTGCAAGTTTCGAGCAGCAAGCTACAAGTAAAAGCTTTTAGCTTGCAGCTCGACGCTTGCAACTTGAAGCTGCTTTATAGAGTCTGATGGTTTCACGCAGGCCCCCGAACCATCACCTGCGCCCTCATCAAGGAGCTTTCATGCACACATTTCGCCGCAGCGCCGCCCTTCTCGCCCTGACCGTCGGCAGCATCGCCAGCCTTCCAGCCCTGGCCGCCGATGAGCTGCACTACAACCAGATTTCCCTGCGCGCCGAAGTCAGCACGGAAGTCGCCCGCGACCTGATGATCGTCACGCTCTACACCGAAGAGCAAAACACTGACCCGGCCAAACTCGCCGCCGACGTCAGCACCACCATGAACAAGGCCCTGGCCCAGGCCAAGCAAGTCAAAGACATCACCCTGCGCCAAGGCAGCCGCAACAGCTACCCGATCTACGACACCAAAGGCCAGAAGATCACCGGCTGGCGTGAACGCGCCGAACTGCGCCTGGAAAGCGCCGACTTCGCCGCCCTGTCCAAACTCACCGGCGAACTGCTGGGCGACCTGAAAATGGGCGGCATGGACTTCGCCATCGCCGACCCGACCCGCAAGGCCAGTGAAGACAAACTCCTCAAGGAAGCCGTCACCGCCTTCAAAAACCGCGCGCAACTGGCCACCGACGCACTCGGCGGCAAGGGCTACAAAATCGTCAACCTGAACCTCAACAGCAACGGTTATCCACAACCGTACCTGCGCGCACCGATGATGATGAAAGCGGCGGCCATGGATTCGGCGCCAGTGACGCCAGAAGTTGAAGCGGGCACCAGCCAGGTCAGCATGACGGCCGATGGCTCGATTGAAGTGTTGATGCAATGATTTGATCTGGGCTGAATGAAAAACCGCCGATCGGTGAATGATCGGCGGTTTTTTTGTGTCTGGGATTTATAGCGAACAATCCGCCGCCTTCGCGAGCAGGCTCGCTCCCACAGGTTGAACGCATACCAATGTGGGAGCGAGCCTGCTCGCGAAGAACGATAACGCGGTGGAGCAGACTGATTATGTCTGTGGATCAACCCGATCCAGCGCTCGATTCACCGCCAGCTCGGCCAGCATGATGATCTGCTGAATCGCCAACGCCGTATTACGCTCGGGCCGGCCCAACTGATCGGCAAAGTTACCCGTCAGCGTGTTCGCCGACGCCAGTGACTCACAGGCATGCGCCAGCAGGCTTTCGGTGTCGATGTTCGGCTGAATCAGGAACATTGTGCTGGGTTGCCGGGGTTTGACCGGGTCGGGGCTGAGGTAGAAATCCAGGGCGCGTTTGATGGCTTCGCGGGTTTTGATTTGATCGTCGGCGCGGATGGCGTCTTCGAGTGGGGTATCGAGGGGTGGGTCAGGTATCAATTTATCCATGGAAAATTTCCTTATGAACTGACGCCATTCATTTCCGATCTCACTCGAGAAATGAGGTGGCAACTATGTACGGAGTGAGATTACCGGTAAGGAAACCAACCCGGCCGGACAAAAGTCCGCCCGTACATAGCCGCCATAAAAACTGCTGACAGCATGAGCTGGCGGCGATTATGGAGGGGCTTGTGCAGGTTTCCAAATTCAATAACCGGGAATCTCACCTCCCGATCGCTGAGTCTTCAGCGACAGCCAAAGACTAGAGAGCCGACGTCCGACGGACAACCTGAAAACCTTGTGGGAAGATTCTGGTTATTCGACACAGATTTAAACAGCCAAAAGCCAACCCTCACCCTAGCCCTCTCCCAGAGGGAGAGGGGACTGACCGTGGTGTTTGGGAGAGTTACGCCGACGTGCGATACCGAGCCGAACTCAGATTCTGAAACAGATCAAAAGCCCCTCACCCTAGCCCTCTCCCAGAGGGAGAGGGGACTGACCGTGGTGTTTGGGAGAGTTACGCCGACGTGCGATTGCCGTGTTGAATTCAGATTCTGAAACAGATCAAAAGCCCCTCACCCTAGCCCTCTCCCGGAGGGAGAGGGGACTGACCGAGGTGTTTGGGAGAGTTACGCCGACGTGCGATTGCCGTGTTGAACTCAGATTCTGAAACAGATCAAAAGCCCCTCACCCTAGCCCTCTCCCGGAAGGAGAGGGGACTGACCGAGGTGTTTGGGGAAGCTACGCCGACGTGCAATACCGCGTGAACTCAGATTTTGAAAGGCCCACAAATCGGCTCCCTCTCCCTCGGGAGAGGGCTGGGGTGAGGGGAAAATCCACCACAAATCCAAAGCCGACCACGCCCCGCTCTTCACCACTCAATAGGCCGAGTGTCAGCTCGCCTGCTTTTGATCTTGATCCACGGGCGACGTCGGAAGGCTGAGTGGAGGGATTGATCCGGGGGTGGGAGCGCAGCGACCGTTTGGCGCAGCCAAACACAGCGAGAGGAGGTGCAGCGAAGCAAACCGTAGACGCTGCGCCCGGATCGATCCCGGAGCGAAGGAACCCCGAGCCCCAGCGAGCGGGCCGTACGTAGGAGCAAGCCTTTTTGGGTACTTTTTCGGCGTCTGGAAAAAGTGCCTCGCCGTAAGGGCGAAACCCTAAGCAGCCGTTACCGCAGCAACGGATATGTACCCGAAAAAAGCCCCCACATATACCGAGTTAGACGCCTCCCCAAGAAAAACGATATTTCCGAAGCCCCCCAAATCCCCGCTACCCTAAAAACATAACCACCTCCAATCTCCCCGGGGCCCCCATGCCAAGATCCACCCTGAAACCGCTCTTGATCTCCCTCGCTCTAACAGCCATAGCCCCGTTAGCAAACGCCGCCACAACCCTGGTCTACTGCTCCGAAGCCAGCCCCGCAGGCTTCGACCCCAGCCAATACACCAGCGGCACCGACTTCGACGCCTCCGCCGAAACCGTCTTCAACCGCCTCACCCAATTCCAACGCGGCGGCACCGACATCGAACCTGGCCTGGCAACAAAATGGGACATCTCCCCGGATGGCCTGCAATACACCTTCCACCTGCGCCAAAACGTAAAATTCCACACCACCGACTACTTCAAACCCACCCGCGACTTCAACGCCGACGACGTCCTCTTCACCTTCCAGCGCCTCCTCGACCCGGAAAATGCCTTCCGCAAGGCCTACCCCGCCGAGTCCCCCTACTTCACCGACATGGGCCTGAACACCACAATCAAATCGGTAGAAAAACTCGACGAGCAAACCGTGCGCTTCAACCTCAACAACGTCGACGCCGCGTTCGTGCAAAACCTCGCCATGAGCTTCGCCTCCGTGCAGTCGGCCGAATACGCCGCCCAACTGTTGAAGGACGGCAAAGCCGCCGATCTCAACCAGAAGCCGATCGGCACCGGCCCATTCGTGTTCAAGCGCTACCAGAAGGACTCGCAAATCCGCTACGCCGCCAACACGGCCTACTGGAAACCCGAAGACGTGAAGATCGACAACCTGATCTTCTCCATCACCCCGGATGCCGCCGTTCGCCTGCAAAAGCTCAAGGCCGGCGAATGCCAGGTCAGCGGCTATCCACGCCCGGCCGACATCGACGTGATGGAAAAAGACCCGAACCTGCGCGTGCTCAAGCAGGCCGGTTTCAACCTCGGTTTCCTCGCCTACAACACCACCCACGCACCTCTCGATCAGCTTAAGGTTCGGCAGGCGCTGGACATGGCCATCGATAAACCGGCGATCATCAAAGCCGTCTACCAAAGTGCCGGCCAGTTGGCGCAAAACGCCTTGCCGCCGGCGCAATGGTCGTATGACCCGAACATCAAGGACGCTCCCTACGACCCGGCCAAAGCACGGGTGCTACTGAAAGAAGCAGGGGTTGCGCCGGGTACAACCATCAACCTTTGGGCGATGACAGTGCAACGCGCCTCGAACCCGAATGCGCGCATGTCGGCGCAGATGATCCAGCAGGACTGGGAGAAAATCGGCATCAAGGCCAACATCGTCAGCTATGAATGGGGCGAGTACATCAAACGCGCAAAAAATGGCGAACACGACGCCATGATCTATGGTTGGACAGGTGACAACGGTGACCCGGACAACTGGCTTGGCGTGCTCTACAGTTGCGCGGCGGTAAAAGGCAGCAACTACGCCAAATGGTGCGATCCGGCCTACGACAAACTGGTGCAACAAGCCAAGTTGTCCACCGACAAAGCGCAGCGGGTAAAACTGTATCAACAGGCGCAACTGATCCTTAAACAGCAGGTGCCGATCACCCCGATTGCCAACTCCACGGTGTTCCAGCCACTGCGCAAGGAAGTCACCGACTTCCGCATCAGCCCGTTCGGTCTAACCCCCTTCTATGGCGTGGGTATAAATAAGTAACACCGAGCCCCAAGGCGGCGCGCACAACGTGACCAATGCACCGTTTTGGGGCTTCATTTGCACCGTAAAAACCACCCGCAAACGGTCAAATGCGTCAGAAGTTATACAGATGCGACATTAAGGTACGTTCGTGCCACGCTTTGAGGCCGGCAGTCACTCTGGATCTTGCAATGGGTATGGCCCCTGCATAAGTATCCGCAGGCACGACTCACGAGGTCGTACCTCACAACTAAAAAATGACAACAAATCATGAGGCCAACATGCTTAAACACGCGGTCATTCCGTTTTTAGTCGGCGCAGGCTTGTTAGCCTCCGCACCTTTCGCATCCGCTGCGACTAACCTGGTGTTCTGCTCCGAAGGCAGCCCGGCCGGTTTCGACCCAGGCCAGTACACCACCGGAACCGACTTCGACGCCTCAGCCGAAACCATGTTCAACCGTCTGACCCAGTTCGAGCGCGGCGGCACCGCCGTGATTCCTGGTCTGGCGACCAAGTGGGACATTTCCGATGACGGCCTGACGTACACCTTCCACCTGCGTGAAGGCGTCAAGTTCCACACCACCCCGTATTTCAAGCCGACTCGTGAGTTCAACGCCGACGACGTGCTGTTCACCTTCAATCGCATGATTAACAAGGATGACCCGTTCCGTAAGGCGTACCCGACCGAATTCCCGTACTTCACCGACATGGGGATGGACACCAACATCACCAAGATCGACAAAGTCGACGACCACACCGTCAAGTTCACTTTGAAAGAAGTGGATGCCGCGTTCATTCAGAACATGGCCATGAGCTTCGCGTCGGTCCAATCCGCAGAGTACGCGGCCCAACTGCTCAAGGACGGCAAGGCTGCCGACATCAACCAGAAGCCGATCGGCACTGGTCCGTTCGTGTTCAAGAGCTATCAGAAAGATTCCAACATCCGTTACACCGGCAACAAGGATTACTGGAAGCCTGAGGATGTGAAGATCGACAACCTGATCTTCGCTATCACCACCGACCCGTCGGTGCGTATTCAGAAGCTGAAAAAGAACGAGTGCCAGGTCACCCTGTTCCCGCGTCCGGCCGACCTGAAAGCGCTGAAAGAAGACAAAACCCTGAAGATGCCTGACCAGGCTGGTTTCAACCTTGGCTACATCGCCTACAACGTGATGGACAAGGTCAAGGGCAGCAACGAGGCCAACCCGCTGGCTGACCTGCGCGTACGTCAGGCGCTGGACATGGCCGTGAACAAGCCACAGATCATCGACTCGGTTTACCAGGGCGCGGGCCAACTGGCCGTCAACGCCATGCCGCCGACCCAATGGTCTTACGACACCACCATCAAAGATGCCAAGTACGATCCTGAGAAAGCCAAACAGCTGCTCAAGGAAGCCGGCGTCAAGGAAGGTACCGAGATCGTGCTGTGGGCGATGCCGGTGCAGCGTCCGTACAACCCGAACGCCAAACTGATGGCTGAAATGCTCCAGTCCGACTGGGCCAAGATCGGCTTGAAAGTGAAGATCACCAGCTACGAATGGGGCGAGTACATCAAGCGCTCCAAAGGTGGCGAGAACCAGGCCATGATCATTGGCTGGAGCGGTGACAATGGTGATCCGGACAACTGGCTGAACGTGCTGTTCGGTTGCGACTCGCTCAGCGGCAACAACTTCTCCAAGTGGTGCGACAAGAAGTTCGACGGCCTCGTCAAAGAAGCCAAGCGCACGACCGACCAGGGCAAGCGCACCGAACTGTACAAACAGGCGCAACACGTCCTCAAAGATGCAGTCCCGATGACACCTATCGCTCACTCGACGGTGTACCAACCCATGCGCGCCAACGTGCAGGACTTCAAGATCAGCCCATTCGGCTTGAACTCCTTCTACGGCGTCAGCGTCAGCAAATAAGGCACTGCAACGGCGACGTTTTTAACGTCGCCGTTGTTTTACCTGCCGGGAAGTTAGGAAATTGCCTACAGCCAATTCCACTGCGGATTACCGCAGCGGTATAGGACGCGTCGCCTTTTCCTACGAGCTTTAAGGCATTTACGCATTTACTGCCAGGACCGCGGCCCCTACCGTCGGGTACTGACCAGCGTCTGCGTGGGCCACCGGTTAGCTGTACGTACTGGATTGAGCTCGATGCAGCCAAAACGTCTCCGGATGAGGCGACGGCGCATCGAACAACACTAAAAAAGAGGGAGCGTCATGCGCCATACCTTGGTTTTTTCCGCATTGCTGGGCGCTGGCCTGTTGGCCGCCTCGTCCGCCAGTTTCGCCGCCAGCAAAAGTCTGGTGTTTTGCTCCGAAGGCAGCCCGGCGGGCTTTGATACCGCGCAATACACGACGGCCACCGATAACGACGCCGCCGAACCGCTGTACAACCGTTTGGTCGAGTTCGAAAAAGGCGCGACCAATGTCGTTCCGGGCCTGGCAACCACGTGGGATATTTCCGAGGATGGGCTCAAGTACACCTTTCACCTGCGTGAAGGTGTGAAGTTTCATACAACGCCTTACTTCAAACCGACCCGCGACATGAACGCCGATGACGTGCTGTTCACGTTTAATCGCATGCTGGATGCCCAACAACCTTTCCGTAAGGCTTATCCCACCGAATTCCCGTACTTCAACGGGATGAGCCTGAACAAGAACATCGCCAAGGTCGAGAAGACCGGGCCGCTGACCGTGGAGTTCACGCTCAACACCGTCGACGCCGCGTTTATCCAGAACATCGCCATGAGCTTCGCCGCCATCCTGTCCGCCGAATACGCCGACAAGCTGCTGGCCGAAGGCAAGCCGAGCGACATCAACCAGAAACCGATCGGCACCGGGCCGTTCGTGTTCAAGAGTTATCAGAAAGACTCGAACATCCGTTACACCGGTAATAAACATTACTGGGATCCGAGCCGGGTCAGACTCGACAACCTGATCTTCGCGATCAACACCGACGCTTCGGTACGCGTGCAGAAGCTCAAGGCGGGCGAATGCCAGATCACCCTGCATCCGCGCCCTGCCGATGTTGAAGCGCTGAAGGCCGACCCGAAACTGCAACTGATCTCCAAGCCGGGTTTCAACCTTGGCTACATCGCCTACAACGTCCGTCACAAGCCTTTCGACCAGCTCGAAGTGCGCCAGGCGCTGGACATGGCGGTGAATAAACAAGGGATTCTCAACGCTGTTTATCAAGGCGCCGGCCAACTGGCTGTCAACGCCATGCCACCGACCCAATGGTCTTACGATGACACCATCAAGGACGCCGCCTACAACCCGGAAAAAGCCAAAGAGCTGCTCAAGGCGGCCGGCGTCAAGGAAGGCACTGAGATCACCCTGTGGGCGATGCCGGTGCAGCGTCCGTACAACCCGAACGCCAAACTGATGGCCGAAATGCTCCAGGCGGACTGGGCGAAAATCGGTCTGAAAGTGAAGATCGTCAGCTATGAATGGGGCGAGTACATCAAGCGCACCAAGAACGGCGAGCACGACATCAGCCTGATCGGTTGGACCGGTGACAATGGCGATCCGGACAACTGGCTCGGCACGCTGTACAGCTGCGACGCCATCGGCGGCAACAACTATTCCATGTGGTGCGATCCGGCTTACGACAAGCTGATCAAAGAGGCCAAGGTCGTCACCGACCGCGACCAGCGCACCATCCTCTACAAACAGGCTCAGCAATTGCTTAAACAGCAAGTGCCGATCACGCCTGTCGCCCACTCGACGGTCAACCAGCCGTTAAGCGCGAGGATCGAGGGCTTCAAAGTCAGCCCGTTCGGTCGCAACGTGTTCTCGGGTGTCGGTATCGATTAAACCAGACGATTAGCCGCAATGCTGAGGGGAGCTGTCTATCCCCTCACGCAAGCGCTTTGCCGAAATTCGCCAATCCGGCCTTTTGCAAACGTTTGCGATGTGTGAATGAGTTCTAAACCAATAACCGGCATACCAAAAAAAGCCGGCATAAAAAGAAAGTAAAGGAGCTTCACCCATGAAACTGAGCAGCACCGCGATACTGGCCCTGGCCATCAGCAGCATCACCGCCACGGCTTATGCGGAAACCCAAAGTCAGGCGTTCACTCCAGTGACCGTCAACGAGAAAAGCGCCCAGGCCGAAGCCACCGGCTTCCTCGAAGGTCAATCGATCAGCGGCTCGACCCGTAACTGGTACGCCAACGAGCAACTCAAGCGCGGCGGCAAGTTCGCCTATCGCAAGAACGGCCAATCGGCCGAAACCGACCGCCGCATCAACTGGGTGCAAGGCACGATCATCAAGTACAACTCGGGCTTCACCGAAGGTACTGTCGGTTTCAGCACCGAAGTCGCAGCCTACAACGCCATCGCTCTTGAGCGTGACCGCGAGAATCTCGCCTCCAACAACGGCGGCGCACCGGGCACTCGTCCAGGCGCAGGCAACAACCGTACCCTGACCCGTGAAGGCGGCGATGCGGTCGGTCAGTGGAGCAAACTGGGCCTGGCCAACGTCAAGGCACGTATCTCCAATACCACCCTGACCGCCGGCCGCATGAACTTCAGCAGCCCGCAGGTCGACGTGATCGGCAACCGTCCGCTGCCGTCGAGCTTCGAAGGTATCGCGATCCACAGCGAAGAGCTGAACAACCTCTCGTTCGACCTGGCCACTTTCGACCGCGTCTCGCCTCGTACCGAAGAGAGCCTCAGCAAGTTCCGCTCCGAATACGGCAACATCGACGCCGAAGCTGACCACGTGAACACCGCCGGTATCTCGTACCAGCCGTTCGCCAGCCTGACCACCAGCCTGTGGGGTACTCAGGCTGAAGACCTGTGGAACCAGTACTACTTCGGCGCCACCCACGTACTGGGTGACAGCTCGATCCTCAGCCTGACCACCGGCCTGAACTACTACAAGACGGTCGACGAAGGTAAAAAACTGCTGGGCGACATCGACAACGACACCTACTCGCTGTCGTTCGGCCTGACGCACCTGGCACACACCCTGACCTTCTCGTATCAGGAAGTGAACGGTAACGAGTACTTCGACTACCTGCACGAAACCAACGGTATCTACCTGGCCAACTCCCTGCTCTCGGACTTCAACGGCCCGAACGAGAAGTCCTTCCAGGTTTCCTACGGCATCAACATGGCCGAATACGGTGTACCGGGCCTGAAGTTCAACATCTACCAGGCGCGCGGCTGGGGCATCGACGGTACCCACTACAAAGGTGGCGGCTACGACGGCGTGCAATCGATGGATGGCGAGCACCACTATGAATACGGCATCGGCGCAACCTATGCCGTGCAGAGCGGGCCACTCAAAGCCACCACGATTCGCGGCACCTACACCGCTCACCGTGCCAGCGAAAACCAGGCTGACGGCAGCATCAACGAGTTCCGTCTCGTGACCACGATTCCATTCAACATCCTGTAAAAAACGCCAACCGACGGCTGACTCATGATGAGTCGGCCGTTCGGTTTTTTGTCTTCAACCGATTGCAGAGGGTTATCGATGAAAATGCTTCCCCTACGTGCGGCCGTCGCTGCCGCCTTGCTGAGTGCCGCTCTCGGCGTCTCGGCCAAACCCTTGGTGGTCTGCACCGAAGCCAGTCCGGAAGGCTTCGATATGGTCCAGTACACAACTGCAGTCACGGCGGACGCTGTGGCCGAAACCATCTTCAACCGCCTGGTGGACTTCAAGCCTGGCACGACGGAAATCGTTCCGGCCCTGGCAGATACCTGGGAAATCAGCGAAGACGGTCTGACGTACACGTTCCACCTGCGCAAAGGCGTCAAGTTTCACACCACCGAATACTTCAAGCCGACTCGCGACATGAACGCCGACGACGTGCTTTGGAGCTTCCAGCGTCAGCTGGACCCGAATCATCCGTGGCACAAACTGTCGAGCGTGGGCTTCCCGTACTTTGAAAGCATGGGCTTCAAAGAACTGCTGAAAAACGTAGAGAAAGTCGACGACTACACGGTCAAGTTCACCCTGACCCGCCGCGAAGCCCCGTTCCTGGCTGACGTCGCGATGCCGTTTACCGCCATTTACTCCGCCGAGTACGCCGATCAGTTGCTCAAGGCCAACAAGACCGGCGACCTGAACAACAAGCCGGTTGGCACCGGCCCGTTCATCTTCCAGCGTTATGCCAAGGATGCGCAGGTACGTTTCAAGGCCAACCCGGAGTACTTCCGTGGCAAGCCACCGGCCGACGCGCTGATTCTGGCGATCGCCACCGACAACAACGTGCGCCTGCAGAAGCTCAAGGCCAACGAGTGCCAGATCGCCCTGTATCCGAAACCGGATGACATCCCGAGCATCAAGAAAGACGACAAGCTCAAGGTCGATGAACTGAATGCGATGACCGTTTCGTACATCGCCATGAACACCCAGCACAAATACATGAGCGACGTGCGAGTGCGTAAGGCGATCGATATCGCCTTCGACAAAGCCGCTTACGTCAACGCGCTGTTTGGCCCGGGCAATGCCACCGTTGCGGTCAACCCGTACCCGGACACGCTGCTGGGCTACAACCACGACCTGAAGAACCCGCCACGCGACCTCGACAAGGCCCGCGCCCTGCTCAAGGAAGCCGGGGTTCCGGAAGGCACCGTGTTTACCCTGTTTACCCGTAACGGCGGTGGCCCGACCAACCCGAACCCGATGCTCGGCGCGCAAATGATGCAGGCTGACCTGGCGAAAGTCGGGATCAAGATCGACATCCGCGTGATGGAATGGGGCGAAATGCTCAAACGCGCCAAGGCCGGTGAACACGATATGGTCTCGGCCGGATGGGCGGGCGACAACGGCGACCCGGATAACTTCCTGACGCCTATGCTCAGTTGCGAAGCAGCAAAAAATGGCGAGAACTACGCTCGCTGGTGCAACGAGAAATTCCAGGCACTGCTGGATGAAGCACGGGCTAAAGTAGATCCGGCCGAACGCGCCGCGCTCTACGAACAGGCACAAGTATTGTTTAATCAGGATCAGCCATGGATCAGCATGGCCCACACCAGGATGTTTACCGCAATGCGCAACAACGTAGAGGGTTATCACATCAGCCCTCTCACCACTAATAACTTCGCCACTACCCAGGTGAAGTAGATAAGAAACTCCCGGCGTCCCTGACCCCAGGGATGCCGGGCACGCCTAACCGGCTGATGAGGTACCACACACGATGTTTAGTTTTATTGCCCGCCGACTGGGGTTGTTGATCCCCACGTTTTTCGGCATCACCTTGCTGACTTTCGCGTTGATTCGCATGATTCCGGGCGACCCCGTGGAAGTGATGATGGGCGAACGTCGGGTCGACCCCGAAATGCACGCTCAGGCAATGGAACGCCTAGGTCTGAACAAACCGCTGTATGCCCAGTATCTGGACTACATCGGCAAACTGGCTCAAGGCGATCTCGGCGAATCCCTGCGTACCCGTGAAAGCGTATGGACCGAGTTCACCTCTCTCTTCCCCGCGACCCTGGAACTGTCCATGGCCGCCCTGCTGTTCGCCGGCATTCTGGGCCTTCTGGCCGGGGTGATCGCGGCACTCAAGCGAGGATCGCTGTTCGACCACGGGGTGATGGGCATCTCCCTCGCGGGCTATTCGATGCCGATCTTCTGGTGGGGCCTGATCCTGATCATGTTCTTCTCGGTGAGCCTGGGCTGGACCCCGGTTTCCGGACGGATCGACCTGCTCTATGACATCGAGCCGCGCACCGGTTTCATGCTGATCGACACGCTGCTGGCCGATGACGTCGGTGCGTTTTTCGATGCGCTGCATCACCTGATCCTGCCGGCCATCGTGCTCGGCACCATCCCGCTGGCAGTGATCGCGCGGATGACCCGTTCGTCGATGCTCGAAGTGCTGCGTGAAGACTACATCCGCACCGCCAAGGCCAAAGGCCTGTCGCCATCGCGCGTGGTGTTCGTCCACGGTCTGCGTAACGCGCTGATTCCGGTACTCACCGTGGTCGGCCTGCAAGTCGGCACCCTGCTGGCCGGTGCGGTTCTGACCGAAACCATTTTCTCCTGGCCCGGCATCGGTAAATGGCTGATCGAAGCCATCGGCGCCCGGGACTACCCGGTTGTGCAAAACGGCATCCTGTTAATCGCCTGCCTGGTGATTCTGGTCAACTTCGTAGTGGACATCCTCTACGGCTTTGCCAACCCACGCATCCGTCATCAGCGCTGAGGTCCATACCATGAGCACTCCAACATCCTCAGTAGCCACGTCCGCCGCAAGCGCGGATCAAAGCCTGCTGTACCCGTCACCGTACAAAGAATTCTGGCAAGCCTTCTCCAAGAACAAAGGCGCGGTTGCCGGCCTGCTGTTCATGCTGCTGATCATCTTCTGCGCGATTTTCGCGCCGTGGGTCGCGCCGCATAACCCGAGCGAGCAATACCGTGACTTCCTGCTGACGCCACCGGCATGGCTGGAAGGCGGGCAGATGCAATTCCTGCTCGGCACCGATGAACTCGGTCGTGACCTGCTGTCGCGTCTGATCCAGGGTTCGCGCCTGTCGCTGCTGATCGGCTTGTCGTCGGTGGTGATGTCGCTGATTCCGGGGATTCTGCTCGGTCTGTTCGCCGGTTTCTTCCCGAAGATGATCGGCCCGACCATCATGCGTCTGATGGACATCATGCTCGCCCTGCCGTCGCTGCTGCTGGCTGTGGCGATCGTCGCCATCCTCGGCCCGGGCCTGATCAACACCGTGATCGCCATTGCTGTGGTTTCGCTGCCGTCCTACGTGCGTCTGACCCGTGCCGCCGTCATGGGCGAACTGAACCGCGACTACGTGACCGCCGCGCGCCTGGCCGGTGCCGGTCTGCCACGTCTGATGTTTATCACCGTGCTGCCGAACTGCATGGCGCCGCTGATCGTTCAAGCGACCTTGAGCTTCTCCTCGGCGATTCTCGACGCTGCGGCACTGGGCTTCCTCGGCCTTGGCGTACAACCGCCAACCCCTGAGTGGGGCACCATGCTGGCTTCGGCCCGCGACTACATCGAACGCGCCTGGTGGGTGGTGAGCCTGCCTGGTTTGACCATTTTGCTCAGCGTGCTGGCAATCAACTTGATGGGCGACGGCCTGCGCGATGCGCTCGACCCGAAACTCAAGAACGCCGCCTGAGGAGATTCCCATGTCACTGCTAGAAATCAAGAATCTCAACGTTCGCTTCGGCGACAAGACCGCGACCCCGGTGGTCGACGGCCTCGACCTGAAAGTCGACAAAGGCGAAGTACTGGCCATCGTTGGCGAATCGGGTTCGGGTAAATCCGTGACCATGATGGCGCTGATGGGGCTGATCGAGCATCCCGGCATCGTCACCGCCGACTCGCTGAGCTTTGACGGCAAAGACATGCTCAAGCTGAGCAACCGTCAGCGTCGGCAGATCGTCGGCAAAGACTTGTCGATGGTGTTCCAGGACCCGATGACCGCGTTGAACCCGAGCTACACCGTCGGTTTCCAGATCGAAGAAGTGCTGCGCCTGCACTTGAAAATGTCCGGCAAGCAAGCGCGCAAACGTGCGATCGAACTGCTGGAAAAAGTCGAAATCCCGGGCGCCGCCAGCCGTATGGACGCCTACCCGCATCAACTGTCCGGCGGTATGAGCCAGCGTGTTGCGATCGCCATGGCGATTGCCGGCGAGCCGAAACTGCTGATCGCCGACGAACCGACCACTGCTTTGGACGTAACCATTCAGGCGCAGATCATGGATCTGCTGCTGGCGTTGCAGAAAGAACAGAACATGGGCCTGGTGCTGATCACTCACGACCTCGCGGTCGTGGCCGAAACCGCTCAGCGCGTCTGCGTGATGTACGCAGGGCAAGCCGTTGAAGTCGGTCAGGTGCCGCAGCTGTTCGACGTCCCGGCGCATCCGTACAGCGAAGCCCTGCTCAAGGCGATTCCCGAGCACAGCCTCGGCGCCTCACGTCTGTCGACCCTGCCGGGCATCGTTCCGGGCCGCTACGACCGTCCGCAGGGTTGCCTGCTGTCGCCGCGCTGCCCGTACGTGCAAGACAGCTGCCGCGCGCAGCGTCCAGGTCTTGATCCGAAAAGCCACAGCCTCGCCCGCTGCTTCTTCCCGCTGAACCAGGAGGTGGCGTAATGGCCGTCGTACTTACCGCCCGCGACCTGACCCGTCACTACGAAGTCTCCCGTGGCCTGTTCAAGGGCCATGCGACCGTGCGCGCACTCAATGGCGTGTCGTTCGAACTGGAAGCCGGCAAGACCCTCGCCGTAGTAGGCGAGTCGGGCTGCGGCAAATCCACCCTCGCCCGTGCGTTGACGCTGATTGAAGATCCGTCTTCCGGCTCGCTAAAAATCGCCGGCCAGGAAGTCGCTGGTGCCGACAAGGCCCAACGCAAGCAACTGCGCAAAGACGTGCAGATGGTCTTCCAAAGCCCGTACGCGTCGTTGAACCCACGGCAGAAAGTCGGTGACCAGCTCGGCGAGCCGCTGCTGATCAACACCAACCTTTCCGCCGCCGAGCGTCGCGAGAAAGTCCAGGCAATGATGAAACAGGTCGGCTTGCGTCCTGAGCACTATCAGCGCTATCCGCACATGTTCTCCGGTGGTCAGCGCCAGCGTATCGCCCTGGCCCGGGCGATGATGTTGCAACCGAAAGTGCTGGTGGCGGATGAACCGACCTCGGCGCTCGACGTGTCGATTCAGGCGCAGGTACTCAACCTGTTCATGGATCTGCAGCAGGAGTTCAACACCGCCTACGTGTTCATCTCGCACAACCTAGCGGTAGTGCAACACGTGGCCGATGACGTGATGGTGATGTACCTCGGTCGCCCGGTGGAGCTGGGCCCGAAGAACGACATCTACGAGCGTCCGTTGCACCCGTACACCCAGGCGCTGCTGTCGGCGACCCCGACCATTCACCCGGACCCGAACAAGCCGAAAATCAAGATCGTCGGCGAACTGCCTAACCCGCTCAATCCGCCGCCAGGCTGTGCCTTCCACAAGCGCTGCCCGTACGCGACCGAACGTTGCAGCACGGAAGAGCCGGCGTTGCGCCAGCTCGACAGCCGGCAGGTGGCTTGCCACTACGCCGAGCAATTCCTCGACGGCGCAGCGTAAACAAATCTGGAGAGCGATACAAAACACTGTGGGAGCGAGCTTGCTCGCGAAGGCGCTGGATCATTCAACATAGATGTCGCCTGATACGCCGCTTTCGCGAGCAAGCTCGCTCCCACAGGGATCGCATTTTCAAACAGAGTGACGTGTTAACCAAACCCCTTCCACCTCGATTGCGCATCAGTCGAGGCAGAAGGGGTTTTCTTTTGCCTGCGATTTATGTCTGGCTATCGCCTTCATCATCCGGATCATCAGAGTCCGGCTCATCGGTGGTCGAGTCGTCATCATCGGCGCTGCCACCCTGCCCCTGATCGCCCGGCTCTGACTCGGATTTCGCGAGCATCAAGCTGACGTGCCCGACCTGTCCGTTGAACGCCTGAGAATCGTGATCCTCGCACTCTGCCCAAGCCGTCGCGGTGCCGAGGGACAGCATGACCATCACTTTCAACAGCAATAAAACCCGTAGCAACCTGCTTTTCATAGCCGACTCCATCCATTTTCAGGTGAGACATTCGTGCCGGACTGGCGCTGTGTGAAATCTAGTTCCGATCAGCCGGGCTCACCAGTTAGGACGCTAACGAGCGCGCAGAAATGCCCTTCGCAAACAGACGGGTTTCGAATAACACCTATAGCAGGATCAGCTAAGCGGACGGGTCGCTTGCCAGGTCAAGGGAATCGACATCAGCACCAACACGGTGCTGGCCAGCCAGACACTGTGGCCTCCGAAATTGCCGTACAACTGACCGCTGAGCACCGGCGACAACAATGCGCTGGCACTCCAGCTCATGAAAAACAGGCCAAAGTACTGACCACTTTTGCCACTCTGCGCAAACTGCATCGCCAGCACATTCAGCGGCGGCATGAACAACGCCTCGCCCAAGGTCCAGATCAGCGTCGACAGACAAACGAACGCTAGCCCGGATCCAAACGGCAACATGCCCAGCCCGCCGGCCAGCAGCAAACTGCCCGCGAGCATTTGCCGGCGCGTGCCCCAGCGCTCCCCCCAGTGCGACAGCGGAATTTGCAGCGCGATCACCAGCAACGCGTTGAGCCCGAACTGCCAGCCGATCGCCTCGGTGCTCAGGTGGTAGTAATCACGCAGATAATTACCCAGGGTGCTGTAGACCGTATCGAAGGCAATGCCGAGCACGGCGGTTGCCGCCAGCAACCACAGGAACGGTTTATCGCGATACGGCGCACCCGATCCACCGGCAGCGGTCGTGGAGAACTCATCAATGATCAGCACCGGACGCTGCCACGTGGTCCGGACAAACCACAGCAGCGCCAGCAACGTCATCGCCGCACTGCCGAAAAATACCCAACGAAAATCCGTCTGCGCCAAAACCCCGCCCGCCACCCCGGCAGCGGCCATGCCGAGATTGCGCGCCACCCGGCTCAAGGCTTGCGCACGCGAACGTTGAGCGACTTCGCAATATTCCATGATCAGGCGTTGGTGCAGAGTGCGAATAGCCCCATCGATGGTGCCGCTGAGCAATAGCAATGCAGCGAGCAACGGCACCTGCGTGACCAGCCCCAGCAGCATCAGCACCCACACCGAAACAAAGAACAACGCCGCCGTCAGCCGCGCCGTACGCACATGGTCACTGAGCCAGCCACCGAGCATCGAACCGACCAGCAAACCCGCACCATACGCCGACAGTAACCAGCCCACCGTCTCGATCGCCAGGCCCAGCTCCTGACGCAGGTACAGCGCCATGAACAGCTTGACCATGCTGCTCAGGCGATTGATGAACAGCAGCGCCGCGAGCACCCAGGCCATCATGCTGAAATAACTGCTGAGGTGCAGCAGGTGAGCCAGTCGACTCGTCATTCCATTGATCTCTCAAAACGACTTGCGTGGAGCTGGAACACTAACGGCCGGCAGGCTGGTTGTCGCGTTCAAGTACATCGAGATCACGAAAAACGGAGTCGTACTACAGCCATTGCGCGCGATAAAACCGTGCCGAAGATCAAAAGCCCCTCACCCTAACCCTCTCCCGGAGGGAGAGGGGACTGACCGCGTGGGCTGGAAGAGATACGCCGACGTGCGATTCCGCGTTGAACTCAGATTTTGAAAAGCACAAAAAATCGGCCCCCTCTCCTTGGGGAGAGGGCTGGGGTGAGGGGTAAATCCACCACAAATCCAAAGCCGAATCCCCGTGCTCTTCGCCACTCACTAGGCCGAGTGTCAGCTCGCCTGCTCTTGATCTTGATCCACGGGCGACGTCGGAAGGCTGAGTGGAGGGATTGATCCGGGCGCGGGAGCGCAGAAACAGTCTGGCGCAGCTAAACGCAGCGGGAATAAGTTTAATCAAGCAAACAGCAAGAAACTGCCCGGAGCTCCGGCGGATTGAAGAAAACCTGCGAGCAGGTCCAGACGTATTCATTGTTAACGGTAAATACCCAACGTTGATGCACTCATACAAGCCTGCGGCTGACCACACTAAGCCGCAGGCATAAAACCGATGAGTTTCTTTCATTGATTATTTCTTACGACGAAAATCTCGCTCGGATGATTTGTTCGCGGGCTCGTTGAACCTGAATTTCATTGATGCTGTTATTTCGCTTTGCCGTTCAGAATTCGCGGCCTTTGCAGTAAATTCAAAGTCCATTTGAACTAAACGCTCTTCCAGATTGATCACGCCTTTGTAATGGCCCGAGACCGCTTCCCATGTCTCCAAAGGATCGTGAGGATTGAAAAACGCGTGGAACTTCGGATCTGTACCAAACTTCCCCTCGACATCTTGACTTTGTTCAATACCATCGAACTCAAAAAAAACAGAATCATCATTTCGAATTCCCCCCCCCACCTGGCCTCGACCATATGGGGCGATTGCAAACCAGCCCGCGCCTACTACTGGATCGTATGCAACTCCATCGATGGTGATTTTCATTTGACCAATTGGTTTAAGATTCAAAGGTAGTTCATTGATGTTAGATGTAGTGACTTTCATGGTGCTTCTCCGGATAGTTTCAGGGGCAATACCCCTAGATGCTTATAAGCGCTATACCGTATCAGCGCCACTGTAAGAGCTGACAGTTGACATCTCATTTGAAACATGCAGAAGGCACTAAATCAAATGCCCGGTTGACTGCTTTATTTTTTGTTTCCACGCTAACTTCAAAGTCGAAAGTTTCTCTTTGGAACACCGATGAAGACCCGCTCTCTGAGGTAGCGGGACAATGCCGCCAAAACCAACAGACAAAAAAACCCCCAAGGCCTACACCTCAGGGGCTTCGATCAAACCAGCTCAGCGCTTAATGATGCTCACGCGTCGCGCGGAATTTCACATCCGGCCAGCGCTCTTCCATCAACGCCAGGTTAACCCGAGTCGGCGCAAGGTAAGTCAGGTGACCACCGCCATCGACCGCCAGGTTCTCCACAGCCTTGTTAGAGAATTCCTCAAGCTTTTTCTTGTCACTGCATTCAATCCAGCGCGCGGAATACACAGTAATCGGCTCATAAGAGCACTCAACCTTGTATTCCTCCTTCAAACGGCTCGCGACCACATCAAACTGCAGCACACCCACAGCGCCAAGAATGATGTCGTTGCTGCGCTCCGGGAAAAACACCTGCGTCGCGCCCTCTTCGGCCAACTGCTGCAGACCCTGACGCAACTGCTTGGACTTCAGCGGATCACGCAGACGCACGCGACGGAACAGTTCCGGGGCGAAGTGCGGGATGCCGGTAAAGCCCAGGGTTTCACCTTCACTGAAGGTGTCGCCGATCTGGATGGTGCCGTGGTTGTGCAGACCGATGATGTCGCCGGCAAAGGCTTCTTCCAGCTGCTCACGCTCGGAGGAGAAGAACGTCAGAGCATCGCCGATGCGCACGTCCTTGCCGGTGCGCACGTGGCGCATCTTCATGCCTTTCTCGTACTTGCCGGAGCAAATGCGCATGAAGGCGATGCGGTCACGGTGTTTCGGGTCCATGTTCGCCTGGATCTTGAAGATGAAGCCCGAGAACTTCTCTTCGACCGGCTCGACGGTACGCTCGTTGGCCACACGGGCCAATGGACGCGGCGCCCAATCAACAACGGCGTCGAGCACGTGGTCAACACCGAAGTTGCCCAATGCCGTACCGAAGAACACCGGAGTCAGCTGACCGTCGAGGAATTCCTGCTGGTTGAATTCATGGCAGGCGCCCTGAACCAGTTCCAGCTGCTCGATGAAGCGGTCGTACTCGTCACCCAAGTGCGCGCGCGCCTCGTCGGAGTCGAGCTTCTCGATGATCTTGGTTTCGGTGCGTTCGTGACCGTGACCGGCGGTGTAGACAATGATGTAGTCGTCGGCCAGGTGGTACACGCCCTTGAAGTCGCGGTAGCAACCGATCGGCCAGGTGATCGGCGCCGCCTTGATCTTAAGAACGGCTTCGATTTCGTCGAGCAGTTCGATCGGGTCGCGGATGTCACGGTCGAGTTTGTTGATGAAGCTGACGATCGGCGTGTCACGCAGACGGCAGACGTCCATCAGCGCAATGGTCCGTGGCTCGACACCTTTACCGCCGTCGAGAACCATCAATGCCGAGTCCACCGCCGTCAGGGTGCGGTAGGTATCTTCGGAGAAGTCTTCGTGGCCCGGGGTGTCGAGCAGGTTGATCATGTGTTCGCGATACGGGAACTGCATGACCGACGTGGTAATGGAAATACCCCGCTGTTTCTCCATCTCCATCCAGTCGGATGTCGCATGGCGATCGGATTTACGGGATTTCACCGTACCGGCCACTGCAATCGCCTTGCCCATCAACAGGAGCTTTTCGGTGATCGTGGTTTTACCGGCATCGGGGTGGGAAATAATGGCGAAAGTGCGGCGTTTCGCGACTTCGGCGGCCTGGTTGGTCATGGGAAATCGCCTGGCGGTGATTCAAAAAAGGGCCGCGATTATAGCCCAACTCGATGCAATAACCGAACCGTTGAGCACATTAGGGGTGGCCAAATGCTGCCTCAGATGGGAACCTTTTAAAGCACGGAGACGTCCATCCCCTGTTACGACATTTCGTCAGGGGCTGAAAAATCAGCAAGTTAGCCTGACGAGGCTGCGCTCATGGCTCGCTTTCAGACCGCTTTTCCGGTCCTGAAAAACGGCTACTTTTCGCGAACGACGCTCTCGGCGGCCAAGGTTTGGCATGCCACTCGGGAGTGCGCTCGCCGACTACAAAAAAGGAGTCCGCCTGTGGCTATCCGCTATGGCAAAGGGCTGATGGGAGGTGCGGTGGTGATCGCGCTCCTGGCCCTGCTGGTCCACTGGATCGGCATCAACACGATCGAACACTACCGCGACGATTTGTTGTTTTACCTGCAAGCTCATCTGATTCTCGTCCTCGCTTCAATGCTGGCCGCCCTTGTCGTGGGCATCCCCGCTGGCATCTTCCTCAGTCGCCCGACCATGGTCGGACGCGCCGAACGCTTCATGCAGATCTTCAACATCGGTAACACCGTGCCTCCGTTGGCCGTGCTCGCGATTGCCCTGGGCATCCTCGGCATCGGCAGTGGCCCGGCGATCTTTGCTTTGTTCCTCGCTTCCTTGTTGCCGATTGTGCGCAACACCTACGAAGGCCTGAAAAATGTCCAGGGCTCGCTGAAAGAAGCGGCCGTCGGCATTGGCATGACCCCGCGCCAAGTGCTGTGGAAAGTCGAATTGCCTAACGCCGTGCCGATCATCGTCGGTGGTGTGCGCGTGGCGTTGGCGATCAACGTCGGCACCGCGCCGCTGGCCTTCCTGATCGGTGCCAACAGCCTCGGCAGCCTGATCTTCCCCGGCATCGCCCTGAACAATCAGCCGCAACTGCTGCTCGGCGCCGCGTGCACCGCGCTGCTGGCCTTGCTGCTCGATGGCGTCGTCACCCTCGCCAGCCGCCTCTGGCTGGAACGTGGTCTGCGCCCGTCTTAAGGCTTTTGTGAAGGAATGAATATGAAACGACTTAGCTTGATCTTAAGCCTGATGCTGAGCAGTGCCCTGCTGTTCGCAGGCATCGCACAAGCCGCTGAAAAACCGGTTATCCGCCTCGGTGCCCGGGTATTTACCGAGCAAACCCTGCTCGCGGAAATCACCGCGCAATACCTGCGCAGCAAAGGTTACGACGCGCAGATCACCGGAGGTCTGGGCAGCAATCTCGCCCGCAGCGCCCACGAAAGTGGACAACTGGACATGCTCTGGGAATACACCGGCGTGTCGCTGGTGGCTTACAACCATGTCACCGAAAAGCTCGACAGCGCCCAGTCCTACGCTCGGGTGAAAGAACTCGACGCGAAAAAAGGCCTGATCTGGCTGACCCCGTCGAAGTTCAGCAACACCTACGCCCTCGCGCTGCCGAAAAAAGTGGCTGAGGAATATCCGCAGATCAACAACATCAGTCAG
Source organism: Pseudomonas sp. AC169 (assembly GCF_979258515.1). Classification (NCBI taxonomy): domain Bacteria; kingdom Pseudomonadati; phylum Pseudomonadota; class Gammaproteobacteria; order Pseudomonadales; family Pseudomonadaceae; genus Pseudomonas; species Pseudomonas sp. AC169. The sequence continues at coordinate 3,595,171 of NZ_OZ409866.1, read as the reverse complement.
CTCAATGAAGTGCTGCGCGCTGAAGCCAAGACCAATCATCTGGTCGCTTTGGACACCGAGTTTGCCAACCGTTCCGACGGGCTGATCGGCATGGTCGATCTCTACGACATGAACCTGAGCCGCAAGAACATCCGCCAGATGGACGCGGGCCTGGTCTACACCGCGCTGCGCAACGGTCAGGTGTTTGCCGGTCTGGTCTACACCACCGACGGTCGCCTCAACGCCTTCGGCCTGAAGTTGCTGGAAGACGATAAGCACTACTTCCCCGACTACACCGCCGCGCCGGTGGTGCGTCAGGCAACGCTGGACGCCAACCCGAAACTGGCCGAGCAACTCAAGCCGCTGGCCGAACTGTTCGACGACGAAACCATGCGCCAGCTCAACGCGCGGGTCGATGTCGATCATGAAAGCCCATCGTCCGTTGCCGCCGATTTCCTGCGCCAACATCCGCTGAATTAAAGGAGGAAAAGTCATGGAATTCTTCAACGCCTTTTCCCATCTCGACTGGCAGCAGGTGATGCACCTGACCTGGCAGCACATCACCCTCGTCGGCATCGCCGTGACTCTGGCGATCCTCATCGGTGTGCCGCTGGGCATTCTGATGACACGCTTCCCGAGCCTCGCCGGGCCTTTACAGGCCAGCGCCACGGTGCTGCTGACCGTGCCGTCGATTGCCCTGTTCGGGCTGCTGCTGCCGTTCTACTCCAAGTTCGGCCAAGGCCTTGGCCCGATGCCAGCGATCACAGCGGTGTTCCTTTATTCGCTGCTGCCGATCATGCGCAACACCTACCTCGCCTTGACCGGTGTAGAGCCGGGCATCCGTGAAGCCGCACGCGGCATCGGCATGACCTTCGGCCAGCGCCTGCGCATGGTCGAGTTGCCGATCGCCGTGCCGGTGATCCTCGCCGGTGTGCGCACCGCCGTGGTGATGAACATCGGCGTAATGACCATCGCCGCGACCATCGGCGCCGGCGGCCTCGGTGTGTTGATCCTCGCTTCCATCAGCCGCAGTGACATGTCGATGCTGATCGTCGGCGCGCTGCTGGTCAGTCTTCTGGCCATTTTCGCTGACCTGTTTCTCCAATGGCTGCAACGCTCGTTGACTCCAAAAGGACTCCTCAAATGATCGAACTTCAAAACCTCAGCAAAACTTTCCAAAGCAACGGCAAAGACGTCAAAGCCGTGGACTCGGTAAGCCTGACCGTCAATGAAGGCGAAATCTGTGTGTTCCTCGGGCCATCGGGTTGCGGCAAAAGCACCACGCTGAAAATGATCAACCGCCTGATCAAACCGACCTCGGGCAAGATCCTCATCAACGGCGAAGACACCACCGATCTCGACGAAGTGACCCTGCGTCGCAACATCGGCTATGTCATCCAGCAGATCGGTCTGTTCCCGAACATGACCATCGAAGAGAACATCGTCGTCGTGCCGAAACTGCTCGGCTGGGACAAACAGAAATGCCACGACCGCGCCCGCGAATTGATGAGCATGATCAAGCTGGAGCCCAAACAGTATCTGCATCGTTACCCACGCGAACTGTCCGGTGGCCAGCAACAGCGCATCGGCGTGATCCGCGCACTGGCCGCCGACGCACCGCTGTTGCTGATGGACGAACCGTTCGGTGCGGTCGACCCGATCAACCGCGAGATGATTCAGAACGAATTCTTCGAAATGCAGCGCGCGCTGAACAAGACCGTGATCATGGTCAGCCACGACATCGACGAAGCGATCAAACTCGGCGACAAGATCGCGATCTTCCGCGCCGGCAAACTGTTGCAGATCGATCACCCGGACACCCTGCTGGCGCACCCGGCGGACGACTTTGTCAGCAACTTCGTCGGCCAGGACAGCACGCTCAAGCGCCTGCTGTTGGTGAAAGCCGAAGATGCGGCGGACAACGCGCCGTCGGTGAGCCCGGAAACTTCAGTGGCCGATGCGCTGGAGTTGATGGACGAGCATGACCGCCGTTATGTCGTGGTCACCTGTGCCGAGAACAAGGCGTTAGGCTATGTCCGTCGTCGTGATCTGCATCGCCAGACCGGCACCTGTGCGCAGTTCCTGCGCGAGTTCAACGCCACCGCCGCGTATGACGAGCATTTGCGCATTCTGTTGTCGCGCATGTACGAGTTCAATCGCGCGTGGCTGCCGGTGATGGATGCCGAGCGGGTGTTCCTCGGCGAGGTCACGCAGGAGTCGATTGCGGCGTATCTGAGCTCGGGGCGTTCGCGCGGGATGAAGACCAGTATCGTCTCGCCGGCTGAGGCTGTGGTCGCGTAAAACACGAAACCTGTGGGAGCGAGCTTGCTCGCGAAAGCGGAATATCAGTCAACAACGATGTCGACTGTGAAAAAGCCTTCGCGAGCAAGCTCGCTCCCACAGGGTCGTGGTGATTCTTTGCTCATTCACAGGGCGGAAAAGAATCTCAACACCTGACAACAGCACAGTCTGTCTCAAGCAGCCTGCGTAGCAGCCAAAATCCCCCTCACACCCTCCTCTCGCCGCCAACGTCGCCGATGTTGCCGCCATCACACTTACCCGCGAATTCGCCGACATAATCCGCGAACGTGCAGGTATTTTTAACACTGGAAAATTCTCGGGGAACATCTGCCCGTCATCTCTGTCGGCTACAAAGAGTGCTGAACGCGACGCACGTCAAAAGCGTGCAAAAACGCGACATTTTTAGTTGATCTCACGCCCCTCACGCCCTAAAGTTCGCGCCGAACGTCCATGCTGGAAACGATCCATCCGGCTCAAGTACTGACGACGAGACAGCAAGGCCAAGGGAAGCTTCACACCCGTGGCCTTTTTGCTTTCGGCGACATGCCTTGGGAAGTAGGCGAACCAAAGTGGGGATACGGAGGGCGTTCATTTGCACCCATTGTTTTTACGAGTTTGCCCATAGGAGCTCCCAGCATGTCGATCAATGTCGAAGACTATTTCGCGCGCGCCACTTTTGACAAAATGAAGGCGTTCGCCGACAAACAGGAAACCCCGTTCGTGGTGATCGACACCGCGATGATCAGCCAGGCCTACGATGACCTGCGCGCCGGTTTCGAATTCGCCAAGGTCTACTACGCGGTCAAGGCCAACCCGGCCGTCGAGATCATCGACCTGCTCAAAGAGAAAGGTTCGAGCTTCGACATCGCCTCGATCTACGAGCTGGACAAAGTGATGGATCGTGGCGTCAGCGCCGACCGTATCAGCTACGGCAACACCATCAAGAAATCCAAGGACATCCGCTACTTCTACGAGAAGGGCGTGCGTCTGTTCTCCACCGACTCCGAAGCCGACCTGCGCAACATCGCCAAGGCTGCACCGGGTTCGAAAGTCTATGTGCGCATCCTCACCGAAGGCTCGACCACGGCTGACTGGCCACTGTCGCGCAAATTCGGCTGCCAGACCGACATGGCCATGGACCTGCTGATCCTCGCTCGCGACCTCGGCCTGGTGCCTTACGGCATCTCCTTCCACGTTGGCTCGCAACAACGCGACATCAGCGTCTGGGACGCGGCGATCGCCAAGGTCAAAGTGATCTTCGAGCGTTTGAAAGAAGAAGACGGCATTCACCTCAAGCTGATCAACATGGGCGGTGGCTTCCCGGCCAACTACATCACCCGCACCAACAGCCTGGAAACCTACGCCGAAGAAATCATCCGCTTCCTCAAGGAAGACTTCGGTGATGATCTGCCGGAAATCATTCTCGAGCCGGGCCGTTCGCTGATCGCCAACGCCGGTATTCTGGTCAGCGAAGTGGTACTGGTTGCACGCAAGTCGCGCACTGCCGTCGAGCGTTGGGTGTACACCGATGTGGGCAAGTTCTCCGGCCTGATCGAAACCATGGACGAAGCGATCAAGTTCCCGATCTGGACCGAGAAGAAAGGCGAGATGGAAGAAGTCGTGATCGCCGGCCCGACCTGCGACAGCGCCGACATCATGTACGAGAACTACAAGTACGGTCTGCCGCTGAACCTGGCGATCGGTGATCGTTTGTACTGGTTGTCGACCGGTGCGTACACCACCAGTTACAGCGCGGTTGAGTTCAATGGCTTTCCGCCGTTGAAGTCGTTTTACGTGTAAGAGCAGTTGCGAGTTTCAAGCTGCTAGCTGCAAGTGAAAAGCCCATGACGTGTCATGGGCTTTTTTGTACCTGTGTGTTCGAGAGCCCCTCACCCCGGCCCTCTCCCAAGGGAGAGGGAGCCGACCGAGGTGTCGCGCGTCATTCACCGACCGGAGAGACCGTGTCGATTATGGATTCGGCAAAGCACTTTCAGGTCGGCGTAACTCTTCAATATCCCCCGGTCAGTCCCCTCTCCCTCCGGGAGAGGGTTAGGGTGAGGGCTTGCGAATTCAGACGCGCTGCAAGTCTGTGAATCGAAGCGCGAACCGAGCAGCCATCCCCTTAATCCTGGGATCTGTCGCACCTGACAGCGTCTGACTCGCCACCCGCAAAAAATTCAGATTGCCGCCGGCCAAAGCTCTCTCAAGCCAATCAACCGCCTCATCAATCCGCCCCTCATCCGCTAAAACTGCAGCAAAACTGAACTGCCCACGAAAATCCCCAGCCTCCGCCGAACGCCGATACCAATCGCGCGCCGCAACCGGATCCGCCGGGCACACCTGCCCTTCCTCCAAATAGCGCCCCAGCAGATTCATCGACTTCGCATGACCGATTTCCGCTGCACGCCGATACAACGCCAACGCCTGCAGATGATCCACCGCCACCCCGCGCCCGGTCGCCAGCAGATTGGCGAGGTTGTACATCGCCCAATCCAGCCCGGCATTCGCAGCGATCCGATAATGCTGCGCAGCAATCGTCGCATCCGCCGCAACGCCCCAGCCATGCTCATGACAACGCCCGAGCATGTTGCGCGCCATCAAATGCCCGCGTCCGGCAGCGATGCCGAACCAACGCAGCGCCAGCGCTTGATCCTGGGCGATGCCCTGACCATCCAGAAGAATCTGCCCAAGCAACGCCTGCGCTTCAACTTCACCCTCACCCGCCGCCAGCAAAATCGCCTGCGCCGCGCGTGCCGGGCTTTCTACAAGCATGGCGCTGAGCTGCTCGCCGCTGAGGACTTCCTCGCGACGCAGTAGGAAACTCATACCTCGACCCAGCGCCGCAGCAAGTTGTGATACGTGCCAGTGAGGCGAATCAGTGAAGGATGCTCAGGCATGTCCTGAGTGAGCTGCTGGATCGCCCCGTCCATCTCGAACAGCAACGCACGCTGGCTGTCTTCGCGTACCAGACTTTGCGTCCAGAAGAACGACGCATAGCGCGCACCGCGAGTGACCGCGTTGACTTTATGCAGGCTGGTGCCGGGGTACAACACCATATCCCCGGCCGGCAATTTCACTTGCTGAGTGCCGTAGGTGTCCTGGATCACCAGTTCGCCGCCGTCGTAGTCCTCGGGCTCGCTGAAGAACAACGTCGCCGACAGATCGGTGCGCACCCGCTCGATGCTGCCCTTGGGCTGGCGCACGGCGTTGTCGATATGGAAGTCGAAGCTGCCGCCGGCCGTGTAACAGTTCACTAACGGCGGGAAGACCTTGTGCGGCAGTGCGGCGGACATGAACAGCGGATTTTTCCACAACCGTTCCAGCATCGCCGCGCCGATTTCCTTGGCCAGCGGATGACCTTCAGGCAACTGCAGATTGTGCTTCGCCTTCGCCGACTGAAATCCGGCAGTGATCTTGCCATCAGCCCAATCGGCCTGCTCCAGCGCCTCGCGAATACGCTGCACTTCGTCTTTCGCGAACAGTGCGGGGATGTGCAACAGCATGGCAATGACACCTGATGGCAAAGAGGCGGCAATGGTATTGATTCTTATTGACCGTGTAAAACCCGGGAGACGAATGAACTGGCAAAAACCGTAAGGTTAAATTGTAAAGAATGTAAATTCAGTGCGAATAACAATGTTTCGCAATTGATACGAATACCTGTTTACCCTATATTCCGCCGCCTCAAATCCTTGGGGAGGGGAATAAAAATGGCACGTCAACACACACAATTACCGGTCAGTTCACCACGTCTGCTCGCCTCTGCAATTGGTGTGGCAATCACCGCCGGCTCCGCTGGCCAGATGGTGTTCGCTGCCGAAAAAACCGACAGCAAAGCCACCGGCAATGCCATCGCCCTGGACGCCACCGCCATCACCGGCGAAGCGCAGGACCCAACGTCCTACCAGGTCGAAAAAGCCTCCTCGCCCAAGTACACCGCGCCGCTGGTCGACACGCCGCGCTCGGTCACCGTTATTCCGCAACAGGTTCTGAAAGACACCGGCGCCCTGAACATGCAGGACGCGCTACGTACCGTGCCGGGCATCACCTTCGGTGCCGGTGAAGGTGGTAACCCACAGGGCGACCGTCCGTTCATTCGCGGTTTCGACGCGCAGGGCGACACCTACCTCGACGGCGTGCGCGACACCGGTTCGCAGAGCCGCGAGATCTTCGCCGTGGAAAACATCGAAGTCAGCAAGGGCCCGAACTCCGCCATTGGCGGTCGTGGCGCAGCGGGCGGCAGCATCAACCTGGTGAGCAAGAAAGCGCACTTGGGCAACTCGTTCGATGGTGGTTTCACTTGGGGGTCCGATCAGACCCAGCGTTACACCCTCGACGGCAACTACCAGTTCAGCGACACCGCTGCCGGCCGTCTGAACCTGATGAGCCACGAGAGCAACGTCGCCGGTCGCGACAAAGTCGACTACGACCGTTGGGGTATCGCCCCGTCCCTGGCCTTTGGCCTGGGCACCGATACCCGCGTCAACCTCGACTACTACCATCTCGAAAGCAACGACACCCCGGATTCGGGCGTGCCGTACACCATTCCAGCCGGCGGTTCGGCTGCGCGCACCAAGTCCAACCCGGACAAGCCTTACGCTGGCGGCGACCACAGCAATTTCTACGGTCTGGATCGCGATTTCCGCAAGGGCCGCACCGACACCGCGACCTTCGCCATCGAACACGACCTGAGCGACTCGCTGACGATCAAGAACACCCTGCGCCACGGCACCAGCATGCAGGATTACATCCTGACCCAGCCGGACGACAGCAAGGGCAACGTCAACAACGGTAGTGTCTGGCGTCGTGCCAATACGCGGGTGAGCAACACCGAAACCACCACCAACCAGACTGATCTGTTCGGCAACTTCTACGTTGCCGGCTTCAAGAACAGCTTCTCCACTGGCGTTGAATACACCCGTGAGGAAAGCCAGAAATCTTCGTACAACGTCAACACCGACACCACGCCGCGTACCTCCGCAGCGACCACTAACTGCAACCCGGGCCTGATCGGCGCGGCCAGTGGCTACAACTGCACTTCGCTGTCGAACCCGAACCCGAACGATCCGTGGAACGGCGCGATCTCGCGCAACTACGCCGGCACCGACACCCAGGCCAACACCTACGCACTGTATGTCTTCGACACCCTGGAGCTGAACGAGCAGTGGCTGGTGAACATGGGTCTGCGCTACGACCACTTCGACACCGACTACAAGAGCTACAACGCCGCTGGCACCACCACGTCCAAGGGTGATGACACCAGCGAGTTCGTCACCGGTCAGTTCGGCGTCGTCTACAAGCCTGCGGAAAACGGCAGCATCTACGCCTCCTACGCCACCTCGGCCACACCGCCGGGCAACACGCTGGGTGAAGGTCAGGAAGGCAACCCGTTGGGCGGCACCCCGGATCGCAGCGGCAACCTGTTGAGCAGCGACATGGAGCCGGAAACCACCAAGAACTACGAAATCGGCACCAAATGGGATCTGCTTAACGATCGCCTGTCGCTGACCGCTGACATCTTCCGCACCGAGAAAGAAAACGCTCGCGTGCAAGTCGACACCACCTCGTACGAAAACGCCGGCAAGACCCGCGTGCAAGGTATCGAACTGTCGGCCAGCGGCAAGATCACCGACAAGTGGCAAGTGTTCGCCGGTTACGCCTTCATGGACAGCGAACAAGTCGATGGCGGTCCACTGGGCCGGGCCAACGATGGCAACGAGCTGCCTAACACGCCGAAAAACAGCGCCAGCCTGTGGACCACTTATCAGGTCACGCCGAAGCTGACCATCGGTGGCGGTGCGTTCTACGTCGACGACGTGTACGGCAGCGTGGCCAACACCACCATGGTCGACTCGTACGTTCGTTACGACGCGATGGCAGCGTACAAGCTGACCAAGAACGTCGACCTGCAACTCAACGTGCAGAACCTGACCAACGAAACCTACTACGACAAAGCCTTCTCGACCCACTTCGCCAACCAGGCGGCGGGCCGTACGGCGCTGTTGAGCACCAACTTCCACTTCTGACCGATGTGGGAACCTGTGGGAGCGAGCCTGCTCGCGAAAGCGCTGGGTCAGTTAAGTGGAGGCTGACTGACACGACGCCTTCGCGAGCAGGCTCGCTCCCACAAGGAATGCGCCGCAAGGCTTGGCCCCGTTCATTCAATTGAACGGGGCTTTTGTGCGTAAGAAAGAACGCTTCTCGATAACCCACGGCATAATGCGCGCCGTGAAGACAATTTCCGAACGGACGGCGAGTGACGTGTTGAAGAAAACCCTGTTCCAGTTGCACTGGTTTTTTGGCATCACCGCAGGCCTGGTGCTGGCGTTGATGGGCATCACTGGCGCGGCCTATTCGTTTCAGGACGAGATCCTGCGGGCGCTGAATCCCTCCGTTCTGCAGGTGGAAAAACAGGTGGCCGGGGTGCTGCCGCCCGTCGAACTGGTCGAGCGCATCGAAGCCACGTCGGGAAAAAAAGTCTCGATGCTCTGGGTCGAGACCGACAGCGGCAATGCTGCACGCGTGTACTTCACGCCGCCCAAAGGCGAACGTCGCGGCGAGATGCGCTACTTCGATCCGTACACCGCCAAGTTCATGGGCGATGCCGTCGGCCAGGACTTCTTCGGCCTGATGCTGCAACTGCACCGCTTCCTCGCCATGGGCGATACCGGGCGCAACATCACCGGCGCCTGCACGCTGATTCTGTTGTTCTTCTGCCTCTCCGGTCTGTACCTGCGCTGGCCGCGTCAGTGGAACAGCTGGCGGGTATGGCTGACGCTGGACTGGAAGAAAAAGGGCCGCGCCTTCAATTGGGATCTGCACTCGGTGGCGGGCACCTGGTGTCTGCTGGTGTATCTGCTGCTGGCGCTGACCGGGTTGTCGTGGTCGTACGAGTGGTACAACAAAGGCCTGACCAAGTTGCTCTCCGACGCGCCACAAAACGAGCGCGTGCGCGGCGGTCGTGGCCCGGCGCCAGAAGGCCCGGCACCGACCGCCGATTACGCGGCGATGTGGAGCAGCATCTACAGCGCTGCCGGCCCGGGTCTGGCCGCGTACAACATCCGCATGCCGGCCGTCGCTGGCCAACCGGCAACCGTGTTCTATCTACTCGACAGCTCGCCGCATGACCGGGCGCTGAACCAGATCACCCTCGACCCGGCCACCGGCATCGTCAAACGTGTCGATCGCTACGCCGACAAGAGCTTCAAGGCGCAACTGCTGACCAGCATTTATGCGCTGCACGTCGGCAGTTATTTCGGTCTGGTCGGACGGATCATCATCACCGTTGCGGCGGTGTGCATGCCGCTGTTTTTCATCACCGGATGGCTGCTGTACCTCGATCGTCGGCGCAAGAAAAAGCAGATCAAGGATGCCCGTAAAGGCCTCGAGCAACCGGCCGGCGATGCGTCGGCATGGCTGATCGGTTTCGCCAGCCAGAGCGGTTTCGCCGAGCAACTGGCCTGGCAGACCGCCGGGCAATTGCAGGCCGCCGGACTGCCGGTGAAAGTGCAGCCGCTGGCGAATGTCAGCGAACAGGATCTGCAAGAATCGAACAACGCACTGTTTGTCGTCAGCACCTTTGGCGACGGCGAAGCGCCGGACAGTGCGCGTGGATTCGAACGCAAAGTGTTGAGCAAGGCGGCAACCTTCGACAGTCTGAATTACTCGGTTCTCGGCCTCGGCGATCGTCAATATCAGCACTTCTGCGGCTTCGCCAAGCGCTTGCATCAGTGGCTGAGCGAGCACGGCGGCAAGACCCTGTTCGCGCCCGTAGAAGTCGATAGCGGTGATCCGTACGCCCTGCGTCACTGGCAGACACAACTCGGCCTGCTCACCGGACAAGCCCCCGTCGATACCTGGCAGGCACCAAGCTACGAAAACTGGACGCTGACCCGCCGCGCACTGATGAACCCGGACAGCAGCGGTTCGCCGGTGTATCTGCTGGGCCTGAGCGCACCGAACACCAGCAGTTGGCTGGCCGGTGATCTGGTCGAAGTGCTGCCGCGCAACTGCCCTTGGGCCATCGAACATTTCCTTGATGGCCTCGGTATTCGTGGCGAGACCACGGTGAAAATCAACGGCCTCGACGAGCCGCTGGAAGTCGCGCTGGCCTCACGGCAATTGCCCGAGCACCGCGCACATCTGGTCGGTCTGCATGCGCAATCACTGGTCGACGCGATGGTGCCGTTGGCCATGCGCGAATACTCGATCGCCTCGATTGCCGCCGACGGTGTGCTGGAGTTGATCGTGCGTCAGGAGCAGCATTCGGATGGCAGCCTGGGCATTGGCTCTGGCTGGCTGACCGAACATGCGCCGGTTGGCAGCAGCATCAGTTTGCGCGTGCGGCGCAACAGTGGCTTCCACCTGCCGAACGAACCGCTGCCAATGATTCTGCTGGGCAACGGCACCGGTCTGGCCGGGTTGCGCAGTTTGCTCAAGGCGCGGATTGCCGATGGTCAGCAGCGCCAGTGGTTGCTGTTCGGCGAGCGTAATCGTGAGCACGATTTCCTCTGCCGCGCGGAACTGGAAGAGTGGTTGGTCAATGGTGATCTGGAACGGCTGGATCTGGCGTTTTCGCGGGATCAGGCGGAAAAGGTTTATGTGCAGGATCGCTTGCGTGAGTCGGCGGGAGAGTTGAAGAAATGGTTGGCAGATGGGGCGGTGATTTATATCTGTGGCAGCTTGCAGGGGATGGCTTCGGGGGTTGATCAAGTGCTTAACGACATCCTCGGTGCCGCTGAAGTCGAACGCCTGATTGAGCAGGGCCGCTATCGGCGTGATGTCTATTAAGAGCCCCTCACCCTAGCCCTCTCCCGGAGGGAGAGGGGACTGATTGGGGGATGCTTGAGAAGTACGCCGACCTGAACGTGTGCACCGAATCCAGAATCGAGAGAGGGTTTTGTACCTGATCTCATAATCGACTCGATCTTTCAGGTCGACGTACCTCTTCAGACACCTCCGTCGGCCCCCTCTCCCTCCGGGAGAGGGCTGGGGTGAGGGTCTGCCCTTGATCTTTAAGCGGGCTGCAATTTTTTCTCAAAAACCGCCACCCCATTCAAATCCCGCAACACCACACTCATCTCCCCACTCCCCCCTTCAATATTCACCTCGCCAAAAAACTGAAACCCGGCAAACGGCGACGTGTTCTGCGCCGGCGGCGCCTTCTCGAAGACAACCTCCGGGCCAAAGGTTTTATCCAGCGGATTAGGCCCAAAGCTCCCGGCATTCAACGGCCCGGCAACAAACTCCCAGAACGGTTCGAAATCCTGAAACGCCGCGCGATCCGGGTGATAGTGATGGGCTGCGCAGTAATGCACGTCCGCCGTCAGAAAGACAAAATTGCGTACCTGCTGCGCGCGCAGATAACCGAGCAATTCGGCGATTTCCATCTCGCGCCCCTGCGCCGGTCCCGGATCACCGTTGGCCACCGCTTCCCAACGCGCCACACCCGGGCTGACCTCACCATCCGGCACGCCCAGACCAATCGGCATGTCGGCGGCGATGACCTTCCACTGGGCTTTGGATTTCTTCAAACCGCGCTTGAGCCAGTCCAACTGCTCACGCCCCAGAAACGCTTTCGCCGCGCCGAGGTTGTCGTCATTGGCACCGCGATAACTGCGCATGTCGAGCACGAACACATCGAGCATCGGGCCATAGCTCAACTTGCGATAAATCCTTCCGCCAGCGTCGGCAGCCTGCAAACGCATCGGTGAATATTCCAGCCACGCCTTGCGTGCGCGCCCGACCAGGGTGTGGATATCTTTTTCCTGATAGCGCTCATCGAGCTGCTTGCCCGGTGACCAGTTATTGACCACTTCATGGTCGTCCCACTGCCAGATCTGCGGCACTTCGGCGTTGAAGCGGCGGATGTTTTCGTCCAGCAGGTTGTAGCGGTAGTTGCCGCGATAGTCGTCGAGGGTCTGCGCGACTTTGCTCTTGGCTTCGGTGGTGAGGTTGCGCCAGATGCGGCCGTTTTCCGTGGTGAGCTGAGCAGGCACCGGGCCGTCGGCGTAGATGGTGTCGCCGCTGTGGATAAAGAAGTCCGGCAGGCGCAGGCGCATGGCTTCGTAGATGCGCATGCCGCCGATGTCCGGGTTGATGCCGAAGCCCTGGCCGACGGTGTCGCCGCTCCAGACGAAACGAATATCGCGCCGCGCCGTCGGAGCGCTGCGCAGGTGACCCAGCCACGGTTCGCTGGCGACGCCGCTGCGGGCGTCCTTGAAATACACGCGATAGAAAATCGCCTGATCGGCAGGCAGCCCGGTCAGTTCAACGCGGGCAGTAAAGTCGCTGCGGGCATCGGCGAGGGCCGAGACCAATCGGCGTGGATGGCGAAACTGGCTGCGGGTGTCCCACTCGACCACCATATGCGCGGGGCGATCGCTGCGGCTCCAGATCATTGCGCGATCGCCTTGCAGGTCGCCGGACTGCACGCCATCAGTCAGTTGCGGACGGTCCTTGACCGAGGCAATCACCGCCGGCGCCAGGCTTGGCATCAGCAGACCGGCGCCGACAACCTGCATGACACGCCGGCGACCGGGGTTGAAATCGCTCATGGTGTTCTCCCTGGAAAAAGGAAAACTTAAGCACGCCTATATGAACTCGCCATGACACCAGAAACACCACACAACCAATGTGGGAGCGAGCTTGCTCGCGAATGCGTCCTATCAGTCGAAATCTTCTTCGCTGACACACCGCTTTCGCGAGCAAGCTCGCTCCCACAGGGGCTTTGTGGAGCCAGTTAAGCCTTCGCCGGTTCCAGCGCCAGCTCAACGGCCTCCGGGCGTTTGACCGTCGCGTAGACAACGGCGGTCAAGAGGCTCCCCGCCACAATCGCCAGCAAATACAGCAACGCATGATTGATCGCATTCGGAATCGCCAGCACAAACAAGCCACCGTGTGGCGCCATCAACTTGCAGCCGAAATACATCGACAACGCACCGGTCAATGCACCGCCAGCAATGCTCGCCGGAATCACCCGCAACGGGTCTTTCGCAGCAAACGGAATCGCCCCTTCCGAGATAAAGCACAGCCCCAACACCAGCGCCGCTTTCCCGGCCTCGCGTTCAGTCTGAGCGAACTTTCTCCGCGCAATAAACGTGGCGATGCCAAGCCCGATTGGCGGCACCATGCCCGCCGCCATGGTTGCCGCCATCGGTGCATAACTCTGCGACGCCAGCAGCCCCACCGAAAACGCATACGCGGCTTTGTTGATCGGCCCACCGAGGTCGACGCACATCATGCCGCCAAGCACCACTCCGAGCAGGATCGCGTTGGTGGTGCCCATGCTGTCGAGAAAATTGGTCAGCGCCAACAGCATCCCGGCGACGGGTTTGCCGACCACGTAAATCATCACCAGACCGGTGAACAGACTGGCAAACAACGGGATGATCAGAATCGGTTTCAGCGCTTCAAGGCTTTGCGGCAAGGCGACATAACGGCTGATCGCTTTCGCCGCGTAACCGGCGATAAAACCGGCAACGATACCGCCGATAAATCCGGCGCCCAGCGTGCTCGCCAGCAAACCACCAATCATCCCCGGCGCCAGGCCCGGACGGTCGGCGATCGAATAAGCAATGTAACCGGCCAGCAGCGGCACCATCAGTTTGAACGCGGTCTCGCCGCCGATCTGCATCAGCGCAGCGGCCAGCGTGCCCTCTTCCTTGAACGCAGTGATACCGAACACGAACGACAGCGCGATCATCAAACCGCCGGCCACGACCATCGGCAGCATGAACGACACGCCCGTCAGCAGGTGTTTGTAGACGCCAGTCTTCTCCTGCTTGGCCGGTGCTTTGCCGTCAGCCGCCGCGCTTTCCACAACAGCTTCGGCCAGCGCTTTTTTCAGCGTGGCTTCGGACTGTTTCAACGCGATGCCAGTACCGCAACGATAAATTTTCTTGCCGGCAAAACGCTCGGTGGCGACTTCGATATCCGCCGCCAGCAACACCACGTCGGCCTCGGCAATCGCCGTTGCGCTCAACGGGGTCTTCGCGCCCACCGAGCCTTGGGTTTCTACTTGCAAGTCATAGCCCAGACGCTTGGCGGTTTGCTGCAAGGCTTCGGCGGCCATGAAGGTGTGGGCGACACCGGTCGGGCATGCGGTGATGGCGACGATGCGTGGCGCACGCGGCGCATCAGCAACCGGTTCAGCCGCGCTGGCGACGTAAACTTCAGCCTCTTCAGCGCCACGACGCAGCACCGCTTCGACATCCTGCAGCGCCTGCGCCGGGGCAATCTGGAAAACCCGTTTGCCGACGAAGCGCGTCATGTCGACCGCGCCGGTGGCGACCAGCAAAACCCACTCCGCTGCTGCAATCGTCGCCGCCGACAATTCGCGCTCAGGGTGCGCCGCATCGACCACTTCAACGCTGGTGCTCCAGCCCTGACGCTGCGCCGCCGCATCGAGCAAACGTGCGCACAGCACACTGGTGACCATGCCGTTCGGGCAAGCCGTAACAATGGCTAATTTCATGACAAACCCTCTTATTGTTCTGTCAGGGGACGCACGCGCACGCCCTGTTCGAGCTGCGCCAGTTGCGCAGCATCGTTGATGCCGAAACCGATCTGGGTCACCGCCATCGCCGCAATCGCGGTGGCCGTGCGCAGGGTTTGTTCAGGCGTGTCGGCGCTGAGCAAACCGTGGAGCATGCCGGCCAGCAACGAATCGCCGGCACCGACCGTGCTGGCAACGCTGACCTTCGGCGGCGTGGCGTGCAGCGCCGAACCGACGCTGAACCAGTTCACGCCGTCAGCACCGTGGGAAATCACCACGTGCTCGATGCCTTGCGCATGCAAGCGCGCCGCTGCTTGCGCTTCCGCCGCGTGCGAAACCACGTCGCAACCAAGTGCGTCGGCGAGTTCTTCAGTGTTCGGTTTGATGAGCCATGGACTGGCTTTCAATGCTTCGCGCAACGCTTCGCCGCTGGAGTCGAGGGCGACTTTCAAACCGAGCTGGTTGAGCCGTTCGATCAGTTCACGCAACCACTGCGCCGTGACGCCACGGGGCAAACTGCCGGCGACCACCACGGCGTCGTGACCCGGTGCAATCTGCACCAGTCGATCCAGCAACGCCTGCTGCGCGGCGGCATCGACCACCGGTCCAGGGCCGTTGATGTCGGTGATGCGACCGTCCTGTTCAGCGACCTTGATATTGCTGCGCGTCTCGCCCGGCACGCGGATAAACGCATCGACAAAGCCACGCTTGGCGAACAGAGTTTCGAACGCTTGCAGGTTGTCCTCGCCGAGAAAGCCGCTGACCGTCACCTGATGGCCGAGGTCAGCCAGCACCTGCGCGACGTTCACGCCTTTGCCGGCGGCGTGGGTGTGCATCTCGTCGCTGCGATTGACCTGACCGGCTTCCAGGCGTGGCAGCTCGACAGTGAGGTCGAGCGCCGGGTTGAGGGTCAGGGTAAGAATCTTGGCCATTACAGGGCCTCCACTAATGCGCGCACTTCATTCGCGCTACCCACGGCCAGGGCCTGTTGAGCAAGGGTTTGCGCCTGAGTCAGGCTGAGTTCGCGGATGCGTGCCTTGACTTCGGCAATGCTGCGACCGGACACACTGAGTTCATCGACCCCGAGGCCGACCAGCACCGGCACCGCCAGCGGGTCCGCGGCCAGTTCGCCACAGACGCCGACCCATTTGCCATGGGCATGGGCCGCGCGCACGGTAATGTCGATCAGTTGCAGTACCGCCGGGTGCAAGCCATCCGCCTGCGCCGACAGGGTCGGGTGACCACGGTCGATGGCCAGGGTGTATTGCGTGAGGTCGTTGGTGCCAACGCTGAAGAAATCGACTTCCTTGGCCAGCACCGGCGCGAGTAACGCGGCGGACGGCACTTCGATCATGATCCCCAGTTGCAGATCGGCGACCGGGATTTCCAGCCGTAGACGTTCGGTCATGTCGCGGGCCTGACGCCACTCTTCGACGCTGCCGACCATCGGGAACATGATCCGCAACGGACGGTTATCCGCCGAACGCAGCAACGCGCGCAATTGCGCTTCCATGATCTGTGGGCGCTGCAAGGTCAGGCGAATGCCGCGCACGCCGAGGAACGGGTTTTCTTCCTTGGCGATCGGCCAATACGGCAGCGGTTTGTCGCCGCCAACATCCAGCGTGCGCACCACCAACGGGCGACCGGCTAGGCCGTCGAGGACGCGGCGGTATTCGGCTTCTTGCGTGGCTTCGTCCGGCGCTTGCGGATGGGCCATGAAAATCAGTTCGGTGCGCAGCAGACCGATGCCTTCGGCGCCCTGCTCCACCGCGCTGATCACGCCAGCGCTTTCGCCGATGTTGGCGAACACTTCAACGGCGTGGCCGTCGGTGGTGTGTGCCGGTTGATGACGTTGCTCAGCGGCAATCTTCAGGCGTTGCTCGCGGGTGTCGCGCTCTTCGGCGGCGCGTTGCAGGGTCGCCGCATCGGCGTCAACGTGCAGACGACCGCGCTGGCCGTCGAGCAGCAACGGCGTGCCCGGTTTCAGCAACAACACTGCCGCACCAGCGCCGACCAGCGCCGGAATGCCGAGGGCTCGCGCAACGATTGCACTGTGCGCCGTGGCGCCACCGCGTGCGGTGAGAATCCCCGCCACGCGCGCCGGATCCAGCCGCGCGACGTCAGACGGGCCGACTTCGTCCATCACCAGAATGTATGGCTGCTCAGGCTCGCTCGCGGTCTGCACGCCACACAGTTGCGCCAGCACGCGGCGGCCGATGTCGCGCAAGTCCGCCGCACGCTCGGCGAGCAACGCATCCTGTAGCGATTCCTGTTGTTTCGCCGCCGCTTCGATCACCGCCATCCATGCCGCTTCGGCGCTTTCGCCCTGCTTGAGGCGGGTATCGACTTCGTCGGTGAGTTCCGGGTCGTCGAGCATCTCCTGATGGGTGATGAAGATTTCGCGGATGGCTTTGGCTTTGCTGCGTTCGATCAGGCCTTGAATGTCGTTACGCACATCGCTGAGCGCTTGTTTGAGGCGCTCGCGCTCAACGGCGGCGGACTCGCCACGCAGCGGATAATCGATGGTTTGCTGAACCTGAATATGCGCCGGGCCGATGGCAATGCCGGGTGCCGCCGGGATTGCTTGCAACTGAGTGCCGGCCGCCGGAGCGATGAGCACTTCGGCGATGTCGGCGATGACTTCGCGTTGCTGACTCACTGCTGGCAGCGGTTCGACTTCTTCACCGAGGCCTTCTTCGATAGCAGCCAAGAGTGCCGGCAAGGCATCAGCGGCGATACTTGGTTCAGCGATCAGCTCCAGCACCTGACCACGTCGGGCGCCGAGGCTGAGCAATTTGCTCAGGCTCTTCACCGACACGGCGCTGTCCTGACCGTCAACGATGCGCACGCGAATTTCGCCGTCAAAACTCTTCGCCAGTTGCGCGAGGATCTTCGCCGGGCGCGCATGCAGACCGTGGGCGTTGGCCAAAGCAATGCGCGCACTCGGCCAGTCGGCGGGCAATTCACCGCCAAGGACTTCGAGGACTTTACGACTGCTGGTGGCGCGGCCCAGTTCATGGCCGCGACCTTCGATCAGCAACGCACAAAGACGTTCGAGCAACGCCTGATGCGCTTCGCCAAGACTGGCGAGGCAGAACAGACCGCTGAGCGGCTGACCGAGGTAGCGCATCGGTTTGTCCGGCGTCACGAATGCCAGCCCCGGACGCTTCACGGTTTGTTCGCTGTGCAACCACCACAAACCATCGCCCAGGGGCAGCGCTTCGACTTGTTGCAGCACCGCAGAGAAACCGTTGCTCACACAATCGGCCTGACGCAACAGACGCGCACCACGCCAGACCAGTTCTTCGAAATCATCGGCGGAGACACCGAGGCCAATCATCTGCGCGTCCAGCGCCAGTTCCTGCGGCGCGCCTTGCAGCAATTTCAGCAGCGCCTCAGGTGAACTGGCGCGACGCAGGGCCTGGCCCAGATCGGTCTCGCCGAGGGCACGGGTCAGCAGTTGCAGCAGGCGCAAATGTTCGTCGGATTTGGCGGCGATACCGATCGCCAGATAAACGATCTGACCATCGCCCCAATCCACGCCTTCCGGGAACTGCATCAGGCGCACGCCAGTGGCAAACACCTGATCGCGGGTTTCCGGGGTGCCGTGGGGAATGGCAATACCTTGACCGAGAAAGGTCGAGCCCTGGGCTTCCCGTGCCTGCAATCCGGCGAGGTAGCCGTCGGCGACCAGACCATCGGCCACCAGGTGATTGGCCAGCAGTTGCAGGGCAGCGGGTTTATCCACAGCCGATTGGCCCATGGATATCTGCTCTATAGTGAGCTCGAGCATGCGATCTCCTTTTTGGCGCTGTATGAGTGCCAGGTATTGTTTTGGATGGTTTGCAGCTTAGGCGCTTTACCGCTTTGCTTTTCAGCGGCAGTTTTGGCGGTTTCACGGCAGAACCGGCCAAAGACGTCTAAAACGTAGAAAATACGCTTGCTGAAACGTTTAATCTAGATTGATCGGCACGTTACTCGATAATGTCCCATCCTTGAAGTCCAACTTGTCGGATGCGTTGCGACAATAGTCGCCTGCCCTAATCGGGTAGGATTGGCGAAAATGTTGCGGCAAGCTCGCAAAAACAAGGAAATCCCGGGTTGAAACTCAGTGATATCGCGCGGTTGGCCGGAGTGTCCGTGACCACCGCCAGCTACGTCATCAACGGCAAGGCCGAACAGCAACGCATCAGCACCGCCACCGTCGAGCGGGTGCGGGCAGTGGTCGATCTGCACGGCTTCACGCCAAACCCTCAAGCGGCCGGGCTGCGCAGTCGGCATACGCGCACCCTGGGCTTTATTCTGCCGGATCTGGAAAATCCCAGTTACGCGCGGATCGCCAAACTGCTCGAGCAAGGTGCGCGGGCGCGCGGCTACCAACTGCTGATCGCCAGTTCCGACGATGCACCGGATAGCGAACGGCAACTGCTGCAACTGTTCCGCGCACGGCGTTGCGATGCGCTGATCGTCGCCAGTTGCCTGCCGGCCGGCGATGACAGCTATCGGCAGTTACAGGCCAAAGGTCTGCCGATCATCGCCATCGACCGGGTCATGGAACCCGAGCATTTCTGCTCGGTGATCAGTGACGACCGCGAAGCCAGCCTGCACCTGACCCAGAGCCTGCTCGATCCGCAACCGAAGCAGATCGTATTGCTCGGCGCCCGTCCGGAACTGAGCATCAGCCAGGAACGTGCTGCCGGTTTCAAAGAGGCGCTGGTCGATTTCAAAGGCGAAGTGCTGGTCGAACACGCCGAGTCTTTCAGTCGTGAATGCGGCAAGCAGCTGATGGAAGAACTCCTGCAACGTCTGGGGCATTTGCCCGACGCGCTAGTCACAACTTCCTACGTGCTGTTGCAGGGCGTGTTCGATGCGCTGCATGACTTCCCGCTGAAATCGCGGCCGCTGCGCCTCGGCACCTTTGGCGACACGCAGTTGCTGGATTTCCTGCCGCTGCCGGTCAACGCCATGGCCCAGCAGCACCAATTGATAGCGGACAAGGCGCTGGAACTGGCGCTGGCCGCTGTCGAGCAGTCGGAATACAAGCCCGGCGTGCAGGCCATTGCGCGGACCTTCAAGCAGCGTATTCACCAGGACTGAGCCGTGGAGCTGATCGACAGCCACACCCACCTCGATTTCCCCGACTTCGACGCCGATCGCCCGACATTGCTCGCCGAAAGCCGTGCCCTCGGGGTGCGGCGGATGGTGGTGTTGGGGGTTTATGAAGGTAACTGGCAACGGGTGTGGGATCTGGTGCAGAGCGATGCGGATTTGTACGCGGCGTTTGGTCTGCACCCGGTGTATCTCGATCAGCATCGTCCTGAGGATTTGTCGGCGCTGGGTGATTGGCTGACGCGGCTGCACGGCCACCGGCAGTTGTGCGCGGTGGGCGAAATCGGCCTGGATTACTTCATCGAAACGCTGGACCGCGAGCGGCAACAGGCGCTGTTCGAGGCGCAGTTGCAATTGGCGGCTGACTTTGAATTGCCGGCGCTGATCCATGTGCGGCGCAGTCACGCAGCGGTGATCGCCACGCTTAAACGCTTCAAACTGAAACGCGCGGGCATCATCCACGCCTTCGCCGGTAGCCGTGAAGAAGCGCAGGAATACATCAAACTCGGATTCAAACTGGGCCTGGGCGGCGCACCGACCTGGCCGCAGGCGTTGCGTATGCATCGGGTACTGGCGGAACTGCCGCTGGAGTCGATCGTGCTGGAAACCGACTCACCGGACATGGCGCCTGCGATGTTTCCCGGCGTTCGCAATTCACCGGCGCACTTGCCAGCGATTTGCGCGGCGCTGGCGGAACTGATGAAGATCAGCCCCGAACAACTGGCCGCCACCAGCACCGCCAACAGTTGCGAAGTATTCGGCTGGTAAAAAACAACCATTGTGGGAGCGAGCCTGCTCGCGAAAGCGTTGTGTCAGGTGACAAAGATGTCACTGGCAGATTGCATTCGCGAGCAGGCTCGCTCCCACAGTTTTTCGTGCGTGCTTCAGACGCGGAATGCGCTGATCAACTGCTTAAGCTCGACGACTTGGGCTGACAACGCCCGGCTGGCATCTTCAGTCTGGTGCGCACCTTGCGCCGTGCGCTCTCCGGCGCGGTTGATTTCGACGATGTTCTGATCAATGTCATGGGCCACCGCCGTTTGCTGCTCCACCGCAGCGGCGATCTGCTGGTTCTGATCGACGATCATGCCGACCGCGCCGAGGATGTTTTCCAGCGCCTGCTGAACCTTCTCCGACTGCCCGACCGTGCCGTTGGCCATCTGATGGCTGACACCCATGGCTTTCACCGCCGCGCCGACACCGCCGTGTAACTTGGCGATCATCTGCTCGATTTCTTCGGTCGATTGCTGAGTGCGTTTGGCCAAAGTGCGCACTTCGTCTGCGACCACCGCAAAACCGCGTCCCTGCTCGCCGGCCCGCGCCGCTTCGATCGCGGCATTGAGCGCCAGCAGATTGGTTTGTTCGGCGATGCTTTTGATCACTTCCAGTACGCGGCTGATCGACTGGCTGTCGCTGGCCAACTGGTTGATCACCAGCACCGACTGGTCGATTTCGCTGGCCAGTGCGGCGATGCTGCCCTGTTGCGATTCGACCAGGCCACGGCCACTTATGGTTTCGTCATTCACGCTGTGGGCGCTGCTCACCGCTGCCGCCGCACTGCGCGCGACTTCCAGTGAGGTCGCCGACATCTGGTTCATCGCCGTCGCCACTTGCTCGATCTGCGTGCGTTGCCCGGCGACCGCCTGATTGCTCTGCGCCGAAACGTTTTCAACCTGCCCGGCCTGTCGCTCGACCTCGCTGACGGTCTGGCCTACCCGCTCGATCAAGTCGTGAATCTTGCGCACCGTGCCATTGAACACTTCGCCCAACTCACCCAATTCATCGCGACTGTTGGCCTTGAAGTTGACCGTCATGTCACCGGCCGCAACCTTGTCCATCATCGCGCCCAAGCGTTTAAGCGTGGTGCGGGTCGAGGCATAGAAACCGCCGTAGAGGTAGAAAATCAATACGAACACCACCGACAGGGCCACAGCCTGCAGAACCATGTGTGTGCGGTTCTGCGCCAAACGCTGCTGCAATTGAGTGTCGAGGAATTTCAGCGTGGCTTCGTTGAGCTGGTAAGTCCGGTCGATCAGCCCGGTGACCTGATCGTAAAACGCCTGCCACGGCGCATCGAGGGTGTCGGCCATGACGACCTGCTCTTCGAACAGTTCGCTGGCCTGTTTCAGCGAGGCCTTACTGCTGTCAGCCGCAACGTTGAGCGTATCCCGCGCGGCTTTGCTGGAACCGAGGGCATCCTGCAATTTCAGAGCGTACTCGGCCTGGAGTTTTTCGATCTGCACCAACAGCTCATCGAAACGCGTACTCGAAGAACTGTTGAGAAAACCCTGGCCCAATGAGTACGAGCCCATGGCCCGACCTTCGCCGAGGGTTTGCGTGACGGTTGGGGTGATCAGGGTGACCAGTTCGCTGAGCTGGCGGATGTCGCTCTGGTTGTCGCGGCTCAGCCCGGCCTGACTGGTGATGATCTGGCTGAAAATCTGCGCACTGGCCAGCAGTTTGCCGATCAATGCGCTTTTGCTTTGCAGCGAACTTTCCGTTTGCTGCGCCTTGAATGCGGCGATCATTTCGTCGCGTTTACCATCGAATACCTTGATCTGCTCGGGATCGTCGGTCATCGCTGTCAGCCCTTGCAGGCGGGCCAGTACCGCTTGTTCGAGGGTGGTGATCTGCGCCTCGACATTCCCGGCCTTGCCAGACTGGCCGAGGGTGACGTTGATCTGCACCAGGTTATTCAGGGTTTCCAGATCCCGGCGCAGGGCGAGGCTGCTGCCCAGCAGATCAAGGCTTTGCAGCTCGACGCGGGTGCCCTGGAATTCGCGATAGGAATCGCGCACCAGGTAGAAATTGGTCACCAGCATCGGCACCAGAAACAGCACGCTGATCAGGCTGAACTTCATGCCGAAGCTCAGTCGGTTCATCAGCGAGACGGCGGGATAGAGCAAGCTCTTCACTGGAAGTCTCCCTTGGTTTTTCTTGTTTTTATTGGCAGGCGCAGGGCGACAGCAGATAGCCACTATCGAGCGCCATCTCTGTATAGCTCAAATCGGAGGGAGGTTTTGTAACTTAAGGTTAACGACATCGCAGCCCGCGAAACACAGATCCCCTGTAGGAGCTGTCGCAGACTGCGATCTTTTGATCGTTCCTGAAATCAGTGGATAAGAACTGTCCACAAAGCAAACCCGGCATACCACAGCACCGCCGCACGCAGCAGCAGCTCCCACAGGCAATCGAGGGTGTTGATGCCTTCCGGCCCGACCACGGGAGGTGGAATCTCGCCCGCCGCCAAACCGACCCGATTGATCAGTTGCGCAGCGCTGATGTTCCAGTTCAGCAGTTCATGCAGCATCACCCGGCTGACCGCGACAAAGTTGCCGACCAGCGCCAGACTCGCCGCCAACAAGCGTACCGGCAGCCAGTCAAACGCGTGCCGCAGTTGCGCGGCGCGCTCGACCAGCGCCGGGTTCTGCCCGTGTTCTTGCGCCAGCGCCAACAGGCGATACGCCAACGCCGCCACCGGGCCAAGTACGAAATACCAGAAGATCACCGCAAAAAAGCTCTGATAGGCCTGCCACAGCAGATGGCCCTGCACGCTTTCAAGCAACTGCTCGCCGCTGTCGGCGCAGATATTCAGGTCGCGCTTGGCCACATGGGCCGCTGCTTGCAGGTCCTCACGGCGCCACGCATCACGGAACGGCCCGAGACCGCCGAGCAAGTCGCCGCGCCCCAGGCTGTAAATCACCACCAGCAGGTGCACCGGCAAGGCCAGCAAGCCGTAGGCCACCGGCTCCAGCACCACCAGCAACAGCGCCAGCAAAGCCACCGGAAACAGCACCAGAATGCTTAGCACCAGCCACGGCTGTTTCGCCAGCCGCTCGCTGCTTTCGAGTTTGTTCAGTTCGCGGATCCATCCGCCATCGCGTTGAACCCGATGACGCAGGGCCGAAAACTTCTCGATCCACAGCGCCAGCAGTAACACCAGAAAACTCATTGTCCTTCCTCTTGTGCCAGGGCTGCGCGGTAACGCGCCCAGTCGAATGCCGGGCCAGGATCGGTCTTACGCCCGGGTGCTATGTCGCTGTGCCCGCAAATACGGGCGCCGGTAATGGCCGGAAATGCTGCTTGCAACTGGCGGGTCAGCGCCGTCAACGCTTGATACTGCGCATCGGTGAACGGCAAATCATCGGTGCCTTCGAGCTCGATACCCACGGAAAAATCGTTACAGGTTTCCCGCCCTTCGAACACCGACACGCCTGCATGCCATGCCCGTTCAAGACAGGAGACAAACTGGGTGACCTTGCCGTCACGTTCAATCAGAAAGTGCGCTGAAACGCGCAGGTCGGCAATCCCTGCAAAGTAGGGATGTTCGGTGACATCCAGACGATTCTGGAAAAATTCCTGAACCTTGCCCGTGGCGAACTGCGCCGGCGGCAGGCTGATGTTGTGAATCACCAACAGGGAAATTTCGCCCGCAGGGCGTTCATTGAAGTTGGGCGATGGGCAGACCTGCACCCCGTGACACCACCCGCTAGCGGGATCCAACTGCATACCGATTCCTTCAACGCCGACTGTGTTGGCGCCCAGTATGCCGTGATCGGCCCCCGGCGCGCGATCACTTGGCGCGATTGAGTCGCCGCAGATTGCCCAGCACCGACTCCAGCGCCCGGTCGAACAGCAAGGTGTCATCCAGTGCACGCACCGCCCCGCGCTCGAATTCCAAGGCCAGCGCAACGCGGCTGCGCTCCAGCACCTTCATGCCAGTGCGATCGACAAATACATACTTGCCCGTGGCCTCGATGATCGCCGCCAGTTTGCAGCGCAGGCTATGGTCATCGTCTTCCTGAAACGCCACCCAACTGCCCAGGCGCAGTTGCTCGACCTGGCGCAGACCGACGGCATCGTGTGGCAAGCGTACCGACGCCAACGCCGCGCTGCCCTCATCAGCGGTTTGCAGGATGATCTGTTGCGACACCTCGACCATTGGCAACCCCTGATCGACCTGTTCGGACCGCTCCAGCACTCGCACATGCAGGGCTTCAAGCTCACTGAAAAATTCGCTGGTGGCGAATGGATCGAACGCTGAACTGGTCAGGCCATCACGCAGCGATTTGAGCAAGCCCGGCACCAGTGCCAGCAAGCGCAGGCTGGATTCAGTGTCTTGATGACGCTGCACACTCCAGATCAATTGCTCCATGGTGTGCACATCGGCCTGCCATTCAGCGGACTGGTCGCCATGCTTGAGACAGGTCAGCAGCAGCACTTTGCTCCAGGCATCCTGAACGAAGGTGACTACCGACGGCGGCAAGGTTTTGCCCAGCAGCGCTTGATTCAGCGCCCGCTCGACCCGGCGCCGCGCCAGCTCGGTTTTTGCCCGCCCCTCTTCGGCGTCACGCAAACGTTGCTCAAGCAACTCACTGCGCCGGCGTTCGTCGCTGGTGAACGCGAGAAAATCGGCCAGTAACTCGGAAAAAATCGCCGGATCATCGACAAAATCGCTCAGCAAACGCTGCACCACTTGTTCGATGCGCAGGTACAAGCTGTCGCGCGCCTCACTGTCGCAATCGCCCCAGCCCATGGCCGCCTCGGCGATTTCGTTGAGCAGGCGCCGCGCCGGATGGGTGCTGCGGCTGAAGAAACTCTTGTCGAGTACCGCCACCTTGAGCATCGGAATCTGCAATCGAGCGATCAGAGCCTTGAGCGAATCCGGCACATTGCGGTCTTCAAGAATGCAGTCGAAGACCATCGCGATCAGGTTGATCACGTCTTCATCCGCATCGCCGACGATCCGCGATTTACCACTTCTGACGCTGACCCGGGTCAGCAGTTGTTCAAGCTGATTGCGCAGATCGAAGTCGTCCTGCGCCGTCAGTGCCGGTACGTATTGTTGCAAGTGCGAGAGCAGACGCAGCAGGTCGCGGGTGGAAATCGGTTGCGCCGCAGCACTGGACTCCAGCGTCGGTGCGACGCTGCCGCGCACATGCAAAAGCAACTCCTGCAACGCCGCGAAAACTTCCTGGACACCCTCGTCGACTGGCGCCGGATCGTCGCCTTCCTCGCGGTCGACATCGGCTACCGCACGATCAATGGCGCGACGTGCCGGGGCGGTTTTCAATTCAGGCAACACACCGGTGGCGAGCAACAATTGATTGGCTTCGGCGTAAAGCTGTTCGGTGTCAGCCAGAACATAACGCTCGAACAGTTTCAGCAGGATCAGCTTGACCTTGATCTCCACGCCCAGGTTGCGCCCGGCCTGCAGGAAAAACTCGCAGAGCAGCGCCGGGCCGAGCGGGTTGTGCTGATCATTGAGGGTATTGCCGAGCAGCGCGTTGAGCCGCGCAGTCAGTTGATCGAGGGCGAAGCCGTCACGCTTGAGTACGCGACCGACCATGGTCTCGACCGCCACACTGCGCTCCATGTCGTCGCTGCGCGGAGCGAACTCGTCGTACATGAGGGCGTGCGGCAGTGTGCTGTGCGTGGGATCGTATTGAGTCAGACCGACGAAGGCTTCGAAGAATTGCTCGAGAAAACCGCGTTCGATATTTTTGCGTTTCAGACGCAGGTCGCGCATGGCTTCGAAGAAGATGTTCTGCTCGACGTCGTTGCGCGCCCGGTCGGCCATTTCAAACAGCGTGTCGTCGGCGTTATCGAACAGTTCCTGCAAACCGTGGCGCAGTTGTTGGGCAGCCTTGTCGCGAACCTGAAGCAGAATCACAGGCAGGCGGGCGAGCGGCGAGTGATTTGCCTGATCGGTAGCGCCCTTGTGCAAAGGCACCACTTTCCCGTCGTTGTGCATCCAAGCCTCCTGAAACGGTGATTCGTTCGGTCACTTTCAACGCAAGTCCGCTGTGGGAGCGAGCCTGCTCGCGAAGACGGTCTGTCAGTGACATTGCGGGTAACTGACACTGCGCATTCGCGAGCAGGCTCGCTCCCACAAGTCTCAACAACGTTGGCTGCATTACACGTCAAAGCTATGACGTCAAATGCAAGGCGGATTATCTTTCATAACTTGTCCACGGCGCCATAGTCGTCAGGGTTTCCCCTATGCCCTGTCAGTGACCTTGTACGGGCGCGGTTTGCTCAAAGAAAATCGACCGGATGCAGGCAAGCACGCGCGTTCTCGCCTTGGGTTGGCTCACGCCATGCCCCTATAATCGAACCACTTTGTTTGTGGAGCCCGTTATGCCGAATCTACGTCTCGCCGATTTGACCGCCGAAATCGAAGCCAACGTGCGCCGTGCGTTGCTCGAAGACATCGGCAGCGGCGACATCACCGCGCAATTGATCCCCGCCGAACGTCTGGCCAAAGCCACCATCATCACCCGCGACGCAGCCGTCATCTCTGGCACGGCCTGGGTCGATGCGGTGTTTCGTCAGCTTGATCCGCGGGTCGCGGTGCATTGGCAGGTTGTCGACGGCGAACGGGTGAAACCCAATCAACCGTTGTTTCACCTGGAAGGTCCGGCCCGTTCGCTGCTCACCGGTGAGCGCAGCGCGCTGAACTTCCTGCAACTGCTTTCCGGCGTGGCGACGCGCGCGCAGTACCTGGCCGATTTCGTCGGCGCCACTCAGGTCAAGCTGCTCGACACCCGCAAAACCCTGCCGGGCCTGCGGCTGGCGCAGAAATACGCGGTGACCTGCGGCGGCTGCCACAACCATCGCATCGGTCTGTACGACGCGTTCCTGATCAAGGAAAACCACATCGCCGCCAGCGGTGGGATTGCGCAAGCCATTGCCGCCGCGCACAAGATTGCGCCGGGTAAACCGGTGGAAGTCGAAGTGGAAAGTCTGGATGAGCTGAAGGAAGCTCTAGCCGCCGGCGCCGACATCATCATGCTTGATGAGTTGAGCCTGGACGACATGCGCGAAGCCGTGCGCCTGAACGGCGGCAAGGCAAAGCTGGAAGCCAGCGGTGGCATCAACGAAAGCACGTTGCTGCCGATCGCCGAGACCGGCGTGGATTACATCTCGATTGGTGCGATGACCAAGGATGTCAAAGCGGTGGATCTGTCGATGCGTCTCAGTCTTTAAACAGCAGCGACAAGATGCGAGCTACAAGCTGCAAGCCACAACGCTTTTGCTTTGACTTGCAGCTTGCCGCTTGAAACTCGTAGCTGCTCTTATACGACGAGATTATTCATCTCGCAGTACTCGTCCCACTCGACACCCAGCACTTCGGCCGCCTCTTTGTGCAGCACGAGGCGCTGCGCCTCGAACTCCTCCGGCGTGCTCGTGTACTTGAGTGTCAGCTCCCACGGCTGCAGGCCCTGGGCTTCAGCCTCGTCTTCGAAAGCCCACTGAATCTGATCTTTCTGATCATCGGAACTCAGATCCTTGATCTCTTCCAGCAGCTGCGGCGCGTCGAGTTTGTACTTTTCCAGCGCTTGTTCGTGACGTTGCTCTTGAGTTAATTCGGTCATGGCGTTCTCGCTGATCGTAAGAATGGAGGATGGATCTGGATCATCAAGGATCTCTCTGACGCGGATTTGTCCGGCCTTCGGAACCATTCGGGATCATCTGAAAACTGCTGGGCGATGCTCATGCAGGCTCCGAATATAGGACGTTTGCATGACGAATTACACGGCTCTTTACATCTCTCCCACAAAAAGCTGACCTGCGGAACATAAATAGCAATTTCGAGTCATAGCGATGTGCCACTTCGGCACACCTCTTCGCTGTTCACAAGGATACCCAGTGATGCGCAGCTTCTCGAAAATCTCTTCTGTTGTGTCTGCCACCGCTCTGATCGCCGCTTTGGTTCTGCCGGCCAGTGCAATGGCTGTTGAATTGAGTAACAGCAGCGCTTCCTACGGCGACAAGGTTTCGCTGATTCACAACGACTACGGCAAAGACGTGGTGATCAGAAGCGATGTCAGCATTGATGACCTAAGAAAAATGCGCGATACGATCAGCGAGCAATCGCGCCAGATCGAAGAACTGAAACGCAGCAGCGGTTCGAGCTCAAGCTCCAGTGGCAAGGAAATCGATGATCTGAAAAACAAGGTCAAAGACCAGGACCGTGAACTGGACACGCTCGGTCGTCAGGTCGAAGACCTCAAGCGTAACAGTGGCTCCAGTTCCAACTCGAACAGCAGCGAGATTTCCAATCTGAAGCAGAAAATCAACGATCAGGATCGGGCGATGGATCAGCTCAAACGTACCGTCGAGGATCTGAGCCGCAAGGTAAAGTAGAGAAAATGGTGTTGAGACAGGACCCCAACCCAGACGGAAAACCCCAGCACTATCCTGAATAAATAGAGCTGAGATTTTCTTCTGGCTAAACGATGTACTTTTTGTGAAGTGCTGGCCCTCTTTGCGAGGGCCAGCGGCTCAATTGACAGACTCGGACGGTTTGAGCTTCGGGCGAGTTAAATCGTAGAACCGCATGATCCCCTTCTGGCACGGTTTCTCTACGAACTTCCAGATGAGCGCCGCACAGGCGATGGACGTGATCGCTACAAACCAAAACCGAGTGTAGGGGCCGTAGTCAGACAGTAACTGTTCCTGTGTCGTCAGACGGATTACGACTTGGTGAATCAAGTAAACAGAGAAACTGATTTCGCCAAGGAACACTAGGGGCCGCCACGACAAGGCGCGCGACACGATACCTTTGTCCATATAGAAGCATGTGATGACGGCGGCAAAGAGCAACGCCATCGATGAGTGCCGAAAAAACTCAGATAACGCAATATGCGAAGCCCCAACGATCACAGACGCTGAAGAGCTTAGGAATGGTGTAACAAAGATAATCGACAGAATTGCCAGAATTTCTAGAACAGTAGCCGGACCTTTCTTGACTGCATCCAGTTGGGCACCAGACAAAAGCCGCTGACAAACAATGCCAAGCATGAACTCTTGAATTCGACTAACCGGACTGATGTAAACCAAACCGTGCGATGAAATCTGATTAAGTTTATCTGCTGCGTAATAGACAACGCCGAGCGCGTCCAGCGCGTACGCGAACAACCCGCCAAAAGCTATTGCCGCACAAAGCTTCAACACTGGCTTGCTGGAGAACCACAGCAGCAACAGCGGGAACGCCATGTAAAAGAATATCTCTGTGGAAATACTCCAAGAGACAGCGTTGAACGAGAAGTAGACATCAGGAATTGGAACTGCTGCGTGCAGCATCAACAAGTTCAGAATCAGTGTATAGACGTTATTGGCTGACTCTAACAACTCGCGCTGATAGGGAATGCAGGCCAGTAGCATCAATGTGCAAAATGCATGTGCTGGCCAAAGCCGTGCAAACCGAGCAACATAAAACCTCGACAGTCCTCCGCGAATTCCTTTTTCCGAATAAACGTGAGAAAGAATAAAACCGGACAACACGAAGAAAAAAGTCACTCCAGCATCAAGCGGAAGTCCTGCCAGAAATTCCGGTGGAAAAAAATTCCCTTTGGCGTGGTGAATAAGAATCGCGAATGCCGCAAAAAATCGGAGGGCCGTTAGCCCTCCAATCTGTCTTGTGCTCATTTTGTGACATACCCTGTCGACTGAAATTTTCGGGATACTATCACGATTGCATCTGGCCACTGGTCACTACGCGAACAGGTGCTTGCCTGGGGACCAACCGTTTAGCGATTAGGCTGTGCCGTTGGCACTAGCGCCCAGGCGCGATTTTGCAGGTCGCGGGCTTCCTTAAGGTAATTTCCTGGTAAATGCCTAGCGACATACGGCGCCACTTGCCATGCCGATAGAATCTGAAGAACCAGGACTTGGTGATATTGGTGGCGACGGCATAGGAATGATGGTGTGAAAGTCGCCGAACGCCGACGAACGTTGATGTGGTGCCCGAGACAGGAATCGAACCTGCGACCTTCGCGTTACGAGTGCGCTGCTCTACCGGCTGAGCTACACGGGCGGTGGGCTAAACCTAGCACCGGTTCTGAAGTCCGGCAACTTCGCAGAATGTCTCGATATTTCCCGGTCAAAAAAATGCCCCGCCGTTTTCACGGCGGGGCATTTTTATTGCGCTAACGCTTTGGGCTGATTAAACGCCCGAAGCCTTGGCAGCTGCCACGTCTTTGATAGACAGCTTGATACGGCCGCGGTTGTCCACGTCCAGTACCAGTACTTCCACTTCCTGGCCTTCTTTCAGGATGTCGGTCACTTTCTCTACGCGAGCGTCGCTCAGCATCGAGATGTGCACCAGACCGTCCTTGCCCGGCAGGATGTTGACGAATGCGCCGAAGTCGACGATACGCTCAACTTTACCCACGTAGATCTTGCCGATCTCGGCTTCAGCGGTGATGCCCAGAACGCGCTGACGTGCTGCTTCAGCCGCTTCCTTGGTTTCGCCGAAGATCTTGATCGAACCGTCGTCTTCGATGTCGATCGAAGCCTTGGTTTCTTCGCAGATCGCACGGATGGTCGCGCCACCTTTACCGATAACGTCACGGATCTTGTCGGTGTCGATCTTCATCGCGATCATGGTCGGAGCGTTGGCCGACAGTTCGGTACGCGACTGGCCAATGATCTGGTTCATCTGGCCGAGGATGTTCAGGCGCGCTTCCAGGGCTTGGCCCAGAGCGATTTCCATGATTTCTTCGGTGATGCCCTTGATCTTGATGTCCATCTGCAGCGCAGTAACGCCTTTGGCGGTACCGGCTACTTTGAAGTCCATGTCGCCCAGGTGGTCTTCGTCACCGAGGATGTCGGTCAGGACGGCGAATTTCTCGCCTTCTTTAACCAGACCCATGGCGATACCGGCAACCGGAGCCTTCATCGGCACACCAGCGTCCATCAGGGCCAGGGAAGCGCCGCAAACGGAAGCCATCGAGCTCGAACCGTTGGATTCGGTGATTTCCGAAACCACACGGATGGTGTACGGGAACACGTCAGCGGCTGGCAGCATGGCCGAAACCGAACGACGGGCCAGACGGCCGTGACCGATTTCACGACGACCAGCACCACCCATGCGACCACACTCGCCTACCGAGAACGGCGGGAAGTTGTAGTGCAGCATGAACGGGTCTTTTTTCTCGCCTTCCAGGGTGTCCAGCAGCTGTGCGTCACGGGCGGTACCCAGCGTCGCGACCACCAGTGCCTGGGTTTCACCACGGGTGAACAGCGCCGAACCGTGAGTCTTCGGCAGCACGCCGACTTCGATGTTCAGCGGACGTACGGTTTTGGTGTCGCGACCGTCGATACGTGGCTTGCCGTTGACGATGTTTTCGCGAACGGTGCGGTATTCGATTTCGCCGAAAGCGGCTTTGACTTCGCTGGACGAAGGCTGGCCTTCTTCACCGGACAGCTTGGCAACCACCTGATCCTTCAGCTCACCCAGGCGAGCGTAACGGTCGGCCTTGACGGTGATGGTGTAAGCCTGGGAGATCGCTTCGCCGAACTCGGCACGGATAGCGCCCAGCAGTTCGGTGGCTTCTGGAGCCGGAGCCCAGGTCCAGGTTGGCTTGGCAGCTTCAGCGGCCAGTTCTTTAACGGCGTTGATCACAACCTGGAATTCGTCGTGAGCAAACAGTACCGCGCCCAGCATCTGGTCTTCGGTCAGTTCTTTGGCTTCCGACTCAACCATCAGAACGGCGTCGGAAGTACCGGCCACGACCATGTCCAGGCTCGAAGCAGCTTGCTGCTCGTAAGTCGGGTTCAGCAGGTAGCCGGTGCTTTCGTGGAACGCTACGCGAGCGGCGCCGATCGGGCCGTCGAACGGAATGCCCGAGATGGCCAGGGCAGCCGAGGTACCGATCATCGCAGCGATGTCCGGATCGGTCTTTTTGCTGGTGGAAACGACGGTGCAGACAACCTGCACTTCGTTCATGAAGCCTTCCGGGAACAGCGGACGGATCGGACGGTCGATCAGTCGGGAAGTCAGGGTTTCTTTCTCGGAAGGACGGCCTTCACGCTTGAAGAAACCGCCAGGGATCTTACCGGCAGCGTAAGTCTTTTCCTGGTAGTGAACGGACAGAGGGAAGAAGCCCTTGCCTGGATCAGCCTGTTTTGCACCGACTACAGTCACCAATACGCTGACGTCGTCGTCAACGGTGACCAATACTGCGCCGGAGGCCTGACGGGCGATACGGCCAGTCTCGAGGGTAACGGTCGATTGACCGAACTGGAATTTTTTGATTACCGGGTTCACGGTGTCCTACCTTCTTTGTGGCTCTTGGGGGAACTGGTTTCTTGCGAATTCTTGGGCAATGTCGGGAATCGGCCCAACGCCTGTCCAGGGTAAAACGTGTATCCAGATAAAACTTGAGGCTGGGAGCCTGCAAGGCGCCGGCGGTAAACCGCAGGCGTCCGACAGACAACCAACCTCATAGCGCAATCGCTGATTAGCGACGCAGACCCAGGCGACCGATCAGAGTCTGATAACGACCCAGATCCTTGCCTTTCAGGTAGTCCAGCAGCTTGCGACGCTGGTTTACCATGCGGATCAGACCACGACGGGAGTGGTGATCTTTACCGTTGGCCTTGAAGTGACCTTGCAGCTTGTTGATGTTGTGGGTCAGCAGTGCAACTTGCACTTCTGGCGAACCGGTGTCACCAACAGCTTGCTGATAGTCAGCAACGATTTGAGCTTTTTCTTGAACGTCGAGAGCCATGAGGCAATCCTTTTATCAGGAAACTGTTTCAAGGAAACAGCTTCAACAGGCCAGGGACAAATCCCTGTATCTATAAATGAGTAGTGACCGTGCCTGTTAACAGCCACCCTCGCCAGCCTGCTTTGACACAGACCGGTTTCGGTCATTCCGACCGAATCAGTCGACGTGGCGCGATGCGCCCGTCTTCGCTCACTTCACCGATACCGATGAAGCGACCATTGTGATCCTGTACCCGCACCATGCCGAACTTCGGAGCATCCGGGGCACGCACCGGCTGGCCGTTGAGCCAGTAGAACGCGCTCGCTTCGGAGAAGTGCAGCAGCGGCCAATCCTGCAGGCCGCTGTCCGATGGCATCAGGAAGCGATCAACCGCCTCATTGCCGCCTTCGGCATGTACCGCTTCCAGCTCTTCGAGGGTCACGGTCTGCGCCAGGGTGAAAGGCCCGGCCTGGGTACGGCGCAATTCAGCGACGTACGCACCACAACCGAGTTGCTCACCGATATCCTCCACCAGGGTGCGAATATAGGTGCCCTTGCTGCAATCCACCGCAAGTCGCGCAGTATCGCCTTCGAAGGCCAGTAATTCCAAGCGCGCAATAGTAACAGAACGCGGTTCGCGCTCCACTACTTCGCCTGCACGGGCCAGCTTGTACAGCGGCTGGCCATCACGCTTGAGCGCCGAGTACATCGGCGGTATCTGACTGATTTGCCCGCGAAATTTCGGCAGAGCCGCTTCGACATCGGCGCGACCAACGGTCACCGGGCGTTCCTGCAAAACCTCACCTTCGGCGTCCGCCGTGGTGGTGGTCTTGCCTAGCTGCGCCAGGGTTTCATAGGCCTTGTCGGAATCGAGCAGGTATTGCGAAAACTTGGTCGCCTCGCCAAAGCACAGCGGCAATACGCCGGTGGCCAGCGGATCGAGACTGCCGGTGTGACCGGCCTTCTCGGCATTGAGCAGCCAGCGAACCTTCTGCAACGCAGCGTTGGAGGTGAACCCCAACGGCTTGTCGAGCAGGATGATGCCGCTGACGTTACGACGGATACGTTTGACCTGAGCCACCGAATTACTCCTTGGTGTCTTCAGGTTCAGCAGCGACCGGATGCTGATTGTCTTCAGCAACAGCACGCTCGATCAGCGCCGACAGGTGCGCACCACGCACGACGGATTCGTCGTAGTGGAAGTGCAGTTGCGGCACGCTGCGCAGTTTCATTTCACGGGCCAATTGCATGCGCAGGAAACCTGCGGCGGAATTGAGCACCTTGATGCTTTGCGCGATGTCTTCTGCGTTGTCCTGGCCCATCACGGTGATGAAAATCTTTGCGTGACCGACGTCACGGCTGACTTCCACAGCGGTAATGGTGACCAGACCCACACGTGGATCCTTGACTTCACGACGGATCAGTTGGGCCAGCTCGCGCTGCATCTGATCGCCGATACGTTGGGTACGGCTGTATTCTTTTGCCATGATTTTGTTACCTGTTACTGCCCGACGGTGAAACCCGCCAGGTCTGAAAGCGGCAAACGCCCGGCCTGACAAAAGCCAGACCGGGCGTTGCGTTTAGAGTCCGGGTGATGCGCCACACTGTTGAGTGCGGCCGACCATCACGGCTCCTGAAGTGCGCGAGTTAGAGGCTGCGAGCAACCTGAACCTTCTCGAAGACTTCGATCTTGTCGCCGACTTTGACGTCGTTGTAGCTCTTCACGCCGATACCGCATTCCATGCCGGCACGTACTTCGGAAGCGTCATCCTTGAAGCGGCGCAGGGATTCCAGCTCGCCTTCGAAGATAACGATGTCTTCACGCAGTACACGGATCGGACGGTTACGGTGCACAACACCTTCGATCACCATGCAACCAGCGATCGCGCCAAACTTCGGCGAGCGGAACACGTCACGCACTTCGGCCACACCCAGGATGTTCTCGCGAACATCGCTGCCGAGCATACCGGTCAGGGCTTTCTTGACGTCTTCGATGATGTCGTAGATCACGTTGTAGTAACGCATATCCAGACCTTCCTGCTCGACGATCTTCCGTGCGCCAGCATCGGCACGCACGTTGAAGCCGAACAGTACAGCGTTGGAAGCCAGTGCCAGGTTAGCGTCGGACTCGGTGATACCACCCACGCCGCCGCCGACTACGCGCACTTGTACTTCATCGTTGCCCAGGCCATTCAAGGCACCGTTCAACGCTTCCAGCGAACCACGGACGTCGGATTTGAGGACGATGTTGAGCGTCTTCTTCTCGGCCTGACCCATGTTTTCGAAGATGTTTTCCAGCTTGCCGGCGTGAGCGCGAGCCAGTTTGACTTCGCGGAACTTGCCTTGACGGAACAGAGCCACTTCACGGGCTTTCTTCTCGTCAGCAACCACGCTCATCTCGTCGCCAGCGTCCGGGGTACCGTCCAGGCCGAGGATCTCGACTGGGATGGAAGGACCGGCTTCTTTGATTGGCTTGCCGTTCTCGTCGAGCATGGCGCGCACGCGGCCATAGTTCGAACCGACCAGGACCATGTCGCCTTGGCGCAGGGTACCGTCTTGAACCAGAACGGTTGCCACCGGGCCACGACCTTTGTCGAGACGCGATTCAACCACAACGCCACGGCCAGGAGCCGATGGAGTCGCTTTCAGTTCGAGAACTTCAGCCTGCAGCAGAACGGCTTCGAGCAGCTCGTCGACGCCTGTACCGACTTTCGCCGACACCGGTACGAACGGCGTATCACCGCCCCACTCTTCGGAAGTCACGCCGTGAACCGACAGTTCGCTACGGATGCGATCGAGATCAGCGCCCGGCTTGTCGATTTTGTTCACCGCTACAACCAGTGGAACGCCAGCCGCTACTGCGTGCTGAACAGCTTCAATGGTCTGCGGCATCACGCCGTCGTCCGCTGCAACCACCAGGATCACGATGTCGGTCGCCTTGGCACCACGAGCACGCATTGCGGTAAACGCGGCGTGACCCGGGGTGTCGAGGAAGGTGACCATGCCGCGTTCGGTTTCAACGTGGTATGCACCGATGTGCTGGGTGATACCACCGGCTTCGCCAGCAGCTACCTTGGCACGACGGATGTAGTCGAGCAGGGACGTTTTACCGTGGTCAACGTGGCCCATTACGGTCACGACTGGCGCACGGGAGAACGACTCACCTTCAAACTTCAGGGACTCGGCCAGGGAATCTTCCAGGGCGGTGTCGCTGACCAGGGTCACTTTGTGGCCCAGTTCTTCGGCTACCAGTTGAGCAGTTTCCTGATCAAGCACCTGGTTGATGGTCGCTGGAGTACCCAGTTTGAACATGAACTTGATGATTTCAGCAGCCTTGACCGACATCTGATTGGCGAGATCGCCAACGGTGATGGTCTCGCCGATCTGCACATCACGCACGACAGGGCCGGTTGGGCTCTGGAAACCGTGGGCGTTGCGCTTCTTCAGCTTGGCCTTGCCGCGACCACCGCGACGGAAGCCATCGCTTTCTTCGTCGGTAGTGCGTGGCGCCACACGTGGCGCCGGCGCTTTTTCTTTGACCGAAGCGCGATGCGGAGCGTTTTTGCGCTCGCCATCACCACCACCGCTACGACGATTGTTATCGTCGGCACGTGGCTTGTCCGGACGGCGCTGTTCGTTCTGCTTGTTGCGAACTTCAGCAGACGGTGCTGGAGCAGCAGCCACCGGCGCGCTTTCGCGAACAGGTTCGGCAGCTGCAGCCGGCGCCGCAACGGCGTCGCTGGTCGCGGTCTGCGCAGCAGCAGGCTGGTTACGCGCTTCTACTTCGGCGCGCTGCTTGGCTTCTTCTTCAGCCTTCTGACGAGCAGCATTTTCTACTGCGCGACGCTCATCCAGTTCACGCTTGCGCTCGGCTTCGATTTCTTCCGGGCTACGCTGTACGAAAACTTTCTTTTTGCGAACTTCTACGCTGATGCTTTTGCTACCAGCCACACGCAGGGTGCTGGTGGTTTTACGCTGCAGCGTGATCTTGCGTGGTTCTTCCACTTTCGCCTTGTGGCTGCTTTTCAAGTGAGTCAGCAGGGACTGCTTCTCACTGTCAGTCACATTTTCTTCGGCGGCGGTGTGCGGCAGACCTGCCTCACGCATCTGCTGCAACAGGCGCTCTACCGGTGTTTTGACCTCATCGGCCAGTTGTTTCACCGTGACTTGCGTCATGCACTTCTCTCCTCAGGCCGCGCCTAATTACTCGAACCAGTGGGCTCGGGCGGCCATGATCAACTTGCCGGCACGATCATCGTCAATGCCGTCGATGTCGAGCAGGTCGTCAATAGACTGCTCGGCCAGGTCTTCGCGGGTAATTACGCCGCGCACCGCCAGTTCCATCGCCAAATCCTTGTCCATACCCTCAAGCGAGAGCAGGTCTTCGGCCGGATGGGCGTCTGCCAGCTTTTCCTCAGTAGCGATGGCTTTGGTCAACAAACGATCCTTGGCACGAGCGCGAAGCTCGTTGACGGTATCTTCGTCAAAGCCGTCGATGTTGAGCATTTCTTCCAACGGTACGTAGGCAATCTCTTCCAGGCTGGTGAAGCCTTCATCTACCAGCACCTGTGCAAGGTCTTCGTCGACTTCCAGCTCGTCGATGAAGTTGCGCAGGATGTCGCCGGTTTCTGCTTGCTGCTTAGCCTGGATGTCCGATTCGGTCATCACGTTCAGTGTCCAGCCAGTCAACTGGCTGGCCAGACGCACGTTCTGACCACCGCGACCGATGGCCTGAGCCAGATTGTCTGCGCCAACGGCGATGTCCATGGCGTGGGCATCTTCGTCAACGATAATTGCCGCAACCTCAGCCGGGGACATGGCGTTGATCACGAACTGAGCCGGGTTGTCATCCCAGAGGACGATATCAACACGCTCACCGCCCAACTCACCCGACACTGCCTGGACGCGCGAACCGCGCATACCAATGCAAGCGCCCTGCGGGTCGATGCGTTTGTCCTTGGAGCGGACGGCGATCTTGGCGCGCGAACCCGGATCACGGGACGCTGCCATTACTTCGATCAGGCCTTCGGCAATTTCCGGCACTTCGATACGGAACAGCTCGATCAGCATTTCCGGCGCGGTACGCGACAGGATCAACTGCGGGCCGCGGTTCTCGGTGCGGATTTCCTTGAGCAGCGCACGCAGACGCACGCCGACACGGAAGGTTTCGCGAGAAATGATGTCTTCACGGGCCAGCAACGCTTCAGCGTTGTTACCCAGATCGACGATCACGTTGTCGCGGGTGACTTTCTTCACGGTGCCGGAGATGATTTCCCCCAGGCGCTCGCGATAAGCGTCGACCACTTGAGCGCGCTCGGCTTCACGCACTTTCTGCACAATCACTTGCTTGGCAGTCTGTGCGGCAATGCGGCCGAACTCGATGGATTCGATTTTTTCTTCGACGACGTCGCCAACGTTGGCACCAGGATGCGTTTCGGCAACCTTGCTTGGCCAGGTTTCGATGGCCGGATCGTCGAGATCATTCTCTTCAACGACCGTCCAGCGACGGAAAGTTTCGTATGAACCGGTGTGGCGGTTAATTTCCACACGCAGGTCAACTTCGTCTTCAAAGCGTTTTTTGGTAGCAGTGGCCAAAGCCAGCTCCAGCGCTTCAAAAATTACGCTTGCCGGTACGCCCTTTTCATTGGATACCGACTCAACAACCAGCAGTACTTCTTTGCTCATCGTACGCCTCGCCTTTCGCAAGCCATTGGATCCGCGGGATCCGCGTCTCAGTCAAAACTGGGAATAATGTTGGCCTTGTCGATCATATCGATCGGCAACAGGAATTCATGGTCGTCTACCTGCACCACGACGTCCTGCTCTTCTACACCGCGCAGAAGGCCCTGAAAGTTGCGTCGCCCTTCAAAAGGCGAACGCAGCTTGATCTTCACTTGTTCACCGGCAAACTTTGCAAACTGCTCAAGAGTGAACAGTGGGCGCTCCATGCCAGGCGAGGAAACTTCAAGGGTGTATTCAACGGAGATTGGATCTTCAACATCCAGCACACCGCTGATCTGGCGGCTGACAATGGCGCAATCGTCCACCAGCACGCCGCCCTCTTTATCGATATAAACGCGCAACATCGAGTGACGACCCTGAGCCGAAAACTCGATACCCCAGCATTCATAGCCCAGGGCCACGACCACCGGGGCCAGCAAGGCCTGCAACTCTTCTAGCTTGCTCGACACCTGAACCCCCTAGTGCATGATATGTGCATGCTTTGCAAAATAAAAAAATGGGCATAACGCCCATCCTTGAAACGCCGTCGAACAGCGGCGTTGAAAGTGTCCAGCTAACAAAAAGCCCCTTAAAAGGGGCTCCTTAAACTGGTTGCGGGGGCCGGATTTGAACCGACGACCTTCGGGTTATGAGCCCGACGAGCTACCAGACTGCTCCACCCCGCGACAAAGCTGGGGCGGAAGTATACGACCGATCCCTTATAGGGTCAATGTAACCTTCCACCTGCAAGAAAGCCCGCAACAGCGGGCTCTCCTGACTAATTGGTACCGAGAAGGGGACTCGAACCCCTACACCCTATGGGCACAACCACCTCAAGGTTGCGTGTCTACCAATTCCACCACCTCGGCAAAACTACGTTTGAAACCCTTCTTACTTCTGCTCTTGAGCTGGAGGTACGTCAGTCGCTGGAGTAGCCGACTTTTGCTCTTGAAGCACCGGGACATCATCAGAAGCCGGTTGTTGTTGCTTAGGTACTTCCAACACTGCTGGATCTGGTAATCCTGCTTGAGTCAGCTGATGAGCCTTCTCTTTAGCAAAGTAACCTAACCCCAAGCTGGTTATGAAGAAACCGGCGGCAAGTATAGCAGTAAACTTACTAAGAAAGGTAGAGGAACCTTGGCTTCCGAACACAGTATTTGAAGCACCTGCTCCGAAAGACGCGCCAGCGTCCGCACCCTTACCCTGCTGCAGCAAAACCAGAGCAACTACGCCCAATGCACCCAGCAGATGAAAAACGACTACGACTGTTTCCAGCATTTTTTCAGTTTCCCGCGGCGCGACAAATCGCACCGAACTCATCTGCATTCAGGGAAGCTCCACCAATGAGCCCCCCATCGATATCCGGCATGCCGAACAGTTCGACCGCATTGGCCGCCTTCACGCTGCCGCCGTATAGAAGCCGCACACCTCGTGCGACTTCAGAATTCTCTGCCGCCAGCTGCTCGCGAATGGCTTTATGCACATCCTGAGCTTGCTGCGGCGTCGCAGTCAGTCCGGTACCAATAGCCCAGACCGGCTCGTAAGCTATGACTGCCTTGGCAAAAGCACCGACACCCAGCTCCTCGATGATACTGCCCAGCTGACGCCCGACAACCTCAAGAGTTTTTCCAGCTTCGCGCTGCTCAAGGGTTTCCCCTATACACAACACCGGAATCAAGCCACATGCTTGCGCAGCTGCAAACTTGCGATTCAGCATCCCGTCCCGCTCGCCCATTATCTGGCGGCGCTCGGAGTGCCCGACAAGCACCAGGGAACAGCCTGCATCCACCAACTGACTCGGTGCAATCTCACCGGTCAATGCACCTTGCATGGATTCCACCGCAGAATTCTGCGCACCGACCGAAATCGATTTACCTTTCAAGCCATCAATCACTTGATTGATATACAAGCAAGGCGGGAATACCGCGACATCAACACCGCTTGGCAAGGCCAGATGACGAAGGCCGTTGATCAGCTCAGCGACGCTGGCGCGGGTACCGTGCATCTTCCAGTTACCAGCTACCATAGGGCGACGCATGCTGTACCTCGTCGGTCAAAGTGGGCGCAGATGTTACCCAACACAATCATGGCTTGCAAGCCGTATCAGGCAGAAACTTCAGTTACCAGTTTTGCCAGCTCTTCGGCATAGTTGCGAACCTGGGTTTCGTCCTCGCCTTCGACCATTACGCGCACCAGAGGCTCTGTCCCGGACTTGCGCAAAAGCACGCGACCGCGCCCTGCCATTGCCTGGGTTACACGCGCACTGGCTTCCTTGACAGCCGGGTGTTCCAGCGGACTTTCGCCACCACCGAAACGCACATTGATCAGTACCTGAGGGCACTTGCGCAATGCCTGACGCGTTTGCGCCAAACCTTCATTACGAGTCTTCAGCGCCATCAGCACCTGCAGCGCAGCAATGATCGCATCACCGGTCGTGGTGTGATTGAAGCAAACGATATGCCCCGAATTCTCGCCACCGACCAGCCAATTGCGCTCAAGCAACTCAGCGATCACGTAGCGGTCGCCGACATTGGCACGAATGAACGGGATCGACAGATCCGCCAGCGCGAGTTCCAGCCCCAGATTACTCATCAGAGTGCCGACGACGCCGCCCTGCAATTTGCCACGCTCATGCAGATCACGGGCGATGATGAACAACAACTCATCACCATCGACAATGGCGCCCGTGTGATCGACCATCAAAACCCGATCACCATCACCGTCGAAGGCGATACCCAGATCGGCGTGTTCAGCCAGCACCGCTGCCTGCAACTGCCCCATATGGGTCGAGCCACAATTTTCGTTGATGTTCAGACCATTTGGCTGCGCCGACAGCACAACCACTTCTGCACCCAACTCACGAAAAACGCTCGGAGCAACCTTGTAGGTCGCACCATGCGCACAGTCGATAACGATCTTGAGCCCAGAGAAACTGGTGCCCGTTGGCACGCTGCTTTTGCAGAATTCGATGTATCGGCCCGACGCATCGTTGATTCGCGACACTTTGCCGATCTTGCTCGACTCGACCACGGTCATCGGGGTATCGAGCAACTCTTCGATCATCAACTCCAGCTCATCGGGCAGCTTGGTGCCTTTACCAGAGAAAAACTTGATGCCGTTGTCGTCA
Source organism: Pseudomonas sp. AC169 (assembly GCF_979258515.1). Classification (NCBI taxonomy): domain Bacteria; kingdom Pseudomonadati; phylum Pseudomonadota; class Gammaproteobacteria; order Pseudomonadales; family Pseudomonadaceae; genus Pseudomonas; species Pseudomonas sp. AC169. Next base: position 3,552,939 of record NZ_OZ409866.1, on the reverse strand, counting down.
TGCGGGTTATGCGAAGCACTGATCACGATACCGGCTTCAGCCTGGAACGTGCGCGACAGATAGGCGATCGCCGGCGTCGGCATAGGACCGAGCAGCATCACATCGGCACCCGCCGATGTCAGACCGGCCTCCAGAGCAGACTCGAACATGTAACCGGAAATCCGCGTGTCCTTGCCGACCAGCACCTTGCAGGCGCCCATCTTGCGAAAGGCCATGCCAGCAGCCCAGCCGAGCTTGAGCATGAAGTCAGGAGTAATCGGGTATTCACCGACGCGACCACGAATGCCGTCAGTACCAAAATATTTCTTGCTCATAAGTGCTCCATCATTCTTATTCGGCTGATTCCACTGCCGCGATCATCCGCACCACGTCTACTGTTTCTGCAACATCATGGACGCGCAATATACGCGCACCTTTCACCGATGCCAGCGCCGCCAGCGCCAATCCGCCATGCAGCCGCTCCCCAACAGGACGATTCAAGGCATGCCCGATCATGCTCTTTCGAGAAACACCAACAAGCAGAGGCCGACCTAACGCATGCAGGGCCTCCATGTGCTTGAACAAGCTTAGATTGTGCTGCAGGGTTTTGGCGAAACCGAAGCCCGGATCAAGGATGATGCGCTCAGCGGGAATACCTGCTGATGCACACACCGACATCCGCTCCGCGAGAAATTCACCAACCTCGCGAGTGACATCCTGATATTGCGGATTGTCCTGCATATCGCCTGGCTCACCGAGCATATGCATCAGACATACTGGCAAGCCTGTCGCCGCCGCTGCATCCAGCGCACCATCGCGCTGTAGCGATCGCACATCATTGATCAACCCGGCACCCAATCGCGCGGTTTCGCGCATCACCGCAGGCGTAGAAGTGTCCACCGAGATGATCACATCAAGTTCGCGATTGATCAGCTCGACGATCGGCGCGACGCGCTCAAGCTCCTCCAGCGGAGAAACTGCGCGCGCGCCGGGCCGGGTCGACTCGCCACCAACATCAATCAGTGTTGCACCGGCCGCCACCATGGCTTCGGCGTGGCGCAGGGCCGCGTCGAGCTGGCTGTATCGGCCGCCGTCGGAGAAAGAATCAGGGGTTACATTGAGAATACCCATGACATGCGTCTGGGCCAAATCAAGAACCCGGTTGCCGCAAGGCAACCGGGTCAGGGACTGTACAGAAGTCATTTCAAACCTTAAACGTCAGCAGCCGGACCGCCGATCGGTGTTTCCGGACGCTCGTCCCGCACCACTGGAGGTGGCGGTGTACCTGTGCCACCTGACCAGTCACGGGGCTCGCGAGGCGTACGACCGGCCATGATGTCGTCGATCTGTTCAGCATCGATCGTTTCGTACTTCATCAAGGCATCAGCCATGGCATCAAGCTTGTCACGGTTGTCCGTAAGGATCTGCTTTGCCGTGCCGTAGCACTGGTCAATGATGCTGCGCACTTCGGAGTCGATCAGCTTGGCCGTCTCGCCAGAGAAGCTGGCAGCCTGACCGCCACCGCCGCGACCGAGGAACACTTCACCCTCTTCTTCGGCGTACATCAACGGGCCGAGCTTTTCCGACAGACCCCACTTGGTCACCATGTTCCGCGCAATCTGACTGGCACGCATGATGTCGTTGGAAGCACCGGTGGTGACACCATCGAAGCCCAGTGTCATTTCTTCAGCTATACGGCCGCCATACAGCGAGCAGATCTGGCTGATCAAGGCACGTTTGGACAGGCTGTAGCGATCCTCTTCCGGCAGGAACATCGTCACACCCAGCGCACGACCGCGCGGAATGATCGATACCTTGTAAACCGGATCATGCTCAGGCACGACGCGACCAACGATAGCGTGACCCGCTTCGTGATATGCAGTGTTCTGTTTCTCTTTCTCGGACATGACCATGGATTTGCGCTCGGCACCCATCATGATCTTGTCTTTGGCCAGCTCGAATTCTTTCATTTCAACGATGCGCTTGCCGCTGCGCGCAGCGAACAGAGAAGCCTCGTTGACCAGGTTGGCCAGGTCAGCGCCCGAGAAGCCCGGAGTACCACGTGCAATCACCGCCGGAGCGACGTCGTCACCCATTGGCACTTTACGCATGTGGACCTTGAGAATCTGCTCACGACCACGGATATCCGGCAAACCAACCACAACCTGACGGTCGAAACGGCCCGGACGAAGCAGCGCAGGGTCGAGTACGTCTGGACGGTTGGTTGCAGCGATAACAATGATGCCGTCGTTCATTTCGAAGCCATCCATCTCAACCAGCAACTGGTTGAGAGTCTGCTCGCGCTCGTCGTGACCGCCACCCATGCCAGCGCCACGATGGCGACCAACGGCATCGATTTCGTCGATAAAGATGATGCAAGGCGCGTGCTTCTTCGCCTGCTCGAACATGTCGCGAACACGGCTGGCACCAACGCCGACAAACATCTCGACGAAGTCAGAACCGGAAATAGTGAAGAAAGGTACCTTGGCTTCGCCAGCAATCGCCTTGGCCAGCAAGGTTTTACCGGTACCCGGTGGACCAACCATCAGCACGCCGCGAGGAATGCGGCCGCCCAGACGCTGGAACTTGCCCGGATCACGCAGGAACTCTACCAACTCACCGACTTCTTCCTTGGCTTCGTCGCAACCGGCAACGTCAGCCAATGTGGTTTTCACCTGATCTTCGGAAAGCAGGCGCGCCTTGCTCTTGCCGAAGCTCATCGGTCCGCCCTTGCCGCCGGCACCGCCCTGCATCTGGCGCATGAAGAACATGAACACCGCGATGATCACCAGGATCGGGAAGCTGGCTACCAGCAACTGGGTCCAGATGCTCTGCTGTTCAGGCTGCTTGCCTTCAACCACAACGTGGTTGTCGACCAGATCGCCAATCAGGCCATTGTCCTGAATTGCCGGACGAATGGTCTTGAAGCTGTCGCCATCATTGCGTTTGCCGGTGATTACATAGCCATCAACGGCTACGCGCTCGACCTTGCCATCCTTGACCTGCTGGATGAAGTCGGAATAGTTGAGGGTCTGCGGCTCGTTAGGGCTGGAGAAGTTGTTCATCACCGTCACCAGGACAGCTGCGATGATCAACCACAGGATCAGATTCTTTGCCATATCGTTCAATTAACTACCCTCTGAAGCAAGCTCCGCTACTGGCGCGCGCTTCGCATGATATTCACCGGCCTAACTTACTACATTACCTACAACTCTGGCAGGCGCCGTCTGTAACCCTTTGTGAAACACTTTCTACACAATATTCGTTAATGCTAGCCGGGCGAAATACTAAAAACCTATCACCCCGCACAAAAACCTCGTTTTACTCACTACGCCCGCGATAACCCCAAGCCAGCATGTACTGCTCGCGAGAGCTGCCACGAGAGGAGTCCGGCTTGATCATCTGGATCTTGTCGAACTTCTTGCGGGCATCCTTCAGGTAGACATCAAAGCCTTCGCCCTGAAAAATCTTGATCACGAAATTGCCACCCGGCTTGAGGATCCGCTCTGCCAGATCAAGTGCCAGCTCGCAAAGGAACATGGCTTTGGGCATATCCACTTCAGGCGTACCACTCATATTGGGGGCCATATCGGAAATCACAAGGTCTACCTGCGAATTACCGACGGCTTCCAGGATCTGCGCGAGCACTGCGTCCTCGGTGAAGTCACCTTGAATAAAGGTCACATCAGGGATGCTGTCCATTTCCAGAATGTCCGAAGCGATCAAACGCCCCTGACCGCCAATCAGACGACTGGTGACCTGCGACCAGCCACCGGGCGCTGCACCCAGGTCGACAACGCTCATGCCAGGGCGGATCAGCTTGTATTTCTCCTGAACCTCCAGAAGCTTGTAACTCGCACGCGAGCGGTAACCATCCTTTTGCGCTTGTTTCACATAAGGATCATTGACATGTCTTTTCAGCCAACCAAGGCTTGTCTTGGAACGCGCCATTGGGCACCTCGATGATTAGGGTCGTGATTAATTGGGCGGATCCACGAGCCCTCGGGTAAAATGGCCGCCATTTTATAGAATCCAGACGAAAGGGTCAGATTATGCCGCTCACTCCAGAGCAGAAGAAACAGTACAAATCCATTGGCCACCACCTGAAACCGGTTTTGACGGTGGCTGACAACGGTTTGACTGAAGGTGTCTTAGCCGAACTTGAACGCGCTTTGGCGGATCACGAGCTGATCAAGATCAAGCTCAACATCCTTGATCGCGAGTCGCGCCTGGCGCACATCGCAGAACTGTGCAAGGTTGGCAAAGCGGATCTGGTGCAGGTCATCGGCAAGATGGCACTGGTTTACCGTCGGAACTTCAGCGCCAACAAGCAGCTGTCGAACATTCATCGCTTCAAGTGATGAAAAGGGTCAAGGGTGTGCTTCGCGCACCCTGCCACTCCATCCCGGTACAGGTTGCATCACCAGCACCAGCCCGGAAAATCCCAGAACCAGATAACTGAACACCTGCCAGCGCTGCGCATCCGGCCAGCCGACACGCACTGCGACATACATCGCACACGCATACAACGCCATCAGCAGCACCTGCCCGCGAAAATCCCGCCATAGACTGGCGAGGCCTTCGGCCTGTACCAGCACCAAAGCCTGAAAAATAACGCATGCGGCGGCAAACCCCACCACCAGCACTTCAAATGCACTGGCCACTTCATCGATCAGCAGTGGCGCCAGGCCAATCTTGCCCAGCGCCGGCTGCAAACCGAGATGTATCAGCCATAGACCGCCGACCCAAAGCATCTGGGTCAGCTGCCAAAGCATGGCGCCCGCATGCAGCGGGCGCCCTTTTTCAGATGTGACGGACTTCGACAATCTCGTACTCGATAACGCCGCTCGGCGTTTTCACGGCGACCACATCGCCCTCTTCCTTGCCAATCAAGGCACGGGCCAAAGGCGAGCCGACCGAAATCTTGCCGAGTTTGAAGTCAGCCTCATCCTCACCCACGATGTGGTAAGTGACGCTTTCATCGGTTTCGACGTTAGCGATTTCGACGGTGGTACCGAAAATCACTTTGCCGGTGTGCGGAATCGACGTGACGTCGATGATGACCTGATTCTGAATCCGGCCTTCGATATCGCGAATCCGCGCTTCGACCATGCCCTGCTGTTCGCGGGCGGCATGGTATTCAGCGTTTTCCTTCAAGTCACCCAACTCGCGGGCCGTACCGATGTCCTGGCTGAGCTTCGGACGAACGACCTTGGTCAGGTGAGCGTGTTCTTCTTCCAGGGCTTTAGCGCCCTGGACGGTCATTGGGTATTTGATCATGCCTTCAATCCTGCGTGTAGATCCTGCAAGCGGCGCACGGTCTTTTCCGGACCGAACTTCAGCGCTTCACAGATAGCTTCGCCAGCAGCAATGGTGGTGGTGCAGTAAATCTTGTGCTGCAAGGCATTACGACGAATGGAGTACGAATCGGCGATCGACTGACGGCCTTCGGTGGTGTTGATGATCAGCGTGACTTCGTCATTCTTGATCATGTCGACCACGTGCGGACGACCCTCGGTCACCTTGTTCACACGGCGAACTTTCAGGCCTGCCGCTTCGATCAGCTTGGCAGTACCGGCAGTGGCAACCACTTCGAAGCCCAAGTTGATCAGATCACGGGCCACGCCTGCAACCAGAGGCTTGTCATCGTCACGCACGCTGATGAACGCAGTACCGCCGGTCGGCAGCACTTCGCTGGCGCCCATCTGGGCTTTGGCGAATGCTTCACCGAAGGTGTCACCCACGCCCATCACTTCACCGGTCGACTTCATCTCTGGGCCGAGGATCGGGTCAACGCCAGGGAATTTGGCGAATGGGAATACCGCCTCTTTCACGCTGTAGAAGTTCGGGATGATTTCTTTGGTGAAGCCGATTTCCTTGAGGGTCTTACCAGCCATCACGCGGGCAGCGATCATGGCCAGGGAGACACCGATGCACTTCGACACGAACGGTACGGTACGCGACGCGCGCGGGTTGACTTCGATGACGTAGATGTCTTCGCCTTGCAGCGCCAACTGCACGTTCATCAGGCCGACAACGCCCAGCTCCAGGGCCATTTTCTTGACCTGTTCGCGCATTTCGTCCTGGATGTGCGCCGGCAGCGAGTACGGCGGCAGCGAGCACGCGGAGTCACCGGAGTGAACCCCCGCCTGTTCGATGTGCTGCATGATCGCGCCAATCACCACGTCTTTGCCGTCGCAGACCGCATCCACGTCCATCTCGATGGCGCAGTTGAGGAAGTGGTCGAGCAGCACCGGGCTGTCATTGGACACTTGCACCGCGTCACGCAGGTAACGCTTGAGTTCGTCTTCTTTGTAAACGATTTCCATCGCACGGCCGCCCAGTACATAGGACGGACGCACCACCAGCGGATAACCGATTTTCGCGGCAGCACGAACCGCTTCGTCTTCGCTGCGCACGGTGGCGTTAGGCGGCTGACGCAGGTTCAGACGCTCAACCATTTGCTGGAAACGCTCACGGTCTTCAGCGCGGTCGATTGCGTCAGGGCTGGTGCCGATGATTGGCACGCCAGCGGCTTCCAGAGCACGGGCCAGTTTCAGCGGGGTCTGGCCGCCGTACTGGACGATCACGCCTTTTGGCTTCTCGACGCGGCAGATTTCCAACACGTCTTCCAGGGTTACCGGCTCGAAGTACAGACGGTCGGAAGTGTCGTAGTCAGTGGAAACAGTTTCCGGGTTGCAGTTGACCATGATGGTTTCGTAGCCGTCTTCGCGCAGTGCGAGGGCGGCGTGAACGCAGCAGTAGTCGAACTCGATGCCCTGGCCGATACGGTTCGGACCGCCACCCAGAATCATGATCTTGTCGCGACCCGACGGCGCGGCTTCGCACTCTTCCTCGTAGGTCGAGTAGAGGTAAGCGGTGTCGGTGGCGAACTCGGCGGCGCAGGTATCAACGCGCTTGTAGACCGGGAACACTTCCAGCTTCTGACGGTGCGTACGCAGGTTCTTCTCGGTCACGCCCAGCAGCTTGGCCAGACGCTGATCGGAGAAGCCTTTGCGCTTGAGCTTGAACATCAGGTCGCGGTCGATGGAGGACAGACCGAGGGTCTTGACCTTCTCTTCTTCCTTGATCAGATCTTCGATCTGCACCAGGAACCACGGATCGATCATGTTCATGCCGAAGATGTCTTCGACCGACAGGCCAGCGCGGAAAGCGTCCGCCACGTACCAGATGCGCTCGGCGCCCGGCACGGTCAGTTCACGCTTGAGCACGCTCATGCTTTCCGGGTTACTCAGGTCGAGCTTCTCGTCCAGACCGCAAACGCCCACTTCCAGACCGCGCAGGGCTTTCTGCAGGGATTCCTGGAACGTACGGCCGATGGCCATGACTTCACCGACCGACTTCATTTGAGTGGTCAGACGCGCGTCAGCCTTGGCGAATTTCTCGAAGGCGAAGCGTGGAAGCTTGGTGACTACGTAGTCGATCGATGGCTCGAAGGACGCCGGGGTCTTGCCGCCGGTGATGTCGTTCGACAGTTCGTCGAGGGTGTAACCCACAGCCAGTTTGGCCGCGACTTTGGCGATCGGGAAACCGGTGGCTTTCGAAGCCAGCGCAGAGGAACGCGATACACGCGGGTTCATTTCGATCACGACCATGCGCCCAGTGTTCGGGCAGATACCGAATTGAACGTTGGAACCGCCCGTCTCGACGCCGATCTCGCGCAGTACCGCCAGCGAGGCGTTACGCAGGATCTGATATTCCTTATCGGTCAGGGTTTGTGCTGGAGCCACGGTGATCGAGTCACCGGTGTGCACGCCCATCGGGTCGAAGTTTTCGATCGAGCAGACGATGATGCAGTTGTCCTTTTTGTCGCGGACAACTTCCATTTCATATTCTTTCCAGCCGATCAGCGATTCGTCGATCAGCAGCTCTTTGGTCGGCGACAGGTCCAGACCACGGGCGCAAATTTCTTCGAACTCTTCACGGTTGTACGCGATACCGCCACCGGTGCCGCCCATGGTGAAGGACGGACGGATGATGCACGGGAAGCCCAGGGTTTCGAGAACCGCGTTGGCCTCTTCCATGCTGTGGGCGATACCGGAACGTGGGCACGCCAGGCCGATGGACTTCATCGCCTTGTCGAAGCGCGAACGGTCTTCAGCCTTGTCGATGGTGTCGGCGTTGGCGCCGATCATTTCTACGCCGAACTTCTCCAGAACGCCTTCGCGTTCCAGGTCCAGGGCGCAGTTCAGAGCGGTCTGGCCGCCCATGGTTGGCAGCACCGCGTCCGGACGTTCTTTCTCGATGATCTTGGCAACGGTCTGCCACTTGATCGGCTCGATGTAGGTCGCGTCGGCCATGTCCGGGTCGGTCATGATGGTGGCCGGGTTGGAGTTCACCAGGATGACGCGGTAACCCTCTTCGCGCAGGGCTTTACAGGCCTGGGCGCCGGAGTAGTCGAATTCGCAGGCCTGGCCGATAACGATCGGGCCAGCGCCGAGAATCAGGATGCTTTTAATGTCTGTACGTTTTGGCATGGGTTTGTCACTCAAATCCGCAGGTCAGTCGGCAAGCCGTCTTGATCGATTTCTGAAGTCTCGAAGGGGCCGCCGGTGCCGGGGCCGCCCTCGAGGGGCTTCTCTCTACAGTCTCAAGGCGAACGCTTAGCGTCGCTTGGCCATCTCGTTGATGAAGCGGTCGAACAGTGGCGCGACGTCGTTCGGGCCCGGGCTCGCTTCAGGGTGACCCTGGAAGCTGAACGCGCTCTTGTCGGTGCGCTCGATGCCTTGCAGGGTGCCGTCGAACAGCGATTTGTGGATCGCACGCACGTTGGCTGGCAGGGTTTCTTCGTCTACCGCAAAACCGTGGTTCTGGCTGGTGATCATCACAACGCCAGTGTCCAGATCCTGCACCGGGTGGTTGGCACCGTGGTGGCCATGGCCCATTTTCAGGGTCTTGGCGCCGGATGCCAGGGCCAGCAGTTGGTGACCGAGGCAGATGCCGAATACCGGAATTTCGGTTTCCAGCACTTCCTTGATCGCCTTGATCGCGTAGTCGCATGGCTCCGGATCACCAGGGCCGTTGGACAGGAATACGCCGTCCGGCTTCAGTGCCAGTACATCAGCGGCCGGGGTTTGAGCCGGCACCACGGTGACGCGGCAGCCGCGCTCGACCAGCATGCGCAGGATGTTGACCTTGACGCCGTAGTCGTAGGCAACCACGTGGTAAGGCAGCTCGGAAGCTTCGATGGTCGCGTGGCTGTCGGTCTTCAGATCCCAGACAGTCGAGCGCCATTCGTATTGGGTCTTGGTGCTGACGACTTTCGCCAGATCCATGCCCTTCAGGCCCGGGAAGCCTTGCGCAGCAGCGATTGCGGCTTCCTCGGAGATGTTGTCGCCGGCCATGATGCAGCCGTTCTGTGCGCCTTTTTCACGCAGGATGCGGGTCAGGCGACGGGTGTCGATACCGGCGATTGCCACAACGTTGTTGGCTTTCAGGTAGTCGGAAAGGGACATCGTGTTACGCCAGTTGCTCGCTACCAGCGGCAGGTCACGGATGACCAGGCCAGCGGACCAGACGCGGTCGGACTCGGCATCTTCCGGCGTGGTGCCGGTGTTGCCGATGTGCGGGTAAGTCAGGGTAACGATCTGTTGGGCGTAGGAAGGATCGGTAAGGATTTCCTGATAGCCGGTCATTGCGGTGTTGAACACCACCTCACCAACGGTTTGACCGTCGGCACCAATGGCTTCGCCGCGAAAAATGCTGCCATCAGCAAGGGCAAGTATGGCTGGCTTAGTCAAGAAGACCTCCCGTAAATAACGCATGAAAGGGCGATCGCAGGTTGTAAAAAAGCGGAGTGACGTATGGACACGTCACCCCGCTTCTTCACTGAATTATTCTGCGCGCTTTTAGTGGACACACTAAAGCTGTAGCTTACAGAAAAAGGCTTTTTTGGTCCACCGCTAAAGAGCCTAAAAGGCCGGAGAATGCGACAGGACGTCGCCAAGCGGAGAAAAACCGGCGCAAACAGGGCGTTTGCGCCGGGTTCAGCAGTGAATCAACGCAGGTCGAGCACGTCTTGCATGTCGTACAGACCCGGCTCGCGACCGTCCAGCCACAACGCCGCACGTACCGCGCCCTTGGCGAACGTCATGCGGCTCGACGCCTTGTGCGTGATCTCCAGACGCTCACCTTCGCAGGCAAACAGTACGGTGTGATCACCCACCACATCACCGCCGCGCACGGTTGCAAAACCAATGGTTTCACGCTCACGGGCGCCAGTGTGACCCTCGCGACCGTAGACCGCGACTTTCTGCAAATCACGATCCAGCGCACTGGCGATCACTTCACCCATGCGCAACGCCGTACCCGACGGCGCATCGATCTTATGACGGTGATGCGCTTCGATGATTTCGATATCTGCATCATCACCCAGCACGCGCGCCGCCATATCGAGCAATTTCAGTGACAGATTGACGCCGACACTGAAGTTGGCCGCGAAGACGATAGGAATATCCTTGCCCGCCTCGACCAGCAACTGCTTCTGCGCGGCGTCCAGCCCAGTAGTGCCGATGACCATGGCCTTGCCTGCCTTGCGGCAGAACGCCAGATTCTTCAGCATCACTTCGGGCAGGGTGAAGTCGATCAATACATCGAACTCTTCAGCCACGGCTTCGATATGCCCGGACAACGGCACGCCGATGCGACCCAGCGAGGCCAGCTCACCGGCATCGACGCCGATCAGCGTGCTGCCAGGACGAACCACGGCCGCAGTCAAACCAGTCAGCGGCGCGCGCTGCTGCACGGCCTCGACCAGAATCTTGCCCATGCGCCCAGCAGCGCCCATCACAGCTATACGTCGCATGCCGACTCCTTACAGATCGCCGAAGAAGCGCTTCACACCGTCGAACCAACCGGTGGTTTTTGGCGAATGGCTGTTGTCGTCCGCCAGCAAGCTGCGGAATTCTTCCAGCAGTTCGCGCTGACGACGGTTCAGATTGACCGGAGTCTCGACTGCCACACGACACATCAAGTCACCCGCACCGCCGCCACGCACCGGCGCCACGCCTTTACCGCGAACACGGAACTGCTTGCCGGTCTGAGTGCCTTCGGGGATTTTCAGTTTGACGCGACCGTCGAGGGTCGGAATTTCCAGCTCGCCGCCCAGCGCTGCGTCGACGAAGCTGATCGGCACTTCGCAGAACAGATGCTTACCGTCACGCTGAAAGATGTCGTGCTCGCGGACATTGATGACCACATACAGGTCGCCAGTCGGGCCGCCCTGCGTACCCGCCTCGCCTTCGCCGGACAGACGAATGCGGTCGCCGGTATCGACGCCGGCCGGCACTTTGACCGACAGGGTTTTGTACTCTTCAACGCGGCCGTCACCGTGGCAGGAGTCGCACGGATCGGAAATGATCTTGCCTTGGCCATGGCAACGCGGGCAGGTCTGCTGCACCGAGAAGAAGCCCTGCTGCATGCGCACCTGACCGATGCCGCCACAGGTCGGGCACGTCGATGGCGACGAGCCTTTCTTGGCACCCGAACCGTCGCACGGCTTGCAGTTGACCAGTGTCGGAACGCGGATATTCACCGACGTGCCGCGCACCGCCTCTTCCAGATTCAGCTCAAGGGTGTAGCGCAAGTCGCTGCCACGCTGAGCGCCGCCACGGGAACCGCCGCGACCGCCGCCGAAGAAATCACTGAAGACATCACCGAAGATGTCCGAGAAGTTCTGACCACCGAAACCGGCGCCACCGCCGCCCATGCTCGGGTCGACGCCGGCATGACCGTACTGGTCGTACGCCGCGCGCTTGCTGGAATCGGACAGCACTTCGTAGGCCTCGTTGGCCTCTTTGAACATTTCTTCCGACGCTTTGTCATCGGGATTACGGTCCGGGTGGTGCTTCATCGCCAGACGACGGTAAGCCTTCTTCAGGTCCGCATCGCTTGAGCCGCGCTCAACACCCAACACTTCGTAATAGTCACGCTTTGCCATAAGTCTTCTGCACTCTTGAGGACGTTCGGCAAACCCCTCCTGAGGATGGCCAAACTCGTTGAGCCCCAATACAGGCCCGGACCCAACTCACGTCAATTCAACGATCCTGGTCTTTGTTTCTTGCGGTACTTTCAGCGCGAAAAGCAGGAGCATTCCCGGCCATACCGCCAACACGCGAGGCTTGTCGCATGCTGTATAAATTCGCGTATTCCAGATACGCCAACGCGGGAGCTAGCTCCCGCGCGGCGACATCCTACCAGTCACTGCCTGAAGGCAGTCAACCGGCCGACCAACAACTTACTTGTGGTCTTTGACTTCTTCGAACTCTGCATCGACAACGTCGTCAGCCTTCTCAGCCGATTCGCCTTGCGGGGCTGCGCCATCAGCTGGCTGAGCCTGTTCGGCGTACATCTTCTGAGCAACCGGAGCGGAGACTTTCGACAGCTCTTCAACCTTCGCTTCGATAGCAGCCTTGTCGTCGCCTTTGACAGCGGCTTCCAGAGCAACCACAGCGGCTTCGATCGCAGTCTTCTCTTCGGCGGTGACTTTGTCGCCCGCGTCGGCAATCATCTTGCGAGTCGAGTGAACCAGTGCGTCGCCCTGGTTACGGGCAGCAGCCAGTTCTTCGAACTTGCGATCTTCCTCAGCGTTGGCTTCGGCGTCACGCACCATGCGCTCGATTTCTTCGTCGGACAGACCGGAGTTGGCCTTGATCACGATCGACTGAGTCTTGCCGGTGGCCTTGTCTTTCGCGCCAACGTGCAGAATGCCGTTAGCGTCGATGTCGAAGGTCACTTCGATCTGCGGCACACCACGTGGAGCTGGTGGAATGTCGGCCAGGTCGAACTTGCCCAGGGACTTGTTCTGAGTGGCTTGCTTACGCTCGCCCTGCAGCACGTGAATGGTCACAGCGCCCTGGTTGTCGTCAGCAGTCGAGAACACTTGCGATTTCTTGGTAGGAATCGTGGTGTTTTTCTCGATCAGCGCGGTCATCACGCCACCCATGGTTTCGATACCCAGGGTCAGCGGGCTGACGTCGAGCAGCAGAACGTCTTTCACGTCACCGGCCAGAACAGCGCCCTGAATCGCGGCACCCATGGCAACAGCTTCGTCCGGGTTAACGTCTTTGCGAGCTTCTTTACCGAAGAAATCAGTAACCAGCTTCTGCACCAGCGGCATACGGGTCTGACCACCGACCAGAATCACGTCGTTAATCGCGCCAACGTCCAGACCTGCGTCTTTCATGGCGATGCGGCAAGGCTCGATGGTGCGCTGAACCAGGTCTTCAACCAGTGCTTCGAGCTTGGCACGCGAGATCTTCACGTTCAGGTGCTTAGGACCGGTTGCATCTGCAGTGATGTACGGCAGGTTGACGTCGGTCGACTGAGCGGACGACAGTTCGATCTTGGCTTTCTCAGCGGCTTCTTTCAGGCGCTGCATGGCCAGCGGATCACCTTTAAGGTTCATGCCGCTTTCTTTCTTGAATTCGTCAACGAGGTAGTCGATCAGACGAATATCGAAGTCTTCACCGCCGAGGAACGTGTCACCGTTGGTGGCCAGTACTTCGAATTGGTGCTCACCATCGACTTCAGCGATCTCGATCACGGAAACGTCGAAAGTACCGCCACCCAGGTCATAAACGATCACGGTGTGATCGCCCTTGGCCTTGTCCATACCGTAAGCCAGAGCGGCTGCGGTTGGTTCGTTGATGATACGTTTTACGTCCAGACCGGCGATGCGACCGGCGTCTTTGGTCGCTTGACGCTGGCTGTCGTTGAAGTAGGCCGGAACGGTGATCACCGCTTCAGTCACAGTCTCGCCGAGGTAGTCTTCGGCGGTCTTCTTCATCTTTTTCAGAATTTCAGCCGAGATTTGTGGCGGTGCCATTTTCTGGCCGTTCACTTCTACCCAAGCGTCGTTGTTGTCAGCCTTGACGATCTTGTAAGGGACCATCTGGATGTCTTTCTGCACAACTTCTTCGTCGAAACGACGACCGATCAGACGCTTAACCGCGTACAGAGTGTTGTGCGGGTTGGTCACTGCCTGACGCTTGGCCGACTGACCTACCAGGATTTCGCCATCGTTGGCGTAAGCGATGATCGACGGCGTGGTACGCGCGCCTTCAGCGTTTTCGATAACTTTTGCTTTGCCGTTTTCCAGCACGGAGACGCAGGAGTTGGTGGTCCCCAGGTCGATACCGATAATTTTGCCCATATTAACTCTCCCGAAACTTTGGATTTTTTTGCCGCAGCAGTGGTGGCTAACTGCGGTAATACTTAAACGCTTGACTTCTAAATGGGGGCCTTGCGGCTAATTTCAAGCCTTCTCGTCAATCGAAGGCGAAATCGGCGCAGGCGCCTTGCTGACCACAACCATGGCCGGACGCAACAGGCGACCGTTGAGCTGGTAGCCCTTCTGGAACACCTTCAGAACGCTGTTCGGTTCTACGTCGGCGCTCTCCTGCATGGCCATCGCCTGATGCTGAACGGCATTGAACGGTTCGCCATGCGGGTCGATCGCTTCCAGCTGATAACGCTTGAGGGTGTCGTGGAACATTTTCAGCGTCAGCTCGATGCCTTCACGCATCGGACGGATGCTTTCGTCGTCCGGGTTCGACAGCTCAAGGCCGCGCTCCAGACTGTCGACGATCGGCAGCAAGTCGCCAGCGAATTTTTCCAGGGCAAACTTGTGCGCCTTCTCGACGTCCTGTTCGGCACGGCGACGGACGTTCTGCAGATCGGCAGCAACACGCAGAGATTGATCCTGCGCGGCGGCCAATTGCTCTTCGAGCACTTGTACACGGGTCGCCAGGTCATCACCCGAACCTTCGGGCGCCTGATTGGCTTCTGGGTTTTGCGTATCTACTGTCTGTTCGTCAGCCATAGAATTCTCCTTTCAATTTCGTCCGCGAGCCTGACTCGCGCTTCTGCCCCGATATATGGGGCCGCAAAATCAGGCTTCAAGGGCCTTCAAGCATTAACCCTACAAAAAAGTGCCGCATTGTCATTCCTCGATGCGCTAAGCAGATTTGCCGTTCAAGCAAATCGAGCTAAGGGAGGGCATTGTCAGCCTGAAACAAAACACTGTATAAATAACCAGACCTAAAGCCTGGGAGCGGCCTTTATGCTGGTGCACCTGTCCGTACATAACTACGCCATCGTTGAACATCTCGATCTCGAACTCGATCGCGGGATGAGCGTGATCACAGGGGAAACCGGCGCCGGCAAGTCGATCATGCTCGATGCGCTGGGCCTGACCCTTGGCGATCGTGCCGACAGCGGTGTGGTTCGTCCCGGCGCCGACAAAGCCGATATCCTCGCGACCTTCGATCTGGCCGACATCCCCGAAGCGAGCACATGGTTGGCCGAGCGCGATCTGGAGACTGACGGCCCGTGCATCTTGCGGCGGGTGATCACGTCGGAGGGTCGCTCGCGCGGTTACATCAATGGCACCCCTTGCCCACTCGGTGACCTCAAGTCGCTGGGCGAGTTGTTGATCGATATCCACAGCCAGCACGAACACCAATCCCTGCTGAAGACCGATACCCATCGTCGCCTGTTGGACGAGTACGCCGGCGCTACCGACCTGGCCCGCCAGGTTCAGCTCGCCGCCCAGCGCTGGCGCCAGACTCGCCAGGAACTCGAGCGCCTCTCCAATTCCGGCGACGAACAACGTGCGCGCCATCAATTGCTCAGCTATCAACTAGAAGAGCTGGAAAACCTCGGCCTCGGTGACAACGAACTGGAGCAACTGGAGCAGGAACACAAAAACCTGACCAACGCCGAGACGCTGCTGGGCATTTGCCGGCAAGTGGTCGAGCAATGCAGCGAGAGCGATTCCGGCAATGTTTTGAATGCGCTGACCGCCAGCCTCAATCGCCTATCGAGCGTGAATAACTCCGTCGGCGCTCTGGGCGAAGCCAGCAGCCTGCTGACCAGCGCACAGATTCAGGTTGAAGAGGCCGTTGGCGAACTCAACCGCTTCCTCGACAACTTCGATGCCGATCCGGCACGCCTGCAATATCTGGAAGAACGCCTCGACGCGATCTACACCCTGGCGCGCAAGCACCGGATCCAGCCGACCGAAGTGGGTGAGATGCAGCAGAAGTTGCTGGATGAAATCGAAACCCTCAACGCCAACGACGAATCCATCGAACGCCTCGGTGAAGAACTGGCCTCCTATGCCCGCCACTATCAAGAGAAGGCGCGAGAACTGAGCGATTTGCGTCATCAGGCTGCCGGCAGTCTCGCCAGTGCGGTTGAACAGGAAATTCAGCGTCTGGGCATGCCTGGTGGTCGATTCACCATCGAATTGAAGGCAAACAGCAGTGACGAGCTATTGCCCAACGGGTTGGAACAGGTTGAATTGCTGGTCAGCGCCAACCCGGGCCAGCCGCTGAAGGCACTGGCGAAAGTCGCTTCCGGTGGTGAGCTGTCAAGGATAAGCCTGGCGATTCAGGTGATCACCGCGCAGACATCCCGCGTTCCGACCCTGGTATTCGACGAAGTGGACGTCGGCATTGGTGGCCCGACCGCTGAAATTGTCGGCCAACTGTTGCGCCGTCTCGGGGATCGCGGCCAAGTGCTAACTGTCACGCACTTGCCGCAGGTGGCAGCGCAGGGCCATCAACATCTGTTCGTGCATAAGGTGCGCGGTGAAGAGGCGACTCATACTGCCGTCTCCAAACTGAGCAAGAACGACCGCATAGAAGAAGTGGCGCGGATGCTCGGCGGCATTGATCTGACCAAAGAGTCCCTGGCTCACGCGAAAAAAATGGTCGTCACCGCCAAGGTTTGACGAAAACAGAAAGCACGAAGGCGACCCTTGGGTCGCCTTCGTTCGTTTCGCGAATGTGAAATTCGCGCGACATGCTTACTTTTTCTTGCGGACGTACAGCACCAGGTTGTGATCAACCAACTCGACACCGTGCTCCTCGGCAATTGCCTTCTGGAGCTTTTCGATTTCAATGCTGACGAATTCGACGACTTCACCGGTTTCCACGTTGACCATATGGTCGTGGTGGCCACCGTCAGCCAATTCGAACACCGCGTGGCCACCGTCGAAGTTGTGACGGACCACGAGGCCAGCCGCTTCGAACTGGGTCAGTACACGGTAAACCGTGGCCAGACCGACGTCCTCGCCAGCTTCCATCAACGCCTTGTAGACGTCCTCGGCACTCATGTGACGCTGCTCGGTAGAGTCGAGCATTTGCAGGATCTTGACCCGTGGCAGGGTCACTTTAAGGCCGGCTTTGCGTAGTTCGCTATTTTCAACCATGGTCAGCTTTCTCGCGATGCTGCTTCGCAGCTTCTCTTAATGCGGGTATGATCGGCGTTTACGTTGTCCCAGCCAAGATAGTGGAAGTCGCCCACCGATGCAAAACACCAAGCTCTTGCTAACCAGTTTCACCTTTGTGGGACTGCTCGCACTCGCCGGTTGTTCATTCCCCGGGGTTTACAAAATCGACATCCAGCAGGGCAATGTCGTCACGCAGGACATGATAGACCAGTTACGCCCGGGAATGACCCGGCCGCAAGTACGGTTTATCATGGGCAACCCTCTGCTTGTCGACACGTTCCATGCCGATCGCTGGGATTATCTGTACAGCCTGCAACCGGGTGGCGGTGAACGCCAACAGGAACGCATCAGCGTTATTTTCAACTCAAACGACCAGCTTGTCAGCCTGTCCGGTGACTTTATGCCGGGCGTAAGCCGTGACGAAGCCATTCTCGGCAAGGACAGTGGCACTACGGTGACCGCTCCTGCTGAAAACGCCGAGAAGCCAACACCGGAAAAACCGGTCAAGCCAGGTTCCTTGCTGGATCAGATCCAGAAGGACGTCGATGGTGTAGAAACCGTTCCGGTTCCGACACCAGAGCCGCTGGACACTTCGCCGCAATAATTTGCGACGCAATAAAAAACCCGGAAATTCCGGGTTTTTTATTATCTGCGATTTGGCTCTTTACGCGTTTCGGGCCTTGGCTTCGGCAGCTTTGGCCGCACGCAAGCGTCGAACCTCTTTTGGATCGGCGAGCAATGGGCGGTAAATCTCGATGCGCTCCCCCGCCTGAATTACTCGTGAATCCGCGTCGGCGACCACTTTGCCAAAGATACCCAGCGGAGACTCCGCCAGATTCAGCTCAGGGAATTCGCTACCGATGCCTGACGCCAGAACCGCAGCGCGAACCGTCGCGCCCTGTTTTACGCTGACAGTGCGCAATACCTGACGATCCACGGCCGCGTATACCACCTCTATCTGAATCACCGGCTCAACCATGCATCTGCTTGGCGCGCTGGCAGAATGCGTCCACCAGCGTATTGGCGGCCTGATTGAACAGCGGCCCCAACGTCGCGCGCACCAGCGGCCCGGCATAGTCGAACGACAAATCCAGACTGATCTTGCAGGCCTTCTCGTTCAACACCTTGAACACCCAGACGCCGTGCAACTGATTGAACGGCCCCTCTTCCAGGTTCATCTCGATCGACTGCCCCGGCACCAGCGTATTACGCGTCACGAAATGCTGACTGAGCCCGCCCTTGGCTACGCCAACACTGGCGCGCATATGTTCCGGCGAACTTTCCAGCACTTCAGCGGACGAGCACCATGGCAGAAATTCCGGGTAACGCGCCACGTCGTTGACCAGGTCGTAGAGAAATTGCGCCGGGTACGGCAGCAATGCCGATCGTTGAATATGTGTCGTCATGTGAGCGTTACTTCCAGAGCTGAGCGGCAAACACTACAAGAATGCCGATGGGCGCCACGTAGCGCATCAAGAACAAAGACAGGCCGAACAGTAGCGGATTGCGGATCGACAACTCGTCGCGTACCGCTTCACGCCCCATCACCCATCCGGCAAACAGCACAAAACACAGGCCACCGAGCGGCAACATGATCCGCGAAGTGAAGAAATCGATCACGCCAAAAAAGTCCAGACCGCTCTGCGCACCCCATTGGTAGAGATGGAACATCCCGCCTTCGTTCACGAAAAATTTGGCTTCCTTCCAGATATTGAAAGAGAACACCGTGCCCAGACCGACGAACCAGCAAGTGAAAGCAAGCCAGAAAGTCACCCACGCGCGGCTGACTTTAGTGCGTTCAACCAGATAGGCAACCATCGGTTCCAGCAAGGAAATCGCCGAACTCCAGGCCGCGATCGCCACAAGAACAAAGAACACCACGCCCATCAACTGACCGAACGCCACGTTACCAAAGGCAAATGGCAGGCTGACGAACATCAGGCCAGGCCCTTCGCTAGGGTTCAGGCCTCCGGCAAACACAATCGGGAACAGGGCCAGGCCGGCGACCAACGACACAAAGGTATCGAGCAGTGCCACGCCGACAACCGTGCCGGACAACGACGAACTCTTCGGCATGTAAGCGCCGTAGATCATGATCGAGCCGACACCGACGCTCAGCGAGAAGAACGCGTGCCCCATCGCCGGCAACAGACCGTCGAGGACTTTTTCCGGGTGGAAGTCGAACATGAAATGCACGCCTTCCATGAAATGCCCGGTGGTCATGCTGTAACCCAGCAGCACCAGAATCATCACGAACAGCAGCGGCATCATGATGCGCAGGCTGCGTTCAAGCCCGGCGACCACGCCTTTGGCGATGACGAAGGCCGACAGCAGCATAAAAATCGTATGCCAAAGTGTCAGACGCCATGGATTGGAAATGACATTGCCGAAATACGCACCGACCTGATCGGCCGTCGCCCCCTGGAAGTCACCGCGGCCCATGTCGACGATGTAGTCCAGCGACCAACCGCCGACCACACTATAGAAAGACAGGATCAACAATGCCGTGATCATTCCGGCAAACGCTCCCCACGACCACTTGCCAGAGTGCCCGGCTTCCAGCGCCAGCACCTTCAAGGCGTTCGCCGGGCTTTGCCGAGCGCGCCGGCCGATCAGGGTTTCAGCGAGCATGACCGGGATGCCGATCAACGCGATGCACGCCAGAAACATCAGCACAAAGGCGCCGCCGCCGTAGACCCCGACCATGTAGGGGAACTTCCAGATACTACCCAGTCCCACGGCCGAACCGGTCGCGGCGAGTATGAAAACCCAGCGGCTAGCCCAACTGCCGTGGACAGAAACCTTGTCTGTCGACATCGTTTATCACGCCCAAGCGTTAGAAAAAGAGGCCGCATTGTCCGGGATTCACTCAACCTGCTCAAGCACGCAGCATCACCGTAGCCGACAGCCGTTTATCTCCATATAATGCCGCCCCTATGGCTAAACAGAAGAAACACCCAACAGGGACCATCGCGCAGAACAAAAAGGCGCGACACGATTACTTCATCGAGCACAAGTTCGAGGCTGGTCTGGTCCTGGCCGGCTGGGAAGTAAAAAGTCTGCGGGCAAGCAAGCTACAGCTGGTCGACAGCTATGTCCTGCTCAAGGATGGCGAAGCGTGGTTGCTCGGCAGCCACATCACGCCTCTGATGACCGCAAGCACCCACGTCATCGCCGACCCGGTGCGCACACGCAAATTGCTGCTCAACCGCCGCGAGCTGGAAAAGCTTGCCGCGATGGTGCAGCAAAAGGGTTACGCCTGCGTCTGCCTGTCCTGGTACTGGAGCAAGCACATGGTCAAGTGCGAAATCGCTCTGGGCAAGGGCAAGAAGGAATACGACAAGCGTGACACCGAGCGCGAACGCGACGCCGGTCGTGAACTGCAGCGTGCGGTGCGCAACAAGGGCAAGGAAGATTAATTTCTTCTGCCTTCAAAGCGTATTCGCGAGCAGGTCGAATCGTCGCACCGTCGCTCCCACATTTGGAATGCATTTCAATGTGGGAGCGAGCTTGCTTGCGAAAGCTATTGCCGCATCAATGCAGAAATAACTGATCACATCCCCTTGCGCCGCTCCGCCCGAGCCATGCGCTGAACCTCCTGACGAACCTCTTCCAGCACTTCCTGCACATACAAAATGTGTCGGCTGGAGACTTCCCGCGCCTGCTCCGCGCGACCTTCAATAATCGCCAGATACAATTCCCGATGCTGGGTAATCAGCATGTCGCGAGTTTCCGTGCGCTGTTTGTACATGCCGCCAATGTTGGTCACGACGTTGCGCTTGAGCAAATCGAACAAGCCACGAATGGTGTGCAGCAACACCGCGTTATGGCTGGCCTCGGCAATCGCCAGATGAAATTTCGCATCCGCCGCGCCCTCCTCCGCCCGGCTCACTTCGTCGTGGCGTGAATAGCAATCCTGCAGTTCTTCGAAGGCTGCGGTGAGCCTTTCACGATCGACATCAGTTGCGCGCAATGCAGCGTAATAGGCGCACGATGCCTCCAGAGTGTGTCGAAATTCCAGGAGATCGCGCTGTGCCTCGGGATTGCTTTCGAGCAGTTGTAGCAGCGGATCACTGAACGTCGAACCCAGACTTTCCACCACATAATTGCCGCCACCCTGACGACTGACCAGCAAGCCTTTCGCCGCCAGTTTCTGAATCGCCTCACGTAGCGACGGCCGTGATACGCCAAATTGTTCGGCCAACGTGCGCTCCGCCGGCAGCCGCTCACCGGACTTCAGCGTGCCCTCAAGGATCATCCCCTCAAGTCGCTCGACAATGTCGTCAGACAAACGGCGCTGACGTATCTGATCAAACCCCATAACTCATTTCTCCACGATCCCGACCGCTCGCCGGGCTCTCTATTCTGGCCTATCGGCGCCTTGTCGACACCTACCAGACGCCACTTGCCGAAACCGGATCAGATGCGCTCTGCACCGCTTGTTCGACGAAAGTTTCAGGGCGACAAATTGACACACCGACATCAAGGCTTTTACCCTAGCCAACAGCGATTGTAAATTGGTCTTACCAATTATCCAAGAACGCTGACAGTGCCTGACCAACAACAATTAGGGGCCACCCCATATGCAAACCTGGCAACAGCTCTACAGCCCGCTCGGCAGTCTCGGCGTGTCCGCACTCGCGGCCGTCATCCCCATCGTGTTCTTTTTCCTCGCGCTGGCGGTGTTCCGCCTCAAAGGCCATGTGGCCGGGAGCATCACCCTCGCCCTGTCGATTGCCGTAGCAATCTTCGCGTTTCAGATGCCAGTCGACATGGCCTTCGCCGCCGCCGGGTATGGCTTCGCCTACGGTCTGTGGCCGATTGCCTGGATCATTGTCGCGGCGGTGTTCCTCTACAAACTGACGGTTAAAAGTGGTCAGTTCGAGGTCATCCGCAGTTCGGTGTTATCGATTACTGACGACCAGCGCCTGCAAGTGCTGCTGATCGGCTTCTGCTTCGGTGCGTTTTTGGAAGGTGCCGCCGGTTTCGGCGCACCCGTGGCGATTACCGCCGCACTCCTTGTAGGACTGGGCTTTAATCCGCTGTACGCCGCCGGTCTGTGCCTGATTGCCAACACCGCACCAGTTGCGTTTGGCGCATTGGGGATTCCGATCATTGTTGCCGGTCAAGTGACCGGGATTGACGCGTTCAAGATCGGCGCCATGACCGGCCGCCAACTGCCACTGCTGTCGCTGTTCGTGCCGTTCTGGCTGGTGTTCATGATGGACGGCTTACGCGGCGTGCGTGAAACCTGGCCGGCCGCACTGGTTGCGGGTCTGAGTTTCGCCGTCACTCAGTACTTCACCTCGAACTTCATCGGCCCAGAACTGCCGGACATCACCTCGGCGCTGGCCAGCCTGATTTCCCTGACTCTATTCCTGAAAGTCTGGCAGCCAAAACGCGCCGCCGGCCAACACATCGCCGGTGCCGTTTCCGCCTCGGTGGTGACCGCCAGCGTCGGCGGTTTCGGTCAGAAACGCACCACTGTGGCTTCGCCTTACAGCCTTGGGGAAATTTTCAAAGCCTGGTCGCCGTTCCTGATCCTCACCGTACTGGTGACCATCTGGACGCTGAAGCCTTTCAAAGCGATGTTCGCCGCCGGCGGCTCGATGTATAGCTGGGTGTTCAACTTCGCGATTCCGCACCTTGATCAACTGGTGATCAAGACCGCGCCAATCGTGGCCACTCCGACCGCCATTCCCGCCGTGTTCAAACTCGATCCGATTTCGGCGACCGGCACAGCAATTTTCTTCTCCGCACTGATTTCGATGCTGGTGCTGAAGATCAATTTCAAAACTGGTCTGACCACTTTGAAAGAGACCTTCTACGAACTGCGCTGGCCAATCCTGTCGATCGGCATGGTCTTGGCGTTCGCCTTCGTTACCAACTATTCCGGCATGTCTTCGACCATGGCTCTGGTATTGGCCGGTACGGGCGCGGCGTTTCCGTTCTTCTCGCCCTTCCTCGGCTGGCTGGGCGTGTTCCTCACCGGTTCGGATACTTCCTCCAATGCGCTGTTCAGTTCACTGCAGGCGACCACCGCGCACCAGATCGGCGTCAACGACACCCTGCTGGTCGCAGCGAACACCAGCGGCGGCGTCACCGGCAAAATGATCTCGCCACAATCGATCGCCGTAGCCTGCGCCGCGACCGGTCTGGTAGGCAAGGAATCGGATCTGTTCCGCTTCACCCTCAAGCACAGCCTATTCTTTGCAACGATTGTCGGTCTGATCACCTTGGCCCAGGCCTACTGGTTCACCGGCATGCTGGTGCACTAAACCTACAAGAAACACAGAAAAAACCGACGCCGGTTGGTGATGCCGGCGTCAGTAATTCACAACCCGGTCTGTAAGGCTGCTGAAAGCATTGCTCTCTATATTCAGCAGCCGCAACAGACGGATAACCGGGCCCACCCGGAGACACGCCTGATGAGCGAGCTTTTTTACAACGCTGTGCCAAACGCGACCCGCGTGGCACCGCCACTGCCCGAACCTCGGCAATACCCCAGCGAGAAACCGGCGCGGGTCTATCTGTTCGGGACGTGTGTGGTCGACCTGTTCTACCCCGAAGCCGGGATGGACGCGATCCACTTGCTGGAACGCGAAGGCATCCGGGTCGAGTACCCGCAAGGGCAGAGTTGCTGCGGTCAACCGGCCTACACCTCGGGTTACACCGAGCAGGCGCGGACCGTGGCGCGCTCGCAACTGGCGCTGTTTGCCGGGGATTATCCGGTGGTGGTGCCGTCGGGTTCCTGCGCCGGCATGCTGCGCGAGCATTACGCCGACTTGTTCAAGGACGAGCCGCAAACGCTGAAACAGGTTCAGGCCCTCGCCGCGCGTACCTATGAACTGGCCGAGTTTCTGCTGTTCGTCTGTAAGGTGCAGCTCAAGGACAGCGGCGAACCGGTCAAAGTCGCGCTGCACACCTCGTGTTCGGCACGCCGCGAAATGAACACCCACCTGCACGGCCGCGAGTTGTTGGCGCAGTTGAGCAACGTGGAACGGGTCAACCACGACCACGAAAGCGAGTGCTGTGGCTTCGGCGGAACATTCAGCGTCCGTATGCCAGACATTTCCGGCGCGATGGTGGCTGACAAGACCCAAGCGTTGAAGGATTCCGGCGCGCACAAGGTGTTGAGCGCCGACTGTGGCTGTTTGATGAACATCAACGGCGCATTGGAGAAACAAAAAGAGGCGCTGCGCGGGCAACATCTCGCCAGCTTCTTGTGGCAACGAACCGGAGGTGCGCAATGAGCACTTCCGCGATTATTCCTACGGTCGCCGTAGAAGAAGATTTCCGCACCCGGGCACACAACGCCCTGGGTGATCAGCAACTACGGAACAACTTCCGCACGGCGATGGATTCATTGATGGTCAAGCGGGCAGCGGCTTTCAGCGATGCCCACGAAAGAGAACATTTGCGCGCACTGGGCAATTCGATCAAGGCCCGCGCGCTGTCCAAGTTGCCCGACCTGCTCGAGCAACTGGAACAGAACCTGACCCGCAACGGTGTGACAGTGCACTGGGCGGAAACGGTGGACGAGGCCAATGGCATCGTCTTATCGATCATCCGCGCTCACGAGGCGCGGCAAGTGATCAAGGGCAAATCGATGGTCAGCGAAGAGATGGAGATGAACCATTTCCTCGAGGCTCGGGACATTGAATGTCTGGAGTCCGACATGGGGGAATACATCGTCCAGCTCGACCACGAGAAGCCTTCACACATCATTATGCCGGCGATCCACAAGAATGCCGGTCAGGTCGCGTCCTTGTTCCACGACAAACTTGGCGTGGAATACACCAAGGACGTTGACCAACTCATTCAGATCGGTCGCAGAGTCCTGCGGCAGAAATTCTTCGAAGCGGACATCGGCGTCTCCGGCGTCAACTTCGCCGTCGCCGAAACCGGCACCCTGCTGCTGGTGGAAAACGAAGGCAACGGCCGCATGACCACCACCGTGCCGCCGGTGCACATCGCCGTCACCGGCATCGAAAAAGTCGTGGAAAACCTGCGTGACGTGGTGCCGTTGCTGTCACTGCTGACGCGCTCGGCGCTGGGCATTCCGATCACCACTTACGTCAACATGATCTCCGGCCCGCGCAAGGAACACGAACTCGACGGCCCGCAGGAAGTGCATCTGGTCCTGCTCGACAACGGTCGCAGCCAGGCTTTCGCCGACAGTGAATTGCGCCAGACCTTGAACTGCATCCGCTGCGGCGCCTGCATGAACCATTGCCCGGTGTACACCCGCGTCGGCGGCCACACTTATGGCGAGGTGTATCCGGGGCCGATCGGCAAAATCATCACCCCGCACATGGTTGGTTTGGCAAAAGTGCCGGATCACCCGAGTGCTTCGTCGCTGTGCGGTGCCTGCGGCGAAGTGTGCCCGGTAAAAATTCCTATCCCGGCCATCCTGCGACGCCTACGCGAAGAAAACGTCAAAGCCCCGGACAGCCCGAATCAAGTGATGCGCGGTCAGGGCAGCAAGTATTCGCGCAAGGAACGTTTTATCTGGAACGCCTGGGCCAGGCTCAACAGCTCCCCGACTCTCTACCGATTGTTCGGTTTCTTCGCCACACGTCTGCGTGCGTTGACGCCAAGCAACGTTGGCCCGTGGACGCAAAACCACAGCGCACCAAAACCCGCCGCCCGCTCACTGCACGACATGGCCCGCGAGCATCTGGCCAAACAGGGAGATCGCTGATGAGCGCCAAGCAAAATATCCTCGGCAAACTGCGGAAAAGTCTGACCGGCGCCACGCCGATTGCCGACGACTTCGACGTCGATCTGGTGACGCAGCCTTACACCTACAGCGCCGAACAACGCATCCCGCAACTGCGCAAATTGATGGAAGCGGTTCACACCGAAATCCACATGACCTCGGGGGAAGAGTGGCCGGCGCTGCTCGCGCAATTGCTGCGCGATCGTCAGTTGCCGAGTCTGTTGATCGCACCGACTACAGCCCATGGGCAAAAAATCACACAGCACTGGGCGAACAATCCCGAGCTGCCGACGCTGAAATCCTACGACCGGCCGATGGAAGAGTGGAAAGCCGAGCTGTTCAACGACACCCCGGCCAGTCTCACTGGCACCCTCGGCGCGATTGCCGCCACCGGCAGTCTCATCATGTGGCCGACCCGCGAGGAGCCACGGTTGATGAGCCTGGTGCCACCGGTACATTTCGCCCTGCTCAAGGCCAGTGAAATCCGCGACAACTTCTATCAGGTGCAGCAGGAATACGAATGGGCGCAAGGCATGCCGACCAACGCGTTGCTGGTGTCGGGCCCGTCGAAAACCGCTGACATCGAGCAAGTGCTGGCTTACGGCGCACACGGCCCGAAAGACCTGGTGGTTCTGATCCTGGAGGACCAATGACGCTTCCGGTGAATTTCCTGCGTGATGTGCAACAACTGATTCCGGCCGAGCGCCGTTTTGACGATCCGTTATCGACTCTGGCCTTTGGTACGGATGCCAGTTTCTATCGACTGATTCCGCAACTGGTGATCCGCGTCGAGTCCGAAGATGAAGTCGTGGCTCTGTTGAAACTGGCCCAGCGCGATAACGTCCCGGTGACCTTCCGCGCCGCCGGCACCAGTCTCTCCGGCCAAGCGATCAGCGATTCCGTTTTGATTGTGCTTGGGGATAACTGGAACGCCCGCGAGATTCGTGGCCAAGGCACGCAAATCCGCCTGCAACCAGGCGTGATCGGCGCACAGGCGAACGCTTGGCTGGCGCCGTTCGGGCGCAAGATCGGTCCGGATCCGGCGTCGATAAACGCTTGCAAGATCGGCGGCATCGTCGCCAACAATGCCAGCGGCATGTGCTGCGGGACGGCACAAAATACCTATCACACGCTGGCCGGGATTCGTCTGGTGCTGGCCGATGGCACGCGTCTGGATACCGAAGATGCTGCGAGTGTCGCGGCATTCCGCGTTAGCCACGGCGATCTGCTTGAGCGCGTGGCGACTTTAGGTCGCGAGACTCGCGCCAACACCGAACTGGCTGCACGAATTCGCCACAAATACCGTCTGAAAAATACCACCGGCCTGTCGCTCAACGCCCTGGTGGATTTCGATGAGCCTGTGGATATCTTGAGCCACCTGCTGGTCGGCTCCGAAGGCACCCTCGGTTTCATCAGCGCGGTGACTTACGACACCGTGATCGATCACCCGAACAAGGCTTCGGCGCTGATCGTGTTCCCGGATGTCGAGACTTGCTGCAACGCGGTCACCGTGCTGAAAAGCCAACCGGTGTCCGCCGTAGAGTTACTGGATCG
The DNA here is from genome assembly GCF_979258515.1 of Pseudomonas sp. AC169. Taxonomy (NCBI): domain Bacteria; kingdom Pseudomonadati; phylum Pseudomonadota; class Gammaproteobacteria; order Pseudomonadales; family Pseudomonadaceae; genus Pseudomonas; species Pseudomonas sp. AC169. Next base: position 3,525,427 of record NZ_OZ409866.1, on the reverse strand, counting down.
GCGCAGCCTGCGCTCGGTGCAAGACAAACCCGGCATGCCTGCTTTCGTAAAACAGCTGTCGAACAATGCCTGCGCGCTGTTGATCGAATCCCGCGCCGCGTCTTCCACTTTGCTACAGGAACAACTGGCGCAGATCATGGCGTCGCTCAGTGGCTTCCCGGTGGAGAAGCAGGTCGACTTCACCGAAGACCCTGTGGAAAATGCCAAGCTCTGGGCCATCCGCAAGGACACCTTCCCCGCTGTCGGCGCGGTGCGCAAAACAGGCACCACGGTGATCATCGAAGACGTGACATTCCCGGTCGAACAACTGGCCATTGGCGTCAATCGCTTAATCGAACTGTTCGACAAACATGCCTACGACGAAGCGATCCTTTTCGGACACGCGCTGGAAGGCAATCTGCACTTCGTCTTCACCCAAGGCTTCAACAACCCGGAAGAAGTCGCACGCTATCAAGCGTTCATGGACGACGTCGCGCAACTGGTCGCCGTGGAGTTCGGCGGCTCGTTGAAAGCCGAACACGGCACCGGCCGCAACATGGCGCCGTTCGTGGAATTGGAGTGGGGCAGCAACGCGTATCAACTGATGTGGCAGCTCAAACGCCTGCTCGACCCGAACGGCATTCTCAATCCGGATGTGGTGCTGAGCGAAGATCCGCAGATCCATCTCAAACACCTGAAACCGCTGCCGGCGGCCGACGAGATTGTGGATAAGTGCATTGAGTGCGGTTTCTGCGAACCGGTCTGCCCTTCTAAAGGCCTGACCTTGAGCCCGCGCCAGCGCATCGTGATCTGGCGCGATATTCAGGCGAAAAAACGTGCGGGCATCGACACCCGAGAGCTGGAAGAAGCCTACGAATACCAAGGTATCGACACCTGCGCCGCCACTGGTCTGTGCGCGCAACGTTGCCCTGTAGGCATCAATACCGGTGAGCTGGTGAAAAAGCTCCGAGCCCGGCACGCGACGCATCAGAAAACCGCTGACTGGATCGAAGGAAATTTCGCCAAGACTCTGCAAGGCGCACGCTTCACCCTGCACGTGGCCAACGGTGCGCGGATGATGCTTGGCGCACCGCGTCTGGCAAAGCTGTCGGCAACGATTACGCGACTGTCTAAAGGCCAGGTGCCGTTGTGGACGAATGCGATGCCGCAGCCGGAGAAGGCGATTCGCTTCAGCCCCAGCGTCTCAGACGAACGTCCGCGTGTGGTGTATCTCGCAGCGTGTGTCTCGCGAGTCATGGGTCCGGCGGCGAGTGATAAAGAGCAAATGTCGCTCTACGACAAAACCCGTGGACTGCTGGAAAAGGCCGGCTACCAAGTGGTGTTCCCGGACAATCTGGACAACCTCTGCTGCGGTCAGCCCTTCGCCTCGAAAGGCTACGCCGAACAGGCCGAACACAAGCGTCAGGAGCTGATCAGCGCATTGCTGCATGCCAGTCGCGGCGGTCTCGATCCGATCTATTGCGACACCAGCCCGTGCACGCTGCGGCTGGTGCAGGACGTAGGAGAAACCCGCCTGGATCTGTACGACCCGGTGCGCTTCATCCGTACGCATCTTCTCGAACGACTGGATTTCACTCCGCAAGACACACCGATTGCCGTGCACGTGACCTGCAGCACGCAACATCTGGGCGAAAGCCAGGCGTTGATCGATCTGGCGCGTAAGTGCAGCAACAACGTGGTGATCCCGGAAGGCATTCATTGCTGCGGATTTGCCGGTGACAAGGGCTTCACCACGCCAGAGTTGAACAGCCACTCGCTACGCACGCTCAAGGATGCCGTGCAGCATTGCAGCGAGGGGATTTCCACTAGCCGCACCTGCGAGATCGGCCTGACGCAACATGGCGGAATCGACTATCACGGGCTGGTCTATCTGGTGGATCGAGTAACCCGGGCGAAGGCCTGCTGAAGAAAAATAGAACCCTTGAGTTCGACTGTAGTCCACAGAATAACCCCGACTGATCGGGGTTTTTCTTCCATTCGGTTGCTCGTCTTGACGGCCAGCGAAGTCTGGACCCACTCGGTTCAAGGAGTTACACATGAAACGTTCTGTACTGTTAGGTCTGTTCGTTACTGCATCGATGATGGCGTCCACTTCGTTCGCCGCCGACAAGCCTGCCGATCTGTGCGATGCCAATATTCAGACCATTGATAATGGCAAGGCGCAGCTTTCAGCGAATCCAGAATTGAGTCAGCGTGCCGAAACCAGTGTGGCCAAGGCCAAGGCACTCAAGGCCCAAGGCAAGATCGACGATTGCGTTGCTGAAACCTCGCAAACCATCGTAGAACTGCGCAAAGCCACCGGCACCAACAACTGATCAGCGTCCCGGCCAACCTTCGGGTTGGCCTTGCGGGCTGATTGGCGTACACTGCGCAGGCTTGTTGCTCAAACAGATGTACTGAGCAATGAGTTCGGGGCCGTTTAGGATTCGACGCCGGTTGCGAAACTCTAGGTGCATGCCGACTTGGTAACAGAAGTCGTAAATCCACTGTTGCAACTACTTATAGTTGCCAATGACGACCAATACGGTGTTGCTCTCGCTGCTTAATTGCAGCTGACAATGCTCCTGGTACCTTCGGGTCCAGCAATCATCAGGGGATGTCTGTAAACCCAAAATGATTGTCATATAGAACAGAATCGCCGTGCAGTACGTTGTGGACGAAGCGGCTAAAACTTACACAACTCGCCCAAAGCACCCTGCCCTTCGGGTCGCTGAGGGTTAACTTAATAGAAACGGCTACGCATGTAGTACCGACAGCGGAGTACTGGCGGACGGGGGTTCAAATCCCCCCGGCTCCACCAAATACACATCTAAAGACGTCCAAGGACGTCTTTTTTTGTGCCTGTAAACCAGCAAAATCAAGGCTTTAGCGTCTATTAGCGTCCATGGGCGTCCGACACAATCCACGTAACCTGGTATTCCAGATGGTATTCCAAGCCCTTCAGTGGTAATTTTTGGAATACCAATTGATGTCATGGAACACCTCATGTGCGCCCAAGCCACCCGCCTCTCTGACCGCCAGCTCAAAGCGGTAGAGCCGAAAGACAAGGACTACGTCCTTAGCGATGGAGACGGATTACAGCTGCGCGTGAGGGTCAATGGCTCTACGCTATGGAACTTCAACTACCGGCAGCCGATTACCAAAAACCGTATCAACATGGGCCTCGGCACCTACCCAGAGCTCTCACTTGCGCAAGCTAGGAAGAAGACGGTCGAAGCCAGAGAGCTTCTCGCCCAGGGCATCGACCCGAAAGAAAAACGTACCGAGTTGGAGCAGACAAAAAGGCAGGCAACCGAACACACATTCGAGAACGTGGCGTCTGCGTGGTTTGAACTGAAAAAGGATTCGGTCACTCAGGCTTATGCCGAGGACATCTGGCGCTCGCTCACGCTGCATGTCTTTCCATTGCTGGGAACAACACCTATCTCGCAGATCAATGCCCCGATGGTCATCGAACTGCTGCGCCCTTTGGAAACCAAAGGTAGCTTGGAGACAGTGAAGCGACTGACCCAACGACTCAACGAAATCATGACCTACGGCGTGAACTCGGGAATGATCTTCGCCAACCCGCTTAGCGGCATCCGAGCTGTTTTCAAAAAGCCGAAAAAGCAGAACATGGCCGCTCTCCGTCCCGAAGAGCTGCCAGAGCTGATGGTTACCATCGCTAATGCGAGCATAAAAAGAACAACACGCTGCCTAATCGAATGGCAACTCCACACCATGACCCGTCCTGCGGAAGCCGCCACGACCTCCTGGGCTGACATCGATCTCGACAAGAAAACTTGGACGATACCAGCAGAGCGGATGAAGAAGCGGCGTGCTCACGTCATACCACTGACCGAACACGCACTTGCTCTGCTTGAGACAATAAAACCCTACAGCGGTCATAGGGAGTTCGTGTTCCCAGCAGATAGAGACCCACGAACTCACTGCAACAGCCAGACAGCAAACATGGCCTTGAAACGTATGGGCTTTGAAGGGCGTTTGGTGAGCCACGGCATGCGCTCCATGGCCAGTACTATCCTGAACGAACAGGGATGGGACCCGGAGCTAATCGAAGTCGCACTTGCACACGTGGACAAAGACGAGGTGCGCAGCGCCTACAATCGTGCGGATTACATTGAGAGAAGGCGCCCCATGATGATCTGGTGGAGCGAACACATCCAGCAAGCCGCTACCGGCAGCTTGTCGGTCTCAGCCATTCAGGAAACGAGGGGGCTGAAAATAGTATCGAGGCGCTGAACTACACCTCAATTAATCTGGCGCGCCAGATAATTGCATCGACTTAACCAGATACTTGCATTCATTTTGACCACCGCCTGCACCCGGCCTGAGCAGCACATGCCGTAGTGACGACAGCTGCACTCGCCCCCAAGCGGTCAGTCGACTAGTCCGCTCTGCGAAGCCAAGACATGGTGTGCACTCAAATTAGGTGGACACCATCGCCTTAAGCGACGGTGTCAGGAAAATGTCTTGCCCGGCCGGTTACGAAATACGCATGCTGCCTGGACGCTTACGACCAACTGGATTCAAACCGCCAAGTCTCCCTCCCCGAGCAAATCCTGAAAGAATCCCGCTCCAGCCTCGGTCAAAACCAGACCGCCCTTTGCATTTCGGTAAGCAACATTTCTGGCCTCAAGTTTCTTAACGTGCTCGACGAGGTTTCCGGACTTCATGCCGCACGCTATCAATACCTCGACCTTGTCCTGCCCCTTGCCGATCTCTTCGATCCGTATATCCGAGAGTCCGGCTTCGTCCTTCAGCAGTAAATCCATGGTGTAACCGAGCTCCATGATGCCGCGGAAAAGGACCAGCAAAAGCCCCTGGAAGTTACGAGCAATATCATCCCTCTCGACTTCAGACGCATCAGCAGTGCGGATGAATGCGAAACCACTCCGCATCACCAGTTCATAGCCGATCAATTCGTAGATAGCACGGTACTGATCAAAGTTGTTCACCAGCTCTTCAAAATGCTGGTTAGAAGCCAACTTGCCCTCAATGCACTGTGTCCGATTGATCATTTTCCCGTACATCAACTGAGCATAAAGCTCCGTCGAGAGCTTTCGATTCAGGACTCTGGACTGGACATGAAGAGGGGCAGGCGAATGTTCAAACATGTGGCGTCTCCAGACGTACCTTGTAGTAGCGCAGTCGTTCAGTCTCGGTGGCGAGCGTGCCGACCTCAAAACGTGGGATCAAGGCAATGCCTTCGGTACCTTTAAGGCAGCTCAATCCGACAAGTAGGTCATTTAGGCCGCAGGGGTCCAGATGGCTGCTTAGGTAGTAGTTCAGTTCTTCATGGAGATCGTCACAGGGGCGTAGCTCCCAGCCAGACACCAGACGACTGATCGAAAACAAACGCTCATCCTCTTCACGCTTAAGACCCAGCGTAGAAAGCTGAGTCGGTTTGACAATCTGAGGTACGGCCACCGGAACCTGGACGTTGGGCAGCTCAGTGCGCAGGTGTTCAGTGAGCAGCAGGCGGTGATTCCGCTCGGGCCATTCGACCTTCGAATCGAAGCGCCTAAACCTCAGGCCATTGAAGGTTGGCCAGTTGTTGAAAACATCGTCGTTGCTCGGTAGCTGATTTCCCTTGAGAGTCCCGTCGTGCAGGTTCTGTACTGCCCCATGCAAAATGTTCCATGCTTGCTCGATTTTGTCGTAGGCCAGGCGATGCGTGGCATTCTGCTGCACATAGCGCATCAGCGATCCACGAATCACATCAATATCATATCGGTAGGAGCGAATGGCCTCGATGTTGTAGTAGATCGAGGTGGCCAGCCGTCGGTGCCCATATTGCGCCAGATGGTCACCGATCATGGTCAGAGCCTGAAGAGCCGGCTTACCCTCCTTCAGGTCCGTGTTCTCGGCAAGGAACTCCAAGGCAGGCAAGATGTTGCGCAGGTAGATGCTATTGATCTCGCTGAGTGCTTCCTTGGCCGCTGACACCTCATCAATATCGTCATAACGCATCTGATCGACAATCTCACCCAGGCGAGTGAGGCGCGATTGGAGTGCCGACACGCAGTCATTCATCTTTGACAGTGCGCTGCGGATCTCTTTGCGCAGCGCGTCTACCTGTTCTTTGAAGTCGAGGTCACCGTCACTAAACGACTGCATGCCAGCAAAAATTCCGTAGAGCCGATTGAAAGAGGCTCGGATTATCTCGTAGTCAGCGCTATTCAGTTTCCTCAGACGGGCCCCATCGAAGTGACGGAACATCTCGATGATGAAGGGCGCGAAAACCATCACTCCGCGGGCGTTATCGACATGGATAACCAGACCAACGCGCTCCAGGTTCTCGATCGACAGCGCAGCCTCCAGCTTACGCCGCGCAGGCGGAACATCCTTCGCGGGCCGATCCTTGTTAAGCGGCCCCACCCTGTCCATCAGCTCGGTCAGCTTGTGCTGGTACATGGCTATCCGGACCTCTTCACCCTCACCAACCTTGTCCATGTAATCAATCAGGTCGAGAAACAGCCCTTTGTTCTCGATCATGGAGATCGTGGCGAACTCCGCATTGACGATCATTCGGTCGGAGCCTCTTCTTCAAGCTCAGACGCGGGCACCTGGCTAGCCGGCGCCTGTTCACCTCCAGGCGCAACCGAGATCAGCGACTCACATTCGCCCGTGAAGATGATGGTTCGTTCAGCACTGTAGGACTCATCTACGGCTTCGAAATAGCTCAAATTCATGAAGGTGCCGATTACCTTCCCGATCGCAGGAGTCCACTCCGGGGTCGCGCCGAAGATGCAAAAACCGTCGGCCTCCGCGATGTCCCGAGCGGACTTCAGGTTGGCCACATCCAACTGGGAAATCTCATCAATCAGCAAGGGCATCGACACCTTGCTGTCGCTTTGCAGAAGCTCCTTGAGCAGAAAGGCAAGTACACGGATGTTGATCATCACCGATGTGCCGGTGGACTGCGCCTCAATCTTGAACTCTTCACGACCTAGCAGGCGAACACGGTACTCAACGCTATTGATCAACTTAGCCAAGTTCAGAGTGGCATCACGGCGCTGATCGGATTCAAAGAACTGGGTAAAGAAGCTACCCAAGCGGTCATACAGCACCTGTGGCGGGAGCTCACCGCCACTCATATTCACCGCTTCAAGGACGGATAGGAGTTCATCGAACTGCGGATGCAGTGTACAGCCGATGCGAATCTCCGCGATATTCGAAATCCTGATGGACTTCAGATGGTCCTCGATCTCGCTAATGAAGCCGGTAATAAGCGTTCTCGTCGCACGGATTTGCCGCATCTGAATATCGGTGTCGGCATTGTGTGCGGCCACCTGATGGAAGAGATTGTCCTCTTCGGAGGTGAGCCGGGCATAAAGCAGGGCATAACGTTCATGCAGCTGGCGCAGATCATTCAGCTCGTAAGCGGCACGGTGCGCTTGCTCGGGACTTTTGTCATCGAGCGGTACCGCATCCAGGAGGTCGGAAACGTGCTTGCAGGTCTCTTGCATCAGCCCCACCAGATTTCGCGACTGATAATCCATGTCGTCGATCAGAGCCTGATTGACCATGACGCACTGAGGGGAGTCCCGCTGGAAGCCGTTTTTCAACAAACCCAGGCGTAGGTGCATATCCTTGATGCGGTTTGCCCAGTGTGTAACGTCGTTGGATTCTTCTTTGGCACGCTCCAAAGCACTCGCGGCAGCATCCCTGTGTGCCTTGGCTTCGTCGAACTTAGAGTTTGCTTCAGCAGTCTGCCCCTCTAACAGGGCTAATTGCTCCTTGGCGTACTCATATTCGCCTTCGAGACGCTGAAGGTCTGCGTCAATACGTTCAGCACTCTTCAGCAGGCTGATGGCGCGCTCATCCTTGACAATCACTTCCAGCAGTTCCTTGCTACGAATCGCCAGCTTTTCTTCGGACTCGGTAACGCGCGTGGATAGCTCACTGTAGCGAGCCTGGGCTTTGCGTAACTGCGTAGTCATGTTACCCAGCTCTACCTGTTTACGCTCGAGCAATTCGGCGGCACTGTAGGACTGGAGCAAGATGCCGGAAGGCTTGCCGAGAAACCTGAGATCATTATCCTCGACGCTGAAAAGGCCGGCGAAGCGCTCAATGACGTCCCGAGTTGTCGGCTCCAGGGCCTCGCACCCAACGCTGAATGCCTGCTGGTTGAGGGAAAACAGCCGGTCAGCGGCCTGTTCGCTCAAGAGATCCAAGACACTGATGGACTGGTTTTTGATCCACTGATCAGCGTCATCAATCAAGGGCTTGAGCCGCTTGATCTCACGATTTTTTTCCTCGAACTCGCTGCGCAGTTTCGCCTTGTCGTTACAAATTTCAAGGTCATGCCGGGCTTCTTCGAGGGCTTCAAGGCGGATTTTAAGGACTTCCTCGAGCGATATGCCTACGTAGCCCGTGCGGACCGCACCGAGCTCAATCGCATCCTTCCGGATCAGCTCGAAGGCCTTCTTGGCGCTATTAACCAAACCGCGGCAATGGTTGTATTCGGCCCACACACGAGCTACGTCCCGTTCCACCTCCCGGCTGTGATCGTTGCGCGACGAATATTCGGCCGCGCGCTCCTGGCGAACTTTTAGGAGCTGTGCCGTCACCTGTTCGATACTGTCTTCCGCGTCGAATAGGAGGTTCAGTAGGACACTAGAACGCGACGACAAGTCAATAAATCCCTGGTTGTATGCGTTCCAGTAGCGCTCTCCGTTGCTGATCGTCTGTAGACGGTCTTGGGTACCACGAAGCCGTTGATAGCGCGCCAGGATTTCGCCAAAGTTGACATTGACCTCAGCTTCAGTCCTGGCCTTGCGACCTTCGATGATGGTCGCAATGGTATCCGGCAGAGTGCGTCGATCTTTAGCTCCAATGTCGAATGACAGATGGATCAGGCGCTTCCAGGCATCGATCTCGCGCTGTTTGGCACCCCCACTTTTAAGTGGTAGCAGGCAATAGCGCCCAGCATCCGAGCGAGTTGGCTGGTGCTTATACATGCGCTCTTTGATGGTGCCGGCGTCGCGGATCAATACCCCGCTCATCTTCTTCAACTCGGCCGCCACCGACTTGATGCTTAGCCCGGAGACAGGTGCACCTTGGCCGCCATTGATCGGCGAGTACACGTTCCAAAACAGGTGCTCGATCTCGCTGAACGCGCACGGCACGCCAGTACGTTCGTAGCTGAAGGGCTTGTTACCCTGGTTCAGGACAATGCAGAACGGCCCGTGCGGATTTTCCGCCTCCAGAATCACGAAGGAGCTGCGCTCCGGAAAATAGAACTGATAGGTGGAGTCGCGGCCATAGAAGCCGTTCGGATTTTTAAGACCGAACTTATGCTCACAACCGTGCAGATTCTCTTCGGGCAGCAGGAAGAACTTCATCGAGTTTAGAATCGACGTCTTGCCCCCGTTGTTGGCCCCGAGCAGGCAGATGTGCTCGTTCAGCGGCACCTTCACGTAGCAATACTTCCCGCTGTTTACGAGAATGATTTGCTTGAAGGAGAACGACCAGTAGAAGTCTTCGATGCTCATGCGTGCATTCCTTCGCCTGGCAGAGTGAGCAGATAGGTCTCCTGCTCCAGAACTGCGTTCTGCCGGCGCATGTGGTGGATGAGTTGGTCGGTCTCGGGCGACAGGCCTGCGTATTGAAGAATGTCCTGACTGCTTTGCCCGGAGAGGCTATAGCGCGAGCGCCCAAGTCGTTCCTCAACGTCGGCCGGAGCCAGGAAACGAAGGCGCGATGTGGGGAGCTGCTTGCGCAATGTGGCGTACATGCGTAGCCCACCTGGATCAACATCGAACAGGCAATGCAACTCACTAAAAGAGTCCAGGAAGGCCGTGTTCAAACGGTTGGTCACCTGGTTACCTGAGCCGTAGATCAGCTCAATCTCTGTGTGCGCTCGATGCAACAGGCCAGTGATGAGGGTGAGCGTTCGCTCTAGGTCGAGAAAGTTCTCCAGGTTTTCCACAATCACCCCAACCTGCCCTGTTGGCCTGGGGGCGTGCCAGTGATCGACCTCGTAGAGAGCCACAACAGGATGTGGGTGTGACTGAGAACGTATCAGGAGGTAGGAGCCGGAGACGCTGGCGCGATGGCTGTCGCCATCGAAAGCAGCGCCTATCCGGCCGGCAAGTCCAGACGGCCTGAAGCGTTCAATCAGGGCGGCGAATGCCGTAGAGTCGGTGATGTGGATCTGGTAGCGGGTCTTGCCCAGCCTGGTCGAAGTGAAAAGGCGCAAGAGTTCGTGGCGCTGGCATCCTGCCTCGACAAGCCGCTCCAGCAGGACTTCAAGATTGATCGCTTGGCCAGCCTCGATCTTGGCCAGGTAGCCATGAATGGTTGCCGACATCAGCAACTGGCCACGCTGGACCGGTCGCGCAGTCGGCAGGGAATGATGAGATTAGTCACGCTCGCTCCTGAGGTTGCGCCGGCTGGCGCACAAATGATCCTTTTGATCCTTGATGGTAACGGATAGGCGAAAAATCCCAAGCCCAACTTTAGCTGCCAAGAATGTGCCTGCTTGAGCTCCTTGCGCTGTTGCAGCAATTGGCGATACCGGGTACGCGCAGCACTGGCAATGCCCAGTATTGCAATCTGCAACGCCTGTTGGCGGTGTTCTGTGCGAACCCGATCGATTTCCTCACGAGCGAACTCGACCTGCCACTGTGGTTGCTCCACATGATCCTTCTCTGCACGCATACCGGCGGTGAGCTCACGGACATTGGCTTCTTGCTGATGATAAATTTCGCACAAGCGATACAAATGCGACTGGCACCCGATCAACGCAACTATCGCCTCACGGCGTCGCAGCACCTGCCAGAACAAGGCGATACTCGCCAGCACGGACACCAAGACTCTGATATCAACCACAACCCAGGAAAGCGCCATCACATTCATCCTCTGTTCTCCCTAAACCAGCCGGCACCATCTAGGCCGACTTGAACGACAGGGTCACGATATGTAACGTTAGAGGACATATCTAGGGTGTTTACCTATACAGGTAAAGTTTTCGAGCAGATGGAGAGGCCATGAAACGCAAGCAAGCAATCGAATACGTACGCTGGGATCTGGCTCTGCGCTACCGCCTGATCGAGACCGTTGCCTGGTGGGAGGGCCGCTTGACCACCAATCACCTGATGCAGAGTTTCGGTATCAGCCGCCAGCAAGCCTCGAAGGACATCAATACCTACATCGCCGAGCACGCGCCAAAGAACCTTGAATATGACAAGCATTTGAAGGGATACGTACCCAGCAGGCATTTCAAACCACTCTTCATAGACGACAGCGCCAGCGCCTACCTTCATCTAGTGAACCAGAACCACGACCGCGCACCTCACATAGACGGGTTGGCATTGGCCTACGCGCACACAGAAGTGCTCGGCGTACCAGACCGCTCGGTTCGACCCGAAGTCCTCCGACCGCTACTGAAGGCCTGCCGCGAAAACCTGCGTCTAGAGTGCGACTACGTTTCGTTCACCACACCCAACGGCGAGATCCGCCTGATATCCCCGCATACGTTGATCTATACCGGTATACGCTGGCACGTACGTGCCTACTGTGAGAAGAACCGCGATTATCGGGATTTCGTCCTCAGCCGCTTTCGAGGCATCCCAGAGTTAATGGATGATCAATCTGAGCAGCACCGCGAACACGATCAGGACTGGCAGACACTTGTGTCGGTGATCATCGTGCCAGACTCTAGACTGAAACCGGAGCAGAGAAGCATCATCGAGGCCGACTACGGCATGCAGAACGGGCAACTCGTCGTCGAGACGCGAGGTCCTTTGGTGCAGTACGTACTGCAGCGCTACCAGATCGACCCGACCAAGGTACATTCAAAAGCGACGGCGCAGCAGATCGTGGTGGCCAATCTGGAGGGGCTACAGTCTTGGTTGTACCGTTGAAAAATCGAATCATCAACGAGCATCGATGGGATCCGGTGCTCATTGAGGTAACCACGCAGGATGTAATGGACGGACGCTTACCCTTTATCTTGCACGTGCAGTTGCAGGGTACCGGTCAGCATTCCCAGTGGATTCAACTGCCCTTAGCAGCGGACAGGAAGGAAGCGCGAAACTGGCAAACGCTAATCGAACAGGCGGCGGGGCGGGGCGCGTAGTAGGCGTCGCGCTCGGAGCCTATAGCGGGCACAGGTTGTTCAAACGTCAGTAACATCGAAGGTCATTCGGGGCGGCCGCTCGCCCGCCCCTTTCCTCACATCCCAATATGGTTTTCCGCGCATGCGCGGATTTTAGATCTGGTGGCACGATGGACCTTACACAAACTACCACCCTCACTGGCAGTGGCCATGCAGAAGAAACCGTAGAGCGTGACGGCGTACGGATGACGAAAGCTGAAGCAAAGGACGCTGCTGAAGAGCGGTTCAAGGCAGGCCAAGAGGCTGCTGCCAATGACGTCCCCTTCGCCACCTTCAGCGGGTTGGATGCAGAGAGTGAAGCCTATGCGGATTTCAAAGCAGGCTACGACAGCCCCTTCAAACAGGCAGATTGGGAAGTCGAGCTGGCCGGCAATGCTCAGGACCTCTACGGATTGACTCGGGGTGGCGGAACGCCGGACTACTTCAGGATCTGGGGTGGCGTAGATGACTGGCATGACTGCCCGAGCGATAGGTACAGTTTTAACTCGCTGTACTTCGAAGGCCAGCATGACCCCGAGGTAATCTGGCAGTTGGCCTACGAACTCGTGAGCCTGCTCAACGGCGCAAGTGAGCTGTTCGGGATTCGGTCAAGGAAGCAGGTCATTCGCGGCATTAACTTCTGCGGAAAGCCAGTTCGGTTCAGAGAGCAAGCTCGGGTGATCTCACTGTTAGGAAGGCCACCCATGTCACCGCGGAGATGGACTGAGCATCTGAGCAAAGCGATGCAGACATCTCCACGCCTAGCATTGCTGATCCTGGCGACGGAGAACGAGGACGTCTACATGATGCTGAAGTACCTAGGCTTTGAGCCAAGTTGGTCTAACTATTACAAGCTGCTGGAGACGATGGAGACCCACGCAGAGCTGAAAGAGAAGACCATTCCTGGTACAAAAGCATCGAGGGGGCGATTCACCAACAACGCGAACAATTTCTCACTCGTTGGCTACGATGCTCGCCACGGTCTTCAGCCGGTTGGCGACAAGAAAAACACTGTAGCCGTCATGACCATTGAGCAAGCCCACGATTACATCTCGGGCGTCTGCAAGGCCTACCTGAACATCGTGTACCCAGAATATTTCAGATTCCAATGATGAGCTTTCAGGCATCCGCCCAGTGAGTTGTGTTATGACTTTTACGCAGGCTGGGGCGGATTGCCTGATGATCGATCTGACCGCCATCAGGAAGGGCTAGAGCCTGTGGCGCAGATAACAAGCTATTCCTACGCGGTTAACGCACGATGCGGATATGCGTATCGCCGACCCGCTCCGCATACCCCTCAAGCAAAATAGGCCCCACATAAGAAGCGATCGCCACCGAGGTGATATTCGCCTGAAGCCAGGCACCAATACTGTCAGCATCGGCGCTTGTCCGAGATGCACCAATAGGCACCGCACGGTTAAGGAAGGTATTTCTCAGTGCCGCATACTGCTCGGCACTGACATGGATCTTTCTATTTTTGCCATAGGTGATAGTAGTACCGGTCAGTACCGTGCCCTCGTAGTCGAAATTGCTACGCATTCCCCAAGTCTTCATAGAGCCCCCATATCTAGCGTTCCAAGCACTTTAATTGTGCTACTCGACGTTGCCTGCAGGTTGAGTCGTCAGCCTGCAACGACCCTTTTTTTGTACACTGCATGACGGGAAGCCGTGGTGCGGATGAATTCCAATCCGAAATCCGCTGCTTCACGTTTTACCTGCTTACCAAAAGTCACCCGGCTTGAGCGATCAAGGGTCTGCCAGACCTCTTGGCCGATGATCTGAGGTATCTCGAACTCCATGTCCTCGGGCAATTTCAGGACGTTTTCTTTTAGGACGGCGGCGGCGCGATCTGCAGGGGTATCCGTACTTTTCACGTGCGCTTGCAACAAAGCTAGAATCGTTGCCGATACGTCGGGCTGTTTTTGTGCCCAGGCAGCGAGCTCGGGGGTAAGCATGAGGGAGATAACCATGGAAGCTCCTAGTGCGCGCATTGCAAAATGCAATTAACAACCGCAAATACAATTGCATTTAAAAATGCAAAATACAACTCAAATATGCAATTTATTTGGGTGACGTAATTCCCTATTCGCCCGCCCACGCAGCTGGTGAGTGAAAATTGGGGAGCTGCTCCCGCATCGTTGACAACCGATTTAGTTATGCAAGACCGGGATACCCGATCGCTTACCCCGTTCTTTCTGATTACGACTTTGACATTGTCAGATTTTTAGTACTAATATCTGACAATGTCAAAACCGGTATTCACTGGGGGCTGGGCGAAATGAGCGATGGGCCACATAGAAGCTTGAAGCTGCGAAAGCCATGGAAAGAACTGGCAAAGCGTGCGGACCAAGATACCTACGATGCCTCCCAGATAGCTGAGGCTACGGCGCAAGCAGTTGCCAGTGACTTCAAAATGGAGGTCTCGTGGCATCTAATGGAAGCCTTGAAAGCAGTCTTTACCGGCTGTGATAACTCTCTGGAAATGCCGGAACTTGCGCTGGATCAACTTGAAAATGCTAAAGCCCTAGCAGCAGCCTCCGTTTTTGGAACGAATCTTGTGGAATGGAGCATCACCCTTATCCATGAAGGCAAATTTGGAATTGAAGCATTCCATGAGGCGGTAGGCCTCGCCGCCAAAGACCGATGCCACGCAAACATACGGTCGATCGAAGAACACTACCTTCGCGACTCGAATGAGCAAAGAGCAGAGCACGTGAGCAAGAGACTCCAGAATGCCATTTCTACTCTATCGAGTACCCAACTCGGTCTGGATCTTGTGGGCCAAGAGCCCACTCGAATCCTCCCCCCTAGGAAGATGGAAGGTCTTGATGACGGGGTATCGTTGTGATGAACACTTTGCCGCCTAAGGAAATAGCTGTAGATATACTTGAACCTGGAGCCCGCAAAAGAAACGGTGTGATCCCGTGTTACATCGAGAAGAACATCGAATTCGACCTTGAGGCTCTCGCGACCTTCTCATCCCATGACAAATGGGAGCCCGTGACGCATGACGCATTACTCATAGCCGCTGCAGTTGAGTTTTGTGATCGCTTCCTTGTCCGGAGTTCCATGAGTTGGGGTAGGCGCTTCATCGTGCATGTGCCAGTTCACGACGTTGAGCAGTGGTCGAGTAACAAGGTAGATCGAGCGCTCGTCAACGCACTGAACCTCCTGACCGGCGACGACTGGCATTTCAACTTTCGACCTCGAAAACAAGTTGCACAGAGACCGCCGCAAGGCCAAATAGCTTTCCCTTCCGATGCAGAGGCGGTCATTGCCTTCAGTGATGGAATGGACTCACGGGCGGTCTCTGAGCTTGAGAGCAAGCGCCTAGGTAAACGCCTTATTCGTCTTCGAATAGGGAACAAACAACACGATATTTCAAAGAAGGAACGTCAGAGGATTCCATTCACGGCCATTCCTTATTCAGTCAAACTTGATGATGCGAGAAGCGCCGAGAGAAGTGCACGCAGTCGCGGATTCAAGTTCAGCATCATATCCGCAATTGCGGCGTACCTGATCGATGCACCAATGGCCATCATCCCCGAAAGCGGACAAGGTGCACTTGCACCTGTGCTCCTTCCTGTTGCGCATGGGTATGAGGATTATCGAAATCACCCTGTCTTCACCAAGCTGATGGAGTGCTTTATCGAAGCACTTCTTGATTATCGATTCCAGTACACCTTCCCCAGGCTCTGGATGACGAAAGGCGAGACCCTGCGCGAGTATGTCGAAACCTGTGGCACTAGCGCGGATTGGGTAACGACCAGGTCGTGCTGGCAGCAATCCCGACAAGTAGCCGTTTCAGGCGCAAGAAGACAGTGCGGCATATGCGCCGCGTGCATGCTTCGCCGCCTTAGCGTTCACGCTGCTGGATTGGAGGAACCCCCAACGAATTATGTGTGGGAATCCCTAGATAGTCCGACCTGGAAGACAGGCGCAGCAAAAGAATTCACCAGTTTTACCGAAGCCTTGCGACAATACGCTATCGCAGGGGTACTTCATTTCGAGCACCTTTCTTCGATTCGGGAATCTTCGCAGTACGAACTGATCAAACGCCGCAGAACGAGCGAACTGGCTCGAGCTCTGGCCGAGTCGCCACATGCCGTGGCGCAGAACCTTGACAGGCTCTTGCAGCAACATGCCAGGGAATGGTCAGCGTTCACGAGCGATATGAGATCAGAGTCGTTCGTGAGGAAGTGGATAGATGGCGCATCATGACCAAACCAGATTTTGAACTGAACCCAGCTGAACTGGGTGAACGACTGAAGGTCGCGCGCGAAACCGCGGCCTTGACCCAAGACGCAGCGGCCAAAGCAATTGGCTTTGCTCGAACCACTCTCGTGGCCATTGAAAAAGGGCAGCGCTCTGCAAGGCTTGACGAGATCCAGATGCTTAGTCGCTGTTATGGAGTATCCGCTAACTCTTTGCTACGCCGAGAAGCGGTCCATGTGGATCTTGTTCCTCGTTTCCGCTCACTCCCAGACACTGGTGATGCCGGCATCGAGCAAGCTGCTCGGATGCTGAATGATCTCGTCAGGGCGGAAGTAGAACTTGAGAATATTTTAGGCGTTCGGAAAACCTCGAATTATCCGACCGAAAAAAGCATCTTACCTGGCGATGTACGCAAACAAGCAGAGCACGATGCACATAGCCTCCGAAGCTGGCTAGGGCTCGGCGAGAGCCCGATTCAGGATCTGTTTTCGCTCATAGAGATGCAACTTGGAATTCGTGTCTATAGCCGGAGACTTGAATCGAAAGTGTCTGGGCTGTTTGCCTATGACGACGCCGTTGGCGCCTGTATGCTAATAAATGCAGTACATCGGAAGGATCGTCAAACTCAGACTGGCGCCCACGAGCTCGGGCACTTTATAGCGACGCGGCGTCAGCCCGAAATTTATCAAGCCGAAAAATATGAGAACTCGCGTGAAGAGCGTTACGCGAACGCTTTCGGAAGCGCGTTTCTAACGCCAGCCCGTACCGTCATGGAAAAGTTCAAGGAAGTGACTATTGGATCAACCCACCTCACTCGTCGGCACATCATCCTGCTCGCTAGTTTCTTTGGCGTTTCACGCCAGGCGATGGTGATGAGGCTTGAAGAATTGGAACTGACGAAAAAGGGAACTTGGGATTGGTTCATGGATAATGGCGGTATAACCGACGACCAAGCCCAGCAGGTACTAGGCTCGATAGCTCACGATTCCACGCCTATGGAAGGCGCGCAATCAACGAGGCTTTTTTTGTTAGCTATCGATGCCTGGAAGAAGGATCTAATCAGCGAAGGGCAAATGTCGGATTTGCTTAAGCTCGATCGGGCGAAAGTACGCGATTTGCTTGATGAGGCAGAAGAGGATGAAGTTGATGACCTTTTCAAGCTGCCTCACTGATCAAGAAAGCATTCTCGTTCTTGACGCCAGTGTCATCATAAACTTGCTGGCGACCGATCATGCAAGCGCAATCCTGCAAGCAGTTCCGACTCCTATTGTTGTCACCGACAATGTAATACGGGAGATTGAGCTAGGGGCAGCAAACGGCCGGCCTGAGCCGAAACAGCTTTTGGAGCTAATCCATAATCAAATTTTAAAGAGAGAAGAGCTTTCTGGCATTGCATTAGAGCACTTCTTCGACTTGGTATCCGGATCCACGGCGGCCTCGCTAGGAGACGGAGAAGCCGCGACACTCGCGCTTGCACATTGCAACGGTTTCACTGCTGGTATTGATGAAAAAAAAGCAACCAAGATCTCCTCTGAACGCTTTGAAAATCTACGCCTGATTACGACGGTGGATATTCTCGCCTATGAACCTGTGCGGATTTCACTCGGAGATGAAGCGCTAGCTAAGGCAACGCTTCAGGCATTGAAAAACGCCAGAATGCAAGTTCGAGAAAACCAATTCGACTGGATTCAAGGGCTGATCGGATGTGAGAACGTAAGTTTATGCCCAAGCCTGAGGCGGCTCATAAAACTCAAGGCTGCAGGACGTTGTTGAATCGGTCAGTAATAGGCTAGAAAGTAAGGGATCAGTAAACACGCCTTGCGTGTTTACACAGTTTGCACTTGGCTCATTATCCCAACTCATAATCCGCATGCCCAACTTTGACCAGATACGCATCGCGTAATGGATATAGTCATGCAGATATTGAATAGCTGCCTCGAATGCGTTGCATGGAACCAGGCTTCACAGCGACCGCATTGGAACCAACTGCCACGACCAGTGCCCTTCTCATATCGGGTGTGTTCAACCCAGTCAAGCCGCGAATCAAAGGCCAGGTTACCGCGATTGTGTTCACTGCTAAAAACTCACGTTGCTCGCTCTCTGAGGACAGATTAAAAAACCTCAGCGCACTATACACCGGACTCAAAACGCTCAACCCACGGACCAAGCCATCATCATACTCTCGCCAGCTTTATGCCTACAGGTGAGCACGATGAAAGACCTTCATTGAACAGCAGCGCCAGCCGCGTCACTTCAGCCTTCTGCTAACCACCCGTGCAAGCACTCGAAAACAGCATCGCGCCTAGTAAGTACCCCAGCCAAATCAACGCTGCAGATCACCAGTTGCACATCCGTGCCTTGGATCGATAGCTTGTCACGCACCCCTGGACTGACGCCTTCCATCGCCGGATAGATCAGCGCCAGCCGCTGACATTGGTAGCGCTGGGCGTAGCTGACCAACTGATACAGGTCGGCTGATGAAATACCCAGCTTGCGCTCTTTGAGATTAAGGATTTTCCACTTGGCATCTGCAATAGCGACCACCTGCGTTCCATGGAGCACCGAGATATCTGGGCGCAATTGGAACACCTCACGCCCTACCTCATTGACCGCAAGATGGCGACGTGGCCCCTGAGCCTGGATGTGATGATCCTTGAAGGTGCGGCGCATCCGCCAGGTAACATAGCCTTCAAACAAACGGTTCATATCGAACAGCAGGGCCAGCGCCGGCATACCGCCGGCAGTCACATTAGGGTGCAGTGCACGTAGAAAGTCCCCACAACGCTGGAATACGGGCTGCCAACGCTGATTGAGCCGATCGAACGCCAGCCCCTCAACTGCCTCAGACGTGAAATTGCGATCCGAAACCGCCGCAAGGTGTATCAGCAGCTCATTGATGCCACGCTTGATACCGGGATGCTGGGTGCGCCGCAACAGCAGACCTAGCACATGGCGTAGCACCTGGTTGTATGGGGTGTCGATATCGAACTCATCAAAACGGCAATGTACTCGCTGCGGTGTGAAGGCATTCAGCCGCACCTGCCTGACCAAATCAATTCGTCCGCGTACGGTGCTGAGTTCATCTTGTCTCGGCACATATCGACGAATCAGTCCGAGCTGCATCTGCTGAGCGATCATGCCGCGAAAGTGTTCAATGAACACATCCAACAGAGCATGTCTTTGTTGGCCCAGTGAAGCCTCTCCGATACTGGGCGGCGACAACGAACCGGTTAGCTGCAGCAGGCGTACTAGAATCTGCCGGCACAACTGCGCGTCACGCTCGTGGCGAGCGATCTTCGGTAGTACCTCGATGATTAGCTCACCGAGCTGGATCACCCCGCAAAACTGGGTGAATTTCACCGCTGTCCGCCGCCACTCAAGCGCCTTGGCTGGCAAGGAAGCAGCAAGCTGTTCGAGCAATACCGCTTGTTGCAAGCTCAGAGACTGACCGCCTCCGGCTCGAATGGGTAGCCACTCGTGCTCGAGAACCTGCAATAACGTCATGCCAGGAGCTCATAGATCTTTCGGATGGCCTCTGGACTGATCTCACCTGGTGAACACACCTCGTAGCGCTGCGACTCGGGAAGGTCATCCTCCAGCTCGCCGAAGATATCGCTCGCCAAGTCACTGAATTCGCGGACGATCTGCATTTCAAGCGGAGCCTTTACATCCCCGAATATCAGCCGAATGCGCTGCCAGTCGTTGTAGAAGACTTCTTGCAATAGCGGAATGACTTCGCGGCACAGCACACTGCGCAACCCTTCCATGTCGCTCACTCGAGTAAGGAAGGCATGACCGATTGTTTGATCCCGGTGCAGCAAATAAGCGATACGACGGTTCAGCGTATCCAACAACGCGCGCAGGTTCAGCACACCACCCTCGCCATCCGGGATATACCCATCCCCCTGTGCCCCTGAAATCACCAGCGAATCAGGCATCAGCTCACGGAATTGGAAGCGTCGGCGCAAGGCCGCATCCAGTAGCGCAATCGAACGGTCCGCCGTATTCATGCTGCCGTAGATATCTAGGTTGCGTGGTACTCCGAAATGCTCCCCGGAGTAAGGCAGAGTCAGCTCCATGCCATCCAACAGTCGGCCTTCGATGTCATAGTGGGCGCGCTTGTCCACCTCAATTAGCGTGATCAGCTCACCCAGGATCTTCGCCACATTGCCGCGGTTGATCTCGTCGATGAAGATGGCATAGCGATGCTGCGGATTCAGCCTGGCCCGTTCACACAGCCGCTTGAACACGCCTGGCTTCACTGCATAAATAACACCCTGACCGTCAGCGGACGGTTCAGGACGTATACCCTCAATGAAATCTTCGTAGCTATAGGACTGATGGAAAGTGACGAACTCGTAGCGCTTAACCAAATGCTGATTGGACGACTTCGGGCCTTTCTTGATCAGCTCCGAATGCTCGATCCACTCAGCGCAACTCTCCTTCCAGTCCCCTGCAAGAAACCATCTCCCTTCCTCGTCCTTATCGAACACATGCGGAGCCCTCCGGGCTGCCGTATCGCGTTGAACGGTCGCTGAGTCGAGAACTGTATGACTCTGCAATGCCTCCCAGCAAGTCGCGCGCAGGTTACTGTTGCTACTGCGAGACTTCGCCTTAGCGACAAAATAGCGATGGCCCATCAACTGACTAACTTTCGCTTTGCCCCCCAGGGCGTGAAGGGCCATGAAAATCACCTGCCACCAGACCACATCCACTAAGTTAGAAAGGAGCCACTCGGTCTCCGTCAGCGTGCTCGAACTGTCTTCATACTTGGATAGGCGCGCTTTCAGGCTATGAGTCTTACCGGTACCAGGAGGGCCATAAAAGATCAGATTCCGCGGTTCCTCGACCAGCAATGGCTTACCCGAAGGCGGCTGTTCAGTTTCAGGCTTTGCCAGGCGCCAACGATCTGCCCAAGGGCTTGTATAAAAGTCCACTTCACTACCTGCTGCGGTCTCCTCGGCCTGCCGAATTTCCAGCAACTCTCTGTCGAGCTTAATCGCTGGCCATGCCTTCACCTCAGGAAGTGCCAAAGTCTTGAAGGCAGATATGATGCTAGCTTTGTCATTGGGGCTGGCAATCCGCTCGAAAGTCCCCGGGAACAACAAATGAAGCAGAATATGCCGCATCTGCCGGCCGCCGCCCCATGGCTGAGCATCCAACCATTCAGCACAGTGCCAAGGCTCCTTCAGATACTCCTCTTGCTGAGCGCGCGGTAACTGATGAAAAGCCTTGACCATTCGAATCAACCAAGCCAGCTCTTCAGCCCGGTAACGATTAAAGCCCTGCCCTGCCGAGCCTAGCCCCTCAAGGGTTTCGTCTGTCATCAGCGTATTACTGAGCGGAAAATCGCTCCCCGACCAACTCCATACCTGCTTGATATTTTCGCGCTTCTTGGTCGCCGTTACATTGCTTTGGAACAACATCACCACCCAGAGCACCTCGGCCATCAGTTGGATAGCCTCGGGCGACGCATCAGCCAACTGCCCTTTAAGCTTCTCCAAGAAGACCGCCGAGGTCTCATCGGGGCTGTCGATGAAACGCAAATGCAGCTCACCAAGCAGATCACTGGTCCAGCGCGGGCCAACAGCAAAAAGCGTCTGACCGTCGAGCAGGCAGTTTTGCTTCCACTGCTCGAAGGCGGCAAAGATGGGTGCTGCATTGTGATGAGGGTTGAAAGTCGACATGACGTTCCCTGTAAAAGCAACTGCGAATTCAGGTACCAGACGCACCTGACGTTAAGTACTACTGCGCGTTGTAGTCCACCCGATTCCACTCAATCGCACGCTTACGCCAATGCTGTTCGATGGCCTGGGTAAAGTCGGCGCGGACAATCTTGGCGCGAGCCTCGCACCAGTCGGCAGATTCGCGGCGGATAACCAGCCCCTCCAAAGGGCCGCTACGAAAATGACTAGACGAAATCTGTACCTGCTCAAGTAGCGACTTCACACTGGTTCGCCCAGAACACACCTGCGGCACGATCTTCAAACCAGCCTGGGCGGCCAGCGTATTACGCCGCGTGGTGCTCCAGAACTTACCGGCGTGGCGGTCATATACATCGAACAACAGGAACCAGTCCGGCAAGGTGCCGTAATCCAGTGAATGCCGAGCAGCACACCACTCGCCGAAAAGCAGCAGTTCGGGGCGTAAAACCACGCGGATCGCTTTGCCATGCTGGGCCAGCCAGGCAGGCAGGCGTGAGAACTGCCCGGCATGCGGCTCCTGTAGGTACTGGCCACGATTCTGTGCACGCAGTTGGCCGTCGTCCGCCAATGAGAGGCCCAAATTTGCCCCGTCGAGCTTTTCCTCCACCGCCACGCTACCCGCCAGCAGGACCTTGGCCTCCGCTGCGTCGAGCACCTTGTCGTCGCGGGGTTTATCTGCACCCAACCAGACAAGATGTGGTGTGTGGGGGAAACGAAAGAACTCAGTCATCGCAACTGCTTTTCTGCATGTTTCTGCCGCGACCAGTCTTCAATGATGGGATCAAGCAGTATCTGATGGGTCTGAAGCGCCACTTCCCAGTCATGCCAGTCCGTGTCGCCAGCAAAAGCGACACACCCCTCCCCGAACGCTACATGTGAAGCCAAAGCAGCAGCCACCATCTTCCTGTCTGCTAAATCATGTACCACGGCCTGTAAGGATTGCGGTAAGACTCCACCGTTCTCATCGTATTCCACTGTCACATTGTCCACGGCGGCTGTGCTCCACTTGTGCATCACCACCTGAATGCCGAAGTCGTTAAATCCCAGCTTGTGATTGTACTCCTCATAAATTTGGCCCTCCCCATCTAGGACCAACCGGGAGTCGCTCTGCTGAAAGCTGTCCAGCCAGGTCCAGACCACCATGCGCAGCGCCGGATCTTGAGGAGTTGCGTCAATGTCACTGGGATGTACCGGATCAGCAGCACTCGCTGCGATCAGCACATTGGTATCGACCACATAACGCGCTTTCAAATCTTTCATGATTTGGCACCTTTCTGACGCTCAAACATCAGTCGTGCCTGTTCGCGTGTCTCACCCAACGCATCACCAAAGAAACCTTCAGGCCAATTCCTTACCCGTCCAAACGCATCAAGCTCCAACTCACGTAACCTTGCATAGTTATGTTCGCGCTCGACGAAGTACATCGCTGCCTCGGCTACTGTACTAATTTCCTGCTTTGCCACAAGCGTCTGCATACGCCGGAACAAGTGCTCTGAGTGTGTCTCGACGATGAACTGCACCTTGCGCTCACGGCTGATCTGGGCAAACAGTTCGGCCAAAAGGGACTGCGCCAACGGGTGCAGATGACTTTCTGGTTCCTCGATGATCACAATATGTCCGGGCTCGGCAAACAGAGCCGACACGATGACCGGAAGAACCTGCGATACTCCTACGCCTACATCCTTGAGGTTCGACATGTTGCCCTGATTCTCGATCAGCAGCTCATAACGCGCCGAGCCACCCAGCGCACGAATGGTAAGGCCATCGGCGAGCCCCATTTCCTTCAGCCAGTGGATAGTCTGCTGGAAGAGTTGCGCCTCAGCTGGCGGGGCCTTTCTGCCCCTGTGTGCAGCTTGTAACGCCACCCCACTGGCAATCAGTGCATCCACGGCCCTCGCGCCATCATCGCCGATACTAGCTGGCATACGGCCTGCCCAGATGTAATCGCGCTGGGCAAGGCGGCGAACCGGCCCCAGATAGATGATCTTGCCCAGCTCATCCAGCAATGCGGGGCCAATATCCCTGATCAGTTCGCCTCGCGTGCCCAGTGAGGCAATCGCCGAGGCTGCAAAGGCGAAGGAGCGCTGAGGCCGAAAGTGCGGGCTTTGCCCCACAGGGCGATGCTCCGCTCCCAACTGCAAGCGGTAGATGCCCGGCCTGCGCCGCGCCACGAAAAAGCCCTGACCATCCTTCCCAAGACGCAGATAATCCAGCTCGGCACTGCCACCCGGCCCCTGCCGGTAGCGTGCGGAAAAGATGGTTGCCTCTTCTGGCTGGCCGGACTCGCTCCACTTGAATTCGACCCCGACCTGATTGGCCTTGATCGCCTCAGACTCACCGCCATGACGGCACAGCAGATCCTTGAATTGCCCCAGCGTGACGGAGTCACCTTCATCAGGGTTGCCGAGATTCAGATCTAGGTTGGGGTCGTCACCTTTCACCGTCTGGCGGATCAGCAATAGACTTTGGATCAGGCTGGACTTGCCTGAAGAGTTAGTACCCAGCAGCAGGGTGATCGGAGCCAGACGCATGGCCCCGGTGGAGCGCCAGATTTTGAAGTTATCCAGTTTCAGATGGGTCAGCATGTTCGCTCCTTAAACCAGCTCGCCCTGCTCCAATTTGTCCCACGCCTCGAGCACCAGGTTCTTGGTGCGATACTCGCCGAACTCACGGATCTCATAGCGTTTCAGCACTGAAAAAGTCTCGGAGGGATAGCCTGGCTTTGCAGACTCTGGATCCAAGATAAATGCAAGTTCAGAACGATTCAGACCATACAAGTAAGCAAAGTAGGCATCTAGCTCAGCCTGCAGGCAGCACCGACGATCCGGATCGAAGGAGAATGGAGCACCAGAATACCCCAAATCAGCCGCCCACTTCCTCAAGTCCACTGCCGTATATGAAAGTTCTAAAACTCTTGGAACAATAAATTCCAGATCAACTTCACCATAAGAAAAAGGCGAAATCACTGGAAACTGCCTCATTGCAAAATAATTAAGATTCAAGCCACCAACCTTATTCCTGACGACATAGTCGAGCACAAGACTAGAAAGATTCCCCAAAAGAGCAGCATATAACCGGCTATCACTAAAATCCCGAGGCATCAAAATATTCAGACTGTCACCTGCCCCTGCATATGGCAGAACAGCAGAAATCAGCGTCCTCGCACTTGCTCGTGAATCCGTGATTTTACGAAATGCGAAATACCATTCTTTAGACCA
Source organism: Pseudomonas sp. AC169 (assembly GCF_979258515.1). NCBI lineage: Bacteria > Pseudomonadati > Pseudomonadota > Gammaproteobacteria > Pseudomonadales > Pseudomonadaceae > Pseudomonas > Pseudomonas sp. AC169. Next base: position 3,500,183 of record NZ_OZ409866.1, on the reverse strand, counting down.
AGAGAAATCATTCGCTCTAGACTCCACATCAGTATCACGCACCCAATAATAGGGCGAGGGCAGATATTCCGGACTCCGTAGCCTTAAAACATCTACATCAGGCAGTATGTGTGCCCGCTGCCCGCCAGCATCAGAAAAGTCACCATATCGATGAGTGTAAATATGCATGAGCTTAGACTCATACAAGGGAAGCCAGACATCGTCGTTTAGACAGAGCTTATTTCCATCCAAAGCCTCCCACTCACCTTCAAGCCCCGCTTTACTTTTGAAGCGATATGAGTCGTTCGCCATATGGAACATCGCCATAAAGCGAACACCCCAAGGATTCAGTTCCGCCTCCCCTGCGGCAGCTTCGCGCACCAATACTGGAACCCGTGCATATATACCACGGGTAATATCCGCATCCATCCGCGAACGGAAGATCGGGCAGGTACGGGTATTGGGGTTTACCTGGAAGATTTCTTCAGCTGTTAACGTGAATACACGCTCAGGATTCTGCAGTTCATCAAGCTGCTTGCCCTGGAACAGGAAGCGCGTCGCGCCTGCCTGCTGTTGGGAGCCCAGTACTGTAGTCAAGGCAAAGCGAAGCATATGCCCCTGGCCTGCGCCCTTGAAATAACCTTCGTTTTCGAACTCGAAAAAGCTCTCGAGCGACCGTTGCTCGATCAGGTCGCCAAAAAATGCCTTGGTGGTGTTATCGGTAGCCAGCCCGGACGGAACGATAAACCCGGCACGTCCCATCGGGCCAATCACCTGGCGGATCGTCTCGGAGAACAGCGCGTAGGTATTCACATCGCCGACACCGGTCAGCGGGAAGCGCCCACCGTCCTCGCCATTCACATGGGCAAATACACTGGCAGCTTCGGCGGTACGGCGGGCAACAATAAACTCACGATATAACCGCTGCTCGGCCTCACGAGTTTCAAAGCTCGATACTTGGCCCGGATATAGGTTTTGTGCCAGCAGCCCCTGCGACAGCCAGTCAATCCGCTGGCTACGCTCAGCCTTATTCCCCGCACTGGCGACCATTTGACTGCGTGAAGCAAAAAACTCCTCCTCCTGCAGCTTGATGCGCTCCCATGGCGGATTGCCCAGCACGCAGTCGAAGCCACCAGCCCTGAATACCTGCGGAAATACCAGCGGCCAGTGCAGTACCCGCGCTTCCTCACAGGCCATAGTTGCCGCACCAAGCTGCTGTTCATGCTGCGTGCTACGAGATTCGCTAAACAGCTCAAGATACAGCGTCTTGCTGGTGGGAATAATGTCCTGCGATACCTCCGTCTTCTCGAGCAGGAAAGCACCAACCAGCAGATTGGCGGCGTGCAGCAAACGACTGCCTTGAGCTTGCTGCTTGTAAGCACGGTAAGCCTGATCCTTGGCGGCGATATCGGCCAGGGTATCGTCAGGCAAAGCATCGAGAGCTTGCAGCTCGTTGTAACCAACCGCAGACTCCAACGAGAGGCTGATGGTTTGCTGGCGATCAAAGGCTTTCTCTAGAGCTTTGAGACCATCCTTGTTTTCCTTGGCGAGCTGCTTGCAGACACTCTTGTCATCTCCAGAAAGCGCCTTGAAGGCATCTTTCGGAATACCTTTTTCCAACTCATTAAGATCCTTGAGACCAAGCAGCGCGTTACCGCACTGTATATGCGCATCAAGGAAGCCCAGCGGTTTACCAGGCTCCAGCGCCTCCAGCCACAGCGCCGTTTTGCACAGCTCAATGGCCATGGGATTAAGGTCAACGCCGTGAATACAGTGCAACACCACTTCACGTAATGCATGGCGGTACTGCGCTTCGGTGTACTGATCGCCGTGAGCGTCCAACTCAGCCACTTTGGCCGCGAGACGACGGGCCGCGGCGAGCAGGAAGTGGCCACTACCGCAGGCTGGGTCGCAGATCTTGATTAACAGCAGCGCAGCACGTGGCTGCTCGGGATTAGCCTTGAGACGCTGGTCGATCACTGGCAACAACGCGGACTGGATCAGCTCCTGCACCAGGCTGTCCGGTGTGTAGTAAGAACCGCTGGTCTTGCGTGCATTGCCTTGGTCACTCTCGCCCTCGGCATCACCGATAAAGCCAAACTGCCAAGGCGAGGCGGCGGGATTGATACGTGGGATGAGCTCGAGCAGCGACTCGTAAACCGAGCCTAGCTCTTCAGTATCCATGTCGCGGTAGTTGATACGGGTGGCACCGTTCTTGCGCTGCACCCAAGTAACGGCACGAATAGCGCCGAGCAGCGCCTTATTACCGAGATGGGCGGACTCTAGATCCTGACACTGCTCGCCCGCGAAAAGTCCGCCAAGAGCTGGAAGACCGAGCAACGGCTGGCCATTACGCAGTGCCGCGAAGGTGGTGCTTAGTGCTTGCCAGAGGTCGGCGTAGTCGTCATACAAGCGTCGCTTACGCGCTCGCTCGCGAAGCAGACTCAGGCTGTAGCCCTGAGCGTATAGGCGGCAGGCCTCCGGTGTGGCCGTCGCAGGATCATGAAGAATATTGCGATCCTCGGCAGTGAGCAAAAACAGCAAGCGGTAGACCAGACGCAGCAACTGCTGGAAGTAGTCATTAGAACTGAGCTGGCCAGTAGAGAGCGCTTCTCGCAGCGCCTTATTGGCTGGATGAGCCACAAAACCACCACCAAGCGCCCTCAGCGCCTGCTCCACACCCGCACGCAAGTCATCGCGCGCGCGCTCGCCCTCAATCGCAGCCTGCTCACACCACTGCTCCAGCCAGCACTGGGTGACTTTACCGTTCTGGGCGAGAAAGCGGCTGGCATGCAGCGTCAGCCATAGGGCAACAAAGTCCGAGTAGAGGTCGTCTTCGAACAGACGAACCAGATCTACCTCGACAAAGGCAGGGCGCGTCATCGACGGGTTGTCGCGCAGGATACGCAACACCAGCCCGTTGCTGACGATGCCCCACAGCGCCTCGCCGCTGGCGTTGAGGTACTCCTGCAGTAGCCCTTGCGGCGAGCGGCGACGACCCTCGTCGCCGAAGGCGAGGTGGCTCTTGTCCAGATCGAAGTCCGGCCCCGTCAACACCAGCGGGATATGCGCAATGCGGCGGGGCTCGCTGCTGGCACCCATTCCCAGGGCAAACCCTGAGTCGGCCGGATCCTGCTCAACATAGCCCGCCTCGTGCGTGAGCGGAAAACGCCGCTCGCCCAGAGAGCGTGGCTGGCGGCAGGCCTGCAAATCTGTGAAAGCAAACACCTGCTGCAACAATGGCACCAGAAAACGCTCTACGGCTAGCATCGTACGATCAGCGTCCTGACGCTGACGTGCCTCGTTGAAAGCCTCCCACTCAGCCTTGGCAATACGCCAGTAACGACTGACCTCATCACGCAGCTTAAGGGTGCGGTGGAGGCCGTAGTCAGTACTGCCCTGCCCCTTGAGTTTGAGGTCACGCACGGCATTGAGGAACTCGCCTGGAAAAATACCGCCTTCGACACGCAAGCTGTCGAATTCACGGTGGATGGTGCGGGTCATGTGGTGATTTCCGTGTCTTGCCTGCCGGCATGGGCCGGCAGGCGAACATTCATTATTGTCAATCAGCGTTTCAGATCAGTTGTGCGTCCGGCATAAGCACGTAAATGCCGACCACATCGACCGGTAGCTGCGGATACACGTCATAGGTCCCTTTGGCCTTGGCGGCATCACGCACACGACGGTGATCCTTGAGCAGTTCGTTGGCACGCTGGCGGGCGATATCGTCGAGCGCCGGCTGCCAGGCTTGCACATGCTCCAATGCTTGCTCGACCTGCCGCTGACGCATCTCGGGCGTCATATTGCGGCTTACCGGCTGCTGCATTAGAGCCAGTACCTCGGTTGGAGTAATGACTTGCGGTGGATTTTGGCCGTTAACAGCAACAGCGATAGCCTCTTCAGCGAGAAGTTCGCGGCGTTGACTGGCTCGCGTCATAGTCAGCTGGGTGCGCAGACGAACCAGTAGCACAGTAGTACGCAGCGCTACTGCCCGGGTGAACCAGGCACCGGCCCGACAGGCTGCTGCACTGCCGCCCCCTTTAAGCGCCTCCTCAGCGAGCTGGTCAGCCAGCCCAGCTACCAACGGGTGCGTACGGTGGATATGCTCGGCCATCCCAGCCGGTGGATAGCTGAAGTCAATGTTGCGCAAGCTATCAATACCGGACTGAGCGAGACGGTCTCGCAGTGGTTCGGGCAGCTCGGCATAGGGTAGACGCATGATCTGCTTGTACTGACTCAGCGGCGCATTAAGCGCCTGGCAGGCGGCAATAACGAAGCGGCGCACGTCAGCCTCGTCACCCAGCACCTCGGACATACGTGCGAATTCGGGAATGACATCCTCTGGTTTGAGAGTTCGCTGGGCAAAAATGGTCTGGTTGCGGCGCGCCTTTTCTTGAGCGTTCTGCCACTTGCTCTCCAGGTCATCTTCGATGGCCTGCTGACTGTCGAAACCAAAGTCCAAGGAGAAGTTGTGCTTCATCTCGTCGCGAGTGAGCAGCACGGTTCGCATAATTGCCTGACTGATACGGGCTTCATCCTCAGGCATGGGCACGGAAATACCCAGCGCTTTGCGGATGCTATCTGCCTTGCGAATGATGACCTGCAGAACCGCACCGTCCACAGGATTATCAGACCCATATAGCGTCAGAGCACGCACTTTGCTGGAACGCTGTCCAAATCGATCCACGCGGCCTTCACGCTGTTCATGGCGAGTCGGGTTCCAGGAGAGATCGTAATGAACGACAGCGTCGAATACATCCTGCAGGTTGATACCTTCAGATAGACAGTCGGTAGCGACCAGGATGGCCGGCTTGTCGACGTCGCGTAGGACGAGAATCTTTTCCTCGCGCTCGCCGGGGCTGAGCTCACCTGTGATGCTTGTCACTTCGTGATCTTTGAACAACGGCTGCAGGGCCGCCGCCACGTAGTGAGCGGTAGCGATATAGCGGCAGAAGACCACCGGCTTGAAGCCCTGTTTGACCAGCGACTTGATCTCGATGATCAGCTGCTGGAGTTTCGGGTCGTTGTCATCGGCTAGACCAGCGGCCTTTTCGATCAGGTTGCGCAGACGCTCGGCATCCTCCTCCACCACAGCACCTGGTTCGATGTCGTCGGTAGAAAGTCCATGCTCGCTGGAGCCATCCAGCACAGTGTTGATGCCCATGGCCTCAATTTCTGCCAGTTGAGTAGCATCATTGACAGCACCATAACCTTCGGCTCGCTTGAGCCGAGTCTGCAGCGCGCGCACGGCGGCTGCGGGCGAGGAAGAGATACACCTCAGCAATGCTAGAGCAGCCCACCAATTGAGACGCTGATGCAGGGTATCCAGACCTTCCGCCTCACGAACCAACTCGCGGGCGTAATCGAGCACATCGCTGAACAACGCCCCCCAGGAGCCGCTCAGCTGATAGGTCTTTTCTGCTGTTTCGCGTTGAGGAAAGCGCGTGCTGTCTTGCCATTCACTGATATCGACCCGGCGGCGCTGGACCAGGTGATCACCGAGCTGTTTGTACAGCGGGTGGTCGGCGCGGGAAACATCCTTCAGACCTACAAAGGCCTTGTTCAGCAAGCCGAGCAGGTTGTAGTAGGCGTCCTCGTTGCCACTGTGAGGGGTGGCCGTGAGCAGTACCAAGTGACGCTCGGTGTCATCGGCCAGGGCGCGCAGCAGTCGGTAGCGCTGGTGCTTACCGCGACTGAGGCCCTCGGCGCAGGTGTGTGCCTCGTCGACGATGACCAGTTCAGGACAGGCGTTCTGGAACTCGTCGCGGCGCCGGTCAGACTTGATGTAGTCAAGGCTAACCACGGTGAAGGGGTATTCGGTGAATATTGAGGTGTGGGTCTGCAGGCCTCGCTCCAGACGCTCGACGGTACCAGTGGTGACCACCTCGGCGCGAATATTGAACTTACGTTGCAGCTCTTCCTGCCACTGTTCGCAGAGGTGCGGCGGGCAAAGTACGGTGAAGCGCTGGATCTCGCCACGGTCGAGCATTTCCCGGGCGATCAGCCCGGCTTCAATGGTCTTACCGATACCTACATCGTCGGCGATCAGCAGGCGAATCACTTCGTGTTTGAGCGCCATTAGCAGCGGGACCAGTTGGTACGCGCGCGGCTCGACGTTGATGTGACCTAGCGCGCGGAACGGGCCAGCTCCAGCACGCAGTTTTAGTAGCAAGGCATCACGCAGAAGCAGCGCCGAATTCTGCGTACCGCGCTGTGCCTGAGTAGCATCGGGCAACGGGAAGGTCGCCGGTTTCGGCGCCTCTCGCTCAAGCAGAGCGTGAATAACAATTACATCGTCGTCCGAGCCACCCAATGAACGCAAATGCAAACGAGGGCCGTCGGACTCAGGCAGTACGATCCATTCACGCCCGCGGGCGCTGACGATGCTGCCGGGTTGAAACTCCTGAAAAGCGCTCATGCGCGGAAATCTCCAAAAATGTCCGGATAGCGGCGCACGACGTCGGGCCAGCTACGGGTATCACGGGTGAAGCGGATGACCGTAAAACCATGGTCTACCAGCTCGCGGGTCAACTGCTCGTCGAACGCGCGCTGACCCGGCTGCTCATGGTGTGGGCCATCGATATAGACCAGTGCCAGCGCTTCCCGATAAACAAAGTCGGGCCGGGTCTGTTGGGACTCCAGGTAATGCTGGGCAAGATCTGGCTTGCGCAACTGATGTTGCTCGATGAAATCCAGCCATGCCTGTTCCAGGCTGCTGGCGGACTGCTGACGCAGGTTGGCCATGTGGTCCTGCCCTTCGCCGTCGAGGTGTCCGACTTCTAAGGTGGCGCTAGCCAGAGCGCAGAGCAGGTCAGTGACCTCATTGAGCTTGCGATCCAGCAGTTTGTGGTCGGGCTGATTGTAGTAGCTGAGTAGGCAGCGATAACAGGCTGCGTCGCACTCCTCGCTTGCGTTCTCCAGGCTGAAGGCCGACCAACTGTCGTCCGGGCTCCGGTAGTGCATGATCTCCAGCGCCCGGCGTGTGACGCGCGGTAGTCCGGCCGGATCGGTAGCCAAGCGAGTGAGCACACCAGCACCGCCTTCGGCCGACTCGTAGAACAGCATGCTGTTGCGCTCGTCGCGACCAGGCAACGGCTCGACCATCAGCTCGCTTTCTTCAAGCTGGAACTCAGCCTCAATACCGCGCTTAAGGGCGTACTGCAGGGTGGCCATGCCACCTTCATCGAGTGGTATCGAAGGCTTGATCACCAGGACATTTCGACGATCCTCGACAAAGGGCGAGATACGCTGAGCCTGGATTCTATCGATCTCGGCGTTCTCGTTTTCCTCCTTGGGCGCCTGCTCGTCGTTGCTCCAGTAGCCGCTAACCGGGTCAATTTTGAAGCCGTAGATCTCCGTATCCTTACGGCGGCGCCAGCCAAGATTCATGCGCCACACCGTGGCGGCCGGAGCATATTGCAGGTCGAGCAACGGAGCATCACCCTGCAGCATCAGGCTGCGGACTACTTTGGGCACGCCATTTTTTTCCTGATACTGCAAGGTGGTACGCACCTCGTAGCCCTGTCGCATGCGCTCTTCTTCATCACATGTGATGCGGGTAACCCGTTGGGTGCTGACGTTCTCAATACGGAACAGGTTGTTGATGACCTTACCGCCTGCCAGCGGTGCCTGGCACGACAGGCACTGTTCGTAGTGCCGCTGATTGCGGAAATGTCCGTAGCCACAGGCGGGACACAGCAGAGCCTCTTCGGTAACAATCCGAGCCTCGTTGGTGCCCTGATTGCGCACACCTAGAATCACTCGCTTGACCCGGTACTGACTGCCTTCGTGGTAGATCAGGCTCAGCGGTCCAAACTCAGAGATAGCCAAAAAGCGCGGACGAGATAGCACGCTGTCACGGCCGACCCCCCCCATACGGCCGGGTATGAACGCGGAGAGGGGAAGACGCGGGAAGTTGTAACCGGGCAGGAAGCCCTGACTGGCCAGGTAGCGGTAGGTCTCGAAATCCGAATGACCGCCCCCGCTGGTTTCCAGCAGCAGATTATGCTGAATCATCGCCTCGCGGTGACGACGCTCGGCAATCTTGCGCTCTTTCTCGGGCGCTGCCGGGTTGGTCATGATCGCGCTCGCCTCGTCGATCTGCCTGCGCGTGGAGGCATAGAGGTCACGCCAGCGTTGAAGAGCCATGTCGAAGCGTAGGAAAGTGGAACCAAGCTTGGCATCCAGCCATTGAGCAGCAGCCTCGTCAACAGGCTTGCTGCGGTCCAGCCAAATACCCTGCGCGCTTGTTAGCTCGTCACGCAGCATGCCCAGCAAACGAGTTCCGCGTCGACCTGCCCGCGCCAGCGCGTCCTTGTTGCCGAGTGCAACCACATAGTCGTCGAGCAGCGGCATCTCGCTGGGGCTTTCCATATCCAGCATGGTGTTGATGGTCGAGGGCAGCTTGCAGCCAGTTTCCGCCAGCCAGGTGGCGAACAGGTGACTTTCCACCAGATCCTCATTAGCTAGGTCTAAGGTCGGCGGGCTGACCTCTCCATAGACCATGCGCCGCGGCTCCTGGAAGAAGTACTGGTCGTGTGGGCTGAGTGCAGCGCAGTAGGTGATGATCAGCGCCGGTTGCCCGGAACGCCCTGCCCGGCCACTGCGCTGGGCGTAGTTGGCCGGGGTCGGCGGCACATTACGCAGGTAGACGGTATTGAGCGAGGCGATGTCCACGCCAAGCTCCATGGTCGGCGAGCAGAACATGGCGCGCAGATCGCCTGCACGGAAGCGCTCTTCACGCTCCTCACGCAACTCTGCTGGTACCTGGGCCGTGTGCTCACGAGCCTCTAGGGTGAACAAATCACGCTGCTGGCTCTCTAGCATGTCAGCAACGCCGTTGTAGAGCCGCTGGAAATAGGGGTTACGGCTGACCGTCTGGTTGAGCAGGTCGGGCCGTGGATCACCTTTACCCATGCGCCAAAGCAGAGCCTCGCCGAGCACCTGATAACCGCGAATGCCCTTCTCGAGTTCGACGCCCTCGATCAGCCCATAGCTTTCGACGATATCCAGCAGATCCTGGATGAACTGTGCGTAGTTAGCTTCCTTAAGTGGCTCATAATGTCCACCCTCCCAGAACGAAGTGGTCTTAACCACCTGGCCAAAGCGGGTACGCAGGCCCAGGGGCACCGTGTTCAGGTCTTTGCGGGGTTTACTGAGCGTAGCGTAGCCGGCTTCGGTGAGGATCTCGTCCTCGGTAAAGGCCCATGGTTCCTTGAGATGCTGACGGCTCTTGTTTTTCCACTCTTCGAGATTGTAGCGATCGAGGTAGCGGGTCTTGATGCATAGGTTGCGACGCATCACGTCTAACAGCATCTGCACCAGCTTCTGTCGCACGGTGGGGCTGGCGAGCGCCAGCATCGGGTGTACCTGACGCTCACCTGCGACTCCAGGCCTGGAGGTTTTCTGCCAGCGGGCATCGTCGTCGCAAAGGGTCGGCAGGTCCTCGTACTCGATGCGCAACAGGTCAAGCTGTTCGAGGTTGGGATTGTTGAAGCGCCAGCCGCGGCGCAGATCGAAATACAGCCGGTAACCGAGGATGTTGCGCATGGTCTCCTCGGCATCGCGGCGCAGCCGCGGCGCGACGTTGCCGGGATTCTGCAGATATTCGCTGCGGATCAACGGATCATCGATCGCGAAACCTAGGGCTTGGAAAACCTGCTGCGTGATTTGGCTGTCGCTGAGCGGATCGTCGCCACGCTGACGCACGCAGCTGAACAAGGCACTGCGCATCAGCAGTATCTGCATGAAGTCGTTGAAGTGCCCGGCCTGCAACGAAGCGTCCTGACGGTTGTCGGTGAAGCCAAGCAGCTTGCGGGCATCAGCGGCCAGTTCGCTGTCCGCACCCAGCATATACCGCAAGGCGGAAATGCTCAGAATAGTGGTGGCCGAACTGCGCCCTTCACCAGATAGGCCGGACAGCCGCGTCCAGTCCCGACCACGCGACTGATTGGCACCGCAGCACAAACAAAAACGGAAGCTGCCGGGAATAAACCAGCTGCGCACGCCCTGCAAGGTTGTCTGGCCATTGCTAGCGGCAAAGACCTCCTGCGGCTTGTATTTGCGGTAGGAGGACTTGATGCGAGGTTCCTTACCAGCTAGCTCAACCCAGCTTTCTGGATAACTCTCGAGGTTTTCACCATCCCAACTGCGCTGAGGATCGATCATCAGAAAGCCGTGGTGCACATCCTCATCGTCGTGACTGGTTTCCTTGATGCTGCGCGGTGCAAATGAGCGATTGCCGTTCTCGACTTCATCCCAAACTGGATAGTACTCCTGGCCACAATTGCGGCAGAAATGCACACTGTAAAAACGCCGTTCGCGCTCACCAGCAATAGTAAGCTGCCCGGATAAATCCAGCTTGCGTGTGCCTGGCGCTTCCAAAGTGGCGTACAGGTCAGCGGCACCGGAGACGAACTGGTGCAAGCGGAAGGCGAATAGAGGTTTGCCACTAACGTCCTTACACTGATAAGCCGTCAGAAGGAACTCAGATAGGTAGACTGCGCAACGCTCGGCCGACTCTCCGCTCGAATCGGCAAGCCGACGGGCGGCCTCCTCGATGCTAAGCGGTTTTGCGCGCACCCAACGGCCTTCGGTATGCGAGAGTCCGAGCGTCAGCTCGACCCAGGCGGAAATAGGGTGTTCACGCAAGCTCTTGAAGGTGGGGGTCTGCGGCACGCTGGTATTGATGGCACTGGCCAGCACATCTGCAGCGGGGATCTCCAGTGCTGGAGTCACCCGCTGCAGAGTTTCGGTGATGATGTTTTCCGGTTTGACCTTCGCCCCAAAGATCTTCCCGGCAACTTCAGCTACAACCTTGTTGCGTTCGGCGAGAGTGCCTTTTGTGGACATGGTGGCTGATGTGCCAACACACAAAAGACCACTATTTAGGCGTTCGCGCACCCTTCGCACCAGCATAGCAACGTCCGCCCCCTGACGGCCGCGATATGTGTGGAGTTCGTCCAGTACCAAAAATTGCAGTCCATCTGCCGCCTGTATAAAAGCACGATCTTGCTCGCTCTGCCGGGTCATCAGCAGTTCGAGCATCATAAAGTTTGTGAGGATGATGTCTGGCGGATTGATGCGCATTCGATCGCGTTCGTCGGCCTTTTCTTGTCCGGTGTAGCGACCGTAGGTTACCGGACGCCGCTCAGTGCCATAGCTGGCTAAAAACTTTTCCAGCTCCTCACACTGGCTGTTCGCCAATGCGTTCATCGGATAAATGATGATCGCCTTGATGCCCGCTTTGGCGCCCTGCTCCTTGCCCTTAAGGATCGCATCAAAGATCGGAATGAAGTAGCTGAGCGACTTACCGGAGCCCGTGCCAGTAGTCAGAACATAGCTCTCACCTGCTTGGCAGCGAGAAATCGCCTCCTGCTGATGCTTGTGCAAGCTCGCCGGCACGCCTGGTTTTCCGCCTTCCTTACCGAAGCGGAAAATATGCGCACACTCCGGATGTAGGGTCCGGTTGGCAACGAGTTGCTCTATATTCTGCCCGGCGACAAAAAAGGGATTTACCTGAATCAATGGCGATGGCCAGTAACGCCCAGTGCTGTACTCAGCCTCCAAATACGTCCGGATATCCTCAGCTCTCGGATTGGTGAAGCTGCGAGCAAACTGCTCGTAATCTCGAATAACCTGATTGCGAAAGCTAAATGCATCCACCTTGATGCGCTCCTTGGGCTCGAAAATACTGGGACACCGGCCCCGCGTCATATCAAACCAGCATCTTACTTCATAAGTGTCTCAGGTGGGCTGATGGTCTTGATTGGATAGTGGCGATCAGCGAACACCTAGCCGGGAAGGCTAACGTGGTTATGAGCTAGAGGCTCTGCGAGCCAACCTGATTGACTACGTAACAGATCAGCAAGGTGCCTTCGCCGTATGCTTACCGATCTGGTGCATGAAGGACCAGCTATGGAAGGCGCTGCCGTGTAGGCGCTAACGCCGAATAGACCCATATGCCGGTGGAACGCTGGTCTTTCCTTAATCCCATAAGTCCGCATCAAACATGCGCTCTCAAGAACTCAAGCTGGTTCAAAGATATCTCGGTAACTGGGTCAATTTTGTACCGGCACCGACTACCACAAACACAACCTGTAGGCTGCTGCCGCGATAAATAGCCCCTGCGAGGCCCGCGGCAGGGCTCAACGTCGGCCAATAACAATACCGTTGGTGATTCGGCACTTCGTTGGCTCAATGCCATTCCAATGGTTAGTCGCACAACAGCCGTACAAAGGCCACAAAGAAACTCGAATCAAAATATTTTCAGCCCTATATCACCGACATGACAATCACTCCATGGAGCCACCCCATGTCATTGCAGTGTCCCCTTTGTAACTCCCAAAAAATTGCTTCAATCAGAACCGCCATGAAAGCTGGCGCCGCCATCGGCACCATTGGCGGCGCAGCTCGCGGCGCAAGCGCTGCGTTGGCTGGCGGCCGGTTTGGTGCCGCTGTGGGCGCTATTGCCGGACCGATAGGCATCAGCCTCAGCACAATTTCTGGCGCGGTCCTCGGCGGCCTTGTTGGTGGCGTAGGTGGATGTACGTTTGGCGCTCAGCTTGGCGAAAAGCTGGATCGTTATGTCTTAGCAAACAATCTCTGCCTCATCTGCGGTCATCACTTCAACTTAGCTGCCTGACTCAAAACCTACCGACCTTTTTCCGAACAGTGCTGCACGTTGCGCAGCGCTTATACCGCATGAGCCCAAAGGGATTTTCCGCATGAAATATCACAAGCTCAAAGCCGATGAAACGACCGGAACCTATGTCATGGAATCACCAGTCACCGAGGCCGATATTCTGCAGATGGCTCAACAACTAGCGATGAGTCGACTCTCTAAAGGCAGGACACTGACTGATCCGAAGCAGGTTTTCAACCACCTGCAAACGCTACTGCAATATCACGAGCACGAAGTTTTTGCTTTGCTACTGCTCGATACTAAACACCGGGTAATCAGCTTTCGGGAGCTATTTAGAGGTACGCTGGACGGTGCTAGCGTGTACCCACGGGAAGTGCTCAAGATTGCCCTAGAGCACAATGCCGCAGCCGTGATCTTGGTACACAACCATCCATCCGGTGACCCCGAGCCCAGTCAAGCTGATCGCTCACTGACCTGCACGCTCAGAGACGCGCTGAATCTGATAGGGGTACGAACACTGGACCACATCATCGTTGGGAGTAGCGGCTGTACATCACTCGCTGAACAGGGCTACCTGTGAGGAGGCGAGCATGAAGCAAATGCTACAGATCTTTGCAGCCATGTTCATGTTCGCTGGCATTCTGGCGGGATGCATCACAGCGACACTACTGTTGATTCTCATGGTGCGCTTTCCGCTACTGCTGATTGCAGTAGTACTGACCTGTTGGATTTTCAGTCGTCTACGGAGCACTGCGAAAAATACGAAACATACCTGAATGATCAGGAGCATCAACCAACGTCGGGCGCCAGCAGGTGACCGACGTTGGTTGATGGGCATACTTTTTTTGGCCGGCCTATTGCAACTGTAAGACTGCTGGACTGAAAGCGTTCAGGGTACATCCCGAACTTCATCATTAACGGCGATGGATAGTACGTCCGGCCAACTCACCGTCTAAACATCAGTTGGTCAACCAGCTCGGGCGCTATGGGTCAGACGATCTCAAGAGGGCCAGGCACCACCTGAGGCTCAAGATCAAACAGCTCGAGTGCAGGCAGGGCTATTTCATCGAAGGCGATGCAAAGAAGTTTGCAATTTTCACCCTGCTCATCCTACACGATTGGCAACATGCTCTCCCAGGGTAACTGGCAAGCACTGTTCTCAACGTCGTTCGATAGCCCCATCTCTACGCAGATCGTGACCATTGCGATGGCTTTTCTGTTCACGATCTCGTCCGGCGCCATTGCTGCCGGGGCTATCACCAATCGTGACGCTTATCGGATAGAGCTGATCGAGCTGATCGAGCTGGCGTCAGCGTCACGCCAGTCGAGGTTGAAACCTCTTTGGTAATGGCGTCGCAGGGCCGCCAGCATTGACGTCTGGTGAGCATCGACCGAGGCATCTCCCCACTCATCTTTCGAATAGATCAAGTCCATTTTCAAGGAGTCAGGCCGCTTCTCGAGCGCCCGCTTGTTAAGGAATCGCTGGCGCTTTTCGTTGTAGGGCAGATTGCCGTACTCCGAGTTGATACTGCGCGAGACAAGCGCGAGATTGCCAAAGCGGTCCAGCCAATCCTTCGAGACCTTGTTGGTGTCGGTCGCTTGTGGAGACTGCGGCGAAATATGCTCTACCGAGTTCTTTGCGGTGAAACGGAAATTGCCCCATAACTCATGGTCACGTTGCTGTTCATGCCAGAGCACGAAGTCCAGCTTGTAGAACCAGTAATGCGCAAAATCGACGCCGAGGCTCCGCGGCAGCACATCCTCGAACTGGAGTGAAGATGCGGTGCGCCAGGGATCGTCCATGAACGAGCGGGTACGCGCGACAAGCGGTTTGTTGGTGACATCCCCCAGCAACTGGTTATCTAGATGACACAGAAAGCCGTAATAACGCTCCACCTCACCGCCATCACCACGCACGGTGTGCGCATGCTTGTGGATGAAGTAGAGAAATGGCGTCAGCCAGTAATGAGTCGTGATTTCCTGCGAGTGATACAGCATGCTCTGCAGCAACGACAGGCCCTGATGCAGGGAATTGTCACGACTGCGATTGATGTAACGCTTGTCATCACTGGCAGAAATCGAGGTATGGCAAATCTGGTGGATCTCCTCATCGCCTTGATCGACCCACTTGATGACGTACTCATCCCACAGCACGCGCATACGCCAGAGCAGATCGATGAATCCCTGCGCCCTCACCGTACGCTGCATTGACTCCGTCGGCACCAGCAAGTGCGCCTCGAACAAAGCGAGCAACTGGCGATCTAGCACGCGGGGCAGATCCGCCAGCCCTTGCTCCTTCAACCAAATGCGCAACACATGAAGCAAGAAGAGCGGAAAGCCGATAATGCTTCGCGCCCAGGGCGCTTCCCCATCATCCACGGCGAAGGCTGTAGGATCCGTGCCGATATCGGTAAGCTCGCCGTCAACGATAGCTTGCAAGGTCAGTCGTTCGTCGCCTTCCGCTTGCGCGACGTCAACCTTTCGGCTCAGCAGCCCGTGCACGGCGCCTGCATGCAGCAATTGTCCCTTGTTATAGAGATCACCCAGCCGATGCGCCTCGAGCTGGGTTTCCAGGCAAAGATTGCGCTCGACAAAGCCACTCATGTCGGCACAGGCATTCCACAATGCCGCGTAGCGGGAACGGCTTTCTGCAGGGATGTCGCGCAGCAGCCTAGCCTTGAGAATCTCGTGGTGCTGTAGCTGGATGCCACGATTATTGATGACTTCGAACAGCTTGTTCAAGTCCATGCCTTCGGGCACCTGTGTGAGCACCAGCGAGACGTTGCGATAAACAAAGCCGGCCAGCGCCTTGAGATATTCATCATCCACAGGCCCGCCGTCCGCACGTTTGTAGGTCTGCGCGAAGGAGGCCATCAATTGCTGAGCCTCTCTCATGCTCTGGGTGTCTATGGCCTCGCTGGTCGTCGCTCTACCTCCCGGCATCATGCTGACAAGGAAGTCATTCACCTGCTCTCGGATCGAGAAGTGCAGGCGCGGAATCGCACCGCCCTTCAGAACAACTCTGCTGAAGTCCCCCATCACCTGGCTCCATACCGCCACCGTGCTGAGCATCCACAGCGTGGTGAATCGCTGCTGCCCGTCGATCAGGTCGAAGCGGCGCACGCCCTGATCGCGGTCTTCATCGGCGGTTTTCTCCACCAACAGCGTGCCACCCAGGAAAAACTGCGTGTCGCGTCGATCGAAGGCATTGGCCATGTCGGTCAGCAGCGTCTTGATCTGGTCATCACCCCACACGTACAAGCGCTGGTAGATCGGCACATTGAAGCACCAGGCGGCGTCTTGCTTGTTGACCAACTGTTCCAGAGTGCAGAGGCTGGAATCAATTTTCATGGCGACCTTCCTGGAAAGCCTTCAGGAATGCCTCGAGCCATTGCGATTTCCCCGCAAGGCTGCGGTATTCAGAACCCGCTTGCCCCCGATAGAACTCCAGGACAGCCCTTTTGTATCGCCCCTGCACACCATTCCCCACTTCAATCGTTTCATTGGCATACAACGACGCCACGGCCTGTTGCCATTGCTGCAGAAAATCCAGCACCTGTTTCGTGTGGTAACTCTGTGCAATCACATCCAGCAGGTTCAGCTCGGCCAGCCTGAAAAAGTTGGCGGCGGTCTCCTGTTTGACCTGTTTTTTCTCTAGACGAATCGCGCCCAGCAGAAACTCCAGGCGCAGGGCAAACGCAGTCAGTTGCTCAACTTCGAACTGATCCACGTACACCAAGCTGCAGAGCATAAAGATCTCGCGCAGATACTCCTGGTTGTTGCGCAGCAGCTGTCGATAGATAACGCGAAACGAATTCACGTGCCTGCATGGCTCAGGATCGTTCATCAGCCTTTGTAGCAGCTCGGCGTACTTATCTGCGTAGAGAAAGAATCCCACACCCTCATGAATGGGCTGGCGCAGCGCCATCGGCAAGTTCGCGGGGTTGTGGCTGATACGCAGTTGACTGCCCTGCAGTACGTACTCGCCGTCGCCCGCCAGCGTCAGCGCAGTCGCCAGCCGATTGTGCCGGGTGGCGTAGAGCGGCACGCTATCGATACGACTGCGGCTGTCTACAACGTGGGGCCAGGTGTCGCGCTGGAACTCGGCCAGTAGCGCCTCGTGCCTGCCCGCAGGCGTTTGCGATCCACGCCAACGCCGCGCACGCCAGAGAAAACGATTGAATAGGTTGGGTGCGAAATCCTGACCTGGAGAAAGTATCGCGGGGTGGCGTTGCAGTGACTCCCAACGCTCAGCGCAATGCTGCTGCAGAGCTGTCTTGAGCCTGCCCTCACCATCTGCATGATCGATTGCACGCAGGTGATAAGCCTTGAGCAGGTCGGTGGCCTCTAGGCGCACTCCGCGGTTGTTCTGGGTATCGAAAAAGGTGAAGGCAAGATCGGTGCTGTCCACTTCGATCACCGTCAGACAAAGTTTTTCGATGACCTCCCGTGCAATCGGCTCTAGATGCTTCAACGCCTGCAATCCTTTAGAGATATGCCGCGCGGATTGCCCCGAATAGCTGAGCGCCTGGCCCGCTGGCAGCATGCCGGTAGCGCGGTGGTACAACAGCGACAACGCTGTGACGCGTTGCTGACCATCGATGATGAACCGCCTCGACTGGTGTGCATCGCGATGCAGCAACACCACCCCCATGTAGTAAGGCAGGGTGTTGTCCGCCTGCTCTGCAAATTCTGCGAGGTCACTGGCCAGTTGCATCAATTTGTCCGGGCCCCAGACGAAGCCGCGCTGATAGCTGTCCAGTGCCAATGGCCAGTCACTTGCCTTCAGCAAATCGGCGAATGACAGGGTGCTGACCCGAACAAGAGATTCCTGCGTCATGGATCGAGCTCCCCTGCTCAGCTCTCCTCCCAGCGTTTACGCAACGTCCTGATCCGGGCATCACCCCGCAGCGCACGCCGATCTGGCCCACATAGTGCGACTGACCCTTCCGGCAACCCAAAGACTTCTTCGATCGCTGCCCGAATGCTGCTTACCTTCGCATCCGAACGTGCGGCACGATACCGCGCCGCCTTCCGGCTGGCAGTGACAACGGCCAGGTCTTCGTCCTGCTCGTCCGAAGAATCCAGCTCCTCGACATCCCAGACCTCGTCCTCCTCATCCTCCTCGATAGGCTCGGCATCGTCACTGCCCTCTTCGGCCTCTTCGGCTTCAGCTGTCAGGTCTGCCAGACTCTGGCCGTGGGAATACCAGGTGCAGGCGTCCTCTTGCTCCCATACCAAACCATCCTCAACATGGAACGTGCGCAGGGCTGCAGAAGACGAAATGTAATCACTAAACCGCGACTTCACCGTCGACAACTGCTCAAAGCCGACGCCCAAGGCAAGCAGAACTTTCTTGGGACCTGCAACCAACAAGAATTCAGACCAGCACGGCTCGTGGAAATTGACGCTAACAGAACCGTACATGTAGAGGGTCGCCCGCAGTGATGCGTCCTGTTCGGCCAACCGGGTCAGTACCTGCATCACGGTGCGGTAGATGCTGAAGCCAGCATTCTCGATGGACTGCGAATCAACCTCGACGGTGGGCAGCGGGGACCCACTATTGACGAACGCGAGCTCCGATACCGATTTCTTGATCATTGCATTCATTCCTTGAACAGGTCTTGGGCGGGCACATCGCCGTTTGCGGCAAAGTAATGAGCTGGTTTGCAAATCCTTTCGACCGAGTGTGATGAGGTCACGCCCGATAATGGCAAGGGGATGGCTAATTGCGCAGATGGTGCCGGGATACTGCAGTGGCAGCAAGCCCCAAAATCATACCGGGTCGCTCCCCCGACAGATCATTGCCACCGGCCGACACTATCAGCGTCGACACTGTCAGTACCACCTGCCTCAAGAAAGCCCTCCATGCCTACCCGAGCGGCGGAGAGCGTGTAGTTATCGTCATAGACCGTGCAATACCGTGCGAAATTAGTCACAGGCCTGCTGACCGGCTCGTTGTCGGTAACGTCACCGTCGCGCCGGGCTATGTAAAAGTGCTCGATTCTCTTGACCGAGTGACTGAGCTCGGACACGCGGATTTTGGTGAATTCATTTAGCTAGCGCGTCAGCAACGCGCACTCGATTTCCAGCTCCCGGTCCCCCTGTAACACCTGGAACATCTCGACTTTCTGCCTGATTTCAACTCATTGCTGCTTGAAATCCCAATCAAAAAAATTTCAAACCTATATCACCTCTGTGAACGCCCACCGCATCGACTGCGGTAGGGATTTGGAGTGCCTGCTTTTTAGCTCAGCACGCTCATCACTTGAGAGGACCTGCGTATGTATACCCCTTGCCCAAGCTGTAACTCTGGACGCGTCGTCACAAAAAATATCGGTAAGCAAACAGGTGGATTAATTGGTGCGGCAGGCGGTGCCGCCAGTGGTGCCGCCGGCGCCCTGTCAGGTGCAGAAGCCGGCGCGGTGCTGGGAGTAATCGGCGGCCCCGTCGGCATCGCAGTGGGCGGTATTGCCGGTGCCCTACTCGGTGGTCTGTTTGGCG
This sequence comes from Pseudomonas sp. AC169, assembly GCF_979258515.1. Lineage (NCBI taxonomy): Bacteria > Pseudomonadati > Pseudomonadota > Gammaproteobacteria > Pseudomonadales > Pseudomonadaceae > Pseudomonas > Pseudomonas sp. AC169. The sequence continues at coordinate 3,481,057 of NZ_OZ409866.1, read as the reverse complement.
GCGTCGCCGGTGGTCTCGCCGGCGCGACGATTGGCGAAAAGATTGATGACAAGGTTCTGGACAACTACCAATGCGTGGAGTGCGGTCATCGCTTTAGCGTAAGGCGTTAAGTCGTTATGAACCGGCGGCGTTTTCGCAGAAACGCTGCCTTTATCGATTATTTGCCAGGAATCATTCCTATGGCTCATCTTGTTGAAAAAATGGCTTACGTTGGCGCCACGCCTTGGCATGGCCTGGGCAGTCGCCTCTCCCCCAAACAACCCCTCGAAGTCTGGCAACATGAAGCGGGTATGGACTGGAAGATCCAGGACAGCCCAGTGCATTTCAAATCTGAGAACATCGGTGCTCTTGGATCGATTCACTCTTTCCCTGAACAGAAGGTGCTGTATCGCTCTGACACCAAGACTCCACTGTCAGTGGTTTCCAACCGCTACCAGGTTGTGCAGCCCCGTGAAGTGCTGGAGTTTTACCGGGATCTGACTGAGGTCTCGGGCTACGAACTGGAAACAGCAGGAGTGCTCAAAGGCGGTCGCAAGTTCTGGGCTCTGGCCCGTACTGGCCAATCCACTGCTTTGAAAGGCAACGATCAGATCAATGGCTACCTACTGCTGGCCACCTCCTGTGACGGCACCTTGGCTACCACCGCAACACCCACCACGGTGCGAGTGGTCTGCAATAACACGTTGACCATCGCTCTGGATGGTACGGCCCGGGCAATCAAAGTGCCGCACAACACCCGCTTTGATCCGCAAGCGGTGAAGAAGCAGCTAGGTATCGCCGTCTCGCAATGGGACGACTTCATGCACCGCATGCGAATGCTGTCTGAACGCAAGGTTCAATGGCATGAGGCCTTGGGGTTTTTCATGAACGTATTGTGTGATGCCAGCCCCAACAGTCCACTACCAGCAGTACTTCCTAACGAGCGGGCGCTGCGCAAGGTGCAGAGCCTGTATGAAGGTCAGGGGCGTGGCGCCACACTGGTGTCGGCTCAAGGAACCGCCTGGGGCTTGCTCAATGCTGTGACCGAATACGTTGCTCACGAGCGGCGTGCCCGAAGTACCGAATACCGCATGGACTCGGCCTGGTTTGGCCAAGGTGCTGCCCTCAAACAACGCGCCCTGCAGGCCGCACTGCAACTCGCCGCCTAGCCCCACTCACTTACTCAATCATTAAAGCGCCTGGTCAGCTTCTGCTGGCCGGGCGTTTTTTATGCCGCACAGGAAAACATCATGGGCACACAAACTCTGCAACAACCCAGCAGCAAACCCCGTCCTGCCTTACGTCTGGTGGGGACTAAACAACTGCCGCGCGAGGACTGGTTGGCCGTGCGCAAACAAGGTATCGGCAGCTCGGATGCCGCCGCTGCTGTGGGCCTAAATCCTTACAAATCCCAGCTGGAGCTGTGGCTGGAGAAAACCGGGCGTGATAGCTCCCTGCCCAAGATCGATCCACAGGATGAAGAGAGCCCTGCTTATTGGGGCAATATCCTGGAGCCGATTGTCGCAACACATTACACCCGGCGCAGTGGTCACCGGGTGCGCCGGGTCAATGCGGTGCTGCAGCATCCTGATCCCAAACTGCCCTGGATGTTGGCCAACATCGACCGTGAGGTGATCGGCGCCTCAGACGTGCAGATTCTCGAATGCAAAACCGCCGGCATAAACGGCGCACGCCTCTGGAAAGAGGGGGTGCCTGAGTATGTGCAGTTGCAAGTCATGCACCAGCTCGCCGTCACCGGCAAGCAGGCCGCTGATGTGGCGGTATTGCTCGGCGGTCAGCACTTGGAGATCCATCGCATTGAACGCGACGAGTCACTGATTGCTCGACTGGTCGACTTGGAGCGACTGTTCTGGGATTACGTGGTCAGTGATACCCCGCCGCCGGTTGACGGATCTGCCTCAGCGGAACAAGCGTTGCGCTGTCTGTATCCACAGGACAGTGGGCAGAGTGTGGACTTCAGCCAGGACATGCGGCTCTGTACGACCTTTACCGCATTGCAGAAAGTGCGCGAGTCAATTGCACAGCAGGAGAAGCTGGAAGTTCAACTCAAGCAAACATTACAACAGGCCATGGGCGATGCCAGTCGGGCGACCTTTGCCAGCGGCTGCATTACTTGGAAGAAAGCCAAAGACAGCATGGCCCTGGATATCCCCCGCCTACTGAACGAAATGCCCTATCTGCAAGTGCGCTACTCGACCATCAAAACCGGCAGTCGGCGTTTTCTGCTGGCCTGAACGTTTGTTCGCTCCTCGCTTATTCCCATGCCCTTTCTCTCCAACGCCCACCCTGGCCGTTTACGCGGACTCGGTGGCGTATTTATTTCAGATGCAGGAGAACTCCCATGCTCAAAGGTCTGGCTATCACCCCGCCCGTGCTCGGGCGCATTTCCATCGGCAAGGTCGTCGAGAAAAACGGCAAGCGTCTGCCGGAGAAAGATGATCAGTTCACCCTCACCTCTCAGGTACAGAATCGCGACGGCTGGTTACTGCATCCCCTTAACGAAGAACTGCGCAATGGCCAGGACGGCAAGCTGCGCAGTATTCCGATTCGGCTGCTGTTCAACGAGCCGGATCTGAACTTTCGAGCTGACTACAACCTGTTCGACCGAACTACAGGACGACCGCTGTGCGTCGGCAATGGTAAGACCTGCAAGCGTTTGACCAAGGACGGCATCCAATCGTTGCCCTGCCCTTCATCCGATGGCTGTTCACTGGCTCAAGGTAATGCCTGCAAGCCTTACGGACGGCTGAACGTGGTGATTGGTGACGATGATCCACTGGGCAGCTTTGTCTTTCGTACCACCGGCTTTAACAGCATCCGCACCCTGGCAGCACGCCTGCATTACCTGCAAGCCATCTCAGGCAATCGTCTGGCCTGTCTACCCCTGGATCTGCGTCTACGTGGAAAGTCCACTCGGCAGAGCCACGGCACACCAATCTTCTACGTCGACATCACGGTACGCAGTGGGCTGAGCCTAGAAGACGCCTTGCTGGAAGCCAAGCAATTGGAGGAAACCCGACAAGCTTCAGGCTTTGACCAGAGCACCTTGGATCACGCGGCCCGGCTGGGCTTTAACAATGGGGCCTTTGAGGACAGCGAGGAGGACACCGGTGCCGTCGTCGAGGAGTTCTTTCCCGTCCTGGAAGATCAGCCCAACCCTGTAGAGCCCCAAACCCAACTGGCAGCGCCTGCCAAATCCTCACTCGCCCAAAAGCTGGAGTCGCAAGCCACGCGGCAAGAAGACAGGACTTCGGCTCAGTAACCCCTTATCAAACTCTTCTGCGTTCTCCCTACGCTCAGGAATACCCGCATGAAATATCACAAGCTGATAGCCGGTGAAACAACCGGCACCTATGTCATGGAGTCCCCGGTTACCGAGGCTGACATCCTGCAAATGGCGCAACAACTGGCAATGAGTCGTCTTTCTAAAGGCCGGGCATTGACTGAGCCAAAGCAGGTTTTTAGTCACCTGCAAACACTGCTGCAGTACCACGAGTACGAAGTCTTTGCGCTACTACTGCTCGACAGCAAACACCGTGTTATTGCCTTCAGGGAGCTATTCAGGGGCACGCTGGATGGTGCCAGCGTGTACCCGCGAGAAGTGGTCAAGATTGCGTTGGAGCACAATGCGGCAGCGGTGATTCTGGTACATAACCATCCATCCGGCGATCCTGAACCCAGCCAGGCCGATCGCACGCTAACCCTGGCGCTCAAGAACGCCCTCAGCATGATTGGCACCCAGACGCTGGATCACATTGTTGTAGGTCATGAAGGCTGCGTATCGCTGGCTGAACGAGGTTACCTTTAATTCCTATGCTCACACCGTCCGATGGACTGCCCTTGGCGTTGCCAGGGTAGTCATCGGCAAGGTGCCCTTTTTTATTTTTTTGTCGTGATTCTGCGTTGTGCTCAGCTTCTACTGCATCCGAAACCATGGGAACCATCCCCAAAAACCTTCGTGCTCGACTTACACAGATAGCTCGCACGACGGAAGAAGGCGGCCTGTCCGGCTATCTCGTCGCGATACAAGTGATAGTAAGGATTTTGTGGAATCTCGACCAACCCCCTGACAGCCTCTACTGACAACCCTAAAGCACTTGCCCAGGCTCCTTCCAAACGATTGAACATGTTGTCTCTGCCTGATTCGAGCTTACCCAGTGCATTGAAGGCATCGTAGTTCAGCAAGATCGCAAAGTGATGATGTGGCCGCCCGTGCTGCCCTTGCTCCCTGGCCCAGACGTAACGAACCTTGGTGTCGTGTGTATACTTATTCACAAGTTTCGCCATTTGGCGATTGTGCTTGATCTTGGCTTTAAAGGATTCGATGAAACGGTCAACAACCTCGTTCGTGAAAGCGTAATCGGGCAATTGAATGTTAGCTGGTAGCCGTAGGTCAAACCTGAGTGCAAATACACGAGGGTACTGATTAAGCGCTCGAGATACCGTCTGATGAAGACGGTTTAGGTACTCTTGAATAAAAGGCCCCTTATCCACTTGCACGGCCAAGCCTTGATAAGAGCCTTCGTAAAGAAGGGTTAAGTTCGTGTTACCTGGATGTCTAGCCATGATGGAGCTCCGAGTATTGAGTTTCATATAGTCAGGACCCCAAGTACATTTTTACCTTATATCTAAGAATGCGGAGCACAATATTGCTCAGCTTAGAGAGACCACCTCCCCTCCAATACACCCCCTACACTTAACTAATAAAGATAAGCCAACCCCATAACAGAGATGCTTTATAAGCATATTACCAATACCGAAAAACTCTGACGGCACCACACTAAATAAAACACCCACAAACCCTGTTAAAACGCAACATTACAGAGACCACAATCACTCTGGAAAAACACCATCAAGGAACTTATCCTTGATGGTGTTAACTGAACTTAGCCAATCAAGCTTCAAAGCCAACCACAGCAGAACCTCAACTATTCCTACTCACCAATTGATCCCGCTCTTTAACTTTATCCAGAATCCAATCATGAACTTCACTTTCCAGCCAACCTACGCAACGGTCCCCCAAGGGAATAGGCTTTGGAAACAAGTCGCCCGAAATAAACTTGTAAATCGTAGATCTAGCAAGGCCAGTGAGATCCATGACCTCTTTCAATCGAATTATCCTCATGAACGCAGCTCCTGTATTCGTCCAGAGGATTGGCAAGCCCAGTAGAAATTAACGTGCTACCGACTTTACCTCTCATACAGGGGGAGGAGCCTGGCGAGGCAACCGTGGCAGTAAAGCGCACCAAATGTAACCAGACGCAAACGCTACCTGTAAAACGAAGCGACCCCATCTCGCCAGATCGCTGCCACAAACAGGTATCTCCCCAGTAAAGGCTGATAACAGACAACATCCTATCTACTAGAGATCATCTTGATTGACACGTAAAAATGGTAGAGTACACCTAGTTTTTTACTTGAATCGCGCTAGAAGGACCCTACAGTGGCACTACACCTAGAAGACGATCTTTCCCAGATTCTCGGCGAAACGGAATACAAAAACCGCCACGACATATGGCTGTGGTACACACTTGTATTCTTCGAAACTACATTTAACCCAAATGACTACTTCGATACTGGCATGAGAGACAAAATGGCCAGATATCTAAAAACTAGGCCATGGAGAGTCGGCGAATTACTGAAAGAAAGATGCAAACAACTAGTCCACAAAAAAAGAAATTGAATGGATAACAGAAGACCGTCGTGCAACAGAATGGATTACAAGAGAAATTCAAATTTTGACCGAACACAGCCAACTCAATTACTACTTTGACCTCACAGAAAAAGATCTCCCTATAGCGATCCTCGACGTATGGCAAAAAGATATAACTCAGAAAACAAAATTACTAAGAGATCTTGAACAAAGATGGAAAAGCCACCAAACAAACGACAAAGTGTATGCTTGGTTTAAAGACGACGACCAGAAAAGCCAATTCGCTTGGGACTGGCTAACAAAGAACTCCTTCGCCGCCACACTTGGATCAACCCCCTTCGAAACATTCGAAGACATCTTGATTTTTTTTGACAAAACGAATTATTCACGAGAACAAAAAGAACTTTATATAGGAAAAATAAAAAAAGGATGGACCCAACGAAAATACAGGGAAAATCTAAAAGGAAAAGCTCAGTACAACTTCGTTCTTTCAGACAAGGCAATTGAAAGCCTCGAAAAGTTGGCAAGCCGCTATGAAGTTAGCCGAGCAAGACTCTTAGAAATATTGATAGAAATGGAAGCAGAAAAGAATGACCACATACCTGAAAGAATCAGAACATCACAACTACTAAAAATCTCATAACTAAAAAACAGTACCCCACCTTCTTGGGCTCGCCCGTAACCGAGTGGCTCACCGAGGCAGCGCAATGGTGTGCTGGAGGTTGGGAGACCGGCGAGGTACAGCTTTCCCACTTGCTCAAAGTTTGGCGACGCTTACAGCGGGCGGGAAAAAGCGAGACTCCGCTACACCAGTCTCGCAAACAACTGATCTCAGCGCGAAGCATATGAGGAGGCCGCGCGCCTGTTTTACGTGGGTGTGACCCGCGCCAAGGCGCAGGTACATTTAGCGTTCGATAGGGTCGAGTCCCCCTTTATCACCACAATCCGAACGGCGACCTGAATGCGCTGACGATCTTCTGAACCTGGGGCGCACATACGCGACAGCAATAAGGCACGTGCTGACTCGCCAGAGCGAGTGAAGGTATGAACAAGCACCAGCAAGTGCTATCAGAAGCCGTTGGTCGCGCTCAAAAGCGAGAACCGAAGTACAGCGAATCGAGCTCTGGTCGACGTAAAGACGGGAATCTAAGAAGATTCGCGGATGGTATTCCAAAAGGTATTCCAACAAAAAGCTTAACCGAAAATAATCTATTAAAATCAATATCTTAAAGAATCTGTTCAGATTACCCCGGCCCACCAACTCTCAACGACAAAGCCCGCCAAGTGCGGGCTTTGTCGCATCTGGCCATCCCATCCTGCCCCCACCGCAAAAAACCAATCTCTCCCCACACACCTCAATGCTCATGCCGATGATGCACAACCGGAAAATGCGCATGGCTATGCCGCATCGGCTTATGCACATGCGGATGGCTGTGCGGCTCCGTTCCATCCCATCCAAACCCGTGCGTATGCTGGTGATGCTCGTCGTGTGTGTGTGGCGATGTTCATGCTCGAGCAGTTCGTGCTGATGCTCATGAATATGATTCTCCATCAGGTGAATCCATACCCCCACGGCCATCAACGCTGCAGCGAGCAGGAACATCAGCGATACCGACTCGCCCAGCAGCAGAATCGAGATCGCTGCGCCCAGAAACGGCGCGGTGGAAAAGTACGCGCCGGTGCGCGCACTGCCGAGCCCGCGCAGGGCGAGAACGAACATCACCAGGCTGACGCCGTAGCCGAGAAACCCGACCAGCAGGATGGGTACCAGCGAGTCGGCTGCGGGCAGTTGTTTGCCGATGAACAAGGCCAGGCCGCAGTTGACCACTCCCGCCACAAGACCTTTGCTGCCCGCGATAAACAGTGCATCCGAGGCAGACACCTTACGCGTCAGGTTGTTGTCGATGGCCCAGCAAAAGCAGGCGAACGCGACGGCCAACGGCCCTGTCCAGTCCTGCGTCGACACGGCCTCTTGTGGCCACGACAGTACGACACCGCCAGCCACGATGGCGAGCATGCCGATCACGATTCGCCGATCGGCATTTTCCTTGAACACGACCCAGGCCAGCAGTGCCGTGAGCACTGATTCCAGGTTGAGCATCAGTGACGCGCTCGCGCCGGACGTTCTGCTCAAACCGAACATCAACGCCACCGGTGCCAGCACGCCGCCGAAGACGATGGCGCCGATCAGCCACGGCCATTCGCCGGTGCCGAGTCCAGAACGCTGCCGGCCTCGATCGCGGGCGAAACGCAGAACGGTCAAACCCAGCCCGCTGCCCAGATAGAGCAACCCGGCCAATAGAATCGGTGAAATCTCTACCCCCAACAGCTTGGCGAGTGGCGTACTGGCACCAAACAGCGCTGCCGCAATCAACGCGTAGAGCACGCTCACATTCATGACGGGATCACTCGCTCGGGCTGATGGAATGCCGGTGATGATCATGGCAGAACTCAGGTGAGAATTATGTGAACAGTCTCCCTGAAGGATCGAACATCCAACGTCCCCCCCTTCAAGCACACACTCAAATCCAGCAACATTTAATCCGCGCACTCCATGACGCTGGCTCGACGCAGCCTCTATGCTGCAAACATCGAGATGCAACGGAGTTAAAGATGAAAATCTGGATCGCCGCCACGCTGGCTGCACTGATTTCCCTGCCTGTCCACGCAGCAGATGCTGGCGCTGTGCGCGTCGAACCGATCGCTTTCACAACCAGTGCGGACAGTGTCCAGCGCAAACAATCGATCAAGGGTGACCAAACGGCGGAGTACCGATTCAACGCCAGAGCCGGCCAGATGCTCACCGTCGATTTCAAACCATCCAACACCTCCGCTTACTTCAACATTACTGCCAAGGGCGCGGATTACGCGCTGTTCAACGGCTCGATCATGGGCAATCATTTTTCTGGCTCCTTGCCTTCCGATGGCGAGTACACCGTTCAGGTGTACCTCATGCGCAATGCGGCACGCCGCAATGAGGTCGTCAACTATGCGTTGTCTCTGAGGCTCGCCACTGCCGATGCGGTGGACGGGGCAAAACCGTTCGAGCAGACACTGGAATTGCAGGGCATCCGCTTTCACGTCAGCCGTGAACAGGTCGATGGCCAATCCGTTTTGCGCATTGAACCCAAAGGCCTGGAAATCGATAACAGCGCGATCACCCGACCGCTCAAGGGCGATATCGTCCGCGCCGAGATTGGCGACCTGAACAACGACGGTTCGCCCGAGATCTACATCTTCACCCGCGTTCCCGGACGCGGCATGCCGGGGGAGTTGATCGCCTATTCGGCCAACAACAGGAAATCACTGAGCGAAATCTACCTGCCGCCGGTCAGCGACAATCCGAAGATCGCCGAGGGCTATCAGGGCGAGGATTCTTTTGCCGTGGTGGAGAACGCGCTGGTGCAGCGCTTCCCGGTGTATGACAGCGCTGACGCAGGTGCGGGCCGCACGGGGAAGATGCGCCAGGTTCAATACGCGTTGATCGCGGGCGAGGCCGGGTGGGTTTTGCGCGAAGAAAAGGTAACGGAGTATTGATTGCCCGTCACCGGGCTCACACCAGCGGATAAACCCGAAAAGCGCTTTATCGCCACGCCCTCCTTCCCACAACGAACGTCCTAGGAAAATTCCCGCAACACGCGTCGACTTTGATGAACTGGTGGACAGTTCCTCCTGGCGTTACCCTCCACAACCACTGCCATCCAGCGGAAGGTTTGGCAGCCGCAATTGCAGTGAATGTTCACTCCACGGAGCTACGTCATGAAGAAAATCCCTCGCCTTTCGCTGGTTGGCCCGGCACCGTCCGATGCGCCAACGTCCAGCACTCAAATCCAATCGAATAGCACCGAACGCAGCGAGGCGTCGAAGCGGCGGCGTAGCGTGCCGCTGAATCAGCTCATTAGGGTGCGCGACGATGTCGACACACTCACCCTGCTCACCCACGCCAGCGAGATCCTCGATTCCCTCGCGGCCATCAGCGCAAACTTTGCCGATGAGTTCGATGGCTCGAAACGTCATGTGGCGGTGGCGATGAAGCAATTGAGCGCGCTGGCCGAAATTCTGATTTGTCGGGCAAGGGACAATCTGGATCCGCATGGACCGCAGACCTCCTCCGGGCCTGAAACCCGCCATTGACGGGCGAAAACCCGGTGCGCGGTTGCGCATCGGACTGCATTGGAGCCGCCCATCGAGATGAATTTTTCTTCACTGCAGCGGCGCGGCCAACCCTTGTACAGTCCGCTCGCTCATTCAAGAAACTACGGTTCGCCCGCGCTCCTGCGGGCTTTTTTTTGCCTGAAACAAAGTCCCTTCTTCGCCACGACTTGCCGTGACCCCGCTGATTGCGCGACTCTGCCGGAAGATCCCAAACCCCGGAGCGCCCGATGCCGCTGTTGACCCTGCCCTGCCAACGCCTGACGCTGGCGATACTCGCTCCGGATCAGGCCGAGCTTGAAAGCGAGTTCTACCGACGCAATCAGCGCCACCTCGCGCCATGGTCGCCGATCCGCACCACTGACTATTTTTCCACCGAACAGATTCGCCGACGCCTTGAAATACAGGCCAGCGCATTCGAGGCCGGACTGGCCATGCATTTCGCGCTACTGACCCCGGATGGCCAGCAGATGATCGGCGCCTGCAACTTCAGCGGCATTATTCGCGGGGCCTTTCAGGCGTGTTATCTGGGTTATCACATCGACGAGGCCCGACAGGGACAGGGTTTGATGCAGGAGGCGCTGGAGGCGGGTATCGGCTACATGTTCGACAGCCAGAACCTGCATCGGATCATGGCCAACTACATTCCCGGCAACGAGCGCAGTGAGCGCTTGCTTGAGCGGTTGGGCTTCGAACGTGAGGGTTACGCCAAGGCGTATCTGAACATTGCCGGGCGCTGGCAGGATCATGTGCTGACGGCGCTGGTCAATCCGCAGTTCGAAACGCCGGACAAGCGTTGGTCGCGACGACTGGCCTGAGCTTCACAATTTATTCAGGATTGCCGCCGTATGCTTAGGCTCCCGCCCCGTCCGGTTGCCTGAACCCTATGTCACGTGCCGTCACTTCGCTGTTTCTGCTTGCCGCCCTGTTGTTTTTCTTCGCATTGGGCGGCCATCAATTGCAAGGCTCCACCGAGGCTCGCGTCGCCGGGATCGCCATGGAGATGCATCTGGACGACGACTGGGTGACACCTCGCTTGTTCGGCGAACCGTTTCTGGAAAAACCACCGCTAAGCCTGTGGCTGGACGCTGGCGCCATGCGCGTGTTCGGCGTTTCACCGTGGGCGGTGCGACTGGCGTCGGCGGTGGCCGGCTTACTCAGTGTGATGCTGCTATATGGCATGTTGCGGCGTTTCGAGCGGCCGAAAATGATTGCCTGGACCGCAGGCATTCTGCTCGCGACCATGGCCAGTTACTGGAGCAATGTGCGCGGCGTTGGCGAGGACGCGCTGCTCGCACTCGGCGTGACCACGGCGCTGCTGGCCTTTTTCCAGGCGCAACGGGCATCGACCGTGGGCAACTCGCTACTGTTTGTCGTCGGAATTGCCATCGCCACATTGAGCAAAGGTGTGTTGGGGCTGGCCATGCCCGGGGTGGTGATTTTTGCCTACCTGCTGGCTGACAATCTGATGGACAAGCGCCTGAAAATCGCCGACTGGCTGCGACCGGGCTTACTGACCCTGGTCGGTTTGATTCCGCTGCTGATCTGGCTCGTCATCCTCTTTCAGCACGGCGGCGCACAAGCCGTCAGAGAAGTGCTGTTGACCAACAGCGTCGGGCGCTTCAGCGGATCGTTCGTCGAGGCCGGGCACTACGAACCATTTTATTACTACCTCGCCAAACTGCCGGAAGCCTTTCTGCCCTGGAATATTCTGGTGTACCTGGGACTCTGGCATTTCCGCAAACAACTGAAGGTTAACCGTTACCTGTTGTTTTTCAGCCTGTGGATCATTGCGCAGTTCATCATGCTGACCTTGGCGTCGAGCAAGCGCACGGTGTACCTGATGTCGATGACACCAGCCGCTGCGGTGATCGCAGCGGAGTATGCGGGCGTGCTGTTCGAGCGATTGAAGCAGTACGAATCCGGCAATGGATTCGTAGGCCGAATCGCCCGTCACCGTCAGACATTGGCAGTAACTGTGCTCACGCTGGTGATCGGCAGTTACCTCGCCGCCGCGCAATGGGCACTGCCCCACGCCGACAAAAAGCTTTCATTCCTGCCATTGACCGCAGAGATTCAGGCTCTGCAAACTGCCGGGCATCAAGTCGCACTGTTTCAGGCCAATGAGCGGGTCGGTGGCGCCACGGTCTTCTATACCCAGCAAGTACTCAAAGGGCTGGATACCGAAGTGCAGTTGCGAGATTTCCTCGCGGCCTCGCCATCCCATGTCGTGGTAATGGCCGGTGACAGTGAACCCGCGCCGCTACTGAAAGTACTCAAGACCATGATGGTCGGGCGTCAGGCGTATTACTTCGTCGGCTATTGAGGGACCTGCGCAGCCCCATAAAAAAACCCGCCGATGATTGGCGGGTTTTTCATTTGATCCGCACGGGCTCAGATAGAGACCTCAGCACTGAAAGCTTTCTGCTCACGCTTGCCAAGCACCGGCACCTCCAGCCGTGCCCGCCCGTAGAACGCCAACGCCGTCAGCAAACACGCCAGCCACACAAAGATTCCCGCCCAGAAGGTGTGGGACATGTAATGCCAGCCCTGCAGGACGCGGGTGGTGCCGTAAACAAAACCCAACAGCAGCGAGCCCCACAAGATTGCACTGGAAAAACGCCATTGATAGCGCCGCGCCACGAAATACAGCGCCAGCATGGTGAAGCCACCCGACGCATGACCACCCGGCCAGCACCGGCCACTACCGGCTTCGTGGAACAGTTGAAAGTTGCTGTACCACTCAATGTGAGCCATTTTCCCGCCGTACAGCGTGGTCTCGATCGGGCAGTAAACGCTGGTGTGGGATTTGAGGAAGTGGATCACTCCCGTGCAGACCGCAAACGCGACCACCACAAACAGAAAATCCCTACGATGATCAGCGGCAAATCGCAGTACTGGCGCGACTTTGCTGCGCTCCAGCATCGCAGCGAGGCGCGGACGCTTGTGCGGATTGACCAATGGCCAGACCAGCGACAGCAGCGCGCCGATCAGCGCGATTTCCGCCGTCCAGTTGGGAATGATCCGCGCCCATTTGTGGGTGAGCTTTTCAAAGAAGTGGATTTTGTCGAGCGGGAACGACTGCGTCAGTGGATCGAACAGCAGGTTGCTGAAGGCGATGTCGATCTTGGTCATGTCGAACATCAGGAACACCAGCGCCGCGCAGGCTAGCGGAATGCCGAAGTTATAAACGTAGAAACGGGATTTCATCGGGTGGTCACCGTGCGCCAGTCAGAGGCTTCAATGAAGCCGAACATCTTGGGAGCCGCCGGGCTGGCAGCAGAAACAAATAACGACGAGCCGTAACCCACGTCCGAGATCGGCACTTTGAGGTCTTTCTCGATTTGCGCCATGCATTCGCTGTGGGTCACCAGGACCAGATTGCGACCGGGCACCTTGTGGGCCAGCGCATCCTGCAACATGCGGCCCCGGCAATCGATCAACCAGTCTTCGCCGCTGGCGGCATGGTTGAACATGTAAGCGGCGGTCTGCACCGTGCGCATCGACGGGCTGTTATAGATGTCGGCGTTGTTCAGGCCCAGTTGTGCGAACTGTGCACCGACCGCCACCGCGACACTGCGCGAGCGATCGGTGATGCCGTCATTGCCACTCAGGCACGCAGCCCGGGAGTGATCGCAACGCTCAACGTGCCGCACCAAGACGATCATGTCTCCCTTGGCCCATCCCGCGGCCAACGCTTGCGCACCGGCGACATTGCCGTGGGCCAGGTCCGGCACCGCCGCCGGCGCCAGTAACCACAGGGTCAGCGGGATCACCAACACCGATGCCGCCAACATCACCCAGGTGTTGCGAAAACGAGCCAAAAAGCTCAGATCGATCGAGCGTTTGACGCCGAACAGACTCAGTCTCAATTCCACAAAAAACCGCCTCGCCACTCTGCATCACGGGTTCATTCGATGCGGCGAAGGTACAGAGGCGGGCGTGGGTAGCCAGTGAAACCCATGTGAAAAAAGTCTTGGGATCCGTTGTTACAAATTCCGTAGGACAAAATCCTTTCAGCTCTGGGAAATGCGGCCGATACAAACCTGCTAACACCCTTGCTGGCTCAAAAAAACAACAATCTTCCAGCCTAACCGACGACAAGAAACCCAACGTTTCTGGAGGATTTTTGATGAATAGCTGGTTCGGCAACATCAGCGTGAACATGAAACTGGGCCTGGGCTTCGGCCTCGTGCTGGCCCTGACCTGCGTGCTGGCCCTGACGGGCTGGACCAGCCTCGGTGGCCTGATCGACCGCAGCAACTGGATGAGCGACATCACCCAGCTCAACGCCGGTCTGACCAAACTGCGCGTAGTACGCTTGCAGTACATGCTGACCAATGGCGATGAAACCGCCGCGCAAAACGTGCAGACCACCCTTGAAAGCTTCGCCGCGCAACAACAGAAGCTGATCAACAGCTTCAAGAGCCCGGAAAACGTCAAACTGCTCAAGGAGCAGGCCGCGACCATCGCTGAATACCAGACGTCGCTGAATAAAATGCGCAATGCCTATCGCACCGGCAACAGCGCCCGCGACAGCATGAGCGTGAGTGCCGAGACCGCGTACAACCAGATCGAGTCGATCAGCAAACGCGTGCAGCAGATGGACATGAGCGAGCAGCGTTTCGAACAGTTCCAGGCGATCACCGCCGCCAAGGAAGCGTTCATCCTCGCGCGCTACGAAGTGCGCGGCTACACCGCCACCACCAACGCCGAAACCGAGCAGAAAGCCGTTGGCCAACTGGATGTCGCGATCGCCAGCCTCAAGCAACTGAACGTGCATTTTGCTGACTCGCAGCAAGACGCCCTGCGTCAGCTGGAAACCGCACTGGTCAACTATCGCAGCGCGTTGATGGCGTATAAAAACGCCAACACCGACGCGGTGCAGGCGCGGAAAGAAATGACCGATCAGGGCGCCGCCATCGTTACCACGAGCGAGCAGCTGTATCAGATCCAGCTCGACCGTCGTGATATTGAAAGCGCCCAGGCGCGCACCTTCCAGTTGATCAGCACCCTGCTCGCCCTGCTGGTCGGCGTGATTGCTGCGGTGATCATCACCCGTCAGATCACCCGCCCGCTGCAAGAAACCCTCGCTGTGGTCGAGCGTATCGCCAGCGGCGACCTGACCCAGAACGTCACCGTCACCCGCCGCGACGAACTCGGCGTGCTGCAACAAGGCATCGCCCGCATGGGTGTGACCCTGCGTGACTTGATCAGCGGCATCCGCGACGGCGTCACCCAGATTGCCAGCGCCGCCGAAGAACTGTCCGCCGTGACCGAGCAGACCAGCGCCGGTGTGAACAGTCAGAAAGTCGAGACCGATCAGGTCGCCACCGCCATGCACGAAATGACCGCCACCGTGCAGGAAGTCGCGCGCAATGCCGAAGAAGCTTCGCAAGCAGCCGCTGCTGCTGACGGTGAAGCGCGTGAAGGCGACAAAGTCGTTAACGAAGCCATCGCGCAGATCGAGCGTCTGGCCAGCGAAGTGGTGCGTTCGACCGAAGCCATGAGCGTGCTGCAACAGGAAAGCGACAAGATCGGCAGCGTCATGGACGTGATCAAGGCCGTGGCCGAACAGACCAACCTGCTCGCCCTCAACGCCGCGATTGAAGCCGCCCGTGCCGGTGAAGCCGGTCGTGGTTTTGCCGTGGTCGCCGACGAAGTACGTGGTTTGGCCCAGCGCACGCAGAAATCCACCGAAGAAATCGAAGGTCTGGTCGCCGGTCTGCAGAACGGCACCCAGCAAGTCTCGGCGGTGATGAGCAACAGCCGCGCCCTGACCGACAGCAGCGTGGCGCTGACGCGCAAGGCTGGCGCATCGCTGGAAAACATCACCCGCACGGTGTCGAACATCCAGTCGATGAACCAGCAGATCGCTGCGGCGGCTGAGCAGCAGAGCGCCGTGGCGGAAGAGATCAGCCGCAGCATCATCAATGTGCGCGACGTGTCGGAACAGACCGCAGCGGCGAGTGATGAGACGGCAGCGTCGAGTGTTGAACTGGCGCGTCTGGGTGGTCAGTTGCAGCAGATGGTCAGCCACTTCCGCGTTTGATCTTCGTACAGCGCTGAAGCCAAAAACCAATCGCGGGCAAGCCCGCTCCCACAGGGTTCTGAGTCGTTCACAGATGTTGTGTTCGGCTCAGGACGTGTGGGAGCGGGCTTGCCCGCGATTGCGTTATGGCTTGCGCTACTGATGCGTGGTCATACCGTGAAACTGCGTGCCCCGCTTTCAACGCAAAGGCAAATCCAGCTCAACTCCGCCAACGCTTCTGAACCGCTCTTTGATCGTAGTCCCCAAGCCGCCAGTGGATTGATTCTGCTCAAGAGCGTTCTTCAAAATCACACACGCTTGCTCTTCAATCGATCGAGCATTGAGGTCGGCCGCCACCCTAAGCGCTTCGTAGAGCTGAGGGTCAAGATTGTCGATGGTCAAACTTGCCACAATGCACTCCGTCATTACTGAAATCGCAGCAGCGGAGGCTAACATGAAGCTTTTGCTGCGACGGTTTCAGGTTGTAACGTTGAGAAAACCGCGGCAGGTCTGCTACCTCACCGCGTACCCCGCTGCCGCAACGCCGACGGCATAAAATACGTATCCTCCGGCACCGGCTGCGCGAAATCGACAGTCTCCGCTTCCTCGTTATCAAGGTTCTGCACGTAGTAACGCCGTGCCTGCAAATCGTGGAAAACATCCAGCGCACTCCACGTCGTCGGCAGGTCGTAGAAGTTTTTCAGGTAGGCCATAGACACCCGCCACAACTCCCCTCGCCCGTCGTATTGATCAACCAGCGCGGCGCCCCAGCTGTCTTCATCGAGAAACAGCACACGCTTGGAATAGATGTGTCGCGAACCCGGTTTCAGGTTGCCTTCCACCACCCAGACCCGGTGCAATTCGTAGCGGGTGTATTGCGGGTTGAGGTGGCCCGGGGTGAGCAGTTGCGCGTACTTCACGTCGGGGCTGGCGACTTTGTAGTTGTTGTAGGGGATGTAGATTTCCTGTTTGCCCTTGAGCTTCCACTCGTAACGATCCGGCGAGCCGTTGAACAGGTCGGTGTCGTCGGCGGTGCGCAGGCCATCGGAGGATGCGATCGGCGTGTCGTAGGCGAGGTTCGGTGCGCGACGCACGCGGCGTTGGCCGGCGTCGTAGATCCAGGCCTGGCGCGCATCTTTGAGTTGATCGAGGGTTTCGTGCACGAGGGCGGCGCCACCGGCCAGTCGCGCCGGGCTTTTCACGAAGGCGAGGTAGTAGAACAGGATGTTTTTCAGGTCGGCGAACTGGCCGTTCGGGCGGTAATAGTTGAACAGCGCTTCCTGCTGCGAAGTCACCAGCGCGAAGCTGCCGTTGCGCTGGACAGGCGCTTCGGAAGCGCGGCGCACGACGTAGATGCCGCGATAGCGGGTGATATGGTTCCACAGCACTTCAACGCCGTCCTTGGGCACCGGGAATGGCACGCCGCCGTAGGCATCGGAGAAGCCGCTGCCGCCTTCGAGCAGTTTCGCCGAAGTGGCGTTTTTCAGGGTGTTGTCGTACAGCCATTGCGGTGCCGAACCGGAGCGGCGGGACGGATAGATCGGCATCTGGAAGGTGTCGGGGTAGCTGTTGAACAGGGCGATCTGGCCGGGGCTGAGGTGGACTTTGTACTGGTCGAGGTTGGCTTTGGTGATGGTGAACAGCGGTTTGTCGGCGGCAAATGGATCGGGGTGATGCTGGCCCGGTTTGTAGCCGGCCGGGGCTTGAGTGATGCCGCCGGTCCACGCGGGGATGGTGCCGGCGGCGTTGCCCGCGCGTTCGGCGCCCATGGGGGTCAGGGTGGTTTTCAGTTGTTCGGCTTGTTGTGGGGTGATGGCGGCCAGAGCGGTGCCTGCGGCCAGGGTCAGAAACAGCACTAGCGATGTTTTTGTCAGTCTTGAAGTGTGAATCATGACTTTCTCCAAAAATACAAAACCTGTGGGAGCGAGCCTGCTCGCGAAAGCGGTGGGTCAGTCGACATCAATATTGAATGTGCCGGCCTCTTCGCGAGCAGGCTCGCTCCCACAGGGGCTGTGTGTAGCCTTTAAAGGAAATACTTGAGGTTGAACCCGACGTTGTCGCGGTCGCGGATGCCGTTGTTCTGCCCGCCGCCGTAGAACTCGGTGTATTGCAGTTCGGCTTCGAGCTTGTTCTGGTAGTTGGCCTTGATCCCCAGCGTGTAGGCCTTGCGACCTTCGATGGTGTTGCCGGCCTGATAGCTGTTGCCCTCGAAATCGTCCTTGTAAACGATGTACGGCGAGACGTTGACCCCGGCGTACACATCGTTCCAGGTGCCGTTGAGCATCGCCGTGTAGCTGTAGGAATTGCGATTGACCTGATCGTCGCGATCACCGCCAGACACATAGGAATAGTTACCGGTACCGGCGTAGTAACGACGACTGCCGTCATACGCGGTGTATTGCAGACTGCTGCCGCGCAGGTGTTCAGAGGCCAGTTCGAAGATGCCGAACAGCGAGTCGAACGAGGCCGTCGGGCCAAAGTTGTAAATGGTCCCCAGCGAGGTGTTGAACGCTTCGACACGTTCGGCGTTGTTGATCTCGCTGTTGAGATTGACCATCTGCCCGCCGACATTGATCGACCTGCCCGTCACCGCCACGGCAGCTCCGTTGGCCAGGTCACCGATCAAATCGTTGGTGGCTGCGACACCGATCGGCAGATTCGGCCGATAAGCAATTTCACCGAACACCGATGCCTCGCCCAACGTGGTGTTGAAGCTGAAGCCGTACATGCGAATGTCTTCGGCATAACGCCGATGCGCCTGGATATTGCCCATCACATCCGCCGTGGCCAGACCGTTGGCCAACGCCCCGGCCTGACTGCCAGCGACGCCCGTCAGCAGATTGGTCAGCGCATCCATGTCGATGCCGTTGTAGCCGCCCAGGTCCGCCGCGATGGTCGGTTCCTTGGCGTGGTAGTTGACCAGGTACAAACCGAACTCGGTGCTGTTGAGTTGTTCGGCGATGTAGCGAAAGGCGAAGCCGAACTGGCCATCGTTGCGTGCGTTGTAGTCCTTGCCGATGCTCGCCACTTTCAGCGTGTTGCCATAGGCCGGCGTCACGCCGTTGGCGTACAGGCCAGTGGTTTGCAGGGCGGAACTCAGCAATGGGTTGTTGCCCAATGCGCTGTACAAACCGATGACGTTACCGAAGCCCGGTACCGGCGTGTCGAGCGCTGTACCGCTGAAGTTGTTGTAACCGGTGTTGCCACCGTCGGCGAACAGGTCGGTCTGCGAGTAGAACGTACCGACCGGATCAATGCGAGTCTCCTTCCAGTTGGTCTGGTAGAAACTCTCCATGGTCAGCGAATCGGTCAGGCCGATGTTGAAACTCAGCGCCTCAACCGGCACCAGCACTTCCTTCACTTCCGCGCCGGGCAAGCGGTACTTGGCGGCATCCACCGGGTTGGTGGTGTTGATCCCGCCGCGATAGAAAATCCCCTCGCCCCAGTTGAACACCTGCCGACCGACGCGCGCCGTCACCGGCATCTGCGCAACGTCCCAACTGCCATGCACATAAGCGTCGAGCATCTCGATGCGGCTGCCGGCGATGTCGCGGGTCTGGCTGGTGAAATGGTTGTCCTGCGGGTAGCTCTGGCTCGGCTGCGACGGGCTGTTGTTGTCGTAGTAGTCGTTGCGCTTGTCCATCAGTTGCGTGTCGTAAAACGCGGTGCCACGCACGAACACGCCATAGTTCTGATAGTTGGCTTCAAGCTCGGAGGTGATCTTGTACACCTCGGAAACCAGCCCGGTGTCGAAGTTGCGATTGCCGTCGTTGGTGTTGACGTCGTCGTTGGTTTTATCGCGGCCCTGCACCCGCCACAAACGGCCATAGGACAAGGTCGTGTCGAGGGAGCCGGTGACCTGTTTGTCCATGAAACTGAACTCCACCGCGTGCGCCGCATCGACTGCGCACAGTTGCAGCAGCCCTGCCAGGCCGACACCGGGGAGCGCCGCGCCCGTCAGGCGCAATCGAGTGTTGATCATGTATTCCTCCTTCCCTGTTTTTTATTGTTTTGTTGTCCTGCCGCGAGGGCTAGGGCGCCAATCCCGCGCTGACGTAAATCCGGCTGTGCGCGCCGAAATGGCCGAGCAACTTGAACAGTTGCTGATTGAGTGCCGGGTGGTCGAAATCTTCGCGATGCAGTTGATTGCCGCTGCTGAAATCACTGGTAGGCGGTGCCGTCTCAAGCCACTGCCCGATGGCCTCGTCGAACGCTGCGGAATCGTTGACCGACTCGGCGCTGACCACTTCGCGCAAGTAGTCGACCGAGTACGGCGGGTAGGTTTTGTCCTGAGCAACATCGGCGTAAGCCGCGAGCATCGGATGCGGCTGACCGGCGCGCAGCAAGCGCCGCAGCCAGGTCGACTGATACTTCTCGACCTCCATGTGCCGCGTGGCGACGCGTTCGATTGAGGCCTGTTTGTCCTCAGCGAAACCAGCGATTGCCTTGCCTTCCAGCAACAAAAGACTGGCGAGATCGACACCGGGCAACGGCTTGGCGTGGTACGGCTGGGTCAGGTCCTGAATGTGATGCAGGCCCCAGCCGAGAAAGCGATAACCCCAATACGGATGACCGCTGGCAAACGCCAATCGCGCCAGGCCCATGTATTGATACCCGCGCCAGTCCGGCCAACTGCGCTCGAGGAAACCGGCAGCGGCATACACCACCGCGCTTTCATGGAAGAAGCCCATGTGGAACGGCGCCTGCGAGCTGTACTGAAAACGCGCATCGCCGAACGGTTGCGGGCCGAAGCCGTACAGCGCGCCGACCTCGCCAGGGTTGTCGCTGAACAGGTTGATGTCGTGGCCGTAATCCGGCTCGTCGGCGGCGCTGGCGAGCACGGCCAGCGCTGCGACTTTTTCGTGATCGGCGATGACGATGAAGCGCTGGCGATTCCACGGTGACAGGGTCTGCTCGACCATGACCTGATTGGCCTGCAGATGCTCACGTTCGGGCAGGTCTTTGCCGGGCAATGGCTGGATGACCATCGCCAGATGAATCTCGGGATTGATGCGCAGCGCAGTGAGAAAGTCGTGGCGCAAATTGTCACTCGGCACCGCCGGCAATTTCAGATTGTCGGGGCGTGGCGGGTACTGAGCGAAGTGCTCGCGGGCGAAGCTTTCCTGCTGCTCCAACAGCGCCAGAACGGCGGGATATTGCTCGGTGAGAAACTGCTCAAGTGGCTCGACTTCAACCTGCGGTGCATCACGCAACGCCGGCAGATCCTGCAACGCCAGATAGCTGCCGACCGTATGGTTGGACCAGCCCCAGGCGCTCGGGGCCGTTGCACAAAGCAGCAACAGGAGGAAGGTCAGCTTCATTGCTTCTGGTTCTTATTGGAGGTGCCGTGGGGGATGAGCCTAACAACCGACCCCGCTGGTGACACTGTCCGATCTCACCAGAAAAGTTCTCCGATGGCGCCACATCGAGTCGCAATACGGTCCCTGTAGGAGCTGCCGAAGGCTGCGATCTTTTGACGTTGATCTTGAAAAACAAGATCAAAAGATCGCAGCCTTCGGCAGCTCCTACAGGGGGATTTGTGGTGTGCTTTTTAGGCGGGGTAACCGGTGATTTTGCGGATGCTTTGATACAGCGGTTTGAGTTGGCGGTACATGCGCAGGTAGACGTCTTTGTACAGTTGCTCGTAGATTTTTTGCGCATCGGGTTGTGGGGTGAAGACAGCCCCTACTCTGGTCATTGAAGCGATGGCCGTGGGGAAATCCGCATGCAACCCCAACCCCACCGCACAACAAATCGCCGCGCCCAGACCCGACGCTTCATACACATGCGGACGCTCCGCCGGCAGGCCGAAAATATTCGCCGTCAGCTGCATCGCCGCATCACTCTGCGAGCCGCCACCGGCAACGCGCAGACGCTTGACCGAGACCTTCGAACGCCGCTCGATATTCTCCATGCCTTGGCGCAACGCATACGCCAACCCTTCCAGAATCGCCCGGTAAATATGCGCACGGGTGTGTACATCGCCGAAGCCGATCATTGCGCCTTTCGCCTCGACACCCGGCTCGCGAATCCCCGGCGACCAGTACGGTTGCAACATCAGGCCCATCGACCCCGGCGGTACCGCCTCAACCAGTGCATCGAACAACTGCTCCGGCTCGATGCCCTGCTCTTTGGCCTGCTGCATCTCGCGCAACCCGAACTCGTTCTTGAACCAGCTGACCATCCAGTAACCGCGATAAATCATCACCTCGCAGTTGTACTGATCGGGCACCGCTGACGGATACGGCGGGATCAACGGGACAATTTCCAGATAGCGCGAGCGGGTGCTGGTGATCGTCGCCGTGGTGCCGTAAGACAGGCACACCGTATTCGCATCGACCACGCCGGCACCGACCACTTCGCAAGCCTTGTCAGCGCCGGCAGCAATCAACGGCAAACCTTCGGGAATGCCGGTGTGGCGAGCGGCTTCAGCGGTGATGTAGCCAAGGGTTTCACCGGGTTTTTGCAAGCTCGGCAATTGCTCGGGACGCACCGCCAGCGCCTGCCATTTCCAGTCACTCGGCGCGGCCCATTTCAGGCGTTTGAAGTCGAACGGCAGATAGCCGACGCAGCAACCCACCGAGTCGACAAAACGTCCGCACAGTCGATGCGTGAGAAACCCCGAGAGCAGTAAAAACTTGTCCGTCGCCGCCCACACCTCAGGCTGATGCTGAGCGATCCAGTTCGCCTCAGCCTGGGCACGAAAATAATCCACAGTGCCCTGCGCGCCGACAAGTTTGAACAGCCAGCCCCACGGCCCTTTGATCCCGCCCTCGACTTCGCTCTGACGCTGATCGAGCCACAGAATCGCCGGGCGCAATGGCTTGCCCTCGGCATCGACATTGATCACCGTGCCGCGCTGCGTGGTCAGGGAAACGCCGGCAATCTGCGAACGGTCGATGCCGGTCTGTGCCCAGACCTGCTGACACGCCTCGCCGAGTTTCGCCCAGTAATACTCTGGATCCTGCTCGGCCCAGCCCGGTTGCGTCGAGTAATACGCCTGTAATTCGACCTTGCCCTTACCGAGCAGATTGCCCTGCAAATCGAAGAGCAGCGCGCGCACGCTCTGGGTGCCGTTGTCGATGGCCAGCAGGTAACGCTTGTTCGGGTGGTTATCCATGGAGCTCTCTTCAAGGGGCATCAAGGCGTGGCATCCGGCAAGCCGTGATGGCGTTGCCACAACGCCCGGTAACGCTGAATTTCCTGCTGCCAGTGTTCGTCGCTCCAGGCCAGTCGTGGCTGGCAGACCTGGCGGATGGCGGCGAAATAGTCTTCGCCACCGCGCGGTAGCAGCAAACCGAGACGCGTGCGGCGCAGGAGCAGATCGTCGAGGTGCAGAACCATTTCAGTCTCACAGGCGAAAGCCAGTTCGGCCCACAGAGTGTCTGTGGCACCCACCGTTTCGTGCCCTACTTCAACGAGCAACCGCGCCAACCTCGGCAGGTCGCGGCCCTGCCGTCCGGCCAGACGTCGCCATTGTTGGCTGCTCAACTCTGGAATCGCCAGCGCAGGGACGGCGGCAAAAACTGGCGCGGCGTCATCGACGAACGGACGTTCGAGCATGGCCGCGCAGGCCTTTAGCACTTCAATGGCTTGCGGGCGAAACGTGGTCAGTTTGCCGCCGGCCAGGGTCACGCAACCGGGCTCCTGCCACAGCACATGTTCACGGGTTTCGTTCGACGGCTTGTCTTGATGCGCACCTGCGCTGCCCACCACCGGACGCACGCCGGACCAGGTCGATAGCACGTCATTCGCCGTAACCTCAGCGCCGGGAAACTGCTGCGTGCAGGCCGCCAGCAGATAGTCGAGTTCTTCAGCGCTGATGCTCGCGCTCTGATCCAGATCCTCGCGATGATCAAGATCCGTGGTGCCCACCACCGTCGCGCCCTCCCACGGAAAAACGAACACCGGACGCCGATCACGCTCATGTAAAAACGTGAACGCCTGTGCAACCGGCAAACGCCAGCCCGGCAGCAATAAATGACTGCCGCGTAACGGTCGTAATTGCCGAGGGGTCTCATTCGGCCGCAAGCGTTCCGCCCACGCACCGGTGGCCACGGCGAGTACGCCACAGCGCAATTGCATTGACGTGCCGGCCTCGCAATCCTCGATTTGAACGCCGCACACTCGGCCGTTTTCACGCAGCAGCTGTTCGACGCGCACGCCATTGACCACGACCGCTCCCTCGGCCCGCGCTTCGCTCAACACACGCATCACCAGCCGCGCATCGTCGGTCAGCGCATCGACAAAACTGGTGCCGCCGAGCAGGTCATTTTCTCTCACGCCCGGCGCCAGATATCGAAGCTGTTGCGCATCATGAAAGCGATGGCTGCGCCGTCCCGCCAAGGCGTCGTATACGCTCAGCAAACCACCCAGCACCCGAGGCCCGGGAAAGCCGCCGCGATAGTGCGGCATCAGGAAACTCATCGGTTCGACCAGCCCCGGCGCTTCGTCGAGCAAGCGCTGGCGCTCGCGTACCGAATCACGGGTCAGGCGCCACTGGCCCTTGGCGATGTAACGCAAACCGCCATGGACCATTTTCGAAGAACGGCTGGAGGTGCCCCAGGCGAAATCGCGTTGCTCCAGCAGCAGGCAGCGCCAGCCACGACGCGCCGCTTCGCGCAGTATTCCGGCGCCACTGATGCCGCCGCCAATGACGATCAGATCCCAGGGTTCCTCGGCCAGCGTCGGCAGAATCTGCTCGCGCCACGCGGCGTTCCAGTCCTGACTCATGGCCGTCACTCCGTCAACAGCGTGCCGGGGTTGAGGCGCCCGGCCGGATCGAAGTGTTTGCTCAGCGCCTGCAACGCATCCATCGCCAGTGCGCCCTTCTCGCGCAACAGGTACGGCGCGTGATCCTTGCCGACGCCGTGCTGATGGCTGATGGTGCCGTGGTTGTCGACGATGGTCTGGCTGGCTGCGTGCTTGAGCGCTTTCCAGCGCGCGAGTGTCGCCGGATAGTCAGCCGCCGGGCGAAACACGTAAGTGGTGTAGATGCTCGAACCTTCGCCGTAGACGTGGGACAAGTGGGTGAACACATGCACGCGTTCGCCCTCGACGGCCAAGGCCTCGCGCAGGCTGTTTTCGATGCGGTTGAGCAGGTTGTCGACGTTGCTCCAGTCGGTGGCGGTTTCGAGGGTGTCGACCACGTAACCGGCGTTCCACAGGTTTTCGCGCAGGTAAGGGAAACGGAAGCGGTTCTGCGCCCACTTCTTGCCGAGCAAGGTGCCGGTGAACACGCCGCCGAAGGCCTTCAGATGCTGCCGCGCCTGCGTCAGCGACAATGCATTTTGTCGGCGATTGCCGGTGACGCCGAAGGTCAGCAGGCATTTACCCTCTGCCGCCCCCCTTAGCTTCAGGTACTTTTCCAGCCAGGCGATTTGTTGCGGATGACCGGCCAGCGCCAGTTGCGTTTCGGTTTCCACGGCGTTGGACAGGCGCAGCATCGACAGCGGTACGCGCGCCTGGGCCAATTGGCGGATGGCTTGCAGGGCCTTGGTCCAAGAGGGCAGAAACACGCCGTAGAAACGTTCATCGGCCGGCAGCGCACTGACCCGCACCTTGACCTCGGAAATGACCCCGAATCGGCCCTCGCAACCGAGCACCACTTCGCGCAGATCAGGACCCGCCGCTGAGGCCGGGAAAGTTGGAATTTCCAAAGGCCCGGCAAAGGTTTCCAAGGTTCCGCCCGCAAACAATTGCTCGATCCGGCCATAGCGCAACGATTGCTGACCACTGGAACGGCTAGCCACCCAACCGCCCAGCGTCGACAGCTCCCACGACTGCGGAAAATGCCCCAGCGTGTAGCCTTTCGCGCGCAGCTGGCTCTCGACCTGCGGGCCACTCGCACCGGGACCAAACGTCGCCAGCAGACTCTGTTCGTCGAGGTCGATCAGGCGAGTCATCCGCGCCAGCGACACCGTCACCACCGGCCGCGCCGACTCCGGCGGATTGATATGCCCGGCCACCGACGTGCCGCCGCCATACGGGATCAGACACAAGTCCTGTTCATGGGCGAGCGCCAGCAATCGGCGAATATGTTCAGCGGTTTCGGGAAACGCCACCGCGTCGGGATAATTGCCCAGCGCACCCTCGCGCAACGCCAACCAGTCCGGCAGGCTCTGACCTCGGGCATGCAGCAAGCGATCATGGGCATCGACGCTGTACAAGCTGTGCGCCGGCAATCGGGATATCGGCACACGGGCCAATGCTGTTTCGAGCGAAGCATCGGGCAGCGCGCGCCCCTCGCCCAGTCGCTCATGAAGAAACTCCGCGCCCTGGGCCGGCAGTTCGACCACCGTGCTTGCCTCTCCCCAGCCGTTCCAGCGTCGCATGCGTGTGTCCTTTTTGCCGTCAGATCAGTGATATTTCAGGCACCCATACTAGCCAGCGGCCGCAAAGTGTCACGGTCGCATCCGGCCAGTTCCTGTAGCCAATTGAGTCAAACGTCGCGCAAGCGTCAGCCATTTACTTTAGACGCGGTTTCAAATTACCTTTCAGGCTTTCATCCGCCCACGCGGCCGTCGATCAAAGGAAGGGATCATGCAATCGCTCGGCTTCACCTCGGTTCCGCCCCTGCTCAAATACCTGCGCCATGCTGAACAACTGGGCATGGCCATCGAGCCTGCGTTGGCGGCAGCGGGTTTGCAGACGCAACAACTGAGCGATAACACCCTGCGTTTGCCCGGTGAGGCGCATGAACGCTTGCTGGATTATTTCTGCGAACACTCGGGCGATCCGCTGTTCGGGCTCAACGCGGCGAATTTCGTTCTGCCCAATTCGTGGAGCGTGCTCGGTTACATCACCATGAACTGCGCGACCCTCGGTGATGCGATGAGCCGGATCATGCCGTTCGAGAAACTGGTGGGGGACATGGGCGTCAGCCGTGCCGAGTTGCAGGACGGCCATGTACATTTGATCTGGACCTGCCGCTATCAGCGCCCGCGCATTCGTCGGCATCTGGTGGAAAACGTCCTCGGTTCCTGGCTGCAATATGCGCGCTGGATCGCCGATACGCAGATGTCGCCGGCCGCTGTCTGGCTCGAACACGCCTGCCCCGCCGAAGCGACGCCAGCGCAATATGAAGCGTTTTTCGATTGCCCGGTGTCGTTTGATCAACCGTATTCGGCGCTGATCGTACCGCTGGCTTATTTGCAGTTGCCGTTGCGCCAGGCGGATGCGCAGTTGCTGCGCACCCTGGAAGAACACGCACTGGGGTTGATGGCAACGCTGGAGGATGCGTCGCTTGAGCAGCAGGTGAAGAACATCCTGCGGCAGTTGCTCAAGGAAGGGCTGCCGCGCAAGGAGCAGGTCGCCGAGCAGCTCGCTGTTTCAGTGCGCACGTTGCAGCGGCAGTTGCATCAGGCGGGGACGTCTTATCAGCAGATTCTCGATGATCTGCGTCAGGAGCTGGCGGAGCATTATTTGCTCAACAGCACGCTGCCGATTCAGGACATTGCGCAGTATCTGGGGTTTACCGAACCCCGCTCGTTTCACCGCACGTTCAAGAGTCGGCGGGGGATGCCGCCGGGGGAGTTTCGGCAGATGCATCGGGGGTGATTGTTCGGGCCTCTTCGCGAGCAGGCTCGCTCCCACAGTTGATCTCCGTTGTTCACAAAACTGATGGCCACCGCAGACCCATTGTGGGAGCGAGCCTGCTCGCGAATGCGCCAGTTGCAGCACCCGATTCCTACAGGTAAATCTTCGATACTTGAGCGCAATAAACATCCCGCACCACAGGCGTTTAAAGACACTCAGCGTTACGCGAAACAGCCCACAAATCCTTGCGCCGTAACCTACGCCTAAGCCAGAATCCGCCGGCTTGTGCGCCCGGAGCATGCTGCGTAACTTGATTGCGTCACTGATCCCAGTGATCGGGTTTAGTAGCCCGGTGGTAACTCTGCTGGTCGTACACTCATCACAGGTGCTCCCGCACCTGAGCTTTATGGTGGCTGTACGCAGGGCGCTTCGGCGCGCCGGCTTAGCTGAGTTCCCCGGTCTACTAACCTGCGTACAGCTGCCACCCTTTCGTTTAGTAGCCAAAGGGTTGCCGCTCAATAAAGGGAACACAGCTATGTTCAAGATAACGCCAAACCCGCCGGTCACCGACCCGGCCTCCCCCTACGAATCCGCTGATTCAAAGAAATTCCACGAAGCCGCCGAGCGCGCGCTCGACCACTATCTCGGTCCGACGAACGCCGACCTCATGGCCACCCCCTACTCCCCCAACACGCTGTACATGGCCAACCCCAATGCCGACACCGAATCCCTGCTGGCCGACGCCAGCGAAACCCTGGGTTCGGCGACGGTCATGCTCAACAACCATGCCGCGCAGGTTGAAGGCACGCACCGCAAGACGCTGCAGGGTATTGCGCAGGTGGTGATGGTGGCGGAAATGGCCGTTAATCGCGTGTTGGACAGGTTGGTGCCGACCGAATAACAAAAAAAGCCCGCTACCCCAACTGTGATGGTTGGGTGGCGGGTTTCTTTTTGCGCTGTGCCATTTTCCCCTCACCCCAGCCCTCTCCCGGAGGGAGAGGGGGCCGAACGGGGGATATTTGTGAATGACATCGACCTGACAGTGCTGCTTTGAATCCATAATCGCTGCAGATCTTTCAGGTCAATGGATAACTTCATACACCTCGGTCAGTCCCCTCTCCCTCCGGGAGAGGGCTAGGGTGAGGGGCTTTTCGCTTCAGAGGCTGATCGCGTTGGTGAACACCAGCCGATTACCAAACGGATCGGCAATCGTCATGTCCTGGCTGCCCCACGGCATCGCTTGAATCTGCGGGTGCGAAAACTTGTAGTCCTTGGCGATCAGTCGCTGTTGGAAAGCTTCCAACTCATCCGTCTCGATACGCAGCGCCGAACCCGGGCACGCATCGCCGTGATGCTCGGACAAATGCAGCACACATTCACCGCGAGACACCTGCAGATACAACGGAAAATTCGCCTCGAAGCGATGCTGCCAGTCGATCTTGAAACCGAGGAAATCGACGTAAAACTCGACAGCCTTGGCTTCATCGAAAATCCGCAGAATCGGGGTGGTTTTGCCGAAGCTCATGGGGTGCTCCCTGACTGATTGGCCCCACAGTGTAGACGGGGTGGATGTCAGCAATTCGGCCTGTTGATGGCTTTCTTTAGTCGCAATGTGCCATCACTGTGACGCAGTCCGCGAAACCTCAGTGAAAGTTGTCGCGCAAATCACCCTCTCGGGCGAGAAAGCGGCCTTCCCTGCGACCATTCGCCTGCCCGTCGCGATAGCTCAAAACACCGTTGATCCAAACACCGTCGATGCCCAACGCCGCACGTTGCGGGTCGTGAAAGTCGGCCACATCACGCACAGTCACCGGGTCGAACAACACCAGATCCGCCCAATATCCCTCACGAATCTCGCCTCTTTCCTTCAGACCAAATCGCGCCGCCGACAGACCGGTCATCTTGTGCACCGCGGTGTGTAACGGAAACAGCCCGACGTCGCGACTGAAATGTCCCAATACCCGTGGGAAAGCGCCCCACAGGCGCGGATGCGGGAACGGGTCTTCCGGCAATCCGTCAGAGCCGACCATCGACAATGGATGCGCGAGGATTCTTCGTACATCCGCCTCGTCCATGCCGTAGTACACCGCACCCGCCGGTTGCAGGCGTTTCGCGGCATCGAGCAGCGGCATGTTCCATTCGGCGGCGATGTCGATCAGGTCGCGGCCGCTGACCTCGGGGTGCGGGGTCGACCAGGTGATTGTGATGCGATGCGCATCGGTGACCTGCTTCAAATCCAGCGTCGATGAACTCGCCGCGTACGGGTAGCAATCGCAACCGACCGGGTGGGTTTTGGCGGCGTCTTCCAATGAGGCGAGCAACTGCGGACTGCGCCCCCAGTTACCCACGCCGGCGCATTTGAGATGAGAAATAATCACTGGCGATTTCGCATGTCGACCGATTTGAAAGGCTTCATCCATGGCCTCCAGCACCGGTTCGAATTCACTGCGCAGATGCGTGGTGTAAACCGCGCCGAACGCCGTGAGTTCTTCGGTCAGTTGCATCACTTCATCGGTGGAAGCGCTGAAGGCGCTGGCGTACGCCAGACCTGTGGATAACCCAAACGCGCCCGCCTCCAGACTCTCACGCAGTTGCTTGCGCATCGCCACAATTTCCTCCGGCGTTGCACTGCGAAACAGGTCATCCAGATGATTGCTGCGCAGCGCCGTGTGGCCGATCAGTGCCGCCACGTTCAGCGTGGTATTCGCCGCTTCGACCGCCGCACGGTAATCGCTGAAGCGTGGATAAACGAATGCCGCCGCGCTGCCGAGCAGGTTCATCGGATCCGGCGGATTGCCCTTCAGACTGACCGGCGAGGCGCTGATCCCGCAGTTGCCGACAATCACCGTGGTCACGCCTTGGCTGAGTTTTGGCAGCATCTCGGGCTGACGAATCACCACGGTGTCGTCGTGGGTGTGCACGTCGATGAAACCGGGCGCCAGCACCCGCCCTGCCGCGTCGATTTCTTCAGTGGCGCTCGCATCGTGCAAGTCGCCGATGCGTTCGATGCGCCCCTTACGGATTGCTACATCGGCGGGGTAGCCGGCCACGTTGCTCCCATCGATGATGAGCGCATTGCGGATCAGCGTGTCGTACTGCATGTCAGTCTCCCGGCGGCAGACTGGTATCAATGTCTGCCCTTGATCAAATGGTGATCGAAGCCTTGTTCTATCAGGTATCGCCAGGCCGCCTCAACCGCTTCGGGAATCACCTGCGGGGCCTGAAAACCCAGCGAAGGGTAAACCATGATCCGGTGCACATCGCCGACCATTTCGTCGATCACCCCCAAGACTCCGATCAGATTGCTGATCTCGTCAGGAAAACTGAACGACGGCGCGTCCACCCAAGCTTCAACTTCGGGCCACTGAACGGGCAAGGTCAATGCCACGCGGCGGATCGAATTCGGCTTGGTCAGAAAGGTCGCCCGGCGTACATCGGGAAACAGCGCCTTGGCAAACGCAATGTTTTCAGCAAAGTTGGTGGCGCGCGATTCCAGGGTGAACTGATCCGGCCTGACGCCCAGCGCCATGGCCCGTTGGGCAAAAATATCGGCTTCGCTGCGGTCCCACAAATGCTTCGTCCAGTTGCCGGTATGGCCGGTGAACAGCAGGTGTTCAGCAATCCCTTTGCTCAACAGTTCGCAGGCGTAATCGCAGACTCTGAGGTCGTAGGAGCCGCAGACCACAATCAGTTCACACCGCTTGTGCGTGCGCCCGGCGCCAAGGAAATCCCACAGAACGCGGGCGTGTTGCAGGGTCTGGGTCATGGCCGGGCGAACCTCTGTGCAATGTGCCCACTGATGCGCAGACCGCGCTCGGTGTAAGCGTGTGGCCCCGCCTCTGTCCGGGAAACCGCCAGCGCAGTGAAATCGGCATACGCACACAGCGCACCGTGCGCGGTCAGGGTTGGGTCATCGCCAATGCCGATACACAAGGCGCCGCTGCTGATCGCCGACTGCACACCGCTGACTGAGTCCTCGAAGACCAGACATTCATCGCTCTGACGCGCCAATTGAGCCGCTGCCAGGCGATAGGGATCGGGGGCCGGTTTGCCACTGCGTACGTCGTCTCGACAAATGATGCTGTCAAAGACCGAGGTCAGATTGTGTTGCTGCAGAACATGCTCGACGCGTGCCCGCCAACTGCTGGTGACCAGCGCCAGGGGCACCGCGCAATCCTTGAGCAGCGTGATAAACGCCGCGACGCCGGGCACCAGCGAACAATCGGAAAGCTCCTCAAGGGTATCGACCTGTTGCTTGATCGCCACCCGTTCCTGTTCGTCAAACTGTCCGAACAAGGCTTGTAACGTGTAGCCGCCCGGGCGCCCGTGAATGTGCTCGTGGATAAACGCCTGATCGACTTCGATACCGTATTGGCGCGCGACGGTGGTCCAGGCCGCTTCAATGACCTCGCGAGACTGGATCAGCACGCCGTCCATATCAAAGCAGACGGCGGTAAAGGTTCGTTGTGTCATGAGTTGAACTTCGCATTTTCAGATGAGCGAGAAATGCCAGCACTGTGCCCACCAGGGCAAACAGCGCCATCACGTAATAGGACCACTGCGGGTGAGTTTCGTACAAATACCCGGCGAAGGGCGTCGCCAGCCCCATGGGCAAGGCCACCGCCAGAGAGTAATAAACCCCTTGAGTAAAGACTTGAATATCCTGCGGCGCGTGATCGCGAATAAAGCGCATGATCGCCGCGTGATACGCGGCAAAACTCAACGCATGCAGGCACTGCCCGAGCACGATCACTGGCAGCGCATCGCTATTGGAAAACAGCGCCCAGCGCGCCGCAGCACAGACGCTGGAAAACATCACGATGGATAACGGCGAGCACCACGACAGGACTTTGTTGGACAGGGCGAAATAGCTGATTTCGGCAATGACCGCCACCGACCAGAACATCCCGATGGCCGACGAAGAGTAGCCCTTCACGCCCCAACCGATCGACGCGGTGGAGAAATACAGGGTGTGGCTAAGTTGAATGAAACTGGCCGCGGCAATCGCGATCAACAGACTTTTTTGCGCCAGCAACGCCTTCCAGTCCGGCCGTTTGATTGCGCGCCTGAGCGGTTCCGCTTGCGTGCGCGAGACCTGGCGTTTCAAGCGCAGACAGGCGATGGCGGTAAACAACATGCACGCGGCCACCACCATCGGCACCCATGACTGGCTGTACTGCGCAAACAGAAAACCGCCCAGGGTCGAGGTCAGAATAAACGCCGAGGACCCCACCGCCCGCACCCAGCCATAGTTCTGCAGCGCCTGTTTATCGCGCTTGAGCAGATAGGCCTCGGACAAGGGCAACACCACCATCCACAGCCCGCCAAACAGAATGCTCAGCCCGACAAACAGCCACAAATGCACCGGCACGAAATAAAACAGCGCGGTGCACAACGCCGCCGAGAAGCCGAGAAATGCCGCCAGACGCAGTTGGTCTACACGCCAGTCGGCCACGTAGGTGATAAACACTCCGCTGAACACCTGTGGCCAGTACGCCGCCGCAATCAGCAGGCCGATCTGACTGGCGCTCAAGCCCAGTGAATCAAGCCAGGTTGGCCAGAACGGATAGATGATCCCTTCTGCCGCAAAGAATCCGAAGAAGATTAGATACATTCGATATCCATACGCTCGATCCGCCAAAACAGGGCTCCAGCGGAGCCCTGCCCACCTCACTTCATTACTCGAAGCGTGTTTGGGTGAAGCTGTTTTTGCCCTTGCGCCAGACGATCAGCGATTCGCTCATGACCACCAGATCGACCATGCCTTCTTTCAAGGCATCCAGGGCATCCTGAGAAGAACACACGATGGGCTCTTCGTGACGGTTGAACGAAGTGTTGATCAACGCCGCCTGACCGGTCCTGGCGTGCCAGGCATTCAGCAGACGGTGCATGAACGGATCGGCTTGCGGCCGAATGATCTGCGGCCGTGCGGTGCCATCGATGTGCACCACCGCCGGGCTCGCCTCGATGAACGCCGGGTGACAATCGTAGGTCATGGTCATGGTGTCTGCCGCCACTTGCTCCTCGTCCCACCCGACGTAACAGGCGGCGGCCTGTTCAATCGCGGTGACCGGCCCGAAGGGCATGAACTCGGTGCGGTGCATGCGTTTGTTGAGCCAGTCGTTAACCTCGGCATCCTGGGCGTGATAGACGATGCTGCGATTGCACAGCGAGCGCGGGCCGAATTCCATCTTGCCTTTGAACATGCCCAGCACCTGATTTTCCAGCAGCGCCTCGGTGAGCACCTCGATGAGGTTGGCAGGCGTGTGGTAACCCAGTTCCGGGTAGTCGCGATGGATCAGATTGATGTTCTGCGAAACGCTGCGCGACTCCGGCCCGAGCGCCATGGTCGGGGCCCTGAAGCGAGTACCGTTTTGCAGATAAGCGGCGCCGACCGCTGCCGCCAATGCCAGGCCACCATCGCCCATGCACGGCAACACATAGACATTCTTGACGTTGGCAATCTCGCGCAGGCGTTGATTGAGCTTCACGTTGCCAAACACACCGCCGGCCAGACACAGATTGCTGCTGCCGCGTTGTTCCAGATGATGGGTGACCACCGCGACCAGCAAGTCTTCGCTATGCCGTTGTACGGCGGCCGCGATGTCCTCGGGGGTTTCCTCAGCGAACAGCGCTTGCAGCGGATCGCTGTAGTTGTTGTAGGACGGCAGGAACAGATCGCCGCAATACGCCTTGATACGCCCGTCCTCGAAACGGATCATCTGCTGCATCACCCCCAGCAGTTTTTGCGGATCGCCGAAGGCTGCGAGGCCGGTGACCTTGCCTTCATGGCGGTTCGGTTTGTAGCCCAGCAAATGGGTAATCCGCCCGTAAAAATAGCCCAGGCTGTCGATGCTGGTCTCGCGTTGCAACACGCTGGTTTCAGTCGGGCTGTACCAGGTCACGGTCAGCGACTGGAAGTCGCCGCGTCCGTCACAGGTCAACGTCAGCGCTTCATCGAACGGCGAACAGACGTAGGCACCGAGGGCATGACATTCATGGTGATCGATGTAGTACGCCTTGCCCAGCAAACCATTGGCCGCGATGAACTCATCAAATTCGGCGCGTTTCTCTTTATCGTTCCTGACCTCATCGGTGACTCGCTGGCGGAATTGCGTCAGGCCTTGAGGGTTGGTCCTGACCTCCTCAACGATGCGATCAAAATACAATTCAAGATGCTTGTCGGCACTGAATCCGGCGTTCCATCCATAAGCGACATAGTCGACGTCCTCCAGAGACAAACCCGCCTGACTCAAGACGAATTCAATGGATTGGCCGGGCCAGATCTTGTGGTCCTTGATACGGGTGAAGCGCTCCTCGCTGACCGCTGAAAGAATCAGGCCGTCGCGCACCAGGCAAGCTCCCGATAAATCGTTGTTGGTAACACCCAAAATGATCATAACTATTCCTTGTTTTTGCCAATTTCAGTGATGACGTTACCCACGCCCTGAACACGCGAAGCGCAGGCGGGACTGTTTGAAGGAGGTGCGGCAGCAATGGCCGACAGCCATTAACCGCGAGAAGGCGAAGTGAATCTGTCCGCCCGGGATACACCTTTACGAAAAGGCATCAGTAGCGTGCTGTCATCGCAAAATCCTTTTGCATAAAAACTCCACAAGCATTGAGCTGCAGAACCGGCTTCATGCCGTTACAGCCCGTTGATGTGGCTATCCAGAGGGCGACGCGAGGGGCGCCGAGCTGTTTAGCCGGATGACAGCCTAATAGGAAATTTCCGGCTAAAACGGTTCAGGTTGACCTAAAAATTAAATGCCATCTGCCGTGCCATGGTTTTCCGGGACAGCCGTGGAGGTGAAAAAACCTGCGGGAGCGAGCGTGCTGGCGAGGCGTTTTTTTCATTCAACATGCGCGTTGAATGGTTGGCCGCTATCGCTGGCAAGCCAGCTCCCACAGGTTTCGGGGGGATCACTCGGAAGGGCTGAACTCACACCATTTCGTTACGAATCCATTCAACCACCGACGTGCGCTTCGGTGCCCAGCCCAGCAGTTCACGAGCGTGTTTGCCGCGTACTCGGCTGTTGGAGCCGAGGCCGTAGTTGGCCATTTCGTAGCCCCATTCAGCTTCGGCGTCTTTCAGCGGCCAGTCTTGCGGTTGGCCGAGGTTCAGGGCTTCGGCCATGGCGGTGGTCATGTCGATGAACGAGGCTTCGCCGCTTTCGACGAAGTAGAAAGTGCCTGGGATGTTTTTGGTCAGCGCCAGCAGGTAGAGGGCGACGACGTCTTCGATGTGCACGTTGGACCAGATGTTCTGGCCGGTGCCGACGTGGCGCACTACGCCGCTTTTACGTGCCTGCTTGAGCAGTCGCGGCAGTTGCACGCTGTCGCGATTGACGCCCAGGCTGTGGCCGTAAATCAGCGTGTTGCAGATGACGGCGGAATTCACGCCGTCCTTCGCCGCCGCGAGAATCAGGTTGTCGATGGCCACGCGCGCGGCTTTGTCGACGGTCGGCTCCGGCAGGTTGTCCTCAAAGTAGATAACGTCGCTGGATTTACCGCCCGACGCATCGCCAACGATGCTCGAACCGCTGGTGTGCAGGAAGACTTTGTTGGAACCGCGCAAGGCATCGAGCAAGGCTTCGACCGCGCCGCGATGGTCGCTGCTGGCGGCGTTGATCACCGCGTCGGCAGCGCGGGCCTGTTCGGCGAGCAGTGCTTGGTCGTCGAGAGTGCCGATGACCGCGGTGATTCCGATGGCTTTCAGCTCTTCAGCCTGTTCGGCGCTGCGCACCAGGCCTGTGACTTTG
Organism: Pseudomonas sp. AC169; assembly: GCF_979258515.1. NCBI lineage: Bacteria > Pseudomonadati > Pseudomonadota > Gammaproteobacteria > Pseudomonadales > Pseudomonadaceae > Pseudomonas > Pseudomonas sp. AC169. The sequence continues at coordinate 3,444,921 of NZ_OZ409866.1, read as the reverse complement.
TGCCCGGCCGTGACCAGACCGGTAGCGATCGAGCCGCCAATAAAACCGGCAGCGCCGGTGACGAATACGTTCATGGAATAACTCCCTGCGTGAGTAAGTGATGGGACGAGTATCTGCCCCTGAGCTGGAGGGAAAAACCCGCCCCCGCCCAATTCACTCTTGCGCAGAGGTCACGAATCAGCCCTTGAAGTCGGCGCTGGCGTAAGCAGCGAGTTTGCTCTGAATAAAGTCGAGGAAGCACTGAATGCGCAGCGCCAGTTGCGAGTTACGGTAGTACACCGCGTTGATTGGCTGGCGATAACCGCTATTGAATTCGCCGAGCAGGACTTTCAGGCGCCCGGCGCGAATGTCATCGATGGTCATGAAGTGCGACAGACAGGCGATGCCCTGCCCTTCCAGCGCCAGATGGCGCACGGTCTCGCCGCTGGAGGCGCTGATCGCCGGAGTGATCGGCCAGCGGTCGCCGTGCACATAGCGCAGCGGCCACTGGTTGAGACCTTCGTTCTGGGTGAAACCGAGCAAGGTGTGTTCGCTCAAGTCCGCCACTTGCAGCGGCGCGCCGTACTTTTCCAGATAGGCCGGGCTAGCGACAATCAACAACGGACTGCAACCGAGTGAGCGCGCGTGCAACGTCGAATCGGCGAGGGTGCCGATGCGGATAGCGACGTCGGTGCTTTGTTCCAGCAGGTCAATGATCAGGTCATTGCTGTTGAGTTCGAGCTGAATGTCCGGATAGAGCCGGCGGAACTCGTCGATGTACGGGACCACCGCGTGCAGCATGAACGGTGATGCGGCATTGATCCGTAGGCGCCCGGACGGGGTTTGCTGACGAGAGGACAGCCGCTCTTCAAGTTGATCCATCTGATCGAGAATCAGCTTGGCCTGCTCGAAGAAGTACTTGCCCTCTTCGGTCAGGTCCATGCGCCGCGTGGTGCGGTTGATCAGCGTAGTGTCGAGCTTGGCTTCCAGCTTCGACAACGTGCGACTGACCGCCGACGGCGTCTGTCCGACTTGCTCGGCGGCGGCGGAAATCGAACCGCATTCGATCACGCAGACGAAAATCTGCAACTCATCGGATCTGGCTTTCACGGGTGTCCTCAAATCGATTGGCCTGCCCCGCAGGCTCAGGCCTTCGATAGTAGCCGAGCATCAGCCCTTGAGGCCAAACACCTCGGTCAGATGCTGTTCATAGCGCGCCACATCAGCCTCGATGTTCGGCCGTTTCATCACGTCGACACAGAGGAACGTCGGCAAACCGGTCATGCCGAGAAACTCATTGGCCTTGTGAAACGGGAAGTACACCGCGTCGACACCTTTGGCTTCAAAGAAATCAGTCGGGTCATCGAACGCTTGTTGCGGTGCGTTCCAGGTCAGCGACAGCATGTATTGCTTGCCCTGAATCAAACCACCGCTGCCGTACTTCTGCGAGGCATCGGAACGGGTGCGACCATCGCTGGCGTAGAGGCTGCCGTGGCCTTCGGTGAAGACTTCGTCGAGGTACTTTTTCACCGTCCACGGCGCGCCCATCCACCAGCCGGGCATCTGATAAATGATCACGTCGGCCCAGAGGAATTTGGCCACTTCTTCGGCAACGTCGTAGCCCTCGTCGATGAAGGTGGTTTTGACGTCGACACCGCCGCGATCGAGCACGCTTAGCGCCGCTTCGTGCAGGGTGGTGTTGTAACGACCGTCAGAGTGGGCGAATTTTTTACCGCCATTGAGCAACAGCACTTTTTTCATGAGAAAGCCTCGGCGCAGCCATTGGGCTGGATGGAGAAGGGAAACGGGAATGGCGGCAGATTAACGATCCGCCTCGCGCGGAGTAAGCCAGATTTGCGCAAAATACATTTGAGTAAAAAGCACGAATCGAATGCCGATTGTTGCCATAGCATTTGCGGCTATCAGAATTTGAGGAGTTGCTGCGATGAGTGAACGCCAGGGTTTTATCCTGCACGCCAAGACCCGCCCGGAAAAAGCCGAGGCTTTCGAATCACTGTTTCGCGCTTACGTTGAGCCGAGCCGCGCCGAGCCCGGCTGCATCGAATACCACATGCTGCGCGACAAGGAAGATCCGTCGCTGTTCATCTTCTACGAAATCTGGGCGTCGCAAGCGCACCTGGATGTGCATTCGAATCTGCCGCACATGAAGGCGTTTTTTGAACGGCGCATGGATTATCTGGAGCGCGATTTTGATATCCGCCAGATCGAAATGCTCAGCGAGTCCTCGGCTAACCGCTGATCAATAAATGGGCGCCGAGCGCACCCAGACCGACAAAGAAAACCCGCTTGAACAGCACGGCGCTGATGCGCTCGCGCAGCCATTGCCCGAGCAGCATGCCGAGAATGGCCGGGATCAGCGCCAGCAGCGAAGCACTGAGTTCGCCGCCACCGAGGGCGCCACGCCAGAGCAATCCAGCGGCCAGTGCCAACGTCGAAACGGTGAATGACAGGCCCAGCGCCTGGACCAGTTCATCGCGATTCAAGCCCAGTGCTTGCAGGTACGGCACCGCCGGAATCACGAAGACACCGGTGGCCGAAGTGATGACGCCGGTGATCAATCCGCACAAGGGGCCGAGCCAGGTTTCATGGCGCGGGGGGATGTGCAGCGTGGCCAGGAACAGTCCGCTCAACGCGTAGAGCAACAGCGCCGCGCCCAGTCCCCGCACCACCCAATGCCCGCCCGTCATGCCGATCCATAAGGTGCCGAGGCCGGTGCCGAGAAAGATCATCAGCAACATCGGCCAGAGACGCTTGAGCAGCCCTTGCAGATGCCCGCCGAATGCCAGTTGCCAGACATTGGTCAGGGTGGCCGGGATGATCAGCAAGGCGGCTGCCTGCGATGGCGCCATAGCCAGACCGAGCAAACCCATGGCGACGGTGGGCAGACCGAGGCCGATGACACCTTTGATCAGACCGGCGAGCATGAAAGTCATGATGACCAGCAAGGACAGGGCAAGGCCGAGGTGTTGGTAGAAATCTGTGAGAGTGTTCATGGCGTTACTGTGCGCCAGGCGGGGTTGGCTGGAAATCTGCCATATACTGAGGCTGCCTCTCACCAGACAAGAGGCTGATATTTTCTTTGAGGCTTCCGGCCTCTTCGCGAGCAAGCTCGCTCCCACATAGGATGTGTGTCGTACACAACTCCCCTGTGGGAGCGAGCTTGCTCGCGAAGGGGCCAGCCCGAACACACTAAAACCAGAGGCTGCCACCATGCACTTCGACCTCACCGACCTGCGCCTCTACCTGCACATCCTCGACACCGGCAACATCACCGCCGGCGCCGCCCGCAGCCATTTATCCCTGGCCGCTGCAAGCGCCAGAATCCGTGCCATGGAAGCCTCGCTCGGCACCGACTTCCTTGAGCGCGGCCGCCGTGGTGTCACGCCGACGCCAGCCGGTAAAGCGCTGGCCCAACACGCGCGCATCCTCCTGCAACAAGCCGAGCGCATGCAGCAGGATCTGGCCGACTACGCCCAAGGCGTCAAAGGACAGGTGCGGTTACTGTGCAACACCACGGCGATCACCGAATACCTGCCTGAAGTACTCGCGGACTTCCTGCGCGATCACCCAAATCTCGACATCGACTTGCAGGAACTGCCCAGCGCGCGCATCACTCATGCCTTGCACCAAGGCGCGGCGGATTTAGGGATTGTGTCCGACGCGGTGGACACCAGTGACCTGCAGACCCAGCCATTTCGCGACGATCCGCTGGTGCTGATTCTGCCTCTCGACCACCCATTGTCTGACGCCGCCGAGGTCAGTTTCAGCGACGCTTTGCACCATGACTTCGTCGGACTCAGCGCCAACAGCGCTTTGGCGATCTATCTGGAAGAACAGGCCCTGCACAGCGGCGCGCGCATGCAGGTGCGTATCCGTGCGGATGGTTTCGATGGCGTGATGCGCATGGTCGGCCGTGGCGCCGGGCTGGCCATCGTGCCGCTGGCCGCCGTCGAACGCGCGGGGCAGCGCTCATTCAACAGCGTGACATTGAACGAACCCTGGGCGCGCCGAACCTTGATGCTCTGCGCCAAGGATTTCACCACCCTGCCGGGATACGCAAAAGCCCTGCTGCACGCCTTGACTCTCCCCTAAGGGGCAGACTTCATCCTTGGCTTTTCATCAGCAAGGACAGTCATGATGGGTAAACGAATTCTGCTGATTCTCGGTCATCCCTCCTCCACAAGTTTTTGTGCTGCACTGGCCGAGCGCTACGCGCAGTCAGCGATGGACGCCGGTCACGAAGTCCGCCAGTTGCGCCTCGGCGAAATGAATTTTGATCCGGTGCTGCGCGAGGGCTATCAACAGATTCAGGCGCTGGAAGATGACTTGAGCGCGGCGCAGACCGACATCCTCTGGGCCGAACACCTGACGCTGATTTACCCGATTTGGTGGGGTGGGATTCCTGCGCTGCTCAAAGGTTTTTTTGATCGCGCGTTGCTGCCGGGCTTCGCCTTCAAATACCGCGTGGGCAAAGCTTTTCCCGATAAATTGCTCAAGGGCCGTACCGCGCATTTATTGGTGACGATGGACACGCCGGCCTGGTATTACCGCTGGTTTTATCGCATGCCCGGACTGCATCAGGTGCGCAAGACCACCCTCGAATTCTGCGGGATCAAACCGCTGCGCACACTGACGTTTGGTCCGATACTCGGCTCAAGTGAACCCCAGCGAAAAACCTGGCTGGGGCAGGCGCAGGCTATCGCCGCACACTGACTCTGCTGATAATGCAGCGCGCTGTTTCCCACTGAAAAAGGACTTTTATGTACATCGGCCAAGCCGCGCAACGCTCCGGCACCACCATTAAAAGCATCCGTCATTACGAGTCGATCGGCCTGCTGCCCAAGCCCCGGCGTCAGGGCAATTATCGTCTCTACGACCAGCAGACCGTCGAATTGCTGGTGTTCATAAAATGCGCCAAAGACATGGGTTTCCGTCTCAAGGAATTGCAGGTGATTTTCGCCGACCATCAGGGTGAAGCGATGCCTTGGGCACGTGCGCAGCAAGCCATCGAGACGAATAAGCGCGAAATCGGTGATGCCATGACCGAACTCACCCGGCAATTCGCGCAACTGGAGGTATTCGAATCCAGCCTCGAACAGGCCCGAAGCGAATGCCCGCTGGAAAAACTCTGAGCCTGCGCGCGTTTCTGAGCAGCTTGATGTCGACCCCAGACATCTGAACGCCGACCGGGCGCTATAGGGTGCGAGTTCATTTCTCAAATCCACTGCCCGGAGTCCTCATGACCGCGACCGCCCCTATCACCGTTCTGCGCGACACCCATCCGCTACCGGTACTCGATGCCTGCAAATGGGAAAAACTCGAAGGCGACCCGCACACTGTCAACCTCAACGCCTACACCAGCGAAGACGGCAGCAAGATCATGGGCACGTGGATCTGCACCCCGGGCAAGTGGCGCGTCGATTATGTGAAGTGGGAGTACTGCCATTTCCAGGAAGGCTACTGCGTGATCACCCCGGACGGCATGGCGCCGATTCACCTGCGCGCCGGCGATATCTTCGTGGTTGAGCCGGGCATGAAAGGCACGTGGGAAGTGGTCGAGACCGTGCGCAAATATTTCGTGTTCGCCTGATGCAAAAAAGCCGGGAGATCACCCGACGTGATTTCCCGGCAAACAATGTCTGATACACACAAGTCCCCTGTAGGAGCGAGCCTGCTCGCGAAAGCGCACGGTCAGTCACTTCCTTATTGAAGCGACCGCCGTCATCGCGAGCAGGCTCGCTCCCACCGAGGGTTCAGCGCTGTCCTTCTATTGCAGCAGGCTTGCGATAGCTGTTGATGATCGCCGAGAAATCTTTCCCGCCGTCCCCACGCTGACTCATCGCCTGATACAACTGCTGCGCCACCGCGCCGAGCACCACCGGTTGGTGCGCCTGACGCGCCGCTTCCGTCGCCAGCCCCAGATCCTTGAGCATCAATTCGGCACCGAACCCACCGGTATAACCACGGGACGCCGGCGCGGTTTCGACGATCCCCGGCCACGGGTTGTACATCTCGGAACTCCAGCAGCGCCCGGTCGAACTGTTAATGATCCCGGCCAGCACCGTCGTGTCGATGCCCAGCGCATCACCCAGCGCCATCGCCTCACTGACCCCCACCATCGAAATCGCCAGCAGCAGGTTGTTGCAGATTTTGGCGATCTGCCCGGTGCCGACTTCACCGCAATGCACGATGTTGCGGCCCATCTGCGCCAGCACCGGTTGCAGCGTGGCGAACAGTTCCGGGGTGGCGCCGACCATGAAGGTCAGCGTGCCTGCGGTCGCGCCGCCGGTGCCGCCGGACACCGGCGCATCAGCCATGGCCACACCTTGTTTGGCCGCCGCCGCTGCCACATCGCGCGCCGTCTGCGGATCAATGGTGCTGCAATCCACCGCCGGCACACCTTTGCCGACACCAGCAAGCACGCCGTCTTCACCCAGCCAGACACTGCGCACATGCACAGCGGCCGGCAGCATGGTGATCACCAGTTCGGCATCCTCGGCAGCCTCACGCGCCGAAGCACGAATGCTGCCGCCCAGTTGCTCCAGCTCCGCCAGCACGGTTTTGTTCAGGTCGACCAGATTCAGCGAGTGACCAGCCTTGATCAGGTTGCGCGCCATCGGCGCGCCCATGTTGCCCAGACCGATAAATGCGATTTTCATGGCCGTTCCTCAGCGCAGGTTGATGGTGGTGTTCACGCCGTCGTTGACGCTGTCGTCATCGAACCAGCGCGCCGTGACCGTTTTGGTCTGCGTGTAGAACTGCACCACTTGCTTGCCGTACGGGCCGAGGTCGCCGAGTTTCGAACCGCGCGAACCGGTGAAACTGAAGAACGGTACTGGCACCGGAATCGGGATGTTGATGCCGACCTGACCGACATCGATTTCAGTCTGGAACTTACGCGCCGCCGCGCCGCTCTGGGTGAACAGGCCGGTGCCGTTGCCGAACGGGTTGGCGTTGACCAGCGCGATAGCCTGATCGAGGGTGTCGACTTCCAGCACCACCAGTACCGGTCCGAAAATTTCCTGGGTGTAGATCTGCATGTCGGTGGTCACGCCCGAGAACAGGGTCGGGCCGACAAAGTTGCCTTGCTCGTAGCCCGGCACCTTGATGTCACGACCGTCCAGTTCCAGCTTGGCGCCTTCCTTGATGCCGCTTTCGATCAGCTCGAGAATTCGTGCTTTGGCTTTCTTCGAGATCACCGGCCCAACATCGGTGCCCGGCTCGCTGCCGGCGTTGACGGTGAGTTTCTGCGCCAGCGCTTTCAGGTCCGGCAGCCATTGTTTCGCCGCACCGACCAGCACAACGACGGAGGTGGCCATGCAACGTTGCCCGGCCGCACCGAAACCGGCGCCGACCAAGGCATTCAGTGCTTGCTCGCGATTGGCGTCGGCCAGCACCACAGCGTGGTTCTTCGCGCCCATCATCGATTGCACGCGCTTGCCGTGCTTGCCGGCCAAGTCGTAAACGTGGGTACCGACAGCGGTCGAACCGACGAAGGACACGGCTTTGATGTCCTTGTGCGTGCACAGGCCATCGACCACGTCTTTACCGCCGTGCACCACGTTCAACACGCCGGCCGGAACACCGGCCTCGATCGCCAGTTCCACCAACAGCATGGTCGACAGCGGATCCTGTTCGGACGGCTTCAAGACGAACGTGTTGCCGCAAGCGATGGCCATCGGGAACATCCACAGCGGAATCATCGCCGGGAAGTTGAACGGCGTGATGCCGGCGCACACGCCGATCGGCTGACGCAGGGTATAGGTATCAACGCCGCCGGCGACGTTCTCGGCGAACTCGCCCATTTGCAGGCTGCCGATGGAGCACGCGTGCTCGACCACTTCCAGTCCACGGAAAATATCGCCCTCGGCGTCGGCAATGGTTTTGCCTTGCTCGGCGCTCAGGACCACGGCGATGCGTTTGGAGTGTTCGCGGATCAACGCTTGCAGCTTGAGCATGATGCGCATGCGTGCGCCGATCGGGGTCAGTTTCCAGGTCTGGAACGCATGCTGGGCGGCGCTGACGGCGGCATCGACTTCAGCGGCGGTGGCGAACGGGACTTTGGCCAGCACTTGCTGGGTCGCCGGGTTGACGATGTCGTGCCATTCGGTGGTCTGCGACTCGACCCACTCGCCATTGATCAGCAGCTTGACCTTCTGGACCGTGGTTTCGTTGGGCGTAAGCGATGCGTTCATGCTGGTCTCCGAAACTTGTTTTTATCGTAGGAGCCAAGGCGAAGGGTTCGCCTTGAGATGAGGCGTGTGTCACGAATTGGTTGTCGGACTGTTTTTGGAGTATAGATGTGCAAACTTCTAATAAGAACGCACATATAAGCCCGTCCATCATGCAAAAAAACATCACCTCGCTAGGCTCGCTGAACTGGGACGACCTCAAGTTTTTTCTCGAAGTCGCCCGCACCCGCAAGGCCAGCACTGCCGCCAAACGGCTGGCTGTCGACTACACCACCGTGTCGCGGCGGATCAGTTCGCTGGAGGCGGCATTGGGCACTTTGCTGTTCGAGAAGTCGCGGACCAGCGGCTTCGTCCTGACCACCGAAGGTCAGCGTTTGCTCGGTTATGCCGAGTCGATTGAAAGCACCTTGCACATGGCCTGCGAGCAGGTGTCAGGCTCTGGCGTAGCGCTGTCCGGGCATGTGCGCATGGGTTGTACCGAAGGCTTCGGCAGTTTTTTCATCACCCCGCAACTGAGCCACTTCGTCGACGCCTACCCGGCGATCTCGGTGGACATCCTGCCGCTGCCGCACTTCATCAGTCTGTCCAAGCGCGAGGCCGATATCGTCATTGCGCTGGAGCGCCCGGAGCATGGGCCGTACGTCTGCTGCAAACTCTGCGACTACCGTTTGCAGCTCTACGCGACCCAGGACTATCTGGACAAACACCCACCGATCCGCCGCCCGGCAGACTTGGGCAAGCATCAATTCATCAGTTATGTGGATGATCTGGCGTTCAGCTCGGAGCTGCTCTACCTGGCGAACGTGCTGCCCGGCGCCAGCGCCAACTTGCGCAGCACCAGCGTGATTGCGCAGTTCGTCGCGGCGCAGCAAGGGCGCTCACTGGCGATACTGCCGTGCTTCCTCGCCGCGCAGGATCCCCGCCTGCTGCCAGTTTTGCCGGAGGAAATCGACATCACCCGGCAATTCTGGATGTACTGCCGGGAGGATCTGCGAAAGCTCAAGCGGATCACCCTGTTGTGGGATTACATCCGTGAGGTGACTGAGCGTAATCAGGGTCTGCTGATGGGGCAGACCGGCGAGATGCAGTTCGCCGATTAGTCGGCGCTCACCACAATCGAGACCCGGCGGTTTTCCGTGCGACCGGCCGCCGTATCGTTGGACGCCACCGGCTCTTTGCTGCCCAGCCCCTGCAACTGGATGTTCTCTTGCTTCATGCCGACCGTGCCCAGCACGTTGGCGACACTTTTCGCACGACGCAGCGACAGTTGCTGGTTGTACGTTTCCTTGCCCGATGCGTCGGTGTGACCGTCGACCCGTACGCGTTCGATGCCGACACCCAGCAATGCCTTGCCGATACGCTCGACGATCTCGGTGCTTTGCGTGTTCAGGCTTTCGACGTCGCTGCCAAACAGCACTTTGCCGGACAGGCCAAACTCCCAGCCCTCGTCGGTCAATTCAAAACCCTGTTGTTTGAGCACGGCGACTTGCGCCGGGGTCAGGCCTTTCGGCGGGGCGGTCTGGCAACCGGTCAGGGCCAATACGGCCATCAACAGCACAGCGTAAAAAGTTCGAATGGACAGTGTGAACACGAGAGTCAGCTCCTGGTTTGAACGGAATCGACCGGGTGCTCCGCCCCAGCCGTGAATTGGGCGCCGCGCGACAAGCGCTTGGCTTGATACATGGCCGCATCGGCGGCATCGAGCAAGGCCCCCGGCGTGACACCATGATCGGGAAAAACCGCAATGCCGATACTGAGCGAAGTCACCACACTGGTGTCACCCGGCAGCGCGATGGGCATGTCCATGCTGGCGAGGATCTTGTCGGCAATACGCTCGGCGTCTTCGACCGCGTGCAGCGGCGTGAGCAGCACGGCGAACTCATCACCCCCCAACCGCGCCACCAGATCCTCTTCGCGCAACTGCGCACGGACGCGATTGGCCACCGCCACCAGCACCGCATCACCCGCGGCGTGGCCAAAGTTGTCATTGATGCCTTTGAAGCGGTCACTGTCGAGAAACAACACGGCCACTCGCTCATCGTGTTTGCCGGCATTGCGCAACGCACGAATCAATCGCCCTTCGAAAAAGGCGCGGTTTGGCAGACCGGTCAGGCTGTCGTGACTGGCCTGGTGAGCGAGGGTTTCGTTTTCGTTTTTCAGGTGGGTTTGCCACGACTCCAGTTCGTCGAGCAAGGCGTTGAAGTCATTGCCGAGGTTGTCGAGTTCGGCGATCTGCGCTTGTGGTACACGGCGGTCCAGCGCGCGTTCGCTACGTGCGGCGTGCGCCACATTGGCCAGACTGCGCAGAGGACCGGTAATCGCGCGTAATTGGCGCCGCGCCAGATAGAGCGCCACCCAGGCGCTGATCGCGGTACAGAGGATGATCCCCGCCAGACCGCTGAGCAGAAAGCGCATCAGGCTGCCACCATGGCCGGTGAGCAGTACACGACCGATTTCACGGTCCTGATGCTCGATTGGCAGGCTGACGGGTTTTTCCAGGACGGCGCGGGTGATCTGCATTTCCAGCTCAGAGAACAATCCGTTTTCCGGGCGTTGCCAATGTGCGAGCAGTTTTCCCTGGCTGTCCAGTACCTGGGCATCAGCAACCTCTTCGGCAGAAGCAATCAGCGCCAGCGATTCGTTGGCGGCCGCCTTGTCGTTGAACACCACTGCGGCTTCCACGGTGTAGCTGATCGAACGGGCGATCAAGTGCAGGTTGTGATCGGCGTACACCCGTAATGCCAGTACGCCGAGCAACGTCAGCGAAACGCTGGCCATCGCTACGCCCACCAGCGCGACCGTCAGATGCCCTCGGCCAATGACCGAACCCAGTGTTGGGCGGCTATTCGATCTGAACAGGTTCATGGCGCCGCCGGTTTGCGACGCGACAATTGCAGCACGCTGGGGTGAATGCGCACGCCACTGCGGGCAACGGAGTCGAGATTGACCTCGAAGGACACTTGCTCATCGCCAACGCGCAGACAGAACAGGCTACCGACCGTGCACTGATCGCCACCTTCGCTAATGCTCAACACTGGATGACCGATCAGCGATGCGAACAAGCGAGTGCGTTCATCCGCGGTGAGTTTGCCGATGTACACCGCATCGCATTCGCTGACGATGGCCGGGTTGTCGGCCAGCAGGCGATGTACGATGACCGGTCGCCCCGTGGCTTGCGTGGTGCCTTTGACCAGATCATCGGTGTACTCGGTGGGGCCAACGATGCACAGACGTAATTGCGCAGGTTCCACAGGCCAGCGCGCATAGCTGAGAATGCCAAGAACCACCTGAGTGACAGATTTGGCCCGTTGTTCGGCCATGCCCGCCGGCGCTTGCGGCTGCGCGACAGCTGCGCCCGTCAACATCCAGAGCAGAGCGACAAGCAACGCGTGCTTGCAGACAACTACGCGCTCTGTCGCCCAGACAGACACCTTCATGCAGGGATTCTCTTGGATCGTAGCGAAATGATGCCGCAACGATAGCACAGCAGTGAAACGCCAGCGAGGCAGCGACCTCTGACCAGTTGGTCAGTAATCGCCGCTATTCGTCGGGACTTTCACGCCTTAGGCCCGGCGCCCTCCTCCAGTTCCAGCATCAGTCCGCTCAGGCGTTTGACCTTGCGCTGCACCGCTTCTTCAAACACGCCTGCGCGGGATTCGATCAGGGTGAACCAGTGCTTGGCCCGGGTAATGCCGGTGTAGATCAATTCTTTGGTCAGCACCGGGTTCAAAGCATCGGGCAGAATCAGCGCCGTGTGGGCAAACTCCGAGCCCTGGGACTTGTGCACCGTCATCGCATAGACGGTTTCGACGTCATTGAGACGGCTTGGCAATACGAAGCGCACACCGCCCTGACCATCGTTGCGCGGGAACGCCACGCGCAACACCGGTTTACCTGCGTCAGGTCCTTCGCGCTCGGGCAGTTTGAGGGCGATCCCGATATCGCCGTTCATCAGGCCCAGACCGTAATCATTGCGCGTCATCAGGACGGGCCGGCCTTCGTACCATTGCTGATCGTTTTCAATCAGACGCGCTTTGAGCAACGCAGCGGTGATGCGTTGATTCAGACCTTCGACGCCCCACGGCCCTTTTCGCACGGCACACAGCAACTGGAACGTGTCGAATGCCAGCAGGACTTCGCGGGCCCAAATGACCCAGTCCGGATGTTCAAGTGGCCTGCCCGACGCTGGACGCTGATCACGCAGCAGGCTCAGGTAATGGCGGTAGCCTTGTGGACCGTCGCCATGCCCGTCCAGCAACAGACGCTCAAGTTTGTGATCGTGTTCGCCCTTCAGCTGCAACGAATACACATCGTCGTAGTGACCAGTCGTGAGCAACTGGCGCGCTTCATCCGGCAACTGTTGATTGACCCGGCGCGCGAGCTGACCGATTCCACTGCCCTCGCCGAAGCGCCGAGAGTGGCGCAGCATCACCACTTGCTGAGCCAGCGGATGAGAGCCATCGACGTCCTCATGCAAGCCGCTGCCCTGCAACGACTCACCGCTGACCGACTCCAGCCACTGCCGGGTCGGCGGGCTGTACCAGCCACCCTCGGCGTCACGGCACAAATCCCCCAGCACCGCACCGGCCTCCACAGAGGCCAATTGATCCTTGTCACCGAGCAATACCAGTCGAGCATGGGCTGGCAAGGCATCCAGCAGATTGGCCATCATTTCCAGGTCGATCATCGAAGCTTCGTCGACCACCAACACGTCCAGTGGCAGGCGATTGCCGGCATGGTGGCGGAAGTGTCGGGTGCCGGGACGGCTGCCCAGCAGACGATGCACGGTGGTGACGTCGCAGGGGATTTTCGCCCGCACCTCTTCGCTGACTTCCAACGACTGCACTTGCTGGCTGATGGACTCGGTCAACCGCGCCGCCGCCTTGCCCGTCGGTGCCGCCAGTCGAATGCGCAGCGGGTGACCCGTGGCTACGGCAGGCGCTTGAAGCAAGGCCAGCAAACGCACCACGGTGGTGGTTTTGCCGGTACCCGGCCCGCCGGTGACAATGCTGAAGGCGCCTCGAGTGGCGAGGGCACAGGCGAGCTTTTGCCAGTCGATCACAGCTCCCGCTTTGGCTGATCCGAACAGCTCACTCAGTCGCTGCGGCAGATCGTCCGGTGTCGGCTCAACCTGCTGCAGACGCTGGCGCAACGCCGTATCAATCCGCCGTTCATAGGCCCAGTAGCGTCGCAAATACAGGCGTTTGCCCGCCAACACCAGCGGGCGTTGCTGTGCTGAGTCACTGCTATCTGCGGCCAGTGCGACCAGAGAGCTGCCTGCCAGAACCTTGCACCAGTGAGCGCCATCCAGCGCCTCAAGCAATTGCGAAGGCAGCAGCAACACACCACCTTGCACGTCCCCTTCGGGCGGCAGCGACAGAGCAAAGTCGGGAGCTTTCAGGGTTTCATACAGATCGAGACAGACATGCCCGTGGCCAAGTTGGTGGCTAGTCAGGGCAGCCGCGAGCAACACCAGCGGATCCGTGTCGCGCTCAAGTTCGTGAAGGAACGCCACAAATGCTTTGTCCAGCGCACGCAGCCAGCCGCGCTCGACCCAACGAGTCAGCAATATCAACAGATCATCGGCGCTGGTCAGCGGCGACAGCCGCGACAGACTGTCGGCTGCCAGCGGTGTCGGTAACAGATCGGCAAAGGTGCGGCTCATAGCAGGACTCCCTGTTCCCAGGCGGGTTCGGTCTTGGGTTCGGGTTTTCCTTGAAACATTCGGTCGAGACGCTCGATCAGCTCACGGGGCGGACGAGCGAAATACACGCCGCGACTGTCTGCGCGAGTACCCCGCAGGAAAAGGTACAACGCGCCGCCAACATGCCGGTCGTAATCGTAATCCGGCAGCCGTGCCTTGAGCTGGCGATGCAACGCCAACAGGTACAGCACGTATTGCAGGTCGTAGCGGTTGTCGAGGATCGACTGCTCCATGGCTTGCTCGGTGTAAGCCAGTTCATCCACGCCGAGCCAGTTGGATTTGTAGTCCGCCACGTAATAGCGGCCTTCGTGTTCGAAGGTCAGGTCGATGAAGCCTTTGAACATGCCGTTGAGTTGCACCGGTTCTGCCGCCACACGGGCCACGCCTCTGTGAGTGTGCTGGCGCACCAGTTCGTCGAGTTTGAGTACATCGACTTTATGGCTGGCGAACCAGAACTCCATCTCGACCCGATATTGCTTCAGTTGCTCGAGAACAACCGGCGGTTGCCCGCCAGCGATCGGCAATGGCGATGTGAGCAGATGCTGCAGCCAGTCACTCAGGGTGGTGATCCAGCCTTCCCAGCCACGCAGGTTACAGCGCCGGGCAATGGCGTCTTCCAGTGTCTCGCGGGAAACGGCAAAGCCGTCATCACCGGCCCATTCCAGCAAACCGTGGAGAAATGTTCCCGGATTGGGGCCGCGCGGGAAGCGGTGGATATCAGCGCCGCCGGTAATGATTTCCCGCGGGGCATCGGGGTCGAGGCGTTCGTCATCAAACAGTTTTTGCGCTTGCGGGCTATCCGGTGCTTCATCGCTGCCGACACTCAATACGTCGCTGATGCGCAATGCGCTGTAGGAAGCGATCCACCAGTTTTCACTGGCCTTGCGCTTGGGCAACAGTGTGGCGCTCAGCACGGCGTTATTGCGTGGTGGCTGGTAATGCTCGTCGGTAGGTAGTGGCATTTCATCGGTGTGGATAGCCGGGCAGTCTTGTTGCAGGTCTTGCAGCCAGCGTTTCAGTTCGCTGGACTCGCCCAGCGATGCACCACCGCCGAGCAGATAACCCAGTGCCGAAAGGTGCAGCACCGAGCTGTTGTTATTGCCCCGTTTGAGATCCGTCACGCCCAACCAGCACGCGTGCTGCGCGCGGGTCAGGGCAACGTAAAGCAAGCGCAGATCCTCGGCCAGACGCTCATCATCCGCTTGCGCAATCAGCTCGACAGTCGGCTTGAGACTTATCTGAGCCTTGCCTGCGGTATCGTGGTAATGCAGCGGCAAACGGCTGCCATCCACAGGTTTCGCCGAGCAAATGAACGGCAGGAACACGAGTGGATACTCCAGGCCTTTGGACTTGTGGATGGTCACGACCTTGACCAGTTGTTCGTCACTTTCCAGGCGCAGGATCTGCTCTTCGCCAGCCTGACCGGACACTGCCAGCAGCTCGGCCAGATGACGAATCAGCGCTTGTTCACCGTCCAACTCCGCAGCCGCTTGCTGCATCAATTCCGACAGGTGCAAAAGGTTGGTCAGTACACGCTCGCCATCGGTGCGTGTCATCAAGGTTTGCGGCAGATGGAAGTCATGCAGCAGGCGGCGCAACATCGGCAGCACGCCTTGTTTGCGCCATAACTCGCGATAGCCACGGAACTGCATGACCCGGGTTTCCCATACCAGCTCGTCCTGGTTCAGGCGTTCCAGTTCGGCCAATGGCAGGTTCAGAGTAATACAGGCCAACGCGGCTTTCAGGGAACGCTCGACATCCGGCTCGGCACAGGCCTTGAGCCAGGACAGCAGGTCGTGAGCCTCTTGCGCCGCGAATACCGAATCCTTGTCCGACAGGTAAACGCTGCGCACGCCACGGGCAGCAAGTTCGCCGCGCACGGCCTGCGCCTCTTTGCCATCGCGCACGAGAATCGCGATGTCGGACGGCCTCAGGCCTCTGAAGTCTTTGCCGTCCTGGACGAACCCCGCGCTAGCGCTTTGCCCACCATTGAGCAGCGCGGTAATTTCGCTGGCGCACGCCGCTGCCAATTGTTGGCGATAGACCTCCCCTGACAGTGGTTGGTCGGTGGGTAAATGCCAGATATTCAAAGCCGCGACATCTTGCCCGGCAACCTGCAAGCGCTCCTTGCGGCCTTGAGATTCCACAGGCAGGAACGGCACCGGATTGTCGCCGCTTTTCTCCCGAAACAAAAACGCACCGCGCCCCAGTTCCCGGGACTCGGCGCGTGCGAATACATGATTGACCGCGTTGACCATGCCGTGGCTGGAGCGGAAGTTGGTGCCCAGCGTATGCAGTCGGCCGGTGGTTGCCTGACGCGCGCGCAGGTAGGTGTAGATGTCTGCACCACGGAAAGCGTAGATCGCCTGCTTCGGATCACCGATCAGAAACAGGCCGGTGTCAGGGCTGTTGTCTTCGATACGATAGATGCTCTCGAAGATTCGGTACTGCACCGGGTCGGTGTCCTGGAATTCGTCGATCAGCGCGACCGGGAACTGCTCGCGAATCAACGTGGCGAGGCGTTCGCCACCGTTGGATTGCAAAGCAGCATCAAGTCGCAACAGCATGTCGTCGAAACCCATCTCGGCGCGACGCCGCTTCTCTTCTTCAAAGCGTGCGCCTACCCATTTGGCGGCATGTTGCAGCACGGCGGCATCCGGGGTTGGCAATGCATCGAGACTCGACTTTAGGGCCTGCATGGCGTCCAGGCCGGGATGGCTTGGGGGCGGCCCCTTCCAGGCCTCGGCCATGCCATCGGGAGTCAGTCGGGTGAAGCCGGTGCCGATATCGAGTTGCTCAAGGGACCCGTCTTCAGCCCACGCCTTGAGTTTCTCGAACCAGGGTTCAAAGTAACGCGCTTGCATCTTGCGGCCATCGACAGTCTTGCTGGCGACGCCTTGATGACAGATGGCGAGCAATTCGTCTGCCCATTGGCGCCAGGGCATTTTCAGTTCGATCAGTGCCGCACGACGTTCTTGCAGGCACTCATCGATCAGCTCCGCAGGCGCCTTGCCCTCGTCGCTGTCGCGCTCACTGGCAAACAGGCCACGCACGCGAGGCAACAACGCCGCAGGCCCGCCCCAGTTGCTGCGAACCCAATTCAAGGCATCGTCCTGCATCGGGTAACAGAACAGCCGCCAGTAATCACGCAACACTTCACCGAGCAAGTCGCTGTGGTCGGTTTCCAAAGATTGAGTGAACAAGCTACCGCTATCGAACGCGTGCTCACGCAGCATGCGCTGGCACCAACTGTGGATGGTCGAAACGGCGGCTTCGTCCATCCATTGCGCGGCGACATCCAGGCGGCTGGCACAGCCGGGCCATTGTTGAGTGTCGAATTGGTCACGCAATTCGGCGATCAGTGCATCGGGTGCGGGCGTCTCGTCACGGAAGAATCGAGCGGCCTCGGCCAGACGCGTGCGTATGCGCTCACGCAGTTCCTTGGTCGCGGCGTCGGTGAAGGTCACAACGAGAATCTGCGGCGGTAGCAGTTCACGGCCGAACCTGCTCGACTCGTCGCCATGCCCCAGGATGAGCCGCAAGTACAAAGCAGAGATGGTAAAGGTTTTACCAGTACCGGCACTGGCTTCGATCAACTGGCTGCCCTTTAGCGGGAATGCCAGTGCGAGGGGTGTCTTTGTACTCATGCGCCAGCCCCTTCGGTGGACAGCGAACGCCAAGGCGCTTCGAACAGCGGGCGATACAAGGCGTCACACCAACCGGAAAACGTCTCGTCGGCAAGTAATGCCTCAAAATCGGCAAATTGCCGTGACAACGCCGGGCTTTCGCGGCGCTCACCTTCGCTGGTCTGCCCGTCACCCTCATAGGCTTTTCTGGCGGCCGCTTCGGCCTTCAGCGGGTCGGTCTGAGAGAGCCACGCGAAAGCAGTTTTTACCGCGATCGGCAGTGGCTGTCGCATCCCGGCCTGCCAGGCGAGGAGCAAATCGCCGAGGAACCGTATTGCCCGATCTGGCGCCATGGGTTCAAGCAGCAGCGTGTCATCGCTGGCCACCAATGCTGTGCTCAAGGAAAGCCCGCTGGCGCAAGCCACCAGATGATTAACCCAAGGCTTGGTCAGGCGGTGCCATTTGCGACTTTTGATCGAGCCAATGTTGTTGGGAATGGTCGTGACTGACAACAGGCCATCGTCGGCGCGTTGATGCAAACCGGCGAGCCAGCCTTCAAGGCGCAAGCCCTGCAATTCAAGGTTGACCGGCAACGCACTGTTCAACGGCTTTGGCCAGAGCATGAGCAGTTGCTGATAACGCTGTAGCAAATCGGGCAGAGGCTCGATCAACTCTCGCTGCAGGCACTCGCCGAATCCAGCCATTGGCAACAGGCCGCTATTTTGCAGACGCCGGGCCTGGGCAGTCAGCGCCTGATCGACATCGTGCGGTTGTCTGAGAGCTGCTTCGAGCAGACTGTTGCTCAGCGTATAACGCTGCAATGCGTCAAGCACGAAGGGTTCTTCATCGGCCAGCGGTGCTTCAGCGGCCTCGAAATACACCTTGAGACGCTGGGTGAAAAAGTGCCGAACCGGGTTGCGCAAAAAATCCTGCAGCAAGGCCAGGCTCAACGGCTCTTCTTGTACATAAGGGGTGAGCAATTGCGTTTGGTTTCGAGGCGCCTGCTGTTGATGCAGAACCTGCCATTCGCTGGCATAGCTGAAGAGTGGATCGCCTTCATGAAAATAGCGCGCACTGAACGGTTGCAGCGGATGCTCTTGCGTCAAGGCACTCAACAGATCGCCGCTTTCGTCGGGCAATCGCCAACCGCTGGCGAGGTGATCACGCAACTGACCAATCAACACTGAAGCCGGTCGCTCACTGTTGTCGCGAATACTACGGCCAACCCAACTGATGTAGAGCTGATTGCGCGCAGACAAAAGCGCCTCGAGCAAAAGATAACGGTCGTCTTCACGCCGCGATCTATCTCCCGGACGGTAATCGCTGCCCATGAGGTCGAAGTCCAGAGGAGGCTGCGCACGAGGATAGTCGCCGTCGTTCATTCCCAGCAGACAGACCAGTTTGAATGGAATGGCGCGCATAGGCATCAGCGTACAAAAATTCACGGCACCGGCCAGAAAGCGCTGAGACAAACGCCCCTGGTCCAGCCCGGCGAGCCAGGCTTCGCGAACCACTGTCAGTGGCAGCTCATCCGCCAGACCTACAGCCTCACACGTCTCCAGCCAGGTTTCGCGAAGCTCTTCGAGCTGCGCTAACAAATAATCGTCATGCTCGTTGCTGGCTTTGAAGAACAGTTGCATCAGCGCTTGCAATCGATAACCCCACTCGCTGGGTTGAGCGGGTTGAGTGAGCTGCTGATGGGCGAGTTCCAAGGCATCGAGTAGAGCCACCAACGGCCCGATCAGTGCGGCGTCGAGCCCACCAATTTCATCGTAGGGTTCAATCCCTTCACACGCGTTGGCGCTGCCGACGGCATAACCCAGGAGCATTCGGCGCAGACCGAAATGCCAGCTGTTTTGCTCAAGCTCGTCGGGTAACCCCAGACCCGCTCGCTGCTCGGCATTCATGCCCCAGCGCACACCCGCGCCTTCGATCCAGCGGTGCAGGGTTGGCAGGTCGCGCTCCTCCACACCAAAACGAGCGCGAAGTGCTGGAACGTCAAGCAGGTCGAGGATTTCACTGACCGGGAAACGACTGTCGGGAAGCTTGAGCAGGTGCTCAACCGCGATCAGCAATGGATCACGACCACGCTGCCCCTGATCCGCCAATGTGAAGGGGATGAACCGCGAATCATGGCGATCGAGTTGACCAAACACCGCGCGGATATGCGGCGCGTAGCTATCGATGTCAGGCACCATCACGATTACATCGCGAGGACGCAGATCCGGGTTGGCGCTGAAGCGCGCCAGGAGCTGGTCATGCAGTATTTCGACTTCACGTTGGGCACTGTGGGCAATGTGGAAACGGATCGACTCGTCCTGTGCCAGATCGACAGCAGGCCAGTGTTCACGTGTTTCGTTGAGTGGACGCAACTCGAGGATATCGTCCTGTAGTTGATTGAGCAGATTGTGTGGCTGAGTTTCGCTGAACAGGTCTATGCGGCCGTCGCGGAAAGCCGCCCGATAGCTATTGGGATCGTCATAACTGTCGAGCAGGTTGATGTAGTCTCGACCTTGTTTTCCCCATGCAGCCAATAACGGATGGGCGTGCTGGTGCATTGCATCAGGGTCCAGCACTGCGGGCATTCCGGTCTTGCGCGATTGTCGTTTGTACTGGTGCCGCAACAGATCCTTGTCGGCGACAATATCGGCCCAATGGTGACGGCACGGGTTATGTACACATAACAAGACCTGGCTGAAACGCGCAAGCCCGGCCAGCGCCTCAAGCACTTGGGCAGGCAGCGAAGAGATCCCGAATACAATCACTCGCGAAGGCAATCCCGCTGGGGCCTCGGTGAGGTTGTTGATGCGCTCGATAAACCGTTGGTGAACGCCGGCACGGCTCTGCGCCATACCCTGTTCGCCGACGTCATCCAACAGCGCACGCCACAACTCTGCTTGCCAGCAACTGGTGGGGGGCAGAGGTTTTACTTCACCTCTGACATTGCGCAATTGATGCCGGCCTTCTGCCCAGTCTTCAAGCCAGTCAGCCCGGTACACCTGATATTGGTCGAACAGATCCGCCAAGCGTTCGGACAATTGATAACGCTTGCGCAGGTCGGTGTCATGGGTGAGGAAGCGTTGTAGCGGCTCAAAATGCGGACGATCAATGACCTGGGGAAGCAGGCGCATAAGGCGCCAGGTCAACGGGGCTTTATCGAGAAGGGATTTGGGAGGAATTTCATCTCGGCCCAGCACCATGCGGTACAACTGCCACATGAAACTGCCCGGCAGTTGCACATCAATCGCTGCGGCAATACCGCAACCGCCAAGGTCGTCTTCTTCAGGGTCTTCAGCCAAAGCCAATTTGAGCCATTGGGCAATACCGTTGCTCTGTACCAGAGCGATTTCGTTTTCCAAAGGAGCCAGCGGATAGCGTCGCATAATGCTGATCACAAGGCTGCGCAGTTCGTCCAGGCTGTTGCTCTGGACAACCATGAGTGCAGCGTTGAGGGACTGAGCGTCCGGCATGAGAGATTCCTTGGAAAAGTACGAAAGCCAGGGCAGAACCTTAGCATTGTCGGCAGGTTGTGACAGCCGGACAGCGTCCGTGAGTGCTGTAAGAACTTTCCTGCGGGCAAAACAAAACCCCAACTGCTTTCGCAATTGGGGTTTCGGAATTTAATCTTGACGATGACCTACTCTCACATGGGGAAACCCCACACTACCATCGGCGATGCATCGTTTCACTGCTGAGTTCGGGATGGGATCAGGTGGTTCCAACGCTCTATGGTCGTCAAGAAATTCGGGTACTGAGTCGTGGCCTTGTGGCCTCGCTTCAGCAAATTGGGTATGTGACAGCTAGGTGTTTTGTGAGTCTTTCGAACTTTCGGTTCATTTCGTCTTCACACACCGCAATCTGGTCTCTTCGACGCAAATTGCTTGGGTGTTATATGGTCAAGCCTCACGGGCAATTAGTATTGGTTAGCTCAACGCCTCACAGCGCTTACACACCCAACCTATCAACGTCGTAGTCTTCGACGGCCCTTCAGGGAACTCAAGGTTCCAGTGAGATCTCATCTTGAGGCAAGTTTCCCGCTTAGATGCTTTCAGCGGTTATCTTTCCCGAACATAGCTACCCGGCAATGCCACTGGCGTGACAACCGGAACACCAGAGGTTCGTCCACTCCGGTCCTCTCGTACTAGGAGCAGCCCCTCTCAAATCTCAAACGTCCACGGCAGATAGGGACCGAACTGTCTCACGACGTTCTAAACCCAGCTCGCGTACCACTTTAAATGGCGAACAGCCATACCCTTGGGACCGGCTTCAGCCCCAGGATGTGATGAGCCGACATCGAGGTGCCAAACACCGCCGTCGATATGAACTCTTGGGCGGTATCAGCCTGTTATCCCCGGAGTACCTTTTATCCGTTGAGCGATGGCCCTTCCATACAGAACCACCGGATCACTAAGACCTACTTTCGTACCTGCTCGACGTGTCTGTCTCGCAGTCAAGCGCGCTTTTGCCTTTATACTCTACGACCGATTTCCGACCGGTCTGAGCGCACCTTCGTACTCCTCCGTTACTCTTTAGGAGGAGACCGCCCCAGTCAAACTACCCACCATACACTGTCCTCGATCCGGATAACGGACCTGAGTTAGAACCTCAAAGTTGCCAGGGTGGTATTTCAAGGATGGCTCCACGCGAACTGGCGTCCACGCTTCAAAGCCTCCCACCTATCCTACACAAGCAAATTCAAAGTCCAGTGCAAAGCTATAGTAAAGGTTCACGGGGTCTTTCCGTCTAGCCGCGGATACACTGCATCTTCACAGCGATTTCAATTTCACTGAGTCTCGGGTGGAGACAGCGCCGCCATCGTTACGCCATTCGTGCAGGTCGGAACTTACCCGACAAGGAATTTCGCTACCTTAGGACCGTTATAGTTACGGCCGCCGTTTACCGGGGCTTCGATCAAGAGCTTCGCGTTAGCTAACCCCATCAATTAACCTTCCGGCACCGGGCAGGCGTCACACCCTATACGTCCACTTTCGTGTTTGCAGAGTGCTGTGTTTTTAATAAACAGTCGCAGCGGCCTGGTATCTTCGACCGGCATGAGCTTACGGAGCAAGTCCTTCACCCTCACCGGCGCACCTTCTCCCGAAGTTACGGTGCCATTTTGCCTAGTTCCTTCACCCGAGTTCTCTCAAGCGCCTTGGTATTCTCTACCCAACCACCTGTGTCGGTTTGGGGTACGGTTCCTGGTTACCTGAAGCTTAGAAGCTTTTCTTGGAAGCATGGCATCAACCACTTCGTCACCCAAAGGGTAACTCGTCATCAGCTCTCGGCCTTAGAATCCCGGATTTACCTAAGATTCCAGCCTACCACCTTAAACTTGGACAACCAACGCCAAGCTGGCCTAGCCTTCTCCGTCCCTCCATCGCAATAACCAGAAGTACAGGAATATTAACCTGTTTTCCATCGACTACGCTTTTCAGCCTCGCCTTAGGGACCGACTAACCCTGCGTCGATTAACGTTGCGCAGGAAACCTTGGTCTTTCGGCGTGGGTGTTTTTCACACCCATTGTCGTTACTCATGTCAGCATTCGCACTTCTGATACCTCCAGCAAGCTTCTCAACTCACCTTCACAGGCTTACAGAACGCTCCTCTACCGCATCACCCGAAGGTGATACCCGTAGCTTCGGTGTATGGTTTGAGCCCCGTTACATCTTCCGCGCAGGCCGACTCGACTAGTGAGCTATTACGCTTTCTTTAAAGGGTGGCTGCTTCTAAGCCAACCTCCTAGCTGTCTAAGCCTTCCCACATCGTTTCCCACTTAACCATAACTTTGGGACCTTAGCTGACGGTCTGGGTTGTTTCCCTTTTCACGACGGACGTTAGCACCCGCCGTGTGTCTCCCATGCTCGGCACTTGTAGGTATTCGGAGTTTGCATCGGTTTGGTAAGTCGGGATGACCCCCTAGCCGAAACAGTGCTCTACCCCCTACAGTGATACATGAGGCGCTACCTAAATAGCTTTCGAGGAGAACCAGCTATCTCCGAGCTTGATTAGCCTTTCACTCCGATCCACAGGTCATCCGCTAACTTTTCAACGGTAGTCGGTTCGGTCCTCCAGTTAGTGTTACCCAACCTTCAACCTGCCCATGGATAGATCGCCCGGTTTCGGGTCTATTCCCAGCGACTAGACGCCCTATTAAGACTCGCTTTCGCTACGCCTCCCCTATTCGGTTAAGCTCGCCACTGAAAATAAGTCGCTGACCCATTATACAAAAGGTACGCAGTCACAGAACAAAGTCTGCTCCCACTGCTTGTACGCATACGGTTTCAGGATCTATTTCACTCCCCTCTCCGGGGTTCTTTTCGCCTTTCCCTCACGGTACTAGTTCACTATCGGTCAGTCAGTAGTATTTAGCCTTGGAGGATGGTCCCCCCATATTCAGACAAAGTTTCTCGTGCTCCGTCCTACTCGATTTCATGACTAAGAGATTTTCGCGTACAGGGCTATCACCCACTATGGCCGCACTTTCCAGAGCGTTCCGCTAATCTCAAAGCCACTTAAGGGCTAGTCCCCGTTCGCTCGCCACTACTAAGGGAATCTCGGTTGATTTCTTTTCCTCAGGGTACTTAGATGTTTCAGTTCCCCTGGTTCGCCTCTTGCACCTATGTATTCAGTACAAGATAACCATCTTATGATGGCTGGGTTCCCCCATTCAGACATCTCCGGATCAAAGTCTGTTTGCCGACTCCCCGAAGCTTTTCGCAGGCTACCACGTCTTTCATCGCCTCTGACTGCCAAGGCATCCACCGTATGCGCTTCTTCACTTGACCATATAACCCCAAGCAATCTGGTTATACTGTGAAGACGACATTCGCCGAAAATTCGAATTTCTCAACTAAGAGAACTCACAAATTTTACCTTAGCCTGATCCGTTACCAGTGAAAGTAACGTTCAGTCTATCTTTCTATCACATACCCAAATTTTTAAAGAACGATCTAATCAAAAGACTAGAAATCAATATTCTCAATGGAATACTCATTTCTAAGCTTTCAGAAGCAGTTATATGGTGGAGCCAAGCGGGATCGAACCGCTGACCTCCTGCGTGCAAGGCAGGCGCTCTCCCAGCTGAGCTATGGCCCCATAACAAAATTGGTGGGTCTGGGCAGATTCGAACTGCCGACCTCACCCTTATCAGGGGTGCGCTCTAACCAACTGAGCTACAGACCCAATTTCGAGCGCGTAACTGTTAGCTTGGAGCTATCAGCTTGGAGCTTAAAGCTGCTTCTATCGTCTTCTTCAATGAATCAAGCAATTCGTGTGGGAACTTATGGAGCAGCTGATGTCGTCGATTAAGGAGGTGATCCAGCCGCAGGTTCCCCTACGGCTACCTTGTTACGACTTCACCCCAGTCATGAATCACACCGTGGTAACCGTCCTCCCGAAGGTTAGACTAGCTACTTCTGGTGCAACCCACTCCCATGGTGTGACGGGCGGTGTGTACAAGGCCCGGGAACGTATTCACCGTGACATTCTGATTCACGATTACTAGCGATTCCGACTTCACGCAGTCGAGTTGCAGACTGCGATCCGGACTACGATCGGTTTTATGGGATTAGCTCCACCTCGCGGCTTGGCAACCCTTTGTACCGACCATTGTAGCACGTGTGTAGCCCAGGCCGTAAGGGCCATGATGACTTGACGTCATCCCCACCTTCCTCCGGTTTGTCACCGGCAGTCTCCTTAGAGTGCCCACCATTACGTGCTGGTAACTAAGGACAAGGGTTGCGCTCGTTACGGGACTTAACCCAACATCTCACGACACGAGCTGACGACAGCCATGCAGCACCTGTCTCAATGTTCCCGAAGGCACCAATCCATCTCTGGAAAGTTCATTGGATGTCAAGGCCTGGTAAGGTTCTTCGCGTTGCTTCGAATTAAACCACATGCTCCACCGCTTGTGCGGGCCCCCGTCAATTCATTTGAGTTTTAACCTTGCGGCCGTACTCCCCAGGCGGTCAACTTAATGCGTTAGCTGCGCCACTAAGAGCTCAAGGCTCCCAACGGCTAGTTGACATCGTTTACGGCGTGGACTACCAGGGTATCTAATCCTGTTTGCTCCCCACGCTTTCGCACCTCAGTGTCAGTATCAGTCCAGGTGGTCGCCTTCGCCACTGGTGTTCCTTCCTATATCTACGCATTTCACCGCTACACAGGAAATTCCACCACCCTCTACCATACTCTAGCTCGACAGTTTTGAATGCAGTTCCCAGGTTGAGCCCGGGGATTTCACATCCAACTTAACGAACCACCTACGCGCGCTTTACGCCCAGTAATTCCGATTAACGCTTGCACCCTCTGTATTACCGCGGCTGCTGGCACAGAGTTAGCCGGTGCTTATTCTGTCGGTAACGTCAAAATTGCAGAGTATTAATCTACAACCCTTCCTCCCAACTTAAAGTGCTTTACAATCCGAAGACCTTCTTCACACACGCGGCATGGCTGGATCAGGCTTTCGCCCATTGTCCAATATTCCCCACTGCTGCCTCCCGTAGGAGTCTGGACCGTGTCTCAGTTCCAGTGTGACTGATCATCCTCTCAGACCAGTTACGGATCGTCGCCTTGGTGAGCCATTACCTCACCAACTAGCTAATCCGACCTAGGCTCATCTGATAGCGCAAGGCCCGAAGGTCCCCTGCTTTCTCCCGTAGGACGTATGCGGTATTAGCGTTCCTTTCGAAACGTTGTCCCCCACTACCAGGCAGATTCCTAGGCATTACTCACCCGTCCGCCGCTGAATTAAGGAGCAAGCTCCTGTCATCCGCTCGACTTGCATGTGTTAGGCCTGCCGCCAGCGTTCAATCTGAGCCATGATCAAACTCTTCAGTTCAAACATCTTTGGGTTTTTAAGAAACCCTAAACTTGGCTCAGCAATCGTTGGTTACACCTTTGATTTCTCGCGGAGTAACTTGTGATGCTGATAATCTTGTTGACTATCAGTCTGACTCCACAAGCACCCACACGAATTGCTTGATTCAGTTGTTAAAGAGCGGTTGGTTAAGATCTTTCGTCTCAACCGAGGCGCGCATTCTACAGCAGCCTCATTTGCTGTCAAGTGATTATTTTCAGAAGTTTTCGAAGAATTCTTCAACAACTTCAACCACTTGCGCTTCCGATCTCTCGTCAGCGGGAGGCGAATTCTACAGCGTTACACGCTGCTGTCAACACCTCTTTTTCAACTTCCTTCTGGCTTCGATAAACTGAAGCAACCTGCTGCCGAAACCTACATAACTCATTGAATCTCAAGGAGTTTTCCGTTTCGACTGCGCCGGAAGTGGGGCGAATTATAGACATCTGAGATCTGCCGTCAACACCTATTTTCATAAATCTGTCACATCGGTCAAAAAACCCCGAAAATACGAAGGCCGACCCCCAAGGGGTCGGCCTTCCTTGCCCTGCTCTTCTACTTAAAGGCTAGGGAATGCGAATTGCGAAGCCTCGTGGCTCGCCCGCTGCGGCCAGCGCTGAGTGATCGCCTTGCGACGGGTATAGAAACGCACACCGTCCGGACCATAGGCGTGCAGGTCGCCGAACAGCGAACGCTTCCAGCCGCCGAAGCTGTGGTAAGCCACCGGCACCGGCAGCGGTACGTTAACGCCAACCATGCCGACTTCGATCTCGTCACAGAACAGACGCGCCGCTTCACCGTCACGGGTGAAGATGCAGGTGCCGTTGCCGTATTCGTGATCGTTGATCAGTTGCATGGCCTCTTCCAGGCTGTTCACGCGAACGATGCACAGTACCGGGCCGAAGATTTCTTCTTTATAGATGCGCATCTCTGGGGTGACGTTGTCGAACAGGCAGCCACCGAGGAAGAAACCTTCTTCATGACCGGCCACGCTGAACCCACGACCGTCGACCACCAAGGTCGCACCCGCCGACACGCCGTCATCCACATAACCGCTGACTTTGTCGCGCGCCTGACCGGTTACCAGTGGGCCCATGTCCAGACCGCACGAAGTGCCGGCACCGATTTTCAGCGCTTGAATCTGTGGAACCAGTTTCGCTATCAGCGCATCCGCAACCTGGTCGCCGACACAAACGGCAACCGAGATCGCCATGCAGCGCTCGCCGCACGAACCGTACGCTGCGCCCATCAGTGCGCTGACCGCGTTGTCGAGATCGGCATCCGGCATCAGCACTGCATGGTTCTTCGCGCCGCCCAGTGCCTGAACGCGTTTACCGCGCTTGGTGCCTTCGGCGTAGATGTATTCGGCAATCGGCGTCGAACCGACGAAGCTCAGCGCTTTGACTTCCGGTGCTTCGATCAACGCGTCAACGGCAGTCTTGTCACCGTGCACCACGCTCATCACGCCTTTCGGAAGACCGGCTTCCAGCAGCAACTGAGCAATCAGCAGTGTCGAGCTTGGATCACGCTCGGACGGTTTGAGGATGAAGCAGTTGCCGCAGACGATCGCTAGCGGGTACATCCACAGCGGGACCATGGCCGGGAAGTTGAACGGGGTGATCCCGGCAACGATACCCAGCGGCTGGAAGTCCGACCATGCGTCGATGTTCGGGCCAACGTTGCGGCTGTACTCGCCCTTGAGGATTTCCGGGGCCGCGCAAGCGAACTCGACGTTCTCGATGCCGCGCTTCAATTCACCGGCGGCGTCTTCCAGCGTCTTGCCGTGTTCTTCGCTGATCAATTGCGAGATGCGCGCTTCGTTCTGTTCCAGCAGTTGCTTGAAGCGGAACATCACCTGCGCACGTTTGGCCGGTGGCGTGTTGCGCCACGCCGGGAACGCAGCCTTGGCGGCATCGATGGCTTTCTGGATGGTTGCCTGACTGGCCAGTGGCAGCTTGTGGATAGCCTGACCGGTGGACGGGTTGAACACATCAACCGCACGACCGTTCTCGGTCACCAGTTCGCCATTGATCAAATGCGGAATAACGCTCATCGAAAACTCCTGAATTTTGGTCCACAGACGCCCGCGAGGGGCGCCGGTTGTTTGTACTTATATATAGAGGGAAAAATCAGTCGAGCTTGTTCAGCACTTCGCCGACCGCGTCGAACAGACGATCGAGGTCTTGCGGCTTGCTGTTGAAGGTTGGGCCGAACTGCAGGGTGTCGCCGCCAAAGCGTACGTAGAACCCGGCTTTCCACAGGGCCATGCCCGCTTCGAACGGACGCACGATCGCGTCACCGTCACGCGGGGCAATCTGGATCGCGCCGGCCAGACCGAAGTTACGAATGTCGATAACGTTCTTCGAACCTTTCAGACCATGCAGCGCGTTCTCGAAATGCGGCGCCACTTCGGCGACGCTCTGCACCAGGTTTTCCTTTTGCAGCAGGTCGAGTGCCGCCAGGCCAGCGGCGCAAGCCACCGGGTGCGCCGAGTAGGTGTAGCCGTGGGGGAATTCCACGGCGTATTCCGGGGTCGGCTGATTCATGAAGGTCTGGTAGATCTCGGAGCTGGCAATCACCGCGCCCATCGGGATCGCGCCGTTGGTGACTTGCTTGGCGATGCACATCAGGTCCGGGGTCACGCCAAAGGTGTCGGCGCCGAACATGTTGCCGGTACGGCCGAAACCGGTGATCACTTCGTCGAATACCAACAGGATGTTGTGCTGATCGCAGATCTCGCGCAGACGTTTCAGGTAGCCCTGCGGCGGCACCAGTACGCCAGCGGAACCGGCCATTGGCTCGACGAATACGGCGGCGATGTTCGAGGCATCGTGCAGTTCGATCAGCTTCAGCAACTCATCAGCCAGTGCGATACCGCCCTGCTCCGGCATGCCACGGGAGAACGCATTGCTCGCCAGTAGCGTGTGCGGCAGGTGATCGACGTCCATCATCGATTGACCGAACAGCTTGCGGTTGCCGTTGACGCCGCCGAGGCTGGTGCCGGCAATGTTCACGCCGTGGTAACCACGGGCACGACCGATCATTTTGGTTTTGGTCGACTGGCCTTTCAGGCGCCAGTAGGCACGGACCATTTTCACCGCAGTGTCAGCGCACTCGGAACCCGAGTCAGTGAAGAACACGTGGTTCAGGTTGCCCGGGGTCAGCTCGGTGATTTTCTCGGCCAGTTGGAACGACAGCGGATGACCGTACTGGAAGCCCGGCGAGTAATCGAGGGTGCCCAACTGTTTGGAGACCGCTTCCTGAATTTCCTTGCGGGTGTGGCCTGCGCCGCACGTCCACAGACCGGACAGCGAGTCGTATACCCGACGGCCCTTGTCATCGATCAGCCAGCTGCCTTCGGCGCCAACGATCAGACGCGGATCGCGCTGGAAGTTGCGGTTGGCGGTGTATGGCATCCAGTGCGCGTCCAGCTTCAGTTGGCTGGCCAGTGGCGACGGCGCGTTTTCAGGCATGTTCATCGGGCAAAACCTCGCAGGGCATAAGCGTCAGGGAGATAAAAAGCGTTGTTGCAGCTAAATTGCCACGCGGATAAAGTCGGTGAAATTCAACTCTTCTAACCTTCAGTTAGAACTTTGCTAAACAATGAGAACAATAAGATGAGCAGCCGCCGCCCCGATCCGCTGGCCCAGGTCAGTGACTTTGATATTCGCTTGCTGCGGATTTTTCGCAGCGTGGTGGAATGCGGCGGCTTCTCGGCGGCGGAAACCGTGCTCGGCATCGGTCGCTCGGCGATCAGTCAGCAGATGAGCGATCTGGAGCAGCGTCTCGGTTTGCGCCTGTGCCAGCGCGGTCGCGCGGGGTTCTCGCTGACCGAGGAAGGTCGCGAGGTGTATCAGTCGGCGCTTCAACTACTGAGCGCGCTGGAAAGCTTCCGCACCGAGGTCAACGGCCTGCACCAGCATTTGCGTGGCGAGTTGATCATCGGCCTGACCGACAATCTGGTCACCCTGCCCCACATGCGCATCACCCACGCCCTCGCGCAGTTGAAGGAACGCGGGCCGGATGTGCAGATTCAGATCCGCATGATTGCGCCGAATGAAGTTGAGCAAGGCGTGCTCGATGGGCGTCTGCATGTCGGCGTGGTGCCGCAGGCCAGTGCGTTGTCGGGGCTGGAGTATCAACCGCTGTACAGCGAGCGTTCGCTGCTTTATTGCGCGGTGGGGCATCCGCTGTTTTATGTCGATGACAAGCAACTCGATGACGAGCGTTTAAACAGTCAGGACGCGATCGCGCCGACGTTTCGTTTGCCGGCGGATATCCAGGCGCATTACCAGGCGCTCAATTGCACGGCCAGTGCTTCTGACCGTGAGGGTATGGCGTTTCTAATTTTGACCGGACGTTACATTGGATATCTACCGGATCACTACGCCAGTCTCTGGGTACAGCAAGGTCGCTTGCGTGCTTTAAAAGCAGGAACGCGGTTTTACGATTTGAGTCTGGCATCGGTCACGCGCAAGGGGCGGCGCCCTCATTTGGTGCTGGAAAGCTTTTTGGAGAGTCTGGCGGCGACGCGCTGAAAATCCTCCGAGGCCCGCCAGCGTTGGTGCTTGGCGACAAATTCGACAAATAACCTGAGCAAGTGGACAGTTTTTTGCAAAGCAGGATCAACCCCGATCCTTCAACAAGAAGCCTTCAGCCATGCAGCCAGATTCCGCACCGTCCAGCGACCTGATCTACGGCCTCAACGACCGCCCCAAACCGCTCGCCGCCACGCTCGCGGCGTTGCAACACGTGCTCGCCAGTTTCGTCGGCATCATCACCCCACCGCTGGTGATTGGTTCGGCACTCGGGCTGACCGTCTATTTGCCCTACCTGATCAGCATGGCGTTGATGGTCTCCGGCGTCGGTACGTTTATTCAGGCGCGGCGGCCGTTCGGGATTGGCGCGGGGATGATCTGCCTGCAAGGCACCAGTTTTGCCTTTCTTGGTGCGGTGCTGTCGGCGGGGTTTCTGGTCAAGCAACGCGGCGGCAGCCCGGAAGACATTCTGGCGATGATTTTCGGTGTGTGCTTTTTCGGCGCGATGGTGCAGATCGTCCTCAGCCGTTTCATCGGCCAATTGCGTCGAGTCGTTACGCCGCTGGTGACCGGTATCGTCATCACCCTGATCGGCATCAGTCTGATCAAGGTTGGTATTACCGATCTGGGCGGTGGTTTCAATGCAGCGGACTTCGGCGCGCCGGGCAATCTGGCGCTGGGCGTGTTTGTGTTGCTGACGATCATTCTGCTCAACCGCTCGAACACGCCGTGGGTGCGTTTGTCGGCGATCATCATCGGTTTGCTGCTCGGCAGTCTGGCCGCGTGGTTCAGTGGGAAACTGGTGCCGCAGCCGTTGCCTGACTTGCCACTGGTGAGTTTTCCTACGCCGTTCAAGTTTGGCTTCAGCTTCGACTGGACGGCTTTCCTGCCGGTCGCGCTGATTTATCTGATCAGCACCATCGAAACCGTCGGCGACCTCACCGCGAACTGCATGCTCGCTCGCCAGCCCATCAGTGGCCCTTCTTATATATGCCGCCTGCGCGGTGGCGTGCTCGGTGATGGCGTGAGCTGCATGATCGCCGCGACCTTCAGTGCGTTCCCCAACACCACGTTTGCGCAGAACAACGGCGTGATCCAGTTGACCGGCGTGGCCAGCCGCTACGTCGGGTTGTACATCGGCGCAATCCTGTTTTGTCTCGGTATGTTCCCGATGATCGGCGCGGTGCTGCAACAGATTCCGAAACCAGTGCTCGGCGGCGCGACCCTGGTGATGTTCGGCGCGGTGGCCGCAGCCGGCGTGCGCATCCTCGCGCAGTCACCGCTGGATAGGCGCAGCATGTTGATCATCGCCACCTCGTTCGGCGTCGGCCTGGGCATCGCCGCACAACCGAACCTGCTGCACCTGCTGCCGAAACTGGTGCAGAACCTGTTTGATTCGGCGATCACCAGCGGCGGTCTGACCGCAATCATCCTGTGCCTGTTGCTGCCGGAGTCGAAAACCGAGGCCGCTGAAGCGCACGCATCGCTGAACAAGATCGAACAGGCGTAACGGTTTTATCGCTCAAACACTTGTCGGATGCCTGTGGGTGCGCTATCAACGCAACTGGTTGCACCCACAGACAAACCCGGAAGTGCCTATGACCTTTGAAGTCCCAGCCCATGGCGGCAAACCCGCCAGCCGCATTCGTCAGAAAAACGAAGAGACCATCCTCAAAGCCGCCGAAGACGATTTCGCCCGTCACGGTTACAAAGGCACCAGCATGAACACCATCGCGCAGAATGCCGGGTTGCCCAAGGCCAACCTGCATTACTACTTCACCAACAAGCTTGGATTGTACGTGGCGGTGCTGAGCAACATCATCGAGCTGTGGGACAGCACCTTCAACACACTCACGGCCGAGGACGATCCGGCCGAAGCATTGACTCGCTATATTCGCGCGAAAATGGAATTTTCCCGTCGCCAGCCGCAGGCCTCGCGGATCTTTGCGATGGAAGTGATCAGCGGTGGCGAATGCCTTAGCGAATATTTCAACCAAGACTACCGCGCCTGGTTTACCGGTCGTGCGGCGGTGTTTCAGGCGTGGATCGATGCGGGCAAAATGGACGCGGTCGACCCGGTGCACCTGATCTTTCTGCTATGGGGCAGCACTCAGCATTACGCCGACTTCGCCACGCAGATCTGCCGCGTCAGCGGTCGCAGCAAGTTGACCAAGCAAGACATGGAAGACGCCGGCAACAACCTTATCCGCATCATCCTCAAAGGCTGCGGCCTCACTCCTCCTCTATAAGACGTTTATGCCTTTCACCCTCAGCGGTTTTTGCGAGTACCGCGAAGAGATTCGCAAAAGCCGCTTTATCACCTTCGCCACGCCGATCGGCAGCCCTGCCGAGGCCCAGGCATTTTTTGAACAGCACAGCGACTTGAATGCCTCGCACAATTGCTGGGCGTGGAAACTCGGCGATCAATATCGCAGCAATGACGATGGCGAACCGGGCGGCACGGCCGGGCGACCGATTCTGGCGGCGATTGAAGCGCAGGATTGCGATCAGGTCGCGGTGCTGGTGATTCGTTGGTACGGAGGGATTCAACTCGGGACCGGCGGTTTGGCCCGGGCGTATGGCGGTGGTGCGAACAAATGTTTGCAGACGGCGGCGAAGGTTGAGTTGATCAGTCGGGTGGCGTTGAGTTGTGCTCGTGGGTTTGCCGAGTTGGCGTTGGTGAAATTGCGCGTGGCGGATCTCGGTGGATTGGTTGTGGAGGAGAACTTCACGGCGAACGGCGTCGAGTTGAAATTGGCGGTGGGTGAGGCGCAGATCGAGTTGTTGCAAAGCCAATTGGCAGATCTGAGTCGTGGGCGGATTTTGTTGCAGCGGTAAGCCAGATCGCAAGATCGTCCCCAGGCTGCGATCTTTTAGGGCATACCCCGTTTTCCTTATTCCACAGACTTGCCCACATCTGCTGTGCACCCGACTGTGGATAACCTGAGCACATTCCGCTGTAACCCTTCTGTCACGTGGCTTTGCGCGGTTTGTTCACTTTTCGTTCAATTCACCCGACGAACTGAAAATTTCAAACAGAAACAGTCAGTTAGCGTCGTTTATCACCAATAGAAAGAAAGCACCGCAGTGCTTATGCCCGGGTTTGCAGCTTGCGCACAATAACTGTGGAACAAGCTGTGGATAACCCGTTCATGGCTGGCGCAGTCGCAGGTGCTGCCTAGTCCCCAAGGGTTTGCTCGTTTTTTGATCAGTTACCAACGGGCAAAACTGGAGCCGGATCAACGGCTTTGCTCTGAATTGGTGCCGGGCACAGGCTCTTTTTACCTGGAATGCTCTACACCAGCGGCTGGCACACGCGGCCCGCTCGCGTTCCTGACTCAATGGCCAGGAAATTGCTTTATCCACAGGCACAACTCCAAGCAAGTCGAGCCTGTCATGCCCATTGCTCCCGTAACCCCGCGCCTGCAACTGCGCCACATCAGTAAACGCTACCCCGGTTGTCTGGCCAACGACGCCATCGACCTGACCATCGCTCCCGGAGAAATCCACGCCCTGCTCGGCGAAAACGGCGCGGGCAAAAGTACCTTGATGAAGATCATCTACGGTGTCACCCAAGCCGATGCCGGCGAGATGCTCTGGCAAGGTCAGCCGGTGAATATGCGCAACCCGGCGCAGGCGCGGCAGTTGGGCATCGGCATGGTGTTCCAGCATTTCTCACTGTTCGAAACCCTCAGCGTGGCGCAGAACATCGCGCTGGCAATGGGCGCGGCGGCCGGGACACCGAAACAACTGGAGCCCAGGATTCGCGAAGTATCGCGCCACTACGGCATGGCGCTGGAGCCGGAGCGACTTGTCCACAGCCTGTCGATCGGTGAGCGGCAACGGGTGGAGATTGTTCGCTGCCTGATGCAGGACATTCGTTTGCTGATTCTCGATGAGCCGACCTCAGTGCTGACCCCGCAGGAAGCCGACGAATTGTTCATCACCCTGCGCCGCCTCGCCGCCGAAGGCTGCAGCATTCTGTTTATCAGTCACAAACTCGGTGAGGTGCGCGCGTTGTGTCACAGCGCGACAGTTCTGCGCGGCGGTCGAGTCGCCGGTCATTGCCTGCCGGCCGAATGTTCGGATCAGCAATTGGCGCAGTTGATGGTTGGCGAAGCGGCAGCGTTGATCAGCGATTATCCGAAAGTCAGCGGCGGCGCGGCGTTTTTGCGGGTGAGCGGGTTGAGTTGGCATAACCCGGATCCGTTTGGTTGCTCGCTGACTGATATTGACCTGGAAGTATGCAGCGGTGAAATCGTCGGCGTCGCTGGCGTTGCTGGCAATGGACAGGACGAGTTGCTCGCCCTGCTCAGTGGCGAACAAACCTTGCCTCGGGCCGAAGCGGCAACCCTTCGATTCGCTGAGCAGAATGTTGCCGACTTGCGCCCGGACGCGCGGCGCAAACTGGGTTTGGCGTTCGTCCCCGCCGAACGCCTCGGCCACGGCGCGGTGCCGGAATTGAGTCTGGCGGACAACGCCCTGCTCACCGCCTTCCAACAAGGCTTGGTCAGCCACGGTTTGATCGAGCGCGGCAAAGTCGAAGCTCTCGCCCAGCAAATCATTCAGCGCTTCGGCGTGAAAACCCCGGACACGCACACCGCTGCGCGCAGCCTGTCCGGCGGCAACTTGCAGAAATTCATCCTCGGCCGGGAAATCCTCCAACAGCCAAAACTGCTGATCGCCGCGCACCCAACCTGGGGCGTCGACGTCGGCGCCGCCGCGACCATCCACCGTGCGTTGATTGCGTTACGCGATGCGGGCGCGGCGATTCTGGTGATCTCAGAAGATCTCGACGAACTGTTCCAGATCAGCGACCGCCTCGGCGCGTTGTGCGGCGGACGGCTGTCGGCGTTGCACAACACCGGCGACACACAACTCAGCGACGTCGGCAGCTGGATGGCCGGCCAGTTCGACAACCCACCTTCCGCCGCCACGGTTTAACGGAGTTTCAACATGCTGCTTTCCCTCGAACCCCGTGGCCAGCAATCGCGATTGATGCTGTGGTGCTCGCCGTTGTTGGCAGCGGCGCTGACACTTGGCTGCGGCTCGCTGCTGTTCATCGCCCTCGGTCACGACCCGCTGCAAACTTTGCACACGCTGCTGATCGCGCCGGTCAGCGATTTGTATGGCGTCTCCGAACTGCTGGTCAAGGCGCTGCCGATTCTGCTTTGCGCGCTGGGCCTGGCAGTGGCGTATCAGGCGCGGATCTGGAACATCGGCGCCGAAGGTCAATTGCTCTTCGGCGCGCTCGCCGGGAGTGCCTTGGCGGTGAACATCATCGACATGCAAAGTCGTTGGGCGCTGGTATTTATTCTGCTCACCGGCACCGTCGCAGGCGCGGCGTGGGCCGGACTTACCGCGTGGTTGCGCACACGCTTCAATGCCAACGAAATTCTCACCAGCATCATGCTCAATTACATCGCGCTGAATCTGCTGTTGTTCTGCGTGCACGGGCCGCTGAAGGATCCGGCCGGATTCAACTTTCCCGAATCGGCGATGTTCGGCGACGCCAGCCGTTTGCCGCTGCTGATGGAGGATGGCCGCGTGCATGCCGGGGTGTATTTCGCCCTGCTCGCACTGGTCGTGGTGTGGGTGTTGCTGCAGAAAAGCTTTGTCGGTTTCCAGATCAAAGTGCTCGGGCTGGACAAGCGTGCGGCGGGGTTTGTCGGCTTTCGCGAGAAGCGCTTGATCTGGCTGGCGCTGTTGATCAGCGGCGGCTTAGCCGGGCTCGCGGGTGTCTGCGAAGTGACCGGACCGATTGGCCAATTGGTACCGCAGGTTTCGCCGGGGTATGGCTATGCGGCGATTACCGTGGCGTTTCTTGGCCGACTGAATCCAATCGGAATTCTGTTTTCGAGTTTGCTGATGGCGCTGCTGTACATCGGTGGCGAGAGCGCACAAATGACGATGAATCTGCCGCAAGCAATCACCCAGTTGTTCCAGGGAATGATGCTGTTTTTCCTGCTCGCCAGTGACGTGCTGATTCTCTATCGGCCACGCCTGAACCTGCGCTGGGCGAAGCGCACTTCGAC
Organism: Pseudomonas sp. AC169; assembly: GCF_979258515.1. NCBI lineage: Bacteria > Pseudomonadati > Pseudomonadota > Gammaproteobacteria > Pseudomonadales > Pseudomonadaceae > Pseudomonas > Pseudomonas sp. AC169. Next base: position 3,407,965 of record NZ_OZ409866.1, on the reverse strand, counting down.
CACCGCCGTAACTGCCGGAGCGCTGTGATGGATATCGATCTGTTGAGCAATATTTTCTACGCCATGGTGCGTTGCGGCACGCCGCTGTTGCTGGTGGCGTTGGGTGAACTGATCTGCGAGAAGAGCGGCGTGCTCAATCTTGGGCAGGAAGGGATGATGCTGTTTGGCGCGGTGATCGGTTTTATCGTTGCGCTGAACAGCGGCAACCTGTGGCTCGGCGTGTTGTTGGCGATGCTCGCGGGGATGTTGCTGTCGTCGCTGTTTGCCTTGGTGGCACTGGTGTTCAACGCCAATCAGGTGGCGACCGGATTGGCCCTGACGATTTTCGGTGTCGGACTGTCGACCTTTGTCGGCGCGGCCTGGGTGGGTAAACCGCTGGCCGGTTTTGAGCCGTTGGCGATTCCTTATCTGAGTGAGATTCCGCTGATCGGACGGATGCTGTTTGCCCAGGATTTGCTGGTGTATCTATCGTTCGCGCTGTTTGCGCTGGTGGCGTGGGTGATCGTCAAAAGTCGTGTCGGTTTGATCATTCAAGCGGTCGGCGAGAACCCGGATGCGGCCAGTGCGATGGGGCTGCCGGTGTTGACCGTGCGCACGTTGGCGGTGCTGTTTGGCGGGGCGATGGCCGGGTTGGCCGGGGCGTATTTGTCGCTGGCGTACACGCCGATGTGGGCGGAAAACATGACCGCCGGACGTGGCTGGATCGCGCTGGCGCTGGTGGTGTTTGCCAGTTGGCGGGTGTGGCGGTTGTTGCTCGGGGCGTATCTGTTTGGCCTCGCCAGCATCCTGCATTTGGTGGCGCAGGGGTTGGGGCTGGCGATTCCGTCGAGTTTGCTGGCGATGCTGCCGTACGTGGCGACGATTGTGGTGTTGGTGCTGTTGTCGCGGGATGCGTTACGCACGCGGTTGTATGCGCCGGTGTCGCTAGGGCAGCCTTGGCAGGCGGGGCATTAAGAGGTGAATTTACTGGCCTCTTCGCGAGCAAGCTCGCTCCCACAGTTGACCGAGTTCACTCAAATCCCCTGTGGGAGCGAGCTTGCTCGCGAAGGCGTCCGCACAGGCAACGCCTGAGCGATGCCCCACGCCAGTTCGAAAACCAGGAAAACCAACAAAATCGAACTGGCACCGTGGAGCAAGGCGTACGCTTGCCAAGCCGCAAACAAAAATCTGGCCACCGCGTCATACCGTCCATAAAGCGCCTGCGGATCACAAATCCGCAGCACCGCCCAAACGCACACCACCGAACCCAACAGATTCGCCATCAACATATGCACAGGCTGAAACGCCGGCAGTTCGCCGGGCAAATTCAGTGCGCTCAACAACCCGTGCACAAGCGCAAAACTCCACGGCGTGGCAAACGCCGCCGTGACGATCAAGTCATACCAGGCACTGCCGCGCACCACGTTGCGATATTGCGTTGAAGTCCACATCATCCATGCTCCAGAAATTTGAGGAGCAACCACGGTAAAGCCTGGAGTATGCTCCAGGGTCAATAGCCCTTTTGAGAGCCAGCATGCGCATCGGTGAATTAGCCCAGGCCAGCGCCGTCAGTCGTGACACCTTGCGCTTCTACGAGCAGCGCGGATTGATCGCAGCGCAGCGCAGCGCCAACGGTTATCGCGACTATCCACCGGAAATGGTGCAACTGGTGCTCTATATCAAAACCGCGCAACGCTTGGGATTTACCCTCGGCGAGATCGGTAACAGCGTTGCTGCGTTGTGGAACGCCCCCGATCCGGACAACGCCGTGGCGCAGTTGCTGCGCGACAAACTGCAACTGATCGAAACCCGCATGGGCGAACTCGACGCGCTGCGTCAGGAACTGCAACTTCGCCTCGGTCAGGCCTGTCCATTGAATCCATGATCCTCATTCATCAAGGAAGTCTCTCATGTCTGCAAAAAACGCACTGATCATCGGCGCCTCCCGTGGCCTTGGCCTCGGTCTGGTGAAAACCCTGCTGGCCGACGGCTGGCAAGTCACCGCCACCGTGCGCAATCCTGCCAATGCTCAGGCGCTGGAAGCATTGGGCAAGGTGCGGATCGAGAAGCTCGACATGGACGACCAGCAAGCGGTCATTGCGCTGAGTCAACAGCTCAAAGGCGAAACCTTCGACCTGCTGTTTGTCAACGCCGGGGTCAAAGGCCCGATTGACCAGACCCCGGGCGGCGCGACACTGGCGGAAGTCGGTCAGCTTTTTTTCACCAACGCGGTGGCGCCGATCAATCTGGCTCAGCGTTTTGTCGGGCAGATTCGTGATGGCAGCGGCGTGCTGGCGTTCATGAGTTCCGGGCTCGGCAGCGTGACAGTGGCGGATGCGCCGGAGCTGGCGCTGTACAAGGCTAGCAAGGCTGCGCTGAATTCGATGACCAACAGTTTTGTCACGCAATTGGGCGAGCAGAAGATGACAGTATTGTCGCTGCATCCGGGTTGGGTGAAGACCGATATGGGTGGCGAAGGGGCTGATCTGGATGTGGAAACCAGCACCCGTGGCCTGGTTGATCAGGTGAATGCGTATACCGGCAAGGGCGGGCATCACTTCATCAACTACAAGGGTGAAACGATCCCCTGGTAAACACTGAAGATGCCAATGTGGGAGCGAGCCTGCTCGCGAATGCGGTGTGTCAGACAATGGATATCGACTGATACGACGCCTTCGTCGGAACGCCGCCCGGAGCAGGCTCGCTCCCACAAGGGTTGTGTGGTGAATGGTCGGGTTGGGCTTGCCCGATGCGGCGTTTTGTTTGAAACTGCGCACCTCGTCCCCCGCGGCGACCCTGGATCAGCAGACAGGGCATCACTGAGCTGGCAACCCTGAACCCCATTTTCAGAGGAGCCGGCAACATGCCCGCGACCCGTACCTGGTTAAAAAATCCCCTCGCCATTTTCACCTCCAACGAGCTCGATGCCCGTGGCGGTCTAGTCGTGCAAGACGGTGTCATCGTCGAAGTGCTAGCTGCCGGCCAACAGCCGTCGGCGCCGTGCAATGAAGTCTTTGATGCCCGCGAGCATGTGATCCTGCCGGGCCTGATCAACACCCACCATCACTTCTATCAAACCCTCACCCGTGCCTGGGCGCCGGTGGTCAATCAGCCATTGTTCCCGTGGCTGAAAACCCTGTACCCGGTGTGGGCGCGCCTGACGCCTGAGAAACTCGCGCTCGCCACCAAAGTCGCTTTGGCCGAGCTGCTGCTGTCCGGCTGCACCACCGCTGCCGACCATCACTACCTGTTCCCGGACGGCCTGGAAAACGCCATCGACGTGCAAGTCGAAAGCGTTCGCGAACTGGGCATGCGCGCCATGCTCACTCGCGGCTCGATGAGCCTCGGCGAGAAGGACGGCGGCCTGCCGCCGCAGCAGACCGTGCAGGAAGGTCAGGTGATTCTCGACGACAGTCAGCGCCTGATTCACGAGTACCACGAACGCGGCGACGGCGCGCAGATTCAGATCGCATTGGCACCGTGCTCGCCGTTCTCGGTGACCCCGGAAATCATGTCGGCCAGTGCTGAGTTGGCCAACAAGCTCGACGTGCGTCTGCACACCCACTTGGCCGAAACCCTCGACGAAGAAGATTTCTGCCTACAGCGTTTCGGCCTGCGCACCGTTGATTATCTGGACAGCGTCGGCTGGCTCGGCCCGCGCACCTGGCTGGCCCACGGCATTCATTTCAACCCGGACGAAATCGCTCGCCTGGGTCAGGCTGGCACCGGCATTTGCCATTGCCCGAGTTCGAACATGCGCCTGGCCTCCGGCATTTGCCCGAGTATCGATCTGACTGACGCGGGTGCGTTGTTTGGTCTGGGCGTGGATGGTTCGGCGTCCAACGATGCCTCGAACATGATTCTCGAAGCGCGTCAGGCGCTGTACATCCAGCGCCTGCGTTACGGCGCCGAGAAGATCACTCCGGAACGCGTGCTGGGCTGGGCGACCAAGGGTTCGGCGAGCCTGTTGGGGCGTACCGATATTGGTGAGATTGCCGTGGGCAAGCAGGCAGATCTGGCGTTGTTCAAGCTCGATGAGCTGCGCTTCTCGGGCAGCCATGATCCGATTTCGGCGCTGTTGTTGTGCGGCGCGGATCGGGCGGATCGGGTGATGATTGGAGGCAAGTGGCGCGTGGTGGATGGCCAGGTTGAAGGGCTGGATCTGAAAGGCCTGATTGCCGATCACAGCCAAGCGGCTCGCCAGCTCATCGCCGGTACCTGATCCCCCTCCCCATATGATCGTTCCCACGCTCTGCGTGGGACTGCATCTCGGGACGCTCCGCGTCCCAGCAGCGGACGCAGAGCGTCCATGGCGGCATTCCCACGCGGAGCGTGGGAACGATCAATATCAAAGACCGAGCAGCGACAACATGATGAACGTCGCAAACAGCACAAAGTGCGTCATGCCTTCGATGGCATTGGTCTCGCCGTCATTGAGGTTGATCGCGCTGACGATCAGCGTGATGAAGATCATCACCGTCTGCACCGGCGTCATCGCCATCTGAAACGGTTGACCGGTATACAGCGCCATCGCCTCCATCACCGGCACGGTCAGGATCACCGTCGACAATGACGCGCCCATTGCAATGTTCACCACCGACTGCATACGGTTGGCCAGTGCCGCACGCAACGCAGTCAGAATCTCCGGCGCAGCGGAAATCGCCGCCACCAGAATCGCCGTGATCACCGGCGGCGCGCCCGTGCCTTCCAGGCCCAGATCGAGGGTCTTCGACATCACCTCGGCGAGTGCGCCAATCACCACCACACCGAACACCAGAATGCCGATCGACAATGCGAGGCTGACCGGTTTCGGCTCCTCCTCGACGGGTTCTTTCTTGCGGCGTTTGTCCGGGTAGCTGTAGCTGAAAAAGTAACTGTGCGGGCCGACCTGCATGCGCAGGAACAGCGCATAAAGCACCACCATCGCACCGATGGTGAACGCCGAATAAATCTTCCAGTTGGCCTCGGGAATAAACTCCGGCACCACCATCGATACGCCCATGGCGGTGAGGATCATCACGCTGTAGCTGCGCGCCGAGTCATCGTTATAGGACTGCTCGCCGTGCTTGATCCCGCCCATCAGCGCGGCGAGGCCGAGGATGCCGTTGATGTCGAGCATGACCGCCGAATAGATGGTGTCGCGCACCAAAGTAGCCGAGGCTTCGTTGCTCATCATGATCGCGAGGATCACCACTTCCACCAGCACGGCGGCGAGGGTGAGGATCATCGTGCCGTAGGGATCGCCGACTTTTTCCGCGAGCAATTCGGCCTGATGAGCGACGCGCATCGAGGCGGCGACAATGAAGGCGATCAGCACTAATCCGCCGATCAGCGCAACGATCTGGCCGCTGTGCAGCAGCCAGTGTTCCAGCGGATAGGCGACGCACGCGGCGATGACGGCCAGCAGCAGAAAGCTTTCTTGCTTGAGGATCGAGAGCATGGCGGGCCTTTTTGCCGAAGAGAACGAATGAGCTACTGACTGCGGGGCGGCGCTAACGTTTCGTTACACCTTAGCGCACCAGCGAATGGCAGCTAGTTCGGCAGGTGCCCTTTTATTGGCCTTACCGGCTCCTTCGCGAGCAAGCTCGCTCCCACAGGTGACCGCATTTCAATGTGGGAGCGAGCTTGCTCGCGAAGGCCGCGCCTCGGTTCTGGATTGTTTGTTGTCTTGTTGGTCAGCAATTTGCATTGGCCCTGTCCACACACAACAAAATGGAGTTCGAGTTCATGCAAATACGTCCGCTGCACAAACTGCTGTGCGCCGCCCTCGGTCTGGGGATCAGCCTGAGCGCCAGCGCTGCCGATCCGCTGAAGGTCGGTTTCGTCTACATCGGTCCGATTGGTGACCACGGCTGGACGTATCAGCATGAGCAGGGGCGCAAGGCACTCGCGGAAAAATTCGGCAATCAGATCACCACCAACTACGTCGAGAACGTCGCCGAGGGTGCCGACGCCGAGCGGGTGATCCGCAACATGGCCAAGGACAAGTACGACCTGATCTTCACCACCTCTTTCGGCTACATGAACCCGACGCTGAAAGTCGCCAAGCAATTCCCCAAGGTGACCTTCGAACACGCCACCGGCTACAAACAGGACAAGAACCTCGGCACCTATCTGGCGCGCACTTACGAGGGGCGCTACGTCGGCGGCTTCCTCGCCGCGAAGATGACCAAGACCAAGAAGATCGGTTACGTCGCTTCGTTCCCGATCCCCGAGGTGATCCGCGATATCAACTCGATCCAATTGGCCTTGAACAAGTACAACCCCGGCACCGAGATCAAGGTTGTGTGGGTCAACTCGTGGTTTGATCCGGGCAAGGAAGCCGACGCGGCCAACGCGCTGATCGATCAGGGCGTCGACGTGGTGTTCCAGCACACCGACAGCCCGGCGCCGATTCAAGCCGCCGAACGTCGTGGCGTGTACGCGGTGGGTTACGCCTCGGACATGGCGCACTTCGGGCCGAAAGCGGTGCTGACCTCGATCGTCAACGACTGGGCGCCGCACTATATTCAGGCGACGCAAAGCGTGATCGATCACACCTGGAAATCGCAGGATTACTGGGGCGGGTTGAAGGAAGGCACGGTTGAACTGCCGATCAGCGATCTGGTGCCAGCGCCGGTGAAAGCCGAGGCCGAGCAGATCATTGCCGACATCAAGAGCGGTGCGTTTCAACCGTTTACCGGGCCGATCAAGGATCAGGCCGGGGTCGAGAAAATCCCCGCAGGCGTGAGCGCGACGAATGCGGAACTGGCGTCGATGAACTATTACGTTGAAGGCATGAAGGCGGAGATGCCGAAGTAATCTACCTGACCCCGATCGTTCCCACGCTCTGCGTGGGAATGCCGCCCGGGACGCTCCGCGTCCCTGCTGAAAGCGGACGCAGAGCGTCCATTGAGGCATTCCCACGCGGAGCGTGGGAACGATCTCCCGTACTTTTCAAGGATTGCGTATGGATCAGCTTCCGATCATCGATATCAGCCCGCTCTATAGCGACAATGAAAACGCTTGGCCAGCCGTCGCCGAGCAGATCGACCACGCCTGCCGCGAATGGGGTTTCTTCTACATCAAGGGCCACCCAATCGCAGCGCAGCGCATCGACGAAGTCCTCGATCAGACTCAACGTTTTTTTGCTCTGCCCGCAGCAGAAAAACTCAAGATCGACATCACCCAGACCCGCCACCATCGCGGCTACGGCGCCATCGCCACCGAGCAACTCGACCCGAACAAACCCAGCGACCTCAAAGAAACCTTCGACATGGGCCTGCACCTGCCAGCCAACCATCCTGATGTGCTCGCGGAAAAACCGTTGCGCGGGCCGAACCGGCATCCGGCGCAAACCGGATGGGCTGAGTTGATGGAGCAGCACTACCTCGACATGCAGGCCCTCGCGCAAACCCTGCTACGGGCAATGACCCTCGCTCTCGACATCGAGCGCGACTTCTTCGACAGCCGCTTCGTCGACCCGGTCAGCGTCCTGCGCATGATCCATTACCCACCGCGCCACACCGCCAGCTCCGCCGAGCAGCAAGGCGCCGGCGCGCACACCGATTACGGCTGCATCACCCTGCTCTATCAGGACAGCGCCGGTGGCTTGCAGGTCAAGAATGTGCGGGGCGAATGGATCGATGCGCCGCCCATCGACGGCACCTTCGTGGTCAACCTCGGCGACATGATGGCGCGCTGGAGCAACGACCGTTATCGCTCGACCCCGCACCGGGTGATCAGCCCGCTGGGCGTGGATCGCTACTCGATGCCGTTCTTCGCCGAGCCGCACCCGGACACCCGCATCGAATGCCTGCCCGGTTGCCAGGACGCGCAGCATCCGGCGAAATATCCGACCACCACCTGCGCCGAATTCCTGCTGTCGCGCTTCGCCGATACCTACGCCTATCGCCGCGAACAGGAAGCGGTGTGATGGATCGCTTGGTCAGGTTTTGCCAATTGTTTCGGCGCGCATCTGTAGAATGCCGTCATTGCACCTGATGAGAAAAGAATATGTACGACTGGCTCAACGCCTTGCCCAAGGCTGAACTGCACCTGCACCTGGAAGGCTCGCTGGAGCCCGAGCTGCTGTTCGCCCTGGCCGAACGCAACAAGATCGCCCTGCCGTGGAACGACGTGGAAACCCTGCGCCAGGCTTACGCCTTCAACAACCTGCAGGAATTCCTCGACCTGTATTACCAGGGCGCCGACGTGCTGCGCACTTCGCAGGACTTCTACGACCTGACCTGGGCGTACCTGCTGCGCTGCAAAGCGCAGAACGTGATTCACACCGAACCGTTCTTCGACCCGCAGACTCACACCGATCGGGGCATTCCATTCGAAGTGGTGCTCAACGGCATCGCCGCCGCGCTGAAGGATGGCGAGCAGCAACTGGGCATCACCAGCGGTTTGATCCTCAGCTTTCTGCGCCACCTGAGCGAAGAAGAAGCCGAGAAAACCCTTGATCAAGCGCTGCCGTTCCGTGATGCGTTTGTCGCAGTCGGTCTGGACAGTTCCGAGATGGGTCACCCGCCGAGCAAGTTCCAGCGCGTGTTCGACCGTGCCCGCCACGAAGGCTTCCTCACCGTTGCCCATGCTGGCGAAGAAGGCCCGCCGGAGTACATCTGGGAAGCCATCGACCTGCTGAAAATCCAACGCATCGACCATGGCGTACGCGCCATCGAAGACGAGCGTTTGATGCAGCGGATCATCGACGAGCAAATCCCGCTGACCGTGTGCCCGCTGTCGAACACCAAGCTTTGCGTGTTCGATCACATGTCGCAGCACAACATTCTCGACATGCTCGAGCGTGGTGTGAAGGTCACGGTGAATTCCGATGACCCGGCGTACTTCGGTGGTTATGTGACCGAGAACTTCTACGCGCTGCATGAGCACTTGGGCATGACCCAGGATCAGGCCAAGCGCCTGGCGCAGAACAGCCTGGATGCGCGTCTGGTAAAACCATAAGCCACACCGCCCCCCCCTGTGGGAGCGAGCTTGCTCGCGAATACGGTCTGTCATTCAACGAAGTTGTTGTTTGATACACCGCTTTCGCGAGCAAGCTCGCTCCCACAGTTGGTTTAGGGGTCAGCCAATAACTTCTGCTTCGGTCAATTCTTCCAGGGTCTTACCCCGCGTCTCCATCCCGAACAGCCACACCACCCCCGCCGCTATCGCAAAGCACGCCGCGCCCAGCGCAAACACCCCGCCCTGCCCGGTTATCGGGAACACCAACCCGGTCACCAACGGCCCGAGCAGCGAACCCACCCGCCCGATCGCCGAAGCAAAGCCCGAGCCTGTCGCCCGTGCCGACGTCGGATACAGTTCCGGCGTGTAGGTGTAAAGCACCGCCCACATGCCGAACAGAAAAAACTGCATCAACAGCCCGGTGCCGATCAGCAGCGCCACGTTGCCGCCAAACACCGCACTCTGCCCGTACAGAAACGCCATCACCCCGCCGCCGAGCAACGTGACGATGCACACCGGTTTGCGTCCCCAGCGCTCGACCAGCCACGCAGCCATGAGAAATCCGGGAATCCCGCCCAGGGAAATCAGCACCGTGTAATACACCGACTGCGTCACGGCAAAACCCGACTGTTGCAGCAAGGCACTGAGCCACGACGTCAGCCCATAAAACCCCAGTAGCGCAAAGAACCACAGACTCCAGATCATCGTGGTGCGCTGGCGATACTGCGGCGACCAGATCTGCTTGAGCGCGGCAAAGAAATCGCCCGGCGGGGTCACGGTGCGCGGCAAGCGCAACGGTTCCGGCAACGCCGCACCGCCCAGCGACAAACGCACCCGCGCCTCGATGCCGTTCAACACCTTGTCTGCTGCCTCATACTTTCCAGCCTGTTCCAGCCAGCGCGGTGACTCGGGAATGAAAAAGCGGATCGCCAGCACAAACACCGCTGGCACGGCCAACACCAGAAAGATATCGCGCCAGCCAATCAGCGGCAGCAGGAAGTAAGACAGTACGCCGGCCGCCACGAAACCCAGCGGCCAGAAGCCATCCATCAATGCGATGTAGCGCCCACGTCGTTTGGCAGGAATCAGCTCGGACAGCATCGACTGGGCGATGGGAAATTCCATGCCCATACCGATTCCCAACAGAATGCGGAACAACGTCAGCGTCTCGACCGTTTGCGCGGTCGAGCACAGATAACTGGCCACGCCCCACAAGACGATGCTCCACTGAAACACCGGTTTGCGTCCGAAGCGATCGGCGAGCATGCCGGACAGCGATGCCCCCAGCACCATGCCGAAAAAACTCGAACTGGCGAGCAGCCCCGCTTGCGCACTGCTCAGGCCGAACTCGGCTTTGATCGAGCCAAGCAGGAACGTCATCATCGCCAGATCCATGGAGTCGAAGAAAAACGCCAGGGCGATGATGATGAAAATGATCCGGTGATAACCGCTGACTGGCAGTCGTTCCAAGCGTTCTGCCGCACTGTAGCCGTGAGTGTCCATGCCGCCTCCCCCATCCGAAATGTCCCCGGATCGAGTGTGCGTGATAGTGCCTCGGCGTTCGTGCTGGATGCGACCTGTTCGCAGTCGTGGACGACGCCCGTAGCGATGAAGCAGTTCCGGACGTCAATGGCAAGGCGCTCTACAACGCCATTTCCAGCTCGGTCTCCCTGGCGAATCGATGCAATTCCCGTTGGCCGGTGGCCGTCAATTGCAAGGCTCGAGAGTCGTTGGGCAGCGTCAGCCAGCCGGACTGCATGAACAACTGCAACAGTGCGGCGCCGAGTGAGCCCCCCATGTGCGGACGACGTTCGCTCCAGTCCGGACAGGCACATGCCACCTGCACGTTGCGATGGGCCAGCGCCTGAATGAACACGCCACGGCCCGCCAAGCGTTTCGCACCTTTGTGGGTCACCACGACGCGTTGTTCAAGCTGTTCGATCCAGCCGGCATCGAGCAACCGTTGATACAGATCCGCCGCCAGCGTACCGCCGAGATGGTCATCGCAAAAACGCGCGCGCAACAACGAGGACGGCGCGGTTTGCGGTTTGGCCATGGGGGTGGTGCGTTTGAAGACCTCGGGAATTTCCCGTGGAGCACTGGCAATGGTGGCGCTGGCCAATGCTTCTATCGCAGCGCCGACCTCCGGTGCCGAGAGACGGAAAAAGCGTTTGCGACCACGGACTTCGACCTTCAACAGACCACCCGTGGATAGCCGTGCCAGATGCGCACTGGCCGACGACGGCGACAGCCCTGCCAGTAGCGCAAGCTCCTCGGTTTGCCGGGCCGAGCCATCCATCAACGCCCACATCATCGCGCTGCGCTTGGGGTCGGCCAGCAACGTGGCGATCTGGCTGATGCAAGGTGCATGTTCCATGTGTTCACTCCCTGTTGAATCGTATCGTCTACTGCTCGGAGACATCTTGGCCGGTAATGAGTCATCGGCCAAGACGCGAAAATCGCCATGAACCGGGGCGAGGCAAGCCACTGACGCAGCCTGCTCCGGCACAGAACCCGCAGCAGTTGCGCGACCGTCACTCGAATACTGGCGACGCGGTGCGAGGGTCTCCGGGCCGGGGTGTCGGTGCTGGCATGAGGCGGGCGCTAGTATAAGCGGGTTAGCCCGCGCGTCCCGCGCCGGGGCCTGCGCAGGTGGTGATTGTTCCTGACAGAAATTTCTCTATTTAGCTGCGACTAATGATCAACTTTCGGAAAAACGGGAAATTGACTACTCAAATCAGCGCATCGGCTGGCGAGCATGTCCCTCAGAAGGTTCACCGGCTTACTCAATTGAGCGCGATGGGCGCACAACAAATTCAGCGGTGCGCGCTCACAGAGCAGCTCCGGCAACAGTACTTTGAGACGCCCGGCGAGCACATCAGCGCCCACGTCCAGCCACGACTTGTAGGCAATTCCGGCGCCGGCCAGCGCCCACAGACGCACGACGTCGGCGTCATCGCTGAAACGGTCGCCACTGACGGTCAGGCCGACTTCACGTTTGCCATCGTGAAAACTCCAGTGGTCATGAATCCGGCTACCGAGCATGTACAACAGGCAGTTGTGCTGGGCCAGTTGTTCGAGTTGGCGCGGTTCGCCGTGTCGGGCCAGATACGCCGGCGAGGCACACAACACGCGGCGGTTTTGCGCGGCGATGGGCAAAGCCACCAGGCTTGAGTCTTCCGGCTCGCCATAGCGCAAGGCGATGTCCACCGGTTGACGAAACAGATCGGCGATACGATCGCCGAGCAACAAGCGCACGGTCAGCTTCGGGTGCTCGCGCTGGAACTCGTCGAGCCATGGCAGCAGCAGATTGCGACCGAAATCCGACGGCGCCGACAACTGCAAGACCCCGCTGACCTGATCCTGGCCACTGGCGAGCAGGCGCCGACCTTCATCGAGATTACTCAGCGCCGCCCGTGCGTATTCGAGAAAACCTTCGCCTTCGGCCGTCAGGCGCAAGCTGCGGGTCGAACGCGCCAGCAGCCGCGCGCCGAGCTGCTGTTCAATTCGCTTCAACGCCGCACTGGCCACAGCTGCGGACATGTCCATCACTCGCGCTGCCGCCGACAGGCTGCCCAGATCCGCCGCCCGGACAAATAACTGCAAATCATCGAAACGCAGCATGCTCAGCCTCGATTATCAAAAAAATATTGAAAGAGACTGCTCTTTTAGCCGGTTTTATCTCGCAGAGAAATAGCCAATCATCTCTCTATCGCATTCATCCCGCTGCTCTGGAGCCGAGCATGTCCCAGCCCTTCACCGCAATCGCCACCCTGATCGCCAAACCCGGCCAACAGGACCTTCTCGAACAGGGCTTGCGCGCCCTGGTTGAGCCGAGCCGCGCCGAAGACGGTTGCAGCCAATACGACTTGCACCGCGACCTCGCCGACCCGCAGGTGTTTTATGTGATCGAGCACTGGGCCAGCGAAGCGGTGCTTGAGGCGCACAACGCCAGCGCACACTTTCAGAACTTCCAGGCCACTGCCGGCCACACCATCGAACACTTCCAGCTCAAACGCCTTGGCGCGATTGCCTGATTTCTTCTTCTATCAACTGTACGGAGTCCTTCATGAAAGCCATCGCCTATTACGCTTCCCTGCCGATCAGCGACGCAAAATCCCTGCAAGACATCGAACTGCCAGAACCGGTAGCCGGCCCGCGCGACCTGCTGGTGGAAGTCAAAGCCATTTCGGTCAACCCGGTCGACACCAAAGTGCGGCAGAACGTGGCACCGGAAAACGGCGCGGCGAAGGTGCTGGGCTGGGACGTTGCCGGTGTGGTCAAGGCTGTCGGCAGTGAGGTGACGTTGTTCAAGGCCGGCGACAAGGTCTTCTACGCCGGCTCCATCGCCCGTGCCGGTGGCAACAGTGAACTGCACGTGGTGGATGAGCGCATTGTCGGCCATATGCCGAAATCCCTCGGTTTCGCCGAGGCCGCCGCGCTGCCGCTTACCGCGATCACCGCGTGGGAGTTGCTGTTCGAGCGCCTGCAAATCCGCGAAGGCAAAACCACAGAAGACCAGAGTCTGCTGATCGTCGGCGCGGCCGGCGGGGTTGGCTCGATCCTCACGCAACTGGCCAGGCAACTGACCGGCCTGAAAGTCATCGGCACCGCTTCCCGCGAGCAGACCCGCGACTGGGTCAAAGAGCTGGGCGCCGACCTGGTGATCGATCACAGCCAGCCGCTGAGTGAAGAACTGAAACGCGCCGGCATCGATAACGTCACCCACGTCGCCAGCCTGACCCAGACCGATCAGCATCTGGATCAACTGGTTGAAGCCCTGGCGCCGCAAGGCAAACTGGCGCTGATCGATGATCCGAAATCACTGGATATCAGCAAACTCAAGCGCAAGAGCCTGTCGCTGCACTGGGAATTCATGTACACCCGCTCGCTGTTCGAGACGCCGGACATGATCGAGCAGCACAACCTGCTCAACCGCGTGGCCGAGCTGATTGATGCCGGGACGTTGAAGACCACGGTGGGCGAGCATTTCGGCACGATCAATGCGGCGAACCTGCGTCGCGCCCATGAGCTGCTGGAAAGCGGCAAAGCCAAGGGGAAAATTGTTTTAGAAGGTTTCTAAAAAACCGCACAGCGCAGCCGCCGCCGAACCTAGAGCGTTCGGCGGCGGCTGCGCAGTTTTTTGCCGTCAGTCCGATGCTTGACCGTTGTCACAATTGCGATCGTATTCAGGACTACAATCGAAGCCTCTGCGATACATCTTTTACGCAAGGGAGGTCAGCAATGAAGATCCTGATAAAAGAAGTGGCAAAGTCTCAATGGCAGGTTCGTCTGGACCAACACGCCGTGACATTCCGCAGTGAAGCCGAAGCACTGGCCTTCACCCGCACCCTCGAAGCGCGACTTTGCGCGCCCCACCAGATTCCCGACCGCAGCCAGCAGCGCGCTGCCGGCTGAGGTTTTTTATGCCTCGGCCTGAGCTTGCGCCAGAGCCCGGGCATTCTGCAGACGGCGGGTGAGCAGCGCCACGCACACCACCAGCAAACCGCAAATACTGATGACGATCGCCATCGGTACCGCCGTGCCGTCGTGCAACACCCCCACCAACGCCGAAGCGCCAGCGGCGACGCTGAATTGCATGCAGCCGAGCAGCGCCGAGGCACTGCCGGCGCGCGCGCCCTGCCCGTTCATGGCGCAGGCTGCTGCGTTGGGGCTGATGCAACCCAGGCTCGATACGCAGATAAACAATGGGATCAGCAGCGGCCACAAGGATTCGGTGTGCATCGCGCTGACCGCAAGCAGCGTCAGCCCGGCAGCGAAATAAACCCACACCGCCCGCGACAGCAGGAATGCCGGACCTCGCTTGGCCAACAGCCGTGCGTTGACCTGCGCCACCAGAATGAACCCCGCCGCGTTGGTGCCGAACAGCCAGCCGAAATGCTCGGCTGGCACGCCATACAGCTTGATGAAGATGAACGGCGAGCCGGCGATGTAAGCGAACATCCCGGCGATGGCGATGCCACCGGTCAGGGCATGGCCGAGATAAACCCGATCCTTGAGCAGGCGCCCGTACTGACGCAGTGCGCCGGACAACGGCTGACGCGGCATGTGCGCCGGCATGCTTTCCGGCAGACCCAGCGCCACGGCCAATCCGGCCAAGGCACTGAATCCGGTCAACACCAGGAAGATCGACTGCCAGCCTGTGGTGTTGACCAGCAGACCGCCGAGCATCGGCGCCAGAATCGGCGCCAGGCCCATCACCAGCATCAATTGCGAAAAGACTTTCGCCGAGCCCACCGCGTCGCACTTGTCGCTGACCACCGCCCGGGAAATCACCATCCCCGCACAGCCGCCCAACGCCTGGACGAAACGTGCGCCGATCAGCCATTCCAGGTTTGGCGCATAAGCGCAGGCCAGCGACGCCAGGGTGAACAGCGCAAGCCCGACGAGCAACGGGATGCGTCGGCCAAAGCGATCTGCCACTGGGCCATAAAGCAACTGACCGATGGACAGGCCGGCGAAATATGCCGCCAACGTCATCTGCACGTGTTTCTCGTCGGTGCCGAAGGCCAGCGCCATCGAGGGAAAGGCAGGTAAATAGAAGTCGATCGCCAAGGGCCCGAAGGCGGTCAAGGCACCGAGAATCAGAATGGTACGGAAGTTCATCAGGCATCCAGGTTGGCAAGTCGGCAGCCCGACAGTCTAGCCGTGCCCGGACGCCTTGAACATTCCGATAGCTCGCTAACTATAAAACTTCAGACGAGTTTCACTGCGTAGCCTTCTTCGCTGATGACCTCAATCACTTGTTCGGCGCTCAGCGTACTTTCCACGCCGACTTCTTTGGCGGCCAGATCAACCCGCACACTGGCCGCCGGATCTTTGGCCTGCACAGCGTTGGTGATGGCTTTGACGCAGTGACCGCAGGACATGCCTTGAACGTTGAACACTTGCATGGAATGACTCCTTTGAGTGAGGTTGCCGGCAGTCTCGAGCTTGCCACGATGGCAAGGTCAAGTTCTTGAATAAGCTGCCGGGCTGGCAATCGGTGCCGCGCTCGGCCAAGCTGCGTACATCTATGACTCGATTCAGGAGATTCAGCCATGCGCTGGTCAGTTTTCAGCCTGTTTGGCTTTCTCAGCCTCTTCGCCGCCGTTCCTCAAGTGCAAGCTGCCGGAGAGGATTACGGGGTTCTGATCATTTCCCGCGAGCGCCTGGAAGTGGCAACCTCCTGCGAAATCGGTGTGTATATCCAGGATCAGCTTTCGGCGCGCCTGTTTCAGGAACAGAGCACGTCTTTCAACCTGCCACCGGGCACTGTATCGCTGCGTCTGAAACTGCTGCCGGGGCAAGTACCGGGTTGCAATCCAGGCTTGCTCGCACCGGGCTCGCAGGAAATAAAACTGCAAGCGGGCGATGTGCAGAAGTACCGGATAGCGATGACACAGGAAGGCATGTACCTGAAGCGCGCCGATCTCGGCTATTAAGCAAATCCAGACCTGTGGGAGCGAGCCTGCTCGCGAATTTGGTGTGTCATTCAGCGATGATGTTGACTGACCCACCGCTTTCGCGAGCGGGCTCGCTCCCACAGTTGCTTTTGCCACTCATCAAAGAATGGCGCTTGACCTTGCCCGCATGGCAAGGTTGATCCTTGTAGGCATCTACTACAGGGAGTACGACCGATGTCCGATTCCATCACGTTCGATCTGCCGATTGCCGGCATGACCTGCGCCAGTTGCGCTGGCCGTGTCGAGCGGGCGTTGAGCAAAGTCAGCGGCGCCAGTGCCGTCAGCGTTAACCTCGCCACCGAGCAGGCCCGCGTGCAGGCGCCCGGCGACAGCTTGCCGGCGTTGATGGAGGCGGTTGAACGCGCCGGTTACAGCGTCCCGCAGCAAACAATTGAACTGAATATTGAAGGCATGACCTGCGCCTCCTGCATCGGTCGTGTCGAGCGTGCCCTGAACAAAGTTCCCGGGGTGAAAAACGTCAGCGTCAATCTCGCCAACGAACGCGCGCACCTCGATCTGCTTGGTCAGGTCGATCCACAAAGCCTGATCGAAGCCGTAGAAAAGGCCGGCTATTCCGCCAGCATCTGGCAAGCCGAACACCCGCAAACCGATAATCAGCAACAGCGCCTCAAGCATGAACGCTGGGCGCTGATCTGCGCCATCGCCCTGGCCCTGCCGTTGGTGGCGCCGATGTTGCTGCAACCGTTCGGCATTCACTGGATGCTGCCGGCTTGGGCGCAATTCGCCCTTGCCACGCCCGTGCAGTTCATTTTCGGTGCACGCTTTTATGTGGCGGCGTGGAAAGCCGTGCGCGCTGGTGCCGGCAATATGGATTTGCTGGTCGCCCTCGGCACCAGCGCCGGTTACGGTCTGAGTCTTTACGAATGGGCCACCGCCTCCGGGCGCATGCCGCATCTGTACTTCGAAGCGTCGGCGGTGGTCATCGCTTTGGTACTGCTCGGCAAATACCTGGAAAGCCGCGCCAAACGCCAGACCGCCAGCGCCATCCGCGCCCTCGAGGCGTTACGCCCGGAACGGGCCATTCAAGTGATCGACGGCCGCGAGCAGGATGTCGCCATCAGCGCGTTGCGCCTGAACGATCTGGTGCTGGTCAAACCCGGCGAACGCTTCCCGGTCGACGGCGAAGTGATCGAAGGCCAGAGCCACGCCGATGAAGCACTGATCAGCGGCGAAAGCCTGCCGGTGCCGAAACAACCGGGCGACAAAGTCACCGGTGGCGCGATCAATGGTGAAGGCCGCTTGCTGGTGCGCACTCAGGCGCTCGGTGCGGAAACCGTGCTGGCGCGGATCATTCGTCTTGTCGAGGACGCTCAAGCTGCCAAGGCACCGATCCAGAAACTGGTGGATAAGGTCAGCCAGATCTTCGTGCCGACCGTGTTGCTGATTGCCTTGGCAACACTGATCGGCTGGTGGCTCTACGGCGCCCCGATCGAAACCGCGCTGATCAATGCCGTCGCTGTTCTGGTCATCGCTTGCCCCTGCGCGCTCGGTCTGGCCACGCCAACAGCAATCATGGCCGGCACTGGCGTGGCTGCGCGCCACGGCATTCTGATCAAGGACGCCGAAGCCCTGGAACGCGCCCATGAAGTCAGCAGCGTGGTCTTCGACAAGACCGGCACGCTGACCTCTGGCACGCCGCGTATCGCCCATTTCAGTGCAGTGGATGGTGATGAAGACACCTTGCTGAAGCTGGCCGGCGCACTGCAACGCGGCAGCGAACATCCGTTGGCCAAAGCGGTGCTGGATGCGGCAGCTGAGCGAGGCCTGAACGTGCCGGATGTCAGCGACAGTCAATCGCTGACCGGTCGTGGCATCGCCGGCAATCTCGATGGACGACGTCTGGCGCTGGGCAATCGGCGCATGCTTGAGGAAAGTGCTTTGAGCGCCGGCAACCTGAGCCAATCTGCCCAAGCCTGGGAAGCCGAAGGCCGCACCCTGTCATGGCTGATCGAGCAAACCCCTGAGCCGAAGGTGCTCGGTTTATTCGCCTTCGGTGACACCCTGAAACCCGGCGCACTGGAAGCCGTGCAACAACTTGCCGCCCGGGATATCCACAGCCATTTGCTGACCGGCGACAACCGCGGCAGCGCTCGTGTGGTCGCCGAAGCGCTGGGCATCCGCAATGTCCACGCCGAAGTGCTGCCGGCGGACAAAGCCGCGACCGTCAGCGAGCTGAAAAAAACCGGCGTGGTCGCGATGGTCGGTGACGGCATCAACGACGCCCCGGCCCTCGCCGCTGCCGACATCGGCATCGCCATGGGCGGTGGCACCGACGTCGCCATGCACGCGGCGGGCATCACCCTGATGCGCGGCGATCCACGGCTGGTGCCGGCGGCGCTGGAAATCAGCCGCAAGACTTACGCGAAGATCCGCCAGAACCTGTTCTGGGCCTTCGTCTACAACCTGATCGGCATTCCGCTGGCGGCGTTCGGCTTCCTCAACCCGGTGCTGGCCGGCGCAGCGATGGCGCTGTCGAGCGTCAGTGTGGTGAGCAATGCGCTACTGTTGAAAACCTGGAAACCCAAGGATCTGGAGGAGCACCGATGAACATCGGTCAAGCGGCCAAAAACAGCGGCCTGAGCGCGAAAATGATCCGCTACTACGAGTCGATCGGCCTGCTCAAAGCGGCCCATCGCACCGACAGCGGTTACCGGGTCTACGGCGACGATGACCTGCACACGCTGGCATTTATCAAGCGCTCGCGGGACCTGGGCTTTTCGCTGGAAGAGGTCGGCAAACTGCTGACCCTCTGGCAGGATCGCCAACGTGCCAGTGCCGATGTGAAGGCATTGGCCCGCCAGCACATCGACGAGTTGAATCAGAAGATTCGCGAACTCGGCGAGTTGCGCGACACCCTGCAAGACCTGGTCGAGCATTGTAACGGCGACCATCGCCCCGACTGCCCGATCCTCAAGGAGTTGGCGTCGGGCTGCTGCGCGCAACCCGCCCGCGCTTGAGCGCCAGTCCTTTCACCAGCAACAAGGTACTGAGCGGAATGCCGTGGAAGAGCATGACCACGGCACCCGGCGTCCACCATCCGTAGAACGGTGCGGCGATCAGCATGCCGATGCCAAAACCGGTCATTTGCAGCAAAGTCAGAAAGCTGAATACCGGCAGGCGCAAATGCTCGGGCTCACGTTGCAGACGCGACATCAGCCCGACTTCGGAAAAGCCGTCGCCCAACCCCGCGGGCAAGGAAAACAGCAGCAGTCCGTAGAGGCTGTGTTGCTGGAACATCAGGATGAAGCCGCAGGACATCAGCGCCACGCCGAAGAAAAACCGTCGTTCAAGGTTGATGTTGTCCGAACCCTTGAGGCGACTGGCGATTCGCGCACCCAGCAGTTTGCCGCTGGCCCACACCGCGAGCATCAGGCCTAGCGTGGTGCTCGCCGACTCCGGTGTCAGCAGCTTGGAAATAATCGGAAAGCCGACGTTGTGCGCAGCGCTGCCCAAGGTGTCGGCCATGGTCACTGCAAGCATCGCAGCAATCACCGGCGTAGCACGCAGGCCCTGCTTGAGCGCTGTCCATTCGCCGCGATCAGGTTCGTCGTTGACGGTCGCCGGTTCGAACCGCAGCGGCACAATCAATAATGCTGCCAGCAGGTAAGTCAGCGCATTCAGGGCGAACACCGTTTCAAAACCAAAACCCGCCACCAGCAAACCCGACACCAGGCTGCCACCGACCATTGCGGCGGATGAAGCCGAGGTGATCCAGGCATTGGCCTTGAGCAATTGATCGGCGCGAATCAAACGCGGCAACTGGCTGTTAAGACCTATGGCGAACATCGAATTGCCCAGACCCAGACCGAAGGCGATCACCGGCAACAGCAAGGCCTGCTGGCTGACGGGCACAATCAACAGCAAACCCAGCACGCTGGCGCGCAGCAGGTCGAACGCGATCAGCGGTGCGCGGCCACTGCAGCGGCGGTAAAACGCGGTGCCGATCAGACTGGCAACAATCCCGCCGCCCACGCGACTGGCGAGAAAGATCCCGACGCTCATGGCGCTGTTGCTTAGCAGGTAAACGTAGGTGGCCAGCGCGACCATGTTGAGGAAGGCGCCGAAATCGGAGATCAGGCGGGCGGTGACGATCAGGTGGGTGTTGCGGGGGGTAGTCACATTCAGTCCTTGAGTGTGGTTGGAGCGGTGGACAGTAGACGTGAAATTGCGTTGATCCGAAAGAGGCCCTCACCCTAACCCTCTCCCAGGGGGAGAGGGGACTGATTGGGGGATGCTGTGGAGATACGCCGACCTGAAATTTCTTTACCGAATCCAGACAGGTCCAAATGCTGACCTCATCCAATCCATAATCGACCCGGTGTTTCAGGTCGATGTATGACGCAAGACACTTCGGTTGGCCCCCTCTCCCTCTGGGAGAGGGCTGGGGTGAGGGGCTTCTGGGCTTCCAAGCATTCTGATCCAAACAAAAAACCCGGCCGAAGCCGGGTTTCCTGTCAAACAATCACTGCATCCACGGTGGCGGCGGTGGCTCGTCAGACTTGCCTTTCGGCTCGTCGTCCGCCGCACGGATGGCCTGCTTGCGTTCCTCGTCGAGGCGCGCCGCTTCGATCTCGCGCAACACCCCGCCAACATCGGCCAGGTCCTCCGGATCATCGAATTCACCGGTCAGCACGCTAGCTGGATGCAAGGTGCCGGCTTCGTACAACGCCCACATTTCCTTCGCGTACTTGGTCGTCTTCAACTCCGGGGCAAAGCGGCCGAAGTACGAAGCCATGTTACCGACATCACGCTCCAGCATGCTGAACGCGTGGTTGTTGCCAGCAGCGTCGACGGCTTGCGGCAGGTCGATGATGACCGGGCCGGTCGGCGTCAGCAGCACGTTGAACTCCGAGAGGTCACCGTGCACCAGACCGGTACACAACATCAGCACGATCTGCGAAATCAGGAACGCGTGATACTCACGCGCCTGATCCGGCTCCAGCACCACGTCATTCAGACGCGGCGCGGCGTCGCCGAACTCATCGGCCACCAGCTCCATCAACAGCACGCCGTCGAGGAAGTCGTACGGTTTGGGCACCCGCACCCCGGCACCGGCCAGACGGAACAGCGCCGCCACTTCGGCGTTCTGCCAGGCATCTTCGGTCTCTTTGCGACCGAACTTGGAGCCTTTCGCCATCGCGCGAGCCTGTCGGCTGTTGCGCACCTTGCGGCCTTCCTGATACTCGGCCGCCTGGCGGAAACTGCGTTTGTTCGCCTCCTTGTAGACCTTTGCGCAACGTAACTGATTGCCGCAGCGCACCACATAAACAGCTGCTTCTTTACCACTCATCAGTGGGCGCAGCACTTCGTCGACCAGACCGTCCTCGATCAGGGGTTCAATGCGTTTTGGAGTCTTCATCAGCTTTTATTGTGGGTCCTTTATTACCAAACACGCGAATGTCACTCGTTATACGGCAATCCTCGCATTACGGGGAGGGGTTGCCGACCTGTGAACCTGTGAATGCACACACTGTGCCGAAAAATTGCCCGCTGCGAATCATAGCTGAGCCGCCCTTGAATGTTGGTATCGGCCGTTGAGGGCATTTGCGACAGAATCTGACATCTGCGGTTTTAGCCCTTTTACCCTCACCCCAGCCCTCTCCCCGAGGGAGAGGGGGCCGACCGAGGTGTCTGGCGTTATACATCGACCTGAAATACCGCGTCGATTATGGATTCGGTGACGCACGTTCAGGTCGGCGTATCTCTCAAACATCCCCCAATCAGTCCCCTCTCCCTTTGGGCGGTCCGACGTTTCGGGAGGGTTAGGCGGGCGGCGTTCCGATGAGGGGCTGTTCTAGCGTTCGATAATGGCAGTGACGCCCTGCCCACCCGCCGCGCAAATCGAAATCAGCCCGCGCCCCTTGCCTGCCGCATCCAGCAGCTTCGCCAAATTGGCGACGATACGCCCGCCAGTCGCGGCAAACGGATGACCCGCCGCCAGCGAACTGCCCTTTACATTGAGTCGGCTACGATCAATCGAACCCAACGGCGCATCCAGGCCCAAGCGGGTTTTGCAGTATTCGGGATCTTCCCAGGCCTTGAGCGTGCACAGCACCTGCGCAGCAAACGCTTCATGAATTTCGTAGTAGTCAAAGTCCTGCAAGGTCAGGCCATTGCGCGCCAGCAACCTTGGTACGGCATACACCGGTGCCATCAGCAGCCCTTCGGCGCCATTGACGAAATCCACTGCCGCCGCTTCGCCATCGCGCAGATACGCGAGGATCGGCAAGCCACGCTCTTTGGCCCACTCTTCGCTGCCGAGCAGCACCACGGAGGCGCCATCGGTGAGTGGCGTGGAATTGCCTGCCGTCAGCGTGCCTTTCGCGCTTTTTTCGAACGCTGGTTTCAACGTTGCGAGTTTTTCCAGGGTCAGGTCCGGACGCAGGTTGTTGTCGCGGGTCAAGCCGAGAAACGGCGTCATCAAGTCGTTGTGCCAGCCTTCGCTGTAGGACGCGGCGAGTTTGTGGTGGCTTTCGAGGGCCAGCTGATCCTGATCTTCGCGGGCGATGTTCCAGGTCTGCGCCATCAGCTCACAGTGCTGGCCCATCGACAGGCCGGTACGCGGTTCGCCGTTGCGCGGAAATTCCGGGATCAGGTGTTTGGGCCGCAGTTGCAGAAAGGTTTTCAGCTTGTCGCCGGTGGTCTTGGCGCGGTTGGCTTGCAGAAGGATTTTGCGCAGACCTTCGCTGACGCTGATCGGCGCATCCGACGTGGTGTCGACGCCGCCAGCGATGCCACACTCGATCTGGCCGAGGGCGATCTTGTTCGCCACCAGGATCGCGGCTTCAAGCCCTGTGCCGCAGGCTTGTTGAATATCGTAAGCGGGCGTGGCCGGAGACAGACGCGAGCCGAGGACGCACTCACGGGTCAGATTCATATCTCGTGACAATTTCAGCACCGCACCCGCCACCACCTCGCCAATGCGCTGGCCGTGGAGGTTGTAGCGTTCGATCAGGCCTTCGAGGGCGGCGGTGAGCATCGCCTGATTGCTGGCCGTGGCGTACGGCCCGTTGGAACGGGCGAAAGGGATACGGTTACCGCCGATGATCGCGACGCGGCGCAGCTGACTCATGAATGACTCCTTAGAAAAGTTCGGGTTGAAACAATCCCTGTGGGAGCGAGCTTGCTCGCGAAGGGGGCGGCACATTCATCACTTTTACCGACTGATACGACGCCTTCGCGAGCAAGCTCGCTCCCACAGGGTCCGCGCATGTCTGCAAGACCTGCTAAACCTCAGTGTCTAGCGTAGGCCTTATTGCGTGGATCGAACGATTGATTGCCATCGGCAGTCCACACTTTGAACCCCAACTTCTGGAGAGCGTTCCATGTCTGACCGCTATATCGACTTCGCCAACTCGTCCATCGGCCATCGTCTGGTCGGGGCGTTGGGACTGCCGTCGCCGGTGCGACTGGAACGCTGGCAGGCCGGACGCCTGCGGCCGGTGGAAGGTGCGCTGCTGATCGGCGGCGGGCCATTGGCCGAGCGCATCAGCGCCTTTGCCAACCGTTTGACCGACGGCATTTACCGCTACGGCGAACAACCGGCGACAGCCACCGAATGGATTCCCGGCCACGGCCCGAAACTCAAAGCGGTGGTGTTCGACGCCAGCGACTTGCAGCACACCGACCAGCTCAAACAGCTGCGCGAATTCTTCCAGCCGTTGATGAAGAACCTTGAACACAGCGCGCACCTGGTGATTCTTGGCCGCGCGCCGGAATCCCTCAGTGATCCGTTTGCCGCCAGTGCGCAACGAGCGCTGGAAGGGTTTTCCCGTTCGCTGGCCAAGGAACTGCGCAGCGGCGGCACGCTGCAACTGATCTACGTTGGCGAAGGTGCTGAAGATCAGCTGGAAGGCCCGCTGCGGTTTTTCCTCTCGCCGAAAAGTGCGTTCGTGTCCGGCCAGGTGATTCGTCTGACGGCTTGTGCGACGCCAGTAACTGACTGGACACGCCCGTTGGCCGGGCGCAAGGCGCTGGTCACTGGCGCAGCTCGCGGTATCGGCGCATCGATTGCCGAAACCCTGGCTCGTGACGGCGCCGAGGTGATCCTGCTCGACGTACCGCCGGCGAAGACCGATCTGGAAGCCCTCGCCGCCCGCCTCGGTGGCCGCGCGATTACCCTGGATATCTGCGCCGCCGACGCCGCTGCGCAACTGATCGAACAATTGCCCGATGGCCTCGACATTCTGGTGCACAACGCCGGCATCACCCGCGACAAAACCCTGGCCAATATGACCCCGGAATTCTGGGACGCGGTGCTGGCGGTCAACCTCAATGCGCCGCAAGTGCTGACCAAAGCGCTGCTCGACAGCGGCACGCTGCACGATGATGCGCGGGTCATTCTGCTGGCCTCGATCAGCGGCATTGCCGGTAATCGCGGGCAAACCAATTACGCCGCGAGCAAGGCCGGACTGATCGGGCTGGCGCAAGCCTGGGCGCCGACGCTGCTGGAACGCGGTATCAGCATCAATGCCGTTGCGCCCGGTTTTATCGAGACGCAGATGACTGCACACATTCCGTTCGGCCTGCGTGAGGCGGGCCGGCGTATGAGTTCCCTCGGTCAGGGCGGCTTGCCGCAAGACGTCGCCGAGGCCGTCGCGTGGCTGGCGCAGCCGGGCACCGGCGCATTTACCGGGCAGGCGCTGCGGGTCTGTGGACAAAGTGTTCTGGGGGCTTAGGCATGAGCATCGAATGGCACACGCTGGATCGCGAACCGAGTCTGCCGGGGCTGTATGCACGGGCGGCGACGCGACGCAAAATCACCGGCACGCAATTGCCCGACAGCGGTTTGCGCTGTTGGGTCGATGTCGATGGCAAACGCTTGTCGGCTTATCGCAAGGTTTGCGGATTCGTCGATGACGGTCTGTTGCCGCCGACCTATCCGCATATCCTCGCCTTCGCGTTGCAGATGCAGTTGCTCACTGCCAAAGAATTTCCGTTTCCACTGCTGGGGCTGATTCACCTGAGCAACCGCATTCGCGTGTTGCGCCCGATGGGCGGGATCGGTCGGGCGCAAGTGAGTGTGCGCGTGACGAATCTGCAAGCGCATCCCAAAGGTGCGACGTTCGATTTGCTGACCACACTGGATGATCAACTCGGACCATTGTGGGAAGCCGAAAGCCAGATGCTCTGTCGTGGCGTGAAGCTTGAGGGCGAGGCTGTCGAGCAGAACTGGCAGCCCGCGCAGTCGCTGGTGGAAGTGGCGCACTGGAAAGCTCCAACGGATATCGGTCGGCAGTACGCCAAAGTGTCCGGCGACTACAACCCGATCCATCTGAGTGCAGCGAGTGCCAAGCTGTTCGGTTTTCCAACGGCCATTGCCCATGGTTTGTGGAACAAGGCACGCACACTTGCGGCGCTGAACGATCACTTGCCCAAGGCCAACTTCGAGATCGCCGTGCACTTTCGCAAACCGGTACGTCTGCCCAGTGAAGTGACGTTGCTGGCGAGTGCGGCGGGGTCCAGTGGTGAGTTGCGCCTGATCGGTGCGCAAGACCTGGAACATATGGTCGGGCAGTGGCAACCGATTGCCTGAGCCCTCGGGACACCGTTAATTGTGTGTATATAACTTAAGTTTTCCCCAGCCTTTGCCGCTTCGCCAAAAAAACCGGGCCTTGATTATCAAGGCCTTTTTTTGCGCGGCTATATCCTGAGTATTACTCCTTATGCACTGCACTACGCCTTATATATAAAGGCGTTAATACCAACTTGAGAATGGTCGCCAACCTGCTTCTGGACTGAGATTGAGCACAACGGACGAAGGCATCACCGACAACAGATCGGCGAGCCATCGAAGGCAACGAACGTTGTGACAGGTGCAAGGAATTACGATCATGAAAACTCAAGGCGTGTGGTGCAAATCGGCAATCGCTCTGGCATTGATTCTCTCCCTCGGCCTCACCGGCTGCAGCAGCGGTGGTGGCGGCCATAAAAGCAGCTCCGGCAGTTCCTCGGCGGACGGTACCGCCGGGACTGGCGGTACCTCGGGTACCGGCGGGACGGGTGGCACCGGCGATACCGCAGGCACGGGCGGCACTGGCAATACTGGCGGCACCGGAGGTACCGGTGGCACGGGAGGCACGGGAGGCACAGGTGATACTGCGGGCACTGGAGGTACCGGCGGCACGGGTGGCACGGGCGGCACAGGTGGCACCGATCCGACCAATCCAACCAATCCAACCAATCCGACCAATCCGACCAACCCGACAGATCCAACGGATCCAACCAACCCGACCAATCCAACCCCTTTGCCATTGGTCACCACCACACTGGTGCAGGATGTCGGCACCACCGTGGCGGGGGTCGGCGATGGCGTTGGCCAGATCGGCGACTCGCTGAGCAGCGTTCCTGTGGTCGGTGGCGTGGTACAGAGTGTGGCCAACACCGCTGGCAATGTCGTCACGACACTGGGTGACGGGGTGAGTAACGGCATTGGCAAACTGGCCACCGATCCTAACGGCCTGACCACCACTGTTGCTTCGGCCGGCGGTGTGGTCACGAATGTTGGCGACGGCGTCTCCGATCTCAGTGGCAAACTGGCGACGGCCACCAACAAAGTTCCGGTGGTGGGCGGTGTGGTTACCAAAGTCGCGCCGCTGCTCGACGGTGTCGGTGAGAAAGTCACCATGCTCGGCAATACGCTCGACACCACACTGACCAATGGCCCGACCAGCCAACTGACGAACAAACTCGGTGGCGGTCTGGTGCCGGTGATCGCGATGGTCGAAAGCACCACGGACAGACTCGGCGCCACCACCGGCCTTGGCGGTCCGCTCAAAGGCGTAGTTGCGCAAGTCGGCGGCGCCGTGAATACCTTGGGCGGCAAAGTCACCGTCGCGGGTAACGGCAATGCCTTGACCAACACAGTCGGCGGCGCGTTGAGCAATACCGGCACCGCCGTCGGCAAGGCCGGCGGTCTGGTGTCCAACGGCACCGGCTCGGGTACTGGCGGTGGAGTGGGTGGTGGTCTGGGCGCAGGCCTCGGCGGCACTGGCCTGCTGCAAACTGTCGGTGGTGCGGTAGTCAACGTCGGCGCAGGCTTGAATGCCGGAAACACCAATGGCGTGGTCAGCGCTGGGGGCGTTACGGCTGCAGGACTGGGTAATACCGTGGCCTCGCTCAACACCGTGTTGGGCGGATCGGGCACACCGATCACCGCGCCAACCTCACCTCTGGCCACCGTTGCCGGTGCCGTGGGGGCAGGCCTGAACCCGGTCACCAGCGCGGTTACCAACGTGACCCAACAAGTCGGCGCAGCTACCGGTATCGGTGCCCCCGTCGCCAGCCTCACCGGCCAGGTGGGCGGTGCGGTCAGCAGCATCGGCAGCAGCATTGCTGCAACCAATAACCCGGTCACCACCGCAGTCGGTGGTCTGGTCAACAACGTCGGCGGTACCGTCGCAGCAGTCGGTGGCCTGGTCAACGGAGGTGCCAGCGGGGGCGCCAGCGGGGGCTCGGGCAGCGGTGTCGGCGGTATCGTCGGCGGCCTGGTCAACACCTTGGGAGGCAACAAACGCTAAATTGCACCTGGCCGATTCGACGGCCTCACCTACAGCGCCTACGCTTGGTTGAGGGCGGAAGATTCCCACGAGTCTTCCGCCTTTTTTCTTAGGAGCAATCAGCCCTGCGCTGTGATCTGACCATGGAGTGTCCTATGCGCGTAATGGCATCCCTGCTGTTCCTCAGTCTCAGTTCCGCCGCCCTCGCCGATACCCTGCCCAGCTTTCTCAACAGCAACGAAACCATCCGCAATCTGCCCGTGCCGAACCTGCCAGCCGACGCCTATCGCCCGAACGCCACGCCGGTGCAAGTGCCGGACGCCGGTGCAGCCGCCGCGCAACCGCTGTCGATGGAGACCAGAATCAATCTGCAAACCGTGCAGATCGAAGGCGGAACCCTCTATCCGCTCAACGAACTCGCCGAAATCTATAAGCCTCTCATCGGTCACGAGACCCGTCTCGCCGATCTGATCGAAGCGACCCGCAACATCACCCGACGTTATCAGCAGGACGGTTACCTGCTGTCGTACGCGTTCTTGCCGCAGCAAAATTTCAATGACGGCGTGGCGCGCGTGGTGTTGGTGGAGGGCTATGTGCGCGATGTCCAGATGCAAGGCGATGTCGGCCGGGTCAAAGGTCTCATCGATAAACTGGCTGCGAAGATCCAGGCCGAACGGCCGCTGACCCGCAAGACTTTCGAGCGCTACACCACGCTGATGACGCGCATCCCCGGCGTAACGATCCAGGCCCAGGTGCCTCCGCCCGGCACCACCGACGGCGCCACCACGTTAATCGCCCAGGCCAGTCGCAAACCCTTTACCAGTACGCTGAGCACCACCGAAGACAACCGCAACGGCACCCAGGCCCTGTTCGGCGTCAGCAGCAATTCGCAGACCGCGATGGGTGAACAACTGACCCTCAGCGGCCTGTTTCCGCCAGGTGACGATCACGAACATTACTACCGCCTCGACTACAACCAGTTCATCAATGACGAGGGCGCACAACTCAACGTTTCCGCCTCACGCTACCGCGCCGATCCGAGTACCGAAGTCCTTATCGACGGCGGTGGACGACTCAGTACCCATCGTGAAAACGACCGCTACTCCATCGGTTTCACCCTGCCATTGATTGCCGCCTCCAACGAACTGCTGACCGCCGGCTCGCGTCTGTACGCGGTCGATGACAAGACCCGCTACAACGGCATCAACTTCCCGTTCAGCACCGAGTTTCGCACCGACGTACGCGCCCTGGCGTTCGAAGGCGACTGGCGCAAGGCCGATGCCCGGCAACTGCGTATTCTCAGCGGCGGTGTGTATCAGGGTTTCGACAGCCTGGGCGCGCACACCAACTACGACGACATCGCCCTCGATTTCTTCCGCGTGCGCCTGTCCGGCGTACAGAGCGACAAATTCCTCGACAACTGGCAAGGCGTACTGTCGGCCGCGCTGTACTGGAGCGACGACACCCTGCCCGACAGCGAGCGTGCAGTGTTCGGCGGACAGAACTTCGGTCGTGGTTATCCCGACGATCAAGCGTCCGGCGACAAGGGCTGGGGCGTGGCGTACGAGGTCAACTACAGCTTCAACCGCGACGGCAACTGGGTGCGCATCCTGCAACCGTATATCGTGCTCGATCGCTCGCGCAGCTGGTTCAACAAACTGCCGGTACAGGCCAACAATCTTTCATCGGCCGCGATCGGACTAAGGTTTGGTGACGCCAAGTACTACAACATCGCGCTCGAGGCGGCGAAGGCGATGTCGGATGAGGCCCTGGACACCTTCAACCGCAAGCCCCGGTACAGCATCAGTTTCAGTTATCAGTTGTGACTAGCAACACCCCTCAGCCGCTCGGTGAACTGAACAGCCGGAAGAAATTGGCCGGCTGGCAGGCCGCCTTCGCAAGCAGGCTCGCTCCTACAATGGACGGCGTGCATCTGCCAGAAATTGGTCGGCTGTCAGGCCTCCTTCGCGAGCAAGCTCGCTCCTACAATGGAGGGTGTGCATCTGCCAGAAATGGGTCGGCTGTCAGGCCGCCTTCGCGAGCAAGCTCGCTCCCACAATGGAAGGTGTACATCTGCCAGAAATGGGTCGGCTGGCAGGCCGCCTTCGCAAGCAAGCTCGCTCTCACAGAAGAGCAAAACGCGGATCGCCTCTGCTCTTCACCACTCAACAGGATGAGCGTTAGCTCGGCTGCCGCTCTTGATCTTGACTCACCGGCCGCGTCGGCAGGCTGAGTGGAGGGATTGATCCGGGGGTGGGAGCGCAGCGACCGTTTGGCGAAGCCAAACGCATCGAGAGGAGGTGCAGCGAAGCAAACCGTAGGCGATGCCCCCGGATCGATCCCGGAGCGAAGGAACCCCGAGCTTTAGCGAGTGGGCCGAACGTTGCGGCAAGCCTTTTTGGGTACTTTTTCGGCGTCTGGAAAAAGTGCCTCGCCGTAAGGGCGAAACCGCCAACAGCAACACCCGCAGCAACGGATATTCACCAAAAACCCCCAAAACACGGTCGGCCCAAAGGCCGCCGAGTCCCCCCTCAGCCAACCTGAACCTTAGGCTTGGGAAACAAATTATCCAAAGTCTCCAAAAGCCTGACGTGATAAATCGGCTTGCGAAACAGATCCAGCACCTGCAACCGCAACATATCGCTGACATCCTCCATATCCGCATGCCCCGACGTCACAATCACCGGCAAATGCTGCCGAGAAGTATGCTCACGCAAGCGCTTGATCAACGACATCCCGGACTCCTCCGGCATACGCAAATCAGTAATCACCAACGCGATATCGGGATGGCGAGTCAGATGATGCAACGCCAGCTTCACCGACGTTGCGGTATGACAGACAAACCCCTCACCCTCCAGCAATTCCGCCAGCTCCAGTAACGCGTCCTCTTCATCGTCAACCAGAAGCAACTGTTGGCGCGGCAGCGAGGAAGCAGTCATGGGCAATCCCTGAAAACTGAAAGTGAACCCGAGTGTAGCCCGGCATCAGCCGGGCATTGAGCTTCGTTCAGCTCAGGACGGCGGCGCGGGCGCTGTCACGGCTGTACCGCCAAGAGCCACCAGCAAATTATTGAACATGACCAATACGCGGCCGCCCACAGGCGTGACAAACACAATGACCACCACCGCCACCATCGCGACGACAATCGCATATTCGATCGCCGAGGCCGCTTCAGTATTGGCGAAGAAACCGCGGACACGCACCTTCAAGTAATCAAAGAGCATCGCCATTCTCCTCGCCAGTCAGGGCCTGGTGACCGCTGTGCCACCCAGCCCGGTCAGAATGTTGTTGAAGTAAGCCAGCACCCGGTTACCCAGCGGAGTGACAAAAGCCACAACGACCACGGCAACCATCGCCACCACGATCGCGTATTCGATCGCCGACGCCGCTTCTTCGTTTTTGACCAGCAGACGAACTCTGGCCATCAAATAATCGAGGATCATCCGACACATACGACCACTCCTTTGCGCCCATGGCGCCAATGTCACGCTGCAGCGGCAAAGACCCACCGTGCCATTTGAGCATTGTCAACAAAGCCCCACCCAACAACTGTAAGAACGGATTAATCACAAAGGATTAACCCGATCGGGGCTGCGCCAATTGCTGCTGTTAATTGGCCAAGACTCATACTTTCGTGGGTTATTTGCCTGTCACTAATGGCGTTTTGGCTTGGATCAGCTAGCG
This sequence comes from Pseudomonas sp. AC169, assembly GCF_979258515.1. Lineage (NCBI taxonomy): Bacteria > Pseudomonadati > Pseudomonadota > Gammaproteobacteria > Pseudomonadales > Pseudomonadaceae > Pseudomonas > Pseudomonas sp. AC169. Next base: position 3,376,368 of record NZ_OZ409866.1, on the reverse strand, counting down.
TGGAAATAGCGAAATAGTTGCATGTTCATAGCTGCCGGATTGGGAACTTCTCTCGTAAGCAAGTGCGGTGGGTAGTGCAGCAGGAAAGGGAGAGCCGTCATGAACAGTCGCGTCACCATGGGCCTTGCAGCCATTCTTCTGCTTGGAGCGATCTTCGTCGGTTATTGGGGACTGGTGCTCAGCCGCCAACCGGCACCCGTCGCCGAAGCGCCCGTTGCTCCAGTCGTCACCGTCGAAAAAACTGTCGCGATCGCCGAAGATCAGACACGCCAACCGGTGGTGGTGTTGCTCCACGATGTGCCGCCATTCACCGCGCTGACGGCTGCCGATGTCGCGGTGGAAAAACTGCGCAGTGCACCGGCCGGCAGCTTGAGCAATGTCGATCAGGCCATCGGCCGCACGCCGTGGCGGCACCTCAGCGCAGGCACCTGGCTGAATGATGAAAGCTTCACCGCCGGCGGTTCACTGGCACGCATGATTCACAGCGATGAACGCGCGCTCACCGTCGCCGTCGACGAAGTGATCGGTGCGGCCGGGCAACTGATTCCCGGTGATTACGTCGATGTGCTGCTGTATCTGCGCCAGGACACCAGCAACCTCGAACAGTCCGCGCAAATCGTCGTGCCGGCCATGCGCGTGCTCGGTGTTGGCGATCAGTATGGCCTGACCAACGATGGCCAACCCGCTTCACCGGCCCTGAGCGCCGAGGAAAAACTCAAACAGGATCAACGCCGAATCGCCGCGCGCACCGTGGTGCTGGCGGTGCCGGAACAACTGCTCAGTCGCCTGATGCTGGCAACGCAAGTCGGCACATTACGCCTAGCCGTACGCAGCAGTGAAGAACAACGCCTGGCCAAATACTGGGCCGGCGAACCTCAGGCGCCGGCACATCTGAACAGCGCCAACAGCCAACTCTTCCAGTTCACCCAACTGGCCTTGGGCGCCGGACCGAAAGCGCCTACTGGCGGTGGTTCCGGTGCAGCCCCGAGGCCTGCCGTGGAAATCATTCGCGGCAATCAGATCACCCAACAAAACCCATGACTGCGCAAGGATCCAAGGGCATGCAGAGTCGTTTCAGGCCGACATTCAAACCCGTGCTGCGCGCCCTGTTATTGATGGGCCTGTCGATGGACGCCGCGCTGGCGGCGGTCGGCAATTGCTCGGCACTCGGGCGCATGCCGCCGGTGATCGAAATCGGCGAAGGCTTTCAGCAGGACGTGCAATCGCCAGTGGCGATCACCCGTCTGGCGATCGGCGACCCGAAAATCGCCGACGTCCACGCCAACGGCAGTTCATCCTTTCTGCTCACCGGCGTCGCACCCGGCGCTACCAGCCTGATGGTCTGGACTTCGTGCTCGAGCGAGCCGCGCCAGAGCATGGTGTTCGTGCAGGGCGCTGCCACTGCAGCGTTGAGCAGCACGCTGCCCTCGGATGATCCGAGCCTGCCTTCGCAAGTGCAGACCGACATCCGTTTCGTCGAAGTCAGCCGCACCAAGCTCAAGGAAGCCACCGCCTCGCTGATCGGCACGCGCGGCAATTTCCTGTTCGGTTCGCCCGGCACCTTGCCACCGATTGACGGGGTACCGCAGCCACGTTTGCCGGTGGACAACTCGCTGTTCAACTTCTCGTGGATCGGCGGCAAGACCATGGCAATCATCAACGCCCTGGAAACCAGCGGCTTCGCCTACACCCTCGCGCGGCCGAGCCTGGTCGCGCTGAACGGGCAGAGTGCAAGCTTTCTGGCCGGCGGCGAAATCCCGATTCCGGTGCCCAGCTCCGGCAGCGACAGCGTGTCGATCGAGTACAAGGAATTCGGCATTCGCCTGACCCTGACGCCGACCATTATTGGCCGTGATCGCATCGCACTGAAGGTCGCTCCGGAAGTCAGCGAACTGGACTTCAGCAACGCCGTACAAATCGCCGGCACCACCGTGCCCGCCCTGACCATCCGCCGCACCGACACCAGCGTGTCACTCGGCGATGGCGAAAGCTTCGTCATCAGCGGCTTGATCAGCACAACCAACAGCTCGCAGGTGAACAAGTTTCCCGGCCTCGGCGATATCCCGGTGCTCGGCGCATTTTTCAAGGGATCGCAGATCAAACGCGAAGAACGCGAACTGCTGATGATCGTCACTCCGCACTTGGTGCAGCCATTGGCCGCCGACGCACAACTGCCGTCGTTACCGGGCGAAAAGCTGCGCAATTACGATCCGAATTTCTACCGCATGTTTTTCCTCGAGAACGGCAACTTCGACAAGCGCAGCGGGTTATCGCAATGAGCCAGAGCCTGAGCCAGACCTTTCTCGCCATCACCCGCAACAGCACCGATCTGGAGTGGCTGCAGGGCGCGCTCGCGCCGCTTGGTCAGGTGGTCAGCGCCGGTGGCGGCAGCCTCGACGAACTGCTGGCGCTGGTGGACGTGACCTTTGCCAACCTGGTCTTCGTCGGTCTGGATCGCGAGCATGTAGTCGCCCAGAGCGCGTTGATCGAAGGGGCGCTGGAAGCCAAACCGATGCTGGCGATCGTGGCCCTCGGCGACGGCATGGACAATCAGTTGGTGCTTAATGCGATGCGCGCCGGTGCCCGCGACTTTGTCGCCTACGGTTCGCGCTCCAGTGAAGTCGCCGGGCTGGTACGGCGCTTGAGCAAACGCTTGCCGCCAGTGGCGCCGAACACGCAACTGGGTGGCTTGACGGTCATGTATGGCGTGCAGAGCAGCTCCGACGGCGCACTGCTGGCCAACCACATGGCCTTGGTGGTGCAAAAGAGCGGTCAGCAAACCTTGTTGCTCGATCTCGGCTTGCCGCGCGGTGACAGCCTCGCCCTGCTCGGGCTTGAGAGTTCGTTTCACTTTGGCGATGCCTTGCGCCACTTGCGAAGGCTCGATGCCACGCTGATCGACAGCGCCTTCACCAGCGCCGAAGCCGGCCTGCGGATTCTTGCTTATGCCAGCAACGACGAGCCGCTGGAAAGCACCAGCGCCGCCGAGCTGTACATGCTGCTCAGCGCCTTGCGTCAACACTTTCAGCACATCGTCGTGAACCTCACCGGCCAAACCGATAGCGAAGCTTTGCGCACCTTTGTCAGCCACTGCGACAAGTTGCTCTGGTACACAGACCAGAACGTCCTCAACTGCCGACGCAACCTCGCCGTGCTCAATCTGTGGCGGGAAAAAGGCATGAAACTCGACCACGGGCGTCTGCTGATCGACCGCTATTTGAGCAACGTCGCGCCCAATTCGGAAACCCTCGGCAAGACCTTCAACCTGGAAGTGATCGCCACGCTGGCCCTCACCCCGGAAGTGCGCCTGAACGCGAAAAACCAGGGCGTCAGCCTGTTCGAACTGGCCCCGCGAGAAAAACTCACCCAGAGCCTGCGCGCCCTCGGCGAGCGTCTGGCGAAACGCTCCGAAGGCCTGGCCAAACCGAAAGCCACCTGGTTCGACCGCTTGCGAGGCACCTCATGAGCGCAGAAAAACTCTTCGGCGCGGCGCCCCGCAGTAGCACCGGCAACAGCGATCACGAAGGCCTGAAACTGGTCTTGCATCGCTACATCATCGACGCACTCGAAGAGTCCGGGAAAAACCTGCTGGAAGGTTCACGCCAGCAACTCGCGCAATTTGTCACCGACAAAGTCGCCGAATACATCGCGCGTTTGCACTTGGCGATATCGCGCTACGAAATGGAGCGGCTGGCCGAAGAGATCGTCGACGAGCTCACCGGTTTCGGTCCGCTGGAAGTGTTGCTGCGCGATCAGTCGGTGACCGAAATTCTGGTCAACGGCCCGCACCGGGTGTTCATCGAGCGCGACGGTGTACTGCACCAGAGTGACCTGCGTTTTATCGACGCGCATCACGTCGAACGCGTGATGCAGCGCATCCTCGCGCCGCTCGGTCGGCGCCTCGACGAATCCTCGCCGATGGTCGACGCACGCCTGCCGGATGGCAGTCGGGTCAACGCGATCATTCCGCCGATCGCCCTCGACGGTCCATGCCTGTCGATCCGTAAATTTCGCAAGGACATGCTCAAGAGCAGCGACCTGATGGCCATGCAAACCATCGACCTGTCGATCTTCGAGTTTTTCCAGGATGCGGTCGGCAAGCGCTGCAACATCCTCATCAGTGGCGGCACCGGCACCGGCAAGACCACACTGCTGAACATTCTCAGCCAGTTGATCAACCCGCACGAACGTCTGGTGACCATCGAAGACGTCGCCGAATTGCAACTCGGCCACCCGCACGTGGTGCGCCTCGAAACCCGGCCGCCGAACGCCGAAGGCCACGGGGAAGTGAAGGCCAGCGACCTGATCCGTAACGCCCTGAGGATGCGCCCCGACCGGATCATCCTCGGCGAGATTCGTGGCGTCGAAGTGGTCGACGTCCTCACCGCGATGAACACCGGTCACGACGGTTCGATGAGCACCGTGCACGCCAACAACGCCCAGGATGCCTTGCTGCGTCTGGAAACGCTGGTCGGACTGACCGGCCGTTCCATCGCCGAACGCACCCTGCGCCAGATGATCTGCGCCGCCCTCGACGTGATCATCCAGTTGACGCGCATGCCTGACGGGCGTCGCTGCGTCAGTGAAGTGGTGGAAGTGGTCGGTATTCGCGAAGACGTCTACGTCACCAACACCCTGTTTCGCCTCGACCGCCGTACCGGTTTCGGTTTCCTGCGCGAAGCCGTCAATCCGGCTGGCGACAAGCTGCGCCACGAAGCGCATCTGGGCTGACGCAAGGAGCTGCGAGCATGCTGGGACCGATCATTCTCATCGTTATCTGCCTGATGCTGCTGGGGCTGTCGATTCGCCTGTTCCTGCAAGGCCTGCGCAAGACTGCCACGGAAAAAGTCCTCAACCGGCTCGCAGCAGGGCAACCACAACTAGCGCCGGAAAAACCGGTCTGGGTCGGCCTGGAACGGATGTTTCTGCGCGCCGGACTGGGCCGTCCGACCGAGCGTTTCGGCCTGTGGCTGAGTCTGTGGGCGCTGGCGATGGTGCTGGGTTATGTTCTCGCCGACTGGGTCGGCCTGCTACTGATGATCGTCGTGCCGCCGCTGGCGTTGCGGCTGTACATCGCCTTCCTTTACCAACGCAGGATCAAACGCATGATCGAGCAATTGCCGCAGTTGCTCGACCACACCGTACGCAGCCTGAAGTCCGGGCGCACGCTGAGCGACGCAGTCATGGGCGGTATCGAAGCCAGTGAAGACCCGCTGAAAAAAGCCATGGGCCGGGTCCAGCGCAATGTGCAACTGGGCGTGAATTTGCCCGACGCCGTCAGCGACTTTGCCGAACTGTATGAACAGGACGAACTGCGCATGTTCGCCCTCGGCCTGAAGGTCAATCATCGCTACGGCGGCAACGCCAGCGAGCTGCTGGAAAACCTGATCAAACTGATCCGCGAACGCGACCAGGGCGCCCGGCAACTGCGCGCGCTGACCGGTGAAACACGCATGACCGCTTGGGTACTCGGTTCGTTGCCGTTGTTGCTGGTGAGTTACTTCATGCTGACCAACCCCGGCTACATGCTCGGCATGTGGAACGATGCGAGCGGCCAGCACATGTTGATCAGCGCCGCCGTGCTGCAAGTGTTCGGCAGTCTGGCGCTGTGGCGCATGTTGCGGAGCGTCTGACATGGTCTACCTCGCCGCTCTCATGTTGCTGCTTGGCGCCCTGCTACTCGTGGTCAATCACTTGCTCACCGAACGGCGTCGGGTGCGTCAGGTCAATCAACGCCTGCAAGGGCATCTGGTGCGCGAGAACCGTTTCGGCAGTTGGCTGCGCGCACTGGGCAGCAGCAAGTTTGGCCAGCGCTCGGTGAGCATCGACAGCGAAACCCAAACCCTGCTCAACCGCCTCGGCTGGCGCCGCGCCAACGAACGCGCGCTGTTCGCCGCCTGCCAGATCGGCACGCCACTGCTGACATTGGGCTTGGCCATTTTTCTCCAGGAAGTGTTCTTTCCCCAGGCCAGCAACCGCTGGATCGTCCCCATGCTCGCCACCGGCGGCGGTTATCTGCTGCCCAAACGCTTGCTGGCGTATGCGGCGGCACGCCGGCAGAAAACCATTGCGGTGGAGGTTTCGACGTTCATTCCGCTGCTGCGCATCCTCTTCGAATCCGGCATGGCCGTCGAACAGGCCCTGCGCGTGCTCAGCATTGAAGCGCAGAAGCTGCTGCCGGAACTGACCAGCGAATTGCGCCTGATCCTGACCCGTGTCGACTCCGGTCTGGAACTTGGCCAGGAGTTGAACAAAGCGGCGGTGATGCTCGCCGTGGACGAATTCAGCGACACCTGCGTGATCCTCCAGCAACTGATTCAACAGGGCGGCGGCGCGATGAAATCGCTGCTGGCGCTCAAGCAATTGCTGGATGACCGGCGCCTGACGCGCCTGCAGGAATACATCTCGAAAATGTCGGCGAAGATGTCGGTGGTGATGATGCTGTTTCTGTTTCCGGCACTGCTGATCGTCCTCGCCGGCCCGGGCTTCACCGCGATTGCCCGGGCGTTCGCCAACTGACCTTGCTCATGGAGAGCGTTTGATGAAAGTACTGATAGTCATGGCAAGTCTGTTGCTGCTCGGCGGTTGCGCCACCGACGGCCAGGCCCCTTGGACAGCGCTGCTGGCACCGAGCAGTTGCAGCAAAATGACCCAGGAGCAGGAACTGGCCCTGAACCTCGCGGACGACCTGGCCAACGACGGCAAACTGCACGCCAGCCTGGCCAACCTGCAAAGCCTGCCGGACACCATCAGCGAAGTGCGCCTGCGCAAAGCCAAGGTCTACCGCCTGCTCGGCCGCAGCGAAGCCGAGCCGCTGTACCGCGGCCTGCTCGGCGGCTGCCTGACCGCCGAAGCCGAACACGGCCTCGGCCAACTCTACGCCGCCCGTGGCGACAACGGCCAGGCCCAGGCCCACCTGCAGCGCGCCGCCCGCCTGGCCCCCACCGACGAAAAAATCCGCAACGACCTCGGCGTGGTCTACCTCAACCAACTGCGCCTCAACGACGCGCGCTTCGAGTTCCTCACCGCCATCGAACTCAAGCAGAACAACCAACTGGCAACGCTGAACATGGTCACCCTGCTGCTGTACCAGAACGACTGGCCACAAGCCGCGGAAATCGTCAGCCGCGCGAAACTGACTCCGGAACAATTCACCGAAGCCCAGCAACGCGCAGAAAAACTCAAAGCCCCGGTCAAGGCCAAACCGGCCACCAGCAACCAAGTGGCCGCCGTCGCCGACCCGTTGCCGTCGTCGCTCAAATAAGGAGACAGCCATGCAATTCTTCAAAGGCCTGTGCTACCTGACCCTGCTCAGCCTGCCGCTCAGCGCCGCCGCCATCGACGCCGGCCCCGCCTCGGCGCAGCAACAGGAAACCGAAGGCTGGCTGGTCCTGCAAAGCCGCAACAAAGCCGCCTCGCCCAAGCCACAAACGGCGACCGCGACCGAACGGGATCTGGCGATGCAGCGGTGGCTGAAGAAGTACAAATATGAGATTCCGGATTTTTATGATCCGGATGCGGGTGGGAAGATCGAGAGCAGGAATTAGTGATGTGCTGACCTTGCGAGCGCTTTCGCGAGAAGGCTCGCTCCCACCTTTTGAAATGCACTCCACCTGTGGGAGCGAGCCTGCTCGCGAAGAACGAGGACGCGGTCTGCCTGCCAGATCAGGTCTGCGGATCTACCCGATCAAATGCCCGGTTTACCGCCAGCTCAGCCAGCATGATGATCTGCTGAATCGCCAATGCCGTATTGCGCTCCGGCCGGGCCAACTGATCGGCAAAGTTACCCGCCAGCGTGTTCGCCGAAGCCAGGGATTCGCAGGCGTGGGCGAGCAGGCTTTCGGTATCGATTTTCGGGTGAATGAGGAACATCGTGCTGGGCTGGCGGGGTTTTGCAGGTTCGGGACAGAGGTAGAAGTCCAGAGCGCGCTTGATGGCTTCGCGGTTTTTGGCAAGGTTGTCGACGCGGATGGCTTCTTCGAGCGGGGTGGTGGATTCGTTGGGTGGGTCGGGGATCAGTTTGTCCATATCAACTCCTACTTGGCTGAGGAGCCACCTTTGTCGTTTCCACACGACAAAAGGTGGCAGCTGTACGCAGGGTGGAAAACCGATAAGTAGGCAACCGGCCAGACCGAAGCCTGCCCGCGCACAGCCGCCGCGACACAGTTTGCAGACGAAAGAAGACGCCGACAATGATTGCGGTAGCGATGCAACGCATCTACTTGAAATTCAGGTTTCCACACCCGGTCGCTGAATTGGCAGCGACAGCCAGAGACTAGAGAGCGCACGTCCGACGGACAACCTGAAAACCGTGTGGGAAGGTTCCGGTTATCTGCCACAAATTTAAACAGCCAAAAGCCAACCCTCACCCTAGCCCTCTCCCAGAGGGAGAGGGGACTGACCGTGGTGTTTGGGAGAGCTACGTCGACGTGAAATACCGAGTCGGACTCAGATTCTGAAACAGATCAAAAGCCCCTCACCCTAGCCCTCTCCCAGAGGGAGAGGGAACTGACCGTGGTGTTTGGGAGAGCTACGCCGACGTGAAATACCGAGTCGGACTCAGATTCTGAAACAGATCAAAAGCCCCTCACCCTAGCCCTCTCCCAGAGGGAGAGGGAACTGACCGTGGTGTTTGGGAGAGCTACGCCGACGTGAAATACCGAGTCGGACTCAGATTCTGAAACAGATCAAAAGCCCCTCACCCTAGCCCTCTCCCAGAGGGAGAGGGAACTGACCGTGGTGTTTGGGAGAGCTACGTCGACGTGAAATACCGAGTCGGACTCAGATTCTGAAACAGATCAAAAGCCCCTCACCCTAGCCCTCTCCCGGAGGGTGAGGGGACTGACCGAGTTGTCTGGGAGAGCTACGCCGACGTGAAATACCGAGTCGAATTCAGATTTTGAAACAGATCAAAAGCCCCTCACCCTAGCCCTCTCCCGGAGGGCGAGGGGACTGACCGAGTTGTCTGGGAGAGCTACGCCGACGTGAAATACCGAGTCGAATTCAGATTTTGAAACAGATCAAAAGCCCCTCACCCGCTCCTAACCACTCAACAGGATGAGCGTTAGCTCGGCTGCAGCTCTTGATCTTGCTGTGCTGGCCCCTTCGGCAGGCTGAGTGGAGGGATTTATCCGGGGCTGGGAGCGCAGCGACCGTTTGGCGAAGCCAAACACATCGAGAGGAGGTGCAGCGAAGCAAACCGTAGGCGATGCCCCCGGATAGATCCCGGAACGAAGGAACCCCGAGCCCTAGCGAGGGGCCGAACGCCGGGGCCTAGCCTTTTGGTTACTTTTTGGCGTCTGAAAAAGTGACCCGCTGTAAGAGCGGAACCGCCAGCCGCAACACCCGCAGAAACGGATATTCACCCAAACCAACCACAACATGGTCGGCCCACAGGCCGCCAAGTCAATGCGCCGTAACCCGCTGCCGAGAAGCAGAAGCGCTAGGCGACAAAGCCAAAGCCAACTGCGTCCGATTATGCATATGCGTCAACCGCAACACCTGCGAAACATAAAGCTTCACCGTGTTCTCGGTAATCCCCAACTCACAGGCAATCTGATAATTGGTCTGCCCTTTGCCCACCAACCGCGCCACATCCAATTGCCGCGGCGACAACTGATTGAAAATCGCCGGCATCTCCAGCGCCTCAGCCTCACCCGCCTGCGCCACATCACGAGCCGAAGCCGGACTGCGCCGCACCTTGTCCAGATCCTGATACAGGTCATCGATCGACTCAGACAAATACTGCAACTTCTGATTCAAATGCCCCAGTTGCAGATTCTTCTGCCGCTCCTGCAGAGCAACCTCCTGACGCCGCACACCTTCGAGCAACTCATCCAGATCAATCGGCTTCTGATAGTAATCGGCAATCCCGGCACGCAATGCCTTGATCACGTCCTGCTTGTCAGCACGCCCCGTGAGCATGATCGCTTCAAAAGCCCGATGCTTGCCCGCCAGTCGCTGCAACTCCTGAATCAACTGAATGCCATCCATGTCCGGCATGTGCAGATCACTCAGCACCAGACCGATCTCCGCGTCCTCACTGAAACGCTCGATCGCCTGCGCACTGGACTCACACGGCACACAGCGATAACCGCTACTTTCAAGAAACTCGCACAACTCCTCCACAATCAACGGCTGATCGTCGACCACGAGGACTTTTACCGCAGACGTAAGCTTGTTCACGTGCTACTCCATGTCCCAGGCCAAAGCTGACCATTCCTGTACTGCCAGCCTTTGGCTGTATAACCAGTTCCTTTGAAAGTAGACGTACTTTCCGACTATGTACATAGAACTAGTGGCGCTTGGCGACTAATGGATCCAAAGCAGAACAAGCATCGTTCCAATCAGCACAAACGGTGCAAATGGCAGCTTTTTTGACATCATTGGCCCCAAATATCGCAGACGATCTCTAAGCCCTTGACTCATATGAAGCCAGACTCTTGGCGCCAGCAGCATCCAGACCACGCTGGCGAGCCCAGCGCCAATAAATACCCCAAGAATGAACAGACCGTCTGTCGCAAGTCCCAGAGCTGTCATTAACTTCACATCGCCGGCGCCCATGCGCCCGATGAGAAAACCCGGCAGGGTCAGTGCCAGCGCAATCAGGCAGGCCCAACCGCCCTGCCCCGCATCAGCGCCCAGCCAAGTGCTGCCGGTGCACACCAGCCAGATCAGCGCCAGCGCGGCGACGCCGAGGGTCAGAGCATTGGCAATGCGGCGCTGGCCGGCGTCTTGCGCCGCGCACAGCACCAGCCAGATCAGGAGGATAAAACTGTGCATCCGGTAAAAACCGTCCGTTTTTGCTGAATGATTCTATGCTGATACTACGCAGTGACAGTCAGGGTAGACGCACTCATGAAAACCGGCTTTCGGAAGTCGCAAAAAGGTGCGGTGGCGATCGAGTTCGCCTTGGTGTTCATCATCTTTTTCGCCGTGTTTTACGGTCTGGTCAGTTACAGCCTGCCCTTGGTGATGATGCAATCGTTCAATCAGGCCACGTCCGAAGCGGTACGCCGCAGCGTCGCGGTCGATCCCAACACGCCCAACTATTCAACGGTCGTGCTCAACACCGCAAACGCGACACTGACTCAGCAATTGTCCTGGATTCCGCCGGTCTTCAATCTGGTGGTCGGCGTTGATACCAGCAGCCAATACAGCCCGTCAGGCCTGCTGACGGTGCGCGTGGATTATCCGGTCAGCAAGTTGAATCAGGTCATGCCGTTCCTGGTGCTTCCGGTCGTTGGTACCGTGCCCAGTCTGCCCACCTATCTGACCGCCAAATCGAGTCTGCAATTTTGACGTCGGGGGACAAGCTCTTCGGGCGCCTGCTCAAACGCACACTGCCCGCCGCCCACGAGTTGCCCGACCCGCTCGGCTCACCCGCCACAGGTTTGCACCTGTACCTCAACGACGACGCTGGCGTGCTGCATATCGCTGGCCCTTTACGTCATCTGCTGGCGCAGCACAAACCCCACAATCAGCCCTTGCCATTGAGCGCCTACCTGTTGCCGCACAGCACATTGGCCATCGAAGGTCGGCCGAGGGAGTGGCAAGGGCTACTGCTCGATCTCGACTTCTCGGGCTTGGGCGAGCAGCCCTTGCACTTGCGTGGCTGGGTCCAGCCGCAGGGCGAAGGCTGGCTGTTGCAGTTGATCGATATCGCCGACTTGCTGCTCGAACGCCAGCAGTCGCGCCAGCGTGACGCCTGCCAATTGATTGCCGGGCAGATCAGCGAACAGTTGCGCGCGTGCAGCCAGCTGCGGTTGCCGGTGATCGTCAGCGAACAACTGCAGGTGATTGCCCAGCGCTGGCACATTCCATGTGTGGCGCTGGCGTTGCTCGATGATGAGGCACAGGGCTGGCAGATTTATCGCCAGTACCGCGGCCACGATGCGCCGAGCCTGTGGCATGACGGCCAGCGTCTCGGCACGCCGCTGGACAGCCTCAACGGTGCCGCGCCACAGCGTGTCGGCGCGCACCATGGCCTCGACGAACATTCGCGGGTGCAGGCCTTGTTCGGCAGTGCCGAAGGATTTGCAGTGCCCTATAGCGATGAACGCGGTGTGGAGGCCTGGCTGCTCTGCGGGTTTTATTCCGTGGACAGCGCCGCGCCGTACCTGAACGAACGCGATTGGTTGGCGCTGCACGCTGCGCTGGCCGGGCCGCTGCTCGGGCGTCTGCGCGAACAGCAACATCATCTGCAACTGGAGCGCATCGAAGCGCTGCAAACCCTCCTCGGCACCGGCTGGTGGGAGATCCTTGCAGGCGACGACAACATTCAACTGGCGCCCGCGCTGGCCGCCGCCCTGAAAGTGCCCCCAGGCGGGTTAGCGCTGCAAGACTGGCTCACGCAGATCCATCCCGCCGACCGCGATGAGTTGCGCAGCCGTCTCCAGGCTTTGCGACAACACGGTGAAGCCCTGACGCTTTCAGTGCGCCTGCGCGACGGCGATCCCGCGCAGGCGCCCACGTGGTATCGCGTGCAAGGTCAACTGATTGGCAACGCTGAGCACCGACGGCTGGTCGGCTTCATGCTCGACATCAGCGACATCCAGAACCAGCAACAACGGGCCGCCGCCGCACATGCGCGGCTCGACAACCTGATTGCCAGTTCGCCCGCAGTGATTTACGTCCAGCAGTACCACGAAGGTGCGCTGATTCCGGCGTTTTTCAGTGCCAGCCTGCAACCCTTGCTGGGCTGGAGCCTCGAGGACTGTGGCGACGGCGCACTGGTCGAGATGATCCATCCCGAGGACCGTGAGCTGTATTTCGCCCGCAGTCGCCAGTTGCTGCGCGAAGGTTCGGTGCGCGCGCGTTATCGGTTGCGCGACCGTAGCGGCGATTATCACTGGCTGCTTGATGAAGCCAAACTGCTGCGCAATGACCTTGGCCTGCCGGTGGAGGCGATCGGCCTGTGGCTGGACGTCACCGAAGCGACCCTGGCAGCCGAGCAGGTGAAAAAGAGTGAAGAGCGCTACCGGATTCTGGTGGAGGACTCACCGGCGATGATCTGCCGCTACCGCCCCGACCTGATTCTGACCTTCGGCAACCGGCCGCTGGCGATGTATCTGGAATGCACGCCGGAAGAGTTGCCGGGGGTCGATCTGGGCAGTTGGATGTCCGACGAACAACGTGCCGCCTTCGTCCAGCGCCTCGGATCACTGACGGCGGAGCACCCGGTGAGCACCACAGAAATCAGTCTGCAACTGCCCGGCCGCGAACACGCCTGGTGGGTCTGGTCCGATCGCGGCGTGTTCGATGAACACGGCCAGTTGATCGAAGTGCAAGCGGTGGGCCGCGACAACACCGAAGTACGCCGCTCGCAACAGCAACTCACGCAAAGTGCGAAAATGGCCACCCTCGGTGAAATGGCCACCGGCCTGGCCCACGAAATCAACCAGCCGTTGAACGTGATGCGCATGGCCATCGTCAACGTGCTCAAGCGCCTGGGCAACGGCGATGTACAGATCGATTACCTGACCGACAAGCTCAACCGCATCGACGCGCAGGTGCAGCGCGCAGCAAAAGTGGTCGATCACATGCGCGTGTTCGGTCGGCGATCGGAGATTGAGCAGCAACTGTTCAACCCGGCGTCTGCTATCGAAGGCACGCTGTCGCTACTGGCCGAAGGCATGCGCGGCAAAGGCGTGGATTTGCGCATCAGCGAGACCGGCTTCGAGGTGCAAGTGCGCGGTTACGTCGATCAGCTTGAACAAGTGCTGATCAATCTGATGGTCAACGCCCGGGATGCGTTGCTGAGCAAACGCGAGAAGGATTCAAGTTTCAAGCCGTGGATTTCAATCTACGCCGAACGCGATGAGCAGAACGTGCGGCTGTGGGTCGAAGACAACGGTGGCGGTATCGATCCGCGCTTGCTGGAGCGGATCTTCGAGCCGTTTTTCACCACCAAACCCATCGGCGTCGGCACCGGGCTGGGGCTGTCGGTGAGCTACGGCATCATCGACAACATGGGTGGCCAGTTGAGCGTACGCAACTCGCTGGAGGGCGCGCGGTTCTGCATCGAGCTGCCGATCGCCCCGGACACCTAGATCACCAGATAGGCCTTGCCGGTCTGGCCGCAGGTCATGTTGGCGCCGACGTCGACGTCCATCAGGTTGATGCCCAGGCCTTTGAGCAGGTTGTTCAGCAACGGGTCGAGCAACGGGCTGAGTGCCCCGGTGACCACCGGTAACAAGCGGTTGGTGACATCACTGATCAGCGAGGCGACGCCGGTGACGATGGCACCCAATGGATTACTGCCCTGCGGTTTGTAGACGATCAGGTTGATGCCCGCGAGGGTGCTCGACAGGCTGCCGACGATATTGTTGGTCGGCACGGCGGGCAGCACACTCGGCGGCAGTTTCAGGTTGGCCGGAGTGGCGAACGGTGTGCTGCTGGAGAACACCAGGTCTTGCGAGTTTTGCGCGACGCTGGTGTCGAGCATGATGCCGATGCCACCCGCGCCATAAGGAACATGGGTAGCGGGATCACAAGTGCCGAGCAACAAGATCTTGTGGCAGGTGACGATGCCCAGATCGATCAACGCTAAAGGCGCCACCGTCGGTTCGGCGGCGGAAGAAAAGGCGTTGGTCGGATCGATCTTGCCAAGCTTCAGGTCAGCGATTGAGGTAACCGTGTGTGCGGTCAGACTCTTGGTGCCGGTGGTCCCCGTCGGACAACTGTAATCAGTGACATAACTTTTGGCGCCGCCGGCATCCAGGCTGATGTCGATTTGCGGTGACGGCAGCAATTGCGGATCAAGCTGCTCGCAACCGGCGCCCAACAGGCACAGGACGGAATTGAGCGTACTGACCAGGTTCAGGCTCAGCAGCGCGTTGAGGGTCGGGGTCAGTCCACCCACCAGCCCCAGCACGGCATTGGTCAGACCGGTAACGCCACTGAGCACCGGCAGATTCAATGAAATCATCGTGCGGATCTGCGCAGTTCGGACATAGATCCGATCAGGCCCCAGTGGATTGACCTTGGCCCGCGCCGGATCACCAATCGCAGAGAACTGCGGCGGCTCGATCACTTTCACCCGCACCGTGACATTCGCCAGCCCGAGCACACTGATCGGCAACGTCGCCGCCACCGCACTCTTGCTGTTGGCCAGTTGCACCACGCCCTGAATCAACTGCAGCAGTTGCAGATTGGCATCCAGCCCCGCCGATGTAGTCCCTGTCTGCAACTGAAGAATGTCACCCAGCTTGACCGGCGCCGCGTTGATCGCCGCCACCTGCAACTGGCCCAGCGCGGTGATCACCTGAGCGGTCGCACCATTGAGTTGCACCACCGTCGCCGCCGCCTGAATCAGTTGCGTCACGGTGGCCTGGGTGTTGAGCAACTGCGTGTAGTTGCCGGCGGCGACGTTGAGATTGATCGCCAACTGATCAAGGTATTTGAGCAAGTTGATGTCGGTGTTGAGCAATCCATTCCAGCCCAGTGCGGTGAGATTGACGTTACCGCCAAGCAAACCGGAAAACAGCGGATTGAGGATGTTCGACTGGGCAGTATCGATGCTCGCCAGGGTGCTGCGAATATTCAGTTGGGCCACCGTCGGCTGCGGTTTGGCGGCCACCGCCGTGGCATTGAGCGTGGTGTTGAGACTGACCGGTGTGCCACTGAACAAGGCCTGTACGCCACCGGCAAAACTGGAGGTCACCGTGCGACTGGCGACCACTTTGACCGCGGCTGCTTGAGTGGCATCTACCGCGAACGTGCGCAGGCCGGTCGCGGCGGTCACCAGCGTGCCGCAGGTGGTGGCGAGGGTGTTGCCGGCATCGACGATGAAGCCATTGCGCACCGCGCTTTGTCCGGCGTAACTGGCGGCGCTCAGGCCCGGCAGGCAATTGCCGCCACGACTGACCGCTTCGAGGGCGGCATTGTCGACCACCCGCTGCAATTTGCGTTGCTCCATGTACAAGCGGCCGGTGTCGACCACCAGCAACATCATCACCACCGCCAGACTGAGGGTCGCAGCCGCCATCAATCCGATCGCCCCCTGTTGCCGGGCCGGGCTGGTGAATCGCGAACGAGGCGACATGGCACACTCCTTTGCCGCTAGCTCCATTGGTGCAACTGAGTGTAGACGCGCCTAATGGCAACGCGCCATTTCGAACAGACAAACATCCCTGTGGGAGCGAGCCTGCTCGCGAAGGCGTCGTGTCAGATAAATAACAGTGGAATGACACCCTGCTTTCGCGAGCAGGCTCGCTCCCGCATTGGAATTCAGGGTGGAACAAAAAAATGGGAGCTCAACAGCTCCCACTTTTTATCCGATTCAGCGCGGTGGATAGTTGGTCAGAATTCGCGTGACCGTTTCGCGGATGGCATTGCTGCGATCTTCGGGATTGGGTTTGCTGGCGAGCATCTGTTCATCGCTGCCGCGCCACACCAGTTTGCCGTCCTTGCCGTCGAGCAGGTCGATCTGGATGGTCGCGACCTTGTAGGTGATGTTGCGCGTTTCGTTGTACATCGGTGCGCCCCAGTAACCGTTCCACGGACCGCCCCAGCCGCCGCCGTAGTTGGTCGTCACTTGCTGCTGACGATCCTCGACGATCAGGTAGGTCTGCACATTCAAGTCAGCTTTGGTGCCCGCAGCGGCCGGTCGCAAGCCGCGCTGGTCGAGCTGATCGGCCACGGCCTGGCGGATGCGTTGCTCGGTCAGGTCACTCTTGATCCGTGGATCATCGGGACGATATTGCAGGGCGGGATCTTTCCAGCTCCAGTTGCGATAGGCAGCAAAATCGCGGCTGGCATCGAAGTCATGATTGACCTGGTTGGCGGCGCAGGCGCTAAGCAGCGCGGCCATGGCCAGTAAAGCGAGACGGCGGAACATGGTTTTTCTCCGTTTGAAGACATGAACCTGCTAGAGCTTCTCATTTGCCGGAAGCTAACCGGGAGGATACGCCGACATGGCCTTTTCCACAGCCTCGCGGATCGAATCGGTACGATCGATTTCGCTGCCCTTGTTCGCGGTTTCGGCACTGGCACTCCAGACTGGTTGCCCACTGCCGGCGTCGAACAGGTTGACCTGTACCACCACGACCTGCTCGGAATAGGTGCGCACGATCGGCACTGTGTTGTACATGCCGTAACCGCGACCATATCGATCGTAGCCGCCGTAACCGCCGCCGTAATAACCGTAGTCGTCCTGAACCTGACGCAAGCGGGTTTCCAGGCGCAGATTGGCGCTGACCAACAGGTCGGCCGGGCGATTGTCGTGCAATGGACGCAAACCGCGCTGATCCAGCGCATTGCTCACCGCTTCGGCCACTTGCGCCGAGTCCGCCCACGCCGTGCCCGGCGGCAGTTGCCCGTTGAGCCAGGCCCAACTGCGGTAGCGTGCGTAATCACGCGGAGGCGCCGGGTACGCACTGCGGTCGAAGGTGGTGGCGGCTTGCGCCGGCGCCGGTGGCAAGGGCCGCGATTGCGCCACGTACGGGTTGCTGCTCTGGCAAGCAGCCAACCCCAGACAGATCAGCAGTAACCCGGATTGAGCTTTCATGTTGCGCTCCGATCAGATCGGCCGGCAGATCCAGTGCAAGTAGCGCCCAAGCCCGGCGAAGCTTGGGTGACGACGGTGAGCGAGCTCCATCTCGAGCAAATCCGCGAGTTCGGCGCGGGACTGGAATTCCACTGGCATATAGTCATGGAAAACGCGGATCCCGCTTTGGGTTTCGACCTGCCACAGGCCGTCGAGTTGCGTTGCCAATTCCCGTGGGTCAAGCGGCTGCTGCGGGGTCAGGCTCTGCTTTTCGCCGGCCATGTCGTTCTTGCGCATTTTCTTGAAATGGCCTTTGAGCAGGTTGCGATAGATCAGCGCATCACGGTTGTAGAACGCCAGCGACAGCCAGCCACCGGGTTTGGTCAGTTGATGCAGCACCGGCAGGATTGCGTGGGGTTCAGCCAACCATTCCAGCACGGCATGGCAGATCACCAGATCGTACGGTTCGGTGAGTTGGCCGAGCAGTTCCTGCCACGATGCCTGAATGAACGTAGCGGTTTGCCCGGCTTCGGCGAAACGCTGGCGCGCGCCTTCGAGCATCGGCGCGGCCGGTTCGGTGAAGGTCACCTCATGGCCGCGCTCGGCCAGCCACAGCGACATGTGGCCGAGGCCGCCACCGATGTCCAAAATGCGCAACGGACGATCCGGCAACGCTTCGGCGAGGTCAGCCTGCAACACTGCAAGACGAATCGCGCCTTTGGCACCGCCGTAGATTTTTTCGGCGAAACGCGTCGCCAACTGGTCGAAATGCCGGTCGCTCATCAGCTGAACCGCCGTTCGCTGTCGGCGAGCTTGGCGCGCACCACTTCATTCATGTCCAACCCCAACTCGCTGCACAGCAGCAACAGATACAACACGATATCGCCGACTTCCTGGCCGGCATGGGCGAGCTTGTCAGCGGGCAACTGGCGCGACTGGTCTTCCGTCAGCCACTGGAAGATTTCCACCAGTTCGGACATCTCGACGCTGGCCGCCATGGCCAGATTTTTCGGGCTGTGAAATTGCCGCCAGTCATTGCGGTCGCGAATGGCGTGCAGGCGTTCGGTCAGTTCAACAAGGTTCATCGGGCTCTCCTGAAGGCTTATAGCTTCGGGGGGATACGACCTGAAGGCAAGCAGCGCAGACGATCTATTGTGGGAGCGAGCCTTCTCGCGAAAGCGGTGTGTCATCAACCATTGATTTAACTGACACACCGCCTTCGCGAGCAGGCTCGCTCCCACACAGGAATGGAGTAAACCTTCTATCATGCAGGGAACTCGGCCACCTGCGTTGTGGCCCAAGGCTCAGCTCTTTCATCAGGATGCACACATGCAGGTAGAAAGCTTTTTCGAATGGCTCGGCCAGGCGCTCGGTTCGGTCATCCGGTTTATCGTCGATGGCCTCAGTGGGCTCTTCAATATTCTGAGCAATGCCGGTGGCAACTTTGTCGACGGGCTGGCGAAGACGCTGGGGATGGATACCTCGATCATCAGCATCATCGCCCTGATTGTCGGGCTGATGCTGTTGTGGTCGGCAATTCGGGCGTTCATGAATGCGTCGATCATTGCCGGGATCATCTGGTTGTTGCTGGGGTTGTGGTTGTTGAGCTGGATTATTCATTAGGCCTTTGAAGAGCCCCTCACCCTAGCCCTCTCCCGGAGGGAGAGGGGACTGACCGAGTCGCTTCGAAAATCTCTGCCAACCTGAGATACCGAGTCGAACCGAAGCTTCTGACAGCATGAAGATCGGCTCCCTTTCCCCCTCGCTCTTGGGGGAGAGGGCTGGGGTGAGGGGGTTGTTTCTGTCATACACAGCAAATCCTCCATGAATCGTTACAATCCCCGCTCCCCCAAGGAGCCCGCATGTCCACTCTGATCGCCGACTGGCGCGACCGCCCGACGCACCGCAAGGTCTGGGCACTCGCCGCGCCCATGATTCTTTCAAACATTTCCGTACCGTTGGTGGCGCTGGTCGACAGCACCGTGATCGGCCACTTGCCCCACGCCCATCAGCTGGGCGCAGTGGCGGTCGGCGCCAGCCTGTACACCTTTCTCGCCTGGGCCATGGGCTTTTTGCGCATGGGCACCACTGGATTCGCCGCACAAGCTGCCGGGCGCAGCGACGGTGCGGCGTTGCGGCAGATTCTGTTGCAGGGCTTGCTGCTGGCGATGGGGCTGGCGTTGGTGCTTGGCACGTTGGGTGTGCCGCTGAGCGGAGCCGCGTTGCACTTCATGCAACCGTCGGCAGAGCTAGATCAACTCACCCGGGACTTTTTCCATACACGCCTGTTCGGCCTGCCAGCGGCGCTGGCCAGTTATGCGCTGGTCGGCTGGTTCCTCGGCACGCAGAACGCCCGGGCGCCGCTGGCGATTCTGCTGACCACCAATCTGATCAACATTGCCCTCAATCTGTGGTTCGTCATCGGCCTGGACTGGGGCGTGGTCGGTTCAGCGCGGGCCTCGGTCATTGCCGAATGGAGCGGCGCCCTGCTCGGCCTGCTGCTGACCCGCAAGGCTCTGCGCGCATACCCCGGGCACATCGTCTGGGCGGCGCTGAGAATCTGGCAGAGCTGGCGCCCGTTGCTGGCGGTCAATCGCGATATCTTCATCCGCAGCCTGGCGCTGCAATCGGTTTTCTTCCTGATCACCGTGCAAGGCGCGCGGCTTGGCGATTCGACGGTGGCCGCCAATGCGCTGCTGCTCAATGGCTTACTGCTGACGGCGCATGCGCTGGACGGTCTGGCCCATGCCGTCGAGGCTTTGTGCGGACACGCCATCGGCGCCCGTGATCGTCTGGCCCTGCGTCGTTCGCTGGTGGTGGCCGGCGGCTGGTCGCTGATCGCCAGTCTTGGCTTTGCCACATTGTTTCTGCTGGCCGGGCACCTGTTCATCGAGATGCAGACTGACATCCAGAGCGTGCGCGACACCGCGTTCGTCTACCTGCCCTACCTCGCCGTGCTGCCGCTGATTGCAGTCTGGAGCTACCTGCTCGACGGCTTGTTCATCGGCGCCACCCGCGCGCGGGAAATGCGCAACGGCATGCTGATCACCGTGTTGCTGTTATTGCCGTTCGCTTGGGCGCTGCAAGGTTTCGGCAATCACGGGCTGTGGATAACTTTTCTGCTGTTCATGGTGTTGCGCAGCCTGACCCTCGGTGCGCAAGCCTGGTGGCTCAAGCGCAACGATGGCTGGTTCACTGGCGGCGTTCACTGAGCTGGCGTGTGGGCGATAAACCCGACCACCTGATCGAGCACCGGTGCCAAGCGTCGTAACGGCCGTGACAAGGTTGCCACCAACGTAATGTGATTGGGCCGCGAGTAATACAAATCCTGCACCGGCACCCCGGCCGCGCGGAGTTTGCTCGCGAGACCGCCGGTGTTGCGCGCCGGGTTGACCAGATCATCCTCACTCGCGGCAATCAGCAGAGCCGGCGGTGCGCCACGACTGACATGATTGATCGGCTGCGATTGCGGCGGCGAGTCCGGCCAGAAGAATACCGGACGCAACTCGGGATTCTTGATCGGCAGAAAATCATACGGCCCGGCCAGACCGATCCAGCCCTGTACATCCCTGGGTGACATGCCCACCGCGGCGAGCCATTCGCCATCCAGTGCGAGCATCGCCGCGTTGTAGCCGCCGGAGCTGTGACCCATCAGATACAAACGCTGAGGGTTGCCGGAAAACTCGTGGATATGCGCTTTGGTCCACGCCACCGCTCGCGCTCCATCCTGCAAAAACAGCGGATAGCGCACCTGTGGATACAAACGGTAATCCGCCACCACGGCGACAATCCCCCGGGACGCCAGCGCCTCGCCGACAAAACTGTAGTCCGCACGCGAACCGCTGTTCCAGCTGCCGCCATAGAAAAACACCACCACCGGCGCGCCGGGCATCGGTTGATGCGGTACATACACATCGAGCTTCTGCCGCGGATCGTCGCCGTAGGCGATGCCCACGGTTTTGTCGTACGTGCTGTCCGGAGTCAAAGCATTCAGCACCTGCACCGGCGAACAACCGCCCAGCACCAGCAGCAACACGATGCCCAATCCTCGCCGGAATAATCCTGCCATACGCGCCGAACCTCGCCTCAGAACTGATCGCCGCGCCACTGACGCCGCACATGGTCAAGCCGCTGCTGTTGGGTCAGCCCCACCGGCGGCGGCACCAGCACGGCACGCGGATGCAGCAAGCGTAGCCATAACCAGCCATCGAGTACGCTGCGGTCACTGAATCCCAGCGCCAGGCCTTGTTGGACATGGGAGGCCATCGTTGCGTAATCGGTTCCCAGCGATTGGCTCCAGCGCCAGATATGCTGCTCCAGCAGGCCGGTTTGCAGGCGTTCGCGCTGGCGCCGGGTCAGGCTCTCCTCAATGCTCAGCGGCTCGACGGCAAGCCCCGGATTGCGCAACTGTTGCCAGCCCTGGCTGCCAATTGCCCGGTCGGCCCAGGTACCGCCGAACCAGCGCAGTTGTCGAATCGGCCCGAGCCAGCGGCTCAGTTCGGCGGCGTCACAAGCGTCGAAAAAATAGCTCGCGGTCTGCCGGTTGTAATAACTGAGCAGCGCCCGATGGCTCAATCCAAACGACACCGTGAGCATGCGTTGCAAGTGACTCAGCAGCCGTTGCGCCGAGACCTCACTGCCCAGCAACAGGCCGCGCCAGGTATTCGGGTCGCTGTGACACAGTGCGGTCAATGCCGGGCTATCGCGCAAATCGATCAATATCGGTCCATGTTCACTCACCGGCTCGAACTCAGTGCCTGCGAACAGACTGAAGCTCTGCACATCGGCAAACGCCCGGCGCAAGGTCAGCAGGGCCTGCGGTGCATCGAGGCCGTCGAGCAACAGCCACTGCGCCACGGGTTCAAATGCCGCGCCACTCATGTTGCGCCGCTCTGTTCAAGGGCGGTGACCAGCCGACAGCTGCAGACGGGCTCAGGGCAGTGGCTGAAACTGCCGCCGCCGGGAATCAGGCACAACAGCAGCAACGGCTCACCCGCCGCCAGCAGTTGCTGCAAACCGTCACTGATCAGAGAGTCGGGCAATGGCATCGGCTGAACCTCATCGGTGTCGCCGTCGTCAGCAATGATGGGCGGCTGCAGCACGCCGCTGATCATCGGCTGATCCGGATCACCCTCGAAGAAACTCACCACCACTTCGACACCATCGCTCAGCGCCGCCATGGGCACCTGCGCCAGGGACGGCGCAAGCGGTAGCCAACAATGACTCGGAGCGGCCCCCTCCCCCTGATAGAGCCAGTCGAATTGCACCGCCACCGGGCGCAAGCTATCCGGTTGTGGTTCATCAACCGCCACCACCCACGCCCGTTGCAGACTGTGCATGCGCAGGCGCGAGGGTGCCGTGGCCGATGCGCACGGCACCTGCACCGCGCCGAACAGACGGTTGGCGTAGGGAGATTGCTGGAATGGATCGGCGCGATGTTCAACGCGCGTCAACAACCATGGGCGATTGCATTCGGCGAAAGGATGACCGGCCAATCGCAGCCAATGACCGCTACGCAACGTCGCCAGATCACTCTGACCTTCGGCCCTTTGCACACTCGATGAATTGGCCTCGATCGCACTTTGCAGTTGCCATTGGCGCAACGCAGGTGACGTGCCATGTCCGTCGTCACGGTGCTGATAGCGCGCGGCACCGGCCATTGGCAACTGCAGCGGATCATCGGCAAAAACCAGGCAATGCCGGTCGCGGTGATGTTCAAAGTAATAGTGAATCCGCGCCTGCGCGCACAGGCGCTGAAGCAGTTGCAGATCGGACTCGCGGTACTGCGTGCAGAACGTCCGGGCCGGGTAGTCGCCCCGCAATTCGAAACGGCGCTGAGCACCGACGATTCCGTGTTCCCTGAGCACTTGTTCAATGATCTGCGGCACCGAACGGCCGCTGAAAATGCGTTGACTGAAGCGCAGCGCAAGGCAATCCAGCTTCGGCCCCAGACGGATACGGCTCAACCGCAAACCTTGTCCATGCTCATGCTGGACAAGGCTCTGCAATTGTCCGTGCACGCCCTCCCCCGACGGCCCGAAACAGAGGAATGCCGAACGGTAAAGCAGGCCGGCGAGATCCAGATGCGGATCGTCGATCAACACATCGATCTCGAACGCAAAGGATTCGCTGAGGGCTTCGCTACCGGTAAAGGCCAGGACTTCGAAGGGGTCGGACAGGCCCGCTACATCGAGACGAAACGACGACTCGTTGACTGGATCGAACATGGGCGGATCTCTACAGGAGGGGCGGTCGGGGATTCTCGCCGAGAGCCATGGCCGAGTAGAGAGCTGAAGTACAACTTAGGAAATGACCTACGCGAAAAGCAGACCGGATGACTTTGCTGGCCAGGACAGCCAAGCATTTCGCGAGGTTTTTGGGAGATATCCCACCGGGTCATGCGAATTTTCCACCACTTTCGGGAAAAATTCGGACAACCCGGCGCGATCGCACCTGGCCTCAGGAAGACAGGTAGGAGGAGCGGGTCAGGCCCAGACGCAAGGCATCAAGGAATTGCGTGCGCTCGCTGGCGCTGATACGGGCACTGGCGCACTTGTCGCGGTAGTGGGTCATCAGTTCTTCCGGCGACAAATGCACGTAACGCAGCATGTCTTCGATGGTGTCGTGGGTCTCGATACCGGCGTGGTACACGCTGCCATCGGCGTTCTGGTAGATGTTCACCGAGTCGGTGTCACCGAACAGGTTGTGCATGTCGCCAAGGATTTCCTGATAGGCGCCGACGAGGAACACGCCCAGCAGATAATCTTCGCCTTCATTCAAACCGTGTACCGGCAGGCTGGTTTCAATGCTCTGCTCGTCGACGTACTGGTTGATCTTGCCGTCGGAGTCGCAGGTCAGATCCTGCAGCACCGCACGGCGCAGCGGCTCTTCGTCGAGACGGTGCAGCGGGATAATCGGCAGCACCTGATCGATTGCCCAAGTGTCCGGCAGGCTCTGGAATACCGAGAAATTGCAGATGTATTTGTCGGCCAGCTTGTCGTTGAGCTCGTCGAGCACCTGACGGTGCGAACGCTGACGGGCTTTCAAGGAGTTGTGCAGGCGACGGCACACCGCGAAATAGCATTGCTCGGCCAAGGCTTTTTCGGCCAGGGTCAGCTTGCCGTCGGCATACTGCGCCGCCACGTCACTCATGTAGTGGGTGGCGCGCCAGTAGGTTTCGGTGACCATTTCGATGTCGGTCGGGCCGAGCAGGTCAACCAGCCACTGCACGGTTTCCGGCAGCGCTTCCTTGTTCTCGATCTGCGGGATTTCGTCGTTGTGTTTCTCGACGTCGGTCACCTGCACCACCAGCATCGCGTGGTGCGCGGTCAGCGAACGGCCACTTTCGGAGAAGATGTGCGGATGCGGCAGGCTCTGCGCATCGCAGAATTCCTTGAGCATGCCGACCACGACACCGGCGTAATCGTCCATGTCGTAGTTGATCGAACTGGCATTGCGCGAGTGCGTACCGTCGTAGTCGACACCCAGACCGCCACCGACGTCGATGTGATCGACCGGCAGACCGAGGTTGCGCAGCTCGCCGTAGTAACGGATGGCTTCTTTGAAGCCGTGCTGGTAGTCAGCGAGGTTGGCAATCTGCGAACCCATGTGGAAGTGCAGCAGACGAATGCCCTGATCGAGACCGGCAGCGCGGAAGCGCTCGACCACGGACAGGAGCTGCGCGGCCGACAGACCGAATTTGGATTTTTCGCCACCGGTGTCCGCCCACTTCGACGACGCCAGCGACGACAGACGCACGCGCAGGCCGACCTGTGGTTTGACCTTCAACGAGGCGGCTTCTTCGATCACCAGGCCGACTTCGGATTCTTTCTCGATGACGATGAAGACGTTATGGCCAAGCTTCTGCCCCATCAGCGCCAGACGAATGAACTCGCGGTCCTTGTAACCGTTGCAGACGATGGTGCCGCCCTTCGGCGCCAGCGCCAGCACGGCCAGCAGCTCAGGCTTGGAGCCGGCCTCCAGACCGATCGACACGTCCTGGGTGGCGATGATGTTCTCGATCACCGCTTCTTGCTGGTTAACCTTGATCGGGTACAGCGCGGTGTATTTGCTCTGGTATTCCAGACGCTCGATGTTCGAATCGAAAGCGCCGGTCAACTGGCGGACACGGTCTTGCAGAATGTCGGGGAAACGAACCAGCAACGGCAAGGACAAACCGCTTTTGCGCAGTTGGTCGACTTGCTCGAACAGGTCGATAGGCGAGCTGCTCGGGCCGTTCGGACGAACTTCGACGCGACCGGCGTCATTGATCGCGAAATATCCGGCCCCCCAATGGCGAATCCCGTAAACACTGCGGCTGTCCGCAACTGTCCATTGGCTGCCATCGTCTTTGCGTGTGCGTCGTACGGACATCGAAGTCCCCTATAAAGAAGTCATAGTGCGTCGCCTGATCGCAGGCCGGCGCAGTCTAAAGAATGAAAATGACGGTTCGTCAGCGCGGCGGTAGACCGCACTGACTGCGTGGAGTTTAGAAACCGGTCATGAACAGGCTCTGTGAAAACCATGGAGACGACGCCGGATCTGCAGTGTGTCAGAGCCGGATCAAGCCGCAGGTGGTTTTCACAGAGGCTGCTAGCCGCCGGACTTCTTCGCTTTGAAACCGTGCTTGATCAGCTCAGCCAAGAGTAGCTCGACATGATCGCCCTGGATTTCGATGATGCCGTCTTTCAACGCCCCGCCGGTGCCGCAACGTTTCTTCAACGTTGTCGCCAACTCTTTGAGCGCGTCTTCGGCCAGTGGCACGCCGGTGATGGTAGTCACCGTCTTGCCGCCACGGCCCTTGCTCTCGCGACGCACGCGGGCAATGCCGTCGCCGGCCGGGATCACGGTTTGTTTGCAGATACAGGCGTCCACCGGCTTACTGCATTCCGGGCAATGACGACCTGCGTCGGTGGAAAATACCAGGCCACCAAGGGCGGCGAAGGATGCGGCTTTTTTGGCCACCGGCAATCCTCTTGGGAGGACAAAGACTGATCGCAACCTTGGGCAAGGTCAGCGACCGCGAAGCCCCACTCAGGCAGGGGCAGCGCTACTGCACCGGATGCTTCAATAAAAGCAGGCCGGTGCAGCTTGAAAAGGTCGCGCAGTGTAACGGCAAAAAAGCCGATTGCTAAGTGCCAATCGGCGCCAATTTATGTGTTCTTTGCGACGTCGCTTTGCTGCGCCTTCAGATAGCGCTTGAGCGCGGCCAGAGAGTCCGGGCAATAAGGCTTCTGCTGGATTTCCTGCATGACCTGTCCGACCGGAATAAAGCGTGCTTCGAGGACTTCTTCGGGCTGCAGTTTCAGCGGGCCGTCCCACACCGCGGAAAACGCCGAACACCACAAACGGTTGCCGGTGTCTTCGAAGTAGAAATGGTCATGGGCCGTCAGCTCTACGCCGCTGACCCCCAACTCTTCTTCCAGCTCTCGCGCTGCCGACTCGGCGTAGGTCTCATCGGCCTGCACCATGCCGCCCGCCGCGACATCCCAGTAACCGGGATAAATCGCCTTGCTCAACGTGCGCCGGTGCACACAAAGCTCACCGGCGGAATTGAACAACATGATGTAGGTGCCACGCCCGATCAGCCCGCGCTCGCGCAAATCGGCGCGCACCAGTGCGCCGAGCAGGTTGTCGTGCTCGTCGACCCAGGCGATCTGTTCGGCATCGGAGGCGGCGCGATGGGCCGCCTCTTTGGCGTTCTGGCTCATGAATCAGCCCTGATTGAGCAGTTGACGCAAATCGATCACAGCAGCGTTGGCCCGGGAAATATAGTTGGCCATGACCAGCGAGTGGTTGGCCAGCACGCCGAAGCCGCTGCCGTTAAGAATCATAGGACTCCAGACCGGTTCCTGCGAGGCTTCCAGTTCGCGGATGATCTGACGCACGCTGACCGTGGCGTTCTTCTTCGCCAGTACATCGGCGAAGTCGACTTCGATGGCGCGCAGCAGATGCGACAGCGCCCAGGCCTGACCGCGTGCTTCATAGAAGACGTTGTCGATCTGCATCCACGGAGTCTCGACGACTTCCTCGTCAACCTGTGGCACTTCGCCGATCGCCGGCACTTCGGTTTTCAGTGCGGTGTTGAGTTTGACCCGACCAACGCTGGCCGACAGGCGTTGCGACAGCGAGCCGAGACGGGTGCCGACATCGCCCAGCCAGTTGTTCAGGTTGTCGGCGCGGGCATAAAACAGCGCGTTTTTCTGAGTAGGATCGGAGAGGCGCGCCTGATAACGGCTCAGGGAGTTGATGCCTTCCTGGTACTCCGACTCACTGGACGGGAGGATCCAGCTCTTGTTGTCGAAGTTGAAACGCGGCTCGGCTTTGGCCAGATCGGCATCTTCCGCCGACTGCGATTGTGAACGGGCGAAGTCTTTACGCAGGGCACGGGTCAGGTCACGCACCTGCACCAGTACGCCGTATTCCCAGCTCGGCGTGTTGTCCATCCACAGGCCCGGCGGGAAGCGGTCATTGGAGATGTAGCCGCCCGGTTTGTTGAGCAAAGTGCCGGCGACGGTCTTCAGGGTTTCGACGGTGGTGTAGCCGATCACCATCTGCTTGCCTTCTTTCTCGGCAGCCACTTGCGCGTTTTGCGCAACCGGAAACAGCGCCGGCTCTTGGCTCCAGTACCAGCCAAGGCCGATGGTCACCAGCAGGTAGAGGCCGATCAGCGTGGCCAAAGCACGGCTGAACAACACGCCGCCTACATAGCTGCGGGTGGCCGACTTGGGTTCAGCGGCACGTTCAGGCGCACTGCCCGCGCGGTTTTTCCAGTCCAGCATGGCGATATCCTTTCAATCACTTGGGTTCAACGGTTCGACCACAACCATACAACAACGTGCCAGAGCCGGGCACCCGCGCGTAAAGATAAGCCGCAAATCATGTGAGCGAATGACGCTTCGACGCTCACTAAGGGAATCCCCGATGCTGCGTCTCAGCCAATCGGCTTGCAGGGCATTGAAAACCATCGCAAAGCTTATTTGCGGTGCAGATAAGATCGTCACAGACAACTCATCCCGATCGTCCCGTTTACGCAGGGAGTGCCCGGCTCACGGGGGGCGCACAGACGCCGAGGTCAAAAACAAAACCGCCCGGTCAGAAACTGAATGGTGACGCACTGCAGATTATTGACGTACGACACTCGTCTAAGGGAAAAGAGGTGCTAGCATAGAGCCACCAGTCGATCTCAGCATGCAGCCTAACTAGTAGTCAGGATATGACCGAGCCAGAAGACCCCAGCCGTGAGCGTCTCAAGCACCACTTTGCCCAGCGGGTAATTCATCAGGCACGTCAGATTCTTGAGATATGGCAGCGCCTGCAACGCAGTGAGTGGTCCACAGTCGATCTCGCCGAATTGAGCGAGGCGAACTTACGCCTGCTGCGTTTTGCCGAGCGTTTCGAACAGCCGGAACACACGCAACTCGCGCACCACATCAGCCAGTCGCTGGAAGCGGTGGATGCCAATCGCGGTCGCCTCAGCAGCGGCCTGATCACCGACCTCAATCGCTTGATGCAGCGTTTGTCGCGCACTGGCCTGCGCCATGGCGATCAACTCGACCAGACCTTTCTGCCGCCGCTGCGCAAACCAATCTACGTGATGTTGCAGGATCATGACCGTGCCGAACGGCTGGCCAAGCAACTGGAATTTTTCGGCCTCACCGCCCAGGCGCTGGACAGTGTTTCGGCCTTTCGCTCGTCGATGGTCGAACGCCTCCCGGCAGCCATCGTCATGGACGTGGATTTCAGCGGTGCCGGCATCGGCCTGAAGCTCGCCGCCGAAGCCCAGGTCGGCCTGGACGAACCGCTGCCGCTGTTGTTTTTCAGCTTGCACGAAACCGACACGCCGACCCGTCTCGCCGCCGTGCGCGCCGGCGGCCAGGAATTCCTCACCGGCACTCTCGAAGCGTCGAGCCTGCTGGAAAAGATCGAAGTGCTCACCTGCGTCGCTCAGTACGAACCTTATAAAGTGCTGATCATCGACGACTCGCGCGCGCAGGCCCTGCACACCGAGCGCCTGCTCAACAGCGCCGGGATCGTCACGCGCACCTTGATCGAACCGATTCAGGCGATGGCCGAACTGGCGGATTTCCAGCCGGATCTGATCATCCTCGACATGTACATGCCGGCCTGCACCGGCACTGAGCTGGCCAAGGTGATTCGCCACAATGATCGCTATGTCAGCGTGCCGATCATCTACCTGTCGGCCGAAGACGATCTGGACAAGCAGCTCGACGCCATGAGTGAGGGCGGCGATGACTTCCTGACCAAACCGATCAAACCGCGCCACCTGATTACCACCGTGCGCAACCGCGCCGCCCGTGCACGCAATCTGAAAGCACGGATGGTGCGTGACAGCCTCACCGGGTTGTATAACCACACGCACATTCTGCAATTGCTCGAAGACTGCTCGTTCCGCGCCCGCCGCGAGAACAAGCCGCTGAGCTTTGCCATGCTCGACATTGATCACTTCAAACGGGTCAACGACAGCCACGGCCACCCGATGGGCGACCGGGTGATCAAGAGCCTCGCGCTGTTTCTCAAGCAGCGTCTGCGCAAGACCGATTTCATTGGCCGATACGGCGGCGAAGAGTTCGCCATCGTCATGCCCGACACCGATATAGAAGCTGCGCACAAAGTCCTCGACGAAATCCGCCAACGCTTCGCCGAAATTCATTACCCGGCGCAGCCGCAGGATTTGTGGTGCACCTTCAGTGCCGGCGTGGTGGAAATGCACGACGACTGCGACAGCCTGATGATGGCCAGTCAGGCCGACGAGGCGCTGTATCGCGCCAAGGGCGCCGGACGCAATCGCGTGCAGACCGCGCGCGACTCAAAGCAAAGTGCCACTTTTTCATCGGATTCCACTGATTCGGTCATAACCCTGTAACAGAACCGCAATAAATTCAGGCGCTTACCATTTCTGCCGTTGGTAGCCGTCATGCGCCTGAAGTTGCTCACCAATCTCAATACGCTGCTGCTGGTCGCCGTGTGCCTCGCACTCGGCGCCACGCTGTGGTGGTCGCAAAAAGCCCTCGAACGCCCGTATCTGTTGATGGAGCGCTATCTGGGGTTGTCGCAGCAATTTCAGAACGAGGTCGCGCGCAACGTCGAAGACTACCTCGCCAGCGGCGACGCCTTGCGCCTGAGCAGCGCCGGCCAAGCCATCGACAACCTGCGCAAAGAACTTGATGAATTGCCTCCTGCGCTGGCTGAAACGCTGCGCCCGAGCCTGACGAGCCTGGATGAATTCAGCAAAACCGACCTGCTCGCGGCCGGCAAACTGGCCGGTGATCCGCAAGCCTTGCTGTTGCAGGCCGAGCGCGAACTGAGCGCCAGCCTTGAGCAACTCAGCACTTATGCCAACGGCAACGCGGCCTATATGACGCCACTGCTGGTTGCCTCTCAGCACTTGGGCAAACTGTCGCTGGCGCGGGACAAACTGGTCAGCAGCGGGCGCAGTGAACTGGCCGCCGACGTCGAGCGCGAGGTCACCAATATCCGTGCACAGGCGCAGTTGATCGATGCCCTGCCCCTGCTTGGCGTGGTTGCCAGCGGTGAGTCCGGCAGTGATGACTTCGCCGCGATGATGGGTATCGAGAGCACCGAAAAAACCGTCGCCGAAGATGCCGGTGTCAGCTTCAAACGCGAACTCAACAGCCTGCTCGGACGATACCCGGCGGAGCTGGCACGCACTCGCGACCAGATCCAGAAACGCGCCGACCTCAGCACTTCCACTCACCAGAAAATCGCCGCCGTGCAGCAGGCCATCGCCGGACTTGAGCCGGTGGTACGTGCCCAGCACGGGCAGATCCAGGGCGAAGTGCGCCTGATGCAAGGCGTGATGATCGGCCTGATTCTGCTGATCGCATTACTGATCGACACCTTGCAGCGGCGCCTGGCGCGCACGCTGACCAGCCTCGCACCAGCGCTGTCGACTTGGGCCGAAGGTGATTTCAGCCGCGACATTCATCTGGGCAAGACCAACCGTGAGTTGCACGACATCGAAGCCTCGCTAAACCGTCTGCGTGCCTATCTGGTCGACCTGGTCGGCACCATTCGAGGCAATGCCGAGCAAGTCGCGGGCAGCAGCCGCACCCTCGCCGAACTGAGCAACGACCTGCATAGCGGCGCCGAACATCAGGCTGGCGACACCGCGCTGATTCGCGATTCCCTCGGCGAACTTGAAGCGACCATTCAGCAAGTCGCTGGCGATGCGCAGCAGGCCGCAGACGCCAGCCGTCACGCCGGACTGGCTGTCGAGCATGGCCAGACCGTGATCGGCCAAAGCCTGACCGGCCTGCACGCGCTGGTTGGTGAGGTTCAGGGCAACGCGCAGATGATCGAGCATCTGGCTGAAGAGTCGGCGACCATCGGCGGCGTATTGACGGTGATTCGCTCGATTGCCGATCAAACCAACCTGCTGGCCCTCAATGCGGCGATTGAAGCGGCCCGCGCCGGGGAAATGGGTCGCGGTTTTGCTGTGGTGGCCGAAGAAGTGCGCTCGCTGGCCCAGCGCACGGCGGGCGCGACGGCGGAGATTCAAACCTTGATTGCCGGCCTGCAAACCGCCGCCCGACAATCCGTGGAAGGCATGCGTGCACAGGTTGAACATGCCGAAGCCACGGCCAATCAGGCGCAAGCGGCGGATGGTGCGCTGGATAAAATTGTCGGCGCGATCCAGACCATTTCCGACACGGCGATCCGCATTGCCGACGTGACGGCGCAGCAAAGTGGCGCCGTCAGCGAGATTCGCGATCACAGTGAGCGGATTCATCAGTTGGGTGGGGATAATCTGGTGCGTATCGGCCGTGGGCGCGAACAGGGCGAGAACTTGCTGGTTCTTGGCGGGCAACTGCATACAGCCGTTCAAGCCTTCCGCGTCTGACAAATCGCCTTCGCGAGCAAGATCGCTCCCACATTGGAATGCATCCCCCTGTGGGAGCGAGCTTGCTCGCGAAGGCGTCAGTCCAGTCACGACAAGTGACCGGATCAAATCACTTGGTCACATATTTCGCGCAAACATCGGCCATCGTGCTGCCTATTGCATAGAACTGGACAGTCACAAAGTCTTTGCGGCATAGTCGCCGGGTTCTGACGAATGCTCATTGATAACAAGGACTACGCAGATGGCGACCCTACTGGTGCTGCACGGCCCCAATCTGAACCTGCTCGGCACCCGCGAACCCGGCACTTACGGTTCAACGACCCTGGCGCAGATCAATCAGGATCTGGAGCGCCGCGCCCGTGAAGCCGGCCATCATCTGCTGTATCTGCA
Organism: Pseudomonas sp. AC169; assembly: GCF_979258515.1. Lineage (NCBI taxonomy): Bacteria > Pseudomonadati > Pseudomonadota > Gammaproteobacteria > Pseudomonadales > Pseudomonadaceae > Pseudomonas > Pseudomonas sp. AC169. The sequence continues at coordinate 3,343,606 of NZ_OZ409866.1, read as the reverse complement.
AAGCAATGCCGAATACGAATTGATCGACCGCATCCACGCCGCACGCGGCGAAGGCGTCGACTTCATTCTGATCAATCCAGCAGCTTTTACGCACACAAGCGTCGCATTACGTGACGCGTTGCTGGGAGTGAGCATCCCATTCATCGAAGTGCATTTGTCCAACGTGCACAAACGCGAACCTTTCCGCCATCACTCTTACTTCTCCGACGTAGCGGTGGGAGTGATCTGCGGCCTTGGCGCCAGCGGTTACCGACTGGCCCTGGAGGCTGCACTAGAACAGCTTGAAACACAGGCAACGACTTGAACTACAAGCGTTAAGCGCCCCTGACCGACCCTTGGGAGTTGATGATTCATGGATATCCGTAAAGTTAAGAAACTGATCGAATTGCTGGAAGAGTCCGGCATCGACGAGCTCGAGATCAAGGAAGGCGAAGAGTCCGTACGCATCAGCCGTCACAGCAAGACCCCGGCTCAGCAGTACTACGCGCCAGCTCCGATGCAAGCACCGGCTGCCGCACCTGTTGCAGCTGCTCCAGTAGCTGCCGCTCCGGTTGCCGCTGCTGCGCCAGCGCTGAACGGCACCGTTGCCCGTTCGCCGATGGTCGGCACCTTCTACCGTAAATCTTCGCCAGCCTCGCCAGCCTTCGTTGAAGTCGGCCAGACCGTGAAGAAAGGCGACACTCTGTGCATCGTCGAAGCCATGAAGATGATGAACCACATCGAAGCTGAAACCAGCGGTGTGATCGAGTCCATCCTCGTCGAAGACGGCCAGCCGGTTGAGTACGACCAACCGCTGTTCACCATCGTTTGAACTGCGGAGAGCCTTTGATGACTGCGAAGTTGGAAAAAGTTCTGATCGCGAACCGCGGTGAGATCGCCCTGCGGATTCTGCGTGCCTGCAAAGAGATGGGCATCAAGACCGTCGCCGTTTACTCCAAGGCCGACAAAGAGCTGATGCACCTGGGTCTGGCAGACGAATCCGTCTGCATCGGCCCGGCGTCTGCCGCTCAGTCCTACCTGCACATCCCGGCCATCATCGCGGCCGCTGAAGTGACTGGCGCTACCGCCATTCACCCAGGCTACGGTTTCCTCGCGGAAAACGCCGATTTTGCCGAGCAGGTCGAGAACTCCGGCTTCGCCTTCATCGGCCCGAAAGCCGACACCATTCGCCTGATGGGCGACAAGGTCTCGGCCAAGCACGCGATGATCGAAGCGGGCGTACCAACCGTTCCAGGTTCTGACGGCCCACTGCCGGAAGACGAAGAAACGGCGCTGCGCATCGGTCGTGAAGTCGGCTACCCGGTGATCATCAAAGCCGCTGGCGGCGGTGGTGGTCGCGGCATGCGCGTGGTGCACAAGGAAGAAGACCTGATCGCCTTCGCCAAACTGACCCGCACCGAAGCAGGCGCGGCGTTCGGCAACCCGATGGTGTACCTGGAAAAATTCCTGACCAACCCGCGTCACGTCGAAGTGCAGGTTCTGTCCGACGGCCAGGGCCACGCCATCCATCTGGGCGACCGCGATTGCTCGCTGCAACGTCGTCACCAGAAGGTTCTCGAAGAAGCGCCGGCACCGGGCATCGACGAGAAAGCGCGTCAGGAAGTCCTGGCTCGTTGCGTCAAGGCGTGCATCGACATCGGTTACCGCGGCGCCGGCACTTTCGAGTTCCTGTACGAGAACGGTCGTTTCTACTTCATCGAAATGAACACCCGTGTTCAGGTGGAGCACCCGGTTTCGGAAATGGTCACCGGTATCGACATCGTCAAGGAGATGCTCAGCATCGCCGCTGGCAACAAGCTGTCGTTCACGCAGGATGACGTGGTGATCCGCGGTCACTCGCTGGAATGCCGGATCAACGCTGAAGACCCGAAAACCTTCATGCCGAGCCCGGGTACGGTCAAGCATTTCCACGCCCCGGGCGGCAACGGCGTTCGCGTCGATTCGCACCTGTACAGTGGCTATGCCGTTCCGCCGAACTACGACTCGCTGATCGGCAAGCTGATCACTTACGGCGCCACTCGCGACGAAGCCATGGCACGCATGCGCAATGCCCTGGACGAAATCGTGGTTGACGGGATCAAGACCAACATCCCGCTGCACCGTGATCTGGTCCGTGACGAAGGCTTCTGCAAGGGCGGTGTGAACATTCACTACCTCGAGCACAAGCTGGCTGGCGAGAAGCACTAAGCTTCAGCCCGCACCCAACAACGCCGCCTTCGGGCGGCTTTGTTGTTTGTGCAGTAAAGAAAATCAAAAGATCGCAGCCTTCGGCAGCTCCTACAGGGGATCGCATTTCAGTGTAGGAGCTGCCGAAGGCTGCGATCTTTTGATCTTCAACCATGTTCGTGTTCTGCCGCGCGCTCGCGTAAACTTGCGCGCTTCTCGCTGGCCGCTAGGCTGCAATCATATTTTTTTCAAAGGTGCCCGCCATGCCTTGGCTGCAAGTACGTCTCGCCATCAGCCCGGAACAAGCCGAAACCTACGAAGACGCTTTCCTTGAAGTGGGCGCCGTGTCGGTGACCTTCATGGACGCCGAAGATCAGCCGATCTTCGAGCCGGAACTCAACACCACCCCGCTGTGGGCGCACACCCACCTGCTTGCGTTGTTCGAAGGCGGCACCGAACCGGCACCGGTGCTGGCCCATCTGGAACTGCTGACCGGCAGCCCGCTGCCCGAGCATCACAGCGAAGTCATCGAAGATCAGGATTGGGAACGCAGCTGGATGGACGGTTTCCAGCCGATGCGTTTCGGCCAGCGCCTGTGGATTGTGCCGAGCTGGCACGCCGCGCCGGAACCTGATGCAGTCAACCTGCTGCTGGATCCGGGCCTGGCGTTCGGCACCGGCACTCACCCGACCACCGCACTGTGCCTGGAATGGCTCGACGGTCAGGAACTGAAAGACTGCAACGTGCTGGATTTCGGCTGCGGCTCGGGGATTCTGGCGATTGCCGCCCTGCTGCTCGGCGCCAAGGAAGCGGTCGGCACCGACATCGACGTGCAGGCGCTGGAAGCCTCGCGCGACAACGCCGGGCGCAACAATATCGCCGACGAACTGTTCCCGCTGTACCTGCCGGAAGATCTGCCACAGGTTCAAGCCGATGTGCTGGTCGCCAACATCCTCGCCGGCCCGCTGGTTTCGCTGGCGCCGCAACTGTCCAGCCTGGTGAAATCCGGTGGCCGTCTGGCACTGTCGGGCATTCTTGCCGAGCAAGGTGATGAAGTCGCCGCTGCTTATGCGCAGGACTTCGATCTCGACCCGATCGCCAATCGCGATGGCTGGGTGCGCATCACCGGCCGTCGGCGCTAATATGACCGCCTGCATAATCCGGATCGCCGCATGACCGACAGCTTCGTCACCCAGTGCCCGCATTGCCAAACCAGTTTCCGTGTCAGCCATGCTCAATTGAGCGTGGCCCGCGGGGTGGTTCGCTGCGGCTCCTGCCTGCAAGTGTTCAACGCGGCCAAACAGCTGCTGGAACAACACGCCGGCAAGGACGCGGTGACGCCGGTTGCGCCGTCGATTGTCGCGCTGCCCGACGAAGTCCCGCCGGCTATCGCGCCGCCGCCCATCGTCGAACAACCCGAGCCGCGCGCCATCAGCCAAAAGCAGTGGAGCGCTTCGGAGCTTGATCTCGACAGCCTCGATCTGGACGAAGAACTCGCCCGCCTCGAACAACGGGAAATCCAGCCCGCCACCGAACTCGGCCGCCCGCGCGAAGACTCTCTGAGTGCCCGTCGCGACAGTCAAGAACCGGACGATGCCGCGTGGCCTGACAGCCTGTTCAGCGAACCCGCCGATGAGCGGCTGCCTGAGCCGGAAGATGAGCCGCAGATCGACGACATTGAACCGGTCAAACCCGAGCGCACCGAGCCTTCGCTGTCACTGGAACCGGTGGATCTGGATGATGAGCCGGCGATCCCTCATCTGCGCCTGCACGACCCGATCGACCCGAATGCCCGTCGCGAACGCTTGTCGACCAGCGACAAAGTCGATGACGATGATTTGCCATCGATCGAGCCGCTGCGCAAAAAGCGTGAGCGCGCAGAACCCGGTGTACGCGCTGAAGTCCTGCAAGACCTGACTGACGACCCGCTGCAACTGGACTGGCAGAAACGCCGCTCGCCATGGGGCCGACGCATGCTCTGGCTGCTGTTGGTTCTGCTGGCGGCAGGCGGACTGGCCGCCCAGTACATCTCTTATCATTTCGAGGAGCTGGCGCGACAGGACCAGTATCGCCCGTGGTTCCAGCAAATCTGCCCGCAGATCGGCTGCACGGTGCCGTCCAAGGTCGACATCGCCCGGATCAAGAGCAGCAATCTGGTGGTGCGCAGCCACCCGGAATTCAACGGTGCGCTGGTGGTCGACGCGATCATTTATAACCGCGCGACGTTCTCCCAGCCCTTTCCATTACTGGAACTGCGCTTCGCCGACCTTAATGGTCACCTGATCGCCAGTCGTCGCTTCAAACCCGGCGAATACCTCAAAGGCGATCTCGAAGGTCTGGCGGAAATGCCGCCGCAGACGCCGATCCACATCGCGCTGGATATTCTCGATCCGGGCCCCAAAGCGGTGAATTACAGCCTGAGTTTCCACTCGCCCGAGTGACGCGCTTTACCGTTTCTGAATTGACGGCGGTTTTCTGACTTCGCAGCGAGCAACCAAACCGCTGGCGATAACAGAATAACTGTTCAGATTTTGTTCAATTCAGCCTTTATCCAGTCATCGAGAGCGGGTATCATGCCAACCCTTTTTCGAACTCTCATGATCCGGCCCCACCTCAGGGAAGTCCTATGTCGGCGGTACGCATCGGCCCATACACATTGCAGAACGGCTTGATTCTCGCCCCGATGGCGGGGGTCACCGACCAGCCCTTTCGTCAGCTGTGCAAGCGTTTGGGCGCAGGGCTTGTTGTCTCGGAAATGGTCACCAGTGACATGAGCCTGTGGAACACCCGCAAGTCGCGCATGCGCATGATCCACGAAGGCGATCCCGAGCCCCGCTCGGTGCAGATTGCCGGTGGCGACGCGCAAATGCTGGCGGATGCGGCCCGGGCCAACGTCGAACTGGGCGCACAGATTATTGATATCAACATGGGTTGCCCGGCAAAGAAGGTCTGCAACAAGGCCGCCGGTTCCGCGTTGTTGAAGGACGAAGCACTGGTGACCGAGATCCTGCAGGCTGTAGTGGCTGCGGTTGATGTGCCGGTCACCTTGAAGATCCGCACCGGCTGGGATCGCGACAACAGGAACGGCCTGACTGTGGCGAAGATCGCCGAGCAGGCCGGCATTACGGCGCTGGCAGTGCATGGCCGCACTCGCGCCGATCTGTACAAGGGTGAAGCCGAGTACGACACGATTGCCGCGATCAAGCAGGCCGTGTCGATTCCGGTGTTTGCCAACGGCGATATCGATTCGCCAGAAAAGGCCCGTTACGTGCTCGACGCGACCGGAGCCGATGGCCTGTTGGTAGGCCGCGCCGCCCAAGGGCGGCCATGGATTTTTCGCGAGATCGAACACTTCCTGCGTACCGGCGAGAAATTGCCGGCACCGGAGCTGATCGAGGTGGAACACATACTGCTAGAGCATCTGGCCGCACTTCACGCTTTCTATGGGGATGTGATGGGCGTGCGCATTGCGCGCAAGCATGTGGGCTGGTATCTCGCAACCTTGCCGGGCGCCAGGGAGTTTCGCGCCCACTTCAATCGTTTGGATGGTACGGAAACACAATGCGCCAATGTTCGGGAGTTCTTCGCCGAACATTACAAGAGCCTGACAGGGGACGAAGAAGGGGTGGCCGCATGACGATGATGACCGAGACTTTAGTGAGTGGAACAGCACCCGTGAGCGACAACGTGAATTTGAAACAGCACCTCAATACCCCGAGCGAAGAAGGTCAGACCCTTCGCGGGAGTGTCGAGAAGGCGCTGCACAATTATTTCGCCCACCTTGAGGGCGCGTCCGTCACGGATGTGTACAACCTGGTGCTCTCCGAAGTCGAGGCTCCCCTGCTCGAAAGCGTGATGAACTACGTCAAGGGCAACCAGACCAAGGCCAGTGAGCTGCTGGGACTCAACCGCGGCACGCTGCGCAAGAAACTCAAGCAGTACGATCTGCTGTAAGCATTCAATCAAACCAGAAAGGCGCCCGCGTAAAAAACGGTCGCCTTTTTTGCTGACTTCCTTTGCTTTTGATGGAAATTGAGATGACCGACCAGACTACCCGCCTGCCGATCCGCCGCGCCTTGATCAGCGTTTCCGACAAGACCGGGATCCTCGAATTCGCCAAGGAGCTCGAAGCTCTGGGCGTCGAGATCCTCTCCACCGGCGGGACGTTCAAGCTGCTGCGCGACAACGGTGTTGCCGCAGTGGAAGTCGCGGATTACACCGGTTTCGCCGAAATGATGGACGGTCGGGTGAAAACCCTGCACCCGAAAATCCACGGTGGCATCCTCGGTCGTCGCGGTATCGACGACGCGATCATGAGCGAGCACGGCATCAAGCCGATCGATCTGGTTGCAGTCAACCTCTACCCGTTCGAAGCCACCATCAACAAGCCAGGTTGCGACCTGCCGACCGCGATCGAGAACATCGACATCGGCGGCCCGACCATGGTCCGTTCGGCAGCGAAAAACCACAAAGACGTCGCGATCGTGGTGAATGCCAGCGATTACGCCAGCGTGCTGGAAGGCCTCAAGGCCGGCGGTCTGACCTACGCTCAGCGCTTCGACCTGATGCTCAAGGCGTTCGAACACACTGCCGCCTACGACGGCATGATCGCCAACTACATGGGCACCGTGAATCAGGCCGCTGAAACCCTGAGCACTGAAAGCCGCAGCGAATTCCCGCGCACCTTCAACAGCCAGTTCATCAAGGCCCAGGAAATGCGCTACGGCGAGAACCCGCACCAGAGTGCGGCGTTCTACGTGGAAGCCAAGCCTGCCGAAGTCGGCATCGCCACCGCGACCCAACTGCAAGGCAAAGAGCTGTCGTACAACAACGTGGCCGACACCGACGCCGCGCTGGAATGCGTGAAGAGCTTCGTCAAGCCAGCCTGCGTGATCGTCAAGCACGCCAACCCGTGCGGCGTGGCGGTCAGCCCGGACGCTGAAGGCGGCATCCGTCAGGCTTACGAACTGGCCTACGCCACCGACACTGAATCGGCATTCGGCGGCATCATCGCCTTCAACCGTGAACTGGATGCCGAGACCGCCAAAGCGATCGTCGAGCGTCAGTTCGTTGAAGTGATCATCGCCCCGAGCGTCAGCGAAGAAGCCCGCGCCATCGTTGCGGCGAAAGCCAATGTGCGCCTGCTGGCCTGCGGCGAGTGGTCGGCTGACCGCGCTGCCGCGTGGGATTACAAACGCGTCAACGGCGGCCTGCTGGTACAGAGCCGTGACATTGGCATGATCAGCGCCGATGACCTGAAAGTCGTGACCAAACGCGCCCCGACCGAACAGGAAATCCACGACCTGATCTTCGCCTGGAAAGTCGCCAAGTACGTTAAATCCAACGCCATCGTCTACGCCAAGAACCGTCAGACCATCGGTGTCGGCGCGGGCCAGATGAGCCGCGTAAACTCGGCGCGTATCGCTGCGATCAAGGCTGAGCACGCCGGTCTGCAAGTCGCCGGTTCGGTGATGGCATCGGACGCGTTCTTCCCGTTCCGCGACGGTCTCGACAACGCGGCCAAGGTCGGTATCACTGCAGTGATCCAGCCGGGCGGCTCGATGCGTGATGCTGAAGTGATTGCTGCAGCCGACGAAGCCGGCATCGCCATGGTATTCACCGGCATGCGCCACTTCCGTCACTGAAATACGGCAGCTACAAGTCTCAAGCTGCAAGCTGCAAGAAAGAGCAGGCATGTGTCGCTCTTTCTTGCAGATGCAGCCTTATTAATTCAGAGCCATAAGCTGTAGTTAAGAGCCACACATTCGCTCTTGCTTGCAGCTTATAGCTTGCAGCTTTCTCCGAAGGAGTCTCTCTTTGAACGTTTTGATCATTGGCAGCGGTGGCCGTGAACACGCCCTGGCCTGGAAAGTGGCTCAGGATCCGCGCGTGCAGAAGGTTTTCGTCGCACCGGGCAACGCTGGCACCGCCATCGAAGCCAAGTGCGAGAACGTCGCCATCGACGTGCTGGCCCTTGAGCAACTGGCCGACTTCGCCGAGAAAAACGTTTCCCTGACCATCGTCGGCCCGGAAGTGCCGCTGGTGGCTGGCGTCGTTGACCTGTTCCGCTCCCGTGGTCTGGACTGCTTCGGTCCGACCGCCGGCGCTGCGCAACTGGAAGGTTCGAAAGCCTTCACCAAGGACTTCCTCGCGCGTCACAAGATCCCGACCGCCGACTACCAGAACTTCACCGAGATCGAGCCGGCCCTGGCTTACCTGCGTGAAAAAGGCGCTCCAATCGTGATCAAGGCCGACGGCCTGGCGGCCGGTAAAGGCGTGATCGTCGCGATGACCCTTGCCGAAGCCGAAGACGCCGTGCGCGACATGCTCGCCGGCAACGCTTTCGGTGATGCCGGTTCGCGCGTGGTGATCGAAGAGTTCCTCGACGGCGAAGAAGCTTCGTTCATCGTCATGGTCGACGGCAAAAACGTTTTGCCGATGGCCACCAGCCAGGATCACAAACGTGTTGGCGACGGCGACAGCGGCCCGAACACCGGCGGCATGGGTGCTTACTCCCCTGCTCCGGTGGTCACCGCCGACGTGCACCAGCGCGTGATGGACCTGGTGATCTGGCCGACCGTGCGCGGCATGGCTGAAGAAGGCAACGTCTACACCGGTTTCCTCTACGCCGGTCTGATGATCGACAAGGCCGGTAACCCGAAAGTCATCGAGTTCAACTGCCGCTTCGGCGATCCGGAAACCCAACCGGTGATGCTGCGTCTGCAATCGAGCCTCGTGCTGCTGGTCGAAGCCGCTCTGGCGCAAGCGCTGGACAAGGTTGAAGCACAGTGGGATCCACGCCCGAGCGTGGGCATCGTGCTGGCGGCTGGCGGTTACCCGGGCGATTACGCCAAGGGCGCGGCGATCAACGGTCTGGACGCAGCCGCGAAACTGGAAGGCAAAGTCTTCCACGCCGGTACTGCGCTGAAAGATGGCAACGTTGTCACCGCCGGCGGTCGCGTGCTCTGCGCCACCGCAATGGGCGCCAGCGTCGGTGAAGCGCAGCAGCAAGCCTACAAGCTGGCAGCGGCGATCACCTGGGAAGGCTGCTTCTACCGCAAGGACATTGGCTACCGCGCCATTGCCCGTGAACGTGGCGAAATCCAGGAATAAGCTGTACCTCAAGTCCGGCGAGGGATACCGTTCCTCGCCGGGCTGTTCCGCCGCCGCGCATCGTTATATTCTGGCATCAACCTACGAAGGGATTTCGCCGTGCGCTGGCTCAGGATTGCCATAAGCTTCACCGTCACGTTGCTGACCTTGCTCTGCATGCTCCCGGCCCAGGCCGCGCAAGGCAGTGGCTGGTCGGTATTGCTTGACGATCAGGGCAATCTGCAATTGAGCGATATCCGCTCAACTCGCTACACCAATCAATTCAGCCCCATCGACCTCGACCGCCTCACGGCGTCCGAGCCCGACGGCGCCCTGTGGCTGCGCTTCAAACTGGCGCCGGGCAAGCACGAACAAGTGCTGCGCATCTTTGCCCCCGACCTGTCACAGCTCAATCTCTACGTACTCGACGGCGACAAGCTGATCGAGCAACGCAACACTGGCACCGACCAGCCACAGGCCGAACGGCCGTTGCCGAGCAGCGATTTCATGCTGCCGTTGCCGCAGAGCGACAAACCTCTCGAGGTCTATCTGCGTCTGGTGTCCGACCATCAGCTGCGCCCGCACGTCACCCTGCAATCGGCGGTGATGAGCGCGGCCAACCACAATCAGACGCTGGTCTTCGGTTTACTGTTCGGCTGCCTCGGCATGCTGCTGTTGCACAACCTGGTGCGCTACGTCTATTCCCGCTCGCGCAGCAGCTTATGGCTGGCGGTCTGCGAAGGCCTGTTGGGCCTGAGCCTGCTGTTGTTGCTAAACCTCGCCGGCCCCTGGTTGCCGAACTGGCATGCGGTGCAAACGCCGGGCGCCTATCTGGCGTTGCTGCTGACGGCTCCCGCCGGATTGATGTTCGCCTATCGCTTCTTCGCCCCGCTCGGCCCGCACCCGCTGAACAAGCTGTTGCTGGGCGACATCCTGTTTATCGTGACCTGCAGCCTGTTGCTGCTGTTCGTCAACACTCTGCCGCTGAACATCATCACGTATGCACTGGTAGCCTTGGCCGGTCTGAGCATGTTGTTTGTCGCGTTCTATCACTGGCAGAAGGGTTATCGGCCGGCGCGTTTGTTCGTCGCCGCGATGGTGGTGTTCAACATCGGCACCTTGATCATTCTTCCGGCCTTGCTGGGGCTGACGCTGGTGTCCCCGCAAGGCTTGATCATGACCCTGATGGGGTTCATCTGCATCAGCGGACTGTTGATGAGCATCGCCCTCGGCGAGCGACAGCGCAGCATCACCGAAAGCCGTTTCAGCGTCAGCCGCGACCTCGCCGCGAGCAATGCCGAGATCAATGCCAAAGCCGAGTTCCTCGCCAAGATCAGCCACGAAATCCGCACGCCGATGAATGGTGTACTGGGCATGACTGAACTGCTGTTGGGCACGCCGCTGTCGGTCAAGCAACGCGACTACGTGCAGACCATCCACAGCGCCGGCAACGAACTGCTCACGCTGATCAACGAGATCCTCGATATCTCCAAGCTCGAGTCCGGGCAGATCGAACTGGACGACGTGCAGTTCGACCTCAACGCCTTGATCGATGATTGCCTGAGCATCTATCGCGCCAAGGCCGAACAGCAGAACGTCGAACTGATCAGCTTCATCCAGCCGCAAGTGCCACGGGTGATCAGCGGTGACCCGACACGCCTGCGCCAGACCTTGCTGAGCCTGCTGGAAAACGCCCTGAAGAAAACCGATGAAGGCGAGGTGCTGATCGTCGTCGCGCTCGACGAACGCAGCAGCAAACCGCGCCTGCGCATCGCCGTGCAGGACAGTGGCGCGCCAATGGAGCAGGAAGAACGCGATGCGCTGATGCACGCCGAGCTGCACAGCAAACACTTCCTCTCGGCGAATCGCTTGGGCGGCAATCTCGGACTGGTCATTGCGCGGCAATTGATTCGTTTGATGCAGGGCGAATTCGGCATCAAGAGCGGTGCCAGTCAGGGCAGCACCTTGTGGCTGACCTTGCCGCTGGATCCGGATCGCCTCGAACACCCGACCTCTGATCTCGACAGTCCTCTGCAAGGCGCACGGGTACTGGTGGTCGACGACAACGATACCTGTCGCAAAGTGCTGGTCCAGCAATGCAGCGCGTGGGGGCTGAATGTCAGCGCCGTGCCTTCCGGCAAGGAAGCGTTGGCCCTGCTGCGCACCAAGGCGCACCTGCGTGATTATTTTGATGTGGTGCTGCTCGATCAGAACATGCCAGGCATGACCGGCATGCAGCTCGCGGCCAAGATCAAGGAAGACCCGAGCCTGAACCACGACATCCTGCTGATCATGCTCACCGGCATCAGCAACGCGCCGAGCAAGATCATCGCGCGCAACTCGGGCATCAAGCGGATCCTCGCCAAACCGGTGGCCGGCTACACCCTCAAGACCACCCTCGCCGACGAGCTCAATCAGCGCAACAAAGGCCAGGTGGTGTTCCAGCCGCAAGTGGTCACCCCGGCCACCGCCGCCAAAGTGCCGAGCGATTTCCGCATCCTCGTCGCCGAAGACAACACGATTTCGACCAAAGTGATTCGCGGCATGCTCGGCAAGCTCAACCTGCAACCAGACACCGCTGCCAACGGCGAAGAAGCCCTGCAAGCGATGAAAGCCCAGCGTTACGACCTGGTGTTGATGGACTGCGAAATGCCGATCCTCGATGGCTTCTCGGCGACCCAGCAATTGCGTGCATGGGAAGTCAGCAACCAACGCATCCGCACGCCAATCGTGGCGTTGACGGCGCATATTCTCGCCGAACACAAGGAGCGTGCGCGTCAGGCCGGGATGGATGGGCACATGTCCAAGCCGGTCGAGCTGTCGCAATTGCGCGAGCTGATCGAGCACTGGGTTGCCCAGCGTGATCAGCAGAATCGCACGGCGTCGACCTTCTAAGCGGGTTTCGCCGCGACCTGCTCAGATGTCCAGGTCCGCCAGGTATTTCAAGGACTGCGACAGCACGGAGTGTTTCACCCTTTCTCGAAAATCAGCGTAATGCAGCGTGTTGAACGTGATGCGCGTCATCTGCTCGATGCTTTGATACTCAAGCGAGTCATGTTCGGTAAACAGGAACCGCGAAACATTTCGCCGGATTTCGAACTGTCGGTGATAGATCCCCATGTCGACCTTGTGTGCGCCGTTCATCACACAGGGAATCATCTGAAAGTAACCGACATTGGCGCTGAGGCTGGCAGTTTCGAATAATTCGAGCGCCCGTAAGTTACGCTCCAGTTCTGCCAAGGCACGGCTCATGGGCAAGGAAAATTCGTCTCCAAGGGATGCCGAAATGCGCTGCACAGCTTTTTTGCCCATGGGTGCCAGGCCCACGGGCGAGAACGTTTGCGGCTTTGGCACATCCCAGCCGAGATACTTCAATTGCTTGCAGTAATAGTCGAACCAATCCTCCGATAATCCGTCTGCGAGGGCTAAGCGGGTAGCCCTCTGCGCAAAAGCGCTACTCATGTAAATGTCTTCTCGGTGTGACGCCGGCAAGCCTGAGGCGAAAGAAACAACACTGCCGCCCACCACGGCCGCCGGAGGTGCAAACAGATCTTTCATGGCTGCATCTCCCGGGAAGGATCAACAGCACCCGGTTCATCACCCACCGTTAACAGGGCGACATTCGCCGCAACCCGGTCTTTGATCTTCAGAGCGACGCCATCACGTGCAAGGCCATACAGGACTTGCGAGAGGTTCGCGCGGGCACAACGCAGAGTCATGACACCCTGCAGATCCGCCTCCCGATCGAGTGGCACCAGTGAATGGCGATCCAGCGTCTGACGGGTGTGAAAGTGGATATACACGCTGCTGAACGAATCCGGCGTTCGCGCGATGATGACGAGCATCTGCGCACCTTCCGCCGCGTCGCTCGATCGCTCTACGGATGCATCGCCTGCTTTATGCATATGCTGGCGCAACAGCTTGATCGCTGGATGCGAATCGGGAGCTTTAACCAGTCGAGACATGGCCTCGGCAGTCAGGCGTCCCAGGTCGTCATCCATTTTGGCCATCGCGGCAACAATCAATGTCGCTACCGACGCCGCACTCTCTGGCTCCAAATGATTGTCTTCGCGCGTTTTTAAAAACCTTGACCAGAAGTTATCGAGAACTTGTGAGTAAGCGTCATACCAATCAACGCTCGAGTCTTTCGCCACCTGTTTATTTGCCACCAACTGCGCAAATAACACGCTATTGATTACATCATCATAGTCACCAGGCTTTGCTGAGCCAGGCACTAACAGGATTGCCGCACCGACAATCAGAACTGAACAATCAGACTCCACATCAACCCCTCCAAAAAAGGGGCAGTCGATACACGACTGCCCTCCCCGACATCGATCAGATGTCGTAATCGATTTTCTTGGTAATGTGGTTAACCAACTTCTGCGCAATAAACTCGCGAGTAGCGGCAGCCAGCGTCTCATTTTTCTCAAATACAGTTTCGCCGCGATACAGATCGACGTTACGAACATCGACATCGACGAAAAGAACTTTGGTAGATGTATTCCTGCGGGTAAAGCGTACTGCACCAATGGCAAATACTGTCGCACCATTGATTTCGGTACATGCACCCGCCGTTACACCGCCAACACCATTTTGCAGCACGTTGCGTTCATACACGGTCAGTGCGGTATCGCGTTTTTGCAGGGCTGCAATCGCATCACCAGCCACTTTCAACATCAGCGCAGTGGCAGGCCCCGGCACGGCGGCGCCGGCAATAACCGAACCGAGTATCTCCAGTACCAGTTTGTCCATGCGCACACTGGTGCCGCTGACGTTGAGATCGCTGTAGAACTTGCTGATCGGCGTCCAGCCCGAATTGGTCATGACCTCACGAAAGAGCATGTACCATTCTTTACCCTGATGCTCCAGTGGATAACTTTTGTTTGCCACCAGCGAAGCGTAGAGGAATGCATTCTGCGCATCTGCTCGATTGACACCGGAAAGACCGCCACTGAAAGAAATAATGCCCTCACCGACCACAGAGCCTTTGGTCGGCGCTTCGATCTCATCACCCGGCAGTACCAGGCCACGAGGACGAATAACCAACTCATCGCCAAGATCATACTCTTGAATATTTTTAATACAGGCATCGATATAACGCTGACTAACAACTGAATTGTTCATTATTGAATCCTTGATAACGATTAAAACAAGCTCCTCATGAACTTGCTAAAAGAACAATACTCAAGCCACACAACACTGACAAACTTAAACATGTAACACCATATCCACAACAGCAAAAACAACACTAACAAAACAACTTGGCTATTACATCACTTCGAAAAACCAAACACTGCATCTCAACGCACACAGACATTAGAGCAACTGATAGACTCCGTCCCACCTACTCTGGATGCGAGCCGAAACCATGCTCCATGTGCTGTTCAGCGTTTATCTGAAAATGCTCGTGCTCTACAGCCCGTTCTTCGTGTTGTCCTGCTTTATCAGCCTGACCCGTGGTTACTCACGCAAGGAACAACGACGTCTGGCGTGGAAAGTGGCCTTGGCGACGCTGGTCTCCAGCGTCTTGCTGTATTTGTTCGGGCGGGTGATTTTCGATGTGTTCGGCATCACCGTGGATGCTTTCCGCATTGGTGCCGGCAGTGTGCTGTTCATTTCGGCACTGGGTATGGCGCAGGGCAAACCGGCGGTGCAGGCAGACAATGTGCAACAGGACGTCACCATCGTGCCGCTCACTATTCCGCTGACGGTGGGTCCGGGCACCATCGGTGCTTTGCTGGTGATGGGTGTCAGTCAGCCGCATTGGGACGACAAGCTCACTGCGATCATGAGTATCGCGCTGGCCAGTTTCACCGTGGGCGTGGTGCTGTATCTGTCGAATCGTATCGAGCGGATTCTGGGCGATCAGGGATTGCAGATCGTCAGTCGTTTGATGGGATTGTTTGTCTGTGCCCTGGCAGCGCAGATCATTTTTACCGGGATTAAAGGCTATTTGGTGCCCTGATGCAGGCCCCCGGCGCGCCGGCCAAGATTAAAACGCCGCGAACGACAACGTTCGCGGCGTTTTGCTTTTCAGACGAATTTACCGGTCAGGGCAAACGTTCAGCCACCACCGCCAGGCTGGCAATAACGTCATTGCCCTGCACGCTCGCAAAGGCTTTCAACCATTGCTCGAGTGCGCACAGGTATTGACGGCCAGCGATTCTGACCGCCAGTTCACATGTTCCCTGCTCCTCGACCCCGCGAACGATCAGACTGTGACCATTGTCCGGATCAGCGAGCACCAAGTGCTTATCGACTCGCGACATCAGCCAATGCCCGCACTCAGGCATATCCAGCAGCAACGAGCCAGGTTCCATCTTCTGCTCCCCGGATGGTCGCCGTACATCAATAACGATGCAATCAAGACGCTGCCAGGTTTCGGCCGATATACGATAACCTTCCGTGCGCGAACCGAAGGTCAGAATCAACTTTTCGACACTGTCTGCAAGCAATGGCTGCACCGCGGTGAAGTCGTCACTCACTTCCAGCACCATGACCTCCTCGTCACGGTGCGCGTAACTGTCCGGCAACCCAACGCCATCGGCCGTGCCGGCGCTGAAGATCAATTGATCAACCGGATCGAACAGCAGCGGATCGGCCCCGCCACGCGTACCGAGAAACGTCGCCCATTTTCCGTCGTCCCGTGCGGACACCTCGAATAGTCGATCAAGCGTCGGAACATAATATTGGTATCGATTGCCGGTGTTTTCGACGGGGATAAATGCGGCATGGGCCTGCCCCTCCAGCCGCTGCTTCAAACGCTTCTGCAATTGCGCAGGTGTCTGGCCACGGACGTCTGACCAGCGGTTTTCCATGCTGACAATTCGTGCCGGCTGCTGATCCTGCAATTGCAGCGTTACACCTTCGCGGGTACGTCCGAGCAGCCCGTCGCCGTGCGGCAGCACTTCAGAAAACGCCCACGATGACCATACACGCTCGGCCTGTGGCAACGCCTGGCGATGCCGTAATACGCTGCCGCTGCCGAACGCCATGCGCACCTGTTCGAGGGGGACCAGCGTCTGTCGCCACAGTTGCCCGGAAGTAACATCAAACAGCCAAACCGCCTGCCGGTCGGGCGTCAGCCCCAGCAACACAAGCTCGTGATTGCCCATTGCGTCCATCAGCACAAGCTTTTCGTCGATACACCAAACCGGCAGATACGTCTGACCCACTTGCGCACGCAGGCCGATGATCGCAAACGCGGCGCTGCGGTATTCCTTGGCAAGGGCCGGTAACGCCGCCAGCCAATCAGGGTTTTGTTGCAGCCAGCGCTGGCCGAGGCCGACAAACTTCAGAACATTTCTATCCAGTTCGGACAGCCAGTTGTCATCCTTGGCACCGAGATCGATTTCGAACAGCCGCCCATCGTCCTGAGTGGCCAGGAAGCTTTCGCCAACACGCGTCACGTCAATCACATTTTTCGCCAGCGCCTTGTGCCATGGCCCGTTGTCACGCAGCTCGATGCCATGGCTGAGCATTTGATTCTGCCTGCTGTAAAACAGCAGCGCAGTGGCGGGATCAGCGGATCGCGGCATCAACATCACCCGGTCCGCGTCGCTGTCGACATCAGCTCGGAAGTACCTGTCGTGATGCGCGGCAATCCATGCCCGCTCAAGCAGCCGCTCGAAGGCCCAGGCACGGGCGTGAATGTACGGCGCGTAGCCCCAGGTGCTGATGGGCGAAGCCATGCCAGGCGTCTCGTCGGCGTAGGGACGACGCTCTTTCTGGCGATGGCGGAAAAACGCGATTCTCGTCCCCTCCTCGGGCTTGAGGAAAGAGTTTTCCAGACCGGGCGACCACAGGTTGATGTCCGTCAGCGTCACCTCGCGATCGGCCAGATGGAATTGCAGTGTCGTGCGCACGCTCAGGGATATTCGCTCAACCAACTGCTGCGAAACCCGCAGGGTGCCGTCCGCCAGTTGCTCGAAAGCGCTGATTTTCGTACCGGGTTCCAGACTCAGTAACCGATAACGATGCACGACCAGGCCGGTGATCACCTCGACGCGCCAGACCGTGGCATGGTCGGGATGATAAAACCATGCATGGGCAGCGTTGGCGGCGCCCAGCATCAGGCCGTCGTTGACTTCGCGCGGCAGATTGCGCGCGTACAACAAGCGTCGTTGCGCGACATCGTAAAAGGCCGTCGTACGCACCGCGTTGCTGGCCGGACTGAACGGAACCATGAACCGCTGAAGCGTGACGTACCCGGTGCCCAGGCGCCCCTCATTGCCTCGCTGGCGCAGATGGGCAAGGACATCACGCGGATTGTTTTTATCATCGCCGAGGGTGATGGCAACCAGACGCAGCGCATTGCTTTGCCAATCCAGTTGAAACAACTGTCCCCCGGCCAGTTCGATCAGCCCCTCAAATACCGACAACGCGATACCGTCGACCGTTAGGTGACGCCCCGCCAGATACGTCCGCTTGACGCCGTCATCCATCGTTGGTCCGTCGTGGAAGCTGACCTGCTCGACGTCGACCCAGGGTGCATGCACCAGCCATTGGCCTGCGCCCTTGAACGTCACCGCTCGCAATCCCGGCGTCAGACGCAGCTGACAGCGGCCTGATATGGCGGAGATTTCGTAGGACAGCTTTTGCTGACACTCCAGCGGCAAGGTGGGAACCACTAATTGGCGCACATGCTCATCCAGTTGCACGCTGATCGTTGTAGGTTTGTAGACCGGATGCAGTTTGTAGAGGATGTGTTTTAACGACGGCGTGCTGTGCAGATAAAAACGCCGGTTACCCTGCTCGTCGTATTCCAGCTTGTCCGCAATACTGTTGCGCAATTGCGGATAGCGTGTGTGGATGCGCGTATCCAGACGGGTCGCCAGCGTATCGCCCAGTGCCGTGAACGCATTGAAATGCGAGTACCAGTGGGGTTCAGGCATTTCACTGTCTTTGCGAGGCTCGACCTGCTCCCCGGGCAACGGCTCGTACACATAGCCCGCGCCTCCCAGTTGATATTCGTAGCCGTAATAGCAAAGCGGTGTGCAGGGCAACACCACACTATGGAAAGCGGCAGCCCCCTGGATATTCAGCGCGGTGCTCTCGGGGAGACCAAAGGCCTGCCGGATATTGAGGGAATGCTGTATCTGTTGCGGATCATCGTTGTATTGCGGCAATTCGAGTGCGCCGCCGCCCCACGGATAAAAGCGCTGGCTGTCAAAACCAACCCGCCTTTCCAGCAGATCCAGATGGGTGATCACCGCTTCTGGCGGGAACTGCAACACCCCGTCTGCGACCGTGAACGCGCCAGGTTTGTAAGCGTTGTGGATGGCTCGCAAATGATTGCCGACCGCTGTTGCCTTGTCGGCAATCTGCCCAAGATTGCTGGCGATGGCAGTGGCTCCGATACCGATACCGAGCAACGGCACAGACAGAAAAGCCGCCGCTCCCCCCACCGTTCCGCCTGCCGCCAGTGCAACTACATCCAGTGCCAACGCCACCGTGTTGAACGCCAGAGACGTGGAGTACCGCGAGCGTTGCTCGTGATTTTGCGCCAGTGCCAGGTTGTGAATATCAAAGCCGATATTGACCAGCGAAAACGCAAAACCAACGCCAGTTGCCGCTCGACCGAGCACACGCCCGGACAACGACGACTGGCGCAAGACCAACGCCTGTTCACTGGCCACCACTTGCCGCACCAGATTGATCATCTGCGCGGTATCGCTGAGCACACCAAAACCCAACTGCGCATAGCTGACGTAAACCTGAACCTGCAGCGCAATCGACAAGGCTGGCAACGGGTTACCGGCCTGTTCTTCACGATGGCGCATTTCGCTGATCAGCGTCTGGATCGCAAAGGCGAAACTCAAGCGGCTACCGCCATCAGCCTCGGTCGGACCACTCGGTTTGCCTGCCTTCACGCGCTGTTGCAGATGCTGCTTGAGCTGGGTGAAGCGCGGGTCTGCCGTGCTCACTGTTCGCACCTGATGCGGATTCTGCGCGTCGACCAGCTTCAGCGAAAAGTCGCCGTCCGCCTGAGGTTTGAGCGTTTCCAGCAACGGCAAATATTCGCCCCCAAGCGAATGTTCCCGGCGCAACTGCTGCATGGCCTGATCAAACGCCTGCGCCCAGTAGCGCGCGTCCACTTGCGCCAGGCTGGCGCCCATTCGCGCGTTTTCGTTGAGCGAACGCTGACGCGCCACGGCCTGCATTGCCCAGACCGGACCATGGCGTGAATCACTCGAAGGAATGCGCAAAAAACTGTCCAGGCGTAAACCCGTCGATAGCTTGCGGGCCGCGATCGACTCGGTGTTCAACTCGATCACGTTGAATCGCGCACCGGCCATGTCACCCAAACCGTAGAGCCTGGCCAGCGCACTGTCGCCGGCGCTTAGATAACGCTCAACGCCAGATTGCAGATGCGCTCCTTCGGCGAACGCATAAATGGCGAAGTTCGGGTCATAGAATCGGTAGACGAACTGGTCTCCTGCCTGCACTTTGGCCACCAGCAGGGCGTGATCGCCGGTATCGAGCAATAGAACCGTGGATGCATTTTTCGCCTCCAGTGCCTGTATGACCGAACCCAGACTCTGCAAGCCGCGGGACTCACCAACAGCACTGGTGGGCAAGGTACGCAGTTCATTCAACGCAGTCAGCAGAGCCTGTGAACTGAGTTCCTGGTGGTTGATATTGGCCGTCGCGACATGCCCCACCAGTGTCCGTTCGGCCGACTCGCCGGCAGCCACCGCTGCGCCCATCAGCAACGCCAGCGGATAACACCGACGCCCCGGATCACTGGGCGTATGCATCAGTAAATCCTGCGACAGTTGCCGGGCCGAGGTCGCGCCGGCCGCGAAGAACATCTCGCGCACCTGCGCACTGCGCTGGAGAATCCGCGAGCGG
This sequence comes from Pseudomonas sp. AC169, assembly GCF_979258515.1. Lineage (NCBI taxonomy): Bacteria > Pseudomonadati > Pseudomonadota > Gammaproteobacteria > Pseudomonadales > Pseudomonadaceae > Pseudomonas > Pseudomonas sp. AC169. The sequence continues at coordinate 3,323,491 of NZ_OZ409866.1, read as the reverse complement.
TATTCGCCTTGCGCCGTGCGATTGATTTGCCCGATACGTTCGCCCCATTGGCGCAAGGTCAGTGGTTCAAACAGTGCCTGAACCTTGAGTTCGCGCGCCGTCAGAAGAGCATGCGCCTGGCCACGCGCCAGCCCGGCTTCGAATTCGGGCGACTGCCGCTGGCGCAGGGCTTTTTCAACCGCATCGTAACGAGCGAAAGTACCGTCACCGTCAGTGTCGACAGCGAGGTCGCGCACGGTTTGCCAGACGCTGGCAAAACTGGCGTCGTCCAGACTTGTCGCGCCGAAAATCCCGCCGAGCATGACGCGCACCAACGGGCTGAGTTGTTCAAGCGGCAGAGATTCATGGGCGATGCGGCTGAGCAGTTCGTTGAGGTTGCTTGAGGATTCGGCGCCATGGGAAACGGGCAGTTCGCGCACAGGTTGCGCAAGGATCAACTGACGATTATCGAAGCCGATGGAAAAAGCTTTGGTGAAGGTGAGGTCACCGCTCAGCTTGTCCCTCATGGCTCGCACAAAGGGCTCGCCCAGATCATCCAGCAATTGTTGTAGGACCGACGTCAGCAGCACTGCTTTACCGCCTATTACTGGCCAGCCTTGTTTGAACGTCAGCGTCTGTTGCGGCTGAAGCAGATCCGTCATCTGGCCGGTGTAGCGTGATTTGAGTTTGCCGGCTTTCCACTTTTCCTGCTCTTTGGCCAGCCATTGCTCGGCGTCGTCATTGACGGTCCAACCGGAAATCGCCTCCTCCTCGGTCTGCACGTTGTAACCCTCGGCCAGGCGCAAGCGCTCCTGAACCGCAACCTCGCTGTGCGGCAGAAGGTGAGTCTCGACATGATTTTTCAACCCGGTAACGGCCGCACCGGGACCGGTAAGTGCAATGGTGCCGCGTGCTCCGACGCGAATACCATCACGGTAGTAACTTAAAATGGCCTCGCTCAATTTACCGATAAAATCCCGCAGCGTGCGCGTCAGCTGTCCCTGCTCGACTTTCTCGTTCATGACGTTTTCTATGACATCGAGCAATCGTTCAGTCTCCGACCAGTCCACCGCCGACGCGATGGCCGACTGTTCAACGGCCTGGAGGCAGTCATAGTTGAAGCGGATTAATTGCATGACTGCGAGTGTCATCTCGCTTTGCGGCTGTGCCAGCAGATAAGCGTTCATCTCCCTGCCCAATTGCGCGCCCATACGCAGGCCGTTCCGAGGGCTGTGGACTTCACGCGGGGCGACAAATATATGCTCGACGCCAGGCTTGCTGCGGGCAAACTCCAGCAGTGCCTGCCGCTGTGCGGCAGGCAAAGTATTCGAGTGATCGGCGTAGCGCCGGCGGTCGCGACCGGGCATCAACGTTTCATCATGATTGAGCAACAGCTGCAACACCCCCAGCCGTTGCTCGTCACTGAACCCGCTGATGTCGACTCCACCCAGTCTGTCAGCCAGCGGCGGCAAGTAATCCATGTCACTGTAACGCCCGCCTTCGGCATATTCGGCCTGTAAGCGCACAACGTCACTTGCTGCCGCAAAGTTGCCGCGCATTGCCACTTCGCGTTGATAGACATCCTGTAAAAAGTGCCCGGCGAACTCCCGCCGAACATCACGCAACTGCAAGTCGCTGCCGGCCATTTGCTGATGGGTTTGCAGACAGTGTTGACGAAAAACTTCCAGGGTCGCGCGGTCCTTGCCGTAGGCGCGTACCATCAGCTCGATTCGGGCCTGATCAGCCTTTCCTTGCCATTGCGGTTGTTGCAGATATTCGAACATCTCGCGTTTCAATACACGCGCACGATCTTCGATCATTTTTGAAAGTTCGCCGGGGTTGGTCACTGCCCCCCCGCCCGACTCCATCGCATCAATTCTGGCGCTGTCGGATATAGTCCGGTTCATCTCGAAAGCCAGCAACGCATCGCTGTCGTACCAGAGATTGAACTGATAATTCTCGGCAGCCAGAACCTGACGCCAGATATTCATGTAATCGCGCTGAATACCGCCGACTTCACTGCCACCCACCCAGACAAAGTGCATGATTCGCGGCACCGGACCGGACACGTCACTGAGCATGTTTACAGTGCCCGCCACACGGGCGGCGTAATCGCGCAATTTGCCTTCGACGGTATCGATCAATGCCGACACAGGCGCCGAATGGCGATTTGCCAAGCGTTCAAAGTTTTGCAGAAACAGTGTTACAACCTGAAGCTTTTCAGCAAGGCTCGTGGCCTGGCCAGCCTGCTCGTAAAGCGTCACCAACATTGCATATTCGGCAGAATCGGAAAACGCCTTGAAGGTTCGCTTTAAAGCTGAGTATTCGTCCGCCGAGATAAATTCAAACTCATCAATATATTGCTCCATTACACCCATCGGACTTCATCCTTTATTCATTGAGAGAATCCAGGACGAAGTTAGTCTGCCCGCGAGGCAACTTCAAAAAGCACAAAACTCAAATAATTTCCCGGGAAACATCAAACTACAGACAAGTTGATTGCATGCATGATTCGGCAACAAACAGACGCGTAACAAGTTATTCGACAAACACACGAAGCGGCGCTCCCAACGGATCCACCGCACGGTTTTGAACTTTATCGTCCGATAATGAATTTCGACTTGATGTCACACCGAGGCAACTTGCTTACAACTTGCCTCGGCATGGCACTCAGGAATGTGGTTTTTCACCGTACCAACGCGGTGTGTAAACCCAATCACCGCCGCTGGCACGGGGAAAGGTGCATGTGGTGGACGAACCGATCAACACCATGGTGCGCATATCCACCTGCTCGGGGGTTAATGCGCCGAGTGTCGTGGCGCGCAGGGTCTGGCCCGGACGGCCGATGTCGCGGCCCAGCACCACGGGGGTTTCAGGTGAGCGATGCTGCGCGACAATCTCCAGCGCCCGGCCCAGTTGCCACGGACGCGCACGGGAGATCGGGTTGTAGAACGCCAAGGCCAGGTCCGCTTCAGCGGCCAGATCCAGACGTTTTTCGATGATCGACCAAGGCTTGAGGTTGTCCGACAGCGACATCACGCAGAAGTCATGGCCTAGCGGTGCTCCAGCCTGCGCGGCGGTAGCCAGCGAAGCGGACACGCCCGGGAGAATTTCCAGGTCGACACTGTGCCACGCCGGATCCGTCGACTCGTGCAAGGCTTCGAGCACCGCCGCAGCCATGGCGAACACACCGGGATCGCCCGAGGACACGACGATCACCGAACGCCCCTCGGCGGCCAGCCTGAAGGCGTGACGGGCGCGCTGCATCTCTTCGCGGTTATCGGTGCAATGCTGCACTTGATCGTCGCGGAAGGGACCGGCCATGCGTACGTAGGTTTCGTAGCCGAGCACATCGGTGGCACGAGCCAGTTCGGTTTTCACCGCCGGCACCATCAGTTCGGCAGCGCCGGGGCCGAGGCCGATCACGGCGAGACGGCCGCGCGGCCGGCCAATGCTGGAAACATCCAATGGCTGCTCGGCGACAGCGATTGCCATGCCGTGGCTGATCACGACGGTAGACTCAGGCACTGCGGCACGCGCCAGGGTTTCGAGGTTGCTTTGTGCCGCGACAAAACGCAGCGGCACTCCCAGCTCAAGCGCCGCTTCACGCAAAAGTGGCGAAGCCATTTGCGTCTCGCTGGCCAGCAGACAGGCCAGCGATTGCACGGCGAATTGCGCCTGCTGCAACGCGCTGCGCACGGCATTCGCCAGATCCGCTGTTTCAGCATTCACCGTCACTGCCACACTGCGTGGATAAATCAGTAACTCACTGGCACTCGCCTCACGCGCGGCACTGCCGACATGAATCGAGCGCTGCGCCTGCGGATCTTCCGGCAATTGCGCCTGATCCAGCCACGGCGCCGCGCCTTCGATACGCACGCTATGGCCGGCCAACAGATCGGAGACAAAGCGCTTGCCCAGTTCCAGATCGCCCAGTGCGTAACCGCTCGGCGGATTGAGCAGGCAGGTGCCAAAACGCAATTCGCCGCTGGTGGTGATCGCTGCTGCGACTTGCAGCCCGGCGGCGATGTCCCGCGCCATGACATTCACCCCGCCGAGGCCGCCCAACAACGGCACCACGGCGCTGCCGTCTTCGGCCACGGCGAGTACCGCAGGTTCGGCGCCTTTCTCCAGCAACAGCGGCGCCAGCGTGCGAATGACGATGCCGGCGGCGCACAGGGCAATGATCGGCGTGTCCTGCTGATACAGCGCGCGCAGGGTCGCGCCGAATTCCTGATAGGAGCAATCGGCGCCGTCGACGCGCCCGACGAGGCCGTGGATCTGCGCCGCTGGATAGACCTGCTGAATGCGCCGCGCGGTGACCAGGCTGCCCTGACCGAGAATGACGATAGCGGGGGTGGATTGAGTCATCAGCCTTGCCACCGTTCGCCCGGCACAATGATCAGCGAGAAGTACGGCGACGACATCGGCTCGACCTGATCCATTGGCACGATCTTCTGATTGGCCATGGTTGCGCGCTCGACATACAGCGCCCGCTCGGCCAGACCGAGTTCTTCCAGCACCTGCCGCACTTTCGGGAAGTTGCGCCCCAGCTTCATGATCACCGCCGCGTCGGCATCGGCCAGACGCCGCTTCAACTCTTCATGGGGCAACACACCAGAGAGCACCGACAGGCTCTGATTGCGATACACCAACGGCGCGCCGAGCACCGAAGCGCCGCCGAGCATCGAGCAAACGCCCGGCACCACTTGCGCTTCATAGCGTGTGGCAAGGCGATCGTGCAGGTACATGTAGGAACCGTAGAAGAACGGATCACCCTCACAGATCACCGCCACATCGCGACCGGCATCCAGATGCGCGGCGACGGTCTCGGCGGCTTCATCGTAGAAATCGCTGATGATCTGCTCATAGGAAAGCGGTGCCGGCAGCGCTTCGGTGGTCACCGGGTAGACCAGCGGCAGCAGGTTCTGTGCTTCCTGCAGGTGCGCCTCGATGATGCCGAACGCGTTGCCCTTTTTGCCCTTGGCGACGAAGTACGCCACCACCGGCGATTCGCGCAGCAGGCGCAGGGCTTTGACGGTAATCAGTTCCGGATCACCCGGGCCGACGCCCAGGCCCAGCAAACGTCCTTTGGCCTGCATCATTCGATCTCCGTGGCGAGGGCGTTAACGGCGGCGGCGGCCATGGCGCTGCCACCGAGGCGGCCTTGCATGATCACGAACGGCACGCCACGGCTGTCGGCGGCCAGCGCGGCTTTCGATTCGGCGGCGCCGACGAAGCCGACGGGAAAGCCCAGAATAAGCGCCGGTTTCGGTGCCCCGGCATCAAGCATTTCCAGCAGATAAAACAGTGCGGTCGGCGCGTTGCCGATCACTACAACGCTGCCTTCCAGGTGCGGACGCCATAGTTCCAGCGCGGCGGCGGAACGGGTATTGCCCAGCTCACGGGCCAGATCCGGCACGCTCTCATCGCGCAAGGTGCAGATCACTTCGTTGTTGGCCGGCAGGCGCGTGCGGGTCACGCCTTCGGAGACCATGCGCGCATCACACAAAATCGGCGCACCGGCGGCCAGCGCATCGCGCCCGGCCTTGCCCGCGCCCTCGGAGAATTGCAGACCGTCGATGGCCTCGACCATGCCGCAGGCGTGGATCACCCGCACCGCGAGTTTTTCCAGATCGGCCGGGATGCGCGCCAGGTTGGCCTCGCTGCGAATGATCGCGAAGGAGTTGCGATAAATCTCCTGACCATCGCGGATGTAATCAAGCATCAAGGGGGCTCCGAGAGCGGGCGGCGAGCAGGGTCGCGGCCGCTTCAATAGTAAGGTTGCGTGCGTGCAGCGCGCCGAAACCCGGCAGCGTTGCATCGCGAAAATAGAGGTCGTAATGACCGGGACTGACGGCCAGCAACGTCACCGGGGCACAGTGGGCGGCGGCGCAGGAGCGCGAGCAACCGCAAAGGTGCACGCTGACATTCGAGGGCAATCGCGTCGCCAACTGGCGTGCATCCTGTTTAGTGTCTGCCAGACCTTTGCCGCAGCCATTAGAACCGGTGCAAGCGATCAGTTGTGCCAGCGGCTCGCAGGCCCGGGTCAGCAGATTCGACTGCTCAAGTGCCGCGAGCACCACCGCAGCATCGCTCGCGTTTACATTCGGCAGCAGCAGACTTTGCCATGGCGTGAAGCGCAGGCTGCCGTCACCGTACTCGCGAGCCAGTTGCGCAGCGGCGCGCAACATCGCCGGGTCAAGACGCCCGAGCGGCGGCACGGCGCCGATGTACACCCATCCCGAGGTATTTTGCGGGTGAATGCCGATGTGCAGATCCTGCGTAACGGCGATGCGCTGCCACTGGCTGATCGACTTGATCGGCACGCGCGTTCGCAGGGCGTCGAGAAAGGCCAGCCTCGGCAGTTCATCGAGCAAATGACGCATCCGCGTCTGTTCGGGGCGGGCCAGTTGCAGGAACAATTCCAGCACCGCGACCACCAGCGCGTGGCCGTTTTCCGCCGCCACGGCGCCGATGGCGCGATCCGTCGGGCATCCGGCCAGACCGAACGCCCACAACTTTTCCCCGTCGCGCTCAAACGCTGACAACCACAGATCATGCGGATGTTCGAGCATCGCCAGCGCTTCGCCGCCATCGATTTGCACGGCGAACTTGGCGCTCAACTCATGAAAGCGTGGATGGCTTTGCAAGGTGTCGAGGATCTGTTCGGCCAGTGCACGGGTATCGACGCGCATCTGTCGGTCGATACCCGCGGCCGGGCTGAGCATCAGGTTACGCACGTCATCACCGGCGGCGGTGCGTGGGCCGAGCCCGGCAGCCAGCAAACGCTCGATCAGCGCGGCGGATTGCTCACCGATCCCGCGAATCTGCAGATTGGCCCGGTTGGTCGCTTCAATGGCCCCGCCCGCAAACTGTTCGGCGGCCCCGGCCACCGCGTCGGCCTGATCGGCACTGATCGAGCCGCCATTGAGCTTGATCCGGCAGATGCCGCCGTCCAGTGCCTGGACGATACGCAGCAACCCCGGGCAGGCCGAGGGGCGTAAAGCGGTGGACATCGGGCGTTCGTTCAAGGGGCTGACCGGCTGCGTGGGAAAGGCGCTTCGTGGGCGAAGGCGCGGTATTATGCCTGCTTTGTCCGCTGGCATGAAAAGTCTGCCCGTCGGAACGGCCTGTTTAGAGGAATATAGATGTCGCCCTGGCTGACGGTAGTGGGAATCGGTGAAGACGGCTTCAAGGGCCTGGGCAAAAACGCCCGGCGTGCCCTGCTGGGCGCCTCGCGGATCGTCGGTGGCCAGCGTCAACTGGATTTGCTGCCGGTGTGCATTCGCGGTGAACGCCAGTTGTGGCCGAGTCCGTTTTCCCTCGCGCCTGCGCTCGAACAGCGTGGCGATGCAGTTTGCGTATTGGCCAGCGGTGATCCGATGTTTTACGGCGTCGGTGCCAGCCTTGCCCGCCAGGTGCCAAGCGACGAAATGCTGATTCTACCCGCACCTTCGTCGTGCTCGCTGGCTGCGGCCCGCCTCGGCTGGCCGCTGCAGGAGGTGGTGACGCTGTCGTTGGTGGCCCGACCACTGGCGGCGCTCAGTGCGCAATTGTTCAGTGGCGTGCGGCTGTTGTTGCTGAGCAACGACGGCCAGAGTCCGGCGGCTGTTGCGCAATTGCTCAGCGAACGCGGCTTCGGTTCGAGTCGCATGAGCGTTTTCGAGCATCTGGGCGGTGACGCCGAGCGGCGCATCGACAGCAGCGCCGACGCTTGGGACAACGCGGCGATAGCCGACCTCAATGTCATCGCCATCGAGTGCCAGGCCGATTTACACGCCCCGCGCCTTTCACGTCTCGCCGGATTACCGGACTCGGCATTCCAGCACGACGGCCAACTGACCAAACGCGACGTGCGCGCGATCACCCTCGCCCGCCTCGCCCCGACCCCCGGCGAACTGCTCTGGGATGTCGGCGCCGGCAGCGGCTCGATCGGCATCGAATGGATGCGTGCGCATCCAAGCTGCCGCGCCTTGGCCATTGAAGCCGACGAAGGTCGCCAGCAACTGATCGAACACAACCGTGATGCGCTGGGTGTGCCCGGTCTGCAACTGATTCGCGGCAAGGCACCGCAGGCACTCGCGGGACTGGAACGCCCGGACGCGATCTTCATCGGTGGCGGCGTGACCCGCGAAGGCGTGTTCGAAACATGCTGGGAACACCTCAAACCCGGTGGCCGTCTGGTCGCCAACGCCGTGACCCTGCAAAGCGAAGTGGCCCTGATGAGCTGGCGCGAACGTTACGGCGGCGAACTGACGCGTATCCATGTCGCCCAGGCGCAACCGCTCGGCGAGTTCGATACCTGGCGCCAAGCGTTGCCAATCACCCTGCTCGATCTGGTCAAACCCCTCGATGCGTGACGAAACCGCCGAACAACCCGCGCCCCTGCGCAGTGGTTTGACCACCGGCAGTTGCGCCACGGCCACCAGCCTCGCCGCCGCACGCCTGTTGCTCGGCGGTGTCTCGGTCGATGCCGTGCAGATCGTTCTCCCGAAAGGCAAACAGGTGCAGATGCGTCTGGAGTTCTGTCGATTGACGGATGATGGCGCCGAGGCCGGGACGATCAAGGATGCCGGCGACGATCCCGACGTGACGCATGGCGCGTTGTTGTACTCGCGAATCCGGCTGATGGCCGAACCGGGGATTCGTTTCAATGCCGGTGCCGGCGTGGGCACCGTGACCCGGCCGGGTCTGGTGCTCGGCGTTGGTGAGCCGGCAATCAACCCGGTACCGCGCAAGATGATCAGCGATCACCTGACATTGCTCGCGGCGGAAACCGGTTATGCCGGCGGCTTCGATGTCACGGTCAACGTCGAGGGCGGCGAAGCGCTGGCGCTGAAAACCATGAATCCGCGACTGGGCATCCTCGGTGGATTATCAATCCTCGGCACCAGCGGCATCGTTCGGCCGTTTTCCTGCGCGGCGTATATCGCCTCGATCCATCAAGGCATCGACGTGGCGAAAACCAACGGGTATCTGCACATCGCCGCGTGCACGGGCAACGCCAGCGAAGACACCATGCGCCGGGTCTACAACCTGCCGGAAATCGCCCTGATCGAAATGGGCGACTTCGTCGGCGCGGTGCTCAAGCATCTGCGCAAAGTGCCTGTGGATAAACTCAGCCTGTGCGGCGGTTTCGGCAAGATCAGCAAACTGGCGGCCGGGCACATGGATCTGCACTCGCGGCATTCGAGTATTGATTTGCCGCAACTGGCTGAGTGGGCCGCAGCGATTGGTGCCGATAAGGCGTTGCAGCAAGGCATTCGTGAAGCCAATACCAGTCAGCAGGCATTGGCCATGGCCAGTGCGGCGGGGATCGCCCTCGGCGATGAAGTCTGCCGCCATGCGTTGAATTTCGCTCGCAGCGTGGTGCCGCCGCAGGTGCAGGTCGAGGTGTTTGCGATTGATCGTCAGGGTGGGATTGTCGGGCAGGCCGGAGGTTTTGCATGAAGCGGATTTTGCTGCTCGGCGGCGTGACGGAAGCGCTGGCGATCGCCCGCACGCTGGGGCCACAACATATCTACAGCCTCGCCGGCGTTGGCCGGGTGCCGACCGATCTGCGCTGTCAGGTGCGCGTCGGCGGCTATGGCGGCGCCGAAGGACTGGCGCAGTTCATCCGAGACGAAAGCATCGATCTGCTCCTCGACGCTACGCATCCCTATGCAGCACAGATCAGCCAGAACGCCGCGACCGCCGCGCGACTGGCAGACATCCCCTGCTGGGCTTTGCGCCGTCCGGCATGGCAACCGCAGCCTGGTGATGATTGGCGCGAAGTCGGCGACTGGGCCGAGCTGATCACTGCCCTCAAACCCTTCCATCGCCCCTTGTTCACCCTTGGCCGCGAACCGCTGCAGCACCTCGATGAAATCCCCTCCGAGCAGTTCTGGACCCTGCGCGCCCTCGACGTCTACCCCGGCAACGAACGCTGCGAAGTGATCGGCGCCCGTGGGCCGTTTCTGTTGGAAGATGAACGAGCGTTGTTCGAGCGACGGCAGATCGATGTGCTGGTCAGCAAGAACAGTGGCAGCACCGCCACCGAGCCGAAGCTGGAAGTGGCGCGCGAGCGAGGGGTGCCGGTGGTTGTGTTGAAGCGACCGGGGTTGCCGGGGGTTGATCGGGAGTTTCGATCAGCGTCTGAAGTCCTTGAAGCCCTGACGACGTCAGACTTTTCCTGACTTCGAGTTTATTTGCAAATTTACCTGCAATTTTTGAGGACGCCGCCGACTGTTTTTCACTACATCCTCACCCCAATACTTCGGTTCCTTTAATCCCGACAAGCAGACAGCCAAGAAAAGCGGCTTGCCAGCTTGTATCCCAAGGAATACGATCCCGACATGATCGCTTTTGAACGATCCCGCATATTTTCCGAATGGCTCGACTCCTTGAAAAACATCAAAGGGAAAGGCCGAATCATCTCCAGAATTAAAACAGCCGGAAATGGCAACTTCGGTGATTGCGGGTTCGTCGGTGACACTGTTTATGAAATGCGTGTTCATTACGGCCCTGGTTACAGGATGTACTTCACACGCAAAGGCGAAGTGATTTATCTGCTGCTGATCGGAGGCGACAAATCGACACAAAAAAGAGATATCAAACGCGCCGTGCAGATGGCTCATAAAATCGGAAATGAGGAGTAAATCATGACCGAAGAATTCGCCCGTTTTGACGCCGCCGAGTACCTCAAAACTCCCGAGGACATGGCGGCATATCTAGATGCCTGTTTTGACGATGATGAAGGCGACGGCGTCCTTATCCGTGCAGCGCTCAATGACATCGCCCGGGCTCAAGGCATGACACAAGTGGCGCGGGATGCAGGTTTGGGCCGCGAAAGTCTTTATAAAGCGCTGAGTAGCACTGGCAATCCCGAATTCGCAACTATCATGAAAGTCATGAAGGCTCTGGGTTTGCGATTGCATGCCGTAACTCTGTGAACGCGCTGCGACACCAAACCGCACGACGCTTTTTTACTTATCGGCCCTGATCAGGCTAAATAGCCGCGCCTGATCGCCCACCCAACGGATCTGTCCCATGAACCGACACCGGCTAGCCATTGCCTGGATCGCCTGCTTTGCAGTGCTGTTCAACATGCTCGCCATGCCGATGACCGGGGCGATGGCGCAGGCGGCCAGTTCACCGGCCGAGCAATTGCTCTGGAGCAGTTTCTGCACCGGCAGCGGGACGAAGATGGTGGCGATCAACATCGGCACCACCGATCAAAAAGCCCCGACCAACGACACTCATTCGAACATGCAGCATTGCTGGTGTTGCTCAGGCTCGGCGCCGTTGGTGGCGCTGCCGGGGCATTCGCCGCAGCTGTATTTCGCCCGCTATGAAAGCAATCGCAGTGTGGCGCCCGCCTCGCTGCAAACCCCGACACCGCGCCAGCAATGGCCGAGTCTCAATCCCCGCGCCTCCCCTCTGGTTTGATTTGTTCGCGCAATTGACCTGCGTTTCAAATCGTTCTGGAGAACTGCCATGTTGAACAAACTCATCGTTGTCGCTGCGCTGCTGTTGCCGGCGTGCTTTGCCCATGCCCACGAATACAAGGCTGGCGAACTTGAGATCGCCCATCCGTGGTCGCAAGAGCTGCCGCCGAATGCACCGACGGTCGCCGCCTATTTCATCATTCACAACGCCGGCAAGACGGACGACCGCCTGCTCAGCGTCGACTCGCCGATTGCCCCCGAAGCGCAATTGCACGAACACGTGATGCAGGGCGATCTGATGAAGATGCAGCAAGTGCCGAGCGTGGAAATTCCCGCTGGCGGCAACGTGACCTTTGCGCCGATGGCCTGGCACGTGATGCTGCTCAACCCGACCGATCGCAGCCTGCTCAGCGACGGCAAGCGCTTCCCGCTGACGCTGCATTTCGAGAAGGCCGGTGACGTCACCGTCGAAGTCTCGGTGCAGAAGAAGCCGCCGGAAACCACGCAGGCCCACGCGCACGCTCAGTAAGCTTTGCGGCAGACTCCGCCCATGCGCACGTTGAGCGCCAGGCCCTCCCGGCAGCGCCGTCAGACTCAACACCTGACTCGCGGCAGCTGGATCGCCCTGTTCGCCATGTTGATGATCTTCATCGGCCCACTGATTTCTCAGTCGATGCCGATGGATCAGCACGCCTCGACCTCCATGCCGATGAGCATGGACATGTCGATGGCCATGCCGGGCATGGATCACAGTGGCCATGACGCGAAACCGAATGCCGAACACTGCCCGCCGCAATCCTCGCACCACGTGCTGTGGGAAAAGTGCGGCTATTGCAGCCTGCTGTTCAACTGCCCGGCGCTGACCGGCGGCGGCGATTTCGTTGCCTTCAATATTGCGCCGCTGAACACCTTCACACCACCCTCCCCGCGCCTGGGCCATGCCCGGCAGACCTTTTTTCCCGGAGCGCGCAGCCGCGCCCCGCCCGTCGCCGCGTAAACACGCACCTTTGATTGCACACGGTTGAGAAGACAGCTTGAGGCTGCCGGCCGTGTCGTTTACGACTGTTTGATGGAAATTGTCATGTCCAGGTTTGCTGCTGTTCCACGCTCGGGCTGTGCCCCGGCGTCCTTCGCTTTGAACGAATCGCGGATTCGTTTCAGGCACGCTACCGCCGTCCTTTGCGGCGTCCTCCTGTCCCCGCTGGTGCTGGCCGATGATCACGCTGGCCACAACGAAGAACTCAGTCCAACGGTGATCACCGCAATTGCGCCGAGCTCGCCGCTGACCATCGTCACCAATCCAAAAGACCCGCGCCAACCGGTGCCGGCCAGTGACGGCGGCGATTATCTGAAGACCATTCCGGGCTTTGCGCTGGTGCGCAATGGCGGCACCAATGGCGATCCGGTGCTGCGCGGCATGTTCGGTTCGCGTCTGAACATCCTCACCAACGGCAGCATGATGCTCGGCGCCTGCCCCGGCCGGATGGACGCGCCGACCTCGTACATTTCGCCGGAAACCTACGACAAACTCACTGTGATCAAAGGCCCGCAAACCGTGCTTTACGGCCCGGGCGCGTCGGCGGGTACGGTGCTGTTCGATCGTGAACCGGAAAGCTTCGGCGAACTCGGCACCCGCGTGAACGCGAGCATTCTGGCTGGCTCCCACGGCCGCTTTGACAAGGTCGTCGATGCCGCTGCCGGCGGCCCGTTGGGCTACGTGCGGGTGATCGGCAACACCGCGCACTCCGACGATTACCGCGACGGCAACAACGACATCGTCGCCTCGCGTTACGACAAGTGGAACGGTGACATCGCCGTCGGCTGGACCCCGGATGCCGACACCCTGATCGAACTCACCGCCGGCAAAGGCGATGGTGAGGCGCGCTACGCCGGACGCGGCATGGACGGCTCGCAGTTCCTGCGGGAAAGCCTCGGCCTGCGTTTCGAAAAATCCAACATCACTGATGTGTTGGAGAAACTCGAAGCGCAGGTCTACTACAACTACGCCGACCACGTGATGGACAACTACACCCTGCGCACGCCGTCCGGCACCGGCATGATGGCGGGGCCGATGGCGTCCAATGTCGACCGCCGCACCCTCGGCGCACGGATCAAGGCCACCTGGCGCTGGGCTGACATTCAACTGATCACCGGCCTCGACGCGCAAACCAACGAACACCGCCAGCGCAGCGGCATGGGCATCGATACCTACAAGGATCAGCCGTACAGCAAGGACGCCGATTTCCATAACTACGGCGTGTTCAGCGAGATGACCTGGTACGCCGCCGACCGTGATCGCCTGATCACTGGCGCCCGCGTCGACCGCGCTTCGGCCAAGGATTATCGGCAGACCTCTGGCTCGGGAATGATGAGCCGACCGAATCCGACCGCCGACGACACCCGCGCCGACACCCTGCCCAGCGGTTTCATTCGCTACGAACATGACCTGGCCGACAGTCCGACCACTCTGTATGCAGGCCTCGGCCACGCGCAGCGCTTCCCGGATTACTGGGAGCTGTTTTCGCCCAAGTCCGGCCCGGCAGGATCGGTCAACGCGTTCGATTCGATCAAACCGGAAAAGACCACCCAGTTCGACTTTGGCGTGAACTACAAATCTGCCGAAATTGAAGCCTGGGCCTCGGGCTATATCGGCGTGGTGCGCGATTACATCCTCTTCGATTACACCCCGGGAATGATGGGCATGAGCACCTCGCGCGCCGAGAACATCGACGCGCGAATCATGGGCGGTGAACTCGGTGCCGCATACAAGCTCACCGACCACTGGAAAGCCGATGCGACCCTGGCTTACGCCTGGGGCAAGAACAGCAGCGACGGTTCGGCCCTGCCGCAAATGCCGCCGCTGGATGCACGCTTCGGACTGACCTATACCGAAGACAACTGGAGCGCCGGCGCACTGTGGAGGGTGGTTGCCGCGCAAAACCGTATCGACCAGAACAAGGGCAACGTGGTCGGCAAGGATTACGACAAGAGTTCGGGCTTCGGCGTGTTCTCTCTCAACGGAGCCTATCGGATCAACAAGCACTGGAAGGTCAGCAGCGGCGTCGACAACCTGTTCGGCAAGGCTTACGCCGAACACCTGAACCTGGCGGGCAACGCCGGATTCGGCTACCCGGCCAACGACCCGCAAGCGATCAATGAACCGGGGCGTACGCTCTGGACCAAGGTGGACATGAGTTTCTAACACCCACCCATGTGGGAGCGAGCAGGCTCGCTCCCACAGGGTTGCAGAACAACCAGAAGATCCAAGCCAAGCGGAGCACACGTGATGAAACAGCCCAAACCGAATTTCTACAACCTGGCCTGGCGTTGGCATTTTTACGCCGGCCTGTTCGTCGCCCCGTTCATGGTGATGCTGGCCCTGACCGGCATCATTTATCTGTTCAAACCGCAGCTCGATTCGCTGATGTACAGCAGCCTGCTCAACGTCCCGGCCGGGCATCACACGGTGCCGGCCGATGATTTGCTGCAACGGGTGAAAAGCGCTTATCCACAAGGCCAGGTCACCCAGTACCTGCCGCCGGTCAACGCCGAACGCAGCGCACAGTTTGTGGTGACCAACGCCGGCCACGAACTCAACGTATTCGTCGATCCGTACCACGGCGATATCCTCGGCGAGCAGGATGCCAAGCAAAATCTGCAAGCCATCGCCCGGGCGATTCATGGCGAATTGATGATCGGCACCGTCGGTGATCGGCTCATCGAAATGGCCGCCGGGTGGGGCGTGGTGCTGGTGGTGTCGGGCCTGTTCCTGTGGTGGCCGCGCGGTCAGGCAGCGGGCATTTTGTGGCCACGGCTGAACAGTCGCGGTCGCGTGTTGTGGCGTGATTTGCACGCGGTCACCGGGTTCTGGGGCGCGACCCTGTTGCTGGTGATGCTGCTCAGCGGCATGACCTGGACCGGTTTCTGGGGCAAGCAGTACGCGCAAGTGTGGAACGTGTTTCCGGCGGCAATGTGGGACAACGTGCCAACCTCCGACGTCGAGGCCCGCAGCCTCAACAGCGCTACGCGTCAGACCGTGCCCTGGGCGATGGAAAACACGCCGATGCCAATGTCCGGCGACCACGCCGAACACATGAACCACGGCGCCACCAACGCCGGCCCCGCCGCACCCACCATCCGCCTGCAAGATGTGCAGAACATCGCCACCGAGCGCAAGGTCGAACCCGGTTACAGCATCACCCTGCCGACCACCGCCACCGGCGTGTTCACCATCGCCGTGTTCGCCGATGACCCGCGCAACGATGCCACCCTGCATATCGATCAATACACCGGTAAAGTCCTCGCCGATGTGCGTTTCGAGCAGTACGGCACCGTCGCCCGCGCCACTGAGATCGGCGTGATGCTCCACGAAGGCAAAATGTTCGGCACCTTCAACCAGATCGTCGTGTTGCTGATCTGCCTGATGATACTGCTCAGCGCCGTCAGCGGCGTGGTGATCTGGTGGAAGCGCCGGCCACAAGGCAAATTCGGCGTGCCGCCACTGCGGCATGATCTGCCGAAGTGGAAAACCGGTGTGGTGATCATGCTCGCGCTGGCGGTGATTTTCCCGCTGGTGGGGGCTTCGCTGGTGGTGGTGTGGTTGCTGGATCGCCTGCTGCTATCGCGCCTGAGCAGGCAAACCGAGTCCGCCTCGACTTCATCCTGACCCACCTCATGTAGGAGCTGCCGCAGGCTGCGATCTTTTGATCTTGATCTTGAAAAACAACATCAAAAGATCGCAGCCTGCGGCAGCTCCTACACGGATTGTTCGCGCCCCATTCTGGCGCGACCGCCTGCACCAACGCCTCATGCGCGTCCCTTCATGGTGCAGAGCTCAGCAGCGCAACCGCTCTAACACGACATTTTCTTGCCAAAACCCGACCGGGCACAGCCCTTGCAAAACACCCTTCAGTCGTCCGCATCTGCCAACCAAAAAAACTTCAAATGTTCATGGAGATCGCACAATGAAGCGTCGCAGTTTGATCAAGGCTTTCACACTCTCGGCATCGATTGCCGCGATGGGCATGACCTGGACTGTCCAGGCTGCCGAGACCATCAAGGTCGGGATTCTGCATTCGTTGTCCGGCACCATGGCGATCTCCGAAACGTCGCTCAAAGACATGGCGCTGATGACCATCGACGAGATCAACGCCAAGGGTGGTGTGAACGGCAAGATGCTTGAGCCGGTGGTGGTAGACCCTGCATCCAACTGGCCGCTGTTCGCCGAAAAGGGTCGGCAGTTGCTGACCCAGGATAAGGTCGCCGTGGTGTTTGGCTGCTGGACTTCGGTGTCGCGTAAATCGGTGTTGCCGGTGTTTGAAGAGCTAAACGGCCTGCTGTTCTACCCGGTGCAATACGAAGGCGAAGAAATGTCGCCGAACGTCTTCTACACCGGCGCCGCGCCGAATCAGCAAGCGATTCCTGCCGTTGAATATTTGATGAGCGAAGAAGGCGGCAGCGCCAAGCGTTACTTCCTGCTCGGCACTGACTACGTCTACCCGCGCACCACCAACAAGATTCTGCGTTCGTTCCTGCATTCCAAAGGCGTGGCCGACAAGGACATCGAAGAGGTCTACACGCCGTTCGGTCACAGCGACTATCAAACCATCGTCGCCAACATCAAAAAATTCTCCGCTGGTGGCAAGACTGCGGTCATCTCGACGGTCAACGGCGACTCCAACGTGCCTTTCTATAAAGAGTTGGCCAACCAGGGCTTGAAGGCGACCGACGTACCGGTTGTGGCGTTCTCGGTCGGCGAAGAAGAACTGCGCGGCATCGATACCAAACCGCTGGTGGGCAACCTCGCGGCGTGGAACTACTTCGAGTCGGTAGAGAATCCGCAGAACAAGAAATTCGTCGCTGACTGGAAAGCCTACGCGAAGAAACACAACCTGCCGGGCGCCGATAAGGCCGTGACCAACGACCCGATGGAAGCCACTTACGTCGGCATTCATATGTGGGCGCAAGCGGTTGAGAAAGCCAAATCCACCGACGTCGACAAAGTCCGCGAAGCGCTGGCCGGGCAGACTTTTGCCGCGCCGTCGGGTTACACGCTGACCATGGACAAGACTAATCACCACCTGCACAAACCGGTGATGATCGGTGAGATCCAGAGTGACGGTCAGTTCAACGTCGTGTGGCAGACCGAAGGGCCGATCCGCGCGCAACCGTGGAGCCCGTTCATTCAGGGCAACGACAAGAAGCCGGATTATGCGGTGAAGAGCAACTGAGTCTGACTTGGGTTTTGGGCTGGGGCGGAGATCCTTTCCCCCTCACCCCAACCCTCTCCCCCAAGGGGGCGAGGGGGAAGGGAGCTGATCTCTATCGCTTTCAGGACCTGAGTTCGACGCAGCAATGTCAGGTCGGTGCTGGATGACCTGACAACTCGGTCAGTCCCCTCTCCCTCTGGGAGAGGGGGAAAGGGAGCCGATCTGTATGGCTTTCAGAACCTGAGTTCGACGCAGCAATGTCAGGTCCGTGCTGGATGACCTGACAACTCGGTCAGTCCCCTCTCCCTCTGGGAGAGGGTTAGGGTGAGGGGCGGATTCACAGCCGGACACCGCTCCATCGGCCACCGCTAGAAAGGACACACCACTAATGCCCACTGCCATACACCGCTTTCTCATAGCCATCGCACTCTTGCTGCCGATGCTGGCCCACGCCGGCGACGCCGAAGACTTCGTCGCGGCCAATCCCGTGCAACAGGCCAAACTCCTGGAAACCTGGGCCGCGCAGCCCGACCCGGCCCGTATCGAACTGATCAACGCCCTGCAACAAGGCGAGCTGACCATCGACGGCCAACCGAAAACCCTGCGCCTCAACAATCGCCTGCGGGGTCTGATCGACACCGCCATGGCCAGCCACCAATTGCTCGCCGCCGACGCCAAAATCCGTCTGACTGCCGCGCAGCAATTGCAGAAAAGCGCGAAACCCGCGCAGCTGAAATTCCTCGACCAGCAACTCGCTAGTGAAAAAGATGAAAGCGTTCATGCCGCCCTGAGTCTGGCGCTGGCCAATCTGCAACTGGTCGACACCGACCCATCCGTGCGCCTCGCCGCTGTGCGATTGCTCGGCGAAACCGGTGATCCACTGGCACGCACACGCCTGGAAGGTTTGCTCGAACCCGGCGTCGAGAGCGATGCCGGCGTACGTACCGCTGCCGAAACCAGCCTCGCCCAGGTCAAGCGCAAATTGCTGATCGGCGAAGTGCTCGGCCAGGCCTTCAGCGGCATGTCCCTCGGTTCGATTCTGTTGTTGGCGGCACTTGGTCTGGCGATCACGTTCGGCCTGCTCGGCGTGATCAACATGGCCCACGGCGAGATGCTCATGCTCGGCGCCTACTCGACGTATGTGGTGCAGTTGATGTTCCAGCGCTACGCACCGCAGGCCATCGAGTTCTATCCGCTGATCGCGCTGCCGGTGGCGTTTTTTGTCACGGCGGCAATCGGCATGGCCCTGGAGCGCACGGTGATTCGGCATCTCTACGGCCGCCCGCTGGAAACCCTGCTCGCCACCTGGGGAATCAGCCTGATGCTGATTCAACTGGTGCGCCTGTTGTTCGGCGCGCAGAACGTTGAAGTGGCTAACCCGGCGTGGCTGTCCGGCGGCATTCAAGTGCTGCCGAATCTGGTGCTGCCGTACAACCGCATCGTCATCATCGCCTTCGCGCTGTTCGTGGTCGTGCTGACCTGGCTGCTGCTGAACAAAACCCGCCTGGGCCTCAACGTCCGCGCCGTCACCCAGAACCGCAACATGGCGGCCTGCTGCGGCGTGCCGACCGGGCGCGTCGACATGCTCGCTTTCGGTCTCGGCTCGGGCATTGCCGGCCTCGGCGGAGTGGCGCTGAGCCAGATCGGCAACGTCGGCCCGGACCTCGGTCAGAGTTACATCATCGATTCGTTTTTGGTGGTGGTGCTCGGTGGCGTTGGCCAGTTGGCCGGTAGCGTGCTCGCGGCATTTGGCCTGGGCATCGCCAACAAGATTCTCGAACCGCAGATCGGTGCGGTACTCGGCAAGATCCTGATCCTCGCGCTGATCATTCTGTTTATCCAGAAACGTCCGCAAGGCCTCTTCGCACTGAAAGGACGGGTGATCGACTGATGAACCAGCCTCTGCTTGTTACCGCTACACGAAAGGCCGGGCCGAAAGTCACCATTGCCATCGGTGCGGTAATCCTCGCCCTGCTGATCGCCCTGCCGCTGCTGTCGTTGTTGCCAGCGGAAAATGCCCTGTCGGTGTCGGCGTACACCCTGACGCTGGTCGGCAAAATCCTCTGCTACGCCATCGTCGCCCTCGCGCTGGATCTGGTCTGGGGCTACGCCGGTTTGCTCTCGCTGGGCCACGGTCTGTTCTTCGCCCTCGGCGGTTATGCGATGGGCATGTACCTCATGCGCCAAGCCGCTGGTGATGGTTTGCCGGCGTTCATGACCTTCCTGTCGTGGAGCGAATTACCGTGGTACTGGACCGGCACCAGCAGCTTCGTCTGGGCGATGTGCCTGGTGGTGTTGGCGCCGGGCTTGCTCGCATTGGTGTTCGGATTCTTCGCCTTCCGCTCGCGGATCAAGGGCGTGTATTTCTCGATCATGACCCAGGCCCTGACCTTCGCCGGCATGCTCCTGTTTTTCCGCAACGAAACCGGGTTTGGCGGCAACAACGGCTTCACCAATTTCCGCACGATTCTCGGTTTCGGCATCACTGAACCGGGCACTCGTGCGGTGTTGTTTTTGGCGACGGTGCTGTTGCTGGTGGCAAGCCTGTTCATCGGCTGGCGTTTGGCGCGGAGCAAGTTTGGCCGCGTGCTGACAGCATTGCGCGATGCGGAAAACCGCTTGATGTTCTGTGGCTACGACCCGCGCGGGTTCAAGTTGTTTGTCTGGGTGTTGAGTGCGGTGTTGTGTGGCTTGGCCGGGGCGTTGTATGTGCCGCAAGTCGGCATCATCAACCCCAGCGAAATGTCGCCGACCAACTCGATTGAAGCCGCAGTGTGGGTGGCCCTCGGCGGGCGCGGCACGCTGATCGGGCCGTTGCTCGGTGCCGGGGTGGTCAACGGCATGAAGAGCTGGTTCACCGTGGCGTTCCCGGAATACTGGCTGTTTTTCCTCGGCGCGCTGTTCATCGTCGTGACGCTGTACTTGCCCAAAGGCGTGATCGGCCTGCTGAAGAAACGAGGTGAACAATGAGAGTCACGGCGAGCGCTGAATTCATGCTGGAACCGGCCTTCTTTCCCGTGGAGCCGAACAAGGACGCCGGCACCAGCCGCGACTCGATCGGCCTCGGCCAACGCGTTGGCCCGGGCCTCGACACCCGTCACGGCACGATCCTCACTCTGGAGGACATCAGCGTCAGCTTCGATGGCTTCCGCGCGCTGAACAATCTCAACCTGTACATCGGCGTCGGCGAATTGCGCTGCATCATCGGCCCCAACGGCGCCGGCAAAACTACGCTGATGGACGTGATCACCGGCAAGACTCGCCCGAGTCACGGCAAGGCGTGGTTCGGCGAAACCCTGGACCTGACGCAGATGAGCGAAGTGCAGATTGCCCAGGCCGGCATCGGCCGCAAGTTTCAGAAGCCGACTGTGTTCGAAGCGCTGAGCGTGTTTGAAAACCTTGAATTGGCGCAGAAAACCGACAAGTCAGTGTGGGCCAGTTTGCGTGCGCGGTTAAGTGGTGAGCAGAAGGATCGAATCGGCGAAGTGCTGGAAACGATTCGCCTGACCACCTCGGTCAATCGCCCGGCGGGGTTGTTGTCCCACGGGCAGAAGCAGTTTCTCGAGATCGGCATGTTGCTGATGCAGGACCCGCAATTACTCCTGCTCGATGAGCCGGTGGCGGGGATGACCGATGCTGAAACCGAGTTCACCGCTGAACTGTTCAAGAGCTTGGCCGGCAAGCATTCGCTGATGGTCGTGGAGCATGACATGGGCTTCGTCGGCTCGATTGCCGACCACGTCACCGTGTTGCATCAGGGCAGCGTTTTGGCGGAAGGCTCGCTTGAGCAAGTGCAGGAAAACGAGCGCGTGATCGAGGTTTATCTAGGCCGATGAATCAGCCAGCTGCAAGCGACAAGCTTCAAGCAGCAAGTAAAAGCAAAGTCATAAACAGCCCTGCTCTTGCTTGCAGCTTGCAGCTCGCGGCTTGAAGCCCAACTAACGGAGTTCCGATGCTACAGGTCCAACAACTTCATCAGTACTACGGCGGTAGCCACATCCTCCGTGGCCTCAGTTTTGACGTGAAGGTCGGCGAAGTCACCTGCCTGCTCGGCCGTAACGGCGTCGGCAAGACCACCCTGCTCAAATGCCTGATGGGCCTGTTGCCGGCCAAAGAAGGCGCGGTGAACTGGGAAGGCAAATCGATTACCACGTTCAAGCCGCATCAGCGGGTTCACGCTGGCATCGCTTATGTGCCGCAGGGCCGCGAGATCTTCGGGCGGCTGACGGTTGAAGAGAATCTGTTGATGGGCCTGTCACGCTTTCCCGGCAGCGAAGCCAAGGAAGTGCCAAGTTTCATTTATGAATTGTTCCCGGTGCTGCTACAAATGAAGCAGCGTCGCGGCGGCGATCTGTCCGGCGGTCAGCAACAGCAGTTGGCGATTGGCCGCGCATTGGCCAGCCGCCCGCGTTTGCTGATTCTTGATGAACCCACCGAAGGCATTCAGCCGTCAGTGATCAAGGAGATCGGCGCGGTGATCAAGAAACTCGCGGAGCGTGGTGACATGGCGATTCTGCTGGTCGAGCAGTTCTACGATTTCGCTGCAGAACTGGCCGATCAGTATCTGGTGATGTCCCGGGGCGAGATCGTCCAGCAGGGTCGCGGTGAAAATATGGAGGCCGAGGGCGTACGCGGGCTGGTAACGATCTAGTACAACGATCTAATCTGTAGCTTCCTAACGATAATTACAAACCATGAATTCAACTGTCGCACCTGCCCTGTTTACCCCGAGCTGGCACGCCGAGCTGGAACTGGCTTATGCCCGATTCGGCGACTGCACGCGCCCGGTCATGCGCCGACACCTCGGCCCGCTGCGGGTGCAGAAGCACCTGTACGCAGAAGGCCCCGAGGTCTGCCAGCACATTATCGTCCACCCGCCGGGCGGGATTGCCGGCGGCGATCGGCTGGACATCAGCGCCCGCCTCGAACCAGGCGCTTGGGCACAGATCACCAGCCCCGGCGCGGCCAAGTGGTATCGCGCGGGTGGGCCGGCTTATCAGAAGCTCGACTTGAAAGTGGCGGCCGGGGCGACGCTGGAATGGCTGCCACAGGAGACCATCGTCTACAGCGCTGCCCAGGCTGAGCTGAGCACGTCGATTGATCTTGAAGGTGATGCGCGGCTGTTCTACTGGGACGTGGTGGCGCTGGGTCGCCCGGCCAGTGGCGAGCGTTTTGACCGTGGGCATTTTCAGGCGCACCTGGATATTCGCCGCGACGGGCAATTGCTCTGGCATGAGCGCCAGCGCATTGTCGGGGGGGACGGATTGCTTGATTCACCGATCGGTCTGGATGGCAATCCGGTGTTTGCGACGTTGTTGGTGACCGGTGAGGTTGATGCTGAGTTGCTTGAGCGTTGTCGTTCGCTGGGCCATGAAGTGCGCGGGGATTTGACCCAGTTGCCCGGCCTTTTGGTCGCCCGTTGTCTGGCGTCTGAAGCACTGCTCGCCCGCGCCTGGCTCATCGATTTATGGCGCTTGCTCAGACCGGCCCTGCTCGGTCGCGAGGCGGTATCTCCCAGAATATGGAGCACCTGAAAGCGACCCTCACCCCCCGCCCTCTCCCGGAGGGAGAGGGAGCCTGACCGAGTCGCCTGATAAAGATCTGATTGCCTGAACGAATACTGCTGACTGAACCGGCCATTGAAAACAACCGGGATCAGTCCCTCTCCTACGAAAGAGAAAGCCTGACCGAGTAGCCTGATAAAGATCTAATTGCCTGAACGAATACTGCTGACTGAACCGGCCATTGAAAACAACCGGGATCAGTCCCTCTCCTACGAAAGAGAAAGCCTGACCGAGTCGCCTGATAAAGATCTAATTGCCTGAACGAATACTGCTGACTGAACCGGCCATTGAAAACAACCGGGATCAGTCCCCTCTCCCTCGGGAGAGGGCTAGGGTGAGGGGCCGCTCCAACTGGCACCCCGCGCCCGCAAGAACCTCACAAAACTGCCCTGACGGAACCCCACAATGGACCTGACCCCACGCGAAAAAGACAAGCTGCTGATCTTCACCGCCGGCCTCGTCGCCGAGCGGCGTTTGGCGCGCGGTGTGAAACTCAATTACCCGGAAGCCATGGCCTACATCTCCGCCGCCCTGCTCGAAGGTGCGCGTGACGGCCAGACCGTCGCCGAGCTGATGCACTTCGGCACCACCCTGCTCAGCCGCGAACAAGTGATGGAAGGCATCCCGGAAATGATCCCGGAGATCCAGGTTGAAGCGACGTTTCCCGACGGCACCAAACTGGTCACCGTCCACCAACCGATCGTCTGAGGAGCGCCATGACCTACGCCATTCGCGATGCCGTCCACGCCGATCTGCCGGCGATCCGCGACATCTACAACGACGCCGTGCTCAACACCACGGCGATCTGGAATGAACAGGCCGTCGACCTCGGCAACCGTCAGGCGTGGTTCAGCGCGCGTCAGGCCCAGGCCTATCCGATTCTGGTGATCGTCGACGCCGACAACACCGTGCTCGGCTACGCTTCGTTCGGTGACTGGCGGCCGTTCGACGGTTTCCGTCACACCGTCGAGCACTCGGTCTACGTGCGCAGCGATCAGCGCGGCAACGGCCTCGGCCCGCAATTGATGACTGTGCTGATCGAACGGGCGAAGACCTGCGACAAGCACGTGATGGTCGCCGCCATTGAAAGCGGCAATGCCGCCTCGATTCGTCTGCACGAGCGCGCCGGTTTCAGCATTAGCGGGCAGATGCCGCAAGTCGGCACCAAGTTCGGTCGCTGGCTCGACCTGACCTTTATGCAACTGACCCTCAACCCTGGCGCGGAGCCGCCTGACGCCAACAAGGAGTGACACCGATGAACGCCGCCCAACTGCGCCGCGTCAACGCTGAAAGTTTTGCGCATTACCGTCAGGGCCTGATTGATCTGCTGCTGGATGCGGTGGGGTATGGCGCCAGCGTCGGCTTCATGGCCGACCTCGACGCGGCGCAGGCGCGCGCATATTTCGATGAGGTGCAGGACAACGTCAACAAAGGCAGCGTGCTGCTCTGGGTGGTGGTCAAGGACGAGCAAGTGCTGGCCAGTGTTCAGTTGGGCCTGTGCCAGAAGGCCAACGGTCTCAATCGCGCCGAGGTGCAGAAACTGCTGGTGCGCGAACACGCACGGCGGCGCGGTCTCGGCCAGCAATTGATGAGTGCGCTGGAGCTCGAAGCGCCCAAGCACAAGCGCGGCATGCTTTACCTCGACACCGAGGCCGGTTCGCCTGCCGAAGATTTCTACAAGGCGTTGGGCTACACCCGCGCGGGTCAGATTCCCGATTACGCCTGCGACCCGCACGGCACTTATCGGCCAACCGCCCTCTATTACAAGATTCTGCAAGGAGCCCAGTGATGATTCCTGGCGAGTACCAGATCCAGCCCGGCGACATCGAACTCAACGTCGGCCGCCGCACCGTCAGCCTGAAAGTCGCCAACAGCGGCGACCGGCCGATTCAGGTCGGCTCGCACTATCACTTTTTTGAAACCAATGATGCGCTGACCTTTGATCGCGCGGCCAGCCGGGGCATGCGCCTGAATATACCGGCGGGCACGGCGGTGCGTTTTGAGCCGGGACAGAGCCGTGAGGTTGAACTCGTGGATTACGCCGGGCATCGGCGGGTGTTCGGGTTTGCCGGACGGGTCATGGGTGATCTCTGACATCTGCGTGCACCCTGCCCCTCACCCCAGCCCTCTCCCGAGGGAGAGGGAGCCGAATGGGGGCTTTTCCGATCCTGAGTTCGACTCGATATTTCAGGTCGATGTCTGTCGAAAGAAACCCGCGATCAGTCCCCTCTCCCTCTGGGAGAGGGCTAGGGTGAGGGTCAATGGCTCACCACTATTTTCCTGAAGGACGCTGCATGAAAATCTCCAGACAAGCCTACGCCGACATGTTCGGCCCCACCGTCGGCGACAAGGTGCGCCTGGCCGACACCGAGCTGTGGATCGAAGTCGAAAAAGACTTCACCACCTACGGCGAAGAAGTGAAATTCGGTGGCGGCAAAGTCATCCGCGACGGCCAGGGCCAGAGCCAGCTGCTTGCCGCCGAAGTCGTCGACACGCTGATCACCAACGCGCTGATCATTGATCACTGGGGCATCGTCAAAGCCGACGTCGGCCTCAAGGACGGGCGCATCGCCGCGATCGGCAAGGCCGGCAACCCGGACGTACAACCCAACGTCAACATCGCCATCGGCGCGAGTACCGAAGTGATCGCCGGCGAGGGCATGATCCTCACCGCCGGCGGTATCGACACGCACATCCACTTCATCTGCCCGCAGCAGATTGAAGAAGCGCTGATGAGCGGCGTCACCACCATGATCGGCGGTGGCACAGGACCTGCCACCGGCACCAACGCCACCACCTGCACCTCCGGGCCGTGGCACCTGGCGCGCATGCTCCAGGCCGCCGACGCCTTCCCAATGAACATCGGCCTCACCGGCAAGGGCAACGCCAGCCTGCCGGAGCCGCTGATCGAGCAGGTCAAGGCCGGCGCCATCGGCCTCAAGTTGCACGAGGACTGGGGCACCACGCCGGCGAGCATCGACAACTGCCTGAGCGTTGCCGATCAGTTCGACGTGCAGGTGGCGATCCACACCGACACGCTCAACGAATCCGGTTTCGTTGAAACCACCCTCGGCGCCTTCAAGGGTCGCACCATCCACACCTATCACACCGAAGGCGCCGGTGGTGGTCACGCGCCGGACATCATCAAGGCCTGCGGTTTCCCGAACGTATTGCCGAGTTCGACCAACCCGACCCGGCCGTTCACGCGTAACACCATCGACGAACACCTCGACATGCTGATGGTCTGTCACCACCTCGACCCGAGCATTGCCGAAGACGTCGCGTTCGCCGAAAGCCGCATCCGCCGCGAAACGATTGCCGCCGAAGACATTCTTCACGACCTCGGCGCGTTCTCGATGATCAGCTCCGACAGTCAAGCCATGGGCCGCGTCGGCGAAGTCATCACGCGCACCTGGCAAACCGCCGACAAGATGAAAAAGCAGCGCGGCCCGCTGACCCAGGACGGCGCAGGCAACGACAACTTCCGCGCCAAACGCTACATCGCCAAGTACACGATCAACCCGGCAATCACCCATGGCATCAGCCATGAGGTCGGTTCGATCGAGGTCGGCAAGTGGGCGGATCTGGTGCTGTGGCGTCCGGCGTTTTTTGGCGTGAAACCGACGCTGATTCTCAAGGGCGGCGCGATTGCTGCGAGCCTGATGGGCGATGCCAATGCTTCGATTCCAACGCCGCAACCGGTGCACTACCGCCCGATGTTCGCCAGTTACGGTGGCTCGCTGCACGCCACCAGCCTGACCTTTATCAGCCAGGCGGCGCAGGAAGCGGGATTGCCCGAGGCATTGGGGCTGAAGAAGAAAATCGCCGTGGTCAAAGGTTGCCGTGATGTGCAGAAAACCGACCTGATCCACAACGACTATCTGCCGAACATCGATGTCGACCCGCAGACCTATCAGGTCAAGGCTGATGGCGTGCTGCTGTGGTGTGAGCCGGCGGAAACATTGCCGATGGCACAGCGTTACTTTTTGTTCTGACCACAAAAAAAGGCCCTTCGGGGCCTTTTACTTGTCTGTCTGTTATACCTCGTCACCGTTCTTCGCGAGCAGCCTCGCTCCCACATTGGAATGCGCACTCCTGTGGGAGCGAGCCTGCTCGCGAAGAGGCCCGATCAATCAACCGAAAAGCATTAGACCACTACTCAACCACCAACCGCCCCAACCGCTGACGCAACATGCGGTTTTCAGCACGCAACTCGCGCACCTCTTCCAGCAAGTCCAGCGCCAGGGCAACCCCTTCCCACTCCAGTTCCAGATCACGGCGCAACTTCGCCGCACGTTTGGCCAGGGCCAGTTCGTAATCGGTGAAACGCCATTCCCGGGGCTGCGCGCCCTGAGGTTCGAGGATGCCGTGCTCGACGATTTCGATCACGTAGACGTCCGACAAATCGGCCGCCTCACAGAATTCTGCCAGGTCCAGTTGAACGATCAGGGGGCTGCTCATGATGGGCTACTCCGTCGTCGAATTTAAAAGTTCTCTCGCGGATTGAAGGCGGCTTTCTGCGCCAGTTCCTGCCACAGCGCCTTGACCTCGTCGTCGGCCGCTTTCGGCATCACCGCTTTGAGTTGCACAAACAGATAACCGCGCTCGCCGGCCTTGTTTTTCAAGCCATGACCTTTGGCGCGCATGCGCTGGCCGTTCTGACTGCCGGCCGGGACCTTGAGATTGATTTTGCCAGTCAGGGTCGGCACCGCCACTTCGGCACCCAGCGCCAGTTCCCACGGTGCCAGCGGCAAAGTGATGATCAGGTTTTCACCTTCGACATCGAATTTCGGGTGTGGCGCAAAACGAATGGTCAGGTACAGATCACCATTCGCCCCGCCACCGACGCCCGGTGCGCCCTGGCCTTTGAGGCGGATACGCTCGCCGTCGGTCACGCCTGCCGGGATCTTCACGTTCAGGCTCTTGCTGGTGTTGCTGACGTGCTGGCCGTTGGCGTTGTATTGCGGCACCTGGAAGGTGACTTTCTTCGACTCGTTCGACAGCGTCTCCTCGAGGAAGATCGGCAGTTCCATTTCCACGTCTTGCCCTCGGCGCCCAGCACTGCGTTGTTGCCGACCTTCGCCGCCACCGAAACCGGGGCCGCGATTGCCGAAGATCGAACTGAAGAAGTCCGAGAAGTCGCCGGTGTCGCCACCGCCGCCACCAAAGCCGCCACGGCTCTGCCAGCCCGGTGGCCCCTGGAACGGCTGACCGTGCTGGCCATAACGGCGCAGTTCGTCATATTCGGCGCGTTTGTCGGCGCTTTTCAGCGCTTCATAAGCTTCCGAGGCGTCCTTGAACTTGGCCTCGGCGTCTTTTTCCTTGCTGACATCGGGGTGGTATTTGCGCGCCAGCTTGCGATAGGCAGCCTTGATTGCCTTGTCGTCTGCTGTCGGCTCCACGCCGAGTATCTTGTAATAGTCTTTGAAGTCCATTGAAGGAATCACCATCCGTTATCGATTTCGCGCCGATGCCAGCATGCGCCGATTCGCGCGTGCCAGGTTGACCGATCTCAAGGTTGTGACCGGGTGGCGCAGCAGAAGTTTATCGGCAGTGGACGGCGGTTCTTGCGACCGCCGGTGGTTCTGCCGGCCCATGCCAGCAAGTTTGGGGCGAAGCTGCGAGTTTCAAGCAGTTTAGTCGCGAAATAGCAGATGACCGGCCTTCGATTCTGGCGCGCACTGACATACACTGCGCGGCCGTTTTTTTGACCGGAACCGAAAGACATGAAAGACGCCTCTCCAGCCCGTGCCTGCGGTATCGACTTCGGCACGTCCAACTCCACCGTCGGCTGGCTGCGCCCCGGCATGGAAACGATGATCGCGCTGGAAGACGACAAGATCACCCTGCCGTCGGTGGTCTTCTTCAACATCGAGGAACGCCGCCCGGTTTACGGTCGTCTGGCGCTGCACGAGTACCTGGAAGGCTACGAAGGCCGGCTGATGCGCTCGCTGAAAAGCCTGCTCGGTTCCAAGCTGATCAAGCACGACACCAGCGTGCTCGGCACGGCGATGCCGTTCAAGGACTTGCTCGGTCTGTTCATCGGCCAACTGAAGAGCCGTGCCGAAACCGCCGCCGGTCGGGAATTCGAGCAGGTTGTGCTCGGGCGCCCGGTGTTCTTTGTCGATGACGATCCGCTGGCTGACCAGGAAGCGGAAGACACCTTGGTCGATGTGGCCAAGAAGATCGGTTTCAAGGACGTCTCCTTCCAGTACGAACCGATTGCGGCGGCGTTCGACTACGAGTCGACCATCGAGAAAGAAGAGCTGGTGCTGATCGTCGACATCGGCGGTGGTACCTCCGACTTCTCGCTGGTGCGCCTGTCGCCGGAGCGTCGCGGTTTCGATAACCGTCACGACGACATCCTCGCCACCGGCGGCGTGCACATCGGCGGGACCGACTTCGACAAGCAGTTGAGCCTGCAAGGCCTGATGCCGCTGTTCGGCTACGGCAGCCGCATGAAGAGCGGCGCCTACATGCCAACCAGCCACCACATGAACCTGGCGACCTGGCACACCATCAACTCGGTGTACTCGCAGAAATCCAGCCTGGCGCTGGGCAGCATGCGCTACGACATCGAAGACACCGGCGGCATCGATCGCTTGTTCAAACTGATCGAACAGCGTGCCGGGCACTGGTTGGCGATGGAAGTCGAAGAAACCAAGATCCAGCTGACTCATACCGACAGCCGCCATGTGCCGCTGGATCGGATCGAGGCCGGTTTGAGTGTGGAACTGACGCGCGTGCTGTTTGAATCGGCGATTGATGCCTTGCTGGAGCGAGTGCGCGGCAGCGTCACGCAGTTGTTGAACGATGCCGGTGTGGCGGTGGATCAAGTTGATACGGTGTTCTTCACCGGCGGTTCAAGCGGAATTCCGGCGCTGCGTAACAGCGTCTCGGCGATGCTGCCGAATGCGCGCCATGTTGAAGGGAATATCTTCGGCAGCATTGGTAGCGGTTTGGCGATTGAAGCCATGAAACGCTATGGCGTTTAACGGCAGCTGCAAGTTTTAAGCTGCAAGCGGCAAGTAAGAGCAAAAGCAAGAGCCACTGCGACTCTCGCTTCTGCTTTTACTTGTAGCTTGAAGCTTGTAACTCGAAGCTGCTGTTAAACCATCCCGCCCAGTTTCAACTCACTCTTCAGGTACGCATAATAAATCGGCCCCGCCACCACCCCCGGCAGGCCGAACGCGGCCTCGAACACCAGCATCGCCAGCAGCAACTCCCACGACTTGGCACTGATCTGCCCGCCGACGATGCGCGCGTTGAGGAAGTACTCGAGCTTGTGGATAAAGATCAGATAGCCCAGCGCGGCAATCGCCACCCAGATCGACAGTGACAGGCCGACGATGGTGATCAGCGTGTTCGACATCAGATTGCCGATCACCGGCAACAGGCCGAGCAGGAAGGTCAGCACGATCAGGGTTTTGGTCAGCGGCAGCTTGATGCCGAACATCGGCAGTATCACCGCGAGGAAGATCCCGGTGAAGAAAGTGTTGAGCAGGGAAATCTTGATCTGCGCAAAAACGATGTTGCGAAACGCCTGCACCAGCAGGTGCAAACGGTCGAACAGCGCGGCGGCCAACGGTTTGCGTTTGGTCACGTCGGGGATGCGCTGCAAGGCGATGATTGCGCCGAGCACCATGCCGATCAGCAACGTCACGAACATGTGCGCGGCGTCCTTGCCGACCAGTTGCAGGTCGGACAGGTGTTTGCTCATCCACTCGCCAATCGCCACGCGAAACTCGGCAGCACTGGCCGGCAGATAGGCGTCGATGAACGGCGGCAATTGCCCGCGTGCGCGATCAACCACGCCCATGAATTTGTCGAGGGAAGCGCCGGGGTTTTCCGCCTCATGCAGTAGGAAGCTGATGGCGCCGGCGAAGATCAACGCCAGCACACTCACCACCAACGTGCCCAGCAACGCCACCGCCAGCCAACGTGCACGGCGGCCTTCGATCAGCCGTTGCAGTTGCGGCGTAAGCATGTTGACCAGTTCGAATACCAGCAGCCCGGCCAGCAGGCTCGGTAGCAAGCGCAGCGGCAACACCAGCAGCAAACCGCCGAAAATGATGATGCAACTGACCCAGAACACTACATGACGCTCAGAAAACGTTGGCATACAGCCTCAAAACGAACGGCGTAAAAGGATTGGCAGTCTGCCAGCGTTCCGGGGCGAGCACTAGAATTATGCGGTGCTTCAGCTTTTGGTGCCCGGCTTGAGATCCAGCCCTCACCCTAGCCCTCTCCCGGAGGGAGAGGGAACCGATCGAGGAGTGGCGAAATAATCCGGCGACATGCCAGTGCTGCATTGAATCCAAAATCGGCCAGATAGTTCAGGTCGATGGATATCTGAAAACAACGCGGTCAGTCCCCTCTCCCTCCGGGAGAGGGTTAGGGTGAGGGCAAATCTCAAGCGAACGCCTCGACCCCGCCCCCCCACAGAACCAGGTTATTTTTTCTTCAGGCAATCACTCATGAACGTCTTGCGCGCATCGCCGGTCAGCGCCTTGGTTTTCGCATCGGCGTTGCAGGTTTTCATTTTTTCCTGCTGCGGGGTCAGTGCCTTGGCATCGTTGGCCGCCGGCGCAGCCTTGAGGCAGGTGCTCATGAAGGATTTGCGCTCATCGCCTTTCAGACTCTTGGCGGTCGCATCGGCATTGCAGGTGGTCATTTTGTTCTGTTGCGCCGTGGCGGCGAAACCCTGGGAACACAGGAGCAAACCAATCATCAACAAAGGCACACGCAACATCTTCATGGAGTTTTCTCCTTGTCGCCGCACCGAGGGGGGCGGCCTCTGCTGGAGTGTAGCCAAATCCTGTTACACCTTCCTGCCGTCGAGATGGCTACGGCGATACTGCTCCGGCGTACAGCCGGCCTGCCGCACGAACATGGCGATAAATGCCGAGCCGCTGCTATAACCGAGGTCGAAGGCGATTTCCTGCACGCTGCGCGAAGTTTCCAGCGCCTCGATCGCAGCGAGGTAACGCAGACGCTGACGCCACTCGCCAAAACTCATCCCCAACTCCCGAACGAATTGCCGGGCCAGCGTGCGTTCACTGACGTGCACCTGCAGCGCCCAATGCGCCAGTGGCTGATTATTGCCCGGCTCGGCCTGCAAGGTTTCGAGGATTGCCAGCAATCCCGGGCTACTGGCGTAGGGCAGATAACACTCATGCACTGGCGCCTGTTGCAATTGATCGACCAACACCTGGGCCAGGCGCTGATCGGCATCGAGCTCGGGAATCTTCACGTCGCGGGCGGCGAAGTCCTTGAGAATCGCCTTGAGAATGTCGCTGATCGCCAGCGTACAGGCGCGCTTCGGCAGTTCGGCGCAGACCTTGGGGTCGAGGCACACCGCGCGATAGTTGACCGGTTGATGGCTGTAGAAACTGTGCTCGACCTGCGGCGGCACCCACACCGCGTACTGCGGCGGTGACATGAAGCGACTGCCGTCGACGTCCATGTGCAGCACGCCATGGGCGGCGTACTCCAGCGTGCCCCACGGATGGCGGTGCGGCGCGGCGAATTCGTGGGCGTTGAAGTCGGCATAACGGAAGTACACCGCCGATGGCAGTTCGCTGAAATCCAGCAGATCGATGTGTTTGCTGTTCATGCTGTCCGGTTTCAGAGGCAGGTTGTCCGGTTCGCAGTATAGGCCTGCATCCAGACAAGGGATAATTGCGCTTCATCAACGTACTGGTTTCGACTCATGCAATACGCGTTTCCGCTGCTGGCGATTTTTATCTGGGCCGGCAATACCGTGATCAACAAACTGGCGGTCGGGGCAATTTTTCCCGCCGAGATCGGTTTCTATCGCTGGCTGCTCGCCGGTTTGCTGTTCACCCCGTTCATGCTCAAAGCGGTGATCGCGCACTGGCCGCAGATCCGCCCGAACCTGGGCAAGATTTTCATTCTCGGCGTACTCGGCATGGCGGTGTATCAGAGCCTCGCCTACTTCGCCGCGACTCTGACCACGGCGACCAACATGGGCATCATTCTGTCGCTGATGCCGTTGATGTCGCTGGCCATGGCGATCATTAGCCTCGGGCAGCGCCTGACCGCCGGCGCGCTGGTCGGTGCGGTGTTGTCGTTTGCCGGTGTGCTGGTGGTGGTCTCGTCCGGCAGCCTCGGCGCGTTGCTGCAGCACGGCGTGAACATGGGTGATGCGATGATGTTGATCGCCACTCTGGCCTATGCGATCTACAGCACTTTGCTGAAAAAATGGCAGCTGCGCCTGCCGCCGCTGGTGTTGCTGTATTTGCAGGTGCTGGTGGCGATTGTCGTGTTGTTTCCGCTGTATGCCGCTTCGCCGAAGACCGGGCTGACCCTGCAGAACATTCCACTGGTGCTGTATGCGTGTCTGCTGGCGTCGATGCTCGCGCCGCTGGCGTGGATGCAGGCTGTGCAGCGTCTGGGGCCAAGTCGCACGACGTTGTTTTTCAATCTGCTGCCGTTGATTACTGCGCTGATTGCGGCGGTGGTGTTGAAGGAACAGTTGGCGATGTATCACCTGGTGGGCGGGTTGTTGACGTTGGGCGGGGTGATTCTTTCCGAGCGTTGGACCACCGTGTTGGGTCGCCGAATCAGCGTTGCCTGATGGAAAAGATCGCAGCCTGCGGCAGCTCCTACATGAGTTCGGGGCGTTCACAAAATTTGTGTTCGACACCGAACCTGTAGGAGCTGCCGAAGGCTGCGATCTTTTGATCCTAAAGCCCGGCAGCCGCAAGCCGCGCCGCATGCTCGACAAACAACCGCACCGGATCCGCGCCCTTGCCGACCAGCCCCAGCGACTGATTGACGATATCGAAGTGGTCCAGCGGATAATCATCGCCAATCACCGTGCCCAGATGCGAGCTGTAGCGCCCGACCATGCCGTCGCACTGCCCCGGCTCACGCACAAAGGTTTTCGCAAACAAGCGACAGCTGCGATTGGTGCCGTCGAACAGATTGCCGCCGCGATCAGTCTTGCCCGGCTGCAACGTCCCCGACCAAGAGTAGTAGCGCACGCCGTTAACCTCTTCCGGCCCGTGCCCGCCCCACGTTTGCGGCAGGCCCTGTGGATAACGCTGATTGAACAGCGCCACGCCCTCCGTCGTCAGCGATTGGTGCGAGGCGTGAATATCCACCGGCAATTTCGGCCCGTGGTAACCGGTTTCCAGCAGCGCCATCAGCCAGCCGACAAAACGCAACAGAACCTCAAGAATACGGCCCTTGGCGCTGTCCGCCGGGTAGTGTTTGTGCAGATAGTCAGCCAGCTCAGAGCCATGATTCGGCCCGGCCACCGATGTCACTGAGGCCACCAGATCCGGTCGTTTCGCTGCCGCATAGCGCGCCGTTAGCGAGCCCTGACTGTGGCCGAACAGGTTGACCTTTTGCGCCCCGGTCTCGCGCAAGATCTCATCGATCTGCGCGAGCAACTGCTCGCCACGCACCTCCGTCGAATGGAGCGGCGACACCTGCACCGCAATCACCGTCGCACCACCACGGCGCAATGCCTTGATGATGCCGTACCAGTACGGATAAAGAACCAGCCGGATAAACCCGAGCATGCCGGGCACCAGCACCAGTGGATAACGCGTCGACATGAGCAAACATCCTTGTGGTCGGTGAGTGGATGCAAGGCGTGCAAAACGCCCGCCAAGCATCCTCCGTGATGATGACAACTCAACCACCAGCCTACTTCAGGCCCACCACCCCCGCCACAATCAGCCCTACCGAAACCAGTTTGACCAGCGTCAGGCTTTCGCCCAGCAGGGCGAAACCGAGGAACACCGTGCCCAGCGAGCCAATCGCCGTCCAGATCGGGTACGCAATGCTTACCGGCAACTCGCGCATCGCCAAAGTGAGGAAATAAATGCCGCCAACCGCCGCAATCACCGTAATCAACGACGGCCAGAGCCGGGTGAAACCTTCGGCGTACTTCATGCCCATGGCGAAGGTCACTTCAAACCCGGCGGCGATCAGCAAGAACAGCCAGGCCATCTAGAACACCCGGGCGAGGTCGAGCAAACGCTGCTCGGCCTCGGCCACCGATACCGCGAAGGTGCGTTCAGCGGACTCTTCGCCCTCGGCCGCGACCACGGTGACGTCGTTGATGCCGATAAACCCCAGCGCCGTGCGCAGCCATGGATCGGCATGGTTCAAGGCTTCCAGCTCGCCACCCGGGCCGAAACCGAAACCGCCGCGACTGGTGACGATCAGCGCCTTTTTGCCCTGCAACAGCGGCGTGTATTGAGCGACGCCGTTGTCCAGCGTGTGATCGAAGGTCAGGCCCAGGCGCACAATCTGATCGACCCAGGCCTTGAGGCCGCTGGGCACGCTGAAGTTGTACATCGGCGTGGAAATCAGCAGCAGGTCGTGGTCGAACAACTCGCCAACCAGTTGATCGCTCAGGGCCAGATCGGCCTGCATCGACAATGGCCGCGCTTCAGGCTGTGGATGAAATGCAGCAGCGACAAAGGCTTCGTTTACCGCCGGGATCAGCGCCCGCCCGACCTCGCGGCGAGTCACTTGCGCCTGCGGCTGATGGACCTGCCAGGCACTGAGAAAGCTTTCCGCCAGCCGCCGCGAGTGGGAACGGTCGCCACGTGGGCTGGCATGAATCGCAAGAATTTTGCTCATCTATAAATCCTCCGGACTAGAATCAAACTACTTGTGGCTTGCAGCTTGAAGCTCGCCACTGCCTCTTTTCAAATGAGCAAAAGTCAGTCTGGATGAATTGATTTCATTCATGGAGATTTCAATGTTTGCCTCGCTGCCACTCACCGCCCTGCGCGCCTTTGAATCGGCATCACGACTGCTCAGCTTCAAGGCTGCCGCCGAAGAACTGTCGGTCACGCCGACGGCGATTTCGCACCAGATTCGTTCGCTGGAAGACTGGCTCGGCGTTGCGCTGTTCGAACGCCTGCCACGTCAGGTGCGCCTGACCGAGGGTGGCGAACGCCTGTTTCGCAGCCTGCATGGCGCGCTGCTGGAAGTGGCGCAAAGCGTCGACACCCTGCGCCCGCAGCGCAACGCCAGCACGCTGACGCTATCGACCACTGCCGCGTTTGCCGCGCTGTGGCTGGTGCCGCGGCTCGGCCGGTTTTATGCGCGGCATCCGAACATCAACGTGCGTCTCGATACCCATTGCGAAGTCATCGATCTGCATCAGGACGCCAGTGTCGATCTGGTGTTGCGCTACAGCCTCGACGATTACCCGAACCTCTACGGTCTGTGTCTGTTCGATGAATCGTTCGGCGTGTACGGCTCGCCCGAGCAAGTAGCGCTGGCCGCGCGGCGCACGCCGACGTTGATCAGCGTGCGCTGGCATAACTCGAAGCTGTATGCCCATGGCTGGGAAGCGTGGTGCGCCAAGGCCGGCGAACACTGGTTGAACCAACAGCCAGCCATCCGCGAATACGATGAAGAGCATTACGCCCTGCAAGCGGCGATCGCCGGGCAAGGGCTGGTGCTGGCGAGCAATATTCTGGTGTCGGAGAGCGTCGCCAGTGGTTTGCTGGTGCCGTTCATGGGCAAGGTTCAGGTCGATGGCGCCGGTTACAGCGCATTGTGTGTGCCGGGACGTGAGCGGCACCCGCCGGTGCGCGCATTTTTTGCCTGGTTGCGCGAAGAAGCGCAGCGCTCAGGATTGACGCCAAGGTCGGCGCAAATCGGGTAAAACTTTTTGCAACGCTCACTACTCACAGCTTAGGTAGCGACCGCGTCCGCAGAACGTGGCGCCCATCGGATTAGCCTCCAGGAGATCGAAATGAGCGACGACCTGCATCTGTCAGATGTTCAAACCTTGCGCGACCGTGCGCGCCAACACGTCGAGAACGGCGCCGTCACCGAGGGCTACAGCGCCGACCGTGAAGAGGTGCTGCGCTTGCTCAATGAATCGCTGGCCACTGAACTGGTCTGCGTATTGCGCTACAAGCGCCACTACTTCATGGCCAATGGTGTGAAAGCCCATGTGGCCGCCGAAGAGTTTCTCGAACACGCCACCCAGGAAGCCCAGCACGCCGACCGCCTGGCCGAGCGCATCGTGCAATTGGGCGGCGAGCCTGAGTTCAACCCCGACATGCTGTCGAAAATGTCCCACGCGCAATACGTGGCGGGCAACACCCTCAAAGAGATGGTCTACGAAGACCTCGTTGCCGAGCGGATCGCCATCGACAGCTACCGCGAGATCATCCAGTACATCGGCGAGAAAGACCCGACTACCCGCCGCATCTTCGAAGATATTCTGGCGCAGGAAGAAGAGCACGCCGATGACATGGCTGACATCCTGAACGACCTGTAAAACATTAGAACCGCCTGCTCGCGAAGGGGCCGCAACAGAAGCAAAAAGATCGCAGCTTTCGGCAGCCCCTACGTGGAAATGCATTCCAAGGTAGGAGCTGCCGAAGGCTGCGATCTTTTGATCTGGCTCTTATTTAGTGGGTTTAACGGTGACTGGCGCCTTGCCCGCCTTCATCTGCTCCAGCAACGGCGCACACTGATTCGGCTCGCCACCGCTCGGCGCCACCAGCGCCAACAGCCCCGCCGCCGGCGCCGCAATCACGCCCAGCGCGACCATCCCCGCCCCGCGCAACATCAGCGGCACAGCCTTCACGCCGGCATCCGGTTTGATGAACTTGCCACGCACATACAGCGGCGAACGCAGGGAAATCAAACGCCAGCCCTTGGATTCCGGGGTCACGGTCAGATCCAGCTGCTCGGTAGCCATGTTCGCCGTGCCGTCGATGTAGATGATCGCGTTCTCGGTATCGAAGACGAACAGCTGCGTGGTGGCCAGACCGGTCTTGATGTCGAAGTCCGCCGCCGCGCAGTTGATCTTCACTTCCTTGTCGCCAAAGATCTTGCCGACCACGTAGTTACCGACGTTGAGCCCGGCCAGCTCCATCAACTCACGGCTGATCGCGCCGTCGTTGATCAACATCTTCAATTTGCCGTTGGCCCCGCCGAGCAGCTTGGCCACCGAGTTGCCGCGACCGCTGATATCGGCGTCGCCGTTGAGCTCACCGAAACTGGTCTTCATTGGCTCAAAGGTCGGGAACAGCTCTTTGAGTTTGAAGCGGCGCGCGGTCAGTTTGGCCCGGCCTTCCAGCGGCTCGGTGCGGCCATTGAGGCGGATTTGCGCATCGAGATTGCCGCCGGCCACGCCAAAACGCAGCGGCTCCAGGCTCAGTTCGCCGTCGTTGAGTTTCAGGTGGGTATAGAGGTCGTTGAACGGCAGTTTCTCGCTGTGGACGATGCGCTTGCCGGTGAACTCGACATCAGCGTCCATCGCGCGCCAGCGGTCGGTCTTGAACTCTTCGACCGGCAGCACTTTATCGGCCGGTTGTTTGCTTTCGCCGCCACGAGCCTTTTGCTTGTCATTGGAGTCGGCGCCAATCAGCGGCGCGAGGTCGGCGAACAACAGCTGGTTGGAGAGCAACGCGCCGCTGAGTTTCGGCCGTGGCTGACTGGCGACGTAGGTCAGGTCGCCATGGATATCACTGCTGCCGATCTTGCCGTTGAATTGCTCATAGGTGAATTTCGCCCCGGCCTCGTCGTGCAGCTTGGCGATCAAGTGACCGTCAGTGGAATATGGCGGGGTGTCCGGCAGGGTCACGCCAGTCAGTGGATAAAGATTACCGAGGCTGGCACCAGCCAGTTTCAGGCGCAGATCGAGGGCGCCGAGATTCAGCGGATCGGTCAGCGTGCCGGCCAGTTCGATGCTGGTATCGCCGATCTTCGCCTGGGCCTGCAACGGGAAAGGTTTGCTTGCGTCCTGCAACGCTAACAATCCGCCGATCTTGCCTTGGCCGGTGAGGTTCTGGCCGTGGTATTGGCCTTTGACCTTCAAGGCAAACGCGTAATCCTGCGGCGCACCGCCCCTGTCCTGCGCAGTCTTCGCCGCTTTGGCGCCAACGATGTCGCTGTACGGGATCGGCTTGCCCAGAGGGTCGATCAAGACATCGAGGTTGGTCTTGAGCGTTTGATCGTCGAGGGTGACATGGCCCTTGTCGAAACCGATGGCGCCGATGTCGACCACCCAGTTCGAGGGTTCTGCATCGGGATCTTTCGGATCGAACTTGAACGTCCAGTTGGCGCGGCCGTCGGCCAGGCGCTGCAACTCGGCATTCGGTTCGGTCAGGTCGATGCGTGGAATCACTACCCGTTGCGCCAACAGTGCCAAAGGCGAAATACGCAACTCGACGCGCTTGAGCGTGACCATCTGCGCTTTCTTCGACCAGTCCGGGTTGCCCAGGCTCAAGTCCTCGGCCACCACATGCGGCCACGGCACCCACGCACGCCAGCCACCCTCGTCCGGCTCGCGCTGCCAGATCACCGCGAGGTTGCCGTTGATGGCAAACGGTCGGTGCAGTTCTTCCGAGACTTTGGCGTTGAGCGGCGGTTTGATCCGGTTCCAGTCGAAGAACACGATGATCAATACCAGCACGGCCAGTAGCAGCACGAGGATGGCGAAGGTCCAGCTGAAGATTTTTCCAGTGCGCGTC
Organism: Pseudomonas sp. AC169; assembly: GCF_979258515.1. Classification (NCBI taxonomy): domain Bacteria; kingdom Pseudomonadati; phylum Pseudomonadota; class Gammaproteobacteria; order Pseudomonadales; family Pseudomonadaceae; genus Pseudomonas; species Pseudomonas sp. AC169. The sequence continues at coordinate 3,283,820 of NZ_OZ409866.1, read as the reverse complement.
ATGCACAAAGCTCCTGATCACGACCGCACGCAAAGACTGCGGCGCACGGCTGAAACGGCGGGCCAAAGCGGCCCTCATGAAATCTACGACTGGCAAACCCGCCGCAGGTTTAATCGAAAGGCCGATTACTGCGCAAAAAGTCGCGCGGAATCTGACCAATCAGTCGAACAGTGTTACCGCGACCCGCACTTTTGCGAGGCGCGAGTGAGTCGGAAATACCCACCCCGGTGCAAAACCGTCGCCCGGAAAGCCGCGATCTAGAGCCTCCCGGCAGAACAATCAATTCTGTTGATTATTACCATTGCGTTTATGAACTTTTATATCGACTTATCGAGAGTAGCATTGCCCTCGTACCCACTTTATCGCCCTCCCAAGGAGCAACCCATCATGAAACGCCAATTACTGCTCAGTCTTACCCTGTCGATGCTAGCCAGCACTGCTTTCGCCCTGCCCGCTGCCGATCAGGCTACCCCGCAAGTGAAATCCAGCCACTCGGTGTTCAGCCAAACCGTAGCCGCTGATGGTTCGGACCGCACCCCACAAGGCCAGACCCTGGCTGAAGGCGGCCGTGATCGCCTGGAAGAGAAAGGTCTGGTTCAGGACGGTTACGACAAGACTCCACAAGGTCAGACTCTGGCTTCCGACGGTAGCGAGCGCACTCCACAAGGCCAGACCCTGGCTTCTGACGGCGGCGACCGCACCCCACAAGGTCAGACCCTGGCATCCGATGGCGGCGACCGCACCCCACAAGGCCAGACCCTGGCATCTGACGGCGGCGACCGCACTCCACAAGGTCAAACCCTTGCTGAAGGTGGTGGTGACCGCGTGATCGAACGCAACAGTGCCTTGAGCTAAGCCCATGGCGGCCTCGAAAAAAAGCCCAATCACCCGATTGGGCTTTTGACTTTTCCGGCTCGATAAAATCTTTCGCTGCACACCCTCCCGTTCGACGCCGACAAAGCCGATTTGCTAGAGTGCGGCGCTTGTCCTGCCAAAGAACACACCCTGCGATGCTGCCCCGCGCCGAACAGAAGCAACAGACCCGCAACGCCTTGATGGACGCTGCCCGCCACCTTATGGAAAGCGGCCGAGGATTCGGCAGCCTGAGCCTGCGCGAAGTGACGAAAACCGCCGGCATCGTGCCCACCGGTTTCTACCGGCATTTCGCTGATATGGATGAGCTGGGCTTGGTACTGGTCAGCGAAGTCGGCCAGACCTTCCGCGAAACCATCCGCCTGGTGCGGCATAACGAATTCGTCATGGGCGGCATTATTGATGCTTCGGTGCGGATCTTCCTCGACGTGGTCAGCGCCAATCGCTCGCAATTCCTGTTTCTCGCCCGTGAACAATACGGCGGTTCGCTGCCGGTGCGTCAGGCGATCGGACGGTTGCGCGAGAACATCAGTTCCGACCTCGCGGCGGACCTGACGATGATGCCCAAGCTACAGCACCTGGATGCCGATGGCCTGAGCGTGATGGCAGACCTGATCGTCAAATCGGTATTTGCCACCCTGCCGGACATCATCGACCCGCCCCCTGAAGCGCTGCCGGAGCATCTGACGCCACAGGCGAAGATCACCCAGCAACTGCGCTTTATCTTTATCGGCCTCAAGCATTGGCAAGGGCTGGGCAGTACCGAGTAACACTCCCTCATTACTGACACACCAAATTCCCCCCTGTGGGAGCGAGCCTGCTCGCGACAGCGTAGTTTCAGCAACATTTATATGGCTGACACACCGCCTTCGCGAGCAGGCTCGCTCCCACAATTGGCTCATGTGTCGAGGCTCTGATTTGGTGCATTAAAAAATCTTCACGCACCAAAACCTTCCATATTTCCGCAACATCTTGAAACATCCACTACGCTCCGACAGGGATTTCCTACATCTCGTCCGATTGGCAAGGCCCTTGCTCTAGCCAGAGTATCGTCCATAGCTGGAAGCTTTCCGATGCTGGTGATTCACCGCAGAATCGACCCTCAACCCGTCTGGGCCGCCGAGTTGCACCTGACCTTCGAAGCGCGGAGTAAAAGCCGTTTGCGCTGTTTCAGTGCCGAAGGCGAAGACGTCGGGTTGTTTTTGGAGCGCGGCCAGCCGCCGCTGTTTGACGGCGAATACCTGCAAGCCGAAGACGGCCGCATCGTCCGCGTCTGCGCCCGCCCCGAGCAACTGTTGCATGTCACCTGCGCCAACGCCTTCGAACTGACCCGCGCGGCCTATCACTTGGGTAACCGCCACGTCGCTCTACAGGTTGGCGACGGCTGGTTGCGCCTGCTCGACGATTACGTACTCAAAGCCATGCTCGAACAACTCGGCGCGCAGGTCGAAGCGATCGAGGCGCCGTTCCAGCCGGAACACGGCGCCTACGGCGGCGGCCATCACCATTCACGCCACGGCGACGAAGACTTCAACTACGCGCCGAAACTCCATCAGTTCGGCGTACGCCTGTGAATCCGGCCTGGGCGCTGCTGCGCCTGGCCAGTCCGCAATTGCCGATTGGCGGTTACAGCTATTCGCAAGGCCTGGAAATGGCGGTGGATAACGGCCGCGTGAACAACCCGGACAGCGCGCGGCGCTGGATCAGCGATCAATTGTTGCTCAACCTCGCCCGCTTCGAGGCGCCGTTGCTACTCGCGCATTGTCAAGCCGCAGCGGATGAGGAATGGGCCGAACTGCGGATTCTGTGCGAAAGCCATCGCGCCAGTCGCGAGACTCGCGAGTTACATCTGGAGAGCCGGCAGATGGGCTATTCGTTGCAGCAACTGCTCAACGGTTTACCAGAACTCGACGCGCCGGCGCGCGACTTTCTCGATCAATGCACTGAACCGCATCTGGCCCTGTGCTGGGCGCTGGCCGCGCGCGCCTGGGGCATCAACCCGCAGGACGCCCTCGCCGCGTGGCTGTGGAGCTGGCTGGAAAACCAGCTCGCTGTATTGATGAAAACCCTGCCACTGGGTCAGCAAGCCGCGCAACGCCTGACCAGCGAACTGCTGCCGCTGCTGCAACAAGCGCAGCAGGACGCCAGCCGAATCAACCCCGAACACATGGGCAGCGCCGCGTTCGGTCTGTCCCTGGCGTGCATGGCCCACGAGCGCCAGTACAGCCGCCTCTTCCGTTCTTAGGAGAACACTCGATGAACACACAACCTCTGCGCGTCGGCATCGGCGGCCCGGTCGGTTCCGGCAAAACCGCGTTGACCCTGGCCCTGTGCCTGGCCTTGCGCGAGCGCTACAACCTCGCCGTGGTCACCAACGATATCTATACCCGCGAAGACGCCGATTTTCTCGTGCGCAACGAAGCACTCGCCCCCGAGCGGATCATCGGCGTGGAAACTGGTGGCTGCCCGCACACGGCGATCCGCGAAGACGCCTCGATCAACCTCGAAGCGGTGGATCAACTGAACCGGCGTTTTCCGGGCCTCGATCTGATACTGGTGGAGTCCGGCGGCGACAATCTCTCGGCGACCTTCAGCCCGGAACTGTCCGACCTGACCATCTACGTGATCGACGTTTCGGCCGGCGACAAGCTGCCGCGCAAGGGCGGGCCGGGGATCTGCAAATCCGATCTGCTGGTGATCAACAAGATCGACCTGGCGCCGCTGGTGGGCGCCTCGCTGGAGATGATGGACAGCGACACCAAACGCATGCGCAACGGCAAGCCGTTCGTCTTCAGCAACCAGAAAACCGGTCAGGGCCTTGAAGCCATCATCGCCTTCATCGAACGCCAGGGCCTGCTGACTGCAGCCTGACTCATTTATCAACAAGGAAGCTTATCCATGACACTCAAACGTATTCTTGGCGCCGTGGCGCTGCTGCTGACGCCGGCGCTGGCCTTCGCTCACCCGGGGCACGGCGACAGCGGTTTGATCGCCGGCATCAGCCACCCGATCGGCGGCCTCGACCATTTGCTGGCGATGGTGGCAGTCGGTTTGTGGGCGGCGCAGCAGCAAGGCGCGGCGCGCTGGGCGCTGCCGTGCACGTTTGTCGGCACCATGCTGATTGGCGGCATGCTCGGGTTTGAAGGGCTGGAATTGCCGGCGCTGGAAAGCGGGATTGCCGCGTCGGTGTTGGCGCTAGGTCTGGCGGTGGCATTGGCGGTGCGTCCGCCGTTGGTCATGGCGGTGGTGGCGACGGCGGTGTTTGCGTTGTTCCATGGCGTGGCGCATGGGCTGGAGCTGCCGGACATGAGCAGTCCTTGGGCGTATGCGGCGGGTTTTGTGGCTGCGACGGCTGCACTGCATGCGGCGGGTTATGCCGTGGTGCGTTTCCTGCCTCAGGCTGCGGCACCGTTGGTGCGCCTGGCGGGCGCGGCTTCGGCGGCGACTGGAGTTTGGTTACTGGCGGGCTGATCTCTATTGTTTGAAAGGGCCCCTTCGCGAGCAAGCTCGCTCCCACAGGTTTTGTGTGCACTGCAAATCCACTGTGGGAGCGAGCCTGCTCGCGAAGGCGGTCTGACAGACACCACATCGCTCAGGCCGGTCTCTCTGCTACCATGTCGCGCAATCGCCCCAGCCGTGACGACGTCCGCCCATGCCCCACGCTTCCCGCTCCACCTCCCTGCCTGAATTGACCGCCCTGTTCGGCGCTGTGCAGCAGCACTTCGTCAACGTGATCGTGCCGCTCTGGCAAGGCCCGGGCTGGAACGCCGACATGGCGTTGCCCTATGAAGCGCTGGACGCTGCGCATCAGCCGCTGCCACCGCAGCGCTATCGGGCGATGGCCTGTGCACGGCAGTTGTATCTGTTTTCCAGCCTGATCGGGGTTGTGGATAACGCGGATGTGCGCGCAGCGGCGCTGTTCCGCTCCTTGCAACGGCACTTTCATGATGCCGAGCACGGCGGCTGGTTCTACAGCATCGACGCGCAGGGCAAGCCGCTGGATCAGCGCAAGGATCTCTACACCCACGCCTTTATCCTGTTTGCATGCGCGCATTACTGGGCAAAGTCCGGCGATCCGCTGGTCGAGTCGACCCTGAATGCCGCGCTGGAAATCATCGGCCGACGCTTTGCGACCGGCGATGGCTTGTACGAAGCCTGCCTGGAGCGCGACTGGATCACCCTGCAAACCGGTCCGCTGCAAAACCCGTTGATGCATCTGGCCGAAGCGTTTCTCGCCACCCTGGCGGTTCGCGAAGATGCCCAGACGCAAAAGGCATTGCTGGAGTTATGCACAGCCATGCACAAGCAGTTCGTCGATCCGCAATATGGCGTGTTGATGGAGAAGCCGCTCGGCGCTGTGGATAACTGGTACGAGCCGGGGCATCAATTCGAATGGTATTTCTTGCTCGAATCGTCTGCGCTGTTGCGTGGTTCGAAATTGCATACGGCGCTGGATCGGGCGTTCGCCTTCACCGAGCAATACGGTGTGGTGCAGCCATCTGGTGCGGTGCGGGCAATGCTCGATCTGGAAACGAATGGACGCCCGCGAGACTCGACTCAGCGGATCTGGGCTCAGGCGGAATATCTGCGCGCACTGACGTTGCGTCAGGGCAGTGAAGCAGTGGTGCTGCGCCAGTTGCAGGCGTTGCAGCAGCGGTTTTTGCATGCCGGGGGCTGGCATGAGTGCCGGGATGAAGTGGGAGAGGTGAGCCGTAAGGACATGCCTTCTACTACGCCGTATCACCTGGCGACTTGCTACCACGGTCTCGCTGAATATCTTCGCTGACTTATAGATCGCTTTCGCGAGCAGGCTCGCTCCCACAGTTGATTTGTGCAGTTCACAAATAGTGTGTTCGACGCAATTCCAATGTGGGAGCGAGCTTGCTCGCGAACAGCCGTTACACGGTCTTCAGGCGATCCACTTCTTGTCGCCGGTAAAGCTGATGGTCAACCAGCGCGCCGCATCCGGTTTGCCCAGCTTCGCCGAAATCTCCTCACGCAACGTATCCAGCTGACCGACACTGCTCAACGCATAATCCGCCGGCAACACCACATGAATCTCGATAAACCGCGCCCGCCCGTGCTTCTGCACGTACGACACGTAATCGTCGAAACCGTGCTCGGCTTTCGCCGCGTCCATCACCTGGCGTACCTGATCATCCAGTGTGTCCGGCGCGATTCCCAGCACATCGCGTAAGGCCGGGCCAAGGATCTTGAACGCCGGTGGCAACATGGTCAGGGCCAGCACGATCAGGATCAGCGGGTCGACATACACCGCCCACTGGCCATAACCCTGGGACTTGAGCAGCAGTGCCGCGAGAAAACTGATCAACAGCCCCACGGACAGCATCGCGTCCACCAGCCAACTGATGTTGTCGAACTGGATCAGGCTGGATTTGAGCTTGCGGTTACGCCGACGTACGTAGAAGAAATAAGCGAACTCGACAACGGTGAACACCGCCGCATAAATGATCACCAGGCCCAACTCGATGTCGCGGCCACCGTTGATGATGCCGAACACGCCGTTAAGGAATGCGTAGATCGCGATCAACATCAGGAAACTGCCTTCGATCAGCAGCACCATAGGCTCCAGATGCCAGAAACCGAACTGGAAGCGGTGATTGCTTTGCTTGGCGATCAGCTTGGCGGTGATCAGCATCAAGACTTTGATGAACGTTGCGATCAGCGAGAAAAAACCATCGAACAGGATGGATTGCGAACCTGAAACAAAACCGGTGACGATCCCGGCAATCGCCACCGCCAACATCAGAATGGTCGATTGTTTGAGCAGTGCCTGCTCACCTCGGTTACTCACTTTGACTCCTCGAAACCTTGAAAACCGCGGGGTGCGGTTGGGTTGTTGCGAGGGGAGTTTACCTTATCGGAATTTATTGCCTGTGACGGCCCCTTCGCGAGCAAGCTCGCTCCCACATTTGATCGCGGTCTCATGTGGGAGCGAGCTTGCTCGCGAAGAACGATGACGCGGTGTCAGGCCTTATTACGCTCAATGGCAAAACCGGCCCAGGTCTGGCTCACCGGCATCAGTTCCAGGCTGTTGATGTTGATGTGCGCCGGCGCATTCATCACCCAGAAAATCGTCTCGGCGATGTCCTGCGGCTGGATCGGCTCGGCACCGGCATAAGTCGCGTTGTAACGCTCCTGATCGCCGGCAAAACGCACCAGCGAGAACTCGCTCTCGCACAGCCCCGGCTCAATGTTACTGACCCGTACGCCGGTGCCTTGCAAGTCGCAACGCAGGTTCAGCGAGAACTGTTTAACGAACGCCTTGGTCGCGCCGTACACATGGCTGCCCGGATACGGATAGTTGCCAGCGATGGAACCAAGGTTGACGATGCCGGCGCCACGGCCATGGGCAATCAGGCGCGGCAGCAGCAAGCGCGTGGCGTACATCAAGCCTTTGACGTTGGTGTCGACCATGGTGTCCCAATCGTCCAGATCGCATTTCGGCGCCGGATCCACGCCCAGCGCTAAACCTGCGTTGTTGATCAGCCCGCGCAGCTTGGCGAACGACGGCGGCAGATTGGCAATCGCCTCCTCCATCGCCTTGCGATCACGCACATCGAGGACCAGACCGTGGACTTCAGTCTGCTTCGACAACTCGGCGCACAAGGCGTTGAGGCGTTCTTCACGACGGCCGGTCAGCACCAGTTTCCAGCCAGCCTCGGCAAAACGGCGGGCACAGGCTTCACCAAATCCGGACGTCGCGCCGGTGATAAACAGGGTGTTGGACATCGTGTTCTCCTTGCTTCGGCCGCCTGAGCAGCCCTTGGAATAGAAAATCAGCAGGCAGCATGCCCGCCCGCGCATTCACGGGCAACTCCCACAAGCGGTACAAAAAACAACCAACTCTGTCGACGCCACAGCCGCCGTGGCCTGTAGCCATGTGCACGCATGTTATCCACAGTCCCTTCCACAGTTTCCGGGGGCAAGTGCAAATGCGCAAAGCCACGCCACACAAGGCTTTGCGGGCTAAATAGAAAGTTTTTTGCTTGACCCTGAAGCGGCAGATGTGCCGGACATGGCATTTTGCACGACCGACCGGTCAGTACAGTGATTGCGCGAGGCCAGTAACTACGGCCCTCAGCGCAGTCTTTCCAGAGTTTAATCACAGACTTATCCACAGGCTTATCGACATGGAATTGTCTGACAGTCAATGCCCAGAAAAAGGTTGACAACGACGTCTTGCGCTCCCATAAAAACGCCTGATCAAAAAACAACCACACACTTGAAAGCCACGGATTACAAGGCCTGCAGCCAGATACACCCACGTTATTCACAGCCAGCTCCACAGTAACCGGGGACAAGTCAAAACTGTGGAAAAACAGGCATTTGCAGCGTCTATATGTCGCGCTTTGGCAGCTTCGGGAATTTGTTTTCCACAATTCTGGATCTGCACAATTCAACGGTGGGAGCGAGCCTGCTCGCGAAAGCGATGGCATATCCAGACAATCAAGTGACTGATACACCGCATTCGCGAGCAGGCTCGCTCCCACAAGGGGTTGAGGTGGATTTGAGATGTAAAAAAGCCCCGGGACTTGCGTCGCCGGGGCTGTGCATAACGCTGGAAGACTCAGTGCCCGCCCAGATAGGCGTTACGCACTTCCTCGTTCACCAACAGTTCTTTACCCGTGCCAGTCAGGCGAATCTCGCCGTTAACCATCACATACGCCCTGTCCGACAGCTTCAGCGCATGGTTGGCGTTCTGCTCGACCAGGAAGATGGTCATGCCGGTTTTCGCCAGTTCCCGCAGGGTTGCGAAGATCTGCTTCACCACAATCGGCGCCAACCCGAGGCTCGGTTCATCGAGCAGCAGCAACTTCGGCCGACTCATCAACGCACGGGCAATGGCGAGCATCTGCTGCTCACCGCCAGACATGGTCATCGCCCGCTGGTTACGCCGTTCTTCCAGCCGTGGGAACAGCGTGAACATGCGCTGCATGTCCTCTTTGGCGTACTTGTCGCCAATCGGGATGGTGCCCATCAGCAGGTTTTCCTCGACGGTCATGTCAGGGAACACCCGCCGCCCTTCCGGCGACTGCGCAATGCCATTGGAGGCGATGTAGTGTGAGGACTTCTGGGTGATGTCGACGCCTTGATAAAGGATCTGCCCGCCCGCCGCCCGGGGCTGGCCGAAGATCGACATCAGCAACGTCGATTTGCCCGCGCCGTTGGAGCCGATCAGGCTGACGGTTTCCCCTTCATTGATTTGCAGCGAAACACCTTTGAGGGCCTGGATCGGGCCGTAGAAGACGTCGAGGTCTTTCAGTTCGAGGATCGGTTGCGTCATACCAGTTCCTCTTCGTCGGCGCCGAGATAGGCCGCGATCACTTTCGGATCGTTGCGGATCGCTTCAGGCCCGCCTTCAGCGATGACGATGCCGTGGTCCAGTACCACAATGTGGTCGGAAATGCTCATTACCATGCCCATGTCGTGTTCGATCAGCACCACGGTCAGATCGTGCTCGTCGCGCAGCAGGCGAATCATCGCGCTCAGCGCTTCGGTTTCCTGAGGGTTGAGGCCAGCGGCCGGTTCGTCGAGGCAGATGATCTGCGGCCGCGTGCACATGGCTCGGGCGATCTCCAGACGGCGTTGCTGACCGTAGGAAAGCTCACCGGCGAGACGGTTGGCACAGTCCACCAGATCGACCACTTCCAGCCAGTAGAACGCGCAGTCCAGCGCATCGCTTTCGGCCTTGCGATAGCCCTTGGTGTTGAGGATGCCGGCGAGCATGTTGCGGTTGACCCACATATGCTGAGCCACCAGCAGGTTTTCCAGCACCGACATTTCCTTGAACAGGCGAATGTTCTGGAAGGTCCGCGCCAGGCCAGCGCGGTTTACCAGGTGCGTACCGCCGAACATCTTGTAGTACATGCGGCTGAGGAAAGATTTCGGTGAGACAAAATCCGTCGGTTTGAACGACTCGCCCAGCAACTGGATGACGTTGGTCTGCTGACCGCGCACGTTGAGTTCGATCTTGCCGCCGGAGGCTTTGTAGAACCCGGTCAGGCAGTTGAACACCGTGGTCTTGCCGGCGCCGTTGGGGCCGATCAGGGCGAAGATCGAGTTGCGCTTGACCTTCAGGCTGACATCGCTCAACGCCTTGATGCCGCCGAAATGCATCATCAGCTTTTCGACAGAGAGTACGACTTCACTCATGGCGCAGTCCTCTCATAGTGAATGGCACCTTTGCGTGGAGTGACCCCGGTACGGCTGATGCGGATCAGCCCGCGTGGTCGCCAGATCATCATCAACACCATCAGAATGCCGAACAGCAGCACGCGATATTCGGCGAAGCCGCGCAGCAGTTCCGGAGCGACGGTGAGTACGAATGCCGCAATCACCACGCCAATGGTCGAGCCCATGCCGCCGAGCACGACGATGGCGAGGATCAGTGCCGATTCGAAGAAGGTGAACGAGGTCGGGTTGACGAACCCCTGGTAGGTAGCAAAGAACACACCGGCGAGACCGGCCGTCGATGCACCGATGGTGAACGCCGAGAGCTTGACCAACACGTGGTTGAGGCCCATCGAACGGCAGGCGATTTCATCTTCACGCAGGGCTTCCCAGGCGCGGCCGACCGGCATTTTCACCAGACGATGCTTGATGTACAACACAGCCAGCACCACCAGGAACAGCACCGCGTAAATGAAGTAGTACTTCACGTCAGGGTTGTAGGCGATGCCGAAAAACTCATGAAACGGCACCCCGCCATCCTTCGCCCGTTTGCCGAACTCCAGACCGAAGAACGTCGGCAATGGCGCCGGCATACCGTTCGGGCCGCCGGTCAGCGACAACCAGTTGTTGAGGATCAGGCGAATGATTTCACCGAAGCCCAGGGTCACGATCGCCAGATAGTCGCCGTGCAGACGTAGCACCGGGAAGCCGAGGATGCACCCGGCCAGCCCGGCAGTGATCGCCGCCAGCGGCAACACGGTCCAGAAACCCAGACCGAGATACTGATAACCCAGCGCCAGACCGTAGGCACCGATGGCGTAGAACGCCACGTAACCGAGGTCGAGCAGACCGGCCAGACCGACCACGATGTTCAGCCCCAGCCCCAGCAGCACGTAGATCAAGCCGAGGATGACCACGCCCAGCAGATAGGAGTTGGAGACAAACGGCACGATGACGGCCAGCACAATCAGCAGCGGGATGATCCAGCGCAGCGAAGATTTGTGATCGGCAGGCAGCACATGCACACCGGAACCGGTGCTCTCGAATCCGTCGAGAATTTTCAGGCCTTTGGGCGTTTGCAGGAACAGGCTGAGGGCAAAGCGGCCAAGCATGACAATGCCGATGATCCAGGCCACGCGGGTCGGTTCGAGGTTGAAGCTGTAACCCTCGAGCACAACGCCGACAATCGGGCCGAAAACGATCAGAGCAATCAGGCCGGCAAGAATCGCCTCAACCAGGCTTTTTTTGATATCGATGGATTTTTGAGTGGTTGAAGACATCGCTTACACCTTCGACACAAGAGGACGGCCCAACAGGCCCTGCGGCCGGAAGACCAGAACAAGTACGAGCAGCGAGAAGCTGAACACGTCTTTGTAGTCGGAGTTGACCAGACCGGAGAACAGCGACTCGGAAATGCCGAGGATGATCCCACCGAGCATTGCCCCGGGCAGTGAACCGATCCCGCCGAGTACTGCTGCGGTAAACGCCTTGATGCCAATAATGAAGCCGGCATAGAAGTCGAAAGTGCCGTAGTTCATGGTGATCAGCACGCCGGCCAGCGCCGCCATGGCTGCACCGATGATGAACACATAGGAAATCACCCGATCGGTGTTGATGCCGAGGATCGAAGCCATTTTGCGGTCTTGCTGGGTCGCACGGCACATCCGTCCGAGCTTGGTGTATTTGATGATGTAGGTCAGCACGCCCATGCCGACGAACGCGGCCACCAGAATGAAGACTTTGGTGTAAGTCAGTTGCACGAAGCCGGTGCCGATATCGACACGCCACGCGCCAGTGAGCAGGGTTGGCACGCCTTGCTGCTTCGCCCCTTGAGCGATCTGCGCGTAGTTTTGCAGGATAAGGGAAATACCGATGGCGCTGATCAGCGGTGCCAGTCGGGTGGAGTTACGCAGGGGTTTGTAGGCAACACGCTCGATGACCCAACCATAGACCGCCGTGACAACGATGGTGAAGATCAGCGTGCCGAGCATCAGCAGCGGGAAAGATTCGATACCGAAGTAAGCCAGCAGAGCCAGACTGATTGCCGCCAGGTAAGCAGAAATCATATAAACCTCGCCGTGGGCGAAGTTGATCATGCCGATGATGCCGTAGACCATTGTGTAGCCGATGGCGATCAGGCCATAGACCGACCCGAGGGTCAGGCCGTTGACCAGTTGCTGCAGGAAAATACCATCCATAACGCAATCTCACGCAGTGAGAACCTGCACACCCGGGGTGTGCGGCTCTTCTAGGAAAAATACAGATTTACGTCGGAGCAATGTCAGCCACGATCCGCCCGTCCCACACCGTCCCTGTGGGAGCGAGCCTGCTCGCGAAAGCGGTCGATCATTCAACACATGTGTTGGCAGTCATTCCGTCTTCGCGAGCAGGCTCGCTCCCACATTGGATTGGTGGGATCAGTTGGTCGCGTCAGCCCTTACTTCTGTTTTTCCAGCTGGTGATATTTGCCGTCCTTGTCCCACTGGTAAACCACGTAGTCGGAGACTTTCAGGTCGCCCTTGGAATCCCAGGTTTTTTCGCCCATCACGGTTTTCACCGGATTTTTCTTCAGCCAGGCTGCGGCCTCTTCGCCCTTGTTGGACTTCGCGCCGTTGAACGCGGCAGCCAGGGTCTGCACCGAAGCGTAGGCGTACAGGGTGTAACCCTCAGGCTCGGTACCGGCCTTGCGGAAAGCGTCTACCACGGTCTTGCTGTCTGGCAGCAGGCGTGGGTCGGCGCCAAAGGTCATCAGCACGCCATCGACGAATTGCGGGCCACCGGCGGTGGTCACCAGTTCGTCAGTCACGATGCCGTCATCGGACATGAACTTGACGTCTTTCAGGCCTTGTTCACGCAGCTGGCGAACCAGCGGGCCGGCTTCCGGGTGCAGACCGCCGAAGTAGACGACGTCGGCGCCAGCGCCACGAATCTTGGTGACGATGGTGCTGAAGTCTTTTTCACCACGGGTCAGGCCTTCGTACAACACAGGCGTCACGCCGCGCTTGACCAGTTGTGCCTTGGTGGCATCCGCCAGGCCTTGGCCGTAGGTATCTTTGTCGTGCAGTACGACGACTTTCTTGCCCTTGAGCACGTCGACGATGTAGTCGCCGGCCACGATGCCTTGCTGGTCGTCACGCCCGCACATACGGAACATGGCGCTGAGGCCGCGCTCGGTGACTTGTGGATTGGTCGAACCCGGGGTGATCGCGATGATCCCGGCTTCGTCGTAGATTTCCGACGCTGGAATGGTCGAAGAAGAGCAGAAGTGACCGACCACACCGGCGACTTTCTGGTTGGTGAGGTCCTTGGCGACCGTCACGGCCTGCTTCGGTTCGCAGGCGTCATCGCCTTTGACCAGAACGATTTTCTCCCCGTTGACGCCGCCCGCCGCGTTGACTGCGTCAGCCGCTGCCTGTGCACCCTTCATGTACTGCTCGCCAAATGCTGCGTTGGCGCCAGTCATTGGACCCGCTACACCGATTTTCACATCAGCTTGAGCAAACGCAGAAACACCCAACGCAGTAGCCACTGCGAGGGCCAGAAAGCCTTTCTTGTAAAACGTCTGGGACATGAGGTGGTGCTCCAAGGTTTTTTTTAGTTGGCACTGCGACTTCACTTCACTGAATGCTCAGAGCAAGGGCCGTGCCATCGGTTTTTTATTCTTCAAAAAGTCGCTGCTTTCTTGTTATTTCGACTGTTTCGTTCCCATTTTCATTGGGCGTGCAACCGTCTAAACCGCGGAAGGTAAAACCATTTATTTTTTCAGGCGCAACCCGCACGCGCCATCATTGCAACCGCGGCGCCAAACGACGTGCAACCAGCCTGTAACAGCCCGCGTCACCGAACTGCACACTGCTGGTGCGGGACTGCTACAACCCGCACCATTACAGGCTAGTCGCTGCATCGAAAAGCGCCGCTTCCGGCAACATATTTCAACACTCAAATGACGATGCGCAGGCACTGGCCCGCGTGATACAGCGAGAATCCGGCCTCATATAAACAACTACGCAAGCCCACGCCGGCCAGGGGCTGCATCGGTGCGAAGGGAATCGGCAGGGCTTGCGGATTGCTGTGACACAAATAGTCGGCGAAGGCTTTGCCGACCACGGTGCCGGTCGTCACGCCACGACCGTTGTAGCCGGTAACGGCCACCAGTCCTGGCGCCGGCTCGAACAGGCGCATGAGGTGATCAGGCGTAAAAGCTATACGCCCAGTCCAGGTGCATTCCCATTCGACCGGCTTCAGATTGGGGAAATAATGCTGCTGCACGCGATCGGCCCAGGCCTTGAGAAACCAGGTAGGTTTCTGATTGCCATTGCCGAGACTGCCGAGCAATAACCGCCCTTCTTTGTCGCGGCGGATGCTGCTCAAGACTTGACGGGTATCCCACGAGCCCTGGCCGCCCGGAAGGATTTCCTGCGCGGCATCCTCGGTCAGTGGCACCGACGCGACCTGATAGTAGTAACCGGGGAAGAAGTTGCGTTTGAGCTCGGTCCAGTCGCCCTCGGTGTAGGCGTTGGAGGCAATGACCACTTGCTCGGCCAGTACCGAACCCTGCTCGGTCTGCACCGACCAGTTCGCGCCCTGACGTTCGAGCCGGGTGACCGGCGAATGATCGAACATCTGCCCACCAAGACCGCTCACCGCGTTGGCCAGCCCGGTGACATACGCCATCGGATTGAGCGTACCGGCGCGGCGATCAAGCAACGCGGCGGCGATCTTTTGCGTACCGGTGGCCTGTTCGCAGGCCTTGCCGGTCAGCAGTTCGACTGGCGCACCGCGGCGTTTCCATTGCTGTTCACGACTACGCAGATCCGCTTCACCTTTGGCGTTGTGCGCCATGTGCAGCGTGCCTTCGCGGCGCAACTGGCAATCGATGTTGTATTTATCTACAAGGCTGAAGACCAGAGCCGGCGCGGCCCCGAGCATGCGGTTGAGCTGACTGCCAACCGCCTCGCCAAACCCGGCCTCGATCTCGTCCGGCGGGATCCACATGCCGGCGTTGACCAGCCCGACGTTGCGCCCGGAACCGCCATGACCGGCACGATGCGCTTCCAGCACGCAGACACTTTTGCCTTTTTCCAACAGATGCAGCGCCGCCGACAACCCGGTGAACCCGGCGCCGATCACGCAGACATCGACTTTGACTTCGCCTTTGAGCTCGGTGTTATCCGGCCTTTGCGGCGTGAGTTTTTCCCACAGACATTCTTCGCGTAACGGCATTGCCAGACTCCAACAGAAACCTGCCAAACACAGTGCTGATCCTGTGGGAGCGAGCTTGCTCCGGGCGGCGTTCCGACGAAAGCGGCGTATCAGCCAACATCAGTGTCGACTGACGCACCGCATTCGCGAGCAAGCTCGCTCCCACAGGGAATCTCCATTTGACGGGAGCAGTCAGTCGAAGGTAATGCCCTGCGCCAGCGGCAGCTCCAGCGAGTAGTTCACGGTATTGGTCTGGCGCCGCATGTATGCGCGCCACGCATCGGAACCCGACTCACGACCACCACCGGTTTCCTTCTCGCCACCAAACGCACCGCCAATTTCCGCGCCGCTCGGGCCGATATTGACGTTGGCGATCCCGCAATCACTGCCCACCGCCGACATGAACTGCTCAGCCTCGCGCACGTCAGTGGTGAAGATGCACGACGACAAACCTTGCGGCACCGCATTGTTCAGACGCAGCGCTTCCTGAAAATCGCTGTAACCGACCACGTACAAAATCGGCGCGAAGGTTTCGCTGCACACAACGTCACTTTGCTCCGGCATTTCAACAATCGCCGGCGACACGTAGTAAGCGTTAGGGAATTGATCTTCGAGCTGACGCTTGCCGCCAAACACTCGACCACCCTCGCTCAACGCCTGCTCCAGCGCGTCCTGCATGTTTTCAAAACTGTGTTTGTCGATCAGCGGGCCGACCAGATTGCCTTCCAGCGGGTTGCCGATGCGCACTTTCGAGTACGCGGCTTTGAGACGGGTGACGATTTCTTCTTTGACCGATTCATGAGCGATCAAACGACGCAATGTGGTGCAGCGCTGGCCGGCGGTGCCGACGGCGCTGAATAGAATTGCGCGTACCGCCATGTCCAAATCGGCGCTTGGGCCGAGGATCATCGCGTTGTTACCGCCCAGTTCCAGAATGCTGCGGGCGAAACGGGCGGCGACTTTCGGCGCCACTTCGCGACCCATACGTGTGCTGCCAGTGGCGCTGATCAGCGCGACACGCGGGTCATCGACCAGTGCTTCGCCGGCATCGCGGCCACCGATAATCACTTGGCAAAGATTCGCCGGCGCATCGGTGAAATTTTTCACCACACGATCAAACAGCGCCTGACAGGCCAGTGCGGTCAGCGGAGTTTTTTCCGACGGTTTCCACACCACCGGGTTGCCGCAGACCAGCGCCAGCGTGGTGTTCCACGCCCATACCGCGACCGGGAAATTGAACGCGCTGATCACCCCGACCACGCCCAGTGGGTGCCAGGTTTCCCGCATGTGGTGGCCCGGGCGTTCGGAGGCGATGGTCAAACCGTAGAGTTGGCGAGACAGACCGACGGCGAAATCGCAAATGTCGATCATCTCCTGCACTTCACCCAGACCTTCCTGGGTGATCTTGCCGGCCTCCCAGGAAACCAGTTCACCGAGATCAGCCTTGTATTCACGCAACACTTCGCCGAACTGACGCACCAGTTCACCGCGACGCGGGGCTGGCACCTTGCGCCATAGCTCGAACGCATGATCTGCGCGACTGATGTGCTGCTCGACTTCAGCCGGGCCTTCCCAGTTGACGGCGGCAATGCGGCTGCCGTCGATCGGCGAATGCACCGGCACTTTGCCGTTCTGATAAAGAGCCGGGTTCACACCGAGACGATCAAGCAATGCGGCAACCATGGGTCACTCCTCAAGCAAAAAACTGAATGTGTGCGGGCGCTTTTTTGCGACCGGGCAGGCCTTTAGTTGTAGCGTCACATTGGCAAGGCAACAAACGACCTTTACGCGAGATATCATTCCGTTTATTCATGCTGCGCACAGAAAGACAAGAAAAGGATCGGTCATGCTGAACAAACGCCACTTGCCCTCGATCACCGCCCTGCAGTGCTTCGAGGCCGTGACCCGGCACTTGAGCTTCACCCGCGCTGCCGAGGAACTGAACCTGACCCAGAGCGCGGTGAGCAAGCAGGTCGCGCAGTTGGAAGAACTGTTGCAGCATTTGTTGTTCCGCCGCGTACGTCGGCGCTTGCAGATGACCCCGGCCGGGGATTTGTATTTGGTTGAAGTACGAAAAATCCTTACCCAAGTGGAGATGTCGACGCATTACCTGCGTTCCTACGGCGGCGAGACCGAAGTCCTGCGCGTCTCGACGCCTTCGACCTTCGGCGCGCGCTGGCTGGTACCGCGTTTGAAAGGCTGGCGGCTACGTCATCCGTCGATCCATCTGGATTTGTGCAACGAGCAGGAAGCCGATGATCTGCTGCAAGGGCGCAGCGATCTGGCGTTCTATTTCGGTCAAGGCTCGCGGCCCGGCACGGAATGCCTGAAATTGTTCGGCGAAGAGCTGGTGCCGGTCTGCGCGCCGGGCAGCCTGCCGGACAAGCCGTTTACTGATCCGACGCAACTCACCGATCTGGTCCTGCTGCAAAATGCGTCGCGACCGCAGGCCTGGCACGACTGGTTCGACAGCCAGGGTTACCAGACCGAACACAGCTACCACGGACCACGTTTCGAAACCTTTTATATGTGCATCCGCGCTGCGCAAGTTGGCTGCGGCGTGGCGTTGTTGCCGCGATTTCTGGTGGAAGAGGAATTGGCCGACGGCAAACTGGTCATTCCCTTCGAGCATGCCATGCCGAGCACTGATGCCTATTACCTTGCGTACCCGGAGCATGCGGCGGAAGTGCCCAAGGTGCGAGACTTTGTGAAGTGGATGCTCGAACAGATCGACAGCCCGGAAATTTGACTCGATTGAAAAATGTGGGAGCGAGCCTGCTCGCGAAGAGGCCGGCACATTCAGTATCAATGTTGACTGAAATGACGCCTTCGCGAGCAGGCTCGCTCCCACCAGGGTTCTGCGGTGATCTAAAAAATTGCTGGCAATCTTCGTCCCTGATATGCGCCACTAGCGCCATTGATTGAGACCGCGCACAGGCGCGGCGCACCTGGAGACCCCGTTATGAGCGAGAGCGTGTTTGCCGATCGCATCGTGCAGAACCTGCTCGACACCGACTTCTACAAACTGACGATGATGCAGGCGGTGCTGCACAACTACCCCAACGTCGAAGTCGAATGGGAGTTTCGTTGCCGTAACAGCGAAGATTTACGCCCGTATCTGGCCGAGATCCGTTTTCAGATCGAGCGTCTGGCCGAGCTGAGCCTGAGTGCCGATCAGTTGAGTTTTCTTGAGCGGATCAGCTTCCTCAAGCCGGATTTTTTGCGCTTCCTCGGGCTGTTCCGCTTCAACCTGCGCTATGTGCACACCGGTATCGAAAACGGCGAGTTGTTCATCCGCCTGCGTGGACCATGGCTGCACGTAATCCTCTACGAAGTGCCGTTGCTGGCGATCGTCAGCGAAGTACGCAACCGCTATCGCTATCGTGAAACCGTGCTGGAACAGGCGCGCGAGCAGCTCTATCGCAAATTCGACTGGCTGACCGCCAACGCATCGGCCGATGAGTTGTCGCAACTGCAAGTCGCCGATTTCGGCACCCGCCGACGCTTTTCGTATGGCGTGCAGGCTGAAGTGGTGAATGTCCTCAAACACGACTTCCCCGGGCGCTTCGTCGGCACCAGCAACGTGCATCTGTCCCGCGAACTCGACATGAAACCGCTCGGCACGATGGCCCACGAGTGGATCATGGCCCACCAGCAACTCGGCCCGCGCCTGATCGACAGCCAGATCGCCGCGCTTGATTGCTGGGTCCGCGAATATCGCGGTTTGCTAGGGATCGCCCTTACTGATTGCATCACCACCGATGCGTTCCTCGGCGACTTCGACCTGTTCTTCGCCAAGCTTTTCGATGGTCTGCGCCACGACTCCGGTGACCCGGTGGTATGGGGCGAAAAATGCATCGCCCACTACCACAGGCTGGGCATCGACCCGATGAGCAAGACCCTGGTGTTCTCCGACAGCCTGACCTTGCCCAAGTCGCTGGAGATCTTCCGCGCGCTGCACGGCCGGATCAACGTCAGCTTCGGCATCGGCACCAACCTCACCTGTGACATTCCGGGTGTCGAACCGATGAGCATCGTGCTTAAAATGACTGCCTGCAACGGCCAACCGGTGGCGAAGATCTCCGACGAGCCAGGCAAGTCCCACTGCAAAGACCCGAATTTCGTCGCCTATTTGCGACACGTGTTCCAGGTTCCTGCCGATTCCAGTTCATCTAGCAAGGAGTGAATTCATGCAAGCCGTACAGCGTGAGATTGCTGAACAGCTCAAGGTGCAACCGCCGTTCGCCGACTACCAGGCCCTGCAGGCCGAAGTCGCCCGACGCATTGCCTTTATTCAGGATTGCCTGGTCAATTCCGGGCTCAAGACACTGGTGCTGGGCATCAGCGGCGGCGTCGACTCGCTGACTGCGGGCCTGTTGGCCCAACGGGCAATGCGTGAGCTACGCGACCAGACCGGCGACAACAGCTACAAATTCATCGCCGTGCGCCTGCCCTACGAAACCCAGTTCGATGAACATGACGCCCAGGCATCAGTGGATTTCATTGCTCCGGACGAGCGCCACACGGTCAACATCGGCCCGGCGGTGAAATCGCTGGCCCGTGAAGTCGCGGCGTTTGAAGGCAAGCATGCGGTGTCGGTGGACTTCGTATTGGGCAACACCAAGGCGCGGATGCGCATGGTTGCGCAGTACACCATCGCCGGCGCTGCTCATGGTCTGGTGATCGGCACCGATCACGCGGCGGAAGCGGTGATGGGTTTCTTCACCAAATTTGGTGACGGCGCCTGCGATCTCGCACCGCTCAGCGGTCTGGTGAAGAATCAGGTGCGCGCGATTGCCCGCAGCTTTGGTGCGCCGGAGTCGCTGGTCGAGAAAATTCCAACGGCCGACCTTGAGGACCTGTCGCCGGGCAAACCCGACGAAGCGTCCCACGGAGTGACCTATGCCGAGATTGATGCGTTCCTGCACGGCGAACCGGTGCGTCAGGAAGCGTTCGACATCATCGTCGCGACCTACAACAAGACTCATCACAAGCGCGTGATGCCGTTTGCGCCGTAAGCGCTGATGGCATGAAAAAGCCCGCTGAGGAGTGATCCTCAGCGGGCTTTTCTTTGGCCCAGACATCAGTTGATGCTGATGGCCCCTTCGCGAGCAAGCTCGCTCCCACAGGTTTATCTGTTGTTCACAAAATGTGTGGCCGACACAGACCCCTGTAGGAGCGAGCCTGCTCGCGAAGAACGATGACGCGGTGGCCCTGATTACTTGACAGTAATCGTGCCTTTCATCATCGAAATGTGGCCCGGGAACGAGCAGAAAAAGCCGTAGCCGCCATCAGCAATCTTCGCCACGTCGAAGGTCAGCGAATCGGTTTCCTTGGCGCCGATGATCTTGGTGTGAGCGATGATGCGCGCGTCACCTTCCGGCAGGTAATTCTTGTCGATACCGGCGGCCAGGCCAGCGGTGGCGATTGGCTGCATGTCAGCTTCTTTGCTGATCACCAGGTTATGACCCATCACGTTCTTCGGCAGGTTGCCGGAGTGGGTCAGCTCGACGGTGAAGGTCTTGCAGCTCTTGTCGATCACGATTTCCTTGGTGTTGAAGGACATCTGATCGGTGGAGTCAACGGTGGTTTTGCACTCGGCAGCCATCAATTGGCTGCTGGCCAGCGCCAGCAGGGATACCGCAACAACTTTGGAAAACATGGTGAATCTCCAAGGCAGGGTTAACAAAAACACGAATGGTGGAAAGACTGCCTGAAATCTTCGCAAGTTCCTATGACTTGAGTCAAAAATTGTATACAACTTTCAGGCTATGACACTCATCGACACAATCTAACGGCCAGAATTCCCGGCCGGCCCTATGATCGGCGCATCTACTGAGACGGAGTGCCTGTCATGTTCTTTAACGGTCTGTTGTGCAGTTTGCTCGCCGCCTACGCCTGTGGCGCCAGCGGTACCTTTGAATCGCCGGAACGCGAAGTTTAGCCCTTGGATGAAGGCGTGCCAGCCATTACCCTGTGACGGATTGACCCAGGAGGAAGGCATGTCTCTGAAATCCGTTTGTGTATTTTGCGGTGCCAACGCCGGCACCGACCCCGCTTACACCGAAGCCGCCATCGCGCTCGGCCGGGCCTTGGCTGAACGCAAATTGACCTTGGTCTACGGCGGCGGTGCTGTGGGCTTGATGGGGATTGTCGCCGACGCCGCGCTGGCGGCCGGCGGTGAAGTGATCGGCATCATCCCGCAAAGCCTGATGGACAAGGAAATCGGTCACAAAAGCCTGACGCGCCTGGAAGTGGTCGATGGCATGCATGCGCGCAAGGCACGCATGGCTGAACTCAGCGATGCGTTTATCGCCCTGCCCGGCGGCCTCGGCACGCTGGAAGAACTGTTCGAAGTCTGGACCTGGGGCCAGCTCGGCTACCACGGCAAGCCGTTGGGTTTGCTGGAAGTGAACGGTTTCTACAGCAAACTCACTGCATTTCTTGACCATATCGTCGGCGAAGGCTTCGTTCGCGCGCCACACCGTGACATGCTGCAGGTGAGCGAATCGCCGCAAACATTGCTCGATGCCCTGGATAACTGGAAGCCGACCGTCACGCCCAAGTGGGTCGACCAAAAACCCGGTTAACCCCCGGACACCGATACAGGGCAGAATATGCGCCGCTCAACCTCACCTTCGACCCAAGAGGATCGCCCATGGCCAAACCCAATTACTCCTTCGCCAAACGTCAACGAGACCTGGCAAAGGAACAGAAGAAAGAGGAAAAGCTTCAGCGCAAGAAACAAACCGCTGAAGAAGCGGCACTGAACCCTGAGGGTGAAGTGGCGACGGATGATGATGTTGATGCAACCGAAGCACCGAAAGACCAGGCGCCTGACGCCTGAGCCCCACCGGGTTTGATCATCGAATCAGACCCTGCGGATTTGTGACGGGGCTGGCGGTTTCACTGCCGGCCCTCACAGCCCCCCATTCCAAGTACACCCAATCCCATGTGGAAGCGAGCCTGCTCGCGAAAGCGGTGTACCAGCCACAAATAAGTTGACCGACCTGACGCCTTCGCGAGCAGGCTCGCTCCCACATTTTTTGATCGGCGTTAATCCAGGGGCATTACCGTGACGCGCACTTCCGGGTCATGATTACCGCCCCCAAGAATCACCCCGCGCAACGGCGACACATCAGAGAAATCCCGTCCCCACGCCAACGTGATGTGCTCCAGCGCCGGTTGCACATTGTTGGTCGGATCAAAATCCACCCAGCCCAGCACCGGACAAAACACCGAGACCCAGGCATGCGAGGCGTCGGCGCCGATCAAGCGTGGCTGCCCAGGTGGCGGCTGCGTCAACAAATAACCACTGATGTAGCGTGCCGCCAGCCCTCGTGAGCGCACGCACGCCAGCATCAAGTGTGCGAAGTCCTGACAGACCCCGCGTCGCCGTTCCAGCACCTCGACCAACGGGGTCGCCACCTGGGTTGCCTCGGCATCGAAGGTGAATTCGCTGAAGATCTTCTGCATCAAGTCCTGCACGCCCAACAGCAACGGTCGTCCCGGCGGAAAACAGCTTTGCGAAAACTCGACGAAACTGCGCTTCAAATGTACGTACGGTGACTGGAACCGGTAGCGACAGGCTTCGAGCAACTCAGCGGACAACGGCTGGCTACTGTAGGTCAGCGCATCGCGGGTCAGCTCCCAAGCGGGCGACTGATTGAAATCCAGCGCCGGCCGCGCCAGCACTTCAACGGTGAGTTGCGCATTGACCTGCAACTCGTCATGCGGACGTTCGAACGCCAGTCGGGTCAACGGATTACCAAACACATCCAGTTCATCGCGCCGTGCTGTCGGATCCGGACTGATCAGCAGTTGCTGTTCGGTACAGCGCTGCCAGTCGCATTTTCGCGGCCACAAGTGCGCCAGTTGCTGCGCCAAAGACACCGGGCTGTCGTAGTGGTAACAGGTGTCGTGGAAAATCTGGTATCGAGCATTCATCAGACGGACACCGTGCGTTGGCTGACGTCATCGACATGGGCGAAATGGCGCAGGGCCAGACGATCCGACACTTGCCCGCTGGCCTCGGCAATCTCTTGCAGCAGATCCGCCAGACCGTTCAAAGCCGCTCGTACGCTGGACTCACCGAACAAAGGATTCTCCAGACACCCCAGATCGAACCGCGCCAGGCGCTCGACCAGTTGCGGTAGCCCGGCCTCTCTTGGCGCGGCGAAATCATCGTTCAAACGTTTCAAGGTGCGGGTCACCAGTTTCAACTGGAACAACACCGCGTGCGGGTTTTGCTCATCGAGTAGCAACAGGTCGAGCACCGGAATCAGCTGCGCCACCGCCAGATAGCGTGAGCGATAGGTGATGCTGCTGTTGCCCAGTTCCAGCAACCATTCGAGGCCCGCTTGATCGAACGCCCCGGCGCCGCGCAGAAAAGCCGCGAGGCTGCTGCTGAGAAATTGCAGCCGCTCGATGCGCCGGCCAATCATCAGAAAGCGCCAGCCTTCGTCGCGGGTCATGTCGTCCAGCGCAAATCCGGACAACGCCGCCAGCGACATCACCAATCTGTTGAGAAAATCCAGCAGCTCGCCGAAGTCGGGTTCGTCGGTATCCAGTTCCATCGCTTCGCGTTGCAACTCCACCAGCGCCTGCCAGTTCTCCCGCGAAAGCTTGCCGCGCACCTGTGAGGCCGCCCACTGCAAGCGTTGCAGGTTGGAACGCAGGCTGAACGACCAGTCGTCGCCCAGCAGTGCCGCCAACAGACGCTCCGGCAGCTCACCTTCGTCCGGCAGCAGGGTCAGTCGCTCGCCGAGGTCGACGGCGGCCTGCAACGCTTGCGGGTCGTCGCCGTCGACATACCGTGCGAGCATGATGCGCAGCAACCGCGCACTGTCATCACAACGCTCGCAGTAGCGGCCGAACCAGAACAGGTTCTCCACCACACGTGATGGCAGATACGGATCGCGCCGCACCAGATCATGCACGCCGACGCTGCGCTGACTTTTCCACTGCTCGCCGCTGGGCGGACGATCACCGAGTACCCAAGTGTCCTTGCTCGCCCCACCGCGCTGCATCGACACCACTTCGGCATCGGCCTCGGCGGCCACCCGGGTCAGACCACCGGGAAGCACGCGATAATCACCAGCACCGGCCACGGCGTACATGCGCATGCCGATCGCCCGTGGTTGCAGTTGACCGTTTTCCGCCTGCCAGATCGGCGCATGCGACAGCTGAGCCAGTTCTTGCGCCACATAGGCGTAAGGTCGCGCCTGCATGCGCTCGGCGAGCGCCTGACGCTGCTTTTCACTCAGATCACGGCCAAATACAGGCGCGAAGCTTTGCGAGGGAAACGCCGGTTTGATCAGCAACTCAGGTAGTTTTTCCAAAGCCTGAGCCAGCACCGGCGCCTCACCGCACCACCACGTCGCGATCGACGGCAAAATCAGCTCTTCGCCAAACAGGTATTGGTTGATCTTCGGCAGAAAGCCCAGCAATCCCGGCGATTCCAGCACGCCGCTGCCCAACGCGTTGGCAACCAGTACTCGCCCCTGACGCACGGCTTCGAGCAGACCGGGCACGCCGAGCGCCGAGTCCGTGCGCAGTTCCAGCGGGTCGCAGAAATCATCATCGAGCCGGCGCATGATCGCGTGAACCCGACGCAAGCCGCTGAGGGTTTTCAGGTAGACCGTGGCATCGCGCACCGTCAGGTCTCCGCCCTCGACCAGCGGATAACCGAGCTGGCGAGCCAGGTACAAATGTTCGAAATAACTTTCGTTGAAGCGCCCCGGCGTGAGCAGCACCACCAGCGGCGCGTCATCGTCACTGGGCGCCTGTCGCGCGAGGGTTTCCTGCAAGGTGCGGAAGAACCCGGCCAGATGCTGCACCTTCAGATCCCGATACAACTCGGGAAAGGCGCGGGACACGATGGTGCGGTTTTCCAGGGCATACCCGGCGCCCGATGGCGCTTGTGTGCGATCCGCCGTGACCCACCAGCGCCCGTCCGGCGTGCGTGCCAGATCCACGGCGTACAGGTGCAGAAATGTCTCTTCCGGCGGCGTGATCCGCTGACACGGCCAGAGAAAATTGTTGTGACCAAAGACCAGCTCTGCCGGCAACAAGCCTTCGCTGATCAACCGTTGCGGCCCGTACAAATCGGCCAGCACCGCGTTAAGCAGCCGCGCACGCTGGGCGATACCGGCCGACAGTTGCTGCCACTCCTGCGCAGCAATTACGTGGGGCAGCAGATCCAGTTCCCACGGCCGATCCGCGCCCTTGGGATCGGCATAGACGTTATAGGTGACGCCGTTCTCCTGAATCTGCCGCGCCAGCAATGCCTGCCGCTGCACCAGCTGCGCCGGCGTGCTGCGCTGCAAGTGATCGAACAGCCGCGTCCAGTGCGGGCGCACCGCGCCACTGCCGTCGAGCAGTTCGTGATAAGTGCCCGCCGTGAGCGGGTAGCGGTCTAGCAGGTCAGGCATGGAAAGCTCGGCAGACAGCAAGGAACGGTCAGACTAACGCAGGCACATGACATGCGGATATACGAAAAATCCGCATGTCGCGTAGGCTCTAGAAGCGTCGCAAATCGATTGTCATCGGCAGCTCGTCACTGATTTCCACGTTGGGTATAGGAAGTTTCCCCGGTGTGTGTCCGACGCGGAAGAATCGCGCCATCCGCCGGCTCTCCGCTTCGTTGGCATTGACCGGCAACGTCTCGTAATTGCGCCCGCCCGGATGCGCGACGTGGTACTGACAGCCACCCAGCGAGCGGCCCATCCAGGTGTCGAGCAGGTCGAACACCAGCGGTGCGTGCACGGGTATGGTCGGTTGCAAACAGTTGGCCGGTTGCCACGCGCGATAACGTACACCCGCGACAAACTCGCCAACTCGTCCGGTCGGATGCAACGGCACCGCGACGCCATTACAGGTCAGCAGATAGCGCTGCGGCGGCAGCCCTTTGAGCTTGACCTGCAAACGTTCCAGCGAGGAGTCGACGTAGCGCACCGTGCCGCCCGCCGCGCCCTCTTCGCCCAGGACATGCCATGGTTCCAGCGCTTGGCGCAGTTCCAGTTCTATACCGTTGACGGCGTAATCGCCGACCTTGGGAAAACGAAACTCCAAATGCGCCGCAAACCATTCCGCCCGCAGCGGATACCCGGCGTTATTGAGTTCAACGATGACGTCGGCAAAGTCCTGCTCGATAAAGTGCGGCAGCAAAAAGCGGTCGTGCAACTCGGTGCCCCAGCGCGCCAGTTTCGGCGGCGCATAAGGTTCGCGCCAGAACCGTGCGACCAGCGCCCGCAACAGCAACTGTTGAGCGAGGCTCATGCGCGCGTGCGGTGGCATTTCAAAGGCGCGCAGCTCAAGCAAGCCGAGACGCCCGGTGGCGCCGTCCGGTGAGTACAGTTTGTCGATACAGAACTCGGCGCGGTGCGTGTTGCCGGTGACGTCGATGAGCAAGTTGCGCAGCAGTCGATCAACCAGCCACGGTGCGCATTCCTCGCCCGGTTCCGGCATCTGTGCGAAAGCGATTTCCAGTTCGTACAGGGCGTCATTGCGCGCCTCGTCGACACGCGGCGCTTGCGACGTCGGGCCGATGAACAAACCGGAAAACAGATACGACAACGACGGATGGTTGTGCCAATAACTGATCAGGCTGCGCAGCAGATCGGGGCGACGTAGAAACGGCGAGTCCGCCGGCGTCGCACCGCCAAGAACGAAGTGGTTACCGCCACCGGTACCAGTGTGACGCCCATCGATCATGAATTTCTCGGTGGTCAGGCGAGTCTGCCGCGCCTCTTCATAGAGAAACTCGGTGCGTTCGACCAACTCGTCCCAGGTCGCCGACGGCTGCACGTTGACCTCGATCACGCCCGGATCGGGGGTGATGCGGAAGTTGCTCAGGCGCGGATCGCTCGGCGGCTCATAGCCCTCCAGCAACACCGGGCAATGCAACTCTTCAGCTGTGGCTTCGATGGCCGCCACCAGCTCCAGATAATTCTCGACCCGCTCCAGCGGCGGCATGAACAGGTACAAACGCCCCTCGCGAGCCTCGGCGCAGAATGCGGTGCGGGTGAGCCAGTCGGCGGATTCGTCGATTTTCGGCACGCGTTCGTCAGTCGCTGCAGGTTCGCCATGGCGGTTGAGCTGAGCGGTTTCTGGCAGCTCGGGGAAGTCCTGATTCGGATCCTGTGGATGAATGAACGGGTACTCGGCGGCCTTCACCCAAGGCTGCGAACCCAACGGCAGGCGATAACCCAGCGGCGAATCCCCCGGCACCAGTCGGCAGTGCTCGTCACGCAGATACCAGCGCCCGCTCTGCCACTGATCGCCCTTGGCGGTGCGCGCCAGCGGCAGCACCTGACCAATGACTTTGTTCAGGCCCTGACTGAACACCTTGCGCAAGCGTGCGCGCTCCAGCGGCTCCTCCAGACGCGAATCTTCGGCGCTGACGTTGCCGGGCAAGGTGCCCTCACGCCAGAGGTAATAGAAATTGTCTTCGTAGGCCGGAAACACAAAACGCGTAGGCAACTTCAGTCGCTCGGCGACACTCGCGAGGAAGCGTCCAGCCAATTCGCCATTGGCGCCGTAATCCTGTTGCTCGTCGGCGATCAAAGCATCGTTATGCCAGATCGGCACGCCGTCACGGCGCCAGTAACAATTGAGCGACCAGCGCGGCAGTTGCTCGCCGGGATACCACTTGCCCTGACCAAAATGCACCAGACCTTTCGGCGCGTAATGTTTGCGCATGCGCTGGAACAGTTCGGCGGAAAGCCTACGTTTATCCGCACCCAACGCGGCAGTGTTCCACTCGGCACCATCCGGATCATCGATTGAGACGAAGGTCGGCTCGCCGCCCATGGTCAGGCGCACATCGTCCGCCAGCAGGTCGGCATCGATCTGCCGGCCGAGCGCCTGAATCGACAACCATTGCTCATCGGTGTAAGGCTTGGTGACGCGCGGCGCCTCCCAGATCCGTTCCACCGACATTTCATGGCTGAATTCACATTCGCACGGCTCGACCAAGCCGCTGATCGGTGCCGCCGAGGACGGATCGGGACTACAGGCCAACGGGATATGCCCTTCACCGGCGAACAGCCCTGACGTGGCGTCGAGGCCGATCCAGCCGGCACCGGGCAAATACACTTCGCACCAGGCGTGCAGATCGGTGAAATCGACTTCAGTGCCGGACGGCCCGTCGAGGCTTTTCACATCCGCCGTCAGTTGAATCAAATAGCCTGAAACAAATCGCGCCGCCAATCCGAGGTTGCGCAGCAATTGCACCAGCAGCCACGCCGAATCCCGACAGGAACCGGAGGCATGTTCGAGGGTGTGTTCCGGCGTCTGCACGCCCGGTTCCATGCGGATCAAGTAACCGATGTCTTCACTCAGGCGCTGGTTGAGCGCCACGAGGAAGTCCACCGCCGGTAGCGGCGTGCGGTCGATGGCGTCCAGATAGGCCTTGAATTTCGGCGTCAGCGGCAAGGTTTCGAGGTACGGCGCCAGCTCTTTGCGCTCATCGGACGCATAGGCGAAGGGGATTTTCTCGGCATACGGCTCGAGGAAGAAGTCGAACGGGTTGAACACGGCCATCTCTGCGAGCAGATCGACTTCAATGCGCAGCTCATTGGTCTTCTCGGGGAACACCAATCGGGCGAGGTAGTTGCCCTGCGGATCCTGCTGCCAGTTGATGAAATGCTGCTCGGGCGAGACTTTCAGCGCATACGACAAAATCCGCGTGCGGCTGTGGGCGGCCGGGCGCAGGCGAACGATCTGCGGGCCGAGTTCGACAGCGCGGTCGTAGCGATAATGCGTGACGTGATGCAATGCGACATGAATCGACACGGCGTGCCTCCTGCGAGCCTAAGCGTATTCGAAAGCGCGCAAGACTTATGCCATGCAGAGGGCTTGGGCGCTTTCCCGGAATGCTTAGGGCAGTACAGCACCAAAATCGGGCGATGCGGGGAAATGGTTTGGGCTCATTGCACGTAAATGTTGCGAAGAGCCCCCCTCACCCTAGCCCTCTCCCGGAGGGAGAGGGGACTGATCGCGTTGGATGTTGAAGATACGCCGACGTGGAAGTATTGAGTCGAACTCAGGTTTGAAAGGCACAGAGATCGGCTCCCTTCCCCCTCGCCCCCCATGGGGGAGAGGGCTGGGGTGAGGGGGATGGATCTTGCGGCCTGCATAAATCCAACGGCAGAAACGCAAAACGCCAACCCGATGGTTGGCGTTCTGTTCAACTAAAAAGCAACTTAGCGCGGTACGACCGGCTTGCGGGTCGGCTTCGGCCCTTTGCCTTTCGCGGCGTCCTTGCGTTCCTTGGCCGCCTGCTGATTGCGGGCAAACGCCGCTGCCTTGGCCTGTTCACGCTTGTCCCAAGGGTTACCACCATCACTGGCACGCGGCGGTAAACCGGTGTGCTGGGTGAGGATCTTGGTGGTCTTCTCTTTGCCTTCCTTCGCCACTTTATGGCTGCCGGCCGGCGTCGAGTTCTTTCGACGGGCGCTCTGGTAGCTATCGGTGGTCGGCTGATGAGTCGGGATCAACTGATCCTTGCCCGAACCGATCAGGTCGGCGCGGCCCATACGGATCAGTGCTTCACGCAGCATCGGCCAGCCTTTCGGGTCGTGATAACGCAAGAACGCCTTGTGCAGACGACGCTGCTCTTCGCTCTTGACGATGGTCACGCCGTCGCTCTTGTAGGTGACCTTGCGCAGCGGGTTCTTGCCCGAGTGGTACATCGCGGTGGCAGTGGCCATCGGCGACGGGTAGAACGCTTGCACCTGGTCAGCGCGGAAGCCATTGCCCTTGAGCCACAGAGCGAGGTTCATCATGTCTTCGTCGGTGGTGCCCGGGTGGGCGGCGATGAAGTACGGAATCAGGTACTGCTCTTTGCCCGCTTCCTTGGTGTACTTCTCGAACATGCGCTTGAACTTGTCATAGCTGCCAATGCCCGGCTTCATCATCTGGTTGAGCGGACCTTCCTCGGTGTGTTCTGGGGCGATCTTCAGGTAGCCACCGACGTGATGGGTCACCAGCTCTTTGACGTACTCCGGCGACTCGACCGCGAGGTCGTAACGCAGGCCGGAGGCAATCAGGATCTTCTTCACACCCGGCAACGCACGGGCGCTGCGGTACAGCTGAATCAGCGACGAGTGGTCGGTGTTCAGGTTCGGGCAGATGCCCGGGAACACGCAGGATGGCTTGCGGCACGCCGATTCGATTTCCGGGGTTTTGCAGGCGATGCGGTACATGTTCGCGGTCGGGCCGCCGAGGTCGGAAATGACGCCGGTGAAGCCTGGGACCTTGTCGCGGATCTCTTCGATTTCGCGAATGATCGACTCTTCGGAACGGTTCTGGATGATCCGGCCTTCGTGCTCGGTGATCGAGCAGAAGGTGCAGCCGCCGAAGCAGCCTCGCATGATGTTCACCGAGAAACGGATCATGTCGTAGGCCGGAATTTTCTCCTTACCGTACGCCGGGTGCGGAACACGGGCGTAAGGCATGCCGAACACGTAGTCCATTTCTTCGGTGGTCATCGGAATCGGCGGCGGGTTGAACCAAACGTCGACTTCGCCATGCTTCTGCACCAGCGCACGGGCGTTGCCCGGGTTGGTTTCCAGGTGCAGCACGCGGTTGGCGTGGGCATACAGAACGGCGTCACCACGGACTTTTTCAACCGACGGCAGACGAATCACAGTCTTGTCGCGAGTCATGCGCGGGCTGGCCAGAATCTGCACGACCTTGGCTTCCTGCGGATCTTCGACCGGGCCTTTTTCCTGCTCGATGGCGCAGGCCTGAGTGTCCTGAGTATTCACATACGGGTTGATGATCTTGTCGACCTTGCCCGGACGATCGATACGCGTCGAGTCGACTTCGTACCAGTCTTTCGGCGTATCGCGACGAATGAACGCGGTGCCGCGCACGTCGGTGATGTCTTCGATCTTGTGGCCGTAGGACAGACGCTGGGCGACTTCGACGATCGCGCGCTCGGCGTTGCCGTACAGCAGGATGTCGGCGCTGGCGTCGATCAGGATCGAATTACGCACACGATCCTGCCAGTAGTCATAGTGCGCGATGCGGCGCAGCGAGGCCTCGATGCCGCCGAGGACGATCGGCACATGCTTGTACGCTTCCTTGCAGCGCTGGCTGTAAACCAGGCTCGCGCGGTCCGGACGCTTGCCGGCCATGCCGCCCGGTGTATATGCGTCGTCGGAGCGGATTTTCTTGTCCGCGGTGTAGCGGTTGATCATCGAGTCCATGTTGCCCGCTGCAACGCCGAAGAACAGGTTCGGCTCGCCAAGCTTCATGAAGTCGTCTTTGGACTGCCAGTTCGGCTGGGCAATGATCCCGACGCGGAAGCCTTGCGACTCCAGCAGCCGGCCAATGATCGCCATGCCGAACGACGGGTGATCGACGTAGGCATCACCGGTAACAATGATGATGTCGCACGAATCCCAGCCAAGCTGATCCATCTCCTCCCTGCTCATTGGCAGGAATGGCGCTGGTCCGAAACATTCGGCCCAATATTTTGGATAGTCAAATAACGGCTTGGCTGCTTGCATGTCGACGACCGGTGTTGAAGTGAAAAATCGCGGGCGCGGAATATAGCACAAATTTTGACCAATTCCGACGGCAATGGTCGGTTTCTCTTACAGCCTCCGCGACACACGGCTTACACGACGACCGGCCAGGAAAAATCGCCATTCAAATCACATATTCATCGGCCAGCGTTAAAACTGGCTGATGTGACACCCCTTCAAGGATGAAGAAATGTCACCAAAATTGCCTGCCAAAGGCAGCCTTACCAGCAACACCACAACACGAGCCACGCAATCGACCACCTCGAATCCGCGGACGCCCAACAACCCGCATCCCGCAGTCGCGAGTTCATCCACCAGCAGGCCAGGAGAAACCTCGAGCACTCCGCTCAGACCCGATTTGCAGCCTCGCGTAACAGTCAGCCGGTCACCTTCCGGGGCGGCCATGGTGGCGACACCGGTGCAACGACCGCTGGAAGATTACTGGATTCCCGCCGACGTCCGCCTGCCTCCTGCCGATACGCAGGGTTTTCGCCACTACAAAGCACGCAGTTACGTCGATGTGCCGGGCGGTCACTCGGTTCTGGTGGCGATTGATCCGAAAATGGGCCTCTATCGCGCCACGCTGACGAATGAGCGGGACCCTTCCGGCCCGGTGCTGCAACTTGATCCGCAGCGCAAACTCTGGCGGCCGCTGCAGGCACCGGGCGACTTCCCGGCCCTTCGCTCGATCGCTGATCTGAACGGGGAACTGGACGTCCATATGCAAATGATGGATGAGTCTGCTGCTCTCGCCAGAGAGTTGGAAAGCGCCTGGTACGATTTGACCGGTCAGGAGGGCGAACGAACGGCAATCATCAAATACGAGGTTCAGTACCACAGACATTTGGCCGCCGTGGACAAATGCCTCGATTTCTACCTGAGGGAACAGATCGCCCTCTTGCTCTACAAAGGCATCGCCGTTTACGAGGCAGACCTGTTCAAGATTCAGATAAGGCGTTTCGAAATTCTTTGCAGAATGATGCAGGCCGGCGATCGGCGCAAACTGATCGACATGCCGCCCAATACACGCATCACTCCCGAACAACATCGTTCGAGCGCCGGATATCTGAAGGGCAAACTGGCGCTGTTGCGCAAGCGCCAGATCCTTGCCGATGAATTACTGCACAAATCGCAATACAACCAGAACGATTTTTCCGAGTGGGGTTACGACCCTATGGAAATACACAGAGACACTGCTGACTGGCTGCAATCAAAGTGTCAGGTGCTGGCCGCCGATCAGGGCGTTTTCAGACCTTTGTACCTTTCGTTGTCATTTTCAGAAACGACGCGGGCCTTTCTTGATATCGACGCTATCCCGCTGGAAGCGCGCATTCCTGTTTTGAGCGATCTGCTGGAGCAATGTACCTCGATCAAGAACTCCTTTGAGTACCTTGAATACCCTTCGGGCTCCACCCACACCACTTCCCGGCAAGAAATCATCGACGCCATCAGCTCGTTCGAGAGCACGCTGGAGGATCGGCTGACGCGCTATCACCGTGATCTGCAAAGCATTCCATTACTACCCTCGTCCGATCAGTCCATCGACTTCGATTTCTTACCGGCGCAACGCGCAAACGAACCGGCCCCGCAGCCGACCAGGATGTTCCGCAGCAAACATAACGGCGTTCACAAGATCCGCCTCGGGCAACCGCGACGTGGTGCCGCTGACGAAGAACTGATTGATGTCATGCACCCACACCAACCCGCCGAGATCCTGCAGACGTATGAGCGGCGAGAGGGCGAGTGGCACCGCCGCGTAGCCACCCCGGCAAAAAGCCTGTCGAAGCTGACCACGGAAGCCGAGCAGCACCTGGCAATGTCAGATCAGTATTTGCGCGAGGCCTGGAAAAAAGAGGCGGCAAAACACAATGCATCAGGCATCGTGGATGAGTTGGTCAGCAAAGCCATCGTGCTCGATGACTTTGTTCCACAGATAGAAAAAGCTCCAAACCCTTCCGCCATCGATACTGGACCTGTCCTGCAACGACTCAGGCAAGACAGCCAGCGATTACACAACGAAGCCGAAGCGATCCGCGTTCGGCTGTTCAAGGACAAAAGCTACTTGAGCGCCGATCGGGTGGTGTACCTGATCAGCCGCGACGAACTGCGCGTCAGACGAATTCAAACCCGGCAGCCGCTGGGCAGAGGCGCGAAAAAAGAGTTTCTGGATATCTACGTGCTGAGCGACAAGCAGACGGGCGAGCGATTATGGGAGGCCCATTTTCACTATCCGAAAGCAGACACTTCTGCACTCGGGTTCAACGACCGCGGCGGTCATCTGAAAACGCTTGATCAAGCCCGCACAGGTGCCGCGTCCCAACGTCGGGATGAACAGGCCGGGCGTCCGCATGTCGCCGTCTGGAGACTGACCCTCGACCGCAAAACAGCGCAGAAGATCTTCGACATGGCGTAATGAAACCGTGCCTGGGCCGGGATGAACAGGCGGGTCGGGCACATGTGCGTATATGGCGAGAAGACATCGACCTGTCGACAGCGCGGCAAATATTCCAACTGACTTCATAGAACAGCCTCACCCTGAACCAGGGCTGAGGGACTTTTTCAAGGATGAAAAAACATGGCTCCAAAAAAACCCGCCAAGAGCACCACTAATGTGGATGGCCCTTCTCGCCCGGATGCACCGCTGCACGGTAATACGGGGCAAGCGTCGCGTACGACACTGGATTCGCCGTTATCCTTCGGCTTAGAACTGCGACCGGCCCTCCCTCACAGCGCTGCCGCCCCAGGAGTGGCCAGCCCCTCTCCTGTCGTGATCACGCACTCGACAGCACCCGCACTGGAAGTCGGTTCGTCGGCCCCCCGAACCCTGGAGCGCTATTGGCTCCCGGCGCCTGCCCGTTTGACACCGGCCAGTGCCGAGGGCCTCAGGGTGCACAAGGGACGCGAATATGTCGATGTAGCAAACGACGGCATCGTTATGATCGGTGCAGACGAGCAGACCGGTCTCTATCGTTGCAGATTCGCCGCTGAACAGACGGCCTCAGGACCGCTACTGCTGCGCGACGCCGACAGCGGTGTCTGGCATCCGCTCAAGGACGGTGACGCCGTAACCTTGAGCGATACTCACCTGCGAACGCTGCGTACCCCTCTGGATTTCACCGGCGTCGAGGCAGACGGCGACGGAATGTTTCGCCACGAAGGTCGGCTGTACCTGAGCATTCACCATGACGTTTATCAGGCCATGCACGATGTCAGGGCATCCACCGCGACACAAAAAGCCTGGCGCATCGTCAACCCGAATGATCCTGTCGCCATCGACATTGCCAATATCTACCGGGCCAGCCGCAGCGGCATAACACGAACGGTCAGGCGCGATGAGGGCAACCGATGGGTCTACCATTTGTCGGCCGACAAGGCTGGCATCCCGGATGCGCAGGCAGCGCTGTTAAGCAAAGATAATCTGCTGCTGATGTACGTACCTTTTCAGAAGGCCCATTCCGAGTTGGTGGCCTCGTCAGCACGGCATGACGCGCTCTGGGCCGATGCCAAAAATCTGCCGCAGGGCAGTACAGAGAAAAACGCCAAACTGCTCAACCTTGAAGTGAATCTGCTCAGACACGTTCTCAAGCAAGCAGACTTTGTGGATTCGCTTGTTCTCAACAAGAACTGGCTGATACGCGTGAAAGCAAGCGGGCTGTTCGGCGAAGAACTGCACACCTTCCGGATCGAGCGAGCAGAGTTCCTGAACCGGCTCATGGCGGCCATGGACTTGAGGGTCAGGC
Source organism: Pseudomonas sp. AC169 (assembly GCF_979258515.1). Lineage (NCBI taxonomy): Bacteria > Pseudomonadati > Pseudomonadota > Gammaproteobacteria > Pseudomonadales > Pseudomonadaceae > Pseudomonas > Pseudomonas sp. AC169. The sequence continues at coordinate 3,248,272 of NZ_OZ409866.1, read as the reverse complement.
CTACGTTTTCCAGACTGGACGCCGACAGTTGCAAAAGGGTCATCCCCCACCTGAACAAGAAGTTGAGGTATCTCGAAGAGCGGGAATTGGTGATGGCTGAAATCAAAAAAGCCAATCCCGGCGCGGCCCCGACACTCGAAGAAATCCGCCAGCAAGTGCCCTCGGCCGAACGCATCAACTTCAACAAGCTGATCCTCTACGTCCACCTGTATGCGGGCACGCCCGACCATGCGCCCAATGCGACCATGCCCTCGCTTGCGGCCATCGACCTGATTACCGGCGACTTGAAAAACGTCCCGCAACGCGATCACCCGATGGCGCTGTTGTTGACCCTTGATCAGATAAGGACAGACAAATCCCGCTTTGAGATGCAACTGGCCGCCATCGACGCTTCCAGGACCGAGTACACAAGGGAAATCCTCAGCCTGATAGGTCCATTCGAGAAGCGCATCGAAACCAGATTAAGCGAAATTCTTGACTCGCTTGATCGCAACACCGCGCTGCCAAGCGTCAGCCACGACATCGATTTCGATTTTCTTCCAGCGCAGCCCGACCCTTCCGAAAATGCGCGCCCCGTGCCGGCCAGGAAGATTTTCCGTGTCCGTCAGCATGGCACTTACCGGGTCTTGGTCGGGAACATGGAAACGGCTCAAGACGGCAGCGTCACCGTCAATGTTCCGGATCCGTTGCGTCCGGACTTTCCTTCGGCACGCTACGAAAAAAGACATGGCGAATGGTTGCCCGTGCCCCCTCCCATGATCAGTGAACCCAGGCCACAACTCGTCGCCGAGGCTAAACGGTTACTGGCCGAAGTCGGACAACACGCCGACAAGGCCAGACAGGACGAAGCCCGAAAGACCAATCCCACTGAAATTGTCGAAGACCTGGATAAAGCGACGCAAAGCCTGAATGAGCAGGCAAGACGCCTGCAAAACCACGAAGGGGCCGCCGAGGATTTAGAGATCATCGACCTGGCAGCCCGATTGCGAGCCGCCGCTGACTCGCTTGCCGCGCAAGGTGAAAGCGTTCTGGTGCGCATGTACAAGAACAAGGAAGTACTCGACATCATGCGCTTGAACTATCTGATGGATGCCGACGAGCTCAATGTGCGCAAGACCGTTGATCGCACGCCGCAGGGCAAAGGCCAGAGCAAGTCGTTTCTTGACGTTTACTCGATCCGTGACCGTGCCGACGACACTCCGTTATGGGAAGCCCATTTCCACTACGACAGGCGCGAAGCCCTGCCCCTGAATTTCACGACAAGAGGCGGTCACCTCAAAACGCTTGAACAGAGCAGACGCGGCATCGAGTCTCAACGTCGCGATGAACAGGCCGGCTTACCGCACGTGGCCATCTGGCGTCAGACCTTCGATGGCAAGACCGCGACAAAAATATTTGCACTGGCCAGTCCGGCTGCCGTGCTTCCCAAGCCCGAGTGAGGAGCATTGGGACCAAACGCTGAATCAGGCAATGACGCCGCCCCTGCCATCAGCCCCTGCTCAGGCGAGCTGATGCGCACACTCTACAAGGATAGAAAGACATGCCCGTTAAACGGCCCCCTAATGGCAACAGTTCCGGAAATACACCCCTTCCCCCAAACACCACACCGGAGGTGAACACCCCTCGTCCTGACCTGCCACCGCGCACAGGTGTCGATATCCCGACGCCGGGCGGCCACTCGCCGCGACCGGGCAGTTCAGGGACGCAAGCCGACCTGGATGCGATCACGCCGGCACCGACCATCACGGTGCATTCGGCCCCTTCGTCAGACATCTCCCATCCGATCAATCAATCACTGGAACATTATCGGCTCACCGCAGCGGCGGGATTGGCGGCACCCGACGACAACGGTTTAAGGACGCACAAGGGTCGTCAATACGCTGAGCTGGCCGACGGCGGCATCGTGCAGGTTGGCAAGGACCCGCTCACGGGTCTGTTGCGGGCCACGTTATCAAGCGAATCAGTAGCGTCCGGCCCATTGCTCCTGCGCGACCCCGTGAGCGGGCTCTGGCACAGGCTGGAAGACTTTCAACCGGTCACCTTTCGTTTGAGCGAGACCCGCCTGGAACCGTTTCGCACAGGGCTGGATTTCAACCGCGCAGTACCTGGCCACGACGGCCTTCATCGATTTGACGGCAAACTCTACGCGGTGATCGAAAACCACGCCTATCAGGTCCTGCATGATGCCGATGGATCAACCCCGTTGGCAGCAGTGATGCGCATTGTGCGCAGCGAGGACCCCGTAGCCAGTGACAGCGCCAACCGGTATATCGCGACGCGCCCGGGAAGGTCGGAACCGATTGTTTTCGATGCGGTACAAGGCTGGGTTGGCATCACGGTCGCCGGTGCGGGCGGGATGATACGCAGCGATGGTGCTCGAGCGCCTGTTCGCCTGGGGCTACTGGACCGGCTATCTCTGTCCCTCAACAAATTGCGCAGCGCAAAGTCCCGCGCGAAAAAACTGTTCCCGGACCATACCGGTGACGAGATTGACAGCTTCATCGAGTCATTGGGAAATGACGTCGCGGATGGCTTGACCCGTCGCGAAACCGCCTACAAAACGCTCGAGATCGAACTGAGTACCTGGGCCAGACAATCTCCCCTCGCGTCCACACCGGTAACATCGCGAAACTACGCGCAAGAAGTGACTGATAGCCTCAAGTCCTGTTGGCGCCATCAGGGCGGGGACACTCTCGGACTGGACACCGGGAATGCAACTCTGCCCGCACTGACAGCGGATTTCAGCCATGTCAGGCACCTGACACTGCAATCGGTCACCTGGTCCGACTCGGCCAACATATTTCTCGGAAACTTCTCCGCTCTGGAGTCTCTGCAGATTACCGGCTCTACGCTGGGTACGTTGCCCGCTGCCATTGTGCAGATGCCCAATCTGAGCAAGCTGGATCTGAGTTCGAACCGTATTGCACTCAACGAACAAACGGCAGCAGAACTGAGCACGCTGGGCAAACTCAAGACGCTTGACCTGTCGGGCAATCCATTGGGTAAAACCCCTGATTTTGCCGGCATGCCTGAACTGGAAACGCTGAACCTGCGTCATGCACAACTGGATCAGTGGCCAACGGGTTTGCGCAATCAGGCACAACTGAAGCAACTGGACCTGCGCAATAATCAGTTGACCGAGGTTCCCGAGGCACACCTCACCCCCTCGACGGATGAACTCGAGGCGATCGCACGGATCAACCGCGTCACGCTGCTTGAGGGCAATCCTTTCCCGCGCGACTATTGGGAAAAACTTGAAGTATTTTGGCGACGCGTAGCGACCGAGCACCCGCAGCTGAGCACCGAGGCATTGGCCGGCGCATTCAGACTTGATGGTGATATGCCCGAGGTCGCCACAGTGCAAAGGCTCTACCCGAACAAGAACGCACAAGAGGCCCGGAAGTTTTTCACCGGACTGGATGATGAGGCCAAACAAAAACTGGCTCGACGCGCTGAGGAACTGGACTCGCTGGAGGCCCAGTTGAAATCCTACGTTGACAGCAGCCAGACCGATTCATCCGAGGCTGACTCACCTGCAAGGATGCAGGCGCGACGTGTCGCAAGAATCATCAGAGGCTGCTGGCTTCAAGACCCCGGAGAAATACTACGGCTGGCGTCCTTCAATACGCCGCTCCCGGCTCTCACCGCAGACTTCAGTCATGTCAGATTGCTGATGCTCGACAACGTTACCTGGTCGGGTGATGCCGACATATTCCTCGCTAACTTTACTCATCTTGAGCATCTACTGATCAACAATTGCGGGATTGAAACCCTACCCCGAGCTGTGGGTGCGATGGACAAACTGACCCACCTCAACTTGAGCGATAACCGGCTTGTACTGGACGAAGAAAGTGCGGCAACGCTCAGTACCTTGCGGCATCTGGAGCTTGTTTCTCTTTCCGGGAATCCAGCGCTATCGCGGCTCCCTGACTTCAGCAACATGTCCGGGTTGAAATACCTGCGGTTGAAAAATACGGGGATCGATCAATGGCCGACCGGACTGCAGGACAAGACCGGGCTGAGCACTGTGGATCTGCGCGACAACCGTTTGACTGAAGTGCCACAGGGCTTCATCAATCCGGCGTCAGAACAATTGCTGACGATCGCCCGAATCAACAGCAACACGCAACTTGCTGGCAATGATTTTCCGCCCGATTACTGGAAATCTTTCGACGACTACTGGCGGCGTTTGAGCACGGAAGCGCCCGATCTGCTGACTTCTCGGCATGAGGTGACATTTGACAGCGACAACTCGCCGACGCAGCGTTATCAGCGGCTGTTTCCAAACAAGGACATCAAACAATGCAGGGAATACGTCTGGAGCTTCGACCGTGATGCGGCGGTCACCAAAGTCCACAGCCTCGAGCTGGAGTTCGGCCTGCTGAAACGTCAGCTCGACGCCTGGGTTTACTCTGGCGGGGGCGATCGTGGGGGCTACGTTCGGGCGAACCAGTTGGCGCTCAACGCCCAAACCCGCCCTGACAGGGTCACGGCCAGCGAGAAGATCATCAGTTGCTGGCGCCAAGAGACACTCCCGAAACTGGCCGCTGACGGAACGCCCATCGGCCTGGAACTGAATCTCAGCGGCCTGAGGTTGCCAAGCCTGCCCGACCTTGATGTGGACTTCAGTCACGTTGGCTCTCTCAACCTGAGCAATATGAACCTGGGCACTTCGCCCGAAGGCTTTCTGACTCGTTTTCGGCATGTTCGCTGGCTGGATCTTTCGCAAAATCAACTGCGTGAACTGCCACCCGCCATTGGCGAAATGAACGGGCTGACAAGACTGTTTCTAGAGCGAAACCGGATTTCCCTCACCGCTGACACTGCCCGAGTCCTGTCAGAGCGAACAACCCTGCGAGCACTCTGGCTGCATGAAAATCCGCTACTGGGTATCGCCCCTGATTTCAGCGCGATAACCGACCTGCGTTCGCTCAATCTGGCCATCACCGGTATCGACACCTTTCCGACAGGCATTGCCGATCAGCCCCTGCTGGACACCGTCAATCTGAGCAACAATCGGATTACCGAGATTCCGGATACTGTCATTGCACCGCCCGACGAGCGCTTGGGACACACCGTGCGCATCAACGATGTGACCGACATTGCCCATAATCCGCTGTCCGCAGTGACCCTGACCCGGCTGACCCAGTACAACGACCGTCTGGTGCAGGCCGGAACACCGCTGACTGGCTTGAGAAATCTGGTCGACACGGCGCGAGGTCACGCCCCGGTCATCAACCGTAGTTCCACAGACGATCCCGTGGTGCGCTGGACAGCAGGATTTACCGCGGATCAACTGGCGAGCAGAAAAATCCAATGGCAGAGACTGCGTAAACAGCCACGCTCGGATGGCCTGTTCAATACGTTTGAACGCCTGTTGGAGTCCCCCACCGGTCACAACGAACTGCAGAGTCGGGTCTGGCGGCTGATCGACAGCATTACCGAGAACACGCCTGAGTCCGAACGTCTGCGCAGCGAAGTGTTTGATCGGGCGGGCGACGCAGCCTGCTGCGATCGGGCGGCTTTCACCTTTGCCAATCTGGAAACCCGAATGATGATGCATAACGCCCTTGCCCAGGCCGGCGACAAGGCGCAGGGGCCAAAGCTGTTCGCCTTATCCAAAGCGTTGTTCCGCTTGCATGAAGTCGACAAAATCGCCTCGGCGGACATTGCGCAACGCGAGGCCGCCATTGCCGCAGCCAGGTCCCCTCAAGACGCAGCAGCCCTTCCACCGCCGCATGTTCCCGAGGAGGTCGAAGTCCGACTCTTTTATCGCCACGGTTTGAAAGACCGACTGCAATTGCCGGGGCAACCGGAAAGAATGGGCTTTTCTCGTCTGGCCGGCGTTTCAGCAACGCAACTGGAGGACGCATACAAGAAAGTCATCGCGCTGGATAACTCCCCTGAAGAATTCCAGGAGTTGGTGGCGAGAGAGTTCTGGCAAAAATTCCTTACCCATAAGTACCAGGAAACGTTCGAAAAGCAGCGCCAGCCATTTCAGGATCGGCAGGCTGTACTCGACGAGTCACACAGCGCCAGGGAACTATCGTTTGCCGATTACGAGACGCAATCCAAAGCGATGCAGGCATCGTTGATGATTGAGGAAGCAGCATTGATCGAAACATTGACCCGGCAAGAGCTTGCCGAGTACACAGCGGCCAACACTGCTGAAGAAGCAGTGGGCACAAGCGCATAAATCCACAGCAACGGATGCTGGCCGAAAGACTTCGGCCAGCATTTATTCGTCGTCGTCGAAGTTGTAACTACCCGGCGCGAGGTTTTCGAAACGGGTGTATTTGCCGATGAACGCCAGGCGGATAAAACCGATCGGGCCGTTACGCTGCTTGCCGATAATGATTTCGGCGATGCCCTTGTGTTCGGTTTCCGGGTGATACACCTCGTCGCGGTACACGAACATGATCACGTCGGCGTCCTGCTCGATCGCTCCGGATTCCCGGAGGTCGGAGTTGATCGGACGTTTGTTCGGCCGTTGCTCGAGGGAACGGTTGAGCTGGGACAGCGCCACCACCGGGCAGTTGAATTCCTTGGCCAGCGCTTTCAGGGAACGCGAGATTTCAGAAATCTCGTTGGTTCGGTTGTCGCCGCCGGAACCTGGAATCTGCATCAACTGAAGGTAGTCGATCATGATCAGGCCGATATCACCGTGCTCACGCGCCAGACGCCGGGTACGCGCACGCATTTCCGAAGGGCTGATACCGGCGGTGTCGTCGATGAAGAGCTTGCGGTCATTGAGCAGGTTGACCGCCGAGGTAAGGCGCGGCCAGTCGTCATCTTCCAACTGACCGGAACGCACTTTGGTCTGGTCGATCCGGCCGAGCGAGGAGAGCATACGCATGACCAGCGATTCGCCTGGCATTTCGAGGGAATACACCAGCACCGCTTTGTCGCTGCGCAGTACGGCGTTTTCCACCAGGTTCATCGCGAAGGTGGTTTTACCCATCGACGGACGACCGGCGACGATGATCAGGTCGGCCGGTTGCAGGCCGCTGGTTTTCTCGTCGAGGTCGGTGTAACCGGTAGACAGGCCAGTGATGGCGTTATCGGTGTTGAACAAGGTGTCGATGCGGTCGATGGCCTTGGTCAGCAAGTCATTCACACCGACAGGGCCACCGGTTTTCGGCCGGGCCTCGGCAATCGCGAAGATCTGCCGCTCGGCTTCATCGAGGATCTCCTCGGCGGTGCGCCCTTCCGGGTTGAAAGCGCTGTCGGCAATCTCGGTGCTGATGCCGATCAGTTGGCGCAACGTCGCACGCTGGCGGACGATCTGCGCATAGGCCTTGATGTTGGCGACGGATGGCGTGTTTTTCGCCAGCTCGCCGAGGTAACCGAGGCCGCCGACTTGCGAGGTCTGACCTTCCTTGTCCAATTGCTCGGCAAGGGTCACGACGTCGATCGGGGAGTTCTGATCAGCCAGTTTGGCGATCGCACGGAAGATCAGACGGTGGTCATGCCGATAGAAATCGCCGTCGGAGACTTGATCGAGCACGCGTTCCCAGGCGTTGTTGTCCAGCATCAGACCACCGAGTACGGCCTGTTCGGCCTCGATGGAATGCGGCGGCACCTTCAGGGCAGCGGTTTGCAGATCGTATTGCTCGGGAGCGGAGATATCGTTCATGGCCACTTGTGTTGTTTGGAAAAACAGGGAATTCAGAAAGACAAAGGGCACGACCTGTAAACAGGATCGTGCCCGATGTTAACCGTCTGACGGACAAGCCGCCAGCCGATCAGTGTTGCTTAAGCTGCTACCACGACAACGCGTACGGTGGCTTCAACTTCGGCGTGCAGGTGCACAGCCACGTCGAATTCACCCACGTTGCGGATGGTGCCGTTCGGCAGACGAACTTCGCTCTTCTGCACTTCAACGCCGGAGGCGGTCAGTGCGTCAGCGATGTCGTGAGTACCGATCGAACCGAACAGCTTGCCTTCGTCGCCAGCGGTGGCAGTGATGGTCACTTCCAGCTCGGCCAGTTGGGCAGCACGGCTTTCAGCCGATGCTTTACGGTCTGCGGCAGCTTTTTCCAGCTCGGCACGACGCTCTTCAAACGCAGCCAGGTTGGCAGCGGTTGCAGCGGTTGCTTTGCCGAAAGGCAGCAGGTAGTTACGGCCGTAACCGGCCTTAACGTTTACTTTGTCGCCCAGGTTGCCCAGGTTGGCGATTTTTTCCAGAAGGATCAGTTGCATGTGGAAATCCTCTTAACTTTTAACCTTCACCGTTCGCGTTATCGGCGTCTTTCGACACGTGACGACCGCGAAAATCAATCAGGCTGTCGACAATGGCCAGGACCACGAGCAACGGATAGATCAGCTGCATGAACAACAGCAGCGTGACGTACAACCCCACCAGCCAGAAACCGGCCAGTCGCTTCTGCCCGACCAGCCCGTGAATCAGGGCAAGTCCGGCGAACACCAGCGGTACACTGCACAACGGCGTCAACATGGCCATCTGTGCACCGAGATTCGGGCCCAGAAGCATCAACGCCAGCAGTAACATCGCCGGCCCCAGCGGGATCCGGATGGCGCGAAACTCGCGACCAAAACCACCCGGGTTGTACAACAACGCCTGCCAATGCCGCCCGACAATCAGGCTCAGCACGCTGACGATCTGCAACAGCGCCGCAATCAGTCCGGTCAGGACTGGTGCGATCAGGGACGCGAAACGCGCTTGCTCATCGACCGACAATTGCTTGTAGGTTTCACCGAGAAGCGCCGGCATGACCTTTATCAAGGCCTGCGCGAGCATCTCGATCTGGGCCGCAAACGCTGCCCCGAGCACCACCGAAAACACCACTCCGATCACTACGCTGACCAGCAGCGTGCGAACCCAGGACTCACTTGCGCGCAAAACCAACGCAAGCCCCGAAGACCCCAGCAGCACCAGAAGTGCGCGGGGGTCATCGGCATACAGCCACCAGATCAACGCCGGCAGCAGCCCCAGAGACAGAACACCCAGGGCGTCCGTCAGTCCGCGCCGCAGCAGCACAAGGCTCCCCGCGGCAGCACCCAACCAATACAACAACGGCAATGTTGCACATCCGGCCACCACGAGAGTGGCCTGCATACGGCCTCGCATGATGAACTCAGCTAAGGCACGCATGCATTCAATCCTTTGCTACTTGTCGACTGCCCGGTCTCAGCGGCCGTGGCTGTCGGTGTAGGCCAGCAGGGCCAGGAAGCGGGCGCGCTTGATAGCGGTGGCCAGCTGACGCTGATAACGAGCTTTGGTACCGGTGATGCGGCTTGGAACGATTTTGCCGGTCTCGGATACGTAGGCTTTCAGAGTGTTGAGATCTTTGTAATCGATCTCTTTCACGTCTTCAGCGGTGAAGCGGCAGAATTTACGACGACGGAAGAAACGTGCCATTTGATAGGCTCCTTAAAAGGTCCGTGGATTACTCGTCAGCGTTATCGCTGTTGTCGCTGTCATCACTATCAGCGCTATCAGCGCCTTCGTGCTCAGGACGGTCGCGACGCTCACGGCGCTCACTGCGGTTTTCTTCAGCCTTGAGCATCTCGGACTGGCCGGTAACGGCTTCGTCGCGACGGATGACCAGGTTACGGATCACTGCATCGTTGTAGCGGAAGTTGTCTTCCAGCTCGGCCAGAGCCTTGCCAGTGCACTCAACGTTCAGCATCACGTAGTGAGCCTTGTGAACATTGTTGATTGCGTAGGCCAGTTGACGACGGCCCCAATCTTCCAGACGGTGGATTTTGCCGCCGTCTTCTTCGATCAGCTTGGTGTAACGCTCAACCATGCCGCCGACTTGCTCGCTTTGATCCGGGTGGACCAAAAAGATGATTTCGTAATGACGCATGAATGCTCCTTACGGGTTGTAGCCTGCCGCTCAAAAACGGTCAGACAAGGAGTGAATGACACTTATGGACTTGCTGGCGCGGGGCACATGCGTGCCTGCCGTCACAGCAAGGGGCGCAATTGTAGAGAAGGGACAGAAGAGGTGCAAGGCAATTGGTGAATATTTGAACAGCAGCTGTAAGCATCGAGCCTCAAGCTGCAAGCGGGTCCGCTTTGAGCTTGAGGCTTGCAGCTATAGGCTTATGGCTTGCGCGAAGCGCTCGCCTTGGCTTTTGCGCCGCGCTGACGCTGCGCTTCGAACAGGCACACGCCGGTTGCTACCGAAACGTTGAGGCTGCTGACGCTACCGGCCATCGGCAGCTTCACCAGATAGTCGCAATGCTCACGGGTCAGGCGACGCATGCCTTTGCCTTCGGCGCCCATGATCAGAATGGTCGGGCCAGTCAGGTCCTGGTCATAAATGCTGACCTCGGCCTCACCTGCCGTGCCGACAATCCACAGACCGCGCTGCTGAAGCTTTTCCAGGGTGCGAGCGAGGTTGGTCACCGCCACCAGTGGAATCACTTCCGCCGCGCCGCAAGCGACTTTACGCACGACCGGCGTCAAAGTTGCCGACTTGTCTTTCGGCACGATCACCGCCAGCGCACCGGCCGCATCGGCCGAACGCAGGCAGGCGCCGAGGTTGTGTGGATCGGTCACGCCGTCGAGCACCAGCAGCAGTGGCGCGCCCTCAGTGCGATCGAGCAGCTCATCGAGCATCGCTTCGCCCCAGACCTGGCTCGGGCTCACTTCCGCGACTACGCCCTGGTGCACACCTTCAACCCAAGCGTCCATTTCGCGACGTTCGGCCTGGCCGACCTGGACACGATTTTCGTTGGCCAGCTCAACCAGGGTCTGCACGCGCGGATCGTTGCGGCTTTCGGCCAGCCAGATCTGCTTGACGCGTTTCGGGTGGTGACGCAGCAACGCTTCTACCGCGTGAACGCCGTAGATTTTTTCCAACTGACTCATGACTTCGCCTTCGGTTTACGTGCCCCGCCACTTTTGGCTGGGGCGGAACCCGCTTTCGGCGGGCCCTTACGGTGTTTGCTCGGTTTGGCTGGCTTGCCGCCGGAGGCCTTTTCAGGCGCCGACCGTCCGGCCTTTCCCCCGGACGCCGCTTTACCACCGTTTTTGGCGTCGGAAAGCAGCGCTTTCTTCATTTCACGGCTTTTGCGCAACTCGGCGTTTTTCGCCACGGCGTCGCTTGGACGGTAGGCTTCTGCCGCTTTTTCCTTGGCCGGACGACGGCTGGCGGATTTTGCCGGAGCCTTTTCTTCCGCAACCTTGGCCGCTGGAGCAGCGGTTTCGGCGCCACGTTTTTTCCTACCAATCGGCGCGCTGATGGTTTTTTCAGCCATCTCGAAGTCGATCTTGCGTTCGTCGAGGTCAACGCGCATCACGCGCACTTCAACGGTATCCCCAAGACGGAAGCTGCGACCGGTGCGCTCGCCCGCCAGGCGGTGATGCACAGGATCGAAGTGGTAGTAATCGCCCGGCAGCGCGGTGACGTGCACCAGGCCTTCGACGTAGATATCGGTCAGCTCGACGAACAGACCAAAACCGGTCACGGCGGTGATCACGCCCGGGAACGACTCGCCCACGCGATCTTTCATGAACTCGCACTTCAGCCAGTTCACCACGTCGCGGGTCGCTTCGTCGGCACGGCGCTCGCTCATCGAGCATTGCTCGCCGAGTTGCTCCAGCGCCGCTTCGTCGTACGGATAAATGCGCGCCTTCGGAATGGTCATCGCACCGGCACGACGAACGTGCGGGGTGTCCTGTTTCGAATGGATCACACTGCGGATCGCGCGGTGCGTGAGCAGGTCCGGGTAACGACGGATCGGCGAGGTGAAGTGCGTGTAAGCCTCGTAATTAAGGCCGAAGTGGCCTTGATTGTCAGCGCTGTACACCGCTTGGCTCAGCGAACGCAGCATCACGGTCTGGATCAGGTGGAAATCCGGACGATCCTTGATGCTCGCCAGCAGTGCCTGATAATCCTTCGGCGACGGACCGTCTTTGCCTTTATGCAGGGACAGACCGAGCTCGCCGAGGAAGGCACGGAGTTTTTCCAGACGCTCCGGTGGCGGGCCGTCGTGGACGCGGTACAGCGCAGGGATTTCGTGCTTCTTGAGGAATTCGGCAGTGGCCACGTTGGCCGCCAGCATGCATTCCTCGATCAGTTTGTGCGCGTCGTTACGGGTAGTCGGACGGATTTCGGCAATCTTGCGCTCGGTACCGAAGATGATTCGGGTTTCCTGCGTTTCGAAATCGATCGCGCCACGTACGTGACGAGCAGCCAGCAGAACCTTGTACAGCGCATAAAGCTGTTTGAGGTGCGGCAGAACGTCGTTGTACTCACCGCGAAGCTGACGTGCCTCGGTGATTTTCGGCGTTTCCAGCATCGCGCTGACTTTGTTGTACGTCAGACGAGCGTGGGAATGGATCACCGCTTCATAGAAGCAGTAGTCGGTCATTTCGCCGGACTTGGAGATGGTCATCTCGCAAACCATGGCCAGACGATCGACGTGCGGGTTCAGCGAGCACAGGCCGTTGGACAACTGCTCAGGCAGCATCGGCACCACGCGCTCTGGGAAGTACACCGAGTTGCCGCGCACTTGCGCTTCGTTATCCAGCGCCGAACCGATCTTCACGTAGCTGGAAACGTCGGCAATCGCCACGTACAACTTCCAGCCGCCGGAGAACAGGCGCAGCTTGCCCGGCTTGGCTTCGCAATAAACAGCATCGTCGAAGTCGCGGGCATCTTCGCCGTCGATGGTGACGAACGGCAGATGGCGCAGGTCGACGCGCTTCTCTTTGTCTTTTTCTTCGACTTCCGGTTTCAGCTTGGCCGCTTCTTTCAGAACAGCTTCAGGCCAGACGTGCGGGATGTCATAAGTGCGCAGGGCTACATCGATTTCCATGCCCGGCGCCATGTAATTGCCGACCACTTCGACCACATCGCCTTGCGGCTGGAAGCGCGGCGTTGGCCAGTGGGTGATTTTCACCTCGACGAACTGACCGATCTGCGCGTTGGCGTTGCGGCCCGGGGTGACCAGCACTTCCTGCTGGATCTTCGGATTGTCCGCGACGACGAAGCCGATGCCGCCTTCTTCAAAGTAGCGACCGACGATGGTTTCGTGAGCACGCGAGACCACTTCGACGATCACGCCTTCGCGGCGACCGCGACGGTCGAGGCCGGAAACGCGGGCCAGCGCACGGTCACCGTCAAACACCAAGCGCATTTGCGCCGGGCTCATGAACAGGTCATCGCTGCCGTCATCCGGCACCAGGAAACCGAAACCGTCACGGTGACCGCTGATGCGACCGAGGATCAGGTCGAGCTTGTCGACCGGCGCGTATGTGCCACGACGGGTGTAGATCAGTTGTGCGTCGCGCTCCATGGCGCGCAGGCGGCGGCGCAGGGCTTCGATCTGGTCTTCTGTGGTCAGACCAAACTCTTCAACCAGTTGCTCGCGGGCAGCAGGCGAACCCCGATCGGCGAGGTGCGCCAGGATCAGTTCGCGGCTAGGAATAGGGTTTTCATATTTTTCCGCTTCACGAGCGGCCTCGGGATCGAGGGACTGCCAATCGGCCATTAGAGAGTTTTCACCTTGTCTATATGCGGGTTAGTTTGGCATAGGCGCCATGAAACGGGAAATTTCCGACTATATAAGGCCCAACTGAGGGCCTGTATCGACGCCCGAAAGCCGTTTTGACTACCGCCGGTAAAAAAAATCATATTTTTTGCTGACAGGGGTTTACAGTTAAAAACACGCTCCGTATAGTGCGCGCCATCGACGACGTACAAGCGTTGCCGATACTGCCCAGATGGTGAAATTGGTAGACACGCCAGCTTCAGGTGCTGGTGACCTTACGGTCGTGGAAGTTCGAGTCTTCTTCTGGGCACCAATTTCGAGTTTGAGACTAGATCAGTTTCAAGACTCACACAAAACCCGCGAAAGCGGGTTTTTTGCATTCTAAGCCCGGGTTTTCTTAAAACTGATTTATTAAAATTAAATCAGGGGTTTACAGATCAAAAGGCGCTCCGTATAGTGCGCCACATCAACAGCGGCAACGCTCGCGATGACTGCCCAGATGGTGAAATTGGTAGACACGCCAGCTTCAGGTGCTGGTGACCTTACGGTCGTGGAAGTTCGAGTCTTCTTCTGGGCACCAATTCAAATTCAGGGTTACGACCCTGGATTTCACAAAACCCCGCGAAAGCGGGTTTTTGCGTTTCTGGCTTCCAGAAACTTATCACCCTGCGCCTATCAAAACGCCAGCCCCACCGCAAGGCGCACTTGAGAAACAATATCGTTTATCATTGTTGCAAGTTTTTGCAATGCGACAGTGAGGAACCCTGCGAATGACGTTTCGAAATACCCTGCGCCGAGGCCTGACCTTCACCCTCCTCGGCCTGGCGCTCGCCACTCCCCTCACCCAGGCTGCCGACGCGGTTTCCCTGACTCTCTACAACGGCCAACACAAGGAAGTCGGCGATGCGATCGCCAAAGCCTTCGAAGCCAAGACCGGCATTCATGTCAACGTGCGTAAAGGCAGCAGCAATCAGCTCGCCAGCCAGATCATCGAAGAAGGCGACCGCTCCCCTGCCGACGTGATCTACACCGAAGAATCGCCGCCATTGAATAATCTCGGTGAACTGGGCCTGCTAGCCAAGACCGACGACGCCACCCTCGCCGTTTTGCCAGAAAAATATGTCGCTGGTAACGGCACGTGGATCGGCGTGACGGCGCGCGTTCGCGTAGTCGCTTACAACCCGAAACTGGTCGACGAAAAAGACCTGCCGAAATCGGTAATGGAATTCTCCGATCCGAAGTGGCAGGGCAAAGTCGGCTTCGTACCGACCAGCGGCGCGTTCCAGGAACAGGCCGTGGCGATCATCAAGCTGCACGGTCGTGACGCCGCCGAAGAATGGCTCACCGGCCTGCGCGCCTTCGGCAAGACCTACAGCAACAACATGGTCGCCCTTAAAGCGGTGGAAAACGGCGAAGTCGCCACTGTGCTGGTGAACAACTATTACTGGTTCGCCCTACAGCGTGAGAAAGGCAAACTGGATTCAAAACTGCATTACTTCACCGGCGGCGACGTCGGTGGCTTGATCACCGTATCCAGCGCTGCCGTGCTGAAATCCAGCAAACACCCAAAAGAAGCCCAGCAATTTCTTGCCTACATGGCCAGCGAAGAAGGTCAGCGCGTGATCACTCAGACCACCGCCGAATATCCGCTGCACAAAGGCATGGAATCGGATCGCGGACTCAAGCCGTTCAGCGAGCTGGAAGCGCCGAACGTAACGCCGGCCGATCTGGGCAATGCCGAAGAAGCGCTGGAACTGGAACGTGAAGTTGGCTTGAACTGATGGCCGCATCGTTATCCGCCCCCGCCGCGCGCGGGGGTTACGTGCCACGACGCAAACGGCCGTCGATCTGGCTGGTGCTGCCGGTGTTGTTGCTAGTGGTGCTGAGCCTGTTGCCGCTGGCCTACGTCGGCCTCAAAGCCTGGCAGGCGGGCTGGGCCGAGGCGCTGCATTTGTTGTGGCGCCCGTATGTATTCGGCCTCCTGCGCAATACGCTGGCACTGATGATTGGCGTAACCCTCACCTGCGGGGTGATCGGCCTGTCGCTGGCCTGGCTGCTGGAGCGCAGCAATCTGCCGGGACGCCGCCTCTGGGGCGTAATCTTGTGCCTGCCATTTGCGGTGCCAGCGTTTGTCAGCAGCTTCACCTGGGTTTCTTTGAGCGCGCAGTTCGAAGGGCTTGGCGGGGCGATTCTGGTGATGAGCCTGTCGAAGTACCCGCTGATCTTTTTGCCAGTGGCCGCGACGCTGCGCAATCTCGATCCCTCCCTCGAAGAGTCGGCCCGCACCCTCGGACAGAATCGCTGGGGCGTGTTTTTTCGTGTCACCCTGCCACTGCTCTGGCCATCGCTATTGGCCGGTTCGCTGCTGATTGCCTTGCACATGCTGGTGGAATTCGGCGCGCTGTCGATCATCGGCCTGCAAACCTTCACCACCGCTATCTACCAGCAATTCGAACTGGAATTCAGCAACGCCAACGCAGCGATGCTGTCTGCCGTGCTGCTGGCGTTGTGTCTGGTGCTGTTGTGGCTAGAGCTGCGAGTACGCGGTAAAGGCCGGCACGTGCGCACCGGACAAGGTGCGGCGCGGCAGGCTGAACAGGTTCGACTCGGACCATGGGCCGCAGTCGGTCAGTTGTATTGCCTGATGCTGGCGGTTGTCGGCAGCGGGATTCCGTTGGGAATGTTGGCGTATTGGTTGGCAGTCGGTTCGTCGGCAGCTTTCCCGGTGGCAGCGATCACTGAAGCGCTGCTTTCCTCTCTAGCACTTTCTCTTGGTGGCGCTTCGTTGTGCCTGGTGCTGGCCGTGCCGGTCGGTTTGCTGGTGGTGCGCTGCAAAGGCCAACTGGCGATCTGGGCCGAGCGCTTGCCGTATCTGCTGCATGCGCTGCCGGGCTTGGTGATTGCGTTGACGCTGGTGTATTTCGCCCTGCATTACGTGCCGGCGCTGTACCAGACTTCGGGGTTGCTGTTGATCGCTTATGCGCTGCTGTTTCTACCGCTGGCACAGGCACCGATTCGCACGGCACTGAACAAGGCTGCACCGCAACTGGAAGAAGCTGCGCGCACGCTCGGCGCTTCGTCGTTCACCGCGTTTTGCCGGGTGACGTTGCCGATCATCTTCCCGGCATTGGGCGCGGCGTTTGCGCTGGTGTTTCTCGATGCGATGAAGGAATTGACGGCGACGTTGCTGCTGAGCCCGACCGGGCTTAACACACTGGCAACCGAGGTTTGGGCGCATACCGCGAATGTCGAGTTTGCGGCGGCGGCGCCTTATGCGGCGCTGTTGATTTTGGTATCGGGGTTGCCGGTTTATTTACTGACGACCCGGATGTATCTGAGCCGCTGACACCGCTTTCGCGAGCAAGCTCGCTCCCACAATGATTGCTGGCGAACACAGAACCTGTGTACACCTCGAAACCTGTGGGAGCGAGCTTGCTCGCGAAGAGGCCCTCCCAGACGACGCTATGCCCTGAACTGCCCCAGACTCGCTTTGAGCTGCGCCGCCAAACCATCCAGCACCTTGCCACTCGCCGTAGTCTCAACCACCGCCTGCGCCGCTTTCTCGGCCTGCGCATGAATCGTCTCGACGCGCCCACGCACCGCCTGCGCACCTTGTGCCTGATGCGCCGCTGCCTGGGTTGCCAGACCAATCGCCGCGTGCACCTGCTCGACAGACGTTTGTACCGACTGCTGCAACCGCGCGCTGTCGCGCAACACCAGCAAACCTTCGCTGGCCTGACGCCCGGCCTGACCGATCGCCTCTACCGCCTCACGCGCGCCCTGCTGCAACGCCACAATGTGCGCCTGAATATCGCCGGTCGAGCTTTGGGTCTTGCTCGCCAACGCACGAACTTCGTCGGCAACAACGGCGAACCCACGCCCGGTCTCACCGGCACGTGCCGCTTCGATCGCAGCGTTCAACGCCAGCAGGTTGGTCTGCTCGGCGATCCCGTGAATCACCGTCAACACCACTTCAATCTGCTCACTCTGCTGCGCCAGACGCTCGATGACTTTCGCCCCGGTATCGACCTGTCCCGCCAGCGCTTCGATCAGGCTGCCGACCTTGGCTGAGGTGCGGGTGTTTTCATCCGTGGCCTGGCGAATGTCCACCACTTGCTTCAACGCCGCCTGCATCGCGTGACTTTCCGATTGCGCTTCATCAGCCATTTGCGACAGCGCGCGCAGACTCTCCGCCACTTCATCACGCTGCATGCCCGCCGCCGCATCCGCACCGGCATTACGCAACGTCATCGCGCCGATTTCCACACCAGTACGCTGCGCGACATCACCCGCCTCGCGCACGATCGGCTGCAACTTATCCACAAAGCGATTGACCGCCGAGGCCATGTCGCCAATTTCGTCCTTGCTGTTGATCTGCACACGCTTGGTCAGATCACCCTCGCCCGCTGCCAGATCATCCATCGCCGCATTGAGCATCTTCAGGCGATTGACTACGCGATGGCCGAGCACGACCGCCAGCAACAGCAACACGCCGCAGCCGACCAGCGCCAGGCCCATACCGATCCGCCAGCGCAGGGTTGCAGCCGCTTCCTGAACGGTATTGGCGGTGTTGGATTTCATCTCGGTCGCAGTGGACTGCGCCGATTGCAGACGCGCCTGCATGGCCTTGGCGCTGTCCGCTGCAGCGCCCTTGAGGCTGTCACCGACCAGTTGATCACTGCTGGCGATCAACGCCGAGAAGCGCTTGTCGAGCGCAGCCAGATCGGTCTCCACCGAGGCCGTGGAAACACCCATCAGCACCTTGCCGATTTCCACGCCATTAGGGTTGATCGACGCTTCGAGGTAGTAGACCGAGGGATCGTTCTTCGCCGCATCCAGCACTTTATCCAGCGCACGCTCGCCCTGACCTTTTTCCAGCAAGGCCTTGTTGATCGGGTTTTCGCGATTGAGATAGCGGGTCAGATGCTGGCCGGTGGCGTCGTCGTAGACCACGAACAGAACGTTGGGATTACGCTGGGCACGCCGGGCGAACTCGGACAGGGTCGGTACGTCGCTGTCCCACATGGCACGCGGGGCGACAGAGGCCAGTAACTGCGCCATGTCATTGGCCGAATCCTTCAGATCCTTTTCCAGCGTCGCACGCAATTGCGCCTGCTCGTCCTTCAGTCGCGAAGACAAGCCAGCAGTAAGCCGCTGACGAGTACTGGCGGACAAGGCATCGAGGCTCGAGGTGACTTCACGCCCGGCCTGCTCCAGTTCGCCGGAGAGTTTCTGGCTATCGGTGCCGAGACGCACCGCCAGATCAGCTTCCAGCGCCGTGACGGTGCTCCGCGTCAGGGCAACGGCCACCAACACTTGCACCAAAAGGGCGATACCAAGGGTAACGAACACGGGACGCAACAAACGGCTTTGTAACAGTGAGAGAACGGCCGACACTGTGAATACCCCTACTTCTGACGCCATTAATTTGATGGCACTCTTGTAGACAGATTCACAGCAAAGGTCATGCCGTCCAACAGGCATAAACGACAAAGGCCCCGATTAAGGGGCCTTTGTGTTTTTACATCAACGACTTATCAAGCAAACGGATGACGCAGAACGATGGTTTCGTTGCGGTCCGGGCCCGTCGAAATAATGTCGATCGGCGCGCCGATCAGCTCTTCAACGCGCTTGATGTAGGCACGAGCGTTAGCTGGCAGCTCTTCCAGGGTTTTCGCACCCACGGTCGATTCGGTCCAGCCCGGCACTTCTTCGTACACAGGCTGCAGGCCTACGTAGCTGTCAGCGTCGGTCGGCGCAACAGCATTGCCTTCGGCATCTTTGTAGCCAACGCAGATGTTGATGGTTTCCAGACCGTCGAGCACGTCCAGCTTGGTCAGGCAGATGCCCGAGATGCTGTTCACATCGATCGCGCGACGCAGGATAACCGCATCGAACCAGCCGCAACGACGGGCACGGCCGGTGGTCGCACCGAACTCGTGACCTTGTTTGGCCAGATGCGCGCCGACGTCGTCGAACAGCTCAGTCGGGAATGGACCCGAACCGACGCGAGTGGTGTAAGCCTTGGTGATGCCCAGGATGTAATCGAGGAACATCGGGCCAACGCCCGAACCGGTCGCCACGCCACCCGCGGTGGTGTTGGAGCTGGTCACGTACGGATAGGTACCGTGGTCGATGTCGAGCAACGAACCTTGCGCGCCTTCGAACATGATGTCTTTGCCGGCGCGACGCAGGTCGTGCAGCTCGGCAGTGACGTCCAGCATCAGCGGCTTGAGCAGCTCAGCGTATTCCTTGCACTCGGCCAGGGTTTTTTCGAACTCGATGGCTGGCTCTTTGTAGTAACCGACCAGCATGAAGTTGTGGTAATCCACCAGTTCACGCAGCTTGTCTTCGAAGCGCGGCATGTTCAGCAGGTCGCCAACACGCAGGCCACGACGAGCAACCTTGTCTTCGTACGCCGGGCCGATGCCGCGACCGGTGGTACCGATCTTCAGCTCGCCACGGGCCTTTTCACGGGCCTGGTCCAGCGCCACGTGAAAGGACAGGATCAGCGGGCAGGACGGGCTGATACGCAGACGCTCACGCACCGGTACGCCTTTCTCTTCCAGCTTGGTGATCTCGCGCAGCAAGGCGTCTGGTGCAACCACCACGCCGTTGCCGATCAGGCACTGCACGCCTTCGCGCAGTACGCCCGACGGAATCAGGTGCAGGACGGTTTTTTCGCCGTCGATCACCAGCGTGTGACCAGCGTTGTGGCCACCTTGGTAGCGCACTACGGCGGCAGCATGTTCGGTCAGCAGATCAACGATCTTGCCTTTGCCCTCATCACCCCATTGGGTGCCCAGGACTACGACATTCTTACCCATAACACTTGTCCTCATTCGCGCAAACTTGGTGCCGGCGATGGCCGGCAGGAAAACTCAAGAAGCCAGTGGCGATACTTGCCAAAGCCCGTTCTGCTGAATCAATTGCCGGTCGCAGTCCGCATCACGGGCGGCGGCCAAAGGTTGTCCAGGCAAAGCCTGAACGACACGCTGACCCTCACTGCGCAACTGGCAAACCTGCTGCCAGAGTGCCGCATCCGTACTGTCAGGCATCCAGATACCGCCAGACGGTAGCTCGATGTCAGCACGCCCCAGGGTCACCAGGGTTTTCAAATCGGTGGAAAAGCCAGTCGCCGGACGTGCGCGACCAAAATCCGCGCCGATGTCGTCGTAGCGACCGCCCTGAGCGATGGACTGGCCAACACCCGGCACGAACACCGCGAACACCACACCGGTGTGGTAGTGGTAGCCACGCAGCTCGCCCAGATCGAAGTACAGCGGCAAATCAGGGAAACGCGCCGACAAACGTTCGGCGATCGCCAGCAAATCTTCCAGTGCCGCCAGCACCGGCGCCGGCGCATGGGCCAGACGCTCACGGGCGGCGCTCAACACTTCACGGCCGCCGCACAGATCAACCAGCGCGCGCAGCATGCCGGACAAATCGGCCGGCAAGCCTTCGGTCAAGGTAATGACCTCGTCGATGGCCTTGCGTTGCAACGCATCGAACAACTGCTGCTCGACTTCACCGGACAGACCGGCGGCACGCGCCAGACCACGGTAGATGCCGACATGACCCAGATCCATGTGCACTTCCGGCACATCGGCCAGTTGCAGCATGGCCAGCATCAGGCTGATCACTTCAACGTCGCTGCTCGGGCTGGCGTCGCCGTACAACTCGGCGCCCAACTGGATCGGGCTGCGCGAGGACGACAATGCACGCGGCTGGGCGTGCAGCACGCTGCCGGCATAGCACAGACGGCTCGGGCCTTCGCGACGAAGGGTGTGCGCATCGATGCGCGCCACTTGCGGCGTGATGTCGGCACGGAAACCCATCTGCCGGCCCGACTGCGGGTCGATGACCTTGAAGGTACGCAGATCCAGGTCCTGGCCCGCGCCGGTCAGCAGGGATTCCAGGTACTCGATATGGGGAGTCACGACAAACTCGTAACCCCAGCTCTGGAACAGATCCAACACCTGACGACGCGCGACTTCAATGCGCGCCGCTTCCGGTGGCAGTACTTCTTCGATGCCATCTGGCAGCAGCCAGCGGTCTACCGTTGCCATTACGCCATTCCCCTTTGATCCGGGCGGCCAGCCTGCGGGCGAGCCTTGAGTGAAGCAGAAAATGACCAATCCGTTCAAAACGCACGCGCATGAACGACGCGGCGAAAGGCCTGTTACCGGCTTCGCCCATCACTTTCCTCGAAATACTCTCGGGCCATTCAACCCGATGCCTGCAACAAAAAACAGCAATCAAACGTGCAGACGCAAAAAAGCCGGGAATTTCCCGGCTGCCGCATCATACACACGTTTTCCGAAAGGATCACCCCGCCCGAGGTTTTAGCCGCCAGGCGGAATGATTCAGGTCAACGTCGTATCAAGGCTTGGCTTTTTCCAGGTAATGGAAGAAGTCACTGCTTGGGTCGAGGACCAGGACGTCGGATTTGTTCGCGAAGCTTTCACGGTAGGCACGCAGGCTACGGTAGAAACTGTAGAACTCCTGATCCTGACCGTAGGCCTTGGAGTAGATCGCAGCGGCCTGGGCATCACCATCACCGCGAACCTCTTCAGATTCACGATAGGCTTCAGCCAGCAGCACGCGGCGTTGACGATCGGCGTCGGCACGGATGCCTTCGGCCAGCTCGTTACCCTTGGCGCGGTGCTCGCGAGCTTCACGCTCACGCTCGGTGCTCATACGTTCGAACACACTGCGGTTTACTTCTTTCGGCAGATCGATGGCCTTGACCCGGACATCGACGACTTCGATACCCAGCTCTTTTTCCGCCATTTTGTTCAGCGATGCAGTGATGTCGGCCATCAGTGCGTCACGCTCGCCCGACACCACTTCGTGCAGGGTGCGCTTACCGAACTGGTCACGCAGACCGGATTCCAGACGACGGGACAGACGCTCGTCGGCGATTTGCTTGAGGCCGGAAGTTGCGGTGTAGAAGCGCTCGGCATCTTTCACGCGCCACTTGGCGTAGGCATCGACCATCACGGCTTTCTTTTCCAGAGTCAGGAAGCGCTGTGTCGGTGCATCCAGCGTCATCAGACGTGCGTCGAATTTACGCACCTGGTTAACGAAAGGCACCCTCACATGCAGGCCTGGCTGAACATCGGCCTGAACCACACGACCGAATTGCAGCAGCACCGCACGCTCGGTCTGAGCAACGATGTAGAAGCAGTTCCAGCCCACCAGTACTACAACGACGCCAACAATAAGGGCGATCAGCGATTTATTGCTCATCAGCGGGTCTCCCTTGTACGCGACTGCGGCAGGTCAGTGACATGCGGCGTGACGTCCGTGTTGTTGCTGGCGGCAGCCGAACCGGTGACCGGTGCATTGCTGCCCGAACTGTTCTGAATCATTTTGTCCAACGGCAGGTAAAGCAGGTTGCTCTGGCCGTTCTTGTTACCGGTCACAAGTACCTTGCTGGTGTTGCTGAAGACTTCCTGCATGGTGTCCAGGTACAGACGCTGGCGGGTGACTTCAGGTGCCTTGCGATACTCGGCGACCAGTTTGGTAAAGCGATCCGCCTCACCTTTGGCGCGCGAGACCGTTTCGTCACGGTAACCGTTGGCATCCTCGAGGATACGCTGGGCCTGACCACGGGCTTCCGGCACGACGCCATTGGCGTAGGTTTCAGCCTGGTTGCGCGAGCGCTGCTCGTCTTCACGGGCGCGGATCACGTCATCGAAGGCTTCCTGCACTTCACGCGGTGCCGCTGCGCTCTGTACGTTGACCTGGGTAACGGTGATACCGGTGCGATAGGTATCGAGGAAGCGTTGCAGACGCTCCTTGATTTCGCTGGCCATCAACTCACGACCTTCGGTCAGCACCTGGTCCATGGCGGTGGAACCCACCACGTGGCGCAGGGCGCTGTCGGTCGCATGTTGCAGGCTGATTTCCGGCTGATCGACGTTCAGCACGAAATCCTGCAGGTTGCTGATCTTGTACTGCACGGTCAGTGGCACTTCGACGATGTTCTCGTCTTCGGTCAGCATCTGGCCCTGCTTGGTGTACGCACGCTCACGCGTTACGTTTTCCATGTACTTCTTGTCGATCGGCGGGAAATAGATGTTCAGGCCCGGGCCGACAGTCTCGTAGTACTTGCCGAAGCGCAGCACCACGGCTTGCTCCTGCTCGTCCACCACGTAGACCGCGCTGTATAGCCAGACAGCCGCGAGCACGACCAGGCCGATGCCGAGCAGGCCGCCGAAGCCACCACCACTGCGACCCGAACCACCACCGTCATCACCACGTTTCTTACCACCACCGAACAACCCGTTCAGGCTTTCCTGCAGCTTTCGGAAGGCCTCGTCGAGATCCGGTGGCCCCTTGCGGTCGCCGTTATTGCGGCGTTTGCCACCCCAAGGATCCTGATTATTCGAGTTGCCACCCGGCTCATTCCAAGCCATAGCGCTCTCCATCTGATAAAGCAAAGACGCACCCACGGCGCGCCGACCAATGCTACAGAATGCCTGCCGTTGCGGCACAACCGCTTTGTCAGGCTTTTATTGCAAAGTGTGTTGCTCGATGAATTCCATCGGCTGCAATCCTTCGCGGCTTACCAGTCGATTCAACTCGACCCGGGGCAAACGAACGGCCAGCAAACTGATGCCTTCTTCGTCGTGCTCTTCTTTCTGCACCGCACCGAGTTCGAAAAACTGCGCACGCAGTCGCGCGAATCGTTGCGGCAAGCGCAAGGTACCGATAAACAAATCACTGCCAAGTAATTCGGCGATGGCTTGTTCAAGCAATTCCAGACCGCTGCCATCACGCGCCGACAGCCAGACCCGCTGGGGCTTGCCGTTTTCGTCACGCTGGATTTGTGGCTCAACGCCCTCAAGCAAATCGAGTTTGTTATAGACCTCGAGGATCGGCAAGTCCTGGGCACCAATCTCGCCCAGCACCACCATCACCTGCTCGATCTGCAACATGCGATCCGGTTCAGCCGCATCGATCACGTGCAACAGCAGATCGGAATTGCTCGACTCTTCGAGGGTAGACCGAAATGCCTCGACCAGCTTGTGCGGCAAGTGACGAATGAAGCCCACCGTGTCCGCCAGGACAATCGGACCCAGGTCGTCCAGTTCCAGACGGCGCAGGGTCGGGTCCAGCGTGGCGAACAATTGGTCAGCCGCGTAGACGTCGGATTTCGTCACGTTGTTGAAGAGTGTGGATTTACCGGCGTTGGTGTATCCCACCAGAGACACGGTAGGGATATCCGCACGGGAACGGCCGCGTCGCGACTGCTCGCGCTGGCTGCGCACTTTCTCCAGTCGGCCCTTGATCTGACGCAGGCGAACCCGCAGCAAACGGCGGTCGGTTTCCAGTTGGGTTTCACCTGGACCGCGCATGCCGATACCACCGCCCTGACGCTCAAGGTGAGTCCAGCCGCGAACCAGCCGGGTGCTCATGTGGTCAAGCTGGGCCAGTTCAACCTGGAGCTTGCCTTCATGGGTACGGGCGCGCTGGGCGAAAATATCGAGAATCAGACCGGTACGGTCGATCACGCGACACTCGAAAACACGTTCGAGGTTACGTTCCTGACTGGGCGTGAGGATGTGATTGAAAATCACCAGATCGGCTTCTTCAGCCTTGACCAGGTCGCGCAGTTCCTCGACCTTGCCGCTGCCGATCAGGAATTTGGCGGTTGGCCGATGACGCGGCACGTTAAAAAACGCAACGGTCTCGGCGCCCGCCGAATTAGCCAATTCCTGAAACTCCTGCGGATCTTCGCGCGCCTCAGGGTCCTGTCCATCCAAGTGAACGAGGATCACTCGTTCACCACCACCGTGGCGCTCAAAGAACAAAGGAGACTCCTATCAGGCGTTACCTGGCTCAGCGTCACCTGCTTCGGATTCGGTTGCGCTAGGCAGACGAATTGGACGAACCGGCACCACTGTCGAGATAGCGTGTTTGTAAACCATCTGGCTTACGGTGTTTTTCAGCAGGATCACGAACTGGTCGAACGACTCGATCGTGCCTTGCAGTTTGATACCGTTGACCAGGTAGATGGAAACCCCAACTTTCTCTTTACGTAAAGTATTCAAGTAAGGGTCTTGTAGCGAATGCCCTTTTGACATGTGCCGCACTCCTTTAAGGATTCAATAATAAAAATAGGTAATTCAGATGGCTTTGGCCGTCACACCCCCAAGGATAGACGGCAATTGCAAGGACTCAGCTCAATATGGAGATGGTCCCAAGGTATTTCAAGGCGCGTGGCAGATTGTCGCAATCAAGACTGTCCAGCCAGTGTATATCTTCCCAGCTGCGCAGCCAGGTGAACTGGCGTTTGGCCAATTGGCGCGTGGCGATGATGCCGCGCTCCTGCATTTCGGCCAACGTCAGCTTGCCATCCAGGTAGTCCCAGACTTGGCGGTAGCCTACCGCACGTATAGACGGCAACCCCGAATGCAGGTCACTTCTTTTACGCAGGGCTACGACCTCGTCGATGAACCCCTGTTCCAACATATTTGTGAATCTTTGTTTAATGCGCTCGTGCAGTACCTGACGATTTGCCGGGGCAATGGCCAAGTTCGCGACAGTATAGGGCAATTGTTGCAGTCCCGAAGCGGCTGCTTCAGTACTTTGCGCAGATTGTTGCTGGCGAAGTTCGGTCATGCTCTGACCGCTGACCCGATAAACTTCCAGTGCGCGACTCAGGCGCTGCGGATCGTTCGGGTGAATTCGCGCCGCCGACACTGGATCGATGACTGCCAACTGCTCGTGCAGGGCCTGCCAGCCAAGGCGTGCAGCCTCTTCTTCGATCTGCGCGCGGACGTCGGGGTCGGCGGCTGGCATGTCCGCCAAGCCTTCGATCAAAGCCTTGTAATAGAGCATCGTGCCGCCCACCAGCAGCGGAATTTTTCCGCGCGCGGTGATTTCAGCCATGGCTTGCAGGGCATCTCGACGGAAATCCGCAGCCGAATAAGCTTCAGCCGGATCGAGAATATCGATCAAACGGTGCGGATATTCGGCCAGCAGTTCTTTCGAAGGCTTGGCGGTGCCGATGTCCATGCCGCGATAGACCAGCGCCGAATCGACACTGATCAGCTCGCACGGCAGGATCTTGGTCAACTCGATGGCCAGATCGGTTTTGCCCGCAGCGGTCGGGCCCATCAGGAAAATCGCTGGAGGAAGCTGGCTCATCAACGACCGCGCAAGAACAGTTTGTCCAGATCGTCCAGGCCCAATTGGGTCCAGGTCGGTCGGCCATGGTTGCATTGACCGCTGCGTTCGGTGTTTTCCATGTCACGCAGCAGACCGTTCATTTCCGGCAGGGCCAGGCGCCGGTTGGCGCGAATCGCGCCGTGGCAAGCCATGGTGCCGAGCAGTTCGTTGAGGTGCGCCTGAATCCGATCGCTGGTGCCGTACTCCATCAGATCCGACAGCACATCACCGACCAGACGGTTGGCTTCAGCTTGCTTCAACAGCGCCGGAATCTGGCGGATGGCCAGGGTTTCCGGGCCCAGGCGCTGCAATTCGAAGCCCAGGCGCTGGAACCACGCCGCGTGCTCTTCAGCACAATCGGCCTCACGCTGACTGACCGCCAGCGATTCCGGCACCAACAATGGCTGGCCACTCAAGCCTTCGCTGGCCATGGCGATCTTCAAGCGCTCGTACATGATCCGCTCGTGAGCGGCATGCATGTCCACCAGCACCAGACCTTGAGCATTCTCGGACAGAATATAAATGCCTTTGAGTTGCGCCAGCGCGTAACCGAGCGGCGGAATGTCTTCCTGACCGGCCGGCAACGCGTTGGCATTGGCTTCAGGCAACGGCGCAAAAAACTCGCGATACGCCGCCTGAGCCTCGGCAGCCGGCGGCATCGCCGATTGCGGGCGCGGTGTGTATTGATACTGATAAGCGCCGCCAGCACTGGCACCGGACGAGGTATTGAACGCCGGTTGCGCCTGCGGTTGCTCCAGCAGCGCGTTGGCCGCCAGACGCATTTCGCCTTGCGGACCGAACTCACCGGCATCAAGGCCCGTAGGCCGGACGATAGCGGTGGTCACGGAACCGGCCAGTTGATCTTCCGGCCGCACATCGCCCAACGCACGGTGCAGCGTGCCGTAGAGGAAGTCATGCACCATGCGCCCGTCACGGAAGCGCACTTCGTGTTTGGTCGGATGCACGTTGACGTCGACCGCCGCCGGATCAACCTCGAAGAACAATGCAAACGTCGGATGGCGACCGTTGAACAACACGTCGCGATAGGCCTGACGCACAGCGTGGGCGACCAGTTTGTCGCGCACCGCCCGGCCATTCACAAAGAAATACTGCAAATCCGCCTGACTACGGTTGAAGGTTGGCAAACCGACCCAGCCCCACAGGTGCAAGCCGTTGCGCTCGATCTCGATCGGCAACGCCTGCTCAAGGAAACCCGAGCCACAGATCGCCGCCACACGCCGGGCGCGGGCCGCGTCATCGTGGGCTTCGTGCAGGCTGAGGATGGTTTTGCCGTTATGACGCAGATGAAAAGCCACGTCGAAACGCGCCAGTGCCAGACGCTTGATCACTTCTTGCAGGTGATCGAATTCGGTCTTTTCAGTCTTGAGGAATTTGCGTCGCGCCGGGGTGTTGAAAAACAGGTCGCGGACTTCCACCGAGGTGCCGACCGGATGCGCCGCTGGTTGAACCCGGGGCGCCATGTCGCGACCCTCGGTTTCAACTTGCCACGCTTGATCGGCACCGCGGGTACGCGAGGTCAGGGTCAGACGTGCCACGGAGCTGATCGACGCCAACGCCTCACCACGGAAGCCCAGGCTCATCACCTGCTCGAGGTCTTCGAGGTTGCGGATCTTGCTGGTGGCGTGACGGGCCAGGGCCAGCGGCAGGTCATCGGCAGAGATGCCGCTGCCATCGTCGCGCACGCGCAGCAGCTTGACGCCGCCCTGCTCGACGTCGACATCGATGCGTTTGGCGCCGGAGTCGAGACTGTTTTCCAGCAGCTCCTTGATCACCGAGGCCGGGCGTTCAACCACCTCACCGGCGGCAATCTGGTTCGCCAGCCGTGGGCTGAGCAGTTCAATGCGAGCAGCGGCGTTCAGCACTTCGTTCATTCTTTGGACGCCAGTTCGGTGCCTGGAATGGTCAGGTGCTGACCGACTTTCAGCTCATCACTTTTCAGGTTGTTGGCAGCGCGCAATGTGGCCGGCGACACCTGATAGCGCACGCCGATCATCGCCAGCGTTTCGCCCGGGCCGACACGGTGGTCGCGTGGGCCTTGAGCAATCTTGCCGGAATCACGCAGCCAGGCAATGTAGGTGCCCGGTGGCGGGTTCTGCTGGAAGAACTGGCGCACGCCGCTGCTGATCGAACGCGCCAGCGCTTGCTGGTGGCTCGATGCCGAGAGCTTGTTCGCTTCGTTGGCGTTGGAGATAAATCCGGTTTCGACCAGGATCGACGGAATGTCCGGCGACTTCAGCACCATGAACCCGGCCTGCTCCACACGCTGTTTGTGCAGCGGCGTGACGCGGCCGATGTTGGTCAGGACCTTCTGGCCGACGTTGAGGCTGGAGGTCAGCGAGGCCGTCATCGACAGGTCGAGCAGTACGCCCGCGAGCATGCGGTCCTTGTCGTCGAGGCTGACGTTGCCGGCACCACCGATCAGGTCAGAACGGTTTTCGCTGTCGGCCAGCCAACGGGCGGTCTCCGAGGTTGCACCACGATCAGACAGGGCAAACACCGAAGCGCCGAAGGCTGCAGCAGATGGTGCGGCGTCGGCGTGAATCGAAACGAACAGGTCGGCGCCTTTCTTGCGGGCGATTTCGGTACGGCCGCGCAAAGGGATGAAGTAGTCGCCGGTACGGGTCAGTTCGGCGCGGAAGCCTTTCATGCCGTTGACCTGACGCTGCAGTTCGCGAGCGATCTGCAATACCACGTCTTTCTCACGCTGGCCGCGCGAGCCGGACGCACCCGGGTCTTCGCCACCGTGACCGGCGTCGATCACGACAATAATGTCGCGTTTGCCGGCCGGGGCTGGCGGCAACTTGATTGCCGGTTCTGTCGGCGTCACCGGCACCGCCGGCACCGTCGCGACCTGCGGCGTTGGCGCTGGCGGCGGCGCGGCGTCGGCCGGGTTGTCGAACAGATCGACCACCAAGCGGTTGCCGTACTGCGCGTTCGGCGCCAGCGAGAAGCTTTTCGGGGTGACGGCCTTTTTCAGGTCGATGACCACGCGCAAATCAGTCGGCGTACGCTGGGCCGAGCGCATCGCGGTGATCGGCGTGTTCGCGGTCTGCACATTCAACGGCGCACCGAGGGTGGCACCGTTGATGTCGATCACCAGCCGGTCCGGCGCAGTCAGGGTGAAAACGCTGTGCTGCACCGGGCCGCTCAGGTCGAAGACCAGTCGCGTGTTATCCGGCGCCCGCCACAGGCGCACGCTGTTGACCTTTGAATCGGCCACAGCGTTGACGGTTACTGCCATCAACAACAGTCCAGCGGCAGCCACCATCGCGCGAAAGCGCATACCTAACCCCATCATTTAATTGGATTCCAATGCCAAAGCGGCACACCAGGCCTCGCCACGCGAGCCCTGGGATAAAATTTTCAGCGAACGCCCGCTGTCTTGCGGGCTAATGGTAATGGTCAGGTCAGGCTTTGGCAAAAAGCCTGCACCTTTATCGGGCCATTCGATCAGGCACATCGCATCGTCTTCGAAGTAGTCGCGGATGCCGAGAAACTCCAGTTCTTCCGGGTCGACCAAGCGATACAGGTCAAAGTGGAAGGCGCGGATGTCACCGATTTCGTAAGGTTCGACCAAGGTGAAGGTCGGACTTTTTACCGCGCCAACATGACCCAAACCACGAATGATGCCCCGCGACAGGGTGGTTTTGCCCATGCCCAGGTTGCCTTCGAGAAAAATCAGCCCGTGGCCCTGGGTCACGCGGGCGATCCGTGCGCCAAAGTCGCTCATGGCCTGTTCATCGGCCAGGTACAGGGTTACTTCAGACACGGTGCTTGCTCCTCCAACAACTGACGAATGACTGGAATCAGATCACTGGCCGCCAGCCCACGGCCGAATTTTCCTTGTTGCAGACCGGCATTGGCGTGCAGCCAGACCGCCAGGCAGGCGGCGTCGAAACCGTCCATTCCTTGTGCCAGCAGCGCGCCGGTCAAACCGGCGAGCACGTCGCCGAGTCCGGCAGTGGCCATGGCCGGATGGCCCTGATGACACAACGCCAGACGTCCGTCGGGGTGCGCGATCAGGCTGCCAGCACCTTTCAACACAACTACTGCTGTATATTTTTTGCTCAGCGCCAGCGCCGCCGCCGGACGGTCCGACTGCACCTCGGCGGTGCTGATCCCCAGCAAACGCGCCGCTTCGCCCGGATGCGGGGTGATCACGCAATCCTTGGGCAACTCGACCAGACCATTGGCCAACAGGTTCAAAGCGTCGGCGTCCCATACTTGCGGCAATGCAGCATTGGCTGCCGCCGACAACAGCGCCCGCCCCCAACTGGCCTGCCCCAACCCCGGACCGACCACCAACACCGAGACTTTCTCCAGCAAGCCCATCAATTGATTGGCCGACGACGCGCCGAGCGCCATGGCTTCCGGCACACGGGTCAGGGCCGCTGGCACATGTTCGGGACGAGTCGCCAGCGAAACCATGCCCGCGCCACTGCGCAGGGCCGTTTCAGTGCTGAGCAAAATCGCTCCGCCAAATCCGTGATCGCCACCGATCAGCAACACGTGGCCGAAACGGCCCTTGTGCGAAGTCGGTGCACGCGCCGCCAATCCCGGAAGATTAGCCGTGTTGAGCCGTCGGGCGATGACTGGAATGTCACGATAGATGTCGGCGCTGGCCTGCAAATCGTTAAATACCAATTGGCCGACATGATCCGCCGCGTCCCCGGTGAACAAGCCGAGCTTCAGACCGATAAAGGTCACCGTCAGATCGGCTTGCACGGCGACACCCAGCACATGTCCGGTGTCGGCACACAGTCCGGAAGGGATATCGACGGCTGTCACCGGCAAACCGCTGGCGATGATGGCTTTGATCGCCGACACGTAAGGCTCGCGCACATTCCCGCTCAGCCCCGTGCCGAGCAATGCATCGAGAATGACGCCGCGCAATTCGCTTTCAGCCTGCCAGCCCTGCACCGCAACACCTTCAGCCAACGCCTCGGCATGGGCCTGCGCGGCATCGCCCTGCAAACGCTGCGGATCGCCGACCGCCAACACCCGCACCGACCACCCGGCCCGCTGCGCCATGGCTGCGACCAGATAACCGTCACCGGCATTGTTGCCATGCCCGGCCAGCACCGTCAGTTCAGTCGCCGACGGCCATTGCCGCACCAACGCTCGCCAGGTCGCATGGGCCGCCCGCTGCATCAATTCGAGGCCCGGCGTGCCAGCGGCAATCAGCCGTGCATCGAGTTCACGCACCTGTGCGGCGCCATACAGCGCGTCGGGTAATTCATCTTTCGTGTGCGGCATGCGTCTTCGGGCTCCGATGTCTGGCAGAATTATACGCACCTCAGCACCGGTTTCTCTCGCCTCATGTCCGCCATCACCACAGACCTGCCCACTCTCGCCCAATCGATCAAGGATTGGGGCCGCGAGCTGGGCTTTCAGCAAGTCGGCATCAGCGGTCTGGATCTGGCCGAGCATGAGCAGCACCTCGCGCGCTGGCTCGAGGCCGGTTACCACGGCGAAATGGACTACATGGGCGCCCATGGCAGCAAACGCTCGCACCCGGAAGAGCTGGTGCCGGGCACGTTGCGCGTGGTTTCGCTGCGTATGGACTACCTGCCCGGCGACACACAAATGGCGCAAATGCTCGCGCAACCGGAAAAAGCCTACGTCTCGCGTTATGCCTTGGGCCGCGATTACCACAAATTGATCCGTAAACGCGTGCAGCAATTGGCCGACAAGATTCAGTCCGAGATCGGCCCGTTCGGTTTCCGTGCATTTGTCGACAGCGCCCCGGTGCTGGAAAAAGCCATCGCCGAACAGGCCGGACTGGGCTGGATCGGCAAAAACACGCTGGTACTCAATCGCAAGGCCGGCAGTTATTTCTTCTTGAGCGAACTGTTCGTCGATCTGCCGCTGCCGGTAGATGAACCGCACAGCAGCGAACATTGCGGCCGTTGCACTGCGTGTCTGGATATCTGCCCGACCAACGCCTTCGTCGGCCCGTATGTGCTGGACGCGCGGCGCTGCATTTCCTATCTGACCATCGAACTGAAAAGCGCCATCCCTGAAGACCTGCGTCCGTTGATCGGAAATCGCGTGTTCGGCTGTGATGACTGCCAGATCGTCTGCCCGTGGAACCGCTTCGCCAAGCCTTCCGGAGAAAGCGATTTCAAGCCACGGCACAACCTGGACAATGCTGAACTGGCCGAGCTGTTTTTGTGGGACGAAGAGAAATTTTTAAGTAGCACTGAAGGTTCGCCGTTGCGGCGAGCCGGGTATGAGCGCTGGTTGAGGAATCTGGCGGTGGGATTGGGCAATGCGCCCTCAACGATTCCGGTGCTGGAAGCGCTGAAGGCGCGACGGGATTATCCGTCAGAGTTGGTTAGAGAGCATGTGGAGTGGGCGCTGGAACGGCACTCCAGACCTTCAACCCCGTAAAGGGCAGGCAAAGTGCTCAAGCCGCTTACTCGCGCATTGTTTTCATACGTCTAGCCGATTTCAGTATTGCGTTGGTCTCCCCGTCGGACCAATGGCCGCCCGCCTGGATGACTTTGCAAACTCTCTGTTTAGTGTCCTCTAGAAGGTAAATACGCTCCCCACGTCCTCCATGGCTCGAAAAAAACACATGCGATACTGTTCTTCCATCGCCCGCGGGTCCGAACTCCTCGTATTTCATGGCGAGTTCCACCGCTGCTTGTCTGGGGGACTTATTGCTTTCCACGCTTCTATAGAAATCTTCAGCCATTTCCTCCCTGGCTTTAGTCGAGATTAAGTTTTCCTTGGCTTTGTGCAATTGCCAAGGCTCTTGCACCACTTCCTCCACGGGAGCATTGGCTTTTTTGGCCGCAGCCTTGGCGCCTTTTCCACCCTTCTTCAAATATTGTCCTGCCTTGCCTGCCCCCTTGCCACTGAGCCCCTGGCTAAAGGCTGAAGCCATCTTCCTGCCAGCATTCACAGCCGCTTTTGCACCCGCCGCCAACCCTGCACCGAGCGAAGCCAGCCCAAGACCGAAACTGATCCAGCCTAATATCTCGCCTGCTTGAGAACCCGGTTCAAGCCCGTCGGCCACCTCGCTGGCAATACCCGCCAAGCCTGAAGTCACTGCCAGTCCCAACGCCGCCGCGGCCCATGGCGTCGCCGCGCCCATAGTCAGCACGCTGGCAACAACCCCGAAGATACTGAGCCCGATACCCAGGATCGATTGCCAAGAGATATGACCGGTAGGGTCGACACGATTGACAGGATCGCCCAAGCAATAACTGTAGGCATTCAATCCGCCCGCGCCGAACGGACTCATGCTGTCGGGGGCGAGAAAACGCATCAGTGTCGGACTATAGGCTCTGTAACCGTTACCCAGCAGATACAGCCCTGTTACCGGATCCAACTGCTCGCCGTTGAACCCCGCCAGACTGAACAAACCACCTTCAGCCGGACGATGCCCGTAAGGGCTGTAGGCGCAATCGGTGAGCTGCTCCTTACCCAGCATTGCCAGCACACTTTGCTGCTGATCGGTGCCAAACAGTTGCGCGCCAGCGTTCAAACCGAGTTGCTGTTGCC
The DNA here is from genome assembly GCF_979258515.1 of Pseudomonas sp. AC169. Lineage (NCBI taxonomy): Bacteria > Pseudomonadati > Pseudomonadota > Gammaproteobacteria > Pseudomonadales > Pseudomonadaceae > Pseudomonas > Pseudomonas sp. AC169. The sequence goes on along the minus strand of NZ_OZ409866.1, from coordinate 3,214,087 downwards.
CCACAAGCGCGCCACCGTGACGCACAACACTGGATGAATTTTCCCCACTCACCTCATTGGCGACCCGGCCTGCATAGTAGTAACGCTGCGTAGTTATCTTGTCAGGTTGCGACAGTTCAACCAGATCGTCGAAACCGTCGTAATGGTAGCCACGAATGACTGATTCCCCTGCGCCGGATAATTGCTCCAGACGTCCGAACGCGTCATATGCCAGAGTTCGCGCCTGATCGTCCTTGATCATCCTGCCGTTGGCGTCGTACTCCAGCGTCACTGCCGGTGGATAGTCGACATGGGAATGTTTGACTGCGCTGAGCTGGGCAGGATCAGGATTGTCATAACTGAAGGTGGTCAGATTCACACCCAGCGGGAACTTCGTCTGCACGGTAAGAATGTTGTCCAGCGCATCGAAGGTGAACGTCTGCTGGACAATTTCCTTGCCATACGGATCGCGGGTTTTTTGGGTGCCAGCGCAGTCGTACTGGATCAGACGCCCGCGCACGTCGTAGGTGAATTGTTCATCGCGCAATAGCTGCGTGCCACGCCTGGAGACTTTCTGCGCCAGTTTGCCAGCAAGGGTATAAGTCGATTCCAGCGTCTGGTCAGGCTGCCCCTGAATCTCGAATGTACGACGGGTTTCACGACCGATATCGTCATAGGCAAACCGCGTGATCATTTGACGCTTGATCGACGTTTCTTCGGTTTTCGTCCAGTCCAGCATCCCCGTCTGGATGTTGTAGTGGAACTCGGTTTTCAGCGTGCCCTGCGAGGTGGATAGCAGGCGGCCATGCTGATCGTATTCGGATCTGCTTTCGGCTCCGAGTACATCGACATGGGTGATCGGTCGCCCATGCAAGGACCAGGTACTGGACGTTGCTTTCGTGATAGAGCCGAAGGTCGTCGTTTCGGATTTGAGGCGCCCGGAGGGGTAATAGGTGAAATTGCGTTCCCTGCCGTTTTCGGTACAGGTCAGGGGATTGCCACTGACGGGGTCGTAAGTCATGGTCGTGAGCAATGCACCGGCCTTGCGCTCCGTCAGCAACCCGCCCAGCTCGCGCAAATAAGTGAATTCGGTTTTTTTGCCATCAGCACTCTTGTACCACTGCGGCTGAGTGAACCCCGCTTCGTAACCCGCCTCGGACTTTCGTCCGCCCACGGTGCTTTGTATCAAACGCCCCAAACCATCATAAGTTTGCTGCCCCAACACTTTGTCACCGACCTTGATCCCGATCGGTAGCCCTTCATCGCTATGCTCGGCGTAGTCGGTCACGACCACACTGGTGTCAGGCAGGACAGTGCGGATCATCCGGTCAAAAACGTCGTACTCATAACGCGTGGTATTGCCGACAGGATCTGTCGCGCTGGTTGTGCGCCCGTACCCGTCATAGGTATAAACGCTTTTGCCCAGACTCTTGTTGTTCAGATTGAAGCTCTCGACACTGAGCGGTTTACCGAACTCATTGATGAGGGTGAGTGTCTTGCCCATCCCCTGGAGCCAATGGGTTTGCTGGCGCAGAACCGGATCCGCCTCGCTGTGTTCGATACGCCCATCGGCATGCAGCGTTTTGCTGACCTGGCCCCAGGAATCGAATTCGTAGCGGGTGCTGACCGAAAAAGGCTTGCCATCACGCCAATCGGCCAGCGTCACTTCCACCTTGTGACCGACCGAATCATGCTGGGCAGAATAAAGGGTACGAGTCGGGATGAGCCCGTCCTCATCTGGATGGTCGCAGTCCTTTTCCTGAACGGTGATCACCCGCTCCAGGCCGTCATAGCTCACTCGTTGCTCGCCGCCGGTGGGGTCGGTGGTCACCCTCGTAGCCGGTTGCTTTCGGCTCGCGGCCAGATAGGACCATTTGGTGGAGGCGGCGTAGGGGGTGCCGGAAGCGACCGTTTTGCACACTGCCCGGCCGATCGCATCGTATTCATGCTCGATGCGCTCGCCATCGACAGCGACCTCTGACACCGGTAATCCGGTTAGCGTCGAAAGCACTTTCTCAGTGGTCTGTAGCGCGCCGTCAAATCCGCGTGTACTGGATTTGACCCGCAACCTGTCACCCTCAAGTTCATAGGAAAATCCGGTAGAGGTTTTTTTATCATTCAGGAGGATGCTTTGCTCTTTCGTGGCCCCGTGCTTGAGTGGGTCCTTGGGCGTATTCAGGTAACTGCGTTCGGTTTTCGAGCGTAATACTTCAATGCCCTCCACGACTTCGAAAAAGCGCTCCTCAACCGGTAACACCGATGCCAGCTCCACACCTTCCAACGCAGTATGCAGGGCATAGTCGTAATACGTGACAGTCGCCCCCCCACCCGACGCAGCAGCGGTAACTGTCTTCTTTTTCGGGAACCTGGAGAAACCCAGCGGATCCTCTGGGCAATTAACGCCACCACTTTCCGGGTAATACTCCGTCGAAGTCATCACCCCGCTTGGCTCAACGTGCTTGAGCAAGTTACCTGCGCCATCGAACTCGGTGACGGTGGTTTCCACACGCTGCTGTTGGGTGCGCCGATCAAGGTGAGTAACCGTCTGGACTTTCGGCAGGCGGAACTGAGCCACCTGATCATTGAAGGGCTTGGTGACGGAACAGTGATACTCCGTGGCGGTAGAGATCCGGGCGTCGCCACAGGTAGTAACCTCAGCCACCAACAGATGGAACTTGTTGTAGGTGCGTTTAATGTGGGTATGTACTTTGCCATTTACCAACAACTGCTCGTCCGAGCTGTAGACATAGTGACCGGGCGCCAGATAGAGAGGATCCAGATCACTGTCTTTGGACGGAAGGAGGCCCTGCCCAAGGAAGTTATGGTCGGAGTACGTGTATACCTTGCAAAGCCTGGGTTGGCCGAAGCCGGGATAAATATCGTGAGCGATGACAAACGGCAATGTCTGTTCCACGCCATTGACGAACTGATGACCTTGCCGTTTGTAGCGAATGATTTCCACGCCGCGTAATGGATTTACGACGCGATGCAAATAGCTCGCCTCATCAATGACTTCATATTCGAGTTCCCACCCTTTACCGACCGGAAGTTCGATTGCCGTTACTCGAGCGTTTTTCAAGATCAACTTGTAGTCGACGCTGGCCGAGGTTTCGGGATGCCGGGTCAATGTGACCTGACCCGCATTGCGTGTAATTTTCAGCAGGCATCGTTTAGCGTCAAGGACTTCGCTCAATCTGGGAAACTGGTTGAACAACTCGTGCTTCAACGCAATGCTCACACCGTTCGCCGCGATTATTTTTTCCGCTACCGCCACCTGAGTGCCAGCCAGGACTTTTAGCAATTCGCGCCGACCATCCTTGTATCGAACTTCATAACGCCCTGCCCCGGTCACCAAAACCTTTGCCGTCTGCAGCTTCATTTCCTTGAACTTCAGACCGGCGGACGTTTCGACAGCCTTGTAGCGCTCACCGTTGGACAATGTCATGACTTTGCTGCGCAAGTCGTAATTTGTCAGGGTCAGTGCCCAGCCAATACCGAAACCGACATCTGCCTGATTGAGCGGATTAAAACCCAGTGAAAGTGCGAACTCAGGGCCATTGAGATCCGACGAATGCAACTTTCCCAACGAAAAGGAACACGTATACATACCCGTACGCGGATCGACGCCTCCGGAAACAAACTCACCAAAGTTGAAAGCGTTTGATTGAACAGCGGCAGATAAATCACTACCCATTGAAAAACGTCCTTTTATTTCAAGACTCAGATATTGGCAAATTAACTCACCAACGAAAACTTGCTGGCTACATAATAAAATCAGACAAGCTGTTTCATTGACCGCCTCGATTCATCCAGAATAAAAGCAAGCCGTTCTTTATCACCATCGATACAAAGCCTGTGTTCCGAGCCGAACTCATCGATCACGGCAAACTCGAATGCGCTATCATTTTCCCGCGCCGCCTGCGGATCAGCGGAAACATACTGAACCAGCGTCAACTTTCCAGGCGCTTTGTTGATAGGTACGGTGACGTAGCTATGGGGACTGTGAAATGTTGCCTGCAGACCATATATCGGCGCCATATACCCATAAAAAACTTTGCGACTACCTTGTCTACCGGGAATATTACCGGACACGTAAACCCGCACCGCATCTTCGGAATCATAAGGATCAAGTTTCACCTCACTGCTGTACCAGTCAAGAAGGTGAATCTGCCTGCCGTCCGCGCGCAGACCAATATGATAGTGCTGAACCCATTCATATAGGCCCCTATCCTGTTTCTCATCATATTTGCTCAACGAAAAGCTGCTCAGCGAATACTCTTTCGGCGGAATCGCCTCCAGCGTAACACTGCTGTCGAAACCAATTCCGTTGCTTCGCAATACGACGCCGTTTATGGAAATCTCGGCGGCCACTTCCATGATTCCAGGCCTGGAAGCCGAAACCCAGAACTGAAAAATCTGTACCGGATCAGAGTCATCGCTTATCCGGTTGTGCGTGGTACGTGGGACTTCTGTCAGCCGCGTTGCCCCACCCGACATTTCGTGAGCATAACGGTTCTCCTGAAGCGATACACTCCAGTCTCCCTCCAGAGGCCGCGCGCCGTTATAGGCGATCAACCGCAGTGATTGCAACGCAGGGTGTCCATGCAGTGAAGCGCCGTCGCCATTGTTATCGATCCCGTGCAGCAGCACTAACACACGCACCTGCATACGACCGTTGGCATAAAGTACTTTATGCTGGCCAGACCTTGTAGCGTCGAGCTTCACCTCGATACGGGAAATACCAATTTGATCATCAAACATTTAAAAACACCTTGCTGATTAATAGATTTCGCCCTTTAAGGACTCAGCAAAGTATTGAAGATCGATTTAAATAAAAACAGCAGCGACATCAGACAAATTGTGAAGAGGCAACATTTTAAAACCTCCTTCAACAACCCACACAAATACCAATATATTCAGCAACCCCAGATTTGATGAAACGCAACTTGCCAACACTCTTCTCGCGCCGCTGATTCCAACACTCAATGATCTTTCTCCCCTCTCGACGCAAATTATAGATAATCAAAAGGGGAGCCGTCTGGCAGTCAATTCATGTCAGATCATGTGAGAAAAACAAAGAAGCCGTTACTTCCATCAACATTCAGTCACTTTCTGAACCTGTCGAGAACCCGCTCTCAGAGGACTCACTATCGGAGTCAGATTCTGAAACTGCATCCTCCGTCTGGATTTCTATCTTCCGATCCATACTTGAATTTTTAAGATACTGACTGATCCGTTGCCTTGAGGCGTCACTCAGCGGATTATTCAATAAACCCACGAACAGATCCTGTGTATCCGGAATTTCGAACAGTTCATACCCCACGTCGGAAATATTATTATCATGCAACGCCACGACACCCAGTTTCCTGAGCGTATCTATGCCTGAAGGAACGCTGAAAAGATTGGCGTTGTTCAGCATCAATCCGGTTAAACCTGCCATGTAGCCTACATGTGGGGCAACTGTCAGAGGATTGTTTGCCAGATTCAATCTGGTAAGTGTTTCCATTCTGGACAATCCTTCAACTGTGACTTCGGATAGTTTTAGCGAGCACCCGTCCAGCGTAAGCTCACTTAACTGGCGCATTTGAAATATTCCTGACGCGAACTCTTCCATTTTTATGCCAAAAATCCCCAAACATTGAATATTGGGAAAGCTGTCAAGAAACGCGCCTAACCGTGCACCCGGTTCATTTGCGGTTAATATCAAGTCTGTTACATACTCAAATCGGGTGGACAACCTTGGTAACTCACCCGAAAAATCTACATAGTGAGAAAACTGATATTCTCCCTCTTCCCACTTCGAAACCGACTTTCGCTGCCAGATATCCTGCAACTTTGCGCTGAACTGCTCGCGAGCCTGGCGTCGTTCGGTAAGTGTCGGCGCGCCTTCCGGTTCCGACCTCTGCGCATGAGGCAACTCGTCATCGACAGTCCATATCGCCAGTTCATCACGCAACGTCGCAAGCTCCGTTTCCAGGCAAAATAAAACGCCTGATGGATCATTCTTCAAGCGCTCATTGATAAATGCCGTCACGTCCTTATCTGTAAGCTGCGGGTAAAGATCACGCACGCGTTCTACGACGGACTTTTTCGCTGCCGGCTGATTGTCGCCACCACCACGCAACTGGCCCGCCTGCCTGTATTGCGCGGTGGCAGGATCGACGGTCACCGGAAGCGGCGCCAGCCCCAGCAACCCGCTCACAGTTTGGCGTGGCGGCAACGGCTGTGCACGGATCAACTGTTGCAGTGCCGAACCACCACCTTCTGTTACACCCAGCAAATGACGATGCCTGGGCAACAACAGAAGCCAGAGAGTTGAATACAGATCTTTCGATCCTTGAGTTAATTGAGTGTCGCTGCTCTGAATGACATAGCCATCATCCTGACGAATCAATACGTGACGATCCGGCGACCGGGCATCGCCGATAGCCGCAAAGACCTCTGCGTCAATCGCGCCAAGGCGAATCTCGATACGAATCTGCTGCGGCCAATTCACCAGATCCCCGATCATATGCAGCACTAACCGATCAATGTCCGGATTGGCTACGGCCTCTAAGTGAATGCCTTCCACAGCCCTTGCCAGGCGAATGTCTCGCAGTGCCACCAGTGCCTCTTTCGCCACTCGCTGAGGCATGCCTGGCTGGTTGTGCATATGCAAACGCTCGGCAGCGCTGGTATTGCGCCATATCGCCAGCGCAGCCGTTTTCGGTAGATCTGGAAATACCCGGCGCATCCGCAAGGTGTTTTCATCGCAATCGGATTCAAATGCATCGTCCAGATCCTTGAACCGCTTAAAATGATCAGGTACCCCCCCGCGTCCTTGCGCCTGAATTTTCTGATCAAGTTCGAACCGCCTGATGGTGTCCTCCAGTAAAAAAGGCACAGGGCGATCATTGATGAGCACATCGTGCAGCACTGATTCATTGACCCCGCTCACTGCCAGCATGCGGTGCACCGTGGCGTCGGAAAACTGCGCCACGGAACGGCCCATCCGGCGAAAAAGTTGTGCGGTCTGTACTGATATTGAATCAGTGAAAGTTGCGAAATCGCCGTCCAGCGGGACCCAGAACCGGCCCTCGCTGTCCCGCTTCATGAGCGGGCCGGAGGGGTCGAGCTCACTGGCCAGAGTGGCCCGAAACAGGCCACTTTCGGCGTCCGCGACCACTTGCACGATATGGTCATCGGCTACGGCGACATACTGACGCTGCTTCACAATCCGGATGCCCTGTGCATCGGCCTCGCCGAGGCCTTTGGGTGTGGGTATCCAGTAATCGGCCAGAGCCGACTCTGTGGCATGCATCGCGAATTCAGCGATCGTGGATGACCTCGGACTTACGCTCACCCTGATCGCTGGCGTCAATACGACAGAGTCAGACCCGAAAGAAGGATTCAAGGGTTCCTGGCGATGCGGTTTGGGCGGTTGCTGCATTGCGGAAGCGGGGGACGGTGGGCGATGAATTCCCTCTAAGTTGAAATCGGTTTTTTTTGTCGGGTCAGGTACAGGTTTGACCTTAGGCGGCTTGCCAGTCATGAATACTCATCCTTGAGATGTACTAGTGTTGGCCCCGCATAATTCAAGGGCCAACACTCGATAAGTAAAAGCACTTTAGGGGCGATTACCTGATGATTGAACACCGCAGCTTATCGATAGTCGCCACGCCAAAAAGCATAGATATCTACTACATCCACCGACATTGCATCAGTGAAGGTGAGACTCAGCCTCGTTCCAGATATAAATTACGTTCATAAAAGTCCACGCGAATCGCCAGCTTATGCTCCGTACCGTGTTCATCAATAGCGAGAAAATATAGTTTTCTACCGTACTTATATTTTTCATGTCGCGTCGAGTATTCGGAAAGGCCTTGCACGACAGTCAGCTCCCCGTCACTCTGAATCCTTACATCATAATGATCCTGAGACCATGTATGAGCGTCAGAAAAAAAAGCGAATACAAAAGGATCACCTCTACTCGGCAAGGTCACAGTCAGCGTGCCTCTTGCGGGGCGAACAAGCGTGACTTCCATATAATTGGTTTTTGATTCATTAAGCCTGTTACCCCCTGCAAAGTTATAGTCAGCGCCTTCTTCTATTCCCTCTGCAACCCAATCGACGAGTTTAATCTGCTGTCCCCCTGGATAGAGTCCAAGGCGATAGCTGAAGATGCGATTGCCGGGGGCCTCATTACCGCGCCGGGTTTGATACCAGCGAAACTCCGTCAGGCTATACGCCGAAGGTGGTTGTGCTTCGACGGTTACACTGCTGTCATGAACGCTGGACAGCGTGGTGCCATTACTGAGAATCCTCTCACCGTTCAGAGACAGGCGCGCGGCAATCTGGGTCGTTCCGGCGCTCGATGAGGACACCCAGAACGTGCGAATCTGAGGATGGATGCTGTCATTTTCCGGATCACCGTCTTGAACCTCTCCAGCAGCGGATGAAGAACGCGCCTCAATGGTAAACCGCCCCTGCTCCAGGCTCGCGGCCCAGCCGTCGCGCAACGTCCTGCCCGTGCTGTAATGAATCAGTTCGATGCTTTCCATAACATTTGCCGGTACGTGCATAGCATTACCGTCGGCATCTACCCCGGAAACCAGAACTTGAACTTTCACCTGCATCCGGCCATTGGCGAACAGCGATTTACTGCGTGCACTGTCGCCGGCATCAAACTTGACCTTGATACTGCCAAGGCCTGCAAGAATCGGCGGACTGGTTTGCTGATCGGTTGTAGCATCCATGCTTTCGCTCATGATTTATCCCTTTGAAAAGTCATATTTAAATATTGGCATCGGAATATGCCAACAAAAAAACTACATACCTTTCAAATAAACAGCAAAGCGAAAAATGTAAGAAACATACACTTGCAAGCTACAGCAGTTCACAGGGTTTTTATCAGGCAAACCAACATGTCCCTGCGCCGAGGGTCAATGCTCGTCGTTATAAACGAATTTTGGCATTTCCCAATGAAAACGGATCGCCAGCAGACGTAACAAAAAACCGCCGAACAGGGTTATCAGAATAGCTTGCTCACTCGGCACATTCAGATAAAGACAGAGCATGTAGCACCATGCAGCTGCAAACGAAACGCTCGCATAAAGTTCGCGGCGAAAAATCAGAGGAATGTCGTTGCAGAAAATATCGCGAAGAATGCCGCCGAATACCCCGGTAATCACGCCGCTCACCGAAGCCACCAACATGCCGTGGCCCATTTCCAGCGCGGTCATGCAGCCGATCAGGGTGAATGCCACCAGACCGACGGCGTCAAGTACCAGAAACAGCGAGCGCAAGTGGCGCATCCAGCGTGCGGTGAACACCGTGAACATCGCTGCGACCGAGGTCAGCACCAGGTATTCCGGATGTTTGACCCAGGTCAGCGGATAGTGCCCGAGCAGCACGTCGCGCACCGAGCCACCGCCCAAGGCTGTTACGCAGGCGATCAACACCACGCCAAACCAATCCATGCCTCGCCGTCCGGCAGACAGCGCGCCCGTCATGGCTTCAGCGGTAATGGCGATCAGATAGAGCATCAGCAACATGGTGGCAATCCTGGCAGTGAGGCGCGCAGTTTAGCCACTACGCGCCGGCACCAACAATAAAAGTCTCAGCCTCGTTCAAGCCTGAAGCTTCGCTCTTTAAAGTTAGTGCGGATAGCCAGCTCATGTTTAGTGCCAAATTGATCCAGAGCGGTGAAGCGGAATATTTCCGACCTGTCGACGGGTGGTTGATTTCGTGCTGCCGGGGACAGTGCCTGGACAACAGTCAGTTCTCCGATGCGGTCGTTGACTTTAACCCTATAGTCCTTTTCATGGTAAATCATCCTGACGGCCTCCGGCACCACACCGGAGGCCTCGACAAACGGTAACGACATGTTAAACGTGTACAGGTCCGGATGGATCAGAACGCCTGCCTGAAACGCTGCATTCCATCCATCGACTTTATTACCGAAGGCAAATACAACGCTGTCATCAGAATCCTCAACAATCCAGTCCACCAACTTTACTTGTTGTGCATGGGGATACAAGCCGAGATAGTATTTGTAGACACGCTGATTTTTAAAGCCGCCGTCATACCAGACATTCTCCCACCGGAATTGCTCAATCGCGTAGGTTACCGGCAGGATGGCCTCAATGCTGATACTGCTGTCATGCCTGCTCGACAGAGTTGTTCCATTACTGCGGATGACTTCGTTATCAAATTTTATGGAAGCACCGATCTGGATGGTTTCAACGTTTTCGCTGGATACCCAGAACGTTCGTACCCGGCGCTGACTGGAAAGATCCTCGTCTCCATCATCCTCATCCTCCACAACCGTGGCGGAGTGCGCTACCGCCAGGGTGAAACGGCCCTGCTCCGTGCTGGCTCGCCAACCATTGCGCAAGATTTTGCCGCTATCGTAGTGAATAAGACGAATACTCTCCATGACCTCGTCGGAAACAGTAACGACATCACCATTGCGATCCAGACCAGTAACTACAACTTGGACCTTGACCTGCATACGCCCGTTTGCGTATAGCACTTTGTTTCGACTGGATGCACCCGCGTCAAACTTTACGGCAAGGCTACCGATACTTTCTGCCACGCCAGCCTCATGGGATTGATCCTGTGACGCATTAAGCCTCTCACTCATTAACTTCTTCCTTGATAGAGATAAACCCGAACCTTTCTAAAATTCGAAGTATGGAGCGACAGTAATAACATGCACCCAGAAAAACCTCTCACGCAAAAGTGTAAGAATAAAATAGTTATTCGAGATTCTAATTCGGAAAGGAATCACACTTGAATCAAGCTGCCAAAGCATTGCCTTATCCAGCATCGACAATATATGCACACTATCAAACACAGACTGGCGTGTCCGTTCGAAACATGAGACAAAGGCACAACACCTAACATCAGACGGATGCAACAGTGAAGTTAGCATCACTTTATTTCGAAAAGTTATCGGGAGGTTATTGCACTGGTGTCGCACAAGATGCAGCGGTCAGGGTAAATGCCGCCACATCATTTCGCACTGGCACGACGGAGCGTTTGCCGCACGTTTCAATTGAGGAACTGCCGGGGGCTGTGATCTTTTAATATTTGTGAATGCACAACAAGCGCAAAAAGATCGCAGTCTGCGGCAGCTCCTGCACAAACCACATCAGAACTTGATGAAATGTTTGCGGTAGTGCTGCAGTTCGGCGATCGATTCGCGGATATCGTCCAGCGCCAGGTGCGTGCTGCCCTTTTTGAAGCTGTCGCGCACGTCCGGTGCCCAGCGCGCGGCCAGTTCCTTGAGCGTGGAAACGTCGAGGTTGCGATAGTGGAAGTAGCTTTCCAGCGCCTTCATGTGCGTATAAAGGAAGCGGCGGTCCTGGCAGATGCTATTGCCGCAGATCGGCGACTTGCCCTTCGGCACCCATTTTTCCAGGAAAGCGATGGTTTCGGCCTCGGCTTCGGCCATGCTGATGCGGCTGTCGCGCACACGTTGGGTCAGGCCGGAGTTGCCGTGGGTGCGGGTGTTCCACTCGTCCATGCGCGCGAGCACTTCGTCGCTGTGATGGATGGCGATCACCGGGCCTTCGGCCAGGGTGTTGAGATCGCTATCGGTGACGATGGTGGCCATCTCGATGATGACGTCGTTTTCCGGATCCAGACCGGTCATTTCCAGGTCGATCCAGATCAGGTTCTGCGGGTTTGGCATATTTCGGCTCCTAGGCAATGCTGCGCAGTTTAGCCTAGGCCGGTGGCCGGGCGTGCTAAACTCGCGGCCGTTTTACCTAATCGCTGCATTCTTCAGACGGAACACCCATGGCCAAACGCCAACTCAATCGTCGTCAAAACTGGCGCATCGAAAAGATTCAGGGCGAGCGCGCTGCCCGCGCCGCCAAACGCGAGTCCTCGGCGGTCGAAGCCCTTGAGGGCGGCGACCTGGGCCCGGAACAAACCGGCCTGGTGATCGCCCACTTCGGTGTGCAGGTCGAGGTCGAAGCGGTTGACGGTGATCAGGCCGGCCAAGTGTTCCGCTGCCACTTGCGCGCCAACCTGCCTGCGCTGGTGACCGGCGACACAGTCGTCTGGCGTGCCGGCAATCAGGGCATCGGGGTGATCGTCGCGCAACTGCCGCGCACCACCGAATTGTGCCGCCCTGACAGCCGTGGCCAGCTCAAACCGGTAGCGGCCAACGTTGACATGATCGTCATCGTCTTCGCGCCGCTGCCCGAGCCCCACGCCAACCTGATCGACCGCTATCTGGTCGCTGCCGAACACGCAGGCATCCGCCCGCTGCTGCTGTTGAACAAGTTCGACCTGATCGACGAGCAGAACGCCCCGGCGCTCAATGCGCTGCTGGCGGTTTACCGCACGCTGGGTTATCCGGTGCTGGAAGTGTCGGCGCACCACGGCAATGGTATGGAGCAACTGCAACAGCAACTCGACGGGCGCATCAGCGTGTTCGTCGGCCAGTCCGGTGTCGGCAAATCGTCGCTGGTCAACAGCCTGTTGCCTGAGGTGGAGACCCGTGTCGGGCCGTTGTCCGAGCTGTCCGGTCAGGGCACACACACGACGACCACCGCGCGCCTGTTCCACTTCCCTGGCGGCGGCGAACTCATCGACTCCCCGGGTATTCGCGAATTTGGCCTCGGCCATGTCAGCCGCGCCGACGTCGAAGCCGGTTTCATCGAGTTCGACGACCTGCTCGGCACCTGCCGCTTCCGCGACTGCAAGCACGACCGCGAACCGGGTTGCGCGTTGCTCAAGGCACTGGAAGATGGCCGCATCCAGCAGCAGCGGATGAACAGCTACCGCTCGATCATCGCCAGTTTGCCGGAAAACGGCTATTAACTAGCCAGACACAAAAAAGCCGCGATCGTCTCGCGGCTTTTTTTTGCCTCAAACGCTAGCCGGCGGTTTTGGCACAACCACTTTTGGCTCAGGCTTGCGAAACGCATACAGATGCTGATGCACAATCCCGCCAGGCAGCTCCTTGCCAAAAACGCCATAACGTACCGGCCATTCTTTGGGCGGCAATTTGAACGTGCCGAACAGCATGTCCACCAGCGGCGTGTGGATCGCATAGTTTTTGTAGATGTAATCCTTGTGCCGGGCGTGGTGCCAATGGTGGTAGCGCGGCAGCACGATCAGGTAGTTCAGCCAGCCACCGTTGATCCGCACGTTGGCGTGGGCCAGTACTGCTTGAACACCGACCAGAATCACATAGGCATTCAACGCTTGCGGCGCGAAGCCCAGCAGCATCAACGGCACCAGCACACCGGTGCGGGTCAGCAGGATTTCAATGAAATGCACGCGCGAACCGGCGAGCCAGTCCATGTGGGTGCTGGAGTGATGCACCGCGTGGATGCGCCACAGAAATGGCACCACGTGATAGAGACGGTGCAGCCAGTACTGGCCGAGATCGGCAACCAGAATCGCCAATAGAAACTGCACAACGAGCGGCAGGCTTTGCACACTCGCCTGCAAGCCGGGCGACACCGCCCAACCGGCGATATAGCTGGAGGACGCGGTGATGAAGATCAGGATGAATTGCACCAGCATGTGGCTGACGAAAAAGTAGGTCAGGTCGGTGCGCCAGTGCGGGCGCAGGATGTTTTGCTCAGGGTCTTTGGAATAGAGCTTTTCCAAGGGAATGAACACGATCGCCGACACCAGCAGCGCCAGGACAAACCAGTCCAGACCCAGCGTGTAAGGGGTCTGCCCGATCGAGCTGACCTGGACATTGGTACCCCCGAGAAACACCGCGAGGCCTGATGCCACCAACCCGGTAATCCCCAGACGTTTGCGTTTGTTGAGCAGGATATTCAGGGTGCCGAGGCTGAACGACAGCACCAGACCGAGCAACAGCGTGGTGCGCGCGAACTGCTCGTCATAGACCTTGCGCAGTTCGGCGGTGGTCAGCCACTCGGGGAACAGGAAGCAGAACACCGCCAACAGGCTCAGCAGCCCGAGGGTGGCCGAAATATAGCCACTGACCCGTCCCTCGCCAAACTTGAAGGGTGCGTTGCCGTGCCGCTGAAAATAGGCTTTGAGTCTTTCCATTACTGATCTTCCGTGATTGCGAAAACTGCGACTGGTGATTGCGACGCAGGCAGAAACAAAAAAGCCACGGTGACCGTGGCTTTTTGTGAATCACTGCTTAGGCGCGGGGGCCGGTGCAGTGGTGGGTGGCGCCGCTGGCGCCGCACTCCCCGGCTCCGTCGGTTTCGGCGCCGCGTCATCAAACAGGTTCAACCGTTCACGCAACTCATGCGCCGGCACCGGTTGCTGATCCGCCGGCAGCGCGTTCGGATCAACTGGTGTCGCCGGGGCGTTGCCGTTCTGACTCTGATCCGCCGGTTTAGCCGCGTCGGCACCTTGCGCACCTTCGATGGCCGCTTGGGCTTTCTTCGTCAGTACGACAATATCGATACGCCGGTTGACCGGGTTGAACGGGTTTTCCTTGTCGAACAGCGCCGAAGAGGCATAACCCACCACCCGCGCGACTTGCGCATCCGGATAGCTGCCGGCGATCAACGCACGGCGAGCCGCGTTGGCGCGGTTGGCCGACAGCTCCCAGTTACCGAAATCGCCAGTGCCGGTGTACGGCTTGGCGTCAGTGTGGCCGCTGATGCTGATCTTGTTCGGCACCGCTTTGATGGTGTCGGCCATGGCCAGCAGGATGTCTTCGAAGTACGGTTTCAAGCGTGCAGAACCGGAGTCGAACATCGGCCGGTTTTCCGCGTCCATGATCTGGATGCGCAAGCCGTTAGGGGTGATCTCGAAGAGGATCTGGTCCTTGAACTTCTGCAACTGCGGGTTCTCGTCGACCTTGTTCTGCAGTTCTTGCAGAAGCAGTTCCAGACGTTCCTTCTCGACCTGCTCGGCCATGCCTTCAACCTGTTCGGTATCGACCGTGACCTTGTCCGGTTGCGGCTGCGATTTCACTTCCGGGTTGAGGGTGTTTTCCGGCGCCAGGGTCGGCGTGCCGCCCAGGTCGATGATGTACGGCGTGCCGCTTTCGGAGAAGCCGACCGGATCCTTGAAGTAACCGGCGATGGCGATCTTCTGCTCCGGTGTCGCGGTGGACAGCAGCCACAACACCAGGAAGAACGCCATCATCGCCGTGGCGAAGTCGGCGAAGGCGATTTTCCACGCCCCGCCGTGATGCCCGCCGGCTATGCGCTTGACGCGCTTGATGATAATCGGCTGATTATTTTCCATGGCTTAGCGACCGCGAACGGCTTGTTCCAGCTCGGCAAAGCTTGGACGGTGGGCCGGGTACAAAACCTTGCGACCGAACTCGACCGCCAGCGATGGCGGCATGCCGGAAGCCGAAGCCACCAGCGAAGCTTTGATGGCTTCGTAGACGTTCAGCTCTTCCTTGGCATCGTGGGCCAGGGAATGCGCCAACGGGCCGAAGAAACCGTACGCCGCGAGAATACCGAAGAAGGTACCGACCAGTGCCGCACCGACGTGCAGACCGATGGACTTCTGATCGCCTTCACCCAGGGAAGCCATGGTCACCACGATGCCGAGTACCGCCGCGACGATACCGAAACCGGGCATGGCGTCGGCGATGCCGTTCACCGCGTGGGACGGATGTTCGAGGTCTTCTTTGAGGCTGTACAGCTCCATGTCGAACAAGCCTTCGAGCTCGTGCGGGGCCATGTTGCCGGACGACATGATGCGCAGGTAATCGCAGATGAACGCGGTCATGCGTTCGTCTTTGAGCACTGCCGGGTACTTGGCGAAGATCGGGCTCGCAGCGGCATCTTCGATGTCGCCTTCAATGGCCATCATGCCTTCGCGGCGGCTCTTGTTGAGGATCTCGTAGATCAGGCCCAACACTTCCAGATAAAACGTGTGGCTGAAGCGCGAACTGAACATGCTCAGGGATTTCTTGAGCACGTGCATCGTCATGTAGCCGGGGTTGGCCTGCAGGAATGCACCGAGTGCAGCACCACCGATGATCAACACCTCGAAGGGCTGGATCAGGGCGGCAATCTTGCCGTGGGAGAGCACGTATCCGCCGAGCACGCTCGCGAATACGACGATGATGCCGATAATTTTAGCCATAGGTAGAAAGTACTTATTTAAGTCGGGTTCAAGGTCATATTCGGAAGTTAAAAAATCTCTTCTTCTACTTATCGGCAAAACTGCGCCAGACTATAGCCAGTTCAGGCGAAAAGCCAATTTAGCCCATGCCGGGCGCGTCTACAGTCAGTGAAGATCCCGTCCAGACATGGCTAATGAAACGAACGTCCCACACGCAAAACCGACCACCCTCGACGGCTGGGTAAAGTTGCTCGATGGCGTCCGGCTGCCCGTGCCGCAAGAGTCTCACGACAAGGTATGTCGGGCGATTCGCGACAATCGCAGCTCGTTGCGCGACATCGCCGACTTGATGCAAGACAGCCCGGCGCTGGCCTTGAGCATCATCCGTGAGGCGAATCGTCACACCCACGGCACCATGGCCGCTCCAGCGGAAAATCTCGAGGTGGCGATCAACCGTCTCGGCCTGGCGCGGACCGAAGAATTGCTCGCGCGCCTGCCAGTCGAACCGCAGATGCAGATTCCCAAGGCCCTGCGCCAGTTGCAGATGATCAGCCAGCACGCGACGCAACAGGCCAATGGTTTTTTCGCCAGTCGCCTGGCGCGGCTGTGGCAGGACATTCATTGGGGCAGCCTGCTGTTTCTGTCGCCGTTATGGCCATTGGCGCTGACCTATCCGCAATTGCTCGAAGAGTGGGAACTGCGGGTTATCCACAAGGGCGAATCGGCGCGAACGGTCGAAAAGCAATTGTTCGGCGTGCGCCTGCTGAAAATCGCCGAAGCGCTGGTCGAGGCCTGGCACCTGCCGATCTGGGTGCAGCAGGGCTATAAACTGCTGCTCAGTGAACAGCGCGAACTGGTGAAAGTGTTGCGCATCGCCCGCGACAGCGAACACCCGCTGCGCCAGCAGAATCGCCTCGACGACGATCCGACGCTGCGCCGCTGGCTCAACCAGCCGGCCAATACCGTACTGCTGGCCAATGGTCTGGCGCTGTCGGCGCAACAGGCCTGGGACAGTCCGCACAGCGAGCGTTGGCAGTACCTGACCAGCCTTTATCTGCAAATTTCCATGGACGAGGTGCAACAACAGTTGCACCAGCAAGCCGCCAACAGCGCGCGTCAGCATGCGATGGCCGATTTGTGGCACCCAGCGGTTTCACTGCTGTGGCCGTGGGGCACGCGTCGTTTGCCGGCCGGCATGTTGCCCGCCGCCGCGCCCTCCGCTGAAGACCTGGGCCAATGGCGCAAACAATGCGCCGAATTGCTCGCAGAACCGAGTCGCTTCACCAATGCGATGAGCCTGACCGTCGCCGCGCGCGATGCCTTGGCCGCCAGCGGCATGCGCCGGGTGATGATCCTGATGGCCGACCGCACGCAATCCAGTCTGCGCGTGCAGCAAACCTATGGTTTGCCGAAAGAAGCGGCGGCGCTGAATTTTGTCGTCAGCCAGAGCAAGGTCCTGCAACGGCTGCTTGCGCAACAGGCGCAGGTGCGGATCAATCCCGAGAACAACGCCCAGTTCTCCGCCCTGCTGCCCGCGAGCCTGCGCACGCTGTTTCGCGGCGAACATCTGTTCCTGCGCTCGCTGGTCAACAATGGCCGGGTGATCATGATCGTCGTCGCCGATCAGGGCGGCGGGCCGTTCGCCGACATCACCGTGCAAGCCTTTGGCAAAACCGCGCAGTGCATCGAAAAAGCCCTGCACAGCTTTAGCAGCCGTGGCCGATGAGGCTGCGCTACAATCCTCCCCTTTGTGCTCTGGAGACCTCACATGTCTGACTTCTCTGGCTTGCCGCTCGTCATCGAACCGAGCGACTTGCTTCCTCGGCTGGAGGCCAGCAACCTGGTTCTGGTGGACCTGACCAGTCCTGCCCGTTATGCCGAAGGTCATTTGCCCGGCGCACGCTTTGTCGACCCGAAACGCACCCAGCTCGGCCAGCCGCCGGCACCGGGCCTGCTGCCGGCGAAAGCCGATCTGGAAGCGCTGTTCGGTGAACTGGGCCATCGCAAAGATGCGGTCTACGTGGTCTATGACGACGAAGGTGGCGGCTGGGCCGGACGTTTCATCTGGCTGCTCGACGTGATCGGTCACGACAAATATCACTACGTCGACGGCGGTCTGCCGGCGTGGCTGGCGGATGGCATGCCGATGTCGATCCAGGTTCCGCCGGCAGTGGGCGGCCCGGTGTCGCTGACCCTGCACGATGAGCCGACCGCCACGCGCGAATACCTGCAAAGCCGTCTCGGCGCCGCCGATCTGGCAATCTGGGATGCGCGCGGGCCGCTGGAATATTCCGGCGAGAAAGTGCTGGCCGCCAAGGCCGGGCACATTCCCGGCGCGGTCAACTTCGAATGGACGGCGGGCATGGACAAGGCGCGTCAGCTACGCATTCGCACGGACATGCCGCAGATCCTCGAAGACCTCGGGATCACCAAGGACAAAGAAATCATTACCCACTGCCAGACCCATCACCGGTCGGGCTTCACTTATCTGGTGGCCAAGTCCCTCGGTTATCCGCGGGTCAAGGGCTACGCCGGTTCCTGGGGCGAATGGGGCAACCACCCTGATACGCCTGTCGAGATTCAAGGTTCTAAGGACAACTAATGAAAGAGCGTCTGTTTATCCTCAGCCAGTACCTGCTGCCGCATCACCTGCTGTCGCGCCTGGCCGGCTGCGTTGCCGAGTGCCGCGTGCGCTGGTTCAAAAATGCCTTCACCCAATGGTTCGCCAAGCGTTATCAGGTGGACATGTCGCAAGCGCTGGTCGAAGACCTGACTGCTTACGAGCACTTCAATGCCTTCTTCACCCGCGCCCTGAAAGACGGCGCGCGTCCGCTGGACGAGACTCCGGGCGCGATCCTCAGCCCGGCTGATGGTGCAGTCAGCCAACTCGGCCCGATCGAACACGGTCGCGTGTTCCAGGCCAAGGGCCACAGCTTCAGCGTACTGGAACTGCTTGGCGGTGACGCGGCCAACGCGGCGCCGTTCATGGGCGGTGACTTCGCCACCATTTACCTGTCGCCGAAGGACTACCACCGCGTGCACATGCCGCTGGCCGGCACCCTGCGCGAGATGGTCTACATCCCGGGCCGGATCTTCTCGGTGAATCAGACCACCGCTGAAAACGTCCCGGAACTGTTCGCCCGCAACGAGCGTGTAGCGTGCATCTTCGACACCGAGCGCGGCCCGATGGCCGTAGTGCTGGTCGGCGCGATGATCGTCGCTTCGATCGAAACCGTATGGGCCGGCCTGGTCACCCCGCCGAAGCGCGAGCTGAAAACCTTCCGCTACGACGAAGCTGCGCGTGCGCCGATTCACTTGGAAAAAGGCGCTGAACTGGGCCGCTTCAAGCTGGGTTCGACCGCGATCGTGCTGTTCGGGCCGGATCAGGTGAAGTGGGCTGAAGAACTGCTCGCGGGTTCGCCTGTGCAGATGGGTCAGGGCCTGGCGCTGCCAAAAGCCTGAACATGATGTGAGCCACTGATCCGCCCGTTCGCACGTCTGCGAAAGGGCGGATACGACTCGGTGGTGCCGCTACTCTATCTGCCCACGGAAGCCGATCGGGCCTTCGTTGACATAGGTATTGGTGCCACTGAGGTTTTTCCCTCCGTCACTGGACGTGACGCTCAACGCGATAACGTTCTGATTGTCCCGGCCGCCAATCACCCACTTGCCGCCCGGATGCCATGGGGCATCATTGCCACCCCACTGATTCTCGACGTTGTACTGGTTCTGACCGGTGCGTTGCGCTTTGAAGCCAATGGGACCTTCCCCGGCATAGGTCATAGTGCCGGTGAACGTTTTACCGTCATCGTGCGACTTAATCTCGATAGCGACGACATTCTGGTTGTCCCGCCCGCCGAGTTCCCAGGTTCCACCCGGATGCCACGGCGCCGAACTGCCACCCCATTGATTTGCCACTGCATAGTTAGACATGAACCTCATCTCCTTGAAGTTTCGGGAGACCTGCCCGAGGTTGACGGCAGGCCGTGCAACCGTGCGTTTCCGATCGCACGCCAGAGAGACTAGTCGGGCTTAAGGAATGGCATCCGGCCAGCAGACCAGCGGTCAAAAAGCCTGACGCTACCCAGCGAAACAGACCACAGCTGCTAGAGTTTTGGGCATTGCCCCTTTCGCCGCCGGAGCCCGTCAAGGCATGAGTGAGTCTCGTCACCAACCCTCTCTGAGCGCCCCGCCCCCAACGCAAACGCGCCTGTCGTTTTGCGAAGCCACCCCGCGTGACCTCAAGCGCTGGATCGCCGGCCTGCCCAAGGCCAACATCGGCGAAACCGCCCGCCTGCTCTATCAAGGCCTGGGTGAACTCAATCAGTTGCTCACGCCCAGCGATAACCGTCTCAACCTGCTTGAACTGCTGCGGCCCGAGGTTTATTTCGTCTGCCAGCACCTGGAGCGGCACTTCCTGCATCAGGCGATCATGCTCGACGAGCGTTCGCGCAAGATCAGCAATCTGTGCCAGGCACTGCAAAGCCATCTGGCCATCGGCTACAAACAAATCGTGCTGCGAATTGCACCGAAGTACAGCAAGGATCGCGCGGCATTGGTCAGCACGGCCCTGCAACGTGCGGCCCATGCACTCAAAGGCCAACTGCTGCGCGCCACGCAGCTATATAGCTCGCCGCCGGAGCATGTGTGGTTCGAACTGCATCAGCTGTATCGCAGCGCCGTTGAACTGCAACTGCAACACCGCCGTGTCCACGACGAGTTGGCCAGCCTGACGACAGAACTGAGCCTGGAACAGACCTACATCGCCGCACTCCTGCTGGGCAGCGCCCGGTGCAATCAGTTGCGGCAGAACCAGATCGCACGGCTGGCCGAGGTGTTGGAGCCGTGGAGTGCGTTGCTCAAGCTGCATCCAGCGAGTCCAGACGCAGGCTTGCTGGCGATCAGCGCAGAACTGGATGCCGGCCCACGCTACCGCAGCATGTTTCGCAGCGAACAAAAGGCCCGACTGCTCGGTTTCGACCCGCAACCGCTGGTGAACGCCATCGCAGCACATCTGCTGCATCAGGACACTTCGACGCCGCTGCCCGTGCCGAACGGGTTGAGCTTCGATACCCTGCAACACTTGCACGCAACCTGGGGGCAAGCGGCTGAACGCAGTTTTCAGCGCACGGTTGGCCAAGGCCATCTGACCGTGTGCGTGGGCATGAGCGCCCTGCACTTCTATCTCGGCGGCGAGCGCAGTTTCAGTGAACTGCTCAAGCATCCAGGAGCGCGCTCGGCGAACTTCAGCAGTGCCGTCGCCAAAGGCGAAAGGGACAGTTGGAGCCAGGCTTTCGACGCAGCACCACAGAGCAAGGCCGATGAGTTTTTACCTTACGAGGAAATTCAGTACGACCATTTGCTCGAGGATGAAAACGCAACGGACAGCACGCCGCATTACCCGACCTATGCCCTGCCGGTGATCAATCACAGCCCTGGCGGCTACTGCCTGGCATGGCCAAATGAGGTGCCTGCCGAACTGCAGGCCGGGGAAATGCTCGGGATACACGACAGCGTCAGTCTGGGCTGGAGCATTGCGGTGATCCGCTGGATCCGTCAGGTGCGCGGTGGCGGCACACAAATGGGCATTGAACTGGTGGCGCCACATGCACAGCCTTGTGGTTTGCAACTGGTGCGCTCGCGGGACGATCACAGCCAGTATCTGCGCGGACTCTTGTTACCGGAGATCAGTTCGATCGATTTGCCGGCGACCTTGCTGGCGCCACGCCTGCCGTTTCAGGAGGGCAGCAAGGTGCTGATCAACACCCAGGGCGAAGAACACCGTGCCGGGCTGGATCGGCGGGTGGCGAGTACACACAGTTTCAATCAGTTTGCTTATCGCTCGCTGGAAGCCGCGCAGAATGGCGGGAGCGAGGAGGATTTTGATTCGTTGTGGAAGTCGCTTTGAGTATCAGATCTTGAATCGGTGGCGCGGCCTTCGCGAGCAGGCTCGCTTCCACATTGGAATGCATTTCAAATGTGGGAGCGAGCCTGCTCGCGAGAGTCCAAGTCAGGCAATAGAGATCCTAGAGCTGCCCGTCGCGATCGCGGAAGCCCAGCAGATACAACACGCCATCCAGCCCCAGCGTCGAAATCGCCTGCTTCGCCGACTGCTTGACCAGCGGCTTGGCGCGGAACGCCACACCCAAACCGGCAATTGCCAGCATCGGCAGGTCATTCGCGCCGTCGCCGACCGCGATGGTCTGCTCCAGACGCAAACCTTCCTTGTGCGCCAGCTCTTTCAACAGATCAGCCTTGCGCTGGGCATCGACAATCGGCTCGATCGCCACGCCGGTGCACTTGCCGTCGACCACTTCCAGTTCGTTGGCGAACACGTAGTCGATGCCGAGTTTGGCCTGCAACTGCTTGGCGAAGTAGGTGAAGCCGCCGGAGAGGATCGCGGTCTTGTAGCCCAGGCGCTTGAGCTCGGCGAACAGCGTTTCGGCGCCTTCGGTCAGGCGCAACGAAGCGCCGATCGAATCCAGCACGCTGACGTCGAGGCCTTTGAGCAAGGCCAGACGCTCTTTGAAGCTGGCGCGGAAATCCAGTTCACCGGCCATGGCGCGCTCGGTGATTTCAGATACCTGTTCGCCTACCCCGGCTGCCTTGGCCAGTTCGTCAATAACCTCGGCCTCGATCAGCGTCGAGTCCATGTCGAACACCGCCAGACGCCGGTTGCGGCGGAACAGCGAATCTTCCTGGAAGGCGATATCGACGTTCAGTTCCTGGGCAACGCTGAGGAATTCGGCGCGTAAAGCCTGCGGATCAGCCGCTTCGCCACGCACGGAAAACTCGATGCAGCCTTTGCCCTTGTCGGCCGGCGTGTCCAGTGGCATGCGACCCGACAGACGGTCGATGTGATCGATGTTCAAGCCATATTTGGCGGTGATCGAGCTGACCGCCTGCAATTGGCCGGCGGTCACTTTGCGCGTCAGCAAGGTAACGATGTGGCGCTTCTTACCCTGATTGCCCACCCACTGCTGGTAATCTTCTTCGGACACCGGGGTGAAGCGCACCTGCTGATCGAGCTCGTAGCCCTTGAACAAAATGTCCTTGAGCACGGACTTGCCTTGCTCGGAATCGGGGATTTCAACCAGGATGCCGAACGACAGGGTGTCGTGGATCACCGCCTGACCGATGTCGAGAATGTTCACACCACCTTGTGCCAGAACGCCGGTAATGGCCGCAGTCAGACCCGGACGGTCGACTCCCGTGATGTTAATCAGGACGATTTCGCGCAACGCGCACCCCCGCAACTGGAAAAAAACCGCATTCTACCCACTTTCAGTGACCATCGGGCACCGCGAGCGCTTTGCCGGTCTAGGGCCTGTCGCTATACTGCGCGTCAACTTCACGGACAAAAGAGCCGAGCTCAGTGAACCGGCCCACGCCAGTTAAAACCGATAACTTCTTCCTGCTGATCTTCCGTGCACTGCGACACCGCCGTGTACCGATTGCATTGCGCATTGCCAGCCATAACGTGATCCTGGTCGCTCTGGCCTTGGTGATCTATGCCGGCGTGATGGGTTTGCAATTCAAGCAGGCCATGCACCAGCAGGCCGATGCGCTGGGCGAAAGCCTGACCACGCAGACCGCGACCTCGGCCACCGAGCTGTTGGTGTCCAACGACATCCTCAGCCTCAACGTGCTGCTCAACAACCTGACCAAGAACAAACTGGTGGCCCACGCGGCGATCTACAGCGTGGATAACCGCATCCTCGCCGAGTCCGGTCAGCGGCCCAAGCACAGCCTGCTGGGCGAAGCCGAAGGCATGTACGAGAGCAAGATCACTTTCCAGGACGTGACTGCCGGGCAACTGCGCATCAGCCTCGACATGGATCAGTTCCAGCAGCCAATGACCATCAGCCTGCAAAGCATGGGCATTCTCAGCGGGATTCTGCTGGCGCTGTCGCTGGCCCTGAGCCTGCGCATGGGCCGCTATCTGTCGACGCCACTGCTGCAATTGCGCGTCTGGTTGCGCCGCATCGACGAACACACGCCGGGCATCGATCGTCAGGATGAAATCGGCGATCTGGCGCGTCAGCTCCACGCCAACTACGCGCCGGAGCCTGCACCGGAACCGGAACCCGAGTTCGTGGACGAAGAAGACGAGCCGGAATTCGAGGTGCGCAACTTGCGTGATCCGAGTTTCGACGAAACCCGTCCGATGGCCGCGCAGAAGCCAGCACCGCGACATCTGGTCAGCACCGTCGAAGACGATGATGACGATGACGCGTTCGCCGATCTGCGCGACGAGTCGCTCAATGACGCGCCCCAACCCGTCGTCCGTAAACCGTCGCCAAGCGTGCCGCAGCACACCGCTGTGCTGGCCGTGCAACTGGGCTCGCAGGAGCAACTGCGCCGCTTGCCGCGCGCTCGTCTGGAAGAGTTGCAGGAGCGTTATCGCGACTGTCTCGATCAGGCCGCGTCGCTGTATCAGGGCGAAATCGAAACCCTGAACGACGGCAGCACGCTGATGCTGTTCCACACTGAAGACAGTGGCGACGATTACCTGACCAATGCGATCTGCTGTGGCGAACTGCTGCGGGCGCTGGGTCATCAGTTGCAGATCGAAGTCGCGGACAGCGGCATCACTCTGCAATTGCAATTGGGTTTGACGCTGGGCGATGAACTGTTCGGGTTGAGCCAGATTGATCTGCTGCTGACTGATTCGGCGCAGGACGCGCTGGCCTTGTCGCAGCACAGCCGCAACCTGCTGCTGGTTGAGCGCAAGATCAGTGACGATGCGCTGATCCGCCAGCGTGCGCGGATCCGCCCGATTGCCAGCCCTGAGGGTGCTTGCTGCGTGGAGCGGTTGATGGAGCCTTATCCGTCGATGCTCGAGCGGCAACTGGCGCGGATGCATGAGCGTCGGGCGTAAGCATTAGGCCCGATGTGAAAAAGCCCGCAGACAAGCGATTGTCTGCGGGCTTTTTTGTGGGTGGCTGAAGAGCCCCTCACCCTAGCCCTCTCCCAGAGGGAGAGGGGACCGATTGGGGGATATTCTGGAGCTACACCGAATTGAACGTCTTGCTTTGAATCCATAATCGCCAAGATCGTCGACGTAGGGCGCCAGACATTTCGGTCGGCCCCTGCTCTACCAAATCCACAATCGCCAAGATCTTTCAGGTCGATGAATAGCGCCAGACACCAAGGTCGGCTCCCTCTCCCTCGGGGAGAGGGCTGGGGTGAGGGGCTTTTGATCTTCTATCCCAGACACAACAAAGCCCGCAAAAGGCGGGCTCTGTTTTGACTCGGTTCAGGCTTAGAAGCGGAACACTTCCATATCCGTACGAATCGGCGAAGCCATCGGTATCTTCGGCTGCTTCTCGGCTTCCGCCGCCGGAGCTGCCGGTTTCGGTGCCGACTTACGCGGCGCCTCAGCCACCGGAGGCTGGTTGGCCAACGGTTTCAGCGCCACCGACAACTGCTCGGCCAGACGCTGCAGCAAAATGCCCTGCGCCTGCACCTGCGAAGCCGTACTGCCAGCATGCAGTTCTTGCAGATGCACGATGCGGTTATCGCGCACTTGACCACGACGATCGATCAGACGCCATTGCGCATCGAGGATCGCCGGTTGTTTCTGACCGGAGTCCAGACGCGTGATGGTCAGCAACACCTGCACATCCGGGGTGAACCCGGTCGTGGCCGGTGCCAGCACCACACGCTGGCTGTCCAGATGACCCGCCACTTGGCGCATCAGCAACTGATCGATATCCGACGAAAGGCTGCCAGCCCAACGACCGTCGGTCGCCGCTTGCAGACTGCCGTCCGGTTGGCGTTGCAGCAATGTCTCACGTTGCAGGTAATCAGCGACGACTACCGGGCCTAACAAAACCGCCATGCCCGCGCTTTGCGCAGGCTGAACCGGACTTCCGCTGTCCAGTTGATACAGCGACACCGGCTGGTGAACGCTGCAACCCGCCAGGCCCAAAACGCCGGCGAGCAGGAAAATAAGGGGGCGCAGAGCAGTCATCATCCCGTCCAGGTGGCCGCCACAAGGCTGACCACAGTGAAAATACTCAATAAATATGAAGAACGCTCGGCCACGCCGGCGCTTGGAAAGGCCATATCATCCGTGAATATGCGTTCCGACTCCAGCGCCAAAGCGTCGATCTACGCGTTAAATCGTGGATCGAGCTCTCTAGGACGCCTAATTGAGGTTTTCGACGAGCAGCGCATCGACCCGCTGGAAGCCTCTCGGAAGTTTATTCCCGCGACGCCCACGCTCACCTTTGTAGTGTTCGAGGTCGTCGGCCTTCAGCGACAGGGTCCGTTTTCCGGCCTGCAGCACCAATGTGGCACCTTCCGGAATGACGGCGATGTCCGTGACATATTCTTCGCGACTGGCCACACGTTCACCGGAAATACCGATGATCTTGTTGCCTTTGCCCTTCCCTAATTGTGGCAGATCGCTGATTTTGAAGATCAGCAGGCGACCTTCGGTCGTGACCGAGGCCAGCCAATTGTGCTCACGATCGGCCACCGGACGCGGCGCAATCACTTTGGCGTTGTTCGGCAGGCTCAACAGGGCTTTACCGGCCTTGTTCTTGGCTTGCAGGTCTTCGCCTTTTACGACGAAACCGTAACCGGCGTCGGAAGCGATCACGTACAGCGCATCGTCTTCCGGCATCAGCACGCATTCAAACGAGGCGCCCGGTGGCGGTGTCAGACGACCGGTCAACGGTTCGCCCTGGCCACGCGCCGACGGCAGCGTATGCGCGGCGACCGAATAGCTGCGGCCAGTGGAGTCAATCACCACAGCAGACTGGTTGGAGCGCCCCGCCGCCGAGGTCTTGAAGCCGTCGCCGGCCTTGTACGACAGGCCGGTGGCGTCGATGTCGTGGCCCTTGGCCGAACGGATCCAGCCTTTTTCCGACAGCACGACGGTGACTTTCTCGTTCGGCAGCAGATCGTGTTCGGTCAGCGCTTTGGCTTCGGCACGTTCAACGATTGGCGAACGACGATCATCGCCATAGGTTTCGGCATCTTTGATCAGCTCGGTACGCACCAGCTTCTTCAACTTGGCTTCGCTGCCCAGCAAGGCTTGCAGCTTGGCTTGTTCCTTGAGCAGTTCGTCCTGCTCGTCGCGCAGCTTCATCTCTTCCAGTCGCGCCAACTGACGCAGACGGGTGTCGAGGATGTAGTCGGCCTGAATCTCGCTGAGGGCGAAACGCTCGATCAGCTTGGCTTTCGGGTGCTCCTCGGTGCGGATGATGTGAATCACTTCATCCAGGTTGAGGTAAGCGATCAACAAACCATCCAACAGGTGCAGACGACGCTCAACCTTGTCGAGACGGAATTGCAGGCGGCGACGCACGGTCTGCACGCGGAATTCCAGCCATTCGACCAGCAAGGCGCGGAGGTTTTTCAGCTGCGGCTTGCCGTCCAGACCGATGATGTTGACGTTGACCCGGTAGGTCGACTCCAGCTCGGTGCTGGCGAACAGGTGCTGCATCAGGGCTTCGTGATCGACGCGGCTGTTGACCGGGATAATCACGATGCGGCACGGGTTTTCGTGGTCGGATTCGTCACGCAGGTCAGCGATCTGCGGGGCTTTCGACGGCTTGGCCTGCATCAGCGCGGCGATCTGCTCCAGCACCTTGGCGCCGGACACCTGATGCGGCAGCGCGGTGACGATGATGTCGCCGTCCTCGACGTGGTACACGGCGCGCATGCGCACCGAGCCCTTGCCGGTTTCGTACATTTTCAGCAGGTCGGCGCGCGGCGTGATGATTTCCGCTTCGGTCGGATAGTCCGGCCCCTGAATATGTTCGCAGAGTTGTTCAACCGTGGCTTTCGGCTCATCGAGCAGGCGCACGCACGCGGTGGCGACTTCGCGCAGGTTGTGCGGCGGCACGTCGGTGGCCATGCCCACGGCGATACCGGTAGTGCCGTTGAGCAGAATATTCGGCAGCCGCGCCGGCAGCACCAGCGGCTCCTGCAGCGTGCCGTCGAAGTTCGGGCCCCAATCTGCAGTGCCTTGGCCGAGTTCGCTGAGCAGCACTTCGGAATAACGCGACAAACGTGCTTCGGTGTAACGCATGGCGGCGAAGGACTTCGGATCGTCCGGCGCACCCCAGTTGCCCTGACCGTCGACCAGCGTGTAGCGATAGCTGAACGGCTGGGCCATCAGCACCATTGCTTCGTAGCACGCCGAGTCGCCGTGCGGGTGGAACTTGCCGAGCACGTCACCGACGGTACGCGCCGATTTCTTGTGCTTGGAATCGGCGTCCAGGCCCAACTCGCTCATGGCGTAGACGATACGCCGCTGTACCGGTTTCAAGCCGTCGCCGATATGCGGCAGAGCACGGTCCATGATCACGTACATGGAGTAGTTGAGGTAGGCTGTTTCGGTGAAGTCGGCCAGCGAACGGCGCTCTACACCGTCCAGGCTGAGATCAAGGGGGTTGCTCATGCAGACCTCATCGGTTCGTTGTCTGGCGCAGCAGCATGGTGCCACCGCGCTGAGTAAATTCAAGTTTGTTCAGGGCGCTCATGCCGAGCAGCACCTGATCGCCATGCAGCCCCGGCGCGACCAGTGCGCGGACATCCCGCAGCACGATGTCGCCCAGTTGCAGGCGGTCGATTTTGGTCCGATAGCCCTGGCTCAGACCGTTGGCCGTGCTCAGGGTCACACCGAAGCCTTCTTCCAGCTTCAAACGTTTGGCCAGATCCGCCGGGATCGCCACATCGGTCGCGCCGGTGTCGAGCATGAACTCCACCGGTTCGCCGTTGATCTGGCCGCTGGCGACAAAATGCCCTTGGGCGTTGCCGGCCAGCTTCACTTCGATAAAACCTTCTCCCTGCTCCGAACTGACTACGACGTTCGGATTCTGCTGGCGCTGTTCCCACTGGCCGAAAAACCGCGTGGCCAGAAACAGCGCCGCGCACCACGCCAGAATCATCAGCACTCGACCGGCGCGCTTGCCCGGTGGTTGCTGGCTCATGGCTTGGCGCTCCAGCCACCGTCAGGCGCAGCGAAGCGCCAGACGATCGGGCGTTTCTCGCCATCGGCACGCACGCCATCGTTGTTGTCCAGACCAATCCATGCACCTTGCGCATCGACCACCAGCGCTTCCGCCAGACCATAGGCCTGTGAATACAGGCGCTGTGGCTGCAAGGCATCCTCGGCGAAGGACCAGCATTGTTCGACTTTGGCGGTCACCACATCGCGACGGCAGATCTGAAACGCGTTGCGTTCAAGAGTAAACAGCTTGCCATTGAACAGCGACAGATCGGCGAAATCGCGGGTGACGGCGCGGGCCTTGGGAAACTGCGGCGGCTGCATTTCGACCCCGGCTTCACTGAGCAGCACACAGGCACCGTCACAATCCCAGACCGTTTGCTGGCGCTTGATCTTCAGCAAGCCACGGCGCTCACGCTCCGCCGCCAGCCACAGCTGATCACCCGCCGGGTTGATCGCCAGACCTTCGAATAGCGCATTGAAGTGCAGCAACATGCCACTGGCCCGGGCTTCTTTCACCAGCATTGGCGAGATTTTCAACCACGACGCCGGGCCTTGTGGCGGCACCTGCAACACGGCCGCATGGGCCTCGCTGACGATGTAGCGGTTGCCAGCGCTGTCGCAGGTGATGCCTTCAAAATCCAGATCACCGCCACGGATGAACGAAGCGGCCCAGGTCCGCGAGCTGATACCCCACGGCAAGCCGCTGTCAGGCACCGGTGGTACGTCGATGTGCACGGTTTCCGCCTGCCAAACCTGATCGGCGGTTTTAAGCCGGTAGATCTGCTCGTCATCACGATCGGACACAGTCCACAGTTCATTGCCGCACAATGCCAGCCCTGACAGGTTGCCGCCGCGCATGCCATCGACCGGGTGCTCGGAGAGCAGGCGCAATTCCTGCAACGGCTCGGCCGACACATTCATTGCACTCAGCAGCAAGGCACCCGCGAAGGCAACCCCAAACCGCATCAGGCCAGCACCTCGGCGAGGTTGCCTTTGGATTCCAGCCAGGTCTTGCGGTCACCGGCGCGTTTCTTCGCCAGCAGCATGTCCATCATTTCCGAGGTTTCGGCGAAGTCTTCGCCCAGCGTCAGTTGCACCAGACGCCGAGTGTTCGGGTCCATGGTGGTTTCACGCAGCTGCGGCGGGTTCATTTCACCCAGACCTTTGAATCGGGTGACCTGCGGTTTGCCGCGTTTCTTCTCGGCGACCAAGCGATCGAGAATGCCGTCACGCTCGGCATCGTCGAGGGCGTAGTAGATTTCTTTGCCGAGGTCGATGCGATACAGCGGCGGCATGGCGACGTAGACGTGACCGGCCTCCACCAGCGGGCGGAAATGCTGGACGAACAAGGCGCAGAGCAGCGTGGCAATGTGCAGACCGTCGGAGTCGGCGTCGGCGAGGATGCAGATCTTGCCGTAGCGCAGCTGGCTCATGTCCGCCGCGCCCGGATCGACACCGATGGCCACGGCAATGTTGTGTACTTCCTGACTGGCCAGCACTTCGCTGCCGTCGACTTCCCAGGTGTTGAGGATCTTGCCGCGCAACGGCAGGATCGCCTGGAACTCCTTGTCCCGCGCTTGCTTGGCAGAACCGCCAGCGGAATCACCTTCGACCAGGAACAGTTCGGAACGCATCGGGTCCTGCCCGGCGCAATCCGCCAGTTTGCCCGGCAATGCCGGACCTGCGGTGACGCGTTTGCGCTCGACTTTCTTGCTGGCCTTGAGACGACGGCCGGCGTTGTTGATCGCCAGTTCGGCCAGGGCCAGACCGGTTTCCGGGTTGGCGTTGAGCCACAGGCTGAAGGCGTCCTTGACCACTCCGGAGACAAACGCCGCCGCTTCACGCGATGACAGTCGCTCTTTGGTCTGGCCGGAGAATTGCGGCTCCTGCATTTTCATCGACAGGACGAACGCGATGCGCTCCCAGACGTCTTCCGGCGCCAGCTTCACACCGCGCGGCAACAGGCTGCGGAATTCGCAGAACTCGCGCATCGCGTCGAGCAAACCCTGACGCAAACCGTTGACGTGAGTACCGCCCTGCGCCGTCGGGATCAGGTTGACGTAGCTTTCCTGCACCGCGTCGCCACCTTCCGGCAACCACAGCAGCGCCCAGTCGACCGCTTCTTTATTACCGGCGAAAGCGCCGCAGAATGGTTCGTCCGGCAGACGCTCGAATTCGCTGACGGCGTCGACCAGATACGAGCGCAAGCCGTCTTCGTAATGCCACTCGACTTTCTCGCCGGTGCCTTTGTCTTCAAAGCTGACCAGCAGCCCCGGGCACAAAACGGCCTTGGCCTTGAGCACGTGCTTGAGGCGGCTGATGGAGAATTTTGGTGAGTCGAAATATTTCGGATCCGGCGCGAAGTACACGCTAGTGCCGGTGTTGCGCTTGCCGACGGCGCCGACGATTTCCAGCTCGGTGGCTTTGTAGCCATCGGCGAAGGTCATCTGGTATTCATTGCCGTCACGCTTCACGCGCACACGGACTTCGGTCGACAAGGCGTTGACCACGGAAATACCCACGCCGTGCAGACCGCCGGAGAACTGGTAGTTCTTGTTGGAAAACTTGCCGCCCGCATGGAGTTTGGTGAGGATCAGCTCGACGCCCGACACGCCCTCTTCCGGGTGGATGTCGACCGGCATGCCACGGCCATCATCGCTGACTTCCAGCGAGTGGTCGGCGTGCAGGATGACCTGCACCGATTTGGCGTGGCCGGCCAAGGCTTCGTCGACGCTGTTGTCGATGACTTCCTGGGCGAGGTGGTTCGGCCGACTAGTGTCGGTGTACATGCCGGGGCGTTTGCGCACCGGGTCGAGGCCCGAGAGGACTTCGATGGCGTCGGCGTTATAAGAGCTAGCGCTGGGAGTGGCCATAGGGTCTCGTCGTCAGTCATTCATGAAATAGGGGCAAGACTTCACAGTGCGGTGAAATCGATTGCCTGATACACATCGGCACCAATGCCGGCAAAACTCAGCAACGCCGGCAACTGGCCGGCAAAGCCTTGGAAACTGTGGTCGCCGCCGGCCTGAATGCGCAGGGCACAGGCGCGGTAATACTGCTGGGCGAGGCGATAATCCAGTGTTTCATCGCCGGTCTGCAACCAGACCTGATAACGCTGGGCGTCCACAGGTGCTGGCACTTCCAGCTCGGCCAGGGCCGCAACGTGGTCGTGGGTCAATTCCCAGGTTTCATCGGTATACAGGTTTTTCTGCGTGCCCAGGTAGCCGTCGAACATCCGGTGCGGGCTAACCGCCGGGTTGACCAGCAGGGCTTTCAGGCCATGGCGCTCGGCGAGGTGAGTCGCATAGTAGCCGCCGAGTGAGCTTCCCACCAGCAGCGGGCAGCCCAGCTCGGCGATTGCCTGCTCCAACTGACCGATGGCTTCGCGCGGATGGTGATGCAGGGCCGGGACACGCAGTTTGTCGCTCAAACCCAGTTGCTCCATCACCGTTACCAGCTGACAGGCCTTTTTCGAGGCCGGGGCGCTGTTGAAACCGTGGATATAGAGGATCGAACCGGACATTTGAGCTCCCTGGGTGTCGGTTTGGGTTTGCGGAGTTTACAGGGAGAGAAGATTGGATTGGGGGTGGTTTCGAGAATTTGGTCATTCAGCAGGGGCGGCCCTCACCCTAGCCCTCTCCCGGAGGGAGAGGGAACTGAATGGGGGAGATTCAAGTGTTACACCGACTTGAGCGAGCTTCAGCGAATCCATAATCGACACATTCTTTCAGGTCGATGGATGACGCCAGACACCTCGGTCGGCCCCCTCTCCCTCTGGGAGAGGGCTGGGGTGAGGGTTTTGATTTGTCGCTCAATAACCGTTGGAGCCGTAGTCGACAGTGAACTCGAAGTCGGTGACGCGCTCAACCCCGGTTTCCAACCGCCCATCCGGCAACAACCGCAACCACCGATACCCAGGCGCCTGCTCACCCACCTTAAAATCCTCACTCCCCGGCTCAAACTGAATGCACGTCGAAGGCGAAGCCATCAAGCGCACGCCATTGCGCTCACGATCAATCTCCTGATGCACATGCCCCCACAACACCGCGCGGGCCTGTGGAAAACGATCCAGCACTTCGAAAAACGCCTCGGGATTGCGCAAGCCAATCGGCTCCATCCACGCGCAGCCGATCGAAACCGGATGATGATGAAAGCACACCAGGTGATGCCGCTCCGGCGCTTCGCTCAGCGAGCGGGCCAGCAGTTGCAGTTGATCATCCTGCAAATAGCCCGGCACCGAACCCGGCACTGCCGAATCCAGCAGCGTCACCCGCCAGTTGCCGATATCGACTACCGACTCCAGCAGCGCGCTCTGCACGGCGGCCTCGGCCATGATCATCGGTTCGTC
This sequence comes from Pseudomonas sp. AC169, assembly GCF_979258515.1. Taxonomy (NCBI): domain Bacteria; kingdom Pseudomonadati; phylum Pseudomonadota; class Gammaproteobacteria; order Pseudomonadales; family Pseudomonadaceae; genus Pseudomonas; species Pseudomonas sp. AC169. Next base: position 3,180,767 of record NZ_OZ409866.1, on the reverse strand, counting down.
GTGATTACCGGGAATCCAGCGCGCCGGCGCAACAATCTGCGCGCTCATCTGGCGAAACTGCCGATACGACTCCAGCGTGCCGTCCTGCGAGATATCGCCGGTGGCCAGAATCAGGTCGATCTGCGGCTGCTGCCCAAGCACCAGTTCGATGACCTTTTGCAGGCTGTCGCGGGTGTTCATGCCCAGCAGTGTGCCGTCCGCTTCGGCGAACAGATGGCTGTCGGACAACTGCACCAGCAACGCCGGATCGGCGGAGGTCAACGTGGATACGCTCGGCAAGGCGTTCTCCCAAGGCAAAAGCACGGAATCGATCAAGTACCGCAATTATGCTGGGGGATCAGTGAAAGAGGAAACCGCCGAACCGGACGCAGTTCACAACTAGCGTACGACTTCGTACTCATGCCCCAACGCCAGGCAATGACTCAGCCATTCCCCCAGGAACAGATTGAGCTGAGCTTTTTCATCTGGCTGATGCATGGCCGCGTTCGGGTAAGGATAGATGCCGCGAAAGCGTCGTGCATGTTCGGCGCTGACCACTTCGGCCATGCGCGCGTCGTGATAGACCTGCACTTCGAGTTGCGGCACCGGCAGCCAGGGCAGACTGTGTTCCTGGCGCACCTGCAACGTCGTGGTGTAAGGGCAGGTTTGCAGCACTTCAAGGGCCAGCACGCCAAGCATCTGTTCGCCCTGAGTCACGGCGATGCGCCGCGCCTCGGGTTCGTTGCGCATGTCCGGGACCAGTCGCATCAGGCGCGCGTAGTTGGCCTCGCAGGCGGCTTGCAGCCCCGCGAGGTCGACTCGATAACGATCGCGCAACTTGTTTACGACCATAACCCCCTCACTTCGGCGCGGTTCAGCGCCAGCCACTGCAAAGCGATGATGCTCGCCGCGTTGGCAATGCGTCCGTCGCGGACGGCCTGCAAGGCATCTTCAAAGGCCCAGACCGTGACGCGGATATCTTCTGCCTCTTCTTCCAGGCCATGCAAGCCACCAACGCCATCAGTGCTGCAACGCCCCAGATACAAATGCACGAACTCGTTGCTGCCGCCCGGCGACGGGAAATATTTGGTCATCGGCCACAGGGCCTTGATGTCCAGTCCAGCTTCCTCCTGCGCCTCGCGGTGAGCAACTTCTTCTGGCTGCTCGTCCTTGTCGATCAGACCGGCGACCAGTTCGACCAGCCAAGGGTTATCGGCCTTGCCCATGGCGCCAACGCGAAACTGCTCGATCAATACCACTTCGTCGCGCTGCGGATCGTAGGGCAGCACACAAACGGCGTCGTGGCGCACGAACACTTCACGGTTGATCTCGCGGCTCATGCCACCCGCGAACAGCTCATGGCGCAGGTGCACACGGTCGAGCTTGTAAAAGCCCTCGTAGCATTTTTCGCGCCGCACGATATCGACGGCGGTCGGAATGGCGTTGGCAAAATCAGTCATGAGCATCCTCTTTACTGCAGATCCATTACGAGTTGCCTTGGTGTAACTGGCAGTCTCGACTTCGCGCCATCCTAACGCGCCCGAACGGTTTGATGCAGCCCCTTTACCGTCAGCGGGATGGACGGTGGCGGCGAAACCCACTCTAATTAGCTTAGTGGCGAACTGACTGCTTCGTTGAGAGTCGAAGCGGTAACTTTTTGCCTTCCCCTGCTTTCGAAAGGACGCCCATGTCGCTTTTCAAAATTGCCTCCGTGGCCGCCATCGCCCTGACTCTGGGCGCGTGCGCCAGCCTGTTCCAGCCCAACTACCGCACACCGCTGGAAACCACCCGCGATGCGTCGGAACAGCTTAAGCCTGGATGTTCCAACCCTGACTGCCCACTGGTGAACATCGACACCCTGCGCTTCCCGGCCGAACCGGCACTGGACGGCATCATCGAAAAACGTCTGCTGCAAATGACCCGCACCGAGAAGAACGCCCCGGTGGCGCCGACTCTGGCTGCCTATCGCGATCAGTTCCTCGCCAGTGCCGGCCCGCGCAACAGCAGCTACCTGCAAGCGAAAGTACGCGAGCAGCATGACGGCTTGGTGATCATCGAAGTGTCGAGCTACCTGGATACCGGCGGCGCCCATGGCACACCGGGTCGCGGTTTCATCAACTATTCGCGCCAGCAGCACAAAGTGCTGAACCTGTCGGACATGTTGCTGCCGGGTCAGGAAGAGGCATTCTGGAAAGCGGCGCAGGTTGCGCACAACAGCTGGTTGATCAGCACCAAGCTCGATCAGGAAGCGGATTTTGTGAAGAGCTGGCCGTTCGTGAAAACCCCGAACGTGGCGCTGACCTATGGCGGCGTGATTCTCAAGTACGACGTGAGCACCATCGCGCCTTACGCACTGGGCCACGTCGAACTGAAGATTCCTTACCCGCGTCTGAACGGCATTCTCAAGCCTGAGCTGTTTCCCGGCCGTAACTGAAGGCTCGGCCCAGAACCAGTTGCAACAGCCCTGCCAGCACCAGCGCCGGCAGGGTTGCACCAACATCCGGATACAGATTCGCCAGCAAGTGGTAGGTGCTCACGCCACCCAGCCACGCCAACAACGCCGGCCAGCGCAATGCGGCCGAGGCGACCTGAGCACTGCGCTTGCGCAGAATGAAGTGATCCACCAGCACCACGCCGAACAGCGGCGCAAACACCGAGCCGATCAACAGCAGGAAATTCTGGTACTGCGCCAACGGCGCCAGCAGGGCGATCAGCGTGCAGATCACACCGATGGCCAAGGCCAGATGCTCGACTTTCAGACGCAATAGAATCCCGCTGGAAACCGCTGCCGAGTGAATGTCGGCGAAAGCGTTTTCCGACTCATCCAGCAGAATCAGCAACAGCGGAATGCCCAGACCGGCGCCAGCCAGAGCCAGCAACAGCGCATTGACTTCACCGCTTGGCGCGAAGGCCAGAGTGTAGGCGACGCCGAGGCTCATCAGCCAGAAGTTGCCGATGAAGAAACCGACCGCAGTGCCACCAAAAACATTTTTCGCACGTTTGCCGAAACGCGAGTAGTCAGCGATCAGCGGCAACCACGACAGCGGCATCGCGATCGCAATGTCGAAGCCCACGGCGAACGGCATCGAACCGTCACCGGCGCGCGACCAGAGATCGGCCAGATCGGCTTTGGCAAACAGGTTCCAGGTCAGCCAGAGGCACGCAGCGAGCAGCAGCCAGATGCCCCACTTGCGCAGAATCTGCCGCACGAAAGTCAGCGGCCCGCTGACCGCAAGCAGCGTCGCCAGCGCGCCGAAAAACAGTGTCCACAGAACGGGATTCGACCACAGCGAACCTTCGCTGAACGCGCGGGTGCCGAGCAGGCTGGCCGCATCGCGCATGACGATGATTTCAAACGAGCCCCAACCGATCAGTTGCAGCAGGTTGAGCAGCGCCGGCAGGCTTGCGCCTTTGCTGCCGAGGCTGAGTTTCAGCGCGGCCATCGACGACAGGCCAGTGTCGCTGCCGATCACGCCAACGGCGGCCAGCAGCAGAACGCCGACCAGCGTGCCGAGGAAAATTGCCAACAACGAACCGGACAGGCCCAGACCTGGCGCGAGCAATGCGCCGGTCTGCAGGACCATCAGGCCGATGCCGAGGGAGAACCACAGGGAAAACAGATCACGACCGCCGAATACACGCTTGTCGGCGGGTACGGCGAGGTCGGGAGAATAAGTGCTGGGTTGAATGCTCAAGGGTGTTATCTCAAAAAAGAGCAGAGAAAAAGCTGCAAGCTGCGAGCTACAAGTTAGAAGCAGTGCGCGGACTGCTTCTGATCTTGCAGCTTGTAGCTTGCCGCTCGGGGCTAGACTTTCTTGTACAGCTGACTGCCTTCCTTCTTGAACCGCTCGGCCTGTTCCGCCAGGCCTTGGGCGACGTCCACGTCGACCGCGTCGATCCGCTGGTTGGCCGCGTATTCGCGGACTTCCTGAGTGATCTTCATCGAGCAGAATTTCGGCCCGCACATCGAACAGAAGTGCGCGACCTTGGCCGAATCCTTCGGCAGGGTTTCATCGTGATACGAACGGGCGGTGTCCGGGTCCAGACCGAGGTTGAACTGGTCTTCCCAACGGAATTCGAAACGCGCCTTGCTCAGGGCGTTGTCGCGAATCTGTGCGCCCGGATGCCCTTTGGCCAAGTCCGCCGCATGCGCCGCGATCTTGTAAGTGATGATCCCGGTTTTCACGTCATCCTTGTTCGGCAGGCCCAAGTGCTCCTTCGGCGTCACGTAACAGAGCATCGCGCAACCGAACCAGCCGATCATCGCCGCACCGATACCGGAGGTGATGTGGTCATAGCCAGGCGCGATGTCGGTGGTCAGCGGGCCGAGGGTGTAGAACGGCGCCTCGTCGCAGCACTCCAGCTGCTTGTCCATGTTCTCTTTGATCAACTGCATCGGCACATGGCCCGGGCCTTCGATCATGGTTTGCACGTCGTGCTTCCAGGCAATCTTGGTCAGTTCGCCGAGGGTTTCCAGTTCGCCGAATTGCGCGGCATCGTTGGCGTCGGCAATCGAACCCGGCCGCAAGCCATCGCCCAGCGAGAAGCTGACGTCGTAGGCTTTCATGATTTCGCAGATTTCTTCGAAATGCGTGTAGGCGAAGTTCTCTTTGTGGTGCGCCAGGCACCACTTGGCCATGATCGAACCGCCACGGGAAACGATACCGGTCACGCGTTTGGCGGTCAGCGGCACGTAGCGCAGCAACACGCCAGCGTGAATGGTGAAGTAGTCGACGCCCTGCTCGGCCTGCTCGATCAGCGTGTCGCGGAACAGCTCCCAGGTCAGGTCTTCGGCCGCGCCGCCGACTTTTTCCAGCGCCTGATAGATCGGCACTGTACCGATCGGCACTGGCGAGTTACGGATGATCCACTCGCGGGTTTCGTGAATGTGCTTGCCGGTGGACAAGTCCATGATGTTGTCCGCACCCCAGCGAATGCCCCAGGTCAGTTTCGCCACTTCTTCTTCGATGGACGAACCCAGCGCGCTGTTGCCGATGTTGCCGTTGATCTTCACCAGGAAGTTACGGCCGATGATCATCGGTTCCAGTTCGGTGTGGTTGATGTTGGCCGGGATGATTGCGCGGCCGCGAGCGATCTCTTCGCGGACAAATTCAGGGGTGATGATTTTCGGCACGCTGGCGCCGAAGCTGTGACCCGGGTGTTGCTGGTCCAGCAGGCCGGCGGCGCGGGCCACCTCAAGCTTCATGTTTTCGCGGATGGCGACGAATTCCATCTCGGGCGTGATGATGCCCTGACGCGCGTAGTGCATCTGCGTGACATTGCCGCCAGCCTTGGCGCGGCGCGGGTTGTTGACGTGGGCAAAGCGCAGTTTGGTCAGTTCCGGGTCGGCGAGGCGCTCACGGCCGAAGTTGGAACTCAGCCCCGTCAGACGCTCGGTGTCGCCACGGTCGTCGATCCACGCCGAACGCACATCGGCCAGACCTTTGCGCACATCGATGATCACGTTCGGATCGGTGTACGGGCCCGAGGTGTCGTAGACGGTCACCGGCGCATTGATTTCGCCGCCGAAGTCGGTAGGGGTCACATCGAGGGTGATTTCGCGCATCGGTACGCGGATGTCCGGGCGGGAGCCCTGAACGTAGACTTTTTGCGAACGGGTGAACGGCTTGACCGATTGCTCGTCGACCTTGGCCGAGTCACTCAGGTTGATCGCGTTTTTTGATTTTGTAGTCATCACGGGCTCTCCAGACAGCATCCAGGCAGTGGATTGTCGGAGCAGAACCTGAAAGGCACGGACGCACCAGGACCGGTGCTGTGCATCGTCGTCGAGCGTTCGATTGTCGAACAATTTCCCGGACGAAGCACAAGAGGACTCGCCGGGTGACGAGAAATCTTGTTCCCTACGCAGGCGCTAACCTGATCAGGTTCAACGGGATCCGAAATTATTCGATCTCAGCCTCATAGCAAGGCACCCCGACAAGAACCCGGCCAGTCTAGACACAACCGGCAAAGAACGCCAACACCGCAGCAAACACCATGATGAATGGCGCAAATACACAGGTTGGGCCGATTGTTGTGATGCGCTTGCGCAACTACACTCGCTTTGCCCCGTCGAGCCTTGACGCTGCGGGGCCTGCGCCTTACCTTTGGCGCCCGGATTACTTCCATAATATTAATGCTAGGGATCGCCTCATGCTGCGCAAACTCTCACTGGCTGTTGCCGTGTCTTGTGCGTCCAACGCAATGGCCTGGGCAGCAGAAGCGCCCTTGTCGACCAAAACCGATCTGGTCAGCGTCTATCAGGAAGCGGTCGACAACAACGCCGACCTCGCCGCCGCCCGCGCCCAGTACGGCGCGCAGAAAGAAGTCGTGCCACAGGCCCGCGCCGGGTTGCTGCCGAACCTGTCCGGCGGTGCCGAAACCGCCAATGTGCGAACCTCGATCGATCAGCCGTCGGCCATTGCCAATCGCAGCGCTCATTCTTACCAGGCGACGCTGGCGCAGCCGTTGTTCCGCGCCGATCGCTGGTTCCAGTATCAGGCCGCCAAAGACGTCAACGAGCAAGCCGCCCTGCAACTGTCGGCGACCGAGCAGAACCTGATCCTGCAATCGGCCGAAAGCTATTTCAACGTGCTGCGCAGCCAGGACAACCTGGCGTCGACCAAGGCCGAAGAAGCCGCGTTCAAACGCCAGCTCGACCAGTCCAACGAGCGCTTCGATGTCGGCCTCTCGGACAAGACCGACGTCCTGCAATCGCAAGCCAGTTACGACACCGCGCGGGCCAACCGCATCGTTGCACAGCGTCAGGTCGATGATGCCTTCGAAGCGCTGATCACTCTGACCAACCGCCAGTACAACTCGCTTCAGGGCATCGTCCACACGCTGCCGATCCTGCCGCCGGCGCCGAACGATGCCAAGGCGTGGGTCGATACCGCGGCGAAACAAAACCTCAATCTGCTGGCCAGCAACTTCGCTGTCAGCTCGGCTGAAGAAACGTTGAAACAGCGCAAGGCCGGTCACTTGCCGACCCTTGATGCGGTGGCGAAATACGAAAAGGGTGACAACGACGCGCTCGGTTTTGCCAACCCGAACTCGTTCGGCACGCCTTACCACGGCAACGTCGAACAGAGCACGGTCGGCCTGCAACTGAATATCCCGATCTACAGCGGCGGGCTGACCAGCTCGCAAGTGCGTCAGTCGTACGAGCAACTGAATCAGAGCGAACAACAGCGCGAATCGCTGCGTCGGCAGATCGTCGAAAGCACCCGCAATCTGCACCGCGCGGTGAACACTGATGTCGAGCAGGTGCAGGCGCGTCGTCAGTCGATCATCTCCAACCAGAGCGCGGTGGAAGCGACCGAGATTGGCTATCAGGTCGGCACGCGCAACATCGTTGACGTGCTCGATGCGCAGCGTCAGCTGTACACCTCGGTGCGCAACTACAACAACACGCGCTACGACTACATCCTCGACAACCTGCGCTTGAAGCAGGCGGCGGGGACGTTGAATCCGGGGGATCTGGAAGATCTGCGGCGGTATCTGAAAGCCGACTACAACCCGGACAAGGACTTCCTGCCGCCGGATCTGGCCAAGGCTGCAGAAGCGCAGCTCAAGGCCCGGCCTTAAGCCTTAAAAACAAAAAATCGCAGTCTTCGGCAGCTCCTACAGAGGAACACTTTCCAATGTAGGAACTGCCGAAGGCTGCGATCTTTTTGCTTACTTGATCAGTCGGCCCAAACCATCGAGCAAACGCTGCAACGCGCCCTGATTGCGCCGCATCACCGCCAGACCGGCCTCGGCCATACGCTGCGCATCACGCGGCAGCTCAAACAAACGCTGCACCTCCACCGCCAGCCCTTCGGCATCATCGACCTCCGCCAACGCCCCGGCTTCGCGCAATTGCGCGGCGATGTCGAGGAAGTTGAACAGGTGCGGGCCGCTGATCACCGGTTTCGCCAGTGCTGCCGGCTCCAGCAGATTGTGCCCGCCGTTGGCCACCAGGCTGCCGCCAACAAAGGCGCTGTCTGCCAAGGCATAAAGAAACAGCAACTCGCCCATGGTGTCGCCGAGCAGTACGCTCGTCTGCCCATCGACATTGGCTCCGGTCGAACGTCGCACCGTGGCGAAGCCTTCACGCTGGCACAGTTCGAACACCGAGTTGAAACGCTCCGGGTGACGCGGCACCAGAATCAGCAGCGCATCCGGGTGATTGGCCAGCAAGCGACGGTGGGCATCGAGCACCACTTCGTCCTCGCCTTCGTGGGTGCTGGCGGCGATCCACACCGGACGCTCCAGCGCCTGCCATTGGCCGCGCAGTTCAGTGGCACGTTGCAGCAGTTGCGGGTCGATGGTCAGGTCGAACTTGATCGAACCGGTGACCTCGACCGTTTCCGCACGCGCACCCAGATCGCGGAAGCGCTGGGCTTCGGTTTCGGTCTGCACGGCGAACAGACTCATCTCGGCGAGCATCGGCGCGGTCAGTTTACTGAAGCGGCCATAGCCGCGTGCCGAACGCTCGGACAAGCGTCCATTGGCCAGCGCCACCGGGATCCCGCGCTTGGCGCATTGGTGTATGTGGTTGGGCCACAACTCGGTTTCCATGATCACCGCGAGCTTGGGCTGAACGCGATCCAGAAAACGCGCCGCCGCACACGGCAAGTCGTAGGGCAGATAACAATGCTGGATGCGCGGCTCGTTGGCGAACAGCGCCTGAATCCGCTCCGAACCGGTCGGGGTCATGCAGGTCACGGTAATCGGCAACTGTGGATAACGTTGCAGCAAGGCGCGGATCATCGGCGCGGCAGCGATGCTCTCGCCCACCGACACCGCGTGCACCCAGATGCCACCGGGTTGCAGCGGCGGCATGCCGTAGGAGAAACGTTCGCCAATCCGTTTGGCGTACGCCGGCGCCTTGCGTGCGCGCAGCCACAGCCGAATCGCCACCAATGGCAGCCCCAGGTAAAACAGCGCGGTGTAGAGAGTTCTATTCATGGCGGCGGAGTTTATCGACTTTTGTCGCCGATCGCCCGCAAGTGCACGGCAAAACGTTCCGCCAGCCAACGCGCGGCCGGGCCGAGAGGTTCGTCGCGGCGCCAGACCAGCTCGACCACCAGTGCCGGCGGCGTCCACTCACTGTCGAGTTCGACCATCAAACCCTGATAGGCCGAATACTGCACCACATGGCGCGGCAACCAGGCCCAACCGAGATCGCGCACCAGCCATTCGGACATGACGTAAAAACTGTCCGCGCGCCACACCTGCGGGCTGGCCGGCTCGTTGCCGGGATAGACACTGGTTTGCGTCGACATCAACAGTTGTCGGTGCTGCGCCAGTTGCTGACAGGTCACGTAAGCCTGCTTCGCCAATGGGTGATTGATCCCGCAGACCGTGACCATTTCCACACTGCCCAACACTCGGCGCTCCAGCGCTTCGGGAATTTCGTCGTGATAGAACAACAGGCCGAGATCGGCACGGCGTTCCACCAGCTTCCGGGCGACTTCACCTTGAGCGGCGCTGGTCAGTTGCACTTCAAGGCTGGGGAACTGCTCGGCCAGTTCACCGAAACTTTCCACCAGCGCCTGATACGGCATCGCCTCATCCTGAGCCACGCGCAATTGCGCTTCCTGGCCGCGCATCATTGCCATGGCCCGACCGTTGAGGCGCTCGCATTGGCGCAGGACTTCCCGCGCCTCTTCCAACAGCGCTTCGCCCGCCTCGGTGAGCGTTGGCTGACGGCCGCTGCTACGCTCGAACAAGCTGACGCCCAAATCATCTTCGAGCATGGCAATCGCGCTACTGATCGCCGACTGCGCTTTGCGCTGTTGGCGTGCCACGGCGGAAAACGAGCGATGTTCGGCGACGTCGACAAACACCCGAAGCTGATCCAGATTCCACTGCATGCTAATTCGCCAACCCATCTTCAAAACAGATAGGTAATGACTTTACCCCATCTGGCGAATCACTAGAATGCCGCCTCAGCAAGTAACGTTTTACATTGAGGATTTGAACCATGAACGCCTACGCCTACCTGGCCATTGCCATCTGCGCCGAAGTGATCGCCACCGTGTCGATGAAAGCCGTCAAAGGCATCAGCACGCCACTGCCGTTGGTGCTGGTTATCGTCGGCTACGCGATCGCGTTCTGGATGCTGACACTGGTGGTGCGCACCGTTCCGGTCGGCGTTGCCTACGCAGTGTGGGCCGGCATGGGGATTGTGATGGTCAGCGTCGCGGCGCTGTTCATTTACGGGCAGAAGCTGGATATTCCGGCGATGCTGGGGATGGCGTTGATCGTCCTGGGTGTAGTCGTGATTCAGCTGTTCTCGAAAACTGCCGGCCATTAAAAGCAGCGACAAGCATCAAGCCCCGAGCTGCAAGCAGAGCTGATTTTCCAGCGCCGGGTTGCAGCTTGCGGCTTGAAGCTTGAAACTTGCGGCTTCTCTAAGCCCCGAGGTCGCTGCATGCCATCCGTTATTTCCACCGACGTTCTGATTGTCGGCGCTGGTGTCGCCGGCCTCTGGCTGAATGCGCGCCTGCGCCGTCAGGGTTTTTCGACCGTGCTGGTGGAAAGCGCCAGCCTCGGCGGCGGGCAAAGTGTGAAGTCCCAGGGCATCATCCACGGCGGCGCCAAATACGCGCTGCACGGTGCGCTGACCGGCGCCTCGGAGGCCATCGCCGACATGCCGCGCCGCTGGCGTGAAGCGTTGGCCGGTAATGGCGAACTGGATCTGTCCGGTGTGCGCCTGCTCTCCGAAGCTCACTATCTATGGTCGCCGGGCACCCTCGCCGGCAACCTCACCAGTTTCTTCGCCAGCAAAGCCGTGCGTGGTCGGGTCGATCAGGTCAAGGGCGAGCAACTGCCTCCGGCCCTGCAAGACAAGCGCTTCAAGGGCAAGGTCTACCGCCTCGCCGAACTGGTGGTCGACGTGCCGAGCCTGATTCAGCGCCTCGCCGATCTGGCCGGCGATGGCCTGCTCGCCGGGCAAACCATCGAGCCACTGCTGGAAGCGGGCCTGCTGGTCGGCTTGAGAGTCGACGGCCGCGAGATTCGCGCTCAGCGCATCGTCCTCAGCGCCGGCGCCGGTACTGCCCAATTGCTCGAAGACCTCGGTTTGAGCCAGCCGGCCATGCAGCGCCGGCCGCTGCACATGATCATCGCCAAAGGCCCGGGCCTGAAACCGCTATACGCCCACTGCCTCGGTGGCGGCACCAAACCGCGCATCACCGTGACCACGCATCCGGCCGCTGACGGCCAATGGGTCTGGTACATGGGCGGCGACATCGCCGAAAGCGAAGGTGTTAACCGCGAGCCGGCCGAGCAGATCGCCACCGCGCAGAAAGAGATCGCGCAGTTGTTGCCGTGGATCGACCTCAGCACCACGCAATGGGCGACCCTGCGGGTTGACCGTGCCGAGCCGCTGCAAACCGGGCTGACTCGCCCGGACAACGCTTTCCTTGCCGAACAGGGCCGCTTGCTGGTCGGCTGGCCAACCAAACTGGCGCTGGCACCCGACTTCGCTGACCGCGTGATCGCTTCTCTTGAACGCGACGGCATCCAGCCACAAGCCACCGAACCATTGCCGGCCCTGCCAAAACCACCGCTGGGCGTTCCTGCCTGGGAGCAACTGCTGCCATGACCATTGCCAACCTGCATGACTTGCACCGTCCGCTGGGCAGCACCGGCCTGATGGTTTCGCCGCTGGGCCTGGGCACGGTCAAACTCGGCCGCGACCAAGGGGTGAAATACCCCAATGGTTTTCAGATCCCCGGCGACGATGAAGCGCGGATGCTGCTGCGTCAGGCGCGCGAACTCGGCATCAACCTGATCGACACCGCCCCGGCCTACGGCCGCAGCGAAGAACGCCTTGGCCCGCTGCTACGCGACCAGCGCCAGGATTGGGTGATCGTCAGCAAGGTTGGCGAAGAGTTCGCCGACGGCCTGTCGCATCACGATTTCAGCGCAGCGCACACGAGGATGTCCGTCGAGCGCAGCCTGCAACGTCTTGAAACCGATTTTATCGACCTGGTGCTGGTGCACTCCGACGGCAACGACATGGCGATCCTCGAGCACGAAGAGGTTTACGCAACACTCGCCGCGCTCAAGGCCGAAGGCAAGATTCGTGGCTTCGGCTTCTCCGGCAAAACCGTCGAAGGTGGCTTGAAAGCACTGGAGCAAGGCGACTGCGCGATGGTCACCTACAATCTGAACGAACAAAACGAGAAGGCTGTCATTGACTATGCTGCTGCCCACGGCAAAGCCATTCTGGTGAAAAAAGCCCTGGCCAGCGGGCATGTTTGCCTGAGTCCGGGCGTGGATCCGGTGCGCGCCAGCTTCGAACTGCTGTTCGCGCAGCCGGGTGTTGCCAGTGCTATTGTCGGGACGATCAATCCGCTGCACCTCGCCCACAACGTTGCGACCGTTGCCCAGGTCCTACGTGGTCACTGACGCCGCCTCGCGGCCTTAAGCAGGAGCCGATATGCCGCGCACGCTCATCAGAAAGAACCCGAGCAACTTCAAGACCCTGCCGTTGTACGTCGAAGCCACTCCCGAAGGTCTGACTTACCAGAGCGTGGGCATGCCGCTGAACTTCGCGCAGACCCTGCAGCGGCGCAAACCGGTGAACGTGGCCGATGCCGAGCGCTTCTCGCTGGAACTGGCCAACCTCGGCGTTTCGGTACGTCTGACCCTGCACTGGCAGAATCGCGATTATTGGGTGCTGGTGCGCCAGCGCCGACAGGATCGTGGTGACGTGGTGCTCAAGTTGATTTCCGGCTACGTGCCGGCCCATGAACTGAATATTCCGCTGCACACGGCGATTCAGGAAATTGCCGAAGAGTGTTTGCTGGAGACGCCTGAAGGCTGGCTCGGTGGACGCTTCAACGACACCTGGCTGCCGGCGCCCTACTCAGCGGCGCTGCATTATCGCGAAGCGCTGCCGTTTCGCCTGACCCCGTTGTCCGGCTCGGCGCGGCCGATTCGCTGCGCCAATCTGCAATTGCTCGAACGGCCTCGAGCCTACGTGCACCTGCCGACCGCGTCATTGCAATTGATCTACGACCTGCGCCTGGATGTGCCCAAGGAAGCCAAATCCCTGAGCCTGTTCCACGTCGACGAGCGCCTGGAAGGTGATCAACTGGTGGCCCGGCTCGACCGCAAACGCCCTGACCTGTACTTGATGCCACTCAAGGACGGCGCGCCACTGGCCGAGCTGTACACGCTCAAGCGCGACAAACTCGTTCCCGCCAGCACCCGAGGTCTGTATCTGGCCGAAAGCTTTGCGACTCAGTCCGGCTGGGTTGTACGCGAAGAGCGGATTCGCTGGAAGGACTGGCTGGTGCAACAGGGCCTGCAACCGGCGAAAGCCCCGCGTCAGGGACTCAAGCAGCTGAGTATCAAGGCGCTGCGATTGGTCGGGCTGGGCAAAAAAACCGCCAAATAGCGGTTTAGCGCCGGCGATCCCACCACGTGCGCAACGCGGCGAAGAAATGGAAGTAGCGGTTTTCGCGCTTGCCCATGCCGCGCTTGGGCGAGAACGACTCTTCGGCAAAGGCACCGGTAATGCGCACCCGTGATGCCTGGGTCGGCAGTGTGCAGATTTTGGCATCGACCTGCTGCAACGCATATTTGAGCAAGCGCTCGGAATGCAGCTTTCGGCCGGTCGCCTTGCAGAAATCGAAGATGCGCTCGACCCGTTTGCCGTACGCGACATAGGTATCGCGCCCGCAAACCGCAAAACGGTCGTTCAAACCACCCCACCACTGCCAATCAGGAATGTAGGCGTTGTGTCGCCGCGCCTGCGGACGATTGAACACATAGCCGGGCAGCGCGGTGTGGAAGAAGTTATCCGGGCGCACGAACACGACGAAATCCGGATCGAAGGTTTCGATCATCGAGGTCACGGTGTGCAACGAGTTGAGCTGATAGATCAGATTACGCAGCGACGCATAGTCATCGGCCCAAGTGTCGCCCTGTGCTTTGACCTGTTCGAAGTCCCAGCGCTCCAGCACACCGTCGGTCGAGGCAAGCGTGCCGGTCATCGACTCGAACGGCTGGTAGTTGTCCGCCTTCAGTTGACCCTTCTCGCCGGACCGCGTGTTCTGCACCTCAGCGATCTTGTACAGATGGTAGAAGCACTTGACGTCGCTGCCCGCAGGCAACTGCGCCAGAACGTTCTGTTCGATAGAGGGGAAACAGATTGTCGAATTTCTCGGGATCCCGAAAAAAGCCACGGCAATTTTCAACACTCAACAGCACCTTTTGAAAATGGTTCGGGCCTGACGGCAACCGGGTTGACGATGTGGCTTACTTTTGCCGAAACAGCTTTTGCCACCAGCGACGGGGTGGCAGCGGCACCACAATGACGTCCGATTTCTGCAGCCAGTCGCGCTCGTAATCCCAGGCATGGCCGCCCCACAGCTTTCCTGCTTCGTTGGAAAACCCCAGGGTCATCAGCTGATAGGTATAACCGGCGTGATCACGCAACCAGTCGAACAACACCAGCGTGTTAAAACCCGTGGACGGCCCGACGTAACGTTTGCCGCCCGGCCGGTCGACCGGGTAGTTCCACAGCGGCGGCAGCGGAATGCGATCCCAATACATCGCCACACGTGGCAAGGGGCACATCGGTGCGGCGCAGCCCACCAGCATGCTGAAACAGCGTTCATTCGCCTGTTCGAACATGCGCTGCACCGGCGGTGCGTAAGGCAGACCAAAAAAATAGGCGTCCTGCGCGTTGTAGCCATGCACGAAGACATTGACGCTGTGCTCGTTGAGCAGCGCTGCCTTGATGCAGGTATTGAAGCTGACGACGACATCATCGGCGCCAATGTTCAGCGCCTGAAAGTCTGCCGCGGTGATGGCCGGATTGTTGGCAATCAGCACGACCCGAGGTGCACGGCGGAGACGCTCGAGAAGGTCGGCAGGCAATGCGCCCAGAACGGACTGATCACCGCCGGGCAGCGCATCCAGCGCCATGTGTTCGTCGGGTTGCGACGCTTGATGATCCTTCATTCAGACTGGCACCTTCATCCCGTAGCGCAGTTTCACCCAGAACCGCGTAAACGCCGAAGGCGGCTGCCACGGGCGCATCTCACGCTGGATTTCCATGGCCAATGCCTGGCCGACACGGGCAAAGGAATAACGGCTCTGCGCGAACTCCTGGCCGTTACGGGCGATGCGCTCCGCCAGTTCCGGGTCGCTTTGCAGCAGTTTGATCTTTTCCACCGCCTCATCTTCGCTGCGGTAGAACACGGTGTTGTGCATGTCTTCAAATCCGAGCAGGCGGTCTTCTTCGCCCTGGCTCCAGGCCAGCAACACGCAGCCACAAGCCATGGCTTCATAGTTCTTGATCATGAACTCGTTCATGCCGATGTCAGCACTGACGAAAATCCTGATGCGATTGAGCGTCTGCAGGTATTCCTCACCCGACTTGGTGCGGGTCACCAGCATCCCGGTCCGCTGCGAGAGCGACTCGAGCATGGCTTTGCGCTCGGCATATTCGGTGCTTTTAAGGCTGCCCAGAAAGCCGATGGGAATGTCCCGCTCGCCGCCGGTGTTGTGCAGCATCTGCTCGTCATAACCTTTGGAGACGAACACCGTGTCGATGCCCTCAGCCAGCATCTTGCGCGCGACCACAGCACCGGACACCAGCGCCCGACAACTCGGCAGGCGACGGTAGAGGCGTGAATACACGCCACGATACTTACTCGCCGGCATGTAGTTCTGGTAGGCGTCGTGTTCGAGGAAGACCAGCCCGGGAATGCACTGGAGCACGCGCAATTGCGGGGCCAGGCGCTTGACCCTGGAGAAGATGACAACGCGATCGAAGTTCTGATAATCAACCGAGGCCAGAAACGGCCCCAGGTTCATTTGTTGCTGCTTGCTCAAACGATAGATGAAACATTCATCACAGTTCTGCTGCACGATGTCGTAGAGCCGGTCGAGGATGACCCGCTGCTCGTCCATCACCAGGAGCATGACTTTCATAGATTATTTGACCACGCGACGTAGGCAGGCAAGCGCATCGGATTCAAAGCTGCCTACATCAACGGAAACGGTAAAATCCCCAAGGCAAAATCCGTTCACACGCAGTACACAACAGTAAGAATTCATCTGATCAACGACTGCGGATCTTCTCGACAATCGCAGTTGTCGAGCTGTTTTCCACAAGCCCCAAGACCTTCACGGTGCCGCCATAAGCGCTGACGATATCAGCGCCGACCACTTGATCGATGCCGTAATCGCCGCCCTTGACCAGCACGTCCGGTTTGACCTCGCGCAGCAGGTTTTCCGGGGTGCCTTCAGGGAAACTGATCACCCAGTCCACCGCGCCGAGGCCAGCGAGAACAGCCATGCGCCGATCAACGCTGTTGATCGGACGGCCCGGCCCTTTCAGGCGACTGACCGAAGCATCGTCGTTGACCGCGACAATCAGGCGATCGCCCTGTGCCCGCGCTTGTTCCAGATAGGTCACATGCCCGGCATGCAGGATGTCGAAGCAGCCGTTGGTGAAGACGATCTTCTCGTTGTGCGCGCGGGCATCGGCCACGGCGAGCAGCAGTTGCTCCAGACCTAGAACGCCGCGTTCGGAACCTTCTTCACGCTGGATCGCGCGACGCAATTCCGGAGCACTGATGGCAGCCGTACCGAGCTTGCCGACCACGATACCTGCGGCCAGGTTGGCCAGCGCGACTGCGTGAGGCAGGTCTTCACCGGCGGCAATCGCGGCGGCGAGGGTAGAAATCACCGTATCACCGGCACCGGTGACATCGAATACTTCACGGGCACGGGCCGGCAGGTGCAGTGCCGGCTGGTCCGGACGCAGCAGGGTCATGCCGTGCTCACCACGGGTTACCAGCAGCGCGCCGAGTTCGAGGTCGTGCATCAGGGCGGCGCCCTTGCTCACCAGCTCATGCTCATCGACACAACCGCCGACGATGGCTTCGAACTCGCTGAGGTTCGGGGTAATCAGGCTGGCGCCGCGATAGATCGAGAAATCCTTGCCCTTCGGATCGGCCAGCACTGGAATGTTCTTCGCGCGGGCGGCCTGGATCAGCGCCTGATGGTTTTTCAGGGCGCCTTTGCCGTAATCGGAAAGGACCAGCACCTTGACGCCTTCGAGCAGGTCGTCGACCTGCGAACCGAGGGCCAGGGCATCGGTGGCGAACGGTTCTTCAAAGTCGATACGCAGCAGTTGCTGGTGCCGGCTCATGACCCGCAGCTTGACGATGGTTGGCTGGTGCGCAATGCGCTGGAACAGGGCACGTACGCCCGCGCCTTTGAGACTGTTGCTCAGGCTGTCGGCGGCCTCGTCGTCACCGGTCACACCGACCAGGGACGCCGGCGCACCCAGCGCGGCAATGTTCAAGGCAACGTTCGCGGCGCCACCTGGACGGTCTTCGATCTGCTCGACCTTAACGACCGGCACCGGCGCCTCAGGGGAAATCCGTGAGGTTCCGCCATGCCAGTAACGGTCGAGCATGACATCGCCGACTACCAAGACCGGGGCTTGATCGAAACGCGGCATGGACAACTTCATGGAGCAACCCACATACAAAATGAACAGGGGCGCGATATTAACACAGGGTAAAGCGCCGTCCGCCTCAATCTGAAAGGTCGCGTACCCAGAACAATTCGTGACGCCGGACTGCCTTGCGGAAAAACTCGTTGCTGCCCGTTGCAGGCCAGCGACGGCCGGCCAGCCCCTGCTGGATCCAGCGGCGCAATTGCCGTTTGAACACTTGGCCACCCTGCAAATCGTGCTCCATGGCCAGCGCCATGGCTTTGTCCAGCTGCACGTCTGCCGACAGCAACGGACTCCACAGCCGGTCCGCCGGTAGCGGTTCGATGGCGGGCGGCAGTGCAATACCGGCACCGGCGGGGCCCATCGGCCAGCGGTCGTTATCGTGCAGGTGATTGGCATACATCAGCAAGGTCGTCGGCTTCCAGCCGCTGCGTTCGATAACTTCGAGCAATGCCTGAGTCGACGCCACATGATCACTGTGGGGATCGAGTTCAGGATGCGGTGTCACCACCACTTGCGGACGATAGTGCTCAAGCAGCGCCGTCAGGTCGCCCAGCAGATTTTGCCAGGTTGGCTGCCCGTCGACATCGGCAGGCAAGGTCAATGGATTGTGCCGACGCACACTGCGCACATCACTTTCCTGCGACTCACGGGAACCGAACGCCTGGGCAGGTTGTTCGGCCATTGAGGGCAACTGCAAGCAGTAATAACCCAGCTGCACACAACGATCGGCAGGCACGCCACCCCACAGCGGGATCACCAGACTGTCCCAACTGCGCAAACGCCCCTTCAAGCGTGCGGCAGCGGCTTGATCGAGGCCCAGACGCTGCAAGTCTTCAGCCTCGATCTCGCCTTGAGTCAGGGTGACGATACTGACGTCTTCACTACGGCTGTATAAGCCGAATGCGGCGAGTTCGGCATCATCGGCATGGGGAGCGATGATCATCACCCGCTGGCGGCTGTATTCCGGATTGGCCATGACCCACAACACGCCCGTCGCGGCGGGCGCGCAATATTGACCACGCAGTGCCAGAACGCCTTGCACCAGCGCATCGGCCTGACCAGACAAATTGAGGAAACGCCGGCCATTGACCCCGCGCTCGAAGTCCTGGCGATCATCGCCCACTTCAACATAAGGGTCGAACCAGCGCCCCAGCCAAGTGGATTTCACTTCAAGTTCGAATACCAATGTCTCGCCCTGCGCCAGCGGCTCGCTCAGGCGCAAAACGCCGCCCTCAAGGCTCACGACCTGCCGCGCGGTTTGCGCCGGGAAGTTGTACTGATAGCTGTCAGAAGGCCGATAAAACAGATGATCGGCGAACCAGGCCTCGTGTGCGATCCAGGCCAGCACCAGCAACAGCGGTACCAGCCACCACTTGACCAGTAAACCGATCAGCAACAGCGCCAGCACGAAGAAGATCAGGAACAGACGCTTGTTGCGCCGATGGGCCTTGAGCAGCTGTTGCTTGCGAGCACTCATGAATTCAGACCTTGTAGACCGGCACCGTGTGGCACCAGCGATCCTTGTACTCACGGTCGGCACGACCGAATGAGTAGCGCAGAGGTTTGCCCAACGCTTGCGCGTGTGCCCAGGCCTCCTGGGTGTTGACGAAACTCAGCACACTGCCGGGGCTGAACTCGCGGCTCTGCGGGTCGACACCCCCGTTGATATATTCCAGCGAAACCCATTGCGGCGCTTCGACGCGGTACAGCACCTGAATGGCCACGGGCGCCGAATCGAGCATTGCTACCGAACCGGTCATGAACTCGCGCAGCAAGGTGAAGACCTCAACCAGCCCCGCCTTGCCCGGCACCTCGAAGCCCCAGCGTCGCTGGAACAAATCGCCGTAAGCGGCAGCCTGTTCCTGCGGCGTAAAGTCGGACATCGGCACCAGCGAACCACCCGCCTCTTCCAGCAGGCGCTGTTCGCGACGCTGGTTGTAGCGGAATTTCTTCGAATACTCTTCCGGCAACCGCGCCAGCGCCAAACCCTCAGGCTGCGGCTTCAACGTGCTGATCTGCTCGGCATTGAGCTGGGATACATACGCCATACGCTGGCGCACCGGCACGATGACGTCTGGCGCAATCGGCAGAATGATTTCCGCATTGCCCATATCCAGCAAACCACGCTTGCCCTCGCGCTTGAGCACTTCCTTGGACAAGGCAACATGCCGCCCCCAGCAGGGAATGGCAGCAACGACGTCGCCATCAACGATCCAGCCGAGATAACGCAGTTCGATAGCAACGAAGGTCGACAGGCGCTCGACAACCTCCGGATGCGTAGCGAAGCTGCCGCCGAAACGCTGCCAGGCCCGGGCGTAACTGTCGCGGTCGATTTCGCTCCAGCCACGCTCGCGAAAGCTGCGAAACATCGTCAGCATACGTCGGTCGCGTGGGCCGGCTGCGGCTCGTCACCCTCTTCAAACTCTTTGGCATGCAGACGGGCGTAGTAGCCATTTTGTTCGAGCAATTGCGCGTGAGAACCGCGCTCAACGATGCGACCTTCGTCCATGACCAGAATCAGGTCGGCTTTCTCGATGGTGCTCAAACGGTGGGCGATCACCAGGGTCGTGCGGTTCTGCACCACATGATCCAGTGCAGCCTGGATATGCCGCTCCGACTCGGTATCGAGCGCGGAAGTGGCTTCGTCGAGAATCAGCAGCGGTGCATCCTTGAGCAGCGCCCGGGCAATGGCAATGCGCTGACGCTGGCCGCCGGAGAGCAGCACGCCGTTTTCGCCAACCATGGTTTCATAACCCTGCGGCATCTTGATGATGAACTCATCGGCGTAGGCTTCGGTGGCCGCGCGCTTGACCTCATCGAACGGCGCACCAGCCAGATCGCCATAAGCGATGTTGTTGGTCACCGTATCGTTGAACAGCGTGACCTGCTGGGTCACCAGCGCAATCTGCCGACGCAGGCTGCGCAGGGTGAAGTCCTGCACCTGCACGCCATCGAGCAGGATCTGACCCTGCGCATGATCATGCTGATAAAAACGCGGAATCAGGCTGGCCAGGGTCGACTTGCCACTGCCCGAGCGGCCGACCAGAGCAACCATTTGCCCCGGTTCGACAACGAAGCTGATGTCGTTGAGCACTGCTTTGTCAGTGTCTGGGTAATGGAAGCTCAGATTACGTACTTCCAGACGGCCTTCAAGACGATCCTGTTCGACCGTACCGCGATCCACTTCTGCCGGCTCATCCAGTTGCTCGAAAATGCTTTCGGCACCGGCCACACCTTTCTGAATCGTCGAGCTGACTTCCGACAACTGACGGATCGGCTTGGGCAGCAGGCCCGCCATGGTGATGTACGCCACCAGATCGCCCGGCGAAGCGTCACCGCGAAGGTACAGCACGAGGAACATGACCACCGCCATGGCGCTGTAAGTCACCAATTGCAGCATCGGCGTATAAACGGCGCCGGTCTTGGTCATCGTCAGCTGCTTGTCGGTATTGCTCTGGCTGGCATCGCGAAAGCGATCCTTTTCGTACTGCTCGCCGCCGAAGCTGCGCACCACGCGGTAGCCGTGGATGGTCTCGGAGGCGACGTGGGTGACGTTACCCATCGAGACCTGGATCTTCTTGCTTTGCTTGCGGAATTTCTTGCTGGTGCTGTTCACCATCAACCCGATCAACGGCAGAATGGCGACCATCACCAGCGTGAGTTTCCAGTTCATCCACAACAGCGTGCAGAACAGGAAAATCACAGTCATGCCTTCACGGATGACGACTTTGATTGCATCCGTGGCCGCGCCGGTGACCATGGTCACGTTGAAGGTGATCCGGGAAATCAGGTGGCCGGAATTGTTCTTGTCGAAAAAGCGATTGGGCAGTTCCAGCAGTTTGTTGAACAACACCACCCGCAGGTCATGCACCAGCCCCAGCGAAACCCGCGCCAGGAAGAAGTTGCCCAGATACGAACCCACCCCCTGCCACAGCGCGATGAAGACAATCATCAACGGCACGGTTTCGAGCAACTGCAGCTTGCCCAGATAAGGGTTGCCCGGGAACAGGCTGGCTTCAGGATTGGCCAGACCGTCGACAAAGTACTTGAGGATGTAAGCGAGCATCGGTTGAGTCGATGCGAAGATCAGAAACCCGACGATGCTGAGAAGGAAAAGGCCGGCATAAGGCCGCACGTAAGCCAAAAGGCGGAAATAGATCGCCAGCGTGGACTGGGCTTTCGGTTCAGGACTGCTCATGGTGATCCGCGCAATTCAGTGAGGCGCCGATGATATCACACGCGTTTTTGCCTCGATAAACATGACTTCAAGCCAGCCTTGGACCAAGTCGGTTAAGATAGCCCGCTAATGATGGGGAGCCCGACATGCAATCGATTGATCACAGCACTTACGAGGCACTGCGCAAAGGTGCACACGTACTGGAGGCCGACGGTTCCGGCGACAAGGTGCTCAGATTGGCCGATGGACGCATGCTCAAGCTGTTCCGCCGCAAGCGCTTGCTCAGTTCGGCGCTGTTCTATCCTTATGCACAGCGCTTTGCCGACAACACCCGAGCCCTCGAACAGCGCGGCATCCTCTGCCCGACAGTCATCGCGGTCTATCGCATCCCGAGCATTGAGCGTGACTGCGTCTATTACAGTCCGCTGGAAGGTAATACGGTGCGCCAGCTCCAGGGCACTGACGATGAGACCGACGCACTGCGCTTCCAGCTCGGCGGGTACTTCGCCTTGCTGCATGAAAAAGGTGTGTACTTTCGATCGCTGCACTTCGGCAACGTGGTGCTGACCCCGGACAACCATTTGGGCCTGATCGATATCGCCGACCTGCGCTGCCAGAAGCGCGCGCTCAGTGACAGCAAACGCCTGCGCAACTTCGCTCACTTGCTGCGTTACAAGGAAGACCGCCAATGGTTGCTGGGCAAGGACGCCGGCGACACCTTTATCGAGGGCTATCGGCAAGCCCTGCCGAGCAGCCGGCAAGCGCCATTGATCTCGCGCCTGCGTCCGCTGCTCGCGTAAGCCTCAGGGGCCGATGACCACCACGGTGGCGCCTTTGCGATTGGCGAAATGCTCGATGATGCGCAGCTTGTGTGTCGCCAGCCATTCACTCAGCCACGGCTCGTTACCTTTGGCTTCGATGAGGAAGTACTGATAGTCGTCAGCGTGGGCTGCCGACATCGCTTCCTCCGCGGTCAGTACCGGCATCACGTAGCCGCGACCCGCGTAATAGCTGATCCGCCCATCCTCGAAATAGGTCTTCGCCCCTGGCTCGACATGGGCAGACAACCAGCGACCGGCCTCGACGTAATGCGTTTTGCCCGCCCCGGTAGAAATGACGTTCGACAACATCACCAACAACCCGAGCACCACCAGCCACTTGCCCCACCGCGGGAACTCGCGAACAAATGCCGCCAGCCCCATCGCCAGCACGGGCACAAACAACAGATTCAGAAAGCTCAGGTAGCGCGCGTTCATGAACTGTTGCTTGATGAAAAACAGCACCAGCACGATCAAATACAACAACGCCGTCCAGGCGAAGGGACGGTAGTCGCGCCAGTAAACACCCAGAAATCCCCAGTTTCGCCGCAAAACGAAAGGGACGGCGAAAGGCCCCATCAACTTCACGAAGCTGATCGCCATGGTCGCCAGGATGCCAAAGAAAATGATCCGACCGGCTTCATCCTGGGAATACTTGTTGATGAGCGAGTTGGCAAACTGCTCGCACAGCATCTGAAAGGATGCAAACACACCGTGCGGCTCGATCATGTCCAGATACAGCATCACGCGCGCCGACATGAGCACACCGGTCACTGAAACAGCCAGCAATCCCAAAACCGGTAGCAGCGAAAACTGAGTGAATTGCATCCGTCGGCTCGACGACCACAGATTAGGCAACTGCCACAGCGCCAAGGCCGGCACCAGCAACAAGGCTTCCAGTCGAAACAAGGCTGCCGCAACGATAGCCAAATGGATGAAAGCTGCCCGCAGCCAGCCGCCACGGGCTTGCCAGCGCAGCGCGAGCCAGAGCGTCAGTGTGCAGAAGAACCAGAAACCGCATTCACGGATGATGTCATTTCGAAAGCCATTCACCGCCGGCATTGCCAATACCACCAGGCACGCCCAGCGGGTGACGTGTGGAGACCGCTGACGAACGCAGTCCACCATCAGGGCGCTGGCACCGGCAAAAAAGAGCGCGCACCAAAGATAGGCGCTCAGTTCCAGCGGCAAATGCAGGACGGCATGCGTACCGGCCAGGAGAAAGGAAAACCAGGGCCAGTCAAAAGCAGCCCAGGCCACATTCGGCCCATGCTCGGTGACCTGTTGCGCAATATCGATGTACAGCGCGGCATCACGCCCCACCGTCGCCGTGCCCGAGACCGCTATCAGCGATAACAGTGCACTGCCCAAAAACGCCAGCCAAACCGGGTATTCGTCGATGACTCTGGAGACTTGAGCCCCTACCTTGCCGCCCGTACCTTTCACCCAGCCACCTCATCGACACTCATTACAAGGTACGCGCACTTCACCGCGACCTGTTTAACGAAACAGCACCCGCAACGCCTTGCGGGTATACGACCAACGCGAAAACGTTCGCCAGTCCGCACGCAACGCCTGGAAATAGAACGACTTGGCCAGTTTGTACTCGCCATGGGAATAACAGTCGCGAAACAACGACAAACAGCGCTGCGCCAGAAATGCCTGACGCAGATCACGCATCTCTTCGGGCATCCGTCGACTGGAAAAAACTTCGCTGACGACCTGCTCCGTACCGGCGGCAAGACTTTGGCGCAAGTCATGGCGCATGCTGTCGGCGTGCTTGTAAATCAGCGCCAGAGGCGTGTCCAGAACGGTGCAGGGATATCGCGCCAGTACTTGGGCAAACACCGGCAAGTCCTCGACGTTGCGCAAGTGTTCCGGATAATTACCCAAAGCGAACACATCGCGATGCATCGCGCAGGCACCGTTGGAAATCGATACGGTCTTGTTCAGCAAGTAACCCTGCAGGCGCTGCCGGGGCGTCACAGGCAACGGCTTGGCCGCTTGCAAGCTGCGTCGCCCGTCGGCGAACACCGACCAGTGTGCGCCGATCACCATCAGACTTTGCGGGTTGCTGGCAATGTGCTGAGAAAGCGCGGCCAATGCACCGGGAGCCATTTCGTCATCGGAGTCGAGAAACACCAGATACTGGCCGGTCGTTTCCTCAAGCCCTCGATTGCGCACGGAAGACAATCCGCCATTGCTTTTTCGCAGCGCGCGAAAACGCCCGCCGTGCTTGAGCAGGAGCTGTTCCACTACCTCTGGCGTATCGTCCGTCGACCCATCGTCGATGACCAGCAGATCCGCCGTCGCCTCATCCAACTGCGCCAACACCGACTCCACTGCTCGTGGCAGGGTTCGCGCGTAGTTGTAAACCGGAATGACGACGCTGATCAGTGTTTCAGTCAAGTTCGTATCCTTTTACACCCTCTTTTACGACCAGAATATCTTCCATGATCAGGTATTCCAGGTCTGAACCGAAAAACATGTTCAACGCGTCGGTCGGCGAACAGATCATCGGTTCGCCACGACGGTTGAGCGAGGTGTTCAGCGATACACCATTACCGGTCAGATTTTCCAGCGCTTTCATCATGTCGTAGTAGCGCGGGTTGTATTCGCGCTTGAGCACCTGGGCGCGAGAGGTACCATCTTCGTGGACAACTTCCGGCACGCGGGTCTTCCACTCTTCAGCCACTTCAAAGGTGAAGGTCATGAAAGGTGCAGGATGATCGATCTTGATCATCTGTGGCGCAACGGTGTCGAGCATCGACGGGCAGAAAGGCCTCCAGCGCTCGCGGAACTTGATCTGGTGGTTGATCCGGTCAGCCACGCCGGCCACGCTCGGGCAACCGATGATCGAACGACCACCCAGTGCGCGCGGACCGAATTCCATGCGCCCCTGAAACCAGGCCACCGGATTGCCGTCGACCATGATTTTGGCGATCTGCTCAGGCATGTTGTCGAGCTTGCGCCAAGCCGGTTTGTTCTCGTGACGGGCACACGCGGCAATCACGTCTTCGTTGCTGTATGACGGGCCGAGGTAGACGTGTTCCATCTTCTCGACCGGCACGCCACGCGCGTGAGACACGTAGGCCGCTGCGCCGACCGCAGTGCCGGCATCGCCGGACGCCGGCTGTACGAACAGTTCCTTGATGTCATCACGGGCGATGATTTTCTGGTTCAGCTTGACGTTCAATGCACAGCCACCGGCGAAGGCCAGTTTGCCGGTTTCCTTGAGCACGTCGCCCAGGTAGTAATCGATCATCTGCAACGCCAGCTTCTCGAACAGCGCTTGCATGCTTGCGGCGTAGTGGATGTACGGTTCGTCAGCGATGTCGCCTTCGCGCTTCGGACCCAGCCACTCGATCAACTTCGGCGAGAAGTAGAAGCCTTTGCCCTTTTCTTTGTAGCGACGCAGACCGATCACGTTGGCGTAGTCGGTGTTGATCACCAACTCGCCGTTCTCGAATGAGGCCAGACGCGAGAAGTCGTACTTGCTGGCGTCGCCGTACGGCGCCATGCCCATGACCTTGAACTCACCGTCGAGCATCTCGAAACCGAGGAACTCGGTGATCGCACCGTACAGGCCGCCGAGGGAGTCCGGGTCGAAGAATTCCTTGATCTTGTGGATCTTGCCGTTTTCGCCATAGCCGAAGAAGGTCGTGGCGTACTCGCCCTTGCCGTCGATGCCGAGGATCGCGGTTTTCTCTTTGAAACCGGAGCAGTGGTAGGCGCTGGAGGCGTGAGCCAGGTGGTGCTCGACCGGCTCGATCTTGATCTTTTTCGGATCGAAACCCAATTGCTCCAGGCACCAGACGATCTTGTTGCGATAGCGCTTGTAGCGGCGGTTACCCATCAGGATCGCATCGAGGGCGCGGTCCGGCGCATACCAGTAACGCTTGGCGTAGTGCCAGCGCGCCTTGCCGAACAGGCTGATCGGGGCGAACGGGATCGCTACCACGTCAACGTCGGACGGCTTGATGCCGGCCTGTTCAAGACAGAACTTCGCCGATTCGTAGGGCATGCGGTTCTTTGCATGCTTATCGCGTACGAAGCGCTCTTCTTCAGCCGCCGCCACCAGCTTGCCGTCGATGTACAAGGCTGCTGAAGGGTCATGGCTAAGGGCGCCGGACAGGCCAAGAATCGTCAATGCCACAGGGGTCTAGCCTCTTTAGTCTGCGTGCAGGCGCGATGCGCCTTGAAAATTGATGTGCCCTCGCACAGGGCGAGTGACAGCTAAAGGGCGGGATTATAGCGTAAACGAGAGGGGAATTACCCTGCGCGATTGCCCCAGGGTGAATGGTTTGGAGAAACCCTGCCCTGCAACTCAATAACCGCCCTTGCGCCAGTAAATGCCAAGGTTGCCGTCGGTGACCTGACGATAAACCGTATAGGGCAGCGATACTGTATCGAATACGCCGGACAATGGCAGATCCAGCAGCACGAACGGCACCAGAAATCCGCTGGGATCGGGTGGCGCGTTCAACACGCAGAAATCGAAGGCCAGACCGCTATAGATCCGCGGTATCGATTGGCAGTAGGTGTTTTGTTTACGCATGTCCCGGGCGACGTCGGCATCGTCTTGCAATACGGTCATGACGCTGCCACAGCCAGTCAGAACCCAAGAAAATGCACCTATTGTTACAGCCTGTTTGATGTTCAAGATTCGCCCTCCAAGGTGGTTGGGCAAATTAGCATCGAGGCTGGACAGAGCACAGTTCATGGCTTCTGGAGAAGCTGTAGGACAAGTCTCTGAATCTTGTCCTCCAGTGTTGCGGTGGTTTTACTCAGACCGCGCTGGCGATGACGGTGGGCAAACGCTGATCGATGACCTGATACAGCGCGCTGCTTTGCGGCCAGTTCCGCATGAATCGCGCCCGGTCCCGGGCATAGGCCGGCGCGAAACTGCCTACAGATCCATGCTGGCACATCGAATCCAGATCAATCAGCGCCCAGCGATCCTGGTGCCAGAACAGATTGTGCCCTTTGAAATCGCCATGGCTGATGCGCTCGTCAATCAGTCGCGCGAACAACTGATCCAGCGCCTGCAGCTCCGCTTCTGGCGCTTCGCCACTTTCAACGTACGGCGCAAAGCGCTCGATGATATCCGGCCCCGACAGAAACTCGGTCACCAGATACGCACGACTGCGCAGCCACAAGAAGCGCTTTTCCAGCACCGCCAGCGGCTTGGGCGTGGCGATCCCGAGGAACGCCAGGCGATTGCCTTCGCGCCACGAATGCCACGCACGACTCGGCCTCCAGAACCGCTTGAGCCAATGCGCAAAGCCCTTGATGTTGTAGCGTTTGATCACCAGCGTGCGTGTGCCGGCCTGAACCTTGCCGACGCTCGCCGCGCCACCGGTCTTGTACAGATGGCCCTGATCGAGCAACGCATCGGCCTGCTCCAGCACCGGCAGCATGGCGGATTCTTCTTCGCGACGAATTGCACGCAAAGCAAACGCGTCACGCCGCACGCTGAACAGCGTGCACTCGCGACCGACCTTGGTCAGAAAGTCTTTCAAACGCCAGCGCCGCACTTTGTCGATCTGCTTCTGTAAAGCTTCCAGCGGCAACGCGTGCTCACTGTTGCTCAACAAGTAATACACCAGCAGCTCTTCAATGAACGGCTCCAGCGACTTGGGTAACTGGGCGAAAAACACCCCGAGGTTTTCCAGGACTTTTTGCCGCGATAACGGCTGACCCGCGGTTTCTGCACAAATGCCGGCACCGTCGATCAAGTACAACTGGCCACCGTGACGCAAGAGATTGTCCAGATGCAGGTCTTCCTGCCAAAGCCCCTTGCCGTGCAACTGAGCAATGGCCCCCAGCGCTTCAGCCAACACCGCCGATTGTTCATCGGCCAGCACCGGCAGCGCCTCGACTTTCGCCCAGGCGTCGCCAAGGCTTTCAGCACCTTCAAGGTAATCGAACAGCAGCCAGCCACCCTCGCCATTGTTCAGACCATCGACCAGCAGCAGCGGTGTCGTCATGCCTTGCGCGGCGAGCAAGCGCACGCCTTCCAGCTCGCGCTGAAAATGCCGGGCAGCCTTGCCGCCGACCAGCAATTTGGCCAACACAGGACGCCCGCGCCACACACCGGCGCCGACGTAACGCTGTCCCGGCAAGACCCGCAGCAGACTCAGCAATTGCAGATCAGCAACGCCAGCGGCATCGGCCAGAGTCACCGTCAGCGGCAGTTGCGGGGCTCGCCCGACACCGGCCAGCTCGGACAATTGCATCAGCGCCCCTCCTTGTGACTGCGCCGCGCGGTCAGCCGGGCGAGCCAGCTGTCGAGCAGCGAGCTATCGGTGGGCTGATCGAGATAAGCCGCGAGCAATTCACGCAACTGCGCCTCGCTCCACTCCGGAGCGCGGCGTTGCAGCGGCTCCAGATCCTTGATCCGGTCGCGCATGCCGAACAACAGAGGACGGGTTTTTTCCAGGTCGATCAATTGCGCCTGATAGCCGTCACCGGTAGCCCGGAGAAAAATATGTTTGGGATAGAAGCAGCCGTGCACCTGACGCACGCCGTGCAGATGCCGAGCCAGCAATCCGCAGGCCTTGAGGATGGCCGAGTGCTGCGCGGCACTGAGCTGTGCCCAACGTTGCAACAGCGATTCCAGATCGCTCCAGCCGTCCAGCGCACGGGTCAGCAGGATGGCGCGAACTTCGCCGTCGACCTTGCGCTCACCGAAGAACGCCGCCTGCAGCGCCGGGATACCGAGCTTGCGATAGCGACTGATATTGCGAAACTCGCGGGCAAAGCTTGGCTCGCCAAAAGGCGCATGCAAGGTCCGCGTCAGGTAGTTGCTTTGGCGCTTGAGGTAATAACCCTGCCCTTCCAGGTCCAGGCGGAAGACGCTACTCCAGCCGCCACGGGCGGTATTGGGTTCGTCCACAGCTTCAAGCTGTTTGGTCCACAGTGCGTCGAAAGTGCCGAGACCATGGCGCTCGAGCAGCGCACGGTCTTCAGCGGCCAGAAAATCAGTCATTCGCGTCCCTCGAAAAATCTCACCACGTGCCGAATCCGTTTCTTGTCGGCGCTATCAAGCCGATCGCACTGGCGGTATTGCTTATAGAAGCGCAGGCGTTGGGTATTGGACAGGTGGTATTTGGCGAGCTTATCGAGACAGGCCAGATCCTTGGTGATCCGATACTTGAGCCAGAAGCCGCGCCAGAACTCGCCGTTAGGGCAATCGATCAGAAATATCCGCGCCTGATCATCGATCAACAGGTTGCGCCATTTCAGATCGTTATGGGTAAATCGGTGATCATGCATCGTCCGGGTATAACCGGCCAATTGCCGGCTGACGCCGTCGACCCAGGCGCGATCCTTGAGCTTCGGATCCTTGCGCTCGGCGAGCGCCGAAAGGTCTTCGGTGTTAGGCAATTCGCGAGTGATCATGGCGCCACGATCATACGCCGCGCCACGTCGCTCCAGCCCCCACGCCACCACTTCAGCCGTGGGAATGCCCCACTTGGCGAAGCGTTTGAGGTTCTGCCATTCCATCTTCACGCGCGGCTTGCCGAGGTAACGGCGCAGGCCTTTACCGGCGCCGACGTAGCGTTTGACGTAATAGTTGACGCCGTTGCGCTGCACGCGAATCACTTCCGACAGCGGATCACGGGTCAGGCGTTCGCCTTGCAACGCAAACACCGCCTCAAGGCTGCCAAAATCTGCCGCGAGCTCGCTGTATTGCGGTTCAAGAGTCCAACCCGCCATCAGAGCGCATCCCCGTAACGCTGTTTACGCGCGTAGAGTTTGTTGGCCTTGCCTTCCAGCCAGCTCAGCAACGGCGCTTCTTCCGCCAGGATCTGGCGCAGCGGTTGCTGGAAATAGCCCTTGAGGAAACGCAGTTTGTCGCGGCGGGTCAGGCCGATGTCCAGCGCTGAAAAGTACAGCGCGGCCAGATCCTTGTTGCGCCAGCGTTGCGTGATTTTTGCGCGGGTCTGGGCGCGGTGCAGGTCGATCACCGAGAGCTTGAAGTCGTCCGGCGTCACCGGTTTATCGGTGTGCAGCAGGAAGTGGCAGATGTAGCAGTCGCGGTGGTTAACCCCGGCGCGATGCATCATGCCGGTCATGCGCGCGACCTCAGCGATCAGCGCGCGCTTGAGTTTTGGCTCGGGGGGCTGTTTGACCCAGTCGATGCTGAAGTCTTCCAGGCTGATGGTTGGCGCCAGCTCTTCGGTGACAATGAACGAGTGCTGATCCGCCGGGTTGCTGCCCTTCTCGCCGTATGCGACGGCAGTCATGGTTGGCACGCCGACTTCCTGCAGACGCTGGATAGCCTTCCACTCCTGACCCGCGCCGAGTACCGGCAGCTTGGCGGTCAGCAGGTTCTTGAAGATCTCGCCCCAGCCGATGCCACGGTGGATCTTGACGAAAAATCCGTTGCCGTCGACTTCCGTGCGCAGTGTCCGGCGTGCTTCCAGCTCGCGATATACCTCGCCCTGCAAACCTTCGACTTCGGCGAATGGGTCGCGTCCGGCCCAAAGGCTTTTGAACGGTTCAGCCAGCATCAACTTCATTAAGCGTGCTCCGCCAGAATCACATCGGCCGCGTGCTGCGGCATGCTGTAGAGGTCGGCTGTCTCGGCGAAGGCCAGACCATTGCGGCTCCAGGCCGCGCGTGCAGCGTCGTCTTTCAACATTTCAGTCAGGTATTGCGTCAACTGCGCCTGCTCGAATGGCTCGTCCAGCACTCGCCCGGCGTCGGCCTCGGCGATGTAATGGGCGTAACCGCAGACCGCGCTGACCAGCACCGGCAAACCGGCAACCAGTGCTTCGAGCAAAACCGTACCGGTATTTTCGTTGTACGCCGGGTGGATCAACAGATCGGCACCGAGCAGGAAACGCGGAATATCGCTGCGCCCCTTGAGGAACGTCACGTTGTCGCCCAGACCTAAAGTTGCACTCTGCATCTGGAACAATTTGGGGTCATCCTGGCCAATTACAAACAGCCGGGTGCGTTTCTTCAGTTCGGCGGGCAACGCCGCCAGCGCTTTCAGGCTGCGATCGACGCCCTTGGTCTTGAACCCGGAGCCGATCTGCACCAGCAGCAGTTCGTCGTCCTTGAGATTGAATTCAGCGCGGAAACCGGCGCGAATCTCATCGGCATCCGCCGGGCGGCGACGGTCCTGGGCGATGCCTGGCGGCAACAGATGGAAGCGCTCAAGCGGCGTGTCGTAATACTTGATGAACAGCGGCTGCTGCACTTCGGAAATCATCAGCACTTCGGTCTTCGCATCTTTAGCGAACACCGCGCGCTCGTATTCGGCAAAGTGGCGATAACGGCCCCAGCGGCGGTACAGCGAATGGCGCAGGTTCTGCGCCTTGTCTTCGAAGCAGCCATCGGCGGCGTAGTAAACGTCCAGCCCAGGCATCTTGTTGAAGCCGATCAGGCGATCAACCGGGCGCTTGGCCAGGTCCGCTGCCATCCACGCACTGAGTTTTTCGTTGCGACGGTGATTGAAGAATGCCTTGACCGGCGCCACCAGCACCTCAAAACCGGGAGGCACGTCGCCTTCCCAGATCAGCGTGTAGACGCGAATCTGGTGCCCGCGCTTCTGGCATTCGAGGGCGATGCGCATGAAGTCGCGCTGCAAGCCACCGAACGGGAAATATTTGTACAGGACGAATGCCAATTGCATCAGCGCAGCTCCTCAGCCATTAACAACGTGCTCAGACGGCTGGCGACACGCTCGGGGTTCAGACGCGTGAAGCACAGAGGCTGTTCACGCTTCAGGTCAAACTGACGGGCATCCTGCGCGGTCGGTTGATAGGTACATTTCTTTTGCAGACACGGCGCGCACGGAAAGTCGCTGGCCAGGTGAATCTGCAATTTGCCGTAGGCGCCGGTCAGGCCCGGGTTGGTCGGGCCGAACAGCGAGATGGTCGGCACATCCAGTGCGGCGGCCAAGTGGCCGAGACCGGTGTCCACCGCCACGCAAGCCTGCGCACCAGCGAGGACTTTGCCGACGCCGGCCAGATTGAGTTTCGGCAGCACTTCGGCATGTTTGAAACCGGCAGCGATGCGTTCGGCGCGGGCCTTTTCCTGCGGGTTGCCCCACGGCAGTTTCACACCGACGCCGAGGTAACCGACGCGTTCGGTCAGTTCACGCCAGTAGGCTTCCGGCCAGTGTTTGGTGTCCCACGTCGTGCCGTGCAGGAACACTACGAAGGCGTTTTTGCGTGGCAGTTCGACCAGACGCTCGACGTTGAGGCCGTAATCACCCAATCCTTTCGGCAAGTCGTATCCGAGGGCGATGGCGAACAACTGGCGCACACGTTCGACGGCATGCTGACCACGGGCCACCGCCAGTTTGCGGTCGTAAAAACGCGAGGCCATCGGCTCGCGGGCCGAACCTTTGTCGAGTCCGGCCACCGGCGCTTTGACATAGCGGGTCAGCCAGGCACTTTTCAGCAGGCCTTGGGCGTCGATCACCAAGTCGTATTTGTTGGCCCGTACGCTTTGCTTGAAGCGTTTCCACTCGCCACTGGTGATGGTTTTCCAGAGGTTTTTGCGCCAGCGGCGAATCGCCACCGGAATCACTTTGTCGACGGCCGGGTGCCAGGTCGGGATCTCGGCGAAGCCTTCTTCCACGACCCAGTCGAACTTGATCCCGGGAATGGCCCGGGCAGCGTCGGTCAGCGCCGGCAACGCATGAATCACGTCGCCCAGCGATGAAGTCTTGATCAGCAGTACCCGCAACTTAATGAACCTCGACCACAGAGCCCTGCAACTTCTGCAAAGCATCGTTGACCGCGTCCGGCATCAGCTGGCGCAGGCAGTTGTAATGGCCGAAACGGCAGGTACGGTCGAAGCACGGGCTGCAGTCGAGGCCCAGACGAACCACTTCGACGTGCTCGGCCAGCGGCGGAGTGAAGCCCGGCGAAGTGGAACCGTAGACCGCCACCAATGGACGGTTCAGCGCAGCAGCAACGTGCATCAGGCCGGAATCGTTGGAGACCACCGAGTCGGCGCAGGACATCAGGTCGATGGCCTCGGCCAGTGAGGTGCCGCCACTGAGGTTGACCGATTCTTCACGCAGGCCAGGTATCAACCGGGCGCGGATGTCTTCGCCGACCGCGTGATCATTTTTCGAACCGAACAGCCACACCTGCCAGCCTTCACGAATACGCGCTTCGGCGACTTTGGCGTAGTGCTCGGAAGGCCAGCGCTTCGATTCGCCGAACTCGGCGCCTGGGCACAGAGCCAATACCGGGCGATCAAGGCTCAGGCCGAATTTGGCCAGTGCGGCTTCACGGGTGACCGGATCGATTTGCAGGCTTGGACGTGGATAGGGTTTGGGCAACTCGGCGTTCGGCTCATAAGCCAGAGCCATGAAGCGCTCGATCATCAGCGGATAGCGTTCTTTGTCGAGGGTGCGCACGTCGTTGAGCAGGCCGTAGCGAAACTCGCCGCGCCAGCCGGTGCGTTTCGGGATGCCGGCGAAAAACGGCACCAGCGCCGATTTCAGCGAGTTGGGCAGCAGGATCGCTTGATCGTACTGGCCGCGCAGGGATTTGCCGATGCGCCGACGCGTCGCCAATTCCAGCGCGCCGTGGCCGAGCGGGAAGCTCAAGGCCTTGCGCACTTCGGGCATGCGCTCAAGGATCGGCCGGCTCCACTCAGGGGCCAGCACGTCGATTTCGCATTGCGGGTGGCGCTGCTTGAGACACTGAAACAGTGTCTGCGCCATCACCATGTCACCGACCCAACTGGGCCCAACGATCAGAATATTCATGTAGTTTCCAAAAACGAACCGGGGAGGCATTTATGCCTCCCCGCCTCGAAAATCACTGAGGGAGCGGCGCTGCTTGCGATGGGTCATTACCTTCAACACTACTGTCGACTGTCACTCCGCTATCGCGAGCAGGCTCGCTCCCACATGGTTTGTTCGTCCTGCTTCAGATCTACAGACACTGTAGATCCACTGTGGGAGCGAGCTTGCTCGCGAAGGGGCCATCACATCCGACATCGGTGTCGTCTGACACTCCGTCTTCGCGAGCAAGCTCGCTCCCACAGGGTATTGGGTGCTACACAAACCGGTTTCAGCTTAGCCCCATCTCTTTCCATATCCGTAAAACCTGCCGGCGTTCGTCGGCAAACTGGTCGCCCGGGATCACCCCGGCGTCCTTCTGCAAGGCCTGCCGGTGGGCGGCGGAGCGGTAGGCTTTGTAGGCCTCGCGCAACAGGCTGGCGTCTTCGGCGGGCATCAGCCCTTCGCGTTCCAGCTCTTCCGTGATGCGGATGTTATCGGTCCAGCGCAGCAATGGCGGGTGGCTGTGCGACCACGCCAGAGCCGCGTATTGCACCATAAATTCAATATCGACGATACCACCGGCGTCCTGCTTGAGGTCGAACGGCGCCGTGGCGTCGAAGGCATTTGCCGCTGTGCCGGCCGCTGTGCTCTTCGTGCCGAGGTTGTCGCGCATCTTCGCGCGCATCTCGCTTACCTCCTGTTGCAACTTCGCCAGATCTCGGGATTTGCCCAACACCTGCGCACGAACCTTCTCGAACGCCTGACCGACATCCTGACTGCCCACCAGCACCCGTGCGCGCACCAAGGCCTGATGCTCCCAGGTCCAGGCTTCATTTTCCTGATAGCGGGCAAACGCGCCGAGCGAACTCACCAACAGCCCGGAAGCACCGGATGGGCGCAGACGCATGTCCACTTCGTAGAGTTGACCGGAGTTGGTCTGCGCCGTCAGCAAGTGAATGATCCGCTGCCCCAACCGCGTGAAGAATTGCGCGCCATCGATCGACTTCGGCCCATCGGTTTCCGCCTGCGGATCGCCGTCGTGGATGAACACCAGATCCAGATCCGAACCGTGCCCCAGCTCCAGACCGCCGACTTTGCCATAACCGACAATGATGAAACCGGGATCGCACAAGGTGCCGTCGGTGCGCAACGGCGTGCCGTACTTGGCCACGGTCTGGCGCCAGGCCAGGGCCAGCACTTGCTCAAGAATCGCCTCGGCCAGCCAGGTCAGGTAATCGCTGACTTTCATCAGCGGCAGGCTGCCGGCAATTTCCGAGGCGGCGACGCGCAAGCGGTGCGCCAGTTTGAAATGGCGCAGGGCTTCCATCTGTTGTTCGAGGTCGTCTTCGGGAATCCGCGTCAGGCGCTCACGCAACTCGGCAGCCAACTCTGGTGCCAACGGTGGCTTGAACAGGCGACCTTCGTTAAGCAATTCGTCGAGCAGCAGCGGGAAACGGGTGATCTGCTCGGCAATCCACGGGCTCGCCGCACACAGCGTCAGCAAGCGGCGCAATGCACTGGGGTTCTCCGTCAGCAAGACCAGATAAGCCGAGCGCCGGGCCACTGCTTCAACCAGCGGCAACACGCGCTCAAGCACCAGATCCGGATTGGCATGCTCCACGGCCTGCGCAAGCAAACGCGGAATAAAGGCATCGAGACGCTCACGCCCCAACCGTTGCATCGCGCGCAATTGCGGGCTGCTGCGCAATCCGGCCAAGGCTTTCAGAGCTTTGCTGGCATCGGCAAAACCGCCCTCCTCCAACTGCCGGCACGCCGCTTCTTCGTCCTGCGCCTCTTCCCACAGCGGCAGCCATTCACCGCCGACCACCACTTCGCTTTCGGCGCCTTCATCCTCGTCGGGATCGGCAATTACCTGGGCGAAGTGCCAGGCGACACGGCCGCGCCAGAACATCAGTTTTTCGTGGAAAGCATCCCAATCGGCGAAACCGAGCATGAAGGCAATGCGTGCCTGATCCTGCGCGCCATCCGGCAGCATCTGGGTCTGGCGGTCGGCGATCGCCTGAATCGCGTGCTCGGTGTAACGGAGAAATTCGTAGCCCTCGCGCAACTCGCTGATCACCGCCGGTGGCAGATAACCCTGCCCTTCCAGCGTACTCAACACCTTTAATAGAGGACGTTGTTGCAGACTCAAGTCGCGGCCGCCGTGGATCAACTGAAAGGCCTGAGCGATGAACTCGACCTCACGGATGCCACCGGAGCCGAGTTTGATGTTGTCGGCCATGCCTTTGCGCCGCACCTCCTGCTGGATCAACTGCTTCATGGTGCGCAGCGCGTCGATCGCCGAGAAGTCCAGATAACGCCGGTAAACGAACGGTCGCAGCATGTCGAGCAACTGCGCGCCCGCCACCTGATCGCCCGCCACCACCCGCGCCTTGATCATCGCGTAACGTTCCCAGTCGCGGCCCTGATCCTGGTAATACTGCTCCAGCGCGTTAAAGCTCAGCACCAGCGCGCCGGACGAACCGTACGGGCGCAGGCGCATGTCGACGCGGAACACAAAGCCGTCGACAGTCATCGGATCGAGCGCCTTGATCAGGCGCTGGCCGAGGCGAATGAAGAATTCCTGATTATCCAGCGAGCGCTTCACGCCCACCGTTTCGCCGCCCTCGGGGTAAGCGAAAATCAAATCGATGTCCGAAGACAGGTTCAACTCGACAGCGCCGAGCTTGCCCATGCCGAGAATGACCATTTGCTGCGGCTCACCGCTGCGGCGGCCGGTGGGCGTACCGAATTGTTCGCAATGGCGGCTGTACAACCATTGATAGGCTTGATCGATGGTGGCGTCGGCCATGTCCGAGAGATCACGGCAGGTCTGCACCAGATCGGCCTGCCGGGTGAGATCACGCCAGATGATCCGCACTTGATGGCGAGCACGTTGGCGGCGTAACGCACGGCCAAGTTCATCTTCACTCTGGGCGGCGTTCACCGCAGCGGCAATCTGCGCACACAATTCACCCGGCGCGAAGGCCCGGTCGAGTTCCCCGGACTGCACCAGCGACAACAACATCAAAGGGTCACGAACGCTCTGTTCAATGACGAATTCGCTGGCAGCGGTAACGCGAGCAAACTGTGCCCAGCGCTCTGGCGTCCAGGCCGCGAAGCCGTGATCGTCTTCCAGCGCGGCGACGGCCGTACGGAACGACTGCTCGGATCGAGTGACCAACGGCAGGAGAATGGCGGGCAGTTCGGCAAGCACGGGCAGGGTCATGGTCTATCCTTGATCGGCGTGTAAATGGCCGCTTGTAGTGATTGGTGAAAACCCGCTACCCGGAGGACTGTCGAACAAAAGTTAGAAATAGCTGAAATTTCTTTCTCTTTGGCAGCGAACATCAAATTTTCACCTTTTTCGGATGGCAAAAGACCAACCTTAACGATTATTCTCACAACGCAGCCGGAGGCCACAAGCCATTCTTCTGTAGTTTTACTACTCGTCTATACATTCGAAAGGCTGAAATGCCGGAAGATTTGTAGTAAAACTACACGCCGCCGGAACAACCTGTCGGCAATCCAAGAATTTTAAATCGTCTGCCCACAAGGCCAGTCGCAAACTCAGGCAACCGATTCTGGAAGCCTTTCCGCCCTGGAGCAAGCCATGCAAGACCTCGATCCCGTCGAAACCCAGGAATGGCTGGACGCCCTGGAATCGGTTCTCGACAAAGAAGGCGAAGACCGTGCTCACTATCTGATGACCCGTATGGGCGAACTCGCGACCCGCAGCGGCTCGCAGCTCCCTTACGCCATCACCACGCCTTACCGCAACACCATCCCGGTAACCCACGAAGCACGCATGCCTGGCGACCTGTTCATGGAACGCCGCATTCGCTCGCTGGTACGCTGGAACGCGATGGCCATGGTAATGCGTACGAACCTGAAAGATTCTGACCTGGGTGGTCACATCTCCAGCTTCGCCTCCAGCGCGACCCTGTATGACATCGGCTTCAACTACTTCTTCCAGGCCCCGACCGACGAACACGGCGGCGACCTGATCTACTTCCAGGGCCACACCTCGCCAGGCGTTTACGCCCGTGCGTTCATGGAAGGTCGCATCACCGAAGACCAGATGAACAACTTCCGCCAGGAAGTCGACGGTCAGGGCCTGTCGTCCTACCCGCACCCTTGGCTGATGCCTGACTTCTGGCAGTTCCCGACCGTATCGATGGGTCTGGGTCCGATCCAGGCGATCTACCAGGCACGCTTCATGAAGTACCTGGAACACCGCGGTTTCATCCAGCCGGGCAAACAGAAAGTCTGGTGCTTCCTGGGCGACGGCGAGTGCGACGAGCCGGAATCCCTGGGCGCCATCTCCCTGGCCGGCCGCGAGAAGCTCGACAACCTGATCTTCGTCATCAACTGCAACCTGCAGCGCCTCGACGGCCCGGTTCGCGGCAACGGCAAGATCATCCAGGAACTCGAAGGCGTGTTCCGTGGTGCTCAGTGGAATGTGACCAAAGTCATCTGGGGCCGTTTCTGGGACCCACTGCTGGCCAAAGACGTCGACGGCATCCTGCAACGTCGCATGGACGAAGTCATCGACGGCGAGTACCAGAACTACAAAGCCAAAGACGGCGCGTTCGTCCGTGAACACTTCTTCAACACGCCAGAACTGAAGGCGATGGTTGCTGATCTGTCCGACGACGAGATCTGGAAACTCAACCGTGGCGGCCACGACCCGTACAAGGTCTATGCGGCGTACCACGAAGCGGTCAACCACAAAGAACAACCTACCGTTATCCTGGCCAAGACCATCAAGGGTTATGGCACCGGTGCCGGCGAAGCGAAAAACACTGCGCACAACACCAAGAAAGTCGATGTCGACAGCCTGAAGTTGTTCCGCGATCGCTTCGACATCCCGGTCAAGGACGAAGAGCTGGAGAACCTGCCGTTCTTCAAGCCAGAGCCAAACAGCGCCGAAGCCCGCTACCTCAGCGAGCGTCGCACTGCACTGGGCGGTTTCGTGCCACAGCGCCGCGCACAAAGCTTCAGCGTGCCGACTCCGGATCTGGACACCCTCAAGGCCATCCTTGACGGTTCCGGCGACCGTGAAATTTCCACCACCATGGCCTTCGTGCGGATCCTCGCGCAACTGGTCAAGGACAAGGAAATCGGCCCGCGCATCGTTCCGATCATCCCGGACGAAGCCCGTACCTTCGGTATGGAAGGCATGTTCCGTCAGCTCGGCATCTACTCGTCCGTCGGCCAGCTCTACGAGCCAGTCGATAAAGACCAGGTGATGTTCTACAAGGAAGACCAGAAAGGTCAGATCCTTGAAGAAGGCATCAACGAAGCAGGCGCCATGAGCTCGTTCATCGCTGCCGGTACTTCGTACTCCAGCCACAACCAGCCGATGCTGCCGTTCTACATCTTCTACTCGATGTTCGGTTTCCAGCGCATTGGCGACCTGGCCTGGGCCGCTGGCGACAGCCGTACCCGTGGCTTCCTGATCGGCGGCACCGCCGGCCGGACCACCCTGAACGGTGAAGGTCTGCAACACGAAGACGGTCACAGCCACCTGCTGGCCGCGACCATCCCGAACTGCCGCACCTACGATCCAACCTACGGCTACGAGCTGGCGGTGATCATTCAGGACGGCATGAAGAAGATGACCGAAGAGCAACAGGACATCTTCTACTACATCACCGTGATGAACGAGTCGTACCAGCAGCCAGCCATGCCGGCCGGTGCCGAAGAAGGCATCAAGAAAGGCATGTACCTGCTCGAAGAAGACACCCGCGATGCGGCGCACCACGTCCAGCTGATGGGCTCCGGCACCATCCTGCGTGAAGTCCGTGAAGCGGCGAAGATCCTGCGTGAAGAGTTCAACGTTGGCGCTGACGTGTGGAGCGTTACCAGCTTCAACGAACTGCGTCGCGACGGTCTCGCTGTAGAGCGCAGCAACCGTCTGAAGCCAGGCCAGAAGCCTAAGCTGAGTTACGTCGAAGAGTGCCTGAACGGCCGTAAGGGTCCGGTCATTGCCTCTACCGACTACATGAAGCTGTTCGCCGAGCAGATCCGTCAGTGGGTACCGTCCAAGGAATTCAAAGTCCTGGGCACCGACGGTTTCGGCCGCAGCGACAGCCGCAAGAAACTGCGTCATTTCTTCGAAGTCGACCGTCATTTCGTGGTGTTGGCAGCCCTGGAAGCACTGGCTGACCGTGGTGATATCGAACCTAAGGTTGTGGCTGAAGCCATCACCAAGTTCGGCATCGACCCGGAAAAACGCAACCCACTGGACTGCTGAGGAGACATTTTGTGAGCGAACTCATTCGCGTACCTGACATCGGCAGCGGTGAAGGTGAAGTAATTGAACTGTTTGTGAAGGTCGGCGACCGTATCGAAGCCGACCAGAGCATCCTGACCCTGGAATCGGACAAGGCCAGCATGGAAGTGCCGGCCCCGAAAGCCGGCGTCATCAAAAGCCTGAAAGTGAAGCTGGGCGATCGCCTGAAAGAAGGCGACGAACTGCTTGAGCTGGAAGTCGAGGGCGCCGCTGAAGCGGCCCCTGCTCCGGCTGCTGCGCCGGCTGCAAAAGCGGAGGCCAAACCGGCTGCCGCGCCTGCTGCCGCTGCACCAGCCGCTGCCCCTGCTGCCGCTTCGGTTCAGCAAGTGCACGTGCCGGACATCGGTTCGTCGGGCAAGGCGCAGATCATCGAAATCCAGGTCAAGGTCGGCGATACCGTCGAGGCTGATCAATCTTTGATCACTCTGGAATCCGACAAGGCGAGCATGGAAATCCCGTCGCCTGCCGCTGGCGTGGTCAAGGCCATCAGCGTCAAGCTTAACGACGAAGTCGGCACTGGCGACCTGATTCTGGATCTGGAAGTGGCGGGTGCTGCGACCCCTGCTGCAACCGCTCCAGCTCAGGCGGCTGCTCCGGCCGCTGCCGCTGCGCCTGCTCCGGCAGCCGCGCCAGCAGCACCGGTTGCCGACAGCGTTCAGGACATCCACGTTCCGGACATCGGTTCGTCGGGCAAAGCCAAGATCATCGAAGTGTTGGTCAAGGCTGGCGACAGCGTTGAAGCCGACCAGTCGCTGATCACTCTGGAATCCGACAAGGCGAGCATGGAAATTCCATCGCCTGCCGCTGGCGTGGTGGAAAGCGTTTCCATCAAGCTGGATGACGAAGTCGGTACCGGCGACCTGATTCTGAAGCTGAAAGTCAAAGGCGCGGCCCCTGCTGCTGCCCCGGCTCCAGCTGCCGCCGCTGCTCCAAGTGCTCCTGCCGCTGCTGCTCCGGCTGCCGCTGCGCCTACACCTGCTGCCGCTCCGGCCGCCGCACCGGCCAAGCCGGGCGCGAAAGTTCACGCCGGCCCAGCCGTGCGTCAACTGGCCCGTGAGTTCGGCGTCGAGCTGAACGCTGTCGGCGCCAGCGGCCCGCACGGTCGTATCCTGAAAGAAGACGTGCAGACTTACGTCAAAGCGATGATGCAGAAGGCCAAGGAAGCACCGGCCGCTGCTGCTGGCGCAACCGGTGGCGCGGGCATCCCGCCGATTCCGGTCGTCGACTTCAGCCGTTTCGGCGAAATCGAAGAAGTGCCGATGACTCGCCTGATGCAGATCGGCGCGTCGAGCCTGCACCGCAGCTGGCTGAACATCCCGCACGTGACTCAGTTCGATTCGGCTGATATCACCGAGCTGGAAGCGTTCCGCGTGGCGCAGAAAGCCGTTGCAGAGAAGGCCGGCGTCAAGCTGACCATCCTGCCGCTGCTGCTCAAGTCGTGCGCGCACATGCTCAAGGAGCTGCCGGACTTCAACAGTTCGCTGGCGCCAAGCGGCAAAGCGATCATCCGCAAGAAGTACGTCAACATCGGCTTCGCCGTCGACACCCCGGATGGCCTGCTGGTACCGGTCATCAAGAACGTCGACCAGAAGAGCCTGCTGCAATTGGCAGCCGAAGCCGCTGCGCTGGCCGCCAAAGCCCGCGACAAGAAGCTGACTGCTGACGACATGCAAGGCGCCTGCTTCACCATTTCCAGCCTCGGCCACATTGGCGGCACCGGCTTCACGCCGATCGTCAACGCGCCGGAAGTGGCGATCCTCGGTGTTTCCAAGGCAACCATCCAGCCAGTCTGGGACGGCAAAGCCTTCCAGCCGAAACTGATGCTGCCGCTGTCATTGTCCTACGATCACCGTGTGATCAACGGCGCCGCTGCCGCACGCTTCACCCAGCGTCTGGGCAGCCTGCTGGCGGACATCCGCACCATCCTGCTGTAACTCGATCGGCCCTCCGGCAACGGCGGGCCGATTGCTGCACCCTTTCGAGCGCCACACGCTCGTACCTCAACCCCGCCAGTTTGGCGGGGCTTTTTTTTGCCTGAAGAAAACTCATCCTGGTCTTTTTCCCACACGTTGCGCTGACATCGGCCACAGCCTCAGTCGACTTGACGCCGATCTTTTTCATTCGATCCGCAACTAATCTAGGCGCAGAAAATTCAACTAAGCAAACTTCTCAAAACTCACATTTATTCAAATTCATTCGAATGGATTCGACATGTTAAAACCAACTATCGGCCCGATTGTCGGCCACATTACAACTAATCACGCACGCATATTCATGCGTGGCGACCGGCAAAACAATGCACGGGTATTTGCTGGAATGCGTTATCGCGCAACTGGCACAAAACAATGGTCGAAAGGTAACTTTGCCCGCCTGAGCGAATTACGCGACATGTCGCAAGTATTCGCCCTCACCAATTTGAGCAGCGATACCGAATATGAATATCAGACTGGCTGGTTCAGCCCGATGAATCCGGTGCACACGCCGGACAGCGTCGCCGAGTTGCCGTTGCAATGGCCACGAGAAATCTACCGCCTGCACACCCGCTCCAGCAAAGCCCTGCAACCCAGAGCCTATATTGTCGGTTCCTGCCGCTACCTGCGCATGACTGCCGGTGTCGCCTCGCTGCCGCAACTGGGTGATCGGATCTTTGCATCCATCAATCAAGTGATTGAAGGCGTACAACCACCGATCAGTGCGGTAATGATGACCGGCGATCAAATTTACGTGGACGATTTGAACTTGATCGCACCGGACCGCGAATACAAAGACATCCTCAGTAAATACCGCGCCGCGTTTTCCCAGCCGAACATTCAACGTCTAATGTCGAACACTTCGACTTACATGATTCTCGACGATCATGAGATCGAAGATAACTGGCCGGCCAATGCCAGCAAGTCCGACGGTGACTTATATCGTAACGCCATGGCCGCTTACGAACTGTATCAGGCCAGTCACAGCCCGGCACATCCGCTGACAACTAACGGAGAAGTAGATCACGCAACACTTGAGCATTACTGGTATCAATTCAGCGATGGCGATATCGAATGGTTTGTCACCGACAGTCGCACCCGCCGCAACTTGTCTGCCAATGATCGACGCATCCTCGACGAGGCGCAGGAACAAGCCTTGCTCAAATGGCTGAGTCATAGCACGGCGCGGGTCAAGTTTGTGGTCACCAGTGTGATGTTCTATCCGGATCGCAAGCTCCACGGCGATGATGCCTGGAAAGCCTTTCCCGAGCAGCGCCTGCGCCTGCTGGAAACCGTCCGCACCCGACGCATCAAGAATGTCGTGTTCATCTCCGGGGACGTGCATGGCTCGCTGACCGCTCGCCTGACCCACAGCGAAGACCCGGACTTCGAAGTCCACACCGTCGTGTCCTCACCGCTGTGCAACAGCAAACTGCTGCCGTATGCCAAAGCGTCGACGTTCATCCTGGATCAGCCGCTGGTGCGCACAGCGGCGGGCGATTATCGGCATGAACTGACCAGCACCGTGGTGAGTGAAGACAATTTCGCCCACTTGGTGGTCGAGGCTGAAGAGATTCAGGTGAATTACCACGACCGCGATGGCAAACGGCTGCAGTCGATTGCCATAAAACTGCGCTAAGCCTTAAAAATCGCAGCCTTCGGCAGCTCCTGTAGAGCGCGCACTCCCCTGTAGACGCTGGCGAAGGCGGCGATCTTTGGCTCTTTTCAACCACGGGCTGGAGAAATGTTCAGTCCAGCCGACATATTCTTATAGCACTTGGCCTTCATGTCTCTTGTCAGTCGGTGCCGCAATGATGCAACCTTGCCGCAGGCAACAGTAAAGAGGGCGTGAGCCCGGCGCGTTCAGCATATTTCCAAGCGAGTTCCCTTCATGAAGAGCCAACCCGATGCCGCCAGCCGTATGGCGGCCGAGGTAGTGACGCAGTTGCCTGTGCCCTCGCGGCTCGGCATGCTGCGTTTCGAGCGCTTGAATGAAGCCAGTTGGGCCATGCTGTTTCTCGATCCCAACTGCGAACGCCAATTCGGCCAGCCGGCCGTCGAGCTTTGCGCACTGGTCGGCTCACCCTACGCGAGCCTGATGGAACCGGAAGCGCGTTATCAACTGCACGACGCGATCCAGCAACAGCTGACCGTCAGCCCACATTATCTGGTGCGCTATACCCTGCACACGGCGGCTGGTGCGCTAAGCATCCTGGAACTGGGCGAAGCCTACAAACAACACAACCGTCACCTGCTGCGCGGCTATCTGCTGGCGGTCGATCACGTCTTCGACGAAGCGCCGCCAGTGCCCTCCGTTGACCTCGAAACCCAGAACTCCCGCCTGCAGATCGCCCTTGAACTCAATCAACGCGCCCAGCAGGAGCAACTGCAACACCTTGAGCG
The DNA here is from genome assembly GCF_979258515.1 of Pseudomonas sp. AC169. Lineage (NCBI taxonomy): Bacteria > Pseudomonadati > Pseudomonadota > Gammaproteobacteria > Pseudomonadales > Pseudomonadaceae > Pseudomonas > Pseudomonas sp. AC169. The sequence continues at coordinate 3,135,873 of NZ_OZ409866.1, read as the reverse complement.
CGTGCGCGCCCAGCAGGACCTGATTCTGCTGCTTGCGCGCCAGCGCTACAGCACGCACAACTCGTTGCAGGAAGCCGCCGAGCTGATCACCCGCTGCGCCTGCGATATCTATGAAATCGACTGCGCCAGCCTGTGGAACCTCGAAGGCCAGCAACTGGTGCCGATCTCCGCGTACCACCGCGCGACCCAGGAGTACATCCTCCCGGACGTGATCGACGTCAGCACTTTCCCCGATTACATGGAAGCGCTGCACAGCAGCCGTGCCATCGACGCACACAATGCAATGCGCGATCCGCGCACCCGGGAGATGGCCGAAGCCCTGCGCCCGCGCGACGTCAACGCCATGCTCGACGCCAGTATTCGCGTCGACGGCCAAGTGGTCGGCGTGCTCTGTCTGGAACAGACCGGCGTCACCCGCGCCTGGCAGTCCGATGAAATCGCCTTTGCCGGCGAGTTGGCCGATCAGTTCGCGCAAGTCATCAACAACCACAACCGCCGCACTGCCACCAGCGCCCTGCACCTGTTCCAGCGTGCGGTCGAGCAAAGCGCCAACGCCTTTTTGCTGGTCAATTGCGATGGCGTGGTCGAGTACGTCAACCCGAGCTTCACCGCGATCACCCAGTACACCACCGAGGAAGTTCACGGCCAGCGCCTTTCCGAGCTGCCGGCCCTGGAAAACCTCAGCGAACTGCTGTTCGACGCGCCCTCCGCGCTGGCCAAGAGCAACAGTTGGCAGGGCGAGTTCAAGAGCCGGCGGAAAAACCTCGAACCGTACTGGGGCCAGTTATCGATCTCCAAGGTTTACGGCGACAACCGCGAACTGACCCACTACATCGGCATCTACGAAGACATCACCCAGACCAAACTGGCGCAGCAGCGCATCGAACGTCTGGCCTACACCGACAACCTGACCAACCTCGGCAATCGCCCGGCGTTTATCCGCAACCTGGACGAACGCTTCGCCCGCGACAGCGATACGCCGATCAGCCTGTTGCTGGTGGACATCGACAACTTCAAGCGGATCAACGACAGCCTCGGTCACCAGACCGGTGACAAACTGCTGATCAGTCTGGCCCGGCGTCTGCGCAACAGCCTGAGCCCGAGCGGCAGCCTCGCGCGGTTTGCCAGTAACGAATTTGCGGTGTTGCTCGACGACACCGACCTTGCCACCGGCCAGCAGATTGCCAACCAATTGTTGGCGACGCTGGATAAACCGATGTTCGTCGACAATCAGTTGATCAGCGTCACCGGTTCCGTCGGCCTGGCCTGCGCGCCGCTGCACGGCCGCGATCCGCAAACCCTGATGCGCAACGCCGGTCTGGCGCTGCATAAGGCCAAGGCCAACGGCAAACATCAGGTACAAGTCTTCACCGAGGCGTTGAACGCCGAGGCCAGTTACAAGCTGTTCGTCGAAAACAACCTGCGCCGCGCCCTGACCCAGAACGAACTGGACGTGTTCTACCAGCCCAAGTTGTGCCTGCGCAGCGGACGTCTGCTGGGCATGGAAGCACTGTTGCGCTGGAATCACCCGGAACGCGGCATGATCCGCCCGGACCAATTCATCAGCGTTGCCGAAGAAACAGGCCTGATCATACCGATCGGCAAGTGGATTGCGCGTCAGGCCTGCCGTATGAGCAAATCGCTCACTGCCGCCGGCATGGGCAATCTGCAAGTGGCGATCAACCTGTCGCCGAAACAGTTTTCCGATCCTGATCTGGTGGCATCCATTGCCAACATCCTCAAGGAAGAAGCGCTGCCGGCCCACCTGCTCGAACTGGAACTGACCGAAGGCCTGCTGCTGGAAGCCACCGAAGACACCCACTTGCAGCTCGACCAGCTCAAGCGCCTGGGCCTGACGTTGGCCATGGACGACTTCGGCACCGGTTATTCGTCGCTGAGTTATTTGAAGAAATTCCCGATCGACATCATCAAGATCGATCGCAGCTTCATCCATGAAATCCCCGACAATCAGGACGACATGGAAATCACCTCGGCGGTGATCGCCATGGCGCACAACCTGAAACTCAAGGTCGTGGCGGAAGGGATCGAGACCGCCGAGCAGTTGGCGTTCCTGCGTCGGCACCGTTGCGACGTCGGCCAGGGCTACCTGTTCGACCGGCCGATCCCTGGCGGCGAGCTGATCCAGGCCCTCAAGCGCTACCCGCGCGGTCCGCTCTGCCTCTGATCACCCCACCCTGTTGCGCTAGAAGACATTCCCCTGTGGGAGCGAGCCTGCTCGCGAAGACGGAGTGTCATTCGACATCAACATTGCCTGACATACCGCTTTCGCGAGCAAGCTCGCTCCCACAGTTTTGATAGTGCGAATTCCGGCATCATTGGGCACACTGGTGGTCTGACTTTTTACATCCAACCTGACTGAGAGGAACGATCATGGTTCTGCGCTCGGAAATTCTGGTGAACAAAAACGTGCTCCCGACTAAAGAACAAGCTCTGCCCGGCCGCGAAACCGCGATGACCCTGCCTGAAAAGCACTTCGTCTTCGAAGAAACCCCGCTGCTTGGCCCGTTTTTCCAGGACGTCGATTTTGCGATTTTCGGTCTGGGCTGCTTCTGGGGCGCCGAGCGCCGCTTCTGGCAGCGCGAGGGCGTGGTCAGCACGGTCGTCGGTTATGCCGGCGGTTTCACGCCGAACCCGACTTACGAAGAAGTCTGCTCGGGCCTGACCGGCCACGCCGAAGTGGTGCTGGTGGTGTATGACAAGGATAAAGTCAGCTACGAAGAGCTGTTGGCGATGTTCTGGGAATTGCACAACCCGACGCAGGGCATGCGTCAGGGCAACGACATCGGCACGCAGTACCGCTCGGTGATCTACGCGACCTCACCTGAGCATCTGGATGCTGCACTGAAAAGCAAAGCGACCTATCAGGCTGAGCTGTCGAAGGCAGGTCTGGGCGAAATCAGCACCGAGATCGAACAGGCGCCGACCGTGTACTTCGCCGAGGCGTATCACCAGCAGTATCTGGCGAAGAATCCTGAGGGTTATTGCGGAATTGGCGGCACCGGCGTGTGCATGCCAGCGAGTTTGGCAGGTAACTGATCCAGCCGCCGATCGTTCCCACGCTCTGCGTGGGAATGTCTCAATGGACGCTCTGCGTCCGCTGTTGGGACGCGGAGCGTCCCAGGCTGCATTCCCACGCGGAGCGTGGGAACGATCAGTCAGTGATCAGCTCTCGGCAATCAGCCAATCCATCTGCCAGCCACCCTGGGTCTGCCCCAGCTTCTTCGACAACCACGGCAGCAACTCACGCAATTCTTCCTCCAGCCCCCACGGCGGATTGGCAATCGCCATGCCGGAACCGTTCAGGCTGTTCGGCGTATCCAGCGGATGCACCAGCAGTTCCACGCGCAACAACTTCGGCGCACCGGTGCCGGCCAGATCCTGATGAAACCGACGCAACGCGCGCTGATCCTTTACCGGATACCAGATCGCCCCCACGGTTTGACGCATCCGGCCAATCGCCTCTTTCAACGACGCTGCGCAACGCTGCATCTCGTCGAGCTGCTCGAACGGCGGATCAATCAACATCACCGCACGCTTTTCCTGCACTGGCAGCATCGCCCGAGCGACGTGCCAACCCTCGCCGAGATGAACCTTGACCCGCCGATCGCCGGCCATGTTGTCCTTGAGCAGCACGCCGTCTTCCGGGTGTTTCTCGTTGAGCATCACCCGATCCTGCGGGCGGGTCAGGCGCCGCGCCAGCTCCGGCGAACCCGGGTAGTAGCGCAACTGGCCATCCGGGTTCATTTCGTGTAGCACCTTCATGTAGTCGGCGGTCAGCGCCGGCAGATCCGGCTGATCCCACAAGCGCGCGATGCCTTCCAGGTACTCGCCGGTGCGATTGGCCTGATCACCCTGCAAGTCATACAGACCGATGCCGGCGTGTGTGTCGAGATAGGCAAACGGCTGCTCCTTGCGCGACATCAGGGCGATGAGGCGGGTCAAGGTCAGGTGTTTGAACACATCGGCGTGATTGCCGGCATGGAAGGCGTGACGATAATTCATGGCTGCTCCTGCGAAGGGCGCAAAGTTTACCTTTTACCGCGCGGCAAGTCAGGGGTTGGCGGCTGAGCGGACAAAAGCCTTTCCCTCACCCTAGCCCTCTCCCGAAGGGAGAGGGGACTGACGGTGGCGATCTTGCGAGTTACATCGACCTGAAAGATCAGCGTGATCTCAGGTTTGGCCAAGCGAAGATCAGCGCAGAAGTCGCAAGTCGGCGTACATCACCCAGACAACTCGGTCAGTCCCCCCGAAACAACAACGCATATCCAGGCTTGGCCAAGCCAAGTTCACCACTGAAGTCGCAGGTCGGCGCACATCACCCAGACAACTCGGTCAGTCCCCAGAAACAACACATAGCGAGGCCTGGCCAAGCCAAGTTCACCACTGAAGTCGCAAGTCGGCGCACATCACCCAGACAACTCGGTCAGTCCCCTCTCCCTCTGGGAGAGGGCTAGGGTGAGGGGCTTTGCTTTTATGGCATTACACTGGCAAAACATAAGAGACAGGAAGTCAAAAACTCATGCGATATCTAATCATCTGCTTACTCAGCCTGCTTGGCCCATACCTCGCCCGTGCCGACGAAACCCACATTGAACAGGCACGCCAGACACTCAAGAACTACGGCCTGAGCCACTGCATCCTAAAGCCATTCAACGAACGCTCCGCGCTGGAAAAAGACATTGCACTGTCCGCCAATGCCTATTCGTTCATGGGCAAAGGCATGCATTCCATCCTGCAAAATGAAGACACGCTGCAGGTGCTGCACGATCCCTACAAAGAAACCCGAAACTACGTGTTGGCGGCTTACGAGCAGACACCTTCAAACAGCAAATACTCGAATAAAAAAGTAGTGTTCCTTGCGTGCCTGAAGGTCTACAACTCCGAGGCGTTCAACAGCTTTATCAAAACTCAGGATGCGTACATTTCCGACTGACGCTTTGATATCCATCAACAGCAAAAGATCGCAGCCTGCGGCAGCTCTTACAGAGTGAACACCAGTCCCTTGTAGGAGCTGCCGCAGGCTGCGATCTTTTGATCTTTTTCAGGCGGGCATGCTGCGCAGGCGCCTGCCGATGACATCAAGCACATCACAGCCATCGCGCAAAGGAATCACGCAGAGCTGGGCGAAGTCGCTGAGGATGACGGAGTCGCATTCGACCGAGCCGCGCATGCACATGTTTTCCAACACCTGGATCACGGCGCGCAGGCGATGGTTGGCGGCGTCCATAAGGATGTCGAGGGGCACGTGGGTGTCGATGAACAGGGTCGGCATGTCGCTGCAATTGCCGGTAAGTGCCATGAAGCGGTTGTCGGGATGGGGGACGATTTTTTCGTAGGGTGGAGCCGGTTTAAGCGTTGTCATATTTTGCACCTCAACTGATTAAATGAGGCTACCAATGACCTTCCTACAGGTTTGGGTGGCAGCCGTACGCGAGAGTAGGAAACTGAGGAACCAGCCAAAACTCAGCTACGCCGAAGCGTTCCCGCGCACAGCCGCCGCGAAAGATGTTACGGACACGGGTTAGGTGCCGCAATCAGACAACAGGGCTGGTGCACGGTAAATTCCAAGGGTTCCTACACCCTGCCACCACTCTCGCAGTGACAACGAAAAGACTATCCCTGCAACCCACCGCCCACCAGTTCATGAAAACCGCCGCAACTCGAAGGAATCGTCCGAGACCTTCGCCCCGAAAACTCACTCCGACTCTGCCAGCAAAAACGCCAGCAACGCCGATTGCGACGATTCTTCCGACATCGAAACCTGAATAAACCGCCTCACTTTGCAACGCAAAACCGCTTCGGGAAAGGCCTCGAAGACTGCCGGATATTCCTCGCTCAACCACTGCAACGTATTGGCCGTTTGAACGTCATTACCTTGCTGCGCCAGCACCGACTCCGGCACCTGCCACCAAGGGAATGCCCGCCCCGAAACCTGCGCCCTGCCGCCAATTTCCAGCGCTTGCCCATTGATCAAACAACGCCCGATCAGCGGGAACAGTTGTGCCGCATCCACCTCATCAGACTGCAAAATCGGCAACAGAAAGCGCCCGTCCCAAAAACGAAAAAACACCGTTTTGCCTCCCGGCATCAGCACTTGGGTGATACTGCGAAAGTGCGCCACCACCTCTTCCAGACTCGCCGAAGAAACCGCCAACCATCCCCAATCCCGCGACTCGGTGGTGGCAACCCAATGCAGAAACTCACTGTCAGCAGCGACAATTCCCACATAAGGCATCACCGCATCCCACTCGGCATAGATCGTCTCGGCCCAGATCGGACTCGCCATGTCTGGCCAGGCCTTGAACGGCTCCGCCTCGCTGGCATTGCTGAACACCGCGAACAATTGCTCGGATGCGTTCAAAGGTTCGCGCGCCAACCAATCGACAGGCAAGAGAAAATCAGGCTGCACAGAGACCGTCCTTGCAACGCTCGCACTCTTCACAGAATGGCGCATCACCCTTGAAACTCATGATTTGTGCCGCGGTGAGCATGGCAGCCGGCGCGGCGGCGAGTTTCTCCGGCAATCCCGGTACAACCGGCGCGGCACTCATCGCTGCCATCGGCGCACCACCTACAACAATCGGCACGCTGCTGAAAATGCCGCCGGGGCCGATGTTGATCCATTGCCCGCCGGCCTGAATCGTTGCACTCGCGCCGCCATCGATGACCACTTGCTGGCCGGCGCCGATATGGAATTGCTGACTGGCGCTGGTCGCCTGATTGCTCACGCGAATATGCCGGTCGCCGATCACGTTCAGATGGTCGTCTTGCTTCACCTCGGTCTGGCGCTGGCCGTGGGTGATGCGCTGCTCATCTGCCTTCAATTCATGCCGCGCGGTGCCGGTAACGACGATGCTGCGCTGGTTATCGACCTGCACTTGTTGATCGTGCAACACATGCTGCGTCCAGTTGCGCTGGGCGCGCAGGTAGATTTCCTCGGCGCCTTTGCGATCCTCGATGCGCAGCTCGTTGTAGCCACCACCGCCGGGGCTGCTCTGACTGCGGAAAAGGCTGCGTGTCTTGTCCGCTGGCAAATCCAGCGGGATCGGAGTCGCGGCGTTGGGCAGGCAACCCACGACCAAGGGTTTGTCGGCGTCGGCATCGATGAAACCGACCAGCACTTCCATGCCGACTCGCGGAATCAACACACTGCCATAGCGGTCGTGAGCCCAATTAGTGGCGACGCGCAGCCAGCAACTGGAATGCTCATTCAATTCACCGTCGCGGTCCCAGGCCAGTTGCACCTTGACCCGGCCGTACTCGTCGCAGTGGATTTCCGTGTCTTTCGGCCCGGTCACCACGGCCGGTTGGTAGCCGGGCATCCGTGGCTTTTCCGAGCCCAGCGCCGGGCGAAAGAAAACGTCCCACGGGGTGGCGAGAAAGGTATTACGGTAACCCTGGAAAGCGTCCCCATCGCTGGTCACCGATTCCTCCAGCACTTGCGGCTGTCGGCCATGATGTTCAACGGCAGTCAGCAGCCACAGGTCATTCCAGTCGTGGCGCGGATGCTCGCTCAGTTGCAGGAAATGTCCGCAAACCAGCGCGGATTCATCGCTGATGCCTTCGGCCTGACGGTAATCGGCGACATGTCGCTCAAGTGCTCGCTGGGCCAGGTGCTTGCCGGTTTCCCGGTCTTTGAATTGGCCGGGGAAGTGATAGTCCTCCAGCACCGGGCGCTGCTCGCCATCCATACGACTTTGCAAATGCAGACGTGGTTTTTCGAAGTCGTAGTCGCGCCGGGTGACTACGCTGGTGCGGGTTTCCACGCGAACGTTAAAGCGCTGAACCGCCGGCGCACCAGCGGACATGCCGCTGCCCGGCAAATAAACCGTCGACTCGGCCAGACGCGGGAACACCGTCTGATCATCACCGAACACCAGCAGATGCCCCTGAGGACTGTGCTGAAAGTGGTAGTGAATGCCAACCTCGGCACACAGGCGCTGGATAAACGCCAGATCGCTCTCGGCGTACTGCACACAATATTCGCGCACCGGGTATTCGCTGCCGAGTCGAAACTCAAAGGCATCACGCAAGATCGAATGATCCTTGAGCACTCGCGCCACAATCTGCGGCACGGTCAGATGCTGGAAGATCCGCTGATTGATCCGCTGCCCGAGGTAGGTCAGACGCGGCACCAGACTGACGTGATAACGCGTCAGACGTTTCCCGGAATCGCCCTGCCCGACCTGATAAATCTGACCGTGAACGCCGGAGCCCTGAGCATCAAAACGCAGAAACGCCTGACAGTGCAGCAGGCTTTCGAGGTCCAGATCCGCTCGTTCGCTGACCAGTTCCAGCTCGAATCTAAAGGGTTGGCTGATGGCTTCCTTGCCCGTGAACTCAAGGACTTTGAGGTCATGCTGGGCGCCTTCGAGGGTCAACGTGAAACGCGGTTGATTGGCAGGCGCGAACATCCGATGTCTCTCTGCAGTGTGAGGGCGGGCGATTCTGCATGAGGGGCAAGGGGTGGTGAATGGGTGACGTGAAAATCAGATTTGCCCTACTTTGTTTGCCGAAAAACCCTGCAAAAATCGGCGCCTTCAACTACAGACAAATCTCCTAAACCACCACCGAACCCTGCTCGCGAAAGCGGCATGTCAGTCGACACATTCATTGAATGATCAATCGCATTCGCGAGCAGGCTCGCTCCCACAATGGATTTCCACAGGATTCGAGAAATCGCAGGCACAAAAAAACGGCCCGTCTCCTGTAGGAAACGGGCCGTTTTCGTGTGAGCCGAAGCTCAGGGTATTACTTGTTCAGATTGAAATCTTTTTCCGCTGCCTGGAAGCGCTCAACCATGCCGCGAGTCGGTTCGCCGGCCTTGCTGACAAAGTAGATCGCCAGGCTGGCGAAGATGAAGCCCGGGATGATTTCGTACAGACCCAGCAGTTCGAAATGCTTCCAGACCACCACGGTGACTGCACCGACGATGATGCCGGCCAGTGCGCCGTTGCGGGTCATGTCTTTCCAGATAACCGAGATCAGCACAACCGGACCGAACGCAGCACCGAAACCAGCCCAGGCGTAGGACACCAGGCCCAGTACGCGGTTTTCCGGGTTGGCGGCCAGACCGATGGCGATCAGGGCAACCAGCAGAACCATCGCGCGGCCAACCCACACCAGTTCAACCTGGGAAGCGGATTTACGCAGGAAGGTTTTGTAGAAGTCTTCGGTCAGGGCGCTCGAGCACACCAGCAACTGGCAGCTCAGGGTGCTCATGACGGCAGCCAGAATGGCCGACAGCAGGACACCGGCAACCCATGGGTTGAAGAGGATCTTGGCCAGTTCGATGAACACACGCTCAGGGTTCTCGGTGACTGCACCCGCCACTTCCGGGTGCGCCGAGAAGTAAGCGATACCGAAGAAGCCCACGGCGACAGTGCCGCCCAGGCACAGGATCATCCAGGTCATGGAAATGCGACGCGCCTTGGCGATCGATTTCACCGAATCCGCCGCCATGAAACGCGCGAGGATGTGCGGCTGACCGAAGTAGCCCAGACCCCAGCCCATCAGCGAGATGATGCCGATGAAGGTAGTGCCTTTAAGCATGTCGAAGTTGCTTGGATCTTGTGCTTCGATGGCCAGGAACGTGGTGTCGACGCCACCGGTGGCCAGCAGAACGATGATCGGCGTGAGGATCAGCGCGAAAATCATCAGCGTGGCTTGCACGGTGTCGGTCCAGCTCACGGCCAGGAAACCACCGATAAAGGTGTAGGCAATCGTCGCCGCAGCACCGGCCCACAGCGCCGTCTCGTAGGACATGCCGAAGGTACTTTCGAACAGACGGGCACCGGCCACGATGCCGGAAGCGCAGTAAATGGTGAAGAACACCAGAATCACCACGGCCGAGATGATCCGCAGCAGGCCGCTCTTGTCTTCAAAACGGCTGGCGAAGTAGTCCGGCAGGGTCAGGGCGTCGCCGTTGTGCTCGGTCTGCACACGCAGACGGCCGGCAACGAACAGCCAGTTCAGGTAGGCACCGATGATCAGACCGATGGCGATCCAGCTTTCGGACAGACCGGACATATAGATGGCGCCCGGCAGGCCCATCAACAACCAGCCGCTCATGTCGGACGCACCGGCAGACAGCGCGGTGACGACGCTGCCGAGGCTGCGACCACCGAGAATATAGTCAGAAAGGTTGTTGGTGGAGCGATAGGCCATCAAGCCGATCAGCACCATTGCTGCGATGTAGATCACGAACGTGATCAGGGTTGGATTGCTTACGCTCATTGAGTTACGCCCTGGCTTTGTTTTTATGTAGCGGCGGTGGTGAACCGCACGCAAACGACGACGTTTGGCAGACGATCCGGGATCCCGCGCATTTAGGACTGATGTTTCCCCAGGAAAGCCATCAGCCGGTGCGCCGGATTATTTCCGGTTGCACCTTGGGCGCGAATGCTATGCAACAAATCAAATAAGGTGCAACCAGTTTCGTGAGAATTAGTTGCACCTAGTCGGATTTATCGACGATCACCCCGTTTTTGCTCCCTTTTGTGGCAGTCATGGCCCTTTGCTAGAAGCAAAAGCACCAAGCAGGAGCAGCACTTTCGTACCAGAAAATAATTCCTGACGAGCTGCCTATTATTCCGACAAAAAAAGGGTTGCACCCGGTTGCACCTCGTTCAGCGCACGGCTAATCTTGCGGCCAGCTGATGCCACGCAACTGTGGCAACCATGAGGATAAAAATATGGCTACCACCACCCTTGGGGTCAAACTCGATGACCCGACCCGCGAGCGCCTGAAGGCGGCCGCAACCTCGATTGATCGCACACCGCACTGGCTGATCAAGCAGGCAATTTTCAATTACCTGGAAAAACTCGAGGGTGGTGCAACCCTGACCGAGCTGAACGGTTTGACCGCCAAGGACGCCGATGAGGCGGGCGAAGTCCACACCGATCACGCCCACCAGTGCTTCCTCGAATTCGCCGAAAGCATCCTGCCGCAGTCCGTTCTGCGCGCCTCGATCACCGCCGCTTACCGCCGCCCTGAGCCGGAAGTCGTGCCGATGCTGATCGAGCAGGCTCGCCTGCCAGCACCGATGGCCGAAGCCACCAACAAACTCGCCGCCTCCATCGCGGAAAAACTGCGTAACCAGAAAAGTGCCGGCGGCCGTGCAGGCATTGTTCAGGGTCTGCTGCAGGAATTTTCCCTGTCGTCCCAGGAAGGCGTGGCGCTGATGTGCCTCGCCGAAGCGCTACTGCGTATCCCGGACAAGGGCACTCGCGATGCACTGATCCGCGACAAGATCAGCACCGGCAACTGGCATCCGCACTTGGGCAACAGCCCGTCGCTGTTCGTCAACGCGGCCACCTGGGGTCTGCTGCTGACCGGCAAACTGGTCTCGACGCACAACGAAGCCGGCCTGACTTCTTCGCTCAGCCGCATCATCGGCAAGAGCGGTGAGCCGATGATCCGCAAGGGCGTCGACATGGCCATGCGCCTGATGGGCGAGCAGTTCGTCACCGGCGAAACCATCGCCGAAGCACTGGCCAACGCGAGCAAGTTCGAAGCCAAGGGCTTCCGCTATTCCTACGACATGCTCGGTGAAGCAGCGCTGACCGAACACGACGCGCAAAAGTATCTGGCGTCGTACGAACAAGCCATTCACTCGATCGGCAAAGCCTCCCACGGTCGTGGGATTTATGAGGGCCCGGGCATCTCCATCAAGCTGTCGGCACTGCACCCGCGCTACAGCCGCGCGCAGTACGAGCGGGTGATGGACGAGCTGTACCCGCGCCTGCTGTCGCTGACCCTGCTGGCCAAGCAATACGACATCGGCCTGAACATCGACGCCGAAGAAGCCGACCGTCTCGAACTGTCGCTGGATCTGCTGGAGCGCCTGTGTTTCGAGCCGCAACTGACCGGTTGGAACGGCATCGGTTTCGTTATCCAGGCTTACCAGAAGCGTTGCCCGTACGTGATCGACTACGTGATTGATCTGGCCCGTCGCAGCCGTCATCGCCTGATGATCCGTCTGGTCAAAGGCGCGTACTGGGACAGCGAAATCAAGCGCGCCCAGGTCGAAGGCCTGGAAGGCTATCCGGTCTACACCCGCAAGGTGTACACCGACGTTTCCTACATCGCTTGCGCACGCAAACTGCTGTCGGTGCCGGAAGTCATCTATCCGCAGTTCGCTACGCACAACGCCCACACCCTGTCGGCGATTTACCACATTGCCGGTCAGAACTATTACCCGGGGCAGTACGAATTCCAGTGCCTGCACGGTATGGGCGAACCGCTGTACGAGCAGGTTGTAGGCAAAGTTTCCGAAGGCAAGCTGAACCGTCCGTGCCGCGTGTACGCTCCGGTCGGTACTCACGAAACCCTGCTGGCTTACCTCGTACGTCGCTTGCTGGAAAACGGCGCGAACACTTCGTTCGTTAACCGTATCGCCGACCAGTCGATTTCGATTCAGGAACTGGTGGCCGATCCAGTGGCGCAGATCGAGCAGATGGCGACCGTGGAAGGTGGTTTCGGCTTGCCGCACCCGCGTATTCCGTTGCCGCGTGACCTGTACGGTGCTGAGCGCGCCAACTCCAGCGGCATCGACATGGCCAACGAACATCGTCTGGCTTCGCTGTCCTGCGCCCTGCTTGCCACTGCGCACAACGACTGGAAAGCTGCGCCGATGCTCGGTTGCGCCTCCAGCAACGAAACACCGGTAGCCGTTCTGAACCCGTCGGACCACCGTGATGTGGTCGGTCATGTACAGGAAGCCACCGTCGAAGACGTCGACAACGCGATTCAATGCGCACTGAACGCCGCGCCGATCTGGCAGGCCACTCCGCCGGCCGAACGTGCGGCGATTCTGGAACGTGCCGCTGATTTGATGGAAGGCGAGATCCAGCCGCTGATGGGCCTGTTGGCCCGCGAAGCCGGCAAGACCTTCGCCAACGCCATCGCCGAAGTCCGCGAAGCCGTCGACTTCCTGCGTTATTACGCGGTGCAGGCGCGCAACGATTTCAGCAATGACGCCCACCGCCCACTGGGTCCGGTGGTGTGCATCAGCCCGTGGAACTTCCCGCTGGCGATTTTCAGTGGCCAAGTCGCTGCGGCATTGGCTGCCGGTAACCCGGTATTGGCCAAACCAGCTGAGCAGACTCCGCTGGTTGCCGCTCAGGCCGTACGCCTGATGCTTGAAGCCGGGATCCCGGAAGGCGTTCTGCAATTGCTGCCGGGTCGCGGTGAAACCGTCGGCGCCGGTCTGGTGGGCGATGAGCGCGTCAAAGGCGTGATGTTCACTGGCTCCACTGAAGTTGCGCGCCTGCTGCAACGCAACATCGCTGGCCGTCTCGACAGCCAGGGCCGTCCGATTCCGCTGATCGCCGAAACCGGCGGCCAGAACGCGATGATCGTCGACTCTTCGGCACTGACCGAACAAGTCGTCATCGACGTAGTTTCGTCGGCCTTCGACAGCGCTGGTCAGCGTTGCTCGGCGCTGCGGGTCCTGTGCCTGCAGGAAGATTCCGCCGATCGCGTCATCGAAATGCTCAAAGGTGCCATGGCCGAAAGCCGTCTCGGCAACCCTGAGCGCTTGTCCGTGGACATCGGCCCGGTGATCGACGCCGAAGCCAAGGCGGGCATCGACAAGCACATCCAGGGCATGCGCGACAAAGGTCGCAACGTCTACCAAGTAGCGATCGCCGATACCGAAGAAGTCAAACGCGGCACCTTCGTCATGCCGACCCTGATCGAGCTGGAAAGCTTCGACGAACTGCAACGCGAGATCTTCGGTCCGGTGCTGCACGTGGTGCGTTACAAGCGCAAAGAGATCGACCAGTTGATCGGCCAGATCAATGCTTCCGGTTATGGCCTGACGCTGGGCGTGCACACCCGTATCGACGAGACCATCGCCAAGGTGATCGATAACGTCAACGCCGGTAACGTCTACGTCAACCGCAACATCGTCGGTGCCGTGGTCGGCGTGCAGCCATTCGGCGGCGAAGGCCTGTCGGGTACGGGTCCGAAAGCCGGTGGTCCGCTGTACCTGTACCGTTTGCTGGCGACACGTCCTACCGATGCTATTGAACAATCCTTCGCTCGCGGTGATGCCGTTATCGCCCCGGACGTTCGTTTGCGCGACGCCATGAGCAAACCGCTGAACGCCCTGAAAGCCTGGGCTGAAAGCAACAAGTACGCCGACCTGAGCACCCTGTGCGTGCAATACGCTGCACAATCGCAAAGCGGCATCACCCGCGTGCTGGCCGGCCCGACCGGTGAGAAAAACAGCTACGCCATCCTGCCGCGCGAGCACGTGTTGTGCCTGGCCGAGGTTGAAGGTGATCTGCTGACGCAACTGGCAGCGGTGCTGGCGGTAGGCGGTTCGGCGGTATGGCCGGAGTCCGACATCAGCAAGGCATTGTTCGCACGCCTGCCGAAGGACATTCAGGCGCGGATCAAGCTGGTTTCTGACTGGAACAAGGATGAGGTGGTGTTCGATGCGGTTCTGCATCACGGCCATTCCGACCAGTTGCGCGGTGTTTGCCAGCAGATTGCCAAGCGTGCTGGCGCGATTGTTGGGGTTCAGGGCTTGTCCCAGGGCGAGACCAACCTTGCCCTGGAGCGTCTGGTGATTGAGCGGGCGTTGAGCGTTAACACTGCTGCGGCGGGTGGTAATGCCAGCTTGATGACTATCGGCTAACACCGATAAACCGGGCACCTGCGTAGATGCCCGGCATAGCAACAATCCCTGTGGGAGCGAGCTTGCTCGCGAAAGCGGTTTGCCAATCAACTCATCTGTTGAATGTGCCGACCTCTTCGCGAGCAAGCTCGCTCCCACAGTGTTTTGGGGTGTTTGTTAAGTAGTTACTCGGCTCTAACATCACCGCGATCAATCATCCTATCCAGCTTCCATTCCCCCGCCTTAGACTCGGCCCAACCCCAATTCCAGGTAGGCCGCCATGTCCGAGACGCTGCTCAGTTCCCGCAATCTGGCTTTCGAGCTGTATGAAGTCCTTGATGCCGAGGGCCTGACCCGGCGTGAACGCTTTGCCGAGCACAACCGCGAGACCTTCGACGCCGCCATCGGCACCGCACGCAACATCGCCGAGAAGTACTTCGCGCCGCACAACCGCAAGGGCGACGAGAACGAGCCGCGCTACGAGGACGGCAAGGCGATTCTGATTCCCGAAGTGAAACCGGCGGTGGATGCCTTCCTTGAAGCCGGATTCCTCAACGCCGCGAGAAGTTTCGACGCTGGCGGCATGCAACTTCCTACACTCTTGTCCCAAGCCTGCTTCGCGCATTTCCAGTCTGCCAACGCCGCCTCGACTTCGTACCCGTTCCTGACCATGGGCGCGGCGAATCTGATTGAAAGCTTTGGCACGGACGAGCAGAAACAGCGTTTCCTGCAGCCCATGATCGACGGACGCTTCTTCGGCACCATGGCCCTGACCGAGCCGCACGCCGGTTCGTCGCTATCGGATATTCGTACGCGCGCCGAGCCGGCGTCCGACGGTACTTATCGCCTGAAGGGCAACAAGATTTTCATTTCCGGCGGCGATCACCCGCTCTCGGAAAACATCGTGCACATGGTTCTGGCCAAACTGCCGGATGCTCCTGCGGGCGTTAAAGGCATTTCGCTGTTTATCGTACCGAAGTTTCTGGTTAACGATGACGGCAGTCTCGGCCCGCGCAATGACGTGCTGCTGGCCGGACTGTTCCACAAGATGGGCTGGCGCGGCACCACCTCCACTGCGCTGAACTTCGGCGATAACGGTGAGTGCGTCGGCTATCTGGTGGGCGAGCCGCATCGCGGTTTGAGCTACATGTTCCAGATGATGAACGAGGCGCGGATCGGTGTCGGCATGGGCGCAGTGATGCTCGGTTATGCCGGTTACCTGTATTCGCTGGAGTACGCCCGCGAGCGGCCGCAAGGCCGAGTGCCGGACAGCAAGGACCCGACCACCGCTCCAGTGGCGATCATTCAACACGCCGATGTACGACGCATGCTGCTGACGCAGAAGTCCTACGTCGAAGGTGCGTTTGATCTCGGCTTATATGCTGCTCGGCTGTTTGATGACACCACGACTCTGGAAACCGAAGCCGAGCGCAAACAGGCACATGAGTTGCTGGATCTGCTGACGCCGATCGTCAAATCCTGGCCATCGGAGTTCTGCCTAAAGGCCAACGAACTGGCGATCCAGATTCTCGGCGGTCACGGTTACACCCGTGAGTATCCGGTGGAGCAGTATTACCGTGACAACCGCTTGAACCCGATCCACGAAGGCACCCACGGCATTCAGTCGCTGGACTTGCTCGGGCGCAAACTGGCGCAAAACGGTGGTGCCGGGCTGAAACAACTGATTCGCCTGATCGCCAACACCGCTGAACGCGCAACGGCTTATGAATCGCTGACCGCACTGCGTGAGCCTTTAGAGAAACTGGTGGCGCGCTTGCAAACGGTGACCATTGGTTTATTGACCGATCTGGCGCAGGGCAAGGTCAATAGCAGTCTGGCGAACTCAGCGCTGTACCTGAAGGTGTTCGGGCACACAGTGATTGGCTGGCGCTGGCTGGAGCAGGCGATTCGTGCTGAAGAAGGACTGGCGAAGGGTAATGCGGCGGATGCTGACTTCTATAAGGGCAAGTTACAGGCGGCGCGGTATTTTCTGACGTGGGAAGTGCCGGGGTGCCATCATGAACTGGCGTTGCTGGAGGCACGGGATGATACGTGTCTGGCGATGCAGGACGAGTGGTTCTGATCAAGCCGTTGAGTTATCCACTCACACTTAACGCATTTGCGCACCTGTCAGGTTTTACAGGTGTGCAAATCAGGAGCTGGCGATAGGCTGTTCTCGCCTGACATGCAGTTTGCCCGGCAAGTATGGATTTGTTGTACACCTTCCACTCCGAGCGAGTCAGAGATCATGAGCAGCAAAACATTCGAAGAACGATCCATCAAGCTTCCGGGGCTTGTGACCGAGGACTACTGCATTCTCGCCTCCACCTCAGCCACGTCCCTGCGCAACGGTACGATCTGGACGAATAAGGATTCAACCGTATCCACCGTCATCAGCAAAAATCATCAACGATTGTCGGATGAACAAACCCTGATCAGTATCGTAATGGCTCCAGGCGATAACGAACTTGGTACTACAACTACTGCAACGGCAATGTTTGAAGTGACTTCTGTGGGCGATCACTATTTATCCACACATCGTGTCACCTTCAAGGATTTCACCCACATGCAAGACAATCAATGGAATGCTACGGTGTACGGCACTCCACTTCTTAATGACACGCCAGAATCGTTAATCGACCCCTATGTCATGCTCAGCGAATATCAGTTTTTCATGGCGGCCAGAGTCAATGACAACGTGAAAGATGAGGGCAGCCAAGAGCGCATCAGCAAAAAAACCTACACAAAGTTAGCCAACAATCTTTACAGCAATGAAATTGTGACCCCGTATAAGACCTATACCAACTCCAAGGCTTTCAACAACGACGACATGTTCAGAACATTGGCGTCAGACGATCTCTACGTTGATGAGTCAGGAGAGTGGTTGGTCAAGGAGAAACAGGTTTATTACTTGTTTAACTTGGGCGAGATCGACTTTTACGGTAGAGAACTCCGCCTGATAAAAGCTGCGCAGTAATTTGCCCGACGCGCCTCAGCCGGCGCGTCGAACTGAAAAAACAAAGGCTATCAATTCAATCGGAACCCACCCATCTGCCGCGCCAGATCATCCGCCAGCTTCTGCAACATCTGACAATCCTCACGACAGGCCCGAACCTCCCCCGCCGTCGCCCGCGCCAGATCAGAAATCCCCTGCACATTACGGTTGATCTCTTCAGTCACCGCCGACTGCTCCTCTGTCGCCGTCGCCACCTGATGGTTCATGTCACTGATGCGCTCGACCTGCCCGGTAATCGCCGTCAACGACGCTCCGGTACGCTGGCTCGACTCAACCCCGGTGCCCGTCGCCGCCTGCCCGGTACGCATCGACGACACGGCGTTTTCCGCACCCTGCTTGAGGCTGCCGATCATCTGTTGAATTTCGTCTGTGGATGCCTGCGTGCGTCGTGCCAGGGTACGCACTTCATCGGCAACAACCGCAAAGCCGCGCCCCATGTCCCCGGCCCGCGCGGCCTCGATGGCGGCATTGAGTGCCAGCAGGTTGGTCTGCTCGGACACACCACGAATCACTGCTAATACAGAGTCGATCGAGGCCACTTGATGTGCCAGCTCGCCGACCGCACCCGCCGCTACGCCAATCTCATCGGACATGCTTTCAATATGCCGAATCGAGCCACCGACCACTTCCCGCGCCTGCATCGCTTCATCACGCGCGGTTTGCGAGGCCAGTGCCGCGTTACCGGCGTTCTGCGCGATTTCCTGCACGGTCAGGCCCATCTCGTGAACGGCAGTCGCTACCATGTCGGTCATTTCCTGCTGACGGCCGGAACGTTCAGCGGTGTTCTCGACGACTTTCGCCACTTGCCCCACAGCAGTGCGCAGACGCTCGCTGGTGGTCAGCACTTCGCCGATCATGCCGCGCTGGCTATCGAGGAAACGGTTGAAGCCCCGAGCAAGGTCGCCCAACTCATCAGCACGGCTGGAATCTAACCGGTGGGTCAAATCTCCACCACCGCTACCGATTGCTACCAGCGCGGCTGTTACTTGGCGAATCGGCCGCACCAGACCTTGCGCCAGCCACACCACCAGAGCGAGGCACACCAGCGCCACCGCCAGACCAATGCCGCCGCTCATCCACATGGCTTTACGCGCCTCGGCGTAGATCTGCGATTGCGGCACTTCGGCCACCAAGGTCCAGCCGAGATCGCGCAGCGGCAGGCTGAAAGCGAGGAAGTCTTCACCCTCTCTTTCGAAGCTGCTGCTGACAGCGTTTTTTTGACCCATGACGGCCTGCGCCGCATTGGCGCCGATCTGCTCGCTCAAGGTGCGCTTGCCACTGAATTGCGCCTCGGGATGTACTTGGATCAAACCATCGGAACGCACGAGATAGACCTTGCCGCGCTCGCCAAAGCTGAAGTTGTGGATCAGCTCCGACAGCTCTTTCATGCTCAAACCTAGCCCGGCCACACCGACCACTTTGCCGGCCTGCTCGACCTTCAAATCAATGAACAGCGCCAACTCTCCGGTCGCCCCGTCGTTGTCGATATTGAGGGTGCGCGGCTGATTGCTGTCGAGGAAGGAATAGAACCACGCGTCAGCCGGTTTGGTGCGACTGAGGGTGCGATCCAGACCTTTTTCGGTGATGTAGTGATTGGATTCGGTGCCGATGATCAAAGCGGTAAACGCTTTATGTTCGGCGCGGATGCCTTCCAGATACTGCGCGAAGCCAGCAGTTTTACTGGCGTCCTCACCCGAGGCAAGCCAGTCGCGGACCATCGTATTGCTGGCAATGTCTTTGGCCGCCGTCAGCGGCTGCACGAGGATCCGCTCGATATCGTTGCGCGTCGCTTCGATGCTCGACGGCAGGGCTTGTTCGACCAGATAGCTCTGGGCGAGGCGGTTGACCACCAGGGTATAAATGCCAACCACGATCAGAATACTGACCAGCAGGGCGGTGCCCATGCTGAGAATCAGCTGCCATTGAATACTGCGTCGCCACAACTGCATGGAGCACCCCCAAAGAATAAGTGGCCGAAACAATGCAACAGCCGTGCCGATTGTATACAACCCGTTCGACAATCTATTCTTTGGTTGTGCGCACCTCCATCAACCCTGATTGATGGTCTTGGCGATGGTGTCGACCGTGGCGCTGACTTGCTCTTGGTAACGGTCGAGTTCTTCCTGGTGTTGCTTCTTCATTTCAATCTGCTGCGAGCACAGATTCATCGCCGCCAGCACCAGCAAGCGGTCACCGATCAGTGTCGGGTATTTGCGCTTGGTGTCATCCAGCGCTGCCTTGAGCATCATGGCCGCGTCCAGCAGGGTCTGTTCTTCCCCGGCCGGTGCCTTGATCGAATAGTCCTCCCCGAGAATGGAGACGACTTTTACCCCTGCTGTGTGGTGGTTCATGCGCTGACAGGACCTGCGTTGACGCGATCAACCAGTGCCTGAATGCGGGCCGCGGTGGCGCCGTGCTTTTCTTCCTGCTCCATCAGGTTCAGTTGCAGGCTTTCGTTTTCATCCTTGGCCTGAGCCAGTTCCGTGGACAGGGTCTGGTTGGTTTGCGCAAGGCTCTGGTTCTGTTGCACCAGGTCGCTGACGAGCTGTTCCAATTGGCTGAGGGATGCTTCCAACATTTTGATCTTCCAAGCGTTTTTCAAAGGGCGCGTACGATAAAGAAAAGTCACCACGGATGCCAGGGTTAAACCGGCGCAAGGCCTTGATTTTCCTGGTGGCGGACCGTTCCTGCGAGTTTTAAAGACTGTGATCTGCCGATCTGGTTCCTGCACTTCGTCGCCCAAGCCCTTCTGCGACAAATACGCACACCGCCTCAAGACTTTAGTCGTATGACCGATAAGTCATCCATACAGCAGTCTCAGCCCGCATGGACGCGGCCCTCTCTTGGTATCCGCCCCATGTCCCTTCGCAATATGAATATCGCCCCACGGGCGTTTACCGGCTTCGCCCTGATCGGCGGCCTGATGCTGATTCTCGGTGTGTTCGCCCTGAACCAGATGAGCAAAATCCGCGCAGCAGGCGAAGACATCGCCACGGCCAGCGTGCCTTCCATCAAGGCCCTCGACGAATTCACCCAACTGACTCTGCGCTTGCGTGTTTTGTCGTATCGGTTGCTGATCAACCGTGAACCGGACGTTCAACAAAAGACTGTCGAACTGTTCGAGCTGCGCAACAAGCAGATCGCCGACGCCCAGCGCGCCTACGAGCCGTTGATCGACGGCCCGCAAGAACGTGCGGCTTATGATCAATACGTGCAGTTGCTCGCGCAGTACCGCCAACTTGAAGACCGGATGAAAACCCTGTCGCGCAATAATCAGATCGATGAACTGCGGCAGATGCTCAACTCGGACTTGCTGAGCAACTCGGAAGCGGTGAACACCGCTCTGGCGCGTTTGCTCGAGATCAACACTCAGCAAATCGCCGAGACGGATAAAGGCGCGAGCGATCAGTTTTCGATGTCTTTCAACCTTGTGGTCACACTGTTGGTGATCGCCACTGGCCTGACATTTCTCTTCGCCTGGCTGCTGACCGTCAGCATCACCAAGCCGATCTCCAAAGCATTGGAAGCTGCGGAAACCATCGCCGAAGGCAACCTGACTCAACCGATCCACGTTGACGGTGAAGACGAAGCCGGCCGCCTGCTGGCAGCCATGGCCAAGATGCAATCGAAACTGCGTGACACCCTGCAGCGCATTTCCGGCTCGGCCACTCAGCTGGCTTCGGCGGCGGAAGAACTGAACAGCGTCACCGACGAAAGTGCGCGCGGCCTGACTCAGCAGAACAACGAAATCGAACAAGCGGCCACGGCGGTCAATGAAATGACCAGCGCCGTGGAAGAAGTCGCGCGCAACGCCGTGAGCACTTCGGAAGCCTCGAAAAACGCCACCACCTCGGCCGGCGACGGTCGTGATCTGGTGCAGGAAACCGTCAGCGCCATCGAACGCATGAGCGCCGATGTGCAGAGCACGGCCAGCCTGATCGGCGATCTGGCCAACGAGTCCCGTGACATCGGCAAAGTGCTGGATGTGATTCGTGGCCTGGCGGATCAGACAAACCTGCTGGCCCTGAACGCAGCGATTGAAGCGGCGCGTGCCGGTGAAGCGGGCCGCGGTTTTGCCGTAGTGGCAGACGAAGTACGTGCCTTGGCGCATCGCACCCAGCAGTCGACCAGCGAAATCGAGCGGATGATCGGCAGCATTCAAAGCGGCACGGAGCACGCGGTGGACTCGATGCGCAACAGCACCGAGCGTGCCGAGTCGACCCTGAACATTGCCCGTGGCGCCGGCATGTCGCTGGATACCATCAACACTGCCATCGTCGAGATCAACGAGCGCAACCTGGTGATCGCCAGCGCCGCCGAAGAGCAGGCGCAGGTGGCGCGGGAAGTGGATCGCAATCTGGTGAATATTCGTGATTTGTCGGTGCAATCGGCGACGGGCGCGAATCAGACGAGTGCGGCGAGTAATGAACTTTCGCGGTTGGCGCTGGACCTGAACAACATGGTTGGGCGGTTCAGTCTGTAATTCGGTAGATCAAGATCAAAAGCACCCTCACCCCAGCCCTCTCCCAGAGGGAGAGGGGGAAAGGGAGCAGATCTTGGTGTTTTTCAAACCCTGAGTTCGACTCGAGGTTTCAGGTCGGTGCACCTCGCACAAACACTTCGATCAGTCCCTCTCCCTCCGGGAGAGGGGGAAAGGAAGCAGATCTTCGTGTTTTTCAAAACTTGAGTTCGGCGCGATATTTCAGGTCGGTGTAACTTGAACAAACACCGCGGTCGGTCCCCTCTCCCTCCGGGAGAGGGCTAGGGTGAGGGCAGCAATCGCCCGCCGAACACAAAACCTGATGCCCCGCTGAAAAAGCTTTTTGACAGCATCACATTTCAACAGGTTAGAATCGCTGGCACGCAGACTGCATGGTCAGTTTGTGCCCGTCTTTACGCTTCTGGAGTACTGCCTTTGAATGCGACGACCATCAACAGCCTGTTCTTGATCGGCGCGTTGCTGGTAGGCGCAAGCATTCTCGTCAGCTCACTTTCTTCCCGTCTCGGCATCCCGATTCTGGTCATCATCCTCGCAGTCGGCATGGCCGCCGGGGTCGATGGCGGCGGCATTATTTTCGATAACTACCCGACGGCCTATCTGGTCGGCAACCTCGCATTGGCGGTGATTCTCCTCGACGGCGGCTTGCGCACGCGGGTGTCGAGTTTCCGTGTGGCGTTATGGCCAGCGCTGTCGCTGGCCACGGTCGGGGTGTTGATCACCACCGGTCTGACCGGCATGGCCGCCGCCTGGCTGTTCGACCTCAATCTGATCCAAGGCCTGTTGATCGGCGCCATCGTTGGCTCAACCGACGCCGCAGCAGTGTTCTCGTTGCTCGGCGGCAAAGGTCTGAACGAACGGGTGACCGCCAGCCTGGAAATCGAATCCGGCAGCAACGACCCGATGGCGGTGTTTCTCACTGTCACTCTGATCGACATGCTCGCCAGCGGCCAGACCGGCCTGCACTGGAGCCTGCTGACCCACCTGATCCGCGAATTCGGCATCGGCGGCGTGATCGGCCTCGGTGGCGGTTGGCTGATGCTGCAACTGGTCAATCGGATCAATCTGGCCGCCGGCCTGTATCCGATTCTGGTGATCGCCGGCGGTCTGGTGGTATTCGCCCTGACCAACGCCCTGCACGGCAGCGGCTTCCTCGCGGTTTATCTGTGCGGGC
The DNA here is from genome assembly GCF_979258515.1 of Pseudomonas sp. AC169. Classification (NCBI taxonomy): domain Bacteria; kingdom Pseudomonadati; phylum Pseudomonadota; class Gammaproteobacteria; order Pseudomonadales; family Pseudomonadaceae; genus Pseudomonas; species Pseudomonas sp. AC169. Next base: position 3,112,537 of record NZ_OZ409866.1, on the reverse strand, counting down.
TGGTCATCGGCAACCGTCCGGTGCGCAGCCGCCACGGCATTCTGCATATGCTCGACGGCATGGCCTGGCTGGCGCAGATCGGCATGTTCCTTGTGCTCGGCCTGCTGGTGACGCCGCACGACTTGCTGCCAATCGCCCTGCCCGCCCTCGGTCTGGCGCTGTGGATGATTCTGTTCGCGCGACCGCTGTCGGTGATGGTCGGCCTGCTGCCGTTCAAAGCCTTCCATGGCCGCGAAAAAGCCTTTATTTCCTGGGTCGGCCTGCGTGGCGCGGTACCGATCATTCTCGCGGTGTTCCCGCTGATGGCCGGCCTGCCGAATGCGCAGCTGTACTTCAACCTCGCCTTCTTCATCGTGCTGGTGTCGCTGCTGGTGCAGGGCACGAGCCTGCCGTGGGTCGCCAAGCTGCTGAAAGTGACGGTACCGCCGGAGCCTGCACCGATTTCCCGGGCGGCGCTGGAAGTCCATGTCACCAGCGAGTGGGAGCTGTTCGTTTACAAGCTCGGCGCGGAGAAATGGTGCATCGGTTCGCCCCTGCGTGAGCTGAAAATGCCCGAAGGCACGCGCATCGCGGCACTGTTTCGTGGCCAGCAACTGCTCCATCCGTCGGGTAGTACGGTGCTGGAAGTCGATGATTTGCTGTGTGTTATCGGCCATGAACACAACCTTGGCGCCCTCGGAAAACTGTTCAGCCAGGCGCCGCAACGCGGCCTCGATCTGCGTTTCTTCGGCGACTTCGTGCTCGAAGGAGACGCCCAGCTTAAAGCGGTTGCAGCGCTCTATGGCTTGCCAGCCGAAGGCATTGATCCGGACATGACCCTGGGCGCCTTCATCGCCCAGAAAGTCGGTGGTGCTCCCATCGTCGGTGACCAGGTGGAGTGGAACAACACCCACTGGACGGTTGCGGTCATGGACGGGAACAAGATCGGCAAAGTGGGCGTCAGATTCCCCGAAGGAAGTCGCCCGGGCCCCGGGCTCTTCCTCTAAACTGCGTCCACTCTCACTTGCTTGACCGGTCTCTATGCCTACCCTGCGCTCCTTTTTCGCCGCGGCCCTGCTGGGCCTGAGTCTTACTGTCGGCCCGCTGTACGCCGCCGAACCACCGTCCAGCGACGCCGTGCAGGCCAGCCTCGACAAACTGGCCGACAGCAAACTGCCGGATGCCGATAAAAAGGCTCTGCAAACCACCTTGCAGAGCACGCTGACTCAGCTGAACAATCAGCGTGATTACGCGCAGAAGCTGATCGACCTGAAACAGCAACTGGCCACGGCGCCCAAGCAGACGATCGAAAACACCCGCGAACTGACGCGCCTCAAGGCCACGGCGATAGTGCCGGTGGCGCAGCGTTTTCCCAAGGAGTCGATCCCGCAGCTGGAACAGATCCTGACGGATCGCTCGACCCAGCAAAGCGATCTGCAAAAAGCGCTGGCCGACGCCAACAGCCTGATCATCACTGCCCAGACGCGTCCCGAACGTGCTCAGGCAGAAATTTCCGCCAGCCAGACGCGCATCCAGCAGATCAACAACATCCTCAAGTCCGGCAAGGATGCTGGCAAGACTGTCAGCAACGAGCAACGTGATCAGCTGAACGCGGAGCTGGCAGCACTGAACGCGCTGATCCCTTTGCGCCGTCAGGAGCTGGCCGGCAACAGTCAGTTGCAGGATCTGGGCAACGCCCAGCATGACCTGCTTTCGGAGAAGTCCGACCGTCTCGACCGCGAGATTCAGGAACTGCAGACACTGATCAATCAGAAGCGTCTGGCGCAGTCGCAGGAAACCGTCACCCAGCAATCGATCGAGGCGCAAAAGGCCGGCAGCAGCAGCTTGCTCGCCACTGAAAGCGCAGCCAACCTCAAACTCTCGGACTATCTGCTCAAAAGCACCGACCGCCTCAACGAAGTCACCCAGCAGAACCTGCAAACCAAGCAGCAACTCGACTCCCTGACCCAGAGCGATGCGGCCCTCGATGAGCAAATCAATGTGCTCAAGGGCAGCCTGCTGCTGTCGAAGATTCTCTACAAACAGAAGCAAGCCCTGCCACGACTCAAGGTCGACCGTGATCTGGCGGACCAGATCGCCGACATTCGCCTGTATCAGTTCGATGTCAGCCAGCAGCGTGAACTGTTGAGCAATCCGGCGTCCTATGTCGACAGCCTGCTGGCCACTCAGCCCCCGGAACAAGTCACCCCGCAATTGCGCAAAAGCCTGCTGGATCTGGCGAACACCCGCGTCGATCTGCTGGAGCGTCTGAACCGCGAATTGAGCTCAATGCTCAACGAATCGATCACCCTGCAACTCAACCAGAAACAACTGCTGAGCACCGCGCAGAGCCTGCGTGCGACCCTCGATGAGCAAATGTTCTGGATCCCTAGCAACAAGCCGCTCGATCTGGAATGGATGCGCGGCGTGCCGGAGCGGCTGAAACGTCAGGTTGACACACTGCCGTGGGCCTCGAGCCTGAGTGAACTGACCGACGGCCTGACCCAGCGCCCCTTGCTGTTTCTGCCTCTGGCATTGCTGATCGGCGCGCTGCTGTGGCGCCGCAAAAGTCTCTACGGTCGCCTGAACAAAGTTCACCAGGACATCGGCCATTTCAAACGCGACAGCCAGTGGCACACACCACAGGCCATTCTGATCAATATTCTGCTGGCGATGCCGGTGGCGCTGGGCCTCGCCTTGTGCGGGCTGGCCTTGCAGATCGACGCGCGCGGTCAGAACGCCAACATGGGCGCAGCGCTCCTGCAGATGGGGCAGGCATGGCTGGTGTTCTACACCGCCTATCGAATCCTCGCGCCCGGCGGTGTCGCCGAATTGCACTTCCGCTGGGAAAAACCCCAGGTCGAATTCCTTCAAGGCTGGGTACGCCGGCTCGGGCTGGTGGTCATGGCGCTGGTGGCTGTGGTGGCGGTCGCCGAATTGCAACCGGCGGCGCTCGCCGACGATGTACTCGGCATGCCGGTGGTGCTGACCTGCTACGCGTTGATGGCATGGCTGCTCAGCCGCTTGCTGATCAGCAGCCCGGCCCACGAAAACGCCTCGCTGTTCCGCAAAGCCGTCGGCGTGATGTTCACCCTGCTGCCGATCGCCTTGTTCGTGGCGGTGTGCTTCGGCTATTACTACACCGCGCTGAAACTCAGCGACCGATTGATCAACACCCTCTATCTGCTGATGTTCTGGCTGGTGATCGAAGCCACCTTCGTCCGTGGTCTGAGCGTTGCCGCACGGCGTCTGGCTTACCAGCGCGCCCTGGCCAAACGTCAGGCGGCGAAAGAGGCTGGCGACGGCGAAGCCGTGATCGAAGAGCCGACGCTGGATATCGAAAAGGTCAACGAACAGTCCCTGCGCCTGATCCGTCTGGCCCTGCTCGGCGGCTTCATCGCGGCGTTGTACTGGGTCTGGTCGGACCTGATTTCGGTGTTCTCGTACCTCGACAACATCACCCTGTACGAATACACCAGCGGCACCGGCGCCAACATGAGCATGGTGCCGATCAGCATCGGCGACATGCTTGGCGCGCTGATCATCATCGGCATTACCTTCGCCCTCGCGCGCAACTTGCCCGGCCTGCTCGAAGTGTTCGTGTTGTCCAAGCTGAACTTGGCCCAGGGCAGTGCCTACGCAACCACGACGCTGCTGTCGTACGTGATCGCCGGTGTCGGTTTCGTTTCGACCCTGTCGACCCTCGGGGTGAGTTGGGACAAGTTGCAATGGCTGGTGGCGGCGCTGTCGGTCGGCCTCGGTTTCGGTATGCAGGAGATCTTTGCCAACTTCATCTCCGGCATCATGATCCTCTTCGAACGTCCGGTACGGATCGGTGACACCATCACCATCGGCAACCTGTCGGGCACGGTGAGCAAGATCCGCATCCGCGCCACGACCATCACCGACTTCGACCGCAAGGACATCATTGTCCCGAACAAAACGTTCATTACCGGGCAACTGATCAACTGGTCGCTGACCGACACCATCACCCGCGTCACGCTGAAGCTCGGCGTCGATTACGGCTCCGATCTCGATCTGGTCAAGGAACTGCTGCTCAAGGCTGCCCGGGAAAACCCGCGCGTGCTCAAAGAGCCTGAACCGCACGTGTACTTCCTCAACTTCGGCGAAAGCACCCTCGACCACGAATTGCGCATGCACGTGCGCGATCTTGGCGACCGTAACCCGGTGCTCGATGAGGTCAACCGCTTCATCAATCGCGAGTTCAAGAAGCAGCACATCAACATCTCGTTCCGCCAGATGGAGGTTTATCTGAAGAACCTTCACGGCCAGGAATACAAGATGGTGCCGATCGAGCCGGAAACCAAAACCATCGTGCCGGTTGCCGACAATCAGAAACCGCTGCAAGAGCCGCCGCCGGCCAAACTCGACTAACCGGTCTAATCCCAGCAGAATGCTCGGACATTCTGCTGGAGCCGGCCCTTGAAAGCCCTCGACGAACTGACCTTCGACAATCGCTTCGCCCGCCTGGGCGACGCGTTCTCAGCCCACGTGCTGCCCGAGCCGATCGACAACCCGCGTCTGGTCGTCGCCAGCCCGGCGGCCCTGGCCTTGCTGGATCTCGACCCGGCCACCGCTGAAACCCAAGAATTTGCCGAACTGTTTGGCGGCCACAAACTGTGGGCCGATGCCGAGCCGCGAGCGATGGTTTATTCCGGGCATCAGTTCGGCGGCTACACGCCGCAATTGGGTGATGGTCGCGGCTTGCTGCTGGGCGAGGTCTACAACGCGGCCGGCGAGCATTGGGACTTGCACCTCAAAGGCGCCGGGCAAACGCCGTTTTCGCGCATGGGTGACGGTCGCGCCGTGCTGCGTTCGTCGATCCGCGAATTCCTTGCTTCCGAAGCGCTTTACGCGCTGAACATTCCGTCCTCGCGCGCAGCCTGCGTGATCGGTTCCGACACCCCGGTCTGGCGCGAAAAGCAGGAGCGCGCAGCGATGGTGCTGCGTCTGGCGCCGAGCCACATCCGTTTTGGCCACTTTGAATATTTCTACTACACCAAACGCCCCGAGCAGCAGAAAGAACTCGGTGACCACGTGCTGGCGATGCATTTCCCGGAATGTCTGGAGCAGCCGGAACCGTACCTGGCGATGTTCCGCGAGATCGTCGAGCGCAACGCCGAACTGATCGCCAAATGGCAGGCCTACGGCTTCTGTCACGGCGTGATGAACACCGACAACATGTCGATCCTCGGCATCACCTTCGACTTTGGCCCGTTCGCCTTCCTCGACGACTTCGACGCCAACTTCATCTGCAACCACTCCGATGATCAGGGTCGTTACTCGTTCAGCAATCAGGTGCCGGTGGGCCAGTGGAACCTCAGTGCACTGGCTCAGGCACTGACGCCGTTCATCAGCGTCGAAGCCCTGCGCGAAACTCTCGGCTTGTATTTGCCATTGTTTCAGGCCCATTACCTCGACCTGATGCGCCGCCGCTTCGGCTTCACCACCGCTGAAGACGACGACCAGAAGCTGTTGGAGGATCTGCTGCAACTGATGCAGAACAGCGGCGTCGACTACACGCTGTTCTTCCGCCGTCTCGGTGAAGAGTCGGCCGAACAGGCCGTCGCCCGCCTACGTGATGACTTCGTCGACATCAAAGGCTTCGATACCTGGGGCGAACGCTACGTCGCCCGAGTCGCCCGCGATGGCGCGCCTGATCAAGTGCAACGTCGTACGCGAATGCATGCGGTCAATCCGCTGTATATCCTGCGCAATTATCTGGCGCAAAAAGCTATCGACGCGGCTGAACAAGGTGACTACTCCGAGGTTCGGCGCCTGCACGCGGTGCTGAGCAAACCTTTCGAGGCGCAGCCGGGGATGGAAAGCTACGCCGAGCGGCCGCCGGAATGGGGCAAGCATCTGGAGATCAGTTGCTCGTCGTGAGCCGAGCGATGTGACACTGCCGGGCATTCTGGCTTCATAGAACACCGCCGTGTACGGGACAACGCGGCATTACAGGACAAGGACGTTGCAGTGCTCGGCTATCTTTCCGTTGGCATCACGCTGTTTCAAACGCTTTCAATGCTTATCTACGTCGGCGGCATCTGGGCGTGCCAGTTCAGACTCAACGCACTGCGCCGCGACGAACCTGCGCGGTGCGCGACGATCGAAGAGCACCGGCTGCTCGCCCTCTATTACCCCAAGGAAACCTTCGAGCGCGATGTTCACCTGATCAGCGGCGCCTATAGAAAAACCGGCACCATGAAAGACTGGTCCGGCATGGACCGCATCGCTGAAATCCCGGTATTGCTGCCCGCACTGGCCCTGCCGTTTCTGAACAAGGAAGGCAACAACGAGGCCGAAATCATCTGCGGCAAAAAACGCGCTTATGTGATCCGCCTGAATGACGGCTACCACATCGAGGCGTTCGCCCAGCGTGTCGAGACCGACGAACGGGCTGATGCTCAGTGGAAGTTCGGTATTCCCGGCCCATGTATCGACGACGAAGAAACACTGATCCTCGGGCAACGCCCTGCCCGCAAGAAAGAGCGTCGACGCCTCGCGTATGAAATGTACGGGCACACGCCCTGTCTGCGGCGCTTTTGGGGGGCCTGTGCGGTTGTGGCAAGCGTGTTGCTGTTCTGGGCGATGGCCTTCGAGTGGCTGACCGCCAAGGAATGGTTTGTCCCTTTCTTCTTCGTAACCCTGGCAGGTTTCCTGCCCATGGCGCTGGAAAAGCATCAGCCGCGCAGCGTGGTCAACCGGGTTCAAGGCGTTTATCGCTGGGTTCCTGAGGAGGGAATGACCATCGGTAAAAAACGTGTGTCCGTCGAGCCACCGATCCGGCTGCAGATTGAAAATCACATCAAGGAAGGCCAGACCGTTATTGCTCATATCGACGTCGATGCCCAGAGAGGCTGGTATGACTGGCTGCTCAAGATCGAGGGCCTGCCCGATGCCTATGCCGACTGGCGCCATCAGGAGCACGAAGCCTGGCTCGGCAACGCGGTGATGATGGGACTGTTCGGGATTTCCTGGCTGGTGGCGCACTTGTGCTACCCCGACGTTGATCGCAGCAACGCGCAGGCGTGGGTGGAATATGTCAGCGGCGGACTGTGCGTCGCCTACGGCGTCAATCTGGCCAGGCGTCTGTGGGAGCGCCGGCCCTTGTCGAACGGCGTGAGCGCCTCCTGATGGCCCAGCCAGAGTTCGAAATGATCGCGGTTTTCGTCATCGTGGCGCTGCTCACCGGCCCCGCGGTGATGGTTCTCTGGAAACTCGCGGCCCTGTCCTGGTCGACTCGCCGGTTTGTCGCCAAGGCGCAACCCCTTCGCGAACTGAGCGATGCAGAAAGAGCCGCACTGGCATTCATGGACAGTCGGGCAATCGGCTTTATTCATCTGGTGGGGACGACCATTCTGCCGTTCAGGGAACTGGAGGCCGCGCAGGGCAAAGCCGCGGCGGTCTATCGGTTAAGCGGCCCGTTGAAAATTTCCGGATATGGTTCGCAATGGGGCGGGGAAGTGCATTACGCGATTCAAAACGTCGAGGTGTTCATGGCGGTGGATCAACTGACTGATTTCACCCGCGATCAGAACATTGTCGACGTGGTGTTCTGCAAGAACGTCGGCATCGTATTGAGCTGCAACGACAGTTACTCGCTGGTCGATGCCAGCGCTGCGTGGAAGCAGCGCATCTTCGGCCTCGAAGCACAATAGCGCTCGCGAGACCGCGGCACCGCTGAGTTATGCAGCCTGCGCCTCTGCAGCTGGACGCTCGCCCTGTTTGAACAGCACGAAATCGCGCTCTTCGCTGTCCGTGGCGGCGCTCTTGAGGAGGAATCCGATCACTAACCCGCCGCCAAACAGCACGCCCGTGAACCCGGAAAACGGCGGCTCAGCGAAGAACATGAAATAGAGTGTTGCAAGCATGCTGATCAGGAAGTACGGCCCCAGAATCAGCAACGCCAGCTTGCCGATACGGGTGGCTGTCTGCAGTTTTTTGTCCAGCACCTGACGGTCGGCCTCTTCGAGCAACAGATCCGAACTGCACTGATAACAGTTGATGGGCTGCAACCGAACCAGCTCGAAGACCTGGTGATACGTCGGCTTGAGCGTGTAGCTGCAATACCCGCAACTCATGCTTGCGTCTTTGTAAGGCGTGGAATCGGTAGGCGCTGCGGCCTCTTGGGTGGTGCTCATGACAGTTAATTCCCTTTAGATGAAAGCGCGGCTGAAAAAGCCGCGCGACATGCTAGCAGAGTGCAACTGCAATGGCCCTGGATAGCCCTGCCACGGCCTTCAGATGAATACATCTACTGGCAGCTTGAAGTGATCGGCCAGCCAACGGACCTGCCGTAAGTTAAGCTGGCGCTTGCCGCTCAAAATTTCCGAAACCACTGACTGAGGGCCGACACCGGGCAAATCGCTCTGGGTCAAACCATGTTCGCGCATCAGATATCCCAGCACTTCGTAACCAAGCGGCTTGGGCATTGGGTGATGAGTGTGATCCCACTCCTCAATCCAGTCACCGATGATATCCACCAGGCTCATTAAAGGATGGGATTCGTCATCGCCGGTCATTTCGAGTAACTCGTCGAGTGCTTGAACCAGTCCGTCGTAATCACTTTCGTTTTTCGGTTTGCGCAGCAACGGCGAGACGAACTCCCAGTGCTCGGCGGCTTTTTTGATCAGAACACTCATGCCTTCGACTCCTTCCATTTATCGCGATCATATTCGCGATGATCCAGCACATATTTGATATACAACTTTTGTGGTCGGTATCTGACGTAGGCGATCAACCTCAGTTTATTACCGCCAATATCGAACACATGAAATTCACCCACTTTATCGATAGCCGGGAACAGCGCCTTCATGGCGGCAAAGTCCAACGGTTTGCTTCCTTTTGCCACTTCAAGCCAGTGATCCAGTGCGGTGGCCGCTTTCGGCCATTTATCTTTCGCTTCTCGTATCCGTTTTGCAGTGATGACATGCATGCAACATCCTTATCGCATTTTGCTATGGGGAGTTAATCACAGATCAGGATTATCGCAAGTTGCGATACTTCCAAGCAGACCAACGGACCTGCTCGGCGTGCTTCAGCCTAGAATCACCGCCGAACCCTGCACGATTGAAAATATGAGCAAACGTCTCCAACTAAGGGGTATCAGCTCTTCACCGGACCACGCTCATGACCGACCCACTACTCATTCCCTGCCCCTCCTGCAACGGCCTCAATCGCATTCCCGCCGAGCGCCTTGCTGACCAGCCCAAATGCGGTCGTTGCAAATCCGCAGTGCTGCTGAACAAACCGTTCGAACTCAAGCAAGGCGATTACGCCAGTCAGATCAAGGGTGATCTGCCGTTGCTGGTGGATGTCTGGGCGGACTGGTGCGGGCCGTGCAAGTCGTTTGCGCCGGTGTTCGAGCAGGCAGCTGCGCAGTTGGCGGGTAAGTGCCGGCTGGCCAAGCTCGATAGTGAGGCGAATCAGCAGTTGTAGGCGCAGTTGGGGATTCGCTCGATTCCGAGTCTGATTCTGTTCAAGAACGGGAAAGAGGTGGCACGGCAGAGCGGCGCGTTTCCGTTGCCGCAGTTGATGGCGTGGCTGCGTAGCCAGGGGATCTGACACCACACAAATCCAATTGTGGGAGCGAGCCTGCTCGCGAAGGCGTCCGGTCAGTCAACACAGATGTTGAATGTACTGGCCTCTTCGCGAGCAGGCTCGCTCCCACCGGTAGGTTGGGTGCAACCCGGGAAATCAGTGATCTTCGAGCAGATTATGCAGTTCGACGAACTGCTGGGTCAGCTTGTGTCGTGGGTCGAGGTGGATCAGCGGCATGCTGGCCTGGTGCGATTCGCGCATGCGCACAGAACTGCTCAGATACACCGGCAATACCGGCAAACCTTCAGCAATCAACTCGTCAAGGATCTGCTGTGGCAGGCTCGCCCGGGCCTGGAACTGGTTGACCACGATGCCTTCGACTTCCAGACCTTCGTTGTGGTCATCCTTCAGCTCTTCGATTTCAGCAATCAGCCCATACAAGGCTTGGCGCGAGAAGCTGTCGCAATCGAAGGGGATCAACACGCGATCCGCAGCAATCAACGCCGATACTGCATAAAAATTCAGCGCTGGCGGGGTATCGAGGTAAATCCGGTCGTAATCCTCGGACAGCTCATCGAGCAACTTACGCAGCTTGTTGATCTTGTGCTTGGCCTCAAGCTTGGGCTGCAAGTCGGCCAGCTCGGCCGTCGCGGTGATGATGTGCAGGTTGTCGAACGGCGTTTCGTAGATATCCGCCTGATTCTTCTTTGAGAACGGCCCCGAGGACAGGGTCTGCTTGAAGAAGTCGGCAATGCCCATCGGGATGTCGTCACCGGTCAGCCCGGTCAGATATTGAGTGGAGTTGGCCTGGGCATCGAGGTCCACCAACAGCGTGCGATAACCCTCGCTGGCGCTGACCGCCGCCAGATTGCAGGCAATGCTGGACTTGCCTACCCCACCTTTCTGATTGAACACCACGCGCCGCATGACCAAACCTCCGTGTATCAAAGAATGACCGAGTGTAGATGCGCTCGACCTCGCTTCGCTACCTTCACGGACACGGACTACAAAGTCAGGTGCAAATATCCGCAGACAGTTGGCGCAATGACTGCCATTGATCGCCGAGATTGCTGACAGACAAGCCGCTCACGATCTGGATAATGGCCAAGTGACAGTTTTCTTGCGAACCACTCGGTACATTTCGTTGCGCAAAATGTAACCAGCATTTGCTACACACCCGTCGCACCGGGATAATGCGCGCCACCCGGCGCTATGCGCCACGTCAAGTCTGCCGCGGCTTTGGCGATTCAACGCGTCAACAAAGGCCCGCAGGGGCGGGATGAATGTCCGTGATCAACTTCAACATCGCCCAATGGCGCGCGTGGGCTCCCGGGCTCGACAGCGTGGACGCCTGGCAGGCCTGGAGCCGACAACCGGTCGTGCTCCAGAGCAGTGATGCCGCGCCCGATGTGTCGTTTTTGCCGGCCATGCAGCGCCGTCGCCTCAGCCGATTGGCACGCATGGCATTCAGTGTTGGCTGGCCCCTGGCCGACGGACGGGAAAATCTGCCGCTGGTGTTTGTTTCGCGTCACGGCGAAACCCCGCGAACCTACGAGATCCTCAGCGATCTGGCCAACGAACAGCCGTTGTCACCGACGCAGTTCAGCCTGTCGGTGCACAACGCGATCATCGGCCTGTGGTCGATCATGCGTGGCGAAACCAGCGAAATGACCGCCCTCGCCGCTGCCGGCGACGGTCTTGAGCACGGCATGCTCGAAGCGGCGGCCCTGCTCAATGAAGGCGCACCGGCGGTGCTGCTGATCATCACCGAAGAACAACCCCCGGAAGCCTATTCGACATGGATCGATGACGTGCCGTTTCCCTACGCGCTCGGCCTTTTGATGACCCCCGGTACCGACTGGCGGCTGACCCTGAACAGCACCACAGAAACACGGTCAAAAGCGCACTGGCCTCACGCGCTCGATCTGCTGCGAACCCTGCTCGGCCAGCAACCCCATTGCCAACATGCCTGGAAAAATCGTGTATGGACCTGGCAACGCAACCCGTGACCGAAAAAAACCGCGACGCCTATTACTGGCGCTTGCTGGCCACCGCTGCAAGCTTCGCCCTGTTCGGGCTGGGCGGACTGTGCCTGCGCGTACTGGTGTTTCCGTTGCTCGGATGCCTGCCGGGGGATGCGCTGAAACATCGACAGCGCGCACGGCAGACCGTCAGTCGGCTGTTCTGGTTTTTTGTGCGATTCATGGCCCGTACCGGCGTGCTGACCTATGACATTCAAGGCGCCGAACGTCTTGGCCGCCCCGGGCAAATGATCATCGCCAATCATCCGTCGCTGATCGATGTGGTGTTCCTGATCGGTCTGGTGCGCCAGGCCAATTGCGTGGTGAAGAAAAGCCTGTGGGAAAACCCCTTCACCCGTGGCCCGCTGCGCAGCACCGAGTACATCAGCAACGACGGCAGCATGGACATGCTCGATGCCGCCGCCCAATCCCTGCAAAACGGCCAGACCTTGATCATCTTTCCCGAAGGGACTCGTACCCAGCCAGGACAGGCGCCGGCCTTTCATCGGGGCGCCGCGGCGATTGCCCTGCGCGGTGCGAAAATTCTCACGCCGGTGATCATCAAGGTCAGCCCGACCACTTTGACCAAAGCCGAACCCTGGTACCGGATCCCCCGCCGCCGCGTGCACTTCAGTTTTCGCGTTGGGGCCGATATAGACCCACAGACTTTCGCCGCGCAGGGCCCCGCACCGCAGGCCTCGCGCAAGCTCAACGATTATTTGCATACCTATTTCATTAAGGAGCTCGCCGAAGATGAGCGATCTGAACACCCCTAGCCTGGTGCGTGACATCAAACTGCTGATCATCGACGCCCTGGGCCTCGAAGACATCAGCGTCGACGACATCGGCGACGAGCAGACGCTGTTCGGCGAAGGCCTGGGCCTGGATTCCGTCGACGCGCTGGAACTGGGTCTGGCAATCCAGAAAAAGTACGGCATCAAGATCGACGCCGACGCCAAAGACACCCGCAACCATTTCACCAACGTGGCCAGCCTTGCGGCGTTCGTCACGGCAAAACAGGCAGCTTGAGACCGGACCATGCAAACTCGTGACGATATTTTCAACACCCTGCGCGCTGCCCTGGTCGAGCTGTTCGAACTGGATCCGGCCCGTGTGAGCCTGGAGTCCAATCTGTATCAGGATCTGGAAATCGACAGCATCGACGCGGTCGATCTGATTGATCACATCAAACGCCAGACCGGCAAGAAAATCGCCGCCGAAGAGTTCAAATCGGTGCGAACCGTCGGCGACGTGGTCGAGGCGGTCTACCGTCTGGTTCAACCGGCCGCATGAGCCGACTGATCGGCCTGGGCCTGCTGCTGGCCGGTCTGCTGTACCCCTTTGCGGTGTATTTCGGCATGGAGCACTTTGCTCCGTGGCAGTTCGGACTGTTGCTGGGCAGTCTGTGGCTGGCGCGAGCGCTGACCGGTGAACGTAAACCCGGCAGCCTGTGGATGGCTGGCGTGGCCATTGTGTTCTGCCTGCTGCTGGCGCTGCTCGACAGCCCGCAGCTGCTGCGCTGGTACCCGGTGCTGATCAGCGGCTTCATGCTGGTGCTGTTCAGCCTGAGTCTGAAATTCGGGCCGCCCATGGTCGAGCGACTGGCGCGGCTGCGCGAGCCAGAGCTGCCGGACATCGCGATTCGCTATACGCGCAAGGTCACCGTGGCCTGGAGCGTGTTTTTCTTCTGCAACGGTTTGTGCGCTGCCCTCCTGACCCTGTGGGCGCCGCTGAATTGGTGGATGTTGTACACCGGCCTGATCTCCTATGGATTGATCGGCCTGATGTTTGCCATTGAATGGCTGATACGACAACGGGTAAGAGGCCGTACATGACTTGGATAAAACTTGAGCAGCTGTTGCTCAAGCCTGTGCCGGCGCGCGCGATCAGCCACGCACCGGCGCTCGAACACACGCAACTGTGCGAGCAGGCGTTAAGCGTTGCCGCCGGCCTGCAAGCTCAGGGCGTGAAGCGCATGGTTGTGCATCTGGAAGATGCCGCCGAACTGGCCATCGCTTTGCTGGGCGCATGGCGCGCTGGCGTCAGCGTTCTGCTGCCTTCGGATCTGCAGCCACAAACCCGCCAGCGCTGGTCGGGCGAAGTCGATCTGTGGCTGACGGACCGGGCCGATGACGCACAACTCAGCGACTTTCAGCAGCCGCCGCTGCCCGGCGCCGAACTGGATCTCGACCAGTGCCATTTGAGCCTGTGCACGTCCGGCTCCAGCGGCGAGCCCAAGCGTATCGACAAGACCCTGCGCCAACTGGCCAATGAAGTCGAAGCGCTGGAGCAGTTGTGGGGCGCGGATCTCGGTAAGGCCTGCATCATCGGCAGCGTCGCCACTCAACATATTTACGGTTTGCTGTTTCGCGTGCTGTGGCCGCTGTGCGCCGGGCGCCCGTTTGTGCGCCGGCAACTGGCGTTCCCCGAAGACTTGCAGCGTGCCAGCCGTGAACATCCGGCCTTCGCGTGGGTCGCCAGCCCGGCGTTGCTCAAACGCATGGGCGACAACCTCGACTGGCCGGCCCTGAGCGCCGTGCGCCGGGTGTTTTCCTCCGGTGGTGCGTTGCCGTTTGAAGCTGCGCAGAGTCTGCAACAACGCTTGCAGCAATGGCCGACGGAAATTCTCGGCAGCTCGGAAACCGGCGGTATCGCCTGGCGTCAGGGCGAACAACTGTGGCAACCGTTCGCCGATGTCGAACTGAGCCAGGACAGCGAAGGCGCCCTGTCGATCGCCTCTCCTTACCTGCCTGCCGGGCACATCGAGCACACCGCTGATGCCGCGCGTATCGCTGCTGATGGCCGCTTCGAACTGCTCGGACGGCTGGACCGCATCGTCAAACTCGAAGAGAAACGCATCTCGCTGCCGATGCTCGAACAAGCCCTGGTTGCCCACGATTGGGTCAACGAAGCGCGCTTGGGCGTAGTCCAGGAAAATCGCGCTTCGCTCGGTGCGCTGCTGGTGCTCAGCGAGTCGGGTCTGTTTGCCTTGCGTGAGCACGGGCGCCGCAGCCTGACCGAAACCTTGCGCCAGCATTTGCGCCAACACTGTGAAGCGCTGGCGCTGCCCCGGCGCTGGCGGCTGCTGCGGCAATTGCCGTTGAACAGTCAAGGCAAACTGCCGCAGGCCAACATTGAAGCGCTGCTGATGGCGCCGCGACCAAAAGCGCCCGAGGTGCTGGAGCAGGTCGAAACAGATGGCGAGTGGAGCCTGCAACTGTGCGTGCCGCCGGATCTGGCCTACTTCAGCGGCCACTTCCCTAAAGCTCCGGTATTGCCCGGCGTGGTGCAGGTGGAATGGGCGCTGAACCTGGGTCGCCAATTGCTCAACCTGAAAGGTCCGTTTGCCGGTATGGAAGTGCTGAAATTCCAGCAACTGGTGCGCCCCGGCGATGAAATCCAGTTGCACCTGCGCTTCGATCCGGAGCGCCGCAAATTGTATTTCGCTTACCGCAATGACACGGCGACCTGCTCCAGTGGACGGATTCTGGTGGGTGTAGAGCATGATTGACCATGGTGAGTGCTGCGCACTCGATCGCGAGCAGGCTCGCTCCTGCTGGGATCGTCGTTATGCATAACCCTTGCGCCGTGATCCCGGTCTACAACCACGAAACCGCGATCGGCACCGTGGTCGACGCCCTGCTCGCGCAAAGCCTGCCGTGCATTCTGGTGGACGACGCCAGCACCCAGTCCTGCGCCAAAGTGCTCGACACACTGGCCGAGCGCGACAACGTGCATCTGGTGCGCCTCACTGCCAATCAGGGCAAGGGCGGTGCGGTGATGACCGGCCTGCGCGAAGCCTCGCGGCTCGGCTTCACCCACGCCTTGCAGGTCGATGCCGACGGCCAGCACGACTTGCACGATGTCGCCAGTTTCATCGATGAATCCCACGCCCATCCCGAAGCGATGATCTGCGGTTATCCGCTGTTCGACGAGAGTGTGCCGAAAGGCCGTTTGTACGCGCGTTACCTGACCCACGTGATGGTCTGGATCAACACGCTGTCGTTGCAGATACGCGATTCGATGTGCGGTTTCCGCGTCTATCCGCTAGCGCCAACGCTGGCGGTGATCGACTCGGCGAAAGTCGGCAAACGCATGGATTTCGACTCGGACATTCTCGTGCGCCTGTCGTGGCGCAATCAGCCGATGCGCTGGCTGCAAACCAGCGTGCATTACCCGCTGGACGGCGTGTCGCACTTCCGCCTGTTCCACGACAACGCGCTGATTTCCAGCATGCACACGCGGCTGTTCTTCGGCATGTTGCTGCGCTTTCCACTGATCCTCTGGCGTCGGTGGCGAGCATGACCAACGAGGTCGACAAGAAGCACTGGGCTGACCGCGAAGAACGCGGCAGTTTCCTGCTGATGAAATTCACCGCGTTCGCCGCCAAGGTCCTGGGCCGTCGTCTACTCAGCCCGTTGCTATATGGCATCGTCCTGTATTTTTTCCTGTTCGGCCGCACGGCTCGGCGCAGTGCCTGGCAATACCAGCAGCGCCTGGCCGCATGGAGTCAGCGCGAAGATCTGCGCCCTTCTCATTGGCGGGTGTTCGGCCAGTTCATGGCGTTCGCCGATTCGATGCTCGACAAGCTCGACGTGTGGAACGGCAAACTCAGCATTGAGCAGATTGAAATCATCGACCCGGCGCTGCTGCGTAATCAGCTACGCGGCAGTCGCGGGCAACTGCTGGTCGGCGCTCACCTGGGCAATCTCGAAGTCTGTCGCGCACTGGCGGAGATCGGCGAAAAAGTCACCATGAACGTGCTGGTGCACACCAAGCACGCCGAGCAATTCAACCGTTTGCTGGGTGAGGCTGGAGCGACCAATCTGCGCCTGATTCAGGTCAGCGAACTCGACCCGGTGATCATGCTGCAACTGCACGAACGTTTGGAGCGCGGCGAGTGGCTGGCGATCGCCGGCGACCGTGTGCCGCTGCACGGTGGGCGCAGCGTAACCGTCGATTTCCTCGGCCATCCGGCGCCATTCCCGCAAGGCCCGTGGCTGCTCGCCGGTCTGCTGAAATGCCCGGTCAACCTGTTGATGTGCCTCAAGCAACCGGACGGTCACTATCGCCTGACCCTCGAACCCTTCTCCGACGCCATCGTGTGGAAGCGCAGCGAGCGCGAACAGGTCATTCATCAGTGGGCCACCCGCTATGCGCAGCGCCTGAGTCACTATTGCCTCGAAGCGCCGCAACAATGGTTCAACTTTTACCCTTTCTGGAAGACCGATGACGACGCCAACCCATGAGCCGGTAACCTTCGGCGAACGCCCTTTGCGCATCGAAGACGTGCTGGCCCTGGCCAACCGTCAGGCGCCCGTGCAGTTGCAGAGCGACGCCGAGTATCGCGAGCGCATTGCCAAGGGCGCGCGGTTCCTCGATTCGCTGCTGGACAAGGAAGGCGTGATCTACGGCGTGACCACCGGTTACGGCGATTCCTGCGTGGTCGCGGTGCCGCTGCATCACGTCGAAGCGTTGCCGCGTCATCTCTACACCTTTCACGGTTGCGGCCTCGGCAAACTGCTTGATGCGCAAGCCACTCGCGCGGTGCTCGCGGCACGTTTGCAGTCGTTGTGCCACGGCGTTTCCGGGGTACGCGTGGAACTGCTTGAGCGTCTGCACGCGCTCCTCGAACACGACATCCTGCCGCTGATTCCTGAAGAAGGTTCGGTCGGCGCCAGCGGCGATCTGACGCCGCTGTCCTACGTCGCCGCGACACTCTCCGGCGAGCGCGAAGTGATGTTCCGAGGTGAACGTCGCCAGTCCGCCGATGTGCATCGCGAACTCGGCTGGACGCCGCTGGTGCTGCGCCCGAAAGAAGCGCTGGCGCTGATGAATGGCACCGCCGTGATGACTGGCTTGGCCTGCCTCGCTTTCGCTCGCGCCGACTACCTGCTGCAACTGGCCACGCGTATCACTGCGCTCAACGTAGTCGCGCTGCAAGGCAACCCGGAGCACTTTGACGAACGCCTGTTCGCCGCCAAACCGCATCCGGGGCAAATGCAGGTGGCCGCGTGGCTGCGCAAGGATCTGGCAATCGACGCGCCGACTGCGCCGCTGCACCGCTTGCAGGATCGCTATTCGCTGCGCTGCGCCCCGCACGTG
Source organism: Pseudomonas sp. AC169 (assembly GCF_979258515.1). Taxonomy (NCBI): domain Bacteria; kingdom Pseudomonadati; phylum Pseudomonadota; class Gammaproteobacteria; order Pseudomonadales; family Pseudomonadaceae; genus Pseudomonas; species Pseudomonas sp. AC169. Next base: position 3,094,868 of record NZ_OZ409866.1, on the reverse strand, counting down.
CTCGGCGTGTTGGCTGACAGTCTGAACTGGCTGCGCTCGTTCATTGAAATCGAACTGAACAGCGCCAACGACAACCCGATCATCGACGCCGAAGCCGAACGCGTGTTGCACGGTGGGCATTTCTACGGTGGGCATATCGCGTTCGCCATGGACAGCTTGAAAAACCTCGTGGCCAACGTCGCCGACCTGCTCGACCGTCAACTCGCCTTGCTGGTGGATGAGCGTTACAACCACGGTCTGCCGAGCAACCTCTCCGGTGCTCCGGCGGATCGCGCCATGATCAACCATGGCTTCAAAGCCGTGCAGATCGGCACCAGCGCCTGGACCGCCGAAGCGCTGAAAAACACCATGCCGGCCAGCGTGTTCTCGCGCTCCACCGAGTGCCACAACCAGGACAAGGTGAGCATGGGCACCATCGCCGCCCGCGACGCGATTCGCGTGCTGGAACTGACCGAACAGGTCGCCGCCGCGACATTGCTCGCCGCCAACCAGGGCGTGTGGCTGCGTGCTCAAGCCGAGGATGCCCGGCCATTGCCGCCGTCGCTGGCGGCAATGCACGCAGAACTGGCCAAGGACTTCCCGCCGGTCATCGAAGACCGCGCGCTGGAAGGCGAACTGCGCCTGTGCCTGCAACGCATCGCCGCGCAACACTGGAGGCTGCATGCGTAGCGCCGGAGTGCTTCACGCCGACACCGAGATCCTCGTGCCGTTCTTCGACGTCGACACCATGCACGTGGTTTGGCACGGCCATTACGTCAAATACCTCGAAGTGGCGCGTTGCGCGCTGCTCGACAAGATCGGCCACAACTACACGCACATGGTCGAGTCCGGGTTCGCCTGGCCAATCATCGACCTGCAACTGCGTTACGTACGTAGCGCGGTGTTTGGTCAGCGCCTGAATGTGCGCGCCAGTCTGGTCGAGTGGGAGAACCGTCTGAAGATCAATTACCTGATCACCGACCTGCAAAGCGGTGAACGCCTGACCCGCGCCAGCTCGGTACAGGTCGCCGTCAAAGTCAGCAGCCGCGAAATGCAACTGGCCTCGCCGAAGGTCTTCACCGAAGCCGTGGAAAGGATGCTGCGATGAGTGTTTTGGTTAAAAGCCTGAGCGTATTGGCGCTGCTGACGATATCAGCGCTGGCCAACGCCTTCGACCTGCAACAACTCAGCGAGCAACTGGCGAAACCGGAAGTGATCCACGGCCAGTTCATCCAGGAAAAACACCTGCGCGCCCTGCCCCAACCGCTGATCAGCAAGGGCAGTTTCGTTCTGGCGAAAAATCACGGTCTGCTCTGGCTGCTGAGAACCCCGCTGCAGCAGGACTACCGCATCAGCGCCAAAGGCATCGCCCGCCGCGACGATAATGGATGGCAGTTGCTGCCGAACAAGAGCGCCGGGGCCGAGCAGAACCGCTTGTTCCTCGCCGTACTGCAAGGCGACAGCAGCGGCCTGCAACGCGACTTCGAACTGGCGCTGAGTGGCGACGCGCAGCAGTGGAAACTCACGCTGACCCCGCGTTCGCTGCTGCTCAAGCAAGTGTTCAACCAGATCAACATCGACGGCGGCGCGCTGGTGCAGACCATCGAACTGCTGGAAACCCAGGGCGACAGCACCGTGCTGCGCATGCAGGACAGCAGCGCCGGGCAACCGTTGAGCGACGCGGAGCAACATGACTTTGCCGAGTGAACGCAGGCTGCCCTGGCTGTTTCTGATCCTGCTGCTGGCGGTTGTCGCGCTGGCCGGTTGGCAGTGGCGCGACGGCGCGCCGCTGTCGGCGAATCTGATGGAGCTGGTGCCCGGCACCCACCCCGACGCCCTCGAACAGCGCGCCGAGCAGCGCATGCAGGAACCGCTAAACCGAGAAATGCTGGTGCTGGTCGGCCATGCCGATCGTCAGCAAGCGGTGAGCATGGCGCAGACGTTGGGCGAGCAATGGCAGGCCAGCGGATTGTTCGAGAAAGTGCAGTGGAACCTGCAAGCGGATCTGCCGGCGCTGCGCACGCAACTGCTGCAAGGGCGGCTGGCGATGCTCTCGGCGGATGACCGGCAATTGCTGATCGAACACCCAGACGTATTCATTCAGCAACGCGTACAGGCGTTGTTCGACCCGTTCAGCGGTTTCAGTCTGGTGCCGAGTCAGGACGATTGGCTGGGCCTGACCGGGCGCATCCAGAACAGTCAGCCGCAGCACGGTTCGGTGCAACTGGACATCGGCAGTGGTGCGCTGATCGCCGATGCCGACGGCAAGAGCTGGGTGCTGCTGCGGGCACGCACCACCGGCAATGCCTTCGACATGAACCTGCCACTGCAAGTCGCCGCCCTGCTGCAACACAGCCGCGAGCAAGCAGCGGAATCCGACGTGCAATTGCTCGCCGCCAGTGGTTTGCTTTACGCGGCCAACGGTCAACAGCAAGCGACGCGCGAAATGACCTGGGTCGGCGGCGGTGCCACCGTCGGCATTCTGTTGCTGCTGTTGCTCGCGTTCCGCCGCTGGCGTGTGTTGCTGGCGTTCGTGCCGGTATTGGTCGGCATGCTCTTCGGCGCGGTGGCCTGTGTCGCGCTGTTCGGCCATATGCATGTGATGACGCTGGTACTCGGCTCCAGCCTGATCGGTGTGGCCGTGGATTATCCGCTGCACTATTTGTCGAAGAGCTGGAGCCTGAAGCCGTGGCGCAGCTGGCCGGCGCTACGCCTGACCCTGTCGGGTTTGACCTTGAGCCTGATCACCAGCGCTATCGGTTATCTGGCGCTGGCGTGGACGCCGTTTCCGGCACTGACGCAAATCGCCGTGTTCTCCGCCGCCGGATTGCTCGGTGCCTATTTGTCGGCCGTATGCCTGCTGCCGGCGTTGCTGAAAAACGTCGAACTGCGCCCCGCGCAATGGCCGCTGCATCTGGCCGAGCGCTTGATCAAACTGCGCGAAAGACTCCTCGTACGCGTGCGCACACCGGTGCTGTTGACGCTGCTGATCGCCTTCTGCGTGGGCGGTCTGATACAGCTGCAAAGCAAGAATGACATCCGCCAATGGGTCGGCGCACCGCAACAACTGACCGACGAAGCGCAGGCCATCGCGCGCATCACCGGCTATCAGCCGACCAGCCAGTTCTTCCTCGTGCGCGCCGACAATCAGCAGCAATTGCTCGAGCGCCAGGCCGCGCTGAGTGAGCGTCTGGAGCAACTGGTCAACCTCGACAAGCTGCAAGGTTATCTGGCCCTCGATCAATTGGTCAGTCCGCCGAACCAGCAAGAACAGGTGCGCGAGGCGCTGAACAAACTGCCGCAATATTGGCAGCCACTGCTCGACCTCGGCGTGCCGCTCGCAGCGCTGCAAAGCGAGCTGAAACAGCTGCAGACCGTTCCAGCGGAAGACATCGACGCGGCACTGGCCGGCCCGCTCGGTGAGCCTTATCGCACGCTGTGGCTCGGTCCCGCCGAAGACGGCGTGGCGGCGATGACCAGTCTGCAAGGTTTGAACAACCCGGCGCTGTTGCGCGTGCAGGCGCTGGATTTGCCGGGTGTGATGCTGGTCGATCGTCTGGGTGAATTGAATGAAGTCTTCGCCGCGACGCAAATCAGCGCGGCCGAACTGAAACTCGCTTCCTGCGCGTTGATCGTGCTGGTGCTGATGCTGCCGTTCGGTCTCGGCGGGGCGTTGCGTATCGTCGCCCTGCCGCTGCTCGCTGCGCTGTGCAGTCTGGCCAGCCTTGGCTGGCTCGGTCAGCCACTGACCCTGTTCAGCCTGTTCGGCCTGCTACTGGTCACGGCGATCAGCGTTGATTACGCGATTCTCATGCGTGAGCAAGTGGGTGGCGCGGCGGTGAGCCTGCTCGGCACCTTGCTGGCGGCTGTGACGACGTGGCTGTCGTTTGGTTTGCTGGCGGTTTCCAGCACGCCGGCAGTGAGCAACTTCGGTTTGTCGGTGAGCCTCGGTCTGGCGTTCAGCTTCATGCTCGCACCGTGGGCCGGGCGTCAAGAACATGCAACCGCCGTCGCGGAGCCAGCAGCGTGATGGTCGCCGGTTTCTGGCTGCTGGCCTTGGCGTTGTTTGCCGTGGCCACTCGTATCGGGCGCCATTTCGGGCTGATCCCGATCGTCAGCCAGTTGCTGCTGGCGAGCTTCGGCTTGCCGCTGCTGATGTATTTCTGGATCGAGCCGGGCTGGCAGCTCAGCGGTGCCGAACTGATCGCGCCAGACTGGCTGAAAAACCTCTACAGCCTGAGTTTCGCCTTGCTGCTCGGGCACATTCTCAGTGATGTGATCGACCTGAAACTCGATCGCCAGAGCGTGAAAATCGCCGTACCGAGTTTTGCCGTGCCGTTCGTCTGTGGTCTTGCCGTGGCGTATTGGTTACTGCCGGCGCAACCGTGGCTCAACTCGCTGGCCATCGGCCTGGTGTTCGCGATCACCGCGATCCCGGTGCTGTATCTGTATCTGCGCCACATCGATTATCCGCCCGCCGCCACCCGGCGTCTGGTGCAAACCGCGATCCTCATTGATCTGACCTGCTGGACATTGTTCGGCCTCGCTCAGGGCAGTCTGCATCTGAGCAGTCTGCTGCTGCCGCTGGGTCTCGCCTGTGTGCCGTTGCTATTAAATCTGTTGCGTGTGCGTCGGCCGCTGACTTACAGCCTCGGTTTCTTTGCGCTTCTGGTAATGGCCGAGCATTACAAACTCAACGCGCTGATCTTCGGCATCGGTTATCTGCTGTGCATCGCCGTGCAGAAAGTGCCGCTGGTGCTGCCATTGCCGGCGCGCTGGATGAGCCGTTTGCAAACGTGGCTGGCGATCCCGCTGATCCTCACGTTCGGCATTGTGCAGATCGACGTGCACAGCGCCCTCGCCAGCCTCGGCGCGGTGCAATGGGCGGCGCTGCTGCTGTTGCCGATTGCCAGTAAACTGCTCGGCAACTGGCTCGGCCTCGGCTGGGCCGGTACTTCGTTCGAAGGCGCCAGCCGCTGGCGCGAAAGCGTGCTGCTGAACATTCGAGGCCTGAGCGAAATCGTCTTTCTCAATTTGCTCTTGCAACAACAACTCATCACCCCGGCGCTGTACTTTGCGCTGATGCTGATGGGCCTGATCGCGACGCTGCTGCCGGCCCTGATCGGCCTGCATCGCGCACCGCTGGATATCAAACCTCACCTGCCCCGGAGTTCACGTGCCAATCGTTGAAATGGAATCCCGTCAGGTCGTGATCATCGGCGCCGGCCCGTCCGGCGCCATCGCCGCGGCGTTGCTCAAGCGCAAGGGCCACGATGTGCTGGTGCTCGAGCGCCAGCATTTTCCGCGCTTTTCCATCGGCGAAAGCCTGCTCAGCCATTGCCTGGATTTTGTCGAAGAAGCCGGCATGCTCGACGCCGTCAACGCCGCCGGATTCCAGCGCAAGACCGGCGCGGCATTTGCCTGGGGCGAGCGCTACAGCGCCTTCGATTTCAGTGACACCTTTACCGGCGGCAAGCCAACCACGTTCCAGGTGCAGCGGGCCGATTTCGACAAACTGCTGGCCGATCAAGCGGCGCTGCAAGGCGCGGAAATCCGCTACGGCGATGCCATCGTCAGCGTCGATTTCAACCGGGCGAAACCACAGCTGAATGTGCGTCGCGAGGACGGCAGCGAGTATCGCGTCGAAGCGGATTTCGTCCTTGATGCCAGCGGCTACGGCCGTGTGTTGTCGCGGCTGCTGGACCTGGAAGCACCGTCGAATTTCCCGGTGCGCCAAGCGGTGTTCACCCACGTCGAAGATCACATCGACAACCCGGCGTTCGACCGCGAAAAAATCCTCGTCACCACGCATCCGGAACATCGCGATGTCTGGTTCTGGACGATCCCCTTCAGCAATGGTCGTTGCTCGGTCGGCGTGGTCGCGGCCGAAGAACACTTCAAGGGCCGCGACAGCGACCTGGATGCCTGCCTGCGTGGTTTTATCGCAGAAACACCGAGCCTTGCCGGCGTGCTGAACAACGCTGTCTGGGACACCCCGGCGCGTACCCTCGGCGGCTACGCGGCCAATGTGAAAACCCTGCACGGCCCAGGCTTCGCGCTGTTGGGCAACGCGGCGGAATTTCTTGACCCGGTGTTTTCCTCCGGCGTGACCATCGCCATGCGTTCGGCGAGCATGGCCGCTGCCGTGCTGCATCGTCAGTTGCAGGGCGAAGCCGTCGACTGGCAAAGCGAATTCGCCGAACCGCTGAAACGCGGCGTTGATACTTTCCGCTGCTACGTCGAGGGCTGGTACGCCGGCACCTTTCAGGACGTGATTTTCTATGAAGACAGCCAGGCCGACATCCGCCGGATGATCTGCTCGATCCTCGCCGGTTACGCCTGGGACGAACGCAACCCGTTCGTCAGCGAAGCGCGCCGCCGCTTGAAGATGATTTCCGAACTCTGTGCAAAGGACGCCACATGAATTACTTGAGCGACAGCTACGTCGAGGAAACCCGTTTCGGTTTCTGGTTCCTGCGCAGCCACACCTGGCAGCACCATGTGCTGCGCGTGGCGATCAATGATTTGCGCGGACTGTTCAGTGAAGCACTGCCGCAAAACCCGGTGCTGCTGGACGCCGGTTGCGGCCAGGGCAAGTCGTTCGGACACCTGCGCCAGACCTTCGCCCCGCAGCGTTTGATCGGCGTTGATGCCGACCCGCACAGCCTTGAATTGAGCGGCGCAGAAGCGACGCGTCTGGAACTGGACGTGGAATTGATCGGCAGCGATTGCGCGACGCTCAATGTGTCGGACGCCAGCGTTGATCTGCTGTTCTGCCACCAGACCTTCCATCATCTGGTCGAGCAGGAAAAGGCCCTTGCCGAGTTTTATCGGGTGTTGAAACCGGGTGGTTATTTGCTGTTTGCCGAATCGACCGAGGCTTACATTGATACCTGGGTGATTCGCTGGTTGTTTCGCCATCCGATGCATGTGCAGAAGAGCGCGGCGCAGTACCTGGAGATGATTCGCGGGCAGGGTTTCGAGTTTGGCGAGAAGAATGTCTCGTACCCATATTTGTGGTGGAGCCGCTCGAAGGATTTCGGTTTGCTGGAGCGGTTTGGGTTGCGTAAGCCGAAGCCGTTTGGGCAGCGAGAGGAAACGTTGGTCAACGTTGTCGCGCGTAAACCGCTGGCAGAGGTTTCCTGATGCTACCTATAACCTGTGGGAGCGAGCTTGCTCGCGAAAGCGGTATAGCAGTCACCAGAACTGTTGAATGTGAGACCGCATTCGCGAGCAAGCTCGCTCCCACAGTGACCTCGGCGCTACGACTGTTGTTGATCGGCGTAATGGTGGTGTTGAGTGCCTGCGCCAGCCAGGCCCCGCTGCCTGAGAGCGACCCGACGTTGCCCCTGCCGCTGCAACTGCACATCGAACGTAATCAGGCCGATCAGCGTCAGGACTGGCTACTGGTGATCCAGCGCGAAGGCCCCGGCATTCGCTGGTCGATGATGGATCCGCTGGGCATTCCCCAGGCGCGTCAGCAACTGATCGACGGCCACTGGCAGGCCGATGGTCTGCTGCCGCCGAACCCGGAAGCCCGGGAATTGTTTGCCGCGCTGTTGTTCGCCCTGACCCCGTCCGGCGAGCTGCTGCGCAATTACCCCGGCGCGCAGCAACAGGGCCAGCAACGCTCTCTGTCAGCGCGCTGGGAAATCCGTTATGCACAACCGTTGAGCTTCGAATTGAACCTGCCTCAAGGCCCGCACTACCGTGTTTCTCCGTTGGATGAACCGACGCCATGACCGCTTACCTGAATGCCCTCGGCGTGATCTGTGCACTGGGTCGCGACAAATCCGAAGTCGCGCGCAACCTGTTCGCCGGCGACTGTTCGGGCATGCGTCGCGAGTCCGGCTGGGTGCCGGAACGTGAGTTGCCAGTCGCGGCCGTCCGCGGCGAACTGGCGGTGATCCCGGCAGAACTCGCCGATCAACGCAGCCGCAATAATCAACTGTTGCTGGAAGCGGCACTGCAGATTCGCAATGACATCGATCAAGCCATCCAGAGCTTCGGCCGCGAGCGCATCGGCGTGGTGCTCGGCACCAGCACCTCGGGCATCGACGAGGCCAGCCGTGGCCTGGCGCACTACATTCGCGAGCAGCAGTTCCCCGCCGAATACGATTATCGGCAACAGGAACTCGGCGCGCCGGCCAACTTCCTCGCCGACTGGCTGCAACTGAGCGGCCCGGCCTATGTGATTTCCACGGCGTGCACCTCCAGCGCCCGTGCCCTGATGAGCGCTCAGCGGTTACTCGATCTGGGCCTGTGCGACGCGGTGCTGTGCGGCGGCGTCGACAGCCTGTGCGAACTGACGCTCAACGGTTTCTCGTCACTCGAAGCGATGTCCGACGAACGCTGCAATCCGTTCTCGGCCAACCGCAGCGGTATCAATATCGGCGAGGCGGCGGTGCTGTTCGTCATGAGCAAGCAACCCGGTGAAGGCCCGGCCATTGCCTTGCTCGGCGCCGGCGCCAGCTCCGACGCCCATCACATTTCCGCCCCTGAGCCGACCGGGCGCGGTGCCCTGCAAGCGATGCAGAAAGCCTTGAACCGCGCGCACCTGCAAGCGGCGCAGATCAACTACCTGAACCTGCACGGCACCGCTACCCAACACAACGACGCCATGGAAAGTATGGCGGTTGCCACGCTGTTCCCCGAAGGCGTCGCGTGCTCGTCGAGCAAACCGATGACCGGCCACACCCTCGGTGCGGCCGGTGCGCTGGAAGCGGCGTTTTGCTGGTTGAGCCTGAGCGCCGAAAACCCCGACCACGCCTTGCCGCCTCACGTTTGGGACGCTCAGCCCGATCCTGCGCTGCCACCGCTGAACTGGGTGACCGCAAGCGAGCGCCTGACGTCCATTGCACCCCGCTACCTGATGAGCAACTCGTTTGCCTTTGGCGGCAATAACGTCAGCCTGATTATCGGAGACGCCCCATGATCCCTTGGCCGCTCGCCGAGCTGCTGCCCCATGCCGGCGACATGATTCTGATCGACAGCATCTCGAGCTTTGACGATGAGCAGATTTACACCCGCCTCACGGTCAGGCCTGATGGCCTGTTCAATTTGCCCGACGGCAGCCTGCCGGCCTGGGTCGGCATTGAGCTGATGGCGCAAAGTGTCGCCGCGTTTGCCGGTTGCCACGCGCGACAAAAAGGCAATCCGGTCGAGCTGGGCTTTCTGCTCGGCACACGCAAGTTCGAGTGCAACGTCGAAGCCTTTCCCGCCGGCATCGAGCTGACCATCCATGGCCTGCGCTCGCTGGAAGACGACAACGGGATGGGCGTCTTCGAATGCCATATCAACGGCGCCGGCATTCATGCCAGCGCGCGGCTGAACGTGTTCCGCCCGCCCGAAGCCACTCAATATCTGCAACAGACACAGGAGTCGAACGATGACTGAATCCGTACTGGTCACCGGCTCCAGCCGTGGCATCGGCCGCGCCATTGCCTTGCGCCTCGCGCAGGCCGGGCATGACATCGTCCTGCATTGCCGCAGCGGCGTGACTGAAGCGAAAGCCGTTCAGGCCGAAATCGAAGCACTGGGGCGCAAGGCGCGCATTCTGCAATTCGACGTCGCCGACCGGGAAACCTGCAAAGCCATTCTTGAAGCCGACGTCGAAACCCACGGCGCCTATTACGGCGTGGTGTTGAACGCCGGGCTGACCCGCGACGGCGCGTTCCCAGCTCTGACTGACGACGATTGGGACGTGGTGTTGCGCACCAACCTCGACGGTTTCTACAACGTTCTGCACCCGGTGATGATGCCAATGATCCGCCGCCGTGCCGCTGGTCGCATTGTCTGCATCACCTCGGTGTCGGGGCTGATCGGCAACCGTGGCCAGGTCAACTACAGCGCCTCCAAGGCCGGCGTGATCGGCGCGGCAAAGGCGTTGGCGATAGAGCTAGGCAAGCGCAAAATCACCGTTAACTGCGTCGCCCCGGGCCTGATCGACACGGCGATGCTCGATGAAAACGTGTCGGTGGAAGAATTGATGAAAATGATCCCCGCACAACGCATGGGCACCCCGGAAGAGGTCGCCAGTGCGGTGAATTTCCTGATGTCGGCGGAAGCCTCGTACATCACCCGCCAAGTCCTGGCGGTCAACGGAGGCCTGTGCTGATGAAGCGCGTCGTCGTCACCGGCATGGCCGGCATCACCTCGCTGGGCAGCGACTGGCAGACCATCGCCAGCAACTTCGCGGCCAACCGCAGCGGCATCCGCCGGATGGACGAGTGGGATCGTTTCAGCGAACTCAACACGCGCCTGGCCGGGCCGATCGATGACTTCGTCGTGCCGGCGCACTGGACGCGCAAACAACTGCGCAGCATGGGCCGAGTTTCGCGTCTGGCGGTCGGCGCGGCGGAAAAAGCCTTGGCCGATGCCGGCCTGCTCGGCGACGCGATGATCAAGGACGGCCGGATGGGCGTCGCTTGTGGCTCGTCCACCGGCAGCACCGACGAGATCAAAGCGTTCGGCAACATGTTGCTCAACTCGGTGGCCGAGGGTCTCAATGCCAACTCTTACGTGCGGATGATGCCGCACACCACCGCCGCGAATATCAGCATCTTCTTCGGCCTCACCGGGCGCCTGATCCCGACGTCGAGCGCCTGCACCAGCGGCAGTCAGGGCATCGGTTACGCCTACGAGGCGATCAAGTTCGGCCGTCTGCCGTTGATGCTCGCCGGCGGCGCCGAAGAGCTGTGCCCGACCGAAGCCATGGTCTTCGACGCGCTCTATGCGACCAGTTTGAAAAACGATGCGCCGCAAACCAGCCCACGTCCGTACGACAAGGGCCGCGATGGTCTGGTGATCGGTGAAGGTGGCGGCATGCTCGTCCTCGAAGAGCTGGAACACGCCCTCGCGCGCGGTGCGCACATCCACGCCGAGATCGTCGGCTTCGGCAGCAACGCCGACGGCCAGCACACCACACGCCCGGAACAAGTGACCATGCGCCGCGCCATGGAGCTGGCGCTGGAAGACGCCGGCCTGACGCCGGATGCCATCGGTTATGTAAATGGCCACGGCACCGCTACAGAACAGGGCGACATTGCCGAAACACTGGCGACCAGCAGTTTGTTTGGTGAACGCATGCCGATCAGCTCGCAGAAGAGCTTCCTCGGCCACACCCTCGGCGCCTGCGGCGCGCTGGAGTCGTGGTTCAGCATCGAAATGATGAATCGCGACCTGTACGTGCACACGTTCAACCTGGACGAGGTCGATCCGCACTGCGGCAAACTCGATTACCTGCGCGGCGAATTCCGCCAGATGCATCACGACTACGTGATGAACAACAATTTCGCTTTTGGTGGCGTCAACACCTCGTTGATTTTCCGCCGCTGGCACTGACCGCAATACGTTTGGAGTGAAGGGAATGACTCAGTTTCACCGCATCGCCGCTCTGTTGGCCCTGGCTTTTGTGCTCGGCGGTTGCACCAGCAAACCGGTTTACAACGCCAAGGAAGAGTTCTCGCCCAACCTCGGTTTCACCCAGCAACAGATGAGCCGCGCCATCGTCACTGCGCTGAACGATCGCCAGTGGGTCGTGCAATCGGTACGTCCGGGCATGATCAAAGCGGCGATCACCGTACGCGGCCGCCATCACGCCGAAGTCGATATTCCGTTCACCCCGACTTCGTTCGAAATCGACTACCGCAGCAGCTACGGCCTCGATGCCAAGGACGGCAAGATCCACGGCAACTACAACCGCTGGGTCAACCGTCTGCGCGACAACGTGCTCAAAGAGCTGTCGATCAACCCGGACATCGAGTTCGTCAACGATCTGGGCATCGTCAAACAAGGCGCCGATGAGCCGACTTACCTGAGCTTCCGTGAAGGCGTGAAACGCGCCACCGACGCCGGCCTGCTCGACGGCAGCGTGAAGTTCTACCTGGCCGGCGAAACGCTGCCAAAACAGGTGCGCAAACTCGACACTGTGAGCAGCAGCCGCAAGACCAACGGCTCGAACAAGTCCGACGAAGACGCCTGCTTCTGGGCCCTGCAGTCGGCTTTGGCGACTCTGCAGAATGCCGCGAAGAAAGCCGACGCCAACGCGGTGATCAACATCGCCAGCGTCGACCAGCGCGACCTGTACAAAGACACCGAGAAATTCCAGTGCCGTGCCGGGCTGGTGGTGTCGAGCGTGGCGTTGCGCGGGGATCTGGCGCACGTGGATTGATGGGATTGTAGAAACGACAAAGGGCGCCATTCGGCGCCCTTTCACAAACAGGTTGGCTTGTCATCGCCGATTACCTGTCTGGCTCTGCGATGGCTGGTCACCCAGGATCCTCAGAGTCTCACAAGCCCCTTGCGGGAACGCTCGCAGTATTGCCCGAATCATCAATCCAAACAACGGCTGGCGTTTGGCCTCACTGCGCAAGAAAACAAACACTCGCTAAAACAGTTCGTAACCGCAAATGTGGTGAACACGGCTCCACAAGCTGAACACTCGCCACACAGCATCTACACTCGCTCATGCAGGCCATCAATACGCCTGTCAGAACGGCGGGCCCGGTCGGTCGAGCACTCGCGGTTCTCTTTCACCGTCAAGGAGATGACCATGCAAGTGAAAGCCGTGATCGCCGCCGCGCTTTTCGCGCTACTGCCCAGCGCCAGCCACGCCACCAATCTGATGTACATGCCCTTCGAAACCGTGCTGTCGGACGCCATTCGCGCCGGGCGGCTGGATGGCAGTGTGAAGTTCTATCTGCTCGGCAATGGGCCGCGAGGGACTCAGCAGTTGCTGCGCAGCGGGGTAGTCAGTGATCTGAAAACCAACGGTTTCAACAAGAGTGATCACGATTCCTGCGAGTGGGTGCTGCAGTCGAATCTGATCAAGTTGCAGGCTGATGCCAAGCGGGTTGGGGCGAATGCGGTGGTCAATATCGTCAGTTATTACGACCAGCATGTGCGCAAGGACTTGAATACCTACGAGTGTCGGGCGGGGATTTTTGTCACGCGCGTGGCGTTGAAGGGGGATTTGGTGCGGTTGCCCTGAAATCTGTGATGTTTGGGCCGACGCCTTCGCGAGCAGGCTCGCTCCCACCTTGGACTGCGTTCCCCTGTGGGAGCGAGCCTGCTCGCGATTTGATTGCGCAGCAATCAGGCCTTTGAAGGTTCGACCTTGCGCGTGAGCAGGTCGACAAACGCCTTGGCCATCGGCGATTTCTGATCCTTGCGCTGCACCAGCCACACCGCAGACACCGCCTCCGGATCGAGCAACGGGCGATAGACCACTCCGTCGATGCGCATCCGCTGATAGGACGCCGGCAGCACCGAAACTCCGAGCCCCGCTGCGACCAGACCGATGATGGTCATCGCCTCACCCGCCTCTTGCGCAAAGTGCGGGCTGAACCCGGCATCACGCGCCAGACTCAGCAATTGCGCATACAGCCCGCTGCCGTAGCTGCGCGGAAAGAACACGAACGGCTCCAGCGCCAGCGCCGAGAGGAACAGCCCTTCTTCACTGCCCTGCGCCAACGGATGCTTGGAACCGAGCACGGCGACCAGCGGCTCGCGCATCAACTCCACCACACTCAGCGAATCGGGCAGACCCAGCGGGCGCATGATGCCGACTTCGATCGACTCATCCACCAGGCCCTCGGCGACTTGCGTGCTGCTCATCTCACGAAGGTTGAGGTGCACCGCCGGAAAACGCTGGCGGAAGGAAAAGATCGCTTGGGGAATCGTCGAGTTGAACGGTGCCGAAGAGGTAAAGCCGATTTTCAACTCGCCCAGTTCACCCAATTGCGCACGCCGGGCAACATCCGCAGCTTTGTCGACCTGAGCCAGCACCAAGCGCGCCTCCTCCAGAAACAACCGCCCCGCCTCACTCAGTTCGACCCGACGATTGGTGCGTTCGAACAACCGTGCGCCGACCTCTTGCTCCAGCGCCTGAATCTGTTGGCTGAGCGGTGGCTGCGAGATGCCCAACACCTGTGCCGCGCGGCCGAAGTGCAGTTCTTCGGCAACGGCGATGAAGTAGCGCAGATGACGCAATTCCATGGAAACCCCATTAGGTCGTTAAAGCTATCAAACAGGTCGAACAATATATTGGATAGAAACATTAGCCAGCTATATGATTTTTTCATTGCCTGCCCTGGCCGTGCCCTCCGAGGTCTGAAGTGAAAACTGCTGTCGCGCCCCTTGCCCATGAAGTCCCGCCTGCTGCGGCCGACGATGTCGTTGCCGAGTTGCAAGAGATCTACATCGAAAAAGGCACGCCGATGTTCATGCGCACAGTGCTGGCGCTGTTTAGCGGCGGCTTTGCGACGTTTGCCCTGCTCTACTGCGTGCAGCCGATGATGCCGCTGCTGTCCCACGAGTACGGAATCAACGCGGCGCAGAGCAGCCTGATCCTTTCGGTGGCCACCGGCATGCTCGCCATCGGCCTGCTGATCACCGGGCCGATTTCCGATCGGATCGGACGCAAACCGGTGATGGTGACTGCGCTGTTCGCAGCGGCGCTGTGCACCATGGCCAGCGCAATGATGCCGAGCTGGCAAGGCGTGCTGATCATGCGTGCTCTGATCGGGCTGTCACTGAGCGGGCTGGCAGCGGTGGCAATGACTTACCTGAGTGAGGAGATCCATCCGCAGCACATCGGCCTGGCGATGGGTTTGTACATCGGCGGCAACGCGATTGGCGGGATGAGCGGGCGCTTGATCACCGGTGTGTTGATCGACTTCGTCAGTTGGCACACGGCGATGCTGGTGATCGGCGGTCTGGCGATGATTGCCGCAGCGGTGTTCTGGAAAATCCTTCCCGAATCGCGCAACTTCCGTTCACGCTCGCTGCACCCGCGCAGCCTGCTCGACGGCTTCACCATGCATTTTCGCGATGCCGGGCTGCCGCTGCTGTTTCTTGAAGCATTCGTTCTGATGGGCGCGTTTGTCACGCTGTTCAACTACATCGGCTATCGCTTGCTGGCTGCGCCGTACAACCTTGATCAGGTGTTCGTCGGTTTGCTGTCGGTGGTGTATCTGTCGGGGATCTACAGCTCGGCGAAGATTGGTTCGTTGGCGGATAAGCTGGGGCGACGCAAGGTGCTGTGGGCGACGATTGCGCTGATGTTTGCCGGCCTTGCCTTGACCATGTTTACGCCGTTGCTGCTGGTGATTGTCGGCATGTTGATATTCACCTTTGGCTTCTTTGGCGCGCATTCGGTGGCGAGCAGCTGGATTGGTCGGCGGGCGACTAAGGCCAAAGGACAGGCGTCGTCGTTGTATCTGTTCAGCTATTACGCCGGGTCGAGCATTGCCGGCACGGCGGGTGGGGTGTTCTGGCATCTGGGCGGGTGGAACGGGATCGGCTTGTTTATCGGTTCGCTGTTGTTGATTGCGCTGCTGGTGGCGCTGAAGCTGGCGAAGTTGCCGCCTCTCGGTGGTGTCAAAGCTTAAAAGCAAAAGATCGCAGCCTTCGGCAGCTCCTACATTAATCCCATGTAGGAGCTGCCGCAGGCTGCGATCTTTTGATCTTGAAAAAACGCTCGGCATTGGCCGGGCGTTTTTTATTACAACGCGATCACTCGTGATACTGCGCCGACAACTCATGCACCGCGCGCAGGAACGCACCCGCATGCTCCGGATCAACCTCTGGCGTGATGCCATGGCCGAGGTTGAACACGTGGCCGCTGCCCTTGCCGTAGCTGGCCAGAATGCGCCCGACTTCAGTGCGGATCGCTTCCGGTTTGGCGTAGAGCACGGTCGGGTCCATGTTGCCTTGCAGCGCAACCTTGTCACCGACACGGGCGCGGGCGTTGCCGATGTCGCAGGTCCAGTCCAGGCCCAGTGCGTCGGCGCCAGCGTCAGCGATGCTTTCCAGCCACAGGCCGCCGTTTTTGGTGAAGAGGATCACCGGCACTTTGCGACCGTCGTGTTCACGGATCAGGCCGCTGACGATTTTTTTCATGTAAGCCAGCGAGAACTCCTGGTACGCCGCCGCCGACAGGTTGCCGCCCCAGGTATCGAAGATCTGCACCGCTTGCGCGCCGGCCATGATCTGACCATTGAGGTACGAGGTCACCGACTGCGCCAGTTTATCCAGCAGCAGGTGCATGGCTTGCGGGTTGTCGTAGAGCATGGCTTTGGTCTTGCGGAAATCTTTCGACGAGCCGCCTTCAACCATGTAGGTAGCCAGTGTCCACGGGCTGCCGGAGAAGCCGATCAGCGGTACACGGCCGTTCAGTTCGCGACGGATGGTGCTGACCGCGTCCATGACGTAGCCGAGGTCTTTGTGCGGATCAGGGATCGGCAGCGCTTCGATATCGGCGAGGGTGCTGACGACTTTCTTGAAGCGCGGACCTTCACCGGTCTCGAAGTACAGGCCCTGGCCCATGGCATCGGGGATGGTGAGGATGTCGGAAAACAGGATCGCCGCGTCCAGTTGTGGATAGCGGTCGAGCGGTTGCATGGTGACTTCGCAGGCGAATTCCGGATTCATGCACAGGCTCATGAAATCACCGGCCTGGGCGCGGCTGGCGCGGTATTCAGGCAGGTAGCGACCGGCCTGACGCATCATCCACACCGGGGTGACGTCTACGGGTTGCTTGAGCAGGGCGCGGAGGAAACGGTCGTTCTTCAGGGCAGTCATGTCGGCATCCGGAAAAAAAGTGCGGGCATTTTCTCAGAGCGCGACGCAAAAGGCACGGATGCAGGTCAGCCTTTTGTCTATCGGGTCAATTTATCGCGCAATGATCGTTCCCACGCTCTGCGTGGTAACGCCTCCTTTGACGCTCTGCGTCACGCTTTTTGGGACGCAGAGCGTCCCCGGCTGCATTCCCACGCAGAGCGTGGGAACGATCAACACCGAGAAACAACTGTGGGAGCGAGCCTGCTCGCGAAGAGGCCGGTACATCCAACATTTAAGTTGGCTGACAGACCGCTTTCGCGAGCAGGCTCGCTCCCACATTTTTGATCGCATTTCAGTTTGAAATGTAATCAGACGCCCAGGTAATCAAGGATCCCTTCGGCAGCATTGCGGCCTTCGAAGATGGCCGTTACCACCAGGTCGGAACCGCGCACCATGTCGCCACCGGCGAAGATTTTCGGATTGCTGGTCTGGTGCTTGTACTGACCTTGCTCAGGCGCAACGACGCGGCCCTGGCTGTCGGTCTGGATTTCGAACTGTTCGAACCACGGCGCCGGGCTCGGGCGGAAGCCGAAAGCGATGACCACAGCATCAGCCGGGATGATCTCTTCGGAACCCGGGATCGGCTCAGGGCTGCGACGGCCACGGGCGTCCGGTTCGCCGAGACGGGTCTCGACCACTTTGACGCCTTCGACCTTGTCTTCACCGACGATCGCGATCGGCTGGCGGTTGTAGAGGAATTTCACGCCTTCTTCCTTGGCGTTCTTCACCTCTTTGCGCGAGCCGGGCATGTTCGCTTCGTCACGACGATAGGCGCAGGTCACCGACTTGGCGCCCTGACGGATCGACGTGCGGTTGCAGTCCATCGCCGTGTCGCCGCCGCCGAGAACCACAACCTTTTTGCCTTTCATGTCGACGAAATCTTCCGGCGACTTTTCAAAGCCCAGGTTGCGGTTGACGTTGGCGATGAGGAAATCCAGCGCGTCATAAACGCCCGGTAGATCCTCACCGGCAAAGCCGCCCTTCATGTAGGTGTAAGTGCCCATGCCCATGAACACCGCATCGTATTCGGCGAGCAGTTGTTCCATGGTCACGTCTTTGCCGACTTCGGTATTCAGACGGAACTCGATGCCCATGCCGGTGAAGACTTCGCGACGATTGCTCAGCACGGTCTTCTCAAGCTTGAACTCGGGGATACCGAAGGTCAGCAGACCGCCGATTTCCGGGTTCTTGTCGAACACCACCGGGGTCACGCCACCACGCACCAGCACGTCGGCACAACCCAGACCCGCCGGGCCTGCGCCGATGATCGCGACACGTTTGCCGGTCGGTTTGACCTTCGACATGTCCGGGCGCCAGCCCATGGCGAACGCGGTGTCGGTGATGTACTTCTCGACCGAACCGATGGTCACCGCGCCGAAGCCGTCGTTAAGGGTGCAGGCACCCTCGCACAGACGATCCTGCGGGCACACGCGGCCGCAGACTTCCGGCAAGGTGTTGGTCTGGTGCGACAGCTCGGCGGCCTGAAGGATGTTGCCTTCGGCCACCAGCTTCAGCCAGTTCGGAATGAAGTTGTGCACCGGGCACTTCCATTCGCAATACGGGTTGCCGCAACCCAGGCAACGGTGGGCCTGATCGGCCGACTGCTGGGGTTTGAACGGTTCGTAGATTTCGACGAACTCTTTCTTGCGTTGACGCAACAGTTTCTTCTTCGGATCTTTGCGCCCGACATCGATGAATTGAAAGTCGTTACTGAGACGTTCGGCCATCTTCAAAACCTCTTACACGACAGCTCCAAGCTACAAGCTTCAAGCTGCAAGAAAATCACATTAGTCCGTTACAGCGCGCACTGGCTCCAGCTTGCCGCTTGAAGCCAGTGGCTTGCAGCTGCGCCGTTATTGCGGACTCGCACGAGTACTGGAGAGCAGAGATTTCAAACTCGCCGCCTTCGGTTTGACCAGCCAGAAACGGCGCAAGTAGTCATCGAGGTTTTCGGCGAGTTCACGACCCCACTCGCTGTCGGTTTCCGCGACGTACTCGTTCAGCACGTTTTGCAGGTGGCTGCGATAGGCTTCCATCGCCTCGCCGCTGATCCGCTGGATTTCCACCAGTTCGTGGTTGACCCGGTCAACGAAGGTGTTGTCCTGATCGAGCACGTAGGCGAAACCACCGGTCATGCCAGAGCCGAAGTTGTAACCGGTCTTGCCCAGAACGCAGACAAAACCACCGGTCATGTACTCACAGCAGTGATCGCCAGTGCCTTCCACAACCGTATGGGCACCGGAGTTACGCACGGCGAAACGCTCGCCTGCGGTGCCGGCGGCGAACAACTTGCCGCCGGTGGCGCCGTACAGGCAGGTGTTGCCGATGATGGCGCTTTCCTGAGTCTTATAAACGCTGCCCTTCGGCGGCACGATGGTCAGCTTGCCACCGGTCATGCCTTTGCCGACGTAGTCGTTGGCGTCGCCTTCGAGGTACATGTTCAGACCGCCGGCGTTCCACACGCCGAAGCTCTGACCGGCAGTGCCTTTGAAGCGGAAGGTGATCGGCGCTTTCGCCATCCCCTGATTGCCGTGCTTGCGCGCGATTTCGCCGGAGATCCGCGCGCCGATCGAACGGTCGCAGTTGCAGATATCCAGTTCGAACTCGGCGCCGCTCATGTCGTTGATCGCCGACGAGGCCATCTCGACCATTTTCTCGGCCAGCAGGCCTTTGTCGAACGGCGGGTTGCGCTCAACGCCGCAGAACTGAGGTTTGTCTGCCGGGATATGATCGCTTCCCAACAGCGGCGTCAGGTCCAGGTGATTCTGCTTGGCGGTCTGGCCCTCGAGGATTTCCAGCAGATCGGTACGACCGATCAGCTCTTCGAGGGAGCGCACGCCGAGCTTGGCCAGCCACTCACGGGTTTCTTCGGCGACGTAGGTGAAGAAATTCACCACCATGTCGACGGTACCGATGTAGTGATCCTTGCGCAGCTTCTCGTTCTGCGTCGCGACGCCGGTGGCGCAGTTGTTCAGGTGGCAGATACGCAGGTATTTGCAGCCCAGCGCGATCATCGGCGCAGTACCGAAGCCGAAGCTTTCAGCGCCGAGAATCGCTGCTTTGATCACGTCGAGGCCGGTTTTCAGGCCGCCGTCGGTCTGCACCCGGACTTTGCCGCGCAGGTCGTTGCCGCGCAGGGTCTGGTGCGTTTCAGCGAGGCCGAGTTCCCATGGTGCGCCAGCGTATTTGATCGAAGTCAGCGGCGAAGCACCGGTGCCACCGTCGTAACCGGAAATGGTGATCAAGTCCGCATAGGCCTTGGCTACACCGGCGGCGATGGTGCCGACGCCTGCTTCGGCTACCAATTTGACCGAAACCAGTGCCTTCGGGTTGACCTGTTTCAGGTCAAAAATCAGCTGCGACAAGTCTTCGATCGAATAGATGTCGTGGTGCGGCGGCGGCGAAATCAGGGTTACGCCCGGCACGGCGTAACGCAGCTTGGCGATCAGCCCGTTGACTTTACCGCCCGGCAGTTGCCCGCCCTCGCCCGGCTTGGCGCCTTGCGCGACCTTGATCTGCAGCACTTCGGCGTTGACCAGATATTCCGGCGTTACGCCGAAACGGCCAGTCGCGACTTGCTTGATTTTCGAGCTCTTGATGGTGCCGTAACGCGCCGGATCTTCACCACCTTCGCCGGAGTTGGAACGCGCGCCGAGGCGGTTCATGGCTTCAGCCAGGGCTTCGTGAGCTTCCGGCGACAGTGCGCCCAGCGAGATACCGGCGGAGTCGAAGCGCTTGAGCACCGATTCCAGCGGCTCGATTTCACTGATGTCCAGCGGCGTGTCGAGGGTCTTGACCTTGAACAGGTCGCGGATCATCGACACCGGACGGTTGTCCACCAGCGAGGTGTATTCCTTGAACTTGGCGTAGTCGCCCTGCTGCACGGCGGCTTGCAGGGTGTTGACCACGTCCGGGTTGTACGCGTGATATTCGCCACCGTGGACAAACTTCAGCAGACCGCCCTGCTGGATCGGCTTGCGCGGACTCCAGGCTTCGGTGGCGAGTGCTTTCTGCTCGGCTTCGATGTCGACAAAACGCGCACCCTTGATGCGGCTCGGCACACCACGGAAGCTCAGATCGCAGACTTCTTCGGACAGGCCAATGGCCTCGAACAGCTGCGCACCACGGTACGAAGCGATGGTCGAGATACCCATCTTCGACAGGATCTTCAGCAGACCTTTGGTGATGCCTTTGCGGTAGTTTTTGAACACCTCATAGAGGTCGCCCAGCACTTCACCGGTACGGATCAGGTCGCCCAGCACTTCGTACGCGAGGAACGGATAGACCGCCGAGGCGCCGAAACCGATCAGCACCGCGAAGTGATGCGGGTCACGGGCAGTCGCGGTTTCAACAAGGATGTTGGAATCGCAACGCAGGCCTTTTTCGGTCAGGCGGTGGTGCACGGCACCGGTCGCCAGCGAGGCGTGGATCGGCAGCTTGCCCGGGGCGATATGGCGGTCGCTCAGGACGATCTGGGTGCGACCGGCGCGCACCGCTTCTTCAGCCTGATCGGCGACGTTGCGGATCGCCGCTTCGAGGCCGACGCTTTCGTCGTAGTTGAGGTCGATGATCTGCCGCTCGAAACCCGGGCGGTCGAGGTTCATCAGCGAGCGCCACTTGGCCGGCGAGATCACTGGCGAGCTGAGGATCACGCGCGAAGCGTGTTCCGGCGACTCCTGGAAAATGTTGCGCTCGGCACCGAGGCAGATTTCCAGCGACATCACGATCGCTTCACGCAGCGGGTCGATCGGCGGGTTGGTGACCTGCGCGAACTGCTGGCGGAAATAGTCGTACGGCGTGCGCACGCGCTGCGACAGCACGGCCATCGGCGTGTCGTCGCCCATCGAGCCAACGGCTTCGTAGCCTTGTTCGCCGAGCGGACGCAGGACCTGATCGCGCTCTTCGAACGTGACCTGATACATCTTCATGTATTGCTTGAGCTGATCGACGTCGTAAAACGCCGAACCGTGGTCGTTGTCTTCCATGGTCGCCTGAATGCGCAGGGCATTCTTGCGCAGCCATTGCTTGTACGGATGACGGGATTTCAGACGGTTATCGATCGCATCGGTGTCGAGGATCTGCCCGGTTTCTGTGTCGACGGCGAAGATCTGGCCAGGGCCGACACGGCCTTTGGCAATCACGTCTTCCGGCTTGTAGTCCCACACGCCGATTTCCGACGCCAAGGTGATGAAACCGTTGGTGGTGGTGACCCAACGCGCCGGGCGCAGACCGTTACGGTCGAGCAGGCACACCGCGTAGCGACCGTCGGTCATTACCACGCCGGCCGGGCCGTCCCACGGTTCCATGTGCATCGAGTTGTACTCGTAGAACGCACGCAGATCCGGGTCCATGGTTTCAACGTTCTGCCACGCCGGCGGAATGATCATCCGCACGCCACGGAACAGGTCGATGCCACCGGTGACCATCAGTTCGAGCATGTTGTCCATACTCGACGAGTCGGAACCGACACGGTTAACCAGCGGGCCGAGCTCTTCAAGATCCATCAGATCGTTAGTGAACTTGGTCCGACGAGCCTGCGCCCAGTTGCGGTTACCGGTGATGGTGTTGATCTCGCCGTTGTGGGCGAGGAAGCGGAATGGCTGGGCCAGCGGCCATTTCGGCAGGGTGTTGGTGGAGAAGCGCTGGTGGAACACGCAAATCGCGGTTTGCAGGCGCTCGTCGCTCAGGTCTGGATAGAACGCGGCCAGATCGGCCGGCATCATCAGGCCTTTATAGATGATGGTCTTGTGCGAAAAGCTGCAGATGTAGTGGTCGGAATCGACGGCGTTGGCCACCGACGAACGACGACGCGCACTGAACAGCTTCACGGCCATGTCCTGATCGCTCAGGCCTTCGCCGCCGATGTACACCTGCTCGATCTGTGGCAGGCGCTCAAGGGCCAGGCGGCCGAGGACACTGGTGTCGATTGGCACTTTACGCCAGCCGATCAACTGCAGGCCTTCAGCGAGGATCTCGCGGTTCATGTTCTCGCGAGCGGCTTCGGCCTTGGCCGGATCCTGGTTGAAGAAGACCATGCCCACCGCATATTGCTTGGGCAACTCGACGCTGAAAGTTTCCTGGGCAATGGCTCGCAGGAACGCATCAGGTTTCTGAATCAGCAGACCGCAACCGTCACCGGTCTTGCCGTCGGCATTAATCCCACCGCGGTGGGTCATGCAGGTCAGGGCCTCAATGGCCGTTTGCAAAAGGGTATGACTGGGCTCGCCCTGCATATGGGCTATCAGGCCGAAACCGCAGTTATCCTTGAATTCATCTGGTTGGTACAGACCTGCTTTCATAGACACTTTCTCACCAGGCTGCCTCTTTTCGAGGCAAATTTCTTTTCAATTCAACCACTTGCATCCCGCGCCGAACGTACGCCGGCTTAGCAGGGGCAAAAGGGTGGTCATTGTACACAGCGACACAGAGGCTCACAAATTTGACGACGAAATGTCGCAAATTCATGTCGCATTTGTGAAAGGTTTAAAGCGATCTGCTGTGCTAGTCAAAACTTTTTTTAATTTTGACCGCAACGACTCAAAGACTACTGTGACGCAGACACCACAAGGCACGCGACCTGGAAGGAAGCGCGCACTTGCAGAAATTTTGAGGTGCTTGGAGAGGCGGCCTGGGTAAGGCCGCCGAATCTTCAGCGAGTTGTTGCCAGTTCCTGTTGGACGCTGGCGACAGTGCGAGGCCAAGGTTTACCAGCCTGAACCTTCGCTGGCAAGGCCTTGATGGCAGAAACGGCTGCATCACGATTGGCGAAGTTGCCGTAGGTGATCACGTAAAGCGGCTTGCCGTTGAGGACTTTCTTGAAATAACGGTACTCGCCGCCCTGCTCCTTGACGAAGTTTTGCGCAGCGGCTTCGGAGCTGGTGCCAAGGATCTGCACCACGTAGTTGCCGGTCGGCTGACCCGCATACCAGCTGCCACCGGCGGCTTTGGCGACGGTCACTGGCTTCTCGGCCGGTTTCGCAGCGGCGACTGGCTTGGCTGGCGCTGGAGCCGGTTTCGCCGCTGGCGCTGCTGGAGCAGGCTTGGCGGTGGCAACTTGAGTTGGCGCTGGAGTCGGTTTGGCCGCCGGGACTGGAACCGGTGTCGGTGCAGGACCGGCCGGAACGCCTGCTGGTGGCGCAGAAGTGGTCACGGTGGGCGGTGTAGCGCTGGAGCCTTCGAGCGGCACGCCGTCGTCGCCCTCAGTGATGCCACCAGCCTCTTCAGCCAACGGGCCACGCATGACTGGTTGCGAGTTGCCGACCAACGGCAACGGCATCGGTTGCGTATTGCCGGCGAATTCGACGTTTGGCGCGCCGCCATTGGCACCCTGCCCGAGTGGCAACTGTGCCTGTTCATTGGCAGGAGCGCCGGTGGTTGGCGCCTTGTTGCGACCCGGCATCAACCAGGCGGCGGCGACCGCGACCACAACGACGGCGGAAATCGCCAATACGTGTTTCTTCGGCATGTTGAACCCCATACTTGGACGCTTCACCGCAGAGCGGCTGGCAATCATGACTTCGATCAGAGCATCGCGAGCGACCTGGTTGATGTTGCCCGGCCAACCCTCGGCACTTTCGTGAATATCAGAGATCTGATCCGCGGTGAAAAGTTCGACACCCCGACCGGCACCTTCGAGCCGTTGGTCGAGATACTCGCGGGTCTCTTCTTCGGTGTACGGCTGCAGTTCGATAACGTGAAAGCGCTCTTCCTCGAGGTGCAAAGCCTCGAGCTGCGCGATCAGCGAAGACTCGCCGAACAGGAAAACATGCGGGCGACCTTCCGGTGCGCCGGCACCCAGCGCCATCAGCGCTTCAAGAGCGGACTCGTCGAGCTGCTCGGCATCATCCACCAGCAGATAGACTTCCTGGCCGGTCAGTGCGAGTTGCACCACCTGGTCCAGAATCGCGCCGACTTCAGCCTGGGCCACGTTCAGTGCCTGCGCCACCTGGCGCAGCACGCCAGCAGCATCGCCGGCACCACGGGCGGAAACCACCACGCTCTGCACCGACTGTTTGTTGGTGCTGGCGACCAGCGCCTGACGCAGCAGGGTCTTGCCGCTGCCCTGCGGGCCAGTGACTACCAGCAGCAACTGGCTATAACGCGCCAGATGGTGCAGCTGTCCCAGCACCGGCTTGCGCTGGGCCGGAAAGAATTTGAAGCCCGGCACGCGCGGCGCGAACGGGTCGTGACTTAACTGGAAATGGCCGAGGAACGCCTCGTCGGCATGCAAACTAGTCATCGGAATCTTATTAACCTTTAAGCTGAGCCAGGGCGCGGTAATCCGCTCCCAGCGTGGCCTGTAGAACCTCTTTCGGATAATCGTCGGTCACTACCGCTTCGCCCATCCGGCGCAGCAGCACCAGGCGCAGACGACCGTCGATCACTTTTTTGTCGATTGCCATGTGTTGAAGAAAATCGGCTTCGGTCATTTCAGTCGGCGGCACCACCGGCAGACCGGCGCGCTGGAACAGCCGGATGCCGCGATCGCGCTCCGCATCACTGATCCAACCCAGACGCGCGGACATTTCCAGCGCCATCACGGTGCCAGCGGCGACCGCCTCTCCATGTAGCCAGACACCATAGCCCATGTGGGTCTCGATGGCGTGGCCGAAGGTGTGGCCGAGATTGAGCGTGGCGCGTACGCCAGTTTCCTTCTCATCGGCGCCGACCACTGCAGCCTTGGCCGCGCAAGAACGCTCGATCGCATAAGTCAGGGCTTTCTGATCCAGCGCGCGCAGGGCGTCGACGTTGTCTTCGAGCCAGGTCAGGAACGGCTCGTCACAGATCAGACCGTACTTGATGACTTCGGCCAGACCGGCGGACAGTTCGCGTTCCGGCAGGGTTTTCAGGGACGCGGTATCGATCAGCACGACGTTCGGCTGATAGAACGCGCCGACCATGTTCTTGCCCAGTGGATGGTTGATGCCGGTCTTGCCGCCTACCGAAGAATCGACCTGGGACAGCAAGGTGGTAGGAATCTGGATGAAGTCGACGCCGCGCTGATAACAGGACGCGGCGAAACCGGCCATGTCGCCGATCACACCGCCGCCGAGGGCGATCACGGTGGTGCGGCGGTCATGACGGGCGGTCAGCAGACCGTCGAAGATCAGTTGCAGGGTTTCCCAGTTCTTGAAGGCTTCGCCGTCCGGCAGCACCACCGAGATCACCGAGAACTGCGCGAGGCTGCGGGTCAGACGTTCGAGATAGAGCGGTGCAACGGTCTCGTTGGAGATGATTGCCACTTGTCGGCCATGGATATGCGGCGCCAGCAACTCGGGCTGATCCAACAAACCTTCGCCAATATGAATCGGGTAGCTGCGCTCGCCTAGATCGACCTTGAGTGTCTGCATGTGTCCCCACAGTGAAGATGGAAGCAGGCGTCCTGCCCTGAATTATTGGTTGTCTGCGGCTTGTAGCGGGTATGACGCCGCTCGCACGCCATCCGCCACAACCTCGGCGGGCTGTGACGGGACGCCGAGGATAGCGCATTTCGAGCGATGCTTTAACGGGGTGGAAGCTGCGCC
The DNA here is from genome assembly GCF_979258515.1 of Pseudomonas sp. AC169. Lineage (NCBI taxonomy): Bacteria > Pseudomonadati > Pseudomonadota > Gammaproteobacteria > Pseudomonadales > Pseudomonadaceae > Pseudomonas > Pseudomonas sp. AC169. The sequence goes on along the minus strand of NZ_OZ409866.1, from coordinate 3,068,742 downwards.
AGACGATCGAGAATGTCGAGCACCACCATCCGCGGTGGCCGTTCGTCGGTTTCCACCACCAGATCGGCAATTTCCCGATAAAGCGGATCGCGGATCGCCAGCAAGTCGCGCAGGGTTTTTTCAGGATTGGCTGTACGCAGCAACGGCCGATTGCGGTCGCGCGCCGTGCGGCCGACTTGCTGTTCGACGGAGGCGTGCAGATACACCACTCGCCCACCCTCATGCAGGGCCTTGCGATTGGCATCGCGCATGACTGCGCCACCGCCGGTCGCCAACACCACGCCATCGAACGCGCACAGCTCGGCGATCATCGCCTGCTCACGGTCACGAAAGCCGGGCTCGCCTTCCTTGTCGAAGATCCACGGGATATTGGCGCCCGTGCGCAGTTCAATTTCCTTGTCGGAATCTTTGAACGGCAGGCGCAGCTCTTTGGCCAGCAACCGGCCGATGGTGCTTTTGCCAGCGCCCATCGGTCCTACAAGAATCAAATTTCGCACAGAATCAACGACTCACAGCAATCGCCTGGTTATTCATGATACGTGGTGTGAGAAATACCAGCAGCTCGGATTTTTTCTCCGAAACCACATCACGCCGGAAAAGGCGGCCAAGATACGGCACATCGCCAAGAAATGGCACCTTATCTACGACCTTGCTTTGAGTATTTGAGAAAACACCGCCAATCACGATGGTTTCGCCGTCGTTGACCAACACCTTGGCGTTGACCTCGTTTTTCTTGATTGGCGGCACATCCTGCACTTTGTTCAGGTAATCCGGTTCGTCCTTGGTGACCTTGACCTCCATGATGATGCGGTTGTCGGGGGTGATCTGCGGGGTGACTTCCAGTGACAGCGAGGCCTCCTTGAACGACACCGAGGTTGCACCGCTGGAGCTGGCTTCCTGATAGGGAATCTCGGTGCCTTTGAGGATTTTTGCGGTTTCCTTGTCGGAGGTGACCACCTTCGGCTGCGAGACGATTTCACCGTTGCCGGTTTTCTCCATCGCTGTCAGCTCAAGATCGAGCAGGACATTGTCAGTGATGAAGGCAATGCCGATCCCCGAGGTATTGCCCACGGTACCCATGTCGACGAACGGTGAGTTGGTGCTGGTGCTGCCGGGTGTACCAATGGTGGTCGACGAACCGTTGACCCCGGAAGCGTTCCAATTGCCCTTGTTCTGGATCGACCCGCCCCAGCGCACGCCCAGACTTTTATCGTAATCGACGTTGGCCTCGACGATGCGCGCCTCGATCATCACCTGACGCACTGGTATATCCAGTTGTGCCACGATTCGCCGCAATTCGTCGAGGCGATCCTGGGTCTGGTAGGCAATGATGTTGTTGGTTCGTTCATCGACGGTGATCGAGCCGCGTTCGTCGATTTTCGCCTCGGCACTTGTCACCGACTGAAACAGCTTGGCGATGTCCGCTGCCTTGGCGTAATTCACTTGCAGCAGCTCCCGGCGCAACGGCGCCAGTTCGGCGATCTGTTTCTGCGACTCCAGTTCCTGGCGCTCGCGTGCTGCGATTTCATCGGCGGGAGCGACCAGCAGCACGTTGCCGATCTTGCGTTTATCCAGGCCTTTGGTCTTCAACACCAGATCCAGCGCCTGATCCCACGGCACGTTTTGCAGGCGCAAGGTGATGCCACCCTGCACCGTGTCGCTGGCGACCAGATTGAGATTGGTGAAGTCGGCGATCAGTTGCAGCACCGAGCGCACATCAATGTCCTGGAAGTTCAGCGAAAGCTTTTCGCCGACGTACGCCTGACGGTCGGCGTTGCGTTTTTGCAGGTCATCGACTGTCATCGGCCGGATGCTGACGGTCAGCTTGTTGTCGGTCTGGAAGGTGGAATATTCGTAGGTGCCGCTGGGCTCGACGGTAATAACCGTGCGATCAGCGGTCACTCCGGCGTTGACGAACTGCACCGGGGTGGCGAAATCCTTGACGTCGAGGCGCACCCGCAGCTTGTCCGGCAACTGCGTGCGGGCGAAGCTGAGGATGATCTTGCCGTCATGCTCCTGGATATCCGGGGCGATAGTCGGGTCGGACAGGTCGATAACGACATTGCCTTCGCCTGCCGTACCGCGTTGAAAGTCCACGCCGCGAATGGCGCGGTTTTTCGGCACAAACGCCTTGGCCGGCGGGGCCGCCACAGTGGCCGGGCGCGGTGTTACGGCTGCTGGTCGCGGCGCGGCCGCTGGCGCACCCTGCCCCACCACCACGAACAGATTATTGCCTTCGACCCGCGTGTTATAAGGCGCCAATTGCGTGAGGCTGACGATCAACCGCGTCCGGTCCTTGGCCTCGACCACCGTTGCTGTGCGAGCGTTGCCGCTGCCCAGATCAAGGTTTTTGCTCGCCAACTGACTGGCGACACCGGGCAAATCCAGGGCAATTCGCGCTGGCGACTCGGTGGTGTAGCCCTTGGGTTGCGGCGGCGGGCCGTCGAACGACAACTTCAACTCGACGCGATCACCCGGCAGCGCCGCCACGTCGAGCGTCTTCAGATTGGCCGCGAGTACCATCGGCGACATCAGCGCTATCCATAGCGAAAAACCGAGGGTGGAGAAAATCCTGTTCATTGTTCGACTTCCACTATGAGTGCTCTTTCAAAGGAATGGTGCGCGGACGCTCCAGCCAGGCGCCTTCGCCGTCGGGGACGATTTCGATGACATCGACCTGGGTGGCGCTGATGGCGACGATGCGACCGTCGTTGCGCCCCAGGTAATCGCCGACTTTCAGCCGGTGCACCCCGCCTGCTCCGCGCAATAACGCGAAGGAGCCGGAGACATTGGAAATCGTGCCGACCATCTCGAACTGCTCGATATTGAAACCTTCGAGGTATTGCTTGACCCGGTTGAGGTCCGGTTTGACGTTGCGCGAGCCGTGTTTCTGCCCGGCCAGATCGACCCGCACCTGGCGCGAGAACGGGCTGCGCAGATTGGCAGCGCTGTAAGTGAATGTTGGGTAAGACCGAAATGTCGGGGTTGGTTCAATCTTGCCTGCCGGGCGCAGGCGCACTTCATTCAAGTAGGCGTCGAGGTCGCTGAAGTCATCGTTGCCACCACAACCGTTCAACGCGAGCAGGGTCATCGACAACGCGATATAACGAATCGGGCTCATTTCTGTAGCCCCTTGTCGTTATAGCGGTAGGTCTTGGCCAGGATGCTCATGCGCAATTTGGGACCGCCCTCTTTATCGGCAGGAGCGAGTTCGAAATCATGCAAAGTCACGATGCGCGGCAGCCCGGCCACGCCACTGACGAAGGTCGCGAGGTCGTGATAGGCGCCGGTGACGGTGATCTGAATCGGCAGTTCTATATAAAACTGCTGGGTGATTTCCGGCAGCAGTTTGATTTCCTCAAACTCCAGGCCACTGCCCAGACCGGTGCGGGTGATGTCTTCCAACAGCCCCGGCACTTCGGTGTCGCTGGGCAATTGCCGCAGCAGCACGCCGAAGGTATTTTCCATTTCCTTCATTTGCTGGGTGTACAGCTCGAGATTGGCTGACAGGCGCGCCTTGCTTGCGAACTGTTCTTTGAGAGTGATCTCCTCCTCTCGCTTGAGATCAAGCTGATTTTCCATGTCACTGATGAAAAAGTTATAGCCAAGCGCCAACACCAGGATCATCAACAGCGCTCCGGCGATGGCTTTCACGGCCGCCGGCCAGGACCCGATGTTGCTGGTGTCGAGGTCGTTGAAGTCGATGTCGCGCAGACTTTCCAGCCATTGGGACGGCTTCATTGGTCGTCCTCCACGGCCTGTGGCTGGGTCTGCCGTACGGTCAGTTCAAATGTGTTGGCCTGGTCCACTTGGCCGGCGGCCGTCGCCTTCACTTCGTTGAGACTCGGCGCATCGAACCAGTCCGACGCCTCCAGATTGCGCATCAGGTCCGAAACGCGATTGTTGGATTCTGCCGCGCCACTGATCGACAGGGTTTTGCCGACCATCTTCACGTCAGTGAAATACACCCCGTCCGGCAGCGTGCGCGCCAGCTGATCGAAGATTCGCCCACTGATCTGCCGGTTGCCCTGCAAGTCCTGGATGATGCGCATGCGTTCTACCAGTTGCTGGCGGCGCGCCTTGAGATCGCTGATCTGTTTGATCCGTTCGTCGACCACAGCGATCTGCTTGCCGATGTAGTCGTTGCGCGCCACTTGCCGCTCGATGGCCGCGCTGAGGATCTGATCGGCGATGAGCACTGCGCCGACCGAGCCGACCACCACGCCGATCAGAGCCAGCAGGAAGCGTTTGCGCCGCTCTTCGCGACGCTCTTCGCGCCAAGGTAGAAGGTTGATCCGCGCCATCAGTCGAAACTCCTGAGCGCGAGCCCGCAGGCGATCATCAGCGCCGGCGCATCGCTGGCCAGCGCGCCAGCATTGACCTTGCTGCTCAAGGCCATGCTGGCAAACGGGTTGGCCACTTGCGTCGGTGTATTCAGGCGTTGCTCGATCAACCGGTCCAGCCCGGGCACGGACGCCGTGCCGCCGGCCAGCAGAATGTGATCCACCGCGTTGTATTGCCCGGAGGCGAAGAAGAACTGCAACGAGCGTGAAACCTGCTGGACCAGTGCCTCACGAAACGGCTGCAGGACCTCGCTGATGTAATCGTCGGGCAGACCGCCCTGCTTTTTCGCCAGCCCTGCCTGCTCGAGGGTCAGCCCATAACGGCGCTGGATTTCCTCGGTCAATTGCCGACCGCCGAACAATTGCTCGCGGGTATAAATGATCTTGCCGTTGTGCAGGACGCTGAGGGTGGTCATGGTCGCGCCGATGTCGACCACCGCCACGGTCAGGCGCTCCTGCGAGGCCGCCAGTTGCGTGGCCAGCAAGCCGAACGAGCGCTCCAGCGCATAAGCCTCGACATCGACCACCCGCGCAGTCAGCCCGGCCAGTGCCAGCGCCGCTTCACGGACTTCGACGTTTTCCTTGCGACAAGCGGCCAGCAGCACGTTGACCCGCTCGGGGTTGCGCGGCGATACGCCCTGGACTTCGAAGTCGATGGCGACTTCGTCCAGCGGATAGGGAATGTATTGGTCGGCTTCGATCTTCAGCTGGTTTTCCAGCTCGTCGTCGGACAGCCCGGCGTCCATCTCGATGATCTTGGTGATCACCGCAGAGCCGGCCACGGCCACGGCCACGCTCTTGAGCCCGGTGCGCGCCTTGACCAGCACGCGGCTCAGCGCCTGACCGACGCCTTCAAGTTCGGCGATGTTCTTTTCGACCACGGCGTTGACCGGCAATGGCTCTACCGCATACGCCTCGACCCGGTAGCGATCACCCTGACGGCTCAGTTCCAGCAGCTTCACTGACGTGGAGCTGATGTCGATCCCCAGTAACGTATTGGCCTTTTTATTGAAGAGTCCCAGCACTACCAATTCCCTATGACTTTCCGTGAGTTACGGACTCTGTAATACGCATTGCGTTCCTTTACCCCGTCTTGACAGAAGCGCAAATGACGCCCCCAGCAGAAAAGTGCTTATAATGCCCAGCGTTTTTTTCTGCTTTTTACTGCAAGCGCGGGCTGTTCTGTGTGTAGCCGGAACCCCGTCGCCAAATTCATTCTTTGCCCTGGATGTCCAAACGCCTTGATTCGTCTGCTGAAATTTTTCGGTTGGTCCATCGTCGCCGTTTTCTGCGGACTGCTTTTAGGTCTCAGCGGCGCGTTTCTTTACCTTAGTCCGGGTTTGCCGTCTGTGGAGGCTCTGCGAAGCATTCAGTTGCAGATTCCGCTGCGGGTCTACTCCAGCGACAACAAGTTGATCGCAGAATTTGGCGAAATGCGCCGTACGCCGATCCGTTTCGCCGACATTCCCCCCAATTTCATTAATGCGTTACTAAGTGCTGAAGACGACAACTTCGCCAACCACTACGGCGTCGATCCGAGCAGCCTGATGCGCGCCGCGACCCAACTGGTCAAAAGCGGACACATTCAGTCCGGCGGCAGCACCATCACCATGCAGGTCGCGAAGAACTTCTTCCTGACCAGCGAACGCAGCTTCTCGCGCAAAACCACCGAAATTCTGCTGGCCCTGCAGATCGAACGACAGCTGACCAAGGATGAAATCCTCGAGCTGTACGTGAACAAGATCTACCTGGGCAACCGCGCCTACGGCATCGAGGCGGCGGCGCAGGTGTATTACGGCAAGTCGATCCGTGACGTCAGCCTGGCGCAGATGGCGATGATCGCCGGCCTGCCGAAAGCGCCGTCGCGCTTCAACCCGTTGGCCAACCCGGCGCGCAGCAAAGAGCGTCGTGACTGGATCCTCGGGCGCATGTACAAGCTCGGCAAGATCAGCGAAGCGGATTACACCGCCGCGATCAACGAACCGCTGAACGCCAGCTATCACGTGCCGACCCCGGAAGTGAATGCACCGTACATCGCCGAAATGGCCCGTGCCGAAATGGTCGGCCGTTATGGCAGCGACGCTTACACCGAAGGTTTCCGTGTCACCACCACGGTGCCGAGCAACCTGCAGGAAATGGCCAACACCGCGCTGCACGAAGGTTTGATGACCTACGACCAGCGTCACGGCTACCGCGGCCCCGAGTCGCGCCTGCCGGGCAAGACCCGCGAAGCCTGGGCGAGCGAACTGACCAAGCAGCGCACGATCAGCAGCCTTGAGCCGGCCATCGTCACCCAGGTCGACAAGAACGGCCTGCAAGTGCTGACCCGCACCGGCGAAGAGCACGTCGCCTGGGACACCATGAAATGGGCGCGGCCGTTCCTCAACACCAACAGCATGGGCGCCAATCCGCGCCAGCCGTCGGATGTCGCGGCGGTCGGCGATCTGGTTCGTGTCCAGCGCCAGAAAGACAATTCGCTGAAATTCAGCCAGATCCCGCAGGCGCAAGGTGCGCTGGTGTCGCTGGATCCGCAGAACGGTGCGATTCGCTCGCTGGTCGGCGGTTTCGCCTTTGAGCAGAGCAACTACAACCGTGCCATGCAGGCCAAGCGTCAGCCGGGTTCGAGCTTCAAACCGTTCGTCTACAGCGCTGCGCTAGACAGCGGCTACACCGCTGCCACGCTGGTCAACGACGCGCCGATCGTGTTCGTCGACGAGTACCTGGACAAGGTCTGGCGTCCGAAAAACGACACCAACACCTTCCTCGGCCCGATTCGCCTGCGTGAGGCGCTGTACAAGTCGCGTAACCTCGTATCGATCCGCTTGCTGCAAGCGATGGGCGTGGGCAAGACCATCGACTACATCACCCGTTTCGGCTTCAACAAGCAGGATCTCCCGCCGAACCTGTCGCTGGCGCTGGGCACTGCAACGCTGACGCCGATGGAGATTGCCACCGGTTGGAGCACATTCGCCAACGGCGGCTACAAGATCACCCCGTACATCATCGACAAGATTGAAAGCCGTAATGGCGACACGCTGTTCGTCGCCAATCCGCCGACCGTGCCTCAGGGTGGCTCGGCGACGGACGGTATCGCTGCGCCGGATACTCAATCGTTCACGGTCAATGCCGCGCCGGTTCCGGGCGAAGCCCCGGGCAACGCAGTTGTGCCACAAGCACCCGCCGTGGCGGAACGTATCGTCGATGGGCGCACCACATACATCCTCAACAGCATGTTGCAGGACGTGATCAAGCTCGGCACCGGCCGTCGCGCACTGGCCATGGGCCGCAGCGATATCGCCGGCAAAACCGGTACCACCAACGAATCGAAAGATGCGTGGTTCTCCGGTTACAACGCCGATTACGTGACCACGGTGTGGACCGGTTTCGACCAGCCGGAAAGCCTCGGGCGTCGCGAGTTCGGCGGCACTGTTGCGCTGCCGATCTGGATGAACTACATGTCGGCTGCGCTGAAGGACAAGCCGCCGCACGTGCAGCCTGAGCCGGAAGGTTTGTTGAGTCTGCGCGTGGATCCGGTCAGCGGCCGTGCGGCGACACCGAGCACGCCGGGCGCGTACTTCGAGCTGTTCAAGTCCGAGGACACGCCGCCGTCGGTAAATGAACTGGGCAATGGCACAGCGCCAGGCAGTCCGCTGCCGGCGGATGAGCAGGCGCCGATCGATTTGTTCTGATCCGCAGCTACTGAAAAGCCCCGCCTTCGTGAGAAGTGCGGGGCTTTTTTATGGCTGAAGATCAAGAGCCCCTCACCCTAGCCCTCTCCCGGAGGGAGAGGGGACTGATTGGGGGATGCTGGGAAGTGATGCCGACCTGAACCTGCTGTGTTGAATCTATAGGCGCTAATGCACTTTCAGGTCGGTGTATCTCGCGAATATCCCACGGTCAGTCCCCTCTCCCTCCGGGAGAGGGCTAGGGTGAGGGGCCTTTGATCTCCAGACAATAAAAAGCCCCGACTCTCACGAGCCGGGGCTTTCGCTTGAAGCGCTACAACGGCTTAGCCGTTGAACACGTCATCCACGCTTTTCAGCGGGTAGTTCTTCGGATACGGCAGGGTTGCCACACCAGTCTCGATCGCAGCTTTTGCCACTGCGTCGGAGATCAGAGTGATCAGGCGCTTGTCCATTGGCTTCGGAATGATGTATTCACGGCCGAATTCCAGCGGAGCACCGCCGTAGGCATCGCACACGTCCTGTGGAACAGGCAGCTTGGCCAGTTCACGCAGGGCGTTGGCGGCAGCCACTTTCATTTCTTCGTTGATGCGCTTGGCGCGAACGTCCAGAGCACCACGGAAAATGAACGGGAAGCCCAGTACGTTGTTGACCTGGTTCGGGTAGTCGGAACGGCCGGTGGCCATGATCACGTCGCTACGGGTGGCGTGCGCCAGTTCCGGGGAGATTTCCGGATCCGGGTTCGAGCACGCGAACACGATCGGGTTGGCCGCCATCGACAGCAGGCCTTCAGCGCTCAGCAGGTTCGGGCCGGACAGACCGACGAACACGTCAGCGCCTGCCAGTGCGTCAGCCAGAGTGCGCTTGTCGGTAGCGTGAGCAAATACTGCTTTGTACTGGTTCAGGTCGTCACGGCCGGAGTGGATCACGCCGGTACGGTCAACCATGAAGATGTTTTCGATGCGAGCGCCCATGCTCACCAGCAATTTCATGCAGGAGATGGCGGCAGCGCCGGCGCCCAGGCAGACGATTTTCGCGTCAGGCAGGGTTTTGCCAGCGATTTCCAAGGCGTTGATCATGCCCGCAGCGGTCACGATCGCGGTGCCGTGCTGGTCATCGTGGAATACTGGAATGTCGCACTGCTCGATCAGAGCACGTTCGATCTCAAAGCACTCTGGCGCCTTGATGTCTTCCAGATTGATACCACCGAAGGTGATGGAGATGCGTTTTACGGTGTCGATGAAGGCTTGCGGGCTTTCGGAGTCGACTTCGATGTCGAAAACGTCGATGCCGGCGAAGCGCTTGAACAGAACGCCTTTACCTTCCATCACTGGCTTGGAAGCCAATGGGCCGAGGTTGCCCAGGCCGAGAATCGCGGTGCCATCGGAAATGACTGCAACCAGGTTGCCCTTGCCGGTGTATTTGTAGGCCAGTTCAGGATCGCGAGCGATCTCACGCACTGGTTCAGCTACGCCGGGGCTGTAGGCCAGCGACAAGTCGCGAGCGGTAGCAGTGGCCTTGGTGAGCTCGACACTCAGCTTCCCTGGACGAGGATTGGCATGATATTCGAGAGCGGCAGTTTTCAGATCAGACATTTTGGCATTCCGCTTTTTACTGTTGGACAGACTGGTCAGCGAGGATACGCGCCTCGCAAAGTCCCCACAAGACTGAGCGGTCACCCCTGTCAAGCGCCCTGCCCTACGACTTTGGGCCAAGAGCCACGGCGCATAAGGGCTGGACTGTTCACAATCGACAGAAAAAATGTCTACAATTTTTCTTTAGCGCGGCGTTTGCAGCATCGAAGGGTCGGTTAGCGGAAGCAGCCAACGTGACTGACCGGATTGCAGCCCACCGCGTCGCGAACGATCAACGATCCAGCCGCGCGCCTCGATCTGCTTGCCTTTCAGAGCCTGCAAACGGGCATTGTCGAATTGTCCGACCAGATTGGGTGCAACGCGCAATACAAGCGCATCCTGCAACTCGATCCAGATTCCGCCACGATTGCGCTGAAGCTTGCTCACACGCCCACTGATCACGGCGAAGCCCGAGCGCTGGATCTGCTCCGCTTTCAGTACAGGCGACTGCCGCCAGAGGCCCAGTCCGGCCTTTCGCGCACTGCGTTCGGCGGCCTGCTGGCAGGCGACCAGATCGACATTCGGTGCAACGGCGACCTGGAAACCCAGGCCATCGGCGAGCATTTGCGCTTCGAGATTGGCGCCGCTGGCGCTGTAAATATGCGCGAGCGTACGCCCGTAGTGGTCTTTGGCTTGCGTGCCGGGGAGCAAGCCGACGCGTCCGCCGCTGGCATCGACCAGCGTTTGCAGGCGCTTGCGTGCTGCCACCGCGAAGGGCTCATCACCGCGACCCTGCTTGCCCAACTCAGGCGTGTTGAGGCCGATCATCCGCACACTGCGACCGTCGCTCAGGCGCAGAGTGTCGCCATCGACCACCCGCTGCACCGTGACGCTGGTCAGCCCCGCAGGCGCCGGGCAAAAGGCCTGCGCGCCGGACAGCCAAATCGCAGATACAAAAAAGGCGCCCGCGAGGGACGCCTTTTTCAGCAACGAGGAAAAGCCCACCGGGCCCTTCAACCTTACTCTGCAGCAGCAGGTTTCTTGCCGAAAGCACCGAAACGGTCTGCGAAGCGCTGAACGCGGCCGCCAGTGTCCAGAGTCTTCTGCTTACCGGTGTAGAACGGGTGGCATTCGTTGCAAACGTCGATTGGCAGAGCTTTGCCGAAAGTCGAACGGGTTTCGAACTTGTTGCCACAGCTGCAGGTTACAGCGATGACTGGGTAATTCGGGTGGATATCAGCTTTCATGGTGTCTTCCTCAGCTAGCGTGCCGCCACCCAACACTATTGTTGAATACCGCACGTAATTAGGCCGCGGATTCTACCAGACCTTTTCAATCACGCAAGCTGTCACCGAGACCGACCGTCTGCTAGGCTCCCGACCTTGAACGCATTCCTCTGTGGGAGCGAGCTTGCTCGCGAATGCGTTGTGTCAGTCAATGTTTAAGCGCCTGATACACCGCCTTCGCGAGCATGCTCGCTCCCACAACTGATCTGCGCTCAGCCCTTCTTTTGCGTTTATCGAGATCCCCCCGCGTGCCCGACGCCATTCTGCGCCTTGCCCTGCCTTCGCCCCTGCGCCGCCTGTTCGACTATCGAGCGCCGGCCGGCGTGCTGCGCGAGCAATTGCAGCCGGGCATGCGCCTGCGGGTGCCGTTCGGCCGGCGCGAGATGATCGGCATTCTGGTCGAGGTCACGGACACCAGCGAAGTGCCGGTGGAGAAACTCAAACCGGCGCTGGCCCTGCTGGATGCCACAGCACCGCTGCCGCCAGCGCTGTTCAAGCTGTGCCTGTGGACCTCGCAGTATTATCAGCACAGCCTCGGCGATACCCTGAGTTGGGCGTTACCGGTACTGCTGCGTCAGGGCGAACTGGCCGAGGCCCGGCAGGAACGCTTTTGGTCGATAACCCCCGGCGCCAGCCTTGAGGATCCGCGCATCGCCCGTGCCCCGCGCCAGCGTGAAGCATTGGCGACGCTGGCTCAGCATCCCCATGGCGTTGCTCATCAACTGTTAAGCAAACTGATGCTGAGCAAAGACAGTCTCGACCTGCTGCTGGCCAAAGGTCTGGTGCAAGTGGAAATCCGCCGCCACGCACCCGGCGCACGCCACGAACACTGGCTGGCGCAACCGGAATTGCCGCTCAACAGCGAACAGCGCGCCGCCTACGAGGCGATCCGCGCCGGTTTCGACAGCTATCACGCGTTCCTGCTGGCCGGGGTCACCGGCAGCGGCAAGACCGAAGTCTATTTGCAACTGATCCGCGAAACCCTCGAAGCCGGCAAACAGGCGCTGGTGCTGATCCCGGAGATTAACCTCGGCCCGCAGACTTTGGCGCGCTTCGAGCAGCGTTTCAATGCGCGGATCGCCCTGCTGCACTCGGCAGTCAATGACCGCGAGCGCCTCGATGCCTGGCTCGCGGCGCGCGATGGCGAGGCCGACATCATTATCGGCACCCGCTCGGCGCTGTTCACGCCGATGAAGAACCCCGGTCTGATCATCATCGATGAAGAGCACGACGGCTCTTATAAACAGCAGGAAGGGCTGCGTTACCACGCCCGCGATCTGGCGCTGGTTCGCGCACGGCAGGAAAACATCCCGATCGTGCTCGGTTCTGCGACACCATCACTGGAAAGCCTGCACAACGCCTACACCGGACGTTACGGTCTCCTGCGCCTGAATGAACGTGCCGGCGGTGCCAAGCAACCACGCTTCCTACGCCTCGATGTAAAAAGTCGTCCACTCGACAGCGGTATTTCCGGGCCGATGCAGCAAGCCATCGGCCAGACCCTCGCCAATGGTCAGCAGGTGCTGGTGTTCCTCAACCGTCGCGGTTTTGCGCCGACGTTGCTGTGCCACGATTGCGGCTGGATGTCCGAGTGCTCGCGCTGCGACGCACGGATGACCGTGCATCAGCGCTACGGAGAGTTGCGCTGCCACCACTGCGGCTACGTCGAGCGCACGCCGCGCCAGTGCCCGAAGTGCAACAAGGTCGATCTGCGCCCGGTCGGTGCTGGCACAGAACGTGCCGAAGAACGGCTGGCGATTCTGTTCCCCGATTACCCGGTGCTGCGCGTCGACCGCGACAGCACCTCGCGCAAGGACGCGATGAACCAGCTGTTCGCGACGATTCAGAAGGGCCAGCCGTGCATTCTGGTTGGCACGCAGATGTTGGCCAAGGGTCACCACTTTCCGCGAGTGACGCTGGTGTCGATTCTGGACGCCGACGGCGGTTTGTTCTCCGGCGACTTCCGCGCCAGCGAGCGCATGGCGCAGTTGATCGTGCAAGTTGCTGGTCGTGCCGGGCGGGCCGAAGAGCCGGGCAAGGTGATCATCCAGACCCACCTCGCCGATCATCCTTTATTGGTGCAACTCACCGAGCAGGGCTATTTCGCCTTTGCCGAGCAGGCCTTGAGCGAACGTCGTGCGGCCGGGCTGCCACCGTTTGCGCACTTGGCGCTGTTGCGCGCCGAAGCGCACAAGCCGGGGCAGGCTGAAGGGTTTCTCGATGAGGCGTGCAGCGAGGCTGAGCGCCTGTTGGCTGAACAGAATCTGAGCGGGATTGAATTGCTTGGGCCAGTGCCGGCACCAATGGAACGCCGCGCGGGCCGATATCGCGCACAGTTGTTGTTGCAGGCGACGGCGCGGGCACCGTTGCATCGATTGCTGGCCAGTTGGCTGCTGGTGCTGGAGCAGATGCCAAGTGGGCGGGCGGTGCGCTGGTCGCTGGATGTCGACCCTGTAGATTTGTATTGAAAGAGAGATAGCCTTCGCGAGCAGGCTCGCTCCCACAGGGATTGCGTCGCCCCTTGTTCGCGAAAGCTCTCTATTTGTCACCACATATCCATAAGCTGCCTGCTAAGGTTGGCAAGCCCGTCTTCGCAACGGATAATGCCCAGTTTTTCCACCCGCGCATCGATGCGCCCGCCGCGCTTGCGGTCGAAAGAGAAGACCATGAAAGACACCATTCGCCAGCTGATCCAACAAGCCCTCACCCAACTCGTCAACGAAGGTGTGTTGCCTGAAGGCCTGACGCCGGCGATTCAGGTGGAAAACGCCCGCGACAAGACCCACGGCGACTTCGCCAGCAACATCGCGATGATGCTGGCCAAGCCTGCGGGCATGAAACCGCGCGATCTGGCGGAAAAAATCATCGCCGCACTGCCGGGTGACGAGAACGTCACCAAGGCCGAAATCGCCGGCCCGGGCTTCATCAATTTCTTCCAGAACAACCAGGCTTTGGCCTCGCGTCTCGACGCTGCATTGGCTGATGCCCATGTTGGCGTGCGCAAGGCTGGCCCGGCGCAGCGCACCGTGGTCGACCTGTCGGCACCGAACCTGGCCAAAGAGATGCACGTCGGCCACTTGCGTTCGACCATCATCGGCGACGGCGTGGCCCGCGTACTGGAATTCCTCGGCGACGAAGTGATCCGGCAGAACCACGTCGGCGACTGGGGCACCCAGTTCGGCATGCTGATGGCCTATCTGCAGGAAAACCCGATCACCAGCGACGAGCTGTCCGATCTGGAAAACTTTTACCGCGCCGCCAAGCAGCGTTTCGACGAATCCGCAGAGTTCGCCGACCGCGCCCGTGGCCTGGTGGTCAAGCTGCAGGCCGGCGATGCCGAGTGCCTGGCGCTGTGGACCAAGTTCAAGGACATCTCGCTGTCGCACTGCCAGAAGATCTACGAACTGCTCAACGTCAAACTGACCATGGCCGACGTGATGGGCGAAAGCGCCTATAACGACGACCTGATCAACGTGGTCAACGACCTCAAAGCGGCGGGCATGCTGGTCGAGAGCAACGGCGCCCAGTGCGTGTTCCTCGACGAGTTCAAGAATGCTGACGGCGACCCGCTGCCGGTGATCATCGTCAAGGCTGACGGCGGCTACCTCTACGCCACCACTGACCTCGCCGCCGTGCGCTACCGCAGCGGCAAACTGAAAGCCGATCGCGCGCTGTACTTCGTCGACCAGCGTCAGGCTCTGCACTTCCAGCAAGTGTTCGCCGTGGCGCGCAAAGCCGGTTTCGTCACTCATCCGATGGAAATGGAACACATGGGCTTCGGCACCATGAACGGCGCCGACGGCCGTCCGTTCAAGACCCGTGACGGCGGCACCGTGAAGCTGATCGACCTGCTGACCGAAGCGCAGGAACGTGCCTACACCCTGGTCAAAGAGAAGAACCCGGAGCTGGCTGAAGACGAGCTGCGCAACATCGCCAAAGTCGTCGGCATCGGCGCAGTGAAATACGCCGACCTGTCGAAGCACCGCACCAGCGACTACAGCTTCAACTTCGACCTGATGCTGAATTTCGAAGGCAACACCGCGCCGTACCTGCTGTATGCCTACACCCGTGTGGCCGGTGTATTCCGCAAATTGGGCAAGGACTTCAGCGAAGTCGATGGCCAGATCGTGCTGGAAGCGGCCCACGAGCAAGAGCTGGCGGCAAAACTGGCGCAGTTCGGTGAAGTGTTGAACAACGTGTCCGACAAAGGCACGCCGCACATTCTCTGCACTTATCTGTACGACGTTGCCGGCCTGTTCTCCAGCTTCTACGAGAACTGCCCGATCCTCGCCGCCGAAACCCCGGCCCAGATGCAGAGCCGTCTGCGTCTGGCCGCGCTGACCGGTCGCACCCTCAAGCAAGGCCTGGAGCTGTTGGGTCTGGAAACTCTGGAGCGTATGTAAGTTGGCTGCCAAGAAAAAACCTGCACCCAAGCGTGGCGCCAGCCGTTACCAAGCTCCTGCGAAGCAACCGATTCCGGGTTGGCTGTGGATGGCCATCGGCCTCACGGTCGGCGCGTTCATCGTGTTTCTGATGAAGCTGGAGCCGGGCAAGGGCAGCGACACGGTCAAGCGTGAGAAGGTCGAGCAGGCGCAACAGCAGAAAGCGTCGAAAATCGCCGAGGCCAACAAGACCCCGCCGAGCCCGACTCAGCCGGTCAAGCCGAAGTACGACTTCTACACACTGTTGCCAGAATCGGAAGTGATCGTGCCGCCGGACGCGGTGCCGGAGAAGACTTTGCCGACGCCACAAGTGCCGGCCATCCCGACCACGCCGGTGACACCGGCAGAAGCGGCGAAGATCGACACCGCGCGCGCTCAGGCAGCCTTGGCCGGGATTACCCCGCCGCCAGCACCGCCGGTGAGCAAAGCCGCGCCGGTGACGAAGTTCTTCCTGCAGGCTGGCTCGTTCCGCAAGGAAACCGATGCCGACAAGGTCCGCGCGCAGATCATTCTGCTCGGTCAGGCGGTGGCGGTTGAGTCCGGCACAGTGAAGGATGAAACCTGGTACCGCGTTTTGGTCGGGCCGTTCAGCAACCGTGAACAGCTGACTACTGCGCAGAAACAACTGGCCGGGGCCGGCTTCAGCAACCTGTTGTTACAACAACGCCAGAGCCGCTGATTTCGTCAGAGTCACCGCTTCATCGTTCTTCGCGAGCAAGCTCGCTCCCACAGGATATGCGCTGTCCCTTTGGGAGCGAGCCTGCTCGCGAAGGCAATGTTTGCCACACCACATATCCCTGATCAGTCCCCGCCGTTCGTCCCTCCGCACCCTCTCCGGTTGAAATCCTCTCCAGCACCCCCATATGAATGGGCATAAGGCACTTTCGCCCCGCTGTGTGGAGACTCTTCCCTTGACCACCATCGTTTCAGTTCGCCGTCACGGCAAAGTCGTCATGGGCGGCGACGGCCAGGTTTCTCTCGGCAATACCGTGATGAAAGGCAACGCGAAAAAAGTTCGTCGCCTGTACCACGGCCAGGTCATCGCCGGTTTTGCCGGTGCCACCGCCGACGCCTTTACCCTCTTCGAACGTTTCGAAGGCCAGCTTGAAAAACATCAGGGCCACCTGGTGCGCGCCGCTGTCGAACTCGCCAAAGAATGGCGCACCGACCGCTCCCTGAGCCGCCTCGAAGCCATGCTCGCCGTCGCCAACAAAGACGCTTCGCTGATCATCACCGGCAACGGTGACGTGGTCGAACCCGAAGACGGCCTGATCGCCATGGGTTCCGGCGGCGGTTACGCGCAGGCTGCGGCCAGCGCCCTGTTGAAAAAGACCGACCTGTCGGCACGCGAAATCGTCGAAACCGCCCTTGGCATCGCCGGCGACATCTGTGTATTCACCAACCACACCCAGACCATTGAGGAGCAGGATCTCGCTGAATAAGCCTGACGCGGCCCTGTGCCACGGCTTGTTTCTGCTTGAGGACCGTCAACTATTATGTCCATGACTCCCCGCGAAATCGTCCACGAACTCAACCGCCACATC
This sequence comes from Pseudomonas sp. AC169, assembly GCF_979258515.1. NCBI lineage: Bacteria > Pseudomonadati > Pseudomonadota > Gammaproteobacteria > Pseudomonadales > Pseudomonadaceae > Pseudomonas > Pseudomonas sp. AC169. The sequence goes on along the minus strand of NZ_OZ409866.1, from coordinate 3,051,870 downwards.
ATCGGCCAGGACGATGCCAAGCGCGCCGTCGCGATTGCCCTGCGCAACCGCTGGCGCCGCATGCAGCTACCTGAAGAGCTGCGCGTTGAAGTGACCCCGAAAAACATCCTGATGATCGGCCCGACTGGTGTCGGTAAAACCGAAATCGCCCGTCGCCTGGCGAAACTGGCCAACGCGCCGTTCATCAAGGTCGAAGCGACCAAGTTCACCGAAGTCGGCTACGTTGGCCGCGACGTCGAATCGATCATCCGTGATCTGGCCGACGCCGCGATCAAAATGCTCCGCGAGCAGGAAATGTCCCGCGTGCGCCATCGCGCCGAAGACGCTGCCGAGGATCGCATCCTCGACGCGCTGCTGCCGCCGGCCCGCATGGGTTTCAGTAACGAAGAAGCGCCGAGCTCTGATTCCAACACTCGTCAGCTGTTCCGCAAGCGCCTGCGCGAAGGTCAGCTGGACGACAAGGAAATCGAGATCGAAGTCGCCGAAGTGGCCGGCATCGAGATCGCCACGCCGCCCGGCATGGAAGAGATGACCAATCAGTTGCAGTCGCTGTTCGCCAACATGGGCAAGGGCAAGAAGAAGGCACGCAAGCTCAAGGTCAAAGAAGCCCTGAAACTGGTGCGCGACGAAGAAGCCGGGCGTCTGGTCAATGAAGAAGAGCTGAAGGCGAAAGCGCTGGAAGCGGTTGAACAGCACGGCATCGTCTTCATCGACGAGATCGACAAAGTCGCCAAGCGTGGCAATGTTGGCGGCGCCGATGTCTCCCGTGAAGGCGTACAGCGCGACCTGCTGCCGCTGATCGAAGGCTGCACCGTCAACACCAAGCTGGGCATGGTCAAAACCGACCACATCCTGTTCATCGCTTCCGGTGCGTTCCACCTGAGCAAGCCGAGCGATCTGGTGCCTGAGCTGCAAGGTCGTCTGCCGATTCGCGTTGAACTCAAAGCGCTGAGCCCCTCGGACTTCGAACGCATCCTCAGCGAACCGCACGCCTCGCTCACCGAGCAATATTGCGCGCTGCTGAAGACCGAAGGCCTGAACATTCAGTTCCAGCCCGAAGGCATCAAGCGTCTGGCGGAGATCGCCTGGCAGGTCAACGAGAAGACCGAGAACATCGGTGCCCGTCGCCTGCACACACTGCTTGAGCGTCTGCTTGAAGAGGTGTCGTTCAGCGCCGGCGATCTGGCCAGCACCCACGATGAGAAGCCGATTCTGATCGACGACGAATACGTCAACAGCCACCTCGGCGAATTGGCGCAGAACGAAGACCTGTCCCGCTACATTCTGTAGAGCGGCAAGCTCCGAGCTGCAAGCGACAAGCTGCGGGCTGAGTTAAGCTTGCAGCTTGTTGCTTGTAGCTCAGGGCTGTTTTTATGATTCCCACCGACATCAAACTGCACAAAGCCTCGAAAACCCTGACGCTCACCTACGCGTCCGGCGAGGAATACACCCTGCCCGCCGAATTCCTGCGCGTGCATTCCCCCTCCGCCGAGGTCCAGGGCCACGGCAAGCCGATCCTGCAATTCGGCAAGATCAACGTCGGCCTGAGCAAGCTGGAACCGGCCGGTCACTACGCACTGAAACTGACCTTCGACGACGGTCACGACAGCGGCTTGTTCACTTGGGATTATCTCTACGAGCTGGGGCGACGTCATGACGCACTCTGGGCCGATTATCTGGCCGAGCTCAAAGCCGCCGGAAAAACCCGCGATCCGAACGAGTCGATCGTCAAGCTGATGCTCTAGTCCGAGCGTTGCGCTCATTAGAGGGCATTTTCTAAATTCATCTGTTTGAATGCTCCGCTTAAGTGGTCGAGGATCGGCTGCTTGCGAAAAAAATTAAACTCGGGTAACCAATGGAGCTGGCAAGTTCCCTGCAGTGCTCTACGACTGTAAAGCAGCTATGCAGAATTAACGGTCACCCGAGCAGTAGTACCTGGCATTGGCTGTGGAACTGCACAGCAGAAAACCGGGTACTCGTCTCAGGACAATGGAGCGTCGTAGATGAGTAACAAGAATAACGATGACCTGAAGTACCAAGCCTCGGAAAACACCCTGGGGCTTAATCCCGTCGTTGGGCTACGCGGAAAGGATCTGCTGGCCTCTGCTCGTATGGTGCTGAAACAGGCCATTAAACAACCGATCCATAGCGTCAAGCACGTCACCCATTTCGGCCTCGAACTGAAGAACGTGCTGTTTGGCAAATCCGAACTGCAACCGGCTGGCGATGACCGTCGCTTCGCCGATCCTGCGTGGAGCCAGAACCCGCTCTACAAACGTTATCTGCAAACTTATCTGGCGTGGCGCAAGGAACTCCATTCCTGGATCGATGACAGCAGCCTGTCACCCAAAGACATCGCCCGCGGCCACTTCGTCATCAACCTGATGACCGAAGCCATGGCCCCGACCAACACCGCCGCCAACCCGGCCGCCGTGAAACGCTTCTTCGAAACCGGCGGCAAGAGCCTGCTCGATGGCCTCTCGCATCTGGCCAAGGATCTGGTACACAACGGCGGCATGCCGAGCCAGGTCAACATGGGCGCGTTCGAGGTCGGCAAGAGTCTCGGTGTCACTGAAGGCGCGGTGGTGTTTCGCAACGACGTGCTGGAGCTGATCCAGTACAAGCCGATCACCGAGCAAGTCCACGAGCGCCCGTTGCTGGTGGTGCCGCCGCAGATCAACAAGTTCTACGTATTCGATTTGAGCCCGGACAAAAGTCTGGCGCGTTTCTGCCTGCGCAATAACGTGCAGACGTTCATCGTCAGTTGGCGCAACCCAACCAAGGCCCAGCGTGAGTGGGGCCTGTCGACGTATATCGATGCGCTGAAAGAAGCGGTCGATGTGGTTACCGCGATCACTGGCAGCAAAGACGTGAACATGCTCGGCGCCTGCTCCGGCGGCATCACTTGTACCGCCCTGCTCGGCCACTACGCGGCGATCGGCGAGAAGAAGGTCAATGCCCTCACGCTGCTGGTCAGCGTGCTCGACACGACGCTGGACAGCGACGTCGCCCTGTTCGTCGACGAGCAGACCCTGGAGACCGCCAAGCGCCACTCGTACCAGGCCGGCGTGCTCGAAGGCAAAGACATGGCCAAGGTCTTTGCGTGGATGCGCCCGAATGACCTGATCTGGAACTACTGGGTCAACAACTACCTGCTGGGCAACGAGCCGCCGGTGTTCGACATCCTCTTCTGGAACAACGACACCACAAGGTTGCCCGCCGCGTTCCACGGCGACCTGATCGAGATGTTCAAAAACAATCCATTGATTCGCCCCAATGCACTGGAAGTGTGCGGCACGCCGATCGACCTCAAGCAGGTCACCGCCGACATCTTCTCGCTGGCAGGCACCAACGACCACATCACGCCGTGGAAGTCCTGCTACAAGTCGGCGCAGTTGTTTGGCGGCAAGGTCGAATTCGTGCTGTCGAGCAGCGGGCATATCCAGAGCATTCTGAACCCGCCGGGCAACCCGAAATCGCGTTACATGACCGGCGAAGAAATGGCGGCCAACGCCGATGAGTGGCAAGAGAACTCGACCAAGCACACCGATTCCTGGTGGCTGTACTGGCAGGCGTGGCAGGCCGAGCGCTCGGGCAACCTGAAAAAGGCCCCGCTGAAACTGGGCAACAAGGCGTATCCGGCGGGTGAAGCATCGCCGGGCACGTACGTACATGAAAGATAGCGGCAAGCCACAAGCGACAAGCCGCAAGCTGAGCAGGTTCTGCTTGAAGCTTGCGGCTTGTCGCTGCTCCACTCTAACCCGAAGGGCCTGACGCATGCCGCAACCGTTCATATTCCGCACCGTCGATCTGGATGGTCAGACCCTCCGCACGGCGGTACGCCCCGGCAAGCCTCACTTGACGCCCTTGCTGATTTTCAACGGCATCGGCGCCAACCTGGAGCTGGTGTTTCCGTTTGTCGCGGCCCTGGACCCGGATCTGGAGGTGATCGCCTTCGACGTGCCCGGTGTCGGCGGTTCCTCGACGCCGAACCGGCCGTATCGCTTTCCCGGTCTGGCCAAGCTGACGGCGCGGATGCTCGATTACCTCGACTACGGTCAGGTCAACGTCATCGGCGTGTCGTGGGGTGGCGCACTCGCGCAGCAGTTCGCCTACGACTACCCGGAGCGCTGCAAGAAACTGGTGCTGGCGGCGACCGCTGCCGGGGCAGTGATGGTGCCGGGCAAGCCGAAAGTGCTGTGGATGATGGCCAGTCCGCGGCGCTACATTCAGCCTTCCCACGTGATCCGCATCGCCCCGCTGATCTATGGCGGCTCGTTCCGCCGCGACCCGACCCTCGCCGCCAGCCACGCGGCAAAAGTGCGTTCGGCCGGCAAGCTCGGTTATTACTGGCAACTGTTCGCTGGCCTCGGCTGGACCAGCATTCACTGGTTGCACAAGATCCATCAGCCAACGCTGGTGCTGGCCGGCGACGACGACCCGCTGATCCCATTGATCAACATGCGCATGCTCGCCTGGCGCATTCCCAACGCGCAACTGCACATCATCGATGACGGTCATCTGTTTCTGATTACCCGCGCCGAAGCGGTGGCGCCGATCATCATGAAGTTTCTCCAGGAGGAACGTCAGCGCGCGGTGATGCACCCGCATCCGACACCGCTCGGCGGTTAACCCCGGCGGCAGGCTTTATGCAGGCCTTTGGCAAAGAGTGCGCGGCAGGACGCCGCGCAGGCAGCAACCCACAACAGCGTCTATGGTGTTCTGGTTCGGTGAGTTTGTTTTTGGCCTGAAGACGAAGGAGTGTTGAGTCATGCGTGACAAACCAGCGACGGGCGTAGTGCCCAGTCCCGCCGTGTTCATCAACGCACAAAGTGCGATCACCGGCCTACGTGGGCGGGACCTGATCTCGACCTTGCGGAGCGTCGCCGCCCATGGCCTGCGCAACCCGATTCACAGTGCGAAACACGCCTTGAAACTCGGCGGCCAATTGGGCCGCGTGCTGCTCGGCGAAACCCTGCACCCGACCAATCCGAACGACAGCCGTTTCGCTGACCCGGCATGGAGCCTCAATCCGTTTTACCGGCGCAGCCTGCAGGCCTATCTGGCCTGGCAAAAGCAGGTCAAAAGCTGGATTGATGAAAGTAACATGAGCGATGACGATCGTGCCCGCGCGCACTTCGCCTTCACCTTGCTCAACGACGCGGTGGCGCCATCGAACACCCTGCTCAACCCGCTGGCGGTCAAGGAGCTGTTCAACTCCGGTGGGCACAGCCTGGTGCGTGGGCTCAGTCATTTGTTCGATGATCTGCTGCACAACGACGGCCTGCCTCGGCAGGTGACCAAACAGGCTTTCGAGGTCGGCAAGACCGTCGCTACCACCACCGGCTCGGTGGTGTTTCGCAACGAGATGCTTGAGCTGATCCAGTACAAACCGATGAGCGAAAAACAGTACGCCAAGCCACTGCTGGTGGTGCCGCCGCAAATCAACAAGTACTACATTTTCGACCTCAGCCCGCAGAACAGTTTCGTCCAGTACGCACTGAAGAACGGCCTGCAGACCTTCATGATCAGCTGGCGCAACCCGGATGTGCGCCATCGCGAATGGGGCCTGTCGACCTACGTCGAAGCCGTGGAAGAAGCGATGAACATCTGCCGGGCGATCACCGGCGCCCGCGAGGTCAACCTGATGGGCGCCTGCGCCGGCGGGCTGACCATCGCCGCGCTGCAAGGTCACCTGCAGGCCAAGCGCCAACTGCGCCGCGTCTCCAGCGCAACCTATCTGGTCAGCCTGCTCGACAGTGAAATCGAAACCTCAGCCACGCTGTTTGCCGACGAACAAACCCTTGAGGCGGCCAAGCGCCGCTCGTACCAGAAAGGCGTGCTCGACGGTCGCGACATGGCCAAGGTGTTCGCTTGGATGCGCCCCAACGATTTGATCTGGAGCTACTTCGTCAACAACTACCTGTTGGGCAAAGAGCCGCCGGCCTTCGACATCCTCTACTGGAACAACGACAACACCCGCCTGCCCGCTGCGTTTCACGGCGACCTGCTGGACTTCTTCAAGCACAACCCGCTGACCCATCCGGGCGGGCTGGAAGTGTGCGGCACGCCGATTGATCTACAGAAAGTTACCGTCGACAGCTTCAGCGTTGCCGGCATGAATGACCACATCACGCCGTGGGACGCGGTGTATCGCTCGACCCTGCTGCTCGGTGGCGAGCGACGCTTTGTGCTGTCCAACAGCGGCCATGTGCAGAGCATCCTCAACCCGCCGAGCAATCCGAAAGCCGCGTACGTCGAGAACGGCAAAATGAGCAGCGACCCGCGCGCCTGGTACTACGACGGCAAGCATGTCGACGGCAGTTGGTGGCCGCAGTGGCTGACGTGGATTCAGGAACGCTCCGGCGCCCAACACGAAACCAGCTTTACCCTCGGCAACCCGAACTATCCACCGATGGAGGCCGCGCCCGGGACTTACGTGCGCGTGCGCTGACGCTTAACCGAACTTTTCTAAGAAGACTGGATGAAAACCCGCGACCGGATTCTCGAATGTGCTTTGCAACTGTTCAACGAAAAGGGCGAGCCGAACGTCTCCACCATGGAGGTGGCCAACGAAATGGGCATCAGCCCGGGCAACCTCTACTACCACTTCCACGGCAAGGAGCCGTTGATTCTCGGGTTGTTCGAACGCTTCCAGAATGAACTGGCACCACTGCTCGATCCGCCGGCGGATGTGGAACTGGCGCCGGAGGATTACTGGCTGTTTTTGCATTTGATTGTGGAGCGGTTGGCGCAGTACCGGTTCCTGTTTCAGGACCTGTCGAACCTGGCCGGACGCTTGCCGAAGCTGGCCAAAGGCATTCGTCATCTGCTCAATGCGTTGAAGCGTACGCTGGCATCGCTGTTGGCGCGCTTGAAGGCTGGGGGGCAGTTGGTCAGTGATACGCAGGCGTTAGGGCAACTGGTGGAGCAGATCACCATGACGCTGCTGTTTTCGCTGGACTATCAGCGGATTCTGGATCGTGAGGGTGAGGTGAGGTTGGTGGTTTATCAGATCATGATGCTGGTAGCGCCGCATCTGTTGCCGCCGGTTAAGGTCGCCACGGAGCGGATGGCCCTGCAATACCTCGAAGACCACGACTGAACTCAAGAGCCCCTCACCCTAGCCCTCTCCCGGAGGGAGAGGGGACTGACCTTATCGTCTTGCGCTATACGGCGACCTGAAAAATCCAGTCGATTATGGATTCAATACGACACTTTCAGGTCGGTGTAAGGCTGAAGCATCCCACAATCGGCCCCCTCTCCCTCCGGGAGAGGGCTGGGGTGAGGGGCTGTTGGAATTCAGATACAAAAACGCCCGACCTTCACAGGCCGGGCGTTTTGTTTTGCCCTGTAAAATCAGGACTGACTGGTTGGCGTCGACGGGGTCGATGCAGCAGTCGGGGTAGCCGCCGGAGTCGGTGCGGCGGCGGAGTTCGACGCGCTCACCGGAACTGCCGGGGTGGCCGGCTTGGCTGCAGCAGGTGCTGCTGGCTTCGGCGCTGCGGCTTTCGGCGCGGCCGGTTTTTTCACTGCAGGCTTCTTCGCCGCTGCCGGTTTGGCCGCAGGCTTGGCAGCCGGTTTGGCGGCAGCGGTTTTCGCGGCTGGCTTGGCGGCGGGTTTCGCTGCAGTTTTGGCCGCTGGTTTTGCTGCTGGTTTGGCTGCGGCTTTGGCGGCAACCGGTTTGGCGGCTGCTTTGGCTGCTGGCTTGGCGGCAGCGGTTTTCGCTGCAGGCTTGGCCGCTGCTTTTGCTGCGGGTTTAGCCGCCGCTTTTGTCAGTGGCTTGGCAGCGGATTTTGCCGCTGGTTTGGCCGCTGCGGTTTTGGCTGCCGGTTTTGCTGCTGCGGTTTTCGCCGCCACAGGCTGGGCTTTCAGACCGGTGAGTTTCTCGATCTGTTTGGTCAGCGTGTCGACCTTGCTGTTAAGTGCCTTGACCTCATTGCGGCTCGGTACGCCCAGGCGCGAGATCGCACTGTTCAGGCGCTTGTCGAAAGCCCCTTCCAGCTCGTCCCACTTGCCCAGTGCACGATCTTTCACGCCGCTGATGCGCGATTTTGCCGAAGAGGCAGAGTCCTTGGCAGCGTCGACTTTTTTGCCGACTGCGGACTTGGTGAGCTTCTCGGCTTTCTCGCCGTCTTTGACCAATGTATCGAAGAGCTTGCTGCCGTCAGTGTCGATCTTCGAGTACACGCCTAAACCAGCCAGCCAGATTTTGCGGGAGTAGTCTTCGACTTTCCCGATCCACGAGCTGCCTTCTTTATCGGTGTTCTTTTTACCAGCCATCCCGTTCTCCTTAAGATTTACGCGCGACGCGTTCGAGCAATGCCGTCAGCTCATCGAGCTTAGCAGAGAGTGTCTCAACGTCATGTTTAGACGGAATGCCGATACGATTCAAGGCGCTTGCTACGCGGGAGTCGAACGCCTTCTCGACCTTGTCGAGTTGAACTTCGACACGACCTTTGAAAGAACTCACTTCGCCCTTGGCTTCATCGATCTCGGCGTTGGCCGCTTCGAGTTTTTCGGTGACGGCTTTTTTGCCTTTCTTTTCAACAGTTTGACCAGCCTTGATCAGCTCTTGAAAGTACTCGCTGCCCTCTTGGCCGACCTTGGCGTAGGCACCCAGACCTGCCAGCCAGATCTTGCGGGCATAGGATTTGACGTCGCTCAGAGCAGAAGTCGAAGCGTCGATTTTTTTCTTCAAAATAACTTTGGCCATGGTGCACCTCACGCGCAGAAGGTTTGAGGAACTGCCCGCGAAAGTGTCGGGCTCTGGCACAAAGTAGGCAGAAAAATTAGAAACGGCACCCTAACAACTGACATGAACAGCAGGAGCACCATAAAACAAATGTGGGAGCGAGCTTGCTCGCGAATGCGGTGTGTCAGTCACGGAAATGTTGGCTGATACAACGCTTTCGTCGGATCGCCGCCCGGAGCAAGCTCGCTCCCACAGGGGATCTCGGGTTACCGAAAAAACGCGATCAGACCAAAGCTTTATCGAGGGCCTTCTCGATTTCGGCTTTGATCATGCCGCTCATGGCCGACATCATGATGCCCAGTTCCACATCGACCTTGATCGAATCGTCCGCCACATGCACCGCGCCTTTCACACCCGAGCGTTTGAGGTTCAGGGTGTCGCCGGACCACTGCGGCTCCAGGCCATATTGCTCGGAGAGTTTCTGCGCCAGTTTGTCGGCCTTCTCGCGGGCCGCTTCCTTGCCCAGGTTGTGAGCACGCTCAACACTGATTTTGGCCATTGAATGACTCCTGCTTTTTGAATGGGGCTATGAATGGGTCTCGGTAAATCTTGACCGCCGCTGCGGCAAATCGTCCCGAAGGTTGCCCATCTTACCTTTAGCCATTCCAAGACAAAGCATGGCTTGGGGATTAGAATGTCGCGCATTCTCTTTTGGTGACAGCGATATGACTGATCAGCGCAAAGGCAGCGATGCCGAACCCACCACTCACTTCGGCTTCAAAAACGTTCCGGAAAGCCAGAAAGCGGAAAAAGTCGCTGAGGTTTTCCACTCGGTAGCCGCCAAGTACGACCTGATGAACGACCTTCTGTCGGGCGGCATGCACCGTTTGTGGAAGCGTTTCGCGATCGAACTGTCGGGCGTGCGCAGCGGTAACCGCGTGCTGGACATCGCCGGCGGGACCGGTGACCTGACCAAAAAATTCTCGCACCTGGTCGGCCCGACCGGCCAAGTGGTGCTGGCCGACATCAACGAATCGATGCTCAAGGTTGGCCGCGACCGCCTGCTCGATCTGGGTGTCGCCGGCAACGTCGAGTTCGTTCAGGCGGACGCCGAAAAGCTGCCGTTCCCGGACAACCATTTCGACTGCGTGACCATCGCTTTCGGTCTGCGCAACGTCACGCACAAGGAAGACGCTCTGCGTTCGATGCTGCGCGTGCTCAAGCCTGGCGGTCGTTTGCTGGTGCTGGAATTCTCCAAGCCGACCAACGCGCTGATGTCGAAAGCCTACGACGCCTACTCGTTCGCCTTCATGCCGTTGATGGGCAAGCTGATCACCAACGACTCGGAAAGCTATCGCTACCTGGCCGAATCGATCCGCATGCACCCGAATCAGGAAACGCTGAAGTCGATGATGGTCGACGCCGGTTTCGACCGCGTGACCTATCACAACATGACCGCAGGTATCGTCGCCCTGCACCGCGGCATCAAGCCCTGATGTTGCTCACCGGGCTGCTCGCCAGCGTTGAACTCGGCCTCAACCGGGTGCTGCGTCTCGACAGCACGGCGCTGCCGCGGCTGGCGCATTTGACCGGCAAGGTGATCGCCGTCGACTGCCGCAGCCCGGCGCTGCAACTGTTCATCCTGCCGAGCGATGAAGGTTTGATGCTGGCCTCGCACTGGGAAACCGGCGTCGACTGCACCCTGCGTGCGCCAGCCTCCAGTTTGATCAAACTGGCCGTGAGCAAAGACAAGACCGCGGTGTTGCATGCCCCGGAAGTCGAACTCGACGGCGACAGCGGCGTGCTGCTGGAGCTGGCCGGCGTGCTGCAGGACCTCGAGCTGGATTGGGAGTACGAACTCTCGCGCTGGCTGGGACCTGTCGCCACGCAACTGGTCGGTGGCCATCTGCGCAGTCGCGCGCGCTGGTATCAACAAGGATTTGCCAGCCTCAACCAGAACCTCGCCGAATACCTCGCCGAAGAATCGCGCACCCTCGTCGGGCAGTGCGAAGCCGAAGCACGGTTCAGCGAACTGGACCGGATCAAACTTGATCTGGAACGTCTCGAGGCGCGTTTCGAGCGCCTTTCCCGATCCCTCGACCCAAGCGATAACGCATGAAGCTGCTTGCCGTCCGCCGTCTGTTGCGCATCCAGCGCGTCGTGATCCGCTACCGCCTCGATGACCTGCTGTTCGATCTGCCGCTGCCCTGGTTCCTCCTCGCGCTGCGCTATGTGCTGCCGTGGCGCTGGTTTCCGCGCAAGCCGCTGGAACTGAACCGGGGTGCGCGTCTGCGTCTGGCGTTGCAGGATCTCGGGCCGATTTTCATCAAGTTCGGGCAGATCCTTTCGACCCGCCGCGATCTGCTGCCGGAAGACATCGCCGATGAGCTGATGTTGTTGCAGGATCGCGTGCCGCCGTTCGATTCGCAGCTGTCGATCAAGCTGATCGAAGAACAGCTCGGCAAGAAAATCAGCGACGTGTTCAGCCGTTTCGACGTCGAACCGCTGGCTTCGGCCTCGGTGGCGCAGGTGCATGCCGCGCAACTGAAAACCGGCGAAGAAGTGGTGGTCAAGGTGATCCGCCCGGGCCTCAAGCCGATCATCGCGCAGGATCTGGCGTGGCTGTTCATCCTTGCCCGCGCCGCCGAAAAGCTCTCCGCCGATGCGCGCCTGCTGCACCCGGTCGACGTGGTCCAGGACTACGAAAAAACCATCTACGACGAATTGGATTTGCTGCGCGAAGCGGCCAACGCCAGCCAGTTGAAGCGCAACTTCGAAGGCTCGCCGCTGCTCTACGTGCCGCAAGTCTATTGGGACTGGTGCCGGCCGAAAGTGCTGGTGATGGAGCGTATTTACGGTATTCAGGTCACGGATCTGGCGACCCTTGCCGACCAGCGCACCGACATGAAAATGCTCGCTGAACGCGGCGTGGAGATTTTCTTCACCCAGGTATTCCGCGACAGTTTCTTCCACGCCGACATGCACCCGGGCAACATCTTCGTCAGCACTGTCAATCCGTGGAGCCCGCAGTACATCGCGATCGACTGCGGCATCGTCGGCAGCCTGACCCCGGAAGATCAGGATTATCTGGCGCGCAACCTGTTCGCCTTCTTCAAGCGTGATTACCGTCGCGTGGCGCAACTGCACATCGATTCGGGCTGGGTCCCGGCGGAAACCAAACTCAACGAATTCGAAGCGGCGATCCGCACAGTGTGCGAACCAATCTTCGAAAAACCGTTAAAAGATATTTCATTTGGCCAAGTGCTGATGCGCCTGTTCCAGACTGCGCGACGCTTCAACATGGAAGTTCAGCCGCAACTGGTGCTGCTGCAAAAGACCTTGCTGAACATCGAAGGCCTCGGCCGTCAGCTGTATCCGGATCTGGATCTGTGGAACACCGCGCAACCGTTCCTCGAGCGCTGGATGCGCGAGCGCGTCAGCCCGAAAGCCTTGCTGGGCAATGTGCAGAGCCAGTTCGAACAGCTGCCGCACCTGGCCAACATGGCCCGCGACCTGCTCGAACGCATGTCGCAACCGCACGCCTACGACCCACCACCACCGTGGCACAAACGCAAGGACGACTGGTTCCTGCGCCTGCTCGGTTGCGCGCATCTGGCCGGTGGGGTGATCCTTGCCATCGGTGGCCCGCTACACGAATTGGGGCATTGGCCGGCCGGAATCATGGTGGCCGTGGGCTTGTATCTGGTCGTTCGCCGATAGCACGAATCAGCTGCAAGTTATAAGCTGCGAGCTGCAAGCCTGACGATACTGGAACACCGCAATCTGCTTTTACTTGCAGCTTGAAGCTCAAAGCTTGTAGCTGCGTTTCGGGAATTGAAGATGAATAACTGGCTGGACGAGATCAAGTGGGACGCTGATGGCCTGGTGCCGGCGATTGCCCAGGATCACAAGACCGGACGTGTGCTGATGATGGCCTGGATGAACCGCGAAGCGCTCGAACTGACCGCTGCGGAACACCGTGCAATCTACTGGTCACGTTCCCGTGGCAAGCTGTGGCGCAAGGGCGAAGAGTCCGGCCATGTGCAGACCTTGCATGAAATGCGTCTGGACTGTGACGCCGACGTGATCATCCTGATGGTTGAACAGATCGGCGACATCGCTTGCCATACCGGCCGTCAAAGCTGCTTTTACCGTGTCTTCGAGAACGGCGACTGGAAAACCGTCGACCCGGTCCTGAAAGACCCGCACGCCATTTATTCCGCAGGACACAAACATGAGTGACACCCTGACCCGCCTGGCCGAAGTGCTCGAAGAGCGCAAAGGCGCAGCCGCCGACAGCTCATATGTGGCTAGTCTGTATCACAAGGGTTTGAACAAGATTCTGGAGAAAGTCGGCGAAGAGTCGGTCGAAACCATTATTGCCGCCAAGGACGCTGCGATCAGCGGCGACTGCAGCGACGTGATCTACGAGACCGCCGACCTGTGGTTCCACAGCATGGTCATGCTCGCTCAACTGGGGCAGCATCCGCAGGCCGTGCTGGATGAACTGGATCGCCGCTTCGGCCTGTCCGGACACGTCGAGAAAGCCTCGCGCCCGTCCGCCTGAACAATTTTTAGAGAGGAACAGCAACATGGGCATTTTTGACTGGAAACACTGGATCGTCATTCTGGTAGTCGTGGTGTTGGTGTTCGGCACCAAGAAACTGAAAAACCTCGGCACCGACGTCGGCGAATCGATCAAGGGCTTCCGTAAAGCCATGAACGATGACGAAAAACCGGCCGCTGATCCAACCGTGACGCCTGCGCAACCAGTGCCACCGGTGCAGCCGCAAGCCACCGCTCAGGCCAATCCGCCGCACACCATCGACGTGCAGGCGCAGAAAGTCGAAGAGCCGATCCGCAAAGACGTGTGAGCACTGACTAATGTTTGGTATCAGCTTCTCTGAACTGCTGCTCGTCGGCCTCGTCGCCCTGCTGGTGCTGGGCCCCGAGCGTCTGCCGGGCGCTGCGCGCACTGCCGGCCTGTGGGTCGGACGGCTGAAGCGTAGCTTCAACGCGATCAAACAGGAAGTTGAACGCGAAATCGGTGCCGACGAGATCCGTCGGCAACTGCACAACGAGCACATTCTGTCGCTGGAGCAGGAAGCGCGGAAGATCTTCAGCCCGGTTCAGCAAGAGCCGACGCCGGTTGAGCATGTGGGTCAGCAGACGATTCATACGCCTGCCGCACCTGCTCCAACACCAGCACCAGCACCAGCACCTGCTGCCGTTGTAGCATCGACAGAACCGGCGCCAGCCGTTGCGGAACATTCTGTTGAACACGTTGCGCCAAACGCCGCGCCGACCACACCTGCGCCTCACGACCCAACATTGCCGCCGCGAGCCCCATGAGCGATCTCCCCGAAAACGACCAGCACATGCCGCTGGTTTCGCACCTCACCGAGTTGCGCACCCGCCTGCTGCGTTGTGTGGCGGCGATCTTCATCATCTTCGCCGGGTTGTTTGCCTTCACCCAGCAGATTTACACCTTCGTCTCGACGCCGCTGCGCCAATACCTGCCGGTCGGCGCAACGATGATCGCCACCGACGTGTCGTCGCCGTTCCTGACGCCGTTGAAGCTGACGATGATGGTCTCGTTGTTCCTCGCGATCCCGGTGATTCTGCATCAGATCTGGGGCTTCATCGCGCCGGGCCTTTACAAGCATGAGAAGCGCATTGCGGTGCCGCTACTGGTGTCGAGCATTCTGCTGTTCTATACCGGCATGGCGTTCGCCTATTACTTCGTGTTCCCGCTGATCTTCAAATTCTTCGCCGCAGCCACCCCGGCCGGCGTGGAAATGATGACCGACATCGCCAGTTACCTCGATTTCGTCATGACGCTGTTCTTCGCCTTCGGCGTGGCGTTCGAGATCCCGGTGGCCGTGGTGCTGCTGGTGTGGATCGGCGTGGTCGACGTCAAATACCTGAAGAAAATCCGCCCGTACGTGATCATCGGCTGCTTCGTGGTCGGCATGATCCTGACGCCGCCGGACATCTTCTCGCAGACCTTGCTGGCCGTGCCGATGTGGATGCTGTTTGAAATCGGCATTCTGTTCGGTGGTTTGATCAGCAAGCGCGAACGTCCGGACGAAACCCCGGCCGACGACCACAACGACCAGCCGCCAGCGACCCAGGCATGAACCTGCTGTTGCTCGAAGAGGCCGATTTCATTGCGGCCGACCGCGTAGTGCTGCGTGATCGACGCCTGACGCACATGCAGGAAGTTCACCGCTCGGAAGTCGGTGACAGCCTGCGCGTCGGGCGCATCAACGGGCTGATGGGTTCGGCTGAGTTGCTGCGACTGGAAACAGGCGAAGCTGAGCTGCGCGTCACTCTCGATCAGCCGCCACCGGCCAAACTGCCGCTGACTCTCGTGCTAGCGCTGCCGCGTCCGAAAATGCTTCGCCGGGTGTTTCAGACCGTGGCGACCATGGGCGTGTCGAAGGTGATTCTGGTCAACAGCTACCGCGTCGAGAAGAGTTTCTGGCAGACGCCGTTTCTTGAGCCTGAAGCGATTCGTGAGCAACTTATTCTCGGCCTCGAACAGGCCCGTGACACGGTGCTGCCGGAAATCATCATCGAGAAGCGCTTCAAGCCTTTCGTTGAAGACCGGCTGCCGGCGATTACCGAAGGCACTCTCGGTCTGGTCGGCCATCCCGGCAACTACCCGCCGTGCCCGCGCGCGCTCAGCGAACCGGTGACACTGGCCATCGGCCCTGAAGGCGGCTGGATTCCTTACGAAATCGATCTGCTGGCCAAGTCCGGCCTGCAACCGGTGCAACTCGGCGAACGTATCCTGCGCGTCGAAACCGCCGTCACCGCCCTGCTCGCCCGGCTCTTCTGATCTTCGCACCAGATAAATGGTGTTACAGATTGCTATCATTTGGCCGATACCCTCTCCATAAGTCCAATTAGTGGTCGGGGAGTCGTCGCATGTACCGTTGGTTAGCCGAGAATCTTGGAAACGTCAGCGTCAAACGCAAGCTGGGCATCGGTTTCGGCCTGGTGCTGTTGCTGACACTGTTGATCACCTTCACCGGCTGGACCGGCATGAGCGGCATCATCAGCCGTGGTGACAAGCTGGGTTTTATCTCCAGCCTCAACGAGCTGACCAAGGATCTGCGCCTGGCGCGTCTGGACTACGAAGCACGCCGCGGTGAACAAGGCCCGGGCGTGGTCAACGACCTGCTCGGCAAACTCGACAGCGGCCTGCAAACCGCGCGCAGCCTGATTGAACAGCCGTCCGACGCGGCGATGGTCGATCAACAACTGGCCGCCGTTGCCGAATACAAACGCGCTTTTGCCGACATGACCCAAGCCACCGTGCAGCGCGAAGACGCCCGCAGCAAGCTTGGCGCGAGTGCCGACAACGCCGTGGCGAAAGTCGCGGAAGTGGAAAAATCCATGCTGGCGGGTGACAGCGTCGCGCAATTCAACAGCGTGATCGAGTTGAGCAAACTGCTGCAGCAAGCACGCTACCAAGTGCGCGGCTACACCTACAGCGGTAAGGTCGAAGCTGAGCAACCGGCGCTGGACGCCATCGACAACGCCCTGAAAAACCTCGACAGCCTGCCGGCCAAATTGCCGGAACAGCACATCGCCAACCTGCAACAGGCGACCGACTCGATCAAAGCCTATCGCGCAGCGGTCGCTCAGTTCCGCGATTCGCAGGTCAACAACGCCAAGGCCGCCGCGCGCATGTCGACTCAGGGCGACATTCTCATCGACGTCAGCAAGAAACTCACTGAATCGCAAACCGTGGTGCGCGACACCGATGCCGCGCATGCCAAAAACATGCTGATCATCGCCACCCTGCTCGCCGTGGCGTTCGGGTTGTTGGCCGCTTGGGCGATCACCCGCCAGATCATCATCCCCCTGAACCAGACCCTTAAAGTCGCCGAACGCGTAGCTGCCGGTGACCTGACCCACAATCTGGTGTCCCTGCGCCGCGATGAACTTGGCCAACTGCAACGTTCGATGCAGAGCATGACCCAAGGCCTGCGTGAGCTGGTCGGCGGGATCAGCGATGGCGTTACCCAGATTGCCAGCGCCGCTGAAGAACTTTCGGCCGTGACCGAGCAGACCAGCGCCGGGGTCAACAATCAGAAGATCGAGACCGACCAGGTCGCCACGGCCATGAACGAGATGGCCGCCACCGTGCAGGAAGTTGCGCGCAATGCCGAGGAGGCTTCCGAAGCCGCCGTTGCCGCTGACCAGCAGGCCCGTGAAGGCGACAAAGTCGTTGGCGAAGCGATTGCGCAGATCGAGCGTCTGGCCGTTGAAGTCGGTCACTCCACCGAAGCCATGGGCGAGCTCAAGCGCGAGAGCGACAAGATCGGCAGCGTCCTCGACGTGATCAAATCCGTGGCCCAGCAAACCAACCTGCTGGCCCTCAACGCGGCCATCGAGGCCGCGCGTGCCGGTGAAGCCGGGCGTGGTTTCGCGGTAGTTGCCGATGAAGTTCGCAGCCTCGCGCAGCGCACGCAGAAGTCCACCGAAGAGATCGAAGAGCTGATCGTCGGCCTGCAGAACGGCACTCAGCAAGTGGCGACGATCATGGACAACAGCCGCACATTGACCGACAGCAGCGTTGAGCTGACCCGCCGTGCCGGCGGTTCGCTGGAAAGCATCACGCGCACCGTGTCGGCGATTCAGGCGATGAACCAGCAGATCGCAGCGGCCGCCGAGCAGCAGAGCGCGGTGGCTGAAGAGATCAACCGTAGCGTGCTGAATGTGCGGGACGTGTCGGATCAGACGTCGGCGGCGAGTGAAGAGACCGCGGCGTCCAGCGTTGAGTTGGCGCGCCTGGGCAATCACCTGCAGATGCTGGTGGGGCGGTTCAAGGTCTAGCCCAACGATCGTTCCCACGCTCTGCGTGGGAATGCATCCTGCGACGCTCCGCGTCGCGCATGCAAAGGGACGCGGAGCGTCCCGGGCGGCGTTCCCACGCGGAGCGTGGGAACGATCAGGTACTACAGGACCTGACGCAAGAAAGCCTGAGCACGCGGATCCTTCGGTGCATCAAAGAACGCTGCCGGTGCGGCATCTTCCAGCAACTTGCCGTGATCGAAAAACAGCACCCGATCCGCCACTTCCCGGGCAAAGCCCATTTCGTGGGTGACGCAGACCATGGTCATGCCCTCGACGGCCAGGTTCTTCATCACGTCCAGCACCTCACCGACCATTTCCGGGTCGAGCGCCGAAGTTGGCTCGTCGAACAACATCACTTTCGGTTCCATCGCCAGCGCCCGGGCAATGGCCACGCGCTGTTGCTGACCGCCGGACAGGCGTGATGGAAACTCGTTGGCTTTTTGTGCGATACCGACCTTTTTCAGCAACTCCATCGCCTTGGCCTCGCGCTCTTTCTTGCCACGCTTGCGCACGACTTTCTGCGCCAGACAGAGGTTTTCCAGCACGGTCATGTGCGGGAACAGGTTGAAATGCTGAAACACCATGCCGACTTCACGACGGTAGGCGTTGACGTCGGTTTTCGGGTCGGCCAGTTGCAGACCGTCGATGCTCACCGAACCGGAATCGAATTCTTCCAGGCCATTGAGGCAACGCAGGAATGTCGATTTTCCGGAACCCGACGGGCCGATCACCACCAACACTTCGCCCTTGGCTACCGTGGTGCTGACGTTATCCACCGCGCGCACAACTTGCCCACGGGTGTCGAAGACTTTTACCAGATCGCGGACTTCAATCACTTTGCGCGAGCCTCCGCTCAAGCCGGCTGGCGATTTTCGACAGCGGCAGGTTGATCAACAGGTACAGACCGGCGACGCAGAACAGGATTTCGAACGGCGAGAACGACGTGGTGATGACTTCACGGCCGCTTTTCAGCAGCTCGGTGATGGCGATTACCGACACCAGCGAGGTGTCCTTGACCAGACTGATGAACTGCCCGGCCAGCGGCGGCAGCACGCGTTTCAGCGCTTGCGGCAGTACCACGTGGCGCATCGACTGGCCGGCACTCAGGCCGAGCGAACGCGCCGCTTCGTTCTGGCCACGGGCGATCGACTGCACGCCGGAACGGATGATCTCGGCCACGTAGGCGCCAGTGAACAGCGACAGCGCGGCGATCCCGGCGAACTCGCGGGACAGGTTCATCACCGTGCCGATGAAGAAATAGAAAATGAAGATCTGCACCAGCAGCGGCGTGCCGCGCACCAGTTCGACATAAATGGTCGAGAGGTCACGCAGGGTCGGGTTGTTCGACAGCCGGCACAAGCCAGTGACCAGACCGATCAGCAATCCCAGAATCCCGGACACCACCGACAGCCAAAGCGTCGTCCACAGCCCCCACAACAACGGTCCTGCCGCCCAATGGCGAGTGACGCCCACGACGTCGCCTTCAGCGACATCGTCACCCTGAGCGAATTGCAGGCTGTTCTCGTCGACGGTCAGGTGCTGCTCGTCACCGGCGTCGTTGCGCAGGGTGACTTGCGCGCTGCTGCCCGTGCGCACCAACTCCGTGACGGTGGAAATGTCCGTGGCACGCTGGCTTTCTTCGGCCTGATAGGCGAAGTACTGCGGCACGCGGTTCCAGCGCCATTCGTAGGACATCAGCGACGTCGCGTAATACAACGCGCCCGCCAGGCCGACCAGCACCAGCACGGTGAGGACGTGCCAGGGCCATTGGGCTTTTTTCTGTTTCATTGCAGGTTCTCGGATGATCGTTCCCACGCTCTGCGTGGGAATGCCGCTCGGGACGCTCTGCGTCCCTGCCTGTTCGTGACGCGGAGCGTCACAGGATGCGTTCCCACGCAGAGCGTGGGAACGATCAGCGGATGCGCGTTATTCCATGTCCTTGAGCCACTCGGTGCTCTTGAACCACTTGTCATGGATGCGATCGTAGGTGCCGTCCTCGTGGATCTGGTGCAGGAAGTTGTTGATGAAGTTGAGGCTGTCGTAATCACCCTTCTTCAGACCAAACGCCAAAGGTTCGTAGGTGAACGGCTTGTCGAGGAACACCAGTTTGCCGGCGCCGACCTTGGTCACCGCGACCACGTTGTACGGGGCGTCATAAATGAAGGCGTCAGCCTTGCCGTTAACCACGTCGAGCACGGCTTCCTGCTCGTTGTCGTAGCCGTGGTACTTGGCTTTGGAGATCAGCTTCTTGGCGACCATTTCGCCGGTGGTACCGAGCTTGGAGGTGATGCGGTATTCGGCGGTGTTCAGGTCTTTGTAGGACTTGATGGTGCCTTCCAGTTCCTTGCGGATCAGCAGAGTCTGGCCAACGACGATGAACGGTTCGCTGAAGTTCAGGCGCAGGTTGCGTTCCTGGGTCAGGGTCATGCCGCTGCCGATCATGTCGAACTTGTCGGTCATCAGCGCCGGGATGATGCCGTCGTAACCGGTGGAAACCAGTTCCAGCTTGACGCCCATGGCCTTGGACATGGCTTTGAGGATGTCGACTTCGAAGCCGATGATTTCGCCGCGTTTGTTGGTCATTTCGAACGGCATGTAGGTCGGATCCATACCGACTTTCAACGTGCCGCGCTTGACCGCGTCATCGATTGCGCCTGCCTGCGCCGCATTGACTGCAACCAGTGCCGTGACGCCAACCAGCAGCATCGACAGATACTTCTTCATCTTCAAGTCCCCAAAACCATTGCGTTTGCGGCGCGAAAACCAACAGAGACGGGCAAAAAAACCCGGGTGCGCCAATTCGGGGACGGATGCTAACGCACTCGTTTTTTTGCACAAGGTTTAATCGGGGATTTGTTTGAAGATCAAGAGCACACCCTCACCCCAGCCCTCTCCCGGAGGGAGAGGGGGCCGATCGGGGGATGCTTCAGGAATACGCCGACCTGAATCGGATTTGCCGAATCCATAATCGACTCGATGTTTCAGGTCGATGGAGAGCGCCAGACACCTCGGTCGGTCCCCTCTCCCTCTGGGAGAGGGTTAGGGTGAGGGGCTTTTCAGCAGGCAAAAAAAACCCCGCAACATCGCGGGGTTTCTTCATCAGGCCGGTTGCGCCTGCAAGCTCAGCGGTCGCAACGGCAATGGCGGCGCATGCGGATCGGCTTTCACCGAAGCGCGCCATGCATCCAGCCACTCAGCGTGACCTTCCGCCCAGACCTGCTCATGCAAACGCGCCAGCGCCACAGGATCGCTCAGCAATTGCAGACGATCATGGTTGTTCAACCCCGCAGGGCCAACCTTGAGCGCGTGACGCACACGTTCCTGACGCAGCCATTCAATCGGTTCGGCCTGGCCGTGACGGGAGGTCGCCAGCGAGCACGCCAAAGCGTTCTGCTGAGGATCGACCACCGCGCGGACGAAGCCGTCGTTGAGGGCGTGGTAACGGTTTTCGTGGGTGTACTGATCGGTCGCCAGCAGCGCCTGTGGCGGGTTGTATTCCTCAGGGATGAGGAACAGGCTCTCGTCACGGGACTTCAGGCCCAGACCAACACGACTGGAAATCACCGACACCGGAATCGACAACATCAGCGAACCAACGATCGGCACCAGCCACCAGAGGAAGCTTGGGTTCAGCCAGATCACCAGCAGCGCCCAGCAGAAACCCAACAGGGTCTGCGGGCCGTGGCGTTTGACCGCTTCGCTCCAAGGCGTCGAGTCGTCGTCACGTTGCGGCGAGTTCCAGGTCGCGGCCCAGCCGAGGAACGCGGCGAGGACGAAACGGGTGTGGAAAATCATCCGCACCGGCGCCAGCAGTATGGAGAACAGCATCTCCAGCAGCATCGACAGGGTCACCTTGAACTTGCCGCCGAACTCTTTCGCGCCCTTGGCCCAGATCAGGATGATGCTCAACAGTTTCGGCAGGAACAGCAGCACGATGGTCGTCGAGAACAGCGCGATCGCCTTGTCCGGGTGCCATTGTGGCCACAGCGGATAGAGCTGACGCGGTTCGAGGAAGTACTGCGGCTCCATCAGCGTGTTCACCGCCAGCAGCGCGGTCGACAACACCAGGAAGAAGAACCACAACGGCGCCGACAGGTACGACATCACGCCGGTCAGGAACACCGCACGGTGCACCGGGTGCATGCCTTTGACCAGGAACAGACGGAAGTTCATCAGGTTGCCGTGGCACCAGCGACGGTCACGCTTGAGTTCGTCGAGCAGGTTTGGCGGCAATTCTTCGTAGCTGCCCGGCAAGTCGTAGGCAATCCATACGCCCCAACCGGCACGGCGCATCAGCGCGGCTTCAACGAAGTCGTGAGACAGAATCGCACCGGAGAACGCCCCTTTACCCGGCAACGGCGCCAGGGCGCAGTGGTCGATGAACGGCTTCATGCGAATGATCGCGTTGTGACCCCAGTAGTGGGATTCACCCAACTGCCAGAAGTGCAGACCGGCGGTGAACAGCGGGCCATACACGCGGGTGGCGAACTGCTGCATGCGCGCGTACAGCGTGTCCATGCCCGACGCACGCGGCGCGGTCTGGATGATCCCGGCGTCCGGCGTGGCTTCCATCAAGCGCACCAGACTGGTCAGGCACTCGCCGCTCATTACCGAGTCGGCGTCGAGGACGACCATGTATTTGTAGTCACCGCCCCAACGACGGCAGAAGTCGTCGAGGTTGCCGCTCTTGCGTTTTACACGACGGCGACGGCGGCGATAGAAGATCTTGCCGAAGCCCTTGGCTTCGCGGCAGACGTCCAGCCAGGCCTGCTGCTCGGCCACGCAGATATCGGTGTCGTTACTGTCGCTGAGGACGAAGAAGTCGAAGCGATCCAGATCACCGGTGGCAGCCACCGATTCGAACGTAGCACGCAGACCGGCGAAAACACGCGGTACGTCTTCGTTGCAGATCGGCATGACCAACGCGGTACGCGCGTCTTTGGCAATCGGCTCGTTGCCGGCGCTTTTGCCGGAGATACGGTATTTATCGTGACCGGTGAGCAACTCAAGGAAGCCCATCAGCGCGGTCCAGAAACCGGCCGACACCCAGCAGAACAGAATCCCGAACAGAATCAGAATGCTGGTTTGCAACGCGTACGGCAGCACTTGCGTGGCGGTTTGCAGCAGCGGTTGATGCAGGACTTCTTCCAGATCGACGAACGACCAGCCCTGGTACGGCATGATGCCTTTCATGTACCAGCCGGCAACGATGGTCTGGCCGAGCATCAGCAGCAACAGAATGTAGCGACGGATCGAACCGACCGTGCGCCAGCGCGCGGCCGGCAAGACGTTTTCGTCTTTCGGCGGTTGCGGCGGGTTGGTGCGACCGGTCATGCGGCGCCAGCCACGCACCAGAATATTGGTGCGCCACGGCTCCGGCACGACTTTGGTCCGACGGATCGGCGGCGTTGCCTTCAAACTGACGCGGCCGCTGGCGTCAAGCACCAGCATTTCCGCTTCTTCAAGCTGTTCGGCAGTGCTCAGAATCAGGCGCTTGCCCACCGAAGCCTGGGCGGCCTCGGCAGGCGCGTCGAATGTCGAGGACGACAGGCGTTCATGCAACTCGCTGAACGACTGGCAGCCCGCGAGTTCCGCGCGCTGCTCGTCGGTCATCGGCAGATGCGCCAGATACTCGGACAGAGTCTCTGGCTGTACTTGAGAGTTACTCATCGGCAGGCAACTGATAGCTCCAGGTCTCGGTCAGGACTTCTTCAGTCGGTGCCGATTCCGGTGTGGCTGGGGCCGCGTCGGCAGCAACAGGCTGCTTGGCGTCTTTGTTGGCCTTGTCCTTGGCTTCTGCCGCTGGCTTGGCGTCGGCCTGCTTGGCCTCGGCTGCCTTGGCTTCCTTGTCGATTTTCTCTTGCTGCTTGGCGGCAACCTTGTCGGCCTTGGCGACGGACGAGTTGGACGCCGGCACCGATTTCGCCAGATCAGCGGTCACGACTGGTTGAACCAGTGCGGCACGCATCTCGGTCGACTTGCTCGGGTCCTTGATTTTCATCCGCAGGGTCAAGCGCCAGCCCTTGGTTTCCGGGTTGTAGCGCACGCTGTTTTCAACCAGCTCGGCGTTGTCGCCAACACTGACCTGACTGCGCACGTCGGCATCCGGGGTCAGTGCGGCGAGCGATGGACCTTCGAAGTCGACCAGGTAAGCAACGCTGCCATCCGGCTGACGGATCAGGTTCGATTGCTTGACGTCACCGGTCGAACGCAGGGTCTGCGAAACCCAGGCGCTGTCTGGCGCATGAATCGCCGCTTCGTCCATGGTCCAGTGCATGCGGTAAGCGAAGTCCAGCGGCTGGCCCGGCTCCGGCATTTTTTCCGGACTCCAGAACGCAACGATGTTGTCGTTGGTTTCGTCGGCGGTCGGAATCTCTACCAGATCAACGGTGCCCTTGCCCCACTCGCCCTTCGGCTCGATCCAGGCGCTTGGGCGCTTGTCGTAGCGGTCGTCGAGATCTTCGTAGTGGCTGAAGTCGCGGCCACGTTGCAGCAGACCGAAACCACGCGGGTTCTCGATGCTGAAGTTGCTCACGGCCAGGTGTTTCGGGTTATTCAGTGGGCGCCAGATCCACTCGCCGTTGCCAGCATGGATCGACAGACCGCTGGAGTCGTGCAGTTCACGACGGTAGTTGAGGACTTTCGACGGCTGGTTGGCGCCGAACAGGAACATGCTGGTCAGCGGTGCGATGCCCAGTTTGCCGACCTTGTCACGCAGGAACATCTGCGCTTTGACGTCGACAATGGTGTCGCTGCCCGGACGCAGGATCAGACGGTACGCACCGGTAGCGCGCGGCGAATCCAGCAGCGCGAAGATCACCAGGTGCTTGTCACCCGGCTTCGGCTGTTGAATCCAGAACTCACGGAAACGCGGGAATTCTTCGCCCGACGGCAGCGCGGTATCAATCGCCAGACCACGGGCCGAGAGGCCGTAGGTGTGGCCCTTGCCGACAACGCGGAAGTAACTCGCGCCAAGCATGGTCATGATTTCGTCTTGCTTGTCGGCCTTGTTGATCGGGTACAGCACACGGAAACCGGCATAGCCCAGTTGTTCGGTGGCTTTCGGATCGAATTTCAGGTCGCCGAAATCGAAGCGCGTCGGATCGTATTTGATCTCTTCGACGGTGTTCGCCGTGATTTCGTTGATTTTCACCGGCGTATCGAAATGCATACCCTGGTGATAGAAGGACAGTTTGAACGGGGTCTTCTGATCAGCCCACTCAGCCTTTTCGGTGAGGAAGCGGATTTTCTGATAGTCCGCGAACTTCATGTCGCGGAATTCGTTCGGCAGGTTGCTGCGCGGGGCTTCGAACTTCTGCCCGGCCAGCTCTTTGGCCTTGGCCGTTACATCGTCAAGATTGAACGCCCAAAGCTGACCGGCGCTGAGCAGGCACAGGAGCGCCGAACCCGCTACCAGGGCACTTCGCACGCGTTTGGCAGACATTTTTGCTGCATTACAGGGACTAACAATCACGAGCAACCCTCGCCGAAAACAGATCAAAAAACCAACGGCCAGATGAAGTGCCTGTGAGGCTTTCGGCAGTGAAAAACCGACCTTCCAGAGCACCCTTGCCAAGTTGGCGAGCATTGTTCCGACTCCGCTGGGGCAAAATGATTCCCCAATCGGATCCGGACAAGTCTCTACCTAAGTGAAAAATGGATCAGCGAACGCTGATCCCAGTGCGCGCGATTATCTAGTAGCCCGCATGACAACGCATCAGGGGTAACAAAGTATTTATCGCGAAAACACCCTAAAAACGGTCGAAATTTCCCAAAAAGGTGTTTCAAGCGCTTTCAGGTCTGTAACAAAAAGGTAACCGGGCCATCGTTGACCAAATGCACCTGCATATCGGCGCCGAATCTACCTGATGCCACAGTGCCATGCACCTGTTTCGCACTGCTTAATAGATAGTCGAACAATTCCTCGCCCAACGCAGGTGGCGCGGCCGTCGAAAAGCTCGGGCGCAACCCGCTTTTGGTGTCAGCCGCGAGGGTGAACTGCGAGACCAGCAGTAACCCACCACCGACATCGGCGAGGGACAAGTTCATCTTCCCCTCCGCATCACTGAATACCCGATAGTTAAGCAGCTTATGCAGAAGTTTGTCGGCGCTGGTACGCGTGTCGTCGGGTTCGACCGCTACCAGCACCAGCAAACCGTGATCTACCGCACCCACCACTTCGCCTGCCACTTCGACCCGCGCACCACGTACGCGCTGCAAAAGCCCCTTCATGCTTCTTCGGGCGGCAGGTCGAGCAGGCGTCGGGCCATGTTGCCCGCGGCGCGCACCAGTGCATCGGTGATGCCCGGTTCAGAGGCCGCGTGGCCCGCATCGCGGATCACCTGCAGTTCGCTGTTCGGCCAGGCTTGATGCAATTCCCAGGCGTTGTCGAGCGGGCAGATCACGTCATAGCGACCGTGAATGATCACGCCGGGCAAATGGGCGATCTTGCCCATGTCGCGAATCAATTGGTTCGGCTCAAGGAAAGCATTGTTAGTGAAGTAGTGGCATTCGATCCGCGCAATCGACAGTGCGCGCTGCGGCTCGGAGAAACGATCGACCACCAGCGGGTTCGGCCGCAGGGTGGCGGTGCGCCCTTCCCACGTCGACCAGGCTTTGGCCGCGTGCATCTGGGCGATCTGGTCGTTGCCGATCAGGCGTTTGTGGAAAGCGCTGAGCAGGTCATCACGCTCGTCCAGCGGAATCGGCGCGATGTAGTCCTGCCAGTAATCGGGGAACAGACGGCTGGCGCCGGCCTGATAGAACCACTCGATTTCCTGCGGACGGCAGAGAAAGATCCCGCGCAGGATCAAGCCGTGAACACGCTCAGGGTGGGTTTGCGCGTAAGCCAGCGCCAGGGTCGAACCCCACGAGCCGCCGAACAGCACCCATTTGTCGATGCCCAGGTGTTTGCGGATGCGCTCGAGGTCGGCGACCAGATCCCAGGTGGTGTTGTTCTCGAGGCTGGCATGCGGCGTGGAACGTCCGCAGCCGCGCTGGTCGAAGGTGACAATGCGATACAGGTTCGGATCGAAATAGCGACGGCTCTGCGCGTCGCAACCGGCGCCGGGGCCGCCGTGAATGAACACCACCGGCAAACCCTCCGGTGAACCGCTTTCGTCGACGTACAGCGTATGGGTGTCATCGACAGCCAGATCGTGCCGGGCGTGAGGTTTGATCTGCGGAAACAAAGTCTGCATTGCGCGCTCCGTAAGGGGTCGAGGTCATCCCTGGGGGGACTTCTATTATTCTGCCGTTGGGCATCATAAACCCGATTTACGTCAATGAGCATGCCTGTGGACTTGATCGTTCCCACGCTCTGCGTGGGAATGCCTCTTGGGACGCTCCGCGTCCAGTGACGCGGAGCGTCACGGGCTGCATTCCCACGCGGAGCGTGGGAACGATCAAAAGATCGCAGCCTTCGGCAGCTCCTACAGGGGTGGATCAGCCGGTGTAGTGAGACTTTGCCCAGGCCAGATAGCCTTGTAGCAGTTTCTTGAGTACGACTTGCGTCGGCTCGGCCAGGTCGGCGCGGTAGCGGAACGGTTCGAACTCTTCCATGTAGGTGCTCTGGCACAACTCCAGTTGCACGGCGTGGATGTTCTCGGCCGGATTGCCGTAATGACGGGTGATGTGGCCGCCCTTGAAACGGCCATTGAGCACATGACTGTAATCGCCGTGGCGCGCGCAGATCGCTTCCAGTTGCGCAGCCAGTTGCGGATCACAACTGGCGCCGTTGAAAGTGCCGAGGTTGAAGTCCGGCAGTTTGCCGTCGAACAGGTGCGGGATGATGGAGCGGATCGAGTGCGCATCGAACAGCAGCGCGTAACCGAACTCGGCTTTCAGTCTCGCCAGCTCTTCTTGCAGCGTGCGGTGGTACGGTGTCCAGATTTGCTCAAGGTAAGTTGCGCGCTCTTGTTTCGACGGCTCGTGCCCTTCGCGGAACAACGGAATGCCATCGAACAGCGTCGCCGGGTACAGTCCGGTGGTGGCGCCGGCGTACAGCGGTTTGTCGTCGGAGGGGCGATTCAGATCGATCACAAAACGCGAGTACTCGGCGGCCAACGTACTGGCGCCCAGTTCTTCAGCAAAATCGTAGAGCTGCGGAATGTGCCAGTCGGTATCCGGCAGGCTTTTCGCGTCAGGGATCAACCCGGCCTCGACCACAGGGGTCAGACGCACACCGGCGTGGGGCATGCTGATCAGCAGCGGCACGCGACCTTGTTTGAAGTTCAGAACCTTATCCACAACCGCTCTCCTACAGACTTGATTCGACGCCGTGACGCACGACGCGTTTGTCCAGATCACCACCGAGCCAATAGGCCAGATCCGCCGGACGATCGATGTGCCATGCAACAAAATCGGCAACCTTGCCGACTTCAAGTGAACCGTGGGTGTCGGCCATGCCCAGTGCTTGCGCGGCGTGAATGGTCGCGCCGGCCAAGGCTTCTTCCGGGGTCATACGGAAACAGGTGCAAGCCATGTTCAGCATCAAGCGCAACGACAGCGCCGGCGAGGTGCCGGGGTTGAGGTCGCTGGCGATGGCGATTTTCACTTTGTGCTTGCGCAGGGCGTCCATCGGCGGCAACTGGGTTTCACGCAGGAAATAGAACGCGCCCGGCAGCAGCACTGCGACGGTGTCGGCTGCGGCCATGGCGATGGCGTCGGCCTCGTCCATGAATTCCAGGTGATCGGCAGACAACGCCTTGTAGCGCGCGGCGAGGCTGGAGCCGTGCAGCGACGACAGTTGTTCGGCGTGCAGTTTCACTGGCAGACCGAGTTTTTGTGCGGCGATGAACACGCGCTCGACCTGTTCTGGCGAGAACGCCAGGTATTCGCAGAACGCGTCCACGGCGTCGACCAGACCTTCAGCCGCTAGGGCCGGGAGCATCTCGGAGCAAATCAGATCGATGTAATCGTCGGCGCGATCCTTGTACTCCGGTGGCAACGCGTGGGCAGCCAGACAAGTGCTGCGCACGCTGATCGGCAGCTCTTTGGACAGACGACGGATGACGCGGAGGATTTTGCGTTCGTTGACCAGATCGAGACCGTAGCCGGATTTCATCTCGACCGTGGTCACGCCATCGCGCATCAGGCTTTTCAGGCGTTTGGCGGCGCTGGCGAACAGTTCGTCTTCAGTGGCATCGCGAGTCGCTCGCACGGTGCTGGCGATGCCGCCGCCGGATGCCGCGATTTCCGCGTAGCTGACGCCTTGTAGACGTTTTTCGAATTCGCCGCTGCGGTTGCCACCGAACACCGTGTGGGTGTGGCAGTCGATCAGGCCGGGAGTGACCCACGCGCCTTGCAGGTCATTGACCGCTGGGTATTCGCCGGCGGGCAATTGGTTACGCGGGCCGATCCACTCAATGAGCGCGCCGGACGTTACGATAGCCGCATCCTCGATGATCGAGTAGACGCCCTGCGCCATGGTAGCGACGTGGCAGTGTTGCCAGAGGGTTTTCACTGTTGGCCTCCGTTGGGGCTGGTTTGGTGGGTGACCTCTGAAAAGCCCCTCACCCTAGCCCTCTCCCGGAGGGAGAGGGGACTGACCGTTTTGTTCTGTCGAGGTGCGCCGACCTGAAATCTTTGTGTCGAACTTGGACCTTGAAACTCACCGAGATCGGCTCCCTTCCCTCTCTCACTCTTGGGAGAAGAAGGACTGACCGGGCTGTTTGCCGAGGTACATCGACCTTAATTTCCTGAGCCGAACCCAGATTCTGAAAACCATGAAGATCGGCTCCCTTCCCCCTCTCCCCCCTGGGGGAGAGGGCTGGGGTTGATCTGGTCAAACGATACTGGACACGGTTATAGGGTTTTACCCTTTTTCATGCCGCCAGGGCTTCCATGGCTACGGGAGTTCGATAGCCGTTGTAACTGTGTAGCCTGATCCGATTGTAATAGTGGGTCAGGTAGCGCAACACATCGGTACTGGCCTCGTCTTCGTTTCGGTAGCCAGCCTTGGGTATCCATTCAGATTTCAAACTGCCGAAGAAACGCTCCATCGGGGCGTTATCCCAGCAGTTTCCTCGTCGACTCATGCTTTGTTTTATCCGCATCTCCGACAGCGTTTCACGAAACATTTTACTGCTGTAATGGCAGCCCTGATCCGAATGGAACATCAGGTTTGCAGGACGTCCTCGCGACTCGAAAGCCATCTTCAACGCTTTACAGGTCAGAGCCGAATCGGGACTCCTGGATATCGCCCAGCCGACGATGCGTCGGGCATACAGGTCTAGTACCGCGGCCAGATAAACCCAGTAAGTACCGGCCCAAATGTAAGTCACGTCGCCACACCACACTTGATTGGGCGCCTCAACGTTGAATTTACGCTGCAAATGATTAGGGGCGTATTGAGCCTCCGCGCCGCTAGGTTTGTAACGATGCCTGCGCCGTTGCTGGCTCTTCAATCCGATCTCGCGCATCAGGCTACGAGCCATGTAACGACCTACCGACTCCTTTTCGTTACACAACGCCTTTGCCAGGCTGCGCGCGCCCATTGAGCCGCGACTTTGCTCATGTAGTTCGGCAGCCTTGATCTTGAGGCGATCGCGCTCGACATCCACTTTTGTCCGCCGTTTCAGACGCTCGTAATAACTGCTGCGGTTGATACCAAATACGCCACACAACTCGGATCTTGGATATTGCTCGCTTAACTCCTCGACCAGCTTTACCGATCGAGGGAATCCGACATCAAGAGAGCAGTAGCCTTTTTTAAAATTTCCTTCTCGCGCTCAATCCGTCGGATTGTTGCTTCCAGTTCCTGGATGCGTTGTTGGTCAGCGGTCATGGCCTTGGACTTCTCAGGTGTCTTCCCGCTGCGCTCTGCACGCAGTTGCTCAACCCAGCGGCGCAGAGCTGTAGGGCCTACACCCATTGCTTCACAGGCTTCGCTCACCGAATAATCTTTATCCAAAACCAGGCAAGCCGCGTCCCGTTTGAAATCTGTCGAAAAATAGCGTCTGGTCAAATCACACCTCGTCGTTGGGCGTAGATTAACGCCCTTTAGGGGTGTCCAGAATCATTAAGCCAGATCAGGTGAGGGGGATCGATTTCACTAACAACAAAACTCCCCCTGAAAACACACTTACAAACTAGGCAGCAACTTCGCCGAAACCAGCTCAGTCAAACAGCGCGAAGCCAACAACTCAGTCGCCGCATTAATGTCCGGCGCAAAAAAACGGTCCTTCTCATAGAACGGCACTTCCTTGCGCAGAATAGCCCGCGCCTGCTCCAGCTTCGCCGAGGTCTTCAGACCATTACGCAGGTCCAGCCCTTGCACCGCCGCGAGCCATTCCACCGCAAGAATCCCGCGCGTGTTTTCGGCCATTTCCCACAGACGCTTGCCCGCCGCCGGCGCCATCGATACATGGTCTTCCTGGTTGGCCGAGGTCGGCAGGCTGTCCACCGAATGCGGATGGGACAGTGCTTTGTTTTCGCTGGCCAACGCCGCAGCGGTCACCTGAGCAATCATGAAACCGGAGTTCACCCCGCCATTGGCCACCAGGAACGGCGGCAGTTGCGACATGTGCTTGTCCATCATCAGGGAGATGCGGCGTTCGCTCAGCGAGCCGATTTCAGCGATGGCCAAGGCCATGTTGTCAGCAGCCATGGCCACTGGTTCGGCGTGGAAGTTACCGCCGGAAATCACATCGCCTTCAGCAGCGAAGACCAGCGGGTTATCGGACACCGCATTGGCTTCAACCGCGAGCACCTCAGCGGCCTGACGGAACTGAGTCAGGCACGCGCCCATGACTTGCGGCTGGCAGCGCAGCGAGTACGGATCCTGAACTTTCTCGCAGTTCTGGTGCGAATCAGAAACTTCGCTGCGCTCACCGAGTAGATCACGATAAGCCGCAGCCGCATCGATCTGACCTTTCTGGCCACGCGCCGCATGAATGCGTGCATCGAACGGCGAACGCGAACCCAAAACCGCTTCAACCGTCAGACCGCCCAACGCCAACGCGCCGGCAAACAAATCTTCACCTTCAAACAATCCACGCAGCGCGAATGCAGTAGAAACCTGAGTACCGTTAAGCAACGCCAGACCTTCTTTCGCCGCCAACGTCAGCGGTGTCAGGCCGGCGACTTTCAGCGCTTCAACAGCCTCCATCCACTCGCCCTTGTAGCGCGCCTTGCCCTCGCCCAGCAGCACCAGCGACATGTGCGCCAATGGCGCGAGGTCACCCGAAGCACCCACCGAACCTTTCAACGGAATGTGCGGATAGACCTCGGCATTGATCAGCGCGATCAGCGCATCAATCACCACGCGGCGGATACCGGAGAAACCACGGCTGAGGCTGTTGACCTTGAGCACCATGATCAGCCGCACCAGTTCGTCGCTGATCGGCTGGCCAACGCCGGCGGCGTGGGACAACACCAGCGAACGCTGGAGGTTTTCCAGGTCTTCGCTGGCAATGCGCGTCGAGGCCAGCAGGCCGAAACCGGTGTTGATGCCGTACGCGGTGCGATTCTCGGCGAGGATCTGCTCGACGCAGGCAACGCTGGCTTCGATCTGCTGCGATGCGCTGTTGTCGAGCGTCAGCTTGACCGGATTCTGGTAGACGTCACGCAGTTGGGCCAGGCTCAGTTGGCCGGGAATCAGGTTCAGCGCAGTCATTTTGTGCTCCTTTTGAGAGTTTGTTATTAACTCGCCAGACGCTCCGGAGATGTCCGTTGTCCGTCGCGTCTCGCCTTTTGGGGAGTCGCGCCTTGGCACGCTGGCGTGGGTATTTTTCAGTGCAAATTCGGTAAAGCGTTGTGCGGCAGATTCGGGTCTTTCAACACGCTCGCAGCAGCAGCGATATCCGGTGCCAGCCAACGATCCTGATCATAGGCCGGGACTTTTTCGCGTAGCAGTCGCCAGGCGACATCGGTGCCCGCGCCGAAGCGCTGCTCCTTGAGGAACTCAAACGCCTGCGCCGCCAGCAAATATTCGATGGCGAGGATCTGCGTGCAGTTTTCCAAAGCGCGATGCAGTTTCAGCGCGGCGTTGGTGCCCATGCTCAAGTGGTCTTCCTGCAGACCCGAAGTGATGTAGTTGTCGAGCACCGCCGGTTGCGCCAATTGACGGTTTTCCGCACACAGCGACGCGGCGACGTATTGCACGATCATCATCCCGGAGTTCACTCCCGGATTGGCCACCAGAAACGCCGGCAAACCACTGACGTGCGGGTTGACCAGACGATCCAGACGACGCTCGGCAATCGAGCCGATTTCGGCCATGGCAATCGCCAGCAGATCGGCTGCCATTGCCACCGACTGACCGTGCGGGTTGGCTTGCGACATCACCCGGAAGTTGTCCGGTGTGCCGAGCAGCAACGGATTATCGGTGCAGCCATTGAGTTCGGCTTCGACCTGTTTGATCACATGTTCCAATTGATCGCGCGCAGCACCGTGTACTTGCGGGATCGAGCGAATGCTTAAAGCATCCTGAGTACGAATGCCTTTGCTCGACGCGATCACTTCACTGCCGTCAAGCAAGGCGCGCAGATTGATGCCGACCTGCTGCATGCCCGGGTGCGGTTTCAACGCGATGATCTCGGCATCGAACGCGTCGATCTGACCGCGCTGCGCTTCGAAACTCATCGCGCCGATGACATCGGCCCACTGCACCAGCCGCGTGGCATCGGCAATCGCCAGACAGCTGAGGCCGGTCATGCACGGCGTGCCGTTGACCAGGCACAAACCGTCCTTCGCACCGAGTTGCACTGATTGCAGGTCTTCTTCGGCCAGCGCCTGTTGTGCGGAAATAACCTGGCCGCGATAGCTGACATTGCCGACGCCCAGCAGGGTGATGCCGATGTGCGCCATGTGGGTCAGATAACCCACCGAACCTTGCGACGGCACTTGCGGGGTGATACCGCGATTGAGCAGCGCCAGCAGCGCTTCGACGACCCGCCGGTGGATGCCGGATTTACCGTGGCTGTAGTTGTGGATCGCCGCGCAGATGATCGCGCGGGTCTGCTCGTCGGCAAGCACCGGGCCGACGCCGCAGGCATGGCTGAGCAAGGTGTTGCGCGAGAGCTGGCTGAGTTGTTCATCTTTGAGCGAGACGTTGGACAAACCGCCCAGGCCGGTGTTGACGCCATAGGCGCGCTCGCCGCTTTCGACGATGCGCTGGACGATGGCTTGCGCATTTTCGATGCGCGCCCAGGTGTCGCTCGACAGTTCGAGATGCGCGCCGTGACGGGCGACGGCGACCACGTCCTGCCAACGCAGAGGGGCGCCGGTGATAACGATTTTTTCAGCCTGGGACATCTAAAAAACCTCTTGAACAAGATCGCTCCCACGCTCTGCGCGGGAATGCCGCCTGGGACGCTCCGCGTCCCGACTTTTGCTTTGTGCAAGGTGACGCGGAGCGTCACGGGATGCATTCCCACGCAGAGCGTGGGAACGAGCGTCAGACCACCGCCGCCCGCCGCTGCACAAACCGGTCGACATACTCATCCGCCGGCGAATGCAGAATCTCGCGTGGCGTACCGACCTGAATCAACTTCCCATCCTTGAGAATCGCAATGCGGTTGCCGATACGCACCGCTTCATCGAGGTCGTGGGTAATGAAGACGATGGTCTTGTGCAACGTCTTTTGCAGCTCCAGCAACTGGTCCTGCATCTCGGCGCGGATCAGCGGATCCAGAGCACTGAACGCTTCGTCCATCAGGATGATGTCGGTGTCCGCCGCCAAGGCCCGAGCCAAACCAACACGCTGACGCATGCCGCCGGAGAGTTGGTGCGGGTATTTGTTTTCGTAGCCTTTGAGGCCGACGGTGTTGATCCAGTGCAGCGCGCGCTCCGAGCACATTTGCTTGCTCTCGCCGCGCACTTTCAGGCCGTAGGCGACGTTGTCGAGCACGGTCTTGTGCGGCAGCAGGCCGAAGCTCTGGAACACCATGCTGATCTTGTGCCGGCGAAATTCGCGCAGGGCGTCCATGTCGTATTGCAGGATGTCCACGCCGTCGACGAGGATCGCGCCGCTGGTGGGATCGATCAGCCGATTGAAGTGGCGCACCAGCGTCGATTTTCCCGAACCGGACAGGCCCATGATCACGAAGATCTCGCCGGTGCCGATGCTCAGCGACAGATCGTTAACGCCGACCACGCAACCGGTTTCGCTCAGCACCTGATCCTTGGTCTTGCCCTGGCCGACCATGGCCAGCGCATCCTTGGCGCGGTTGCCGAAAATCTTGAAGACGTTTTTGACTTCGATCTTGCTCACGGTTGCGTTGTTCATTTGCTCACCTCATGCCGTGGCCGACCGTACGCCTGAGTAATGCGGTCGATGACCACTGCGAGAATCACGATCGCCAGACCGGCCTCAAGGCCACGTCCGACGTTGAGGGTCTGAATCCCCACCAGCACATCTTCACCCAGGCCACGGGCGCCAATCATCGAGGCGATCACCACCATTGACAGGGCCATCATGGTGGTCTGGTTGATCCCGGCCATGATGCTCGGCAGGGCCAGCGGCAGTTGCACGCCGAACAGTTGCTGCCAGCGGTTGGCGCCGAACGCGTTGATCGCTTCCATCACTTCGCCGTCGACCTGGCGAATGCCCAGATCGGTCAGGCGAATCAGCGGCGGCGCGGCGTAGATCACGGTGGCAAAAATCGCCGGCACTTTGCCCAGGCCAAATAGCATCAGCACCGGGATCAGGTACACGAAACTTGGCATGGTTTGCATGATATCGAGCAGCGGCATCAGCACCGAACGCAGGCGATTGCTGCGCGCCGAGAGAATCCCCAGCGGAATGCCGATCAGCACCGAAATGATCGTCGCGACCATCATCAGCGCCAGCGTCTGCATGAGCTTGTCCCACAGGCCAACGGCGCCGACGAGGAACAGCAGACCAACGATGACGGCGGTGGTCACGACTTTGCGCGTGGCGTGCCAGGCAACCACACCGACGATCGCCAGCATCAGCCACCACGGCGCCGCACGCAGCAGGCCTTCGAGGTTGACGATGGCCCAGAGCAGGGTGTCGGAGATGTGGCGGAACACATCACCGTAGTTGGTGACCAGCGAATCGACCCAACCGTTGACCCAGTCGGCGATGGAAAAGGTAAAGCTTTCGGGAAACATAAGCGGCTCTCAATCAGAAATCTCAATCAAGCGTTTACGGCATATCTCCCGGCCAGCCTCACGGTTGACCGGGAGGTATCGACCTACAGCGCCGCGTCGATTTTCTTGGCAGCGTCGTCACTGACCCACGCATGCCAGACCTCAGGATGTTCCTTGAGGAAGATTTTCGCCAGTTTTGGCGACTCGATACGTTCCTTGGCCATGCGCCCCAGATTCTGGTTCAGCAGGTCGATCGGCAGGTTGACCTTTTCCAGCACGGCCACCAGTTCCGGCGCCTGTTCGTGGAAGGTTTTCGACAGGCCGACCTTGATGCTTACAGTCTTGTCGACGCCCGGTTTTTCTTCGAGTTTGACCAGATCCACCTGGCCCATCAGCGGAGTTGGCGACCAGTAGTAGAACAGGATCGGCTCGCCGCGCTTGTAGCTCGACAGCACCGCCGCATCCAGCGCCGGGCCGGTGCCCGGGCGGAAGTTGGTGTAGCTGCTTTCCAGACCGTAGCTTTTCAGCATTTCGCTGTTGTCGAGTTCGCAAGTCCAACCGGCCGGGCAGTTGTAGAAACGGCCCTTGGATGGTTCTTCGGCGTCCTTGAACACGGCGGCGTACTTGCCCAGATCAGCGATGTTTTTCAGGTCAGGGGCTTTGGGTTCGAGCTTGCGCTTGGCGTCGCCTTCGATCACGTAGCGCGGCACGTACCAGCCTTCCACCGCGCCCACTACCGGAGCGCCGACACCGACGACCTTGCCGGCCTTCTCGGCCTTGTTCCAGACCTCGCTGCGGCCGACCCATTCTTCGGCGAACACTTGAATATCGTTGCTGCTCAGGGCGTTTTCCATGGTGATGGAGTTGCCCGGCAGACTGTCGGTCTTGCAGTCGTAACCTTTTTCCAGCACCACTTGCAGCACGTCGGTCAGCAGCATGCCGCTTTCCCAGTTCAGCCCGGCGAATTTCACCGGTTTGCCCGATTCGCACCAGCCGGCGGCCTGAGTCGCGCCAGCACTGGCCAACAGGCCCATGGACAGCAATGTGGTCAGCAGGGTCTTGTTCGATTTCATTGTTGTGACGCTCCTAATCATGAATTGGCTTACGGCAGTCAAGAGGCATCCAGCCCTGTCCACGTCCAATCAGGCCTGCGCCGCAGCGCGACCGGCCCCGCTTGTTTTAGGTTGTACAACGCTGTTCTGCTCGACCGGCAGAATCAGTTGATCGGGCACTGCGCTGTGCCATTTTTTCGCGCACACGTAGTAGACGACGGCCGGCAGTACGAGGCCGATGATCCAGGAAATATCAACATCACCGAGGGCCGCCACCAGCGGGCCGGTATAGAACTTGGTAGAGATGAACGGCAACTGCACCAGCACACCGAACACGTAGACGCTGATGCCGAGCAGGTTCCAGCGGCCGTAGCGACCGTTCGGATCGGCCAGCGCCGGCACGTCATAGCGCTCACGGGTGATGCAGTAGTAGTCGACCAGGTTGATCGCGCTCCAGGGTGTGAAGAAGGCGAGCAGGAACAGGATGAAGGACTTGAATGCACCGAGGAACGAGTGCTGACCAAGCAGCGCGATCAGCGTCGCTGCGCCCACGATCACCAGCACGAACACCAGACGCTGCATGCGCGTAACGGTCAGGTGGCCTTTGAAACCACTGATGATGGTCGCGATGCACATGAAGCTGCCGTAGGAGTTCAGGGTGGAGATGGTCACCTTGCCGAACGCGATGCTGAAGTACAGCAGCGCAGCGGTGGCACCGGCGCCGCCCAGACCGACGATGTAGGCGACTTCGTGACCGGCGAACTGGCCGTTGGAGGAAGCCGCGGCGAACACGCCGAGAATCATCGCCACTTGCGCGCCGACCACTGAACCGGCACCAGCAGCGAAGAAGGTTTTGACTGCCGAGGTCTTGCTCGGCAGGTAACGGGAATAGTCAGCCACGTAAGGGCCGAATGCGATCTGCCACGACGCGGCAAGGGATACCGCGAGCAGGAAACTGCTCCAGCTGAAGTGACGGATTTGCAACAGTGCACCAACGTCTACCTGACTGATCAGACGGCTGAACAGATAAACGAAAGCGATCACGCCAATGACGCTGGCGACACGGCCGATCCAGTGGATCACCCGATAACCGAGCACAGTGACTACCACAATGACACTGGCAAACAGCAGGATACCCACGGTGTCGCTAACGCCAAACAACTGGCCCAGCGCCTGGCCGGAAAGCACCGTGCCCGTTGCGGTGAAACCCAGGTACATCAGGCACACCAGCACGATCGGAATCGCCGCACCATAAACGCCGAACTGCACGCGACTGGAGATCATCTGCGGCAGGCCCAGCTTCGGCCCTTGCGCAGCATGCAGCGCCATCACCCCGCCACCGAGCAGTTGACCGATCAACAGACCGATCAACGACCAGAACACATCACCGCCGAGCACCACGGCCAAGGCCCCGGTGACGATCGCGGTGATTTGCAGGTTGGCACCCATCCACAGGGTGAACTGGCTAAACAGACGACCGTGTCTTTCCGCTTCCGGGATGTAGTCGATCGAACGCCTTTCGATCAACGGTTTGTTGCATGCACGATCGGTGTTAACAGCCATGATTCAACCTCTGTGGATTGTTATTCGAGTTCACTGAACGTCTTGCGCACTACTGTGGGAGCGAGCCTGCTCGCGAAGGCGTCAGCACATTCAACATGTGTGTTGGCTGACAGACCGCATTCGCGAGCAGGCTCGCTCCCACAGGGTTTTGCATTTATTTGCCGGTAATCATCGGCAGGTTCAGCCCCTGTTCCTTGGCGCAGTCGATGGCGATCTGGTAACCGGCATCGGCGTGACGCATGACACCGGTGGCCGGGTCGTTGTGCAGCACGCGCGCAATACGCTCGGCCGCTTCGTCCGTACCGTCGCAGACAATCACCATGCCCGAGTGTTGCGAAAAGCCCATGCCGACGCCGCCGCCGTGATGCAGGGAAACCCAGGTCGCACCGCTCGCGGTGTTGAGCAGGGCGTTGAGCAGTGGCCAGTCGGACACGGCGTCGGAACCATCCTGCATCGATTCGGTTTCGCGGTTCGGGCTGGCGACCGAGCCGGAGTCGAGGTGGTCACGACCGATCACGATTGGCGCCGACAACTCGCCGCTACGAACCATTTCGTTGAACGCCAGACCGAGCTTGGCGCGCAGGCCCAGGCCAACCCAGCAGATACGTGCCGGCAGACCCTGGAAGCTGATGCGCTCGCGGGCCATGTCCAGCCAGTTGTGCAGATGTGCGTCGTCCGGGATCAGCTCTTTGACCTTGGCGTCGGTTTTGTAGATGTCTTGCGGATCGCCCGACAGTGCTGCCCAGCGGAACGGGCCGATGCCACGGCAGAACAGCGGACGGATGTAAGCCGGTACGAAACCGGGGAAATCGAACGCGTTTTCGACGCCTTCTTCCTGCGCCATCTGACGGATGTTGTTGCCGTAGTCGAAGGTCGGAATGCCTTGCTTCTGGAATTCCAGCATGGCTTTGACGTGCACGGCCATCGACTGCTTGGCGGCTTTGATCACAGCGGCAGGTTCGGTCTTGGCGCGGGCGCGGTATTCGTCCCAGGTCCAGCCGGCAGGCAGGTAACCGTTGAGCGGGTCGTGGGCGCTGGTCTGGTCGGTGACCATGTCCGGGCGCACTCCGCGCTTGACCAGTTCCGGCAGAATTTCTGCGGCGTTACCCAGCAGCGCGATGGAGATCGCTTTGCCTTCTTTGGTGTACTTGTCGATGCGCGCCAGGGCGTCGTCGAGGTCTTTGGCTTGCTCGTCGACGTAACGGCTTTTCAGGCGGAAATCGATGCTCACTTGTTGGCATTCGATATTCAGCGAGCACGCCCCAGCGAGTGTTGCCGCCAGCGGTTGTGCGCCGCCCATGCCACCGAGGCCAGCGGTCAAAACCCACTTGCCGGTGAGGTTGTCGTTGTAGTGCTGGCGACCGGCTTCGACGAAGGTTTCGTAGGTGCCTTGAACGATGCCTTGGCTGCCGATGTAGATCCAGCTGCCGGCGGTCATCTGGCCGTACATGGCCAGGCCTTTGGCGTCGAGTTCGTTGAAGTGCTCCCAGCTCGCCCAGTGTGGAACGAGGTTGGAGTTGGCGATGAGTACACGCGGGGCATTGCTGTGAGTCTTGAACACGCCGACCGGCTTGCCGGATTGCACCAGCAGGGTTTCGTCGTCGTTCAGGTGGGTCAGGCTTTCGACGATTTTGTCGTAGCACTCCCAGTTACGCGCGGCGCGACCGATACCACCGTAAACCACCAGCTCTTTCGGGTTCTCGGCGACTTCCGGGTCGAGGTTGTTCATCAGCATGCGCAGCGGCGCTTCGGTCAGCCAGCTCTTGGCGGTCAGCTTGTTACCGCGCGCGGCACGGATTTCGACATCGCGAAACTTTGTAGGCTTATTGTCAGTCACGAAAAAGACTCCTCAGCGATCAATTCAAACCAACCCTGGCAGTGGGCAAGCAGCCTGCGTGCATCAATGCGCGACAAGCGAATCAGTGGACGCTGCAGAGAGTCCCGAACGACTCATACGCATACGTCTTTACTTGTACATACAAGCATATGCAATCAAGCGGCCAACTTGTTGGAGGGCCGTTCAAGAAAAATCGCGGCCAGGGCTGGAGAGCGCCTGAATCAAGGGTTCTGGCGCTGATGAAATATTTCGAGGGTATTGATGGAGGGGATTGGGGATTGTTACGAAAGCGAGGTTTTGCGCCACTCTGGGGCGTTCGGTAACAAGTTGGTGCGTGGGTTGGGAACACCCCAAAAGCAAAAGATCGCAGCCTTCGGCAGCTCCTACACTGGGTTTGATGTACACCCTGTAGGAGCTGCCGAAGGCTGCGATCTTTTAAGATTTCTGAATCAGCGTCCAGTCAGTTCAATGACGCAGCAACCCGCATTGGTGGAGACTTCGGCCAGACCGCTGTTGCCGTCCAGTTGCAGGCAATCATGTCGCCCCAACTGCGAAACACTGTCACCGATCCGGACTTCCAGCAACTCACTGACACTGAACACCAACACCGTCCCCGCCGAGCTGAAGAAACGCTGCTCACCGTCCAGCCACTGCAACCGCGCGCTGTAACGCTGCGGCGTATAGATCAGGTTGAAATCGCGAATCGCACCGCCGAGCAGCGTGCACGACACCTGACTTTCGCCGCTGAAGGCAAACGGGTCGAGCGGTAACAATGGCCGCGTATCGTCGCCATCAACGCACAGGGTCATGCCGTCACCCTGCAACACCGTTATCACTCGCTGGTAACCGGCGAAGGTGGAGAAACCGCCGGACTCGGCGATGTCGGCAATCGACAAGCGCCAGCCAAAACCTTCCAGACCGGTGCCCGCATCACGGGTGATTTCTTCAGTGCTGCCACCGCCGTTTTTCCACGGCATGCGCGGGTAGCCTTCGGCGCGTAAAACCTTCAAACCATTCATTTGTGAAAGCGTCCTTCCAGACGATGACGAGAACCGGGATGGATCAGACGAGCAGCGGTCACCGGCTGACGCCCCGACCACGTGCGACGACGAATCAACAAGCAAGGCTCGCCCTTTTCGATCTGCAACAACTTGCACTCGGACGATTCGGCAAGGATCGCTTCAACCACGTGCTCGCCTTCGGTCAGCGGCGCGACCTGGTTCAAATAGGCGTACGGCGTTTGCAGAGTGAAGTCCTGCTTGAGGTATTCCGGGGCCACCAGCGCGTTGACGAAACGGTCTTCGATTTGCACCGGAATGTCGTTTTCGTAATGCACGATCAGCGAGTGGAACACCTTCTGCCCCTCGCGCATGTCCAGCGCCAGCGCGCGCTCGGATCCGGCGGCCTCTTCTTCGAGGGTGATCACCTGGCAAGTGTGGCGATGGCCACGGGAAGCGATTTCGTCAGCGATGTTGTGCACTTCGAACAGCGCCGACTGGCTCTTCGGTTCGGCGACAAACGTGCCGACGCCTTGCATGCGCACCAACAGGCCGTCGGCGGTCATCTCGCGCAGGGCGCGGTTGATGGTCATGCGGCTGAAACCGAGTTGATTGACCAGCTCGCTTTCGGACGGCACGCGGTAGTGCGGCGGCCAGTTTCCGCTGTCGATCTGCTGGGTGATCATCTGTTTGACGCGGGCGTACAAGGGCGCCGGACTGTCGCCCATGTTCGCGGCCAACGGGGAGACTGGAGGCGGAGTCGGCACGGTTGATCCCTGTTCATTGGATGAAAGTGGCTAGCTTGCCGGAGTTTACCGGGCAGGCAAACGTCTGTATATGTATATACAAATAACACACGATGGGGTGCTGAACCATGTCCGCCTTCTTTGCCGAACGCGCGCTGCTGCCTAACGGATGGGCCAACAATGTACGTCTTGAGGTCAGCGCCGAGGGCGTGCTGACCCAAATTCAGGCCGATTCCACCGCAGATGGCGCCGAACGGCTGAGCGGCCCGCTGCTGCCGGGCATGCCCAATCTGCACTCCCACGCGTTCCAGCGGGCGATGGCGGGTCTGGCCGAAGTAGCCGGCAATCCCAACGACAGTTTCTGGACCTGGCGCGATCTGATGTATCGCCTCGTCGGAAAAATCAGCCCGGATCAACTCGGCGTGATCGCCCGTCAGCTGTATATCGAAATGCTCAAGGCTGGTTACACATCCGTTGCAGAGTTTCACTACGTGCACCACGACAGCAATGGTCAGCCGTATGCCGATCCGGCTGAGCTGGCGTTGCGCATCAGTCAGGCCGCGAGTGAAAGCGGCATCGGCCTGACCCTGCTGCCGGTGCTCTACAGCCACTCAGGCTTCGGCGGCCAGACGCCGAATGATGGTCAGCGTCGTTTTATCAACAGCGCCGAAAATTATCTGAATCTGCAATCGCGCTTGCAGCCATTACTGGCGCAGCAAAAGGCGCAATCGCTGGGGCTGTGCTTTCACTCGTTGCGTGCGGTGACGCCGCAACAGATCAGCGAAGTATTGGCCGGCAGTGACAAGCAATGCCCGGTGCACATCCACATCGCCGAACAGCAGAAAGAAGTCGACGACTGCCTGAGCTGGAGCGGTCGGCGTCCTCTGCAATGGCTTTACGAAAACACCGAAGTCGATCAGCGCTGGTGCTTGGTGCACGCCACTCATGCCAACCCGGAAGAAGTCACGCTGATGGCCAAGAGTCGCGCCATCGCCGGGCTGTGCCTGACCACTGAAGCGAATCTGGGCGACGGGATTTTCCCGGCGGTGGATTTCCTCGCTCAGGGCGGGCGCATGGGCATCGGTTCCGACAGTCATGTATCGCTGAGCGTGGTGGAAGAATTGCGTTGGCTGGAATACGGCCAGCGTCTGCGTGATCAGCGGCGTAACCGTTTGTATGGCGCGGATCAACCGATGGTTGGGCGCACGCTGTATGACGCAGCACTGGATGGCGGTGCGCAGGCGTTGGGGCAGCCGATCGGAGCGCTGGAAGTGGGCAAGCGTGCCGATTGGATTGTGCTCGATGGCAACGATCCGTATCTGGCGACGGCCAATGGCGACGGGATTTTGAATCGCTGGTTATTTGCCGGCGGCGATCGTCAGGTGCGCGATGTGCTGGTCAATGGCCAGTGGGTGGTGCGCGATGGGCGGCATGCCGGAGAAGAAGACAGTGCGCGCGCCTTCACCCAGGCCCTGCGCGACCTCCTCGGCTGACGGCTGATCGTTCCCACGCTCTGCGTGGGAATGCAGCCCGGGACGCTCTGCGTCCCACAAGCGGACGCAGAGCGTCCATTGCGACACTCCCACGCGGAGCGTGGGAGTGATCAGGATAGGTGATTAATTAGAGGTCTTGGCCATCTGCCGATCCGACGCCCGCCAGATCAATCGCGTGGTGTCATAACCCTGCTGACGCGCCTTGCTCAGCAGCTCTTCACGCACCACACCGTTGACAGTCGGCGTGCGCGACAACAGCCACATGTACTTGCGACTCGGGTCGCCGACAATGGCGGTCTTGTAGTCATCGCTGACGTACAACACCCAGTATTCGCCTTTCGCCACACCCGGGATCAACCGCGAGAACCAGGTATCGAATTCGACCCAGAGCTTGTCGGTCTTGCCCGGCACCTGTGGATAAGCCGTGCCCTTGGCCTCTTCCCATTGCCAGTCCGGAGTCAGGCAGCGATTGAGCACCGCGACATTGCCGTCAGGCTTGAGGGTGTAATGGGCTTCGGATTGTGCGCAGTTGCGCTGGAAGTACATCGGCAAGCGCGCCAGTTCGTACCAGGTCCCCTGATAGCGCTTGAGGTTGACGCTGCTGGCGGTTTTCGGCGCCAACGGGTCGACGCCGGAACTGGCGCAGCCGGCCAGTACCAGGCCGGCAAAAAGGATCAGCAATAACCGCTTCATTTTTCTTCTCCGTGGGCGCGAAGCCCCGGTTTACTTCAGGCCTT
Organism: Pseudomonas sp. AC169; assembly: GCF_979258515.1. Taxonomy (NCBI): domain Bacteria; kingdom Pseudomonadati; phylum Pseudomonadota; class Gammaproteobacteria; order Pseudomonadales; family Pseudomonadaceae; genus Pseudomonas; species Pseudomonas sp. AC169. The sequence goes on along the minus strand of NZ_OZ409866.1, from coordinate 3,007,821 downwards.
GGCCGGAAAACATCAGCACTTTGTCACCGGCGTACTGCACGCTGATAAAGCTGTTCTTGTCGCCCCAGGTGCAACTGGACATGCCGAGCGCGCCCGAACAATCGGTCGGTTTGCCCAGCAGGGTCTCGACTTCGGCCTTGGCCATGCCGGCCGAGAGCTTCGAGTAGTTTTCCTGATTGACCTTGCTGCATGCGGCCAGCAGCACGCAAAACGTCAGAAGGGCGAGAGATCGCAGCGACATGGTGTAACTCCTGGAACGAGGGGGGATGGCATGGTGCCAACCAGAAGCTTAGAAGAGAAAACCCTCATCTGGTTCCGTGGGGCAAGGGCTATTTATTAGCCCGCCCGTCTGGCATTTGCCGATAAATCAGACACTTTGTAGGGCTATTGAGCATTTCGTCGCATTTCGCCAAAGACGCCTAATCTTTGGCGCGCCACGGTCGAAATAAGAGCAGCGCAAAGCCCCCGAGTGTGGCAAATTGCCGCCCTTTCTTGACCAGCCCCTTCGCGGTAGTTCATTCGATGACCAGAAACATGAAATTCAGCCACAAGATCTTGTTGGCTGCCGCCCTCGTGGTGGCCGTTGCGTTCGCCTGTTTCATTTTGTTCAACGACTATCGACAGCGCGAAGCACTGAGCAACAGCACCGAATCCTCGATGCAGGAACTCGGCAGCCTGACCACCAGTAACATCCAGACCTGGCTGGAAAGCCGCATTCAGTTGCTGCAATCGCTGTCGCAGCAAGTCGCCGTCGACGGTAATGCCACGTCCAGCCTGAAACGCATCATCGACCTGCCCGCCTACACCGGCAATTTCCAGCTCAGCTATTTCGGCGGCGCCGACGGCGTGATGTTCTCGGTGCCGGCCGGCAACCGCGCGCCGGACTACGATCCACGCGCACGCGGCTGGTACAAAGCCGCCAACAGCGCACAGCAGACCATCGTCACCGAACCTTACATCGCCGCGTCTTCGGGCAAACTGGTGATCACTGTCGCCACCCCGGTGCAGCGCCAAGGGCAGATGCTCGGCGTCGCCGGTGCCGACATCGACCTGACCAGCGTCAGCGCGATCATCAACTCGCTGAATTTCGGCGGCCACGGCCACGCGTTCATCGTCAGTGCCGACGGCAAGATCCTGATCCATCCGGACAGCAAACTGGTGCTCAAGACCCTCGCCGAGGCTTATCCGAACGGAGCACCGAAAGTCAGCCCGGGCCTGAAAGAAGTCGAGTTCAATGGCAAAACCCAACTGATCTCCTTCACCCACGTCAACGGCGTGCCGTCGGCCGACTGGTATGTGGCGCTGGTGCTCGATAAAGACACCGCGTTCGCAATGCTCAGTGAGTTCCGCACCTCGGCGCTGATCGCCATGGTCATTGCCGTGGTGATCATCATCGCCCTGCTCGGCATGCTCATCCGCGTGCTGATGCAACCACTGCTGACCATGGGCCGCGCCATGCACGACATCGCTGAAGGCGAAGGCGACCTGACTAAACGTCTGGTGATCCACGGCAACGACGAGTTCGGCGCACTGGGCACCTCGTTCAACCGTTTCGTTGAGCGCATCCACACCTCGATCCGCGAAGTGTCCTCGGCCACCGGCCAGGTCAACGAAGTCGCCCTGCGCGTAGTCGCAGCGTCGAACTCGTCGATGTACAACTCGGATCAGCAAGCCAGCCGTACCAACAGCGTCGCCGCCGCGATCAACCAGCTCGGCGCCGCCGCGCAGGAAATCGCCCAGAACGCCGCCCTCGCCTCGCAGCATTCCAGCGATGCGCGCAGCCTCGCGGTCGACGGTCAGCAGGTTGTGGATAAAACCATTTCGGCCATGCAACAGCTGTCGGCAAAGATCAGCGACTCCTGCGGCAACATCGAAACGCTGAACGCCAACACGGTGAACATCGGCCAGATTCTCGAAGTGATCACCAGCATCTCGCAGCAAACCAACCTGCTCGCACTCAACGCCGCGATCGAAGCAGCGCGTGCCGGTGAAGCCGGGCGTGGTTTCGCCGTGGTTGCCGATGAGGTGCGCAACCTGGCGCACCGCACGCAGGACTCGGCGCAGCAAGTGCAGAAGATGATCGAAGAACTGCAAGTCGGCGCGCGTCAGGCGGTGAGCATCATGACCGAGAGCCAGCGCGAGAGCGAAAGCAGCGTCGGCATCGCCAACCAGGCTGGTGAGCGGTTGGGTAGCGTGACCCAGCGGATCGGTGAGATCGACGGGATGAACCAGTCGGTGGCCACCGCAACTGAAGAGCAGACAGCAGTGGTCGAGTCGATCAATGTCGATATCAACGAGATCAACACGCTGAATCAGGAAGGCGTGGAGAACTTGCAGGCGACGTTGCGGGCTTGTTCGGATCTGGAGCAGCAGGCGGCGCGGTTGAAGCAGTTGGTCGGCAGCTTCCGCATCTGAAGATCAAGAGCCTTACCCCCTCACCCCAGCCCTCTCCCCCCAGGGGGGCGAGGGGGAAAGGGAGCCGATCTTCATCCTGTTCAAACCTGAGTTCGACTCGATGTTTCAGGTCGGCGTACCTCGCCCGATCACCTCGGTCAATCCCCTCTCCCCTTGGGAGAGGGCTAGGGTGAGGGTAAGCCCTTAAAACCTTGACCCAGGTTCTGAAAGAAACACCAACTCCTCAGCCGTAGACTCCCGCCCCAACACCGCATTGCGATGCGGAAACCGGCCAAACCGCGCGATCACTTTCTGATGCCGCTCGGCATAATCCAGATTATCCGCAAACACCGCCCGCTCCGCCTCCGGCTGTTCAGCTACCAGTTCGATAAACCTGGAAACCGCCTCATTCTGCACCGCGAGGTTTTCGCAGTGTTCGAACACCAGATAAATGAACACACGTTGAATCGGTTTCAGCTGCCGATCGAAATCCGCCGCAATGCCTTGCGCGACGAGTTTCTGCGCGCGCAGATCGCCGGAAAATGCTTTGGGGGTATCGCGAAAGATCATTCGCGGCAGTTGATCGAGCAGTAGCACCACCGCCAGCCAACCTTCGGGACATTGCGTCCACTCGGTCAATTCGCCGGCCAGGGCCTGATCGACAAAGACCCCGAAACGCGTCCGCGCTTCGAGGTCTTGGCTGTCTCGCTTACCGAACCACAACTTGCCCTTGTCAGCCGATATCTCATCCGGTGATTCGGCATGTCCGAACCACCAATCGAGCAACGGCTGCCAGGGCGCGGTCATGGTTTATTCCTTGTGGTAGGCCGTAGCGCGTGCGACTTCTTCTTTCGAGCCGAGGAACACCGCTACGCGCTGGTGCAGGCCTTCTGGCTGAATGTCGAGGATGCGCTGGTGACCGTCGGTGGACGCGCCGCCCGCTTGTTCCACCAGGAACGACATCGGGTTGGCTTCGTACATCAGACGCAGTTTACCTGGCTTGGACGGCTCACGGCTGTCGCGCGGGTACATGAACAGACCGCCACGGGTCAGGATGCGGTGTACGTCGGCAACCATCGCCGCGACCCAACGCATGTTGTAGTTCTTTTTCAGCGGACCTTCTTCACCGGCCAGCAGCTCGCCAACGTAGCGCTGTACCGGAGCTTCCCAGTGACGCTGGTTGGACATGTTGATGGCAAATTCCTGGGTCGATTCAGGAATGGTGATGTCTTCGTGAGTCAGCACGAAGCTGCCCATTTCGCGGTCCAGTGTGAAGCCTTTGACGCCGTCGCCCAGGGTCAGTACCAGCATGGTTTGCGGGCCGTAGATTGCGTAACCGGCGGCAACTTGCTGAGTGCCTGGCTGCAGGAACGCTTTCTCGTTCAGCGGCTCGTTCTGGCTCAGGTATTCGTTCGGGCAACGCAGTACCGAGAAGATGGTGCCAACCGGGGCGTTGATGTCGATGTTCGACGAGCCGTCCAGTGGGTCGAATACCAGCAGGTACGCGCCTTTCGGGTATTTGCCCGGGATCTGGTAGGCGTTGTCCATTTCTTCGGACGCCATGCCGGCCAGGTGACCGCCCCATTCGTTGGCTTCGAGCAGGATCTCGTTGGAGATCACGTCGAGTTTCTTCTGCACTTCGCCTTGGACGTTTTCAGTGCCCATGCTGCCCAGAACACCACCCAGGGCGCCTTTGGACACGGCGTGGCTGATCTCCTTGCAGGCACGCGCCACCACTTCGATCAGGAAACGCAGATCGGCAGGAGTGTTATTGCTGCGGGTCTGCTCAATCAAATAGCGACTCAGGGTAACGCGGGACATGGACGGCTCCGGTGGAATGGGGGGCTAAAAACCCGCGCAGTTTACAGGGAGTCTGAAAACGTAGCGAGCGAAGACGCCCGGTAACGTGCGTTGGGGTGTAATTGCCTGCATGAGACGTGATTGTCGGTGGAGAGTTCAGGTAGCGGGTTTAGCGTAGTTGGAAATCCGACGAAGGCTGATCCGTTTGGGGTATGTATTGATTGAGAGACCGCTTTCGCGAGCAGGCTCGCTCCCACAGGGGATTTGAGTGAACACACAACTGGCGTCCACTGAAGATCCACTGTGGGAGCGAGCCTGCTCGCGAATGGCGCGCAGCGACAGCCATTCTCAGGTATTGGAAGGAGGCTTGCGCAACAAGCTGAACGCCATCGCCCCAAGAAAAACCACACTCAGCAACAACACCGCCCACAACCCGATCTTCTTCCAATTGGTCTCGGCCACCGCCGCCGTAGTAGCCCCAGAAGTCTGCGTAACAACCGTCTCACCTTGAACCGAAGCCTTACCCAACGCCGCCAGCTTCTCCGGTTTGAAATCCGGAATCAGCGTCGCCAACGGCAGATTCGCCGTTTTTACACTCGGATTACCCAGCGCCAGACTGTACGGCCCCTCCCCGCGCGCGAGGAAGATCACCTGCGTCGCCCGCACCGCATATTTCAGACTCGGCGCCTGCTCACCCAACCCACCGCCGCGCTCGTCGACGCTCAGTTTCAATTGCTGCACGGTTTGCCCGTAGAGTTGCAGTTCGTTCTGCAGCACATCCTGATTATTCTGGGTCAGGCGATAGAGCAAACCGCTGCTCAGCGTCTGCCACGGCAAACTGCTTTCACGGCGGCCGGCCAGCGTCACCGGCGCCAGACTGTTCGGCTGTTTCAGCTCAACCTGCACCCGCTCGACATTCAGCCCCATCGGCAATTGCCAGGTGTACTCCCCGGCCTTGGCGCTGCTGCCGGCCAAGGCCTGCGACCAGACCAACGGCAGCGGCACATTGCGCGGATCACTGCTTTTCAGTTGTGCCGCCGTCAGGATCGGCGCCGAGTTCGGCGACTCCCACAACAGCCGTACATAACGCGCCGATTGTCCCGGCAGCGTCACTTCGTGCTGCTCGATACGCTCATCGGAAAAGGTCAGTCGTGCGACCTGACCTTCGCCCCACGGCTGCCAGTGCTGCAAGTCGTCGCTGGCTTCGATGCTGAAACGCTGGAAGCCGTCGCGCTCGCTGGTCCAGTCAAGGATCAACTGCTGCAGCGGCGCCTTGATCGCGCTGGCATCCAGCAGCCAGCCGCGCAGCACTTCTTCACCCGCCTCCAACTGACTGGACGGCTGCACTTCGACCAGCGTGCCGTTGGTGGTCGATTGCACACGCACGTTCGGCGCTCGTTCGCTGGCGTCGGCGGCGTTGTACAGCGGGAACCACTTCACCTCATGCAACTTACCGTCGTCGCGGGTTTGCGCCGACTCGCGCGCCAAGGCGTAAGCCTGCGGTTCGCCGGCGGCGTTGAACACACGCAGATCACTGAGATCGGTCTGGCGCGCCTGCAATTGCACGCTCAGCGGCAACTCGAGGCGATACCACGGGCCGTTGCCACTGACCGCCAGCGGCACTTGCGTGGCGAAGTCCGCCGGTTTTTCCTGAGCGCCGGCCACCATCACCACGCCCAACGCCAACCAACCCAGATTCAGCATGCGACTCAAGATGAAACTCCTTCGGTGTCCGGGGCCGGTTTGTCCGCCGCCAGGTCAGCATCGACGCGTTTGGGCGGCAGCGGCGCGAAATAGCCGACCACCAGCAGCAACACGCCGACGCCGATAAACGAGACGATCCGGGCGAGGCCGCCACGGTTGCTCAGTTCGACAAAAATCAGTTTGGCCACCACCAGCGCAATCAGCGCCGCGCCGATCAGCCACACTTCGCGGCGATGACGCAGATGCCCGCCGATCATCAGGCCGAGCGCCATCAGCGTCCAGACGATCGACAGCCCGGCCTGCACCAGCATCGAAGCGAGCAGCGTATCCAGCTCGAATGGGATCCCGGCCCAATGGTGCGCGGCGCGGGTCACCAGCGCGGTGCAGAAAGCGAACAGCGAAACCCCAGCGATCAATTGCGTGGCGTAATCGGCGTAGTCCTGACGGATCGACAACTGCGAAATCGCACTGCGCGACCACACATAAACGCCAAACAAAGCGAACAGCAGGCCCAACTCCAGCGGGTTGAGCAGCGGCACGTACGGCAACGGTTGGGCATTGCCATCGCTGACGCCATTCGCCAGCCAGAACCACGCGAGCATCAGCACCGCCAACGGTGCGGCGGCATACAAGCGGTATTCGCGAGGGAATGCCACCACCGGCCACGGCCAGTTGCGCGGTGCCGCCGCCAGCAGCAAATACAGGCTCGGCAGAATCGCCCAGCCCAGCCAGCGCCAGGCGTTGTATTGCTCGGACAACAGCAGCAGGCCGAAACGCAGTTCCAGTGCCAGCACGCCGATCAGCAGCCAGCAGCCGAGCACATGCGCGGTGCTCAAGGCTCGCGTTGGCAGCATCGGCGCCAAACGTCGAAGGCTGAAGAAATGCACGGCAAACAGCGCCGTCCACGCCAGCCAACCGAAATCGGCCGCCGGGTGATAACGCGAATGCCACGCAGCGAGCAACACCAGCCCCGCCGCCGGAATCAGCAAGGTGCACAGCAAACCCAGCGCCGGCCATTTCAACCGCGATGACAACAGTGTCCACAACGCCACACTGACGGCGGCAACCAACAGCAACAACGTGGCCTGCAGATTCGGCGCAGCAAATCGCAGCACCTCACTGACCCACGCCAACGCCCACCAACCGGCGCCCCACACCAGCAACACTTCGGACAAGCGCTGCAAACTCAACGCATCAAATGCCGTGGCGTGATTGCCCAGTTGCAGACGCCAGGCACCGATCATCGCCGCCAGCCCCAGCACCAGCGGCGTCCAGAATCCGCCATGGGCCAACGGTTTCAAACCTTCGCTGGACAGCGGCCCAAGCAACTCGGGACCGGCCAGCAAAAACGCCGCGCCGCCGATCACCTGCAACAGCAAACCGAAGACAAAACTCACACGCTGCTTGAGGTACAGGCTCAGCCAGATGATCAGCAAACCACTCGTGGCCCACACCGCACTCGCCGTTTGCCACGGCAGCACAAACAGCACGGCCAGATTGATCAGCACCAGACCGGCCAGTAATACCACCGACAGACCGTGCAACAGGCGCACATCGCTGCGCACCATGTCATCGCGAGCCGCCACCAGCATGCCGGCGATCAATGCCAGACCGATCAACGACGCACTAAGCAAACCGCTCCAACCGGCGCTGAACACCGCAGCGGAATCTTCCCCTGCACCTTGCAGACGCAACAGAAACAACGCGCCACCGAGCAACTGCACAGCAAACGCAGAGAACAGGAACGTACGCGATTGAATCCGCAGACCGACAAACAGAGTCGCCAACCCGGCCAGCGCCCAACTGATCGCCGTGCCCTGCACGAAGAAAAACAGCGGCGCCAGCAGATAGAGGAAAGTCAGGCCCAGAGCTGCCAGCACTGGCAGGCCCTGGCGTTCCCAAGGCGATGCCTGTTCCGGCGAGGCCTTGCGCAGTTGATAGAAACTGAACAGCAACGCGATGCCGAGCATCAACGCACCTAGCGGCGCACCGTCGAGCAGACTGCTTTCGCCAGCGCGCAACTGACTAAGGAAGGCCAACGCGGAACCCAGTTGCAGCAGCAACGCAAAGGCCCGGGCGAACGGTCGATGCTGACGCAGACCGAGCCAGAAAATCCCCGCACCTTCCACCGCCCAGGCTGCCGAGGTCCAACGCGCATCGAGTCCCAGCGGAATGGCCAGACTGGCAAAAATCACTCCGAGCGCCAGACAGGTTTCACCCAGCAGCACCGCGCGGCCGCCCATCAATACCTTGGCCAACGCCATGTAGATCATGCCCAGGGCCAGCGCACTGAACGCTGCGGCAAATTCCAGATGCTGTACCAGCGCGAACTGCAAACCGAAGCCAATAATCGGTGGGCCGAATAACATGGTGCCGTCGACGTAATCGCCCTTGCGCGCCGACCAGTGCAGCAACGCGTCGCGGTCGCCGTCCGCCGGGGCATCGGGCATGTCGAGCAATTTGCGCCGGGCAAATAACAGGCCGATGGCGAGGTACATCAGGAAGAACAGAATCAGGAACGGCTCGGTGCTCCACAATAGCTCTGGCGCATACGAACGAAGACCCCACGCGAAGCCAATACCAAAGGTGCCGACGAAGCCGATCAGGTTGAGCAAGCGCCAGGCCTTGAACCAGGCGATGGCGAGAATCCCGGCGTTGAGCAGCGCGAAATAACTGAACAGCGCGACGTGGTTGCCGGCGCCGGTCGAAGTCAGGATCGGCGCGGCGAAACCACCCAATGCTGCCGCAGCCGCCAATCCCAACGCATCCTGTGTAATCGCCAGAATCGCCGAGAACACTGTCACTGCAACCAGCAAACCGAGCGCGGCGGAAGGATCGAGTAGCGGATGCAGACGCATCGCCGCAAACACCGTCAGGTACAGCACCGCAATCCCCGTGCCTTGCAGCATCAAGGCGTAATTGCTGTTGCGCCGGCGCAGCCACCAACCGAGCGCGAGCAAACCCAGCGCGGCGGCCGCGACACCGGCGTAGCGCAACTCGATCGGCACGACCATGCCTTCAGTGGCGTAGCGCAACAGGAATGCCAGACCGAAAAACAGCAAAACCACGCCGACCCGCAGCACGGTGTTGCCGCCAAACAGCCAATTGCGCGCAGCACTTATGCCGCGCTCGATGAGGTTCGGACCACGGGGTTCGGCAGGTTTTTGCGGTTCGGGCGTGACGGCGTCAAGGCGCCAGACATCGACGGGCAGCGGTTGACTGGTTTCGCTGGCGACGGCGGAAATCGGTTGGAGTTCGGGCGGCAGCTCCCACACCAGTTCTGGCGCTGGAGCTTCTTCGACGACTTTAACGGGTTCTACAACGGGTTCGCTGACAGGCGCTGCGCTCGGTGGCGGCGCGGCATGAACCGGCGCACCTTCCAGCAAAAACAGACGCTGTTCAACGCCCTGCAAGGCAATCTTTGCTTGCTCAAGTTGATGTTGTTGCTGCGTCGTCTGCGCACCCAGCCGCGCAATGCGAATCGTCTGTCCGATCACCAGCCCCAGCAATGCGCCCAACAGCGCGTCACTGAACGACTCGTCGAGCAGCCAGCCGAGCACCAGCCCGATCAACATGAACATCCATTGCATGGTCGATATCCCTAAGCAGCCCCAAGACAGGGCAAGTCCGGCGATTGCTTCAGTCTAGGCACAAACCCAGTGGGAGCGAGCCAGCTCGCGAAAGCGGTTTGTCAGCCAACATTTCTGTTTAACATGACAACCGCTTCGCGAGCAGGCTCGCTCCCACATTGGATCGGTGGTGACTGGAGCATCCGGTAACCGGCGCTCAGTATATCGATCCGGCCCAACAAACGTTGGGCCTTGCGCACATTTGTAGTGGAAAGTTACTCCAGCGCTTTCCAGATATCCGTGGCGTACTCGCGAATCGTCCGGTCCGAGGAGAACCAGCCCATCCGCGCCGTGTTCAGCACCGCTGAACGCCACCAGTTATTCGAATCATGCCAATGCGCTTCGACACGTTTCTGCGCTTCCCAATACGAGTCGAAATCGGCACAGACCAGGAAGCGGTCGTAATCCACCAGCGAGTCGATCAACCCGGTATAGCGCGAGGTGTCATCCGGCGAGAACACCCCGCCGCGAATCGCTTGCAGCACATCGTTCAGACGATGGGAGGCGGCGATGTCGGGCAAGGCACTGAACTCATGATTCTGTTTACGCGCTTCAACCTGCTGCGCACTGAGACCGAAGATGAACATGTGCTCGGCACCGATGCGCTCGCACATTTCCACATTGGCGCCGTCCAGCGTGCCGATGGTCAGTGCGCCATTAAGGCCGAACTTCATGTTACTGGTGCCCGACGCCTCGAACCCGGCGGTGGAAATCTGCTCGGACAAGTCCGCTGCGGGAATGATGCTTTCCGCCAGGCTGACGTTGTAGTTGGGCAGAAACACCACTTTCAGCAGGCCACGCACGGTCGGGTCGTTGTTCACCACCCGGGCGATATCGTTGGTCAGCTTGATGATCAGTTTGGCCTGGTGATAACTCGCCGCCGCTTTACCGGCGAAGATTTTCACTCGCGGCACCCAGTCGACTTCCGGCTCGGCGCGAATCGCCTGATACAGCGCCACGGTGTGCAGCAGGTTGAGCAACTGGCGTTTGTATTCATGGATCCGTTTGACCTGCACGTCGAACATCGCCGCCGGGTTGACCGCGATGCCCAAGCGTTCATGAATCAGATAGGCCAAGGCTTTTTTGCTGTGCAGGCGTTGTTCGGCGAAGGCTTTGCGGAACGCGGGCTTCTCGGCGAACGGTTCAAGATCGAGCAAGCGCTCCTCCGCGTTATCCAGCAGATCCGGGCCCAATGCGTCGACCAGCATCGAAGTCAGTTCCGAGTTGGCCTGATACAGCCAGCGACGGAAAGTAATGCCGTTGGTTTTGTTGTTGATCCGCTCCGGGTAGAGCTTGTGCAGTTCGGCGAACACGGTTTTACGCATCAGCTGCGTGTGCAGTCCGGATACACCGTTGACGCTGTGCGAACCGAGGAACGCGAGGTTGCCCATGCGCACGCGGCGACCGTTGTCTTCTTCGATCAGCGACACGGCGCGGAGCACGTCGAAATCGTGAATGCCTTTGGCCCGCAGCGAATCGATGTGCTGGGCGTTGATCAGGTAAATGATCTGCATGTGCCGTGGCAGCATGCGTTCCATCAGGCCCACCGGCCAGGTTTCCAGCGCTTCCGGCAACAACGTGTGGTTGGTGTACGACAGCGTATCGACCGTCACTTGCCACGCCGCGTCCCACGCCACGTCGTAGACGTCGACCAGTTGTCGCATCAGTTCGGCGACGGCAATCGAAGGGTGGGTGTCGTTGAGCTGGATCGCCGCGTGATCGCCCAGCGTCAGCACTGAGGTGTGCATGTTGCGATGGCGACGCAGCAGATCCTGCAGCGAAGCGGCGACGAAGAAGTATTCCTGGCGCAGGCGCAGCTCCTGCCCTGCTTCAGTGCTGTCCGCCGGGTAAAGCACGCGGGAGATACTTTCGGCGCGGGCCACTTCGGCGACGGCGCCCAAGTGGTCACCGGCGTTGAAGCGCTCCAGGTGCAAATCTTCCATGGCGCGGGCACGCCACAGGCGCAAAGTGTTAACGCTCGCCCCGCGCCAGCCAACCACGGGCGTGTCGTAAGCAATCGCGCGGACGGTTTCTGCCGGCGACCAGACTTGCTTGGATTTACCAGAGACATCGGTGACGGTTTCGACGCTGCCGCCGAAGCCGATGGTGTAGACGACTTCTGGCCGTTCGAACTCCCACGGGTTACCGAAATCCAGCCAGTGCTCGGTCTGCTCCTGCTGCCAGCCGTCGACGATGGCCTGGCGGAACAAGCCGTGCTCATAGCGAATGCCGTAGCCGTGACCGGCGATGCCGAGGGTCGACATGCTTTCCATGAAGCACGCCGCCAGACGCCCGAGGCCGCCGTTACCGAGCGCCGCATCGGGTTCCAGTAAACGGATGCGTTCCAGATCGACACCGAGTTCGGTCAACGCTTCACGGGCGACGTCGAGCAAGCCGAGGTTGCTCAGGCTGTCGTAGAGCAAGCGGCCGATAAGGAATTCCAGCGAGAGGTAATACACCCTTTTCTGGCCTTTGCGGTAGATCTGCCGGGTGTGGTCCATCCAGTGTTCGACCATGTGATCACGCGCAGCCAACGCGATGGCTTCGAACCAGTCATGGTCGAAGGCGTGATCGGGGTCTTTGCCCACCGCATAGGTGAGTTTGGTCAAGACGGCGTCGCGGAATGCGGCCACCTCTGCTTCGCGAACTAGTGGTTCTTGAGTCATCGATAGGACCTCGAGCGAGCGGGGAATTGTCTGAGCCTAGACGGTCTGACCGACGGTAGCGGCTCTGGTTCGGCAGTTTTTCCCGAGACTGTGAGATAGCCCGGCATTACCTTGGCAAGTGAGCTAATGAATGCAGGGGCCGTGCCGAATTGTCCGGCAATGTGCCTGTATGCAGAAAAAATCTGGCGAAAGGTTGTTCAAAAATCCACCAGTCCCGGTATGATCGCGCGCCCTGATGCACACACGCCTGGTAACTCCCGATGATGAAGCCCAACCTGATTGCCGCCGCCGAGATCGATCGTCTCGATACGTGGGCAAAATACTCAGCCCCGATGTGCGGTTCCTGCATATCCAGCTGCTGCACGCTGCCGGTTGAGGTGAAGATCAAGGATCTGGTGCGCATCGGCGTAGTCGACGAGTTCGAACTGGGCGACCCGCCGAAGAACATCGCCAAGCGTTTGCAAAAGGAAGGTCTGGTCGAGCGCTTCAACCAGAAGTCCGGCATCTTCACCCTGCAGCGCATGAGCAACAACGATTGCTACTACCTGGATCGTAAGAGCCGCCTGTGCACCATTTATGACAAGCGCCCGGATACCTGCCGCAATCACCCGAAGATCGGGCCACGGCCGGGGTATTGCGCTTACAAGCCGAAGGAAGTGGTGCGCGAGCAGAATTTCCGCGCAATTGAGAAGTTTTAAAAGCTTACCCCCAGCCCTCTCCCCGAGGGAGAGGGGGCCGACCGAGGTGTCTGGCGCCATACACCGACCTGAAAAAACCAGTCGATTATGGATTCGATAAAGCTCGACCACATCGATTGTGGATTCAGCAGAATTCTTTCAAGTCGGTGCATCTCACGAATATCCCCCATTCAGTCCCCTCTCCCTCCGGGAGAGGGCTAGGGTGAGGGGCTCTTGATCTTCAAGACCTAACCTGCATTTCCCCCAGACAAACAAAAACGCCCCCGGTCTCTCGACCGGGGGCGTTTTCATTCAGCCTGAACTAATGACTCAGTTCTTGGCTTTCTTGGCAGCGCGGGTACGCTCGCTTTCGTCCAGGATCTTCTTGCGAAGACGGATGGACTTAGGAGTGACTTCGCACAGCTCGTCTTCCTGGATGTATTCCAGAGCCTGTTCCAGGGTGAAGCGAACAGGTGGTACCAGAGCGATGGTTTCGTCTTTACCCGAAGCACGCATGTTGTCGAGCTTCTTGCCTTTGGTTGGGTTTACACCCAGGTCGTTGTCACGGCTGTTCTGACCAACGATTTGACCGTTGTAGATCTCTTGGCCGTGTTCTACGAACAGCTTGCCACGAGCCTGCAGGGTTTCCAGCGAGTAGGTCAGTGCCTTGCCGGTTTCAACCGAAACCAGAACGCCGTTCTGACGGCCGGACATGTGGCCCGACTTGACGGTGTCGTAACGATCGAAGATCGAGGTCAGGATGCCAGCACCGTTGGTCAGGGTCAGGAACTGGTTACGGAAACCGATCAGACCGCGAGCAGGGATGTTGTATTCCAGACGAACACGGCCCTTGCCATCCGGCACCATGTTGCTCAGGTCGCCTTTACGCAGACCCATCTCTTCCATGACCTTGCCCTGAGCTTCTTCAGGGATGTCGATGGTCACGTTTTCGAACGGCTCTTGCTTGACGCCGTCGACTTCACGAATGATCACTTCCGGACGACCCAGAGCGATTTCGAAGCCTTCGCGACGCATGGTTTCGATCAGTACCGAGAGGTGCAGCTCACCACGGCCGGAAACCTTGAACTTGTCAGCGGTGTCGCCTTCTTCAACGCGCAGGGCAACGTTGTACAGCAGCTCTTTGTCCAGACGGTCCTTGATGTTACGGGACGTCACGAACTTGCCTTCTTTACCGCAGAATGGCGAGTCGTTTACCTGGAAGGTCATCGAAACGGTTGGCTCGTCAACGGTCAGAGGCTTCATCGCCTCGACGGTATCCGGGTGGCACAGGGTGTCGGAGATGAACAGCGAGTCCATACCGCTGATGCAGACGATGTCGCCGGCTGCAGCTTCTTCAACGTCGATGCGGTGCAGACCGTGGTGACCCATCAGTTTCAGGATACGGCCGTTGCGGCGCTTGCCGTCAGCACCGATAGCCACAACCGGGGTGTTCGGCTTGACGCGGCCACGAGCGATACGGCCAACGCCGATAACACCCAGGAAGCTGTTGTAGTCCAGAGCGGAGATCTGCATCTGGAACGCACCGTCACGGTCAACGGCCGGAGGCGGAACGTGGTCGACGACCGCTTGGTACAGCGGAGTCATGTCTTCCGCCATGGCGGTGTGATCCAGACCGGCAATACCGTTCAGGGCCGAAGCGTAAACAACCTGGAAGTCCAGTTGTTCTTCGGTTGCACCGAGGTTGTCGAACAGGTCGAAGATCTGGTCCAGAACCCAGTCCGGACGCGCGCCTGGACGGTCAACCTTGTTGATCACCACGATTGGACGCAGGCCGGCTTCGAAAGCCTTTTTGGTCACGAAACGGGTTTGCGGCATAGGGCCGTCTTGAGCGTCAACCAGCAGCAGAACGGAGTCAACCATCGACATTACGCGTTCAACTTCGCCGCCGAAGTCGGCGTGGCCCGGGGTGTCCACGATGTTGATGTGGTAGCCGTTCCAGTTGATGGCGGTGTTTTTCGCCAGAATGGTAATACCGCGCTCTTTTTCCTGGTCGTTGGAGTCCATCACGCGCTCGTCGTTGAGCTCGTTGCGCTCCAGAGTGCCGGATTGACGCAGGAGTTTGTCTACCAGGGTGGTTTTACCATGGTCAACGTGGGCAATGATGGCGATGTTGCGTAGATTTTCGATCACTTGTGTATCTCGATCAGAGGATTCGGTTTGCTGACAAGTCTTGGCAGCGATTAGCAGTAGTGTCCGGCATGGCCGTTACAGCTTGACGGCGGTGTCGGGGGGCCGGTGACGCAGGCCACAGGCAAACAGCCCCGGGCACTTAGCTCGGTCGATAAACGCGCACATTGGCATGCCCCTCACTGAGCAAATGGTGAGCATGCAGGCGACTCATCACGCCTTTGTCGCAATACAGCAGGTACTGGCGAGTCGGATCCAGCTCCTTGAAACGAGCGTTCACTGCGTAGAACGGCATCGTCTGTACTTCTACGCCAGCGAGTTCCAGCGGCTCATCCTCGGCGGCATCCGGGTGACGGATGTCGATCACGATCTGGCCGGCCAGTGCTTCGCTGACTTCTTCAATCTGTATGTCCTGGCCCAATTCGTCGATCACCCGATCGATCGGCACCAGTTTGGCGTTTTCGAGCGCACGCTCGAGGACCGCCATGTCGAATTCTTTCTCTTCGTGCTCAACGCGACCGCGCTTGGCGGCGGTCTTCGGGTTGACCGAAATAACCCCGCAGTATTCCGGCATGTGCCGGGCGAAATCAGCAGTGCCGATCTCGTTGGCGGTGTCGATGATGTCCTGCTTGTGCGCTACGATCAGCGGACGCAGGACCAGCTTGTCGGTCACGCAGTCAATCACCGACAGGTTCGGCAGCGTCTGGCTCGACACCTGGGAGATCGCTTCGCCAGTGACCAGCGCTTCGATGTGCAGGCGGTCGGCGATGTTCGACGCCGCGCGCAACATCATACGCTTCAATACAACGCCCATATGACTGTTATCGACTTTGCCGAGAATTTCGCCCAGAACTTCTTCGAACGGAACACTGACAAATAGCACGCGTTGCGAGCTGCCGTACTTCTTCCAGATGAAATGCGCGACTTCCATCACGCCCAATTCGTGGGCACGACCGCCCAGATTGAAGAAGCAGAAGTGCGTCATCAGGCCGCGACGAATGATCTGGTAGGCCGCAACGGTCGAGTCAAAGCCGCCGGACATCAATACCAGCGTCTGCTCCAACGCACCCAGCGGATAACCGCCGATGCCGTTGTGCTGGCTGTGAATCACAAACAACCGTTTGTCGCGAACTTCGATGCGCACTTCGATTTCCGGCGCTTTCAGGTCGATGCCGGCGGCACCGCACTCACGGCGCAGCTTGCTGCCGACGTATTTTTCAACGTCCATCGAGCTGAAGGTGTGCTTGCCGGCACGCTTGCAGCGCACCGAAAAAATCTTCCCGGCCAGTGCAGCGCCATAGTGCTCTTTGCACTTCTCGGTGATGTCGTCGAAGTCGCCCAGAGGGTACTCGTCGATCTGCAAAAAGTGCGCGATGCCCGGCATGCAGGTCAGGCGCTCACCCATCTCTTTCAAGGCTTTGGCGTCGGTAATGCGGGTTTCCAGCTCGAGATTGTCCCACACACCGTTCACCACCACGGCCGGGTCCAGGTCGCGGAGCACGGTGCGGATGTTCTTGGCCAACTGGCGGATGAACTTCGTCCGGACAGGTCGGCTTTTGATGGTGATCTCGGGGAAGACTTTTACGATTAGTTTCATGAAAACAGCGCGCGAACGGCCAGCCGAAAAAGGGGGGCGCGGATTATAGCGGAAATTGCTCAAGGTTTAACCAGTTAATGTGCAGAAGGTTTTGCATGCACCAAAACAGGTCATTTTCGATTTATAACGCTACATTAGAGGGCGAGATTTTCCACTTTCAGGCGCGTAGCACCTTAATAAGCGTGAAATTGGGGCAAAAAACCCATGCTGGGGCACTGGCATGCAATTTGCTCCCTTGTGAGGCAGGTTGCCTTGGCAGAGTATTCGCGCCGGCATCAACCAAATTCAAGGGCATCCACTACCAAGCCCGAAGCCACCCGGAGGACATATGTCGAAGACGGTTCAACTCATCAAAGATCATGACGTCAAGTGGATTGATCTGCGCTTCACGGACACCAAAGGCACTCAGCACCACGTGACCATGCCGGCTCGCGATGCGCTGGATGAAGACTTCTTCGAAGTCGGCAAGATGTTCGACGGTTCCTCCATCGCTGGCTGGAAAGGCATCGAAGCCTCCGACATGATCCTGATGCCGGTTGACGAAACTGCCGTTCTCGACCCGTTCACCGAAGACGCCACCCTGATTCTGGTGTGCGACATCATCGAACCTTCGAGCATGCAAGGCTACGACCGCGACCCACGTGCGATCGCCAAGCGTGCCGAAGAACACCTGAAAGCCACCGGTATCGGTGACACTGTGTTCGCCGGTCCAGAGCCTGAGTTCTTCATCTTTGACTCGGTGAAATTCAAGTCGGACATCTCCGGCTCGATGTTCAAGATCTACTCCGAGCAAGGTTCGTGGATGTCCGACCAGGACATCGAAGGCGGCAACAAGGGTCACCGTCCAGGCGTCAAAGGCGGCTACTTCCCGGTTCCACCGTTCGACCACGACCACGAAATCCGTACCTCCATGTGCAACGCACTGGAAGAAATGGGCCTGACCGTTGAAGTTCACCACCACGAAGTGGCGACTGCCGGCCAGAACGAAATCGGCGTCAAGTTCAACACCCTGGTGAAGAAAGCCGACGAAACCCAAACCCTGAAATACGTTGTGCACAACGTTGCTGACGCTTACGGCCGCACCGCGACCTTCATGCCGAAGCCACTGTACGGCGACAACGGTTCGGGCATGCACGTACACATGTCGATCTGGAAAGACGGCAAGAACACCTTCGCCGGTGAAGGCTATGCCGGCCTGTCCGATACCGCTCTGTACTTCATCGGCGGCATCATCAAGCACGGTAAGGCCCTGAACGGCTTCACCAACCCGGCGACCAACTCCTACAAGCGTCTGGTGCCAGGCTTCGAAGCTCCGGTCATGCTGGCCTACTCGGCTCGCAACCGTTCTGCTTCGATCCGTATTCCTTACGTGTCGAGCCCGAAAGCCCGCCGTATCGAAGCCCGCTTCCCGGATCCGGCTGCCAACCCGTACCTGGCCTTCGCAGCACTGCTGATGGCCGGTCTGGACGGTATCCAGAACAAGATCCACCCAGGCGATGCTGCCGACAAAAACCTGTACGACCTGCCGCCTGAAGAGGCGAAAGAGATCCCACAAGTTTGCGGCAGCCTGAAAGAAGCCCTGGAAGAGCTGGACAAGGGCCGCGCGTTCCTGACCAAGGGCGGCGTGTTCTCCGACGACTTCATCGATGCTTACATCGCGCTGAAATCGGAAGAAGAAATCAAGGTTCGCACCTTCGTACACCCGCTGGAATATGAGCTGTACTACAGCTGCTGATCCGGTAGCGCCGCGGTAAGTGGCGTGAGTGAAAGAGGCCTCCTTCGGGAGGCCTTTTTTATTGCCCGCAATTTATGACGTGATGCTGATCGTTCCCACGCTCCGCGTGGGAATGCAGCCCGTGACGCTCCGCGTCACTGGACGCGGAGCGTCCCTTGAGGCGTTCCCACGCAGAACGTGGGAACGATCAATTGTGGTCTCTGAATGATCTCTGGATGTGTGCAGGGTTGGGCCAACCGCCGCACCTGACCTATGCTGCACCCCATCGCTTTCAATCCCGGTCGATTTCATGGGTCGCACGCTTCTCTACATTCTGCTGCTGATCGCCCTACCCGCCGTCGCGCAGATCTATAAGTACACCGACGCCAACGGCAACACGGTGTACAGCGATCATTCGCCGGACGGTGTGCAGGCGCAGCCCGTGGAGTTGCCGCCGCTCAACCGTGTCGAGCCGCAGGCGCCCAGCGCACCACCCGCGCCTGAAACCGACAACCGTGAACCTGCGCGCAATGCCTACGACATTCTCGAACTCGCCGGCCTGCCCAGCGAGGAAGCCCTGCGCGCCAATAACGGCACGTTCACCGTCCAGGTACTGATCAAGCCGCGCCTGCATCCGCCGCATCAATTAAGACTGGTTTTGGATGACGAACCCTACGGCCAGCCGAGCAACGTGCCGATCCTGCAACTGGTGAACGTTGATCGCGGCGAACACCGACTCGCCGTGCAGGTGATCGATGGGCAGACGATCATCCAGCAGAGCCCGCCAGTCCCCCTCAGCGTACAGCGAGTACACAAGCCATGATTCGCGCGTGGCTGGTCGCCGCTTTGGCCTTGATGACGCTGCAAGCCTCGGCAGAGGTCTTTACCTACGTAGATGCGCAGGGCAATCGCGTCTACACCGACCAGCCACGCGGCAACGCCAAGCGCGTACCTATCGCTACCAGCAATCGCATGTCGGCCAATCCAACGGCCGCCGCGCCGATCACCACGGCGAAGAAATCCCCAGAACAACCGCCGTTCCACTACGACATGCTGCGCATTCTGGTGCCCGAACCCGATGCCACGATTCGCAGCAGTGCAGGGGAAATCATTGTCAGCGTCACCAGCGAGCCGGGCCTGCAACGCGGTCATCGTTATCGCCTGCTACTGGACGGTCAGGCCACCGGCGAGCCCGGCCTGAGTCCAGTGTTTCCGCTGAACAATATCGACCGTGGCAGCCACAACCTTTCTGTCGAAATCCTCGACGCCGAAGGCCGTACCGTCGAACGCACAGCCAACCAGCCGTTTCACATGCTACGCATTTCCCTCGCACAGAAACGCCAAGTCAAACCCTGCGCCAAGGACGATTACGGCATCCGCCCGGAATGCCCACTGAAAGACAAACCGCCTGAGACAAAAAACCCCTTCCTGCGTTTCTTCTAACGTCGCTTAGCTTTGCGCACTATATTGGTGCAACAAGCTGCACCGTACTCACATTCCAACCCATTTTGGTTCGAAACTACCCGCGAGAGCAGGCCCTGTGCCACGCAAACGAGCGTCAAACGCCTGTTTCACGGGTTAAGCGCTTCTTTTCAGAGCCTTGGTTTGGTTTTTGCATTTTCCGTTCACCGACGCTTGCTTGTTGCGCACGCTCCGCCCCCAAAAGAGGCTCCGATGACCATTAGCGACGCAATCCACCGTTTGCTGCTCGATAACCTGACTACCGCGACGATCCTGCTCGACGCCGAATTGCGCCTCGAGTACATGAACCCGGCGGCGGAGATGCTGCTCGCCATCAGCGGGCAGCGTAGCCACGGGCAGTTCATCAGCGAGCTGTTCACCGAATCCACCGAGGCGCTCAATTCCCTGCGCCAGGCGGTGGAACAGGCGCATCCGTTTACCAAACGCGAAGCCATGCTCACCGCCCTCACCGGCCAGACGTTGACCGTGGATTATGCGGTTACGCCGATTCTCAGCAACGGCGCCACGATGTTGCTGCTGGAAGTCCACCCGCGTGACCGCTTGCTGCGGATCACCAAGGAAGAGGCGCAGCTGTCCAAACAGGAAACCAGCAAGATGCTGGTGCGCGGCCTCGCTCATGAGATCAAGAACCCACTCGGCGGCATCCGTGGCGCTGCGCAACTGCTGGCCCGCGAACTGCCGGAAGATAGCTTGCGCGATTACACCAACGTGATCATTGAAGAGGCGGACCGCCTGCGCAATCTGGTCGACCGCATGCTCGGCTCGAACAAGCTGCCGTCGCTGGCGATGTGCAACGTCCACGAAGTGCTCGAACGCGTCTGCCAACTGGTGGAAGCCGAAAGTCAGGGCTGCATCACCTTGGTGCGCGATTACGACCCAAGCATTCCTGACGTATTGATCGACCGCGAGCAAATGATTCAAGCCGTGTTGAACATCGTGCGCAACGCGATGCAGGCGATCAGCAGCCAGAACGAGCTGCGTCTGGGCCGCATCAGTCTGCGCACCCGGACCATGCGCCAGTTCACCATCGGCCACGTCCGCCATCGACTGGTGACCAAGATCGAGATCATCGACAACGGCCCCGGGATCCCGGCGGAACTTCAGGAAACCATTTTCTTTCCCATGGTCAGCGGTCGCCCGGACGGTACCGGGCTGGGCCTGGCCATTACCCAGAACATCATCAGCCAGCATCAGGGCCTGATCGAGTGTGACAGCCATCCAGGCCACACCACCTTCTCGATCTTTCTGCCACTGGAACAAGGAGCCACATCGACATGAGCCGTAGTGAAACCGTGTGGATCGTCGATGACGACCGTTCTATCCGTTGGGTTCTGGAAAAGGCCTTGCAGCAGGAAGGCATGACCACCCAGAGCTTCGACAGCGCCGATGGCGTGATGAGTCGCCTGGCCCGTCAGCAGCCGGACGTGATCATTTCCGACATTCGCATGCCGGGCGCCAGCGGTCTGGATCTGTTGGCGCGGATTCGCGAGCAGCATCCACGGTTACCGGTCATCATCATGACCGCTCACTCCGATCTGGACAGCGCTGTCGCCTCGTATCAGGGCGGCGCGTTCGAGTATTTGCCGAAGCCGTTCGACGTTGATGAGGCGGTGTCGCTGGTCAAACGTGCCAATCAGCACGCGCAAGAACAGCAAGGCCTGGAAGTGGTGCCAGCACTGACCCGCACCCCGGAAATCATCGGCGAAGCGCCGGCGATGCAGGAAGTGTTTCGCGCCATCGGGCGCTTGAGCCACTCCAACATCACCGTGCTGATCAACGGCGAATCCGGTACCGGTAAAGAACTGGTCGCCCACGCCCTGCACCGCCACAGCCCGCGCGCGGCCTCGCCGTTCATCGCGCTGAACATGGCGGCGATCCCCAAGGATCTGATGGAATCCGAGCTGTTCGGCCATGAGAAAGGCGCATTCACCGGCGCAGCCAACCTGCGTCGCGGTCGCTTCGAACAGGCTGATGGCGGCACGCTGTTCCTCGATGAAATCGGCGACATGCCGGCGGATACGCAAACGCGCCTGTTGCGCGTATTGGCCGATGGCGAGTTCTACCGCGTTGGCGGGCATGTGCCGGTCAAGGTTGATGTACGCATCATCGCCGCGACGCACCAGAATCTGGAAACCCTGGTGCACGCCGGCAAATTCCGTGAGGACTTGTTCCATCGCCTCAACGTGATTCGCATCCACATCCCGCGCCTGTCGGATCGTCGTGAAGACATCCCGACCCTGGCCAAACACTTCCTCAGCCGCGCCGCGCAGGAACTGGCTGTCGAGCCAAAACTGCTGAAAAGCGAGACCGAGGAATACCTGAAGAACCTGCCGTGGGGCGGCAACGTGCGTCAGCTGGAAAACACTTGCCGCTGGATCACCGTGATGGCGTCCGGGCGCGAAGTGCACATCAGCGACCTGCCGCCAGAACTGCTGAACCTGCCGCAGGATTCGGCGCCGGTGACCAACTGGGAGCAGGCGCTGCGTCAGTGGGCTGATCAAGCCTTGGCGCGTGGCCAGTCGAGCCTGCTCGACAGCGCGGTGCCGGCGTTTGAACGGATCATGATCGAGACGGCGCTGAAGCACACCGCCGGGCGTCGTCGTGATGCTGCCGTTTTGCTGGGTTGGGGGCGTAATACCCTAACGCGCAAGATCAAGGAATTGGGCATGAAGGTGGATGGTGGGGATGATGATGAGGGGGATGAGGGTTAACGCTTGAGAATTGTTGTGTGCTCAGGATCCATCCCCCTCACTGTAGAGACCGGTACATCCTTTACAAATTAGACCGGGGACATCGTTTACACCTTTAAAGGCTTGAAACGCGTTTGGCGCCGTTTTCAAGCCTGCCTAAACAGTGGGTGCAAAGGTACAGTTCCCAAGCGTCATCAGCCACTTCCTTCAGCGCGATGTCCTCTCCAATCAGAGCCTCTCCTAGAAAAATCAGCTGTCCTTTCCATTTAATTTCCCCATTTGACCGAACCTTGCGTACTTCAACATCGGAACCGTATTCAAACGCAGGCAAGTAACCAGGATAAGCGCGTGTCGACGGGCTATAGACAGATGCCGGCGGTTTCATGCCCAGCGCGGTGTGCGGTCGGTGGTGGTTGAAGTCTTGGATGAACTCCTGAAAAGCCAGCTGCTGGCGCACCATGTTTTCCGCCGGTGGCACTGCTGCCTTTAGCGTTCTATGCATCCGTTCATGTCGCCCATTTTGGTCGGGACGGCCAGGCGTAATCGTTTCGACATGGATTCCAAGCCTGATGAACCAAACCGATAACTTCGAAAGTCGCGCCAGACCTGTCGACGCAAAAGGAGCGCCATTGTCAGTGCGGATCACATCCGGCAGCCCATATTCTCGAAAAGCCCACTCGAAGCCTTCCCGCGTCGGCGCTCCGTGCGTACTGGGCAAGGCGCGACAGACGAATAAAAAGCGGCTCATCTGATCGGTAATGGTCAACGGGTAGCACCAATTACCGTCCTGCATTTTGAACTGCCCTTTGTAATCAGCACACCAAGTCTGGTTGGGCGCGTCGACCGGACGCAAATGTGTTGGAGCACGGGGACGCGGGGGATAGGGCCGTCGCGCCACCACCAAACCAGCTTTCTTCAACCACTCCCCGGCGGTGCTCGCGGCCGGCCATTGGATATGCGGATCGGAATCGCGCAGGCGACCAATGATCTGCTTGGGTCCCCGATCGGGATGTTCGTTTTTCTTGGCCAGCAGCGTGGCAATAATTTCGTCGGGCGTTTGATGAGGACAGTTCAACGGCTTGCGCGATTGCTCTTTCAAGCCATCTACGCCCAACGCTGCGTATCGTTCCAGCCACTTGTCGATGGTTGGACGGCTGACACCATAGCGCCGGCTTAATTGGCTCTTGGTGTAGCTGCCGCCAAGCCAGTCACTGACTAACTTCACTCGTTGATCCATTGGGGACTCTTGATTCCAGGGCATGGTCAGCACCTCCTGACCATGATTAATACCTGTAAACCATGTCCCCGGTCTCAAACGTAAAGGATGTACCCGGTCTTTACCCACCCCAGCCCTCTCCCCCAAGGGGTAGAGGGGGAAGGGAGCCGATTTATGTGATGTTCAAAATCTGAGTTCGGCTCGGTATTTCAGGTCGGTATATTTTGACCGGGCAACTCGGTCAGTCCCCTCTCCCTCTGGGAGAGGGCTAGGGTGAGGGGCCACCGTGCACCGCATCAATGCACAATGACCCGTGATCGCGCACAGCCGCATCTGCACCCTGCGTTCTGAAAACACCGACAAAACCATTATCCAAAAACACGAAAGCCCCGAACCCCGGGGCTTTCGCGTTTCTGACCAGATTTTTTGTTTCAACAAATTAAAACCTGGCACGCCCCCTGCAATACCTCTGACAGGTGATTCGATTCACCCACCCTTTCGGGGACCTTGGTACAGGCAGGCCGGGGATTCCCCCCTTTACACCGGCGCGCACCGCAACGCGATGCGCCCACCCTTTTGGGATCCTTGGTACAGGCAGGCCGGGGGTTCCCTCTTTATACCGGACCGACGCTGCAAGCGAAGTCCACCCTTTTGGGAACCCTGATACAGGCAGGTCAGGGATTCCCGCTTTTACAACTCATGGCGAGGCGTTCAGCCCGGTGTCAATCGAGGACGCTTGGGCAATGCAGGGGCGGGTTCGCCGCCTTCGCGATGTTTGCGTATTTCATCTTCCATCCTGTTCAGCATCCTTGCAGGACTATGCTCGTAATTTCCAATTGCTCTTGCTAGCTCCTGAACAACCGGATCGGCTTTCCGGTAGTTATTGAGCAACATCCAGACCCGAAGCTGCAAAGATTGTTGTTCGATCTGGTATTCAGGCGTTCTGGTCAGTTTTGCCATGCTCGAGGTAATTTGCGAGTGTTGACGATCCTGTTTGAACCACTCCCAAAGATCATGCTTTTCCTGGGACTGCTCCGCGGGTACATCTTTCATCCAGTAATCCATCCGCAGCGGATAGTTCGGCAACTCCCCCCCCAGCCAGATGTCAGCGCCTGTTTGTCGACGTGCAGTCATTAGTCGGCGAAGCGAAGCGGGGTCGGATATCGGGTTGTTAATCAGTTCAAAACCCTGCCTGAGTTCGATGGTGTCGGGGATCGACGTTATTAGATTGTTGGAGAGACGTAAGCGGTCCTTGGGAATCTCACGTGTGACGCCCTCTGGAAACCTGTCTATTCCGGTATAACTCAGATCAACCTCCCGCAGCGCTGTCATGCCTTCCAGCGTTGGCACGGAAGACAGAGGATTTCCACTGAGTTTCAATACCTCTAGCCTTGACGGCCCTCCCTCCGCCCCCAACCCGGCAGGCAACTGTTTTATCAGGGAGTGCGAGAGATCCAACTCCCGTAACGCAGGCATTGCCATGAGCGACGGCGCATCCCGCAACGGAATGCTCGCCAGCTTCAATACCTCTAACGGCAATGGCCCGGCCTTGGAATCAAACCCATCGAAGTCTGGACTCATGTTGGTACCCGACAAATCCAGCACCCGTAACTCGGACATACCGGACAGCGTAACGGCCCCCTGCAGATATCGATCATCATGCAGATCCAGCACTCGCAAACGTGAGCGCAAGGCCAAGTCGTTCAGCCCTTCAGGCAAATGCAGCAAATAAGAGTTGCTGACCTTCAACACTCGCAACTCCGTCATGCCGGACACTGACAGATCAGATTGTATGGTGCAGTCGCTCAGATCCAGCTCTTGTAAACGGGGCAACACTTTGAACTGCAATTCAGCGGGAGGCAGCGGCCTTAGATTGGTGTGCTGAATACTCAGGGTTCTCAACTCTGAAATCATGGCGATAGCATCCAGTAATTCTTTACCGCGTATGCCGAATTCTTTCAATTTGAGGGTTTCAACATGAGAAAACGTGGACAGAAAATCTCCCAGATTACGTACAACGTTGCCCTTCAGGCTTAGAGAAACAACCGAGTCCAGTCGTTTGGAAAAAATCGGCAAATTGAGGTTGGCGCGAGTCCCAAGATCGAGCTCCAACTCAAAGCCCAGCAGCCGCCCGTCCCGGTAGACTTTCTCGCTTTCGTCACCCTGCCATTTATACAACCGACGAAATTTGTCCCCGATCGCAAGTCGTCTGTTGCGCTCGTGGTCGGCGCTGCCCTTGTAGGTGGCCTCCCAGGCGCTGATTTCGTGGTGCAACCTGACAAACCCAAGCTGAAGATCCTTGAGTTTCACCTCTGCCGCATCCTTGTCACCGAACCGGGCGATGAAGTCATCCGCGTGTTGATCGGTCGCCTCCGGAAAGTACTTCTGGACCTGGGCTCGGGTGGTGGGTTCAACGACTCCACGCGGATACCAAAGGCCGCTGCGGGTATCGCGAAGCAGCACCGGCCCTGACGGCAGCCGTTCCGTGTAGAGTCGCGCCTTATGCAATCCGGACTTTGCATCCACGGCAACAAGAACAGTGCCGCCATCAACCAGATCGACGTAGGTGCGCTTGTTGTGAATCCGTAAACCTTCTCCGTTGGCTGCTGAAAGGTTTTCTGCGGGGTTGATCAGGTAATCCTGCAGGGACAATTGAGGTGCAGGAGGACGGACTTCAACGGGAGCCGCATGAACCACTATGGCCGGAATCGGAGGAGTGATATCCGCGTCGGTAACCCTGGACGACCCTGCTCGCGGCGACGGACTATCGGGGAAGGCACCTGAACTTCTGTGGCCCGACGGGCCGGGGAGTGAAGTGTTCACGTCTGGTGGCCGGTTCGGGCTGCCGGAAACATCCACTTGCACGCGGTTACCGCCACCGGAAGTTGGTTTTACTGGCATGTTTTCATCCTTGAAAATGTCGCCCCTGGCATTCGCGCAAGGGACGAAGGTTTTGGCATCCTGCCGGTATCAATGGAGCGCCACGCTTCTGTATTACCCGTCGAGACTTTTACGGATCAAGTCTCGGACGCTTGGGCAAATGATGCAGCGGCGGATTTTGCCGCCCAGAGTCATATTCCCGAATCTCGGCTTCCAGCCTGTCGAGCATTTTTCCGGGGCTCCGTTCTGTGAGCAAAATGTTGTCGAACCGTGCCTGCTCGCCAGCTCCGCGCTCGCTGTAGATCTTGAGGAACGACCAGACCCGTCGCTGCAAAAGCAGGTACTCGACATGAAACTCTGGTGTTCGACTCAGTTGCCGGATCGCGTCCAGCAGACGCGAGTCGGGGCCGAAGCTGTCCCACAGCTTCAGTTTTTCAATTAACTCTTTTCCCGGCGGCACATTTCGCAGCCAAAGATTTGCCGAGCGATCATGACTTGCATCTCCCAGCCAGATATCGGTACCCGTTGCGATACG
This sequence comes from Pseudomonas sp. AC169, assembly GCF_979258515.1. Taxonomy (NCBI): domain Bacteria; kingdom Pseudomonadati; phylum Pseudomonadota; class Gammaproteobacteria; order Pseudomonadales; family Pseudomonadaceae; genus Pseudomonas; species Pseudomonas sp. AC169. Next base: position 2,980,689 of record NZ_OZ409866.1, on the reverse strand, counting down.
GGCATGTATCAGCCGTCGCAGGGAAGACGGATCGGTAACAGGATTGCCACTGAGCTTGAAGCCGGCTCTGATTTCAACGGATTCGGGAATCGATGTAATACGATTATTCCTCAGATCCAACACTTTCCCGGGAATCTCATTGGTGATGCCTTCCGGAAATCTGTCTATCCCTGAATTGGACAGATCCAGCTCCTTCAGCGCGGTCATTCCTTTGACTGAAGGCGCAACAGACAGCCGATTATGGCTGAGCTTCAATACTTCCAATCGCAACGGCCCGTTATCGGCATTGAGTCCTGGAAGGTGGGTTAGTCCGTTCTGCTCCAGATCCAATAAACGCAACCCGGTCATGCCGGCCACCGAAAAATCAGGCGACAAGTTAGCCCGTTGCAGCTTCAACTCTCGTAACCGCGCAAGCCTTGCCAGGCCTTCAATATTGCCCGGTTCCACGGTGAGCCGCAGGCCGGGATTATCAGAAGTCATTCCATATCCGAAAACCACCCCCAGACTTTCAAGATTAGGGAAAGCTGAAAGAAAACCTTCCGGAAGAGGCATGCGTATCCCACTTAGTTCAAGGGAAACGACGGAGTTGAAGGGTGTTGGCAGTGCCCAATGATCTGGCCATACCGAAAGAGTCGAAGACAACTTGAAACCCACCGGCCGCTTATCGTGAAAGACCAGCTCGTCAGGTTCCCCTTGCCACGTGTACAGACGGCGCAATGTGGGACCCAATTCATTTCCGTAGAACCTGGAGGAACTCGGCCAAAGGCGCAGTTTTGAGTCCAGTTGAGCAAGTCCAAGCTGGAGCCGTTTTAGCTCAACCTCTGCCGCATCCTTGTCACCGAAGTGCACGCGAAAGTGATCGGCTTGTTGATCGGTCACGTCCGGGAAGTATTTCCGGACCTGCGCTCGAGTGGTTGGCTCAGCGGCATCGAGCAAGTGCCCAACGTCGCTGCCGGTATCACTGCGCAGCACCGGGCCCGCCGGCAGTGGTTCGCTTGACAGCCCTGTTTCTGCTTCCAGTCTCTCCAGCTTTTTCAAAGGACTGGGCTCATTCCACAAAATGCTCTCCAGCCTGGCCTTGACGCCGGACTCAGCCTTTCTGTAGCGCTCGAAAAACTGCCAGACCCGTTGCTGCAAAAGCGGGCGCTCAACGTGAAATTCGGGGGTACGAGCCAGGTCCCAGACGATTTGCCTCACGCCTGACAAAGAATGGCCATAACTGTTCCAAACGTTCAAATTTTCCGACAGTTCCTCTAGCGGCAAATGTCGCAGCCACGCATTTGGCGAGCTATCAGTACTTCTTTTTCCCAGCCAAATGTCGATGCCTGTTTTTATACGCGCGTCCCTCAGCCGCCGCAGAGTCGCCAGATCCGTTATGGGATTGCCCATGAGATTGAAGCCCGCTCTGATTTCAACGGACTCGGGGATCGATGTAATACGGTTATTCGAAAGATTCAGCACTTTCCCGGGATTATCGGATGTGACGCCCTCCGGAAACCTGTCCAGACCGGTGTTGGAAAGATCCAGCTCCTGCAGCGCAGTCCTGACTTTCAGTGAAGGCATAGCAGACAGCGCATTGTCTCCGAGCTTCAATACCTCCAGTCGTAACGGCCCGTTGTCAGCATCAAGCCCGAGCGGGAGCTGGTCTATACCGGTCTGCGTCAGATCCAATACACGCAACTCGGCCATCCCCGTCACGTCAGGTGCCACTTTCAAGGACGCATTCCGCTGCAGATCGAGAACCTGCAAGCTCAACCGCCCTGGCAGGCCGTTCACTACGGCATTCAGATCCGTCACCCCCTGAACGTTGCCGAGTGCCAAGGCTCGCAGTTCGGTCATACCTGCCAGCGAGAACTCGGCTGGCAAATCGCAGTTTTGCAGGTTCAGCTCGCGTAAATGGGCAAGCTTTGCCAATTCGTGATCGAAACCTCGCTCAATCTTTAGCCTCGATGCAGAGTTACCGCCAGGGAGAATGGATGGCAAGCCAACCACCGTCAGACTTTCAATGTTGGGAAATTGCGCAGATAAACGATACGAATATTGATGTCCACCCGCTCTGAAGGTAAGGGCGACAACAGAGTTGAATGTTGTAGAGACAGGAAAACCGAATTGCCGGGCACCAAGGTCGATATCCATCTTGAAACCCACTAGTCGGCCTTCGTGATAGACGCGCTCACCGGGTTCGCCCTGCCACTTGTAAAGCCTGCGAAGCTGGCTCGCCACTTCCTCGCTGACATTGAAGTACGTGCGCTCCAGCTCAGGGAACTCACGCTCGATCCGTTTGAGCTCCACATCCGCCACATCCTTGTCTTCGAACCGTGCGATGAACGCGTCGGCGTCCAGATCGGTGGTTTCAGGAAGGTATCGTCGGACCTGCTCCCGGGTGCTGCGCTCGACGAGCGTACGCTGGTACCAGAGTCCGCTATCGGCGTTACGCAACATCACCGGTCCTAAAAGCAGCTCGCTTGGCCGCCGGGCACGATGCAATCCAGTCTTCGGATCCACGGCGACAGGAACAAAAACGCCATCGGCCACCTCAGCGTAGGAACGATTGTTGAAAACCCTTAAACCTTCGTCGTTGGCGTCTGGAAGTAATGCCTTGGCGGGGATGACGTAATGATCCAGCGACGGCTGAGGTGCCAGCCGAGGGGTTTGAACGGGAACCGTGTGTACGACGACGGCCGGCGTCGGGTGGATGGATTCCATATCTGTAGTGCCGGATCCCCCGGCTCGCGACTGCTGATTATCGGGAAAGATATCTGAGCCGGAACCTCTGCGGCCCGATGGACCGGGAAGCTCAATGTTCACCTCCGCCGGTCGGGTCGGACTGGTGGACGCATCCACTCTTACGTGGCTACTGCCACCGGTAGGTGGTTTTACTGGCATGTTTTTTCATCCTTGAAAAAGTCGCCCCTGGCATTCACGCGAAGGGACGATGGTTTTGGCATCCTGCCGGTTTAAAGGAGCAGCGCACGATAGCGTGCACAGGTGTTGAAGGAGATAGGAAAGGCAGACTGGCGAAGCGGGAAACAACGCCAGGAAACGTAGGAGAACCGGAGAGAGGCGGCAGCTTTGCGCTCAGTTCGCTTGCAAGCGAATCTCCAGCCGCCACCGGTCGTCGACCTTGCTGCCAGCCCAGTCGCCCTGTAATGGCCGCGCCGCCAGTACCGTCAACAGCAATCCGCCGTCACTTTTGCGCGTACGCCAGTTGACGTCTTTGCCGTTGAGCCTGAGCTGGCCCTTTTGCGCCTGGCCTTCAGCCTGAAACAGCAGCGCCACGGTGCCATCGATGATCTCGCCATGCAGCTTTGGCTCATTGTTGAACCACACCACCAGCCCCTGTTCCGTCACCTCAACTTGCTGTAGCACAGTCGGGTCCGGCGTGGTCAGGCGGCCGATCATCAAACCGATCATCAAGCCGACAATCGCCAGCGAACCGATGACACGCGGGAATAGTTTCGAACGGTTGTCCACAGGCGGCGTAGAATGCCGCTCATCTTTACCTTCGGAGCCGTGCATGTTTCACGTCATCCTTTTTCAACCAGAAATTCCGCCGAATACCGGCAACGTTATCAGGCTGTGCGCCAACAGCGGCTGCCACCTGCATTTGATCGAACCGCTGGGCTTCGAGATGGACGACAAGCGCTTGCGCCGTGCCGGTCTCGACTACCACGAATATGCCACGCTACAGCGCCACGCGGACCTCGCCAGTTGCCTGGAAAGCCTGGGCAACCCGCGACTGTTTGCGTTCACCACCAAGGGTTCGCGACCGTTTCATGATGCCGCGTTTGTCCCGGGGGATGCGTTCATCTTTGGCCCGGAAAGCCGTGGCCTGCCGGCGGAGGTGCTCGATGCCTTGCCCGCCGAGCAACGCCTGCGCCTGCCGATGCGCGAAGGCTGCCGCAGCCTGAACCTGTCTAACACCGTGGCCGTCGCTGTATACGAAGCCTGGCGCCAGAACGACTTCAAGTAACACCACACCTGATCGTTCCCACGCTCTGCGTGGGAATGCAGCCCGTGACGCTCCGCGTCACTGGACGCGGAGCGTCCCCAGAGGCATTCCCACGCGGAGCGTAGGAACGATCAGCCAAGAAAAAAGCGCCTGTTACGGCGCTTTTTTCGTTGTAGCCCAGACCGCTTACTGAACGGTTGGCGTCTCGCCGCTTTCCTGCATGCGCTGCAATTCTTGCGCGTACAGAGCGTCGAAGTTCACCGGCGCCAGCATCAGTGCCGGGAACGAACCACGGGTCACCAGGCTGTCCAGGGTTTCGCGCGCGTACGGGAACAGGATGTTCGGGCAGAACGCACCCAGAGTGTGGCTCATCGAAGCCGCATCCAGGTTCTTGATCAGGAAGATACCGGCCTGTTGCACTTCAGCGATGAAGGCGACTTCTTCGCCGTTTTTCACGGTAACGGACAGGGTCAGCACGACTTCGTAGAAATCACCTTCCAGCGCTTTCTGGCGAGTGTTCAGATCCAGCGCAACAGCCGGATCCCACTGCTGGCGGAAGATCGCCGGGCTTTTCGGGGCTTCGAAGGACAGGTCGCGTACATAGATGCGCTGCAAGGAGAATTGCGGTGCGGTTTCTTCTTCGCTGGCTGCAGTGTTCTGTTGGTCAGTCATCTCAGATCCTTTCTGATCTTGGGTCTTTTAGGGAGTGCTGTACGTGGGTGCAGCCGTTCAGGCCTTGAGCAGCGCGTCGAGCTTGCCGGCGCGCTCCAGGGCATACAAATCATCACAACCGCCGATGTGCTTGCTGCCGATCCAGATCTGCGGCACGGACGTGCGCCCGGCTTTCTGGGTCATTTCGGCGCGCACCTGCGGCTTGCCATCGACCTTGATCTCTTTGAAGGCCACGCCTTTGTTCTCGAGCAGGTACTTGGCTCGCGAGCAATAAGGGCAGTAATCGCTGGAGTAGACGATGACTTCGCTCATATCACTTCACCAACGGCAGGTTGTCGCCTTTCCAGCTGGAAATCCCGCCGGACAGCTTGGCGGCGGTGAAGCCGGATTTCATCAGTTCGCGGGCGTGGGTGCCGGCGGTCTGGCCCAGGGCGTCGACCAGAATGATGGTCTTGGCCTTGTGTTTTTCCAGCTCTGCAACGCGTGCAGCCAGTTTGTCCTGGGGAATGTTCACGGCGCCAACGATGTGGCCGGCAGCGAAATCCTTGGCCGGACGGATGTCCACCACCACGCCTGCATCTTTATTGACCAGCGCGGTCAGTTCGCCGGTGCTCAGGCTTTTACCGCCGCCCTGCATCGTGTGCGCCAGCAGCAGAGCCAGCAGTACGACGAAGATACCGACAAGAATGTAGTGGTTAGTGGCAAATTCAATCAGGTGAGCAACCATCGAAGGAGGTTCCAGGGCGTTAAAATGTCGGCCAGTATACACAGCCACTATGGTCGGCCAAACCCCGTCCGGCGGTGACGCGGTCGGAACTTAGCTTTAAACTCCAACTCCCTTTTCCATCGCCCTCTTCTTTATTAGCCACGAGTGGATTCCATGACGACTACGCCTAAACCTTTGGTCCTGATGATTCTCGACGGCTTCGGTCACAGCGACAGCCCCGAATCCAACGCCGTTTTCGCGGCGAAGAAGCCTGTTCTCGATCGCCTCTGGGCCACCGTGCCGAACGGCTTGATCTCGGGCAGCGGCATGGACGTCGGTCTGCCGGACGGCCAGATGGGCAACTCCGAAGTCGGCCACATGAACCTCGGCGCCGGCCGCGTGGTGTATCAGGACTTCACCCGCGTGACCAAATCGATCCGTGACGGCGAGTTTTTCGAAAACCCGACGATCTGCGCCGCTGTGGATAAAGCCGTGGCCGCCGGTAAAGCCGTGCATTTCATGGGCCTGCTGTCGGATGGCGGCGTGCACAGCCACCAGGATCACCTGATCGCCATGGCCGAACTGGCCTTCAAGCGCGGCGCCGAAAAAATCTACCTGCACGCTTTCCTTGATGGCCGCGACACCCCGCCAAAAAGCGCTGCATCGTCGATCGAGCTGCTCGATGCGACCTTCCAGGCACTCGGCAAGGGCCGCATCGCCAGCATCATCGGCCGCTACTTCGCTATGGACCGTGACAACCGCTGGGACCGCGTCGCCCAGGCGTACAACCTGATCGTCGATGGCAACAGCGAATTCAACGCCGCCACCGCACAGGAAGGTCTGGACGCTGCTTACGCGCGCGGCGAGAGCGACGAGTTCGTTAAAGCCACGTCCATCGGCGAGCCGGTGAAAGTCGAAGACGGCGACGCCGTGGTGTTCATGAACTTCCGCGCCGACCGCGCTCGCGAGCTGACCCGCGTGTTCGTCGAAGATGACTTCAAGGATTTCGAGCGCACCCGCCAGCCAAAACTGGCCGGTTTCGTCATGTTGACCCAATACGCAGCGAGCATTCCTGCACCGTCGGCGTTCGCCGCGGGCAGTCTGGAAAACGTCCTCGGCGACTATCTGGCGAAGAACGGCAAAACCCAGTTGCGCATCGCTGAAACCGAGAAGTACGCCCACGTAACCTTCTTCTTCTCCGGCGGTCGCGAAGAACCGTTCCCGGGCGAAGAACGCATCCTGATCCCATCGCCGAAAGTCGCCACTTATGACTTGCAGCCGGAAATGAGCGCGCCGGAAGTGACCGACCGTATCGTTGAAGCCATCGAAAACCAGCGTTTCGACGTAATCGTGGTCAACTACGCCAACGGTGACATGGTCGGTCACAGCGGCGTGTTCGATGCGGCAGTGAAGGCTGTGGAATGCCTCGACACTTGCGTCGGTCGTATTGTCGATGCGTTGGAGAAGGTTGGCGGCGAAGCACTGATCACCGCTGACCACGGTAACGTCGAGCAGATGGCCGATGAATCCACCGGACAAGCACACACCGCACACACCACCGAGCCAGTGCCGTTCATTTATGTCGGCAAGCGTGACCTGAAAGTTCGTGAAGGTGGCGTGCTGGCGGACGTAGCGCCGACCATGCTGAAACTGCTGGGCCTGGAAAAACCGGCGGAAATGACCGGCACGTCTATCTTGGTGTAATCCGCCCGATCAAACTCCACAAAACCCTGTGGGAGCGAGCTTGCTCGCGAATACGATGGATCAGTCGATATCAATGTCGCCTGACACACCGCTTTCGCGAGCAGGCTCACTCCTACAATGGTTCGGGGTGTTTTTCAGGCCAGTTATCACACAGCCCCAATTGGGCGTTTTTTTTGCAGCCTCGGGCGGGCATACTAGGCCGTCCCTTACCCTGGTGTCGCCCGCCTCTATGCTCCGCGTCCTGATCGCCCTCGCTCTGACCTGCCTGCTCCAACCGGCCTTCGCTGACGAGCGCGCGCAAACCCAACAACAGTTGGACGCCACGCGTCAGGACATTGCCGAGCTGAAAAAGCTGCTGAGCAAAGTCCAGGAAGAAAAGTCCGGTGTACAGAAAGAGCTCAAGGGCACTGAAACCGAGCTGGGCAAGTTGCAGAAGCAGGTCGACGCGCTGCAGAAAGAACTGCAGAAAAGCGAATCCGAGCTACAGCGGCTCGATGCAGAGAAAAAAAAACTCCAGAGCGCGCGCACTGAACAGCAGCGACTGATCGCCATTCAGGCCCGTGCGGCCTATCAGAACGGTCGGCAGGAATACCTCAAACTGCTGCTCAACCAGCAGAATCCCGAGAAATTCGCCCGCACCCTCACCTATTACGATTACCTGAGCCAGGCGCGCCTGGAGCAGTTGAAGAGCTTCAACGAAACCCTGCGCCAACTGGCCAATGTCGAAAAAGACATCGGTTTGCAGCAAGCGCAATTGCTGGTGCAGAAAAGCGACCTCGATACTCAGCGCGATGCACTCGAGAAAGTCCGCAAGGAACGCCAGCAGGTTCTCGCCAAGCTCAACGATGACGTGAAGGCCCGCGATCAGAAACTGGCCGCGCGCGAGCAGGATCAGGCAGACCTGTCTAAAGTCCTTAAAACCATTGAAGAAACCCTGGCCCGCCAGGCTCGTGAGGCAGAAGAAGCGCGGCAGAAAGCGCTGATCGCCCAGCAGGAAGCGGAAAAAAAGCGCTTGCGTGAGGCGCAGGCTGAAAACAGCGACGCCCCACGAAAACCCGCCAGATCCACTCCCGGCGCGCTGGTCTCGAGCAGCGGCGAGACCTTCGGTGGTCCTTTTGCTGCAACCCGGGGAAAACTTCCATGGCCGGTTGATGGTCGACTGCTGGCACGCTTCGGCGAAACCCGAGGCGACGACGCCCGTACCAAGTGGGACGGCGTGATGATCAGCGCCTCCGCCGGCAGCCAGGTGCATGCCGTACACGGTGGTCGCGTGGTGTTCGCCGACTGGTTGCGTGGCGCCGGGCTGCTGGTGATCCTCGATCATGGCAACGGTTTTCTGAGTCTTTACGGTCACAACCAGACGCTGCTGAAGTCGGCCGGCGACGTGGTAAAAGCCGGTGAGTCGATCTCTACTGTCGGTAACAGTGGCGGTCAGGACACACCAGCGCTGTATTTCGCAATTCGTCAGCAGGGTCACCCGAGTGATCCAGCACAATGGTGTCGTGCGCAAGGATAAGCGCCCGCCTAATTAAGGAGTTCGTTCGACATGCTGCATTTGTCCCGCCTTACCTCGCTGGCCCTGACGATCGCTCTGGTGATCGGCGCGCCTCTGGCGTTCGCCGCGCAACCGGCCCCGACCGTCGCTCCGGCAGGCACTGCCGCGACTTCCAAGGCGCCCCTGCCGCTGGAAGAGTTGCGCACCTTTGCCGAGGTCATGGACCGGATCAAAGCCGCCTACGTCGAACCGGTGGACGACAAGACCCTGCTCGAAAACGCGATCAAGGGCATGCTCAGCAACCTTGATCCGCACTCGGCGTACCTCGGCCCGGAAGACTTCACCGAGTTGCAGGAAAGCACCAGCGGTGAGTTCGGCGGTCTGGGCATTGAAGTCGGCGCTGAAGACGGTTTCATCAAAGTCGTCTCGCCAATCGATGACACGCCAGCATCGAAGGCCGGCATTCAGGCCGGCGACTTCATCGTCAAGATCAACGGCCAGCCGACACGCGGCCAGACCATGACCGAAGCCGTGGACAAAATGCGCGGCAAGATCGGCCAGAAAATCACCCTGACCCTGGTTCGCGACGGCGGCACGCCGTTCGACGTGACTCTGGCGCGTGCGGTGATTCAGGTGAAGAGCGTCAAGGCGCAGTTGCTGGAAACCGGTTATGCGTACATCCGCATCACCCAGTTCCAGGTCAAGACCGGCGAAGAGGTCTCCAAGGCTCTGGCCAAGCTGCGCAAGGACAACGGCAAGAAGCTCAACGGCATCATTCTCGACCTGCGCAACAACCCGGGCGGCGTGCTGCAGGCGGCGGTGGAAGTGGTCGACCACTTCATCACCAAAGGCCTGATCGTTTACACCAAAGGCCGGATCGCCAATTCCGAACTGCGCTTCTCCGCTACCGGCAAAGACGAAAGCGAAGCGGTGCCAATGGTCGTGTTGATCAACGGTGGTAGCGCCTCGGCCTCGGAAATCGTCGCCGGTGCCCTGCAGGATCAGAAGCGCGCCGTGGTCATGGGTACCACCAGCTTCGGCAAAGGCTCGGTGCAAACCGTGCTGCCGTTGAACAACGATCGCGCACTGAAGATCACCACGGCGCTGTACTTCACGCCAAATGGCCGTTCGATCCAGGCGCAAGGCATTGTTCCGGACATCGAAGTGCGCAAGGCCAAGATCACCAACGAGGCCGACAGCGATTACTTCAAGGAAGCCGACCTGCAAGGTCACCTGGGCAACGGCAACGGCGGTGCGGACAAACCGAGCGGTTCCAGCGGCAAGGCCAAAGCCATGCCGCAGGATGACGATTATCAACTGGCCCAGGCCCTGAGCCTGCTCAAAGGCCTGAGCATCACGTCCGGCCGTTGAGGATGTCTCTGCGGTTCGTCTTCGTTCTGTTGTGCTGTCTGGCGGGTGCTGCTCACGCAGAGCCCGCCAGCCCAAAGCCACACAAAGCCTACCTGACACTGATCATCGACGATCTGGGGCAAAACCTGCCCCGGGATCGCCGCGTGCTGGCCCTGCCCGGCCCGGTGACCACGGCGATCATGCCCGATACCCCCCACGCCACCGAGTTCGCCCGCGAGGCGCATCGCGCCGGCAAGATCGTCATCCTGCACATGCCGATGGACCCGGCCACCGGGCCGTACGCCTGGCATCCCGAGCTGCCGATCGAAGAACTGGAAAAACGCCTCAACGCCGCTTTCAAAATGGTCCCGTACACCGCCGGCATCAATAACCACATGGGCAGCCGCATGACTGCGCAACCGGTGGCGATGGCGTGGTTGATGGCTGAGTTGCAGCGCCGGCACAAGTTCTTCGTCGACAGCCGCACCAGCGCACAAACCGTGGCAGCGCAGCAGGCACAGAAGATCGATCTGGCCAGTGTCTCGCGGGATGTGTTTCTTGATGACGAACGCACTGAAGCGGCGATCTCCACGCAATTGCAGACGGCGATCAGCCTGGCGCACAAGCAGGGTTCGGCAGTGATGATCGGGCATCCGTATCCACAGACACTGGCTGTGCTGGAGCGCGAATTGCCCAAACTCAAGGCGCAGGGAGTCGAGTGGATCGACATCAAGCAAATGATCAGCGTGCGCAGCAATCGCGCCATGAGCGGCCACGGTAAAGACGGGGTTTATCGGTAATACCCTGTCACGTTGCTCAATACATAGTTACCGCCAGTCCCCCGCCCCCTTTCCGGATAGTGAGACCTGCAACAGGTCGCGACTCCCTCGAGTCGCCTTTGAACTATCAGGAGTAACCATGACAACCAATGCCCCGATCACCCCGCCTGCCGGGCAAATCGAACCCATCAGAATCGACAACCTGCTGGTCAGCTTCACGACAGAGCATCTCCGCGTCTGGGACACCGACGGTTTGCAGGCAAAACCAGCTTCCTTCTGGCACCCCACCCCTGCCCCCGATGTGTTGCCAGGCTATTTCCCCCTGGGCGACGTCGTCGCAAGAGGCCTCAGCAATATCAATGGCAAAAGAATGGTGGCTGTCGTTTGCGAATCTGGTGCTCCAAGCGTCGACCCCGCTAAAGGCAAGGCGCTACGCCGCCCCGACGATTACGAGTTGATCTGGAAAGACTCTGGCTCAGGATCGAAAAGGGATCTGTCGATCTGGCGACCGATCCCCCCCGAAGGCTACGTAGCCTTGGGATCGGTGTGTTCGAGCGACCACGAAAAGCCTTCATTCAACGCTGTGCGGTGCGTCCGCGAGGACTTGGTGATCGCCTCGAATAGCAGCGATCCGGTCTGGAACGACAAGGGCAGCGGCGCTCGTCAGCGCGTCAGCACCTGGAGTGCCGTTCCTCCAGTCGCCCCATCGGGTGAAATCCACCTGGCAAGCGGTAGCTTTGTCGGGTTGAACGACTACACCAAACCGGCAAACTTCCCGGTCTACTGCTTGCGCTTGAAGATTGCGCTTCAAGTTAATCCGCGCCCGACGGCACCCGTGCTTTGCGCAGAAACGCCGACGCCCGTGGATGCGCCGGAAAACCCTTCTTATGTGGCCTTCCTTCCCTGGTTCGCGGTCAGAGATCCGCACTACTCTCGTATCGAGCAACTCAGCCACTCGCCCTTCTATCTTCTGGAACGCACAGATCAGTACTTGCTGGTCGGCCATGCGAACAACACCGAGAACCACAGCCAGATATTCAGGTGGACAGCGCCCCGCGCGCAGCGCGCAGGAAGCCTGCAGGCGTTCACCCAGACCACCTCTGTCGAGTTCGGAGCACCATGGCAGACCAACCTGCACGACCCGCTGTTGTTTTCGGCGCGGCTGGGCCATGACTTCACCCAATGCGAAATACACTCGAACGAATGGCTCAACACAGCAGCGATTGATGTGGTTGCTGTCGTGGACAAAAACAGGTCCGTGGCGGCGTATCTGGTGCAAAGTGACTACCGACTGCTGCGCGCAGACGGCACATCCGTGACAGATGCTTTCAGTTACACCGATGGCGGCAGCTTGCACATCAGCCAATATGCGCCGATGGAGCCTGAGACCGACGTTGTTACTGCAGCGGAGCCAGTTGTGGAAACGATCGCCCAGGCGCCTGTAGCAGACGAAGAAATCATCGCTGCACTACCGGTGCCGGAGCTGCCAATGGCTACAGATATCGCCCCATGATCTCGTCCACCACGCCTTCTTTGCGCAACTGATCCAGTGCGGTCTGGAGTTTGGTGACCACTTCGTCGGAGACGTCCTTGTTCAGCGCCAGATACAGTTCTGCGCTATTGAAGCGCAGCACGGTCTTGAGACCGGTGACACCGTCCTGCCGTGCCAGATAACGCCCGGCAGGATCACCGGTTGCCCACAGATCGATCTGGCCATTGACCAGTTTCTTTGCATTGTCCTGATCGCGCAGTACGACAATCGGCTTCAGGCCTTGCTTGGCCAATGTCTCGGCAATCGCATCGCCCTTGTAGGCGCCAATCTTGTATTTGCGTGCGTCATTGAGGGTTTCAAGGGCGATCTTGCTGTCAGCCTTGGCCAGCAGAATCCAGTCATCCGGGCCGATCGGGCCAACCCATTTGAAGAGCTTTTCGCGGTCCGGCAGGCGCGCCATCACGAAAGCACCGTAGCCAGGATTTTCCAGGGCGAGCTTATACACGCGCTCCCAAGGAAAGCGCAGGGTCAGGCTGTAGGTGATGCCGGCACGCCTGAACATTTCGCGCACGATGTCGGTGGCGATACCGTTGATGTTCTCGCCCTGAGCGAAATTCTTGCCGTTCTTCGCCATGTTGTACGGCGGGAAGTTTTCGGTGAGGAGCACCAGATCGGTGTCGGGACTGGTTTCGGCGCGGGCCGTGTTGATGAGCAACAGAGAGGCGCTGGCGAGAACGAGAAGCAGGCGTTTGATCATGTCGGGCTACCGAAATCCATGGCGTGCCCAAGAGTGCCTTGGGTGCGCCATGCTGTCCACTGGCCTGTATGAGTTTTGACGCTTAACGCATTACGATGCCGCGTTTGGCCATATAGGCCTTGGCCTCCTGCACAGTGTATTCGCCGAAGTGGAAAATACTCGCAGCCAGCACTGCGCTGGCATGGCCTTCGAGAATGCCGTCAGCCAAGTGCTGCAGGTTGCCGACGCCACCGGAAGCGATCACCGGAATGCCCAGCGCATCGCTGATCGCGCGGGTCACGCCGAGGTCGAAACCGTTTTTCATGCCGTCCTGATCCATGCTGGTCAGCAGGATCTCGCCGGCACCGAGGCCTTCCATTTTCTTCGCCCACTCGACCGCGTCGAGGCCGGTTGGCTTGCGCCCGCCGTGGGTGAAGATTTCCCAGCGCGGGGTTTCGCCGGGACCGGAGACTTTCTTGGCGTCGATGGCGACGACGATGCACTGCGAGCCGAAATGCTGCGCGGCTTCGCCAACGAATTCCGGGTTGAACACGGCAGCGGTGTTGATCGACACCTTGTCCGCGCCGGCATTCAGCAGATTGCGAATGTCCTGCACGGTACGCACACCGCCGCCGACGGTCAGCGGGATGAACACCTGGCTGGCCATGCGCTCGACGGTATGCAGCGTGGTGTCGCGGCCATCGACGCTGGCGGTGATGTCGAGAAAAGTAATCTCGTCGGCACCCTGCTCGTCGTAGCGACGGGCGATTTCCACCGGGTCACCGGCGTCGCGGATGTTCTCGAACTTCACACCTTTGACGACCCGGCCGTTGTCCACGTCCAGGCAAGGGATGATGCGCTTGGCTAACGCCATGGGCTTAATCTCCGATTAAGAGTTGCAAGCTTCAAGCTTCAAGCTGCAAGAAAGAGCGGACGCGGTCGCGCTTCTAACTTGCAGCTCGCAGCTTACAGCTTGGAGCTGGTCGCGTAGCTATCGCAGTAAGCCTGGGCTTCTGCCACATCCAGCGTGCCCTCATAAATCGCGCGACCTGTGATGGCGCCGATGATGCCTGGCGCCTTGGCGTCGAGCAGCGACTTGATGTCACCCAGATTGTGGATGCCGCCGGAAGCGATCACCGGGATCTTGGTGGCAGCGGCCAGCGCAGCGGTGAAGGGCACGTTGCAGCCCTGCATCATGCCGTCTTTGGCGATGTCGGTATAAACAATCGAGGACACGCCGTCGGCTTCAAACTGCTTGGCCAGATCGATGACCTGTACGGTGCTGATTTCCGCCCAGCCATCGGTGGCGACAAAACCGTCTTTGGCGTCCAGACCAACGATGATCTTGCCCGGGAACGCGCGGCAGGCTTCAGCGACGAACGCCGGATCTTTAACGGCTTTGGTGCCGATGATCACGTAGCTCACGCCAGCCTTGACGTAGTGCTCGATGGTTTCCAGCGAACGGATGCCACCACCGATCTGGATCGGCAATGTCGGGTAGCGCTTGGCGATCGCGGTGACCACTTCGCCATTGACTGGCTGGCCTTCGAACGCGCCGTTCAGATCGACCAGATGCAGACGGCGGCAACCGCCCTCCACCCACTTGGCAGCCATGCTCACCGGGTCATCGGAGAACACTGTGGAATCTTCCATGCGGCCCTGGCGCAGACGTACGCAGGCACCGTCTTTAAGATCGATAGCGGGAATAATCAGCATGCTTTTTCCTTCGTCAAAAGAGCGGCAAGCTGCAAGCGACTAGCTGCGAGCATGCGGTGTACCAGTTCTTGCAGCTTGAAGCTTGCGGCTTGCAGCTGCTCCTAATTTTTTTCGAGCGCCCACAGGTCGCTTTCGATGCTTTCAAACCGCTCTTTGAGGTGGGTCTGCACATCGAAAATCGCCCTGTTGTAATAGTGCGGAGCAATTTCGCGGGTAAACAGCTCAAGAATTTCCGCTGCTTCGAACGAACCCAGGTCCAGTTCGAAACGGTCCTCCATGAACCGCTGGATCTTGCGATTGGCGTCACTCTCCTGCTCGGGAGTGAGGGTCAGGATCGGCGGTTTGGACTTCTTGGCAGCCATTTACCAGCGACCGTCCCACGCTGCGAAGTTCTGCAGCAATTGCAGGCCATGGGTATGGCTCTTCTCCGGGTGGAACTGCACGGCGAAACGCGAGCCATCGGCCAGCGCTGCAGCGAAATCGACGCCGTAATGACCGCCACCCACCACCTGCCGCGCATTGGCGGCAGCGATGTAGTAGCTGTGCACAAAGTAGAAACGCGCCATGTCCGGAATGTCATGCCACAGCGGGTGGCTGACCTTCTGCTTCACCTCGTTCCAGCCCATGTGCGGGACTTTCAGGTGCTCGCCGTCTTCATGCAGGTCTTTGCCGAAGAACTTCACCGCACCCGGGAACAGGCCGATGCAATCGACGCCGTCGTTCTCTTCGCTGGTGTCGAGCAAGGCTTGCATGCCGACACAGATGCCGAGGAACGGACGATCCTGACTGACTTCGCGCACCAGCGAGTCGAAACCGAGGCGACGGATCTCCGCCATGCAGTCGCGAATCGCGCCAACACCGGGGAACACCACGCGGTCAGCTTCGCGAATCACGGCCGCATCGCTGGTGATCAGCACCTTGCCGGCGCCGACGTGCTCCAGAGCCTTGGCCACCGAGTGCAGGTTGCCCATGCCGTAATCGATAACTGCAACCGTCTGCATTACAGAACGCCTTTGGTCGATGGCATTTGCCCGGCCATGCGCTCATCCAGCTCGACGGCCATGCGCAGCGCGCGGCCGAAAGCCTTGAACACGGTTTCGATCTGGTGGTGAGTGTTGGTGCCACGCAGGTTGTCGATGTGCAGGCTGACTAACGCGTGATTGACGAAGCCCTGGAAGAATTCCTGGAACAGGTCAACGTCGAAGCCGCCGACGGTGGCGCGGGTGTACGGCACATGCATCTGCAGGCCTGGACGACCGGAGAAGTCGATCACTACGCGCGACAGCGCTTCATCGAGCGGCACGTAGGCATGACCGTAGCGACGGATGCCTTTTTTATCGCCGATGGCTTTGGCAAATGCCTGGCCGAGGGTGATACCGACGTCTTCCACCGTATGGTGGTCGTCGATATGCAGATCGCCCTTGCATTCAATATCCAGGTCGATCAACCCGTGACGGGCGATCTGATCCAGCATGTGCTCAAGAAAAGGAACACCGATATCGAATCGGGCCTTTCCGGTGCCATCAAGGTTGATCGAGGCTTTGATCTGGGTTTCCAGAGTGTCGCGCTCGACAGACGCCTTACGTTCGGCCATCACCAGCTCCGCAAAATCATTGGGCGAAAAAGGCAGCCATTATAGGCACGCAGGAAGCAAACAGAAACATGAGAGGTGAGATGGCTGACGGATAGAACGCCCGGCTGTCGCGGGTAGACATGTCCATACAAGCCATAAAGGGCATTGATCGCTCCCACGCTCTGCGTGGGAGTGCAGCCCCGGACGCTCTGCGTCCGCTTCGAATGTGACGCAGAGCGTCACGGGAGGCATTCCCACGCAGAGCGTGGGAACGATCAGGTAGAAACGAACTTAGTGAAACAGTACCGCCGTCTTCTGCAGGGTCACCCACACACCCCACGCCAACGGAATACCCACAGCCAGCCACGCGGCGATTGCCAGCGGCTTGCTGCCCGGTGCGGCTTTCCACTCCAGAACCGTGCTGGCATCAGCACCTTTGTCGTGGCCCAGTGCCTGTTCGGCAGCCAGTTCAGCGTCGGTCATGAAGTACTTGTCGGCCACCGGACGGACCATCAGGTTGCACAGGAAGCCCAGCACCAGCAGACCGGCGAGGATGTACAGGGTGATGTCGTAAGCGGCAGCGCGTTCAACGCCGATGCTCAACTGATACTCACGCAGGTAGTTGACCAAAACCGGACCGAGCACGCCGGCCGCAGCCCAGGCAGTCAGCAGACGACCGTGGATCGCGCCGACCATCTGCGTACCGAACAGGTCGGCCAGATACGCCGGAACCGTGGCGAAACCGCCGCCGTACATCGACAGAATGATGCAGAACGCCGCTACGAACAGCGCAACGTTGCCCAAATGACCCATGTTCGGAATCAGCGCGTACAGGGCAAAACCCAGGGCGAAGAACACGAAGTAGGTGTTTTTGCGACCCAGGTAGTCCGAGAACGAGGCCCAGAAGAAGCGACCACCGATGTTGAACAGGCTCAGCAGACCGGTGAAACCGGCAGCAATCGCCGCGATCGAAGCCAGTTGCCCGGCGTCGAGCTGGCCAAACGGCACATCAACACCCAGCAATTTGCCGCCGAACACTTCCTGCAGCAGTGGCGAAGCCATGCCGAGGATGCCGATACCGGCGGACACGTTCAGGCACAAAACCAGCCAGACCAGACGGAATTGCGGGGTTTTCCACGCCACATTCACGTGCACGTGACGATTGGTGATCATCGCGTTTGCGGCTTTCTTCGCCGGCGCGGTCCAGCCTTCAGGTTTCCAGCCGGTAGGCGGCACGCGGTAAGCCAAAGCGCCACCGATCATGAACACGAAGTAGATCGCGGCCATGGCGACGAAACTCTGCCAGACACCAACACCTTCAGCCGAGCCAAAGTGGCTCATCAGCGCAGTTGCCAGCGGTGCACCGACCATCGCGCCGCCACCGAAACCCATGATCGCCATGCCGGTGGCCATACCGCGCTTGTCCGGAAACCACTTGATCAGGGTCGAGACCGGCGAGATATAGCCCAGGCCCAGACCGATACCGCCGATCACGCCGGAGCCGATCCACATCAGCCAGATCTGGTGGGTATAAATCCCCAGCGCCGAGATCAGCAGACCACCGCACCAGCACAGGGCCGAGACAACGCCAGCCTTGCGCGGCCCAGCGTGTTCCAGCCAGCCACCCCAGATCGCTGCCGAGCAGCCGAGGAAGATGAAGAACAGCGTGTAGATCCAGCCGAGCATGGAGATCGGCCAGTCGCATTGCGACGAGAACACTTGTGCGATGAAGCTCATGTCCGGTGCGCAAGCCACCGGAGCGGTAACGCCCAGCGCCTTGGACAGCGGCAACCAGAACACCGAGAAGCCGTAGGCCATGCCGATGCACAGGTGGATGGCCAGAGCGGCCGGTGGGACAAGCCAACGGTTGAAACCGGGCTTGGCGATGATGCGTTCCTTGGACAGGAACGCGGGCTGATCGGCTTTGAGGCCGTCCGCCGTGATGCTCGTGCTCATTGTGTATCCCCCAATTATTAGTATGGTTCGCCAGCCACTGTTCACCCCCGGCCTTTATGCACGCAGGCATGACCGTTTTTTTGGGTGAAGCTCCTTGAAGGCGCGACGTTAAGTCGCAGAAGGACGGACGAACGGGCGAAGGTTACCATTTGCAGATGACAGAAAAACCAAACTGATATCACCTTTTTTCAGTCATCTGTTCTCGTACCACCAGGAAAACGCCATGCCGATCATTGTCCAAGCCTTGAAAGACGCCGGTTATCAGGATCAACAGGATCTGCAGAAGATCTATCGCGACGCCCCTGAATGGCTGTTCGCGCCATTTTCCGGGGAGGCCGGGCTGATCGAAAGCGCACTCGCTGACGGGACTTTTATTACCGGGCGCTTCAATGATCGCCTGCTCGGTGCCGGCATTCTGCAAAGGCACCACGACGTTTGGTACTTGTCCCATTTATGCGTACGAAAAGTTACCCGTCGCCGTGGGGTTGCTGAACGGCTGGTGAACCAAGCACAGAAAATGGCGTCGCAAGCGGGGGCCGAACTGCGTCTGCTGGCACCTGCCGGGCATCTGGAGGCTCAGGCGCTCGCCGCCAGCTTGCAGGTACCGCTCGATGTCCTGGCAACATGACGTCACAGCGAACCGGGCGGTTGCGGCGCTATACTCCCCGGCTAAATTACGAATTCGACTAACTACAAGGACTCGCCCATGAAAGCGTTCGGCAAAATCCTGGGTCTGGTACTTCTCGGGTTGTTGCTGATCATTGTGGCGGCAGGTTTTGCCCTGACCCACCTCTTCGATCCCAACGACTATAAAGACGAGATCCGCCAGATAGCCCGCGACAAGGCCCACATCGAGCTGACGCTCAATGGCGATATCGGCTGGAGCCTGTTCCCATGGCTCGGCCTGGAACTGCACGAGGCCAGCGTTGCCACCCTGATCAATCCGACCGAACCGTATGCCGATCTGCAGATGCTCGGCCTGTCCGTGCGCGTGCTACCGCTGTTGCGCCGCGAAGTGCAGATGAGCGATGTACGCGTTGAAGGCCTGAACCTGCGCCTGAAACGCGACAAGAACGGCCACGGCAACTGGGAAGACATAGGCAAGGTGCCGACAGCCGCCGCACCTGCCGGCAGTCCTGCGCCTGCCAGCACAGCCACTGCAGAGGCCCCTGCCCAACCCGAAAAACCGCCACAGCCGATCCGCCTCGACATCGACAGCCTGACCGTCAACAACGCCCGCGTTGAATACAACGATGAACTTACGGGCAAGCAGTTCAGCGCCGAAAGCATCCAGTTGAGCACCGGCCCGGTACACGACTCGACGAATATTCCGCTGAAAGCCACGGCATTCCTCGGCACCAACCAGCCCGTCTTGCGCGTGCGTACCGAGCTCACCGGCGAGCTGCGCATCGAGCGCGCCCTGCAACGCTACAGGTTCGAAGACATGAAGCTGTCCGGCGAACTGGCCGGCGATCCTTTGCAAGGCAAGACCATGACCTTCGCCGCTCAGGGCCAGTTATCGCTGGATAAAGCCGCGAACGTCGCCGAATGGACCGGCATCAAGATCTCTGCCAACCAGTTGCGCGCCTTGGGTGAGCTGAAAGCCAACGACCTCGACAAGACCCCGCAGATTACCGGCGGCATATCCATCGCCCAGTTCGATCTGGCGAAATTCGTCGACAGCATCGGCCAGAAACTCCCAGCCATGGCCGAAGGCAGCCTAAGCAAGGTCGAATTGGTCAGCCGCGTGGCAGCCACGCCAACCAGCATCGCGTTCGACAATATCAATCTGAAACTGGACGACAGCAGCTTCAGCGGTCGCATCGCCGTCGAAGATTTCGCCAAGCAATCGCTGCGGGCAATCCTCAAGGCTGACACCTTCAACGTCGACCGCTACCTGCCACCCAAATCAGCGCAAGCCAACAGCGCCACGCAAGTGCGTCAGGCCGAAGTCGCTAGCACCGAAGCTGATGCCATGGCCGGTGCCGGCTCCACGCCGCTGCCGGACAAACCGAGCAAAACCGCCTGGAGCACCGAGCGCCTGTTGCCGGTTGAACGCCTGGCCAAACTCGACGTCGATGCCGATCTGACCTTTGGCCAACTGACACTCGACAAACTGCCGATCCACAACGCCGCACTGAAAGCCACCGGCCAGGGCGGTCTGCTGACCCTGACCAACCTGAGCGGCGAGTTGTACAACGGCGGTTTCACCGCCAATGGCACCCTCGATGTACGCCCGAGCGCGCCTGTGCTGAACCTGCAGACCAAACTCAATCGGGTCCCGGTAGAAAAAATCCTCGAAAGCCAAGGCAAGAACCCGCCCGTCAAAGGTCTGGTGACCCTCACCAGCAATGTCACTGGCAGCGGCAACAGCCAGCAGGCGCTGATCGACACGCTTAACGGCAACGCCAGTTTCGTGATCAACAACGGCGTGCTGCTCAACGCCAACCTTGAACAGCAACTGTGCAAAGGCATCGCCACGCTCAACCGCAAAACCCTCAGCGGTGAGCCACGGGGCAAGGACACACCGTTCCAGGAGCTCAAGGGCAACTTGACCTTCCGCAACGGCATCGCCAGCAACCCGGACCTGAAAGTGCGCATCCCCGGCATGACCGTCAACGGTGACGGCGACATCGACCTGCGCGTGCTCGGCATGGACTACCGCGTCGGCATCATCGTCGAAGGCGACACCAGCGCCATGCCGGACCCGGCCTGTCAGGTCGGCGAGAAATTCGTCGGCATCGAGTGGCCGCTGCGCTGCCGTGGCCCGCTCGAATTGGGCGCTAAAGCCTGCCGCGTCGACAACGATCGCCTCGGTCAGGTGGCGACCAAACTGGCCGGCGACAAGCTCAGTGAAAAAATCGACGAAAAACTCGGTGACAAGGTCAGCCCGGAGCTGAAAAACGCATTGAAGGGGCTGTTCAAGCGATGAGAGCGGAGCAATTTTCTTCGGCGGTGCTGGATTGGTTCGACCGCCACGGCCGCCACGATTTGCCTTGGCAGCAGGACATCAACCCGTATCGGGTGTGGGTGTCCGAGATCATGTTGCAACAGACCCAGGTCAGCACTGTGCTCAATTACTTCGACCGTTTCATGGCCGCGCTGCCGACGGTCGAAGCGCTGGCCGAGGCGCCGGAAGATGAAGTGTTGCACCTGTGGACCGGCCTCGGTTACTACACTCGTGCGCGCAATTTGCAGAAGACCGCGAAGATCGTCGTCAGCCAATACGGTGGCGAATTTCCCCGGGACGTTGAAAAGCTCACGGATTTGCCGGGCATTGGCCTGTCCACCGCTGGCGCCATCGCCAGCATCAGCATGGGCCTGCGCGCGCCGATCCTCGACGGCAACGTCAAACGCGTGCTCGCGCGCTTTACCGCGCAAGAGGGCTACCCCGGCGAGCCGAAGGTCGCCAAACAGCTCTGGGCCAACGCTGAGCGCTTTACGCCGCACGATCGGGTCAACGCCTACACCCAGGCGATGATGGACCTCGGAGCAACGCTGTGTACGCGCAGCAAGCCGAGTTGCCTGCTGTGTCCGCTGGAGCGTGGTTGCGAAGCACACATGCTCGGCCTGGAGACCCGCTACCCGATCCCCAAGCCGCGCAAAGCCATCCCGCAGAAGCGCACGCTGATGCCGATGCTCGCCAACGTCGACGGCGCGATTCTGCTTTACCGTCGCCCTTCGACGGGCCTGTGGGGCGGTTTGTGGAGCTTGCCGGAACTCGATGACCTCGACGACCTGCAACATCTTGCCGATCAGCACTCGCTGACCATGGGCGAGCAGCAGGCGCTGCCGAGCCTTGTCCACACGTTCAGCCATTTCCAGCTGTCCATCGAACCCTGGCTGGTTCAGGTGCAGGAGGCCGCCCATCACGTGGCCGAGGCCGACTGGCTCTGGTATAACCTCGCCACCCCGCCGCGCCTGGGCCTCGCCGCCCCGGTCAAAACCTTGCTCGAACGCGCGGCCGCCGTATTGAATGCAGGAGAGTCATCATGACCCGCACCATCATGTGCCGTAAGTACAAAGAAGAATTGCCCGCGCTGGAACGCGCTCCTTTCCCGGGCGCCAAAGGTCAGGATATTTTTGACCACGTCTCGGCCAAGGCCTGGGCTGACTGGCAGAAACACCAGACTCTGCTGATCAACGAAAAGCGTCTGAACATGATGAACGCCGAAGACCGCAAATATCTTCAGGGCGAAATGGACAAGTACTTCTCCGGCGAGGATTACGCCAAGGCTGAGGGCTACGTTCCGCCTGCCGAGTAAACCCCGCAAAATCGGGGGTCGGATCGTAAGCGACGGAATTAATTTAAGAAATTTTAAAAAAGTCGTTGACGTAAATCCGAAAAACCCTTTTAATGCGCCCCGTTGCCCAGATAGCTCAGTCGGTAGAGCAGGGGATTGAAAATCCCCGTGTCGGCGGTTCGATTCCGTCTCTGGGCACCAAATACCGAAAACCCTGAATCGCAAGATTCAGGGTTTTTTTATGCCTGCGATTTAACAGGCCGCGCTTCACCCCCTCTTCCAGTGCTTTTGCTGGCCATTATATTGATGTTAGGCTCCGTCAGCTTTTTCCGGCAGGTCATTGTTGATTGCCCGAAATAATCTCCGGGCACTTCAGCCCTGACGATCAGCATTTAACGCATTACCCGAATAACGCACTCCGCTCCCTCGAGCTTTCGGAACCTATCGAGGTTATTGCAGGCAGCAGGAGAGTTGCGTCTGCGAGCAGGATCGCTCGCAGAACTAAGCCCCCTCATAACGTTGTCATGGAGGACAAGACCTCAGCGCAGGTCATCTGCTGTTGTTTCAACTGTCAGGCAAGCGACAGCAAACACGGACCCGGCATTCAACATTTGTTTGAACTGTCGCGTCACAGCGCCCTGTGCCCTCCCGAAAAAACCAGACCTGTATCAACTCGCCCACGTCCGGATCTGTGCGTGCGCTCGGCACGTACTGCATCATCGAAACAGCCAACAGCTCCCATAAAAAAATACAAAGGGAGCCGATACGACAGGGATGTAAAAAATGACCGAAGCCCTACAACAAACCAATAAAACCGTTGAGTCTTTAGTTGAACAGGAAGTCAGAACTTTCAGTTTTGATACGCAACAAGCAACGCTACTGCACAAGTTCTCCGAAGAACTGGCAGGCATGGGCGGGCCACAAGCCGCAGGCGCCAAGTCCAAGGCTTCGCTGGCAGCGACCGAGTTGAAGTTTTCGTTTTCCAAAGATCAATGCGAACTGCTTGGCGCTTACTCCGACGGCCTCGTCTCCCTGCTGATTTTTGAGGGCATGCAAACATTCACCGAGACCAGCCCACCGGATGAGCTTCCCGAGCTGGCCGCGCTGGAGAACCGTCACGACGTACTGTGTCTGGCGGCACGCAATCAGATTCTGTTGAAACTGGTGGATAACAGCTCCTTTGCCTACGACATGGACAACGAAGGCAAACTGGTCCGCTTGGTCGCCAACTTCAAGGGCGGCGGACTGACAAAAATCAATGATGAACCGGAAATCAAAGAGCTGAGCTCTCACTCCGGTCTCGCGCTCGGCCCGCACACCGAAGCGCCGTACTGGTGCGCCGTCAACGCGAAAGACGGGCACTCGCCCTCGCCTTCGTCGTTGATTCTATCGGCCCTGTGGAATCCAAGCCTGGAACCGACCTCGGTGATTCCATTGCCACCCCTGCTGGATGAAATCGGCGTCACCGGATGCCTCGCGCTCACGACCGGCAGCTTCCAGTTCACCCGCAGCGACTCATTCGTCAACGGCAAGGGCGAAGACGGCCGTAATGTTTCGATTCTGGAGTTCGATGACAACGTCGGATTCGCCGCGCGTTTCAACTCGTACCGTTTTTCGGTCAACGAAAACGCTTCGGACTTTGTAAAAGAGGCTTATTCCGCGCTTTGCCAAAGCGTGAGTAAAGCAACACCGGTGCAATACACACTGACGCAAGAGTCGGCCATGGTGATCAATAACGTTCGGGCCCTGCACTGTCGCGATGTCATCAAAGATAACCGGCGTGTATTGGTGCGCATCTTCGGCCTGTCGAAGTTCTCATCCCCGA
This sequence comes from Pseudomonas sp. AC169, assembly GCF_979258515.1. NCBI lineage: Bacteria > Pseudomonadati > Pseudomonadota > Gammaproteobacteria > Pseudomonadales > Pseudomonadaceae > Pseudomonas > Pseudomonas sp. AC169. The sequence continues at coordinate 2,956,489 of NZ_OZ409866.1, read as the reverse complement.
TTGTCATTTCAGATGATCCGCTGCTAATACAGGGCTGATATTTAGCGCACGTCAAAGCTGCTGAATGGTCAGCCATGTGGATGGCTGACCAATAACTATAAAAGGGAAAACGTAATGGCTTGGGATGTAATTGGCATGTTGGCGCTCGTGGCTTTTTGCGCCGGTTTTTTTGATGCGATTGCCGGGGGTGGTGGATTGATTACTTTGCCTGCCTTGTTTCTGGCCGGCGTCGACCCGATTAGTGCGATTGCCACCAACAAGTTTCAGGCCGCGTCGGCGACTATCTCGGCCACGGTCACTTTTGCTCGCAAAGGCATGATTGAATGGCGCGAGGGGCGCTTCCTGGTTATCTGCGCGTTCCTGGGGGGCGCCAGCGGGGCACTCTTGGTCAGCTCTATTGATAAGCGCTATCTGGAAGTGTGCGTGCCCGTCATGCTTATTCTGGTGGCGATCTACTTTGCGCTCTCGCCGAAACTGGCCAATGAGGATCGACGCAAGAGAATCGGCATTCTGCTCTTCTCGTTCACCGTGGCGCCGATCCTGGGCTTCTACGACGGCATTTTCGGTCCGGGTGTAGGCTCGTTTTTTATCGTCGGTTTCGTGCTGCTCTGCGGGCTTGGCATGATGCGGGCCATGAGTTTCACCAAACTGGCCAACGCTTCGTGCAACCTGGGTTCGCTGTCCGTCTTCATCACCAAAGGCGTGATCATCTGGCCGATTGCGATTGCCATGGCTTTGGCAGCCTTTCTCGGCGCACAACTCGGCGCCAGAGCCGCTGTCCGGGTCGGCCCACGCTTGATCAAACCCATGTTGATCGTGGTCTGCTGCGCCCTGGCAATCAAGCTGCTGAGTGTGGAGACCAATCCATTGCGTGTTGCAGTCCTGCACACCCTGGCTTCCTTGTGATCAATCGGTTGGCGCTGACCGGCGCGTCTCGACTTCAGTCTCGATTGCAGTTCGATGAGGCGCCAACCGGTCCCGAGTTTTTCTTTTCGCAGAACTTTGCGGGCTATCAACTGGAAGCTCGAGTACTGAGCGGCTCCGACGGCGAAGCGTCAATGCCAAAGGTGCTGGCGATTCACGGCGCCCGCTCTGACTATTCGCGACTCAACGCCATTCTGCACCCCTTGCAGGCGCAGGGGATTGCCAGCCTGAGCTTCAATCTTTCCGGCCACGGACCCGGCGCCGATGTGGCCCTTGAAGCCACTTCACTGGCGCAGAATCTTCATGAGGCCTTAGGGTTTGCCGATCATCTTGGCGCCGAGTTCAGCACAGTGATCGGTCACAGTCTGGGGGGCGCACTGGCGCTCAAGGTGGCGCAGGCTCATCACGATTCAGTCAGGCGCATTGTGCTGTTCTGTCCGGCCCTGTATGCGGAGGCAGCCTGGCAGCACCACTTCGGGGAACCGTTCAAACGTGCCATTTCTGTGCCTTACGGTTTTCTCGACTCGCCATCGCTGGAGTTCCTGCGCACGTTCGAAGGGCAAGTCCTGCTGGTGATCGGCGAGTACGACGGTCTTCCGGACACCAATTTTGGCGGGATCGCCGGGACGTCTGCCGGGACGCAGCAATGGAGCGAGCGCGCTATCTACAGCGCAATTCCCTATGAGGTCATCGAGGCCATTGAAAAGAACCTGAGCCCGCATCAGTTCAGAAAAATCGTCCTGCCAGGGTGCGACCACGCCGTATCAACGTGGCTCAGGGAAAACCCGCCGCGCGCAATGGAATTGGCCAACGAGATAGCGCAGTTCATCAATGCCGGAAACAGGCCCCAAGCGTCATGAACCAAAGGAAAACCCGCGTCCCCCTGCCCCATCCACCACCCTATCGCCCAAGTCGCGTGACGTACTGGCTGACTGTTCTCGTTGCTCTGCTGATTACTTTAGCCATCGGGTTGTCGATCTGGATGCTGGTCGACAGCTGGATCACTGGCTCCATCACCACCAATAATCGCGGCCCGCGCAGCACTTATACGCTGGCCCTGCAACCTCGGCAGTTCTGGTTCGAGTTTGTCTGGCAGAGCGTTGGCACAGTGTTTCTGCTGGCGGTGGGTGTGTTCGGCGTGTGGATCTATCGCAAAGTGCAGGAGCCAGTGCACACGCCGAAGAGCAAGCGCCGCGCAAATAAAACCTAAAGCGTATTGATGTAATCGATCGGCAGCAAAACCGTATCCAGCGCGGCATCCACTGGCAGGGATACAACGGTGATGACCGGGCAGACAATCATCATGTAACAGACGATCGCCGCCGGCATGCCATCGCTGCCCCCACCACGCACACCCAACAGGTGAAGATTGCCATCCACCCCACGGTAATACTGAGCATCGGACAAACCGTCATTCAAACGCCCGATAAACGTTCCACAACCAGCCAACTGCAACATGAGGCCTGCAACACCAACAACACGCAAAATCCCTTTCAAACCAGCACTTCCCTACGTCACAAAAGATGAGGCGCGGGATTGTACCCGCGCTCAGGCTTTGCAATCACCACGACTCACGAGCATGTACGAAAAGGACTACAGACCTTTACTGTCTGACGCCTCTTTCAGCGGCAACGTCCTGCAATACCAATCTCCTCTTCCTTCCAACTTCACCGGCTCGCCCGACATACCCACGCAGCGACTCTTGGCATGCTTTGACGCCTGTTTCCAACGATGTGGAAGAGCCGATGAGCCCGCTAAAACCTGCTGACTCGCAAGACCCGAAAATCGATTCGTTGCTGGGGGAGCTGGGCGAACTGATTCGCCAAGCGCGGCAAAAAGTGCTGCGTGCGGTGGACACGATTCAAGTGCAAACCTGCTGGCAGATCGGCAGGCATATTGTCGAGTTTGAACAGCAGGGAGCCCAGCGTGCGGGCTATGGAAAACAACTGATTAGGCTACTGGCGAAGGATCTGACTGGACAGTTCGGAAGAGGCTTTGATGAAACTAATTTGTGGAAGATGCGCCTGTTTTATCAAAAATTTCCAATTCGAGACGCACTGCGTCCCGAATTGAGCTGGACCCACTACCGCCGACTACTGCGGGTCGAAAGCGAAAAAGCACGCCACTGGTACATGGACGAATGCGCCAACCTGAACTGGTCAAGCCGCGCCCTCGATCGTCAGATCCTCACGCTCTACTACGAGCGGCTTCTCATGAGTCGCGACAAGGCCGATGTGATCGAAGAAGCCACCACCAACATCGAAGCAATGAAATGCAATCCGCGTGAATTCATTCGCGACCCCGTCATGCTCGAATTTCTCGGCCTGCCCTCGGCAGGCAAGGTCAGGGAAAGCGGTCTCGAACAAGCTCTGATCGACCATCTGCAGGGCTTTCTGCTAGAGCTGGGCAAAGGCTTTTCCTTTGTCGCCCGCCAACAACGCATCAGTACCGACGGCGTCGATCTGTACATCGATCTGGTGTTCTACAACTACCTGCTCAAATGCTTTGTGATCATTGATCTCAAACGCGGCAAGCTCAGCGCCCGCGATGTCGGGCAGATGGATATGTATGTGCGCATGTACGACGAGCTCATGCGCAGCGAGGGCGACAAGCCGACTGTTGGCATCATTTTGTCTGCCGAGAGCAACGACTCGGTGGCGCGCTACTCAATGCTCAAGGGCAATGAGCAACTGTTCGCCAGCAGTTACAAGACGATCCTGCCGAGTGAAGACGAGTTACGCGCAGAACTCAATCGCGAGCAGGCGTTGATCGAAGAGCGCAGGCTCACTCAATCCACCGAGTAAAACTTGCGGATTGTTGCCGGGCGGCGCTGAGACTATCGTTGTCAGCTCACTCTTCAAGGCCGAGCGTCATGAGCTGTCAGGACATGCCCGCAAGGCAAGACATGCAGTCAGGGTCGCCAACCTTGACTGCTGAGCAAGGTGAGCCTTTCAAAGAAGCGGCCGCCGACGGTTTTGCACTTGGCGGTTTCGGCTGGCGTCATTCCTTGCCCGACTCGCAACGCCCAGTGGTCATCATCAACGCCGCCACATCGGTACGTTGCCGCCACTACTCGCGCTTCGCGGCTTACCTGTTTGCCAATGGTTTCGACGTGATGACCTACGACTACCGTGGCATCGGCGAATCGCGCTCCGTGTCGATCAAAGGCTTGAATGCTTCATGGACAGATTGGGGCGCCCTGGATTTCGAAGCGATGCTCAAACGCGCGCAACGGGAGTTCCCCGGTCAGCCCATCGACGTGGTCGGTCACAGTTTCGGCGGTTGCGCGGCAGGTCTGGGCGAGTCCGGGCGGGTTATCCGACGGCTGGTCACCGTTGGTGCGCAGTTCGCCTACTGGCGCGATTACGCCCCCGAACAACGCTGGCGCATGTTCGGCAAATGGCATGTCGTCATGCCGTTGCTGACGCTGTTCTGCGGCTTCTTCCCCGGCAAGCGACTCGGCTGGCTGGAAGATACGCCGACCGGCGTTGTACGCGACTGGAGCACGCCTGCCGCGCGTTACGAACGGCGTCCCAGTGGTCGCGCATTGATGAAAAAGACCGGCGCCCTGCCCTTCGCCAATGTCCGCGCACAGACCATGGCCATCAGCATCAGCGACGACCCTTACGGCACAATCCCGGCGATCGAACGCCTGCTCGGTTATTTCGACAACGCTGAAAAAACCCACCTGCGCATCGAGCCGCAGGACATCGGCGAACAACAAGTCGGACATTTCGCCTTTTTTCGCAGCGCATACCAAGCCACACTATGGCCCATCGCTCTGACCTGGCTGCAAACCGGCACACTGGCCCCCGACACACCCGGGCGGCAAGTCCCACGCAGCTGAGCCCTCTCAACGCACGACGGAACACATCATGGCCTCCGCCAACAAGCAGCAAAAACGCGCCACTCGGGCCAAAGCCAAGGCCAAGCAGAACCGCACCAAGCGCGCTGAAGCGCCGGTCGAGCTGGACCCGAACGACGACCGCATCGACTTCGAATCGGTGGACCTGACCGAGTTGTTCAAGAAAATGATCGACGCCGAGAAGATCAGCCAGCAAGCGATGTGCAGCGCGTTCCTCGAAGACCCGTTGCTGGAACTGGTTTATGAGCAGGAAGGCGAAGAAGGCGCGATGGATTTCATCCTCGCCGCACTGATCGAGTATCGCCAGTGGTCGCAGGAAACCGACGAGGCCGGCGCGCTGGCGTGGATCGAATCCCCGGCCTTCCAGGCCGACTATGTGGCGGCGTCCGACGCAATCGCCGCGCAAACCCAACAGAAGAACTGAGTTCCCATGGCATCCCTGAACAAGCAACAGAAACGCGCCAAACGCGCCAAGGCCAAAGCCAAGCAAATCCGTATGGTCGGCCGCAAGCCACTGGAACAGGACGAAGACCTCGACCACCTCGCCGAGCCGATCCCGGAATACACCCTGGCGATGTTCAGCAAAATGCGCGACGCCGAAGCCATCAGCCGCAACGAAATGCTGCTGACCCTGCTGCGCGAACTCGCGTTCGTCATCGTTGATCATCCAGAACTGCTGGACATGGAAAACGCCGACAACGAAGGCATGGCCGCCACCCACCTGGCCGCTGACATGCTGATCGACTACCGCATGTGGGCCGAAGGCGTAACGATCGAAGAAGCCCAGGCCTGGCTGAGCGAGCCACAGTTCATCACCGATTTCGGGGTTGCGCTGGATGCGTATGGCAAGTCGGTGGAAGCACAGGAAGACAAGAGCGAATAAACATCGCTCACAAACAAAAACGGCCGCTCGTCATCACTGACAGCGGCCGTTTTGCATTACGCGTTACGGATCAGTTCAACACCACCGCGCCACGTTTTTCCAGCTTGCGACGGCGTGCCACCAGCAAACCGGCAGCCACCACCATCAGGCTCAGCAGACCAGTCGCGAGGATCTCCACGCGATGCGCTTCCTGGAACAGCATGATGGTCAGGGCTGCGACGATGAAGATGATCACCGCGTAGGTCAGGCCCGGGAACAGCCACATGCTGAAGACGATTTTCTCGCCGCGCGCCATACGCTGTTTACGCATGCGCAGTTGCGAGAACGCGATCACCAGGTACACCAGCAGTGCGATCGCGCCGGAGCTGGCCAGCAGGAATTCGAACACGGCGGCCGGGGCCACGTAGTTGGCGAAGGTGCAGAGGAACGCCGCGCCGGTGGACAGCATCACCGCCCAGTAAGGCGTACCGCTTTTGTTGGTGCGGGTCGCCATGGCCGGGGCGTCGCCGCGCTTGCCAAGGGAGAAGAGCATGCGCGACGAGGTGTACAGCGCCGAGTTCAGGCAGCTGGTTACCGCGACCAGAACCACGATGTCGACGATCATCTTGGCGTTCGGGATGCCCATGCGCTCAAGCACGGTCTGGTAGGAACCGAGGTTGGCCAGCGTAGGATCGTTCCACGGCACCAGGGCCACAACGATGAAGATCGACACGAGGTAGAACAAGCCGATCCGCCAGATCACCGAGTTGGTAGCCTTGGAGATTTGCTTGCCCGGATTCTTCGATTCCGCGGCCGCGATGGTCACGATTTCGGTACCCATGAAGGAGAACATGGTAGTCAGGATTGCACCCAGCACCGCACCCATGCCGTTTGGCAGGAAGCCGCCGCTGTCGAACAGGTGCGAAACGCCGCTGACCTGGCTGTTCGGCAGGAAGCCGAAGATCGCCGCCAGACCGAGAATGATGAAGCCGATGATTGCCAGCACTTTGATCAGGGCGAACCAGAATTCGAACTCGCCGTAATTCTTTACGCTGAACAGGTTGGTGACGGTCAACAACAGGGTGATGACCAGCGCGAACGCCCAGATGCCGACATCAGGGAACCATGCGTGCAGGATGGTCGCAGCGGCGTTGGCTTCCAGCGGAATCACCAACACCCAGAACCACCAGTACAACCAGCCGATGGTGAAACCGGCCCAGTGCCCGATGGCACGGTCGGCGTAAGTCGAGAACGAACCGGTGTCCGGCGAGGCAACGGCCATTTCGCCGAGCATGCGCATCACCAACACCACTAGGGTACCGGCGGCGGCATAGGCCAGCAGCACGGCGGGGCCGGCGGCTGCGATGGCGTGGCCGGAGCCAACGAACAGACCGGCGCCGATTACACCGGCGATCGACAACATGGTCACATGACGCGGTTTGAGCCCCTGTTCGAGGCCATTGGAGCTTGGGGTACTGCTCATCGAAACTACCTTTGCGAGGAAAGCGATTGCGTCCGGCCCGTCTGGCATTTCCTTCTCGTAAAAAGAATCCAACGGGGCGTTCCTTATTCTGCACGCAATAAATGCGCCAAAATGTTTCAAAGTCTTCTGACTCGCGGCTTTGCCCGCGACCGGACAGTCATCGCAAGTCCTTGAGATTAATGGCTATTCGCCAGAACGTTACCCTGCGACTCACTTTCAAGACAAATCAGCGCACCAGAAACACACTGAAAAAGTGCGGGATGCACAATAAAAGGGCGAATCAGGAACGTTCGGCCGGATAGCGCTTCCAACACCCCGCCAAAGCTGGCAACATCGCGCCTTTTTTTACGCGACACCCACGGGTTTGCACGATCAAACACCCGTTCGGTTGTTGATGGGGCGACAGTCTGCTGTGCCGATGCGACAACCTGCCACATGCCACCCGTTAACCGCTCGTAGCGCTGTTGGCTGCCATTGAAACGCTATGCTAGCTTGGCCGCCTCGCCAGGACGGCCATCCAACAGCTGGAGCGCAACATATATGAGGAACGCACATGGCTGAGGCCACGCCCGCGCTTGAAATCCGCAACCTGCACAAACGCTACGGACAGCTTGAGGTGCTCAAAGGCATCTCGCTGACCGCCCGCGACGGCGATGTGATCTCGATCCTCGGTTCCTCCGGTTCCGGCAAGTCCACGTTCCTGCGTTGCATCAACCTGCTGGAAAACCCGCACCAAGGCCAGATTCTGGTGGCCGGTGAAGAACTCAAGCTCAAGGCCGCCAAAAATGGCGAACTGGTTGCCGCCGATGGCAAACAGATCAACCGCCTGCGCTCCGAGATTGGTTTTGTGTTTCAAAACTTTAATCTGTGGCCGCACATGAGCATCCTCGACAACATCATCGAGGCACCGCGCCGCGTGCTCGGCCAGAGTAAGGCCGAGGCGATCGAAGTCGCCGAAGCGCTGCTGGCCAAGGTCGGCATCGCTGACAAGCGCCACGCCTACCCGGCGCAATTGTCCGGTGGCCAGCAGCAACGCGCGGCGATTGCCCGCACGCTGGCGATGCAGCCGAAGGTGATCCTGTTCGACGAACCCACCTCGGCGCTTGACCCGGAAATGGTTCAGGAAGTACTTAGTGTCATCCGCGCATTGGCCGAAGAAGGCCGCACCATGCTGCTTGTGACCCACGAAATGGGCTTCGCCCGTCAGGTCTCCAGCGAAGTGGTGTTCCTTCACCAAGGTCTAATAGAAGAGCAAGGATCGCCTCAGCAGGTGTTCGAAAACCCGCTTTCGGCGCGCTGCAAACAATTCATGTCCAGCAACCGCTAACGGAGCAACATGCATGCAGAATTTCAAGAAGGTCTTCCTGGCCGCCGCTGTCACCCTCGCGTTCAGCGCCGGTGCCATGGCTGAAACCCTGAAGATGGGCATCGAAGCGGCTTACCCGCCATTCAACAACAAAGACGCCAGCGGCAACGTGGTCGGCTTCGACAAAGACATCGGCGACGCCCTGTGCGCGAAGATGAAAGTCGAGTGCACCGTAGTCACTTCCGATTGGGACGGCATCATCCCGGCACTGAACGCGAAGAAGTTCGACTTCCTGATCTCATCGCTGTCGATCACCGACGAGCGCAAAGGCGCGGTCGACTTCACCGACCCGTACTACTCCAACAAGCTGCAGTTCATAGCACCGAAAAACGTCGACTTCAAAACCGACAAGGACTCGCTGAAAGGCAAGACCATCGGTACCCAGCGTGCGACCCTGGCCGGTACCTGGCTGGAAGACACCTACGCCGATGACATCAAAGTCAGCCTCTACGACACCCAGGAAAACGCCTACCTCGACCTGACCTCCGGTCGTGTCGACGCGATCCTCGCCGACAAGTATGCCAACTATGACTGGCTGAAAAGCGACGCTGGCAAGAACTACGAGTTCAAAGGTGACCCGGTCGTAGAAAGCGACAAGATCGGCATCGCTGTGCGTAAAGGCGATCCACTGCGTGAGAAGTTGAACGCTGCCCTGAAGGAAATCGTCGCCGACGGTACCTACAAGAAGATCAACGACAAGTACTTCCCGTTCAGCATCTACTGATCCTGACCTGTGGGACTGGCGCCGTGATTGAACGGCGCCGGCTCCCGACTTTGCCTGCCGCAATTTGAACAGAACTCCATGATTATCGACCTCTACGGATTCGGCCCGGCCCTCGCTGCCGGCGCGCTGATGACCGTCCAACTGGCCCTTACGGCCCTGTGCCTGGGATTGGTGCTCGGTCTGCTCGGCGCCTTGGCCAAGACTTCCCCGTACAAGCCGCTGCAATGGCTTGGCGGCACCTATTCGACCCTTGTGCGTGGCGTCCCGGAATTGCTCTGGGTACTGTTGATCTACTTCGGTACGGTCAATCTGATGCGCGCCCTCGGCGAGTTCTTCGGCAACCCCGACCTGCAACTCAATGCCTTCGCCGCCGGTGTCATCGCCCTCGGCCTGTGCTTCGGCGCCTACGCCACGGAAGTGTTCCGTGGTGCGATCCTCGCCATTCCCAAAGGCCACCGTGAGGCCGGTCAGGCTCTGGGCCTGTCGAAATGGCGGATCTTCACTCGGCTGATCATGCCGCAAATGTGGCGTATCGCCCTGCCCGGCCTGGGCAATCTGTTCATGATCCTGATGAAAGACACCGCGCTGGTCTCGGTGATTGGCCTGGAAGAAATCATGCGTCATGCGCAAATCGGCGTGACCGTGTCGAAACAACCGTTCACCTTCTATATGGTCGCCGCGATCATGTACCTGGGCCTGACCGTGCTGGCGATGACCGGCATGCACTTCCTGGAAAAACGCGCCGCTCGCGGCTTTGCGAGGAGCGCTTAAATGAACTGGGAAGTCATCATCAAATGGCTGCCGAAACTGGCACAGGGCGCGACCCTGACCCTGGAACTGGTGGCCATCGCCGTGATTGCCGGTCTGCTGCTGGCGATTCCGCTGGGCATCGCCCGCTCTTCGAAGCTGTGGTACGTGCGCTCGCTGCCTTACGCCTACATCTTCTTTTTCCGTGGCACGCCGTTGCTGGTTCAGCTGTTTCTGGTTTATTACGGCCTGGCGCAGTTCGACGCGGTGCGTCAAAGCGCATTGTGGCCGTACCTGCGCGATCCGTTCTGGTGTGCAACCGTGACCATGACGCTGCATACGGCGGCGTACATCGCGGAGATCCTGCGCGGGGCGATCCAGGCGATTCCGCCGGGGGAAATCGAAGCGGCGCGGGCCTTGGGCATGTCCAAGCCGAAAGCGATGTTCTACATCATCCTCCCGCGAGCAGCGCGCATCGGCCTGCCGGCCTACAGCAACGAAGTGATCCTGATGCTCAAGGCCAGCGCTCTGGCCAGTACCGTGACCTTGCTGGAACTGACCGGCATGGCGCGCACGATCATTGCCCGCACCTATCTGCCGGTGGAAATCTTCTTCGCGGCGGGCGTGTTCTATCTGCTGATGGCTTACGTGCTCGTGCGCGGCTTCAAGCTGCTGGAGCGCTGGCTGCGCGTCGATGCCTGCCAAGGGCGCTGATATTTCCCACGTGCTGACGGGCGAGGACTTACTCGCCCGCTTTACGGCGCTGGATGCTTTTTTGATTGAGCATCAGGCGCTGTGGAAACCCCGACCGTTCACTCATCTACATCTTCCTTGGGAAGAATCCTACCCGGAGCTGGCCTCTTGGCTGCGTGGGCGCACACTGGACGACGCGGAAAGCGCTCACAACCAACCTGCTGATCTTGTCGATGCGCCGGAGCCGTTCGCTTCATTGGCGGCGATGTCGGCTGAGTTGAGCTCGGTTGGCGAGTTGCCGGGGCATGCGCTGGAAGCTGCGGGGCATCGATTGAATGTCGATGTGCCGGGGCGTAAGTGGCAGCAGATCGAGGCGTTTGCCAGCCGTTTGTCCTTTGCTTCGCAGCCGACGCACTGGCTGGATTGGTGTTCGGGCAAGGGGCATTTGGGGCGGCGCTTACTGGGCGCGGGACAGCAACTGACGTGCGTTGAATACGACCCTCTATTGGTCGCCAGCGGTCAGGCATTGAGTCAGCGTCATCAATTGCACGCTTTGCATGTGGAACAGGATGTCCTGGCAGCGGACGCCGCTGCTGTGTTGAGCGCGACTCACACGCCCGTCGCTCTCCATGCTTGCGGCGATCTGCATGTTCGGCTGATGCAACTGGCCAGTGCTGCAGGTTGCCAGCAAATGGCGATCGCGCCCTGCTGCTACAACCGCATCAGTCGCAGCGAATATCTGCCGTTGTCCCACGCCGGACTGGCATCGCTCCTACAGCTCTCGCTGGAAGATCTGGCACTACCGATGAGCGAAACCGTCACCGCCGGTGCACGCGTCCGACGCCAGCGTGACACTTCGATGGCTCGACGACTGGCGTTCGACCTGCTGCAACGGCAGGTGCGTGGCGTCGACGAATACTTGCCAACGCCATCCCTGCCAAGCGCCTGGCTGGAAAAGCCGTTCGCGGATTACTGCCACGAACTGGCTGCGCTTAAAGAGTTATCCACAATCGGTTCGCTCGATTGGTCTGCATTCGAAGCCGCCGGTCGGCAGCGATTGGCCGAAGTCCGCAACCTCGAATTGCTTCGCGGATTGTTCCGACGACCACTGGAGCTTTGGCTGACTCTGGATCGGGCGCTTTTTCTCGCCGAACAGGGATACGTCGTACGCCTCGGTACCTTCTGCGAAGCCCCCCTCACACCACGTAACCTGCTGCTATTGGCCGAACGCGGATAATCCACGGCCGACCTGTGGATAACTCTGTTGATGAATTCTTCGTGGATCCAATATCCATGCCTGTTTCGAGCCTTTAACAGCGCTGGTCATTTTTTGTTCACATTGATAAAAAACCAATAAAACAGGTATTTGCGAACAAAATGAGAATGCGTCCGCAAATAACCGCCTAAGCATGGTCTCGTGCCAGCCCGTTGTGCATAAGCCGCCAATCAAAACGACATAACCGCCGAAATTTACTGGTTCGAAGCGAATAATTGCGGCGCATCGCCAGCCTTGCTATACAAGTCCACAGCGTGCCGCCAGCGCACCTTCAAACAAGAACAATCAGACCGACAGGAAGCGCCCGTGACGTTCATTTCTTATGCGCAGAATTTTGAAGACGTCCGCTTGTGGCGCGCGCTTAAACAGTTCGAACACGGTTTCTACATCGACGTCGGTGCCAACGACCCCAGCCACGACTCTGTCACCAGAGCCTTCTACGATCACGGCTGGCACGGCGTTAACGTCGAGCCGATGCAAAACTACTACGACGCGCTCTGCCAACAACGCCCGCGCGACACCACCGTGCAGTGCATCGCCAGCGACCAATCCGGCGAAATGACCTTCTATGGCATTCCCGGCACAGGCCTCTCCACCGCCGATTCCGCCGTCGCCCAGCAGCGCAAAGACCTCGGCATGGACGTGCGCAGCCTCACCGTCAAAGCCCGCACACTGACCTCCATCTGCGAACAATATGCTGCCGGTCGGCCCATACATTTTTTGAAGATAGACGTCGAAGGCCACGAAGAAACCGTCCTGCACGGCATGGACTTCAGCCGCTTCCGCCCATGGATCATCGTCGTCGAAACCCCATGGCTGCGCGACCACACGTGGGAGCACCTGATCATCGACGCAAGCTATCAATCGATCCTGTTCGACGGCCTCAACACCTGGTTCCTCGCCGACGAACACCACAACCTCAAACCCGCGTTCGACATCCCGCCGTGCAACCTCGACAACTTCCAGCTCTGCAAGGGCCACGCCCTCGCCCACCCACTGAGCCCCGGCGAACTCGACACCGCACAACAACTCGCCGACGCTCTGCACCGCGCCGAACAGGCCGAAAATCAGCTGCGGGCGCTGCAAAACAGCAAGACAGTGCGGGCAGTACAAACGCTGCGAAATGTACTGAGAAAGGCATGATTTGCAGAGATGCAAAAATAGTCTGAATTCAGGGGTTTACAGAAATTATCCAGTCGCTATAATCGTCGCCCACACGCCGGTATAGCTCAGTTGGTAGAGCAACTGACTTGTAATCAGTAGGTCCCGGGTTCGACTCCTGGTGCCGGCACCATACAAAACGAAGCCCCTGCAGAAATGCAGGGGCTTTGTTGTTTCTGGGTGTTTATATTTTTAGCCGCGTTCAGCTTCAGCAGAAATAGCGCCTCTCCTCTGCACACGTCGGTCTAATCGCCATACGCCCTTCTCCACCAAGCACGGCTTTACCCAAAACGCCCGAATTTCCGCTTTTATGCCAAATTATGAACTGGCAATAATTATGGCGTGCCCATAAAACGGTGTAATTGCATGAGCAGCGTTCCTCAGCTCACTGAACCGGCGGAGTCAATGGCAACGCGGTTCCCCAGTGAAGAGTTGCCTCGACGCTTTGTTCCTCCGCCGCAGAGAGCGGCATCTGCGTTATGCGCGCGGCCTCACCGGCCTTCATCTGACGTACAGACTCCAGTAAGTCCTGCTGGAATTGCTCCAGTTCATAGACCATCGCTGATCTCCTCGTTTTGTAGCTTAGAAAAGGCTAAGGACAAGTCATGACCGACAAAACGCATGGCGTGAAATCCTGAGAAATTTGTTGTAACGAGAAGCCAAGCAAAGCCACTACTGGCCACGATTGTGCATCGGCTCTTCCTCAAGCTACCGTTCGCTTCGTCGCTGCCAATTCAGCGACCGGGCCTGAGAACCCGGGTAAGATGCAGGCGCACCAGCGCCCCAACTCACGTTTGCCGGCGCATTTTTTGTGTCAGCATTACTGTGCAATGGCGGCTGTGCGTGGGAGACCTTCGGGTCTGCCGGGTTCCTGTATCTCCGGTTTCTCAGCCTGCGCATAGCTGCCACCTTTTCGCCTGAGAACGAAATGGCAGCTCTCATTTGATACAGGGAGTTAACAAATGAAAAGCATTGATCCGTCAGCATACCGGTCACTTCACGCCCGTCCATCTCGAACGGAAGGTGAAGCGAAATGACCCATTCTCAAGATCTGAAAACCCTCGGCCTCACCCACTTTTCCTTCCACTCCAATCAAGCAATGTTCCGCACCAACCGTGGTGTACCGGTAATCGCCGCCCTTTCCCATGCCTCGCACTTGCTTCACATTTCACGACTGCTCACTGCGGACACTTCGGTCTCGCGCGATCCTGATCTTCACGCTTATGCCTCGCAGTATTTGCAGGAATTGAGCAAGGCGCTGATCGATGATGTGGTGAAAGTGATGGATGTGCCGCCGGACAAACCGTTGATGTAAACACCGGTGTAACGCCCTCGCCGATGCGAGGGCTTTTTGCGTTTCAGACCTGACTGATTTCAAGCACAAACGAAATCTTCTGCTGCGTCGCACTCCATACATAGCGCAAATGCTTGCCCTGCTTTGGAATCGACACCGCAGGCGGTCGAAACGCGGCGATGCATTCATGGCCCGGCAGGCGAACGCTGTTGTAAAGCAGTCCCCACGACTCGGTTTCGCGTAGCTGCCGGGCGAATAGTTGAGACGGCCCATAAGCGTCCGGATCCGGATTGTGCAGCTCGGGGTGATCGTGGCGGATATCGTGCAGCGGTTTAACCACCCGATTGACGTAAGTGCGCATGGTCAACTCAAGATCCGCTTCCTGGGTCGCCGCCAGAAATCGCTCCTGGTGATAACAGGTCTCTGCGATCGCAGCAGCCTGACTGCTCGCGGCGTAGTAAACACCGAAGGTGCCGTCGCAGAAACGACTGCGTTTGCCGATGTGGGTGAACGCAGCCATCACCGGAGTAGAGCCGGGGCCAGAGAGTCGATCTTCGGGACGCACGCGGGCGAGAACCCCGGCCTGCTCTATCAACCGATCATTGGTCAGCGCTTCAATTGCGTAGGCAACTTCCAGATCTTCGGGATCGAGCACGTCTTCGAACAACGCAATCGGCGGGAAGCTGCTGTTGACGATCCGATAGGCTCTCGGCCACGCCACATCAACCATCTCTGGCGCCTTCAACCGCGCACCCCATCGAGGTAACGACGCACATCGGCGATATCGACCACGCGTCCAGCGAGCATGTAATCCAGCGCCGTTTGCCCATTGAACGGCGCCGCCGTGTTCGGACTACTGACCCATGTGTACGCGCGCTCACGGCTGTTGCTGAAGATGATGCTCAACGCCTTGTGAATGCCCATCAGATAGGAGATGCGCTCAAGCGTGTCGTTAGGCAGACGTACGTTCGGCAGGTGTTTGTATTTATAGAAAGTAGTGTTGCCAACGCCGCCGAGTAATGTGCGTTGCTGCTCGGCGCTGCAGCCCCAGCGCTCCATAAGGTTGAAGAAGAACTTCAGCGCGACGCGGCCGGCTTCGGGGGCGTCAAGTTGTTCACGTGGGATGAGGGCTGGGGATGAGGTAGTCATTGCGCCTCTCCTGATTTGATTTGCTTTGATACTAGTACAGATATGAACCAATCTATAAATCTGATTCGTA
This sequence comes from Pseudomonas sp. AC169, assembly GCF_979258515.1. Taxonomy (NCBI): domain Bacteria; kingdom Pseudomonadati; phylum Pseudomonadota; class Gammaproteobacteria; order Pseudomonadales; family Pseudomonadaceae; genus Pseudomonas; species Pseudomonas sp. AC169. Next base: position 2,940,875 of record NZ_OZ409866.1, on the reverse strand, counting down.
AGCGTAGAGACAATGACCCGAACCCAGATTGACAGCTTTACTCGCGATGCCGAGAATCGGCCCAAGAGCGCGAAACCGACTGCCATCAGGTGGCGATAGTCGGCGTTAGGAACCCCACTGATGACCTGAGGATCAGTGTCCGGGTGAGACCTCTTTCCCTATTTGGGGAGTAAAAAAAGACCGACAGCGATGTCGGTTTTTTATTGCCTCAATTATTTGAGCAGTCCGTCGACCGACTCAAACCGCTGCAGAATATTTAGTGCTTCCAACATCGCTTGAGCTGTCTTGTCCGTAGGGATTCGTGCAACGGAAGGCCGCTCTCGAATCTCAATAACCTGGTGCTGCCGGGTGCCATTTGGGCAGTCCAGATCAACCGCTTCTTGTGATGCACTCAATTCGCTTACCTCATTCAGATCCGCAGCCACATAGGCTTGATGCCTTCCCACTGCCACTTCATCTGCTTTAACAAGTCGCCGCTATCAGCTCGGTCGCAAGTTCTCCTAGGACGCATCCACGTATTTCGCAGGCCAAAACCACTAACGTTGTCAGCCATTTCCCCGTGAAAAATCGTCCCCACGCACCAAAACCACGCACTTTTTTTGACCCCCATCACCCCCATCCCCCCAAAAACCCCGATCCTGTGTCAGCCTCCAGCCATCGGCGGGGACATCGATTCGCTACTAAACCCGCGACAACTATGCTCAGGTACAGGAATATAGCCAGCATATGGCGCCTGACCGGCAGTCTCGTAAACAACAATACCCAGCCCACTTCAGAGGGCATTACCCATGGATAGCAGAACCTTACGCAACCTCATGCGCATCGTGCAGACCGGCTCGTTGTCGGCCGCAGCCGAGCATTCGTGCCTGACTGTGCAGGCGTTGGCCGCGCAGTTGAACAAGGTCGAAGAGCAGTTCGGTTTCCGCTTGTTTCGACGCTCCAACAAAGGGCTGACGCTGACGCCGCAAGGCACTGAGCTGACGCCGTATATGGACAAAGTGCTGATTGCCACGCGACAGATGGAAGAAAAAGTCGAGGCGCTGAAGGTGCCGGGGCAGCGCACGTTGAAGGTGGCGTTAAACAACACCTTGGCCGCTGACTTCAACCGGAGAATGATCGGACGCCTGATTGAGGTGTTTCCCGATTATCAGATGGAATTCAGTTATGCCGAGTCGATGGAAAACCTCAGCAAGCTGAAGAACGAAGACTTTGACCTGGCGGTGCTGATCGGTCCGCAACGGCCGGGTCTGCCGAGCATTGTCTTGCCGGATGTGCAGGTACAAGTCGTCGGTGCGCATTGCGGGCAGGAGAACGATCCGCTGACGTTGCTGGGCAACAAGTTTCAGGTGCGTCCCGCAGAAGATTGTCCGTATTCCCACAGCTTTTTGCGTTTTCTCGATGCGGGGCTGGGCAATCACGAGAACGGCCAGCGCATGGTTTATTCGTGCAGTGAAACGTTGACCCTGTCGCTGATCACTCAGATGGATGCGGTCGGCATGGTCTCGCGTGAGGCCGCGCAAAAGAACGGCCTGACGATTTTCCCCGGTTTCGAGGATTTCCTCGAAGTTCGCCTGGCGGTGAACAATCCGGAGTTGTCGAGCCAGGCGCTGAACGACGTCGTCGATCTGCCGCTACATGAACGAGCCGAGCGCAATGTACGCAGCCGTCCCAACCGCCACACTGAGAAAGAGGTTTTTGCTGAAATACGCACATAACAACGTCGGAATCGCGGCATAGAATTCCGGGCGATCGAGCTGTATGTGCTGATCCTTGATCAACAAGGGAGTCAGGCTGATCGCAGCGACGATCGCCACCGGCAAGTATTCCAGCGCCCGCGCCACGAACGGCGGCCAGTGTTCAGTGTTGACTTGCAGGGGCAAGGCGCGCGGCAGGAAGGTCACGGCCATCATCAGCGCGACCACCAGAATCAGGAACGTTTGGTCAGGCATACACCCACTCCGCAGCCCACAAACGTGGCGATAAACACATTGAACGGCGAGCTGCCGACCAGGCTCAGCGCGCCCATGCACACCACGGCAGCAGCGGCCGCGATGAGTTTGTTGCGGGTGTTGCACAGCGACACCAGCACGTAGAGCATCATCGCCGTCAGGGCGTAATCGAGCTGATATTTGATCAGGTGTGCGGCATATTGCGCGCAGACCGCGCCGAGCAAGCCGCCAAGCACCCAGGACGTGTGGCAGAACAGGTTGAAGCCGATCAGATAGCGCACGTTGACCGGCGCGCCAGTGCCGAGTTTAACGCTGTGGAAAGCGAAGGATTCGTCAGTCAGGCCACCGGCATAAGCCCAGCGCTCCATCCGGCTCAAACCGAGTGCGCGCAGGGCCTTGGCCATGTACACCGACATGAGCATGTGCCGCGCATTGATCAGGAACGTGGTCAGCACAATGGTGGTCAGCGAGGCGCCGCTGGAGATCAATGCCAGTGCGGCGAATTGCGAAGCGCCGGCATAGACGAACAAGCACATCGCTACCGGCAACCACATCGGCAGCCCGGCGTTGACGGCCATCAGCCCGAACACGAATGACACCGTGAAGTAGCCAGCGACGACCGGGCTGGCTTCGGCAAACGTGCGCGATGGCTGATGGGCAGCCATCAGCGGCGCACTGCCGGACGTTTCATTCATAGATCCCTCTCAAATGTCCGTTCGCCATGAGGCTCGCAAAAACCCTGGGCGGTCCAAAAACGCTTGCCCGCGAGGTTAGCATCGTCGACGAACAGAAACATCCGTAACACTCCGACCCGTTTCATATCGGATGAGGCCGCTTCAACCAGGCGTTGACCGACACCCTGACTGCGATAGCGCGGGCTGACTGCCAGATGATTGATGGTGCCGCGACTGCCGAGCATGCCGCCCAGCACCGCGCCGACGATTTCGCCGTCCACATCGAAGGCGAGATAGGCCGTGGTGGTTTTCTGGATCAGCACGCCACGCAGGCACTTGGCGTCCTGCCATTCGCAGAACGACACTTCGTCGAACTGGCGGAAAAAGCGCTCCATGCGCTGCGCATCCTTGGCCGTGGCGCGCCGCAGCACCACCGGCGTCGAGCACTCGACGCCGTCGATTGGGGTGATCTGATTAGCGAACAATGTCGAAAGCGGTCCCGGGCCGCGAGAAGGAGATCGCCAGAATCTGCCGGTACGCCATCGCGTGGGTGTGCGGGTTGCGTGCCGGGGTCACGTAGTGGCGCATATCGCGATCAAGGAAGTACGTGGTGTCGAGAATTTCCTGGTAAGTGGTCGACGCCAGTTGGTGCTCGTGAATGTCGTACAGGCGACTCTCAGCGCCCTCGACGTTGTTGCGGCCCCAGAAGTGCACACCGCTGAACGGATAACCGTCGCAGTGAATGCCTTCAGGGGTGATTTCCAGTTGTTTGCCGGGTTTGATCTCGATGCGGATCTGATGGATCTGGCACTGCCAAATCTCATCGTGCAGTTCTTCCGGCAGCACGCTTTTGTACACTTCAAAATCCGTGTCGATCAGGCTGCGCATCACCGGTGAAGTAATCACTTCATCGGAGAAGTCCTGAAAGTGTCGTACCAGGCCGCCGACATAGGCGTTGTTTTCCTTCGATTGCACATAGGCGCGATGTTCGAGCTGCTTCAGTTCGCGAGTCTTCGGGTTGTACTCAAAGTCGCTGTAACGACGGTAACGCATGCCGGCTTCGGCCTGACCGTAGTAGCTGTCAGGCTCCATGTTTTCCCAACTTTTGGTCAGTCTGACGAAGTCGGCGAAATGACCGTAGAGATTGAAGTCACCACCCTGGACGTTGACATATTTGTCGCGCCGTAGCGATTCGCCCACTTCTCTGTTCAAAACGATCATTACCAAATTCTCCGCTGCATTGAGCGGCCTAATCTATTAGGTGGAGAATTTGCGTCCATGAGAAAGAATTTCAGGCATTTAAAGCCCTGTTTGAAACGGCGTTTGCAGCGGCCTGAAAACAACTTTTACATGACAAAAACACGGGTTTTTTCCGGTTTTCTTCGAAAAACCGTCAAAAAAAAACCCCGAACCATTCGGGGTTTTTCTCATGTTTCTTACACTTGATCAGGCATCAGAAGATGTTGATCGGGTAGTCCACGAATACACGCAGTTCGTTACCGCTGACGTTGTACTCACTGGATTTCTGCGAAACACGCAGGATCGAGCTGCGCAGTTTCACACTCAGGTCTTTGGCCGGGCCAGACTGCACGACGTATTTGAACTGGTTGAAGATCTCACGCTCGGTGCCGCCTTCGCTGGTGGAAGTGGTGATGTTGTCGCCACGCACGTAAGCGAAGTTGTAGCTCAGACCCGGTACGCCGAAAGCGCCGAAGTCGAGGCCGTAGCCCAACTGCCAGCTGCGTTCGTCTTCAGCGTTGAAGTCCGACCAGTAGGAGTTGGCCAGGTAGATGGAGTTACCACCATCACCGACACGACCTTGATCTTTCTGGTAACCGCCGTAGGCGTAACCCAGGTTGCTGTCGCCGGTGGAACGCTGGTGCGCCACGGTGAACGAGTGCGGGCCGGTAGCGAAGGTTGCGGCCAGGCTCCAGATCTTGTTGTCGTCACCGGTTACACCGTTTTCCCGGACATACGAGTTGTCCAGCTTGGTGCGATAACCGTTGAAGTCCAGGGTCAGCGACTGATCCTTGTTGAACGGCAACACATAGTTGGCGTTCACGTATTGTTTCTTCAAGACGTCTTCGACGTCGGAAGCGTACAACGCACCCTTGAAGTTCTCGGTGAACTGGTAGCTACCGCCCAACACGTTGATCGACTTCAGACCACCGCTGTCACGGCCTTCGTCGCTCTTGCGCGATTCAGCGGTGAAACGACCGGCGTTCAGTTCCAGACCTTTGATCTCTTTGGAAGTGATCAGGGTACCGGTGTAGCTTTCCGGCAGCAGACGCACATTGTCGTAGCTCAGCACCGGCAGGGCCGGCATCTGGTCGCCGTAGGTCAGCACGGTATTGGAGAAGCGGAACTTCACCGCTGCACCGCCCTTCGCTATGTCATGGTTCGCGCGACCGTCATTTTCCTGCTTGAAGAAATCGATACCACCGGCGCCGCTGCGGCCCTTGCCGCCGTCCAGACGCAGTGCGTACAGACCGAAAGCATCCACACCGACACCCACGGTGCCCTGGGTGAAACCGGACGAGAACGTACCGATGGCCGCTTGGCCCCACTCGGCCTTGTCGTCGTTACCGTTTTTGTAATCACGATTGATGTAGGCATTGCGCAGCAGCACTTTGAGGCTGCTGTCTTCAACAAAACCCTTGGACTCGGCCTGGTCGTTAGCCATGGCCTGAGTGGCGCTCAACATCCCCAATGCGATCAGACTGATTCGCTTGTTCAACATTTTGTTTTCCTTATTACGGGTTGAAACGCGCTGTGTCGAACGGCGGAAACGGCGCTTTTGCACTCTTTTATTCACCCCGAAACAAAAAGACCCGCCCACGACTTGGTCATGGCGGGCCTGCTCCTTATTTTGAGTCATGGCGGTTGGCCACAGGCGTTGGGCCGAATCGTAGCCGTGCCCTGAACAATGTGTCAATTTCAAGAATCGTCTTTAAATAGGCAAAAAAAGTCTAAGAAACGTAAATTTTGCGCTGACTGCTTGCTGGGAAATGCACACAGCCAGTGAATCCAGTGCGTATCACGCGCAGCCATCGATAGCACAAACTGCAGAGACTGTGCCTGGCTCGTCGAGGACGATGGCCTGCTTCAACCAATCGGCAAATGCCTGCGGCTTGCCCAACCAGGGACTGATGTCGATCAATTGGAATGTGCCGTTCTGTTCTAAAGCCATGGTGGGAAAACCCTGACCGCCGAGTTGCGCCAGAAACTGGCGACTGGCTTTTATATGCCCCTCGCTATCAACGGACTCCAGCGCAGTGTGGAAATCTTTCTGCGCATAGCCCATCTGCATCGCCAATTCCAACAGCACGGCTGAGTCGGCAATGCGTCGCCCTTCCACGTAGTGCGCAGTCTGCAGCCGCCCCAGCAGGCGCAATCCGCCGGCGTCGATCGCTTCCGCCGCCATGACCGCAGCAATCGGTGGCGTCGAATCGAATACCGCCGAGTGATCGCGCAGCAAACCTTCGAAATACGCTTCGCCAAAAGGCTGGCCGATGTATTCGGCAATGCGTCGGTCATGGGGCATGACGTAATCACGTAATTGCGGGGAAACACGTTGGCGATTGGCGCCGCTCATCATTCCCCCGGCATGGGCGACCACTGGCAGCACCTGCTGCGCAGCTTCAACCAGCGGCTTGGCGCCATAGCACCAGCCACACAACGGGTCGTAAACATAATGAAGAATCATGGGAAAACTCCGGCAGTAAGTCAGAAAAATCGATGGCGGCAGATTAGTCCTCGCTCCCCTGTGGAAAAACGCCGGAATGGCTTTCAGTCTGTTTCGTGAATCGGTCGAATTGTCTGGTCGGTCAGATTGTGTCGAACCAGACACAAATTGAAACAATCAGAGCAGGGAACTTATAAGGAATAATTAACGGAAGTAAATGCAAAGCATTACCATTCGCGCGCTCGAATTCTTCCACCCCTTCGGATGCGCTTTTCAATGCCTGCCCCGTTCCGTCTCACGCCCGTCACCCTTGGGCTTTCTGCCTTTCTTTCCAGTGGTTTTGCCTATTCGGCGACCGAATTACCCGCCACCGCGATCAGCGCCGAAGCGCAAGCCGATGACCCGCGCGTGAAGCTCAGCAACACCGCGACCCGCACCTCGACGCCGGTGCGCTACGTGCCGCAGGCGATCGATTCGATCAAGACTTCCAACGTCGCCAACTACGGCACCAATGACATCGCCGACGCCTTGAGCGGAATGCCCAACGTCAGCAGTAGTGCCGACACGCGCTTCGACAGCCTGCGCATCCGCGGCTTCGATGCCAGCAATGACTTCTATCTGGACGGCATCCGCGACGACAGCCAATACAAGCGCGATCTGCACAACATCGAACGCGTCGAAGTGCTCAAAGGCCCGGCCGCCGTGCTGTACGGTCGTGGCAGTCAGGGCGGGATCGTCAACCGCGTGAGCAAGATGCCGGAATTCGGCCGTCGCTCGACCATCGAGGCCCAGGGTGGCAGCGAGGATTTGCGCAGCCTTTACGCCGACCTCAGCACTGACCCGAGCGAAAACATCAGCCTGCGCCTGAACATGGGCAACATGGATGAAAACAGTTTCCGCGACGGCGTCAGCGGCAATCGCCAATTGTTCGCACCGTCGATGAGCTGGCAACTGACACCGGATCTGAACTGGCTGGTGCAGTACGAATACAGCCGCTACAACCGCACCCCGGATCGCGGCATCCCCGGCGTCAACGGGCGCCCGGCGGATGTCGGTCGGGACACGACCTACGGCAACGATCACGATTTCATCGATGACAAGTCGCAATCGCTACGCTCGAAACTCACTTACGAAATCAACGAAAACTGGCAACTGCGCCAGACCCTCGGCGTGTTCAAGCTCGACAGCGACTTCGACAACACTTACCTCACCGGTTACACGCCGGCGACCAACAAGGTCACACGCCAGCACTGGCAGCAGGATCTGACCACACGCAACGTTTACAACAACGTTGAACTGGAGGGCGGATTCGATACCTTCGGCCTAGAACATCGTCTGCTCACTGGCGTCGAGATCGGCAGCCAGCGCCGCGATCCAACGCTGTACAACGCCGCCACCGGTAGAACGCCGGGCGCACAACCGGTGCCGTCGCTCGACCTCTTCAATCCGAACCGCGATCTGCGCCACACCGGCAGCATGCAGGTCTCGAGCAGCAGCCACACCGAAGTCGAAAGCCGTGCGGTGTACGTGCAGGATCAACTGCGCCTGAACGATCAGTGGCAACTGCTTGCCGGTCTGCGTTACGACACCTTCGATATCGAGTCGACCAACAAGCTGCGCAACCTCTCCGAAGACCGTGACAGCCACAGCACCAGCCCGCGCGTGGGCCTGGTATGGACGCCATTGCAGAACCATTCGTTCTACGCCTCATGGTCCAAAACCTTTTCGCCTGTGGGCGGTGGCTTGATCGGCATCACCCCGGGTGCGGCCGGCAATACCAACGACCTCAGTCCCGAGCTGACCAAGCAAAAAGAGATCGGCGTGAAGAGCGACTGGTTCGACGATCGTCTCAGCACCACGCTGGCGATCTACGACCTGGAACTCTATAACCGCCGTACCACCGATCCAAACGACCCGACCCTGACCGTGATGTCCGGCCTGCAACGTTCGCGCGGGATCGAATTGACGGCTACCGGCAACATCGTCGGCAACTGGTACATGCGCGGTGGCGTCGGTATGCAGGATGCGAAGATCGAGAAGGACAACAACGGTCTGGAAGGCAAACGCATCAACAACGTCGCCAAGCACAACGGCAGCCTGTTCCTGACCTGGAAACCGGAAATGGGCTGGTACGGCGAAACCGGTCTGACCCTGGTCGGCCAACGTTATGCCGATAACGCCAACACGACCGTGTTGCCGGGTTACGGCCGCTGGGATGCGCTGGTCGGTTACCGCTTCAAGGATTGGGATTTGCGTGGAGCGCTGAACAACATTACCGATCGCGAGTATTACGCGTCGGCGACCAGCCAGTATCAGATCCAGCCGGGTGCGCCACGTAGCGTCGTGATGACCGGTACCTACAGTTTCTGATTTCACACAAATCCTGAGGGAGCGAGCCTGCTCGCGAATGCGGTGGGTCATTCAACGACGATGTTGACTGACCGGACGCTTTCGCGAGCAGGCTCGCTCCCACATTGAATGGCGTGTACAAAATAGCCGGGCATAAAAAAGCGCCGCCATCCCGGCAGCGCTTTCACCAATCCCTGTTGTTCTTCTTATCCTTCCATCACAGCCCACAACGCATCCAGTTCGGCCTCGCTGAACAGGCCAGCGGGGTAACGCTCGATCATCATCCGGCGCGGATCAGGTTGCCTGATCTGACGCGTTCCATTGGACTTCAACCAGTGCGCGACAATCTGGAGCGATTCGCCGTCAACGGCCATGGGATGCAACGTCCGCTCGCTGACTACGTTCACTTCGGCGTTCATTTCAGCGCTCTCTCCCCGTTCGTGAGCGGCTACGTTATCCAAGGTTTATGACAGAACTGTTGAAGTTCTCCCCCCTCCCTAGTGCACGGGTGATGAATACAAGAGCTATGCCAAGGTTTCTCATATGTCGACAAGCGGATACAAAGAAGCCCGCAATCCAGCCGGGCTGCGGGCTTCTTCACATGCAAAGCGAGCTAATCGATGCCCGGCTGATTTATTAATCAACTCAAGCTGTTACGACTCAACTCACTCTTTGTGCGGCGCGGGCTGCTGTTGGGTAAGGCAGTGGATATTGCCGCCGCCCAGTAACAGTTCGCGGCCCGGCACCATCACCACTTCGTGCTGCGGGAACAGCTTCTGCAGAATTTCCTTGGCCGGCGCATCCATCGGATCGTCGAAGCTCGGCGCGATGATGCCGCCGTTGACGATCAGGAAGTTCACGTAGGAACCGGCCAGGCGCACGGACGGATTGCGCTCCTGTGTGCCGTCCACCGGGTCGACACCGGCGCACTCTTCTTCGGTCGCGTAGAGCGGCCCCGGAATCGGCATTTTGTGCACCGTGAACGGGCGCCCCTTGGCGTCGGTGCTGCTTTGCAGGACTTTCATCGCCGCCTGGCAACGCGGGTAGTTCGGATCCTGCGGATCGTCGGTCCACGCCAGCAGCACTTCGCCCGGACGCACGTAGCAGCAGAAGTTATCCACATGGCCGTCGGTTTCGTCGTTGAACAAACCGTCCGGCAGCCAGATGATCTTATCCACAGACAGATTGGCGCTGAGTACCGCTTCGATTTCTTCGCGGCCCAGGTGCGGGTTGCGATTGCGGTTGAGCAGGCACTCTTCGGTGGTGATCAACGTGCCTTCGCCGTCGACATGAATCGAACCGCCTTCAAGCACAAAACCTTCCGTGCGATAACGCGGGCTGCGCTCGATCTCGAGGATCTTGCCGCCGACCTGCGAATCACGATTCCACGGCGAGTACAGACCGCCGTCGAAGCCACCCCAGGCGTTGAAGTCCCAGTTCACACCGCGCACTTCGCCGCTGTTGTTGATGACGAAGGTCGGGCCGCTGTCGCGTACCCAGGCGTCATCGCTGGACATCTCCACCACGCGGATATTCGGCACGTCGAGGCGAGCGCGGGCGTTTTCGTATTGGCCGGCGGAAACGGCAACGGTCACCGGTTCAAAACGCGCGATGGCTTTGGCCACCGCTGCGTGTGCGGCTTGCGCCGGTTTGCCGCCCAGACGCCAGTTGTCCGGGCGCTCGGGCCAGATCATCCAGGTCTGCGTTTGCGGCGCCCACTCGGCCGGCATGTGAAAGCCGTCGGCGCGCGGGGTACTTTTCAAAGTTGTCATCGGGATCAGGACTCCAGGGAACCGTCGAGGGTTTTCAACGCGCCGTACAGGTTCGGACGGCGGTCACGGAATGAACCCCACGCGCTGCGAATATGTTCGAGCTCGTCGAGGTTGAAAGTGTGCACAAGAATACCTTCTTCGGTTTTATTCAGCTCCTGCACTTTTTCGCCGAACTGGTTGGCGATGAACGAAGAGCCGTAGAACGTGATGTCGTAGCCGTCCTGTTCTTCGTTGCCAATACGGTTGCTGGCAATCAGTGGCATCAGGTTGGCGCCGGCATGGCCCTGCTGCACGCGCTGCCAGTGATCGCGCGACGAGATGGTTTTGTCGTGCGGCTCGCTGCCGATCGCGGTCGGGTAGAACAGGATTTCTGCGCCTTGCAGCGCCATGCTCCGCGCGGCTTCCGGAAACCACTGATCCCAGCAGATGCCCACGCCGATTTTCGCGTAACGGGTGTTCCACACCTTGAAACCGGTGTCGCCCGGGTTGAAGTAATACTTCTCGTGATAGCCCGGCCCGTCCGGGATGTGGCTTTTACGATAAATCCCGAGGTTGCTGCCGTCGGCATCGATGATCGCGATGCTGTTGAAACGCGCCCGCCCGGCCAATTCGTAGAAGCTGATCGGCAGCACCACTTGCAGTTCTTTAGCGATTTTCTGGAAATGCTTGATCGCGACATTTTCTTCCACCGTCGTCGCCAGTTGCAGGTAGTCCGGGTTCGGCTTCTGGCAGAAGTACGGCGCCTCGAACAGCTCCTGGATCAGGATGATCTGCGCGCCTTTGGCGGCGGCTTCGCGCACCAGTCTTTCAGCGATTTCGAGGTTGGCGTGCAGATCCCACGAACAGGCCATCTGAGTGGCGGCAACGGTAACGATACGGCTCATGAATCATCTCCGGGCAAGTGCTTTGACGGCCGAGAATTCGACCGAAAAGAAAAACGCGCGCACCGGACATGAGATCGCCATGCCGGAGCAATGGCGACTTTATAACCGATAAATATCGGCCTTAGAAGCTGTAAAATAGCATTTCGTCTAAATACACCCAACAAAAGCCGATACAAATCGAATTAACAACTCAAGAAAAAATGTGGGAGTGAGCTTGCTCGCTCCCACAGGGGTTCGGGTGAGGGCTTACAGACCTTCGCTGAGGACTCGGTCGAGCATATCGACAAAGAAATCCACACTCTGGCGCGACGTCACCATCGGCGGCTTGATCTTGAGAATGTTCAGATCATCGCCGGTCGGCTGCATGAAGATCCCCAGCTCACGCAGGCAATCACACAGCAACACCGTCTCCTCGGTCGCCGGCTCCAGCGTCTCGCGATTGCGGATCAGCTCAAGCCCCAGATAGAACCCTGAACCGTGCACTGCGCCCACCAGCGGATGTTTATCGACCAACGCTTCGAGCCGCGCCTTGAAGTGGCCACCGACCACTTGCGCGTTCTCCCAGAGCTTTTCTTCTTCCATGACATCGAGCACCGCCATGCCGATCTGGCAACTCACCGGACTGCCACCCGCCGAGGAGAAAAAGTAACCTTCTGCCTCTAGCGCCTCGGCGATTTCCCGGCGGGTGATAACCGCGCCCAGCGGTTGACCGTTGCCCATGCCCTTGGCCATGCAGATGATGTCCGGCACCACGCCCTGCTCTTCAAAGCCCCAGAAGAAGTGGCCCATGCGCCCGTAACCGACCTGCACTTCGTCGGCGATGCACACGCCGCCCTGCGCGCGCACCAGCGCATACACCTGTTTCAGATAACCCGGCGGCAGCGAGATGCCCCCGGCATTGCCATACACCGGCTCGCAGATGAACCCGGCCAGTTGGCGCTTCTGCTCGGCGAGTTTTGCCAGATGATGCTCAACGCTGCGCACGTAATCCGGCGCCGAATCGAGGCCACGGAATTCACCGCGATAAGTGTTTGGCGCAGGCACCGGATGCACCCAGTCCGGGCGACTTTCCAAGGCATTCGGGTTGTCGGCGACCGACGTCGATACCGCGTCGGCACCAACGGTCCAGCCGTGATACGCCTCGAGCACGCTGATCATGTCGCGCCCGCCGCTGTAGGCCCACGCCAGACGAATCGCCAGGTCGTTGGCCTCGCTGCCGCTGTTGACCAGAAACACCCGATCCATGCCTTCCGGCGCCAGCTTCAGCAAGCGCTCGGAGAATTCAGCGACCGCCGCATAGTTGAAGCGCGAGTTGGTGTTCAGTAGCGACCATTGGCGTGCGGCGACAGCGGCCATGCGCGGGTGACCATGACCAAGCACGGCTACGTTGTTGAGCATGTCCAGATAGGAGCGGCCCTGCATGTCGATCAGATGATTGCGCCAGCCACGTTCGATGCGCGGCGGGTCGGCGTAGTAGTGTTTTTGCGTGCGGGCGAAACTGGCATCGCGGCGTTCGAGCAGGGTTTTCGCGTCCAGCTCCGGTTCGGCATCGCAGGCCAGGCCTAGCAACGCGGCCGGCGACGGGCACAGCGCCTGCCATGCCGCTGCATGCGTCGGGGTACAAAACAACGGCGCATCGAGTTGCGCGCCTCGGCACAACTGCACCCGCATTGGGCCGCTGACAGCGCCCAACACCTGACCTTTGACCAGTGCCGCGCCGCTGTGCAGTGAAGGTGTCACGCCCCACAGGCGAACGCTGAGTTGCGGCCCGTCGAGTTGCAGCACGCCTTCCGCCCCTTGATGCAGCACGCCGGCAAAGGGTGCTTCGACAGCGGTGCCGTTGGGCACGCGCAGTTCAACATGCAGCGGGTAGGTATCCGGCTCCTCGGCGCTGTCGGGCCGGGTGCGAGACAAACGATACTGGCCATAACGGCTGGCCGCCAAACCGTGCGCAACAGCTGCTTCGGTCAGCAAGCGCTGATCAATGCCTTCCTGCTCCCAATTGCCGGCCTCGAAATGCGGACTCAGAACACCGAGATCAATCAGCGCAAATTCGCGCCCGACCAGACCGGGCAGCAATGGCGCGAACCCTTGGCTGTCGATCGTCGGCAAAGTCTGCCCCACGGCTGTCAGGATCGCCGCTTCCATCAGCGCCTGTGGCACCGATGTCGCCACCCGGAAGATTTCCCACTCATGGCTGAGATTGTCGCGGCTATAAGTATTCGCGGGGTCGATGCTGACCTGTTGTTCGCCACTGAGCACCAGCACTGCCGCGCGTGCGACGATCAATGGCCACAGCGCTTGCAGCTCCTCATGTTGCAGCGGGTTGACCGCGTGATAGGCCTGAACCGCCGGCAGGATGACAAACGGATCGCCACCGGCGTGATGCAGCAACGCCGCACAAGTCACCGACAGATCGGTGATGCGCCAGGTGCGCACCAGATCACCAAAGTCGATTACGCCCTGCAACTGCCAGTGACGTTGGGCATCGCGCGCCCAGACGGCGTTGTCATCGGTGATGTCCATGTGGATCGCCTGCATCGGCAGCTTGTCCAGCAACGGCTGCAACCGGCGCTCGGCCTGTGCGGCAGCGTCGGCGATCGACGTGCGTTGCTGCTCGTCCTTGATCACCGGCAGCAAATGGCTGATCAGTGCACTGGCGTGACGGGCATCCCACTGCAACGTGCGCTCAAGGCCCGGATGATCGAACCCGGCCAGCGCCAGATCCATTTCTCCGCAGAGCCGGCCAAACCTCGCCACCACATCACGACCCAAATGATCGAGATGCGTGAGCGGCTGGCCCTCGATGTAATCCAGCAGCCGCACGTGAACCGCTGCGCCATCGACTTCCAGCGACAGCAGATCCTCGCCATTATTGGCCGCGATCACCCGCGGTACTGTCACAGCAGAATGCTCGGCCAGATACTTGAGGCCGGCGTGCTGTGCTTGCAACTCCACCAGGGCGTAATCGCCACGGCATATTTTCAGTACGAATCGACCGCGCGGGCTGTCGACCCGATAATTCAGATCCTGCTGGCTGCCAAGGGCCCGCAACGTGCCGCTGAGTCCGTAATGCTCCGCCAGCCATTGCTGGGCCTGCTCCGCAGAAACCTGCGGGCTGGGCAAACTGGCGCGATGAATCAACGTGGCGAGCGGCATGAAACGACCCCTGAAATTTTATTAGGCGCCTATATCGCCATTGCTTCGCAGGATCCGCAACCCCCAAGCGCGTAAAGGTATCCGGGCTATTTGTCTTCCGGCACTCGCGCCCTCCGGCCGTTTGCGCAAGAATATCGGCCATTCACACTGCCGATGGAAAACCCATGAATGTAATCACCACCGACCTGCCCGGTGTCCTGATCATCGAACCCAAGGTGTTTGGTGACGAGCGCGGGTTTTTCTACGAAAGTTTCAATGCCAAAGCTTTCCAGGACGCCACGGGGCTGGACAAGCAATTCGTTCAGGACAACCACTCGCGCTCGCAAAAAGGCGTATTGCGTGGCCTGCATTACCAACTGCAACACACCCAGGGCAAACTGGTCCGGGTAACCGCCGGTGAAGTACTGGATGTAGCCGTGGACATTCGCCGCAGCTCGCCGAATTTCGGCAAGTGGTTGGCCGTGCGTCTGTCGGCTGACAATCACCGCCAATTGTGGATCCCGGAAGGTTTTGCCCATGGTTTTCTGGTGCTGAGCGAATTCGCCGAGTTCCTCTACAAAACCACCGACTACTACACGCCGTCGGCAGAACGCAGCATTCGCTGGGATGATTCGGACCTGGGCATCGACTGGCAACTGGGCGAACCACCGAAATTGTCGGCCAAGGATCAGGCCGCTGCCTTTTTCAAGGACGCTGACGTCTTCGCCTGAGCCTAGGCATAATGCGCCTGTCACCCCAGGCGCATCAGGCTCATGAAACCATCCCTCCCCCGCAGACCCCGCTGGCGCAGCCTCGCGCTGCTGGCCCTGTGCCTGGCGCCGCTGCTGTGGCCACTGGAACATCTCGCCGAGCGTTATTACCGCAGCGAACTGGCCGGGCAGAACCGTCAGACCCTGGACCTGTACGTCGCCAACCTGCTGGGCACCCTGCACCGCTATGAAGTGTTGCCGCAGATCCTTGGCGATCTGCCGGCGCTGCGTGCGGTACTCGGGGCGCCGGACGACGGTGTCACCCAAGGCAATGCCAATCGCCTGCTGAAGAACATTGCCGCGCAGACCGGCGCCGAAGTCATGTACCTGATGGACACCAGCGGGCAAACACTGGCGGCGTCGAACTGGGACAAGCACGACAGTTTCGTCGGCCGCAATTTTTCCTTCCGCCCATATTTCAGCGAAGCCATGGCCGGGCGTCTGGGGCGGTTTTTCGGCCTCGGTACCACATCGGCCAAACGCGGTTACTTCTTCGCCGCTGCCGTGCGCAACGGCGAAAAAATCATCGGCGTGCTGGTGATCAAGGTCGACCTCGACCACACCGAAAGCCTGTGGGGTAAAACCCCGGAGCAACTGCTGGTCACCGATCACAACGGCGTGGTCATCCTCACCTCGCGCCCGGAATGGCGCTTTCGTTCGACCCGTAACTTGAGCGACAGCGAACGCTCGGCGATCACCGCTATCCAGCCTTACCCGACCCGCGAGCCACGCCCGCTGAACCTTAGCCCGACTGCGTGGCTGATCCAGACCCACGACATCGCCGAAACCGGCTGGAGCGTCAGCATCCTCGCCCCGCGCACGCTGATCGACCGCCCGGTGCGCACCGTAGTGGCCATCGGCGGCGCCACACTGCTGGTGCTGATGCTGTTGCTCGGCCTGATGATGCAGCGCCGTCGGCATTATCTTGAACGCATCGCGTTCGAAGCCAAGGCACGCCGCGAGCTGGAAGGCCGGGTGGCGGAACGCACCAGTGACCTCGAAGGCCTCAACCGACGCTTGAAGGAGGAAGTGCTGGAGCGTGAACAGGCTCAGCAGGAACTGGTGCGCGCCCAGGACGACCTGGTTCAGGCCGGCAAGCTGTCGGCGCTGGGCACCATGTCAGCGAGCATCAGCCACGAACTCAATCAGCCGCTGGCAGCGATCCGCAGCTACGCGGAAAACGCCGAAGTGCTGCTCGATCATCAGCGCACCGACGACGCTCGCGGCAATCTCAAACTGATCAGCGAACTGACCGGGCGCATGGCCTCGATCATCGCCCACCTGCGCGCCTTCGCCCGCCGCGATCGCCATGCCCCGGAAAGCGTCGCCTTGCAACCGGCGCTCGACGATGCGCTGGCCTTGCTGGCCAAACGTCGGCGCAGCATGGAAGTCGAACTGATCCGCGATCTGCCCGCCGCCACGCTGTGGGTCGAGGCCGGGGAAACGCGTCTGCGCCAGGTGCTGGGTAATCTGTTGGCCAACGCCCTCGACGCCCTCACCGAGAAAGGTCCGCCGCGCAAACTCTGGCTGAGTGCCGAATCCACCGCCGAAGGCGTCAATCTGTACATTCGCGACAACGGCCCGGGTTTCTGCATGGAAGCTCTCGGCCGCGCCAGCGAGCCCTTCTACACCACCAAGACCCGCACTCAGGGCTTGGGTTTGGGGCTGGCGATTTGTGAAACGCTGATGCGCGCCTTCGGCGGTGAACTGTCGTTCGCCAACCACAAGCAAGGTGGCGCCTTGATTACCCTGCGGCTGCGCGCCGGTGCGCCCGGGGTCAGCCTGCAACCGTCCGAGGATCGAAGTGCATGACCATCGACAATCGCATTCAGGTGGTGTTGATCGACGACGATCCGCACCTGCGTCAGGCCCTCGGCCAGACCCTGGATCTGGCCGGTCTGAAAATTCTGCCGCTGTCCGAAGCCAAGGGCCTGGCCGCTCAACTGGAGCGTGACTGGCCGGGCGTGGTGGTCAGCGACATCCGTATGCCGGGCATGGACGGTCTGGAATTGCTCAGCGAATTGCACGCGCAAGATCCTGAGTTGCCCGTGCTGCTGATCACCGGCCACGGCGATGTGCCGTTGGCAGTGCAAGCCATGCGTGCTGGCGCTTATGACTTCCTCGAAAAACCCTTCGCCAGCGACGCGTTGCTCGACAGCGTGCGCCGCGCCCTCGACCTGCGTCGGTTGGTGCTGGACAACCGCAGCCTGCGCCTGGCCCTCAGCGACCGCAATGAACTGAGCGCGCGACTGGTCGGCCATTCGACGCCCATGCTGCGTCTGCGCGAACAGATCGGCGCACTGGCCGCGACCAAGGCGGACGTGCTGATCCTCGGCGAAACCGGCGCTGGCAAAGAAGTGGTCGCGCGCGCCTTGCACGATTTATCCAGCCGCCGTAACGGCCCGTTCGTGGCGATCAATGCTGGCGCACTGGCCGAGTCCGTGGTGGAAAGTGAACTGTTCGGCCACGAACCCGGCGCGTTCACCGGCGCGCAAAAACGCCGCATCGGCAAGTTCGAATTCGCCAATGGCGGCACGCTGTTTCTCGACGAAATCGAGAGCATGAGCATGGACGTGCAAGTGAAACTGCTGCGCATGCTGCAGGAGCGCGTGGTCGAACGGCTGGGGGGCAATCAATTGATCCCGCTGGACATCCGCGTCATCGCCGCGACCAAGGAAGACCTGCGTCAGGCCGCCGATCAGGGCCGCTTCCGCGCCGACCTGTATTACCGCCTCAACGTTGCACCACTGCGCATTCCGCCGCTGCGCGAACGTGGCGAAGATGCATTGGTGCTGTTCCAGCACTACGCAGATGAAGCCAGCGCCCGCCACGGCTTGCCGCCACATGAACTGCAACCGGCACAACGCGCCTTGCTGCTACGTCACACCTGGCCGGGCAACGTGCGCGAACTGCAGAATGCCGCCGAACGTTTCGCCCTCGGTCTGGAACTGGCGCTGGATAACGCTGACGCCGAAGGGGGTGGCAGCAGCACCGTTGAGGTCATCAATGGCGGGCTCAGCGAGCAGGTGGAAAACTTCGAGAAGTCGTTGATCGCCGCCGAACTGGCGCGCTCGCACAGTTCGGTGCGCAGCCTCGCCGAAGCCTTGGGTATTCCGCGCAAGACTCTGCATGACAAATTGCGCAAGCATGGTCTCAACTTCGGCGACAGCAGCCATGGGGACGAGAACGAATGAGCACAGACACTCGCTATCTGGAGTCGGTCCTGCATCACGACATCCCGCTGACACGGGACATGGGCCTCAAAGTGCTCGACTGGCATGAACAGCAGTTGAGTCTGCATTTGCCACTCGAGCCGAACGTCAATCACAAGAGCACCATGTTCGGCGGCAGCCTTTACTGTGGCGCGGTGCTGGCCGGTTGGGGCTGGTTGCATTTGCGTTTGAAGGAAGAAGGCATCGCCGACGGACACATCGTGATTCAGGAGGGGCAGATCAGTTACCCGCTGCCAGTTACTGGCGATGCCACGGCGATTTGCCCAGCGCCTGATGCGAAGGTGTGGAAGAAGTTTCTGGCGATGTATCAGCGTTATGGGCGGGCGCGGTTGACGTTGAATACGCGGATCGTCAATGCGGGTAGCGATGAGGATGCAGTGAGGTTTACCGGCCAGTACGTTTTGCACCGCTGAAGATCAAAAAACCCTCACCCTAACCCTCTCCCGGAGGGAGAGGGGACTGACCGAGGTGTCTTGCGTTGTGCATCGACCTGAAAGATCGCAGCGATTATGGATTCAGCAAACCTCGACCAGGTCAGCGCTGCTTTCCAATATCCCTCGATCGGCTCCCTCTCCTGGGGGAGAGGGCTGGGGTGAGGGGGATTGCGGATCAGCCCACTTAACCCCGAGCCAACTCCAACAATCTGGAACGCCAGGCCGCCTTCGCAGGCAGCGCCAAAAAGAACTCGTTCAACAGCGATTCCCGCGCCGGATAACAGAATGCCTCCCCGCGCAAATCCAGCACCTCACCACCCGCACCTTCCAGCACACCTTGTGCCGCCGCCGTGTCCCACTGCGAAGTCGGTGCCAGTCGCGGATAGCAATCCGCCGCACCTTCGGCCAGCAGGCAGAATTTCAGCGAGCTGCCAATGTTGGCCAATTGCAACTCGCCCAGACTCGCACTCAACCCGGCGAGCAAGCGTTCCTGCTCGGGACTCGAATGGCGACGACTGGCAACCACGGTAAACGCCTCTTCCGGCCCTGGCACATCACGCACCTGAATCGAAACCGGCGTGCCGCCGTGGTCGCAGCGCCATGCCCCAAGCCCGGCGCCGCCGATGTAGAAACGACCGTTGGTCGGCATCGACACCACGCCAAATACTACTCGACCGTTTTCGATCAGCGCGATGTTGACGGTGAACTCTTCACTGCCGCTGATGAATTCCTTGGTGCCATCCAGTGGATCCACCAACCACCAGCGCTGCCAGCCGGCGCGCACGCTCTGGGGGATGTTGGCGTCTTCTTCCGACAACACTGGAATGCTCGGATCCAGCGCCGTCAGCCCGGCGACGATCAAGTGGTGCGCAGCCAGATCCGCCGCCGTCACCGGCGAGTCATCGGATTTGGCGCTGACCTCAACGTCAACACGCCAGAACGGCAAAATCGCCGCGCCAGCCTGCAATGCCAGCTCAACCACTGGCGCCATCAACGGGTGGGGAAAATTCATCGACACTTCACTCATGCAGGGAAAAACCCGCGCTGGGTCAGCAGATCGCGGGTCAAATACAGGGCGGCCAAGGCGCGACCTTCGGAGAATTGTGGATTGAGCGCCAGCGACGACAGTTCGCGCAGGTTCACTTTATCGACACGCATCGGCTCGGGTTCGTCGCCTTCCAGACGCTCTTCGTACAAATCAGTGGCCAGAACAACCTGAATCTTCTGGCTCATATAACCGGGCGACAGCGACAGCTCGGTCAGATGTTCCAGTTGTTTTGCGCCAAAACCCGCTTCTTCCTTCAGCTCACGCTCGGCTGCCGCCAGTACATCTTCGCCCGGTTCGATCAAACCTTTAGGCAAGGACAGTTCGTACTCATCGGTACCGCCGCAGTATTCCTCGACCAGCACTGCGTGCTCGCTGTCCAGCATCGCCACGATCATCACCGCGCCGTAGCCCGCACCCTTGCCGACCAGACGTTCGTAAGTGCGCTCCACGCCGTTGGAAAAGCGCAGCTTGAGTTCTTCGACGCAAAACAGGCGACTGGTGGCGACGATCTCGCGGGCAAGTACGGTGGGTTTCTGGCGCATGCAAAGCTCCTTGGCGTGAACGCGCTACTATAACGCGGCTTTCCCGATTGTTTACGTCGGATATCTTTCTACCGCTCGAGACGTTGCCATGCCTTCATTACCGTGGTCCGACATCGATACCGTTCTGCTCGACATGGACGGTACGCTGCTGGATCTGCACTTCGACAATCATTTCTGGCTGGAACACCTGCCCCAGCGTTACGCCGAACTGCACGGGGTCAGCCGGGCCATGGCCGAGATGGAATTGCAGCCGCTGTTCGAACGCCACGCCGGCCAGTTGCAGTGGTACTGCCTGGATTTCTGGAGTGCCGAGTTGAAGTTGTCGGTGCGTGAATTGAAACTGGAAACTGCGCATCTGATCGCCTTGCGCCCGGACGCCGATACCTTTCTGGAAGCGATCAAGCGTGCGGGCAAACGGGTGATCATGATCACCAACGCGCACCGCGATTCACTGTCGTTGAAGCTTGAGCGGATTGAGCTGGCGCCGTATTTCGAGCGGCTGATCAGCTCGCATGATTACGGGTTTCCCAAGGAGAACCCGCAGTTCTGGGATGCCTTGCAGGCGGACATCGGCTTTGATCCGGCGCGCAGTCTGTTTATCGACGATACCTTGCCGATTCTGCGCAGTGCGCGGGATTTTGGTGTCGCGCATTTGTTGGCGGTGAAAGAGCCGGACAGTCGTAAAGGTCCGAAGGACACGGCTGAGTTTGCCGCAGTCGAGGACTATCGCAGTTTGATTGCAGGGCTTTGATTCCGAGTTGCCCCATTCGCGAGCAGGCTCGCTCCCACATTTGGAATGCGATCCAATGTGGGAGCGAGCCTGCTCCGGGCGGTGTTCCGACGAAGGCGTTTCGGCGTATTACTCAGGGATACGCAAAGTCTGCCCCGGATAGATTTTGTTTACGTCCTTGAGCATTGGTTTGTTGGCGTCGAAAATTTTCTGATACTTGTTGGCATCTCCGTACACGCGCAGAGAAATCGCGCTGAGGGTGTCACCCGACTTGACCACGACAAATTGCGCGGCCGTGACAACTGGCCCGCTCACGGTGATCTGGTCATCAACGCTGCCAACTCCGGCAATATTGCCCACCGCCAGCAGAATCTTCTCTTTCTCTTCCTGACTCGCGACTTCACCGGTAACGGTCACTTTGTCGCCATCCACCGTCGCCTGCACATTCGGATTGCCCAGCCCGACCTTGCTGATGTGTTCCTTCAACTGCTCACTGGCATTGGCGTTGCCCGGGGTCAGCAGATCGATCAGCTTCTCACCAGCTTCTTTGACAAAACTAAAAAGGCTCATCGTGGTTCTCTCCATGGAATAAAGGGTCAGTCGTCCAAGCCTAGACCACCTCAGACAAACCCGGTTCCAAGCCGACCAATGACCCTGCCGCCGCGCAAGCGGTAGAATCGCCCAACCCTGCCAGCGCCCGGAGCGAAGATGGACATCAAGCAACTGAAATTCCTCATCGCCCTCGACGAAACCCGCCACTTCGGCCAGGCCGCCGCGCGTTGTCATATCACCCAGCCAACCCTGTCGATGCGCCTGCGCAGCCTCGAAGAAGAACTCGACCTGCCGCTGGTCAACCGTGGCCAGCGCTTCGAAGGTTTTACCGCGCCGGGTGAACGCGTGCTGGCGTGGGCACGTTCGGTGATGGCGGCCTATGACGGTTTGCACGCGGAAGCGGCAGCGTGTCGTGGCAACCTGATCGGCACTCTGCGACTCGGCGTGGTGCCGTTGTCGAGTTTCGATCCGCTGCCGCTGATGCAACGCCTGCATGCCGCACACCCGGACCTGCGCTTTGAAATGTCGGCACTGAGCTCCGAGCAGATCCTCGAACATTTGGCGAACAACCGCATCGACATCGGCGTGTCCTACCTCGATCGTCTGGATAACGAGCGCTTCGAATCCCTGGCCTTCAGCGAAACCCGCATGGGTCTTTTATACGACCAGCGAACCTTTACCTTCGGCGACGCACCGTTGAGCTGGGAATCACTGATCGAACTGCCGCTGGGCATGCTCACCAGCGGCATGCACTTTCGCCAGTCCATCGACCATAACTTCCATAGCCGTGGCCTGAACCCGCAACCATTGTTGCAAACCGACGCCGTGCATCAATTGTTACAAGCCGTACACGGCGGGTTCTGCTGCGCAATCATGCCGTTGGACGGCGGTCTGGAAAAACTCACCGACCACCTGCGCCTGCAACCCATCGAAAACGCCCAGACCCTCGCCCCGCTGGGCTTGATCATGCGTCGCGGGGCGCCACGCTCGGCGCTGGCCGAGGCTTGTTTCGCGCTGTATCAGAAATCGCCAACGGCAGCTTGATCGACGGCATCTATCGATAGATCGACACTAGCGATTAGACGCGACAACTTGCCGCGCCTAGTCTTAACGTTGATCAAACCGTCGGTGATGCCATGAACGCCAAGCGCCCAGCCTGCGCGGCGCCTGCACTTGAAACGCCCGCGCCTGCCGCCAGCCAGATGTACAGTTACAGCGATTTGCCCCGCGAGGAATCGGCCAGCACTGCGCTCGCCGAGGAAGTCGCGTTGGCGATTGCCTACAACGGCATCAGCCAGGCGGTGATGCTGGTGACGCCGACTGACCTTGAAGACTTCATCGTCGGCTTCAGCCTCGGCAGCGGCATCATCATCGATGCCACCGACATCTATGACCTGCAACTGACCGGCGCCGGCTCCGCGCAATATGCACAAGTAACCATCGCCAATCGCGCGTTCTGGAACCTCAAGCAGCAACGCCGGCAAATGGCAGGCACCAGCGGTTGCGGACTGTGCGGGGTTGAAGCGGTGGAGCAGGCGTTACCTGATCTGGATATCCTTCCCGGTGCGCCATTGCCACCGATTGAATGGCTCGACGGTTTGCGTCAGCGCATCAGTGCATTTCAACCTTTGGGCCAGTACTGCGGTGCGGTGCACGCGGCGGTGTTCATGAACGCCAGCGGTGAATTGCTGCTCGGCCGCGAAGACATCGGCCGGCACAACGCCCTCGACAAACTGATCGGTGGGCTGATCCGGCAAAAGATATCCACAGCAGGCGGCCTGGCGATTGTCACCAGCCGCTGCAGTCTCGAATTGATCCAGAAAGTATTGCGCGCCGGCATCCAGACTCTGGTCAGCCTGTCCGCGCCCACGGGCCTTGCCGTGCAATGGGCCCGTCGACACAACCTCAATCTCATCCACCTGCCGCAGAAAAGTGCGCCGCGGGTGTACAGCCCCGCGATGGAGAATCAAGCGTGAGCCAACATCATCAAGCCGACCAGAAACCTGTCCCGCGCTACAAGCCTTACAAAGGCGCTGCCGGCGGTTGGGGTGCCCTGATCAGTGTGGCCCAGGCCTGGTTGACCAGCGATAACGCCCTGAAGAACCTGCGCATGATGCTCAAGACCAACCAGAACGGCGGTTTCGACTGCCCCGGTTGCGCCTGGGGCGATTCGCCGGAAAGCGGCATGGTCAAGTTCTGCGAGAACGGCGCCAAAGCGGTGAACTGGGAAGCGACCAAGCGCCGCGTCGATGCCAAGTTCTTCGCCAAACACAGCGTCACTTCGTTGCTGGAGCAGAGCGACTACTGGCTGGAATATCAGGGTCGTCTCACCGAGCCGATGGTCTACGACGCCGAAACTGATCGCTACAAGCCGATCAGTTGGGACGACGCCTACACCCTGATCGCCAAACACCTGCAAAGCCTGCCGAGCCCGGATCTGGCCGAGTTCTACACATCGGGTCGCGCCAGCAACGAGGCGGCGTACCTGTATCAGCTGTTCGTGCGCGCCTACGGCACCAACAACTTCCCTGACTGCTCGAACATGTGTCACGAGGCCAGCGGTGTTGCCTTGGCGCAAAGCGTTGGCGTCGGCAAAGGCACCGTGACCTTTGACGATTTCGAACACGCCGACGCAATTTTCGTCTGGGGCCAGAACCCGGGCACCAACCACCCGCGCATGCTCGAACCGCTGCGTGAAGCGGTGAAGCGCGGCGCTCAGGTGGTGTGTATCAACCCGCTGAAAGAGCGTGGTCTGGAACGCTTCCAGCATCCGCAGCACCCGATCGAAATGCTCACCAACGGCGACAAGCCGACCAACACCGCATACTTCCGCCCGGCTCTGGGTGGCGACATGGCGGTATTGCGCGGCATGGCCAAGTTCCTGCTGCAGTGGGAGCGCGATGCGCAGAAGGCCGGCGAACCTGCTGTGTTCGATCACGACTTCCTCAACGCCCACAGCGCCAACGTCCTCGAGTACCTGGGCGTGGTCGATGACACGCCGTGGGAGCAGATTGTCGAGCAATCCGGCCTGACCCTTGTGGAAATCGAGCAAGCCGCGCGCATGTACGCCAAGGGCAAGAACGTGATCATGTGTTGGGCGATGGGCATCACCCAGCATCGCCATTCGGTGCCGACCATTCAGGAAATCGCCAACCTGATGCTGCTGCGCGGCAACATCGGCAAACCCGGCGCCGGCCTGTGCCCGGTGCGCGGTCACAGTAACGTGCAGGGCGACCGCACGATGGGCATCAACGAGCGTCCGCCGGTGGCATTCCTCGACTCGCTGGAACGGCGCTTCCAGTTCAAGGTACCGCGCCACAATGGCCACAACGTGGTCGAGGCGATCCACGCGATGGCCGAAGGTCGCGCCAAGGTCTTTATCGGCCTGGGCGGCAACTTCGCTCAAGCGACGCCAGACAGCCCGCGTACATTCGAAGCACTGAGCAATTGCGACCTGACCGTGCAGATCAGCACCAAACTCAACCGCAGCCACCTGGCCCATGGTAAAGACGCGCTGATCCTGCCGTGCCTCGGTCGTACCGACATCGACATCCAGACCGAAGGCCCGCAAGCGGTGACCGTGGAAGACTCGTTCAGCATGGTTCACGCCTCCAACGGTCAGTTGCAGCCGCTGTCGAACCAGATGCGCTCCGAGCCGTCGATCATCGCCGGCATCGCCGCTGCCACGCTGGGCAGCAAACCGGTGGACTGGAACTGGCTGGTGGCCGATTACGGGCGCATCCGCGAACTGATTGCCGACACCATTCCCAATTTCAAAGAGTTCAACGAGAAGATCAAGAACCCGGGCGGTTTCTATCTCGGTAACAGCGCTGGCGCGCGCAAGTGGAACACGCCGTCGGGCCGGGCCAACTTCCGCGCCAACATGCTGCCCAAGGATCTGGTGCACGAACGCACCCGCGCCACCGGGCAACTGCCGGACCTGATTCTGCAATCGATGCGCTCCCACGATCAGTACAACACCACGATTTACGGTCTCGACGACCGTTATCGCGGGGTGAAAGGCCAGCGTGATGTGCTGTTCGCCAACGAGGCCGACATCATTCGTCTGGGCTTCCGGCCGGGGCAGAAGGCTGACATCGTGTCGCTGTGGGACGATGGTCGTGAGCGTCGTGTGAAGGGCTTCACTTTATTGGCGTTTGATATTCCGGCCGGGCAAGCGGCGGCGTATTACCCGGAAGTGAATCCGCTGGTGCCGCTGGAGAGCACTGGGGATGGCAGCCATACGCCGACATCGAAGTTCATTGCGATTCGGTTGGAAGCGGCGAGTGAGACCGGGTTGATCATGGCTAAATCCGCATAGCGCGGTGTCAGTACCGGCCTATTCGCGAGCAAGCTCGCTCCCACATTGGAATGCGGTTCAAATGTGGGAGCGAGCTTGCTCGCGAAAGGGGTGGGACATTCAATACATTTCGTCCCGCTCGCACTTTTCAAACGCCCACAAAAAAAGGCCGCTTTTTCACAAAAGCGGCCTGTCCGAAGTAGCTAAAGACCGGCGAAAATCGGTTAAGTTCCGGTGAAAAAACAGTAACTTGCAAAATTGTATACAAGTCGTGTTATTCGTCGGATTTCGATTGTCACGCTCGTTACACAGCCTCAGGATCGGCGCCGTCATCCCTTTGAGGCTCATCTATGAAGTTCTCCTCGATTCTCTTGTTGTCCCTTGGCCTGGTCAGTGGTTTTGCTTCCGCAGGCGGCACCACCGAAGCAGGTGTGGGCGGCGCATTGGGCGGGGTTCTTGGCTCGGTCGTCGGTCAGTCCTTAGGCGGCAATACAGGTTCCACCATCGGCGCAGCCTTGGGCGGCGCGGGTGGTAGTGCGGTCGGCGCCGACAAACGCAGCCGTGGCGAAGCCGCCATCGGTGGTGCGCTGGGCGCAGCCGGCGGTAACGTGGTCGGCCGCAGCATGGGCGGCACCACCGGCAGCCTGATCGGCTCCGCAGCAGGTGGCGGCGCCGGTGGCGCGCTGGGCAACTACATGGGCAACAAGAGCGATGACGACGATCGTCGCTACGACCGTCGCCATGATGATCGCCGCTACTATCGTGACGACCACCGTGGTCGCGGCCATGCCTATGGCCACCGCAAGCATCACAAGTACTATCGCCACCGTTAAGGCGAATGCTTGAACAAAAATCGCAGCCGAGGGCTGCGATTTTTTTTGCCTTTTTTAAACCACCAAGTATTCCAGGGCCTGCCGCAGCTTCGCGGGAATCGGCACTGGCTGGTTGCTCGCCCGATCGACGAATACATGAACGAAGCGCCCGGCCGCACACGCCTCGCTTTCGCCGACCTTGAACACCGCCAGTTCATATTGCACCGAACTGTTGCCCAACTTGCCGACTCGCAGACCGATCTCGATCAGATCCGGGAAGGCGATCGAGGCAAAGTAATCGCACGCCGAACTGACCACAAATCCAACCACCTCACCGTCATGGATATCCAGACCACCGACCTGTATCAGGTAGGTGTTCACCGCCGTGTCGAAGAAGCTGTAGTAGGTGACGTTGTTGACGTGACCGTAGGCGTCGTTGTCGTGCCAGCGCGTGGTGATGGGCTGGAAATGCGGGTAGTCGGTGCGCTGAGGGGTGGACATGGTTGGGCTGATTCTCTTGTTTTTCAGTGAGGGCGCTTGCCCTCACCCTAGCCCTCTCCCAGTGGTAGAGGGGACTGACCGAGGTGTTCTCTCGAAATACACCGACCTGATCCTTCGAGTCGAACTCAAATGTTGAAACCCACGCAGATCGGCTCCCTTTCCCCCTCGCCCCCTTTGGGGGCGGTCCGACGTTTCGGGAGGGCTGGGGTGAGGGGGATCGATTCTGGCGGCGACATCACATTTGAGCAAACCCCTTCCCTTGCGCCGCCAACTCACCAATCAACCGCGCCGGTTTCCACTGATCGCCCTGCCGCGTCTCCAGCGCCAGCAAACGCTGATGAATATCCGCCAGCCCCTGCTGATCCGCCCAGGCCATCGGCCCGCCCTTGTCCGCCGGGAAGCCATAGCCGTTCAGATACACCAGATCGATATCGTGCGCCGACTCGGCAATACCCTCCTGCAAAATCTTCGCGCCTTCGTTAACCAATGCCAGCAGACAACGCTCCAGAATCTCCTCAGGACCGATCTCACGGCGCTGGAAGCCCAGCCCTTCGCTGACCTGCAATACCAGCGCATCGACCTCAGGATCGTGCTCAGCCTGACGACTGCCCGGCTCGTAATGGTAATAACCGTTGCCGGACTTCTGGCCAAACCGGCCCATCTCGCACAAGCGGTTATCCACCTGAACCTCCGGCGCATCCTGGCCCTTGCCGGCAAGCTCGCGGGCACGCCACTCCAGATCAATGCCGACCACGTCGTACATGCGAAACGGCCCCATGGCAAAACCGAAACCTTGCAGCGCCGCGTCGACCTGCTGTGGATAAGCGCCCTCAAGCAACATCTTGCGCGCCTCCAGCACATACGGATGCAACATGCGATTGCCAATAAACCCGTGGCAGTTGCCCGACACCACACTGACCTTGCCCATGCGCTGGCCCAGCGCTAGCGCTGCTTCCAGAGCGGCCGGCGAAGTCTGCGCGCCGCGTACGATCTCCAGCAGTTTCATGATGTGCGCCGGGCTGAAGAAATGCAGGCCGAGCACTTGCTCCGGACGCCTTGTCGCCGCAGCAATCGCATCGATATCAAGCGCCGAGGTATTGCTCGCTAAAAGTGCCTCAGGCTTGAGCAAGCCATCCAGCTCACGGAAGATCTTCTGCTTCAGCTCAAGATTTTCGTACACAGCCTCGATCACCAGATCGACATTGCGAATCGCCGCGTAATCCGCCGCCGCACTGA
Source organism: Pseudomonas sp. AC169 (assembly GCF_979258515.1). Lineage (NCBI taxonomy): Bacteria > Pseudomonadati > Pseudomonadota > Gammaproteobacteria > Pseudomonadales > Pseudomonadaceae > Pseudomonas > Pseudomonas sp. AC169. The sequence continues at coordinate 2,912,266 of NZ_OZ409866.1, read as the reverse complement.
CCCGCGCCAGACGCGCATCCGCCTCGGTCTGAACAATCCGGCCTTGGCGCACGTTGTGTGCATAGGTTTCGGCGACGGTGGCGAGCGCCTGTTCAAGCATCTGTGGATTGTTATCCACCCACTGTACGCTCACGCCAGCATTCGCCAGGCACATGACAATGCCACGGCCCATGGTTCCCGCGCCGATCACCGCGGCCTGCTGAATATCGAAGGATGTCTGGCTCATGTTGTTCTCTTGTTGGCGATCCAAAGACTGGTCTCACCTTAGTCAGCCAACGACGGTTTTTGAAGTTTATTACCGTGATGATCGACATTCAGCGGATGGATGCAGGTGCCCTGATCCCACAGGATGTTTGTTCAACCGAGCAAATGATCGTCAGCCCAGCTGCGCACTTCGGCGTAGGGATACTCTTCCAGTGCCGCAAACCCGGGAATCGCCCGCGCCTTGAGCTTGGTGAACAACGGCACGCTGATCCCGCACAGAAACCTTGTCAGCCGCTCCGCCGTCGGAATCGCCCCGGTGTGCTGCTCATGCCTGTGGATAAAATCGCCGCACAGCGCCGCAAAATTTTTATCCACAAGCGCGGGCAACTCTGGTGGTGCCGGCAATCGCGCTACCTGCCCGTGACACACCGAACAATGCCCACACTGCTCGGGCGCATTGTGATCACCGAAATACTCGGCCAGGCGATAACCCAGGCAACGCTCGGTGGCGAATACTTCAAGCATCGCGTGGATACGCGCCACTTCCGCCTGCTCATGCCGGGTGAAATACTCGTGCAGTTCAGCGTTCAGGGCATCGCTGTCAAAGTCGCTTCGCAGCAGGCTGTAGACCTCGGTCATCTGCTTGCTTTCCAGTTCGACCCAGCCCTTCTCCTGAAAGTAATCCAGCGCCTTCACCACTCGATTGCGCTCGGCGGAATACTGCGCGTACATCGCCTCGAAATTCACCGTGGCCCAGGTGCGCGCGCGCGCCGAGGTCTGAATGATCGCCGCTACGAAATCCCTGCGCTCCCCGTCGAAACGCTCAAGCAGCGCTTCGGGTTCCAACAGGTATTTGAAACGGTATTCGGCGTAATAGGCATAGCGCGGCGCGATCAAACCGCGCAGCTCCAGTTGTACCAGCAATGTTTTCAGCGGCAGCGAGCGAATATTGCTCTGATCCGCCAATGGCCCGAGCAGAAACTCCCACTGCCCTTCCGGCACCGAAGCTTTCAACTCGTCGAGCACATAGCGAATTCCGTCGCGCTCCGGCGTATCGCCATAGACGAAGTTTTCCAGCACATTGAGGCTGTCGCGATTGGCCAATACCAGGCAGTCCGACGGCTGCCCGTCACGCCCGGCACGGCCGATTTCCTGACTGTAGTTTTCGATGGATTTGGGCAGGTCGAAGTGCACCACATTGCGGATATCACTCTTGTCGATGCCCATGCCGAACGCGATGGTCGCGACGATGCAATTGGATTGCCCGGCCATGAAGCGCTTCTGGATCGCTTCGCGTTTGTCGTGGGCTAAACCGGCGTGATACGCCTCGGCCTGAATGCCGTTGCGCTCAAGGTGTTCGGCGATGTGTTCGGCGGTTTTCTGCAAGGTCACATAGACGATGCTCGGCTGCCCCGCACGCTCGGCCATCCACTCCACCAGACGCCGGCGCTTGTCCTGACCGCGCACCGGTTCGACCAGCAGATTGAGATTGGGCCGGTAGAAACCGGTAGTCACCACATCGTCAGCGGCGATAGCGAATTTGGCCTGCATGTCGGCGATGACTTTCGGCGTTGCCGTCGCCGTCAGCAGCAAGGTCTGCGGGATGTTGAACTGGCGTTGGTAGTCCGGCAGCTTGAGGTAATCGGGGCGGAAATTGTGGCCCCATTCCGAGATGCAATGCGCCTCATCCACCACCAGCAGCGAGATCGGCACCTGCTGCAAAAAGTTGCGGAAACGCTCGTTCTTCAAGCGCTCCACCGAGATCATCAGAATCTTCAACTCGCCCGAACGGGCGCGGGTCATCACGTCATTGGCGTCATCGCGGCTCTGCGCCGAATCGATGCTGCCGGCCGAAATACCGTGTCTTTGCAAAAAGGCCAACTGATCCTGCATCAGCGCCAGCAACGGCGAGACCACCAACGTCAGGTGCGGCAGCATCAGTGCCGGCAATTGATAGCAAATCGACTTGCCGGAACCGGTGGGGAAAATCGCCGCCGCCGAGCGCCCGGCCAGCACCGCGCTGATCGCCGCTTCTTGTCCGGGTCGAAACTGTGGAAAACCAAAAACCTGTTCCAGGGTGTTGTGCATTCGCTGTCACTCCATTGACTGCTGCCATGCCAACAGCCTAGCGGGCGATCGCAGCGAGTCGAGAAAAGGTCGGGGCCAAATCGATTCGGAATGATACAGCGATTACTTGAACGCCACGGTCCTTGTGGGAGCGAGCCTGCTCGCGAAGAGGCCGGTCAGAACAACACAAAACTGAGATTCACGGACGCAACACCGCCACCCGCAACTGCTCGTTCAGCATCTGCTCATGCACACCTTGGCTCTTGCTCGCCCACAGCGCATGGGCCGGGCTGATGTCGCCGGTGAACGCTGCCGCCAACTGACGCAAGTCAGCGACACTGCGCACGCGCGGGCAGAACACTTGTTCATCACAGTTCTTGCTGGCATTGCGATAGGTGCTCAACAATCCCTCCCAGAGACCGTCACGCACGTGGCGAATCGACTTCAGTTGCACATGGGGCACACCGAGTCGCTGCTCAAGCCCTTCCTCATCCAGTGCTTCGCTGGCTAACAAGGCTTTGCCGAACATCAACACTTCACCGCGTGAAGCCGTGTCCATGCTCGCCTGGCTGATAAGTGCTTCCGGCCAATCGGTGCGATCAAGACGATCCAGCACCCATGCATTGCCAACATCAGAGGCCATGGCCAAACGGCAAGTGCCCAGCCCGAGCAATAAAATTGCGGCCATTCGTAGCCAGTGCATACCTAATTCCCTTTAAGCGCGTGTCAGACGTTTGGAAACGCCCTACAGATTCTGGCGCGCACGATACAGCGGTTTACCGCGAATCGCCTGACAATCACGTAGGAATTATTACGCCTAAGGGTTTTGGCCTGAAAAAGCTGCGAAAACACGTAAGGCATTTCCTAAAAACACGGAAAAACCCCTACGAGTACTGTCCATTGCCGCCATCTTGTCCCACAGAGAAACGCCCTTCTATAGTGGCCGGCGCGGCTGCAAACACTCTGCCGGCCCGCCCCAGCGCCTTAGAACAGGACACGCCTGACAATGATCAACCGCTATCGCCCACTCAAGACTTGCTACAGCGAAAACCCGGTACTGCTTATCGACAGCCACTCCAGCCAGACTGACCTGATCAATGCCGCCGATCAGCGTTTACGCGCAGCCGGAGATTTGCTGGAGACACTCTATTGCTTATGTTTCAAACAGGCTGATGTGAAAGATATTCCCAACATCGTCAATGCGCTTTATTTGCTGGTACAGGACAGTTGCGATTTGCTTGAAGTTGCCAAACAAAAACCACCACAAACAACATACAACTAAGCCGCATTACAAATGCGGAAACACCACCACGCTTTATTTATACATTCAACTAACACTAACTTGTCCGCTCTTACAACTAAACGAGAGCAACACCATGACAGTGTTAACTATATTTTTTTGCGGCACCGGTTCCAACAAGTTCGATACCGCCCATGAAAACTTCTGGGACGGCGAGCTGATTTCCACGCTGGCTTCCCACCATACCGGCCGTGAGTTCGCCGAATGGATCGTCGTTGACGGGCCGGGCAGCGGCAACCTGCAAGCCGACGACCTATTCACCAAGACCAAGGAGTACGGCCTTACCGGCACACTGTTCGGTAAAGGCTGGGAGGAAAACGTGCAGCATGCCGTCAATGTTATCAAGGGCAAGTGCGACTGGCAGCGTGAGCAACTGACCGAAGCCGAATACAACCGCCTTAAAGCCGCCGGTATTCCTATTGACGATGTCAAAGTCGAAGGCTCGTGGATGTGGCGAAAGTACAACTACGGCGACCGCAGCATTACTCAACAGAAGTTACAGGAAGGGATCATCAGAACGTTCCGCAAAGATGGCATTATTCCCACCCGCGTCAATCTGGTGGGTTGGAGCCGAGGGGGTGTAAGTTGTCATATGCTGGCCAATGCGATGCTCAATGATCGCGAACTGAACAATATTCCGGTCAATATATTCGCCCTTGATCCAGTACCAGGAATCGGCAACTTCCAGGATCAGCGCGTCAAACTCGGCGCCAACGTCAAAGAATATGTCGCCTTCTATGCCCGCGATGAACGCTCCAAAGGTTTCAGCTGTGTCATTCCGCAAACCGCCACTGGCACTAAAACCCGCGTCTACCCGATGGCCGGCCGCCACGCGACCATGGCCGGCAATGCCACCGCTAGTGGTGGCGTGCCCACCAGCAGCGGCGACCTGAAAACTCTGGTCGAGCCTGGCCGCATCGTCCGCCACCTCGCCGAAACCTGCCTCAAGCGCTGGGGCGTGCAACTGAACAAAACCCTGAACCTGAGCGAAACAGATCTGCTGCGCCTGACGGGCGCCATCGTCGCCGACGAATCGCGCTACAAGAAGATGCACAGCGTTTCCTACACCTACTTCACCGAACTGGATAAAGGTGAGCGCTACGTGTCTCTGGGCAGCAAAGGCGTGCCGTTCTCGGCGGTGAAAGGCCCGATCTACGCGCCTGCGACGGGGCTGACGACGAGTGTGCTGGATGTGGCGGCGTATCGGGTTATTGGTTGAGGCGGAGCGGCGACCGATAGGTTTTTAACCAAGAAGGAAATAGAACGATGAACAGTACGAGCGGTGAATCGGAAAAGGCTAGCGACGAGGAAACCTACGAGGCATGGTTCATCCGGCAGGTCCAAGCCAGCATTGATGATCCTCGGCCAAGCATTTCCGATGAAGTAAGCAGGAAACTGATGGCAGATAAACGCGCTCGTTTAAGACGTCTGAAGGATTGTCAGCAATGACCTATTGAATCTACGTCCTGTTCCTACAAGGACAGACTCCTTGTCTTCTATCGCCGTCGTGTAGCTCGTCTCTATAGTCGTGACTGTCGCTGCCAAATCAGCGGCTCGGGCTTGGTCACCCGTATTAGATGCGCATTCACAGTCGTTGTATGCTGCTGGCGCTTTTTTGTGTCAGCACGCTTTATGGCGGCTGTGTTCGGGACACCTTCGGGTGTGCCGGTTGTGAATGCCTCATCGGTTGACCAACCCGAACGCAGTCCGCCACCTATCGCTTGGTCACGGTGGGCGCGGATTCTCATGACGCATAACGAGGCAAAAAATAATGAAATCATGGAATCAATTCACCACCGATCGCTACCGCCCACTCGAATCCAACCTCACCGACACCAAGCCCCTGATCATCGACACACACGCCAACCCGCAAGACATCCTCGAATGCGCCGTCCAGCGCCTGCGCGCTTCAAGCGACCTGCTACGCACCCTTTACTGCCTCAACTTCAGACAAGCCGACGTCGAAGACATCCCCCACATCACTCACGCCCTCTATCTACTGACGCAGGATGGCTGTGACCTGCTGCAGGTTGCGCAGCAGCGAATGCTCAATTGGAAAGCTCCGGCCTAAGGCTGCGTGGACAGATCGCTCTCATTCTTAAGTGAGAGCGATCAGAAACCAGTCATCCTTTTCAAACACTTCAGCGTTGCCTCGAAGTAAGTCACTGGCGTACATTGACGATGATTTTTATTGAGACTTCAGTCTTCACCCGCCGAGTAATCGAGCTTCTGGACGACGACACCTATGCAGCCTTTCAAAAGCAGCTAGTTGTGAACCCGTCTATCGGCGATTTAATCGAAGGGGCAGGGGGCGTTCGTAAAGCTCGAGTAGCCTCCAAGGGTCACGGCAAACGCGGTGGCGCCCGAGTGATCTACTACCACTTTGTCTCGGCGTCACAGATCGCTTTGTTGATGATTTACCCAAAAAATGAACAACACGATCTGACCCATGATGAACGGAAAGCTTTGAAAGCCATGATCGGAAACTGGAGACAACCATGAGCAAGTTTTTTGATGAGCTGATGGAGAGCGTGCAGGAGATGGATGAAATTCTGCGGGGTGAAAGAAAACCCTCCCGCGAATTTTATGTTGATGCATTACAGGTCAAAGAAATTCGTAAAGCCACCGGAATGACACAAGCAAAGTTCGCGGCGTTAATCGATGTCCAACTCGGAACTTTGCGTAATTGGGAGCAAGGTCGTCGGGTACCAACCGGGCCAGCTAAAGCATTACTCAAGGCCATCCATAATGATCCAGTTCATGTACTGAATGCGTTGGCTGATTGAGCAGCATTCTGCGGGAATAATGGCAGTCTAGCCTTTGCCTCAGGATCAGTTACCCACAAAAAAGCCGCCCCTAAAGGGCGGCTTTTTCATTCACAACAAACCAATCTTACAACTTAGGCCCAGCAGCCTTGATCGCGTCGCTCACTTCGAACTTCTTGAAGTTCTCGATGAACAGACCGGCCAGTGCTTTCGCTGCCTCGTCGTACGCAGCCTTGTCAGCCCAGGTGTTGCGTGGGTTGAGCAGGTTGGTTTCAACGCCCGGTACGGCCAGTGGCACGTCGAGGTTGATGGTGTCGAGGTGTTCGGTGGCTGCACCGATCAGCGCGCCGCTCTGGATCGCTGCGATCACTGCGCGGGTGGTCGGGATGTTGAAGCGTTTTCCGACGCCGTAGCCGCCGCCGGTCCAGCCGGTGTTGACCAGGTAAACCTTGGAGCCGAAGCCGCGGATGCGCTTGATCAGCAGCTCTGCGTATTCGCCGGCTGGACGCGGGAAGAACGGTGCGCCGAAGCAGGTGGAGAAGGTCGACTTGATGCCGCTGCCCGAACCCATTTCAGTCGAGCCCACCAAAGCGGTGTAGCCGGACAGGAAGTGGTAGGCCGCTTGTTCTTCGTTGAGGATCGACACTGGCGGCAGGACGCCGGTCAGGTCGCAGGTCAGGAAGATCACCGCGTTTGGCTCGCCACCGAGGTTGTGCTCGGAACGCTTGGCAACGTGCTCCAGCGGGTACGCGGCGCGGCTGTTCTGGGTCAGGCTGACATCGGCGTAGTCGGCGTGCTTGGCGTCGTCGATGACAACGTTTTCCAGCACAGCGCCGTGCTTGATGGCTTTCCAGATAACCGGCTCGTTCTTCTCGGAGAGGTCGATGCACTTGGCATAGCAACCGCCTTCGATGTTGAACACCACGCCTTCGCCCCAGCCGTGTTCGTCGTCACCGATCAGGTAACGGCTTTCGTCAGCCGACAGGGTGGTTTTACCGGTGCCCGACAGACCGAAGAACAGGGTCACGTCGCCTTCTTCGCCGATGTTGGCAGCGCAGTGCATTGGCAGCACGTCAGCGGCCGGCAGCAGGAAGTTCTGCACGGAGAACATGGCTTTCTTCATCTCACCGGCGTAACGCATGCCAGCGATCAGCACTTTCTTCTGTGCGAAGTTGAGGATCACGCAACCGTCGGAGTTGGTGCCGTCACGCTCAGGCACGCACTCGAAGTTGGCCACGTTGAGCACTTGCCACTCTTCACGACCGGCCGGGTTGTACTGGGCCGGGTTGATGAACAGGCAACGACCGAACAGATTCTGCCAGGCAGTCTGGGTGGTCATTTTCACGGCCAGGTAGTGATCTTCCGCCGCGCCTACATGGACGTGGGACACAAAGTGCTCTTGCGCGTTGTTGAATGCTTCTACGCGAGTCCACAGCGCGTCGAACTTATCGGCCGGGAACTTGCGGTTGATCGGGCCCCAGGCGATAGCGGCCTGGGTGGAAGGCTCTTCAACGATGAAACGGTCAACAGGCGAACGACCGGTGCGGTGACCAGTGCGAACAACCAGAGCGCCGGTATCGGCAAGCTCGCCCTCACCGCGGTTCAGGGCTTCTTTTACCAGATCATCAACACTCAGATCGGTGTACACGGCGTTATTGGCTTGCGTCATGAGGTTCCCCGTCGGCCAGTGGCCGAGTGTGCTCCAAACGTTTTGTAGTAGAAAGTCGTGCACTACTACCGCGAAAAAAGTGGGCCGGATTATGCCAGAAAAGCCCAAAAAGAGTAGGGTCCTCCCGTCGTAACGGCGATATTCCGTCGTTACGCAGTGAATTTACCTGCGCTGAACCGTTTTAGTGCCGGGTATCTGACGGCGTGTCGACGCCTGCGCCAGCGAACAATTGAGCAATATCGGCCGCGTCGAACAGGTATTGCTGATTGCAGAACTGGCAATCGATCTCGATAGTGCCGCCGTTCTCTTGAACCAATTGCTGTGCATCTTCAAGACCCAGACTGACCAGCGCGTTGCCCGAACGCTCGCGTGAGCAGGTGCAACGGAAGCGCAGGTTCTGCACATCGAACAGGCGCACCTGCTCCTCATGGTAGAGGCGATGCAACACGGTCTCGTTGTCCAGGCTCAACAGTTCATCGGCGGTCAGCGTGCTGGCCAGTGCGGTGAGGTGCTGCCAGCTGGCGGCGCGCTCTTCTTCGTCTTTCAGGCGATCGGCCGGCAGTTGTTGCAGCAGCATCCCGCGAGCACGACGGCCGTCGGCAAACAGCTTGAAACGCGTGCCGACCTGTTGCGACATGACGAAATAATTGGTGAAGCATTCCGACAGGGTTTCGCCGTCGAGATCGACGATGCCCTGGTAGCGCTGACCGACAGTCGGGTCGACGGTCAGGGTCAGGTCACCGCCCGGCATCAGGTCGGCAAGGGTCGCGTCAGGCGCGATCTGCTCGGCGTTGTAACGCGCCAGGCCACGGATCTCGCGCTCGCTGGAGCATTCGATCATCAGCAGCGGGATCGGCCCTTCGGAACGTGCCTGCAGAATCAGCAAGCCATCGAACTTCAGGGTGCCTACCAGCAACGAGGCGGCGGCCATCAGTTCGCCGAGCAATTGCGCTACCGGTTCCGGGTACGGGTGCTTGGCGAGAACTTCGGCATAGCTGCGCTCAAGCGCAACCAGTTCGCCGCGCGTGTCGCTGTCATCGAAGATGAAACGTTGGGTGAAATCGGTATCCGCTAGGTCGGTCATAATTTGGGTATCTGAATGTGGTGACAAAATGGTTACAAGACGTGAAAATTTGCGCTTCTTGGCACCCTTTTTGGTGCCGACTGCTCTGCCATGGGAGGCATTTTATGAACAATCCGGGTTTGTTCCAATCAAGGTGGAACCTCGGCCGGCTGGTTCTGTGCAACGTAGTGCCATTAGCGCTACTGGCTTTCTGGTTATGGCCTACGGGCAACGCGCTGTGTGTGATTTTCGACGAGTGGCTGTTCCGCTCGCTCAATGCACCCTTGGCCAGCAACCCGATATGGCTCCACATCTGGGCAATTGCAAGTCTGCGTCCGTTCGATATCGTCGTCGGGCTGATTTTGCTGACGCTGCTGATCAAGGGCGACTGGGTGTTCAAGGCCATTGATGTGCGTCGCGCATTCTTCGGTTTTTTCTCGATCCTGCTGTTGATGGTGGTGATCCGCGCGCTGTTTTCCAAGTTCGCCGACCACATGGACTGGCAGCACAGCAGTCCGTCGATGGTGCTGGAAGGTGCGGTACACATCAGCGATTACTTCCCGCACCTGGAGAAGACCTGGGAACTGAAAGACCGCTCGGGCCAGAGTTTCCCGGGTGATCACGCTTCGGTATTACTGATCTGGGCGCTGTTCATGGGTGTGTTCAGCCGCACGGTCGGCCAATTCGTGACGATCTGGGGTCTGGCGCTGTTGTTCATGCTGCCGCGACTGGTGGCCGGTGCGCATTGGGGTCAGGACGATTACATCGGCGGCGTGCTGCTGGCGGTGTGGGCGTTGGGTTGGGGTTACTACACGCCGTTCGCGTATCACGCCGCGAATTTCTGGCTGAAGGTGACGGCGCCGATTTTCGCGTTGCTGGGCAAGTTGCCGCTGGTTTCGCGTATGAGTGTGGTACGTAGCGCCTGATACCGAGTTGTCTTCGGCGAGGGCTACGCCCTCGATTCGCGAGCAGGCTCGCTCTCACATTGGATTGCAATCTTCTGTGGGAGCGAGCCTGCTCGCGAAGAGGCCAGCACCAACAACGCGATTATTCGTCGTTACTGCTGCCGCGAAACTTGAACAAATCCCGCCGCTGCTTCTTGCTCGGTTTGCCATCAGTGCTAACGCCCAACGCGCCCGCCTTGCGCATCGCCGCAGCCGCTTCACGCTTGGCAATGCTCGCCTCGGTCTCGGCATACAGCGTCTGCGCTTCCGGCGCCCCGCGCCGCACAATCGACAACGCCTCGACCTTCACCGTACGCACTTCAAAACCGGTTCGAATCTCGAACTCATCACCAACGCGTGGCTCTTTGCCAGGCTTGCAGCGTTCGCCGCGACAATGCACCTTGCCGCTCTCGATTGCTGCTTTGGCCAAGGCGCGGGTCTTATAAAAACGCGCAGCCCACAGCCACTTGTCGAGACGGACCTTGTCGTCCTCTTCGCTTTTTTGTGCCATTTGAATTCCTCGTTCAGCCAGTAGTCGGAACTGTACTACCGTTTCTGGCGGGCGCAAGAACTCGAGCCTCCAGATAGACTGTGATCTTGGCCGGTTCATCGGCATGGAGTGATCGAGTGACTAAATTTCCGTCTTCATTAACCTCACCCAAGGCCGGTTGCCAAGGGTGTCAGCAAAGCGAACCGCTGGGCTTCGACTTTTCCTTCGCCTATCAACCCATCGTCGATCTTCGCGACCAGTCGGTTTTCGCCCATGAAGCGTTGGTTCGTGGTGTGGCCGGTGAAGGCGCATTCACTGTGTTGAATCAGGTAACAGAAGACAACCGCTACCGTTTCGACCAGCTCTGCCGGACCCGCGCCATCGAAGGCGCGGCCGATCTTAATATGCAGACACACTTGTCAATCAACTTCATGCCCAACGCGGTCTATCGTCCAGAGCTGTGCATTCGCAGTACGCTCGAGGCAGCAAAAAAACACCGTTTCCCTATCGACCGGCTGATTTTCGAAACCCTGGAAAGCGAGCACGTAGATAACTATCGCCATTTGACCAATATTCTGCGTGAATACCGCGAATTCGGCTTCAAGACCGCCATCGACGATTTCGGTGCGGGTTATTCGGGGCTCAATCTGCTGGCTGATTTCCAACCGGACCTGATCAAACTCGACATGGCGCTGATCCGCGATGTCGATCAAGACCGTGTTCGTCAGGCGATCGTCCGGGGGATTGTCACAATCTGTGCGGAGTTGGACGTTACAGTCATTGCCGAAGGCATTGAGAGCGCCGGTGAACGGGATTTCCTGGCGGACTGTGGAATATTTCTGATGCAGGGCTACTGGTTCGCCAAACCTGCATTCAAAGCGCTGGCTCGGGTTTCGCCTGACGCCTGGGCGCGTTAATCGTTGGTTTTTTTCTATTGAAGACATTTGACCATTTGACCGTTGTCGGTCTGCGCGAGTGGGTGGCGCTCCCGGATTTGGGAGTCGCGGGCCTGCGAGCGAAAATCGACACCGGTGCCAGCACTTCCAGCCTGCATGCCACCGACATCGAGCCGTTCGAACGCGACGGCGAGAAGTGGGTGCGTTTCACTGCGCATCTGGGCACGGTGGTGCAACTGCGTCACCGCCGCTGCGAAGCACCGCTGGTAACCCGCAAAACCATTAAAAGCTCCAACGGCCATGCGCAGGTGCGCTACGTGATCAGCACCACCCTGGCCCTGGGTGATCGAGTGTGGCCGGTCGAGTTCACCCTCGCCTGCCGCAAGTCGATGCGTTATCGCCTGTTGCTCGGTTCCAAAGCCCTGATCGATGGCCAGTTGGTGGTCAATCCGGGCATCAAATATGTACAAGACAAGCCGGTGTTCCCGGTATCTACCTCCTCCACAGGTGTTGCATGAAGATCGCTGTGCTGTCGCGGAACCCGCGTCTGTATTCCACCCGCCGTCTGGTCGAAGCCGGAACCGAGCGCGGGCATGAAATGGTAGTGATCGACACCTTGCGCGCCTACATGAACATCGCCAGCCACAAGCCGCAGATCCACTATCGCGGCAAACCGCTGGAAGGCTTTGACGCGGTGATTCCACGGATCGGCGCGTCGGTGACGTTTTATGGTTGCGCGGTGTTGCGTCAGTTCGAAATGATGGGGGTGTTCCCGCTCAATGAATCGGTGGCCATTGCCCGTTCGCGGGACAAGCTGCGTTCGCTGCAATTGCTGTCGCGACGCGGCATCGGTTTGCCGGTGACCGGGTTTGCCCACTCGCCGGATGACATTCCCGATTTGATCGACATGGTCAACGGCGCGCCGCTGGTGATCAAGGTACTGGAAGGCACTCAAGGTATCGGTGTGGTGCTGTGCGAAACCGCCACGGCGGCGGAATCGGTGATCGAAGCGTTCATGGGCCTGAAACAGAACATCATGGTTCAGGAGTACATCAAGGAAGCGGGCGGTGCGGATATTCGTTGCTTTGTGGTCGGTGACAAGGTGATCGCGGCAATGAAGCGCCAGGCCAAACCGGGTGAGTTCCGTTCAAATCTGCATCGCGGCGGCAGTGCTAGCCTGATCAAGATTACCCCGGAGGAACGCATGACCGCGTTGCGCGCCGCCAAGGTCATGGGCCTGGCGGTGGCGGGTGTGGATATTCTGCGTTCCAATCACGGGCCATTAGTGATGGAAGTGAATTCGTCGCCAGGGCTGGAAGGGATCGAGACCACCACAGGGAAGAATGTGGCGGGGATCATCATTGAGCATCTTGAGAAGAATGGCGGGCCGAATATGACCCGCACCAAAGGCAAAGGCTAAAAAGTCAGCTTCGAGCGGCAAGCTTCAAGCGGCAAGTCAAAACCGCTTTTGCTTGCAGCTTGCAGCTTGAAACTCGTCGCTGCTTCTATACCGCATCGCGCGGCAACATCAATCCCAACGGCAACCTCACCCGCGCTTCCAGCCCTCCCCCGGACCGATTGCGCAATTCAACATTGCCGCCATGCATCGAAGCAATCCGCTTCACGATCGCCAACCCCAAGCCAGTACCCTTCCCGCCCCGGGCACGATCGCCTCGGGTAAACGGGTTGAAAATCGCCTCCAGCTCCGAAGGGTCGATCCCCGCGCCACGGTCCATCACGCTCAGCACCACATATGGCGCACTGACGTCACCGGACACATAGGCCGCGACTTCAACGTGACCGCCGGCATGGTTCAAAGCGTTGCCGATCAGGTTATTGAGCAAGCGTTTCATCGATACCCGACGCAGCGGAAACGGCTGGATCGGCTCCAGACGCAAACGCACTTTCTCTTCATTCTGGTTGTACGGCGCCGCGACCTCGCGCACCAGATCCGTCAGATCCACCTCTTCCACCGACTCGTCGCGACCATCGCGAATAAACGCGAGGAACTGGTCGAGAATCGCGTCCATGTCTTCGATGTCGCGCACCATGTCGTCAGTCAGGTCGTTGCGATCGCCCATCAATTCCAGCGACAGGCGCAACCGCGTCAACGGCGTGCGCAGGTCATGGGATACGCCAGCCAGCATCAACTCGCGCTCGCGCCCGGCCTGCTCGACGTCTTCGGCCATCTGATTGAAGGCGCGATACACCTCGGTCATTTCGCTCGGTGTGTCGCTGATTGGCAGACGCACGCTACGACCCTGACCGAGCTGCCGGGCGGCGTACACCAAGCGTTTCAAGGGTTGGTTGAGCTGGCTGACGAAAATCCACGCCGACGCCGTCGACAGCAAGCCGATGGCGAGGAACCAGCCGAGCACGTTCCAGATTTTCTGGCCGCGCAAAGGATGTGGATACAGCGGCACCTTCAGCCAACCGTCCCCCAGGCTCGGTGCACGCACCCACAACGCCGGCGGCGAGTGCATGCGCAAGCGCACTTCGGTGTCGGCACCCAGTTCGGCTTGCATTTGCCGCTGATAGATTTCGCTGTAGGGCCAGTGCTGTTCGCCTTCCGGCACACCGGCGCCCACGACCCGAATCAGGGTGGCGGCATCAGCGATCTTTGCGCGGTTTTCTTCATCGGCTGCCCAGTAGGCACGCAGCGTCAGGGCGACGCCGTGGCTGTATTGGCGATCCACCAGCACGTCCTCGTTCATCAACAGATAAACCAGGGTCAGCGCCTTGGAAAACAGCACGACGATGAGCACCAGCCAAAGGGTGCGGGAGAAAAAACTTTGGGGGAACCAGACAGGGGTTTTCATCTATAACCGCTACACACTTGCAGGAGCGAGCAATGCTCGCATATTGCGGATTGCGAGTCTGCGGGCTGGCCGTTCGACCAAACCTGCAGACCCGCTCCTACAAATCACCGATCACTTGGTGGCGGCGCCATCCGGTACGAACACGTAACCCACACCCCAGACGGTCTGGATGTAGCGCGGCTTGGATGGATCAGGTTCGATCATGCGGCGCAGACGGGAAATCTGCACATCGATGGAACGCTCAAGGGCATCCCACTCGCGGCCACGGGCCAGGTTCATCAGTTTGTCGCGGGTCAGCGGCTGACGCGCGTTCATTACCAAAGCCTTGAGTACCGCAAACTCACCGGTGGTGAGCATGTGCACTTCTTCGCCGCGTTTCAGTTCGCGGGTGGCCAGCGACAACACGTAATCACCGAAGGTGACGTTTTCGTCTTCACTGCCCGGTGCGCCCGGTACGGGTGCAGCCTGACGACGCAGGACGGCTTTGACCCGGGCCATCAGCTCGTCCGGGTTGAACGGCTTGGCCAGATAATCGTCGGCGCCCAGTTCCAGGCCCTTGATGCGGCTCAGCTCGTCGCCCTTGGCGGTAAGCATGATGATCGGAATCTGGTTGTTCACGCCACGCAAGCGGCGGCAAGCGGTCAGACCGTCTTCGCCGGGCAGCATCAGGTCGAGAACGACCAGATTGAAAACTTCACGCGACAGCAGACGATCCATCTGCTCGGTGTTCGGTACGGTACGGGCACGGTAGCCCTTGCTGACGAAAAACCGTTCCAGCAGGCTGCTCAGCCCCGGATCGTCGTCAACGATGAGAATTTTTTCGCCTTCAGCAGTTTGTGCAGTGCTGCTCATTGGATGCTCCTTTTAGCTCGGCGCGCATTATGGCGTAGCTGCCGTTATACGCACCGTGTGCATTGTTAGCAGATTTTTCCTTCACTGCCAGAAAACCGGGGTTTATGCCTACAGACTGCGACGCCCCCGAATGACAGAACGCTGGTTATAATGCGCGGCGTTTTGTGCCAGGCAACGTCTGAATCGTTACCGCAGGTGGCAGGCTTTTTTTCCTGTCCTGCGCAGTAATTGTTCGATTTCACGGGTCAATGGGCTGCCTTTTGACCCAGGCAGCGGCAATTTTCTAGCCGCTCAACCAGACTCCGGGCCTTTATTTGTGCGCCTGCGAGCCTGCTTTCACAATATGTCAGGTGGTTTTATGGACAGCATCAACAGCCGCATTGCCGAGGAACTCGGTGTACGCCCACAACAGGTCGAAGCGGCCGTCGCGCTACTCGATGAAGGCTCTACCGTTCCCTTCATCGCCCGTTACCGGAAAGAAGTCACCGGCAGCCTCGATGACACCCAATTGCGTCATCTGGAAGAGCGCCTGCGCTACCTGCGAGAACTCGACGAACGGCGCATCAGCATCCTCGCCAGCATCGAGGAGCAAGGCAAACTCACCCCTGCCCTCGAGCGCGACATCAAACTCGCCGACACCAAGACCCGCCTCGAAGACTTGTACCTGCCGTACAAGCAGAAGCGCCGCACCAAGGGCCAGATCGCCCTGGAAGCCGGCCTCGGCGACCTCGCGGATGGTCTGTTCAACGACCCGAACCTGGCCCCGGAAACCGAAGCTGCGCGCTTCGTTGACGCCGAAAAAGGCGTGGCCGACGTGAAGGCTGCGCTGGAAGGCGCCAAATACATCCTCATGGAACGTTTCGCCGAAGACGCCAGCCTGCTGGAAAAACTGCGTAACTACCTGAAACAGGAAGCCACCCTCAGTGCCCGCGTCATCGCTGGCAAGGAAGAGGAAGGCGCCAAGTTCCGCGATTACTTCGAACACGACGAGCCGCTGAAAAGCATGCCATCGCACCGTGCGCTGGCGATTTTCCGTGGCCGCAACGAAGGCATCCTCAGCTCCGCGCTGAAAGTCGGCGACGAGCTGCCGGGCACCATGCACCCGTGCGAAGGCATGATCGGTCAGCAATTCAACATCCAGAACCAGAACCGTCCGGCCGACAAATGGCTCGGCGAGGTGGTGCGCTGGACGTGGAAGGTCAAGCTCTACACGCACCTGGAAACCGACCTGCTCGGCGAACTGCGTGACGGCGCCGAAACCGAAGCGATCAACGTGTTCGCACACAACTTGCACGACCTGCTGCTGGCCGCGCCGGCAGGCCCGCGCGCAACCCTGGGCCTCGACCCGGGCCTGCGTACCGGTTGCAAGGTTGCCGTGGTCGACTCCACCGGCAAACTGCTCGACCACGCCACGGTTTACCCGCACGTGCCGCACAACAAGTGGGATCAGACCATCGCCATTCTGGCCGCCCTGTGCGCCAAGCACTCGGTTGATCTGATCGCCATCGGCAACGGCACCGCCAGCCGTGAAACCGACAAACTGGCGATCGAACTGATCAAAAAATACCCAGCGATGAAAATGACCAAGGTCATGGTTTCCGAAGCGGGTGCATCGGTGTACTCGGCGTCGGAACTGGCGGCCAAGGAATTCCCGGATCTGGACGTGTCGATCCGTGGCGCGGTATCGATTGCCCGTCGTCTGCAGGATCCACTCGCCGAACTGGTGAAAATCGATCCGAAATCCATCGGTGTCGGCCAGTATCAGCACGACGTTTCGCAACTGAAACTGGCGCGCGGTCTGGACGCCGTGGTTGAGGATTGCGTGAACGCCGTTGGCGTTGATGTGAATACCGCATCCGTAGCGCTGCTGGCCCGTATCTCCGGCCTCAACGCGACCCTGGCGCAAAACATCGTTGCTCACCGCGACGAACATGGCGCGTTCAAAACCCGTGCAGCACTGAAGAAAGTCGCGCGTCTGGGCGAAAAAACCTTCGAACAGGCGGCCGGTTTCTTGCGCGTGATGAACGGCGACAACCCGCTGGATTCGTCGGCGGTGCACCCGGAAGCCTATCCCCTGGTGCAACGCATTGCCGCTGAAACCGACCGTGATATCCGCTCGTTGATCGGCGATGCAAGCTTCCTCAAGCGTCTGGATCCGAAGAAATTCACCGACGAGACTTTTGGTCTGCCAACCGTCACCGACATCATCCAGGAACTGGAAAAACCGGGCCGCGACCCGCGTCCGGAGTTCAAGACTGCCGAGTTCCAGGAAGGCGTTGAAGATCTGAAAGACCTGCAACTGGGGATGATCCTCGAAGGCGTGGTGACCAACGTGACCGCGTTCGGTGCATTCGTCGACATCGGCGTGCATCAGGACGGTCTGGTGCACATCTCGGCGCTGTCGGAGAAGTTCATCAAGGATCCGCGTGAAGCGGTGAAGGCCGGTGATGTGGTCAAGGTGAAGGTCATGGAAGTCGACATTCCGCGCAAACGCGTTGGCCTGTCGATGCGCATGGGCGACACCCCGGGGGAGAAGATCGACGGTGCGCGTGGTTCGCGTCCTGGCTCGGCGCAGCGCCAGCCTTCGAACAACGCGCCACGCAAGGAAACTGCGACTGCCGCACCAGTGAGCAACGCGATGGCCTCGCTGTTCGCCAACGCCAAGCAGTTGAAGAAACGCTGATGGAAATTCCGGCCGGGCTCGTCGAGAGCGCGTTTTTCAAGCTGTTGGGCTGCCGCCTGCACAGCCTGGAAACCGGGGTGGCGCAAGTCGCCCTGGTGCTGGAACCGGAACTGCGCAATCGCGGCGGCAAATTGCACGGTGGCGCGCTGTTCAGTCTGGTCGACATTGCCATGGGGCTGGCCTGTTCCAGCACCCACGGCTTCGATCAGCAGAGCGCGACCATCGAGTGCAAGATCAACTATATCCGCGCCGTTTCTGACGGTGAGGTGCTGTGCACGGCACGGGTGATTCACCCGGGCCGGCGCACGTTAGTGGTCGAGGCCGACGTGATGCAGGGCGACAAACTGGTCGCAAAAGCACAAGGCACGTTCGCTGTCCTGTAGCTTGTGGTCATCAATTTGAGTTAATTTCGGCGCTGTGATCGCAGCGTCGAGCTTTTCTGTGGGAGCGAGCTTGCTCGCGAAGAGGGCGTTTCAGTCAGCCTCAAGTCGCCTGACACTCCGCCTTCGCGAGCAAGCTCGCTCCCACAGTTCGCGTGCATCCGCCAGATTCAGGGAATGAAGTTGGCGATTCAACGGGGGCTTACAGGCCCGAAAAACCAGGCGATAACGCCAGTTTCAACTTCACCCTTGTAGACCGTCCTGCCCACCCCCATATTGGGGCGACTGACGCGTGAAGGAATCCAAATTGAGCGAACTTCTCAACCGCCGCCTGGCTCTGCTCGGCGAGCGCGCTAACCTCTCTCTGCTCGAGCAGTGCCTGCACGGTATCGAACGTGAATGCCTGCGCGTGACCAGCGAAGGTCGCCTGGCGCAAACGCCGCACCCCGAAGCCTTGGGTTCCGCGCTGACCAACGAACAAATCACCACCGACTACTCCGAGTCGCTGCTGGAATTCATAACGCCCGCCCTGCCCGACCCGACTGATACGCTGGCGAGCCTGGACAAGATTCATCGTTTTGCCTACAGCAAACTCGGCAACGAGTACCTGTGGAGTCCATCGATGCCGTGCCCGTTGCCGGCCGAGGAAGACATTCCGATCGCCTATTACGGCACCTCCAACATCGGTCAGCTCAAGTACGTTTATCGCAAAGGTCTGGCCCTGCGATACGGCAAGACCATGCAGTGCATCGCCGGGATTCACTACAACTTCTCCCTGCCGGAACAGCTCTGGCCGCTGCTACGCGAAACCGAAGGTTTTGTCGGCACTGACCGCGATTACCAGTCGTTTTCCTACATCGCGCTGATCCGCAACTTCCGTCGCTACAGCTGGCTGCTGATGTACCTGTTCGGTGCCTCGCCTGCGCTGGACGCCGGTTTCCTGCGTGGTCGTTCGCATCAGCTGGAACAGCTCGATCCGGACACCCTGTATCTGCCGTACGCGACCAGCCTGCGCATGAGCGACCTCGGTTATCAGAGCAACGCCCAGGCCGGTCTGACGCCGTGCTACAACGATCTGGCGAGCTACACCGACAGCCTGCGCAAAGCCGTGGCCACGCCGTACGCGCCGTACGTTGAAGTCGGCACGCACAAGGATGGCGAGTGGGTGCAGCTCAACACCAACATCCTGCAAATCGAAAACGAGTACTACTCCAACATCCGCCCGAAACGCGTGACTTACACCGGCGAGCGGCCGATTCAGGCGCTGGTCGCACGTGGCATTCAATACGTCGAAGTGCGTTGCCTGGATATTAACCCGTTCCTGCCGATGGGCATCGACCTGACCGAATCGCGCTTCCTCGACGCGTTCCTGCTGTACTGCGCGCTGAACGACAGCCCGCTGCTGACCAACACTTCGTGTGGCAACGCCACGTCGAACTTCCTCAGCGTCGTGAAAGAAGGTCGCCGTCCGGGCCTGCAATTGCAGCGTGACGGTGAGTCGGTGGAGATGAAGACCTGGGCGGCCGAACTGCTGGAGCAAATCGCGCCATTGGCGGCGCTGCTAGATCAAAGCCATGGCGGCGATGCCCACAGCAAGGCGCTGGACGCGCAACTGGCCAAGGTCAGCGACCCGTCCCTGACGCCGTCCGCACAGGTTCTGGCGGCGATGGCTGAGCATAAGGAGAGCTTTGCGCAGTTCTCCTTGCGCCAGAGTCAGGCGCATGCCGAGTTTTTCCGTAGCGAGCCGTTGGTGGCGGAAGAGCAGGCAAAGTTTGAGGAACTGGCGCGCACTTCTTTGGCCGCGCAGGCTGAGCTGGAGCAGAACGAAGTGGGCGATTTTGATGTGTTCGTTGGGTCGTATCAGGCGAGCATTCTCGCGATCAGCAACTAAAGGCCCCTCACCCTAGCCCTCTCCCGGAGGGAGAGGGGACTGATTTAGGTGCTCATGAAAGTTACGCCGACCTGCAATACCAAGCCGAACTCAGGCCTTGAAAAGCACAGAGATCGGCTCCCTTTCCCCTCGCCCCCTTGGGGGAGAGGGCTGGGGTGAGGGGGAAAAAATCTAACGCCGAACGAAAAATCCGAAATACCCCACAATTCCCCCGCTCTTAGACTTTTCCGCTCATAAGCTCATTCGAAAAAGTTATTTATTTACTGATTCTTAGATCATTTAGTCTCCTTTCACGCCGACGCTCGGTCGCCTGATATGGAGCTGTTCAATGAAACTGAATTTCCCGCTTCGCCTGCTCGCCGTGGCCTCTCTGGCTGCTGCAAGCTTTCTGGCTCAGGCCGCCGACCTCACCGTCGCCTACCAAACCACCGTTGACCCGGCGAAAGTCGCCCAGGCCGACGGCGCTTACGAAAAAGCCACCAAAGCCGATATCGCCTGGCGCAAGTTCGACAACGGCGCCGACATCATCGCCGCCATCGCCTCCGGTGACGTGCAGATCGGCTACCTCGGTTCCAGCCCATTGACCGCTGCGATCACCCGCAAAGTCCCGGTCGAAACCTTCCTCATCGCCACACAGATCGGCGCCGCCGAAGCACTCGTTGCTCGCGACGGTTCCGGCATCAAGACCCCGCAGGATCTGGTCGGCAAAAAAATCGCCGTGCCATTCGTATCGACCGGTCACTACAGCCTGCTCGCCGCACTGAAGCACTGGAACATCGATCCATCAAAAGTCACCGTGCTCAACCTCGCGCCGCCAGCGATCATCGCCGCGTGGAAACGCGGTGACATCGACGCCACTTACGTGTGGGATCCGGCGCTGGGCGTGGCCAAGGAAAACGGCAAAGTGCTGATCACCTCCGGCGAGCTGGCCAAGTTTGGCGCGCCGACTTTCGATGCGTGGATCGTGCGCAAAGACTTCGCCGAGAAGCACCCGGAAATCGTCACCGCGTTCGCCAAGGTCACCCTCGACGCCTACGCCGATTACCGCAAAGACCCGAAAGCCTGGCTCGCCGATCAAGCCAACGTCGACAAACTGGTGAAACTCTCCGGCGCCAAGGCCAGCGACATTCCGCTGCTGCTGCAAGGCAACATCTACCCGCTGGCAGCTGATCAGGTCGTCACCCTCGGCGCGCCGACCACCAAAGCCATCACCGACACCGCCGCGTTCCTCAAGGAGCAAGGCAAGGTCGAAGCCGTTCTGCCGGACTACGCGCCGTACGTCAGCGCCAAATACATCACCAATTGATCGGGAGTTAACTGCGATGGCCTTGCTACAGCTGGAGCGCATCAGCGCACAGTACCCGGGCAGCCCGGAACCGGTGCTGGCGGATATTTCTCTGACCCTGGGGCCTCAGCAATTGCTGGTCGCCCTCGGCCCGTCCGGCAGTGGCAAGACTTCGCTGTTGAACCTGATTGCCGGTTTCGTCGAACCGAGCGCCGGGCGCATCACCCTCGACGGCGTACCGGTCAAAGGCCCGAGCGCCGAACGTGGCGTGGTGTTCCAGGACGACGCGTTGCTGCCTTGGCAGGACGTGTTGGCCAACGTTGCATTCGGTCTGGAGCTGGCCGGTGTCGCCAAGGACAAACGCGAAAAAATCGCCCGCGAAATGCTCGCACTGGTTGATCTTTCCGGTTTCGAAAGTCGTCGAATCTGGCAACTCTCAGGAGGCCAAAAACAGCGTGTCGGCCTCGCCCGCGCCCTCGCTGCCGACCCACGCGTATTGCTGATGGATGAACCCTTCGGCGCCCTCGACGCGTTCACCCGCGAACAGATGCAGGAATTGTTGCTGCAAGTCTGGCAGCGCACCGCCAAGCCGGTTTTCCTGATCACCCACGACATTGAAGAAGCGGTGTTTCTCGCCACTGACCTGATTCTGCTCGCGCCGAATCCGGGGCAAATCGTTGAACGCCTGCACCTGGATTTCGGCCAGCGTTACGCCGCTGGCGAGTCCGCCCGTGCGATCAAATCCGATCCGCGTTTTATCGAAACCCGCGAACACGTGCTGAGCAAAGTGTTCTCGCAACGCAGCGCCGGGCAACGGCAGGAGCGCGCATGAGCAGTTACGACGTTTCCTCGGCTGCGGTAAAACCGGTCAGCGCATCCGTGGCGACTCCGGTGCGCCGCAGCCTCAGCACGCGCTGGATCAGCTTGCTGACCTTGTTTTCATTGTTGGCAATCTGGTGGGCAGTGACCGCCACTGGATTGATCGAGCCGCTGTTCCTGCCGCCACCGTCCGCCGTACTGCAAAAAGGTTGGCTGCTGGCGACCACGGGATACATGGATTCGACGTTGTGGCAGCACTTGGGCGCGAGCCTGAGCCGTATCGGTCTGGGCCTCGGTTTCGCGATTCTGACCGCTGTGCCGGTGGGTATCGCCATTGGGGCCAACCGCATCGCCCGTGGCGTGCTCGATCCGCTGATCGAGTTCTACCGCCCTATTCCGCCGCTCGCCTATTTGCCGCTGATCGTGATCTGGTGCGGCATCGGCGAGTTGTCGAAAGTGCTGCTGATTTATCTGGCGATTTTCGCGCCGATTGCCATTGCTACGGCCACTGGCGTGCGCACAGTTGATCCAGCGAAATTGCGCGCAGCGCAGTCGTTGGGAGCGACGCGCGTGCAGCTGATTCGTCATGTGATTTTGCCGAGCGCGCTGCCGGACATTCTTACCGGCGTGCGTATTGGTCTGGGCGTTGGCTGGTCGACACTGGTTGCCGCTGAACTGATCGCCGCCACCAGTGGTTTGGGCTTTATGGTGCAGTCGGCCGCGCAATTCCTGGTCACTGATGTCGTGGTGCTGGGGATTCTGGTCATCGCCCTGATCGCCTTCGCCATGGAAATGGGCCTGCGCGCCCTGCAGCGCAAATTGGTGCCGTGGCACGGCCAGGCCCACTGATTTTTTCAGCACTGACTACCCCGACACATCGGGGCCCGAGAATTGAAGAGAAAGACCATGAGCAGCCTCAACATCACCCCATTAAGCTCAGCCCTCGGCGCACAGATCAGCGGCGTCGACATCAGCCAGCCGCTGACCTTGGAACACCGCGACGCCATCGAACAGGCGCTGCTCAAGTATCAAGTGCTGTTCTTCCGCAATCAGCCAATCGAACCGCCGCAACAGGCGCGCTTCGCCGCCTATTTCGGCGACCTGCACATCCACCCGATCTACCCGAACGTGCCGGAACAACCGGAAGTGCTGATCCTCGACACCGCCGTCACCGACGTGCGCGACAACGCGATCTGGCACACCGACGTGACCTTCCTGCCGACCCCGGCGATGGGCGCGGTGCTCAGCGCCAAGTTGCTGCCGGAGTTTGGTGGCGACACGCTGTGGGCCAGCGGCATTGCCGCGTATGAAGCGCTGTCGGCGCCGCTGAAAAGTTTGCTGGAAGGGCTGACCGCGACTCACGATTTCACACGCTCGTTTCCGCTGGAGCGCTATGGCAACACGCCTGAAGCATTGGCGCAGTGGGAAGAGGCGCGACGCAAGAATCCACCGCTGTCGCATCCGGTGATTCGTACGCATCCGGTCAGTGGACGGCGGTCGTTGTTCGTCAATGAAGGCTTCACGTCGAAGATCAATGAGCTGTCGGAAACCGAGAGCGAGATGATTCTGAAATTTCTCTTCGCCCATGCAACGCGGCCGGAATTCACCATTCGCTGGCGCTGGCAGCAGGACGATATTGCGTTCTGGGATAACCGCGTGACGCAGCATTACGCGGTGGATGATTACCGCCCGGCGCGGCGGGTGATGCAGCGGGCGACGGTGTTGGGGGATGTGCCGTTTTTTCGTTGAGCCTTGAACAGCAAAAGCCCCTCACCCTAACCCTCTCCCTGAGGGAGAGGGGACTGACCGAGGTGTTTGTACGAGCTACACCGACCTGAAATATCGGGTTGAATTCAAGTATTGAAAAGCATGAAGATCGGCTCCCTTTCCCCCTCGCCCCCTGGGGGAGAGGGCTGGGGTGAGGGGGTTGGATCTTGCTGACCCAACCCAATCTTCATCACTCCGCCGTCGAAGGCTTCTCCCACAGATTGATCCCGCCCTCCTGGGCAAACCGGTCAATCTCCGCCAGCTCTTCAGCACTAAAACTCAAATTCTTCAACGCCCCGACGTTCTCGATAATCTGCTCCGGCCGGCTCGCACCAATCAAAGCCGAGGTTACTCGCGGATCCCGCAACGTCCACGCCAGCGCCAGTTGCGCCAGGCTCTGACCACGACGCTTGGCGATTTCATTCAGCGCCCGCACGTGAGCAATGTTGGCCTCGGACAAGTGCGAAGCCTGCAGCGAACCACCGCCCGGACGATTGACCCGCGCATCTGCCGGCACGCCATTGAGGTATTTGTCGGTGAGCAGACCTTGCGCCAACGGGGTGAACGCAATCACGCCGGTGCCGAGTTCATCAGTGGTATCCAGCAGATCTTTTTCCACCCAGCGATTGAGCAGGTTGTACGCCGGCTGATGGATCAGCAGCGGCACTTTCCACTCTTTCAACAGCGCCGCGATCTCGCGGGTTTTCACACCCGAGTACGACGAGATACCGATGTACAACGCCTTGCCCTGCTGCACGGCGGTGGCGAGGGCGCTGGCGGTTTCTTCCAGTGGGGTGTCCGGGTCGAAGCGGTGCGAATAGAAGATATCCACATAGTCCAGACCGAGGCGTTGCAGGCTCTGGTCGAGGCTGGCCAGCACGTATTTGCGCGAGCCGCCGCCCTGACCGTAAGGGCCGGGCCACATGTCCCAACCGGCCTTGCTGGAGATGATCAGTTCGTCGCGGTACTGCTTGAAGTCTTCGCGCAGCAGGCGACCGAAATTGATTTCGGCGCTGCCGTACGGCGGGCCGTAGTTGTTAGCCAGGTCGAAGTGGTTGATGCCCAGATCGAATGCAGTGCGCAGCAAGGCGCGCTGGGTGTCGATCGGCGTGCTGTCGCCAAAGTTGTGCCACAGACCCAGCGACAGCGCCGGCAACACCAGACCGCTGCGGCCGACGCGGCGGTAAGGGATGGAGTCGTAGCGGTTTTCGGCAGCGGTGTAAGTCATCGAATCCTCTCTTGTCTGTCTTGAAATGGGTGTCGACTGCTTCGCGAGCAGGCTCGCTCCCACCTTTGGAATGCATTTCCCTGTGGGAGCGAGCTTGCTCGCGAAGGGTGTTACACAAATCTATTGTTCGGTCGGGCGAGGCCAAGGTTCTGGCGCAACGTCCGGCCCTCATACTCCGTTCTGAACAAACCACGCCGTTGCAGTTCCGGGACCACGCCATTGGCGAAATCTTCGAGCCCGCCCGGCAGGTGCGGCACCAGCACATTGAAGCCGTCCGCCGCGCCCTGTTCGAACCATTCCTGCAAGCGATCAGCAATCTGCTCGGAGGTACCGACCAGGCTGTAATGCCCGCGCCCGCCGGCAATCTTGCGCCCGAGTTCGGCAAGGCTCAGGTTCTCCCGGCCCGCCAGTTCAGTGAGCAATTTCTGCCGGCTCTGCTGACCGCTTTCGGTCAGCGGCAATTCCGGCAACGGCCCGTCCAGCGGGTACTTCGACAAATCGAAGTTGCCCAGCATACGCCCAAGCAAGGCGACGCCAACCTCGGGTTCGACTAATTGCTGAAACGTTTCACATTTTTCCTGCGCTTCCGCTTCGGTGCGGCCGACCACGACAAAAACCCCGGGCATTATTTTCAGCGAATCGGCGCTGCGTCCGTACTTCGGTAGACGTCCTTTGAGGTCAGCGTAAAACGCCTGAGCACTGGCCAAGGATGTCTGCGCGGTGAACACCACCTCAGCGGTCTGCGCCGCCAATTCACGCCCAGTCTCGGAAGAGCCGGCCTGCACGATCACCGGTTGCCCCTGCGGCGAGCGTGCAACGTTGAGCGGGCCTTTGACCCGGAAGTGCTCGCCGACGTGATCCAGCACATGCAGCTTCGCAGGGTCGTAATACGCCCCACTGGCCTTGTCGCGCGCAAACGCATCATCCTCCCAACTGTCCCAAAGCCCGGTGACTACCTGATGAAATTCGCGAGCGCGGCTGTAGCGTTCGGCATGGCCGATATGTTCGTCACGCCCGAAATTAAGCGCCTCGGCAGCGTTGTCCGATGTCACCAGATTCCACCCCGCACGCCCACCCGAAAGATGATCGAGCGAGGCAAATTTGCGCGCCACGTGATACGGCTCGTTGTAACTGGTGGTCGCCGTAGCGATCAGGCCGATGTGCTCGGTCACCGCACTGAGGGCCGAGAGCAAGGTCAGCGGTTCGAAGTGATCGGAGCGCGCCATGCGACTGGCGATGTCCTGAGTCGGCGCGGCAACACTGTCAGCAACAAACAACGCATCGAACTTCGCCGCCTCGGCAATCTGCGCCAGCCGTTTGTAATGGGCGAAATCCAGACCCGCATTGGCCGGTACATCCGGATGACGCCACGCCGCAACGTGGTGCCCGGTGGCCATGAGGAACGCACCGAGTTTCAACTGTCTGCTCATCTCAGAAATCCTTGCGCAGTTGCACGCCGAAATAGCGCTCGTCATCCCGTGGCACGGCGCGATAAATGTAATTGCCGCCGCTGGCGAGCAATGGCGAATAGGACTTATCGGTGAGGTTCTTGCCCAGCAGCGCGACGCGCCAGCCATTGCTGTAATCGGCCAGCGCAACACTGGCGTTCCACAGACCGTAGGCGCCTTGTTTGGTGTCGGCGTTCTGGCTGATGTCGTACTGCACTTCGCTCTGCCAGCTGTAGTCGGTGCCGAGCTCGATATCCAGACCGTTATCCAGCGGGATGCTGTAGTCGGCGCGCACGTAGCTTTTCCAGTCCGGGCTGAACGGCAGCGGTTTGCCGTTGACGTTGCACGACGCCGCCGCGCCCGCCGGGCAGGCGAATTCGTCGATGCGTGCACGGGTGTAAGCGAGTGCGCCGGACAGTTTCAATTGCTGGGTCGCCTGCAAGGCGTAATCGAGTTCGACACCTTCGGTGCTGACACTGCCGGCGTTGATCAAACGCGTCACTACTTGCCCGGCGACGGTGTCAAAGAAGTTCGCCTGATAGTTGTCGTAATCGCTGTGGAACACCGCGAGGTTGGTGGTCAGGCGATTGTTCCAGGAAGTGGCTTTGATCCCGGCTTCCCAGGTGTTCGAGGTCTCCGGCTTGAGCGCTTCGGTGTCACGCGGTTGCATGTTGAAGAACACGTTGTAGGCCGGGCCTTTGTAGCCGCGCGAGTAGGTCAGGTAAGTGGTGACCGTATCGCTCAAGTCGTACTGCACACCAAGGCGCCCGGACCAGCCGTCTTCGTCCACCGACCCGGAACTGCTGGTCGCCGGTTGAATGCCACTGACCGTGGTCGCTGAAGTGGAGACGCGGCGGTGATCGTATTCCAGATCATCATGGGTGTAGCGCAGGCCGGCGATGCCGCGAAAGTCGGACGTGAAGTTCAGCGTGCTCTCACCGAACACCGCGTAACTGTCGCTGGTGGTGCTGTAATCGGCGACACCACGGTCGGTGCGCGTGGTGGTGGTCAGCGTGCGCTGATAGGTCTCGTCGTCCTTGCCGTGCATGTAGAACAGGCCGCCGACGTACTCGAGGAATTCGCCTTTCGGTGAGGCCAGACGCAGCTCCTGCGAGTATTGATCGAAGGCCAGATCGCCTTTGTCCGCGGTGCCGGGAAACGCTGCGGTCACTGTGCCGAGACGGTCGCCGTCCTGATACTGGGTGTTGTCCCAGCCGCGCCATGCGGTAATCGACGTCAGGGTGTAATCGCCCAGTTGCCAGTCGAGTTGGCCGGACAGGCCTTTGTTGGTGTCTTCAACGTGTGAGCGGGTGTCGGTGTTGATGTCGCGGTTGTGGCTGCTTGCATTGACCGGACTCAGCGCGTTGGCGAAGGCCGGCGTCAGCGACTTGCTGACCACGCCGTTGGGACCGTCGTCGTGGGACTGCATGTAATCGGCGATCAGGGTGAAAGTGACGTCGTCATTCGGGGTGAATTCGAGTTTTCCGCGCACGCCGCGATGGTTGTAACCGTTGACCTCCTGACCGTTGTGTTGGTTGTCGACGTTACCGTCGTAGCTGCCGAACAGCGTGCTGATCGAGCCTTTCAACGTGTCCGGAATCAGGCTGCCGCCGATGCCGAATCGAGTGCGGCTTTCGTTGCCGCTGTAGTACGACTGATCGATGTAGCCGTGAGTCTCGGCGGTCGGTGCCTTGCTGGTGATGTTGAGCACGCCGGCCGAGGCGTTCTTGCCGAACAGCGTGCCTTGCGGGCCGCGCAGCACTTCGACGCGCTCCAGATCCAGCAGGTCGAGCGTGGACTGTCCCGGCCGCGCATACACCACGCCATCGATCACCGTCGCCACGGTCGGCTCGACGCCCGGCGAGGTGGAAATGGTGCCGACCCCACGAACGAACAACGAGGTGTCCTTGTTCGAAGCGCCAGTGCGGAAGTTCAGCGACGGCACTTGCTGGACGATGCTCGCCACGCCGTTGCGGTTGTCGCGCTCAAGCTGTTCACCGTCGATCACCGAGACCGCAACCGGGACTTTTTGCAGCGACTCTTCGCGACGGGTCGCGGTGACAGTCACGGATTTGAGTGTCGGCTCCTGTTCACTGCTCTCGGCAGCGAATGCGTTGGGCAACGGCAGCGCCGCCAACCCGGTGAATAGCCAGCCGGCGGCGCGAATCGACTGCGCCAGTGTGTGTGTCGCCCCAGGAATATTGTGCATGCTCTGCCCGCTCGAAATTGGCCCTTAACCGCTGCCGTTCTACGACGACAACGCCTGAATCGGTGTCTTGGGCATTCGCTCGAGCGAGTAGCAGACAGCGCGCTTTGTTAGCGCTAACATCGCCAATATTGGCCATCTGCACATAGACCGTCCAATACTGAAAAATTAGTTTTATATGCGATTTGGTTTTTAACAAGGATCGAACCATGAGCGAAGAAAAGCCCCGAAAACGCCGTGGCGCCGGACGCGTGACCCTGAATGCCGTCGCGCGCGAGGCCGGAGTTTCAGCGATCACCGTGTCGCGCTACTTCAACCAGCCGGAGCAGGTTTCGCCCGAGCGTCGGGAGCGGATTGCGGCGGTGGTAGCTGAGTTGGGCTATGTACCGAATCTGGTGGCCGGCGGTCTGGCCTCGGCGCGGGGAAAAATCGTCGGAATGGTCATCCCGAACATCTCCGGGCCGATCTTCGCCAATACCATTCAGGGTTTCAGCGACACCCTCAGTCGTCATGGTTATCAACTGTTGCTGGCATCGAGTTACTTCAGCACCGAGCAGGAAGAAAACGCCGTACGCGCATTTCTCGGCTGGTCGCCGGCGGCGCTGGTGCTGACCAGTCACTTTCACAGTGCCGGCACGGAAAAGATGATCGCCGAGGCCGATGTGCCGGTGATCGAGACGTGGGATTACCAACCGGATCGTGAGCCGATGCAGATCGGTTTTTCGCATTTCGACGTAGGTGTGACGGCGGCAAAACATCTGCTGAAAAAAGGCTATCGAAGAATTGCCTTCGTGCAGAACAGTGCACCGGGAGATTTCAGCGCACTGGAACGCCGCGACGGTTACGCGGCGACCTTGCGAAATGCCGGCCTGGAGTCGTGGGTCTACGCCCCTGACGCTGATCGCGCACCGTTCGAGGCCGGCAAACAGGCGATGGACGCCCTGATGAGCGCCTCACCACGCCCCGACGCGATCATCTTCGCCAACGACAACCTCGCCGCCGGCGGCCTGCTCGCCGGGCAACGGGCCGGTTTGAAAATCCCCGAAGACTGCGCCGTTCTTGGCTTTGGCGATTACCCATTCGCCGAGATGCTCCTGCCCAGCCTGAGCACCATCCAACCACCGGCGCTGGAGATTGGCGTACTGGCCGCAACCCGCGTACTGGAAAGCCTTGGGGTATTACCTGGCGACGAGGTGCAACGCTTGAATCTGTTGCAATGCCAGGTGATCGAACGCGAAAGTACCTGACTTCGCTATACCGACAGTTCGCGCAAGGCGGCCGCCGCGAGGAAACCGGAGCGGGATCGATAGCGCTGGTCACGTCGGACTGTCTGGTCAATACGCTCAAGTAGTTGCTCAGGCAATGTGGCGTTAAAACGCACTGACTTGCCGAAATACGGGGTGATATCAAAATCGACCACACCCCAGATCCCTCCCGCGTAATCCGGGTTATCGAGATGAGCATCAATGTCCCGCACTTGAGGCAACGGCGCGCCGTCGGCGACCAAACCTTCATAATGAAGCGCCAAAGCTTCCTGAGTATTCTCAAACGCCTCGGCGACCGTAGTGCCCGCAGAGAAGCAGCCCGGTACATCCGGGATGATCACGCCGTAGTCTGAGTCGGCATCCTTGTGCAGAACGACCGGGAATTTCATAGGAAAACCCATTCTTCAAGCCATTTAATGCCGGCAACTATAGGCGTAACTCTCGGCGAGTAATTCAAACGACACATCCTGAATTGATCGTTATTTGAGAGCTAACCCTGCTCTGCGAATCGACATCGCGCACTAGCCACAAACTATCAATGGTCAGATAAAAGAACAGTAGGCTGGATTGGCTATGCTCTAAAGTACACCGAGGTGGCCCCTTCGCGAGCAGGCTCGCTCCCACAGGGATTTCCTGTGTACGTAAAATTTATGTCCAGCCGAGATCCATTGTGGGAGCGAGCCTGCTCGCGAAAGCGATCCTTCAGGCAATGCACCTTCACCAAGCAGAACCCGCCATGCACACCGCCATCATCATTTTCTTCGGCCTGGTCCTCCTCACGCTGATGCTCTACATCGGCGAGCGCATCGGCTTCAGCCGTCAGACCATGGCCTACGGCTTCGCCGCCCTGTGGCTGGCGTTGACGGTGATTAATGGCGCGGTGGGCGTGGTGCATGCGGGCCAGCCGCTGGGTTCGGAAATAGCGATTGGTAGTGCGGTATTCGGGGTGCCAATGGCGGCGATGGTGTTGTTCATGGTGCTGAGCGCCGAGTCGTAAAAACGTCCCGGCGCTCAGCTGCCGATCAACGCACCAGATGCAGGAACTGCATGTGGCGTTCGTACTGGTCAAGGATGTCGTTGATGATCTGCTCTTTGGTGTAGCCGACCAGATCGTAGTCCTGACTGCCCTCGCTCAAATGCACTTCGGCGCGGTAGTAGCGACGATTGTTGAGCTGCTTGGAACCCATGCCGCCACGCGCGAACGACGGCGTGAAGTAGCCGCGCATCTGCACCTGATAGATGAACGGATGCGCATCTCCGTGGCCGATTTCGAGGCTGACGCTGTCATTCGCCGGATCCGGCTGGGTGACCACGTTCAGGCCTTTTTCAACGAACACCGCCGTCACTTCTTCAATCGCCGGGCGCACCGTGGTGTCCATGAAGCGGTACACCTCGTCACGCGACGGGAAGTGCACAGCCTGACTCAGACGCTGTCGCCAGCCGCCCGTGCCACGCCGCGAACCGGAGACTGGTGCCAGCGAATGCAGCTGCGCAATCTGCTTCTGCGACTCCAGATAGAACGCCTTGTGCAGGCCCCACATCATCAGCAACAGAATCAGCGAGAACGGCAATGAGGTCAGCACGACGGCTGACTTCAGCGCATCGATACTGCCGGAGAACAGCAACGCACTGGTGATCAGCGCGGTCATCGCGCCCCAGAACACCCGCAGCCACTTCGGCCCGTCTTCGTCCGGGTTGCCGCCCTTGGCCGACAGCGTCGAGAGCACCACGGTGCCGGAGTCGGCAGAGGTGACGAAGAACACGAAGCTGATAAACACCGTCACCGCGATAACGGTTTTGCTCCATGGATAAGTTTCCAGCAGCAGATAAATACTCATCGACGGGTTGTCGAGGGCCGACATGCCCAGCGCGCTCATGCCGTGGTTGAGCACTTGATCGATTGCGCTGTTGCCGAAAATCGACATCCACGCGAGGGTGAATCCGAGCGGAATCAACAGCACGCCGAAGACGAATTCACGGATGGTACGGCCACGGGAAATCCGTGCGATGAACAAGCCCACGAACGGCGACCATGCAATCCACCAGGCCCAGTAAAACACTGTCCAGCCGCCGAGCCAGTCGCTCGGTTTGTCGTAGGCGTAGAGGTCAAAACTCTTCATCGGCAGGGCGCCGAGGTAATCGCCGATATTCTGGATCAAGGTGTTGAGCAGGTGCTGCGTGGGCCCGGCGAACAACACAAACAGCAGCAGCGCACAGGCCAGCAGCATGTTGATGTCGGACATCACCCGCACGCCTTTATCGACGCCGGAGACTGCCACGATGATTGCCGCGCCCATCATCAACGTGATCAGACCGACCTGAATCCACTGGGTGTGCGCGATGCCGAACAGGTAGTCGAGACCCGAGTTGAGGTGCAGCACGCCGAAGCCCATGTCGGCACCGAGACCGAACACCGTGGCGATGATGCCGAAGCCGTCCACCGCGTAACCGATCGGGCCGTTGATGCGTTTGCCGATCAGCGGATACAGCGCCGAACGCAGGGCCAGCGGCAGGTTGTGGCGGTAAGCGAAATAGGCCAGCGCCATGCCGACGAAGGCGAACACGCCCCAGCCATGCAGACCCCAGTGCAGAAAGAGAATCTGCATCGCCTGACGCGCCGCATCCGCACTGCCGGCCTCGCCTTGCGGCGGTTGCAACATGTGGGTCAGCGGCTCAGAGACGCAGAAGAAGAACAGCGTGATGCTGATCCCGGCGGCGAACAGCATGCCGGCCCAGGACAGGTAACTGAATTCGGGTTCGTCGTGGTCGGCACCGAGTTTTATCTTGCCGTAGCCGGATAAGGCGGTGACCACCACGAAGACCAGATACAGGGTCATCGCGAGCATGTAGTACCAGCCGACCGTGTTGGCCGCCCAGTTTTGCGCTTGCAGCAGCCAGGCACCGGCCTGCTCCGGCATGGCGATGACAACGAGACCAAACAGCAGAATGACCGTCGCGGCGAAGTAGAACACCGGCGGATTCATGCGCACCAGACCGCTGGCGGGGGTTGACGATGCACTCATGAAACGTGCACCTCGAGGGGTTGAAACGTGGCTGAAATGATCGGACTCAGCAAAGGCAAGCCTCCTGTTGTGAGCGGGCAGCGAACCACCGGTTTAACTTGAATGAACGTTCAAGTTAAACATGGATGGGGTGGTAAGGACTAATCGTACGGCTAGGCGGTAGTTTTCCTACGCTAGCTCAAGGAGGGGTATGACGTGGGTTTGGGGGGATTCGTTCAATAGCCCCTCACCCTAGCCCTCTCCCGGAGGGAGAGGGGACTGATTGGGGAATATTTGAGAGATACGCCGACGTGATCCTGCTTTACCGAATCCAGAATCGACTCGGTATTTCAGGTCGATGTATGACGCAAGACACTTCGGTCGGCTGCCTCTCCCAAAGTGAGAGGGGCTGATTGGGGAATATTTGAGAGATACGCCGACGTGATGCATCTGTACCGAATCCATAATCGACCCGGTATTTCAGGTCGATGTATGACGCAAGACACTTCGGTCGGCCCCCTCTCCCTCCGGGAGAGGGCTGGGGTGAGGGTCAGCTTTTAAAGCCCTATTTCTGCGTCCCGTCATCATGCTGCAAATTCGCCTGGGTCAAATTGCACCCCGCCGGTACGCTGCGCGTCAGCCACACATTGCCGCCAATGGTCGAACCCTTGCCAATGGTGATCCGCCCGAGAATCGTCGCCCCGGCATAAATCACCACATCATCCTCAACAATCGGGTGACGCGGATGGCCCTTCTGCAACTGCCCGTCCTCATCCGCCGGAAAGCGCTTCGCCCCCAACGTCACCGCCTGATAGATCCGCACGCGCTCGCCGATGATCGCGGTCTCGCCGATCACCACGCCCGTGCCGTGATCGATAAAGAAACTGCGGCCGATCTGTGCGCCCGGATGGATATCGATACCGGTCGCCGAATGGGCGATTTCTGCACTGATCCGCGCCAGCAACGGCAACCCGGCGCGATACAGATGATGCGCCAGACGATGATGAATCACCGCGAGAATTCCCGGATAGCACAGCAGCACTTCATCGACACTGCGTGCAGCCGGATCACCGTGATAAGCGGCCAGCACATCGGTGTCGAGCAGCGTGCGCAGGCCCGGTAATGCGAGGGCAAAATCCTGCACGATCTGGATCGCACGGGCTTCAACTTCAGTGTCGGCCTGCGCACTGTGGCGAGCGACGTAGCGCAGCTCCAGGCGGGTCTGCGCCAACAAGGCATTCAGGGCGACATCGAGGGTGTGACCGACGTAGAAATCTTCACTCTCTTCACGCAGATCCACGGGGCCCAACCGCATCGGGAACAACGCGCCACACAACGCCTCGAGAATCTCCGCCATCGCCGCGCGCGACGGCAACTCACGACCACCCTGCTCGCCGGACGCCCGGCCATTCTGTGCCCGCCACTGATCCCGCGCGCTGCGCAGTTGATTGACGATGGTCTGCAATTGCCAATGGCTGGAACGCTCGCTCACGGTAAAGACTCCTCACGGGCGGCCGGACTGTCTGGCCGCGTCAACGGCGCCTACTTTACGACATGCTCACGAGGGCGAATTAAGAACCGATAGTGCTGGACTCAGTTCATTTGGCTATAAGCGATCCACGGTTGCCCCAGCAAAAGCGCGTGCCTATAGTCCTTCCATCTTCCTCCGCCAGTACGGACTCATGATCAAACAACAACTGGACCGCTTTAACCGTCTCGACCTGCTCGGCCACCCGACGCCGCTGGAAAAACTCGAACGCCTGTCGTCCTGGCTCGGCCGCGAGGTGTACATCAAGCGCGATGACCTGACGCCGCTGGCCATGGGCGGCAACAAGCTGCGCAAGCTCGAATACCTCGCCGCCGATGCCCTGGCACAAGGCGCCGATACGCTGATTACCGCTGGTGCGTTGCAATCGAACCACGTTCGCCAGACCGCCGCCCTCGCCGCCAAACTGGGTCTTGGATGTGTGGCGCTGCTGGAAAATCCGCTGGGCACTGACGACAGCAACTACATCGGCAACGGCAACCGCCTGCTGCTGGATCTGTTCGACACCAAGGTCGAACTGGTCGACAACCTCGACAACGCCGACGAACAATTGGCCGCACTCGCGGTGCGCTTGCGCAGCAACGGCAAGAAGCCGTATCTGGTGCCGATCGGTGGCTCGAATGCCCTTGGCGCGCTGGGTTATGTGCGCGCAGGTCTGGAACTGGCCGAGCAGATAAAGGACACCGGAATCGATTTCGCGGCGGTGGTTTTAGCCTCCGGCAGCGCCGGGACGCACAGCGGTCTGGCCTTGGCACTGAGCGAAGTGTTGCCGCAATTGCCGGTGATTGGCGTGACGGTTTCGCGCAGTGAAGAAGATCAGCGGCCGAAAGTTCAGGGACTTGCCGAACGCACGGCGGAGCTGCTCGGCGTCGAACTGCCGGCGAGTTTCAAGGTCGAGTTGTGGGACGAATATTTCGGCCCGCGCTATGGCGAGCCGAATGCCGGGACCTTGGCCGCAGTAAAACTGCTCGCGAGTCAGGAAGCGGTACTGCTGGATCCGGTTTATACCGGCAAGGCGATGGCGGGGTTGCTCGATGGCATTGGCCGTCAGCGCTTCGATGAGGGCCCGATCATCTTCCTGCACACCGGCGGCGCGCCGGCGTTGTTTGCTTACAAGGATTTCCTGTAACGAGATCGTTCCCACGCTCTGCGTGGAAATGCAGCCGTGGACGCTCCGCGTCCCCTTGAGCGCTGGAACGCGGAGCGTCCCTAGAGGCATTCCCACGCAGAGCGTGGGAACGATCCTCATATTCCAATAAAGAATAACATTTTAAATATTAAGTATTTTCAAGTCTAAAGAAGACATCTTATAGTCTCGCCGCAGGCGAATTTCGCGCAAGACGCATAAGCTGCTTTAAGGCAGGATAGCGCTGTCGTCGAAATCATAAATTCGCCAACTTTCCTTAAGCGTCTTCCATAAGAAAACACAGGGGCTCGTCATGAATTTTTCCGCACTACGTCGCAATCTGCTGGTGGGTTCGCTGGGCCTGGCGCTGAGCGCCGGTCTGATCGGCCAGGCAGTGGCCGGTGAGCAGCTGCAACAGATCAAGGACAAGGGCGTTATCAACGTCGGCCTGGAAGGCACTTATCCACCGTTCAGCTTCGTCGATGCAGACGGCAAACTGTCCGGTTTCGAAGTCGAACTTTCCGAAGCACTGGCACAAAAACTCGGCGTCAAAGCCAAGGTTCAGCCAACCAAGTGGGACGGTATCCTCGCTGCGCTGGAATCCAAGCGTCTGGACGTTGTCGTCAACCAGGTGACCATCTCCGAAGAGCGCAAGAAGAAGTATGACTTCTCCGAGCCGTACACCGTTTCCGGGATTCAGGCGCTGGTGCTGAAAAGCAAAGAAGCGGCGCTGAACATCAAAACCGCCAATGACCTGTCCGGCAAGAAAGTCGGTGTGGGCCTGGGCACCAACTACGAGCAGTGGGTCCGCGCCAACGTGCCGGGCGCTGACGTGCGCACCTACGATGATGATCCGACCAAGTTCGCCGACCTCAACAACGGCCGCACCGACGCCATTCTGATCGACCGTCTGGCCGCACTGGAATACGCCAAGAAAGCGCCGAAAACCGTCGCCGCCGGTGAAGCCTTCTCCCGTCAGGAAGCCGGTGTTGCTCTGCGCAAAGGCGAGCCTGAACTGCTGGCCGCCGTGAACAAGGCCCTCGACGAGCTGCGTGCCGACGGCACCCTGAAGAAGCTGTCCGAGAAGTACTTCAACGCTGACGTCACTCAATAATGGAAGAAGCTTTCCAACTCGCACTGGACTCCGCGCCCTTCCTGCTCAAGGGCGCGTATTACACGGTAGTCCTCAGCCTCGGCGGGATGTTCTTCGGTTTGCTGCTGGGCTTCGGCCTGGCGTTGATGCGCCTGTCGCGTTTCAAATCGGTGAGCTGGCTGGCGCGCATCTACGTGTCGTTCTTTCGCGGCACGCCGTTGCTGGTGCAACTGTTCGTGATCTATTACGGCTTGCCGCAATTGGGTCTCGAACTGGATCCGCTGCCAGCGGCGCTGATCGGCTTCTCGCTGAACATGGCCGCTTACGCCTGTGAAATCCTCCGCGCTGCGATCGGTTCGATCGAGCGTGGCCAGTGGGAAGCCGCTGCGAGCATCGGCATGACCCGTGCGCAAACCCTGCGCCGGGCCATCCTGCCGCAAGCGATGCGCACGGCGTTGCCGCCGCTGGGCAACAGCTTCATTTCGCTGGTCAAGGACACGGCACTGGCCGCCACCATTCAGGTGCCGGAGCTGTTCCGTCAGGCGCAATTGATTACCGCCCGGACTTTTGAAGTCTTCACCATGTATCTTGCCGCCGCGCTGATCTACTGGATTCTGGCCACGGTGCTTTCGCACTTCCAGAACAAGTTGGAAGAGCGGGTCAATCGGCACGACCAGGAGTCCTGACCCCATGATTGTCGTGGAAAAACTGACCAAGCAATTCAAGGGTCAAGTGGTGCTCAATGGCATCGACCTCGAGGTCAAGGAAGGCGAAGTCGTCGCGATCATCGGCCCCAGCGGTTCGGGGAAAACGACATTCCTGCGCTGTCTGAATTTCCTTGAACAACCCACCAGCGGCCGGATCAAGGTCGGCGATATCGAAATCGATACCAGTCGCCCGCTGAACCAGCAACAAGGTCTGGTGCGCAATTTGCGCCAGCACGTGGGCTTCGTGTTCCAGAACTTCAACCTGTTCCCCCATCGCACCGCATTGGAGAACGTCATCGAAGGCCCGATCGTGGTCAAGAAGATGCCGCGCGACGAGGCCGTTGCCCTGGGTAAAAAGCTGTTGGCCAAAGTGGGTCTCGCTGGCAAAGAGGACGCTTATCCGCGTCGGCTCTCCGGTGGTCAGCAACAGCGCGTGGCGATCGCCCGGGCGCTGGCAATGGAGCCGGAAGTGATCCTGTTCGACGAACCGACTTCGGCGCTCGACCCGGAACTGGTTGGCGAAGTGCTGGCAACCATTCGTGGTCTCGCCGAGGAAAAACGCACCATGGTCATCGTTACTCACGAAATGGGTTTTGCTCGCGACGTGGCCAACCGTGTGGTGTTCTTCGACAAGGGCGTAATCGTCGAGCAAGGCGAAGCGAAAGCGTTGTTTGCCAACCCGAAAGAACAACGCACTCAACAGTTTCTCAGCAAGTTCTTGAATCACGCCTGAGAACTTTCATTGCGATACCGGCAACTTCCATGGATGGAAGTTACCTTTGTTAAAATCCCCGCCTCATCAACACCCTATCCAGACAAAACATATCCGAAGCGCTACATATATATGTTCTGCAATAGATAATCCCTGCCTCAATCCCACCCCACCCGACATGACAACGCTAGAATAAACGTGCGCAAAACCCGCCAAAAAGCCCAGAATTCCGTGGCTCATTTCGTCTGAGCACCTAGGCAGATGACCACAACAGCGTAGGAAATTTCTGATTAATTCGTAATTCACGGATTAACTAATATCGTCTATTGACACCCCATCCCGCACACTCTTATCTAGTCGACAACTGGCACCACTTAGTTCAGTCAACCCGTATTCAACTTGAATAAAAGTTCAAAGTTTTATTGCCAGTTTATTCACGCCTTTTGTTCTTTCAGAAACGGACTTCGCTGCAAGGCTTCAAGGAGAGAAATCGATGACCCGTACTTCGCATACCCCCGAACTGGCAGCGCCGATCCTGGCGCCTGCGCAAAAAACCGGCATCAATCTGAGCGCCGCTGCACATTTTCTGGTCGAGGTGGCGCCCTACCCCGATATGGACAGCGGAGACCTCATCGAGCTGTTCTGGAACAAATGCTATGTCGCCTCCAGGGTGCTGACGGCCGATGACATCGGCACGGCAGTCCGCCTGCGGGTGCCGGAGAGTTTCATCGCCAACGGCACCGCGCGCATTCACTACCGGGTGATGCAGGTCGGTCAGGGGCCGGCGCTGTCGGCAGCGACGCACGTACAGGTCAAACTCGACTGCCCCGGTGGGCAACCCTCGACGCTGAGCGCTGATGAAAACCAGCAACTGGCCCCCGTGACCATCCCCGACGCCATTCGCCGCCAAGGCGTGAATCCGAACCAGATCAAACGCGGTGTGCCGCTGACCATCGAGCCGTACCTGAACATGGCCGTGGACGACGCCATCACCTTGCGCTGGGGCGATGTGCGCATGGATCTGGCGCCGGTCACCGCAGCGGATATCGGCTTGCCGATTCAGGTCTGGGTTCCACCGGCGGTCATCGTCGAAGCGGGTGAGGATCTGCGTCTGGACGTGACGTATTGCATCCTTGACCGGGTCGGCAACAACTCACGCTGGGCGCCACCACGGACCCTGAAGATCGGCTGTGTAAATCCTTATCTGAAAGTCCCCCAGAGACAGGAGCTCAAGGTAGCCGAATCACGCAAGGCCTAGGCGCTTTGCTGGTGATGGGGGTTCAGCCCCCTCACCTGACATTCTTGACCAGCCCGACCATGACCCCTTCTATGCATATTCCTAAAAGTTAGTTTATTTAATATTTATACGCGCCTAGGGTATATGAACCGGACCACCGGACATTCTTTCGTTCGCCGCACTTTTGCGGCGTTTTTCATGAGATGTGAGGTAGGTAGTATGGTCCGGAACACAATCACCCCAGTGCAGATCGCCAGGGCATTGCGTGCAGCCAAGGAGCGGCACTGATGTCCAGTCTGGCAGACGCAAACGTCCAGTCGGATCTGGACATCGCCCCACTGTTGTTGCCCGCGCAGGTCTTGCGCAACGACGCCCAAGCCATCAAGGCCGCCCATGAGCTGGCGCAAGTCGCCCGTGTGCAGGCGGCCAAACGCGACCGCCAGCGCAAGTTGCCATGGTCGGAAATCGAACAGTTCACCCGCAGCGGTCTGGGCAGCATCGCCATCCCGCGTGAATACGGTGGACCGCAGGTTTCGTTTGTCACACTGGCCGAAGTTTTCGCGATCATTTCTGCCGCCGATCCGGCGCTGGGACAGATCCCGCAGAACCAGTTCGGCATCATCAACCTGGTGCTCGGCAGCGCCACCGAAGCGCAGAAAAAGCAGCTGTTCCAGAGCGTTCTGGAAGGTTGGCGCATCGGCAATGCCGGTCCTGAGCGCGGCACCAAAAACACTCTGGAACTGAAAGCGCGGATCACTGCCGACGGCGACGATTACCTGATCAACGGCCAGAAGTTCTATTCCACCGGCGCGCTGTTTGCGCACTGGGTCGCGGTGAAGGCGCTTAACGATGACGGCAAGCAAGTGCTGGCCTTTGTCCGTCGTGGTACGCCGGGCCTGCGCATCGTTGATGACTGGTCAGGCTTCGGCCAACGCACCACCGCCAGCGGCACGATTTTGCTCAATAACGTGCGCGTCGAGTCGAGCCTGGTTGTCGACAACTGGAAGATCAACGAAACCCCGAACACCCAAGGCGCCGTGTCGCAGCTGATTCAAGCGGCCATCGACGCCGGCATCGCCCGTGGCGCGATCGACGACGCCATCGAATTCGTCAAAACCCGCGCGCGACCATGGATCGATGCCAAGGTTGATCGCGCCAGCAATGACCTCTACGTGATCGCCGACATCGGCAAACTGAAAATCGAACTTCATGCCGCCGAAGCGCTGTTGCGCAAGGCCGGCAAAGTACTCGACCAAGTCCACGCTGCACCACTCACCGCCGAATCCGCCGCCCGCGCTTCGATTGCCGTGGCCGAAGCGAAAGTGCTGACCACCGAGATTTCCTTGCTCGCCAGCGAGAAGCTTTTCGAACTGGCCGGCAGCCGCGCGACCCTCGCCGAATTCAACCTCGACCGCCACTGGCGCAACGCCCGCGTGCACACGCTGCACGACCCGGTGCGCTGGAAGTATCACGCAGTCGGCGCCTATCGCCTCAACGGCACTCTACCGGCTCGCCATTCCTGGATCTGACGACCAGACATCTGGAGAAAAAAGCATGACTCTTTCCCATCACGTCGCGGTCATCACCAGCGATGAACAAGCCCTGATCGTCGCCAGCGACCTGGCCGAGGATT
This sequence comes from Pseudomonas sp. AC169, assembly GCF_979258515.1. Taxonomy (NCBI): domain Bacteria; kingdom Pseudomonadati; phylum Pseudomonadota; class Gammaproteobacteria; order Pseudomonadales; family Pseudomonadaceae; genus Pseudomonas; species Pseudomonas sp. AC169. The sequence goes on along the minus strand of NZ_OZ409866.1, from coordinate 2,871,169 downwards.
TCAAACGCGACAGCGCCGTGCGCGACCGTGAACGCCGCCTGCCACTGCCGGAACTCGAGGTGTTTTCTCGCTCGGGCCTGTGGGGCATCAGCGTGCCGAAGGAATACGGCGGCGCTGGCGTGTCAAACGTGACCCTGGCCAAAGTCATCGCCCTGATCGCTCAGGCCGACGGCTCGCTCGGACAGATCCCGCAGAACCACTTTTACGCACTGGAAGTGCTGCGGGTGAACGGCAGCCACCAGCAAAAACAACGGCTGTACGCCGAAGTGCTCGCCGGCCAGCGATTCGGCAATGCACTGGCGGAGCTGGGCACAAAAACCGCCCACGACCGCGTCACCAGCCTCAGACGCGACGGCGATGGCTATCGCATCAACGGCCGCAAGTTCTATGCGACCGGCGCGATTTACGCACAGCGCATTCCGACTTCGGTAGTCGATGAAAACGGTGTGCAGCAACTGGCCTTCGTCCCCCGCGACAGCCAAGGCCTCACCGTGATCGACGACTGGAGCGGCTTCGGTCAGCGCACCACCGGCAGCGGTTCGGTGGTATTCGAAGACGTCTACGTCGCTGCTGAAGACGTGATCCCGTTTCAAAGCGCCTTCGAACGGCCAACCACCGTTGGCCCGTTGGCGCAAATTCTTCACGCCGCCATCGACACCGGCATCGCCCGCGCCGCTTATGAAGACGCGTTGCACTTTGTGCGCAGCAAAACCCGGCCGTGGATCGATTCCGGCAACGACAAAGCCACCGAAGACCCGCTGACGCTGAAAAGCTTCGGCCACTTGAGCATTCGCCTGCACGCCACCGAAGCCTTGCTTGAGCGCGCTGGCGAATTCCTCGACGCCGCGCAGGCCGAGACCAACGCAGAAACCGTTGCCGCCGCTTCGATTGCCGTCGCCGAAGCACGAGCGATCAGCACTGAAATCTCTTTGGCCGCCGGCAGCACGCTGTTCGAACTGGCGGGTAGCCAGGCGACCCTGATCGAACACGGCCTCGACCGCCACTGGCGCAACGCCCGCGTGCACACCTTGCACGACCCGGTGCGCTGGAAATATCACGCGGTGGGCAACTACTACCTCAACGATGAAAACCCTCCGTTGCGAGGAACGATCTGATGAGCGCGGCGAAAAAGAAGATCCTGCTCAACGCGTTCAACATGAACTGCATCGGCCACATCAACCATGGCCTGTGGACGCATCCGCGCGACACCTCGACCCGCTACAACACCATCGAATACTGGACCGAACTGGCGCAGTTGCTCGAGCGTGGGCTGTTCGACGGTTTGTTCATCGCCGACATCGTCGGCGTGTATGACGTCTACCAGAACTCGGTCGATGTCCCGCTGAAAGAGTCGATTCAGTTGCCGGTCAACGACCCGTTGCTGCTGGTGTCAGCGATGGCCGCCGTGACCAGAAACCTTGGCTTCGGCCTGACTGCAAATCTCACTTACGAGCCGCCCTATCTGTTCGCCCGACGCATGTCGACGCTCGATCATTTGAGTCGTGGTCGCGTCGGCTGGAACATTGTCACCGGCTACCTCGACAGCGCCGCCAAAGCCATGGGTCTTAGCGAACAGGTCGAACATGACCGCCGCTATGACCAGGCTGACGAGTACCTGGAAGTTCTCTACAAACTCTGGGAAGGCAGTTGGGAAAACGGCGCCGTCCTCAACGACCGCGAACAACGCATCTACGCCAACCCGGAAAAAGTGCACAAGGTCGAGCACAAGGGCGAGTTCTATCAGGTCGAGGGTTATCACCTCTGCGAGCCTTCACCACAACGCACGCCAGTGTTGTTTCAGGCCGGCAGCTCCGATCGCGGTTTGCTCTTCGCCGGGCGTCATGCCGAATGCGTGTTCATCAGCGGCCAGAACAAGCCGTCGACCAGGGTTCAGGTCGACAAGGTCCGCGCCAGCGCCGTTGAAGCGGGGCGCAACCCTGAGGACATCAAGGTGTTCATGGGCCTCAACGTGATCGTTGGCGCGACCGAAGAGGCCGCATGGGCCAAGCACGCCGAGTATCTGAGCTACGCCAGCGCCGAGGCCGGCGTCGCGCATTTTTCTGCATCGACCGGCATCGACTTTTCCCAGTACGAGATCGACGAACCGATCCAGTACGTGAAGAGCAACGCCATTCAATCGGCGACCAAGAACCTGCAAAACAACGACTGGACCCGGCGCAAATTGCTCGACCAGCATGCCCTCGGCGGCCGCTACATCACCGTGGTCGGTTCGCCTGAGCAAGTCGCGGATGAGCTGGAATCGTGGATCGCCGAGACCGGGCTCGACGGCTTCAACCTGACCCGCATTGTCACGCCGGAAAGCTATGTGGATTTCATTGAGCTGGTGATTCCGGAGCTACAGCGGCGTGGGTCGTACAAGACCGCGTACGACACCGGCAGCTTGCGCGAGAAGTTGTTTCACGGCGGGGCACAGTTGCCCGAGCAACACACCGGCTCCCACTATCGCCAATAACTCTTTGTACTGATCGTTCCAACGCTCTGCGTGGGAATGCAGCCCGGGACGCTCCGCGTCCCAACAGCGGACGCAGAGCGTCCATAGAGGCATTCCCACGCAGAGCGTGGGAACGATCTGTCCAGACACCACAAAATTAATGCACTGACTGGAAAAACCATCATGACCAAGAAACGCCTGTCCCACCCAGTCAAAGCACTGGCCCTGGCCCTCGGCCTGTTCAGCTCGGCCGTTTTCGCCGCCGACGCGCCGTTGAAAATCGGCACCACCGCCGCCTTCGCCATCCCGCTGGAAGCCGCTGTCGAAGAAGCTTCCAGACAAGGCCTGAAAGTCGAGCTGGTGGAGTTCACCGACTGGATCGCACCGAACGTCAGCCTCGCCGCCGGCGACATCGACGTGAACTACTTCCAGCACATCCCGTTCCTCGAAAACGCCAAAGCTGCGTCGGGTTTTGATCTGGTGCCGTTCGCCCCGGGGATCATCAACAACGTCGGTCTCTACTCGAAAAAATACAAAAGTTTCGACGAGTTGCCCGAAGGCGCCAGCGTTGCCATCGCCAACGACCCGATCAACAGCGGTCGCGGTCTGCAACTGTTGGCCAAGGCCGGTTTGATCACGCTGAAACCGGGTGTTGGCTACAAGGCCACCGAAGATGACATCGTCGCCAACCCGAATAAAATCAAAATCCTGCAAGTCGAAGCGGTGCAACTGGTGCGCGCTTATGACGACGCCGATCTGGTGCAGGGCTACCCGGCCTACATTCGTCTGGCAAAGACTTTCGATGCCGGTTCGGCGCTGCTGTTCGACGGTCTCGATCACAAGGAATACGTGATTCAGTTCGTCATCCAGCCGAAGAGCAAAACCGATCCGCGCCTGATCAAATTCGTCGACATCTACCAGCATTCGCCGGTCGTTCGCGCGGCGCTGGATAAGGCCCACGGCAAGCTGTATCAAGCCGGTTGGGAAAGCTGAACATGACGGCCGCGATCCAACGGCGACTGGAAACTCCAGAGCCACACATTGCTGAAAAAACCGAGCTGCATCCTGAGCTGAATCGCGCCCACGTGCGCTTCATCGGGCTGGGCAAAACCTACAACGGCCGGCAAGGCCCGGTCGCGGCATTGCAGGGCATTGATCTGGCGATTCAGCGCGGAGAAGTGTTCGGCATCATCGGCCGCAGCGGTGCTGGCAAGTCGTCGCTGATCCGTACGATCAATCGTCTGGAACAGCCGACGTCGGGGCGAGTGTTGATCGATCAGGTCGATATCAGCGAATTCGATGAAGACCGTCTCGTCGCGCTGCGTCGGCGCATCGGCATGATCTTCCAGCACTTCAATCTGATGTCGGCCAAGACCGTTTGGCAGAACGTCGAACTGCCGCTGAAAGTCGCCGGCGTGCCGAAAGAGCAACGCGAGAAAAAAGTCCGCGAACTGCTCGAACTGGTTGGCCTGCAAGCCAAGCACAAGGCTTATCCGGCGCAGCTCTCCGGCGGGCAGAAACAGCGTGTCGGCATCGCCCGCGCGCTGGTGCATGACCCGGATATTTTGCTCTGTGACGAAGCCACTTCGGCACTTGACCCGGAGACTACGCAGTCGATCCTCGGCCTGCTGCGCGAGATCAACAAACGCCTGGGCCTGACCATCGTTTTGATCACTCACGAGATGGCGGTGATTCGCGAAATCTGCGATCGCGTCGTCGTGTTGGAACACGGGCGGGTTGTCGAGCAAGGCCCGGTCTGGGAAGTTTTCGGTAATCCGCAGCACGAAGTCAGCCAGACCTTGCTGGCACCGCTGCAATACGCTTTGCCGGAAGAATTGCAACGCCGTTTGCAGACGCAGCCGCCCTCCTCCGACGCCGCTGTGGTGCTGCGTTTGCAATTCACCGGCAACGCCAGTGATGAACCGGATCTGGCCGCGCTTTTCACAGCACTCGGCGGTCGGGTGAAGTTGCTTCAGGGCGGCGTTGAGCGGATTCAGGGGCATGCGCTGGGGCAACTGTTGTTAGCCGTAAGCGGCTCAGCGTTCAGCGCCGAACAATTACGCGAGCGCGCCGCGCAATGGGCGCAGCGAGTGGAGGTAGTGGGTTATGTGGTTTGATCGCTTGCTGCAGGGTTTTATCGACACGTTTCTGATGGTCGGCGTGTCGTCGTTGATCGCTTTGCTGGTGGGGATTCCCATGGCAGTGATCCTGGTCACCAGCGACAAGGGCGGCATCTACGAAGCGCCGGTTTTGAACCGTGCCTTGGGCGCGTTCGTGAACCTGTTCCGCTCGATCCCGTTTCTGATTCTGATGGTCGCGCTGATTCCGTTTACCCGGTTGATCGTCGGCACCACCTACGGTGTCTGGGCTGCCGTGGTGCCGCTGACGATCGCCGCGACACCGTTTTTTGCGCGGATTGCCGAAGTGAGCCTGCGCGAGGTTGATCATGGTCTGATTGAAGCGGCGCAGGCGATGGGTTGCCGGCGTTGGCACATCGTCTGGCATGTGCTGTTGCCGGAAGCGCTGCCAGGGATTGTTGGCGGTTTCACCATTACCCTGGTGACGATGATCAACTCGTCGGCCATGGCCGGCGCCATTGGGGCTGGTGGGTTGGGGGACATTGCCTATCGCTACGGCTATCAGCGCTTTGATAGTCAGATCATGTTGACGGTGATTGTATTGCTGGTGGCGTTGGTCGCGGTGATTCAATTGGGTGGGGACCGGTTGGCTCGGGGCCTCAACAAGCGCTGAGTTTGTCGTCCTTCTTCCGTTGCGGCTCAGGCTCTGTTCTAGCCGCAATACGGATGCAATTCCAACGCTGGCTCACCCTGCGACATGCACTTGAATGGAGTTTTTTTTCAAAAAACGATTGGTGCTCTCGTGGCTGATGGCACTGTCCAGATCCTGTTGACTCTGAAAAACCAGATCGGTCATGTTTTTCCAACTCACAGCGCTGTGAGATTGCCATTCCACGTATGCGGCAGGCGATTCAAGACCCTTTTCACTTCCGTCAATAACCTGGCTTAACACTTTCCAGGTGTCCAGTTCCATTCTGTGAAAAACGGGATATAAATTTTCAAATGAAGCGAGGTTATCCATTGAAGTTTTCAGATCGAAGCTGTCAACTCCGGTCAGCGTCATGTACTCGCGTGACTGATCCGGCAAATAGAACGCGGCCGCACCGTATGACGATGCACCTCCGGCGCTAGCGAGACTTTCAGAGAGTTTCAATGCTCCGTAAACAGGCCGCATTTCTCCGCTGAATTTTGGATGATCCACCGACCCATACTTTTTTAATATCTTGGAGGGGGAATGAGCATAGTCGTACATGCCCATTTCAACTCCATCCCTGATTTCAGAACTAAACCCTGGTTCAAATCCCCGCTGCCATACATTTTCAACAACACTGCCTCTTAATTCATTAATACTCTCGATCGTAAAATTGATGGTGAGTTTCGACTTGGCAATAACCTCCACGGCTGCCTTAAGCAATTCTTCCGCAGCACCTGCGTTGTCTACACGCGCCAGTTTTTTCACTTTTAAGATGGCGTAGCTTTTATCCGTTTCTTTGCGGGCCATGATGTTGGGCACCAGATGCTGTTTGAAGTGAATTTTTTTAGCGGTCTCAGCTTTGCTTTCACCACTGAAAAATTCACTTAGCCCCCGTACTGTTCCTCGCTCATCAGTAAAGATCACTGGATTGTTGCCTACCATTTCAAATAAATTCAGACCGTCAATTTCCCCCATGGGATCGGCACTGACCCACCGTTGCAACCAAGGTGCGTAGTAGCGATAACCGTAGTGATAAAGCCCGGTCGCATCCCTCTCCTTGAGCGAATAACGGATAGTCTTGTACTTCGCCAGCAACGCACTTTTAGCCGCCCAGCACGCTGTGCCACCAAAAGCGTAATAGTGTTCCTGACTCAATATTGCTGCGTCATTGTCCAACTCCAAAGTGCTGGAACGGAGATGATCGTGAAGGCTGTAGCTCAGCAGATCACTTTCAGTACCATCGGGCCAGTGCAGTATTCGCACCTGATTACGCCCGGCCTCGACGCTAACCACATGCCGTTCTTTTCCGTCCGCTTCGCGATGAACCTCAAGACCCGGCAGATAACGCACTTCTGTTATCAAGGTTTGCCCGGATGCCAAGCTGAAACGTGTTTTACGCAGTCGATGACCCGGTTGGTCGTAGCGATAACATTCACAGTCATCAGGCTCATCCTCGCGTTGCACCAACACCACTCGGCTCAACTCATTGCGCACATTCCAGGTCATGGCCTGCCCGCGCACCAGCCCCAAGTGATTGCCGCAGGCATCGAATCCGCTAACGATATCTGACTCTTGCGGCAGAGAACCGTCATCGCGCTGTCCCAGACTTCGATTGCTGCCGGCAGAGGTAAACATCGAAAAAGCCGGTGCACCGCTGTGGTGGCGAGTGAGCAGATTGCCCGCCGCATCGTAGGCAAAGGTCTGGGTGTAATTGCGTCGTTGATTAGGGTCCAGCGGCGCGGGTAGCAGATCTGGTAATGCCGGGCCGTGGGTCGGCTCACTGACCTCCCAGCCCTTGGCTTCGATCAGTTGGTACAGGCTGTCGTAGCAATACCGGCTGACAGGATCGATGCGCTGGTTATTGAAGTAACTCACACCCTGAACTCTATCTTCCAGGCTAACAATATTGCCAACCGGGTCATAGGCGTAGTTCAAGTCCTGCACAGGTGTCTGCGCGCTGATACCGGCGACCAATCGACGTAAGCGACCGTCATCGCGGCTGTACTCGGCACAGGCAGTAATGCCGTTACCGGCCGTCTCACTTTCCACCTGATCCTCAGCGTTGTAGCGGATTTCGCTGACCAGGCATTTCGGCTGCGTGCCTTCGCCGGCCTGCAAAAGCCAGGTCGCGCGAGATTGTCCGGCGACGTTGGAATGCATCGTTTTGATGTTGCCTACCGCATCGACATGACGCCGAAGTTCACCCGTTGGATTGAAAGTCTGGCGGGTGACGTAGCTTCTTTCTTCGAGATATTTATCTCGTTCGACAAGTTCGAGTGGCCAGTCGGGCGTTTCAAGCTCAATCAGAAAACGCTGCGACTCCACCAACACTGCGCCACCCAGGCCATAGTCATTGAAGTGTCGGTTGCCGGCTGGGCCGTCGTGGCGAATCAGTTGGCTACACTGATTGTGCAGCGCACGTTCATCCGTGGAATCCCCATAAACCTGACGTTCAACCACTTGAGATGGCCCGCCGTGCGCTTGCTCGATAAGCGCTATCGGCCGTTGGAGCGCATCGTATTGGTGATGGCTCTGGTTGCCCCGCGCATCCCAGCCGGAACACATCGAACCGGCCTCACTCAACAGACTCAACTGCCAACCGGCGTCAACGCTGTCTGTCAGTACCGCATGCCCGCTCAACGCATAGAGGGTGGCCAGATTCGGCTTCGGCGCCGCTCCCCACAACCGCGGATCCCACGCTGCCACTTGCCGCCCTGCGGCGTCAAAGATCTGCCGGGTAATACGCGATTCGATGTCGGGTTGGTCCGGATGCCGACAATAGGCAACGCTACGAATCGCCAAGGCGCGCGGGTCCATGACCGACAAGGTCGGAGTGGCGGTGTCATGGTGAGTCTTCATGGTGACGCGAGTCCCTGGCATCAGTGGAGCAAGAGTGAACCTGTTTTCCTTCGCCCGATACTGTAAGAACTAACAGGTGCGGCCAGCCATTTATCACCAGCGCTCCCGCCGTCATGGCGTATATTCGGCAAATCCCAATTGCCCGCGTATCCCTACCATGAAGCAGACCCCCAACGATCTCGAACAGATCACCGCCACCACCCTCGGCCACTACAACTCGGTGGCCGAAGACTTCCGTGAAGGCACCCGCGACCACGACGTCAGCCAGAACATCGATGCGTTACTGCGGCATATCCAAGGCGCGGCGCCGTTCACGATTCTGGATTTCGGCTGCGGGCCGGGGCGGGATTTGCAGACGTTTACGCGCATGGGTCACATCGCCGTCGGGCTGGATGGTTCGCAGGAGTTTGCGCGAATGGCCCGTGAGGACAGTGGCTGTGAAGTGTTGCAGCAAGACTTTCTGAAGCTGGATTTGCCGGCTGAACGCTTCGACGGGATCTTTGCCAATGCAGTGCTGTTTCATGTGCCGTTGCAGGAATTGCCACGGGTATTGAAGCAATTGCACGACGCGTTGAAACCGGGGGGCGTGTTGTTCAGCTCCAATCCGCGCGGGGATAATCGTGAAGGCTGGAACGGGCCGCGGTATGGCTCGTATCACGATCTTGAGGCGTGGCAAGGGTTGTTGATGGCGGCGGGGTTTGTCGAGCTGGAGCATTATTACCGGCCGGCGGGGCTGCCGCGTGAGCAGCAGCCTTGGTTGGCGAGTGTTTGGCGCAGGCGTTGAGTCAGAAAAAGCCCTCACCCCAGCCCTCTCCCGGAGGGAGAGGGCGCCGATTGGGGGATATTCGAGAAGTACACCGGCCGGATCCAACTGCGCCGAATCCATAATCGACGCGATTTTTCAGGTCGATGAATAGCGCCAGACACCCCGGTCAGTCCCCTCTCCCTTTGGGCGGTCCGACGTTTCGGGAGGGTTAGGGTGAGGGGCTGCTGTTGACTCAGTCCCTCTTCGGCTCGCGAATCTTGTACCAGGCCACATACAGCGCCGGCAGGAACAGCAGCGTCAGTAACGTCGCCACCACAATCCCGCCAATCATCGCGTAGGCCATCGGCCCCCAGAACACTTCGCGGGCAATCGGGATCATGCCCATGCTCGCTGCGGCTGCGGTCAGCAGGATCGGTCGGCGCCGATGCTCGGTCGCCTCGACCACCGCATCCCACGGCGCATAACCTTTCTTCTCGAACTCATCGATCTGCGTCACAAGAATCACCGAGTTACGAATGATGATGCCGATCAGCGCGAGAATCCCCAGGATCGCCACGAAGCCCATCGGCGTGCCGGTCGGTACCAGCGCCAGCACCACCCCGATCAGCCCCAGTGGCGCGACACTCGCCACCAGGAACATCTTCTGCACGCTGTGCAACTGGATCATCAGAAAGGTCGCCATCAGGAACAGCATCAACGGCAACACCTTGGCGATCGGCCCCTGGGCCTTGCCGCTTTCCTCGACCGTACCGCCGGTGGCGACTTTGTAGCCCACCGGCAGTTTGGCGGCGAACGCATCGATCGACGGCTTGAGGATTTTCACCAGGTCGGTCGGCTGGATCTCGTCGCGCACCGAAGCCTTGATGGTAATCGTCGGCAAGCGGTCGCGACGCCACACCAGCGGCTGCTCCAGTTCATAACGTACGGTGGCGAATGCCAGCAATGGAATCGACGTACCGCTCGGCGTGACAATCTGCAGGTTTTGCAGGGTCTCCGGCGTACCACGCTCGGAATCCACCGCGCGGCCGACCACGTTGATCAGGTAGATATCGTCATCGACCTGAGTCAACGGCGAACCACTGACGATGCTGTTCATCAGGTTCGCCACGTCTTCGGACGACAGCCCGAGCTGGCGTGCCTTGTCCTGGGCAATGTCGATGCGCAGGACTTTGCCCGGCTCGTTCCAGTCGTAAATGATCTCGCCGATGTGCGAGTTCTTGTCCAGTTCGGTGGCAAGGTCGATGGCGTGCTTGCGCACCTGATCGATGTCCTTGCCGCTGACCCGGTACTGAATCGGACGCCCCACCGGCGGGCCCATTTCTAGCGCTTGCACGTAGCTGCCGATGCCGACGAAGTCCTTGTGCAAGCGCTCGCGCAGGCGTTGGCTCAACGCCTCACGGGCCTCGAAATCCTTGCTGACGATCACCAGTTGCGCGTAGTACGGGTTCTGCAACTGCTGGTCGAGGGGCAGGTAGAAACGGATCGCGCCCTGACCGATGTAGGTGCTCCAGCGCACGATGTCCGGGTCGCCCTTGAGCGTCGCTTCAAGCTTGTCGACGGCCTTGCGGGTTTCGTCGATCGAGGCGTTTTGCGGCAGGTTGAGATCAACGAGGATTTCCGGACGGTCCGAGGACGGGAAGAACTGGTTCTGCACAAAGCGCATGCAAAAAATCGACAGGGCAAACAACAGCACGGTGATACCGATTGCCCACCAGCGATTGCGCATGGCCCACAGCAAGCCGCCATTGAATGCGCGGCCGATGCGACCCGGTTCCGCCTCATGGGGTTTCACGTTGGCGCTGAGGATGTGCACGCCGATCACTGGCGCAAAGAACACCGCCACCACCCACGAGACGATCATCGCCACCGCGATCACCGCAAACAGCGTGTAGGTGTATTCACCGGCAGAACTGGCGTTGAGGCCGATCGGCACGAAACCGGCGACGGTCACCAGCGTACCGGTGAGCATCGGGAACGCCGTCGAGGTGTAGGCGAACGTGGCAGCCTGCTCCTTGGTCTCGCCCATCTCCAGTCGGGTGACCATCATCTCCACGGTGATCATTGCATCGTCGACCAACAGACCGAGGGCGATGATCAACGCCCCGAGGGAAATCCGCTGCATGGTGATGCCGCTGTATTCCATGAACACAAACACCATCGCCAACACCAGCGGAATCGAGCAGGCCACCACCAGACCGGCGCGCACGCCGAGGCTGATGAAGCTCACCACCAGCACGATGATCACCGCTTCGAACAATGCGCTGGTGAAGCCGCCGACAGCCTCTTCCACCACCACAGCCTGATCGGACACCGTGTGCACACCGACGCCCACCGGCAAGTCAGCCGTCAGTTGGTCGATGCGCGCATGCAGGGCCTTGCCGAACTCCTGAACGTTGCCACCTTTCTGCATGGCAATGGCGAGACCAATCGCCGGTTTGCCGTCGAAGCGGAACTCCGGCGTGGCCGGGTCGACGTAACCTCGGCTGATCTCGGCGATATCGGCCAGACGATAGAAGCGGTCATTGAGCTTGAGATTGACCTCGGCCAGATCCTTCTCCGAAGCAAACTGCCCGGAGGTGCGCACGGAAATCCGCTCCGGCCCGGCCTCGATCACACCCGCCGGCGTCACGGCGTTCTGCGATTGCAAGCTGTCCACCACCTGACGCTGATCGATGCCCAGCGCGGCGAGTTTGCGCGTGGAGAAGTTCAGGTAAATCACTTCGTCCTGCTGGCCGACCATTTCGATCTTGCCCAGCCCCGGCACATTGCGAATCTCGGCCCGCGCCTGCTCGACGTAATCGCGTAGTTGACGCATGGTCAATCCGTCGGCAGTAAACGCATACACCGAACCGAACACATCTCCGAACTCGTCGTTGAATCCCGGCCCCTGAATACCCTGGGGAAACTGCCCGCGAATGTCATCGATCTTCTTGCGCACCTGGTACCAGATTTCCGGGATGTCCTTGGCGCTGGTGGTGTCGCGCAGGTACACGTACACCGTTGATTCGCCGGGGCGCGTGTAGCTTTTCACGTAATCGAGGGAGTCGAGTTCTTCGAGTTTTTTCTCGATGCGGTCGGTGACCTGCTTGAGGGTTTCCTCTTGCGTCGCGCCCGGCCATTTGGTCTGGATCACCATAGTCTTGATGGTGAACGAAGGATCTTCTTCGCGCCCCAGATTGAAGTACGAGAACACCCCCATGAGCAATCCGACGAACATCAGATACCAAACGAAAGACTGATGCTTGAGGGCCCATTCGGAGAGGTTGAAAGAGCCTTTCATTGACTGTCCTCGTCAAGTTTTACCGATTGTCCGGGTTTGAGACTGTTGACGCCGGCGCTGACCACACGCTCGCCGTTCTTCACGCCGCCGGCGAGTACCACGCTGCTGTCAGTGCGGCTGACCACCGTAACGTCGCGGGGGCTGACGGTTTTGTTTTGCGTGTCGATGACCCAGATGCGTGATTTGCCGTCGATCTCCTGCAGCGCCGTCGCGGGCAGTTCGATACGCGGTTTTATCGCCGAACTGAGGGTTACGCTGATTGCCGTACCGAGGCGGAAGCCGTCCGGTGTATCGGCCAGGGTCAGGCGTGCCCGCCGGGTGCGCGTGGCGCTTTGCGCCTGCGGCTCGATTTCGCGGATGACCGCTGTGGTGTTGATGCTCGGGTCGAGTTGCGCGGCCACCGAGAACACTACGTCGCTGGGAATCTGATCGACCAGGGTATCCGGCAGATCGATCACCGCTTCCTTGATGTCCGGTTGCGCCAGGGTCACCACTTGCTGACCGGCGGTGACGACCTGCCCGGCCTCGGCATTCCACGCGGTGACCACGGCGCGGTGGTCGGAGCGCAGTTCGGTGTAGCCGAGCTGGTCCTTGCTCTGATTGACCGCCGCGCGCGCTTGATCGAGCGAGGCCTGGGTGGTTTTCAGATCGGTCGTGGCGATGTCCAGTTGCGCCTGTGCGCCAACACCGCGATCGAACAGCGCTTGCTGGCGGCGCGCATTGGCTTGCGCGTTGATCAATTGCGCCTGGACTTTCGCCAGATCACCCTGGGCCGAGCGCAACTGGTTTTGCTGATCGGACGGGTCGAGGGTGGCGAGCAGCGTGCCCTTCTCCACTTCGGCGCCGACATCGACGTTGCGGCTGGCGATGCGGCCACCGACGCGGAATCCAGTGTTGCTCTCGTAGCGCGCCTGAATGCTGCCAGCAAAACGGCCGAGGTTTTCCTCACTCAGCGCTTCGACTTTGACCGACAGCACCGGACGTACCGGCTCCGGCGGCGGTTCTTTCTTCGAGCACGCAGCCAACAACACAGCAACGGGTAACAGCCACAGAGACTTCATGGCTGTGCTCCCGGTTGCAGATCCTTGTAGGTGTTTTCGGCGATCTCGACTTTCATCCCCGGGTGCAACAACTGCCCGCCGGCGACGATGACTTTCTCGCCGCCCTTGAGGCCCTCGCTGATGATGACTTTACCGGTCAGGTAACGCCCGACAGTGACCGTGTGCAGTTGCGCCTCACCGTTGTCGTCGACCATCCACACCGCCGGATCGCTGACGTTTTTGGTCAGTGCTGACCACGGCAGTTCAACCGCTGATTTGCCCGAACCTTTGGCCGTGGCGCTGACCACCGAACCGAGTTGCATGCCCGGCGGCAGTTTGTCGAGGGTGACTTTGACTTGCACGGTGCCGGACTGCGCCGACACCGCCGGGGTGACTTCGCGCACGGTGCCGGTGGTTTTGATTTCTGGGTTGTCGAGCAGGCTGACGGTGATTTTGTTATCCGTGGGGCGCTCGGCGAGCAGTGATTCATAAACGTTGAACACCGCATCGCGGTCGCCATCGCGGGCGAGGCTGAATATCGGCGCGGTGGCCTGCACGACCTGGCCGACTTCGGCCTGGCGCTCGGTGATCACGCCCGGCGCGTCAGCAATCAGTGAGGTGTAACTGAGTTGATCCTTGGCGTTGGCCAATTGCGCCTGCGCCGCGCTCAAGGCGCTCTGGCTGCTGCGCAACGCGGCTTGGGCGGAGTCGTATTCACTCTGGCTGGTGTAGCCCTTGGGCAGGAGTTTTTGCTGGCGCACGAACGCAGCGGCGCTCTGTTTTACCCGGGCTTGTTCGGCAACTACCTGGGCCTGAGCGGAATCGACGTTGGTCTGCAAATCCTTCGGGTCGAGTTTGGCCAGCACCTGTTTGGCTGTGACGCGGTCGCCGACGTCGACCATACGCTGAATGATCTTGCCGCCGACGCGGAACGACAATTCAGTCTGCACGCGCGCCTGCACGTCACCGGTCAACGTCACCGAGGCCGCGTAATCAGTGGGTTTGACCTCTTGTACAAAAACCCGTGGCAGGTATTCCTCAGGGGCTTTCTTCTCGCCGCAAGCGGTCACCAAAGTGAACAGACTCAGCACGACCGCTGTTTTCAAACCGGGACTCGCCATGCAGACTCCTTCCTGTGTACGAACGTGCAAGTGACGATACGACTGTGAGCTTAGAACAGGGTTCAACGTTCGCCCGCTCGTCTCCCCATATTTCCATGTCGGCGCTGCCGCAGGGGTATTCTGTCGCAGATTCAGTACATCCAGAGAAGGACTTCCATGCTCAACACCCTGGCAGTGGCCAATTACCGCTCGATCAATAAATTGGTGATCCCGCTGGGCCGACTGAACCTGATCACCGGCCCCAACGGCAGCGGCAAGTCCAATCTCTACCGGGCCTTGCGCCTGCTGGCAGAAACCGCACAGGGCGGTGTGGTCAATGCGCTGGCCCGCGAGGGCGGGCTGGATTCGACGTTTTGGGCCGGGCCGGAAACCATCAGCCGGCGCATGCGCAACGGTGAGGTGCCGATCCAGTCGACGGTTCGTCAGGGTGTGAAGCGATTGCGCCTGGGATTCGCCGGGGAGGATTTCAGCTATTCGATCAGCCTCGGCCTGCCTGATTCCAACGGGCACTTCATGCTGCCCGAGCACTCTCGGCCGATTCCCTCGCGCTTCAGCCTCGACCCGCAGATCAAGCGTGAATGCATCTGGGCCGGCCCGCATTACCGGCCCGCCAGCCTGCTGGTCGATCGCGACGGCCCGATGATCCGCGCACGCACCGAACGAAAATGGGATGTGCTGGCGCAACACACGCCGAACTTCGACAGCCTGTTCGATCAGGTTGGCAGCCTGCGTAGCTCGCCGGAAGTCTTTCAGATGCGCGAGTTCATTCGTCGCTGGCGCTTTTATGATCACTTTCGAAGTGACGCCGATGCACCGGTGCGCCAGCCGCAGTTGGGCACGCGCACGCCGGTGCTGCATCACGATGGGCGGGATCTGGCGGCGGCGTTGCAGACCATTATCGAGATTGGTGACGGCGACGCGATGCGTGCGGCGATTACCGATGCTTTTCCTGGTGCAAGGGTGCATATCGAAGCGCAGGCCGGTGGACGCTTTGCCATTGAGTTTTATCAGGAGGGTTTGTTGCGGCCGTTGTCGGCGGCAGAGTTGTCCGACGGCACATTGCGCTATCTGCTTTTGGTTGCGGCACTACTGACGCCGAGGCCACCGTCGCTGATGGTGCTGAACGAGCCGGAAACCAGTCTGCACCCAGATCTGTTGCCAGCGTTGGCGCGGTTGATTATCCGCGCTTCCGAGCAGTGTCAAGTGTGGGTGGTGTCGCATGCGCGGCGGTTGATTTCGGCGTTGCAGGAAGAACCGGAGTGCAATTGCATCGTGCTGGAGAAGACGCTGGGGGAGACCGGGATTGTCGGGCAGCGGATGCTGGATGAACCGGCGTGGCATTGGCCGGATTGAGCGTTCCAGTCAAAAGCGCCTCACCCTAGCCCTCTCCCAGAGGGAGAGGGGACTGACCGAGTGGTTCTTTCGAGTAACGCCGACATGAAAGTCGCGAGTTGAACTCAGGTTTTGAAAAGCCCAGAGATCGGCTCCCTCTCCCTCCGGGAGAGGGCTGGGGTGAGGGGCAGGCCTCACCGCCGACCTAACAGACAATCACCCCTGCCACTTGCCACCCTCGACAATCACACTCTCAGGCTTGGTGTCATCGCTCAGTTCTTTACGCACATATTGGTCGTACAGCTTGAGCAGATACTTCTCCTCACCCAGCTTGGCCAGCTCAGTATTCACCCAGTCACGCAGCTCGAGATTGCCCTTCTTCACCGCCGGCGCAATCGGCGCTTCCGCACCCAGTTTTTCATCGAGCACGCGATAGCCCGGGTTCTGCTTGGCCCAGCTGAACAGCACCAGATTGTCCTGCGCATAAGCATCGCCGCGACCATTGGCCAGGGCTTGCAGCGATTCGGAGTTTTTCTCGAACTTGAGCAGCTTCCAGTCCGGATGATTCTTGGTCAGCCAGATATCGGCAGTGGTGCCCGTAGTGACGATGGTGGTGCGGGTCGCCAGGTCATCAAGATTTTTCACCGAGCTGTTTTGCGGCACCAGCGCCTGCACCGCGACCTTGAGGTTCGGGTTGGTGAATTCCACCGCTTCCTTGCGCTCAGGCGTGACGGTCATGTTGGCGAGGATCAGGTCGACCTTGTCGCTTTGCAGAAACGGAATGCGACTCGCCGGTTCGACGGCGACGAATTCGACCTTGTTTTCATCGCCGAGCAGATCCTTGGCGAAACGACGGCCGATGTCGGTATCGAAACCTGCGTAGCGCCCCGCTTCATCGACAAAACCAAACGGCGGCTTGTCGGTAAACACGCCGACGATCAGTTTGTCGCGGGCCTTGATCTTGTCCAGATAACCGGCCGGCGCGGTGCTTTCGCTGGCGACCTTCGGCTTTGGCGGTTCTTCGGTTTTGCTGCAACCGGCAAGCAAGGCGAGGCTCAGTAGGGGCAGTAAAAAAAAGGCAGTTTTCATAACAGTTCCAGTTCCTTTGTCGGATTCGTTTTGGGCAGTGTTGCAACGAAGGAGAACTTCTCCAGAAACTGCTGCGCGCGTGCGGTTTGCGGGTTCGTAAAGAAAATCTCGGGCGGGTTCTGTTCAAGGATGCGCCCGGCATCCATGAACACGATGCGGTCGGCCACCGCGCGGGCGAAGGCCATTTCGTGAGTGACGATCAATAGGGTCATGCCTTCGCGAGCGAGGCCCTGAATGACCTGCAACACTTCCTTGACCATCTCCGGGTCAAGGGCGGCGGTGACTTCATCAAAGAGCATCACCCGTGGGTTCATGCACAGCGAACGGACGATGGCGATGCGTTGCTGTTGGCCGCCGGAGAGCTGACGCGGAAAGGCATCGCGCTTATCCAGAAGTCCCACGCGTTCAAGCAGCGCTTCGGCTTGCTGCTGCGCCTCGCGGCGCTGACGCTTCTGCACCTTCAGCGGGCCGAGCAACAAATTGTCAAGCACGCTCATGTGCGGGAACAGGTGATAACTCTGGAAGACCATACCGATCTGCTGGCGAATGTCGCGCCAGTCGGTGGCCTTGTCGAGCAGCTCGCGGTCGATAAATTTCAGGCTGCCGCTGTGGGCCTCTTCCAGTCCATTGAGGCAACGCAGCAAGGTACTTTTGCCGCAACCACTGGGGCCGAGGATGACGATCACTTCGCCGCTCTGCACCTGCAGTTCGATGCCGTTGAGCACCTGCTGCTCGCCATAGAATTTGTTGAAACCGTGAAACTCGATCAATGCGCTCATGCTTGCGTCCAGCGCCGCTCCAGCACGCGCGAAGCGGCCGACAGCGGGTAGCAGATGAAAAAGAAAAACAGGAACAGCGCGCCGTAGATCAGCACTGATTCGTAGGTGCGTTCGATGATCTGCTGGCCGACCTTGATCACGTCGACCACACCGATCAACACCGCCAGCGAGCTGGTCTTGATGATCCGCGTGTAGACGTTGATAGTCGGCGGCGTCATGCGCTTCAGCGCTTGCGGCAGCAGCACGTAGCCGTAGAGCTGCGCGGCGTTCAGAGCGATCGATAGTCCCGCTTCACGCTGTCCGCGTGGCAAAGAATGCAAGGCTCCGCGCGCCACTTCGCCGACCTCGCTGGCGCCCCACAGCGACAGCACCAGCACCGCGCACCAGAAACTCGGAATGCTCAGGCCGAAGAAAATCGGCAAACCGAAGAACAACAGGTACAGCCAGACCAGCACCGGAATCGCCCGGAACAGCTCCAGATACACCCGCAAGATCGCGTTCAGCCACGTCACGTTCAACGTGCGCAACACCCCGTAGACCACACCGCCGACCGTACTGATGGCGATGCTCAAAAACGAGATCGACAAGGTTTGCCCGGCGCCCTTGGCCAATTGCGGCAACGACACCCAGAGCAGTTCAAGACCCGAACTGGCCATGCTGGAGCCTCCTTTCCAGACGGCTGAGCAACAGCGACAGCGGCAAGAACAGCAGCACGCAGATCAGCGTCAGCACGGCGAGCATTTCGTAGGTTTTGTAATAGAGCGCGATGTAGCTCTTGGTGGTGTAGAGAATTTCCGGCACCGCCACCGCCGAGACCACGGTGGTTTCCTTGAGCAGGAAAATGAAATTGGCGAACAGCGACGGCAAGCTGAGAATCCCCGCTTGCGGCAGGATTACGTAGCGCAGCAATTGACCGTGGGACAGGCCGATCGAACGCCCCGATTCCAGTTGCGCCTGCGGCACCGCATCGACGCCAGCACGCAGCACTTCGGTGAGGTAGGCGCCGCCAAGGAACGTCATGGTGATGATCGCGGCGGTGAATCCGGAGACTTTGATCCCCAGCGCCGGCAAGGCGAAGTAGACGAAAAACAACTGGATCAGCAGCGGCGTGTTGCGCGCCAGTTCCACATACAAGCCCACCAGTTTTTGCAGGTAAGGCGTGCGGAACACCAGAATCGTCGCGTTGAGCAGCGCCACCAGCAGCGAGGTACCGATGGCGATAAATCCGACCTGCAGCGTCACGCCCACGGCTTTTAGAAACGCCGGCAGGGTGCTGAGGATAAATGCGTAATCGAAGGTCATGAAACGTCCTGGACGCCGCTCGGTAAGCGACGGTGCTGCAGTCCATGGACAGCGGATGGCTGTCCGGCAAGCACTGACTTTATAGGTATAAAAACAAGAATTTAAATACCGTTAAAGCATATTGATATCACCCAAAAAACTAACCTGTGGGTTTGCCGGGAAGGAATAAGAAGGCTATTTTCCTTTGCGCTGTAGGACGGATCTTTTTTTCACGAAAGCCCTCCAAGGACGAACAGCTTTTGGCCAGACTCCCCCGGCCAAACCCATAACAAGGAAGAAAACATGGACGTAAAAGTGCCGCAGCGACTGGATCCGCAGGAAATTGTGAAATTGTTGGTGGCGTTGAGGCGGGCGCTGAAGGCCACAGCGTAAATCAAAAGCCCCTCACCCCAGCCCTCCCGAAACGTCGGACCGCCCGGAGGGAGAGGGGGCTGACCGAGGTGTCTGGCGTCATACATCGACCTGAAAGACCGAGTCGATTATGGATTCAGCAGAGATCTTTCACGTCGGCGTACCTCTACGGCATCCCCCAATCAGTCCCCTCTCCCTCCGGGCGGTCCGACGTTTCGGGAGGGTTAGGGTGAGGGGCTTTTCCAACGCACACACAAAAACGCCGATGACCATCACTGGCCATCGGCGTTTTCACACCTTGAAGGGGGTGTTCAAGCGTCAGATCAGAACGCCGGCAGTACCGCGCCGTTGTACTTCTTCTCGATGAACGCTTTGACTTCCGGGCTGGTCAGGGCTTTGGCCAGTTTCTGGATCGCGTCGCTGTTCTTGTTGTCCTCACGGGCCACCAGGAAATTCACGTACGGCGAGTCAGCGCCTTCGATCACCAGCGCATCCTTGGTCGGATTCAACTTGGCTTCCAGCGCGTAGTTGGTGTTGATCATGTCCAGATCAACTTCCTTCAGAACGCGTGGCAGCAGCGCCGATTCCAGTTCCTTGAACTTGAAGTTGTGCGGGTTCTTGGCGATGTCTTTCGGTGTAGCCAGAGCGTTTTTCGGGTCTTTCAGCTCGATCAGGCCAGCCTTCTGCAGCAGGATCAGCGCACGGCCGCTGTTGCTGCCTTCGTTCGGGATGGCGATGGTCGCGCCGTCCGGCAGTTCAGCCAGGGTCTTGTACTTGCTCGAGTAGCCACCGAACGGTTCAACGTGCACGCCTTGCACAGTCACCAGGTACTTGGACTTGTCGTCCTTGTATTTGCCCTGGTTGAAGCTGTTCAGGTACGGCAGGGTCTGGAAGTAGTTGGCGTCCAGACGCTTCTCGCCAACCTGTACGTTCGGCTGAACGTAGTCGGTGAAGACTTTGATTTCCAGATCCACGCCTTCTTTGGCCAGGGTCGGTTTGATCAGCTCGAGGATTTCAGCGTGCGGCACCGGGGTCGCAGCAACCACCAGTTTCTCGCCGGCATTGGCCAGGGAAGCAGTCAGAGCAGCCGCCAATGCGGTAAACAACAGAACCTTTTTCATGCAGTGTCCTTATCGAAAATCACGGTCGCACATGGCGACGGCATTTAATACGTGTGCCAGTGAAGTGATATCGCTGGCGTGGGTCGGACAATACCGGGATTTTTTATTCCCGGACAATAACGTTTATTCAGCTTCATATTCCATTTTGTTCATGTTGAACGAAACGGTTACAAACCTTCACTCAAACGAATCAGCAAATCTTTCAAGGCCTTACGCTCATCGACGCTGCCGCCGATGTTGATTTGTGCAACCAGCCGTTCGATCTGAAGCTGCGGCCCAGACACCTCGGGCAGATTCAGGTGCTCCGGGAGAATCTCGTCACCGGTGCTCACCAGCAGTGCAAAGTGAATAACATTTTCCAGCTCGCGGGTGTTGCCCGGCCAGCTGTGTTGTTCGAGTACATGCTGCGCGGCTTCGCTGATCAGCGGCACAGGGAGGTCGAGACGCTGGCTGTAGATGCCAAGGAAGTACTCGGCCAGCGAGAGGATATCGCCGGTACGCGCGCGCAACGCCGGCAACTCGAGATGACCTTCGCTGAGGTAGTGATAAAGCCGCTCGTGGAATTTCCCGGCGTCCACTGCCTGTGCCAGATCGATACTGGTCGCGGCCACCAGACGCACATCCACCGGACTCGGCTGATGCGCACCGACCCGGGTGACTTCATGATTCTCCAGGGCGGCGAGCAATTTGATCTGGATTGGCAGCGGCAAGTCGCCAATTTCGTCCAGGTACAGCGTGCCGCCATTGGCCGAACCAAACCAACCGGCGCGGCTGCTGGCCGAGCCGCTGAACGTGCCAGCAGCGTAGCCGAACAGTTCGGCATCGGCATAAGTCGGACTGATCGCACCGCAATTGACCGAAACGAACAGACCGCTGCGGTCACTGGCGCGATGGATGTGCCGGGCGAGCAACTCTTTACCGGTTCCCGTCTCACCGCGAATCAACACTGAAATCGAACGCGGTGCCAGTTGCTCCAGCTCTTCGCGTAACTGACGCGAGCGCGGGTCGACAAACACCAACGCCTTGGCGCGAATGCTCAGGGGACTTTTTTCAGCGTCGGGAAAGGTCAGCAATGGCTGACCGAAGGTTTCAAAACTCATGGCAGACTCCCGCCCAAAACCGCCGGCAGACGGGGGCGTTGAAAGAAATAAAAATCAGGCGCGGCGGCGGGCGTGGTGTTCCATGCGGTTTTGCAGGCGATAGAGATAGGCAAAACCCTGCTCCCAACGCTGATGCCCGGACTTGACGTTGATGTGTCCGGCGCCAGCAAGAATCCCCGCCTCGGCGCCCCAGTTGCGCGCCAGCTCCAGAGCGCGCGGCGCACTGACGGCGGCGTCGTTGTCGGAACTGACGACCTGGCTCGGAAAAGGCAGCAAATCAGTCGGGATCGGTGCGAAGTTACGCAGCGCCGGCGCGCAGGTTGGGCGCTCGACATCGGCTGGCGCGACCAGCAAGGCGCCGCGTACCTGACGCAGGTATTGCAGCGGCGCAGTGGCCGCCCAGTGGGCAACGGTAACGCAGCCGAGGCTGTGGGCGATAAGGATGACGGGCGTGCTGTCGGCAGCAATCGCCTCGGCCAGTGCCGCCACCCAGTCTTCACGACGCGGCGTCAGCCAATCGGCCTGCTCGACCCGCGCACTGTTTGGCAGACTGTTCTGCCAATGGCTTTGCCAATGATCTTCTGGCGATCCTTGCCAGCCCGGCACAATCAGGTAGCGGATTGATTCGTTGCGCATGGGGAGCTCTCCTGCGTCGTGTCTGTTCCTGAGCGAGTATAGGGAGGGGATTTATATTCGTTAAGGAATAAGAAGCTATTTATTAAGACCTGAATTGAATATGAGTATTGTGTATGACTTTAGATCCTTTCCCCCTCACCCCAGCCCTCTCCCCCAAGGGGGCGAGGGGGAAGGGAGCCGATCTTCATCCTGTTCAAATCTTGAGTTCGGCTCGAAATCTCAGGTCGGCGTACCTCGAACAATCACCTCGGTCAGTCCCCTCTCCCTCTGGGAGAGGGTTAGGGTGAGGGTTCTGCTTTTAATGCCAGAAATAAAAAAAGGGCCGCACCCTGCCAAGGAGACGGCCCCGGAAAAACGTTGAATCTGTCACCGCGCAGTAATCACCGACAACTTGGTAATCCCCGCCCGTTCAATCGAGGCCATCGCCCGCGCCACTTCGCCGTAATTCACCCCGTCATCCGCCTGCAATTGCACGCGCACTTCCGGGTCCTTGGCCTTGGCCGACTTGAGGTTGAATTCCAGCAAGTCCGGCTGAATCTCGTCCTTGTTGATAAACAATTTGCCGGCGCCATCGATGCTCACCACCAGCGGATCCTTCTGCTCGACCGGCGCCACCGCTTCGGTCTTCGGCAGGTTGATCGGTATCGCATTGGTCAGCAGCGGCGCGGTGACGATAAACACCACCAGCAGCACCAGCATCACGTCCACCAGCGGCGTCACGTTGATCTCGCTGAGTACCTCATCGCTGTCTTGCGTGGAGAAGGCCATATCAGGACGCCTCCTTCACTTTTGCCGCGTTGCCCTGCGCTGCAACCTTGTGCGCGGTCGGGTGAATCAACACGCGGAACGCACTCTTCTGCGCCAGGCTGTAGAAGTCGTGGGCGAAGTCATCCAGATCCGCCGCCGTCAGTTTCAACCGACGCAAAAAGTAGTTGTAAACCAGCACCGCCGGCACCGCGACGGCGATACCCACACCGGTCGCAACCAGCGCTGCACCGATCGGCCCGGCGACCGTTTCCAGGCTCGCTGAACCAGCCGCGCTGATGCCTTTCAACGCCTCCATGATTCCCCACACTGTGCCGAACAAACCAATGAACGGCGACGTGCTGCCAATACTCGCGACCACGGCCAGACCAGTTTCCAGCGAACGCCGTTCGCGGACGATCTGCTGGCGCAAGGCGCGCTCCAGTCGATCCTGATGGTTGATCGCCTGGCTCAAATCATTGGCCTGAGGCGCCTCGCCCACCTGAATCGCCGCGTAACCGGCTTGCGCCACCCGCGCTGCAGCGCCCGGTTGGGTTTCGCTTAACTCAGCGGCGGAGTCGAGACTCGACGCCGCCCAGAAACGTTTATGAAAACGCCGGTCCTGCGCCTTCAAACGACCGAACTGCACAGCCTTGAGCAATGCCAGGCCCCAGGTGGCGACGGAAAAAACCACCAGCAGCCAGATCACCGCGCTTTCGATGGATTCCAGTGGAGATGCCAGTAACGTCATGATGTATTCCCTCGTGTAAACGTTTCGCGCGAATTTGGTTTCGGTTTAATGAATCTTGAAATCGATGGGCACGCTGACCCAGCCGTCCTGGGCGACATCACCCTGCTTGGCCGGGACAAAACTCCAGCGTTTGACGGCGTTCAGCGCCGCGTCGTCGAGCTGCTGCCGGCCGCTGCTTTTGGCTATCTGGATCTCACCCGGTTTGCCACTGGCCAACACATGCACGCGCAGCAACACCGTGCCTTCCCAACCGCGACGCTGAGCCAGCGACGGGTATTCCGGTGCCGGGTTTTTCAGGTACGCGGCATTCGCTGAGGCCGGGGTTACCGGTGCCGGCGCGGGCGGAGCAGGTGGCGCTGGCGCTGCAATCGGGGCGGCCGGTTGTGGCGGCGCGGGTGGCTGCTCGACGGCTTTCGGTGCTGGTTTGGGTACCTGTTTAACCACCGGTTTCGGTTTCGGAACGGGTTTTGGCGGCGGCGGCTTTACTGCCAACTCGTCTTCTACCGGCGGCGGTGGCTCAACAACGGGCGCAGGCGGTGGTGGCTCGACAACCGGTGGCGCTGGCGGTGCCGGGCGCGAGAACTCGATGGTCATCGGCGGAATTTCCGGCGGCACGATTGGCAGCACTGGCGTCGGTTTCTGGCTGATCCAGTAGATCACCGCGCCATGCACCACCAGCGCGAGCACGCCGAGCAGAAGGGTTTCGCGTCGGCTCAAAATGCCTTTGGGCGCACGCTGCAACCGCAACTGCCCCAGCGGCACACGATGCGGCCGGCCGAGATCGACCAATTCGCCACCCGGCGTCTGACGCCACAGCAATTCCTCTGTGCTGGCGGCGGTCTGGACATTGCCCATTGATTCACTCCCTGCGGTCTTTTTGCGTTCTCTACAAAAACTGCCGATCGACCGTTTGTTGAATCCCCCACGGCGGATCGATGGGTGAATCATTGGGCTTGACGCTTATCTCCGAAAGTAATCTTTAACGTTATGCATAGGCTTTTATGGAATATATAAATTGATCAATTCCGCCAAAGCCGCGTGCTACGCGGGCTGCAGCGACAGGTGAAAAAGCGAATGCTTTTCAGGCATTGAAAGTATTCATGCAACGCATCAAATTCGGTTGACCCGGTTTTGCGGGACGATTAATACCAAGCAGATAGTTGTTTTTTCCAAAATAAAAAAAGCCGGAGCACTTTCGTGCACCGGCCTTATAAATATTTAAACGGGATTACTGTTTGACGAATTCTCCGCCCAGGGTCACCACATCACCATCGAAGTTTGTACGGGAGCCGGCAGCGCGCAATTTTGCATAGTTATGATCCGGCGAAAACAGTGTCCATGTCTGATAACCGCTATTACCATTCTGAGCAAGTACTGCAATGGTGGTCGGGTTACCGGTACTGTTCTGGAAATGGTAGTTTCCATAGCGGATGTCGTAATTCACGCCACCCTGACTCAACGTTCCGCTGAACGAGCCGTTGGAATCATTACCATCGGTAATCACCAGCTTGGCGCCAGAGTTGGAATTTACATAAGTGCCATTAATGCTCGACATAACGAGATTTCCTTTATCGTTGGATAAGTGTCTTCCGATGAGAGCAAGTTTCCTCCTGGAAACTCACGACAGTCAGAATGGTTCGACATTCAATTATTGTCCACGCCACTGACTAACTAAATTGCAATAAACACTATTCAACTCGCTCATAACTTATCGCCGTTCGTTCGAGCATTAATTCCAATTCAACTAACGACTGGCATTGGTTTGCTGCACGCCGACAACCGGTGCATCAACCGCTGTCTCGGAGCGTGGCGTGCCCGTTGGCACCCAGTCATAACTCACAGGCAACGCCCGATACACCCAGTTGCTGATCGCGTCGCTGCCCGGTGCCTTGCCGAGATACAGGCTGATGTATTCCCAGACGTTTTCACCGTTGGCCGTCACCTGGAAAAACCGTCCGTTCATGCCCTCGTCGATCAGCGTGTTGCCATTGGGCAAGCGCCGCGCACTGCTGATGAATGAACTGTAGAACGCCCACCCAGGCTGCTTCGAATTCGCAGCGCTGTACTGCCAGACAATCTCGTTTTTCAGCGGGTCGATTTCCAGCACGCGCGAGCCGGAAATCAGCCCGAGGGTAACGTTCGGATAACCCGCCGACCCCTGGTTATCGAACACCAGCAAGTTACCGGCGCCAGGCAATCCGGCCGGAATGATGTGCGCATCATGCTGACCGACAAACTGATCCACCGGACGCGGCAGTTTCTGCGCGGTTTTCGGGTTGATCAGCGGCAGGTTAGGCCAAGACGCCAGACCACTTTGCCGCTGCTCTTGTCGATGATCGCGATGAAGTTGGCGTTGCGTGAATAAATCATACCGACGGGAAACACACATAAACTCCATACCTGTCAGGTTTGACAGGTGACACGCCGGAGTTTTGCTTCCTAAATATAGGCGTCGTCCCTCTACATCCGAAGTCACCTGACTGATCAAGGAAATTCGCTATGGAAGCCAAACGCCTTATTTATTTTTTCCCTCTGATGCTGACTAGCTGTTTGCTGGTCGCACAGGCCGATACCGTACCGCCCGACGGCCAGGTTGACGTCGCACCAGCCCAAGCGCCAACGGCCAGCTCCGGAACACCGCCGGAGCTCTCGGTATCAGTTCGAAACAATCACGATGGCCCGGTCAACGTCTTCCAGCAGCGCACAAAATTCGTCCTGCAAAAGGGAGATGTCTGGAATTCTGACTATTCGAAAGGCGTCATTTCCGTAACAACTGCAAATACGGAATCGACCATCAAGTACGTCATTTCCGAAGGGCGCAGCACTCGATGTGCGACCGACCTTTGCCTGATAGTGCAGTGACTTCCTCCACGTGATGTCAGAAGTCGTAGCGACCGGTGACGCCGAGGGTACGAGGTGTTCCGAGCAGGCCCTCATAGCCGCCGTTGCCGCCCGTCCACAGGGTCGTGTAGTAGGTTTTGTCGAAGGCGTTTTTCAGCCACAGCGACACATCCCACTGGCCCTGATTGAAATCACCGCGCAGGCCGGTAGAGAAGTTGACCACCGCATAACTGGGGATCTGGCCGTAGTCGGAATCCTCCACCGTGCCGACGGCTTTCGAGCGGAATGCGTAGCTCGCGGTGACGTAAGGTTCAAAGCCGTTATCCAGATTCCATTTGTATTCGCCGTTGGCGTTGCCGATCCACTTCGAAGCGCCGACCACTTGATGACCACTGAGGTCGCATGAGGCTGGAGCACCTGGCGCCTGGCTGACTTCCGGCGGGCACGGGGCATCTTTGTACGAAAGGTAGCTGACGTCATTGTAGGAACCGTTGATGTTCAGCGTCAGCCCGCGCAATGGGATCACCGTACTTTCGAACTCGACCCCGCGCGAACGCACGGAGCCGGCGTTGGTCAGGTATTGCACGCGGTTTTCGGCGTCGTAGGCGTTGGTCTGATAAGCGTTGACCTGGGTCCAGAACACATTAGCGTTGAGTTGCAGACGGTGATCCCACAGCGTGCTTTTGAAACCCAGTTCGGCGTTGTTCGCACGTTCGGTGCCGATCAGCAACGAATCGGCGCCGGCCACTGGAGCGGAACCGACGGCGAGGTTGACCCCGCCGGATTTCTCGCCGTGGGACAACGTGGCGTAGCCCAGAACATCATCGGTGATGCGATAGCTGAGATTGAGCAGCCCGGAGGGACTGGAGCTGTACTGATTCAAGTCGCCGGAATCGTAAGCGCCGGCACGACCGCGTCGCGCTGTGGCCGCAGCGCCCGTTACTGCGGCGCCACCGAGCGGCGCATCGCGGGTGACCCAGGCAGATTTTTCTTCATACGTACCACGCACCCCGGCGGTGAAATCCAGCCGCTCGGTGAGGTGCCATGTGCCTTGGGCGAACAGCGCAAAGCTGTCGGTCTTGATATGGCCGTTGCCGACACTGGTGACGTTGGCCAGCGCACCGGGCGCGGTGCCATTCCATATATCCGCTTGCGGTCCGTAATAGGCAAAGGATTTGTTGTCCAGATCCGAACCGAAATAGTAGGCACCGACCACGTAATCGAAGAACTCGCCCTTGGGCGAAGCCAGGCGAAATTCCTGCGAGTACTGTTTGTCTTCCACCGACACCCCGGCGTTGTAACTCGCCGGCACGTTGAGACCATCGTCGTTGCGCGGGGTGAAATTCCAGAAGCGATAGGAGCTGATCGAGGTCAGCGTGAAGTCGCTCGGCAGCGTCCAGTTGGCCTCCACCGAGGTGCCGCCCTGATGCACGGTGACATGCTGGTCGTTGTCCAGATTGACCTTGCGGTGTGAGCCGTTGACCAATGTTGCGCCGGCCGCGTTGGCGCGCGATTGGTACAGGTTGACGCCGTTGATGGTCGGCCCGGTGTTGTACAACACGCGGGTGCCGGCGCTGGAATCCTCTTCGTTGTAGTCGCCGATCCAGCGCAGGTTGAAATCTTCATTGGGCTTGAACAGCAGTTGCGCGCGGAAGCCCTCGCGCGAGCCGCCATTCAAATCATGGCCGTCGTATTCGTTTTTGATGTCGCCGTCACTACGGGTGCGATAGGCCGAGAAGCGTCCAGCGAGTTGATCATTGAGCGGCCCGGAAATCGTGCCCTTGGTCTGGAAATAACCGTCCTCGCCGACCGACGTTTCGATGCTGCGTTCGGGCGTGAAGGTTGGCGCGCGGGTGCTGATGTTAATCACCCCGGCGGTGGTGTTTTTGCCGAACAGCGTGCCTTGCGGCCCACGCAACACTTCAAGCTGTTCGATGTCCATCAAGTCAAACACTGCCATCCCCGGACGGCCCAGGTAGACGTTGTCGATGTACAAACCGACGCTGCCTTCCAGACCATCACTGGCCGGGTTATTACCCAAGCCACGGATCGACACGCTGGACTGGCGCGCATGCATATAAGCGACGTTGACGCTCGGCACCAGTTGCTGCAAATCCTGAATCCGGTAGACCCGCTGCGTCTCCAGATTCTGCCCGCTGACCACGCTCATTGGCGTCGGTACATCCTGCGAACTTTCTTCGCGACGGCGGGTGGTGACGGTCACGGTTTCCAGTTGCGAACTATTGGCGGCAGGCTTGCCGGCCGGCACTGGCGCAGGGGTTTCTGCTTCAGCAGCGTAGCCGTGAGTCCAGCTCGCGCTCCCTGCCAGCAACAGGGCCAGAGGCAGGCGTTTGAGCCGTCGTGGCGTTAAGGGTGACGCAAGGTTCAACGGACTCATGGCGCGGCTCCTGGTCAAAAAACACACAGACATCTTCAGCGCTGCATATTCTTTTAAGTTATTTATTTATGGATTTACAAATATTTACTGCATAAGAGATTGCCTTTATAAGGAGTCGACCTAATGCATATCCAATGCATTTCCCGGATATTTTTTATGTGAAAAATGCATATCGACTTGCGCCAACTTCGTCACTTCATCGCCCTGGCTGAACAACGCAGCTTCGTCGCGGGCGCGCAGGCGGTGAACCTGTCGCAGTCGGCGTTCAGCCGCAGTATTCAGGCGCTGGAGCACAGCGTCGGTTGTCAGTTGGTTGATCGCGGGCGCAAGGAATTACCGCCGACCAAGCAGGGTCAGGTGTTGCTCGAACACGCGCGGCGACTGGTCAGTGGCGCGCAGCAGATGGCCAACGAGATCAGCCAGTTCAATGGGCTGGAGGCGGGGGAATTGCGCTTTGGGTGTGGGCCGGCGCCGGCGGCGGGATTGATTCCTCGGGCGATTGGCAGCTTCATCGGACGCTATCCGAAAGCGCGGGTGCAGTTTCAGGTCGATGACTGGCAGAGTCTGAGCAAACGACTGATGAGCGAGGAGTTCGAATTCTTTGTCGCTGACACTCGCTACTTCGAGGCGGATCCGGATTATCTGACGCACCGGTTGCGGCCGCGTAAATGGCATTTCTGCTGCCGTGCGGCGCATCCGCTGGCGGGTTTTGAGCGGGTCACCGCCGAGCAATTGATGAGCTATCCGCTGGCAGTGAGTATTCGCCCGCCGAACCTGCGCAAGGTGATCGTCGATCTCAGTGGGCGACCGGATTTCACCCCGAATGTGGAGTGTGAAAACAGCTCGAGTCTGCTCAGCGTGGTGCTGCGTTCGGAGGCGATCGGGATTGTCGGCGCGTATTCCGATGCGCTGCACCAGGCCAAGGGCGAGTTGGTGTGTTTGCGCATCGAAGGACTGGCGGATGATCTTGAGGAGTTGTACACCCGATATGGGATTGTCAGTCGTGCGGGGTATCGGTTGTCGCCGTTGGCGCAGGCGATGATTGAGCAGATCAAAGAGATAGATCAGCAGGATGAGGAAGTTTGCTCGCTGCAGAATCTTGCCGTCTGACCGGACCTCTTCGCGAGCAAGCTCGCTCCCACAGGGGAACGCAGTCTAAATGTGGGAGCGAGCTTGCTCGCGAAGGGGCCAGTGCAGGCACCGATGCATTTCCTGCATAAAACCCATTCCCCAAATGCACTTGCCGAACACCCCCGCCGAAAGCGAAAACCCTCGCCTGTCCCATTGACCGGTAAACCCCATGCCCACCTCGCCAAACCCCGTGCGCAACGTGCTGTACATCATGTGCGATCAACTGCGCCGCGATTACCTGTCCTGCTACGGCCATCCGCATCTGCATACACCAAACATCGATCGACTCGCTGCGGCCGGCGTGCGTTTCAGCCGCGCCTACACCCAAGGCACGATCTGCGGGCCGTCGCGGATGTCGGCTTATACCGGGCGCTACGTCAGCAGCCATCAAGTAGCGTGGAACGCAGTGCCGTTACCGCTGGATGAGCTGACCATCGGCGACTATCTGCGTCCCCACGGCATTCGTACCGCGCTGGTCGGCAAGACCCACGCCACCGCCAACATCGATGCCTTGCAACGCCTGGCGATCAATCCCGAAAGCGAGCAAGCCGAAATCCTCAATGAAGTCGGCTTCGAACCGTACATGCGCCACGACGGCATCTATCCCGACGATCCGCTGTTCGACGACAAACGCGAAGCCGCGCCCTACACCCACTACCTACGCGAACACGGTTTCGACGGCGAAAACCCTTGGCACGACTGGGCCAACGCCGCCGAAGGCGAAAACGGTGAAATCCTCAGCGGCTGGCAAATGCGTCATGCGAATTTGCCAGCACGAATTCCCGAGCAACACTCAGAGACTGTCTACACTACAAATCGAGCCATCGACTTCATCACCGAGCAAGGCGAGAAATCGTGGTGTTTACACCTTTCCTATATCAAACCGCACTGGCCCTACATCGTACCGGCGCCGTACCACGCCTTGTACAGTACGAAATCGATTCTCAAAGCGGTCCGCGCGACGCCCTCCGAGGCCAGCAAACACCCCGTATACACTGCCTTTCGCCAGCATGAGGAAAGCCTCAACTTCTCCCGTGACTCAGTACGATTGACTGTAATCCCTACGTATATGGGTCTGATCAAGCAGGTGGATGATCAACTCGGACGACTGTTCGATTTTCTGCAGAGCAGCGGTCGCTGGAATGACACGCTGATCGTGTTCACCAGCGATCACGGCGACTTCCTCGGTGATCACTGGCTCGGCGAGAAGGAGTTTTTGCTGGAGCAGGCGGTGGGCGTGCCGTTGATCGTGCGCGACCCTCGGGCGGCGGCGGATGTCACCCGGGGAACCGTCGATGATCGACTGACAGAAACCATTGATGCGTTGCCAACGTTTCTTCAGGCATTGGGATTGCCGGGGGCAGAGCATCGGCTTGAAGGGCGTTCGTTGATCCCGCTTCTGCACGGTGAAAATCCGGATTGGCGCCGCTATGCAATCAGCGAATACGACTACGCCTTCCAGGCTCCGGCGCGGGAGCGTTTGGGCCAGCCGATTGATCGTTGCCGGATGACCATGGTGCGCAGCGAGCGCTGGAAATACCTGGCGTACGACGGTTTTCGGCCACAGTTGTTTGATCTGCTCAATGATCCGCAAGAGTTGCGCGATTTGGGGGATGACCCGGCGTATGCGGCGGTGCGCGAGGAGCATGCGGGGTATTTGTTTGAGTGGGTACGGGGGTTGAAGCGGCGGACGACGATTAGTCATCAGGAGATTGATGGGCGTGGGCAGCGGTTTCGGTATGGTGAGCCGGAGACCGAGAAGGTTGTGCAGATTGGGGTTTGGTAGCTGGGAGAGCCCCTCACCCTAACCCTCTCCCGGAGGGAGAGGGGACTGATTGGGGGATGTTTCAGAGGTACGCCGACCTGATCCAGCTTCATCGAATCCATAATCGATAAAGATCTTTCAGGTCGATGCATAGCGGGAGACAACTCGGTCGGCTCCCTCTCCCTCCGGGAGAGGGCTGGGGTGAGGGGCTTTTGATCTTCAATCGCGACCTTTGATGGTCTGGCTACGCTGTCCCGAAGCCCCAACCGGCACCTCACCTTTCAACGTCACCCGCCGCACCACCCGATCCTGAGTGCCGTAATCATCGATCGCGTAATGCTGCGTCGAGCGATTATCCCAGATCGCCACATCACCCGCCTTCCAGCGCCAGCGCACGGTGTTTTCCTGGCGGATCACATGGCTCTGCAGCAAGCCGAACAAATGTGCGGAATCGGCCTGCGAGTAACCCTTGATGCGTTTGACGAAATGCCCCAACAACAAGCTCTTCTCGCCACTGATCGGGTGCACGCGCACCACCGGGTGCTCGGTCTCGTAAACGGTGGAGGTGAAAACCTTGCGATAGCGCTCGAGCTTCTCCGCTGACACGTCCGGTTTGGCGCTGGCGTAGTCGTACTCGTTGCTGTGCACAGCGACCAGTTTGTCGGCCAGCTCACGCAGCTCGGTCGGCAAGCCGTTGTACGCCGTGGCGGTGTTGGCCCACAAGGTGTCGCCGCCGAATGCCGGGGCCACCACCGAGCGCAGGATCGAGGCTTTCGGGTAGGCGTCGACGAAGGTCACGTCGGTGTGCCAGGAGTTGGCGCGCTGGCCTTCAGCGCCGTCCAGTTCAAGCAGATAACGCGTGCCTTCGCGGGACGGCACAGTCGGGTGCGCCACGGGTTCGCCGAGCAAATGGGCGAAGGCTTCCTGACGCTGATCATCAAGCTGGGTCTGCTCGCGGAAGAACACGACTTTGTACTCGACCAACGCCTGTTGAATCGCTTCGATCGTGGCGGCATCCAGCTCACCGGACAAATGCACGCCACGGATCTCGGCGCCGATACGACCGGCCACCGGATGAATTTCCAGCGCGTGGACAGCGGGTTTTACTGCGAGTGCGGCATTGCTCATGGGTAGACCCTCATCGACTGCTTACGGTTTGGCGGCAGCGAAACAACGCTCTATCTATATTCCATTTACATCTAATAGATATTCACATGCTTCGTTGACGGAATAAGAGCTTGCATTTAAAACCTCTAGCAACCCTCGTCGCAAATGCCTTCGAGCTATTTTTAGGATGCCGGAAAAGCATATGGATCTTCGCCAGTTGCGTTACTTCATCGCCCTCAACGAACACCGCAGTTTTGTCCGTGCGGCGGACGCGATGGGCATCACTCAACCGGCGTTCAGCCGCAGCATTCAGGGGCTTGAGCAAGAGTTCGGCTGCGTGCTGGTGGATCGCGGCAACAAGGATCTGCGCCCCACTCCCGAGGGCCAGGTGGTGCTGCAGCACGCTTTGAGCCTGGTGCAGGGCGCGGCGCTGCTGAGTGCCGAAGTGACGCAGATGACCAAGCTCGATGCCGGTGAAGTGCACTTCGGTTGCGGCCCCGCGCCGGCGGTAAAACTGGTACCGGACGCCGTGGCGCAATTCATCAACGCGCACCCGAAAGTGCGCACCTGTTTTCAAGTGGATAACTGGGAAAAACTCAGCCGCGCGTTGAGCCGTGAAGAGATCGAGTTCTTTATCGCCGACATCCGTCACTTCGAGTCCGATCCGAACTTCCAGACCCAGGCACTGACGCCCAAACGCGGGGTGTTTTTCTGCCGGCCGGGGCATCCGTTGCTGGCCAAGGAGAGCTTGTCGACCAACGACATGTTCGACTACCCGCTGGCGACCACGCTGATCCCGCCGGGCATTCGCAAACTGCTGGCGAACCTCAGTGGGCGCATCGACTTTTCACCGACCATCGAGACCGAGCACTTTCCGGCGCTGGTGAAGGTGGTGCTGCAATCCAATGCGATTGGCGTGGGCACGGAAGAGGCGTTTGTCGAGGACGTCGCGAAGGGTTCGCTGGTGCTGCTGCACTGGCGCAATCTGCCGCAGAACCTGGAAAGCATGAATGCGCGCTGCGGGATCGTCAGTCGCACCGGATTTCGCCTGTCGCCGGC
This sequence comes from Pseudomonas sp. AC169, assembly GCF_979258515.1. Taxonomy (NCBI): domain Bacteria; kingdom Pseudomonadati; phylum Pseudomonadota; class Gammaproteobacteria; order Pseudomonadales; family Pseudomonadaceae; genus Pseudomonas; species Pseudomonas sp. AC169. The sequence goes on along the minus strand of NZ_OZ409866.1, from coordinate 2,837,373 downwards.
GGCGCGGGCGCTGATTGAGACATTGGTGGCGGTGGACCGGCAGGAGATCAGCGTCGCTGTTTGAAGAGATCGTTCCCACGCTCTGCGTGGGAATGCAGCCCGGGACGCTCCGCGTCCCAAAGCGGACGCAGAGCGTCCATTGATGCGTTCCCACGCAGAGCGTGGGAACGATCGGCGTACGTTAGAGTTTGGCCGCTGCCAGCTCAGGCGCCACCCAGTCATTCACCTTGAACGGCTTGCGAATCAGCTTCTGCTGCGCCGCCAGATCGACCTTGTCCTGCAAACTGCCGAGGAACACCGGATCCAGCGTCGACGGGAACACTTCGCTCAACTTCTGATCCTGCAGATCCTGGGTCAGGATCACCGGCGGATAACTGGCCAACCCTGAGACCAGTTGCACGTAAGCGGCCTTGTTGCTGTCCTGTGTCAGCCACTCCACGGCCTGCTGTTGCGCCTTGAGCAATTTGGCCACCGCTTCCGGGTGCGCTTCGACAAACTTGCCCGTGCCGACCAATACCGACTGCACGCTGCCTGCGCCACCGAGATCCTTGGTGTTCAGCGGCAACTCGGCCAGGCCCTTGGCCTGCAATGCGGTCAACCCGGAGCTGCCCCATGACGCATCGATCTGCTTGGCTGCCAACGCCGCGACCGCAGCATTGAAATCCAGATTGATGACCTTCAGATCCTTCTCGCTCAGACCCTGACTGGCCAGCGCCGCGTCAAACGACAACTGGGTTGCTGTGCCGCGGAAGATCGCCACGCGCTTGCCTTTCAGATCCTGCAGCGTCTTGATCCCTGACCCCGGCACCACGCCCAGATACTGCTTCACCCCACGCGCACTGGCACTGAGCAAACGCGTATCCAGCCCATTGGACTTGCCGATGATCGCCGCCAGATCGCCCAGATACGCCAGATCAACCTGGCCATTGGCGAATGCCTCGTTGATCACCGGCCCGGCGCCTTTGAAGAAACTCCACTGAATCTTGATGCCCTGATCGGCGAAGGCCTTTTCAAAAATCTGTTGATCGCGCAGCACGTCGACCACCCCGCCGCCGCTGTGCTGGTTGCCGGCACTCAGGTCGGGCACCGCGATTCTGATTTCCTTGAGTTCGTCGGCATGCGCGGTAAACGCCAGCAGGCCCGCCAGAGCAGGAACGGCAAACAGACTGAAAACACGTTTGAAGGGGAGGTTCATGGGTGCAGCTCCTTGATCACGACGGGCATTGAGGAGCCGAAAGTAGGCCGAATGCATACCTTCGCTTAAATACTATAAATGCACATTTTTATAGCTTTTTACGCTAAGCGAGCAGCGGCGGGGCTTGCAGCGGCGTATGCATTAACAGCATCGAAAATATTCTTCGAATGCATTGGATGCGTGTGGGCTGGAGGCCTTAAATGGCTTCGCTTATCTCTTAAAAGAATCTATTTCGACATTGTTATAACTTTTTGTTTTTAGCTAATGCCGCTAGAGATCTTGAGCCAACCCGACAACGGAGGTCACCCATGGCCCGCCAATCCTTGCTCAGTCTTCCACTCGCCGCGCCGCCGCTGAAAAGCCGCCGTACCTGGCCAAGCCTGAACCAGCGCCTGTTGCCCTGGGTGCTGCCGCTTAGCCTGTTTGCGCTGTGGTGGCTGGCCGCCCGCAACCAATGGATGAGCGAGCAGATCCTGCCCGCGCCGTCGCTGGTGTGGAACAGCGCTGTCGAGTTGTCGCAAGGCGAGTTGTGGAGCCACTTGTGGATCAGCCTGCAACGCTTGTTCTGGGGCTTGCTTGCGGGGATTTCGGCCGGTGCTTTGCTCGGTGCCGCACTGGGGTTCAGTCAACGCCTGGAACGTCTGGTCTTCCCGACTTTCGCCGGGTTGGCGCAAGTGCCGACGCTGGCGTGGATTCCGTTGTTCATGGTGTTTTTCGGCATCGGCGAAGTGTTGAAACTGGTGGTGCTGATCAAAGCCGTCGTGGTGCCGGTGACCCTGCACACGCTGGTCGGCGTGCGTGACGCTCAACCGAAATTACGCGAGGCTGCCGCTGTTTTGCGTCTGCCGCCGCATCTGCTGATTCGTCGCCTGGTGCTGCCCGCCGCTCTTCCCGCGTTCATGGCCGGCGTGCGTCTAGCGTTGGCTGCTGGCTGGACTTCGTTGCTGGCGGTCGAGCTGCTGGCCTCCAGTGAAGGCATCGGTTACCTGATGGTCTGGGCGCGGCAGTTGTTCATGCTCGACATCGTTTTCGTGTGCATCGTGGTGATCGGTTTGATCGGTGTGGCGATGGATCGCGGCATCGGCCTGCTGGACAAAAAACTGGTGCACTGGCCGCATCCGGCCACCGCCGAAATTCGTCGTGGTCCGCGCTATGCAGGCTGGCAGCGTCTGCAACCATGGCTGCTGCCGCTGGGCTTGTTGGCATTGTGGCAATTGGCGAATGACCAGCAGTGGGTCGACGCCAATATTCTGGTCAGCCCGGTAGCCGTTTTGAGCACCGCGTGGGATGGCGTGCTCGACGGCACGTTGATCAGCGGTATGGCCCTCAGCCTCGGCCGTACACTCGGTGGCCTGTTGCTCGGCGGTGGACTCGGATTTGCCTTGGGCCTGCTGCTGGGTTTATCGAACATCAGCGAACGCCTACTCGGCCCGACCCTCGCCGCCATTCGCCAAATTGCCATTTTCGCCTGGGTGCCGCTGCTCACCGCGTGGTTCGGTCTCGGCGAATTGGCGAAGTGGGTATTCGTCGCCCTCGCCGCGTTCTTTCCGCTGTTTATCGCTACGCAACGCAGCGTCGCCAACCTCTCGCCACAACTCAACGAAGCCGCACAAGTGCTGCGCCTGAGCCTCGGCCAGCGCTTGCGCAGGTTGGTGCTGCCGGGCGCCGCGCCGGGGATTTTCGCCGGCCTGCGCCTGAGCCTGATCTATGCCTGGCTCGGCACCATCGGCGCCGAATATTTCATGCCGTCCAACGGCGGCATCGGCAGCCAGATGATCGGCGCACAACAACTGCTGCGCATGGACCTGATCATGGCCGGCATGCTTTTCGTCGGCCTTACCGGCGCCCTGCTCAACCTCATTGGCCAACGCCTGGAAATTCGCGCGACCCGCTGGAGACACGCATGAACGCACCGATTGTCAGCTTCAACCATGTAGGCAAATCCTTCGACGTCGACGGTTTCGAACTGGAGGCGATTCGCGAATTCAACCTCGACATTGCCGAGGGCGAATTCGTCGCCATTGTCGGTTCCAGCGGCTGCGGTAAATCGACGTTGCTGCGCTTATTGGTCGGCCTCGACACGCAGTTTCGCGGGCAGATTACCGTGGACGGCAAAGCCGTCAGCGGCATTGGTGGCGAGCGCGGGATTGTCTTTCAGGAACACCGTTTATTCCCGTGGCTGACCGTCGCCGACAACATCGGTCTGGGACTGGTCAACGAGCCACTGAGCGCTACGCAAAAGCATCAGCGGATCAACGATTTTATCGATCTGGTCGGCCTGCGCGACTTCACTCGCGCCTATCCGCACCAACTCTCCGGCGGCATGGCGCAGCGGGTGGCGATAGCTCGCGGTCTGGTCGCCAGCCCGCGCATTCTGCTACTCGACGAACCCTTCGGCGCGCTTGATGCGCTGACCCGCCAGCAAATGCAGGACGAGCTGCTGGCGATCCGCGACCGCGCAAAAATCACCACGATCCTCGTCACCCACGACGTCGAAGAAGCGATCTTCCTCGCCGACCGCGTGGTGGTGATGGAGCCACGTCCAGGGCGGATCAAACAAGTGGTCGACATCGCCCTGCCGCACCCGCGCCAGCGCAGCAGTTTCGACTTCCATCAGTTGCGTGAAGAACTGCTCCACGAGCTGACCAGTGACGACCATTACCAACCGAGCGTACCGGTGCAGATCCGTGATTTGCCGCTGACATTCATTGCCTGCTGAACAGGAGTTTTGCGATGCCGCAACGTCCCAATTTTCTGGTGATTCTGGCCGATGATCTCGGCTTCTCCGACATCGGTGCGTTCGGCGGCGAAATCGCCACGCCGCACCTTGATGCCCTGGCCAACAATGGCCTGCGCCTCACCGATTTTCATACCGCACCGACCTGCTCGCCGACCCGTTCGATGTTGCTGACCGGTACCGACCACCACATCGCCGGCATCGGCACCATGGCAGAAACGCTGACGCCGGAACTGATCGGTAAACCCGGTTACGAGGGTTACCTCAACGACCGTGTCGTCGCCCTGCCCGAGCTACTGCGCGAGGCCGGTTATCAAACGTTGATGAGCGGTAAATGGCACCTCGGCTTGAAGGCTGAACTAGCACCTCACGCGCGGGGTTTCGAGCGCTCGTTTTCGCTGCTGCCCGGCGCGGCCAACCACTACGGTTTCGAGCCGACCTACGACGAGCAAACCCCCGGCCTGCTGAAGTCCACCCCGGCGTTGTACATCGAAGACGATACATTTCTCGACGAATTGCCCAAGGATTTCTATTCCTCCGATGCCTTTGGCGACAAGTTGCTGCAGTACCTCAAGGAGCGTGACCAGACCCGGCCGTTCTTCGCTTACCTGCCATTCTCCGCACCGCACTGGCCGTTGCAGGCGCCCGCCGAGATCGTCGAGAAATACCGTGGTCGCTATGACGCCGGCCCTGAAGTGCTGCGCCTGGAACGCCTGGAAAAACTCAAAGCCCTCGGCCTGATCGAGCCAGACGTTGAACCGCATCCTTTGATTCAGTTGACCCAGCAGTGGGACGCGTTGAGCGAGGAACAAAAACAGATTTCCGCCCGGGCGATGGAGGTCTACGCGGCGATGGTCGAGCGCATGGACTGGAACATCGGCCGAGTGGTCGATTATCTGCGCCAGCAAGGGCAGCTCGACAATACGTTCATCCTGTTCATGTCCGACAACGGTGCCGAAGGCGCGCTGCTCGAAGCGTTCCCAAAATTCGGCCCGGAACTGGTGACGTACCTCAGCCAGCACTACGACAACAGCCTCGACAACATTGGCCGGGCTAACTCTTACGTCTGGTACGGGCCGAACTGGGCGCAAGTGGCGACCGCGCCGTCGCGGCTGTTCAAGGCGTTTACCACTGAGGGCGGGATCCGCGTGCCGGCGTTGCTGCACTACCCACAATTGGCGATCAAAGGTCAGATCAGCCATGGTTTCGGCACGGTGATGGACATCACGCCGACGATTCTTGATCTGGCCGGAGTACGCCATCCGGGCAAGGTCTGGCACGGCAAACCGGTGGCGCCGCTGCGCGGGAAGTCGTGGTTGGGGTTCTTGTCCGGCGAGACGGCGCAGGTGCATGACGAGCACACGGTGACGGGTTGGGAATTGTTCGGGCGTCGGGCGATTCGGCAGGGGTCGTGGAAAGCGGTGTGGATTCCCGGGCCTGTCGGGCCGGCGGCGTGGCAGCTGTATGATTTGAGCAGTGATCCGGGGGAAATTCATGATCTGGCGGTGAGTCGGCCGGAGAAGCTCAGCGCGTTGATTGGGCATTGGCAGCAGTATGTTGAGGAGACGGGGGTGATTTTGAGCGAATCGCCGTTTCAGCCGGATTGAGGGCAAGATCAAAAGCCCCTCACCCCAGCCCTCTCCCAGAGGGAGAGGGGGAAAGGGAGCAGATCTTCATGCTCTTCAAACCTGAGTTCGACTCGCAGTTTCAGGTCGATGTATCAAGCGCAAACAACTCGGTCAGTCCCCTCTCCCTCTGGGAGAGGGCTAGGGTGAGGGCCGCTTGTCAGGCCTCCACCGCCTCACCAGACACCGCAACTTCATCCCGACGAACAAACCGGTTAGCCCGCCCAAACGTCCCGAAATCATTAAACCGCACCCCCATCTCACGCATCACCTTATGCGCCACCGGCACGGTCATCTGGCGAATATAAAACGGCTCCTTCACCACAAAATGATGAATCCCGTGACTGCTTCCAAAGTTGAAGCAAAACGCCTGCAACGGCCACAACCACCAAGGGTTGAGCACCTGACACTGCTGCAACACATTGCCCAGTTCAACATCGCCGTAGTAATGCATGTTCGAACTGATGAAGTGCAGGCAAAACGTACGCAAAACATTCGGGCCGATGATCACCACAGCGGCGATATCGATCACCTGCATCACCGACAACGTCGTCGCTGACCATTCGATCGGTGCGCCCAGCAGGTACGCAATGCCATTGGCCGCATGGAAACCGAGAAACACATACCACGCACCCCAATGCACCAGCGCCAGCGGCGCGTACACCTTCAACGTACGCTTGATGATGCTGAACTTGTGCGCCCAGGTCTTGGCTCGCAGCATGCGGATGAATGCCGACATCACGTTGTCGCCAACCATCAGCAACCGCGCAAAGCCCCAAGGCTCGCCGTTGGTGATCGCGCGTTCTTCCATATCGGTTTCAGTGCCGGAGACCTTGTGGTGATTGAGGTGCAGATGCCGACGAATCCACGGGTTGATCGTGCTCGGCCGCGCCAGCCACACCAGGCCCATCATCAAATTGTGCGGTACGCGTTGCTTGCGGAAATACATGCTGTGGATCAGGTCGTGTTCCAGCTCATGGGTCAGCGAAGCGAAAAACGCATTGAGCAACAGGCACGCCCACCACGCCATATGGCCGGTGATGTACAGCGTCGCCGAGCCGATCATGCCGATCAGGGCAAAGGCCAGAATCCCCGCGCCCAGCGCATCCTGATGCTTGAGAATCGGGTAGCGATCACGCAATTCGACGCCTTTGGCCAGTACCACTTCGCGAATATGCGCTGATCGCTGGGCCGCATTGTGTCGCTGGGGACTTGCAGAAGTACCGTCCATGCTTCCATCCTCGGGTTTATGATGTTCGCATCGTGCCTCGCCAGTGCTTCAATTGCGGTAGCCGAGAACGCCAACCTGTTGACCGGAAGCGCCAATCAGCATGAAGGAACCGACCTCCCTCGCCAGCTGGACCCGTGCCTTGCGCAAGCAACTTGATGCGCTGGGGCTGGACAGCATTGCCCTGTGTCAACAGGCCGGGCTCGATCCGAATTTGATGGACGACCCCAACGCCCGTTATCCACTGTCCGGCACCACGCGCCTGTGGGAAATCGCCGTGCAGGTCAGCGGCGATCCGGCGATTGGTCTGCGCGTGTCACGCTTCGTCAGCCCGACTACGTTCCATGCCCTCGGTTATGCACTGGTTGCCAGTGGCAGCCTGCGTGAAGTGTTCGAGCGTATCGTGCGCTACCACCCGGTGGTCAGCGATGCGCTGGAACTAGAGCTGAGCCGCAACGACGACCGTTATCAATTTCGTCTGAAAATTCCGTCAGGCAATCCGGCGCCAGCCTTCGAAGCCATCGATGCGTTTACCGCGATCTACGTGCGCACCTGCCGTAATCGTCTTGGTCGCGATTACGCGCCGCTGGCGGTTTACCTGCGCCGGCCGGAGCCGAACGATGCGCAGCAATGGCACAAAGTCTTCCGCGCCCCGGTGCATTTCGGCTGTACCGAGGATCGTCTGGAGTTCGCCCTCACCGACTTCGACAGCCACCTCGACGACGCCAACCCGGAACTCGCCGAACACAACGAAGCGGTGCTCAAACGCACGATGGCCCAGCTCCAGCCGCTGACCTGGGAGCGCAAGGTGCGCGACGCCATCGAGGAACAATTGCCGGAAGGCGAACCGAGTGCCGAGCGGATTGCCCAGGCGCTGCACCTGAGTTTGCGCAGCCTGCAACGGCATCTGGCGGATGAGGGTTGTCGTTTTGATACGTTGCTCAACGAGAGCCGCGAGAATCTGGCGTTGCTGCATCTGCGCGATCCGCAGTGCTCGTTGAGTGAGGTGAGTTATTTGCTGGGGTTCGCTGATACCAGCAGTTTCAGCCGCGCGTTCAAGCGCTGGACGGGGATGACGCCGGGGCAGTTTCGCGATGGGTTGCGCTGATCGTCAGCCTTTAGCCAGACTGCGTTCCATACCGGATGACCATTGCTCGATCATGGCAGATCCCATCTCGGCGAACGCTGGATGACTTGCGCTGTACTCCGCCATTTCGCCCATTGCCACCTGCATACCGTTAGCCACTTGCTGCAGTAATTCATTGCAACGCGCCTCGGTCAGATTGCAGGCAGTTCGACCAAAGCGTACCAGCATTTTGTGCTTTGGCCAGGCCTTCGACCCCCCCAACAGCAACGCCATACTGTCGTTCTTTATGTAGACCGATGTGGTGATGATGTCGTATGCGGGTGCGAGTCTGATTGTCGATTCCTCGCCACAGTCTTCGTACAGCACACCGAAGTTTTTAAGATGAGCGTCGCCGTTTTTCAGACCTGCGGACAAAGCCACAATTTTGAAAAATGCTTCGAGCGCATGATTGAGCAACGCGGGTGAAACAAATGCCTTGATCTGCCGAGCCGCACCTTCGTAAGAACCGTCGTATTTGGCTTTCGACGGCCAGCCGTTGAGCACGCAGAAGTCCTCGAAACCCAAGTAGCCCGTGCCACTCAAGTCAAATCGCTCGATAACCAGAAACTTGCCCTGCTCGCTCAACTCAAACTGCGGCACCTCAAGCCCGCTGTGTTGCGCGGCGCGCATGCAGAAGTATTCGTTGGTCGCCAACTGCGGATACTCATTGGCACGAAACGCCTTGACCAGATGGGTCGATCCCCGATGAGTCAGGCGATCAATCGCGGCAGCGCTGTCACGTACCAGCACTTTTGGCTGCACCCCAGACACTCCGGAATACTGGCCGTAGGTTTTCAATAGATCCTCGAACAGGCCCTGCGCACCATCGTGCACGAGCAAATCGGCCAATGACGTTTCGGGTGGTCGATCCACTGTCGATGCTTCGGTAATTGACAACCGACCCAGCTGAAAGGGGCCCACAATGGCCAGCAGTGCGAAGTCATCGAAACCACGAACCGCCTTGCTGAAACGACGAACCAGCTCATCACGAAGCGCACCTTCCGGCAAATTCATTTCGAAAACCGGATGTATGCCACTTTCCCAAACATAACTTTCCAGCCGGGACGGCATTGTCAGTGATACGGCGTTTTCGGCACTGGCTTGTTCGCGGTAATTGAAGACGCTGTCGACTCGATCTTGCCCGCGCGCCAACGTTCCCACCGCTTGCCCGCCGACACAGACATTTAATCGATCTGACGACTCAGTCATGGAAGTTAACCTTTTGCAGCGTATCAAGTGTCGGTCGACGAGACTGACGTGGAACCGCCGTCAGCTCATAGCCAAACCCGTTGAGGATCGCTTCGACTTTGCGCAGGCCGATTTCCGAAATAGTGTTGTTTTCGATCCCCGAAATCGTCGCGCGGCTCATTCCGTATTGCTGAGCCAGTGCCTGCTGAGTCATTTTGTTCGCCTTGCGAAGGGCCTTGATCAATTCACCAAGCTGTTCCATGTTATTTCCTGCATCAAATACGGTGCAAATTTAGATATTTACTTAATTTGCATCGCATTTGATGCAGTCAGTGAGCAAGATTAGCCTAATTCCGAGTGAGCAAGAAGTAATCACCTGTTCACCTCAAAACCCAGCTCAAAAATGGTGCCATCAGCATCACTGCTCACCCGCACCTGCCCGCCATGCAGCTGCATGATCGACTGCACAATCGCCAACCCCAACCCACCGGAATCCCCCGGCTCTGCCCGTGAAGGGTCAACGCGATAGAAGCGGTCGAAGAGTTTACTCAGATGCTCCTGCGCAATCGCCGAGCCTTGGTTGTGCACCTGCAACCAGCACCACCCTGGCTCGTCGCGGCGGAGCAGACTGATTACGGATCCGGGGTCAGCATGACGCACGGCATTGGCCAACAGATTGCCAAGCGCCCGTTGCAGCAGTTGCTGATCAGCGAGCAATTCGCCATGCAGTTGATTGTCCAGCCGCAGATCGCGGTCATCCGCCAACGCTTCAAAATAATCACACAGCTCAACACCAACGCTGTGCAAATCCAGCGCTTGCAGATGGAGCGCTCGCTCGGCCTGCTCGGCACGGGCAAGGAACATCAGGTTTTCCGCCATGCGCTTAAGCCGTTCGAATTCTTCCATGTTCGACGCCAGCACTTCCTGATACTCCTCGGTGCTGCGCGGATGATTCAGCGCCTGACCGTTGCTCGCCAACAAGGTGTGCAACGGCGTGCGAATCTCATGGGCGAGGTCGGCGGAGAACTGCGAGAGACGCTGCACGCTGTCGTCCAGCCGCGCGAGCATGCCGTTGAGCGCCTGCACCGGTTCAAGCAGTTCTGCCGGCGTGCCATGGGCGGGAAGGCGTTGATCGAGGCTGCGCAGATCGATGCCGCGTACCGCTTCGCTCAACCGCCGTAACGGTCGCAAGCCCCGGCGCAGCAACAGCAAGCCCAAGGCAAAGGCGAGCAACGCGCCGAGCCCGACCGCCAGATACAAGCGCATACGGTAACTGGCGAGCATCTGCTCGCGCTCACTCAATACCTTGCCGGCGATGATCGTCAGCGGTTCGCCGTTCGGTCCTTGGGCTTCACCGGATAACAGCGCCAGCTCGGCACCGTCTGGTGCTTGCCAGGTCAGCACGTCGCGTCGCTGTGGCGTTTGCTCGGGGGGGATCGCGTTCAGCGGTGGTAACTCGCGTTGACGCGGGTTAATGGCAATCACACTGGAGCCATCGGCGCGGCGCACCAGTAACAGGCTGTCGAGGTTACCGAGCATGTTCTGATACAGCCGTGGCCGCGCCTGCAAGGCATCAAGGCTGTCGCTGTCGGCGAGCAACGCCCGCACCTGCTCCAGTCGACCGAGCAACGCGAGGTCGTCGCGGTAGGCGATTTCCGAGGCCAGCGAGCGGTAGAGAAATACGCCGATAGCGCTCAGCACCAAGGCGCAGACCAATGCGAACGCCAGCGCCAGACGCCAGGCGATCGACCTAGAGCGCATCGTCGGGCGCTTCCAGTTGATAGCCGACTCCGCGCACGGTGTGGATCAGTTTCGGCATATACGGATCATCAACTTTGGAGCGCAAACGCCGCACGGCGACTTCGACCATGTTGGTGTCGCTGTCGAAATTCAGGTTCCACACCTGCGAGGCGATCAGCGTGCGCGACAGCACTTCGCCCTGACGGCTGGCGAGCAGTTGCAGCAGAGCGAATTCCTTGTTGGTCAGGGCAATGCGCTGGCCACCGCGACTGACGCGGCGGCGCAGCACATCGATTTCCAGATCGGCGATGGTGTACGACTCGGCTTCGCGCATCGGCCCGCGCCGCAGCAACGTGCGTACCCGCGCGAGCAGTTCGGCGAAGGCGAAGGGTTTTAGCAGGTAATCGTCGGCGCCCAGTTCGAGACCGCGCACGCGGTCTTCGATGGCGTCCTTGGCGGTGAGAAACAGCACCGGCGTGGCGCCGCGCTGGCGGATCAATTGCAGCAATTGCCAGCCATTGAGGCCGGGGAGCATCACGTCGAGGATGATCAGGTCATATTCCTGCTGCTCGATAAAGTAGCGCCCATCGAGGCCATTGAGCGCCACGTCCACGGCAAACCCGGACTCGCCCAGGCCTTTGGCGAGGAAATTCGCGGTTTTGGCTTCATCTTCTACGACCAGCAAACGCATGGCACACCTCGATTGTTCAGACACACAGGCTAGGCGCCTTCGGCGGCGTTGCCCATTACAAACTTGTAATCAGACTGACGAGGTTCTGACGAAGACTGGCGATTAAGGTGGCGACCTCAGCTTTTGGAACCTGCCCATGACCGTCAAATACTTCGTTGCAAGCCTGATGATCGGCCTCAGTGGCGTCGCTGCCGCCAGTCCTGAGCTACCGCGTCACGCCGACCTCGACCTGAAAACCGCACGGCTGCTCGCCGACACCGCCATGGCCAACTGCACCGGCACGGTGTCGGTGCTCAACCGGGGCGGCAACTTGTTAGTGACCCTGCGCGGCGACGGTGTCGGCCCACACAACACCGCCGCCAGCCAACGCAAGGCATACACCGCGCTGTCGACCAAGACCGCCACCCGCTTGTTCGCCGAACGCGCCCGCAGCAACCCGGAAACCGTCAACCTCAACACCCTCGACGAGTTGCTGTTACTCGGCGGCGGGATCCCGCTGTTCCTCGGCACTGAACTGGTGGGCGCGATGGGCGTGGCCGGTTCCGGCGGCGGTGAGCAAGACGAAGACTGTGCAATCAAGGCTGCCGAGAAAACCGGTCTGGCCACTACCCGTTCCCAATAAGGAGATGCATCGATGAATACTTTGCGCATGACTTTCGCCGCGCTCGGCCTGAGTGCTTTCTCAAGCTTGGTGCTGGCCGCTGGCAACCCGCTGAGCGTGCACGTGCTCAATCTGGAAAACGGCCTGCCGTCGCCGGGCATCAACGTGACGCTGGAGAAACACGTCGGCCAGAACTGGCAGCCACTGGCTCAGGGCACAACCAATGAACAAGGGCGAATTGCCGAGCTGTTCCCGGCCAAGCAGCCTTTCGAAGCGGGTGAATACCGCGTGGTGTTCAAGACTGGCGAGTATTTCAAGAAGGTCAAACACGACACGTTCTTCCCGGAGATTCCGGTGATCTTCGAGGTCAAGCAGACCGATCAGCACTACCACATCCCGCTGCTACTCAGCCCGTACGGCTTCTCGACCTATCGCGGTTCGTAAAACCAGCACAGATCAAAAATGTGGGAGCGAGCCTGCTCGCGAAGGCGTCGGGTCAGTCGACATCACCGTTGAATGACCCACCGCTTTCGCGAGCAAGCTCGCTCCCACAGGGGATTTCAGGTGCCCATTAGATCGTGGCGAGGGCGCGCAATCGCGCGGCGTCGAGGATTTCGATCTCGCCATACCCGAGCCCGATAATCCCCTGCCCCTGCAAATCCTTGAGGATCTGGTTGGTGGTCTGCCGCGACAGCGACAGCATCGATGCCAACTGCTCCTGCGGCAGTTGCAGCACACGGCGTGGCGCATCGAGTTCGCCGTAGCCTTCGGCAATCATCAGCAAGCGATGGGCCAAGCGCGCCGGGGCTGGCAGCAGGCTCAACTGTTCAAGATTGATGAAAGTCAGTCGCAGTTTATGGCTCATCAGCAGCGCTAGATGCCGCCAGTACACGGGGTTCTCATCGAGCAGTTTCAACAACGTAGCTTGCGGGATATTCAGCAGCGTACACGGCCCGACTGCGTAGGCGTCATGGGTCCGCGGCTGACCATCGAACAGGCAGATTTCGCCGAACCAGTGCGGTGCCTCCACCAGGCTCAATAACGCCTCCTTCCCTTGCTCGCTTACCGCGCCGATACGCACGGCGCCATCGAGCACCGCGTACAAACCGCACGGCGCATCACCGCGCTGGAACAAACGCTGCCCCGCCGTCAGCCGCCGCTCCCGAGCCGCCGCCAGCAAGCTATCCTGAAAGGACGCCGGCAGATGACTGAACCACTGGCCGGTCATCAATCGCGAACGAATTTGCATAAACACTCCTGGACTGTCGCCTGCCTGACAGAGCGAACCCCGATCCCGAGGGATGATGCGATCAACCCTACCGGAGGAACAACAATGAAAAGCCTCGTCGACCATCTCAGTCAATACGCCGCCTACCACCGTGATCCGCGCAATATCGCCAGCCACTTTATCGGCATTCCGCTGATCGTGGTGGCCGTGGCGGTTTTGTTGTCGCGCCCGGAATGGTTACTGGGTGGCTTGTGGATATCTCCAGCCGTTATCGCGGCGCTGGCTTCGGCGTGGTTTTACTTGCGCCTTGAAGTGAAGCTCGGGGTGTTGATGACGGTGCTGATGGGCCTGTCAGTCTGGGCCGGGCATGTGTTGGCGCAGCAGAGCACCATGGTCTGGCTAAGCAGTGGTCTGGCGATGTTTGTGTTGGGCTGGGTGATCCAGTTTGTCGGGCATCACTATGAAGGGCGCAAACCGGCGTTTGTCGATGATGTATCGGGGCTGATCGTCGGGCCGCTGTTTGTGGTGGCCGAGTTGGCGTTCATGCTCGGGATGCGGCATGAATTGAAAGAGCAGATCGAGGCGCGGGCCGGGGTGGTGCGGGTCAATCCGAATCGTGCGGCAATCTAGACTTCAAGTCGCTCGTTCCCACGCTCTGCGTGGGAACGCCGCCATGGACGCTCCGCGTCCACTGTGACGCAGAGCGTCACGGGATGCATTCCCACGCAGAGCGTGGGAACGATCAGTCTTAGAGGCTGGCGACTTTCTGCCAGACCTTGGGTTTGAAGAACAGCGTTTCGCCCTTGGCCAGACCGATCAGGCTGTCGTGATCCTTGACCACTTCGGCCTCGATCAAATCCGTCTGCCCTTCCACCTTCAGCGTCACCCGCGTGGTCGCGCCCAATGGCCGGATATCACGCACCTCAGCCGCATGGTGATCCTCCAGCTCATGCCTGGACAACGACACTTCATGCGGGCGGAACAGCACGTGATTGTCGTCGCTCAACAGCAAGCGGTTCGAATCGCCGAGGAAGTGGTAAACGAAATCGCTGGCCGGGTTTTCGTAGACGTCGCCCGGTGAGCCGATCTGTTCGATCACGCCCTTGTTCATCACCACGATACGGTCGGCGACTTCCATGGCTTCTTCCTGGTCGTGGGTCACGAACACCGACGTCAGGTTGATATCTTCGTGCAGACGCGCCAACCAGCGGCGCAACTCTTTCCGTACCTTGGCATCAAGGGCGCCGAACGGCTCATCGAGCAGCAGCACTTTCGGCTCGACCGCCAAGGCACGGGCCAAAGCGATACGCTGACGCTGGCCGCCAGACAATTGCTCCGGATAACGATCCGACAGCCAATCCAGCTGCACCATGTTCAGCAACTCATGCACCTTGACCGCGATCTGGCTTTCGCTCGGGCGCTGGTTTTTCGGCTTCATGCGCAGGCCGAACGCGACGTTGTCGAACACGGTCATGTGCCGGAACAAGGCGTAGTGCTGGAACACGAAACCGACGTTGCGATCACGCACGTCGTGGCCGGAAACGTCTTCACCGTGGAAAACGATATTGCCCTGATCCGGGGTTTCCAGGCCGGCGATAATCCGCAGCAGCGTGGTCTTGCCGCAGCCCGATGGGCCGAGCAGCGCGACCAGTTCACCGCTGTGGATGTCCAGGCTGATGTTGTCCAGCGCCTTGAACGCGTTGAAATTCTTGCTGACGTTACGCACTTCGATCGACATGAATTATTCCTCCGCGGCGCTGGCGCGCAGGCGGTTGATACGGTTTTCGCTCCACTGCTTGGCCAGCAGGATGAAGAGCGCCAGGATCAGCAACAGGCTCGCCACAGCGAACGCGGCCACGTGGTTGTATTCGTTGTAGAGGATCTCGACGTGCAGCGGCAAGGTGTTGGTCACCCCGCGAATGTGCCCCGACACCACCGACACCGCACCGAATTCACCCATGGCCCGCGCGGTACACAGCACCACGCCATAGATCAGGCCCCACTTGATGTTCGGCACGGTGACATGCCAGAACATCTGCCAGCCATTGGCACCGAGCAGGCGCGCGGCCTCCTCTTCCTGAGTGCCTTGCTCCTGCATCAGCGGAATCAGTTCGCGGGCCACAAACGGCACGGTGACAAAAATCGTCGCCAGCACGATGCCCGGCAAAGCGAAGACGATCTGGATGTCGTGATCCTGCAGCCATGGCCCAAACAGGCCCTGCGCGCCGAACATCAGCACGTAGACCAGACCGGCGATCACCGGCGACACCGAGAACGGCAGGTCGATCAGCGTCACCAGCATGCTCTTGCCGCGGAACGAGTACTTGCTCACGCACCACGCGGCGCTGACGCCGAACACCAGGTTCAGCGGCACCGAAATCAGCACGGCGAACACGGTGAGTTTCAGCGCAGAAAGCGCATCCGGCTCAAAGATCGCGGTGAAAAATGCGCCGAGGCCATTCTTCAAACCCTGCGATACGACGATGAACAACGGCAGCAACAGAAACAGGAAGAAGACCAGCCAGCCAAGGCCGATCAGGACTCTGCGCGAAGTGGCACTGCCACGGCGTGCAGCGTTGGCCGAAGAGGCGGCCGCAATAGACGATTGGGACATTGTTCGCGCCTCCTTATGGGGTTTCGATGCGCCGCTGCAGCAAGTTGATCAGCAGCAGCAGGACGAAGGAAACCACCAGCATCAACACGCCGATAGCGGTGGCGCCGGTGTAATCGTATTGGTCGAGTTTGACCATGATCAGCAGCGGCAGGATCTCGGTTTTCATCGGCATGTTGCCGGCGATGAAAATCACCGAACCGTACTCGCCAACGCCACGCGCGAACGCCAAGGCAAAACCGGTCAGCCAGGCGGGCAGCAGCGCGGGAACGAGGATGTGGCGGAACACCTGCAACGGTTTCGCACCGAGGCACGCGGCGGCTTCTTCGACTTCACGGGGAATGTCGGCCAGCACCGGTTGCACCGTACGCACCACGAACGGTAGCGTGACAAAGGTCAGCGCCAAAGTGATACCGAGCGGGGTGTAAGCGATTTTGAAACCGAGGTCGGCAGCGAATTGCCCGACCAGACCGGCCGGCGCGTAAAGCGCGGTCAATGCGATACCGGCAACGGCGGTTGGCAGCGCGAAGGGCAGATCGATCATCGCGTCGATCACCTTGCGCCCCGGGAACGTATAGCGCACCAGCACCCAGGCCAGCAGCGTACCGATGATGCCGTTGATGATCGCCGCACACAGCGCGGTGCCGAAGCTCAGCTTCAACGCGGCCAGCACGCGCGGTGCGGAGATGATCGCCCAGAACTGATCCCAGGTGAGTTGCGCGGCGTGGACGAACATCGCCGCCAGCGGGATAAGCACAATCAGGCTGAGGTACACCAAGGTGTAGCCCAGCGTCAGCCCGAAGCCGGGTATGACGGGGGAAATACGACGCGACATAAAAGTCCTTGGTTAAAAAGCATTCCGCTGAACGCACCAATGTGGGAGCGAGCTTGCTCGCGAAGAGGGAGTATCAGCCAACTCTACGTCGTCTGACACTCCGCTTTCGCGAGCAAGCTCGCTCCCACATTTTCCGCGCCTCGCTTCAGGCTTGATGTGTGGCTGAAGTCAGATTACTGCGCCTGATAAATCTGGTCGAACACGCCACCGTCGTTGAAGAATTTCGGCTGCGCGGTTTTCCAGCCGCCGAAGTCCTTGTCGATGGTCACCAGTTCCAGTTTTGGGAACTGCTGGGCGTACTTCGCGGCCACGTCCTTGTCACGCGGACGGTAGAAGTTCTTCGCGGCGATTTCCTGGCCGGCCGGGCTGTACAGGTGCTTCAGGTAGGCTTCGGCGATCTGCTCGTTGCCTTTCTTCTCGGCGTTTTTGTCGACCACGGCTACCGGTGGTTCGGCGAGGATCGACAGCGAAGGCACGACGATGTCGAACTTGTCGGCGCCGCCATCTTCTTTCAGCGCCAGGAACGCTTCGTTTTCCCAAGCCAGCAACACGTCACCCTGACCATTGTTGACGAAGGTGATGGTCGAACCGCGCGCACCGGTGTCGAGGATCGGCACGTGCTTGAACAGGGTCTGCACATATTCTTTGGCTTTGGCTTCGTCACCGCCGTTGGCTTTCAGGCCGTAGGCCCACGCGGCGAGGAAGTTCCAGCGCGCACCGCCGGAGGTTTTCGGGTTCGGCGTGATCACCGAGACATCGTTCTTGACCAGATCGCCCCAGTCCTTGATGCCTTTCGGGTTGCCCTTGCGCACTAGGAAGACGATGGTCGAGGTATACGGCGTGCTCGCTTCCGGCAGACGCTTCTGCCAGTCGGCGGGCAGGGTCTTGCCGAGTTTGGCGATTTCGTCGATGTCACCGGCCAGGGCCAGAGTCACCACGTCAGCGCGCAGACCGTCGATCACCGCACGACCCTGCTTGCCCGAACCGCCATGGGATTGCTGGATTTTCACCGTGTCGCCGGCGTGATCTTTCTGCCAGAACTTGATGAATTCAGCGTTGTAGTCCTGATACAGCTCGCGCGTCGGGTCATACGACACGTTGAGCAGCTCGTAATCCTTGGCAACCGCAGAACCGGCAAACACAGCACTGGCCAGCGCGGCCAAAGCGTAACGGCGAATCGACGACATGGTGAAAGCTCCTGGAATTCTTGGTGGTGGCTTTTTCTTATGTATTGCGGAAATCATGTTGCCGGTTCAAAGATCGCAGCCTTCGGCAGCTCCTGCCCAAAACTCCCCGCAGAAGCTGGCGCAGGCTGCGATCTTTTAACCCGGTTGTTTGCCCGGTTGCTGCAAACGGAATTTCTCTTTGCGTTCGATCTGTACGACTTGCGCGTTGTGCACAGTGATCTCCACCGCGCCGAAACGCAGATCGCGCAGGGCGCTCTGGATTTCACGCAAGATGGTGCTTTCGTCCTGACCGTCAACGCTGCGAAGGGATGCGCTCATGGTGCTGCTCCTTTGAATGGGATATGCCTGGCAGTGGGCGGCACTGCGTTCGGCGTGGGAGCAATATAAGAGAGGCGCGGATATTCTTAAAAAGACTATTTAAGAATGTTTATATAACCAGAAAACTCATCCCTCTCACGCTCTGCGTGGGAATGCAGCCGGCGGCGCTCTGCGGCGCGATTTTGCAGCGGACAGGAAGCGTCCCGGGGCAACATCCCCACGCGAAATGTGCGAACAGGTTCAGCCGATCACTGGTGCTCTCGCCCAATCTATCTCCTGCGCCGGACTCGGTCGCCCAAACCAATACCCCTGCCCCAGATCGCATTCCTGCTCGAGCAAAAACGCCGCCTGTTCTACCTGTTCGATCCCCTCGGCGTGCACCTGCATGCCCATGCTCCGCGCCAGCGCGATGATCACCCGGACGATCGCCGCGTCGTCCTCATCCCACGGCAAACCTGCCACAAATCCTTGGTCGATCTTCAGTTTCTGCACCGGCAAACGCTTGAGCCTCAGCAGCGACGAATAGCCAGTACCGAAATCATCAATGGCCAGGCGAATCCCCAGCTCACGCAAACGGTGCATCTGCTCCAGCGCCACTTCCGGATCATCCATCACCGCGCTCTCGGTGACTTCCAGCTCCAGGTAGGCCGGATCCAGCCCAGTATCGCGCAGCACCTGCGCCACCTGTTGATACAGCTCACGACGCGCAAACAATCGCGAAGAAACATTCACCGCAACAAACGACAACACCATGCCGGCCCGCTGCCACTCACACATCTGCCGACACGCCTGCTGCATCACCCAGGCGTCGATCTCGGCGATCAATCCGGTGCGTTCAGCGATCGGAATGAACTCCGCCGGCGACACCAGACCGCGCTGCGGATGCTGCCAGCGCACCAAGGCTTCAACACCGATCAGGCGACTGGTCTTCAAGTCATGCACCGGTTGGTAGAAAACCCGCAGTTCCTGTTGCTCCAGTGCGCGGCGCAGTTCGAAAGCGATTTCCACCCGTTGCTGGGCGTGGGCGGTGAGTTCTTCGGTGTACAAGGCGTAACCGTTGCGGCCGCTGCTCTTGGCCTTGAACAACGCCGCGTCGGCATTGCGCAACAGTTGCTCGGCGCTCAATGCATCACTGGGGAAGAGGCTGATGCCGATGCTGGCGTTGATGAACAGTTCATGGCCATCGATGCAGAACGGCTGCTTGAGCGCATCGAGAATGCGTTGCGCCAGCGCCGCAGCCTGCACCAGTTGTGGGCAACTCTCCGCCAGCACTGCGAACTCGTCGCCACCGAGCCGCGCCAAGGTAATGCCCGGGCCGAACAGCGCCTGCAAACGGGCCGCCACTGCCTTGAGCAAGCGATCGCCGATGTTATGGCCGAGGCTATCGTTGATCATTTTGAAGTGATCGAGATCGAGCATCAGCAGTGCACAGCCGCGCTTATGGTTTTGCGCCGAGGCCAGCGCCTGTTCGGCGCGGTCGCTGAACAGCAGGCGATTGGGCAGATCGGTCAGTGGATCGTGGTGCGCGAGGTGTTTGAGCTCATGTTCGGAATTCTTGATCGCGCTGATGTCGGAGAACACCGCGACGTAATGGCTGAGCCGGCCCTGATCATCGTGAATGACCCGGATGGTTTGCCATTGTGGATAAATCTCGCCGCTTTTCCGGCGGTTCCAGATCTCGCCGCTCCATTCGCCGTGTGATTCCAGGGTGGCAAACATCGCCTGATAAAACCCCGGCGGATGATGCCCGGACTTGAACAGGCTTGGCTGCTGCCCGAGGACTTCTTCGCGCTGATAACCGGTGATCTCGATGAACGCGCGATTGACGTGCACGATCAGCCCTTGGTGGTTGGTGACCAGCACGCCTTCGCGGGTGCAATCGAATACGGCCGCCGCTTGACGCAGGCGTTCGCGATCGGCGTGGCGCCCGCGCAAACGCGCACCAATCCCGAGGAACTCACACAAGCGCGCTCGCGCCAGAAAGATCAGCCCGGCGCTGAGCGCGGCAAAGACGTAACCGTTGATCAGTTGCCATCGGGCCAGATCGACGGAGTTATCGAAGAAATTGTTTAATAAATGATCAGTACCTTGCAGCCAGACAGCGGCAAGCACGAGATAGAGCAGCGCTGCACGCAAAGCGTCGCGGTAAGTGGCAGGCATTCGACTGTCCATGTCCCTACAAAAAGGTTGGAATTATAGGTCAAGAAACATCCAGCGACTCTTATCTGAAAGGGCGACTGGTTTTATCTGTGTGCTTGGTGATAATGCAACGGCTGTTTTTATCTTTATCGAGGGCCCTATAGCCTATGTGGTACGAAGGTTTTCTTGGCTTGTCGGCCTGGTCTCTGGTCGCAGTCACCCTGCTGATGACCCACGTGACGATTGTTGCCGTCACGGTCTATCTGCACCGCTACTCGGCCCATCGCTCCCTGGAGCTGAATGCCGGCCTGAAGCACTTTTTCCGTTTCTGGCTGTGGCTGACCACGGCGCAGAACACCCGCGAGTGGACGGCCATCCACCGTAAACACCACGCCAAGTGCGAAACCGAAGACGACCCGCACAGCCCGGTCATCAAAGGTCTTTCCACGGTACTGCGTACCGGCGCCGAGCTGTACCGCGCCGAAGCGCAGAACCCGGAAACCCTGCGCATCTACGGCAAGAACTGCCCCGAAGACTGGATCGAACGCAACGTCTACAGCCGCTATCCGCTGCTGGGCGTGGCGATCATGGGCGTCATCGACCTGCTGCTGTTCGGCACCATCGGCATCACCATCTGGGCGATCCAGATGATGTGGATCCCGGTTTGGGCTGCCGGCGTCATCAACGGCCTGGGCCATGCGGTTGGCTATCGCAACTTCGAATGCCGCGATGCGGCGACCAATCTGGTGCCATGGGGCATCCTGATCGGCGGCGAAGAACTGCATAACAACCATCACACCTACCCTAACTCGGCCAAGCTCTCGGTGAAAAAGTGGGAGTTCGACCTCGGCTGGGCGTGGATCAAAGTCTTCAGCTTCCTGCGTCTGGCCAAGGTTCAGCGTGTGGCGCCGATCGCCCACCGCGTCGAAGGCAAGGGCAATCTGGACATGGACACCGCCATGGCCATCCTCAACAACCGCTTCCAGATCATGGCCCAGTACCGCAAATTGGTGATCGGACCACTGGTCAAGCAAGAGCTTGCCAAGGTCGATCATTCGGTGCGCCACCAGTTCCACCGCGCCAAACGTCTGCTCTCGCGGGAAACCAGCCTGCTGGAAGACCGTCATCACCTGCGCATCCAGACCATGCTCGAGCACAGTCAGGCGTTGAAGGTAATTTACGAAAAACGCCTGGCCCTGCAGCAGATCTGGGTCAAGACCAGCGCAAATGGCCACGACATGCTCGCGGCCATCAAAGAGTGGATTCACGAAGCAGAAGCCAGCGGCATCCAGTCCCTGCGCGAATTTGCGGATCAGTTGAAAACCTACTCGCTGCGTCCTGCAGCAGTCTGAGACCGTTGATCGGTGCACCCGGCTCCCGGGTGCACCCTTCGGAACTTCGCCAAAAAACGCCTATCTCAAAGACACTTCGCCATCCCGGCGGGCTGTACTGTGGCCGTTGTCGAATTGCGGCACGTCCTTTGAGATCTGTGCCGATGGTCAACAACAATCAAAAAGACTCATCCTTCCCGCAGTGGCCCGAGGCCGCGCAAACCCTCATGGCGTTGATGCACGCCCAAGGCGAAGTCGCCCGTCTGAGCGAACGCGAACAGTTGTTCAGTTCATTGTTGGTCAGCGTCAACGCGGTGCTCTGGGCCTTCAACTGGGAAACCCGGCAGGTGCTGTACGTCAGCCCCGCTTACGAACGGATTTTCGGCCGCTCCGCCGGCCTGCTGCTCGCCGACTACCACCAGTGGCGCGACAGCATCTACCCCGACGACCTCGACTACGCCGAACGCAGCCTCGCTGAAGTGCTGCACAAAGGCGCGGTGGAGGATCGCGAGTACCGCATCATCGCCGCCGATGGCCAGGTGCGCTGGCTCAGCGACAAATGCTTCATCAATCGTCAGGACGAACCGGGACAACCGGTGATCATCGTCGGTATCGCCGAAGACATTACTGACAAGAAGCAGATGGAAACCGAGCTGCATCGTTTGGCGACCACCGACGTGCTGACGCAAAGCAGCAATCGCCGGCATTTTTTCGAATGTGCCAACCGCGAGTTCGAAGAAGCGCGTGTACAGGGTGCGCCAATGGCCTTTCTGCTGCTGGATATCGATGACTTCAAAGTGATCAACGACACCTACGGCCATCCGGAGGGCGACAACGTCCTGCAACGGATTGCCGAATGCGGACGCGGGTCGTTGCGCCGGGGGGATCTGTTCGGGCGGATTGGCGGGGAAGAGTTCGCCGCAGTATTTCCCGGCTGCGCACCGGACATGGCCATGCAGGTGGCTGAACGGCTGCAACAGGAGATTCAGCGTTTGAGTTTCAGCCATGACGGGCAGACGTTCGGCATCACCGTCAGCCAGGGGCTGACCAGCCTTACCGAGGCAGACGAAAGCCTCGACAGCCTGTTCGCCCGTGCGGATGCGGCAATGTATGAGGCCAAGCGACAGGGCAAGAACCGCATCATTTCTGCCTGAGCCCATACCTCAACCCAACACATAACTACTGTGGGAGCGAGCTTGCTCGCGAAGGCGGCTTGTCAGTCAACATAGCGCTGTATGACACACCGCTTTCGCGAGCAAGCTCGCTCCCACAGAGTCAGTGGTGATGCAGATTATTTGCGCATCCGCATCAATTCCGGCAAGCCGATCTTGAGCAACCGCGCCGTGCGGCTCTTCGCCAACTCTTCGATGCCTTCATGCTCGGTCAGATGCGCCATCTGCGCCGCCATGTTCATCACCAGCGCCTCACGGGAATACACCCCGCCGCCGAGTTGGTAGACCGACGCGATCAGCTCTCGCAGCTCCAGCGGCAACCGCCAGCGGGTGCGCAAGGCCGAACCATAAGCCGCACCAAACTCGGCCAGCGCCTCGCCGACTTCCTCCAGCTCATCCAGCTCACCACCGGCCTGCTGCCACTCCTGCAAACAACGCAACAACGCCAGATCCCCCAGACGATGGAGCATGCCCGCGCAATAACAGCGCTCCTGATCGAGATCGAGCAAACGCGCCAAGGTGCGCGCGTATTCAGCGGTGTGCAGCGACAGGCCCCAGTAACGCTCGGCGTAGTCCGCCAGACACGGATCACTGAGTTTGGCGCTGCGCTTGAGCGCCAACCCCAGAATCAGGTTCATGCTCTGCCCGGTGCCCAACCGATGCAGCGCCTGAGCCAATGTCTGCACTGGCGCGCCATGGTGCTGCGCCGCACTGTTGGCCGCCGCGATCAGCACCGCCGTGATCTGCGGGTCGGTTTTGATCTCATCTTCCAACAGTTTCAGATCGAGGCCATTGGGATTGAGGCTGCGCTTCACCGCCACTTGCACATCAGTCATCAGCGGCGCGCCATCGGCCTGCTCTCGGCGGCGCTCAAGGAATACCGACAGAGTCATGCCCGGCGCCAGCGCCGGCACTTCGCAAAACACTTCTTCCCCGGCATTGAGCAGCAACCCTTGCAACCGCTCGGTCAGGCTTTCCATGTTCAACGGTTTGGTCAGATACGCCGTCGGCGCGAGTGGAATCGCTTCGCGCACACTGGCGCTGTCGTTGCGGCTGCTCATCAGAATGAACGGCAGCGGCGGATTGCGTTTGCGCTGGCGCACGCTGCGCAGCACATTCAGACCATCGACACCCGGCAGCTCCCAATCAACGATAGCGAGGTCATACGGCACCTCACTGAGCATCGACATGGCTTGCTGGCCATCGGCACACAGATCCAGACGCGCATCGCAACGCACGTTCAGCAGCACTTGTTTGAGCAGGTCGCGGGACCACGGGTCAGCCTCGGCAATCAGCACTCGCGGTACGGCGGGTAATTCAACGGCAGTCATGCGCGCTCTCCCTTGCAATGCCTGAACCTTAGCCAATGCTGGCCATTCGATACAGCGCTAATGCGTCGATGTGTTTCAAGGGGCGTAAAAAAACCCGCCGAAGCGGGTTTTTTGTCGATCAGGTCACACTGGGTGATCAGAGCTCGGAGAAGCACTCTTCGATGATCGCCAGACCTTTATCCAGTTGCTCGTCCGGCGAGGTCAGCGGTACCAGTACACGCAGAACGTTGCCGTAGGTGCCGCAGGACAGCAGGATCAGCCCCTTGTCGCGCGCCTTGGCCACAACCGACGCTACAGCAGCAGCGTTCGGCTTGTGGCTGTCGCCGTTTTCGAACAGCTCGACCGCGATCATCGCGCCCAGGGCACGGACTTCGCCGATCACCGGGTACTTGGCCTGGATAGCTTTCAGGCCAGTGACCAGACGCTCGCCAACAGCCTTGCAGCGATCCAGCAGTTGCTCTTCTTCAAATACTTCCATCACTGCCAGTGCAGCGGCGCAAGCGATCGGGCTACCGGCGTAGGTGCCACCGAGGCCCCCTGGAGCGATGGCGTCCATGTATTCGGCCTTGCCGCATACACCGGCCAGCGGGAAGCCGCCAGCGATGGATTTGGCGAACGTGGTCAAGTCGGCAGCAACGCCCATCTGTTCCATGGCGAAGAACGTACCGGTACGGCCAGCGCCAGTCTGTACTTCGTCAGCGATCAGCAGGATGCCGTGCTGGTCGCACAGCGCGCGCAGGCGCTTCATGAATTCCTTCGGCGCAACGTAGAAACCACCTTCGCCCTGAACCGGCTCGATGATGATCGCGGCGATGTCTTTCGGCTCGGCGTCGTTCTTGAAAATGCGTTCGATGGAAGCGATCGAGTCGTCGATGCTCACGCCGTGCAGTTCGTTCGGGTACAGCGCACGGAAGATACCGCCTGGCATCAGGCCCATGCCGGCCGAGTAAGGCACGACTTTACCGGTCAGGCCCAGAGTCATCATGGTGCGACCGTGGTAAGCGCCGGTGAAGGCGATCACGCCAGCACGGCCAGTGGCGGCACGGGCGATTTTCACGGCGTTTTCCACAGCTTCGGAACCGGTGGTGACCAGCAGGGTTTTCTTGGCGAAATCACCTGGTACCTTGGCGTTGATCTTTTCGCACAGCTCAACGTACGGCTCGTAAGCCAGAACCTGGAAGCAGGTGTGAGTCAGCTTGTTCAGCTGTTCGGTCACGGCAGCGATGATTTTCGGGTGCACGTGGCCGGTGTTCAGAACAGCGATGCCGCCGGCGAAGTCGATGAACTCACGACCTTCAACGTCAGTAACGGTAGCGTTTTTTGCCGACTCAGCGAAGATCGGGTGAATCTGGCCAACACCACG
This sequence comes from Pseudomonas sp. AC169, assembly GCF_979258515.1. NCBI lineage: Bacteria > Pseudomonadati > Pseudomonadota > Gammaproteobacteria > Pseudomonadales > Pseudomonadaceae > Pseudomonas > Pseudomonas sp. AC169. The sequence goes on along the minus strand of NZ_OZ409866.1, from coordinate 2,811,727 downwards.
TGGAACAGCTGCGGTACGACGGGCCATCAGTTCAGCGTTAGTCTTGCTCATTACAGTCCTCATTCGCCGCTCATCGGGCGGCGTGGTTCAAGGATTAAGCGGGAGAAATCGACAGTGGCAGCATGCGATGATCGACTGCCACGGCGTTCCTGGCCGCAGAGAAAATTCCGGTTTGAAACGACGCAAAGGGACAGCGCTCTCGTGCCCTTTGCGTTTACAGCAATCTCTTGCAGGGCTTAGATGCCCAGGCAGAGGTATTTGATTTCCAGGTAATCTTCGATGCCGTACTTGGAGCCTTCACGACCCAGGCCCGAGGCCTTGATGCCGCCGAACGGCGCGACTTCGTTGGAGATCAGCCCGGTGTTGACGCCGACCATGCCGTATTCCAGCGCTTCAGCGACACGGAACACACGACCGAGGTCACGAGCGTAGAAGTACGAAGCCAGACCGAACTCGGTGTCGTTGGACATCGCGATCACTTCGGCTTCGTCTTTGAAGCGGAACAGCGGCGCCAGTGGACCGAAGGTTTCTTCCTTGGCCACAGCGGCGTTTTTCGGCACGTTGGTCAGGATGGTCGGCTCAAAGAAGTTGCCTTCCATCGCCTTGCCGCCAGCCAGCACGGTTGCGCCTTTGGCTACAGCGTCAGCAATGTGCTCTTGCACCTTGGCTACGGCTTTTTCGTCGATCAGCGGGCCAGTGGTGGTGCCGTCTTCCAGACCGTTGCCGATCTTCAGTTTGGCCACCGCCACTTTCAGCTTCTCGGCAAACGCGTCGTAGACCGAATCCTGAATGTACAGACGGTTGGCGCAGACGCAGGTCTGGCCGTTGTTGCGGTACTTGGAAATGATCGCGCCTTCGACGGCCTTATCCAGATCCGCGTCGTCGAACACGATGAACGGCGCGTTGCCGCCCAGTTCCAGCGAGACTTTCTTGATGTCCTTGGCGCATTCCGACATCAGTTGACGACCAATTTCGGTCGAACCGGTGAAGGACAGCTTGCGCACGATCGGGTTGCTGGTCAGCTCGCTACCGATGTCGCCGGCGCTGCCGGACACCACGCTGAACACGCCAGCAGGAATGCCCGCGCGCTGAGCCAGTTCGGCCAGTGCGAATGCAGAGAATGGAGTTTGCGAAGCAGGCTTGAGCACCATGGTGCAACCGGCGGCCAGTGCCGGGCCGGCTTTGCGGGTGATCATCGCGGCCGGGAAGTTCCACGGGGTGATGGCTGCGGTCACGCCGATTGGCTGCTTGATCACGATCAGACGCTTGTCTGGCTGGTGACCCGGAATCACGTCACCGTAGATGCGCTTGGCTTCTTCGGCGAACCACTCGATGAACGAAGCGGCATAAACAATTTCGCCCTTGGCTTCGGCCAGCGGCTTGCCCTGCTCGAGGGTCATCAGGCGCGCGAGGTCGTCCTGGTTCTCGATCATCAGTTCGAACCAGCGACGCAGCTTGCCGGCACGCTCTTTGGCGGTCAGTGCACGCCAGGCCGGCAGCGCTTTGTCAGCAGCTTCGATGGCACGGCGGGTTTCGGCAGCGCCCATTTTTGGCACGGTACCGAGGATTTCGCCGGTGGCCGGGTTATTGACCTTGATCGTCTGACCGTTATCCGCATCGACCCAAGCGCCATCAATGAAGGCTTGCTGGCGGAACAACAGGGTGTCTTTAAGCTGCATGTCGGCTTTCCTTAACAGCACCGCGGCCTGCGCGGAGCAAATTATGATTGTAGAAAGGCGCCTCGCAAGGCTGCCGTCAGGGAAATCAGTGACCGGGTGTGGTGCATCAACAGTGGACGTTTCCAACCACCGGCGCTTCAACGCCCGGTCAACGAGCGTTTGAAATCTCAAACGGATCGTAGGATCAAAGGGGTTAAAGGACAATAGGTCGTTCGAAAAAAAGAACAAAAACGCCGTGTTTGTGGAATTTTTCAGATCAACGAGCAAAAAAGCCTCAGTTGCAGGAAAACCTTAGATCAACCCCGGCAAAGCGCCAAGCGAGGGTTTTGCAGGACGTTACAGCTTTAAGGAATGCAGCGTTCTCAGCCGACACGCGCACTGACAATCCGCGCCGAAACCCAGCATGGACGCCCCGAGCCGACCTAGGTATGATGTCGCCCGCTGCACCAGTAGCTCAGCTGGATAGAGTACTGCCCTCCGAAGGCAGGGGTCGTGGGTTCGAATCCCGCCTGGTGCACCATTGATTTAAACGAGAAAGCCCCGGACTGTGATGGTCCGGGGCTTTTTTGTGGGCGTTGCAAAGACGCCTGAACGAAGTCACTCCGTCGTCCAGTCAAACTCGTCGTAGTCATCGTCGTCTTCTTCCTCAACCTCCTCAAAAACGTCGTCTTCATCAACGACATCCTCTTCCGACTGGTTAAGCAGAAATTCCTTACGCGCCTCGGTAATCGCGCGCCGCATCTCTTCGCCCTTCTCCGGGCAGTTGAGCAGTTGGGCGATGCGGTCAATTTTTGCTGCCACGTTGTCCTCCAGCGCATTGGCAATAGCCCGATATTGCGCGTTTTTGCGGGGCAATGCCAAATGGCTGAGGGTTCAGGCGGTCATTTTTTCTGCAACTGTTCCAGTCGGGCGTCGAGATCGGCGTTCGGGTAGCGTTTGTGCAGGTTGTTGAACAGGCTGTCAGCTGCTTGCGACTGTCCGGATTGGCGCAGGCGCAGGACTTCGCGCAGTTGCGCGTCGAGGCCATTGGCCGGGGCGGTGGCGCGTTTGCTGAACTTGGCTTCATCGGCGCTGATGGCCTGATTTTGCATCGGCGCGGCCATTTCCATCATCGGCACAGGTGCAGGCATGGCGCCGGCCGGGGCGGACAATCGGTGCAGTTGCGCCGAGTCCGTGTCGGTCATGGGTACGGCAAGTTCGGGGGCTGGCGCGTAGTCGTACTGGCGCAGCGGCTCGGGGGTGCGCTGCACCAGCGACAACATCAATGCCACGCCGACGAGGCTGGCGAACGCGACTTGCCAGCGGGGTTTGCGGCAGGCGTCGAGCCAGCGTTGCCACAGGGTCGGTTTCGGCGCAGGGGTTTGACGCTGCGCAGCGTTGAGGATGAACGCATCGAGATGCGCTGGCGGCTCAGCGTTGTGCTGTTCGCGTACATGCTTGATCAGCGGATCTTCGGGTGTCTGGCGGGCGTCAGTCATGTCAGTACCTCCTCGGCCAGCAGCCGACGCAGTTTTTGCTGGGCGTAGCGCAAGCGGCTTTTGACCGTTTCCAGCGGTGTTTCGGTGAGGCTGGCGATTTGTGCCAGGTCGAGGTCACCGTGGGCGCGCAGCAGGAACACTTCGCGCTGGTCGGCGGGCAGGGTTTGCAGGGCGCTTTCCAGGCGCTGGCTGTCGCGGCTGAGGCTGAGCAGTTGCTCAGGATCGTTCGCCTCGTCACTGACGGCATGCGCCTGCTCGTCATAGCTGTCGTGCAACGGTTGGTGGGCGCCATGCTTGCGCCAGTGGTCGATCAAGCGATTGCGGGCGATCTGGAACAGCCATGTACGAAATGTCGCCCGGCCTTGTGGCTGACTGGCACTGCGGATCAGGCTCAGCCAGGTTTCCTGAAACACCTCGTCAGCCAGTTCCGCTTTGCCGCTCAAGCCGAGCAGAAACCGGTACAACCCCTGCCGATGGCGCGCGTACAAGATCTCGAACGCCGCGCTGTCGCCCTCGCGATAAAGCGCCAGCAGCGATTCGTCGCTGCTGGCGTTTGAGCTGTCTGCCGAGGCAAACAGCTGACTGATGAAGCCTTTCAGACGACTCACTTATTCAATCCGTTGTTCGGTGGCCAACGCGTTCGATGCGGTTGAGCTGCGCAAGCTCTCCGCCAGTTCGACCAGTTGCACGAACTCATTGCGCAGACCGAAGCGATCATCGCCGCGCGCGCCACGGGCCAATGCTTCGGTGTCTTTCAGGCTGAAGTCGCCGGTATAGCGAGCGTCCTTGAGCTGTTGGGAAAACGCGGCGACCGCAGCGGCAAAACGCAGATCTTCACTGGCGGTTGCAACTTGGTTGGCAATCGGCCGCTCGATCAGCAGACTTTTCCCACCTTCAGGCTGTTGATAACGCACACGCAGCATCGCCAATTCTCCGCTCTTCCCGGAAACCACCGGCGCCGATTGACCATAACGCAGCGGCTCCAGCCAGCCCTTTTCACCCGCCGGGACAATTTCGTACAGTGCGGTCACCGTGTGTCCTGCGCCGATTTCGCCGGCATCGACTTTGTCATTGCTGAAATCCTCACGCTTCAACGCGCGGTTCTCGTAGCCGAGCAGGCGATATTCGCTGACCTGTGCCGGGTTGAATTCCACCTGCAATTTGACGTTTTTTGCCACCACGGCGAGGGTCGAACCCAACTGATCCACCAACACTTTGCGCGCCTCCCGCAGGTTGTCGATGTAGGCGTAGTTACCGTCACCGGCATCAGCCAGTTGCTCCATCAGGTGTTCATTGTAGTTATCCACACCGAAACCCAGGGTCGTCAGGGAAATTCCGCTTTGGCGTTTATCCACAGCCATTTGCTTGAGGCTGTCGAAGTCGCTGACGCCGACATTGAAGTCACCATCGGTGGCCAGGAGAATGCGGTTGATGCCTTTGGGAATGAAGGCCTGCTGCGCCATTTGATAGGCCAGTTCGATACCGGAGGCTCCTGCGGTCGAGCCACCCGCGGTCAATTGCTCGATGGCTGTACGAATTTTCGCTTTCTCGCGTCCGGAAGTCGGCTCCAGCACCACTCTCGATTCACCGGCATACACCACCAGCGACACACGATCCTGATCGCGTAACTGATCAACCAGCAATTTCAGCGTGCTCTTGACCATCGGCAGGCCTTCGCGGCGATCCATCGAGCCGGACACGTCGACCAGAAACACCAGATTGGCCGGGGCCAGCTCCGTCACAGCGCGGTCGGACGCCTTGATGCCGATGCGCAGCAAGCGAGTGTGCCGGTTCCACGGTGAAGCAGCCAATTCCGTAGTCACTCCAAACGGTGAACCATCGTTGGGCAGCGCGTAGTCATAGGGGAAGTAATTGACCATTTCCTCCAGCCGCACCGCGCCTTCGGGTGGCAGACGTCCCTGATTGAGCAAACGGCGGACGTTGGCATAAGCGCCGGTGTCGACGTCAGCGCTGAAGGTTGAAACCGGGGTTTCGGCGACGCTGTGGATCGGGTTATCAGCTAACGCCTGATACTGCTCGCGCTGCTCATCGCGATAGTCCTGTGGATAACTTTCACTCAGCGGCATCGGCGCACTGCCGGCATTCGGCATCTTGTACAGCGCGCGTTTGGCCATTGAGCTGTCAGCCATCACGGCTTCCTGTTGAATCATCTGCACGGGCTGAGCGGGTGCCGGCACGGCGGCGACTTCCGGATTGGAGGACAGGCCGCAACCGGCCACCGCCAGCAACACACTGATAGTGACGGGCCGCAAAAAATACACAGGAAGAGACATGGGGGCTGACCTCGGGATGAAATTGATCATTCATCCACTGAGACGGGCAGCCCTTTCAGTTCGGGTTAAACGCCGCTAAAAATATTTTCAGCGGTGATAACGTCGCACCGCACTGCTGTTACGCAGGACATGGCCTTTGATTTTTTCCATCAGCTCGGCGCGGGTCAAACCGGCCGGCAAGGCATCCGGGGCCAGATCCAGTGCGTAGATCTGAATGATGTAGTGGTGCGCGCTGTCGCCCACTGGCGGGCACGGCCCCATGTAATGGGTGTTGCCCTTGCTGTTGGTGCCGCCGACACCTTCGAACGCGGATTTGGCGCCGACGCCCGCCGCGATCTGGTGCGTGGTGGCTTTGATGCCGTAATGAATCCAGTGATCGACGCCCAGGCCTTTCTGGCCGTCCGGGTCGTGCATGACGATCGCGTAACTCTGAGTGCCGGCAGGGCCGGCGTTCCAGCTCAGGGCCGGCGACTGGTTCTTGCCACCGCAACCGGGCGCATCGCTGGCGGCTGCCGAGGTGAACAGGCGGTTATCGGACACACCCGGGATGCTCAGGGTGAAACGCTCTTGGGCCTGCGCCGGAAACTGCACGCAAAGGGTGACGGCGAGGGCCGCCAGCCATGGGTTGAGAGAGGTCAATCGGGTCATTCCGGGAGCACCTTGTGCAGTGGGGCCGTCGTAGGCCTGCAAACTATAGCTGTACCGTTCGTGCCGTGGCAGTGGCAAATGGCTGAACCTCGCACTCCCGCGCAAACTCACAAGAGAAATGCCCGCGAGGAAGCCAATCATGTCCCTGCACAGTGTCGCCCGTATCGCTGATGTCCCTGAAGACCGTGGCCTGCAGGTTGAAATCGGCGACTGCAAGATTGTGCTCTTGCGCGCCGGTGGGCAAATACGCGCCTTTCAGGGCGAATGCCCACATGCCGGCGCGCCATTGGCTGACGGTGCGTTGTGTCACGGACGCCTGATCTGCCCGTGGCACAAGGCTGCGTTTCGCGCAGAGGATGGCGCTTTGTGCGAGCCACCGGCGCTCGACAGCCTAAAGCGCTATCCGCTGGAACTGCGTGGCGACGAGGTTTGGGTCGATGATCAGCCGTTGCCCGACGCGCATACGCCACCGGCCGATGATTCGCGCACGTTCGTGATCGTCGGCGCCGGAGCGGCAGGCACTGCATGTGCGGCGGCGTTGCGAGAAAAGGGTTTTGGTGGCCGGATCGTGATGATCGATCGCGAGGCGGATGCCGGTTACGACCGCACGGTGCTGAGCAAATTTGTCCTTGCCGGGGACATGCCGCCCGAGGAAACACCGCCGCTACGTGAAGATGACTTCTATAAAGAGCAGCGCATTGAACGCCAACCAGGCGAAATCAGCGCAATCGACGCGGCGGCCAAAACCCTTCATTTCCACGACGGCCAGACGCTGCGTTATGACGCAGCGGTGCTCGCCACCGGTGGCGAACCCAACCCGCTGGAACTGCCCGGTGCCGACCTGCCACAGGTATTCGTGCTGCGCTCAAAAGCCCAGGCAGAGCAAATAATGAATGCGGCCACACCGGAGCAACGCGCCGTGATCATCGGCGACAGCTTCATCGCCCTCGAATGCGCTTCGGCCCTGCGTCAGTATGGCCTCGACGTCACAGTGCTGGCTCGACACGCGATTCCTTTCGCCGCTCAATTCGGCGAAGCCGTGGGCAAAGCCATTCGCTCACTGCATGAAGCACAGGGCGTGAAATTCATCGACGATCATGAGGCGACAGAAATCATTGGCGACGGCAAAGTCGAAGCGGTGCTGCTGAACAATGGATTAAGGCTCTCAGCGGATCTGGTACTGGCCGGAGTCGGCGTTCACCCGGCGACCGAGGCTTTCGCGTCATTGCCGAGGGAAAAAGATCAGTCATTGCGCGTCGATGAAGGCATGCGCGTCAGCGAAGGCCTGTGGGCCATCGGCGACATCGTCACGTTCCCGTTGAACGGCCAGTTGCAGCGCATCGAGCACTGGCGCCTGGCTCAACAACATGCGCGAATCGCTGCCGCCAACATGCTGGGCGGCGAAGAGCATTATCTGGATGTGCCGTTTTTCTGGACCTGGCACTTCGGCAAGAATTACGACTACCTCGGCCATGCCGAACATTGGGATGAGGTGGAGTTTTTCGGCGAGCCTGAACAACCGCCATTCATTGGGCTGTTTGGCAGAAATGGTGTGCTGGTCGCCGCTGTGGCTTGCGAGAAGGAACGGGCAATGGCGCTATTGGCCGAACGGATGAAGCAGCCACTAGCAATGGAAGAAGCCTGGGCACTGATCCGCGATTAGTACTGATCTTCTGCACTTGATCGTTCCCACGCTCTGCGTGGGAATGCAGCCCGTGACGCTCCGCGTCACTGGACGCAGAGCGTCCCCAGAGGCATTCCCACGCGGAGCATGGGAACGATCAACCGCTTAGCGCGTCAGGGGTTCGCGATTGTCGTCATCTTCAGCATGCAGAAAAATCACCCGTGGATGCTCCAGTGGTGCCAGCGGCGGTGGCAATTCCTCCTGCTGCACCGGCCAGAAATGCGTCACCACATGGCTGATGTCACCTTCCTGATCGTTGTGAATGGTCATCACCCCGGGCGTGCGCAACTTCTGAAAACGGTCATCGCAGAGCTTGAAGCTCTTGCTCAACCCTTCATCGTCGATCACCGGCGACGGTAGCCGGCGCTGGGCGAAGCTGCGGCTTTTGCGCTGTTGATAACGCGCCCAGGAAATCAGAATCACCGCGTTGACCAATGCCACCCACAAATAAATCTGCAACGTGCCTAGCGCGTCGAACGCCGAGTTGTCGATGCGCGGCCCAGCGGTATGAGTTTCAATCAACGGCCAGAGTCCGCGTATCAGCAAGAACAGCAGCCCCACCCACGCCACCACGGTAAGAATCACATCGACCACGACCAGGAACGGCCGCTGGCGGGTCCGGATGATTTTCATTTGATGACCTCCTCTTCGTCGTCGCCGATCGGTTTGATACCCCGGTCAGGACTGACCCAACGCGCACGTTTCTGATGTTGGCCGAACAAGACTTTCGGGAAGCTGACCAGTGTGGTCAGCAAACTGACAAACCAGAATGCAATCGGGTACCAGACCACCCAAAACATGGTCTTGCCCAACCCCGGCTCGTAGCGCCGGTCGATGATGATGCTGACCGCGAACTGCACCAGACAAACAAACGCCAGCAGCAACCCGGTAAACGCCGGCGGCATCAGGTGATCCACCGCGATGGCCTCAGGCATGACCACAAACTTGCCGACGCCCCAGAAAATCACCGACAGCAGGAACGTGAACGCCCAACCGGTCGACAGGCAGTATTCGAACAGCAGCGGCCACAGGTAACGATGGCGGTACTGCCAGATGCCACGAATGTTCTTGAACAGCACTTCGGCGCCGCCCTGGGCCCAGCGCAGACGCTGCTTCCACAAGCCGCCGAGGGTTTCCGGCATGAGAATCCAGCACAACGCGCGCGGCTCGTAGAAGATGCTCCAGTGATCGAGTTGCAGCTTCCAGCTGATGTCGATGTCTTCGGTGATCATGTCCGGGCTCCAGTAACCGACGCGGTTCAGCGCGGTACGACGGAACGCGACGATCACCCCGGAGACGGTAAAGATCCGCCCGAACACCCGTTGCGTGCGTTTGATCAGGCCGATGATCGAGGAGAACTCACCGACCTGAACCCGCCCGACCAGCGTCGAACGCGTGCGAATCCGTGGGTTGCCGGTCACCGCGCCAAGACGCGCGTTATCCAGCATCGGTGCGACCAGATAGGCCGCCGTGTTCGGTGCCAACAGCGCATCACCGTCGATGCACACCAGATATTCACTGCGCGCCGCGATCGCGCCCATGCGCAGAGCGACGGCTTTGCCCTGGTTTTCCGCCAGATGCAGCACGCGCAGGCGTGGATCTTCTTTGGCCAGCGCATCGAGCACTTCGGCGGTGTTGTCCTTGGAGCCGTCGTTGATCGCAATGACTTCGATGTTCGGATAATGCTGGGCCAGCGCCGCATGGATGGTGTCGGCGGCGTTGTCGCCTTCGTTGTAGCAAGGGATCAGGATCGAGATCAGCGGCTCGCCTTCCAGTGGCGGCGGCAGGGTATCGTCCTGCCACGGCCAGTGGCGCTCCCAGTGCAGCCAGAAATACAGGCCACCGGCAATCCACAACCCGGACATGAACAGCGGGTAGAAGAACACGAAGTCCATCAGGAACTGCCCGGTGACCAGGAAGATCAGGCCCAGCGGCACGCCGAGGACGAGCGCCAGAACAAGCAGGGCTAACAGTCTATCCAGCATGTTATGGATTCCATTTGTTGGAGAGCGCAGGCCTTACGGTTTTCAGGTCCGGCAGGTTGTCGAGGAAGTTGTCCGGGTAGTAACCGAAACTGGTCGCGCCCTGACGCTTGAGACGGCCCATCCAGTCCGCCAGATGCGCACCGTCGATGTTGGCCTGATCTTTTTTCGTCCAGTCGCGTGCCTGCAATTCGAACACCGTGCGATCCAGCGCTCCGGGGCGTTTCTTGACCGTGGCCACCAGCGCTTCCAGCCATGGGCCGGACTCGGCCTGGGTCTGTTTTTCCATCAACGGCATGGCCATCGGCGCGGTCCAGTCGTAGGTCGCGAGGAAATCGTCAAGGTTCTGTGCGTACCATTCTTCGCTGTGTGGATTGAGCATCGGCTCGGCGAAGATGTTGCGCGCGGTCTGCACCTGCGGGCCACGGATGGCGCGGACTTTGGCGATCAGCTCGTTGGTGAAATCGATCAAGTATTTGCTCTTGAAGCGCGTCCAGCGCTGCATGGCGGCCGGATCATCGCGCAGCGCGGCAATCGAACCCGGCAAACCCTGGGCGACGTAAGCTTTCAAGGCATCAGGGCTGGCGTCTTCGAAGTCCGAGAGCAGCGCATCATCATGATAGAGAATGCCGTCGACCGAGGTCAGGCGCGCCACGTCCTCGTAGATTTCACCAATGATCCGCCGCACCTCGGGATCGAAGGGCGACAGGCGCTGGTACTGATTCGGGTCTACCGCAGTAGTGCCGGTTTTCGGGTCCCAGCGGGTAACGCGAGGCAGTTTCGAATCGAGGCCGAAACTCAGCACCGGCATCCATGCATACACCTTTACATGAGCACGGGTGCGCAGTTGCCAGGCAACCCGGTCGAAGATGTCAGCGCGCACCGGCAAGTGGCGGTTGGGGAAGTACAGCGAGTGCACCAGACCATCGCCCTTGGGATCGGCGAAGGCTTGCAGGAACACCGTGTTGGCGCCCATGTCAGCCATGCGCTGCACCAGTTTGCCAAGGTTGATGTCCTGTTGCGCCGGATCCGGGTCGTAGACGTTGTCCAGATCGACATGCACCACGCGCATGGGCAGATCCGACTGCACGCCGACGATGCTGTTGGCGAAATGCTCGCCGTCAGGGTCTGAGGCAACGAGGAAACGCGGGCTGCTCATCAGGTTGTCGAGGGTGTCGAGACCGTCGTCCAGGGTCAGGGCCATTTCATAGCCCTGCTCGCCGACCACGGTCAGCGAAGTGCCGTCCGCCGTGCCGTACGGCCAGACCCAGACACGCGGTTTCTTGCCGGTGACCTTGCGGATTTTTTCCGAGATGTTGTTCACGTCGGTGCGAATCCGCGCCTGGAAATCGGCCTCGGATTCATAGCGTTTGGTCACCGGGTCGTAGCGCCGGGTCGCGGCAGCAGGCTGCATGTTGCCCTGCGGGTTGGCCAGGATGCCTTTGTGATTGGCATCGGTATGCGCGGCGATTTCCACCAGACCGGATTGCGAAATCTCGCGCACTTGATCCCAAGTCAGGAAGTCGGAACGCGCACGCGGCGCGCCGGCGAAATCCACCGGTTGATTCAGCGGCGTGTCGATCCAGCTGCCGACCGGCGCCAGCAGCGCATGCCAGTTATAGGCACGCAGCACCGGCAGCACGCGGGTGTAGAAGCTCGAATAACCGTCGTCGAAACTCAGCAGAATCGCTTTCGCCGGCAGCTCTGGGCCGCCCTTGCGCGCCGCCATGATCTGGTCGACGGTGACCGGTTTGTAACCGTTCTCGCGCAACCAGGCGAGCTGTTCGATCATGCGCTCGGTGCGCACCGCCACCACGGCCTGATCGGGGTCTCGGTCTTCAATGTCGTGATAGGCAATGCCGAGCACGTGATTTTTCGGCCACGGTTTTTCACTGGCCGCCAGTGGTCGCTCGGACGGCGGCGCGAAGGCCGGAGCTTGCTGGGCGCAGGCGCTGACCAGCAGCACTCCCAGCAGAAGGATGAAACGCGAAATCAAAGGCATCTTCAAACTCTTCTAGAAGCGGAAAGTGAGGTCGACGAGCAGACGCAGATCGGTCTCCCGATCACCGTCGTAAGGCCGGTTGATCACACTGAACAAACCGCCCACCTCGAACACGTCGTTCCAGGCATAACGCTGGCCGTAACCGAGCAGGGCCATGCCGCCGGTGCCGTGATCACGCTGGCTGTACGTCCCCGCGCCCGCCTGAAACTGCTGGCTCCAGGAAGTTTCGTAGCGGTGGTAGAGCACGTGATTGACGTTGACCAGCGGCATCACGCTGAAGTCGGATTTGGGGTTGAAGTACGGCACGTCATCGGACTTGGAGTTGTGGCTGGTGCCCACTTCCAGACCGGCATCGACCTGCACGTTCGGCGCGCTGTAAACACCCTCGCGGCCGGTGAGCAAGGCTTCGACGCGGTTGTTGCCGTCGCTGAAATGCGACGGGCTCACCGACAGCCGCCACTCGCGGCTTTCGTTGGCGCGCCAGCGGATGAAACCGCTGCCGCCATTGGCCTTGATGTCGCTGTTGAGCGCGCGCAATGGCGTCTCGGCCGACAGATATTCGAGGCTGCCGCCGTACTGCCAGTGGTCGTTGATGTCGCGGGCGATCGCCAGACGCGCGCCCTGCTTGTCACCAAAACCGTAATCGTGATTGGACACTTCTGCTTCGAGGGTCATGTCACGAGTGCGGCGTTCCAGGCCAACACGCTGAAAGCGGTGGTGCCCGGTACCTTCGGCGAAGTCGCCGGTGGCATACCCGGCCCCGGCGAACACGCGCCAGTCTTCATCGATGGGCGGGCTGTACAGGGTGGTCTGGATACCAAAATCGCGACTGCCGCTGACGGCGCCGGCATCGCCACTGCCGCCGCCATTGGCTTTGCCGCCGTAGGCTTCGACACGCAGCTCGGACATGTCATGCACTTCGCGTTCGCGGGCCAGACGCTGCACCTGGCGGTTATCCGGATAGCGGGCGACGACGTCGTCGGTCAGCGCATCCATTTGCCGCCATTCCTGCAATTCCATGGCCGTGTGCGCCTGGCCAATTTCCAGGCCCATGTCGCGCGGGACCATGCTCTCGGTTTCCTTGAGCTGGTTTTCCGCGCGGCGCGGCCATTGCCGGGCCAGATACAGATCGGCCTGAGCCAAACGCAGACCGATGTTGCCCGGTGCCTGATCGACCAGCGCCTGCAATCGCTCCTCACCATGGGGCAAGTCGGAACCATAGGTGCCGGCCTGTGCCGCCAGTTGCTGGGCGTCCATCCATTCATCGTTGGGGTTGCCGATTGGCAAGCCCTTGAGTTCGATACGCGGGCGCTGCGCCTTGGCGGCGTCTTCAGCGACTTTGCGCGCCTCATCGGCGCGGTCGCTTTCCAGCAATGCGTAATACAGCGCAGTGCTGTCTTCGAGGCGATCACCGGCATCGGCGTCCGGCGCCGACAGCACCTGGCGATACAGGTCCGTGGCGATTTCCGGTTCACGCTGATCCAGATACGACGCGGCCACCCAGCGCAGAGCGTAAGTCGGAATCTTCACACCTTCGGCTTGCAGCTTCTGGTACTCAGTAATGACGTCGGCCGTGCGCGCTCGGGCCTTGAGCGCGCCCATGCGGTCGATGCGCCAGCGGATCACGTCATCGTGAGCGCTGGCGTCCGGCGTCCAGGTGGCGAGGAGTTTGTCGTAGTCGGCCAAGGCGCGATCGGCGATGACGTAGCGTTCTTTTTCGCTGCGGGTGGCGAGTTCGGCGAGGCGCACGCGTTCGGCGGCCAGATCGCCTTCGAGGCGACGCAGGGTCACCGGGTCGAGCAGGCCCGGACGCTGATTGGCCAGACGCAGCGCCGGTTCCGGCAGACGCGCCTTTTGCAGGGCAACCACGTATTCGCGGGCGACTTCCGGTTTAGTGCCGGCGCGCTTGAAGGCTTGATCGTATTCGAACAGGGCATCGTAGGGTTTGTTGTCGCGGGTCAGGGCGTAGCCCAAGGCGAGACGGCGCGACGGATCATCAGGTTTGGCCGCCACCAGCGCTTTGGCGCGGGTCACCGCTTCGTCGGGTTTGCCGGCATCCGCCTGAGTCAGGGCCAGGCCCAATTGCAGGTCGGCGTTATCCGGCTCCAGCGCCAAGGCCTTGTTGTAGACCTGAGTCGCCTGATCCCAGCGCTTGAGATTGCGATAGGCACGCGCAGTGGCGGTCAGCGCCTGCACCGGCAGGACGCGGTCACGGCCTTGGGTTTCATAGACCTGCACCACTTCGGCGTCGAGCCCGGCCCAACTGGCGATTTGCAGGTGATCGCTGATCTGCCCGGTAGTCGACTGGCCGGGTGGCACCTGACGCAAAACCGTCAGCGCCGGCGTGGTTTGCCCGGCGCGGGCGTCGCGCACCATCTGATCGTAGGGTGTGTCGGCAAACGCCAGCGCCGGCCAGAGCAACTGGCTGCACAGCGCGACTCGGAACAAAGGGCGTAAACCACGATGTAATACAGGAACATCAATACGCGGCATTCGTCAGCATCCTTACATGGCCAGCCGGGTCGCAATGCCCTCCTTGCCCTTTCGTAACGGTGGCCGCCCATGCACATGCAACGGCCAAGCTTAGTCAGGCAGTCTTGCACGCAAGCGTAGACCAATCTTCGGAACACAATAATTGTTCAGAATCGTGCTGGCGCCTCAGCCAGCACCGCGAAAACCCGAACGCCAGACAGCAAAACGCCCGGCGTCTGTGCGATACAGAGGCCGGGCGTTGCTATTAAGAACGCAGAATTACTGCACTTGCGTGACGCCTGCGAACTTGCTCATCAGGAAGCCGACGAACTGCTCGACGGTCATCTTCTGGCCGTTGAATTCCACCTGATTGGCGGCGTAATGCAGCTTGGTCACGACGTTGGTGCCGTCGACAACCGCCAGCTGAGAACCGACCGCCATGCCAGCGAACATGTCGGCCGCTTCCTTGGACTGATCGACGATGGCTTTGGCATCGGTCTGACCGTCGAGCTGCGCCTGCACGCTGAGCAGATCGACCAGCATCGGCTTGGACACCTGGATATTCAGGTCAAGCAGCGCGATCAGCTGTTTGCCCAGCTGATCCGGCGGCAGATCCATCGATTGCGGCTTGGTCAGGTCGATCACCAGATTGGCCTTGCTCTCACCGTTGGCGGTATTGAACGAGAGGTTTTCCAGCGCAAACTGTGGGCCGGCGGCCAGCAGTTTTTGCAGATCGGCTTTGACTTGTGCGCTTTCAGCTTCGGTCAGGTTCAGCTCCGGCGCCGGCAAGCCTTGGGCTGCGGCCTCGGCGGCGGCTTTTTCGTAAGGCTGCAATTTGGTCTGGTAGATCTGCATCAGCGACATGGTCGACGGGATGTCGAGGTTTTTCAGGCTCATGGCCATGTTCGCCGAGCCGATTTTCTTGTCGTTGAGGCTGACTTCGCCAACCTTGTAATCCGCACGGCCCGACGCATTGCTGCCGTTTTCTTCGGTGAGGTTCTTCATTTCGAAGCTCTTCACACCGAGCACCGATTGCTTGGTGCCGAAGGTGGTTTTGCTGTTGGTCAGCACCAGGGTGTTTTCCCCGGTGTAGTACCCGTAGCTGCTCTTGGCGAGGTTGCTGGCCAGGGTCAGACCGTTGAGTTCGACCTGTACCGGCGCCTGGTCTTCAGCCACCGTAACCAGTTTCAGGTTGTCCATGTAGCCGTCTGCCTTGACCTTCTGCGCCTGGGCACTGGCAGAGATGTTCATGGTCAGGCCGGAGAATTTCAGGCTCGACTGCTCATCCAGCGCGGTTTCGAACGGCAGCAGGTCGAGGGTGCTGGTGGTGGATTCGTCGTAGCCGATGCTGGTCACGCCTTTGAGCGGCGCGGCGCCCTTGGTCGCGGCGAACCACTTCTCGGTGGCCGGATTCTTTTCCAGCTCATAGTTGCTGGTGGCCATGACCGGCAGCCATTTCAGCGAGACCAGACGCGAGAACGGCAGCGGGCCATGTTCGATGTGATCAACGAACAGCAATTCCACTGGTTTGTCGCCGAACATCTCGCCTTCACCCTTGAGTCGGTAGTGCGCGGTGCTGGTGAAGGTGTGGCGGTCGAGCGACACCAGTTCCAGCGACGCGCTGCCGTTGGAGCCGGCCATGGCGGTCTGCAGCTCTTTGTTGGCATTGCTGACGGCGTTGTTCAGCACGCCTTCGATCTTGGTCCCGGTGTACCAGGCCCCGCCTGCGCTGATCGCGCCGATGGCAACAACAATTCCGAGAAGCACGCCTGCTGATTTATTCATGAATGACCTGATCGATTTCCGTGGCTGTGAGTGTGGTCGTCTTCCCTGAACCCGTGACCGGGTCGCGGCTCGACTGCGCTGAATTCAGCGGTGGAGATTAGCACCGGGCGCGCAAGGTGGCCCAATGTTTAAAGGTGAAAGAGTGTCTACGGGGAGAGTGGACAGTCGACAGGCGGGAAGAGTTTCGGTGTTTTTCAGTCCGCCTTCGCGAGCAAGCTCGCTCCCACAAGGACACCGCTGTACCTGTGGGAGCGAGCCTGCTCGCGAAGGGGCCAGATGATTCAGTAGAGATTCAGGAGTACTGAACCTCGATCTCATCCAGTTGATGATCAAAGCTTTTCAGCCGCGCGGTCCAGGTGTACACCAGCACTTCAAAGTCGCGATCGATCACCGCCCCGCCCGGCCCGTCGGCGCGCGGATCGCAAAAATCCAGTTGATAGCGCTCACGGGCCATGGCCGTGGCGACATCGGACAATTCCCGCGCGTTGTTGAGCCAGTGCCAGCCCTCGCCATCAATCTGCTTGTCGAGTTCCAGACACTGTTTTTTCAGCGCTTCGAGGCTTTTTTCCAGCGGCGTGCCGGTGAGTTCGCCCATGACTTCGGCGAAGGTCCGTCCCGGTTGCCAGTAACTGCCCCAGAAATAGCGGTCGAACACGGTTTCGACCCGACGCAGGGCAACTTTGGTGTCCCAGATCAGAACGAGGGTCTTGCCCTGTTCAAGCTGGCGTTTCTTGACCCGCTGCACCTGAACCGAGGCCCAAGCCACGACCACAATTGCCATGACCGCGATCAGCGCGACGGCGCTGTCGAGGAAAACCATGGCCTTGTCGATCTGGTGGGCCAGCATGATGCCGTAGAAATAAGTGGCCGAGAGCAGCACCAGCGCTGCGAGGGCGCACCAGAAGCCGAGAGCGTAAGGGTTTTTCATTATTGGTTTCCCCTAGACCAGCACTAGCAATGTGCGCTGGAAGGGTGCTTTGCACGGGGCGCCCTTCCAACACTTCAAAGCATAGCAACGGCCTCAGGGTTTGCCGGGGCTTGGAGCGTGCGTTCGTCCGCTTTCCCAGCCGCCGCCCAAGGCGAGGAACAAATCGATCTGGCTCATGGCAACCTGGGTGTTGGCGGCGGCCAGTTGCGCGGTGACATCGGTGTAGGTGCGGGTCGCTTGCAGATCGGCGAGGAACGACTCGCGACCTGCCTGGAAGAAGCGGTGGGTCTGGTCGGCGGCCAGTTTCGCCGACTGCTCGGCGTCGGCCAGCGCATCGCGGCGTTGCAGCAGCGCGCTGTATTGGGCCAGGCCGGTCTGGGTTTCGCGAATGGCGTTGAGCACCACGCCGTCGAAATGCGCCAGCGCGCCTTGGGTGGTCGCTTCGGCTTCACGAATGCGCGCACGGGCGCCGTTGGTCGGCACTTTCCAGCTCAGCGACGGGCCGAAGCCCCAGCGGTTGGTCGACGGATCACCGAGGTCATCGAGAATCCCGACGGTGCCGATGGTCGCGCCGATGCTGATGTCCGGGTACAGCTCGCCGGTGGCGACGCCGATGCCGGCCGTCGCAGCAGCCAGACGCCGTTCGGCCTGTCGGATATCCGGGCGACGTTTGAGCAGTGCGGCGCCGTCACCGACCGGCAACAGTTGAGCGATTTTCGGCAATTCGGCGCAAGTCGCGGTGCCGGCCGGCAATTGATCGACCGGTTTCGCCAGCAGCATCGACAGACGGAACAACCCGGCCTGACGAGCCGCTTCATAGCGCGGCATATCGGCGCGCAGGGATTTGAATTGGGTTTGCGAACGGGTGACCTGGGTTTCATCGCCACGGCCAGCGTCGCGCAGACGCTGGATCAGCGTGGTGCCTTGGGACTGCAGGTCGAGGGAATGCTGGGCGATTTCGCGCTCTTCGTTGGCCGCGCAGACTTGGGTGTAGGCGCGAACCACGTCGGCCACCAAAGTGATGCGCGCAGTATCGGCGGCGGCTTGTGTCGCGTCGGCATTGGCTTTCGCGCCTTCGATGCCACGTTGCAATGTGCCCCACAGGTCGAACTGATACGAAGCGCTGATGCCGATGTCACCGATGTTGGCCACCGGGACTTTTTCCGGCAGCAAGAACGCCTGACCGGACTCCTGCAAACGCTGGGCGCCCATTTTCACGCCGCCGCTCCAGCCACCAGCGGCCTCGGCCTCATCGACCTGAGCACGGGCACGCTGCAAATTGGCAGCCGCAACGCGCAGATCGGTGTTGGAAGCCATGGCCTGCTGAACCAGTTGATCGAGGCGCGGATCTTTATACAGCCGCCACCAGTCCGCCGGCACTGGCGCGGATACGACGGGTTTGCCGGCCACAGCGAGTTCGCCCTGAAAATCCTTGCGTTGCACTGCCGCGTCTTCCGGCACGTGATAGTCCGGGCCGACCATCTGACACGCCGACAACATCACGCCCAACCCGGCGATCATCAGGGCCCTGCTCATTGCGCGGGCTCCTGCTTTTTATGGTCGACTTTTGCGTCATCGATAATGGATACCGTGGCGGTACGCCCGGCGATCATGCGGAAATCTTCCGGCACGTCATCAAAGGCAATCCGCACCGGAATTCGCTGTGCCAGCCGCACCCAGCTGAACGCCGGGTTGACGTTCGGCAACAGATTACTGCCGCTGGTGCGGTCACGGTCTTCGATACCGGCGACGATGCTTTCGACATGCCCGCGCAGTTTCGCACGGTCGCCGATCACACGAATGTCCACCGACTGGCCGACATGAATGCCGTCGAGTTTGGTCTCTTCGAAATAGCCGTCGATGTGGAACGAATTGCTGTCGACCACCGACAACACCGGCCGCCCGGCGGTGACGAATTCCTGCGGACGCGGCGCACGGTCGTTGACGTAGCCGTCGACCGGGCT
The DNA here is from genome assembly GCF_979258515.1 of Pseudomonas sp. AC169. NCBI lineage: Bacteria > Pseudomonadati > Pseudomonadota > Gammaproteobacteria > Pseudomonadales > Pseudomonadaceae > Pseudomonas > Pseudomonas sp. AC169. The sequence goes on along the minus strand of NZ_OZ409866.1, from coordinate 2,792,811 downwards.
GCGAATCACCGAACGGTCGAGGTTGAGCTGGGCGCTGTCCACGGTGACCATGGCTTCGGCCAGTGCTGATTGCGCACGGGCGACCTTCGATTGGCTTTCTTCCAACTGCTCGGCTGGAACCAGATTGCCGAGGCCACGGTTACGTTTGGCTTCGCGCTGGGCTTGAGCCAAGGTTTCTTCGCGGTCAGCGACAGCCGCTTTGGCCTGACGCAGGGCCAGTTTGAAGCGATCCTGGTCGATGCTAAACAGCACTTGGCCGCGCTTGATCAACTGGTTGTCTTTCACTTCAACCTGCTGGATCAACCCGGACACGTCCGGGGCGATCTGGATGATGTCGGCGCGAATGTGGCCGTCGCGGGTCCATGGCGCAAACATGTAATACATCACCATGCGCCAGACGAGGACAACGGCAAAAGTCACGATCAGCAGGGTCAGTACCACGCGACCGATGGTCAAAAACGGTTTTTTCATGTCATCAGGTATCGACTGAGTGAGTCCACGCCGTACAGCAGTACCGCGTAGAGGGCCACGTTGAACAATGCCCGGTGCCAGACCAGACGGTAAAAGTGCACGCGCGTGAGCACGGCATGCACCAGCAAAAACAGCACATAAGTGATGCCCATCAACACCAGCAGGGTCGGCAGGAAAATGCCGCTGATGTCCAGATCACCGATCATAGGGGCGCTCCATCGGGCAGCGGTTCTTCGGGCTCAGCGCTGGAAACGAATTCGACGCCGGGCAGCAACGCCAGACGCAAACCGCTCAAGGCGTGCAACAGGTTTAGCCGGGTTTCATCATCGCCGTGGCCATTGAGTGCGCGACGGGTGCGATCCAGGGTCATCAGCAACGGCGCGGGTGCAGGCAAGCGTTCGCCGGCCTTGAGGCAGGCGCGGAAATACTCGCCGACTTCACTGACCACTTGCTGCAGCAACGCGTTCGGCGCGCCGGTCACCCGTGGCGTGTAGGCGAGCAAATCGAGCAAGTTCAGGCCGACGCGCACTTCGCGCATGGCGATGCCGGTGTCCTGACCGGTGAGCGCCAGACGCGGCAAGTGCTGCATCAGCCGATCAAGCAGCTGCACACCCAGTTTCCGATGCTCGGCGAGGTTGGCCGGCTCGGTCATGTGCACGATGTCTTTCCAGCTGAAACGGGTCAGGCGTTTCGCTGCCAATTCCGCACCGAACGGGCGCGCCACCAGCGTCCAGATAAACGCGAACAGCAGACCAATCGGCCCCGCCAGGTTGGAGTTCACGAAGGCGAAAAAGTCCGCGTCGTAAGCGCCCTGAATGCTGATGAACGACGAAGTGTTGACCAGCGTCAGCAGCATGCCGAGGTAGAAACGCGGTTGCACGGTCAGGGTGCCAACGCAGATAAACGGAATGGAAAACGCCAGCACCAGCATCGGGAAATCGTGCAGGTTGGGCAGAATCAAAAACAGATACAGGCTGGCGAATAACACGGACATGCCGGTCCAGAAAAAGAACCGGTAGATCTGCGGCGCCGGGTCGTCCATCGAGGCGAAGAAACTGCACGCCACCGCCGCCAGAATCACCGCGCTGCCGCCGTCCGGCCAGCCGAGCAGAATCCACAGCACCGAGGCGGTGATGATTGCCAGAATCGTCGACGCTACCGAATAGAGCATCAGCCCGCGATCAATGAACGGTGTCAGGCGACCGAGGCGCCAGTGGCGATACACCGCGCGCCAGCTGTCCTGACGTTCGCAGAGAATCGCGTCCTGCAGGCTGCGGCAGTCCTGCCATAGATCGATGAATTCACCGAGGCGATAGATCGAGTTGGAGAACAGCAGTTGCCGGCGATCTTCCAGCGCTTCAGCGCTCGGTTGCAGGGCTTCGAGCTGGTCTTTCAGCGCTTGCCAGCGATCGAGATCGGCGTCTTGGTTACCTAGCCATTCGCGAGTTGCCGCCAGCAACGGTTCGAATTTTTCCACCAGTTCCGGTGTGCGTCGTTCGAGGGCGTAGAGCGAATCTTCCAGCGCATCAATCACCGGTAATAAATGAATCATCCGCCCGCGCAGTTCTTTGGTGTTACGCACCGTTTGCGGTCGCGAGCCTTCGTGGGGCAACTGACCGATCATCAATTCGAGGCTGTTGAAGTTGGCGACCATGGCCATGCGCAGCGCGGTGACTTCTTCAGGTTGCACGTCGCGACTGAGGAATTTCAGGCTGTAGGTCGTCGCGTCAGCGAACCACTTGCTCACCGCGTCGTTGAACACCGGCGCCAGACGACGCGGCCAGAACATCGCACCGACCACCGCAGCCACGGCGATGCCGAGGAAAATCTCTTCCGTGCGCGCTTCCGCCACGTCCCACACAGCCAGCGGGTTATCCACCACCGGCAAGGCAATTAAAGGCAAGGTGTAACCGGCGAGCATCAGTGCGTAGCTGTTGGCCGTGCGCAAATGCAGGGACATGAACAGCAAAATCCCCGTCCACAGCGCGATGACCACCACCAGCACATACGGGCTCTGTACGAACATCGGCACGAAAAAGACTGCCGCCGCCGCACCGAGAAAAGTACCGATGGCGCGGTACAAGGCCTTGGAACTGGTCGGGCCGAGAAAAGGGCTGGAGACGATATACACCGTGGCCATCGCCCAATACGGACGCGGCATTTGCATAAGCAAGGCGATGTACAGCGCGATCATCGACGCTGCAAACGTACGGATCCCGTAGAACCAGTCACGGGCGGGCGGAATGCCGGAGAAAAAACCGTTCAAGAATTGATCACCACAGGCGGATGGGCCGCCTCAAAAGCTCTGAGTACCCGAAGCGTAGCTTCCAGATCGCTTTGATCGATGCCTTCGAGCACCTCATGACGCAAGCGCACCAGTTCGATCTCGACCGCTTGCACCAGTTCACGTCCGGTGTCGGTCAGACTCAGGCACTTGGCGCGGCGATCCTGGGCATCTTCGGTACGGCAGACGTAACCCGAATGACACAACTGATCGAGCAGACGCACCAGCGACGGACTCTCCATCCCGGCCGCCTGCGCCACCTGCACCTGGCGCACGCCCTCGCCCAAACGGCCGATCATCAACAGCGGCACGGCGCAGGCTTCGGAGATTCCATAGTTGACCAGCGTGGTCTGGCAGATCTTCCGCCAATGCCTGGCGGCCACCACCATGGCGCTGCTGATGTTCATCTGGAGAGCGTCGAGTTCGTTCGGCACGGGAAAATGCACACTGTTAGTTTGCTAACTATCAATATCGCATTGGAGGGGAATTTCAGTCAAGTTTTGAAACAAATTGCCTGCTGGGGCGAAGAGAGCCGCCGCTGAGAGTTAAATCAGCGCTTTTTTGCATTCTCATAAACGCTACTGCGCTCACGTTTACCGACCGCTACGACTGAAACGACGACCCTCTCGTCAATTACCTGATAAACCAGACGATAGCCTGAAGCTTTCAATTTGATTTTGTAGCAATCAGGCATTCCATGAAGTGCGTCTGCGGAGACTCTGGGCAGCCTCAATCTCTCACCCAGCTTCTTTTTGAATTGTTCTCGTAGTGTATGACCCAACTTGTTCCACTCTTTGTGAGCGGATGGCAAAAATTCGAGCTTATAGGTCATCCAGGCTTACCGAAATTGGCGTTTCATGGCTGCGGGCGCGAACGATTTCGGCAAGCTCCAGATCATCAAGTCGCTCCATCATTGCTTCGTACACATCCGCTGGCACCATATAGCCCATGACGCGATTGTGGTTAAGAACGGCCACGGCACCGCCATGTGCACCGCTCAGCACTGCGGAAGGGTTTTTCTTTAATTCTGAGACACTGACAGCCATATCGGCCAAAACGCTTTGCATAATAAAAGACCTCAATTGAGGTCGTGATTTTGGTCTATTTTTTGATCATCAACAACCCTTGTGCCAAGTTGAATGATCTGAGGTCAGCTCTTCAGCCCAACCTGCCCTTTCGCAACAACACATCCAACCGATCCACCACCTCGGCCCAATCGGCGTCATCCAGAATCTCGTCGCGCAAGAACTGCGACTGGCTCTTCGTCCAGAAAAACGCATCGGCCAGATGCAGTTCGGGTTTGAGCGGGGAATGGGTGGCGATGAATTTGTCGATGTTGACCGGATCGTCGGGAAGGCCGAGTTGTTTGAACAGGGATGGGAGGCTATGGATTGGTTGCTCCATTGCTGAGTTCCTTCAAAAATGGGTTGTTTGGAAGATTATTCGCGAGCAGGCTCGCTCCCACAGGGGAATGCGATCAACCTGTGGGAGCGAGCCTGCTCGCGAAGGCGCCAGTGCCAGCGCCACAAAGCTTAATCACTCAACTCTCGCACTTCGGCATGCGGCACCATTTTCAGAAACTCCGCCATGCTCATGTGCAGCAGGTAATTGTGGTTGCCCGCCTCCAGATAAATATCCTTCTGCCGCGTCAGCAGCGGGTCGATGACCATGTCCAGCCCGTAGGAGTCACCCAGCGGCGGCACCGCACCACGTTCGCAGTCGTCGAAAATGTGCGCCAGATTGCTTTCGCGAGTCAGTTGCCATTCGCCGCTGGTGCGTACCTTGCTCAGGTCCAGGTGACGACTGGCCGGCAGCACAGCCATCAGGTAATGCCCATGGTGGTCGTCGAGAATGAGTGATTTGGCCACCCGCTCGGCGGGCACCCCGGCGACCCGTGCGGTTTCCAGGCTGCTGGACGAATGTCGATGGGCGACGATGTCGTATTCGCAGTGCGCGCGGTTCAGGCTGCTCTGCACCTTTCTTGCCATACGCATGATGCACCTCGGTGTTGCGCTGAACGGTGGTTGCCGTGTCTTTGAGTCTAGTTCGACGGCGTGGTGACGCCGGTAATTCCGCCCACTGGACACATCCGCGCATTGATCAAATTCAGCCAGTGCAACCCTCAACTAGACTGAAAGAACCAGCCCATGACGCTCGCGGAGGGTCACGTGAACAGCCGATGGTGTGCGCTTGCCTTGCTCCTGCTGATCAGCGGCTCAGCCCTCGCCGCTGACACCCCGTTGCCGCCGATGAGTCCGGCCGGTTTGTGGCTGATTACCTTGGGCATCGTCTTTCTGATCGCCGAAGCGGCGCTGCCCAATTACGGCGTGATCGGGCTGGGCGGCATCATCATGTTCGTCATCGGTGCGCTGATTCTGAGCAACGCCGAGTTGCCGGTGCCGATGATGATCGGCCTCGGTCTGATCAGCGCCCTGCTGTTGATCGCGCTGCTGATTCGCGCCCTGAAAACCCGCCCGCGCCACGCCGTCAGTGGCGACGCCGGCCTGCTCGGCAGTGTCACCGCGATCACCAGCGTGCAACCGGGCGATGCCCGCAACGGCTGGGTGCAACTGCAAGGTGAACGCTGGCAAGTGTTCAGCGCCACCCCGCTGCAAACCGGGCAATCGGTGCGCGTGGTGGGGCGCAAGGGATTGTTGCTGCAAGTGGCCGCGACTGACGCGGCGCCACTCGGAGAGTGATCATGGGTCTGCAAATCGGTTTTGTCGCACTGCTGTTATTGGTCATCGCCTTGGCCGGCTCGACGTTCCGCATCCTCCGTGAATACGAGCGCGGCGTGGTGTTTCAGCTTGGGCGCTTCTGGCAAGTCAAAGGCCCCGGTCTGATCCTGCTGATTCCGGTGGTGCAGCAAATGGTCCGTGTCGACCTGCGCACGGTCGTGCTCGATGTGCCGCCGCAGGACGTGATCACCCGCGACAACGTGTCGGTGAAGGTCAACGCCGTGCTGTACTTCCGCGTGCTCGACCCGCAGAAGGCGATTATTCAAGTTGAAGATTATCTGTCAGCCACCAGCCAATTGGCGCAAACCACCCTGCGCGCCGTGCTCGGCAAGCACGAACTGGATGAACTGCTGGCCGAACGCGAGCAGTTGAATATCGACATTCAACAGGTGCTCGATGCGCAGACTGACGCGTGGGGGATCAAGGTTGCCAACGTCGAGATCAAGCATGTCGACCTCAATGAATCGATGGTGCGGGCCATCGCCAAACAGGCTGAAGCTGAAAGGGAACGGCGAGCCAAGGTGATCCACGCCGAGGGCGAGTTACAAGCGTCGGAGAAACTCATGCAGGCGGCGGAGATGCTTGGCCGCCAGCCCGGGGCGATGCAGTTGCGTTATATGCAGACCTTGAGTTCGATTGCCGGCGACAAGAGTTCGACGATTGTCTTCCCGTTGCCGATCGAGTTGCTCAAGGGCATGGCGGATTTATCCGGCAAGTCATGAAACCAAGCCAGCGGCACTCAGGCGAAGTTTTTCCAGCGCTTCATAAGGCGCGCGGGTGCAAGTGTGCACGCGCATTTGCAACAGTGCCGAGGCCTCGCGGCGTTTGTCTTGACCATCGGCAACGAAGATTTGTGAAGGCTGTTTCGCGTGCTGTGCGGTCGCTGCAGATACTCGCTGGCGCTGTGTTTCGCTCAAGCGGAAAAACCGCGCCAGGCGACCGGCCATTGCCTCGGGCAACTCGCTGTAATTCACCAACAAACCCGCCGAATCCCGGCAATGCACCCACCCCGCTTCAAGCAACCGCCCCAAACGCCGGGCAATGAAATCTTCGCGTCCCTCAAATGGCAAACCATCCTCCAACACGCAATTGCCGAGCATCCCCGGCACCATGTGCATGCCCGGGCGGCGCAGGTGTGAAACGGCAATTTCCAAAGGGTCACGATAGAGAAACAACCACGGCGTTTCGGGAAAGCATTCCTGTAGCAGCGACCACTCCCCAATGTTCCAGGCGTCGAGCTTGACCACCAGCCGTTGCTCGATGCCGCGACGGCGCTGCCCGTACGCAGAGAGCAATCCGCGAATCGCCGCACGCCGTTCGTTCTCGGGTAAATCACTGCGTAATAGCGCATCCAATGGCGGCGGTTCGGACACCACGATGTGATCGTCGAGCCGCGCGAGCATCTGGCTGAGCAATGTCGAACCACAGCGCGAGGCGTGCAGAATGAATGCACCCGGCGCGAGCCCAGGGCTTTGCGCCTGCCAATCGCTGAGTGTCGACAGCGGTGTCTGCCGTCGAAAGGCCTGATTGAACGGCAGCCGTAACGCTTGATCCACCGCTTCGCGGAAAAACGGCTGATGCAACGGCGTGTCACCGAACCAGCACCAATCCACCTGCCACTGGCCATCGACCGGCCAGACACGAATCGGCAACCAGCCGTCGAAGCTCAAGCGCTCCATTGTTCGTTCCACTGTCGCCGTCCGTTGCGCATCGCTGCGCGCAATTCCTCGCGAGAAAATGCCAAACCCTGTTCAGCGGCAAGTGCCAGCGTCCGGCTGATGAATGCTTCTGAGTCGTGCAGCGAACGCAGGGCTAGAGATAGCGCAGCATCTTCGGCGACCCGTGTCTGAAAGCGTTGCAACGCGGTTTCAGCCAAACCCGGCGCCGGTGTGCTCGGCAAGCCTTCCGCGATCATCTGCTCAAGCCAGGCACCGGGCCGGCAGTCGACGACCAGATGAACCCGCGCCGAGGTATCACGGTTATCCACACGGTGCGGGCGCGCCAGATCGAGAAACCAGCATTCGCCTGCCTGCATGGGCATGCGTTGGCCGTCGAGCCAGAAATCGACATGCGCTGGACTGAGCAACGGAATATGCAGGCGTAAATCGGCCTGAGGGCCCTCGAGATCGTAATCGCGATGCTCATGGATCTGCCCGCCCGGCCCCAGGCGCAGCAGCCGGGCACTGACGATATCCAGCGACAGATTGCGCAGCCCCTGCCGCCAGCGCTCATCCCGTAGCCAGGACGCGCGTTGCAGCGGTGCGCCGCGACCGGGCGACAACTCGGTCAATGCATCGGCCGCTGAAATCAGCGCGACGCCGCTCCAGTCGCCGGAGAAATATTCAGCGTTGAAGTGACTTCGCCAGGCGTCGTCGGCAATCGCCTCCAGCGCTTGCAACAGCAGCGGCAAATCCACCGTCACCGGCAGGCGCGCAAACGCCGGCCGGCTCATGGTTGAGCCCTGGCCTCACTGGGCCGGAGCATGCGCCACCACCGGCGCCGAAATATCCCCCGCCGCCCATGCCGATTCACGGTTGGCCAGCGCGGTGGCAATCGATTGCACTTCGGTCGACTGCACTTGATCCGGCAGCGGATCGAGGCCGGCACTGGCGAAGATCTGGCCATAGGCATTGCGCAGATCGGCGTACGACAGATCGCGGCGCAGATCCGCTTGCAGGTTGTTCAGCTCGCCCTGAATCAGGTCCAGCTCACCAATTCCGGCCGCCTGATGACGGTTGCGCAACTGACCGACGATCTGCCCGTCGATGTCCGACAGTTGCTGGTTAGTCTTGAACTGCCGCAGCGCCTCCTGGTAGTTGGCGTTAGCCACGTAGAGCTGCGCCAGCACCGCGATCGACATCGCCTGACGCCGCGCCGTGGCGACTTCTTCGCCAGCCTTGGCAACGTTGATCGCCGCCGGTGCGGAGATCACGTTGAACAGGTTCCAGGTGACTTTGACGCCGTAGTCGGCCCAGCCCTGTTCGACGAGGAACGAGTTGCTGTCGTAATGCCCGCCAGCGGAGAACTCAAGACCGGGCAGCAAACGCAGCATGGCCTTGCGGGTTTCGGCGGCGCTGATCCGCGTCTGGTAATCCTGCTCGCGCAGTTCCGGGCGGCTGGTCAGGGCTTCTTGTTCGAGTTTGGCCAGATCGACCTTGAGCTCGGGAATCTGATAACCGTCATCGGTGGCCAGCGTCAGGTTGGTGCCCAGCGGCAAGTTGATCAGCGTCGCCAGTTCGGTTTTCGCCAGCGACAAGGCGCGGCGCTGCTCCTCCAGCTGCCGGGTCGCTTCGATCAGCGAGCGTTGGTAACCAAGCGACTGCACCGGATCGCCAATGCGTTGATCGCTCAAGGTCTGGCTGTTGTCGCGGGCGGTCTGCACCCGCGCCATCAGACTGTCGATCTGCTTGAGCAAACGTTCAGCGGCCATCGCTCGCCAATAGGCCGAACGCACATCCTGAACGATGGTATTGATCACCTTGCGGCGACGTTCCTGAACAATCAGACGCTGGTCGCCCTGCTGCTTGGCGCTGATGTAGCTGACGCCGAAGTCGAGGACGTTCCAGACCATGGTCAGGTCGGCGACTTCACGGTCACGATCCTGCGAGGTCGACGGTTCCAGAGACTGGGTGCCGGTGCGTACGCTCTGGCTGCTGGAGGCGTTGACGTTGTTACGCCCGACGTAACCGGCGTCCAGCGCCATGCGCGGCAGCATGTCGAAACTGGCGAGGTCGAGCTGCCGCTTGGCCAGCGCTTCCTCCATGATTTTCAAGCGGCCTTCGAGGTTGTACTTCACGGCGCGGGCCATGGCCTGGTGCAGGGTCAACGGGCCGCGCAGCGGCTCTTGATCCTTGTACATGCTTTGCAGGTCGGTCTTGGCGCGCTGTTCGCTGACGCTGCGTTCAATCGGTTCACTGGTCACCGCACATCCACTGATCGCCAGCGCCAGCAGGCTGGCGCCGAACAACTTCTGACTTTTCTTCATCCCTGGATCGCCCCTAGGTCCCGCACAGTGTTGAGTTATGGTTTTTTCAGGCCGATATTTCGCTGATACCGACCTGTTGCAACGCCGCCGCCAGGTGGTCGACCCGGTGTTGCTCGCTGTCTTTGAGTTGTTGCAGTTGCTGGCCCAGCGTCGGTGCGCCAAACACGCCGCGCAGGCCTTGAGAAATGTCGCCGGTCTTAAGTGAGTGACTGCCAAATGCGTTCAGCGAATCGCGCTCGGCGCTGCTGTTCTGGTGGAACAGGCTCGACAGCGTGCTGCTACCGAAGACGCCACCATCGCCGCCGCCAAAACCGAGGAAGCCATGACCGGAGCCATCACCCGCGTTGTCGCTGCTGCCGAACACCTGAGCAATAAAACTCGGGCTCAAGGCGCCGTGATTCATGAAAATATCGCCCAGCGGGCGAATGCCGTTGCCGATCACCCGTTGCTCGAACAGCGGCGCGAAGGTCAGCGGTGAGCCGAGATCGCCGGTCGGTGGCGAGAAAATGATCGGTTGCAGCGGCACGTTCGCTGGCAGTGGCGGCACCACCGGATCGCTGCTGCGGATCAGCGGATCCGGGATCACCACGCTAGTGGTCGGCAACGTTGGCGGCGTCACCAGCGGCAGCGTGTTGATCGCGTAATTGTTGGAGCTGCTGACCCCGGCCCCGCTGTTGCCGGACGCATCTCTGACCCCTGCGCTGTTGACGCTGATGGCATTGCTGGCGCTGTTGACGTTGGCGTTCGGCGTCAGGGTTGCGGTCCAGGTCTTGCCACCGTCGCTGCTGCTCAGATTGGACAGCGTGCCGTTGCCGACATTGATGTCCGACAGATCAAAGCCGCTGACCGCCTCATTGAAAGTAATGGTCACCGCCGACGTCTGACCGAGGCCGATGTTGGGGTTGGCGATCACCACCGTCGCACTCGGCCGCTCGCTGTCGAGCGCGTAATTGTTCGACACCGCGACGCTGCTGCCGACGTTGCCAGCCACGTCGGTAACGTTGCTGGTGTCGAGCGCAATGAAGTTGCTCGGGTCATTGACGTTGGCGGCCGGCGTGAACGTCGCGGTCCAGGTCTTGCCGCCATCGCTGCTGCTCAGATTGCTCAGGTCGCCATTGGTCACGCTCAGGTCGGACAGGTCGAAATTGCTCACCGCCTCGCTGAAGGTAAAGGTCACCGTGGTGGTCTGGCCGATGCCCAGATGCGAATTGGCGACCACGATGTTCACCGTCGGCCGGGTCGCATCGAGCAGGTAATTGTTGGAAATCGCGATGCTCGCGCCAAGGTTGCCGGCCAGGTCCTGCACCCCGGCAGTGTCGACGATGATCAGGTTGGTCGTGTCGTTGACGTTGGCCGTCGGCGTCAGCGTAGCGGTCCAGGTAATGCCGCCATCACTGCTGGTCAGGTTCGCCAGCGTGCCGTTGGCGACACTGATGTCCGACAGGTCGAAACCGCTCACCGCTTCGCTGAAGGTGAAGACCACTGTGGAGGTCGCACCGATACCCAGATGATCGCTGAGCACACGAATGGTCGCGGTCGGCAGTTGGGTGTCGATGGTTATGTTGCTGGAGGTCGTCGTGCCTACGCCACTGTCGCCATAGAGGTTCTGGATGCCGGCTTTGTCCAGCGTGATGACGTTGGCAGTAGAGGTGATGTCCGCTGTCGGGGTAAACGTAACGGTCCAGGTGACGCCGCCATCAAGCGAGGTCAGATGGTTAAGCGTGCCATTTGTCCCCCCCAAATCATCGAGGGTGAAACCCTGCACTGGCTGACTGAAGGTGATCGTCACTTGCGTGCTTTCACCGGCCTTGAGCGCTGTATCGGCAACCGCGATGGTGGCGGTCGGAACCTCGGTGAACACCCCGAAGTTGGCCGAACTGGCGACGCTGGTTCCGACGTTGCCGGCCAGATCCGTCACATTGGCAGTGTTCAGCGTGACGGCGTTAATGATGTTCATGATGTTGGGTGTTGGCGTAAACGTTGCCGTCCAGGTGATCCCGCCATCGCTGGACGTGACCTCACTGAGCGTACCGTTGGTGACGTTAAGATCTGCGCGGGTGAAATCGGTCACCGCTTCACTGAAGGTAATAGTCACCAGCGACGTTTCGCCGGGATGCAACTCAACGTCGCTCATAACGATGGTGGCGGTGGGTGGCTGCGTGTCGATCACATAATTATTCGAATCGGCGGTGCCGCTGCCGGTATTGCCCGCCGCGTCCTGAACGCCGCTGTTATCCAGTTGAATAATATTGCTGGTGTCGGTGATCCCCGCCGTCGGCGTGAACGTCGCCGTAAAGGTGATGTTGTCCGAAGAGCTCAGCGCGCTGAGTGTGCCATTGTTCACGGTCAAATCGGCGAGGCTGAAGCCACTGACCGCTTCGCTGAAAGTGATGGTGACGGTGGTGCTCTGCCCGCCTTTGAGTGCCGTGTCGGCTACGACGATCGTCGCCGTCGGCAACGCCGTGTCGATCGCGAAATTGTTCGAGTCGGTGACGCCGACACCGCTGTTACCGGAGGCGTTGGTCACACCGCTGTTGTCGAGGCTGATCAGGTTGCTGGTGTCGGTGACGTTGGCCGTCGGCGTGAATGTTGCTGTCCAGGTAATGCCGCCGTCGCTGGAGGCAACGTTGCTCAGGGTGCCGTTGGCGATGGTCAGATCAGCGTTGCTGAAACCGCTGACCGCCTCGCTGAAGGTAATGGTCACCGCCGAGGTTTCGCCGGCCTTGAGCGCGGTGTCTGCAACAACGATGGTCGCGGTCGCCACTTCGGTCTGCACCGCGTAATTGGCCGAATTGGTGATGCCGATGCCCGCATTGCCGGCCAGATCGCCGATGCCAGCGTTATTCAGCACGATCAGGTTAGTCGCATCGCTGACGCCGATGGTCGGGGTGAACGTGGCCGTCCAGGTGATGCCGCCATCGCTCGACGAAACGTTGCTCAGCGTGCCGTTGGCGACGCTCAGGTCGGCGTTGTCGAAACCGTTGACCGCTTCGCTGAAGGTAATGGTGACGAGCCCGGTTTCGCCGGGACGCAGATCGGTATCACTGATGACAATGGTCGCGGTCGGGCGCTGGCTATCGATCACGTAGTTGCCCGAATCGGTGGTGCCGCTGCCGGCGTTGCCCGCCACGTCAGTGATGCCAGTGTTGTCCAGGGTGATGAGGTTGCTGGTGTCGGTGATGCCCGCCGACGGCGTAAACGTCGCCGTGTAGGTGATGTTGTCCGACGTGCTCAAACCGGACAGTGTGCCGTTGGCCACGGTCAGATCAGCCAGAGTCAAACCGCTCACCGCCTCGCTGAAGGTGATGGTCACGGTGGTGGTCTGGCCGACGCCCAATGCTGAATCGGCAAGTGCGATGGTTGCGGTGGGGCGTTGGTTATCGATGGCGTAGTTGTTCGAATTGGTGGTGCCATTGCCAGCGTTGCCGGAAGCGTTCTGTACACCGCTGTTGTCGAGGGTGATCAGGTTGCTCGCGTCCGTGATGTTGCTGGTCGGGGTGAAGGTCGCCGTCCAGGTGATACCGCCATCGCTGCTGCTCACCGCCGTCAGCGTACCGTTTGCAATCGTCAGGTCGGCGTTGTTGAAACCGGTCACGGCTTCGCTGAAGGTGATGGTCACCAGCGATGTTTCGCCGATGGTCAGGCTGTTGTCCGCGACGACGATGGTGGCGGTCGGCGCCACGGTGTTGATGATGAAGTTGCCGGAGTTGGTCGTGCCCGTGCCGGCATTGCCGGCCAGGTCAGCGATCCCGGTGTTGGCCAGGGTGATGATGTTGCTGCTGTCATTGACCCCGACGGTCGGTGTGAACGTCGCCGTCCAGGTGACGCCGCCGTCCGCGCTGCTGACCGCCGTGAGCGTGCCGTTGGGCACGGCCAGATCGGCGTTGGTGAAACCGCTGACCGCTTCGCTGAAGGTAATGGTCACCAGCGAGGTTTCGCCGGCGCTCAAGGCAGGATCGGCCATGACGATGGTCGCGGTCGGCCGCTGGGTGTCGATGCTGTAGTTGTTCGAGTCGGTGGTGCCACTGCCAGCGTTGCCCGCCAGGTCGGCCACGCCGGTGTTGTCCAGCGTCACCAGATTGGTGGAATCAGTGATGTTCGCGCTCGGCGTAAACGTCGCCGTCCAGGTAATCCCGCCGTCCGCACTGCTGACCGCCGTCAGGGTGCCATTGGCGATGGTCAGGTCGGCGTTGGTGAAACCGCTCACCGCTTCGCTGAAAGTGATGGTCACCAGCGAGGTATCGCCGATTTTCAAGGTGCTTTGCGCGAACACCACGGTCGCGGTCGGCCGCACGGTGTCGACCGCGTAATTGTTGGAGTCGGTGGTGCCGCTGCCAGTGTTGCCCGACAGATCGGCGACCCCGCTGTTATTCAGGATGATCAGGTTGGTGGCGTCGCTGATGCTGTTCGGTGTGAAAGTCGCCGTCCAGGTGATGCCGCCATCGGCGCTGCTGACTGGGCTCAACGTACCGTTGGCAATGCTCAGGTCGGCGTTGGTGAAGCCGCTGACGGCCTCGCTGAAGGTAATCGTCACCAGCGAGGTTTCGCCGATTTTCAGCGCGGTATCGGCGACCAAAATGGTGGCCGTCGGCCGTAGCGTATCGATCGCATAGTTGTTGGAATCGGTGGTGCCGGTACCGGTGTTGCCGGCCAGATCCGCGACCCCGGTGTTGTTCAGGGTGATCAGATTGGTCGCGTCATTGATGCTGCTGTTCGGCGTAAACGTTGCCGTCCAGGTAATGCCGCCATCAGCGCTGGAGACATTGGTCAGCGTACCGTTGGCAATCGTCAGGTCGGCGTTGGTGAAACCGCTCACGGCTTCGCTGAAGGTGATGGTCACCAGCGAGGTTTCACCGACTGACAGAATGTTGTCCGCCACCACAATGGTGGCCGTCGGACGCACGGTGTCGATCGCGTAGTTGGACGAATCGGTGGTGCCGCTGCCGGCGTTGCCGGCCAGATCCGCGACACCGCTGTTGTTCAGGGTAATCAGGTTGGTGGCATCGGTGATGCTGCTGGTCGGCGTGAAGGTCGCCGTCCAGGTGATGCCGCCGTCGGCACTGGAGACATTGGTCAGCGTACCGTTGGCAATCGTCAGGTCGGCGTTGGTGAAACCGGACACCGCTTCGCTGAAGGTAATGGTCACCAGTGAGGTATCGCCGATTTTCAGCGCGGTGTCGCCCATCACGATCGTCGCAGTCGGACGTTGAGTATCGATTGCGTAGTTGTTCGAGTTGGTGGTGCCGACACCTGCCACGCTGTCGGACACGGCCGTCACCCCGGTGTTGTCGAGGGTGATGAGGTTGGTGGTGTCGGTGATGTTGTTGGTCGGCGTGAAGGTCGCCGTCCAGGTAATTCCGCCGTCGGCGCTGGAAACACTGGTCAGCGTGCCGTTGGCAATGGTCAGGTCGGCGTTGGTGAAACCGCTGACCGCACGACTGAAGGTGATGGTCACCAGCGAGGTTTCGCCGATTCTCAGCGCGGTATCGGCGACCACGACGGTGGCGGTGGGTGGTTCCACGTAAGCGGTGTTGAGCGTACCGCCGTTGTTGTAGATCCCCACCAGTGCGCTCGGCGTCGTGCCGGTCGAACCACCGTTGGAAAGACCACCGGCACCGCTGGCGGCGCCGTTGCCGCTGATCGCGGCGAAGTTGCTCGCGGTGATCAGCACCACACCGCCGTTGTTCCAGATCGCCCCGACGCCGCGACCGCCGGCACCGCCATCGGCACCATTGCTGCCGACACCACCGCCGCCACCGCCGCCACCACCGGCAGCAATGTTGTTGCTGATGACCGACGTGCCGATGACTTTCAGGGTGCCGCTCGAAGCGTTGTAGATACCGCCGGCGGCGTTGCCGCCGACGCCACCGACTTTGTCCCAGCCGGAACCGCCACCGCCGCCGCCAATGGAAAGGCTGCCATTGGTCGCCGAGCCACCATTGCCGCCATGACTGTAACCGGCACCGGCGCTGCCGCCATTGCCGCCCACGCCACCGGTGCTGGTGCCACCGCGCCCGCCCATGTCGGTCGGGCTGTAACCGCCGCCGTAACCGCCGGCATTGGCACTGCCTGAGCCCCCGGCATAAGTGCCGGTACCCGGGCCGGAGGTACCGCCATGGCCACCGGTCTGGCCGCCGATACCCGCACCACCGCCACCGCCACCGCCGACATAACCGCCGGTCACACCCCCGCCACCACCCCCGCCGGAAGCGGCGTTCGCGGTAACGGTCACGTTGTTCAGGGTAAGTATGCCGGCGTTGAAAATGCCGCCGCCCATGGCGCCCGCCGCCGCCGAGCCGCCGTTACCTCCGTTGCCGGCGACCAGGCCTTTGGTGATTACCAGGCCGTCGAGGGTCACGGTGCTGCCGGAGGTGACTTCCACCACGCGGGTTTTGTATTGGCCATCGAGGGTCACGTCGGCCACGCCGTCGTTGTTCAGGTCGCCATCGACGGTGATGTTCTTGTTGATCAGCAGCTCGGAAGTAAGCTGCACGGTCATGCCGGAACTGAA
Source organism: Pseudomonas sp. AC169 (assembly GCF_979258515.1). NCBI lineage: Bacteria > Pseudomonadati > Pseudomonadota > Gammaproteobacteria > Pseudomonadales > Pseudomonadaceae > Pseudomonas > Pseudomonas sp. AC169. Next base: position 2,776,822 of record NZ_OZ409866.1, on the reverse strand, counting down.
CGTGACGATATCGCCATTCTGCGCCGAGGCCAGCGCCGCGCGCAACGAGCCGACGCCCGAGTTGAGGTTGTTGGTCGCGGTCCAGGTGGCGAGGCCCCACTGGTACTCGCTCATGGCTTTGCTCGACAGCACGTTGGCACCTTCGATGGTGCCGGTGGCGATCTCCAGATCCCAGTCGCCGCCAACACCGGTGCGGTTGTTCGAAGCGGCCACATCACGCCCGGTCAGTTGCGCCAGCGAGTCGACAAAACTCAAGCCACGATCACCTTCGGCGGTGTAGCAGCCGTAAATCAGGATGTCGCCGCCAGCGTTCATGTCCTTGCCGATTTCCGCCAGAACCGCACTGCGCTGGGCGACGTTGTCCGCCGAGAGATAACTGTTGCCCAGCCACAAATCGCCGGCATTGCCATGGGCAATGATCTGCACCGAGCTGACGCCGTGATGTTGATCGAGGAAGTCGGCGATCTGCTGCAAGCCGTCCTTGCTGGCGTCGAGTTTCACCACTTGCGTGCCGGGAGCAATGCCTTGCAACAGGCTGTCGGCATCCTTCACCCGCGAGTCGACGAACACCACACTCTGGCCGGGCACCGCGACCGGGCTGGCTGCAGGCGTGGCATCGGCCTGGCCGTGGGTGTCCTTGCTCGCCACGGGATGGTCAGCCGCCGGCGCCTTGGCCGCCTCGGCTGCGGTGGGTGCATGGCTGTCGGCTTGCGCAGCGGTATCGGCCACGGTGGCCGCCACCGCACCGTCGAACAGCATGCGCGGCTCCAGCGACATGATCATCGGCGCGGCCAGCGAACGCTGACCTGCGGTTGCCCGAGACTTGACCTTTGCACCGCCAAAAATGCTCCACCACATGTTGCTCACCCGAACTCGAACGAAGGTACGTAAGGCATCAATGAAAACACCGCGATCAACTGATCGCGGCGTCGGACTTCATACGAATGACATTGGCGGCGCTGGCTGAGCCATCGAGCCAAAAGGACAAATCAGCGTACTGCTTGAACAGGTCGGGCGGCAGGATGGTGCGCCGTGACTGCAAGGCAACCTTGGGTTTGACCTTGTGCAGGCCGGCCAGGCCTAGGCCCTGGTCGAACTCCGGCGCGTCATAGGCCAGATGCTCGAAATCGTGCTCGAACCAAGGCTCGCCAATGAACTCGTAGACCAGCCGCAGCACGCGCTCCGGCGCCTGGGTCAGCAGGTCGTAATCGATGATCAGCAATGAGTCGGCGTGCTCGCCGTAATAGGCTTCCTTGAGCGCTGCCCAGGCAAAACCCACCAGGCGATTGCGCTGCGCCAGGGTTTCGCAACGGCTGTACACCGTGTTGCGCTCGACGGCATCGCCAAACAATTTGGTGTTTTCAAAGGGATTGGCGCGGTACAGCCGTTCGAGACTGTCCATCACCCAGGCGACATTGCGCACGCAGGCGATGACTTTGGCCTGGGGAAACAGATCGTTGAGCGCCGGCAGACGCGAGCTCCACTGCCGGTTGGTGTCGAACACCACCGGTTTGTCGGCCTTGTCGGCATAGAAGGAGTCAAACAGACCGCGCAGCAGGCGACGGCGCATGTCGGTGTCGATCACAGCGCCGTATTCACTGCCGGCGCTGCATTGCTCCAGGACACTGGCGAACAGCGATCCGACCGGGCTGGTCATGCCGGCATGAAAGCGCGGGTTCTGCAAAAGAATGGCAGAAAGCAGGGTGGAGCCTGAGCGCGGCAAGCCGGAGATAAAGTGGAACTGCTGCAATCCCTTCACCCTGATCAAAAAAAGTCCATTTGTCCGACAGAGCGTAGTCCAACAACCACCCTGCGACTAGTAGTGTTTTGATATCAATCAAGAGCAAAAAGAACTAACCAGTTAATTTTTAATCGCGAATTTGAAGGTGAACCGTTTTAGTCTCCACAACCGCTAGTCGGCTATGGGTTTCGGGTGAGCAAGCGCGCTTGCACACCGCCCGCATGAACCTGCGCGCTGATCTGCCAAGTGGCGGGCAACGGTGCAAACTCTGCCGGGTCATCCTGGGTGCCGACCAGCCAAATGCGGGCATTGCCGGAAACCTCTGCAAGGCTGTCGAGGTAGACATCGTCGCTGACCAGCGTCCCGAAACCATATTGATTCGGCCGCGTCGAGCGGCCATCCGCAGCGGGTGGCGTGTACAGCCGCACCTGTGCGCCGGTGCGATCGTAGTAGACGTAACTCAAGTACCAGAGCATGTCGCTGGTGATGATGCGATCACCGGGCTGGAAATGCTGATTGACGTAATTCACCACGCGATCGAACTGATCACTGCTGTCGACCGTGGCGTTGTTATTCAGGCCAACCATTTCCACCCCGAGCAACGACACCAGCACCGCCAACGCGAGAACTCGCACGCGGCTGTACAAGCGGTCGATGGCCAGCCCCGCCAACAGCGGCAAACCGAGGGCATAAGCGGTCAGATAGCGCTCGATGAACACCGGCGTGATGAACGACACCGCAAACACCAGCAACAGCGGTAAGCCGGTGTACAACGTCAACAGGACACTGCCGCGCGACACGCTGCGATCTCGCAGCACCGCCACCGCCGTCAGCAGCAACAACGCCAGCGGCAACGCGCCGAACACCACTAACGGCAGGTGTTCGCCGTCATCCTGGATCAACCAGGACCAGACCATCGACGGCAACGACGTCAGCGTCACCGGGTCTTCCCAGCCGACATCGCCACCGACCTTGAGTTGTTCCATGTGCTGGGTGAGATCGAGCAGGTTCGGCAGCCACGGCAGGTACAACGCAGCAATGGCCAGATTCGCCAGCCACCAGCCCGGGTGCTGGATATGCCGCAAGCGATAGCCACGCTGAAACCGGATCAGCGCCAGATAAACCCAGTGACACAGCGCCGCCAGCACGGCGAAGTAATGGGTGTAGAGCGCCGCCGTCATCAGCAGCGCATAAACCACCAGATAGCGATGACGCTGCGGCCGGCGGATCCAGTAGGCCAGTGCCAGCGTCGCGGCGATCAACAGCAGGCCGAGCAGCGAATACATGCGCACTTCCTGGCTGTAGCGCACCGCCGTCGGCAACAGTGCCAGCAGCAGACCGGCGAGGATCGCCGCGCGGCGCGTGGCCAGGCGATCCACCAGCCAGACGCCCATCCCGACCGCCGCGAGGCCTGCCAGAGCGCTGAGGCAGCGGATGGCAAAAATGCCATCGCCAAACAACTCGATCCAGCCATGCAACAGCATGAAGTACAGCGGCGGGTGCACATCGAACGCCGCGTGGTGCCAGATATCGGCCAACGAATAGCGCGCCAGCAACAGGCTGGAACCTTCATCGCCCCAGATCGCCGCGGCGGTCAGATCGTAAAAGCGTACGGCAGCGGCCAACAACAGAATCGGCAGCAGCCAGTGTTCTCTGGCCCAGCGGATCAGGCGCAAGCGGGCAAACCACGGACCCGGCGTCGCGTGCGGATCCTGTGTGTCGCCCACTGGTGTCACTCTGTTGACCGCCATTGCTGCCTCTTGCCGTGCCACGACACCACGCCTGTATGAGCCCGAGCCTGCCAGTCACTCTAGGTCAGGCGCAGGAGCACCGTCGATGCCGATTTGCGACTTCACGACATCCGGCAACCTTGCCAATCCGCGTCTACGCTCTGGCGTGGCGTGACCTGGCCACGGAGTGCCAAGGCAATAGCAACCGCCTGAACCCACTAGCGGCCCGCCGACAACCAATCAGAAGGATGAGGACTTTATGGACGTTTACATGGGCACTGTTCTGACGTTTGCTTTCAACTATGCGCCCAGCGGCTGGGCCTTGTGCAACGGTCAGATCATCGGAATCAACCAGAACCAGGCGCTGTTTGCATTGCTCGGTACGGTTTACGGAGGCAACGGCACTGTCACTTTCGGGCTCCCCAACCTGCAAAGCCGCATGCCGATCTGCCAGGGCAACGGCGGCGGCCTGACGCCGAGAGTCATGGGAGAAATCTCCGGCGCCGAACAAGTCACTGCCACCCTCAACAACCTGCCGAACCACACCCACACCCTCGCCGGCCTTACCGCCACCACTACCGTGCAACTGGCCAACCCGGCCAGCAATCCGGCGGGCGCGCCGACGGCGACCAACGCTTACATCGGTGCGTCGGGCACCGGGCCGGGTCTGGCAAATATCTTTTCCGATGCTCAGGGCGCTTCGCCCGTTCCGCTCAAGGGCGCGGCCACCACCATCAGCGGCACGATCTCGCCAACCGGCAACGGCTTGCCGCTGCCGATCATGAACCCGTATCTGGTGCTCAACTTCAGCATCGCGCTGAACGGCATCTTCCCATCGCGTAACTGACTGACCGCCGGGGGAGCCACCTCCCCCGGTTTCCAACCTTGGCGGAGCGAGAACATGCTGCAAACGGTTCAAAGCCAACATTTCCAGGCATTGCTGGGGCGGATCGGCACCCTGCATTTGCCCGATGGCACTGAGTTACAAATCCACATCGACGAACTCGCGGAGAAACCTCTGGCGCAAATGCGTTACAGCGAGCGCATGCCGTTCAGCGTCGAATTGAGCAGTCTGGAAGCGACTGAATTTGTCGACGGGTCATGTGCCCTGGAGTTGCCTGAACTGGGGCGAGTGGACGGCATCTTCGTGTCGCGGGTACCGCCGATGGGGCGGCCGCCGGAGCTGGCTTACTTCCACATCACCTTTAACTGACGGCCCCCTTCCAGCACACGACCTTGTACAACCTGTTGATTTTTTGTAACTGCATTTTGGGAAGCGTCTGACATCAATTCCATGATGACCTTGTTAGCGTGGCACTGAACCCGGCTCCAGAACGTTTTGCTGCGATTCGACCATGGACGGTCTATCGCCAGCGTTGCATCGACGTCGAGGAGCCTGTGCCCCGTCACAGGACAAGGAACAATGGATGTTCGACGCTAGCGCTCGTTTCAGTCTCACGCTCCACAACTTTAAACACGACCTGCAGGTCGCCTCGTTCAGCGGCAGCGAATCGATCAGCCAGCCCTACGCCATCGATGTTGAACTGGTCAGCGAAAGGGCCGACCTGCGCCTCGAAAGCCTTCTGCACCAGCCGGCCTATCTGGCTTTCGATACCGCAGGCCACGGCATGCATGGGGTCATCGACTGTATTGCTCGCGGCGATGCCGGCAAACGTCTGACCCATTACAGCCTGACGTTGGTGCCGCGTCTGGCGCAGCTGGCTCATCGCTTCAATCAACGCATTTTTCAGCAACTGACGGTGCCGCAGATCATCGCGCGCATCCTCCAGGAGCATGGCATTCAGGCCGACGTCTACCAGTTTCACCTCGGCGCCAAATATCCCAAGCGAGAATACTGCGTGCAGACCGCCGAGTCGGATCTGCATTTCGTCCAGCGTCTGTGCCAGGAGGAAGGTATCCATTATCACTTCCGCCACAGCCGCGAAAATCACCTGTTGGTGTTTGGCGACGACCAGACGGTGTTCCCCATCCTCGAGCGGCCCACCCCGTACAAACAGGAGCGCGGCCTGCAAGCCGAGGGCCCAGTGATCAAGCGTTTCAAGGTGCGACTGAAAACCCGCACCAGCCGCACCGCGCGCCGCGACAACGACTTTCGCAAGACCCGCATTGTGCTGGAATCCACGCACAAACCCGCCAGCGCACACCCGCAACCGGACCTCGAAGACTACCGTTACCCGGGGCGTTTCAGCGACGCCGAGCGCGGCAAACTGCTGACCCATCGAGCGCTGGAGCAACACCGCGCCGACTACCTGCAAGCCAAGGGTCGCAGCGATCAGGCGAATCTGGTGTGCGGGCATTTCCTGACGCTGTCCGAACACAGCTGCGTGGAATGGAATGACCTCTGGCTACTGACCAAAGTCACTCACGAAGGGCGCCAGCCACAAGTGCTGGAAGAAACCCTTGGCAGTGAATCAATCAGCAGTACGGATGACTTCGTGCAGGGCTATCGAAACCGTTTTGTTGCCACGCCATGGGCAGTGATTTACCGGCCGCCACTGCACTTTAAAAAACCGCGGATGATGGGCTGCCAGACCGCCGTGGTCACCGGCCCCGCCAGCGAAGAAATCCATTGCGATGCCTTCGGCCGGGTCAAGGTGCAGTTTTATTGGGACCGAGAAGGTGGCCACGACGACAACAGCAGTTGCTGGTTGCGGTTGGCGTCGAACTGGGCCGGCAACGCACACGGCAGCGTCATCCTGCCGCGCGTCGGCATGGAAGTGCTGGTGGATTTTCTCGAAGGCGATCCCGATCAGCCGGTGATCATCGGTTGCCTCGCCAACAGCGCCAACCCGGTGCCGTACGCACTGCCCGAGCACAAGACCCGCAGCGTGTTCCGCTCGCGCAGTTCGCCCGACAGCGGCGGCTTCAACGAGCTGCATGTCGAAGATCGCAGCGGCCGTGAACTGATTTATCTGCGCGCCCAGCGAGATATGCAGCAGCGGGTGGAACGCGACAGCCATCTGCACGTCGGCAACCACCGCCACGAAACCATCAAGGGCAACAGCGTCAGCGTGTTCGAGGCTGAAGAGCAGCGCACCGTCGCTGGCGACCGCAAGACCCGGCTCAATGCCAATGACTATTTGCACATTGCCGGCAACCGTCAGCAGCGCGTCGATCAGGTCATCGCGGTCGACGCCGGCCAGAGCATCCATATCAAGGCCGGTGTCCACGTGATTATTGAAGCCGCTGCCGGCATCAGCCTGAGTTCAGGCGGCCAGCACCTGGTGATCGGCCACGGTGGCATTTTCAGCAGCAGCGCGATCCAGATCGGCGGCGCGCCCGTGCCAGCGCCCGCCCTCGCCTCGGCCATGCCCAGCGGCAACGACGAGCTGTTGCCCCCCGAGCAACTGCCATTGGTGTTGGCGATCAGCCAACGCCGTCTGCTGGCGCAAAGCAAACGCTTGGATGCCGAATTCTGCCCGCTCTGCGAGGCATGCCGCGCGGGACTTTGCCCGACACAAGGAGCCGCCGCATGAGCCCTTCAACCGTGCAGCAGTGGCTGGCCGGGCAACGACGTCTTGGCCACGCGGTGTGTCTGGTGCTCGACTCAGAGGATGAGCGTGAGTTGCGCCAAGCGCTGATCACGCGCTTGAGGTATGACCAATACCTGAGCGTTTATGGAGAAACCGCGGTGGCCGATCTGGCCGATGCCGGGCCCTTCATCTTCACTGTCGAACCGCCGGATGAGCGCCTCCTCGATGCTTTGCTCACGCGACCGCAAAGTCATTGGGGCTGGCTCGCCAGCATCGCCCCCGGTGGGCTGTCGACGCTGGTCAAACATTGGCGCGAGCGCTTGCTTGTCGGCGTTCGTCCGCATCAGGCGCTGTACCGTTTTCACGATAACCGCGTGCTCGCCCGCGCACTGGCGCACTTGCCCACCGAGGCCGTGCCGGGCTATCTCGGCCCGGCCATCAGCGTGTGTTACTGGCAAGGCGCGCACTGGCACAGCCTCGACAACCCGACGCCGGGTACGCACCCGCTACCGCAACAGCCAATGTGGCTGCAACTGCCAGTGTCCGCCGAGCACAGCCGAGACATTCGCCTGGCCAACGCCCATCGCTACCTGTTGGCGGAACACCTCGCGGCCTACGTACAACTCGCCGCCAGGCAGGCGCCGGACGCTTGGCTACGCGAGCAAGTGATGCAGGCCGAAATCTGGGGTTGGAAGCAACCGGCGCAACTGCAGTTCTTGCTGGCCCAGAGCCTGCAAGCCACCGACTACAGCCTCGCGGCCCATTGGCAGACGAAGGCTGAGGAAACCCCGGATGAGCATTTTGAGCGGGTATTTCGACTGTCGGCGTTCTGGCAGGGCGAGGAGCCGCTATGAGTTGGCTATTGCGCGGCATGTTGTTGCTTGGGGGCTTGGGAATGGCGGCGGGTTGCGCCAATCATCCGCCCAACACCTTCACCTTCACCGCCGATCTGCCGCCGGACTTCGCCTACGTCGCAGTGGTGTATTACGGCCCGGAAAAGGGCGAAACCTGCACCGTCGACCGCCGCGAAAACATCGCGCCGGTGTTCAACAGCCAATGGCGCACCGAATACAAGCCAGATGCGGAAATCACCATTCGCCGAACCCGTAAGGGGTGCCCGTTGGTGATCAAGCGGATTGCGCTGCAAATCAATGCGACTTATGGAAAAACCCGAGGTGATTTCAGTCGCGACGAAGCCATGGTCTTCGTTCGCAATGACCTGAGCGAGCTGGATGAGCCGTTCCGGAACACCTTCAACGCGGACGGCGAACACACCTTTTACGGTCAGTGCCAGTGGTGGTTTCGCACCATGGGCAAGCCCCGCATTCTCCGAAAACTCCTTGATTGCAAAGCATCTGACCCGCAGGAAACACGAGGGCTGGGCAAAGCTTTCGGCGCTTATACCCTCGATCAACTGCCGGGCAAAACCGTGCGCATGAGAATCAGATTAGATAAGGAAGAAGAACCATCCATAGGCGACACCTGGGTCAAGGTGCCGAACGGCTGGAAGCGCTGTATGGGCGACAACTTTGAAGATCAATATGCCTTTTGTTACGGAAATCATAAGGACTTCAGCACATTCAAAATGGTCGATGGGCGTACTTGCACCATTTATCCCGGATGCACGGAATAAGGAATTCTCGACATGACGTCATCGAAAAAAGAACCAAGCAAACCTTCCCGAACACTGCGCATGTTGGCATCAGGTTGCGGTCTCGCACTCCTCGCCAGTTGCGCCAAGCACCCGCCAAACACCTTCACCTTCACCGCCGATCTGCCGCCGGACTTCGCCTACGTCGCAGTGGTGTATTACGGCCCGGAAAAAGGCGAAACCTGCACCGTCGACCGCCGCGAAAACATCGCGCCGGTGTTCAACAGCCAATGGCGCACCGAATACAAGCCTAATGCGGAAATCACCATTCGCCGAACCCGCAAGGGGTGCCCGTTGGTGATCAAGCGAATTGCGCTGCAAATCAAGTCGGCATACGGCAAGGACTGGAGCGACATCAGTGGCGACGAAGCCATGGTCTTCGTTCGCAATGACCTGAGCGAGCTGGATGAGCCGTTCCGGAACACCTTCAACGCGGACGGCGAACACACCTTTTACGGTCAGTGCCAGTGGTGGTTTCGCACTATGGGGCCAAACCGACGCATCGTGAAACTCCTCGACTGCAAAGAATCCGACCCGCAGGAAACAAGAAGGACGGGTAAAGCCTTCGGCGCCTACACGCTCGATCAACTGCCGGGAAAAACCGTGCGCATGAGAATCAGATTGGATAAGGAAGAGCGGCCCGCTTGGGGAGACACATGGGTCAAGGTGCCGAATGGCTGGAAGCGTTGTCTGGGCGAAAACTTTGAAGACCAGGACGCATTCTGCAGGGGTAATCACACCGATTTCAGCACATTCAAAATGGTCGATGGGCGTATATGCACCATTTATCCAGATTGTACGGAATAAGGAGCCTCGACATGACGTCACTGGAAAAAGAACTGCAATCACCGCTGGGTAGTCGCTCTTTGTCCTGCCCGGCGGGAGGTTACGAGACCAGCTTTCAGTTAGTTGACGAGTTCGGCTCGGGTGAGCCCTACGCAGGATTGACCTATGAAGCTACTGATTCGGAAGGAATGAAATACAAAGGCCACTTGGATGCAACCGGTACCGGTAAAGTGGAGAACCACTTTGCTGGGCCGGTCTCATTATTGTTTGATCAGAAATACGAGGGGCCGGAGAAGGTGTATACCCGGGCAATGGAAAGACCTCACTACCCACTGAAAATCACCGAACTCCAGGTCCGCGCCGAACAAACTCGATACATCAATCCAAATGCCAGCCGCACCCGCGAAAAGCCGAATCTGGACCGTGCCGCAAACTTCTTTCAGGTCGAGGTCCGCCATCTGGTCAGGCACGCCGCGCATCTGCCGCCAGAAGTCTATCGCTCTTTCCCCGTCGATTCCGGATGCGCTGCGGTCATGGGCGAGCACGGCAAAACTGGCGTAGCCATTACGCCCAACCAGCACACCGTACTCGAGGTACGGCCACTGCGCGCCTTGCGCCCAATGCTGTCGAGCGCCCCGGAGTTCTGCGCGCTCAACCTGTATCAACTGGCGCTGATGGCCACGTTGAGCTACTGCCCGTTTGGGCAGAAACCCGAGGTGCCATCCGCCGAGACCCTGAGCGTCGCATTCCCATTGCAGCCAAGCGTCGGCAGCTGGTTTGGCGATGCGCTGGCCAAGTTCGATGAACTGTGGAAAGTCGACTCAGCGCAAACCAAAGCCTATTACCCATTGTACGAGGATGTGCCCTATTCGAAACGCCTGGAGATCGTGCCATTCGATCCAGTGCTCTATGCGGTCAACAGACCCAACCAACAGGGCGAACTGGAACACCCCGCCAGCGTCCACTTTCTCGACGATATCGGCCAAGGAGACAGCACCGACACTCAGGCTTTCATCACCCACAACGACGAACTGATCCTCATCTCCGTGCGCGGCACTTTCGAAATTGTTGCCGATGGGTTACGCGATGCTGACGCGCTGCAAGTACCGTTTGAGGAGGGAGAAGGAAAAGTGCACCGAGGGTTTTATCAGGCAGCCAAGAAAGCTGCAGCTTTCTCGGTGAGTTATCTCGACAGGTTTTATACCGGCCAAACACTCCTGATTTGCGGCCACAGCCTCGGTGGTGCCGTCGCGCTACTGCTCTCTGAAATGCTGCGTCGAAGAGCGGACTTCAACTACACCATCCACCTCTACACTTACGGCGCCCCCCGTGCCGGCGACTCCCGCTTCACCACCGGCGCAGCCGATCTGGTGCACCACCGCATGGTCAACCACAACGACCCGGTGCCCAGCGTGCCCGGCAGCTGGATGAACACCAAGGCCGGCGTGTTCGGTGCCGGAGCCGCGCTGACTTTCGTCAACGTGCCGGTCGGCCTGTCGACGTTCGTGGCAGGCATCACCAACTGGACGGGAGAAGCCTACGCCCACCATGGTTCCTTGCGCCATGCGATGCCGGTGGAGTTCGGCCGGCAGCAGACGTCTTCGATCCTGTGGCAGCCCGGTTGCGATGTCATCACCCAGCACGCCGCCTGCAATGTCGCCCTGCAGATGCAACACGGCTTGCCGGATCGCCCTAATATGCTCTCGCAGATTTTCCATGCCGGTAATCACTTGATGGTCGGCGGCTACGTGCCCGCGTGCTGGGCGGCGTTAAGGCGTTGGCAGGAGGCTTATGAAGCGAAACGCACGCTGGTCACTGATCGCGAATTCGCCTGGGTCAATTCAGCCCTGACCCGCATCACCGAGCAGTTGCGCAGCAAGCAACGCGACCTTTCGGCACGGCCAGACGCCTATGTACGCACGCGCCAACCGGTGATTGCTGCGATCAACCACGAGATCGATAACATCCAGACCACCCGACAGCGTCTGGAGTCGTTCCGCTACCAGCGCGTCAGCGCAATGGATGTCTACGGCTCACTGGCCGAGGAAGCCGATCAGCTCGCCGAAAGCCTGCCGCGCTGGCGAGCGCACCCGGAGAATCTGCTTGCCGAGCAACTCGCCATGGCCCCGGATCACGCCACCGATGATCCGCTGCTGAAGTCCATCTACGGGCATACCATCGGCGCCCCGCACACGCTGGATCTGGATTCGATCATTTAGCCCTGTGGATACCAGACCAGTCGCTCCGCCGCCGGATTGCTTTCTTCAACCGCAAACCCGAGCGCGAGGTAATGCCGTCGCGCATGGGGATTGCTGGTCCAGACCACCGTTGCCACCGGACAACGAATCTGCTGCGCGGCTTTCTGCACGCCTTGCAGCACGGCGCGGCCATAACCCTGGCCGCGCGCCTGCGGAATGAACGCCAGGTACAACACGCGAATCTCGTTGGCGCCGAAATCGGTGCTCAACGCGCCGATGACGCTGCCGAGTTTTTCCACCACGTAGTGCATGGCGTTGGGGTAGTTGTCGCCCATGCCCTGTTCCTGCACCTGGAACTGCTGCGCGACCAGTTGCTGCACCTGTTCCGGCTCGCCGTCGATCCATTGCAGATCCGGCCGCGCCGTCTGATACAGACTTTGCAAAAACGGCCCATCGGTCGTCCGCGCAGGCCGCACCACCAATCCTTCTGCCGCCACCGCTGCGTTGTCCGCCATCGTGCTCTCCGTTAGAAACCGCTTTCCCTGACTCCCAGCGCCGCCATTCGTCGCCAGACTACGCCGAGCAGCGACTCGCCGCTGCCCTGCAACACCACCACGCCGCGCAACGGTTGCACCGGTGTCGGCGCCGTATCGAGCACGCTGAGCCGCGCGCCGTATTGCGCCTGCACCGGTTCCGCACGCTGTTGTTGATCGCGGCGCACGGCAATCGGCCCGTGATGATCGGAGGTCAGCGCCTCCTGATCGACGTAGGCCACGCCGTTGGTGTCGATTTCATTCAGCTGCACGGCCAGCGCCGGGTGCATCGGGTCATCGGCGATGAAGCGGCCGCTGGCGCCGGGTTTGACTCGCCACAACTCGGCCTCGGCGAGATAACCGCGCAGGCGTGCGCCGTCCTCGACCACTCGGGCCAGCGCATCGCGGGTCGACAACCAGCGCCCGACCGTCATGTTCGGCAGCAGGTCACGCACGCTGCCGGCCTGCGGTGCGCGCAACAACAGGCGCTCGCGTTGCGCCGTCAGCCCACGGTACTCGGCGACCGCCTCTGCCAGCCGCTGCTCGACAATGCCGGCATCGGCAGCGGTTTCGCTGCGACTGGCCTGGCGGCGCATCAGCAACTGCTGGATCTGGATTTCCCGACGCACGATCGCCAGTCGCGATTCGAGATCCGGCGATTCCAGTTCAATCAGCACATCGCCCTGAGCGACTTTCTGCCCGTCCGCCACGTTCACTGCTTTGACCCGCGCCGCCGTCGGCGCGTGCAGGGCACTGGCGCGCCCGGCCTCAAGCATCGTCGGCAATTCCACCGAGCTGCGCCACGGCACGATCAGCACCAGCAACAACCCGAGCAGCGCCAGCGCACTGAGCAACACGCGCGGGCCGTGCGCCTGTTCGCGGCGACTCCACCACTGGCGCCACTCACGCATGATCGGCAGAAAAATGAACCACACCAGTTCCACCAGCATCAGGAAGATCCCCAATACCTTGAAGAACAGGTGATAGACCGCCAGCGCGATCCCGAAAAACAACGCCGCACGCCACAACCATGAGCCATACCCCCAGATCAGCAAACGCCGTTGCATCTTCGGCGACCACGGCTCCGGCGCCGGGGCGCCATAACCGAACAAAAATTCACGCAGGCGCCAGCGACACAGCGCAAATGCGCGACCCTGCAAATTGTCGACTTCCCAGAAATCACTGATCAGAAAATAACCATCAAAACGCATGAACGGATTGAGGTTGACCACCAGCGTGGTGATCCACGTGGCGCTGGCGAGCATGAACGCCGCCGTGCGTCCCGGCCCATCTGGCAGCAACGACCATGCGAGTAGCGCAAGACACGCCAACAGCAATTCCGCGAGCACACCGCCGGCACCGATCAGCAATCGCGCGCGGCGATCATTGACTCGCCAGGCATCGCTGACATCGGTATAGAACATCGGTAGCAAAACCATGAACGCCACGCCCATGCTCTGCACTCGACACCCGGCGCGCTTGGCCATGAACGCATGGCCGAATTCGTGACAGAGCTTGGCAAAGAACAACGCCACGCCAAACGCCAATGCGCCGCCGAGGCTGAACAGGTGCGGAAACGTCCCGACAAAACGCTGCCAGTCGCGCGAGACCAGAAACACGCCCAGCGCCAAGGTCGCCGGCAAACCGTAGCGCAGCAGGCGCGGGCCGAAGCGCTCCAGCCACGGCCACGCGCGATTGAGAAATGCGTCCGGGCGCCACAGCGGTATGCGGAAGAACAGATATTGATGCAGGAGGATTTGCCACAGGCTTTGCTTTTGCGCCAAGGCCTTGAGGCGGTAGCTGGCGCGCTGTTGATCGTCGAGCGCAGAGATCAAATCGTGGCCGCGAAGAAATTCCAGCAACTGCTCAAGCTCCGTGCCGTCCAGCGGCAAGCCCGGCTCACGATTGGCTGCGCGCAAGACTTGCTCGGCGTCACCCAGGGACCAGTGGCGCAACAGACGCATCGCCGCCGCGCCGAGCTTGAAGTAACGGCCGCGCACCGGATCGGCGAGGGTCCAGCGCGGCGAACCGTCCAAGGCCGGCGCCGCGGGCGACAATTGCAGGTCGGCACGCAGGCTCGGCAGGTTCATTTAGAGGCCCACGCTCTGGCGCAAACCGGCCAGTGGCCGACGCAGCAGGTACAACGCCAGTGGCGCGCGATCACCGAAGATTTTCGCTGTGCCGCGCAGGCCGATACGCGGCGGCGCCTCGGTAAAATTGGCGTCGAGCCGATAGGCCAGTTGCCCGCCCGCCGTCGGCTGCGCCTCGTACGCCGAGCGTTCCAGTGTGGCGAGATGGCGCTTCAGCGGATCGCTGTCGAGAAACAACGCCACTTCGGCGCCGGGCTCCAACGAGATCGCATCGCCCACCGCCAGTTCGATGCGCAGTTCAGCCTGGCCTGGATCGGCGATGTCCATCAGGCGCTCGCCGGTCTGCACCGGTTTGCCGGTCAAACGCTCGGCGTCGGCGAACACCGCAATGCCGTCGCGCTCGGCGCGCACTTCGCTGCGCTTGAGCAACTCGCGGGCGTAGTCGCGCTCGGCGCGTTTCTGCTCGGCACGGGCGGCAAGCAAGTCGACTTTTGCACTCGACTCGGCATCGGCAAACGAGCGCTGGGAATTGGACTTCAGCTCAGCTTCGGCCACCCCCAGCGCACGTTCGGCGACATCGGCCTGCGCCTTGAGTGTGGTGCTTTCGAAACGCACCAGCACATCGCCGGTTTTCACCGTTTGATTGGGTTTGACCAGAAACTCGGCGATCACCCCGTCCAGCGGCGCCGCCACCACGCGGCCGCCCAGTGGCACCACCTCAGCCGGAGCCAGCACCGATTGGCGCACCGGGATCAACAGCCCGAGCAACAGCACCGCGAGCAACGCCACCTGACGTTTACGGGTCCAGCGCAGCCGCCACGGTTTGCGGGGTTGCAGCGCCAGCCAGGCGTGGCTGTAGGTATCGCCCAATTGCGACAACAAGACTTGTTCGGAAGGGTTCCACGGCACATCGCGGGCCAGCCATAAACCGCCAAATACCTGCGCGTCGCGATCAACCAGCGGTAACCAGAACACCTGCGCAGCGGACAGACTGCGCCAGTCGGCCTGGATCGATTCGCTGAGTAGTTCCGGCGCGATCACCCGCGCCTGTTTCAGCACATCCTGCTTGAACAACTGCGCCACGGCCTGCTCGACGAACGCCACGAACGGCGCATTGGGCTCGACCGCACTGATGCCGGTCACGGCTTGTACCTTGCCGGCGATCAACAACGCGGCATGGCGAAAGCCAAACAACGACTGGCCGTCATTGACCAGACTGTAGGCCAGTTGCGCGGCATCACTGGCGGCGCGGGTCTGGCGTTCAAGGTCGAGAAACCGCGCGAACACCTGCTCGGCACCGCCGCTCACCGGGGCGTTCACTTAAGCACCGGGAAACGCGCGGTGCCGCTCATGCCGGCCAGCAAACCTTTGGCTTCAGGAAGTGTGGCGACCAGCAACAGGGTCTGACTGCCCTCATCGATGCGCGCGCCGAGGCGTTTGACCGTGGCGTCGATCGGCTGGCCGGTTTCATCAGGAACGAAGCTGAAGGTCTGGCCGGGCTTGAGTCTGGCCATCCAGCGCGATGGCACCAGCAAATGAATTTCCAGGGTGCGGTTATCGACGACATCGAGCAGCGGCGCGCCGGCCGGCACGCTTTCATAGCGCTGCACTTTGCGCTCGACCACTTGTCCATCGAACGGCGCGACCACGCTGCAGCGCTTGACCTGCACTTGGTACACCTGGGATTGCGCCTGGGTTTCGCTGACCTTGGCCTCGGCCCGCGCCACTTCGAAACGCCCGACGGAATTGAGTGCAGCCAACTGCTTGTTGTGCGCCAGCTCTTCACCGGCACCGCGACTGGCCGCCTGCGCAGCATTGAGCTGGGCCTGATAGGCCGAGCAATCGAACTTCGCCAGCGTATCGCCCTTCTTGAACGACTCGCCCTCACTGAACGGCAACTCGACAATCCGCCCGGAAAGCTCACTGGCCAGCGTCGCCTGATCGCGCGCGCGCAACACCCCCCGCGCCTCACTGCTCGCGGCGGTCGCCCCGGATGCCGGGTTATCCAGCAGCGGATCGTCTGGCCCGGGCGTTTGCGCCTGAACCGCACACGTTACTAAGGTCAATCCGACAACCCAACCACGAAAACGCTGCATAACCGCTACTCCCTGACGGATGTGCGGAGTCTACGACAGCGGGGGTTAGCGTCAAGCGAAAGGCCATCACTCCATGGAAATGTAATGTTTCAAAAGAGAAAGCCGCTCAATGACCGTTTAAGAGATGTAGGCAAATTCCGGCGTCCTACACGAGTTGGGGATACTACCGATTGCTCACTGCGAAAACGGCGATAGACAGGCTACCTATGGAAGTAAACGCGGGCCGAATGTACCTCTTTCTGCAACAACTTCTAATATTGGCGCCCTTAAATGGCTTGACCCTAGTCGGCATTGGTAGCCAAAACTGGCAAGCCGGTGCTGGAAATAAACCAGTGGAGTGAGCCCGCAATTATTTGGTGATTGACCTGCATGACGCACTCAATCTAGGATTGCCTTACTCAACCCCGTACGTAGCGATTCAGTTCGCTGGCAGTTGGGGATGAAAAAACCGGCTTAGGCCGGTTTTTTCGTTTCTGAGGATTTTTTGTGCGCACCGCATTTTTTGTTGATGGCTACAACCTGTTTTACGGCTTGCTCGCTGGCACACCCTATAAATGGCTGAACTTGCACAGCCTGCTGACGCATATTGCCCTCATCGAAAACCCTCAGAGCTCAATAGTCTCGATTGACTACTTCACTTCTCCAATCAAACCCCAGTTGGCAACTCGCGGCCGCGTTTCCAAGGAAGCACAAGATGCGTACATAAGGGCATTGCGAGCGAGCAAAGTCACCGTGCATTTCGGACGGCATCAATTAGAGCCAGCCAAAGCACCAAGGTTTATAGATAGGAACACCCATGCGTCACGTCAGGACAAAGTCGATATCTGGAAACTGGAAGAAAAAGAAACCGATGTGCATATAGCAATCAGCATGTATCGCACTGCAAGCCGGCAAACAATGTCCGAAGGTGCGGGGCGCATTGATCAAATCATTCTGGTTTCCAGTGATACCGACATGACACCTGCTCTGAAGGCGCTCCGAACAGATTTTCCTGCCCTGATCATTGGGGTGATCCTTCCTCATCGGACCGGATCTATCCGCCCTCCCCCAGGCTCATTGAAAGACAACTCAAACTGGTTGAGACGCGTTATTTCGACTGAAGAGCTGAGACTTCATCAGTTTCCAAACCGAGTAGCTACTCACAAAAAACCAGCGATCAAACCGGATTATTGGTAGCCATTTGGCCCACCGGATACACCGACTCCCATCCCCCACCCAACGCCTTGTACAACCCGACCATCGCCAACGAAACGCCGGTCGAACTCTCCACCCACTGTTCCTGCGTGGCCAGCAGCGCGCTTTGCACGGTGAGGACGTTGACGAAATCGACCACGCCTTCGACATATTGCTGTTGCGCGGTGCGCAGGGCGATCTGGTTCTGGCGAACGGCTTCGGCGAGGCTGTCGCGGCGGCGCTGACTGGCGTTGTAGGCGGTCAGTTGATCGTCGATTTCGTGCCAGGCACGCAGTACGGTTTGCTGGTAGGCGACGGCGGCTTCCTGCTGTTGCGCTTCACGCAGTTGCAGCATGCCGCGAAGGCGTCCACCGTCGAACAGCGGCAAGCTGAATTGCGGGCCGATTCCGAAGGCGCGAGAACCCCAGGAACCAAAATCGCTGAGTTGCATGGCTTGCGAGCCGAGGTTGCCGGACAGGGTAATGCGCGGATAGAAATCGCCTTTGGCCACGCCGATATTGGCAGTAGCGGCGTGCAGGCGCGCTTCAGCCTGACGGATGTCCGGACGACGCACGGCCAGTTGCGACGGCAGGCCGATGGCGACTTGCAGCGGCGACTGCGGTACGGCGGCGTCTGTGGCTAACTCTTTCGCGAGGGCCTGTGGCGGCTCGCCCATCAGCAGGCTGATTGCGTTGATCAGTTGCGACTGACGTTGTTCCAGCGCGGGCAGGCGCGATTCGATGGCCGCGACTTGCGCGGCGGCTTCAGCGACGTCGAGGTCAGTCGCCACGCCATCGGCCAGTCGTAGTTGCGAGAGTTTCAGGCTGTGCCGGGCGACATCGAGGTTCTGCTCGGTGACCGCGCGGGTGTTCTGCACGCCGCGCAGTTGAATGTAGTTTTGCGCCGTGTCGGCAAGCACCGCCAGCAACACCCCGCGACGGTCGTTTTCGGCGACTTCGAGGTTGGCATCGGCAGCTTCGGTTTCACGGCGCACGCGGCCCCAGAAATCCAGTTCCCATGAGGCGGAGAATCCGGCGTCCCACAGGTTGAAGGCGGAATCGCCGTTGTGTCCGGACGGGTCGCTCAGGCCTTTGCCGCTGTTGCGTTCGCGCGCATAGCTGCCGGTGGCCGCAGTGTTTGGATAGCGGTCGGCGGTGATGACCTGGCGAGCGGCGCGGCTTTGTTGCAGACGGCTGCTGGCCAGTTGCAGATCGAGGTTGCTCTGCACTGCACGCTGAGTCAGCGCCGAGAGTTGCGCGTCGTGAAAGACTTCCCACCAGCGTTCGTTCAGGGGTTCGCTGACGGCCTGACTCGGGGCGGACTTAGCGGGTTTGGCCCAGTCGGTGATTTGCGTGGCTTCAGGCTTTTGGAAGTCGGGGCCGACAGTGCAGGCGGTGAGACTCACTGCGAGCAAGGCACTCAAGGTGATTTGCTGCCATTGGCCTCTTCGCGAGCAGGCTCGCTCCCACAGGGGATTTGTGGTGGTGCCGAGGTCCAATGTGGGAGCGAGCTTGCTCGCGAAGGCGCCAGTCGATTCAACACGGCTCATCGCTGAGTCACCTCACGCACCGACGTCGCCGAACTGCGCGTATCGATACTCGCCTCCACCGACATCCCCACGCGCAACCGTTCGGCCAGCGGCTGACCCGGATCGAGCATGATTTTCACCGGAATCCGCTGCACCACCTTGGTGAAGTTGCCGGTGGCGTTGTCCGGTTTCACCGCCGCAAAAGTCACACCGGTCGCCGGGGCAATACTTTCGACGCGACCACTCAACGCCTCGCCGCCGAGGCTGTCGACACGGACCTGCACTTCCTGACCCGGCTGCACGTCAGTCAGTTGCGTCTCCTGAAAATTCGCCACTACATAAGCCTGCTTCAGCGGCACCACCGCCAGCAGCTTGCTACCCGGCGTCACATAGGCACCGACGCGCACGGCCCGTTCGCCGATCATGCCGTCCTGCGGCGCAGTGATGCGCGTGTAGGAGAGTTCGAAACTGGCGATTTCCAGTGCCGCTTGTGCGTGTTTCAGGCTGCCTTCGGCGGCGTCACGTTGAGCGGTGAGGATATCGACTTGCTTGCGCTCTGCCGCCAGTTTCGCGGTAGCGGTGTCGAGATGCGCCGTGGCCTGATCGATGCGCGTGCGCGCCTGTTGCGCGTTTTGCACGGTTCCGGCGCCTACGCCCGCCAAGTGGTTGTAGCGATTCAATTCCTGCTGAGCAAAGGCCATTTCAGCCTTGGCCGACACCACCGAGGCTTGCGCCTGGGCGATCACCGAGGTCTGGCGTTCCAGCGTCGCTTTGGCGTTCTGCAATTGCGCACGCGCCACCAGCGTTTGCGCATCCGCCGCTTCCGCCGAGGCACGCAAGTCGCGATCATCGATCAGCGCCAGCAATTGCCCAGCCTTCACCTGCTGGTTGTCTTCCACCAGCACCTCCTTGATGAAACCGGCCACACGCGGTACCACCAAGGTGTAGTCGGCGGAGACGAAAGCGTCGTTGGTATTTTGCTGGGTCCGTTTGCCAAACACGCCGGGCAGCGCCAGATAAACCAGCACGCCGACCGCCAGTGCGGCGGCGATGGCTACCGCGAGTTTTTGCTTTGCTTGAGTCGTCATAAAAACCTTCATTGTTCAGTGCAGCAATCAGGTCGGCGCGCGGGGCGGAAAGATCCGCGTCGGCAGCCAGAAAATCAGCAGGATCAGCGCCACGGCGACGCCAGCCATGCACACATAAAGATCGGATGCGGTCAGCACCACGGCCTGTTCGTGCAGGCGATGGGCGAGGCCCGGATCGCTGCGGTCGGCCAGCGGCGAATTGCCGAGGCTGTCGACCAACATGGTCGAGTGGAAATGCAGACGCGCGGTGGTCAGCGCTTCGATCACGCCGGTAGCGACCACGGCTGCCAAGCCTTTCACCGTGTTGAACCACGCGGAGGCGAACGGCCCGTCCTGCGGTTGGATGCTGCCAGTGGACAACATCAACAGCGGCAACACCGACATCGGTTGACCGAAGATCTGCAGCCATTGCAGGACGTAGAAATTGTCGCGAATCCATTCCGAAGTCAGCAGCGATCCGCCCAGGCAGGACAGCGTCAGCATGCTCAAACCGATGCCAAGCACCCAGCGGCAATCGACCCAGCGCAGGTTGCACAACGCTGCCACCAACGGCAGCGCAATCAGTTGCGGCAATGCGGCGATCAGCATGATCGGGGCAGTCTGCGCCGGCCGATAACCCTGCACCTGCGCCAGATAACTCGACGGAATCAACACCACCGCCTGCAGAACGACCAGCACACCGGCCAACGTCATCAAGGCGAACGACAGGTTGCGAATACCGAGCATCTGCAATTTGAAAAACGGAATCGGCTGCGACCACTCGTTGATCAGAAACGCCACCAGCAGCAGCGAACCGGCGCCGAGCAATCCACAGATCAGGCTCGACTCGAACCAGTCCAGTCGATTGCCCTGCAACAAGCCGATCACCAGCATGCAGATCGCCGGAAAGCCCAGCAGCAGGCCTTTCCAGTTGAACGACTTGAGGCGCTCCAGACGCAGTGGATCCTGCGGCAAGCCATACGCCACAGCGGCCATGGCGATCAGGCATGGCACGATGATCTGCCAGAACGTCCATTGCCAGCCGACGTACTCGGTCCACAATCCGGCCAGTGGCGTACCGAGGCCCGGGCCGAACGTCGCCGTCAGCGCATAACCGGCCAGGCCGTAAAGTTTGATGTTGGCCGGCAAAAAGCGCAGCGCGACGGTCATTAGCATCGGCGGTAACGCGCCGCCGGCCAGACCTTGCAGGATGCGCATCAACAGCAGGCTTTCGTAGTTCGGCGCGAACGGGCAGAGCACGCCGAGCAAGGTGAACAGACCGATTGCGCAGAGGGTGAAGCGGCGCAGCGAGAAGGTCACCGAACACCACGGCGCAAAAGCCATGGCCGCGACCGAGGTGGCGGTGTAGCTGGCGACCAGCCAGGTGCCTTCGTCGTAACCGATGTTCAACCCGCCACGGATGTCGGCCAGGGCCACTTTGGTGACCATCTCGTTAAGGCCCGACACCAGCACCGCCAGCAATACGCCGACCAGGCCGATGATGATCCGCGCCCCGAACACCGGTGGCGTGATCGCCTTTGCCGGGCTGGCCGCAGCGATGGGCGCTGCCGCCGTCAGGGATGTCATGAATACACACTCCG
Organism: Pseudomonas sp. AC169; assembly: GCF_979258515.1. Taxonomy (NCBI): domain Bacteria; kingdom Pseudomonadati; phylum Pseudomonadota; class Gammaproteobacteria; order Pseudomonadales; family Pseudomonadaceae; genus Pseudomonas; species Pseudomonas sp. AC169. Next base: position 2,755,134 of record NZ_OZ409866.1, on the reverse strand, counting down.
AAGGGAAAAATACCGGAGCATCTTAGTCGGGCTTGGCAATGACGAAAATTGACTTATTGGCAGGTTATAAGTGCGTCAGACGCAATCATTAAAGCAAAAGATCGCAGCCTTCGGCAGCTCCTACAGGGATATGCATTTCAATGTAGGAGCTGCCGAAGGCTGCGATCTTTTGATCTTCAGGGCTGTGCCGCCAACCACGTTTCGTCGCAGCAGGTCTTTAGGGTTTCACGCAGCCAGCGATGCGCCGGATCCTTGTCGAAGCGCGGGTGCCAGGCCTGGGTCAGCATCAGGGTTGGCAATGGAATCGGCAGGTCGAACGAGCGCAGCTTCAAGCCGAGCCGACGCACGCTGAGCAGCGCTTCCTTGGGCACCGGCAAGATCAGGTCGGAATCCGGCAGCGCGAACATCGCCGCATGGAAACTCGGCGCGATCACCGCCACGCGCCGCTCCAGGCCCAGCGCATTCAGCGCGGTATCAATCGGGCCACGGGCAATGCCACGACGCGACATGCTGATATGGGAGAACCCGGCGTAGCGTTCGGCAGTGATTTCGCCATTCAGCAACGGATGGTCCTCACGCACCAAGCCAACGAAATGCGTGGAAAACAGGTTCTGCACTTTGACTTCAGGGGTGACGGGCCGGGTGTTGCTGACGCTCAGATCGATGCGGCCCTCGCGCAGAGCCTCATCGTCGCCATCGCCTTCCGGGACGAAGCGCAGCTCGCAGTGCGGCGCCAGTTGATCGAGGGTGTCGAACAGCTTGCCGCCGTAGACGCCGATGAAGAAGTCGTTGGCGCGGATGCTGAAGCGCCGCCGCAGCGTGCCCAGCTCCACGCTGTCGGCAGAGCGGAACAGCAGCGCGGCTTGCTCGACCACATCGCGGACTTGCTCGCGCAACTCAAGCGCCTTGGGGGTCGGCACCAGGCCACGACCGGCCCGCACGAGGATCGGATCGCCGATGGCTTCGCGGATTCGCGTCAGCGTGCGGCTCATGGCGGCCGGGCTGAGGTTCATCCGCCGCGCAGCGCCGACCACACTGCCCTCGTCGAGCAACGCGTCGAGGGCGACCAAAAGGTTCATGTCCGGGAGTTGCATGCTGAGCACTCGTGGCCGATCAGGATTGATCTTGGTGCAATGCTAGCAGATCAAAAGATCGCAGCCTTCGGCAGCTCCTACAGGGGATCGCATTCCATGTAGGAGCTGCCGAAGGCTGCGATCTCTTCAGGTCAGCGCTGCATACCCCACCGCTTAACAGTCACCCGCTCCAGCGTATCGAACACCAGATTCTCCACCAGCAAGCCAATCAGAATCACCACCGCCAACCCCGCAAACACCTTGTCGGTATACAGCTCATTACGATTCTGAAAGATGTACCAACCCAGCCCACCCTTGCCACTGGTCGCGCCAAACACCAGTTCCGCCGCGATCAACGTGCGCCAGGCAAACGCCCAGCCAATCTTCAGCCCGGCCAGAATCGACGGCAGCGCCGCCGGGATCAGAATGAACAGTACCAACCGCAGACCCTTCAAACCGTAATTGCGCCCGGCCATGCGCAGCGTTTCAGAAACGCCGAGAAACCCCGCGTAAGTGTTCAGCGCCAGCGCCCACAACACCGAATGCACCAGCACAAAAATCAGGCTGTTCTGCCCCAGGCCAAACCACAGCAACGCCAGCGGCAACAGGGCAATCGCCGGCAGCGGGTTGAACATCGAGGTCATCGTGCTCAGCAGATCACGACCCAACTGCGTCGACACCGCCAACGTGGTCAGGGCAAACGCCAAGACAATGCCGATCAGATACCCCTTGATCAGCACCACCAGCGATATCCATACCTTGGCCAGCAGTTCACCGCTGAGCAAGCCATCGAACAGCGCATGGCTGGTCTGCAGGAAACTCGGCAGCATCAGGTCGTTATTCTGAATCCGCGCGACCACTTCCCACACGACTGCGAGCACAATCAGGATCAGGCCTTTACGCAGCCAGCCCTGTTGCCACAGTCGCGTGCCTAGGGATAACTCTCGCTCGACCGGCACTTCGGTCAACGGCTCCAGCACAACTTCGAATTCTTCACGCACGGATGATAAATGGCTCATCGGGTAGTCCTCCTGGCCGCTCAATAGGCGATGCGAATGTCGTTGAAGTCGTGGTCCCGCTCGGTTTCCGGCGACTGGCCTTCGTCGAACAGCAGACGATGAATGCGCCGCGCCGACTCCTGAAACGCCACGCCGCCGAGGCTGTGCAGATCGTATTGATGGCTGTGTACTTCGGCGCGCACCCGGCCCGGATGCGGCGACAGCAGCAAAATGCGATTGCCGACCACTAGCGCCTCTTCAATCGAGTGGGTGACGAACAGCAAGGTGAAGCGCACTTCTTCCCAAAGCAGTAGCAATTCTTCCTGCATCTTGCGTCGGGTCAGTGCATCGAGTGCTGCGAACGGTTCGTCCATCAGCAGGATTTTTGGCTGCATCGCCAACGCCCGGGCAATCGCCACCCGTGCCTTCATGCCGCCGGACAAGGTGTGCGGATAGGCATCGGCAAACGCTGCGAGGCCGACCTTTTCCAGATAGTGCAGTGCGCGTTCTTCGGCCTCTTTTTTCTTCAGGGTGCGTGATGCAAGCAGCGGAAACATCACGTTCTGTTTGACGGTTTTCCACGGTGGCAGTTGGTCGAATTCCTGAAACACCACGATCCGATCCGGCCCCGGCGCGTCGACGCGCTGGCCTTGCAGACGGATCTCGCCTTCGCACGGTTGAATGAAGCCGGCCACCGCTTTGAGCAAGGTGGATTTGCCGCAACCGGACGGGCCGAGCAGCACGTAACGATCGGCCGGATCGATTTCAAAACTGACCTGGTGGGTGGCGCGCACCACGCGTTGCGGCGTGCGGTATTCGAGGCTGACGTGATCGACGGCCAGCAGCGCTTCGCTGCGGGCGACCGGGTTGCTGGCCGCGTGGCCTGGCAAGGGAGCGTTCATTTTTTGATCAATCTCCGCTGAATCAGAAAGGCGCGTCGCCCTGGATGGTCGTGCGATACAGCTTGCGGCGCAGGTGCGCGGGACAGCCGGCGGCGAGATGGATCAGCGAACGGTTGTCCCAGAACACCAGGTCGTGGGGCTGCCACTGATGGCGGTAGATGTTTTGCGGCAAGACGCTGTGGGCATAAAGCTCGGTCAGCAGTTGCTGGCTCTCGTCGTCGGGCAAACCGACGATGCGCGTGGTGAAACCTTCGCTGACGAACAACGCTTTGCGGCCGTTTTCCGGGTGCGTGCGCACCACCGGGTGCACCACTTCCGCCACTTGAGCGAGTTGCTCCGGGGTCAGGGTCGGGCGCCAGTTGCCTTCGAATTTGGTTTCGCTGTAGCGCGCGGTGTAGGAATGCGCGGCCGAACGACCTTCAACAGCTTTGCGCAGGGCCTCGGGCAAGCTGTCCCAGGCTTTGTGCATATCGGCGAACAGGGTGTCGCCACCCTCGGACGGCAACTCCTGCGCGTGGAGCATCGAACCGAGGCTCGGCAGCTCTTTATAAGAGAGGTCGGAGTGCCAGAACTTGCCGGCATCACCGAGGCCGATGTTCTGGCCGTTTACGATGACGTTGGAAACGATGAGGATTTCCGGGTGGTCGGCCAGCAGAAACTGCTTGAGCACATGGATCTGCAACACACCGAAGCGGCGGCTGAAGTCGATCTGCTGTTGCGGGGTGATTTGCTGGTCGCGGAACACCACGACGTGGTGATCCAGATGCGCGCGGTGGATGCGCACGAAGTCCTGATCATTGATCGGCCGGCTGAGGTCGAGGCCAATGATCTCGGCGCCGACGGCACCACTGAAAGGACGGATTTCAAAGGATTGCGGCGCGGCGGTCGCGGCGCTTGGGGAAGCAGTAGCTGCGGACATCTTTCCATCTCCCACGCACGGCACGCTCACGGGCGCGCTCGTCGATCAGACACTCACGCTGGATTGCGTGTTGGTTCAGGTCGTGCGGCGCGCCGATTGGTCGGCAGGTACGCAGGGGGATGACTTTATAGCTATAAGAATCGGAAATTAAATACCGTTAATGAATAACGATATGGCGAATGGTGAGGAATGGACTGGATGGTGAGTGACGGTTTTTGTCACTTACTGACAGGGGATGTGGTGTTCCCGCTGACGCCTTCGCGAGCAGGCTCGCTCCCACAGTTGATCTTCAGTGGACACAAATTCTGCGTTCAAAAGAAATCCAAATGTGGGAGCGAGCCTGCTCGCGAAGAGGCCGGCAGCAGCGCTGAAGATCTAGCGCTCGTGCAACGCCTCAGCCCGCGCGCGAATGATCGGCTTGAGCAGGTAGCTCAACACCGACTTCTTGCCGGTAATGATGTCCACCGACGCAACCATCCCCGGAATGATCAGCAACGGCTTTTCATCGGTGCCCAAGTGGCTGCGCTCAGTGCGCACCTTAATCACGTAATACGTGGTTTTCTTGTCTTCGTCGGTGATGGTGTCCGCGCCAATCTGCTCCAGTTGCGCCTTCAGCCCGCCGTAAATGGTGTAGTCGTACGCGGTGAATTTGACGATCGCTTCCTGCCCCGGATGCAGGAAGGCAATGTCCTGCGGACGGATCTTCGCTTCGACCAGCAAGGTGTCGTCCAGCGGTACGATTTCGACCATGTCGCTGCCCGGCTGAATCACGCCGCCGATGGTGTTGACCAGCAACTTGTTGACAATACCGCGCACCGGCGATGTCACCAGCGTACGGCTGACGCGGTCTTCCAGCGCCTTGCCGGTAGCACTGGCCTTGTTCAGGTCGGTGCGTGCCTCGTTAAGCTGAGTCAGCGCTTCGCTGCGGAATTTGCCGCGTGTCTCGTCGATCTTGCGCTGCACTTCCTTGATCGCCGATTCGGCGCGCGGGATGGCCAGCGTGGTGGCGTCGAGCTGACCGCGTGTTTCCACCTCGGCACGCTTCAGACGCAAGACTTCTACCGGGGACACTGCGCCCTGCGCCACCAGCGGCTCGGACATGTTGATTTCCTGGCGCTGCAAGCCGAGCTGCTGACGATACTGCGCTTGCTTGGAGGCGAATTCGCGCAGCTCCTGCTGACGCTGAATCAACTGTTCCTGCAGCCCGCCAATCTCGTCGTGCAATTGCTGACGGCGGCTGATGTACAGCGATTCTTCACTTTTCACCTGACCGGGCACGGCTTTGAGCACGTCCTCGGGGAAATTCAGCGGACGGTCATCGACCTCAGCGCTCAGACGCTCAACGCGCAACAGCATCGACAGGCGATCGGCCTCGGTTTCGCCGACGTTGGAGGCAAATCGCGTATCGTCGAGGCGAATCAGCGGTGCGCCGGCTTCGACGATCTGTCCTTCCTTGACGAACAGTTCGGAGACAATCCCGCCCTCAAGGTTCTGGATTTTCTGGATCTTCGACGACGGAATCGCTTTGCCGTCGCCCTTGGTCACTTCGTCGATCACGGCGAAATTGGCCCAGAGCATGAGGAACACGAAGAAGCCGATGATCGCCCAGATGGTCAGGCGCACGACGCGCGGGGCGTCCTCGATCAGCGCTTTGTTGACCTCCGGCAGCGGCTGGCCCTGCAGCGATGCCGAGCCTTTGAAGTAGCGACGGATCGAATCCTTGAAACCCGACTTAAGCAACACTGATCTGCCCCTTCTTCAACGCTTCCATCACGGCGGCTTTCGGGCCATCGGCAAGAATTTGTCCACGGTCGATCACCAGCAGACGATCCACCAGCGACAACAGTGAAGCCCGATGCGTCACCAGCACCACGGTCTTGTTTTCAATCACGGCGGCGAGGCGTTGCTTGAGACGTTCTTCACCGGTGTTGTCCATGGCGCTGGTGGGTTCGTCCATCAACAGGATCGGCGGATTGAGCAACAGCGCTCGGGCCAGCGCGACGTTTTGTCGTTGGCCACCGGAGAGGTTTTGCCCACGCTCGCCGACTTGCAGCTCATAGCCTTGCGGGTGCAGACGGGCGAATTCGTGGACGCCGGCCAGTTCGGCGGCTTGCAGGACGAGTTCGTCTTCTACATAACGTGCGCCGGAAACCAGGTTGTCACGCAGGGTGCCGGCCAGCAGCTGGATGTCTTGCGGTACGTAGCCGATGTTGTAGCGCAGCTCACTGACGTCGATCTGGCGGATATCCACACCGTCGACCAGCAACGCGCCGTCATCCGGCTGATAGAGGCCGACCAGCAGTTTGGCGAGGGAGCTTTTGCCCGAGCCGCTGCGGCCGATGATGCCGATTTTCTCGCCGGGACGGATCACCAGATTGATGTTCTTCAGCGCCGGGTTCTGTTGCTCCGGGTAGGTGAAGTTGAGCTGGCGGCATTCGATCGCACCCTGCAACACCTTGCGGCTCAGCGGGCGTTCTTCGAAATTGCGCTCTTGCGGCAACTCCATCATCTGATCGACCGAAGTCATGGTCACCCGCGCCTGTTGATAGCGCGTGAGCAGACCGGACAGCGAGGCCAGTGGGCTCAGTGCACGACCACTGAGCATGTAGCAGGCGATCAGACCGCCCATGCTCAGGTTGCCGGCGATGATCTGGTACACGCCGAAGACGATCATGATCACCCCGGCCAGTTGCTGGATCAGCAGGGTGATGTTCATTGCCAGGCCGGAGAGCATTTTCACCCGCAGCTCGAGGCGACTGAGGGTGCCGATGGTCTGTTCCCACTGGTACTGACGTTCGCTTTCGGCGTTGTTGACCTTGACCGCATCGAGGCCGGCGAGGGTTTCGATCAGGCTCGACTGGCGCTCGGCGCCGAGGGCCATGGTGCGTTCCATGGTGGCCACCAGCGGCTTTTGCAGGGCGTAGCCGATCAGCAATGCAATCGGGAACGCCAACACCGGAATCCACACCAGATGCCCGCCGAGAATAGCGATGACAATAAAGATCAGGATGGTGAACGGCAGGTCGATCAGGCTGGTCAGGGTCAGCGAGGCGAGGAAGTCGCGCAGGCTCTGAAACTCGTGGATGTTCTGCGCAAAACTGCCGACCCGCGCAGGACGGTACTTCATGGCCATGCCGACGATGCGTTCAAACAGCGTCGCGGAGATGATCAGGTCGGTTTTTTTCCCGGCCAGATCCAGGCACAAGCTGCGCAGGCTTTTGAGGACCAGGTCGAAGATGTACGCGCCGGTGATGCCCAGCGCGAGCACCCACAGGGTCGCTTCAGCCTGGTTCGGCACCACGCGGTCGTAGACGTTCATCACGAACAGCGGTGCAGCCATGGCGATGATGTTGATCAGGAAACTCGCGGCGATCGCATCGGCATACAGCCAGCGCGAACGTTTGAGGGTGTCGCGGAACCACGAACGCGCACGCGGAATCAGCGTGCCGTGGTTGACGTCGAATTTGTGTTGCGGCTGAGCGAAGAAGACTTTGCCGGTGTAGTCGTCGGCGAGCAGTTCGCGGCTGACGATGGACTCGCCACCATCGCTTTCGCTGAGCAGCACCCGCGCTTCGTTGTCACCCTGCCAGCCGAGCAGAACGGCGCTGCGGCCATCCTTGAGCAGCAACAAGGCTGGCATGGCGATCGCCGGAATTTCTTCCAGCTTGCGTTGCAGCACTCGTCCTTGCAGGCCGGCGCGAGCCGCCGCGCGGGGCAGCAACTCGACACTCAGGCGTTGTTTGGGCAGCGGCAGGCCGGTGGTCAGCATCGCCGCGCTGGCGGGTTTCTGGTGCAGCATGCAAAGGGCGAGCAGACCGTCCAGTAACGGATCGTCGTGCAACGCGCGTGGATCATGACTGAGTTGAACTCGACTGACTTCTGATTCCACGCTCGACACTCTTTGACAGTTGAAAAGGGATAACTCAATTCATCCCAGGCAGCTGGACCTTGGGCTTGACGTCGTTCTGCACAACGGATGCCAACGGTGCGACCACTCCCTGGCTTCTGAGCAACTCGCCCATGGTCGCCTTGATTCGGTACTGAGTAAATAACTGAATGTTTTTGATTTCCGCCAGACGCCGCGAAGCGGTGAACAACTCGTTTTCGCTGTCGAGCAAATCGAGCAAGGTACGTTCGCCGAGGCTGAACTGACGCTGGTAAGCGGTGCGCACCGAGGTGCTGTGGTCGACGTACTGCTGAGCGATCGGCACTTGCGCGTTAGCGTTGTTCAGGGCGTTCCAGGCCAGGCCCAGCTCTTCGTTCAACTGACGCAGGGCGTTGTTGCGAATATCCAAAGCCTGGTTCGACAGGTACGACTTGGATTCCAGATCAGCCTTGTTGCTGCCACCGGAGTACAGGTTGAAGCGCATCCGCAGCATCGCCTGCCATTCGTTGTTGTGGCCGTTCTGGCCATCAAGATCGTTGTCGGCGGTGCGGCCCAGTTCGGCGTCGAAACGTGGGTAGAAGGTCGATTTGGCGGTTTCGTATTGCTTCTCGGCGGCGGCGATGTCGGACTCGGCCGAGCGCAGGATCGGGCTGTTTTCCAGCATCTGCGTACGGGCTTCGTTGAGGTTGGCCGGCATCATCGCCATGAACGGCGCTGGGCGCTCGAGCTGATCGGGCATCTGGCCGACGGCGCTGAGGAAGTTGGTTTCCGAGTCGGCGAGGTTGGTCTGCTCGGTGATCAGGTTGTTGCGGGCCTGGGCCATCCGCGCTTCGGCCTGATCGAGGTCGGCACCGCTGCCGACGCCACGCTGGGTGCGCAACTGGATCTGGTCGTAGATGCGCTGGTGGCTCTTGAGGTTGTCTTCAGCCAGACGCACGAACTCACGACGGGTCAGCACATCCAGGTAGACCTGGGCGACGGTCAGCGCGGTGCGCTCGGAAGTGCCGAGCAGCGAGTAGGCGCGGGAGTTGACGGTGGCTTGTTGACGCCCGACTTCGCTGGACGTCGCAAAACCGTCAAAGACCATCTGCGAGAGACGTAAACTTGACTCGCTGCGGTTCAGGGTTTCGTAGTGGTTACCGGAATTGGCGCGGGTGGTGACGCTGTCGGTGCCTTCACGGCCATAACCGCCGAGCAGATCGACCTTCGGCAGGTATCCACCTTTTGCCGCTCTTAACTGATAATCCGCGGCCAAACGACTGTTGACCCCTGCCTGGATTTCCGGATGGACATCCAATGCCTGCTGCATGGCTTCTGGTAAGGATTGTGCTTGTACGAAAGAGGCGGCGAGAGCGAAGGGTACGGCGAAAAGCAGGGGCGAACGCATGGTAGGAATTTCCCAGAACTTCTTGTCTTGAATCACAGCAAAACGTGGTGCTGCGTCGGATGATGGCAACCGGAATGACCGTATGTCGGAAAGTTCAAAACAGGAACTGGATCACACGCTGAAGCACAGGTCGCCGCGGAAATATCAATGTGACATTAGTGGGGCGATTGTTTAGGATGGCACCCAGAAGGTCAATAGTTTGGCATAAAGTTAATAGCGAAAGAATCTAGCCAAATTATTGACGATTAGACGCGTCAAACTTGTTTCGCAAATTTTTAAAGTACGTCCAGACTGAATCGGCGCCCATGCCGTCAGGTCCATGGAAGTCAACTGAACGTGACACCCCGGAGAGTCTTCAATGAGCAGTGTTGTTGCCATCGTCAAAAGCATTGTCGGTCAGGTATTCGTGGTGTCCCCAGAGGGCGTGCGTCGCGTACTCGTTGAAGGCGATCGCCTGTTTGTCGGCGACCAGATCGACACTGGCCTCTCCGGCGCCGTGTCGCTTGAATTGGCCGATGGCCGCACCCTTGATCTGGGCCGCGAAACCCAGTGGAGCGCCAACGCGCCCGACTCCAGCACTGACCTGGCCGAGGCCACCGCGCAGGCAGCGCCCTCGGTAGCAGAACTGCAGCAAGCCATCGCCGCTGGTGTCGACCCGACCACCGCCCTCGATGCCACCGCTGCTGGCCCGAGCGCCGCCGGTACTGGCGGTGCTGCCGGTGGTGGTCACAGCTTCGTAATGCTTGACGCTACCGCTGGCCGCGTCGACCCGACCATTGGCTTCCCGACCGCAGGCATCAACGCTGCCGGTCAAGCCGCGCAAAACATCACCGGCGGCCAGACCACCGACACCACCACTAATGCCCTGCGTGAATCGACCCTGAGCCTCAGCGCCACGCCGAGCATCACCGAAGCTGGCGGCGTGCTGGTGTACACCGCGACTCTGACCCAAGCGCCGCTGACCGACCTGACCATCACCCTGTCCAATGGCGCAGTGATCGTGATTCCGGCGGGGTCCACCACTGGCACCGTCAACGTGCCTCTGGCGCCGAACGACACGGTTTACAACGACCCGACCCAGATCGACGTGACTGTCACCGGCACCACCGGCGGCAACGGCATCACCGTGACCCCGCCGACCGTTCCAGCCACGACCCAGGTCACCGACACCATCGACACCACCACCGTCACCCTGACGGCCGGGCCGAGTGTCACCGAAGGCGGGCAGATCACTTACACCGCGACGCTGACCAACCCGGCGCAGACGCCGGTCACCGTCACCCTGTCGAACGGCTCGACCATCACCATCGGCGCCGGCCAGACCACCGGCACCGTCAACGTGCCGACCCCGGCCAATGACGTCTATAACAATGGCAGCACCGTCACCACCACTATCACCGGTGCGACTGGCGGCAACTTCGAAAACCTGGTGCCGAATCCGACGCCAGCGGTCACCACCATCACCGATTCGGTCGACACCACCACGGTCACCCTGACCTCCGGCTCGACCGTCACCGAAGGCGGCCAGATCACTTACACCGCGACCCTGACCAACCCGGCACAAACCCCGGTGACCATCACCCTGTCGAACGGCTCGACCATTACCATCGAAGCCGGCCAGACCACGGGTGTCGTCAATGTGCCGACCCCGGCCAATGACGTCTACAACAACGGCAGCACCGTTAGCACCACGATTACCGGCACCACCGGTGGCAACTTCGAAAGTCTGGTGCCGAATCCGACGCCAGCAGTGACCACCATCACTGATTCGGTCGACACCACCACCGTCACCCTGACGGCGGGGCCGAGCGTCACCGAAGGCGGCCAGATCACTTACACCGCGACCCTGACCAACCCGGCGCAAACTCCGGTGACCGTCACCCTGTCGAACGGTTCGACCATCACTATCGGCGCCGGCCAGACCACTGGCACCGTCAACGTGCCGACCCCGGCCAACGACGTCTATAACAACGGCAGCACCATCACCACCACTATCACCGGTGCGACTGGCGGCAACTTCGAAAACCTGGTGCCGAATCCGACGCCAGCAGTGACCACCATCACCGACTCGATCGACACCACCAACCTGACCCTGACTGCCACCGGCACAGTGGTCGAGGGTGGCCAGATCACCTATACCGCGACTCTGACCAACCCGGCACAAACCCCGGTGACCGTCACCCTGTCGAACGGTTCGACCATCACCATTGAAGCCGGTCAGACCACCGGCACCGTCAACGTGCCGACCGCGGCCAATGACGTCTACAACAATGGCAGCACCGTCAGCACCACCATTACCGGTGCTAGCGGCGGCAATTTCGAAAATCTGGTGCCAAACACCACGCCAGCCACCACCACGGTGACTGATTCGATCGACACCACCGCTGTGAGCCTCACTGCTACCGGCACCGTCGTCGAAGGCGGCCAGATCACCTACACCGCGACGCTGACCAACGCCGCGCAAACCCCGGTGACGATCACCCTGTCGAACGGCTCGACCATCACCATTGAAGCCGGCAAGACCACCGGCTCGGTCAACGTGCCGACCGCGGCCAACGACGTCTACAACAATGGCAGCACCGTCAGCACCACCATTACCGGTGCTAGCGGCGGCAATTTCGAAAACCTGGTGCCGAACACGACTCCAGCGACCACCACCATTACCGACTCGATCGACGACACCAACCTGTCGCTGACAGCCACCGGCAGCGTGGCTGAAGGCGGTTCGATCGTTTACACCGCGACCCTGACCAATCCTGCCGGCACCCCGGTGACCGTGACCCTGAGCAACGGCTCGGTGATCACCATCGAAGCCGGTAAAACCACTGGCACCGTCACTGTTCCAGCGCCGGCCGATGACGTTTACAAAGACGCCGGTAAAGTCGAAGTCACTATCAAGGATGCAACGGGCGGCAACTTCGAGAATCTGGTGCCGAGCACCGTTCCAGCCGTGACCGAAGTGACTGACACCATCGACACCTCGACCGTGAAGCTGACAGCCGACATCTCGGTCGCTGAAGGCGGCACCGTCACTTACACCGCGACCGTTGGCGCGCCAGTCACCGGTTCGCCGGTTGTCGTGACTTTGGCTAACGGCCAAAACATCACCATCGCCGTCGGCCAAACCACTGGCACCGTCACCACCACCGCGCCGAACGACGCGCTGGTCGGCAACGCGCCGCTGAGCAACTCGATCACCAATGTCAGCGGTGGCAACTACGAAAATCTGGTCGCCGACAAAACCCCGGTTTCTACCAACGTCACAGACGTCGCCGACACCACCAACCTGTCGCTCAGCGCCACCGGTTCTGTGGCTGAGGGCGGTTCGATTGTTTACACCGCCACCCTGACCAACGCAGCAGGTTCGCCCGTCACTGTGACCCTGAGCAACGGCTCGGTGATCACCATTGAAGCGGGTAAAACTACAGGCACCGTGACTGTTCCGGCGCCTGCCGATGATGTCTATAAAGACGCCGGCAAAGTCGAAGTGACCATCAACAACGCCAGCGGCGGTAACTTCGAAAACCTGGTGCCGAGCACTGTTCCAGCCGTCACCGAAGTGACCGACACCATCGACACGTCGACCGTCAAACTGACTGCTGACACCACCGTGGCTGAAGGCGGTACCGTCACCTACACCGCGACCGTTGGCGCGCCGGTCACCGGTTCGCCAGTAGTGGTGACTTTGGCCAATGGCCAAACCATCACCATCGCGGTCGGCCAGACCACCGGCACCGTAACCGCCACTGCACCGAACGATGCGTTAACCGGCCATGCGCCGCTGACCACTTCGATCACTGAGGTTTCCGGCGGTAACTACGAAAATCTGGTGGCTGACAAAACCCCAGTCAGCACCACCGTCACCGACACTACCGACACCACCAATCTGTCCCTCAGCGCCACTGGCACTGTGGCTGAAGGCGGTTCGATCGTTTACACCGCGACCCTGACCAACGCTGCCGGCTCGCCCGTCACCGTTACCTTGTCGAACGGCGCCGTGATCACCATCGAAGCCGGCAAAACCACCGGTACTGTGACCGTCGCTGCACCCGCCGATGACGTCTACAAAGACGCCGGCAAAGTCGAAGTGACCATCAAGGACGCCACCGGCGGCAACTTCGAGAACCTCGTTCCGAGCACCACGCCTGCGGTAACTGATGTCACTGACACCATCGACACCTCGACGGTGAAACTGACCGCGACCGAAACCGCTGCTGAAGGCGGCACCGTCACTTACACCGCGACTGTCGGTGCGCCAGTGACCGGTTCGCCTGTCGTCGTAACCCTGGCCAACGGTCAAAGCATCACCATCGAAGTCGGCAAAACCACCGGCACCGTGTCGACCACCGCTCCGAACGATGTGCTGGCCGGTCACGCTCCGCTGACCAACTCGATCACCAACGTCAGCGGCGGCAATTACGAAAATCTGGTTGCCGACAAAACTCCGGTCAGCACCACCGTGACCGACACTGTCGACACCACCACCGTTTCGCTGACCGCCACCGGCAACGTCAACGAAGGCGGTTCGATCGTTTACACCGCGACCCTGACCAACCCGGCCGGCACCCCGGTGACCGTGACCCTGAGCAACGGTTCGACCATCACCATCGACGCCGGCAAAACCACCGGCACCGTCACCGTCCCAGCACCGGCCGATGACGTCTACAAAGACGCCGGTAAAGTCGAAGTGACCATCAAGGGCACCGACGGCGGCAATTTCGAAAATCTGGTGGCCAATCCGACGCCAGCGGTGACCAACGTCGCCGACACCATCAACACCACGCACCTGACCCTCAGCGCTGAAAGCTATGTGCTCGAAGGCACGTCGATCACCTACACCGCGACCCTGACCAACGCCGCGCAAACCCCGGTGACCGTCAACCTGAGCAACGGCCAGACCATCACCATCGAGGCCGGTAAAACCAGCGGTTCGGTGACCATCGCCGCGCCGAGCGATGACGTTTACAAAGACGTCAGCAAGCTCACCGTGACCATGACCGATGCCACTGGCGGCAACTTCGAGAAACTCGACGTCAGCAAGACCCCGGTCAGCACCACCGTCAATGACACCATCGACAAAACCACGCTGACCCTGAGCGCCAGCGACACCGTCAGCGAAGGTGGCCAGATCACCTACACCGCGACCCTGAGCAATCCGGCCGGCACCGCCATGACCGTGACTCTGGCCAACGGCGCGGTGATCAACATCGCCGCCGGCGCCACCAGCGGTTCGGTGAACTTCGCTGCACCTGCGAACACGCCGTACATCGACGGCGGCAAGGTACAGACCGCGATTGCCAGCCACAGCGGCGGTAATTTCGAGCAGGTCGATGCCAACCGCTCGGCGGTGGTGACCACCGTCACCGACAGCGTCGACACCACCAATATCAGCCTGAGCGCCACCGCTTCGGTCGCCGAGGGCGGCTCGATCATTTACACCGCAAGCCTGACCAACCCGGCAGGCACGGCGATGACCGTGACCCTGAGCAATGGCGCAGTGATCAACATCGCCAAGGGCGCGACCACCGGCACCGCGACCGTCGCCGCACCGACCGATGACGTGTACAAGGACGCTGGCAAGGTCGATGCGAGCATCACCAAGACCACCGGCGGCAACTTCGAAAACCTGGTGGTCGACAAGACCCCAGCGGTCACCGACGTGACCGACACCATCGACAACAGCACCGTGTCGCTGACCGCCACCGCCAGCACCGTTGAAGGCGGCGTGGTGGTTTACACCGCCTCCGTGACCGCGCCAGTGACCGGCGCGCCGGTTGTCGTGACCCTGTCCAACGGCCAGACCATCACCATCCCGGTCGGTGCCAGCAGCGGCAGCGTCAACTTCACCGCACCGAACGATGCCCTGGCCGGCGGCAACACGCTGAGCGTGAAAATCGACGGCGCCAGCGGCGGCAATTACGAAAACCTCGTGGCCGATAAAACCCCGGCCGTGACCTCGGTGACCGACACCGTCGACACCACCAATCTGTCGTTGAGTGCGACCGGCACCGTGGCTGAAGGCGGTTCGATTGTTTACACCGCGACGCTGACCAACCCGGCCGGCACGCCGGTGACCGTGACGCTTTCGAACGGTGCGGTCATCACCATCGAAGCGGGCAAGACCACCGGCACCGTCACCGTTGCGGCGCCTGCCGATGACGTCTACAAAGACGCCGGCAAAGTTGAAGTCACGATCAAAGATGCGACTGGCGGCAACTTCGAGAGCCTGGTGCCAAGCACCACGCCAGCCGTGACCGACGTCACTGACACCATCGACACGTCGACCGTCAAACTGACCGCCGACACCAGCGTGGCTGAAGGTGGCACCGTTACTTACACCGCGACTGTCGGCGCGCCGGTGACCGGTTCGCCAGTCGTGGTAACCCTGGCCAACGGCCAGAGCATCACTATCGAAGTGGGCAAGACCACCGGCACCGTGACCACCATCGCGCCGAATGACGCGTTGAACGGTCAGGCCTCGCTGGGTAATTCGATCACCGGCGTTTCCGGCGGCAACTACGAGGACCTCGTTGCCGACAAAACCCCGGTTTCGACCACCGTCACCGACACCGTCGACACCACCAACCTGTCGCTCAGCGCCACCAATTCGGTCGCCGAGGGCGGTTCGATCATCTACACCGCGACCCTGACCAACGCCGCGGGTTCGCCTGTTACCGTGACCCTGTCGAACGGTTCGGTGATCACCATCGAAGCCGGCAAAACCACCGGCACCGTGACCGTCCCTGCGCCTGCCGATGACGTTTACAAAGACGCCGGCAAAGTCGAAGTGACCATCAAGGATGCCACTGGCGGCAACTTCGAGAACCTGGTGCCGAGCACCGTGCCGGCCGTCACTGAAGTCACTGACACCATCGACACCAGCACCGTCAAACTCACCGCGACCGAGTCGGCGGCTGAAGGCGGCACCGTCACCTACACCGCCACTGTTGGTGCGCCAGTCACTGGCTCGCCGGTTGTCGTGACCCTGGCCAACGGTCAGAACATCACCATCGAAGTGGGTAAAACCACCGGCACCGTGACCACCACCGCGCCGAACGATGCGTTGAACGGCCACACGCCGCTGACCAACGCCATCACTGAGGTGAGCGGCGGTAACTACGAGAATCTGGTCGCCGACAAGACCCCGGTTTCGACCACTGTCACCGACACCGTCGACACCACCGATCTGACGCTGACCGCAACCGGCACAGTAGCGGAAGGCGGCTCGATCGTTTACACCGCGACCCTGACCAACCCGGCCGGTACGCCGGTAACCGTGACCCTGTCGAATGGCTCGGTGATCACCATCGAAGCCGGCAAAACCACCGGCACCGTGACCGTCCCTGCGCCTGCCGATGACGTTTACAAAGACGCCGGCAAAGTCGAAGTGACTATCAAGGATGCCACTGGCGGCAACTTCGAGAACCTCGTTCCGAGCACTACACCAGCCATCACCGACGTCACTGACACCATCGACACCTCGACCGTCAAACTGACTGCCACCGAGTCGGCGTCTGAAGGCGGCACCGTCACTTACACCGCCACCGTCGGCGCGCCAGTCACCGGCTCGCCTGTCGTGGTGACCCTGGCCAACGGTCAGAACATCACCATCGAAATCGGCAAAACCACCGGCACCGTGACCACCATCGCGCCGAACGACGCATTGACCGGCCACGCCCCGCTGACCAACTCGATCACTGGCGTTTCCGGCGGCAACTACGAAAACCTCGTCGCCGACAAAACCCCGGTCAGCACCACCGTGACCGACACCACCGACACCACCAATCTGTCGCTGACCGCGACCGGTACTGTGGACGAAGGCGGCCAGATCACCTACACCGCGACCCTGACCAATGCCGCTGGCTCGCCAGTGACCGTGACCCTGAGCAACGGTTCGGTAATCACCATCAAGGCTGGCGAAACCACTGGCACCGTCACCGTCGACGCGCCGAAAGACGACGTCTACAAAGACGCCGGCACCGTTGAAGCGACCATCAAGGGCGCAACCGGTGGCGACTTCGAAAACCTGGTCACCAGCACTGCCCCGGCGGTTACCACCGTCAACGACACCATCGACACCTCAACCGTGTCGCTGACTGCCACGGCGAACGTCGCCGAAGGCGAAACCGTGGTCTACACCGCGACCGTAACTGCGCCAGTCACTGGTTCACCGGTTGTTGTGACCCTGTCCAACGGTCAGACCATCACCATCGCCGTCGGCGAAACCACCGGTTCGGTGAACTTCGTTGCGCCGAACAGCCCGTTGGCCGGCGGCAGCTCGCTGAGCGTAACCATCGACGGCGCAACCGGCGGCAACTACGAAAAACTCGCGGTCGACGGCAAGTCCGCCGACACCGCAGTGTCGGACACTACCGACACCACCAACCTGAACCTGACCGCAACCGATTCGGTGGCTGAAGGCGGCTTGATCGTTTACACCGCGACGCTGACCAACCCGGCCGGCACCCCGGTGACCGTGACCCTGAGCAACGGTTCGGTGATCACCATCGAAGCCGGTAAAACCACGGGCACCGTCACTGTTCCAGCGCCGGCCGATGACGTTTACAAAGACGCCGGTAAAGTCGAAGTCACTATCAAGGATGCAACGGGCGGCAACTTCGAGAATCTGATGCCGAGCACCGTGCCGGCCGTGACCAACGTCACCGACACCATCGACACCACCGCCGTCAAACTCACCGCGACCGAATCAGCGGCTGAAGGTGGCACCGTCACCTACACCGCGACCGTCGGCGCGCCAGTCACCGGTTCGCCTGTCGTCGTGACCCTGGCTAACGGTCAGACCATCACCATTGGCGTTGGCCAGACCACCGGCACCGCGTCCACCACCGCGCCAAACGATGCACTGACCGGCCACGCGCCGATCACCAATGCGATCACCGAGGTGAGCGGTGGCAATTACGAGAATCTGGTGGCCGACAAGACCCCGGTTTCGACCAGCGTCACCGACACCGTCGACACTACTAACCTGACGCTGAGTGCCACGGGCTCCGTGGCCGAGGGCGGCTCGATTGTTTACACCGCGACGCTGACCAACGCGGCTGGCTCGCCAGTGACCGTGACCCTGTCGAATGGCGCGGTAATCACCATCGAGGCCGGCAAAACCACTGGCACCGTGTCTGTTCCAGCGCCAGCCGATGACGTCTACAAAGACGCCGGCAAGGTTGAAGCGACAATCTCCACCGCCACCGGTGGCAACTTCGAAAACCTGGTGCCGAGCACTGTGCCGGCCGTGACCGAAGTCACCGACACCATCGATACCTCGACCGTGAAACTGACGGCTGATACCTCGGTGGCAGAAGGCGGCACCGTCACTTACACCGCCACTGTCGGCGCTCCAGTGACCGGCTCGCCGGTCATCGTGACGTTGGCCAACGGTCAGAACATCACCATCGAAGTCGGCAAAACCACTGGCACCGTGACCTTCACTGCACCGAACGACGCGTTGACCGGCCACGCACCGATCACCAACTCGATCACCGGTGTTACCGGCGGCAATTACGAGAATCTGGCGGCTGACAAGTCTCCGGTTTCGACTAACGTCACCGATACCGTCGACACCACCAACCTGTCGCTGAGCGCGACCGGCTCTGTGGCCGAGGGCGGCTCGATCATCTACACCGCGACCTTGACCAACGCTGCTGGCTCGCCAGTCACAGTGACCCTGTCCAACGGCGCGGTAATCACCATCGAAGCCGGTAAAACCACTGGCACCGTGACCGTTCCAGCTCCGGCCGATGACGTCTACAAAGACGCCGGCAAGGTTGAAGCGACAATCTCCACCGCCACCGGTGGCAACTTCGAAAACCTGGTGCCGAGCACTGTGCCGGCCGTGACCGAAGTCACCGACACCATCGATACCTCGACCGTGAAACTGACGGCTGATACCTCGGTGGCAGAAGGCGGCACCGTCACTTACACCGCCACTGTCGGCGCTCCAGTGATCGGCTCGCCTGTCGTGGTGACCCTGGCCAACGGTCAGAACATCACCATCGAAGTCGGCAAAACCACCGGCACCGTGACCTTTACCGCACCGAACGATGCGCTGACCGGTCACGCGCCGCTGACCAACTCGATCACTGGCGGAACCGGAGGCAACTACGAAAATCTTGTTGCCGACAAAACACCGGTCTCCACCAGCGTCACTGATACCGTCGACACTACCAACCTGTCGCTCAGCGCGACCGGCTCCGTGGCCGAGGGCGGTTCGATTGTTTACACCGCCACACTGACCAACGCTGCTGGCTCGCCAGTGACCGTCACGCTGTCCAACGGCGCCGTGATCACCATCGAGGCGGGTAAAACCACTGGCACCGTGACCGTCGCTGCGCCAGCGGATGATGTTTACAAAGATGCAGGCAAAGTCGAAGCAACCATTTCGACCGCCACCGGTGGCAACTTCGAAAACCTGGTACCGAGCACCGTACCGGCCGTGACTAACGTCACTGACACCATCGACACCACCACCGTCAAACTGACCGCCACCGAGTCGGCGGCTGAAGGCGGCAACGTCATCTACACCGCGACCGTCGGCGCACCAGTGACTGGTTCGCCTGTCGTCGTAACCCTGGCCAACGGTCAGACGATCACCATCGGCGTCGGCCAGACCAACGGTACCGCGACCACCACCGCGCCAAACGACGCATTGACCGGTCACGCGCCTCTGACCAACGCGATCACCAACGTCAGCGGCGGCAACTACGAGAACCTCGTGGCCGACAAGACGCCGGTCAGCACCAACGTGACTGACACCGTCGACACCACCAACCTGTCGCTGAGCGCTACCGGTTCGGTCGCTGAAGGCGGATCGATCATCTACACCGCGACATTGACCAACGCGGCTGGCTCGCCAGTGACCGTTACCTTGTCCAACGGCGCCGTGATCAACATCGAGGCCGGCAAAACCACCGGCACCGTGACCGTTCCAGCACCGGCTGACGACGTCTACAAAGACGCCGGCACTGTGCAGGCCACGATCAGCAACGCCACCGGTGGCAACTTCGAAAACCTGGTGCCGAGCACTGTTCCCGCCGTCACCAGCGTTACCGACACCATCGACACCACCACCGTCAAACTGACCGCCACCGAGTCGGCGGCTGAAGGCGGCAACGTCATCTACACCGCGACCGTCGGCGCACCAGTGACTGGTTCGCCTGTCGTGGTAACCCTGTCGAACGGCCAGACCATCACCATTGGCGTCGGCCAGACCACCGGCACCGCGACCACCACCGCACCGAACGATGCGTTGACCGGTCATGCACCGCTGACCAACTCGATCACCAACGTGACGGGCGGCAACTACGAGAACCTCGTGGCTGACAAAACGCCGGTCAGCACTAACGTGACCGACACCGTCGACACCACCAACTTGTCGCTGAGCGCTACGAACTCGGTCGCCGAGGGTGGCTCGATCGTTTACACCGCCACGCTGACCAACGCCGCTGGCTCGCCAGTGACCGTCACCCTGTCGAACGGCGCCGTGATCAACATCGAGGCCGGCAAAACCACCGGCACCGTGACCGTTCCAGCGCCGGCCGACGACGTCTACAAAGACGCCGGCACTGTGCAGGCCACGATCAGCAACGCCACCGGTGGCAACTTCGAAAACCTGGTGCCGAGCACTGTTCCCGCCGTCACCAGCGTTACCGACACCATCGACACCACCACCGTCAAACTGACCGCCACCGAGTCGGCGGCTGAAGGCGGCAACGTCATCTACACCGCGACCGTCGGCGCACCAGTGACTGGTTCGCCTGTCGTGGTAACCCTGTCGAACGGCCAGACCATCACCATTGGCGTCGGCCAGACCACCGGCACCGCGACCACCACCGCACCGAACGATGCGTTGACCGGTCATGCACCGCTGACCAACTCGATCACCAACGTGACGGGCGGCAACTACGAGAACCTCGTGGCTGACAAAACGCCGGTCAGCACTAACGTGACCGACACCGTCGACACCACCAACTTGTCGCTGAGCGCTACGAACTCGGTCGCCGAGGGTGGCTCGATCGTTTACACCGCCACGCTGACCAACGCCGCTGGCTCGCCAGTGACCGTCACCCTGTCGAACGGCGCCGTGATCAACATCGAGGCCGGCAAAACCACCGGCACCGTGACCGTTCCAGCGCCGGCCGACGACGTCTACAAAGACGCCGGCACTGTGCAGGCCACGATCAGCAACGCCACCGGTGGCAACTTCGAAAACCTCGTGCCGAGCACGACGCCGGCAATCACCACCGTTACCGATACCATCGACACCACCACCGTAAAACTGACGGCAACGGCTACTGCGGCAGAGGGCGGCAATGTTGTGTACACCGCGACCGTCGGTGCGCCAGTAACCGGTTCACCAGTCGTGGTAACCCTGTCGAACGGCCAGACCATCACCATCGGCGTCGGTCAGACCACGGGCACCGCGACCACCACGGCGCCAAACGACGTGTTGACCGGTCATGCACCGCTGACCAACTCGATCACCAACGTCAGCGGCGGTAACTACGAAAACCTAGTGGCTGACAAAACCCCGGTCAGCACTACGGTGACCGACACTGTCGACACCACCAATCTGGCGCTCAGTGCGACCAATTCGGTCGCTGAAGGCGGCTCAATCGTTTACACCGCGACATTGACCAACGCCGCTGGCTCGCCAGTGACCGTCACCCTGTCGAACGGCGCCGTGATCAACATCGAGGCCGGCAAAACCACCGGCACCGTGACCGTTCCAGCCCCGACCGACGACGTCTACAAAGACGCCGGCACCGTGCAGGCCACGATCAGCAACGCCACCGGTGGCAACTTCGAAAACCTGGTGCCAAGCACGACACCGGCCGTGACCAGCGTCACCGACACCATCGACACCACCACCGTGAAGCTGACGGCAACGACCACAGCGGCAGAGGGCGGAAACGTCGTCTACACCGCGACCGTCGGTGCTCCGGTGACCGGTTCACCTGTCGTTGTAACGCTGGCCAACGGTCAGACCATTACTATCGGCGTCGGCCAGACCACGGGCACCGCCACCACCACCGCACCGAACGATGCGTTGACCGGTCATGCGCCGCTGACCAACTCGATCACCAACGTGACCGGCGGTAACTACGAGAATCTGGTGGCCGACAAGACCCCGGTTTCGACTACCGTCACCGACACCGTCGACACCACCAACCTGTCGTTGTCCGCGACCGGCACCGTGGCCGAAGGTGGTCAGATCACTTACACCGCAACCCTGACCAACGCCGCTGGCTCACCAGTCACGGTGACCCTGAGCAACGGCTCGGTCATCACCATCGACGCTGGCAAAACCAGCGGCACCGTGACCGTTCCAGCCCCGGCCGACGACGTCTACAAAGACGCCGGCAACGTCCAGGCAACGATCAAAACCGCGACTGGTGGCAGCTTCGAAAACCTCGTCACCAGCACAACGCCAGCCGTGACCAGCGTCACCGACACCATCGATACCACCACGGTGAAACTGACCGCGACCGGCACAGCGGCCGAAGGCGGCAACGTCGTCTACACCGCGACCGTCGGTGCGCCAGTGACCGGCTCGCCAGTGGTAGTAACCCTGGCCAACGGTCAGACCATCACCATCGGTGTTGGCCAGACCACAGGGACTGCGACCACCACCGCACCGAACGATGCGTTGACCGGTCATGCGCCGCTGACCAACTCGATCACCAACGTCAGCGGCGGTAACTACGAGAATCTGGTGGCCGACAAGACCCCGGTTTCGACTACCGTCACCGACACCGTCGACACCACCAACCTGTCGTTGTCCGCGACCGGCACCGTGGCCGAAGGTGGTCAGATCACTTACACCGCAACCCTGACCAACGCCGCTGGCTCACCAGTCACGGTGACCCTGAGCAACGGCTCGGTCATCACCATCGACGCTGGCAAAACCAGCGGCACCGTGACCGTTCCAGCCCCGGCCGACGACGTCTACAAAGACGCCGGCAACGTCCAGGCAACGATCAAAACCGCGACTGGTGGCAGCTTCGAAAACCTCGTCACCAGCACAACGCCAGCCGTGACCAGCGTCACCGACACCATCGATACCACCACGGTGAAACTGACCGCGACCGGCACAGCGGCCGAAGGCGGCAACGTCGTCTACACCGCGACCGTCGGTGCGCCAGTGACCGGCTCGCCAGTGGTCGTAACCCTGGCCAACGGTCAGACCATCACCATCGGCGTCGGCCAGACCAGCGGCACCGCGACTGCCACCGCACCGAACGATGCGTTGACCGGCCATGCACCGCTGACCAACTCGATCACCAACGTCAGCGGCGGCAACTACGAAAACCTCGTGGCCGACAAAACCCCGGTCAGCACCACCGTGACCGACACCGTCGACACCACCAACCTGACGCTGTCCGCGACCGGCACGGTGGCCGAAGGTGGCCAGATCACTTACACCGCAACCCTGACCAACGCCGCTGGCTCACCAGTCACGGTGACCCTGAGCAATGGCTCGGTGATCACCATCGACGCGGGTAAAACCACTGGCACCGTGACCGTTCCAGCACCGGCCGACGACGTCTACAAAGACGCCGGCACCGTGCAGGCAAGCATCACTGGCACCAGCGGCGGCGGCTTCGAAAATCTGGTGACCAGCAATACACCAGCCGTTACGAGCGTCACCGATACGATCGACACCACCACCGTCAGCATCACTGGCAGCAGCTCGGTGACCGAAGGCCAGACCGCCAGCTACACGGTCAGCCTGAATCACCCGGCGCAAACCGAAGTGACCCTGAAAATCGTCTACAGCGGCACCGCCGCCGACGGTTCGGACTTCACCGGCGTGTACACCGTGAAGATCCCGGCAGGTGCGAGCAGCGCGCAGTTCAACGTCGCCACCATCGATGACAAGATCACCGAAGGCACCGAGAACTTCGTGGTCAAGATCGATTCGGCCACTGGCGGCAACTTCGAGAGCCTCGCGGTCAGCGCCACCAACGGAAGCGTCAGCACCTCGATCATCGACAACGATGCGCCGCCGGTCATCGACCTCGATGCCAACAACTCCAGCGGCGCCACCGGTGCCGATTACAAGGTGACCTTCACCGAAAACACTCCGGGCGCGGGCGTGTCGATTGCCGACACCGATATCAAGATCACCGACCCGGACAGCACCATGCTGACTGGCGCCACCGTGGTACTGACCAACCGTCAGGACGGCGATGCGCTGAACCTGGGCAACAGCGTCAACGGCATCACGATCAATGCCAACAGCACCAACGGCACCGTGACCCTGACCTTGTCGGGCAACGCGACGCTGGCCGACTACATGCAGGCCATCAAAAACATCAGCTTCACCAACAGCAGTGAAGACCCGAGCACCGTGCCGCGCATCATCACTGTGACCGTGACTGATGGCGGCAACTACTCCAACACCGCGACCACCACGGTCAACGTGGTGGCGATCAACGATGCTCCGGTTGCTGCACCGGTCAACGTCACCGGCACTGAAGACACACCACTGATCCTCGGTTGGTCGACCTTCGGTGTAACTGACGTCGACAGTCCGGCCAGCAGCCTCGGGGTGAAAATCACCCAGCTGCCGGGCGAAGGCAAACTGCAGTACCTGGACGGCTCGACCTGGAAGGACGTCGCCAACAACCAGACCTTCAGCAAGGCTGACATCGACGCGGGCAAGCTGCGCTTCCTGCCGGATGCCAACGAGTCGGGCGTCAACGGTTACGGCGGCACCGGCCTGGGCAACAATCAGGCGGACTACGCGCAGATCAAGTTCCAGCCAACCGACGGCCAACTGCTGGGCAACACCGGCACCGTGAAAATCGACATCACGCCGGTGGCGGATGCGCCGACCGTGAGCGTGGCCGACAACAGCGTGAAGTCCACCGGCCTGATCAAGGAAGTCTGGACTGGCCTGTCGGGCCTGGGCACCAACGGCAACGGCGCGGATTCGACCACGTTGAAAAACGTCATCGACGGCGCCGGTACGCCGAACTCCAGCACTAACGTGAACAACGTGCAGTCCGACGGCAGCGTGACCGCCGGTACGGCGTCGAAGACTTCCGGCCTGATCTATCTGGAAGCCGGCAAGACCTATACCTTCAGCGGTATCGGCGATGACAGCCTGTTGGTGACCATCGGTGGCAAGAACGTGGCCTCGACCACGTGGGGCGCGGGCGGCAACCTCAACGGTTCGTTCACCCCGACCACCAGCGGCTATTACACCCTGGACATCTACCACCACAACCAGAGTGGCCCGGGCAGCTATGACGTCAACCTGTCGGTCAACGGCAGCACGCCGATCGACCTGAGCAGCACCGGCGTACCGATCTACACCGGCGTACAGGATCTGGTGAACTCGGGCGTGACTGTCTCCGATCTGCACGGCACTAACGGCGAAGGCTATTACGACGGCTACAAACTCAACACCGGCGCCGAAGGCACCACGGTGAAACTGTCGGCAATCACCACCGCGCTGACTGACACCGACGGTTCGGAAACCCTGAGCGTGAAGATCAGCGGCGCGCCAGTCGGCTCGGTGCTCAGCGATGGTGCGGGTCATACCTTCACCGTCACCGCCAGCAGCGGCGACGCCAACGTCACCGGCTGGAACCTCGGCAGCCTCACCGTAACGCCACCGCCGTACTACAACGGCCAGTTCAACCTGACCGTGACCTCGACCTCCACCGAGATGGTCGGCGGCTCCGCCAGCAGCACTGCGACCATTCCGGTCACCGTGGTGCCGGCGGTCTACAACGCGATTGTCGCCACCTCGGCCGACGACACCGTCACCGGCACCGATGGCAATGACATCATCGTCGCCGACATCGGCGGCCTGACCGTGGTGCCGGGCACCAACTACAACATCGCGTTCATGGTCGACAGCTCCGGCAGTATGAGCAGCTCATCAATCAACTCGGCCAAGGACTCGCTGACGTCGGTGTTCAACACCCTGAAGCAGAGCCTGGGCGGCAGCAACTCGGGCACGGTGAACATCTTCCTCGTCGACTTCGATACTCAGGTCAACAAGTCGGTGTCGGTGAATCTCAACGATCCGAACGCGCTGACGCAGCTCAAAGCGGTGCTGGACTCGATGAGTTCCGGCGGCGGCACCAACTACGAGGACGTGTTCAAAACCACGGCCAACTGGTTCCAGAGTGCCGACGCGGTGGCCAACACCGGGGCGAAGAACCTCACGTACTTCATCACCGACGGCCAGCCGACCTACTACCAGAGCGGCGAGCAGACCAACCCGACGCTGTACGGCAGCGTGAAGTTCGACAGCGTGGTGACGACCAGCAATTACAAGCTGGGCGACACCTTCAGCACCTATATCGACAACACGCATTACCTGAGCATCAACGCCAGCGGAATTGCCCAGTTGCAGACCTACACGGCCCGATATGGCTGGAGCACCACCAATCTGGGCACCGTTCACGCGCAGGGCGACGGCACTTACGAGTTGTCGAGTCTGGCCGGTAGCGGCAGCAGCACCACCTCGACCACCACCGACAACTCGACCAGCAGCTTCGCGCTGTTGAGCGGTCTGTCGAACGTCGAGGCCATCGGCCTGAACAGCGGCGTAAGCCTCAACGATCTGAAGCCGTACGATTCGGATAAAACGCCGCAAACCAACATCGATCCGAAGGATCTGGCCAACTCGATCATCGGCCACACCGAAGCGACGCTGCCGGGCAACGACACCGTCAGCGGTGGCGACGGCAACGACATCCTGTTCGGCGATCTGGTCAGCTTCAACGGTATTGCCGGTGAGGGTTATCAGGCGATGCAGGCGTTCGTTGCCAAGGAAACCGGGGTTGACGTCAGCAAAGTCACCACCAGTAACGTGCACCAGTACATCACCGAGCACTATCAGGCGTTCGATGTGTCCGGCGCGCATGACGGTAACGACACGCTGTTGGGTGGCGCGGGCAATGACATCCTCTTCGGCTCGGGCGGCAACGACTGGCTCGATGGCGGCAAAGGCAATGACATCCTGCTCGGTGGCACCGGTAACGACACGCTGATCGGCGGTCAGGGCAACGACATCCTCATCGGTGGTTCCGGCGCCGACACCTTCGTCTGGAAGGCGGGCGACACCGGCAACGACGTGATCAAGGACTTCAAGGCCGCCGACGGTGACCGTATCGATCTGCGCGATTTGCTGCAGGGCGAGACCGGTAGCACCATCGACAACTTCCTGAAGATCACCACGGTCGACGGCACGTCGTCGCTGCAAGTCAGCTCGGCGGGCAAGTTCAACTCGGGCGACGCCGCTGCGGCCACCCCGGATGTGACGATCAAACTGGAAGGCAACAACTGGTCGAGCGCCAACATTCATAACCTGATTGCCGGCAGCGATCCGACCATCAAGGTCGACCACAACAACAGCTGATCCGTGAACAAAAACGGCCGCCCTTCTGGGGCGGCCGTCACGTTTGCGCTGACCGGACCGGTGACGATTGCGTCGCCGCCCCGCATACTCGCGCGCAGTTGGCTATGCTGCTGACAGCATGACGCTGGTTCATTTCTGAGGGATGCTCAATGTTTTACGTGCAACGCGATGCGCAAGGTCTGTTGATTCGCGTGGAAGCCGCGGCCTACGCCGAGGCCACGGAAACGCTGCCGGCCGATAGCCATGAAATCCAGGCCTGGTTCGCCAACGAAGTGGTGGAAACCAGCCTGAAACAGCTCAAGCAGAGCGACTTCGAAATGATTCGGGTCCTCGACGACCTGATTCAGGTGCTGACCCAGAAAGGTGTGATCCGCGTCACCGACCTGCCACCGGCGGCCCAGGCCAAACTGATGGACCGGACCCAGGCGCGTGAGGCGTTGGGTGGGTTGAGTCAGTTGATCGATGAAGATGAGGGCGGGTTGATCTGATCCGCCCAGAATCAAAAGCCTGCCCTCACCCCAGCCCTCTCCCTCCGGGAGAGGGGGCCGACCGAGGTGTCTGGCGTTATACATCGACCTGAGAAATCGAGTCGATTACGGATTCAAAACATATCGCTCACCTCGGCGTACTTCCCGAACATCCCCCAATCAGCCCCCCCTCCCTCCGGGAGAGGGGCCGACCGAGGTGTCTGGCGTTATACATCGACCTGAGAAACCGGGTCGATTATGGATTTAAAACAAATCGCTCACGTCGGCTTACTTCCCGAACATCCCCCAATCAGCCCCCCTCCCTCCGGGAGAGGGGCCGACCGAGGTGTCTGGCGTTATACATCGACCTGAGAAACCGGGTCGATTATGGATTTAAAACAAATCGCTCACGTCGGCTTACTTCCCGAACATCCCCCAATCAGCCCCCCCTCCCTCCGGGAGAGGGGCCGACCGAGGTGGCTGGCGTTATACATCGACCTGAGAAATCGAGTCGATTACGGATTCAAAACATATCGCTCACCTCGGCGTACTTCCCGAACATCCCCCAATCAGTCCCCCCTCCCTCCGGGAGAGGGGCCGACCGAGGTGGCTGGCGTTATACATCGACCTGAGAAATCGAGTCGATTACGGATTCAAAACATATCGCTCACCTCGGCGTACTTCCCGAACATCCCCCAATCAGTCCCCCCTCCCTCCGGGAGAGGGGCCGACCGAAGTGTCTGGCGCTATAAAATCGGGTCGATTATGGATTCAGCGCAAATCGCTCACGTCGGCGTATTACCTCAATATCCCACGGTCAGTCCCCTCTCCCTCTGGGAGAGGGCTAGGGTGAGGGTTGCTTTTGCAATGACTCACCGCCAAGGCCGAGGCTCACCCAACAACTGCCCCTGAACCCCATACAACCCCATCTCGCGAATCACCGACAATTCGCCTTCCGTCTCGACGCGCTCGGCAATCAGCGGCAAATCAATGCTGTGCGCTGCACGCTGGATCGCTTCAATGAACAAGCGCTTGTCACTCTCCTGATCGATCGCACGAATGTAGCTGCCATCGATCTTCAGATACGCCAGCCCCAGCCGCGCCAAGTTACCGATCATGCTGAAGCGCCCACCAAAGCGTTGCAGGCTCAGCGAGAAACCGAGTTCCCGCAGACGCCGGGTCAACTGCTCCAGCACCGCTTGTTCGGGCAATTGCTCCTCACCAATCTCCAGGGTCAGCCGCGCGCCCAGGTTGGAATGTGCGCGCAGAATCTCGAAGACTCTGTTCAACGCCTGCGGGTCGGCGAGGGTCGCCGAGGACAGGTTCAGCGCCAGCGATTCCTCATGCGCTTTCATCTGCTCCAGCACGCGCTCGAGCATCAGGCGATCCAGTCGAGCGGTCCAGCCAAAACGCTCCAGCCACGGCAGGAAGCGCCCGGCCGGGATGGTCTGGCCCTGATCATCGAGCAGGCGTGAGAGCACTTTGTAGTGCAGCACCAGTTGCGTGTCTGCGGCGGCCACCACCGGTTGGAAATACAGCTCGAAACGCTGCTGACTCAAGGCCTGATCGAGCAAGCGGTGCCAGGCGTGGTGATCGTCGCCGACATCAGCCGCCAGGCTCTGATCGATGCAGGCCCAGTTCTGCTCACCCTGGCCTTCGGCTTGCGCCAGCGCCTGATCGCCGAGGGTCAGCACCTGTTGCGGCGAATCGCCGTGGGTGAATGGCGCCAGACCGATCGACGCCACTGCAGCGACGTCGGTCGCGCCGGTGGCGTGCAGACTGCTCAGGGCACTGTCGAGGTTTTGCGCCAGTTGCAACGCTTCTTCCCGCACAAGCCCCGGCGCCAGCACGGCGAATTCACCGCCACGAATACGGGTGACGAGGTTCTGGGTTTCCGGGTATTTGGCGCATTCGCGGGACAACTGTTCGCCGACTGCTTTCAACAATTCATCGGTGCGCTGACCGCCCAAGCGCTGGTTGAGCCCGGCCAGATCCTTGACCCGCAACAGCAGCAGATAGCCGGAACTGGCCTGCTCCGGGTTGCTCACCCGGTTGTTCAGCTGCATTTCGAAATAACGGCGGTTGGCCAACCCCGTCAGGTTGTCCTGATAAGACTCGGCACGTAGTTTTTCACTGCGCTCGGCCTGCTCCTGGAACAGCGCCTTGAGCTTTTCGACCATCTGGTTCATCGCTTGCACCACACGTCGCAGCTCAGGTGTGCGCGGCAGATCCGGCAGGCTGAGGAATTCGCGACGGGCGATGGCGTGGGATTGCTTGACCATGTAATCCAGTGGCTTCAACTGCCGGCGCAGCAGCAACGCCCCGAGCACCGCACTCACTGCGCCGCAGATCAGCAGCCAGCCAAGGCTGCCCAGCGTGCTCTGCCACAGTTTGGCCACGGCGAACATCGGGTGGCTGACCACCTCGACCCGCGCCGCCTGCTCCCAGCCACGGCTGACCAGCGCGTCGCCACCGGCAGGTTCCAGACCAATCAGTTTGACGAACCAGTCGGGCACGTTAGTGACGGCTGGAATACCGCTGCGCTCGACGATCGTCTGATCGGTTTTCAAATCCACCACGCGGATGCTCGCGTAATAACCGCTGTCGAAAATCGAGCTGACCAGCAACTCGACCATCGCCGGGTCGTCGATATTCGGCGTCAGCGACAAGGCCAGCGCCGTCGCGGCGTCCTGGGCGTGGGAGCGCAACTGATTGACGTACTGGGTGCGCGAGCTTTCCAGACTGACCATGAAGCTGCCGGTGAAGGCGACCACCAGGAACAGACAGATAGCGATCAACAGCTGTTTGAACAAAGACATCTGAGCGCGTGCTCCTAGTTAGTCGTCTCGACCGGGAAACCTTCGGCCTGCATTTTCTTCAACACATCCTGCCAGCGCGACAGGCGTTTGGTGTCACCGACCTTTTTGTTGCCCTTGGCGCCCGGCAGGTACAGCCCTTCCGCATTGAAAGAGTAGACCGGCAGCAAATCGGTTCGCTGCGATGCCGGCTGGATCGGATCGATCAGGCTGTCGAGCACCAGCGGCATGGCATCGGGGGTGGCATAGTAAGTCAGGACCATGTGCGCGCGGTTCTGGCGCAACGCTTTGACATAGGTGATGCGCAGCTTGTCACTGGAAACCCCGAGGTGGCGCAGGCTGAAATACTTGGCGATCGCATAGTCTTCGCAGTCGCCGGCGCCTTTCCATAATGCTTCGATCGGTGTTTCCCAATAGTCGACCTCGTGCCACAGATCGATGTCCTCGACATAGCGCACCTGTTTGTTGAAAAACAGGTTCACCACTTTGAGCTTTTCCATTTCGCTGACTTGCTTCTGCGTGGCCAGCAGATTCTGCCAGGCATCGATACGCTGTTGCCCGGCACCCAACGGTCCGTAAAGTGCCGTGGCTTTGCGGCTGATCGTGGAAAAATCCCAATCGGCATGCAGGCCGCCCAGCATCATGCCGGCCAGCAACAGTGCGCAGCCGAGCCAGCGCAGTGTCCGGGGGATCGCGAAACGTACCGCCACAGCAGGTTTCCGGGGGGCAGGAAGGAAAGCGTTTGATGGTGAAGCTTAGACGGCGAAAAAACAATGGCACCATGAGATCATCGCCGGCACGCTAGACTTCAGTTGCCAGCGCATTGTTTTACAAGGTTTGACAACCTGTAGAGCAATCACTAGTGTCATTTGGATCCAAATCAGGCCGACATACAGGGTGCGTAGTCGTGACACAGAAGCCCAAACCGCTGCACAGCATTAAAGTCGATGGACCGATTCCTGCGCATCTGGCCCGGTCGGTGATCGAAGAAACTTTGCGCTCGGCAATCCTCGATGGTCGTCTGCCCTGCGGCACGGCGCTGCGCCAGCAGGATCTGGCCGACCTGTTCGGCGTCAGTCGCATGCCGGTGCGCGAGGCCTTGCGCCAGCTTGAAGCGCAGGAACTGCTCAGCGTTACCGCGCACAAAGGCGCGGTGGTTGCGCCATTGATTCAAGGCGATGCCACCGAGACTTACGAATTGCGCATCCTGCTCGAATCCGAAGCCATGCGGCAGTCGATTCCGCTGCTGACCGCTGCCGATCACGCCCACGCCGCCGGTTACATTGAAGAGCTGGAGGCGCAACACGACTACACGGAAATCGGCCGGCTCAACCGTTTGTTCCACATGGCCCTGTACTGCAAGGCGCCCAATAAACGCTTGCTGCGCCTGGTCGAAGACGGGCTCAACGAAGAAGAGCGTTTCCTGCGCTTCAACCTCGAGGCCATGGGCCTGGGCAAATTGTCTCAGGACGATCACCGCGCGATGCTGCAAGCCGTCCGCGAGCGTGATATTGAACTGTCGATCAACCTCCTCGAGCAGCATCTCAATCGTGGCGTCGAGGTCATCACCCGCTATCTCGACACCCCTGCTGCGCAAAGCCGCAAAGCCGCGCGCTGAACACGCTGTATCACCCGCGAATCACCCACTTACAAATCCCCTTCGCGATCTGCCAGCCCTCTGGTGGCGGATCCGCGTGCCCGCTCTAACCTCCCTGCGCCGTTCAGTCCGAAATTTGCAACTTGTCGGTGACGAATCGGTAATAGCCGTGGCGGTCATTTACCCGCACTCTTGAACGGCCAACCCCATTAAGAACGGGCGACGCGCCGTCCTGACGGCGCAGTCC
This sequence comes from Pseudomonas sp. AC169, assembly GCF_979258515.1. NCBI lineage: Bacteria > Pseudomonadati > Pseudomonadota > Gammaproteobacteria > Pseudomonadales > Pseudomonadaceae > Pseudomonas > Pseudomonas sp. AC169. The sequence continues at coordinate 2,722,445 of NZ_OZ409866.1, read as the reverse complement.
CCGCACCAGGAACCTACGGAAGGAGCCTTGCCACGGGAAAAAGGAAGTCATGGCGCGGGGTCACGGCCAACTTCCGCCCCTTTTAATCATTCAACTCTTATTACTGGAAAGTTGCTTCGAGTGAGGCATTCACTCTTGTCGATCAATTTTGGCCGCTATTCGCCGAAAGGAGCAACTACGCCCAAATAAAACCTCACCCAAAAGTTTTATCGGAACTACTCAACTTCGAAAAACAGCAAACTTAAAATAATTAAAAATATGCTTGTTAAATACTTTGTCGGTGTATTAGCTTTTCCTCGCCAAGTGTGAAATTCAACGTCACCTGGGCAGCAGCCCAATGCCTGCGGTACAGCAGCAGCGCTTTATGGGCAGACATGAGGCCATGTCATCGCTATATACGATCCGTACTTACCTGACAGAAAGGCAGGCTGTCGCTCGCCGCAAGAAAACAAGAAAGTCGTCGTTTCATTGTTTGCATAGTTGCCAGAACAGTTCCATTGAACATCAACGATAAAGGACATCATGATGCCGACCAAGAACCAACTCGCCCTGAAGAAAGCCGAACTTAGTATTCACCCGATCTTTTCCGAGATCACTTCGTTATCGGTATTGCAACGCTTCATGGAAACCCACGTATTTGCCGTGTGGGATTTCATGTCGCTGACCAAACGCCTGCAGCAGGAGCTGACCTGCACGCGGTTGCCGTGGTTGCCGCCGCGCGATCCTCACGCCGCCCGGTTGATCAACGAGATCGTTCTCGGCGAGGAATCGGATGATCGCCTGACCGAAGGTCATTACAGCCATTTCGAGTTGTACCTGGATGCCATGCGCGAAATCGGCGCGAGTACCACGGCCGTGGAGCGCTTTGTCGCCCTGCAACAGGAAGGCGTGAGCTATGACGTCGCGCTGCAAAGCGTCGAGGTTGATCCGGCCGCCGCGCAGTTTGTCCGCGACACCTTGCGCACCGCCCTGCATGCGCCGGGACACAGTGTGGCGGCGGCATTTCTGCACGGTCGCGAGAGCGTGATCCCGACCATGTTCCAGCGCATTCTTGACGACTGGGGCATCGGCATCGAACAGGCGCCGACCTTCCGCTATTACCTGGAGCGGCACATCGAGGTCGACTCCGAAGACCACGGCCCGGCGGCAGAGCACCTGCTCGAGCGCCTGGTCGACGGCGATCCGCAGCGCGAGGCCGAGGTCTACGCCAGCGCCATCGCCGCCGTGGAAAGCCGTATCGCCTTGTGGGACGGCCTGCGCCTGAGCATGCGTGAATCGTTGGCGGAGGTGGCCCAATGAATGCCGCCGACTATCAATCCTTTGCCGATGCCTGGGAAAACCGCGCCACCATTCGCACTCGCCCGCGTCGCGTGCTGGAAGACGATGAACGCTTGATCTACCCGCTCAGCCGCCAACCGCTGGTGCTCAGCGAAACCTTCCTGCGCGAGTGCCCGCAGCAGCGTGATTTTGCCTTGGTGCAAACGCTGTACAAATTCATCAATGACGTAGTGATTTTCGAGACGGAAATCGTCGACAAGACCGCGCGCAGCATCGCCAAGAATCGCTTCGCCGTGGCCTTCCCGTTTGCCTGTCGTTATGACGCGATGACCGTGGTGGTCGACGAGGATTACCACGCGCTCGTGGCGATGGATTTCATGCAACAAACGGTGGCGATGACCGGCATCGAGCCGATTCGGTTGCCCGATGAAATCGAGTTGAGCCGGGCGATTCCGGCGGCTGTAGCGCTGGCACCGGAGCATCTGCGCAGCGCGGTCGAATTGATTTGCGTGGCGATCGCTGAAAACACCGTGACCGGTGATGTCGCCGCGTTCGCCCGCGACGACTCGGTCAAGCCGTCGATCAAAGGCCTGATGGCCGATCACTTGCTCGACGAGGGCCGCCATTCGAGTTTCTGGGCGCGAATGGTGCGCATCTATTGGCACACCGCCAACGCCGCGGATCGCGAAACCATCGCGCAGATTCTGCCGGTGTTCATCGGCCATTACCTGACCAACGACATCCAGAAATCCTTCGACCTGCGCCTGATCGACGCACTGCCTGTCAGCGAGGCTACACGGCGCTCGCTCAGGGACGAGATGGCAGGACTGGCGTTCCCGATCAATCGCCATCACCCGCTGGTGGGCAACATCGTCAAGTTCTTCCACAACAGCTCGCTGCTCGACACGCCCTGCGTGCAGCACGCCTTGCGTGACTACCTGGTTTGATGAGGAGGGCGACATGAAACGTCTCGACATTTTGCTGATTGGCGCCAGCCAGGCCATGACTGACCTGGCGCAGGAACTGGAACAACACGGGCACTCATTGCAGCGCAGCGCTGCGGGTGTATCGACGGTGGATCTGATCATCGACGATGGCTTCCTCGGCGCCGGTGATCGTTGCGCCATCCCGCACTTGCATTTGCGTCTGGGCGTCGGCGCGCAAAGCGCTGCGGGTTTGCCGACGCTCGATCTGTTGTGTTTCCTCGGCTCTTCACTGATCAGCCGCGTGCCGATTGCCGACGAGCCGTCCGGCAACGGTCAGGCCCTGCGGCAAAGGGTACTGATGCAAGTGGTAGACGAAGTGGCGTTGCTGGTCAGCCGCTTCTCTCGTGACCCTGAATATCTTCAGCAGGCCGGATCTGTGCGTGCGCCGGATTTCGAGCGGATGGAAAACCTGCTGTTTCTCGACAGCCTGGCGTACGTCCATCAGCGCAACGACACCGCGAACGCGGCGCTGCTGAAACAGGCGCAAGTTCCGGTCATCGAGCGCTTGCAACAGAGCTTGATCCGCCACGCCGAACGACCGGCGCTGCACCTTGCCGAACAGTCGCTCAGCTATCGGCAGTTGCACGCCCACAGTCGCGCGATTCAACAGCGATTGCTGCCTTTGCTCAAGCAACATCCGCAACCGTGGGTGGTCGGTATCTGCCTGCCGAAATGCCCGGCGTTGTTTGCCTCGATTCTGGCCATTCTTGGCAGCGGCGCGGTGTACCTGCCGCTGGAGCCGAGCCATCCGTTACAGCGCCAGCAATACATTCTGCAAAACGCTGGTGGATTGCTGTTGCTGCACGACGGCGAGCATCCACTCAGCCAAACCATGGCAGGACTGAACGTCAGCGACATCGACAGCGCTGATGCCGATCTCGGTCAACCGCTGATGCATCGACGTCCCGAGCTGGAAGCGCCGTGCATGGCGCTCTACACCTCGGGCACCACCGGGCATCCGAAGGGCGTGTTGCTCAGCCAGGCCAACCTCGCGCATTTCACCGCGTGGTATGCCGATTACGTGCAGTTGCAGGCCGAGAGTCGGGTCTTGCAGTTCTCATCGTTGAGCTTCGATTCGTCGCTGATCGACATCTTTCCGACCCTGCTCGAAGGCGCGGAACTGGTGGTGCCCGACGACACGCAACGGCGTGATCCGCTGCAACTGGTCGCGTTGATCCGCCGCCGGCAACTGACCCATGCGTTCCTGCCGCCGGCGCTGTTGAGCATCTTGCCACTGGAACAACTGGAAGGCGTGCAAGTGATGACCGGCGGCGATGTCTGCGAACCGTTCGTCATCGAGCAACTGACCCGTCAGGGCACGCTGCACAACCTTTACGGCCCGACCGAAGCCACGGTGTTGATCACCGCGCGGCAACTCAAGCCCGGTGACAGCAATCGCAGCCTCGGGGCGCCGATTGCCAACAGTCAGGTGCTGATTCTCGATGACGATTTGCAACCGGTGCCGGAAAACACCGTTGGCGAATTGTTCATCGTCGGCCCCGGCGTCTGCCTCGGTTATCTGAATAACCCACAGCAGACTGCCGAGCGTTATCTGACCTTGAATCTGCCGGACGGGCAGACGTTGCGCGCCTACCGCAGCGGCGACATGGCCAAGTGGGGCGAACATGGCATCGAGCTGTGCGGACGGCGCGACAATCAGGTGAAGATCCGTGGCTTCCGGGTCGAACCGGAAGAGATCGAACGCTGCCTGCGCGAGAGCCAGTTGTACCGGCAAATCGCAGTGGTGATCGACAGTCAGCGACGGATTCTGGCGTTCCTCGCCCAAGCGCAATCGGACACCGCACGCGAAACGCTGAAGGCCCACGCCCGGCAGTTTTTGCCGGACTACATGCAACCCGTAGCGTGGACTGAGCTGCCGAGCATGCCGTTCGCCAGCAACGGCAAGGTCGACCGCAAAGCGCTGCTGGCACTGCCGGTGAGCGTGCAGGATAGCGGCCCGAAATGTTTGCCGGCGAATGCCGACGAAGCCCTGCTGCTGGAGATTTGGGCCGAGTTGCTGGAGCTGCCGAACAGCGATATTTCCACCGACGAAAGCTTCTTCAATCTCGGTGGCCACTCGATCCTGCTGTCGCGCATGTTGCTGCGTTTGCGTGAGGAGTTCGGCCGCAGCATTTCGATCAATCGCTTCATCGAACTGCCGACCATCATCAAACTGGCGACGCTGGTGCGCGGCACCGATGACAGCGCGGTACTCAGCGCCCAGGCCATGGCCGACGCCGAACGTGCGCTGGAAATCGACCCGCTGCCGATCAATCGCATGGGCGATGTGCATAAGGTCATCGTCACCGGCGCCAACAGTTTTGTCGGCGTACACATCGTCGAGGCGTTGCTTGGTTGGGGCGCCAGCGAAGTGGCGTGTCTGGTGCGTGATGGCGGCGGGAAAACGGCGGCGCAGCGCTTTGCCGAGTCGCTGCGGGAAAACCGTCTGGAACATCTGGATCTGCGTCGTGTGCGGGTTTACGCGGCAGACATTACGCGTCCGCAACTGGGCCTGAACGATGAAGATTATCAGCGCCTCGATCGCGAGTTCGGCGCGTTGGTACACAACGCCGCCAACGTCAATCACGTGCTCGATTACGAGTCGCTGGCGGCGGACAACGTTGAGCCGATTTTCGCGCTGCTGCGCTTATGCGAAGGGCAGAGCAAAAAGGTCTTCAATTTTGTCTCGACGCTGTCCGCTTCAAGCACGGTCGACGACGCGGGGCGAGTGTTGGAACTGCCCGCCGCGACGACGCCACCGATCTACATTCGCAACGGCTACAACCTGTCGAAATGGGTTGGCGAACGCATCCTCGAACGGGCGCGCGAACGCGGCGTTCGGGTCAATCTGTATCGCCCCGGCAACATCAGTTTCAACAGCTTGAGCGGCGTTTGTCAGCCACACAAAAACCGCTTGATGCTGATGCTCAAAGGCTCGATCCAGCTCGGTCAGGTGCCGGCCTTCGCGCTGAACTTCGACCTGATGCCGGTGGACTTTCTCGCCCGTTTCATCGCCTTCCACGCCAGCCGTTATTCACCCGAGCGGGCGGTGTTCAACCTGCACAACCCCGAGCCGCTGAGCTGGGACGCCTACGTCGCTTCGTTCCGCGAAACCGGCAGCGAATTCGCGCTGGTCAGCGTCGCAGACTGGCAGCAGCAACTGAGCCGGGTCGACGCCGACAACGCGCTGTTCGGCGTGCTCGGTTTCTACCTCAACGGCTTTGAAGAAGACATCGGCGACATCTCCTTGATCGGTCATGCCAACGCCGAGGCCGGCGTCCAGCAGATGGGCGCGCACTACCCGCAAAAATCCCCGGCGCTGCTGCGGCGCGGCTGCGACTACCTGAAAGAAATCAACTTCATCTGATCCAACAACAAGGAGCAACACCATGAGTAATCTGCAACCCGATACCCTGATCAAAAACCCGCATGGCTGCCACGTCATCTCTCCTGTGGAAGTGCCGGCGGACGCTGCACAGGTCTGGGCGGTGGTCGGCGACTTCAGCGGTTTCGACCGCTTTATTCCGGCGCTGTCGCACATCGAAATGACCGGTGAGGGCGTGTCCTCGCTGCGCAAGAAATTCTTCAAGGATGGCAACGTGGTGGTCGAGCAACTCAACTCCCGCGATGAGCACGCGCGAAGCATGACCTGGACGACGATTTACAACACGCTTGGGGTGGCGAATCTGTGGGCGGCGATGAATGTCGAATCGCTGGGCGCGGGTAAGTCTCGGGCGACGTGGACGATCATTGCCGAGCCGGCTTCGGGCGGTGAAGATACGTTGCCGGGGTTCAAGGAGTTTGTGCAGGGGTTTGCGGATGATGCGATGGGGAATGTGCTGAAGCTGTTTGTTTAAGGCTTCGGCTTCGCGGTGATTGTCTGACCGCTTTCGCGAGCAGGCTCGCTCCCACAGGGAAATGCATTCCAAATGTGGGAGCGAGCCTGCTCGCGAAGAACGATGACGCGGTCAGATCTTGAAGCTGTCGACCAATTGCTTCAGGCGATTGGCCTGCTGCGACAACGCATCACAATCCTTCAACGTTTCATTGAGGTTGGCCACGCTCTGCTGGTTCAGCAGGTTGATCTGGTTAACGTCAACGTTGAGGGTTTCCACCACGGCGGTCTGCTCTTCGGTCGCTGCGGCCACCGACTGGTTCATGCCGTCGATTTCACCGATGCGCTGGGTCACGCTGACCAGACGCAAACCGGCCTGGTTGGCCACTTCCACGCTCTGCTCGCTGGAGGCCTGACTTGCGTTCATCGTGGTCACCGCTTCACGCGAACCGACCTGCAGCGAGGTGATCATCTTGTGGATCTCTTCCGCCGACTCCTGGGTGCGATGGGCGAGGTTACGCACCTCGTCCGCCACCACGGCAAAACCACGTCCGGCTTCACCGGCACGCGCCGCTTCGATCGCGGCGTTGAGCGCCAGCAGGTTGGTCTGTTGCGAAATCCCTTTGATCACATCGAGGATGTGGCCGATGTTGTCGGTGCTGGCGTTAAGGGTTTCGATCTGCGTGCACGACAGGCTGATCTTCTGCGACAGCTCGGTCATCGCCAGAATGGTCTGTTCCACCACCTGACGCCCGTCATCGGCCTGCTCGCTCGCGCCGCTGGCGTGTTGCGAAGCATCGGCGGCGTTACGGGCGATTTCCTGAGTGGCGGCGCCCAACTCGTTGATCGCGGCAGCCACGCTGTTGGTGCGCGCACTTTGTTCGTCGGAACCGACGATCGAGGCGTTGGACGACGCCATCACCCGTTGCGACAGGTCATGCACGTGACGGGTCGCCGAAGACACTTCGGAAATCGACGCGTGGATCCGTTCAACGAACTGGTTGAAGGCGCTGCCCAATTCACCGAACTCGTCTTTGCTTTCCACTACCAGACGGCGAGTCAGGTCGCCTTCACCCTGCGCAATGTCCTGCATCGCACGACCCATGGTGGTCAGCGGACGCATCAATACGTTGATCAACAGGCTCAGCAGCAGCGCAATCGCAGCCACAGCAACAAACATCGCGATCAGCGCCGAGGTGCGGAATTGGCTGAGTGCGGCGTAGGCTTTATCGCGATCGATCGACAGACCGATGTACCACTGCGCATTCGGCAGATCGCTGACCGGGGTGAACGACAGAATACGTTCCTGGCCATTGAGCACGACGTTCTGGTTGCCCTTCTCGATGCGCACGCTGGTGTTCGGGTAGATGTCTTTCAGGTTTTTCATGACCTGATCTTTGTCCGGGCTGACGATCACCTGACCGTCGGCACTGACCAGAAACGCATGGCCGAGACCACCGAAGTCCACCGAGTTGATGATCTTCACCAGGGTTTCCAGGCTCAGGTCACCACCGACCACGCCCAACAGCTCGCCGTTCTTTTTCACCGGCATGGCGATGGTCACCACCAGCCCGCCGACAGCAGCCATGTACGGCGGCGTCAGCATGGTTTTGTCGGCAGCGACTGCTTGCTTGTACCAAGGGCGCTGACGTGGGTCGTAACCGTCCGGCATCTTCGCGTCAGGGCGCTGGGTGAACACACCATTGGCCTGGCCAACGTAGGTGAACTGGAAGTTCGAGGTGAATGCTGGTTGATCGACCAGACCCGGGAAATCCGCGTCCTTGCCCTGATGGGCGACGTTTTGCGCGAGATTTTCCAGCACCAGAATCCGCCCGCTCATCCAGTTCTGCACGCTGCTGGCGGTCAGATCACCGGCCTGCTGCACGGAAGACTGAAGGTTCTGGCGAATGGTGTTTCGCTGCAGATAGTCGTTGTAGAGGGTGAACAGCGCGAACGCCAGGACCACGACGCCCGAGGCGGCCAACAGGATTTTATGGCTGAACTTGAGATTCATTTCATGGGACTTCTTATGCAAAAAGTGGGGATGCGTTCCGGATGCAACATTCCATGTACAGCGCAGGCAGCGTTCTTCTGGCCGCTCTACTTTGGTGCACGCATGTCTCACCAGTCTGTCGGCACGTGTCGGAGAAATCTTAGGGTTGCGCGGGAAATGGATGGTATTTCTGACGGATTCCCGCCGAACGGCGTGCCAGAGCGGTTGCCGTGATGTTTTTCAGGCGCAATGTTCGAGCGGCAGTTGCAAATTCCGTAACCCTTACCGACAATGCGACTAATTATCATTTGTGACGTTCGCGTTCATGTCCTCACCTGAGTTTGCTGTACAGGCGCTTTACAGTAGTCATCACGGCTGGCTCAACGCTTGGCTGCGCGCGCGGCTGGGCAATGCGGCGGATGCAGCCGATCTGGCTCAGGACACCTTCGTCCGCCTGCTGCAACGCACCGAACGCCTGGAACTCAAAGCGCCTCGAGCCTTCCTGCGCACCATCGCTCGCGGGCTGGTGATCGACCATTGGCGCCGCGAAGAAATCGAACGCGCCTATCTCGAAACCATCGCTCATTTACCCGAAGCCGATACACCAGGTGCCGAAGCCCGGGCGCTGGTCATCGAGTTGCTGGAAAGCATCGCGCGCATGCTTGAAGGACTGAAGCCGAAAGTGCGTCAGGCGTTTCTGCTGGCGCAGTGCGAAGGGTTGACCCACAAGCAGATTGCCGAGCAGATGGGCCTGTCGTTACGTTCGGTTGAACGTTATGTCGCCGATGCGCTGTATCACTGCTATGTGTTGCGGTACGAAAGCTGATGCCTGTGGATAACACTTCACTCGGTCGTCGCGCCGAGCCTGGACAGCACGTAGTCAAACAAGCCATCCATTGGCTGCTGCGCTTGCGCAATAACCATGGCAACCCGCGGTTGAATCGACAGTGCGAACAGTGGCGCGCCGAACACCACGAGCACGAACTGGCCTGGCAACGGGTGCAGTCGCTGCAAGCCGAGTTGAGCAATAACCTGCGTGCGGTGCCCGGTGCGCAAGTGGCGTTCAACACCCTGGAAAACAGCGCGCAGGGATTGGGCCGGCGACAGGCTTTGAAGCTATTGTCTGGCGCATTGCTGATGGGCTCCGCCGCCTGGCTGGCCAGGGACACTGCCGCGTGGCAGCAATGGAGTGCCGATTACGCCACAGCGACGGGTGAGCGACGCGGCTTCCAGTTGCCGGACGGTACCCGGATCGAGTTGAACACTGCCAGCGCGGTGGACCTGGATTACACGGCGCAACAGCGCCTGATCAAGCTGACTCGCGGTGAAATCATTGTCACGTGTGGTGGCTCCGACGAGGGCGCGCCGTCTGATCGGCCGCTGCGTGTACAAAACCGTCATGGCACTTATGAGCCCGTCCATGCCCGATTCATCCTGCGTCAGGAACGTGATTGCACGCGGCTCAGCGTCACCCATGGCCAGGTTGCCATCCACTCCGGCAGCACTTCGCTGGAAGCACTCGCCGGGCAGAGTTATCTGATCGATCACCACCAGGTACGCCCGGCGCCGCCGCTGGATATGGACGCAGGCGCCTGGGTCGACGGCTTGATCGTCACGCGCAATATGCGCCTGGGTGACTTTCTCGACGAAGTGACGCGTTATCGTCAGGGGTTTCTGCATTGCGCGCCGGAGGTAGCAGACCTGCAACTGTCCGGCGTATTCCGTCTGGAAGACACCGACAAACTGCTGGCGATTCTGCCGCAGACGTTGCCGGTGCAATTGCGCTATCGCACCCGTTGGTGGGTGACCCTGGAACGTGCGGTCTGAAAATTTTTTGGCGGGTTTTTGCAGCAAGTCCGGCTTAGTCAGTAAGCACTTCAACTCAGCCTTCGCGACTGCCTACGGAAACCTACAATGACTGTCCCCGCCACCTGTAAGAACTCTCTGAATTTCACTGCCGAATCGGGACTGCTGCGCCATGCCATTCGCGCTGCGCTGTTGTCGACTGCGCTGGGCATCAGTGTGATGCCAGGTTTGAGCATGGCGGCTAATCCGACGGCCAGTGAAGTCAGCCATCGCTACAACATTGCTGCCGGGCCGCTGGGTGAGGCGTTGAATCAGTTTGCTCGTCAGGCTGGCATCACATTGTCGATGACCCCGCAGCAAACTCAGGGCCGGCAATCGCCGGGCGTTCAAGGCGAGTACTCGACTGATCAGGCGCTGAGCCATTTGCTTGGTGGCTCCGGTCTGCAAGCGATCAGTCAGGACGGCAGCAGTTACACCCTGCGCGCGCTTGCTGAGACCGAAGCACTGGCCCTGCCGACCACAGACATCAAAGGCTTTGCCCTCGGCAACGCCTTGGGCAGCATGGATGGCTACAACGCCACCCACAGCCAGATCGCCACCAAGACCAGTACCGCGTTGCTGGAAACCTCGCAGAGCGTGTCCGTGGTCACTCGCGAGCAAATGGACGACCAAGGGTCGCAGACGGTCTCACAAACCATGCGCTACACCCCCGGCGTGTTGACTAACCCCTACGGCGCGACTCACCGTTACGACTATGTGGCCATGCGCGGTTTCAACGACGGCTCGGTGGACAATATTTACCTCGACGGCCTCAAGTCGATGGGCGACAGCGGCACTTACAGCACCATGCAGGTTGATCCGTATTTCCTTGAGCGCGTGGACATTCTCAAGGGCCCCTCGTCGGTGCTGTACGGCCGCAGTTCGCCGGGCGGCCTGGTGGCACTGACCAGCAAGAAACCGTTATATGAGGCTTACCATCAGGTGCAAGCCACGGTCGGTACGCAGGGTCAGCGCGGTATTGGTTTTGACTTCAGCGGCCCGGTCGATGACGACAAGCGTATTGCCTATCGTCTGATCGGGTTAACGGATCAGTCCGACACGCAATTCGACCATAACAAGGAAAAGCGCTTCGCCCTCGCACCCACACTGAGCATCGATTTCAGTGAGGACACCTCGCTGACGCTGCAGGCTTACCTGCAACACGATCCGGATGGCGGCTACCACGGTGGTGTGCCGGCCGACGGCACGATTCATCAGCGCAATGGCAACCGTATCTCGCCGCACTTCTTCGAGGGCGAGCCGGGCGTGGATGGCTACTCGCGTGATCAGCAATCGTTCAGTTATCAATTCGAACATCGCTTCAACGATGTCTTTACCGCACGGCAGAATTTCCGCTACCTCGATTCCAAAGTGAACATGGATCAGGTCTACGCCTATGGCTGGACCTCGCCGACCAGCAATGAGCTGAACCGCTACTACACCGGCGGTGATGAGCGCCTGCACGCGTTTATCGTCGATAACATGCTCCAGGCAGAATTTTTCACTGGCGCGACCAAACACACGGTGCTGATGGGCGCTGACTATCAGCGGCGCAAAACCGTGGTCGACTGGACCAGTGGCGGTCTTGCACCGATCAATGCGTTCAACCCGGCGTACGGCAACTCGGCCATCGATATGTATGGCGAGACCAGCTACCTGCGCCGGCTGGAGCAGACCGGGGTTTACCTGCAAGACTTGATCGAGATGGACCAGTGGCGTTTCTCGCTGGGTCTGCGCCAGGACTGGGTCGAGACGTCGGATGAAAACCGTATCGCTGAGGCCGGGCGTCCGGTTGGCACAGAGATCAATGATCGCCGCACCAAACTCACCGGCCGTGCCGGGGTGCTGTACCTGTTCGATAACGGCCTCGCGCCGTACATCAGCTACTCCGAATCGTTTAACCCGAATTCCTATGCCGACAGCGCCGGCAACCCTTTGGCGCCTACTGACGGTACGCAGTGGGAAGTCGGTTTGAAGTATCAGCCGCCGGGTACTGACAACCTGTTCACTGCGTCTCTGTTTCACATTGATCAGGAGAACCTGGCAACCAAACTGCCGCAGGAAAACTTCTATCGCGCAGTAGGTGCTGTGCGCTCTCAGGGCCTGGAACTGGAAGCGCACATGCAATTGACCGACAACCTCAAAGTCCTCGGCAGCTACACCTTCACCGATATCGAATACTCGAAGTCGATGGTCAGTACCTTGAGCACACCGACCGACGTGATCGAGAACAAGGGCAACTCACCAACGCAGGCGCCACGTCATATGGCGTCGTTATGGGCGGACTACAAGTTCGACAGCGCGGCACTCGATGGCCTGCGACTGGGCGGCGGCGTGCGTTATGTCGGCTACAGCTGGGCCGATGCGGAAAACACCCTGAAGGTGCCTTCCTACACATTGTTCGATGCCTCGATTGGTTATGACTTGGGCAAGGTCGGCTTGAAGGGCGTCGATGTACGTCTCAATGCGAACAACCTGACCAACGAATCCTACGTGGCGTCCTGTGCCAGCCTGAATTTCTGCTACATGGGCGAAGAGCGCAACGTCGCGGCGACGGTCAGCTACCAGTTCTAAGCCTTTTGTCCTGTGCATGAAAAAGCCAGCCCCTGATGTTTCAGGGGCTGGCTTTGTCGTTTCTATGGGGGAAGTTCTCATGCGTGCGTTTTTGGTGTTGTTGCACCGCTATATCGGCCTGGCCACGGCGGTTTTTTTGCTGCTCGCGGGAATTACCGGGAGCATTCTGGCGTTCAATCATGAACTGGATGAATGGTTGAACCCGGAATTTTATGCGGCCTCTGCGCTGGGTTCGCGACTGCCACCGGGCGAGTTGGTTGATGCGGCGCAGTCTGCGCATCCGAAGTTGCAGGTCTGGTACATGGAATATCCGCATGAAGCTGGACACACAGCGTTGCTGGCAATGGTGCCGCGTAATGATCCTGCAACCGGGAAGCCTTTCGATGAACGTAATCAGGTGTTCTATCTGGATCCGGTAAGTGCTGAGCAAAAGGGCCAGCGGTATTGGGGTGAGTGTTGTTTCCAACGGGAGAACTTTGTCCCGTTCATTCTTGAGTTCCACTACAACCTGACGTTGCCGGGTAATTGGGGATTGTTGTTGATGGGCCTGGTTGCCATTGCCTGGGTAATCGATTGCTTCGTTGCGCTTTGGCTGACATTGCCGCGAGGAAAGCCATTCTGGAAGAAGTGGTCGACCGCCTGGAAAGTGAAGGGTGGTCATGCCTATCGACTTAACTTCGACCTTCATCGCGCCGGGGGATTGTGGCTATGGTTGTTGTTGCTGCCGATCGCCGTCAGTAGTGTGGCCATGAACCTGCCGAGTCAGGTATTCAAGCCTGCGGTTTCGTTGTTTTCACCGATTCAGCCAAGCGTCTACGAGGCGCGAGGGCGAATGCCTCCCGCAGAGTTGGGGGTAACGCAATTGAGTTATCAACAGGCGTACGAAAGAGCGTTACAGGAGGGGAAAAGGTTAGGACTGACAGCAGCGATCGGGGAGCTGTATTACAGCTTTGAGTACAACTTCTACGGCGCAGGGTCCGGACAACACGACACTGAAGCGCATGGCAAATCCTGGTTGTTCTTTCATGGTACGGATGGGCGATTGTTAGGGCAGGAAATTGCAGGGCAGGGAACGTTGGGAGAACAGTTTTATCGATTGCAGTTACCGATACATGGTGGACGTATCATTGGTGTTATCGGGCAAGTGATGATCGCGATGCTGGGTATTTTGATAGCAGGCTTGTCGGGGACTGGCGTCTACATCTGGTGGCGCAAATGGCAGGCTCGACGCATCAGCAAGGCACGTAAAGCTGTTTGATCATTGGTTTTGCAGGTCCTGAAATGACAAAACCCCTGTCTGCGTTAGCAGACAGGGGTTTCGGAATTCAATCTTGACGATGACCTACTCTCACATGGGGAAACCCCACACTACCATCGGCGATGCATCGTTTCACTGCTGAGTTCGGGATGGGATCAGGTGGTTCCAACGCTCTATGGTCGTCAAGAAATTCTGTATCTGGCCCGTCAACACGGTAACAAGCCAGCAAAAACGGATGTTTCTACTAAAACAAAACCCCTGACTGCGATAGCAGACAGGGGTTTTGGAATTTAATCTTGACGATGACCTACTCTCACATGGGGAAACCCCACACTACCATCGGCGATGCATCGTTTCACTGCTGAGTTCGGGATGGGATCAGGTGGTTCCAACGCTCTATGGTCGTCAAGAAATTCGGGTACTGAGTCGTGGCCTTGTGGCCTCGCTTCAGCAAATTGGGTATGTGACAGCTAGGTGTTTTGTGAGTCTTTCGAACTTTCGGTTCATTTCGTCTTCACACACCGCAATCTGGTCTCTTCGACGCAAATTGCTTGGGTGTTATATGGTCAAGCCTCACGGGCAATTAGTATTGGTTAGCTCAACGCCTCACAGCGCTTACACACCCAACCTATCAACGTCGTAGTCTTCGACGGCCCTTCAGGGAACTCAAGGTTCCAGTGAGATCTCATCTTGAGGCAAGTTTCCCGCTTAGATGCTTTCAGCGGTTATCTTTCCCGAACATAGCTACCCGGCAATGCCACTGGCGTGACAACCGGAACACCAGAGGTTCGTCCACTCCGGTCCTCTCGTACTAGGAGCAGCCCCTCTCAAATCTCAAACGTCCACGGCAGATAGGGACCGAACTGTCTCACGACGTTCTAAACCCAGCTCGCGTACCACTTTAAATGGCGAACAGCCATACCCTTGGGACCGGCTTCAGCCCCAGGATGTGATGAGCCGACATCGAGGTGCCAAACACCGCCGTCGATATGAACTCTTGGGCGGTATCAGCCTGTTATCCCCGGAGTACCTTTTATCCGTTGAGCGATGGCCCTTCCATACAGAACCACCGGATCACTAAGACCTACTTTCGTACCTGCTCGACGTGTCTGTCTCGCAGTCAAGCGCGCTTTTGCCTTTATACTCTACGACCGATTTCCGACCGGTCTGAGCGCACCTTCGTACTCCTCCGTTACTCTTTAGGAGGAGACCGCCCCAGTCAAACTACCCACCATACACTGTCCTCGATCCGGATAACGGACCTGAGTTAGAACCTCAAAGTTGCCAGGGTGGTATTTCAAGGATGGCTCCACGCGAACTGGCGTCCACGCTTCAAAGCCTCCCACCTATCCTACACAAGCAAATTCAAAGTCCAGTGCAAAGCTATAGTAAAGGTTCACGGGGTCTTTCCGTCTAGCCGCGGATACACTGCATCTTCACAGCGATTTCAATTTCACTGAGTCTCGGGTGGAGACAGCGCCGCCATCGTTACGCCATTCGTGCAGGTCGGAACTTACCCGACAAGGAATTTCGCTACCTTAGGACCGTTATAGTTACGGCCGCCGTTTACCGGGGCTTCGATCAAGAGCTTCGCGTTAGCTAACCCCATCAATTAACCTTCCGGCACCGGGCAGGCGTCACACCCTATACGTCCACTTTCGTGTTTGCAGAGTGCTGTGTTTTTAATAAACAGTCGCAGCGGCCTGGTATCTTCGACCGGCATGAGCTTACGGAGCAAGTCCTTCACCCTCACCGGCGCACCTTCTCCCGAAGTTACGGTGCCATTTTGCCTAGTTCCTTCACCCGAGTTCTCTCAAGCGCCTTGGTATTCTCTACCCAACCACCTGTGTCGGTTTGGGGTACGGTTCCTGGTTACCTGAAGCTTAGAAGCTTTTCTTGGAAGCATGGCATCAACCACTTCGTCACCCAAAGGGTAACTCGTCATCAGCTCTCGGCCTTAGAATCCCGGATTTACCTAAGATTCCAGCCTACCACCTTAAACTTGGACAACCAACGCCAAGCTGGCCTAGCCTTCTCCGTCCCTCCATCGCAATAACCAGAAGTACAGGAATATTAACCTGTTTTCCATCGACTACGCTTTTCAGCCTCGCCTTAGGGACCGACTAACCCTGCGTCGATTAACGTTGCGCAGGAAACCTTGGTCTTTCGGCGTGGGTGTTTTTCACACCCATTGTCGTTACTCATGTCAGCATTCGCACTTCTGATACCTCCAGCAAGCTTCTCAACTCACCTTCACAGGCTTACAGAACGCTCCTCTACCGCATCACCCGAAGGTGATACCCGTAGCTTCGGTGTATGGTTTGAGCCCCGTTACATCTTCCGCGCAGGCCGACTCGACTAGTGAGCTATTACGCTTTCTTTAAAGGGTGGCTGCTTCTAAGCCAACCTCCTAGCTGTCTAAGCCTTCCCACATCGTTTCCCACTTAACCATAACTTTGGGACCTTAGCTGACGGTCTGGGTTGTTTCCCTTTTCACGACGGACGTTAGCACCCGCCGTGTGTCTCCCATGCTCGGCACTTGTAGGTATTCGGAGTTTGCATCGGTTTGGTAAGTCGGGATGACCCCCTAGCCGAAACAGTGCTCTACCCCCTACAGTGATACATGAGGCGCTACCTAAATAGCTTTCGAGGAGAACCAGCTATCTCCGAGCTTGATTAGCCTTTCACTCCGATCCACAGGTCATCCGCTAACTTTTCAACGGTAGTCGGTTCGGTCCTCCAGTTAGTGTTACCCAACCTTCAACCTGCCCATGGATAGATCGCCCGGTTTCGGGTCTATTCCCAGCGACTAGACGCCCTATTAAGACTCGCTTTCGCTACGCCTCCCCTATTCGGTTAAGCTCGCCACTGAAAATAAGTCGCTGACCCATTATACAAAAGGTACGCAGTCACAGAACAAAGTCTGCTCCCACTGCTTGTACGCATACGGTTTCAGGATCTATTTCACTCCCCTCTCCGGGGTTCTTTTCGCCTTTCCCTCACGGTACTAGTTCACTATCGGTCAGTCAGTAGTATTTAGCCTTGGAGGATGGTCCCCCCATATTCAGACAAAGTTTCTCGTGCTCCGTCCTACTCGATTTCATGACCAAGAGATTTTCGCGTACAGGGCTATCACCCACTATGGCCGCACTTTCCAGAGCGTTCCGCTAATCTCAAAGCCACTTAAGGGCTAGTCCCCGTTCGCTCGCCACTACTAAGGGAATCTCGGTTGATTTCTTTTCCTCAGGGTACTTAGATGTTTCAGTTCCCCTGGTTCGCCTCTTGCACCTATGTATTCAGTACAAGATAACCATCTTATGATGGCTGGGTTCCCCCATTCAGACATCTCCGGATCAAAGTCTGTTTGCCGACTCCCCGAAGCTTTTCGCAGGCTACCACGTCTTTCATCGCCTCTGACTGCCAAGGCATCCACCGTATGCGCTTCTTCACTTGACCATATAACCCCAAGCAATCTGGTTATACTGTGAAGACGACATTCGCCGAAAATTCGAATTTCTCAACTAAGAGAACTCACAAATTTTACCTTAGCCTGATCCGCTACCAGTGAAAGTAACGTCCAGTCTATCTTTCTATCACATACCCAAATTTTTAAAGAACGAACTAGTCAAAGACTAGAAATCAACATTCACCATCACAACGATGGAATGCTCATTTCTAAGCTTTATACAAGAGAAGCAGTAGTGGTGGAGCCAAGCGGGATCGAACCGCTGACCTCCTGCGTGCAAGGCAGGCGCTCTCCCAGCTGAGCTATGGCCCCGTATTTCTACAGGCGTTTCCCACACAAAATTGGTGGGTCTGGGCAGATTCGAACTGCCGACCTCACCCTTATCAGGGGTGCGCTCTAACCAACTGAGCTACAGACCCAATTTCGGGCTGCTTCTTTCGTCTTCTTCAATGAATCAAGCAATTCGTGTGGGAACTTATGGAGCAGCTGATGTCGTCGATTAAGGAGGTGATCCAGCCGCAGGTTCCCCTACGGCTACCTTGTTACGACTTCACCCCAGTCATGAATCACACCGTGGTAACCGTCCTCCCGAAGGTTAGACTAGCTACTTCTGGTGCAACCCACTCCCATGGTGTGACGGGCGGTGTGTACAAGGCCCGGGAACGTATTCACCGTGACATTCTGATTCACGATTACTAGCGATTCCGACTTCACGCAGTCGAGTTGCAGACTGCGATCCGGACTACGATCGGTTTTATGGGATTAGCTCCACCTCGCGGCTTGGCAACCCTTTGTACCGACCATTGTAGCACGTGTGTAGCCCAGGCCGTAAGGGCCATGATGACTTGACGTCATCCCCACCTTCCTCCGGTTTGTCACCGGCAGTCTCCTTAGAGTGCCCACCATAACGTGCTGGTAACTAAGGACAAGGGTTGCGCTCGTTACGGGACTTAACCCAACATCTCACGACACGAGCTGACGACAGCCATGCAGCACCTGTCTCAATGTTCCCGAAGGCACCAATCCATCTCTGGAAAGTTCATTGGATGTCAAGGCCTGGTAAGGTTCTTCGCGTTGCTTCGAATTAAACCACATGCTCCACCGCTTGTGCGGGCCCCCGTCAATTCATTTGAGTTTTAACCTTGCGGCCGTACTCCCCAGGCGGTCAACTTAATGCGTTAGCTGCGCCACTAAGAGCTCAAGGCTCCCAACGGCTAGTTGACATCGTTTACGGCGTGGACTACCAGGGTATCTAATCCTGTTTGCTCCCCACGCTTTCGCACCTCAGTGTCAGTATCAGTCCAGGTGGTCGCCTTCGCCACTGGTGTTCCTTCCTATATCTACGCATTTCACCGCTACACAGGAAATTCCACCACCCTCTACCATACTCTAGCTCGACAGTTTTGAATGCAGTTCCCAGGTTGAGCCCGGGGATTTCACATCCAACTTAACGAACCACCTACGCGCGCTTTACGCCCAGTAATTCCGATTAACGCTTGCACCCTCTGTATTACCGCGGCTGCTGGCACAGAGTTAGCCGGTGCTTATTCTGTCGGTAACGTCAAAATTGCAGAGTATTAATCTACAACCCTTCCTCCCAACTTAAAGTGCTTTACAATCCGAAGACCTTCTTCACACACGCGGCATGGCTGGATCAGGCTTTCGCCCATTGTCCAATATTCCCCACTGCTGCCTCCCGTAGGAGTCTGGACCGTGTCTCAGTTCCAGTGTGACTGATCATCCTCTCAGACCAGTTACGGATCGTCGCCTTGGTGAGCCATTACCTCACCAACTAGCTAATCCGACCTAGGCTCATCTGATAGCGCAAGGCCCGAAGGTCCCCTGCTTTCTCCCGTAGGACGTATGCGGTATTAGCGTTCCTTTCGAAACGTTGTCCCCCACTACCAGGCAGATTCCTAGGCATTACTCACCCGTCCGCCGCTGAATTCAGGAGCAAGCTCCTGTCATCCGCTCGACTTGCATGTGTTAGGCCTGCCGCCAGCGTTCAATCTGAGCCATGATCAAACTCTTCAGTTCAAACATCTTTGGGTTTTTAAGAAACCCTAAACTTGGCTCAGCAATCGTTGGTTACATCTTTGATTTCTCGCGGAGTAACTTGTGATGCTGATAATCTTGTTGACTATCAGTCTGACTCCACAAGCACCCACACGAATTGCTTGATTCAGTTGTTAAAGAGCGGTTGGTTAAGATCTTTCGTCTCAACCGAGGCGCGCATTCTACAGCAGCCTCATTTGCTGTCAAGTGATTATTTTCAGAAGTTTTCGAAGAATTCTTCAACAACTTCAACCACTTGCGCTTCCGATCTCTCGTCAGCGGGAGGCGAATTCTACAGCGTTACACGCTGCTGTCAACACCTCTTTTTCAACTTCCTTCTGGCTTCGATGAACTGAAGCAACCTGCTGCCGAAACCTACATAACCCGTTGAATCTCAAGGAGTTTTCCGTTTCGACTGCGCCGGAAGTGGGGCGAATTATAGACACCTGAGATCTGCCGTCAACCGTTAATTTCGCTTTTCTTTCAATCACTTGCAGATTGGCTAAAAAACAACCAAAAACTTCACCTTATAGCGATCCCTTCTATATAGAAGGGATTGTCAGAGAACCCCGGCCGCTTTCAACTCAGCCACCGCTCCCGCACCCAAGCCCAGCACACCCTGCAAAACCTCCAGCGTATGCTCACCCAATAAAGGAGGCGCTCGGCGATATTCAACCGGTGTCTGCGACAGGCGAATCGGGCTAGCCACTTGAGGCACCATCCCCGCCAACGCATGCGGCAACTCTATCGCCAGGCCACGCGCTTTTACCTGCGGATCCTCAAACACCTGCGAAAGATCGTTGATGGGCCCACATGGAACCCCCGCCTGCTCCAGCTCCGCAACCCACTCGGCAGTCGTCTTGAACACCGTCGCCTGGCGAATCAGCGGAATCAACACCGCCCGGTTCGCCACCCGCAGCTTATTAGTAGCGAAACGCGGATCGTCAGCCCACTGCGGCTGCCCCGCCACTTCGGCAAACTTGCGGAACTGCCCGTCGTTGCCCACGGTAAGAATGAAGTCGCCGTCGGCCGTAGGAAAATCCTGATAAGGCACGATGTTCGGATGCGCATTACCAAGACGCTTAGGCGCATTGCCCGTGGTCAGATAATTCATCGCCTGGTTCGCCAGACACGCAACCTGCACATCCAGCAACGCCATATCGATGTGTTGGCCGCCCCCGTCGTGATCGCGATGAGCCAACGCTGCAAGGATCGCCACCGTCGAATACAGACCGGTAAGAATATCCGTCAACGCCACACCGACCTTCACCGGCCCGGCACCCTCATCACCCTCTGGACGACCGGTCAGGCTCATCAGCCCGCCCAGCCCCTGAATCATAAAGTCATAGCCGGCGCGCTTGGCATACGGTCCGGTCTGCCCGAATCCGGTAATCGAGCAATAGATCAGGTTCGGATTGATCGCCTTCAGCGACTCATAGTCCAGCCCGTAAGCCGCCAGGCCACCGACCTTGAAGTTCTCGATGAGGATGTCCGACTTCGCCGCCAGCTCGCGCACCAGCTTCTGCCCCTCGGGGCGAGTGAAATCGATGGTCACCGATTGCTTGTTGCGGTTGGCCGAGAGGTAATAGGCCGCTTCTGACGTATTCTCGCCATAAGCATCTTTAAGGAAGGGCGGCCCCCAGGCGCGAGTGTCATCGCCATTACCAGGGCGCTCGACCTTGATCACTTCGGCGCCAAGGTCGGCGAGGATCTGCCCGGCCCATGGCCCGGCTAACACTCGCGATAAATCCAGTACCCGCAGATGCGACAGCGCGCCCATGGTCGCTCTCCTATTAATAGAACGCCTGCAGACCGGTTTGCGCACGCCCAAGGATCAGCGCGTGGACGTCGTGAGTGCCTTCATAGGTATTCACCACTTCCAGGTTGACCAGGTGACGGGCCACGCCGAATTCGTCGGAGATACCATTGCCGCCAAGCATGTCGCGCGCCATACGGGCGATGTCCAGCGACTTGCCGCAGGAGTTGCGCTTCATGATCGAAGTGATTTCGACCGCCGCTGTACCCTCATCCTTCATACGACCCAGGCGCAGGCAACCTTGCAGGGCCAGAGTGATTTCAGTCTGCATGTCCGCCAGCTTCTTCTGGACCAACTGAGTCGCGGCCAATGGGCGACCGAACTGTTGGCGATCCAGCGTGTACTGGCGGGCGGTGTGCCAACAGAACTCGGCAGCGCCCAGTGCGCCCCAGGAAATGCCGTAGCGCGCTGAGTTAAGGCAGGTGAACGGGCCTTTCAGACCGCGCACGTCCGGGAAGATGTTCTCTTCCGGCACGAACACGTTGTCCATGACGATCTCACCGGTGATCGACGCGCGCAGGCCAACCTTGCCGTGAATCGCCGGAGCGCTCAGGCCTTTCCAGCCCTTCTCCAAGACGAAGCCACGGATGTCGCCGGCATCGTCCTTACCCCAGACCACGAACACGTCGGCGATCGGGCTGTTGGTGATCCACATCTTCGCGCCGGTCAGGCTGTAGCCGCCTTCAACTTTGCGGGCTCGGGTAATCATCGCGCCCGGATCGGAACCGTGGTTTGGCTCGGTCAGGCCGAAGCAGCCGATCCATTCACCGGAAGCCAGTTTCGGCAGGTATTTTTGTTTCTGTGCTTCGGTGCCGAATTCGTTGATCGGCACCATCACCAGCGAGGACTGCACGCTCATCATCGAGCGATAGCCAGAGTCGACACGCTCCACTTCACGAGCAATCAGACCGTAGCTGACATAGTTGAGGCCGCTGCCACCGTACTGCTCTGGGATGGTCGCGCCCAACAGGCCGACTTCGCCCATTTCGCGGAAGATCGCCGGGTCAGTCTTCTCATGACGGAAAGCTTCGAGAACACGCGGCGCGAGCTTCTGTTGAGCGAATTGCTCGGCGGTGTCGCGGATCATGCGCTCTTCTTCGGTGAGCTGTTGATCCAGCAGCAGGGGATCGATCCAGTTGAAGCTAGCTTTACCGCCCATGAGTGTGTCCTCGCAAATCGGGTGAATTAACGTGGCATTGATCCTAGGCGCGGTTCGCCATCGCGACAAACGAGGATTTCGCATTCTGTTGTGCTAATTTCTCACTCCGAAACGTCGCGAAATGCCTTTTATGCGGCGCATTAGTGAGGTTGACGTACATGCGCAGGAAGATTCCCAGCACCACCGCCCTGATCAGCTTCGAAGCCGCCGCACGCCACGAGAGCTTTACCCGCGCTGCCGAAGAACTTTCCCTCACCCAAGGCGCCATTTGCCGACAGATCGCCAGCCTGGAAGAGTTCCTCAGCGTGGAACTGTTCCGACGCTCGCGACGTGGCGTGAAACTGACGGAAGCGGGTCTTTCCTACAGCCGCCGAGTCGCGACTCAACTCGATGCGGTCGAACGCGACACGTTGTCAGTGATGGGCCAGCAAGGTACCAACGTGATCGAACTGGCGGTGGTGCCAACCTTCGGCACCCAATGGCTGCTGCCACGGCTCAAGGATTTCCAGCTCAAGCACCCGGAAGTCACGGTCAACCTGACTAACCGCACCCGCCCGTTCCTGTTCGCGGATACCGAATTCGATGCCGCGATCTACTTCGGCGATGCCGATTGGTCCGGTACCGAATCCCACAGGCTGATGGGCGAGAATCCGATGCCGGTGTGCAGTCCCGCCCTACTTGGCAACGAGACGCTTCTAACAGCCGATGAAATTGCCGAACTGCCGCTGCTGCAGCAAACCACGCGCCCCTATGCTTGGCGCCAATGGTTCAACTCGCAGCACCTGAATATCCCCCGCGACATGACAGGTCCGCGCTACGAGCTATTCTCCATGCTGGCCCAGGCCGCCATGCACGACATGGGCATTGCGTTGATTCCACCGTTCCTGATCCAGCGTGAATTGGCCGAGAAACGCTTGGTGATTGCCAACCCGCAGGCGCTGTCGAGCATCAAGGCCTATTACCTGATGATTCCCGAACGAAAAGTCGAATCAGCGTCGTTAAAGGCATTTCGTGACTGGCTGGTAACCCAGGCACAAAGCTACAGCCTAGAAGGATAGAGGCTTACAGCAATAACTAACCCCGTAGTCAGGAAAATAAAAGCCCTACAGATATAAGTAATTGTCGCAATTCGACAGACTGTATCCGAAAGTCGTACAGACGTCCCACAAGCGCCTGACGACGTGGCTTTGAGCCTCCATTGGCGACTCATTACTGCCTATTCACGCCACCGATGAGAAAATTTTCCATATTCAGCCAGAATCCTTACAAGGCACGGCCTGCAAGGGATTCAGCTGGCCATCTGCGACATTCGGTCACGGCATGACTTGTAGTTAATTTTCCGTCACCCGTCATAATCCCTTGAAGGGCATAAAGTTCGCCTGCAAAATGCCGCGCCCCGCCCTGATTTGGCGGGATCGTGCTGATCGGCCGCCCCAGTCGCACCATCCGTAGTGCATGGGTTTACTCAATAAGATCACGCAGGAGATTTGACGTGCACATTGGTGTTCCTCTCGAAACCCAGACCGGTGAAACACGGGTTGCTGCAACCCCGGAAACCATTAAAAAGCTGATCAGCCAAGGTCATAAGGTCACTGTGCAAACCGGCGCCGGCGTTAAAGCCAGTGTGGTCGACAGTGCCTATGAAGCGGCAGGCGCAACCATTGGCAGTGCCAATGACGCGTTTGGCGCCGAGCTGATTCTCAAAGTGGCCGCGCCAAGCGATGCCGAACTGACGCTGATCAAGCGCGGTACGGTGCTGGTGGGCATGCTCAACCCGTTCAACAACGAAACCATCGCGAAGATGGCCGAGTGCGGCATTACCGCGTTCGCCCTCGAAGCCGCGCCGCGCACCTCGCGCGCGCAGAGTCTCGATGTGTTGTCGTCGCAGGCGAACATTGCCGGCTATAAGGCTGTGTTACTGGCCGCACACCACTATCCGCGCTTCATGCCGATGTTGATGACTGCTGCGGGCACCGTGAAAGCGGCGCGCGTGCTGATTCTTGGCGCCGGTGTGGCCGGGTTGCAGGCGATTGCCACGGCGAAACGTCTGGGTGCGGTGATCGAAGCGTCTGACGTACGTCCGGCGGTGAAAGAGCAGATCGAATCCCTCGGCGCCAAGTTCGTCGACGTGCCTTACGAGACCGATGAAGAGCGCGAATGCGCGGTCGGTGTCGGCGGTTACGCGCGCCCAATGCCGGCGAGCTGGATGCAACGTCAGGCCCAGGCCGTGCACGAACGCGCCAAGCAGGCTGATATCGTCATCACCACTGCGCTGATTCCGGGCCGCAAGGCACCGACGCTGTTGAGCGCGGACACCGTGGCGCAGATGAAACCGGGTTCGGTGGTCATCGACCTCGCGGCGGCTCAGGGTGGCAACTGCCCGCTGACCGTGGCTGATCAGGTCGTGGTCGAAAATGGCGTGACCATTTGTGGCCCGACCAATCTGGCCGGCGAAGTCGCTGCAGACGCTTCGGCGCTGTACGCACGCAACCTGCTGGACTTCCTCAAGCTGGTGTTCACCAAAGAAGGCCAGTTCGACGTCAACCTCGAAGACGACATCGTCGCCGCGTGCCTCATGTGCCGCGACGGCCAAGTCATCCGCAAAAACGCCTAAGCAGGGATTCAGACGATGGAAGAGCTTATCTCCCCCGGTATCTACAACCTGATCATCTTCGTGCTGGCGATTTATGTCGGTTACCACGTGGTCTGGAACGTTACACCTGCGCTGCACACGCCTTTGATGGCGGTAACCAACGCCATCTCGGCGATCGTGATTGTCGGCGCCATGCTCGCCGCGGCATTGACCGTCACGCCGCTGGGCAAAACCATGGGCACCCTTGCCGTGGCACTGGCGGCGGTCAACGTGTTCGGTGGCTTCCTGGTCACCCGCCGCATGCTTGAGATGTTCAAGAAGAAAGCCCCGAAATTAAAAGAAGAGGCGCCGAAGTAATGAGCATGAATCTCGTCACGACGCTCTACCTGATCGCGTCGATCTGCTTTATCCAGGCCCTCAAAGGCCTGTCGCACCCGACCACCTCGCGGCGCGGCAACCTGTTCGGCATGCTCGGCATGGCGTTAGCCATTCTGACTACCGTTGGCCTCATCTATAAGCTTGGTGCTGAGCTGGCTACGGCCGGTATCGGTTACGTGATCGTTGGCCTGCTGGTCGGCGGCACCGCCGGTTCGATCATGGCCAAACGCGTTGAAATGACCAAGATGCCGGAACTGGTCGCGTTCATGCACAGCATGATCGGTCTCGCGGCAGTGTTCATCGCGATCGCTGCGGTGGTTGAGCCGCAATCGCTGGGTATCGTTAAACAGCTGGGCGACTCGATCCCGGCGGGCAACCGTCTGGAACTGTTCCTCGGTGCAGCCATCGGTGCGATTACCTTCTCCGGTTCGGTGATTGCGTTCGGCAAGCTCTCGGGCAAGTACAAGTTCCGCCTGTTCCAGGGCGCACCGGTACAGTTTACCGGTCAGCACAAGCTGAATGCCGTGCTGGGTCTGGCAACGCTGGCACTCGGCCTGACCTTCATGTTCACCGGCAACCTCACCGCGTTCGCGCTGATGCTGGCGCTGGCGTTTGTGATGGGCGTGCTGATCATCATCCCGATCGGCGGTGCCGACATGCCGGTCGTGGTGTCGATGCTCAACAGCTATTCGGGCTGGGCGGCGGCAGGTATTGGCTTCTCGCTGAACAACTCGATGCTGATCATTGCCGGCTCGCTGGTGGGTTCGAGCGGTGCGATTCTCTCGTACATCATGTGCAAGGCAATGAACCGTTCCTTCTTTAATGTACTGCTCGGCGGTTTCGGCAATACAGCCGACGCTGGTCCTGCCGGTGCGAAAGAAGCACGTCCGGTGAAATCCGGTTCGGCCGACGACGCAACCTTCTTGCTGACCAACGCCGACACCGTGATCATCGTGCCGGGTTATGGCTTGGCAGTAGCGCGTGCACAACATGCGCTGAAAGAGCTGACCGAGAAGCTGACCCACCGTGGCGTGACCGTGAAGTACGCGATCCACCCGGTGGCGGGTCGGATGCCGGGGCACATGAACGTTCTGCTCGCCGAGGCCGAAGTGCCTTACGATCAGGTGTTCGAGATGGAAGACATCAACTCCGAGTTCGGCCAGGCTGACGTGGTGCTGGTGCTCGGCGCAAACGACGTGGTCAACCCGGCGGCGAAGAACGATCCAAAATCGCCGATTGCCGGCATGCCGATTCTCGAAGCATTCAAGGCCAAGACCATCATCGTCAACAAGCGCTCGATGGCCAGCGGCTATGCCGGTCTGGACAACGAGCTGTTCTATCTGGACAAGACCATGATGGTGTTCGGCGACGCGAAGAAAGTCATCGAAGACATGGTTAAAGCGGTCGAATAATTCCCCGCTGCAACACCGAACGCCCCGACTTGTCGGGGCGTTTTTGTTTGCGCAAACAGTCGGACAATTTGCCGCGTTGTTGCAGATCCAGTAACGGTGTTTTACTTGAAACCCGCTGAATAGACGCCTCGTTTGCGACCTTGGTAGCGGGACAGGCGCCCGTCAAATTCACTAGACTGCGCATCCTGCTACTCGCTTCCCGAGATAATAATCCATGTACCGTGACCGTATTCGCCTGCCTTCGTTGTTGGACAAAGTGATGAGCGCCGCCGACGCAGCCGCTCTGATTGAGGACGGCATGACCGTCGGCATGAGCGGTTTCACCCGTGCCGGCGAAGCCAAAGCCGTCCCTCACGCACTGGCCGAGCGCGCCAAGGTCACACCGCTGAAGATCAGCCTGATGACCGGCGCCAGCCTGGGCAACGACCTCGACAAGCAATTGACCGAAGCCGGCGTACTGTCGCGACGCATGCCATTCCAGGTCGACAGCACCTTGCGCAAGGCAATCAACGCCGGCCAGGTGATGTTCATCGACCAGCATCTGTCGGAAACCGTTGAGCAACTGCGCAATCAGCAACTGAAGCTGCCGGACATCGCGGTCATCGAAGCCGTGGCTATCACCGAGCAAGGCCACATCGTGCCAACCACCTCGGTGGGCAACTCGGCGAGCTTCGCGATTTTTGCCAAGCAGGTAATCGTCGAGATCAACCTGGCGCACAACGCCAATCTCGAAGGCCTGCATGACATCTATATCCCGACGTATCGCCCGACGCGCACGCCGATCCCGCTGGTAAAAGTCGACGACCGCATCGGTAGCACCGCAATTCCGATTCCGCCGGAGAAGATTGTCGCCATCGTCATCACCCAACAGTCGGATTCGCCGTCCACCGTGTCGACGCCGGACGTCGATACCAATGCCATCGCCGAGCACCTGATCACTTTCTTCAAGCAGGAAGTCGACGCCGGGCGCATGACCAACAAGCTTGGCCCGCTGCAGGCGGGGATCGGCAACATTGCCAACGCGGTGATGTGCGGCCTGATCGATTCGCCGTTCGAAGACCTGACCATGTACTCCGAAGTGCTGCAGGATTCGACCTTCGACCTGATCGACGCCGGCAAGCTGAGTTTTGCGTCGGGCAGCTCGATCACCTTGTCGGAACGCCGTAACAGCGATGTATTCGGCAATCTGGAGAAGTACAAAGACAAGTTGGTGCTGCGTCCGCAGGAGATTTCCAACCACCCGGAAGTAGTACGCCGCCTAGGCATCATCGGCATCAACACGGCGCTGGAGTTCGATATTTACGGCAACGTCAACTCGACCCACGTTTGCGGCACGCGGATGATGAATGGCATCGGCGGTTCCGGCGACTTCGCGCGCAATGCGCATCTTGCGGTGTTCGTGACCAAGTCGATTGCCAAGGGCGGCGCGATTTCCAGCGTGGTGCCGATGGTCAGCCACGTTGACCACACCGAGCATGACGTCGACATTCTGGTGACCGAAGTGGGTCTGGCCGACTTGCGAGGCCTGGCGCCACGGGAGCGCGCGCGGGTGATCATCGATAACTGTGTGCACCCGGACTTCCGTCAGGCGCTTAACGATTACTTCACGGCGGCCTGTGCAATCGGTGGCCACACCCCGCACATCCTGCGAGAAGCGCTGAGCTGGCATATGAACCTGGAAGAAACCGGTCGCATGCTCGCTGTGTAATTCACACAGATAAACCGCTGATGCAAACACAGTTTGCGTCAGCGGACTTTCGCAAGCCTGCCACCTTACAAAAACTGTACTGCTGTACTGGTCTTTTCCTACAGCATTTACCTACCCTTCCGACTCAAACAGGCGAAAACGCACCACTTAAGTGCGGACAGGTACAGTTTGCTCAATTTTGACCCATACACCGCCTATAAACAGTTAACTGGTCACTCACAATACAGTTGAACTGTATCTAGAGAGACTAGGCAAACGAGAGGATCATGGGCACCAGTCAAACCACTACCTGATCCCGCCACAAGCGGAAGGATGTCAACCATGGAACGTACACTCAGTTCCGAACTGTTCTTCGAAGACAAAGCTGTAAACACCCAGGCTTCTCTGCCTCTGCGCGTTATCGCCAACCTGATGTTGTGGCAGCGCCGCATCTCCAGCCGCCATCAACTGGCTCGTCTGGATTCGCGTCTGCTGGCTGACGCCGGTATCAGCGAAGCACAACGCTACGAAGAGCTGAGCAAGCCGTTCTGGCGCTAAGTAGCGTCGCTGGCTCTGGTCGTTAGACCCACCGCCAGCAACCCGAATTGAACAAGCAAAACCCGTCGTGGGAAACCACGACGGGTTTTGTCGTTTTAAGCCAGAAAAAACTCCAATACAGCGACTGATCGTTCAGATAGGTACAGTTTCAAATAAAATCAATCTGAACCAGTACAATTTTACCCCGGTGTATCTGACTCTCTGTCTGTCACAGGTTCAACATGACTTTCCGCCTTCATCGGTAAAGGAATACGTCATGAATGACTTACAGGATGTTTCAGAAATCTTCAGCCATCGAACCGATCGCCCAAATGCTTTGCGCCGCCTGTGCAGGGGCCTCTGGGACAGCCTGGAGCGCGCCAGAACGCGACGCTTGCTGTCTCAACTCAATGGTCGTGATCTCGCCGATCTTGGCCTCAGCCATGCCGATCGCGTGAATGAACTGGATAAACCCTTCTGGCGCTAGCATTCTGCCCACTGTGCGAACGCCGCGAGCCGGCCTAATATCCCATGCAGAACGTGGCGAATGCTGTGTCACTGGCGTCTGACTCCTCAGATACCGAGCCACCTCTCAATACGGTTTATCCATAGGAGTTACACCATGTCCCGTCTTCGTCTGCTCAGCGCTGCCGCCCTGCTGGCCGTGGCTGCCAACGCCAGCGCCACCAGCTTCATCGTCACCACCGACGCCGTTGTCGGTGCACTGAAGTCCTCGTCCGACGCGACTTCCGACGTCACCTCGTCCTTCCGTGACGACAAGATCGTACTTGCCGCTCGCGACGATGCTGCCAGCTTCGTGGCCAGTGAAGGCGAAATCCGTGGCGTGAAACTGGAAAGCGCACTGGATCACATCCGTCATCAGGCGCCACAGTTACAAGCTACTGACGCACAACTGGCTCAGGCCATCCTGACGATCTAAGCAGCACGTACCAGTCGGGACACGCCGGTCGTGTCCCGATGTTTCGGCGCTGGCTCTGGTCCGGGCATTGCGCTAGCCTTTGGGCTCGCTAACCATTACCGAGTCTCATGCGTTTTCTTTCAAATCTGCTCGTCCCTTCTGTTCTGTTGACTGCCTGCTGGGCGACGTCGGCCGATGCCTTTGATGCTTTCAATCTGTCGACGCAAGGCACCGTCGTCAGCGGCTATGCCACCAGCATGGTGTCTTCCGCACCTTTCGACCGTAAACTGCTGCTCGCCGCTCACGATGACGCGGCCGCATTTGTTGCCAGTGACGGTGAATGGCGAGGTGCTCGTCTGGAGTCCGCGCTGCATTACCTGCGCAAAACCCGGCCGAAACTTCATGTCAGCGACCTTGAACTGGCAGAGGCAATTCTCGTCCAATAGTTATCCTGTACCCCTGTTATCCTTGCCCCTTCGGAGTCGTTCCATGCGTAGCCCGCTGATTGCTGCCGCCCTTGGCCTGTTTTTGTTGGCCGACGTGGCCCAGGCGCACACCCTGGTAGCCACCAGTAACATCATCGTTCGTGCCTCCCAGCGCACCATCGATTTCACTTCCGACACCACCACGTCGATTCGCGATTCGAAAATCATCCGCGAAGCGCACGACGACGCGGCCAGTTTCGTCGCCACTAACGGTGATATCCGGGGCGCGCACCTGGAAGCCGCGCTCAACACCTTGCGCACTCGCGTGCCGGAAGCGCGCGACGCCAGTGATCAGGTTCTAGCCGAAGCCATCCTCGCACTGTGAAGTCACTCAGCACCTGGCTGCTGGCCGGGGCGTTGTTGCTGCTTGGCAACAGCGCCCACGCCGGCCTGCAACTGCGGCTCAAGACCGACGGTCTGAGCCCCGCCCAACAACAGGCCAGCCAGGCGCTGATCGATGAGGCGATGCAAAAGCTGCCACCGAGTTTTATCGAGCGGCTGGATCGGCGCATCGATGTCGGCTGGACCGACGACATGCCCGCCAATGCCTACGGCCAAGCCACGCTGGTCGCCGAACTCGATCTGAACCGCAAACTGCTCGCCGGCCTTACCGATGGCAGCGCGGCCAAAGAAAAAACCAATCGCCCCCATGGCACTGTGCGTCAGGAACTGCTCGCCACGGTGCTGCACGAAATTACCCATATTTATGACCGCGCCCGCTTATGGCCGGATGCCGAGCGCACGCTGATTCAGCGCTGCACGCGCCGTTTCAACAGCGCCGGGCTGATCGGCATTCCCGACGAGTGTCGCGGTCAGAACAGTCGCCGCTTCACCCTCAGCGATGACCCGCGTCTGCTCGACCTCGCTGGCTGGCAGCAATACGTCGGTCGTCGTGGTGAGCGCGAACAACACAATCGGCAGATCGCCCGCAGTCCGGACCTGTACGAAATCTCCAGCCCCAAGGAGTTCGTCGCGGTCAACATGGAGTATTTCCTCCTCGACCCGAGCTACGCCTGTCGCCGTCCGGCGCTTTATCGCTATTACCAGCAACACTTCGGCTGGGCGCCGCCGGCCAAGGACGTTTGCAGCAAGACCTTCTCCTTCCTCAATGCTGGCAATGACTTCGCCAAACAGCCATTGGGGCAAGTTGATCCGGAACGGGTCTATGCCGTCGATTATCTGCTGGCCGAAGCCAATCAGAACTGGGTCAGCCGCTGGGGACACAGCATGTTGCGCCTGGTGATCTGCGCACCGGGCCGACCACGTGGGCCGGATTGCCGGCTCGATCTCGATCAGCATCTGGTGTTGTCCTACCGCGCGTTCGTTGGTGATGTGCAGTTGTCGAGCTGGGACGGACTGGTCGGCAAATACCCTTCGCGACTTTTTGTGCTTCCGCTCGCGCAGGTGATCGACGAATACACCAAAACCGAATTGCGCAGCCTCGCTTCCGTGCCGATCAACTTGTCACGCGAAGAGATCGAAGGCGTGGTCGAACACGCCGCCGAAATGCACTGGAGCTACGACGGCAACTACTTCTTCCTCTCCAACAACTGCGCTGTGGAAGGCTTGAAACTGTTACGCAGCGGCAGCAACAACAATCAGTTCGTCGGCCTGGACAGCATCATGCCCAACGGCTTGCTGGAAGTAATGAAGGGCCGGGGTCTGGCGGACACCAGC
Organism: Pseudomonas sp. AC169; assembly: GCF_979258515.1. Lineage (NCBI taxonomy): Bacteria > Pseudomonadati > Pseudomonadota > Gammaproteobacteria > Pseudomonadales > Pseudomonadaceae > Pseudomonas > Pseudomonas sp. AC169. Next base: position 2,690,492 of record NZ_OZ409866.1, on the reverse strand, counting down.
GTGCTGGATGATCCGAAAGAAGCGTTGCGTCTCGGTTATCGCTTCGACTCGTTTCGCGATCGCTATCAAGCGATGTTCGATGTGTTGAAGAAGCAGTTGCCGATCAAGCAGACCACCGTCGAGGATTGGCTTTCGCTGACCGCCGAAGAACGCCGTGGGTGGTTCGAACGCGCCGACTTGCGTACCAGCGCCGCACTGCTGCTGTTGGAGCAGGCCAGTTATCGACGTCAGTTGCTACTGGCTCAGGATGAGGTCAAGCAACGCTACTTGGGGGCCCGGGAGCTGGAAAACGGCGGCATGGACAAGGCCAACGCCACCTTGCAGGAAATCCTCGCCAACAGCGGATTCCTCAGTCGTCCGGCGGAATTGCTAGATTCCAAGGGTTACGGATTGCCGCAGCCGACCGAGTTCAGTCGACTCGAAGCAGAGAGCAGTCAGCGGCAGAAGAAGCTGCTGGCACTGTCCGGTGATCTGGACGCGGAAGTGCGCAAGTTGCTGGAGCCGAAGCGGGCCGCAGAGATCGCGGCCAGCGAGGAGAATGTGAAGCAGATCGGCGCGCATCTGCGCAAACTGCACAAGGCCTCCGGCGGACTGGAGCTACCCTGAAAAAAGAACGCAGCCATTGGCTGCGTTGTTTTTTATTGCCTGCAGATCAATACAACACGCCATCGAGAATTTCGTAGACGATCCCGGTGCCCACCGCGATCAGCACAATGTCACCACCCGCCCTGCGCCATTCGTACCCCGGATACACTGGCAAACGACCCAACGCGCGACCGTCCAGACGTTCACCGTAATACCCATGCGGCAATGGTCGACCACGCTCCAGATGAATCCCCGGAGGCGGCGGCGCACCGCGCACGAAATAGCCATGATTATCACGAATGGTCTGGCGCACCGGGCCGAAGTCGCGCGGCGGCGGGCCACCCCGGTGATCGTTCTGCGGGCCACGATGATCGTCGCGATGATCATCACCATGGTTGTCGTAATGGCCCTGCTGCGGGCCGCCGTGGTCGTGATCGTCGCGCGGATCGGCGCTGGCCAGCAGCGGTGTCGCGCTGATCATCAGCACGCCCAGTCCGGCCATCAGACGTTTCGGCATTTTCATCGGGTCTTTCCTCACGGCACAAACAGCAAAAAGGACCTCAGAACGTAGTTCTGAAGCCCTCGGTCTTGCTCATTTAGTCTGTGCTTTGAGGCGCTAATTCCTCTGTATCAGGAACTTTACCTTCAACTGACGCGGGCCTTACGCACGCCTTCAGACAGTGCCGAGCACAGGCCCAGCACGCCGTCGATGGCTTGCGCTGGTGTGGTCGCGTTGGCGATGTGATCGATCAACGCCGAGCCCACCACAACACCGTCGGCCAGACGCGCGATAGCAGCAGCTTGCTCCGGGGTTCGGATACCGAAACCGATGCTGATCGGCAGATCGGTATGACGGCGCAGACGGGTCACCGCCTCTTCAACATGTTCAAGCGTTGCAGCGCCGGCACCGGTCACACCGGCCACCGACACGTAATAAACGAAACCGGAGCTGCCATTGAGCACTTTCGGCAGACGCGCATCGTCGGTGGTCGGCGTGGTCAGTCGGATGAAGTCCAGACCCGCAGCCTGCGCCGGATCGCACAGCTCGGCGTTATGCTCAGGCGGCATGTCAACCACGATCAGACCGTCGACGCCCGCCTCTTTCGCGTCAGCGATGAAGCGCTCAACGCCATACATGTGAATCGGGTTGAAGTAGCCCATCAACACCAGCGGCGTGTCGCTGTTGCCTTCGCGGAACTCGCGAACCATCTGCAGGGTTTTCGCCAGGTTCTGTTTGGCGCCCAAGGCACGGATGTTCGCCAACTGGATCGCCGGGCCGTCGGCCATTGGATCGGTGAACGGCATGCCCAACTCGATCACGTCGGCGCCGGCACCCGGCAAACCTTTGAGGATCGCCAGCGAAGTGTCGTAGTCCGGATCACCGGCGGTGACGAAGGTCACCAGCGCGGCGCGGTTCTGCTCTTTGAGGTCGGCAAAACGGGTTTGCAGGCGGTTCATCAGTGTTTCTCCTGCTTTGACTGTTCCATATGGTGCATGACGGTCTGCATGTCTTTGTCGCCACGGCCGGAAAGGTTGACCACCATCAGGTGATCCTTCGGCAGTTTCGGTGCGCGTTTGAACACTTCAGCCAGGGCGTGGGCGCTTTCCAGGGCAGGAATGATCCCTTCCAGACGGCAGCATTTGTGGAACGCGTCGAGGGCTTCGTCGTCGGTCACCGAGGTGTACTGAACGCGACCGATGTCATGCAACCAGGCGTGTTCCGGGCCGATGCCTGGGTAATCGAGGCCGGCGGAAATCGAGTGGGCGTCGATGATCTGGCCGTCGTCGTCCTGCAGCAGGAAGGTACGGTTGCCGTGCAACACACCCGGGACGCCGCCATTGAGGCTCGCCGCGTGCTTGCCGGTTTCAATGCCGTAACCGGCGGCTTCAACACCGATGATTTCGACGCTTTTGTCGTCAAGGAACGGGTGAAACAGGCCCATCGCATTGGAACCACCACCGATGCACGCCACCAGGCTATCCGGCAGGCGACCTTCCTGAGCCTGCAACTGATCGCGGGTTTCCTTGCCGATGACGGCCTGGAAGTCGCGAACCATTGCTGGGTAAGGGTGAGGGCCGGCCACGGTGCCGATCAGGTAGAAGGTGTTGTCGACGTTGGTTACCCAGTCACGCAGGGCTTCGTTCATCGCGTCTTTCAGGGTACCGGTGCCGGCAACCACTGGAATCACTTCAGCGCCCAGCAGTTTCATGCGGAACACGTTGGCCTGCTGACGTTCGATGTCAGTGGTGCCCATGTAGATCACGCAATCCAGACCGAAACGCGCAGCAACGGTGGCGGTGGCCACGCCGTGCATGCCGGCGCCGGTCTCGGCGATGATGCGTTTCTTGCCCATGCGCCGCGCCAGCAGGATCTGGCCGATGCAGTTGTTGATCTTGTGCGCGCCGGTGTGGTTCAGCTCTTCGCGCTTCAGATAAATCTTCGCGCCGCCGCAGAACTCAGTCAGGCGTTCAGCGAAATACAGCGGGCTTGGACGTCCGACGTAGTCGCGCTGGAAGTAGGCCAATTCTTCTTTGAACGCCGGATCTTCCTTGGCCGCTTCGTATTCGCGGGCCAGGTCGAGGATCAACGGCATCAGGGTTTCCGCCACGTAGCGGCCACCGAACGAGCCAAACAGGCCGTTATCGTCCGGGCCGTTGCGCAGATCAGAGGTGTTCGAAGTCTGGGTCATGAGTCGCTCCAGGTGAATTCGGGTGATAAGACAATGACGACCACTCTACCCCTGACCTACTACGCTGAAAACCGATAAGATCGCCACAACCTGTCAGGAAAACTCACAGATACCATGAGCCACGACCTTCCCCCGTTGAACGCCTTGCGTGCGTTCGAAGCGACCGCCCGGCTGAATAGCGTCAGTCAGGCTGCCGAGCAACTGCACGTTACCCATGGTGCAGTCAGTCGGCAGCTCAAGGTGCTGGAAGAGCATTTGGGTGTCAGTCTTTTCGTCAAGGACGGACGCGGCTTGAAACTCACAGATGCCGGTGTACGCTTGCGCGATGCCAGCGGTGAGGCGTTTGACCGGTTGCGCAGTGTTTGTGCCGAATTAACCCAGAACACCGCCGATGCTCCGTTCGTACTGGGTTGCTCGGGAAGCCTGCTGGCTCGTTGGTTTATTCCACGCTTGGGGCGGTTGAATGCCGATCTTCCGGACTTGCGTTTGCACCTCTCAGCCGGTGAAGGCGATCTCGATCCACGCCGTCCGGGGCTGGACGCTTTGCTGTTGTTCGCCGAGCCACCATGGCCTGCGGACATGCAGGTCTACGAGTTGGCCGCAGAACGCATCGGCCCGGTGATGAGTCCGTTGTTCCGCGGCTATCAACGCCTGAAAACGGCGCCAGCCTCAGCATTGCTCGACGAACCGTTGCTGCACACCACCTCGCGCCCACAAGCCTGGCCGAGCTGGGCGCAGCAGAACGCCCTCGACGCCAAGGCGTTGAGGTCGGGACAAGGTTTCGAGCATTTGTATTATTTGCTGGAAGCAGCAGTGGCGGGTCTCGGAGTGGCCATCGCGCCGGAGCCGCTGGTGACGGAAGATTTGAAGGCCGGTCGCCTGGTTGCGCCATGGGGCTTCTGTGAAACCCCGGCGCAACTGGCGTTGTGGCTACCCAAGCGCGCCGCAGACGGGCGCGCTCGGCAACTGGCGCAATGGCTCAAGAACGAGCTGCGCCAGACGGATCACTCGCCGCGCTTGAACAACAGATAAGCCGCGAGCAAACCGAGGGCACCGACTGCGACACCGGCAGTCGTCCACGGATGTTCCTGCGCGTAATCACGGGTGGCGATCCCGGTTTCGCGGGTTTTCACTTTGACTTCTTCGTAGGCATCACTAAGCAGGTGGCGCGAATGTTTCAGCGCACTTTCGGCATTGCTTTTCAGCGCCTTGAGGGTCTTGCGCGACTCGTCCGAAGCGTCGTCCTTCAAGCTTTCCAACGATTTGAGCAGACTCTCGATCTCGGCTTCCATGCTTTGCAACGAGGCTTTACGTAAAGAGGTGTTGGCCATGGTGGCTCTCCTGCATTGGTGATGAGTGGCGTGTGTTGGTTGGGACTTCAGCGGTTTGAGAAAGTGCAGAAAATCTGAACTTCGCTTGCGCGCAGCCACCGAAATCAACAGTGCAGATTCACTGCTAGTCTCAATTCCACACGCCAAGGAGATCGTTATGAGTGACCATCACACGTACAAGAAAGTCGAGCTGGTCGGTTCGTCCACCAGCAGCATCGAAGACGCCATCAACAACGCCATTGCTGAAGCCAACAAGACCATTCGCAACCTGGAATGGTTTGAAGTCACCGAGACCCGTGGCCATATCAAGGACGGCAAGGCAGCGCACTTTCAGGTGACATTGAAAGTGGGCTTCAAGATTGCCAGCAGCTGAGTTTGGTCTAGTCTTCTGAACTTGCGCGCTGGCCGAGTGCCATAGGAATGGCAAAGCGCTACAGGGTGGCTGCATCGGGTCAACGCTCGATGCCCGCCTCTTTTAATCCGACCAGGGAGTGCGACCGATGAAGAAGTTCATGTTGGCAGTAGGTTTGTTGAGCCTTGCGGGTGGTGCGTTTGCTGCCGGTAAGTCTTGTGAAGAGCTGAAAAGCGAGATTGCGGCGAAAATTGATGCCAAAGGTGCGTCCAATTATTCGCTGGAAGTAGTCGATAAGGGCGCAGCGGCTGACGGTAAAGTGGTTGGCACCTGCGAAGGTGGCACCAAGGAAATCGTCTACAAGCGCGGTTGATTGCGCCTGAAATACAAAGCCGACGTGAATGCGTCGGCTTTTTTGTGTCCGGGGTTTGAGATTTTTGGTGAGTTTGAAATCTAACCCCCTCACCCCAGCCCTCTCCCCCAGGGGTAGAGGGGAAAGGGAGCAGATCGGGAGCCGTTCAGATCCTGAGTTCGACTCGATTTTTCAGGTCGATGTATTTCGAACATACAACTCGGTCAGTCCCCTCTCCCTCCGGGAGAGGGCTAGGGTGAGGGTGCCTTTCAGCCCTTCATCACCTGCGCCAACAACTCGTACGAATGCACCCGATCAGCATGCTCATAAAGATCACTGGTAAAAATCAGCTCATCGGCCTGCGTCTGTTCGACCAACACCTCAAGCTTCGCGCGGATCTTCTGCGGGCTGCCAACCATCGCCAGCCCAAGGAAATCCCCCACCGCCTCACGCTCGTGCGGCAACCACAGGCCGTCCATGGTTTTCACCGGCGGACGCTGCACCAAACTTTGCCCACGCATCAACGCAAGAATGCGCTGATACACCGACGTCGCCAGGTAATCGGCTTGTTCATCGGTATCCGCCGCCACCAATGGCACACCGAGCATCACGTACGGTTTGTCGAGCACCGCCGAAGGCTTGAAGTGATTGCGATAAACGCGGATCGCCTCGTGCATGAAACGCGGGGCGAAATGCGAGGCGAAGGCGTAAGGCAAGCCGCGTTCACCGGCCAGTTGCGCGCTGAACAGACTGGAACCGAGCAGCCAGATCGGCACGTTGGTGCCGGTGCCCGGCATCGCGATCACGCGCTGATCCGGGGTACGCGGGCCGAGGTAGCGCACCAGTTCGGCGACGTCTTCGGGGAAATCATCGGCGCTACCGGAGCGTTCACGGCGCAGCGCCCGAGCGGTCATCTGATCGGAACCCGGCGCACGGCCCAGGCCTAGGTCGATCCGGCCCGGATACAGACTTTCGAGGGTGCCGAACTGCTCGGCGATCACCAGCGGCGCATGATTGGGCAGCATCACACCGCCGGAGCCGACACGAATGGTCGACGTACCGCCTGCCAGATAACCGAGTAATACAGACGTCGCGGAACTGGCAATGCCATCCATGTTGTGGTGTTCCGCTACCCAGAACCGCGTATAGCCGAATTTCTCGACATGCTGCGCCAGGTCCAACGAGTTGCGCAGCGATTGCGCCGGGCTGCCGTTCTCGCGCACCGGCACAAGATCGAGGGTGGAAAATTTTACGTCGGACAGTTGTTTCATAAACCTGCGTCTCCGAGTGAGGAGGCAGGCTTTTCTTGCAAACGAAAACCTGCCAAATCCATAAACGTGTTTTGTGCAATGAGGGCATATACCCGAGTTTCAATAGCAGCGATGAAATTTCCTACTAAAAAAGTCAACGATTCAGCCGGGCTGAACTTTGTTCCGGCGTCTATCCTCAGAAGCCTTGCAAGTAAAAACCACGACGACGCGGCGTTTCCGCGTCAGATCTTGAGGAGGCAGACATGGCTATCGTGAAGAAAGCATCCGCACATTGGGCAGGCGATCTGAAAACCGGCATCGGCTCGATCTCCACTGAAACCGGTGTCCTCAGAGAAGCACCGTACGGCTTCAAGGCCCGCTTCGAGGGCGGCAAGGGCACCAACCCGGAAGAGCTGATCGGCGCGGCGCATGCCGGTTGTTTTTCCATGGCGTTTTCGATGATTTTGGGCGATGCGGGCCTGAAGGCCGACAGTATTGATACTCAGGCGGAAGTGACCCTCGATCAGGTCGATGGCGGCTTCGCGATCACAGCGGTGAAGCTGATCCTGAAGGCGAAAATCCCGGGGGCGACTCAGGCGCAGTTCGAAGAGCTGAGCAACAAGGCCAAGGAAGGGTGCCCTGTGTCGAAAGTGCTGAATGCGAAGATTACCCTTGAAGCTGCGCTGGTCAGCTGATTCAGCACTGGCCGCTCTGACGCCTTCGCGAGCAGGCTCGCTCCCACATTGGAACTGTGTGCCACACAAATCCCTGTGGGAGCGAGCCTGCTCGCGAAGGCGATTTCAAAATCAACACAAGGTTTGCAACCGTAAACACAAGTTGTGAGCGAAGTCAGAACCCTCGCCGTCAAAATGTGGTCGAATAAATGACAGCAGCTTCAGCGCACGCCCGTGCGCGCTGCCTCAGGGAGCTTCACTAATGAAACGTATTGGCTTGGCGATTCTCTGCAGTGCACTGGCCACTTCGGTAATTGCGGCACCCAACGCCCCTAAAGATTGCGAAGAATTGAAGAACGAGATTGAGGTCAAGATCCAAGCCAACGCCGTGCCCTCTTACACACTGGAAATCGTCAGCAAGGAAGAGGCCGCAAAACATGACATCGCCATGGTGGTCGGTTCATGTGAGAACGGCACCAAAGCAATCATCTATCAAAAGAACGACAGCTAAGTCGCCTCAAATAATGCAGTCGTAGTCGTAATCCTCGGCGACGATTTCACGCTTGGCGTTGTACAGCCGGGCACTCGGGGTAAACGCCAGCGAGCGTCCCTCCAGCGTGTAACGCTGACCGGCCTCGAAATGGTCGTAGCGGATGTACAGGTAACACAACCGCTCTACCGGGCCATTCATCAAGCTGCCGCCACCGCCAAACACTTCGAAATCGAAGCGCACGCGCAATTCGTGACTGCCGGGAGTGACCTGAAAGTAGCGCCCGTCATTCAGTCGTTGTTTGTCGAGGCGCTCGGCCATCAGGACTTTGCCGCCCGGTGTCGGCGTCGAAAAATCGACCCAGGCCATGTGCGGATCGACCGGAGGAAGTGGCGTCTGGCATCCGGCCACAAGACTGGCAACGAGCAACAACAGCAAATGGCGCATGATGAATGTCCACAGATTTGAACACTCAGCATAGCGCCGTTCAGGTGCGCTGGCAGCCTGCCGGCGTGCCCTGGCCTACCACTTTGCGCTGCTCGTCATAGAGCTTCGCCCATGGCCGAAAACCAATGCTGCCAGCCTGCAACTGATAACGCTGGCCGGCATTGAAGTCCTTGAACTTCACGCTCAACTGGCAATCGCGCCACAGCGGCTCTGCATCGGGACCGATGTTGGTCGCCGCCACCGGAAACTGATAGCGCACCTTCAATTCATGGCTGCCGGGCTGCACTTCGAAGTAGCGTTTGTCGTCGGTCACGCTGCTGTCGACCTTCAGCGCTTGCAAGGTTGTGTCCTGTTGCCGGGCATCGAGGTCGATCCAGGCTTGCGAGGGATCAGGGTCGGGCATTCCGAAATTGGCACAACCGGCCAACGTCAGCAGGCCTCCTGACAGCATCAACATGCGCATAGCGGTGCTCCTTAAGGCGGGATAGTCTTGCGGGCAGACTCTCCGGGGGATTTCTTATTTTGATCAGGCCGTTTCCAAGCCTTGGGTTACTTGATCGCGTTTTTCGGGTTTTGTTTCCGGGTGTGTTGTTTTTGTTGCTCAACGGTTGCGCCAGCGTCAGCTATTACGCTCAGTTGGCCAGCGGTCAGTTGCAATTGCTGCGGGCGCGCGAGCCTGTGGAACAGGTGATCAACGACCCGAGACGTGACGCGACACTGCGCGCACATCTGGCGCAATCACAAAAGGCCCGCGCCTTCGCCAGCGAGCATCTGCACCTGCCGGATAACCAGAGCTATCGTCTTTACGCCGATATCCATCGCCCGTATGTGGTGTGGAATGTGTTCGCCACTCAGGAGTTCTCCCTGACGCCGCAGAACCATTGCTTCCCGATTGCCGGGTGTGTGGCCTATCGCGGCTACTACAGCCAGAGCGCGGCTCGTGGCGAGGCGGCAATTCAGCGCTTGCAGGGCATGGACGTTTCGATTGGCGGCGTTGAGGCCTATTCAACGCTGGGCTGGTTCAACGACCCGATCCTTAATTCGATGATGGGCTGGGGTGATGAGCGCCTGGCCACGCTGATCTTCCATGAACTGGCGCATCAGCGTTTCTATGTAAAGGATGACACCGAGTTCAACGAGTCTTTTGCCACGTTTGTCGAGCAGGAGGGTACGCGGCAGTGGCGGGCGTTTCGGCGGTTACCGGCGGATACAGATTCACGGTTGAAGCAGCGCGATCAGTTTATTGAGTTGGTGCTCGATACCCGCTCACGGCTGGAAAAGCTTTACGCGCAGTCAATGCCGGTTGAGCAAATGCGCGAACGCAAAGCGGCCGAGTTCGAGCAGTTTCGCCGGGATTATCGGGTGAAGAGGGACAGTCAGTGGGCTGGGGACAAGCGTTATGACGCCTGGGTAAATGCACCGCTGAACAATGCGCGGTTGTTGCCGTTTGGGCTGTATGACCAATGGGTGCCGGCGTTTGCGGCGTTGTTCAAAAAGGTCGGGGGGGATTGGGTGAGGTTTTATGCAGAGGTGGAGAAGTTGGGGGAGCTGCCGGTGGCTGAGCGTAAGTCGACGCTCAGAGCGTTGGCAGAATCCTGATTTCGCATTGGCTGTGCGGGCCCCTTCGCGAGCAAGCTCGCTCCCACAGGGGGAATGCATTCCAATGTGGGAGCGAGCTTGCTCGCGAAAGCAATCTGATCAGCGCCGCAGAAACGCCTGATGCAACGCGTCCAGTGTCTCGAAGTGATAAGCCGGCGCTTCGGCATTCAACTCTTCAAAACTGCCAAACCCATAACCAACTGCCGCCGCATCCAGCCCGTTGCTGCGCGCGCCGATCAGGTCATGCTTGCGATCGCCGATCATCAGCGTATTCGCCGGATCCAGCCCTTCTTCCTTGATCAGATGCGCAATCAGCTCAACCTTGTTGGTCCGCGTGCCGTCCAGTTCGCTGCCATAAATCACCTTGAAATGCCGGGCGAAATCAAAATGCCGGGCAATCTCGCGGGCAAATTCCCATGGCTTCGAGGTGGCGATATACAGCTGCCGTCCCTGCCCGCTCAGGGTTTCCAATAACGGCGTAACGCCGTCAAACACGCGGTTCTCATACAGGCCAGTGACCTTGAAGCGCTCACGGTAGAAATTCACCGCCTGCCAAGCCTTGGCCTCATCAAAGTCATAGAACTGCATAAACGCCTGCAACAGCGGCGGGCCGATGAAGTGTTCGAGCTTGGTCAGGTCCGGCTCATCAATGCCGAGCTTGGCCAAGGCAAACTGGATGGAGCGGGTGATGCCCTCACGCGGGTCAGTCAGGGTGCCATCGAGGTCGAACAGTACGGTTTGGTAATGCATGGGTATTCCTGAGCAGTCGCAAATTCGATTCAGAGTGTGTCGTAGCCTTCGGCCAGGTGCAGGTCCTTGAGCTTCACGTAGTTGGCGGCGCTGTAGGTGAAGAAGGCTTTTTCCTTGTCGGTCAGCGGACGAATCTGTTTCACCGGACTGCCGACATACAGGAAGCCACTTTCAAGGCGCTTGCCCGGTGGCACCAGGCTGCCGGCGCCAATGATCACATCGTCCTCGACCACCGCACCGTCCATGACGATGCTGCCCATGCCGATCAACACGCGGCTGCCGACGCTGCAGCCGTGCAGCATGACTTTGTGGGCGATGGTCACGTCGTCGCCGATCAGCAGCGGGAAGCCGTCGGGGTTGAACGGGCCGGCGTGGGTGATGTGCAACACGCAGCCGTCCTGCACGCTGGTGCGCGCACCGATGCGGATGCGGTGCATGTCGCCACGGATCACGGTCAGCGGCCAGACCGAGCTGTCTTCACCGATTTCGACGTCGCCGATTACCACTGCCGAGGCGTCGACAAACGCGCCTTTGCTCAAGCGCGGGGTGTGATTCTGGTACTTGCGAACGGACACGATAATTTCTCTCTCTGTCGCCGATAGCTGCGGTGAATGCCGATTGTAATTAAGATGGGGCAATGTTTCCCCAGCCAAGGTGCCAACCGTGAGCGTGAACAACCCTCTGCTGCAGTCCTACGACCTGCCACCGTTCTCCACGATCCGTGCCGAACACGTCCTGCCCGCCATCGAAACGATCCTGGCCGACAACCGCGCCGCCATCGCCGAAATTCTCAAGACCCAAGTCCAGAACCCGACCTGGGCCGGCCTGGTCTTGGCGATGGACGAACTCAATGACCGCCTCGGCGCTGCCTGGAGCCCGGTCAGCCACCTCAACGCCGTATGCAACAGCGCCGAACTTCGCGAAGCCTACGAGTCGTGCCTGCCAGCCTTGAGCGCCTACTCCACCGAGATGGGCCAGAACCGCGAGCTGTTCCAGGCTTATGAAGCACTGGCCAACAGCCCGGAAGCCGCCGGTTTCGACGTGGCGCAAAAGACTATTTTGGAACACGCCCTGCGTGACTTCCGTCTGTCGGGTATCGACCTGCCGGAAGCCGAGCAGAAACGCTACGCCGAAGTGCAAAGCAAACTGTCCGAGCTGGGCAGCCGCTTCTCCAATCAACTGCTCGACGCCACGCAGGCGTGGACCAAGCACATCACCGACGAAGCCGCCCTCGCCGGCCTGACCGATTCGGCCAAAGCGCAAATGGCCGCCGCCGCACAGGCCAAAGGCCTCGATGGCTGGCTGATCACCCTGGAATTCCCGAGCTACTACGCGGTGATGACCTACGCGCAAGACCGTGCGTTGCGTGAAGAAGTCTACGCCGCCTACTGCACCCGCGCCTCGGATCAAGGCCCGAACGCCGGTCAGAACGACAACGGCCCGGTGATGGAAGAGATCCTCGACCTGCGTCAGGAACTGGCCAAGTTGCTGGGTTTTGCCAGCTTCTCCGAGCTGAGCCTGGCGACGAAAATGGCTGAATCCAGCGATCAGGTGCTGAGCTTCCTGCGCGATCTGGCCAAGCGCAGCAAGCCATTCGCTGCACAGGATCTGCAACAGCTGCGCGCCTACGCCGCGGAACAGGGCTGCGCCGATCTGCAAAGCTGGGACAGCGGTTTCTATGGCGAAAAGCTGCGCGAACAACGCTACAGCGTCGCTCAGGAAACCCTGCGCGCCTACTTCCCGATCGACAAGGTGCTTGGCGGCCTGTTCGCCATCGTTCAGCGTCTGTACGGCATCGAAATCGCCGAACAGAAAGGCTTCGACACCTGGCACCCGGACGTGCGCCTGTTCGAAATCAAGGAAAACGGCCAGCACGTCGGCCGCTTCTTCTTCGACCTCTACGCCCGCGCCAACAAGCGTGGCGGTGCGTGGATGGACGGCGCCCGCGACCGTCGTCGCACGATTGACGGCGTACTGCAAAGCCCGGTGGCCAATCTGGTGTGTAACTTCACCCCGGCCGACAGCGGCAAACCTGCGCTGCTGACCCATGATGAAGTGACCACGCTGTTCCACGAATTCGGTCATGGCCTGCATCACCTGCTGACCCGCGTTGATCATGCCGGCGTTTCGGGGATCAACGGCGTGGCCTGGGACGCGGTCGAGCTGCCGAGCCAGTTCATGGAAAACTGGTGCTGGGAACCGGAAGGCCTCGCGCTGATCTCCGGTCACTACGAAAGCGGCGAGCCACTGCCGCAGGACCTGCTGGAGAAAATGCTCGCGGCGAAAAACTTCCAGTCCGGCCTGATGATGGTCCGTCAGCTCGAATTCTCGCTGTTCGACTTCGAACTGCACGCGACCCACGGTGATGGCCGCAGTCCACTGCAAGTCCTCGAAGGCGTGCGTGACGAGGTGTCGGTGATGCGTCCGCCGGCCTACAACCGCTTCCCGAACAGTTTCGCGCACATTTTCGCCGGCGGTTACGCGGCGGGTTACTACAGCTACAAGTGGGCTGAAGTGCTCTCGGCCGATGCCTTCTCGAAGTTTGAAGAGGACGGCGTGCTCAACGCTGAAACCGGTCGCGCCTTCCGTGAAGCTATTCTCGCGCGCGGCGGTTCGCAGGCACCGATGGTGCTGTTCGTCGACTTCCGTGGCCGTGAGCCATCGATTGACGCACTGTTGCGCCACAGCGGCCTGAGTGAGGACGCAGCAGCATGAGTGAGGGGCCTGTGATTACCAAGAAGCGCTTTATCGCCGGGGCGGTTTGCCCGGCGTGCAGCGAACCGGACAAATTGATGATGTGGAACGAGGACAGCGTGCCGCACCGTGAATGCGTGGCTTGCGGTTACTCGGATACGCTCAACGAGCAAGGGCTGTCGGTGCCGAAAGAATTGGGCACGCGGGTCAACACCAGCGCGCTGAACAAACCTGCGCCGGACAAGACCGTGCAGGCGGTGCAGTTCTTCCCGAATCCGAAGCTGAAGAAAAAGTCCGAAGACTGAGTCGCTGCTGAAAACCTTCCACGACGCAATGTCGTGGAAGGTCGCGACTACTTCAGATTGACCGACTGAAACCAGCTTTTCATCGAGCAGGTAGCGAACGCGCTGGTGCTGCAATCACCATTGGCCAGCGCCGTGCGCAGCTTGTCGACATCGGCCTGCATCACGTAGCGCACGCTGTCGCGAAAGTGCCCACTCTCACCAAATCCGCCCTGGGTCATCTCGCTCAAGGCATCTTCCTTGCTCCAGCCCTGCACCACCACCCGATACATCGCGGCCATCAGGCCCGTGCGGTCGGAGCCGTGTTTGCAATGCATCAGCACTGGACCGTTGGCTTCGGCAGACTGAATAGCCCGCAGGGTCTTGAGCACATCGGCGTCGTCAACGTGGTTGGTGCGATACGGCAGTTGCACTTGATTGATACCCGGCTCAGCTAGCCAGTCGCTGTCCGCTTCCGGCAGAAAGTTGATCACCGTGGCGACTTTCAGATTTTTCAGCAACGGCACCGCGCCGCCATCGGGCAAGGCGCTGCGATAGAGCGTCGGTGACATCTGGAACAGGTTGTATTGCACTTCGACCGGTTGCGCCCAATCAGCGGGCCGGGCCGTCGCTGCCGTCGCAGCCTGGGCCGGCAGCCAGTAAAACAGCGCTAAGAACGATACACACAAAGCAGGGAAAAAACGCACTCGGAACATGCTGGGGTAACCGTGTCGGGATTCATCGATGAGGGAAACGCAGCTTCGGCGTTACACGGTCAAAGCCCTGTGAGGCGCCTGTCAAAGAAACGTGAATCCGCACGCTTTCGACCATTGCAGTTAGAAAAACCGGTCTTTTTTCCGCTGAATCGGTTCATCCGGAAGCTTAGCCTGCTACCATTTGTCACATCATGTTGCAGACGCGTCCCCTTTTTCTGGGTCAGACCGCTGTCGTTGCGACGAAAAATCCTCAAGCCGCTCGCAGAAGCGGCTGCCCCCTAATGCCTGATGAGGTGCACCCCCATGTCTGATGAAAATCGAGACAACCCGCGGCGTGAGTTTTTGCGCAAATCCCTGACCTTGATTCCAGTGGTCACCCTGGCCGGCAGCGGTCTGGGTAGCAGCGTCCTGCAAGCAGCGCCTGAAGCGACACCGGCTGCGCCCGCGCCGCAATCACTTCGCGCGGATGCCGGCGTGTATCAGCCGAGCTATTTCACTGCCGAAGAATGGGCATTCATCAATGCTGCCGTTGCGCAACTGATCCCCAGCGATGCTCAAGGCCCGGGCGCGCTCGAAGCCGGTGTGCCGGAATACATCGACCGCCAGATGAACACGCCCTACGCGGCCGGTGCCCTGTGGTACATGCAAGGCCCGTTCAATGCCGACGCCGCGCCGGAGATGGGCTGGCAGAGCAAACTGGTGCCCAAAGAAATCTATCGCCTCGGCATCGCCGCCACGGATCAGTGGGCAAAATCCCTCAACGGTAAAGTATTTGCTGAGCAAGACAGCGCTACCCGAGACGATTTGCTCAAGCAACTCGAAGCCGGCAAACCGCAGTTCGACGCGGTTCCAGCGAAGATTTTCTTCAATCTGCTGCTGCAAAACACCAAGGAAGGGTTCTTCTGCGACCCGATCCACGGCGGCAACAAAGGCATGGTCGGCTGGACCATGATCGGCTTCCCCGGCGCCCGCGCCGATTTCATGGATTGGGTGGAACGCAACGAGCAATACCCCTTCCCGGCAGTTTCGATTCGCGGCGAGAGGGCGTAAGCATGGCAACGGTAATGAAGAAGGTAGATGCGGTCATCGTCGGTTTCGGCTGGACCGGCGCGATCATGGCCAAGGAACTCACCGAAGCAGGCCTCAACGTGCTGGCGCTGGAGCGCGGGCCGATGCAGGACACCTACCCCGACGGCAACTATCCCCAGGTGATCGACGAACTCACCTACAGCGTGCGGAAAAAACTCTTTCAGGACATCTCGAAAGAAACCGTCACCATCCGTCATAGCGTCAACGACATTGCTCTTCCGAACCGCCAGTTGGGTGCGTTCTTGCCGGGTAATGGTGTGGGCGGCGCCGGTCTGCACTGGTCAGGCGTGCACTTCCGGGTCGATCCGATCGAGTTGCGCATGCGCAGCCACTACGAAGAGCGCTACGGCAAAAGCTTCATCCCCAAGGACATGACCATCCAGGACTTCGGCGTCAGCTATGAAGAGCTGGAGCCGTTCTTCGATTTCGCCGAAAAAGTCTTCGGCACCTCGGGCCAGGCGTGGACGGTGAAAGGCCAACTGGTCGGTCAGGGCAAGGGCGGTAACCCTTATGCGCCGGATCGCTCCAACCCGTTCCCGCTGGAAGCACAGAAGAACACGGTGTCCGCACAGCTGTTCGGCAAAGCGGCTACAGAAGTCGGGTACAAACCCTACAACCTGCCGTCCGCAAATACGTCGGGGCCGTACACCAACCCTTACGGCGCGCAGATGGGCCCGTGCAACTTCTGCGGTTTCTGCAGCGGTTACGTCTGCTACATGTATTCCAAGGCCTCGCCGAACGTGAACATTCTGCCGGCGCTGAAACCGCTGCCGAATTTCGAGCTGCGCGCCAACGCCCACGTGTTGCGCATCAACCTCGACAGCACCAAGAGCAAAGCCACCGGCGTCACCTACGTCGATGCTCAGGGTCGCGAGATCGAGCAACCGGCGGATCTGGTGATTCTCGGCGCGTTCCAGTTGCACAACGTGCGTCTGATGCTGCTGTCCGGCATCGGTAAGCCGTACGACCCGATCAGCGGCGAAGGCGTGGTCGGGCGTAACTTCGCCTACCAGAACATGGCGACCATCAAGGCATTCTTCGACAAGGACACCCACACCAACAACTTCATCGGCGCCGGCGGCAACGGCGTGGCGCTGGACGATTTCAACGCCGACAACTTCGACCATGGCCCGCACGGCTTCGTCGGCGGCTCGCCGATGTGGGTCAACCAGGCTGGCAGCCGACCGATTGCCGGCACCTCGAACCCGCCGGGCACACCCGCGTGGGGCAGTGCCTGGAAACGTGCAACCGCCGATTACTACACCCACCAGGTGTCGATGGACGCCCACGGCGCGCATCAGTCCTACCGTGGCAACTACCTCGACCTCGATCCGGTGTACCGCGATGCCTACGGTTTGCCACTGCTGCGGATGACCTTCGACTGGCAGGAAAACGACATCAAGATGAACCGCTTCATGGTCGAGAAAATGGGCAAGGTCGCCGAAGCGATGGGGCCGAAAGCCATTGCCGTGATCGGCAAGAAAGTCGGTGACCACTTCAACACGGCGTCCTACCAGACCACTCACCTCAACGGCGGCGCGATCATGGGCACCGATCCGAAGAAGAGCGCGCTGAACCGCTACCTGCAGAGCTGGGACGTGCATAACGTCTTCGTTCCCGGCGCCTCGGCATTCCCGCAAGGCCTGGGTTACAACCCGACGGGCCTGGTTGCCGCACTGACCTACTGGTCGGCGAAGGCGATCCGCGAGCAATACCTGAAAAACCCCGGCCCGCTGGTTCAGGCATAAGGAGCGATGACCATGAAAAATCTCGTTATCGCGACCCTGGCCCTGCTCGGCAGTGCCGCCATTCATGCAGCTGAAGTTGATCAAAGTCTGATCAAACAGGGCGAATACCTCGCCCGCGCCGGTGACTGCGTAGCCTGCCACACCGCAAAGGGCGGCAAACCATTCGCCGGTGGCCTGCCGATGGAAACCCCAATCGGCACGATCTACTCGACCAACATCACCCCGGACAAAACCGGGGTCGGTGAATACAGTTTCGAGGATTTCGATCAGGCTGTGCGGCATGGCGTCGCCAAAAACGGCAGTACGTTGTACCCGGCAATGCCGTATCCGTCCTATGCGCGTGTCAGCGAAACCGACATGCAGGCGCTGTACGCGTACTTCATGCACGGCGTCGAACCGGTGGCGCAGGAGAACAAGGCCAGCGATATTCCGTGGCCGTTGAGCATGCGCTGGCCGTTGATGGGCTGGCGCTGGATGTTTGCGCCGAAGGTCGAGGACTACAAGGCAACCGGTGACGACGCCGTTACCAACCGTGGTGCCTATCTGGTCGAAGGCCTCGGCCATTGCGGCGCCTGCCATACGCCGCGCGCGCTGACCATGCAGGAAAAATCCCTCAGTGCCGCTGACGGCACAACCTTCCTCGCCGGCAGTGCGCCGCTGGAAGGCTGGATCGCCAAAAGCCTGCGCGGTGATCACAAGGACGGTCTGGGCAGCTGGAGCGAGGAGCAACTGGTGCAGTTCCTCAAGACCGGGCGCAGCGACCGCAGCGCGGTGTTCGGCGGCATGAGCGATGTGGTCACCCACAGCATGCAATACATGACCGACGCCGATCTGACCGCAATCGCCCGCTACCTCAAGTCACTGCCGGCCACTGATCCAAACGATCAACCGCATCAGTACGATGAGAAAGCGGCGAAAGCGCTGTGGAATGGCGATGACAGTCAGCGCGGCGCTGCGGTGTACATCGACAACTGCGCGGCGTGCCACCGCACCGATGGCCACGGCTACACTCGGGTGTTCCCGGCGCTGGCGGGTAACCCGGTGCTGCAATCGGAAGACCCGACTTCGCTCATTCACATTGTGCTCAAGGGCGGTACGTTGCCAGCCACGCACACGGCACCGTCGACCTTCACCATGCCCGGTTTCGCCTGGCGCCTGTCGGATCAGGAAGTGGCGGATGTGGTGAGTTTCATCCGGGGCAGTTGGGGCAACAAAGGCGCGCCGGTGAAGGCCGCCGATGTGGCCAGCCTGCGCAAGAACGATATGCAGACGACTTCCGCGGATGATTTGGGGCAAGTCACCAAGCATGACTGACGGATGTGATTGATACGCCGCTGGCACGGTTCGACATTTCGTGCGGTGCCAGCGGACGGTCAACGCTTGGACTGAAAGCCTTTGAACTGCGCAAATGCATCGGCAAGCTGCAGGTATAGCTTCTCGTCGTGTTTGTCGATGTCACCATCGCCGTCAGTATCGACGGCGTCTTCGGAGATCACGTCATAACGATCATTGGCCTGCGATGACGAAGCAAAAAGCGAATAGTCGTAATCCATCATTTCGGTCGCGTCTTCGCTGTAGTGATAAAACGCGATCTCCGGACTTCCAACTCGATCCATATCCGCAATTTCCAGCAGTATTCTGATAGCCATGGATGGAATCCTTCAGATTGATTACGTGCTTGAGATTAGGCTTGGCGAAAATTCCGGTCTACTGTCAGAGTTGACAGGGTGTATGCCCAGCCAGCCCTTGACTGATCACCTGCCATTCACAGTGTCTTCTTCTAAAACAATAAAGTCCTGCATGAATTTTCATACAGGACTTTATTGTTATTTGTTCTGCGACTCTTACACTTTCAACTACGGATTAACGATACTTACATAAGCCTTGGCCAGTACAATCAACTTCGCTTTGTCGTCGTTATCAATATCGCCATCACCGTCCACATCTTTCTTGTTGGTGCGAACAGTGAACGTTTTGCCACGGTCGCTGGACACCGCCACCACGTAGATCGAGTCGACGAGCGCCTCGGTAGGCAGTTCCTGTTCGGCGTTCCAGCCCAGTTCCTTGCGCGCCAGTTGCATCGAAACAATCGTATTGGGCTCCGATGCATTGGGCAGCATCAGTTGCATAAAGACGCCACGCTGATTGAGATAAGACATGAATTAAATCCTTTTAATCTGATTATCGGACAAGTGCCGATGGAAGTGGCCAAGACTATATTCGATAACTTGTCACGACAATGGAGCATATGTATCTCGGGTTGTATTCAGCCTTTGCACCTCTATATAAACTTTGGAATTCAAAAAGCCCCATCGCTGAACGGTACTGGATCACATCGGGTGCGCTCAGTTACTGTATGCATATACAGATCAGGAGCCCGCCCAATGATCAACCCTCTCCCGCCCCGGGGTCGCGGCACTGCGACCAACCCGCATAACCGCTTCGCGCCTAACCGCTCGGTGGCGGAGGATGACGGCTGGTATCAGGAAGTGCCCCTGACCCAAGGCACCGAGGTGATGATCGAAACCGCAAAAACCATCATCACCCGCAATACGTCTCCGGATCTGCCTTTCGACCGCTCGATCAATCCCTACCGAGGCTGCGAGCATGGCTGCATCTATTGCTACGCGCGGCCGAGCCACGCTTATTGGGACATGTCGCCGGGGCTGGATTTCGAAACGAAACTGATCGCCAAAACCAACGCCGCCCAAGTGCTGGAAGAACAGCTTGGGAAAAAAGGCTATCAATGTGCGCCGATCAACCTGGGTTCCAACACCGACCCGTATCAGCCAATCGAGCGCGAACACAAGATCACCCGGCAAACCCTCGAAGTGCTGCTGCGCTATAAGCACCCGGTGACCATCGTCACCAAGGGCTCGCTGATCCTGCGCGACCTCGACCTGCTCACCGAACTGGCACAGCAACGGCTGGTGGCGGTAATGATCAGCCTGACCACGCTGGATGACGAACTCAAACGCATCCTCGAACCGCGTGCCGCTGCGCCCAAGGCTCGATTGCGGGCGATCAGGGTCATGCGCGAAGCAGGCATCCCGGTCGGCGTGCTGTGTTCGCCGATGATTCCGATGATCAATGACAGCGAAATCGAAAACCTGCTCGACGAAGCCCACGCCGCCGGGGCGCAAAGCGCGGCCTACATGATGCTGCGCCTGCCACTGGAAGTAGCGCCGCTGTTCGAAGAATGGCTGCAGGCGCACTATCCGCAACGCGCCGCGCATGTGCTGAGCCTGATCCGCCAGAGCCGTGGCGGTGAGCTCTACGACAGCCGTTTTGGTGCACGCATGCGTGGTGAAGGGGTATTCGCCGACCTGCTCGCGCAGCGTTTTGCCAAAGCCATCAAGCGTCTTGGCATGAATCATCGCGAAGGCTATAACCTCGATTGCACGGCCTTCTGTCCGCCGGGTCGCCAGATGTCGTTGATTTAGCGACAATTGGCCTATGGTTGAGGGGTTGGAATCCTTCCGTCGAAATCACCCCAGTCACGTTTTTTGTGACCTGGAACACACGTGCTAGAGCGTTTGATTCAGTTTGAGTTAAGTTTCGGCGGCTACCTTGTTCATCGAGTGACTGACGGGTCGGGATGACCCGGATGTTTTAAACAGCCACTGGCTTCATACCGGAATACATGGGAACGACTCCCCTAATCCGCCAAAGAGGATGAATCATGAGTGACAAGGATAAACAGCCGTTGGCTGCGTCGGCGCAAACCCCTGAAGCGGAATCCGCCGATGCAGCGCTGCGACAGATCGTAGACGGCTTTTTGCATTTTCATCATGAGGTCTTCCCACAGCAGGAAGAACTCTTCAAGAAACTCGCCACGGCCCAGGCGCCGAAAGCGATGTTCATCACCTGCGCCGACTCGCGCATCGTTCCCGAGCTGATCACCCAGAGCTCCCCGGGCGACCTGTTCGTGACCCGTAACGTCGGCAACGTTGTCCCGCCTTACGGGCAGATGAACGGCGGCGTTTCCACCGCAATCGAATACGCGGTACTGGCCCTCGGCGTGCAGCACATCATCATCTGCGGCCACTCCGATTGCGGCGCCATGCGTGCGGTACTCAACCCGGACAGCCTGGAAAAAATGCCCACGGTCAAAGCCTGGCTGCGCCACGCTGAAGTCGCGAAAACCATGGTGCATGACAACTGTCACTGCGCCGACGAAAAAGAAAGCATGCCGATCCTCACCGAGGAAAACGTCATCGCCCAGTTGCAGCACTTGCGTACCCATCCTTCGGTAGCCTCGCGCATGGCGAACGGTCATCTGTTCATCCATGGCTGGGTCTACAACATCGAAACCAGCGAAATCAAAGCTTACGACGCGGATCAGGGACGCTTCCTGCCGCTCGACGGTAGCCATCCGATCCCGGTGGCGACGCCCAAAGCGCGCTTCTAAATCTTCCTAAAAATCTGTGTGGTTTGACGCCGGCCGCTGTTTCAGCGGTTCGGCGAAGCCATGCCTGAAGAAAACTTCGGGAGAATCGCCATGCGTGCGGCTCAATTGAAAGCGGTGTTGCCACGGGAGTTGCTCGCTTCAGTGGTTGTGTTTCTGGTCGCGTTGCCGCTGTGCATGGGTATCGCGATTGCGTCAGGGTTGCCACCGGCCAAAGGTCTGATCACCGGGATCATCGGTGGTCTGGTGGTCGGTTGGCTGGCCGGATCACCGTTGCAGGTCAGCGGGCCGGCGGCGGGTCTGGCGGTGTTGGTGTTCGAGTTGGTGCGCCAGCACGGCATCGAAATGCTCGGGCCGATTCTGCTGCTCGCCGGTTTCCTGCAACTGGTCGCCGGGCGCCTGAAGCTCGGTTGCTGGTTTCGGGTCACGGCGCCAGCGGTGGTGTACGGGATGCTGGCGGGGATTGGCGTGTTGATCGTGCTGTCGCAGGTGCATGTGATGCTTGATGCCAAGCCGCAACCTTCTGGCCTGGACAATCTCACGGCGTTCCCGGCGGCGGTGGCGCAGGCCTTGCCGTCATTCGGCTGGCAGGCCGGTTTGCTCGGGCTGTCGACGATTGCGGTGATGTGGCTGTGGGAAAAATTCCGCCCGCATTCGCTGCGCTTCGTGCCCGGCGCATTGCTCGGCGTTGGTCTGGCGACGGGTGCGAGCCTGTTACTGGCTCTGCAAGTCAAACGCGTCGAGGTGCCGGCGAATCTGGCGGAGGCAATCGATTGGCTCAAACCTGCTGATCTGCTCAGCCTGGCCGACCCGACGCTGCTGATTGCCGCGTTCGCCGTGGCGTTTATCGCCAGCGCCGAAACGTTGTTGTCCGCCGCAGCGGTGGATCGCATGCACAGCGGCGTACGTTCGGACTTCGACCGTGAACTGTCGGCGCAAGGGGTCGGCAACATGCTCTGCGGTCTGCTCGGCGCACTGCCGATGACCGGGGTGATCGTGCGCAGTTCGGCCAACGTCCAGGCTGGTGCGACCACGCGTTACTCGACGATCTTCCATGGCCTGTGGCTGCTGGCATTCGTGCTGTTGCTGTCGAGTGTGCTGCAGAGCATTCCGGTGGCGAGCCTGGCGGGCGTGCTGGTCTATACCGGGTTCAAACTGGTCGATCTCAAGGCGTTTCGAGGTTTGGGTCGTTATGGGCGCATGCCGATGTTCACCTATGCGGCGACGGCGCTGGCGATCATCTTCACTGACCTGCTGACGGGCGTGTTGATCGGTTTCGGTCTGACGATGTTGAAACTGGCGTTCAAGGCTTCGCGCCTGAAGATCAGCCTGATTGATCTGCCGCAGGACGGCGAGATGGAGTTGCGTCTGGTCGGCGCGGCGACATTCCTCAAGGTGCCGGCGCTGACCCAGGTGCTGGGCAGTATTCCGCAGGGGACGACGGTGCATGTGCCGCTCAATAACCTGAGCTACATCGACCATTCGTGTCTGGAGTTGCTGGAGGAGTGGGGCCGGGCGAATGCGGCGAAGGGCTCGAAGCTGTTGATCGAGTCGCGCGGGCTGAAGCGACGGCTTGAGGGGCGGGTTCGAACTAACACTGGCATCGGTGCGGCCGGATAGATAATCCATTGTGAACACAAACCCTGTGGGAGCGAGCCTGTTCGCGAAAGCGGTGTATCAGCCAACAGAGCTGTTGAATGATCGACCGCATTCGCGAGCAGGCTCGCTCCCACATTGGATTGTGTGTAACTCAGGCGGCAGGCTGGTCGAGTTCCAGACCCACATCCAGTCGCCGGCCCATGCACGGCCAGCGTTTCCACGCGGCGCCGGTGTCCGGGCTGCTGAGTTTGTCGCGGTAGATTTCTACCGATTCCAAGGCAAAACTCTCGTCGTTGAGCATCTCGTCGATCGCGTGATGAACCGCTTCGTCCAGTTGGTTGGCAAATTCCTCACCGATCAATTGGTGAGCAATCAAGTTGGCGACCGTCATGTCCAAAGGGATCAGTGGCTGGCCGAAATGCTTGATGTACAGGTCGTTGACCTCTTCGACAAAACGGTGCGCCAGATAGGCTTCGTCGAGCAGGCTGTCCAGGCCAACATGCCCGGCCATGATGGCTGGCGGCTGGAGGAAATACTGCTCGGCGATCTTCAGCACCGGTTTGATCTGCGATTCGATTCCCGCTTCCCTGGCGACTTCATTGGCTGCATCCAGCAGGTCTGGCACTTCATCGATGTAGGCGGCGACAAAACGCGTCAGCACGCCTTGGGCGTCGGCTTCCGGCAACTGGATCGCCGGGTGTAAATGCGGCAGCTTGCTTTCCAGCTGACGGGTCAGCAGGCCGGTGTCTTTTTCGTGTTGTTGGGCTTTTTGGATCTGCTCGCGCAATGCGGCGGTGTTCATGAAAACTCCAGGAAACAAGGCAATGAAATAGGGAAGACATAAGTTAGCTGGCTTACGAAAAATGCTAAGACGCATTTGTCATAATTATTTCATCCTTGATGCGCCTGCGTTATATCGGTTTGCCACCACTGGTCTGCATCCTTCTCCATTCGTGCCCTTGAACGCAAGTACCAGCTGTTTCAGATGATTTACGTCGGCACATTGCAATTTCCCGACGCTGTCTATACTCGCCAATGAATGGAGTTAGCTGATGACGCCCGACTGCACCCGCAGCAAGGCCCGGCGATTCAAGTTCGTAGTCTGATGCAGCCGCTCCCTTGCCGCAGGCGAAAGCCGGCGGGATAACAAGAACGATAAGGGGAACCCGCAATGATGCGACATCCACACGTCTGGATGGGCCTCCTGTTGTGGTCGATTTTCAGCCAGGCCAACGCCGCCTGGACTGTGAATATGGCGCCTGGAGCGACTGAAATCAGTCACGCAGTATTCGACCTGCACATGACCATTTTCTGGATCTGTGTGGTGATCGGGATCATCGTCTTCGGCGCCATGTTCTGGTCGATGATGGTGCACCGCCGTTCTACCGGGCAGGTCGCCGCAAAATTCCACGAAAGCACCGGCGTCGAAATCATGTGGACCGTCGTGCCGCTGCTGATTCTGGTGGCCATGGCCGTACCGGCGACCGCCACCCTGATCAAGATGTACGACACCAGTGAGCCGGACATCGATATCCAGGTCACCGGTTATCAGTGGAAGTGGCACTACAAATACCTGGGCCAGGACGTCGAGTTCTTCAGCAACCTGGCCACCCCCGCCGAGCAGATCCACAACAAGGAAGCCAAAGGCGAGCACTACTTGCTCGAGGTCGACAAGCCGTTGGTGCTGCCGACCGGTGCCAAGGTGCGCTTCCTCGTGACGTCTGCCGACGTTATCCACTCCTGGTGGGTGCCCGCCTTCGCGGTCAAGCGCGATGCGATTCCGGGGTTCGTCAATGAGGCGTGGACGCGCATCGACAAGCCCGGAATCTACCGTGGCCAGTGCGCCGAATTGTGCGGCAAGGATCACGGCTTCATGCCGATCGTGGTCGAAGTCAAAGAGAAAGCCGATTACGAGAAGTGGCTGGCCGAGCGCAAAGCCGAGGCCGCGCAACTCAAAGAGCTGACCAGCAAGGAATGGACCCTCGACGAACTCAAGGAGCGCGGCGACAAGATCTATCACACCACCTGCGTCGCCTGTCACCAGGCCGAAGGTCAGGGCCTGCCGCCGATGTTCCCGGCGCTCAAGGGCTCGAAAATTGCCACCGGACCGAAAGAAGGCCACTTGAGCATTGTCTTCCACGGCAAGCCCGGCACCGCCATGGCGGCGTTCGGCAAGCAGTTGTCGGAAGTCGATATCGCAGCGGTCGTGACCTACGAACGTAACGCCTGGGGCAACAACAAGGGCGACATGGTCACGCCAAAAGAAGTGCTGGAGCTGAAACAGGCGGAAAGCAAATGAGCCGGTCTATCGCGTACTTCGTGAACCGGCCGGGGCAGCACGCCCCGGCCCGCCCCGCCCACTCACGTAAAGGAGACCGGCCATGAGCGCTGTCATCGATGACCACGGTCATGCCGACCACGCCCACGGCCCCGCCAAAGGCCTGATGCGCTGGGTGCTGACCACCAACCACAAAGACATCGGCACGCTGTATCTGTGGTTTGCGTTCCTGATGTTCCTGCTCGGCGGCTCGTTCGCCATGGTGATCCGTGCCGAGCTGTTCCAGCCCGGTCTGCAGATCGTCGAACCGGCGTTCTTCAACCAGATGACCACCATGCACGGACTGGTGATGGTCTTCGGTGCAGTGATGCCGGCGTTCGTCGGCCTCGCCAACTGGATGATTCCGCTGATGGTCGGCGCGCCGGACATGGCCCTGCCCCGGATGAACAACTTCAGCTTCTGGCTGCTGCCGGCAGCGTTCCTGCTGCTGGTCTCGACCCTGTTCACCCCCGGTGGCGGGCCGAACTTCGGCTGGACCTTCTACGCACCGCTGTCGACGACCTATGCGCCGGAAAGCGTGACCTTCTTCATCTTTGCCATCCACCTGATGGGGATCAGTTCGATCATGGGCGCGATCAACGTGATCGCTACCATTCTCAACCTGCGCGCCCCCGGCATGACCCTGATGAAAATGCCGCTGTTCGTCTGGACCTGGCTGATCACCGCATTCCTGCTGATCGCGGTGATGCCGGTGCTGGCCGGGTGCGTGACGATGATGCTGATGGACATCCACTTCGGCACCAGTTTCTTCAGCGCTGCCGGTGGCGGTGACCCGGTGTTGTTCCAGCATGTGTTCTGGTTCTTCGGCCACCCCGAGGTGTACATCATGATCCTGCCGGCCTTCGGCGCGGTCAGCCAGATCATCCCGACCTTCGCCCGCAAACCGCTGTTCGGCTACACCTCGATGGTCTACGCAACGGCGAGCATCGCGTTCCTGTCGTTTATCGTCTGGGCGCACCACATGTTCGTGGTCGGCATTCCGTTGGTGGGCGAATTGTTCTTCATGTACGCGACCATGCTCATCGCCGTGCCGACCGGGGTGAAGGTGTTCAACTGGGCCAGCACCATGTGGCAAGGCTCGATGACCTTCGAGACACCGATGCTGTTTGCCGTGGCGTTCGTGATCCTGTTTTCCATTGGTGGCTTCTCCGGGCTGATGCTGGCCATCGCCCCGGCGGACTTCCAGTATCAGGACACCTACTTTGTGGTCGCGCACTTCCATTATGTGCTGGTGCCGGGGGCGATCTTCGGCATCTTCGCCTCGGCCTATTACTGGTTGCCGAAATGGACCGGGCACATGTACGACGAAACCCTCGGCAAACTGCATTTCTGGCTGTCATTCGTCGGCATGAACCTGACCTTTTTCCCGATGCACTTCGTCGGTCTTGCGGGGATGCCGCGACGGATTCCGGACTACAACCTGCAGTTCGCCGACTTCAACATGGTCTCCTCGATTGGTGCGTTCATGTTTGGCGCCACGCAGATCTTCTTCCTGTTTATTGTGATCAAAACCATTCGCGGCGGCCCGCCGGCACCGGCCAAGCCTTGGGATGGTGCGGAAGGTCTGGAGTGGAGCGTGCCGTCGCCGGCGCCGTATCACACCTTTACCACACCGCCGGAAGTGAAATGACTGTGGGAGCGAGCTTGCTCGCGAAGAACGATAACTCGGTTTCACTGAGAAACCGCAGCGCCTGCTTCGCGAGCAAGCTCGCTCCCACAGAGATTCAGGTGGAGGCTGAAAATCATGGCTGATTCGGTATCGATGAAAAAACTCGTCACCCGCCTGCTCGGGGTGGTGGTGGCGATGTTTGTCTTCGGCTTTGCCCTGGTGCCGATCTACGACGTGATGTGCAAAGCCTTCGGCATCAACGGCAAGACCGCCGGGCAGTACGAGGGTGAGCAAGTGGTCGATACCTCGCGCCAGGTGCGCGTGCAGTTTCTGTCGACCAACACCGCCGATATGCCATGGGACTTCTACCCCAAGCACGACGAACTCACCGCCAACCCCGGCGCGGTCAACGAGATGATCTTCATCGCGCGCAATCCGACCGACAAACCGATGAGTGCCCAAGCCGTGCCTAGCATCGCGCCGAGCAACGCGGCGGCTTATTTCCACAAGACCGAATGCTTTTGCTTTACCCAGCAGGTGCTGCAGCCCGGTCAGCAGATCGAGATGCCGGTGCGCTTCATTGTTGACCGCGACATGCCCAAGGATGTGAAGCACCTGACGCTGTCCTACACGCTGTTCGATATCACCGCCCGACATCCGCCGGTGGCTGTAAACACTGGCGGTTGAGCGTGCCCGATAAGGAGAACAATAAATGGCAACTCATGAGCACTATTTCGTTCCGGCCCAGAGCAAATGGCCGATCATTGCCACGGTCGGGATGTTCGTCACCGTGTACGGCCTCGCCACCTGGTTCAACGATCTGAAGGCAGCGCGCCCGGAATCCCACGGCCCGCTGATCTTTTTCGTCGGTGGTCTGCTGGTGGCGTACATGCTGTTCGGCTGGTTCGGCACGGTGATCAAGGAAAGCCGCGCGGGACTTTACAGCGCACAGCTGGATCGCTCGTTCCGCTGGGGCATGAGTTGGTTCATCTTCTCCGAGGTGATGTTCTTCGTCGCCTTCTTCGGCGCGTTGTTTTATGTGCGGCACATCTCCGGTCCGGCGCTCGGCGGCGAAGGGCCGAAAGGCATCGCCCATATGCTCTGGCCGAACTTCCAGTTCACCTGGCCGCTGCTGCATACGCCAGATCCGAAACTGTTCCCGCCGCCGAAAGAAGTGATCAGCCCGTGGGGGCTGCCGCTGATCAACACGATTCTGCTGGTCAGCTCCAGCGTGACCATCACCATCGCCCACCATGCACTGAAGAAAGGCCATCGCGGTGCGCTGAAAATCTGGCTGGCGATCACTGTGCTGCTGGGCTGCGCGTTTCTCGGTTTCCAGGCTGAGGAATACATCCACGCCTATCACGAACTGGGCCTGACCCTCGGCTCGGGCATTTATGGCGCGACGTTCTTCATGCTCACCGGGTTCCACGGCGCCCACGTGACCATCGGCACGATCATTCTGTTTGTGATGCTGATGCGCATCATGAAGGGCCACTTCGACAACGAGCACCAGTTCGGCTTCGAAGCGGCGAGCTGGTATTGGCACTTCGTCGACGTGGTGTGGATCGGCCTGTTTATCTTCGTTTATGTGCTCTAAAAACAGCCGCGAGCTTCAAGCTCCAAGCTTGCAGCTCAAAGCTAGAAGCTCGTAGCTACCATGTCACGTGCGACACCAATTGGCCGCTGTAGAAACCCCAGGCGATCAAGCCGACGGTGACTGCGGCCAATGCCACCCGAACACTCAAGGCGATGACCAGGCGATTGGAACTGCTGTCGTCCTTGACCAGGAAAAACAGGCCGCTGAACAGGCTGATCACCGTGGCAATCAGCATCAGGACGATCGCTGTTTTGAGCATGGGAAGAACTCCGGGGGACAGGCGATGCAGTTGAGTATAGCGAGCGCAACGACTGACTTTGTGGCGCAGCCATGAAGCGCTTTCGTCCGGGCGTGATACCGACCGTGGTGGTCGCGTTATTGCTGCCGTTGCTGGTGTCTTTGGGCTTCTGGCAACTGAGCCGTGGCGCCGAGAAAACTGCGCTGCTCGCCAGTTACGATGAACGCCGCGCCGCTGAACCGATGGCCAGCAACGAGTTGCTTAACAGTGCCGATCCGGCTTATCGCCGCGTGCACCTGCACGGCCAGTTCGATGCCGCGCACAGTCTGTTGCTGGATAACCGCCAACGCAACGGCAAGGTTGGCGTCGAGCTACTGCAACCGTTTCAGGATCAACGCAGCGGTTTGTGGCTACTGGTCAATCGCGGCTGGTTGCCATGGCCGGATCGCCGCGTACCGCCGCAATTCACTACGCCCACTGAGGCGTTGAATATCGATGCCTGGGTCTACGTCGCCCCCGGCGCGACGTTCCAGTTGCACGCCGACCCGGTCAGCAGCACCTGGCCGCAAACCATCACCGCTGTCGACCCAGCCAGACTGTGGCAAACCCTCGAACGCGACGGCTTCGCCTACGAATTACGCGCCGAATCCGGCCCGGCCAGCTACGAGGCCGATTGGCCGGTGGTCGCCATGGGCCCGGAAAAACACCTCGGTTACGCCGTGCAGTGGTTCGCCATGGCCACCGCCCTGCTCGGCCTCTACATCTATTTGGGCTTGCACAACGCAAAGGAGAAACACCATGGGAACGGCCATGAATCCACCCAGCATGTCTGAGGCGAAACCTGCTGCCAGCCGCCGTCGCGGGCGCATTCAGTTGTTGCTGATTGTGCTCGGCGTGGTCGGCCCGATGCTGCTCGCCACCGGCATGTACAAATTGCAGTTCTGGGTGCCCGAAGGTCGCAGTTATCACGGCGAACTGATCGGCAACGGCCAGACCCGCGCCGACCTCGGTGTGCAGGCCGATGAACAACGCTGGCAGATGCTGGTGACCGCGCCGAAGGACTGCGCGGTGGATTGCCAGCAATTGGTTTATCTGGCGCGGCAGATCCAGATCGGTCTCGGTCGCGAGGCCGGCCGCGCCAGCCATGCCCTCGCCGTCGCGCAACCAGTGAGCGCCGATTACGAGGCCAAGCTGACCCGTGAATATCCACAGCTGCAACGCTATCCACTGGACGCTGGTGTGTTCAGCAAAACCACTGGCGACAAAGCCACACCACAACTGTGGATCATCGACCCCCACGGCAATCTCGTGCTGCGTTACGAGCCAAATGTGAAAGGCAAGGAACTGCTCAACGACCTGCGTCACCTGCTGAAACTGTCGAACATCGGATAAGGGCATCGTCATGGCCAAACCTGGATTTCGCCTCGCGCTGTTTGCCACCCTGCTGGCCCTGATTGTGGTGCTGCTCGGCGCGTATACGCGCCTGACCCACGCCGGCCTCGGTTGTCCGGACTGGCCGGGCTGCTACGGTTTTATCAGCGTGCCGAAAAGCGAAGCCCAACTGGCCCATGCCGAACTGCATTACCCCGACTCGCCGGTGGAGGCGCACAAGGGCTGGAACGAGATGATCCACCGCTACTTCGCCGGCACCCTCGGCCTGCTCATTTCAATTCTAGCCGGGCGTGCTTGGGTCAATCGTCGTCATCCGGGGCAGCCGTTGAAGCTGCCGCTGTTCCTGCTGGCGGTGGTGTTTGCGCAAGCGGCGTTCGGCATGTGGACGGTGACGCTCAAGCTCTGGCCTCAGGTGGTCACCGGGCATTTGCTCGGCGGTTTTGCGACGTTGAGTTTGTTGTTTTTGCTGACGCTTAGATTGTCCGGCGTGCTACCGGCGCTGACCGTGCCCAAGCGTTTGCAATATTGGGCGACGGCGGGATTGCTGCTGGTGATTGGTCAGATCGCGCTGGGGGGCTGGGTCAGTTCCAACTACGCAGCGGTGGCGTGCATCGACTTCCCCACCTGTCACGGCCAATGGCTGCCGCCGGCAGATTTCGCCAATGGGTTTCATCTGACTCAACACATCGGTCCGAATTATCTGGGCGGGCAACTCGACAGTGATGCGCGCACGGCGATTCACTTGACCCACCGGATCGGCGCTTTGCTGGTGACGTTGGTTCTGCTCGGTCTGGCGTGGCAATTGAAAGTGGTCGGCATGACACGGCTGGCCGGTCTGGTGCTGATTGCCCTCGCGGCGCAGATCACCCTCGGCATCAGCAACGTGCTGTTTCATCTGCCGCTGCCCGTGGCGGTCGCGCATAACGCTGGCGGTGCGGCGCTGCTACTGACGATGGTGCTGGTCAACTATCACGCGCGCACCAGTCTCGTTCGGGTGAAACAACCGGTGCTCGCACGCTGGCGCTTGAGCCCGCGCAAACACGCCGCCGCGCCCATCACAATAAAAGGAGAAACGCCGTGGCGATTCTGATTGGCGAACGTCCCGCCCAAGCGCTGTGGCGTGACTATCTGGAGCTGACCAAACCGAAAGTCGTGGTGCTGATGCTGATCACCTCGCTGGTCGGCATGTTCCTCGCCACCCGCGCCGGGGTGCCGTGGACGGTGCTGGTGTTTGGCAATCTGGGGATTGCCCTGTGTGCGGGCGGCGCAGCGGCGGTCAATCATGTGGTGGATCGGCGCATCGATGCAGTGATGGCGCGCACGCACAAGCGGCCGCTCGCCGAGGGCCGGGTTTCGCCGGCGGCGGCACTGACGTTTGCACTGGTGTTGGCGCTGCTCGGCCAGGCCCTGCTGCTGACGTTCACCAATCCGCTGACCGCATGGCTGACCTTGGCTTCGCTTCTTGGTTACGCCGTCATCTACACCGGATTCCTCAAACGCGCGACGCCGCAGAACATCGTCATCGGAGGCCTCGCCGGCGCCGCCCCGCCGCTGCTCGGCTGGACCGCTGCCACCGGCCACGTCAGCGCCGAACCGTTGTTGCTGGTGCTGATCATCTTCGCCTGGACGCCGCCGCACTTTTGGGCGCTGGCGATCCATCGCAAAGAGGAATACGCCAAGGCCGACATCCCGATGCTGCCGGTCACCCACGGCGAGCACTACACCAAAGTGCACATTCTGCTGTACACCTTCGCGCTGCTGGCGGTGAGTCTGCTGCCGTACGTGATTCATATGAGCGGCGTGCTCTACCTGATTTGCGCACTGGGTCTGGGCGCTAGGTTTCTGCAATGGGCCGTGGTGCTGTACCGTGGCACTCGGCCGCACGCGGCGATCAACACCTTCAAGTACTCTATTTGGTACTTGTTCCTGTTGTTCATCGCCCTGCTCGTAGACCACTACTTACTGTTGAACCTATGACTCGAACCCAGAAAACCGTCTTCATCCTCGTCGCCGTGATCGCGCTGATCCTGGGACTTACCGTCAACAAAGTGCTAAGCGGCAAGGGCCAGGGCGACCCCACCGCGCTGATCGACGCCGGCATCATCCTGCTGCCGCAGAGCCGTAATTTGCCGGACGTGACGATGACCGATCAGGACGGCAAACCGGTGGCGATCAACGAGCTGAAAGGTAAGTGGAGTCTGCTGTTCTTCGGCTACACCTTCTGCCCGGACATCTGCCCGACCACGTTGGCGCAGCTGCGTCAGATCAAGAGCGAGTTGCCCAAAGACGCTGTGGACAAGTTACAGATCGTGCTGGTCAGCGTTGACCCGAACCGCGATAACCCCAAGCAGTTGAAGCAGTATCTGGGTTACTTTGATCCGCAGTTTGTCGGCCTGACGCCGACTTCGATTGAAGAGCTGCAGAAGGTGGCGAATGCGGTGAGTATTCCGTTTATTCCGGCGGATACGAGTAAGCCGAATTACACGGTGGACCATAGTGGGAATCTGGCGGTGATCGGGCCGGACGGGACGCAGCGTGGGTTTATTCGGGCGCCGTTGAATAACGCCAAACTGGTTGCGCAACTCCCGGTGATGCTTAACCGCAAGTAATTTTTTTCAAAGGCAAAAGCCCCTCACCCTAGCCCTCTCCCAGAGGGAGAGGGGACTGATTGGGGGATATTCGAGAGTTACGCCGACCTGAAAGTTATCCGCTGAATCCATAATCAACTCGGTCTGTCAGGTCGATGTAGAACGCCAGACACCTCGGTCGGCCCCTAAAAGCCCTCACCCTAGCCCTTTCCCCAGAGGGAGAGGGAACTGATTGGGGGATATTCAAGAGTTACGCCGACCTGAAAGCTATCCGCTGAATCCATAATCAACTCGGTCTGTCAGGTCGATGTAGAACGCCAGACACCTCGGTCGGCCCCTAAAAGCCCCTCACCCTAGCCCTCTCCCAGAGGGAGAGGGAACTGATTGGGGGATATTCAAGAGTTACGCCGACCTGAAAGCTATCCGCTGAATCCATAATCAACTCGGTCTGTCAGGTCGATGTAGAACGCCAGACAGCTCGGTCGGCCCCTAAAAGCCCCTCACCCTAGCCCTCTCCCAGAGGGAGAGGGAACTGATTGGGAGATATTCGAGAGTTACGCCGACCTGAAAGTTATCCGCTGAATCCATAATCAACTCGGTCTGCCAGGTCGATGTATGACGCCAGACAGCTCGGTCGGCCCCCTCTCCCTCGGGGAGAGGGCTGGGGTGAGGGGCGGCTTCACAGCAGGTCCAAAGCCAAACACCCGACACAAAAAAGGGGACGCTCATGGCGTCCCCTTTTTCTTTGATCGTTCCCACGCTCTGCGTGGGAATGCAGCAAGGGACGCTCTGCGTCCTAGGATGCATGCCCACGCGGAGCATGGGCACGATCAAGCCGAAAGAGCGATCAGAACGCCGGCAATACCGCGCCTTTGTACTTCTCGGTAATGAATTTCTTCACTTCCGGACTGTGCAGCGCAGCGGCCAGTTTCTGCATCGCGTCGCTGTCCTTGTTGTCCGCACGGGACACGAGGATGTTCACATACGGCGAGTCGTTGCCTTCGATTACCAGCGCATCCTTGGACGGATCGAGCTTGGCTTCCAGCGCGTAGTTGGTGTTGATCAGCGCCAGATCGACCTGGGTCAGCACGCGCGGGATAGTCGCGGCTTCCAGTTCACGGATTTTCAGTTCTTTCGGGTTTGTCGCGATGTCTTTGACGGTCGACAGGATGTTGGTCGGATCCTTCAGCGTAATCACGCCAGCCTTGGCCAGCAGCAACAGCGCACGGCCGCCGTTGGTGGCGTCGTTCGGGATCACCACGTTGGCACCGCTTGGCAGATCCTTCAGATCCTTGAGCTTGCTCGAGTAGGCGCCCAGTGGCTCCAAATGCACGCCGGTCACGGCGACCAGGCTGGTGCCTTTGGCTTTGTTGAACTCATCGAGGTACGGCTGGTGCTGGAAGAAGTTGGCGTCCAGACGCTTTTCAGCGACCTGTACGTTCGGCTGAATGTAGTCGGTGAAGACCTTGACCTTCAGATCCACGCCTTCTTTGGCCAGGGCTGGCTTCACGAACTCGAGGATTTCTGCGTGCGGCACCGGAGTGGCGGCAACGGTCAGGGTTTCGGCGTGGGCCGAGAATGCTGCAACGGCAGCGAAAGCAGCGATCAGTTTTTTCATTCAGCTAACTCCTTATGAGGCGCCCGTCTGGCGCCTGCCAGCGAATGGCCGGCTCATCTGTTCAATACAAAACCGCTTATTTGCGCGAGAAATGCACGACCAAACGGTCGCCCACCATCTGCAGCACTTGCACCAGAATCAGCAGCAACACCACGGTGACGATCATCACGTCAGTCTGGAAACGCTGGTAACCGAAACGGATCGCCAGGTCACCCAGACCACCGGCGCCAACCACACCGGCCATTGCCGTGTAGGACACCAGTGTAATCGCCGTCACCGTAATCGCCGCGAAGATGCCCGGACGGGCCTCCGGCAGCAAGGCGTTCATGATGATCTGCCGGGTGGTCGCGCCCATCGACTGGGTTGCTTCGATAATGCCGCGGTCGACTTCACGCAACGCCGTTTCCACCAGCCGCGCGAAGAACGGCGTGGCACCGACGACCAACGGCGGAATCGCACCGGCCACGCCCAGCGACGTGCCGGTAATCAGCACGGTGAACGGGATCATCACGATCAACAGAATAATGAACGGCAGCGAACGCAGGATGTTCACCGCCAGCGACATGAACGCGTACAGGCCACGGCTTTCCAGGAGTTGACGCGGACTGCAGAGGAACAGCAACACGCCCAACGGCAGGCCGAGCAACACGGTGAACAGCAGCGAACCGCCGAGCATCAGCATCGTGTCGCCGGTGGCCAGCCAGATTTCGTACCAGTCGATGTTGGTGAAGAAACTGATCAGGTCTTCCATTAGCGCAATACCTCCATGTGAACGTCAGCGGCGGTGAAGCGGGCGAACGCCGCTTCCATGTCGCCACCGGTGACGGCGAGGGTCAATTGCCCGTACGGAATGTCTTTGATGCGGTCGATGCGACCGGCGAGGATGCTGTAGTCGACGCCGGTTTCGCGGGCGACGGTACCGAGCAGCGGCGCGTAGGTCGCTTCGCCCTGGAACGTCAGACGGACGATGCGGCCCGGCACGTGAGCGAAGTCATCGCGCTGCTCGCTCTCGTCGACCTGCTCGCTTTCCTGAACGAAGCGCTTGGTGGTCGGGTGCTGCGGATGCAGGAACACATCGGCCACTGAACCTTGCTCAACAATCACGCCAGCATCCATCACCGCCACTTGGTCGCAGACGCGACGGATCACATCCATCTCGTGGGTGATCAGGACGATGGTCAGTTTCAGTTCGCGGTTGATCTCGGCCAGCAGTTGCAGCACCGAGGCCGTGGTCTGTGGGTCGAGGGCACTGGTGGCTTCGTCGCACAGCAGAATTTTTGGCTTGGTCGCCAGAGCGCGGGCGATGCCGACGCGCTGCTTCTGACCGCCGGACAATTGCGCCGGGTACTTCTTGGCGTGGTCGGACAAACCGACGCGCGCCAGCAGTTCAGCCACACGCTGATTGATCTCGCTGGTCGACAATTCACCAGCCAGGGTCAGCGGCAACGCAACGTTGTCGGCCACGGTTTTGGAGGCGAGCAGGTTGAAGTGCTGGAAGATCATCCCGACTTGCTGGCGGAAACGGCGCAGGCCGTTGGCGTCCAGCGCGGTGACTTCTTCGCCGTCGACGATGATCTTGCCGCCGCTGGAGTTCTCCAGGCGATTGATCAGACGCAGCAGGGTACTTTTACCCGCGCCGGAATGGCCGATCAGGCCGAACACCTGCCCGTTCTCGATGGAGAGACTGGTCGGGTGCAGCGCGGGAATGTCCTTACCGGCGACGCGGTAAGTCTTGTGGACGTTTTGAAACTCGATCACGTAGCGAACCTTGTGGGGCGCGTTAGAAAAGGATCAGCGGTTAGCCGGGCGCGCATTTTAGCCTGTCCGTATAGAGGTTCTTAGCATTTATTTCGCAATTAACCTTCGATTTGGCAATAACAAGATCAAAGGTCATAAAAAAGGAACGCCCCGAGTGCCTCATCAGTCACTAAGTAAGCGACTTGAAAACCCTGGGTGCCGTGCCTGGGAACCACTCAAGAGTCCCCGGCAAACATCGGGGTCAACCGAGGAGTTTACGACTGATGAGCAAGAAGCCTACGACCGATAAAAGCCAGATGGCCGGAACCGATACCCCGGATCGCGCCAACACCAACGCCAAACTCGACAGCCTGGAAAAATTTCGCTCCGATGCCACCGGCCAGGCCCTGCGTACCAATCAGGGGGTCAAGGTTGCTGACAACCAGAACACCCTCAAGGCCGGGCCGCGTGGGCCATCGCTGCTTGAAGACTTCATCATGCGTGAAAAAATCACGCACTTTGACCATGAACGCATCCCGGAACGCATCGTCCACGCACGCGGCACTGGCGCGCACGGTTTCTTTCAGGCCTACGAGAACCATTCGACGCTGACCAAGGCGGGTTTCCTACAGGATCCGGGGAAAAAGACGCCGGTGTTCGTACGCTTTTCCACGGTACAGGGGCCGCGGGGTTCCGGTGATACCGTGCGAGACGTGCGTGGTTTCGCGGTGAAGTTCTTCACCGATGAAGGCAACTTCGATCTGGTCGGCAACAACATGCCGGTGTTCTTCATTCAGGACGCGATCAAGTTTCCCGACTTCGTCCACGCGGTGAAACCCGAGCCACACAACGAAATCCCTACCGGCGGCTCGGCGCACGATACCTTCTGGGACTTCGTCTCACTGGTGCCGGAATCGGCACACATGGTCATCTGGGCGATGTCCGACCGGGCGATCCCGAAAAGCCTGCGCAGCATGCAAGGCTTCGGCGTGCAC
The DNA here is from genome assembly GCF_979258515.1 of Pseudomonas sp. AC169. Lineage (NCBI taxonomy): Bacteria > Pseudomonadati > Pseudomonadota > Gammaproteobacteria > Pseudomonadales > Pseudomonadaceae > Pseudomonas > Pseudomonas sp. AC169. Next base: position 2,653,322 of record NZ_OZ409866.1, on the reverse strand, counting down.
ACCTTCCGGCTGATCAACGCCGAAGGCAAATCGCGCTTCGTCAAATTCCACTGGCGCCCTACTGCCGGCACTTGCTCGCTGGTGTGGGACGAGGCGCAGAAGCTCGCCGGTAAAGACACCGATTACCACCGTCGCGACCTCTGGGAAGCGATCGAGATGGGCGACTACCCGGAATGGGAACTCGGCGTACAGATCATCGAGGAGGAAAACGAGCACGACTTCGATTTCGACATCCTCGACCCGACCAAGCTGATCCCCGAAGAAATCGTGCCAATCACGCCGCTGGGCAAAATGACCTTGAACCGCAACCCGGACAACTTCTTCGCCGAGACCGAGCAGGTTGCGTTCTGCCCTGGCCACATCGTGCCGGGCATCGACTTCTCCAACGACCCGCTGCTGCAAGGTCGACTGTTTTCCTACACCGATACGCAAATCAGCCGACTCGGTGGGCCGAACTTTCATGAGCTGCCGATCAACCGTCCGGTTGCGCCGTTCCACAACGGCCAGCGCGATGCGCAGCACCGTACGGTGATCGACAAGGGTCGCGCTTCTTATGAGCCGAACTCGATTGATGGCGGCTGGCCGAAAGAAACCCCACCTGCCGCGCAGGACGGTGGTTTCGAGAGTTATCCAGAGCGCATCGATGCGAACAAGATCCGCCAGCGCAGCGAATCGTTCAGCGATCACTTCTCTCAGGCGACGTTGTTCTTCAACAGCATGAGCCCGCACGAGAAGGAGCACATCATCGCGGCCTACAGCTTCGAGTTGGGCAAGGTGGAGCGTGAATTTATTCGCGCGCGCGAGGTGAACGAGATTCTGGCCAACATCGATCTGGAACTGGCCAAGCGTGTAGCGGCCAACCTGGGTCTGCCTGCGCCTACCAAAGGCACGGTGGATGCGCGCAAGGTGTCGTTCGATCACTCGCCAGCGCTGAGCCAGGCGAATCTGCTGCCAGAGAACATCAAAACCCGCAAAGTGGCGATTCTTGCTGCCAACGGTGTCGATGGTGCGGCGATTGATGCGATGAAGAAGGCATTGGCGGCGGAAGGTGCGCATGCCAAGTTGCTCGGCCCGACTTCGGCGCCGGTGAAAACTGCGGACGGCAAAATGTTGCCAATGGACGCTTCGATGGAAGGCATGCCGTCGGTGATTTTCGATGCGGTGTTTGTGCCGGGCGGCGCGGCGTCGGTCAAGGCCTTGAGCGGTGACGGCGTGGCGTTGCACTACGTGCTGGAGGCTTACAAGCATTTGAAGGCGATTGCGTTGCAGGGTGATGCCAAGCAATTGCAGGATCTGCTGAAACTGGAAGCTGATGCCGGGTTGTTGCAAGGCAAGGATGTACCGGGGCTGACCAAGCCGTTCTTCGCTGCGATTGGGCAGCATCGGGTTTGGGATCGTGAGCCTAAGGCGAAAGCGATTCCAGCTTAAAAAGCAAAAGATCGCAGCCTTCGGCAGCTCCTACAGGGTGTACCTCAATCCCATGTAGGAGCTGCCGCAGGCTGCGATCTTTTTACGGTTTACGCGGACTCAAAACCATCTGCGCCGGCACCGTGCGCACGATCTGCTTCTCGATTTTCAGATCAAAATCCGGGTTGAGCTTCTTGACCCGCTTGGTCAGCAACGTCGACAACCAAGGATAGTCATTCGTCCGTGGTGCCTGAATCGTCACCCCACACTCATAATTCACCACATCGGCGGCGATCGCATCCAGTTGGCGGCGAAGTTTGTGGCTATCGGTGATATTCAGCGCAACCGTGGTGCTCTCGGCGGTCGGATCGATCACCTTGGCTTTCGGCTTGGCCTCAGCGGCCAGCAGCGCTGCTTCGGCCTTCTCCAGCTCAGCCTTGCGCGCTTCAGTAATCGCGCCGTTGACGCCACCGGTCAGCGCCGGGGCTTTCGGCATCAGTGCGCGGGCACGGCTCAACGCTGTGGCGGCCGCATTCACATCTCCCTTCTGCAGCACGATCTGGCTGCGACGCAGATACGCTTCGGCCAATTGCCGCTGGTATTGCTCAAGGGATTGATCGTTTGGAGTTTCTTTCTGCAAAGCGGCCAATTGGTCTTCAGCGGTGGCCAGTTCGCTGCTGGCCAGGCTTTGCTCCAGCTGTGCGATGGCCGTAGCCCGCGCATCGGGGGTTTCAACCACCGGTGGGGTACTTTGGCAGGCGCCCAGTAGCACTGAAAATGCGACAAGGAGCAGATAACGGGAGGCGAACGGCTTCATTCCTGCGACTCTCTATTTGCGCAAAAAGCGGCCAAGTCTACACCCCGCGACGGGGCAGAACAAAACTCAGCAGAAACAGTGCGGCCGCCGTCACAACGATTGACGGCCCGGCCGGGGTGTCCTTGAACCACGACAGCGCCAGCCCGCCACACACAGCGAGCATGCCCAGCAGGCTCGCGCCGAGAGCCATCTGCTCCGGCGAACGGGCGTGACGCTGTGCCGCAGCCGCCGGAATGATCAACAGCGAAGTAATCAGCAACACACCGACGATTTTCATCGCCACCGCGATCACCACTGCAATCAACAGCATCAGCGCCATACGCAGGCCCGCCACCGGCAGGCCTTCGACTTTGGCCAGTTCCTCGTGCACGGTGATCGCCAGCAATGGCCGCCACAGCGTCACCAGCAACACCAGCACCGCCGCGCTGCCGCCGAGGATCCACGCCAGATCGGTCGGGCTGATCGCCAGCAGGTCGCCGAACAGATAGGCCATCAGGTCGATCCGCACTTCATGCATGAAGCTTAGTACCACCAGCCCAAGAGAGAGCGTGCTCGGTGCGAGAATTCCCAAAAGCGTGTCAGAGGCCAGCGGTTGGCGCTGTTGCAGCGTGACCAGCAGCACCGCCAGCAGCAGACAGCCTACGGTGACCGCGACCGTCGGGCTGACATCCAGCAAAAAGCCCAGCGCCACACCGAGCAACGCGGCATGGGACAAGGTGTCGCCGAAATAAGCCATGCGTCGCCAGACCACAAACGAACCGAGCGGCCCGGCCACCAAGGCCAGCGCCAGACCTGCAAGCAGGGCATACAACAGAAAATCAGCCATGCTTGCAGTTGTCTCCGTGAACGTGAGGTTGGCCAATAACCGGCCCTTTGACCACCGAACCGTGCAGGTCGTGAGCGTGGTCGTGATGGTGGTGATAGACCGCGAGGCTCTGCGCGTTCTTGCCGAACAACTCGACGAACGCCGGATCGCCGCTGACCTGCTCGGGATGCCCGGAGCAGCAGACGTGACGATTGAGGCAGACCACCTGGTCGGTGGTGCTCATCACCAGATGCAGATCGTGGGACACCATCAGCACGCCGCAACCATGGCGGTCGCGCAGCCGGGTGATCAGGCTGTACAACTCGGCCTGGCCGGCGACGTCGACGCCTTGGACCGGTTCGTCGAGAACCAGCAATTCCGGTTCACGCAACAGTGCGCGAGCCAGCAGCACACGCTGCATTTCACCGCCGGAAACACTTTGCACCGGGCTGTCGATGACGTGTTCGGCGCCGACTTCTTTCAGCGCTGCCAATGCACGCGGACGATCCACGCCCGGCACCAGCCGCAGAAAGCGCAGCACCGAAAGCGGCAACGTCGGATCGACATGGAGTTTTTGCGGCATGTAGCCGACGCGCAGTTTCGGCTTGCGCCAAACGCTGCCGCTGTCCGGCTTGAGCAAGCCAAGCACGGCGCGCACCAGTGTGGTTTTGCCGGCGCCGTTGGGGCCGATCAGGGTGACGATCTGCCCCGGCTCGACGCTCAGTTCGATGTTGTCCAGCACAGCCTGCCCGGCAAATGTGACGGCGACCTGTTCCAGACGGATCAGCGCATTGCTCATCAAGCCCCCTGGCAACCGGAGCACAGGCCGACGACTTCGACGGTCTGCGCTTCGACGATGAAGCCAACGTCTTTGGCGCTGTTGATGATCGCGTCGCTGATCACTTTTTGCTCAAGTTCGATGGCGGCGTGGCAATCACGGCAAATCAGGAACTGACCCTGATGCGCGTGTTCCGGGTGCACGCAGCCGACGAAGGCGTTGAGCGAGGAGATGCGGTGTACCAAGCCGTTTTCCAAGAGGAAATCCAGCGCGCGGTACACGGTTGGCGGCGCGGCGCGGCGGCCGTCCTGCTCGCTGAGCACGGCAAGAATGTCGTAGGCGCCCAGCGGCTTGTGGCTCTGCCACACCAATTCCAGCACCCGGCGGCGCAACGCGGTCAGGCGCAAGCCTTTCTGGGCGCACAAGGTATCGGCCTCGGACAAAGCGCTGTGCACGCAATGAGAGTGGTCGTGGGGACGGCTGGCAATCGGTGTAATAGGCATGGGCGGCGACGAGTTTTGATAGAGACGTTATTATGTTACCCGTTCTCGCCTCCTTGAGTGGTCATCGTGTCCCGACTTTTTTCTGTTTTTGTGGCTTTTGTCGCCAGTTTTCTGCTGATCGGTTCGGCTCAGGCCGAGGTCAAAGTCCTCACCAGCATCAAGCCGTTGCAGCTGATTGCAGCGGCCGTGCAGGACGGCGTGGCGATTCCCGAAGTGCTGCTGCCACCGGGTGCCTCGCCGCACAATTACGCCCTGCGCCCATCCGACGTACGGAAGGTGCAGTCGGTCGATCTGCTCTACTGGATCGGCCCGGACATGGAGGGTTTCCTGCCGCGCGTGCTGAACGGCCGTACACTGCCGAGCGTTGCCGTGCAGGATCTGCCGGGCATGAAACTGCGGCGCTTTGCTGAAGACAGCCACTCCCACGCCGAAGACGCTGACGAGCATGACCACGATCATCGTCCGGGCACGCTGGACGCGCATTTGTGGTTATCGCCGGTGAATGCGCGGGTAATCGCCGACAAAATGGCCGCAGACTTGAGCGCCGCAGATCCGGCGAATGCCGGACGCTATCAGAGCAACGCCAAGGCATTTGATGAGCGTCTGGACGCGCTGGATCAGCGTTTGAAGCAGCGTCTGGCCAGTGTTGAAGGCAAGCCGTACTTCGTCTTCCACGAGGCGTTTGATTATTTTGAAGAGGCTTACGGCCTGAAGCACACCGGGGTGTTCAGCGTGGCTGCCGAAGTGCAGCCGGGCGCGCAGCATGTCGCGGCGATGCGCAAGCGTTTGCAGGAAGTGGGCAGGACTTGTGTGTTCAGCGAGCCGCCATTGCGTCCGCGTCTGGCCGAAACCTTGGTTGCAGGTTTGCCGGTGAAACTGGCGGAGCTGGACGCGTTGGGCGGGTACACCCCGGCGACGGCTCAGGGCTATGAGCAGGTGCTGGAGAAGTTGGGTAATGATTTGGCCGGGTGCCTGGAATCGTTGTAACAACTCAAACCCTGTGGGAGCGAGCTTGCTCGCGAAAGCGGTGGGCCAGTCAACGAATATGCTGAATGTGCCGTCGCATTCGCGAGCAAGCTCGCTCCCACAGGTTCGAGGTAGCGTCCAGAATTAACTCAGAGGGCGAAAGGTAGCGGTGTGTGTACCTGCTGCCGCTGCGCCAAGCGCTGCTCGAACTCTTTCGGATCGTGAATCAACACGTCCTGCCCGGCAAACTGCTCCGCCGCGATCAATCGCGACAGCCAGAACCGCACACACGCCACGCGCAGCATCGTCGGCCACAACTCGGCCTCTGCCGCCGTGAACGGTCGCAGCGCCGCATAGGCGCCGAGAAACGCGCGAGCACGCGGGCCATCGATCAAACCGTCCTCGTCCGAACACCAGTCGTTCAAGGCAATCGCCACGTCGTACAGCATCGGCCCCGAGCAGGCGTTGTAGAAGTCGATCAGCCCGGTCAGGTGCGTACCTTCGAACATCGCGTTATCGCGAAACAGGTCGGCATGAATGTTCGCCCGGGGCAGCGCAAGAATCTTGTCTTTGCGCTCGGTGATTTCATTCAGTGCCTTTTGCAGCAAGGCACGCGGCTCATCGCTCAGGTGCGAGAGCAACTCGTTGCCCTCCTCCAGCATCCAGTCCAGACCACGATCAGTCTTGCGCTTGATCATGCGCTCGCCCTGGGTCGCCAGGTGCAGATGCGCCTGCAATTCGCCGACCTGCACGCAATGCTGAGCATTGGCGACCTTGATGTGCTTGCCGGACAGGCGCGGCTGCAGCAGCGCCGGTTTGCCTTTCAGCTCACGCAACGCCACGCCGTCAGTGGTGCGCAGTGCGTACGGCACCGGCAGATCGGCTTCGTGGAGCACGTCGAGCAGGTCGATGAAGAACGGCATCTCCTGCACCGGGCCGCGCTCGACCAGGGTCAGGACAAATTCGCCCTGCTCCAGGCTGATGAAGAAGTTGGTGTTTTCGCTGCCGGCGGCGATCCCCTGGAAATCAAGCAGACGGCCAAGCCCGTAAGGGGCGAGAAAGGTTTCCAGCTCGGGCCGAGCCAGGGGAGTGAACACAGACATGGTTAAAAACTGCTCAGTTCAGGCGTCGCGCTCAGGCGACGCCGATTAAAAGTCGGGAATCTTACTTCCAGGTAAAGATTTCCCACGACGGAATCAGCATATCCGGCTGGTCGGATCGAATGTAGTTCGCGTCCGTACCATCAGCGCGCACCAGGAAATACGGTTTGCCACCCTTCGGCGTGACCTTGATCGCATAGACGAAGCCACTGCGACTGTATTCCTGAATGACCTTGTCGCCTTCCGTGTGAGTGTTGATCGTAACTTCCGGCTCCGAAGCGGGCGCATCATCCGCCGCCATCGCGGCCAACGGTGAGGCAGCAATCAGACCGACCAGCAGCAAGCGATTTAACGTACGCATGATAACCTTGTCCCTTTGTCGTCAACGGTCCCGCTATTCTAGCGCCGGACCCGCCGAAAAGGTTGATCCTGCTCATGAGCCAAGCCCCCCTCGTCCTGGTGGACGGTTCGTCTTACCTGTACCGCGCCTTTCACGCGCTGCCACCACTGACCACCTCCAAAGGCCTGCCGACCGGTGCGGTCAAAGGCGTGCTGAACATGCTCAAGAGTCTGCGCAAGCAGTACCCGGACAGCCCGTTCGCCGTGGTGTTCGACGCCAAGGGCGGGACATTTCGCGATGAGATGTACGCCGAATACAAAGCCAACCGCCCAAGCATGCCCGACGACATGCGCGTGCAGATCGAGCCGCTGCACCAGAGCGTGATCGCCCTCGGCTTCCCGCTGCTGTGCGTGGAAGGCGTCGAAGCCGACGACGTCATCGGCACCCTCGCCCGCAGCAGCGCGGCGGCGGATCGCCCGGTGATCATCTCCACCGGCGACAAGGACATGGCGCAACTGGTCGATGGCCACATTACCTTGGTCAACACCATGTCCGGTAGCTCGATGGACGTTGAGGGCGTGAAGGAGAAATTTGGCGTCGCTCCGGAGCAGATCATCGATTATCTGGCGTTGATGGGCGATTCGTCCGACAACATTCCGGGCGTTCCGGGCATCGGCCCGAAAACCGCGTCCGGCCTGTTGGTCGGGGTCAACGGCGGCCTCACCGAGCTGTACGCCAATCTCGACATCGTCCCGACCCTGCCGATTCGCGGCGCGAAAACCCTGCCGGCCAAGCTCGAAGAGCACAAGGAGATGGCTTTCCTCTCCTATCAACTGGCGACGATCAAGATCGACGTGCCGCTGGACATCGAACTCGATGACTTGCAGATGGGCGCAGAAGACCCGGCCAAGCTCTATGAGCTGTACTCGCTGCTGGAATTCAAAAGCTGGATCAATGATCTGGATCGCGACGCCAAGCGTCTGGAATTGAGCGCAGCCGCCGAGCCTGCGCCGGCCGGCGATCTGTTCAGCGCGCCAGCGGACGAAGCGCCCGCCACTCCTGCTGAAGCCGCTTACGAAACCATCCTTGATCAGGCGCGGTTCGACGTCTGGCTGGAAAAGTTGAACAACGCCAAGCTGTTCGCTTTCGACACCGAAACCACTGGCATCGACGCGCAGCAGGCGCAACTGGTCGGCCTGTCGTTCGCCGTGCAGGCCAACGAGGCCGCGTACATTCCGCTGACCCACTCCTACATCGGCGTGCCGGAGCAGCTGGATCGCGACACCGTGCTGCGCGCACTCAAGCCGATTCTCGAAGACCCGAGCAAGCTCAAGGTAGGCCAGCACGCCAAGTTCGACATGAATATCCTGGCCAACTGCGCCATCGGTGGCGATCAGAGCCAAGGCATCACCGTGCGCGGCATCGCTTTCGACACGATGCTTGAGTCCTACGTGCTCAACTCCACCGCCACCCGCCACGACATGGACAGCCTCGCGCAGAAGTACCTGGATCACACCACCGTGAGCTTCCAGGACATCGCCGGCAAAGGCGCCAAGCAGCTGACCTTCGACCAGATCGCCCTGGAACAGGCAGGCCCGTACGCCGCCGAAGACGCTGACATCACGTTGCGTCTGCACCAGACCCTGTTCGAAAAACTCAGCGCCATCCCGAGTCTGGCCAGCGTGCTGACCGACATCGAAATCCCGCTGGTGCCGGTGCTGGCGCGCATCGAGCGCCAAGGCGCGTACGTTGATGCGGCACTGCTGGGCGTGCAGAGCATCGAGTTGGGCGACAAAATGGTCGCGCTGGAGCGCGAAGCGTTCGAGATCGCCGGCGAAGAATTCAACCTCGGCTCGCCGAAGCAGTTGGGCGTGATTCTCTACGAGAAACTCGGCCTGCCGGTGCTGAAAAAGACCGCCAAAGGTCAGCCGTCCACTGCTGAAGAAGTGTTGGCGAAACTCGCCGAAGACGATCACCGCTTGCCGAAGGTGCTGATGGAGCACCGTTCGATGAGCAAGCTGAAAAGCACCTACACCGATCGCCTGCCGGAGCAGATCAACCCGCGCACCGGGCGTATCCACACTTCGTATCACCAGGCTGTGGCATCGACCGGTCGCTTGTCTTCCAGCGATCCGAACCTGCAGAACATTCCGGTGCGTACCGCTGAAGGCCGGCGTATCCGCCAAGCGTTCGTCGCGCCGAAGGGCTACAAACTGCTGGCGGCGGACTATTCGCAGATCGAACTGCGGATCATGGCGCACCTGTCCAAGGACGAAGGCCTGATGAACGCCTTCCGCAACAACCTCGACGTGCACACCGCCACCGCTGCCGAAGTGTTCAAGGTCGAGCTCAACGAAGTGAGCTCGGACCAGCGCCGTGGCGCCAAGGCGATCAACTTCGGTCTGATCTACGGCATGGGCGCGCAGAAGCTCGGCAAGGACATTGGCGTCGATACCAAGACAGCCAAGGCTTACATCGACACCTACTTCGCCCGCTATCCAGGCGTGCGTGAGTACATGGATCGCACCCGCGCGCAGGCGGCGGATCAGGGTTATGTCGAGACGTTCTTCGGGCGTCGTCTGTACCTGCCGGAGATCAACTCGAACAAGCCGCAGGAACGCGCCGCCGCCGAACGCACGGCGATCAACGCGCCGATGCAGGGTACGGCTGCCGACATCATCAAGAAAGCCATGGTCGCGGTGGATAATTGGCTGGCGACATCCGGGCTGGACGCCAAAGTCATTTTGCAGGTGCACGATGAATTGGTGCTGGAGGTTCGTGAGGATCTGGTCGAACAGGTCAGCGCCGAGATTCGCGTACACATGAGCGAAGCGGCGAAACTGGATGTGCCGCTGCTGGTCGAAGTCGGTGTGGGCAACAATTGGGATGAGGCTCACTGAGCCATTGATCTCGGTCTGCCGCGACCCGTTGTCGCGGCAACGCCGGTAATACCTGCTTATTTCGAAAAACGCTGGAGATTATTCCAAAGCTTTTTGAAAAAAATCTGAACTAATCTGGAAGGACACCACTCAGAGATACTGAATGGCTGGTGAAGCCCTTCGATGCTCCTATGTTGTGTTAAGTGTTGGCAGATATCTGAACCCCGCCCTAGCGGTTCGGAACTTAAACCCCGGAACTTCTCCCTCCCCAATGAAGTCCGGGGCTTTTTTTGCCCCAAAACTGTCTGTGATGCCGTCATGCTGCGTTAAAAGCACCGCTAAAAATGCTCATTTAGGTACCCTAAACTCCGCTTTTTAGCGGTGCTTTCGCCTTGCCTGACAGCACCACAGACAGTTTTGAAATTGTCTTACTCGGCTGCCGCCTCGGCGCCTTTGTCTGCGAGTTCCATCCAGCCTGCCAATACAGTGTAGGCCTCTTCCAGGCCCATGCGTTTTGGCGCGGAGAACAGCTGGATGGTGACTTGGTCGCCCCAGCCTTTGCGAATTTCCGACTGCACTTTGAGCAGGGTGTTCTTGGCTGCGCCGTAGGTCAGTTTGTCGGCCTTGGTCAGCAGGATGTGCATCGGCATGCCGGCGGCAACGGCCCAGTCGAGCATCAGCAGGTCGAAGTCGGTCATTGGATGACGGATGTCCATCATCAGAATCAAGCCCTTCAAACTCTCGCGGCCACCGAGGTAAGCCTCAAGGTGACGCTGCCAGTGCATCTTCAGCGGGATCGGTACTTTTGCGTAACCGTAGCCCGGCAGGTCGACCAGACGCCGATCTTCGTCTAGCTTGAAGAAGTTCAACAGCTGTGTGCGCCCCGGAGTTTTCGAGGTGCGCGCCAGGCTGGCGTGAGTCAGGGTGTTCAGCGCGCTGGATTTGCCGGCGTTGGAACGGCCGGCAAACGCTACTTCAAAGCCTTCGTCGTCAGGGCATTGATCGACTTTGGCGGCACTGAGCATGAACGTGGACTGTTGGCACAGGCCGAGGATGGGATTCTTGAGTTGCATGGGATTTCCGATGTGGGCGGCGCCGGGATTGGGCGCGGAACGCGGTGTCGCTTCCGTTTCAGTGACGCCAGTATATAATGCCGCAGATTTTGTGTGTGCTTTGTCCCAGCGTAGGATGAAGTTCACGAGAGCGACAGACCTTGATTGCGCATTAGAACGCAGAACGCTCTCAACCCTGAAAAGGTCGTTTTATGACGAAATGGCTGCTGGCTGCCGGAGTCTTGATGCCGCTTTACAGCGCACAGGCTACACAGGATCCGGAAGCTGTGTACAACCGTGTTTGTGGTGCCTGTCATTCCGGCCAACTACCCATGGCGCCCAAAAGAGGCGATCAGGAAGCTTGGACGCCGAGGTTGGCGAAAGGTATGGGGACGCTGGTGCAACACGTGACCCAGGGTTTCAAGGCGATGCCGCCGCGTGGTTTGTGCATGGACTGCAGTGCCGAGGATTACCAAGCCATCATCCTTTGGATGAGCGAGTAAGCCCGGTCCATAACTTAACCCTTAGCCGTAGTTGGATTAGCTGATGAACAAATTGATCGTGAGTCTGCTGTTGACCGTGGGAATCTCAGGCTTCGCCCATGCTGCCGGTGATGCCGCAGCGGGCCAGGCAAAAGCCGCCGTTTGTGGAGCCTGCCATGGCCCGGACGGCAACAGCATGGCGCCAAACTTTCCAAAACTGGCCGGTCAAGGTGAACGCTACCTGACCAAGCAGTTGCACGACATCAAGTCGGGCAAGCGCACCGTTCTGGAAATGACCGGGCTGCTGACCAACCTGAGCGATCAGGACCTGGCCGACATCGCCGCCTACTTCGCCAGCCAGAAAGGCAGCGTCGGCGCCGCCGATCCGAAGATCGTCGCACGCGGTGAAGCACTGTTCCGTGGCGGCAACCTCGCCAAAGGTCTGCCCGCCTGCACCGGCTGCCATTCGCCAAATGGCGCCGGCAACGCCGCTGCCGGCTTCCCGCATCTGGGTGGCCAACACGCTCAATACATCGCCAAGCAGTTGACCGATTTCCGCAAGGAAGAAGGCGGCCGCACCAACGACGGCGATACCATGACCATGCAGACCATCGCCAAGCGCTTGAGCGACGAAGACATCGCAGCGGTCTCCAGCTACATTCAGGGTCTGCACTAAGCGCACTTTGCAGCGATAGATCTCGCGCAACGTTAACGCTCGATTAATCCGTCGCAGCAAGTATAAAAAGGGTGGCTTTAGCCGCCCTTTTTTGTGGCCGCTACCGTTACACTACAGAACTCATGCCCGCCAGGATCTGTCTGAAAACAGGTCGCGCGAGGCGACCAAAATTGTCCAGGAGTAAAGCATGCGTAATCTGATCATCAGCGCCGCTCTCGTCGCTGCCAGCCTGTTCGGCGTCACCGCCCAAGCCGCCGAAGCCCCAGCCGCCCCTTACGTGGAACTGGCCAACCCGGTACCGGTTGCAGAGCCTGGCAAGATCGAAGTGGTCGAGCTGTTCTGGTACGGCTGCCCGCACTGCTACGCCTTTGAGCCCGTGATCAATCCATGGGTTGAGAAACTGCCTTCGGACGTCAACTTCGTGCGTATCCCGGCCATGTTCGGCGGCCCGTGGGACGCTCACGGTCAAATGTTCCTGACCCTCGAAGCCATGGGTGTCGAGCACAAGGTTCACGCTGCCGTATTCAACGCGATCCAGAAAGAACACAAGAAGCTGACCGACAAGAACGACATGGCTGACTTCCTCGCCACCCAAGGCGTGGACAAGGACAAATTCCTCGCCACTTTCGACTCGTTCGCTATCAAGGGTCAGATCGTAAAAGCTCGCGAACTGGCCAAGAAGTACGAAATCACTGGCGTGCCAACCATGATCGTCAACGGCAAGTACCGCTTTGACATCGGCTCTGCCGGTGGTGCCGAGCAAGCGCTGCAACTGGCTGATCAACTGGTCGCCAAAGAGCGAGCGGCAACCAAGGCTGCTGCCAACTAAGCGCGGCAACCGCCATGCGCCGCTGGAAGTCTGAACGCATCGTTGGCCTGCATGATCCGCAGGTCAACGAGCATCACCTGGCATCCACGGGCTTGCCCGCAGACCAGCGTCTGCGCTTGCTCAGTTTCAATATCCAGGTCGGCATCAGCACCGAGCGCTATCGGCATTACCTGACCCGCAGTTGGCAGCATCTGCTGCCGCACACCGGGCGCTCAGGCAATCTGCAAAAGATCGGCGACCTGCTGGGCGATTTCGATCTGGTCGCTCTGCAGGAAGCCGATGGCGGCAGCCTGCGCTCAGGCTACGTCAATCAAGTCGAACACCTGGCGCACCTCGGCGCCTTCCCCTACTGGTATCAACAACTCAATCGCAACCTCGGTCGACTGGCCCAGCACAGCAATGGCGTGCTCAGTCGCCTGAAACCGTGGGCGATCGAAGATCATCCGCTGCCCGGTCCGAAAGGTCGCGGCGCGATCCTGCTGCGCTTCGGCGAAGGCCCGGAAGCGCTGGTGGTGGTGATGATGCACCTGGCCCTCGGCGCGCGTACGCGCAGTCTGCAACTGGGCTACATTCGAGAGCTGATCGGCGGCTATAAACATCAAATATTGATGGGTGACATGAACACCCACGCCAGCGATCTGCTACAACAGTCACCGTTACGCGATCTCGGTTTGCTGGCCCCGCAGGTGGAAGCGACATTCCCCAGCTGGCGCCCTCAGCGTTGCCTTGATCATATTTTGCTCAGCCCGACCCTGACCCTGGAAAAGGTCGAAGTGCTGGCCCAACCGATTTCCGATCACCTGCCGGTCGCGGTAGAGATTCGTCTGCCGGGTTCGCTCACGGCCGATGCATTGCCCGCGTTGAGTCCTGCCCCTCGCGGAACCCCTGAATGAGCGACGACGCCCAGCGCTGGAAAGAGAAGTACCTCAAAAGCATCGAACAGCAGGACAAACTCGAACGCCGCTGGGCCGCCAGGCTCGACTTGCTGCGGCGCGGTCTGGTGCGCAGCACACTGGCAGCCGAGGGCACCGATAAAGTCGTCGATCAGTGCATGAAAGAGATGCGCGATGTGGTGCGCACCGACGACATGGACGCTGGGCTCGCCGCCCTGTTGCCGCGCCTGGAAAAAGCCGTGCTCGATTCCGAGCAGCGCCGCGAAACCCGCATCGATCAGGTCAGTACCGCGCTGACGTCGCTGGTCAGCCAGTTGCAGGCGTTGCCGCTGCCGCGTGAAGTCGCCCAGCCGCTGAAAAAATTCGCCAAGCAACTGGATAGCCGCGTCGGTTCGGCGCGGGAAATGCCATTGCTGCTGAGTGAGCTCAGCGGCTTGCAAGGCAAGGCGTTGAGTCAGCTGGAAACGCCCGCCGAACCGGGACGCCCGGGCTTGCTGCAGCGTTTGTTTGGGACTCGTGACAACGAAGAAGCGCCAGCTCCGAACGCAGAAACGCCCGTGCTGGCGCCGGTAACGCGTGAAGTGCAAACGCCAGCCGCGTCAGAAGCCGAGCCAGAACCAGCGCCCGCGCAGACTGCCGCTGTTGCAGAGCCGGTCATCGCCGCTGCCGTTATCAAACAGCCCGAGCCCGCGACTGAGGCGCCCTCGCCGCTCTCAGAGCCCCAGGCGGAACCTGACGTGGCTGCGTTTGAACCACCCGCCAGCGCCCGCGAAGCAACGGATGTTGCGGCTGAAGCAACGACCGACGAGGCCGAGACTGCAGCCGTCAGTGCGCCAACTGCCGCCCCGACGCCGACTGTAGCCGCCAGCTTCAACCCCGACGAATTGATCCACCCCGGCGACCCGACGCCGCTGATTCTCGACAGCCTGCCCCTACCCGAACCGATGGCACAGGCCTTGGCAGCCATCGACCCGGAACAATCCGAGCACGACATCCTCTTCGCCCTGCCGGATTCCCCGGAGCCGTCCTACAGCTCCGTGGCCAAACACATCGAAGACACCCTGATCGGCCTGCTCGACGACCTGACCCTGCCCGAGCGTCACCGTCCGCAAGCCGAAGCGATGCGCGAGCGCCTCAAACACGGTTTGAACTGGTACGAACTGATCCCGATCCTCGACGATCTCGCAACGTTGATGCTGGCGATCACCGACAGCGGTCAGCATGAATTTGAAGCCTATCTGCAACAGCTCAACGAACGCCTCGAAGCGTTCCAGAGCAATCTGCAAGCCGCCAGTGAAGGTCACGCCGACAACAGCTCGGCAGCGCGGGCGATGGACACACAGATCCGTGAGCAGGTCGACGGTTTGCAGACCAGCGTCCAGGAAGCGGCGGATCTGGATGACCTCAAGCAAGTGCTTGAGAATCATCTCGAGGGCCTGCTCGGCACCATGGATCAGCACCAGAAGCAGCGCGACGCTCGCGAGCAGGAAGTGGCGACACGGCTCAAAAGCCTGTCCGAGCGCGTGTCGCATATGGAACAGGAAGCCCAGGGTTTCCGTGAACACCTGGAAGTCCAGCGCCAGAAAGCCATGATCGACCCGCTCACCGGCCTGCCCAACCGCGCCGCGTGGAGCGAACGCCTCGAACAAGAAATCCAGCAGTGGCAACAACACGGCAACACCCTGAGCCTGGCCATGCTCGACCTCGATCACTTCAAACGGATCAACGACAACTATGGCCATCTGGCCGGCGACAAAGTGCTGAAGATCATCGCCACCGTGCTGCGCAAACGCCTGCGCGGTTCCGATTTCATTGCTCGTTTTGGCGGCGAAGAATTCGTGTTGTTGTTGCCGGCCACGCCGCCAGCAGTCGGCGCAAAACTGTTGGAAACGTTGCGCGCGGCCATCGAAGCCTGCCCCTTCCACTTCAAGGGCGAGCGCGTGACCATCACCATTTCCATGGGACTGGCCTCGTTCCGTGCCGGAGAACACAGTGATCTGGTGCTGAAAAGAGCCGATCAGGCGCTATATAGGGCAAAAAACGCGGGACGCAACCGGGTCGAACTGGGCTAAGCAAATTGTTCCATTTTGTTTAAATCCGCCCGCTGACCGTCGAGACGCAAGGCAGTACGTTACACTGTTGCATTACTGTCTTGCGTGTACTCTCCTCTGCCATGAAATTCTTTGCCCTCCTCGCTTCGCTGCTCGTTCTGGCTGGTTGTGCCAGCGGCCCGCGTTACGACACCAGCCATCCTTCGGCCAATTACGACAGTCGTATTCAGTTCGTGATCGTCCACTACACCTCGACATCGCTGGAGCGCTCGCTGCAATTACTGACTCACGGCGAAGTCAGCAGCCATTACCTGATCGGCGACGACAACAGCGGCACCATTTACAAGCTGATGGACGAAAACCAGCGCGCCTGGCACGCCGGCGAAAGCCAATGGCAGGGCCGCACCTGGCTCAATTCCAGCTCGATCGGCATTGAAATCGTCAATCCGGGTTTCAAGGACACACCGACCGGGCGCCTGTGGTATCCGTACAGCGAAGCGCAGATTCAATCGCTGATCGTCCTGCTCAAGGACATCAGCAAACGCAACGGCATCAGCCCGCGTCACATCATTGGCCATAGCGACATCGCGCCGTTGCGCAAACTCGATCCGGGTCCGTTGTTCCCATGGAAGCGTCTCGCCGCCGAAGGCTTGGGCCTGTGGCCAAACGAACAGGCGGTAGCGCGTCAGCAAATGCTGTTCAACAGCAGCGAATTGCCGAGCATCAGCTGGTTCCAGGCACAGTTGGCGCACTTGGGCTATGACACACCGCAAACCGGCGAACTGGACGTTGCGACGCGCCACGTCCTCGCCGCGTTCCAGATGCACTTCCGGCCTTCGCGCTTTGACGGCACGCCGGATGCGCAAACCGCAGCGTTGTTGCTGGTGCTCAATCAGACAAAATAATGACGCCCGCCCGACGGTCAGGGCGAAATTGCAATCAGCAGCTATAACTCATTGGTAATTCTTCGGATATTCCATGATGGTTGCTACCCGAGCGACGCTGCGTAGCTGGTTTTATCGCCCCTGGTTTTTGGCGATGATCGCGGCTGTCCTCAGTGCCAGCCTGCTGATCGCCGGTGGTATGTTCGTGGCGATGCGTCAGGTCGAGCAAAGCGAAAGTCAGGAAATGAACGCGCAAGGCGAGCGTTTCCTCGCCCGCCTCGAACAATTGTTCGGCCAGTTACGCGAAAGTCTCGACGATCTTGAAGCGCAGCCATTGCGCAGTTGTGACGATGAAATGATCGCCACCCTGCAGCAAGTCACCTTCAACTATCGCTTCGTCTACGAAGCAGCCTATATGGACGCCTCGCGGATCTGTTCCAACCGCCCGCGCCAGGAAGGCCTGTCGGTGGTCCGCGCCCCCGATATCAAAGGCCCGACTTACAGTTATTGGCTAAACACCACTACCGAACCCGATGAAAACCGCGCAGCGCTGATGCTCGGGCGCGGCAATTTCCGCGTCGCGACCTCACGCGGGCACCTGACCGACATGGTTGATCTGTCGCCCGGCAGCAGCCTTTTGGTGGTGCTTGACCACGGCACCCGAGCCATCCCGGTGCTGGGCACGGAACAGGCCTGGCCGCCCACGGAACATTGGCCACCGAAAAGTCGTGAGGCCTTGCAGGTGACGCAAACCCGGCTGATCTATCGCATGCCCACCGACAATCCCGAATACCAACTGGTGCTCATCACCCCGCGCAGCGGCATGCACATCCCCGCTGTCTGGTGGTGGATGATCCCGGTCTGCCTGATCGCCGGTGCCATTGTCGGCTTTCTGGTGTTCGTGCTGGTACGTCAACGCCAGTCACTGGATGCCGAACTGCAGGGCGCGATTCGTCGCGGTGAGTTGCAGGTGCTCTATCAGCCGATCTTCGATCTCGACAGCCGCAACTGCGTCGGTGCCGAAGCCCTGCTGCGCTGGCGTCGCCCGGACGGCACGTTGACCAGCCCAGATCTGTTTATCCCCATGGCGGAAAATACCGGGCAGATCCGGCAGATGACCGATTTCGTCCTGCAGCGCCTGCTGGAGCAACTCGGCCAATTGCTGCGCGCCAATCCGCAGTTGTACATCTCGGTCAACCTTGCAGCGTGCGACGTGATGGTGCCGCGCATTGGTCAGGTCATGGCGCGCCTGCTCACGCTCCATCGGGTGGCCGCGCGGCAGATTGCCTTCGAGGTCACCGAGCGTGGCTTGATTGACGTGGTGGTGGCGCGGGAAAACCTGCAAGCCTTGCGCGATGTCGGCCATCAGGTGTTGATCGACGATTTCGGCACCGGCTATTGCAGCCTCGCCTACTTGCAAACCTTGCCTGTGGACTGCTTGAAGATCGACAAAGCGTTCATCGATGCGCTGGGCCATGACGCGGCCAGCAGCGGCGTCGCCCCGCACATCATTCACATGGCCCAGGCGCTGGATCTGAAGGTGATTGCCGAAGGCATCGAACTCGAATCCCAAGCGCAATTGCTCAGCAGTGAAGGGGTGAAGTTCGGTCAGGGCTGGTTGTTCGCCCATGCGCTGAGCGCGGTGCAGTTCATTGAGTTGATCACCCGTGGCCGGCGCCTGGCCGGTCGGCGCATGGACGACGAAGCCTAAACGGCGAGCGCCATGTAGAACTGCGTGCCCTGCCCCGGCCGCGAATAAACGCCCATACGTCCGCCATGCAACTGGACGATTTCCTTGCACAGCGCCAGACCCAGCCCGGCGCCGCCCTTTTTGCGTCCGACCTGCACAAACGGTTCGAAGATTCGTCCTTGCTGACCGTAGGCAATGCCTTCGCCGTTGTCCTCGACGCTAATGATCACTCGCTCGCCATGTCGGCGCGCCTGCAAACGGATCTGACCGTCGCGGGCGGTGTGGCGCAGTGCGTTGTCGATCAGGTTGTCGAGCACGCGATCGAGTTGCGCCTGATCGGCCTGCAAACGTGGCAACGGCCCCTGCACTTCAACATTCAGGGCGATGCCCCTGGCCGCCGCCGAATCGGCAAAACGCAATTGCGCCTGTTCCAGCAAATCTTCGATTGAGCATGGCGCCAGGGTGAGTTTCTGCAAGCCGTTCTGATAACGCGAGAAGTTGAGCAAGTCATTGATCAACTGCATCAGGCGCTGCATTTCCTCGTTCACGGTGTCGAGCAGATCAGCCTCGCGTGACTCCGCTGGAAACTTCGCCCGCTCGCGGAACAAGCCGAACGCCATGTGCATGCCGGTGACCGGCGTGCGTAGCTCGTGGGAGGCGCGCAAGACGAATTCGCTGCGTACCCGTTCAAAGGCGCGCTGCTCGGTGACATCGTGCAACACCATCACCGCGCCGACGATATGGCCCTGCGTGTGGCTGACCGGGGTCAGGCTATACGTCAGCAAGCGTGATTCGCCATCGACCTCGATACTCAAATCTTCCGGCGCCCGCTCCAGCGTGCCGCCGCGTAGCACCAGTTGCAGCTGCGCATCCAGCTCTGGGCGTTCCAGCGCAGTGCCCAGCCCCTGGCCGAGACGGTCATCCTCCCAGCCCAATTGTCGCTGAGCCACTGGATTGAGGTGCTCCAGATGTCCCTGACGGTCGATCATCAGCAAGCCGTCATCGATGCTGTCGAGCACTGCTTGCAAGCGTTGCTGGCCGGCAAGCAATTCATCGACGTTGGTCGCCTGATGCTCGCGGAGCGCCTCGGCCATCAGGCCGAAACGTTTGGTCAGCAGGTTCATTTCCATCGCCGAGGAAATCGGCAGGGTCACTTCGAAATTGCCCTGGCCGATATTGTCCGCCGCTTTCGCCAGCGCCTCGATCGGTGCGCCGAAACGCCGGGCAATGCCGTGGGCCGTGATGAAACCGATGATCAGCACCGCCAATCCGACGAAACCAAGCAGACCGGCGATCAACAAGGCACGGTCGCGCGCCTCATGCTGTACCGCGTTGATGTTGTCCAGCGCATGTTTGTGTTCGGCGATCAGCCCGTTGCGCAGTGTATTGAAGCGCTCTCTGAAGTCTGCACTGCTGCTCATCGAACTGGCAGGTTCACGGGACAGATCGAATGATTGCAGGAAGTTCAGGTAATCCGCTTTGGCCTGACTGAACCCGTATTGGCGGCCATCCCCCTCCCGTTCTTGGGCGATGCCCTCATCCAGCAGCTGGAAGTAATGCTGCTTTGACGCTTCGAACGCTACCGGGTCGGGCTTTTCCGCGAGCATGATGATCAGTTGATCACCCAAGGTCTGGCGCAGCTTGAGACCCAGATCAAGGGTGATGAAGTTGCTGCGTACCAAGGCTTCCTGAGTACCGGTCATCTGCATCACGCTGACCAGCCCGAGCAGCAGCCCGAGCAAGGCCACGGTGATCAGCGCGGAAATACTCAAGAACAAACGGGTCCGCAACTTCATCGCCAGTTTCATCGCCGGGCGCTCACAGGTTGTACTGCTTGCGCTTGCGGTACAGGGTCGATGCGTCGATGCCCAGGGTTTTGGCTGCCTGGTCCAGGGTGCCGGCGGTGGCGAGCACCGCGCCGATGTGAGCTTTCTCCAATTCGTCGAGACTCAACGCCGCACCGACTCGAGGTGCGTTGTTGGCCGGTTGTTCGGCCATGCCGAGGTGGCTGATTTCCACGCGTTCCTGCGGGCAGATGATGCTCGCCCGCTCGACCACGTTACGCAGCTCACGAATGTTGCCCGGCCAGCGGTAGCCAAGCAGCGCCTCACGTGCCTCATCGCTGAAGCCCCGCGCCGGACGTGCGTACTCTTTGACGAAGCGCGCGAGGAAGCGGTCAGCGAGGGTCAGGATGTCCTCGGCACGTTCGCGCAACGGCGGCAGGTGCAGGGTGATGACGTTCAGACGGTAAAGCAGGTCTTCACGGAAACGCCCGTCACGGACCATGTCTTCCAGATTGAGGTTGGTCGCCGCGAGGATGCGTACATCAGCACGACGCGTGACCGGATCGCCTACCCGCTCGTATTCCTTGTCTTGAATGAAACGCAGCAACTTTGGTTGCAACGTCAGGGGAAAATCGCCGATCTCGTCGAGAAACAGCGTACCGCCATCGGCCTGATTGACTCGACCCAGCGTACTTTCGCTAGCACCGGTGAAAGCGCCCCGACTGTGGCCGAACAATTCGCTTTCCATCAATTCCGCCGTCAGCGACGGGCAGTTGATGGTCACGCAGGATTTCTTCTCGCGCTTGCTCCAGCCATGAATCGCTCGGGCCAGCTCACCTTTACCGGTACCGGACTCGCCGAGGATAAGAATGTTGGCGTCGGTGCCGGCAACCTGGCGTGCTGTTTCCAGTACTACTTTCATTGCCGGGCTGTGGGAGTCGAGACCGTCCTTCGGTTTACGGATCTCGCCTTCAAGCGCTTCGAGACGGGCCGACAGTTGACGCACCTCCAGTTGCTTGGCGGTGGCCAGACGCAATTGATCCGGGCTGCATGGCTTGACCAGATAATCGGCGGCGCCGGCCTGAATCGCATCAACCGCAGTATCGACAGCCGAATGCGCGGTGACGATGACCACACGCATCCACGGCGCCTGAATGCGCATCTGCGCCAGTACGTCTAGACCGTTGTCTTCGCCCAGACGCAGGTCAAGGAAGCACAGGTCAAAGACCTGACGTTGCAGCAAGGCGTCGGCCTGAGCCGCGCTGTTGGCTGTGGCAACCGTATAGCCCTCGTCTTCGAGGCAATAACGGAAAGTACGCAGGATGGCAGATTCGTCGTCCACCAGCAGAATGCGGCCTTGATGCTCAGTGGCAGATTCCATTTTTCCTACGCTCCATAGTGATTGGTCTTGGTTTAGTCCCGGAAAAATCGGGCAAGTTGCATGGTTGATTCTGAACGATGCCAGCCATAGGAGGGTAGCCCTCTCCTGCCTTTACGGCCAATACGTTGATTTTGTTGGTTTTTTAAACAATCACCGATTTGCAGGGCATTCCCTGCGTACTTTTCTGACATCTGCGCCCTGCTCTCAATTCCATAAGAATGAAATCTCCTACGAAAAAATCGTGCATTGCGCACGATCCCAAATGACCCATCGTGCAGGATGCGTCGCCAACGATTTTCTCATCACTTTTAAACCATTGATTTTATTGAATATTTTTCAATTAAAAAACTGGCATGCAGGCTGCAATACCTCACTCAGCCCGGGCAGATACGAACTGCCCCAACCGAATAAGAGTGAGGAACCCAGGATGACTCGCCCACGTGCCGCCCAAGTGCGTATCTCGCCACTGCACATCCAGCAAGGTCTGTTTGGCGTATTGGCGCTGTTGATCACCCTGATTGCTTGCCAGCAATACCTGCGCTGGGAAAACAGCCAGCAGGTTGAGCCGCTGATTTCGATCCAGCACAACACGCAAACGCACTTCAGCGCCGTCAGCAGCAGCCAGGCCGAGAGCACCTCGATGCGCATGATGGATGTTGATCAGCCGCAGCCGCTGGACCAGGTGCCACGTGAAGAGCGTTGGGTTTTCTGACTGATTGAATGAATTCGGGCGCGCAGCGCCGGAACACGCAACACCCCTAAATAGAGAAGTAAGGAGAATCACCATGTTGAGCTGGGCAATTACATTCTTGATCATTGCCATCATCGCTGCAGTACTGGGCTTCGGTGGTATCGCGGGCACCGCCACGGGTATCGCCAAGATTCTCTTTGTCGTGTTCCTGGTGATGTTCATCGCTTCCTTCTTCTTTGGCCGTCGCGGCCGAGGTTAACGATGAGTGCTTTAAAGACACTGGCAGCCGCCCTGCTTCTGGGCGGTAGTGCCATGGCGATGGCGGCCAATGACGGCCAGGCGCGGGTCAACGAATTGCTCGCCTCTGACGAGCAGTACCGTGAAACCTGGGAAGGCGTGATCAAGAAGGAAGAGCGTGTACCGGAATGGGTGATCAACCTGTCCGGAACTTCTGAACAACAGATGAACGCGGTTACTGAAGACGGCGACAAGTACTTGGTCGGCCCGCTCTGCGAGAATCAGGACAAGTGCCTGAACCACCGTTTGATCGTCGCATTCAGTTTCGACAAGGATGACGCCTACGCCATGCTGGTTGATGTGCCTGAAGGCCTGCCGCAAGACAAGTCGCCGACGCGACATGCGACCTATCGCTTCTTCGGCAAACCCGATCAGGGCATGCAGGATCTGCTGATGGAAACCCTGAAGAAAGATCCGAAGTGGTACTGATTTGAACATGAAGGCAGCAGCCCTGCTGCCTTCCATTGCGCCCACCTGAGGAAGGCAGGCGCATGACCAAGGGGCCGGGATGTTCTGACTGTTTCAGGGTCGGAGTGACCTACGGGTACAGGGAGTGCCTGCGCAAGGGCCGGGTCAGGGTAAAAGCTGCGTCGCAGGTTCGCCGGCCCCCAGTGGCTCGACGGACCTGCGCTGAGCTTTCAAACACGCAAAACATTGATCCAGAGCGTCCAGCTCATCCTTTTTATCGCTGACACTGCGCGCGAAAACATTACGCGGTGTTTCACGGCGACCGTATATCGACAAAGAGACCGTTTAAACAGTAGGACTTCTAGTCTTCCTGCGTAGGCTTTTTCCTAAGATTTTTGTCGATTTTTCTCGTTCAAAAAATAACCAACCTACGCTGCAATGGCCGGTTCACGGCACTTATGCCGGCCGAAATGTCACAATCGAACCGGTTGGGACGCCAGTTTCATTTAAAAAAGCTCATGCCGATTCGGCATAGGGTAGGCGTTTACGGCATTAGACGGCGCAACCTTGCATCGGAATAGTTGCGCCTTTTTTCGCCTGCCGAAGAGCCGTAAATACGCGCTTCGGGGCACCTTATACGGAGGCAGATGCACAGACTTTTCCGCTAAAGAGCGTTCCAGTTCCTGCATGTGCCTGAGTCAAACGCAAGTAAGGGTAAAGATAATGAAGAAGGCAAAAATTAGCCTCGCCTGGCAGATCCTCATCGGTCTGGTTTTGGGTATTGCAATTGGTGCGTTGCTCAACCACTTCAGTGCCGAGAAGGCCTGGTGGATCAGCAACGTCCTGCAACCGGCAGGCGATATCTTTATCCGTCTGATCAAGATGATCGTGATCCCGATCGTCATCTCTTCCCTGATCGTCGGCATCGCCGGCGTGGGCGACGCCAAGAAGCTCGGGCGTATCGGCCTGAAGACGATCATCTATTTTGAAATCGTCACCACCATCGCCATCGTTGTCGGCCTGCTGCTGGCCAACCTGTTCCACCCGGGCACCGGCATCGACATGAGCACGCTGGGCACTGTGGACATCTCCAAGTACCAGGCGACCGCCGCCGAGGTACAGCATGAACACGCGTTCATCGAGACCATCCTCAACCTGATCCCGTCGAACATCTTCGCGGCCATGGCCCGCGGCGAAATGCTGCCGATCATCTTCTTCTCCGTGCTGTTCGGTCTCGGTCTGTCGAGCCTGCAGTCGGACCTGCGCGAGCCGCTGGTGAAGATGTTCCAGGGCGTCTCGGAAAGCATGTTCAAAGTCACCCACATGATCATGAACTACGCGCCGATCGGCGTATTCGCACTGATCGCGGTGACCGTGGCCAACTTCGGTTTCGCCTCGCTGCTGCCGCTGGCCAAGCTGGTGATCCTGGTTTACGTCGCCATTGCCTTCTTCGCCTTCGTGGTGCTGGGCCTGATCGCCAAGCTGTTCGGTTTTTCGGTGATCAAGCTGATGCGCATCTTCAAGGATGAGCTGGTGCTGGCCTACTCCACCGCTTCTTCGGAAACCGTGCTGCCGCGCGTGATAGAGAAGATGGAAGCCTACGGCGCACCGAAAGCCATCTGCAGCTTCGTGGTGCCGACCGGTTACTCGTTCAACCTCGACGGTTCGACCCTGTACCAGTCCATTGCGGCAATCTTCATCGCTCAGCTGTACGGCATCGATCTGTCGATCAGCCAGCAACTGCTGCTGGTGCTGACCCTGATGGTCACGTCCAAAGGCATCGCCGGTGTACCGGGCGTGTCCTTCGTGGTGCTGTTGGCGACTCTGGGCAGCGTGGGTATTCCGCTGGAAGGCCTGGCGTTCATCGCCGGTGTCGATCGCATCATGGACATGGCGCGTACCGCTCTGAACGTGATCGGTAACGCGCTGGCCGTACTGGTTATCTCGCGCTGGGAAGGCATGTACGACGATGCCAAAGGCCAGCGCTACTGGAACTCCTTGCCGCACTGGCGCAGCAAGGAAAAACTGCCAGCGGGCGAAATTTCCAAGAACTGACACAAATCCTGTGGGAGCGAGCTTGCTCGCGAAGAGGCCGGCACATTCAACAACTATGTTGATTGACACACCGCCTTCGCGAGCAAGCTCGCTCCCACAGTGATTGATGCAAGGCCTACCAACAAACCCCGGAGAAATCCGGGGTTTGTCGTTTCTGACGACCCCGCTATCATTCGCCGCATTCTTCGGGGGATTTGACTGATGCTTAATGGCCTGTGGCTTGGCTTCTTCATCGTGGCAGCCGTGTCGGCGCTGGCGCAGTGGCTGATCGGCGGTAACGCCGGGATTTTCGCGGCGATGGTGGAAAGCATTTTCGCCATGGCCAAGCTCTCGGTCGAAGTCATGGTGCTGCTATTCGGCACCCTCACCCTCTGGCTGGGTTTTTTGCGCATTGCCGAGAAGGCCGGGATCGTCGAATGGCTGGCGAAAGTCCTCGGCCCGCTGTTCCTGCGGCTGATGCCGGAAGTCCCGCCCGGCCACCCTGCCCTTGGCCTGATTACCCTGAACTTCGCCGCCAACGGCCTCGGTCTCGATAACGCAGCCACGCCCATCGGCCTGAAAGCCATGAAGGCGCTGCAAGAGCTCAATCCCAGCTCCACCATCGCCAGTAACGCGCAAATCCTCTTCCTGGTGCTCAACGCCTCCTCCCTGACCCTGCTGCCGGTGACGATCTTCATGTACCGCGCCCAGCAAGGCGCGCCGGACCCGACGCTGGTGTTCCTGCCGATCCTGCTGGCGACCAGTTGCTCGACGATTGTCGGCTTCCTCTCGGTGGCGTTCATGCAGCGTCTGCGGATCTGGGATCCGGTGGTGCTGGCCTATCTGATTCCCGGTGCGCTGATTCTCGGTGGATTCATGGCGCTGTTGGGTACTCTTTCGGCAACGGCTTTGGCGGGATTGTCGTCGATCCTCGGCAACCTCACGCTGTTCGGGCTGATCATGCTGTTTCTGATCATCGGCGCGTTAAGGAAAGTGAAGGTTTACGAAGCGTTCGTTGAAGGCGCCAAAGAAGGTTTCGACGTTGCGAAGAATCTGCTGCCGTATCTGGTGGCGATGCTCTGCGCGGTCGGCGTGCTGCGTGCGTCCGGGGCGCTGGATTTTGGTCTGGACGGCATTCGTCATCTGGTCGAGTGGGCCGGTTGGGACACACGCTTTGTCGATGCGCTGCCGACGGCGATGGTCAAACCGTTTTCCGGCAGCGCGGCGCGGGCGATGTTGATCGAGACGATGCAGACATCGGGCGTCGACAGCTTCCCGGCGCTGGTTGCGGCGACGGTGCAGGGCAGTACCGAAACGACGTTCTATGTGCTGGCGGTGTATTTCGGCGCGGTGGGGATTCAGCGGGCGCGGCATGCGGTGGGGTGTGCGTTGCTGGCGGAGTTTGCTGGTGTCGTGGGTGCTATCGCGGTCTGCTACTGGTTCTTCGGCTAAGCACACACCCTGTGGGAGCGAGCTTGCTCGCGAAGGCGTCCGGTCAGTCAACATCATCGCTGAATGACCCGCCGCATTCGCGAGCAAGCTCGCTCCCATAGGGTCTTGCGTGGGTTCAGGGTTTTTGGGGGGCCAGTTTCTGGCCTTGATCGACGACCCAGGCGACGACTTTCGCGGTCAGGCGATCACTGGCCTGGCCAAAACCTGCGACCACCGCCGGCACCTGCACATCGCTCAACGACTGGCGCTCTTCAAAGCGGCGACTGGCCAGAATTCGCTGGTCATAGCCACGCACCAGCAACGCATCAACCCGCACCACAACGCTGGCCTGCGTGCCTTGGTACTCGGTCTGAAACGCCTGCAAACTCCCGCCCAATTCCAGATCCGCGGCAAAGTTGCTGTCATCGGTACTGAGCAACGTCACCCGACCATCACGCTGAAATCCGTCCAACAAGCGATTACGCACCAGCACTGGCGCCGGATCGCTCCATCGCGAGCCCTTGTAGCTGCTGATCACATCGCCCTGCGGAATCACCGCAATTGTCGGCCGGTTCAATGCTTCACTGGCCTGCAACTTGTTCAGCCGCAACGACCAGGACTGAGTCGCCGCCGAACTGGCCGAGGCGGGCGCCTGTGCGGTCGGCAGGCGATAGACATCCGACGGCTCGGATTTGGGCAGAATCGAACAGGCGCTGATCAGCGTGAAGCCGGCGAGGAGGGCGAGTCGAGTCAGCTTCATGGCGTGAATTCCTTGTTCTTGTCACGGCCCAACAGGTAGCCGCTGGGGTTGGCCTCAAGGCGTTGCGAGATGGCCCGCAGTGAAGTCAGCGTCTCACGCAGTTCGCGGATCGCCGGGGCAAGGCCATTGAGGCCCTGCATGCCGTTGTCGAGGGAGTTTTCGTTTTTGCTGAGCAAGGTGCTGATGGTCGTTGTGCTTTGTTCCAGCGACTTCATCGCTTGCTCGGCGCTGCCCAGTGCCTGTTTGCCTTGGTCGTTGATCAAACCGTTGGCGTTGCGCATCAGCAACGACGTCTGTTCGAGCATGCTGCCGGCCTGTTTACCGACGGTCGCCAGTTGCTGCATGGCCTGTTTGATGTCGCCGCGCTGATCGTTGATGGTGCCAGTGGTTTGCTCCAGATGGGCGAGGGTTTTGCTCACACGCTCGACGTTCTCGGCAGAGAACATCTGGTTGGCGTTCTGCAGCAGCGCAGTGATGCCGGTCATCAAATCGTTGGAGTCATTGAGCAAGCGTGAAATAGGCGAGGGCGAGGCGACAATAGTCGGCAGATTACCGTCATGCCCGCGCAGTTTCGGGCTCTCGGGTGTACCACCGCTGAGCTGGATGATCGACGTCCCGGTGATCCCGGCCAGCGCCAGTTTGGCCTGGGTGTCTTCCTTCACCGGCGTGTCACCGGCCAGACGAATCCGCGCCAGCACCCGTCGAGGGTCTTTCGGATCAAGGCGCAGGTTGATCACATCGCCAACCTTGATCCCGCTGTACTGCACCGGGCTGCCCTTGGACAAGCCACTGACCGCCTCGCTGAAGACAATCTCGTAATCCTTGAACTCGGTGTCGACGCTGGACTTGGCCAGAAACAGACCGAAGAGCAGGGCGCCTGCCACCACAATTACGGTGAACAGGCCGATCAACACATGATGCGCTCGGGTTTCCATGTCAGACCTCGTTGAGCAATTTGGCGGCGTCCAGCGCCGAGCGGCCGCGCGGGCCGTGGAAGTATTCGTGAATCCAGGCGTCGTCGGTCTCCGAAACGACGTCGATCGGGCCGGCGACCAGCACTTTCTTCTGCGCCAGCACCGCCACGCGGTCGGTGATGGTGTAGAGCGTGTCGAGGTCGTGGGTCACCAGAAACACGCTGAGGCCGAGCGCATCGCGCAGGGTCAGGATCAATTGATCGAACTGCGCCGCGCCAATCGGATCGAGGCCAGCGGTGGGTTCATCGAGAAACAGAATATCCGGATCCAGCGCCAGCGCCCGGGCCAGCGCGGCGCGCTTGATCATGCCGCCGGACAGCGACGCCGGGTATTTGTCCGCCGCCGACAGCG
This sequence comes from Pseudomonas sp. AC169, assembly GCF_979258515.1. Classification (NCBI taxonomy): domain Bacteria; kingdom Pseudomonadati; phylum Pseudomonadota; class Gammaproteobacteria; order Pseudomonadales; family Pseudomonadaceae; genus Pseudomonas; species Pseudomonas sp. AC169. The sequence continues at coordinate 2,625,059 of NZ_OZ409866.1, read as the reverse complement.
GCAACCCGGCCAGCGCCAGCTTCACCGCCGCCAGGTGCTCGGCGTCGTTGCGGCTCAATCCGGCGTGTTCGATAAGGGGCAGGGCAACGTTCTCGGTGACCGTCAGCGAGGAGAACAGCGCGCCTTTCTGAAACAACACACCGAAGCGTCGCTCGACCAGCGAGCGCTCGTGCTCGGACAGGTTCGGCAGGTTCTTGCCGAAGACCTTGACCATGCCTTCGCTGGGCCGGTTCAGGCCGACAATGCTGCGTAGCAGCACCGACTTGCCAGTGCCGGAACCGCCGACCACAGCAAGGATTTCGCCTTTGTACACATCCAGATCGAGGTTCTCGTGCACGCTCTGGCTGCCGAAGCGATTGCACAGGCCGCGGACTTCGATCACCGCCTCCGAGGGCGCGCGGGGTAGACGACTCACCAGCCCATCTCCATGAAGAACAGCGCAGCCACCGCGTCGAGCACGATTACCACGAAAATCGACTGCACCACGGCGGACGTGGTGTGGGCGCCGACCGACTCGGCACTGCCGCTGACCTTGAAGCCTTCCAGGCAACCAATCGCGGCAATGATGAAGGCGAAGATCGGCGCCTTCACCAAGCCTACGAGAAAGTGCTGCACGCCGATGTCCGACTGCAACAGCGTCAGGAACATCGCCGGCGAGATGTCCAGCGACACCGCGCAGACCACACCGCCGCCGATGATCCCGCAGAGCATCGCCAGAAACGTCAGCATCGGCAGCGCCACCAGCATCGCCAGCACACGCGGCACCACCAGCAGCTCCATCGGGTCGAGGCCGAGGGTGCGGATCGCGTCGATTTCTTCGTTGGCCTTCATCGAGCCGATCTGCGCGGTGAAGGCACTGGCGGTGCGCCCGGCCATCAGAATCGCCGTGAGCAGCACGCCGAATTCGCGCAGGAACGAGAACCCGACCAGGTCCACAGTAAAAATCGTCGCGCCGAAACTGGCCAGCACCGTGGCGCCGAGGAACGCCACCACCGCGCCCACCAGAAAAGTCAGCAACGCCACGATCGGCGCGGCGTCGAGGCCGGTCTGTTCGATGTGCGCGATCATCGGCGTAATGCGCCAGCGCTTGGGCCGGAACAGGCTGCGAGCGATGGTTTCCATGATCAGGCCGACGAAGCCGAGCAGTTGCAGGGTGTCTTGCCAGACCGTGTCGACGGCGCGGCCGATGCGCGTGAGCAATTGCACGCTGACGCTGATTTCCGGCTCCTTGATCGGCACGCAGAAGTCGGTCATCGAGCAGTACACGGTTTGCAGCAGCGCGCGATCGGCGGAGGTCAGCGTGCAATCGGGGTGTTCAGCGGATTGGCCGAGGCGCTCGGAGCCGAGCAGTTCGACCAGCAACGAAGCGCCAGCGGTATCGAGGGCGCCGAGGCTGTTCAGATCGATCGGCGTGTTGGCGTCGTACTGGCCGTGGAGCTTTTCGCTCAGTTGCTTGAGCTCGGCGTAATGGGCAAGCGTCCAGTCCCCGGTGACCCGCAGGCGGGCAGGGCTGATGGACGTGTCCAGTTGGGCATTCCCGCTGATCGAGCTGCTGGTCATAAGCTCCGTGCTTGTTCGGCCTTTATGCGAACTAACGTAATAGCACGAACCGGGTTACTTTTCTTTGATCGCTGTGCTGTCCGTGATTTCGAAACGCAGCACGCCGATCACCTGGCCATCTTCAGTCAGTACCCGCACCTGCCATTTGCCCGCCGGGTTGCCAGGGAAGTTCTGCTTGTGCGTCCACGCGCGGTAGCCTTCCTTGCGCCCACCATGAATGTCGAGGGGAATGCGGTCGACCTCTTTGCCGTTGAACTGCCAGACGTGATAGATCCGCTCATCCAGCCCGCGCGGCGCGTTGATGGCGGTGTAGGCGTACAGGCCATCGCCACGAATCTGCTCGGCGCTGACCGTGTCGAGGCTGGCGCCGGGGGTGCGATCCTGCATTTGCGTGCTGATCGCCACGTCGGTCATCCACAGCGTCGCCGGCGGCACCCACGAACGCAGCGCCCAGCCAACGCCACCGATGCCGACGGTGATGCACAGAATGGCCAAAGCGTTGCGCACCGTGCGGATCGGGAAGATCGACGCCAGACTCGGGAACGACAACAGCACGGCAATCCCCAGCGCCCATTTGAAGCTCTGCGCGGTGGTCAGGTGCATGATCACCGGCAACGCGGTGAGCAGGGCGGCGAACAGGGTCAGCGTGTGCAACGCGAGGAACGCCCAGCGCCGTGGCGCCAGCCATTTGTAGTAGAGCGGATCGACGATGGAGATCAGCGCCGCGACGCTGAGCAGGCCGGTGAAGAACAACTGGCCGCTGTTCCACGTCGTGGTGATAAAGAAAAACGGCAGAACGAAGAACAGACTCTCCTGATGGATCATCTGCGTCGCATAACGCAGCAGCGGCTGGGGAATCTCGCGTTTGAACACGCGGGTGAAGAGGCCGGTCAGGGTGTTTTCCAGCATCAGCCAGATCCAGCTGAGCAGCATGATCACGGTGATCCAGCTCGCCAGGCCCTGCTGACGATCGACCATGATGAAACTGCCGACCCCGGAGATGAAACCGCCAAGCGCAATGACCCCGGGATAGCGCTTCATCAGTTCGAGGATGCGCTGGATCAGGAGCTGTATTTTCGGCATTTGGACGGTTCACGACTGGATAGGAAAAAACCTCGACAGAGTAGCGCCCACCGGGCGCTGTGGCGAGGCTGCCGGTCAGTAAATTCACCACCTTCCCTGAGGGAGCGAGCTTGCTCGCGAAGGCGGCGGGTCAGTCAGCACATTTGTTGAATGACACACCGCTTTCGCGAGCAAGCTCGCTCCCACAGGGTCAGTGTTCGGCGGGTTTTCGGCGGTGATGCACGCGCCAGCCGATCAGGATCAGCAGCAGTAAGCCCAACCCACCCGCGCTCAACCACAACACCTGATCATCACTGAGCAACGGCTTTTCAATCCGCAAATACCCCGGCTGCAGCAACAACTCGCGCATGGCTTTGTTCGCCGCCTCCAGCGTCACCCCTTGCAGCTCCCGCGCCGGGTTGGCGAAGCGGCCGTCCTGGTAATCACTCAGGGCACTCCAGTAGTAATCCGCCATCGCGCTATTGCCCTGCACCGCCCACGCCTGATGGGCGATCGAAGCCTGTTTGATCCGCGCAAAGGTGTCCGGGTCGAGGCCGTTTTTCAGCAGATCGGCCTTGAGGTCTTCGAGCACCTGAATGGCTTCGTCGATGTCATCGCGATCAAGGTCGGCGTTCAGGCTCATGAAGCCGACGCCGCCAAACACTTCACGTTCGGCCCACGGCCCGTAGGACAAGCCGTGGTTGAGGCGGATCTGTCGGTACAACGCCCAGTCGAGGTAGTCCTTGAGAATGTCGAAGGTCTGGTCGTACTGATCATCGATCACCGGCTCCGGCACCAGCCAATGCAGCTTGGCGCTGTCGCCGATGAATCCACGGGTGAGGGTGCGCTCATGGGCGGCGCTGGTGCGGATATCCGGCAGCGGCCGATGCTCGCTTGGATCAACCGCTTCGAGGGCGCCCCAGGTACGTTCCAGATAGGCCGGCAGCAGTTTGTCGAGTTCGCCGACGACAATCAGGGTCATGTTGTTCGGCGCGTACCAGGCCTTGCGTACCTTCTCCAGTTGCTCCTGAGTCAGGTGGCCGACCTCGGCCCGCTGCGGGCATTTCAGGCCCAGTTCGACGGCGAGCTGATTGCTAGCGGTATGGCCGAGATCCTGGCGGTCGAGGAAGCGTTGCAGACGAGTGTAGTGACCGCCATCCTCGCGTTCGACCACACGTTTGGCGGCGTTGATCGCGTTTTCGTCGATGCGCGTTTGCGTGAGCAGGTCGAGCAGCAGGTCGAGCACCTTGCGCTGATTCTTCGCCGGGGCTTCGATGACGAACGTAGTGTCGGCATTGCTGGTGAAGGCGTTCCAGTCACCGCCCAGCGCTTGCATGCGTTCTTCCAAACCGCCTTCGCCCGTGGCGTCGATGCCGCTGAACAACAAGTGCTCAAGCAGGTGCGGCAACTCTTTGTCATCGCAATCGAAATCATCGAGGCCGACACCGACCACCAGCCGGATCGCCACATGCCCGCGCTCGGTGCCGGGTTTTAGCATCAGCTGCAAACCGTTGGGCAGCGCATAGCCTTCGACCTGAAAGCGATCCAGGGCAAAGGCGGGCAGGGAACCGAGCAACAGACAGGCGAACAACAGGCAACGCATAACAGGCTTCCATACGGCTGATTTGGAGATCCGTGTCGTCAGTCAGATCGCTTCGCGAGCAAGCTCGCTCCCACAGTGATTTTCGCCGAACACAAAACCCTGTGGGAGCGAGCTTGCTCGCGAAGGCGCCCCTGAGGCCGAACTCTGAGTTACTGACTGGCCCCAGCCCCAGACGTTCAAGGCGAATGCGTTATATCGGCAATATCATCCGCCGCCAGCGCCCCGGTATCTGCCGTTTCCAGCACCACATAGGCACTGCCGCAAAACAGCGAATTGAGCCGCTTCATGTCGGCAATCAACTCCAGATGCAGCGAACTGGTCTCGATACTCTGGACGATCTTGCGTTGCAAACGACTGACATGCGCGTGGGCCAACCGCCGTTCCTGCGCGCGAAAGCGGCGCTTTTCGCGCAACAACTGGCGGGCACTTTCGCGGTCACCGCTAAGAAACACCGACAAGCCCAAACGCAGGTTAGAAATCAATTGCTGCTGCAGCCCGGCCAGATCCTCCAGACCTTCCTCGGAAAACGAACGGCGCTGCGAGGTCTTCTGCTGCTGGATCTTGCGCAGCATGCGTTCGATCAGGTCGCTGGCCAGTTTCAGGTTGATCGAAAGCTCGATGATTTCGGCCCAGCGGCGACTGTCCTGCTCGCCGAGGTCTTCGCGGGGCATCTGCGCCAGGTACAGCTTGATCGCGCTGTACAAGGATTCGATGTCATCGGTCAACCGCCGTATTTCCTGGGTGACGGCGGTCTGCTTACCGCGCAGCACATCTAGCGTGGCGTCGAGCATGTTCTCCAGCAGATCGCCCATGCGCAGGGTTTCCCGCGCGGCGTTGGCCAGCGCCAGACTCGGCGTGACCAGTGCAGTGGCGTCGAGGTGGCGCGGCTTGGCCGTACCGTTGACCTCCGGCCGCTCCGGCAGCAGCCACGCGCAGAGCCGCGCCATCGGCCCGACGCTTGGTAGCAGAATCAGGCAGCGTGCGGTGTTGTAGAGCAGGTGGAAGCCGATGACCATTTCCTGCGGGCTGAAATCGAGGCTGTCGATCCAGTGCACCAGCGGATCGAGCACCGGGATGATCAGCAGCAGGCCGATCAGTTTGTACAACAGACTGCCCAGCGCCACTTGCCGGCCGGCGGCGTTCTGCATGCTGGTGCTCATGAACGCGAGAATGCCGCTGCCGATGTTGGCGCCGATTACCAGACCGATAGCCACCGGCAGGCTGATCACACTGGCGCCGGCGAGGGTCGCAGTGAGCAGCACGGCGGCGAGGCTGGAATAGGAAATCATCGCGAACAGCGCGCCGACCAAGGCGTCGAGGAGGATGTCGCCGGTCAGCGAAGCGAAAATTACTTTTACGCCTTGGGCGTGGGTGATCGGCGCGGCGGCCTCGACGATCAATTGCAGCGCAAGAATGATCAGCCCGAGACCGATGGACACCCGGCCCATCTGCCCGAGACGCGTCTGTTTGCGCGACAGAAAGAAAATCACCCCGAGGAAAATCAGCAGCGGCGACAGCCACGACAGATCGAACGTCAGCACCCGCGCCATCAGCGCGGTACCGACGTCGGCACCGAGCATGGTCGCCAGTGCCGGGGTCAGCGCCATCAGGCCCTGACCGACGAAGGAAGTGACGAGCATCGCGGTGGCGTTGCTGCTCTGCACCATCGCGGTCACGACGATACCGGCCACAAAGGCCAGCCAGCGCTTGGACATGTTCTGGCCGATCACATGGCGCAGGTTGGTGCCGTACACCCGCAGGATGCCGGTTCGGACAATGTGCGTGCCCCAGATCAGCAGGGCCACGGCGGAAAGCAGATTGAGCAGGGTGAGCATGCAGACCCCCTGTATTAGCAGTGCCTCAGAGAGGCAAGTTGACGGTACCGCGCGGTTTCTACGTTTTTGATACTTAAGCTGTAGTTGGCTAACGGTCTGGGCGCCAGCATTGCACAGCTAAAGTGTGGATTGAAACAAAAGTGTCATGAAAACGGGTTCATTCACCCATTCGAATCCGACACGTTTCTCCTGTGTTACCCAAAACAAATGTGGGAGCGAGCCTGCTCGCGAAAGCGGTGGGCCAGCCAACATTTCTGTCGACTGACACTCCGTCTTCGCGAGCAGGCTCGCTCCCACAGGGGTACTGCGTATTGCCGGAATAGCGGATTACTGGCCCGGGATGTCCTTGCGCAGTTTCACCGGGTCTTGCTGCTGTTTTTTCTTGGCCATTGCGCCGCGCAGCTTGATGTTGATCGCTTCCACCGCCAGCGAGAACGCCATGGCGAAGTAGACGTAGCCCTTCGGCACATGCACGTCGAACGACTCGGCAATCAGTACGGTACCGACCACCAGCAGGAACGACAGCGCGAGCATCTTCAGCGACGGGTGCTTGTCGATGAACTCGCTGATCTTGCCCGAAGCCAGCATCATCACCAGCACCGCGACAACGATCGCCGCGACCATCACTGGCACGTGGGAAACCATGCCGACAGCGGTTATCACCGAATCCAGCGAGAAGACGATGTCGATGATCGCGATCTGGATGATGGTGTAGAGGAAGTTGCCGCCCTTGCCGCCGGGGGTGTCGTCGCTTTCGTCTTCGCCTTCCAGCGCGTGGTACATCTCTTGCGAGCTCTTCCACAGCAGGAACAGACCACCGAAAAACAGGATCAGGTCGCGACCGGAAATGCCTTGGCCGAACACTTCGAACAGGTCGGCGGTGAGGCGCATGACCCAGGTGATCGACAGCAGCAACAGGATGCGGGTGATCATGGCCAGGCCAAGACCGAAGATCCGGGTGCGCTGCTGCATGTGTTTAGGCATGCGGCTGACCAGGATCGAAATCATGATGATGTTATCGATGCCCAGAACGATTTCCAGGGCGGTCAGGGTAAAGAAGGCAACCCAGATTTCGGGGTTGGTCAGCCATTCCATGTGTATTCCTTTGAGCAATTGTTAAACCGAAAAAGGTCCGGGCTTCAAACCGCGAAGCCAGGACCCGAAACGGTGAGTCTTGGGCTTATAGAGTGCTGAACACCGGGAAAGTCCCCAACAGCAGTGCAGCAATCAGAATGCAGATGCACACCAGGATCGCCCATTTCAGGGTGAAACGCTGGTGGTCACCGAAATCAATACCGGCCAGGGCCACCAACAGATAGGTCGATGGCACCAACGGGCTCAGCAAGTGGACGGGCTGACCGACGATCGAGGCACGGGCCATTTCCACTGCGGTGATTCCATAGTGGCTGGCGGCTTCGGCCAACACCGGCAACACGCCATAGTAGAACGCATCGTTGGACATGAAGAAGGTGAACGGCATGCTCACCAGCGCCGTAATCACCGCTAGGTACGGGCCGAGGAAATCCGGAATCACCGCCAACAGGCTCTTCGACATCGCATCGACCATGCCGGTGCCGCTCAGGATACCGGTGAAGATACCGGCGGCAAAGATCAGTCCGACCACTGCCAGCACACTGCCAGCGTGAGCGGCGACGCGATCCTTCTGCATTTGCAGGCAAGGGTAGTTGACGATCATGGCGATACTGAACGCCACCATGAACAGCACCGGCAGCGGCAGCAGGCCAGCGATCAGGGTGCACATCAGGCCGAAGGTCAGCGCGCCGTTGAACCAGATCAGTTTCGGACGTCGGGCATCCGGGAATTGCGAGACGCTGATTTCGCTGTGATCGATTTCGTCGCCGGCCAGGTGCAGCTCACCGAGACGCGCACGCTCACGTTTACCGTAGAAGTAGGCAATCAGCAAGATCGCCACGACACCGGCAGCCATGGCCGGGATCATCGGTACGAAAATGTCCGACGGATCGACATGCAGCGCACTCGCCGCACGGGCGGTCGGGCCACCCCACGGGGTCATGTTCATCACGCCACCGGCGAGGATGATCAGACCGGCCATGATCCGCGGGCTCATGCCGATGCGGCTGTACAGCGGCAGCATGGCGGCCACGCAGATCATGTAAGTGGTCGCGCCGTCACCATCGAGGGAAACGACGAGCGCCAGTACGGCGGTGCCGACCGAAACCTTCAGCGGATCACCCTTGACCAGTTTGAGAATCTTGCGCACGGCCGGGTCGAACAGACCGGAGTCGATCATCAAGGCGAAATAGAGAATGGCGAACATCAGCATCACGCCGGTCGGCGCAAGCTTGGTGATGCCTTCGAGCATCATCGGGCCGATCTTCGGTGCAAAACCGCCGAACAGGGCGAAGACGATCGGGATAATGATCAGGGCGATCAGCGCGGACAGGCGCTTGGTCATGATCAGGAACATGAACGTGATGACCATGGCGAAGCCAAGGAAAGTCAGCATGGGAATACTCCAGGCGTAGCGCGGCTAGTTGAGTGAGCGGATCGGGTCGATCAGCGCAGAACGGGAAGCACGAGACGTACGGGCGGAGTCAGAGCGAGGAGGCGGGCTACAGAGGACATCAGAATCACCATTGTTGTTGTTAATTGGGCCGTTCGTGCGCGGTATCACACGCATTGGCCAACCGGTCTGTTGCCGGAAGTGAGGCGATCCTAATCGCGGAAGCTTTCAGCTACCTTTCGCTGCAGAAAGCTTTGAATGAACGGTCAACCGACCGTCGGATGCGAACTAGAGTCAATGGATACGGGAAGGAGGAGCTTGGCCATGAGCGAACTGCACAGCGGCGGCTGCCACTGCGGACACATTCGTTATCAGTTCAGCGGGGCGTTGCAGGATATCGCCCATTGCCATTGTTCGATTTGCCGCAAGGTCAGTGGCGGGATCGTCACGACGTGGATCACCGTACCGGCGGCGAATTTCCAATGGCTGGCCGGCACGCCGGCGCGTTATGACTCATCGCAGAGTTGCGCGCGGTTCTTCTGCCCTGACTGCGGCGCGCAACTAGCGCTGGTGACATTGCTCAGTCCCGAGAGCATCGACGTAACCATTGCTACGCTGGATCACCCGGAACTCGCGCCCGCCGAACGCCACATCTGGACTGACAGCCAATTGCCCTGGCTGCATCTGGACGAACATTTGCCGGGCGAAGCCGAAGAAACGATCTGATTAAAAAACAGACAGATCCAGCGGTCGCATCGCGCCCATCCAGATCGCGTGTGCAGTGTGGTCGAGCAGGTCATCGCCCGTATCCGGGTGCAGAAACACCACCAGGCCTTGGCGATTGAGCGCCAGCCACGGCAACACATCGCCGATCAACTCAGGGCCGAAAGCCAACTGGCAACTCCAGTCCGGATGCGGCCCGACCAGGCGCTCGTGAACGCGGCCCATTTTCAATGGAAACAACTGCGCGGCCCGCTCGCACAAGGTCCGCGCCTGCTCGATGGTGCTGGCATCGAAATAGACGTGGGCGTGGTAGCCCTTGATCGCTTGCATCTGAAACCCTCGGAAATCGGTTCGAACCCTCGGCGTTGCCCGTGTGTCACACGCCATATAAGGGATAACAAAAAGGATCAGCCATGAAAAATGCCGAAACCCCGGCGGTAAAAGTGGTGCTCTATGGTGCCATGAGTAGCCTGGGCAGCGCGTTGATGGCTGAGTTGCTGCGCCGTCAGCATGAAGTCATCGCCATTCTCGACGATCTGACCGCACTTGCGCCGCGTCCGGGATTGCGTACCAAAACCGGTGATTTGTTCGACCTGGAACGGATCAATCAGAGTGTGGCCGGCAGTTCGGCGGTGATCTGCCTATTGGATGCGCCGGGTTTACCGTTCAGTAGCGATCACGTTGAACGTTCGGTGGTGCTCGGGCCAGTCGAGCAAGTGCTGGCCGTCGACGCTCTGGTCGATGGGTTGCAATTGGCCAACGTTTCGCGGCTGTTTCTGGTGGGGGACTTTGCCGTGCTCGATGAGCCGGATGTCGATGATCGTCTGCAGCGCCATGCCGCCGAGGAAATTCGTGAAGCCGTGCAAAGCAGCCCGCTGCACTGGACGCTGGTCAACGCACCGCACGGCGTGGCCGGGCTGACCATTGAGCATTTCAGTCAGGTCGGCGGCAATCTCGAACCAGGCCTGGCCGAACCGTTGGAACGTCTGAATCGCGTGGCGGTGGGCATAGCCGATGAGCTGCGGCTGAATTTGCATGTGGGGCAGCATGTGAATTTCGTTGCGGCCGGCGAGTAGGCTTCTATACAGCTAAAGAAGGCAGTGCGAGTCCATTGAGGGATTCAGCGCTGCTTGCCTGTTCTGCCATCAACCAATCGACAAACTGTTGAATCAACGCGCCTCGACGTTTTCGCTGCGGCAACACCACGTAGTAACCCAAGCGCGACAGCGTCGTTTCAGCGATCGGCCGGCACAATAACCCTTGGCTCAGCAAGTTATCCACAAGGTGGCGCCACCCGATCGCCACGCCTTGACCGCCAATCGCCGCTTGAATCAATAGCGTGTAATTGTCGAAACGCAATTGCCCCGGTGCCGGTGGGGTGGTGATGCCCAACTCGCGAAACAGACCGCTCCAGTCGAACCAGTTGCTGCTGTTCTCCCCGCGCAGGTGCAGCAGGGGCAAATCCAACAGCGCTTGAGCGGGCAGGGGCGCCGGACGATCCTTGAGCAATTGCGGACTGCACACGGGAAACACTTCTTCGCTGAACAGCCAATGGCTTTCACCCTGTTTAAAACGCCCGTCGCCAAACAGGATTGCCACGTCGATATCCGTACGCAGCATGTTGTGATTGCGCTCACTGGTGACAAGGCTGACATCGACGTGGGGATTGGCCTCATGGAAGCGGTGCAAACGCGGCATCAGCCAATACGCAGCGAAGGCAAAATCGGTGGCGACTTGCAACACCTCGTGTTGCTGCTGTGCGCTGATCGCGCTCAATCCGGCGTCGATATTCTGCAAACCGAGGGTAACTTGTTCAAACAGGATCACACCGACCTCGGTCAGCTCGATTCCCCGGTAGATGCGATCAAACAAGCGCGTACCGAGTTGTTCTTCCAGCCGTTTGATCTGCTGACTGATCGCCGGTTGCGTGGTGCCCAGCTCTACAGACGCGGCAGTAAAGCTGCGGTGCCGTGCCGCCGCTTCGAAGGCGCGCAACAGGTCGAGCGACAGATCACCCAAAGCTTCATACATAAGCTGTGCTTATCCTAGTCATTGTCCAGCGCGGGCTTTACCTGATAGAGCATGGACTCCATGCTCGATCGCAGCAATGTCGCATAAATATTCACTATGGAATGCCGCGATCACATGAAGCGCAAGAATATTCTTTTCATCATGGCCGATCAGATGGCCGCGCCAATGTTGCCGTTCTACGGCCCTTCGCCGATCAAATTGCCGAACCTTTCCCGCCTCGCCGCTCAAGGCGTGGTGTTCGACGCCGCTTACTGCAACAGTCCGCTGTGTGCACCGTCGCGGTTTACCCTGGTCAGCGGCCAATTGCCGAGGAAGATCGGCGCCTATGACAACGCCGCCGATTTTCCTGCCGATGTGCCAACTTACGCGCACTACCTGCGCCGCCTCGGCTACCGCACCGCACTGTCCGGCAAGATGCACTTCTGCGGCCCCGATCAGCTACATGGCTATGAAGAACGTTTGACCAGCGACATCTATCCCGCCGACTACGGTTGGGCGGTGAACTGGGATGAGCCTGATGTGCGGCCGACCTGGTATCACAATATGTCTTCGGTGCTGCAGGCCGGGCCGTGCGTGCGCACCAACCAGCTCGATTTCGATGAAGAAGTGGTGTTCAAGGCGCAGCAATACTTGTTCGATCACATTCGCGAGGATGGCGACCAGCCGTTCTGCCTGACCGTGTCGATGACCCATCCACACGATCCGTACACAATTCCCAAGGCGTTCTGGGATTTGTACGACGATGCCGATATCCCGTTGCCTACAACCCCGGATCAACACGAACTCGATCCGCACTCCCAGCGCCTGCTCAAGGTTTACGACCTGTGGGACAAGCCGCTGCCAGTGGATAAGATTCGCGATGCGCGTCGGGCGTACTTCGGAGCGTGCAGCTATATCGATTCCAACGTCGGCAAACTTCTGCAAACCCTCGAGGAAACCGGGTTGATCGATGACACCATCATCGTCTTCTCCGGGGATCACGGCGACATGCTCGGCGAGAAAGGCCTCTGGTACAAAATGCACTGGTACGAAATGGCCGCCCGCGTGCCACTGTTGATCAGTGCGCCGGGCCAGTTCGAGTCAGGCCGGGTCAGCGCTGCCGTGTCGACCGCCGACCTGTTGCCGACCTTCGTTGAACTGGCCGGTGGCACGTTGGAGCCAGGCTTGCCGCTGGATGGCCGCTCACTGGTATCGCACCTGCAAGGGCAGGGCGGTCATGACGAAGTGTTTGGCGAATACATGGCCGAAGGCACCGTCAGCCCGTTGATGATGATCCGGCGCGGCGCCTACAAATTTATCTACAGTGAAAGCGACCCTTGCCTACTCTTCGATGTAAGCAACGATCCGCGTGAACTGGAAGAACTCAGTCAATCGCCGCAACATCGCCAGCTGTTCGACGATTTTTTCATCGAAGCGCGGGCCAAGTGGGACATTCCGGCGATCCACCGGGAAGTGCTGGCCAGCCAGCGCCGCCGCCGATTTGTCGCCGACGCTTTAACTATCGGCAAGCTGAAGAGCTGGGATCACCAGCCGCTGGTGGACGCCAGTCAGCAGTACATGCGCAACCACATCGACCTCGATGATCTGGAACGCAAAGCACGTTATCCACAACCCTGCCAAAACCAATAATGTTAAGGGGAAGTTCATGCGTAAGTTATCCACAGTAGTGACGGTTGGCCTGCTCGCGCTGAGCAGCGCCTCGGCTTTCGCCGAGCAGAGTTGCGACACGGTGAAAATGGCCGACCCGGGCTGGAGCGACATCGCCGCGACCAACGCGATCACCGGGTTTCTGCTGGACGGCATGGGCTATAAAGCCAAGGTCGACACCCTTGCGGTGCCGATCACCTTTGGCGGTTTGAAGGACGGCCAGGTGGATGTCTTTCTCGGCAACTGGATGCCGGCGCAGCAGGGCTTCTACGATAAGTTCGTCGCCACCGGTGATGTCACGCAATTGGCGAAAAACCTCGACGGCACCGAGTTCACCCTCGCCGTGCCGGACTACGTGTGGGACGCGGGTGTGCATAACTTTGCCGACCTGAACAAATACGCCGACAAGTTCGACAAGAAGATCTACGGCATCGGCTCCGGCGCGCCGGCAAATATCTCGTTGCAGGAAATCATCAAGAAAAACGATTTCGACATGGGCCAGTGGAAGCTGATCGAGTCCAGCGAACAGGCGATGCTCGCGGAAGTGTCGCGGGCGGTGAAGAAGCAGAAATTCGTCACCTTCCTTGGCTGGACGCCGCACCCGATGAACGTGCAGTTGAAGATGCATTACCTGAAGGGTGGCGAGAAATACTTCGGCGACACCGGCAGCGTGTTTACGTTGACGCGTAAGGGCTATGCGCAGGCGTGTCCGAATGTGGGTAAATTGCTGACCAATCTTTCGTTCACTCAGGAGATGGAGAACAGCATCATGGCCGAGGTGGTGAACAAGAAGGTCAGCAATGCCGAGGCGGCGAAGGCGTGGATCAAGGCGAATCCGGCGGTGCTGGAGAAGTGGCTGGAGGGGGTGAAGACGGCTGACGGGAAGGATGCGTTGGCGGCGGTGAAGGCGAAGCTTTGACTGTGGGGTTGTTTTGAATTTTGCTCGGCTTGAGATTTTTGCCCCCTCACCCCAGCCCTCTCCCCCAAGGGGGCGAGGGGAAAGGGGGCCGATCTTTGTTGGATTCTAAACTTGCGCTTAACTCCGAAATTGCAGGTCGATGCATCTCCATCAAACACCTCGGTCAGTTCCCTGTCCCCCTGGGAGAGGGCTAGGGTGAGGGCCCTTTCCCTGACACCCTGATAACCTTGAACAAAACCCCAGCCGCGAGGACCCATGGCCTTCCCCAGCCGCCACTCTCTCTTCCCCTTCCTGACCTGGCTACCGCGACAAACCCGCGCCAGCGTCGGACGGGATCTGATCGTCGGCCTCAGCGGTGCGATTCTCGCGTTACCTCAGTCGATTGCCTACGCACTGATCGCCGGTCTGCCACCTGAATACGGCCTCTACGCTGCGATCATTCCAGTGCTGATCGCCTGCCTATGGGGTTCGTCGTGGCACCTGATCTGCGGCCCGACGGCGGCGATTTCGATTGTACTGTACGCCAGCGTCAGTCCCTTGGCCGTACCAGCATCGCAGGACTACATCACGCTGATCCTGCTGCTGACCTTGCTCGCCGGGATTTTCCAGTGGCTGCTCGGTTTGCTGCGCTTCGGCGCTTTGGTGAATTTCGTCTCGCACTCGGTAGTGCTGGGGTTCACCCTCGGCGCGGCGGTGGTGATTGCCATCGGGCAGTTGCCGAACCTGTTGGGCTTGGAGTTGCCGGCCAAAGCCACAGCGCTGGCGAGTCTGATGGATCTGCTGCAACATCTGAAGGCTGTGGATAAACCTTCGCTGGTGCTGGGTTTGGCCACGGTGGTCATCGGTCTGCTGCTCAAACAATGGCTGCCACGCTGGCCGACGCTGCTGATCACACTGGTACTGGCCAGCCTGCTGGTGTGGCTGTGGCCGGCGATGTTCGGCCATGTGCATCTGGTCAGCGCATTCGTCGGGCGTTTGCCGCCGTTCAGTGGGTTGCCGCTGGATCTGGACTTGATTCTGCGTTTGCTGCCAAGCGCCGTGGCGGTGGGCATGCTCGGGCTGGTCACCAGTCTGTCGATTGCCCGCTCGATTTCGGCACGGTCGCAACAGTTGCTCGATGCCAATCAGGAAGTCCGCGCACAGGGTTTATCCAATGTTGTCGGCGCGTTCTTTTCCGGGTCGTTGTCGGCGGGATCGTTTACCCGCTCGGGCTTGAGCTACGAGGCGGGCGCCTGTTCGCCATTGGCCGGAGTGTTTTCGGCGATCTGGGTGGCGTTGTTTGCGATTTTCGGGGCCGGGCTGATTGCGCACATTCCGATTCCGGCGATGGCGGGGAGTATCCTGCTGATTGCCTGGGGACTGGTTGATCATCGCGGCATTCGTGCGTTGCTGCGGGTCAGCCGCGCCGAGTTCGTGGTGATGGCGCTGACGTGTCTGGCGACGTTGCTGCTGGAGTTGCAGACGGCGATTTATGCCGGCGTGCTGGCGTCGCTGTTTTTCTACCTCAAGCGCACCTCGCAACCTCGGGTGCAGCACTGGCGCGATGGCGAGGACGATGTTTTGCGTGTCGGCGGGTCGATCTTTTTCGGCGCCAGCCATTACCTGCAAGTGCGTCTGCAACGGATGCATGGCGCACGGGTGGTGATCGAGGCGCAGCAGATCAACTTCATCGATTATTCGGGGGTGGAGATGCTGCATCAGGAGGCGCGGCGGTTGTTGAGCCAGGATCGCAGTTTGACCTTGCGCCGGGCGCGGCCGCAGGTGGTGGAGGAACTGAGGAAGCTGGAAGGGCCGGAGAAATGCCCGATCAGGTTTGAGGATTGATCCAGGATTGGCGGTGCGGCCGTTCGCGAGCAAGCTCGCTCCCACATTTGATCGCATTCCACTGTGGGAGCGAGCTTGCTCGCGAAGCTCTTAAACGGCTAGTTGTCGACGCAACTCTTCGAGTACTGGCGCCGTATCGGGGCGCACGCCGCGCCACAAGAAGAACGCCTCAGCCGCTTGCTCAGCAAGCATTCCCAAGCCATCCATCGACACCGCGGCGCCGTGCTCACTGGCCCAACGGCAGAACGCCGTCGGCTCTTTGCCGTACATCATGTCGTAGCACAGAGTCTTGCCCGGTTCGATCAAGCTAGGTGCAATCGGCGGTACATCACCGGTCAGGCTCGCGGACGTGGCGTTGATGATCACGTCCACCGGCTCACGCAACCAATCGAAACCACTTGCCGAGACCGGCCCGAGGTCGCAGAACAGTTCGGCCAGCAACTCAGCCTTGTCCACCGTGCGGTTGGCGATGATCACCGACGCGGGTTTCTCCGCCAGCAACGGCTCCAGCGCACCGCGCACGGCGCCACCGGCACCGAGCAGCAGGATGCGTTTGCCGGTCAGGCTGAACCCGGCGTTCACCGTCAGATCACGCACCAGCCCGGCGCCGTCGGTGTTGTCGCCGAGCAGCGAGCCGTCGGCCAGTTTGCTCAAGGTGTTCACCGCGCCGGCCCGTTGCGCACGAGCAGTCAGGCTGTTGGCCAGACGGTAAGCGTCTTCCTTGAATGGCACGGTGACGTTGGCGCCGCGACCCTCCTGGAAAAACGCCCTGGCGCAGCCTGCGAAATCATCAAGCGGCGCCAGCAGCGTGCTGTAGTCGAGCTGCTGACCCGTCTGCTCGGCGAACAGTTTGTGAATCATCGGCGATTTGCTGTGGCCGATCGGGTTACCGAAAACGACGTAACGATCCATCAGAAATCCTCAGGCTTCGGCCAGCCAGTCGCGGTCTTGCAGGAAGTAATCGGTCAGACGTGCTTCTTCGCTGCCCGGCTCCGCCTTCCAGTCGTAACCCCAGCGCACTTGCGGCGGCAGCGACATCAGGATCGATTCGGTACGCCCGCCCGATTGCAGGCCGAACAGCGTGCCACGGTCGTAAACCAGGTTGAACTCGACGTAGCGACCACGGCGGAATTCCTGGAACTCACGCTGTTGAACGGTGAAGGCATCGTTCTTGCGGCGCTGCACGATCGGCAGATAGGCGTCGATGTATGCGTCACCGATGGCGCGCATGAAGGCGAAGCTGGTGTCGAAGTCCCACTCGTTCAGGTCATCGAAGAACAGACCACCAATGCCGCGCGGCTCGTGGCGATGCTTGATGTGGAAGTAGGTGTCGCACCAGGCTTTGTAACGCGGATAGACGTCCGCCCCGAACGGCGCACAGGCCTGCTCGGCGACGCGGTGCCAGTGGATGCAGTCTTCTTCATTGCCGTAGTAAGGGGTCAGGTCGAAGCCGCCGCCGAACCACCAGACCGGCTCCTCACCTTCCTTCTCGGCGATGAAAAAGCGCACGTTGGCGTGGGACGTCGGCACATGTGGGTTGTGCGGGTGGATCACCAGAGACACGCCGAGAGCTTCGAAACCGCGACCGGCCAGTTCCGGACGATGGGCACTCGCGGAGGGTGGCAGGCCGCTGCCGAAGACATGGGAAAAGTTGACGCCGCCCTTTTCGATCAGCGTGCCGTTCTCGATCACGCGGGTACGACCGCCACCGCCGGCGGGCCGGGTCCAGGCGTCTTCGACGAAGCGCGTGCCGCCGTCCTCGGTTTCGAGAGCCGCGCAGATGCGGTCTTGCAGGTCGAGCAGATAGGCCTTTACGGCGTCGGTGCGGGTCGTCATGGCTTCACCTTGAATCGGGCGGCGCCCCGCAGGCGGGCGACGCAAATGGGCGCGTAGCATACCACCGCAGACTGGCGCGCCGCAGTTGACGAAGATCAAGCATGGGAGTTGGATAGGGGGTTCACAAAAGACCCAAGGAGAGCAGGCAGATGGCAAAGCGTATCCAGTTCCGCGCCCACGGCGGCCCCGAAGTGCTCGAATATGTTGATTACCAACCCGCCGCACCCGGCCCGAATCAAGTGCGCGTGGCCAACAAGGCAATCGGCCTGAACTTCATCGACACCTATTTCCGCAGCGGCCTGTACGCGCCACCTGCCTTGCCGTCCGGCCTGGGAGCTGAAGGTGCGGGCATCGTCGATGCGGTGGGCAGCGACGTTACCCGGTTCAAGGTCGGTGATCGCGTTGCCTATGGCAGCGGCCCATTGGGCGCTTACAGCGAGTTGCATGTGCTGCCCCAGGACAATCTGGTGCATCTGCCCGACGAAATCAGTTTCGAAACGGCTGCCGGGGTCATGCTCAAGGGCCTGACCGTGCAGTACCTGCTACGCCAGACCTATGAACTCAAGGGCGGCGAAACCATTCTGTTTCATGCCGCTGCCGGGGGCGTCGGTTCGCTGGCCTGCCAATGGGCCAAGGCACTGGGCGTGAAGCTGATCGGCACCGTCAGCTCCAAAGAGAAAGCTGAACTGGCCAAGGCCAACGGCGCGTGGGCGACTATCGATTACAGCCACGAAAACGTTGCGCAGCGCGTGCTGGAATTGACCGACGGCAAGAAAGTCCCGGTGGTTTATGACGGTGTCGGCAAGGACACTTGGCTGACGTCCCTCGACAGCGTTTCGCCGCGTGGCCTGGTCGTGAGCTTCGGCAATGCCTCCGGCGCGGTGGACGGTGTGAATCTGGGGATTCTGGCCGCCAAAGGCTCGCTGTACGTGACCCGACCGACCCTGGCGACTTATGCCAACAATGCCGAGAATCTGCAGCGGATGGCCGATGAATTGTTCGAGATGATCATCAGCGGCAAATTGAAGGTGGACATCAGCCAGCGTTACCCACTGGCTGATGCGGCGAAGGCGCAAACCGAGCTGTCGGCGCGGCGCACCACCGGCTCCACCGTTCTGCTGCCCTGACACGTAGCCAGCAAACGAAGCACCCGGACGAGTCTTCATGACTTGCCCGGGGCGCCTCGCAACGCAACAAAAAACGGTGCTTTGCCGGCCACGGTGGTTTCGAACTCACCCCGAGGCAGACGCCGTACCTGCAAGCCCAGCACACCGGGCAATCCAAGCAATGCACTCGCCTGAACCCCGTTGCGCAAAGCCTCTTCGATAATGCGCTCTGCACCGGCTGGCAATCGCTCTCGAGCAATGACAAGCCGCATGTGCGCACCGTCAGCCTGCCGATCAATTTGCACCTGCACATCCGAAGCATGCAGTTCGGGCAACGCCTCTGAGAGCACACTCAGAACCTGGCGCTGAGTGATGATCGCGCCGCCCAGCTTGATCGAAGTCTCGACTCGCCCCTCCAGTTCCAGAATTGGCAGAGCGCTGCCACAGGCACACGTTGACTGCCTGCCCAGGACTCGCCCACGGTCGCCAATACGATACCGCAGCAACGGCACGTGATCGGGCAGCAAAGGCGTCAGCAGAAACTCGCCGGTTTCACCGTCGGCCAGCGCTCGCAGGCTGACGGGTTCAACCACTTCCAGCAGCATCGCGTCCGCGTGCAGATGGTAGTAACCATGCTCGAGGTGCGCACACTGGAAGCCGATCGGTCCTGTCTCCGTCGAGCTATAACCCAATGACCGCAGGCTCAAGGACGGCCAGTCTCGGGCCAGTTGCTCGCGCAGGGGCTGATGGCAAGGTTCACCAATGTAGTAAAGCCATCTCAAACTGCTCAACTGCGCCTTATCGCCATCGGCATGATTGAACAGCGCTGCCGCAAAAGAGGGGGTGCAGATCAGGGCATCGGCCGCCTGTGAATGAATCAGGCCCGCTATGCGCTGAACGCCCATCAGTGCGCCAGCAGGCAGCAGGCGCGCGCCAATGTACTGGACGATAGCCGCCGCGTATTGAAAGGCACCCTGCATTTCACCGGGCGTGAGGCAATTGATGACGACACGGGGATGCTCATCGGTCGCCGCGAACATCCGCGCGCCCAAAGGCACGATGCTTTCGTTGAATGCCCAGGAATGGGTGATGTGCTTGCGGTTTCCGGTGCTGCCCCCCGAGATCAGGGTCAACCCGCCACCCGGCGCACGGTGTGACGCTTCGCCGAGTTGGGTAAACAGCAATCCACCCTGCTCGTCCTCCACAGCCAGAACCGGCAGACGATGCAGATCCTCTGCAGTCTGCACGTGCCGAATCTGCGGACACATCGTGCAGAACCATGGCAGAGACCGCGCATGCGTCAGTTTACGCGCGAAGGCTTCTGTCGCTGCCACGTGCACGGCCGTCGAACTGGCGTGCCCCATCGGGTTATTGCGCATGCCGCGGCTCTCCCTGACGGATGCCAAGTTCAGCAAATCCATCATTGACGGCACTGGCCAGATGTTCCAACTGGGCCTGGCTGTGATTCGCGCTGATGGCCAGTCGCAGAATGGCTTCACCCTTGGCCACCACCGGAAACAAGGCAGTGGTGACCGCGATGGCGTGCCGACGCAGGTGCAACGCCAGGTTGATGGCGTCACGCTCGGCGCCAATCCGGACGAAACGTATCGGTGAAGCAATCTGGTGATTGCCCAGCACCGGCCCGAGCAGATCATCAATGACCGCCACATTTCGCCAGAGCGAGGCCTGCAACAGGCCCAGCTGCGCAGAAAGATGAATCCTGGCCGAGGCGACGGCCGCGCCGACACCGCCCATGGACAAAGGTCCACCGAAGGTATAAGTCGACGCGTGGCGCCGGATCAGCTCGGCATCCGCCGCCGTCAGCACAGTAATCGCACCGCCCGTTGCACCGAAGGCCTTGGACAATGACGACAGCAGGAGCAAACGAGTGCGAAGCGGCTCAGTGGCATCAACAAGGGCATAGCCACCTCCGGCATGGCCATGGATCGAAGTACCGTGAGCGTCATCCGCATACACATAGCCCTCAAAGCGCTCAGCCAGCTGCAGCAATCGATTGACGGGATAAAGCCCGCGCATCGAGCCAATGCTGTCAGTCAGAATAATGGGCGTATTGCCGACAGCGACAGCAGCGGAGCAGGCGTCCTCAACTTGCTGAAGATCACTGCAATCGCAGCGCTGCACGGGGCCGAACTGCCACAGAATGCCTTGCAGCACTTGCATCGAGGCGTGGGCGGCGCGGTCAACGATCCAGCCTGGTCCCCGCCGTAAGGGATACGACGGCAATTCGCCGGAACCCAGCAACGGCAGACATCCCAGATGGGCACTGCCCACTGAGTTGAACGTGACCGTATGCCCCTGGAATATTCGGTTCAAATGCTCATCGAGCTCGCGCATCGGCGGCAGCAACGCTCGGGTCCGGGCCGCCGCGAATTGCACACCGAAAGACTCGACCGCTTGTACTGCGCCTCGAATCAGACGGGGGTCGCTCTCAAGTCCCAGATAGGAGCACGAGAGAAACTCGGTCAACTGCTCGCCATTGCCCAACTCTATGACTTTGCCCTCGCGCTTGACCAGATTCAGACCATTGAGCCCGGCATCGACCAACCGCTGCTGATCGTCGCGCGCCTGGCGCACGCGGTTCTTGACCCAATTGACGGTCGGATGAGGTGTGTTCATCGAGATACCTGCACAGGTGGAGTCTGGCGGTACACCTGTACGCGCCAGAGTTGGGTTTTTTCACGCGCGATTGCGTCCTGAAACTGCGTGGTGACGTCGCAGAAGCCGTGGCAATCGGGCTGGACCACATGCAAATGACCGCGAATGACCGACAGAGCATGCTCGGCCAAGGCAGGCCGCAGCCGCTGCAGGACCTTGCCGCCATCCGCCGGGGGGAGAAATGACGGCACGTCGGACAACGATACAAAATCGACATCCCGGCACGTGGCAACGCAGTCAAAAATATCGCCCTGAACCACGGCCAATTCGCACCCCTGGAGTGCCTTGCGAGCCTGTTGGAAAACCCGCGCATCACACTCAAGCGGCAAGCCTTGCGGATAACGCAGTTCACCGAAAAACAGCATTTGCAGGAAAAAGCTTTCGCGCACGACCTGAGTGGTAAACAAGGTATGGAAAATACCCAGATACACTTCGCGGGAGCTGATCCCCAGGTTGTTGCGAGGAAACGCCCCGCGGTACAGCAGCGAGTTCAGCACCGCTGCATTTCCCAACAATGCGACCACGGCCTTCCAGCGCTTTAGAGGGAAGCGGCTTGAGTAATAAGCCGCTTGTTCGCCCAGGTCGCCGCACTGGAAAATCGCTCGGCCGGCCTTGCCGGTGAACAGTCTGTTGACCTTTGCCAGTCGCTGCAGGGTCTGCTCGAAGGCGCCCATGTAGACAGGTGCCTGCCAATGACGGGAGTGAAACAGGTCCGCCAGCCAGCGGCGATCCGGCGGGGGCAGGTCCAGATGCTGGAAAATGGACTGGCGCCTGATCGCCGAGGTCCCCGATCGGTAACCCATGAAGTCCATGAATGAATGGTGATCAGTCTGCGCCAGCAAGGCAAAGCGCAAGCGGGTAAAGGCCAGTTGCGGCGCACTGATATCTGCGCAAGTCATGCGGGCCGGACTTCGCGCCAGCAACGGCAGAACGCGACCGCCGCAACCGGCAACGCCCACCACGTGCCTGGCGCGCTCGGGCAGAATGGCATGCTCGAGCGCCGTGTCTTCATCCCCCAGCGCGTAGTTCAATCGCTCGAAGTATTCAGCCATCACGACCTCCGCGTGCCCGTTCCGGGAACGCACTTGAGGGCGTCATGATTTATCCAGGGCATGGAGGAATCCATACCGCGGCGCGAGGCCGTTTTGCCAGGCCTCATACTGCCCATACACAGCCTCAAGCATGTTGCCGGTCAGGCGCAGGCTGGTTTCCATCACGGTGGCAATGGCATCCCAGTCAGCCTGCTGCTTGCAGGTACGCTGCAGGATGATTTTGATCTCGTTGAAGTGTTCGACATCGATATCTGAGTGAGCGATGAAGAACGTCAGTTGTGCAGGCTTCAGCGCCAGTGTTTCACTCAGTTTGTCGATCAGCGGAGTAATGAAGTGATAGGCGTTTTCCGCCCAGTAACTGTATCCCAGCCGCTGTAACGGATTACCGCTAAAAGAAATCCAGTACAAGTAAGCGATGAGTACCTCAGTTTCAGGAAGTGCCGGCGGCATATCAAATTTTTCATTTTTCAAACCCAGGCTCATGACATCATGCAAAGCCATTTTTTCGTGACCGACTTCTTCCGCCGCATGTTCAAAACAGAACTTTGCATAAACCGGGTTATCGGCATGTCGTACACCGACCAGACCCTGGTTTCGTGCATTGTGCGCGGTGTAATGAAAAGTCTCGATCATATAAATCGCATATAACGCTTTGGAAACACTGCCCTCGCGGATGGCCTTGACCAGCCGGGAATTATCCAGAATATCGACCCACGCCTTTTCGATTCGCTGATCGAGCACAAGCAACTGTTGTTCAAAACTGACGGACGCATTCATCGCGACTCTCCGGGTAATTGGCGTTGATGGGAAAGGGCTGTTGAAGCGCCAAGAGGATTTGCCGCCACTCGGCAGACAACAGCCAGTAATCACCACGAGCGCGTTGTTCGATATGCAGTGAACTGGAGGTGATTGGAGTCAAGCCGAAACGCTGGAACAGACGCCGTTGTGGAGATCTGCACAACGCGGTAACGCCTTGATAGCCGCGATCGATCGCCCATTCGGTGGCGGCGGCCAGCAGCGCATTGATCGGTACCGGCCGATGTTGCTGCGAATGGGTAATCAGGCGACTGAACTCGACATGACGCGCCAGCGCCACGGTCGGCGAGACATATTGATGGGCCAGCGATGCCCATTCGAACGGCGAGGGGGTCACTCTTAATACCGCCGTCAGTTGATCGCGCTGGTACAAGAGAAAATGCGTGCTGCGCGATGAAATCGCCAGCCTCGTTTCAAGTGCCCGCGCTCTGGAAGTCAGCATGTAATGCTTTAACCGCAGGCGAAACTGGCGGCCGATGAATCGTTCAAACTCTGTTGTGTCAGCTCCCGTTTCGAGAATAGCGATTCGATAATCAGCATACTGCTTGTTCAGTGTTTCCTGAAGCCCCTGCAGATAATCCTTGAGCTGTAAGTTCGTAGTATCCATTCCTTCTCCGCAGACGGTAACTTATCGAAATTTTCTGAGCGCATTGAAATAATGGATGCTTTTGGAAATATCGCCACTGCGCGACTTCTGATAATGACGTGGGAAAAGTTACTGAAACTTTAAACTTATAGATTTATCTGACACACAGCAGAACAACATAAACAACAGATTGTTTAAGTTATAGAGATTTACCCAGCAGATCGCAGACAGAAAAAACTCCTCGCCAATCAAGCCGAGGAGTTCAAAAGCAAATGAAGCAGTAATCAGGTCAGTCGGGGCGAATGACCTTCCCCGTCGCCAGATCGCGGATGACGCTAGGGTTTTTCCGTCCGCCGAGGCTGCCGCCCAGCACCAGATCAACCTGACCACGGAAGTATTGCTCAACGCGCAACCGGGTGCGCGCTGCCGGGCGACCCTGCGGGTTGGCCGAGGTTGAAATCAACGGCCCGACCATCGAGCACAGATCGCGTACTTGCGGATGATCACTGACCCGCAGCGCCACGGTGTCGTGCACGCCGGTCACCCATTCCGGGAGCAAACCCTGATGCGGCACCAGCCAGGTGTTCGGCCCCGGCCAGGTGCTGGCCATGCGGTCGATCCATTCTTGCGGGAAGTCTTCGAACAGGAAGTCGAACTGGCGAATGTTGTCGGCGACCAGAATCAGCCCTTTGACCACCGAGCGATTCTTGATCGCCAGCAAACGATCCACGGCCTCTTCATTCCACGGATCGCAACCCAGCCCCCAGACGGCTTCGGTTGGATAGGCAATTACCGCCCCGGCGCGAATCTCTCGTGCGGCTTGTTGCACACGCCAACTGTTAACCATGAAAAAACTCTCCGCAAACAGGTTTCGCGCAGTTTACCGATCTTCCTTGTAAAACCTAGCGTGTCCTGGCCAGCCAGCGACCGTTTTCGCACACCGCGCGGCCATCCATTTCCAGTTCGGTGAGCGCCGCCAGCACTTTGGGCAACGCCCAGCCGCTGCTGTCGGCCAGACCTTCACTGGTGTGCGGGGCGGCGTGGAGCAGAGAGAGCAATGGGTGATCGACGTTGGCCGTGTCAGTGGATAGCGGCAGATGCTGCCAACCGCGCAGGGCCTCAAGGATGTGATCAATGGTTTCCACCAGCACCGCGCCATCGCGGATCAGCTGATGGCAACCGCGCGCACCGGGATGATGAATCGAACCGGGAATGGCATAAACCTCGCGCCCCTGTTCCGCCGCCAGCCGCGCGGTGATCAATGAACCACTGGCGACGCTGGCCTCGACCACCAACACGCCAAGGGACAAACCGCTGATGATCCGGTTACGCCGCGGGAAGTTGCTCGCCGTCGGCCCGGCATCCAGCGGGAACTCCGAAAGCACCGCGCTGCCCGAGGCAATCATCGCGTCAGCCAGGCGTCGATTGCGCTGTGGATAAAAATTTTCCAGCCCCGTGCCGAGCACACCCACCGTCAAGCCACCAACATCCAGCGCGGCCTGATGCGCCGCAGCATCGATACCCAAGGCCAATCCGCTGTTGATGACAAAACCGGCACCGGCGAGGCTGCGGGAAAATGCTGCGGCAGTATCCATTCCTGGACGCGATGCCCGGCGACTGCCAACCATCGCCAGTTGCGGTTTTTCCAGAATCAGCGGGTCACCGGCTACGAATATCAATGGCGGCGGATCGGAAATCTGCGCCAGCAGCGCCGGGTAATCCGCCTGATCCCACATCAGCAGATGATGTTCCGGCCGCTCTAGCCAGCGCATTGCGTGGCTGGCGCCATCGCGAACCTCGGGACAACGCCGCGCCTCGGCGCACGCCGCCGGTAAACCCAGCGAACGCCAGGCGCTGGCCGGCGCGCTGATGGCTTTGGACGCCGAGCCAAAGGCTTCGAGCAATTTGGCAAAACGCTTCGGGCCGATATCCGGCAAGCGGTGCAGGCGCAAACGCGCTTCCAGTTCCGCCGGGGAAACCGACGTAGAGACAGGTGACATGCTGGATCATCCTTGATCGTTATAAGCCCCGAACCATTCGGAACAAGCTGTGGATAACTCTGTTGGTAACTTGTGAAGCAAGCTTACGGATTTCGCACCTTGTCGAGGACCGCCAATGAGCGCGATGCGTTAAGGACGAGGCCGTAACTGAGTTTGTCGTAAGTACGGAACACCATCAGTAACCCGGCGCGCTCATCGGGAATTTTCAGCGGCTGGCCAGTAATGCGGTCGCGTACGGTTTCGCCGGTTTTCATCACCACCAGCACATTGCCTTCGGCGAGACCGTCGCGCTTGCCCTTGTTCAGGGTGACCACGTCCATCACGCCGATCTGAGTGACGCCGCGCGGCACGTCAATGATCACGCCGTTGATGTTGGTCGTCGGTGCGCTGGGCATGAAGGTCGAGTTGATCGAACGCTCTTCGCCGCTGAACAAGCGGTCGCCGAGGCGCACCTCCTGAGTGGTACGTTGCAGAGCGAGGGTGGCAACGTCGCCTTCGGTGGCGACGATCTCACCGCCGCCGATGTCGTCAGCGTTGATCCCGAGGAACTCCTTGGTCTGCGGATCGGTGTAGACCTTGCCCTGACGGAAAATGCCGTAGACCGGCTGATCCGGATCGAAATGGCCGCGCGCGAAAATCCGGTCACCGGTGCCGCTGAGCACGCGCTCGGCATCGCCGGCGACGATATACGGCGCCTTGTCGAAGTCCTCAGCCTTGTCGACGATGCGGTTGCTCAGCAAAAAGCTGTTGATGGATTTCAGCGGAATGCTCGGAATCGCCTCTGCCACCGGGCTGGTGCGAATACGCGGCGAGAGCTTGATGGTGCCGCGCGACTCACCGCGATTCAGGGTCAGGCGCGGCTGACCGTTGACGTAACTGAGCGTCAGCGTGTCGCCGGGGTAGATCAGGTTGGGGTTTTCGATTTGCGGATTGGCCCGCCACAGCTGTGGCCACTGCCAGGGCTCGCGCAGGTATTTGCCGGATATGTCCCAGAGTGTATCCCCCGAAACCACCGTGTATTGCTGTGGAAAACCTTCCCTGAGTTGCACTTGCCCTTGTGCCACGCCAGCCGAAGCCAACAGCAGCAGGGCGAGTAGTGTTTTCCTCATGCAGTGAATCCCTTTATCATGTGCATTCGCGTGAACCGTCAGAGCCCCCGTGGCTCGCTTGTGCAAAATGCACAAGCTACGCTTCACAACGGTAGCCTGCATCTTCGGACCTGCCAGGCCATCGCCCGACTTTACTCAACGTGTGCAGCAATCAAAGCCTATGGCCATTTTAAACATCCTCGAATTCCCGGACCCGCGTCTGCGCACTATCGCCAAGCCTGTGGCTGTAGTGGACGACGAAGTGCGTCAGTTGGTCGATGACATGTTTGAAACAATGTATGAAGCGCCGGGCATCGGCCTCGCCGCGACCCAGGTCAACGTGCACAAACGTATCGTCGTGATGGACCTTTCCGAAGACCGCACCGAACCACGGGTGTTCATCAACCCCGAGTTCGAATCGCTGACCGAAGAAATGGAGCAATATCAGGAAGGCTGCCTGTCGGTGCCGGGTTTCTACGAAAACGTCGATCGCCCGCAAAAGGTCAGGATCAAGGCGCTGGACCGCGACGGCAAGCCCTATGAACTGATCGCCGAAGGCCTGCTCGCGGTGTGCATCCAGCACGAATGCGACCACCTCAACGGCAAATTGTTCGTCGATTACTTGTCCACGCTCAAACGCGACCGGATCAAGAAGAAACTGGAAAAGCAGCACCGCCAGAACGCTTGATGCCCCTCCTTCAAAGGCTTGCTGCGGCAAGCCTTTTTCTTTTTATGAGACGCCCTTCATGACTGAGCCACTGCGCATCGTTTTTGCCGGCACCCCGGAATTCGCCGCCGAACACCTCAAGGCCCTGCTGAACAGCCCTTACGAGATCGTTGCGGTCTACACCCAACCGGATCGTCCGGCCGGTCGCGGGCAAAAACTGATGCCGAGCCCGGTCAAACAGCTCGCCCTGGAAAATAATATCCAGGTGTTGCAGCCGCCGACTTTGCGCAATCCTGAGGCTCAAGCTGAACTGGCTGCGCTGAAACCGGATTTGCTGGTGGTGGTCGCCTATGGCCTGATCCTGCCGCAAGTGGTGCTGGATATTCCGCGTCTGGGCTGCATCAACAGCCACGCCTCGTTGCTGCCGCGCTGGCGCGGTGCGGCGCCGATTCAACGCGCCGTGGAACACGGTGACGCGGAAAGCGGCGTGACCGTGATGCGCATGGAGGCCGGCCTCGACACCGGGCCGATGCTGCTCAAGGTCGTCACCCCGATCAGCGCTGAAGACACTGGCGGCAGTCTGCACGACCGTCTCGCCGAAATGGGCCCGCCAGCCGTGGTGCAAGCAATTGCCGGTCTGGCCGCTGGCACGCTTGAAGGCGAAGTGCAGAACGATGAACTCGCCACTTATGCACACAAGCTGAACAAAGACGAAGCACGCATCGACTGGAGCCGTCCGGCGGTTGAGCTGGAGCGACTGGTGCGCGCCTTCAACCCATGGCCGATCACCCACAGCACCCTCAACGGTGAAGCGCTGAAAGTGCTGGCAGCGACACTCGCCGACGGTAAAGGCGCGCCGGGTGAAATCCTCAGCGCCAGCAAGGACGGCCTGGTCGTCGCCTGCGGTGAACAGGCGCTATGCCTGACCCGCCTGCAATTGCCCGGCGGCAAGGCGCTGAACTTCAGCGACCTGTTCAACAGCCGCCGGGAGAAATTCGCGGTCGGCACGGTGCTCGGCGCAGCGGTAGACGCGCAATGAATCCGCGTCTGGCCGCCGCCAAGGCACTCGCCGCCGTGCTCAGCGGCAAAGCCTCGCTGAACAGCTCCCTGCCGACGCAACTGGACAAGGTCGAAGATCGCGATCGCGGCTTCACTCAGGATCTGGCCTTCGGCACCGCGCGCTGGCAGCCACGTCTCTCGGCGCTGGCGGAAAAGCTGCTGCAGAAACCGTTCAAAGCTGCTGACGCCGATGTTGAAGCGCTGCTGCTGGTCGGTCTCTACCAATTGCTCTACACCCGCGTGCCGGCCCACGCCGCCATCGGCGAAACCGTCGGTTGCGCCGAGAAGCTGAAAAAGCCGTGGGCCAAGGGTCTGCTCAACGCCGTATTGCGCAATGCCCAGCGCGAAAGCGAAACGATTTTCGCCGAGCTGGAACGTGATCCAGTGGTGCGCACCGCTCACCCGCGCTGGCTGCAAAAATCCCTCAAGGCGTTCTGGCCGGAACAGTGGGAGGCCATTTGTGAGGCGAACAACGCGCATCCGCCGATGATCCTGCGGGTCAACCGCCGTCATCACAGCCGCGATGTTTACCTCGGTTTGTTGACCGAGGCAGGGATTGCCGCGACGCCGTGCGTTTACAGTCGCGACGGCATCATTCTCGAAGCCGCTGCCGACGTGCGCAGCCTGCCGGGTTTCGCCGAAGGCTGGATCAGCGTGCAGGACGAGGCCGCGCAACTGGCTGCCGACCTGCTTGATCTGGCGCCGGGGCAACGCGTGCTCGACGCTTGCTGCGCGCCCGGCGGCAAGACCTGCCACATCCTCGAAGCCGAACCGGCATTGGCCGGCGTGGTCGCGGTGGATCTGGAAGCCAAACGTCTGGTGCGCGTGAAGGAAAACCTCGAGCGCCTCGGCCTCAGCGCCGAACTGATCGCCGCCGACGGTCGCGATACCGGGAAATGGTGGGACGGCAAACCATTCCAGCGCATCCTCCTCGACGCGCCATGCTCGGCCACTGGCGTGATCCGCCGCCATCCGGACATCAAGCTGACCCGTCAGCCGGACGACATCGTCGCCCTCGCGCAACTGCAAGGCGAGTTGCTCGACGCCATGTGGAAAACCCTCGAAGTCGGCGGCATCCTGCTGTACGCCACCTGCTCGACGTTGCCGACCGAGAACACCGAAGTCATCGCCGCGTTCCTTGAGCGCACCCCCGGTGCCCGCGAGCTGGATCTGGCTACCAGCGCCGGGATCAAACAGCCCCATGGTCGCCAACTGCTGGCCCAGCAGGGCGGGCATGACGGGTTCTACTACGCCAAGCTGATCAAGATCGCTGCCGCGCGCGGCTAAACGGATTCAACGGAGTGACTGGATGAAAATCATCATCCTCGGTGCGGGACAGGTTGGCGGTTCGCTGGCCGAGCATTTGGCCAGCGAGGCCAACGACATCACCGTGGTCGACACCGACGGCGAGCGCCTGCGCGACCTCGGCGACCGCCTCGATATTCGTACCGTGCAGGGCCGTGGTTCGCTGCCGTCGGTGCTGCGCCAGGCCGGTGCCGACGACGCCGATATGCTGGTAGCGGTGACCAACAGCGACGAGACCAATATGGTCGCCTGCCAGGTTGCCCACACGCTGTTCCACACCCCGACCAAAATCGCCCGGGTGCGCGAAGCGTCCTATTTGAATCGCGAGGAACAGCTGTTCCAGAACGAAGCGATTCCGGTCGACGTGCTGATCAGCCCCGAGCAAGTGGTGACCAACTACATCAAGCGTCTGATCCAGCATCCGGGCGCCTTGCAGGTAATCGACTTCGCTGAAGGTGCGGCGCAACTGGTGGCGGTGCGCGCTTATTACGGCGGGCCGCTGGTGGGTCAGCAATTGCGTCAGTTGCGCGAGCACATGCCGAATGTCGAAACCCGCGTGGCAGCGATTTTCCGTCGTGACCGGCCGATCTTGCCGCAAGGTGACACGGTGATCGAGGCCGATGACGAAGTCTTCTTCATCGCCGCCCGTGAGAATATTCGCGCGGTGATGAGCGAAATGCGCCGTCTCGACGAAACCTACAAACGCATCGTCATTGCTGGCGGCGGGCAGATCGGCGAGCGTCTGGCCGAGGCCATCGAAAGCCGTTATCAGGTGAAGATCATCGAGATGAGCCCGGCGCGTTGCCGTTATCTCTCCGACACCCTCGACAGCACCGTAGTGTTGCAGGGCAGCGCTTCAGATCGCGACTTGCTGCTGGAAGAGAACATCGCCGACGCTGATATTTTCCTTGCGCTGACCAACGACGACGAAGCCAACATCATGTCGTCGCTGCTGGCGAAACGGCTGGGGGCGAAGAAGGTCATGACGATCATCAACAACCCGGCCTACGTCGATCTGATTCAGGGCGGCGATATCGACATCGCCATCAGCCCGCAACTGGCAACCATCGGCACCCTGCTGGCGCACGTGCGCCGTGGCGATATCGTCAGCGTGCACTCACTGCGTCGTGGTGCCGCCGAAGCGATCGAGGCGATTGCCCACGGTGATGCGAAATCGAGCAAGGTCATCGGCAAACCGATCGAGAAGATCGGCCTGCCGCCGGGCACCACAATTGGCGCGGTGATCCGCAATGAACAAGTGATCATCGCACATGACGACACGGTGATCGAAGCGGGCGACCATGTGATTCTGTTCCTTGTGGATAAGAAGCATATTCGCGATGTGGAGAAGCTGTTTCATGTGGGATTGAGCTTCTTCTGATCCTGATTGATCGTTCCCATGCTCCGCGTGGGAATGCAGCCCGGGACGCTCTGCGTCCCAAGAGCGGACGCAGAGCGTCCATTGAGGCGTTCCCACGCGGAGCGTGGGAACGATCACATTAACGAGGGTGCATAAATGCTCGAATCCCTGGAAAAAATGCTCGCCAAGGGTGTGGATAACTCCCTGCTGCGCTTCGGCTTGGGCAAGGGTTATCTGGATCTGGGCGAAAACGCCAAAGCCGCCGAGCATTTCCAGCGCTGTGTCGGTTTTGATCCGAAGTATTCGGCGGCATGGAAACTATTGGGTAAAGCGCAATTGGCGCTGGGCGATAGCGCCGCCGCACGTCAGGCGTGGGAGCAAGGTCTGGAGGCAGCCCGCGCCCATGGCGATAAGCAAGCCGAGAAGGAAATGACGGTTTTCATTAAGAAGCTTGATCGTCAAGCGCAGTAATTCAAAGGTAGCGAAGGCCGATACCGTCGGCATCCACCGTCACCACTTCCATCCGCACCCGCGGCGCGCCTGTGGGTAAATCCTGCACCTGGCCGTAAACCACTGCGCCTTTGGGCAAAGAAGCCAAAACCGGATGCTGTACAAACACGCCGGTAGGCGACAGGTTGCGCGTCTGCCCGAGGCATTCGCCAAAGCTGTCGTGGGTGATCTTGATGCGGAAAGATTTGCGTTGTTCGGACATCTTGTTGCGCCCTTTGATGAACGGTTGTGGATAACCTTACCAGTGAGGTTATCCACAGAGTGTGCCAACTTCTTTAGTACCAGCGCTCTTCGCCCGGCGGACGTTTCTTGAAGCGCTTCATGCTCCACATGTACTGGCTCGGATACGCCGCCACATAACGCTCGACCACTTTGCTCATCGCCGCACAGGACTCAGCTGTATCGGTGCTGTACATGGCTTCCGGCGCCGCTTCGAGGATGACTTTGTAGCCGGAACCGTCGGGCAGACGCAGCGCATGCAGGAACACACCGACCGCTTTACCGCCGGCCAACATGTTCGGCACGAATTTGCTGGTCAGCGCTTGCGTGGCGAAGAACGGCACGAAGATTCCGGCGGATTCGGCCGGTTCCGGGTCAGCGGGAATGCCCACTGCACCACCTTTGCGCACTTCTTTGATCACGCTGAGAATGCCTTCCTTGGTCGAGGCGGCGACCTTGTTGCCCAGTTGCACGCGCTGTTTGCGCAGCAATTCATCCACAGCCTTGAGCTTCGGCGGGCGATAGAAAATGATCGGTTTGCACTGACTGCAATAGAAGTGGTTGAGCACTTCCCAGTTGCCGAGGTGGCTGGTGATGCCGACCACGCCTTTGCCCGAAGCCAAAGCGTCTTTCAGCACGTCGAGGCCTTCGACTTCGCGCACCAGATCGATCGAACGCTGCGCCGGCCAGATCCACGCGCAGGCGCTTTCGGTCAGCGACTTGCCGATGTCTTTCAGGCTCTGCCCGACCAGACGCTCACGTTCGGCCGGATCCATCTGTGGAAAACATTTGGCGAGGTTGATCCGCACCACGTCGCGTGAGCGGTTGGGGGTTTTCCACATGATCCAGCCGATCGCCGAACCCACGGCCTGCACGGCCCGCCATGGCAGCAGGGCAAACAGCCGCAGAGCGCCTACCAGCAAGGCGCCTTTAAACTTTTCCACAGGTCACTCCTGATCTTGTGCGGTGCGCGAGGCGGCCATTCTAACCGGCGTTGACGAGCTGCGCGTAGCGGTCGCAGTCGCGGGTGTGATCCATGACCATGCCCGAGGCCTGCATCAGCGCGTAGCAAATGGTCGGGCCGACGAACGTGAAACCGGCCTTTTTCAGGGCTTTGCTCATCGCCAACGCTTCGGGGGTGATCGCCGGGACTTCGCTGCGATCCTTGAAATGATTGATGATCGGTTGGTCGTTAACGAACGACCAAAGGAAGGTCACCGGATCCTCCAGCGCCAGCCAGGCCTGGGCATTGCGGCGGGCGGCGTTGAGTTTGAGGCGGTTGCGGATGATCCCCGGATCGAGCATCAATTCGTCGATTTCGGCGTCGCTCATCTGCGCCACGCGCTGTACGTCGAAGCCGAATAACACTTCGCGATAACGCTCGCGTTTGCGCAGCACGGTGATCCACGACAGGCCAGCCTGGAACCCTTCGAGCAAAAGCAACTCGAACAAACCCTGCGCATCGCGTAGCGGCGTGCCCCACTCCTGATCGTGATAAGCCATGTACAGCGGATCTTCGGTACACCAAAAGCAGCGTGGCATAAGGCTCCAGGGGGTGGAGGTGCGACTGAATCGGGTATACTCCCGCTCTTTAAATCGCAGCCCAAGAAACAGGTGAATTTCGTGAGCCAGCCTACGCCAGCCGTGCGTACCTTCCAAGACTTGATCCTCGCGCTCCAGCAATACTGGGCCGAGCAAGGTTGCGTGGTACTTCAGCCCTACGATATGGAAGTAGGCGCCGGCACTTTCCACACCGCGACCTTCCTCCGTGCCATCGGCCCGGAAACCTGGAACGCCGCTTACGTGCAGCCAAGCCGTCGTCCGACTGACGGCCGTTACGGCGAAAACCCGAACCGTCTGCAGCACTACTATCAGTTCCAGGTCGTGCTCAAGCCGAACCCGGACAACTTCCAGGAACTGTACCTGGGCTCCCTCAAGCATGTCGGCCTGGACCCGTTGGTTCACGACATTCGCTTCGTCGAAGACAACTGGGAATCGCCGACCCTCGGCGCCTGGGGTCTGGGCTGGGAAGTCTGGCTGAACGGCATGGAAGTGACTCAGTTCACTTACTTCCAGCAGGCGGGCGGCATCGAGTGCTACCCGGTGACCGGCGAGATCACTTACGGTCTCGAGCGCCTGGCCATGTACCTGCAAGGCGTGGATTCGGTCTACGACCTGGTCTGGGCTGACGGCCCGATGGGCAAAGTCACCTACGGCGACGTGTTCCACCAGAACGAAGTGGAGCAGTCCACTTACAACTTCGAACACGCCAACGTCGACAAGCTGTTCGAACTGTTCGACTTTTATGAAAGCGAAGCCAAGCGCCTGATCGAACTCGACCAGCCGCTGCCGTTGCCGAGCTACGAAATGGTGTTGAAGGCTTCGCACACCTTCAACTTGCTGGATGCGCGCCGGGCGATCTCGGTGACCGCGCGTCAGCAATACATTCTGCGCGTACGCACCCTGGCGCGTTCCGTTGCGCAAGCCTACCTGCTGGCCCGCGCCAAGCTGGGCTTCCCGATGGCGACCCCGGACCTGCGTGACGAAGTACTGGCCAAGCTGGAGGCTGCACAATGAGTGCGCAAGATTTTCTGGTTGAACTGGGCACCGAAGAACTGCCACCGAAAGCCCTGAACACCTTGGCTGAAGCGTTCCTCGCCGGTATCGACAAGGGCCTGCAAGCCGCTGGCCTGAGCTACGAGACTAAAACCGTCTACGCCGCACCGCGTCGTCTGGCTGTGCTGATCACCGCGCTGGCTACCCAGCAACCGGATCGCTGCATCAACCTCGACGGCCCGCCACGTCAGGCGGCGTTCGACGCTGACGGCAATCCAACACAAGCAGCACTGGGCTTCGCCAAGAAGTGCGGCGTCGATCTGAGCGAAATTGATCAGAGCGGCCCGAAACTGCGTTACAGCCAGAGCATCGCCGGCAAGCCGACCGCGAGCCTGCTGCCGACCATCGTTGAAGATTCGCTGAACGACCTGCCGATCCCGAAACGCATGCGTTGGGGTGCGCGCAAGGAAGAGTTCGTGCGTCCGACCCAATGGCTGGTGATGCTGCTCGGTGACCAAGTCATCGACTGCACCATCCTCGCGCAGAAGGCGGGCCGTGATTCCCGTGGTCACCGCTTCCATCACCCGCAAAGCGTGCGCATCGGTTCGCCGTCGAGCTACCTCGCTGACCTGCGTGCCGCTTATGTGCTGGCCGACGCTAACGAGCGTCGCGAGATCATCAGCAAGCGCACCGAAGAGCTGGCCACCCGTCAGGAAGGCACGGCAATCGTTCCGCCGGCGCTGCTCGACGAAGTGACCGCGCTGGTTGAATGGCCGGTGCCGCTGGTGTGCTCGTTCGAGGAACGTTTCCTCGACGTGCCGCAAGAAGCGCTGATCACCACCATGCAGGACAACCAGAAGTACTTCTGCCTGCTCGATGCCGACGGCAAGTTGCTGCCACGTTTCATCACTGTGGCCAACATCGAAAGCAAAGATCCGCAACAGATCATCGCCGGTAACGAGAAAGTGGTTCGCCCACGTCTGACCGATGCCGAGTTCTTCTTCAAGCAAGACAAGAAGCAGAAGCTCGAAGCCTTCAACGATCGCCTGAAGAACGTGGTTTTCCAGGAAAAACTCGGCAGCGTCTACGACAAGGCCGAACGCGTATCGAAACTGGCTGCGTACATCGCCGCACGCATTGGCGGCAACGCCTCGTGGGCTGCCCGTGCAGGCCTGCTGTCGAAGTGCGACCTGGCCACCGAAATGGTCGGCGAGTTCCCGGAGATGCAAGGTGTCGCCGGTTACTACTACGCCCTCAATGACGGCGAGCCGGAAGACGTCGCGCTGGCGCTCAACGAGCAATACATGCCACGCGGTGCCGGTGCAGAACTGCCGGTGACCCTGACCGGCGCGGCCGTCGCGATCGCTGACAAGCTCGACACCCTGGTCGGTATCTTCGGTATCGGCATGCTGCCAACCGGCAGCAAAGACCCGTATGCCCTGCGCCGTGCGGCACTCGGCGTGCTGCGTATCCTCATCGAGAAGAAGCTCGATCTCGACCTCAACGACGCTGTGGCTTTCGCCGTGAATGCGTTCGGTGCCAAGGTCAAGGCTGCCGGCCTCAACGAAGCCGTGCTGGAATTCATCTTCGACCGTCTGCGTGCGCGTTACGAAGACGAAGGCGTTGAAGTGGCCACTTACCTGTCGGTACGTGCCCTGAAGCCGGGTTCGGCGCTGGACTTCGATCAGCGTGTGCAAGCGGTGCAAGCCTTCCGCAAACTGCCGGAAGCGGCAGCGCTGGCGGCGGTGAACAAGCGTGTGTCGAACCTGTTGAGCAAACTCGAAGGCGCGGTGCCGACCGAGGTTCAAGCCAAGTACTTCGACAACGCCAACGAGTTCTCGCTGTACTCGGCGATCCAGCAAGCGGATCAGGCGGTGCAGCCGATGGCTGCGGCGCGTCAGTACAACGAATCGCTGGCACGCCTGGCGGCATTGCGTGAGCCGGTCGATGCGTTCTTCGACGCGGTGATGGTCAATGCCGACGACGCCAATGTGCGGGCCAACCGTTACGCGCTGCTGGCGCGTCTGCGTGGCCTGTTCCTCGGTGTTGCCGACATTTCGCTGCTGGGTTGAGGGATTGCTGTTGAAACTGCTGATTCTCGATCGGGACGGAGTGATCAATTACGACTCCGACGCTTACATCAAGTCAGTGGCGGAGTGGATTCCGTTGCCCGGCTCGATCGAGGCGATTGCGCAGTTGAGCAAGGCCGGCTGGACGGTGGCGGTGGCCACCAACCAGTCGGGCATTGCTCGCGGCTATTACGACCTCGCCACCCTCGATGCCATGCACGCGCGCTTGCGTGAGCTGGTCGCGGAGCAGGGCGGTGAAGTGGGGCTGATCGTGTACTGCCCGCATGGGCCGGACGAAGGCTGCGATTGCCGCAAGCCGAAACCGGGGATGTTGAAAACCATCGCGGCGCATTACAACGTCACGCTGGCCAATGTCTGGTTCGTCGGCGACAGCCTTGGTGACCTGGAGGCTGCCAAAGCCGTCGATTCACAGCCAGTTTTGGTAAAGACCGGAAAAGGCGAAAAGACTCAGGGCAAAACCCTGCCGGTTGGCACTCTGATTTTTGACGATCTGGCGGCGATTGCCGCAGAACTTATCCACAACTAGAGTACTTCTGAAATTCCTGACCAGGGATTGATCGGGAGTGCGCTTGAACACTCGGGCATTGCCCCGTCACGGTAAACGTCACTATGTCGATACTGCGGGCCATCAGAATTTTTCTCTTTTACCTGCTGCTGGGCACCACCTCCCTGCTGTGGTGCAGCTTGAGTTTTTTTATCGCGCCGTTTCTGCCGTTCAAGGCGCGTTATCGGTTTATCAACGTGTACTGGTGCCGCTGCGCCTTGTGGTTGACCAAGGTGTTTCTCGGTATCCGTTACGAAATCAAAGGCGCGGAAAACGTGCCTGACCGGCCCTGCGTGATTCAATCGAACCACCAGAGCACCTGGGAGACGTTCTTTCTCTCCGCTTATTTCTCGCCGTTGAGCCAAGTGCTCAAACGCGAACTGCTGTACGTGCCGTTCTTCGGCTGGGCCATGGCCATGCTGCGGCCGATCGCGATTGACCGCGACAACCCGAAAGCTGCTTTGAAACAAGTCGCGGCGAAGGGTGATGAGCTGCTCAAGGACAACGTTTGGGTGCTGATCTTCCCGGAAGGTACGCGTGTTCCCTTTGGCACTGTCGGCAAGTTTTCCCGCAGTGGCAGCGCTTTGGCGGTGAATGCGGCGCTTCCGGTACTGCCGATTGCACACAATGCTGGCAAATTCTGGCCGAAAATCGGCTGGGGCAAGAAGTCCGGCGTCATCACCGTAGTCATCGGCGAACCGATGTATGCCGAGGGCACTGGTCCGCGCGCCATCGCCGAGTTGAACGATCGGGTACAAGCCTGGAACGAGAAGACTCAGCGTGAAATGGGCTCGCTGCCACCGGCCCCGCAGTCACCCATTGCAGATGAACAAGTGCCGGCCTGACATTTTGTGGATAACCTGTGTACGGTTTTGTTGAAAAGGCTTGAATTTTTATCTTAAGTTATTGATCTGCTTATATATTTCTCAAGCTCATAAAACACCGTAAAACGTGCATAAGTTTTTTTCGGATGTAAAAAAACCGGCTGATATAGCCGGTTTTTTTGTGCTTGTTCACTCGGGGATCAGCGGTAATTCGAGCAGGAATGTGGTGCCTTGATCAACCACACTGCGGCATTCGATTTTGCCGCCATGGTGATCAACCACCGCTTTGACCATCGACAGGCCCAGACCCACGCCATCGATACCTTGGGCGGAGGAAAAACGGCGGTACTGACTGAATAGATCTGGCAACTCTTGTTCGGCAATGCCCTTACCCTGATCCGTCAGTTCGCAACGCAGCCATTCTTCGTGACAACTGACCCGCAGTTGAACCGTGGTGTCTGCCGAGCTGTACTTGATCGCATTCTCCAGCAGGTTGAATAACGCACGGGTCAATAATCCCTGATCGGCCATGATCAGACGTTCCTGTGATTGCTCATCCATGTCATGTAGCAATTCGATGCGCTTTTGCTGTGCGATGGGCAATGCCTGATCCAATACATCCAGTACCAACATCGCAAAGAGGCTTGGCTGGAACTGATACGCCTCGGACTCGGCCCGCGCCAGCAGAACGAAGCCATCGGTCAGATCCAGCGCGCGGCGGACCTGGCGTTCAATCTGTTCGAACAGCGGTGAATCCGCCCCGGCCTGATGGCGATGAACATCGAGCAGGGCGAGGATCGCCGAATGCGGAGCACGCAGGTCGTGGGAAAGAAAGCGCAGCAATACCCCGCGTTGTTCCTCGGCGGCACGTTCGGCGCTGAGATCGGTGAGGCTAAGCAGCCAACCAATCGGCGTGTCTCCGTCCACCGGCAGCAGGGCGGCACGCTCCAGGCGCAGGCTGCGTTCCCTGTGATCGCGAAACTCCAACAGCGGTAAGGCCGACAGTGACGGGCGCAACTCTGTGGACAACTCCGGGTAACCAAGGCCGGTCAGTTGATCGAGGACGTCGTCCCCCACCAGGTTGTGATCGAATAGCTGGCGAGCCTTGCGATTGCCCAGCAGGATCTGGCCTTTGGGATCGCTGATCAGCGTGGCGACGGGCAAGTACTCCAGACCATCGGCAATAAAGCGCCGGGTATCACGGGTACGACTCATGGCTTGTTCCAGCGCCATGATCTGGCCCTGCAGACGATCAGCGCCAGTGAATTGGGAACGACGGCGCTCGGGAAAAACTTTCGGCTCGTTGTCTAGCCGCGCCAATTCCCAACCGAAATAGGTCAGCACTACGCTCAAGCGCCGCCAGTTCCAGATCAAATAGCCAAACAACATGCCTAGCACTGCGGGGGTCGGCGACCACCAGCGGTGTATTTCGGCCAGCCCGGCACTGGTCAACAGCACGCAGGCCATGCCGATCAGCGTCACCCAAAGTGCCCATCGTGGGCGCCATAACAGCAACCCGAGCACACAGGCCACCAGCCCCACCGATAACAAAGCCCCAGTGACGGAAGCCGCATCGTGCAAGCTGACCTGCGCTCGATAAGACAACAGCGCAGTCAGCGGCAACAGCACTAGACTTATCCACAACCATTCGCGCACCAACTGTCGAAACAATCGCTGCACCTGGCTCGGTTCACGGCTTTCACGCCGACGCTGATTGTTCATGGGGAAAAAGGGCAGGGCAGTGTGAATGGTTTCATGGGCCACAGGTCTGAGACGTAGACCCGAGGAATCATAGCGGACGTCGACCAACGGCGGGCCGCTTACTTTCACAGCTTGGGCCGAGCGACTATGGTTGTCCGCCAACTGCCCCAGCAACAAGGAATAACCGCGAATGCGCGTTGCGATACTGGACGACGAACCCGCCGAACTGCGCCGGGTCGAGCAAACCCTGCAGCAAATGGCCGATGCCGGCGAGCAGCCGTGGTCATTGCACAGCTTTGAACGCGCAGAGGACCTGCTACGGCAACTGCGCCGGGAAACCTTTGACCTGCTGATCCTCGACTGGCAATTGCCCGACCTCACCGGCCTGGCCCTGCTGCGCTGGACCCGCGAACACATGGAAGCGCCACCGGCAGCGATCATGCTCACCAGCCGCGATGGCGAGAGCGATATCGTTCAGGCGTTGAATGCGGGGGCGGATGATTATGTGAGTAAGCCGTTTCGGCCGAATGAATTGAAGGCGCGGGTGGCTGCGGTATTGCGTCGACACAACCAGCAACGGGCGGCGGCGACGGAAGTGCTGAGCTTCAATGACCTGACGTTTGATGATGCAGAACTGACTGTCACTCGAGAGGGAAAACCGATTGTCATGACTGAACGCGAGTATCGACTGGCGCGGTGTCTGTTCAGCAATTTGGGTCGACCGTTGTCGCGGGATTATCTGTATGAGCGGTTTTGGCCGCATGAGGAGATGGCTTCGTCGCGACCGCTGGATACGCATATATATCGG
Organism: Pseudomonas sp. AC169; assembly: GCF_979258515.1. Lineage (NCBI taxonomy): Bacteria > Pseudomonadati > Pseudomonadota > Gammaproteobacteria > Pseudomonadales > Pseudomonadaceae > Pseudomonas > Pseudomonas sp. AC169. The sequence continues at coordinate 2,584,567 of NZ_OZ409866.1, read as the reverse complement.
CTGCGTAACAAGCTCGGGCTGACGGCGGATCGGGGTTGGCAGTTGCTGACGATTTATGGATATGGGTATCGGTTGGAGAGTGTGTCTGCAGCATCCGAGTAAAAGAGCAAAAGATCGTCCGAAGACTGCGATCTTTTGACCTGCCAATGAAAAAGGCCAACGTAATGCGTTGGCCTTTTTGTTTGACGCAAACCGGGATCAGAAATCCAGGTTCGAAACCGCCAACGCATTGCTCTCGATGAAGTCACGGCGAGGTTCGACCGCATCACCCATGAGGGTGTTGAAGATCTGGTCTGCGCCAATGGCGTCTTCGATGGTCACCTTCAGCATGCGGCGCACGCTTGGGTCCATGGTGGTTTCCCACAGCTGATCCGGGTTCATTTCGCCCAGACCTTTGTATCGCTGGATGGTGTGGCGCTTGGTGCTTTCGGCCATCAGCCAGTCAAGGGCCTCCTTGAACTCGGTGACCGCTTTCTTGCGCTCGCCACGCTGGATGTACGCGCCTTCGTCGAGCAGAGTGCTCAATTGAGCGCCAAGGGTGACGACGGTTTTGTAGTCGTTGCTGCCGAAGAAGTCGCGGTTGAAAGTGACGTAGTTCGACAGGCCGTGGGAGATCAGTTCGACCTCTGGCAGCCATACACCACGTTCACGGTCTTCACGCAGGCTGGCCTTGTAGACCAGACCGGATTTTTCAACGGTGCGCAGACGCGCTTCGTACTGGGCCAGCCACTCTTGCATCGCGGCGTGGTCGCCGAGCTTTTCCAGGCTCACGGCCGGCAGGTAGATGAAGTGCTCGGTCAGTTCCTGCGGATACAGGCGCGACAGACGCTTGAGGGTCTTCATTACCATGCGGAAGTCGTTCACCAGACGCTCAAGCGCTTCACCGGAAATGCCCGGGGCTTCTTCGTTCAGGTGCAGGCTCGCATCTTCCAGGGCCGACTGCGTCATGTACTCTTCCATGGCGTCGTCGTCTTTGATGTATTGCTCTTGCTTGCCTTTCTTGACCTTGTACAGCGGCGGCTGAGCGATGTAGATGTAACCGCGCTCGATCAGCTCCGGCAACTGACGGAAGAAGAAGGTCAGCAGCAGGGTACGGATGTGCGAACCGTCGACGTCAGCATCGGTCATGATGATGATGTTGTGATAACGCAGTTTGTCGATGTTGTACTCGTCGCGACCGATACCGCAGCCCAGTGCGGTGATCAAGGTGCCCACTTCCTGGGAAGAGATCATCTTGTCGAAACGGGCTTTCTCGACGTTGAGGATCTTGCCCTTCAACGGCAGGATCGCCTGGGTCTTGCGGTTACGCCCCTGCTTGGCAGAGCCGCCCGCGGAGTCACCTTCCACCAGGTACAGTTCGGACAGCGCAGGGTCTTTTTCCTGGCAGTCAGCGAGCTTGCCCGGCAAACCGGCGATGTCCAGCGCGCCTTTGCGGCGGGTCATCTCACGGGCCTTGCGCGCGGCTTCACGGGCACGCGCAGCGTCGATCATCTTGCCGACGACCAGCTTGGCTTCGTTCGGGTTTTCCAGAAGGAAGTCGGAGAAGTACTTGCCCATCTCCTGCTCGACCGCGGTCTTCACTTCGGAGGAGACCAGCTTGTCTTTGGTCTGCGAACTGAACTTCGGATCCGGCACTTTCACCGAGATGATCGCGGTCAGGCCTTCACGGGCATCGTCACCGGTGGTGGCGACTTTGTGCTTCTTCGCCAGACCTTCCTGCTCGATGTAGTTGTTCAGGTTACGCGTCAGTGCGGAACGGAAACCCACCAGGTGAGTACCGCCGTCGCGCTGCGGAATGTTGTTGGTGAAGCACAACAGGTTCTCGTTGAAGCTGTCGTTCCACTGCAGGGCGATTTCCACGCCGATGCCGTCTTCACGCTGGATGTTGAAGTGGAACACCTGGTTGACCGCAGTCTTGTTGGTATTCAGGTATTCAACGAACGCACGCAGACCGCCTTCGTACTTGAACAGCTCTTCCTTGCCGCTGCGCTCATCCTTGAGGACGATGCCGACACCGGAGTTGAGGAAGGACAGTTCACGAATACGCTTGGCCAGGATGTCCCAGCTGAAGTGGATATTCTTGAAGGTTTCGCTGGAAGCCTTGAAGTGAATCTGGGTACCGGTGGTTTCGCTGTCGCCAACGATGGCCATCGGCGCCTGAGGTACGCCGTGGACGTAGGTCTGTTCCCAGATCTTGCCGCTGCGGCGAACAGTCAGTACCAGTTCTTCGGACAGTGCGTTCACTACCGACACACCTACACCGTGCAGACCGCCGGATACTTTGTAGGAGTTGTCGTCGAACTTACCGCCAGCGTGGAGGACGGTCATGATGACCTCGGCGGCGGAAACGCCTTCCTCTTTGTGCACGTCTACCGGGATGCCACGGCCGTTGTCTTTAACGGTGATGGACTCATCCGGGTGGATGATGATGCTGATGTCGTCGCAGTGGCCGGCGAGGGCTTCGTCGATCGAGTTGTCGACCACCTCGAACACCATGTGGTGCAGACCGCTGCCATCGTCGGTGTCACCAATGTACATACCGGGACGTTTGCGTACGGCATCCAGGCCTTTCAGCACTTTAATGCTCGTTGAGTCGTACGTATTTTCTTCGCTCAATGCCTTCACTCCCGATGGTCGTGGGTCTGGGTGATACGGCCCTGTTCCACGTGGAACAGAGCGACTGGCGTTTCCGTCTGCCAGCCTTCCCTCAATAATTCGTGATCTACACAGGTGATGAACACCTGGCAGCGTAAGTCTTCCAGCAAGCGGCACAGCGCGCGACGGTGGCTCTCGTCCAGCTCGGACGGCAAGTCATCCACCAGATAAATACACTGACCGCGGCGGGCCTGGCTGACCAAGTGCCCTTGGGCAATCCGCAGTGCACACACCACCAACTTCTGCTGACCCCGGGACAAGATGTCCGCGGCGTTATGTGCGCCCAATCTAAGACGCAAGTCAGCTCGTTGCGGTCCGGCCTGGGTATGACCCATTTGCTGGTCCCGTTGCACGGAACCGGCCAGTACGGCGCTCAGTTCCCGGTCTTTGTCCCAGCCTCGGTAATAGCTGAGCGTCAAACCTTCGAGCTCAACCAGTTCGCTCAAGGTTTGTTCAAAGACTGGTTTCAAGGCTTTGATGTATTCGCGGCGGTATTCATCGATTTCAGCGCTGGCCTGGCACAGTTCCCTGTCCCAAACCGCTTGCGAAACGGCGTCAAGTGTACCATGCCGCAGCCAGGAGTTTCTCTGGCGCAAGGCCTTCTGCAAACGCTGCCAAGTGGCCATGAAGCGCGGCTCGACGTGGAACACACCCCAGTCGAGAAACTGTCGACGAATCTTCGGCGCACCCTCAAGCAGGCGGAAGCTGTCGGGGTTGATCAACTGCAGCGGCAGGATCTCCGCCAACTGCGCAGCGCTACGGGCGTTTTGCCCGTCGATACGGATCTGGAACTCGCCCTGACGATCGCGGGAGATGCCCAATGCGCTATGGCCACCCTCGGCCAATTCGACCTGACCGAACACGGTGCAGGCGAGCTGCTCGTACTGGATGACCGGCAACAGCCGCGTGCTACGAAACGAACGGGCAAGCCCCAGCAGATGAACGGCTTCCAGAACACTGGTTTTGCCGCTGCCGTTGGCACCGTAAAGAATGTTGATGCGGGGGGAAGGGGAGAAGGTCACCGGGTGCAGATTGCGCACCGCGGTGACCGAAACACGACTTAAGGACATCCAGGGTCAGCTGATTACAGACGCATCGGCATGACAACGTAAGCCGAATCGTCGTTGTCGGACTCTTGCACCAGCGCACTGCTGTTGGAGTCGGACAGGATCAGACGAACCTGCTCGGTGGTCATCACGCCCAGCACGTCGAGCAAATAGCTCACGTTGAAGCCGATTTCCAGAGAGCCACCGTTGTATTCAACGCCGACTTCTTCTTCCGCTTCTTCCTGCTCCGGGTTGTTGGCCTGGATCTTCAACTGACCGCTGGCCAGTTGCAGACGGATACCACGGTACTTCTCGTTGGACAGAATCGCGGTGCGGCTGAACGCTTCACGCAGGGCCTGACGATCGCCCAGTACCAGCTTGTCGCCGCCCTTCGGCAGCACGCGCTCGTAGTCCGGAAATTTACCGTCGACCAGTTTCGAGGTGAAGGTGAACTCACCAGTGGTCGCGCGGATGTGGTGCTGGCCCAGGACGATGCTGACGTTACCGTCCGGCTCAGTGAGCAGACGCGCCAGTTCGAGAATACCTTTGCGCGGCACGATCACCTGATGGCGATCCGGCTGACCGATATCGGCTTTCATCGAGCACATGGCCAGACGGTGACCGTCGGTGGCCACCGCGCGGATGATGCCTTCGGACACTTCCAGCAGCATACCGTTGAGGTAGTAACGTACGTCCTGCTGGGCCATGGCGAAGCTGGTGCGTTCGATCAGACGACGCAGTTTGCTTTGCTCGAGGCTGCAAGTCAGCGAACCCGGACCTTCTTCAACGGTCGGGAAATCGTTGGCTGGCAGAGTCGACAGGGTGAAACGGCTACGGCCAGCCTTCACCACCAGTTTCTGCTCATCGACCTTGATGTCGATCAGCGCATCGTTAGGCAGGCTTTTGCAGATATCCATCAGCTTGCGCGCGGGCACGGTGATGGATCCTGTTTCAGCCGGCTCCTCGAGTTGCACACGACCGACCAGCTCGACTTCCAGGTCGGTACCGGTCAGCGACAGTTGCTGGCCTTCGACTACCAACAGCACGTTGGACAGTACCGGCAAGGTCTGTCGACGCTCGACGACGCCTGCGACCAGTTGCAGGGGTTTCAACAGGGCTTCGCGTTGAATGGTGAAATGCATGGTCTAGTCCCTTGCCTTAATAAGCTGCGCTGGTGTTCATCAAGTGGTCAGTGTACGCAGCAGGTTCTTGTAGTCCTCGCGGATGTCCGCGTCGGATTCCTTAAGTTCGTTGATCTTGCGGCAGGCGTGCAACACGGTGGTGTGGTCACGGCCGCCGAACACATCGCCGATTTCCGGCAGGCTGTGGTTGGTCAGTTCCTTGGACAACGCCATGGCCACCTGACGCGGACGCGCCACCGAGCGCGAACGGCGCTTGGACAGCAGATCCGAGATCTTGATCTTGTAGTACTCGGCGACGGTGCGCTGAATGTTATCCACAGAGACCAGTTTGTCCTGCAACGCCAGCAGGTCTTTCAGGGATTCGCGAATCAGCTCGATGGTGATGTCGCGGCCCATGAAGTGCGAGTGGGCGATCACGCGTTTCAGCGCGCCTTCCAGCTCGCGGACGTTGGAGCGAATACGCTGGGCGATAAAGAACGCGGCGTCGTGCGGCAAGTCGACTTTGGCCTGGTCGGCCTTCTTCATCAAGATCGCCACGCGGGTTTCCAGTTCGGGCGGCTCGACGGCAACCGTCAGGCCCCAGCCGAAGCGGGATTTAAGGCGCTCTTCAAGGCCTTCGATTTCTTTCGGGTAGCGGTCACTGGTGAGAATGACCTGCTGGCCACCTTCAAGCAAGGCGTTGAAGGTGTGGAAAAACTCTTCCTGCGAGCGCTCTTTGCGAGCGAAGAACTGAATGTCGTCGATCAGCAGCGCATCCACCGAACGGTAGAAGCGCTTGAACTCGTTGATCGCGTTCAGTTGCAGCGCCTTGACCATGTCGGCCACGAAACGCTCGGAATGCAGGTACACAACCTTGGCATTCGGGTTCTTCTTTAATAGATGGTTACCCACCGCGTGCATCAAGTGAGTTTTACCCAGGCCAACGCCACCATAAAGGAAGAGTGGGTTGTAGCCGTGCTTGGGGTTGTCCGCCACTTGCCAGGCCGCCGCGCGGGCGAGCTGGTTGGATTTACCTTCGACGAAGTTTTCGAAAGTGAAGGTGCGGTTCAGGTAACTGGTGTGCTTGAGCGCACCTTCGACCTGCACGGTGCGCTGTTCGGCGCGTACCGGGGCCTGTTGCGAAGCGGCACCGGACATCGGATCGAAACTGTCGCGAGACGGTTCATCGCTGACTTCGGGGCTTTTTTGCGTCGAGCGCTTGGCCGCCGGTGCTGGCGTCTGCGTGGGTGCCGGCGCGCTGACAGGCGCGGCATTTGCCTGGGCCTGGGAAACCTGCGCGGCGGCGAGCGGAGCATTCGGCGCCGCCCGCGGAGCCGAACTGCGCTTGCTGCCTATTAATAAGGAGAGCGCCGGCGCCATGCCGTTGCCATGCTCATCCAGCAGTTCAAGGACGCGGCCCAGGTACTTTTCGTTGACCCAGTCCAGCACAAAACGGTTCGGTGCGTAGACGCGCAACTCGTCGCCTTCGGCTTCGACCTGTAGTGGACGGATCCAGGTGTTGAATTGTTGGGCAGGCAGCTCCTCGCGCAAAAGCTCCACGCACTGCTGCCAAAGTTCCACTGACACGGATATCCCCTAAGTTGAAAGCCGGTGAGGCAAAAACAAGCGGCCATTGTAGCGGCGAGCCGTCCACTTATCCACATGCAGGTTGTTCGGCAAACATGATTTATCAATGCGTTAACCGATGAAAAAGCGACCAACGGTGTGTGAATAAGCTCTGTGGATAACCGCCTCTAAGGACACTGGACAACTGGGGGTTGAACTCGGTGGATAACCCGCCTGTGGATAACAGCCCATTCCACGCACAGGTTATCCGATGGCGCAGCACAGGCTGAACACGGTTTTCCACCGTAGTTGTCATTCTCTGTACATCAGGTAAAACATGGGCTGATGTCACTTATCCACAGAAGAAGGCGGGCCTAGCTTTTATAAGCTTTACAGAAAAGCTTTAAATAATTCCCTTCTTTATTTTTATGTTTGGCAGACAAGGCTTTCAGTCCGAGACAGTGCCGAGATCTATTTATAAGGAAACGCTGGTTGGAAATTGACCTGAAGGCTTGCTTTCTCTAGAATCCCCGGTCTCTTAAAACGGGGGCCATTCCGGCCCGTTGTGGACGAACCAGGTAACACGACATGAAACGTACTTTCCAACCAAGCACTATCAAACGCGCTCGTACCCACGGTTTCCGTGCTCGCATGGCTACCAAGAACGGCCGCGCAGTCCTGTCGCGTCGTCGCGCCAAAGGTCGTGCGCGTCTGGCAGTTTGATAATCCGGTACTGGAGGTGAGTCAGGACTTCAGTCGGGAAAAGCGTCTGCTTACCCCCCGGCATTTCAAGGCAGTCTTTGACTCCCCTACCGGCAAGGTTCCGGGGAAAAATCTCCTGCTCCTTGCACGCAACAACGATCTTGATCACCCCCGTCTCGGGCTGGTTATCGGGAAAAAGAGCGTAAAGCTCTCCGTTGAGCGCAATCGCCTCAAACGTTTGATGCGCGAATCATTCCGTCTGCACCAGGATTCACTGGTCGGCTGGGATATCGTTATCGTCGCGCGCAAAGGTCTTGGCGATGTAGAAAACCCCGAATTGATTCAGCATTTCGGCAAGCTCTGGAAGCGTCTGGCACGCAGCAAGCCAGTTCCAGAAGTCAAAACCGAAACTGTAGGGGTAGACAGTACTGATGCGTAAACTGGCACTCGTTCCGATCCAGTTTTATCGCTACGCCATTAGTCCTTTGATGGCCAGCCACTGTCGTTTCTACCCCAGTTGTTCCTGCTACGCGTATGAAGCCATTGAAAATCATGGCCTTCTGCGCGGTGGCTGGCTGACCTTTCGTCGTTTAGGTCGCTGTCATCCGTGGAATCCCGGTGGTTATGACCCGGTTCCACCTATCCCTACCTCCCGTTCTTCTTCGATGGCCGAGTAATCATGGATATCAAACGCACGATCCTGATCGTCGCCCTGGCAATCGTGGCCTACGTTATGGTTCTTAAATGGAACCAGGACTATGGTCAGGCTGCTTTGCCGACTCAGAATGTTGCTTCCAGTACGACTACATCCGGTTTGCCGGACACCGCCACTGGCAATAATGCTGCCGCCAGTGACGATATTCCGCGCGCCGCTAGCGATACCAGCGCACCTGCCGAAACCCCGGTAGCCGCCAGCAAGGATCTGATCCAGATCAAAACCGACGTGCTCGATCTCGCGATCGATCCACAAGGTGGTGATGTTGCTCAACTGACCTTGCCTCTGTATCCACGTCGTCAGGATCGTCCTGATGTTCCGTTCCAGCTGTTCGATAACGGCGGCGAACGTGTTTATCTGGCACAAAGTGGTCTGATCGGTACCAATGGCCCGGACGCAAATCCGGCCGGTCGTCCGGTTTACTCCGCTGAGAAGAAGACTTATCAACTGGCTGACGGTCAGGATCAACTCGTCGTTGACCTGAAATTCAGCAAGGACGGCGTCAACTACATCAAGCGTTTCACTCTGAAACGCGGCCTGTACGACGTAACCGTTTCCTACCTTGTGGATAACCAGAGCGCTCAGCCTTGGAATGGCGCAATGTTTGCGCAGTTGAAGCGTGATAGCAGCGCCGATCCTTCGTCCACAACCGCTACTGGCACCGCGACTTATCTGGGCGCCGCCCTGTGGACAAGTTCGGAGCCGTACAAGAAAGTGTCCATGAAGGACATGGACAAGGCGCAGCTGAAAGAAACCGTCACCGGTGGGTGGGTAGCCTGGCTGCAACACTACTTCGTGACCGCATGGATTCCGGCCAAGGGCGAAAACAACATCGTCCAGACCCGTAAAGACAGCAAAGGCAACTACATCATCGGTTACACCGGTCCTACATTGACCGCTGCACCGGGTGCCAAAGTTGAAACCAGCGCTGTGCTCTACGCGGGTCCGAAAAGCCAGGCTGTGCTGAAAGAGTTGTCCCCAGGTCTGGAATTGACCGTCGACTACGGCATTCTGTGGTTCATTGCCCAGCCAATCTTCTGGCTGCTGCAACATATCCACGCCATTGTCGGTAACTGGGGCTGGTCGATCATCTTCCTGACCATGCTGATCAAGGGTCTTTTCTTCCCTCTGTCGGCTGCCAGCTACAAATCGATGGCGCGCATGCGTGCCGTTGCGCCGAAACTGGCTGCTCTGAAAGAGCAACATGGCGATGACCGGCAGAAAATGTCGCAAGCCATGATGGAGCTGTACAAGAAAGAGAAGATCAACCCGCTGGGCGGCTGCTTGCCGATCCTCGTGCAGATGCCGGTTTTCCTTTCGCTGTACTGGGTTCTGCTGGAAAGTGTGGAAATGCGCCAGGCGCCGTTCATGCTGTGGATCACTGACCTGTCGATCAAGGATCCGTTCTTCATTCTGCCGATTATCATGGGCGCAACCATGTTCATCCAGCAGCAGCTGAACCCGACACCTCCGGATCCGATGCAGGCGAAGGTCATGAAAATGATGCCAATCATCTTCACCTTCTTCTTCCTGTGGTTCCCGGCTGGTCTGGTGCTGTACTGGGTTGTGAACAACTGCCTGTCGATTGCACAACAGTGGTACATCACGCGTAAGATCGAAGCGGCGACGAAAAAAGCCGAGGCGTAACTTGCACTGTGGATAACACCACTCAAAACGCCCCCTAGTGGGGCGTTTTGCTATCTGCCACTTTTGTCTGGATTCCGGTTTATGAGCACACCTCGTGAAACCATCGCCGCCGTCGCCACCGCTCAAGGTCGCGGGGGGGTGGGCATCGTTCGTATTTCCGGGCCGTTGGCCAGCGTAGCGGCGAAAGCCATCAGCGGCCGCGAACTGAAACCGCGTTACGCCCATTACGGACCGTTCTTCTGTGACGACCAGCAAGTGCTCGATGAAGGTCTGGCGCTGTATTTCCCGGGGCCCAACTCGTTCACTGGCGAAGACGTGCTGGAATTGCAGGGCCACGGTGGCCCGATCGTGCTGGACATGTTGCTCAAGCGTTGCCTGGAATTGGGTTGCCGTTTGGCCCGTCCGGGGGAATTCAGCGAACGCGCCTTCCTCAATGACAAACTCGACCTGGCCCAGGCTGAGGCGATTGCCGATTTGATCGAAGCCAGTTCTGCACAGGCTGCGCGTAATGCTCTGCGTTCCTTGCAGGGTGCGTTTTCCCAGCGTGTGCATAACTTGACCGAACAACTGATCGGTTTGCGCATCTATGTCGAGGCCGCGATCGACTTCCCTGAAGAGGAAATCGACTTCCTCGCCGACGGTCATGTATTGAGCATGCTCGATAAAGTGCGCGATGAGTTATCCACAGTACTGCGCGAGGCCGGGCAGGGTGCCTTGCTGCGTGATGGCATGACCGTGGTAATCGCCGGTCGACCGAACGCCGGCAAATCCAGCCTGTTGAATGCGTTGGCCGGTCGGGAAGCAGCCATCGTCACGGAGATTGCCGGCACCACTCGGGATATCCTGCGCGAACATATCCACATCGACGGCATGCCGTTGCATGTTGTCGATACGGCTGGGCTGCGCGATACCGATGATCAGGTGGAAAAGATCGGTGTTGAACGGGCATTGAAAGCCATTGGGGAAGCCGACCGAGTGTTGCTGGTGGTCGACGCGACCGCTCCGGAAGCGCTGGATCCGTTTGCCTTGTGGCCGGAATTCCTCGAAACCCGGCCAGACCCGGCCAAAGTCACCTTGATCCGCAACAAGGCCGATCTGACCGGCGAAGCCATTGTTCTGGAAACCAGCGAAGACGGGCACGTGACGATCAGTCTCAGCGCCAAGTCGGCCGGTGAAGGTCTGGACTTGCTGCGCGATCATCTCAAGGCCTGCATGGGTTACGAGCAGACGTCGGAAAGCAGTTTCAGTGCACGTCGCCGGCATCTGGAGGCATTGCGCCACGCCAGTGCGGCACTGGAACACGGCCGCGCTCAGCTGACCTTGGCTGGCGCTGGAGAGTTGCTGGCCGAGGATTTGCGCCAGGCTCAGCATTCTCTCGGCGAAATCACCGGGGCTTTCAGCTCTGATGATCTGTTGGGACGAATCTTTTCCAGTTTCTGTATCGGTAAATGACAAAGGGGGTTGTGGATAATTTATCCACAGCCCCTTTTTGGTTTTACCAGTTGTAGGAAACCGTACCGAGCAGGGTGCGATCTTCACCCCAGTAGCAACGGCCAGCGTCGTTGCATCCCGACACATATTCCTTGTCGAACAGGTTCTTCGCATTCAGGTCGACGCTCCAATGCGTATCGATCTGATAACCGATAGCCGCATCCACCAAGGTGACGTCGCCGGCATCCAGCTTCCCGTACAGAGAAGGCGCGGTGTAAGCGAAGGCACTGTCGAAATAACGCACACCGCCACCCACGTACAAACCTTTCAAGTCGCCATCGAGGAAACGGTATTTCGCCCAGACCGAAGCCTGATTACGCGGCACGCCGGTCATTTGATTACCTTTGACCAATGACGTCGCGGCATCCTTGGTGATTCGCGCGTCGGTGTAGGTGTAGGCCGCCGTGACGTTGAGGTTCTGGGTCAGGTTGCTGTTGAGTTCCAGCTCTACACCTTTGGAGCGGCTCTCGCCCACTTGGCGATAGCTCGATGTGGTGGCGTCGAAGTAGGTGTCGTCCTTTTTGCGCAGGTCATACACCGACGCCGTGAACGCGGTGTCCCAGCCGATCGGTTCGTACTTCAGGCCCACTTCATATTGGCTGCTGGTGATCGGATCGAGTGGCGTGCCGGCATTGGAAATCTGCTGCACCGGTACGAACGAGGTGGAATAGCTGACATACGGCGTCATGCCGTTGTCGAACTGGTACATCACCCCGCCCTGATAAGTGAATTTCTTATCCTCGGAGCTGATGTCGCTCGACTGGGCCACCTTGTCGCGGAAATCACTGTCGACCCAATCCTGACGGCCACCGAGCAGGAACAGCCAATGGTCGTACTTGCTCTGGATCTGTGCATAAACACCTTTCATCTGCTGCTCGAGCAAGGTGTTTTGCACCGCGATCGGGGTGGTGGGATCGCGTAGATAAACCGGGTTGTAGATATCGATCGGCCCGACGATGCCGGCATTCCAGTCCTGATTGAACGAAGTGCGGTCGTAGCTGGCGCCGAACAACACGGTGTTCTCAAGACCGCCGACCTGGAATTTGCCTTCCAGTTGGTTATCCAGCGAGTACACCATCGATTTGTTGAAGCGATCGTAGGCAGTCATGTTCAGACGCGTACCGAAGCCGGCGTTATTGAGGTTGCCCGGCCAGGTTTCGTGACGGGTAATGCGCGACTGCATGTAGCGTGAGTTCTGGCGGAACTGCCAGTCGTCGTTGAACGAGTGGCTGAACTCGTAACCGGTGCTCCAGGTTTCCCGCTCGAAGGTATTCCAGTCCGGATCGCCGAGCATGGTGCCTTTGGATAACTTGCCGTTGGGGTTTGTCAGTAAAGTCCCGGCGGCCGGTAGGCCAAGTTCCATGTTGGTGTGATCCTTCTGGTAGTTGGCCAGCAGGGTCAGCGTGTTGTAATCGTCGAAATTCAGGGTCAGCGATGGCGCGATGTAGATTCGGTCATCCGGAACGTGGTCGGTCTGGGTGTCGGACTTGCGGCCAAGCATCACCACGCGCCCGAGAACATTGCCGCTGTCATTGAGCGGGCCGGAGACATCGACGCCGATCTGCCGGCGATTATTCGAGCCATAACCCAATTGCACTTCACCCTGCGGTGCTGCGGTTGGGCGTTTGCTGACAAGATTGACCAGACCGCCGGGGGCGTTTTCCCCATACAGCAGAGAAGACGGGCCACGGAAAATTTCAACGCGTTCCAATCCGTAAGGCTCGGTACTGGTGTCATAGCGGTTGCCCTGTACGCGTAGTCCATCGCGCAACAGACCGTAGCCGTAATCGGTGGCGTTGAAACCGCGAATGTAAAACAGATCCCCGGCCAAGCTATCGCCGGCGGCGAAGGGTGGGGCAAAGATCCCCGGCACGTAACCCAAAACCTCGGTGAGTGTCTGAGATTTCTGATCTTTCATGCGCTGGGCGGTGACGACTGACACTGAACGCGGCGTTTCCGACAAAGGCGTACTGGTTTTCGTACCGATTCGGCTGTTCTGCGCCTTGTAACCGACGTCGGCGGCGTAATCCAGATTCATCGGGTTGGCCAACTGACCATTGATGTTGGTCGGAGCCAGCTCCAGCGAATCACCGTTCGGCAGCGCCTGCAGAATGTAACTGCCCGGCGCTTGGGGGACGGCCTGCAAACCCGAGCCTTGCAGCAGTTGGGCGAATCCCTGGTCGACGGTAAAATTGCCGTTCAACCCGGCACTGCGCAAGCGGCTGGTTTGTTGCGGCGAGAATGACAGAATCACGTTCGCGGCGGAGGCGAACTGGCTCAAAGCATTATCCAGGGGGCCCTCAGCAATGGTGTAGCGCTGGACGGTCGTCGCGGCGAAGGCGTTGCTGGTCATTACCAGGCAGGACGCAGCACTGGTCATCAGTAAGCTGTAGGCAATGCAGTGGTGAGAAAAACGCTGACGAAACGTGGGAAGACGCATGTGTGGATAAGCCCTGAAGGTGGCGAAGAGCCGCGTTTATCGCGATTACCTGTAGGGCCGGGTCAGGGAAAAAAAAGATAACCCCATTGTCGATTTATTTTCCCCAGGTGAAATTTCGTTCAAACGTTGTGGCTGATCGAGACCCAGTAACGGGTGAAATAGCGGACGTTGATCGGTAACGAGGCCTGAAGGTTGGCCAGCACGGCATCTGTGGAATCGAGTCGAAAGGTGCCGGATACCCGCAGATCCCGGGCGCGGCTATCGCAGTGCAGAACGCCGCTGCGATAACGCCCCAGCTCTTCGATCACCTCGCCCAACCGCGCATCGAGCACAATCAACTGGCCGTTCGTCCACGCCACTGCCGAGGATTTAAAGGGATGAAGGCGTCCAATGTGCCGACTATCGAAGTCAGCGCCTTCGCCTTCTTTCAAGATCATCGCGGCCGTTGATGGATCAGCGGGTTGCACGCTGACCCGATCTTCCAGCACGCCGACCCGCGTTGAAACTGACAACTGATGCACAGAAAAACGCGTGCCCAACGCTTGAATCCGGCCATCGCGGGTCTCGACGAAAAACGGCCGCTGATCGCCAAGCTTGCTGGTTTGAATGAGGATCTCACCCGAGCGCAGGCGAATCAGGCGCTGTGCGGCGTCGAAAGACACATCAATGGCAGTATTGGTGTTGAGCTGGAGCTGACTGCCATCAGCCAATGTAATGCTACGACGTTGGCCAACGCCGGTTTTGTAGTCGGCCCAGACATTGCCAAGGGATGTATGTTGCTGAGCATTCCAGCCCAGCAACCCCGTGCCGGTCGCGAGCAGCATCAGCTTCAACACCTGGCGTCGTTGCTGTCCGGTATTCAGCGCGCGACGTTTCAGATCCTGCGGCAGGGTGCCGAGGTGGCGCTGCAGTTGTTCCATCTGGTTCCATGCCGCCAGATGCGCCGGGTCGCTATCTATCCACAACTGCCAAGCCTTTTGTTCGGCGAGCGTTGGCGGATCCGCCTGAAACTGCACATACCAACTGGCGGCCGCTTCGAATATCTGGCGATTGGGGGCAATGGCCATCAACGTTGCGCCATGATCAGGGCACATTCCGTCAGCGCGCGGATCATGTGCTTCTTCACCGTTGTCAGCGAAACCTTCATCTGCAGAGCGATCTGTTGATAAGTCAGGCCATCGATCTGCGAGAGCATGAAGATCTGTTGGCTTCTCGCGCCGAGCCCGGCCAAGGCTTTATCCACAGCGACCAGGGTTTCGATGATCAGCGCCTTGTCTTCCTCGCTGATGGCGGTGGCTTCCGGTCGAGCCGCCAAGGTCTGCAAATAGGCGACTTCGATGGCCTGCCTTCTATAACGATCAATGACCAGACCGCGTGCAATGGTCGCCAGATAATCCCGTGGCTCACGAATTTGTGCGGCATTACGTGCAGCCAGAATACGCACGAACGTGTCATGCGCGACATCGGCGGCATCGCAGGCGTCATGCAATTTTCCCTTGAGCCACCCGTATAGCCACGAATGGTGTTGCTCGTAGATTTGCTCGATCGCAGCAGTGTGGGCGGTTAAGGACATAGGAAAAGTGGGCGAGTTAATGATAATGCCTATTATTAGCCTCTGTTACGTTCCCTCACAATAGCCCTTACACATCCCTCTATTGGCTTTCTGGTTGTCACCGATCTTTCGGTGGCGCTTTTTTTTGCGCCCTGAAAAAGCCATTTGGTCGATTTTCTGTGGATTAAGCCCTGTGAATAACTGCCACTGAGGTCGGTTGATAACAGGGCTTCAAAACTGGATATAACCCCCTCTGTGGATAACCACCCCTTTCATCCACAGGCTTACAGCGGTTATCCAAGGCCCTCATTGGCACATGAACACAGGGTTTTGAATCTCTGTACATATCGAATATAAAGGCTTGTAGCGATCTATCCACAGAAAGTTGCTTCAGTAGAAATAAACATAAAAACAAAGGTTTTATAAATTTCTCTCTTTTTTATTCTTTTAACCTCGAGTTCTCCACAGCTGGTTAAATTTTGTGCAAAGGGTTCTTTAGGAAGGGCGAAGTCCCTATACTTGTCGACCAGGTCCAGAAACCTGATCTCAAACTATTCCTGAATTACCTACTTAAGCAGGCACGAGGTGCGTGGTGGATTTCCCTTCCCGTTTTGAAGTGATCGTCATCGGCGGCGGTCATGCCGGTACCGAGGCAGCACTGGCCTCAGCACGTATGGGGGCAAAAACCCTGTTGCTGACGCATAACGTGGAAACCCTCGGTGCCATGAGTTGCAACCCGGCCATCGGCGGCATTGGCAAAAGCCATCTGGTCAAGGAAATCGATGCCCTCGGCGGCGCGATGGCCACGGCTACCGATTTGGGGGGCATCCAGTTTCGTGTGTTGAACAGCCGTAAAGGCCCGGCCGTGCGTGCTACCCGCGCTCAGGCCGACCGTATTCTTTACAAAGCCGCTGTCCGCGAAATACTGGAAAACCAGCCGAACCTGTGGATATTTCAACAAGCCGCTGATGACTTGATCGTCGAGCAGGAACAAGTCCGTGGTGTTGTCACGCAAATGGGTCTGCGGTTCTTCGCCGATTCCGTGGTGTTGACCACCGGTACGTTCCTCGGCGGACTTATCCACATCGGTTTGCAGAATTTCTCCGGCGGTCGCGCCGGTGATCCGCCGTCAATCGCGCTGGCTCACCGTCTGCGTGAACTGCCATTGCGTGTCGGTCGCCTGAAAACCGGCACACCACCGCGTATTGACGGCAAGTCTGTGGATTTCTCGGTGATGACCGAGCAACCAGGCGATACGCCGATCCCGGTGATGTCGTTTATGGGCAACAAAGAACAGCATCCACGCCAGGTCAGCTGCTGGATTACTCACACCAACGCCCGCACTCATGAAATCATCGCAGCGAACCTCGATCGTTCGCCGATGTATTCGGCTGCCGGTGAAATCGAGGGCATCGGCCCGCGTTATTGCCCGTCGATCGAAGACAAGATCCACCGCTTTGCCGACAAGGAAAGCCATCAGGTGTTTATCGAACCGGAAGGTTTGACTACCCACGAGCTGTATCCCAACGGGATATCCACCAGCTTGCCGTTCGACGTGCAATTGCAGATCGTGCAATCGATCCGCGGCATGGAAAACGCGCACATCGTGCGTCCGGGTTATGCGATCGAGTACGACTACTTCGATCCCCGCGACCTGAAGTACAGCTTGGAAACGAAAGTCATCGGCGGTCTGTTCTTCGCCGGGCAAATCAACGGCACCACCGGTTACGAAGAAGCCGGCGCCCAGGGTTTGCTCGCTGGCGCCAACGCCGCACTGCGCGCCAAGGGCAAAGAAGCCTGGTGTCCGCGTCGCGATGAGGCGTACATCGGCGTGTTGGTCGACGACCTGATCACCCTCGGCACTCAAGAGCCGTACCGCATGTTCACTTCCCGTGCCGAGTACCGCCTGATCCTGCGTGAGGACAACGCCGACCTGCGTCTGACCGAAAAAGGTCGCGAACTCGGTCTGGTCGATGACGCGCGTTGGGCGGCCTTCTGCAAGAAGCGCGAAAGCATCGAGCTGGAAGAGCAACGCCTGAAAAGCACTTGGGTTCGTCCGAACACTCAGCAGGGCGATGCGATCGCGGAAAAATTCGGCACGCCGCTGACTCACGAATACAACTTGCTCAACCTCTTGAGCCGTCCGGAAATCGACTACGCTGGTCTGGTCGAAGTGACGGGCAACGGCGCCGAAGATCCACAGGTCGCCGAGCAGGTTGAGATCAAGACCAAATACGCCGGTTACATCGACCGTCAACAGGACGAAATCGCCCGTCTGCGCGCCAGTGAAGACACGAAATTGCCTGTGGATATCGATTACACCAACATTTCCGGGCTCTCCAAGGAGATCCAGAGCAAGCTCGGCGCGACTCGACCAGAGACGCTAGGCCAGGCTTCGCGGATCCCGGGCGTGACCCCGGCAGCGATTTCGCTGTTGATGATTCATTTGAAAAAACGCGGCGCGGGCCGTCAGTTGGAGCAAAGCGCTTGAGTTCTAAGGTCACTTCGCAACACGCCGAAGAGTTATCCACAGGAGCCCGCGAGCTCGGTGTCAACCTCACTGAAACCCAGCACGAATTGCTGCTGGGTTATCTGGCCCTGTTGATCAAATGGAACCAGGCCTACAACCTGACTGCCGTGCGCGATCCGGACGAAATGGTTTCGCGCCACTTGCTCGATAGTCTGAGCGTGATGTCGTTCATCGAAAACGGCCGCTGGCTCGACGTCGGCAGCGGCGGCGGCATGCCGGGGATCCCGTTGGCGATCCTCTATCCTGACTCGCAAGTGACCTGCCTGGACAGCAACGGCAAGAAAACCCGCTTCCTGACTCAGGTCAAACTCGAACTCAAACTGGATAACCTGCAAGTTATCCACAGTCGTGTCGAAGCCTTCCTGCCCGCGCAACCGTTCAACGGGATCATTTCCCGGGCGTTCAGCAGCATGGAGAACTTCACCAATTGGACTCGCCATCTTGGCGATGCCGATACACGCTGGCTGGCAATGAAGGGCGTTCATCCGGCCGATGAGCTGGTAGCATTGCCGGCAGACTTCAAACTCGATAGCGAACACGCCCTGGCCGTACCCGGTTGCCAAGGCCAACGCCATCTGCTGATACTGCGCCGCACGGCATGATTGGGAACACAAGCAAGAATGGCTAAGGTATTCGCGATAGCGAACCAAAAGGGTGGTGTGGGCAAGACCACCACCTGCATCAACCTCGCAGCATCCCTGGTCGCGACCAAGCGCCGGGTGCTGTTGATCGATCTCGATCCACAGGGCAACGCCACCATGGGTAGCGGTGTGGATAAACACGGCCTGGAAAATTCGGTCTATGACCTGCTGATCGGCGAATGCGATCTGGCCCAGGCCATGCACTACTCCGAACACGGTGGTTATCAACTGCTGCCGGCCAACCGCGACCTGACCGCGGCCGAAGTGGTGCTGCTGGAAATGCAGATGAAGGAAAGCCGCCTGCGCAGTGCGCTGGCGCCGATCCGTGAAAACTACGATTACATTTTGATCGACTGCCCGCCGTCGCTGTCGATGCTCACACTGAACGCACTGGTTGCCGCTGACGGGGTGATTATCCCCATGCAGTGCGAGTATTTTGCGCTCGAAGGTCTCAGCGATCTTGTGGATAACATCAAGCGCATCGCTGAATTGCTCAATCCCAACCTGAAAGTCGAAGGTCTGTTGCGGAC
Source organism: Pseudomonas sp. AC169 (assembly GCF_979258515.1). Lineage (NCBI taxonomy): Bacteria > Pseudomonadati > Pseudomonadota > Gammaproteobacteria > Pseudomonadales > Pseudomonadaceae > Pseudomonas > Pseudomonas sp. AC169. Next base: position 2,565,931 of record NZ_OZ409866.1, on the reverse strand, counting down.
CATGTACGACCCGCGTCTGAGCCTGATGAACGATGTTTCGGCGCAGCTCAAGGAACACTTCGGCGAGCAGCTCTACGACACAGTGATCCCGCGCAACATCCGCCTGGCCGAAGCGCCGAGCTATGGCATGCCGGCGCTGGCCTACGACAAGCAATCGCGCGGCGCCCTGGCTTATCTGGCCCTGGCCGGCGAGATGGTTCGCCGTCAGCGCAAAAATTCACGCATCGCCGCCGCTCAGGCAACTTAAGGAATCCCCATGGCCGTCAAGAAACGAGGTCTCGGACGTGGACTGGATGCACTGCTGAGTGGTCCGACCGTCAGCGCGCTGGAAGAACAGGCCGCGCAGGCTGACACCCGTGAATTGCAGCACTTGCCGCTGGATCTGCTCCAGCGCGGCAAATACCAGCCGCGCCGGGACATGGATCCGCAGGCGCTGGAAGAACTGGCCGCGTCGATCAAGGCTCAGGGCGTGATGCAGCCGATCGTGGTGCGCCCGATTGGCGGTGGCCGCTTCGAGATCATCGCCGGTGAACGCCGCTGGCGCGCGAGTCAGCAAGCCGGGCAGGAAACCATCCCTGCGATGGTCCGCGACGTACCGGATGAAACCGCGATCGCCATTGCGCTGATCGAGAACATCCAGCGCGAAGACCTCAACCCGATCGAAGAAGCGGTGGCCCTGCAGCGTTTGCAGCAGGAATTCCAGCTCACTCAGCAACAGGTCGCCGAGGCTGTGGGTAAGTCCCGCGTCACTGTGGCTAACCTGTTGCGGCTTATTGCATTGCCGGAAGTCATCAAGACCATGCTCTCCCACGGCGACCTGGAAATGGGTCATGCCCGTGCATTGCTCGGTCTGCCGGACAATCAGCAGGTGGAAGGGGCGCGACATGTTGTCGCACGCGGCCTGACCGTGCGCCAAACTGAGGCACTGGTTCGCCAGTGGTTGAGTGGCAAACCGGAGCCTGTGGAAGCGACCAAACCCGACCCGGATATCGCCCGCCTCGAACAGCGTCTGGCCGAGCGCCTAGGCTCTGCGGTGCAGATTCGCCACGGGAAGAAGGGAAAGGGTCAGTTGGTGATCGGTTATAACTCCCTCGATGAGCTTCAAGGTGTGCTCGCGCACATTCGCTGAAACATTTCCTCATGTAGCGCGCAGTCGGAAATCACTACCTGACAGTTGAATAGGGGCAGAACCGCCCCTATACTCTGCGCGCATTTTGTCGGCACAAATTATGCCAAGTTATTGAATTCTGGCAGCCGACCATTGGAGAGCAATAGTGATGGAAACCCGCAAGCCAAACCGCCTGCCGTTCCATCGCCTGGCGGTTTTTCCGGTGTTAATGGCTCAATTTGTCATTTTGCTCATTGCCGCTTTGGCGCTCTGGCAATGGCATGGAGTCGTTGCCGGATACTCGGGACTTTGCGGAGGCCTGATAGCCTTGCTGCCCAATGTTTATTTCGCTCACAAGGCATTTCGGTTTTCCGGCGCCCGAGCAGCCCAGTCCATCGTCCGGTCTTTTTATGCCGGCGAGGCAGGCAAACTGATTTTGACGGCAGTGCTCTTTGCACTGGTGTTTGCAGGTGTGAAGCCACTGGCGCCGATAGCTGTATTCGGCGCGTTCGTGCTGACTCAGTCGGTCAGCTGGTTCGCTCCCCTGCTGATGAGAACAAGACTTTCGAGACCTTAGGGCGTTTGAGGCAACCATGGCAGAAACAACCGCTTCGGGCTATATCCAGCACCACTTGCAGAACCTGACCTTCGGTCAGCTACCTAACGGCGGCTGGGGCTTTGCCCACACCGCAGCAGAAGCCAAAGAAATGGGCTTCTGGGCTTTCCACGTCGATACCCTCGGCTGGTCGGTCGCGTTGGGTCTGATCTTCGTACTTCTTTTCCGCATGGCGGCAAAGAAAGCGACTTCGGGTCAGCCGGGTGCTTTGCAGAACTTCGTTGAAGTATTGGTCGAATTCGTCGATGGCAGCGTGAAAGACAGCTTCCATGGCCGTAGCCCGGTGATTGCACCGCTGGCACTGACCATCTTCGTCTGGGTGTTCCTGATGAACGCCGTCGACCTGATCCCGGTCGACTGGATTCCTCAGCTGGCCATCCTGATCTCCGGTGACCACCACATCCCGTTCCGCGCCGTGTCGACCACCGACCCGAACGCAACTCTGGGCATGGCGTTGTCGGTTTTCGCACTGATCATTTTCTACAGCATCAAGGTCAAGGGCATCGGCGGCTTCATCGGCGAACTGACCCTGCACCCGTTCGGCAGCAAGAACATCTTCGTTCAAGCCCTGCTGATCCCGGTGAACTTCCTGCTGGAATTCGTGACCCTGATCGCCAAACCGATCTCTCTGGCTCTGCGTCTGTTCGGCAACATGTATGCCGGAGAGCTGGTGTTCATTCTGATCGCTGTGATGTTCGGCAGCGGTCTGCTCTGGCTGAGCGGCCTGGGCGTTGTTCTGCAGTGGGCTTGGGCTGTGTTCCACATCCTGATCATCACCCTGCAGGCGTTCATCTTCATGATGCTGACCATCGTCTACCTGTCGATGGCGCACGAAGAAAACCATTAAGACCAGTCTCGACTAGTCTGATGTCCTTCCCGGTCAAACGGGAAGGGGCTCTTCACAGGGCACCTGAAACGATTTGTTTTACCGCTTTAATCTAAAAAACCTAAACCATACGACGTAAAAGTCGGGAGGAAAGATGGAAACTGTAGTTGGTCTAACCGCTATCGCTGTTGCACTGTTGATCGGCCTGGGCGCACTGGGTACCGCAATTGGTTTCGGCCTGCTGGGCGGCAAGTTCCTGGAAGGCGCAGCGCGTCAGCCAGAAATGGTTCCAATGCTGCAAGTTAAAATGTTCATCGTTGCCGGTCTGCTCGACGCCGTAACCATGATCGGTGTTGGTATCGCTCTGTTCTTCACCTTTGCGAACCCGTTCGTTGGTCAGATCGCTGGCTAATTACCCGGATTCTTCCGAGTAATTTGATGTGATGGACAACGTAACTGCGAGGTGTTGGCGTGAACATTAATGCGACCCTGATTGGCCAGTCCGTTGCGTTCCTGATTTTTGTACTGTTCTGCATGAAGTATGTATGGCCTCCGGTCATCGCTGCTCTGCACGAACGTCAAAAGAAGATCGCTGATGGTCTGGACGCTGCCAGCCGTGCAGCTCGCGACCTGGAGTTGGCCCAAGAAAAAGCGGGTCAGCAACTGCGCGAAGCGAAAGCTCAGGCAGCTGAAATCATCGAGCAAGCCAAGAAACGCGGTAACCAGATTGTCGAAGAGGCCGTTGAAAAGGCCCGTGTCGACGCTGACCGTGTGAAGGTTCAGGCTCAAGCCGAGATCGAACAGGAACTGAACAGTGTCAAAGACAAGCTGCGTGCCCAAGTGGGCTTGCTGGCTGTCGGCGGCGCCGAGAAGATCCTGGGTGCCACAATCGATCAAAACGCGCACGCAGAGCTGGTTAACCAACTGGCTGCTGAAATCTAAGCGAGGGCGATCATGGCAGAACTGACCACGTTGGCCCGACCTTACGCTAAGGCGGCCTTCGAGCACGCTCAGGCCCACCAGCAACTGGCCAATTGGTCAGCCATGCTCGGCCTGGCTGCAGCGGTGTCGCAAGACGACACCATGCAGCGCGTGCTCAAGGCCCCGCGACTGACGAGCGCAGAAAAGGCCGCCACGTTTATTGACGTGTGCGGCGACAAGTTTGATGCCAAGGCACAGAACTTCATCAATGTCGTTGCCGAAAACGACCGTCTCCCGCTTCTGCCGGAGATTGCCGCTCTTTTCGACCTGTACAAGGCCGAACAAGAGAAGTCGGTAGACGTTGAAGTGACCAGTGCTTTTGCATTGAACCAAGAACAGCAAGACAAACTCGCCAAGGTTCTCAGTGCACGACTCAACCGGGAAGTGCGCCTGCAAGTTGCGGAGGATGCTGCCCTTATAGGTGGTGTCGTTATCCGCGCCGGCGACCTGGTTATCGATGGCTCGATTCGCGGCAAAATCGCGAAACTTGCCGAAGCATTGAAATCTTGAGTTTGAAGGGGCAGCAGAGCAATGCAGCAACTCAATCCTTCCGAAATAAGTGAAATTATCAAGGGCCGCATCGATAAGCTCGATGTGACCTCCCAAGCCCGTAACGAAGGCACTGTCGTCAGCGTATCTGACGGCATCGTGCGGATTCACGGTCTGGCCGACGTCATGTACGGCGAGATGATCGAGTTTCCGGGCGGCGTCTACGGTATGGCCCTCAACCTGGAGCAAGACTCCGTAGGTGCCGTTGTACTGGGCGCTTACCAGTCTCTGGCTGAAGGCATGAGCGCCAAGTGCACCGGCCGCATCCTCGAAGTTCCTGTTGGTAAGGAACTGCTGGGTCGCGTAGTCGACGCACTGGGTAACCCTGTTGACGGCAAAGGTCCACTGGGCAACACCGAGACCGACGCGGTCGAGAAAGTTGCTCCGGGCGTGATCTGGCGTAAGTCGGTAGACCAGCCTGTACAGACTGGCTACAAGGCTGTCGATGCCATGATCCCTGTCGGCCGTGGCCAGCGTGAGCTGATCATCGGTGACCGTCAGATCGGTAAAACCGCTCTGGCGATCGACGCGATCATCAACCAGAAAGACAGCGGCATTTTCTGCGTCTACGTAGCCATCGGTCAGAAACAATCGACCATCGCCAACGTGGTTCGCAAGCTGGAAGAAAACGGGGCCCTGGCCAACACGATCATCGTGGCTGCCAGTGCTTCGGAATCTCCTGCGCTGCAATTCCTGGCACCGTACTCCGGTTGCACCATGGGTGAATTCTTCCGCGACCGCGGTGAAGACGCGCTGATCGTTTATGACGATCTGTCCAAGCAAGCAGTGGCTTACCGCCAGATTTCCCTGCTGCTGCGCCGTCCACCAGGCCGTGAAGCTTACCCAGGCGACGTGTTCTATCTCCACTCCCGTCTGCTGGAGCGCGCATCCCGCGTTTCGGAAGAATACGTAGAGAAGTTCACCAACGGCGCAGTGACCGGCAAAACCGGTTCCCTGACCGCACTGCCGATCATCGAAACCCAGGCTGGCGACGTTTCCGCGTTCGTTCCGACCAACGTGATTTCCATCACCGACGGTCAGATCTTCCTGGAATCGGCCATGTTCAACTCGGGCATCCGTCCTGCAGTGAACGCCGGTGTTTCGGTATCCCGTGTGGGTGGTGCCGCTCAGACCAAGATCATCAAGAAGCTGTCCGGTGGTATCCGTACCGCTCTGGCTCAGTACCGTGAACTGGCGGCATTCGCCCAGTTCGCTTCTGACCTGGACGAAGCGACCCGTAAGCAACTTGAGCATGGTCAGCGCGTTACCGAGCTGATGAAGCAGAAGCAATACGCACCAATGTCGATCGCTGACATGGCGCTGTCGCTGTATGCCGCTGAGCGTGGGTTCCTGACTGACATTGAAATCGCCAAGATCGGCAGCTTCGAACAAGCGCTGATCGCTTTCTTCAACCGCGATCACGCCGATTTGATGGCCAAGATCAACGTTAAAGGTGACTTCAATGACGAAATCGACGCTGGCATGAAAGCCGGTATCGAGAAGTTCAAGGCCACCCAAACCTGGTAAGCCGCAGCGGGAGCCGCGAGGCTCCCGCTTGCTAACCTGATAGGTGTTACATGGCAGGCGCAAAAGAGATTCGCAGTAAGATTGCGAGCATCAAAAGCACGCAAAAGATTACCAGCGCCATGGAAAAAGTGGCGGTCAGCAAAATGCGCAAGGCACAAATGCGCATGGCTGCTAGCCGTCCTTATGCGGAGCGTATCCGCCAGGTTATTGGGCATCTGGCCAACGCCAACCCGGAATACCGCCACCCGTTCATGATCGACCGCGCTATCAAGCGCGTTGGTTATGTTGTGGTGAGCAGTGACCGTGGTCTGTGCGGCGGCTTGAACACCAACCTGTTCAAGGCCCTGGTCAAGGACATGGCGGTAAACCGCGAAAACGGCGTCGAGATTGATCTGTGTGTCGTTGGTAGCAAGGGTGCGGCCTTTTTCCGCAACTTCGGCGGTAACGTCGTTGCAGCTATCAGCCACCTGGGTGAAGAGCCGTCGATCAATGATCTGATCGGCAGCGTCAAGGTGATGCTGGATGCCTACCTGGACGGCCGTATTGACCGCCTGTCCGTGGTGTCCAACAAGTTCATCAACACCATGACGCAACAGCCTACCGTGGAGCAGTTGATTCCACTGGTGGCCACCCCGGATCAGGATCTCAAGCACCACTGGGACTATCTCTACGAACCGGATGCCAAAGAGCTGCTTGACGGCTTGATGGTCCGCTACGTTGAGTCGCAGGTCTATCAGGCGGTGGTCGAGAACAACGCGGCTGAACAAGCTGCGCGGATGATCGCGATGAAGAACGCTACCGACAACGCCGGTGATTTGATCAGCGATTTGCAGCTGATCTACAACAAGGCGCGTCAGGCTGCGATCACCCAAGAGATCTCGGAAATCGTCGGCGGCGCTGCCGCGGTTTAACGGTTCAAATATTCAGAGGATCCAGCTATGAGTAGCGGACGTATCGTTCAAATCATCGGCGCCGTTATCGACGTGGAATTTCCACGCGACAGCGTACCGAGCATCTACAACGCGCTGAAAGTAGTGAGCGCGGCTGAAACCACCCTGGAAGTTCAGCAACAGCTGGGCGACGGCGTGGTTCGCACCATTGCGATGGGTTCCACCGAAGGCTTGAAGCGCGGTCTGGAAGTTACCGACTCTGGCGCAGCCATCTCCGTACCGGTCGGTAAAGCGACCCTGGGCCGGATCATGGACGTCCTCGGTAACCCGATCGACGAAGCTGGCCCGATCGACACCGAAGAGCGCTGGGGCATTCACCGTCCAGCACCTTCGTTCGCCGAGCAAGCAGGCGGCAACGATCTGCTGGAAACCGGCATCAAGGTTATCGACCTGGTTTGCCCGTTCGCCAAAGGCGGTAAAGTCGGTCTGTTCGGTGGTGCCGGTGTAGGCAAAACCGTAAACATGATGGAACTGATCCGTAACATCGCCATCGAGCACAGCGGTTATTCCGTGTTCGCCGGTGTGGGTGAGCGTACTCGTGAGGGTAACGACTTCTACCACGAGATGAAGGACTCCAACGTTCTGGACAAAGTGGCACTGGTTTACGGTCAGATGAACGAGCCGCCGGGTAACCGTCTGCGCGTAGCACTGACCGGCCTGACCATGGCCGAGAAGTTCCGTGACGAAGGTAACGACGTTCTGCTGTTCGTCGACAACATCTATCGTTACACCCTGGCCGGTACTGAAGTATCCGCACTGCTGGGCCGTATGCCTTCGGCAGTAGGTTACCAGCCGACCCTGGCTGAAGAGATGGGCGTTCTGCAAGAACGTATCACTTCGACCAAGGAAGGTTCGATCACTTCGATCCAAGCGGTATACGTACCTGCGGATGACTTGACCGACCCGTCGCCAGCGACCACCTTCGCCCACTTGGACGCCACCGTCGTTCTGTCCCGTGACATCGCCTCCCTGGGTATCTACCCAGCGGTAGATCCACTGGATTCGACTTCGCGCCAGCTGGACCCGAACGTAATTGGCCAGGACCACTACGACACCGCTCGCGGCGTTCAGTACGTTCTGCAACGTTACAAAGAGCTGAAGGACATCATCGCGATCCTGGGTATGGACGAGCTGTCGGAAGCCGACAAGCAGTTGGTAAACCGTGCTCGTAAGATCCAGCGCTTCTTGTCGCAGCCGTTCTTCGTGGCTGAAGTCTTCACCGGTGCTTCGGGTAAATACGTTTCCCTGAAAGACACCATTGCTGGCTTCAAAGGCATCCTCAACGGTGACTACGACCACCTGCCAGAACAAGCGTTCTACATGGTTGGCGGCATCGAAGAAGCGATCGAGAAAGCCAAGAAACTGTAATCCCGGCGCCCGGCAACGGGCGCTCATTTAGGTTGAGGCAATCAGATGGCTATGACAGTCCATTGCGATATCGTCAGCGCGGAAGGGGAAATCTTTTCCGGCCTGGTCGAGATGGTGATTGCGCACGGTGCACTGGGTGATCTTGGTATCGCTCTGGGTCACGCGCCGCTGATCACTAATCTGAAGCCAGGTCCGATCCGCCTGATCAAGCAAGGCGGGGAAGCCGAGGTGTTCTACATCTCCGGTGGTTTCCTCGAGGTTCAGCCGAACATGGTCAAGGTGCTTGCCGATACCGTGCAACGTGCCGCCGACCTGGATGAAGCTCAGGCTCAAGCAGCTCTCAAGGCTGCCGAGCATGCTCTGCATGAAAAAGGCGCTGATTTCGACTACAGCGCTGCGTCAGCACGTCTGGCCGAGGCTGCAGCTCAGCTGCGCACTGTCCAGCAGATCCGCAAGAAGTTTGGCGGTTAATCCGTCAGCCGCTTGTTGTGCGATTGATAAAAAAGGGTAGCCTCGGCTACCCTTTTTTCTTTTCCGAATTCCCGAAACCCGGTCGCAGTTGCTGACCACCCAGGATTGGTAGCCAGTCATGTCTCTTGAAATCGTTATCCTCGCGGCCGGTCAAGGCACCCGTATGCGTTCGGCTCTGCCGAAAGTGCTGCACCCGATTGCCGGCAATTCCATGCTGGGTCATGTTATCCACAGCGCCCGGCAACTTGATCCGCAACGCATTCATGTGGTGATTGGCCATGGCGCCGATGTGGTGCGTGAACGTCTGGCCGCTGATGATCTGAATTTCGTCCTGCAGGACAAGCAACTGGGCACCGGTCACGCCACTGCCCAAGCGGTGCCGTTCATTACCGCCGACACCGTGCTGATCCTTTACGGTGACGTGCCGCTGATCGAAGTCGAAACCCTGAAACGTTTGCTCAAGCATGTTGTTCCGGGACAAATGGGCTTGTTGACCGTCGAGCTCGACGATCCAACCGGTTACGGCCGTATTGTGCGCGATGCTGATGGCAAGGTTGCCGCAATCGTTGAGCACAAAGATGCCAGCGAAGCGCAACGCGCAATCACCGAAGGCAACACCGGCATTCTCGCTGTCCCGGCCAATCGTCTGGCTGACTGGATGAGCCGCCTCTCGAACAATAACGCTCAAGGCGAGTACTACCTGACCGACGTGATCGAAATGGCGGTCAACGATGGACTGGTCGTAGCCACCGAACAGCCGCACGACCCGATGGAAGTGCAGGGCGCCAACGATCGCAAGCAGCTCTCCGAACTGGAGCGCCATTACCAGTTGCGCGCCGGCCGTCGATTGATGGCGCAAGGCGTGACCCTGCGGGATCCGGCACGTTTCGACGTGCGTGGCGAAGTCACCGTGGGTCGCGATGTGCTGATCGACATCAACGTGATCCTCGAAGGCAACGTCGTCATTGAGGACGATGTGGTGATCGGCCCGAACTGCGTGATCAAGGACAGCACCCTGCGCAAAGGCGTGGTGATCAAGGCCAACAGTCATATCGACGGTGCCATTCTGGGCGAGGGCAGCGATGCCGGCCCGTTCGCGCGACTGCGTCCGGGCACCGTGCTCGAAGCACGCGCACATGTGGGTAACTTCGTTGAGCTGAAAAATGCCCACATGGGCGAAGGCGCCAAGGCCGGTCACCTCACGTATTTGGGCGATGCCGAAATCGGTGCACGCACCAACATCGGTGCCGGCACCATCACCTGCAACTACGATGGCGCCAACAAGTGGAAAACCGTGTTGGGTGCCGACGTGTTCATTGGCTCCAATAACTCGTTGGTCGCGCCTGTGGATATCTCTGACGGTGCGACCACGGCGGCCGGTTCGACGATTACGCAGAATGTGGATAACGCGCAGTTGGCCGTGGGTCGAGCGCGGCAGAAGAACATCGATGGCTGGAAGCGGCCAGAGAAGATCAAGAAGAGCTGAGTTATCCACAGTTTCTTTTAGCGTCGAAAATCCAATGTGGGAGCGAGCTTGCTCGCGAATGCGGTAGATCATTCAACATTGATGTTGACTGACACGAAGCCTTCGCGAGCAGGCTCGCTCTCACATTTTTTATGTGTAGTTTTCAAAAAAGGCTGACTGTCGCTTGACGATTTAGGGCCGATAGGTTTTGATTGCTTCCGTTATCTTTCGAATCGAAACTTAAGTTGCCATGTCGAAACGCAATACGCCGCAACGCCGTCACAATATTCTCGCCTTGCTCAACGAGCAGGGCGAAGTCAGTGTGGATGAACTGGCCAAGCGCTTCGAAACCTCCGAAGTTACGATTCGCAAGGACCTCGCCGCGCTGGAAAGCCATGGCCTGTTGCTGCGCCGTTACGGTGGGGCGATCACCATGCCGCAGGAACTGGTCGCGGAAACCGCGCAGAGCGTTTCCAAATACAAGCAGGCAATCGCTCGTGCGGCGGTAAAACGCATCCGCGAGCATGCGCGCATCATCATCGACAGTGGCAGCACCACCGCCGCGATGATCCCCGAACTTGGCCAGCAGCCAGGACTGGTGGTGATGACCAACTCCCTGCACGTCGCCAACGCCCTGAGCGAACTCGAACACGAACCGGTGCTGTTGATGACCGGCGGCACCTGGGATCCGCATTCGGAATCCTTTCAGGGCCAGGTTGCCGAGCAAGTACTACGCTCTTACGACTTCGACCAGTTGTTCATTGGCGCCGATGGCATTGATCTGGTGCGCGGCACCACCACCTTCAATGAACTGCTCGGTCTGAGCCGAGTGATGGCGGAAGTCGCGCGGGAAGTCATTGTCATGGTCGAGGCCGACAAGATCGGTCGCAAGATTCCCAATCTGGAACTGCCGTGGAGCAGCGTCCATACCCTAATTACCGATGATCGCCTGCCTATCGATGCGCGCGATCAGATACAAGCCCGCGGTATCACCGTGATTTGCGCGGCTGTCAGTCAGGAGAAATAAGCATGTGTGGAATTGTCGGCGCAGTTGCTGAACGTAATATCACCGCCATCCTGCTCGAAGGCCTCAAGCGCCTGGAATACCGCGGCTATGACAGCGCCGGTGTCGCGGTCTTCACCAACGACGAAACACTTGAGCGTATGCGTCGCCCGGGCAAAGTCAGCGAACTCGAAGCAGCGCTGGCCGAACACCCGCTGGTTGGCCGTCTCGGCATTGCTCACACCCGTTGGGCCACGCACGGCGCGCCTTGCGAGCGTAACGCTCACCCCCATTTCTCCGGCGACATCGCGGTGGTGCACAACGGCATCATCGAAAACCACGAAGCCCTGCGTGAACAACTGAAAGCGCTGGGTTACGTGTTTACGTCGGACACCGACACAGAAGTCATCGCCCACCTGCTCAGCCACAAACTCAAGGATCAGCCAGACCTGAGCGTCGCTCTCAAGGCGACGGTCAAGGAACTGCACGGTGCTTACGGTCTGGCCGTGATCAATGCCAAACAACCGGATCGTCTGGTCGCCGCACGCAGTGGCAGCCCGTTGGTGATTGGTCTGGGTCTGGGCGAGAACTTCCTCGCGTCTGACCAGTTGGCGCTGCGTCAGGTCACCGACCGCTTCATGTACCTGGAAGAAGGCGATATCGCCGAAATTCGCCGCGACAACGTGCAGATCTGGGACGTCAACGGCAACGTTGTCGAGCGCCAGACCGTGCAGTACAGCGACGGTGCCGAAGCCGCCGACAAGGGTGAATTCCGCCACTACATGCTCAAGGAAATCCACGAGCAACCGGCCGTTGTACAGCGCACCCTCGAAGGTCGCCTGAGCAACGATCAGGTGTTGGTGCAAGCCTTCGGCCCGCAAGCCGCCGAGCTGTTCGCCAAAGTGCGCAATGTACAAATCGTCGCCTGCGGCACCAGTTATCACGCCGGTATGGTTGCCCGTTACTGGCTGGAAGAACTGGCCGGCATCCCATGCCAGGTCGAAGTCGCCAGTGAATTCCGCTACCGCAAAGTGGTGGTGCAGCCGGACACCCTGTTCGTGACCATCTCGCAGTCCGGCGAAACCGCCGACACCCTGGCTGCCCTGCGCAACGCCAAAGAGCTGGGCTTCTTGGCCAGCCTGGCGATCTGCAACGTCGGCATCAGCTCGCTGGTACGCGAATCCGATCTGACCCTGCTGACCCAGGCCGGCCGCGAAATCGGCGTCGCCTCGACCAAAGCCTTCACCACGCAATTGGTTGGTCTATTGCTGCTGACCCTGTCGCTGGGTCAGGTGCGCGGCACCTTGGCCGACGGCGTTGAAGCGCGTCTGGTCGAAGAACTGCGTCGCCTGCCAACTCGTCTCGGTGAAGCACTGGCCATGGACAGCACCGTGGAAAAAATCGCCGAGCTGTTCGCCGAGAAAAACCACACCCTGTTTCTCGGTCGTGGTGCGCAATTCCCGGTGGCGATGGAAGGTGCCCTGAAACTCAAGGAAATCTCCTACATCCACGCCGAAGCCTACCCGGCCGGCGAACTGAAACACGGCCCGCTGGCGCTTGTTGATAACGACATGCCGGTGGTCACCGTGGCGCCGAACAACGAACTGCTGGAAAAGCTCAAATCCAACCTGCAGGAAGTCCGCGCACGTGGCGGCGAACTGATCGTGTTCGCCGACGAAAAAGCCGGGATGACCAACGGCGAAGGCACCCACGTGGTGCAGATGCCGCACATCCACGACATCCTCTCGCCGATCCTCTACACGGTTCCGCTGCAGTTGCTGTCGTACTACGTTGCGGTGCTCAAGGGCACGGATGTGGATCAGCCGCGTAATTTGGCGAAGTCGGTGACGGTGGAGTAACGGTTTTTGCACGAGAGCGCGAGATTTCGCGCTCTCGTGTAGGACATTGGAATCAGACTCTCACTTCTGCGTTTTCCTCTCGCAAAAAATTCGCAAAATAATCCGCGAATTACCTCAGTATGGGAAACCTCCTACAGGACTACAAGCTAGGTAAATATAGGCCTTGAGCGTATTCTTGAATCCGCAGATAAATCCGCGATTCAGGAGGTTGAATGTGTGCTGAAACAGTCTTGGGAACCCATTGGCTTGAGCCGCTTATGCCGGTATTTCCGAATGAAATACTGCATTTGGCTGAGCAGGTGCCGTTTCAGACTGGGAAGCTCAGTGCGATGGTTTCTCCCCCTATGCTGCAGCGGGTCGGCGGGTTACTTCGGGTAACCAGCAGTTTTTACAGTAACTTGATTGAAGGCCAGTTCACCGAGCCGGTGACTCTCGCCCCGACGTCTCCCAAACGGCAACGCAAGGAACTGACCGAACTGGCGATGACGCACATCGGTACGCAGCAGGCTTTCGAGCGCGCGTTGTCAATGCATAAGAGCCTTTCTTGGGAAGCTCTCTTCAGTCCGGCGTTCGTTACGCGTTTGCACAAAAGACTCTTCTACGGAACCCGCGAAGATCAATTGATGTTGAGCGACGGTGGCCACTTGGTGCCCGGCGAATTGCGCGATGTGAGCGGACGAGACGTTCTGGTCGACGATCATGCTGCACCACCCTGCCAATCCGTGGGTCCGATGCTCGCTCGAATGCAGAACGTGTACGGGCGTTTGCCGGATGCGCGGAGTCGATTGCTTTCGGTGATGGCGTATCACCAACGACTGGCTTGGGTACATCCATTTATCGATGGCAACGGGCGAACCATCAGGTTACTTACTCATCTTCAACTGCAAAAACTTGGGCTGGTCTCACCTCTCTGGTCGTTATCTCGCGGTCTCGCTCGACAGCAGGGAACGTATTACGCCCGATTAGCCAATGCCGACAAATCCCGCCGCGGAGATCTTGACGGTCGTGGTCAGCTGACTCAAGCAGGCTTGTTCGAGTTTGTCGGCTTCATGTTGGAAACCTGTCTCGACCAGATGCGTTATACCGAACGGGCGCTGAACATATCGAATATGCGCGAAAGGTTGCACAGCATTTTTGTGTGGCACGAGCGAATCAAAATCGCCGGAATCAAGCCTGAGGCTGCGCGGGCATTGCATGTTCTGCTGACTCAGGGAACGTTGAGTCGAGCCGACTTCAAGATTTTCACCGGACTGTCGGATCGCGTAGCCACGGATCAGTTGAAAGGCTTGGTTCAGTTGGGGTTGGTCGAAAGTGCGACACCGAAAGCGCGTGATCTTTATCCAGGTTTACCGATCTGGTTTGCTCAGTTGTTGTTCCCGGATTTGCACCAGCGGATGAACGCTGCGACGTAGGAGTCAAGGAATGGACCGCTTCCAGGAAATGCACATCTTCACCACCGTCGCCCAGGAGCAAGGCTTCTCTGCTGCCGCGCGGCGCTTGGGTTTGTCTGCGGCCAGCGTCACCCGGGCGGTGGCGGCGCTGGAGTTGCGCATCGGTACGCAGTTGCTGATTCGCACCACGCGCAGTGTGCATTTGAGCGAAGCGGGGCAGCGTTACCTGGAAGACTGTCGGCGGATCCTCGCCGAGGTGCAGGAAGCGGAGGATTCGGCGGCGGGCAGCCATGCCCAGCCGCGTGGGCAATTGACGGTGACGGCGCCGGTGTTGTTCGGTGATTTGTTTGTGACGCCGGTGATGGCGAGTTATCTCGCGCAGTATCCGGATGTCACGATCAATGCCGTCCTGGTCGATCGGATCGTCAACATGGTCGAGGAGGGCATCGATGTCGCGGTGCGCATCGGCGATCTGCCGGACAGCAATCAGCATGCGATTCGGGTCGGTGAGGTGCGTCGGGTCATTTGCGGCTCGCCGAAATACTTTGCCGAGTATGGTCGACCGCTGCATCCCCACGCGTTGGCGGGGGCGCCAGTGGTGGCGACTTCAGCGATCGGGCAGCAACGCAACTGGCCGTTTCTCGACGGTGGCGAACCGCTCAGTGTGCGTCCTGAGCCGCGTCTGATCGTGACCGCCAATCAGGCTGCGATTACAGCAGCTTGCACGGGCTTGGGTTTGACCCGGGTGTTGTCCTATCAAGTGGCGAGTCAGGTTGCCGCCGGCACACTGGAAATAGTGCTCGCCGAATTTGAACTGCCGCCGCTGCCGATCCACGTCGTGTATCAGGGCGGGCGCAAGGCGCCAGCGCGGATCCGCAGTTTTGTCGATTTCACGACAGAGGCTTTGCGCGAACATCCGGCCTTGAAAAATGCGGCGTTATTGCACTCAGTGAAATAATCGATTGCGTTTGCTGGTTATTCTGTTGTTTTCGCGATCAGCGCAAGATGGCCTCCATCGGCGCTCTCATCCCCGCAGCGGCGCCACTGTTCAGCGGAGTCGACCATGCAAGCGATCAAACTCTACAACTTTCCACGTTCCGGCCACGCCCACCGTGTCGAGCTGATGTTGTCCCTGCTGCAATTGCCGACCGAGCTGATCTTCGTCGATCTGGCCAAGGGTGAGCACAAGCAGCCGGCGTATCTGGCGATCAACAGTTTTGGCCAGGTGCCGGCCATTGATGACGACGGTGTGGTGCTGGCCGACTCCAACGCGATTCTGGTGTACCTGGCGCAGAAATACGGCCACGGTCGTTGGCTGCCAGCCGACCCGGTCGGCGCCGCGCGGGTACAGCGCTGGTTGTCGGCCGCCGCCGGGCCGATCGCTTTTGGTCCCGCCGCTGCGCGATTGGTCACGGTGTTCGGCGCACAACTGAATGCCGAAGAGGCGATCACCCGTGCGCACAACCTGCTCAAGGTGATGGATATCGAGTTGGGCAAAACTTCGTTTCTTGCCAGTGACGAACCGAGCATTGCCGATGTTTCCGCCTACAGTTACATCGCCCATGCACCGGAAGGCAACGTGTCGCTGGACGACTACGGCAACGTTCGCGCCTGGCTGGCCCGGGTTGAAGCCTTGCCCGGCTTCGTCGGCATGCCGCGCACTGTCGCCGGTCTGCAAACCACCGCCTGATTTTCGCAATCCACACTGTGCCGACGGTGCAGGGGAGAAGTCGTGATGGAACGTTCACCGTGGCACGCTGGCGAGCAACAGTTACAGGCCCATGTCGGCGTTGCCGAACGTATGGAAGCCTTCGGGCGTAAGGTGATTCGCACCTGGATGCCGGATCAGCACCGTGAGTTCTATCAGCAATTGCCCTTCATGCTGTACGGCGCAGTCGATGCAGATGGGCGGCCGTGGGCCAGTGTGCTCGAAGGCGCGCCGGGATTTGCCCATTCGCCGGATCCCGAGCATCTGCATTTCGCCAGCCAGATCGCTGCCGATGACCCGGCGCAACTGCGCAATGGCGAACCGATCGGTTTGCTCGGCATCGAGTTGCACACCCGCCGGCGCAATCGCCTCAACGGCCATGTCGGCAACCTCAGCGCTGAAGGTTTTGATGTCAGCGTTGATCAGGCCTTCGGCAACTGTCCGCAATACATTCAACTGCGCCAGTTTCAACGTGTGCCGCTGACGGATCCGCAGACCCGCCCGGCCGAACATCTGCACGGTCTCGATGACGCAGCCACCGCGCTGATCGCTGGCGCCGATACGTTCTTCGTCGCCAGTTATGTCGATGCCGGCGGCCAGCGTGCGGTGGATGTTTCCCACCGTGGCGGCCAGGCCGGTTTCGTACGAGTGGAAGGCAATCGTCTGACCATCCCTGACTTCGCCGGCAATCTGCACTTCAACACCCTTGGCAATTTGCTGCTCAATCCCAAGGCTGGCTTGCTGTTCATCGACTTTTCCACAGGTGATGTGCTGCAACTGAGCGGGCGTACCGAGATTCTTCTCGATGACCCGCAGATCGAAGCTTTTCAAGGTGCGGAGCGGTTGTGGACATTTGAAGTAGAGACAATGGTTCGGCGCCCGGCCGCACTGGCGTTGCGCTGGCGCTTTGACGGCATGTCGCCGACCAGTCTGTTGACCGGCAATTGGGCCGAGGCGGATGCGCGTTTGCAGGCGCAGGCGCTGGGCAACCAGTGGCGGCCGTTGCGCTTAGCGAAGATCGAAGCAGAAAGCCGCAGCATCCGCTCAATCTATCTGGAGCCCGCCGATGGCGCCGGTTTGCCGGTGTTTCTCGCCGGCCAGCATTTACCGCTGCGTTTCACGATCGATGGCCAGGTGCATATCCGCACCTACAGTCTTTCGAGTGCGCCATCGGATGGTTTTTTCCGGATCAGCGTCAAGCGTGAAGGGCTGATTTCGTCGCACCTGCATGAGCAAATTCGTGTCGGCGATGTACTGGAGGCGCGGGCCCCGCAAGGGCATTTCACGGTCGCGCCACTGGAACACAGACCGCTGGTGCTGCTGGCCGCCGGTGTGGGAATTACGCCGTTGCTGTCGATGCTGCGCGAGGTGGTGTACCAAGGCTTACGGACTCGGGGGATTCGTCCGACGCTGTTGCTGCAGAGTTCGCGCAGTCTGGCGGATCAGCCGTTTCGCCAGGAGCTGGATCGTCTGCTCGAAACGGCAGGCGACTCTGTACGAGTCCTGCGCTTGCTCAGTCAGCCGGAAGCTGATCTGCAAGAGGGCGAGGATTTCGATGTGCGCGGGCGCATCGACGGCGCAGTGCTGAGAAACCTGCTGCAAGCCGAGGATTTTGATCAGCTCGACTTTGTGCTCTGCGGCCCGGGTGGTTTTACCCAAGGGCTGTACGACACCCTGCGCGAGCTGGATGTGCGCGATGCGCAGATCCATGCGGAAACCTTCGGCCCGTCGACGCTGAAACGTCAGGCCGATCCGGATGCGATCGTGATCGAGCAAGCGCCCGCAGCAACCACGTCGGTTCCGGTGGTGTTCGAGCGCTCGGCAAAAGAGGCGCGCTGGCAGCCCGATGGTGGGAGTTTGCTGGAGCTGGCGGAAAGCCGCGGATTACGCCCGGAGTTCAGTTGCCGAGGCGGTTCGTGCGGCACCTGCAAGACCCGGCTGGTCAGCGGTGCGGTGAATTATCCACAGGTGCCGGCGGATTTGCCGGAGGCGGGGCATGTGCTGATTTGTTGCGCGGTTCCGGCGCAAAGCACGCAGCCTTTAGTGCTGGATCTGTAATTCCGAACCGACCACAAATACCCTGTGGGAGCGAGCCTGCTCGCTCCCACAGGTGGTATGCGTTGCAAAACAGGGATCAGGCGTAAGACAGCGATTTCTCTTCCAGCAATTCCTGATAAAGCTCCGTCCACTTGCGCCCCATGTCATCGGCTGTGAATAACTGCCGATAACGCGCTTCGGCCTTCACCCCCATGGCGGCGGCGCGCACCGGGTCTTCCCACAGCGTGCGCATCGCTTCACGGAATGCCTGTGGATGACTTGGCGGCACTACCAGCCCGGTTTCGTTGTGGATATTGATGTAGCTGGTGCCGGTGCCGATCTCGCTGGAGATCATCGGTTTGCCATACATCGCGCCTTCCAGCAGGGAGATGCCGAAGGCTTCCGAGCGCAAGTGCGAAGGGAAGACGATGGCGTAGCTCAATTGCAGCAGCGCGACCTTGTCTTCGTCACCCAGGCGTCCGAGGAAATGAATATTGCGCAGGCCCAGGGCCTGCGCCTGAGCGTGCAACTCCAGTTCCAGCGGCCCGGCGCCGACAATGACCACGGGATAGTCCACGTCTTTCAGGGCCTCGAGCAGAATGTGCAGGCCTTTGTAGTAACGCATCACGCCGACGAACAGGAAAAACTTATCCCCAAGCTGCTGGCGCCAGCGATTCATCCGCTCGGTTTCAGGCTGTGGATAACCGGCCTTGTTCAAACCGTAGGGAATCACTCGAGTCTTGTCCTGAAACTGCTGCAGCACATCGCTGGTGTGCAGGTAATTCGGCGAAGCGGCAACGATGCGGTCGGCGCTGGCGAGGAAGCGGTTCATCAGTGGCCGGTAAAGTTTGAGCAAGTGCTTCTGACGAATGATGTCCGAGTGATAGGTCACCACGCTGGGTTTGTTCATCGCACTGGCGAAATGCACCAGGTCCATGAACGGCCACGGGAAGTGGTAGTTGACCACATCCGCCTCGGCCGCCATCTCGCGAAACTGTTTGAACACGCTCCAGGAAAAACCGGTGGAGGCGAATTGAATATCGAGTTTGGCCCGGTGTACTTCGTGCTGACCCAATTTCACCACGGGCGGTGTCGGGTCAGCGCTGAGCGTCAGCACCTGGCCGTCGATGCCGTGCTGGGCGCCGCTTTCGCACAGTTGGAAGATCACTTGCTCAATGCCGCCGACCGAGTCAGGCAGGTACGTCTTGAAAAAATGAAGAACTCGCATTCAACCTCCCATGGCCTGGCGGTAGGCACCGGCCGTGGCCTGTGCACAACGCTCCCAGGAAAAAAGCCGTGACTGCTGCAACCCGGCTTCTTGGCATACCTGCCAATGCGCTTGATCGTCGATCAGTCGGCTCAGCGCATCACGCAGGCCTTCTGCATCGTCAGCTTCAATATAGTTGCCCGCCGCGCCGGCGACTTCCGGCATCGCTGAAGAACGCGTGAGCAGCACCGGTGTGCCGCTGGCCATGGCCTCCAGTACCGGCAGGCCAAAACCTTCATACAGCGACGGAAAAATCAGCGCCCGGGCGCCGGCCAGCAGTTGCGCCACCTGTTCATCAGGCAAATAACCGAGCAGGCACACATGCCCGCTGGCCAGAGCTTGGCGCAAGGGTTCGCTGAACTGTTCGCGCTCCCACCCGGCCATGCCAACGATCAGCAGTGGAAAGCGCTGACGCACTGCCTCGGGCAACAAAGCATGGGCGCGCAGGGCCAGACCCAGGTTCTTGCGCGGCTCCAGCGTGCCCACGCACAGGAAATACTCCCGCGCCTCGACCGCGTGCGCTTTGAGCACCGCGTCAATGGCGCTCGCCTCACGCGGATGAAAGCGCGCGGCGACGCCCAGTGGTGCCACCACAAAACGCTCGGCAGGCAGACCGAAATACGCTTGAGCCTCGTCGGCAATCGCTTGCGAGTCGGTGAGAATCACCTGCGCCTGTTGCACACCCTGAGCCAATCGACGCTCGATTTCCTTGAGCCGTGCCGGTGGCTGGGTCTCGGGAAAATGCAGGTGAGTCAGGTCGTGCAGGGTGATCACGGTCGGGCCGTCGAAGGCCAGCGGCCACAGGCTGGGTTCGTGATAGAGGTCGATCCCTTGCGCGCGGCCCTGATCGAAGCGTTTCTGCTCCAGCCAGCGACGCGCCTGATAGGCCCCGGGAATCTGCCGTAGCAGTGGCGTCAGGCGCGAGTAACCGGGCATCGCCGCTTGCGGCAGTGCCGAGCTCCAGCCCCAGCCGTGGAACAGCGTCACGTCAACATCGGGCTCGTTGCGCAAGGCGTTGACCAGTTCGGCAACGTAATGGCCGATGCCGGTGCGCGGTGCCTGGAGAATGCGTGCGTTAAGAGCAATGCGCATGCTGGCTCTCAGGGGCAGGCAACGATGCATTCAAGTTGCGCTCAATACGCTCGACCAATTGCGCGCTCGCTTCGCGCCAGCTCAGCCAGCGCCATTGTTCGAGGCTCAGCGCTGCCGGAAACTCGCCGGAGCGCTCCATGCCGGTCACCAGATCGGTCAGACTCTGTGGATTCGCCAGGTCGAAATACGCCATGTAGTCGCCGCCGATCTCGCGGAACACCGGGATGTCGCTGGCCATGGCCGGTAATTGGCGTTGCATGGCTTCCACCAAAGGCAAGCCGAAACCTTCGACATGGGACGGAAACACCAGCGCCGTGGCGTGAGAGTAGGCGTGTTCGAGACTTTTGTCCGAGAGCGAGTTGTACATGAACAAACGCCGGTTCAGCTCGGGATGCTGGCGGATTCGTTCGATCAGTGCGTCGCACTTCCAGCCAATCTTGCCGACGATGCACAACCGCGCTTTCGATCCGGTTGCCCAGGCGAGCTCAAACGCCTCGAGCAGGTACGCATGATTTTTGCGCGGCTCGATGGTACTGACCATGAGAAACACCGGATCCTTGGTCTGGAACATGTCCAGCAGGTCACGGTCGACCTTGGCATCGGCCTCGCTCAAGTCCAGTTCGGAGCCGAGGTGGAAATAATCAAACCAGCGCTGTCCGACCTGTTGCGTGCCGATCCGGCGCAGCATTTCCTGGCGCACCTGATCGCGGATGGTGGTCGAGATGGCGACATAACCGTCGGCGGTGCGCGCGATCCAGTCGAACCATTCGTTGAACACTTTGACCAGCCCGGCATCGCAAAACTGCGGATGGGTCAGGGGGATCAGGTCGTAGATCACCGAGATGATGCCCACGCCCTCACGCTTGAGTTGCTCGGCGAGGGGGAAAAAGTTGGCGTGCCAGGACGAGTCGAGCAGCACCAGTTGATCGCCGGCGCGGTGGGCGAGCGGGATGCAGCGCTCGGGAATTTGTTGGCCCTTGAGGACTCGTTCGAGCAGGCGCATGGGCAAGCTGAGACAGGCGAATGCCGTGAGTCGGCAGCCGACGTACAGCACCCGCCGGGTGAAATGCGACTGGTTGAACGGCCAACGCCGTTCCACGGCTCGGTGACGCAGCCAGAAGGCGTTGGCCCATTGTTCCAGTTTCACCCGCAGGCCCATCAGGTCGAGCTTCGGGGACTTCAGCGGCGCCAGACTTTTAACTTCATACAAGCCGCCATCGATCATCACCACCGGGATGCATTCGAGGGTTTCGTCGGCCGCCGGCAACTGCTGAATGACGTTGCGTACAACACGTTGAATGCCCGAGTTGGCGGAGGGATGTTCGAAAACGTAAGTGCACTCCACCAACAATCGTGTCATCGCAAGATCTCCGTATCAGGCGTTTTTACAAGGTTTTCAGTGGAACGGGTGATTTCAGTCCGGGCCTGCAGCCATGAGCAGCCGACAAAGTCTTCCTGGCGATTGTTGATCACGTGGAAGATCAAACCGTAGTCGCGCCACTCGAAGTTGCGATCCAGGTGCGAGTCCAGACGTGACAGGCTCAGTGCCACTGAGTAGTTGCCCTTGCCCAGACGCATGTCGAAAGCGAAACGAAAGGTCACGCGTTCGCCGGCGCTCAGCTCGGTAATGGCTTTGTCGAGGCGATGGGTGTTGATGCCGTAAATGGCCTGGCCCAGACGATCCTTGATCATGAAGCCGAGAATCAGCCGCTCGATGTCTTCACGAATTTCGGTCTGCACTTCCAGCACCACAGGTTGACCGACCTCCGCGACTTCCAGGCTGCGGCCCTGCGCATCGAGCAGGCGTACGCTGAGAATCCCTGCTTCACCGGTGCCGGAAATGGTTTGTATCTGGCCATTGGCGAGCATCTCCTGGCGCACCGTCTGGCCTTCGCGCTTGGCCAGCATGGCGTTGTAGTAGTCCATGACTTCTTCGGGTTTGCCACGCATGGCCAGACGCCCGTTCTCCAGGAGAATCGCGGTGTCGCAGATCGATTGAATGGCCGAGCGGTCATGGGACACGATCAGCAGGGTCGTGCCGGCTTTGCGGAAGCTGCGGATGCGCTCGAAACTTTTATGCTGGAAATACGCATCGCCCACTGACAGCGCTTCGTCGACGATCAGGATGTCCGGACGCCGCGCGGTCGCGACGCTGAACGCCAGGCGCATCTGCATGCCGCTGGAATAGGTGCGCACCGGGTGATCGATGGCGTCGCCGATTTCGGCAAAGCTTTCGATTTGCGGCATCAACGCCTCGATCTCTTCGACCTGCATGCCCAGCAACTGACCGGCCATGACCGCGTTCTGCCGACCGGTGAAGTCCGGGTGAAAACCCATGCCCAATTCCAGCAACGCGGCCACGCGGCCTTGCAGATGGATCTGTCCACAGGTTGGCTGGGTGGTGCCGGTGATCATCTTCAGCAGGGTGCTTTTGCCCGCGCCGTTGACGCCGACGATGCCAACGGCTTCACCGGGTCTGATCTCGAAATCGACGTCCTGCAAGACCCAGTGCAGGTGATGGCGGTTCGGCGAGAACGGCACCAGCCATTCCAGCAAGCGGCTCCAGCGATTCGGATACTGTTTATAGGCTTTGCCCAAGCCTGTTACGCGGATGTGTCCCATCAGAGTTCGTCCACCATTTCACCGACACGCTGACGGAACATACGCAGCGCCATGGCGCAGAGCAGCAGACCGATGATCAGCAGCGGTGTCAGTGACGACCACTGCGGCCATTGGTTGTAGAGAAACACGTTCTGGTAGCTGGTCATCAGCGCCGTCATCGGGTTCAGGCTGATGATGTACTGGATGCCTGAGGGCAGGATCGACAGCGGGTAGACGATCGGGGTCAGCCAGAACCAGAACTGCAGACAAATGCCGAACATCTGCCCGACATCGCGAAAGAACACATTGAGAATGCCGAGCAGCATCCCCAGCCCGGCGGCAAAGATCACTTGCACGATCAACAGCGGTATCAGCGCCAGCAGGGCCATGCCGGGCAGGCGGCCGCTGATCAGCAGAAAGCCGAAGAACAGCCCGAGGATGATCGCAAAATTGATGCCGGCGTTGAGCAGGGTAATCACTGGCAGGCAAATGCGCGGGAAGCTGATTTTCTTCAGCAGGTTGGCGTTTTCCAGAAACATGCTCTGGCTGCGTGTGGTGATTTCCGCGAACAGACCCCACGTCAGCAGGCCGGCGCAGAGATAGACGCTGTAGGCCAGACCATCCTCCACCCCCGGCAGACGCGCGCGCATGATCTGGGAGAAGATCACCGTGTACACAACGATCATCGACAACGGGTTGAGTACGGTCCACAGCGCGCCGAACAACGAGTTGCGATAACGTGATTGAAACTCCCGCTTGACGCTACCGAGGATGAATCCGCGATAACTGCGCATTGAGCGGTACAGGGAAAGCAGCATTCAAACCGTCCTGCCGTATTGGTCTTCGAAGCGAACGATGTCGTCCTCTCCCAGGTATTCGCCGCTTTGTACTTCGATGATCACCAGATCGATCACCCCGGGATTTTCCAGGCGATGGCGGTGGCCGGCAGCGATGAATGTCGATTCGTTTTTCGCCACCAGATGGGTGCCGGTACCGTTGTTGGTGACCTTGGCCATGCCTTCGACCACCACCCAGTGTTCGTTGCGGTGATGGTGCATTTGCAGAGACAGCTTGCCGCCGGGCTTGACCACAATGCGCTTGATCTTGAAGCGCGGGCCTTCCTCGAGCACGGTGTAAGTGCCCCATGGCCGACTCACCGTGCGATGCAGACGGTAGGCTTCGTGGGATTTGTCCTTGAGCTGCTTGGCCACCCGTCGCACGTCCTGCGCACGATCAGCGTGGGCGACCAGTACGGCGTCGGCGGTGTCGATGACGATCAGGTTGTCCACACCGACGGCAGCCACTAGCCGACCTTCGCTTTGAACGAAGTTATTGTGGCTGTCGATGAAAATCGCTTCGCCGCTGGCACGATTGTTATCGGCATCGGCCGGAACCAAAGCCGCGACGGCGCCCCACGAACCGATGTCGCTCCAGTCGAAACCGGCGGGCACGACGACGACTTTTTCCGAGCGCTCCATCAAGGCGTAGTCGATGGAGATGTCGGTGATTTCAGCGAACAGTGTCGACGACAGTTCCTGTTGCAGACAACCGACCGTTTCGATCGGCGCGCTGGCGGCCATGCAGGCGCGGGTCTGCTCCAGCAGTTCAGGTGCATGCAGTTGCAACTCGGCCAGCACACTTGCGGTGGTGAAGCAGAACATGCCTGAGTTCCACAGGAAATTGCCGCTCTCCAGATAATGCGTGGCGGTTTGCAGGTCGGGTTTCTCGACGAAGCGCTGCACTTTCGCCGCGCCTTTGGCGTCTAGCGGGGCGCCGGTCTCGATGTAGCCGAAGCCGGTTTCCGGCGCCGTCGGGATCACGCCGAAGGTCACCAGATAACCGTCTTTCGCCAGATTGACCGCGTGTTCGACGGCACTTTTCAGCGCGTCCTGATTGACGATCAAATGGTCGGCCGGCATGACCACCATGATCGCGTTATCACCGTGCAGCGCTTGCAGCGACAACGCCGCCGCCGCGATGGCCGGGGCGGTGTTGCGGCCGGTCGGCTCCAGCAGGAAATGTCCGCGATGACGCGAGACATGGGCGGCGCAATAGTGATCCTTGCTCTGGAAGTAGTACTCGCGGTTGGTCACCGTGACGATATCGCCCCAGCCGTCCAGCAACGCGGCGGCACGCTGGTAGGTCTTGCCCAGCAGCGACTGGCCGTCGGGCAGGGTCATGAACGGCTTGGGATGGCCTTCGCGGGACACCGGCCACAAACGGGTGCCGGCACCGCCGGACAGAATCACGGGGATCAGCATGGCCTACTCCTTGGCGACGCGTTTCATGTCCGCATCCATCATCATGCGGATCAAGGTATCCAGGTCGGTTTTCGGCTTCCAGCCCAGCACACGCTGAGCCTTGGCCGGATTGCCGAGCAGCACTTCAACTTCGGCCGGGCGGAAGAACGCCGGGTCGATCTTCACGTAGTCGCGGTAGTTGAGGCCGACGTGATCGAAGGCGATGCGGCACATTTCACGCACCGTGGTGGTGACGCCGGTGGCGACGACAAAATCGTCAGGCTTGTCCTGTTGCAGCATCAGCCACATGGCTTCGACGTAATCACCGGCAAAACCCCAATCGCGTTTCGCATCGATGTTGCCCAAGGCCAGTTCCTGCTGTTTGCCCTGCTTGATGCGGGCGGCGGCGTCGGTGACCTTGCGCGTCACGAATTCGATGCCGCGCAGGGGCGATTCGTGGTTGAAGAGGATCCCGCTGCTGGCGTGCAGATTGAAGCTTTCGCGGTAGTTGACGGTGATCCAGTGACCGTAGAGTTTGGCCACGCCGTAAGGGCTGCGCGGGTAAAACGGCGTGTTCTCATCCTGCTGCTCAGCCTGGATCAGGCCGAACATTTCGCTGGTCGATGCCTGATAGAACCGGGTATGCGGGCTGAACTGACGGATCGCTTCGAGCAAGTGAGTAACGCCCAGGCCATCGACGATGCCGGTAGTCACCGGTTGATTCCAGGAGGCGGCGACAAAGCTCTGCGCGGCGAGGTTATAGACCTCGTCCGGCGCCGATTGAATGACTGCGCGCTGCACCGAACAGGCATCGGCCATGTCACCGTCCAGATAGACGATGTCGGCCTCGACGCCCATCTCGCGCAGACGCCAGCGTGAATCGCTGCTGCGTCGTGCCACGAAGCCGTAAACCTTATAGCCCTTGTCGAGCAACAATTTAGCCAGATACGCGCCGTCCTGGCCGGTGATCCCTGTGATCAGTGCACTTTTTGTCATTCTTGTCGTACTCGCGTCTCCCAGTCGGACAGGATCGCCCGCAGGGATTGTTGTGTGGTGATTTCAGGCGTCCATCCTGTGGTCTGGGTCAGCCTGTTGTGGCTGCCACAAACGCGACGCTGATCGGCGCGGCGCATGCGCGCGGGGTCTTGAACCAGTTGCATCTCGACTTCGGCGAGATCGCCGAGCTGCTCGATCAGGCTGCGGATGCTTTGCTCGCGACCCGAGCAGATGTTGTAGACCTGTCCCGGTGTGCCTTTTTCCAGCAGCGCGAAGTAGGCCGAGATCACATCGCCGACATCGAGGAAATCTCGCGTCACGTCGATATCGCCAACCTCCAGTTGCGGTGCTTGAAGGTCCTGTTTGATGCGACTTATCTGGCGGGCGGCACTGGCGATGACAAAACTGTCTTTCTGGCCGCTGCCGATGTGGTTGAACGGACGCGCCACCAACACTGGCCAGCCTTCACTCAGGCCCCATTGCAGGCTGAGAAATTCTGCCGAGAGTTTGCTCACCGCGTAAGGATTGCGCGGGCAGGGCGACTGTTGCTCGCTGATCGGCAGATCGCTTTCGCCGACTTGACCGTAGACATCGCCGGAGCTGACGTAGAGGAAGGTGCCGGTAAAGCCACGCGCCTTGAGCGCCTGCAGCAGATTGAGAGTGCCGAAAAGATTGATATCGAAGGTGCGCGCCGGATCACGGAACGCTTCCGGGACGAAGGTCTGGCCGGCCAGATGAATCACCGCGTCGGGCATCTGCGGCCACAGATCGTTGAGGCTGTCAGCATTCGTGAGGTCGTAGGGCGAGGCGGCAGGCAGCAACTCCCACGACGAATCAGGCAATGCCAGACGCGACTGAATATGTTGTCCCACGAATCCACTGAGACCCGTGACGAACAGACGTTTTTTCAAACAGCGACCCCTTGGTCTTGAACTTGCGCCACTTTCTCACAGGCTTTAAGGAGAGGTCTGTCAGACCGTAGGAAAAACCGGGTGAAGACGGGCGAAGTCAGTTGTTGTAGTTGTTTGTTACCAATCTGTGCCAATTGCGCAGCAATTTCAACAGGCCAAACCGTGACCGGTCAGTTCTCGTCAGCGTAGTCCGATTTATTCTCGTCGAGCGGTTCCCGGATCCTTGATGGATGTGTTTAGAATGGCCCTCGTCGCCATTCCCCCAGGTTCGCCGTGGGCATGGCGCACGCAGGGTGAAACTGACCACTAAAACAAGAACGAAGACGTACCTGAAGATGATGGACTGGCTGCGTTATTGCGGCTCGATCCAACGCCGGGTCGTCATAGCATGAGGTTGCCGGGACGGCTGCTTCATCGTGGGATGCCATGAATTTCATTCTTTACTCGGACGTCAACGACCGCTCCATCAGCCGAAGTCTCGGGCGTCCCGAATACAGCTACTACTTCGTGCTCAAGGCTTATCGCCCGGTGCTGGAAAGCCTTGGTCGCGTGCATGTGGTCGCGTCGACTGACGACGTCGATCCGCTGTATCTGCAATTGCGCCAGGCCGGTCAGGAATGCCTGTTCCTTTCGTTTGCTCCGCCCCATAAAACCCCGATCGGCCTGCAGTGCCCGATGGTGTGCGTGATTGCCTGGGAATATGACTCGATCCCCAGCGAATACGCCGAGGACGATGTGCGTCAGGACTGGCGCCAGACACTGGCCCGCCATGGCCGGGTGATTACGCTGTCCACCCACACCGCGCAGGCAATCCGTCGCAGTCTGGGGGAAGATTTCCCCGTGCTGGTATTGCCCACGCCGCTGTGGGAACGCTTCGCTCAGGTGCGGCGAGACTGTCCGAGTGTCCCGGTAAACCCCGGCACCACGTTGCAGATCAAGGGCTGCATCATCGACAGCCATGCGCTGGGACTGTCGGCCGATGGCTTGATCGCACCGATAATCAGCGAGCAGGAACTGCAAGTACCGCAAGTGATCGAGCCTGAGCCGATCGCCGAACCTCCTCCGGCACTGACCCTGCGACGGCGCGCTTTCATCACCAAGCATTATCTGGTCGAGGGCTACAGAGCCGTCGCGGTGGCCTCCGAACATCGACCGCTGTTTCTGCTCAAGCACAACCTGCTGCAGTGGTATCGCGAAGCCGTCAGTGATTTGCTGCCGGGCTCGGGCCGCGAGAAGCGCCCCGAGTTACCTGACCCCGTTGCCGAGCCCATAGCGCCGGCTCCAGCCGTCAGTGAAACGCCGGCGTCGGCTGAACACCCACAAGCCCTGCTGCCCGATACCACTCAGCACGTACAGATCGACGTCAGCGGCGTGGTTTACGTCAGCGTGTTCAACCCTGAGGACGGGCGCAAGAACTGGCATCACCTGATCACGGCGTTCTGCTGGGCCATGCGGGATGTCGACGACGCGACGCTGGTGCTGAAAATCACCCAAAACGATCTGTCGAGCTATTACGTTCATCTCATCACGTTGCTCTCGCAGCTTTCGCCTTTCGCCTGTCGCGTGGTGGTCATGCATGGCTACCTGGAAGAGGATGAATTCGCCCGGCTGTATGGCGCTGCGAGTTTCTACGTCAATGCGTCACGCTGCGAAGGCTTGTGTCTGCCGTTGATGGAGTTCATGTCCTGTGCCCGCCCGGTGATTGCGCCGGACCACACCGCGATGGGCGATTACATCGACGAACGTGTTGCTTTCATCGTCAAGTCCAGTCGCGAGCCGACCATTTGGCCCGAGGACGTGCGCATCCTCTATCGCACGCTGCGCCATCGGCCCGACTGGGGATCGTTGAAAACCGCTTACGAGGACAGCTACGCCATGGCCAAGAACCATCCACAGGCTTACCTGGCGATGGCCGCTGCTGCTGCTGAGCGCATGCGTGAGTATTGCGGTTTCACGCCGGTGCAGCAGCGCGCGGAGGCGTTTTTTGGTCTGCGCGCCAATAACGAAATCACTTCGTTGGCGGTCGAGACCGGAGCGGCTTCATGCTGATCATCATTCATTCGGAAACCAACAAGAGCAATATTCAGCAGAACCTCGGCCGGCCGGAGTACAGCTACTACTTCGTGCTCAAGGAGTTTCGCCCCGTTCTCGAACGAATCGGTCAGGTGATTGAAATCAGTAACCCTGACGAGTTGGTGGATCGTTTGTATTTCGACTGTTTGAGCCGGGGCGAGGACTGCGTGTTTCTGTCGTTCTCGCCGCCGCACCGCACGCCCATTCATTACGCATGCCCGACCATCCCGGTGTTCGCCTGGGAATTCAGCACCATCCCGACGGAAAGCTGGCAGGGCGAGTCCCGCCATGATTGGCGTGTGGTGCTGCAGGCGTGTGGCCGGGCGATTACCCATTCGACGTTCACGGTGAACGCGGTGCGCGACGTGATGGGAGAGGACTATCCGATCTGCGCAATCCCGGCGCCGGTGTGGGATCGCTTTGCCGCTCGCGGCGAGCTACTGAGCAAGCGTCCGGTGGTTGACCTTGTGACGCTGAACCTGCGCGGATTGCTCATCGACAGTCGTTGCACGGACTTGCGGCCGTATGGCCCACCGCGATTGCGCGAAGGCACACCCATGTCCTTCGCAGGACCGCCGCAGGATTGCCAATTGCAGCTGGAAGGCGTGGTCTACACCTCGGTGTTCAACCCCTACGACGGCCGCAAGAATTGGCAGGATATGGTCAGTGCGTTTTGCACCACGTTTCGCGACATCAGCGATGTGACCCTGGTGCTCAAACTGACCCACCATGACATCGCCGATGCGCTGACCGACATGCTGCATCATTTGTACAAGAACCAGTCGTATCAGTGCCGGATCGTGCTGATCCATGGCTATCTGGCGGATGCCGATTACGAAGCACTGGTGCAGGCCACCAGCTACGTGGTCAACAGTTCTTACGGTGAAGGACAGTGCCTGCCGTTGATGGAATTCATGTCCTGCGGCAAACCGGCGATTGCGCCGTTGAACACCGCGATGTCCGATTATGTGAGCAGCGATAATGCATTTATCGTCGACTTCACCGAAGAGCTCACCGCCTGGCCGCATGACCCGCGTGCGGCCTATCGCACGATGCGTTACATCACCGATTGGGATTCGTTGTGTCTGGCGTATCGCGCCAGTTATGACGTGGCCAAAACCGATGAGCAGCGTTACGCCGGGATGTCCGCCGAGGCGATTCACAGCCTGCAGCGATTCTGCAGCCAGGCCAGTACCGAGCAGAGATTGCGAGAGTTTTTCGCGCAGCCACTGCAAGCCTGCGGATCGTTACCTGCACAAGTCACGGTCGCATGATCCGGCGTCTGTTCGCGCGATGGCGTCCGGCGCGTGCCGCGCAACCAGTGCCGGTACCGTCGGCCAAGGTGTCGCCACGCGACGTCGGTTTACATGACGCCGTGCTCGACGGTTGGTTCTTGAATGACAGCGGCGAGTTGCTCAAGGGCTTTGCGATCAGCGCTGACGACACGTTGCTGGATGTCGGTTGCGGCGAAGGCGTGGCGACCCTGTTTGCCGTGCGTCAGGGTGCTTCGGTGATTTTCACCGACAGCGAACACGCCAAGGTGCGCGACCTCGCACGGCAGGTCGAAGCGCAAAGCAGCAAAGCCAGTCTGGGGCTGGTCAGCAATAGCCTGCCGTTGCCATTGGCTGACGGCTGCGCCAGTAAAGTGGTGTGCATGGAAGTGCTGGAGCACATCGATCAGCCCCAGCCGTTCATGGCCGAACTGGTGCGCATGGGGCGCCCAGGTGCGCAGTATCTGTTCAGCGTGCCGGCTCCGGCGGGTGAACACTTGCAAAAAGGCATCGCCCCGGACAGTTACTACCAGTCTCCCAATCATGTGCAGATTTTCACCCCGGAGCGCTTCGCTGCGCTGGTAGAAGAGGCTGGCCTGGTGATCGAACATCGCCAGGCCAGCGGATTCTTCTGGGTAATGGGCATGATCTTTTTCTGGGCCGGCGAACGGGCTGCCGGGCGTGACCCGGGCGGTGCGGTGCGTGACCGGATTCAGGAGCCCTTCATGCCATTGATGGAGAGCTGGGCCGAGACCTGGCGGAACCTGCTCGCTCAGCCGGGCGGGCTGGAGATCAAGCAGACGCTTGACCGCTTCATGCCCAAGAGCCAGGTGATCATCGCCCGCAAACCAGCGGTTGTGGGGGAGGCTCCATGAGCGGCAAGCGGATCATGGACATTGAAGTGCTGCGCGCAATTGCCGTATTGGGCGTGCTGTTCCATCACTTGCAGGGCAGTCTGTTTACCGATGTCGTGCCGTCGCTGGAAAAGATCCATGCCTGGGCGCAGCCGTGGTGGGGCGTCGATCTGTTTTTCGCCATCTCCGGTTTTGTCATTGCCCGAAGCCTGATCCCGGCGCTGCAAGGCTGTACAACCCGCCAGGAATATTGGCAGCAGACGCGCAATTTCTGGCTTCGCCGGGTTTTCCGGTTATTGCCGTCGGCCTGGTTATGGCTGGCGCTGATGTTGCTGGCGTGCGTGTTTCTCAATCGTTCGGGGGCGTTCGGTACGTTGTCGGCCAACCTGCAAGCGACGCTGGCGGGGGTGTTGCAGTACGCCAACTTCCGGTTTGCCGACAGCTTCTTTCGCTATGAGTACGGCAGCAGTTTCGTCTACTGGAGCCTGGCACTGGAGGAGCAGTTCTATCTGTTGTTCCCGTTGCTGATTCTGCTTTGTCGCAAACATTTGGTCTGGGCATTGCTGGCGCTGGTCGCGGTGCAGATTTTTACCCTGCGCACGCCGTTGCTGATGGTGGTGCGCACTGATGCGCTGGCCCTCGGTGTATTGCTGGCGATGTGGAGTGCGCAGCCGAGTTATCAGCGTTGGCGGCCGAATGTTCTCGGTCGGCCATGGGTCGGAATTTCGGCATTGATGCTGATCGGCGCACTGTTGAGTTTCATGGCCACCGATCGCTTCACGTTCGCCTGGTACCGCATCGGTTCAATTGCCGTACTGAGCGCAATACTGGTGTGGATCGCATCGTATAACCGCGATTACCTGATGCCCGCTGGTGCGATGCAACGGCTGCTGGGGTGGATCGGCAGCCGGTCCTATGGCATCTACCTGATTCACATCCCCGCTTATCAATTGGTGCGTGAACTGATCTTTCGCTTGCAGAGTGCCGGTCTGCCCAGCCCTGCCGGCCACCCGGTGCTGACGCTGCTGATCGCTTTCGGCCTGATCATATTACTCAGCGAACTCAATTACCGCGTGGTCGAAATGCCCATGCGCAACCGTGGTGCCGCGCTCGTGCAACGCCTCGGTACGTCCCGATCCACCGTCCCGTCCTCTGGAGCCACCTCATGCTGAGCCTACTGAAGAAACTCACGGCGGCGACGCCAGCACCGGCCCCCGCGCAGGCAGTGGAGCCGGTCGCCAGCAAAGTCGATCCGTACATGCTCGGCTTGTACGATGCCAAGCTCAGTGGCTGGTTCAACCAGGAAACCAACGAGCTCTTCAAAGGCTTCGTGGTGTCTGCCGATGACACGCTGCTGGATGTCGGCTGCGGTGATGGTGGCAACGTGCATTTTTGCGCCATGCGCGGGGCGAAGATCATCATCGCCGACATCGACGACGCCAAGGTCGAAGCGACTCGTCAGCGCCTGAGCGATACGCCGGCACGGGACATCGAATGCCACGTCACCGATTGCAATCCGCTGCCGATCGCCGACGGCACTGCAACGCGCGTGGTCTCCACCGAAGTCATCGAGCATGTCGACGATCCGGCGCAGTTCCTCGCCGAACTGGTGCGTGTCGGCAAACCGGGCGCCCTATACCTGCTGAGCGTGCCGCACCCAAGTTCCGAAGACCTGCAAAAAGACATCGCTGCGCCCCAGTATTTCCAGAAGCCCAACCACATTCGCATCATCAGCGAAGAGCAGTTCAAGGCTATGGTCAGCGAGGCCGGGCTGGAAATCATCAGCCACAGCCAGTACGGATTTTACTGGTCGATGTGGATGCTGCTGTTCTGGGAAGCCAAGGTCGATTTCAGCAACCCGGATCATCCGCTGCTCAATCACTGGGCCGAGACCTGGCAAGCCGTGCTGGACTCGCCGCGTGGTGCGCAGATCAAACAGGCGCTGGACGCGGTGGTTGCGAAGAGCCAAGTCATCATTGCCCGCAAACCCTGAACACTTCCCCTGTGTGTGTGTGCCTGCTCGCGAAGAGGCCGTGTCAGTCGACATCGTGGTTGAATGACACAATGCCTTCGCGAGCAGGCTCGCTCCCACAGGGTTTTGTGTAACCTTGCAGCCTTGTGGTGTCAGGGGGCTGGAAGGTATGCGGTTTATTGTGGGTCTGTTTTTGGGCATCGTTCTCGCGGGTTGCGAGCAACACGACGCGCCCCCCCTCGACCAACAACTCTACATCTGGCAACGCCAATGGACGCCGGCCCACGAAACGGCGCTGCGTGACAGTCGACAGGACTTCTCGACGCTGCGCGTGCTGGCGCTGCAGGCTTTTCCGAATGCAGGGTGGAGCCGGGCGCGGATCGATGCGCAATTATTGAAAGCCGATGGCCGTCCGTTGATCGCCGTGATTCGTCTCGATGGGCAGCTCAAGTCGCTGGATCAGGATCAGCTCACTGCGCAGATTCTGCAGGTGCTTGCCGATTGGCAAGCGCAAGGCCTGACGTTAAACGGCGTCGAGATCGATCACGACGCGGGTAATGCGCGGTTGCCGGCGTACGCTGAATTTCTCAAACATTTGCGCTCGGCCTTACCGAAGAATCTGCCCTTGAGTATCACTGCCCTGCCAGCCTGGCTCGGCAGTGCGCAATTGCCCGAACTCCTGCAAACCGTCGACAGCAGCGTGCTGCAAGTGCATGCGGTCAGTGATCCGCGTCGCGGTTTGTTCGATCCTGATCAGGCGTTGAAGTGGGCCAAGGCTTGGGCAGGTATCACTGACAAGCCCTTCTATCTGGCGCTGCCGGCTTACGGCGTAGCGCTGTTGCCCGATGACGGCGGGGCGCCGGTGGTGGAAAGCGAAGTGCAACTTGAGCGAGCCGGGCAACGCCGGGAACTGCTGGCGGATCCGCTGCAACTGGGCCAGCTAGGTCAGGCATTGCGTGCAAACCCGCCCGCGCATCTGGCCGGTCTGATCTGGTTTCGTCTGCCGCTGGCCAATGATCGTCGCGCCTGGAGTCTGACCACCCTGCGCGCAGTCGCCCGGGGTGATCAACTCAACAGTCGGCTCGGCGTGACGTTGAGCGAACACGACGGTCTCTACGACATCAGACTCGACAACCCCGGCAATCTCGACAGTGCCTGGCCCGCGCGGATCACGCTGAAGGCGCAAAGCTGTGAAGGCGCCGATGCGCTCGCCGGTTACTCGTTGCAACAAAGCCCGGATCTGCTTACCTTCACCCGCCTGCGCGACGGCCGTTTGCCGGCGGGCGGACAACGCGCTATCGGTTGGGCGCGTTGCGCCAATATTGATCAAGGAGGTTCGCATGTTGACCCGTAACTGGCCCCGCCATCTGCTCTGCCTGAGCCTCTGCTTGCCGCTGGGTTCGGCGTTGGCTTGCGGGCCGGATTTCCCGATGCGCCTGCTCGACAATCGCGGCCAGACCCTCGCGGATCTGCCTGAGGGCAACTTCAACTTCGAACTCAGCCGCCTCGGCAAAACCATTGCCGGGCTGAAGAACGTCACCGCGGCAACGCACAATCCCAACGATATGTATGGCGAGGAAAACGCGGCGGCCGAGGCCCGGGAGAAGGCCGAGCAGGCCGGACTGAGCGCCGAGCAGCAAGCGTTGGTCAAACAACTGCGCGGCCTGACCGATGCCCACCAGGTCGAGGCACAGGGCGCCAGTCTGCCGGCGGAAGTCCGCTTGTACGTGGCCGGTGCGGTAGCTTTTGCCACCGGCGAACAGCAACTCGCGGTCGAGTATTTCAACAAGCTGCTAGCCCTGCCGGCAGATCAGCGTCCGTTGCGCAGCACGTGGGCGGCGTATTCGCTGGGCCGTACCTGGTTTGCCATGAGCAGCGACGGCGGGAATGCCGTCGAGGCGCTGGAGCAATCGCGTGACGCGTTCCGCCAGGCCCGGCAATTGAGCATTGATGGCTTCAGCGATCCGCTGGAGTTGGGTGTCGCCAGCCTCGGTGAAGAGGCGCGGGTGTTGCGCACGGCGGGCGACTGGAATGGCGCCATCGAATTGTATGAAGCACAGAACCTGCACGGCTCGGCCGTGGGTTACACCTCGCTCAAGCAATTGATGAATGAACTGGCGGAGTTGCCCGAGGCCGAACTGGCCGAGCTGCTGCAGCACAAAGCCGTGCAGCAACTGGTCACGGCATCGCTGGTCAGCCGCCAGGGCTGGTCGTTTGGCGATGAGCCGCCGAACGAGAAAAAACTGGTCAAGCTGCTGCAGAACAGTACCCGTGGCAGCCTCGAAAACGCTGATCGACTGGCGGCGATGAGTTATCAACAGGGCGATTACGCCGGTGCCAAAGCCTTCCTTGAAAACGCCGGTGACGGCGGCCTGGCGTGGTGGCTACGGGCGAAACTGGCGGTGCGTGACGGCGATAAAAATGCCGCGGCCGCCGCCTATTCGAAAGCCGCGCAGGCCTTCCCGCAGAGCGAAGACTGGGGTGACCGGCGCACACCGGACTGGGCCTATGAAGCCGTCCAGCCGAAGTGCCGGGTCGAAGGCGAAAGCGCAATTCTCGCCTTGCAGCGCGGCGAGTATCTGCAAGCGTTCGTGCAGTTATACCGCAGCAACAGCGTCTATTGGTTCGATGCCGCGACGGTGGCCGAACGCGTGCTGACGGTGGCAGAACTGAAAAAGTACGTCGACGACAACGTCCCGGCCCCGCCGGCGTTGACCCAGCAGGAGCGCGACAATTACGTGCCGCTGTCGGTCGCCGCCAGCCTGCGTAATCTGCTCGGTCGGCGTTTGCTGCGCGAAGGGCACTACGCTGACGCGGTGGCTTACTTCGACAATCCCGACCTGCAAAACAAGGCGCGACTCTACGGCGAACAGCGGCTGAAGGCCGATGCTGCGTGGTGGCCGACCAAACGTGCCAGTGCGCTTTACAACGCCGCGTGGACGGCCCGCGAATGGGGTATGGATATTCTCGGTTACGAGATGGCGCCGGACTACGCCACGTTCGGTGGCAACTACAGCCTGGAAAGCACTGAGCTGAAAGTCGGCCCGCTGGTGAGCGAAGCCGAATTGCAGCGTCAAGCCGCCAGCGAAGCGAAACCGGATCAGCGCTATCACTATCGTTTCGTCGCCACTGAGCTGGCCGGGCGCGCCGCTGACAATCTGCCGCACACCAGTCAGGCGTTTGCCGCTGTGCTGTGCAACGCTGCCGGCTGGAACAGCAGCCTGGAAGACCAGAGTGCGCTGTATCAGCGGTACATCAAGGAAGGCCCGTTCGTGCCGTGGGCGGTGGACTTCGGCAATCAGTGCCCGTACCCGGATTTCGAAAACGCCGACAAGCGTTACGTCACCCAGGTCACGGATGCTGTGCGTTCATCACTGCGGCCGTACAAGTGGCCGGTGCAGATCGGCGTGGTGGTGCTGGTCGCGGCCGCCGCGTTGCTATTGATCAGCCGTCGCCAGCGCAAGGCCCGGAAAGGCTAAGCCTGCTGGACGAACGTCAGGCGCACGGCAAAACCGATCAATAGGCTGCCGAACAGCCATTGTTGAAAGCGTTGGGCCATTGGACTGTGTTGCAGCCAACGACCCAGCGCGGCGCCGGTGAGGGCGTAGGCGCTGTCGAACAGCAGGCCGACGCCGACCAGCAGCATGCCAAGCACGGCGAATTGGCTTAGCACCGGCGCACCGTCATTGACGATGAATTGCGGCAGCAGCACCGAGCAGAACAACAGCGCTTTGGGGTTGAGCAGGTTGGTCAGCAAACCGCGTCGGACGGCTTCGCGCCATTGCCCGTGGGAGTCGCCAGGCTCACCAGCATTCAGGTTCGGCAGCAGGGTGCTGCGCAGGCATTGAATGCCGATCCACAACAGATACGCTGCCCCCGCCAATCGCACCACCTCGAATGTCCACGGCGCGGCTTTGAACAGCGCCGCCAGCCCCAACGCCGCCAGGGCCACGTGACAAGCGCGGGCAACGCCCAGGCCGACTGCGGTGGCCAGCGCCGCGCCGCGACCCTGGCGGGCACCGGTTTGCAGCAGCAGGATCATGTCCGGGCCGGGCAACAGATAGACCACCGCCAATGCCAGGAAAAATAGCCAGAGACTCGCCATGTTGCAGCCCTTTCGTTGTCGATTCGGTGCGCCAAGTCTAGGGCGGAAGGAGGGGGCAGGTGCTTGCGTAGTCCGCTTCTAAAGCCTGTTGCTTTGGCATAATCTGCTTGTTTTAAACGCCACGACTATCAGGATCTGCCAACGATGAAACTCGACGCTTTTGATCGCAAGATTCTCGCGGCCCTGCAACGCAATGGACGCCTGAGCAATGTCGAACTGGCGGACGAAATCGGCCTGTCGGCCTCGCCGTGTCTGCGCCGGGTGCGGATGCTGGAAGAGGCGGGGGTGATTCGCGGGTATCAGGCCAATCTCGATCGTGATGAAGTCGGGCTGGGGCTGACGGTGTTTGTCGGGGTCAAGGTCGAGCGGCATAACGATGCACAGGCCGAGGCGTTTTATGCCGCAGTGACAGCGTTGCCGGAAGTGATTTCAGCATTTCTGGTGTCGGGGGAATCGGACTTTTTGCTGCAGGTGGTGGTGCCGGATCTGCGTGCGTATGACCGTTTTCTCAGCAGCTGCCTGCTGAAGCTGCCGGGGGTGAGCGATATTCGCAGCAACTTTGCGATTCACACGGTGAAGACGCCAGGGGCGTTGCCGCTGGGGCATCTTCCGTTATAGACCGAGTCGCATCCTTCGCGAGCAAGCTCGCTCCCACAGTGACCGCGCTCTTTCAGTATTGCGGTCGAATGTAGGAGCGAGCTTGCTCGCGAAAGCGGCAGTCCGGTCAATAAAGATTTCAGAAACCTACATCTGCGTCGCCATCCCCTCGACATTCATCGCCGCCTGGCGCAACGCTTCTGACCGGGTCGGATGCGGATGGCAAGTCAACGCAATGTCCTCAGCCGAAGCGCTGAACTCCATCGCAACACAAAACTCGCCAATCATTTCACTGACGCTCGGGCCGACCAGGTGCACGCCGAGTACCTCATCGGTGCGCTCGTCGGCGAGGACTTTGGCAAAGCCTTCGGTCTCATGGTTGATCTTCGCCCGGCTGTTGGCGGTGAACGGAAACTTGCCGACCTTGTAGGCGCGGCCCTCGGCCTTGAGTTGTTCTTCGGTCTTGCCGACGCTGGCCAGTTCCGGTTTGGTGTAGATCACGTTGGGGATCAGCGCGTAATTGACCTCGCCAGCCTTGCCGTGGATCTGCTCGACGCAAGCCATGGCTTCGTCTTCAGCCTTGTGCGCAAGCATCGGCCCGGAGGTCACGTCGCCGATCACCCAAACGCCAGGGGCTTCGGTGCGATGCTGTTGGTTGGCGAGCATGCCGCGCTTATCGGTGCTCAGACCGACGTTTTCCAGACCGAGACCTTGGGTGTAAGGGCGACGACCGATAGCGACCAGCACGTAATCGGCTTCGAGCAGTTCAGCTGTGCCACCCGCAGCAGGCTCGACGCTGAGCTGCACACCGTTTGCAGAAGAGGTGGCGCTGGTGACTTTCGAACTCAGCTTGAACGCGATGCCCTGTTTGCTCAGCGAGCGTTGCAGGGTTTTACCGGCCTCGCCATCAACGCCCGGACAGATGCGGTCGAGGTATTCGACCACGGTGACTTGAGCGCCAAGTCGCCGCCATACCGAGCCCAGTTCCAAGCCAATTACCCCGGCACCGATCACCACCAGATGCTTGGGCACTTCGCTCAACGATAGCGCACCGGTTGAATCAAGAATGCGCTGGTGGTCGATCTCGACGCCGGGCAGGGGAGTGGGCTCGGAACCGGTGGCGATAATGATGTCCTTGGCGGTCAGTTCGGTTTTGCTGCCCTGAGCGTCGGTCACTGTGACCTTGCCGGGGCCGTCGATGTGGCCCCAACCCTTGATCCAGTCGACCTTGTTTTTGCGAAACAGAAACTCGATGCCTTTGGTCAGGCCGGCCACGCTTTCGTCTTTCTGTTTCATCATTTGCGCGAGGTTCAGCGTCGGTTTGACCTCGATGCCGAGGTTGGTGAATTCCGCGCCCATCGCCGCGTCGTACAGCTCCGAGGCATGCAACAGGGCTTTTGACGGCATGCAACCGACGTTCAGGCAGGTGCCGCCAAGGGTCGCACGACCTTCCACGCACGCCGCCTTGAGACCCAGCTGGCCGGCGCGGATCGCCGCGTTATAACCCCCGGGCCCGCCGCCCAGAATCACCACGTCATAGTTGCTCATGCGCTTGCTCCTGTTTGATGGATGCGGATCGCTAAAAGTAGTTCCGGGTAAAAATTACGGACGTAATATGTGCTTTTCCCCATATTTCGGTCAAGGCTTCAGGCAAGCGACAGCTCAGGCGTTTTTGAATAAGCGTAATTGTGTACGAATATTTCACGTCTTTCGTTATATCGTAACGATATGCAACGTGGGTCAATCAATTCGGGGTGATATGCAAGTCGATCTGGACGTGGAAGGCACGCAAGTAACAGGACTGCCGCGCTTTCAGCAGGCAGCCGTGCAAAGCCGCCGCCTGCGACGCTGGGCGATCGGACTCGGCGGATTGGCCGGGGCAGGGTGGGTGCTGGCGTTTTTCGTCGGGCTGTTTGCCTCGCAGTCCTTGTGGCTGCCGCTCCTGGTCAACCAGAGTGCGGCGTTGTTGGTGCTGGTCGCAGGGCTGCAATCGGCGTGGTGGGTGACGCAATGGCGTGCGCGGGTGATCAATCCTGCTGTGTCGGCGCCGCCGGTTGAGGAGCAACAGTCCGCGCCGCAAGGCTGGTACGAGCGGCTGCTGGATCGCCTCAGTCAGCGCGGTTTGCGTGTGATCGGCCAGATCGGTGCAGCGACGCTGTGGTTGGCTGGATGGTCGCTGCTGGTGGTGCTGAGCATCGAGCAAGTGTGGAACCTTGCGTTGCCCGCCGCTGCCGTAGGGTTATCCGCCACGGTGGGTGCTGCGTTGGCGTTGCTGCTGGCGTTCGGCTTGCTGGTACTGGAGCGGCAACTGGCCCAGGAGCATCCGGCGCAATGGCCCGAAGCAGGTTCATTGGCACAATTGACGCGCGTGGCGATCATCAGTCTGCTGCTGAGCGCGCTGTGCTTACTGTTCGCCGGCGAGAGTGCTGTGTGGCCGGTTCGCATTGCCGTGTTGATCGGCATCTTGCCAGGACTGGTCGCGATCGAGCTGCTATTACGTGCCGTTCTCTCGGTATTCAGCCCTCGCCGTGAGAAGCTTGAACCGACGTTGTTGGCGCGCAGTTTTGTCGCTGACATGCTGCGTTGGCCACCACAGCCGTTACTTGCCTTGCAGCATGAATTGCACAACCGCTTTGGCATCGACCTTCGTCAGATCTGGGCGTTCAGTTACATGCGCCGCGCCTTTTTACCGGTGCTGGCCCTTGTCGCGGCAGTAGGCTGGTTACTCACCGGCATCCACGAAATCCCGCTACAGGGCCGGGGTATTTATGAGCGCTTCGGCAAACCATTGCAGGTATTCGGCCCGGGCTTGCACACCGGTCTACCGTGGCCGCTGGGGCGGGTATTGATCGTTGAAAACGGCGTGGTTCACGAGTTGGCAACCAGCGTCGGTGATAATCCTGCGCCGCTGCAAGCCGACCCTGCTGAAGGTCCTGCACCGATAACCGCCAACCGCTTGTGGGACGCCAGTCATGTCAACGACAAGTCGCAAGTCATCGCCAGCAGCCGTGGCGAGCAACAGAGCTTTCAGATCGTCAACATGGACGTGCGTTTCGTCTATCGCATTGGCTTGAGCGATCAGGCCGCGCTGGCCGCCACCTACAACAGTGCCGATGTGCCGACGCTGATCCGCAGCACCGCCAGCCGGATTCTGGTGCACGACTTTGCCTCACGCACACTCGATGGTTTGCTCGGTGAAGACCGGGTAGGGCTGGCTGAAGAAATCGGTCGTGCGGTGCAGAGCGATCTGCGAAAACTCGATAGCGGCGTGGAGATTCTCGCCACGGTTGTCGAAGCCATTCATCCGCCAGCCGGTGCCGCCAATGCCTATCACAGCGTGCAAGCGGCGCAGATCGGTGCACAGGCATTGATCTCGCGGGAGCGGGGCGCGGCGGCTGACGCGAGTAATCAGGCGCAATTGCAGGCCAGCCTGGCTCGTGATCAGGCCAGCGCCAATGCGCGGGAAACCAGTGCGACAGCGCAGGCGGCGGAACTGAGATTCCGTGCCGAGCAAAAAGCCTTCGCCAGCGCTGGTCAGGCTTTCGTGCTGGAGCAATATCTCGGCCAGCTCAGCCAAGGCCTGAGCAAAAGCAAATTACTGATCCTCGATCATCGTCTGGGCGGCAGCAGCAATGCCCCCACCATCGATCTGCGTACGTTCACGCTGCCGGCTGACCCGACGCCCGCGCGCACCACCGCTCAACCAGGAGTCGCCCATTGAGCCAGTCGCACACACACGATCATCATGACCACAGCGGCCACGATCACGGTCACGGCGGGCATCACCATCATCATCATCACCATGGTGCGCCGGAAGAGGCGGGGCCTTTCCCCTGGCGGCGCATGGGTTGGGCGGTGTTGCTGGTGGCGTTCGCCGTTGCCGCGGCGAGCCTGGTGCAAGTGCGCTCCGGTGAAGCCACGGTCATTACCCGTTTCGGCAATCCATCGCGGGTGCTGCTTGACCCCGGTTTGAGCTGGCGCTGGCCGGCACCGTTCGAGGCGGCGATTCCGGTGGATTTGCGTCTGCGAACGACCTCCAGTGGCTTGCAGGATGTCGGTACCCGCGACGGTTTGCGCATCATCATTCAGGCTTATGTGGCGTGGCAGGTGCAGGGTGATCCGGACAACGTGCAGCGTTTCATGCGCGCAGTGCAGAATCAGCCTGACGAAGCGGCACGGCAAATTCGCACCTTTGTTGGTTCGGCGCTGGAAACCACTGCGAGCAGTTTCGATCTGGCGAATCTGGTCAACACCGATGCCAGCCAAGTGCATATCGCTGAATTCGAAGCGCAGTTGCGTCAGCAGATCGATCAGCAATTGCTCGCGACTTATGGCGTGCGTGTCGTGCAAGTCGGCATCGAGCGTTTGACCTTGCCATCGGTAACGCTGACGGCCACGGTCGATCGCATGCGCGCCGAGCGTGAAACCATCGCCACCGAACGCACGGCGATCGGCAAGCGTGAAGCCGCGCAGATCCGTTCCGCTGCCGAACGCGATGCACGGATTGTTCAAGCCGATGCCACGGTGAAGGCAGCAGAAATCGAAGCGCAATCCCGGGTCGAAGCGGCGCAAATTTATGGTCGCGCTTATGCCAGTTCACCGCAGCTCTACAACTTGCTGCGTTCGCTCGATACCCTCGGCACCATTGTCACGCCAGACACCAAATTGATTCTGCGCACCGACGCCGCGCCATTCCGCGTGCTGGTTGATGGCCCGCCGACACTCGACAGCAAATCCGGATTGCAGCCATGAATGAACAAGTTCCACGTGGAACACATTCGCTGAACAGTCCGTGGATTCAGGCCGGACGTTTGGCGTTTTTTGCCTTGTATGCGGTGACAGTACTGGCCGCATTGGCCTGGGCGTTTTCCAATGTGCGGCAGATTGATCCACAAAGTCGCGCGGTGGTTTTGCATTTCGGCGCGCTTGATCGCATCCAGAATGCCGGTCTGTTATTGGCCTGGCCTCAGCCGTTCGAGCAGGTGATCTTGCTGCCGGCAGCGGATCGAGTGATTGAGCGCCGAGTGGAAAATCTGTTGCGCAGCGATGAAGCACTCAAGGTCGATCGGGTCGCTTCGTTCGCCGTTCCGTTGAGCGATGCGCTGGCTGGCTCTGGTTATTTATTGACCGGTGATGCCGGAGTAGTGCAACTCGATGTGCGAGTGTTTTACAAAGTCAGCGACCCTTACGACTTCGTGTTGCAGACTGATCATGTGCTGCCAGCGCTGGATCGATTGGTCACTCGCAGTGCCGTGGCGCTGACTGCCGCGCGGGATCTGGACACTATTCTCGTCGCTCGCCCGGAGTTGATTGGCGCTGACAACCAAGCGGCCGAACGCCGTGAAAAACTGCGCGGTGATCTGGTGCAAGGCATCAACAAGCGCTTGGCCGAGTTGAAAGCGAGCGGGCAGGGCATCGGCATTGAAGTTGCGCGGGTCGATGTGCAATCGAGTCTGCCCGCTCCGGCGGTCAGTGCTTTTAACGCAGTATTGACGGCCAGTCAGCAGGCCGACAAAGCCGTGGCCAATGCGCGTACCGACGCCGAAAAACTCACTCAGACCGCCAACGAACAAGCCGACCGTACTCTGCAAGTCGCTCACGCGCAGGCCGGTGAGCGCCTGGCCAAGGCTTCTGCCGACACGGCCACGGTATCGAGTCTGGCCAGCAGCACCGACCCGCAAATGCTCCTGCGCCTTTACCGCGAGCGCATGCCGAAGATTCTCGGTCAGGCCGGTTCGGTGACCACGGTTGATCCGAAAGACGATTCCCGCCTGATCATTCAGGGAGCCAGTAAATGACTGCGACGACTGCCGCACCGAGCCTGTTGTCCTCGGCCGAACAACGCCGCGCTGCACGGCAATTGACCTTGGCCATGCTTGCGCTGGGCCTGCTTGGCCTGGGTCTGATCTGGCGTTGGCTGCTGCCTGAGCAGACCGGGGTCAGCCAATTGCTGCTGGGTTTTGCTTCATTATTGGTGGCCGTGCCGGTGATGCGTTCGGCGTGGTTCAGCCTTCGCTATCCGAGCCTGCATGGCATCACCGATCAACTGATTGCCCTGGCCATGCTCGGCGCATGGGCAACCGGTGATTTGCTGACGGCGGCATTGCTGCCGATCATCATGATCTTCGGTCACGTGTTGGAAGAGCGCAGTGTCATCGGTTCGCAGGAAGCGATCCACGCCCTCGGCCAACTGACCCGCAGCCATGCGCGCAAGGTTCAGGCGGATGGTGCGATCATCGAAGTGGATAACGCTACGCTGAAGTCCGGCGATACCGTTGAGGTGCGTGCGGGTGATCGGGTGCCGGCGGACGGTCGGGTGCTGTCCGGCCAGGCGAGTCTCGATACAGCTTCGATTACCGGTGAATCAGTACCGGTCGAAGCAGGCGCCGGTATGACGGTGTTCGGTGGTGCGATCAACCTCGATGGCTTGCTGCGGATCGAAGTGACGCGCACCGGCGATGAGTCGACGCTGGGCAAAGTCATCGCATTGATGCAGAACGCAGAACGCTCGAAACCGCCGATCACGCGCCTGCTCGAACGTTATGCCGGCAGCTACATGGTGCTGGTGTTGCTGCTGGCGGCGGTGACCTGGTTTAT
Source organism: Pseudomonas sp. AC169 (assembly GCF_979258515.1). Classification (NCBI taxonomy): domain Bacteria; kingdom Pseudomonadati; phylum Pseudomonadota; class Gammaproteobacteria; order Pseudomonadales; family Pseudomonadaceae; genus Pseudomonas; species Pseudomonas sp. AC169. The sequence continues at coordinate 2,521,496 of NZ_OZ409866.1, read as the reverse complement.
CACCCACGATGCCCAAGCGATGCTCGCCGTGTTGGTCGCAGCCTGTCCGTGTGCGTTGGTGCTGTCGGCACCGGCCACAGCGATTGCCGGTGTCGCGGTAGCGGCACGCCACGGCATTCTGATCCGCAGTTCGGCATTCCTTGAGGAACTGGCCGACCTTACTTCACTGGTCGTCGACAAGACCGGCACCCTGACTTTCGGCACCCTCCGCTTGCAGGCGATCAACAGCCCGCGCGCAGAGTCCTCCACGGTTATGGCGCTCGCCGCCAGTCTCGGCGCGGCAAGCAGTCACCCGGTCAGTCGTGCGCTTGCGGGATTGGTCGGTCAAGAAGACTGTTTACCGCTGAGCAATATCCACGAACGCCAAGGCCTCGGCGTGGTGGCCATGACGGAGCACGGCGAAGCGGCGCTCGGTCGCCCGGAATTGTTTGAACAATTGCGGATCGCTACCACCACCGTGCCTGAGCACGATGGACCGATCGCCGGGCTGGCGTTGAACGGTGAATTCCTCGCCTGGTTATTGCTGGCCGACACGGTCAAACCGGAAGCCCGCTTTGCCCTCGACGAATTGCGGGAACTGGGCCTTGGTCGGCAACTGCTGCTGACCGGAGATCGTCAGAGCGTGGCCCGGACCCTGGCGCGTGAGGTCGGTTTGCACGAAGTCCAGGCCCAAGCCTTGCCCGAAGACAAACTCAATCGCGTGCTCAAGGAAATCGACAACGGCTTCCGGCCAATGGTGGTGGGTGACGGTATCAACGATTCGCTCGCACTCAAGGCGGGCGTGGTCGGTGTGGCGATGGGCGCAGGCGGAGCGGATATCGCGCTGGCCTCGGCGGACATCGTCTTGATTGGCAGCGATCTGCGTCGGCTCGGCACCTGCGTACGACTTAGTCGTCAGTGCCGCAGGACGTTGCAGGTCAACGTGATCATCGGGCTGGGCTGGACGCTGGCGATTGTCGTGTTCGCCGCCTTCGGTTGGCTCGGTGCCGCCGGGGCAATGATCGCCGCGCTGCTGCACAACCTCAGCACGTTACTGGTGCTGGGTAACGCCGGTCGTTTGTTGCGTTTCCAAGAGCCTCTGCTAAAGCTGAAAGAGCAGAATTGATCGTTTTTTGAACTGCGCATCGGGCTGTTTGTCCTTAGATCAGGCGCGTTGAAAACGGATCAAACAGCCTTGCAGGTTAATAGTTGGCGGCTATCAAATCGATAGCCTGCTATTTTTCAAGGATGGTCTACCCTCAGATCAGACGTCTGAAACAAGGGGGATTTTCCATGCTCGCGCAACTTCCACCGGCCTTGCAGAATCTGCAGCTTCCGCTTCGACTGCGACTCTGGGATGGCCATGAGTTCAATCTGGGCCCGGCGCCTAGCGTCACCATTGTGGTCAAGGACCCGCAGATGGTCACCCAGTTCACCCATCCAAGTCTGGATGCACTTGGAGCGGCATTCGTTGAAGGCAAACTCGAACTGGAGGGTTCGATCAGCGAAGTCATCCGGGTCTGTGACGAATTGAGCAGCGCCTTGCTCGATGAAGAGGACGACAGCCAGCCGGTGCGTGCCTTGCACGACAAGGAAACCGACGCCAAGGCCATTTCCTATCACTACGACCTGTCCAACGCGTTTTACCAGCTCTGGCTGGACAGCGACATGGCGTATTCCTGTGCATATTTTGAAACCGGCAGCGAGACGCTTGAGCAAGCGCAGCAAGCCAAATTCCGTCATCTGTGCCGCAAGCTGCGTTTGCAGCCGGGTGACTATCTGCTGGATGTCGGTTGCGGCTGGGGTGGTCTGGCACGTTACGCCGCTCGAGAGTTCGGCGCGAAGGTCTTCGGCATCACCCTGAGCAAGGAACAGCTGGAACTGGCCCGCGAGCGGGTCAAAGCCGAAGGACTGGAAGACCAGATCGAACTGCAGCTGCTCGACTACCGCGATCTGCCCCAGGACGGGCGTTTCGACAAGGTCGTCAGCGTCGGCATGTTCGAGCACGTCGGTCACGCCAATCTCGCCGAGTACTGCAAAACCCTGTTCGGCGCAGTGAAGGACGGCGGTCTGGTGATGAACCATGGCATCACCGCCAAGCACACCGATGGCCGTCCGGTGGGACGCGGTGCCGGGGATTTCATCGAGAAATACGTATTCCCCAACGGTGAGTTACCGCACCTGGCGATGATCTCCGCCGAGATCAGCGAAGCGGGACTTGAGATTGTCGATGTCGAAAGTCTGCGGCTGCATTACGCGCGCACGCTGGATCACTGGAGCGAGCGGCTGGAGGACAATCTTGAAGCCGCTGGCAAACTGGTGCCGGAACAAGCGCTGCGCATCTGGCGTTTGTACCTCGCCGGCTGCGCCTATGCGTTCGCGCGTGGCTGGATCAATCTGCACCAGATCCTCGCGGTGAAGGCGCACGCGGATGGCAGCCATGAACTGCCGTGGACGCGCGACGATATCTACAATCCTTGACCCGTGTTGAGCTCCCTCCCCGTGGCAGGGCTCAAAGAATCGGTGAAATCAGCCGGGCGATCCGCATGCCGACCTGTTGCAGTCGGTGGATCTCCCGGCTTTCTTCTTTGGCGACCTCGTAGGCTTGCTCGAAATCCCCTTTGAGCATGTTTTCCACGCTGGCGGCGAAGTCACTGTCGACGGTCAGCAGCATCACCTCGAAATTCAGCCGGAACGAGCGGTTGTCCAGATTGGCGCTGCCGATGGCGCTGATCTCGCTGTCGATCAACACCACTTTCTGATGCAGGAAACCGGGTTCGTAGCGGAATACCCGCACGCCGGCGCGCACTGCTTCGAATGCATAGAGGCTGGAAGCGGCGTAAACGATACGGTGATCGGGACGTGAAGGTAGCAGCAGACGCACATCGACGCCGCGTAGAACCGCCAATCTCAGTGCGGCGAACACAGCCTCGTCAGGGATGAAATATGGGCTGGTGATCCACACCCGTTCGGTTGCCGCATGAATGGCTTCGACAAAGAACAGTGAACAGGTTTCATAGGCGTCGGCCGGGCCGCTGGCCAGCAGTTGGCAGAGCACGCCGTCATCCGGGTACTCATCCGGCAGGATCAGCGGCGGCAGGGTTCGTGCGGCCCAGAACCAGTCTTCGGCGAAGGATTCCTGCATACACGCGACCACCGGGCCACGTACCTTCACATGGGTATCGCGCCAGGGTGCCAGCGGTGGTTTTTCACCCATGTATTCATCGCCAACGTTGTGCCCGCCGACAAACCCGACCACGCCGTCGACTACGACAATCTTGCGGTGGTTGCGGAAGTTGACCTGAAAGCGATTGAGCCAGCCGCTGCGCGTGGCGAAGGCTTTCACCTCGACGCCAGCATCGCGCAGCGTCTGCACAAAGCTGTGGGGCAGGGCGTGACTGCCAATGCGGTCGTAAAGCAGATGAATCGATACGCCTTCAGCAGCCTTCTTCAGTAGCAAATCACGCAAGCGCTGACCGAGCCGATCATCGTGAATGATGAAAAACTGAATCAGCACGGCTTCTTTAGCCTGATCGATGGCGTGGAAAATCGCCTCGAACGTGGCTGCTCCGTTGACCAATAATTGCACCTCGTTGTTCGCCAGACACGGCATGCGCCCCAGTTTGGGCATGGCGCGTAACGAGGCGTAGGCATTCGAGGCGCGCGCAGTCAGTGCTTCTTCTACCCATGGGCGCCAGTTCAACTCGGAGATGGCCTGACGCATCTGTTCATTCGCCTGGCGCCGCGCCTTGATGTAACCATCAAAGGTGCTGCGGCCGAACACCAGGTACGGAATAAGCGTGAGGTAGGGAATGAAGATCAGCGACAATGCCCAGGCGATCGAGCCTTGAGCCGTGCGCACGGTGAGCACCGCATGGATGGCGGCGATCATGCCGAGGGTGTGTATCAGGGCGATCAGATAACCAAAAATGTGCGGTCCAAAATAATCCATGGGGCAGCCTTGCTCCGGAAGATTCAATGCTTAACAGACCATGTTCTGTCGCGAATGTCGCTATTTAATTGGCGCATGAACCGAAGCAATCGGCCGGCGTCTAACGGCCACTACTGATCAGGAGTTTTTCGATGAACGTTCGTCTGCTGGGTTTGGCGCTGGGTCTGGGTTTGGCATTGCCGGTGATTGCGCAGGCGCAGATGCTGCAGCCGGGGCTGTGGGAAATGACATCGAGCAACGTCAAGGTCGATGACCAGCCGATGGATGTGCAATCGATCCTTGGTCAGTTGCAAGGCCAGATGACCCCGCAACAGCGCGCAGCGCTGGAGAAGAACGGAATCAATATCGGCGGCAAAGGTATTCGCGCGTGTCTGACGCCTGAGCAAGTGGCGACCAACGACATTCCGCTGGCCGATCCGCAATCAGGCTGCAAACAGCAGATCACCGAGCGCAGCGGCAACCAATGGAAATTCCGCTTCAGTTGTCCGAAAGCGCAGGGCACCGGGGTGGCGACGTTCCTCAGTGATCGTGAGTTCACCACCGTGGCCAACGGCACCTTCAACGCGATCGGCATCAACCAGAAAGGCAGTCTGGAAACACGTGCAGTCTGGCTTGGTCAGGACTGCGGCGCTGTTAAGCCAAGAGCCTAAAAGCTTCGCGAGCAGGTCGCACCGTCGCTCCCACAGGGAAATGCGTTCCAATTGTGGGAGCGAGCTTGCTCGCGAAAGCGTCCTCCAGCTCAGCGCATAAACCTCAGCGCCAACCCCCGACATCCCTCGTTCACCCGCCCATTCCGCCACGCAATCTGCCCAGAGACGATCGTCGTACTTACCTGATGACGAAAGCTGCGCCCGGCAAACGGGGTCCATGCACACTGCGACAGAATGGGTTGTCGATTCACTTCCAGCGTTTGTGGCTCCACCAATACCAGGTCCGCCCAGTACCCCTCACGTAGATACCCACGATCGGGAATCGCAAACAGATCCGCGACTCTGTGGCTGGTCTTCGACACCAACGTTGTGATTGGCAGCACATCGTCCGCCACCAGCTTCATTAACGCCGGCAACGCATGCTGCACCAGCGGCAATCCCGAAGGTGCCTGTGCATAAGGCCGCTGCTTTTCCTCCCAGGTATGCGGTGCATGATCGCTGCCGATCACGTCCAGGCGATTGCTGTTCAACGCTTCACGCAAGGCATCGCGATCGTTTTGAGTCTTGATCGCCGGGTTGCACTTGATCAGGTTGCCGAGGCTTGGGTAATCCCGATCATCGAACAACAAGTGATGCAGGCAAACTTCAGCGGTGATGCGTTTCTGCGCCAGCGGTTTGTCCTCGAACAACGCCAGTTCACGCGCCGTGGTCAGGTGCAAAACATGCAGGCGCGTGCCGTGACGTTTCGCCAGCTCTACCGCCAGTGAAGAGGAGCGATAACACGCCTCGACATTGCGGATAAGCGGGTGAGCGCCGGGCGGTATTCGCTCTCCGAACAACTCGCGCAGATTGGCCGCGTTGGCGTCGATACTCGGCGTATGTTCGCAATGCGCCAAAAGGATCGTCGGGACCTCGGCGAACAGCCGCTCAAGGATCTTCGGATCATCCACCAGCATGTCGCCGGTCGAAGCGCCCATGAACACTTTTACGCCTGCCACTTCGCAGGGATTGAGCGCTGCAACCGTGTCCAGGTTGTCGCGGCTCACGCCAAAGTGAAAGCCGTAATTGGCCACAGAGTTGATCGCTGCCCGACGCTTTTTATCCGCCAGTGCTTCAAGGGTGAGGGTGGCCGGGTTGGTGTTGGGCATGTCCATGAAACTGGTGATGCCACCGGCGACCGCTGCTCGCGACTCGGTGTAAATGCTGCCCTTGGCCGGCGCCCCCGGTTCACGAAAATGCACCTGGTCATCGATCATTCCCGGTAACAGCCATTGGCCCTCCGCATCGATTTCCACTGTGGCGTTTTCGCCTTCGATGCAGCGGGCAATCTTGACGATACGGCCATTGCCGACCAACAGATCACTGTCGAACTCGCGCCCTTCGTTGACCAGTCTTGCATTGCGAATCAGCACGCTGCTCATGGTTCAGAACTCGTTCTGCAAAGCTTTATAGCCGCGCACCAGATCGACGTTGGTACGCGCCACGTCTTCGGAGAACTCCGAGGCGCTGACGCTCACCGGCGGAAATTGCGAAAGGTCGGTGTTCGGTCCGATGCGGGTCGTGGAGGGCACGTAGAACGCCTCGGGCAAATCCCGACCATCGACGACTGAGTTGTGCCGCACCACACAACCATTGCCGACCACACAGTTGAACAGCACGCTGTTGAATCCGACGAACACGCGGTCGCCAACCACGCAGGGACCATGCACGATCGAGCGGTGAGCGATGGACGTGAATTCGCCGATGGTCACTGCCGCGCCGGATTTGGAGTGGATCACCACGCCGTCCTGAATATTTGAGTTGGCGCCGATGGTGATCGGTTCCATCTCGCCCGAAGCGTCTACTTCATCGGCGCGGATCACCGCGTAGGGGCCGACGAAGACGTTCTCACCGATGACCACTTTGCCGCAGATGATCGCAGTCTTGTCGACGTAGGCCGACTCGGCAATCTGTGGCAGATCGCCTGAAGGATTCTTGCGGATCATGGTCGGCTCAATGCTTCGTAAAGGGTGTTGAGGTTGTATTCGAACAGACCGGTGAAGGTGCTGGCCGGGCCGTGGGCGGCGAGGGCATCGGAGTAGAGCGTGCCGCCGATCTGCGCGCGGCTTTCGTCGGCGATCTGCTTGAGCAAGCGCGCATCCTTGATGTTTTCCATGAACACCGCTTTGACCTTGGCCTGACGAATCTGCGTGATCAGCGCAGCGACTTCGGCGGCCGATGGCTCACGTTCAGTGGACAAACCTTGCGGCGCCATGAAGTCGATGCCGTAGGCCTGGCCGAGATAACCGAAAGCATCGTGGCTGGTGACGATCTTGCGGTTGCCCGGAGGCAGCGCACCGAGTTTGGTTTTGGCCTCGGCGAGCAAGGCGTAGATCTGCTTCAGGTAGGTTTTGCTGTTGCGTTCGTAGTCGGCTTTGTTCGCAGGATCCGCAGCGATCAGTGCCTTGGTGATATTGGCAACGTACAACTTGGCGTTCGCCAGGTTATGCCAGGCATGCGGGTCGGGAACGGTCTCGCCGTCTTCATCCAGTGAGCGTGGAATCACGCCGTGGCTGGCACTGATGACGATGGCTTTGGTGTCGGTGCTGGTGACCAGACGATCCAGCCATGGCTCGAAACCAAGACCGTTCTTGATGATCAGTTTGGCGCTGAGCAGCGCTTTCGCATCGTCCGGTGTCGGCTCGTAGGTGTGCGCATCGGCGTCCGGGCCGACCATGTTGGTGATCTGGATATGCTCGCCGCCGACCTGATGGACCATGTCGGCGAGAATGCTGAAGCTGGTGACCACCGGCAGTTTTTCCGCCGCCGACAAGGACATCGACAGCATCAGGCTGAACAACACGACTAGAGCACGCATCGGGAAACACCTCATTGGGATGTGAGCAGGGGCGGGCGGCGCAGCAGACCGTGTACCGGTCCCAACACCACGGACAGCAGATAACCGGCACCGGCGACCAACACGATGGCTGGGCCGCTGGGCAACGAGTAATAGAACGACAGCAACAAGCCGAGCCATACCGAGAGGCATCCGATGACGGCCGCGATGGTCATCAGGATCGGCAGGCGTCGGCTCCAGAAGCGCGACGCCGCGGCGGGGAGCATCATCAGTCCGACGACCATCAGTGCGCCGATGGCCTGGAAACCGATGACCAAATTGAGTACGACCAGCGTCAGGAAGACGCCGTGGGCGAGTGGGCCGAGGCGGCTAACGGTTCGCAGGAACAGCGGATCGAGGGTGTCGAGCAACAGCGGTTTGTAGATCAGCGTCATGGCGATCAGGCTGAATGACGAAACCCATAACATGCCGTTGAGGGTCGGTCCGTCGACGGCCAATGCTGAGCCGAACAACAAGTGCAACAGATCGAGGCGTTTACCAGCGATGCCGAGAATCAGCACGCCGCTGGCGAGGGAGATTGGGTAGATCGCGGCCAGGCTGGCGTCTTCGCGCAGACCGGTGCGGCGGGTGATCCAGGCGGCGAGGCCAGCCATGCTCATACCAGCGCCCAAGCCACCTAGCGTCAGCGCGGGCAGGCTCAGTCCGGCAAACCAGAAACCCAAGGCCGCGCCGGGGAGGATGCCGTGGGCCACCGCGTCACCGATCAGACTCATCCTTCGCAGGATCAAGAACACGCCAAGCGGCGCGGTGCTGCACGCCAATACCAAGCCACCGAGCAGGGCGCGGCGCATGAACACGAACTCATTGAACGGTTGCCAGAGGTGCGCGACGGTGAGCATCAGGCCACCTGCGTGTGAGGGGTTTGCTGAATGAGTTCTGCGCTCGTGCCAAACACGCAGTCGCGGTTTTTGATCAGCAGTGTTTTAGGGATGTGTTGGCGCACGGCTGCGAGGTCGTGGCACACCACAACCAGTGTTCGACCTTCGCCATGCCAGGCGTGGATGTGCTGCCAGAGCAACTGCTGACCGAGTTCATCGAGTGCGGCGTGGGGTTCGTCGAGCAGTAGCACGGGCGCGTCGGTCAGGCTCAGTCGAGCGAGCAGGGCGCGTTGCAGTTCACCGCCGGACAGGGCCATCAAGGGACGCTGTTCGAGGCCGCTCAGGTGCCAGTTTTCCAGTGCGTCTTTCAGGCGTTGTGCGCGCAGTTGAGTTGAGAGCCGACGTCCCCAGAAACCCGCTGCGATCAGCTCTTCGAGGCTGATAGGGAATTGACGATCGAGGTGCTGCTGTTGGGGGAGGAACGACAATCCGCTTTGACGTGGAACGCTCAGGGCGACGTTACCCGCCAACGGCTTTTGTAGTCCTGCGATGACTTTCAGCAGGCTGCTCTTGCCGCAGCCATTTGCTCCAATGATGGCCGTCAGGCTGCCGCTGTCGATTTCAAGATTCAGCGGTGCGGTCAGTGGTTGGCCGGGTGCACCCCAGCTCAAAGATTGGCAGCGGATCATGCTTGCTCACGCTGCCAGTTGCTTTCGGCGACGGCGTCGTGGGCGTGCAGACTCTCCGCGTGGATCACTCGCAGATGAAATCCACTGACGCCTGGAGTACGACGCAGTGCCAGATTCAGACGGCGTGCCGCGTCTTCACAGAACATCAAGTTCTGCCCGTTAGCGAGGGCAAAGGCTTGTTCGTCTGCGCGTTTTACGGCCGTTTGTACCGCGGTACCGAGCGCCGCTTCAGCATCATCGATGATCACGCTCAGAGGTAACTCATCTATGAAGTCGTCGAGATGAAGGTGTAGTTGCGCGGTGCTGCGTTGGCTGTGAGGTGTGGCAATGATGCCTTGGGTCGAGCCGAGCCAAGTCAGAACGTCGGCGTGCTGAAGAGCTTTATTGGCGAAGTCGTCGATGAATTGTTGCTGGATCAACTGCCGCGCCAAGGCCGCAGAGCAAGGGCAAGTTGAGGAGTAGGGCACTTCGATTTTGAGTTCCACGTGGAACACTTCATTTATCAGGCTGGCACAAATGCTCGCGGAATAGGACTTCCACCCGGCCAATGGGCTGATAAGCGCTGGTCTCTTTAGCAGCAAATCGGTATGGATATTCAGGTAGGCGCGGGTGGACAGACCTTCGTGGCTTTGCAGAAAACGCTTGAGCACCTGATGCAGTCGCGCTGGGGATAGGCTCTTCTGTTCGAGTGCATCCAAGGCCAAATACAGCCGCGACATATGAATGCCGCGTGCGTCGCCATCATCAAGACTTACACCCGCATCAGCCTTGGCGCTCAGACGCTGACCCTCTACAAATACAGGTAACGCAATGCCGCGCATGCCCACCCATTCGAGCGGCAAAGCCTGGCGAGTGACCTGCGCGGCGATATCCGGAAGTGTCATCGAATTCATGTTCGGGACCATCGTGTTGATTGAATTGAATGTTACATTATAACAATTCAAATCACGATGCCTTTTTCATGAACAGGTTTTCACATGCACAGACGCCATCTGCTTAATTTAATCCTGGCCAGCGCGGCCTTGGCCTTCCCGTTTAGCGTTTCAGCTACGCAGATTCGCAACGCGCGACTTTGGCGCTCGGATGAAAAGCTGCGATTGGTGTTCGATCTAAGCGGGGCGGTGCGCTACAAAACCTTCACACTAACGACCCCAGAGCGTCTAATTATTGATGTGTCCGACTCGAGTGTTGGCCCAGATTTCAGCCAGCTGGCGCTGAGCGACACGATGATTCGTTCGATTCGCTCGGGGCCTTTTGGCCACGGTGATACGCGGATTGTTCTGGATCTGAGCAGCCCGGTGCTGTTGAACAGCTTCCTCTTGGCACCGCAGGATGGCCAGGGTCATCGCCTGGTTGTGGATTTGGTTAGCGCCAAATCCTTACCCAGTTCGCCAATGGTTCCACGTGAAACACCATCTATGGAGACGCATCCACGACGAGACATCATTGTCGTCGTCGACCCAGGGCATGGGGGAAAGGATCCCGGTGCCGTCGGCGCCAAGGGGGAAAGGGAAAAGGATGTGGTGCTTGCCATTGCGCAATTGCTCGCCAAACGCCTGAAAAGACAGAAGGGCTTCGATGTAAAACTGGTGCGCAATGACGACTTTTTCGTGCCGTTGCGCAAGCGTGTGGAGATCGCGCGCCAGCACAAGGCTGACATGTTTATCTCTTTGCATGCCGATGCTGCACCCCGTCTGACCGCTTCCGGAGCGTCGGTGTATTGCCTGTCGGAAGGCGGTGCTACGTCTGCAACGGCACGCTTCATGGCGCAGCGGGAGAATGGCGCGGATCTGCTCGGCGCCACCAGTTTGCTCAATCTGAAAGACAAAGACCCGATGCTGGCGGGGGTGATTCTCGACATGTCGATGAACGCTACGATCGCCGCCAGTCTGCAGTTGGGCGGCATGGTGCTCGGCAGTCTGGCCGGTATTACTACACTGCATCAGAAACGTGTGGAACAGGCTGGGTTCGCGGTTTTGAAATCGCCAGATGTACCATCGATTTTGGTGGAAACCGGCTTCATTTCCAACGCGCGCGATAGCCAACGCTTGGTCTCGGCGCGACATCAGCAGGCTGTGGCCGACGGCTTGTTTGCAGGGTTGCAGCGTTACTTTGAACACAATCCGCCGATCGACAGCTACCTCGCCTGGCAGAAGGCGCAGCAAAACACCCCGGTTTAGCAGCCGGTAATTCGGCTGCAGGTGAATTTCGCACTGCTGCCGCCCGAGCTGGAGAAGCGATTGATGGTCGTCCAGCCGACACGTCGGGTGTAGCCAACCCAGGCTTCGCCATCAGAGGCGATCCCGGTGAAGAAGGTCAATTGCCCGAAACGGCTGTTGGTCTGCGCCCAATAACGTCGACCATTTTTCTCAAAACCACGCAGATAAAGCGTATTGCCGGCTGTGTTGACGCTATAGGCATTGCCATCGGCGTCGACGCAGGCCAGCAGGTTTGCGCTGCGTGTGCAGCTGGCGAGCGCTGGCAATTGCGCAAAGGCGTTGCCGGCCAGCAGCAACCCCAAGCTCAAAATCGTGCATTTCAGCGCATTTTTCATGGTGATTTTCCGGACTCGGATTGGCACAGCTTCCGGCTCTTTATCGATCAAGACAAGAGAAGGCTGGTTTGTTCTTGTTGTTATACTATAACATTAATATGAATTAAGCCTGGGCAAGCCAATTTCAAAGCGTTTGTTTTCTATGGGATCACCGTGGGAAGCGTGAAAACGCCATGCGCAGCAAAAGCGTCGATTGGCTGTCTTTTGAAGAGGATTATCCAATGTCAGAACAATTGCCCGTCACCGTACTTTCAGGATTTCTCGGCGCCGGAAAAAGTACACTTTTGAATTACGTACTACGTAATCGAGAGGGTTTGCGCGTGGCTGTTATCGTCAATGATATGAGCGAGATCAATATTGATGGCAGCGAAGTCCAGCGAGATGTCAGCCTGAACCGTGCAGAAGAAAAGATAGTCGAAATGAGTAACGGCTGTATCTGCTGTACGTTACGCGAAGACCTGCTGGAAGAGGTCAGCAAGCTGGCCCGCGACGGTCGCTTCGATTATTTGCTGATCGAGTCCACCGGGATTTCCGAACCGCTGCCCGTGGCGGAGACATTTACCTTCCGCGATGAGCACGGCCAGAGCCTCTCTGATATCGCGCGTCTCGATACCATGGTCACAGTTGTCGACGGCGTGAACTTCCTGCCGGACTACCAGGCGGCCGAAAGCCTCGCCTCCCGTGGCGAGATCCTGGGCGAGGAAGACGAGCGCTCCATCACTGATCTGTTGATCGAGCAAATCGAGTTCGCCGACGTGTTGTTGATCAGCAAAATCGACTTGATCAGCCAGCGCGAGCGAGAGGAATTGATCGCGATCCTCCAGCGTCTCAACGGCCAAGCCGAAATCATCCCGATGGTGATGGGCGAGGTGCCGCTGGAGAAGATCCTCAATACCGGTCGCTTCGATTTCGACCGAGCCGCGCAGGCACCTGGCTGGCTGCAAGAGCTGCGCGGTGAGCACGTGCCGGAAACTGACGAGTACGGCATCGCGTCCACCGTTTACCGCGCGCGTCGGCCTTTTCACCCGCAACGCTTCTTCAGCTTTATCGATCGTCCTTGGCTGAACGGTAAATTGCTGCGCTCCAAAGGCTTCTTCTGGCTCGCGAGCAAACCCACCGACGCCGGTAGTTGGTCGCAGGCCGGTGGTTTGATGCGCCATGGTTTTGCCGGACGCTGGTGGCGTTTTGTGCCGAAAAACCAGTGGCCGCAGGATCAGGAAAGTACGGCGGCCATCATGGAAAACTGGACGCCGAGCGTAGGAGACTGCCGTCAGGAACTGGTGTTCATCGGCCAGAATATCGATTTCCTGCAGCTCTCGGTCGAGCTGGATGAATGCCTGCTGACCGATGATGAAATGGCCCTCGGTGTCGAGGGCTGGCGATTACTGCCGGATCCATTCGGCCCTTGGCACGAAGAGGCTGCCTGATGCTTGCCCTCAAACAAATGCAAATCCGCACGCGTCATCAGCACCAAGGCCCGACCCCCAAAACGCTGACGCGCATTCTGGACGACGACACCAACCTCGCCGTCTGGCAACGCCAACTGCCGTTGCACATCAGCGAGTTCGCTCACTTGCTGCTGTCGCTCAATGAACCCTTGGCGGAATCGTTGTGCCTTGAGTTGCCGGATGAGGACGCCGAGCCTGATCTCACCGGCCTGGCATCAGGCTTCCGTGATCTGGAAGGCTACGAGGGCTTTATCGCCGACCTGAAATGGCTGCTCAGCGCGTTCGCCTGCTTACTGGGGGCAAAGCGCGTGGGGCTGCGCCTGCGGGTGCTCGATAAAGCCATGTGTCCACGTTTCCATGTCGATCACGTACCGGTGCGCCTGATCACGACCTATGCGGGCGGCGGCAGCCAATGGCTTGAAGAAGGTGCGATGGATCGCAGTCAGGTAGGGCAGGCCAACGCCGAGCCCCAAGTGCACATCCAGCAGCTCAACAGCGGCGACGTGGCGCTGTTGAAAGGTGAAAAATGGCACGGCAATGAAGGTTTCGGCTTGATTCACCGCTCGCCACAACCGGCCCCTGGCGAGCGCCGGTTGATATTGACCCTCGACTGGCTCGGCTAACGCCTCAAGGCTTGAGCCATGAACCCTGGCTCTGGCCTTCGCAATATGGCTTCAAATAAGCCGCGTCAGTGGCCACGCCGTAATAGTGGATGTCTTGGCGATAAAGCATATTGGCGACTTGCGCGTTGCTGCACACGCCAAATGCTCCGCGTGGACACTGATCGACGTACTGCACCTCGACTTTCTGCCCGGCCAGTGTTGGCTGGCAGAAACCGTCGTTGAACAGTTTCTCCGGGATATTGCGGTTCTGCTGGCAGACTTTGACATCAAGCCGTTCGCCCTGACTGTGCACCACGCAGGCCTGGGCCCATGCTTCACTCGACAGCAGCGTCAACAGCAACGACCATCCCATCCAACGCATCTTTGCATCTCCCAAGAAAGCTCTCCGCCATGTTGCAGAACATTCCTACCCATGTCATTGCTGGCCCTTTGGGCGCTGGCAAGACCAGCCTGATTCGCCAGCTCATGGCCCAGCGGCCAGAAGGTGAGCGCTGGGCGGTACTGATCAACGAGTTCGGTCAAATCGGTCTCGACGCCGCCCTGTTGACCAGTGACGCCGATGGTATCGCACTGGGCGAAGTGGCCGGGGGCTGCCTGTGTTGCGTGAATGGCGCGCCGTTTCAGATTGGCCTGGGGCGTTTGCTGCGAAAGGCGAAGCCGGACCGGCTGTTCATCGAGCCATCCGGTTTGGGTCATCCGGCGCAGTTGATTAAACAGTTGAATGAGTCGCCGTGGCTGGGGGTGCTGGCGGTGCAGCCGTGTGTGTTGGTGCTGGATGCTCAGGCGCTAGAAGCGGGGAAAGCGTTGCCGGCAGCGCAGCAAGAAGCGCTGGAAAGCGCTGGCTTGTTGCTGTTGAACAAGGCAGAAAACCTTGATGAAAAGGCCCGGGCAGAAATCGCCAGCCGATTGCCGCCAGTCCCGCTGATCTGGACGCAACAGGCGCATTTACCTCTGAACGAACTGCCGGGCTTGACTGCAAAAGCCGTCAACGGTGTGGACCACTTGGCCGTGCCCAAAGGATTGGCGCAAATGCCGGCCGTCTGGAGCGATCCGACGCTGCCGATTTGCCTGAATCAGGCGCAGGAAGGTGGCTGGAGCATCGGTTGGCGTTGGCATCCGGGTCAGACGTTCGATAAGCAACGCATTGCCGACTGGCTAACTGGCCTTAATTGGAAAAGAGCGAAACTGGTTATCCACAGCACGGATGGCTGGGTGTCTGCGAATGCTTTGGATAATGCCAAGCTGATTTGGCAGGCCAGCGACTGGCGGAAAGATTCGCGAATCGAACTGATCTTCGTCGATCCGCAAAATATTGAGCAATTGCAGACGAGTCTGGCGCGATGCCGGACTGAGTGAGTCAGCTCAAGGCTTCCACTTCGTATGTTCCTGCCGCCACTGACTCAACTCAATGACTTCGGCGCGCGGCTTATGCACTTCAACCACCGGCGGCGTGTCGTCGAACGGTGCCGGGTAGGGCGCCAGTTCGATCTGCGCACTGTGCGCGCCAAACTGGGTGATGGTGCCGTTATGGCGGGTTTCGCCAGTCACGGTAAATTCAAAGTTGTACACCCGCGCCAGTCGCCGGCGACCGTTGGCGTCTTTGATGAAAGCGATCTTCTTCAGTGCAACGTTGCCGTCGAGCAGCTCGACCCGCACATTCAGACAATGCTGTTTGACCCGCTCCAGCGCCCGCTCGCGCAAGCCGTGGTTGTGCCATAGCCACGCGCCGGCAGCGGCGAACAGGATCAGCACGAAGATGTTTTCCAGGGTCAGCATCAACATCGAACTCCAAAAGATAGCGTCAGCTTAACTGCGTCGCCGGCCTGTCGTACAGGCTGCGTTTCGTCGCATACTGCGCGGCTTGAATTTCAATCGTTTTACGGAATGACCCGAATGAAACGTACGCCTCATCTGCTCGCCATTCAGTCCCACGTCGTGTTCGGCCACGCCGGCAACAGCGCTGCGGTTTTTCCGATGCAGCGGGTCGGGGTCAATGTCTGGCCGCTCAACACCGTGCAGTTTTCCAACCACACCCAATACGGTCAGTGGGCTGGCGAAGTGCTGGCGCCGCAGCAGATTCCTGAGCTGGTCGAAGGCATCGCGGCGATTGGCGAACTGGGCAACTGCGATGCAGTGCTGTCCGGTTACCTCGGCAGCGCGGCGCAGGGCCGGGCGATTCTTAGCGGTGTCGAGCGCATCAAGTCGGTGAATCCAAAGGCGTTGTATCTGTGTGATCCGGTGATGGGCCATCCGGAGAAGGGCTGCAGCGTGCCGACCGAAGTCAGCGATTTCCTCCTGGAGGAAGCAGCAGCCGTGGCGGATATCATGTGTCCCAACCAGTTGGAGCTGGACAGCTTCTCCGGGCGCAAGCCGCAGTCGTTGTTCGATTGCCTGGCGATGGCGCGGGCATTACTGGCGCGCGGACCGAAAGCGGTGCTGGTCAAACATCTGGATTATCCGGGCAAACCGGCTGATGGCTTTGAGATGTTGCTGGTGACGGCTGAGGGCAGCTGGCACTTGCGCCGTCCGTTGCTGGCGTTTCCGCGTCAGCCGGTGGGCGTGGGCGACCTGACGTCTGGCCTGTTCCTGGCGCGGGTGCTGCTGGGCGACAGTCTGGTGGCGGCGTTCGAATTCACGGCGGCGGCGGTGCATGAGGTGTTGCTGGAAACGCAGGCGTGCGCCAGTTATGAGCTGCAACTGGTGCGGGCGCAGGACCGGATTGCGCATCCGCGGGTGAAATTTGAGGCCACTGCGATCAGTTTGTAAGGCTGCGTTGTAGCCATTCGCGAGCAAGCTCGCTCCCACATTTAGTTTTGTGTACGCCGCAGAACCAATGTGGGAGCGAGCTTGCTCGCGAAAGCGGTCATCTGATCGCTATAAATCTCAGGCGTCGCCCTTGATCTCCTGATAGCGCTTCTCCAGTTCCTGACGAATCTGCCGACGCTGCTGCGCCTGCATATAACGACGCTTGTCTTCGCTGTTCTGCGGTTGCAGCGGCGGCACGGGTGCCGGTTTACGCTGGTCATCCACCGCGACCATGGTGAAGAAGCAGCTGTTGGTGTGGCGCACCGAGCGCTCGCGAATGTTTTCGGTGACGACTTTGATGCCGACTTCCATCGAGGTATTGCCGGTGTAGTTGACCGACGCGAGGAAGGTCACCAGTTCGCCGACATGAATCGGCTCGCGGAAAATCACTTGATCCACCGACAGGGTCACCACGTAGCGGCCGGCATAACGGCTCGCGCAGGCGTAGGCCACTTCGTCGAGGTATTTGAGCAGGGTGCCGCCGTGGACATTGCCAGAGAAGTTGGCCATGTCGGGGGTCATCAGTACCGTCATCGACAGCTGGGCGTTTCCGGGTTCCATAACGTTCTCACGGATCAAGGCTGGTTGCTGGAAGCACCTCTGCGGGTGCCTGGTCGCTTTTCAAAAGCACCGTTATCGGGACGCCGGGCGACTGGCCGCCGTCACGCCGGTATCGATCTGTTTCCATATATTGCACCGCCTTCCAGGCGGAAGTCGCGGTGTTACCCTGCAAAAGCCCGCCTCAAGGGCAATTCCCACACCAAAAGCGGATTTTTACCTAGCTCGCCCAGACTTTTCTGACGTCTGCCCGCGAGCCTCGTCATTCAAGGAGCCCACGCCATGCATGCCATCAGTTTTATTCAGGACCTGGCAGTGATCATGTTGGTCGCAGGCGTGGTGACCGTGCTGTTCCATCGCTTCAAACAACCGGTGGTGCTTGGCTACATCGTCGCCGGTTTCATCATTGGCCCGCATACGCCACCGTTCGGCCTGATCCATGATGAGGAAACCATCAAGACCCTCGCCGAACTCGGGGTGATTTTCCTGATGTTCTGCCTCGGGCTGGAGTTCAGCCTGCGCAAGCTGTTCAAGGTCGGCGCCACAGCGTTTATCGCGGCGTTCCTCGAAATTGTCCTGATGATCTGGATCGGCTACGAAATCGGCCGCTGGTTCGACTGGAACACCATGGATTCGCTGTTCCTCGGCGCGATTCTGGCGATCTCCTCGACCACCATCATCGTCAAGGCGCTCAACGATCTGAAGATGAAAAACGAGCGCTTTGCGCAGTTGATCTTCGGTGTGCTGATCGTCGAAGACATCCTCGGCATCGGCATCATCGCGCTGTTATCCAGCATCGCCGTCAGCGGCACGGTCAGCTCCGGCGAAGTGTTTTCAACGGTCGGCAAATTGTCGCTATTCATGATCGTTGCGCTGGTTATCGGCATCCTGTTGGTGCCGAGATTGTTGGCCTACGTGGCCAAGTTCGAAAGCAACGAGATGCTGCTGATCACCGTGCTGGGCCTGTGTTTCGGCTTCTGCCTGCTGGTGGTCAAGCTTGAATACAGCATGGTGCTCGGCGCCTTCCTGATCGGCGCGATCATGGCCGAGTCGCGGCAATTGCTGAAGATCGAACGGTTGATCGAGCCGGTTCGCGATCTGTTCAGTGCGATCTTCTTCGTTGCCATCGGCCTGATGCTCGACCCTATGATCCTTCTGGAATATGCGTGGCCGATTGCGGTGATCACCGTCGCCGTGGTGCTCGGCAAGATGTTGTCCTGCGGCCTCGGTGCCTTTATCGCCGGTAATGACGGACGCACCTCACTGCGTGTGGGGATGGGGCTGTCACAGATTGGCGAATTTTCCTTCATCATCGCCGCGCTGGGCATGACCTTGCAGGTCACCAGTAACTTCCTTTATCCGGTCGCCGTGGCCGTGTCGGTGATTACCACGCTGCTGACGCCCTATCTGATTCGTGCGGCAGATCCGCTGTCGATCAAGTTGTCTGCGGCGGTGCCCAAGCCTCTCGGTCGCGTGCTGGGCATGTATGGCGAATGGCTGCGCAGCATTCAGCCGCAAGGCGAGGGCGCGATGCTGGCGTCGATTATCCGCAAGATTTTGCTCCAGGTCGGCGTCAATCTGGCGCTGGTCATCGCGATCTTCTTCGCCGGGGCGTATTTCGCCGAACGCATCTCGTTGTCGCTGCAAGACTGGATCAGTGATCCGAGTTGGCAGAAAGCGTTGATCTGGGGCGGGGCGCTGCTGGTGTCGTTGCCGTTCCTGATTGCCGCTTACCGCAAGCTCAAGGCGCTGTCGATGCTGCTGGCGGAGATGGGCGTGAAGCCGGAGATGGCCGGGCGGCACACGCAGCGAGTGCGCCGGGTGATCTCCGAGGTGATCCCGATTCTCTCGCTGCTGGTGATTTTCCTGCTGTTGGCAGCCTTGTCGGCCAGTATTCTGCCGACCAACAAGTTGCTGGTGCTGATCGCCGTAGTCGCCGCTGCGGTAGCGGCGCTGCTCTGGCGCTGGTTCATCCGTGTGCACACGCGGATGCAGGTGGCGCTGCTGGAAACCCTCGACAACCACAAGGAGTCGTCGGGGCATTGACCCGCCGGGGCGTTTGGCCAATCAGCTTTCCAGCCAGACGTCCCGCGCCCAGTGCCACACCGATTCCCAGGACTCTTCGGTGATCAGCTCTTCTTCGCCGGACCACAGCACCACGGTGCCGTCTTCTTCGACGCAGTAGTAGTTGTCGCCGTCCTGGCAGATCGGGATCAGATCACGCGGTACACCGATGTCCCACGCATTGGCTGCGACATCCGGCAGATAGGTGTGCGATTGCGGGTCGGTGACGGTCACCGGCTCCAGGCTGCCGTACACCACGTCGCTGACGGTCAGCAAAAATTCTTTGAAGACGAACGGAATGTTGATGAACAGTTCTTCTTCGACTTCGACCAGTTGGTCTTCGTCAGGCAATTCCAAAGGAACCGGCACGGGTTCGTTGGCTTCACGCAGTTGTTCGATGATTTCTTCCACGTCCGGGATCCTCTTGCTTGAATGGCGCGGTTTATATGGGCCGGTTTATACAGTAGCTCGCTATAGATGCAACCGCGAAATAGAAAACCCCAGCCGAGGCTGGGGTTTTTATTACAGCAAGTGAAGCGCGGGGGGATCAGCCGTTCTGGCGGATACCGGCAACCAGCCAAGGCTGGTTTTCGCCCTGCGGACGTTCCATGTTCCAGCTTTCGCTGAACACTTCGCCCTGATCGAAACGCGAGGACTTCGACACACCGCTGAAAGTCAGGGTGGCGATGGTCTTGTCGGCACGGTCATCGACGCCATCCAGTTGTACCTGGAGGTTGTCGATGTAGGTCGATTGGAACGCGTCGCCCAGATCCGCACGCTCACGCTTGAGGAACTCGAGCATTTGCGGGGTCACGAACTCGGCGATCTTGTCCATTTCGTTGGCATCCCAGTGCTGCTGCAGCGACTGGAAGTGGCTGCGTGCAGCTTCAAGGAAGTTCTGTTCGTTGAACCAGGCCGGCGCGTTGATCACCGGACGGGCGGCGGCAGGCGCAGCCGAACCACCGAAGATCGAACCCATTGCAGCAGGCTTCTGCTCGAACACTTCACGCTGCATCGGCGCGCCGGCCGGAGCGAATTGCTCCTGCTGTTTGCGTCGACGTGCGGCGATGAAGCGGAAGATCACGAACGCGATCACGGCCATGATCAGGATGTCGAAGATCTGCATGCCCTGGAAGCCGCCGCCCATGAACATGGATGCGAGCAGGCCACCGGCGGCGATACCGGCCAGAGGGCCGAGCCATTTCGAAGCACCGCCGGCCTTGGCCGCAGCGCCCGCGGCACCGGCAGCACCAGCGGTCGCTGCTGCGCCACCCACGCCTGGAGAGGAAGGAGCCATCTGGCTGGTCTGGTGCGTCGGCGCAGCGCCGGCGCTTTTGCCACCACCAAAGCGCTTGGCGTTGGCGTCGAGGCTCATCGTCAGGCCGATGCACAACGCCATGGCGATGCTAAGAAAACGTTTCATAAAGGGAATTCCCGTTTGTGGAGACACGCGCGCCATGTTGCACAGCTGAAGTGTTACTGGCTAGCGAGAGAGTGTTTCGGGCTTTTGCCTGACAGGTTGCGTTCAGCTTCGCGAGGCAATCAGCGGATGTACTTTTGGCTGTAGGAAAAGGGGATTGGTTCCGCGGGATTATTGGTCAGAACAGCGAACCCTGTGGGAGCGAGCCTGCTCGCGAAGTCGGAGTGTCAGCCAACAAACTCAATGAATGACAGACCGATATCGCGAGCAGGCTCACTCCTACAGAAAAGCAAGACAGGCTTTAAATAGCTTCCAGCTTGGCGTAACCGAGCATTAACCACTTGCTGCCTTCGCTGAAGTTCACTTGCACCCGGGCCTGTGCGCCGGCACCTTCGAAGTTGAGGATCACGCCGTCGCCAAAGATCGAATGGCGCACCGCCTGACCGAGGCTGAAACCCGTTTCCGGAATCTCGCTGCCGCTGAACAGGTTGCTGCCGCTCATCGACTGGTTGCCGCCGAACGGTCGGCTGACGCTGTTCGACAAACGCACTTCCTGAATCAGACCTTTCGGCACTTCGCGCACGAAACGCGAGACCTTGTTGTAGGTCTCGCTGCCGTACAGGCGTCGGGTCTCAGCGTAGGTCATCACCAGATTCTGCATCGCCCGGGTAATGCCTACGTAAGCCAAGCGCCGCTCTTCCTCAAGACGCCCCGGTTCTTCCAGGCTCATCTTGTGCGGGAACAGACCTTCTTCCATGCCGACGAGGAACACGTAAGGGAATTCCAGGCCTTTGGCGCTGTGCAGGGTCATCAACTGAATGCTGTCTTCGTGCTCGTCGGCCTGAGTGTCGCCGGCCTCCAGCGAAGCATGGCCGAGGAACGCCGCCAGTGGCGTCAGTTCTTCGTCTTCTTCAGTGTTCTCGAAGTTGCGCGCGGCGCTGACCAGTTCTTCAAGGTTTTCTACCCGGGCCTGGCCTTTCTCGCCTTTTTCCGCTTCGTGATAAGCGATCAGGCCGGATTGCTCGATGACGGTTTGCGTCATCAAGTGCAACGGCATCTCCATGCACTTGGCGGCGAGGTTCTCGATCAACTCGATAAACGCACCCAATGCACCGGCAGCGCGACCGGTCAGGCCTTTATTGGCGACCAGCTGGCGCATCGCTTCCCACATCGACACATCGCTGTGGCGCGCGTGATCGCGGATAGCCTCGACGGTTTTTTCGCCGATGCCACGGGCCGGCACGTTGATCACCCGCTCCAGCGCTGCATCGTTGCCACGACCTTCGAGCAAACGCAGGTAGGCCATGGCGTTCTTGATTTCCGCCCGTTCGAAGAAGCGCTGACCGCCGTAGATGCGGTACGGAATGCGCTCGCGCAGCAAGGCTTCTTCCAGAACGCGCGATTGGGCGTTGGAGCGGTACAGAATCGCGATATCGCTGCGAGCCAGGCCGGTTTTCAGCGCACTTTCGATGGTTTCGACAACGTAGCGTGCTTCGTCGTGTTCGTTGAACGCGGCGTACAGATTGATCGCTTCGCCGTCGCCGCCATCGGTCCACAGCTCTTTACCCAGACGCCCGGTGTTATTGGCGATCAGGGCGTTAGCGGCCTTGAGGATGCCGGCGGTGGAGCGGTAATTCTGCTCCAGACGAATGGTCTCGGAGTCCGGGAAGTCGGAGGAGTACTGATGAATGTTCTCGATCTTCGCGCCACGCCAGCCGTAAATCGACTGGTCGTCGTCGCCGACCACCATCAGGCTGTCGCCGCCCTTGCCGAGCAGGCGCAACCAGGCGTACTGCACGGCGTTGGTGTCCTGGAACTCGTCCACCAGAATGTGGCGGAAACGCTTCTGGTAGTGCGCCAACAGGCCCGGATGATCGCGCCACAAGTCGAGGGCGCGCAGAAGCAATTCGGAGAAGTCGATAACCCCGGCACGCAGGCACGCCGCCTCGTAGGCTTCGTAAATGCCGCGCATGGTCGCCAGGTACAAATCGCCGCTGGCCTGAATGTGTTGCGGACGCAGACCTTCGTCTTTCTGGCCGTTGATGAACCACTGCGCCTGACGGGCCGGCCAGCGCTGCTCGTCCAGACCCAGCTCGCGGATCACCCGCTTGACCAGGCGTTGCTGGTCGTCGCTGTCGAGAATCTGGAAGGTTTGGCTCAAGCCCGCTTCCTGCCAGTGCGCCCGCAACAAGCGGTGCGCCAGGCCGTGGAAGGTGCCGACCCACATGCCGGCCGGGTTGATGCCCAGCAACTGCTCGATGCGATGACGCATCTCGGCAGCGGCCTTGTTGGTGAAGGTCACCGACAGAATGGAGTGGGGTGAGGCGTTCTCGACCTGGATCAACCAGGCGATACGGTGCACCAGCACTCGGGTTTTACCGGAACCGGCGCCGGCCAGGACCAACTGACGACCAACGGGGGCTGCTACGGCCTGACGTTGGGCATCGTTGAGGGAATTCAGCAGAAGGGAGAGATCATCGCGCATCGGGGCATTCTAGGGTGCGCCGCAGGCCCGGGCAAACCGAGCTTTGCATTAGCCGATGAAACTCCTGTCGATGACGACCGGTCGGTCACTGGCTACAGGCATCGGCCCGCCGCGTTCCCAAGGTTTGGCCGATGGCAAAGGACGGAAAAGTTTCAGTGAAATTATGATCTGGAGCAGTTTGGCAACGGGATCGGCTTGTGTATGCTCCGTGCACGTTTCGGGCGCACGCCCTCCTTATAAGAACAAGAACGTTGCCCATGACCCTCAGCTCCGAACTGTCGGGCCCCTCTGTGGAACCCCGGGTTATCCGCAAGCACTATGCCGTCGAAATGGCGGTGGAGCGCACGCGTCTGCTGTATCAGGGCTCGTTGTTGCCCACGCTGTTCATGTTGATCAATGGTCTGGTCTGCGCCGGTTTGCTCTGGAGCCCGCAGCGTTATTTCGTGGTCAGCGTCTGGCTGGTGTGGTTGCTGTCACTGGTGGCGCTGCGGGTGATTCAGGTGGCGGCGTTTGATTCGGCGATCCCTGACCGTCAGGCGCATCCGATCTGGCGGCGGATGTTTCTGCTCGGCTCGACCATGACCGGCCTGACCCTGGCCGGCGCCGGCATCGCCCTCGTGCCCGCCGACAATTTCATGCAGCAGGCCTGGGTGTTCGGCCTGATCGGTGCGGCGACGCTGTCGGCCAGCGTTGCCTATGCGGTGAGCCTGCCGGCGTTCCTGTCCTTCACCTTGCCCTGCCTATTGCCGGCGATCGGCTATCTATTCTGGGGTGGCGACGAGCAGGCGCGCGGCTGGGGCTGGCTCGGGTTGATCCTGCTCGGCTCGCTGAGCGTGGTGGCGTGGCAGGTCAATCGGCTGATTGATCGCGGCTTGCTGCGGCGCTTTCAGAATCAGCACTTGATCGAACACCTGCAGCAGACGCAATTACGCAGCGAGCAGCTCAATCAGGAGCTGGCCAAAGAAATCGAGCATCGCCGCTGCGCCGAAGGGAAGCTGCGCGAAGCTCAGCTGGAACTTGAGGACCGCGTTGCCCAGCGTAGCCGCGAACTGGACGCGGCGAATCAGGCTCTGAGCAAAAGCGAAGCGCGGCTGGCGCTGGCGTTGAAGGCCAGTGAGCTGGGGTTATGGGACTGGAACCTGCAAACCGACGAAGTCCATCACACGCAGATTCAGGAACTGTTCGGCCTCGCTCCGGAATACGTCACGGCGCTTCTCCGTGACCTCAAGCCACGCCTGCATCCCGACGATGTGCCGACGTTGAAATACGCGTTGATCGAGCATTTGAAGGGACGCACCGAGGACTATCAGATCGAATACCGCGTGCGGCATGGCGACGGCCATTGGGTCTGGATCGAAGACCGGGGTCGCGCGGTAGAACGCAGCGACAGCGGACGTGTGATCCGCATGGTCGGCACGCGTCGCGACATCAGTGCCAGCAAGCGCCTCGAAGAACAGCAGCGCCTGGCGGCGACCGTGTTCGAAGCGGCCAGTGAAGGCATCGTTATTCTCGACCCGAACTACGCGCTGATCGCGATCAATCAGGCGTTCAGCCGCGTCACCGGTTACGACATCGAAGACATGCTCGGGCGCAACGTCGTCGAGCTGCCATGCAGCCGCGACGCCCGCCGTCATTACGTGGCGATCCGTCATGCACTGGAGCAGCATGGCAGTTGGCAGGGCGAACTGGTGGAGACGCGCAAGAACGGCGAGTTGTACCCGCAGTGGCTGCAACTGAATGCGGTGCGTGATGGTCGGGGAAATGTCAGTCATATCGTCGGCTTCTTCGCCGATCTGTCGGCACGCCGTGAATCCGAAGAGCGCATGCGTTACTTGACCCATTACGACGAGCTCACCGGGTTGGCCAACCGCTCGCTGTTCCGCGAGCGTCTGCACGAAGCGCATCAACGCGTGCGCCAGGGCGGGCGGCGCAGTCTGGCCCTGCTGCACGTCAATCTGGATCGTTTCAAATTGCTCAACGACAGTCTGGGCCATGAGATTGCCGACCAGCTGTTGCAGAAAATCGCGCGCCGCTTGGTCAACGCCTTGCCGGAGGCCGACACCATCGCCCGCTTGTCCGGTGATGAGTTCGCAGTGCTGTTTGACGCCTACGGCAACCTGTCGAGCCTCGCCCGGGTTGCCACACGGTTGTCGACCAAACTGCGTTTGCCGCTGACCGTCGAAGGGCACGAACTGGTGGTCAGCGCTTCCATGGGCATCAGCATGCTGCCGGACAATGCCCGGGAGATTTCTGCGCTGGTCAGTCAGTCGAACATGGCCATGCAACACGCCAAGCACCTGGGCGGTAACAATTTCCAGTTCTACACCGACAGCCTGCAGGCCAGCACCCTTGAGCGCTTGCAGCTGGAAAATCAGTTGCGTAAAGCCATCGAAGAAAAGCAGCTCAAAGTTTTCTATCAGCCCAAGCTGTGCCTTGATACCGGGCGGCTGAATGCGGCGGAAGCGCTGGTGCGCTGGGATCATCCGACCATGGGGCGGGTGCCGCCGGGGGATTTCATCGGGCTGGCTGAAGAAACCGGCCTGATCGGCCCGATCGGCGAATTTGTCCTGCGTCAGGCATGTTGGCAGGCCTGCGAATGGCAACGTCAGGGGCTTGAGCCGATCCGCGTGTCGGTGAACCTGTCGGTGCATCAGTTGCGCCAAGGCAAACTGGTCAGTCTGGTGCGCCAGGTGCTGGAGGAAACCGGACTGGCGCCGCACTACCTCGAGCTGGAACTGACCGAAAGCCAGTTGCTCGACAGCGTCGAACACATCATCGCGACCTTCCAGCAGCTGCGCGATCTGGGGGTGAAACTGGCTATCGACGACTTCGGTACCGGCTATTCGTCGCTGAGTTATCTCAAGCGTATTCCGGTGGATTACGTGAAGATCGATCAGGCGTTTATTCGCGGCCTGGGCGAGGGCAGTGAAGATGCGGCGATCACCCGCGCGATCATCGCCATGGCTCATGGGTTGTCACTGAAAGTGGTTGCCGAGGGCGTTGAACGGCAGGATCAGCTGGACTTTTTACGCGCCGAGCGTTGCGATGAGGTGCAGGGTTATCTGATCAGCCGGCCGGTGGAGGCGGGCGGTCTGGCGGGGCTTTTGCGCGAACAGGAAAAACCGTTTTAAGGGCTACATGCACCTTATCGCGCCTGATATGGGGACATCGAGTTACGCATTGAGCAGGCAAAAAGCCAATTCATGTAGTATAACTACAAGCGTGCTACATCCTTGCCCATAAGAAGAGTCCAGCCCCTTGAATCTGCTGCAACACATCGCCCAGTCACGTCACCTGTTACGCAAGTCGGAGCTCAAGGTCGCCGACCACGTGCTGCTTGACCCTGCGGCAGTGATGCACAGTTCCATGGCTGACCTGGCCCACAGTGTCGGCATCAGCGAGCCGACCATCGTGCGCTTCTGTCGCGCCATCGGTTGTTCCGGTTTTCAAGATCTCAAGCTCAAACTGGCGCAAAGCCTGGCCGCCGGTGCCAGCTTCGGCCAGTTCGCGATTCACGAAGACGACTCGGTTGCCGATTACAGCCTGAAGATTTTCGACACCACGTTGCATACGTTGATGGAGGTTCGCGAGAAGCTCGATCCGATTGAGTTGCAGCGCGCGGTGACGTTGATGTCGCAGGCGCAGCGGGTCGAGTTCTATGGCTTCGGTGCCTCGGGTGCAGTGGCGGCGGATGCGCAGCACAAATTCTTTCGTTTGCTGCTGACGGCGGCGGCGTATTCCGATCCGCACATGCAGGCGATGTCGGCGGTGACATTGAAGCCAACCGATGTGGCGATCTGCATTTCGCAGTCGGGGCGTTCCAAGGATTTGCTGATCACCGCCAATCTGGTGCGTGAGAGCGGGGCGTCGTTGATTACCTTGTGCCCGAGCCAGACGCCGCTGGCCGAATTGTCGACCGTCAATCTGGCGATCGATGTGCATGAGGACACGGAAATCTACACGCCGCTGACTTCGCGAATCGCGCATCTGGTGGTGATTGATGTGTTGGCGATGGGCGTGGCGATGGCGCGTGGGCCGAGCCTGGTCAATCACCTCAAGAGCGTGAAGCGCAGTCTGCGTAGCTTGCGCCTGTCGCCGAAAGCCGCCAAAGCGCTGGATGATTGAGATCAAAAGATCGCAGCCTTCGGCAGCTCCTGCACGGATCAATGTAGGAGCTGCCGAAGGCTGCGATCTTTTGTTTTTTTGACGGCAACTTTCATCAAACCGTCATCCCCCACGCCTATCGTGAAACTCCCGTCATCGCCTTGGGAGACTCGAAATGGCTCAGCCCTACGAAGAACGCAACAGCGCCGCGAAAACCCGTCGTCAGCAGGAAGACCAGCGCCGCATGGAATTTCGCCGCGCCATCGAAGATCGCTTCGAACTCCGTCAGCTCCAAGCCGAAATTGGCGATTTTCCCGAGATCACTCACTGGCAGGCAGCGCCCGCAGCTTCCCGTCGAAGCGCTCAACCAGCGCGCTGATCTGCACCCGTTCGCTACGGATAAACGCCAGGAAGGCGTGCGCCACCGGTGACAAGCGTTTGGCTTTCGCTTGCACCAGGCACCAGCTACGGAAAAGCGGCAATTCCTCGACCGGAAGCTCGACGAGCCCACCGGTCGCCAGCTCCAGGTTCAGGGCATGGCGTGTCAACAGCGCCAAGCCCAGACCCGCTTGCACGCATTCGCGCTGCGCTTCGGCCGAGGCGACTTCCTGGGTCTGGGTGAAGTGCACGCGTTTCTCTTTGAAATACTCTTCGCACGCCAACCTCGTCCCTGAACCGGGCTCGCGGATCAATAGCGTGTAGGGCTCAAGATCCTGCAGGCGCAGCGGGCCCATGTGCGCCAAAGGGTGATCCGGGCGTGCCACGGCAACAATCGGATTGTTGAGGAACGGCAGGAATTCCAGGCCCATGTCCTGCGGCACCATCGACATGATCACCAAGTCGTCGCGGTTGTCCGACAGCCTGCGAATCACCTGACCACGGTTGACCACCGTCAGTTGCAGGTTCACTTCCGGGTGCTGGCGCTTGAACGCGGCGAACAGGTGCGGGACGAAATATTTGGCGCTGGACTCCACCGCCAGTTTCAGCTGACCTTGCAGCGAACCCTGCATGTCCGACAGCTGCATATCGAGGTTTTCCAGGCGCCCGAAAATGTCCCGACTGGCACGCTGCAAGGCTTCAGCGGCCTCGGTCATGTAGAGTTTTTTGCCGACATAATCGAATAATGGCTGGCCGATCAGCTCCTCGAGCTGACGAATCTGTAGGCTGACAGCCGGTTGTGTGAGAGACATTTCCTCGGCCGCGCGGCTGTAGGAGCGTAAATCACACACTTCGTTGAAGATCTGCAATTGACGCAATGTCATACGCATCAAGGACTTACGCATTTTTTACAAGCTCTGACGGCGGGCTGATGTTTCAACTATAAGTCTTTACTTATGCCTGACCCAATTTTTATTCATTTTTGTTAATCCCTCATGAGCGCTAGTGTGGACCTGCGACTAAATTGAAACATTTGGTCACGCGTCGACCTGGGTCTAGCAGGTCGTGGTGCCACCGGCTCAAGGGAACCTCCAAGTGATAACAAAGATCCTGATCGCCAACCGTGGTGAGATTGCCGTACGAATCGTGCGAGCCTGCGCCGAAATGGGCATTCGCTCGGTCGCGATTTTTTCCGACGCCGACCGTCATGCCTTGCATGTGAAGCGTGCGGACGAGGCCCACAGCATCGGTGCCGAGCCACTGGCCGGTTACCTGAACCCGCGCAAGCTGGTGAACCTGGCGGTTGAAACCGGCTGCGACGCCCTGCACCCCGGTTACGGTTTCCTCTCGGAAAACGCCGAACTGGCAGACATCTGCGCTGAACGCGGAATCAAATTCATCGGCCCGTCGGCAGAAGTCATTCGCCGCATGGGCGACAAGACCGAAGCGCGCCGCAGCATGATCAAGGCTGGCGTACCGGTCACGCCGGGCACCGAAGGCAACGTGGCCGACATTGAAGAAGCTTTGGCCGAGGGCGACCGCATTGGTTACCCGGTCATGCTCAAAGCCACCTCCGGTGGTGGCGGGCGCGGCATCCGTCGCTGCAACAGCCGCGAAGAACTCGAACAGAATTTCCCTCGGGTGATTTCCGAAGCCACCAAGGCATTTGGTTCTGCCGAAGTGTTCCTGGAAAAATGCATCGTCAATCCCAAGCACATCGAAGCGCAGATTCTCGGTGACAGTTTTGGCAATGTGGTGCACCTGTTCGAGCGGGACTGCTCGATCCAGCGCCGCAACCAGAAACTCATCGAAATCGCCCCGAGCCCGCAACTGACCCCGGAACAGCGTGCCTACATCGGCGACCTGTCGGTGCGTGCGGCCAAGGCTGTTGGTTACGAGAATGCCGGCACCGTGGAGTTCCTGCTCGCCGAGGGCGAGGTGTACTTCATGGAGATGAACACTCGGGTGCAGGTGGAACACACCATCACCGAAGAAATCACCGGGATCGACATCGTCCGCGAGCAGATTCGCATCGCTTCCGGCCTACCGTTGTCGGTGAAGCAGGAAGACATCCAGCATCGTGGTTTCGCGTTGCAGTTCCGTATCAACGCCGAAGACCCGAAGAACAACTTCCTGCCGAGCTTCGGCAAGATCACCCGTTACTACGCCCCCGGTGGCCCGGGCGTGCGCACCGACACGGCGATCTACACCGGCTACACCATTCCGCCATTCTACGACTCGATGTGCCTGAAACTGGTGGTCTGGGCACTGACTTGGGAAGAGGCGATGGACCGTGGCCTGCGCGCCCTCGACGACATGCGTCTGCAGGGGGTGAAGACCACCGCCGCGTACTACCAGGAAATCCTGCGCAACCCGGAATTCCGTAGCGGCCAGTTCAATACCAGCTTCGTTGAAAGCCACCCGGAACTGACCAACTACTCGATCAAGCGCAAACCCGAAGAGCTGGCCCTGGCCATCGCCGCCGCCATCGCCGCCCACGCAGGCCTATGAATGAAACAGCTGCGAGCTTTTAGCTGCAAGCGGCAAGTAAAAGCAGATTGGCTTTTTCTTGCAGCTTTTAGCTTGAAGCTTGCCGCTATGAGGAGATACCAATGACTAAGAAGATCTTCGTTACCGATACCATCCTGCGCGACGCTCACCAATCGCTGCTCGCCACCCGCATGCGCACCGAAGACATGCTGCCGATCTGCGACAAGCTCGACAAAGTCGGCTACTGGTCGCTGGAGTGCTGGGGCGGCGCGACATTCGACGCCTGCGTACGCTTCCTGAAAGAAGACCCGTGGGAGCGTCTGCGCCAACTGCGCGCGGCACTGCCTAACACGCGTCTGCAAATGCTCCTGCGCGGGCAGAACCTGCTGGGCTACCGCCACTACAGCGACGACGTGGTCAAAGCCTTCGTCGCCAAAGCTGCCGTCAATGGCATCGACGTGTTCCGCATCTTCGACGCGATGAACGATGTGCGTAACCTGCGTGTGGCGATCGAGGCGGTGAAAGCGGCCGGCAAACATGCGCAAGGCACCATCGCCTACACCACCAGCCCGGTGCACACCATCGATGCGTTCGTGGCGCAAGCCAAGCAGATGGAAGCCATGGGTTGCGACTCGGTGGCGATCAAGGACATGGCTGGTCTGTTGACCCCATACGCCACCGGTGAACTGGTTCGTGCATTGAAAGCCGAGCAATCGCTGCCGGTGTTCATCCACTCGCACGACACTGCCGGTCTGGCGACCATGTGCCAGCTCAAGGCGATCGAAAACGGCGCCGACCACATCGACACCGCGATCTCCAGCTTCGCGTCGGGCACCAGCCACCCGGGCACCGAGTCGATGGTCGCTGCGCTCAAAGGCACCGAGTACGACACCGGTCTGAACCTCGAACTGCTGCAAGAGATTGGCCTGTACTTCTACGCCGTGCGCAAGAAGTACCACCAGTTTGAAAGCGAATTCACCGCTGTCGACACCCGCGTGCAAGTCAACCAGGTGCCGGGCGGGATGATCTCCAACCTCGCCAACCAGTTGAAAGAGCAGGGCGCCCTGAACCGCATGGCTGAAGTCCTCGCGGAGATCCCGCGTGTACGTGAAGACCTCGGCTTCCCGCCACTGGTGACCCCGACTTCGCAGATCGTCGGCACCCAAGCGTTCTTCAACGTCCTGGCCGGCGAGCGTTACAAGACCATCACCAACGAAGTGAAGCTCTACCTGCAAGGCGGCTACGGCAAGGCGCCGGGCGTGGTCAACGAGAAGCTGCGTCGTCAGGCCATCGGTAGCGAAGAAGTCATCGACGTGCGTCCGGCCGATCTGCTCAAGCCGGAAATGACCAAGCTGCGTGCCGATATCGGCGCACTGGCCAAGTCGGAAGAAGACGTGCTGACCTTCGCCATGTTCCCGGACATCGGTCGAAAATTCCTCGAAGAGCGTGCCGCCGGCACCCTGACGCCAGAAGTGCTGCTGCCGATCCCAGAGGCTGGCAGTGTTGCTTCGGCGGGCGGCGAAGGCGTGCCGACCGAGTTCGTCATCGACGTCCACGGTGAAACCTACCGCGTCGACATCACCGGGGTCGGCGTCAAGGCTGAAGGCAAGCGTCACTTCTATCTGTCCATCGACGGCATGCCGGAAGAAGTGGTGTTCGAGCCACTCAACGAATTCGTCGGCGGTGGCAGCAGCAAGCGTAAGCAAGCTTCGGCACCGGGCCATGTCAGCACCACCATGCCGGGCAACATCGTCGATGTGCTGGTCAAGGAAGGCGATACCGTCAAGGCCGGCCAGGCGGTGCTGATCACCGAAGCGATGAAGATGGAAACCGAAGTCCAGGCTGCGATTGCCGGCAAGGTCACCGCGATTCATGTGGCCAAGGGTGATCGGGTCAATCCTGGCGAAATTCTGATCGAGATCGAAGGCTGAGATAACGGCCGCGATCCAACGCTTTAAACCTCGGGGGGGCATGTGCTCCCCTTTTTTTTCATGCGGAATTTGTCTGCATCACATGAGGCCAGGGTGGGAGCGAGCCTGCTCGCGAAGAGGAGTGTCAGTCGATATTTATTCAACTGACAGATCGCATTCGCGAGCAGGCTCGCTCCCACAGTGACGATGTTCAATCCGTCAGAACGCCATGCGCCATTGGCCCATCACGCCGTGGGTGCGGCTATCAGTGGCCATTTCTGCGGTGAGACCAACGCCGACCGTGTGATTGGCAGACAGCCCGAGGTCGAGTCCTGCATCCACCGACAGACTGTTTCGATCCAGCGCTGCACCGGCAACCTCAAACCGCTTGCCACCCTTGACCAGTTGCTGACGGGTGTCGCTTTCGATCTCGCCAAAGGTGTGTTTCCAGCCGGCACTGAAACGCGGGGTCAACGTCATGCCGTTATCCAGCCGATTGATTTTTGCCGTGCGCAGGCCAAAGGTGCTGCTGAGGTTGTCGCGGGTTTGCCCAAAGACTTTCAGCGCCGCATCCCCGCCTTTTTCGCTGTAGCTGTCGCGCTGGTAGCGCTGATAACCGAGGCTGGCGAACGGTTCGAGCGTGGCGTTATGGCGGCCAATATTGACCGCCAGTTCGGCAAAGGCCTGTTGGGTGTTGGCGTCGTAATTGCCCTTGAGGCGATCGCTGAAGCCGTTGAAGGCCACGCGACGTTTGCTGTCGCCGTCATGACTGGCATAGGTCGCCCCGAGACGCAGTGAGAACGGTCCGTCCTGGCGCACGGCATAGGCACCGAGGTGCCAGCTGTCGAGGTCGCCATCGTATTGGCGGGCGTCGAGTCTGGTCTGCGATTTACCGCCGACCAGGCCGACATACCATTGCTCATCGAGCCGCCAGTCGGCGCCCATGACCAGACCTTGGGTGGCGTGTTTGAGGGTGCTGTCGAACTCGCGATCGACCTTGCCGCCATGACCGAGCGCCTGAATCCATACCCTACCGGAATCGGCCGCGCCGGTCGCCTGGCGGGGCGAGTTGCCCGAACTGTAGGCAGAACCGTAACGGCTGTTCAGCTGCTGCATGGCCGAAAGCATGCTTGTGCTCACCGGAGTGATGCTGCTCAACGTGGCTTTGGCGAGGTTCGCGTTGCTGCTGGCGGCGAGTTGTTCGATGGCGATGGGGGCGGTGGTTTTGTCGCTGGTCAGTAGTGCGGCGACTGCTGCGTTTGTGGGTTTTAGTGGCGCAGGGGCGGACTGTTCGACGGCCTCGTTAACTTGCGCAGTAAGAGGTTCGTCCTGCATTGGCGATGGGACGGACTCTGCAACGAGAGTCGGCGCCGATGGCGGAACTGGAACTGGAACTGGTGCGGATGCCGTCAATGGCGTTGGCGTTGGCGTTGGCGTTGCGAATGGCGCAGGCGTTTGTGGTTCGACAATGCTGTCGGCAACTGCACGGCCGTTGTCTGTCGTGGCAACGCTCGCAAGCGGCTCACCGTTACGGGCGTAAGTCAGCCCGACGGATTTTTTGTTGTATTGAGGTGTGGCGGTCATAAAGGCGAGGTTGTTAAGGACCTTGCCGAATTCGCCTTCTACCTTGCCGGCTTCGATGATTTTGTACTGGCGACTTTGCGGATACTCACCTGGAACGGCAACGACGTTCAGGGTTGCACCTTCCAGCCTGGCAGTGCCATCGACCTTGATCGTTTGACTGCCACTGGGCGTGACCTCATAAGCCAGTTCGGCGGTTGGGGACAAGCGCAAGTCCCCTTTCACGCGCGGGCTGCCTAGCACTCCGTTGACGGTGAGCAGGCCGGCCACCTCCAGGCTCCCCACAGCGCCTTTACCTGCAAAGCTGCCACCTCTTTCGACATAGACGTCGCCCTTGATGCTCCCCTGGTTGGTCAAAGCGCTACCGCTGTTCACCAGCACGCCTTCCTTGAAGTCTGCCTTCGAACTCAGCGTCCAGTCGCCCCGGCTGACGAACAGCCCGTTGAAATTACGCGTGTCTTTCAACTCGCCGCCTGCCGCTGCATCCAGGAACAGGACGTTATCTCCCCCGCCACCATCCAGCAGGCCGGTAAAGCTTGCGCCGTCCGTGAGCGTGATCAAATCGTTTACAGCGGTACCTTTAAACGTTTCTTCAGGGGTTTTAAAAGCGATGGGTACCGTACTTGGGTTGGTGAGAAATCCCTTGAGTCGTTCAAGCGCCATTTCTTTAGCGCTGGTTTCGGGCAATTCAGTGGCATTCACTACTGCGGTTGAATCAGCGACTTCAGAGGATTGCTGAGCGTTGGCAAGCTCTACACAAGCCAGCGCCAGCGAAATGGCCAAAGCCAAGTGTTTTGGTTTGAAAGTGTGTTGACGGGGCATTAGGTTAGGCCTTTTGTGAAAGGAGACCCAACTCTATTGATGCCCCAGAAAATCCGATGTCGGCTGCTTCCCGCACGCTTGCAGGCGACATCGCATCGTTTTGTAGAAAATGACCGTGTGATCTGGAACCTGAAGTTTTACTCGGTTGCAGCGGTCCTTTTTCCTACAACCAATCAAGATCCCGCCGACTGTTCAACCTCAAAAACTCATTCGCCACTGCCCGATCAACCCGTGATTGCGGCTGTTGCTGCCGATCTCACCGCTGTATCCCACGCCTAACGTGTGCCGCGCGGAAATCCCCACATCCAGCCCGGCTTCGAGTACCAGGCTGTCGCGATCCAGCGAGCTGCCATCGACGCTGAACGCCGTGCCGCCAGTCACAAACGCCTGACGCGTCGAGCTGCTGACATCGCCGTAGGTGTGTTTCCAGCCAGCGGCCATGCGCGGGGTCACGCTCATGCCGTTGTCCAGGCTGCTCAGGTGCGCCAGGCGCAGGCCGAAGGTGCTGCTGAAGTTGTCCTGGGTCTGGCTGTCGACTTGCAGCGCGGCAGCGCCACCTTTTTCCTGATAGCTGTCGCGGTGGTAGCGCTGATAGCCGAGGCTGGCGAACGGCTCGGCGCTGAGGCGGCCGCTGCCCATGGCATAGCCGAGTTCGGCGAAGGCTTGCTGGCTATCGGCGTCGTAGTCGCCTTTCGGGCGGTCGCTGAAACCATTGAAGGCGATGGTGCGTTTGCTTTCGCCCTGATGGCCGCTGTACGCCGCGCCGAGACGCAGCGAGATCGGGCCGTTTTGATGTAACGCGTAGACGCCGGCATGCCAGCTATCGAGGTTGCCGTCGACGCCGGTCGCGTCCAGATCGGTTTTCGAATAACCGCCCAGTACGCCCAGGCGCCACGCCGGGTTCAGTGACCAGTCGGCGCCCAGTACGCTGCCCTTGGTGCGTTGTTCCAGACCGCTGCTGCCGTGTTCGCCATCGAGCTTGCCGTAGCCGCCGATACCTTGCAGCCAGAGCCGCCCGCGCGCATTCGGATCGCTCAGATTACGCGCCTCGGAGGGCACGCCATTGGCCGCCAGCACGGGGGTGTCACGCTGATCGAGACCGACCATCAGTCCCGGGCTGCCGCCCATTTGCTGCATGGCCGAGAGCATGCTGCTGCCGACCTGACTACTGGCGCCGAGGGTAGCGCTGGTCAAATTGGCGTTGCTGGCGCCGGCCAGTTGCTCGATTGCCGCGCCGGCGCTGCTTTGGCTGGTATTAAGCAAGGCGTTGTACAGCGCACTGTTTTTGCCGATCGATGCCAGGCTGTTGGCGGCGTTTGTACCGTTGCCGGTCGTGGCGAGCTCATTAAAGGCTACGTCATTGCGGGTGTAGGTCAGATCGACCTGCGTTGGCGTGTAGGCGAGGGTCGGCGTGAGGAACGCATAGTCGCTGCTGACTTTGCCGAAGGTGCCGTTGATCTGCGCCGCTTGCAGCACGGTGTAATGGCTCTGCCATGGATACGTGCCGCTGCCGGGATTCACCGCAAGCGTTGCGCCGTTGAGATTGGCGATGCCGCCGACCTGTACGGGTGCGCTGCTGCCATCGGCATTGACGCCGTAGGCGAGGGTGCCAGCGTTGCCCATGTTCAAGTCGTGAGTAATGGTTGCGCGCCCCAGGGCGGTGTCCGTGCGCAAGGTGCCGTTGACGTTGAGCGTGCCGACGGAACCGCCGCCGGCATACACACCGCCCGTGTCCACGGTCAGGCTGCCAGCGATGCCACCCTGGTTGATCAACGTTGCACCGTTGCGCACGGCGCCGCCATCGCTGAAATCGCCACTGCCGGACAGCGTCCACGCGCCTTGCTTGACCTCCAGCCATTCGAAATTGCGACTGGCGCCGAAACTGCCACCGGCCGCGTCATCCATCACCACCCGGTCGTAACCGCTGCCGCCGTCGACCACGCCGTCAAAACGGCTGCCGGTGCGCAGGGTCAGGCTGTCGTTGCCGCCGCCCAGATCCAGCGCCAGGCCATTGCTACCGCTGATCGTGCCGCCGTTGGTGACGTTGTCGTCGAACTCGCCGACGAATTTCACACCGAAGCCGTTGAGGCCTTGAATCGTGCCGAAGTTTTCCAGCGTGGTCGCCGCCAGTCCCGAGCCGCCGCTGCCATCGTCGACCAGAATGGCGCTGTCGGCACCGCTGATCAAAGCGTTGCTGGCGTTGAGGATGTAACCGCCGCCCAGCGCGATACCCTCGCTGCCATTGGCGAAACCGCCCTTGTCCACACCGCCCGCGCCGACGCCCTGAATGGTCCCGTAGTTTTCGATATGGGCGATCTTGTCGATGTCCACGCCGTCGCCGTCACCGTTCGCTTGCAAGCCTGAGTAAGCGCCAGTGATGGTGCCGTGGTTGATCACCGTGCCATCGCCGTCGGAGCCGAAACCCGAACCGTTGCGGCCAGTGATCTGCCCGTAGTTGACCAGCGTCGCGCCAAGATCGGTGGTGATGCCATGGCGGCCAGCGGAAATCACCCCGTAGTTGGTAACGCTGACGCCGCTCGCGGAATCGATATCGATGCCGTCGAACTTCTCGTCGGCATTGTGCGAATCGCCGGTGGAAATCTCGCCGTAGTTGGTAATGCTCGCGTTGGCGCCGGTCTTCATGCCGTCGCTGGCGTTGCCGCGAATCAGCCCGCCTGCGCGGTTGATGATGGTGGTCTTCACGCCGGCACTGCGTAGCGCGTCGAGGTCCAGCCCCTGGCCAGTGGTGGAGCGAATCACGCCGCTGTTGTCGATCAACAGACTGCCGCTGGCGAAATTGCTGTCGATGCGCAAGGCGTCGTTGGCGCCGAGAATCTGCCCACCGCTGCGGTTGTAGATTGTGTAGTTGCGCACCTGGGTCAGGTCGCCACTGCTATCGATGGCCCGGCCACCGCTGGAAACGATTTTGCCGGCGTTATCGATCACCACACCGGCACCACTGGTCTTGTCTTTCAGGCTCACAGCCTTGCCGCTGTTGGTGATGCTGCCCGGCGCGGAAATCGTCAATGTGTCGCTACCCCCCAGCGTTTGCGCTGCAGTGGTGGCGGTGTCGATCTGCACGGTTTTGCCGTGGGCTGCCGTGGCGGCGATCAACAGGGCGATGGCGAGAGACAGACGCTGGGGCGGGAACGGCATGGTCGGACAGCCTTTTTGTTATAAGCGGGCCGTCCTGTATAGCGAAGGGTTTTTACAGAATGATGTCGGTGGTTGATCTGCATTGTTTTGCATTCAGATTTCGCTTATCAGGGGTAAATCTGCATTTTGTTGCAGATTTTGACGTTCTATCAGGCTTTAAATGCACTACATTGCATCCGGCATCAGTGAAGGCTCTGTTGAAATGTATTTAAAAGCAGAGGAAATGAAAGCGTGGGATCTGCAATGAGCCTGACGGTAGCTGAGCGCATGGCGCTCATCGAAAGCATCCAAGAAGCGCTGGCCGACGGGACGTTGGAAATCAGCGAAGCCGTCCGCCGTTTACGAGTGGAGGTGACAGGGCTGCATCAAATCCAATTCGCTAAGATGTGCAAAATTTCGGTCCGCACGTTGATACACATAGAGCACGCTGAGGGTAATCAGACGTTGAGGTCGTTGGACTCAATATTCCGATTGTTTGGCCTGAAAATGGGCGTTGTGCGGGTACGCCGAGAGCCCCATTAAAACCCGACGCAGCCCGCAAGGTGCCGATCCCCCTAGCTCCGCCGCACGTAAGCCTTGCCGTAATGCCGCTCCATCCGCGCCTGAATCAACTCGAGGCCAATCGACATCAGCCAGTAAATGATCGCCGCCGTCGTCAGCATTTCGATATAGCGGTAGCTTGAGCGTCCATAGGACTGGGCGAGAAACATCACTTCCCAGACCCCCATCACCGAGATAAGCGACGAGTCCTTGAGCATCGAGATGAACTGGTTCGTCGTGGGCGGGATGATCGTGCGCATGGCTTGCGGCAGGGTGATACGCCAGAAAATCACTGTCTCGCGCATCCCCAAGGCCAGCGAAGCTTCGCGCTGGCCGTGGTCGACACCGAGGATGCCGGCGCGGAAGATCTCGCTGAGGTAGGCGCCGTAGTTCAACGACAGGGCAATGATGCCCGCGACGATGGCGCCCGGCACGATGCCCAGTTGCGGCAAGCCCAGGTAGATCAGCAGGATCTGGATGAGCAGTGGCGTGCCGCGAAAGAACGAGGTGTAAAAACTGGCGATGCCGAACGCCACGGCGCTTTTCGACAGGCGCGCCAATGCCGTGATGAAGCCCAACAGGGACGAAGCGACAATCGAGCACACGCAGAGGAACAGCGTCAGCGCTGCACCCTGCAAGAAGCCGTTGGGCGCCAGGTGCAGGCCGACCAGATTGGGCAGTTTGTCGAGGATGATCGAGAACTTCAGGTCGAAGCTCAGGAAGAACCCGGCGAACAGGCAGAACAGCGTTGCCCAGGTCAGGTACAGCCGCGTACGAAACCCGAACATCCGTTGCAGGCGTGATTCAGCCACCGGTTGCGGTGGCTGTGGCGGTGTCGGGAAAGAAGTCATTGGCTGATATCAGCGCCGATCCATTTTTGCGACAGCTTGCTCAGGGTGCCGTCCTGCTTCAGTTGCGCGAAGACTTCACGCACTTTGGCGTCCCATTGCGCGTCGCCCTTTTCGATGGCCACCGAGTTCGGCTCCGAGTACAGCGGTGCGCCGGCCAGTTTGAAGCGTTTGTCCTGGTTCAGGCGTGGCTGTGCGGTGACGAGGTTGGTGAGGATTGCATCCAGGCGCACGCCGGCGCCCAGGCCCAAGTCCTGGAAGGCGACATTGTCGGTGTCGTACGGCGCGATCTGCACATCGTCGAACGGGTACTGCAGCTGCGTGTCTTCGGCGCCTTCGATGACCAAGTTCTTGTTCAGATAGCTTTCGTAACTGGACGCGCTGGTGAGGCCGACTTTTTTGCCGCTCAGGTCCTTGGCGTCGTGGATCCGCTCATCCTTGGCATTGACCACGATCACCGCCGGCGAAGCGTAGTACTCGACCGGGAAATCGAATACCTCGGCGCGGGCCTTGCTCGGCGTCATCGAGCAAATGCAGATATCGTAGCGCCCGCTCCAGCGGCCGGCGGCAATGACATCCCAGGACGGCGTTTCGAGTCGCAGCTTGACGCCTAACTTGTCCGCCACGGCTTTGGCGACGTCCACGTCGAAGCCATCAAGCTGATTCTGGTCGTTGAGAAACGAGAACGGTGGATAGCTTTCCATCAGCACGCCGACCAGCTCTTTTTTCTGCTCGATACGATCCAGCGTCGTGCCACCAAAGGCTTGCGTGGAGGCGGCCAGAATCGTCAGGCCCAGGGCCAGTAGCGGTTGAAATTTCACAGTCGATCCCTGGGTAAAAAAGAGGTTGTTTTTAACGGAATGGTGCGTATTAAATAGTTATAAGAACGACTCTGATAGTGAGTTATTTTCATAAGCATATGAGTGAAAAGCATATGGGCGCAGGCAGCACGATTATTCTCGATGGCGGCATGGGCCGTGAGTTGCAGCGCGCCGGGGCGCCATTTCGTCAGCCAGAGTGGTCGGCGCTGGCGTTGAGTGAAGCACCGCAAGCGGTTGAGGCGGTACATGCCGCGTATATCGCCAGTGGCGCCAATGTGATTACCACCAACAGTTATGCCGTGGTGCCGTTCCATATTGGTGAGGAGCGCTTCGCCGCTGAAGGGCAGGCACTGGCGGCGTTGGCCGGTGAACTGGCGCGACGTGCGGTGCAGGCCTCGGGAAAATCCGTGCGGGTGGCCGGCTCATTGCCGCCGCTGTTTGGCTCCTACCGTCCGGATCTGTTCGAGGCCGCACGAGTCACCGAGTTGCTGGCGCCCTTGGTCAACGGCCTGACACCGCACGTTGATCTATGGCTGGCGGAAACCCAGAGTTCGATCGTTGAGGCGCGAGCCATTCACGCTGGGTTGCCGAAGGATGGCAAACCGTTCTGGTTGTCGTTCACTTTGAAGGACGAAGACACCGATGAAGTGCCGCGCTTGCGCTCCGGTGAGCCGGTCGCCGAAGCGGCGGCGGTGGCGGCTGAGTTGGGCGTGCAGACGTTGCTATTCAATTGCAGTCAGCCGGAAGTGATCGGTGCCGCGATTGATGCCGCGCGTGACACCTTCGAGCGTCTAGGGGTGAAGATAAAGATTGGCGCTTACGCCAATGCTTTTCCGCCGCAGCCAAAAGAAGCCACGGCCAATGACGGGCTCGATCCGTTGCGTGAGGATCTTGATCCGCCGGGTTACTTGCATTGGGCAATTGACTGGCAGCAGCGCGGTGCCAGCCATTTGGGCGGGTGCTGCGGGATCGGGCCGGAACACATCGCGGTGCTTGCGCAAAAGCTGGGCTGAAAACAGATCAAAAGATCGCAGCCTGCGGCAGCTCCTACACGGTGAACGTCAATCCCGTGTAGGAGCTGCCGA
Source organism: Pseudomonas sp. AC169 (assembly GCF_979258515.1). Taxonomy (NCBI): domain Bacteria; kingdom Pseudomonadati; phylum Pseudomonadota; class Gammaproteobacteria; order Pseudomonadales; family Pseudomonadaceae; genus Pseudomonas; species Pseudomonas sp. AC169. The sequence goes on along the minus strand of NZ_OZ409866.1, from coordinate 2,480,820 downwards.
AGGCTCAGGCCGCGTTCGGACGATCTTTTGCTTTGACGATTTAATTACGGCACTCGACCAAACCTTTCACCTGCCCGTCGGACGTCTGATTTTCATCCGACAGCCACTGCTCGAAACCTGCCGCAATCGCCGGCCATTCGCCATCCAGAATCGAATACCACGCGGTGTCGCGGTTCTGCCCCTTGACCACCATGTGCTGACGGAACACGCCTTCGAAGCTGAAACCAAGACGTTCGGCAGTGTATTTGGAGCGGGCGTTGCCGTTGTTGCATTTCCATTCGAGACGGCGGTAGCCGAGGTCGAAGGAGTGCTTGGCCAACAGGTACACCGCTTCGGTACTTCTCGGCGAGCGCTGCATTGGCGCGCCAAAGGTGACGTGGCCGATTTCAATGCGGCCCTGGGCCGGGACGATCGACATCAGGCTGAGGATGCCTTGCACCTGATTGGTCGCGCGGTCGATAACACTGAAGAAATACGGGTCGCTGGCGGCCGCGTGGTTGTTCAGCCAAGCGTCGAAAACGTTGCGTTCCGGGAAGGGGCCGTAGGGCAAGTAATCCCAGAGTTTCGGGTCGGCGCCCGGGCCTTCGAGGGCAGCGAACAGCTGGTCTCCGTGGCGCGCCGGATCGAGTCGTTCCAGGCGAATGAAGCGTCCTTCGAGCAATGTGGCGGTGGGGGCGGGAACGCCTTTCCAGTCAGCGAGTGAAGCGGTCATGTACGCGTCTCCTTAAATGGCTTTGCGAAACTGGATGAAGCCCGGGCGTTCGGCAATGCGCTCGTAGAGCTGGATCGCGGTGGCGTTGGTTTCGTGGGTCAGCCAATGCACTTTGCAGCAACCGTCAGCTTTGGCCGTGGCGTAAACGTGTTCGATCAGCAGACGACCGATGCCGCTGCCACGGGTTTCCGGCACCACCAGCAAATCTTGCAGGTAGCAGGAGTTTTCGATGCTCCAGTTCGAGCGATGATAGATGTAATGCACCATGCCCAGCGCTTTGCCGTCGGCCCACGCCAATGCTGCGTGGGTTGGTTCGCTCGGGTCGAGAAAGCGCTGCCAGGTGCTGTCGGTGACCGCGTCCGGCAATTCAGTGTTGTAGAACTGCAGGTAGGCCTGCCACAGCGGCAGCCACGCGGCGTGGTCGTCGGCGCTGACCGGGCGAATGTCGATCTGACTCATGGTGATTTCCTTAGCGCATCAATCGGGCGAGGGTTTGATCATTGATTTCCGGGCTGGCAGCGAGGCCTTCGCGCACGCCGGCAATGTCTTCGGCGCTGCGGTTCTGACTGAGCTTGCGCTTGCCTTCGAGACGGTCGATGGGAATGGCAAAGCCGACGATCGCTTTGAGCATGCCGTCGATGTAATCGGCAGGCGCGTCGGCGACTGACCACGGCTGGGCGCTGCCAGCCTCATGACGGTCGGTAAGGGTGCTGACGATGTCGAGCAGGCGACCGCCATCGCTGAAGGTTTCGGCGTGACCATAGGCGTGCACGGCGATGTAGTTCCAGGTCGGCACGACTTTGCCGTGCTCGGCCTTGCTCGGGTAAAAGCCCGGACTGACGTAGGCATCGGCGCCAGCGAAGATCAGCATGGCTTCGGCGCCGTCGCGCAGGTCTTTCCACTGCGGGTTGGCGCGGGCCAGGTGCCCGTACAGCGTGCCGTACGCACCTTGTTCGCAATGCAGCAGCACCGGCACATGGCTGGCCTGCAAGCCACTTTCGCCGTGGGTCACCAGAATGGCGAGGCGAGTAGCAAGGATCAGTTCGTGCAGTTGGGACAGGTCTTCGATGGCAAAGGCGCGTGGCGTGTACATGGACAGATTTTCCTTGGCGAATGCCCGCATCGTAGGCAGGCTATTGGTCTGTTGTAAGAGCCATTGACGACCAATTTCATAGGTCCATTGTCATGTCCGATTCGCCGACGCTATCCATGCCCTTCAACCCTGCAGGTATCGAGCTTGATCGCCGTCAGGGTTTGAGTCGCCAGCTCTATCAGGCTTTGCGCCTGCGGGTACTGGATGGGCGACTGGCAAGCGGCACGCGGTTGCCGGCGAGTCGTGATCTGGCCACGGCGCTGGGGATTTCCCGTAACAGTGTGGTGCGCGCCTACGACCAACTGTATGCCGAAGGCTTTATTGAAGGGCGGGTGGGGGACGGAACTTACGTCGCCCAATTGATGCCGGTAGCGGCCCCGGCGAAAAAATTATCCACAAAAGTATCCACAGGGTTTTCAACAGGCTTACCCACAGCCTTATCCACAAATTGGCTGGATTTACCTGTGATTTCATCCAGTAAAGTTATCCACAGCGATAGTTTTTCGCGCATCGAAAAGAACCATTTGGCCCGGCCACCGAGTGGTCCGCCGCGAGCATTTCGGGTCGGTGTTCCGGCGTTTGACCTGTTCCCGTTCGAGGTGTGGGCCAAGCTGAATGCGGCTTTCTGGCGAAAACCGGATCTGGAGCAACTGTGTTACGGCGATCCGTCCGGCGATGCGCGCTTGCGCGCAATGATCGCCGCCTATTTGCGCAGTTCGCGCGGCATGCAGTGTTCACCTGAGCAAATTGTGATCACCAGCGGCGCACAACAGGGCATTAGCCTTTGTGCACAGTTGCTGGTGGAGCCGGGCGATGGCGTGGCGATCGAGAATCCGGGCTACCGCGCGGCCGGTCATGCGTTCGCCGTGGCGGGCGCTCGTTTGCACGGGATTGCTGTGGACGAAGAGGGCATGGATTGCTCGGCGCTGTCGGCCGCCGGGGATTGTCGCGTGGCCTATGTCACGCCCTCTCATCAATATCCGACCGGCGTGGTGATGAGCCTGGCGCGACGCCTGGAACTGCTTGCCTGGGCCGAGCGCAACCAGGGCTGGATCGTCGAGGATGACTACGATGGCGAATACCGCTACACCGGTGCGCCGCTGGCACCGTTGGCGGCGCTCGATCGACAGGGGCGAGTGCTGTACGTCGGCACCTTCGGCAAGGTTGCGTTCCCGGCATTGCGCCTCGGTTATCTGGTGCTGCCCCCGGCGCTGGTCGATGCATTCTCGCAGCGCCGGGCGGTGGATGTCCGGCATTCCGAGGTGAGTACCCAGGCAGTGATGGCTGAGTTCATGGCGGCGGGACACTTCCAGCGGCATATCCGGCGGATGCGCCGTGCAGCGCTCAGCCGCCGCAATACCTTGCTCGAAGGTTGGCCGGCCACCATTGCCGGTGTGGGCGAGTTACCCGCGGTTTCCGCCGGGCTGCATCTGACCGTGGCCGTTGACAGCATCGAACGCGAGCAGCAGTTGATCGCGCAAGCTGCTCGCGTCGATGTTGAGGTCAACGGCTTGAGCAGCTATTGGCTGCCCGACTCCACCACGCCTCTGGAGCAGCGTGCCGGGCTGGTGCTGGGTTTTGCTGCAGTCCCTGAGCCGGCGATCAAAGCGGCGTTGATCCGGTTGCGACAGGCGTGGCAGGTGTGAGAAACAGCGCTCGAGCAGACTTGTCGGAAATACCGCTTCGATGGATTTCGATCAGCGCCTGATTGCTGAGAAACCGGGGCTCATAGGCCCCGCCCATAAGTCGCTGAGCTACGGTTTTCATATGCCCGGGGGGAAACGGCGTGACAGGGGCTTTCACGCTGCCGTAGTGAAAATGTGCGTAGCACAAGACCTTGTTGGTGCGAACGTCGCGTATTTCGTACTCGTCGAGGAAGCCCAGATCTGGACCTTTGAGCCGGCGTCGAGTCACGGTTTGTGAGGTCCTCACTTCACCCTGTTCTTTCAACCACTGGACCCCGGCCGCCGTCGGTGGCTGTTGCTTGACCATCCTGACCCGGGTGCTGGTGCCTTTTTCGTCAAGGGCGTTAGCGGCCTCATCAAGCTTGTGACCGAGTTCCTCGGTTGGCTTTTTGAGGTCGGCGGTCAGATTGCTGGCGGTCAATGCTCTGTCGATATCCGCGTTGGCCTCTCGCAAGGTGGCAGCATGCCTTTGGTATTGCTCCTCGATCTCGACGGGAATCCGTGGCCCGCGTTTGAGCTGAGCCTCGATACGCCGGTGGAATACGGCCAAACCATCGAGCAGGGCCTGGCCTCCTCGGATAGCACTCTTCAGGCTGGTGCTGGTCTTGGGCGGCCTGGGTTTTCGGGTACGCTGCTCGACCCAGACTCCGGGTGACTCTTGCTTGAATGTTGCAATGACTCCCGTCAGGGTCGTTCGCACTTCAACCAGGTCGGAATCTTGACCTTCAAGGCTCTTTTTCCGATCACCGACCAGCGTGCCCCTGGATTTGGTTTTGATGATCTGGCGCGTCGAGGATGATGCAGATTTCGCTCTGGAAGGCCCGGGTCCCGGTTCCAGCAGGTCTCTGTAGCGCAGCAGCTCGACCAGCTTTTTATCGGTGTGGGCTTTGAACGCGACCACCCGGGTACGCACATGCGCCAGTCGCTCGGTGTTGATCTGTTCGGGGTAGTCGATGAGCAGATCGCCAAAGCGTTGATCGATGGAGGAAAACCGCTCGGCAACATTGCTCAGGACGTCCGCGCGTGCGCGCAGATTGTCCAGGCTTTCATCGGCGGTCAGGTTCAGGGTGCTCTGGATACTCAACGCGGCGTCTTCGATGAGATTGGCCAGTGTCTGATAGGCGTTGGCGCCAGTCGCGGAGTCACGGGCCTTGATGCAGATTTCCTGGCCGAGACTTATCTGCAAAAGTTTGAGATCGTTCAGATCATATTTGGGCAATGCCTTGCGATAGGTTTTAACCACCTCGACAGCTTTTTTCCCAAACGGCATCAATTCGTCAAAGCGGGTCTCGGCCAGCTCCATTTTTTCAATGATGGCTTGGGTCTGATCGGTCATTTCTTCGAAAACCTGAACAAACGCCTGGGTTGTGAAACCTGCTTCATCGGCAAGCATTGCGGTCATTGTCTTCAGGTTGGTCTGGAGCTCCTTGGAATACAGCTGGAGCCATTCCTGGCCAAGAAACAACTGCATCTCCAGTCGCTGAATCATCACTTCCCGATAATTGGGAATCGGTTGTTCTTTATGCAGCGCCTTGATTTGTTCGACGCTCGTAGCGTACGCCTTGCGTTGCGATTCGAGCGTAGCCAGATACTGCTGGCGTGCCTGGGTTCGGGCTTCCGGGCGCGCCTTATCAAAGGCGTCGTGGTCGGCGTCACGTTGAACCTTCTTGGCTTCCATCGTGGCGTCAAAAGCGCTGATGTCAGCGGTCAATTGTATCGCGTCCACTTTGTTCACCTCTTCAACCTCCAGATGAGCGCTGTCGAGTCCGCCACCTCGCAGGCGCAACCGAAGGTCGATCACCCATTCACCGCTGGCGGTGCGGTACAGCAGCGGTCCGTTACGCGGCGGTTTCTGACGAGAGTCGATGATCTGGACCTCGGCGTGGTCATTGATGATGACTTCGAACCAGCGCTGGCCCACGGAGGCGAACCATTGTTGCTGACGTGGATACAGGTGCCTGTGCGTGCCCTCACTGGCGGCAGTGCCGATCCCTCTCGGTTTGGCGATCTGGAAACTGTCGAGCAGCGCGGCCAGTGCGACGGGCGAACGTTTCAGCGCCGTAAAAGGGTTGACCACCCTCCCATGGGTGATGGGCAGTGCGGTGCTGGAGATGTCCGCCAACTGCACCGGTTTGCTGACGGCGATGTCGGGTGTGGCCGTCGGAGTGGGTTCTTCCTGCGCGATCGATTCGCTGATTGGCTGGTCACCCACCGCTGCGCGATGAGCGAGGACCATGCCCAATGCCAGAAGAATGTCGGCCAGTGCGGCCCAGGCGATCTTGCCGGATTGCTCATTGGCGACGTCGCTGACCTCTTGCAGGTCGTCCATGATTTGCCAGATCCACGCGGCTGCGCCGGCGCTTCGCCCGAGGAACGGCAATGCTGCGTTGAATATCATCCAGCCGCCGTGTTTGAGCGTGGCCCAGCGTGCCTCGGCATCGGAAACGGACTGGCGGTCGGCCTGGGTAATGACAGCCTGCACGTTGCTTTTGTGCAGGGTCGCCAATGCATCGTATCCAATCGTTGCTGTAGCCAGTGCCACGGGGCCGGACATATCGAGGGCGGTGAAGGGGTTCACCAGCGATTGCGGGATCGTCCAGACCGAAGGCAGTCGGGCGGTGAAGACGAACTGGCTGTAATTGAAGCGCACATCGTCCGGCAACCAGGCCAGCACTGACTCGCGCAGAGGTTGCGAGTGCTGGATCTCGTACAGCAGATTGGCATGGGAGGGAAACTGCATCAGCGCCATTTCGAACAGCGGCCGGTAAAGCACGCACGGTCCTTTATCCACTGCACGCGGGCCGATGACGAACATGTTGTTGACGGTATCCGCCTGTGAACGGCTGCGATGGGCCTTGAACGCCAGCGGGCGAATGACGATTTCTTCGCGATCGACATGACGTTCATCGCCGGTGTCGGCCAATGCGGCAACGACATAGCGGTAACCCTGCTCGGTGATGCCGGCCTTGCCTTGTATCTTGTGTTGCAATGCCAGCAGCGGCAGTTCGACAGGCAATTGGCTGGTGTATAGCCCTTGCAGCGCCGCCGCTTTCTCGCTGTCGTCGACCAGCAGGTTTTGCAGGTGCGCCGGGTAGCTCTTGCCGATGTCGACACTGCTCACCAGTTGTTCCAGGTAGCTCACGGTCAACCACTCAGGCAACACGCTGCCGTCCTTGTGACGTACGGTTTTATTGCCCATTGGCTGCCCCGCGAGGTTTTGCAGGGCAAGCTCCATGAGCGACAGCGTCTGGGTCTGGGTATTGCCCGGCAAGACGAACGTGCCCCAGACCACCAGGCTGGTGATGCTGATTTCGATGTCATCGATGTTCATCTCGCCGGCGTGCGGATGATCCTTGAACACCTGTTTTTTCAAGGCATCACGGGTGAAGGCTTGCAGGCTGATGACTTCGCTCTGGAAGGATTTTCCCTTGTTTGTATGCTGCACCACGGTCAAGTCCAGCAGGTGTCGGCTGTAACGGGTTTGGTCGGCCGGGGACGCGCTGTCGAGCCAGGCTGGCAGCATCGGACGCAGACGATCGATATGGGGTTTGAGGCGCGGTGTCGGTTCTCGAGGATTGCCAATAGTCCCGGTGTGCGGGTAATGCCTGCTGGCGTTCGCGCCCTGAAAAAAATTGATCGCACCCAGCGCCTCGGCTTCCAGAGCGATCAGTGTGCAGGCCTGATAGTCGAAGAAATTGCCCTGCGGTTCGACCAGGCGCCATTTCAGTCCGGCACCGGGGGTGCCTTTCCAGTAACGGCTCGGCAGGGCTGCACCGAGTTTTTCCAGCGACTCGAAGTTCTCGAAACCCTGAATCACTGAGTGAGTCATGATCACGGTGCGCTCGCCGGCGGTGCCGATCAGCACTGCCGTATCGAGCAGGGTCACGTGGGTCTGGTCATCACCTTCGCCACGGTCCAGATCGATCAGGCAGGCGCGGGTCTTGTAGGTGTCGGCGGGCAGCCGCCGGGTTTTGTCCGGATGCTTGTAGACTGCCTCGACCATGGCGCGCTGGTCGGCATCCCAGCCAGTATTCGCGTCGACCTTCCATAGGTTGTGCAGAGCCTGCGACATTTGCTGCCAGCGCGGTTGTCCCGGGTAGGTGAAATCGTCCCAGTAATTGACCTGGTGTTCCTTGTAGGCGATGAACAGTAACGGCGCCAGCTCATTGAGCAACTTGCCGATCGCGCTGATTTTCACCGGTAGCTGGATGGCTGAGGGCAGGTCCGGCTGCAAGGTCAGATAATGTTCGCCTTCGATATACGCCACAGTGGTACCGGAGAGGCCCAGGCGTACTAACGTGTCGGTCAGCGATTCGATCAGGTGACGGCCAGGGACAACGCGATCATCTTCAATGACCCAGGTGGGTCTCACGACCATGGCCAACTGCGGGTCGAGATCGAGGTCCGGGTAAAGCGTCTTGAGTTTCGGGCGCAAAGTTTTCGAGGCGACTTCTCGCAGCGAAGGGCCGGTCACCAGTTGAGTCACGATATCGACGGCACTGGGGGAGGGGATTTCGGGCATGGGCAACTCCTGCTCTGATGGGCGCGCCGAAAGGGCGGCGGTTGCGGGCAAGGTAGAGGCGGGTTGTGGAGCGCGGGCGGTAGATACGTATTGCAGGCAAAAAAAGACCCGCAGGCGCGGGTCGGTTTTTACAGGTGCGGCTTGTGTCTGGTTATTGTTCGAATCCTTCCAGCACGTTCACCGCGTTGATGCCGATTTCTTCCACGGCGTAGCCACCCTCCATGACGAAAAGCGTCGGTTTGCCAAGGGCGGCAATTCGTTTGCCCATCGCCAGATAATCCGGGCTGTCGAGTTTGAACTGCGAGATTGGATCATCCTTGAAGGTGTCGACGCCGAGTGACACGACAATGACGTCGGCGCCGTAGCGATCGATCTCGTCGCAGGCCTGATCCAGCGCCGCACTCCACACGTCCCAGCTGGAGCCGGCGGGCAGTGGATAGTTGAAGTTGAAGCCTTCCCCAGTCCCTTCGCCACGCTCATCATCGTAGCCGAGGAAGAACGGGAATTCTGCTTCCGGATGGCCGTGGATCGAGGTGAACAGCACGTCGCTGCGCTCATAGAAAATCGACTGCGTGCCATTGCCGTGGTGATAGTCGACGTCGAGGATCGCGACCTTCTTGTGGCCCTGATCGAGGAACGCCTGCGCGGCGATGGCCGCGTTGTTGAGGTAGCAATAACCGCCCATCAAATCGCTGGCGGCGTGGTGTCCCGGTGGCCGGCACAAGGCGAAGGCAGCACGCGCGCCACGCTGGATTTGCGCTTGTGCGGTCAGGGCAACTTGCGCCGCGCTGTACGCCGCTTGCCAGGTGCCGGCGGTGATCGGTGCGCCGCCGTCGAAGCTGTAATAACCGAGCTGGCCGTGCAGGCTGGTCGGTTTGATTGCACGCAAGGTGCGCGCCGGCCAGGTGTAGGGCAGCAGATCACCGTCGGTATTGAATTCAGTCCAGCGCGCCCACGCACCTTTGAAGAAGTCGAGATAGTCGCGGCTGTGGATGCGGGCGATCGGGTCCAGACCGAAATCCTTCGGCGCTTCGACCGGGCCGAGGTTTTGGTTTTTAACACGTTGCAGCACGTGATCGGCGCGGGACGGCATCTCGAAGCACGGCTTGAGCTGGCCATCGATGAGTTCGCAGCGGCCATGGTGCAGGTGGTGATCATCCGAGTAGATCGTCAGCATTTGTTGTTCTCCGCAGGGCTGAATCGGTTGCCCACAGTGTTGCGGCGCGCGGCGAATCGGAAAACGGCAGGAAAGGCCAAAAGGAGACCGATATGGCCAAAAATCCTGACCGAAATTCGCCCCTTATCGATAGTGCCGGGAATCAAGTGATCAATCTCCTGTGGGAGCGAGCCTGCTCGCGAAGAGGGCGTGTCAGGCAATACAGATGTGATTGATCTGGCGCTTTCGCGAGCAGGCTCACTCCCACAGGTCAGCAATCAATGCGGTCGAAACTGACTCGGCGCCACGCCGCTCCAGCGCACAAAGGCGTGGCGGAAACTGGCGGTCTCGCTGAAGCCGAGGGTTTCAGCGATGCGGTAGATCGGCAACTGATCCTCACACAACATCTGCTTGGCCCGCTCGAAGCGCAGCTCATCGAGCAGTTCCTGATAGCTGCTGCCCATATCCTTGAGATGCCGGCGCAAGGTACGTGGCGAGCATTTCATCTGCTGGGCCAAACCCTCCAGCCCCGGTGCCGCGTTCAGCTGGGCGCTGAGCAACTGGCGGATGCGCCCAAGCCACGCCTGACGCCCGGTGAACTCCAGATTCTGTTTGCGGCAACGTTCGGCCATGGCTTGATGCGTGATCGCGTCGGCCAGTGGCAGCGGCTGATCCAGCCAGCGTCGGTCGAAGGCAAAGGCGTTGTCCTTGGCAGCGAAGTGCAGCGCACTGTTGAAGTGTTCGGCATAGCTATCGCGATAGTCCGGCGCGGCGTGCTCGAACCGCGTGGCGAGCAAGGGCAGCGGACGCCCGAGCAAGTCATCGCAAATGACTTTCAGCGACACCAGGCAGAACTCGGCATTGAACACCGCCATCGCCGGGCTCTCGCGGTAATCGGCGGCAACGAACCAGACGCGCTCGCCATCGTCTTCCAGACTCAGTTCGAAAAGTGTTCCCAACAGCGCCGGATAACGGATCGCCAGACGCAAAGCGTCACCGAAGGTGGCACAGGTCAGCAAGGCGTAACCGAGGATGCCGTAGCAGGAAACGTGCATGCGCCGGCCCAGTTCCAGACCGATGTCATGCTTGAGCGCGACCGCGTTGGCGCACACCTGCATCTCCTGATTGGTGGTGATGCGCGTGTCGGCACGACTGAGATCCGCTGCACTGATGCCGCTGCCGACCAGCAGCGCCTCGCTCGACAGGCCTTCGGCCTTGAACGTGTTGAGGATCAGCGAGACGGCGTTGAGGGTGGTGAGGTGGGAGTGGAGCATGGGATCTTCCAGCCTTGAGATGGCTGGAACGCAGCAAGTTGCATGCCGCAGCAACCCCTCACCCCAGCCCTCTCCCGAAGGGAGAGGGGGCTGATCGGGGGAGATTGGCCAGATACGCCGACCTGAAAAAACGCTGGCGAATCCATAATCGACTGCTTTTTTCAGGTCGGCGTATAGCGCGAGACACTAAGGTCAGTCCCCTCTCCCTCCGGGAGAGGGCTAGGGTGAGGGCCATTCCAGAGCCATGCTCAGAGCAACTCACCACACAAATCCAGTTCGATCAGCCGACGCACTTCAGCGGTTTCCAGTCCTGCACCGAGCAGCCCATGCAACTTGCCAAACGCCGCCTCACGGGTCATGCCGCCACCGGACAACACGCCCACCCCACGCAATCGACTGCCAGCCTCGTAAACATCCAGCTCGACGCCACCTTCATGGCACTGCGTTACAGCAACCACCACCACGCCGTTATCGCGCGCACGGCCGAGGCTTGCGAGAAACTCAGGATTGTCACTCGGCCCGGTGCCGCTGCCGTAGCACTCCAGCACCAGACCTTGAATGCCGCTGTCGAGCAGGCCGTCGAGCACTTCGGCGCTGATGCCGGGGAACAGTGGCAACACGGCAACCTTGGCCAATTGCTTCGTTTGGTTGTAGTTCAGCGACGCTGGAATCGAAGAGGCTTTCACGCCGCCGCCCTGACGCTCCAGACGTTTGAACGGATGACGGCCGAAGCTGCGCACTTTCGCGCAACGGGTCGGCGCCAGCAGTTCACCGTGGAAGTACAAGTGCACGCCCGGCGCCAGGCCTTGGCCGAGGGCGACCAGTGCGCCGCTGAGGTTTTCCCAGGCATCGCTGTCGGTGACGCCCGCCGGCAGCATCGAGCCGGTGAAGCACACGCGCGCATGCAGGCCGAGCAGCTGGAAGCTCATGGCTGCCGCGCTGTAGGCCAGGGTGTCGGTGCCGTGCAGGATCAGCACGCTGTCGCAACCTTGCACGTCCACGGCATCGACCACCGCTTCACGCAGTTGCTGCCAATAGGCCGGGGTCATGTTGGCGCTGTCGATCAGCGGCGACATTTCACGGAAGCGCCACTGCGGCACGACGAGTTCAGGCTGGCTGTGCAGGTAGTCGCGCATCCGCGCTTCGAAACCGGACGCCGGGGCCAGGCCGTTGGCGCTGGCCTGCATGCCGATGGTGCCACCGGTGTAGAGCACCATGACGTTTTGAGCGGCGGGATAAGTCGAAGGGTTCATAGGATTCTCCGAAACGATGAGTTCCTGTGGGAGCGAGCCTGCTCGCGAAAGCGGTGTGTCAGTCAGCCTATGTATCAACTGACAGATAGCCTTCGCGAGCAGGCTCGCTCCCACAGTTTTCCGAACTGTAACCGACGGGCGCAGGGGATGCGCCCGTCATTCACCTGTCAGCGTTGCGCTGCAGGCATGCCTTGCGGCTCGGCTTCAGTCTTGCCCGCAGCTGCTGGCGGGTTGGTCGGCCAGGCCTTCAGGTCGAGGTCCAGATCAGCAAATTTGCTGGAGTCGAACACTGGCTGTTTGACGCCGGCGCGGCGCTGCCCGTCGTAGTCGCGCATTACGCGCATGCCGACCTTGAACAGCATGGCCAAGGCCACCAGGTTGACGAACGCCAGGCAGGTCATGGTGATGTCGGCGAAGGCGAACACCGTCGACAGATCCTGCATCGAACCCCAGACCACCAGCGCCAGCACCAGGCCGCGGAAAATCATCAGCGCGGCGCGGTTGCGAGTGAGGAACTGCAGGCTGTTTTCGCCCAGGTAGTAGTTGTAGAGGATGCAGGTGAAGACGAACAGCGACAGCGCGACGCTGACGAACATGCGACCCCAGTCACCGACCACGGCGGCCAGCGAGTTCTGGGTCAGGACGATGCCGTCACCTTCGAAGCCCGGGGTATAGAAGCCCGACAGCAGGATCAGCAATGCGGTGCAGGTGCAGATCACGAAAGTGTCGAGGAACACGCTGAAGGCCTGAACCACGCCCTGCGCGCCCGGGTGCTTCACGGCGGCCACGGCGGCGACGTTCGGCGCACTGCCCAGACCCGCTTCGTTGGCAAACACGCCACGCTTCACGCCCATGACGATGGCGCTGCCGAGCAGGCCACCAAAGGCCGGGTCAAGACCGAAAGCGCTCTTGAAGATGGTTTCCAGCATGGCGGGCACGTGTTCGATCTGGGTGCCGATCACGTACAGGGTCACGCCGATATAGGCCAGGGTCTTGATCGGAACCAGCAGGTCGGACACCGAGGCGATGCGCTTGATGCCGCCGATGAAGGTGATCGCCAGCAGTACGGCCAAGACGATACCGGTGTGTTGTGGGTTGAATTCAAAGGCGTTCTGCAGCGAGTGGGTCACGGTGTAGGACTGCAGGCCAATGAAGGCGAAGCCGTAGGTGACCAGCAGCAGGACGGAGAACACCACCGCCATGCCTTTGAGCTTGAGGCCGTGCTGGATGTAGTAAGCCGGGCCGCCACGGTACAAGCCGTCGCCATCGGCGCGCTTGTAGACTTGGGCCAGGGTGCACTCGAAGAAGCTGCTGGACATGCCGACCAGTGCGGTCACCCACATCCAGAACACCGCACCCGGACCACCCAGGGTCACGGCGATGCCGACACCGGCGATGTTGCCTGCACCGACACGGCCGGCAAGGCTGAGCATCAAGGCCTGGAACGAGCTGAGTTGCCCGGCGCTGCCTTTGAGGCTATCGCGGAACACCGCGAACATGTGGAAGAAGTGACGCAATTGAACGAAACGCGAGCGAATCGTGAAGTAGCTACCGAGCCCGACAATGAGCACGATCAGTACTTTCCCTGAGAGGAAGTCGTTAATGACTTCGAGCATGGATTTTTCCTCGCTGTTTATTGTGTAAGCAAATGCTGGATGGAAGAAACATCGTGTTACACCGGTGTGCGCGCGGCACGACGGGTGAGGCGAAGGTTCGTCCCGGTCCATTTCGCGGGTTTGTTATTAGTTCGGGTTTCACATGGGTTGTGGCCTCGTTACCGACGACCGCTCATGCGAAGAGGGGCGGCACTATACCGATCAGTGACGCGCCCGTCTGCACGGTAGTGGTGCAAGCGACGAAACGAGGCTTTGAAACACCCGACGTTACCGGCGTCGGGTTTGTGCAGGGACTGCTCTGTGTGGGAGCGAGCCTGCTCGCGAAAGCGATATCGCAGACACATCGTTTTTGAATATGCCGCCGTCTTCGCGAGCAGGCTCGCTCCCACATTGCTCAGTTCCCAGACATACGGGTCTCAGGGTCAGAAAGTTAAAAAAAAGGGCTTGGGGACTAGATCCCCAAGCCCTCAAAAGGTGAGAGGTGTCTAGTCCCTCGACCTGGTGAGCGGTGCTACAAGTAACGTGTCGGTTCAGGCTTTCAGCGGAACCAGACGCGGAGCAATCATGTTTTCCGGGCGCAGGATGTCGGCGAGCATGGCTTCGTCGAGCAGACCTTCTTCGCGCACCAGTTCCAGCACGCCGCGGCCGCTTTCGAGGGCGAGACCGGCGATGCGGGTGGCGTTTTTGTAGCCGATGTACGGGTTCAGTGCGGTCACCAGACCGATCGAGTGCTCGACCAGTTCACGGCAGCGCGTTTCGTTGGCGGTGATGCCGACGATGCAGTGCTCGCGCAGCATGTCCATGGCGCGTTGCAGCAGGCGGATCGAGTCGAAGATCTTGAAAGCGATCAGTGGCTCCATCACGTTCAGCTGCAGTTGGCCGCCTTCGGCTGCCATGGTCAGCGCCAGGTCGTTACCGATCACCTGGAATGCCACCTGGTTAACGGCTTCCGGGATCACCGGGTTGACCTTGCCGGGCATGATCGAGCTGCCTGGCTGACGCGCTGGCAGGTTGATTTCGTTGATGCCGGTGCGTGGGCCGCTGGACAGCAGGCGCAGGTCGTTGCAGATCTTCGACAGCTTGACCGCAGTGCGCTTGAGCATGCCGGAGAACAGTACGAAGGCGCCCATGTCGGAAGTCGCTTCGATCAGGTCGGCGGCTGGAACCAGCGGTTGACCGCTGATCAGGGCCAGACGCTGAACAGCCAGCGCTTGATAACGCGGGTCGGCGTTGATGCCGGTACCGATCGCGGTGCCGCCCAGGTTCACTTCAGTCAGCAGTTCCGGGGCCAGCGTCTTCAGACGGGCCAGGTCTTCGCCCATGGTGGTGGCGAAAGCACGGAATTCCTGGCCGAGGGTCATCGGCACGGCGTCTTGCAGCTGGGTGCGGCCCATTTTCAGGACATGATCGAACTCTTTGCCCTTGGCCGCGAACGCCTGAATCAGGCTGTCGAGGCTGGCCAGCAGGGTGTCGTGACCCAGCAGCAGGCCCAGACGAATCGCGGTCGGGTAGGCGTCGTTGGTCGACTGCGCCATGTTGACGTCGTCGTTCGGGTGCAGGAACTGGTACTCGCCTTTCTGGTGACCCATTGCTTCGAGCGCAATGTTGGCGATCACTTCGTTGGCGTTCATGTTGGTGGAAGTACCGGCGCCACCTTGAATCATGTCGACCACGAACTCTTCGTGGTAATCACCGCGGATCAATCGGGCACAGGCTTCGCTGATGGCAGCGTGCTTGGCTTCGCTCAGGTGACCCAACTCGCGGTTGGCGTCAGCAGCGGCCTGTTTGACCATTGCCAGACCGACAACGAGTTTTGGGTAATGCGAAATCGGAACGCCGGAGAGACGGAAGTTGTTCACCGCTCGCAGGGTCTGGATGCCGTAATACGCTTGAGCCGGTACTTCGAGGGCGCCAAGCAGGTCGTTTTCTGTGCGGAAAGATGCAGCGGAGGACATGATAGAAATCATCTCGATATGGACCCGGTCTGTGCCGGAACGCTGCGAATGCTAGGCTTGTAGGAATTTTTGGGCCAATGCTGTTCAGCACTGCCCTATGCACATTCGGCATAATGCCCGTGTGACGCCGCGTGCGCGGCAGACGTGTGACCTGTTTTGGTGCGTGTCCGGGAGGACGTGATGAATCTGGAAAGCAAATGGCTCGAGGACTTCAGTGCTCTGGCCGCCACCCGCAGCTTCTCGCAAGCGGCCGAACGGCGCTTCGTGACTCAGCCTGCCTTCAGTCGGCGGATCCGCAGTCTGGAAGCTGCTCTGGGGCTGACCCTGGTCAATCGCTCGCGCACGCCGATCGAACTGACGGCGGCGGGGCAGTTGTTTCTGGTGACCGCACGCACCGTGGTCGAGCAGCTCGGTGAAGTGCTGCGCCATCTGCATCATCTCGAAGGCGGGCAGGGCGAAGTGATGCAGGTCGCGGCGGCTCACTCGCTGGCGTTGGGCTTTTTCCCGCGCTGGATCGCGCAGTTGCGCAATGAAGGTTTGAACATTGCCACGCGGTTGGTTGCGACCAACGTCGGCGATGCAGTGCATGCGTTGCGTGAAGGTGGCTGCGATCTGATGCTGGCGTTCTACGATCCGGATGCGGCGATGCAGATGGATCCGGAGATTTTCCCTTCGCTGCATTTGGGCCAGACTGAGATGTTGCCGGTGTGCGCGGCGGATGCCGAGGGCAAGCCGTTGTTCGATCTGGAGGGGGAGGCGAGCGTGCCGTTGCTGGCGTACAGCGCCGGAGCGTTTCTCGGGCGGTCGGTGAATGGCTTGCTGCGTCAGCGTCAGCTGCGCTTTACCACTATTTACGAAACCGCGATGGCCGACAGCCTGAAGAGCATGGCGCTGGAAGGACTGGGCATCGCCTGGGTGCCGCAGTTGAGTGTGCGCGCGGAGTTGGCTCGCGGCGAACTGGTGGTGTGCGGCGGCCCGCAATGGCACGTGCCGCTGGAGATTCGCCTGTATCGCTGCGCGCTGGTGCGCAAGGCCAACGTGCGTCTGTTGTGGCGCAAGCTCGAAGGTGGCGCCGCACAATCTTCCTGAAAAGATCGCAGCCTGCGGCAGCTCCTACATTGGGATGCATTTCCCTGTAGGAGCTGCCGCAGGCTGCGATCTTTTGATCTTTTAGGCTGACCTTCAAGTCAATAAAACCGGGCATTTGCGGCAGATGACAGATGGTCGCGCGGGGGGCTGTTTATTGCTTTCTTTGCGGTATACTGCGCGGCCTTCGGCCGGCACGTCCGGCCATTTTTCGTACAATCAAGCCACGCAACCTGCGTGGCTTGTTGTTTTATGACGCGCCTGCGGGCGCTCCAGAGAGAAGAGGCGCGACGATGAGTGCACTGGTTGGCGTGATCATGGGCTCCAAGTCCGATTGGTCCACCCTTAGCCACACCGCCGATATGCTGGAAAAGCTCGGCATCCCGTACGAGGTCAAAGTGGTCTCTGCCCACCGTACCCCGGATCTGCTGTTCCAGTACGCCGAAGAGGCTGAAAGCCGCGGCATCGAGGTGATTATCGCCGGTGCCGGTGGCGCAGCCCACTTGCCAGGCATGTGTGCGGCCAAGACCCACCTGCCGGTGCTGGGCGTGCCAGTGCAGTCGGCCATGCTCTCGGGCGTCGACTCGCTGCTGTCGATCGTGCAGATGCCAGCAGGCATTCCGGTCGCCACCCTGGCCATCGGCAAGGCTGGCGCGATCAACGCCGCGCTGCTCTCGGCGAGCATCCTCGGCGCCAAGCATCCGCAGTTCCACGCGGTACTGAAAACCTTCCGTGCCGAGCAGACAGACAGCGTCCTGGACAATCCAGACCCACGTATTGCCTGAGGTTGTTGAGATGAAGATCGGTGTAATCGGTGGCGGCCAGTTGGGTCGCATGTTGGCCTTGGCGGGCACTCCGCTGGGCATGAACTTCGCTTTCCTCGACCCTGCGCCGGACGCCTGTGCGGCGGCATTGGGCGAACACCTGCGGGCCGATTACGGCGATCAGGATCATCTGCGCCAACTGGCCGATGAAGTCGATCTGGTGACCTTCGAGTTCGAAAGCGTCCCGGCGGAAACCGTGGCATTCCTCTCGCAATTCGTCCCGGTCTACCCGAGCGCCGAAGCCCTGCGCATCGCTCGCGATCGCTGGTTCGAGAAGAGCATGTTCAAGGATCTGGGCATCCCGACTCCGGCCTTCGCTGACATTCAATCGCAAGCCGATCTGGACGCCGCCGTGGCTTCCATCGGTCTGCCGGCCGTGCTGAAAACCCGTACCCTGGGTTATGACGGCAAGGGCCAGAAAGTCCTGCGCAAACCGGAAGACGTGGTTGGCACCTTCGCCGAACTGGGCAGCGTGTCCTGCCTGCTCGAAGGCTTTGTGCCGTTCACCGGTGAAGTCTCGCTGATCGCCGTGCGTGCTCGCGATGGTGAAACCAAGTTCTATCCGCTGGTGCACAACACCCACGACAGCGGCATCCTCAAGCTGTCGGTGGCCAGCACCGATCACCCGTTGCAGGCGTTGGCCGAAGACTACTCGAGCCGTGTGCTCAAGCAGTTGAACTACGTCGGCGTGATGGCGTTCGAGTTCTTTGAAGTCGACGGTGGCCTCAAGGCCAACGAAATCGCCCCGCGTGTGCACAACTCCGGGCACTGGACCACCGAAGGCGCCGAGTGCAGCCAGTTCGAAAACCATCTGCGTGCCGTTGCCGGCCTGCCGCTGGGTTCGACGGCCAAGGTCGGCGAGAGCGCGATGCTCAACTTCATCGGCGTTGTGCCGCCGGTTGAGAAAGTCATCGCCATCGAAGACTGCCATCTGCATCACTACGGCAAAGCTTTCAAGGCCGGACGCAAGGTCGGTCACGCCAACCTGCGCTGCGCCGACATGGCCACGCTGCAGGCGCAGATCGTCAAGGTCGAAGCGCTGATCGCCGAGTAAAACAGTTTCATGCGGCAGCGGCGGAACCATTCAGGGGCCGCCGTTCTCTCATGGCAGGATGCCAAAGTCTGACTAGGCTTCGCATATCTATCTTTGAGAGGGAATTGCCATGGGAATTATCGGAACCATCTTTATCGGCTTGATCGTCGGCCTGCTGGCTCGGTTCCTGAAACCGGGCGATGACAGCATGGGCTGGATCATGACCATCCTGCTCGGTATCGGCGGTTCGCTGGCGGCCACCTACGGCGGCCAGGCTCTGGGCATCTATCACGCGGGCGAGGGCGCAGGTTTCATCGGCGCACTGGTTGGCGCAATCGTGTTGCTGGTGATCTACGGCCTGATCAAAAAGAACTGATCCAAAGCGACAAAGCCCTCTCTGCCAACGTGGCCGGGAGGGCTAGAATGCTCGGCGATTGACTGATCCTTCCTTTCTATACCGAGCACCTTCATGCGCCGTCTTCTGTTGACTCTCCTTTTCTTGGGCAGCGGTTTGGCCCACGCCGGCGAACTGCCGGAAACCGACTGGCTCGAACTGATGCCCAAGTCGGATCAAAAGGCCCTCGAGGCCATGCCTGAAATCGACCACAACTCCCCGGAAGCCACCGGCACCTTCACCGAGAAGGGCGGGATGAAGCAGGCCAAAGGTCTGCCGGCGGTGATGTATTCGACCAAAACCGTGGCGTCTATGAATGACAAACACATCCGCATCGGTGGTTACCCGGTGCCGCTGGAGTCTGACGCCAAGGGCCGCAGCACGTTGTTCTTCCTCGTGCCGTATCCGGGCGCCTGCATCCACGTGCCGCCACCGCCACCGAATCAACTGGTGCTGGTGCGCTATCCGAAGGGTTTGAAACTGGACGACATCTACACGCCGTTGTGGGTGACCGGCACGCTGAAAGTCGAGAAGGTCAGCAATGATCTGGCTGACGCGGCGTATGCGCTGGAAGCGGACAAAGTGCGGGTGGTGCAGGAATCTGATCTCTAAAGCAAAAGATCGCAGCCTGCGGCAGCTCCTACAGGGATATGCATTCCAATGTAGGAGTTGCCGAAGGCTGCGATCTTTTGATCTTAAAGCGCTTTGCTGGCGACACTGACGCCCATGGTACAGCTCGCACCCGGCGCGAGCGTGACGATGTCATCCATCACATTCGCCGTCTCGATGCATAGCATGCGCTGCCAGCCATCGTTATCCATGTCGGCCAATGCAGCGGCGCGATCAATCCACGGATTCCAGATCACCGCCGTGCGTGAACCGGTCGCGGTCAGGACAATGCGCCGCTCCCAGGTCGGGTCGACGATGCTCAGTTGTGGTGGAGCGTCGAGGTAGATGCGGTCGGTTTCCCCGGCAAACTGCAGGTCACCTTGCTGGCTGTTGGTTTTCCAGTCATCCAGCGTCTCGATGTACTTCAAGCCATCCACGCCATCGACGTGCATATTGCGCACATCACTGACCGCGAAATAGGTGTGCAGCGCCTGGCTCAGGCTGACGGTGTCACTGCCACGGTTGTGGCTGGTCAGGCTGAAACTCAGCTGTTCGGACAAAAGCAGGGTCAGGGTCAGATCGACCTGATGCGGCCAGTCCGGCAGGCCGCCTTCGGGATAAGGCAGTTTAAATTCGACCTTGATACCGTTGCTTTCGGCTTCGATACCGCCCAGTTCCCAATCCATCGCCCGCACCAGACCGTGCGCGGGTGCCGGCTGCTCGCCGGTGTACATGGCCTGCACGCTCTGCGGGTTGCGTTCGAACTTGCCGAACCACGGCCAGCACACCGGCACGCCGGCGCGAATGTTTTTACCCGTTTTGAAGTCGGCCTTGTCGTTGAGCCAGATGATCGGCGGCTGGCCATCGATCTGATAACTGAGGATGTGCGCGCCTTGCTGGGCCACCAGCACTTCGGCCTGACCGTGGCGAATGCGCCAGCAGTTCAGTTCATCCAGTTTCACCGCTTCAACGTTGGGCGTGTTCATGGGGCAGCTCTCGATCAGACACTTGGGACGGTTATCGACCGCAAAACGGCCGCGAGGTTTAACGCGCGCGTGGCGGAACCGAGCGAGTGCGGCCGCTGCCGTCGATGGCGACGAAGACGAATACCGCTTCGGTCACTTTACGCCACTCGCTGGACAGCGGATCGTCGCTCCACACTTCGACCATCATCTGGATCGAGCTGCGGCCGATTTCCAGAGTCTGGGTATAAAAGGACAATTGCGCGCCGACAGCGACCGGCACGAGGAAAGCCATGCGATCGATGGCAACGGTTGCCACACGACCGCCAGCGACACGGCTGGCCATTGCGGTGCCGGCCAAATCCATCTGCGCCACCAGCCAGCCGCCGAAAATATCGCCAAAGCCGTTGGTTTCGCGGGGAAGTGCAGTGATTTGCAGGGCCAGGTCGCCTTGCGGGATCGGATCTTCTTGTTCGAGCTCTATCATGCCGGGGGTGCCTCTGACCCGTGACTCTTGTTGGTATTGCTGGTGGTAGCCGTCTTCGGGAAAAACGATTCAGCACCGAACATACTACGTTCGTCACGTTTTCCATCAGGCGCCTAAAGGAGAAACTCTGCGAAACCGGCTAATCCCGAGCAAAGGCCGGGCCAACGACGTTTTCGCACAGCAACCCCTTACAAACCGGAGCAGGTTGCGAGTATATCGGTCGGTAGACTCCACGACGACCATCCGGTTCTCATTTCGACCGTCAAATACGCGCCTCTATGTGCTTTTTCGAACAATTTGCTATGGTGCCGAACCTGCCCAAGCCACCGCCAGCGTTGTTGTGGCGGCAGATCCGACTATAAGAGAAGCCCTTGCCATGACCACAGCGCCTTCGAGCCTCGCGCAGCCCGAGCAACCCGCACGACCGTTGACCCGCAATGACTACAAGACTCTGTCGCTGTCCGCCCTTGGCGGCGCGCTGGAATTCTACGATTTCATCATCTTCGTCTTCTTCGCTACCGTGGTCGGCAAGTTGTTCTTCCCGGCCGACATGCCCGAGTGGCTGCGCCTGATGCAGACCTTCGGCATCTTTGCCGCCGGCTATCTTGCGCGGCCGTTGGGCGGCATCGTCATGGCGCACTTCGGCGATCTGCTGGGGCGCAAGAAGATGTTCACCCTGAGCATTTTCATGATGGCCGTGCCAACCCTGATCATGGGGCTGCTGCCGACTTACGCACAGATCGGCATGTGGGCGCCGATCCTGCTGCTGGTGATGCGGGTGATTCAGGGCGCGGCGATTGGCGGGGAAGTGCCGGGCGCGTGGGTCTTCGTTTCCGAACACGTACCGCAAAAGCACATGGGCTACGCCTGCGGCACCCTCACCAGCGGCCTGACTGCCGGTATTTTGCTCGGCTCGCTGGTCGCCACCGCGATCAACAGCATTTATACGCCGGCGGAAGTTTCCGATTACGCTTGGCGCATCCCGTTCCTGCTGGGCGGTGTGTTCGGCCTGTTCTCGGTCTACTTGCGCCGCTGGCTGCACGAAACTCCGGTGTTCGCCGAGCTGCAACTGCGTAAAGCCTTGGCTGAAGAAGTCCCGCTGCGCGCCGTGCTGCGTGATCATCGCGGGGCGATTGCGATCTCGATGCTGCTGACCTGGCTGCTCTCCGCTGGCATCGTCGTGGTGATTCTGATGACCCCGACTGTGTTGCAAACGGTCTATCACTTCACGCCGACGGAGTCGCTGCAATCGAACAGTCTGGCGATCGTGTTCCTGAGCTTTGGTTGCATCATTTCCGGCGCACTGGCGGATCGCTTCGGTGCCGGACGCGTGTTTGTGTTCGGTTGCCTGGGTCTGCTGGCCAGTTCATGGACCTTCTATCACAGCCTCGCCGATCATCCGAACTGGCTGTTCCCGCTGTATGCGCTCACCGGTTTTCTGGTCGGCACCATTGGTGCGGTGCCGTATGTGATGGTCAAAGCGTTTCCGCCGGTGGTGCGCTTTAGCGGGTTGTCGTTCTCGTACAACGTGGCTTACGCGATCTTTGGTGGCCTGACGCCGATGGTGGTCAGCCTGCTGCTGAAAGAAAGCGCGATGGGGCCTGCCTACTATGTGGCAGTGCTGTGTGCGATGGGGATTCTGGTCGGGGCGTGGCTCTGGAAGAAAGGGCGCTGATTTTCTCTTCCGCCTGATCGTTCCCACGCTCGGCGTGGGAATGCATCCTTTGACGCTCCGCGTCACCTCTCAAATGCGGACGCAGAGCGTCCATGGCGGCGTTCCCACGCAGAGCGTGGGAACGATCTGTCGCGACATGCTGGCCTTTCATCCAATTGTCATATTTCAGCCATAGAGTGTTCACACGGCCTGCTGATACTTGGCCCCGACTTAACACACCCTATCTGCTAGGAGTAAGGCATGAAACTGAAGCGTTTGATGGCGGCAATGACTTTTGTCGCTGCTGGCGTTGCGACTGCCAACGCGGTTGCCGCTGTTGACCCTGCTATCCCGAGCTACACCAAGACCACTGGTGTGTCGGGCAACCTGTCCAGCGTCGGCTCCGATACCCTGGCCAACCTCATGACCCTGTGGGCTGAGAACTACAAAAAAGAATACCCGAACGTCAACATCCAGATTCAGGCCGCTGGCTCCGCCACTGCGCCACCTGCGCTGACTGAAGGCACCTCCAACCTGGGCCCGATGAGCCGCAAGATGAAGGACACCGAACTGGCTGCTTTCGAGCAGAAGTACGGCTACAAGCCAACCGCTATCCCGGTTGCCGTGGACGCCCTGGCGGTGTTCGTGCACAAGGACAACCCGATCCAGCACCTGACCATGGAACAGGTTGATGCGATCTTCTCGTCGACCCGTCTGTGCGGCGCCAAAGCCGACGTTAAAACCTGGGGTGACCTGGGCGTGACCGGTGACCTGGCCAACAAGCCGGTTCAGCTGTTTGGTCGTAACTCGGTATCCGGCACCTACGGCTATTTCAAAGAAGAAGCCCTGTGCAAAGGCGACTACAAGCCAAACGTCAACGAACAACCAGGTTCGGCGTCGGTTGTGCAGTCGATCAGCTCCTCGCTGAACGGCATCGGTTACTCGGGCATCGGTTACAAGACCGCTAGCGTGAAAACCGTGGCTCTGGCCAAGAAGGGCGGCACTGACTTCATCGAAGACACCGAAGAAAACGCCCTGAACGGCAAGTACCCGCTGTCGCGCTTCCTCTACGTTTACGTCAACAAAGCTCCGAACAAGCCTCTGGCTCCGCTGGAAGCTGAGTTCGTGAAGCTGGTGCTGTCGAAACAGGGCCAGGAAGTTGTGGTGAAAGACGGCTACATCCCACTGCCAGCCAAGGTTGCTGCAAAAGCACTGGCTGACCTGGGTCTGCAAGAAGGCGGCGCTGAAGTCGCAAAGAAGTAACAAATTGAGTCCGGGGTGAACCCCGCCGGACTCAGGTAAAAGGCCGGATCTGCTTGCAGGCCGGCCTTTTCCACACCTCAAATTTTTGATCCTCTGCCAGCCCTGCTGGCGGTGGATTTGCTGCGTCACTGCATTGTCATCTTTCTGTCATACAGGATCGCTAGGGTGAGCGCATGAATGATCTGGCCAATTCCCACATGACTACTAATCCTCCCAAGCGCATTGATTTCAATACGCCTGAGCTGCAACGCAAGCGCCGTATTCGCGCGCTCAAGGATCGCTTCACCCGCTGGTACGTCCTCGTTGGCGGTCTCGCGGTGCTGGCAGCCATCACCTTGATCTTCTTCTTCCTCGCCTACGTGGTTGCGCCGCTGTTCCAGGGCGCCGACCTGACCGCGAAAGACTCGATCACCCCAGCCTGGATGCAGGACGCCGGCAAGCCGCTGATGATTTCGCTCGAAGAGCAGAATCAGGTGGCGATGCGCGTTTCCGACAAGGGTCAGGCATTGTTCTTCGATATCGACAGTGGCGCTGAACTGAAGCGCGTCGATCTGCCGGTGCCTGCCGGTACAACCGTGACCTCGATTGGTGAAGACCAGCCGGGCCAACCACTGGTAGCCGTGGGCCTGTCCAACGGTCAGGCGCTGGTGTTCCGTCACACCTATAAAGTCAGCTACCCCGATGGCAAGAAAACCATCAGCCCGGCCATCGAGTATCCGTATGGCGAGGCCCCGATCGCGCTCAACGAAGCCGGCGGTGCGCTGGAGCACGTCAGCCTGAACGCCACCGACACGACGCTGATGCTGGTCGGTTCGACCGGCTCGCAACTCAATGTGCTGTCGCTGACCAGCGAAGAAAACATGATGACCGGCGAAGTCACCAACGAGCAGAAGCGTATCGATCTGCCGCAGATGACCGAGTCGGTAAAAAACATCTTCGTCGATCCGCGTCAGCAGTGGCTGTACGTGGTCAACGGTCGTGCCCAGGCCGACGTGTTCAGCCTGCGCGACAAGAGCCTCAACGGTCGCTACAAACTGCTGGAAAACGCTGACGCCGAAGTCACTGCCACCACGCAACTGGTCGGCGGTATCTCGCTGATCGTCGGTGACTCCAAGGGTGGTCTGGCTCAGTGGTTCATGGCCCGCGACACCGATGGCGAGCAGCGTCTGAAGCAGATCCGCACCTTCCAGATGGGCACCGCGCCAATCGTTGAAATCACCGCTGAAGAACGTCGCAAAGGCTTCCTCGCGCTGGATGCCAGCGGCAAGCTCGGCGTGTTCCACAGCACCGCGCACCGCACCTTGCTGGTCGATCAGGTTGTTGAAGGCCAGGGCCTGTTCGGTTTGTCGCCACGCGCCAACCGTGTGATCGTCGAAGCCGGCGGCAAGCTGCAACCACTGCTGCTCGACAACCCGCACCCGGAGGTTTCCTGGAGCGCGCTGTGGAGCAAGGTCTGGTACGAGAACTACGACGAGCCTAAATACGTCTGGCAATCGACCGCCGCCAACACTGATTTCGAACCGAAACTGAGCCTGTCGCCACTGACCTTCGGCACCCTGAAAGCCGCGTTCTACGCGATGCTGCTGGCCGCGCCACTGGCTGTCGCCGCTGCGATCTACACCGCGTACTTCATGGCCCCGGGCATGCGCCGCAAGGTCAAACCGGTGATCGAGCTGATGGAAGCAATGCCGACGGTGATCCTCGGTTTCTTCGCCGGTCTGTTCCTCGCGCCCTATGTCGAAGGGCATCTGCCGGGCATCTTCAGCCTGCTGATGCTGTTGCCGATCGGCATTCTGGTCGCCGGTTTCACCTTCAGCCGCTTGCCTGAATCGATCCGCCTGAAAGTCCCGGACGGTTGGGAAAGTGCGCTGCTGATTCCGGTGATTCTGTTTGTGGGCTGGCTGTCGCTGTACATGAGCCCGTTCATGGAGAACTGGTTCTTCGGCGGTGACATGCGCATGTGGATCTCCCACGACCTGGGCATCACCTACGACCAGCGCAACGCACTGGTGGTCGGCCTGGCCATGGGCTTCGCGGTCATCCCGAACATCTACTCGATCGCTGAAGACGCCGTGTTCAGCGTGCCGCGTGGCCTGACCCTCGGCTCGCTGGCGCTCGGTGCCACACCGTGGCAGACCATGACCCGCGTAGTGATCCTGACCGCCAGCCCGGGGATCTTCTCGGCGCTGATGATCGGCATGGGCCGTGCGGTCGGCGAAACCATGATCGTGCTGATGGCCACCGGTAACACCCCGGTCATGGAAATGAACCTGTTCGAAGGCCTGCGCACCCTGGCCGCCAACGTCGCGGTGGAAATGCCCGAGTCGGAAGTCGGCGGCAGCCACTACCGCGTGCTGTTCCTCTCGGCGCTGGTGCTGCTGTTGTTCACCTTCGTCATGAACACCCTGGCAGAACTGATTCGTCAGCGTCTGCGCAAGAAATACTCGTCGCTTTAAGCAAAGGTAGAAGTCTGTGAAACAGAACTCCCTGAAAGGATGGTTCAAGAGCGGCGCCCCGGGCGTCTGGATCAGCGGTGGCGCGGTGTCCATCGCGGTCATCATGACCATTGGCCTGCTGGCCGTGATTGCCGTGCGCGGTCTGGGTCACTTCTGGCCGGCGGATCTGGTGCATGCCAGCTATGACGTACCGGGTCAGGCCAATCATCTGGTCATCGGTGAAGTGGTACAGAAAGAAGAAGTGCCACGTGCCCGTCTGAAGAGCGCCGGATTGCCGGTGCCTGACGTCGGCCCGGAATTCATGACCCGCGAGCTGATCAAGGTCGGCAACCGCGATTTGAACGGCAACGACTTCACCTGGATCGTCGGCGAGTGGCTGACCAACCAGACTACGCCGCCCGAGTTGATGGCGATCGAGCGTCGCGAGTGGGGCAACTTCTACGGCTACCTGGTCAACGTCAAACAGGATGGCAAAGTCATCGCCGAGGGCGAGGCCGCGTGGCCTGAGTTGCAGGCGCGGATCAACCGTGTAAACGGTCTGGCGGCACAACTGAAGTCGCTGGAAAAGACTGACATCGGTGCGATCAACGCAGGCCTGGAGCGCATCCGTCTGCACGGTCGCAAACTGGAACTGGAAGGCAAGCTCGACGCCACGGCGCAAGCGGACATGGAATCCGAGCGCGCCGAGCTGAATGCGCGTTATCAGGACATCGAAGCGCGCCTGGCCGATCTGCATGCGCAGTTCAACCGTGATGCCTTGACCGCTCGCGATGCCAACGGCAAAGAGATCGAAATCGGTCTGGGCAAAGTGGTTCACGCCTACCAGCCGAACGCGATGAGCACCTTCACCAAAGTTGGTTTCTACTTCGGCAAGATCTGGGAATTCCTCTCCGACGACCCACGTGAAGCGAACACTGAGGGCGGGATTTTCCCGGCGATCTTCGGCACCGTGATGATGACGTTGATCATGGCGATGATCGTCACCCCGTTCGGCGTGCTGGCGGCGGTGTACCTGCGTGAATACGCCAAACAGAACACCCTGACGCGGATCATCCGTATCGCGGTGAACAACCTCGCCGGCGTACCGGCGATCGTTTACGGCGTGTTCGGGCTGGGCTTCTTCGTTTACGTGCTGGGTGGTTCGGTCGACCGCTTGTTCTTCCCCGAAGCGCTGCCGGCGCCGACCTTCGGTACACCGGGTCTGCTCTGGGCCTCGCTGACTTTGGCACTGCTGGCGGTGCCGGTGGTGATCGTCGCGACTGAAGAAGGTCTGGCACGTATTCCGCGTACCGTGCGTGAAGGCTCGTTGGCCCTCGGCGCGACCAAGGCTGAAACCTTGTGGAAAATTGTGATCCCGATGGCCAGCCCGGCGATGATGACCGGCATGATCCTCGCCGTGGCTCGCGCCGCCGGTGAAGTGGCGCCGTTGATGCTGGTGGGTGTGGTGAAACTGGCGCCGTCGCTGCCGGTGGACGGCAACTACCCGTACCTGCACCTGGACCAGAAAATCATGCACCTGGGCTTCCACATTTATGACGTCGGCTTCCAGAGCCCGAACGTCGAAGCGGCCCGCCCGCTGGTGTACGCCACGGCGCTGTTGCTGGTGCTGGTGATCGCCACGTTGAACCTGTCGGCGGTGTATATCCGCAACCACCTGCGCGAAAAATACAAAGCACTGGATAGCTAAAGCCATTAGCCACAAGCGGCAAGCTACAAGCCGCTTTTGCTCAAACTTGCAGCTTGCAGCTAGAAGCTCGCAGCTACGAACGGAGTGAGAACCATGCAGCACGAAACACACACCCACGGCATCAACATGTCCGCCCTGGGCCGCGACAAGCAGAGTCTGAATCTCGAGCAGGAAACCGTGGCCATCGAAGTACCGGGCCTGAGCCTGTACTACGGCGAGAAACAAGCGTTGTTCGACGTCAGCATGAACATCCCGAAACAGCGCGTAACCGCGTTCATCGGCCCGTCCGGCTGCGGTAAATCGACGTTGCTGCGTACCTTCAACCGCATGAATGACCTGGTTGACGGCTGCCGCGTAGAAGGCGCGATCAACCTCTACGGCAACAACATCTATCGCAAAGGCGAAGACGTCGCCGAGCTGCGTCGTCGCGTCGGCATGGTGTTCCAGAAGCCCAACCCGTTCCCGAAGACCATCTACGAAAACGTGGTCTACGGCTTGCGCATCCAGGGCATCAACAAGAAGCGCATCCTCGACGAAGCGGTCGAGTGGGCGTTGAAAGGCGCGGCACTGTGGGACGAAGTCAAAGACCGTCTGCACGAATCGGCACTCGGTCTGTCCGGTGGTCAGCAACAGCGTCTGGTGATCGCCCGCACCATCGCGGTGGAGCCGGAAGTACTGCTGCTCGACGAACCGTGCTCGGCCCTCGACCCGATCTCGACGCTGAAAGTCGAAGAGCTGATCTACGAGCTGAAGTCCAAGTTCACCATCGTCATCGTGACCCACAACATGCAGCAGGCGGCGCGTGTGTCCGACTACACGGCGTTCATGTACATGGGCAAACTGGTGGAATTCGGCGACACCGATACCCTGTTCACCAATCCGGCGAAGAAGCAGACCGAAGACTACATCACGGGGCGCTACGGCTGATTGAAGCAGCTGCGAGCGGCAAGCTTCGAGCGGCAAGTTAGAAGCGAAGCGGCATGGATCACCACATAACAGCTTGCAGCTTGTAGCTTGCAGCTCTTGGTTAAACGCTTTTTCGGAGCGAATGCATGATTTCCAAAGAAGGCCTCACTCATCACATCTCTGCGCAGTTCAACGCTGAGCTTGAGGAAGTGCGCAGCCACCTCCTGGCCATGGGCGGGCTGGTCGAGAAGCAGGTCAACGACGCGGTGACCGCGCTGATCGAGGCCGATTCCGGTCTGGCTCAGCAGGTGCGCGAGATCGACGACCAGATCAACCAGATGGAACGCAACATCGACGAAGAATGCCTGCGCATTCTCGCCCGTCGTCAGCCGGCGGCGTCCGACCTGCGCCTGATCATCAGCATCTCCAAGTCGGTGATTGACCTTGAGCGCATCGGTGACGAAGCGACCAAGATCGCCCGTCGCGCCATTCAGCTGTGCGAAGAAGGTGAAGCGCCGCGCGGTTACGTCGAGGTTCGTCACATTGGCGACCAGGTGCGCAACATGGTTCGTGATGCGCTGGACGCGTTTGCCCGTTTCGACGCCGATCTGGCGTTGTCGGTGGCGCAATACGACAAGATCATCGACCGCGAATACAAGACCGCCCTGCGCGAGCTGGCGACCTACATGATGGAAGACCCGCGCTCTATCTCGCGGGTCTTGAGCATCATTTGGGTGCTGCGTTCGCTGGAGCGTATCGGCGACCACGCGCGCAACATCTCCGAATTGGTCATCTACCTGGTGCGCGGCACCGACGTGCGCCACATGGGCCTCAAGCGCATGAAAGAAGAAGTTGAAGGCACAAGCGGCGAAACCGCTAATGTTCCGGGCAATGCTGACGATAAGTAAGATTGCCTGAGAAAAGCGCCCGGCCCTTTGGCCGGGCGTTTTTGTTTGTGCTTTTCACAAGGCAGATCGAATTAAAAAGCAGCACCCGCGAACGAAAAGTCCCGGCGTGACTGAAGAGTTTTGGCAATGTGCCATCAGCCAGCGTTATGCTTGCCGGGATTTTAATAGGGGTGTTGGATGAGCAAGATCAGTGTGTTGGTCGTGGACGATGCTTCGTTCATTCGTGACCTGGTGAAAAAGTGCCTGCGTAATTACTTCCCGGGGATCCGCACCGAGGACGCCGTCAACGGTAAAAAGGCCCAGGCCATGCTGGCCAGAGAAGCCTTCGACCTGGTCCTGTGCGACTGGGAAATGCCGGAAATGTCCGGTCTAGAACTGCTGACCTGGTGCCGCGAGCAAGACAACCTCAAGACTATGCCCTTCGTCATGGTCACCAGCCGTGGCGACAAGGAAAACGTCGTGCAGGCGATTCAGGCCGGTGTTTCCGGTTACGTCAGCAAGCCGTTCACCAACGAGCAACTGCTGACCAAGGTTAAACAGGCGCTGAACAAGGTCGGCAAGCTCGACACCTTGATGAACAGCGCGCCGACTAAAATGAACTCGGCGTTCGGCAATGATTCGCTGAGCGCGTTGACCGGTGGCAAAGCTGCCGTGGTCGGCGGCGCCCCGGCAGCCGCTGCGGTCAACCCGTTTGCGAAACCTGCTGCTGCCGCACCAGCACCCGCTGCTGCGCCATCCCGTGGTTTGCTCAACAGCCCACCGGTCAAGGCGCCAGTCGCCGCGTCGGCTCCGGCCAGCGGTCGCGGTCAGGGCCAATTGCGCCTGCCAAGCGGTACTCAGCAATGCGTGATCAAGGCCCTGAGCATCAAGGAAGCGTTGCTGGTGGTGAAACGCACCGAGACCCTGCCGCAGATCCTCGACAGCGCTGTGCTCGACCTGGAGCAGGGCGACAACGCCGAAATTGCGCGCCTCAACGGCTATCTGCACGCGGTTGTCGCGTTTGAGCCGAAGCCTGACAGCGACTGGCTGCAACTGACCTTCCGCTTTGTCGACCAGGACGCGCAGAAACTCGATTACATCTCGCGCCTGATCGCCCGCGGCACGGCGCAGAAGCACTTCGTTCCGGGCGCTTGATCACAGCTTTACGCTGATCGTTCCCACGCTCTGCGTGGGAATGCCTCAACCGGACGCTCCGCGTCCTCTCGCATGGGACGCAGAGCGTCCCGGGCTGCATCCCCACGCAGAGCGTGGGGACGATCATTTGAAACATCTGTCGACTAGCCTGGTCTGCTTCACCTGCTAGGCTCATTTCCAGGCCTTACTTCGACAGACTCTTGCCCATGCTCGCGCGCCTACTGTTTTTCTGTGGTCTCTTCATGGCCTGCACCTCGGCTGTGGCCATGACCATTTACAAATCCACCGATGCCAACGGCGTGGTCTCGTACAGCGACCGGCCGAGCAAAGGCGCGCAGGTGTTCGTCTTTCAGGACCGCATGGTCGAACGCCTGGAGCGCCAGGTGTACCTCGATATCAAGAAGCAGAAGGGCACCGACGTGGTGTTCGTGCGCAACGATCTGTATGCGCCAGTCAAAATTGCCTTGGCATTCACCGGGCTGAGCAATGTACGCGGCGCCCCGGCGCAAACCATCCACCGTGTGCTGCCCGCGCGCAGCAATACACGGTTGGCGCTGCTGACGGCGGTGTCTGGCAAGCAACCGTTGGTGTACACGCCACAATTTCACTATTCCCTCGGCGACCCCGCTGGCATCGCGCAGGGCTATCGCTATCCACTGCCATGGCGTGGCGGGCCGTTCCGTTTGAGCCAGGGCGCCAACGGCCAATACAGCCACTATGGGCCGAAGAATCGTTATGCGATGGACATCGCCATGCCGGTAGGCACACCGATCATTGCCGCGCGGGCCGGGGTGGTGGTGAAAACCGAGAATTCACAGAGTGGGCGCGGATCGGATGCGTCCGGCAATTTTGTGCGGGTGCTGCATGACGACGGCACCATGGGCGTGTACCTGCACCTCAAGCAAGGCTCGGTGAGCGTGCGCGAAGGGCAAAGGGTGGCGGTGGGCAGTCCGTTGGCGCTGTCGGGCAATACCGGCAACAGCAGCGGCCCGCATTTGCACTTTGTGGTGCAGCGCAATACCGGTGAGGGGCTGGTGTCGATTCCGTATCAGTTCGTTCAGCCGCTGGGGGCGTTGCCCAACTTTGCGCTGGGCAAGCAGTGATGAGGTGTCTGATCTGACGCCTTCGCGAGCAGGCTCGCTCCCACAGGTTCGGTGTGATCCCTGTGGGAGCGAGCCTGCTCGCGATAGGGGCGGCGCGGTGCCGGATCAGCCCATCAATCCAGCATCAACACCTTGGCCAGCACAATCTTCGGCCCTTTCATCTTCTTGATGATGATCCGCAGGCCTTCGACTTCCAGCACTTCTTCCTCTTCAGGTACGCGCTTCAAAGTCTCGTAGACCAGCCCGGCAAGGGTTTCCGCTTCGATGTGATCCAGGTCGATGCCCAACAGGCGTTCTACCTTGAACAGCGGCGTATCACCGCGCACCAGCAGCTTGCCCGGTTGATAGGCGAGGATCCCGCGCTCAGCCTTGCGGTGTTCGTCCTGGATGTCGCCGACCAGCACTTCCAGCACGTCTTCCATGGTCAGGTAGCCGATGATGTTGCCGTCAGCCTCCTCGACCACGGCGAAGTGTGAGCCGCCCTTGCGGAACTGCTCCAGCAACTGCGACAGCGGCATATGACGCGACACGCGTTCCAGCGGACGGGTCAGTTCGGCTAGGTTGAACGACTCGGGAATGTGGTCCAGCGCCGCCAGTTCCAGCAGCAGGTCCTTGATGTGCAGCAGGCCGACGAACTCCTGGCGCTCGCTGTCGTACACCGGATAACGGCTGAACTTGTGGCGACGGAACATCGCCAGGATTTCTTTCAGCGGCGCGTTGAATTCAAGCGTGATCAAGTCTTCACGGGAGTTGGCCCAGTCAACCACCTCCAGCTCGCCCATTTCCACCGCTGAGGCCAAAACGCGCATGCCCTGATCGCTCGGATCCTGGCCACGGCTGGAGTGCAGAATCAGTTTCAGTTCTTCACGGCTGTAATGGTGTTCGTGGTGCGGGCCGGGTTCGCCCTGGCCGGCGATCCGCAGAATCGCGTTGGCGCTGGCGTTGAGCAGGTAGATCGCCGGGTACATCGCCCAGTAGAACAGGTACAGCGGCACCGCCGTCCACAGCGACAGCAGCTCGGGTTTGCGGATCGCCCAGGATTTCGGAGCCAGTTCGCCGACCACGATGTGCAGGTACGAAATGATGAAGAACGCAGTGAAGAACGACACACCCTTGACGATTTCCGGCGATTGCACGCCGACCGCGCTCAGCAGCGGCTCGAGAATGTGCGCAAAGGCCGGTTCACCGACCCAGCCGAGGCCGAGGGAGGCGAGAGTGATACCGAGCTGACACGCCGAGAGGTACGCATCGAGCTGACTGTGTACGGTGCGCAGGATGTGTCCGCGCCAGCCGTTCTGATCAGCGATGGCCTCGACCCGGGTCGAGCGCAGTTTGACCATGGCGAATTCTGCCGCAACGAAAAAGCCGTTGAGCAAAACCAGGATCAGAGCAAAAAGGATCATGCCGAAATCGGCGAATATTGTTGCGAGGGACAAGCCAGGGGAAGGGTCCATGATGGAGTTTTGCGGGTTCCGTGTGATTCAAGAGAGAGAAAAGTCGTGCCTGAAAGGCAGGCACAAGTCAGCCAATGTAGCGGCTGACCTGGCGATTGCCTAGTGCGACATTACTCAGCGGCGCTGATCGCCCGCGCTTGGGCCACCTGAGCCGGGGCGAAATGGCAGGTGAAGGTGCTGCCGTGACCGGGCACGCTGCTGATCTCCATGCGTGCGCGGTGGCGCAGCAACACGTGCTTGACGATGGCCAGACCCAGGCCGGTGCCGCCGGTGTTGGAATTGCGGCTGGAGTCGACGCGGTAGAAGCGTTCGGTCAGGCGCGGCAGGTGTTTGCTGTCGATGCCGATCCCGGAATCCTGCACGCTCAGGTGTGCGCCCTGATCGTCGCCCCACCAGCGAATGCGGATGTTGCCCTCGGCCGGGGTGTACTTAACCGCGTTGAACACCAGATTGGAAAACGCACTGCGCAATTCCGCCTCGCTGCCCTTGAGTAGAAGGCTGGCGTCGGCTTCGAGGCTGATGCGCTGGTTCTTCGTGCCGGACAATTGTTGCGCATCGCTCTTGATCGATTGCAGCAGCGTGTCGACCTGCACGGGCTGGTTGTCCGACGGGTAGTCGGTGGCTTCCAGCTTGGCCAGCAACAACAAGTCGTTGAGGAGCGTCTGCATGCGTCCGCCCTGTTGTTGCATCTGCTGCAGGGCGCGGCTCCAGCGCGGATTAACCTCTTCGACGTTGTCGAGCAGGGTTTCCAGATAGCCGCAGATCACCGTCAGTGGTGTGCGCAACTCGTGGGAGACGTTGGCGATGAAGTCTTTGCGCATCTGTTCCAGCTGATGGATGCGCGTGACGTCGCGCACCAGCATCAAGTGTTCGTTGTTGCCGTAGCGGGTCAGGTACAGCTGAATGCGTACGCGATCATTGGTCGGCGAGGGGATTTCCAGCGGCTCGGCGTAGCTGTCCTGTTCGAAGTATTCCTTGAAGCGCGGATGGCGCACCAGGTTGGTCACCGGTTGGCCACTGTCCTGCGGGGTCTTGAGGCCGAGCAGGGTTTCGGCGGCGCGGTTCCACCATTCCAGGTTGCCGTCGCTGTCGAGCATGATCACCGCGTCTTTCAGCGCAGCAGTGGATTCCTGAACCCGGTCGATCACCGCTTGCAGGCGCCCGCGCACGCGTTGGTCGCGGCGTTGCAGGTGATAGATGCTGTCGAACACTTCGCCCCACAGGCCGTAACCATCGGGCGGTGCTTCGTCGGGTTGATGCTGGCGCAGCCACTCGTGCAGGCGCAGCAATTGCTTGAGCGTCCAGGCCAGATAAATCCCCAGACCCGCCGCGAGGCTCCAGCCGTAATAGCCGGTGATCAGGCTGATCACCAGGCAAGCGGTGACCAGCAACAGCATGTGGCGAATCAGGGTGCCATGCCAGTTTTGATTCACGGGGGCGTCCTTAGCCGCAGCTTCAAGTTTCAAGCTGCAAGCTACAAGCTTGAGCGGCTCGCAGTTTCTTGCCGCTTACAGCTAGAAGCTTGCAGCTGTTTTTTTATGCTTTGGTGGAAAACCGGTAGCCGGTGCCGCGCACGGTTTGTACCAGATTTTCGTAGGCGTCGCCGAGGGCCTTGCGCAGGCGGCGGATGTGCACGTCGACGGTGCGCTCTTCAACATAGACGTTGCCGCCCCAGACCTGATCCAGCAACTGGCCACGGGTGTAGGCGCGTTCCTGGTGGGTCATGAAGAATTGCAGCAGACGGTATTCGGTCGGGCCCATCTCGGCTGGTTTGCCGTCGATGGTCACGCGGTGGCTGATCGGGTCGAGCAGCAGACCGCCAACTTCGATCGGCGCTTCTCCGTCGGTCGGGCCGGCGCGGCGCAGCACGGCTTTGAGACGGGCGACCAGTTCGCGCGGGGAAAACGGTTTGGTGATGTAGTCGTCGGCGCCGACTTCCAGACCCTGGATCTTGTTGTCCTCTTCGCCCTTGGCGGTGAGCATGATGATCGGGATGTCTCCGGTCAGCTCGTCGCGCTTGAGGCGACGGGCCAGTTCGATACCGGACGTGCCGGGCAGCATCCAGTCGAGCAAGATCAGGTCCGGCTTGCGGTCGACGATGATGGCGTGCGCCTGCTGCGAGTTCTCTGCCTCGAGGCAGTCATAGCCGGCCATTTCCAACGCAACGGCGATCATTTCGCGAATGGGCGCTTCGTCGTCGACGATCAGAATGCTCCTGCCAACCATGCCTTAATCCTCTTGTCATTTAACTGTCTTGCGCCGCATTAGATAACGGAATTATTGCAGTCGTGTGACAGTATTTTAGTCCGGCAGCGATTGTGCAAATCCTGAACTAAGCTCTAAGTCCGAATCCTGACAACCACAAAAGAAGGCTTCCATGACTCAAATGACTGTTTCTTTTAAAGCACTGCTGATGGCTGCGGCCCTGACTCTGCCTGGATTTGCCATGGCCGCCGAGCCGGCCATGATGAAGGACGGCATGATGGTCGACCACAAAGGCATGACCGTTTATACGTTCGACAAGGACGCTGGCGGCAAGTCGATGTGCAACGGCGATTGCGCGAAAAACTGGCCGCCGATGATGGCGCCGGCGGGTGCCAAGGCTGAAGGCAAATGGACAGTGATCAAGCGCGATGACGGCATGATGCAATACGCCTACGACGGCAAGCCGCTGTATACCTTCGTCAAGGATGAGAAGCCTGGAGATATGACGGGCGACAAGATGAAAGACGTCTGGCACGTGGTGCACGAGCACAAGTAACCGCAAGTCCCCTGTGGGAGCGAGCCTGCTCGCGAAAGCGGTGTGTCAGTTAAGCAGTTTGTCGACTGACACGACGCCTTCGCGAGCAGGCTCGCTCCCACAGTTCGTGTGAATCAGCGCAACGCGTAATCCAGCACGATCCCGACGAAAATCGCCAACCCGGCCCAGTGGTTGTGCAAGAACGCCTTGAAGCAACGCATGCGGTCACGATCCCGCGTGTACCAGAACTCCCACGCATAACACCCGGCAGCCACCAGCAAGCCGAGATGGAACCACGTCCCCAACTCAAACTTCGACCCCGCCAGCAACAGGCAACCCAGCGACAACGCCTGCAAACTCAGGATGATCACCCGGTCCGCCTCGCCAAACAGAATCGCCGTCGACTTCACGCCGATCTTCAAATCGTCATCGCGATCAGTCATCGCGTAATAGGTGTCGTATCCCACCGTCCACAGCAGATTGGCGATCCACAGCAGCCACGCCGCCGCCGGCAGCTCGCCAGTCTCGGCGGTGAACGCCATCGGCATGCCCCACGAGAACGCCGCGCCCAGCACCACTTGCGGGTAATAGGTGTAGCGCTTCATGAACGGATAGGTGAAGGCCAGCGCCAGCCCGCCCAGAGACAGCCAGATCGTCGGCGCATTGGTGCACAGCACCAGCAAAAAGCTCACGCCCATCAACAGGGCGAAGAACACCAGCGCTTCTTTCGAACTGATTCTGCCGGCAGCCAATGGCCGTTGTGCGGTGCGTTTGACGTGGCCGTCGACCTTGCGATCGGCCCAGTCGTTGATCACGCAGCCGCCGGCGCGGGTCAGCACCACGCCGAGGACGAAAATCACGATATTGGCCAGCGACGGCGAGCCTTTGCCGGCAATCCACAGCGCCCACAGCGTCGGCCAGAGCAGCAGATAAATACCGATCGGCTTGTCCATCCGCGTCAACTGAATGAAATCCCAGGCGCGCGGGTTCAAGCGGTTCAGGGACTTGAGCAGGCTCTGATACATCAGCAGTTCTCCGGATGGGCGCGGGCGGCGACCCACAGGCTCGGCAAGAATATTTCCGCGACCAGCACGCTCAACGCGCCACGGTCGAAGCGCGACCGGCGACCCCACAGCTCAGGCGCTTTCGCGGCTGGTGGCAGCCATTCCTCAGGGTAGTGACAAACTTCGAGAGCGCGGCGCTGGAACGCCTGATCGCAAAA
This sequence comes from Pseudomonas sp. AC169, assembly GCF_979258515.1. Lineage (NCBI taxonomy): Bacteria > Pseudomonadati > Pseudomonadota > Gammaproteobacteria > Pseudomonadales > Pseudomonadaceae > Pseudomonas > Pseudomonas sp. AC169. The sequence continues at coordinate 2,443,632 of NZ_OZ409866.1, read as the reverse complement.
AAGCAGTTCGCCCAGCGAGCGGCTGCCCAGTTCGTCCATGTGCAAACCGTCGCCCTGCAAGGCGGCGCGTGAGGCGACGCTGCGGGCGAATACCCAGGCCTCGCCATGGCCACGCAAATACACCTCGCGCACCCAGCCTTCGCTGCCTTCGGCCAGATCCAGCGCCGCGCATTCGTCGCTGCGCAGGGTGTCCCAGCCTTCGAACAACGGCGTGACGCTGAAGCCGTCATTGGACAGCCGGGTCAGTCGGCGGGTGAGGGAGCCTTCGTCGAACAACCAATCGAGGGTCAACGAATCGGGGAGGGGCGTCAGTCGGCTTTGGGTCAGCCAGAGCGGGGTCGGGCAGGCATTTGAATGTTGCACAATGAGTCATTATTGGCCGCAAATGAGGCGGCGAGCTTACCATGGCGAGCTGTGCTATTGATTGATCCGGGTCGCCGTTGCGCCGAACAGGCTTGCATCTGCCCGGCTCCATCAGTACAAAACGCCCTGAGCCGGATGGCAGCGCAACTCCATCGACCGTCCGCGCCGGCACCAAGCCTGAACCCTGAGGAAGTACCTGAATGAAAAAGTGGCAATGCATCGTTTGTGGCCTGATCTACAACGAAGCCGACGGCTGGCCGGATGACGGCATTGCGCCGGGCACCCTGTGGCAGGACGTGCCGGAAGACTGGCTGTGCCCGGACTGCGGCGTCGGCAAGATGGACTTCGAAATGATCGAAATCAACTAAGTAAATCCAAAGGAGTAGGGCATGAGCGCACCTGTCGTCATCATCGGCACCGGCCTGGCGGGCTATAACCTGGCCCGCGAGTTTCGCAAACTCGACAGCGAAACCCCGCTGCTGTTGATCACTGCCGATGACGGTCGCTCTTACTCCAAGCCGATGCTGTCTACCGGTTTCGGCAAGAACAAGGATGCCGACGGCCTGAGCATGGCCGAGCCGGGCGCCATGGCCGAGCAGTTGAAAGCCGAAGTGCGCACCCACACGCGCATCAGCGGAATCGACGCTGGCCACAAGCGCTTGTGGATCGGCGAAGAAGCGGTGTACTACCGCGACCTGATCCTCGCCTGGGGCGCAGAAACCGTGCGCGTGCCGATCGAAGGCGATGGCGCGGATCTGGTATTCCCGATCAACGATCTCGAAGACTACGCGCGTTTCCGTGCGGCAGCGGCCGGGAAGCGCCGCATCTTGCTGCTGGGCGCCGGTCTGATTGGCTGCGAATTCGCCAATGACCTGATCCTCGGCGGCTACGAAGTGCAACTGGTGGCGCCGTGCGAACAAGTCATGCCGATGCTGCTGCACCCGGCGGCTGCGGCAGCGGTGCAGGCCGGACTGGAAAGCCTGGGTGCGAAATTTCACCTCGGCCCGGTGCTGACCCGTCTGCAAAAAGTCGCTGAAGGTCTGGAAGCGCATCTGTCCGACGGCCAGGTCATTCCTTGTGACGTGGTGGTCTCGGCCATCGGCCTGCGCCCACGCATCGATCTGGCGGCGGCTGCCGGCGTACAGGTCAATCGAGGCGTCGTGGTCGACCGACACCTGAAAACTTCCCACGCCAATATCTACGCCCTGGGCGATTGCGCCGAGGTCGATGGGCTGAATCTGCTGTACGTGATGCCCCTCATGAGTTGTGCGCGAGCACTGGCACAAACTCTCGCCGGTAACCCGACTGCCGTGAGCTACGGCCCGATGCCGATCACCGTGAAAACCCCGGTGTGCCCACTGGTGGTTTCGCCGCCGCCACGCGGTAGCGAAGGCGTCTGGACGGTTGAAGGGCAGGGCGCCGACATCAAGGCCCTGTGCCACGGCGCCGACGGCCAATTGCTCGGTTATGCGCTGACCGGCGCGGCGGTGATGGAAAAACTCACCCTGAACAAACAGCTTCCGGCCCTGCTGGCGTAAATACCGGTCGTTCTGTCGGAATCACCCCGCTTTTGCCCCTACAAAGGTCGCGGGGAGACTGGCGCCGCCGGTATCCGCGTGCCATTCTCACTCCCGTCTGCCGCAGCGTAGAGCCTGCGGCGCCTTGGGCGCTGTTCCAACGAGAACAGCACGGACATAACAACAAAAAACCGTCAAAGGGGCTTCACTAATGCGTAAACCAGAACTCGCCGCTGCAATCGCTGAAAAAGCAGATCTGACCAAAGAACAGGCCAACCGCGTACTCAACGCCGTTCTCGAAGAAATCACCGGCGCTCTGCACCGCAAGGACAGCGTGACGCTGGTCGGCTTCGGCACCTTCCTGCAACGCCACCGCGGCGCCCGCACCGGCAAAAACCCGCAGACCGGCGAACCGGTCAAAATCAAGGCCAGCAACACCGTGGCGTTCAAGCCAGGCAAATCGTTGAAAGACAGCGTTAATCCATAAGTGCGGCGGATCCCCTGAATAGCGGGGGAACACTGTGATAAAAAATGGGCACACCGATTGCGGTCGGGTGCCCATTTTTTATGCCTGTAAATCGGCTTATTGGCGGCGGAAGCAGGCCTTGCCATTGCCGAAGTCCACGGCCAGGCAGTTTGGCTCGATCGCCAGTTGCAGATCTTTGAACAACACAGAAAGATCGCCGTTGGCAGGGTCAGGATAGGCTTGCCAGTCCAGCGTCGCCCATCGAGTTTCCGGCATGACGGTGAACCACTCGATTTCATCAGGAGAATTTTGTGTATGTAAGCCGATTTTTGCCAATGCTTTATTTGGGGAGAACGGCACTGTCAGCGTGTTTCGCTGCGAGTCTGTCCAAACCTCCTTCAACGTCGAACCGTCTTCGAATTGCCAATGAACTTCGACCGGATGAATCGCGGGTGGTGAGACTGGATCGAAGTGATAAAACGTCAACCAATAATTATGGTCAACTCGTTCTCGCTCTTCTGGAGCCAGATATTGGCTGGTAGTTGCCAGATCAAATCCGATGGGTTGTTCGAACGTTAAGGGCTGGTTTTTTCGTTTCTTCCAACCAATGTTGAAGGCTCGGCTATCCCCCGCGACATTGAACCATTGATAGGTTCCACAATTTTGATCTGTGCCAAAGCCAATTTTTTTCAGCGTTCTCTGGTGATCGTAAGGAAACCAGAGGTCTGTTTGTTGATTCGAGTTCAGAAGCAATTGACCCGGTGGACCTGAATTGAACTCGAGACTGACCATCACGGGCTTCAGGGGCGGCGGCGGAGGTTGGTGATCGTACCGTAGCTCTAGAACGTAGCTCTCTTTAGCCAACTCATTTTTTTCTTTGTCGGCATATTCCTTTAATTCGATCAGCGTTCTCTCGCGTGAAAGATTGTAGGAAAGCTTCTTTGCTGGTTGGGCAGCAGGCTCTTGCTCCAGCATTAGAGTGTTTTCCTCGACATACCAGTTTCCCTTGGCGACACCGCCAGCCGATCCGTAGGCGATACCAGCAGAAAAGGTGCCGTCCTTACGCAACAGCAACTCGGCGCCCATTTCCATGGCGCCCGTCAGGTAGTAATGGCCGTCCAGTGGCGGGTTGTCTGCGGATGCGTGGGTAGCGGGAAGCCACATCAGCGCTGCGAACAACAGCGGTTTCAATTCCATGAGGTAATGCTCCTTACCAGCTCCCGAAGGGAATGCCGAATTTTTCGATGTAGGCTTTAGATTCAGGTGATAGAGACAGTGCGTACCGCCCCTCGTTTTTTCCTTGATACGGGCCTTCCTTCATTACACTCCCTTCGACCCGAGCAATCTCGACAGACTTGAGGCAAGGGCCCCCTAGCCAGACCTTTGCAATACCGCCGGGTGCCAAGCCAATACCCATGTTATCGCGATAATCCGTGATCCATTTGGCGTCAGCCCTGCAGAAAGCTTTTTCCGGCTTACGCATGATTTCCCGAGCCGATTCGGAAATGGTGATGTAAGCCTCATAGGTTTGAGGTTCGGCCAGGGATTGCCATCGTACGTAGATCAAGCGGGGCAGGTCGGCGCCGGTGACATCCCGCCCTGCGCCACTTCCGGGGTTTTCTGGCCACCCTGCGGGCGTGCCTTTGTTATCAACGGGAGTTCTTACCGAAGCAATCCCGGCTCCGGCACGTCGGAATACTCGCTCTCGAATATCCACCACATCGGCGGTTTCAATCCACACCTCCATGTAGTCCGGTGCTCCAAAGCCAAGGAACCATGGCAGCTTGTCCGCAGCCTGGGAGACGTTTAGTCCGCAGCCGGCCACTAATATGCCTAGAAGGAAGTACATCGTTTTCCTGATAGGTCGAGTGAAGTCATTCATGGGGGTGCACCACTCGCTGGTTGTTCTTGGCTGGTCGGTTGATGAAAACAATATTCAAGTTGCTGCTGTTCAAGCCCTTGGCCGCATTCCAGTGAGCAGAAAGATGTATATAGCGGCTACGTAACAATGCCCTTTCTTTGATAGTCAGGCCTTCGACCGGAGACTCGCCCAAGGCGTAGGACTGGAGCTTCCTGTGAATGGGGACCAACTCTTCGGGCAGTTTCAGATTCGGCGTATCTGGGATGGCCTTGAACGGCACATTTGCTCTGACCGCAAGCTCACGCATGATGCGCAGATACACCAGTGACAGCTCGCCATGTACCGGTCGCTCAATGCTGGCCGCCGCGTAAACGCGCTTCTGGGGATCCTGTATGGATCTGCCCCTTTCTGTCGGTTGAGTAACGGCTCTTTCCCAAAATGCCACGCGCAAATGACTGCCCGGGACGTCCTCATCGATGACGCCTTTTGCATACCAGGCAAATGCTTCTTTCTCGGCCGCAACATAGGCCACACTGCGGGTCGCGTCCTTGTCTCGGCTGATAGTGCTGATGATCGGGTTGCTCAGCAGAAGTTTTTCCTTGGCCCTGGGCAAGTAGCCGCCGCCCAGATCCGAGTGAACACCGGGCAAAGCCAGATCGATGTCGCCCAGGCTGTTAAGTGCGAAGTTCTCGCGATATTCATCACGCGCAACCAGATGGACTACTTTGTTGGCGCAACCATCAGGCAGCTTTAAATCGAGACCGTGGTTTCTGCTGTTAGCGCCGGTAAAATCGAGCAGCCATGGGTTGGCGATTGCTGCAACGGTGTCAAACAGACCTATGAAATTAATGCTGATACTTGATTGCGGCTGCCAGTCAAAGGTGCTTGAGAGAGCCGGAGAACCTGCTGGAAGCGCATCCGCAAGAATACTGCGATTGCCTTTGAGAACTTCATTTGCAAAGTGTCGAGCCGCAGCGGCGCCTCGACTGAAGCCGAAAATATCGAATTCGATCTTTTCTATAAGTAGATTGGGGTTCTTATCGAACAGTGAGCGAAATTGGCGAATGATTTTTTCAGGGCTCTGCTCCACACGAGCCGATACGCCAGTCTCTCCTCGGCCTGTCGCTTGTGCGTAAAGTGAGTCACCTGCGTCAGCTGTTGTGCCAATACCTTCGATATACACGCGCAAAGAGGCGTTTCTCGTTTTCTCCGACAGTGTTTCGAAGGAATGATCCGTATACAGCTCATACAGCCGCACAATGTTGCTCACATCATTTCCGTAACTATTGTCCGGCGAACTCCCGTTTCCGTCGTAACCATAGGTGGCGCAGTGCTGCTGGATTTCTTCAGCCGCTTGCGCGAGGTTGGCATCCGGGGCATAGCACGCGGCGACCGTCTCGCTGTTGGCCTTATTGTTCCCGGTGCCATCGAAAAACACGCCGATACGCAAAGTAATTCCCTCCGTCGTCTCATCGTCCAGCTCGACTTCTTCCTCCTCTTCTTCGATCTCGTCCTCTGCACGTGCGGTTACCGCTGGCGCAACGGGTAATGCGCCATCCAGGCCTGGTAGCAGCAGATTGGGCGCTTCACTGTCGTGTGGCTTGCGGCCCGTTTCGATTTCCGTGCTGCTGAAAATGCCGCCCGCATCGATCACGAGGTGATGGCCGCCGGCTTTCAGCGTGATGCTGGCGCCGGCATCCAGCACCACACTGGCGCCGGCCTTCAGATGCACTTGCTGGCCGGCCTCGATGTCGAGAGACTTTCCAGCCTGGGTGTAACTGCTGCCATTGATGGTTTCGCGGCGTTCGTTGCCCACTTCCAGTTGAAGGCTGTTGCCGATTTTCTGCGCCATGTCGCGTTGCGCGCGCAGGTAAATCAGTTCCTGTCCGGCGCGATCTTCAATCGACAGTTCGTTGTAGCCGCCATTGCGCGGCGAGCTTTCGCTGCGCAAGACGGTTTTGGTCTTGTGGTCGGGTAAAGAGTAGGGCGGCGTGGTAACTCTGTTGGCCACACAACCGGTGATCAGCGGTTTGTCCGGGTCACCCTCCAAAAAGGACACCACGACTTCCATGCCGACCCGCGGAATGGTCACAGCTCCAAAATGATCACCGGCCCAACTGCTCGCCACGCGTACCCAGCAACTGCTGCGCTCACTGTTGAGTTCTTTGCGATCCCAAGGAAGTTCGATCTTCACGCGACCTAACTCATCGCAGTAGATCTCTTCGTCTTCGGGGCCGGTAACCCGTGCGGTCTGGATCACCAGCGGGCGGCGTGGTGCTGGCAGTGGAGGCCGGTACACCACCTCTGCGGGGATAACGCTAAAGCGATTTCGATAGCCCTGGGTAAAGCCATCGGCGGTTTTGACGTCGGTGGGGCTGGACTCCTCAAGCACCTGTGGCTGCCGGCCTTCATGGCCGACGCTGAGCAGAAGCCACAGGTCGTTGCACTTTTTACGCGGGTGTCCGGTCAGCTCAAACAGGTGGCCACAACGCAGATTCGTCTGATCGCTTTCGCCGTCGCCCAGTTCGTAATCGCTACGGTGGCGCTCCAGTGCCTGACGGGCAATTTGTTTGCCGCGCCTTTCGTTCTCGATCAGCAGCGGATAGCGGTAGTCCTCAAGCGTTGGAGTGAACCCGGCGGTGAAGCGGCTTTCAAGCAACAGGCTCGGGCGCTTCAGGTCGTAGTCACGGCGGGTGACGGAGCTGGTGCGCGTGCTGTTACGCACACCAAATCGGCTGATCACCTGATGCTCGGCCACCATGCCGGATTCCTGCTTATACGGTGTCGCAGTCAACCTGGGGAGAAACACCTGGTCATCGGTGAACACCAGCAAATGGCCGTCCGCCGAATGCTGGTGATGCCAGGCGATCCCGTCTTCAGCGCACAGCCTCTGGATAAATTCAAAGTCGCTTTCCGCGTACTGAGTGCAATAGTCGCGTGGCGGTTTCGGGGTGACATGAAAGGTGAACGCATCACCTTGAATACCGTGATCCTTGAGCACCTGCGCGATGATCTGCGGCACCGTGCGCTGCTGAAAAATCCGTTGGTCATGGCTGAACTGCAAGTAGTACAACGCCGGCACCAGCGTCAGTTGGTAATCGGTGAGGCGTTTTCCGGCTTCACTCATCCGCACATTTTCAATGCGTCCGTGAATGCCTTCTTGGTTAAACCCGAATTGCAGAAACGCCGGCTGACTGAGCAGACCTTCCAGATCGATATCCGCTCGTTCACTGACCAGTTCGACCCGGATGGCGTACAGGCAGCTGATGGCTTCATCACCATCAAATGCGAGCACCTTGAAGTCGTGGCGAACTCCGGGAATCTGCAGGGTAAAAGGCGCGCAACTGCCCGTGCTGAACATACGCTTGTCCTTAAGCAAAATGAGTCGATGCGCGGTGTTCGATCGTCCCTGATCGCCACGCGTAAAGAATTTGCCAAGGCACGCTAGCTGTGGGGGAAATAAATTGATGTAAGAACCGTCTCTGACATTTGTCAGAGACTTCCGGGTTGTAAGGTGTTGTATGAATTGAAGGAAATGACTGTAGGAGGGAGAGTTCGATAACTATTGAATTAGCACGAATGTGCAGTGTTTCCGGCCTGCTGGAAGTTTCACAAAGTAATTTGCCATCAAATTGATGGCACTTTTTCGGCTGGTCATTGTCCTCGCTAAATTATTCATAGAGACCAATGCATTTTAGGAAGAGTCCTACTTCTATTTTTTTCAAGAGTTGTCATGCTTGCCGCCGTGTATTGGGACGGGCGTAAGGCAGGATGCCCACCCGGTGGGTCGGAGCGCTCTAGCTCAGGGTTTTGGCAGGAGGCAGGGAAATGCGGCAATTATAAATGACACTCAGGGAATCCCTTGCGACATATAGGGCGATCTCCTACAGACCACAATGAACACTTCGTCTTGTTGTTTAATCAGATGCTTGCTAGTGGCCATCATAGTGATTACGATGCGCCCACTTGAAAGAGCACATCTCAATTGGATGAGTCGCACCACCGCTCTTCGATACTGTCCCGCGCCGCGGTTACTCCAATAGGCGCATGACTGTAATCCTTAATAAAGGCCATGGATGTCCTACTCAAGCAAACTTTCCGCCCATTACCTCGAACTCGCAAAAGTGTCTGTTTCCAAAGACAATTTCGCGGGCGAAGACGTTCGTTTTTCGAGCGAATTCGAGGCCCTGGAAAGCGAGCTGGCCAAAGCCTCGTCGATGCACGAAAGCGGGCAGATCGACTGGCTGAAAATCCGTGAAAACAGCGAAAATCTGCTGCGTACTCAATCCAAGGATTTGCGTGTCGGCGCCTGGCTGACCTGGTCGTTGTACCAGCGTGAATCCTTCCCCGGGCTGTTGGCCGGCCTCGGTCTGCTGCACCATCTGTCGGAAAACAACTGGGCCGACGTTCACCCGCTCAAACCCCGCACCCGTGCCGCCGCCATCGGCTGGCTGGTGCCGCGTCTCGAGCAGGTCATCACCGAAAACATTGCGATCAAAGAGCAGTTGCCGATGTTCCGGCAGCTCTCCGAGCACCTGTCCGGCCTCGAAGCGGCTTGCGCTGAGCATCTGGGCGATGACTCGCCGTTGCTGCTGCCGATCTCCCGTCGCCTGAAAACCATGATCCAGCGCGCGGCCGACAACCAGCCGGCCCCCGGTGTGGTCGGTGCGGCGGTGGCGCAGGTCAAACAGGCGGCGAGCCAGTTGCTCACCCCCGGCGCACCGATCGACAACGAGCGCGAGGCGCACAAAGCCCTGCGCGCGCAACAGGAAAGTGCCCGTCCGTTGTGCGCCTGGTGGCTCAAGCAGAAAGCCACCGACCTGCGCGCCCTGCGCCTCAATCGCACACTGCTGTGGATGACCATCGACGCGGTGCCGGAGCGCAACGCCGAGCAGATCACCGTGTTGCGTGGTCTGCCGCTGGAAAAACTCAAGCTCTATCAGGACCGTTTCGATCAGGGCAAGTACGCCGACCTGCTGGTGGAACTGGAGGCGAGCCTGGCGAAGGCGCCGTTCTGGTTCGATGGCCAGAGGATGGTCTGGGAATGTCTCCAGAACCTCAACGCCGAGCTGGCAATGCGCGAAGTGGAAATCCACTTCGCGCTTTTGGTTCAACGGCTGCCCGGTATTGTCGAGTTGCGTTTCCATGACGGCGCGCCGTTTGCCGATCCGTCCACCCGGGCGTGGATCGCCGCCAACGTCATGCCGCACCTGCAAAGCGCCAGTGCGCCGCGCAAGGTCGAAAGCGAAAACGTTGAAACCCAGCCAGCCTGGGAAAAGGCCCTCGAAGAAGTTCTGCCGCTGCTGCGCAAGGAAGGCCTGAAGCCTGCCGTGCAGACGCTCAAGCAAGGCTTGCAGTCGGCCCACGGCGGTCGCGAACGCTTCTTCTGGCAGTTCGCCCTCGCGCGCCTGTGCTTCATGGCCAAGAAATACGAACTGGCCAAGAACCAGCTGGAAACCCTCGATCAGACATTACAGGACTCAGGCCTGCACGCCTGGGAGCCCGATCTTGCATTGGAAGTGCTGCATCTACTGCATAGCTGCTGCGAGTTGTTGCCGCAGAACCATGCCGTACGTGAACGCAAGGAAGAGATTTATCGCAGGCTGTGCCACCTCGATCTCGAAGTGGTACTCGAATAGGCCCCAGGGCCACAACCGCAAGGAGAAAAGCCATGGCCAAAGAAGGCTCGGTAGCCCCCAAGGAACGCATCAACGTCACCTTCAAACCCGCCACCGGCGGTGCTCAGGAAGAGATTGAACTGCCGCTGAAGCTGCTGGCAATCGGTGACTACACCCACCGCAAGGACGATCGCAAAATCGAAGATCGCAAGCCGATCAGCATCGACAAGATGACCTTCGACGAAGTGTTGGCCAAGCAAGAACTGGGTCTGACGCTGAGCGTGCCGAACCGTCTGCAGGAAGATGGCGAGGCCGACGAGCTGGCTGTGCAACTGCGCGTCAATTCGATGAAGGACTTCAACCCGGCCAGCCTGGTCGAGCAAGTGCCTGAGCTGAAAAAACTGATGGAACTGCGCGATGCGCTGGTGGCCCTCAAAGGCCCGCTGGGTAACGCACCTGCGTTCCGTAAAGCGATCGAAGGCGTGCTCGCCGACGACGAATCCCGCGGTCGCGTACTCGGTGAGCTGGGCCTGAACGCCGCAGCCCCGGACGCCTGAGACTCCAGCCAAGGAAGCCAACACAATGAGCACTAGCGCAGCACAAGAGAAGAGCGCCGGCAACGGCGAGTACAGCATTCTCGACAGCATCATCGCCGAAACCCGTCTGACTCCGGACGACGAAGCCTACGACATCGCCAAGCGCGGTGTGTCGGCGTTCATCGAAGAACTGCTCAAGCCGCAGAACAACGGTGAGCCGGTCAAGAAGGCCATGGTTGACCGCATGATCGCCGAGATCGATGCCAAGCTCAGCCGTCAGATGGACGAAATCCTGCACCACCCGGATTTCCAGGCGCTGGAATCGTCGTGGCGTGGTCTGCAGTTGCTGGTCGACCGCACCAACTTCCGCGAAAACATCAAAATCGAAATCCTCAACGTCTCGAAAGAAGACCTGCTGGACGATTTCGAAGATTCGCCGGAAGTCATGCAGTCGGGTCTGTACAAGCACATCTACACCGCTGAATACGGCCAGTTCGGTGGTCAGCCGGTGGGCGCGATCATCGCCAACTACTACATGTCGCCAAGCTCGCCAGACGTGAAGCTGATGCAGTACGTGGCCAGCGTTTCCTGCATGTCCCACGCGCCGTTCATCGCTGCTGCCGGCCCGAAATTCTTCGGTCTGGAAAGCTTCACCGGCCTGCCGGATCTGAAAGATCTGAAAGACCACTTCGAAGGCCCGCAATTCGCCAAATGGCAGAGCTTCCGTACTTCGGAAGACTCCCGTTATGTTGGCCTGACCGTGCCACGTTTCCTGCTGCGTAACCCGTACGACCCGGAAGAAAACCCGGTCAAATCGTTCGTGTACAAGGAAACCGTTGCCAACAGCCACGAGCACTACCTGTGGGGCAACACTGCTTACGCATTCGGTACCAAGCTGACCGACAGCTTCGCCAAATTCCGCTGGTGCCCGAACATCATCGGCCCACAGAGCGGTGGCGCGGTTGAAGATCTGCCTCTGCACCATTTCGAAAGCATGGGCGAAATCGAAACCAAGATTCCTACTGAAGTTCTGGTTTCCGACCGTCGTGAATACGAACTGGCCGAGGAAGGCTTCATTTCCCTGACCATGCGTAAAGGCTCCGACAACGCGGCGTTCTTCTCCGCCAGCTCGGTGCAGAAGCCGAAGTTCTTCGGCATCAGCGCAGAAGGCAAGGCGGCAGAGCTGAACTACAAGCTCGGCACTCAACTGCCGTACATGATGATCGTCAACCGCCTGGCTCACTACTTGAAAGTGCTGCAGCGCGAGCAACTGGGTTCGTGGAAAGAGCGTACCGACCTCGAGCTGGAACTGAACAAGTGGATCCGTCAGTACGTTGCCGACCAGGAAAACCCGAGCGCCGAAGTCCGTGGCCGTCGTCCGCTGCGCGCTGCGCAAGTGATCGTCAGCGACGTTGAAGGCGAGCCGGGCTGGTACCGCGTGAGCTTGAACGTGCGTCCGCACTTCAAGTACATGGGTGCCGATTTCACCCTGTCGCTGGTTGGCAAGCTGGACAAAGAGTAAGAGCGACTCATGGACGGATACGGCAGCCTGTTCGAACGCCTCAATGGCGATGCGGAACTACGCAAGGGCAACAGCCTTGAGGCTTGTGCCATGGCGTCAGTGGCTGCCCATCTGGCCAAAATGCTCAGCACCCGGGCCGGCAGCGTGCAAACGCTGGCCGACTACGGGTTGCCCGATCTCAATGACATGCGTCTGAGCCTGCACGACTCCCTGAGTCAGGCCCGTCTGGCCATCGAAAACTTCATCGAAGCCTACGAGCCGCGCCTGAGCAATGTGCGTGTCATTTCCCTGCCGCGTGACCACGATCAGCTTCGCCTCGCCTTCAGCATCGAAGGCCTGCTGGAAGTTGAAGGGTTCAAGCGTCAGGTCAGTTTTTCCGCGCGCCTGGATGGCAGCGGTCAAGTGAAGGTGAATTAGGACCATGCGAGGGAGCGCCGTGAATCCGGGTGCGTTGGCGAAGTGGGGGCGTGGCGTGTTGCTATTTCTCGCCCTGACGGCTGCTGCCCTGGTTTCAGCTGCCTGTTACGTGAAAACGACGGCGGCACGGCTGGCTCACGAGTACTCCACCGACTGGAACGATGCGGGTACGTGCTTCATCCGCTCCTACATTCCGCAGTATTCGGCCCTCGGCATACCGGGAATGATTTTCAAGCTGTTTGCCAGCGAAGCCTTTTTCCGGGTCTACGCAAAAGACGGCACGTTGCTGAAGTCGTCCGAATGGCTGCTCTGGCAGAACGAGTTCACCACCGATGAACGCTCGCAATGGGTATACGGTCACGCGATCTACCCGACAGTTACGGGTTACGAAGGCTGGAATATTCCAGCGTGTGGTCAAGAAATGAACAGTCCTCAAGCCAAGGTCAACTAAGGAGAACCCCGATGTCTGGCAAACCCGCAGCACGTGTATCCGACCCCACCGCTTGCTCGCTCCCCGGCCACGGCACCAATCCGATCGCCGCCGGTTCCGGCGACGTGTTCTTCGACGGCCTCGCGGCCGCCCGCGAAGGTGATGCCTCCGCGTGTGGTGGTGCGATGGTCGGCGGCTTGGCCACGACGGTAAAAATCAACGGCAAGTCTGCTGTCACTGTTGATTCCATAGGCTCCCACGGCAACAAAGTCACCGCCGGTTCCGGGACGGTGATTATCGGCAATTCGCATTCACCAGCGCCGTTTGTGCCGCCGTTGCCGGTGGAGCTCAGTTGGCCTTTTACCCAGCACTTCGTCGCACGCAATCCGAGAACCGGTGCTCCGGTCGCAAACCGTGCCTACACCCTGAGAACGGCCTCTGGCAAAGAGATCAAGGGCGTTACTGATGCACAGGGTAAAACGGCGCCGATTGCTTCCAATTTGGCTGAAAGCGTCACGCTTACCTTCGAACCGCAGTCTTCGCTCGTGATTGCATAGGGTTTATGACATGACCGCACCGGCACCACTCACGACCCAGCTCACGCCTTCTTCTGACAAGACGCCAGTAGAAGTGCCCGTGGACGAATTCCAGATCACAGATATTCCTGGCGCGATGAGAAAAATGGGCTGGGTGCAGGCCGCTCGACTGATGCAGCGCTGGTTCGATGGCAAGCCTTACGAAATGACTATCGACGAAAAAGAAGGGCGTCTTGACGTTAAACAACTCACTCCAGAAAAACTGTTTGATGATCTGGAGTTCGATTGGTTGAACAGTGCGTCACCGCACACAGGTGAAGATGTAAAAGCGTTGCTCGAAAAAGCAGCGTATGCCAGTCAGTACAACGAGCTGATCGGGCGTGCCAAAGGATTGAATCAACTGGCGCCTGGTCTTTTGCAGTTTATGACGCGTCTGAGAGATCTCGGGATTCTTGATCAGGCAAGCATGGATCTGAAAACAGGCGAATATGATTTCAGTTCTATGAGCGCCCAAGAGTTGGAAGTAACATCGCAGTACAATCGCAGGTCTATCGGAACTGATAAGTGGGCAAGAATTACTGATCCACTGGATGATGTTTACGGAACTTTGGGTGGGTTTTCCGTAAAGTTTGCTGTTGCCAAATTTTCAACGGTTTCGAAAACCAAAAAAACACCGGCCACTTTGCATATCGAAGAAATTGGTTGCTACATACGTGATACGTATGAGTTTTTGAATGACAGCAGTAATAATCAGCCGCTTGGATACTGGAGCTTTGAAAGTGGCGTGAAAGGATTTAGTGCGTTGGGTCGAGATACATTTGAGGCCGATGGCCAGTTGTATCACAAGGTAACTAACGATAGCTTCAATCAGTACCGTGCTCTACATGGTAAAGGTGGCGATTTGTTTGTTTATTCAACCGTGAAGAAATTGCCAACATCCATTGACTTTCGTTTCATGAGTGCCGATTTCGGTGAGTTCGTGGCGAGGGCAAAGCCGATGGTAGCGTCATGATCAGTGCTAACAGAAAACGAGGCGTTTATCTGCTGCTGGCTGTGTCATTGCTTCTGGCGATGCTTCTCGCGCTAAAAGTTCACAGTTCTCTGGTTGCAAAGCCATTAAAAACTTATGTGAGTGAATCTGGTAAATGCTACATCGCCAGATATGCAGCTGATTATGGATTTTTGGGAATCGCAGGAAGTTTGTTAGAGCTTTTCAGCAGTCAATCCTTCTATCGGGTCTATTCAATGGATGGGGAACTTCTAAAAACATCTGAGTGGTATCTATGGATGCGAGAGGGAGATCCAGGGGCTGCCCCGGAATTTCATGGCGAGATGATCTTGTATCCGGGTTCTGAAGGCTGGGAAAGTTGGATAATTCCAGAATGTCGGTAATAGGTTTTTTTGGGGCTGAAGGCACGTCCTCATTCCAGAGTGCCGATAAAGCCATGACCGGAGTTGCACATGAATAGCCGTCACGCCATCGGTCTGGCTGTGCACTCGCTAGCCTGTGTGATTTATATCGTTATGAATGGCTATGCGGTTCCTGCCTATAAACAACTGGTCGGTGGATTGACCTCGCACGGTGTCGCCATCGGCATGGCGATGTATCTGATTTTCTATTTTTTCGTTTTCATGAATTTGATTTTGGTCTTCATCCAGCGTCAAGCCATCCAGTTTGGCCTGGTAGTTTTGATGATGTTGACGATTCTGTTTTATCTGCTGCCGCAGTACCCCATTCGTGGCTTGGCCTATTGCGCGCTTACAGGTGGTTTGACGGTTTGCGCCATCCTGCTGACCAACGTCATCCACACGGCTTATACCCGCTGGCGCAAGCACGCGGCACTGCAACCGCTGGAGGCTCAGAAACGTCTAGCATTGCCGCGACTGTTGCTGGCTCCGGCGCTGACCGGTGTGTCCATATGCACCGTCTTGCTGGGGTTGAAGATTTTCGGTGGCTTAACGGCGCAGGCCTTGGCGCGACACTGGAGCGAGTCGGGCGAGTGCTACCTCATCACATACGCACCCGGTTATCCCAAGCTGGGATTGATCGGGCAAGTGTTTGGGATGTTCAGCAGCGGGTACTTTTTTCGGGTGTACACCAAGGACGGCGCGTTGCTCGAATCCTCGGAATGGAATTTCCGGGTGACTGAAATTTTTGCAGTTGCTCCCGAATTCAACGGCTCGACAGTGCTGTATCCCGGCACGCAAGGCTACGAAGACTGGTGGGTGCCGGAATGCGCCTGATCGCCAGAAGCTCTCTCATGCAGAAAACACACGGTATGCAGCATGACGCAATGGATGCGTGTGTTTTCGAGGATGGAGGCTTGCCCGTGATAGGTGTATCGAACGAGATGGCCCTGCTCAGTCGCGCGCAACTCAGTTTTTTCATGGGAGCCTTGTGGACGCCATTCTTGGCTATGCTGGCGTTTTCATCCTATGGCCTGTGGATTGGCGAGTATTCGACATTCGACTCGTCCGAGACCCACTGGGTGTATCTGTTGTGGTTCGGCATGCCCGGGTTGCTGTTGTTTGCGCTATGGGGCTCGCGGGCCGCGAAGAGCCGCAATGAGCAGCAGGCGCTGCGAATGGTCTGGCTGGCGCCGTTGAAAATCATCCCTTTCTACGCGGTGCCCTGGATGCTTTATGGCTTGTGCAGCCTGGTCGCCGGGCCATTCGACAATGCTTTCATGGCCTACGGATGGATCCTGCTCGTGCCCTACCTCCTGATCGCCGGTTACTTCTGTGCCGGTCTGACGGTCGCGCTCTACAGGATATTTTTTTGATGAGTTCCACTACCAGGCAGGTAACCCGTGTCCTTTAACCACTACTACCAAAGCGAACTCACCGCACTGCGCCAACTCGGTCGCCGTTTCGCCGAGCGTAGTCCGGCGCTGGCACCGTATCTGGGGCAGGCCGGGCGGGATCCGGATGTGGAGCGGTTGCTCGAAGGCTTTGCGTTTCTGACTGGGCGTCTGCGCCAGAAGCTCGATGACGAGCTGCCGGAACTCAGCCATTCGCTGATGCAATTGCTGTGGCCCAACTACATGCGCCCGCTGCCGGCGTTCAGCATTTTGCAGTTTGATCCGCTCAAGCGCTCCGGGCCGGCGTTGCGCGTCGAGCGCGATACGCCGATTGAAAGCAAGCCGATCGAAGACGTGCGCTGCCGCTTCCGCACCTGCTACCCGACTGACGTGCTGCCGCTGGATCTGGCTGCGCTGAATTACTCGGTGAAGGGCGACGGCTCGCTGCTCAGCCTGCGTCTGGAAATGAGTGCCGACGGTCACCTCGGTGAGCTGGAACTGAGCAAGCTGCGTCTGCACTTTGCTGGCGAGCGCTACATCAGCCAGATGCTTTACCTGAGCCTGCTGCGTAATCTCGAAGGCATCGAACTGATCCCGCTCGACGGTGCCGGCAAACCTATCGATGGCGTCAGCGGCAAACCGATGGCGTTCAAGATTCCCGGTGATCGGGTCAAACCGGTGGGCTTTGCCGAAGAAGAAGCGTTGATCCCGTATCCGTTGAACACCTTCCGGGGCTATCGCTACCTGCAGGAATACTTCGCCTTCCAGGACAAGTTCCTGTTCGTCGACGTCAACGGTCTGGACATCATCAACGCGCTGCCGGAAGACACGCTCAAGCAGATGCGCGGCCTGGAATTGCGCTTTGATATCCGCAAGAGCGGCATCATGCGCATGCGGCCGACCCTGGATAACGTGAAGCTGTTCTGCACGCCGATTGCCAACCTGTTCGCCCACGACGCGCTGCCGATTCGCCTCGACGGCAAACAGGACGAATACCTGTTGCTGCCGGCGGAATTCGATCTGGAAAACTGCGGCGTGTTCTCGGTGGAAACCGTGACCGGCTGGAAGCCCGGCGGTCTCGGTTATCAGGAATATGTGCCGTTCGAATCCTTCGAGCACGACCCGAGTTTCGACGTGCCCAACAGCCGTCCGCATTACAGCATCCGCCAGCGTTCGTCGTTGTTGCACGACGGCCTCGACACTTACCTGAGCTTCGGCATTCGTCACACCGAAGCCCACGAAACCCTGTCGATCGAGCTGATCTGCACCAACCAGAACCTGCCGCGCAAGCTCAAGCTTGGCGACATCTGCATGGCCTGCGAAGAGACGCCGGAGTTCCTCAGTTTCCGCAACATCACCCCGGCCACTTCCAGCTTCGCGCCGCCGCTGAACCGTGACTTCCTGTGGAAGCTGATCAGCAACATGTCGCTTAACTATCTGTCGCTGGCCGACGTCAATGCGCTGAAGGTGATTCTCGAAACCTACGACTTGCCGCGCTACTACGACCAGCACGCGGAGAAGGTCAGCAAACGCCTGCTCGGCGGCCTCAAGCACATCAAGCATCACCACGTCGACCGCTTGCACCGTGGGTTGCCGGTGCGCGGTTTGCGCACCGAACTCACCATCGACCCGGAAGGGTACATCGGCGAAGGCGACCTGTTCGTTTTCGCTTCGGTTCTTAACGAGTTTTTCGCGCTTTACGCCAGTCTCAATTCATTCCATGAGCTGCGCGTAAAAAGCACACAGGGAGAGGTGTACCAATGGACACCACGTATGGGCCTGCAGCCCCTGCTTTAAGCGGGCTGACCAAGGTAATACGCGAGTACTCGCTGTTTCAGGCCGTGCTGCTGGTGATCGACCGGCTGCGCGAGGCACACCCGCACCTGAGCGAAGACGATCTGTACGACCACGTCGAGTTCCAGGCCAACCCGAGCCTGGGCTTTCCGCGCAGCGACGTCGATCGCGTGGAGTTTTTCGAAGAACACGGGCAGATGCGCGCGCGCATGCGTTTCAACCTGATCGGCCTGGTCGGCTCGGGTTCGCCGTTGCCGGCGTTCTACGGCGAACAAGCCCTGGGCGACAGCGAGGACGGCAACCCGACGCGCAACTTCCTCGACCTGTTCCATCATCGCTTGCAACGGCTGATGCTGCCGATCTGGCGCAAGTACCGCTACCGCGCGAGTTTCCAGAGCGGCGCGCTCGATCCGTTCTCGTCGCAGCTGTTTGCGCTGATCGGCTTGGGCGGCGACGAGATCCGCAAGGCCAAGGAACTCAACTGGAAGCGCTTGCTGCCGTACCTCGGCTTGCTCAGCTTGCGGGCGCACTCGGCAGCGTTGATCGAAGCCGTGCTGCGTTACTACTTCAAGCACGAAGACCTGGTCATCGAGCAGTGCATCGAGCGCCGCGTAGAAATTCTCGAAGAGCAGCGCAATCGTTTGGGCCGCGCCAACAGCCTGCTCGGCGAAGACCTTGTGCTCGGCGAACACGTGCGCGACCGCAGCGGTAAATTCCGCATTCACATCACCGAACTCGACTGGCAGCGATTCCATGAATTCCTGCCGATCGGTTTCGGTTACCAGCCGCTCTGCGCGCTGGTGCGGTTCACCCTGCGTGACCCGCTCGATTACGACATCCGCCTGGTGTTGCGCCAGGAAGAAATCCGCGAACTGCGCATCGGTGAGCAGAACGCCTGTCGCCTCGGTTGGACCAGTTGGCTGGGCCGCGAAAAAGCGGACGGCGTGGTGACCCTGGGCAGCAAAATTCATTAAGGACGTGAGCCATGATCAACGTAGACCTGCAACAACTCATCCAGGCGCTGGACGCCGAAACCCGTCGTGATCTGGAACGTTCGGCCGAGCGTTGCGTGGCCCGTGGCGGCAGCAAGATCCTCGTCGAAGACCTAATGCTCGGCCTGCTCGAGCGTCCGAACGGTTTGCTGTCGCGCGCGCTGCAGGATGCAGACGTCGACGCCGGTGAACTCAGCGCCGCGCTGCAATCGCGGGTCGAGCACAGCGCCTCGCGCAATCCGGTGTTCGCCCCGGAACTGGTGCAGTGGCTGCAAGATGCGCTGCTGGTGGCCAATCTCGAACTGGGCCAGACCCAGGTCGAAGACGCCGCGCTGATCCTTGCGCTGCTGCGCAACCCGATGCGTTACGCCGGCAGCCGTTATCAGCCGCTACTTGCCAAACTGAACATCGATCGCCTGAAGGAATTTGCCCTGTCGCAACAGGAGCAACCGGCTGCCAACGGCAAACCAGCCGCGCAGGGCGAATCGCTGTTGCAGCGCTTCACCCACAACCTGACCCAGCAGGCCCGCGACGGCAAACTCGACCCGGTGCTGTGCCGTGACGGCGCGATCCGCCAGATGGTCGACATCCTTGCTCGTCGCCGCAAAAACAACCCGATCGTGGTCGGTGAGGCCGGTGTCGGCAAGACCGCCATCGTTGAAGGTCTGGCGTCGCGCATCGCCGCCGGTGAAGTGCCGCAAGTGCTCAAGGGCGTTGAACTGCTGTCGCTGGACATGGGCCTGTTGCAGGCCGGCGCCAGCGTCAAAGGTGAATTCGAACGTCGCCTCAAAGGCGTGATCGACGAAGTCAAAGCCTCGCCGAAACCGATCATTCTGTTTATCGACGAAGCCCACACCCTGATCGGCGCGGGCGGCAATGCCGGCGGTTCCGATGCGGCCAACCTGCTGAAGCCAGCGCTGGCCCGTGGTGAACTGCGTACCATCGCGGCAACCACGTGGGCGGAGTACAAGAAATACTTCGAGAAAGACCCGGCGCTGGCCCGTCGTTTCCAGCCGGTGCAACTGCACGAACCGACCGTCAGCGAAGCGGTGACCATCCTCCGTGGTCTGGCCCAGGTTTACGAGAAGAGCCACGGCATCTATCTGCGTGATGACGCGGTGGTCTCGGCCGCTGAACTGTCCGCACGTTATCTGGCTGGCCGGCAACTGCCGGACAAAGCCGTCGACGTACTCGACACCGCGTGCGCCCGCGTACGCATCAGCCTCGCCGCCGCCCCGGAAAGCCTTGAGCGCCTGCGTGGCGAACTGGCTGAAGGTGGCCGTCAGCGCCAAGCCCTGCGCCGCGATGCCGAGGCCGGCCTGCTGATCGATCACGAAGCGCTGGATGCACTGGAAGCACGTCTCGACGAAGCCGAAGACGAAATGGTTGCGCTGGAAACCCTGTGGACTGAGCAGAAGCAACTGGCCGAGCGCCTGCTGGATCTGCGTCAGCAACTGGCCAAGGCTCGCGAAGCTGCGGCGGTCGAGCCGACCGTCAGTGTTGAAGAAGACGCCGAAGGCACCGTGATCGAAACCATCGCTGCCGAGGTGGAAGAAGGCCAGAGCGTCGAAGCGCTGGAAGCCCAGCTCAACGAAACCCACAGCGCGCTGACTGCGGCCCAGGTCAAAGAACGTCTGGTCAGCTTCGAAGTGTGCCCGCGTCTGGTCGCCGAAGTGATCAGCGCCTGGACCGGCGTGCCATTGGCGCAACTGGCCCGCGAACACAACGCCAAAGTCGCCAGCTTCGCCACCGACCTGCGCACGCGCATCCGTGGTCAGGAACAAGCCGTGCACGCACTGGACCGCTCGATGCGCGCCACCGCTGCCGGCCTGAACAAACCGGACGCACCGGTCGGCGTATTTCTGCTGGTCGGCCCGAGCGGCGTCGGTAAAACCGAAACTGCGTTGGCCCTCGCTGACTTGCTGTACGGCGGTGATCGTTTCATCACCACCATCAACATGTCCGAGTTCCAGGAGAAACACACCGTTTCTCGTCTGATCGGCGCGCCACCGGGCTACGTCGGCTACGGCGAGGGCGGCATGCTCACCGAAGCCGTGCGGCAGAAACCGTACTCGGTGGTGCTGCTCGATGAAGTCGAGAAGGCTGACCCGGACGTGCTCAACCTTTTCTACCAAATCTTCGACAAAGGCGTGGCCAACGACGGCGAAGGTCGTGAGATCGACTTCCGCAACACGTTGATCCTGATGACCTCGAACCTCGGTAGCGACCGCATCAGCGACCTCTGCGAAAACGGCGCACGCCCGACCGCCGAAGTCCTCGAAGAAACCATTCGCCCGGTCCTCAGCAAACACTTCAAACCGGCGCTGCTGGCGCGGATGAAAGTGGTGCCGTACTACCCGGTCGGCGGCCCGGTATTGCGCGAGCTGATCGAGATCAAACTCGGTCGCCTCGGCGAACGCCTGAACCGTCGTCAGCTGGATTTCAGCTGGTGCCAGAACCTCGTCGATCACCTGTCCGAGCGTTGCACGCAGAGCGACAGCGGTGCGCGCCTGATCGACCATTTGCTCGATCAGCACGTGCTGCCGCTGGTGGCGGATCGTCTGCTCGACGCCATGGCCACAGGCGAAAGCCTCAAGCGTGTGCATGCCACGCTCGACGGTGAAGCCAGCGTGACGTGCGAGTTCGCCTGAGGTGGGTGTGATGTTCACTCAGGTGCCGCAGCCACTGGTCTATGCCGAAGCGTTGCTGGCGCAGTTCGCCAGTCTGTCGCGTGCGGCGGACGGTGCTGCGTTGCTGGGTGACTTCGTGCGCGGTCTGGCCGAGCTGAGTGGCTGCGAATTGACGCAGCTGTATCTGCTCGACGCCACCCACACCTGCCTGGGGATGAACGCCGAATGCCTCGACGGCGCCTTGCAACCGCGCGAAGCGGCGAGCCTGCCGGCGGATTACAACGGTGAACAACTGCTGCAATTCGCCCTGTGCCAGAACCGCGTGGTGTGCCTCGACGACTTGAGCGGCAGCCTGCACGAAACCAGTTTCCTTCCGGCGGCGACCTCGCCGTGGCAGTCGCTGCTGTGCGTGCCACTGGTCAATCAGCACAAAGCTGTTGAAGGTTTGCTGCTGTGCGCCAGCCGTCGTCGTACCCACCTGCAAGGCTTCGCCGATTCCCTCGGCCAGCTCGGCTCGTTCGTGCTTGGCCAGTTGCATTTGTTGCAACGCCTGCGTCAGCCGCTGGCGGAATCGGCAACAGTGGCGCGCAGCGTGCCGAGCATCAGTGGGTATGGGCTGATCGGCAAAAGCGCGGCGATGCGCCAGACCCATTCGCTGATCAGCAAAGTCCTGCACAGCCCGTACACCGTGTTGTTGCGCGGCGAAACCGGTACTGGCAAGGAAGTCGTCGCGCGGGCGATTCACGATTGCGGCCCGCGTCGTTCTCAGGCGTTCATCGTGCAGAACTGCGCGGCGGTTCCGGAAAATCTGCTGGAAAGCGAGCTGTTCGGCTATCGCAAAGGCGCCTTCACCGGCGCCGATCGCGACCGCGCCGGCCTGTTCGATGCGGCCAATGGCGGCACGCTGTTGCTCGACGAAATCGGCGACATGCCGCTGTCGTTGCAGGCGAAGATCTTACGTGTGTTGCAGGAAGGCGAGATCCGTCCGCTGGGTTCCAACGATACGCACAAGATTGATGTGCGCATCATCGCCGCGACCCACCGCGATCTGTCGACGCTGGTCAGCGAAGGCAAATTCCGCGAGGACTTGTATTACCGCCTCGCGCAATTCCCGATCGAGCTGCCGGCGCTGCGTCAGCGCGAAGGCGACATCCTCGAACTGGCCCAGCACTTCGCCGAGAAGACCTGCACGTATTTGCAGCGCGATCCGGTGCGTTGGTCGAGCGCGGCGTTGGAACATTTGTCCGGCTACAACTTCCCCGGCAATGTGCGTGAACTCAAGGCTTTGGTCGAACGCGCGGTGTTGCTGTGCGAAGGCGGCGAGTTGCTTGCCGAGCATTTCTCCCTGCGCATGGAGGCAATGCCGGAAGACAACAGCCACCTGAATTTGCGCGAGCGTCTGGAGCAGGTCGAACGCACGTTATTGCTCGACTGCCTGCGCAAGAACGACGGCAACCAGACCCTCGCCGCCCGCGAACTGGGCCTGCCACGGCGCACGCTGCTGTATCGCCTCGGTCGCCTGAACATCAATCTGGGAGATTTCGATGGGTAGGCAAAAGGTCATCGATTTTCCCGCAAAACCCCATTTCAGCGCCGCCCGCAAGGGTCGGCGCTTTGTGCTTTGTCTACACCTGGAGACCCTCTGATGTCTGTTCGTCACTGGCAAGCTGCCCTGCTGACCCTCGTCGTTCTATGCGGCCTTGGCGGCTGTAGCGGTAATTACAAATTCAACGACAACGACTATCGCCCGTTGGGTGATCCGCAAGCGGTCAATCGCGGCAAGTGACCGCAAGGAGCATCAAACATGGAATTGGTTTTCGAAATGCTGAACACCAAGCAGTTCGTGCCCACCGAGTTGTGCCAGAAGACCTTTAAACAGGCCGGCGGCGTGATCGGGCGGGGCGAGGACTGCGACTGGATCATCCCTGACCGCAAGCGTCACTTGTCCAATCACCACGCGATTGTCAGCTACCGCGAGGGCACGTTCTTCCTCACCGACAGCAGCAGCAACGGTGTCCAGGATGGCGAGAGCGGTGCACGCCTGAACAAAGGCGAACCGGTGCGCATCGAGCACGGCAGCACCTACGTGCTGGGTGACTTCGAGATTCGCGCGCGGCTGGTGCGCGACCCGGCGACCTTCGACGGTGAAGTCGGCCGCCCGCGAGCTGCTGGCAGCATCATTCCCGATGACGCCTTCCTCGATCTCGACCCGCTCAATGCCCTCGAGCAGCAAGAGCGCGTGTATTCGGAAATCGACGAACTGCTGGCGCCGAACACCAAGCCTGAGGACTCCCGTCAGCGCGCCGACTACGCGCGCATCGACATGGAAAGCCTGATGGTGCCGGAGCTGATCGCCGCCCCCGTCGAACCTGAGCCCGCTCCGGCGCCGAAAGCCGTTGAGCGTCAGAGCGAAGGTTTCTGGGATCACTTCGGTGCAGCCCTTGGCGTCGACGTCAAAGGCCTCAGCCACGACGAACGCGAAGCTTTGGCACTCAATGCTGCGCGCTTGCTGCGGCAGAGCATCGGCGGTTTGCAACAGAGCCTGCGCACCCGTTCCGAGCTGAAAAACGAATTGCGTCTGGTCCAGACCACCGTGCAAGGCACCAACAAGAATCCGCTGAAATTCGCCGTCGATCCGAGCGAAGCCCTGCAGATTCTGTTGCAGCCAAGCAAGCCCGGCCATCTGCCGGCCGAGCAAGCCATCTCCCGCGCGTTCCGCGATCTGCAGGCGCATCAAGTGGCCTTGCTGACCGCCAGCCGCGCCGCTGTGCGTGGCACGTTGGAGCACTTCTCGCCAGAACAACTGACCCTGCGTTTCGAGCGCGACAACAAGCCGTTGATCGCCACCTCGGGCGGACGCTGGAGAGCGTTCGGCCGTTATCACCAGGCGCTGCGTCAGGACGATGACTGGAGCGAGCGTCTGCTGGCCCGCGACTTTGCCCAGGCCTACGAAGAACAGATTCGCCTGATCTCCACCCTCCACACCGACCACCAAGGATGATGCGCATGTCTCGCCGCTCGACCGCTTTTTTCAAGACGCTGACTGCGCTCACCGTGCTGGTGTTGCTCGCCGGTTGCGCGTCGCTGTCGCCATACTCGAAAGTGACCAAGATCAACCTGAAACTGACCGGCAGCGATCAGCTCAATCCGGACCTCAACGGTCGGCCGTCGCCGATCGTCGTGCGCCTGTTCGAACTCAAGCACCCGGTGACCTTCGAGAACGCTGACTTCTTCAGCCTGTACGAACGCGCCAAGGAATCCCTCAACCCGGATCTGGTGGCCAGCGAAGAACTCGAACTGCGCCCAGGTGAAACCGTGGAGATGAAACTCAAGGTGGAAGAGGGCAGCCTTTATGTTGGCGTTCTCGCCGCTTACCGCGACTTGCCGGAAACCCAATGGCGCCACACCGTTCAGATCACTCCGCTGGAAGTCACCGAAGTCGATCTGACTCTGGACCAGACCGGCATCCGCAACACCAATCAAGTGCTCGCCAAGGCGGATGACTGATCATGAATACCCATAAAGTCATTTGGCAGGAAGGCATGCTGCTGCGTCCGCAGCACTTCCAGCACAACGATCGCTATTACGATCACCAGATGAAAACCCGCACGCAATTGCTGGGTGGCTACACCTGGGGTTTCCTCAATCTGGAGATCGACTTGCAGTTCCTCAACATGGGCAAACTGGTGATCAGTGAAGCCTCGGGGATTCTGCCGGACGGCAGCCTGTTCGAACTCGGTGGCAACACCGAGCCGCTGGCGCTGGACGTGCCGCCGAACACCGGTAACACGCCGATCTATCTGGCGCTGCCGCTGGTCACCGGTAACCACATCGAGTCGCGCCGTCCGGAGCAATCCGACGTGCTTGCGCGTTACACCGCGTACGACGCCGAAGTGGCCGACTCCAACGCCGGCGACGATTCCGCCAGCCAGGTCAGCTGCGGTCGCCCGGACTTCAAACTGCTGCTCGGCGAGCAGCAGAGCGATCAGGCCTACGTGAAGCTGAAAATCTGCGACGTGCTCGACACCACGCCGGACGGCGTGATCAGCCTCGACCCGGACTTCGTGCCGACCTACATTCAGGCCCACGCCTCCAGCTACTTGCTGTCGTGCCTGAAAGAAGTCATCAGCATGCTCAACCACCGTGGCGACACGATTGCCGAGCGGATTCGCTCGAACGGCAAGGTTGGCGGCGCGGAGGTTGGCGACTTCATGATGCTGCAACTGATCAACCGCACCGAGTTGCTGCTGCGCCACTACCTCGGCCTGGAGCAAGTGCACCCGGAAGAGTTGTACCGCACGCTGCTGACCATGCTCGGCGATCTGGCGACGTTTTCCGGCGAGAGCAAACGCCCGCGTCTGGACAGCCGCTACTCCCACGCCGATCAGGGCGGCAGCTTCCGCAAACTGATGGAAGCGATTCGTCAGGTGCTGTCGATGGTGCTCGAACAGCACGCCATCGAACTGATCCTGCAAGCACGTCAGTACGGCATCATCGTCTCGCCGTTGCACGACCACAAACTGCTCGGCTCGGCGTCGTTCGTGCTGGCAGCCAGTGCCAACTGCGACTCCGAAGAACTGCGCCACCGCTTGCCGGCGCACCTCAAGGTCGGCCCGGTGGAGCGCATCCGCCAACTGGTCAACCTGCACTTGCCGGGGATCAAGGTCAAACCGTTGCCGGTGGCCCCGCGGCAGATCGCGTTCCATTCGAACAAAACCTATTTCATCCTCGAACTCAGTTCCGAAGACCTGGCACAACTCGAGCGCTCCGGCGGTTTCGCGTTCCATGTGTCCGGCGAATTCGCCGAGCTTGAACTGAAATTCTGGGCCATCAGGAACTGACCGACATGATCAAGGAAACGGATTACAACCAGGACGACAAAACCGTCCTGCTCGATCGTCAGGGCCACGGACCGGCATCGAGTCCGCTGACCGACTTCGCCGCGCCGCCGCGTTTCGAGCAACTGGAAGAACGCATGATCTACGCCGCGCGCCTGCGCCCGGCGGAAGCGTTCAACATCAGCCTCAATTCGCTGGTGGCGGCCTCGTCCGAGCTGCTTTCGGAAGTGGTGCGCCTCAAGCACAGCGAAACCCGCGAAGACTTGTACGCACTCAATGAGCGTCTGACTGCCGGGCTGAAATTGTTTGAAGTACGCGCCCTGCACAATGGCGCCGAAAGCAGCCAGGTGATGGCCGCGCGTTACGTGCTCTGCACCGTGGTCGACGAAGCTGTCGTGACCACGCCGTGGGGCAACGAAAGCGAGTGGTCGCAGATGAGCCTGCTGAGCAGCTTCCACAACGAAACCTTCGGTGGCGAGAAGTTCTTCCAGTTGCTCGATCGCCTGTCGAAGAACCCGGTCAAGCACTTGCCGATGCTCGAGCTGATGTACCTGTGCCTGTCCCTTGGTTTCGAGGGCAAGTACCGCGTACAGGCACGTGGCATGCTCGAACTCGAAGGCATCCGCGACGCCTTGTACCGGCAGATTCGTCAACTGCGTGGCGACGTGCCGCGCGAGTTGTCGCCGCACTGGGAAGGTCTCAACGATCAGCGTCGCAACCTGGTGCGCATCGTGCCGGCGTGGATGGTGGTGTTGTTCACTTTCGTCTGTCTGGTGGTGATGTATTCGGGCTTCGCCTGGGTCTTGGGCGAGCAGCGCGACACCGTTCTGCAACCTTATCAGCCGCTTGATCCGGCCGCGGTGCAACCGCAGTCGCAGCCGTAAACAGGGACGTGTGATGAAAAAGTTTTTCAAGAAAGTCGGCGCCTTCCTGCGCCAGACCTGGGTCTGGACCTTGCTGCTGGTGCTGTTCGTGGCGCTGCTGGTGTGGTTCGTCGGCCCGTTGTTGGCGGTTGATGACTACAAGTTCTGGGAGAGCGCGACCGCGCGCCTACTGACCATCGCTGTGCTGTTCCTGATCTGGGGCCTGACCATGGTCTTCGTCAGCTGGCGCTCGGGTATCCGCAAGAAAGCCGAGGAAGAAAGCGAGGACGGTCAGGATCGTATCCGCCGCGAAGAGCTGATCGACGAAGAGCAGAAAGAGTTGAAGGCGCGCTTCAAAGACGCGCTGAAAACCCTGAAGACCTCGAGCCTGTATCGCGGCCGCAGCGAACGCTGGCGCAGCGACTTGCCGTGGTACCTGCTGATCGGTCCACAGGCCTCGGGCAAGACCAGCCTGCTGGACTTTTCCGGTCTGGAATTCCCGATCAACAAGATCGACCGCAAACTGACCCGCGACACCCTCGGCACCCGTCATTGCGACTGGTACTTCGCCGACCACGGTGTGTTGATCGACACCGCCGGGCGTTACACCACGCAACCGGATGTGGAAGTCGACGGCGGTGCCTGGACGACGTTGCTGGAGCTGCTGCGCAAGCGTCGTCGCGGCCGTCCGTTGAACGGCGTGCTGGTGACCATTCCGGTGGAAACCCTGCTCGGTGGCAGTGAGCAGGACATCGAAACCCTCGCGCGCCAGATTCGTGGCCGTCTGCAAGACGTGCATCAGAAACTGCACGTCGACGTGCCGGTTTATCTGGTCCTGAGCAAGGCTGACAAGCTGCTCGGCTTCGACGAGTTCTTCGATCAACTGACCCGCGAAGAAAGCGATCAGGTACTCGGCACCAGTTTCCGCAAGGATCAGGTCGGCACTGACGTGGCTGTGCTGCGCAACGAGTTCGAAGAACTGCTGCGTCGCCTCAACAGCCAAGTGATCATGCGCATGCACTCCGAGCGCGACACTCAGCGCCGTGGCCGCATCCTCGACTTCCCGCATCAACTGGGGCAGATCGGCGAGCGCCTGTGCCTGTTCGTCGACATGGCGTTCACCGGCAACCGTTATCAGCGTGCCACGCAACTGCGCGGTTTCTACCTGACCAGCGCGCCGCACCTGACCCAAGAGATGGACTCGACCACCGCCGGCATCGGCGCCAGCCTCGGCATGAGCGCCGGTGTGCTGCCGACCCTGCGCAGCGGCCGTTCGCGGTTTATTCATCACTTGTTCAGCCAGGTGATTTTCCCTGAATCCGACTTGGCCGGTCTGGACAGGCGCGAGCGCAGCCGCATTCATTGGGGCCAACGGGCGTTGTACGTTGGCGCACTGGCTGCACTGGCGTTGTTCGGCATGCTTTGGGCGGGCGGATTCTCGGCCAACTACGAGCGCTTGGAAAACCTGCGCAATCTGGCGCAGAACTGGACGCAGCAACGCACGGCACTGTCGCCGCGTGATGACGCCATGGGCGTGCTGAAAACCCTCGACAGCAGCTACGCCGCAACGCAGGTGTTCCCGAAGAAGGGCGACGTTTCGTACCACGAACGCGGTGGTCTGTATCAGGGCGAAGACGTTAATCCAGTGGTCAAAGAGGCTTACGAGCGCGAGCTTGAAAAGCAACTGCTGCCACGGGTTGCGACCATGCTCGAAGGGCAGATCCGCGCCAACATGAAGGACCGCGACCGCCTGCTCAACAGCCTGCGTGCGTACCTGATGCTGAACATGAAAGACCGTCGCGATGCCGCGTGGCTCAAAGACTGGGTCGGCACTGACTGGTCGACGCGCTACACCGGCAACACTGCCGTACAGAACGGTCTGAATGCGCATCTGGAGCGTCTGCTGAAGCAGCCGTTTATCTACCCGCTGAACGATCAATTGGTTACTCAGGCGCGTCAGGTCTTGCGCAGCGAATCGCTGGCCACGGTGGTTTACCGCATGCTCCGAGAGCAGGCGCGCAATCTGCCGGACTATCGTTTCAGCCAACACCTTGGCCCACAAGGCTCGCTGTTTATCGGCACCGAATACGTGATCCCGGGTTTCTACACGCAAACCGGTTATCAGCAGTATTTCTCGGTGCAGGGTTCGGCGCTGGTCACCGACATCCTGCGTGACAACTGGGTACTCGGCGAAGGCGCGGGCATCAGCGACATGGACTTGCGTCGTCTGATGGTCGAGCTGGAGCAGCTGTACTTCCGCGACTACGCCAACTATTGGAGCGAAGCGGTTGGCCAGGTTGCCCTGCCGCCGATCAGCGACGCCGGTGAAGGCGCCGAACAACTGGCGGGCCTGACCTCGGCCAACTCGCCGGTGCTGGCATTGCTCACCGAAGTGCGTGAGAACACCCGTTTCCAGGCGGCAGCAGATCCTGTCGAAGAAGCTGGCGACGCTGCTGATGCGCTGGCCGGGCAGAAAGGCAAACTGGGTAAGGTTGGCAAACTTGCCGCCGCCGCAGCGGACAAGGCTTCGGCCCTGAACGTGGCGAAGACCCTGCCGGACACCGCGAAGAAATCGCTGCAACGCCGCTTCGAACCGCTGCATCGCTTGCTCGATGACAACAACGGCCCGGCGGCGGACCTGACGCCTGCACTGAGCGCGCTCAACGACCTGCAACTGCAACTGGCCGGCCTGGCCCGTTCCAGCACGCCGGAACAAGCCGCGTTCGAAATGGCGAAAACCCGCATGAGCGGCCAGCGTGATGCGCTGACCAACCTGCGCAATGCGTCGAGCCGTCTGCCGCGTCCGCTCAGCGTGTGGTTCAACGTGCTGGCTGAAGACTCGTGGCGTCTGGTGCTTAACGATGCTTACCAATACCTGAACGGCCGTTATCAGAACGAGCTGTACAGCGTGTATGGCAAAACCATCAGCAAGCGTTATCCGTTCAGCGCCAGCAGCACCAGCGACGTGGCGATCAGCGATTTCCGCGAGTTCTTCCGCGCTCAAGGCACCGTCGACCGCTTCTTCGACAGCTACATGCGTCCATTCGTCAGCGGCGATCCGGGCAACTACCGCATGCGCAGCGTCGACGGGCACAGCCTGCCGGTATCGAAAATGTATCTGGACCAGATGGCGGCAGCGCTGACGATTCGTCAGAGCTTCTTCTCGATCAACCCGGCCGAACCGACCGTGCAGTTCAAACTGGAGCCGTACACCCTCGACCCGGCGGTCAGCCGTTCCGAGTTCAAGTTCGGCGACAAGACCATGGAATACCGCCACGGTCCGATCCTGCCAATGTCGTTCAAATGGCCGACCGATGCTGAAGACGGTCGCACCAGTCTGGTCATGGACAAAATGGCCGGTCGTCCGATCGGCATCGAGAAGAACTCCGGCCCATGGTCGCTGTTCCGTCTGTTCGACCTGATGCAGACCGAGTACCTGACCGGTCGCGATGTACTGGTGCTGAAAGCCGACGTAGGTGGCCTGCGCGCCAACTACCTGCTGACCAGCCAGCGCACGCCGAACCCGTTCGACATGGGCGTGCTGCGCACCTTCCGTATGCCGGTGCAGCTCTGATGCTGGTGGCCAGTGCCTGGCGCAGCGCGGCGCGTACCGACCCGGGCAAGGTGCGGGCGCGCAACGAAGATGCTTTCCTCGACTCGCCGCAGCAGGGGCTGTGGGTGGTCGCGGACGGCATGGGCGGTCATCAGGGTGGCGACATCGCCAGCCAGTTGATCGTCGCCAGCCTGGCTGAACTGCCGCAACACGAGGACTTCGACGAACGCCTCAAAGCCATCCGCCAGTGCCTGCACTGGCTGAACCGGCGCTTGGGCCAGGAGTTGACGGTTACCGCCGGGCGTCACGACAGCATCATGGGCAGCACCGTCGTGGCGTTGCTGGTGGAAGGCAATCGCGCGGCCTGCATCTGGGCCGGTGATAGCCGTTGCTATATGTGGCGTGGGCAGCGGCTGTATCAGCTGTCCAAGGACCACTCGTTGCAACAGCAATTGATCGACGAGCAGCAAATGAGCGTCGAACAAGCGGCGGCGCACCCGGCGGCTCAGGCTTTGACTCGAGCCGTCGGCGCCGCTGAACAACTGACCCTGGACGTCCTTGAACTCGAGGTTTATCCGGGCGATGCGTTTTTGCTCTGCAGCGATGGTTTGTATCAGGGCCTGAGCAGCGATGCCCTCGGCAACGCCCTCAGCCTCAGCGCGCCGCACGTGGCGCTGGAACGTTTGTTCGACGGCGCCCTGCGTGGCGCGGCGCGCGACAACCTGACAGCCGTGGTGATCCGCCAATGACTGAAATCGAATCCTCAGTCGACGACTTGCTGATGAGCGAAGAACAGGCCAGCAACCTGACCTACTTCGCCTTCGCCAAGGAAAACAAAGCAGAGCCTTTGCTGG
Organism: Pseudomonas sp. AC169; assembly: GCF_979258515.1. NCBI lineage: Bacteria > Pseudomonadati > Pseudomonadota > Gammaproteobacteria > Pseudomonadales > Pseudomonadaceae > Pseudomonas > Pseudomonas sp. AC169. The sequence continues at coordinate 2,412,041 of NZ_OZ409866.1, read as the reverse complement.
CGCCGACCAAGGCCAGCATCGGTGCACTGCCGGATGTACTCGCCGGTCGCTACCACCTCGAGCGCCTGCTCGGGGCCGGTGGCATGGGCGCCGTTTACCGGGCGCGGGATCTGCTGCACGAACAGTTCGGCGATCCCGACCCTTACATCGCGCTGAAAATCCTCAGCGAAGAATTTGCCGAATCGCCGGACGCCAGTGCCTTGCTCTACAGCGAGTTCGCCCTGACCCGACGCCTGCGCCACGACAACGTCGTGCGTGCACACACCTTTGAAGTAGACACCGACTGCCAGCGGGCCTTCATCACCATGGAATACATGCGTGGCCTGACCCTGGACAAATTGCTCTGCGAGCGGCCCCTCGGCCTGCCGTGGCAAGAACTGCGCGACATCGTCCTGCCGCTGCTCGACACGTTGGCCTACGCCCACGGTCGTGGCGTGCTGCACGGTGACATGAAACCGAGCAACGTCATGCTCAGCGAAGACGGCTTGCGCCTCTTTGACTTCGGCCTCGGTCAGGCAGAGGAGGGCGTGATGCCCGGCCTGCCGCACCTGAGCCGCGAACGCTTCAACGCCTGGACCCCGGGCTACGCCGCCCCCGAACTGCTTGAGGGCCAACCGTTGTCGGCCAGCGCGGACGTGTACGGCGTGGCCTGCGTGATCTACGAACTGGCGGGCGGCAAACACCCGTTCCGCCGCTTGCCCTCGACCCAGGCCCGCGACGAGCACCTGGAGCGCGAACTGCAAGCCCCGGCGAATTTACCGAAACACGGCTGGCCAGCGCTGCGAACCGCGCTGAGCTTCGACCCGGCAGAGCGCACCATCACTGCCCAACAATTGCGTGACGCCTTGGGCGCCACTTCGTCCTGGCTGCAACGTCTGCGACTTCGGGCGTAACGGATGACATTCGAACAGGGAGCACTTTATGTTCAACCCAGCTAACGAAACCCACTTCAGCCTCAAGGTCGAAGACTACGTCGGCGACCTGCAAGTGCTGTCGTTCACCGGCACCGAAGGCATCAGCCAGCCGTATCGTTTCGACCTCGAACTGGTCAGCGAAAACCCGGATCTGGACCTCGAACAACTGCTGCACAAGCAAGCGTTTCTCGCATTCGATCCACAAGGCTCGGGCATCCACGGCCAGATCTACCGCGTCGCCCAAGGCGATGCCGGCAAGCGTCTGACTCGCTACAAAGTGTCGATGGTGCCGCAGTTGCAATACCTGCATCACCGCACCAACCAGCGCATCTACCAGCAGATGTCGGCGCCGAAAATCATCGCGCTGATCCTCGAAGAACACGGCATCAAGGGCAACGCCTACAGCTTCCAGTTGAGCCAGCCGTGCCCGGATCGCGACTACTGCGTGCAATACGACGAAACCGACCTGCACTTCGTCCAGCGCCTGTGCGAAGAGGAAGGGATTCACTACCACTTCCAGCACAGCGACAAAGCCCACCTGCTGGTGTTCGGCGACGACCAGACCGTGTTCCCCGACCTCGGCCAGCCGACCGCGTACGTGCAAGGCAGCGGCATGGTCGCCGAAGAACCGGTGATCAAAGGCTTCAAACTGCGCCTGGAAACCCGCACCAGCCGCACCACGCGCCGTGACTACGACTTCGAAAAGCCGCGTCTGCAAATGGAAGCCGCATATAAGCCGGACGGCGAAAGCACGGAGCCAGATCTCGAAGACTACGACTACCCAGGCCGCTTCATCGACCGCGCCCGTGGCAAGTTCCTCAGCCAACGCGCCCTCGAACGCCATCGCGCCGACTACCGCCAGGCCGAAGGTCGCGGCGACCAGACCAAACTGGTCAGCGGCCACTTCATGGCCATGTCCGACCACCCGCGCAGCGAGTGGAATGACCTGTGGTTGCTCACCGAAATCTTCCACGAAGGCAAGCAGCCGCAAGTCCTCGAAGAAGGCGTGACCAGCGACACCACCGACAACAAAGACGACTTCCACCAAGGCTACCGCAACACCTTCCTCGCCACCCCGTGGGACGTGTTCTACCGCCCGGCCCTCGAACACCCGAAACCGCGCGTCCTCGGCAGCCAGACCGCCATGGTCACTGGCCCCAAAGGCGAAGAAATCCACTGCGACCCATACGGCCGCATCAAAGTCCAGTTCCACTGGGACCGCGAAGGCCGGGCCGACGACAAAACCAGCTGCTGGCTGCGCGTCTCCAGCGCCTGGGCCGGCGACCGCTACGGCGCCATCAGCATCCCGCGCATCGGCATGGAAGTCCTCGTCACCTTCCTCGAAGGCGATCCCGATCAACCGCTGGTGACCGGCTGCCTTTACCACAAGGAAAACCCGGTGCCGTACGCCTTGCCGGCGAACAAGACGCGCAGCGTGTTCAAAACGCTCAGCTCGCCGGGTGGTGGTGGGTACAACGAACTGCGTATTGAAGACAAGAAAGGTGCGGAGCAGATCTACATTCATGCCCAGCGCGATTGGGATGAGAACGTTGAGCACGATCAGAAGATTCGTGTCGGCAATGAACGTCACGACACGGTGGTGAAGAACACCTATACCGAGCTGAAGGCTGAAGAACACCGCACCACTATCAGCGACCGCAAGATTGAAGCGAAGCTGGATGATCACCTGACGATTGGGCAGAACCAGCATGTGAAGCTGGGCACGGCGCAGCTGACCAGCGTGGGGAAAGAGATACACCTCAAGGCTGGGGACAAGATTGTTATTGAGGCCGGGACGGAGCTGACCATTCTTGGGGGTGGGAGCTTTATCAAGCTGGATGGCGGTGGGGTGACGGTGGTTGGGCCGGTGATCAAGATCAATGCGGGTGGTTCTGCGGGATCGGGGACTGGCATCGGGATTAAACCGCCGGTGCTGCCGGGGGCGGCGGATAAGGATAAGGCGGGGAGTTTGATGGATCAGGCGTTGTTGAATGCGCCGCCTGAGAAGGTTAAGCCGAAGGCTTTTTTTGTGTTTTCTGAGTGATCGACATGAATGGAGTTTTGAAGAAGAGCAATGGCATCGCGATCGCGGTTTTCACCGCGTCGCTGTTGAGCCTGTTTCATGGCAGCGCTTATGCGGATGAGTGTCCGTCCGAGGATTTTTCCCGGTTTCTGCCGGCGTTTTCTGCGAATGCCGAAACTCAGCAGCGGTTGACTGCGATGACGGTGAAGTCGCTGGTATTGAAACCGGTTGGTGAGCACGGGGTTTTTGAACCGCAAACGACGGGAGTCAACAGCTCCAATCTGGCGTTTCCGTTAATGGCGCCTGTAGGCATAGAAAAGACTGAAGGCGTTGAGGTTGAAGCGATTGACGAAAGTCATTTCAACGTAGTGGATAAGCGAGCGGGTAATAGCAACATCAAGATTTTTAACTTTTCTCGCCAAGCGTGTTGGGTGCTTGAGGGGGTTGAGGATTGGTCGATCAGTGAGAAAAACCTTTTATTGGCGAGCAAATCTCGCTTGAGCCAAGCAGAGAACTTCTGCTTTCAACGTGCGGAAGCTTTTAGAGGTTTGGGGGGGCTGGAGCAGTATCGACTCACAGGCGAGTTGTTTGAAGCCTCACTGGAAAACTATCTATGCGCAGCAGCTTCGGGTGATCCTCAGGCCAGTCTGAGTGCCGCTAGTTTGAGTCTTTCCGGCATGGCTCCGCAGTTGGAAACCGAAAAAGTTGAGAAGCTATTCAAGGCAGCAGCGACCACTTTGCCGGAGGGGGCGATGAGCCTGTCGTTGTTTTATTGCGACGGTAACAACATTTCTTCTGACGGTCCTTGCCAGCGTCCAGCACAGGCTGAGGAAGCGCTGACGCAAGCTGCCCGTATGGGAAGTGCTTTTGCAACAAATGCACTTGGTCGAGCCTTTGAGACTGGAAAGTTTGTAACAAAGGACATGTCCAGGGCGTTAGCTTGCTACCAACTGGCTGCCAAACACGGCAGTAAAGGGTCGATCGCACATCTAGAACGTTTGGATAAGCAGCCAGCTGGTATTCAAGCCAGTTTTTGCTATTGATTATTGCAGGAAGCAGAAATGACAGAACCACTTGATTTGTCGAGCAACTATACCAGTGCTAACTATAGGTATAAGGAGGGCGGGGATGGTTATGCCGTAGAGAACGGTAAGAAAATTGTCGACTGTTCTCATATGGTTAACCTGTTGCTTACAGGTGCTGGCTACGAAGTTCCTTATCAAAATACAGCGGGCCTCAATAGTTCGGCAGCCCTTCAATACTATGATGTAATTAGCCCTGTTAATGTAAAACGTGGAGATATCGTACTCTGGATTAACAAAACGTCAAATCGGGATAATAAAACCTTAAATCATACGGGTATAGTGGAGTCGTATGACAGTACAGTGGACTCTGAGTTTGGTGAGTTTTTTGGAGCGCAAAGTTCTGGTCCAGCCACTGCGAAATTTGGCTCCTATGATAATGCCCATTTTTGGCCAGTCCCTACAAAATTTTTAAGGGTCAAAGAGTCGACGAGGTCTGCTTCTCCAAGCACTCCGGCAGCAGCTCCGTCAGCTGTTCCAGCGGCGTCACCGTTAATGAGTTTCCAATATCCATTTAGAAAATCAGACGGAAAACAGTTTAATGATTCTAATGAAATATACAAAGCGTTAGAGGCTGAGAAGTCTGGTCATTATCTGTTGGGTAGTAATAAATTCTGGCATGGCGGTATTCATATAAGTGAATTAAGCGCTCCTCAGAGCATTCGCGATCAGCCGATTCAGTGTATGGCGGATGGTGTGGTTGTTGCTTATCGGCTGAATGACAAATATTTGACGTCTCGGTTTGGACAGGATAAGCCGGCAAAGCCCGCAACGGAAAGCACACCTGCGGTGGAGCAGAAGAAGGCTCCAGAGTTAGAGTATTCAAATTCATTCTGCTTAGTTCGGCATGACTATAAGTCCCCTCTGAATCCAGAAGTTGGCGGAAATAAAGACAAATTTAATACGCTGACGTTTTATAGTCTTTATATGCACCTGCTGCCTTTTAATAGTTATCCCTTGGCACCAGAGGAAACACCGAAGGCAAAGGTAAAGATGATTGTCGGTGATTTTCAGGGCCACAGTAGTGCGCCATGGGAGCCTGGAAATGAGCCTCAGGGGAAAATAGCAAAAAATACTGAGCTTGAGATACAGGATCAGAAAACCAATGAAGGAAAGACTTACGCCAAGGGAAGAATCCTCGCTGGAAAAGTCACAAAAAATGGATCAACAACAAAAGGAGTTGGTGACGAAATCTGGTTTGCTTACAAGGAAAATGGAGAGAGTTACAAAAACTCAAAAGGAGATTCAATTTACGTTGAAACCCCAATTCCTGAACGTATTAGACCGGGATATTGGAAAGGGCAGGTTGAAGGGCACGTTAAAGGAGCGGGTTTGCCTCTTTTTAATGCGCCTGCTGTTTTGGAAAATGACTCTGCGGCTGGACCGCCCAAGGGTAGCGCTACTTTATGTGCGGATAGCGTTGTGCAGTTTGATAGCGGAAAAGTTATAAATTTGATGGTCGGCAACACAAAGCGGAGTATGGCTGAGTGTGTATTCGTTCCTGGAGTTATTAGTAGTGCCACGGGGCTTAAAGGGGGCGGTTCCGTCCCCGACATATTCTGGGCGTGCGTTGATGACCCTAACCTATATTGGCATAGTGTCACGCCATTAGACTTCAATAAAGTTGAAGCAGTTAAAACATCGATAAAGGCCGGGGATCCAATTGGCTATTTTGGTTTGAATCAAACAGTTTCTGGGCCGAATGTTGGTGTTAATAGTAAGCGTAGCGTTCATGTGGAAATTTTTTCAGCCGATCCAAAAATTACAGATTTCCTCGACAATAAAGCGCAACTGAAAATTGGCAAACAGTTCTTATATGTTCCCAAGGGGACTGAATTGCGTCTAAAGTCTCCTTTGGTTGGAACTTTAAATCTGAAGGAGGAGCACCACGTAGAATTGAATAAAGCCAAGATATTCAAAGATACTGAAGAATGGTATGACCTAACTCTTGTCGAAAATGGTCAAGCTGTATCAGGATTATTCAAAAAACAAGGTGCTCCAATTATTACTCAGCACGATTGGGCGAAGTTGGGATTCAAGATTGTTAAGGAAGAAAATTCTGAGGCAGATGGGTTTCTTGATCCAGATAATCTTCCGGATTTTTTCAAAGAGATTTACGCGAAAATCGATAGAGATGGAAATGGTGATGTTACAGCTGATGAGCTATCTGACGCTCAGAAAAACCCTGATCTTCGTGAGCGCTGGTCAAGGGTAATCGCATTGCATCCGACAGAGTGGAAGGATGAGTCGGCTTCGCCTAAATGGAGTCGCCTAAAGGATGTCTTAAAAGACTCTCTTGATAACCTAAATCATGAGAGTGAACGCATTGATAATTTAGTTTTTTGGAACGATCTTCCCGCAATAGAAAAAAATGCTCTGTCTAATGGGATGATTTATCATTTCCACCCTGTTGAATTTATTGCGAACGCCAAAGCGCAAAACTCTATGATTATTACTTTGACGATGCTTAAGGCGATTTTCAAAAGTGCTGATGATCCTTCCCAGTTACAGCTATTGGCGGATGAGCTGAATCCGAGGCTTTCGGAGTATAAACTCGATACCCCTTTAAGGTTGAGCCATTTTTTTGCTCAAGTGCGCGTTGAGGTCGGCGATAGTTATGCTCTTGTGGAATCGCTAAAATATCGTCCGCAAGTGTTGATTAATAACTTCGCATATTTTAAAAATAGGCCGGACGAAGCTGATCTCTATGGGTTTAAACCTAATGTGCAAAGTGCGAATCAAGTTGAAATCGCTAATAGAGCATACAATGGTGTTACTGGTAACTCTGATCTAGGCAATGGAAATATTGCAAGCGGAGATGGTTGGAAATATCGAGGTCGTGGGCTGAAGCAGCTAACTGGTCGGTATAACTACAATGATTTCACTAATAAGTATCCAGGGCTTTGGCCGGGCGAAAATTTAAATTTTATAAATAATCCGGCTTTGCTGGAGCAACCTAAGTATGCTGCTAGGTCGGCAGTTTATTTTTGGTTAAAAAATGAGCTGTATAATATTGCGGATAAGGGAGATTCTGAATCCTATGTTAACGATATTACAAAAGTTATAAATCTTCATACGGGTAGTTATGCTGAACGTCGCGCTCAATTTACAAGGATATGGGAAAATGAAAAAATTTTTAGATAGCTTGATTTTTTGCTTGTTTATTTTTAGCTTCGCCGGCAGCGTCAGTGCAGGGGATTATCTCGTTATTAATGCTGACGTGACGGGGGATGGGCAAGCAGACGTCATAAAGTTGACCAAAGGAGGGGCTGATTTCTTTGTTCTTGTGGTCACTTCTGGTGGGAAAGAAATTTTTAAAAATGACAGTCTTGTTCCAACGAAAAAAATGAACAATAGCGGAGGACTGGATGTATCGCATGGCTTATCTGTGGTAGACGGAAATTTGGTGATTCAGTATTACTTCTGTGAACCATCAACCAGTGTTTGCTACAGCAGAAATGTTGTGGGTACTTATAAGGATGGAAGCTTTTTGTTTTCTCGTGAAGAAATTGTCGCTTCAGCTGAAAAAACGATAACGCGTGACGTTTTTTACCAACGCCCTGCCACGCCTCTGAGTGATCTAACCTATCAAAAGTTTCTCGAGAACGATGGCGATGCAAAGAAGTTATTTTCTTCTGCGTTTGGTACGTGTGTTCAAGAGCTAGGAGGGGATTCTCTGATGAAAATTTCCGATGAGTTGGAGAAAGAAAGTCCCGCGGAGTGGGTCCGGAACACTGGTTGTGTGACACCTGCTTTGGTATTTAGTTTACAGGGTCAAGGATTGCTCACTATGGAAGCTGCTTTGCGGTATGTCAGCTCCTTAGCTATTAAGTGAAGCTTATTTAACTGTTGCAGGGGAATGGGAACAGACCACGGTTTGAGTAATTACCCAGAAAACGTGGTCTGTCCCATTTTTTCTACCACGCACAGCCGCCATACAGTCGGTAGCGCGAGCTGGGATATGCCCGATCAGCGACCAATGACGTTGCGAGTCGTCTTTTACCCGGACTTGCACGTCCGTGTCACCGTTTTTTGCGGTGACAAATCAAGGTTAGCGGTGAATGCAAGGGGTGGATAGTTCATGGATGGCTCGGCGTCTTGCGGGAAATGTCCGACGAACATGACATCCGTTTAGCAGTAGATCGAAAGATCGTGACTTCTGTTTAAGTGGTTGCGACACAGTGAGGATCGGTCTGACAACAACGGCCTATCCACGTAACCGACGCCTATCGATGATAGATTTTTTGCTGGAGAAAGCCGGGAGTTAAAGAGCAGTGAACTCGACTCTCATAAGGAAATGAACATGAATAAAACCCTTCTTTTGCTGCCCAGCCTCTTTCCACTGATGGCCCACAGCGCAGTCACCAGCGAATCACTCTGTTTCGAACTCTCCGAAACCAGCCCGGTAAAGTTCGAACTCCGCACTTACTACGACGAAGCCAGCAAATGGTCTGGTGGCTTCGTCAAATACGCCAAGTCAAACGAGCCAATTTCCATTGTGCTGACGGATTCCGAGAACGAAATTCTCGACCCGGACGCCCCTTGGCAGCGCACCAGAACCTGGTCCGAAGTCGTCAACGGCAAGGTCACGGGCACTTATGAGTTGATGACACAAGGCTCACAGATGGTCTCGATGTCTTACACAAAGCAGTCCAACGGTAAGGCTTATAGCTTCGGAATCAGCACCAGCATCGACTCCTCCCTAGAGTCCGGATGCAAGTGGGAATAGGGCAAATACATTCAATTCAAACTCTAGCGGTATCACTGCTCGGCCTGATGTGGACGATCCCGGCGTTAGCCGAAACCACTACATTCAGCCCAACCAAAGGCGTCGACGCGACGCTGGTTCTAGAAGGCTCCAAGCTGAACATCGCGGTTAAAAGCGAAACGCACAGCGAGTCGCGGACAATCGCTTTTGAAGCCGAGAACGAACTCCACATGCAGCTCGACGATTTCAATTTCGACGGCACCAAGGATTTTGCGATCTGGCGGCTTGATGACGGCATGGGTACTTACGATTACTACCGAGTGTTCGTTTATCAAGCGAAAACCGGCACGTTCGAAGAGTTGCAGCCGGACTGCGGCGATGGCTTCGTTAACCTGCGCGTCGACAAAAAACGCAAAGCGTTGCTCAGCACTTACTGGGAAATGAACATACCCAAGCAATGCATCACCCGATTCACCAAACGCAAAACCTGAATGACTCAAGGATGAACACAGTGAACCGTTTTGTTTTAACCCTGCTGGCCGTACTGCTGCCGGCTTCAGCTGCCTACGCGCAGGACGACTGCAGCCATGTCACCTCAAGCCTGGAAATGGTGCCCTGTTCGGAGGCGGCGAAGAAGGCTGCCGATGCGCAGTTGAATGTCAGCTACAAGCAGTTGATGTCGCGACTTGAGTCTGACTATCGAGCAGATCCGGCGTTGGGTGCGGAGTACGCGGCGAAGGTTAAAGAGTCGCAACGTGCGTGGCTGAAATTGCGCGATGCGAATTGTCCGTTGGAGGCGTTCGAGATCGAGGCGGGGATGCCGGCGCATGTGTTCGCCGTTAACTCGTGTATCGCCAGAATGAGTCGCGAACGCTCGGCGTATCTGGACAAGATCGTCCCTGCTCTTGCATCCGACAAGAGCACTTCGACGGCACCCACCAGCGACGCTTGTCCCTCGGAGGAGTTCGCGCCTTTCCTGACGGCGTTTTCCGCCAACAGCGAATCACAGCGCCGTCTGACTGCGATGACAGTGAAGTCGCTGGTCTTGAAACCGGTAGCTGGGAAGGATCGAAGTACATTTGAGCCTTCGACCTCGGGTGTTAGTGGAGCAACGTTCACCTATCCGCTGATGGCTGCAATCACGCCCGGCAAGACAGCAGGAGTCGAGATCGAAGAGGTCGACGACAGTCACGTCCACGTTGTGGATAAAAGGGCAGGCAACAGCAATGTGAAAATCTTCAACTTCTCTCGTCAGGCGTGCTGGGTGCTTGAGGGGATTGAGGATTGGTCGATCAGTGAGAAGGATCTTGTCGCAACACGTAATCCAGGAATGAGCCGCGCCGAGAACTTCTGTGATCAGCGTGCTGAAGCTTTAGGTGGGCTTGGGTTGCTTGAGCAATACCCTCTAACGGTGGAACTGGTTGAAGCGTCCCTAGAAAATTATGTATGTGCTGCGGAGTCAGGTGATGCAGAGGCAAGTCTTTCGGCGGCAAGCCTGAGTCTTTCTCAAATGGCATCCCAGTTGGAAACCAGCAAAGTAGAGGCGCTGTTCAAAGCGGCCTCGAAAATACCGAGTGGCGCGCTGGGCTATGCCACGTTTCTTTGTTCAGGAAACTCCACCGACTATAACGGCCCTTGCCTCCATCCCGAGCAGGCAAAAGAGCAGGTTGTTCGTGCTATTTCCATGGGCTCCACAGACGCGATGAATTATCTGGCCTCTACCTTTGAAGGTGGCGAGCTTGGAACGAAGGATATGTCCCGAGCGTTAGCCTGTTATCAGATGGCGGCTGACAAAGGTAATCAGTTGGGCATCTTCAACGTGGGGCGATTGGAATCGCAGGGCGCTGAACCGATCAAGGCCAGTCACTGCATCTGAAATGCCAGGTCATGTCTGATGCGTTTTCGCAGTCGTTGGGTCTGAATCCGTCCGGTAAAACGTTTAGTTTTTGAGCGTCTGACGACTGCGATTTTCCTTTAAACTCCCCACCCCCAAGGAATGCGCTCAGGACACGGAATGCCAGCCCCCTCTACCTCCCTTCGCCCGGCGTTAGTGCTCTGGCTTTACGCCGCCGCAATCGTGCACATTCTCGCCGGACTCACCCTGACCTGGGCCGGGCATTCCGGTTTACTCGACGGCTATCTTCAAATTCTCGAACTCGCATTCTGGGGTGCCGATGCTGTACCCGCCGCCGGCCACGAACAACAAGTCTGGTGGCTCGCGCTGTTCGGCGCGACGCTGCAAAGTTATTCGTTGTACATGCTCGCGCTGGTGCACTTGGGCAATCGCTTGAAAACCCCGGCAGTGTGGGGCTGGTTGATCGCGGGCATCCTGTTATGGGCGCCGCAGGACATGTGGCTCTCAGCGCAACAGCAGGTCTGGTCGCACCTGTGGCTCGACGGTTTTGCGTTGCTGGTGTTGTTGCCGCCGCTGTTCTGGTTGTATCGGTATGACCGCCGAAAATCCCCTTCAGTAAAGGCACTGAGCCAATCCAACCCGTTTGCCGATGGCGCCTACAAGCGAGTGCTGATCACCGGCGGCACCGGGTTTATCGGTGAAGCCTTGGTCAACCAACTGCTCGACTCAGGCCATTCGGTCAGCGTTCTAACGCGCGATCCATTGAGCGCGGCCAATCTATTCAACGGCCGCGTCCGCTGTGTGCATTCACTCAACGAACTCAGCCACGACGAAGCCTTCGACGTAGTGATCAATCTCGCCGGCGCCCCCGTCGCCGGCCCACGCTGGACTCCCAAACGTCAGGCGCAATTGCTCGCCAGTCGAGTCGGCACCACCGAAGCGCTGATGACCTGGCTGAAGAACACCAAGCACAAACCCACCCTATGGATTCAAGCCTCGGCCATCGGCTTCTACGGCGTGCGCGACGCCAGCGAAAACCTCGACGAACACGCCAACAAGGGCGACGGTTTCATGGCCGAACTCTGCGCGCGCTGGGAAGCCGCCGCGCAACCGCTCACGGAGTTCGGCGTGCGTCAGGTGGTGCTGCGTCTCGGCGTGGTGTTCGGCCCCGGCGGTGCGTTGACGCCGTTGCTGATGCCGTTCCGCCTGGGTTTCGGCGGGCGGATGGGTGACGGTCGGCAAATCATGAGCTGGGTGCATCGCGACGATGTGCTTCAGGTGATCGCGCGGGCTTTCAACGACGAAAATCTGCGTGGCACCTACAACATGGTCGCGCCCGAAACGGTCAGTCAGGCCGCGTTCGCCGAGCAGGCCGGCAAGGTCCTCAAGCGTCCGGTGTGGTTGCACATTCCCGCCGCGCCAGTGCGTGCATTGGCGGGGGAGATGGCGCAGCTGTTTTTCGACGGTCAGCGCGTGGTGCCGCAGCGTTTGACCGAGGCCGGCTACACATTCCGCTATCCAACCCTCGACGCCGCTCTGCGCGATCTGACCTGAGGATCGCTCATGAGCAAGCCGTTGATGTACCTGCTGGCCGGCAACGGCAGCGCCGCCGATTGGTGGGATGACGCACTGCCGCACTTCCAGCGCTACGACGCGGTGCCGCTGGAGTTGCCGGGCTTCGGCACGAATCCGCAGCCGCCTTGCGAGGATCTCGCGGACTATGCGCAGACCTTGTTGGCGATGACGCAGAAGGGCAGCGCGATCATGGCGGTCGGGGTCAATGCCTTGCTTGTATTGCATGCGTTGCAGCGTCGGCCCGGGCACTTTTCCCGCAGCGTTTTGTTGGCGCCGGTGGGGGCGTTTTTGTGGCAGCGGCGGTTACCGGCACTGATGTCGCCACTGCCGATTCGTAAGACCATTCACTGGCTGCTGTCGAACAAACCCACGCTGTTCGCGCGCAAGTTTTCCAACCAGACCTGGACGCCCGCGCAGTACCAGCGCATGGGCGCCGGATATGCGCGCTGCCGTGCGTTTGTGCCGCATTGGGATCTGGTGAGGGCCGACACCGCGTTGCCACTGCTGGAGTGGATCACCGATCCGGTCGAGCTGGTATGGGGCGATCAGGACGCTGTGCTCGGTATCGAGCAAGCGGCGGCATGGTCGGCGATTCTCGCCCGCGCTGATCTGACCATAAGCCTGAAACCCGGCTGGGGTCATTACCCTTGGATCGACTCGCCCGCCGAATTCGCCGAGTGGCTGGAGTCGGGCGAGCGCGGATTTGTTGCGCACACCAAGGGCGGGCGTTTGCGCCTGGCTGAATTGGCGCGGCAAGCGGTGCCGGCAGCGCTGACGCTCAACGATTGTGCCGATCCGCGTCTGCCGGCATTTCTCGCAGCTCAACCTGATGTGACCTGGGCGGTGCGCTCCTCCAGTTATGGCGAAGATCAGGCCGACTCGGCCAACGCCGGTTTGAGCACAACCTATCTGCGCGAGCCAACCGCCAATGTGCCGAAACGTATCGCCGAACTCACGGCCGAAGGCGTCGAGGAAGTGGTGGTGCAACGCTTCATCACCCCGGTAGTGTCCGGCATCGCTTTCGTGCGCCATCTCTCGGTAGAACTTGAATGGGTGGAAGGCCATCTCGAATCGCTTGCCGACGGTCATGTCAGCCCCTCTCGGGCAACGCTTTCGCAGCTCGGCGATGCCTGGCGCAGCGGCACGTTCACGCCGTCCCATGGCTTGACCGAAGACCTGCTCTGGCACTTTCTGCAAGACGTGTTGCGCGTGTTCCACTACGTGCCCGGCGACATCGAATGGGCCTGGGACGGCGCGCAATTGTGGCTGCTGCAATACCGACCGATCAGCGACTACGGCTGGCGCCGGCACCTGACCGCCGCGAACATCGCCGAGATCCTGCCGCCGCAACCGAGCGTTCTGGTGGAATACGCCCAACGCCGCGCAGCAGCGAGTATCCCGGCGATCATGGCGCGTTGGGATGCACGGGTGTTGCAGGACAACGAGCCGTTCACCGCCGTGTTCGGCGGCGCGTCCTACATCAACAATGATCTGTTTCTTGCCCGGCTGGCCGACTGGGGCATCAGCGCGAGTAACTACGCTGGTGAAGTCGGTGGCGCGACTCCGCATCTGCCGTGGCAACCGCTGAAGATGCTGCGTTCGTTGCCGCTGTTTTTGCGTATGCAACGCAAGGCTCGCGGGCATTTGCTGAATCTTGAAAACGGCTTGCAGCGCTTCGATCAGGAACTCGCCGAACTCGTCGCCCAAGGTGCCGATGGCCAACAACTCGCGGACTGGTTCACCCGGTTTTACGTGTTCGTAGTGCAAGGCAATCTGTGCATCGCCACGGCGCTGGCTAGCAGCGGCGGCGACTGGCTTGGGCGCCCGCCGACCGCGTACGACAACCTTGAAAACAGTCCTCACCGCTTGCCGTGGGAAACCGATCCGGCCACGCCTCGGCCCGCGTCGAGCGATCTGCCGCTACAGCCATTCCCGCAATGGTCAGGGCTGATCCGCCTCGCGCATTCGACCGGCCTGCCGGGCCTGCGCGGCTACTACCTGCAGGTGCGCGAGTGGTATCGCGACAACCTCATGCGCATCTTCTTCCGGCTTCATCACGCCATGCCACTGGCGGACCGCGAGCATTGGTTCGCGCCGCATCCCGACGTGCGCACCCGCGACGGCAGCTTCTGGCAGGACGGTCGCAAAGGTGCGGAGTTGGCCACCGGGTTCATGATTTATCCGGGGCAGGTGCAAGGCATCCTCGGCGCCGACATCCTGCTCGAAGACACCCTTGATCCCGGGCGACATGCGCACTATCAAACAGCGCGGGCGGTGATTGCGCGAATGGGCGGGCGCTTGTCGCATGGCTCGACGTTGTTGCGCGAGTTGCGCAAGCCGTCGGCGGTGATGCCGCAGGTAGATCCGGCGTGGGTGGGGTGTGAGGTGTTGTATCGGGATGGTGAGTTGGAATTGATTAATTCGAGGGATACGAAGTGAAACGACTGTTGTTGATTTGTTTGGCCTGGTTGCCGATGGTGAGCATGGCGACGGATCTGTGCAATTCGGAGACCGATACGAAGAACTTTCTCTCGCAATGGGTGGAAAGATCCGATTACGTCTTGGACATACATTCAAGTTTTCAAACTGATGGATTCAGTCTGGAGGAGGGCAAAGTTGTGTATCGCGGCGATCTCAACGGCGACAGTCAGGAGGACTTCATTTTCACCTCCTACTCAAGCCGCGGTTCAGCGGGTGACTCGACCTTCGCCTTTCTCATCCAGTGCCACGGTTACTTGAAGCATGTAGGGGGCGATTATTTCGCCGAGGTCAAGGTTCTGGACGGTCCGCCCAAGAACGGCGGCGATGTAAAAGACATCGAGATCTACTCCTACATCCGCGATAAGCGCGACCAGATCCGCTACAAGGGCAAAGAGGCCATGACCCGACCCCATCTGTGGCAATTCAACCCGCAAACACAGCTTTATGAAGGGCAGTCAGAGTAATGGACGTTGTAAAACGCTGTTTCCTGAGCGGCTTGTTGACTGGTTTTTTTGCGCTTATGCAGGCAGGTCATGCGGGTGCCGCAAGTGACGTAATGGTCGGCAATGCGACAGGTCAATTACCGGTCGTGCAAGGGCCAACCGAGGCCTCGGTCGACATGACCCCTTGTCGTTTTTCCATGACGCTTGCGCAGGATCAATGGTTGCAGTTCAACGCGCCCGATCTGATATTCATCGCCTCCCAACAACTGCCCGATCCCTCCAGCGCACCACACTTATGGCAAGCGCCGAGATCCAGCAGCTATGAATGGAATTTTGAAAACTCGGCCAACATGACCCATCCATGGTTCGGGATCATGTGTGAAAACGTCGGCAGTTTTTCTTCCCTGACGACGCAGCCGCCGGCAGATGACACGATCGAGCTGCAACAGCTGCGTGAGGCCAATGATCGCAAATGTCCGGCGACCCTGACCGAAGTCGGCTGGCGACCAACACCGCTGGCAGGTGACCCGCAAACCTATGCCTTTGAGTCACTGGAAGGGGCGAAGTCGTCAGGGTTTATCATCGGCTACCACCACAAGCATCAACCTCAATTCAGCCGTATCGCCTTCTGCCTGGTTCAGGGCGAGCAGGTGCTGATCGGTGCTGCCGAATCGGGCTCATCCATCCCGTTGGCGATCAGTGCCGAAGGTTTCGAACACATCAAGACCGCCGTGCGCAGCATTGCTTTCCAATGAGCATGCCGGCGATGCCTCACACCGAATGGAGTCACCCCGTGAAAGGATTTGCCGCTGTGTTTGCCAGCCTCCTGGCTGCTTCCACATCCGTGTTCGCTACCGAACCGGCGTTCAAGGACTACAGCGTTTCAGCCGTTTTCAGCGGATCGCACCATGGACTCGTGCCGCAGGAAAACAGCAGCCCGATGATGGACAGCACCCGTGCCAACGCCCTCAAGGGCAAGGTCAATTTCGCCGGTCATTACATCCTGTACCGCTTCGGCTGTGGCGGCGGCGCGCTATGCGGCGAAGTGCTGGATGCCCAGACCGGTGAAGTGGTTGGCGGTCTGCCGAATGCTTACGACGGCAGCACCGTCGGCATGGTTTACCAGCCCGATAGTCGTTTGATTATCGTGTCCGGCATCACGCTCGACGGCGAAGAAGACGCCCAAGGGAATGCACTGGAAAGCGGTAACCGGGACCGTTACTACGAGTTTGTGAACAATGAGTTTCGGCTGCTGAGCATGACCGACGTGGCATCGCCGCCGATGGATGAGGAGTGAGTGGATGAACCGATTTTTCATTCGGCCCGTGCTGATTGCGCTTTCGCTATTACCTCATCCACTGCCCGCGATTGCCAGCGAAGGGAGTTGCTACGGCTACCTTACTGAGCTTGTCAGGAGCAGCGATTTTCCGTTTCGTTATGTCGGCAAGGACAAGGTCAATTTGCTGATCGACGAGGATGACGGTGAAGTAGTGCGCGCTCAGCTGTTTTTCGACACCGACGGCAGCGGCACGATTGGCTGGATCAAATACACCCCGGCTACCCACGAATTGCTCAACACCTCGGCCGAGTTGGATGAACCGGTGGCGTTGTCATTCGACGCCAAGTTTGCGGACGGCTATGCAAAGTGCCTTACAAAACAAAAGGCCGGCTAACGGCGAAAAGGATTAGCTATGGCCAGCCTTAAGTGGGTGTTGATGATCGGCAGCTTGTTCAGCGCTACCAATGTCTTTGCCGTTGACCCGCCAATAGTGGGAGCCGCCGGAAACACAGTGACGTTCCAGGCAAAAAAATGGACATCACCCGTCGTGGAATCTACCACTGCCTGGTTCACCGCGAATGGAAAAACGTTCCCGTTGTTTCATGCCGGCATTGGTGCCCAGGCTTATCCTGAATGGCTCAGCCCTGACAAAAAATTTCTACTGGCGACTGCGGTGGAGTACGGCGTAGTCATAGGTGAGAACGGTGAAGAAATAGCAACATCACAAGGGCATTGCGATGTGATATCGATGGAAACCGGTTGCGTGCTTGCTGAGAGTTACGAGCGGTTTTGTGAGGGTAAATGGGTAGGCAAGCAATGGGTTTCCGAAGAGGGCGGGGTGCTCAATCCTGTCCTGGAGACTAAGCCACCCAAGGACCTGCTGAAATATGCTTCGAGTATCGAGCCGGCACAGTCCCGCGCAGAGTCCATCGAATCGAGCCTGACCTTTCTAAGTCCAGAGTCCTACATGGCGTGCCATCCCCCGGCGCAAAATGTTCGGGTCTACAACGACCTCGGTTTTTATCTGGCCGAGGGCGGTAGAGATGAGCTGGCGCTGAAGTTTTATCGCGGCGTTGAGGCCGTTGGTAAACGCACGGTACTGATGTTGAACATAGCCGACTCGCTCTGGCGCCTTGATCGCAAAGATGAAGCGCAGCGCTATTACAGCCAGTACCGCGACGCGATGAGCGCCGATGGCAAGACGCAGAAAATACCTCAACGTGTCGTTGAGCGATCCGCCATTCAGGGAATGAAAAATTGAACAGGTTTGTGCGTTTTATCGCGTTGTCCTTTGGATGCCTGTTTGCCTTTTTTGCGATGGCCGAGGACGACTGCAAAGAAATCACCGTGAGTGCTCAGGTCGATCGGTGTGTGGAGGCAGCTCGCAAAGAAGCCGACACGCAACTCAATGCCAGCTACAAGAGACTGCTGGGACGGTTTGAGACTCAACAACGGCGTGACCCTGAGCAGGGTAAGGCGGTGGGCGCCATGGCCAGAGAATCCCAGCGCGCCTGGATCAAGCTACGCGACACCACATGCCCGCTTGAAGCCACGGAAATCGAGCCTGGGGTGGCAGCGCATGTCACGACGATCAACAACTGCATGGCCAGAATGAGTCTGGAGCGTGCGGCTTATCTGGACACGATCGTCGCTGATGAGCCGGGTAATGTGGTCGATCTCAACAAGGTGTACCTGTCCGGCTCCCAGCGCTTCGGCGATGTCGTGGCACGTTATGTCAGCACCTTTGGCAGCCCATGTCTGACGTTGCAGATACTGGCGCCCAACGGCGGTTGGAGAGTGCTGTCCTCCAAGCGGTTCTGTAGTTTCGAGGGCAAGGCATTTTGGACAGACTATGCCGATGCCGGGTTTGAGGATCATGTGTTTGCCGAGGATGGGTTGCACGTGACGCTCAGTTTGACGGAGCTCCGTGGGCTCGGAGAGAAGCGCCTTGCTTGTGTGATTCCGATCAAGAACGAGCAAATCAAAGAGCTGAAGTGCGGCGCACCTGAGTCATCGTAAAACCCTCCGCCTAAACATTTGAAGATTGATTAACAGGGAAGTGAGTGGAATTGGCCAGGCTCTTAAGTTGTATGAGTGCGCTCGGATTCGTGGTTGCCTTGTTGGCTCAGCAGGCAATAGCTAGTGACCCACAAACCATCGGTGAGGTGCATCCGCCTGTAGTTGCCTCGCTCGGTGATCAAAAAATCACAGTGTTCTTTTTGAAGAACAACCTCAAAGGTCAGGTGAGGGAAGGGCATGTTCCTTACGCCGAGATCTTCTACACCACCACGAATGCGGTGAAGCCTTCGCTGAATTATGTGTGGAAGGTCGAAGGTGAGCAGATCGCCTCGGTGTTCTTCTTCGAGCGCAAATTCCCGGAGCAAGCGGGGAAGTCCATGTTTGTTCTGATAAAACAAAAAGTCTCGCATAGTCAATTCGAAGGTGATTCCTATTCGGTGCTGGAATTGCCACTGGTTAAGGACGGCGATCAGTTGGCTTTGCGGTTTTTTAGCGGCGACCCACCAGATCCCGAGCTTGAGAACTGCCTCGACGGTCTAAATCTGGCGGATGATGTAAAGGTCGAATGTGCTTACAAGGATGCAGTCAGTATTAAAAAGCGCTTGGCAGATTTGGATGCAAAGATAATTGCGGATTCAAAACTGCATCAGGACAACCGTCAGAATCCACTCAAAGCCAAGGGTGATACGTCTAACGTTGCGTGCCCTTCGACCGACTTTTCAGCGTTCCTCTCAGCTTTCTCCGAACGCGCAGATGTGCAAAAAGCCTTCGTACAACAACCGCTGAAAATGGTCACGACCGTGGGCGGCGATCCCGAACCCGAGATGGAAAAGCGCAGTCTCAGCGGCGATCAACTTAAGTTTCCTGTCATTCCGGATCAAGCAACGCGAGAGGCCCAGGGCCTGACGTTGACCGTCAAGGAACAGCGGGGTGACAAGGCGATCGCGATTCTGCAGAAGCCAGATACCGACTACGTCTTCGAGTATCGGTTTGTCCGTGGACAATGCTGGCAGTTGGAAGAAGTGATGGATTACTCGCTTTAAAACGCAGAGAACTGGGCTGAAGAAAGACGTCTGTTCAATCAGATCCGTAAATCATGAGCAGGGAAGCAAGTTGAAAAGATTAGGCTTGATCGCGTTACTGCTGTGTTCTTTCTCTGTAGTGGCAGGGCCGATGTTCCCGTCACTCGAGTCCTGCATGGCCGCCGACAGCGACTGTGCGCTGGCGCTGAAAGACGATTTCCTGGTGGACGCTAAGTCCGGGCAACGTCTCTCCGAAAGGCCGGTATCGGCCGGAGCGATGAGTGTTTTCTGGCTGTATCGAGATGGCGAGCGCTACATCCTGGAGGAGGAAAACTCCTCACAGGCGAAGTCGCGTCGCTGGCTGGTATTCACCTACGACAGCGGAAAAGTGGTGCTCGACGGCGCTTATGTTTTCTCGATCGACATTGATATGAACACCGGGCCCTATTGGCATGGCTACGACTGCCGAGGTGATGCCAAGCCGTTCGCCGTGCCCACGAAAGATCCGTTCAATGAAGTTGCTTTGGAGGCGTTGTGCGGGGAGGCCGAAGGCTGGGTCGTCTCGGGTCGGGACACCGAGGTGCCGGTGTCTGCCAAAGGGCTGGCCGTCAGTGTTCCCGTTTACCACGCCCGCAACCGTGACGGTTCAGCGACGTACCTGTTTACTGAAAGTGAGGTTCCGGATCTTTCGAAGCTGGTGTGTTTGTCCAATTGCGCCGATGTCACTCAAATACCAGAACGCGTCTCGCAAGAAACAGCGCCATTGCAGGGCGGGCAGGATGGAACGTTGTGTTCAGATGACGAAGACATTTACTTCAGTTGCCCGTTGGAGGGTGGTAAGACGGTTTCCGTTTGTGCACGGGGAAACAACAAGCCCACGGCCGGTTTTGTTCAGTACCGTTACGGCGTGCCGAGCAAAATAGAGATGATCTATCCGAAGACGGCTTTGCCGCCCAAGGGCAAATTCTTTGTCGTGAACGCTTCGGAAGGCAGCGTGAACTTGAACATCATCAAGTTCAAAAACGGTGCTTATACCTACCTCGTTAATCAAGCCTTTCTGAGTTATCTGACGGTGCTCAGGGACGACAAGGCGGTGTTCCGGCAGTATTGTGGTGAGGGAGGGAATGCCTACATAAACCGGGCGGCGCTCCAGGGCTTGGAAGCGCGCCCAAAAAGCGCAGAGGACTTTCGCTAGTTTTTGTTATCGAGATTTAGAAAAGGGGACTTAACGTCCCCTTTTTTCATCCGCAAATCTCGCTACGGCTTGGCTGCCACGCTTCGCACTTCAATCTGGTCGAGTGTCCCTTCCACCATCAATCTCACCCCGTCCGCCATTCTGCTCAGGGCCAGTGCCACCGAGCGGCGGGAGCCGTGGAGGTCGTCGGCGAGGTCGCAGGCGATGACGCTGATGGACAGGAGGTCTTCGGAGGCGTTGGCCATGAGGGCTTCGGCGTCGGTGCCGGGGGAGAGTTTGAAGAGGCCGTTCTCGCGTTTGGGATGTGGATCGACGGCTGGTTTGAAATGGTGGTCGAGGGCGCGCTCGGCGGCTTCGTGGAATTTCTTTGATTCCAGGGTTTCGTAGGGCGAAACGTCTGGGTTTTCTGGGGGATTGGGTGTTGGTTTGATCATTCGGTCTTACTCCAGTTTAAGGAGCCGACACCGTTTCGCTCGCACTTCGAAAGTGGTGGCAGCTGTGCATAGGTGTGCAAGACCGGTGGAGTAACCCGGCAGACCCGAAGGCCTCCCATACACAGCCGCCATAACGATCCGCGAGCATAGGAAAACGCTCGGCGAATTGCCATAACCAATGTGTACTCCAACCGGACTTGCACGTCCGTATCGCCAATCTGCGGCGACACACAGAGCCTATCGATCGTTAGCCAACTCGCCTAGTTCACGCACAGCCCCGCACTTTGCAGGAAATTTCCCATAGATTCGCGGGGCGGAAGATCAAAAGATCGCAGGCTTCGCCCGCTCCTACAGGGATGTGTTTCAACAGGTGTAGGAAAGGTGAGTGGTGAGACGCGGAGCGGCTCGGGATGCATTCCCACGCGGAGCGGGGGAACGATCAGTGGGCGAGCGCTGAACCGTGACTTGGCAGTCATCGTGCGGGAAATGGTCTGCATCCTCTTCCAACAGAGTCAGATACTGGCGTTATCGTCCGAATCCCTTACACTGCCCCGGCCGTTCATTTTCCTTTTGAGGCTGTGCGCATGAAATTTCGTTTTCTTCTGTGGATGATGGGTTTGTTGATGGGTAAGGCCAGCCGGACAAATCCTGCGTTCCAGCAGCAGTTGGGTGACAAGGATCTGGTGTTTCAACTGCAGACGCTGGACGGGAAAGTGGCGCGGCATTTTGTGGTCAAGGATCAGCGCATCACCAGCAAATCCGGCGTGGTGGTGGAGCCGGCGTTTGCGATTGCGTTTAAAGATGCCGGTTATGGCTTTGCCACGATGCAGGCGAAGAACAAGCAGTTGGCATTTATGCAGGGCATTCAGGACAAGTCGATCCAGCTCAAGGGTAATCCGGCGCTGGTGATGTGGTTTCAGGGGTTGATGAAGTATTTGAAGCCGAGGAAGGCCAAGCCTAAGGCGTGAAGCGCCATTTTTTACAACGCGGTCAGTAATTGGTTTGGCTCGATAAGTCGGTAAATTGGCGCGTAATACCACGAACACCTGTCAGAAGTGACAGGTGTTTTTTTTTGGATGTTGAGGCTTCATTGGGGGCGTCCAGTAGTAAAGGGACTTATCCGGATTGGAGAGCTATCAACATGACCTTACAAGCAGGCGAACCTGATTCAACATTCGCCAATGACGGCAAACTCGATTGGGCGTTTCCTGAGTTTGTCAGCATTGCCCCGCAAGTTGTCCTCCCTTTGCCTGACGGTCGGCTGCTCGTTGTGGCGAACGAGGCAGGTGTTTCCCCTGGCTTCGTAGTCGCACGGCTGACTGAAAAGGGGCAGCTTGATGTCGGCACCGGGTTTGGCGAGAACCAGCAAGGTTTTGCGCAGATTTCGACAGGGGAAAAACTTTTATCAGGGAAATGGGGCGCAAGCCTGCTCAGTAATGGTGGTTTGCTGATTACGGTCGATTACATGTCGCAGCCGCCGAGTTATGAAAGTGGTTTCATTGCCATCCAGTTGCTGCCGGACGGTCGACTCAACGATGAGTTTGGTGAGGACGGTGTGGTCACGTTCCCGTACGGTTCAGTACCCGTAACACTCAGTCGAGCGGCCACGGTTGCACGCGCACGCCAAAATGTATCTCGAAATATTAGGCCCGCTGTTCAGAGCAGCGCCAATTCCGGAGCGTCCGGTATCGAGTTGCCAGACGGCAAAATAGCGCTGGTCTCATTTGGCTTTGATCCTGCGGCGCAGCAAACCAAAGGCTTGGTCATGCGACTCAATCCTGATGGCACTTTTGACGACACCTTCAACAAGATCGGTTCGGCCACTGTTGAACTGGCTGAGTTGAGTCCGGCAGGTGATAACGCCGCCCGTGGAGTGGCTGTGCAAGCGGACGGTAGCTTGGTGGTGTATGGCGACTTTCATGATGAAGGCACCTTCGGTACCTATGCCGTGCGCTTCACAAAAGATGGAATGCGCGACGACAAGTTCAAGACGGCCATTGTGTCCTCTGATCGGCTGCCGATTTTTCGCGATATTGCCGTGAGGAAAAAGGACGGAATAATTGCTTTGATAGGAGGCCAGAACGGTGAAGGCTTCCTCGACGGGGAAGGAGTGATTGTCGTACTCAGTGCGGATGGCTCACCTCATCCCCTTTTTAACAATGGCCAACCGTTGCATACCAAAGTTGTGCCTGAGATTGGCCAGAATTGGTCGAGCTGCGCGTTTGGCGATGCGGATGAAAGCAAGTTGATGGTTGCTGGCACCAGTGGTGGCGGGTTTGCTACTGATGAGATGCACGCCGTCTGTGCACGTTATCGCCTTACCGGCGAGCTCGATCCGACGTTCAACGGTAGTGGGTGGGTATCTTTTGATCAGGCAGAGAAACTGGAAAATAGTTTGGATCTGCACGTCACCGCGCAAAATAAAATCGTCATCTGCGGTGAGTATTGGAAAGACCGGTTGAGTTTTGCTACAAGCGGATGGATAGCACGCTTCATTGCCTGATCAATAAACAACGCTCTCATGGCCCGCTCTCACGAATGAAAATGATCTCGTGAGAGCGGGTTTTTTATGCCTGGCTGAACTGCGAGGCCAGTTCGCGCAGCAGAACTTCGGCTTCGAGGACTTTGCTGACCACGTCGTTGGCTTTTTCGCGAGTCAAACCCACACGCTCCAGCAACGCATCCGGAATGTCTTCATCCGGGCCGGAGCCGATGCCGCGGCTGCGCAGCAAGCGCACGGCCAGGCAGACCAGGTTCGGGTATTCGGCGTAGGCGCCGTCGTAGCTTGGGTCGTGCTGGAAGCGCAGGGCGGTGGCCAGTTCGTCGGGCATGTCCCAGTAGCGCATCAGCCACGAGCCGATCTGTTCGCGGCTGATACCGAGCAGGTGTTGCTCGATGTAGCTGTGGCACAGGTGCGGGTTGACCTCCAGGTGGCGGCAGATCAGCGAGAAGTGCGGCGGGAACACGTGGGCCAGCAGCAGGTAACCGAAGTTGTGCAGCAGACCGGCCAGATAGGTCAGGCCGGCTTCCGGGCGCTGGGCGCGCGGCATGGCGCGGGTCAGGCCTTCGATGACCGCGGCGGTGTAGATCGACTGCTGCCAGTACGGCGTGGTGTGTTGCGGGTGGTCTTTCGGCAGGCTCAGGGTTTTGCCGAGGGCCAGGCCCAGCGCGAGATTGATCACCAGATCGAAGCCGAGCACGCGGACGATCGCGTCTTCCACCGAACGAATCTTGCCCGGCGAAGCGTAGTACGGCGACGCGGCCCAGCTCACTACTTGCGCAGCCAGCGCCGGGTCGGTTTCAACGACGCCGGTGATGTCATCGATGGTGGCGTTGGGATCTACGCGCAGTTTGATGATTTTTTGCGCGGTTTCGGCCAGCGGCGGAATCTCGATGGTCGCTTCCAGGCGTTGTTGAATGCGCCGCGCGGTGAACGCTTGCACAGCCTGGGTGATTTCCTCGCGGTCATCGTCCGGGCGGTCGAGGTTCGGGCGGATGCTGCTCAGGGCTTCGCCGAAGTTGGCGGCGCTGGCCTTGGTCAGCATGGTCTTGAAATCTTCGCTGGTGATTTCCAGCAGCAGGCCCGGCTCGCCGGAGTTGATCAGCAACTTCGGTTCGCGCAGCAGGCTCTCTTCGTAGAGGCATGGCGAACTGGTCAGCGCCGGCAGGCCTGGCAACAGGCTCAGGCTGTGTTTGCCGAGCATCTTTTCCAGGCGCTCGGTCGACACGGCAGTCAGACGACGGCCCGTCAGTTCGGCGAGGCGGTTGAGATCCAGCAACTGGCTCTGTGGAAACAGCACCATCAACGCGCCGACGGCGTCGTCCAGCAACACGGCCTGTACCTTGCGCGAGGCATTGAGGCCGTGGTGGTCGAGCACTTCTTCGTAGGCAACGCCCAGCTTGTTGAGCAGCAGCCGAATAACAGACGGAGCGTGCGGAGATTCGGGGGCGAGAGCAGCTTCGGTCATGGTCTGTATCCGTTTTTGAAACAATGGCAGGAGTATAACCAGCTCTGTCGGAACGATCCTTCAGAAACTGCGACGGTGCTCACACTTGGCCGTATTGCTGCCCATGGCGCAGCCAGCGGTCGAGCAATGGACTGACGTGGGTCGGCCAGCGTTCCAGCAAGGCTTGCGCGGCGTCGCGCACGGCGGGCAGCAGGTCGGCGTCGCGCATCAGGTCGGCGACTTTGAATTGCAGCAGACCGGTCTGGCGGGTGCCGAGCATTTCCCCGGGGCCGCGCAGTTCGAGGTCTTTTTCGGCGATGACGAAACCGTCGTTGGTCTCGCGCATGATGCCCAGGCGCTGACGACCGATCTGCGACAGTGGCGGATGGTAGAGCAGCACGCAATGGCTGGCGGCACTGCCCCGACCGACACGGCCGCGCAACTGGTGCAGTTGCGCGAGACCGAGGCGCTCGGGGTTTTCGATGATCATCAGGCTGGCATTGGGCACGTCGACGCCGACTTCGATCACCGTGGTGGCGACCAGCAGTTGCAGATTGCCGGCCTTGAATTCGGCCATGACGGCGGCCTTCTCGACGGGTTTCATGCGCCCGTGGATCAGGCCGACTTTCAGTTCGCCGAGGGCGAGGGTGAGGTCTTCGAAGGTGGTTTCGGCGGCCTGACAGGTCAGCTCTTCCGACTCTTCGATCAGCGTGCACACCCAATAGGCCTGACGGCCCTCGGCGCAGGCGCTGCGCACTCGTTCGATGACTTCGACGCGACGGGTGTCGGTGACCAGCACGGTGTTGACCGGGGTGCGGCCGGGCGGCAGTTCGTCGAGGATCGAGGTGTCGAGGTCGGCGTAGGCGCTCATCGCCAGCGTCCGTGGAATCGGCGTGGCGGTCATGATCAGTTGGTGCGGGCACATGCGCCCGCCGACGCCTTTCTGCCGCAACGCCAGACGCTGCTGTACGCCAAAGCGGTGCTGTTCGTCGATGATCACCAGCGCGAGGTTCTTGAACTGCACTTCGTCCTGGAACAGCGCGTGGGTGCCGACCACCATCGGCGTACCGCTGGCGATCTGTTCCAGCGCGGCGACGCGGTTCTTGCCCTTGAGCTTGCCGGCCAGCCACGCGACTTCAATGCCCAGCGGTTCGAGCCAGCGCTTGAAGGTGATGAAGTGTTGCTCGGCGAGGATCTCGGTCGGCGCCATCAGCGCGACCTGATAACCGGCCTCCAACGCCTGCAACGCAGCTAGGGCGGCGACCACTGTTTTGCCCGCGCCAACGTCGCCCTGAATCAGGCGCAGCATCGGTTCGTGCTGACTGAGGTCGTAGGCGATTTCGTTGCCGACCCGCTGTTGCGCGCCGGTCGGGCTGAAACCGAGGTTGGCCAGGTATTTCGGCGGCAGCTTCGTCGCTTTCGGCATCGCTGGCGCGCGCAAGGAGCGCATGCTTTCGCGCAGACGTTGTTGCGACAGTTGATGGGTCAGCAGTTCTTCGAAGGCCAGGCGATGCTGCGCCCAGTGATGGCCGAGGGCGAGTTCATCGACGTCGGCATCGGCGGGTGGGTTGTGCAGGTAGCGGATCGCATCGGCCAGCGGCGCCAGTTGATAGTCGCGGGCCAGTTCGGTCGGCAGCCAGTCGGGCAGGGTATCCGGCTTGAGCAGGGTCAGCGTCTGCATACACAACTGGCGCAGGCGCTGTTGCGTCAGGCCTTCGGTGAGCGGGTAGACCGGGGTCAGGGTTTCATCCACTGGCGGCGGTTCGTCACCGGTGATGGCGCGGTATTCCGGGTGGTAGATTTCCAGCCCGGAGGCGCCGGGCCGGGCTTCGCCGTAGCAGCGCACCCGCGTGCCGCGCTTGAGGCCTTCTTTCTGCGCGTTGCTGAAATGGTAGAAGCGCAGACTGAGTCCGCCGGTGCCGTCCTGCAAACGCACGACGAGGCTGCGACGGCGCCCCATGACCACGTCGGCGCCGCTGACGGTGCCTTCGACCACGGCGTCCTGCCCCGGTCGCAAATGGCCGATTGGCACCACGCGGGTGCGATCCTGATAGCGCAGCGGCAGGTGGAACAGCACGTCCTGAAGGTTCTCAAGACCCACCTTGGCCAGTTTCTCGGCCATGGCTTCGCCGACACCCTTGAGTGCCGTCACCGACACTTGCGACAGCTCCGTCATGACGCTCGCTTAACCGGCCGTAACCGGTGCCGCTGGCTTGGCCACCGAACACAGGCGAATGGAGTCGGCGAGGATCTCGATGGCTTTCGGCCGCGGGAAACTTGCGCGCCAGGCGATGGCCACGGTGCGGAACGGCACCGGCGGCGACAGTGGACGCACTTCGATCACGCCCGGGGCGTAGTGATGGCTGTCGACGGCCGACAACGGCAGGATCGAGATGCCCAGACCGGACGCAACCATGTGCCGAATGGTTTCCAGCGAGCTGGATTCGACCGTGGTGTGCTTGGCGCCGTCGTTGCCCTTGGTCAGGGTCGGGCAGGCTTCCAGTACTTGATCGCGGAAGCAGTGGCCTTCGCCGAGCAGCAGCAGGCTCTTGTCGTTGAGCAGGCCCGCGTCGATGGTTTCCTTTTGCGTCCACGGGTGCTGGGCCGGCATCAAGACGTAGAACGGCTCGTCGTACAGCGGCAGGGTCAGCACGTCGGCTTCGTTGAACGGCAGGGCGATGATGATCGCGTCGAGCTCACCGTTGCGCAGTTTGTCGCGCAGCACGTGGGTGAAGTTTTCTTCGATGTACAACGGCATCTGCGGGGCGACCCGGTGCAGTTGTGGAATCAGATGCGGGAACAGGTACGGCCCGACGGTGTAGATCGCGCCGACTTTCAGCGGCGCGGTCAGCTGGTTCTTGCCGGCCTGGGCCAGTTCGCGGATGCCTTGCGCTTGCTCCAGCACTTTCTGCGCCTGGGCGACGATGCCTTCGCCGACCGGGGTCAGGCGCACGGCGCTTTTGCTGCGCTCGAAAATCAGCACACCGAGTTCGTCTTCAAGTTTCTTCACGCCCACCGACAGGGTCGGCTGGCTGACGTGGCAACGTTCGGCGGCGTGGCCGAAATGCTGCTCTTGGGCGAGGGTAACGATGTAGCGTAATTCTGTGAGGGTCATAGCAAGCGTCCATGAAGATGCGGGCCAAGCATACCGGCTGCAATCGATAGACGCACGTTATCAGACTGAGCGCTCAATGCGACACCGGGCAATCTCGGTTTGCCGCAGGCAGATACGTAAAAGGCACCTTTCGGTGCCTTTATTTCGATCTAACGTCCAACACATAACCACTGTGGGAGCGAGCCTGCTCGCGAAAGCGGTGGGTCAGACAAGCATGTGCTGACTGACACGACCTCTTCGCGAGCAGGCTCGCTCCCACAGGGTATTGCGGTGTTGCTTAGCGGCGGCGTTCGAGGGAGTAAACAAACGGCGCAACAATTTCGATCGAGCCGTTGTTCAACATGTCGGCCGGTGGCTTGGGCAGCGGCTGTGCGCGGCGGATCATTTCCAGGGTGGCCCGGTCCAGATCAGCGTTGCCAGAGCGGCCCACCAGTTCGAACGACAGCACGTTACCTTCGGCATCCACCACAAAGCGCAGGCGGTTCAAGCCTTCCTTGCCCCGCGCTTGAGCGCTGGCCGGGTACTTTTTGTACTTGGCCAAATGCGCGAGCAGGGTGCCTTGCCAGCTGGCCTTGGCAGCCATTTGAGCTGGCGACGGACCCGGTGCAGGCTGGGCGGATTTCTCCGTCGGTGCCTGAGTCGGTTGCGTATCAGCCGGTTTCTCCTCGGAAGGCTTTTCCTTCGGTGGATCAGGCAGCTTCTTCTCGACCGGCTTCGGCGGTTTAGGCTTTGGCTTCGGCTTGGGTTTCTGCACCGCGATTTCAGCTTTCGGTGCTTCGGCCAGCTTCGGAATCGGCAACTCTTCAACCGGAGCCGGTGGCTGCGGCGGTGTGACGACTTTCGGCGGGGCAGGCGGTGGCGGGGCCGGAACCGGGGCCAGTTCGACCATCATTGCCTGCGGCGGCAATTCGATGGGCGGGCGGGCGGTCCAGTTCAGTGCCAGCGCGATGGCCAGCGCGTGAACGCCCAGCACCACGGCCAGGCTACCGCTGTAACGCGTCAGCTTATGGCGCGTCGTGATCATTTCTTGGCTGCCGTCTCAAGTCCGACCAGACCGACCTTCAGGTAACCGGCGGAGCGCAGTTTGTCCATCACGCTCATGAGGTCGCCGTAATCCACGCCTTTGTCGGCCTGGAAGAAGATGGTGGTGTCTTTCTTGCCCTGAGTCTTGGCGTCGAGCACGGCGCCAAGGGTTTCGGCTTTCACTTCGTCGTCGCCGATGTACAGGCGCTGGTCAGCTTTGACGCTGAGGAACACCGGCTTCTCTGGCCTTGGCGCCGGTTTGGCGGTCGAGGCAGGCAGGTCGACTTTGATGTCCACAGTAGCCAACGGAGCGGCCACCATGAAGATGATCAGCAACACCAGCATCACGTCGATGAACGGCGTGACGTTGATTTCGTGGTTCTCGGCCAGATCGTCGTCTGCGCCTTCTTTCAAATGCAGGCCCATGGCCGATTACCCCACTTTGACCATGTGCGGCTGCGAGCTGCGCTCAGGCTGGTGGTCGAGGTCGCGGCTGACCAGCAGCAGAACTTCTGCCGACGCATCGGAAACCTGCGCCTTGTAACCGGCGATGGAGCGGGCGAAGACGTTGTAGATCACAACGGCCGGGATCGCGGCAACCAGACCCAATGCCGTGGCGAGCAGCGCTTCAGCAATGCCGGGCGCGACGACAGCAAGGTTGGTGGTCTGGGTTTTGGCGATGCCGATGAACGAGTTCATGATGCCCCACACGGTACCGAACAGGCCCACGAACGGTGCAGTGGAACCGATAGTGGCGAGAACGCCGGTGCCGCTGCTCATGTTGCGACCGCAGGCTGCAACCAGACGCTCGAGACGGAAGCTGACGCGTTCCTTGATGCCTTCTTTCTCGCGGCTGTTGACCGACAGGCGCATTTCTTCGAGGGCGTCGTGCACCAGCAGATTGGCGAGGGTGCCTTCTTTGCCGGCGGTGGCGCTGGCTTCTTTAAGGGTGGTGGCTTTTTTCAGGGCAGCGATTTCACCACGCAGACGACGCTTGGCGCCCATTAGCTCGAAGCCTTTGGCGATCCAGATGGTCCAGGTGATGATCGAAGCGATGGCCAGACCGATCATCACGATTTTCACGATGATGTCGGCGTTCTGGTACATGCCCCACGGCGACAGGTCGTGGGCCATGCCCAGGGAATTGTCGGCTTCGAGCACTTCAGGGACGTCGGCAGCGTCGACTGCTTGTACTGGATCGGTCGCAGCCGGAGCAGCGGCAGCAGGTGCGTGCTGTTCGGTCGCGGCCGGTGCGGCTGGCGCCTGGGCGTCGGCGAATGCAGCGGTCGGTGCCAGCATCAGGCTGAGCAACAGAGCCGCCACCGCGCTAAAAGCGCGAGGTCGTTTGGTTGGCGAAGCGGGGATTTGATTACGTGTCATGCTGGCCGGACCTGAGATAGAAAAACGGTGATGCTCTACCAGGCCTCGTGAGGCCGAGAACAAAAGTGGCGTGCATTATTGCAAGTAATTCTTGTTAACAAAAGTAATAGAGTATCTTTTTTTCTACCATTGCTAGCCGTTCGTCCTGTGCCAGAGCTAGTCTGTGCCTTTCCGATAGGAGTTTTTTGATGTCCGCGCCTTCTGTATTGATTGCCGGTTGTGGTGATGTCGGCAGTCGTCTGGCCAAGCAATTGCTGGCGGCTGGCTGGGAAGTTCATGGTCTGCGCCGGGATGTAACGAAGCTGCCGGATGGTGTGATCGGCGTTGCCGGCGACCTGTTCAACGAAGACTGCCCGGCGACCTGGCCGGTGGGGGCGGTTGACTATCTGGTGTATTGCGCGGCAGCCACTGATCACGACGAGGCCGGTTATCGCGCGGCTTACGTGCAGGGTCTGCAGAATGTTCTGAGTTGGCTGGAGGATTACGGTCAAGTGCCGGAGCGGCTGATCTTCGTTTCCAGCAGCAGTGTTTATGGACAGCAGGAGGGTGAGTGGGTCGATGAGAACTCAGAGACCATCGCTGCCGGTTATTCCGGGCGATTGATGCTGGAGGCTGAGCAGGTCGCGCTTAAAAGTGGCATTCCTGCGAGCATTCTTCGTTTGACCGGGATCTACGGGCCGGGCCGTGAATGGCTGCTGACTCAAGTGCGTCGCGGTTATCGCGTGGCGGTCGAACCTCCGTTGTACGGCAACCGGATTCATGCCGATGACGCAGCAGGGTTGTTGGCGTTTCTGCTGGAAAAGGCTCGGCAGGGCGTGAAACTGGACGATTTCTACATCGGTGTCGACGATGCGCCAGCGCCGTTAGCTGAAGTCGTAGGTTGGTTGCGTGAGTATCTGGGCGTTACCGAATGGTCGGAAGACGCCAGCGTGCGCCGCACCGGCAGCAAGCGCTGCAGCAATGCGCGGGCTAAAGCGTTGGGCTGGACGCCAACGTACCCGAGCTACCGCGAAGGCTATGCCGCGATTTTAGAAGGGCGTTGCTGACTTCCAAGCACCACAAAACAACTGTGGGAGCGAGCTTGCTCGCGAAGACGACTTAACATTCAACATCTCTGTTGGCTGTTGCACCGCATTCGCGAGCAAGCTCGCTCCCACATTTGATCTTCACCGGTTTTAGAGGTGGGTTACTGCTTCTCCAGCAACCACTTGCGCTCACCCGCGGTGAACTGCGGTTGTTCATCCGCCAACGCAGCATTCACCGCCTGGAGGATTTCCAGCTCTTTGCCCTTGCGCACAAAGATCCAGTTATTGCCCTGACCGTTCTGCTGCAACCACATGCTGTCGTTGCCGTTGCTCATCGACGCGCAATCACCCGCCAGGCACAACGCATAACGGTCGGCACCCGGTAAGCCGGAGACCTGACCATCCGCCTGAAATTGCACGGTGCTGCCTTCGCCCTGGCCGTTGGTGATTTTCCAGTCACCGCCCAGATAGGCCGAATACAGCGCACGTTCGAAGCTGGCGCCGATCGGTGCGCCTTCCGGCACCGGAATCTGTGCGCGGTCGAATAGCTGCTCCGGCTCATTATCGCTGGCGGCTTGCTGCAGTTGGCCGCCGTCACGCTTCAGCTCACTGGCGGAGCTGCCATAGAAATCGACTTTCCAGGCGCCGGATTTTTCGCCCAGCAGCCGTCCTTCGACGTTCTCAAAACCGTTGGTGTAGCGGGCCTGACTGGCCTTGGTATTGACGTCCCACTCCAGATTCGGGCCGTAAGCCTGAAGCGCTTCGCGCAGGGGGCCGCCCTTGGCTGCGGCATCGATCGCCACCTGGTTAATCCAAGTGCCGCTGATGTCGCGATCGGCAGGGTTGCTGGCGCAGCCGCCGAGGAAAATGGCGAGCAGCGGGAGAGCTAGCGCTTTGCGCATGGTGGAATCCTTTCAAAACCTTTTCTTGCAGCAATCGGCGCGGCGTTTGAAGGCCGCGCCGTGCGCATCACTCGATGACCAGAATGGCATCCATTTCAACCTGCGAACCCTTTGGCAGGGCAGCCACGCCGATGGCGGCGCGAGCCGGGTATGGCTGGTCGAAGTACTTGCCCATGATCTCGTTGACCTTGGCGAAGTGGCTCAGGTCGGTGAGGAAGATGTTCAGTTTGACGATGTCCTTGAACGAACCACCGGCAGCTTCGGCCACGGCTTTGAGGTTCTCGAACACCTGGACGGTCTGGGCTTCGAAGCCTTCAACCAGTTCCATGGTTTTTGGGTCCAGAGGAATCTGGCCCGACATGTAAACGGTGTCGCCTGCCTTGATCGCCTGGGAGTAAGTGCCGATGGCGGCCGGGGCTTTGTCGCTGGTGATTACGGTTTTGGTCATGAATGACTCCTTGTAATAGGCAGGTTATGCACGCATGCGGGTGATGCGGATCACCCCGGTCAAGGCGCGCAGCTTCTTGATCACGCGGGCCAGGTGCACACGGTCGTGGACGCTGACCACCAACTGGACCACGCTGATGCGACCATCGCGTTCGTCCATGCTGATTTTCTCGATATTGCCGTCGGCTGCGTTGACGCTGCTGGCCAGCAACGCGATCAGGCCGCGTTGGTGTTCCAGCTCGACGCGCAGTTCGACGTTGAATTCGCCGGTGACATCCTTGGCCCACGAGAGCTGGATGCATTTTTCCGGGTTGTGCCGGATTTCGCTGATATTGCGGCAGTTGTCCAAGTGCACGACCATGCCTTTGCCCGCCGACAAGTGCCCGACAATCGGGTCGCCCGGGATCGGCGTGCAGCATTTGGCGTAGCTCAGCACAAGACCTTCGGTACCGCGAATCGCCAGCGGGCCTTCAGGACTTGGCAACTGTTCGCCTTCGCCAAGCAGGCGGCGGGCGACGACGTAGGCCATGCGGTTGCCCAGGCCAATGTCTTCAAGCAAATCTTCAATCAGTTCGAGGCGGTACTCGGTGAGCATCGCCTTGACGCGTTCGGCCGGGATCTTCTCCAGCGAACTGTCGAAACCGTTGAGGACTTTGTTCAGCAGGCGTTCGCCGAGGCTGATGGACTCGGAGCGACGCTGCAGTTTCAGCGCGTGGCGGATGTGCGTGCGCGCCTTGCCGGTGACCACGAAGTTGAGCCATGCCGGATTCGGCCGCGCGCCGGGGGCGCTGACGATCTCGACCGTGGAGCCGCTTTGCAGCGGTTCGGACAGCGGTGCGAGACGACGGTTGATCCGGCAGGCAATGCAGCTGTTGCCGACGTCGGTGTGTACCGCGTAGGCAAAGTCGACCGCCGTGGAGCCTTTCGGCAGCTCCATGATCCGGCCTTTTGGCGTGAACACGTAGACCTCGTCCGGGAACAGGTCGATCTTCACGCTCTCGATGAATTCCAGCGAGTTGCCGGCACGTTGCTGCATTTCCAGCACGCCTTTGACCCACTGACGGGCGCGGGCGTGAGTGCCTTTCGGCTGTTCGTCACCGCTGGATTTGTACAGCCAATGGGCAGCGATGCCGTTGTTGGCCATCTCTTCCATTTCGCGGGTACGGATCTGGATCTCGATCGGTACGCCGTGCATGCCGAATAGCGTGGTGTGCAGCGACTGATAGCCGTTGGCCTTGGGGATCGCGATGTAATCCTTGAAGCGCCCCGGCAACGGTTTGTACAAATTATGCACAGCGCCCAGTACGCGGTAGCAGGTATCGACCTTGTCGACGATGATCCGGAACGCATAGACGTCCATGATCTCGTTAAAGGCCCGACGCTTGCCGCGCATTTTCTTGTAGATGCCGTAGAGGTGTTTCTGGCGACCGCTGACTTCACCCTGGATGCCGTCGATAGCGAGGCAATGGCCGAGGGATTCTTCGATCTTGTTGACGATTTCCTTGCGGTTGCCCCGGGCGCGTTTGACTGCCTGGTAGATCCGCGCGGAACGCATCGGGTGCATGGCCTTGAAGCCGAGGTCTTCGAACTCGATGCGGATCGCATGCATGCCCAGCCGGTTGGCGATGGGCGCGTAGATTTCCAGGGTTTCCTTGGCGATCCGGCGGCGTTTTTCGCCGGACAGCACTTCCAGCGTGCGCATGTTGTGCAGGCGGTCGGCGAGTTTGACCAGGATCACGCGAATGTCGCGCGCCATGGCCATGGCCATTTTCTGGAAGTTTTCCGCCTGGGCTTCGGCCTTGGTCTCGAAATTCATCTGGGTCAGTTTGCTGACCCCGTCGACCAGTTCGGCCACGGTTTCACCGAACTGCGCTTGCAGCGCTTCTTTGGCGATACCGGTGTCTTCGATCACGTCATGCAGCATTGCGGCCATCAGGCTCTGATGGTCCATGTGCATGTCGGCAAGAATATTGGCCACGGCAAGAGGATGCGTGACGTACGCCTCGCCACTGCGACGGCGTTGACCGTCATGGGCTTGTTCGGCGTAGAAATACGCTCGGCGGACCAGGTTGACCTGGTCGTTGCCGAGGTAGGTCGATAAGCGATCGGCGAGGGCGTCTATGCTCGGCATGATGACTCCTGCCGTAGGCTGTGTTCCCGCGCCGTGCTACGTCGACCAGGCATAGGCTTAGACGGCCTCGTTGGACTCGTCCTCGAACGCTGCGAACAGCGGCTCATCCTGGACGATTTCCTGCTCGGCGATGAACTCGTAGCTCATCAGGCCTTCAGCGATTTCACGCAGGGCGACAACAGTCGGCTTGTCGTTTTCCCACTGGACCAGTGGCTCTTTGCCGCCGGTGGCCAGTTGACGGGCACGCTTGGTGGACAGCATGACCAGTTCAAAACGGTTTTCCACGTGGTTCAGGCAGTCTTCAACGGTTACGCGGGCCATGGTATTCCTCGGAGCGAATGCAATATGCGCGCTGCCCGGGTGGGCGAGCGGACTGAGCAGTTTAAAAAATCACCAGCGATTAGGGAAGCGCTGATTTTTTGACCAGACCCTTCGACGCGCTGCAAGTACCAATGTAAAGCGCTTGCAGCGGTTTTGGGAAGTGCTGATTAACCGAGCAATTCGGCCAGCAACTTGCCGAAACGTACTTGCTGGCGTTTCTGCTGGAGTTGATTGGCGCGGAAAATCGCCTTCAGATCGTCAAGTGCATGAGCAAAATCGTCGTTGATGATCAGGTAGTCGTACTCGACATAGTGACTCATCTCGCTGACCGCTTCGCGCATCCGGCCGTCAATGATCTCGTCGCTGTCCTGGCCACGGTTGGTCAGGCGCTGGTGCAGTGCCTGAAGCGACGGCGGCAGGATAAAGATCGAGCGTGCTTGCGGCATCAGCTTGCGCACTTGCTCGGCGCCTTGCCAGTCGATTTCCAGAATCAGGTCGTGACCTTCGTCCAGCGTCTGCTGCAGGCGGCTTTGCGAGGTGCCGTAGAAGTTGCCGAAGACTTCGGCGCGTTCGAGGAAGTCGCCGTGCTCGCCCATCTTCACGAACTCTTCGCGGGTCACGAAGTGGTAGTTCACGCCGTCCACTTCACCCGGACGCATGGCGCGGGTGGTGTGGGAAACCGAAACGCGAATTTCCGGTATGGCGTCGGTCAACGCCTTGACCAGACTGCTCTTGCCCGCGCCCGATGGCGCGGAAATGATGTACAGGGTGCCGGTGCTGTGGGTCATGTCGGGGTTGCCTTACTCAATATTCTGCACTTGTTCGCGCATTTGCTCGATCAACACCTTGAGGTTGACGGCGGCCTGGGTGCTGCGCGGGTCGAAGGCCTTGGAGCCCAGTGTGTTGGCTTCGCGGTTGAGCTCCTGCATCAGGAAGTCCAGGCGCCGCCCGGCCGCACCGCCGGATTTGAGCACCCGGCGCACTTCGATGATGTGGGTGCTCAGGCGATCCAGTTCTTCGGCCACGTCGCTCTTTTGCGCGAGGATGACCATTTCCTGTTCGAGACGCTGCGGATCCAGCTCGGCCTTCATGTCGGCGAAGCGGTCGAGGACTTTCTGGCGCTGGGTCGCGAGCATTTGCGGCACCAGTTCACGCAGGGTTACGACGTCCTCTTCGATAGAGGTCAGACGCTCGTTGATCAAACGTGCCAACTCCGCGCCTTCGCGCTCGCGGCCAGCCTTCAACTCTTTCAGACCTTGGTTGAAAAGGGTCAGCGCGTCGGCATTCAGCGCCTGCGGGTCGGTCGCATCGCCCACCAATACGCCGGGCCAGGCCAGCACTTCCAGCGGATTCAATGCGGCAGGATTCTTGATCAGACCAGCGACCGTCTCAGCGGCGGCGACCAACTGCGCGGCGCGCTCGCGATCGATTTGCAGTGCTTTGCCGGTGCTTTCTTCGGTGAAACGCAGGGTGCATTCGAGTTTGCCTCGTGACAGGCCCTGACGCAGCGCTTCACGCACCGCGCCTTCGAGGTCGCGAAACGACTCCGGCAAACGCAGGTGGGGTTCAAGGTAGCGGCTGTTGACCGAGCGCAGCTCCCAGCTCAGGGTGCCCTGGGCGCCGGCTTTTTCGACGCGGGCGAAGGCGGTCATGCTGTGCACCATGGCGGTGACCTCGCAATGCAGATCGGCGCCGCAGGGATGTTCCGCAGGCTCGATATCAATGAATTTAAGCCGACTGGCAGCAAAGGCGCAGGATTGTAGCGCAGTGCGGCGAATGCGCCCAAACACACGGTGTGACAAAGGGCTGCAGCCCGTCGGTAATGAGTGTTTCAGGGCCTTCAATCGTCGCCCGGATTTTTTAACGAGTGCCCAGTCGCGGTGCAGCGCTCTATAATGCTCGGCAGTTTTCCGTCCTCAGTACAGGTATCTCCTATGAAACGTCCAAGTGGTCGCGCTGCCGATCAGCTCCGCTCGATCCGCATTACCCGCAACTACACCAAACACGCCGAAGGATCGGTGCTGGTCGAATTCGGTGATACCAAAGTCATCTGCACCGTCAGCGTCGAAAACGGCGTGCCGCGGTTTCTCAAAGGCCAGGGCCAAGGCTGGCTGACCGCTGAGTACGGCATGCTGCCGCGCGCCACCGGTGAGCGTAACCAGCGTGAAGCGAGCCGTGGCAAGCAGGGCGGCCGCACCCTGGAAATCCAGCGTCTGATCGGTCGTTCCCTGCGCGCTGCGCTGGACATGTCCAAGCTGGGCGATGTGACCCTGTACGTCGACTGCGACGTGATCCAGGCTGACGGCGGCACCCGCACCGCATCCATTACCGGCGCCATGGTTGCTCTGGTTGACGCACTGAAAGTGATCAAGAAGCGCGGCGGCCTGAAAGGCGGCGATCCGCTCAAGCAAATGATCGGTGCGGTATCGGTCGGCATGTATCAGGGCGAGGCCGTGCTGGATCTGGACTATCTTGAAGATTCCGCCGCCGAGACTGACCTCAACGTGGTGATGACCAGTACCGGTGGCTTCATCGAAGTGCAGGGCACGGCCGAAGGCGCGCCGTTCCAGCCTGAAGACCTGAACGCGATGCTGGAACTGGCCAAGCAAGGCATGAACGAAATCTTCGAACTGCAAAAGGCTGCACTGGCCGACTGAGCAGGTTCATAACCGCAAGGAGGACGCGATGAGTGACGAGCAAGAGTTGCTGCCCAAGCCGAGCCAACAGGTTCGCCAATGGGCGATGTTTTGTCACTTGTCCGCCTTGCTGGGGATCTGGATTCCGTTCGGCAATTTGATCGGACCGTTGATCCTGTGGCAGATGAAGCGCGAAACAGATCCGTTCATTGATGCTCAAGGTAAAGAGGCGCTGAATTTTCAGATCACCGTCGCCATCGCCTCGTTGATCTGTTTCCTGCTGATGGTGCTGATCATCGGATTTTTCCTGTTGGGGATACTGGCCATTGGTGCGCTGGTATTGACCATCATTGCGGGAGTGAAGGCTAACGAAGGCTTCCCGTACCGATATCCGTTTACCTGGCGGCTGATCAAATAAACTGCTCGCAAACTTTCAAAATAAATGCCCTGACATATCAGGGCATTTTTTATTTGTGCAACAAAATTAATCTCTGCGGTATGTAGGAATAATCTGGCTGCGATAAGTGGTACATAAAATTCAACATGAAAGTCGCGCTTACACTTTTGGTCACAACTGAGGTGCCTTAGTGTTGAGCTATCTCCTTGGAATCGGGGGTGGCGATTGTTAAAGTTCTCCGACTAGTATTTCTTCTGAAATATCAAGATATATTCAAGCCATCGAAGGCTCTTGAATTCCACAGTAATCAGTGTTGAGACAATCAGCCGGTTCACGAGGCGGGTGCAGGTAAAAATTCGCCTCTGAATATCTAGCCAAGAATAATCCCAATGATTCAGCTCGATTTTTACGGAACACTTGTGGCCGCTTCCTTAGTACTTCTACTTGGGCGCGGGCTCGTTATGCGTGTTGGTTTCATGCGCAGTTACAATATCCCTGAACCTGTTGCGGGCGGCTTGGTAGTTGCCCTGATTTTATTGTTGCTGCGAACGTTCAATATTGAAATTCGTTTCGATACTTCGCTGCAGACACCTTTGATGCTGGCTTTTTTTGCCACGATTGGTCTAAGTGCAGACTTCGCCAGCTTGAAGAAAGGCGGGCGCGTTGTCGGGATATTTCTGTTGGCCGTCACCGGATTGTTGGTGGTACAGAATGCGATGGGGATCGGGCTGGCAACAATGCTCGGGCTCGATCCGCTGATGGGGCTGCTGACCGGATCGATCACCTTGGCGGGCGGTCACGGCACAGGGGCTGCGTGGGGCACGGTATTCAGCGAGAAATACGGTCTGGCCTCCGCTTCCGAACTGGCGATCGCCTCGGCGACGTTTGGTCTGGTGCTGGGTGGTTTGATCGGCGGGCCGGTGGCGCGGTTGCTCATCAAGCGTGTGGAAGTGCCGGGTTGCAATCAGCAGGATGCGCCACGATTGCCTAAAGGTTTTGAGCAGCCGAACAAGGAGCGCTCAATCACGCCTTTTTCGTTTGTCGAAACCCTCGCGTTGATTGCAGTGAGCTTGCTGGCCGGCAACCTGCTGAATGGCCTGCTGCAGGGGACTGCGTTCGAGTTGCCGACGTTCGTTTGTGTGCTGTTTGTCGGCGTGGTGCTGCGCAATGGTCTTTCAGCGCTGGGCTTGTATCAGGTGTTTGAGCGTGAGGTCTCGGTACTGGGCAATGTCAGCCTCTCGCTGTTTCTGGCGATCGCCCTGATGTCGCTCAAGTTATGGGATCTGGCGGCGCTGGCGCTGCCAATCTTCATCATTCTGGCGGTGCAGGCGCTGGTCATGGCGCTGTTCGCGATCTTCGTGACATTCCGGGTGATGGGCCGCAACTACGATGCCGCCGTGCTGGCTGCGGGGCATTGCGGCTTCGGGCTTGGCGCGACGCCGACCGCCATTGCCAACATGCAAGCAGTGACGCAGCGTTACGGGCCCTCGCAGATCGCGTTTCTGGTGGTGCCGATGGTGGGTGCGTTCTTCATCGACATCATTAATGTCGTCGTGATCAAGCTGTACTTAATGTTGCCGTTCTTCGCCGCCGTCTGAGTTTGAATCTGTTTTGAGCCGAGGCATAAAAAATGCCCGTATCTTGCGATACGGGCATTTTTTGTACTGCGAAACGACGCTTAGATGGTCAGCGTCCAGTCGTAGTCGACGATCAGCGGCGCGTGCTGCGAGAACCGTGGTTGACGTGGCAGACGTGCGCTGCGCACGAAGCGCCGCAGGCCCGGGGTCAGGATCTGGTAATCGAAGCGCCAGCCCAGATTGAGCATCTCGGCCTGTTCGTTATCCGGCCACCAGCTGTACTGGTCGCCTTCGCGGCTGACTTCGCGCAACGCATCGACATAGCCCATGTTGCCGACAATCTCGTCCATCCAGGCGCGTTCTGGCGCCAGGAAGCCCGGGGATTGCTGGCTGTCGCGCCAGTTTTTGATGTCGAGCTTCTGCTGCGCCACGTACAGCGAGCCACAATAAATGTACTCGCGACGTTTGCGTCGCTGTTTGTCCAGGTACTTGCCGAAGTCGTCCATGAGCTTGAACTTCTGGTTCAAGTCCTCATCGCCGTTCATCCCCGAAGGGAGCAGCAAGGTGGCAATACTGACTTTGTCGAAATCTGCTTGCAGGTAGCGCCCGTAGCGGTCGGCCGTCTCGAAACCGAGACCGCTGATGACAGCCTTCGGTTGCAACCGCGAATACAAAGCCACGCCACCTTGGGCAGGGACTTCAGCATCGCAGGCATAAAGGAAGTAGCCATCCAGTTGGAAGGCTGGGTCATCCAGTTCAAAGGCGGAGGCACGGGTGTCCTGCAGGCAGATGACGTCGGCATTCTGTGCTTGCAGCCAACTGAGCAAACCACGCTCGACTGCAGCCTGAATACCATTGACGTTCACACTGATGATCCGCATAAATGGCCCCAAAAATCGCGTGCGTGTATGATACACGGCGTCAAGCTAATTAGCTAAATCCGTGGTATTTGGGGTTTTTTTCATGCAAGCGTATCAGCGCGATTTTATTCGTTTTGCCATCGATCGCGGCGTTTTGCGCTTCGGTGAGTTCACCCTGAAGTCCGGGCGCACCAGTCCTTACTTCTTCAATGCCGGCCTGTTCAACTCGGGTTCGGCCCTGGCGCAGCTGGGGCGTTTCTACGCTGCAGCCATTGCCGAAAGCGGCATTCCTTTCGACGTATTGTTCGGCCCGGCCTACAAAGGCATCCCGTTGGCGGCGACCACTGCCGTCGCGCTGGCCGAGCATCACGACCGTGACCTGCCATGGTGCTTCAACCGCAAGGAAGCCAAGGCCCACGGCGAAGGTGGCAGTCTGGTCGGCGCGCCGCTGACCGGCGACGTGCTGATCATCGACGACGTGATCACCGCTGGCACCGCGATCCGTGAAGTGATGCAAATCATCGCTTCCCAGGACGGTGCCAAGGCTGCTGGCGTGCTGATTGCCCTGAACCGTCAGGAGCGTGGCAACGGTGAGTTGTCGGCGATTCAGGAAGTCGAGCGCGACTTCGGTATCCCGGTGATCAGCATTGTTTCGCTGAATCAGGTGTTGGAATTCCTCGCTGACGATCCGCAGCTCAAGCAACACTTGCCAGCCGTGGAAGCCTATCGCGCGCAGTTCGGCGTTTAACCGCAGAGCACTGTGGGAGCGAGCCTACTCGCGAAGAGGCCTTCACATTCAATATTGATGTGATGCAAACACCGCTTTCGCGAGCAGGCTCGCTCCCACAGGGATTGCAGGGCAAAAAAAGACCCCGCTCAGTCAGGCTGAGCGGGGTCTCTTTGTTTGCGCTAGCGCTTAAGGACGCTTGCGATTGCTGATCAGCGTACCCACGCCGGTGTCGGTGAAGATTTCCAGCAGGATCGCATTCGGTACGCGACCGTCGATGATCAACGAGCTGCCCACGCCGCCCTGAACCGCTTCCAGCGCGCAGCGGATCTTCGGCAGCATGCCGCCGTAGATGGTGCCGTCGGCGATCAGATCGTCGACCTGCTGCGTGCTCAGGCCGGTCAACACGGTGCCCGACTTGTCCATCAGGCCAGCGATGTTGGTCAGCAGCATCAGCTTCTCGGCTTTCAGCGCTTCGGCCACTTTACCGGCCACCAAGTCAGCGTTGATGTTGTACGACTCGCCGTTGGCACCGACGCCGATAGGCGCGATCACCGGGATGAAGTCACCTTTGACCAGCAGGTTGAGCAAGTCGGTGTTGATCCCGATGACTTCGCCAACGTGGCCGATGTCGATGATTTCCGGCTGGGTCATTTCCGGGGTCTGGCGGGTGACGGTGAGCTTCTTCGCACGAATCAGCTCGGCGTCTTTACCGGTCAGGCCGATGGCGCTGCCGCCGTGGCGGTTGATCAGGTTGACGATGCTTTTGTTGACCTGGCCGCCGAGGACCATTTCCACCACGTCCATGGTCGCCGCGTCGGTGACGCGCATGCCGTCGACGAAGTGGCTTTCGATCGACAGGCGCTTGAGCAGATCACCGATCTGCGGGCCGCCGCCGTGCACGACCACCGGGTTGATGCCCACGGCTTTCATCAGCACGATGTCGCGGGCGAAGCCGGTTTTCAGCTCCTCGCTTTCCATCGCGTTGCCGCCGTATTTGATCACCAGGGTCTTGCCGACATAGCGTCGGATATAAGGCAGCGCTTCGGACAGGACCTTGGCAGTGTTGGCGGCGGCATCGCGTTCGAGGGTCATTCAGGGCTCCGGGTGGATCAGAACGGTAGTTGGAGATCAGGTGCAACACGTTTCAATTGGGCGTGGAACACGTCCTTGATGCGCTGCAATTCAGCCTCGTCATCGGCCTCGAAGCGCAGCACCAGCACCGGTGTGGTGTTGGACGCGCGCACCAGGCCCCAGCCTTTGGCGTAATCGACTCGCACGCCGTCGATGGTGGTCAGGTCAGCGCCTGCGCCCCACTGTGCGTCGTGCAGTGCATCAATGATGCTGAATTTGCTCTCTTCGGTCACATGGATATTGATTTCCGGCGTAGAAATATCGTTCGGGAAGGTCGCAAACAGCTCTTCCGCGGTGGATTTTTCCTTGCTGAGGATCTCCAGCAGCCGTGCGGCGCTGTAGATACCGTCGTCGAAACCGAACCAGCGTTCCTTGAAGAAGATGTGCCCGCTCATTTCACCGGCCAACAGGGCGCCGGATTGTTTCATTTTCTTTTTGATCAACGAATGACCAGTCTTCCACATTAGCGGCCGACCACCGTATTCCTTGATCAGCGGGACCAGGCGACGTGTGCATTTGACGTCGAAGATGATTTCCGCGTCCGGGTTGCGCGCCACCACATCGCGGGCGAACAACATCAACAGGCGGTCGGGATAAACGATGCTGCCGGTGTTGGTCACCACGCCGACGCGGTCGCCGTCGCCGTCGAAAGCCAGGCCAATGTCGGCGTTGGTCTCTTTAACTTTGGCGATCAGGTCGACGAGGTTTTCAGGCTTGCCCGGGTCCGGGTGGTGGTTCGGGAAGTTGCCGTCGACTTCGCAGAACAGCGGTATGACTTCGCAATTCAGTGCTTCGATCAGTTGCGGGGCGATCACGCCGGCCGCGCCGTTGCCACAATCGACCACGACTTTCAGGCGTCGCGCCAGTTTGATGTCCTGGACGATTTCGGTGTTGTAGCGGTCGAGGATCTCGACCTGGGTGACGCTGCCCGTGCCGCTGCTCAAGTTGTTGGTCTTGAGGCGCTCGTGCAGGGCCTGGATCTGTTCGTTGGCGAGGGTGTCGCCGGCGATGACGATCTTGAAGCCGTTGTAGTTCGACGGATTGTGGCTGCCGGTGAGCATGACCCCGGACTTGCCGGCCAGCACGTTGGCGGCGTAGTACAGCGCCGGCGTCGGCACCAGGCCGACATCGCTGACGTGGCAGCCGCTTTCGGCGATACCGCGGATCAGTTCGGCAACCAGTTCCGGGCCGGACAAGCGGCCGTCGCGACCGACGGACACGTTCGGCTCACCCTGGGCCAGGCTCTGCGAACCGATGGCGCGGCCGATCCAGTAAGCGGTTTCGGCATTGAGGAATTCCGGCACGGTGCCGCGAATGTCATAGGCGCGGAAAATGCTGTCGGGCAGCTTCGGGGCAATCTTGGCTGGGGTGCTCATCTACGGAAATGCTCCATCTCGAAAGTGGCGGGACAGACCGACGAATCGTTCGACGGCAGGCTCAAACTGAAGGGTATGACGGCGTTTTCCACAGAGAGTTCGTGGTATGAAAGGGCCATGACGCCTCGGCTGGCGTGGCTTTCGGCCGGCAAAACCTTGATTTTCGGTGTTAAAACCTGTCGCTGAAACTGCACAAACTTCCCCCGTAGGAGCTGCCGAAGGCTGCGATCTTTTGACTTTGTTTTTTAAGATCAAGATCAAAAGATCGCAGCCTTCGGCAGCTCCTACAGGAGATGTATTCCGTTATTTGGTGCCGGTGTGGCCAAATCCGCCGGTGCCGCGTTCGGTTTCGACGAACTCTTCAACCATTTCGAAGTGCGCTTGCACCACTGGTACCAGCACCAGTTGCGCCAGACGTTCGCCGACGGTCATGGTGAAATCGGTCTGGCCACGGTTCCAGCACGAGACCATCAGCGGGCCCTGGTAGTCGGAGTCGATCAGGCCGACGAGGTTACCCAGCACGATGCCGTGTTTATGGCCCATGCCCGAGCGCGGCAGGATCAGCGCGGCGAGGTTCGGGTCGCCGATGTAAACCGACAGACCGGTGGGGATCAGTACGGTTTCACCCGGTTTGATCACGATGTCCTGTTCCAGCATGGCGCGCAGGTCGAGGCCGGCGGAGCCCGGAGTGGCGTATTGCGGCAGCGGGAAATCAGTGCCGATGCGTGGGTCGAGGATCTTGGCTTGCAAAGCGTGCATGTAAATTAAACCTGGTTCAGACGTTCGGCGATAAAAGTGACCAGTTGGCGAGCGATCTTGCTCTTGCTGGTCTGGGCGAAAACCGT
Source organism: Pseudomonas sp. AC169 (assembly GCF_979258515.1). Taxonomy (NCBI): domain Bacteria; kingdom Pseudomonadati; phylum Pseudomonadota; class Gammaproteobacteria; order Pseudomonadales; family Pseudomonadaceae; genus Pseudomonas; species Pseudomonas sp. AC169. Next base: position 2,367,168 of record NZ_OZ409866.1, on the reverse strand, counting down.
GGCGTGCAGCTCACGGTCAATCACGCTGCAGGCGTTTTCTTCGCTGTTGAAACCGATGCTCGGGTTGGCGACGTCGTTGGCGACGATCAAATCGAGATTCTTGTCCTTCAGCTTGCGTGCAGCGTAGTCGAGCAGGTGTTCGGTCTCGGCGGCAAAGCCGACACTGAACGGACGGTCGGGACGGGTCGCGATGGTGGCCAGGATGTCCGGGTTACGCACCATTTGCAGGACGAAGCCGTCACCGCTCGTAGGATCTTTCTTGAGTTTTTGCGGGGCGACGACTTCCGGGCGGTAGTCCGCAACGGCCGCCGAGGCGATGAACACGTCGCAGGGGATCGCCGACTCGCAAGCGGCGAGCATGTCGCGGGCACTGACCACGTCGATACGCGTGACGCGATCCGGCGTTGGCAGGTGCACCGGGCCGCTGATCAGCGTGACGCGGGCGCCGGCTTCAACCGCAGCTTCTGCGAGGGCAAAGCCCATTTTCCCGGAACTGTGGTTGGTGATGTAGCGCACCGGGTCGATGTTTTCCTGAGTCGGGCCGGCAGTAATCACCACGTGCTTGCCGGTTAGCGCCTGACGCTGGAAGCAGTCCGCCGCGCATTGTGCGAGGTCGGTGGCTTCCATCATGCGGCCCATGCCGACGTCGCCGCAGGCTTGGCTGCCCGAGGCTGGGCCGAAGGTCTTCAGGCCACGGCTTTCGAGGAGTTGCAGGTTGGCCTGGGTCGCCGGATCGCGCCACATCGCCTGATTCATCGCCGGAGCAACGGCGACGACAGCGTCGGTGGCCAGCACCAGCGTGGTCAGCAAATCGTTGGCAATGCCTTGGGCAAGACGGGCGAGCAGGTCGGCGGTGGCCGGGGCGATCAGCACCAGGTCGGCCCATTTGGCCAGCTCGATGTGGCCCATTGCAGCTTCTGCGGCCGGGTCGAGCAGGTCGAGGTGCACCGGGTGGCCGGACAAGGCCTGCATGGTCAGCGGGGTGATGAACTCGGCGCCGCCATGGGTCATGACCACGCGCACTTCGGCGCCCTGGTCGATCAGGCGACGAACCAGATCAGCGCTCTTGTAGGCCGCGATGCCGCCGCCGACGCCCAGAACGATGCGTTTCCGATACAGCCGCTGCATAGGTCTGCCTTTCATTTCGTGGGTGACATACGTGGCGAAACCCCCTCCCCAGGGTGAATTCGCCCGCAAAAAAGATGGGCTAAGATATCACAGCGACCGCTACGGAACAGCGGCGCCCACAGACAGGGAATGTGTATGAGTATTCGCGATTGGCCTGCGGCGGAACGCCCGCGGGAAAGGTTATTGGAGCACGGGGCAGCGAGTCTTTCGGACGCTGAGTTATTGGCGATTTTTTTGCGTACCGGATTGCCTGGATTAAGTGCTGTGGATCTGGCACGCAACCTGTTGACTCAGTTCGGCAGCCTGCGTTTGCTGCTTGAGGCCGATCAGGACGCATTCAGCAAACAATTGGGTCTCGGGCCGGCGAAGTTTGCGCAACTGCAAGCTGCTCAGGAAATGAACAGGCGGCATCTGGCTGAGAAATCACGGCAGAAACCAGCCCTGGAAAACCCTCAGGTGGTTCGCGATTATCTGAAATCGATGCTGCGTCACGAGCCGCATGAGGTGTTTGGTTGCCTGTTTCTCGACTCCAAACATCAAGTATTGAATTTTGAGATACTGTTTCGCGGCTCGATCGACAACACCAGCGTGCATCCTCGGGAAGTCGTTAAGCGTTGTCTGGCCAACAATGCGGCAGCGGTGATCCTGTGCCACAACCACCCGTCGGGGAACACCGACCCCAGTCAGGCAGATCGATTGCTGACCAAGCGTTTGCAGAAGGCGCTGGAGCTGATTGATGTGCGGGTGCTCGATCACTTCATCATCGGTGATGGTGAGCCGCTGTCGATGGCGGAGTGTGGCTGGATGTAAAAAAACAGCGGCCAGCGTCGAGCTACAAGCCGCAAGCTAGAGCCCTGCGCGGACAGCTCTAGCTTGCGGCTTGCGGCTTGCCGCTTATGGCTTGACGCTGGTTTTGGAATAGTCCTGTCGGCCAAACGGGCTCACCGAATAACCCTGCACGTCTTTACGCGTCAATGCGTAAGCCGTCGGGTGCGCCAGCGGCAACCACAGCGCCTGCTGCTGAATCTGCGTCTGCGCCTGCTCATACAGCTTGGTGCGCACACCTTGTTCGCTGGTGGTCTTGCCGGCGCTGATCAACTTGTCGAGATCGGCATTGCAGTAGCGGGCGAAGTTGGTGCCCGACTTGACCGCAGCGCAGGAAAACTGCGGCGTGAGGAAGTTATCCGGATCGCCGTTGTCACCGGCCCAACCCATGAACAGCAGATCATGCTCGCCGGCCTTGGCGCGACGAATCAGTTCGCCCCACTCGATCACGCGGATTTCCGCCTGAATGCCGATTTCCGCCAGATCCGATTGCAGCATTTGCGCACCCAGGCTCGGGTTCGGGTTCAGCAAGCTGCCCGACGGGCGCGTCCAGATTGTGGTCTGAAAACCGTCTTTCAAACCGGCCTTGGCCAGCAGCGCCTTGGCTTTGGCTACGTCGTGCGGGTAACCCGGCAGGTTCTTCGCGTAGCTCCAGGTGTTCGGCGGATAAGGGCCGTTGGCCGCTTCCGCGGTGTCTTCAAACACTGCCTTGATGTAGTTGGCCTTGTCGAACGCGAGGTTGATCGCCTGACGTACCTCTGGCTTGTCCAGCGGCGGATGCTGGCTGTTGATGCCAACGAAAGCGGTCATGAACGCGTCAGTCTTTTCGACTTTCAGCGTCGGCTCTTTCAGTGCGGCCTGTACGTCCAACGGTTTCGGCGACAGAGCGATCTGGCATTCATTGCGCCGCAGTTTTTGCAGGCGCACGTTGGCGTCCGGGGTGATGGCGAAAATCAGCGGGTCAACCGAAGGCTTGCCGCCGAAGTAATCCGGGTTGGCCTTGTAGCGGATCGCCGCATCTTTCTGGAAGCGGCTGAACACAAACGGGCCGGTGCCGATCGGCTGGCTGTTGAGCTTGTCCGTGGCGCCGGCCTTCATCAGTTTGTCGGCGTATTCGGCGGAGTAGATCGAGGCGAAGCCCATGCTCAGGGTCGCCAGGAATGTGGAGTCCGGGTGATCAAGGGTGAAGCGCACGGTCAGCGGATCGAGTGCGTCGATCTTCTTGATCAGCGCTGGCAACTGCATCGATTGCGCATGCGGGAAGCCGCTCTGGGCGACTTTGTGCCACGGGTTGGCCGGGTCGAGCATGCGGTCGAAGCTGAATTTGACGTCTTCAGCAGTCAGCTCGCGGCTCGGCTTGAAGTAATCGGTCGTGTGAAATTTCACCTGCGGATGCAATTTGAAGACGTACGTCAGGCCATCGGTGCTGACTTCCCAGCTATCAGCCAGACTCGGCACGACTTTGCCGCTGGCAGTGTCGAAGTCCACCAGGCGGTTCATCAGCACGTCGGCCGAGGCGTTGGTGGTGGTCAGCGAGTTGTATTGCACCACATCGAACCCTTCCGGGCTGGCCTCGGTGCAGACGCTCAGCGCGGCGGCCTGGGCCAATGGGCTCAGCAGGAGCGGGGCGAGCAACAGGGGTATGGCAGCGAGGCGCATGGTCGGTTTCCTTTTACAGATCGAAGGCCCATCTGCAAGTGCAGTCTGGAAAAGGCCTACCCTAGAGGGCTGGATTACAAATGACTATCCCCTTTTTGCATTTTCGGGGCACAGTGATGGCAGCTTTTCAGACCACGGCGTCACGTTAAAAGTCGGAAACGCCTGCGCAGGCGATTTTCTGCGACGAGTGGTAAAAATCGATATCAGCCTTTATCCAAGGCGTTCGCGGGCTGAAAAAGCGTCTTTTTGTGGATTGATTGCACACCGATTGTTGTTGCTCCGAAGTCTTTCTGGTATAAAGCAGCGCTCTTTTCTAGGGGCCCGGTTCCTTCACTGTAGGTGTAGCCGGTAAGACCTCTAAAGAAACGCGGCGCCTGGCGCCAAATGACTGAGAGATTAAGCGGCCAACCCATGCCGGGTTGGGCATGTGGTTTTAGAGGGCTGAGGCATGTCGAGAGTATGTCAAGTTACCGGTAAGGGTCCGGTGACTGGGAATAACATTTCCCACGCAAACAACAAAACCCGTCGTCGTTTCCTGCCGAACCTGCAGCATCACCGCTTCTGGGTTGAAGAAGAGAAACGTTTTGTGCGTCTGCGCGTATCTGCCAAAGGCATGCGTATCATCGACAAGCGTGGCATCACTGTCGTGCTCGCCGAACTTCGCCGCGATGGCAAGATTTAAGGGAGCTAATCATGCGTGAATTGATTCGTTTGATCTCGAGCGCCGGTACTGGTCACTTCTACACTACCGACAAGAACAAGCGTACTACCCCGGACAAAATCGAGATCAAGAAATATGATCCGGTTGTTCGCAAGCACGTGATCTACAAGGAAGGCAAAATCAAGTAATTGATTTTTCCCGACTTACGAAAAAGGCCCGTATCTCACGATACGGGCCTTTTTTGTTGCCTCGATTTTTGTGTCGCCTGTCCTGACGCCTTCGCGAGCAAGCTCGCTCCCACAGTGGATCGGTGCAGGGCAAAGATTTTTTGTTCACACATACCAATTGTGGGAGCGAGCTTGCTCGCGAAAGGGCCGGATCAGCCGGCGAAAATCCTCAAGCCTTCTGTTCGAAAATCACATAGATCTTGCGGCAAGCCTCAAGCACTTCCCAGGTGCCACGAAACCCTGCCGGAATCACGAACCGGTCGCCTACACGCAGCGTCTTGGCATTGCCATCGCCATCACGCAGCACCGACACACCCTGCAAGATCTCGCAGTATTCATGCTCGGTGTAATTCACCGTCCACTGCCCCACAGCACCTTCCCACACGCCGACGCCCATCTGCCCACAAGGGCTGTCGTATTGATGGAACACCGCTTGTTCAGGATCACCCTTGAGCACTTTCGCCGGGTCCGGGCGATAGCGTTCGGCTTCGCCGCTGGCGAGGTTGATGTCGACGACGTTCTGGATGTTCATTGTTGTTTTCTCCCGTGATGACGGCGCGATGGTTGGAATGGGCGAAAGTCTATGTTTATTAAATTGAACACCGCAAGGCCGTATAGCGCGCTTATGTCAAATATATTGAAACAACCCCGGCCGCTGGTTTAGGGTGGCGGGTGCCTCTGGCCGAAAAACCGGCTGGCCGGGCAGAATTCCTGAGGACGCTGGCGAAGATCGCGCGGCGCTCGTATTCAACAAGCGGAGGACACTCGAAATGACCACCCTGACTCGTGCCGACTGGGAACAACGCGCCCGCGACCTGAAAATCGAAGGCCGCGCCTACCTCAATGGCGAATACACCGACGCGGTCTCCGGCGAGACCTTCGAATGCATCAGCCCGGTCGATGGCCGTCTGCTTGGCAAGATTGCCAGCTGTGACGCCGCCGACGCTCAGCGCGCCGTGGAAAACGCCCGCGCCACCTTCAATTCCGGCGTCTGGTCGCGCCTGGCGCCGACCAAACGCAAAGCCACCATGATCCGTTTTGCCGGTCTGCTGAAGCAGCACGCCGAAGAACTGGCCCTGCTCGAAACGCTCGACATGGGCAAGCCGATCAGCGATTCGCTGTACATCGACGTTCCGGGCGCGGCGCAAGCGCTGAGCTGGAGCGGTGAAGCGATCGACAAGATCTACGACGAAGTCGCGGCTACGCCGCACGACCAACTGGGTCTGGTAACCCGCGAGCCAGTGGGTGTGGTCGGCGCTATCGTGCCGTGGAACTTCCCGTTGATGATGGCGTGCTGGAAGCTCGGCCCGGCGCTGTCGACCGGTAACTCGGTGATCCTCAAACCGTCGGAAAAATCCCCGCTGACCGCCATCCGCATCGCGGCGCTGGCCGTTGAGGCCGGTATTCCGAAAGGCGTGCTCAACGTGCTGCCGGGCTACGGTCACACCGTCGGCAAGGCGCTGGCCTTGCACAACGATGTCGACACGCTGGTGTTCACCGGTTCGACCAAGATCGCCAAGCAACTGATGATCTACTCCGGCGAATCGAACATGAAACGCGTCTGGCTCGAAGCCGGCGGCAAGAGCCCGAACATCGTCTTTGCCGATGCGCCGGATCTGCAGGCTGCGGCTGAATCTGCGGCCAGCGCCATTGCCTTCAACCAAGGCGAAGTGTGCACCGCCGGTTCGCGTCTGTTGGTCGAGCGTTCGATCAAGGACACATTCCTGCCGATGGTGATCGAGGCGCTGAAAACCTGGAAACCGGGCAACCCGCTGGACCCGGCCACCAACGTTGGTGCGCTGGTCGACACTCAGCAGATGAACACCGTGCTGTCGTACATCGAATCCGGTCATACCGATGGCGCCAAACTGGTCGCCGGCGGCAAGCGCATTCTGCAGGAAACCGGTGGCACTTATGTCGAGCCAACGATTTTCGACGGCGTGAGCAACGCGATGAAGATCGCTCAGGAAGAGATCTTCGGCCCAGTGCTGTCGGTGATCGCTTTCGATACGGCTGAAGAAGCGATCCAGATCGCCAACGACACGCCTTACGGTTTGGCCGCCGCAGTCTGGACCCAGGACATCTCCAAGGCCCACCTGACCGCCAAGGCACTGCGTGCTGGTAGCGTCTGGGTCAACCAGTACGACGGCGGCGACATGACCGCGCCGTTTGGCGGCTTCAAGCAATCGGGCAACGGCCGCGACAAGTCGCTGCATGCGTTCGACAAGTACACCGAGCTGAAAGCGACGTGGATCAAGTTGTAAGCCGTTAAGGGAGCCTGATGCAATCAGGCTCCTGAGCCATACAGAGATCCCCTGTGGGAGCGAGCTTGCTCGCGAATGCGGTGTATCAGTCAGCAAATCTGCTGAATGTGAAACCGTATTCGCGAGCAAGCTCGCTCCCACAGTGGTTTTGTGGTGCACATAAAAATTATCCACAGGAGCGTGGACCATGCGTTGGGCGACGTATTTCGCCGTGTTGGCGTCTGTCTTGAGTGTCGGTCTGGCCCTGGGGGTCAGCATGCCGTTGGTGTCGTTGCGCCTGGAAGGCTGGGGTTACGGTTCCTTCGCCATCGGTGTGATGGCAGCGATGCCGGCGATTGGCGTGCTGTTGGGCGCGAAGATTTCCAGCCATCTGGCGGCGCGCTTCGGCACGGCGAACCTGATGCGCCTGTGCCTGTGGGCCGGGGCACTGTCGATCGGCTTGTTGGCACTGTTGCCGAGTTACCCGATCTGGCTGGTGCTGCGCCTGATGATCGGCGTGATCCTGACCATCGTGTTCATCCTCGGCGAGAGCTGGATCAATCAACTGGTGGTCGAAAACTGGCGCGGCCGATTGGTGGCGCTGTATGGCAGCAGCTATGCCTTGAGCCAGCTGTCGGGGCCGTTGCTGTTGGGCGCGCTGGGCACCGAGCATGATTATGGTTTCTGGGTCGGCGTCGGCCTGCTGCTGGTTTCACCGTTGCTGTTACTGGGCCGCAGCGGTGCGCCGAGCAGTGAAGCCAGCAGCGTAACGTTCAAGGAATTGTGGGACTTCGCCCGTGAGTTGCCGGCGATTGCCTGGGCGGTTTCGTTGTTCGCCGCGTTCGAGGCGATGATCCTGACGTTGCTGCCGGTGTATTGCCTGCAACAGGGCTTCACTGCCGAGATCGCGCTGGCGATGGTCAGCACCGTGGTAGTCGGCGATGCGTTGCTGCAACTGCCGATTGGCGCGTTGGCCGATTACCTGTCGCGGCGTACGTTGTTTGCAGGCTGTGCGGTGGTGTTGATGCTGTCGAGTCTGGCGATTCCGCTGTTGCTCGACACACTGCTGATCTGGCCATTGTGGGTGTTGTTTGGCGCCAGTGCCGGAGGCCTGTTTACCTTGTCGCTGATTTTGATTGGCGAGCGCTATCGCGATGATGCACTGGTGCGTGCCAATGCGCACATCGCGCAGTTGTGGGGTGTCGGTTGTCTGGTCGGGCCGCTTGCGGCGGGGGCGGGCAGTCAGTGGATCAGCGGGCATGCGTTGCCGCTGCTGATGGCGATTGGCGCGTTTGGCCTGGTGATTCTGCTGTTGCGACAGGGCGCCTTTGGCACAGTAACCGAGCCCGCATGACCCAGAGTTCCGGGCAATCACTGTCTGATTACAACATGCGTTCCAGGCCGACCGTGGTGCTGAACCACGCATTGAACCGTCGCCACCAGCTCCCCGGTTCTTTGCTCAGCGTGTGCATCTGGCCGTTGTCTTCGGTGACCCAGACAATCTGGCCATCCTGCAATTTCGCCTGATAACTCAATGCGGGCGCCATGCCCTGCAAGGCCAATTCACGCACATGCTCGGCCAGCTCCGGGCTGTCGACCAAGACCCCGACCTCGGTGTTCCACAGCACCGAGCGCGGGTCGAAGTTGAATGAGCCGATAAACGACTTCTGCCGATCAAAGATCATCGCCTTGCTGTGCAGGCTTGAATCCGAGCCGCGAAACGACTTGCTGTAAAACACATGCGGGCCGCTGCCGTAGTTATCCCCAGGCTGGCGGCGTAGCTCATACAGCTTTACGCCGTGCTCCAGCAACGCTTTGCGATACGGCGCATAGCCACCGTGTACCGCTGGCACGTCGGTGGCTTCCAGCGAGTTGGTCAGTAAGCTCACGGACACCCCGGCATCGGCGCGACCGGTCAGGTACACCAGACCCGGTTGGCCCGGTACGAAATACGCCGAAATCATGATCAGCTCTTTGCTGACGCCGCGCAGTTCCGGGCCCAACTGCGTGGTCAGCAGCAATTGCGGATCCGGCTCACCCTTGGCCAAGACCTTGCTCGGCGCGTCCCACAACGCCTGATTCCATGCCCAGATCAGCTCTTTGCGCCAGATATCCATGCGCGGCGCAGTCTTGAACGTCATCAACTGCTGATACAGCGCGTGATTCTGTTTGCGGGTTTCTTCCAGCGATTCTTCCAGACGCGTGCGGGTGTTTTCCAGATCCTTGGCGGTCGGCTGGCTGGTAAGGAATTCGTCGATCGGTTTGCTCAGGGCGCTGTTCCAGTACTGGTCGAAACTGTGCCCAAGCTGCTCGGCCACCGGCCCGACGCTGAGCATGTCGATGTCGGTGAAATTCAGGTTCGGCTCGGCGTCGAAATACTCGTCACCCAGATTGCGCCCGCCGACGATGGCCACACTGTTGTCGGCCAGCCACAGCTTGTTGTGCATGCGCCGGTGTTGCAGCGACAGGTTGAACAAACGGCCCGCCGCGCGGGTGACGCCGGTGCTACGGCCCAGATGCAGCGGGTTGAACAGGCGAATCTGGATCTGCGGATGCGCCGCCAGTGTGGCGATGATCTGGTCCAGACCGTCGCTGGTGGTGTCGTCGAGCAGGATGCGCACGCGCACGCCACGATCGGCAGCCTTGAGCAGTTCCTCCACCAGCATTCGCGTGCTGATGCCGTCATGGACGATGTAGTACTGCAGATCGAGACTGCTCTGGGCGTTGCGGATCAACTCGGCGCGTGCGGTGAACGCCTCGCTGCTGTTGGACAGCAGGCGAAAGCCCGAGCGGCCTTGATAGGGCGCCGCTTGCGCCTGAATCGAACGGCCGAAGCTGGAATCGGATGCCGGCAACGCCTGACTCGGCTCGCGCGGAACATCAAGGCTGGCACAGCCACTCAGGAACGAGGCGAGTAACAGCAAAGCGAACAGGGGCTGTCTGAAGCTCACGTAGGGTCATTCCGAATGGCGGCTAGGGTCGGCATATGGACGCGGTTCTCTGGAAAAAAGTCAGTCGGCTTCGGCCAGCAATCTGACCGCCGTCTCGCCAACCTTGCGCACCGCTTCTTCGATCTGCGCTGTCGGTTTGGCAGCGTAGTTCATCCGCAGGCAATTGCGGTACTTGCCCGAGGCGGAAAAGATGCTGCCGACGGCAATCTGTACGCCTTGGTCGTGCAACTCACGATTGAGTTTCAGGGTGTCGAAACCTTCCGGCAATTCAACCCACAACATGAAACTGCCTTGCGGTCGACTGGCGCGGGTGCCTGCCGGGAAATAGCGGGTCACCCAGTCGATCATCATGTCGCGACTGCGCTGGTATTGCGTGCGCATGCGCCGCAAATGCGGTTCAAAATGGCCGGCCTTGAGAAATTCGGCGATGGCGATCTGCGGCTGCGGTGCGGTCGATCCGGTGCTGATGTATTTCATGTGCAGCACGCGCTCGAGGTATCGGCCCGGTGCGACCCAACCAATGCGCAGCCCCGGCGCCAAGGTCTTGGAAAACGAACTGCAGAGCAGCACGCGGCCGTCTTCGTCGAAGGATTTGATCGTTCGTGGGCGCGGGTAGGTGTAGGCCAGTTCGCCATACACATCGTCTTCGATGATCGCCACGTCGAAGCGCTGCGCGAGGTTGAGCAAGGCACGTTTGCGCGACTCCGGCATGATATAGCCGAGCGGGTTGTTGCAATTCGGGGTGAGCTGAATGACCTTGATCGGCCATTGCTCCAGCGCCAGTTCCAGCGCTTCGAGGCTGATCCCGGTGAGCGGGTCGGTGGGGATTTCCAGGGCCTTCATGCCCAGGCCTTTGAGCGTTTGCATGGCGCCGTGGAAGCTCGGCGAATCCACCGCAACGATATCGCCCGGCTCGCAGATCGCGTGGATGCTGGTGGACAGCGCTTCGTGACAACCGGTGGTGATCACCAGGTCGCTGGCGCTCAACTGGCAGCCGGAGTCGAGCATCAGTCGAGCGATCTGTTCGCGCAGTTCGAGAGTGCCGTGAATGTTGTCGTAATACAGACCGGGCATGTCCTGACGGCGGCTGATCCGTGCCAGTCCGCGCAGCAGCGGTTTCATCGTCGGCGAGCTGATGTCCGGCATGCCGCGACCCAGTTGCACGACATCCTTGCGCGGCACCGCGCGAATCAACTCCAGCACTTGATCCCATTGCGAAATCTCCACCGGCCGCTGGGCCGGGCGGCCAACGGCTGGCAGCTCCGGCAATTCGCGGCCGACCGGCACAAAGTAACCGGACTTGGGTTTCGGCGTGGCCAGGCCACTGTCTTCAAGTACGCGATAGGCCTGCTGCACCGTGCTCAGGCTGACCCCGTGTTCGACGCTCAAGGCGCGCACCGACGGCAGTCGGTCACCCGGACGATAGAAGCCGTTTTCGATGCGCGTGCCGAGCAGTTCGGCGAGGTTTACATAAAGGGTCATGGCGCTGCCTCGGTGCGGTGATTCGATAAACCAGTACAGATGCAGCAAAAATCGACAATTCAGAGGGCAAAGCGGCAAATCTGTATGGATTTAATACAGTCGCTTTGAATCTGTAATGGTTTTGCTCGCCCGCGCATCATGGAATCTCTGGCTACCCAAGTAAACAGGAGCATTGAAAATGAACGGCTTGAGCGATGTGCGGCTGACGTTACACAGTCAGGAACTGGCGGCAGGGCAGAAGGATCGTGCACGCAATGAGATCATGCGTAACGCACCGTCCGACCTGAGTCGCTGGAATCTGTTCTGGCATCGTCTGCACACGCGCAAGGCGTTGCTGGCGCTGACGGCGGACCAGCTCAAGGACATCGGGCTGTCCCGTGAGCAGGCGCTGGAGGAGGGGTTGAAGCCGTTCTGGCGGATCTGACAACCACTGATCGTTCCCACGCTCTGCGTGGGAACGCCGCCCCGGACGCTCCGCGTCCGTTGTGACGCAGAGCGTCACTGGATGCATTCCCACGCAGAGCGTGGGAACGATCAATCAGACCAACTCTTTCATCCGATGCCACAACATCCCCAACGCCAACAACGGCGAGCGCAAATGCTTGCCGCCCGGGAAGGTGATGTGTGGGACCTTTGCGAACAGGTCAAAGCCACCGCTGTGCTGCCCGCTGATTGCTTCGGCGAGCAACTTGCCCGCCAAGTGCGTGGCGTTCACGCCGTGGCCTGAGTAGGCCTGGGCGTAATACACGTTCGGCTGATCGTTGAGCCGGCCAATCTGCGGCAAGCGATTGGCGCCGATGCCGATCATCCCGCCCCACTGAAAATCGATCTTCACCCCGGCCATTTGCGGGAAAACCTTGAGCATCTTCGGCTGCATGTACGCGGCGATGTCTTTCGGGTCACGTCCTGAATAATGGCAGGCACCGCCAAACAGCAGGCGGCGATCGGCCGAGAGCCGGTAGTAATCCAGCGCGACACGCTGGTCGCAGACCGCCATGTTCTGCGGCAGCAGGTTATGTGCCTGTGCTTCGCTCAACGGCTCGGTGGCGATGATGTAGCTGCCGGCCGGCAGGACTTTGCCGCTGAGTTGCGGATTCAGACCATTGAGATAGGCATTGCAGCCGAGGACCAGCGTCTTCGCGCGTACCGAGCCTTGCGCCGTGTGCACCTTCACTTGAGGTCCGTAATCGATACGCGTCACCGACGAATGTTCAAACAGTTTGACGCCCAACTGCTGCGCCGCTGCCGCTTCACCCAGCGCGAGATTCAGCGGATGCAGATGTCCTGAACCCATGTCGATCAAACCGCCGACATAGCGCTTGGAGCCGACCACCGTGTGCATTTCGTTGGCCTGCAGCAAACGGGTTTCGTAGCGATAGCCGAGGCCGCGCAGTTCTTCGGCGTCTTCGGCAAAACCTTCGAGGTCGGACGGTTTGTTGGCGAGGTCGCAGTAGCCCCAGGTCAAATCGCAGGCAATCTGAAAACGCTCCACGCGCTGGCGAACGATTTCCACCGCTTCCAGGCCCATCAGTTTCATCTCGCGCACGCCGTCGGCACCGATGACGTTGGCGAACTGATCGAGACCGTGACCGACGCCGCGAATCAACTGCCCGCCGTTGCGGCCGCTGGCGCCCCAGCCGATCTTGTGCGCCTCGAGCAACACCACGCTGAGGCCGCGTTCAGCCAGTTCCAGCGCGGTGTTCAGCCCGGAAAAGCCACCGCCAACCACGCAGACATCGGCCAGCACTTCACCTTGCAGCACTGGATGATCGGGCTGCGGCAGGCTGCTGGCGGCGTAATAAGAGGCAACGTGGGGTTGGCTCGCGGAAGTGTGGGCGCGGGCGGTCATGGGCGTCATCCAACGGCTAAGGTGTCGAGAAAATTTGACGGAGCATAAGCCGCACGCCCGAACGTGGGCAACACTGGTCGGCCTGCGGTGTCTGGATCACGGCTTTTGCGGCACAATTGCCACCTATTCCACCTTGGTTACCGTTTCGATGAGCTGCAACAGCCAGACAGTCCGCACCTTGCGTCAGCAGATCCCCTCGTTCGAGTGCGTGCCCGGCTGCCACGACTGCTGCGGCCCGGTGACCACTTCGCCGGAAGAAATGGCCCGCCTGCCGCGCAAGACTCGCGCCGAACAGGATGCGGCAATGGAAGAGTTGAACTGTGTGCATCTGGGGCCGAATGGCTGCACGGTGTATGAGGAGCGGCCGTTGATTTGCCGGTTATTCGGTACGACCAAAACCTTGCCTTGCCCGAATGAGCGGCGGCCGGTGGAGCTGATTCATCCGCGAGTTGAAAAGCAGATTTTCGAGTACATGGCGGCGAATCGGCAGGTGTTGGTCTAAAAAGATCGTTCCCACGCTCTGCGTGGGAATGCAGCCCGGGACGCTCTGCGTCCCAAATGCCGAACGCGGAGCTTCCGAAGAGGCATTCCCACGCAGAGCGTGGGAACGATCATCTTAAAAACCTCAATCCGGAATCGGCAGGTTCAGGCTCTCCTTAACCTCTTCCATCACGATATAACTCTTCGACTCCCGCACATGTGGCAGCTTCAACAGAATGTCGCCCAGCAGCTTGCGGTACGAGGCCATCTCGGAAATCCGTGCCTTCACCAGATAGTCGAAATCCCCTGACACCAGATGACATTCCAGCACGTGCGGCAACTTCAGCACCGCGCGTCGGAACTCTTCGAAAGTGTCGCCGGATTTGTAGTCGAGGCTGATCTCGACGAACACCAGCAAGCTACCCTTCAAGTGCTGCGGATTCAGCCGGGCGTTGTAGCCCATGATGATTCCTTCGCGCTCCAGACGCCGCACGCGCTCGGTGCACGGCGTGGTCGACAGCCCGACCTTTTCGCCGAGTTCGGTAAAGGAAATCCGCCCGTCCGCCTGCAGGATCCGCAAGATGTTGCGGTCGATCTTGTCCAGCTCACGTTTGGTCTGAGTGTTGGTACGCATAGGGGATGCGCCTCCGTGAAAAGGGTTTTTGCCGAGAATTGTCGCCAAATATAGGCGCTTATATAGTGAAAAGCACTGGCATTTCTTTTTTACACTGCGCGCATCATTGCTCTAACAACAGACGTGCGCGGCCCTGCCGCGATGAGGGACACAAAATGCGTGTAATGGTCTTGGGTAGCGGCGTCATCGGTACCGCCAGTGCTTACTATCTGGCCCGTGCCGGGTTTGAAGTGGTGGTGGTCGACCGGCAGCCAGCCGCGGCCATGGAGACCAGTTTCGCCAACGCTGGCCAGGTGTCGCCGGGTTATGCCTCGCCGTGGGCTGCGCCGGGCGTACCGCTCAAAGCGATCAAGTGGCTGCTGCAACGCCACGCCCCTCTCGCGATCAAGGCCACCGCCGACATCGATCAGTACCTGTGGATGGCGCAGATGCTGCGCAACTGCACCGCCAACCGCTACGCGGTGAACAAGGAGCGCATGGTGCGTCTGTCCGAGTACAGCCGCGACTGCCTCGACGAACTGCGTGCGGAGACCGGCATTGCCTACGAAGGCCGCAGCCTCGGCACCACTCAGCTGTTCCGCACCCAGGCGCAACTGGATAACGCCGCCAAAGACATCGCCGTGCTGAGAGAATCCGGCGTGCCGTTTGAGGTTCTCGACCGCGCCGGCATTGCCCGCGTCGAACCGGCCCTGGCGGGTGTCACCGACATCCTCGCCGGTGCCCTGCGCCTGCCGAACGACCAGACGGGCGACTGCCAGATCTTCACCACACGCCTCGCCGAAATGGCGGTGAAGCTCGGTGTCGAATTCCGCTTCGGTCAGGACATCCAGAAACTCGACTACGCCGGTGATCGCATCAACGGTGTGTGGATCGATGGCAAACTGGAAACCGCCGACCGCTACGTGCTGGCGCTCGGCAGCTACTCGCCGCAACTGCTCAAGCCGCTCGGCATCAAGGCCCCGGTGTATCCGCTCAAGGGTTACTCGTTGACCGTGCCGATCACCAATCCGGCAATGGCCCCGACGTCGACCATTCTCGACGAGACCTACAAGGTCGCAATCACCCGTTTCGACAACCGCATCCGCGTCGGCGGCATGGCCGAGATCGCCGGTTTTGACCTGTCGCTGAACCCGCGTCGCCGCGAAACCCTGGAGATGATCGTCAACGACCTTTATCCTCAGGGCGGCAATCTGGCCGAGGCGAGTTTCTGGACCGGCCTGCGTCCGACCACCCCGGACGGCACGCCGATCGTTGGCGCCACGCCGTTCAAGAACCTGTTCCTCAACACCGGCCACGGCACGCTCGGTTGGACCATGGCATGCGGTTCCGGTCGTTTGCTGGCCGACCTGATGGCGAAGAAAAAGCCACAGATCAGCGCCGAAGGCCTCGATATTTCCCGTTATGGCAACAAAATTCAGGAGTCCGCAAAACATGTCAATCCAGCGCCAGCTCACCAATGAGCGCATGAGTCAGATCGTCAGCCACAACGGCACCGTGTATCTGGCCGGGCAGGTCGGCGACGACTTTGACGGCGGAATTGAACAGCAGACTCGCGAAGTTCTTGCCAATATCGAGCGTTTGCTCGATCTGGCCGGCACCGACAAACAGCATTTGCTGTCGGCGACGATCTACCTGAACGGCATCGATGAACACTTCGCCGGAATGAACTCGGTGTGGGACCAGTGGCTGCCAAAAGGCGCTGCCCCGGCCCGCGCCACCGTCGAAGCGAAAATGGCCAAGCCGAGCATCCTGGTAGAAATCTCTATCGTCGCCGCGCTGCCGTAACGCGTTGTAAAGATCCCTCTCCCGGCGCTGTTGGCGGTTCACGTCGTCAGTCGGCGCCGGTTTTTCTTCCCATGACCGCCTAGAAGTCTGCCGCCATGCGTCCTGCCCGTGCCCTGATCGACCTTCAAGCCCTGCGCCACAACTACCGAATTGCCCGCGAAGTCACCGGCGCCAAGGCGCTCGCCGTGATCAAAGCCGATGCCTATGGCCATGGCGCGGTGCGTTGCGCGCAGGCGCTGGAAGCCGAGGCCGATGGTTTTGCCGTCGCCTGCATCGAGGAAGCTTTAGAGTTGCGCGCGGCCGGCATCAAGGCCCCGGTATTGTTGCTCGAAGGCATCTTTGAAGCCGATGAGCTGGCGCTGATCGTCGAGCACGATTTCTGGACCGTAGTGCATTCGCTGTGGCAGCTCGAAGCGATCGAACAAGCAGCGCTGAGCAAACCGATTACCGTGTGGCTGAAGCTCGATTCAGGCATGCACCGCGTGGGTCTGCATCCGAAGGATTATGCAGCGGCTTATCAGCGTCTGCTGGACAGCGGCAAAGTGGCGAAGATCGTCTTGATGAGCCACTTCGCCCGCGCCGATGAGCTGCACGCGCAGAGCAGCACCGAGCAAGTTGCGGTGTTTGAAGCGGCGCGTCAGGGCCTGGCGGCGGAAGTCAGCCTGCGCAACTCGCCCGCCGTACTGGGTTGGCCGCAGATCCACAGTGATTGGGTGCGTCCGGGCATCATGCTCTACGGTGCAACGCCGTTCGAAGAAGCCAACGCCGTCGCCGATCGTCTGCAGCCGGTGATGACCCTGGAGTCGAAAGTCATCTGCGTCCGTGAACTGCCCGCCGGCGAGCCGATCGGCTACGGCGCCAAATTCGTCACTGACAAGCCAATGCGCATCGGCGTGGTCGCCATGGGTTATGCCGATGGCTACCCGCGGCAGGCGCCGACTGGTACGCCAGTGTTGGTGGCGGGTAAGCGCAGTCGCATTCTCGGTCGTGTGTCGATGGACATGCTTTGCATTGACCTCACTGACGTGCCGGAAGCCGACCTCGGTTCGACCGTCGAACTGTGGGGCAAAAACATCCTCGCCAGCGAAGTGGCGCAGTGGGCCGACACCATCCCGTACCAGATCTTCTGCAACCTGCGCCGGGTGCCAAGGCTCTATTCCGAGGGTTGACGCCGCTGCGGGGGCCAAGTGTTGTAAATACTGAACGCTGTCGCCATGATAACGCTCAATATTCTTACAACATCAGGAGGCTCGCGCCTTGGACGTCGGTGAACGACTGCAATCGATCCGCAAGCTCAAAGGGCTTTCCCAGCGTGAACTCGCCAAACGCGCGGGCGTCACCAACAGCACCATTTCGATGATCGAAAAGAACAGCGTCAGCCCTTCGATCAGTTCGCTGAGAAAGGTACTGGGCGGGATTCCCATGTCCATGGTCGAGTTCTTTTCCGAAGAAATCCTGCAGGAAGTCCCGACCCAGATCGTCTACAAGGCCAACGAGCTGATCGACATTTCCGACGGTGCGGTGACCATGAAACTGGTCGGCCGCGCGCACCCCAGCCGCGCCATTGCGTTTCTCAATGAAATCTACCCGCCAGGCGCTGACACCGGTGAAGAAATGCTCACCCATGAAGGTGAGGAAACCGGAATTCTGGTGGAAGGTCGTCTGGAACTGGTGGTGGGTCTGGAAACTTTTATTCTCGAAGCCGGCGACAGCTACTACTTTGAAAGTACCAAGCCGCATCGTTTCCGTAATCCGTTCGACGCGCCTGCGCGACTAATCAGCGCAGCCACGCCAGCGAATTTTTAACAAAGAGGTGCCAAGCCATTACGGCAAAGGCACCCGGACAGTTTTTCTACCGTGCGGTATAACCCCTTCGACTATGGGGTTGTTTCAGTGTGACGGGCTACCCGCTATACTTCCGCCCGCCTGCGAACCGTGGCCGCAGGCGTGAATAGCCACC
Source organism: Pseudomonas sp. AC169 (assembly GCF_979258515.1). NCBI lineage: Bacteria > Pseudomonadati > Pseudomonadota > Gammaproteobacteria > Pseudomonadales > Pseudomonadaceae > Pseudomonas > Pseudomonas sp. AC169. Next base: position 2,349,284 of record NZ_OZ409866.1, on the reverse strand, counting down.
ATTGAGGGTGAACGCGTGAACCTAATTATGAAAATGCTGGCCGCACCAGCAACCGTACTGGCCCTCTGGGCTGTCAGCGCTCAAGCTGCGACGAATGACGACATTGCCAAACGCCTCGAGCCGGTCGGCCAGGTGTGTGTGCAAGGGCAGGAGTGCAAGGGGATGGAAGTGGCGGCAACTGCCGGCGGCGGTGGCGGCGCGAAAACCCCGGATGAAGTGATTGCCAAGCACTGCAACGCTTGCCACGGTACCGGCCTGTTGGGTGCGCCGAAAATTGGTGACACGGCCGCGTGGAAAGAACGTGCCGATCACCAGGGCGGCCTCGACGGCATCCTTGCCAAAGCCATCACCGGTATCAACTCGATGCCGCCAAAAGGCACTTGCGCCGATTGCTCGGATGCCGAGCTCAAAGGTGCAATCGAGAAGATGTCCGGCCTGAAATAAGCCGCGCTTCTGACGAAAAAAACCGTCTTCGGACGGTTTTTTTGTGCCTGCGATTCAAGAGCCCCTCACCCCAGCCCTCTCCCGGAGGGAGAGGGAGCCGACCGAGGTGTCTGGCGCTTTACATCGACCTGAAAGACCTTAGCGATTATGGATTCAGCAAAGCTATTTCAAGTCGGCGTATCTCCCCAATATCCCCCATTCAGTCCCCTCTCCCTCCGGGAGAGGGTTAGGGTGAGGGCAATCTGACGCTGTTCTTTGCAGCAAACTCAAGGCAATCTCGGTCTACCCCTATTCACGGAACGGGCAGGAGGCTTCAGATGGTGCAGTTGTGTTCGATCGAACAGGCAGTGGACGACGTGCTGGCGCGGTTGCCGGCGCATATCCACATGGGCATGCCGCTGGGCCTGGGCAAACCCAATCACTTCGTCAACGCGCTGTACCGGCGGATCAAAGACCTGCCCGAGCGGCACCTGACGATCTACACCGCACTGTGCCTCGGCCGGCCGAATCTGGGCGACGGTTTGCAAAAGCGCTTTATCGAACCCTTCGTCGAGCGGGTCTTCGGTGATTACCCGGAGTTCGATTTCCTCGCCGACCTGCACCGCGACAGCCTGCCCGCCAACATCCGCATCGAACAGTTTTTCATGCAACCCGGCAGCCTGCTCAACAGCGCGCCGGCCCAGCAGGATTACGTCAGCAGCAACTACAGCCACGCCGCCCGCGACATCAACGCCGCCGGCCTCAATCTGGTGGCGCAGTTATTGGCCAGCAGTAGCGAACACCCAGATCGCCTGAGCCTGAGCTGCAACCCGGACATCACCCTCGACCTGTTGCCGATGATCGCCAAACGCCGCGACGCCGGGGAGACCATTTTGCTGGTCGGCCAGGTTCACACCGATCTGCCGTACATGCCGGGCGATGCCGAAGTCGATATCGACACCTTCGACCTGCTGATCGATGCAAAGGACAGCAGCACGCTGTTTTCCACGCCGAACATGCCGGTTGGGTTTCAGGATCATTTCATCGGTGTGCACGCCAGTACGCTGGTGCGCGACGGCGGCACGCTGCAGATCGGCATCGGTTCGATGGGTGATGCGCTGACTGCCGCATTGCTGGCGCGTCAGGCGGATAACGCCGGTTATAAAGCGTTGCTCGACGACATCAACCTCAGCCAGTGGGCGCAATTGATCGCACGCGAGGGCGGCACGGGGCCGTTCGCAAAAGGCCTTTACGGTTGCAGCGAAATGTTCGTCAACGGCCTGCTGGTGCTGGCGGATGCCGGAATAATCCGGCGCAAGGTTTACCCCGATGTACCGACGCAGGAACAGGCCAACGCCGGCACCCTCGACGAGACCGCGCAAACTGACGGTATTTCCGTGCACGGCGGATTCTTCCTGGGCCCGCGCAGTTTCTACGAGCGCCTGCGCGAGTTGCCGCAGAGCAAACGCCTCGAATTCAACATGACCCGCATCAGTTACATCAACGAGTTGTATGGGCAGGAAGAGCTCAAGCGCTTGCAGCGTCTCGACGCGCGATTCATCAATACCGTGTTCACCATGACTCTGCTTGGCGCTGGCGTGGCGGATCAACTGGAAGACGGGCGGGTGCTCAGCGGTGTCGGCGGGCAGTACAACTTCGTCGCGCAGGGCCATGCGTTGCACGATGCGCGCTCGATTCTGATCCTGCGCAGTTGGCGTGAATCCGGCGGCGACGTCAGCTCCAACATCGTCTGGGAATACGGCCACTGCACGATCCCACGGCATCTGCGTGACATCGTCGTGACCGAATACGGCATCGCCGACCTGCGCGGTAAGTCCGACGCAGTGGTAATCGAATCGCTGCTGAACATCAGCGATTCACGCTTCCAGCAGGGCCTGATCGAACAAGCGCAAAAGGTCGGCAAGCTGCCAAAGGATTTCCGTCTCGATCCACGCTTTGCCGACAACACCCCGCAGCGTTTGCAGGCCATCGCCGCGCGCCATCCGAAGCTGTTTCCGGAGTATCCGCTGGGCTGTGATTTCACCGCGATCGAACGGGATCTGCTGCGGGCGCTGAACTGGCTGAAGAGCAAGTTCAAACTTACCGAAATCCTCGAACTCGGCAAAGCAGCCCTCGACGCCCCCGAGGCATCGCTCTACCCCGAACACCTCGAACGCATGCAACTCACAAACCCGGAAGGCCTGAGAGAAGACCTCTTCCAGCGCTTGCTCCTCACCGGCCTCAAAGCCACCGCGCAGTAACTGCACACCGCAAAACCCACTGTGGGAGCGAGCCTGCTCGCGAAAGCGGTGTATCAGTCGACCAAGATGTCGACTGACCCAAAGCATTCGCGAGCAGGCTCGCTCCCACAGGGTATTGCGGTGTGGCTGGTTTACTCGATGAAGGTAACGACGCCACCCGTCAGCGATTTCACCCGAGCCAGCGATTCAACGCGGTAGCCCTGCGAGTCAAGTTCGGCGCGGCCGCCCTGGAATGACTTCTCGATGACGATGCCCAGACCGGCAACGGTGGCGCCGGCCTGTTTGATGATCGAGATCAGCGCTTGCGAGGCCTTACCGTTGGCCAAAAAGTCGTCGATGATCAGCACGCGGTCGCTGCTGGTCAGGTGGCGCGGGGAGATGGCCACGGTGCTTTCGGTCTTTTTGGTGAACGAGTAAACGGTCGCCGACAGCAGGTTTTCCGTCAGGGTCAGGGACTGTTGCTTGCGGGCGAAAATCACCGGCACGCCGAGGTTCAGACCGGTCATGATCGCCGGGGCGATGCCCGAGGCTTCGATGGTGACGATCTTGGTGATGCCGGAATCCTTGAACAGCGCGGCGAATTCGTCGCCGATCAGCTTCATCAGGGCCGGGTCGATCTGGTGGTTCAGGAAGGCGTCGACCTTCAGGACCTGGTCGGAAAGCACAATGCCTTGTTCGCGGATTTTCTGCTGCAATGCTTCCATGAAGCTGTCCTCTTTTGGCGCTTTGTGCGCCGAAGGTCTAGTAAAAAAAGTGGTCAATTCTAGCGCTTTAACATCGCGCGTATATCAGCCAATGCGCTGTTGCCGCGCACGACTTTGACTTCGGTCGGTGTGTCGTCGTTGCCTTCCCATGCCAGATCGTCCGGCGGCAGCTCATCGAGGAAGCGGCTCGGCGCGCAGTCGATGATCTCGCCGTACTGCTTGCGCTTGGCGGCGAAGGTGAACGCCAGGGTCTGGCGCGCGCGGGTGATGCCCACGTAGGCCAGGCGGCGTTCCTCTTCGATGGTGTCGGCTTCGATGCTGGAACGGTGCGGGAGGATTTCCTCTTCCATGCCCATGATGAACACGTAAGGGAATTCCAGACCCTTGGACGCATGCAGGGTCATCATCTGCACGCCTTCGGCGCCGTCTTCCTCTTCCTGCTGACGTTCGAGCATGTCGCGCAGGACCAGTTTGCCGATGGCGTCCTCGACGGTCATTTCGCCTTCTTCGTCCTTCTCGAGGGTGTTTTTCAACGCCTCGATCAGGAACCAGACGTTGCTCATCCGGTAATCGGCAGCCTTGTCGCTGGAGCTGTTGGTGCGCAGCCAGTTCTCGTAGTCGATGTCCATGACCATGCTGCGCAGTGCCGAGATCGGGTCTTCGCCGGCGCACTGCTCGCGGACCTTGTCCATGAAGCGCTTGAAGCGCGACAGGCGATCGGTGAAGCGGCTGTCCAGATGCTCGCCCAGACCGATTTCATCGGTGGCAGCGTACATCGAGATTTTGCGTTCAGTGGCGTAGTTGCCGAGTTTTTCCAGCGTGGTCGAGCCGATTTCCCGGCGCGGCACGTTGATCACCCGCAGGAAGGCGTTGTCGTCATCCGGGTTGACGATCAGGCGGAAGTAGGCCATCAGGTCTTTCACTTCCTGACGGCCGAAGAAGCTGTTGCCACCGCTCAGGCGATACGGCACCTGATGATGCTGCAATTTCAGCTCGATCAGCTTGGCCTGATAGTTACCGCGATAAAGGATCGCGAAATCGCTGTACGGACGGTCGGTGCGCAAGTGCAGGCTGAGGATTTCCATGGCCACGCGCTCGGCTTCGGCGTCTTCGTTGCGGCAGCGGATCACGCGGATCTCGTCGCCGTGGCCCATCTCGCTCCACAGCTGCTTTTCGAATTCGTGCGGGTTGTTCGAGATCAGCACGTTGGCGCAACGCAGGATACGACTGGTTGAGCGGTAGTTCTGCTCGAGCATCACCACTTTCAGCGATGGATAGTCGTCCTTGAGCAGCATCAGGTTTTCCGGTCGCGCGCCGCGCCAGGCGTAGATCGACTGGTCGTCGTCGCCTACCACGGTGAACTGGTTGCGCTTGCCGATAAGCATTTTCACCAGCAGGTATTGGCTGGCGTTGGTGTCCTGGTATTCGTCGACCAGCAGGTAACGGACCTTGTTCTGCCACTTTTCGAGGATGTCGGCATGTTCTTCGAAGAGTTTGACCGGCAGCAGGATCAGGTCGTCGAAGTCCACTGCGTTGAACGCTTTCAGCGTGCGCTGATAGTGGGTGTAGACGATGGCGGCAGTCTGTTCCTTGGGATTACGCGCGTTCTCCAGCGCCTGAGGCGGCAGGATCAGGTCGTTTTTCCAGGCGCCGATCATGTTCTTGATCTCGTCGACGCCGTCTTCGCCCGCGTATTCCTTCTGCATGATGTCGGTCATCAGGGCTTTGACATCGGTCTCGTCGAAAATCGAGAAACCGGGTTTGTAGCCCAGCCGCGCGTGTTCCTTGCGGATGATGTTGAGACCGAGGTTGTGGAAGGTGCAGACGGTCAGGCCACGCCCTTCGCCGGCGCGCAGCAGGGTGCCGACCCGCTCTTTCATCTCGCGCGCGGCCTTGTTGGTAAAGGTCATGGCGACGATGTACTGGGCGCGGATGCCGCAGTTCTGGATCAGGTGCGCGATTTTGCGCGTGATCACGCTGGTCTTGCCGGAGCCAGCACCGGCGAGCACCAATAGAGGGCCGCCGACGTAGTTCACGGCTTCTTGCTGCCGGGGATTGAGTCGGGACATACGAAAATTCGGGAGTCGTTGACGAAATGGGCCGGCATTTTAACAGGCTCAGCGATTTGTGCTGCTCTCTCCGACTTGTGACGTACCACGCGATTCAAATTTGCCGGTTTTGTTACTTTCGCGGAGGATGCGCGGTGATTTTGCGGCTAATGTTCTCATTCGTGACACAAAATAACGTTTTGATAACCGTTGTCATTTGGTCATTGAACGGCGCAACGGCATAATGCCCCGCCCACATCTTTGCAGAGTCTAGGGAGCTAGCTTGTCTACGCCTGTCGAACCCTTGCGTTTGCTGCTACTGGCCGAAGAGCCAGCGTGGACAGCGTTATTGCGTGAGTGTCTGGCTCCGATGGGAAGCGCGGCGGTGCTGATCAGCGCGCCGAGCTGGGAGTCGGTCAGCAGTTTGTTCGAAGACAATCGCCACGCGGTGTTGTTGACCCTTCCTGCGTTGCAACCGGCACCCGGCCGCTGCAGCCTGCCGACGGTATTGTTGCTGGAACACGAACCGGACACCGCGCCGGTTGGCGTCAGTGACTGGCTGGTGTTCGACGCCCTCGACCCCGGCATGCTGCGCCGTTGCCTGCGCCATGTGCGCGAACGCGGCGTTCTCGAAAACACCCTGCAACGCCTCGCCGAACAGGATCCGCTGACCGGCATTGCCAACCGTCAGGGTTTCCAGACCTTGCTGACGGCGCGCCTCGCAGAAAACGACGGTCGCGGCCTGGCCCTCGGGCATCTTGATCTCGACAACTTCCGCCACGCTAACGACGCCCTCGGTCATCAGGCGGGCGATCGTTTGATCCTGCAAGTCGTCGCGCGGCTGAAAAGTCAGCTGGAGGCCGGTGATCAACTGGCGCGGCTGGGCAGCGACGAATTCGCTCTGCTGATCGACACCCGCCGTGCGCCGCAACGCGCCGAGTGGATGGCCGAACGCATCACCGAAGCGCTCGCCGAACCTTATTGGGTCGATGGCGAAAGCCTGTTGATCGGCTCCAGCCTCGGCATCGCCCACGCCCGTGCGCAGGGCGGTGCCGATCCGCTGATGTGGCATGCACACATCGCCATGCAGCAGGCCAAGAGCACGCAAGGCTGCACCTTTCATATCTTCAACGAACGCATCAACCGCAACGCGCGGAGCATGGCTGATCTGGAAAGCGAGCTGCGCCGAGCCTTGCGTCGCGATGAACTGGAGCTGCATTACCAGCCCCGTCTGAACATGCAGGATGGCCAGATTGTTGGCCTCGAAGCCTTGGTGCGCTGGCGTCACAGCGAGCGCGGCCTACTGCCGCCGAGCGAGTTCGTGCCACTGGCCGAGCAGAGCGGCTTGATTGTGCCGTTGGGTTACTGGGTGATTTCCCGGGCCCTGCGCGATATGCAGGCGTTGCGCGAGCGCGGTTTGCCGGCGCTGCACATGGCGATCAACCTGTCGTTCCGCCAGTTTCAGGACAGTCAGTTGTTACCGACATTGAGCCGCTTGATCGCTGAGCGCGGCGTTGAAGCGCAGTGGCTGGAATTCGAACTGACGGAAACGGCGGTGATGCGCCGCAGCGATCTGGTCAAGCAGACCATGGACGCCCTCGGCCGCCTCGGTGTGCGTTTCTCGCTGGATGATTTCGGTACCGGGTTCTCCTCGTTTGTGCACCTCAACAGCCTGCCGATTACCTTGCTGAAGATCGACAAGAGCTTTGTCGGTGGCATGGAGCAGCGCGAGGAGAACCGCAAACTGGTGCACGCGATGATCAATCTCGCGCACAACCTGCATCTGGAAGTGGTGGCGGAAGGGGTCGAGACCCCGGAGCAACTGGAGCTGCTGCGCGGGTTTGGCTGCGATCAGGTGCAGGGTTATCTGATCAGCCGGCCGTTGCCGTTGGCGGAATTGGTTGAATACCTGACGTTTGGCTCAAGCCAACAGGTTTCTGTGGAGGCCGTTTAAAAGATCGCAGCCTGCGGCAGCTCCTACACCGATCCCTGTAGGAGCTGCCGTTTTGTTCTTAATCCGCGCCAACGACCTCAAAGCGTGATGTAGCAGGCTCCAACCGAATCATCCGCTTCATTTTCCATTCAAACGCCAGCGTCAAACTCACCGCCGCACACGCCAGGCCTAGCGCCAAACCCCACCAGACGCCTGTCGGCCCCCAGTTCAAGTGGAACGCCATCCACCACGCTGCCGGCGCACCAATCAGCCAATAGCAACCAAGCCCGACCAGAAACGTGGTTTTCGCATCCTTGAGCCCACGAATGCAGCCCATGGCAATCGTCTGCGTGCCATCAAACAACTCGAACCATGCCGCCACTGCCAACAGGCTCACCGCCAGACGAATCACCTCGGCAAACGCCGGATCGTTGTGATCGAGAAACAACCCGACCAACTGATTTGGCAGCAACCAGAACACCATGGCGAAGACCAGCATGACCACCGCACCAAAGACGATCCCGACCCGCCCGGACATCCGTGCATCGCTCAGTTGCCCGGCGCCGTAATGCTGGCCGACGCGCATGGTGATTGCGTACGACATCCCCGCGGGCACCATGAACGCTACCGAAACGATTTGCAGGGCGATCTGGTGCGCGCCCAATTGCGTGCTGCCCATCGTGCCCATGCACAACGCGGCAAATGCGAACAGACCAACTTCCACCGCGTAGGTGCCGCCGATTGGCAGGCCGAGGCGCCATAATTCTTTCAGATACTGCCGATTCGGCCGCGACAGGCCCGCGCGCAGCGGGTACGCGTCATAGGCCGGATGCCGACGGATGTGCCAGGCCAATGCCAACGCCATGCAATTAGCGACAATCGCCGTGACCAGACCGATCCCCGTCAGGCCCATTTTCGGCAGACCGAACATGCCTGTGATCAGCGCGTAATTGAGCAGGAAGTTCGCCACCGTACCGGCCAGGCTGATAACCATCACCGGCGTTGCCCGGCCAATCGCGCTGGTAAAACCGCGCAGGGCCATGAAGCTCAAGTAGCCGGGCAGGGCGAAGGGCAGGGCGATGAGGAATTGCCCGGCGGCGTTGACGTTGGTTTCGGTCTGGCCGAACAACAGCAGCACCGGTTTCAGATTCCACAGCAACAACCCGGCGCCTAATGCCATCAGCCACGCCAGCCACAGCCCGGCCTGAGTCAGCCGTGCGGCGCCAATGATGTCGCCGGCGCCTTTGCGAATCGCCACCAGCGTGCCGACTGCCGCAATCACGCCGATGCAGAAAATCGACACGAACGAATAGGTTGCTGCACCCAGCCCGCCGCCGGCCAGCGCTTCCGGACTTAAGCGCGCCATCATCAGGGTGTCAGTCAGCACCATCAACATGTGCGCCAACTGTGAAGCGATCAACGGCCCTGCCAGCCGCAGGATGGCCCAGAGTTCGGTACGCACAGGATGCTGCATGGTCATCACCACTCGATTTCAGAGGGAACAGGAGACCGTCGATTCTCTGCGCTTGGCAGGCTTTGCACAAAGGGATAAAAAGGATGGGTGGCATGATTAAAACTCATCCTGCGCAGTTTTTGTCAGTTTGGCTGCATCCCGCTATAGGAGCTTTCTGCATGTCTCGTCGTCTTCCTCCCTTGTATGCCCTGCGCGCATTTGAAGCGGCGGCACGACATAGCTCGTTCACCCGTGCGGCTGAAGAGTTGTCGATCACCCAGAGCGCAGTCAGTCGGCATATTCGAACGCTGGAAGATCACTTTGCCTGCCGGCTGTTTCATCGCAGCGGGCGCAATTTGCAACTGACTGAAGCCGCGCGTTTGCTACTGCCGGGAATCCGCGAAGGCTTCGGTGCGCTTGAGCGGGCCTGCAATACCTTGCGCGCCGAGGACGACATCTTGCGTATGAAGGCCCCGTCGACTCTGACCATGCGCTGGCTGCTGGCGCGACTCAGTCGCTTCCGCCACTTGCAGCCGGGCAACGAAGTACAGCTGACCAGCGCCTGGATGGATGTGGATTCGGTGGACTTCAATGATGAGCCGTTCGACTGCGCCGTGCTGTTGAGCGACGGGCATTTTCCGCCGGATTGGGAGGCGAGTTTATTGTTTCCCGAAGAGCTGATTCCGGTGGGTGCACCCAACCTGTTGAATGATCAGCCGTGGGATCTGGCTCGGCTGGCCTGTACCGAATTACTTCACCCAACGCCGGACCGCCGCGATTGGCGCAGTTGGCTGGAGCACATGGGGCTGTCCGATCAGGTGTCGCTCAAGGGCGGGCAGGTGTTCGACACTCTGGAATTGGGCATGATCGCGGCGGCACGCGGTTACGGCGTATCGATGGGCGACCTGTTGATGGTCGCCGAAGATGTGGCGCAGGGAAGACTGAGCCTGCCGTGGCCAACCGCCGTCGCCAGCGGACTGAATTATTACCTGGTGTGGCCAAAGACCCGTCCGGGAGGTGAACGTTTGCGCCGCCTCAGCGACTTCCTGCAAGGCGAAGTCCGCGCCATGGAACTGCCGGCGGTTGCGCGCTTGAGCTGAAACGTTCGAGCCGCCACAATGGCGGCCTTGCGCCATACCCTCGTTGCGCGCTCAAGTATTCGGTTTTACTGCCGACTATGAGCAAGTGGAACCGTCGTGCCGGTCTCCACGATTCACCCCCACTATTAGAAAATTATCCGAGTCGAGATCAAGGAGGATCCCGTGGCTCGGCCAGGAGCTGTCCATGTCTCAACCTCGCGCTCGGATCGCCTCGCAGCTGGGCCTCGCGCTCGCTGTGATACTGGCGATAGTTATCAGTGGCAGTACGGTGTTCGCCCTGCGTTCGCTGGACTCGGCCAACCTCGCCACCCGTGAAGAGCATCTGGCCAGTGAGGCGCGGCTGCTGGCCGACCAACTGAGCACCTTCCACGGCACGCTGCGTGAAAGCACCCAGCGCCTGAGCGGGTTGTTCGAGAAACGCTTCAGCGCGGGTTTGAGCATTCACCCGAGTGAGCCGGTGACGGTTGCGGGCACCCAGACCCCGGGCCTGCATCTGGGTAGCGAAGTGTTGAACAACAACTTCAAGGAAGTCGACGAGTTCAAGCAGATGACGGCTGGCGTCGCCACGCTGTTCGTGCGCAGCGGCGAAGACTTTGTGCGGGTCAGCACCTCGCTGACCAAGCAGGACGGCACTCGCGCCATCGGCACCTTGCTCGATCACGCGCACCCGGCCTACGCGAAGCTGATGGCAGGGCAGAGCTACGTCGGTCGCGCCTTGTTGTTCGAGCGTTCCTACATGACCCAATACACCCCGGTGCGCGATGGCAGCGGCAAGGTGATTGCGGTGCTGTTCGTTGGTTTCGATTACACCGACGCGCAGAACGCCCAGTTCGACAACCTCAAGCGTTTCCGTATTGGCCAGACAGGCTCCCTGGCACTGCTGGATGAGCAGAACAAATGGCTGGTCCCGCCGGCGGGCGTGCAGGCTCTGGATCAAGCGATTCCGGTAATCAGCGGCCTGGCGAAAACGCCGGGCAAAGGTCAGTTCTGGGGCGACAAGTCCGAAGATTTCTACAGCGTTGCCGTGCCGTTCGACGGTGGCCCGTGGTCGGTAGTGGCGAGCATGCCGAAAGCCGAGATCCGCGCAGTGACCTGGAGCGTCGGTACGCAACTGGCGATCGGCAGTCTGTTGGCGATGCTGTTGGCGGTCGGTTCCGTGGTCTGGTTGCTGCGCAGCAAACTGGCGCCGCTGAGCGATCTGGTGCGTCAGGCGGAAGCCTTGGGTGCCGGCGATCTCAGCGTGCGCCTGAACGTGTCGAGCAACGACGAAATCGGTCAGCTGTCCCGCGCGTTCAACCAGATGAGTCAGGCGCTGTCGACCATGGTCGAGCACATCCGTCGCTCTTCGGAAGAGGTCAACAGCCGTGCGCAAGCCTTGTCCGGCCTGTCCGGCGGCGCGTACGAAGGCATGGAGCAGCAGTCCGGCGAAATCACCAGCATGGCCGGCGCGGTGGAAGAGTTCAGCGCGACCTCGTTGAACATCGCCGACAACATGGGCGCGACCCAGCGTCTGGCGCAGGAAAACGCGCAGCAAACGCAGATTGGTCGCAGCTCGATGGAAGAAGCGTCGTCCTCGCTGGAGCAAATCGCTGGCGCCCTGAACAGCACCGCCACCGTGATCAATACCCTCGGTCAGCGTTCGCAGGAGATCGGCGGCATCGTTGGGGTGATTACTTCGATTGCCGAGCAAACCAACTTGTTGGCGCTCAACGCGGCCATCGAAGCGGCGCGTGCCGGCGAACAAGGTCGCGGCTTCGCCGTAGTGGCCGATGAGGTGCGCAGCCTGGCCTCGCGTACCCGCCAGGCGACTGATGAAATTTCCAGCATGATCCACAGCATCCAGCAGGAAACCGGCAACGCGATCAGCACCATGGAGCAGGGCAATGTGCTGATGCAGGAAGGCTTGTCGCGTAACGCCAATGTGGCGTCGGCGCTGGCGCGTATTGACGAGCAGAGCCGTTCGGCTGGGCAGCAGTTTGCCGCGATTACCACGGCGACTCAGGAACAGAGCAGCACCGCGACGTTGTTGAGCAGCAATTTGCAGAGCATTGCGTTGGCCAACAGTGAGCAGCGTGAGGTTGTGTCGAACCTGGCGGTGACGGCTAAAGAGCTGGAAAAATTGGCGGCGGACTTGCGTTCCGAGGTTGATCGCTTCCGTTGATGCGCCTTTGAAATAGCTTTCGCGAGCAGGCTCGCTCCCACAGTGTTCGGTGTGATTCACAGATTTTGTGAACACCCGAGACCCCTGTGGGAGCGAGCTTGCTCGCGAATGCATCACTGAAGATCTTCGGCAGAACATGCGATCTGTCGATCTAATACACTTGCTGAAACGTTTCCGCAGCGCTATAAAAATGGCACAACTCCAATAAAGGCTGCTGCCATGACCCCGCTCAAACTCGCCGTCGCCCTCGGCGCATTCTCTGCTGCTTCCCACGCCATGGCCTGGGATTACGTCCTCCTCGACACCAACAAGTCCGCGCAAAACTGGAGCATCACCAGTGAGCAACTCGGCGTGAAAACCGACAAACCCTTCTCCGTAAGCCTGCGTACCTTGCACGGTGGGCGGCAGGAAGGCGTCAGCATCGTCGATATCGATAACGGCACGATGAAACTCTCGGTGGTGCCGACCCGAGGCATGAATGTCTTGCAGGCCTCCGTCGGCGACGTGCGCATGGGTTGGGAGTCGCCGGTCAAGGACGTGGTCAACCCGGCCTTCATCGAACTCAACGGACGCGGTGGACTGGGCTGGCTGGAAGGCTTCAACGAGCTGGTCGCCCGCTGCGGTTACGAATGGGTTGGCCATCCCGGCATCGACAATGGCGAACTGCTGACCTTGCACGGCCGCGCTGCCAACATCCCGGCCAGTACCGTCACGCTGCACATCGACGAAAAGCCACCCTACGCCATCAGTCTGCGCGGTGAGCTGAAAGAGCAGGCCTTCAAGAAGGTCGATTTCTCCGTCGTTACTGAATTGGTCACCGAACCCGGCAGCACGCGCTTCGCACTCAACGATACGCTGACCAACAACGGCGACTATCCGAAGGAATACCAGGCGCTGTATCACAGCAATTTCAGTACGCCGTTCCTCGAGCAGGGCGCCCGTTTTGCTGCGCCGGTAAAACAGGTTTCGCCGTTCAACGACAAGGCCAAGGGCGACCTGGCCGACTGGCAGACCTATCGCGCGCCGACCAAGGACTACGACGAAACCGTCTACAACGTCGTGCCCTATGCCGACGCCAAAGGCGAAACCCTGACTGTTTTGCACAATAAGGCGGGCAGCCTGGGTGTTTCTGTTGGCTTCAACACCCAGCAGTTGCCGGTGTTTTCCCTGTGGAAAAACACTGACACTCAAGGCCAGGGCTATGTCACCGGGCTGGAGCCGGGCACCAGTTTTTCTTACAACCGCCGCTATCAGCGTCCGCTGAATCTGGTGCCGACCATTGCACCGAAAGAACACAAACAGTTCCAGATCAGCTACAGCCTGCTTGCGGACAAGGGGGCAGTGGATAACGCGTTGAAGCGCGTGACCGAGATACAGGCCGGACGCGACACCGAAGTGCGGCAGACGCCGCTGGTGGATCTGACCGAGCATTAAGGTGTCGCCGGCCGATATTGCAGCGCCTCGGCCAAGTGCTCGCGTTTGATTGCATCGACTTGCTCAAGGTCTGCCAGTGTCCGGGCGACCTTGAGTAGCCGATGCGCGGAGCGCAGAGACAACGTCAGCCGTTCACAGGCTGACTCCAGCCATTTCTCATCGGTTGTGGATAACTTGCAGTGTTTTTTCAGTCCTGGCAGATCGAGAAACGCGTTGGCGCAGCCTTGACGCTTTTGCTGGCGCTCGCGAGCCTCGGCTACCAGTGCTGCGGCGCTGGCGCTGTCCTCTCCCGGCTTCAACTGCGGGTTCAACGCTGTCGCTTCCCGCGCCACGGTCAGGTGCAGATCAATCCGATCCAGCAAAGGCCCCGATAGCTTGTTGCGATAGCGCTGCACCATGTCTGGTGTGCACGAGCACTTGCCGCTCGGCTCGCCAAGATATCCACAGGGGCAGGGGTTCATCGCCGCCACCAACTGGAAGCGTGCCGGAAAACGTACGCGATCCTTCGCTCGGGCGATGACGATATGTCCGGACTCCAAAGGCTCGCGTAAAACCTCCAATACCTTGCGATCAAACTCCGGCAGCTCATCGAGAAACAGCACGCCATGGTGGGCGAGGGTAATCTCACCGGGTTGCGGTTTCGAACTGCCGCCGACCAGGGCCGGTCCGGATGCCGAGTGGTGCGGTTGACGAAAGGGACGCTGCGGCCAATGGGTCAGCGGCGCGCCACTGGCGACCGACTGAATCGCCGCAACCTCCAGCGCTTCACTCTCGGCCAGCGGCGGCAACAGTCCCGGCAATCGGCTGGCCAGCAATGTCTTACCCGTTCCCGGCGGCCCACTGAACAGCAAGTTATGGGCACCCGCAGCAGCAATCAGCAACGCTCGTTTCGCCGCCACTTGCCCCTGCACTTCATTCAAGTCGGGATAAGGCTTGCTGGCATGCATCAGCCCGTCGGAGACATAGGGTTCAACCGGCGTATGCCCATTGAAATGCGCCACCGCCTCCAGCAAATGATCCACCGCAAACACCTTCAACCCCGAAGCCAGGCACGCCTCCTCGGCATTCGCCCGCGGCACCACCAGCGCACGACCCGCTTTGCGCGCCGCCAACGCTGCCGGCAACACCCCGCGCACCGCTCGTACTGCGCCGGACAACGCCAGCTCCCCCAGACATTCCACATCATCCAGCGTCAGACACGGCACCTGCACACTCGCCGACAGAATCCCCAAGGCAATCGCCAGATCAAACCGCCCGCCATCCTTGGGCAAATCCGCCGGCGCCAGATTCAAGGTGATCCGCCGCGCCGGAAACTGCAGCCCGGAATTGATGATCGCGCTGCGCACCCGATCCTTGCTCTCCTTCACCGCCGCCTCGGGCAGCCCGACCATGGTCAGCGACGGCAGGCCGTTGGCCAGATGGACTTCGACAGTGACAGCGGGGGCTTCCACGCCAATCTGGGCGCGGCTGTGGACGATGGAGAGGGACATGGTCGTTCCTTGAGCTGAATCGGGAGCCGCTTCCTGCGGGTTTTTGAAGCGTAGTCTGGGGAGAGGGCGTTGGTCGGACAGTTTTAAGGGCGAACTTTCACTGGATGTTGCTGAAGGCACTAATCCTCAGGCATAAAAAAACCGCCTGTTTGGCGGTCATTTTTGCAGTACTCAGGTTCCACCACCGGCGAGCCAGCCATCGGGCTCCATTTCCTTGCCATAGGTCGCGGCCACTTTCAGAAAATGCCGCTGACTGGCTGAAACTCTGTCCGGCAAACCGAGTGTCTCGGTACCTGGTTTGGAAACCCGTGCCGGTTGGGTTTTCTGCTTCTTCTGCTTCATAAACACCTCACGTGCCGGGATGCTTGATTCGATCTTATTGGTCGTCCAATGGAAAGACAAGGCGGCCGGTTGTATCAAAATAAAATCCCAGCGTTTGATAGTAAGGGATGGCGCCTGAGTCTGGCTCTTGTACTTCGATTTGCGTGCACCCCAGCTTCCGGGCGTAGAATTCTGTTGTCAGCAATGCCATCGGAGCGATCCAGCCCCGCAAGGTATTTGTCTTGCAGGTGTGTCCCTGCAAAAGGACGATTTTCATGCAGATCGTGCTTCTTCGCGGCGTTGCGTAGCACAGTCCGCACAGTTCTTCTTCGTACCAGAACGCCAAGTCCAGCCCTTTTGCATCTTTGCTCTTCCAGTCCAACACAGCGTCCCATGGATACCCAACGGGGCCGGTCCACTGGTGGAATGCGTTGATTGCTACTGGAGTAATCGGATCGATCCTGAGTGATAGAGCATCAACTCCAGCCGCCAGGGCTTCTGGGTCCATGGACATTGTTTGATGTGCGAGTTTTCGGGATTCAGATTTGAGTGTCTGATTTCGAAGTTCGGTACCTTTGCCTTTTCTTCGCATCGTTTTGTTCTGTGGGATCAATCTGCAAACGATATCGAAGGCATTGATGCTTACGTAATCAGACGTAGGGGACGGTCCTTGTAGGATTGTGCTTGCGTTAGTGAAGGACGTTGGAGATGGTCAGTTCAGGGTGTGAGAGGGCGGAGAGGCAATACTTTATGTCGGGATGGATGAGGGTTTTGCGCTGCTCTCGATCGTAAATGAGCTTTGACTCCTGAGCGGTACTGAAGGATCCTCCCGATCGAGGACTGCAACTGCGCATTCGTCGGGATTGGGCACCAGCAAAAGCTCCCCCGCATTTTTGGCAGCAGAGAAAGCTGGTTTCTCTGAAGTAGTGACGACGGGCTAGCCCTGTCGGATTCTGAACCCAAGGCCGCAAAGCCAGGAGCTAAAGAATCGCTGCGACTATTCCTCCGAGCAAAAAAAGGCGTCCTATGGACGCCTTTTTTTATTTTTCACTCAGGACCTTCTACCGGCCAGCGCGCCGCTTGGCTCAAGCGCTGGCCCACATGTAACAGCAACTTCAATAAATCGCCGTTGGTTGGCTGACATATCCCCAGCCAAACGGAGTGCTTCGAGGTGCAAATCAACAATCTGAAATAGCTTTTCCTTCCTCTTCTTATCCTTCACAGATACCTCCATCTTGATGGGTGTATTTCGTTTGCCAATGTAATGACATGCGTAAGGGCTGCGTAATTGGGCGCAGACGCTGATGTTTGTAGGGCTATGCCCTAATAGTTGTAGGACGCCGGTGAAAGGGGGGTGAAGGTCTTGTATCCGGGAGTCGGATGCTCCAGTTTGGCCGTTCAATGCAGCCTCTGGAGGCGAAAAATGGACCGCAATGGTATGCGCCCGATTCATCCGGGCGAGG
Organism: Pseudomonas sp. AC169; assembly: GCF_979258515.1. NCBI lineage: Bacteria > Pseudomonadati > Pseudomonadota > Gammaproteobacteria > Pseudomonadales > Pseudomonadaceae > Pseudomonas > Pseudomonas sp. AC169. The sequence continues at coordinate 2,332,493 of NZ_OZ409866.1, read as the reverse complement.
TTCTGAATAAGGAATTCATTGGAGCCGTTGGGCATGACTGTCATGGATCTGGCCATGCCCACGAACTGGCCCGAAAGTGAGATCGAAAAGCTTGTGAAATGCCAGCTCGGGATCTGCGCCGATCTGGCAATCAGCCTTGCCACTTATCTCAACACTACGCCTGAGTTCTGGATGAATCTGCAATCGACTTACGATTTGCGCAGGGCCCAGCTCCGGCATGCGGGTTTATAGCGATTGCAGCATTCGCGAAGCTCTTTTCCACCATGGCCCCGTCATTGGGCGCTTGGTCTGTTCCCGTTCCACCATCATCTGCGGCACATCGTGTAACCGTATCCACGGCTGGTTATTCCAGTGCAACAAACTCAATGTCATGTCCGGCCAACTGAGCAGGCTCAGGTGTGGGCGTTCGCTTGTGCTGGGGTGTTGGGCGTCGCGCAGGGTGGGGATGACTTGGTGGGTGAGCCATTCGCGCAGCGCTCGGTATTCGGGGCAGTAGTGGTAGACGAGGAGGGCGTAGATGCCGGATTCGCTGATCAGCAGGGTGTTTTCGATCTGGTTGTGGATGAGGGTTTTGCGGGTTTGGTATTGGTCGGGGTCGAGTTTTCGCAGCATGCGTTCGTTGAGGTAAATGTGCAGCAGGCGACTCAGGTCTCGGGCGCAGAACCAGGGTTGGTTCTGGATGAGGAGGGCGTGGAGGGGGAGTTTGTGGCGGGTGAAAATGTGCGGGGTCAGATAAGTCTCTTCTTGATTCATTGAGCAGTTCCTCTTGCTTAAGGGGCTGCCCTCAATCGTCGCCAAACGATTGGGTGGCAGTTGTACGCGGGTTGGCGAACCGGAGCAAAAGGAACCCGGCAGACCCGAAGGTCTCCCACGCACAACCGCCATGAAACGATGTGGCGGTAATGTAGCCGCCATCATGGTTGTCGTGCGCCTTAAGCTGTTCGGGTCGCCAAACCCGGTGCTGAACATTCAGCATCGGGTGAGCTTAGAAACCTGGGCTTTTCGGCGCAATCGGACGGCGGTGGTGCAGGTTGTAGGACGTTGCCGGGGTGGTTGAAGGGCTGAGGATCAAAAGATCGCAGCCTTCGGCAGCTCCTACAGGTGGATGCGTTATTCGGCTGGCGGTGTCAGCTTCGCTTCCATCTCGGCAACTTTCGCTTCGAGACTTTCGAGGCGAGCGCGAGTACGCGCCAACACAACCATCTGACTATCAAATTCTTCACGGCTGACCAGGTCGAGTTTGCTGAAGGCGCTCTGCAGCAGCATCTTGAACTGGCTTTCGATTTCGGCTTTCGGCAGCGGGGTGTCGCCGCTGAAGAGGCGGGAGGCGGTGCCGCTCAGGGCGTCGAGGAAGTCTTTGGGCGCGAGCATGGTGGATGTCCTGGAAACAATGGCCGGCAGTGTATCACGCAGTGTCTATAGTCAATCTCGCGGTCAGGGATGCACGCTTTTCGCGCAGGCGGACGGACGGCGACGCACCGTTGTTGTGCGTATCCGGATGGCGTTTCGCGCGCATTGCGTTGCGACAGCGGCCAAGGGATTGAAATCAGGGGATTTTGGCGAGATGGCAAGCTTTCTGCTTAGTCACCTTCGACCCATGCACTGATGCAGTCGCTGTGACGAATGCAGTGCGGCAGACGGAGCGGGGAGTTTCGTCGGCAGCGGTTAGCTGGCGTCAGTCGGGCAGGTACGGCCGACGATGCGTTACAAAGCCAGGCACTGCGCTTAGACTTGAGTCGGGTTTGTTTTCCTGGGGCAAGTCCACCAATTCGGGAGAGAGTTTTCATGAAGCTAGTCACTGCCATCATCAAGCCGTTCAAGTTGGACGACGTGCGCGAGTCGCTGTCCGAAATCGGCGTGCAGGGCATTACCGTTACTGAAGTCAAAGGCTTCGGCCGGCAGAAGGGTCACACCGAGCTGTATCGCGGCGCGGAATATGTGGTCGATTTTCTGCCCAAGGTGAAAATCGACGTGGCCATCGACGACAAGGATCTGGATCGGGTTATCGAGGCGATAACCAAAGCGGCCAACACCGGCAAGATCGGTGACGGCAAGATCTTCGTGGTCAATCTGGAACAGGCGATTCGCATCCGTACCGGCGAAACCGATACCGACGCGATCTAAGCGCCGCCACAAACCCCAACGCCCCAGGAGAAAACAATATGACTCTGCGTAAATTCGCAGGGCTAGGAGCCCTGTTGTCTATCGTAATGCCAAGCCTTGCAATGGCGGCAGACGAAGTGGCGGCCCCAGTCCTCAATTCCGGCGACACTGCCTGGATGCTCACCTCGACAGCCCTCGTGCTGTTCATGACCATCCCCGGCCTGGCGCTGTTCTACGGCGGCATGGTTCGCTCGAAAAACATTCTTTCCGTGATGATGCAGTGCTTCGCCATTACCGGTCTGATCAGCATCCTGTGGGTCATTTATGGCTACAGCATTGCGTTCGACACCACCGGCATGGAGCAGGGCGTCGTCAACTTCAACTCGTTCTTCGGCGGCATGGGCAAGGCGTTCCTCGCCGGTGTCACGCCTTCGAGCCTGACCGGCCCAGCGGCTTTGTTCCCTGAGGCGGTGTTCATCACCTTCCAGATGACCTTCGCGATCATCACCCCGGCGCTGATCGTCGGTGCGTTCGCCGAGCGGATGAAATTTTCCGCGATGCTGATCTTCATGGGCATCTGGTTCACTCTGGTTTATGCACCGATCGCCCACATGGTCTGGTCCGGCAACGGCGGCCTGATGTGGGACTGGGGCGTGCTCGATTTCGCGGGCGGCACCGTGGTGCACATCAACGCCGGTGTCGCCGGTCTGATTGCCTGCCTGGTATTGGGCAAGCGTAAAGGCTTCCCGACCACCCCGATGGCTCCGCACAACCTCGGTTACACCCTGATGGGCGCGGCGATGCTGTGGGTCGGCTGGTTCGGCTTCAACGCCGGTTCCGCTGCGGCGGCCAACGGCACCGCCGGCATGGCGATGCTGGTCACTCAGATCGCTACCGCTGCTGCCGCGCTGGGCTGGATGTTTGCCGAGTGGGTCACTCACGGCAAGCCAAGCGCACTGGGCATTGCTTCGGGTGTGGTTGCCGGTCTGGTCGCGATCACTCCGGCTGCCGGCACCGTGGGCCCGATGGGCGCACTGGTGATCGGTCTGGCCGCAGGCGTGGTGTGCTTCTTCTGCGCCACCACCCTGAAACGCAAACTCGGTTATGACGACTCCCTGGACGCCTTCGGCGTACACGGTATCGGCGGTATTCTCGGCGCGATCCTCACCGGTGTGTTCGCTGCGCCGGCACTGGGTGGCTTCGGCACCGTCACCGATATCGGTGCGCAAGTGTGGATTCAGGTCAAAGGCGTCGGCTTCACGGTGATCTACACCGCGATCGTCACCTTCATTATCCTCAAGGTCCTGGACGCCGTGATGGGTCTGCGTGTGACCGAGGAAGAAGAGTCGGTTGGCCTCGATCTGGCACAACACAACGAACGCGGCTACAACCTGTAAGTACGCGCACTGAAAAAAATTGCCCGGTTCGCCGGGCATTTTTTTGTCCGGGATTTGTCATTAAGCGACAGGCTGAAAGGATTTTTCGTACGTCTTTAGTAGTGTTTACGACGGGCGTTTTTCTGCGGCCAATGGCTTACATCATTGCAGGAATATTAGGGCCTTTGTTTTTTCCCAGAGCGCGCTAGAATGCGCCCCGAACGTGCGGAGAACTGTATGTGGCAACAGACTCTGATAACCCTGCGGGCACGGCCCCGGGGCTTTCATCTGGTAACGGACGAGTTACTCGCGGGGCTGCCTGAACTCAGGGAGTGCCGGGTCGGTCTGTTGCATTTGTGGCTGCAGCATACCTCGGCGTCGTTGACCATCAACGAGAACGCCGATCCGGCGGTACGTCGCGACTTCGAACGATTTTTCAATCGTCTGATCCCACAAGGAACAGACGGCTATGAGCATAACGACGAAGGCCTGGACGACCTCCCGGCGCACTTCAAGGCCAGCGTGCTTGGCTGCCAGATCAGTCTGCCGGTTTCGGCAGGTCGGTTGGCACTGGGGACCTGGCAAGGCGTTTATCTGGGCGAGCACCGTGATCATGGCGGTGCCCGAAAAGTCCTCGCCACCTTGCACGGTGAAGGGGCGTAAACCGTTGGTCACCAATGGTTACTGATTTTTTAACGGCGACTTTCGACAGTTGCCAAAGCTGGTCTATAACTAATCTGCTTTTCGCAAGTCATGAGGTAGAACATGAGCGACGATGATCTGGAAAACGACGACCTCGAAGTAGGCGACGAAGACGAGGCCGAGGAAGGTCTGGAAGCAGCAGCGGAAGACGTTGCTGACGACGATGGCGGCGACGATACGCCGGCCCCGGCTGCCAAAGGCAAAGCCAAGGCTGCGGTGTCGGTAGATGAGTTGCCGAGCATTGAAGCCAAGAACAAGGAACGCGACGCCCTGGCCAAGGCCATGGAAGAGTTCCTGTCGCGCGGCGGCAAGGTTCAGGAAGTGGAGGCCAATGTGGTCGCCGATCCGCCGAAGAAGCCGGACAACAAGTACGGCAGCCGCCCTATCTGAGGCGTGCCGCTTGCTTGCTGAAAAAGCCCGCCGTCGCTGCGGGCTTTTTCATGCCTGGAATAAAGCTATCGAAGTGAACGCAATTCCCCTGTGGGAGCGAGCTTGCTCGCGAATGCGATAGGTCGTACAGCATCGCAGTGACTGACCTGACGCTTTCGCGAGCAAGCTCGCTCCCACAGGGTTTGTGGATTATTTCGAGATGGCATTCCAGCGCGCGAGAACGGCTGGCAGGTCGGTCAGGCTGCGAATTTCGGCATCCGGTAGACGATCCGCTTCCCACGGTTTGCCCGCCGGGTTAAACCAGATCGCTCGCAACCCCGCCTGCTGCGCCCCGGCAATGTCATCGCCCGGATGATCGCCGATATGTACGGCGGTTTCGGCCGTAGCGCCGCCGCGCTGCAAAGCCTCATGAAACAACCGTGCATCCGGTTTGGCGATGCCGATATCTTCGGCGCACAACGCAAACTTGAAGTAGTCCGCCAGACCCAATCGACGCACATCAGCATTGCCATTGGTAACCACGCCAAGCGCATAGTGATTGGCGAGGATCTCCAGCACCGGCTCGACTTCAGGAAAAACTTCGATCTGATGCCGGGCATGCAGAAATACTTCAAAACCCTTGTCTGCCAGGTCGGTGGCTTCGCCATGGGCGTATCCAGCGTCTTCCATCGCATGAAACAAAACACGTCGACGTAGCGCGCTGATCCGATGCTTGAGCCCCGGTTCGTTAGCCAATACACGCTCGCGAATCGCCCACAGATGCTCGACCGGCACCGCGCCCAGGTTCGGCGCATGTTCGCTCAGCCATTCACGCAATACCGCTTCGGCGCTGACGATCACTGGCGCGGTGTCCCACAGGGTGTCGTCGAGGTCGAAGGTGATCAACTGGATGCTCATGAATCATCGCCTTTCATGCGTTTGGCCCGTGGGTGGGCGCTGTCGTAGACCGCCGCCAGGTGCTGGAAGTCCAGGTGGGTGTAGATCTGCGTGGTCTTGATGTCCGAGTGGCCAAGTAATTCCTGCACCGCGCGCAAGTCCTGCGAGGATTCCAGCAAGTGGCTGGCGAAAGAGTGCCGCAGCATGTGCGGGTGCAGGTTTTGCCCCAGTTCGCGTTCGCCGGCGAGTTTGACTCGCACCTGAATCGCTCGCGGGCCAAGGCGTCGGCCTTGCTGGCTGACGAACACGGCGTCGTCCGCCGGGTTGGTCATCGCGCGCAGCGGCAGCCATTGTTCGATCGCTTCGCGGGCCTTTTTACCGACCGGCAGCAGGCGGGTTTTGCTGCCTTTGCCGAGCACTTGAACCATGCCGTCGGCGAGGTCGAGTTGATCGAGGTTGAGCCCGGTCAGTTCGGATAGACGCAGGCCGGAGGAATAGAACAACTCCAGAATCGCCTGATCGCGCCGCGCCAGAAAATCATCTTCGACCGCACCTTCAAGCAATTGCAGCGCACGGTCAGTGTCGAGGGTTTTCGGCAGGCGACGCTCACCTTTCGGCGGCGCCAGACCGGTCGCCGGATCATGGTCGCAAAGGCCTTCGCGATTCAGATAGTGATAGAGCCCGCGCACCGCCGAGAGCAACCGGGCGAGGCTGCGCGAGGACTGGCCTTGCGCATGCAAACGGGCGATCAGGCTGCGCAGGCGCTGAATATCCAGCGCCGCCCAACTGCCGATGTTTTGCTTCACGCACCAGCCAAGGACTTTATCGAGGTCGCGGCGGTAGGCCGAGAGCGTGTGCGGCGACACCTGTCGCTCACTGCGCAGGTGTTCGCAGTAAGCGTCCAGTTGTCGTTCCATGGTCAACGTACCGAGCGCAGGGAGCTGTTGACCCGTGGCAGCACGCGGCCCATGACTTCGGCGATGTAGCTGAGGAACAGCGTACCGACCGAGCTCTTGTAGTGCTGCGGATCACGGCTGGCGATTGCCAGAATACCGTGGATACCTTGATGGCTGACGGCGACTACAGCGGTGGAGCCGATCTGCTTGCGCTGTTCTTCGCCGAAGAGGAAATCCAGTTCGTGTTCACGCAGGCTGCCGCTGACGCTTTTGCCTTCGGTGAGCAGGCCGCCGATGGCGACTTGGGCATCCGCATGAGTAACCCAGCGACCGACCGGTGCCGGGTTGTCGCCAAGCAGGATCAGGCTGACGAAGGGCACTTGGAAATCTTGACGCAGACTGTCTTCGACGCTGATCACCACGTCTTCCAGGCTGCTGGCATCCATCAAGGAAAGAATGAGGCGGCGAGTCTTGTCGAACAGGCGATCGTTGTCGCGGGCAACGTCCATCAACTGCGAGAGGCGGTGACGCATCTCGATGTTGCGGTCGCGCAGGATAGTCATCTGCCGCTCGACCAGCGAAACGGTGTCGCCGCGCTGGTGCGGAATGCGCAGGGCGGGCAACAGTTCTTCGTGCTCGACGAAGAAGTCCGGATGCGCCTCAAGGTACGCAGCAACCGCTGCCGCCTCCAGGCTCTCGGACGCTGATTCGTCGGACTGTCGGGCGGGTACCTGAGGCTTATCGGTCATGGTTTTTGCTCACTCAAAGACGCACTTGTCCTTCGTATACACGCACTGCCGGACCGGTCATCAGTACCGGTTGGCCAGGGCCTGCCCATTCAATGGACAGACGCCCGCCGGGCAGGTCGATCAATAGCGGCGAATCCATCCACCCCTGGCTGATCGCAGCGACAGCCGCTGCACACGCGCCGGTACCGCAGGCCTGGGTTTCCCCGGCGCCACGTTCCCACACGCGCAACTGCGCGCGGTTGCGGTCGATGACCTGGAGAAAACCGACATTCACTCGCGCGGGGAAGCGCGGGTGGTGTTCGATTTTCGGCCCCAGCTCATGCACCGGTGCGCTGTTGATGTCCTGCACGCGCAATACCGCATGAGGGTTGCCCATCGACACGGCGGCCAGTTCGACCGTGGTGCCGTCGACTTCCAGCTGATAACTGCTGGCCTGCGCTGGCGCTTCGAACGGAATGTCCGCCGGCACCAGACGCGGGGCGCCCATGTTCACGCCGATCTGGCCGTCGTTACGCACGTCCAGTTCGATGATGCCGCCCTTGGTCTCGACGCGAATCTGCCGTTTGGCGGTCAGACGCTTGTCGAGCACGAAGCGCGCAAAGCAGCGCGCGCCGTTGCCGCATTGCTCAACTTCCGAGCCGTCGGAATTGAAGATCCGATAGCGGAAATCCACGTCCGGGTTGCTTGGCGCCTCGACGATCAGCAATTGGTCGAAACCAATGCCAGTGTGGCGGTCGCCCCATTGCTTGGCGTGCTTTGGCTGAATATGCGCGTGCTGGCTGACCAGGTCGAGAACCATGAAGTCATTGCCCAAGCCGTGCATTTTGGTAAAACGCAGCAGCATGGGTTACTCCGGCAGCAGGCTTTCGCCGGCAAACAGCTCGGCCACGGTCTCGCGGCGACGCACTTCAAAAGCCTGATCACCGTCTACCAACACTTCAGCGGCACGGCCACGGGTGTTGTAGTTGGAGCTCATCACAAAACCGTAGGCACCGGCCGAATGCACGGCCAGCAGATCGCCTTCGGCCAGGGCCAGTTCGCGATCCTTGGCGAGGAAGTCGCCGGTTTCGCAGATCGGGCCGACGATGTCGTATTTGCGCGCAGCGGTGTCACGCGGTTTGACCGCGGTGACGTCCATCCATGCCTGATACAGCGCTGGGCGGATCAGGTCGTTCATCGCCGCGTCGACGATGGCGAAGTCTTTGTGTTCGGTGTGCTTGAGGTATTCGACTTGGGTCAGTAGCACGCCGGCGTTGGCAACGATGAAACGGCCCGGCTCGAACACCAGCGCCAGATCACGACCGTTGAGGCGCTCGCGCACTGCTTTGATGTAGTCGGCAGCCAATGGCGGCTCTTCATCGCGATAACGCACGCCCAAACCACCACCGAGATCGATGTGGCGCAGGTGAATGCCGCAATCACCGAGGCGATCGACCAGATCCAGCAGACGATCAAGCGCGTCAAGAAATGGCGGCAGCGTGGTCAGTTGCGAACCGATGTGGCAGTCAACGCCAACCACTTCCAGGTTTGGCAGATGCGCGGCACGCACGTACACGTCTTCGGCGTCGGCAATGGCGATGCCGAACTTGTTCTCTTTGAGACCGGTGGAAATGTACGGATGGGTGCCAGCATCGACGTCCGGGTTCACACGCAGCGACACCGGTGCGCGAACACCCAGTTCGGCGGCAACCACTTGCAGGCGCTCAAGCTCGTCGGTGGACTCGACGTTGAAGCAGTGCACGCCGACTTCGAGGGCGCGACGCATGTCGTCACGGGTTTTGCCGACACCGGAGAAGACGATCTTGTCAGGGCTGCCGCCTGCGGCCAGTACACGCTCCAGTTCGCCACGGGAGACGATGTCGAAACCGGCGCCGAGGCGGGCCAGGACATTCAGCACGCCGAGGTTGGAGTTGGCTTTGACGGCAAAGCAGACCAGGTGCGGCATGCCGGCCAGCGCATCGGCGTAGGCCAGATACTGGGCTTCGATGTGCGCGCGCGAGTAAACATAAGTGGGCGTGCCGAAGCGGTCGGCGATGGCGGACAGCGCCACACCTTCCGCGAACAGCTCCCCGCCACGGTAGTTAAAAGCGTCCATGGCGATCCCTTATTGGTAAACGTCGTGCTTGTGTGCTTTGGACGGCTGCTTTTGCGAAGACTGGGCTTGTTCGGCCGGGTCCTGATCGTCATCCGGCAGGTACAGCGGGCCTTTTTGACCACAGGCCGAAACGAGGCAGGCAACCGCGACGAGCGCAGCAAGGGAAGAGATCAGGCGCTTCATGGCGAAATCCTTGAAAATGCGTTAATTGCGCCGGAGTATACCGGCCACCCGGCGGCTTGCCTATGTGATGGGGTTCCCGTCCGGCGGGGCTCTCTAAATGCACCAATATCCCTGTGGGAGCGAGCCTGCTCGCGATTGCAGCGGGCCAGCCAGCAATAACGTCGAATCTGCCGGCCATTCGCGAGCAGGCTCGCTCCCACTGGGTTGGGTGTTCGATGCCCTGACCGGTGCTTGGTCGTTAATCTTTGCAATCGGCCGGAAGCGTCCGTATCTTTCGGCGCTTGAGCCTGATCAGAACATTTTTTGAGGTTGCCGCAATGAGTTTGTCCGAAGCCCGTTTTCACGATCTGGTCGATGAAACCCAGGAAAAACTGGAAGACATCTTTGACGAAAGCGATCTGGATATCGACCTGGAGAGCTCGGCGGGTGTCTTGACCGTCAAGTTCGAAAACGGCTCGCAGCTGATCTTCAGCCGTCAGGAGCCGCTGCGTCAGCTGTGGCTGGCGGCAGTGTCCGGTGGTTTTCATTTCGACTACGACGAAGAAAGCGAACGCTGGATGTGCGACAAGAGCGAAGAGCAACTGGGCGAAATGCTCGAACGCATCGTCAAACAGCAGGCTGGCGCTGAATTCGATTTCGAAGGTCTGTGATTCCGTGACTGACACCGCTCCTGTTCGTCCACCGAAGCCGCTTTACAGCAACATCAGCCCGGCGGTGCCTTCGCCGTGCAGCGGTGTGTGCCGACTGGATGAGAAGGTCTGCCTCGGCTGCTTCCGGCATGTCGAAGATATTCGCGAATGGCGCTCGGCAGATGACGAGCGGCGGCGAGTGATTTGCGCGCAGGCGTCGCAGCGCAAACAGTGCGGCGGGGCGTGACTTGTATATTTTTTGAGCTGTGATAGTGTCCGAACACGCCTCAACCCATCGAGGCCTGGTGAAAACCCCGTCTTTTTTGGCGGGGTTTTGCTTTTTTTGTGTGCAGAAGAAAGGAGTCTGCCCGGATCATGACCGCACCTTCCATCACCCTTACCCGTCTGGACGTGCAACGTCTGGAGCGCCTGATCGACAACCTGAACGAGAAAGACCAGGCTGCGCCGGGCGTGATTGCGCTGCAAACCGAGCTGGACCGCGCCGACACCGTGGTCGGCCACGATGAAGTGCCCGCCGATGTCGTGACGATGAATTCCCGTGTGCACTGCCGCGAAGAAGGCAGTGGCAAGGACTATCACCTGACGCTGGTCTATCCCAAGGATGCCAACGCCGATGAAGGCAAGATTTCCATTCTGGCGCCGGTCGGCAGCGCATTGCTGGGCCTGAAAGTCGGTCAGCACATCGACTGGCCGGCCCCAGGTGGCAAGACCCTCAAACTGACTTTGCTTGAAGTCGAATCGCAGCCGGCCAACGGTGGCGATTTCCGCGAGTAAGCCCGCCTCAGACCTGTTCGAGCGCCTCGTTCAGGGCGCGCTCCAGGTCAGCCTTGTAGCGCAAATACAGATTGCTTGAACTCTGCCCATCACCGAGCAGGCCTGAAAGGTCGAGGTCGGTGATGTAGCAGCGATAGCGTTCGCTCTCGCGGCGCTGCTCGACAATCTCTTGGGCGACAACGCTGAACAGCTGGTCGCCATGTTCCAGCTCGCTGAATTCCCGTTGATTGCAATACAGGGTGACCTGCACTTCGCCCGGTGCGGCCTTGCCGACGATCGCCTGCACGTCGTAGAACGGCTTGTTTACCGGGGTCTGCGGTGCTGGTCGCGCTTCGACCCGTCGCGCGCGCCCCGGACCCGAAGGCAATAACTGGTAATACAACGTTTCGAGACGGGCACCCGGGCCGGCGTCCATCGGCAGCACGGCTTCGCGACGGAACAAGATCGATTGCAGGAAGCGCTGCAGCGGCACCAGCAGACTCTGCTCGTCGTGGTACGGCAAATGCTGCTGCCACAGCGCATTGAATTCATCCAATACGTACAGCTCGGCTTGCTGCTCGGTAATGCGGTAGAACACCTGAATGCACTCCGGCTGGCCCATTGGCAGGATCAGCGCAAGGTCGTGATCTTCCAGCGCCATCGGATCCAGATGCAGCGGACTGTAGCGCGGCTGTTCTTCACCGAGGTAATCAAGCAGGGCCGGCAGAGTCGCGAGGGCGACATGGTTGACTTGGCCTGGCACCAATTCCAGCACGTGATAATGCTGCTGCACTTGAATCAGGTAGCGGTGATTCAACTCGCTGAGCAACAGGTTCTGCGCAGTGTCGACGATTTCTTCGACGCGACGGGCAATGAACTGCGCGCGGTTGTGGCAGAAACAGCGCACCTTCAACGACGGCTGCAACGGCCCTCGCGGCAGATTGTTGAGGTAGTCGCGCAAACAGTCGAGGAGGGCGTGCGGGCCATCGAAGCGGCTGACCAGCACTTCGTTCCAGCTGTTGAGCGTGACTTGATCGAGAGTCAACACGAGGTTTTCCCGCACCCCGGCATAACTCAGTGAGTCGGTGCGCTCGGTGGTCATCAGGATGTTCAGGTCGCGGTGATGCTTGAGCGGGTCGACGCCGACGTTGACCAGCATCAGCACTTCGCTCGGCACGGCGGCGCGCAGCAACGGCTCTTCGGCCACGGTGGGCAAGGGCAAGGCGATGCACTGTTGCAGGCTGCCGAGCAGGTTGAACAGCTCGAATTCGCTCAGGTCGCTGGTGCCGGGATGCAGGGCCAGACGCGTGCTGCTGTCGATCACGCCGTTGCGATGACACCAGGTCAGCAACTCGAGTAACTCGCGGCTGCGCTTGATCGGCGCGAAGTGTTCCCACTCCAGTGCGGTGAGGCTGCCGTTGTACAGGCCCCACTGAGTTTGTCCCGGTTCTTTTTTGTTGCGCGACTGCACCAGTGTCAGCGTGTCTTCGGCCAGATCCGGAGCGATGCCGGGGTTGATGAACTCGACCTTGTCGGCCTTGCGTTCGAAGGCCGCGTAGAGCCGGCGGCCGAGCACATTGAGGTCACGCTTGTTGATCAGGCTGACGGTCTGCTCGGTACGGGCGAACTGGGTCAGAAAGCGATAGCTGTAGTTCAGCTCATTGACCAGCGCGCGGCGTTCGGCGCTGACCTGGCGGACTTTCCATTGGCTGCGGCTGTCGAGCAGTGTCAGTTGCCGCTGATCCCAATGCCATTCGCTGGCCAGCCGTTCCAGCAGCGAGCGCTGCCAGCTCTGCGTGCGGCTGTTGCCGGTGAGCTTGCGGTTGACCTTCAGGTACAGCGCGCGGCGCACCAGTTCCAGCCGTTCCGGTTCGTTGCGCGCGGTGAGGTATTCCTCGATGCGCCGGTACACGACCATGTACGGGTCCAGCTCATCGAGATCGAGCTGATTGGCGAACACGGCTTTTTTGAAGCGCAGGCTCAGGCACTGCACCTGCGGGTGTTCGCTGGCGTAGACCTCGGTCAGCAGCAGTTTGAGCACTGATTTGTACGGTGACTCGATGCCCTTGAACAATTGCCACAACCCGGCACCAATGAATTCTCCCGGTGGGATGGTCGCCAGATGTCCGAGGTCGAGGGTTTCGTCGGCGCGGATAAAGCGCTTGGACAGCAGGGTGTGGGTGTAAAGGTCGTAGGCGGTTTCTTCGTAAACCGGCACCAGCCACCAGATCGGCGTGCGCCCGGCCAGCCAGATTGCGGTGCGATAAAACTCGTCGAGCAGCAGATAGTGCTGGGTGGTGCCGCAGTTTTCCGAACTGAGCTGGGTGTCGCGTTCGCCTTTGACAAAGCGCACCGGGTCGATCAGAAAGAAATGCGCCTCCGCGCCCTGGCTCGCCGCCCAGGTTTCGAGTAACTGACATTTCTTGCTCAGTTCGCCGAGTTCGCTGTCGTTCAAGTCAGGCGCGTGGCAGACCCACACGTCCATGTCGCTCTGATCGGCCTGCGCCAGCGTGCCGAGGCTGCCCATCAGAAACAGACCGTGAATCGGGCGCGGTGGATTACTGCCGTGGCGCGGCTTGTAGGAGAACGAACGGGTCAGACGCTGCGCTTCAGTCAGCACGTTGGCGTCCGGCTCGTAATTCGACAGTCCGGCCGGCGTGCTGCCCGAGACATAACCCGGTAGCAGTGGATGATTAACGTGGAAGAACAGCGGCAACAGCGTCAGTACGCTTTGCTGGCGTGTCGACAACCCTTCAAGGGCACGACCGAGGCGGCCTTCATTGAGTTTGAGAAAACGCGCGCGCAGCTGGCTGAGTACCTTGCGGTCGATGCCTTCGTCCAGGTCGGGGCGGATTTCGTGGGTGCGCGTCATGTCAGCTCAAACCGGCTCGCAGGCTCGGACGTAGAGGGTCTCGGAATGTCAGGCAGTTTAGCCTTAGCGCACCGGGACTTTTAAGCTGAATTTGTTTTTTGACGTCAGATTTATATCGCGGGAGGCCGGGCAGGCCCGCGGAAATCCCGTGGCAGGAGTTCCCGTGGGCGAAGTCAGGGGGATCAGGCGGTTTCTTGCTCTCTCAGAATGGTCAGCACGGTTTGCACATTTTGTGCGGCATCGCGACCGAGGCTGGTCAGATAACCGCCATCAGGCTGATCCGTCAGGTCTTTTTCAAAGAGGCGTTTGGCGGCAGAAATATGCTTCGGGGCAGCGGTCTGATGAATTTTCAAACCTTCCTGGGAACTGTCCAGGGGAAAGAGTGCGAGGACTTCCAGTTCGGCAACCAACTCAGGGGTAAGCGACATAAGGACTCCAGACTTTCTAGGAATTGGACGACAGCGCCCCTAAGGTGAACCCGCTTTTGCGGCATGTCCAGTGCTCAGATCAGGGATTTTGTCTTGAGGCGGATTCCAGTGTAGTCGGGGCTCAGGCGCAGGGCCGATAGATGGGTGACAAATTGTGTGGGAGCGAGCTTGCTCGCGAAAGCGGTGTGTCATTCATCAATAAGTTGATTGATTAAAACGCCTTCGCGAGCAAGTCGAATCGTCGCACCGTCGCTCCCACAGGGGAATGTGTTGTTACTGCTTTTCTGGTGGTAACTCAGGCAATGAACGCAGCGCGGCTTCGTACCATTCAGTATCAAATGCGCGGTCTTCATCGAGCATCGCGTCAATTTCGTAGGCCAGCACGTGCGCCATCAGGTTGAGGATCTCTTCGCGCTCGACACCCACCAGGGTCAGCTTGTTGAAGGTCGCCTTGGCCGCTGGCGGGTTGTCGCTCTCAATCTGGTTCTCGATGGCTTCGATCAACGTAGCCTCGGTGAACTCTTCTTCGTCGTTGTCGATGTCTGTCGGCTCGCTCATGGCAGGCTCCTCAAGGAAAGGCGCCAGTTTACCCGCATTCAGCGGCGTGATGCTGCTGGCGGGATTCGCCTCGGCGATCTATAAACAGGCACTGCCCACCCCGCACGGCCTGGAGGCTATGTGATGCTCAAGCTCTACGGATTCTCAGTCAGCAACTACTACAACATGGTCAAGCTGGCGCTGCTGGAAAAAGGCCTGCCGTTCGAAGAGGTCACGTTCTATCCAGCGCAGACCCCGGAATCTCTGGCCATCAGCCCGCGCGGCAAAGTCCCGGTGCTCGGTGTGGACGCCGGTTTCATCAACGAAACAGCGATCATCCTCGAATACCTCGAACAAACCCAGAAAGGCACGCCGCTGCTGCTAGGCGATCCGTTCGAGCGTGCGCAGGTGTTGGCGATTGCCAAGGAAATCGAGCTGTACATCGAGCTGCCGGGGCGTGCCTGTTATGGCGAAGCATTTTTCGGCATGACCTTGCCGGAGGCGATCAAGGAAAAGACCAAGACTGAATTGCAGCTGGGTTTTGCAGCGCTGGGTCGGCACGGCAAGTTCGCCCCGTATGTGGCGGGCGACAGTCTGAGCATTGCCGACTTGTACTTCCTCTACAGCGTGCCGCTGGCCTGTGCGGTCGGGCAGAAACTGTTCGGAATTGATTTGCTGGAGCAGATGCCGCAGGCGAAGGCGCTGCTGGAGCGGCTTGAGCAGAATCCGCATGTGCAGAAGATTGCGGCGGACAAAGAAGCGGCGATGCCGGCGTTTTTGGCGATGATCGCTGCCAAGAAGTGAGTTATTTGCTGTTCTGAAGATCGACATTCGCGAGCAAGCTCGCTCCCACAGGGTTATGCGCTGAAACACGATTATGTGTCCGACGCAAACCTGTGGGAGCGAGCCTGCTCGCGAAGCTTTTGGCTTTTAGCGGCTGGCGATCAACGCCTGACCGCGAACTACAGCAGCCTTGACCTGTGCCGGCGCAGTGCCGCCGATATGATCGCGGGCATTCACCGAGCCTTCCAGAGTCAGCACGGCAAACACGTCCTGCTCGATCTGGTCGCTGAACTGGCGCAGTTCTTCCAGGCTCATCTCGGCCAGATCCTTGCCAGTGTCCACGCCGTACTTCACCGCGTGGCCGACGATTTCGTGGCAGTCACGGAACGGCAGGCCACGGCGTACCAGATAGTCCGCCAGATCGGTCGCGGTGGAGAAGCCACGCAGCGCCGCTTCACGCATGATCGCGTGCTTCGGTTTGATCGCCGGGATCATGTCGGCAAAGGCTCGCAACGAGTCGCGCAAGGTGTCGGCGGCGTCGAACAGCGGCTCTTTGTCTTCCTGGTTGTCCTTGTTGTAAGCCAGCGGTTGGCCTTTCATCAAAGTCAGCAGGCCCATCAGTGCGCCGAATACGCGGCCGGTCTTGCCACGCACCAGCTCTGGCACGTCAGGGTTTTTCTTTTGCGGCATGATCGAGCTGCCGGTGCAGAAACGGTCCGGCAGATCGATGAACTGGAACTGCGCGCTGGTCCACAACACCAGCTCTTCGGAGAAGCGCGACAAGTGCATCATCGCGATGCTCGCGGCCGAGCAGAATTCGATGGCGAAGTCGCGATCGGAAACGTTGTCCAGCGAGTTGCCGCCGACGGCGTCGAAACCCAGCAGTTGCGCGGTGTATTCACGGTCGATCGGGTAGGTCGTGCCGGCCAGCGCGGCGCTGCCCAGTGGCATGCGGTTGGTGCGCTTGCGGCAGTCGACCAGACGCTCGTAGTCGCGGCTGAGCATTTCGAACCAGGCCAGCATGTGGTGCCCGAAGGTCACTGGCTGCGCGGTCTGCAAGTGGGTGAAGCCCGGCATGATGCTCGCGGCTTCACGCTCGGCTTGCTCCAGCAGGCCTTTTTGCAGGCGGGTGATTTCGGCGAGGATCAGGTCGATCTCGTCACGCAGCCACAGGCGGATGTCGGTGGCGACCTGGTCGTTGCGGCTACGCCCGGTGTGGAGTTTTTTACCGGTGACGCCGATGCGGTCGGTCAGGCGTGCTTCGATATTCATGTGCACGTCTTCGAGGTCGATGCGCCAGTCGAACTGGCCGGCCTCGATTTCGCCCTGAATGGTCTTCAGGCCATCGATGATGCTGTCGCGCTCGGCATCGGTCAGCACGCCGACCTTGGCCAGCATGGTGGCGTGGGCGATCGAACCCATGATGTCGTGGCGATACAGGCGCTGGTCGAAAGTGACGGAGGCGGTGAAGCGGGCGACGAAGGCGTCGACGGGTTCACTGAAGCGGCCGCCCCAGGACTGATTGGTCTTGTCAGTGCTCATGAATTCGCTCGTATCGGCTTGAAGAAAAAAGGCGTGAAACGCTGGCGCGGATAATAACAGGGTTGCCCAGACTGTCGCTGACACCGGTCGATACGTTTTTTTCTCATTGTGTGCGCCATAGTCGGCGCAGGTGCCGGTGGATTTGCGCAAGGATATTTTTCGATTGAGCAATATCGGCCCGACGAGCGTCTACAGTAGGACATAAGGGTCGGCGCGACTGCGGATCGCGCAAAGGTCTGGCCGCCGACTATAAGAAGAGGGGGTGGGTGTTTTGTCCTTTGGCAAACCCCGTGAGAAACGCAGGAAACAGCGGGCTTTGAGCAGTACGACCCGGACACTGGCAAATATTGCTGGCCGACGTACGGCACTTTTTGGCGCTCGGGCTAGTCTTAGCGTGGATCGCGGTGACGGACGTCACTTCACCTGTCTACGCTATCCTTGTGCGAGACTCACGCAGGAATCCAGCGCAATATGAATGTCCTGATCGTTGATGACGAACCACTGGCTCGCGAGCGCCTCAGCCGAATGGTGAGCGAGCTCGAGGGTTATACAGTTCTGGAGCCCAGCGCCACGAATGGCGAAGAGGCGTTGGCACTGATCGACAGCCACAAGCCGGATATCGTGCTGCTCGATATCCGCATGCCGGGCCTCGATGGCCTGCAGGTTGCTGCCCGTCTGTGCGAACGTGAAACGCCGCCGGCCGTGGTGTTTTGCACCAGCCCCGATGAATTTGCCGTGGAAGCCCTGCAGGCCAGCGCCGTGGGCTATGTGGTGAAACCCGTGCGAACTGAACATCTGCATGACGCCCTGAAACGGGCTGAACGTCCCAATCGGGCGCAACTCTCGGCCCTGACCCGTCCTGCTGCCGAAAGCGGCAATGGCCCGCGCAGCCACATCAGCGCCCGCACCCGCAAAGGCATTGAACTGATCCCGCTGGATCAGGTGGTCTACTTTATTGCCGACCACAAATACGTGACCTTGCGCCACGAGGCCGGTGAAGTGCTGCTTGATGAGCCGCTCAAGGCCCTCGAAGACGAATTCGGCGAACGCTTTGTGCGTATCCACCGCAACGCGCTGGTCGCCCGCGACCGCATCGAACGTCTGCAACGCACGCCGCTGGGGCATTTCCAGCTGTTCCTCAAAGGCCTCAATGGTGATGCGCTGATCGTCAGCCGTCGGCACGTGGCCGGTGTGCGCAAGATGATGCAGGGCCTGTAACCCGGACATTTCCGGCGGCTCAAACTTCTTTTCACCGGGCATTGCAGGCCAGGGAGGCCGCGCCGACTCTGATTCAAGTCAAAGTGGATTTGGCTGAGCTGTTATTATCCGCCGTATCTATTCAGTACGGATTGATCCATGTCCTCTCGCGAAATCCGCATCGCCACCCGTAAAAGTGCGCTGGCCCTCTGGCAGGCCGAATACGTCAAAGCCCGTCTTGAGGCGGCCCATTCGGGCCTGCTGGTGACGCTGGTGCCCATGGTCAGTCGCGGCGACAAGCTGCTCGATTCGCCACTGTCGAAGATCGGCGGCAAGGGTCTGTTCGTCAAGGAGCTGGAAACCGCGCTGCTCGAAAACGAAGCCGACATCGCTGTTCACTCGATGAAAGACGTGCCGATGGACTTTCCTGAAGGCCTCGGTCTGTTCTGCATCTGTGAGCGCGAAGACCCGCGTGATGCTTTCGTCTCCAATACCTACGCCAGCCTCGACGCGTTGCCTGTCGGCAGCATCGTCGGCACTTCGAGTCTGCGTCGTCAGGCACAGTTGCTGACCCGTCGCCCTGATCTCGAGATTCGCTTCCTGCGCGGCAACGTCAACACCCGTCTGGCCAAGCTCGATGCCGGCGAGTACGACGCGATCATCCTCGCGGCGGCCGGTTTGATCCGTCTTGGTTTTGAAGATCGCATCACCTCGGCGATCAGCGTCGATGACAGCTTGCCAGCCGGTGGCCAGGGCGCAGTCGGTATCGAATGCCGCAGCGCCGACACTGAAATTCACGCCTTGCTCGCACCGCTGCATCACGCCGACACCACGTCGCGCGTCACCGCCGAGCGTGCTCTCAACAAACATTTGAATGGCGGCTGCCAAGTGCCGATCGCCTGCTACGCCGTGCTCGAAGGCGAGCAGTTGTGGCTGCGCGGTCTGGTTGGCGAGCCGAGTGGCGGCAAGCTGCTCAGTGCTGAAGCCCGGGCACCGCGCGCCGAAGCCGAAGCGCTCGGTGTGCAGGTTGCCGAAGACCTGTTGCGCCAAGGTGCTGCCGATATTCTCAAAGCGGTCTACGGCGAGGCAGGTCACGAGTGACCGGTTGGCGCCTGCTGCTGACGCGCCCCGCGGAAGACTGTGCGGCGCTGGCGCAGACGTTGGCCGGGCAGGGCGTTTTCAGTAGCTGTTTGCCGCTTCTGGACATTGTTCCCTTGCCGGTCTCTGAGAAGATTCGTCAGGCGATTTTGCGGTTGCCGCGTTGCAACGCGGTGATCGTGGTCAGCAAACCGGCGGCGCGCATTGCACTGGATCTGCTCGATGGTTCATCTGCGCTGGCGATGCCGTGGTTCAGCGTCGGTGCGGCGACGGCGCAGATTCTGCTGGATCACGGACTGGACGCGAACTTCCCGGTTGCCGGCGATGACAGCGAAGCCTTGCTGCAATTACCGCGTCTGCGTGAGGCGGTGAGCCAGCCCGGTGCACAGGTATTGATCCTGCGCGGTGAGGGTGGGCGAGAACTCCTCGCCGAGCGCTTGCGGGCGCTAGGTGCTAGTGTCGAGTATCTGGAATTGTATCGACGCGACCTGCCAACCTACGCGCCGCAAGAGCTGCCACGACGGATCGAAGCGGAACGCTTGAACGGGCTGGTGGTCAGCAGTGGACAGGGTTTCGAGCACCTGCGCCAAATGGCCGGCGATGTCTGGCCGACCGTCGCGCGGTTGCCGTTGTTTGTACCAAGCCCAAGGGTCGCCGAGCTGGCACGTGCCGCCGGGGCTCAAACAGTTGTGGATTGCCGCGGCGCGAGTGCCGCGGCTTTGCTGACGGCGTTGCGGGAGCATCCCGTACCCGTTTTCTAATGCAAAGGATGGATACGTGAGCGAAACAGCCTTGCCTAAAGATGACGTCCAGCCTGTGATTGAATCCCAGGTTGAAACTCCACCGCCGGCCAAAGAGCCGCGCCGAGGCAATGGACTGGCCATCGTCGCCTTGTTGCTCGGCGCCGCCGGCGTCGCGATCGGTGGCTGGGGTGTCTGGCAGGTCCGCCACCTGCAGACCAATACTCAGCAGCAGTCCGGTGAAGTGCAGGCATTGAACGATCAGGCGCAGAGTCTGAAGCTCAATGAGCAGCGTCTGACCGAGCGTCTCGCGCAGTTGCCGGGTGCCGACGAACTTGCCGAGCGCCAACGACTGGTGACGCAGATTCAGGGTGATCAACAGCGTCTCAATCAACGTCTGGAAACCGTCCTCGGCGCCAGTCGCAAGGACTGGCGCCTGGCCGAAGCCGAGCACTTGCTGCGTCTGGCCAGCCTGCGTCTGTCGGCGTTGCAGGACATCAGCAGCGCTCAGGCGCTGGTGCAGGGCGCTGACGAAATCCTCCGTGAGCAAAACGATCCCGGTTCCTTCGCCGCTCGCGAGCAAGTGGCGAAAACCTTGGTGGCGCTGCGCAGCACTGCACAACCGGATCGCACCGGTCTGTTCCTGCGTCTCGGCGCGTTGCGTGATCAGGTCATCGACCTCACCGAGCTGGCGCCGGAGTACAAGGATCGCGGCGAATCACTGCTGGGCCTGACTGCCGATGGCGATGGCGCCAGTCGTTGGGCGCAGTGGTGGGATCAGGTCTCGCGCTACATCCGTATCGATTTCAATGCCGACAAGAATGTGCGGCCGCTGCTGGCCGGGCAGAGCCTGAGTCAGGTGCGTCTGGCCTTGAGCCTGGCGCTTGAGCAGGCCCAGTGGGCAGCCCTCAACGGTCAGGCGCCGGTCTACACCCAGGCAATGGCCGAGGCGCGCGATGTCCTCAAAGGCAATTTCAACCCGGACAATCCGCAAAGCAAAGTGATGCTGGAGCAGGTCGCCGAGCTGAGCAAAGAACCGGTTACGGTTGCGACCCCGGATCTGGCCGGCACGCTGAGTGCGGTGCAAGCCTATCTTGAGCGGCGCAACGTCAACGCCGAAGAGTCGGTGAAACCCTTCGCCAAACCTGCCGCCAACACCGCGCAGGAGGCCACACCATGAAACGCCTCTATGTGATCGTGTTTCTGGTGATCGCGGCGACGGCGGCGCTGGGCTTTGCGGTGGCCCAGCATTCCGGCTACGTGCTGATTGCCTACAAGAGCTTCCGTTACGAAGCGAGCCTTTGGGCGACCCTGGCGGTGATCGCGGTGTTGTGGCTGCTGATCTGGGGCATCAAGGCGCTGGTTGAATTGATCATGACCTCCAGTGGTGTGGTCAATCCATGGTCGCGCCGCAACCGCAGTCGTCGTGTCCAGGTGGCGATCGAACACGGTCAACTGGATCTCGCCGAAGGTCGTTGGGCCAGTGCACAGCGTCATCTTTATCGAGCGGCGGAAGCCGAGCGCCAGCCATTGCTGTACTACCTCGGCGCTGCCCGTGCAGCCAACGAGCAAGGCAATTATGAAGAATGCGATCGATTGTTGGAGCGCGCGCTGGAGCGTCAGCCTCAAGCGGAACTGGCAATCGCTCTGAGCCATGCGCAACTGCAGACTGACCGTGGCGATACCGACGGTGCCTTGGTGACCCTGCAAGCGATGCATGATCGCCACCCGCACAATGCGCAGACGTTGCGCCAGTTGCAGCGCTTGTATCAGCAGCGCGGCGAATGGTCGGCGGTGATTCGTTTACTCCCTGAGTTGCGCAAGGACAAAGTCCTGCCGCGCGCCGAACTGGCTGAACTCGAGCGCCGCGCCTGGGGTGAAAACCTGTCGCTGGCCGCACAGCGTGAAGAGGATGGGAGCGTTGGCTTGCAGTCGCTCACGCGCGCCTGGGAACAGCTCACCTCGGCGCAACGTCAGGAACCACCGCTGGTGCTGGCATACGCCGAACAGCTGCGTCAGCTGGGCGCTCAGGTCGAAGCGGAGGAAGTGTTGCGCACCGCCCTCAAGCGCAAGTACGACAGTCATCTGGCCCGTCTCTACGGTCTGGTACGCGGTAGCGATCCGGCTCGTCAGTTGCAAACCGCCGAAGGCTGGCTGAAGGATCATCCGAACGATCCGAGCTTGTTGTTGACCCTCGGCCGACTGTGTCTGCAAACCAGTCTGTGGGGCAAGGCGCGTGATTATCTGGAAAGCAGCCTGCGTGTGCAGCGCAATCCGGAGGCCTGTGCGGAACTTGCGCGTCTGCTCGCACAATTGGGCGATACCGAGCGCAGCAATCAGTTATTCCAGGAAGGCCTGGGTCTGCTGGACGAGCGCCTGCTGGCCGCGCCGTTGCCGGTTCCGGCTCACGTCTGAAGTGGCGAGGGAGTTCGCTCCCTCGCTTACCTTTTGTGGCTGAAATTTCAACCCGGGGCAGTGTCCGAGGCAAATTCCTACAGCGGCCTACATCAATTCCTCTCGAACCTGTCGGGTTTTCCCTACACCTCTGGTGAACTGTCGGCAGGGCCTCGCCTTGAAAGGCTGACACGCTTTCCTCTACCGTAACCATCTGTCTCTACTGTTACGGAAAAGCCATGTCGTTGGCCTGCTCACGCTCCTTGTTCTTCATGGCTTTCACTGCGGGGGCCTTTGCTCTGGGAGCTTCCTATTATCTTGAATATGCTGTCGGTCTGACGCCATGCAGCCTGTGCCTGGTGCAGCGCCTGTTCCTCACGCTGGTGTGCGTATCCAGCGGTGTGGCGGCGGTGCATGGTCCCAAGCGTGTCGGGTTGTGGTTCTACTGGCTGTTGACCCTGGGCGCGAGCCTGGGAGGTACTACGGCGGCCTGGCGGCAGGTATTGATACAGAGCGATCCGATATTGCACCTGCTCAATTGCTCGCCAGCGCCGGAGAACCTGTTCAGTGGTCTGCCATGGATCTGTGCCCTGCAAACGATGTTTAGTGGCGGCGCCGATTGTGCGGAAATTTCCTGGACGCTGTTCGATCTGAGCATCCCGGAGTGGAGCCTGTTGTTCTTTGTCGCCATCTCGATTCTGGCCGTGTATCAAATGTTGCGGCTGGTCTGGAGTGCTCTGCAACGCCCGCTCAGCGGCGAAGCGTCGCACCCGGTGCTGCTGCGGGATTAAACACTTGTATGAACTTTATCTCCTGCGTACCTTGAAGCCATAGGCGTGCGGGCATAATCTGGCCCGCACGTGTCATTGGATTTATGTTGCTCGATGACGCTCTGCCCGGCCGACCCCCAAGCCAGAATCAGAAGAGGGGCGCGGGTGTAGAGCAGCATGACCCACAAGGGAAGAGAGATCGCCATGCTCGAAAGTTGTCAGAATGCTCAGGAACGTTGGGGTGGAGTTCATCTGCTGATCGACCGCTGGTTGCAAGAGCGTGAAGAACTGATCGGTGCCTACGACAAGCTCGGTGCGCAGCCTGAGTCGCTGTCCGAGAGCCGCAAGCCCTTGCAGGAATTCTGCGGTGTGCTGGTCGATTACGTTTCGGCCGGGCACTTCGAAATCTACGAACAGCTGACTGGCGAAGCCAAAGCGTTCAACGACAAACGTGGTCTGGAACTCGCCGAGACGATCTATCCGCGTATCGATGTCATCACCGAGAAGCTGCTCGCGTTCAACGATTTGTGCGACGAAGGCAAATGCGTTGCCGAGAAATTCAAGGAGCTCGGCGGGCTGCTGCACGAGCGCTTCGAACTCGAAGACTGTCTGATTGAAGTGCTGCACACAGCACACAAGGAAGAAGATCCGGTTCAGGCCTGAACCGCTTCCTCAGAACAAAAAAAACGGTGCGCCCAAAGCGCACCGTTTTTTATTGCCTGTTCAACTCGTCGCGCCGCGCAATTCCACTTCGAACACCAGCGGTGTGAACGGGGCGATCAGGTCGCCGGCACCGTCGGCGCCATAGGCTTGATCCGATGGAATCACCAGTCGCCATTTCGCGCCCACCGGCATGTTCTGCAACGCGGTACGCCAACCGGCAATCACGCTGTCGAGATTGAACCATTGCGGCTGCGTGTTTTGATCGAACACGGTGCCGTCGGGCAATCGACCGACATACAACACCTGCACTTTCCCATCGGGGCCGGCCTTGGTGCCGGTGCCAGGTGTCAGCTCGGTGAGCAGGATGCCATCGGCCAGTTCCTTCACGCCCGGTTTGGCTTTTTCGGCGGTGAGAAAACGCTGTTCGTTTTCCATTGCGACGTCGCTCGACGGCTGGACCGAGTGCTCGGCATTTTGCGCTTCATGATCAGCCAGAATCTGTTCGATGCGTGCTTCGCTCAGCGCTAGCGGCTTGCCTTGATAGGCTTGCTGCAAGCCATCGACCAAGGCCTGAATCTGCAACTGCGGGACCTCCTGACGCAGCCGTTCGCCGAGGCTGGCACCGAGGCTGTAGGCCAGATCGTGAGCGTCGTTCGCGGTGGTTTTTTCGTCAGCGTGAGCGGCCGAAAAAACCATGCAGAGGGATAAAAAAAAGTAGCGCGACATGGGCACACTCCGTCCTGAGATGCGGTGGATTATGCCAGCGCGAACGTCAGCAACGGTGAACTGCTTTTGCCTTCGCGCAGAACATTTTCGATTCGGTGCAACGCAACGCAATCGATACTGTCAAGATGCCCTAGCGGCGGTAACTGCAGAGGTCTAGTATGAGCCGCACTCACGTCAGCCAGGAGGTAAACCATGTCGGCCACCAAGAAGCCTGTAAACACTCCGTTGCACTTACTCCAACAACTCTCGGGCAGCTTGCTCGAGCATCTGGAAAACGCTTGCTCCCAAGCCTTGGCTGATGCTGAAAAACTGCTCGCCAAACTGGAAAAGCAACGTGGCAAGGCGCAAGAAAAGCTGCATAAATCCCGCACCAAATTGCAGGACGCAGCTGCCGCCGGCAAAGCCAAGGCACAGACCAAAGCCAAGGGCGTAGTGAAAGAACTGGAAGACCTGCTCGATGCCTTGAAGGATCGTCAGTCCGACACCCGCAGCTACATTCTGCAACTCAAGCGCGATGCCCAGGAAAGCCTGAAACTGGCCCAGGGTGTGGGTCGCGTTCAAGAAGCTGTGGGCAAAGTATTGTCGACTCGCTCGGCTAAACCAGCGGCGGTACCGGCGAAGAAAGCTGCTGCAAAACCTGCTGCAGCCAAAGCTCCAGCGAAAACTGCAGCGGCCAAACCTGCTGCAAAAACAGCGGCTAAAACCGCTGCCAAGCCTGCTGCAAAAGCACCGGTGAAAGCCGCTGCAAAACCAGCGGCCAAAGCGGCTGCAAAACCTGCAGCGAAGAAACCTGCTGCGGCAAGCGTTGCAAAACCAGCGGCTAAAACCACTGCGGCAAAACCTGCTGCGCGTACTGCCGCTGCCAAGCCGGCTACCCGTGCCGCTGCTGCTAAACCAGCCGCCAAACCAGCTGCTGCCAAAGCGGCTCCAGCGAAAACCGCCGCTGCTAAACCGGCGGCTAAAGCTGCCGCGAAGCCTGCTGCTAAACCAGCTGCTGCAAAACCCGCTGCCAAGACTGCCGCTAAACCAGCAGCAGCCAAACCTGCGGCAAAAACGCCAGCAAAAACTGCTGCCAAACCAGCCGTGAAAGCCGCCGCCAAACCGGCAGCCAAGCCAGCCGCTAAACCGGCCGCTGCTGCCAAACCAGCGACTGCTGCTGCCAAGCCTGCTGCTGCAAAACCAGCCGCCAAGCCAGCTGCAAAACCTGCCGCAAAACCCGCCGTGAAAAAGCCAGCCGCTGCCAAACCAGCTGCCGCCAAACCGGCTACCCCTCCAGCTGCCAAGCCTGCTGCGCCAGCCACTCCGGCCACACCAGCCGCCGCTGCACCAGCCGCTACTACCTCGACCCCTTCGACTGCGCCATCGCCAGCCGCTGCGTCGAGCGTCAGCAACAACCCGACCAGCGCTTCCTAAGCGCCGGTTGACGCGACGCGCAGCACTTGCAGCGCGTCGCGGTTCGGGCTGGCCGCCATGTCGGCCAATCCCTCAAGCCAGGTTTTTGAACCAGCATCGTTTCGCGTCCACTCTTGGGCCACACCCTCAAGCCGTGACAGCAACGCTCGCTCAGCCTCAAGTTCGAGTGATTTGATCTGCTCGCGCATGCCTTTCAACACCGCGTCATCCACCGCCCGCGATTTCCATTGCATGCGCAGTATTCGCAGCGGCTGCACCACGTTGATATCCCACGGCTCGGTCAGCGCCTGAAGCTGGCGGACGCGTTGTTCATCGCAGGTCACTGCGCGCTGTTCCAGCCATAAACCGCATAACAACAGGCACACATTGGCCCCCGCCGTTTGCAGTTGCAGGCAGGCGTCTTCCACACCCGGGCGGGCGTAGGTGGCAAGGGAAAAGCTCCACAGGTCAGAGGACATCGTGCTACTCGCGCCAGTTGTGAGCGAAGCTGGTAGACTCCGCCGCCATTATGATCCGACTTCAGAACCTGACTTTACAGCGTGGCCCGCAACGTCTGCTAGAAGACGCCGAGCTGACCCTGCACGCCGGCCACAAAGCCGGCCTCATCGGTGCCAACGGCGCCGGCAAATCGAGCCTGCTCGCCTTGATTCGGGGTGAGCTGCACCCCGACTCGGGTGATTGCTTCCTGCCGGCCGACTGGCGCATCGCCCACATGCGCCAGGAAATCGAGACGCTTGAGCGCCTTGCCGTCGACTATGTGCTCGATGGCGACCTGCGTCTACGCGAGGTGCAACGTGACCTCGCCGCCGCCGAAGCCGCGCACGACGGTGCCGCTCAGGCCCGCCTGCACTCGGAACTCGATAGCGCCGACGGCTACACCGCCGATGCGCGGGCGCGCAAGCTGCTTGCCGGTCTCGGTTTCACCAACGAGCAGATGGATCGTCAGGTAGGAGATTTCTCCGGT
Organism: Pseudomonas sp. AC169; assembly: GCF_979258515.1. NCBI lineage: Bacteria > Pseudomonadati > Pseudomonadota > Gammaproteobacteria > Pseudomonadales > Pseudomonadaceae > Pseudomonas > Pseudomonas sp. AC169. The sequence continues at coordinate 2,305,593 of NZ_OZ409866.1, read as the reverse complement.
GGCTGGCGGATGCGTCTGAATCTGGCGCAGGCATTGATGTGCCCGTCGGACCTGTTGTTGCTCGACGAACCGACCAACCACTTGGATCTCGACGCCATCATCTGGCTCGAAGAGTGGCTGAAAAGCTATCCGGGCACCTTGCTGCTGATTTCCCACGACCGCGATTTCCTCGATGAAGTCGTCGATCACGTGGCCCATGTCGATCAGCGCAAAATCACCCTCTATCGCGGCGGCTACACCGCGTTCGAGCGTGCCCGTGCCGAGCGTCTGGCCCAGCAGCAACAGGCCTACGAGAAGCAGCAGGCGCAACGTGCGCACATGGAAAGCTACATCGCCCGCTTCAAGGCGCAAGCGACCAAGGCCCGTCAGGCGCAGAGCCGGATCAAGGCCCTGGAGCGCATGGAAGAGCTGTCGGCGGCCCACGTCGATTCACCGTTCGACTTCGTCTTCCGCGAGTCGAGCAAGATCTCCAGCCCGCTGATCGACCTGTCCGATGCGCGTCTGGGTTACGGCGAAAAAACCATCCTGGAGAAGGTCAAGCTACAACTGGCCCCGGGCGCGCGGATCGGCCTGCTCGGCCCGAACGGCGCGGGTAAGTCGACGCTGATCAAGAACCTCGCCGGCGAGCTGTCGCCGCTGGGCGGGCGCCTGACCCGTGGCGAGAACACCGTGGTCGGCTACTTCGCCCAGCATCAGCTCGACTCGCTGGACGCCAAGGCCAGCCCGTTGCTGCACTTGCAGCGTCTGGCGCCGACCGAGCGCGAGCAGACCTTGCGCGATTTCCTCGGCGGTTTCGACTTCCGTGGTGCACGCATTGATGAGCCGGTGCTGAATTTTTCCGGTGGCGAGAAGGCGCGTCTGGCCCTGGCGTTGATCGCCTGGGAACGCCCGAACCTGTTGCTGCTCGACGAACCGACCAACCACCTTGACCTGGAAATGCGCCTGGCGCTGACCATGGCGCTGCAGGAATTCAGCGGCGCGGTGTTGGTGGTGTCTCACGATCGACACTTGCTCAAGAGCACCACCGATAACTTCTACCTGGTCGCTGACGGCAAGGTCGAAGAGTTCGATGGCGACCTCGAAGACTACGCACGCTGGCTGGTGGAATACCGTCAGCGCAATGCGCCGGTCAGCAACACCCCAGTGAACCCTGACAAGACCGACAAGAAGGCGCAGCGTCAGGCTGCTGCTGCGTTGCGTCAGCAACTGGCCCCGCACAAGCGTGAAGCCGACAAGCTCGAAGCAGAACTGGGCAAGCTTCACGAGAAGCTGGCCAAGGTCGATGCCAGCCTTGGCGACAGCGACATCTACGAGCCGGCGCGCAAGAACGAACTGCGTGATCTGCTGGCCGAGCAGGCCAAGCTGAAGGTTCGTGAAGGCGAGCTGGAAGAGGCGTGGATGGAGGCCCTTGAGGTGCTGGAAAGCATGCAGGCGGAGCTGGAGGCGCTGTCCTGATGGAAGCGTTCAAGCTGCCGCTGCCGGCGGTGTGGGTCGAGCCGATCTGGTTCACGGTGCAGATTCTGCTGATCCTGCTGGCCGGCTACCTCACCCAGCGCTTCGTCGCCAAAGGCCTGACCCGGCTGGGCGAGCGCTATCCGTTCCCGCCGCAGTTGCTGATGCCACTGCGTGGCGTATTGCGCTGGCTGATCATGGGCAGCGCGCTGATCTTTGTACTGGAGCGCCTCGGTGTTTCGGCCACGGTGTTGTGGACGGCGCTGTCGGGGTTCGTCGCGGTGGCGGCGGTGGCGTTCTTTGCGATGTGGAGTGTGCTGTCGAATTTGCTCTGCGCGATTCTGATTTTCACGGTCGGGCCGTTTCGGTTGGGCGACATCGTTGAGTTGGTGGACACCACGGACAAGCCGGGCGTCAAAGGCCGGGTCGTGGCGATCAATCTGCTTTACACCACGTTGATCGAGGCGGAAGAGTTGGGGACTGGCAGCGCGATGGTGCAGGTGCCCAATAGTCTGTTCTTCCAGCGATCGGTGCGGCGTTGGCGCGGGACGGATGTGTTTCCGTCGAGTGGTTTCGAAAAGTGATTTCTGCGGCGTCTGATCTGGCGCCTTCGCGAGCAGGCTCGCTCCCACAATAGACCGCGATCAAATGTGGGAGCGAGCCTGCTCGCGAAGGGCCCCTCAGCAGCACCTGCAACATTCAGCAAAAAATCGGTAGTCATCCATTCAAACCCGCATTAGCTTAGGCATTTGTCACGAGCATGAGTCGAGGTGTGCGATGGAGCTTCAAACATGGCTGGCGTTTTTTGCCGCCTGCTGGGTGATCAGTCTGTCCCCGGGGGCTGGCGCCATTGCGTCGATGTCCAGCGGTCTGCAATACGGGTTCTGGCGTGGTTACTGGAACGCCCTAGGCCTGCAAATCGGTTTGGCCGTGCAGATCGCCATTGTCGGCGCCGGTGTTGGCGCGATCCTGACCGCTTCGGCCACGGCCTTTCACGCAATCAAATGGTTCGGTGTCGCTTATCTGGTGTATCTGGCCATCAAGCAATGGCGTGCGCTGCCCATGGACATGAGCGATGACGCGGCGGTGCGACCGATCGGCAAACCGCTGGCACTGGTGTTCCGTGGCTTTCTGGTGAACATCAGCAACCCCAAGGCCCTGGTCTTCATGCTGGCGGTGCTGCCGCAGTTCATCAACCCGCATGCGCCGCTGCTGATTCAGTATCTGGTGATTGGTGTGACGATGATCTGCGTCGACCTGATCGTCATGGCGGGCTACACCGGCCTGGCGTCGAAGGTGCTGCGGCTGTTGCGCACACCGCAGCAGCAGAAACGCATGAACCGCACGTTTGCCGGGTTGTTCATCGGCGCGGCGGCGTTTATGGCGACGTTGCGTAAAGCGGCGGTATAAACCTCGCGGGCATCAAAAAGGCGACCTTTGCAGGTCGCCTTTTTTTGTGGCTGGGACGCAGAGCGTCCCGGGATGCATTCCCATGCCGAGCATGGGAACGATCAGGGGCCAGTCATCAGCGCAGGATCACCGGCGCGGTATCACGCGGCAGATTGTTGCGCTGCGGTGCTTCCCGCGGCTGCTCGTAACCGCCGCCACCGAGCTGCATGCTCAGTTGCCCGGCCACGTCCTCACCCAGCGCCTTCGACACGTCACGCACCACCCGTGGGCGGTTCAGCGAGATCTTGATGTCGCGGTGGTTCACCAGTTTGGTGTCCTGTGCTTCGCCCATCGCCGTGAAGGCCGAGGTGATCTCGAAGGTCTTGGTGTTGATCAGGCTGAAGTCCGCCACCAACGTCAGGCCCAGGATTGCCGAATAGCTGTCGGTGTTCGCCAGTTCGTTGATGTCCTGAGTGAAGTCGATGTCCGACACGGTGCCGAACAGCACGTAGTCGGCGCCTTTGAAGTTGCCGGCCTTGATGCGCTTGATCACATCAAAGACGTCACCCTTGGACGACGCGGTGTACGGCGTGCCCTGCACCAGCTGGAACATGCCGGTACGCAGAATTTCACCCTTGATGTCGCCGGTGAATTTACGCAACTCGGTTTGTTCGATGTAGCTGGTCGTCGCTTCGATCTCGTTGTAGCTCGAAGAGCCGCTGGAGCTGTAGTAACCCTCGCGATGATTGCTCTGGGCCGAAACGATGTGGATGTATTGCTCCACACGTTCCTGATACGCCAGATCCGTCACTGCTACTTTCGGGGCCGCTTGCGCGCTGAACGCGCAAGCCAGGGCCATCATGCCAATCCATGCGCGCATTGATTAACGCTCCGTGGTTTTGCGGATCTCTTTTTCGTCCATCCACTCGGCCAGACCGCTTTCAACGTCGATCAGTTGCAGGCTGAATTTGTAGAAGACGTCCTTGTAGTCGCTGCTGCGCTTGACGATCGAGCTGATCGAACCTTCGATGCGGTACTTGGCGGCAACCATGTTGCCAGTTTTGGCCACGGTGCTCTTCTTGTACAGACCGCTCTGGTTTTGCAGCTTGAGCTGGTCAACCTGGCTCTGCATGGCGTTGTTGTCGCTGGCGAAGCGGGCAACACCGGTCTTCATCAGCTGAGTCTTGATGCTGGTGGTGATTTCGCGGGTATCGATGTACTCGCTGGTCTTGTTCTTCACGTCGTAGACCTGAACCACCGGACGACCCTGCAGGATGCCGGATTGGGCCAGCGAGCGGGTCATCGACTCGGCGATCATTTGCAGGTCGGTCGAACCGAATTCGTTGGTCACGGTTTCAACCGCTTTGGTGTCGCCGTAGCTGATGTTCTTGCTGCCCAGGGTCGGCGAAGTGTTGGCGCAACCGGAGGCCAGCAGGGCGATGACAGCGATGCAGGAAAAGCGTGCAAACATGGGGATGCTCTCTAAATCAGAAATAGGGTGGCAGGCTTACGGCGTCTTGATTTCCAGACGGAAGTCCACGGCTTTCGGGGTCGGGGCGATGCCTTGAATGAAGCTGGTCTGGGCGCCGTACATCATTTGGCTTTTCCACACTTCTTCTTCGGCAATCGGGAAGCCTTCCGCGCCAAGCCAGGCGAAGCGGTAGTAGAAAATCTTGTTGCTGTTGAGGGTGTTGCTCAACTGCACATTGACCGTCATGAAACCGTTTTCGCGAGCGACGCGCATGGCGCCGACGACGATGTGTTTCTGTGGACCCATGGCCACGACTTTGCTCGCGGCGCTGCCCGGCTCTGGTGGTGGCGGGGTGGCGCAGCCGCTCGCCAGCAGGGCGAGGGCGGCGACGGCGATGAGTTTGAAGCGCATGCAAAGACTCCGTTCTTAAGGTTGTTTGAGGCTGGCAACGTTGGTCGCAGCGGCACTCGGGATGACGTGTGCGGCGAGGCCACCGGCGAACACCTGGTTGCCTACGGCGCGCAGGGTGATCACTTGATAACGCTGATCGACAGTCACCTTGACCACCGAACCGCCTACAGCACTCGGCAGGGTAACCTGATGCTCACCCTTTTTCAGGCGCAGACGCACCACTTGGGTGTTGTCCGGCAGAGTACGCCACGTACGGGTATCGGCACCTTCGAGCACAGCTGAAGAAATACCGACGGCCAGACCGGCAAGCGGGTTGGTTTCGTTGATCTTTTTCTGCGCCACGCCTTTGGTGATCGCGCGCACGGTGGTGCGCAGGATGATCCCCGGCATGTCATCACGCAGGGCGCGGCGGGACATCGCTGTGGTGCTGTTGAGTGCGGTCAGTTCGACTTGCTGACCATCGACACCAATCTGCGCGAACGACGCGGTGGAGGTGTCCGGTTTGATGATCGGGAACGACAGCGGCGTGATCACCACATTGTTGGAGATCGGCAATGGCAGCGGCACGCGGATCGAGTCTCGCGAAGGCGCCAGACCGCTTTGCACCACGATCAGAATATCGCTGTCGTCGGACTTGCCCGGTTTGTCGAGATTGACCAGCGCCTGTTCCAGCAGCGGCGTGTTCGGGCGCAGTTCGGCAGCCTTGCGGTAGCCCGGTGCAGCCAGACCTTTCTCGCCCAGGGCTTCATAGACGAAACCTGACAGGTAATGGCTGAACGCACTTTGATAACTGTTCTTCAGACCGACCACTTCCGGTGCGTCGAGGCTGGCGACCGGATAACCCTGCAAGTCTTTGTACTGCGTCTTGACGCCTTCTTTCTCGGCCTCTTCTTCGCTCTTGAGGTATTCCTTGTCACGCAACTCGGCGATCACCGCTTCGCGTTCGTGAGTCTTCTTGATCGCGGTACGCGCACCGTCGAAGTCATTGACCGCCAGCAGGTTCAGGGCCATCTGCGTAGTCAACATGACTTTTTCGTAGTCGTAGCCTTCGTAGCGACGCACCTTGTCGTTGACGATGAAGCTGCCGAACTGAGCCAGGTACTTACCGGTGTCGAGCTTGACCGAGTCTTCCCACTGACCGACCACCACATCGGCGCTGTTCCAGGCATTCTGGCTGCCGGACAGGTCGCCCTTGGCGCGCAGCAACTCACCTTTCTCGAAGTAATAGAGCAGGTCTTTGTCTGGGCCGGTGTTGTTCTTTTCCAGCAGGGTCAGCGCGGCGTCGACGTTGCCGGTGGCCAGTTGCTGATTGGTCTGGGCCAGTTCGGAGTCGTAGTTGCGAAATGCCGAACAGCCGGACAGCAGAGTGACGGCGCTGAGCGCGATCAGAGTGGGGGCGCGGAATGCCATGGGGGTACTTCTTCCCTGGAGTAATACAGCCGCGGGTGCTGGTCGGGCTGGTGTGACCCATCGACAGTGGCGTTGGCCTCCTGCCAATTCCTCATGACCTGAGGAGCTTTAATGCCCGGTCGCAATAACGCGGGCGCGGCATTATAAGCAGGCGCTGATGGCTATGTAATAGCTTTTTAATTGCACTGGTTAGTTAGGTGCCATTACTTACTTCAGGTTCGACACCGCGTTACCGGCCGGCGTCCCACTGGGTTGAAATGCGCTGCCATGGGCAAATACCCGATCACCCAAGGCACGCAGGCCGATGACCTGGCGGTTCTGATCGATGCGGATTTTCAAGGGCACAGCCCCGGGCGCGTTGGGCAGGCTGATCAGGTGCTCACCTTTTTTCAAGCGCAGGCGGACAACCTGGGTGAGGTTGGGCAAGGTGCGCCAAGTCCGTGTGTCGGCCTGCTCGAAACTGTCCCAGTGCGTGACGTAGGAGGCTTTGCTCGGATCGCGTCGATTGTCCGTAGCCTGGACATCGGCGGCCAGAAATGCCCGATAGGTCGTACGCTGGATAATGCCCGGCATGTCGTCACGCAGGGTGCGCAAGGACATGTCGGTAATGCTGTTGAGCGCAATCAGGTTTTTCTGACGACCATCGATGCTCAGGTGGTTGAATGAAGGCGTCGAGGTGTCGGGCACCATGACGGGGAACGAGACATTAGCGACGATGACCTGACCGTCCGCAAGTTTCACCGGGTAGGGCACACGCACGGAACTGCGGGCCGGCGCCAGGCCGCTCTGCACGATGATCAGCACATCGCTTTCGTCTGTCTTCAGGCCAGGGTTGTCGAGGTCGCGCAATGCTTGCTGGAAAAACGCCATGTCCGGACGCAGTTCAATCGCTTGACGGTAACCGGGTGCTGCCAGATCTTTTTCACCAAGCGCTTCGTAGGTGAACCCGGCGAGATAGTGGCTGAACGCGCTTTGGTAGCCGTTTTTCAAGGCAATGACGGCGGGGGATTCCAGCATGACCACCGGGTAGCCTTGCAGATCCTTGTAATGAACGCGGGCACCGTTGGCCTTGGCCGCCTCTTCAACGCGCTCGTATTCCAGTTCCCGTTGTCGGGCGATCAACGCTTCGCGCTCGTGGGTTTTCTTGATGTCGGCACGGGCGCCGTCAAAATCGTTCTTGGCCAGTTGGTTGAGGGCCATTTGCGTGGTCAGCATGACTTTTTCGTAGTCGTAGCCATCGTAGCGGCGCAGCTTGTCATTGATGATGCTGCCCCAGTGATTGCCCATGGCGGCGAGCAACTTGTCACCGGTGGTTTCGATGGTGTCCTGGCGCTCGATGATCATCTGCTCAGCGCTGCGCCAGGTGATCTGGCTCTGCGCAAACTCGCCGCCAGCACTCAGTACGGCGCCCTTTTCGAAATAGTAGAGCAGGTCTTTTTCCGCGGCCGGATTGTTTGCTTCGATCACGGACAGGGCGCTGTCGATGTTGCCGGCCTTGAACTGGTCGGTGGTCTGTTGCAGTTCCATATCGTAATTGCGATACGCACCGCAGCCGCTCAGTTGCACAACGGCGGCGATCAACAGAAGCAAGTGCAAGCGATTGCGCATGAAAGGGGTTCATCCTTGAGCGGGTTCGCGCAGTATAGGGTGCAATAGTGGCTAAGTGATGTGTCGTTTGTATGCCGATGAATCGCGTCATGTGTGGCGCTACGTCGACAAAGCTTGAGGGAAACGCGTTCGAAGTGAACAATATGTAACTCCGTATTTCCCCTTGAGACTCCTTCATGACTGCCTCGTCCCGATTTCTGGCCTGGCTGGTGTTTCCGTTGTGCGCCCTGAGCAGCTTCAATCTGCTGGCCGACACCGTGGAAGGCGCGCCGCAAGCGCTGCACCTGCTCGATTACATCAGCGCGGATTACCCGCCGACGGTGGCGGCGGGCAACGTCGTCGATGACGCCGAATATCGCGAGCAGCTGGAATTCAGCCAAGCGCTGCAAGGCTTGATCGCCGGCATGCCGGCCAAGCCTGAAAAAGCTGCGTTGGAGCAAGGTGTCAGCGCATTGCAGGCAGCGATTACTGCGAAGCAGGAGGGAGCTGAAGTCGCCCGGCAGGCGCGGCAATTGGGTGCACAACTGGCGGTGGCGTATGAAGTCAGCCAGGCACCGATCATCACCCCCGACCCTACCCGAGGCGCCCCACTCTATGCGCAGAACTGCTCGGTGTGCCACGGCGACAGCGGCGCCGGTGACGGCCCGGCGGGGCTCGGCATGACCCCGGCACCGGCCAATCTGCGGGATGCGGCGCGGTTGGATCACTTGAGCCTTTATGCGATCTACAACACCCTCGGGCAGGGCGTTGAAGGCACCGACATGCCGGCGTTTGCCGATCAGCTCGATGATCGTCAGCGTTGGGATCTGGCGACATACATCGCCGGCTTCAGCGCCGATGCGGCGGCGGCCAAGTCCGGGAAAACCTACAACATTGCCGATCTGGCCCGTCAGACTCCGGCCGAGGTACAGGCCGCCGATGGTCCGCAAGCCGCAGCGACGTTTCGTGCGCAACGCGCGCAGCCGCCGCAGGTCAAGCGTGGCCCGGCGCAGTTGCTCGACTACACCGCCGCAACGCTGGACAAGAGCCTTGCCGCCTACCGCGCCGGTGAACACGACCAGGCATACGACCTGTCGGTCGCGGCCTATCTGGAAGGCTTCGAGCTGGTCGAGAGCTCGCTGGATAACGTCGACGCCAATGTGCGCAAGGACACTGAAAAGTCCTTGATGGCCTATCGGCAATCGTTGCAGGACGGCTTGCCGGTCGAGCAGGCCGAGCAACGTCTGGACGCGGCCAAGGCCAAACTGAAGGAATCCGCCGGGTTGCTCGGCAGCGACGGCCTGAGCTGGTCGCTGAGCTACATTTCCGGCCTGCTGATTCTGCTGCGCGAAGGTCTGGAAGCGATTCTGGTGCTGGCGGCGATCCTCGCTTTCCTGCGCAACACCGGCCAGCAATCGGCGGTGCGCAGCGTCAACGTCGGCTGGGGCCTGGCGCTGCTGGCCGGCCTCGGCACATGGGCGTTGGCGGCGTACGTCATCGATGTCAGCGGCTCGCAGCGTGAATTGCTTGAAGGCGCGACGGCGCTGTTTGCCAGTGTCATGGTCTTGTGGCTCGGCGTGTGGATGCACGACCGCCGGCATGCTGCGGCCTGGCAGGATTACATCAAGAGCAGTCTGGTCGGCGGCGGCGGGCGTTTCGGCTTCGCAATACTGGCTTTCTTCTCGGTGTACCGCGAGTTGTTCGAAGTGATCCTGTTTTACGAAACCCTGTGGCTGCAGGCCGGCCCGGCCGGACATGACGCGGTGCTTGCCGGCGGCGCGACGGCGCTGGTGCTGCTGGTCGGTCTTGCGTGGGTGATCCTGCGCGGTTCGGCGAAACTGCCGCTGACGCTGTTCTTCAGCATCAACGCGGCACTGTTGTGCGCGTTGTCGGTGGTGTTCGCCGGGCACGGCGTGAAGGCGTTGCAGGAAGCCGGGATCTTCGGCACTCGGCCGGTGGCGTTCTTTGAATTCGACTGGCTGGGGATTCATGCCGATGCGTATTCGTTGACGGCGCAGGCGGTGGCGATTCTGGCGATTGTGGTGTTGTATGGGCGCAGTTGGGTGGCAGAGAAGCGGCGGGTAGTCGCCTAGAAAGCATTCGCTGGTGCTCACATTCGCGAGCAGGCTCGCTCTCACAGGGTTTACGCGTAACCTGTGGGAGTGAGTTTGCTCGCGAAGTGCTTTTTGAGAGGTAAAGAAAATGCGTGTATGGATCGATGCCGACGCCTGCCCACGGGCGGCGAAGGATCTGGTGGTGAAGTTCGCCCTCAAGCGTCAGTTCGAAGTGGTGCTGGTGGCCGGGCAGCCGCAGATCAAACCGGGGCTGGCCATCGTTAAACTGATCGTGGTGCCGAGCGGCCCGGATGCGGCAGACGATTATCTGGTCGAGCACGCGGTCCCGGGTGAGCTGGTGATTTGCAGCGATATTCCACTGGCCGATCGCTTGGTGAAGAAGGGCGTCGCAGCGCTGGATCCGCGCGGCAAGGAGTTCGATGCGCAGAACATGGGTGAGCGGTTGGCGGTACGTAATCTGTTCACTGACCTGCGTGAACAAGGCCAGATGAGCGGTGGACCGGCGCCGTTCGGTGATCGCGAGAAGCAAGCGTTTGCCAATGCGCTGGACCGGATCCTCACCCGACTCACTCGCAAGCCGTAAGCCCTACACAAATCCCCTGTGGGAGCGAGCTTGCTCGCGAAAGCGTCAGGTCTGGCAATACGATGTTGCATGACCGACCGCATTCGCGAGCAAGCTCGCTCCCACATTTTGTTTTGCGTGCGTTCAGGGATCAGGCGTCGTTTTCGTGAGTCAGCTCGAGCACGCGGTCGACCAGTTTGTTGATCCCCGACGCCGCCTCACTGATGTTCTGCGCCAGCATGTAAGCCGGGGTCGTCACCAGTTTGCGCGCCTTGTCTTCAATGATCTCCGTCACCGCACATTCTTCGTGGGTCGCGCCCATCTTGTTCATCGCTGTGGCCGTGTCGGCGTCGTTGCCGATGGTGCAGGTCACGCCCGGGCCATAGATCTTCGCGGCCAATGCCGGCGAGATGCACATCAGACCGACGGGTTTGCCCGCTTCGGCAAACGCCTCGGCCAAGGCCAGCACCTCTGGCTGCACAGTGCAGCCAGCGCCTTCGACGGCAAAGTTCGAGAGGTTCTTCGCCGCACCAAAACCGCCTGGCACGATCAGCGCGTCGAAGTCGTCGACGTCGGCCTCGCGGATGTCCTTGATGTTGCCGCGGGCAATGCGCGCCGATTCCACCAGCACGTTGCGCGACTCAGGCATTTCTTCGCCGGTCAGGTGGTTGATCACGTGCAATTGCGCGATGTTCGGGGCGAAGCACTGCACCTGAGCGCCACGTTGGTCGAGACGCAGCAGGGTGATGACGCTCTCATGGATCTCGGCGCCGTCGTACACGCCACTGCCGGACAGGATCACTGCAACTTTTTTGCTCATGGGTTTCTCTCCAGATTCATGGCGCTAAATGTCCACTAAATTGTCGCGCGTTGCCATAGGCTCAAGTGGTGGCTGCACCTGCATGGAACGCTTTCTACATGGATCGCAACAACGGCGGGGTGTTCATTATTTGCGGCGGCCTGCTGCGTAACGTACGGGAGATTTTTGGCGTGATAACGCCGCTGGCGAACTTGAATGCGCCAGAGCAGCGAGGACAAAAGTGACGTATCTGACTGAAAGGGACGGTCAGCCCGCTGAGTGCCGGCGGGCTGTAGCAAGTCGCCAGCGAGTTATTCGGCTGGCGTTTTCGGTTCGGCAGGCTTGGACTCTTCGGCTTGATTCAGCAGTGCAGCTTTCGCGGCTTGCTCGTCGGCGTAGACCTGCCTGGCGAGACGGGCATTCTTGAAGCGGCGGCGCAGCCACAGGCCGACGCCAAGAATCAGCAGCGCGCCCAGTACCCACAACTCGTATTTCTTGATGCTGCCGAGCATGCCTTCCAGCACCGCACCGAAGTGGTAAGCGGCGGCAGCCAGTGCGGTTGCCCAGATCGCTGCACCGATGCCGTTGAGCAGCAGATAACGTCCCGGCGGATAACCCGACAGGCCGATCGCCACCGGCATCACTGTGCGCAAGCCATAAACGAAGCGGAAGCTCAGCACCCAGATGTCCGGATGCTTGCGAATGTGTTCCAGCGCGCGGTCGCCCATCATTTGCCAGCGCGGCTTGCGCGCGAGCAATTTGCGTCCGTGCTTGCGCCCCATGAAGTACCACAGCTGATCACCGGCATAGCTGCCGAAGAACGCCACCACTACCACCAGGTTAATGTCCATGTATCCACGGAACGCGAGGAAGCCTGCGAGCACCAGGATGGTTTCGCCTTCGAAGAACGTGCCGAGAAACAAGGCAAAGTAGCCAAAGTCATGCAGAAATTGTTGGAGCATTGTCTGGGTGCTGGCGAAATGAACGCGCAGCCTAACCCTTCGGACACATTCATGAAAGTGTCCAAATGTGTCTCGACGTGAACAATTCCTACACTGACAATGGAATGCGGCTACATGTCACGGGGCACACATAACTGTCATCTGTTCGTCATAATGGCCGTCTATAACTGTCACGCTCGCCCGTTTGCGCGGGCTCAGGAGTCCGCCGTGAGCTTTACCCCAGCCAATCGTTTGTTCCCCGCCACTCGCCTGCGTCGCAACCGTCGTGATGATTTTTCGCGTCGGCTGGTGCGGGAAAATGTGCTGACGGTCGATGACCTGATCCTGCCGGTGTTCGTGCTCGACGGGGAAAACCGCCGCGAAGCGGTGGCCTCGATGCCTGGGGTAGAGCGGCTGACTATCGATTTGCTGCTCGAAGAAGCGGCGAAATGGGTTGAGCTGGGGATTCCCGCGCTGGCGCTGTTCCCGGTCACTCCATCCGAACTGAAATCCCTCGACGCCGCTGAAGCCTGGAACCCCGAAGGCATCGCTCAGCGCGCCACCCGTGCCCTGCGTGAGCGTTTCCCGGAACTGGGGGTGATCACCGACGTCGCGCTTGATCCGTTCACCACCCACGGCCAGGACGGCATCCTCGACGAAGCAGGCTACGTGCAGAACGACATCACTGTCGACGCACTGGTCCGTCAGGCGCTGTCCCATGCCGAAGCCGGTGCGCAGGTGGTGGCGCCATCGGACATGATGGACGGTCGTATTCAGGCGATCCGCGAAGCGCTGGAAATTGCCGGCCACGTCAATGTGCGGATCATGGCTTATTCCGCCAAGTACGCCAGCGCCTATTACGGCCCGTTCCGCGATGCCGTCGGCTCGGCGTCGAACCTCGGCAAGGCCAACAAGGCCTCCTATCAGATGGATCCGGCCAATAGCGACGAAGCGCTGCACGAAGTCGGTGCGGACTTGTCTGAAGGCGCGGACATGGTCATGGTCAAACCGGGCATGCCGTATCTGGACATTCTTTTCCGGGTAAAAGATGCCTTCAAAGTGCCGACCTTCGTCTATCAGGTTAGCGGCGAATACGCCATGCACATGGCGGCAATCCAGAATGGCTGGTTGAGCGAGGCGGTGATTCTCGAATCACTGACCGCCTTTAAACGTGCCGGCGCTGATGGCATCCTGACTTACTTTGCTGTCCGCGCCGCTCAATTGTTACGAGAGCAGAAATAGCCCTCCCAGGAACATTCAATGAATACCGAAGGACTCACGGAAGTTGCAGTAAAAGAAGCTCAACCGGTGGTCGAGCAAATCACCGAGACCCCGCCGGAACTGGAGCCTGCGCCACCCGCGCCGGCGGCCGAACCTGCGGCGGCGGTGCCGGCGATTGCCATTCCTGGTCTGGATGACAGCAGCCTGTACATCCACCGCGAGCTCTCGCAACTGCAATTCAATATCCGCGTGCTGGAACAGGCGCTGGACGAGTCCTATCCGTTGCTGGAACGCTTGAAGTTCCTGCTGATCTTCTCCAGCAACCTCGACGAATTCTTTGAGATCCGTGTCGCTGGCCTGAAAAAACAGATCACCTTCGCCCGTGAGCAGGCCGGTGCCGATGGCTTGCAACCGCATCAGGCGCTGGCTCGCATCAGCGAGCTGGTCCACGGTCACGTTGATCGTCAGTACGCGATCCTCAACGACATTCTGCTGCCGGAGCTGGAAAAGCATCAGGTGCGCTTCATCCGTCGCCGCAACTGGACGGTCAAGCTCAAGACCTGGGTGCGCCGCTATTTCCGCGACGAGATCGCCCCGATCATCACCCCGATCGGCCTCGACCCGACGCACCCGTTCCCGTTGCTGGTGAACAAGAGCCTGAACTTCATCGTTGAGCTGGAAGGTATCGACGCCTTCGGTCGCGACTCCGGTCTGGCGATCATCCCGGCACCGCGTTTGTTGCCACGGATCATCAAGGTGCCGGAAGAAGTCGGCGGCCCCGGCGACAACTATGTGTTCCTGTCGTCGATGATCCATGCCCACGCCGATGACCTGTTCCAGGGCATGAAGGTGAAGGGCTGTTACCAGTTCCGTCTGACCCGAAACGCCGACCTCGCGCTCGATTCCGAAGACGTCGAAGACCTGGCCCGCGCGCTGCGTGGCGAGTTGTTTTCGCGTCGTTACGGCGATGCGGTGCGTCTGGAAGTTGCCGACACTTGCCCGAAACACCTCTCGGACTACTTGCTCAAGCAATTCAACCTGAGCGAGAGCGAGCTGTATCAGGTCAACGGCCCGGTCAACCTGACTCGGCTGTTCAGCATCACCGGTCTGGACAGCCATCCGGAGCTGCAATACACGCCGTTCACCCCGCAGATCCCGAAACTGCTGCAGAACAGCGAGAACATTTTCAGTGTGGTCAGCAAGCAGGACATCCTCTTGCTGCACCCGTTCGAGTCGTTTACCCCGGTGGTCGACCTGCTGCGTCAGGCCGCCAAAGACCCGCACGTTCTCGCTGTGCGCCAGACCCTATACCGCTCCGGCGCCAACTCCGAGATCGTTGATGCGCTGGTCGATGCCGCGCGTAACGGTAAGGAAGTGACGGCGGTCATCGAGCTGCGTGCGCGCTTCGACGAAGAATCCAACCTGCAACTCGCCAGCCGTCTGCAAGCGGCCGGTGCGGTGGTGATCTACGGTGTGGTCGGCTTCAAGACCCACGCCAAGATGATGCTGATTCTGCGTCGTGAGGCCGGCGAGATCGTCCGTTACGCGCACCTCGGCACGGGTAACTACCACGCCGGTAACGCCAAGCTGTACACCGACTACAGCCTGCTGACCTCCGATGACGCCTTGTGCGAAGACGTCGGCAAACTGTTCAGCCAGTTGATCGGCATGGGTAAAACCCTGCGCATGAAAAAGCTGCTGCATGCGCCGTTCACCCTGAAGAAGGGCATGCTCGACATGATTGCCCGCGAGACCCAGTTCGCCGTCGAAGGCAAACCGGCGCACATCATTGCCAAGTTCAACTCGCTGACCGATCCGAAGATCATCCGCGCGCTGTACAAGGCCAGCCAGTCGGGCGTGCGCATCGACTTGGTGGTACGCGGCATGTGCTGCCTGCGTCCGGGGATTGCCGGGGTTTCGCACAACATTCATGTGCGCTCGATCATCGGCCGCTTCCTTGAACACACGCGTGTTTTCTACTTCCTTAATGGCGGCGACGAGCAGATGTTCCTCTCCAGCGCCGACTGGATGGAGCGCAACCTCGACAAGCGTGTCGAGACTTGCTTCCCGGTGGAAGGCAAGAAACTGCTGACCCGGGTGAAAAAAGAGCTGGAGTTGTACCTGACCGACAACACCCACAGCTGGAGCTTGCAGTCGGATGGCCGTTACATCCGCAACACGCCGACGGGTAACCAGAACCCGCGGAGTGCGCAGGCGACGTTGCTGGAGCGGTTGGGCAGCCCGATTTTGCCGGTGAGCAGTTGAGGCCTTGAAGGTCAAAAGCCCCTCACCCTAACCCTCTCCCAGAGGGAGAGGGGACTGACCGGGTTGGATGTGCGAGTTACGCCGACCTGAACTACCGAGTCGAACTCAGGTTTTGAACAGCATGCGGTCGGCTCCCTTCCCCCCTCGCCCCCTTGGGGGAGAGGGCTGGGGTGAGGGGGATCGATCCAAAGCGCACCACTAAATCCAGCCGTACAGCCAATAAAAAAGGCGATCCAGAAGGATCGCCTTTTTTGCACCTGAGATTTAACTCAGTGAACCGTGAGCACAATCCCCACCCGCGTCAGCCAATCCGCCTCAAGCCCGAAATCCGCCTGAGTCAGCTGATTCTCATCCAGCCAGTTCTCCGGGAACTCCACATCCAGGGTGTTGCCCTTCGCATGCAACACCACCTGCGGCATCGCCTGGGTGCCACGAATGTGGTGGAACAGGATCGCAAAGCGCAGTAGCACGCACAGACGAATCAGCTTGTCACCGTCGTCACCGAAATCGGCAAATTTATCCTTGGGAATATTGCGGCGGTGGCCACGCACCAGCAGGGCGAGCATTTGCTGATCTTCGCGGGAGAAGCCAGCGAGGTCCGAGTGCTCGATCAAATAAGCGCCGTGTTTGTGGTAGTGATAGTGCGCAATGTCGAGGCCGACTTCGTGCACTTTCGCCGCCCAGCCAAGGAGTTCGCGCCAGATACCGTCATCCAGCTCCCAGTCCACCGCGACCTGATCGAACGCGTGCAGGGCTTTGCGTTCAACCCGTGCCGCTTGTTGCAGATCGACGTGGTAGCGCTCCATCAGCGAGGTCAGGGTGCGTTCACGCACGTCTTCGTGGTGATGACGACCGAGCAGGTCGTAGAGCACGCCTTCACGCAGTGCGCCGTCGCAGTGGTCCATGCGTTGCAGTTCGAGGGCGTCGAAAATCGCTTCGAGAATCGCCAGGCCCGCCGGGAAGATTGTCCGGCGATCAGGCTTGATGCCTTCGAAATCAATCTTGTCGACATCGCCGAGCTTGAACAGGCGCCGCTTGAGCCACGCGAGGCCTTCGGCATTCACTTCGCCAGTGCCGTGACCGCCAGCCTTCAATGCCAGGCCGATGGCGCGAATGGTACCCGAGGAGCCGATGGCTTCATCCCAGGTCAGACGGTGCAGGGCGTGTTCGATGCTCATGATCTCCAGCCGCGCCGCCGTGTACGCCTGGGCGTAGCGGGCCGGGGTGATCTTGCCGTCCTTGAAGTAGCGCTGGGTGAAGCTGACGCAGCCCATTTGCAGGCTTTCGCGCAGCAGTGGTTCGAAACGCTGGCCGATGATGAACTCGGTACTGCCGCCGCCGATATCGGCGACCAGACGTTTGCCCGGGGTGTCGGCGAGGGTGTGCGACACGCCGAGGTAAATCAGGCGCGCTTCTTCACGGCCGGAGATGACTTCCACCGGATGGCCGAGGATTTCTTCGGCGCGGTGGATGAATTCGAGGCGGTTGCGCGCTTCACGCAGGGCGTTGGTGCCGACGATGCGCACGGCGCCCAGCGGCATACCGTTGATCAGTTGGGCAAAGCGCTTGAGGCAATCGAGGCCGCGCTGCATCGATTCTTCGTTGAGCTTGCGCTCATCGTCGATGCCGGCAGCCAGTTGAACCTTCTCGCCGAGCCGCTCGAGAATGCGGATTTCGCCGTTCTGGGCCTTGGCCACGACCATGTGAAAGCTGTTGGAGCCCAGGTCGATTGCGGCGATCAGGGACAGATTCTTGGCTTGGGATTGCGGCATGGTCAGGGGGTCTCGGTCGATAACCTTGACATCGTGCCACGATCAAACGCTGGCGCCAACGCGCATGGTTCAAACCGTTGATTCAGCGCAGAAAGTCTTGAGGCCGCAGCCTGATCGTTCCCACGCTCTGCGTGGGAATGCCTCACCGGACGCTCTGCGTCCGCTTTTGGGACGCGGAGCGTCCCTGGCTGCATTCCCACGCGGAGCGTGGGAACGATCAGGATGAGGCAGATTCAGGCTGTCGCTTCGACGGTGCCAATAAAATTCGCCAGTTCCGCCGTCTGCGGATTGGCAAACAACACCTTCGGATCCCCCACCTCATGCACCTTGCCATGGTGCATGAACACCAATTTGTCGCCCACCTCGCGGGCAAAACGCATTTCATGGGTGACCATGATCAGCGTCATGCCTTCCCTGGCCAGTTGCCGCACCACGCTGAGCACTTCATTGACCAGCTCCGGGTCGAGCGCCGAGGTGATCTCATCGCACAGCAACACTTTCGGCGACATCGCCAATGCCCGGGCAATCGCCACGCGCTGTTGCTGACCACCGGACAACCGATCCGGAAACGCGTCAAACTTTTCCCCAAGGCCCACGCGTTCCAGCATCTCGCGCGCCAGTTCCGCTGCCTTGGCTTTCGGTACTTTCTGCACCACTTGCGGCGCGAGCATGACGTTTTCGCCGACGGTCAGGTGCGGGAACAGGTTGAACTGCTGAAACACCATGCCGACTTTCTGCCGCAAGCTGCGCAGATCCGCGCGGGCGGCATCAAGGTATTCGCCATCGACCTCGATCACGCCGTCATTGATCGATTCCAGACCATTAAGCGTGCGCAGCAGGGTGGATTTGCCCGAGCCGCTGCGGCCGATGATCGCCACCACCTGGCCCTCCTCGACACTGAGGTCGATGCCTTTGAGCACGTGGTGATCGCCGTAGTATTTATGCAGGGCGGAAATTCTAAGCAGAGGCATGCAGTCTCCTTTCCAGGTAGCGCGCACTGAGGGACAAGGGGTAGCAGAGCAGGAAGTAGCCGAGGGCGACGAGGCCGTAGACCATGAACGGTTCAAACGTGGCGTTGGCGAGCATGCCGCCGGTCTTGGTCAGTTCGGTGAAACCGATGATCGAGGTGACGGCGGTGCCTTTGACCACTTGCACCGAAAAACCCACGGTCGGCGCCACGGCAATGCGCAGCGCCTGCGGCAGGATCACATAGCGCAGTTGCTCCAGCGGATTGAGCGCCAGACTCGCCGAGGCTTCCCACTGGCCATTCGGGATCGACTCGACGCAACCGCGCCAGATCTCCGCCAGATAAGCGCTGGTAAACAGTGTCAGGGCAATCGCTGCGGCCATCCACGGCGAGATTTCGATCCCGGCCAAGGCCACGCCGAAGAACACCAGAAACAGCTGCATCAGCAGCGGCGTGCCCTGAAACAGCTCGATCCACGTACGAGCAATGCTGCTCGACACAGAGTTTTTTGAAATGCGCATGATCAGAATCAGCAGCCCGACGATCCCGCCGCCGATAAACGCCACCAGCGACAACGCCAGCGTCCATTGCAGGCCGACCAGCAGGTTGCGCAGGATGTCCCAGAAGGTGAAATCGCTCATGCGCGGCTCCTACTGATATAGCGGCGGCCGATCCAGTTCAGTAACTGGCGAATCAGCAGCGCCATGCACAGGTAGATCAGCGTGGTCAGGGCATAGGTTTCAAAGGCGCGGAAGTTGCGCGACTGAATGAAGTTGGCGGCGAAGCTCAGCTCTTCGGTGGCGATCTGCGAGCACACCGCAGAGCCGAGCATGACGATGATGATCTGGCTGCTCAGCGCCGGCCAGACCTTGCCCAGCGCTGGCAGCAGCACCACGTGGCGGAACGCTTCGAAGCGCGTCATCGCCAGCGCCGCTGCGGCTTCCAGCTGCCCGCGCGGAATCGCCTGAATGCCCGCACGGATAATCTCGGTCGAATAGGCGCCGAGGTTGATCACCATCGCCAGCACCGCCGCTTGCCACTCGGAAATCTGCACGCCCAGCGACGGCAAACCGAAGAAGATGAAAAACAACTGCACCAGAAACGGCGTGTTGCGGATCAACTCGACGTAGACGCCGAAAATTGCCGAGAACGGGCGGATGTTCCACGCCCGCACCAACGCCCCGACAATCCCGACGCTTACCCCAAGCAACGCGCCGATGGCCGTCAGCTCAAGGGTGAACAGCGCCCCGCGCAGCAACAGGTCGGTGTTTTCCACCACCGGCATGAAATCGAACTGATAAGCCATGAAGGTCTCCCGCGCAGTCGATCAGAGATCGGCCGGCAGCGGCTCTTTCAGCCAGGTCTGCGAATTCTTTTCCAGCGCGCCGTCAGCCTTTGCGGTGGTCAGGATGTCGTTGACCTTGGCCAGCAGCGCCGCTTCGTTCTTGTTCACGCCGACGTAGACTGGCGAATCCTTGAGCTTCACTTTCAGCGCTGGCACGCGTTTCGGGTTCTTTTCGCTGATCGCGACCATCACCACGTTGCCGCTGGCGATCAGGTCAACTTGCCCGGCGAGGTAGGCGGCGATGGTCGAGTTGTTGTCTTCGAAGCGCTTGATGGTCACGCCTTCGGGGGCGACCTTGGTCAGTTCGATGTCTTCGATGGCGCCACGGGTGACGCTGATGGTTTTGCCCTTGAGATCATCGAGGCTGGCAATGGCGGCATCTGGCGGGCCGAACACGGCGAGGTAGAACGGCGCGTAAGCCCGGGAGAAGTCGATGACTTTCTCCCGTTCGGGGTTTTTGCCGAGGCTGGAGATCACCAGATCGACTTTGCCGGTGGTCAGGAACGGGATGCGGTTGGTGCTGTTGACCGGGGTCAGTTCGAGTTTGACCTTGAGCTGATCGGCCAGCAGTTTCGCGGTATCGATGTCCAGACCGCGCGGCTTCATGTCCGGGCCGACCGAACCGAAGGGCGGGAAGTCCTGAGGCACGGCGACTTTCAGGGTGCCGCGTTTGACCACGTCGTCGAGACCGTCGGCGTGAGCGGGAGCCTGGCTGAGCAATAGAGTGGAAAACAGAGCGGCGAGGAGGGCGCTGTAACGCTTGGTCATGGACAATCTCCGGATCGGCGAGAAGTGGTTTCTGCGATCGGACAGAGCATGGGCCGTGCCAATACGCGGATTTCGTTCCGGCAGGCCGCAGTTTCAGCGGCTTTGTTCGGTCTTACTGGTCTGAACAGTCAGGTTGTTTTTCGCACTGCTATCGCGCACCGGCCTCAGTCACCGAACCCCGCTGGGGCACGACTTGCCGGACTCGGCGAATAGCTTTACAACTAGCCGCACATTGGCCTGGCGCGTCTGAAAAACCATGAATTCGATTTCCCGTGCGGTACCCGAAGTGGCGCTGCAAGCAATCCGCAAACTGATCACCGAACAAGGTTTCGGCGCGGGCGATGCCTTGCCGTCACAACGGGATCTGGCGCTGCAACTGGGCGTCAGTCGGGCGTCGTTGCGTGAGGCGTTGTCGTCGCTGAGTGCGCTGGGCGTGGTCAGTATTCAACCGGGCAAAGGCGTGTTCGTGCAGTCGCCAGTGGCGTTGTCGTCCCGCGAAAGCACACCCGGTTGGGCGTTCGCGGCGCAGGCGTCACCGCTGGACATCTTTCAATTGCGCTATGCGCTGGAAGGCTTTGCCGCAGGGCTGGCGGCAGTGACGTTAAGCACATTCGATCTGGATGCGCTGGAAGACAACGTTGCAGCAATGCGCGATCAGTTGAAGGCCGGCGACTTCGAAGCGGCGGCGAAACTGGACTTCGAATTTCACCGACGCATCCTGCTGGCCAGCGGCAATCAGGCGATGCTGAGCATTCTCACTGCCAGCGCCGAAATTTTTCTCGAGAGCCAGAAACTACCGTTCATCCGCGCCGAACGCGCCATGGAAACCTGGCAGGAACACCGCAAGATTCTCCGGGCCCTTGCGCGCCGGGCCTCGGGTGCAGCGCAAAAAGCCATGCAGGAGCACGTGCGCAACGCCGCCCTGCGCACTGGAATTTCCTTCATCGCCCCCGCCACCGCTTGACTTGAGCTATACCCAAACTCATCGAGTGCCATAGCAAGACTCAATCAACTGCGGCTTCCTGAACAGGGGAAGGGCGGCTATGATGGGCCACGTTTTTTTGCTTACAACCTGGAGAATTCCATGAGCAGCGATCTTATCAAACACGTTAGCGACGCTAGCTTCGAAGCCGACGTACTCAAGGCCGAAGGCGCTGTCCTGGTCGATTACTGGGCTGAATGGTGCGGTCCTTGCAAAATGATCGCTCCGGTTCTGGACGAGATTGCCGAGACTTACAAAGGCAAGCTGACCGTTGCCAAACTGAACATCGACGAGAACCAGGAAACTCCGGCCAAGCACGGCGTGCGTGGTATCCCGACGCTGATGCTGTTCAAGAACGGCAACGTTGAAGCGACCAAAGTCGGCGCCCTGTCGAAGTCGCAACTGGCGGCTTTCCTCGACGCCAACATCTAAGCGTCGCTGTAAAGTGCCTGAAAAAAAGCCCCGCAAATTAGCGGGGCTTTTTGCGTATTCAGGGCTAGACGCTCCGAAACTCAGGTGGTACATTCGGCCCCGCACTGGTTTCTCCATTGCCCCCTGCTAGCCGTCGCCGACGCACTCCTTTTCGAATTAGTTCGCGATCCTGTCGCCTTCTCCGCGGCGCGGCCTCATTAAGCCAAAAGCTTAATTTCCCCCCCTCCATAAATGATTACGTCATTCCTATATGAATCTGACTGAACTCAAGCAAAAGCCGATTACCGAACTGCTCGAATTGGCCGAACAGATGGGCATAGAAAATATGGCCCGTTCGCGCAAGCAGGACGTGATTTTCTCCCTGCTGAAAAAGCACGCGAAAAGCGGCGAGGAAATCTCCGGTGATGGCGTGCTGGAGATTCTCCAGGACGGCTTCGGCTTCCTGCGCTCCGCTGACGCTTCCTACCTGGCCGGCCCGGACGATATCTACGTCTCGCCAAGCCAGATCCGCCGCTTCAACTTGCGCACCGGTGACACCATCGTTGGCAAGATCCGCCCTCCGAAGGAAGGCGAGCGGTATTTCGCCCTGCTCAAGGTCGACACGATCAACTTCGATCGTCCCGAGAACGCGAAAAACAAGATTCTCTTCGAGAACCTGACCCCGCTGTTCCCGACCGTGCGCATGAAGATGGAAGCCGGTAACGGTTCCACCGAAGACTTGACCGGTCGTGTGATCGACCTGTGCGCTCCGATCGGCAAAGGCCAGCGTGGTCTGATCGTCGCACCGCCGAAAGCCGGTAAAACGATCATGCTGCAGAACATCGCAGCGAACATCGCCCGTAACAACCCTGAAGTTCATCTGATCGTGCTGCTGATCGACGAGCGTCCGGAAGAAGTGACCGAAATGCAGCGCACCGTGCGCGGCGAAGTGGTTGCCTCGACCTTCGACGAGCCGCCGACCCGTCACGTCCAGGTGGCAGAAATGGTGATCGAGAAGGCCAAGCGCCTGGTCGAGCACAAGAAAGACGTGGTGATCCTGCTCGACTCCATCACCCGTCTGGCCCGTGCCTACAACACCGTGATCCCGAGCTCCGGCAAGGTATTGACCGGTGGTGTCGATGCCCACGCCCTCGAGAAGCCGAAACGCTTCTTCGGTGCTGCACGTAACATCGAAGAAGGCGGCTCGCTGACCATTATCGCCACCGCGCTGGTTGAAACCGGCTCGAAGATGGATGAAGTGATCTACGAAGAGTTCAAGGGTACCGGCAACATGGAACTGCCTCTGGATCGCAAGATCGCCGAGAAGCGCGTGTTCCCGGCCATCAACATCAACCGCTCCGGCACCCGCCGCGAAGAGTTGCTGACTGCCGACGACGAACTGCAGCGTATGTGGATCCTGCGCAAGCTGCTGCACCCGATGGACGAAGTGGCTGCCATCGAGTTCCTGGTCGACAAGCTGAAGACGACCAAGACCAACGACGAGTTCTTCTTGTCGATGAAGCGCAAGTAATACGAAAGCTGTTTGAAAAAAGCGTCCGAAAGGGCGCTTTTTTTTGCCTTGGATTATTTGTATCTGGATTGAAGTTTGCGCGGCTGATAACTTCGCGCCTTCAAGGGATTTTGTATCCAGAACAGGTAAGGTTTTTTCATGCACACGTTTGGCAATCGCCGTGATATCGACGGATTACGGGCACTGGCGGTTATTCCCGTCGTACTGTTTCATTTCGGATTCACTACATTCAGCGGCGGTTTTGTCGGCGTTGATGTGTTCTTCGTCATTTCCGGCTTTCTGATCACCTCGATCCTGTTCCGCGAAATCAGCGCCCAGCGCTTCAGTTTCCTCGATTTCTGGGGGCGTCGTGCCCGGCGCATCCTGCCGGCATTGACCGTCGTCGTGTTGGTAACGCTGGCGTTGGGCTGGCTGTTACTGACGGCCAAAGACCTGTCTGAGCTTGGGCGCACCATTCGTTACCAGTCCCTGTTCATTTCCAACATTCTGTTCATGCGCGAAGACGGCTACTTCCAGCCCGCCTCGGAACTCAAGCCGTTGCTGCACACCTGGTCACTGGCGGTGGAGGAGCAGTACTACATCTTCTTCCCGTTGATGATGGTGTTGCTGATGCGTTATGTCCGTCATTGGCGCTGGATGTTGTTCGCTGTGCTGCTGGTGTCGTTCGGTTTGAACATTGTTTACATCGAGCGCCGACCGGAGTTTGCGTTTTTCGCCCTGCCGACCCGCGCCTGGGAGTTGCTCTGTGGAGCGATGCTGGCGGTCATGCCGGTGCCCAAGCATGTCGCGCGGCCATGGCTGCGGCAGTCTGTCGGCCTCGCCGGGCTGGCGGCGGTGCTGGTGGCGGTGTTTGCCTTCGACAAAACCACAGTGTTCCCGGGCTGGGCAGCGCTGTTGCCGGTATTGGGCACGACGGCGCTGATATGGTCAGGCGCCCAGGGCGCGACGTGGGCCGGCCGGCTGTTGAGTATGCGGGTGATGGTCTGGATCGGCTTACTGTCCTACTCGTTTTATCTGTGGCATTGGCCGGTCTACGTGTATGCCAACGCGATTTCCATCGACGGCATCCAGCCGCTGGAGGCCGTGGGCTGGATAGCCCTCGCGTTGGTCCTGGCCTGGCTGAGCCTGCGCTATATCGAACTGCCATTCCGTGAAAAGCGTGTATTCGCCAGCCGCAACTCGGTGTTGGTCGGCGGTTTGGTGTCGATCACCGTGCTGGCAATCACCGGCTCGTTGATTCGCTCGGCGGACGGCATACCGCAGCGTCTGACCGGCAAGGCGCTGGAATATGCGCAATCGCGGGAGTGGAACGCCGGGCAGTCGAAGTGCATGCATCTGAGCACGGACAAGGCGCTGACCAAATCCTGCCTTGTGGGTGGCGATCAGCATATTGCGGCGACAAAAATGTTCTGGGGCGACAGTCACGCCGCTGCATTGTTGCCGGCCATCGAAGGCAATACCGGGCGCAACGTGCAGCCGGTGTGGTTGTACAGCTTGACCGGGTGCCCGCCGATCATCGATGACCACTTGCGCCCCCAGTGCAAAGACTTCAACCAGCGCAACATGGACCGCGTCACGAGTCTGGGGATCAAGGACGTGGTGCTGGCGGCGAACTGGAGTCTGTACGTTTATGGTCGTGAAGACGGCGATGGCGATCTGCAGTTCCTGCTCGATCGCAAGGACAACCCACGCCAGGCAGAACAGCGCATGGCCGCCGCCCTCAAGGCGCAAGTGGCCAAGCTGCGTGAAGCGGGTGTGCAAGTCTGGCTGTTCAAGGAAGTGCCGCTGCAACACAAGAGCTTCATCGACCGTCTGACCAGTCTGGCGCGCATTGGCCGTTCGGCAGAAGGTCTCGGTCGCCCGCTCAGCGAACACTTGGCTCGCCAGCAGTTTTTCACGTCGTTGTTTGGCTCGATGAGCGCCGCTGATGCCGGCATTCATGTCATCGATCCGACGCCGCTGATGTGCAAGGACGGCCTGTGCGCCATCGATGTCGACGGCCACTCGCAGTACAAGGATGCCGATCATCTTTCGGACGTTGGCAGCGCCAGACTGAGCCCGTTGTTTGCGCCGTTGATGCTGGGCACCAGCGACAATTGATTGATGCCAGGCTCTGACGGGCTGCTGTTTGCCCGTCAGAGCAGGTAGGATGTACGCCTATTTTGAGGGTGCCATCGTCAATGAAATTCAAGGATCTTCGGGATTTCGTGCAGCAGCTTGAGCAGCGCGGAGAGTTGAAACGCATCCAGATTCCCGTCTCGCCGGTGCTGGAGATGACTGAGGTGTGCGACCGCACGCTGCGGGCCAAGGGCCCGGCGCTGTTGTTCGAAAAGCCGACCGGCTACGACATCCCGGTGCTCGGTAACCTGTTCGGTACTCCCGAGCGGGTGGCCATGGGCATGGGCGCCGAGTCGGTCAGCGAGCTGCGCGAAATCGGCAAGCTGCTGGCCTTCCTCAAGGAACCGGAGCCGCCGAAGGGCTTGAAAGACGCATGGTCGAAGCTGCCGATCTTCCGCAAGATCATCTCGATGGCGCCGAAAGTCGTCAAAGACGCGGTGTGCCAGGAAGTGGTCATCGAAGGCGACGACGTCGATCTGGCGATGCTGCCGGTGCAGACCTGCTGGCCTGGCGACGTCGGTCCGCTGATCACTTGGGGCCTGACCGTCACCAAAGGCCCGAACAAGGATCGTCAAAACCTCGGTATCTACCGTCAGCAAGTGATCGGCCGCAACAAGGTGATCATGCGCTGGCTCAGCCACCGTGGCGGCGCCCTGGATTATCGCGAGTGGTGCGAAAAGCATCCGGGCCAGCCGTTCCCGGTGTCCGTGGCCCTTGGCGCGGATCCGGCGACCATCCTTGGCGCCGTGACGCCAGTGCCGGACAGTCTTTCCGAATACGCTTTCGCAGGGCTCCTGCGCGGTAATCGCACCGAGCTGGTGAAGTGCCGTGGCAACGACCTGCAAGTGCCGGCCACTGCCGAAATCATCCTCGAAGGCGTGATCCATCCCGGCGAAATGGCCGATGAGGGCCCGTACGGCGACCACACCGGTTACTACAACGAAGTCGACAGCTTCCCGGTGTTCACCGTCGAGCGCATCACCCACCGGATCAAACCGATCTACCACAGCACCTACACTGGCCGTCCGCCGGATGAGCCGGCGATTCTCGGCGTGGCGCTGAACGAAGTGTTCGTGCCGATTCTGCAGAAGCAGTTCCCGGAGATCACCGACTTCTACCTGCCGCCGGAAGGCTGTTCGTACCGCATGGCCATCGTGACCATGAAGAAGTCGTATCCGGGGCATGCCAAGCGCGTGATGCTCGGTGTCTGGTCGTTTTTGCGACAGTTCATGTACACCAAGTTCGTTATCGTCACCGATGACGATATCAACGCCCGCGACTGGAACGACGTGATCTGGGCCATCACCACGCGCATGGACCCCAAGCGCGACACGGTGATGATCGACAACACGCCGATCGACTACCTCGACTTCGCCTCGCCGATCTCCGGCCTGGGTTCGAAAATGGGCCTTGATGCCACCCACAAGTGGCCGGGCGAAACCACTCGCGAGTGGGGCCGCGTGATCGTCAAGGACGACGCCGTCACCCAACGGATCGATGCCATCTGGAATCAGTTAGGAATAGATTGATGCGTGTAACCCTGCAGCCCTCCGGAGCAGTGCTCGAGATACAGCCCGGTGAGCGGATTCTCGATGGTGCGCGGCGCCTGGGCTACGAATGCCCGCAAAGCTGCCGCAACGGCAATTGTCACGTGTGTGCGGCGCTGCTGGTGGAAGGCCGCGTTGCGCAGGACGGCAAGGTGCACGACCACGGCGAGTTCTACACTTGCATAGCCGAGCCGCTGGAAGACTGCATCCTGCTGTGGGATGGCGTGCTCGCGCTGGGAGAACTGCCGGTGCGCAGCCTGTCCTGTCAGGTCATCGAATGCCGCGATGTCGGCGGCGACACCTGGCGCGTGCGTCTGCGTGCGCCGGCCGGCAAGCCACCGCGTTACCACGCCGGGCAGTACTTGATGATCGAACGCGAGAACGGCGAAAAATCGGCGTTCTCCATGGCCTCGGCACCCCACGGCGGACGCGATCTGGAAATCCATGTGCTGGCGCGCGAAGCCAGTGCACTGAGTCTGATCGAGCAGCTGCAACGCAACGCGATGGTGCGTGTCGAGCTGCCGTTTGGCGATACGCATCTGGCCGAGTTGCCTGACGGGCCGCTGGTGCTGGTCGCCGCCGGCACCGGCATGGGCCAGATTCACGCGCTGATCGAACACTGCCGCGCCAATGGCTTCAAACACCCGGTGCATCTGTACTGGGGCGTGCGTCGTCCGGAGGATTTCTATGAGATCGAGCACTGGGACGAATGGCTGAAGTTGCCCAACCTGTTCCTGCACAAAGTCGTCAGCGATCAATGCGGCTGGGAAGGGCGCTGCGGCATGCTGCACGAGGCAGTCTGTGAAGACTTCCCGGATCTGAAACCGCTGCACGTCTACGCCAGCGGCTCGCCGGCCATGGTCTACGGCACGCTCGACGCCTTGGTCGAAGCCGGGATGGACGCCCATCAAATGCGCGCGGACGTGTTCGCTTACGCTCCCCGCTCCTGAATCCGTTATAACTCTCTATATAGCCGATCGGTATTTATGTAATTGCATAAATACCGCTAGGTTATATATCAATCAGGCAATCAATTAAGAACTGTGCCATGGCACTCAAATTGCCTTAAAACATATGTGCCTTATTGTTACAGCGGTGCGTTCTATTAAGTAATTCTTCACCCGCGGGGAGCTGAACGCTATTCGCCATGAGCGCCATTGAAAACGCTTTTCTGAATTTGAATTACCCTCCGCGGCTCGATCTTGGGCCGCAGCTGACGCACGAACAACTTCTCGCTTCCATGCAATCGACCATGGCGCGCCACAAGGGCGGGCCGGTGTGGCTGTTCGCGTATGGTTCGCTGATCTGGCGGCCGGAGTGTTCGGCGGTGGAGCGGGTGCGTGGACGTGTGCACGGCTACCATCGCGGCTTGTACCTGTGGTCGCACGAGCATCGTGGTACACCGGAAATGCCCGGTCTGGTATTTGGTCTGGATCGTGGTGGTTCGTGCAGCGGCTTCGCTTATCGCTTGCCGGAAGACAATCTCGATGCCGCGCTGTATGCGCTGTGGAAACGCGAGATGCCGGTGCCATCCTATCGGCCACACTGGCTCAACTGCCGTCTCGCCGACGGTAGCCAGGTGCAGGCCTTGGGATTTGTCTTGGAGCGGCACCTGCCCAGCTATGCCGGCAACTTGCCGGATCACGTGCTGAGCCAGGTGTTCGAAAGCGCCAGCGGGCGTTACGGCACCACTCGCGATTATGTCGAGCAGACCGCCCACGCCCTGCGCAGCCACGCCATGCCAGATCGGAATCTGGAGGCGCGGCTCAAGCGCTGTAAATCACAGGCCGATCAAGCGACTGCTTCGCGGCTCTGACTGGCGACTTGCTTGTGCCACAGCGTCGGAGCCAGGAAGGCCATCGACAGTAGGCAAGCGCCCACCAACAGCACGAAACCACCGTCCCAGCCGAAATGGTCAACGGTGTAGCCCATCGCGGCACTGGCCGCGACCGAACCGCCCAGGTAACCGAACAAGCCAGTGAAGCCTGCGGCAGTGCCGGCGGCTTTCTTCGGAGCCAGTTCCAGCGCCTGCAAGCCGATCAGCATCACCGGGCCGTAAATCAGGAAGCCGATCGAGAACAGCGCGATCATGTCGACGGTCGGGTTGCCGGCCGGGTTCAGCCAGTAAACCAGGGTCGCGACGGTCACCAATGCCATGAACACCATGCCAGTCAGGCCACGGTTGCCTCGGAAGATCTTGTCCGACATCCAGCCGCACAGCAGCGTGCCCGGGATACCCGCCCATTCATAGAAGAAATAGGCCCACGAGGTTTTATCCACAGTGAAACCCTTGGCTTCTTTCAGGTAGGTCGGTGCCCAGTCCAGCACGCCGTAGCGCAGCAAGTAGACGAAGACGTTGGCCATGGCGATGTACCAGAGCATTTTGTTGCGCAGCACGTACTTGACGAAGATCTCTTTCGCGCTGAATTCGTCTTCGTGGCTGGCATCGTAGCCTTCCGGGTAATCGTTCTTGTATTTCTCGATCGGCGGCAGGCCAACCGATTGCGGGGTGTCTCGCATGGTGATGAACGCGAACACGGCCACGCCGAGCGCAACGGCTGCCGGTACGTAGAACGCCGCGTGCCAGTCGTTGAACAAGCCCATGCCGAGCAGGAACAGCGGGCCGATCAGGCCGCCGCCGACGTTATGCGCCACGTTCCATACGGACACCACGCCGCCGCGTTCCTTCTGCGACCACCAGTGCACCATGGTCCGGCCACTTGGCGGCCAGCCCATGCCTTGAGCCCAGCCATTGATGAACAGCAGGATGAACATCATGGTCACGCTGGACGTTGCCCAAGGCGCGAAACCGAAAATGAACATCACACCGGCCGAGACCAGCAGGCCGAACGGCAAGAAGTAGCGCGGGTTGGAACGGTCGGACACCAGGCCCATGAGGAATTTCGACAAGCCATAAGCAATGGCGATCGCCGACATCGCCAGGCCCAGATCACCGCGGCTATAGCCTTCGTCGATCAGGTACGGCATGGCCAGGGAGAAGTTTTTGCGCAGCAGGTAGTAACCCGCGTAGCCAAAGAAAATACCGGCGAAGATCTGCCAGCGCAGGCGTCGGTAGGTGCTGTCTATTTTTTCTTCAGGCAATGGAGCCTGATGTGCGGCAGGACGAAAGAAAGCAAACATTCAAGAGCTCCAGATTTCTTGTTTTGACTGCGGATGCGAATGTTACAGTTTCGTTACCGAAAATAGCACCGGTTCGCATCGACCAAACAGCGGAAAATGTTGGAAGTCGCGCATTCCTTTACGAACCTGTCGCTCAGCTGTAAGAACAAGGCGTTTTTGTAGCGGTCGGAGCGTTGTGTCTTAGACTCGCGATCAAGAGACCGAATGATCGCCGAGAAGAAGATGGCCCTGAAAGTTCGCATGTTGCTACCCAGATTGCTGGCTGCCGTAGCGCTCACCGTTTCGGTGCTGGCGCTGAGTTTCGCGCAGGATTCTGCGGCGCCGGGTTTGCGCAATGTCACCGTGCTGATCGTCCGTCATGCGGAAAAGCCTGAGGTGGGCCCTGAACTCAATGCCCGGGGCGAACAGCGCGCGGCGGCTTACGCGGACTATTTCACCTCGTTGCAACTGGATGACCAGACATTCACTCCTCAACGTTTGATCGCTACCGCTGACAGCCCGCAAAGCATCCGCCCGCGACAGACGCTGATGCCACTGTCCCAACGCCTGCAACTGCCGATCGAGCAGCCCTACGCCAATAACGACGTCGACAAACTGGTCAGCTCGCTGCGCAAGAATAATCAGGCGAAAACCGTGTTGATCGCCTGGCACCACAGCCACATCAACAAACTGATTGCGGCATTCGGCGGAGACGGCCCGGCACTGATCGGCCAGCCGAAATGGCCGGTCGATGTTTACGATTGGCTGATTGTTCTGCGCTTCGATGACAAGGGGCAGTTAATCCATTCGCGTAGCGAAAAGGTTCAGGAACATCTGATGCCGGGTGATATTGCAGGCTGAGTGGTAAAGGAATCCGTCAGAAGAGTTACCTCTGAGCATTCGCGTGGCGCTTTCGCCCGATTTACCGTCGTGTCTTGGGAAATGTCCTGCACCCAACGCAGAAGTTGCGCCATTCAGTTAAGTGTCATTGCTCCGTAACCTTTGTGCTGTTGCCGGGATTGGCATTCGAGCGCTAGGGGGTGGAGCATGCGGTGGATTGTGGCGTTGTTTTTGTTGGTCGTCGGTGGTGCTGCGCTGGGAGAGGTGCTTTTGATTCCTGAGGACAACCCCAGACCGGTTTATCCTCAAGCGCTGTTCAGGGCAGGGATCACAGGTGAGGTGAAGGCGCGCTTTACCGCCAGGGCGGACGGCTCGGTCAGCGAGATCAGCATCCTGAAAAGCGATCACCCCGAGCTGGCCGAGGCGGTCAGAGTCGCGCTGGTGCAGTGGCGTTTCAAGCCTTGGGCTGTTGAAGAGGGCAAGCCCGAAAAGCAGGAAGTCGTCGCGCCGATCGTCTTTCGGCTCGATCTGGATCAGCCGATTCATGTCAATCAGCAACTGAAAGTCTTGAGATGCCGAACGGTCAACGAGAATCTGGCGAATATTGCAGAGTATTCATGGATCGATTCGGCGGCGTTCGCACAAACCCGCGCCTATCTTACGAACGTCTTCCACAAGACTCAGCTGCCGGATGAACAGCGTCTGGCGATGATTGCGAAGATGAACAAGCGAGTTTCGATGATCGTGAGGAGTTGTCGAGAGAGTCCAACGCGCAAGTTTGTGAGTCTGCTGCCTGTGGAAATTCGTGAGTTGCTTTGATTCTTAGTTAGACAGCGCCACAGAGAGTGGCGCTATTTTTATTACTCTGGTTTAAAGCCAGGTTTGCCGTTTGCTAGGCGCCATTCTTTGATTTCTTCGAGCGCTCCTTCTGGGCTATCCTCGCGTCCTATTGGACGAGTTAAAACCAGCCGTTTCCTTGGATGTTCTGTTACTTTTTCAAAATGCCGCATCCGCTTTGAGGAATACTCACTATAGGCATCGCCCGAAAGACCACTGTCATTCTCGAAGAAGCTTCTTAAAAAAGTTAAGAATTCTACCTCTGTGTAATCCTCTAACTTATCTTTGAAATTCATTGTGGAGTACCTTTTTATGCAATTCTACGTGCGCTTTTGGAGTTAGGATGCTCAGGTTTTCCAGACCGTATACTTCTCCGCCATCAGCAATTCGGTGCTTGTGGTGTATTTCAATTTTCTCTCTGCCGCCGACGGTGTCCAAAGGCTCCGCATAAGGTGCTGCGCCGTTGGCCATTTGCTCCAAATCAACTTTACCGAACTGCCGCCTTAGTGACTCATCCGCTGCAACCGCTTTCCAGAAGCTTTCCCTGAATCTATCAAAATTCCTGAACTCTTGACCACGCAGCTGATCGGCAATCTGGGCAGGAACCGGCGAGCCACTTGATTGTGCCGCGCTACCCAACCAATTGTTGCCAATCACCTGCCCTGTACCTGTAGCCGTCCCCGGCTCATACCGCGGGCCGCCACGAGTGGCCATCATGTAGATCGATTCGATCCCCGACTTTATCGGAAACTCCAGGATGTAATCATCCGGTTCGTCAAAGTCGCAGGAGGGATGTTCGTCTACTCGACCTTCGATTTGTGTGACTCTCGCTCCGGGATAAATTCTGATACCTGGGTCGGTAGCCGGCAGGTCGGTGCTGTTGGATAACTCTACACCGGGCGGTGACTCAGGAGTCCAGGTCAGCGTAATCGGAATCAAGCCTTCGGTGGTGAACGTGTAAAGTTTTGTTTGGGGGTCAAGGCTGGCTTGCCTGACCCGCATTCCAAAGCTGTTTTTGGGCGACTCAAGATAAAGTTGTGTGTGTTCTCCTCGGACGGATGACACTACGCGGTGCCTGAGCCAGTATTGGAGAGCAGGTCTTCCGACTGGGGAATATTTACGCTCTGGGTAAAACTGAGACAGCGGTATGGTGACTACCACGGGATTGCGCTGTAGCTCACCGTTACCAAGTGTCGGAGTGTAGAAAACTGAAGCTAGAAAAACGCCGATTGGTCCACTGGAGAGAGCGGCGCGAAAGTCATTCAGGGAGCCGAGTGATTTAGCAAAAGAGAAAGGTGAGCCTTCATACCCGGTAATCAAACCCTCTGCGGAAGTGATGATTGGGCGAACAGCAGCACTCGCGCCGCCGATAACGGGTATTTGTACTATGTCGATTTTGTGTTTCTGGCGAATTAACGCCTTGATTTCGTTTTGGGCATTATTCAATGCGTTCCAACGGTTCTCGCTTCCCGGTACTCGATAAAAACCACCGACCTCATTCTCCGCTTTGGACACTGCGAGGTAGGCGGCATGGAGCGCTTGATACTGGTCTTTTATCCACCGCAGTTTCTCATCGATACCCTCTGGCCGGTTCTGAGAAAATTGACGCAGCTTCGAATCAAACTCGGAGGCAGCGATCGAAGCTACGATCTGCTTTCTTCTTCGCTCGGCGTTTTGTTCTGCTTTACGTTGCTTGGCTTCCTTTTGTTTCTCTTCCCACAGTGCGTCCTCTCTAGCTTCTTGTTCAGCTTGCGCAATCTGTGCAGCGACTTTGTTCGCATGCTCGGCTTCGGCCTTTGCTTGCGCAATCTGCGCCGAGACTTTGGCCGCATGCTCAGCTTCAGCTTTTGCCCGCGCAGCTTGTGCTGCCGCTTGCGCTTGCAATCTGGCAACCCGCTTTTCCTCTGCCTGGTAGGCCTGCGTTAATTGATAGGACAAGACATGAAGCCTGTGCGTCAGTTGCCTTAGCTCTTCAGCATTCCTTTGTGCTGTGTAAGCAGCTGTATAAGAGTCGGTCCATCTGTGAAGGACTTCCGCCGCGGGTAGGCGGAGGTAGGCGTCGACCAGGTCCTGCTGAGTACGAGCCAGCGGATCACTGCCATAAAATGCATTTGCTCTTGCCTGGTTACTGTTTTGCTCAAGGGTTTTTTTATGTATCAAGTAGGTTAATGCTGTTTGTTGGCGGGTAAGTGCTTCGACGGGCGGAATGCCGTGCATACCACCCAAGTTG
This sequence comes from Pseudomonas sp. AC169, assembly GCF_979258515.1. Classification (NCBI taxonomy): domain Bacteria; kingdom Pseudomonadati; phylum Pseudomonadota; class Gammaproteobacteria; order Pseudomonadales; family Pseudomonadaceae; genus Pseudomonas; species Pseudomonas sp. AC169. The sequence goes on along the minus strand of NZ_OZ409866.1, from coordinate 2,271,542 downwards.
GCAATGGTTGTAATGATCTCGGATTGAAGAGTAGCGGCAAGCTGACTGGATTTTATCTGATGATCATTAGCGATAGTTGCCTTGCTCGCTTCAATTTTTTGAATCGTTTGCGAAATGATGATGGTTTCATTGATGTCGGTGATGTCTTGGTGAGATAACTGACTGAATAAGTCTGAGCCGGTTCGGCTTCTATTTCTCGTTCGCCCAGTGCGGTCGTATCCCCCGCCCGCATTCGGTGAGTAAATTGGCGTTCTGTAAGGGTTGATTTCTGTTAGGCCTAAAGGTAAGGGCTGGCCCGGTTGCCAGTTTTGATCACTCATACAGTTACTCCTTGTGTCTGTATGTGATCAAGCTACTGTGATCTGCTGAAACGACTGCGGTATATAGTTACTACCGGTTAATAGTTATTTGTGGTAACGAAAGTTTCTAAAAAAGTAAGGCCGGATAAACCCGGCCTTACTGGTCAGAGTCCTTCAGCGCACCTGCACCACAACCTTGCCAACCGCTTTGCGCTGGCCAAGATCATTGATCGCCTGCGCTGCTTTGCTCAGCGGGTACACCTGCGATACCAGCGGTTTCAACTTGCCCTCGGCAAACCAGCCAAACAACTGTTGGAAGTTCGCCGCGTTGTCCTGCGGCTGGCGCTGGGCGAAGGAGCCCCAGAACACGCCGAGCACCGCCGCGCCTTTGAGCAGGGCGAGGTTGACTGGCAGTTCCGGAATGCGGCCACTGGCGAAACCCACCACCAGCAAGCGACCGTTCCAGGCGATGGCGCGGATGGCTTGATCGAACAGATCGCCGCCGACCGGATCGTAGATCACGTCAGCGCCCTGGCCGTCGGTGAGGCGTTTGATTTCGTCCTTCAGGCTGGCTTCGCTGTAGTTGATCAGATCATCAGCGCCGGCAGCCTTGGCCACGGCGAGTTTCTCGGCGCTGCTGGCGGCAGCAATCACGCGGGCGCCCATGGCTTTGCCGATCTCCACGGCAGCCAGGCCAACACCGCCGGACGCACCGAGCACCAGCAGGGTTTCCCCCGGTTGCAGGTGGGCGCGTTGCTTGAGGGCGTGCATCGAGGTGCCGTAGGTCATGCTGAAGGCGGCAGCGATGTTGAAGTCCATCGACGGCGGAATTGGCAGTACGTTGTAGCCGGGCACAGCGACCTGTTCGGCGAAACTGCCCCAGCCGGTCAGGGCCATGACGCGGTCGCCGACCTTGAGATGGCTGACCTTTTCCCCGACTTCGCGAACCACGCCCGCCGCTTCGCCTCCCGGCGAGAACGGGAAGGGCGGTTTGAATTGGTATTTGCCCTCGATGATCAGCGTGTCCGGAAAGTTGACCCCGGCGGCGTGCACCTCCAGCAGGATTTCGTTCTTCTTCGCGACAGGACTGGCGACGTCTTCCAGCACCAGCGATTCGGCAGGGCCGAAGGCTTTGCACAGCACGGCTTTCATCAGGGCTATTCCTTTGGGAGTGATGGCCGATAAGTGTAGGTGTGTCAGTCAACGGGTCAACGAGCATGCCCGGCCCTGATAGTCAGCCATAAGCTTGTGCTTGCGCGGCGGGTCGTTATGCTAGGCCGCAAACCGGATAAGGAGCGAATTGTGAAAGCGTGGATCATGTTGTTGCTGGCCCTGTCTCTGCCTGTGGCAGCGCTGGCCGAAGAAGCCAAAGAAGGCGAAGCGCCGAAGGTAAGCTACATCACCCTGAGCCCGCCGTTCGTGGGTAATTACGGGCTCGATGGTACGCCGAAGCTCAAGGTCTATAAGGCCGACGTGGCGCTGCGTGTGACCGGCGAAGAGTCGGCGAAACTGGTCAAGGCCAACGAACCGTTGATCCGCAATCAACTGGTGGCGCTGTTTACTCAGCAGACCACCGAGGCGATGGGCAGCATCGAAGGTAAAGAGAAGCTGCGTCAGGAAGCCTTGAAGCAGACCCAGCAAGTGATGAATGACGAGACCGGCAAGCCGGTGGTTGAAGATCTGTTGTTCAACAACCTGATCATTCAGTAAGACATTCGTTGTCCGGTCGGGCCCCATCGCGAGCAGGCTCGCTCCCACAGGGTTATTCGGTGAATGCAAAAATGTGCATCACTACAAATCCACTGTGGGAGCGAGCCTGCTCGCGAAAGCGATTTATCAGGCGCATATGAATCAGGGTTTGAGCGCTATGACAGCAGCCCACTGCTCCGCCGTCACCGGCATCACCGACAACCGCGAGCCCTTCTGCACCAACGGCATCTCCGCCAACGCCGTCTGCTGCTTCAGATAATCCAGCTTCAACACCCGGGCAAACGTCTCGACGTGCTCGACATCGATCGCACTCCAGGCATTTTTCTCCGCTGTAGCCTTCGGATCGAAGTAATGACTCTCTGGCTCCAGTGCGGTGGGATCGGGGTACGCCGCTTCGATTATTTTGCCGATACCGGCAATTCCCGGCTCCGGGCAGCTGGAATGGTAGAAAAAGAACTCATCGCCCACCGCCATCGCCCGTAGGAAATTGCGCGCCTGATAATTGCGAACCCCGTCCCAGCGCGCTTTGCCGAGCTTTTCCAGACCTTTGATCGAGAGTTCGTCGGGCTCGGACTTCATCAGCCAATAGGCCATTGTTTTTTGCTCCTGAAACGGTCATTGGGCAGGTTGTCGGGCAATTTTATGACAAACCGACAGTCGGTTGACGTCAGCGTTTGCGCGCAGGTTCACGTTGTCGCAAAATGCCGGCCTTTAAAGCTTGACGCTGCTGCACGGCCTACGAACGGAAACCGCTGCTGTCATCGTGATGATGTGCCTTGAGGGGGGCAATCGATGAAACGCAAACCGGATTTACTATGGACTTTGGTAATTTTGTTTGGCTTGGGCGTTGTGACCACCGGTTACGCGCAGAGCCTGTGGGCCAACAAGGCCGATGCGCCGATTGAAATCGCGCAACAAGTACAACAGTCGACAGCCTTCAAGCGCTGACACTGCTTTTTCGACGCCGCTGATCTGCGCGGCGTCCTATCCCGCGAAATACCACGCCTTGTCGCTGACCGTGCCTTGCAACGGCACATCCCAACTTGCCTGCGCCAAGCGTTCGACTTTCTGACATTCATGGGCCAGGCCCAGCAAAGTCGGTTTGCGCCAGTTTTTACGACGGGCCAGATACGCCAGGCTGCGATCATAGAAACCACCGCCCATCCCCAATCGTCCGCCGACATCGTCAAATCCAACCAAAGGCAACAACACCAGATTCAGCGCCCAGACTTTGCGTTGCCGGGCCAGATTTGCCCGAGGTTCGAGAATGCGGAAGCGATTGGGTTTGAGTTTCTCGCCGGGACGAATGCGCTGGAAGACCATTTTGGTGCGCGGCCAGGCGCTGAGCACCGGCAGGTACGTGGCCTTGCCCCGACGCTGCGCTTCACGCAACAGCAGGCGCGGATCGATTTCGCCGTCGGTGGGTAAATACAGAGAGATATGTTTCGCCCGGCGAAAGTGCGGGTCTTGCGCCAGTTGCCGGTACAGCCCTTTGGCAGCCTGACGTTGTTCGCTTTTGCTCAGCGAGCGGCGCGCCTTGCGCAGCAGGCGGCGGAGTTGCGGGCGGGGCAGCAGCGCGGGTTCAGTCATGGTTCGGCTTCGGCAGGTTGGACGAAAACGTACGCATAAAAAATCCGATGGCGGTTTTCACCGACATCGGATTCGAATCAGGCTCCCCGGATGAACCGCTGTCAACTTAGCCCTTGAACCCGAAAGTTCAAGGTGGAAGATGCAGTAGACTTTAAGGCTTTCCGTCTAGCGGACATGCACACCAGCCCAACGTGCAACTTCCAGGGTAGTGCGAATCGGCTCAGGGACATCGTCAACTGGCAAGCACCCCAGGGAGTGCCGCGAGTATACCGCAAGCGGCCAGTCGAATCAGCCCTTGGTGGTGTTCTGATCGTCGGCGAGCACCAGATCGACACGATCGAGCAAGTCACGCACCTGTTCACGGGTCGAACCGCTGGCCTGGATGTCCGGGCGCTCTTCTTTGTGCAAGAGGTCATGGGTGATGTTCAGCGCGGCCATCACGGCGATACGGTCGGCGCCGATGACTTTGCCGCTGCTGCGGATCTCGCGCATCTTGCCATCCAGGTAGCGCGCGGCACTGACCAGATTGCTGCGTTCTTCCTGCGGGCAGATGATCGAATACTCTTTATCGAGGATCTGCACGGTGACGCTATTGCTTGAACTCATGAGTCTTGCTCCAGGGCCTTGAGGCGCGAAATCATCGATTCGACCTTACGCCGGGCGATTTCGTTTTTTTCAATGAGGTGAGCGCGTTCCTCGCGCCAGGTTTTTTCCTGAGCTAGTAAGAGTGCGTTTTGACTCTTTAGTTGCTCGACTCGGCCAATCAGCAGTTCGAGTCTGGCCATCAGCGCTTGCAGGTCGGTGTCTTCCATTGTGTCCACGTGTTCGTCTGATGGGGATAGCTGGCGGACAGCCTTTAATAGTCTTGGCGAGTCTGTCGATGTAGGATACAAGGCCTTCATTCTAGACATAGCGCCGTCTGGCGCCTAGCTGCCCATGACCATTGCGAATTCCCCGTACCAAGCCTTTGCCACCCTGCTGACCTCCAGCGGCCACAACGTCTCGCCTGCCGAACTGCACGGCGTGCTGCTCGGACGCAGTTGCGCCGGTGCCGGCTTCGATAACGAAGGCTGGTTGATCGACGCCGCCGAACTGCTCGAAGGCGACATCCAGGACAACGTCCGCAACGCCCTGATCGGCCTGCAAGAGATGGTCAAAGGCGAGCTGACCGGCGACGACGTCACTGTCGTTCTGCTGCTGCCGACCGATGATGCGCCACTGGCCGACCGCGCCGCTGCACTGGGCGAATGGTGCCAGGGCTTCCTCAGCGGTTTCGGCCTGAACTGCCGCGACAGCAGCATGCTCAGCACTGAAGCCACCGAAGTGCTGCAGGATCTGGCCGCCATTTCCCAAGTGCAAGATGCCCTCGAAGAATCCGAAGACGGCGAGACCGACTACATGGAAGTCATGGAGTACCTGCGCGTCGCGCCGCTGCTGCTGTTCTCGGAAACCAAGAAAGCCGACGTGCCGCCAGCCGCCAAGCCGTCGCTGCATTAATCGCGTGCCAGGGAAAGCCATCTGCCCATGACCCATATCCCCAAAGCGGAATACAGCCGTCGCCGCAAGGCCCTGATGGCGCAGATGGAACCCAACAGCATCGCGATCCTGCCCGCCGCCGCGGTCGCTATTCGCAACCGCGACGTCGAGCACGTCTACCGTCAGGACAGCGATTTCCAGTACCTCAGCGGGTTTCCCGAGCCGCAAGCCGTCATCGTCTTGATGCCCGGCCGCGAGCACGGCGAGTACGTGCTGTTCTGCCGTGAACGCAACGCCGAACGCGAATTGTGGGACGGCCTGCGCGCAGGGCAGGAAGGCGCGATCCGCGACTTCGGCGCTGACGACGCTTTCCCGATCACCGACATCGACGACATCCTCCCGGGCCTGATCGAAGGCCGCGACCGGGTGTATTCGGCGATGGGCAGCAACCCCGAATTCGATCGCCACCTGATGGACTGGATCAACGTGATCCGCTCTAAAGCGCACCTCGGCGCCCAGCCACCGAACGAATTCGTTGCCCTGGATCATCTGCTCCACGACATGCGTCTGTATAAATCGGCGGCAGAAGTGAAGGTGATGCGTGAAGCCGCACGGATCTCGGCGCAAGCGCATATTCGCGCGATGCAGGCCAGTCGGGCCGGGCTCTACGAGTACAGCCTCGAAGCCGAACTCGATTACGAATTCCGCAAGGGCGGGGCGAAAATGCCTGCCTACGGCTCGATCGTCGCCGCCGGACGCAACAGCTGCATCCTGCATTACCAGCAGAATGACGCGCTGCTCAAGGACGGCGATCTGGTGTTGATCGACGCCGGTTGCGAGATCGACTGCTACGCCAGCGACATCACCCGCACCTGGCCGGTCAACGGCAAGTTTTCACCCGAGCAGAAAGCGATCTATGAGTTGGTTCTGGCCTCGCAGGAAGCCGCGTTCGCCGAAATCGCCCCGAACAAACACTGGAATCAGGCGCACGAGGCCACGGTTCGAGTGATCACCACCGGGTTGGTGAAGCTCGGATTGCTGCAAGGCGAGGTCGACGAGTTGATCGCCAGCGAAGCCTATAAAGCGTTTTACATGCACCGCGCCGGTCACTGGCTGGGCATGGATGTACATGACGTCGGCGAGTACAAGGTCGGCGGCGAATGGCGCGTGCTGGAAGTCGGCATGGCCCTGACGGTTGAGCCGGGCATCTACATCGCTCCGGACAATCAGACCGTCGCGAAAAAGTGGCGCGGCATTGGCGTGCGCATCGAGGACGACGTGGTCGTGACCAAAACAGGCTGTGAAATCCTCACCACCGGCGTACCGAAAACCGTCGCAGAAATCGAAGCGCTGATGGCACAAGCAAGGACCCACGCGGCATGAGTCGAGTCAATCTGGCAATCATCGGTGGCGGTCTGGTCGGCGCCAGTCTGGCGTTGGCTTTGCAGGCCGGGGCCAAGGCCCGTGGCTGGAAAATCGTGCTGATCGAGCCGTTCGCTCCGGGTGACAGCTGGCAGCCGAGCTACGACGCGCGCTCGTCGGCATTGTCCTTCGGTTCGCGGCAGATATATCAACGGTTGGGCGTGTGGCAGGAAATCTCCCGCCGCGCCGAGCCGATCAAACAGATTCACGTGTCTGATCGTGGTCGCTTCTCCACCGCGCGCTTGTCGGCGATGGAAGAGGGCGTGCCGGCACTCGGTTATGTGGTGGAAAACGCCTGGCTCGGCCAGTGCCTGTGGCAGCACATCGATAAAGACGTGATCAGCTGGCGCTGCCCGGCGGAAGTCACGCGCATGGAGCCGTTGCCCGACGGCTATCGCCTGACCCTCAACGATGAAGCCACGCTTGAATGCGACCTTGCGGTGCTCGCCGATGGCGGTCGCTCCGGTCTGCGCGAACAGTTGGGCATCAACGTGCGCAAGCGTCCGTACAATCAGAGCGCGCTGATCGCCAACATCACCCCGAGTGAAGCGCACAACGGCATGGCTTTCGAGCGCTTCACCGACGAAGGGCCGATGGCGCTGCTGCCGCTGCCGGAAAATCGCTGCGCTTTGGTCTGGACCCGTTTGGGTATGGACGCACAGCGTCTGGCCGATTTGAGCGAGCGTGATTTCCTCAGCGAATTGCAGGGCGTGTTCGGTTACCGTCTCGGCACGTTGAAACAGGTTGGCGCACGGCATTTGTATCCGCTGACGCTGGTCGAAGCCGAAGAACAAGTGCGTTCGCATCTGGCCGTGCTCGGCAACGCGGCGCACAGCCTGCACCCGATTGCCGGGCAAGGTTTCAATCTGTCGCTGCGCGATGCCGATGCCTTGGCGGCGGCGCTGTTGACCAGCGACAAACCGTTGGGCGACTTCGCCACGTTGCAGGCGTATCGCGAGCGCCAACGTCTCGATCAGGACCTGACCGTCGGCTTCTCCGATCAGGTCACACGCCTGTTCGGCAGCACGCAGCCGCTGGTTTCGCTGGGGCGCAACATCGGTTTGCTCGGCCTCGATTTGCTGCCGCCGGCCAAGCGCTGGTTTGCCCGTCAGGCCATGGGTTTGGGAACGCGTCCGGATGCTTAAGTGGTTGACGAATAGATTCGGCAAAGCGCGATTGATGCGCTGGGTGATGACGTTCTACCCGCCGTACCTCGGCGCCGGTGTTCGGGTTCGGCACATCAGCGATGACTTTCGCGATGTGCAGGTGTCGATGGGCCTCGGCTGGTACAACCGCAATTACGTCGGCACGCAGTTTGGCGGCAGTTTGTATTCGATGGTCGATCCGTTCTTCATGCTGATGCTCATGGAAAACCTCGGCTCGAAGTACATCGTCTGGGACAAGGCTGCCGACATCGATTTCATCGCGCCGGGCAAAGGCCCGGTGTTCGCCCGGTTCAGCATCGACGAGACACTGCTCGCCGAGATTCGCCGGCAAACCGCCAATGGCGAAAAATACCTGCCGCAGTTGCAGGTCGACATTCATGACGGCGCCGGCAACCTCGTGGCGCGGGTCGGTAAAACCCTTTATGTGCGGCTCAAGCCGCAAGCGAGACAGGCCTAAAGCATGGAAATGCGCGCAGATCTGCTGATTGTCGGAGCCGGAATGGTCGGCAGCGCCCTGGCGTTGGCGTTGCAGGACAGCGGGCTGGAAGTCCTGCTGCTCGACGGCAGCCCGCTGAGCGTCAAACCGTTCGACGCCGAAGCGGCGTTTGAACCGCGAGTCAGCGCGTTGTCGGCTGCCAGCCAGCGCATTCTCGAACGCCTCGGCGTGTGGGACGGCATTGCCAAACGCCGCAGCAGTCCGTACACCGACATGCATGTGTGGGATGGCAGCGGTACCGGGCAGATTCATTTCTCGGCGAGCAGCGTGCACGCCGAGGTGCTCGGCCACATCGTCGAAAACCGTGTGGTGCAGGATGCCTTGCTCGACCGTTTGCACGATTGCGATCTGGGCATGCTGGCTAACGCTCGATTGGAGCAGATGCGTCGCTCGGGCGATGACTGGCTGCTGACGCTGGCCGATGGTCGTCAGTTGCGTGCGCCGCTGGTGATTGCCGCTGACGGTGCCAACTCGGCGGTTCGCCGTTTGACCGGGGTGGCTACTCGCGAGTGGGATTATCTGCATCACGCCATCGTCACTAGTGTGCGCAGCAGCAAACCGCATCAGATGACCGCGTGGCAGCGTTTTACCGATCAAGGGCCGCTGGCATTCCTGCCGCTGGAGCGTGATGGCCAGCAGGATTGGTGCTCGATCGTCTGGTCGACCACGCCGAGCGAGGCTGAACGCCTGATGGCGTTGGATGAAGCGGATTTCTGCCGTGAGCTGGAACGTGCCTTTGAAGGTCGCCTCGGCGAAGTGATCAGTGCTGATCCGCGACTGTGCGTGCCGCTGCGTCAGCGCCACGCCAAACGCTATGTGGCTGAAGGCCTGGCGCTGATCGGCGATGCGGCGCACACCATTCACCCGTTGGCGGGGCAGGGTGTGAACCTCGGTTTCCTTGATGCGGCGGTGCTCGCCGAAGTTCTGTTGCAAGCAGCCGGGCGCGGTGAGCGTTTGGCGGATGTGAAAGTACTGAGCCGTTACGAGCGCCGGCGCATGCCGCATAACCTCGCGTTGATGGCGGCGATGGAAGGGTTTGAGCGGTTGTTTCAGGCGGATCCGTTGCCAGTGCGCTGGCTGAGGAATGCCGGGTTGAAGCTGGTGGAGCAGATGCCGGAGGCGAAAGCATTGTTTGTGCGCGAAGCCCTCGGGTTGACCGGTGATCTTCCGGCCCTCGCCAAAGCCTGACATTTTCGTTGCTGCTGATGGCCTCTTCGCGAGCAAGCTCGCTCCCACAGTGGTCGGTGTGAAACATCAATTTTGTGAACAGCTCAAACCCTGTGGGAGCGAGCTTGCTCGCGAAGGCGTCCAGAATCGACACCACTAATTTCAGCTTATGCAACATCTGGTAACTCCTTCAAAAAGAGTTCGATTGAGGTGGTAAATGTGAGTCCTTATCATTTGGCCCACATTTTCCGACCGAGAGACCACTCCCATGTTGGCACCGAAGCGTCTTCTGACCGCACTGGCCCTGACCCTGATCGGCAGCACAACGGCCCAGGCCGCTGATGAGGTGGTGGTTTACTCTTCGCGCATCGATGAGCTGATCAAGCCGGTCTTCGATGCCTACACCGCCAAGACCGGGGTGAAGATCAAGTTCATCACCGACAAGGAAGCGCCGCTGATGCAGCGCATCAAGGCCGAAGGTGAAAACGCCACCGCCGACCTGTTGCTCACCGTCGATGCCGGCAACCTCTGGCAAGCCGAGCAGATGGGCATTCTCCAGCCGTTCACCTCGAAAACCATCGACGCCAACATTCCCCTGCAATATCGCTCGTCGACTCACGCCTGGACCGGTCTGAGCCTGCGTGCGCGGACCATTGCCTACTCCACCGAACGGGTGAAGCCGGGCGAACTGACCACCTACGAAGCACTGGCCGACAAGAACTGGGAAGGGCGCTTGTGCCTGCGCACGGCGAAGAAGGTTTATAACCAGTCGCTGACCGCGACCATGATCGAAGTCCATGGCGCGGCGAAGACCGAGGAAATCCTCAAGGGCTGGGTCAACAACCTGTCCACCGATGTGTTCTCCGATGACGTAGCGGTGCTCGAAGCGATCAATGCCGGGCAGTGCGACGTGGGCATCGTCAACACCTACTACTACGGTCGCCTGCACAAGCAGAAACCGGAGCTGCCGGTGAAACTGTTCTGGCCGAACCAGGCCGATCGCGGTGTGCACGTGAACCTGTCGGGCATCGGCCTGACCAAGCACGCGCCGCACCCGGAAGCGGCCAAGGCTTTGGTCGAGTGGATGACCACGCCAGAGGCGCAGAAGATCTTCGCTGACGTGAACCAGGAGTTCCCGGCCAACCCGGCGGTGGCGCCTTCGCCAGAAGTGGCGGCGTGGGGCAAGTTCGTAGCCGATACCTTGCCGGTGGAAGTGGCGGGCAAGCGTCAGGCTGAGGCGATCCGGATGATGGATCGGGCGGGTTGGAACTGAGGCTTTTTCGATAAATTTGTCTGCTTCAAGATCCAGCCCCTCACCCCAGCCCTCTTCCCAAGGGAGAGGGGGAAAGGGAGCCGATCTGAGTTAGATTCAAATCCTGAGTTCGACTCGATGTTTCAGGTCGGCGTAATTTCCATAAACTACGCGGTCAGTCCCCTCTCCCCCCGGGAGAGGGCTAGGGTGAGGGCAACAATCCCAACCTGAAACACCCAAACCAAGAACACCCCAATCCCCCCAGAGACCCAAAAGTGGCCCACCCCGCCCAACGCCGCTGGTACCCCATCGTCTTCGCCATCGCCGCGCTGGTGCTCCTGCCCCTGAGCGTTCTGCTGCTCTCCTGGCAAACCATCGACCAGCAAATCTGGTCGCACCTGTGGGAAACCCAGATGCCGCGCCTGCTGGGCAATACCCTGACGCTGGTCGTTGGCGTCGGTGTCGGCGTAACGCTGCTCGGGGTCAGCCTCGCCTGGCTCACCAGCCTCTGCGAGTTCCCCGGGCGGCGATGGCTCGACTGGGCGTTGATGCTGCCGTTCGCCATTCCCGCGTATGTGCTGGCCTTCGTTTTCGTCGGCCTGCTGGATTTCGCCGGCCCGGTGCAAAGCCTGCTGCGCGAATGGTTCGGCACAGGCTTGCGCTTGCCCCGGGTGCGCTCCACCGGCGGGGTGATTATCGTGCTGGTGCTGGTTTTCTACCCGTACGTTTACCTGTTGGCGCGCACCGCGTTTCTCGCGCAGGGCAAAGGCTTGATGGAAGCCGCGCGGGTGCTCGGCCAATCGCCGTGGCAAGCCTTCTGGCGCGTAGCGTTGCCGATGGCGCGGCCGGCGATTGGTGCCGGAGTGGCGCTGGCGCTGATGGAAACCCTCGCCGATTTCGGTGCGGTGTCGGTGTTCAACTTCGACACCTTCACCACCGCGATCTACAAAACCTGGTACGGCTTCTTCAGTCTGCCGAGCGCCGCGCAACTGGCCAGCCTGCTGTTGCTGGTGGTGATGCTGGTGCTGTACGGCGAGCGTCGTGCGCGCGGCGCCAACCGGGCGAGCAACGAACGCCCACGGGTGAAAGCGCTGTATCACCTGCGCGGTCTCAAGGCCTTGGCGGCGATGAGCTGGTGCGGCTTGGTATTCGCCTGCGCCTTCGTCATTCCGGTGCTGCAATTGATCGTCTGGTTCTGGCAGCGCGGCCGTTTCGATCTGGATGAGCGCTACGCCGGGCTGATCCTGCATACCTTGTATCTGGGCGGCATGGCGGCGCTGATTACCGTCAGCGTTGCGCTGTTGCTGGCGTTCGCTCGACGGCTGGCGCCGACGCAGGCGATCAACTCCGGGGTTGGTCTGGCCAATCTTGGCTACGCCTTGCCGGGTTCGGTGCTGGCGGTGTCAATCATGCTGGCATTCAGTTATCTCGATCGCGAGCTGGTGATTCCGTTCTCCACCTGGCTGGGTGGCGCGGGCAGACCGTTGCTGCTTGGCAGTCTGGCGTCGTTGCTGATGGCGTATCTGGTGCGTTTTATTGCCGTGGCGTACGGCCCATTGGAAAGCAGTCTGGCGCGTATACGGCCATCTTTGCCCGAAGCGGCACGTAGCCTCGGTGTCAGTGGGCCGCGACTGTTTTTCAAAGTGTATCTGCCACTGTTGCTGCCCGGCACGCTGAGCGCGGCGTTGCTGGTATTCGTCGATGTACTCAAGGAAATGCCCGCGACCCTGCTGATGCGCCCGTTTGGCTGGGACACGCTGGCGGTGCGGATCTTTGAAATGACCAGCGAAGGCGAATGGGCGCGGGCGTCTTTGCCAGCGCTGACTCTGGTTCTGGTCGGATTGTTACCGGTCATCGGCCTGATTCGCCGCTCCGCCCATCGAAACACTTAGTAGTGAGTCCTGAATCATGCGGCTACAATGCGCGGCATTCGGTGCGGTTCGTCTGACAGATCTTTTCGCTGAAATTGGCTGAAAGCCCTCTATTGCAAGGCTTTCACGCTGTGCAGCGACTGTCCGCACCTTCGCCACGCCCGGAAGGAGAAACCCATGGGACAGCGTACGCCTCTCTATGACCTGCATCTCGCCCTTGGCGCGAAGATGGTCGATTTTGGCGGTTGGGACATGCCCCTGCATTACGGCTCGCAGGTCGAGGAGCACCACGAGGTGCGCCGCGATTGCGGGGTGTTCGATGTATCCCACATGACCGTGATCGATGTCACCGGGCCCCAGGCCAAAGCCTGGCTTCAGTATTTACTGGCCAATGACGTCGATCGCCTGCACCGCCCCGGCCGTGCCTTGTACAGCACCATGCTCAACGCGCGTGGCGGCATCGTCGATGACATGATCGTCTATCGCCTCGACGACGCTTATCGTCTGGTGTTCAACGCCTCCACCCGCGATCAGGATCTGGCCTGGATGAACGCGCAGCGCGGCGATTACGACGTGCAACTGCACGAACGCTCCGAGCTGGCGATGCTCGCCATTCAAGGTCCGCAGGCCCGGCACAAGATTGCCGAACTGGTCACCCAGTCGCGCGCCACGCTGATCCAGCACCTCAAACCCTTCGAAGGCTACACCGACGGCGACTGGTTCATCGCCCGTACCGGTTATACCGGCGAAGATGGTCTGGAAATCTGCCTGCCGGCCAGTCAGGCGCCGGGCTTCTTCAACGATCTGGTCGGTGCCGGCATTTCCCCGATCGGCCTCGGCGCTCGTGACACGCTACGGGTTGAAGCCGGAATGAACCTCTACGGTCAGGACATTCATCAGGACGTTTCGCCACTGGCGTCGAACATGGCCTGGAGCATTGCCTGGGAACCGGCCACGCGCCAGTTCATCGGCCGCGCTGCGCTGGAAGCGGAAAAAGCCGCTGGCGTTGCGCACAAACTGGTCGGTCTGGTGCTGGAAGAGCGCGGTGTTTTGCGCGCTCATCAAGTGGTTCGCATCGCCGATGTTGGCGAAGGGGAGATCACCAGTGGTAGTTTCTCTCCTACGCTAAGCAAATCGATTGCCCTGGCGCGTGTTCCGATGGCCACCGCCGACCGCGCCGAAGTGGAAATCCGTGGCAAGTGGTACCCGGTACGAGTGGTCAAACCGACCTTCGTACGCCATGGCAAAACTTTGATCTAACCTTTTCCGGCGGGCAGACCGCTGACAATTTCTCGAGGACACCGAAGATGAGCGATATCCCTGCCGAACTGCGTTTTGCCGAAAGTCACGAATGGGCACGTCTGGAAGCCGATGGAACCGTCACCGTGGGCATCAGCGATCACGCGCAGGAAGCGCTGGGCGATGTGGTGTTCGTCGAGCTGACCGAAGTGGGCAAGGTGTTCGCTGCCGGTGATCAATCCGGTGTGGTCGAGTCGGTGAAAGCCGCCTCCGACATCTATTCGCCGATCAGCGGTGAAGTCATCGCGATCAACGAAGAGCTGGGCGGCTCGCCCGAGCTGCTGAACTCCGACCCGTACGGAGCGTGGATCTTCAAGATCAAGCCAACCGACAAGGCTGAGCTGGACAAGCTGCTGGATGCTGCAGCGTACAAGACTGCCATCGGCGAGTAAGCGTTAAGCAACACCCCCAAAGCCCCGACTCGTCGGGGCTTTTTCATGGGCGATGATTTTCCCCTGTGGGAGCGAGCAGGCTCGCTCCCACAGGGGGAAAGCGGTTGCTCTGAAAATTGGTGGCGATGTGGGCTGCTATGCTGGTTTGACCGTGTTGCATTGACGCCGAGCGCCAGCCAAGAGAGAGCCCGTCATGTCCCAGTTGCCGTCCCTGAGCCAGTTACGCGATCCCGATGCCTTCCTGCGCCGTCACCTCGGCCCCGATGCCGCCGAGCAGCAGGCGATGCTCGACAGCCTCGGCCTCGGCAGTCGGGTCGAACTGATCGAGCAGACCGTACCGCCGGGCATCCGCCTCAACCGCGCACTCGACCTGCCGCCGGCGCTGGATGAACAAGCCGCACTGGCCAAACTGCGTGGATACGCCGAGCAGAACCAGGTCTGGACCAGCCTGATCGGCATGGGCTACCACGGCACCCTGACGCCGACCGTCATCCTGCGCAATGTGCTGGAAAATCCCGGCTGGTACACCGCGTACACGCCGTATCAACCCGAGATCGCCCAAGGCCGGCTCGAAGCGCTGCTGAATTTCCAGCAACTGACCATCGACCTCACCGGCCTTGAACTGGCCAACGCTTCGCTGCTCGATGAAGCCACGGCCGCTGCCGAAGCCATGGCGCTGGCCAAGCGCGTGGCGAAGTCGAAGAGCAATCTGTTCTTCGTCGATGAGAACTGTCATCCACAAACCATTTCCGTGGTGCAGACCCGCGCCGAAGGTTTCGGCTTCGAGCTGATCATCGACGCTGTGGATAACTTGAAACAGCATCAGGTGTTCGGTGCGTTGCTGCAGTATCCGGACACCCATGGCGAGGTTCGCGATCTGCGACCATTGATCGATCACCTGCATGCGCAACAGGCGCTGGCCTGCGTCGCCACGGATTTGCTGAGTTTGCTGTTGCTGACACCGCCGGGCGAGTTGGGCGCCGATGTGGTGTTCGGTTCCTCCCAGCGCTTCGGCGTGCCGATGGGTTATGGCGGCCCGCACGCAGCGTTCTTTGCCAGTCGCGAGGAATACAAACGGGCGATTCCGGGGCGGATCATCGGCGTGTCGAAAGATGCCCGGGGCAACGTCGCGTTGCGCATGGCATTGCAAACCCGCGAGCAACATATCCGCCGCGAGAAGGCCAATTCGAACATCTGCACTGCACAAGTCCTGCTGGCCAACATCGCCAGTTTTTACGCGGTGTATCACGGGCCGGAAGGGTTGAAACGGATCGCCCAGCGCGTCCATCGACTGACCTGCATTCTGGCGGCGGGACTTGAGCGAAAAGGCATCAACCGGGTCAATGCGCAGTTCTTCGACACGCTGACCCTGGACGTCGGCGGTGCGCAAACCGCGATCATCGAAAGCGCTCAAGCTGCGCAGATCAACCTGCGAATTCTTGGCCGCGGCCGTGTGGGGCTGAGTCTTGATGAGACAACCGATGAAATCACGGTGGCCAAGCTGTTCGATGTCCTGCTCGGTGCCGATCATGGGTTGAACGTTGGTGAGCTTGACGCTGAAACCCTGAGTTCGGGCATCCCCGACAACCTTCAGCGCAAAACCCCGTACCTGCGCCACCCGGTATTCAACGCCCACCACAGCGAAACCGAGATGCTGCGCTATCTCAAGCAACTGGAGAACAAGGATCTGGCGCTCAACCAGTCGATGATCCCGCTGGGCTCCTGCACCATGAAAC
This sequence comes from Pseudomonas sp. AC169, assembly GCF_979258515.1. NCBI lineage: Bacteria > Pseudomonadati > Pseudomonadota > Gammaproteobacteria > Pseudomonadales > Pseudomonadaceae > Pseudomonas > Pseudomonas sp. AC169. The sequence goes on along the minus strand of NZ_OZ409866.1, from coordinate 2,255,666 downwards.
TCAACGCCACCAGCGAGATGATCCCGATTACCTGGCCGCAATTCGCCAATCTGCATCCGTTCGTACCGAGAGAGCAGGCGGTCGGTTACACGCTGATGATCGAAGAGCTCGAGCGCTGGTTGTGCGCAATTACCGGGTTCGATGCGATCTGCATGCAGCCCAACTCCGGCGCTCAGGGCGAGTACGCCGGGCTGCTGGCGATCCGCAAATATCACGAAAGCCGCCAACAGGGCGCGCGGGACATCTGCCTGATTCCGTCCTCCGCTCATGGCACCAACCCGGCCTCGGCGCAGATGGCCGGGATGCGTGTGGTGATCGTCGAGTGCGACGAGGCCGGCAACGTTGATCTCGATGACTTGAAAGCCAAGGCTGCCGAGGCCGGGGCGAAACTCTCCTGTCTGATGGCGACTTATCCGTCGACCCATGGCGTGTACGAGGAGGGCATCAGCGAGATCTGCGAAGTTATCCACAAGCACGGCGGTCAGGTGTACATGGACGGCGCCAACCTCAATGCGCAGGTCGGGTTGGCGCGGCCGGCGGATATCGGCGCCGACGTGTCGCACATGAACCTGCACAAGACCTTCTGCATTCCCCATGGCGGCGGTGGTCCGGGCATGGGGCCCATTGGTATTCGTGCGCACCTGGCGCCGTTCGTCGCCAATCACCCGGTGGTGCCGATTGACGGACCATTGGCGCAGAACGGCGCCGTTAGCGCGGCACCGTGGGGCAGTGCGAGCATTTTACCGATCAGCTGGATGTACATCGCCATGATGGGCCCGCAACTGGCCGATGCCAGCGAGGTGGCGATTCTCGCGGCGAATTACCTGGCGCAGCATTTATCCGGTGCGTTCCCGGTGTTGTACACCGGGCGCAACGGGCGCGTGGCCCACGAATGCATTCTCGATCTGCGGCCGCTGAAGGCGCTGACCGGGATCAGCGAGGAGGACGTCGCCAAGCGTCTGATGGATTACGGCTTCCATGCACCGACCATGTCATTCCCGGTGCCGGGGACCTTGATGGTCGAGCCGACCGAGAGTGAATCCAAGGCTGAACTGGATCGCTTTATTGGCGCGATGTTGAGCATTCGTGCGGAAATCACCGAAGTGCAGAACGGCAACTGGCCGGCCGAGGACAACCCGCTGAAACGGGCGCCGCATACCTTGGCGGATATCACCGGGGTGTGGGAGCGGCCGTACAGCATCGAGCAGGGCATCACCCCGGATGCGCACACCAAGGCACACAAGTATTGGCCGGCGGTGAATCGGGTGGACAATGTCTACGGCGATCGCAACCTGTTCTGCGCTTGCGTCCCGGTGGACGATTACCGCTGACATTCAGACTGTATGCAGTCCTTGTGGGAGCAAGCTTGCTCGCGAAGACGGCGTGTCAGTCGCCGCATATTTCGGATGTGAAATTGCCTTCGCGAGCAAGCTCGCTCCCACAGGGTTTTGTGCTGGGGTCAGAAGACAGGCAAAAAAATGCCGCTCATTTGAGCGGCATTTTTTGTTACTCGGACGCCACCGCATTCTTCGCCAGAATCGCATTCGCCAATTCCATATCGGTCGCCTGCAGGCCCGGATTGTCAGCGCGGACTTTCTGCATCGCCGCTTCCAGATACGGCCCACGAATACCGCCGTCACTGGCAACAAAACTGCCAGCATCGTCCTGTGCGGCGATGATCAGCTTGTGATCCTTGAAGGTCAGGTAGGTCGAGCCGGTGGTAGCGCCGGACGAGATGACGTTACGCCAAAAGCTGTCCGCCATGGCCGAACCAACGGGAAGGGACAGCAAGGCCAGAGTGGCGACAGCAAGTTTGAGACGCATGATGAGATGACTCCTGGGGGTTAACTACGGCCTTGGATCGCCATTTCCCCGATCCGGTTCCGTGGTGGCTTATTTCTGCTCGCTCTGTGGCGTCACTCGCAACACTTCCTCTACCGTCGTCAGCCCTGCCGCAACCTTCTGCGCGCCGGACAGACGCAGACTGCGCATGCCTTCCTTGAACGCCTGCCGGCGGATTGCGATGAGGTCGGCGTCCGGGGTGATGAACGCCTTGAGACTGTCGCTCAGTTGCATGATTTCGTAGACCCCGGCGCGGCCGCGATAGCCAGTGTCACGGCATTCCACGCAACCGATGGCACGTTGCGCGTTGCCCGGCAGCGGCGCTTGCCATGGGCGGGTCAGGGTTTGCCAGTCTTCTTCTTCGAGCGTCAGCGGCGCCTTGCAATGCGGACACAAGGTGCGCACCAAACGCTGGGCCATCACGCCGAGGACGGTGGCTTTGATCAGGTAATGCGGCACGCCGAGTTCGAGCAAACGGCTGATCGCGCTGGGGGCGTCGTTGGTGTGCAGGGTCGACAGCACCAAGTGCCCGGTCAACGCAGCCTGAATCGCCATTTCAGCGGTCTCCAGATCGCGAATCTCGCCGATCATGATGATGTCCGGGTCTTGCCGCATCAGTGCGCGCACACCGGCGGCGAACGTCAGATCGATGTTGTGTTGCACCTGCATCTGGTTGAACGCCGGTTCGACCATTTCGATCGGGTCTTCGATGGTGCAGAGGTTGACCTCCGGCGTCGCCAGTTTTTTCAGCGTGGTGTACAGCGTGGTGGTCTTGCCCGAGCCGGTCGGCCCGGTGACCAGAATGATGCCGTTGGGCTGGCGGGTCATGTCTTGCCAGCGACGCAGATCATCGGCGCTGAAGCCCAGTTGGTCGAAATCCTTGAGCAACACTTCCGGGTCGAAAATCCGCATGACCATTTTTTCGCCGAACGCCGTCGGCAGTGTTGAAAGCCGTAGTTCAACTTCACCGCCGTCCGGGGTCTTGGTCTTGACCCGGCCGTCCTGGGGTTTGCGTTTTTCGGCGACGTTCATCCGCCCCAGGCTTTTCAGGCGACTGACTATCGCCATGGTCACCTGCGGCGGGAATTGATAGACGTTGTGCAGCACGCCATCGATGCGGAAACGCACGGTGCCTTGCTCACGCCGGGGTTCGATGTGGATATCACTGGCGCGCTGCTGGAAGGCGTACTGGAACAGCCAGTCGACGATGTTGACGATGTGCGCGTCGTTGGCGTCCGGCTCCTGATCGCTGGCGCCGAGGTTGAGCAGTTGTTCGAAATTGCCGAGGTTGCCGCCCTGAGCGTCGGCATTGCTCGCGCCGCTGACCGATTTGGCCAGGCGAAAGAATTCGACGCTGAAACGCTGGATGTCCGCCGGGTTGGCCACCACCCGTTTGATCGGCAGTTTCAACACGTGGGTGAGATCGGCCTCCCAACCGGTGACGTAGGGCTGGGCGCTGGCCACGGTGACCGAATCGCGGTCGACCGCCACGGCGAGAATCCTGTGCCGTTGCGCGAAGGCGTAGGACATCAGTGGGGTGATCGCGGCGACGTTGATCTTCAGCGGGTCGATGCGCAAATACGGCTGGCCGGCCTGCTGCGCCAGCCACAAGGTCAGGCTTTCCAGGTCGAGGTGTTTGCCTGGCCGGCTCAGGTCATCGAGTTGCTGGCTGGCGATGAATTCCAGCGGATGCATCTGACCGTGGGCGGCGTGGCGACGGCGGGCATTCAGCGCCTGCTCCGCCGCGTCCTGGCCGATAAAACCTTGGGCGACCAGTTCACGCAGCACCTCGTTGAGTTCCAGCCAGCGGTCCTGAGTGGCGAGTTGAACGGACATGCGGGCTTCCTTTTGAGCGACAGTGCGCAAAAGGATAGTCGCGGCCCCGCAAACCGTTGGGCCACTACCCGACGAAGCCGTTGCCGGATTTTTCAGCCGGCTGCTTGTGCGCGCGCATTCCAAGCACCGTCGGCGTTTTGCAGGTTCACCGAGCAAACGCTGATCAGGTTGCGAAGTTTTTCCGCGATCACTTGCGCGCGATGCCAGCTCAAGCCACCGATGAGCAGATCAATCGACAGCAGATCGTCCATGCGCTGCACGTTGACCTGTTCAGGCGTGAGGAATTGCAGGGCGAACAGATTCAGCACCCGCACCAGCAAATCCGGTTCGGCCTCGGCGAGGATTTGATACTGCGCCAGGCAATGGACGTTGCTGACGTTCCAGACATCGGCGCGGGTTGGCGGGGTGGTAATGGCTTCGAGGTGCGGCATAACAAGTCTCCAAAATCTCTGGAGGAATTTTTACATTCGGCTTGGGGTATTTCTTGGCTATGATCGGCGTTAATGACGGCTGATCGAAAAGATCAATTCGCATAATCCGGTTATTGAGGTTTTTCTATGCAAAGCGAGTTGGACAGCTACGACCGCAAAATTCTCGCCCTGCTGCAAGAGGACGCATCGCTCTCGAGTGCGCAGATCGCCGAGCAGGTCGGCCTGTCGCAATCGCCGTGCTGGCGGCGGATTCAGCGGATGAAAGAGGAGGGCATCATTCGTGGCCAGGTGACCTTGCTCGATCGCAAGAAGATCGGCCTGAATACGCAGATCTTCGCCGAGATCAAACTCAACGCGCACGGGCGTTCGAACTTCACTGAGTTTACCGAGGCGATTCGCGGCTTTCCGGAAGTGCTGGAGTGTTATGTGCTGATGGGCGCGGTGGATTTTTTGCTGCGGATTGTCGCGGCGGACATCGAGGCGTATGAGCGGTTTTTCTTCGAGAAGCTGTCGCTGGTGCCGGGGATTCAGGAAGTGAATTCGATTGTGGCGCTGTCGGAGATCAAATCCACAACCAGTTTGCCAGTTTGAGGTAAGACGGCTGGCCTCTTCGCGAGCAGGCTCGCTCCCACAAGGGATTGCATTCCAGTGTGGGAGCGAGCCTGCTCGCGAAAGCGGAATTACATGCGCAGGAGCATTTTCCACGCGCGATTCTGATAAACCGCAATCGCCTGCTGCTTGCGTGCGTCGAGCAGTTCGTCAGTGATCGTCGGTTCGTTGGCCAGTTGCGCCAACTTGTTCAGCTCGCCGTACAAGCGATCCATTTCCGGGATCTCCAGCACGTTACGTGCGTGGTGCAGCCAGACCTGAATACGCTCGATTCGCGGCAGTTGCTCAGCCAGATCTTCCGGCTGCTGCTGATAGCGCTGCAATTGCAGGGCCGTGGCTTCTTCGCCCAAGGTACGCGGCAGCCAGCTGTGCAACTGCGCGCCACCCTGACGGTTGCCACGCACGTTACGCTCGGCGGTCCAGATGCGGGCCAGCAACCAGCGTGAAGTGTTCAGCGAGAACAGGCCCCAGCGCGGATCGTCGAGTTCTTCGAGGAACTGCTCCGGCGCGGCTTTGCGTACGTCTTCGTCTTCGATACCGGCCTGGACCAATGGGCGCCAGTCTTCCAGCAACGCATCCAGGGCAGCGCGCAAGTCGTGGGTCGACTGACGCGGTGCGGCCTGGCCGAGGCTGCTGAGCAGGGCGCGCATTTCGGCGAGGTTCTCGACCCAGTCGAGCAGCAGGCGCCAGTGGCCGTTGAAACGGTACTGTTCCGCCAGACGCTGGCTGCTGCCGAGCAAGTGCCAGCTCAGTGCGGCGAAAGCGTCGTCGAGTTGGGTTTCCGCGGTCAACTCCGGCGCCGGCAGGCTCAGCGAATAGCTGTTGGCGTCGTACAGACGATAGCCGCGCTCAGCCTTGCTGATATCGCACGGCATCAGCGCCAGGGTTTCAGCCAGTTCGGCGGCCAGTTCCAGCAGCGCGGCAGGCTCGCCTTCGCGCAGTTCCAGCTCCAGTTCGCAGATTTCTTCTTTCTGTTTGCCGACTACAACGTGGCCCAGATCCAGCGCGGCTTCGATGACCACTTTGGATTTGCCACGGCCCCAGGCGATTTCGGCGCGCTCACGGACGAAATCGGTGGTGAAGATTGGCTTGAGGGTTTTCTTGTCCAGCTCGGCCAGCGACTCGGGCCAGCATTCGCCGTCGAGTTTCTTCACATCGAGCTTGGCTTTCGGCAACTTCCAGTCGTACTCGTTACGCTCGGACAGGCCGGCGACGCTCTGGCCACGGGTCTTGAGGGTCTGAATCACTTCGTCACCGTCCTTGCGCAGGCGCAGGGCGACTTTGGCCTGGGCCAGGTCGCGCTCGGGGGTGTCGAAATACTGGTTCATCAACTCACGGCGTTCCCAGCCACTTTTGTTGCGTTTTTTCAGTAGCGGGTGCTCGCGCAGGGCGGCGAGGGTTTCGCGGCTGACGCGGAGTTTGATTTCGGTTTCTTTCTGCATGGCCGGAAAATCCAGGATCGGGAGCGCAGCCGGGGAATATGTGGCTGCCAAGGCCGTGCAGTGTACAGGACTGATTCGTCCTACGCCCTGCGGCGGTTTATTCCTGACGCCGGATGGTTCTATGATGGACTTCAAATCGGGAGTTGGAGTCAGCGATGCCTTTGCCGTCCATGCAAGACCAGTTCGCTGCGCTGATTGCCGCGCCGTCGGTCAGCTGTACCCAACCGAACCTTGATCAATCCAATCGGGCAGTGATCGATTTGCTCGCCGGCTGGCTGGGGGATCTGGGTTTCAACTGCGATATCCAGCAGGTCAGCCCGGGCAAATTCAACCTGCTCGCCAGCTTCGGCAGCGGCCCCGGCGGGCTGGTGCTGGCCGGGCACAGCGACACGGTGCCGTACGACGATGCCTTGTGGCAGACCGATCCGCTGAAACTCACCGAAGTCGATGGCCGTTGGGTCGGCCTGGGCAGCTGCGACATGAAGGGCTTCTTCGCGCTGATCATCGAAGCGGTGCTGCCGCTGCTCGATCAACCGTTCAAGCAACCGTTGCTGATCCTCGCCACCTGTGATGAAGAAAGCTCGATGTCCGGCGCCCGCGCACTGGCTGAAGCCGGGCGTCCGCTGGGCCGCGCAGCGGTAATCGGTGAGCCGACCGGCCTCAAGCCGATCCGCATGCACAAAGGCATCATGATGGAGCGCATCGACATTCTCGGGCAGAGCGGCCATTCGTCGGATCCGCGCCTGGGCCACAGCGCCCTCGAAGCGATGCACGATGCCATCGGCGAACTGCGCGGTCTGCGCCTGTTGTGGCAGCGTGAATTCAACAACCCGCAGTTCAGCGTGCCGCAGCCGACGATGAACTTCGGCTGCATCCATGGTGGCGACAACCCCAACCGCATCTGCGGCCAGTGTTCTCTGGAGTTTGATCTGCGACCGCTGCCCGGCATGGACCCGAAAGTCCTGCGCGCGGAGATTCTGCGCAAGCTCAACCCGGTGGCCGAGCGGCATCAGGTGAAGATCGATTACAAACCGTTGTTCCCGGAAGTGCCGCCGTTCGAGCAGGATGCAGACGCCGAACTGGTGCGCATCGCCGAAAAGCTCACCGGTCACAGCGCCGAAGCAGTAGCGTTCGGCACCGAAGCGCCTTATCTTCAGCGCCTTGGTTGCGAAACCATCGTGCTCGGCCCCGGCGACATCGCCTGTGCGCATCAGCCCGGCGAATACCTTGAAATGTCACGTTTGCAGCCTACCGTGCATCTATTACGTCAACTGATTGAACATTACTGCCTGACCGCTGACGAACGATGATCCACCCCTGTGGGAGCGAGCCTGCTCGCGAAAGCGCCAGTTCAGACACCTCGATGTCGCCTGATACACCGCTTTCGCGAGCAGGCTCGCTCCCACAGGGGGATGTGTTTTATCCGATCGAACGCTGTAAATTGCCAGCAACCCAACCCGTATTCATGAGGAGAGCGCGCGTGTCGCCAAGCCTGTTCCGACGATAACCATCAGCCCGCTGTGCGTTTTCCGTTTCGCCCCTTTTTCGGCTGCTATTTATTACAGGCCCAGGTTCATGCCCGAATACGTCAATTGGCTTCGTCACGCGTCCCCGTACATCAATGCTCACCGCGATTGCACCTTCGTCGTCATGCTGCCCGGCGACGGCGTGGAGCATCCGAATTTCGGCAACATCGTCCACGACATCGTTCTGCTGCACAGCCTCGGCGTGCGCCTGGTATTGGTACACGGTTCGCGTCCACAGATTGAAACCCGCCTCGCCGCCCGTGGCCTGACCCCGCATTACCACCACGGCATGCGCATCACCGATGCCGCAACCCTGGAATGTGTAATCGATGCAGTGGGTCAGTTGCGCATCGCCATCGAAGCGCGGCTGTCGATGGACATGGCCTCGTCGCCGATGCAGGGCTCGCGTCTGCGCGTGGCCAGCGGCAACCTCGTTACCGCGCGGCCGATCGGCGTGCTCGAAGGCGTCGACTATCACCACACCGGCGAAGTGCGCCGGGTCGACCGCAAGGGCATCAATCGTCTGCTCGATGAGCGTTCCATCGTGCTGCTGTCGCCGCTGGGCTACTCGCCGACCGGTGAAATTTTCAACCTCGCCTGCGAAGACGTCGCCACCCGCGCCGCCATCGATCTGGGTGCCGATAAATTGCTGCTGTTTGGCGCCGACCTCGGTCTTATCGATGAAAACGGCAAACTGGTACGTGAGCTGCGTCCACAACAGGTACCGGCACACTTGCAGCGTTTGGGCAGTAACTATCAGGCAGAACTGCTCGATGCAGCCGCCGAGGCTTGCCGTGGTGGCGTGGCGCGCAGCCATATCGTCAGTTACGCCGAAGATGGCGCGCTGCTGACCGAACTGTTCACCCGTGACGGTGGCGGTACGCTGGTCGCGCAAGAGCAGTTCGAACTGGTCCGCGAGGCGGCGATTGAAGATGTCGGCGGCTTGCTCGACTTGATCAGTCCGCTGGAAGAGCAGGGGATTCTGGTGCGTCGGTCGCGCGAAGTGCTGGAGCGCGAGATCGAGCAGTTCAGCGTGGTCGAGCGTGAAGGCATGATCATCGCTTGTGCGGCGCTGTATCAGATTGCCGATTCCGATGCCGGCGAGTTGGCGTGCCTGGCGGTGAACCCGGAGTATCGCCATGGCGGTCGCGGTGATGAACTGCTGGAACGTATCGAGACCCGCGCACGGGCGCAGGGTTTGAAGACTTTGTTTGTCCTCACCACCCGCACCGCGCACTGGTTCCGCGAACGTGGGTTCGAGCCGAGCAGCGTCGAACGCCTGCCTGCGGCGCGGGCGTCGCTGTACAACTATCAGCGTAATTCGAAGATCTTCGAAAAGACCTTGTAACCGAGTTGCTCCATTCGCGAGCAGGCTCGCTCCCACTCCTGTGGGAGCGAGCCTGCTCGCGAAGCTTTTTACTGGGCGATGAACTTCGCGCTGACATACGGCGAGTAGTCCGGCAGCACCGTCTCAACCTTGCCCTGTTCCTTCAAAAACTTCGCCGTCTCGCCAATCGCCTTCGCCGTGCCGCCGTCCAGCAGCGCCGTGGTTTGCTGCGCCTTGGCATCCGGGAACGCCGAACCCGCGAGCAATTCCGGCACATCGGCGGCATTGGCACCGGTCAGTTTGGCGATTTTCTGCACCGGCTCCGAGTCAGCCGTCCAGCTGTCTTTATGCGCCGCGTAATCGGCAAATGAATCCAGCGTGACCTTGGCGAACTTCGCGACAACGTCAGGATGCTTGTCAGCGAAATCCTTACGCGCGACCCAGACTTCGAAGGTCGGCGTGCCCCACTGGCCGACCTGCGCCGCATCGGTCAGGGTCTTGCCGGTCTTGCGGATCTCCCCCAGCGCCGGCGACCAGACAAACGCGCCATCGATATCGCCACGCTTCCACGCCGCGGCGATCTCTGCCGGTTGCAGGTTCACCACTTTGACTTTCGAGCTATCCAGGCCCCAGTGCTTGAGTGCGCCGAGCAGGCTGTAGTGGGAGGTGGAAACGAAGGGCGTAGCGATGGTCTTGCCGACCAGATCCTGCGGAGTATTGATGCCGCTGCCATTACGCACCACCAAGGCTTCGGCGGCATTGATCTGTGCCGAAACAATGAAGGCCACGATGGGCAGATTGCGTGAAGCGGCGGCGGCCAACGGGCTGGAACCGAGGTTACCGATCTGCACATCGCCGGAAGCGATGGCTGTCACAACTTCCGGGCCGCTGTTGAAGCGGCGCCAGTCGATTTTCTCGCCGATGGTTTTCTCGTAGACGCCGTCAGCCTGGGGGACTTTGCTCGGGTCGATACCGGTTTGATAACCCACGGTGAGGGTGGCGGCATGGGCCGAAAAAGAAATCAGTGCTGACACACAAACTGTAACAAATTGACTAGATAGTGCGCGTTTGGCCATCATGGCGTCGCCTTTTCGATAGGGTTTGACGATTTGGGGTTGCGCCAAAGCTAATCGATATAAAAAAAGGCTAACAAATACCATTTAGGAATGAGCTTAGTCGCCGATACGCTGTATCGCGGCGGAGATGGCACGATAATGGCCATATTCCGAAATGATATGAAAAAGAATGAATAAATTCTTTTTGGGTTTATCAGGAAATCTTTACTCTGCACGGACCAAATCACTGCGATTAGACCTTGGTCGTAGACACACAAGGTTACGATTGACTTGTCAGTCACGGTCTGGCGCTAATCGCGCATCTTAGGACCCAGGGCATCAGACCCCGGGCCAGGAACACAAGAATTAGAAACGAGAGGAGCTTTACATGAACAAGTCCACCTTGGCCCTGGCTGTGGCCGTAGGGGTTATGGCGCAGCAGGCAGGCGCCGCCGGTTTCATCGAAGACAGCAAAGCTACCTTGGGGCTGCGTAACTTCTACATCAACACCGATAACCGTGATGGCGCTGGCGCCAACAAGAACGAAGAGTGGGGCCAAGGCTTCGATCTGCGTTTCATCTCCGGTTACACCCAAGGTACTGTTGGCTTCGGTATCGATGCCATCGGCCTGCTGGGCGTGCGCCTGGATTCGGGCGGCGGCACCAACGGCAACAGCGGCACCGCTTACGGCGGCACTGTGTTCCCTAGCGAGTCCAATGGCAAAGCCGTGGACAACTTCTCCAGCCTGGGTCTGACTGCCAAAGCCAAGATCTCCCAGACCGAACTGAAGCTGGGTACTCTGCAGCCGAAGAACCCGGTCATCGTGACCAACGACGGTCGTCTGCTGCCACAAACCTGGCAGGGTGGCCAGATCACTTCCGGCGAAATCAAGGACCTGACCCTGGTCGGTGGTCAGATCGAAGCCGTGAAAGGTCGTAACTCCAGCAACAACGAGAACCTGTCGATCGGTGGTGCCAACAGCCGTGGCACTGCGTTCCGTGACAGCAACAAGTTCATCTACGCCGGTGGTGACTACAAAATCACCAAGGACCTGACTGCCCAGTACTACTACGGCAACCTGGAAGACTTCTACAAGCAGCACTTCCTGGGTCTGGTTCACAACTGGGCCATCGGCCCGGGCGTATTGAAGTCCGACTTCCGTTACTTCAACAGCTCCGATGACGGCAAGAACGGCACTGATTCGGCTTACTACAGCAGCGGTAACTACACCGGTTTCCGTAACGGTCGTGGCGAAGTCGACAACAACCTGTACAGCGGCCTGTTCCTGTACACCGTTGAAGGTCACACCTTCGGCGGCGGCTACCAGGTTTCCAACGGCAGCAGCGACTTCCCTTGGCTGAACCAGGGCGACGGTTCGTCGAACTACACCATCACCGACATGCAGATTCAGAAGTTCGGTCGTGCCGGTGAGAAAACCTGGCAGGCTCGCTACTCGTATGACTTCGCTAAAGTTGGCGTACCTGGCCTGACCGCCGGTGTCGTTTACCTGAAAGGCGATTCGATCGACACCGTTGGCACCAACGGTCGTGAGAACGCTTCGAACCGTTCCGAGTGGGAACGCGACTTCACCATCGGTTACGTTGTTCCGGAAGGCCCGTTCAAGAACGTCGGCCTGATGTGGAAAAACGCTGTCTGGCGCACCGACCTGCCGAACACCCGTTCGCAGGACGAAAACCGCCTGATCGTCAGCTACTCGATCCCGCTGCTGTAATAGCGCGTCTCGATTCGTTGACGTAAAAAAAGCCCCGTCCGGCATCGCGCCGGACGGGGCTTTTGCGTTTTCGAGTCAGGCCCACCCCCGTAAGCCCTCCCCGAATTTCCCTCTTTACTGCAACTCAAGGCCTTCTCGAACCTTGCGACCGATGTTCGTCGGGATGCCGTTCAGCGTCCAGTGAACAGATGTTTAATATTCACTTATGATCTAGATATCTGATTATTTATTCTTTTTCATGATGGCAAATCCCGAGCTACAGTTGAGGTCTCCAACAACTCATCAGGAGCAGCACCATGAGCCTCAGACTCGGCGACATCGCCCCCGATTTCGAACAGGATTCCAGCGCCGGCAAGATTCGTTTTCACGAATGGCTGGGCGATAGCTGGGGCGTACTGTTCTCCCACCCGGCGGACTTCACCCCGGTGTGCACCACGGAGCTGGGCTTCACCGCCAAGCTCAAGGATGAGTTCAGCAAGCGTGGCGTCAAGGCCATTGCGCTGTCGGTCGACCCGGTGGACTCGCACCACAAGTGGATCGAAGACATCAACGAAACCCAGAACACCATCGTCAACTTCCCGATCCTGGCCGATGCCGATCGCAAGGTCTCGGATCTGTATGACCTGATCCACCCGAACGCCAACGACACGCTGACCGTGCGTTCGCTGTTCGTGATCGATCCGAACAAAAAGATTCGCCTGACCATCACGTATCCGGCGAGCACCGGGCGCAACTTCCACGAGATTCTGCGGGTGATCGATTCGCTGCAGCTCACCGACAACTACAAGGTGGCCACCCCGGCCAACTGGCAGGACGGTGAAGAGGTAGTGATCGTGCCTTCGTTGAAGGACGAGGAAGAGATCAAGCAGCGCTTTCCGAAGGGCTATCGCGCGGTGAAGCCGTACCTGCGCCTGACGCCACAGCCGAACAAGTGATCTCACCGGGCAGATCGTTCCCACGCTCCGCGTGGGAACGATCAGTGGTAGCTACTAAGCAGGGGATTTCAGGCCGTTTCGACGGCCTTTTTTTTCGCCTGAATAAACTCGAATTGCATATCTCTAAAATGCATAACCAAATGAATAAATATGATTTATGGATATATAAATCAGCTGGTAAGGTCACTCCCATCGAAGCGAGATCGCAACCCGCGAATCGCCTGTAACGCTTAAGGAATTGTCTCAATGCTGGTCGTCTCACTCGGTGGCAGTCCCAGCCTGCGCTCCCGTTCCGGGGTGCTGCTGGAACGCTCGCAACGCTGGTTGCAACAGCAAGGGGTGGAAGTGGTGAGTTATCAGGTGCGGGATTTCCCGGCCGAGGATTTGCTCCATGCCCGCTTCGACAGTCCGAAGGTGCTCGACCTGCTGCAACAGATTGAAAACGCTGACGGCCTGCTGATCGCCACACCGGTTTACAAAGCGTCGTTCTCCGGCGCCCTGAAAACCCTGCTGGATCTGCTGCCCGAACGCGCCCTGAACCACAAGATTGTCTTGCCGATGGCTACCGGCGGCAGCATCGCCCACATGCTGGTGGTCGATTACGCGCTCAAGCCTGTGCTGTCGGCATTGAAAGCCCAGGAAATGCTTCAGGGAATTTTCGCCGAGGACAGCCAGATCGCTTACGGCGAAGGCAGTGCCGCCGCACAACTGGCTCCGGCGCTGGAGCAGCGTCTGCATGAAGCGCTCGATCAGTTTGTCGGCGCCATGGCCCGCCGCCCGAAACCCCTGGAACCGGGCCTGTTGAACGAACGTTTGTTGAGTGCTCGCTGGAGCATTTAAGCCTCACCCGAACTTGATGTACTTCACCTTACTCAGCCGCTAACGGCCAAGCAGGTGCAGCCAAAACCCAACAGCAAAAAGGAGAGCGCTATGCGCACTGTATTTTTGCGTCGTGGTCTGGTCGCTCTGTTTGCTGCGGCTGTCACCTTCGGCGCCATCACTCAAGCTCAAGCCGAGACCCTTCGGATCGGTTATCAGAAGTACGGCACGCTGGTGCTGCTCAAAGCCAAAGGCACTTTGGAAAAACGTCTGGCCGCTCAGGGCGTCGACGTGCAATGGACTGAGTTCCCCGGTGGCCCGCAGTTGCTCGAAGGTCTGAACGTCGGCTCGATCGACTTCGGTGTCACTGGCGAAACCCCACCGGTCTTCGCCCAAGCAGCTGGCGCCGATCTGCTTTACGTCGCCTACGAACCGCCTGCGCCGAACAGCGAAGCGATCCTTGTGCCGAAAGACTCGCCGATCAAATCGGTGGCCGATCTCAAAGGCAAGAAAGTCGCCCTGAACAAAGGCTCCAACGTCCACTATCTGCTGGTGCGTGCACTGGAAGACGCCGGCCTCAAATACTCCGACATTCAAACCGTATTCCTGCCACCCGCCGATGCTCGCGCCGCGTTCGAGCGTGGCAGTGTCGACGCCTGGGTCATCTGGGATCCGTACCAGGCCGCCGCCGAGAAACAACTGCAAGCGCACACCCTGCGTGATGGCAAAGGCATCGTCGACAACCACCAGTTCTACCTCGCGACCAAACCTTACGCGCAGAAAAATCCCGAGGTGATCAAGACCCTCGTTGAGGAAGTGCGCGCGGTCGGCGAATGGTCGAAAGCCAATCCTGAAGACGTGACTCAACAAGTCGCGCCACTGCTCGGCCTGCCGGCGGACATCACCCTGACCTCGGTGAAACGCCAAGGCTACGGCGCGTTGTTCCTGACCCCGGAAGTGGTCGCCGCGCAGCAGAAAATCGCTGACACGTTCTTCCAGCTCAAGCTGATTCCCAAGCCGCTGAGCATCAAGGACGTGATCTGGACACCACCGGCCGCTGTGGCTAAAGCGCAGTAATTCGAATTCCTAAGGAGACCACTCCATGAGCCTCAATATCTTCTGGTTCCTGCCCACCCACGGCGACGGCCATTACCTTGGCACCGCCGAAGGCGCGCGCGCCGTCGACCACGGTTATCTGCAACAGGTCGCGCAAGCGGCGGATCGTCTGGGCTTCGGCGGTGTGCTGATTCCTACTGGCCGCTCTTGCGAAGATTCGTGGCTGGTGGCGGCGTCGCTGATCCCGGTGACCCAGCGCCTGAAGTTCCTCGTTGCCCTGCGTCCCGGGATCATTTCCCCGACGGTCGCGGCGCGGCAGGCAGCCACGCTCGATCGTTTGTCCGGCGGTCGTGCTCTGTTCAATCTGGTCACCGGTGGCGACCCCGAAGAATTGGCTGGCGACGGTCTGTTCCTCAGCCACGAAGAGCGCTATCAGGCTTCGGTGGAATTCACCCGCATCTGGCGTCGTGTGCTGGAAGGCGAAACCGTTGATTACGATGGTCAGCACATCAGCGTGAAGGGCGCGAAGTTGCTCTATCCGCCGATCCAGCAACCGCGTCCGCCGCTGTACTTCGGTGGCTCGTCGGAAGCGGCGCAAGATTTGGCCGCTGAACAAGTGGAAATGGTCCTGACCTGGGGCGAGCCACCGGCAGCGGTGTCCGAGAAGATTGCCCAAGTCCGGGCCAAAGCCGCCAAGCTTGGCCGCACCGTGCGCTTCGGTATTCGTCTGCACGTGATCGTCCGTGAAACCAACGCTGAAGCGTGGCAAGCGGCGGATCGTTTGATCTCGCATCTGGATGACGACACCATCGCTCGCGCTCAGGCTTCGCTGGCACGTTTCGATTCGGTCGGCCAGCAACGCATGGCCGCGCTGCATGGCGGTAGCCGCGACAACCTCGAAGTCAGCCCGAACCTGTGGGCCGGCGTCGGTCTGGTGCGCGGCGGTGCCGGTACGGCGCTGGTCGGCGATGGCCCGACCGTCGCAGCGCGCGTGAAGGAATACGCCGATCTGGGCATCGACACGTTCATCTTCTCCGGTTATCCACACCTCGAAGAATCCTATCGCGTCGCCGAACTGCTGTTTCCGCACCTCGACATCGAGCGTCCGGAGCTGCCGAAAAGCGCCGGTTATGTCAGCCCGTTCGGCGAGATGGTCGCCAACGACATTCTTCCCAAAGCCGCGTCGCAGAGCTGAGGCGCGCCATGAAGAAAATCATCCACAGCCTCGCGCCCTGGGCGTTGCCGGTGTTGTTGCTGGCGGTGTGGCAGTTGTCGGTGTCGGCCGGTTGGTTGTCGACGCGGATTCTGCCGGCACCGGTGGCGGTGATCGAAGCCGGCGTGAGCCTGGTGCGCAGCGGCGAAATCTGGACGCACCTGGCGATCAGTGGCTGGCGCGCGGCGCTGGGTTTCACCATCGGCGGCAGCATCGGTCTGGTCTTGGGCTTCATCACCGGCCTGTCGAAATGGGGCGAACGCCTGCTCGACAGCTCGGTGCAGATGATCCGCAACGTGCCGCACCTGGCGCTGATTCCGCTGGTGATCCTCTGGTTCGGCATTGACGAGTCGGCGAAGATTTTTCTGGTGGCGTTGGGCACCTTGTTCCCGATCTACCTCAACACTTATCACGGCATCCGCAATGTCGACCCGGCGCTGGTGGAGATGGCGCGTAGTTACGGCTTGAGCGGTTTCAGCCTGTTCTGGCAGGTGATTTTGCCGGGTGCGCTGCCTTCGATTCTGGTCGGTGTGCGCTTCGCTCTGGGCTTTATGTGGCTGACGCTGATCGTCGCGGAAACTATCTCCGCCAGCTCCGGCATCGGCTATCTGGCGATGAACGCCCGGGAGTTTTTGCAGACCGACGTGGTGGTGCTGGCGATCCTGCTTTACGCGGTACTCGGCAAACTCGCCGACCTCGCGGCCCGTGGACTTGAGCGTGTGTGGTTGCGCTGGCATCCGGCCTATCAGGTTGCCAAAGGAGGTGCGGCATGACCGCTCAACAACCTCCACGCCTGTTGCGCGGGATTCCGCTGGCGGTGCGCAACCTGCAGAAAACCTTCGGCACGCGGCAGGTGCTGCGTGACATCGATCTGCACATTCCGGCGGGGCAATTCGTCGCCGTGGTCGGGCGCAGTGGCTGCGGCAAAAGTACCTTGCTGCGCTTGCTCGCCGGCCTCGATCAACTGACTGGCGGCGACTTGCTGGCCGGTTCTGCGCCACTCAGCGATGCGCGGGAAGACACCCGATTGATGTTCCAGGAAGCACGTTTGCTGCCGTGGAAAAAGATCATCGACAACGTCGGCCTCGGGCTTAAAGGCAACTGGCGTCCGCAGGCATTGGATGCATTGGAAGCAGTCGGTCTGGCGGATCGCGCCAATGAGTGGCCGGCGGCTTTGTCCGGTGGACAGAAGCAACGCGTTGCGCTGGCTCGGGCGCTGATCCATCAGCCGCGCCTGCTGTTGCTCGACGAACCGCTCGGCGCGCTGGACGCGCTGACCCGCATTGAAATGCAGCAACTGATTGAGCGCCTCTGGCAGCAACACGGCTTCACCGTGCTGCTGGTGACCCACGACGTCAGCGAAGCGGTAGCGATTGCCGACCGGGTGATTCTGATCGAGGACGGCGAAGTCGGCCTCGACCTGCATGTCGAACTGCCGCGGCCGCGAGTGCGTGGTTCGCACAGACTGGCGGCGCTGGAAACCGAAGTGCTTAACCGTGTTCTCTCCCTGCCTGGCGAACCGCCAGAGCCGGAACCTGTTTCACCACTGCCTACGCAACTGCGTTGGGCGCAATGAAGCAGCTGCGAGCTTCAAGCTACAAGCTACAAGTAGACGCGCTGTGCTTTTGCTTGCCGCTTGATGCTTGCCACTTGCCGCTTATTTCGACCTCAGGAGAAATATCATGACTATCAAAGCCATCAACGTCCGTAACCAGTTCAAAGGCTCGATCAAGGAAATCGTCCTCGGTGACGTGCTGTCGGAAATCGACGTGCAGACCGCTTCGGGCATCGTTACTTCGGTGATCACCACCCGCTCGGTCAAGGAGCTGGAACTGGTGGTCGGCAGCGAAGTGATTGCCTTTGTGAAATCCACCGAGGTGTCGATCGCCAAGTTGTAAGCCTGTGAGTAAAAAACAACCCCGGAGGGCGTGAGCCCTTCGGGGTTTTTTGTTATCTGCATCAGCTCGATCGTTCCCATGCTCCGCGTGGGAATGCCTCTAGGGACGCTCCGCGTCCAGTGACGCGGAGCGTCACGGGCTGCATTCCCACGCAGAGCGTGGGAACGATCATGGCTCAGCGCTTGGGTAGATACGGCGGCAAATACAGCCCAATGTAAGCATCAAACACGCGCATCCCTTCCTCGGCCATGCGCGGCGTAATCTGTCCATGTTGCTGCACCGAACGCGCATAAACCCGGTCACCCAACTCCATCGCCAAGGCAAACACATCGACATCCTCCGGCAGCCTTGGCAACTCGAAGTGATGGTCGAACAGCTTGTGCATCAAGTCGCCCAGTTCGATGTCGTGCTGGCGGTCAGCCTGGGTCACTTCGGTCAGGCCATGCTGAGCAAGGATCAACTGGCGCGCCGCCGCGTCTTCGTCGTAGATCTCCAGCATGCGCTGTTCGACCAGTCGCGACAGATCACGCCAGTCACGCAGCGCCTCATGGTCGATCGGTGCTTGCAGGCAGGCGCGAAATGCTGCGTGGACATCCGCCGTCAGTGCTTCGAGCAACGCCGGGACGCTCGCGAAGAAGTGGTACACGGAGGAGGGCGGAATCTGCGCACGCTCGGCGACACTGTAGATCGACAGACTCGCCACGCCCTCGGCGGCCAGCAGCGTGCGCGCGGCGTCGAGTATCGAGTCGATGCGCGCCTGGCTGCGGGCACGGGGTTTGCGGACGGGGGCGGGTCGCGTCATGGAAGTCTCCTGCGGGGCTGCGGGCATTGTACGAGCCGGCTTGTGCGTTGTCTTGTCGGCCGCTTCGCGAGCAGGCTCGCTCCCACATTTGATCTCCAGTGAACTTGAGTATTTGTACACACAGCCCCCTGTGGGAGCTAGCCTGCTCGCGAACCGCCGCAGGCGGCCATAAAAAAACGCCGTTGGCTGAATCAGCCAACGGCGTTTTTTCCTGAAGCTACAACCGCTTAAACGGTATGCAGATACCAGTTGTACTCAAGGTCGGAGATGGAGTGTTCGAACTCCTCCAGCTCGCTTTCCTTGCAGGCGACGAAGATATCGATGTATTTCGGATCGATGTACTTGGCCATCACCTCGCTGTCGTCCAGCTCGCGCAGGGCATCGCGCAAGTTGTTCGGCAGGCTTTGTTCGTTCTGCTCGTAGCTGTTGCCTTCGACAGGCGCGCCCGGTTCGATCTTGTTGGTCAGACCGTGGTGCACGCCGGCCAGAACCGAAGCCATCAGCAGGTACGGGTTGGCGTCGGCACCGGCCACGCGGTGTTCGATACGCACGGCATCGGACGAGCCGGTCGGTACGCGAATCGCCACGGTGCGGTTGTCCAAGCCCCAGCACGGCGAGTTCGGCACATAGAACTGTGCGCCGAAACGACGGTAGGAGTTGACGTTCGGGCAGAGGAAAGCCATCTGCGCGGGCAGGGTCTCGAGCACACCGCCGATCGCGTGACGCAGCGCGGCGTTCTGCTCGGGATCCTCGCTGGCAAAAATGTTTTTGCCTTCTTTATCCAGAATCGAAATGTGTACGTGCAGACCATTACCTGCCTGGCCCGGGTACGGCTTGGCCATGAAGGTGGTGTCCATTTCATGGTCGTAGGCGATGTTCTTGATCAGACGCTTGAGCAGTACCGCGTAGTCGCACGCCTTGATCGGGTCGGCAACGTGGTGCAGGTTCACTTCGAACTGCGCCGGGGCACTTTCCTTGACGATGGCGTCGGCCGGGATGCCTTGCTCTTTGGCACCTTCCAGAATGTCCTGGAGGCAGTCGACGTATTCGTCGAGGTCGTCGATCAGGTAGACCTGCGTCGAGTGCGGGCGTTTGCCGGAGATCGGCGAGCGTGGCGGCTGAGGGCGGCCGTTCACGTTTTCCTGGTCGATCAGGTAGAACTCGAGTTCGAAAGCCGCGCAGATGGTCAGGCCCAGCTCGTCAAACTTTGCAACAACTTGACGGAGCACTTCGCGCGGATCGGCGAAGAACGGGTCGCCTTCGAGTTCGTGCATGGTCATCAACAGTTGCGCGGTCGGGCGCTTCTGCCATGGCTCGTTGCACAGGGTATCGGGGATCGGATAGCAGATACGATCGGCGTCGCCGATGTCCAGGCCCAGGCCGGTGCTTTCCACCGTTGAACCGTTGATATCCAGAGCAAATAGAGAGGCCGGCAGGTTGATGCCTTTCTCGTAAACCTTGTGGAGGCTGGTGCGTTCAATGCGCTTGCCGCGCACCACACCATTCATATCCGCAATCAGAAGGTCAACGTACAGAACCTCAGGATGTTCCTTAAGGAACGCGTTCGCTTCGTTAAGCTGAACGGCACGCGGGGGTACCGACATGATGCAACACCTTTGTTGTTAAAAATATCAATCATTGATCTTTTCTGGTTTCAGTCAACCCGAACGGCCTGCCGAAGTCAAGCGAGGCCTTTTTTGCCCTAAAAAAGCGCTGTGAGGGCATTTATGGGGCACTTTGGGGCGGTTTTTAGTCCTTGTGACGCTGGGCACCCGCGGGCTTGAGCAGGCCGTGTTGTATTTTTTACGGGGGTGTTGTGTAAAAAAATGAACAAGGCTAAGCTCCGATCAAACCCATAACAGCAATAATACCGGGGTGCTTCATGTCTCGCCTGCCGTTAATCGGCATCACCGACTGCTCGCAACAGTCCGGTCTGCATGCTCATCACATCAGTGGCGACAAATCCGTCCGTAGCGCAGCCAGCATGGCGCGCAGTCTGTCGACGAACTTCTCGTCAGCAGCAGGCGAAACGGCAGCGTCCGATATTCTGGACGTACGGGAAAGCATCCTGTTTATGGCGTCTCCTTCCAATATAGATCTCTTTCACTGCCAAAGCCTGTGCCGCTTGCCAAGCCGTGCTCATGATTCTGCACGCCTGGACTGTGCACAGGAAATGCAACGCCAGCGTAAAGGGCAGGTAAGCTCCTCTTTCATTGTCTATGCGCGGTGCCGGGCGTAAGCCGGTACTGCGCGAGCAAGCCCCCTTTAACGCGACGCTCAAAGCGTCAAACTTTGCCTGACATCATGTCAGGAGACTCAGCCCAGAGGCATTTATGAGTAACAACCTCGACCAGCTCACCGATTGGTTGAAAGACCACAAGATCACAGAAGTCGAATGCATGATCGCCGACTTGACCGGTATCACCCGGGGCAAGATTTCGCCGACCAACAAGTTCATCGCCGAAAAAGGCATGCGTCTGCCAGAAAGCGTGCTGTTGCAGACCGTGACCGGCGACTACGTCGAAGACGACATCTATTACGAACTGCTCGACCCGGCCGACATCGACATGATCTGCCGCCCCGACCAGAACGCTGTGTACATGGTGCCGTGGGCCATCGAGCCGACTGCGCAGGTGATCCACGACACCTACGACAAGCAAGGCAACCCGATCGAGCTGTCGCCGCGCAACGTCCTCAAGAAAGTCCTCAAACTCTATGCCGACAAGGGCTGGCAGCCAATCGTGGCGCCGGAAATGGAGTTCTACCTGACCAAGCGCAGCGACGACCCTGACTATCCGTTGCAACCGCCGATCGGTCGCTCGGGCCGGCCGGAAATCGGTCGTCAGTCGTTCTCCATTGAAGCGGCGAATGAATTCGACCCGCTTTTCGAAGACGTCTACGACTGGTGCGAACTGCAGGAACTGGATCTCGACACGCTGATCCACGAAGACGGCACGGCGCAGATGGAAATCAACTTCCGTCACGGCGACGCGCTGTCGCTGGCCGACCAGATTCTGGTGTTCAAGCGCACCATGCGTGAAGCGGCGCTCAAGCACGATGTGGCTGCGACCTTTATGGCCAAGCCGATGACGGGCGAGCCGGGCAGTGCGATGCACTTGCACCAGAGCATCATCGACATCGAAACCGGCAAAAACGTCTTTTCCAATGACGACGGGACCATGAGCCAGCTGTTCCTGCACCACATCGGTGGCCTGCAGAAACTGATTCCCGAGCTGTTGCCGCTGTTCGCGCCGAACGTCAACTCGTTCCGCCGCTTCCTGCCGGACACCTCGGCACCGGTCAACGTCGAGTGGGGCGAAGAAAACCGCACCGTCGGCCTGCGCGTACCGGATGCCGGCCCGCAGAACCGTCGCGTCGAAAACCGTCTGCCGGGCGCTGACGCCAACCCGTATCTGGCGATCGCCGCGAGCCTGCTCTGCGGTTACATCGGCATGGTCGAAGGCCTTAACCCGAGCGCACCCGTCGTTGGCCGTGGTTACGAGCGCCGCAACCTGCGCCTGCCGCTGACCATTGAAGACGCGCTGGAACGTATGGAAAACAGCGCGACCATCGAGAAGTACCTGGGCAAAACGTTCATCACGGGCTACGTCGCGGTAAAACGGGCCGAGCATGAAAACTTCAAGCGCGTGATCAGTTCCTGGGAGCGTGAGTACCTGCTCTTCGCCGTCTGATACGCCAGGCGCGGCCCTGAAAAGCCGCGCCTTCACCGATAACAAGGAGAATTGGCATGACCAGCAACAACCCGCAAACCCGCGAGTGGCAAGCACTCAGCAATGATCACCACCTGGCGCCGTTCAGCGACTTCAAACAGCTGAAAGAGAAGGGCCCGCGGATCATCACCAACGCCAAGGGCGTTTACCTGTGGGACAGCGAAGGCAACAAGATCCTCGACGGTATGGCCGGTCTCTGGTGTGTGGCCATCGGTTATGGTCGCGATGAGCTGGCCGACGCGGCCGCCAAACAGATGCGCGAACTGCCGTACTACAACCTGTTCTTCCAGACCGCGCACCCGCCGGCACTGGAACTGGCCAAGTCGATTGCCGACGTGGCGCCGGAAGGCATGAACCACGTGTTCTTCACTGGTTCCGGCTCCGAAGGCAACGACACCATGCTGCGTATGGTTCGCCATTACTGGGCGATCAAAGACCAGCCAAACAAGAAAGTTATCATCAGCCGCAAGAACGGTTATCACGGTTCGACCGTGGCCGGCGCGAGCCTCGGTGGCATGACCTATATGCACGAGCAGGGCGACTTGCCGATCCCGGGCATCGTGCACATCGCGCAGCCGTACTGGTTCGCCGAGGGTGGCGACATGTCCCCGGAAGAATTCGGTATCTGGGCGGCCAATCAGCTGGAAGAGAAGATTCTCGAAGTCGGCGTCGACAACGTCGGTGCCTTTATTGCCGAGCCGATCCAGGGCGCCGGCGGCGTGATCATTCCGCCCGACACTTACTGGCCGCGCATCAAGGAAATCCTTGCCAAGTACGACATCCTGTTCGTGGCGGACGAAGTGATCTGCGGTTTCGGCCGTACCGGTGAGTGGTTCGGTAGCGATTTCTACGACCTCAAGCCCGACATGATGACCATCGCCAAAGGCCTGACTTCCGGCTACATCCCGATGGGTGGCCTGATCGTTCGTGACTCCGTTGTTGCGGTGCTCAACGAAGGTGGCGATTTCAACCACGGCTTCACCTACTCCGGTCATCCGGTGGCAGCAGCAGTGGGCCTGGAAAACATCCGCATCCTGCGCGATGAAAAAATTATCGAGAACGCCCACAACGAAACGGCACCGTATTTGCAGAAACGTCTGCGGGAACTGAACGATCACCCGTTGGTGGGTGAAGTTCGCGGAGTTGGTCTGTTGGGCGCGATCGAGCTGGTGCAGGACAAGGCCACGCGCACGCGTTACGAAGGCAAGGGCGTCGGCATGATCTGCCGCCAGTTCTGCTTCGACAACGGCCTGATCATGCGCGCTGTGGGTGACACCATGATCATCGCGCCGCCGCTGGTGATCAGCAAAGCCGAGATCGATGAGCTGGTTACAAAGGCACGCAAGTGTCTGGACCTGACCCTCAGTGCATTGCAGGGCTAAGTGCTAGGCTTTGAGCGGGAGAGCCGTGGCGCTCTCGCGCAAAGCTGTCAGAAAGGCTGGTCTTTTCTTGAAAGACCGCCTCGGATCTTGCCAGACTAGCCGCGGTTCCAGTTGTCCGGGTTCGGCCGCTGAACAAAGTGGTTCAAAAAAGAAAAATTTGGAGCATTAACGCATGAAGGCATTAGGCAAAAAGCTCGCTGGCAAGACTCTGCTCGCCATGTCCCTGATGGGAGTCATGGCGGCTGCGGCGCAGGCCGACGACAAGGTGTTGCACGTCTACAACTGGTCCGACTACATCGCCCCGGACACCGTGGCCAATTTCGAAAAAGCCACCGGGATCAAAGTCGTCTACGACGTCTTCGACAGCAACGAAACCCTGGAAGCCAAGCTGCTGGCCGGCAAGTCCGGTTACGACATCGTGGTGCCTTCCAATAACTTCCTCGCCAAGCAGATCAAGGCCGGTGTTTACCAGGAGCTGGACAAGTCCAAGCTGCCGAACTGGAAGAACCTCGACGAAGACCTGCTCAAGGCTGTTGGCGATGCCAGCGACCAAGGCAACAAGCACGCGTTCCCGTACATGTGGGGCTCGATCGGCATCGGCTACAACCCGGCCAAGGTCAAGGCTGCGCTGGGCATCGACAAGATCGATTCCTGGGATGTGGTGTTCAAGCCTGAAAACATCGAGAAGCTCAAAAGCTGCGGCGTAAGCTTCCTCGACGCACCGACCGAAATGATTCCGGCGGCGTTGCACTATCTGGGCAAGCCGACCAACAGCAAGGACAAGGCTGACCTGAAGGCCGCCGAAGACCTGTTCCTGAAAATCCGTCCTTCGGTTGCCTACTTCCATTCCTCCAAGTACATCTCCGACCTGGCCAACGGCAACATCTGCGTCGCCGTCGGTTACTCGGGTGACCTGGAACAATCCAAGACCCGCGCCCAGGAAGCCGGTGACAAGGTCAAACTGGCCTACACCATTCCAAAAGAAGGTGCCGGTACTTTCTACGACATGGTCGCCATTCCCAAGGATGCCGAAAACGTCGAAGCCGCCTACAAGTTCATGAACTACCTGCTTGAGCCGCAAGTGATGGCCGGCATTACCAACGCCGTGCGTTTCCCGAACGGCAACAAAGCTGCCACGCCACTGGTGGACAAGGACATCACCAGCGATCCGAGCATCTACCCGTCG
Source organism: Pseudomonas sp. AC169 (assembly GCF_979258515.1). NCBI lineage: Bacteria > Pseudomonadati > Pseudomonadota > Gammaproteobacteria > Pseudomonadales > Pseudomonadaceae > Pseudomonas > Pseudomonas sp. AC169. Next base: position 2,230,844 of record NZ_OZ409866.1, on the reverse strand, counting down.
GCTGAAGTGAAGAAACAGCTCTATGCGATCAGCGATCTGGATGCAGCGACCCTGCGCCTGATCACTCGCAGCTGGACCAAGATCAAATCCGGTAAATAAGCCGGTTTGAAGCAACAACCGCTGGCCGTCGACCCCGCGAAGGCGGCCAGCGGATCAATTAAATGACAGGAAGTTTTGCAGGAACGGTTTTTCGAGGGTAAGTTGCGCGCCGGTTTTGTTGCCAGGCAGCCATGGCTGTCATGCAGCGCGGGGCAACTTGGGCCCAACTAATTTAGAGGACCTCCACTTGCCTATTTTTTCTTCTTTGCGCAAAGCCCTGCTGGCCACTGCCGGCCTGACGATTGCTGTCGGAGCCCAGGCCGCCGGTACGGTGCATATTTATAACTGGTCCGATTACATCGGCGAGACCACCCTGGCTGACTTCCAGAAAGCCACCGGGATCAAACCGGTCTACGACGTCTTCGATTCCAACGAAACCCTGGAAGGCAAACTGCTGGCCGGGCGTACCGGTTACGACGTGGTCGTGCCGTCGAACCACTTCCTCGGCAAGCAGATCAAGGCGGGCGCGTTCCAGAAGCTCGACAAGTCGCAGCTGCCGAATTATTCCAATCTCGACCCGGCGCTGCTCAAGCGTCTGGAGCAAAACGATCCGGGCAACCTGTACGCCGTGCCGTACCTGTGGGGCACCAACGGCATCGGTTACAACGTCGATAAAGTGAAGGCCGTGCTGGGTGTCGACAAGATTGATTCGTGGGGCGTTTTGTTCGAGCCTGAGAACATCAAGAAGCTGCAAAGCTGCGGCGTGGCATTCCTCGATTCGGCGGATGAAATGATGCCGACCGTGCTCAACTATCTGGGCCTGAATGCCAACAGCACCAATCCGAAGGACTACGAAAAAGCCACCGACAAATTGCTCGCGGTGCGTCCTTACGTGACCTACTTCCACTCCTCGAAATACATCGGTGATCTGGCTAACGGCGACATCTGCGTGGCCATCGGTTTCTCCGGCGATATCTTCCAGGCGAAGAACCGCGCAGCGGAAGCCAAGAAGGGTGTGAACATCGCCTACGCGGTGCCGAAAGAGGGCGGCGCGTTGTGGTTCGACATGCTGGCAATCCCCAAGGATTCGTCGAACGTGAAGCAGGCCCATGCCTTCATCAACTATCTGCTGAAACCTGAGGTGATCGCTCAGGTCAGTGATTACGTCGGTTATGCCAACCCCAACCCGGGTTCGGACAAGTTGATGGAGCAATCCATCCGCACCGATGCGTCGGTGTATCCGCCGCAGGCCGTTATCGACAAGGCTTATGTGTCGACCGAGTTGCCACCGAACATTCAGCGCCTGATGACCCGCAGCTGGACCAAGGTCAAGTCGGGGATGTAAGGCACACACTATCCTGGGTTCGCCTTGCGGGGCGAACTGCATTGTTTTTTTCTGGGAGTTTCGTAAATGGCAGTTGCCTCCGGCGCCTATAAGAAAGCCCTCGAGGGCGACCAGACACCGAAACAGGTGTTGGTCAAAATCGACCGGGTCACGAAGAAGTTCGACGAGACGATTGCCGTGGACGATGTGTCCCTGGAAATCAAAAAAGGCGAAATCTTCGCCTTGCTCGGCGGTTCGGGATCGGGCAAATCCACTCTGCTGCGGATGCTGGCAGGGTTCGAACGGCCCACGGAGGGGCGCATTTTTCTCGACGGCGTCGACATCACCGACATGCCGCCGTACGAACGTCCGATCAACATGATGTTCCAGTCGTACGCCTTGTTCCCGCACATGACCGTCGCGCAGAACATTGCCTTCGGCTTGCAGCAGGACAAGATTCCCAAGGCCGAGGTCGACGCCCGCGTGGCCGAGATGCTCAAGCTGGTGCAGATGAGCCAGTACGCCAAGCGCAAGCCGCATCAACTGTCTGGCGGTCAGCGCCAGCGTGTGGCGCTGGCGCGTTCGCTGGCCAAGCGGCCGAAGCTGCTGCTGCTCGATGAGCCGATGGGCGCACTGGACAAAAAGCTGCGTTCGCAGATGCAACTGGAGCTGGTGGAAATCATCGAGCGCGTCGGCGTGACCTGCGTGATGGTGACCCACGACCAGGAAGAGGCCATGACCATGGCCGAGCGCATCGCGATCATGCACCTGGGCTGGATCGCCCAGATCGGCAGCCCGATCGACATCTACGAAACCCCGACCAGCCGTCTGGTCTGCGAATTCATCGGTAACGTCAACATCTTCGAAGGCGAAGTGATCGACGACGCCGAAGGCCACGCGACCATCACCTGCAAGGACCTCGACCGGCAGATCTACGTTGGTCATGGCATCAGCACCTCGGTGCAGGACAAGTCGGTCACCTACGCGATCCGTCCCGAGAAGCTGCTGGTCACCGCTGACCAACCAACCTGCGAATACAACTGGTCGAGCGGCAAGGTCCACGACATCGCCTACCTCGGCGGGCACTCGGTGTTCTACGTTGAATTGCCGAGCGGCAAACTGGTGCAGTCGTTCGTCGCCAACGCCGAACGTCGCGGCGCGCGTCCGACCTGGGGCGATCAGGTTTACGTGTGGTGGGAAGACGACAGCGGCGTGGTACTTCGCTCATGAACATGCGCAAATTCAAACGCCGCATCAACCGAATAATCCCCAATGGCCGCCAACTGGTCATCGGGGTCCCGTTCATCTGGCTGTTCCTGTTCTTCATGCTGCCGTTCTTCATCGTCCTGAAGATCAGCTTCGCCGAAGCCGACGTGGCCATCCCGCCGTACACCGAGATTTACACCTACGCCGAGCAGAAGCTGCAACTGCTGCTGAACCTGGGCAACTACGCGATGCTGGCGGGCGACGAGTTGTACATCGCCGCTTATCTCGGCTCGTTGAAGATGGCATTTATCAGCACGCTGTTGTGCCTGTTGATCGGCTACCCGATGGCCTACGCCATCGCCACCGCCCGTAAAGAGCTGCAAACGGTGCTGGTGCTGCTGATCATGATGCCGACCTGGACGGCGATCCTGATCCGCGTTTACGCGTGGATGGGCATTCTCAGCAACAACGGTTTGCTCAACGGTTTCCTGATGAGCATGGGCTTGATCGACGAGCCGCTGCAGATTCTCAACACCAACCTCGCGGTGTACATCGGCGTCGTTTACTCGTACCTGCCATTCATGATCCTGCCGCTGTACGCCAACCTGGTGAAGCACGACAACAGCTTGCTGGAAGCCGCTTCCGACCTCGGTTCGAGCACCTTCAACAGCTTCTGGAAAATCACTATTCCACTGTCCAAGAACGGGATCATCGCCGGCTGCATGCTGGTGTTCATTCCGGTGGTCGGTGAGTTCGTGATCCCGGAACTGCTCGGCGGTCCGGAAACCCTGATGATCGGTAAAGTGCTCTGGCAAGAGTTCTTCAACAACCGTGACTGGCCGGTGGCGTCCGCGCTGGCGGTGGTGATGCTGGCGATCCTGATTGTGCCGATCATCCTGTTCAACCGCAGTCAGGCCAAGGAAATGGAGGGTAAAGAATGAAGCGCTTCCGTTTCTCCAGCCTGATGCTGGTTTTGGGTTTGCTGTTCATCTACCTGCCGATGTTGATCCTGGTGATCTACTCGTTCAACGCCTCGAAACTGGTGACGGTGTGGGGCGGCTGGTCGATCAAGTGGTACGTCGGCCTGCTCGACAACACGCAACTGATGGGCTCGGTGCTGCGTTCGCTGGAAATCGCCTGCTACACCGCGGTCGCCGCGGTGGCGCTGGGCACGCTGGCCGCATTCGTGCTGACGCGCATCACCCGCTTCAAGGGCCGCACGCTGTTCGGCGGTCTGGTCACCGCGCCGTTGGTGATGCCGGAAGTGATCACCGGTCTGTCGCTGTTGCTGCTGTTCGTGGCCATGGCGCAGATGATCGGCTGGCCGCAGGAGCGTGGCATCGTCACCATCTGGATCGCTCACACGACGTTCTGTGCGGCGTATGTGGCGGTGGTGGTGTCGGCGCGTCTGCGTGAGCTCGACCTGTCGATCGAAGAAGCGGCAATGGACCTCGGTGCCAGGCCGTGGAAGGTGTTCTTCCTGATCACCATCCCGATGATCGCGCCATCGCTGGCGGCGGGCGGCATGATGTCGTTCGCGCTGTCGCTGGATGACCTGGTGTTGGCGAGCTTCGTGTCCGGTCCGGGTTCGACGACCCTGCCGATGGAAGTGTTCTCGGCGGTACGTCTGGGCGTGAAACCTGAGATCAACGCCGTGGCCAGCCTGATTCTGCTGGCGGTGTCGATCGTGACCTTCATGGTCTGGTTCTTCAGCCGCCGTGCCGAAGAAGCGCGCAAGAAGGCCATCCAGCAAGCCATCGAAGAAAGCGCTGCCGATTCGTGGAAACAGCCGGACGTGCGCCGCGCACCGGCGCCGGAAGCGGCGTAAGCCAAAGGGGTTGATCACAGATCTGTGATCAACCCAAATCCATGTGGGAGCGAGCTTGCTCGCGAAGAGGGCGTGTCAGTCGACTGAAATGTTGGCTGACCCACCGCATTCGCGAGCAAGCTCGCTCCCACAGGTTTTTTGGTGGTATTCAAATCCAGGGAGAGTTGCGGATGACCTCAACAAAGTTCATCGGCTTGAACCCCGGCTCCTGATCCACCAGTACATCCGTCTTCACATTGCCGAACGTGGTCTGCGGACGATGGCGCAAGCCTTCGGCAAACGCGCAGATGATGCATTCCTTGAAACCTTCCCCACGCGGGTGTGCATGCACCACGGCCTCACGCTGCACGCTGCTGAACGCGGCGTAATCCATGCCCAGAACGTCCATCTCCACACCGGCGGTCACCAGCGCTACGGTCGGACGCAGATGCTTCGGCACACCCGGCGTGGTGTGCAAGGCAATCGACAGCCACACCTGTTCGATGTCGTCATCACTCAGCCCGTACGGTTTGAGAAACGCCGCTGCTGCATTGGCACCGTCGACCTCAAAACGCTCGTCATCGCTGCGATGGCCTTCGATCAGACCGAGGTCGTGGAACATCGCGCCGACGTACAACAGCTCCGGGTTGTAGGCCAGTTGCTGGCGCTCGCCACTCAATGCGCCAAACAGAAAAACCCGGCGCGAGTGGTGGTAGAGCAGGTCGGATTCGATGTCGCGGATGTATTCGGTGGTGGCGCGGGCGAGGGCGCTATCGGGGATTTTGATGCCTGCGATGGTCGTGGTCATGGACGGTTCCTCACTGAAACGCCGTGGTGGCGCTGATGGGGAAAGTCTGTTCCCGACGCTGAAAGCGAACAATCGATGCATGGCTGCGATCCTTGCCAATCCGCCTGCAAATCGTGCCAACTCGGCTCAGATCCCCAAAGGAGCTTCGCAGCCATGAACAAAACCGTCGCCATCGTCGTGTTCGCCGGCGTGCAGTCGCTGGACGTCAGCGGCCCGATGGACGTGTTCGCCGAGGCCAATCGTTTCCTGGCGCCCGAGGATCACTATCGGCTTGAGGTGATTGGTGTCGAACACGGCCCGATGGCCTGTTCCAATGGTTTGAACTTGAATGCCCATCGGCATTTCAGCGAGGCACTCGACGCCTACGACCTGCTGCTGGTCGCCGGAGGCCCGCAATTGCCGTTCATGGATTTTGGTGCGGCGTTCGATGATTGGCTGCGTGAGGCCTGTTCATGCTCGCAGCGTTTCGGCTCGATCTGCAACGGCGCGTTCATGCTGGCGCGGGCAGGGTTGCTGGAAGGGCGCACCGTCACCACGCACTGGAATGATGCCGAGGCGTTGGCCCAGTTGTGCCCGTCGACGCGGGTTGAAGCCGATCGGTTGTATGTCGAGGACGGCGCGCTCTACACCTCGGCCGGGGTGACGGCGGGGATCGATCTGTCGTTGTACTTGCTGGCGCGTGATCACGGTGCTGAAGTGGCGCTAAGCGTGGCCAAGCGCTTGGTAGTGTTTACTCAGCGCTCCGGTGGCCAGTCGCAGTTCAGTCCGTTCCTGACGCCGCATGCGGAGCCGACGTCGGCGGTGGCGATGGTGCAGTTGTATGTATTGGCCAATCTGACTGGCGATCTGACGATTGCCGATCTGGCCAACGCGGCGAACATGAGTGCGCGCAATTTCTCTCGAGTGTTTGCGCGGGAAGCCAAGGTCACGCCGGCGGAGTTCGTCGAGCGGGCGCGGGTGGATGCGGCGCGGGTGATGCTGGAGAGTACTGCGGCGCCGTTGAAGACGGTGGCGTATCAGTGCGGGTTTCGCGATGCGCAGCATATGCGTGGGGTGTTTAACCGGCGATTGGGGGTGACGCCGCAGCAGTTTCGGCTGAATTTTGCGGTGATGGTTTGACCCTCACCCCAGCCCTCTCCCGGAGGGAGAGGGGGCCGACCGCAGTGTCTGGCGTGATACATCGACCTGAAAGACCTTATCGATTATGGGTTCGGTAAAGCAGTGTCAGGTCGGTGCATGCCTCGAGCATCCCCCAATCAGTCCCCTCTCCCTCCGGGAGAGGGCTAGGGTGAGGGGCTCTTAAGGTTTCGCCCGCATCGGCAACAGCTTCAACGTGCTATGCGTATTCGCCGTCACCTCTTCCTCACTAAAGTGCGCCTGCACATAAATCCCATCAACATACGCCTCAGCCTGATCGTCATAGTGGCTATCAAACGGCACACCACTCTGCCCGACCGGGTTGATCGTCAAGCCATGCGCCGGATCGGCAAAATCCACCAAGCGCCGCGTCGACGGCCCATAAGTCACCGGCCACGGCGCAGGCCCGATCTTCGCCGAAAGATTGTTCGGCACCTCATGACTGCCCGGCGCCGCAAACGGCCCGACGTTGAAAATCCGTTCCAGCGGCTTCTGCTGCCCCAACGGATGGCCATGGGTCAGCGTGTGCGCCGCGCCCCATTTCCATTCTGCAGAATTGTCGCCGAGGGTCAGCTTCAGGTGCTGCATGCTCGCCGCCCACGCCGTACGCACGACATCAGCGCGAGTCTCTTTGACCGGTGTGTTGCGGTTATCCCACCACGGTGAATCGGCATTCGCCGCCAGACGTGGCAGTGCTGCATCGATCACCCGCGTCGACAGCAGTGTCTCGAAAAAGTCATTGCCCAACTCATCACGCATCGCCGTATCGGCAAGGTCGTAGAGGAACTGGTTGAAGACCGTCGCGCTGACCGAATCCAGCGGATAGTCGCCTGGCCACTGCGCCAGTTGCTCGACCAGTTTCAGTTGCGCCGGATCGCTGACCACCTCACGCAATACCGGCAGCAATGGCGCCAGCAGTCGCGAGCCATAACCGGTCGCCGTGCCCAGTTGCAGTTTCTGGTTGGCTTCGTTGGTCCACTTCACGCTCTTGTCGCTGAGCTGACGATTCAGTTGCTGACCGCGATCGGCGAGGTTGTAGTAACCGGGAATCTCCATGCCCGTCGGCGACACGGGCTGGAAGTTGGCCGAGACGATGTAGCCGCGTGCCGGGTTCTCCTCCTGCGGGTTGGCGCTGAACGGGTAGAAACCGTCCTTGTCGGCCTGATTGCTGCTGCCGTCGAGAATGAATTCCGGCCGCACCCCGGTCGGGCGCTTGGGCAGCAATGCCGAGGCCCACCAGGCGATATCGCCCTTGGCGTTGGCGTAGACGAGATTCAGCCCCGGTGCCTGAACCTTGGCCGCTGCGGCGCGAGCCTTGGCCAGGGTGTCGGCACGGTTGAGCTGGTAGAAGCCTTCGAGGATCGGGTTCGGTGTTTCGAGGAATGCCCACCACATGGCGATCGGCGTTTTGCCGGCAGCGGTGCCGAGGGCATCGTTGACGATCGGACCGTGGGGCGATTGGCGCAGGGTAAGGGTCACCGGCGTCTGGCCTTTCACATTGATCTGCTGCTCGGTGACGACCATGTCGGTCCACTGGCCGCGATACCAGACCTGGTTCGGATTGTCCGGGTTGACCTTCTCGGCGATCAGATCGAGATCGTCGTTCTGGAACATGGTCAGGCTCCAGCCGAAATCGAGGTTGTGACCGAGGAAGGCGAAAGGCACCAGCGCCTGATGATGACCGTACAACTCGAAGCCCGGCGCCGACAATTGCGCCTCGTACCACACCGACGGCACCGAGAAGCGAATATGTGGATCACCGGCCAGCAGCGGTTTGCCGCTCTGGCTGCGGCTGCCGGCGATGACCCAGGCGTTGCTGCCTTCGAACTGTGGCAGGCCGTTGTCGATCAGCGCTTGTTCGCTGAGGCGGGCGAGGGCATTGAGGTCTTTCCAGTCGCCGGCAGCGAGGGCCGGCGTCGGTTTGGCGTGACCGTTGACCAGCACACCTTTGGGCTGCCAGTCGAGGTCGAAGACGTTGAGGTAGTCCGCGCCGAGTTGATCGCGCACATAGGTCAGCAACGGTTCGGTGCGGAACGCGGCGGCAAAGCTGTAGGCCATGTACCCGGCGACGCTGATGCTGTCTTCGGCGGTGAACGGCCGCTTGGGGATGCCCAGCACGTCGAACTCGATTGGCGCGGCGTGCGTGTCCTGATATTGGTTGATGCCATCCAGATAGGCTTGCAGGCCCTTCCACGCTGGCGACTGTTTATCGAGACTGGCGACATAACTGGCGGCGCGCTCACGGATGCGCAGGCTGCGGAACAGTTTGTCGGTGTCGAGCAGTTTCGGCCCGAGCACTTCCGCCAGTTCACCACGGGCGAGGCGGCGCATGGCTTCCATCTGGAACAGCCGGTCCTGGGCATGCACATAACCGAGGGCGCGGTAGAGGTCGGTTTCGTTCTCGGCGCGAATGTGCGGCACACCGCGCTCGTCGTAGCGCACGGTCACCGAGCCCTGCGGGTTGCGCAGCTCGACCTGGCCCTGGCGCGTCGGTTGTTTGCTGTAGACATACCAGCCGACGCCGGCGAGCAGAACAACGATGAGCAAGCCAAGTACGGTGAACACGCGCTTCATGGTGACTCCTTGTGCATACGGGATTGCCGCCCGTCGGGCTGCAAACAATTAGCACAGACCTTCCGTGCCGTGCAGCGCTGTCCTTGAAAAGTCCGGAATGCCTTACGGCGTCTCCACAGGCCACGGGCAGTAACAACCGACCGCCAGGGTGTGCGTGGCATTGACCGGGCGATCTTCCGTCAGGGCATGCAAAATCGGTTCGATAAAACTGTTGCTGGAGTTGCAGGTCAGGCCTTCGCTGTACGGGCCGAAGTAGGCCAGTTTGCCGCTGCGGTCCCAGATCGCCACGGCCGGGCTGGCGGGCACCTGTTCGGAGCCGGGCAAAATCGTGATGGTTTTCAGACTGCTGAGGGTGGCGGGTAACTGGCCGTGGCTGCCGGTTTTTTGCACGGCGAAGAATTCAACGCCTTTGGCGCCGAACTGCTCGACCATCTCGGTCAGATGCTGTTGGTTGCCGACATTGCACGGGCAGGCCGGGTCCCAGAAGTGCACCAGGCGGATCTTGCCGGGACCGGCGAGATTGTCAGGAAGGCGCAGTGGGTCACCGGAAAACACCGCCGTGTGTTCGCTGAACGCGCGCAGGTAACGCCCCTGAAACCAGTCATACGCGGCCCACAGCACCCCGGCGCAATTCAGCGCGAGCAGGCTGGCAAACAGTGCGGTGCGGTAGGGCGAGCGCATGGTTTTCGATCCCGAAAAGGTGGGCTAGCTTGCCATGCTTGCCGCAACAGATGAATATCGCAGGCCGATAAAGTCTGTTTACCGCTTTGGAATTCCCGCATGCCTGCCACTTTCGACCCCGATCACATCCGCGCCAGCCTCAAGCCTTTGGCCGAGTGGCAGCCGTTGTCGGACGAGGCCAAGGCGTATCAGCAGTTTTATAAAACCGATTTTCCCCATCGCGATGTCTGGCGTGGCATGGGCCGTTTCGAAGTCGATGGCTATGAGCTGGTCAGCCACTGCTGGTGGCCGGAGAAGGTCAAGGCGACGCTGTTTCTGCTGCACGGTTACTACGACCACACCGGGCTGTATCGGCATGTGATCGAGTGGGCGCTGGATCAGGATTTTGCCGTGATCGCCTGCGACTTGCCGGGGCATGGCCTGTCGAGCGGGCCGCGCGCGAGCATTCGCGATTTCTCCGAGTACCAGGACGTCCTGCAAGCGTTGTTCGCCGAGGCGCAGTCAATCGCGCTGCCGCAACCGTGGCATTTGTGCGGGCAGAGTACCGGCGGGGCTATTGTCGTCGATCATTTGCTCAATCATGCGGAAAACAGCCCGGCGCAGGGCCAGGTGATTTTGATGGCGCCGCTGGTGCGACCACGGGCGTGGGGCTGGTCGCAGCTGAGCTATTACCTGCTCAGGCCTTTCGTCAGAGGTGTCGCGCGACGTTTCAGCGAGAACTCCAACGATCCGGATTTCCTGCCGTTTCTGCAGGCTGACCCGCTGCAGCCGCGACGCTTGCCGACCAAATGGGTGGGGGCGTTGTCGCGCTGGATCATTCGCGTCGAGCACGCGAAAAAAAGTCCGCGACGGCCACTGATCATTCAGGGGCAGGCGGACATGACGGTCGACTGGCAGCACAATTTGCAGGTATTGAAATGGAAGTTTGATCGGCCGCAGATCTTGTTGTTGGCCGAGGCGCGGCATCATCTGGCGAATGAGACGGTGGAGATGCGTGAGGAGTATTTCGAGTTCTTGAGCAAGCGCATCAGGGGCCGGAATCTGTAGCGTCTGTGAGGGCCTCTTCGCGAGCAGACTCGCTCCCACAGGGATTTCGGGGGACTCACAAATTTTGTGTTCGCTGAAGATCCAATGTGGGAGCGAGCCGGCTCCGGGCGGCGTTCCGACGAAGGCGGCCGGTCAGGCGCTAAAGATCATTGTCCGACCGCAAGCCCTGCACGAATCGCTGCCAACGCTGCCTGGTAATACGCCTTGCCCTCAGTCGATTCAGCAAACGTCGCAAACTCTTCCAGCTCTTCATCCGACAAATCGCGATAGACATAGAGCAACGTATTGTTCATGTCCGCGCCGATCTGATCCATCAAGCGCTGGCGCTGACCATTCAACATTCCTTGCGCCTGACCACCGCCGAGCAATCCCGGAATCATCGAACTCAAACTGTCCGCCGCCACACCGGCAATCGCCAGGCTCACTTCGGCGCCGGCTTCGCGGGCCGGCAAGGCTTGCGCGAGGTGGCCGATGATCAGCAGACGGCTGTCGCTCGCCTGCATCTTCGGCAGACCCTTGGCATTTTTCGCCAATTGATCGCGACGGGTTGCGAGCAATTCAGCGGCGACGATTTTCTTGCCCAGTGGCGATTGAAAGAACGTCAGCGCCGGTTTCGGATCGGCAAGCTTCTGCCGCAGTTGCGCTTCGGCGCGTTGATCCACGGCCTGCGGGGCAAAGCGCTGGTTGCTGTTGTTGACCAACGCTTGAAACACGGCGGGCGGCAGACTGTTCTGATAGCGCTGCTGTGCGGCACTCAGGGCATCATTGAAATGCGCACGTTGATCTGGCCAGCCGGCGACCTTGTACAACTGATCGTGGCCGTCCGCCCAGGCGGGCAACACGCAGAACATCAACAGTGAAAAAAGCAAACGGCGCATAGGGACTCCTGTCAGCAACGGACTATTCTCCGTGCGGTGCCGGTACTTGTCGAGAATTCGTAGCAAGCCGCCGCGTGGCTCTGTCGGATTTCTTGCCGCCGACATACTATGCGCGCCATGCAAATATCCTCTGAACACCCACTGCTATTACGTATTGTCGACGACCTGGCCGAACACGGCTGGTCGCAGCAGAACATATTCCTGCCCGCCGGTTTGACCCGCGAGCTGGCGGCCGAGTGCCGCAAACGTGAGGCCGAAGGCGAACTGGCGCCGGCGGCGGTGGGGCGTGGACCGTTTTCGGAGATCCGTGAGGGGATTCGTGGCGACCACATTCAGTGGATCGACCCCGGCCAGGCCGAGGCCAGTGACCGCTATCTGAATCTGATGGAGAGCCTGCGCGAGGCGCTCAACCGAGGCCTGTTTCTGGGTCTTGAGGACTTTGAATGCCATTTCGCGCTGTATCCGCCGGGTGCGTTTTATCGCAAGCACGTCGACCGTTTTCGCGACGACGACAAGCGCATGGTCTCGGTGGTGGTCTACCTCAATGACGCATGGCTGCCGGAGGATGGCGGTCAGTTGCGTATGTATCTGAATGAGGAGCGCGTGCACGACGTGCAACCTACTGGCGGTTGTCTGGTGGTGTTTCTCTCCGGTGAAGTGCCGCATGAAGTGTTGCCGGCGAACCGCGAGCGCTTGTCGCTGACCGGTTGGTTCCGCCGCCGTGGCAACGAGCCGTTCTGAGATGGACAGGATTCTGGTCAGTCGCTGCCTGTTGGGTCATCGCGTGCGTTACGACGGCGGTGCGAGCGGGCCGTTTGATTTGCTTGAGCAGTGGATTGCCGAAGGGCGGGTGGTGCCGTTGTGTCCGGAGGTGGCGGGGGGATTGCCGACGCCTCGGGCAGCGGCGGAGATCCCGGGCGGGCAGGGTGGTGAAGTGCTGGATGGTGTCGCGGCGGTGATCACCACCGAGGGCGAAGATGTCAGTGCGCAGTTTCTCGATGGCGCGCGGCAGGCGCTGGCGTTGGTGCAGAAGCACGGGATTCGTGTGGCGGTGCTCAAGGCCAACAGTCCTTCTTGCGGGAATCTGCTGACGTATGACGGGACGTTCAGTGGTGTCAAAGTCAGTGGCGAGGGTGTGACGGCTGCGTTGCTCAAGCGCCATGGGGTGCAGGTATTCAGCGAGCTTGAACTGCCGCAGGCTGCGGTGGCTCTGGCGGGTTTGGACTGATCCGGAATCGTTGCCCTCACCCCAGCCCTCTCCCAAGGGGAGAGGGGGCCGACCGAAGTGTCTGGCGCTATTCATCGACCTGAAAGACCTTGTCGATTATGGATCCGACACAGCCATGACCGATCGATTATGGACTCGACAAAGCCATGACCAGTCGATTTCGGATTCGGTATAGCCATCCCAGGTCGGCGTATCTCTAAAGCAACCCCCAATCAGTCCCCTCTCCCTCTGGGAGAGGGCTAGGGTGAGGGGCTTTCAAGGTTTCAACCACTTCTCGGTCAACGCCGCCAAACGCCCATCCGCCCTGATCCGCTGCATCGCACTCGCAAGGCTAGCCTGAAACGCTGGATTACCCTTCTGAAACGGAATCGCCAAATCCACTGGCTCCGCCGCTTTCGGCTTCTCTTCAGTCAATGCCTGCACCAGCACCATCGGCCGTGGCTGCTCATCCTTCTTCGCCAGCAACTGCGCATCGACCTTGCCGTACGGCTCGCTGAAGTCGAAACGATCCTTGAGTTCGGGTGTCAGTGCTATGTGGTTGAGCGCAACGTCGTATTTGCCGCTTTCAACGCCCTGAAGCAGATCGGCCTCGTCAGTGACGATGAAGTCGGCGCGCACATCCAGCTCGTTGGCCAGCAGTTGCCCAAGCTCGACCTCGAACCCCGTGAGTGTGTCGCCATCCTTGAAATTGAAGGGCGGTGTATTCGCCTCAAGGGCTATGCGCAGCTCGCCACGGTCGTTGACGTCATCAATCAGTTCGGCGTGAGCCAAAGGGCTCAAAAGGGGTAGCAGGCAGATCAGGCCAGGCAGAAAACGCATGGTCACTCCTTTGAAATCATTATCGCGATGCTCTGATTCAGGCTCGCTTTGCTATGGTTGTCGAGTGCCTTCGACAACGAATGGTCATGAAGTTGTCATGACCGTGCGGATTTTACGGAAAAACTGGAGAAGAAAATGAAAAGCTTTATGTCACGTGCAGCGTTCGCAGGTGTGCTGATGGGCGTTTCGGTGCTGGCCAGTGCGGCGACGCCGGCCCCCAAAGGCGCCGAAGTGTTCATCGTTTCTCCCGAAGACGGGGCCACGGTTTCGCAGACCTTCACCGTCAAGTTCGGGACCAAGGACGTCGCACTGGCACCGGCCGGTGACGTCACCAAGAACACCGGTCACCATCACCTGCTGATCGACGCCAAGGAAATCGTTCCTGCCGGTTCGGTCGTCCCTACCGATGCCAACCATATGCACTTCGGCAAGGCGCAGACCCAGGCTGACATCAAGCTCGCCCCGGGCAAACACACCTTGCAGCTGGAACTTGGCGACAGCGGTCACATGGCATTCGATCCGCCAATCGTCTCGAAGAAAATCACCGTCAACGTCGAATAAAAAAAGGGAGCCCTTTCGGGGCTCCCTTTTTTTATCAGCGGCGAGTTGCGAGCTTCGAGCTTCAAGCAAAAGCACAAGCGAACATCACTTGTCGCTTGTCGCTCGCGGCTTGTAGCTGTTCTTAGAAAAGAACCCGGCTACGGATAGTGCCGTTGATGTGCTGCAGCTTCTCTTGCGCCAGATCCGAGTACTCGGCGTCGACGTCGATCACCACGTAGCCAACCTTCTCGTTGGTCTGCAGGAACTGGCCGGAGATGTTGATGCCGTTTTCGGCGAAGACCTTGTTGATCTCGCTCATCACACCCGGGATGTTCTCGTGGATGTGCAGCAGGCGGTGTTTGCCAGGGTGAGCCGGCAGGGCCACTTCCGGGAAGTTCACCGACGAAACGGAGGTACCGTTGTCGCTGTACTTGACCAGTTTTTCTGCCACTTCCAGACCAATGTTGGCTTGCGCTTCGGCGGTCGAGCCACCGATGTGCGGGGTCAGGATCACGTTGTCGAGGCCACGCAGCGGGCTTTCGAACTCTTCGTCGTTGGAGCGTGGCTCCACCGGGAATACGTCGATGGCCGCGCCGATCAGGTGCTTGTCCTTGATCGCGTCCGCCAGGGCGTCCAGCTCGACCACGGTGCCGCGCGCCGCGTTGATCAGGATGCCGCCCTTCTTGATGGCGCGGATTTCCTTCTCGCCGATCATCCACTGGGTCGCAGCGGTTTCCGGAACGTGCAGGGTGACGATGTCGGACATGCCCAGCAGTTCGGTCAGGCTACCGATCTGAGTCGCGTTGCCCAGCGGCAGCTTGGTCACGGTGTCGTAGAAATACACCTGCATGCCCAGGCCTTCAGCCAGAACCGACAACTGAGTACCGATCGAGCCGTAGCCGACGATGCCGAGTTTCTTACCGCGGATCTCGAAGGAGTTGGCTGCGGACTTGATCCAGCCGCCACGGTGGCAGGAAGCGTTTTTCTCCGGGATGCCGCGCAGCAGCAGGATCGCTTCGGCCAGCACCAGCTCGGCAACGGAGCGGGTGTTGGAGTACGGCGCGTTGAACACGGCAATACCGCGCTCGCGGGCAGCACTCAGGTCAACCTGGTTGGTGCCGATGCAGAAACAGCCGACCGCTACCAGCTTCTTCGCGTGATCGAAGATCTCTTCGGTCAGTTGGGTGCGCGAACGAATGCCGATGAAGTGAGCGTCAGCGATCTTTTCCTTGAGCTGGGCTTCCGGCAAGGAACCTGTCAGGTATTCGATGCTGGTGTAGCCCGCCGCCTTGAGGACGTCGACAGCCGATTGGTGGACGCCTTCGAGAAGAAGGAACTTGATCTTGCTCTTATCGAGAGAAGTCTTGCTCATCTGCGTAAACCTGTATCCCGGAGAAAAATGGCAGGAAATGGTCAACAGACGCTGACCCGGACGACAAGAAAGTCGTCTCCGCGGATCTGGCCTGGGGCACTGTCCTGCGGGGTCGATATGCTAGCATAGCCTCCCCGCTAAACACTCATTCCTGCGACGTGAAGCGTTCTCAGGATGACCATGAATTGTTCGAGAGTTCTGTCGATGACCAATCCTGCCCTGATTGATGAACTGAAGACCCTGGTCGAGCCTGGCAAGGTCCTGACCGACGCCGACTCCCTGAATGCGTACGGCAAGGATTGGACCAAGCACTTCGCCCCGGCGCCCAGCGCCATCGTGTTTCCCAAGACTATTGAGCAGGTGCAGGCGGTGGTCCGTTGGGCCAATCAACACAAAGTCGCGCTGGTGCCATCGGGCGGGCGCACCGGGCTTTCCGCCGCTGCCGTGGCGGCGAATGGCGAAGTGGTCGTCTCGTTCGATTACATGAATCAGATTCTCGACGTGAACCTCACCGACCGCACCGCCGTTTGTCAGCCGGGCGTGGTCACTGAGCATTTGCAGAACGTTGCCGAAGAAAAAGGCCTGTACTACCCGGTCGACTTCGCGTCTGCAGGTTCCAGCCAGATTGGCGGCAATATCGGCACCAATGCCGGCGGAATCAAGGTGATTCGCTACGGCATGACCCGCAACTGGGTCGCCGGCATGAAAGTCGTCACCGGCAAAGGTGATGTGCTGGAACTGAACAAAGACCTGATCAAGAACGCCACCGGTTACGACCTGCGTCAGCTGTTCATTGGCGCTGAAGGCACCCTCGGCTTCGTCGTCGAAGCGACCATGCGTCTTGATCGTGCGCCGAAAAACCTCACCGCCATGGTCCTTGGTACCGCCGATTTCGACTCGATCATGCCGGTGCTGCACGCTTTCCAGGGCAAGCTCGACCTGACCGCGTTCGAATTCTTCTCCGACAAGGCCCTGGCCAAAGTCATGGGCCGTGGCGACGTGCCGGCGCCGTTCGAGACCGATTGCCCGTTCTATGCGTTGCTGGAATTCGAAGCGACCACCGAAGAAGTGGCCAACAGCGCCCTGGAAACCTTCGAGCATTGCGTCGAGCAGGGCTGGGTGCTGGACGGTGTGATGAGCCAGAGCGAAACCCAGTTGCAGAACCTGTGGAAGCTGCGCGAGTACATCTCCGAGACCATTTCGCACTGGACGCCGTACAAGAACGACATCTCGGTCACCGTGTCGAAAGTGCCGGCATTTCTGAAGGAAATCGACGCGATCGTCGGCGAATACTACCCGGACTTCGAAATCGTCTGGTTCGGCCACATCGGTGACGGCAACCTGCACCTGAACATTCTCAAGCCGGATAACCTGAGCAAAGACGAGTTCTTCGCCAAGTGCGCGACCGTCAACAAGTGGGTGTTCGAAACCGTCGAGAAGTACAACGGTTCGATTTCCGCCGAACACGGCGTGGGCATGACCAAGCGTGACTACTTGACCTACAGCCGCTCGCCGGTTGAGATCGAGTACATGAAAGCGGTAAAAGCGGTGTTCGACCCGAACGGCATCATGAACCCGGGCAAGATCTTCGCGGTTTGATCTGTAATCTTTGATGAATCAATGAAGGCAGGAGTCGGTAAATGAGCTATCAGCACCAATACGTCGACGGCACGCGCATCCACTTCCCGATCGGGAAAGTCGTGTGCATTGGCCGTAATTACGCCGAACACGCCAAGGAACTGGACAACCCGGTGCCTACCGAGCCGTTGCTGTTCATCAAGCCGGGCAGTTGCGTGGTTGAGCTGGAAGGCGGTTTCGCCATTCCGACCGAGCGCGGTTCGGTGCACTACGAAGCGGAAATCGCCGTGTTGATCGGCAAGCCGTTGTCGACCAAACCGAGCCGTGAAGAAGTGCTCGACGCGATCTCCGGTTTCGCCCCGGCGCTGGACCTGACCCTGCGCGACAAGCAGGCCGAGCTGAAAGCCAAGGGCCTGCCGTGGGAAATCGCCAAGTCGTTCGACGGCGCAGCGGTGATCGCTCCGTTCGTGGTTGGCAGCACCTTTGCTGACCTGACGGACATTGGCATTCGCCTGACCATCAACGGCGAAGTCCGTCAGGACGGTAATAGCAGCGCGATGCTCAACCCGATCGTGCCGATGATCCAGCACATGGCCGGCTGCTTCTCGCTGCAGGCTGGTGACGTGATCCTGACCGGCACGCCGGTGGGTGTGGGCCCGCTGAACGTGGGCGATGACATTGTCCTCGAACTGGTCGGCGCGAGCAGCTTCACCAGCAGCGTGCGCTAACCGCAACACTGCAAATCCCCTGTGGGAGCGAGCTTGCTCGCGAAAGCATTTTTTCAGTCAACGAAAATGTCGACTGACACTCCGCCTTCGCGAGCAAGCTCGCTCCCACTTTGTTTTGTAGTGCCCTGAAGATCGCTGACAACACACGACAATCCCGCCATTTGCCGTTTTTTTCACATCCTGTACGGATAATTCCTCTCATTCTGGCGTCTGAGCCGGCCTCTTTGTGCTATTACCCTTAGCCTGATTTTTCGGAACGCGTCCCTCGATGTCATCTCAAACTCAGCTCAAACCCACTCGTCGTTCACGTTTCGCCCTGCGTTGGTATGTCTGGCTCTTGCTGGTGGTTGCCGCCGCTTATGCCTTGGCTTTTGCCATGCATTGGGATGATCGCGGTGTGCTGTGGGTGCAGGAGCGCTTTGAGAGCCAGGCTGAGCAGAAAGAAAGCGTCTGGCTGCCGGATTATCGAGTGGTGATAGATGCCAAGCCGCTCAAGGGGATGGAGAAGGACGAAGCTTCGGATCTGGCGTACAACCCGCAGACCAAAACGCTATTCTCGGTGATGGGCAAAAACCCGTTTCTCGCTGAACTGACTTTACAAGGTGATGTACTGCGCAAGATGCCGCTGGTGGGCTGGAGCAATCCGGAAGGCCTGACGATGATGGAAAACGGCCTGATGGCCATCGTCGATGAGCGCCAGCACATGCTGTCGATCGTCAAGGTCGACGCCGGGACCCGCGAATTGAACATCGCCGACTTCCCGAAATACGACCTCGGCCCGTCGAAAGACCAGAACAAAGCCTTCGAAGCCATTACCTGGGATGCGCACAACCAGCAATTGCTGCTGGGCGAGGAGCGGCCACCGGCGCTGTTTACCTGGAAAAGTGATGGCAGCCAGACCCTCAAGGGCGACAAGCAGAAACTTGCCAGTGATGAACTGGATATTCGCAACCTCTCAGCCTTGGCGATTGACCCGCGCACCCAGCACACACTGGTGCTGTCCGCCGATTCACACCTGCTGCTGGAGCTGGACGAGAAGGGCGAACAGGTCAGCTTCATGACCCTGCTCGGCGGTTTCAATGGCCTGAAAAACACCATCCCCCGCGCCGAAGGCGTGACCATGGACGAGGCAGGCACGCTGTATATGGTCAGCGAGCCGAACCTGTTTTATCGCTTCGAAAAACAGCAATAACTGTCCTCGCGGCAATTTCAGACAAGTCTGATTGTCCTGACAGGCAAGTGGCCATTAAGCTTCAGTTCAGACGGGCGTGATATTTCATCCGCCTGTCTTGATCCCGAGCCTACCCGAATGCGTCGACTTGCCCGTCCAAAGCCTCTGATTATCATCCTGGCGGTAATTGCCCTGATCGCGTTGATCGCGATCGGCCAATACATGCGTCTGTTCGAGCGCGCCTGGTTCAACCTGCATACCCTGTGGCAACCGCAGAGTAGCGAGTCGATTGGCCTGGACCAGTATCGCGTGGAGATTGAGGCGCGAGTGATTGACGGGCTGGAAGACGATGTCTCGGCGCTGACCTTCGATCCGGTGCGCAAAAGCCTGTTTACCGTGACCAACAAGAATTCCGAACTGGTCGAGCTGTCGCTGGAAGGCAAGATCCTGCGGCGCATTGCCCTGATTGGTTTTGGCGATCCGGAAGCGGTCGAGTACATCAGCGCCGACACCTACGTGATCACTGACGAGCGTCAGCAGCGGCTGATCAAGATACACCTGGAAGCAGACACTACATTCCTCGACGCGGCGGACGCCGAGCAGATGACCCTCGGTGTGCATATGGCCGGCAACAAGGGTTTCGAAGGGCTGGCTTACGACTCGGTGGGCAAGCGTCTGTTTGTCGCGAAAGAGCGTAATCCGATGCTGATCTACGAAGTACACGGTTTCCCGCACTTCAACCCGGAAAAGTCCTACGCGGTACACGTGATCAACGACCCCAAGCGCGATGCCGGGATGTTTGTGCGCGATCTGTCGAGTTTGCAATACGACGAGCGCAGCGGCCATTTATTGGCGCTGTCGGATGAGTCACGGCTGATTCTTGAACTCGATGTCGGCGGGCGGCCGCTGAGCACGATGTCGATCAGTGGCGGGCGGCAGGGTCTGAAGAAAACCGTGCCGCAGGCGGAAGGCATTGCCATGGATGATGACGGGACGTTGTATCTGGTGAGCGAGCCGAATCTGTTTTATGTCTTCAAAAAGCCAACACCGAACTAACCAACGCCACAAAACACTGTGGGAGCGAGCCTGCTCGCGAAGGCGTCGGGTCAGCCAATGAAGATGTTGGCTGATCCACCGCATTCGCGAGCAAGCTCGCTCCCACAGGTTTATTTGTCTGCCCATAAATTTCGGGCAGTCTGGCTTACTCAGCCTTGAGGGTTTTCACGCCTTCGCTAGTACCCAGCAACAGCAAGTCCGCCGGACGCGCCGCGAACAAGCCATTGGTGACCACGCCGACAATCGCATTGATCTGCGCTTCCAGCTCCACCGGGTTGGTGATCTGCAGGTTGAACACGTCCAGAATGATGTTGCCGTTATCGGTCAACACGCCTTCGCGATAAACCGGGTCGCCGCCCAGTTTCACCAGTTGGCGGGCGACATGGCTGCGGGCCATCGGGATCACTTCGACCGGCAGCGGGAACTCACCCAGCACCGGTACCAGTTTGCTGGCGTCGGCGATGCAGATGAAGGTCTTGGCCACGGCGGCGACGATCTTCTCGCGGGTCAGGGCTGCGCCGCCGCCCTTGATCAGGTTCAGGTGCGCGTCGCTTTCGTCGGCGCCGTCGACGTAAAACTCCAGGTCGCTGACGGTATTCAGCTCATACACCGGAATTCCGTGGCCCTTGAGGCGCGCGGCGGTGGCTTCGGAACTGGCGACCGCGCCATCGAACGCGCCCTTGTGCTGGGCCAGAGCGTCGATGAAGCAATTGGCGGTGGAGCCGGTGCCGACCCCGACGATGCTTTTGTCGTCGAGTTTCGGAAGGATGAAGTCGACGGCGGCCTGAGCCACTGCCTGTTTGAGTTGATCCTGGGTCATGCGGGCTCCGGAAGCGGGCAAGGTGAGTACGGAAAGGCCGGCATTATAGCCGCAAGCGTGGCTAAAACCTCTGGATTCGTGTGGTCGTGCGGGCAAAAGCCGGGTTAGACTCCCCGGTCCCGCTCAACCGCTCAGTGATGCTTTCCGATGCTCGAACAGTACGTCAAAAAGATCCTCACCTCGCGCGTTTATGACGTTGCCGTAGAAACCCCGCTGCAGAACGCTCGCCAGCTCTCCGAGCGGCTGGGCAACGACATTTGGCTCAAGCGCGAAGACTTGCAGCCAGTGTTCTCGTTCAAGATTCGCGGCGCCTACAACAAGCTGACGCAACTGAGCGATGAAGAGCGCGCCCGTGGCGTAGTCACCGCATCGGCGGGCAACCATGCGCAGGGCTTGGCCCTGGCGGCGAAAGTGCTGGGCGTAAAAGCCACCATCGTCATGCCCAAGACCACCCCCGAAATCAAAGTCGAGGGCGTGCGTTCGCGCGGCGGCAAAGTGGTGCTGCACGGTGATTCTTTTCCCGAAGCGCTGGCCTACTCGCTGAAACTGGTCGACGAAAAAGGCTACGTCTACATCCACCCGTACGACGATCCGCACACCATCGCCGGGCAGGGCACTGTGGCGATGGAAATTCTGCGCCAGCACCCGCAGCCGCTGGACGCGATTTTCGTACCGGTCGGTGGCGGTGGTCTGATCGCCGGTATCGCTGCCTATGTGAAGTATCTGCGTCCGGACATCAAAGTCATCGGCGTCGAGCCGGACGACTCCAATTGCCTGCAAGCCGCGATGGCTGCCGGTGAGCGCGTGGTGCTGCCGACCGTGGGCATCTTTGCCGACGGCGTAGCGGTGGCGCAGATCGGCCAGCACACCTTCGACATCTGCAAAGACTATGTTGATGAAGTGATCACTGTCAGCACTGACGAGATCTGTGCAGCAATTAAAGATATCTACGACGATACCCGCTCGATCACCGAGCCTGCCGGCGCGTTGGGCGTGGCCGGGATCAAGAAGTACGTCGAGCAACGCGGCGTCAGCGGCCAGACTTTCGTCGCCATCGACTCCGGTGCCAACGTCAACTTCGATCGCCTGCGCCACGTCGCCGAGCGTGCCGAGTTGGGCGAAGGTCGCGAAGCGATCATCGCCGTGACCATCCCCGAGAAGGCTGGCAGCTTCAAGGCGTTCTGCGAGGCTGTCGGTAAACGCCAGATCACCGAATTCAACTACCGCTACAACACCGGCAGCGAAGCGCACATCTTCGTCGGCGTGCAGACCCACCCGGACAACGACCCGCGCAGCGCACTGCTGGCGAGCCTGACCGAGCAGGGTTTCCCGGTGATCGACCTGACCGACAACGAACTGGCCAAGCTGCACATTCGCCACATGGTCGGTGGCCACGCGGCCCACGTGATTGATGAGGTGGTGTTCCGCTTCGAGTTCCCGGAGCGTCCGGGCGCGCTGTTCAACTTCCTTAATAAGCTGGGCGGGCGCTGGAATATATCGATGTTCCACTACCGCAACCACGGTGCAGCCGATGGCCGCGTGGTCGCGGGCCTGCAGGTGCCGCACGATGAGCGTCATCTGGTGCCGGCAGCGCTTGAGGAAATCGGTTATCCGTACTGGGACGAAAGCGAGAACCCGGCCTATCAGCTGTTTCTTGGCTGAGCGGCTACGCTGATGGGCATGGCCCAAGGAAGAGAAATACATGGAAACCCTGACCACCCTGAAAGTCCTTCACGTCGCGGCGACCGTGGTGATCCTCGTCAGCGGGTTGGGGCTTGCCGCTCTGACCTGGCGTAATCGCAGCGAAGGGCCGGCCAGCACGATGCAACGTCCCTGGCTGTTTATCTGGTGTCTGATGCTGATCGGTATGCTCAGCATGCCTTTCACCGGCTGGTGGTTGGTACACCTGATCGGCTGGCCATTGGGGCAGTTCTGGATTCTGGGTTCCAGCGTGATCTATGCCGTGGCCACGTTGAGTGCAGTGTGGTTGTTGGTGCGGCTTAATCGGCTGTGGACTAGCGGGGTTGGCAACTGGAAATTCACCTTGGCGCTGGCGATTGTCAGCGGCGTTGGGTTTCTCGCCATTGCCGGGTTGATGGGGGCCAAGCCTGTTTAAGGCTTGAGACCGAGTCGACACCATTCGCGAGCAGGCTCGCTCCCACAGGGGATTTGTGAACGACACAGATCCAATGTGGGAGCGAGCTTACTCGCGAAGGCGTAATCAGCCGCGCAACGAAATCACCGGCCAGCCACGCTTCTCGGCTTCAGCGCGTAGATTCGGATCCGGATCGACCGCCACCGGATTCGCCACCTGCTCCAGCAACGGCAAATCATTCATCGAATCGCTATAGAAATAACTGTCGTCCAGCGAATACCCGGTCTCCTCCAGCCAGCGGTTCAGGCGCGTCACCTTGCCCTCACGGAAGCACGGAATATCCGTGCTGCGCCCGCTGTAACGGCCGTCAACCATTTCGCACTCGGTGGCGATCAGTGTTTCAACACCCAGACGCACAGCAATCGGCGCGGTGACGAAGCGGTTGGTCGCGGTGATGATCACCAGTTTGTCGCCGGCGTCGCGGTGCTTTTTCAGCAGCTCCAGCGCCTTGGGCAGCACAATCGGTTCGATACAGTCGCGCATGTAATCGTAGTGCCATTGATCGAGCACGGCCATGTCGGTGCGGCCGAGGATTTCCAGGCAGAAGTTCAGGTACGCGGCGTTATCCAGTTTGCCGGCCAGGTAATCCTGGTAGAACTCGTCGTTGCGTGCTTTGTACGCAATCGGATCGAGGAAGCCGCGTTCACACAGATAGTCGCCCCAGGCGTGATCGCTGTCGCCGCCCAGAAGGGTGTTGTCCAAATCGAAGAGTGCCAGGCGCATTGCAGTTACCCGCTGATAAGTCTGTAAAAAGGCGACAAGAATACGGTCTTTTCACAAGAGTGCACATAAGGTAGGAAGCTTCGTTGCCGCCTTATCAACCTTTGTGGAACAATGCGGCGACATGCGTTTGCGAGGTTGTTGCCGTGATCGACCCCGATGGTTTCCGCCCCAATGTCGGGATCATTCTGACGAATGACGCCGGCCAGGTGCTATGGGCTCGCCGTATCAATCAAGATGCCTGGCAGTTTCCGCAAGGGGGAATCAACCCTGAAGAGACGCCGGAAGACGCCTTGTACCGCGAGCTGAACGAAGAAGTTGGCCTGGAACGTGAAGATGTTGAAATACTGGCCTGTACTCGGGGCTGGTTGCGCTATCGTTTGCCGCAACGTCTGGTGCGTACCCACAGCCAACCGCTGTGCATCGGCCAGAAACAGAAATGGTTTCTCCTGCGCCTGATCTCCAACGAGCAGCGGGTGCGGATGGATTTGACCGGTAAACCGGAGTTCGATGGCTGGCGCTGGGTCAGCTATTGGTATCCGTTGGGCCAGGTGGTGACATTCAAGCGCGAGGTGTATCGCCGCGCCCTCAAAGAGCTTGCCCCGCGCCTTTTAGCGCGCGACTGACGACGGAGTTCGACCCCGAGCCATGCTCAATACGCTGCGCAAGATCGTCCAGGAAGTTAACTCCGCCAAGGATCTCAAGGCGGCGTTGGGGATTATTGTGTTGCGCGTCAAAGAGGCCATGGGCAGCCAGGTCTGCTCGGTCTACCTGCTTGATCCCGAGACCAACCGCTTCGTCCTGATGGCCACCGAGGGCTTGAACAAGCGCTCGATCGGCAAGGTCAGCATGGCACCCAACGAAGGTCTGGTCGGTCTGGTCGGCACGCGTGAAGAACCCCTGAACCTCGAAAACGCTGCGGATCACCCGCGCTACCGTTACTTCGCCGAAACCGGTGAAGAGCGCTACGCCTCGTTCCTCGGCGCACCGATCATTCACCATCGCCGCGTCGTCGGCGTGTTGGTCATCCAGCAAAAAGAGCGCCGCCAGTTTGATGAAGGTGAAGAAGCCTTCCTCGTGACCATGAGCGCGCAGCTTGCCGGCGTTATCGCCCACGCCGAGGCCACCGGTTCGATCCGGGGTCTGGGTCGTCAGGGTAAAGGTATTCAGGAAGCCAAGTTCGTCGGCGTACCGGGTTCGCCGGGTGCCGCCGTCGGTACTGCAGTGGTCATGCTGCCGCCGGCCGATCTCGACGTGGTGCCGGACAAGACCATCACCGATATCAACGCTGAGCTGGCGCTGTTCAAGACCGCCATCGAAGGCGTGCGCGCCGATATGCGCGCGCTGTCCGCCAAACTCGCGACGCAGTTGCGCCCGGAAGAGCGCGCACTGTTCGACGTCTACCTGATGATGCTCGACGATGCCTCGCTGGGCAGCGAAATCACCACCGTGATCAAGACCGGTCAGTGGGCCCAGGGCGCGTTGCGTCAGGTGGTCACTGAGCACGTCAACCGTTTCGAACTGATGGACGATGCCTACCTGCGCGAGCGTGCCTCGGACGTCAAAGACCTCGGTCGCCGCCTGCTCGCCTATTTGCAGGAAGAGCGCCAGCAGAACCTGGTCTACCCGGAAAAAACCATTCTGGTCAGCGAAGAACTGACGCCGGCCATGCTCGGCGAGGTGCCGGAAGGCACGCTGGTCGGTCTGGTCTCGGTACTCGGTTCGGGTAACTCCCACGTCGCGATCCTTGCCCGAGCGATGGGTATTCCGACGGTGATGGGTCTGGTCGACCTGCCATACGCCAAGGTCGACGGCATCGAAATGATCGTCGACGGCACACGCGGCGAGGTCTACACCAACCCGAGCGAAGTGCTGCGCAAGCAGTTCGCCGAAGTCGTCGAAGAAGAGAAACAACTGGCGCTGGGCCTCGACACCCTGCGCGACCTGCCGTGCGTGACCCTCGATGGCCACCGCATGCCGCTGTGGGTCAACACCGGCCTGCTCGCCGATGTGGCGCGGGCGCAGAAGCGTGGCGCCGAAGGTGTCGGCCTGTACCGCACCGAAGTGCCGTTCATGATCAACCAGCGCTTCCCGAGCGAGAAGGAGCAACTGGCGATCTACCGCGAGCAGCTCGCCGCGTTCCATCCGCAACCGGTGACCATGCGCAGCCTCGACATCGGCGGTGACAAGTCGCTGTCGTACTTCCCGATCAAGGAAGACAACCCGTTCCTCGGCTGGCGCGGCATTCGCGTCACCCTCGACCACCCGGAAATCTTCCTGGTGCAGACCCGCGCGATGCTCAAGGCCAGCGAAGGCTTGAACAACCTGCGGATTCTGCTGCCGATGATCTCCGGCACTCACGAACTCGAAGAAGCCCTGCACCTGATCCACCGGGCCTGGGGCGAAGTGCGCGACGAAGGCACCGACGTGCCGATGCCGCCGATCGGCGTGATGATCGAAATTCCGGCGGCGGTGTACCAGACCAAGGAACTGGCGCGGATGGTCGACTTCCTCTCCGTCGGCTCCAACGACTTGACCCAGTATTTGCTGGCGGTCGACCGTAACAACCCGCGTGTTGCCGATCTTTACGATTATTTGCACCCGGCGGTGCTGCAAGCCCTGCAAACCGTGGTGCGCGATGCCCATGCCGAAGGCAAACCGGTGAGTATCTGCGGCGAGATGGCCGGTGATCCGGCGGCAGCGGTGCTGTTGATGGCGATGGGTTTTGACAGTTTGTCGATGAACGCCACCAACTTGCCGAAGGTGAAGTGGATGTTGCGTCAGGTGAATTTGAGCAAGGCGAAGGATTTGCTGGCGGAGTTGATGACCATTGATAACCCGCAAGTGATCCACAGCTCGCTGCAACTGGCGCTGAAGAATCTTGGTTTGTCGAAGATGCATCCGCCGGCGGTTATCAAGGCCCTGTGAAGATCAAAAGCCCCTCACCCTAACCCTCTCCCAGAGGGAGAGGGGACTGATCCGGGGATGCTGTAAAACTCCGCCGACCTGATAGTGCTGTGCTGAATCCATAATCGAAGCGCACCGACCTGATAGTGCTGTGCCGAATCCATAATCGACCCACACCGATGAGGGTTCTGGGTTGAAGCCGTATTCGAATCACAGCGACTGAAGATGCTGCTGAATCCATAATCGACTCGGTCTTTCAGGTCGATGTATGGCTCAAAACGCCTCGGTCGGCCCCCTCTCCCTCTGGGAGAGGGCTGGGGTGAGGG
The DNA here is from genome assembly GCF_979258515.1 of Pseudomonas sp. AC169. Taxonomy (NCBI): domain Bacteria; kingdom Pseudomonadati; phylum Pseudomonadota; class Gammaproteobacteria; order Pseudomonadales; family Pseudomonadaceae; genus Pseudomonas; species Pseudomonas sp. AC169. The sequence goes on along the minus strand of NZ_OZ409866.1, from coordinate 2,203,923 downwards.
TCTGCTCTGAAGCTGTTATCCACAGCTCGCTGCAATTGGCGTTGAAGAACTTTGGGTTGTCGAAGATGCATCCGCCGGCGGCTATCAAGGCCCTGTGAAGATCAAAAGCCCCTCACCCTAACCCTCTCCCAGAGGGAGAGGGGACTGATCCGGGGATGCTGTAAAACTCCGCCGACCTGATAGTGCTGTGCCGAATCCATAATCGACCCACACCGATGAGGGTTCTGGGTTGAAGCCGTATTCGAATCACAGCGACTGAAGATGCTGCTGAATCCATAATCAACTCGGTCTTTCAGATCGATGTATGGCTCAAGACACCTCGGTCGGCTCCCTCTCCCTCCGGGAGAGGGCTGGGGTGAGGGTCGGCTTTTACGCTGTTATTTCCACTTCGCCCAAATGCCCGCCATACGGCCCAAAACTCCGCTCGACCATCCGCCGAGTACCGTCCGCCTGCACAATCAACGCCGTACTCGCCCGCGTGCCGTAACTCTGGCTGGCAATAAACACACTCGACAACAGTGATTCCGTCGCCAATCCCACCCCGGTATCCGGCAACTCGGCAGGCGGCGCGGTCTGCGCGTCGCTGAGCAAATCCAGCAACCGCTCAGGTTGCGGATCATCCAGCACCGCACCCAGCGCCGCCTTGGCCTTGAGCAACTTCGGCCACGGCGTATCCAGTCCGGCATTCGACAACCCGTAGACGCCCGATTCCAGCATCACCGGCTCCGACATCCGCGCATTGAAATGCCACAGCTCATGACTATTGCCGAGCAGCAGATTAAACCCGGCATATTCCGCCGAACGCCCGACCACTTCCCTCAAATAATCATCAATCGACGCATCGCCCGTCAGAAACCGCGCCACCAGCTCCCCTCGCGATTTGCGCGCTGGCGGTTGCTGCGGATCGCGAATGTTGGTCAGCGCGGCAAAGCGCCCGCTGGCGCCAATCCCCAGCCAGGTTCCGCCGGCTTCAAGATCACGCCCGGCATGCACATGCGGCGCCTCCGGCCATTGCGCCAGCGGCAGACTGGGCCGGGCGTAGAACTCGTCACGGTTGGCTGCGACGATCAGCGGCTGGGCATGACCCGGGCGCCAAGCGAAAACAATCAGGCACATAAGGTGGTCCTTGTGTGTTTTTTGTTCACTCTACGCATCCCGCGTCCGTGCATCCATCGCAAGTGGAGTAGAAGGGTGTGCATCCGTTACCATGCCGCTCCGGTTTTGCGGATGCGGTCTGGGGAGACGGTCATGGAATTTCTGCTCTATCTGGCGCTGGGCGCCTGTGCGGGCGTGCTGGCCGGGCTGTTTGGCGTCGGCGGCGGGATCATTATTGTCCCGGTGCTGGTGTTCAGTTTCACCTTGCAGGGCTTTGATCAGTCGATCCTTACCCATCTGGCGGTCGGCACGTCGCTGGCGACGATCATCTTCACCTCGGTCAACGCCGTGCGTGAGCATCATCGACGAGGCGCAGTGCGCTGGCCGATCTTCATGTGGATGGCTGTCGGCATTCTGCTGGGCGCCGGTTTCGGCGCACTGACCGCTGAAGCGATCTCCGGCCCGCACCTGCAAAAGATCATCGGCGTGTTCGCGTTGATCATCTCGGTGCAACTGGCGCTGGATATCAAACCCAAGGCCAGCCGAACCGTGCCGGGTAAACTCGGTCTGACCGTGGCCGGCAGTGTGATTGGCTGGGCCTCGGCGATTTTCGGCGTCGGTGGTGGTTCGTTGACCGTGCCGTTCCTGACCTGGCGCAGCGTGCCGATGCAGCAAGCCGTGGCGACCTCGTCGGCCTGCGGTCTGCCAATCGCGCTGGTCAGTGCATTAAGTTTCATGATTCTGGGGTGGCACGATCCGTTGTTGCCACCGCATAGTCTCGGTTTTGTGTATTTGCCGGCGTTGTTGGGCATCGCCCTGACCAGCATGGTTTTCGCCCGCATCGGCGCGCGTTTGGCGCATCGATTGTCGCCGCGCTTGCTGAAACGGCTGTTCGCCGCTTTGCTGTTCAGCGTGGGTGTGAGCTTCCTGATTTAACCGTCGCAATCCTGGCTTAATCCTGAGGTGGCAGCGTCGCCCGGGAATTCTGGTTTCAACTCTAACGAGGAGTCGCAATGCTGCCTTACCCGCAGATCGACCCGGTGGCCCTGGCCATCGGTCCGCTGAAAATCCACTGGTACGGTCTGATGTACCTGATCGGCATCGGCGGTGCGTGGCTGCTGGCGTCGCGCCAGCTCAACCGTTTCGACCCGACTTGGACCAAGGAGAAACTCTCCGACATGGTCTTCTGGATGTCGATGGGCGTGATCGTCGGCGGACGTCTGGGCTATGTGCTGTTCTACGATCTGAGCGCCTATCTGGCTAATCCGACGCTGATTTTCGAAGTGTGGAAGGGCGGCATGTCGTTCCACGGTGGCTTCATTGGTGTGATGCTGGCCGCGTTGTGGTTCGGCAAGCGCAACGGCAAGTCGTTCTTCCAGTTGATGGACTTCGTCGCACCAATGGTGCCGATTGGTCTGGGTGCCGGGCGCATTGGCAACTTCATCAACGCCGAGTTGTGGGGCAAAGCCACCGACGTGCCGTGGGCCATGGTCTTCCCGCCATTCAGCGATCCGGCGCAACTGCCGCGTCACCCGTCGCAGCTGTATCAGTTCGCGCTCGAAGGCGTGGCACTGTTCCTGATCCTGTGGATTTTCTCGCGCAAACCGCGTCCGACCATGGCTGTCTCGGGCATGTTCGCGCTGTTCTACGGCATCTTCCGTTTCATCGTCGAATTCGTTCGCGTGCCGGATGCGCAACTGGGCTACCTGGCCTGGAACTGGCTGACCATGGGCCAAGTGCTCTGCGTACCGATGATCGTCGGCGGGCTGTTCCTGATCTGGCTGGCCTATCGTCGCGCACCGGCAGCACCGCTCGCGCCGACGGCTTAAACTACGAACCCCGACGCGCGACGCCGGGGCTCAAAGGACACAGGTAACTCATGAAGCAATATCTCGAACTGGTCTCGCACGTCATTCAGAACGGCACTAAACAGGCCAACCGCACCGGCATCAACACCATCAGTTTCCCGGGCGCGATGCTGCGTTTCGATCTGCAGGAAGGTTTCCCGGCGATCACCACGCGAAAAATGGCCTTCAAATCGGCCATCGGCGAGATGTGCGGTTTTCTCCGTGGCGTGAACAATGCCGCTGAATTCCGTGCGCTGGGCTGCAAGGTCTGGGACCAGAACGCCAATGAAAACGCGCAGTGGCTGGCCAACCCGTTCCGTCAGGGCGACGACGACCTCGGCGAAATCTACGGCGTGCAATGGCGCAAATGGCCGGCGTACAAGCAGATCCCGCTGAGCAACACCGCCGCCATCGAACAAACCTTGAGCAACGGCTACAAGCAGATCGCTCAAGGCGAAGAAGACGGCCAGGCTTACGTGGTGCTGTACAAAGCCATCGACCAGGTGCGCCAGTGCGTCGACACGATCATCAACGATCCGGGCAGCCGCCGCATTCTGTTCCACGGCTGGAACGTCGCTCAGCTGGATGAAATGGCCTTGCCGCCATGCCATCTGCTGTACCAGTTCCACCCGAATGTCGAGACCAAGGAAATTTCCCTGACCCTCTACATCCGCTCCAACGATCTGGGCCTGGGCACACCGTTCAACCTCACCGAAGGCGCGGCACTGCTGAGCCTGATCGGTCGCCTGACCGGTTACACGCCGCGCTGGTTCACCTATTTCATCGGTGATGCGCACGTCTACGAGAACCACCTGGACATGCTCAACGAACAGCTTAAGCGCGAGCCGTTCGCCATGCCCAAGCTGAAGATCTCCGATCGTGTGCCGGAGTTTGCCAAGACTGGCGTGTACCAGCCGGAATGGCTGGAGCTGGTCGAGCCGAGCGATTTCTCGCTGGAAGGTTACGAGCATCACGCGCCAATGACCGCGCCAATGGCGGTCTGAAACAACGGCGCAGAGGCGTTTATATTCGGTGCAGGTCTAACAGACTGTCATGTCTGACAGTAGGCAAATGAAAAAGAGGGTGTTTGACTGACCACGGGCCTAAAGGACGTGGGTCAGTCCAACACCCTCTTTTTTCATTTCAGGAGCTTCATCATGACAAGTACAGCATCTGGCGTAACGGCTGGGTTCTCGGAGGTCTCTTTCGGTTGTACACCCACCGAATCAAAGCAGTTGAACAGTTGGCCGTTTATCGGCTGTGAAAGCCGTTCGGGACTTTTCCATTCCATTCCGAGTATTGACCCATGGGGGTGTGTGGTGCCCATGGAAATATTCAATGGCGCGCCGATTTTCATCGACTCGCTGCGTGTCGGGGTGCCGGTCACTGAGCGGGATTTCAGGATTGGCGATCAGGTTCGCGTGCAATGGAACGCACTCGGCGGCTCTGCGGGCAGCTATAGGTCGGAACCCCAGACAGTGGTGAGTTACACCCCTTTGCATTTTGCAGTTACTGACGAAATCGCAAGGACGTTCGCAGGCAATCGGGTCGAAGTCTTTTTTGTCATTGAAAGAGAAGCAGGCTCTTTGCCCTCTTCTTCGTTGTACATGACGTTTGCGCCGGAACTGGCACAGACCGGTCCGGTTTTTATTGAGGCCGTCTCGCAAGGCGTGCTTGAAATTGACCGGCATCCCGAGGGGGTTTGCCTGACTATTCCACGGATTGAAAACCTGAGAACCAACAACGCCGTCGAAATGTTCTGGAAAAGCAGTGCCAGCGGCGGGCAGACCGGCGCCTGGCGGGATTACCAACGCAAACTGACGGTCAGCCCCGACTCATCGCTCAGCTTTCGGATTGAGCCGACGGTCTATCAGGCGCATCGGGGTGAGACGGTTCATTTGTTCTGCAGTCTTTTCCTCGGGTCCGGGATGGTCCCCGGTTTGGCCTATGGCATGGGTTCTCGGGGCGTAATGGAGTTCAAACTGGTGTGAGAGCAAGCGGCGACGAAGGACTAATGCCCATGACTTCTTCCGACATGGGAGTGCTCGACCTCCGTCGCCACCACTCCGCCACTCACTTCCAGCCGCTGCAAAATCCCGCATTGATCGGCCATCGGCCCTTCGCCACAGCGTTGGCGCAGGTCGAGCAACTGTGTCTGCAACGCCAACAACCCATCAATCCGCGCCTTCACATGTTGGATATGCTCGTCGATCAACGCATTGACGCTTTCGCACTGATCCTGCGGGCTGTCGCGCAAGGTCAGCAGGCTGCGGATTTCTTCGAGGGTCATGTCGAGGGTGCGGCAGTTGCGGATGAAGGTCAGGCGTTCGGCGTGGGCCTGGGTGTAGACGCGGTAGTTGCCGTCGCTGCGCGCCGGTTCCGGCAGGAGGTTTTCACGCTCGTAGTAGCGGATGGTTTCCACGGCGCAGTCGGTCAACTTGGCCAGTTCTCCGATCTTCATGACGGCAATCTCCAAAAGGGTGCTTGACCCTATAGTGGCTACAGGGTCTTTACTTGGCAACAGGCACCTTCATGGACGCGACCAATGAGCGATTCCCAGCACACCCACAAGCCCGGCGACGGCCACGATCACAGTCATAAATTGCAGCCTGTGCATAAGCATGCCCATGGCGGCGATGCCTGCTGTGGGTCGAAAGTTGCAGCGCCGGCACCGGTTCATGCGCACGAAGATTCTTGCTGCTCGTCGAAAGCTGCCGCGCCTGCGTTGGTGCAACTGAGCGAAAAGACCAGTGCCGATGCGCGGCTGAGCAGTTTCCGCATCGAAGCGATGGACTGCCCGACCGAGCAAACGCTGATCCAGAACAAGCTCGGCAAACTCGCTGGCGTGCAGCAACTGGAATTCAACCTGATCAACCGTGTTCTTGGCGTGACCCACAATCTGCCGGGCACCGAGCCCATCACCGAGGCAATCAAATCCCTCGGCATGCACGCCGAGCCGCTGGAGGCGGGGGTCGATTCGCCAGTCCCGGAGCCAGTGAAAAAACACTGGTGGCCGCTGGCGTTGTCCGGTGTCGGCGCGCTCGCCGCCGAAGTCATCCACTTCACCAACGCCGCGCCCACCTGGGTGGTAGCGATCATTGCGCTGGTTTCGATCCTCAGCGGTGGCCTGAGCACCTATAAAAAGGGCTGGATCGCCCTGAAGAACCGCAACCTCAACATCAACGCGCTGATGAGCATCGCCGTCACCGGTGCAATCCTCATTGGCCAGTGGCCGGAAGCGGCGATGGTGATGTTCCTGTTCACCGTTGCCGAGCTGATCGAAGCACGTTCGCTGGACCGTGCGCGCAACGCAATCAGCGGCCTGATGCAGATGACGCCGGAGCAAGCCACGGTGTTGCAGGCTGACGGCAGCTGGATTGAGCAGGATGTGAAAAGCGTCGAACTCGGCGCCCGCGTGCGAGTGAAACCCGGCGAGCGCATTGCGCTGGACGGCGAAGTGGTCAGCGGCAACTCGACCATTGATCAAGCGCCGATCACCGGGGAAAGCCTGCCGGTAGAAAAAACCGTCGGCGATAAAGTCTTCGCCGGCACCATCAACCAAGCCGGGTCGCTGGAATACGTGGTCAGCGCAGCGGCGAACAACTCGACCCTGGCGCGAATCATCCACGCCGTCGAACAGGCCCAAGGCGCGCGCGCTCCAACCCAGCGTTTCGTCGATCAGTTCTCGAAAATCTACACGCCGGTGGTGTTCGTGTTTGCCTTGGCAGTGGCGATCATTCCGCCGCTGTTCATGGGCGCCGTGTGGTTCGACTGGATCTACCGCGCGCTGGTGTTGCTGGTGGTGGCGTGCCCATGTGCACTGGTGATTTCGACCCCGGTGACCATCGTCAGCGGCCTCGCGGCAGCGGCGCGCAAAGGCATTCTGGTCAAGGGCGGCGTGTACCTGGAGGGCGGTTTCAAACTCGATTATCTGGCGCTGGATAAAACCGGCACTATCACCCACGGCAAACCGGTGCAGACCGATTACCTGTCCCTCGACCCAACCGCCGACGCCACGGCGCCGGCCATCGCTGCTGCACTGGCCGGTCGCTCCGACCACCCGGTGTCGCTGGCCATCGCCAACGCCGCTGTGGATAAAAACTTCGCCGCGCTGATTGTGGATAACTTCGAAGCGCTGGGCGGGCGTGGCGTTAAAGGCGACATTAACGGCCAGACCTACCACTTGGGCAACCATCGTCTCGTTGAGGAACTGGGCCTGTGCTCGCCGGCGCTGGAAGAAAAACTCTTCGCGCTGGAGAAACAGGGAAAATCCGTGGTGCTGCTGCTCGACAGCTCCGGCCCACTGGCGCTGTTCGCCGTGGCCGATACCGTCAAGGAAACCAGCCGCGAAGCGATCCGTCAGTTGCATGAACTCGGGGTGAAAACCCTGATGCTCACTGGCGACAACGTCCACACCGCGCAGGCGATTGCCGCGCAGGTAGGCATCGATGAAGCGCGCGGTGATTTGCTGCCAACCGACAAACTGCAAGCCATTGAAGATCTGTACAAGCAGGGTCATCGTGTGGGCATGGTTGGCGACGGCATCAACGACGCCCCGGCACTGGCCCGCGCCGAGATCGGTTTCGCCATGGCCGCTGCCGGCACCGACACCGCCATCGAAACCGCCGATGTCGCCCTGATGGACGACGATCTGCGCAAGATCCCGGCGTTCATCAGCTTGTCGCGCAACACCGCGAGCATTCTGAAACAGAACATCGCGCTGGCGCTGGTGATCAAAGCTATCTTTCTTGCGGTAACCTTCGCGGGGCTCGCCACCATGTGGATGGCGGTGTTCGCTGACATGGGCGTGAGCCTGTTGGTGGTGTTCAACGGTTTGCGCCTGCTGCGCAAATAGATGAGGAAGGGTTGTGCTGAGTGCCGAGCTGAAAGCGTTTTACATGGTCGCCCGCCTGGGCAGCATCACGCTGGCGGCGAAAAAACTCGGCCTCAGCCAACCGACCGTGACCACGCAGATCCGCAATCTGGAAAGTCAGTATTCGGTGGAGTTGTTCTACCGTGGCGGCCGGCGCCTGAGTGTCAGTGATGAAGGCGCGCGGTTGCTGCCGATGGTCAAGACGCTGTTGCAGCAAGAGGCGGACATCGAGTTTTTCCTGCGCAACAGCGGTCAGGTGCAGGGCACATTGCGCATCGCGGCGACGGCGCCGTATTACATCCTCGATCTGGTGAAGACTTTTCTCGAGCGCTTGCCGCAGGTCGAGGTGTCGGTGGAAATCGGCAACTCGCAGCAGGTGCTCGAAGCACTGGAGGATTACCGGGTGGACATCGCCGCGTCGTCGCAATTGCTCGATGACGCGCGGTTGATTCGTCGGGTGCTCGGGACGGATCCGCTGGTGCTGGCGGTGCATCGCAATCATCCGCTGGCGGCACAGGAGCATGTGGCGTTGAGTGCGCTGGCCGGACATACGTTGTTGATGCGCGAATCCGGTTCAACCACGCGGCGGCTGACGGAAGAGTTGCTCGCGACTGCCGGGGTGAGTTTCGGGCCGTTGCTGGAGATTGGCAGCCGCGAGTCGATTCGTGAGGCGGTGTTGCGCAATATCGGCATCAGCATCATTGCCCGCCAGGAAGTGCCGCATGATCCGCAGTTGCGCGTGCTGACGATCGAGAATGCGCCGCAGATTCCTGAGTATCTGTATTGCCTGAAAGAGCGCAAGGGCGCGCGGTTGCCGGCGGCGTTCCTCGGCTTGGCCCAAGAGATGTCCCCCGCGTAATGATCGTTCCCACGCTCCGCGTGGGAATGCCTCTACGGACGCTCCGCGTTCGGCTTTGGGACGCAGAGCGTCCCGGGCTGCATTCCCACGCGGAGCGTGGGAACGATCTTTGGTGAACCAAAATCCCCGAATACCACTATCACCAGTTTTTGCCTCACTGCCACATGACGGACGCATTACAACTCTAGGATTGGCCTCATCTGCTTGATGAGGTCTGTCCATGAATCCTGCCATCGCAACTGCCCTGACCAACCCCGGCGCACCCATGAAAGTGCGCGGCGTGCAGAAACGCTTCGGCGCGTTCACCGCGCTGGATAATGTCTCCCTCGACGTCGCCGCCGGTGAACTGGTGTGCCTGCTCGGCCCGTCGGGCTGCGGCAAGACCACCTTGCTGCGCTGCATCGCCGGTCTGGAGAAGCAGGACAGCGGCGAGCTGTACCTCGGTGATCGCGACGTCTCGCACCTCGCCCCGCAAGCCCGCGACTACGGGATTCTGTTCCAGTCCTACGCGTTGTTCCCCAATCTGACGGTCGAAGCGAACATTGCCTACGGCCTCGCCGGCAGCGGCCGCGATGAAGTGCGCCGCCGCGTCGGACAGATGCTTGAACTAGTCGGCCTCACCGGCAGCGAGAAAAAGTACCCCGGCCAATTGTCCGGCGGCCAACAGCAACGTGTAGCTTTGGCTCGCGCTCTGGCCCCGGCACCGTCGCTGCTGTTGCTCGATGAACCGATGTCCGCCCTCGACGCCCGCGTCCGCGAGCATCTGTGCACCGAACTGCGCCAACTGCAACGCAACCTCGGCATCACCACGCTGATGGTCACGCACAATCAGGACGAAGCCATGCTCATGGCCGACCGCATCGCCGTGATGAACAATGGCCGCGTCGAGCAGTACGCCACCCCGCAGGAAATCTACAACCGCCCAGCCACACCGTTCGTGGCCGAGTTTGTTGGGCAGGGCAACTGGCTGCCGTTCCAGCGCAGCAGCGACACTCACGCGCAGGTCGGCGGGATGAACCTGCGCCTCAGCGATGGCAGCGTTCAGCGTGCTTCGGGTCGTCTGTTCTGCCGTCCGGAAGCGATCAACGTCAATCCGCCGGTGCACGAAGAAAACCTGTTCCCGGCCAAAATCCGCGAGATCACCTTCCTCGGCAACCGCTGCCGCATGAGCTTCGAACTCGACCAACTGCCGGGCCACGCCTTGCTCGCCGAACTCGCCCCGGAAGCCATGCCGCGCCTCGGCGCCCAGCAGATCATGGTCGCCTTGCCGCCGCGCAGCCTGCAGGTGTTTGCCTGATGAACAGCAACCTCGCGCTGCCGCTACCGCACAAGCAGGTGCGACAGTCCTCGAAAGCCGAGATTGGCGACCGCATTTTTGTCGTCGGCGGCAAAGTCCTTTTGCTGCTGTTGCTCGGCGTCGCGGTGTTGCTGCCGTTGCTGGCGATCTTCTGGCGCGGCTTCAGCAGTGAAGCCGGGCAGGGCGGTGGCTGGGTCGCGGCGAAGGAGTTGGTGAGCAGCGAGAATTTCCACTGGCTGCTCGGCAACAGCCTGAAGGTTTCCCTCAGCGTTGCGGCTATCGTCGTTCCACTGGCCTACCTGTTTGCCTACGCGCTGCAACGCACAATGATTCCGGCGAAGGGCATCTGGCGCGGGATTTCGTTGTTGCCGCTGATGGCGCCGTCGATGTTGCCGGGCATTGCGCTGGTCTATCTGTTCGGCAACCAAGGCATGTTGCGCGGGCTGCTCTCGGACAACATCTACGGGTTCTGGGGGATTGTGCTGGGCGAGGTGATTTACACCTTCCCCCATGCGCTGATGATTTTGCTATCGGCATTGTCGCTGGCCGATGCGCGGCTGTTCGATGCTGCGTCGAGCATGGGCGCCAGTCCGGCCAAAGCCTTTCGCAGCATTACTTGGCCGGCCACTCGCCAGGCCGTGTTCGCTGCGTTCTGTCTTGTATTCACCCTGACCATCACCGATTTCGGCGTGCCAGTGGTGGTCGGTGGTGACTATCAAGTGCTGGCGCTGGAAGCCTACAAAGCCGTGGTCGGCCAACAACAATTCGGTCGCGGCGCGTTGATCGGCATGGTGCTGTTGCTGCCAGCGCTGTTCAGCTTCGGCGTCGATGCCTGGCTGCGTCGGCGTCACGGTGACTCCATGAGCGGTCGGGCGCAGGTGTTCAAACCGGCGCCGTCGACACTGCGCGATGGTTGCTATCTGGCGATTGTCTTGCTGATCAGCGCGGCGTTGATTCTGGTGTTCGGCATGGCGGTGTTCTCGTCGCTGGTGAAGTTCTGGCCGTACAACCTGTCGCTGTCGCTCAATCACTATCAGTTCAACGAAACCGCTGGCGGTGGCTGGCTGGCCTACAACAACAGTTTGAAGATGGCTTTGGGCACGGCGTTGATCGGCAGCGTGCTGATCTTCACCGGCGCTTACCTGATGGAGAAAACCCGCAGCCAACGAGGCCTCAATCTGGCCCTGCGCATGCTCAGTTTTGTGCCGATGGCGGTGCCGGGGCTGGTGCTCGGTCTGGGCTATGTCTTCTTCTTCAATCTCAACGGCAACCCGCTGCACGTGCTGTACGGGACGATGACGCTGCTGATCGTCTGCACCATTGCGCACTACCTGACCACTGCACAAATGACCGCGACCACCGCGCTGCGCCAACTCGACGCCGAGTTCGAAGCCGCCGCGCTGTCGCTCAAGGCGCCGCTGTACCGGCACTACCTGCGCGTCACCGTGCCGATCTGCCTGCCGGCGCTGCTGGACATCGTGCGCTACCTGTTCGTCTCGGCGATGACCACCGTTTCCGCAGCGATCTTCCTCTACAGCCCCGACACCATCCTCGCGGCGGTGGCGGTGCTGAACATGGATGACGCCGGCAACGTCGGCGGCGCGGCGGCGATGTCGACCCTGATTCTGTTCACCTCGGCGGGCGTGTCCTTGCTGCTGGCGTGGGCCTCGCGCGGCTTGCTGCGCCGTTCCCAAGCCTGGCGGCAAACCGCGCCCGGTCACTGATTCCAACCCCGTTCAACTCACCTACAGGAAAACGATCATGTTCAAGCCTATGGCCCTGGCCGCTGCTGTGCTCGCTACTTTCAGCCTGAATGCCTTCGCGGCAAAAACCGAGTTGACGGTGTACACCGCCCTCGAAGCCGAGCAACTGAAGTCCTACAAAGAAGCCTTCGAAAAGGCCAACCCGGACGTCGAGATCAAATGGGTACGTGATTCCACCGGGATCATCACCGCCAAACTGCTCGCCGAAAAGGCCCGCCCGCAGGCTGACGCGGTGTGGGGTCTCGCGGCTTCGAGCCTGGCGATTCTTGATCAGCAGGGCATGCTGCAAAGCTACGCGCCGAAGGATCTCGGCAAGATCGGCGCGAACTACCGCGACGCCGCGAATCCTCCTGCTTGGGTTGGCATGGACGTCTGGGCCGCAACGATTTGCTTCAACACCGTCGAGGCCGAGAAGCAGGGCCTGACTAAACCGGTGAGCTGGCAGGACCTGACCAAGCCTGAGTACAAAGGCAAAATCGTTATGCCCAACCCGGCGTCCTCCGGTACCGGTTTCCTCGACGTCAGCGCCTGGCTGCAAACCTTTGGCGAGAAGCAGGGCTGGGCGTACATGGATGGCCTGCACCAGAACATTGGTCAGTACGTTCACTCCGGTTCCAAGCCTTGCAAACTGGCGGCTGCGGGGGAATTCCCGATCGGCATTTCTTTCGAGTATCCAGCCGTACAACTGAAGCGTCAGGGCGCGCCACTGGACATCATCCTGCCGAAGGAAGGTCTGGGCTGGGAGATCGAAGCGACTGCCGTGATCAAAGGTACGCAGCATGAAGAGGCGGCGAAGAAACTCGCTGACTTCTCTGCCAGCGCTGAGGCGATGGATCTGTACAAGGAGAACTTTGCTGTTCTCGCACAGCCAGGGATCGCCAAGCCGCAGACGGAATTGCCGGCGGATTATGAGCAGCGTCTGATCAAGAACGACTTTGCCTGGGCCTCGAAGAATCGTGACGAAATCCTCACCGAGTGGCGCAAGCGTTATGACGGCAAGTCCGAGAAAGTGGCTGCCAAGTAACCGTTGCCGATCGTTCCCACGCTCTGCTGATCGTTCCCACGCTCCGCGTGGGAATGAATCCCGTGACGCTCCGCGTCACTATGGACGCAGAGCGTCCTTGGCTGCATTCCCACGCGGAGCGTGGGAACGATCATTGAGGTAGCCTCATGACACAACACAAAGACCTGCTCATCGTAGGCGCCGGCATTCTCGGCCTGTCCCACGCCTACGCCGCCGCCAAACGCGGTCTCAAAGTCACCGTTTTCGAACGCACCGCCACGCCCCTCGGCGCCTCGGTGCGCAACTTCGGTCAGGCCCTGGTCACCGGCCAGCCACCGGGCATCATGCTCGAACTGGCCAAGGCCAGCCGCGAGATCTGGGGTGATTGGGCGCAACTCGCCGGTTTGCAAATCAAGCGCAACGGTTCTTACCTGTTTGCCAGAACCGAAGCCGAAGAACATCTACTGGAAGCCTTCTGCAATGGCCGCGCCGTGGAGCACGGCTACAACATTCAGCTGCTGCGCGGCGCCGCATTGCGCGATCTGTATCACGGCCAGTTCAGCCATCACCGCGCCGCGTTGCACGGCATGGACGATCAACAGTTGTATTCGCGCGAAGCGATCCCGGCACTGATCAATTACCTGCGCCGCGACCTCGGCGTCGAGTTTCACTTTTCCACGCTGGTGCGCGACGTCGAACCGGGGCGTCTGCAAAGCACGGCGGGGACGTTTACCGCGAAGCAGATCATCGTCTGCTCCGGCCACGATTATCAGACCCTGCTGGCCGAGCCGATTGCCGCACTCGACCCGCAAATCTGCCGCTTGCAAATGCTTCGCGCCAAACCGCAGATCGATCTCAATCTGCAACACGCCTTGCTCACCGGTTTGAGTTGCGTGCACTACGGCGCCTTCGCCGATCTGCCGGAAGCTGCGGCAGTGCAGGCGCAGATCCTGCGTGAACAACCGCACCTGCACGACAACGGTATCCACCTGCTGATCAGCCCGACGCCGTACGGCGAACTGATCATCGGCGACTCGCACCATTACGGCAGCGATCCTTCACCGTTCAACGCCGAGCAAGTGGATAACTGGATGCTCGAACTGGCCGAGCAAACGCTGGGTTGCAAGGTGCAAGTGGTCGAGCGCTGGCAGGGCGTCTATGGTTCTCGGGGGCCGGGGCCGTTTTCGTTGCTGCGCCCGGCAGCGGGGTTGAGTGTGGCGCTGATGCACACCGGTGTCGGCATGAGCGTCGGCCCGGCGCTGGCCGAGCGCAATGTTGCGCAGTTGCTGGAGGAAATTGAATGACAGCTCACGAGCAAGTCGTCGCGCGGGTATTCGGGCTGTACGAACGCTTCGGCACCAGTGATTACATCGGCGAACCGGTGTCGCAGATCGAGCACATGTCCCAGGCTGCCGAACTGGCGATGGCTGAGGGCTTTGATGATGAAGTGGTGCTGGCGGCGTTCTTTCATGACATCGGCCATTTGTGTTCCGAAGGCGCAGAGAACATGGGCGGGTATGGCGTGGTCAGCCATGAACGGCTGGGCGCGGATTATTTGCGTGAGGCCGGCTTCAGCGAGCGCATGGCGCGGCTGGTGGAGTATCACGTGCAGGCCAAGCGGTACCTGACGTTGCGTGAGCCGGGGTATTTTGATCGGCTGAGTGAGGCGAGTCGGCGGACGCTGGCGTATCAGGGCGGGGTGATGACGGAGGCGGAGGCGGAGGTGTTTGAGCGGGATCCGTTGTGGGCGGTCAGCCTGCGGATGCGGCAGTGGGATGAGCTGGCCAAGGAAATGGCTGTGCCGGTGACTGATTTGGCGGTTCTCAAGCGCAAGGCTGAGGTTTTGTTGTCGGCTGAGTGATAGCTGCCCTCACCCCAGCCCTCTCCCTCTGGGAGAGGGCTGGGGTGAGGGTCGGCGTCTATAGCTCAAGCACCTTCCCCACCAACGCCTCAATCTGCTCCTGCCTTTCCGCCTGATTCAACTTCGCCTGCGGATTCAACGACGACCACTGCGGATGCGCCCGCGCCTTGTTCAGCGCCTCGGGCAACTTGCCCTCGCGCCAGGTCTTGTCCTGCGGGGTCGCCACCTGAACCGCGTCCATCGCCGCATGCCCACGCAGATCCAGCGCCAACACCAACTGTCGCTGACGCAACGCCAACAACCGCAACACCCCGTCATCCACCGTCAACTCACGTTGTCCTTTGATCTTGCCCAGCAACCGACTGCCATAACTGCGCGCCGTTTGCAGCGCACCGCCAGCAATCGCACCCGCCAGCGCCGCAGCGCCAAGGGTAATCCCGCCAACCAGCAAATCCACGCCAGCCCCGGCCGCCGCGCCCGCCGCAATACCACCGCCGACCCGAACACCGAGTTGCTTCAAGGTTTCCGGGTTGAACAAGTCATCGCCCCAGCGCCCATCGAGCAACGGCAAATCACTCGCCGCCGCATCCTGTGGACGAAACGCGTAGAGCTTAAGCAGCGCCTCGACGCATTTCTGTTCGCGCTGACGCACAGCTTTGCGCAGTTCACTGATCGCTTGCTGTTCCTGCTCCGCCTCGCTGACCACACTGCGCCGGCACGCGGCGCAATCGATCAACAATTCAGCAATCAAGCGCGCCGCACTTTGCTGACGCGCGAGGCGCTGAGCCTGTTGATCGGCAATCAGTCGCTCCAATTGCGGTCGAGCATTTTCCAGCAGCAACGCGAGACTTTCATACAGCCGCCGCTCGCCATCCTCGGGCGGTGCGACGCTGTCGAAACGCACCAGCGCATGTAAGCCGAGCCGCGCCAACGCCTCGCGCCAATCCGGCTCGCGATGGTTGGCGCTGCTGACAAAATTCAGCACCGGCAGCAGCGGTTTGCCACAACTGGCGAGCACTTCCAGTTCGTCGCGGTACTTGGCCAGCACCGGTTCGCGGGCGTCGATCACATACAAACCGGCGTCGGAGGCGAGCAGTTGCCGCAGCACTTTGGCTTCCTGTTCGAAACGCTGGCGCGCCTCGCTGCCGTCGAGAAACCGCGCCAGTCGCGCCGGGCCATCGAGGCGTTCGCCGGGACGTTCCAGGCGTTCGAGAAAGTCCAGCAGGGCGATGGCGTCTTCCAGCCCCGGGGTGTCGTAGAGGTCGAGCAACGGCTCGCCGTCCACCGACAACCGCGCGCCTTCGACATGCCGCGTGGTGCTCGGGCGATGAGAGACTTCGCCGAAGCCGACATCGCGGGTCAGCGTGCGCAGCAGTGAGGTCTTGCCGACGTTGGTGTGGCCGACCACCGCGAGTTTCAGCGGCGCTTTCCAGGCATCAGTCATGGCCAGTCTCCAGCCAGTTCAACGGTGCGCAATCGGCGAACTTCAGATCGAGCTGTTGCAGTGCAATGTGCCAGTCGCCGAGACGTTCGCCGTCCAGTGCTTCGCCGGGCGGCGCTTGCAGCAGCCAGACGCGGGTTTCGCCCGCGTTGCGCGCCAGTTCCGCGATCAAGGCGAGGCTGCCGCGATCCGGCGAACGCTGTGGGTCACAGGCAATTGCCAGACGTGCCGGCGGGAAGCGGCTCAGTTGTTCGAGGAGTTTGTGCCGTGATTCGCGGCTGTCGAGGATGCCGGCGTTGCTGACGTTTTTCGGCAATGCCGGTGGCCATGGGCGTTGCTCGTCGAGTTCGATGGCGACCAGTAACGCGCCTTCGCTGACCAGTTCACTGACACTGCTTTCGACACGGTGCAATTGCGCCGGCTCCGGATCGTTGACGCCGAGGCGTTCGCTGGTCGGCATCAGGCGTTCGCGCAGTTGCGCGTAGCCGGGCAGGTTCAGGTCCAGACGCAGCGCGGTTTTGCCGCTGTTCCAGCGCCAGAAACACAGCAACGTCAGCAGCAGACGCGGCAGCACGCCGTACACCACCAATACGCCGACCAACCATGTCGCCCAGGCCTGGCGGGCGCTTTCGATGTCGAGCGCACCGTCGCCGCTGGCGCGGATCATTTCCACGGTCGGCACGTTGAAACCGAGCAGCGACGGCAAATAGCCGAGCGCGTGGGTGACATGGATAAACGTGTCGGCGCTGAGAATCGTGGTTTCCCAGACGAAGCCATAGCGCCGGGTCGCCATCAGCGTCAGCAGCAGAATCAGCGCGCTGAGCATCGCCAGCAACCACAAACCGTTGACCAGCGTACCGAGCGCCCAGCGATTGAGTTTCTTGCGTTGCAGCATCAGCAGCAGGGCTGGCGCCAGTTGCGCGGCTTTGGCATCGCGGGCCATTTTTTCGCTGAGCCATAACCACAACCGTCCGAGTGTGGCGCCGTGTTCGCCGGCAAAGATCAATCCCAGCAACCAGCTCAGCAACAGAATCAGGTTCAGCCCGAGCAGGCTGCCCAAGGCCCAAAACACGTTGACCGGCGTCTGGCCGAGGGCGGCGAAGGCCAGGCCGGTGCCGCTCAGTACCGCGAAGATCATCAACAACACCAGCGCCAGACGCGCGCCTTGCAGCCAGTGTCTGAGGGCAGCCGTCAGCCCGTCACGTTCGGCCAGCCATAACGCCCGGCGTTGAATGCGGCTCGGCAGATCGCCGCCGGCCGTGCGCGCCAGTCGGTTGGCTTCCAGATCATCCAATGGGCCTGCATGTTCTTCGCGCAGGCGCACGGTCTCGGTGAGCCAGAGGTTTTGCAGTGGAGTCAGTTCAGTCACGCGGCATCCCGTCGCTTAATTCAGCGCTGAGCATAACCGCTGTGGCGCTTATCGGGGTAAGCGCGGCTCTGGTATCCTCGCCGGCATGACTAAATCTCTCCCTCTCAGCCTGATCGCAGCCCTCGGTGAAAACCGCGTGATCGGCGTCGACAACAGCATGCCCTGGCACCTGCCGGGGGACTTCAAATACTTCAAGGCGACGACCTTGGGCAAGCCGATCATCATGGGGCGCAAGACCTGGGATTCGCTCGGTCGGCCATTGCCGGGGCGCTTGAACATCGTGGTCAGCCGTCAGACCGGTCTGGTGCTCGAAGGTGCGGAAGTTTATCCGTCGCTGGAAGCTGCCGTGGTTCGTGCCGAGGAATGGGCGAAGGAGCAGGGCGTCGATGAGCTGATGCTGATTGGCGGCGCGCAGTTGTACGCGCAAGGGCTGGCGCAGGCGGATCGTCTGTATCTGACTCGCGTGGCGTTGAGCCCGGAAGGGGATGCGTGGTTTCCTGAGTTTGATTTGGAGCAGTGGAAACTGGTGTCGAACGTTGAAAACCCGGCGGTTGAAGATAAACCCGCGTACAACTTCGAAGTCTGGGAAAAAGCCTAAAAGATCGCAGCCTGCGGCAGCTCCTACACGGTATCCGTGTTTCCCTGTAGGAGCTGCCGAAGGCTGCGATCTTTTGATCTTGCTTTACATCACGCCTGAGCCAACTCCGCATGCTCATCCGCATGCAGCAGTTCTTTATCGGTCTGCTGCATCACCTGACTGGTAATCGCGCCAGCGGTGATCGAACCACTCACGTTCAACGCCGTCCGCCCCATATCGATCAGCGGCTCAACCGAAATCAGCAACGCCACCAGTGACACCGGCAAGCCCATCGCCGGCAGCACGATCAGCGCCGCGAACGTCGCGCCGCCACCGACACCGGCCACACCGGCCGAGCTCAACGTGACAATTGCCACCAGCGTCGCGATCCACAGCGGATCCAGCGGGTTGATACCCACGGTTGGCGCAACCATTACCGCCAGCATCGCCGGGTACAGCCCCGCGCAACCGTTCTGGCCAATCGTCGCACCGAAAGATGCGGCAAAACTCGCCACCGACTGCGGAATCCCCAGACGACGGGTCTGCGCTTCAATGCTCAGCGGAATGCTAGCCGCGCTGGAACGGCTGGTGAACGCGAACGTCAGCACCGGCCAGATCTTGCGGAAGAATCGCAGCGGGTTGATCCCGGCCGCCGAGACCAGCAAGCCGTGCACGACGAACATCAGGCCCAGACCGAGGTACGACACCACGACAAAACTGCCGAGTTTGATGATGTCCTGCAGGTTGGAACCGGCGACCACTTTGGTCATCAGCGCCAGCACGCCGTAAGGGGTCAGCTTCATCACCAGGCGCACCAGACGCATCACCCAAGCTTGCAGGGTGTCGATGGCGTTGATCACTTTCTGACCTTTCTCGACGTCATCCTTGAGCAGTTGCAGCGCGGCGACCCCGAGGAATGCGGCGAAAATCACCACGCTGATGATCGACGTCGGCTTGGCCCGGGCCAGATCGGCGAACGGGTTTTGCGGGATGAACGACAGCAGCAGTTGCGGCACATTCAGGTCGGCGACCTTGCCGGCGTAGTCGCTCTGAATGGTCTGCAGGCGGGCCATTTCCTGGGTGCCGGCGACCAGACCTTCGGCGGTGAGGCCGAACAGGTTGGTCAGGCCGATGCCGATCAGCGCGGCAATCGCGGTGGTGAACAGCAGGGTGCCGATGGTCAGGAAGCTGATCTTGCCCAACGACGACGCGTTGTGCAGGCGCGCCACGGCGCTGAGGATCGAGGCGAACACCAGCGGGATGACGATCATTTGCAGCAACTGCACGTAGCCGTTGCCGACCAGATCGAACCAGCCGATCGACGCTTTCAGTACCGGGTTGCCAGCACCGTAAACGGTGTGCAGCGCGACGCCGAACGCTACGCCTAGCGCGAGTGCGAGCAGGACTTTTTTCGCCAGGCTCCACGTGGTGTGGCGAGTTTGCGCCAGACCGAACAGCAGGGCGAGGAACACCAGCAGATTGAGGATCAGCGGCAGATTCATGAAAACTCCGATAAGACTTGTGCCAGTCGCATTCTTGGGCAACTGCGAACCGGCAAGCCTAACAGTTTGATTTGCAATGATTTAATACCGAAATCGAAGGGTGTCCGTCGTTTTTGGAATAAGCCCTTGTCGCTCTCGGCAATGCATCTGGCGCAAACAGGGACGTGAGCGGTCGCTGACAGACGAGGACTGTCATACTTATTTGGTAGCGTCGATCTCTTTGAATCAGGGAGAAGAGGCTTATGAAGTTCGCACCGAAATTTCTGGCTGTCGCACTGACGGTGGGTATGGGTCTGGTCTCTCAGGCCTTCGCCACCGACCTGAAACACTGGCCGGCCGATCAGGCCAAGGCGCTGGATGCGATGATCGCCGCCAATGCCAACAAGGGTAACTACGCGGTGTTCGACATGGACAACACCAGTTACCGCTACGACCTCGAAGAGTCGTTGTTGCCGTTCATGGAAAACAAGGGCCTGATCACCCGCGACAAACTCGACCCCTCCCTGAAACTGATGCCGTTCAAGGACACCGCCGACCACAAGGAAAGCCTGTTCAGTTATTACTACCGCCTCTGTGAAGTCGACGACATGGTCTGCTACCCGTGGGTGGCGCAAGTGTTCTCCGGTTTTACTCTCAAGGAACTCAAAGGCTACGTCGATGAGCTGATGGCCTCGGGCAAACCGGTGCCGGCGACCTATTACGAAGGTGATGTGGTCAAGAAGCTCGACGTCAATCCGCCGAAAATCTTCACCGGCCAGCAGGAGCTGTACAACAAGCTGATGGAGAACGGCATCGAGGTTTACGTGATGACCGCCGCCTCGGAAGAACTGGTGCGCATGGTCGCGGCGGATCCCAAATATGGCTACAACGTCAAACCGCAGAACGTCATTGGCGTTTCGCTGTTGCTCAAGGATCCGAAGTCAGGCGAACTGACCACTGCGCGCAAACAGATCACCGCCGGTAAATATGACGAGAAGGCCAACCTCGGCCTGGAGCTGACGCCGTATCTGTGGACCCCGGCCACCTGGATGGCCGGCAAGCACGCGGCGATCCTCACCTATATCGACGAGTGGAAAAAACCGGTACTGGTCGGTGGCGATACGCCGACCAGCGACGGTTACATGCTGTTCCACGATGTTGACGTGGCCAAGGGCGGGATTCACTTGTGGATCAACCGCAAGGACAAGTACATGACGCAGATCAACGGCATGATGGCCAAGCATGCAGCGGCGCAGGCCAAGGAAGGGTTGCCGGTGACGGCGGACAAGAATTGGGTGATCGTCAAGCCTGAAGAAATCCAATAAAAGCAGCTGATAGCGGCGAACCGCAAGCTGCAAGTAAGAGCCACGTTGCTCTTTCTTGCCGCTTGCAGCTCGCCGCTTTGAGCTTTTTCAGATCCCGTCAAGCATCGCTTTGTTACGCACAGCACCTTTGTCGGCGCTGGTCGCCAGCAGGGCGTAAGCCTTGAGGGCGGTGGTCACTTTGCGTGGGCGAATCTCGACCGGTTTCCAGCCTTTCTTGTCCTGCTCGGCGCGACGTGCCGCCAGTTCTTCGTCGCTGACCAACAGGTTGATCGAGCGGTTCGGAATGTCGATCAGCACTTTGTCACCGTCCTGCACCAGACCGATCGCACCGCCGGCGGCTGCTTCTGGCGAAGCGTGACCGATGGACAGACCCGACGTACCGCCGGAGAAACGGCCGTCAGTGAGCAGTGCGCAGGCTTTGCCCAGACCTTTGGATTTCAGGTACGAAGTCGGGTAGAGCATTTCCTGCATGCCCGGGCCGCCTTTCGGGCCTTCGTAGCGAATGATCACGATGTCGCCAGCCTTCACTTCGTCAGCGAGGATGCCGCGTACGGCGCTGTCCTGGCTTTCGAAGATCTTCGCGTTGCCTTCAAATACGTGGATCGATTCGTCGACACCGGCGGTTTTCACCACGCAGCCGTCGATGGCGATGTTGCCGTACAGCACGGCCAAACCACCTTCCTGCGAATAGGCGTGTTCGAAGCTGCGGATGCAGCCGTTTTCACGGTCGTCATCCAGGGTTTCCCAACGGGTCGACTGGCTGAACGCCGTCTGCGTCGGGATACCGGCAGGGCCGGCCTTGAAGAAGTGATGCACCGCTTCATCGGTGGTCTGGGTGATGTCCCACTTGGCGATGGCTTCTTCCATGCTGCGGCTGTGTACGGTCGGCAAGTCGGTGTGCAGCAGGCCGCCACGGGCCAGCGAGCCGAGGATGCTGAAGATGCCGCCAGCGCGGTGCACATCTTCCATGTGGTACTTCTGGATGTTCGGCGCCACTTTGCAAAGTTGCGGAACGCTGCGCGAGAGACGGTCGATGTCGCGCAGGTCGAAATCGATTTCTGCTTCCTGGGCGGCGGCGAGCAAGTGCAGGATGGTGTTGGTCGAGCCGCCCATGGCGATGTCGAGCATCATCGCGTTCTCGAACGCCTTGAAGTTGGCGATGTTGCGCGGCAATACCGATTCGTCGTTCTCGCCGTAGTAACGCTTGCACAGCTCGACGATGGTGCGGCCAGCCTGCAGGAACAGCTGTTCGCGGTCGCTGTGGGTGGCGAGGGTCGAACCGTTGCCCGGCAAGGCCAGACCCAGAGCTTCGGTCAGGCAGTTCATCGAGTTGGCGGTGAACATGCCGGAGCACGAACCGCACGTCGGGCAGGCGCTGCGCTCGTACTCAGCGACTTTCTCGTCAGAAGCGCTTTCGTCGGCGGCGATCACCATGGCGTCGACGAGGTCGAGACCGTGGGAAGCGAGTTTGGTCTTGCCGGCTTCCATCGGGCCGCCGGAAACGAAGATCACCGGAATGTTCAGGCGCAGGGCCGCCATCAACATGCCCGGGGTGATCTTGTCGCAGTTGGAGATGCAGACGATGGCGTCGGCGCAGTGGGCATTGACCATGTATTCGACGGAGTCGGCGATGATCTCGCGGCTCGGCAGCGAGTACAGCATGCCGTCGTGGCCCATGGCGATGCCGTCATCCACGGCGATGGTGTTGAATTCTTTCGCTACACCGCCGGCGCGTTCGATTTCGCGGGCGACCAGTTGGCCCAGATCTTTCAGGTGCACGTGGCCCGGTACGAACTGGGTGAACGAGTTGGCAATGGCGATGATCGGCTTTTTGAAGTCGTCATCTTTCATCCCGGTGGCGCGCCACAGTGCGCGGGCACCGGCCATGTTGCGGCCGTGGGTGGATGTTTTCGAGCGGTAATCTGGCATGGAGCACTCCGGGCGGCTAATCAGGTACTAAATGGGAGTGAGCTTCTATTAACGTCTGGAACACTCAGAAATGGCCGTGTGTCCGGAAGCTGCCGATGACGTTGCGGGATCGCCGCTGGTCTCAGCTTGAGCTCATAAACCCGCCGGGGGATGAATGGCGATGAATCAGCCGATTCTACACCGCTGGCGTCTGGAGGGAATGGCGCAAAGCGTTGTTCCAGCGCAGACGGCGTGTATGGAATGACGACCGGCGGGTTTAATCACCGCCGGTCTGGGCAACGGCATTGGCTTCGAGGTTTCTGGCACGACGGCTGAGTCTGTTATTGAGCAGCAGCGCAATCGCGCTCAACAGCACAAAGCTGTAACCCAGCGTTGACTGCAGATTGACCGGACTGAGGCTGATCAACGCACTGATAAACCCGCCACAAATGAAGATGATCGTGCTGCCCGCAGAGGCGCAGGTGCCAGCGTTTTCCGGAAACAGGCCCATGGCCCGCGAGGTGGCTGCGGGGCGCGCAATGGTGGTGCCCGCAGTGCAGATCAGCATCGGGATCAACACCGTGGCCGGTGCCAACGCATGATTCGCCGCCAGATACAGCATTGTCAGTCCCGACATCAGTATCAGGCTCAGCCCGGTGAAGATTTGCTGAACCGGCGTGATCCGTCGATTCAGTACAGCGGCCAAAATGCCACCAACCACATAGGCGGCACCGTAGACCAGCAGAATCAATGAAAAGTCGTATGGCGCCAGTTGCAGTTGATCCATGAAAATCAGCGGCGAAATCACGATGAACGAGAAGTGGCAGGCGAAAGCAAATGCAGAGATCAGCCAGTAACCGACAAACTCGAAATCCCCCAGCACGAGTCGGTAGGACTGAATGAAACCCAACCGCGCACCACTATGGGTCGGACGGCTGTTCTGTAAAAACAACCACGCTTTGATCAGCACCATGGCGGACAGCGCGGTAAAGACCCAGAAGCTGCCGCGCCAACCGAGTGTGGCCTGCAGAAAGGTGCCGGCCAGCGGCGACACCGAGATGAAAATCCCGGTGGCCGTGACCATCAGGATACGCAAGCGGTCGCGCTCCTCACCTTCGAACAGATCTTGCACCAGTGCCTGGGACAGCACGAAACAACCACAGCCCAACGCCTGCATCACCCGGAACACCAGGAATACCGTGTAATCGCTGGTTGTCACGCAACCGAGCGCACCCAGCATGGATACGCTCATGCCCACGAGTAACAAGCCCTTGCGCCCGATCACGTCCGAGAGGGGGCCGATCAGGACCTGGGCAAACGCGATCCCTACGGCGAACAGACTGATGGACAGCGCGATATCTGCCGGTGAGCGGCTAAAGTGCGTCGCCAATGCCGGAAAGGAAGGAAGCAGAACATCCAGTGGAAACACGCCAAGCAGCACCATGGTCAGCAACAGACTGACAGCGGCGCGGCGCTGTCTGGTGGTTGCCACGGATTGTCCTTTATCCATCGATCAGTCCTGCCTTGGCGAAAAGTTTCTGGTTATGGGGGAGTGCAAAAAAACCGGCCTTGCGCAGTGCGTCCAGCGTTGCGATGGCGCCTGATCGTGCCCGCGCACGATTGGCTTGCACTGTTGCCATGCCGCCGACAATTTCCATCACGTCACTGTCGGCAATGCCCGCTCCTCGCAAGCTCTGTTGCAGCCAGCGTTCGTCGGCCTCGAAAAAAACCCCGATGATTTCCAGCAGTGTTCTGCTCGCAAATGTGCGCTGTCGGCTGTTCATCGACAGCCAGAAGTAATGGAACGCTTCGGTGAAATATCGACTGTGGCGGGCTTCGTCCGCGAGATGGTCGCGCAGCATGTCGTTCACGCCCGACACCAGGCTGTCGCGGCAGACGTCCAGCAGCTCCCGGGCAATGATGGTTTCCGAGACGAAGCCGAGCAGAAACCAGGCCAGCGCCCGGTTCTTTTCCGGCGTGCGGGCGATCAGTGCGTTCAGACGTGTGATGCGCTTCGGAATAGCCGGACGTCCAGTGATTCCATAGAAACTGGCGATCTGCTCAGCGAGCCGATTGGAGAACAGCGCGTGGTAACCCTCGTCGGTGTAGAGCTGCAGCGCCGCGTGTTTCATCGGCAAAGGTACGTAAATGGGCAACTCCCGGTGCACGATGACTTCCACGGCACGATTGACGATGCGGTGTTCGAGCAGGGTGGTGTAGTCGAGAAAGTGCACCAGGTGGTTGGCTGACAGCCGGTGCACCACGTCGAGCCCTGCCGCCTGAATGGCCGGATGTGCCAGATAAGGCAGAAACGCCGGTGGAAACCAGTGGCGGGTTTGCAACTGCAGCGGCACATCGTCGGGCAACAGATAGTCATGTGTACTACTGCGCACGGAGGCGCGGCTCTCCCAGTCACCCAAGGTGAATTTGAGCGCCCAGGACACCGGTGCTTCATCCGGCACTGCAACTGACAGGGTCATGCTTGTCCCTCGCGCAACAGATCGCGCATTTCATGGCACATCACTTGCCCGTCACTTTGCCCACAACCGACAAAGAACAGCGGCTGTTCGGCGCTGCCCTCCAGGTTCAGGAGTGTTTCGACCTGCTGGTCGGCAAATGCACCGGTTAGCCAGGTGTTGAGTCCCAGGGACGTGGCGACCAGTTGGAAGGTTTGCGACAGGTGACCAGCCTCGACGAAGGCCATGCGATAAGCCCGCGAGTGTTCGTACTTCCACCAGAGCCGGTCAAAACGGGCAGTGATGAACAACCCCAGCGGCAGGTTGTTGATGAAATGCTGACCGCCCAGCAAGTGGCCCAGCGCCGGTTCAGGCAACGGATTGATCCGGCTCAAGGTATGGTCGGCCGGATGATAGACATAGATGCCCGGCTCCAGACCCTCGACGTTCTGGACCAACAGAAAACCTTCGCAAGCGTTCAGGCCACCCGCGGAAGGACTGCTGCGCCGTGCGCTGAGCCCGTGGGCGATGCTGTCGTCGTGATCATTGTCTCGTTCGCGCAGATAACCGAGGGTCAGATAGAGCAGGGTGCCGACGTCATTCAGCGTTACCGCTGCACCTGTATAGCTGCGACAGGTTTTGCGCTGGAGCAGCACATTCCCAAGACTGTCGTCACTCAATGCGCACGGTGCGGGCAGGGTAATGCGCTGCTCGGCTTCAAGCGTCGGGCGGTCTGTCGCGGGCGCTGGTGTGGCCAATACTTCATTGCAGTGCGCCAGATATTGTCTGGACCACTCGTGGATATTTTGTGGGGTATGTTCGCAGGGAATGTTCTGTGTGCCGATGTGGTAAATCTTCGACAACTCGTCCCAACCCCATTGCGGATTGTCTGTTTTTGAAATGGTTAGAATGCCCGCACTTAATAATTGTGTGTCT
This sequence comes from Pseudomonas sp. AC169, assembly GCF_979258515.1. NCBI lineage: Bacteria > Pseudomonadati > Pseudomonadota > Gammaproteobacteria > Pseudomonadales > Pseudomonadaceae > Pseudomonas > Pseudomonas sp. AC169. The sequence continues at coordinate 2,177,832 of NZ_OZ409866.1, read as the reverse complement.
ATTATGTTGTGGTTGTCGAACAGTTGCGGGTTGTTGATCAATTGCGCGAGGCGAGTTGCATAGTTCAGGTCAAGTTCGTGTTGTGTATGGTTTTTATAGTTCCATACAATTTGTCCGGGAGAACGCGGCAATATAAATAGAAAGGGGTTGATGTGCATATTGGGTATTCACTCTGGATAAAGTCAAAAAGGACGCCGGAATGCCGGCACTTTCCGGCGTCCTGACTTACTTAGCGGGCTTTAGAAGCAACCAGAAAAGCCAGGTTTGCGATTTTTTTACTTTCCAGAGAAATACTTTTCATAATTTGAACTCCTTGTTCGTTGATAGTTGAAGTCACCTCGTGGTGACAACTTCATAATAGTTTGTAATGGATTATTGGCAAGGGGATATTAAGTAGGAAATTTCCAGTAATTTTGTCGGAGTAGTCTTTAGCTGGAAATAAACTTGTAGGGTAAGTTTCAATAATTAAAGGACGTAAGGAAATATCCTGCACGTCAGCGAGAAAATAATTGTAGGAAGTATTGGGTAATCGCGAGGAGGAAAAGTGGCACGCAAAAAAAACGGGGAGCCTGCTGGCTCCCCGTTTTCCGCATGGATCAGCTGTTGGGCAGCAAGCGGCAGGTGATGCTCTTGATGTAGCGGGTCTCAGCGATGGCCGGGTGCACCGGGTGATCCGGGCCCTGACCGCCACGCTCGAGCAGCTGGATATTACGATCCAGGTGACGAGCGCTGGTCAGCAGAATGTTCTGCAGATCGTCTTCCGGCAGGTGCATCGAGCATGATGCGCTGACCAGAATGCCGTCCTTGTTGAGCAGGCGCATGGCTTGCTCGTTCAAGCGGCGGTAGGCGCCTTCACCGTTTTTCATGTCTTTCTTGCGCTTGATGAACGCTGGCGGGTCGGCCACGATCACGTCGAAGCGCTCTTCGCTGGCTTTCAGTTCTTTCAGGGCTTCGAAAACGTCGCCTTCGATGCAGGTCATCTTGTCAGCGAAACCGTTCAGTGCAGCGTTGCGCTCGACACCGTCGAGGGCGAAGGCCGAAGCATCGACGCAGAACACTTCGCTGGCGCCAAACGCGGCAGCCTGTACGCCCCAGCCACCGATGTAGCTATAAAGATCGAGAACGCGTTTGCCTTTGGCGTAAGGCGCCAGGCGTGCGCGGTTCATGCGGTGGTCGTAGAACCAGCCGGTTTTCTGACCCTGAATCACCGGGGCTTCGAATTTCACGCCGTTCTCTTCGAGCGCCACCCATTCCGGCACCAGGCCGAACACGGTTTCGACGTAGCGGTTGAGGCCTTCGGCATCACGGGCGGCGGAGTCGTTCTTGAACAGAATGCCGCTTGGTTTGAGCACTTGGGTCAGTGCGGCGATCACGTCATCTTTATGCGCTTCCATGGTCGCCGAGGCGATCTGCACCACCAGGATGTCGCCGAAACGGTCGACGACCAGGCCAGGCAGCAAGTCGGAATCGCCATATACCAGGCGATAGAACGGCTTGTCGAACAGGCGCTCGCGCAGCGACAGGGCCACGTTCAGACGGTGCACCAGCAGGGATTTGTCCAGCGACAGCTTGATGTCGCGGGACAACAGGCGAGCGCAGATCAGGTTGTTCGGGCTCATCGCAACGATGCCCAGCGGTTTGCCGCCGGCCGCTTCGAGGATGGCTTGATCGCCGGCCTGGAAACCGTGCAGAGGGGTGGCGGCTACATCGATTTCGTTGCTGTAGACCCACAGGTGACCGGCGCGCAGGCGACGGTCGGCGTTGGCTTTGAGGCGCAAGCTAGGCAGGGACATGACGTCGCTCCGGAAAAAAGAGCGGGAGTATAGCGTGTTGCGACTTGTGTCGGGTTTGATCAGCGATGAAACGCTGATGGCCCTTTCGCGAGCAAACTCGCTCCCACAAAGGGCTTGTGACCGACACAAGACCAATGTGGGAGCGAGCCTGCTCGCGAATGCGGTCCCCAATGCTACGCCGACAGTGCGTCGATCAACTCTCGACTGAACGCCGGAATATCATCCGGCTGACGGCTGCTGATCAGATGACCGTCCTTGACCACTTCCTTGTCCACCCAATTGGCCCCGGCATTGACCAGGTCATCCTTGAGCGTCTTGTAACTGGTCATGGTCTTGCCGTTGACCAGTCCCGCCGAGATCAGCAACCAGCCGCCATGGCAAATCACCGCGATCGGCTTGCCGGCCGAAGCGCCAGTCTTGACCAGATGCTGGGCGTCCTGATCAATGCGAATGGTATCGGAGTTCTGCACGCCGCCCGGCAGGACGATCGCGTCGTACTGCTCGCTGCTGGCGCTCTGGAAAGTCTGGTCGACCTTGAAGTCGTCCGCCGGTTTGTCGTGATTCCAGCCTTTGACCTTTCCAGCCTCGGCCGAAAGGATATCGACCTGCGCGCCGGCTTGCTCCAGCGCTTGCTTGGGACCTGTCAATTCAACCTGTTCGAAACCATCGGTTACCAAAAAAGCGACGCGCTTGCCGTTGAGGGAAGTGGCCATCGATAAGCTCCTGAGTCTGTGGGAATTTGTTGCCGCGCCGGACAGAAACTGTCCATCGCGCCATACAAAGTCCGAAGCCTGAGCTTGAATGAAAGTTCCTGCGATGTGCCCATCGGTGTGTCGCCCTGCGGTTTCAACGGTTAGAATCGCCGCCTGTCCCAGAGTGTGTACTTATGTCCCAAGAGCTGACCACCGAACAGATTCAACAATCGCTGCAAGGCATCAGTGTGCCTGCGCAACCGCAGATCATGGTGGATCTGCAAATGGAGCAGTACATGCCCGACCCGGACCTGGAGGTGATCGCCAAGTTGATCGCTCAGGATCCTGGCCTGTCCGGCTCGCTGCTGAAAATCGTCAATTCGCCGTATTACGGCTTGAGCAACAAGATCACCTCGATTCAGCGCGCGGTGAACCTGTTGGGCAGCCGTTCGATCATCAACCTGATCAACGCGCAGTCGATCAAGGGCGAGATGAACGACGACACCATCGTCACCCTCAACCGTTTCTGGGACACCGCTCAGGACGTGGCGATGACCTGCCTGACGCTGGCCAAGCGTATCGGTACTCAGGCCGGTGATGAGGCGTATGCCTTGGGCCTGTTTCACGATTGCGGCGTGCCGCTGATGCTGCAGCGTTTCCCCAATTACATGTCGGTTCTGGAAAAGGCTTATGCCAATGCCAGCGCTGAATGTCGGGTGGTCGACACCGAGAACAGTGAGTTCAACACCAATCACGCGGTGGTCGGTTACTACACGGCCAAGTCCTGGCGCCTGCCCGAGCATGTCAGCGCGGCGATCGCCAATCACCACAACGCCTTGGCAATTTTCAGCGATGAGTCGTCGCGCAACAGTCAGCTGAAAAACCTGCTGGCGATCCTGAAAATGGCCGAACACATTTGCGCTTCGTATCGAGTGCTGGGCAGCCAGACCGAAGATTTCGAATGGAACGCCGTCGGGCCGCTGGTACTCGACTACGTAGGGCTGTCGGATTACGACTTCGAAACCCTCAAACAAACGATCCGCGACCTCGGCGCGCATTGATCCGAGGACGCCATGCCTGAACTGCCGGAAGTCGAAACCACCCGTCGCGGGATTGCCCCGCACCTGGAAGGGCAGCGTGTCAGCCGGGTCATCGTTCGCGACCGGCGTTTGCGCTGGCCGATTCCCGAAGACCTCGATGTGCGCCTGTCGGGGCAGCGTATCGTGCTGGTCGAGCGTCGCGCCAAGTATCTATTGATCAACGCCGAAGTCGGCACGTTGATCAGTCACTTGGGCATGTCGGGTAATTTGCGTCTGGTCGAAGTCGGTTTGCCGGCGCTCAAGCATGAACACGTCGATATTGAACTTGAGTCGGGGCTGGCGCTGCGCTACACCGATCCGCGCCGGTTCGGCGCGATGCTGTGGAGCAACGATCCGCTCAATCACGAGCTGCTGATTCGTCTCGGGCCGGAGCCGTTGACCGATCTGTTCGATGGCGAACGTTTATTCCAGCTGTCGCGTGGGCGTTCGATGGCGGTCAAGCCGTTCATCATGGATAACGCGGTGGTGGTCGGGGTCGGCAATATCTATGCGACCGAAGCATTGTTTGCCGCCGGGATCGATCCGCGCCGCGAGGCCGGGGGGATTTCCCGGGGGCGCTATCTGACGCTGGCGATCGAGATCAAACGGATTCTCGCCGCCGCCATCGAGCGTGGCGGCACCACGTTGCGCGATTTCATTGGCGGTGACGGCCAGCCGGGGTATTTCCAACAGGAATTGTTTGTCTATGGCCGCGGTGGTGAACACTGCAAGGTCTGTGGCACCGGTCTGCGTGAAGTGAAGCTCGGTCAACGCGCCAGTGTGTTCTGCCCGCGCTGCCAGAGCTGAGGCAAAAAGCTGAAAAGGTCCTACGGTCTATAGTGAGATGTCTCACTGTTCAGCCCGAAGGATCGTGCCATGAAGTCCTTGCAAGTCCTCGTTGTTGCGCTGCTGCTGTGTTCCAGTCTGGCCGTTCAGGCCACGGAAAACGGCAGCGGTGACCCGCGCTACACCATCCAGAATCCACCGGCCTACGCCATGCTTGGCGATTTGCTGATTGCCCGACCTTTATTGGTGGTGGCGACGGTGATCGGTGCGGGGGCGTTTGTCGTGTCGTTGCCGTTTACCGCGCTGGGTGGCGGGATTGGCGATGCCGGGCAGGCGTTGGTGGTGGATCCGGCGAAAGCGGCGTTTGTGCGGTGTCTGGGGTGTATCGGGGAGGGGTTTGAGCAGCGCGAGTGAGCTGATCAGGGATTTGCTGTGTGGCTGACGGCCCTTTCGCGAGCAAGCTCGCTCCCACATTGAAACGCATTTCAAAAGTGGGAGCGAGCTTGCTCGCGAAGAGGCCCGAAAGAGCGCTATAACTCCGGCGGATCAGGCCTTGCCAGTGATCAGGCGGTACTTCTCCATCAACTGTTCTTCAGTCTCCGGATGTGCCTCGTCCAGCGGAATGCAATCCACCGGGCAAACCTGCTGGCACTGTGGTTCGTCGTAGTGGCCGACGCACTGGGTGCACAGGTTCGGGTCGATCACGTAGATCTCTTCGCCTTGGGAAATGGCGGCGTTCGGGCACTCGGGTTCGCAGACGTCGCAGTTGATGCAATCGTCGGTGATGATCAGGGACATGCTAACTCCAGCCGGGGCGGCAGGCCCGGGCGCTATAAATCAATGCGCGCAATTGTGCCGCATTGGCGCCCGTAGTGCACGCGGGCGCCGTTTGAACGGTCGTTACTTCTTGAAGCGCAGGGTCAGCGCATCAGCCACGGCCGGGTGGACGAACTTGCTGATATCGCCGCCCAGCGCGGCGATTTCCCGCACCAGCGTCGAGGAAATGAACGAGTAACGCTCGGACGGCGTGAGAAACAGGCTCTCGACATCCGGGGCCAGCTGACGGTTCATGTTGGCCAGCTGGAATTCGTATTCGAAGTCCGACACCGCGCGCAGACCACGCAGGAACACATTGGCGTTCTGCTCTTTGGCGAAATGCGCGAGCAGCGTCGAGAAACCGACCACTTCCACGTTCGGCAGGTGTTTGGTGACCTCGCGAGCCAGTTCAACCCGTTGTTCCAGCGGGAACAGCGGGTTTTTCTTCGGGCTGGCAGCGACCGCAATGATCACGTGATCGAACAGGCGCGAGGCGCGTTCGACCAGATCGCCATGGCCCTTGGTAATAGGGTCGAAGGTACCTGGGTACAACACTCGGTTCATCGCGTCGTCCTGGCGGGAGTCCGTTGGGGAGTCGGATGGTATCGCAGCCGTCCCGGTCGGCCAAGTCACCTGTTGGGTAAGAAAGCACTATAGACGATGGCAATAATCGGTTTTTTCACGGGTTTCTCAGCCGATCGGCGAGGGACGTCGCCAGTTGCGCGGTCAGGCCATACACCGACAATTGCGGGTTGGCGCCGATGCTGGTGGGGAACAGCGAGCCGTCGTGAATCGACAGATTAGCCAGTTGATGATGGCGACCGAGACTGTCGGTGACCGCGCTTTTCGGCTCTTCACCCATTGCGCAGCCGCCCATGACATGCGCGCTGCCGAGCCGGGTGCGATACAGCTCGAGGCTCAAACCATCGATCAGCGTGCGCGCTTCAGCCAGGGTTTTCACGTAGCGCGCGTCGGCGTGCATCGGCATTACCGATTTTGCGCCGCCGGCGAACTGGATTTCGGCCATGACGTGAAACGCCCGGCGCAAGCCTTCCCAGGCATAGGGCGAAACCTGGTAGTCGAGCACCGGCGAACCATCGCCCCGCAACTCGACTGCACCGCCCGTGCTGTCCGGGTGGAAGCCATCACGCAGCAAGGCCAGCATGGCGTGGGTGTGCGGCAGGTCCGCCATGTGTTGCGCGCTTTCTGCGCCAAAGCCGCCGAGCAGCGTGGCCGCCAGTGCCGGATGCAACGGTGGCACTTCGAGTTTGAAAGCCATCGGTCCGGTGGTGCCGTCCTTCCATTGGAAATGGTCGGAATAGATCGACTGCGGCGCCCCGTAAAACGGGTTGATGACCTCGTCGAAGCGCGCGGCGGACATGTTCACCGGGTGCAGGAAGGTGCGTTTTCCCAGGTTTTCATGCGGATCCGGCGCGTCTGAACGTAGCAACAGTGCCGGGCTGTTGATGCCACCGCCGGCAAGCACGTAATGCCGCGCCTTGACGCTGATCTTGCGCCCGGTCGGTTCAACGCAGCGCTCATCCATCGCCACGCATTGCAGGCCAGTGACTTTGTCGCCATTGATCAGCAGTTTCTCCGCGCGGGCCAGATAAAGCAGTTCGCCGCCCTTTTCCAACGTGGCGGGAATGGTCGTGACCATCATCGATTGCTTGGCGTTGGTCGGGCAGCCCATCCCGCAGTAGCCAAGGTTCCAGCAGCCGCGCACGTTGCGCGGGATCACGTGCCAGCTATAGCCGAGTTGCTCACAGCCTTTGCGGATCACGTCGTTGTTGGCATTGGGTGGGACCATCCACGGGGCGACGCCGAGGCGCTGCTCCATTTTTTCGAACCACGGCGCCATCTCGGCGGGGCTATGGCCCTTGACGTTGTGTTCTTTGGCCCAGTGTTCAAGGGTCGGCTCCGGGGTGCGGAAACTCGAAGTCCAGTTGATCAGCGTCGTACCGCCGACTGCGCGACCCTGGAGGATGGTGATCGCGCCGTCCTTGCTCATGCGGCCGATGCCTTCCTGATAAAGGCTGCTGTAGGCCTTGTCTTCAAGCATTTTGAAATCGGAACTGGTTTTCAGCGGGCCTTCTTCGATCAGCAGCACTTTGTAACCGGCAGCGCTGAGGATTTCCGCGGTGGTGCCGCCACCAGCGCCGCTGCCGATGATCGCCACGTCTGCTTCAAGGGTGAGGTCATCGCTCAGCTGTGCGCCGTTGTAGGTTTTCCAGCCTCGGGCGAGGCCTTCGCGGAACGGGTCGGGTACGGGCATCGATCAGGTTCTCTTTATTATTCTGGATGCTGGGTGTGGCGGCTGGCCCCTTCGCGAGCAAGCTCGCTCCCACATTGGAATGCGAACCCCTGTGGGAGCGAGCTTGCTCGCGAAGGCCGCGCCGCCGATCTCAAACGGTAGGCGGGCCGGGATAGCCGCAATGTCCCCACGATTCGGTGCGGGTATACCAGGCCATCATCACCATCTGCTGTAACGAGCTATGGCCCATACGCAACAAGCTCAGCGAGCTGTTTTCCCAACGATCGAGGAAATGACGCATGGCCTCCGGACTGGCGTTTTCCCAACTGCCCCAGATCCCGGTAAGTGGCCCGCGTGTCACCGCCATGCCGAGGACGTCGAACAGTTGTCGGGTAAGTTTGAGCATTTCCGGCGACAGGTGATCGAGGCTGTAGTCCAGCGACTTCAGCGTGCCATCGACGGCGGCAGGCATCTTTTCCGCCGCCACGGCGCCGTCGAGCATCACTGGAATCAGCGCGCGCAGAAACAACAGATCGCCGTCGCGCAATGAGACAAAACCGTTGGCCGCGACGCTTGACGAGCAGCCGCTGAGGCTGGCGCCGAGTCCGGCGGTGGCGAGGAACGCCGTGGCGCCGAGGCTGAATTTCAGCAGGCCACGGCGGGACAGGGCGGGTGTTTCGGTCAGGCTTGGGTGCATTGTTTTTATTACCCGGCGGTGACGAATGTTTAGCGAATGAACAGTTTCTGAATCAGCTTCTGAATCGATTTGCCGTAGGGCGGGTAAATCAGTCTGGCCGCGTTGAAGCGCTGTTTAATCAGCACGCCTTTGGCTTTGCTGAAGGTCAGGAAGCCTTCGTGGCCGTGGTAGTGGCCCATACCGGAAGCACCGATACCGCCAAACGGCATATCGTCCTGAGCCACATGCAGCAACGTATCGTTCAGGCACACGCCGCCGGAATGGGTCTCGTGCAGCACGCGGTTCTGTTCGCGTTTGTCGTAGCCAAAGTAGTAAAGAGCCAGAGGACGTGGCCGCTTATTGATGTAAGCAAATGCCTGCTCCAGATCCTGATACGGCACGATTGGCAGCAGTGGACCGAAGATTTCGTCCTGCATGACCGTCATGTCGTCACTGACATTCAGCAGCACACTGTGCGGCATGCGCCGGCCCTGGCCCTGCTCGAACAGCGGGATCAGCAGCGCACCCTTGCTGGTGGCATCGCTGACGTAGCCGTTAAGACGCGCCAATTGGCGTTCGTTGATGATCGCGGTGTAGTCCGGATTGTCGGTGAGTGTCGGGTAAAAACCCTGCACGGCCTGGCGATAGGCTTCGACGAAACCACCGACGCGATCTTCCGGCACCAGCACATAATCCGGGGCCACGCAGGTCTGACCGGCGTTGAGGGTTTTACCGAAGGCGATACGCTCGGCGGCATCCTTGAGCGGTACATCGCGGGAGACGATGGCCGGTGACTTGCCGCCCAGTTCCAGGGTGACCGGTGTCAGGTTTTCGGCGGCGGCGCGCATCACGTGTTTGCCGATGCTGGTGGCCCCGGTGAACAGCAAGTGATCGAAGCGCAGGCGGGAGAACGCTACGCCGATGTCGGCTTCACCGAGCACCACGCAGACCAGGTCTTCGGGGAAAATTCGCGCCAGCAACTCTTTCATCAACAAGCCGGTGGCGGGGGTCGATTCGCTGAGTTTGAGCATCACCCGATTGCCCGCTGCCAAGGCGCCGACGAGCGGGCCGACGGCCAGATACAACGGGTAATTCCACGGCACGATGACGCCGACTACGCCGAGAGGCTGATACACGACTTTCGCCGAGGCCGGCTGGAACGCCATGCCAACCTTGCGCCGCGAGGCTTTCATCCAGCCCTTGAGATGACGGCTGGCGTAATGAATACCGTGCAGGCTTGGCATCAGCTCGGCTAGCAAGGTTTCATCGGCGCTTCGGTGGCTGAAATCGGAGCTGATCGCGGCGATCAATGCCTGGCGTTCATTGCTCAACAAATCGCTCAACGCTTTGAGCCATTGCTGGCGCTGGGCGGCGGGCGGCATCGGATTGGCGGCATACGCGGCCCGCTGTGCCTCGAACAACCGGTCCAGTTCGGCCAGCGGTTGTTGCAGCGTTTGCAGGTAGGCAATGTCGGCAGTCATGGTCTGCTCCGGATTTATTGTAGTGATGAACTTTTAGAGTCTATGCTCTAGAAAGTCAAATGACTTCCTTGCACAGCAGTGTTTTATCCATTTCCGGTTAGGTCGTAAGATGCCCCCCAACGCACTCTGAATTAAAGCTCAAGCCATGGCCCCACGAATAAAAACCAGCGAGCGTATCGTGCTGAACAGCCTTGAACTGTTCAATCAGCAGGGCGAGCGCAGCATCAGCACCAATCACATTGCTGCCCACATGGAGATTTCTCCGGGCAACCTGTACTACCACTTCCCCAACAAGCAGGCGATCATCGCCGTGTTGTTCAGTGAGTACGAAAGCCTCGTGGACAGCTTTCTGCGCCCGCCGCAGGGGCGCGCGGCGACGGTCGAGGACAAGCGTTTCTATCTCAAGGAATTGCTTTCGGCGATGTGGCGCTACCGCTTTCTGCACCGCGACCTGGAGCATCTGCTCGACAGTGATCCGGAACTGGCCGCCCGCTATCGGCGCTTTTCCCAGCGCTGCGTGATTCAAGGCGCGGCAATCTACGAAGGTTTTGTCGCCGCCGGGATTCTCGATATGGATCGCGTGCAGATCGAGTCCCTGACCCTCAATGCCTGGATCATCCTGACGTCCTGGGTGCGCTTCCTTTGCACGACCCGCGAAAACTCCAACCACCTCAGTGAACAAGCCATTAAACGTGGCGTGTATCAGGTGCTGGTGCTGGAGGCCGGATTTGTCACCGAGCAGGCGCGTGACGAGGTCAATGCGTTGTTCGAGGAGTTCTATGTGCCGCTGGCCCAGGCCCTCGAAGACGTGAAATAAACCGTTCTGTTGAAATCCCCCAGGAGCCCGTTATGCCGATTGCGCAACTGATCAGCCCCGAAGCACTGGATGCCCGCAAGGCGCAGCCGGGGCTGGTGATTCTCGATTGTCGTTTTGCCCTCGAAGACCCGGACTACGGTCAGCGCAGCTACGCCGAAGGGCACATTGCCGGGGCGAGCTTCGCCGATCTTGAGCGTGACCTCAGCGGCACCGTGGTCAAAGGCGTAACCGGTCGTCATCCGTTGCCCGAGCCGGCGGCGCTGATCGAGCGACTGCAGGCGTGGGGCATCAACAACGACAGCGATGTGATTTTGTACGATGACGGCCCCGGTGCCTACGCGGCGCGGGCGTGGTGGTTGCTAGCGTGGCTGGGCAAGCGCGATGGCGTGTTCATTCTCGATGGCGGACTCAAGGCGTGGCATGCGGCGGGGTTGCCGCTGAGCCTCGATGCGCCGACGGTCAGTCGCGGTAGTTTCAGTGGTCAGCCGGACATGAGCTTGCTGATCAGCGCCGAAAAATTGCAAAAGCGTCTTGGCCAACCTGCGTTGACCTTGATCGATGCTCGGGCGTTGCCGCGATTCAAGGGGGAAGTGGAACCGATCGATTCGGTGGCCGGGCACATTCCCGGTGCGCAATGCGCGGCGTTCACCGACAACCTCGGCAGTGATGGGCGATTCCTCCCAGCCGATCAGCTCAAGCAGCGTTTTGCCGCGAAGCTCGGCGAACGTTCGCCAGCGGATCTGGTGGCTTATTGCGGTTCTGGCGTGACGGCGTGTCACAACCTGTTCGCGTTGTGTCTGGCGGGATATCCGCTGGGTTCGTTGTATGCCGGGTCGTGGAGTGAGTGGATCAATGAGCCTTCGCGCGGTATTGCCACCGGCCAATAATTAATACCTGTGGGAGCGAGCCTGCTCACGAATGCGTCCTGTCAGCCACTATTTCTTGGACTGACACACCGCTTTCGCGAGCAGGCTCGCTCCCACATTGGTTAATTGTTGTCTGCAGGAAGCTGTCGGGCGCTGCGATAAGCGGCCGGCCCGACGCCATAAGCCTGTTTGAACTGCCGGCTCAAATGGCTCTGGTCGGCAAACCCCAGTTGCATGGCGACTTCTACCGGCAGGCAACCGTGCTGCAACAGTGCGCGCGCCTGGGCGATACGTTGCTGCATCAGCCAGGTGTGCGGCGGCATACCAGTAGCGCGGCGGAACACCCGGGCGAAATGGAAGGGCGACAGATTGACCGCCGCCGCCAGTTCTTCCAGTGACGGTGGCGCCGCCAGTTGTGCGTGCAGCAATTCTTTGCCCAACAGCACCGCGCGGTGTTCCTTGCCGGCTCGGCCGGGCACCGGCACTGCCGCATGGCGCTGCAACAGCAGCAACATCATCTCGCGCCACACCGTTTGCTGTTGCAGCGCGGTGGCCGGGCTTTCGAGCAAACGGTGCAACTGGGCAAAGCCGTTGACCAGATCCGGGTCGCGATACAGCGTGGCGCCAAACGCCGGCAGGTTGGTGGTGGACAGTTCCAGTTCATCCAGCAGCGAAACGATTTGCGCGGTATCGGGATAAAACGCCCGATACAGCCAGCCATCCTCGGTGCCTTTGTGCCCGGTGTGCAACTCGTCGGGGTTGATCAACACCAACGTGCCGCTGCCGGCCAGATGCTCGGCGCCGCGATAGCGATAACGCTGGGCGCCGGCCATGATCATGCCGATCACATAGCCGTCATGCACATGCGGGGCGAAACGATGCTCGATATAACGCGCTGACAACAACTCGACCCCGGCCAGCGGCGCGGTTTGCCAGAAATGGATCGACTCGCCCTGATCGCTCATGCGAGCACACTGGCCAGCCACTGCGGGATACGACGTTCGAGGTAGTAGCCAGGCTGACGCAGCGAGCCATCGACGAAGCCAACGTGCCCGCCGCGTGGCTGCAACTCAAAGGCGGTCGAGGCTGACAGTTCATCGGCCTGCGGCAAGCTGTGCGGGAATACGAATGGATCGTCCGCTGCTTGAATGATCAGGGTCGGCGTGCGGATCTCGCCGAGGAAGTAACGGCTCGAAGCGCGGCGATAGTAATCCTCGGCACCATTGAAACCGTGCAACGGCGCGGTCACCCGGCCATCGAAGTCCCAGAACGTGCGCATGTTCTCCAGCGAACCGAGGGCGGCCAGCGCCGCGAGTCCGTCTTCGCGTCCATCGTGTTGAAACTGCCGTTGCTTGTTCTTGATGTAGGCAACCATTTCGCGCATGAAGTGCGCTTGATAAACCTTGGAAAATCCCTGACCGATGCGGTCGGCGCATTGGTCGAGGCGAAACGGTACGGACACCGCCACAGCACCGAGCACACCACTGGCGCTGCCGGTTTCGCCCAAGTGCTTGAGCAGCACATTGCCGCCCAGGGAGTAGCCGACGGCATACAACGGTGCCAACGGTCGTTTCGCACGCAGGTGTTTGATGGCTTCGGCGAGGTCTTCACTGGCGCCGGAGTGATAACTGCGCGGGAGCAGATTCGGTTCACCGGAACAGCCGCGCCAGTTCAGCGCAACACTGGCCCAGCCTTGATCGGCCAGCGCCTTCTGGATGCCGGCGACGTAAGGCGAATTGGAGGAACCGGTCAGGCCATGCAGCACCAGCACCAGTGGTGCATCGGCGGTGTGCGGGCCGTGCCAGTCGAGGTCGAGAAAGTCGCCATCATCAAGCCACAGGCGCTCGCGCTCACGTTCGATATGCACGGTTTTGCGCCACAGCGGTCCCCACAAGGTTTGCAGATGCGGATTGCCGAGGCCGAAGGCGGGGTTAAAGCGTTCTGAAGAGGCGGACACGATGGTTCTCGATGCAGAGCGGCGACCCCATTGGAAGGGACGCCGCTGATTCAGACCGGTCGGTTAACCGGCGATCTCTGCCGTACGTTGCCACAGCGCGTAGTAAACCCGGCCGGATTTCTGCTCGCGGTGCAGGCGCCAGTTGCCCGGCAGGCCCAGCGTCGATGGCGCCGTTTCGCTTTCAGTGTAGATCCACGAGTCCGGCGCCAGCCACTGACGCTCTTCGAGCAAGGTGCAAACGGCCGGCAGCAGGTTCTGGTTGAACGGCGGGTCGAGGAACACCAGATCAAACGGCGTGGCGGTCTGGGTTTCCAGATAACGCAGTGCATCAGCCGTTTGTACCTGACCGTTGGTGCAGCGCAGGGTGCCGAGGTGTTCTTTCAGGCTGGAGACGGCAATGTTGCTGGCGTCCAGCGCCTGACCCATGGCCGCACCACGCGACAGCGCTTCGAGAAACAGTGCGCCGCTGCCGGCGAACGGGTCGAGCACTTTGGCCCCTTCAACGTATGGCGCGAGCCAGTTGAACAGGGTTTCACGCACGCGATCCGGCGTCGGGCGCAGGCCCGGCGCGTCAGGGAAACTCAGCTTGCGGCTGCGCCATTGGCCGCCAATGATGCGCAACTGGTTCACACCGTTGTGAACGTTTTGCGCAGGTTTTTTTGGGGAACGAGTCGCCATTAATGCTCCGGAACCCCGAGCGGTTGCTCGGCAGGTTTATCAGATGGGGCCGGTAACGGCTTTTGCGGCACGGTCGGGCCAGCAGTGACGATGACCATTTTGTCCGTGCTCAGGTGTTTGTTCAGGGCGTCGCGGACTTGTTCGACGGTCAGGCTCTGCGACTGACGCATGAAATCATCCAGGTAGCTCAGCGGCAGATTATAGAAGCCCATCGCGCCGAGTTGGCCGACGATATCGGCATTGCTCGCGGTGGACAGCGGGAAGCTGCCGGCCAGTTCGCGTTTGGCGTCGTCGAGTTCTTTTTGCGTCGGGCCGGTTTTAAGGTAATCGGCGAGCACATCCTGCACCAGTTTCAGGGTGCCTTCGCTCATTTCCGCGCGGGTCTGCAGGTTGATCATGAACGGGCCGCGTGCCTGCATCGGGCTGAACGCCGAGTACACGCCATAAGTCAGGCCGCGTTTCTCACGCACCTCACTCATCAGGCGCGTGCCGAAACCGCCGCCGCCGAGGATCTGATTGCCCATCGACAGTGCCGCGTAATCCGGGTCGTCTCGGTCGATGCCCAATTGCGCGATCATCAGATTGGTCTGCTTCGACGGGAACTCGATGTGGTTGGTGCTGGCTTTCGGCTCCTGTGGCTGAACGATCTTCGCCAGCGCCGGGCCTTTCGGCAGGGTGCCGGAAACCTGATTGGCAATCGCCTCGGCCTCCGCACGCGAGAGGTCGCCGACCAGTGCGATCACCACGTTGCCAGCGGCATAAGCCTTGGCGTGAAACTCACGCAACTGGGCGAGGGTGATCTTCGGCACGCTTTGCGGATTGCCGTCGCTCGAATGCGCGTACGGATGATCGCCGTACAGACGTTTCATCAGTTCAAGGCTGGCGAGTTTGCCGGGGTTCTGCTTCTGGTATTCGAAACCGGCAAGCATCTGGTTCTTGATGCGTGCGAACGAGTCAGCCGGGAAGGTCGGTTTGCCGACCACTTCCGAAAACAGCTTCAGCGCCGGTTCACGCTTGTCGGTGGCACTCAGGCTGCGCAGCGAGGCCAGCGCCATGTCCTTGAAGGCACCGTTGCCGAAATCCGCACCCAGGCCTTCAAAACCCTGAGCGATGGCGCCGACGTCTTTGCCAGCGACACCTTCGTTGAGCATCGCGTTGGTCAGCACTGCCAGACCCGAAGCGTTACCGTCCTGGCTGCTGCCGGCGGCGAAGATCAGGCGCATGTCGAACATCGGCAGTTCATGGGCTTCGACGAACAGCACCTTGGCGCCTGCGGCGGTGTTCCAGGTTTGCACGTCGAGTTTGCGGCTGGCCGGGGCCTTGCCGTCGAGTTCGGCCAGCGATTGCAGCTTCTGGCTGGACTTGGCGTTGTCGAGGGCTTCGCTGGCATTGCTGTCAGCGCCTGGCGACAGGTAGAACGCGGCAGAGCCGATCACCGCCACGGCGATCAAGCCGAGCAGCAGGCGTGGGGATTTGCGCTTACTCATGAGTCGTCTCCAGTGGCAGGACATGGGCGACGCTGAGACGTTCGCGGGTGAAATACAGCTTGGCGGCGTTCTGGATATCTTGTGGGGTGACGCTTTCCAGATCGGCGAGTTCGGTGTCCATCAGTTTCCACGACAGGCCGACGGTTTCCAGCTGACCAATGGCGGTGGCCTGGCTGGTGATCGAATCACGCTCGAAGACCAGACCGGCAATCACTTGCGCACGCACGCGCTCCAGTTCTTCAGCGGACGGCGCGGTGGTTTTCAGCTGCTCCAGCAGTTTCCACAGACCGGCCTCGGCTTGTGCCATGGTCTTTTTCTTCTGCGTGTTCGGCGTTGCCGACAGGGTGAACAGGCTGTCGCCACGGGTGTAAGCGTCGTAGCTCGACGAACCGCCGGAGACCAGCTCTTCGCCGCGCTCCAGTTGCGTCGGGATGCGCCCGCTGTAACCGCCGTCGAGCAGGGCCGAGATCAGGCGCAAGGCGTTCACCGAACGCTTGTCTTCAGCGGTGGCAATGCTTGGCACGTTGAAACCGAGCATCAGGCTAGGCAGTTGCGTCTGCACGTGCAGGGTGATCTGGCGTTCGCCGGGTTCGGCCAGTTCCAGCGGCTTTTTCGCCGGTGGCACGTCGCGTTTGGCGATCGGGCCGAAATAGCGCTGGGCGAGGGTTTTCACTTCGTCCGGGGTGACGTCGCCAACCACCACCAGTGTGGCGTTGTTCGGCACGTACCAGGATTGGTACCAGTGGCGCAGTTCTTCGACCTTCATGCGATCGAGGTCAGCCATCCAGCCGATGGTTGGTGTGTGGTAGCCGCTGGCCGGGTAAGCCATGGCCTTGTAACGCTCGTAAGCCTTGGACATCGGTTTGTCATCAGTGCGCAAGCGGCGCTCTTCCTTGATGACTTCGATTTCCTTGGCGAACTCGTCGGCCGGCAGGCGCAGATTGGCCATGCGGTCGGCTTCCAGTTCAAAGGCTACGCCCAAACGGTCGCGAGCCAGAACCTGGTAATAAGCGGTGAAATCGTCGCTGGTAAAAGCGTTCTCTTCGGCGCCCAGATCACGCAGGATCAACGACGCTTCGCCGGGGCCGACTTTCTCGCTGCCCTTGAACATCATGTGCTCAAGCGCGTGGGACAGACCGGTCTGGCCCGGGGTTTCGTAGCTGGAACCGACCTTGTACCAGACCTGCGAGACCACCACCGGTGCACGATGGTCTTCGCGCACGACGACCTTGAGGCCATTGTCGAGGGTGAATTCGTGAGTCGGTTGCGGGTCGGCCGCCAGGGCCGAAAGGGGCAGGCAGACTGTGCTGAGCAGCAGGCCTGCAGCGCGGCGGGCTAGAGCATTCATTCGTTTTTTAACCTGTTGGGCTGCCCGCTTGGTCTTAGCGTCGGCGGGCGAGAGGGTGCTAGGATACTGATCCGTTTTACCGGCGACCACGCCTATCAGGTTTTCAGACCTGATCTGGCTGAATGGGTTTGCGGCAGAAAGCTACGGTTTATCGACTAAACTTCGCTTTTTCGCCGAATTTGCCGGTTTAGTCCTTCGTTTATACGATTCTTTGGGGTGCCGCTGGCGCCTCGACAAAATGTTGCGCGTGAACAAGCTGGATGAAACACAGTCTGTTCTGCATCGAATATTTATTTGCCGGGGCGCCCTTATGGCGCGTCGCTACCGTGAGATAGCCGTCCTCCATGTTTGGTTCCAACGACGACAAGAAGACCCCAGCTGCGGCTGGCGAGAAGAAAAGCCTGTTCGGATGGCTGCGTAAGAAACCGCAGGAACCCGTCGTCGAACAGCCGCCCGCGATTCCAGAGCCTGCGCCGGAACCTGCTCCGGTTATAGAAGAAGAGCCGGCACCGATCGTTCTGCCGATTGCCGAGCCGGTGCTGCAACCGGTCGAGCCGGAACTCGAGCCTGAAGCGCCTGTGGCGGCTGAACTGCCGCTGACGCCGGCGGCTGAGCCATGGCTGACCTTGCCAGTGGCGGAAGAGCCGGTGGCGTTGGTTGAAGAAGCTGCGCCGCACATCACCCCAGAGATTCCTGCGCCGGCTGCGTTTGCTCCAGAGGTGGCTCCGGCGCCTGTGGTTGAGCCGGTTGTAGAGTCTGCGCCGGTTGTTGCTGAGCCTGTTGCACCCGTGTCTGTTGCGCCAGTTGTTCAACAGCCCGAGCCTGCACCTGCACCTGCACCTGCACCTGCACCGGTTGTCGCTGCTCCTGTTACTCCAGTTGAAGTGATTGCCGAGGCCCCAGCCGAAGCCCCGCGCACCGAAGAAACCAAAGCCGGCTTCTTCGCCCGCCTCAAGCAAGGCCTGTCGAAAACCAGCGCCAGCATCGGCGAAGGCATGGCCAGCCTGTTCCTCGGCCGCAAAACCATTGATGACGATCTGCTCGATGACCTCGAAACCCGTCTGCTCACCGCCGACGTCGGTGTCGAAGCCACCACGCAGATCATCCAGCGCCTGACCCAGAAGGTTGCCCGTAAAGAGCTGGCTGACGCCGACGCGCTGTACAAATCCCTGCAGGCCGAACTGGCCGCGATGCTCAAACCGGTCGAACAACCGCTGAAAATCACCTCGCAGAACAAGCCTTTCGTGATTCTGGTGGTGGGCGTCAACGGCGCCGGCAAGACCACCACCATCGGCAAACTGGCGAAGAAGCTGCAGCTGGAAGGCAAGAAAGTCATGCTCGCCGCTGGTGACACCTTCCGTGCCGCTGCTGTGGAGCAATTGCAGGTCTGGGGCGAGCGCAACAAGATTCCGGTCATCGCCCAGCACACCGGCGCCGACTCGGCTTCGGTGATCTTCGACGCCGTGCAAGCCGCCAAGGCCCGTGGCATCGACGTGTTGATCGCCGACACCGCTGGTCGTCTGCACACCAAAGACAACCTGATGGAAGAACTGAAAAAGGTTCGCCGGGTGATCGGCAAGCTTGATGCCGATGCGCCGCACGAAGTGCTGCTGGTGCTCGACGCCGGTACTGGCCAGAACGCCATCAATCAGGCCAAGCAATTCAACCAGACCGTCGAACTGACCGGTCTGGCGCTGACCAAGCTCGACGGTACCGCCAAGGGCGGGGTGATCTTCGCCCTGGCCAAGCAGTTCGGCCTGCCGATCCGCTACATCGGCGTCGGTGAAGGCATCGACGACTTGCGTACCTTTGAAGCCGAACCCTTTGTCCAGGCACTGTTTGCCGAGCGGGAGCGTTCATGATTCGTTTCGAACAGGTCGGTAAACGCTACCCGAACGGTCACGTCGGCTTGCATGAGCTGAGCTTTCGAGTCCGTCGTGGCGAGTTCTTGTTTGTCACCGGCCACTCCGGTGCCGGTAAATCCACCTTGTTGCGCCTGTTGCTGGCGATGGAGCGTCCGACCAGCGGCAAACTGCTGCTCGCCGGGCAAGACCTGAGCACCATCAGCAACGCGCAGATTCCGTTTCTGCGCCGGCAGATCGGCGTGGTGTTCCAGAATCACCAGTTGCTGTTCGATCGCACCGTGTTCAACAACGTCGCCTTGCCGCTACAGATTCTTGGCTTGTCCAAGGCCGAAATCGCCAAGCGCGTCGATTCGGCGCTGGAGCGCGTGGCGCTGTCGGATAAAACCGATCTGTACCCTGGCGACCTGTCCACCGGTCAGCAACAGCGCGTCGGTATTGCCCGCGCCATCGTGCATCGCCCGGCCTTGCTGCTGGCGGACGAACCGACCGGTAACCTCGATCCGCGTCTGGCGGCCGAGATCATGGGCGTGTTCGAAGACATCAACCGGCTGGGCACCAGCGTGCTGATCGCCAGTCACGACCTCGCACTGATCGCGCGCATGCGCCACCGCATGCTGACCCTGCAACGTGGCCGATTGATCGGCGACGGGGAGGCCGGGGTATGAGTGCGACACGCAGTCCCAAGGTTTCCGAACGCGTGGCCCCGAAAGCCGCCGATCCGCAGCCGCCGAAGAAGAAAAAGCACGACGATGACGATGGCCCGGATTTCGCCACGCTGTTTCGCGCGTGGATCGAAAGCCATCGCGCCAGCCTGCTCGACAGCCTGCGCCGTCTCGGCAAGCAGCCGATCGGCAGCTTCTTCACCTGCATGGTGATGGCCGTGGCGCTGAGTCTGCCAATGGGGCTTTCGCTGTTACTCAACAACGTCGAGCGTCTCGGCGGTTCGTGGCAGCGTGCGGCGCAGATCTCGTTGTATCTGCAACTCGACGCCAGCCCGGAACAGGGCGAATCGTTGCGTGAGCAGATCAAAGGCATGCCCGGCGTAGCTGATGCTGAATATGTCGGTCGTGATCAGGCGCTGGAAGAGTTCCAGCAACAGTCCGGCTTGGGCGAAGCTCTGCGCGAGCTGCCGGAGAACCCGTTGCCGGGCGTGGTGCTGGTCACCCCGAACGAAGTCGACAAGCCGACCCTGGAAGCATTAAGACAAAAACTTTCCGAGCTGCCCAAGGTACAACAGGCGCAACTTGATCTAGTCTGGGTCGAGCGTCTGGCCGCCATCCTCAAGCTTGGCGATCGTTTTGTCTTCGGTCTGACGGTGCTTTTGGTTTCTGCATTACTTTTGGTGATAGGCAATACCATTCGTCTTCATATTGAAAACCGCCGCACCGAGATAGAAGTGATTAAACTCGTCGGCGGCACTGACAGTTATGTGCGACGTCCCTTCCTTTATATGGGCGCGTTGTATGGCTTCGGTGCGGGGCTACTGTCCTGGGGTGTATTGGCGTTCGGCCTGAACTGGCTGAACGATGCGGTGGTTGGGCTGGCCGGCTTGTACGGCAGTGATTTCGCGCTGGCCGGAGTGCCAGTTGCCGACGGTCTGTCGCTCTTGCTTGGCGCGGTGCTGTTGGGTTATATCGGTGCATGGATTGCAGTCGCACGCCATCTCAGGGAGCTGGCGCCGAAGTAGAATCTTTTTTGCGCGTGATTGACCTCGCGGTTTTTTGGGAACTTGTACTTGAGTTCCCGGTCAATTTTTCGCAGTGCCGAGAGGCACGAGTATGTAAGTGGGAGGTTTTTTCGTATGACCAATTCTTTGCAACCTGCGTATGCGTTGGTTCCGGGTGCGAACCTGGAAGCCTACGTGCACACCGTCAACAGCATTCCATTGCTGACGCCGGAGCAGGAGCGTGAACTGGCCGAGAGTCTCTACTATGAGCAGGATTTGGGGGCGGCTCGGCAGATGGTGCTCGCCCACCTGCGTTTTGTTGTACACATTGCCCGTAGCTATTCCGGCTACGGTCTGGCTCAGGCTGACCTGATCCAGGAAGGTAACGTCGGCCTGATGAAGGCCGTAAAGCGCTTCAACCCGGAAATGGGTGTGCGTCTGGTGTCGTTCGCCGTGCACTGGATCAAGGCGGAAATTCACGAGTTCATCCTGCGCAACTGGCGCATTGTGAAAGTCGCGACCACCAAGGCCCAGCGCAAACTGTTCTTCAACCTGCGCAGCCAGAAGAAACGTCTGGCGTGGCTGAACAACGAGGAAGTCCACCGTGTGGCGGAAAGCCTTGGCGTTGAACCGCGTGAAGTGCGCGAGATGGAAAGTCGCCTGACCGGCCATGACATGGCCTTCGACCCGGCTGCTGAAGCCGACGACGACAGTGCTTTCCAGTCGCCGGCCAACTATCTGGAAGACCACCGGTACGACCCGGCGCGTCAACTGGAAGATGCTGACTGGAGCGACAACTCCAACAGCAACCTGCACGAAGCGCTGGAAGTGCTGGACGAACGTAGCCGCGACATCCTCTACCAGCGCTGGCTGGCCGAAGAGAAAGCCACGCTGCATGACCTGGCGCAGAAGTACAACGTGTCGGCCGAGCGAATCCGTCAGCTCGAGAAGAGCGCGATGAACAAGCTCAAGTTGTCGATCGCTGCTTAACCGGCGAGCAGGCAATAAAAAACGCCCCGATCAGCGATGATCGGGGCGTTTTCATTTCTGGCTTCACACAAAACCTATGTGGGAGCGAGCTTGCTCGCGAAGGCGGAGTGTCAGTCACCGCCACTGCTAAATGACCCACCGCCTTCGCGAGCAAGCTCGCTCCCACAGGGATCTTCAGGGTTTGGAAGATCTTTGATCGGTTATCGAGACCACGGTGCCCGCCGCGAATCATTGAGGCCCAGCAAATAGCTATCGCCACCCAACTGACTCATCTGCTGTCGAATCCACCCAGCCCGACGCGAGACATAAGCGGTCGGATGGCTAGCGCTCCACACCCGTGGATTCGGCAGTACAGCCGCCAGATAACTCGCCTGCTGCCTTGACAGCGACTTCGCGCTCACGCCAAAGTGATGGCGGGCGGCGGCTTCTGCGCCAAACACCCCGTCATCCCACTCGACACTGTTCAGATACACCTCAAGAATCCGCTGCTTGGGCCAGAACACTTCGATCAGCGCGGTAAACCAGGCCTCCAGGCCTTTACGCAGATAGCTGCGACCGGCCCACAGAAACAGGTTCTTCGATACTTGCTGACTCAGGGTGCTGGCGCCGCGAATCGAGCCGCCCAGTTCGTTGTGCGCCAGTGCAGCCTGGATCGCGCTGAAATCAAAACCCCAATGCTCGGGAAACTTCTGATCCTCACCCGCCATGACCGCCACTTTGAGATCGTCGGAGATCTCGTCCCACGGCTTCCATGTGCGCTGCAGGTCGATCGGCTCGCCATCGACCCACGATTCGATCTTGCGCTCGACCATCAACGCCGTACCCGGCGGCGGCACGAAGCGGAATACCAGCACCAGCAAGATGCTGCCGCCGGCGAACCAGAGCAGGGCCTTCGTGAGACGACGGAAAATAGTACGCAGCATAGAGATGGCTTGGCCGAACCGGTGGAGCGGGCCATTATACAGACCCTGCCGATCGCGTCTGACTGGAGTTCCCAATGCTGCGTGGCTTTTTGATGCTGGCCGCTTTTTTCGGTTTTACCGGGGTCGTCTTGGGCGCATTCGCCGCCCACGGTCTGAAAAACCGCCTGACGCCGGAGTACCTGGCGATTTTCCACACGGGCGTCACCTATCAACTGGTACACACCCTGGCGCTGTTCGGCGTTGCGCTGCTGGCCACGCAGATCCAAGGCCGATTGGTCGCTTGGGCGGGTATGTCGTTCGTCATCGGTATTCTGCTGTTCTCCGGCAGCCTCTACGTGCTGACCACCACCGGTATCAGCAAGCTCGGCATCATCACGCCATTCGGTGGTCTGGCATTTTTGGTCGGTTGGGTTTGCCTGGGGCTCGCCGCCTGGCGCTTGCAACCAACCGCTTGACGCTTGGTGCTGACCTTTAGGTCATGATCGGGCTAGAATGCCAGCCCCTAAAAATGATGGCGGCGTTGTGCATGCGCATTCAATTGAACGGCGAATCCCTTGAACTGCCCGACGGCGAGACCGTTGCGGCCCTGATCACCCGCCTGGAACTGACCGGACGCCGGGTGGCAGTCGAACTCAATCTGGATATCGTCCCGCGCAGCCAGCATGCCGACACCACGCTCAACGACGGCGACAATGTCGAAGTGGTGCACGCCATCGGCGGTGGCTGATCGCCCGGCCCGCAAGGGCACAGAATTCTGCAAGACCCTCACCCTTAAAGAGGATTCCCCATGAGCATCGTTCGTAGCGACAAGCCTTTTGTGCTGGCCGGTCGTACTTACCAGTCGCGTTTGCTGGTCGGTACCGGCAAGTACCGTGACATGGAAGAAACCCGTCAGGCCATCGAAGCCTCGGGTGCCGAGATCGTCACCTTCGCCGTGCGCCGCACCAATCTGGGCCAGATCGAAGGCGAGCCGAACCTGCTCGACGTGCTGTCGCCG
The DNA here is from genome assembly GCF_979258515.1 of Pseudomonas sp. AC169. Classification (NCBI taxonomy): domain Bacteria; kingdom Pseudomonadati; phylum Pseudomonadota; class Gammaproteobacteria; order Pseudomonadales; family Pseudomonadaceae; genus Pseudomonas; species Pseudomonas sp. AC169. The sequence continues at coordinate 2,154,661 of NZ_OZ409866.1, read as the reverse complement.
GAGCGCTACACCTTCCTGCCGAACACCGCCGGTTGCTACGACGCTATCGAAGCCGTGCGCACCTGCCGCCTGGCCCGTGAGCTGCTCGATGGCCACAACCTGGTGAAGCTGGAAGTGCTGGCCGACCAGAAGACCCTGTTCCCGAACGTCATCGAAACCCTTAAGGCCGCGGAAACGCTGGTCAAGGAAGGCTTCGACGTGATGGTGTACACCAGCGATGACCCGATCATCGCCCGTCAACTGGCGGAAATCGGCTGCATCGCGGTGATGCCGCTGGCCGGTCTGATCGGTTCCGGCCTAGGGATCTGCAACCCGTACAACCTGCAGATCATCCTCGAAGAAGCGAAAATTCCTGTGTTGGTCGATGCCGGTGTCGGCACTGCGTCCGACGCAACCATCGCCATGGAACTGGGTTGCGATGCAGTGCTGATGAACTCGGCCATCGCCCATGCCCAGCAGCCAGTGATGATGGCTGAAGCCATGAAACACGCCATCGTTGCAGGCCGTCTGGCCTACCTCGCTGGCCGTATGCCGAAAAAACTCTATGCCAGCGCCTCTTCGCCGCTGGATGGTCTGATCAAGTAAGAGCCATTGATGACTGAATCGAACGACACGCCTATCCAGACGGAAGAAGGCGACGAGCGCCAACACCGCCGCATCAAGAGTTTCGTGATGCGCGCCGGGCGCATGACCGAAGGCCAGCAAAAAGGTCTGGATCAGGGTACGCCGCTGTTCGTGCTGCCGCTGGCCGACGCGCCGGTGGATTACGATCAGGTTTTCGGCCGTTCGGCACCGCGCTCGCTGGAGATCGGTTTCGGCATGGGTCACTCGCTGCTGGAAATGGCAGCGGCCGCACCGGATCAGGATTTCATCGGTGTGGAAGTTCACCGTCCGGGTGTCGGCGCGCTGCTCAATGGCGTGCTGACTCAGGGCCTGACCAACCTGCGGGTCTACGATTGCGACGCGATCGAAGTGCTCAACCGCTGCATCGCCGACAACAGCCTCGATCGCCTGATGCTGTTCTTCCCGGATCCGTGGCACAAGAGCCGTCACCACAAGCGCCGTATCGTTCAGGCCTCGTTCGCTGAACTGGTACGCAGCAAGTTGAAAGTCGGCGGCATTCTGCACATGGCTACCGACTGGGAACCGTACGCCGAATACATGCTGGAAGTGATGAACGTCGCCCCGGGTTATCGCAACCTCGCCGAAGACGGCAAGTGCGTGCCACGCCCGGCCGAACGCCCGATCACCAAGTTCGAACGCCGCGGCGAACGACTGGGCCATGGCGTGTGGGACCTGAAGTTCGAAAAGCAGTCCTGAGTATCACGCAACGATCGTTCCCACGCTCTGCGTGGGAATGCTGCCCGGGACGCTCTGCGTCCCACAGCGGACGCAGAGCGTCCAATGATGCATTCCCACGCGGAGCGTGGGAACGATCATAAGCTGCAGAGTGATCAGCGGCGGTCGGCGACTACGCCGATGAGGACAAGGACTACCAGCAGGACGGGCGCCAGGCTGTAGTTGTTGAACTGGCTCAAACCCTTGATCACCCACGGCGTGGCGTAAATCAGCGCTGCGCCGCTGCCGATCACGCAGAGCAGCGACATCAGCGGCACGCGCAAGGCGCCGGCGATGCTGCCCAGGCGTTGCTCGACCCAGCCTTTGAAGTCGGCGCCGAACAGCACCAGCAGGCAGCCGACCAGCGCCAGGGCGATTTCCGAGAGGTTGCTGCGGCTCCAGCGGGAGACGGTGGCGAGCAGGTCGAGTATCAAATCCATGCGTTTTCCCTTAGCACTGAAATCAGTTCAGAAATTGTTGCAGCAAGTCGTTGAGAAACAGCTGTCCGCGCTCGGTGGCCGCCAGACGTGACGGTTCGACCTGCAACAGACCGCTTTGTTCGGCCGCTGCCCGGCCTTCGGCGAGGCTTTCCAGTGACAGCCCGGTGCGCTCAGGATACAGGCGCGATTCGACGCCAGCAGTCAGGCGCAACGCGTTCATCAGAAACTCGAACGGCATCTCGTCATTGGTCAGCGCTTTCTCGCCGGCCTGAAAGCTTTTCGCCGGGTTGAGATAGTCCTTCGGCAAACGGGTCTTCCAGGTACGAACGATGCGTCCGTCCGGATGGCTGAGCTTGCCGTGCGCGCCCGCGCCGATGCCGATGAAGTCGCCGAAACTCCAGTAATTGAGGTTATGCCGCGCCGGCCGACCGGCCTGGGCATACGCCGACACTTCGTATTGCGCATAACCGTGCTCGGCCAATAACGCCTGCCCGGCCTCTTGGATGTCCCACAGCGTGTCGTCTTCCGGCAGCACCGGCGGCTGGTTCCAGAACACCGTGTTCGGCTCCAGCGTCAGTTGATACCAGGAGATGTGCGTCGGATTCAGTGCGATGGCCTGACGCAAGTCGCTCAAGGCATCGTCCAGCGACTGATCGGGCAAGCCATGCATCAAGTCGAGGTTGAAGTTATCGAACCCGGCCTGCCGCGCCATGCCCGCCGCACGTACCGCTTCGTCACCGTTGTGAATCCGCCCCAGCGCCTTGAGTTTTTCCTGCTGGAAGCTCTGAATACCGATCGACAGACGATTGATCCCCAGCTTGCGGTACGCGACGAACTTCTCTTGCTCGAACGTTCCGGGGTTGGCTTCCAGAGTGATTTCAATGTCTTCAGCGAACGGAATGCGCTGCTCAACGCCTTCGAGCAGACGCCCAAGGGCTTCAGCGCTGAACAGGCTTGGCGTACCGCCACCGAAGAAGATCGAACTGATTTCCCGGCCGTAAACCGCGTGCAGGTCCTGATCGAGATCGGCCAGCAAGGCGTCGACGTATTCCTGCTCCGGCAACACCGGGCTGGCAGTGTGCGAGTTGAAATCGCAATACGGACATTTGCGCACACACCACGGGATGTGGATGTACAGCGCCAAGGGCGGCAGCGTCGGCAGCGGCGCCCGAGGCGAAGAGGCGGCGCCGCCGACAATCAGCGACGACGCGGAAGAGTTACGGGTCATTTCAAGCCCAGACGCTGGCGCAGCAGATCCATTGCACGGGCGCGGTGGCTGATCTGGTTCTTGTCGGCCGGGCTCAGTTCGGCGCTGGATACGTCACGTTCCGGCACCCAGAACAGCGGGTCATAACCGAAACCGTGTTCGCCGCTGGCAGTGGTCAGAATGCGCCCGTGCCACAGGCCTTCGCAGAGGATCGGCAACGGATCGTCGGCATGGCGCACCAGCGCCAGCACGCAAACGAATTGCGCACCGCGCTCGACTTCCGGCACATCTTTCAGTGCATCGAGCAGTTTGGCGTTGTTCGCCGCATCGCCCTTGCCGTCGGCATAGCGCGCCGAGTAGATGCCCGGCGCACCGCCGAGAAAATCCACCGCCAGACCGGAATCGTCGGCCAGCGCCGGCAACCCGGAAATGCGTGCGGCGTTGCGCGCCTTGAGGATCGCGTTCTCGACGAACGACAGGCCGGTTTCTTCCGGCTCGACGTTGCTCCACTCGCCAATCGAGCGCAGTTGCACCGATTCGCCGAGCATGGCCTGGAGTTCTTTGAGTTTGCCGGCGTTATGGCTGGCCAGTACGAGCTGCTTGATGTTCATCATTCGCCGGGAAAGAGTTCTTGGTTGAAATTGATGGTGTTGATCTTGTCGCCGTTCTGCACCTTGATTTCAAAGGTGCGGGTTTCCTGCTGTTCCACCGGATACTGGGCGATGTAGTAGATCGCGCCCTGTTCGGTGATCTGGCGGAAATTCAGCGGCACGCTCTGGCTGGTCAGGTCTTTGACCGTGCCGGTGACGTTGGCAATCAGCGGTTTGCCGTCCTTGATCACCGAGACATTGATCACGCCCTGATTCTTGCTGCGAATCAGCTCCGCAGCCTTGGCGATGTCCGGCTGCAGGAACGTCGAGTTGAAAGTGTTGTAGTGCACCGTCACGTCGCCAAAGGTTTCCTGACGCTCGCCTTTGATGATGTCGGCCGCCAGAGCGCTGGCGCTCAGGCAGACAGTCAATAACAACAACGCTAAACGACCCATGATCGTGCTCCTCGAAATGTCGGGATTCAGACCGCGACTTTGTGGTCTGCAAGCTGCGGGCTGCTGACGCGGTAGATACCGATCTCACCTAACAGATTAGGCCATAGCTTACTGGCCCACCCGTGACGGTGCTGTTGATCCACAGCAAGCCGATCAATGACCTTCGCATCACGTTCGCGGCAAAGTTCTTCAAAGTCTTCGAAGGTACAGAAGTGAATGTTCGGCGTGTTGTACCAGGTATACGGCAGAAACTCCGAGACCGGCATGCGACCCTTGCTCGCCAGGTACCAGCGGCAACGCCAGTGACCGAAGTTCGGGAACGTGATGATGCACTGACGGCCGACCCGGAGCATTTCGTCGAGGATCTTGTCCGGGTAATGCACAGCTTGCAGGGCCTGGGTCATGACGACGATGTCGAAACTGTTGCTGGCGAAGTTGCCCAGCCCCTTGTCCAGATCCTGCTCGATGACGTTGACGCCTTTGGCCACGCACTGGGCGATGTTGTCAGCGTCGTTTTCCAGGCCATAACCGGTGACGTTCTTGTTGTCGCGCAGCCAGGTCAGCAGCTCGCCGTCACCGCAACCGAGGTCGAGGACGCGGCTGCCGGCGGGGATCCATTCCTGGATGATTTCCAGATCAGCTCTCATGGCTTTCTCACAGCGTGATGCGGTTCATGTAATTGCCGAACGCCTGCAAGTAGCGAGGGATCGGAATCAGGAAGGCGTCGTGGCCCTGCGGCGCATCGATTTCCAGATAGCTGACGTCTTTGCGCGCCGCCATCAGCGCATCCACCAGTTCTCGTGAGCGCGCCGGGGAGAAACGCCAGTCGGTGGTGAACGACATCACGCAGAATTTGGCTGTGGCGTTCTCAAAGGTTTTCGCCAGGTTATCGTCGAAGTTCGCCGCCGGATCGAAGTAATCCAGTGCCTTGGTCATCAACAGATAGGTGTTGGCATCGAAGCGTCCGGAGAACTCTTCGCCCTGATAGCGTAGGTAGCTTTCGACCTGGAACTCGACACTGTGGAAGTCGTAGTTGAGCTTTTCGCTCTTCAGGCCACGGCCGAATTTTTCGCCCATGGAATCGTCGGACAGATAAGTGATGTGGCCGACCATGCGCGCCAGCATCAAGCCGCGCTTGGGGATCACGCCCGCTTCCTGGAACGAACCGCCGTGGAATTCCGGGTCCGTGAGGATTGCCTGACGCGCGACTTCGTTGAAGGCGATGTTTTGTGCCGACAGCTTCGGTGCCGAGGCGATGGCCAGGCAGTGACGCACGCGATCGGGGTAGGTGATGGTCCATTGCAGCGCCTGCATGCCGCCGAGGCTGCCGCCGATCACCGCCGCCCACTGGCCGATGCCGAGCAGATCAGCGAGGCGCGCCTGGCTGTGCACCCAGTCTTCCACGGTCAGCACCGGGAAGTCGGCACCGAACGGTTTGCCAGTCTCCGGGTTGATGCTGCTCGGGCCGGTGGAGCCGTTGCAGCCGCCGAGATTATTCAGGCTGACCACGAAGAATTTATTGGTGTCGATCGGTTTGCCGGGGCCGATGCAGCTGTCCCACCAACCGGGTTTGCGGTCGTCGACGCTGTGATAGCCGGCAGCGTGATGATGGCCGGACAAGGCGTGGCAAATCAGCACGGCGTTGCTCGCTTGCGCGTTCAGCGTGCCGTAGGTTTCGTAGATCAGGTCATAGGCGGCCAGCGAACGGCCACAGGCCAGCGCCAGCGGTTCGCTGAAGTGCGCGGTTTGTGGCGTCACCAGACCAACAGAATCGGGGGGAAAGGCAGTTGGCATCGACCCTGCTCTCGTTGAAATGAGGCGTAAGTCTAAAGACCGGGGGGGTTAGCGGCAAGCGGCCCTCACTGTAGAGACCGGTACATCCTTTACAAATTAGACCGGGGACATCGTTTACACCTTTAAAGGCTTGAAACGCGTTTGGCGCCGTTTTCAAGCCTGCCTAAACAGTGGCTGCAAAGGTACAGTTCCCAAGCGTCATCAGCCACTTCCTTCAGCGCGATATCCTCTCCAATCAGAGCCTCTCCTAGAAAAATCAGCTGTCCTTTCCATTTAATTTCCCCATTTGACCGAACCTTGCGTACTTCAACATCGGAACCGTATTCAAACGCAGGCAAGTAACCAGGATAAGCGCGTGTCGACGGGCTATAGACAGATGCCGGCGGTTTCATGCCCAGCGCGGTGTGCGGTCGGTGGTGGTTAAAGTCTTGGATGAATTCCTGAAAAGCCAGCTGCTGGCGCACCAGGTTTTCCGCCGGTGGCACTGCTGCCTTTAGCGTTCTATGCATCCGTTCATGTCGCCCATTTTGGTCGGGACGGCCAGGCGTAATCGTTTCGACATGGATTCCAAGCCTGATGAACCAAACCGATAACTTCGAAAGTCGCGCCAGACCTGTCGACGCAAAAGGAGCGCCATTGTCAGTGCGGATCACATCCGGCAGCCCATATTCTCGAAAAGCCCACTCGAAGCCTTCCCGCGTCGGCGCTCCGTGCGTACTGGGCAAGGCGCGACAGACGAATAAAAAGCGGCTCATCTGATCGGTAATGGTCAACGGGTAGCACCAATTACCGTCCTGCATTTTGAACTGCCCTTTGTAATCAGCACACCAAGTCTGGTTGGGCGCGTCGACCGGACGCAAATGTGTTGGAGCACGGGGACGCGGGGGATAGGGCCGTCGCGCCACCACCAAACCAGCTTTCTTCAACCACTCCCCGGCGGTGCTCGCGGCCGGCCATTGGATATGCGGATCGGAATCGCGCAGGCGACCAATGATCTGCTTGGGTCCCCGATCGGGATGTTCGTTTTTCTTGGCCAGCAGCGTGGCAATAATTTCGTCGGGCGTTTGATGAGGACAGTTCAACGGCTTGCGCGATTGCTCTTTCAAGCCATCTACGCCCAACGCTGCGTATCGTTCCAGCCACTTGTCGATGGTTGGACGGCTGACACCATAGCGCCGGCTTAATTGGCTCTTGGTGTAGCTGCCGCCAAGCCAGTCACTGACTAACTTCACTCGTTGATCCATTGGGGACTCTTGATTCCAGGGCATGGTCAGCACCTCCTGACCATGATTAATACCTGTAAACCATGTCCCCGGTCTCAAACGTAAAGGATGTACCCGGTCTTTACCCACCCTAGCCCTCTCCCAGAGGTAGAGGGGACCGACCGAGGTGTTCTTTTGAGCTACGCCGACCTGATCTATCGAGTTGAACTCAGGCCTTGAAAACCACCAGATCGGCTCCCTCTCCCAGAGGAAGAGGGGACTGACCGAGGTGTTCTTTTGAGCTACGCCGACCTGATATATCGGGCTGAACTCAGGTTCCGAAAACACCATAGATCGGCTCCCTCTCCAGGGGGAGAGGGCTGGGGTGAGGGGCGCAGACGCCGCAAAACTCAAGACAAGCGCCCAACCAACCCAGGCAAATCCGGCAACTTCTTCGGCGAGCAAATCTTCACCCGCTTCTGCCGGTTCAACTCGCCGCTGAGCAAACTGACCTGGCTCTTGGAAACGCCAAACGCCTTGGCCAGAAAGCCCATCAGATACGCATTCGCCTTGCCCTCAACCGGCGGCGCGGTCAGGCGGATCTTCAAACGATCACCGTGCAGCCCGGCGAAGTCATCGCTGCGGGCTGCCGGTTGCAGGTGACACTCAAGGATCAAGTCGTCACCGTCCCATCGAAACCAGCTCACATCAGCAGACGGAGGATTTCCGGCATCATCGTCATCGCCGCCAGATTGTTGATCACCAGCATGTCGATCAGCTTCAGCGCGAGGAAGGCGAAGATCGGCGACAGATCCAGCCCGCCGAGGTTAGGCAGGAAACGGCGGAACGGTGCCAGCGCCGGTTCGCAGATCTGATTGACCAGCTCAGCGCCCGGATTGTGGCTGCCCGGCGCGACCCACGACAGAATCACGCTGATGATCAGGGCGAAGAAGAAGATCTTCAGGAACAGCGCGGTCACGCCAATGATCGACCAGATAAACAGTTGCAGCGGGTTGCCAGTGGTGCCGTAAGTCAGCAGCAGGGTCAGCGCCATCAGCGCCAGTTGCACCAGGATCGCCAGGACCAGCGACGACATGTCGAGGCCGAACAGGCTCGGGATGATCCGGCGCAGTGGCTTGAGCAGCGGCTGGGTGGCTTTGACGATGAACTGGCACAGCGGATTGTAGAAGTTCGCCCGTACCAGTTGCAGAACGAAGCGCAGCAGCACGATCAGCAGGTACAGGCTGCCGAGGGTTTGCAGCACGTAAACCGCTGCAGTGTTCAATCCAATCATGTAAGGCTCCTTATTTGCCCAGTTGTTCGGCCATTTCGGCCGAGCGGTGCGCGGCGGCGCCGAGTGCGGTTTCGACCAGGGCTTCGAAGCCATTGGCCTGGAATGATTTGATCGCGGCTTCGGTGGTGCCATTTGGCGAGGTCACGCGACGACGCAGTTCGGCAGCGTCAACGTCGCTGGAAACAGCCATGTGCGCGGCACCCAGCGCGGTCTGCAGAGTCAGTTGTTCTGCGACGTCTTTCGGCAGGCCGAGTTTTACGCCAGCAGCGGTCATCGCTTCGATCAGCAGGAAGAAATACGCCGGGCCGGAACCGGACACGGCGGTCACGGCGTCCAGTTGCTGTTCTTCATTCAGCCACAGGGCGATGCCGACGGCGGACAGCAGTTCTTCGGCTTGCTGACGCTGCTCGGCAGTCACTTCGCCGGTCGCGTACAAACCGCTGACACCCTGACGCAGCAGTGCCGGGGTGTTCGGCATGCAGCGCACGATCGGCTGCTCGCCGAGCCACGCGGTCATGCTTGCGCAAGTGATGCCGGCGGCAATCGATACCACCAGTTGATTCGGTTTCAGGCTCGGGCGAATTGCTTCGCACACGGCTTTCATTGCCTGCGGCTTGACCGCCAGCACGATCACATCGACGCCGTCGATGGCCTGGGCGTTGTCAGCGAAGGTTTCGATGCCGTGTTCGGCGCTGACCTTGGCGCGGGTTTCTTCACCCGGGTCGCTGGCGCGGATGTGGGCAGCTTCCAGACCCTTGGCGCGCAGGCCGCCGATCAGACTGGCCGCCATGTTGCCCGCACCGATAAACGCAATACGTGTGTTGCTCATGTGTGGTCCTTATCTGGAAACGTTCAAGATTGGGAATAGTCGCGGGCGCCGAACAGGGCCGTACCGATGCGGACCCAAGTGGCGCCTTGAGCAATGGCCGACTCGAGGTCGTGGCTCATGCCCATGGACAGTGTGTCGAGCGGCAGATTGAGGCTCGCCTGCAACTTCTGCACAGCGGCGAAAGCCGCATCCTGCTCGGCGCGATCTTCGGTCGGCTCGGGAATCGCCATCAGCCCACGCAGTTTCAACCTGGGCAAGGCGCTGATGGCTGCGGCCAATGCTGGCAAGTCAGTCGGGGTGCAGCCGGATTTGCTGGCTTCACCGCTGACGTTGACCTGAATGCAGATGTTCAGCGGCGGCAGCTCGGCCGGGCGCTGTTCGGACAGGCGTTGAGCGATTTTCAGGCGATCCACGGAGTGCACCCAGTCGAAATGCTCGGCAATCGCACGAGTCTTGTTCGATTGAATGGGGCCGATGAAGTGCCAGATCAAGGGCAGGTCGGCCAGTTCGAGCTGTTTGCCCAGGGCTTCCTGCAGGTAGTTCTCGCCAAAATCGCGCAGACCGGCGGCATACGCTTCGCGCAGCGCCTCGGCGGGTTTGGTTTTGCTCACGGCGAGCAACTGGACGCTGTTTTCAGGACGGTGTGCGGCTTGGGTCGCGGTCTGGATGCGCGAACCAACCTGAAGAATGTTGTCTGCTATCGTGGACATCAATAGGCGCCGGCGGTCTGAAGGTTCGCGGCATTCTACTGGAATTGAGGAGCGCTATGGATATCACTGAACTGCTGGCCTTCAGCGCCAAACAAGGCGCTTCCGACCTGCACCTGTCGGCCGGTCTGCCGCCGATGATCCGCGTCGATGGCGATGTGCGGCGGATCAATCTGCCGCCGCTGGATCACAAGCAAGTGCACGAATTGATCTACGACATCATGAACGATACCCAGCGGGTCGACTTCGAGAAACATCTGGAAACCGACTTTTCCTTCGAAGTGCCGGGTGTCGCGCGCTTTCGGGTCAACGCCTTCAACCAGAACCGTGGTGCCGGGGCGGTGTTTCGTACCATCCCGTCGAAAGTGCTGAGCATGGAAGACCTCGGCATGGGTGATGTCTTTCGCAAGATCACCGATGCGCCACGTGGGTTGGTGCTGGTCACCGGGCCGACCGGTTCGGGCAAGTCGACCACGCTGGCGGCGATGATCGATTACCTCAATACCCACCGCCATCACCACATTCTCACCATCGAAGACCCGATCGAATTCGTTCACGAATCGCGCAAATGCCTGATCAATCAGCGCGAAGTTCATCGTGATACCCGCAGTTTTGCCACTGCTTTACGTTCGGCGTTGCGCGAAGACCCCGACGTGATTCTGGTGGGTGAAATGCGCGATCTGGAAACCATTCGTTTGGCGCTGACCGCCGCCGAGACCGGGCATTTGGTGTTCGGCACGCTGCACACCACATCGGCGGCAAAAACCATCGACCGTGTGGTGGATGTGTTCCCCGGTGACGAGAAGTCGATGGTCCGTTCGATGCTGTCGGAGTCGTTGCTGGCGGTGGTTTCGCAGACGCTGATCAAGAAGATTGGCGGCGGGCGGGTGGCGGCGCACGAGATCATGCTGGGCACGTCGGCGATCCGTAACCTGATCCGTGAGGACAAGGTGGCGCAGATGTATTCGGCGATTCAGACGGGTGGGTCGCTGGGGATGCAGACACTGGACATGTGCCTGAAGGATCTGGTGACCAAGGGCTTGATCAGCCGCGAACATGCACGGGAGAAGGCGCGTACGCCGGATAATTTCTGAGGGAGTGATCGTTCCCACGCGCCGCAAAGGAATGCAGCCCGGGACGCTCTGCGTCCCTGCCGAAGCGGACGCGGAGCGTCCATTGAGGCATTCCCACTCGGAGCGTGGGAACGATCGGTATGGTGTTAGCGTTGAACCACGCGCATCTGGCTCTGTTCTTTCGGCAACACACGCTTGGCCACCACGTAGTGCTGCTGCCAGTACGGCTTGTTCAACGTATCGATGCTCACCGCTTTGCCACGACGCGGTGCGTGGATGAAGCGGTCGTTGCCCAGGTAGATGGCAACGTGGTTGACCCGACGGCTCTTGATGTTGAAGAAAATCAGGTCGCCCGGCTTCAGATCCTTGCGCTCGACTTTTTCGCCGTGACCGCTGGCCATGGCGTTCGAGGTGCGTGGCAGGTCGAACGTGGCGTCGTTGAACGCGTATTTCACCAGACCGCTGCAATCGAAGCCTTTACTTGGGCTGCTGCCGCCCCAACGATAAGGTGTACCGAGGACGTTGACCGCACGGCTCAGCACATTGCTGCTTTCCTTGCTAGCCATCGGTGGCACCAGCTTGCTGTGGCTCTTGCTGCTCAGCGTGGTGGTTTTGCTTTTGCTGCTTTTGCTCGAAGGAGCCGAAGCATGGGATTTAGGGGTAAAGCCGTTAACGTTAGGAAGACGTTGCTCACGATTGGTGGCGTGGGCGGCCAGTGGCATTAATAGGCAGATGGTTAGCCATGTCTTGAAAAATGGTCGCATTAGGCGTGGCTCTTAAGTGATAGCGCGCAACTTTATAACAGAGTTTTTTTTCATTCCGAGGCCGTTGGTCGATTCACTTGGCTGCCAACGGAACCAAATAAGCGGTAAATGGACGCAATTGTCCGACAGAAGTCAGGTGTTATAAGGCTTTGACGCTAGCAACGGTAACATTTGCCATACGTCGGCTACCTGTAAAAAAGTCACAAAGAATTCAAGAATATTTATCTATCGAGTGAATCGAGGTCTTCATGAACCCCTATCAACAATTTGTTCAGAAGCAAGATACGCACAGCAAAATCATCGGCTATCTGCTGTGGATTTTCGGTTTTACCGGTGCTCACCGCTTCTATTACGGCAAGCCGGTGACCGGGACGATCTGGTTTTTTACCTTGGGTCTGCTGGGTATTGGCTGGCTGATCGACGTGTTTCTGATTCCGGCAATGGATCGCGAGGCGGATCTGCGTTTTACCGCGGGGCCGATCGAGTACAACGTGGCGTGGATTCTGCTGACGTTCCTTGGCGCACTGGGCGTGCACCGGATGTATCAGGGCAAGTGGATCAGTGGGCTGATCTATCTGCTGACGGGCGGGTTGTTCTTTCTGGGGGTGCTGTATGACTTCTGGACGCTGAATGATCAGGTTTCGGTGCGCAACGCGCAGAATCGCGGTGCTTTCCAGTAAACATGAGAGACTTGCCAGACCGCTTAGAGGAACGGTTTGGCAAATCCCTCGAAGAGTTGTTTTGCAATGTATTATTTCAGTTGGGCAAATGTGCTTACTTGAAAAGCGATAAACGTGATTGCGCTAGCAACGTAAAATATTGCGATGACTGCATGGTTCGGTATCGACCAATAAACAATACTTTCCACAAGAGTCGCCAGTGACACCGCGGCAAGAAAATATGCTGGTATTTTTCGGATTAGGCTTGTAGAGGAGCGAGTGCGTGACTTTCGCAATAATAAAATCTGCACTAGGTGGTTAAGTGTCAGTGTCAACCATATAGCAAGCATTATGCTAAAGGGGATGCCGATTGAATCTTGATTGGCATCGTATATTTGCGCTTCAAGATTTTTAGTGAGTATGAATGCGCCGGTGCAAAATGTGACTGCGAGCAAAATGAGGTATGTACAACTCGAAAATTTATAGAGTCTCTTCATTTGAGCTCCACTGAGCGGGCGTGGAAGATATTATAAAATCTACGGGGTCAGTTGAAAGCCAGTTCCGGTGAGTCGTATTTTTTGCTCCCCGAAAATATCGATCTCGTAATGCGTTCCGGAGAATACTCTACCTGCTGTTGTTAAGATTTCAAGCGCTGTTGATCTGTTACTGGCGTCGAAATCATAAGTATCGGTATACGCTCTGACGACGCCATCGAAAATCCAGGATCCTTGTACATCTCGCGTGAAACTTCCTTCCATGCTTAACGCTATTCTTCCTAGGTAAGCTCCGGTGACGTTGCTGTCATTGATGGTTGCGTAAGGGATCTTCGGATCAGATAAATAATAGGTGCCGGCCTCTCGGGTGCTGGCAATTGAATTGGCCAGTAGCGGCAGTTCGTTGGCCCTGACGTTCAGGCCGATATTGTTAATGCTCACTCTCATCCTCTCCCCGTTCCCCCACAGGTAGTGGGTGAAAGCTTTAATAGGGCTGAAAGTGCCTCCCGACAACTCGTTAGTCAATGTCTCGTAATTTAAATTGTATGGAGCTGTCGCTGAAACTTTGATCAGTGCTTCTATCGGGCTCAATTTCTGCTGCGCAGCAAATGCATCGGCCAGACTGAAGTTTATAATCTTGTTCTTGAAGTAGCCGTGACTAATAACAGCGGCGTTGTTGAGTAGGTAGTTATCGCTTTCAGTGATTCTCCACAAGTCACGAATACCTCCCAGAGCATTGTTATTTATTGCCTTGTTCACCATTTGGAGCTCATAGGTGAAAGCTTTGATGCCAGATTTCATTTCCAGCCAGGAATGGAACATATCCATTTCCGCTGAAGACAACACAGGCCCATCGCTTAAGGGAAGTGAGTAGGTTTGACCATCATGGTTGATAATGGCTTCTCCAGCGCCCTGCCAATCTGCCGTGGCGTAGGTTCCCCAGCTAAAACCATGGTTAACTGTAAAGCCACCAGAATTCCCTGTTGTGCCCTTGGTGACGATAGGTGGAAGCGTAAGTCCGTTTTTCATATGTTCATCCTTGTTGGTAATCGTCGTCCTTCTCGCAGGTTTTATATTAGGGGTGGCGTATCAAACTTGGATATGGAAATTTTGTAGTCTGTTTCTGATTGTGCCGAAGTTATTTGCGTAGGAAAGAAAGGTGTCGGAAATTTCTTTGTGGCTCGCTTGCCTTTTCCTACACCTGTTGATGGACGGCAAATAGCGGGAATTAGGCGAGTGGATGTGCTGGTTTGGGAAGGGAGTTGAGAATTTTAGTAATTAGACAATTGGTGTTACTAACCGAAGTCAAACAGATCGCAGCCCACTACAGGCTGCGATCATTAGAGTTTACGCTTGGTGACTGATCCGCCCATCCACCAGCGTATAGCGAACCACACCCGGCAAACTGTGCCCCAGGAACGGGCAGTTCTCGCCTTTCGACAACCAGTTCTCACCGGCCACCGTCGACGCCTGCGGATCGAACAGCACGATATCCGCCGCCCCACCCACCGCCAGTTTGCCCGCCGGCAGACGCAGCGCTTCAGCCGGGCCTGCGCTCAAACGCGCCAGCAAGGTAGGCAGATCCAGCAAACCATCCTCAACCAGCGTCATGGCCAATGGCAGCAACAGCTCAACGCTGCTGATGCCAGGCTCTGTCGCGCCGAACGGTGCCAGTTTGGCATCACGTTCGTGCGGCTGGTGATGGCTGGAAATCGCCGACACAACGCCGGACTTCACCGCTTCACGCAAACCATCGCGATCCGCACGCGTACGCAGCGGTGGCTGCACGTGATACAGACTACTAAAGTCGATCAATGCTTCGTCGGTCAGTATCAGCTGATACAACGCAACATCCGCCGTTACCTTCAAACCACGGGCCTGCGCCTGAGCGATCAGGGCAACGCCGCGAGCGCTGGTCAACTGGCTGAAGTGCGCCCGCACGCCGGTCTGTTCGACCAGCAGCAGATCCCGGGCCAGTGCCACGGTTTCAGCAGTTTCCGGAATGCCCGGCAGACCGAGGAAACTGGCAACCGCGCCTTCGTGGGCCAAACCACCTTCAGCCAGATCATGATCCTGCGAGTTGAAAATCACCGTCAGGTCGAAGGTCGCCGCGTATTCCAGCGCCCGGCACAAGGTGCGAGTGTTGCGGAAGCTCTCCAGACCGTTGCCGAATGCCACGCAACCAGCGTCGCGCAGCGCCACCAGCTCGGCCAGTTGCTCGCCGTCCAGGCCTTTGCTCAGCGCGCCAATCGGGAACACCTTGGTGTTGCCGGCTTCGCGGGCGCGATCGAGGATCAGCTCGGCGACGGCGGAAGTGTCGAGCACCGGTTTGGTTTTCGGCGGGCAGCACAGGCTGGTCACGCCACCGGCGGCCGCCGCGCGGGTTTCGCTAATGATCGAGCCTTTGCGGCTGTAGCCCGGCTCGCGCAGGGCAACGTTCAGATCGACCAATCCGGGAGCGGCGACAAGGCCTTGGGCGTCGATGGTTTCTACTGCCGTGAAACCCGCTGGGGCGGCGCCGAGGGCGACGATCTTGCAGGCTTCAACGTGAATGTCGGTGACTTGATCCAGGCCGCTGCTTGGATCGATGACGCGTGCGCCGAGAATGCTGAGCTTCACTGGGCGTTCTCCTGCTCGAATTGGCGCTGGGCAGTCTGCCCGCTCATGGCCATGGACAACACGGCCATACGAATCGCGATGCCGTAGGTCACCTGATTGAGGATCACAGAGTGCGGACCGTCTGCCACGGCGGACTCGATCTCCACCCCGCGGTTGATCGGCCCCGGGTGCATGACGATGCAGTCCGGTTTGGCCCCGGCCAGACGCGCGGTGGTCAGGCCGAACAGGCGGTAGAACTCGCCTTCGCTCGGCAGCAGGCCGCCGGTCATGCGTTCACGCTGCAGGCGCAGCATGATCACCACGTCGACGTCTTTCAGGCCTTCGGTCATGTCGGTGTAGACCTTCACGCCGTATTGCTCGATGCCGATCGGCAGCAGGGTTTTCGGCGCGATCACGCGGATGTCCGGGCAACCGAGGGTTTTCAGCGCGAGCATGTTCGAACGTGCAACCCGTGAGTGCAGGATGTCGCCAACGATGGCCACCGAGAGGTTTTCAAAGCCGCCTTTGTGCCGACGGATGGTGAGCATGTCGAGCATGCCCTGCGTCGGGTGCGCGTGACGGCCGTCGCCGCCGTTGATGATTGCCACTTGCGGGCAAACATGTTCGGCGATGAAGTGCGCGGCGCCGGAATCACCGTGGCGCACGACGAACATGTCGGCGGCCATGGCTTCGAGGTTGCGCAGGGTGTCGAGCAGGGTTTCCCCCTTGCTCGCCGACGAGGTCGACACGTTCAGGGTGATTACGTCCGCCGACAGCCGCTGGGCGGCCAGTTCGAAGGTGGTGCGGGTGCGCGTGGAGTTTTCGAAGAACACGTTGCACACGGTCTTGCCGCGCAGCAACGGGACTTTCTTCACCGCCCGGGCACCGACTTCAAGGAACGAGTCGGCAGTGTCGAGGATTTCCGTCAGCAACTCGCGGCGCAGGCCGTCGAGCGAGAGGAAGTGGCGCAGCTGGCCCTGATCATTGAGCTGCAGCGGGCGCTTGGTATCTAGAGGCGTCATCGCGAAGGGGACTCTCAATAGGGCGGATTAAAGGTTGAAGTCTTGCAGTTCGAGCGTCAGCGGCTCGGGGCCGGACAGCTTCACCCGTTCGTGGGCGGCCAGCGCCAAAGTCGCGCCGACTACGTTCGGGCGGATCGGCAGCTCACCGGCGTCGAGGTCCAGCAGGCAGACCAGGGTCACGCTGGCCGGGCGGCCGTAGTCGAACAATTCGTTCATGGCGGCGCGGATGGTGCGACCGCTCATCAGTACGTCGTCGATCAGCACCAGATGCTGGCCTTCGATCTCGAAGGGCAGGGCGGACGGGCGCACTTGCGGGTGCAAGCCGTTCTGGCTGAAGTCATCGCGGTAGAAGGACACGTCGAGTGTGCCCAGTGGCGCGTCGCTGCCCAATTCCTTGAGCAGAGCCTGTGCGACCCAGATGCCGCCGGTGCGAATGCCGATGTAACGCGGTTCAGTGATGTCACGCTGGGCAAGGTGCGCCTTGAGGCGGGTCGCCATCTGGCTGATCAGATCGGCGGGATTTGGCAGGCTCATGGTTGCTCCTTGTTGGGGGCGAGTCGGGTCCTTGGACGCGGCTCGGTTTTTCACTCAAAAGAAAAGCGCCGAAGCGCTTGTCAGGATTCAAACAATGCAGTGTTTTCATCGAGCCAGCCCTGCAACAGCAGAGCGGCGGCGATGGCGTCCACCGGATTGTCGCGGTAACTGCCTTTCTGACCGCCACGGGCCAGGCGCTCGCCTTTGGCCTCGAACGTGGTCAGGCGTTCGTCGTGGGTATAGAAAGGCAGATTGAAGCGGCCATTGAGGCGGCGGGCGAATTTCTCCGCGCGTACGCACATGTCGCTCGGCGTGCCGTCCATGTTCAGCGGCAGGCCGACGACCACGGCGTCGGGTTTCCATTCTTTTATAAGCGCTTCGACCTGGTTCCAGTCCGGCACCCCGTTCTGCGCCTTCAAGGTGCACAGCTCGCGGGCCTGGCCGGTAATCACCTGGCCGACCGCGACGCCGATCTGTTTGGTGCCGTAGTCGAAGCCGAGAATAAGGCGAAGGGCCATCAGGCGTGTCCTGCCTGGCTGGTCAGCAGGCTGAGGTTGATCCCCAGGTGCCGGGCCGCCGCTTCGAGGCGCAGTTCGCTGCTGGTGTTGAAGAGGATGTCGGCGTCGTACGGGCAGTTCAGCCAAGCGTTGTCGGCCAGCTCAGCTTCCAGCTGCCCGGCTTCCCAGCCGGCGTAACCGAGGGCGATCAGGCTTTTCGCCGGGCCGACGCCGTCAGCGATGGCGAACAGCACATCCTGCGAAGTCGACAGGGCCAGATCACCGTCCAGTTGCGCGGTGGCCTGGAAGGTTTTGCCCGCCGGATGCAGGACAAAACCGCGATCGGTCTGTACCGGACCGCCGATGAAAATCGGTACGTGCTGGCACAGTGCTGGCGGCTCGATGTCCGGGCGCAGTTGCTCAAGGATGTCGGCCAGATTCAGCTCTTGCGGCCGGTTGACCACAATCCCCATAGCTCCATTGGCCGTGTGCTCGACGATGTAGGTCAAGGTGTGGGCAAAGTTCGGGTCGGCCATGTGTGGCATGGCGATCAGGAATTGATGCTTGAGGTAGCTGGGGCTGACGTTTTTCATGTGCGCTAGTGTGGCGTTCGGGGGGCGAACTGACAAGCTGAAGCCGCCAAAAGATCGCAGCCTTCGGCAGCTCCTACATGTGAATGCAGGCCAATGTAGGAGCTGCCGAAGGCTGCGATCTTTTGATCTTGCCCTTAATTGCTCGAGAGCTTGTCGCCCCGGGCGAATTTCCAGGTACGAATGATTTCCAGACGGTCGATATCCGACAAGTCCCCGGTAAACGGCGCAAACGGTGCCGCCAGTCGGACGATGCGCTGCGCCGCCTGATCCAGCAGCGGTTGGCCGGAAGATTCCAGCACCAGCACTTCATACAGCGAGCCGTCGCGGTTGATCGAGACCATCAGGCGCAAATTGCCGTAGATCTGCTTGCGCCGGGCTTCTTCGGGGTAATTGAGGTTGCCGATGCGTTCGACCTTCTTGCGCCAGTCGTCCTTGTACCAGGCACCCTTATCGCGCATGGTCGAGGCGGCGCTCAAGCGGTGGATGCGTGGGCGCTTGGCGTACAGCTGTTGTTCCTTGGCCAGTTCGGCTTCGAGGCTGGCGATGTCGCTGGACAGCTGCGAGCTGTCGAATTCTGGCGCGTCGACTGTCGGTTTGACTTCGGTTTTGCTTTCTTCTTTCTTGGTCGGCGCTTTTTTCGGCTTCGGCGCGACGGTGGTCACCGCAGCCTTGGGCGCGGCTTCCTGCACTTCCGGCTTGGCGGCCGGGGGCGGGGTGACTTTCTTGACCTGATTGTCCTGGAACGGCGCCACTTCAGTGGTTTTCGGGATCGCCTTCTTGTCCAGCGTGCCGCTGCCTTCCTGATGCTCCTGAGCGAGAAAATCAGCCTTCTCCGGCTTCTTTTCGCTCTTGAAGGTGGCGAGGGTGATTTCCAGGGTTTTGCTGATTTGCTTGGGCTCGACCATCGTGAAGCCGATGCCGAGCAGCAGCGCCAAATGGATCAGCGCCGCGAGGAACAGGGTAAATCCGAGGCGATCGGCCGGGCGCACGCCACGGTGGGCGAGTTCTGCGGGCAGATCGGACGGGAGGGTCATGACAGAAAAACCAACATCGCGTTTTTAAAGGCACGGCATGATAACGCAATGTTGGTTTTTAGCTGCAAGCGACTAGCTTCAAGCGACAAGATGCATAAGGGCAGCTGCAAGTTTCGAGCGGCAAGCTGCAAGTAAAAGCTTGTAGCTCATGGCTTGCGGCTTGTAGCTGGCCGTCAGGCTTGCGGCTTGCGGCTCGTGGCTTGCAGCTTCTTCTCGATCGCATCCATCAGCATGCCGCCAATGTCAGTACCGAAGGCATTGTCGATTTCACGGATGCACGTCGGGCTGGTGACATTAATTTCGGTGAGGCTTTCGCCGATCACATCGAGACCAACGAACAGCAGGCCTTTCTCACGCAGGGTCGGGCCGACCTGAGCAGCAATCCAGCGATCCTTGTCAGTCAGCGGGCGCGCTTCACCACGGCCACCGGCGGCGAGGTTGCCACGGGTTTCGCCGAGTGCCGGAATCCGCGCCAGGCAGTAATCCACCGGCTCGCCGTCGATCATCAGGATGCGTTTGTCGCCGTCGACGATGGCCGGCAGGTAGCCCTGAATCATGATCTGCTGCTTGCCGTGCAAGGTCAGGGTTTCGAGGATCACCGACAGGTTCGGGTGGCCGGCGGTGTGGCGGAAGATCGACGAACCGCCCATGCCGTCCAGCGGCTTGAGGATCACGTCGCCGTGATGGTCGGCGAATTCACGCAGCACGTCCGGGCGACGGCTGACGATGGTCGGCGGCGTGCACTGCGGGAACAACGTGGCGAACAGCTTTTCATTGCAGTCGCGCAAGCTCTGCGGCTTGTTCACCACCAGCACGCCGGCGGTTTCGGCCTGTTCGAGCAGGTAGGTGGAATAGACGAACTCCATGTCGAACGGCGGATCCTTGCGCATCAGGATCACGTCCAGATCGCTCAGCAGGTTGTCCTGCTCGACGTCCAGTTCGAACCATTTGTCCGGGTTGGCGAAGACTTTCAGCGGCTTCATGCGCCCCCGTGCCTGGCCTTCGGCCTGATACAGGTCACTCTGCTCCATATAGAACAGTTCCCAACCACGCTTTTGCGCGGCCAGCAGCATGGCCAGCGAGCTATCCTTTTTATAGGAGATGCTGGCGATAGGGTCCATGACAATCCCGACGCGAACGCTCATTGGGTTTTCCTCGAAAATTGGCTACCGGATCGGTATTGAAAAAGTGCCGCCAGAGTGGCGCCGGGCGGGTTTTCGGTCAAGGAAAAACCCGTCGATAGATTGCATCTGGAGACTGTGCTAAAAAGGCTGCCAAGCGGTGCTGGCCCTTGAACATCAAGGGTTTCCAGCCATTACTCATCGCAAAACGGACAATTTGATTCGCAAAGGCGACGGTAGAGCCCTCTTATGGAACAGCAGTCCAGCGCCTTGAAGGTCATGGTGATCGACGACTCGAAAACGATTCGTCGCACAGCCGAAACATTGTTGAAAAATGTCGGGTGCGAAGTGATCACGGCGATCGACGGTTTCGACGCCCTGGCGAAGATCGCCGATAACCACCCCGGGATCATTTTTGTCGACATCATGATGCCGCGTCTGGATGGTTATCAGACCTGCGCTTTAATCAAGAACAACAGTGCATTCAAGGCCACGCCGGTGATCATGCTGTCATCGCGTGACGGGCTGTTCGACAAGGCCAAGGGGCGGATTGTCGGTTCTGATCAATTTTTGACCAAGCCTTTCAGCAAGGAAGAACTGCTCAACGCGATTCAGGCCCATGTTCCGGGCTTCGCCGCCGTTTTGCCGCAGTAAGACACGTACAGAGACACGCGGCCAGTGGGCCGGGGGTCGACAAGAAAAATGGGGAAAACCATGGCACGTATCCTGATCGTCGATGATTCGCCGACTGAAATGTACAAACTCACCGGCATGCTCGAAAAGCACGGCCATGAAGTGCTCAAGGCCGAAAACGGCGCCGACGGCGTGGCCCTGGCCCGTCAGGAAAAACCTGACGCGGTGCTGATGGACATCGTCATGCCCGGCCTCAACGGTTTTCAGGCGACTCGCCAGTTGACCAAGGACGCCGACACCAGCCACATCCCGGTGATCATCATCACCACCAAGGATCAGGAAACCGACAAGGTCTGGGGCACCCGTCAGGGCGCCAAGGACTACCTGACCAAACCGGTCGACGAAGAGACCCTGATCAAGACCCTGAACAACGTGCTCAAAGGCTGATCGCGCGACCATGAGCGAATCGCTGACCGCGTTCGAACTGCTCTGGCAAATCGACCAGCGCTGCCGCTTGCTGGCGGCGGACTTGCCATCGCAACCGGCACGCCAGGATCGCTGGAGCGGTATCGGCTTTCGTCTCGGCGAGCATTGGTATGTGGCGCCGATGGGCGAAGTCAGCGAAGTGCTGCATGAACCGCGCTTCACCCAGTTGCCCGGGGTCAAGCCGTGGGTCAAAGGCGTGGCTAACCTGCGCGGGCGGCTGCTGCCGATCATGGATTTGTGCGGATTTTTCGGGCATGAACTGTCGCCGCTGCGTAAACAGCGGCGGGTCTTGGTGGTCGAGCATGGCGATGTGTTCGCCGGGTTGATGGTCGATGAAGTCATTGGCTTGCAGCACTTTGAGCAGAACAGCTTTGAGCCGTTGTCGATCAGCAAACGCCAAGGCTCGAAGGCCGAGTTCGTCAAAGGCTACTTCCGCCGTGAGCAGAACTGGCGGGTGTTCAGCTTGTTTGCCCTGGCGAAATCCCCGGTGTTCATGAGCGTTGCGATATAACAGATTCAACACCGTCCCCTGTGGGAGCGAGCCTGCTCGCGAAGAGGGCGTGTCAGGCAAGATAAATATTGGCTGACCCAGCGCTTTCGCGAGCAAGCTCGCTCCCACAGGGATTGCAGCAGGCCTCAAAGGTGTGGGTTTAGGGCGAGGATCGATGACAAAAGCAAAAACAGGCAAGCCGGCGGAAGGATCGCGCAGTCGCTCGCAGATCATCGTGCTGTTCATCGCACTGATCGTATTCATCATGCTGCTGTTCGCCAACTTCGCGTACCTCAACACCCAGGCGAACTACGACAAACAGTACATCGGCCACGCCGGTGAACTGCGCGTGCTCTCGCAACGCATCGCCAAGAACGCCACCGAAGCCGCCGCCGGCAAGGCTGCCGCGTTCAAGTTGCTCAGCGATGCGCGCAACGATTTCGCCCAGCGCTGGGGTTATCTGAAGAAGGGCGATCCGGCCACCGGCCTGCCTCCCGCCCCGGCTACCGTGCGCCCGGAAATGCGCGCTGTGCAGCTGGATTGGGAGCGCCTGCTGAAAAACACCGACGCGATTCTCTCCAGCGAACAGACCGTGCTGTCGCTGCATCAGGTCGCCGCAACGCTGGCCGAAACCGTGCCGCAGTTGCAGATCGAATACGAAAAAGTCGTCGAAATCCTCCTCCAGCGTGGCGCCCCGGCCGCGCAAGTAGCGATGGCCCAGCGTCAGTCGCTGCTGGCCGAGCGCATTCTCGGCGCGGTCAACACCGTGCTCGCCGGCGACGAAAACTCCCAACAAGCCGCCGACGCCTTTGGCCGCGACGCCACCCGGTTTGGCCAAGTGCTCAACGGCATGCTGCAAGGCAACCCTGCGCTGAAGATCAGTCAGGTCGAAGACCGCGACGCCCGTGCGCGTCTGAGTGAAATCTCTGAGCTGTTCCAGTTCGTTTCCGGTTCCGTGGATGAAATCCTCGAAACCTCGCCAGAGCTGTTCAAGGTTCGCGAATCGGCGAGCAACATCTTCAGCCTCTCGCAAACCCTGCTCGACGAAGCCTCACACCTGGCCACCGGTTTTGAAAACCTGGCTGGCGGGCGCAACACCGACACCATCGGCGGCTATGTTTTGGGCTTGTTGGCGCTGGCCTCGATCATCCTCATCGGTCTGGTGATGGTCCGTGAGACCAATCGCCAGTTGCGCGAAACCGCCGAGAAGAACGAGCGCAACCAGAACGCGATCATGCGTCTGCTCGATGAAATTGAAGACCTCGCCGACGGCGACCTCACCGTGACCGCCTCGGTGACCGAAGACTTCACCGGCACCATCGCCGACTCGATCAACTACTCCGTCGACCAGTTGCGTGATCTGGTTGCGACCATCAACCTCACCGCCGGCCAGGTCGCCGCCGCCGTGCAGGAAACCCAAGCCACCGCCATGCATCTGGCGCAAGCCTCGGAGCATCAGGCCCAGCAGATTTCCGAAGCGTCGACGGCGATCAGCGACATGGCCGAATCCATCGATCAGGTTTCAGCCAACGCCGCCGAGTCTTCAGCGGTGGCCGAGCGTTCCGTGGAAATCGCCAACAAGGGCAACGAGGTGGTGCACAACACCATCCACGGCATGGACAACATTCGCGAGCAGATTCAAGACACCGCCAAACGCATCAAGCGCCTCGGCGAGTCGTCGCAGGAAATCGGCGACATCGTCAGCCTGATCGACGACATCGCCGACCAGACCAACATCCTCGCCCTCAACGCGGCGATTCAGGCGTCCATGGCCGGTGATGCCGGGCGCGGTTTTGCCGTGGTCGCTGACGAAGTGCAGCGCCTCGCCGAGCGCTCGTCCGCCGCCACCCGGCAGATCGAAACCCTGGTGCGGGCGATCCAGACCGACACCAACGAAGCCGTTATTTCCATGGAACAAACCACCACCGAAGTGGTGCGCGGCGCGCGACTGGCGCAGGATGCCGGTGTAGCCCTGGAAGAAATCGAAGGCGTGTCGAAGACCCTCGCCGCGCTGATTCAAAGCATCTCCAACGCGGCGCAGCAGCAGACGTCTTCCGCCGGGCAGATTTCCCTGACGATGAACGTGATCCAGCAGATCACCTCGCAGACCTCGTCCGGCTCCACGGCCACCGCCGAAAGCATCGGCAACCTGGCGAAAATGGCCAGTCAGCTGCGGCGCTCGGTGTCCGGATTCACCTTGCCGGCAGCGTCCGCGCCGGCGACGGATAAAGTGTGATCGGAGCGGTTATGGGTGATCGCCACGACTACGTGGCCCTCGAATGGGTCAAAGGCGAAATTGCCGAAACGCTGAAATTGGCGCATCAGGCGATTGAAGCCGTGCTTGATGATCCGCAGGCCTTTCCGGGGCTGGACGAGTGTCTGGATTACATCCATCAGGTCCACGGCAGCCTGCAGATGGTCGAGTTCTACGGCGCCGCGTTGCTCGCCGAAGAAATGGAGCATCTGGTCGAAGCCCTGCAACACGAGCGCGTCAGCCACCGCGACGAAGCGCTGCACCTGTTGTTGCAAGCCCTTGGGCAATTACCGATTTATCTCGACCGCGTGCAGAGCGCCCGGCGTGATCTGCCGCTGGTGGTGTTGCCGCTGATCAACGATCTGCGCAGCGCCCGCGGCGAAAGCCTGCTCTCGGAAACCAGCCTGTTCAGCCCGCAACTGCCCGAGCTGCCGCCGCTGCGGGCCGACGAACTCGCGCTGCTGGAGCCGGCCGAACTGCCGAACGTGCTGCGCAAATTACGCCAGATGTTGCAAATGGCTTTGGTCGGTTTGCTGCGCGAACAGGATGACCAGACGCACCTCGAGTATCTGGCGAAAGTCTTCACCCGCCTCGAAGCATTGAGCGGTCATGCGCCACTGAGCCCTTTGTGGCAGGTCGCCTCGGCGCTGGTCGAAGGCATGCGCGAAGGCGTCATCGCCAACAGCCCGGCGCTACGCAGCCTGTTCAAGGACGCCGACAAAGAGCTCAAGCGCTTGCTCGAGCAAGGCATGACTGGCCTCAACCAAGCGCCCCCGGCGGAGCTGCTGAAAAGCCTGTTGTTCTATATTGCCAAAGCCGAACATCCCACCGGGCAGATGCTGACCATGAAAGATCGCTACTCGCTGGACGACGCGTTGCCCGACAGCGCGATGGTCGATGAAGAACGCGCGCGCCTGGCCGGCCCCGATCGCGATGCGATGCGCTCGGTGCTCGCGGCACTGTGTGAAGAACTGGTGCGGGTCAAGGAACGCCTCGACCTGTTCGTACGCAGCGACCGTCAGCACACCTCGGATCTGGAGAGCCTGCTCGCACCGCTGCGGCAGATCGCCGACACCCTCGCCGTGCTCGGTTTCGGCCAGCCGCGCAAAGTCATCATCGATCAATTGGCCGTGGTGCTCAGCCTCGCCCAGGGCCAGCGCGAGCCGAATGACGCAATCCTCATGGACGTTGCCGGCGCGCTGCTCTACGTCGAAGCGACGCTGGCCGGCATGGTCGGCACCGTCGAGCCGGAAAGCCCGGAAGACGCGCGCCTGCCGACCACCGACCTGACGCAGATTCATCAGATCGTGATCAAGGAAGCACGCATCTGCCTGCAACAGGCCAAGGACATGATCGTCGACTACATCGACGCCGATTGGGATCGCCACCACCTGCAACCGTTGCCAGCGCTGCTGACTCAGGTGCGCGGTGCCCTGGCGATGATTCCGCTCAGTCGCGCGGCGAGTCTGGTCGAGGCTTGCAACGGGTTTATCCGCGAACATCTGTTGCTCGATCCCCACGAGCCAGGCTGGGAGCAACTGGATCGACTGGCCGATGTCATCAGCAGCCTTGAATATTACCTCGAACGCTTGAGCGACGATCCGCAGGCACCGGGCGAACAATTGCTTGATGTCGCGCAGAAATCCCTCGCCAGTCTGGGTTTCTTTCCCGATGAGCAGCCCGGCGCACAGCATGTGCCTGTGCTCGACGATGTGCTCAGCCCGAGCGAAGCGCTGGTGATGCAGGACATGCAGACGCTCGACGATCCCGAGATCGTGCAGTCGCTGGCCGACGTATTGGCCAGCCCGGTGTCAGCGGTCAATCCACCTGCATTGATGACGCCCGGCAGCCTGATGCCGCCGCCGGCCGATGAAGAACCGGTCGACGATGAACTGCGCGAAGTGTTCCTCGAAGAGACCGACGAAGTCCTCGAAGTCCTCCACGAATACCTGCCGCGCTGGTCGGCCTATCCGCAGGATCGCGATGCGCTAACTGAACTGCGCCGTGCCTTCCACACCCTCAAGGGCAGCGGGCGTATGGTCCGCGCGCTGATCCTTGGCGAGTTGGCCTGGTCGGTGGAAAACCTGCTCAACCGTGTGCTCGAACAAAGTGTCGAGCCCGGCTCGGTGGTGCCACAACTGCTCACCGACACGGTGCTGTTGTTGCCCGAGCTGATTAATGAATTCGCCACGAACAGCCAACGTCAGCGCAGCGATGTCGATCAACTCGCTGCCCGTGCCCACGCCTTGGCCAAGGGGGACGAGCCGCTGGCCGCCGAAGACGTCGACGATGTCGCGGCGCTCGATCCGCTGTTGCTGGAAATCTTCCGCAAAGAGGCCGAGACCCACCTCGCCAGCCTCAATCGCTTCCTTGATCAGGCCGCCGAGCATGTGCCGTTGCAGGCCAGCGATGAATTGCAGCGCGCCCTGCACACGCTCAAGGGCAGTGCGTCGATGGCTGGCGTGTTGCCGATTGCCGAACTCGCGGCACCGCTCGATCAACTGGCCCGCGAGTTCAAGGCGCACCAGTTGCCGCTGGACCTCGACGAAGTGGAGTTGCTACTGGAAGCCGAGGGACTGTTCCGCGTCGGCCTGCGTCAACTCAAGCATGATCCGCTGGCGCCGATTGTCGGTGCGCAGTCGCTGATCAAACGTTCGGAAACCCTGCTCGCCGAGCGCCTGGCGTCGATCCTCGATGCGCCCAATACCGGCCTGCGGATCAAGCGCGACCCCCAACTGATCAACAACTTCCTCGCCCAGGGCATGGACATCCTCCTCGACGCGGAAAACCTCTTGCAGCGCTGGCAGCAACATCCCGGCGAGCGTCAGGAACTCAGTGCGTTGCTGGATGAACTGACGACGCTTGGCGAAGGCGCGCACATGGCCGATCTGCTGCCGGTCGATGTGCTGTGTGAAGCCTTGCTCGACCTGTATGGCGCGGTGGAAGAAAGCAGCCTGGCGGTCAGTAAGCGGTTTTTCCAGGAAGCGCAAAACGCTCACGAAGCGCTGATCAACATGCTCGACGAACTGGCTGCCGGCCAGGAAGTCACGCCGCAGCCAGAACGTATTCGGGCCCTGCATGATCTGCTTGATGAGAGCCTCGATCCGTCGTCGATGGGCCTGATTCGCAGTGATGGCAGCCGCACCCTGAGCATCCGTGAACTGGGCAGCGCCACCGCTGAGTTGCAGCAAAAGGCAACGGCGCTTGAACCCGATGATGAGATTGTCGAGATCTTCCTAGAAGAGGCGGTTGACGTTCTCGACAGCTCAGGTCAAGCCTTGCAGCGTTGGCTGAGCGACCCGGATAACGTCGCGCCGCTGTCTTCGTTGCAGCGCGATTTGCATACGCTCAAGGGCGGCGCGCGGATGGCTGAAGTCGAGGCGATTGGCGATCTGGCACAGGAGCTGGAAAGCCTTTACGAAGGTCTGGCCGATCGTCGCTACCACTACAGCGAAAGCCTGGGGCGCTTACTGCTCAAGAGTCATGACCGTTTGGCGCTGTTGCTTGATCAGCTGCAAAATCATCAGCCGCTGACCCCGGCACAGGATCTGATCGACGCGATCCGTCAGTTTCGCCAAGGCCCAGTCGTTGCCGAAATGCCGCCAGCAACAACCGAACACGACAGCGCTGGCCATGATCCGGAGTTGCTGGAAATCTTCCTCGAAGAAGGTTTCGACATCATCGAGAACTCCGGCGCCGCGCTGTTGCGCTGGCAGGCCGAGCCGGGCAATCGTCAGGAAGTGGAAACCCTGCTGCGCGATCTGCACACCCTCAAGGGCGGCGCGCGGATGGTCGAGATCGGCCCGATCGGCGACCTCGCCCATGAGCTGGAATACCTTTACGAAAGTCTTTCCAGCGGCGCTTTGCAGCCGTCGGCGGAACTGTTTGCGCTGGTACAGCGTGGGCATGATCGTTTGGCGCAAATGCTTGATGGCGTGCGCGCGGGCCAGCCGTGTCCACCGGCCGATCGGCTGATCAATGCGATTCAGAATTTCAGCCATCCGGTGACGGTAGAAACGCCGCCAGTGCCACCTGTTCCGGTCAAGACTGACGCGGCGCCGCCGACTGCCGAAGCGGGCGCGGACATGGTCAAGGTCTCCGCCGAACTGCTCGACGAGCTGGTCAATCTGGCCGGGGAAACCTCGATCTTCCGTGGCCGTATCGAACAGCAAGTCAACGATGCGCAGATCGCGCTGAACGAGATGGAAACCACCATCGAGCGCATGCGCGATCAGTTGCGCCGCCTCGACACCGAAACCCAAGGGCGAATTCTCAGCCGTCAGCAAGTCGATGCCGAGCGCCTCGGCTACGAAGAGTTCGACCCGCTGGAAATGGACCGCCATTCGCAGTTGCAGCAGCTGTCGCGGGCGCTGTTCGAATCGGCCTCCGACTTGCTCGACCTCAAGGAAACCCTCGACCGCCGCAACCACGACGCCGAGAACCTGTTGCAGCAACAGGGCCGCATCAACACCGAATTGCAGGAAGGCCTGATGCGTACGCGCATGGTGCCGTTCGAACGGATGTTGCCGCGCCTGAAACGTATCGTCCGCCAGGTCGCCGAAGAGCTGAATAAAGACGTCGCCTTCGTCGTCGGCAACGCTGAAGGCGAGATGGATCGCAACGTGCTGGAACGCATGGCCGCGCCGCTGGAACACATGCTGCGCAACGCCGTCGACCATGGTCTGGAGTCCGCCGAGGTGCGGCTGGCAGCGGGTAAACCGGCGCAAGGGCAGATCAGCCTCGACCTGTCCCGCGAGGGCGGCGACATCGTTTTCGACATTCGCGACGACGGTGCCGGGGTGCCGCTGGAGGCGGTGCGCAAGAAGGCGATCAAACGCGGCATGCTCGCGCCGGAAGCCGAAATCAGCGACCGCGACGTGTTGCAGTTCATCCTTCAGCCGGGGTTTTCCACGGCGGAAAAGATCACCCAGATTTCCGGGCGTGGCGTTGGCATGGATGTGGTGCACGAAGAGGTGCGGCAGCTCGGCGGCAGCATGAGTATCGATTCGGTGCCGGGGCAGGGCGTGCATTTCCGTATTCGTCTGCCGTTCACCGTGTCGGTCAACCGTGCGCTGATGGTGCAGTGTGGCGAGGATCAATACGCGATTCCGCTGAACACCATCGAAGGCATCGTTCGCGTATTGCCGAATGATCTGGAAGGGCACTTCCGCCAGGATCCGCCGCGCTACCAGTACGGCGGCCAGACCCACGAACTGTGCTATCTCGGCGAACTGCTGAAAACCACGCCACGGCCAAAACTGCTGGGGCAGAACCTGCCGTTGCCGGTGCTGCTGGTGCACTACAACGACCGACGCATCGCCGTGCAGGTCGATACCATGGCCGGCACTCGCGAGATCGTGGTCAAGAGCCTTGGCGCACAATTTGCGGCGGTGCAGGGCGTGTCCGGGGCGACCATTCTTGGCGATGGCCGGGTGGTGCTGATTCTCGATTTGCTCGCGCCGATCCGCGCGATGCAGGCACGCGTTGCGCAGACGCCGACGCTGCCGGAGATCGACAGCGAACCGCACAAACCGCTGCTGGTGATGGTGGTCGACGACTCGGTCACCGTGCGCAAGGTCACCAGCCGTTTGCTCGAACGCCATGGCATGAACGTGCTCACGGCCAAGGACGGTGTCGACGCCATGCTGCTGCTCGAAGAACACATGCCCGACCTGATGCTGCTCGACATCGAAATGCCGCGCATGGACGGCTTCGAAGTCGCCACCCAGGTGCGCAATGACGAGCGTTTGCAACACCTGCCGATCATCATGATCACCTCACGCACCGGCCAGAAACACCGCGACCGCGCGATGGCGATTGGCGTCAACGACTACCTCGGCAAGCCGTATCAAGAGTCGGTGCTGCTTGAAAGCATTGCCCAATGGAGCAAGAAACATGCATGAGCGCCGGCATAATCAGCGCAGCAGCCAACTCACCGGGCTGCTGCTGCCGTTGGCGGATCGCAATCTGATCCTGCCTAACGTCGCTGTCGCCGAGTTGATCGACTATCAGGCCAGCGCCTTCGATCTGGACACGCCGCCGTGGTATCTGGGGCGCGTGAAGTGGCGTGAGCGGCAGATTCCGTTGCTGAGTTTCGAGTCGGCGTGCGGGCAGAAAATCGTCATCGGCGAGCGGGCGCGGATTGTCATCCTCAATGCCCTCGGCGGGTTGCCGGAACTGAAGTTCATTGCGCTTCTGGTGCAGGGGATTCCGCGGTCGTACAAGCTCGACAGTCAGTTGAGCTATGTCGATGTGCCGTTGTGTGCGCTGGAGCAGGCGGCGGTGCAGGTCGGGGAGCAAGTGGCGAAGGTGCCGGATTTGTTGGGGTTGGAGAGTTTGTTGGTGGACGCTGGGCTGGTCCATTGATCCAGAATTCATGTTGCTCTGACTGGCCCCATCGCTGGCAAGCCAGCTCCCACAGTGTCCGAGTTGTATTCGAATTCTGTGAACCACACAAAACCCTGTGGGAGCTGGCTTGCCAGCGATGAGGCCAGTTGCATCAGCAAACTCTTACAGGCAAATCCTCAATTTCTGCAGTGCAATAAACACCATTCAGCCCGCTGTTTAAAGACACCCGGTGTTACGGCTCCCTAGCCTACAAATCCTTGCGCCGCTGCCTACGCATGTACCAGAATCCGCCGGCTTGTGCGCCTTTGGCTGGCTGCGTAACGTGGATCGGGTCACTGATTCCCAGTGATCGGGTTTAGCAGCCCGTGGTTAATCTAAGGGTGCACATGCATCATCGTCAGGCTCCGCGCCTGCATTCGATGGCGGCTGTGCGCAGGGCGCTTCGGCGCGCCGGCTTCCTTAGGTTCCCCGGTCTGCTAACCTGCGTTCAGCTGCCACCCCTTCTTTTAGCAGAGAAGCGGTTCCAGCTTTATTTCGGAACCTGAAGATGATTAAACCAACGCCTAACCCCCCGCTCGCAGACCCGGCATCCCCCTACGAATCCCCCGACTCAAAGAAATTCCACGAAGCCGCCGAACGCGCCCTCGACCATTACCTCGGCCCGACCAACGCCGACCTCATGGCCACGCCCTACACCCCGAACACGCTGTACATGGCCAACCCCAATGCCGACACGGAATCCCTGCTGGCTGACGCCAGCGAAACCCTTGGCTCGGCCACGGTCATGCTCAACAACCATGCGGCAATGGTGGAGGGTACGCACCGCAAGACTGTGCAAGGTATTGCGCAGGTGGTGATGGTGGCGGAGATGGCCGTCAATCGTTTGTTGGACAGATTGGTGCCGACGGAGTGACTTAAAAGCTGACCCTCACCCCAGCCCTCTCCCGGAGGGAGAGGGGGCCGACCGTGGGATGCTCACAAGTTACGCCGACCTGAAAATCCTGCTGTGAATCCATAATCGACTCGGTGGGGCAGGTCGATGTATGGCGCCAGACACCTCGGTCAGTCCCCTCTCCCTCCGGGAGAGGGCTAGGGTGAGGGGCTTTTGACCATTACTCTGAGCGTAACGATTCACCACCGCGCTTGATTGATGCCCCCACCCCACACGCCTACCTTAGCTCCACGACAGCGAACCCCGTGGAGTGAGCATGACAACAACAATTTCCCCCGACTCGCGCTGGACGCGGCGGCGCGATGAGAAGCAGCGCCGCCTCGACAAGGTGCGCGGGCTGGCCGACGGTGTGGTGTTGCCCACCGACAAGATCGTCGCCGCGCTCGAAGCGCTGATTCATCCCGGCGACCGTGTGGTACTCGAGGGCAACAACCAGAAGCAGGCGGATTTCCTTTCGCGCTCGCTGGCAAAAGCCGACCCGGAAAAGCTTCACGACCTGCACATGATCATGCCCAGCGTCGGCCGCTCCGAGCACCTCGACCTGTTTGAACGCGGCATCGCCCGCAAACTGGATTTCTCCTTCGCCGGCACCCAGAGCCTGCGCATCAGCCAATTGCTTGAAGACGGCCTGCTGGAAGTCGGCGCGATCCACACCTACATCGAACTCTATGCGCGACTGGTGGTGGACCTGATCCCCAACGTCGTGCTCTCCGCCGGTTTCATGGCCGACCGCGCCGGCAACATCTACACCGGCCCCAGCACCGAAGACACCCCGGCACTGATCGAACCCGCCGCGTTCAGCGACGGCATTGTCATCGTCCAGGTCAACCAATTGGTCGACGACGTCAGCGAACTCCCGCGTGTGGACATCCCCGCGTCATGGGTCGATTTCGTCGTGGTCGCCGACAAGCCGTTCTACATCGAACCGCTGTTCACCCGCGACCCACGCCACATCAAGCCTGTGCACGTGTTGATGGCGATGATGGCGATCCGTGGCATCTACGAAAAACACAACGTGCAGTCGCTCAACCACGGCATCGGATTCAATACTGCCGCCATCGAATTGATCCTGCCCACCTACGGCGAATCCCTCGGCCTCAAGGGCAAGATCTGCCGCAACTGGACGCTGAATCCGCATCCGACGCTGATCCCGGCGATAGAAAGCGGTTGGGTCGAAAGCGTGCATTGCTTCGGCACCGAACTGGGCATGGAAAACTACATCGCCGCGCGCCCGGACGTGTTCTTCACCGGCCGTGACGGCTCGCTACGTTCCAACCGGATGTTCTGCCAACTCGCCGGACAATACGCGGTGGATCTGTTTATCGGCGCGACGCTGCAGGTCGATGGCGATGGCCATTCCTCGACCGTCACCCGTGGCCGCCTCGCCGGCTTCGGTGGTGCGCCGAACATGGGCCACGACCCGCGCGGTCGCCGTCACGGCACCCCGGCGTGGCTGGACATGCGCCACGACGACTCGCAGCAACCGATGCTCGAACGCGGCAAGAAACTTGTGGTGCAAATGGTCGAGACGTTCCAAGAGGGTGGCAAACCGACCTTCGTCGAAACCCTCGACGCTGTGGAGGTAGCGAAGAAAAGCGGCATGCCGCTGGCGCCGATCATGATCTACGGCGACGACGTCACCCACCTGCTCACCGAAGAAGGCATCGCCTACCTGTACAAGGCACGCTCGCTGGAAGAGCGCCAGGCGATGATCGCTGCGGTCGCCGGCGTCACCGCCATCGGCCTGCGCCACAACCCGAAAGACACCGAACGCATGCGCCGCGAAGGCCTGATCGCCTTGCCCGAAGACCTCGGTATCCGCCGCACCGACGCCACCCGCGAATTGCTCGCAGCGAAGAGCGTGGCCGATCTGGTCGAGTGGTCCGGCGGCCTGTACAACCCGCCCGCCAAATTCAGGAGCTGGTAATGCACGCATTTAACCTGCAAGCGAAACCGCTTTCTCTGGCTGATCGATTGGCCGATCTGGCAGTGGACGCTTTGATCGACGAAGCGGATCTGTCACCGAAACCGGCGCTGGTCGACCGTCGCGGCAATGGCGCGCACACCGATCTGCACCTGGGCCTGATGCACGCCTCGGCGCTTTCGTTATGGCCGGCGTTCAAGGAAATGGCTGAAGCGGCGGTTGCAATCGGCGAAGTCGATTCAACGTTGCGCGAAGCGATTGGCCGCATCGGCCGTGAAGGCGAGCAAGCCATGCTCACGACCACCAACGGCGTGAACACGCATCGTGGTGCAATTTGGGCGTTGGGATTGTTGGTGACGGCCGCTGCACTGGAACCGCAATCCTCCAGCGTCAATGCCGTGACCCTACGCGCCGCACGCCTGGCCTTGCTGGACGATCGCCACGCCCCCAAACCCTTGAGCCACGGCGCCCAAGTCGCCCTGCGTTACGGCGCACGCGGCGCTCGTGAAGAAGCGCAACTCGGCTTCCCTTCGGTGCTGCAACGCGGCCTGCCACAACTCAAACGCAGCCGCGCCAACGCCAGCGGCGAACAGAATGCCCGGCTCGACGCCTTGCTCGCGATCATGACCGACCTCGCCGATACCTGCGTGCTCTATCGCGCCGGCGAACAAGGCCTGCACGCCATGCAGTCCGGCGCGCAAGCCGTGCTAGACGCCGGTGGCAGTGCCAGCATCAGCGGTCGCCGTCGCCTGCACGAACTGGATCAACAACTCATCGCATTGAATGCATCGCCCGGTGGCGCCGCCGACTTGCTCGCCGCCACGCTGCTGCTCGACCGTATCGAGCGCGACGGCATCCTTCAGGGAGCGTTTTGATGGAAACCCTATCGTTTGAATTCCCCGCCGGGCAGCCGCCACGCGGTCGCGCGCTGGTCGGTTGTGTCGGCTCGGGTGATCTGGAAGTGCTGATCGAACCGGGCCTGGCCGGCAAGCTGACGATCAATGTGCAGACTTCGGTCAACGGCGCGCAACTGCGTTGGCAGCATCTGTTTGCGCGGATGTTCGACGGCACCACGCCGCCGGCCATGGCCATCGATATCCACGATTTCGGCGCGACGCCGGGGGTGGTGCGGTTGCGTCTGGAACAAGGTTTCGAGGAGATCGGCCATGACTGACAGCGCCGCGTTGCTCAACAAACACAGCTTCGTCGAACTCGGCGCGCGGCAACGGGCGCAAGCCTTGCTCGATGCCGGCAGTTTTCGCGAACTGCTCGACCCGTTTCAACGGGTGATGTCGCCATGGCTTGAACGTCAGGGTGTGGTGCCGCAGGCCGACGACGGTGTGGTGATCGCCAAGGGCAGCCTCGACGGTTTGCCGGTGGTGATCGCCGCGATTGAAGGTGCATTTCAGGGCGGCAGCCTTGGCGAAGTTGGCGGGGCGAAGATTGCCGGCGCGCTGGAACTGGCGGCTGAAGACAACCGCAAAGGTATTCCGACCCGCGCGGTGTTGCTGCTGGAAACCGGCGGCGTGCGCTTGCAGGAGGCCAATCTCGGGCTGGCGGCGATTGCTGATATTCATGCGGCGATTGTCGATTTGCAGCAGTACCAACCGGTGGTCGGCGTGGTTGCGGGCAGCGTCGGTTGCTTCGGTGGTATGTCGATTGCGGCGGCGTTGTGCAGCTATTTGCTGGTGACTCAGGAAGCGCGCCTCGGTTTGAACGGCCCGCAAGTGATTGAGCAGGAAGCGGGGATCGAAGAATACGACTCGCGCGACCGGCCCTTCATCTGGAGTTTGACTGGCGGTGAGCAGCGGTTCGCCAGTGGTCTGGTGGATCGTTATGTCGCTGATGACGTGGCGAAGATTCGGCAGCAGGTCGGTGAACTGCTCCAACAAGGTTTGCCGGCGCAGCCACGCAGCCAACGCGCCGAGTGGTTTTTGCAACGCCTTGGCAGTCTGAACACTGACCCGCAAATCGAACCGTCGGTGGTTCGCGATCTGTATCAAGGAGAGCGCTCATGAGCGGCTATTCACTGCGCGGTTTGCACTGGTTCAACGCCTTAAGCGCGGGCGCTAAAAGTGTCGAAGGGCTGCCGCCATCCTTGCGCGTTGCTGAT
Source organism: Pseudomonas sp. AC169 (assembly GCF_979258515.1). NCBI lineage: Bacteria > Pseudomonadati > Pseudomonadota > Gammaproteobacteria > Pseudomonadales > Pseudomonadaceae > Pseudomonas > Pseudomonas sp. AC169. Next base: position 2,119,216 of record NZ_OZ409866.1, on the reverse strand, counting down.
GGTGAGCTGGGGCGTTTTATCGCTGTGGTCGCTGATCCGGACAATCGTTTTCCACGCGCTCGTAATGGCGAAGTCGGCTTGCTCGAAGGCTGGGGGTTGGCCAAGGCTGTGGATGATGCGATCACTGCTGATCGTGATAAAGCGCAGAAGCGCCCGATCATCGCCATCGTCGATGTGCCGAGCCAGGCATATGGTCGCCGCGAGGAAGCGCTCGGCATTCATCAGGCCTTGGCCGGTGCGGCGGACAGTTATGCCCGTGCGCGTCTGGCCGGGCATGCGGTGATTGCGTTGCTGGTGGGCAAGGCGATGTCCGGGGCGTTTCTGGCTCATGGTTATCAGGCCAATCGATTGATTGCGCTGCGTGATCCGGGCGTGATGGTGCATGCGATGGGTAAAGCTTCGGCGGCGCGGGTGACCTTGCGCAGTGTTGAAGAACTGGAAGCCCTGGCCGCCAGTGTGCCGCCGATGGCGTATGACATCGACAGTTACGCGAGCCTCGGATTGCTTTGGGAAACCCTGTCGGTTGAGCAGATTGAACAGCCGACGGCGGAGGATCTGGCGCGGGTGAACGAATGCTTGAAACAGGCCATTAGCGATGTTTCCAGCACTGACTTGAGCAATCGCCTCGGCGCGAAAAATCGTGCGGCCTCCAGCAAGGTTCGCGAACTGCTGAGGGCGCAGTGGTGAACACGCCTCTGGCCCACGATCTGCTCTGGGGCATGACCCCGGCGCAGTTGCCGGCGGATGCGCCGTTGTGGGCCGTCGAGTCGCTGGCCGCCGGGCAACCGGTGGTCGTGCGGCGGGCGTTGAACGCTGAAGGTTACGTCGCGGTCGGCGTGCGCGGCGTGTTGCGTGAGCAGCGGCTGGCGGCGTTTTTGGCGGTTGATTCGATTGCCTGTCGGGTCAGCCCGGAAGCGCTGTGTCACGTCGATTGCGAACGCGATCTGCCGGTCATGCAGGCGCTCAAACAACTGCGGCCGATGCTCGACGATTGCGGTTGGGTCTGGGGTGTCAGCGGCAGTGTCGGGTTTGAACTGGCCAGTGGTTTTGAAGCGATGCACGCGGCCAGTGACCTCGATTTGATTCTGCGGACACCGAAGATGATCACGCGTAATCAGGCCCGTAAATTCGTAGAGGTTTTCGATCAAGCTGTGTGTCGGGTGGACATGCAATTGCAGACGCCGTTCGGCGCTGTGGCGTTGCGTGAGTGGGCCAGCGGTTCGGCGCGAGTGCTGCTGAAAAATGCTCATCAGGCTTGCCTGGTGATTGATCCATGGAACCCGCAGGAGCAGGCAGCGTGAGCAGTCTGCTGGTGTTTCCCGGCCAGGGCGCACAGCAAGCGGGCATGCTTCAGAGCTTGCCTCGGGAGACCTTGGTTGAGGCCAGCGATGTGCTTGGCGAAGATGTTTTGCTGCTGGATTCCAGCGATGCGTTGCGCACGACAAGGGCGGTTCAGCTATGCCTGCTGATCGCCGGAGTCGCTGCTTCGCGGCAACTGTTGCAAGACGGACTCACGGCGGATTACGTCGCCGGCCTGTCCATCGGCGCTTACCCGGCAGCTGTAGTTGCGGGCGCTGTGAGGTTCAGCGATGCGCTGCATCTGGTCAGCCTGCGCGGTGAACTGATGCAGCAAGCTTATCCACAGGGCTACGGCATGACCGCGATTATCGGCCTGCAGTTATCCACCGTCGAAACGCTGCTGGCGCAGGTGCACGGCGAGGGTTCGCCGGTGTATCTGGCCAACATCAATGCGGATAACCAAGTGGTGATTGCCGGCAGTGACGAGGCTATGCAAGCCGTGGCTGAACTGGCGCGCAGTCGTGGCGCCGGTCAGGCGAAGCGCCTGGCAGTGAGTGTGCCGTCGCACTGTCCATTGCTGGAGAAACCGGCGCAAACCCTCGTCGAAGCCTTCGCCAAAGTTGAACTGAAAACTCCGAAAATCGCCTACCTGAGCGGCAGTCGCGCACGCCCTGTGACCAAAGTAGAAGCGCTGCGCGACGACCTCGCCTTCAACATGTGTCGCGTAGTGGATTGGCGCGGCACTGTACAAAGCGCCTACGAGCGCGGCGTACGTTTACAGATCGAACTGCCGCCCGGTGCGGTGCTGACCGGGCTGGCGCGCCGGGTGTTCGAGCAGGGCACAGTCACTGCCTTCGACAGTGCGCGTCTCGACACTTTGCAGGCGCTGTTGCGTGAGGAGGGTGGCCGCCAACACTAAAACCGCCGACTCAAGCTTCGAACAACAAAAACAACATTCGACGATGCACTTTGAGGACTACAACAATGATTATTTACGGTGTGGCGTTTCTCGCCTTTTGTACGCTGGTGGGTATTTGGGTCGGTGAGCTGCTCGGCAAGCTGATCGGCGTGCCGGCCAACGTCGGCGGTGTCGGCATTGCGATGCTGCTGTTGATCGGTCTGGGCAGTTACCTCAACAAAAGCGGCTGGCTCAAAGGCAAGACCGAGCAGGGTGTCGAGTTCTGGAGCGCGGTCTACATTCCTATCGTGGTGGCCATGGCGGCCCAGCAAAACGTCTACGGCGCACTGAAGGGCGGGCCGATGGCGATCCTCGCCGGGACGTTGGCCGTGGTCATCGCTTTTGCCCTGGTGCCAGTGCTGACACGCATGGGCAACAAGGAGCAGACCCCGATCGCTCCAGCCAAGACTGCGGGGTAATCGCCATGTACGAATCGATGATGAAAGTGATCACCGGCTACGGTTTGATCAGCGGTTTCCTGATTGTCGGCCTGACCATGTGGGTGTCCTACTGGATGTCCAACACCTTCACCAAGGGCCGCTTGCACGGCTCGGCCATCGCCATTCTGCTCGGGCTGGTGCTGTCGTATGTCGGCGGCGCGCTGACCGGTGGGCAAAAGGGTGTGGTGGATATTCCGTTGCTGTCCGGCATCGGTCTGCTCGGCGGCGCGATGCTGCGCGATTTTGCGATTGTCGCCACGGCGTTTGGCGTGAGTGTCGATGAGCTCAAGCGTGCCGGGTTCGTCGGTGTGCTGGCGTTGTTTGTGGGTGTCGGCACGTCGTTTGTCGCCGGGGTCGGTGTGGCGATGGCGTTCGGTTATACCGATGCAGTGAGCCTGACCACCATTGGCGCGGGCGCGGTGACTTACATCGTCGGCCCGGTGACCGGCGCGGCGATTGGCGCGAGTTCCGAGGTGATGGCGCTGTCGATCGCGGCGGGGCTGATCAAGGCGATTCTGGTGATGGTGATGACGCCGTTCGTGGCGCCGATGATCGGCCTGAACAACCCGCGCAGTGCGGTGATTTTTGGCGGGCTGATGGGCACGTCCAGTGGTGTGGCCGGCGGGTTGGCGGCGACGGATCCGAAGCTGGTGCCTTATGGCTGTCTGACGGCTGCGTTTTATACCGCGCTTGGGTGTTTGCTTGGGCCTTCGCTGTTGTTTTTGGCGATGCGCGGGTTGGTGGGTTAATCGCTAAAGGGTGCCCTCACCCTAGCCCTCTCCCGGAGGGAGAGGGGACTGACCGAGTTGTTTTGGCGTTATACATCGACCTGAAATTTCTGAGTCGAACTCAGGTCTTGAAACCCATGAAGATCTGCTCCCTTTCCCCCTCTACCCCTTGGGGGAGAGGGCTGGGGTGAGGGGGTAGCTCTTGATCTTGATCTTGATCTAAACCCCAGCCTGCCGATTCGCATACATCCGACACTCCGCCAGCAACGCCAACAAATTCGGATCCCGCTCCTTGGCCTTCAAAAACACCACCCCAATGTGCTGCTGCAACCGGTACTTCTCCTGCAACGGAATCAGCTTCACCCGATTCTCATACACCGCCGCAATCCGTCCCGGCAGCAACGCATAACCCACCCCCGAACTGACCATGCTCAACAGCGTGAAAATGTCATTCACCTGCATCGCCACCTTCGGCTCGAACCCCGCCTGCTTGAACACCCGGTTACCGTCCTGATGCGTCGCGAAGCCTTGGGTCAGGGTGATAAATGTTTCATCTCGCACCTCGGCCAGATCCACTTCACTGCGCTGGGCGAACTTTGAATCCGCTGGGGTGGCGAGGAAGATGTCATCGGAGAACAGCGCAATCTGCTCGCAATCCGGATCGTTGATGCTGTCGTCCAGCGACACCAGAATCGCGTCGACTTCCATGTTTTTCAGCTTGTAGAGCAGGTCGATGTTCGAGCCGAGGATCAGGTCGATGTTGAGTTCGCTGCGACGGATTTTCAGGCCCATGATCAGTTGCGGCACGGTTTTCACTGTCAGCGAATACAGCGAACCGAGTTTGAAGCGTTCAGCCGAGAACCCGGCGGCTTCGCGGGTCAGGCGCACGCTTTCGACGACGTCATTGATCAGCTTCTGCGCGCGTTCTTCGAGTACGTAGGCGCTTTCCAGCGGCGTCAGGTTGCGGCCTTCGTGTTTGAACAGCGGGCAGCGCAGGGCGCTTTCCAGCGAGTGAATCGCGCGGTGCACGCTGACGTTACTGGTCTGCAACTCGGCGGCGGCGCGGGCGAGGTTGCCGGTGCGCATGAAGGCGAGGAACACCTCGAGTTTTTTCAGGGTCAATTCTTCGTCGATCAGCATGGCGCGGACTCTTTTTGGTATCGGCCGATTGTGCCCAATTACCACGACGTGCGCAGGCCCGTGTTGAACAGAAACATTGCGCTTTTACGCTCGAGGCCCGAGCCTTGCGCGCTGCGGTAACGAATGTGAGGTGAGCAATACATGTATCACGGAGAAAAACTCAACGCCTGGACCCATCTGGTCGGGGCAGTGGCAGCGTTTATCGGCGGCGTCTGGATGCTGGTGATCGCCAGCCTCGACGGCAGTCCGTGGAAGATTGTCAGTGTGGCGATTTACGCGTTTACCTTGCTGGTGCTCTACAGCGCATCCACCGTGTACCACAGCGTGCGCGGGCGCAAGAAAGCGATCATGAAGAAGGTCGATCACTTTTCGATCTATCTGTTGATTGCCGGCAGTTATACACCGTTCTGTCTGGTGACTCTGCGCGGGCCTTGGGGCTGGACGTTGTTCGGGATAGTCTGGGGGCTGGCGCTGATCGGTATTCTGCAAGAGATCAAACCGCGTTCGGAGGCGCGGATTCTGTCGATCGTGATTTACGCAGTGATGGGCTGGATTGTGTTGGTGGCGGTCAAGCCTTTGATTGCGGCGCTGGGTACAACCGGATTTGCCTGGCTGGCGTCGGGTGGGGTTTTGTACACGGTGGGGATTATCTTTTTTGCCCTTGATCACCGGTTGCGCCATGCACATGGGATCTGGCATTTGTTCGTGATCGCGGGGAGCTTGCTGCACTTTGTCGCGATTCTGTTTTATGTTCTCTAGCCGGCTGACTGATCGTTCCCACGCTCTGCGTGGTAACGCCTCCTGTGACGCTCTGCGTCACGCCGTTTGAGACGCGGAGCGTCCCGGGCGGCATTCCCACGCAGAGCGTGGGAACGATCAATTCGGCAAAAAGGATTAGAAATCACCCCAAAGTTGCTGGGCTACCGCCAGCGCAACCACCGGCGCCGTCTCGGTGCGCAACACCCGCGGGCCGAGGCGGGCGGCGTGGAAGCCGTTACCCTTGGCCTGCTCGACTTCCGCATCAGTCAAACCGCCTTCAGGCCCGATCAAGAACGCCAGCGTCGCCGGTTTGGCATGACTCACCAACGGCTCAGCCACCGGGTGCAGCACCAGCTTCAACTCGGCTTCGGTCTGTTTGATCCAGTCCGCCAGCAACACCGGCGGATGAATCACCGGCACCCGCGAACGCCCACATTGCTCGCAAGCGCTGATCGCCACCTGACGCCAGTGCAGCAGGCGTTTGTCGGCGCGTTCGTCCTTGAGGCGGACTTCGCAGCGATCACTGAAGATCGGCGTGATTTCATTCACGCCCAGCTCGGTGGCTTTCTGAATCGCCCAATCCATCCGCTCGCCACGGGACAGGCCCTGGCCGAGGTGGATGTGCAGCGGCGATTCGACCTGACCGGCGAATTGTTCGTCGATCTGCACGGTCACGTGCTTCTTGCCGACTTCCAGCAGAGCGCCGCGAAACTCATGACCGGAACCGTCGAACATCTGCACCGCATCGCCCTCGGCCATGCGCAGCACGCGGCTGATGTAATGCGCCTGGGCCTCCGGCAATTCGTGTTCGCCGGTGCTCAGGGGGGCGTCGATAAAGAAGCGGGACAGTCTCATTTCGGGTCTCTCAGATTAGATCGTTCCCACGCTCTGCGTGGGAATGCCTCAATGGACGCTCTGCGTCCGCTTTGGGACGCGGAGCGTCCCGGGCTGCATTCCCACGCGGAGCGTGGGAACGAGCGGTCACGGTTAGCCCGGATCGCGGAAGCCGGGGTGGAAGTCTTTCGGCACGGCGACGCTGACGCTATCACGGGTGGCAATGTCGATGCCTTCGCTAGCCACTTCAGCTAGGAAGTCGATCTGCTCCGGGGTGATCACGTACGGCGGCAGGAAATACACCACGCTGCCCAGCGGACGCAGCAACGCGCCACGCTCCAGCGCATGCTGGAATACCTTCAAACCACGGCGTTCCTGCCAAGGGTAGGCCTCTTTGGTGGCTTTATCCTTGACCATCTCGATGGCCAGGACCATGCCGGTCTGGCGCACTTCGGACACGTTCGGGTGATCGACCAAATGCGCCGTCGCCGAGGCCATGCGCTGAGCCAGCGCCTTGTTGTTCTCGATGACGTTGTCCTGCTCGAAGATATCCAGCGTCGCCAATGCCGCTGCACACGCCAGCGGGTTGCCGGTGTAGCTGTGCGAATGCAGGAACGCGCGCAGGGTTGGATAGTCGTCGTAGAACGCGCTGTAGACCTCATCGGTGGTCAGGCACGCGGCCAGCGGCAGGTAGCCGCCGGTCAGGGCTTTCGACAGGCAGAGGAAGTCCGGGCGAATGCCGGCCTGTTCGCAGGCAAACATCGTCCCGGTGCGACCGAAACCAACGGCGATCTCGTCGAGAATCAGGTGCACGCCATAACGGTCACAGGCCTCGCGCAGCAGCTTCAGATAAACCGGGTGATACATGCGCATGCCGCCAGCGCCCTGAATCAGCGGCTCGACGATCACTGCCGCAACGCTGTCATGATTCTCGGCCAAGGTCTGTTCCATGGCGGCGAACATGTTGCGCGAGTGCTCTTCCCAGCTCATGCCTTCGGGGCGCCCATAGCAATCCGGGCTCGGCACCTTGATGGTGTCCATCAGCAGCGCTTTGTAGGTTTCGGTGAACAGCGGCACGTCGCCGACCGCCATCGCAGCCATGGTTTCGCCGTGGTAGCTGTTGGTCAGGGTGACGAAGCGCTTCTTGTTCGGCTGACCGCGATTGAGCCAGTAGTGAAAGCTCATTTTCAGCGCGACTTCGATGCAGGACGAACCGTTATCGGCGTAGAACACCCGGTTCAGGCCTTCTGGGGTCATCTTCACCAGACGCTCGGACAACTCGATCACCGGTTGATGGCTGAAGCCGGCCAGAATCACGTGCTCGAGTTGATCGACCTGATCCTTGATGCGCTGGTTGATGCGCGGGTTGGCGTGGCCGAACACGTTGACCCACCAGGAGCTGACGGCATCGAGGTAACGCTTGCCTTCGAAGTCTTCGAGCCAGACGCCTTGACCGCGCTTGATCGGGATCAGCGGCAGCTGTTCGTGGTCTTTCATCTGGGTGCAGGGATGCCACAACACCGCGAGGTCGCGTTGCATCCACTGGTTATTCAGGCCCATTTACAGTCTCCTCGAGGCGGCTCGCGTCAGGCGCGGGCAAACAATCGCGCAAGCCTATGCAATGCGTCGCGCCGGGACAACCCATTGTGTCGATTGAGCTACTTTGTATGAGCCGATAGACGTCGCTGGCGGCGTTTTGATGGCTAACGTATTCTTCGCGGTTCTTTGGGTCGTCTGACCCGCAAAAGTGCTTTTTCCTACGTGTATTTCCGGAGTTCGCTGAATGTCTGTCGGTTGGCTGCGCGCCTGTGCGCTGGTGATGTTGGGGCTGTTCAGCGTTACAGCGCTGGCCAAGGATAAAACCGCAATCGTGATCGGCGGCGGCCTCTCGGGCCTGACTGCCGCTTATGAGCTGCAAAACAAAGGCTGGCAGGTCACCCTGCTGGAAGCCAAGCCGAGCATGGGCGGACGCTCGGGTATGGCCACCAGCGAGTGGATCGGCAACGACAAGACGCAGCCGGTGCTGAACAAGTACGTTTCGACCTTCAAGCTCGGCACCACGCCGGCCCCGGAATTCGTGCGTACCCCGGGTTACCTGATCGACGGCGAGTATTTCTCCGCCGCTGATCTGGCGACCAAGCAACCGGCCACCGCCGACGCCTTGAAGCGCTACCAGAAAACCCTCGACGATCTGGCGCGTTCGATCGACGACCCGCAGAATCCGGCGGCGACCAGCACCCTGCACGCGCTGGACCAGATCACCGTATCGAGCTGGCTCGACAAGCAGAATCTGCCGGCCACCGCGCGCCAGTTGATCAACCAGGACATCCGTACTCACTACGACGAACCTTCGCGTCTGTCGTTGCTGTACTTCGCCCAGCAGAACCGTGTCTATCGCGGCGTCTCCGACCGTGACCTGCGCGCTTCGCGTCTGGTCGGCGGCAGCCAGGTGCTGGCGCAGGCCTTCGTCAAACAGATCAAGACCATCAAGACCAACTCGCCAGTGTCGGCGATCAATCAGGACAAGGACGGCGTGACCGTCAAGGTCGGCAGTGTTGGCTACCAGGCTGATTACGTCGTACTGACCGTGCCATTGCGCGCACTGAACAAGATTGCGCTGACCCCGGCACTGGATGCCCAGCATCTGGCCGCGATCAAAGGCACCAACTACGGCTGGCGCGACCAGATCATGCTGAAGTTCAAGACACCAGTGTGGGAAAGCAAGGCGCGCATGTCCGGCGAGATCTACAGCAACACCGGTCTCGGCATGCTCTGGATCGAACCTGCCCTGAAGGGCGGCGCCAACGTGGTGATCAACCTTTCCGGCGACAATGCCCGCGTGATGCAGGCGTTCGGCGACAAACAGATGGTCGATCAGGTGCTGATCCGTCTGCACGCGTTTTATCCACAGGCCCGTGGCTCGTTCACCGGTTATGAAATCCGCCGCTACAGCACCGACCCGTCGATGGGCGGCGCGTATCTGGCTTACGGCCCGGGGCAGATCAGCAAGTTCTGGCGCCTTTGGGAACGTCCGCTGCAACGCGTGACGTTCGCCGGCGAACACACCGACACCTTGTACCCGGGCACCCTGGAAGGCGCACTGCGCACCGGTCAGCGTGCAGCCAGTCAGGTTGAAGATCTGGCGGCGGGCAAATCGTTTGAGCCGGTCAAAGTGGTTCCGGCCGCTGCAGCGGCAGGCGCGGCGGGTGCCGTGGCAGCGAAGAAGGGCAACTTCTTCACCAATCTGTTCGGCGGTTCGGATGACGAGAAGAAGCCAGAGCCTGTGAAGGCGCCAGAGCCAGCTCCTGCTCCGGTCGCACCAGCGCCTGCGCCGACCCCGGCACCAGCGCCAGCTCCGGTGGAAGCGCCGAAACCAGCGGCCCCAGTGAAAGCTGAACCGGCGAAGAAAGCAGCGGCCAAGCCAGCGGCGAAGAAGCCGGCGGCTAAAACCGAGGCGAAAAAGCCAGCAGCGAAACCAGCGGCGAAAAAGGCTGAACCGGCGAAGAAGCCAGCGGCCAAGCCTGCTGCCACCACTGAGACCAAGGCGCAGTAAGCCTTTGCTTCAATAAAAAACGCGGCCTTCGGGTCGCGTTTTTTTTCCTGCATTTTTGTCCTTCGCCATCCGGTCACGGAGCTTACTTGTGTACCGGAGCCTTCCCACAAAGTACTCAGAGTGAGGTGATAGCGGGTGCCCCGGCGCCAATTCTATGCTGGGAAAAACAGGAGGCACTTGATGAAAACGTTCACTCTCATGCTTTTGCTGATTGCACTTCCCGGTTGCTCCAACGGGCGTTTCTTTCCTGGTGGTTATAGTTCAGAGCTCGCGCATAAATGCCAGATAGATCCCTACAGCGCCGATTGCCTGCAACCGCCGGCGGTACTTCATAACTAATCAGCCATGAATAGAGGGCCGGTTACTTGAATAACTCTGTCCCGTTCGGCAGTTTCCTTTGGACACCTTTGCTTGCGCTGTGCAGGCGCCCGAGAGTTTCAGCAACGATCATTTGTCCAGACGTCCCACGCCGTAATCGCCTTTAATCTTTCCTTAACACGCCACTTCCAGACTCTTGATCGTATTTCTCGATATTTCAAAGCGAAATTTTCCGCTTTAATTCGATAGATAACTCGCTAGTCTTGGTTCGCAGTTCTCACAGGATTTGGGCAATGCAGCTACGTAACTCTTCTTCGCGCTATGGTTGGGTCAGCATCTTCATGCACTGGGGCGTGGCGCTGGTGGTCTTCGGATTGTTTGCGCTGGGTCTGTGGATGGTCGGGCTGGATTACTACAGCAGCTGGCGCAAAGAAGCTCCGGATCTGCACAAGAGCATCGGCCTGGTATTGCTGGCCGTGATGGTGTTACGGGTGCTGTGGCGCTTTATCAGCCCACCGCCGCCGACGCTGCAAAGCTACAGCCGCATGACCCGCCTCGGCGCCAAATTCGGCCACGGGTTTCTGTATCTGGCGCTGTTCGCTGTAATGCTTGCCGGTTACCTGATTTCCACCGCAGACGGTGTCGGGATTCCGGTGTTTGGCCTGTTTGAAGTTCCTGCACTGGTTTCCGGACTACCGGATCAGGCAGATACCGCCGGGGTGATTCATCTCTGGCTTGCGTGGGCGCTGGTAATTTTTTCCGGTCTCCATGCGTTGGCAGCATTGAAGCACCACTTTATTGATCGTGATGTGACCCTGACGCGAATGCTCGGTCGCAAAGCCTGAAATTCAACCTCGACTCAAAGGAAAAGAAAGCATGTTGAAAAAGACTCTGGCCGCTCTGGCAATCGGTTCTGCACTGCTCTCGGCTCAGGCCATGGCAGCGGATTACAAAATCGACAAGGAAGGTCAGCACGCCTTCGTTGACTGGAAAATCAGCCACCTGGGCTACAGCTTCATCCACGGTACTTTCAAGGATTTCGACGGTACGTTCTCGTGGGATTCGGCCAAGCCTGAAGCCAGCAAGATCTCGGTTGATGTGAAAACCGCCAGCCTGTGGTCGAACCACGCTGAACGTGACAAGCACATCGCCAGCAAAGACTTCCTGGATGTCGGCAAGTTTGCTGATGCCAAGTTCGTCTCCACCGCCGTTAAATCGACCGGCGAAAAGACGGCTGACGTGACCGGCGACCTGACCCTGCACGGCGTGACCAAGCCTGTGACCTTCAAGGCTACGTTCATCGGCGAAGGCAAGGATCCATGGGGCGGCGAGCGTGCTGGCTTCAACGCCACCACCACCCTGAACCTGAACGATTTCGGGATCAAGGGCCCAGGTCCTACCTCGCAAACTGCGGATCTGGACATCTCGCTGGAAGGCGTGAAAGTTAAGTAACTTTCGCTCGCCACACAAAAACGCCCCCGGTCGAAAGGCCGGGGGCGTTTTTTATTGCCCGTCACACACATCCACTGTGGGAGCGAGCCTGCTCGCGAAGGCGGCGGGTCAGTCAGCAATGATGTTGGCTGAATGACCGCTTTCGCGAGCAGGCTCGCTCCCACAGGGAATATGCGGTGATCCGGGGGAATTTGTAGCGCCATAAAAAATGCCCCGGCTCTTGCGAGGCGGGGCATTTTTCAGTGCGGCGTCAATCAGCGATTGCGAGTCAGCAGCGCTGGTTTTTCGCCACGCGGGCGGCTTGGCAGTTGATCGAGCTGCTCAGGCGTCGGGAAGCGGTCGGCTTTCGATTCCTTGTGCATGATCTTCGGGCCGTTGCTGCGCGGGTTCTGTACGGCTGGTTCGCTGCGTGGCTGATCGTCACGGGCTGGACGACGGTTGCGCGAGGACGAGGCGGAATCGTCGCGACGACCCGACTGACCATCACGCGGTGCGCCGTTGCGCGGGCCGCTGCGTTTGGCCGGAGGGGTGCCGGTGCTCGAACCGTTGCTGTTGCGCGGACCGTTCTGGCGACCTTGCGACTGACCGCCGCGTGGTGCGCCTGAACCTGCACCAGCACCAGCACCTTGAGCCGGTGCGCCTGGGCGACGACCACGGCCGCCAGCAGGAGCCGGCTTCGGCACGTAATCAACGCGGTTACCGAAGTTATCGATATCGTCGTCGAGGAACTCGTCCGGTGCACGATCCGCCGCCGCACGTGGCGGCTGGCTCGGACGCTGTTCACGGCTCGGGGTGCCTTCGCGCGGTTTTTGCTGACGGGCAGGACGCTCGCCACGTTCACCGGCCGGTTTTTCCTTGCCCTTGTCTTTGCCTTTGTCTTTACGACCGCCGCCACCGCCGCCGCCATTCGGGCCGTCGCCGCGTGGGCCACGTGGATTGCGCGGGTTACGCACGTCCGGACGCTCGCGCACTTCCGGCTTCTCGGCTTCAATGGTGCTCGAATCGAAGCCCATCAGGTCGCCGTCGGCGATTTTCTGCTTGGTCATGCGTTCGATGCTTTTCAGCAACTTCTCTTCGTCCGGTGCAACCAGCGAGATCGCCTCGCCCGAACGACCGGCACGGCCGGTACGGCCGATACGGTGAACGTAATCTTCATCGACGTTCGGCAGTTCGAAGTTGACCACATGTGGCAACTGATCGATGTCCAGACCGCGAGCGGCAATGTCGGTCGCGACCAGAATGCGTACCTGGTTGGCCTTGAAGTCGGCCAGCGCTTTGGTGCGCGCGTTCTGGCTCTTGTTACCGTGGATCGCCACAGCCGGCAGGCCGTGCTTGTCCAGGTACTCGGCCAGACGGTTGGCGCCGTGCTTGGTGCGGGTGAAGACCAGCACCTGTTCCCAGGCGCCTGCGGTGATCAGGTGCGCCAGCAGCGCACGCTTGTGGCTGGCCGGCAGACGGAAGACGCGTTGTTCGATGCGCTCGACCGTGGTGTTCGGCGGCGTCACTTCGATGCGTTCCGGGTTGTGCAGCAGCTTGCCGGCGAGGTCGGTGATGTCCTTGGAGAACGTCGCCGAGAACAGCAGGTTCTGACGCTTGGATGGCAGGCGCGCGAGAACTTTCTTCACGTCGTGCACGAAACCCATGTCGAGCATGCGGTCGGCTTCGTCGAGGACGAGGATTTCCACGTGGGACAGGTCAACGCTGCCCTGGCCGCACAGGTCAAGCAAACGACCCGGGCAGGCAACGAGCACGTCAACACCACGGGACATGGCCTGAACCTGTGGGTTCATGCCGACGCCGCCGAAGATGCAGGCGCTGACGAATTTCAGGTCACGGGCGTAGATCTTGAAGCTCTCGTGAACCTGGGCCGCGAGTTCGCGGGTCGGAGTCAGGACCAGTACGCGCGGTTGGCGCGGGCCATGACGCTGGGATTTGTCCGGGTGACCGTTGGGGAACAACCGCTCCAGGATCGGAAGGGCGAAACCGCCGGTTTTACCGGTACCTGTCTGTGCCGCAACCATCAGGTCGCGACCTTGCAACACGGCGGGAATGGCCCGCTGTTGCACCGGAGTAGGCTCGGTATAGCCCGCATCTTCGATGGCGCGGACTAAAGCCTCGGAGAGACCGAGGGAAGCAAAGGACATGAGTAATCCTGTTTTAGTTAGGGCTTGGCCCAATGGGAGTCTTGCCTGGCGCGAATGGCGTTTAAGAGGACGCAATCCCGTCCGGTCCTGCTGCGGTTCCGAAGGCACGTCTGGAGCGCTCGCGCGGGCTGCAAAGCTGCGCTGTAGCGGGTCGAGAGGCCTGTTACGGTTCCGGGCGTCCGGGCGTGAGCCTGGCGGGAACGCCGGAGTATAACAGAGCAATCACTGCGCGCTGCTTTCCTGCTGCTCAACGGTTTTACCGCTGGCCGTGGCGGAATTCATTGAAGGGCTGTCGCCGGGCGCGGCACCGTAGCGTGCGCTCAGCTCGGCGTACGCCGGTTCACGCTTGAATCGCTTGAGTTCGGCGCCGAAGCGCTGCACCAGCAAATCCATCCCGGCATTGCGCCGAACCGCGAGAAACTGACTTTGGCGGCTAATAACCGTTGGGTTCTCGCTGATCTGATCGCGGATATTCAATTCATCGAGCAAATGCTGACCGACGCGGCGATCGGTTATCAGCAAGTCAATACGCCCGCGTACCAGTTTGCCGAAGTTGGCCTCATGGGTCGGGGCCGGTTCGCGGGTAAACAGTGTTGATTCGCTGAAATCGGGGCTGTAGAGATAGCCCGGCGAGGTGCCGATGGTCAGACCTTTGAGTTCTTCGAGTTTGCTGAACGGGTGCGGCCGGTCGTTGGCGTAGAACAGCACGAACTCGACATCCGACAGCGGCTCGCTCGGGTAGAGCAGGGTGGCGTCGCGTTCATCGCTGTGAAAAATATCCAGCGCACCGTCGGCCTGACCGGTTTCGAGCATCGACAGGCAACGCTTCCACGGAAGGAATTGCCATTCGACTTCGATCCCCAGACGTTTGAAGACGATGGCCGTGGTTTCGTAATCCAGCCCGAGGTTTTTACCGTTTTCTTCGTAGACGTAAGGCGCCCACGGCTCGGTGACAATACGCAGCTTCTCGCCTCGAGCGGCAAAGCTCAGGCAAGCGAAAACCAGCACGGCGAATAACTGTGTGATCAAAGGCATGGCTTGAGATTACGACGAGAAACGCGAAAGAGCCAGAAAGTGCCTGCACAAGCTCTAAAACGGGGATTCAAATGCAAAAAATCGCAGCGCCGCCAACCCCTGTAGGAGTTGCCGAAAGCTGCGATCTTTTGATCTTGCTTGTCGCTTTCCGCTTGAAGCTTGCTGCTGTTTCAGCGCGGCAACTTCAAGTTATTCCAGATCGCCAGACTAGGCTCAGCCTGGTTCATGGAATAAAAATGCAGCCCCGGTGCGCCGCCCTGCAGCAGGCGCTCGCACATCTCGCTGACGACTTGCTCACCAAAGCGCTGAATGCTTTGCGTGTCATCGCCGTAGGCTTCCAGTTGCTTGCGGATCCAGCGCGGAATTTCCGCACCGCAGGCATCGGAGAAGCGCGCGAGTTTGCTGTAGTTGGTGATCGGCATGATCCCCGGCACGATCGGCAGATCGACACCCTGCGCCTGCAAACGGTCGACGAAGTAGAAGTAGCTGTCGGCGTTGAAGAAGTACTGGGTGATCGCGCTGTCGGCGCCAGCCTTGGCTTTGCGCACGAAGTTGGCCAGATCGTCTTCGTAGTTGCGCGCTTGCGGATGCATCTCCGGGTAAGCGGCGACTTCGATGTGGAAATGATCGCCGGTTTCTTCACGAATGAATTCAACCAGTTCATTGGCGTGACGCAGCTCACCGCTGGTCATGCCCATGCCGGACGGCAGGTCACCACGCAGGGCGACGATGCGCTTGATGCCGGCAGCCTTGTACTCGTTCAGCAGGCCGCGCAGGTCGTCCTTGCTGTCGCCGACGCACGACAGGTGCGGTGCGGCCGGTACTTTGACTTCGCTTTCCAGTTGCAGAACGGTATTGAGGGTGCGATCACGGGTCGAACCACCAGCGCCATAGGTGCAGGAAAAGAAATCAGGGTTGTAAGTGGCCAACTGACGGGCAGTGGCGAGCAGTTTTTCATGCCCAGCATCGGTCTTGGTCGGGAAGAACTCGAAGCTGTAGCGACGGTCTTGGGACATCGGAGGGGACCTCCAGCTACAAGCTGCAAGCTTCGAGCTGCAAGAGGAGCGGAGGTGCGCTGATCTCTTGTGCCAGTAGCCTGTAGCCTGATGCTGTTTTGAAATGATGGCAGAGCCTCAGGCTTCGCACGACAAGTCCGGCTTTTGACCTTACTTGCCGCTTGAAGCTAGAAGCTCGCAGCTGCTCTTGTCTTAGTAGCGGTAAGCGTGCGGCTTGAACGGGCCTTCGACGGTGACGCCGATGTAGTCAGCCTGTTGCTTGGTCAATTGAGTGACCACGCCACCGAAGCCGCGAACCATTTCCAGGGCCACTTCTTCGTCGAGTTTCTTCGGCAGTACTTCAACGGTCAGACGCTCGGCTTTCTGGGCTGGCGACAGGTCGGCGTACTTCTGGCCGAACAGGAAGATCTGCGCCAGAACCTGGTTGGCGAACGAACCGTCCATGATGCGGCTTGGGTGGCCAGTGGCGTTACCCAGGTTTACCAGACGGCCTTCGGCCAGCAGGATCAGGTAGTCGTCGTTCTGCGCGTCGAAAGCGCCCGGGCCGGTACGGTGGATCTTGTGTACCTGTGGCTTCACTTCTTCCCATGCCCAGTTCTTGCGCATGAAAGCGGTGTCGATTTCGTTGTCGAAGTGACCGATGTTGCAGACAACGGCGCGCTTCTTCAGAGCCTTGAGCATGTTCGCGTCGCAAACATTGACGTTGCCGGTGGTGGTCACGATCAGGTCGATCTTGCCCAGCAGCGCTTTGTCGATGCTCGCTTCGGAACCGTCGTTGATACCGTCGATGAACGGCGACACCAGTTCGAAACCGTCCATGCACGCTTGCATGGCGCAGATCGGGTCAACTTCGGAGACTTTAACGATCATGCCTTCCTGACGCAGGGACTGAGCCGAGCCCTTGCCCACGTCACCGTAACCGATGACCAGCGCTTGCTTGCCGGACAGCAGGTGGTCGGTACCGCGCTTGATCGCGTCGTTCAGGCTGTGACGGCAGCCGTACTTGTTGTCGTTCTTGGACTTGGTCACCGAGTCGTTGACGTTGATGGCCGGGATTTTCAGCTCGCCCTTGGCCAGCATGTCCAGCAGACGGTGTACGCCGGTGGTGGTTTCTTCGGTCACGCCGTGAACGCGATCCAGTACTTGTGGGTACTTGTCGTGCAGCAGCTGAGTCAGGTCGCCGCCGTCGTCGAGAATCATGTTGGCGTCCCATGGCGCGCCATCCTTCAGGATGGTTTGTTCCAGGCACCACTCGTACTCTTCTTCAGTTTCGCCTTTCCAGGCGAAAACCGGGATGCCGGCAGCAGCGATAGCGGCAGCAGCCTGATCCTGAGTGGAGAAAATGTTGCACGACGACCAGCGTACTTCGGCACCCAGGGCAACCAGGGTTTCGATCAGCACGGCAGTCTGAATGGTCATGTGGATGCAGCCGAGGATCTTCGCGCCTTTCAACGGCTGTTCGCCGGAATACTTGCGACGCAGACCCATCAGGGCTGGCATTTCCGATTCGGCGATGATGGTTTCGCGACGGCCCCAGGCAGCCAGGGACATGTCGGCAACTTTGTAATCGGTAAAATCTGCAGGCGTGATAACAGCGCTCATGAAGAGCCTCCATTCGTAATGTATGCGAATGGGCGCCGTTGTGCGTTTAGTGTCCGGCCTGAGCCAGTCAACGCCCCATCCGAGCCTGACAGGTTGAACCTGCTGCAGCGCCCCTCGGACAGGTGGCGGGAAAACGGTATCAATTGAAGATGACCGTTTTGAAACGGGGGCGATTATAGCCGTCTAGACTGATCTTCCAAAGGGTTTCTGTCGGCCAGATGAAGATCGTTAATGACGACCATAGTCGAAGCCGCATGGAGCCTGACCGCTCAGTCTGCCAAGATACCGTCCATCGTTCGGCAAGACACTCAGGAGTGAAGATGAATTTCCACACCCGCAAATGGGTAAAACCCGAAGACCTCAACCCCAACGGCACCTTGTTCGGTGGCAGCCTGCTGCGCTGGATCGACGAAGAAGCGGCGATTTACGCCATCGTGCAACTGGGCAATCAACGCGTGGTGACCAAGTACATTTCCGAGATCAACTTCGTCAGCGCCTCGCGCCAGGGCGACATCATCGAACTCGGCATCACCGCTACCGAGTTCGGCCGCACCTCGATCACCCTGACCTGCGAAGTGCGCAACAAGATCACCCGCAAGAGCATTCTCACCGTTGAGAAGATGGTGTTTGTGAACCTGGGTGAAGACGGTTTGCCCGCGCCGCACGGCCGGACGGAGATCAAGTACGTCAAAGACCAGTTTCAGGAAGATGAGTTAGTCACCAAGTGACATCGGCGGCGCTTTCTTCGCGAGCAAGCTCGCTCCCACAAGGATCACGCTGTACCTGTGGGAGCGAGCTTGCTCGCGAATGCGGCTGTTCAGTCAGCGAAGAATCATCTGGCCACTGAACAGCCATGAACCGCCGGGGTCGTAGGTAAACACCACCCCCACGGTTCCCACGCCATGACCACCCCCACCGACGGCAAGACCCCCGATCTCTCGGCCAAAGAGCAGCACGAAGTCGAGAAAAACCAGCCGCCCCGCGCGGCCGTTCTGCATGAAATCATCCGCTCGCAAGGCGATCAGGAACTGGAGCGCAGCATCGCCGCACTCTGGTGGTCGGCGCTGGCGGCCGGGTTGACCATGGGCCTGTCGCTGATGGGCATGGGCCTGCTCAACTCGCGCCTGCCCGAGGGCGATGAATTCAAGGTGATCGCCAGTTTCGGCTACTGCGCAGGTTTTCTCGCGGTGATTCTCGCCCGTCAGCAACTGTTCACTGAAAACACCCTGACTGCCGTGCTGCCGGTCATGACCAAACCAACCCTGCTCAATTTCGGCCGGCTGATCCGCCTGTGGACAGTGGTGCTGGTCGGCAACCTCTGCGGCACGATTCTGGTGGCGTACGTGATGCTCGAACTGCCTATCTTCGACACCAAGACTGACCATGCCTTCCTCGAAATCGGCCGCAAGGTCATGGAAAACCATGCCAGCCAGATGTTCGCCAAAGGCATTGTGTCTGGCTGGATGATCGCCACCATGGTCTGGATGATTCCTTCCATGGAGAGCGCGAAGATGTGGATCATCATCCTCATCACCTACCTCATGGCGCTTGGCGACTTCACCCACATCGTCGTCGGTTCGGCCGAGGTGTCGTATCTGGTGTTTGCCGGCGAATTGCCTTGGAGTGATTTCTGGATGATCTTCGCAGGGCCGACGCTGGCGGGGAACATCATTGGCGGCAGCTTTATCTTTGCGCTGATCAGCCATGCGCAGATTCGCAGTGAAAGCGGGGCGCCGAAGGAGTCTGCGGATCAGGCCGAAAAACCTGATCCGCAGCAGATCAAAAAATGATCAGTGGTGCGCTGGTTCAGTCACGGTCGCGGGCTCATTGCGAGTCGCGTGCTTGACCAGTTTGCCGATGGTCAGGCCCTGCAGCAGGATCGACGACAGCACCACGATGTAAGTGATGCTGAGCAGCAGATCGCGCTCCGGCCCCAACGGCAGGGCCAGCGCCAGTGCCACCGAAACACCGCCGCGCAAACCACCCCACGTCAGGATGCGGATGGTGCCGGCGGGCACCGTGCGCCAGCGGCGCAGCAGGACAATCGCCGGGGCCACGGTGAGCAGTCGCGACAGCAGAATCGCCACCGCCAACAACCCTGCCGCCGCCATATGCAGCCAGTTGAACGGCAGCAGCAACAGCTCCATACCGATCAGCGCGAACAGCAGCGCGTTGAGCATGTCATCGAGCAATTCCCAGAAACCGTCGAGATAGCGGCGAGTCATGTCATTCATCGCCAGATTACGTCCGACGTTACCGATGATCAGACCGGCGACCACCATCGCAATCGGCGCGGAGACGTGAATCTCGGTGGCCATCGCCGAACCACCGATAACCAAGGCCAGTGTCAGCATCACGGTGATCTGATGCTGCTCGATGCTCTTGATCATCCGATAGACCAGATAACCGATC
Organism: Pseudomonas sp. AC169; assembly: GCF_979258515.1. Taxonomy (NCBI): domain Bacteria; kingdom Pseudomonadati; phylum Pseudomonadota; class Gammaproteobacteria; order Pseudomonadales; family Pseudomonadaceae; genus Pseudomonas; species Pseudomonas sp. AC169. The sequence continues at coordinate 2,099,526 of NZ_OZ409866.1, read as the reverse complement.
AGCCCGCCAAACAGCACACCGCCAATCGCTTCGTGAACGAACAGCATCGCGGTGGCGCTGATGGTCGGGGTTTCGCCGAGTTGGGCGATGCCCAGCAGCACGGTGAATACCACAACGGCTGTACCGTCGTTGAACAGCGACTCGCCGACGATGGTGGTTTTCAGCGGCTTCGAGGCATTGGCGGTACGCAACACGCCGAGCACCGCGATCGGATCGGTCGGCGAAATCAACGCGCCGAACAGCAGGCAATACAAGAAGCTTACGTGCCAGCCGAACAGGGCAAAAATGTAATAGGCGAGGCTGCCGATCACCGTGGTGGCAATCAACACGCCGAAAGTCGCCAACAGGCCGATGGGCCAGCGGTAGCTGCGCAGGTCATTGAGGTTGACGTGCAAAGCGCCGGCGAACAGCAGGAACGACAGCATCCAGTTCATCAGCAGATCGCCGAAGTCGATCTGGCCGATCAGTTGTTGCACGCGTTCTTCGAGACCGGGGTAGCCGAGCACGCTCAGGCCTTGCAGGATCAGCGAGAACAGCAGTGCGGTCACCATCACGCCGATGGTCGGCGGCAGGCCGATGAAGCGGAAGTTGACGAATGTGAGGAGGGTGGTGAGGCAGATGAAAGCGGCGACAAGTTCAAGCATCCGGGGTCCTTTGGATGAGAGGTGAAAGATAGCGCACCGAATCTTTGGTGCAGGGGTTGGATGGGCTGAGAGCGACAGAGGGCACAAGCTTCCCTCACCCCAGCCCTCTCCCGGAGGGAGAGGGAGCCGACCCTATTGTCTTGCGGCATGCATCGACCTGAATCACCGAGTCGATTATGGATTCGGCAATGCGCGTTCAGGTCGGCGTACTTCTGAAGCATCCCCCGTTCAGTCCCCTCTCCCTCTGGGAGAGGGCTAGGGTGAGGGCTCTTGCAGGCTAAACCCGATCAGCCGGACACATTGACCGCAGCCGCTTCGCGACGTTGCAGATAGATGAAAAACAGCGCCGTAAGCACTGTCAACACGCCGACCATCGCCCCCGTCCACGGCAAGTCCGCCAGATCCGCGCCACTGGCAACCACCAGCCCGCCAATCCACGCACCTGCCGCATTACCGAGATTGAAAGCGCTCTGGTTCAACGTCGAGCCGAGGTTCGGTGCTTCATGCGCCTGATCGATGATCAGCAGTTGCAGAATCGGGCACAGCGCGAAAGCAAAAATCCCCCACAGCACCAGCGTGATCGCCGCCGGCACAACCGAGCGGCTGGTCTGACTGAACGCCGCCAGAATCACCACAACGGCCAGCGCCACGCCGACCAGCGATGGCAGCAAACGGCTATCGGCCAGACGCCCGCCGAGCATGCTGCCACCGGTCAGACCAACACCGAACAGCAGCAACATCACCGTTACGCCGTGCGGGCTGACCCCGGTGATGTCTTGCAGGATCGGCGCGATGTAGGTGAACACGCTGAACAGACTGGTCGACGCCAAGACACTCATGCCCAGAGCCAACAGCACATTTATCTTGCCCAGCACCTTGAATTCGCTGGCCAGGTTGGCCTTGTCCATCGGGATGTGTTTCGGCAGCCACAGCCACTGCGCCAGGGCGGCGATTACACCAATCACCGAGACCGCCCAGAAGGTTGAACGCCAGCCGGCGTATTGCCCGAGCGCCGTACCCAGCGGTACGCCGAGGACGTTGGCCAAGGTCAGGCCGGTGAACATCATCGCAATCGCTTGCGCGCGTTTGTTCGGCGCGACCAGCCCGGCGGCAACCACCGAGCCAATGCCGAAGAACGCGCCGTGACACAGCGCCGTGACCACGCGAGCGGCCATCAGCGTGGCGTAGTTCGGTGCCAGTGCACAGAGCACGTTGCCGAGAATAAACATCAGCGTCATGCCCAGCAGCGTCGCTTTGCGCGGCATGTTCGCGGTGCCGATCGCCAGGATCGGTGCGCCGAACACCACGCCCAAGGCGTAGCCGGTGATCAACAGACCCGCGTGAGGAATGCTCACAGAAAGGTCGCGGGCGACGTCGGGCAACAAGCCCATGATGACGAATTCAGTGGTGCCGATGCCGAACGCGGCAACAGCGAGGGCAAGCAAGGCGAGTGGCATGCGCAAGGTCTCTGTCGGTAGTCTTGACGCTTTGATCAGGCATACGCAGGCCGACGACCGCTCTCGCAAGAGAGCAGGGCAGGCAGGAATTATTGGTATTTTTCTGTGCGCAACTGAGTGCGGCGTGGTCGCTTGCAGTATAAACAGCTGCTGACACATCGCGAATCAATAATCTGACTAATTGGCTCGCTAACAACAATAAGGAGTGGAACGTGCTGGCGACAGCTCTGGTATTGGTGGCGGCGCTGTTGCACGCGACGTGGAATACATTGATCAAATTCAGCGCCGAACGGCTGCTGGTGGTGGCGTGCATGGACACCGTGGCGCTGCTTGTCGTCGCGATCGCGTTGCCATTCGTCAATCTGCCACCGATGGAAATCTGGCCGTGGATTCTGGCGTCGGCCGCTTTCGAACTGCTCTATCGTTATCTGCTGATCCAGGCCTACCGGGTTGGCGACCTGGGGCTGGTTTATCCGCTGATGCGCGGACTGTCGCCGCTGGTGGTGCTGGCGCTGACCCTGATCTTTGCCGGGGAAGTGCTCACCACGCAGCAGATCTTCGGGATCATGCTGATTCCGTTTGGTATGGCTTGCCTGCTGTGGCAGGGCGGCGGCGGAAAGCATTTACCTTGGTCAATGCTGCCCGTGGTGGCGCTGATCGGCCTGTGCATTGGTTGCTACACCTACATCGATGGTCAGGCGTTGCGGCGCTGGTCGCATCCGCTCGATTACCTGGTCTGGGTCACGCTGCTCAGCGCCTGGCCGTTTCCGATGTTGGCGTGGGTCGCCAAGCGTCCGGCGTTCATGCAGTTCTGGCGTGAGCAATGGAAGCTGGGGCTGGCCGTCGGGTTCTGCGTGTTGTTCAGCTACGCTCTGGTGCTGTGGGCGATGCAACTCGGCTCGATTGCGGAGGCGGCGGCATTGCGCGAGATCAGCGTGATTCTGGTGGTGCTGTTCGGTATGCGCTACTTGAAAGAACCTTTCGGCCGGCCGCGGCTCTTAGCCTGTGGGCTGGTGCTGATCGGCATGCTGGTGATGAAGTTCTGACCGCTCGCGAACTCTATAACTCGAAAAAAGGACGGCGTTATGACGGTGGCTCTGTGGTGTGTATTGATCGCAATTTTTCTGCCGTATATCTGCACTGGTGTGGCGAAAGCCGTGGGCGGCTACCGGTTGAGTGATAACCACGATCCGCGCGACTTTCTCGAAAGTCTCAACGGTGTGGCAAGGCGTGCGCATGCGGCGCAGATGAACAGCTTTGAAGTGACGCCAGCGTTTGCGGCGGCGGTGATCGTCGCGCATTTGGTGGGCACGGCGGAGCTGGTGACGGTCAATGTGCTGGCGGTGCTGTTTATCACCAGTCGCCTGCTGTACATCATTTGCTATCTGGCGGACTGGGCGATCTTGCGCTCGCTGGTGTGGTTTGTGGGGATGGGGTTGATTGCTTCGTTCTTCTTTGTGTCTGTCTGATGATCGGGTGATGCTGCTGGCCCCTTCGCGAGCAGGCTCGCTCCCACAGTTGGAATGCATATCCATGTGGGAGCGAGCCTGCTCGCGGAAGCTGTTGATCAGGCACCGAAAAACTTAGGATTTATCCTTGGGTTTGTCCGCCACCTGCGGCACTTGCGGCAGCGCCGCGCCTTTCGGCCAGAGCATCCAGATCTGCCCCTGCTGTTTCATGTCCCCGGCCAGTTGCCCGGCCGCATCCCCGGTGCCCCAGAACAGATCCGCACGCACCTCGCCGGCAATCGCGCCGCCGGTATCCTGCGCCGCCACCGGGCGCACCAGGGCGGTGCCATCCGGTTTTGTCGTCGACAGCCACAACAGGCTGCCCAATGGAATCACCTTGCGATCCACCGCCGCGCTATAACCGGCAGTCAACGGCACATTCAGCGAACCACGCGGGCCTTCGTTGCTGTCCGGGTTGCGAGTGAAAAACACATAGCTCGGGTTACTGCCGAGCAGTTCGGGGATGCGCGCCGGATTGGCCTTGGCCCAGTTGCTGATCGCGTTCATGGTCACGTCTTCTTTCTTCAGCTCGCCTTGCTCGACCAGCCAGCGCCCGATCGGGCGATACGGATGGCCGTTCTGGTCGGCGTAGGCGATGCGCAACTGTTTGCCGTCCTCGGTCTGAATCCGGCCGGAACCCTGGATCTGCAGGAATTGCAGGTTCATCGGGTCGGTCAGGTAGGCAACCACTGGGGCTTTGACGCCTTTGGATTCGATGGTGGCTGCGTCGTCGTAAGGCTTGAGCACGCGGCCTTCGAGGCGACCGCGCAGACGCTTGCCTTTCAGTTCCGGGTAAATGCTGTCCAGCGAGACGATGATCATGTCTTCCGGCACGCCGTACACGGGCACATTGGCCGTGTCGGTCGGCGTCAAACTGCCGGGGTAGACCGGTTCGTAGTAGCCGGTGATCAAGCCGTTGGGGTTGTCGTTTTCAGCGCGCAGGCCAAACACGTCGAGGTTCTGCTTGAGGAAGGCGCGAATTTCGCTGGCGCTCTGCGGCACATTCGCTGCTGCTGCGCAGGTTGTGCCCCAGACCGGATCAGCCTTCAGGCGGGTGCAGGCGCTGCGCCACGAACCGAAGCCGGCGACCAGATCGCTGTCGGACACCGCCGGCAATGCTTCCCAAGTGGCGCTGGAGTAAGTGGCCAGTGCATGGGTTTTTGGCTTGGCGCTGTCACCACCGGTGCAGCCAGCGAGGATTGCCAGTAGCGGCAGGGTTGCGATCAGCGGGTGACGCAAGGCCTTGAAACGGCTGTTCATGGAGTGATTCCTGTGCCGGTTGCCCGTGTGCTCCATGCGCTCGAACAACCCGTATTTTTAATAGGGCTATTGGTGTTTGGTGGTGACGCGAGGATACTGGCCGCCGAATTCCGTGACCTGAAGCCACCATGACTCTTAAAAGAATTTCTGTTGTATTGCTGGCCTGTCTGACCCTTGCCGCCTGTGGCGGTGTCGATCCGAATTCCCCACTGGGCCAACGCAAGGCCATTTTCAAACAGATGCTCAAGACCGGTGAAGAACTGGGTGGCATGTTGCGTGGGCGCATTCCATTCGACGGGCCGAAGTTCGCCGAGGGCGCGGTCAAGCTCGATGCGTTGTCCCATGAACCGTGGAAGCACTTCCCGCAAGTTCGTGAAGAAGATCACACCAGTGCCAAGGATGATGTCTGGCAGAAGCAGGCGCAGTTTCAGGAAATGGCCCGCACCCTTGAAACCGCTACCGGTGAATTGGTGATTGCCAGTCAGGTTCAGCCGTACAAGGCCAGCAACCTCGGGCCTGCGGTGCAGAAAGTTGAAGATGCCTGCAGCGCTTGCCATAAACAGTTTCGCGATCATTGATACCTAAAAGATCACAGCTTGCGGCAGCTCCTACATTGATCAGGGTAGGAGCTGCCGCAGGCTGCGATCTTTTGATTTTTACTTATCGATTTCGTCCAGCGCATCCTGCAGTTCTTTGCGCGACTCGGCGAGTTTGTCTTTGCGCTTGTTGATCTTTTCCGGGTCGCCTTTCTTCATGGCTTTATCGAGATCAGCCTGACGCTGACTCACTTCGTGCTTGGCTTCGAGCACCTTGTTTTCGCGCTCTTTCTTCAGGCCGGCGTCGGTGCAGTTTTTCGTTACTTCATCCAGAGCCGTCTGCAGGCCAGCCTGCTGATCGGCATTGCCGCGCGACCTGGCCTGTTCGATCTGGTTCATGATGCCCTGCTTTTTCGCAGCGCAGCCGGTCAGGCCCGGAGCGTCTTCGTCGGCCATTACGGGGGCGGCCATCATGCCGCAGAGGGTGAGCATGGCGAGCGGTGCAAGAAATTTCATAAAAGCTCCATGTGCAAAGGCAATCGGGTCGGTCAGGCACTGCGCTGTTGGAGCGCCTCGGTGGTGGTTGGGTTCCCGGGGTAACGGGATTGCGTGCTCAGAAACCGTCGATACCGGCGGTACGCAGGGTATCGCTCAAGGCTAGCACCTGCGGATCGCGAAAGAATGCGCTCAATTGCGCTGCGCGGCCGGGGCCGATACCGGGTTCTGCCTGCCATCGTTCGGTGTCACGTTGTGCCAGCGCCTGCCATGAATCGGGGAGTCGTGCCTCACCGGTTGGCGGTAAGCCCAAGGCCTTCAGCCACTGAGCGAAGGGCCGTTGGCGGGCGCTGTGAAAACTGTTCATCAGGCGTTCGCTACTGCGCTCGCCGAAGCCGGCAATGTTAGCAAGCTCTGGCGCGTCGAGGGTCAACCAATCCAGCAGGTTATTCAGGCGGCCTGTTTCGAAAAGTTTCTCCCAGGTGCCGCGACCGACATGTTGCATCGCCAGTCCCTGTTTGCCACTGAGCCAGGTCAAACGGGCGAGAAACTGGCTTTCGCAACCTGGCGTGGGTTGCCAGCAGCTCAAGTTGTGGAAGTCATCAGCGTTGGGGATCTTGATGTCTGCCCGTTCGACGGTGCGCAGTACAACATTGTCGAGCCGCGGAATGGTCAGGCCGGCGAGGCTGATTGCGACCTGATCACCGGGACGAATATCCAGCGCCTGCCAGCGTTTCAACGAACTGGCGCTGACTCGTTTGATCTCCCTGTCGTCGAGCATGACCGGGACAAGCTCAATCACCGGGGTGATGCGCCCGGTGCGCCCGACCTTGAATTCGACCTTGCGGACTTCGGCCAATGCCTGAGCAAACGGGTATTTCCAGGCGACTGTCCAGTAGGGCGCGCGCGCCTGCCAGCGCTCGGCGGGTGGACGCTGGCTCTGGCGCAAAACCACGCCGTCAGTGGCAAACGGCAGGGGCGAGCGATACCAGTGCTCGCGCCACTTCTGCGCCTCGGTGAAGTCGCTGACGGGATGGCTGAACGGCTCGATTGTGGCGAAACCCAGTGCTGCCAATCTGGCGATACGCTCGGCTAGGTCCAAGGATTCTTGCGGCCAGTCCCAGACGAACAGTCCGATGCCGGCGGCGTGTTCGGCCTCCAACGATTTTCGTCCCATCAGACCCGCTACGGTTGCGCGGGCGTTGACGCTGCCGGCTCGAGCTTGCACGTGTTCGTTCAAGCGCCAGTAGAGTTCGCCTTGCACCAGCAGATCCACCGGTTGTGAAAGACGTTTAGGGATCGCGCCAATCTTCTGTGCCGAAGTCGTCCAGTCTTGGCCACGAACGCCGTTACCACGACTGATGGCCTGATGCAGAACGCCTGCGCGATAAATCAGCGTCACCGCGACGCCGTCGACTTTGGGTTGTACCCAGACATCCTTGCGGTCGCGAAGCCACGCTTCCACAGCCTAGGCCTTATGCAGTTTATCCAGCCCGGTATGGGCGATAGGGTGGGTGATCGAGCCTGAGGCTGTGCGCAAGGGATTGGGTGGCGAGGGCAATTTGAAACACGCTCGCCATTCGTTCAGGCGTGCGCGCGATTGATCGTAGAGCTCATCGGCAACCAGTGAGCGACCTTCGCGGTGATAGGCGTCGTCCCATTGGTCGATCTGTTTTTGCAGGGCGGCGATTTCGCTTTTTGCTTGAGTGGCCGGCCATTTCGGGCAATCGGCGTGGGCGTTGAGGGTCGTACAGACCAGGAGAAAAACAGGCAGCAGGCGCAGCGTGGCAAGCATCGTGAGCGTCCTTGCTCAGGGGGAATGCTAAAAGGTTAGGCGAAGATATTTATACTGTCGGATGGGTGTTTTGCGGCTTGTTTCTGTGCAGTAAAAAAGCCCCTCTCCCTGAGGGAGAGGGGACTGACCGAGTGGTTTGTTGAATGTGCATCGACCTGAACGTTCTGAGTTGAACTCTTTGATGCTGGCATGAAAAAGCCCCGCACGGCGCGAACCGTGCGGGGCTTTTTGTACCGCCGGGGAAGTCTTACAGGCCAGCAGCAGAACGCAGGGCGTCGGCGCGGTCGGTTTTTTCCCAGGTGAACGTGGTGAAGGTGTCTTCGCCAACAGTCTTGGTCTCTGGCGCGCGACCGAAGTGGCCGTACGCCGCAGTTTCCTGGTACATCGGGTGCAGCAGGTCCAGCATGGTGGTGATCGCGTATGGACGCAGGTCGAACACTTCACGCACCAGTTTGATGATCTTGTCATCGCTGATCTTGCCGGTGCCGAAGGTGTTCAGCGAGATCGAAGTTGGCTGAGCCACACCGATCGCGTAGGAAACCTGAATCTCGCAGCGCTCGGCCAGGCCGGCAGCAACGATGTTCTTGGCAACGTAACGGCCAGCGTAGGCAGCCGAACGGTCAACCTTCGATGGATCCTTACCGGAGAACGCGCCGCCGCCGTGACGGGCCATGCCGCCGTAGCTGTCGACGATGATCTTGCGACCGGTCAGACCGCAGTCACCTACCGGGCCGCCAATGATGAACTGGCCGGTCGGGTTGATGTGGAACTGGGTGTCTTTGCTCAGCAGTTCGGCAGGCAGCACGTGCTTGACGATCAGCTCCATCACACCTTCGCGCAGGTCTTTGTACGACACTTCAGGGTTGTGCTGGGTCGACAGAACAACGGCGTCGATACCGACAACCTTGCCGCCTTCGTAACGGCAAGTCACTTGCGACTTGGCGTCCGGGCGCAGCCAAGGCAGCAGACCCGATTTACGAGCTTCGGCCTGGCGCTGCACCAGCTGGTGCGAGAAGGTAATCGGTGCAGGCATCAAAACGTCGGTTTCGTTGCTGGCGTAGCCGAACATCAGGCCCTGGTCGCCGGCGCCCTGATCTTCAGGCTTGGCACGGTCAACACCCTGGTTGATGTCTGGGGACTGCTTGCCGATGATGTTCATCACGCCGCAGGTCGCGCCGTCGAAGCCGACTTCGGAGCTGGTGTAGCCGATGTCGCAAATCACATCACGAACAATCTGCTCCAGGTCGACCCAGGCGCTGGTGGTCACTTCACCGGCAACGATGGCCACACCGGTCTTGACCAGAGTTTCCACAGCAACGCGTGCGTGTTTGTCCTGGGCAATAATGGCGTCCAGCACCGCATCGGAAATCTGGTCGGCGATTTTGTCCGGATGTCCTTCGGACACGGACTCGGAGGTGAAGAGGGAGTATTCGCTCATCTCGATGTTTTCCTGAATTTACCGATGGTGAGTGTCGCCAGCCGGTCGCTGAAAGTGGCGGACCTGGATCTGGAAACCATTACGTAAGCCTACATAGAGGCTTTCCCCGGGAACGAGTCCCGCAGCGGTGGCCCAACGGGCCAAATCGTCCTGTTCAAACCCCAACCACAGATCACCGCAGGCCTCCCTGGCCCAACTCTGGTTGTGGCTACATAACTCTGTCACGAGCAGGCTACCGCCCGGTTGCAGCAGGTCGGCCATGTGCTTGAGCGCATCGGCCGGCGCGGCGAAATGGTGCAACACCATGTTCAACACCACGCAATCGGCCTTGAGGCTGGTGCCGTTCAATGCATCGGCCAATTGCAGGCTGACGTTAGCCAGCTGTTCACGTTCACATACCTGACGCGCCAGTTCGAGCATCGCCGGGCTATTGTCCAGCGCGGTGACGGTGCCGAAGCGGCGGGCCAGTTCCGGCAGAAAAGCACCATCGCCGGGGCCGACTTCAATGGCCGTGGCTGCACCATCGAAGTTCAGTTTGTCGAGCAGGGCCAGCACGCTGTCACGGTACTGCGGCAGGCCTGCGATCAAGTCTTGCTGGGCGCGAAATTTCTCCGCGACCCGGGCGAAAAAGTCCTGACTGGCTGCGGCGCGTTGGCCGTGCACCTGTTCGATGCGCGCTTGCACGTCGTCAGGCAGATCCAGGTTGTCGACTTCTTCTAACAATGCTGCGTGCAACTTGCCGCCCAGCAGTTCGGTGTGGGGCAGGGCGCGGCGATAGAAAATCGCGTTGCCTTCACGGCGGGTTGCTACCAGATCAGCCTGGGCCAGTACCTTGAGGTGGTGGCTCATGCCGGACTGGCCGATGCCGAAAATCTGCGCCAGCTCCAATACGCCGAACGAGTCGTTGGCCAGCGCGCGCAAGACATTCAGCCGCAACGGATCGCCGCCGGCCTTGCACAGGGCCGCCAGCTCGTCGCAATCGTCATGGCGAATGGAAGGCACGCGTAAGTTCATAGGGCTGGCAGTCTAGAGAGGGGGGCAATTCATCGCAAGGCCAATATCAAAAAGTTTTGATATTGCTCGATAAATGGCACTTCTCACGAGACGGTTAACTCTACAAACGAGTAGCGGAAAGGTTTCACCAACAGAAAGCGCCGCTATCCATTGGAAAAACGCCCACCGATGACTATCTGTCATTGCCCCGAGGCGCCCCGGTGAGGGAAAATGCCTTCCTTTTTTCCGTTTCGACTTACCAGAACCCAGGAGATCAGCGATGCCTAGCCGTCGTGAGCGTGCCAACGCCATTCGTGCCCTCAGCATGGATGCCGTGCAAAAAGCCAACAGCGGCCATCCCGGTGCCCCTATGGGTATGGCAGATATCGCCGAAGTGCTTTGGCGCGACTACCTCAAGCACAACCCGAGCAATCCATCGTTCGCCGACCGTGACCGCTTCGTGCTGTCCAACGGCCACGGCTCGATGTTGATCTACTCGCTGCTGCACCTGACCGGTTACGACCTGTCGATCGAAGACCTCAAGCAGTTCCGTCAACTGCACAGCCGCACCCCGGGCCACCCGGAATTCGGTTACACCCCGGGCGTGGAAACCACCACTGGCCCACTGGGTCAGGGTCTGGCCAACGCTGTGGGCTTCGCCCTGGCTGAAAAAGTCCTGGGCGCGCAGTTCAACCGTCCTGGCCACGACATCGTTGACCACCACACCTACGTGTTCCTGGGTGATGGCTGCATGATGGAAGGCATTTCCCACGAAGTCGCTTCCCTGGCCGGCACGCTGGGTCTGGGCAAGCTGATCGCTTTCTACGATGACAACGGCATCTCCATCGACGGCGAAGTCGAAGGCTGGTTCACCGATGACACCCCGAAGCGCTTCGAAGCCTACAACTGGCAAGTGATCCGCAACGTTGACGGTCACGACCCGGAAGAGATCAAGACCGCCATCGACACCGCGCGCAAGAGCCCGCTGCCGACGCTGATCTGCTGCAAGACCACCATCGGTTTCGGCTCGCCGAACAAGCAGGGCAAAGAAGACTGCCACGGCGCTCCACTGGGTGACGCAGAAATCGCGCTGACCCGTCAGGCGCTGAACTGGAACCACGGTCCGTTCGAAATCCCGGCCGACATCTATGCCGAGTGGGATGCCAAGGAAAAAGGTCGCGCGGCCGAAGCAGAATGGGATCAGCGTTTCGCTGCCTACTCCGCTGCGTTCCCGACCGAAGCCAACGAACTGGTGCGTCGCTTGAGCGGTGAGCTGCCAGCCGACTTCTCGGAAAAAGCCTCGGCGTATATCGCTGAAGTCGCGGCCAAAGGCGAAACCATCGCCAGCCGTAAAGCCAGCCAGAACACCCTGAACGCGTTCGGCCCATTGCTGCCGGAACTGCTCGGCGGTTCGGCCGACCTGGCCGGTTCCAACCTGACCCTGTGGAAAGGTTGCAAGGGTGTCAGCGCTGAAGATGCCAGCGGCAACTACATGTACTACGGCGTGCGCGAGTTCGGCATGACCGCGATCATGAACGGCGTGACCCTGCACGGCGGCTTGGTGCCTTACGGCGCGACCTTCCTGATGTTCATGGAATACGCGCGCAACGCCGTGCGCATGTCGGCACTGATGAAGAAGCAAGTCATCCACGTCTACACCCACGACTCCATCGGTCTGGGCGAAGACGGCCCGACGCACCAGCCGATCGAGCAACTGACCAGCCTGCGTACCACGCCGAACCTCGACACCTGGCGTCCAGCCGATGCCGTGGAATCGGCCGTGGCCTGGAAAAACGCTCTGGAGCGTAAGGACGGCCCTTCGGCGCTGATCTTCTCGCGTCAGAACCTGCAGCACCAGGAACGCGATGCTGGCCAGATTGCCGACATCAGCCGTGGCGGTTATGTACTGAAGGACTGCGCAGGCGAGCCTGAGCTGATCCTGATTTCGACCGGTTCGGAAGTGGGTCTGGCGGTTCAGGCTTACGACAAACTGACCGAGCAAGGTCGCAAGGTGCGTGTGGTTTCCATGCCATGCACCAGCGTGTTCGATGCTCAGGACGCTGGTTACAAGCAAGCCGTGCTGCCGTTGCAGGTCAGCGCGCGTATCGCGATCGAAGCGGCGCACGCCGACTTCTGGTTCAAGTACGTGGGTCTGGAAGGTCGCGTGATCGGCATGACCACTTACGGCGAATCGGCTCCGGCTTCGGCACTGTTCGAAGAGTTCGGCTTCACCCTGGAAAACATCCTGGGTCAGGCGGAAGAGCTGCTGGAAGACTAAGTCCGACAGTTGAGTTGTCCGGGCTGACGCCTTCGCGAGCAGGCTCGCTCCCACATTGGAATGCATTTCCCTGTGGGAGCGAGCTTGCTCGCGAAAGCGTTGGTTCGGGCAACATCGCACTGCCTGATTCACCACGGTAATCGAGAACCCCATGCCTCAACCGCGTCCTTACAAAGTTGCACTCAACGGCTACGGCCGGATTGGTCGTTGCGTCTTGCGTGCGTTGTTTGAGCGAGGCGAGAAAGCCGGGTTCGAAATTGTCGCGATCAACGATCTGGCTGACATGGCCAGCATCGAATACCTGACACGCTTTGACTCCACCCACGGCCGCTTCCCGGGCGAAGTGCGAGTAGAAGGCGATTGTCTGCATATTAATGGCGATTGCGTGAAGGTCCTGCGCAGTGCCACTCCCGAAGGCATCGATTGGGCGTCACTCGGCGTCGATCTGGTGCTCGAATGCTCCGGGGCCTATAACACCCGTGCCGACGGCCAGCGCTTTCTCGACGCCGGCGCGCCACGCGTGTTGTTCTCGCAGCCGATGGCCAGCGAGGCGGATGTCGACGCCACCATCGTTTACGGCGTCAATCAGGATTGCCTGACCGGCGACGAACTGCTGGTGTCCAACGCTTCCTGCACCACCAACTGCGGCGTGCCGCTGTTGCGCTTGCTCGACAAGGCGATCGGCCTCGATTACGTGTCGATCACCACCATTCACTCGGCGATGAACGATCAGCCGGTGATCGACGCCTATCACCACGAAGACCTGCGCCGCACCCGTTCGGCGTTCCAGTCGGTGATCCCGGTGTCCACCGGTCTGGCGCGCGGTATCGAGCGCCTGCTGCCGGAACTTGCCGGACGAATTCAGGCCAAAGCCGTACGCGTGCCGACGGTCAACGTGTCCTGCCTCGACATCACGATGCAGACTGCCACGGCGACCGACGCCAATGAGGTCAACCGGATCCTGCGCGAGGCCGCCACCCATGGCCCGCTCAAAGGCCTGCTGGCCTATACCGAGTTGCCCCACGCCAGCTGTGATTTCAACCATGACCCACATTCGGCCATCGTCGATGCCAGTCAGACCCGTGTTTCCGGCCCCAAACTGGTGAACATCCTGGCCTGGTTCGACAACGAATGGGGTTTTGCCAACCGAATGCTGGACGTTGCAGAACACTATCTGCAAACAGCAACTTCAAAAAAACCGTAGGAAGTGCGACCCATGACCGTGTTGAAGATGTCCGACCTCGATCTGCAAGGTAAGCGCGTATTGATCCGCGAAGACCTCAACGTCCCAGTCAAGGACGGTGTTGTCACCAGCGACGCGCGTATCCTGGCTTCGCTGCCGACCATCAAGCTGGCCTTGGAAAAAGGCGCGGCCGTGATGGTCTGCTCGCACCTTGGCCGTCCGACCGAAGGCGAGTTCTCCGCCGAGAACAGCCTCAAGCCCGTCGCTGACTACCTGAGCAAGGCCTTGGGCCGCGAAGTGCCGCTGGTGGCTGATTACCTGGGCGGCGTTGACGTCAAGGCCGGCGACATCGTGCTGTTCGAAAACGTGCGCTTCAACAAAGGCGAGAAAAAGAACGCTGACGAACTGGCCCAGCAATACGCCGCCCTGTGCGACGTGTTCGTGATGGACGCCTTCGGCACCGCTCACCGCGCCGAGGGTTCGACCCACGGCGTGGCCAAGTTCGCCAAAGTCGCTGCCGCTGGCCCGTTGCTGGCTGCTGAACTGGATGCACTGGGCAAAGCGCTGGGCGCACCGGCTCAGCCGATGGCAGCCATCGTTGCCGGCTCCAAGGTGTCGACCAAACTCGACGTGCTGAACAGCCTGAGCCAGATCTGCGATCAACTGATCGTCGGCGGCGGCATCGCCAACACCTTCCTCGCGGCAGCCGGTCACCCGGTTGGCAAATCCCTATACGAGCCAGACCTGCTCGACACCGCGCGCGCCATCGCTGCCAAAGTTAGCGTGCCGCTGCCGGTTGACGTGGTGGTTGCCAAGGAATTCGCCGAAAGCGCCGAAGCCACCGTCAAGCTGATCGCTGACGTTGCTGCTGACGACATGATTCTGGACATCGGCCCGCAAACCGCAGCCAACTTCGCGGAACTGCTGAAATCGTCGAAAACCATTCTGTGGAATGGCCCGGTCGGCGTGTTCGAATTCGACCAGTTCGGCAACGGCACCAAAGTGCTGGCCCAGGCCATCGCTGAAAGCTCGGCGTTCTCCATTGCTGGCGGTGGCGACACCTTGGCCGCCATCGATAAATATGGCGTGGCTGAGCAAATCTCCTACATTTCCACCGGTGGTGGCGCGTTCCTCGAATTCGTCGAGGGCAAAGTGCTGCCAGCCGTTGAAGTCCTGGAAAGCCGGGCCAAGGCCTGAGGCCGCCCGTTTGGCCAGGCAAAGGAGTGTTTACATGGTCAAGTCGTTAGCGCTGTTGTTGCTGACCGGTACGCTGGCGGCCTGCGGGAGTAACCCGAAGGCCGAAGCCACGCCGGCGCCGAGCGAGTCGCAGAAGGGCTGTTATCAGGCCGACTGGCAGGCCGAAACCAACCCGGTGCTGAACAAGCGCTCGGGGCCGGACGGCCTGGAGAAATACGAGACGCAAACCCCGGCCAAGGAACATGGTTGTCCTTGACGGGTCTGACTCTTAACTCAGGGCTGGCGGCGTGTGCCGTCAGTCGAGGAACACGGATGAAAGGCTTGATCGCCATTGCGGCGTTGGCATTGTTGGGCGGTTGCGCGCAGTTGAACCTGTTTCAGTCGTCTGCTCCGGCGGATGACTGGACGACCTGGACCTGCGACAGCCAGGCCAAAGTGCTGTGGCGTTACGCCGACGCCGGCCAGAAGGAAGTCGACGTTCGACTGGGTGGCGGTGATCAGGTCTATCGCCTGAAAGAAGAGCCGGGCGCCTCGGGCACGCTGTACAGCGATGGCATGCTGGCGTTTCACGTCAAGGGTGAGGAAGGCCTGGTGTACTGGGTCGCCACCAATGACCTGATCGGCCGCGGCTGCAAGGCGCAGTAATTGACACACCACAGATCCAATGTGGAAACCGATCCAACTGTGGGAGCGAGCTTGCTCGCGAAAGCGGTGGATCAGCTTGCATCAATGCTGAATGCCAAGCCGCATTCGCGAGCAAGCTCGCTCCCACAGGGGTTCTGTGTAGCTCTCAGGATTTTGCTTTATCGAATCACCAGACCGGGCCTCAACCCCCGATCTGCAATCACTTGAATAGCCGCCGCCGCTCCGGCAGGCTGGCACGATTAACGACCCTCAACCGGGAGAGACACACACAATGGCACTTATCAGCATGCGCCAGATGTTGGACCACGCAGCCGAATTCGGCTACGGCGTTCCAGCCTTCAACGTCAACAACCTTGAGCAGATGCGCGCCATCATGGAAGCCGCTGACAAGACTGACTCCCCGGTGATCGTTCAGGCTTCGGCCGGCGCTCGCAAATACGCCGGCGCGCCATTCCTGCGTCACCTGATCCTGGCCGCGATCGAAGAATTCCCGCACATCCCGGTGTGTATGCACCAGGACCACGGCACCAGCCCTGACGTCTGCCAGCGTTCGATTCAACTGGGCTTCAGCTCGGTGATGATGGACGGCTCGCTGGGCGAAGACGGCAAGACCCCGACCGACTACGACTACAACGTCCGCGTTACCCAACAAACCGTGGCCATGGCTCACGCCTGCGGCGTTTCGGTAGAAGGCGAGCTGGGCTGCCTGGGTTCGCTGGAAACCGGCATGGCCGGTGAAGAAGACGGCATCGGCGCCGAAGGCGTTCTGGATCACAGCCAAATGCTGACCGACCCGGAAGAAGCCGCTGACTTCGTCAAACGCACCCAAGTCGATGCCCTGGCCATCGCTATTGGCACCAGCCACGGCGCCTACAAGTTCACCAAGCCACCTACTGGCGACGTGCTGGCGATCGACCGCATCAAGGAAATCCACAAACGCATTCCGAACACTCACCTGGTAATGCACGGTTCCTCGTCGGTGCCACAAGAGTGGCTGGCGATCATCAACCAGTACGGCGGCGACATCAAAGAAACCTACGGCGTCCCGGTTGAAGAAATCGTCGAAGGCATCAAGCACGGCGTGCGCAAGGTCAACATCGACACTGACCTGCGCTTGGCATCCACTGGCGCAATGCGTCGCTTGATGGCCACCAACCCGAGCGAATTCGACCCACGTAAATTCTTCGGCGCGACTGTGACTGCGATGCGTGACGTGTGTATCGCTCGTTATGAAGCGTTTGGTACTGCCGGTAATGCTTCGAAGATCAAACCGATCTCGCTGGAAGCGATGTATCAGCGTTATCTGAAGGGTGAGTTGAACGCGAAAGTTAACTAAGCCTTCGAGTTGTAGATACACTAAAAAACCGCCGTCGGGCGGTTTTTTAGTGCATTAGGAATGGTCAACTCAGTATCGGCACTCGCTGAGCTGTTTGGATATTTCACCTACATTCCACTTCCGCCAATTATCAGTCCTGCAGTACCCCCCGACATGTCCTTATAAAATGGCCATAGCGCAGTGGCGTCGGGGTTGGATTTTTCTTTTTTAAGACCGTTCCACTCCTCGAAGTCTGGACCATCGTTGTTGTATTTAGCCTCGAACGCCCAATTTGCGTCGGATGTTGAAAAGTTCAAATCAGTTTTCTTGGCTGCGTTATTAAAATGAAATCCGCCGCTGATGTTTTCCTTGCCAGCAGCGGTGCTAAAAGTACCTGTAAAGCGACCAGCCGATTCATCCATGGTAGCGATTTCAAGTTGATGGCCTTTCGGAAACGAGTTGTAAATACCTTTCATGTTTGAATGGGACATTTAAAGCCTCCGCTGTAAATTATTGAATTCAGTTCCTTTGAGTTGTCCCTAAGGAGCCGTTGCTGCGAGAACAGGTTAGTTTTCCGCGTTATTCGTTGTCACCTGTAATAAGTGACAGGTTTTTATATGCTTTTGAAATAATGATCTGCGCAATCTGATCTATAGAAAAAGGGGGGTTAGTAGAAAAAGGCGACGATTTATATATCAATGGCTACTAAGGACGTAACACCAAAAGGCCCGGCATCCGTCACCCTTCCAGTTGAAAAAAGGGGACGACAAAAGGGGACAGATTTATTGCATGGCCGGTGAAGAAGACGGCATCGGCGCCGAAGGCGTTTTGGATCACAGCCAAATGCTGACCGACCCGGAAGAAGCCGCTGACTTCGTCAAGCGCACCCAGGTTGATGCCCTGGCCATCGCCATCGGCACCAGCCACGGCGCCTACAAGTTCATCAAGCCACCTACCGGTGACGTACTGGCGATCGACCGCATCAAGGAAATCCACAAGCGCATTCCGAACACCCACCTGGTGATGCACGGTTCGTCGTCGGTTCCACAAGAGTGGCTGGCGATCATCAACCAGTACGGTGGCGACATCAAAGAAACCTACGGCGTACCGGTTGAAGAAATCGTCGAAGGCATCAAGCACGGCGTACGCAAGGTCAACATCGACACCGACCTGCGTCTGGCGTCCACCGGCGCCATGCGTCGCCTGATGGCCACCAACCCGAGCGAATTCGACCCACGTAAATTCTTCGGCGCCACCGTGACCGCGATGCGTGATGTATGTATCGCTCGTTATGAAGCGTTTGGCACTGCCGGTAATGCTTCGAAGATCAAGCCGATCTCGCTGGAAGCGATGTACCAGCGTTATCTGAAGGGTGAGTTGAACGCCAAGGTTAACTAAGCCTGAGCGTTAGACTGATTAAAAAAATACCCGCCGTGAGGCGGGTTTTTTGTGGGCGTGATTAAAAAAATATTTCCGCTACCTCTTCAAGCGTGGGCATCACTGCTGGAATAACGGTGAGCTCGCAATCCAGAGCGGCAATAACACGTGCATAGGCGTTCATGCCCACAGAAAGGGCGCCTTTCTCTATAGCGATGACTGTGTTACGCGTCACTCTCGCGAGGTCGGCGAGTTGCGCTTGCGTTAGTCCGCGCTCCCTACGCTTTATGCGTAATTGGGCGGCGAGGCGGCTCATTAATAGAACGTGATCCATGTACAGCCTCTGTAACTTTCAAAGTTAAATGTGGCGTAAACGCTACATTTGATCGTTATGAGTCCGCTCGTACGCGTCCGCGTTTACTCGATCTCCCAGACCCTTTTTCAAGCTGTATGCGCCGCCTTCTCCAGAGTGGCACTTCACAGGGCACAGCTAGCTGAATGGCAGCTGTAAAGGAAGTTGGAAGATTTTTCGACGAAAAGTCCGTTATCAGTGACTACTCCTTCAGCTCAACGTGATCCAGTGCCTGATTAACCGCCAGTTCACCGAGCATGACCACCTGCGCGATGCCTAGCGCAGTCTTGCGGTGTGAGGTGTCGAGCATGGCGGCGAAGTTGTTGAGCATTTCGCTGGCTGAACCCAGGGTTTCGCTGGCGTTGGCCAGTAGCGATTCGGTGTTGTATTTCGGGTTGGCGAGGTACATGGGCTCGGGTTTGTGCGTGCTGGCCATGATGAAGGCGGACGGTTTGAGGTAATGGTCGAGGGCGCGTTCGGCGGCGTCGTTGAGTTTTCTGGAATCAAGAGATTCGTAGGGCGATGCGGGATCTGTTTCTGGCGGGTGTGGCGTTGATCTGATCATGTTTCGTCTCCGGTAAATGGAGCCGACACCGGATCGCTACTAAACGAAGAGGGTGGCAGCTGAACGCAGGTTAGTAGACCGGGGAGACGCGACCGGCGCACCCGAAGGCGCCCTGCGTACAGCTACCATCAAGCGCGGGTTATGCCCGACTGAATGGTGCCAATGCGCATCGCGTAACCACGGGCTACTAAACCCGATCACTGGAAATCAGTGACGCGAATCAAGTTACCGATGGCTCGCCAGGCGCACAAGCCGGCGGATTCTGGCGCAGTGGTAGGCAACGGCGCAAGCTGTTGTAGGCATCCGGAAGTAACTGCTGACAGATTTAAACAGCGCTGTTTAAAAGGCTGGATTTAAAACAGGTCAACCGAGCATCCAGCGCTTCAACTGAACGAATAACCCCCCGTCAAGCGGTGTCTGCGCACTTGAATGAGCGCATTGAATTGACTGGGGAAGAGGTTTCTCTTTCAAGTGATAACCGGTCAGAACATGGCGCCCGCCTCCCGTGGCATGAGCGCGGATGGCGCTGAGTGTCGGGTAACCTCTCAAACAGTCCATTTCTCCTTGCCAGCTGTCTTTTGCATCGGCGATGTCGGTCATGAACCAAACGTCGGTGTAGGTACTGTCTCGGTGGTAATAAGACCCGGCAATCGGGTAGCTCTGAGCATTATTTTTCAGCGTGCCCCACAACTGACCGTTGTTTGCGTTTGCATGGGTAATGTCTATGCAAAAGCTGTTGTCGTCGTTGCAGAAGTTTCCGAGTGGACCTGGCATGGGCGGCTTCTTGGCGGATTGATGTGTCAACCAACGTTATCGGGGTTGGTTAACAGAGCCAACTGTCAGGTCTGACAGGTTTTTATATCTTTTTTGGATTTCCCTACGTTTTTTAAGTCCGTGTTGAATGCAGCGGAGATGGGTGCTGTGCCTGAAAGGGGACAGATTTATTGAATTTCTGCCTGCCCTCGGTATTTTTATTAGCGTCCGAACTACTTCGCAGGTCCTCTAGATCGTTTTGAAATCCGAATTCCGTTGATGTTTTCAATTGGGTCGGTGAAACGTGGACCGGGCGTCAATTGCCCGCATTGAAGCGCGCCTCTTATCAACTGCAATTCGGAACATGTCATGGCTTGATCCATGAACTCTGCGTAACGGGCAAGGCGGGGTGGATGGTCCAAGCCACGTCCTTTGAAACCAGTGCTTTCATCCAGCCAATTGTTCTTACACAGATTCGTTCATTAAGTTGTTAAGAAGTCTTTGAGTATGCTTTTTAAGTATAAGAACCTGTCAGATCTTACAGGTGTGGAAAATTTTTTAGCCATTTATTGTAAGGGCTCATTTATATTTCAGGATGGAAAAAATGCAAACGGACAAAAGAGCTACCAGTGTTGGTGTTGGCGACGTTCACATGTTTCTGACGATTCCCGGTGGGGAAAGCTTTACCGTCTCGATTCGTGGAAGAGAGTTTTTGGAACACAGTGGAGAATCTTTTAGCTTTAAGTTTCTTCAGGATTTAGGCAGGAATGAGTTCTATATCGGTTCCAGAATCGACAAAAAACTTCCACTTAACGTGGCGTACAAACTAGGCGAAGTCGGCACAGCTGCCCACGTGCATCTGGAGTTGGACGGCATTGATAACTCAAGGAATGCCCAGGGCTTTGTTTGTTTGGAGCGAGGCGGAGATTATCCGAAGGGTGTGATCTATTGCGCTGAAGAAAAAGCGTTTTCTTTGATTGCGATGTTTGATTTTAAAAATAGTTAATCTTGGCCTTTACTGCGATGTCAGTAACATACGGCAGACTTTAAAAAAGTCTGCCTTTTTCTATTTTATGTCATCAATAATAGATGCTCAGGTAAGCCCCCTGTTATTTGTCATGATCAATATCCAGCTTGCTGAATGTTACTTGCCCGCCCTCACTCGTATACCCGGTGTTGTCCTGCACATAAACCCCGGCCTTGAAATACAACGGCTTGTTGCGCCACGTCGCGCTGATCTGTGAATCCCACTGATATCCCGCCGCACTCACACCCAATGCGCCGCCGGGGCTGAGGTGGATGAGGTAGTTGAATTCGCGATCCAGTTTGATCCCGGTCGCCAGGGTGATAACCCGGCTTTCATCCTCGTCCGGATGCATGCGCACCTTGATCACCAGGTTGCCGGTCTCGGTTTTGGTTTTGTACTGGTATTCGAGTTTGACCATCGGCTTCTGGCTTTCATAAGCATGAATCTGGCCGATGACGATCTTGCCGGAGCTCGGCACTTTGTTGACCGTGAGGGTTGCGCGTAACAGATTGTCGGCGTCCGGGTAGTACCAGTTGCGCAGGGTGCCGTTGCTGTAGGTTTCGCGCAGTTCGGTGCGCGGGTAGATGGCGTTTTCGGTTTTTGACCCGGTAACCGGTGACCAGAAGAACAAGGTGCCGGTGTCGGAATGGAAGTACTGATCTTTGAAGCCGTTCACCAGTTTGGAGGTTTCGACGGTGTATGGCGGGCTGCCAACGGGAACGCTGAGGTTCCAGGTTGCGAGGTCGATCATGTCGGTTCTTCCACTCAGTTCATCCTGAACGCGGGTGCCAGAAGCTCTAGTCCGCGCCTTTTCGGGCGGCCTTTATAAGCGTAGAGGGTAAATTTGTTAACGCCCGTTCGGCAGATGATTGGCGTCAACATCCTGTCGAAATGCCATCTTTCCCGGTTTTAGCGGGCCTGCGGCGTGACCGTTAGTCGGCTAAACAACGCTTTGGCTAAATGATGGCCTGATGACAGCTTCTGCTTTTACAAATCCGCGACTAGAGTGAAGGCTCAGTATGTGTACGGTTTTACCGGAACCGACCTGAAGTCCCGACCAAGAGAAGCAGCATGGAATGCGCGCAACCCCCGCCAGGTGAAGGCAGCTCTGTCCTTTTGATCGTTGATGATTACCCTGAAAATCTGATCAGCATGCGCGCGTTGCTGCAGCGCCAGGATTGGCACGTCCTCACCGCAGCCTCTGGTTTCGAAGCGCTCAATATCCTTCTCTCGCACGACGTCGATCTGGTGCTGCTGGATGTGCAGATGCCGGGCATGGACGGCTTTGAAGTGGCGCGTCTGATGCGTGGCAGCCAGCGCACGCGCCTGACGCCGATTATCTTCCTGACCGCCAACGAACAGTCCCAGGACGCCGTGATCAAAGGCTATGCCAGTGGTGCGGTGGATTACCTGTTCAAGCCGTTCGACCCGCAGATCCTCAAGCCCAAGGTGCAGGCGTTGCTGGAACACCAGCGCAATCGCCGCGCCTTGCAGCGCCTGAGCCATGACCTGGAAGTGGCGCGTGCCTTCAATGCGTCGGTGCTGGATAACGCTGCCGAGGGGATATTGGTAGTGGGCGAGGACGGCTTGATCCGCTTCGCCAACCCGGCGATTTCACGCTTGCTGAATGCCCCGGTGAAGGAACTGGAAGGTAAGGAATTTCTCGATTACTTACAGAAACCGCACATCCCGGTGTGGGCCGATTCCGAGTTTTATGCCGGCTATCAGCGCGGCGAAACACTAAGGCTGCACGACGCCTTACTGCGCACCGCGCCCGGCCAGCAAGTGCCCGTTGCGCTGTCCTGCGCCGCACTGCCCTCCGAGCAACGCGCGATGGTGGTGACCGTGCTGGACATGTCGGTGGTCCGGCACTTGCACCAGCAACTGGAATTTCAAGCGGTGACCGATCCACTGACCGGGTTGCTCAACCGGCGGGGCTTTTACCAGACCGTTGAAAACCTGCTGCTGCGCGGCGAGCGTAGCGACAGCAGTTGGGTGTTGCTCTATCTTGACCTCGACGGCTTCAAGCGGGTCAACGATTCCCTCGGTCACGACGCTGGCGATCGGGTGTTGCGCTGGGTCTCCGAGCAATTGAAGGCCTGTCTGCGGCCGTTCGACATTCTGGCGCGCATGGGTGGTGATGAATTTACCGCGCTGCTGGATCTGGAGTTTCCCGAGCAAGCGGCGAAGATTGCCGAGAAACTCATCGAGCGCGTGTCGATCTGTCAGCAGATCGAAGGGTTGGACATCGCTCTCGGCGCCAGCATCGGCATTGCTACTTACCCGGACTGCGGCTCGAACCTCGACGGCTTGCTGCGCGCCTCCGACATCGCCATGTACGAAGCCAAGCGCGCCGGACGTCAGCAATATCGCTTTTACGATCACGAAATGAATGGTCGTGCGCGTTCGCGGTTGATGCTCGAAGAGAGCGTGCGTGCCGCTATCGAGAATCGCGATTTCAATCTGGTCTATCAACCGCAAGTGGCTATCGACACGGGCCAGATTCGTGGCTTTGAAGCGTTATTGCGCTGGCAGCATCCGAGTGTCGGTGATGTTCCGCCGGGATTGTTCCTGCCGCTGCTGGAAGAAGCGCGGCTGATCAGTCGCCTCGGCAGCTGGATTTATCATCGCGGTGCCGGCCAGCGCAAAGCCTGGGAAACCCTGTTTGCCGAAGACCTGGTGCTCGGCGTGAGTCTGAGCAACACCCAGTTCAGCCTGCCGAATCTGGTCACAGAGTTGCGGCAAGTCATGGAGCGACACGCCTTGCAGCCTCGGCAACTGGAGGTCGAGGTCACCGAAGAAGCGCTGATGCAAAACCCCGACGAAACCCGCAAACAGCTGCGCTTGCTGCGCAATCTGGGCGTGCGTGTGGCGCTGGATGACTTCGGTTCCGGGCCGTGTTCGCTGGCACATTTGCGCGATCTGGAACTGGATACCCTCAAGCTTGATCGCCATCTCATTGCGCGATTGCCGGACTCCAAACGCGACGCCTCGCTGGTCAGTACGGTGATCAGTCTGTGCAAGCAATACGGCTTGCTGGTGATTGCCGAAGGTGTCGAAACCATTGAGCAATACCAATGGCTGCAAGCTCACGGCTGCGAGTACGTGCAGGGCTTCCTCGTCGCGCGGCCGTTGATCGCCGAAGACGCGGTCAGCTTCGCCGAACCGTTTGACTGGAGCGCGCTACCCGGTTGAATTCGCTACACTGGCGCACCTTTTCGAACCGTGTCGCTCGTCCATGACTGTGTTGAAGTACCTCCAGGCCTATCCTGCGCAATTGCAGGATCAGGTGCGCCAACTGATTGCCGAAGGGCGTCTGGGTGAATACCTGAATCAGCGCTATTCAGGGCGGCACGATGTGCAAAGCGACAAGGCGCTGTACAGCTACGCGCTGGACCTGAAGCAGGAATACCTGCGCAACGCCCCGGCCATCGACAAAGTGCTGTTCGACAACCGCCTCGACCTGACGCACCGCGCCCTCGGTCTGCACACCACGGTGTCGCGGGTGCAGGGCGGCAAGCTCAAGGCCAAGAAAGAGATTCGTATCGCCTCGTTGTTCAAGGACGCCGCGCCGGACTTTCTGAAAATGATCGTCGTGCATGAACTGGCGCACTTCAAGGAATCGGATCACAACAAGGCGTTCTATAAATTGTGCGAGCACATGCTGCCGGGGTATCACCAGGTCGAGTTTGACCTGCGCGTGTACCTGACGTGGCGGGATATGCAGGCTTAACCGTACGCAACCAGGAAGGTGGGGATGGACGTCAGCAAGACCAAAAGCAGTTTCTACCGCCGCTTGTACGTGGCGTACCTGATCGACAGCGGTCTGGCCCCGAGTGTGCCGACGCTGACCGAAGTGACCGGCATGCCCCGGCGCACGGCGCAGGACACGATTGCGGCGTTGGCGGATCTGGATATCGTTTGTGAATTCGAGCAGGAAGAGGGCGCGCGCAACCATGCGGGGCGCTATCGGATTCGTGAGTGGGGGGCGATTGATCGCGGGTGGATCGAGCGTAATTTGCGGCAGATCAAGGCGGTGCTTGAGTACCCATAAAAGCCCCTCACCCTAACCCTCCCGAGACGTCGGACCGCCCATAGGGAGAGGGGACTGATTGGGGAATATTGGAGAGTTACGCCGACGTGATCGAATTGCTGTGAATCCATAATCGACGCGGTTTTTCAGGTCGATGTCTGATGCAAGACGATAAGGTCAGTCCCCTCTCCCTCTGGGAGAGGGCTAGGGTGAGGGCTGTTCAGGCGCGACGCATCCCAATGTGTGGAATGTCATCCTCCAGATATTCCTCACCCGCCACAACAAACCCGTACTTGCCGTAATACCCCTGCAAATGCGCCTGCGCCGACAGATAGATCGGCACCTGCGGCCAATGCTTCTCGGCCTGTTTCAGCGCCTGTTCCATCATTTCGTGCCCCAGCCCTTTGCCGCGACCCTGCGGTGCGGTAATCACACGGCCGATCACCACGTCACCGCCCTGGGATTCCGGATCCAGCAGGCGCAGGTAAGCCATCAACTGATCATCTTCCCAACCCATCAGGTGATAGGTATCGCCTTCCAGATCCTGGCCGTCGAGGTCCGGATAGGCGCATTTCTGCTCGACGACGAATACGTCCGAGCGCAGCTTCAACAGCGCGTACAGCTGTTCCTTGCCCAGATCACTGTGATGTTTGCAGACCCATTCGATTGTCATTTGCCGATTCCTTGAATGTGTCGCCCGATACTAAGCGCCTGCGGCAAAGATGTCTTTATGGCGTAAGAGTCTGTGACAAAGGTCAAAATGCCATCATTCCTTTCTCGCAGCCTCGGCGACTTTGTGTAATCTGCTGGAGAGCCCTGTGCACTGGCTGCAATGAGCTAATGTTAGGGCCTGGGTTTTGCCGGTAAGGGGCCTTGGGGTTTTGGCTGAAAACATGCTGGGCAACCTGCCCGCTAAGGATTTCAAGCATGCCGCGTTTGCATCGAGCCTTTGCTTTGATCGGACTGCTCTTGCTGAGTCAGAGCGCTGCAGCGGAGAAGCTGCGGCTGGTGTTTGATATCTGGCCACCCTTTACCGACGACACTCTGGTCAACGGCGGCCTGGCCACCGACATTGTCAGCACCGCGCTGGCTCGGGCCGGTTATGCCAGTGGTTACGAGCAGGTGCCTTGGGCGCGGGCGCTGCTGGGGGTTGGCGAGGGCCGCTACGATGTGTTGGTCAACGCCTGGTACAACGACGAGCGAACCAGACTCGGCCAGTTTTCCGGGGAATACCTGCTCAACCGCATCCGCTTTCTCAAGCGCAAAGACACACCACTCGAATACTCCAATCTGCAGCAACTGCACACGTACCCGATTGCGGTAGTGCGCGGGTACGCCTATTCGGCGCCGTTCGATGCCGACACGGCGTTGCAGAAAGTCCCTGTGCATAACTTTGCCATGGCCGTACGCATGCTTGCGGCGGATCGGGTCAAGCTGACGCTGGAGGATGAGTATGTGGCGAAGTATTACCTGGCGCGGGAATCAGCCAAGGTGCGCAACTCGGTGGAGTTTTTGCCCAAGCCGTTGAGTGAGAACAGTCTGCATATTCTGGTCAGTCTGAAGAATCCGCAGCATGAGCAGATTGTCGCGGGGTTTGATAAGGCGATTGCGGCGATGAAGGCGGATGGGAGTTATGACAAGTTGTTGAGGCAGCATGGGATGTGAGTTTCTGATTTCAGGGTTGTGTTATTGCTGATGGCCCCTTCGCGAGCAAGCTCGCTCCCACAGTAGGAACGCATTCCAAATGTGGGAGCGAGCTTGCTCGCGAAGCGTCCTGTCAGCCAGCGCTGACCTCACTGGTGTCCTTGATCAGGTGCGCCGCCAACGTCCGCAACGGCCCCAACTGCCGGCAGATCAACGCCAACTGCGTCTGCACCAACCGCTGTCCTTCATCAATTTCATCAGGCATCTGCTCCAGCTCATTGGCCAGCGCTTCTTCCTCGTCACTCTGAATCGCCACCGGCTGCTTGTTCGCCAGCCCTTGGGCGATCTCATCAATGCTTGTCGCCAGTTTCACTCCGGCGCCATCGATCAGATGCTCACGCACATCGGCCGGCAACTGGGTTTCCCGGTGTGCACCCAGCCCTGACAGATAACTCAACAACGTGTGCGACAGCACCAGAAAGCGGAAGCCGACATCCGCCTCCTTACGGAAGTGCCCCGGCTCCATGAGCATGTTCGCCAGCGTCGTCGACAGCGCCGCATCGGCGTTGTGCGCATTGCGCCGGGCCAGACGATAGGCGAGGTCATCGCTCTTGCCAGCGGCGTATTGCTGCATGATCTGGCGCAGGTAGATGCTGTTGCAGGTCAGGGTGTTGGCCAGCACTTTGTTCAGGCGTCGACCCTGCCAGTCCGGCAGGAACAGAAATACCGTCAGGCCGGCAATCAGGCTGCCGAGCAAGGTATCGAACAACCGAGGCAGGAACAGCCCGTAACCGTCACCGACCTGGTTGAAGCAGAACAGCACCATGATGGTGATCGCCGCCGTCGCCAGGGTGTAGCGGGTGGTGCGGTTGGTAAAGAACACCACGCCGGCAGCGATGGCGAAACACGACTGCACCAACGGGCTAGGGAACAGATCGAACAGCGCCCACGCCACGGTCAGGCCGATGGCAGTGCCGAAGATCCGCTGACCGAGCTTGCGCCGGGTCGCGCCGTAGTTCGGCTGGCAGACGAACAGGGTGGTGAGGATGATCCAGTAACCCTGCGACGGGTGAATTAGATGCACCATGCCGTAGCCGATACTCAGCGCCAATGGCAGGCGCAGGGCATGGCGGAACAGCAACGACGTTGGCGTCAGTTGCGTGCGCAGGCGAATCCAGACGTCCTTGAGGTTGCGCGGCGAGCGGTCGAGCAGGCTGCTGTCGGTCGCGTCGGCCAAGGCGTCGGGGTTGCTGGCATCGCTGAGCAAACGGTCGAGGGTGCCAAGGTTGGCCGCCAGTGCGCGCAGCGAGCGCAGCAGTCCGCGCCAGGCCGGATTGCTCTGGATGCGCAGATGTTCGAGGGAGGCGTCGAGGTCGCTCAGGGCTTCGGCGAAACTCGCGTCGTAAATGAATGGCTGGCGCATCTGGATCGATTCGGCCAGCGCCCGGCAAGCCTTGCCTTGCTGGCGCAACAGGCGCTGGCAGCGGAACAGCACGTCACTGTGGAAGAACGCTTCGGCCAGTGCGTTATACGGATAGTGCGAAGAACTGGCGCGTTCGTGGATGTCCTGAGCAAGGAAGTACAGCTTCAGGTAACGGCTGACTTTCGAGCCGGGGCGGCCGTTGCCGACGCGGTGCAGGATGATTTCCTTGGCGCTGTTCAGTGCGGCCACCACACGGCCGTTCTGCTGGGCCAATTCCAGACGCCGGGCTTCGACGTCCATCTGCCGGATCGGCTCGAACAGCGAAGATTTCAACTTCAGGTAAAAACCCAGTTCGCGGAACAACCGCGCCAGACTCTGTTGCACCGGCTGGTTGGAAAACAGCGCCTGCCACAACACCGAGAGCAAGCCGTACCACGCCGCACCGGCCACCAGCAGCATCGGCTCGTGCCAGAAATCGGTGACCGCGCCGCCGCGCTGATCAACGCCGATCATCGTGTACACCGACAGAATCAACGTTGCCGAAGCAATCGCGCCATAACGCTCGCCAAGCGCACCGAGCATGGTCAGGCCGAAACTGGCCAGCGCCAGGGCAATGGCAAAGACGATGGGGTAGGGGAACAGCAATTCCACCGACAGCGCGGCGATGCTGAAGCACACCAGCGTCACCGCGAGGGCGTTGAGGCGGCCCTGCCAACTGTCGTCGGTTTCGGCCAGGGCGCTGGCGATAATCCCCAGGAACAATGGGATCAACAGGCGCATTTCATCCTGATACCAACACAGCGCCATGCTGCCGGTCAGGGCGATGAACACCCGCACGCTGTAGCTGAATTTATCCAGCGCCCACAGGCGCCGCAAAGACTGACGAAACGAGGTCGAGGACATGAAGTGCGAAGGCCTTCCGAGGCGATGCCGCTAAATTGAGCCAGTAATGACGCCGACGCAATGGCGCCGATCACATCTGACAGCAAAAAGTGTTCCTTACTGCATCACCCGAAGCAAATGTGGGAGCGAGCCTGCTCGCGAATGCGGAATGTCATTCAACACTTATGTCGACTGATATACCGCATTCGCGAGCAAGCTCGCTCCCACATGGTTTTTTGTTTTGGTCAGGCGTACTGCGCGGCGGCGTAACCGGAGGCCCAGGCCCACTGGAAGTTGAAGCCACCGAGGTGGCCGGTGACATCGAGCACTTCGCCGATGAAATACAAGCCCGGGCTTTTCAGCGATTCCATGGTCTTGGAGGACACTTCGCGGGTATCAACGCCACCCAGTGTTACCTCAGCCGTGCGATAACCTTCAGTCCCCGCCGGCACGACTTTCCAGCTGCCCAGCTTCTCGGCGATCTCCGCCAGTTCCGCGTGGGTGTACTGCTTCATCGGCTTGGACACGAACCAGTTGTCCGCCAGCAGGTTGGCCATCTTCTTGGTGAAGATTTCACCCAGCAAAGTTTTCAACTCACTGTTCGGGCGCTCGGCCACTTGCTGTTGCAGCCAGCTCGCCGCGTCGTGATCCGGCAGCAGGTTGATTTCCACCGTGTCGCCGGATTCCCAGAACGACGATATCTGCAAAATCGCCGGACCACTGAGGCCGCGGTGCGTGAACAGGATGTTCTCGCGAAAGCTCTGGTCGTTGCAGCTGACCAGACAATCCACCGAAGTGCCGGACAGTTCGGTGCACAGTTCCTTGAGCTGATCGGTGATGGTGAACGGCACCAGCCCGGCGCGGGTCGGCAACAATTCATGGCCGAACTGCTTGGCGACTTGATAACCAAAACCGGTGGCGCCCAGTGTCGGGATCGACAAGCCGCCAGTGGCGATCACCAGCGATTGGCACTGAACCTGACCGAGTGTGGTGTCGAGCAGGTAACCGTTTTCGACCTTCTCGATGGTCTGAATCGAAGTGTCCAGGTGCAGCTCGACGCCGGCCTGATCGCACTCGGTCAGGAGCATTTCAAGAATGTCGCTGGATTTGTTATCGCAGAACAGCTGACCGAGTTTTTTCTCGTGATACGGCACGGCGTGTTTGCCGACCATGCCGATGAAATCCCACTGGGTATAACGCGCCAGTGCGGATTTGCAGAAATGCGGGTTCTGCGAGAGGAAATTGCTCGGCTCGGTGTACATGTTGGTGAAATTGCAGCGGCCACCGCCCGACATCAGGATTTTCTTGCCGGCCTTGTTCGCGTGGTCGAGCAGCAACACCTGCCGCCCACGCCCGGCAGCGGTCAGTGCACACATCAACCCAGCGGCGCCAGCGCCAATGATCACGACTTCGGTAGAGCGCAAAACGGTGTCCTCACACAATGATCGTTCCCACGCTCTGCGTGGGAATGCCGCCATGGACGCTCTGCGTCCGTTGTTATGTGACGCGGAGCGTCACGGGATGCATTCCCACGCAGAGCGTGGGAACGATCAGGTCAGAGGATACGCACGCGCAGCGAACGGCCCTTGATCTTGCCGTCGTTCAAACGCTGCAAGGCCTGCATGGCCACGGTGCGGTCCACGGCCACGTAAGCCTGGAAGTCGAAGATCGCGATCTTGCCAACCTGCGCACCCGGAATACCGGCATCGCCAGTCAGTGCACCAAGAATGTCGCCCGGACGCACTTTGTCTTTACGACCAGCACCGATGCACAGCGTGGTCATCGGCGGTTGCAGCGGGGCGAGGCCCTGGGACTTGAGGTTATCGACCTGATCCCAGTTCAGCGGCGATTTCTGCAGTTGTTCGATGGCTTGCGCACGGTGCGCTTCGCCCGGAGCAACCAGGCTGATCGCGATGCCTTTCTCGCCAGCGCGACCGGTACGGCCGACGCGGTGAATGTGGATTTCCGAATCGCGGGCCAGCTCGACGTTGATCACCATGTCCAGCGCATCGATGTCCAGACCACGGGCGGCAACGTCGGTGGCAACCAGTACCGACGTACTGCGGTTGGCGAACATGGCCAGCACCTGATCGCGGTCACGCTGTTCCAGATCGCCGTGCAGGCCGACGGCGGAAATGCCTTTGGCGGTCAGGTGATCAACGGTTTCCTGCACTTGCTGCTTGGTGAAGCAGAACGCCACGCAGGAAGCCGGGCGGAAGTGGTGCAGGACTTTGGTCACTGCGCTCATGCGGTCTTCCGGGGAAATCTCGTAGAAACGCTGCTCGATCTGCGTGTCATCGTGGAACGCTTCGGCTTTCACCGTTTGCGGATCACGCATGAATTTCGACGCCAGTTGCTTGATGCCCACCGGATACGTCGCGGAGAACAGCAGGGTCTGACGACGCTCCGGGGTCTTGACGATGATGTCTTCGATGGCGTCGTAGAAACCCATGTCGAGCATGCGGTCGGCTTCGTCGAGGATCAGCGTGTTCAGGCCATCGAGGACCAGCGAACCCTTGCGCAGGTGCTGCTGAATGCGGCCCGGGGTGCCGACGATGATGTGCGCGCCGTGTTCCAGCGAAGCGATCTGCGGGCCGAAGGAAACGCCGCCGCACAGGGTCAGGACTTTGATGTTGTCTTCGGCACGGGCCAGGCGACGGATTTCCTTGGCGACCTGGTCGGCCAGCTCACGGGTCGGGCAGATCACCAGCGCCTGGCAACCGAAGTAGCGCGGGTTGATCGGGTTGAGCAAGCCGATACCGAAGGCAGCGGTCTTGCCGCTGCCGGTCTTGGCCTGGGCGATCAGGTCCATCCCCTTGAGGATCACCGGCAAGCTCTGCGCCTGGATCGGCGTCATCTGGGCATAACCGAGGGATTCGAGGTTAGCCAGCATGGCGGCGGACAGCGGCAGAGTATTAAAAGCGGTGGCGATGGTGGTCACGGGACTGGCCTGCAAAACAAAATGTCGCGCAGTGTAGCAGCCCCGTGCCACTTTCTTCGAAAGTTCTGGACGAACAGCGGTTAATGTTCGATGTGTTCTTCCGGGCGTTTGGCGCGCCGGCCGTCTTCTTTCGACAGTTGCGAGAAGATCGTCGCGGCGAGCATCGCCATGATCCCGACGGTGACGAAGGTCAGCTGGAACGCGCCGAGTACGGTCTCGACACCATCATTGCCGATTTCTGCGGTAAACCCGCCGAGCAATGCACCGGCGCACGCCACCCCAAGACTCAACGACAATTGCGCCACCACCGAGAGCAAGCTGTTGCCGCTGCTGGCGCTCGCATCGTCGAGGTCGATCAGAGTCACGGTGTTCATCGCGGTGAATTGCAGCGAGTTGATCGCGCCAAGAATCGCCAGCAGACACAGCAACAACCAATACGGCGTCTGCTCGCTGACCAGACCCATGCTCGCCAGCATGATCCCCAGTGCCAGCGTGTTGCCGGTAAGGACGATGCGATAACCGAGCCGTTCGATCAGCGGTCGTGCTACCCATTTGGCGATCATCGCCGCCGCGGCCAGCGGCAGCATGCTCATCCCCGCTTGCGACGGCGAATAACCCAGCGCCACTTGCAGCAACAACGGCACCAGAAACGGCAATGCGCCGCTGCCGAGACGGGCGAACAGATTGCCGAGAATACCCACGGCAAAGGTTCGGGTCTTGAATAGTGACGGTGCGAACAGCGGGTTTTCGATGTGCCCGGCGCGCAGCCAGTACGCCGCCAGACAGGCCATGCCGCCGAACAACAGCAACATCACCCGCAGGTGCGGCAGGTGCAATTCGCCGAGGCCTTCCATGGCGATAGTGATCAGGATCATCGCCGCGCCGAACAACAGGAAACCCAAGCTATCGAAGCGCGTACGCTCGGTGCCGCGCAGGTCGGGAATGAATTTCCACACCGCATAGCAACCGATAACACCGACCGGCAGGTTGATCAGAAAGATCCAGTGCCACGTCAGGTATTCGACCATCCAGCCGCCCATGGTCGGGCCGATCAGCGGGCCGAGCAGCCCGGGGATGGTGATGAAGCCCATGATCCGCACCAGTTCGGATCGCGGGTAAGCACGCAGCACCACCAGTCGCCCGACCGGCAGCATCAGCGCGCCGCCGAGGCCCTGGATGACCCGGGCGCCGATCAGCATGCTCAGGCTGCTCGACAGCGCGCAAAGCAGTGAGCCGAAGCTGAATAACAGGATCGCGCCGAAGAAGATTTTCTTGGTGCCGAAGCGGTCGGCGATCCAGCCCGAGGCGGGTATCAGCAATGCCACGGTGAGCATGTAGGCGATGATCACGCCTTGCATGCGCAAGGGGTCTTCGGCCAGATCGCGAGCCATGGCGGGCAGGGCAGTGTTAAGAATGGTCCCGTCGAGGGACTGCATAAAGAAAGCGATGGCGACGACCCACGGCAACCAGCGGGCGGTGATGGCGTCGAGAGGCGGGCGGTTGGGCATGGAACCTCTTGTTGTCTGTTTGATGATCGTTCCCACGCTCTGCGTGGGAATGCCTCAACGGACGCTCCGCGTCCGCTTTTGGCTGGGACGCAGAGCGTCCCGGGCTGCATTCCCACGCAGAGCGTGGGAACTATCGCTGTCAGAGGGTGAGCGTGAGTCGGCTGACCAGCGCCCCCGGCAGCAACGCCGACGAGGTATTGCGCTGGCTGTACGTACTCGCCGACAGCAGCAACTCACGCTCGGCGGTCAAGGCTTCCAGCTGCGAACCGAGCAAGCTGTAAGCGCTGTCGTCAAAACGCATGGTGCTGACCGGCGCCTGAATCTCGCCGTTCTCGACCCAGAAGGTCGCGAAGCGGGTCATGCCGGTCATACGCGCCGCCGGTTGATCCGAGTAGTTCAGGTACCACAGGTTGCTGATGTACAGCCCGGTGCCCAACTGCTTGAGGATCTCTGCTTGCGACAGATCACCGGCGGCCATGTTCAATGCACTCGGCATTTCACCGCCGCCGGCGCCGTTGGCGGTCAGGCCGTATTCAGCGGCACTTCGCGAGCCGACCAGTTGATCGCCAGCCTTGCCTTCGACGATCAGGCGCAAATCGCTGCGCGGATAGCCTTCGCCGGAAAACGCCGGGCTCAAAGACTCGCTGACTTTCTCGTCCAGCGACAGCAGCGGACTGAAGGCCTGATCGCCAACATACAGCTTCTGCAGCGGGCTGCTCTTGCTGGCAATCGACTGCGCCGAGAAACCGCCCCAGCTCAGCATGCCCATGATTTCTTCCAGCGCTGCCGGTGCCAGATAGGCGCGGTATTGCCCCGGTGCCAACGTGCGCAGCGGACGACCGAGAAATTCCAGTTGCTCGCGGGCCTGGCCGAAGCGTTTGGCGAAACCTTCGCTGCTCCAGTCATGCCCGGCGTAGCTGGCTTTCACCGCTTCGCCGTTCTCATGGAACAGGCTGAAATCGAAGTTGAAGCTGTTGGCCTGATGCCAGCCAAACGCCCCCGAAGAACTGGCGAAGCCACGGCTGATCGGGCCGGCAGCATAGAAGCCGACCAAGTCCAGACCTTCAGCGGCGGCGCAGATTTCATCGACCACCTGTTCAGTGTCCGGCAGCGGATGTTCCTGCACGTTCTGGCTCTGCCAGCCGTTGTGATTGAGCAGCAGGTACGGATCCTGCGGCAGCAGCGGCAGAGTTTCGCGCAGTTGCTGCAGGCCTTCGGCGAGGCGTTGCAGGTCGCCTTCCTGATCACCGGACAGGGTGACCTGCAGGTCAGCGTGACGCCCGTCGTTGATCAGTTTCAGAACGATGTTGGCCTGTTGCACTTGCCCGGCCTGACGCACTTTGGCGTGATTGAAACGCACGAATGCCGAGGATTCGGCGGCATAGCTGAGGGTGAACTGCTCCGGCTCGCGGACACTGTCGCGCAGCCAGTTGACCATGACCTTGAAGGCGTCGGACTGACTCTTCGAAATGCTCATCAGGCGTCTCCCCCAAACACATCAACGTTGCTGAATACGCAGGCCGGCGAAGCGTGGCCGACGCGGATCACCTGGTTCGGTTCGCCCTTGCCGCAGTGCGGTGTGCCCAGCACCTTGACGGTGTTGGCGTCGCCGACGGCGCGCAGGCTTTTCCAGAAGTGCGCGGAAATCGCCCGGTAATTCGGATTTTTCACCACGCCTTTCAGTTCACCGTTTTCGATCAACTGACCCCATTCGCAACCGAACTGGAATTTGTTGCGCGCATCGTCGATCGACCAGGAGCGGTTGGTGCTCATCAAAATGCCGTGCTCGATGCCTTTGATCAACTGCTCAAGCGGCTGGTCGCCCGGTTCGATATTGAGGTTGGCCATGCGGTCGATCGGCGCGCGATTCCAGCCACAGGCGCGGCTGTTGGCAACGCCGTCGAGACCGGCGCGGAATTGCGACAGCGCACCGCCCAGCGGGCGCAGCAATAAACCATCGCGGATCAGGAATTGTTTGCTCGCTTTGCTGCCGTCGTCATCGTGGCCATAACTGGCCAGTTCTTCGGGAATACCCGGGTCGAAGGTCACGTTGAGCAGCTTCGAGCCGTATTGCAGGCTGCCGAAGTCGCTCGCCTTGACAAAACTGGTGCCGGCGTAATTGCGCTCGTCGCCGAGGATGCGGTCGAGTTCCAGCGGGTGGCCGATGGATTCGTGGATCTGCAGCATCATCTGATCGGGCATCAACAGCAGGTCGCGCGGGCCTTGCGGGGTGTTCGGCGCTAGCAGCAGTTGCAAAGCCTGATCTGCGACGTGCGGGCCGGCGCCGATCAGACCGCAGCGGCTGATCACGTCAGCGCCGCCCTGTTGGCCGAAGTTTTCGCGACCGAGGGTGCGGGTCTGGCTGTCGTTGCCGTCGTAAGCGGTGACGTCGAGGCCTGGATAGACGAAGCGCTGGGCCTGGCGCAATTCAGCCCCGGCGCTGCTTAGGTAAATTTGTTCGACGTGGGTAATGCCAATGCTCACCTGCCAATTCACCAGGCGCTCATCCTTTGGCACCGAGGCGGATTCCGCGCCGAGCAGCTCGAAGCATTCGCTCAGGGACGGGAAGGGTTGTTCGAGATTGGGCGAAAAGTAATCAGCGCGATCGCTGGACACTGGCTGATCGCGCAGGTCGAGCAAGGCGTGCGGCTTGAGCCGCCGCGCTTGCTGCTCGGCACGTTCGAGGGCGGCTTGCAGACCTTGTTGCGACAGGTCGTTGGTCGCGGCATAGGCCTCAACACCATTGACGCGCACGGTAAGCATGGCCCCTTCGTCACGGCTCAGGCTCGGCGGTTCGGCGACGTTTTTGCGCACCGACAGGTATTGCCCGGACTCGCGTACATACCGCAGGGAAAAAAACTCAGCGCCCGTGCGCAAGGCAGCGAAGCGCTGCTTGAGCTGGGGGTGGAAATCGAACATTCGGGAACCTCCTTGTCAGGGGGAAGCGGTAGAGCAACGGCGGGGAGGGGTGAAACGGTTGCGCGAGGTCTAGAGTAGGCCTGCGTGGGGGTAGGATCAAGTGACGAGGGGGTGTAGGGGGATTTACTGTGCGAGGCAGGAGATCGTTCCCACGCTCTGCGTGGGAACGCCGCCATGGACGCTCTGCGTCCGCTGTGTGACGCAGAGCGTCACGGGATGCATTCCCACGCAGAGCGTGGGAACGACTTCAGGCTACTGAGCAGCCGGGGTGATATCACGCATCGGCTTGCCCTTCACTGGCGCATCGCCCGCGACATAGTAAGCAGCGGTGCTGCGCGGCAGCGGCTGGCGGCCACGGATCTTGTCGGCGATTTTCTCGGCGATCATGATCGTCGGCGCGTTCAGGTTACCGGTGGTGATGATCGGCATGATCGAGGCATCAACCACACGCAGGCTCTGCATGCCGTGTACGCGACCTTCGCCATCAACCACAGCCATCTCGTCGGTGCCCATCTTGCACGAGCAGGACGGGTGGAACGCGGTTTCGGCGTGCTCGCGGATGAACTTGTCCAGCTGCTCATCGGTTTGCACTTCAATGCCCGGGCTGATTTCGCGGCCACGGAAAGCGTCGAGTGCCGGCTGTTGCATGATTTCACGGGTCAGGCGGATGCCGTCGCGGAACTCCTGCCAGTCTTGCTCGGTGGCCATGTAGTTGAACAGGATGCTCGGGTGCTGGCGCGGGTCTTTCGACTTGGCCTGGATGCGACCACGGCTTGGCGAACGCATGGAACCCATGTGCGCCTGGAAACCGTGCTCTTTCACACCGTTGCTGCCGTTGTAGTTAATCGCCACCGGCAGGAAGTGGTACTGGATGTTCGGCCATTCGAATTCCGGACGGGAACGGATGAAACCGCCGGCTTCGAACTGGTTGCTGGCGCCGATGCCGGTGCCGTTGAACAGCCACTCGGCACCAATGGCCGGCTGGTTGTACCAGAGCAGCGACGGATACAGCGAAACCGGCTGAGTGCAAGCGTATTGCAGGTACAGCTCGAGGTGATCCTGCAGGTTCTCACCGACGCCCGGCAGGTCGTGCACCACCGGAATGTCGAGGGATTTCAGCAGTTCGGCAGGGCCGACACCGGAACGCTGCAGAATCTGCGGCGAAGCGATGGCGCCGGAGCACAGCAGCACTTCTTTGCGCGCTTTGACTTCAACGCGCTCTTCAGCCGAACCGACCAGGTAACGCACGCCAACCGCACGCTTGCCTTCGAACAGAATCTTGTCGGTCAGGGCGTGGGTGACGATGGTCAGGGTCGAACGCTTTTTCGCGGTGTCGAGGTAGCCACGGGCGGTGGAAGCACGACGGCCTTTCGGCGTCACGGTGCGGTCCATCGGACCGAAGCCTTCCTGCTGATAACCGTTCAAGTCTTCGGTGCGCGGGTAACCGGCTTGTACGCCAGCTTCAACCATGGCGTGGAACAGCGGGTTGTTGCCCGCCTTCGGCGTGGTCACGCTGACCGGGCCTTCGCCACCGTGGTAATCGTTCGGGCCGATGTCACGGGTTTCGGCTTTGCGGAAGTACGGCAGGCAGTCGAGGTACGACCAGTTTTCCAGGCCTGGCAGTTTCGCCCAGCCGTCGTAGTCCATCGCGTTGCCACGGATGTAGCACATGCCGTTGATCAGCGAGGAGCCGCCGAGGCCTTTGCCGCGACCGCATTCCATCCGACGACCGTCCATGTGTGGCTCTGGATCGGTTTCGTACGCCCAGTTGTAACGACGACCTTGCAGCGGGAACGCCAGGGCGGCCGGCATTTGCGTGCGGAAGTCGAAACGGTAGTCCGGGCCGCCTGCTTCGAGCAGCAGAACGGTGACGGCGTCTTCAGTCAGACGGGTCGCAAGTGTGTTACCTGCAGAACCGGCCCCTATGATGATGTAGTCGTATTCTTGAGTCATAAGTTCTCCTGGGGGAGCTACAAGCCACCAGCTTCAAGCTGCAAGAAAAAGCAGCGAGCTGTGGCTTCGAAATCGGGGAGGGCGGCAAACCCAAACTGCTTTTACTTGCAGCTTGAAACTTGCCGCTCGTAGCTGATCAGCTAATCAAAATACCGAAACGTACTCACCCAGTTCGACTTGCACGGACTTGATGCGCGTGAAGTTATTCAGAGAGCTGATCCCATTTTCACGGCCAACACCCGACTGCTTGTAACCGCCGACCGGCATTTTTGCGTCGGACTCGCCCCAGGCGTTGATCCAGCAGATACCGGCTTCCAGTTGATGGATCACGCGGTGTGCGCGGTTCAGGTCTTTGGTGACGATACCGGCGGCCAGGCCGAAGTCGGTGTCGTTGGCGCGGCGGATCACTTCTTCTTCGGTCTCGTAGGAGAGGATCGCCATGACCGGGCCAAAGATTTCTTCACGAACGATGGTCATGTCGTCGGTGCAATCGGTGAACACGGTCGGCGCGACGAACGCGCCTTTGGCAAATTCGCCGTCGGTCAGACGGTCGCCGCCGCACAGTACGCGGGCGCCTTGCTCTTTACCCTTGGCGATGTAGCCCAGCACGCTTTCCATGTGCGCGAAGCTGACCAGCGGGCCGAAGTTGGTGTTTTCGTCTTCCGGGTTGCCAACGCGGATGCGCGCAACGCGTTCAACGATCTTGGCTTCAAAAGCGGCTTTCAGGTGCGCCGGAACGAACACGCGAGTGCCGTTGGTGCAGACCTGACCGGAGCTGTAGAAGTTGGCCATCATCGCGGTGTCGGCAGCGCGATCGAGGTCGGCATCGTCGCAGATGATCAGCGGGGACTTGCCGCCCAGTTCCATGGTCACGTCTTTCAGCGACGAAGCCGAAGCGCTGGCCATGACTTTCTTGCCAGTGTCGGTGCCGCCGGTGAAGGAGATTTTTTCGATGCGCGGGTGCTCGGTCAGCCAGGTGCCGACTTCACGGCCGCTGCCGGTCAGGACGTTGAAAACACCGTTTGGAACGCCGGCTTCGGTGTAGATCTCGGCCAGTTTCAGAGTGGTCAGCGAGGTGACTTCGCTTGGCTTGAAGATCATCGCGTTACCGGCCGCCAGGGCTGGCGCGGATTTCCACAGCGCGATCTGGATCGGGTAGTTCCACGCGCCGATACCGGCGACAACGCCCAGCGGCTCGCGACGGGTGTAGACGAAAGAGGTGTCACGCAGCGGAATCTGCTCGCCTTCGATGGCCGGCACCAGGCCTGCGTAGTATTCCAGTACGTCAGCGCCGGTAACGATGTCGACGTACTTGGTTTCGGAGAAGGATTTACCGGTGTCCAGGGTTTCCAGCGCGGCCAGTTCATCGTTGCGCTCGCGCAGGATGTCAACGGCGCGACGCAGGATGCGCGAGCGCTCCATGGCGGTCATCGCGGCCCAGATTTTCTGGCCCTTTTCAGCGCTGACCACGGCGCGCTCGACGTCTTCCTTGGTCGCACGTTGCACCTGTGCGAGGACTTCACCGTTAGCCGGATTGATGGCTTCGAAGGTGGCATCGCTGCCGGCGTCAGAGTACGCGCCATCGATGTAAAGTTTTTGCAGTTCGAAACGGGCCATAGTGTCCTCGCAAGTGCATTGGTGGTTGGCGTTGACCACCGCGGTGAGGCTGCGGTGGCGTTCAGGGGCCGAGCGTTTTCTGTGTGCTCTAGCTCACCTTCTTGGCCAATTGGAAATCCATGTATTCGTAAGCGATCTGTTGCGCCTGCGCCGTGTCGAAAGCGTCTCCCGACAAAGCGCCGCGCAACCACAAGCCGTCAATCAACGCTGCCAGTCCTCGCGCTGCGCTGCGCGCATCTTCGAGCGGCAACACGCGGCGGAACTCGCAGCACAGGTTGGAATACAGACGGTGATCGTTGATCCGCTGCAACCTGTGCAAAGACGGCTGGTGCATGCTGGTGGCCCAGAAGGCCAGCCAGGTTTTCATTGCCGGGCCATTGACCTGGCTGGCGTCGAAGTTGCCTTCGATGATCACCTGCAGATGCGCCCGTGGGCTGTCATCTGCCAGCGCCTGACGGCGCGCGGTGACGCTCTCGCTGAGGGCAGTCATCAGATACCGCATCGTGGCGGCAATCAGGCCGTTCTTGTCCTGAAAGTAATGACTGATGATGCCATTCGAGACACCGGCCAAACGGGCGATCAGCGCAATGCTGGCGTCCCCCATTCCGACCTGATCGACCGCCTGCAATGTGGCTTCGATCAGTTGTTGGCGGCGGATGGGTTGCATACCGACCTTGGGCATCTTGCACATCTCCTTAGGCCTTCCGAGCGGCGAATCACGCCTATCGGATTGAGGGCCAGTCTATTTTGTTTTGATTGAACGTTCAATCAACAAAGAATAAGATCTGCGACAAATCGTCGCTGCCTACAGATTTTTCCTACGTGTAAGTGGCGATAAAACCGACATCCAAAAATGCTCGAAACCTGTATGGGGCATGGCGCGGTTCGCGATTCGATGGACGTGTTGAAAGGGCAAGACGCTCAGGGCCAGGTTTCGGATGAACGTCCGTCCACCTTCGGCCACGAAAGCGATTCGCAGCGCCATTTCGGCAGGTTCGGGCTTTTTTCGGGGTGTCTTTATATCACCCGCCGGTCGGCTGCCAACTAACCGATTGGTCGGGTTCCGTGTTGCCTTGTGTTCTTCTCTCGCACTGCCTGGAGCATTTGTGCCATGAGTTCTGCCTCGCTTATAAAGACCCCGCCCGAGAAGGTGACGGTCAACGGTTGGGTGTTTTACACCTCTACCGCGCTGATTCTGCTGTTGACCGCCATTCTGATTATCGCCCCGCAAGAGGCCGGCAGACTGTTGGGTATCGCTCAGGCCTGGTTGTCGCGCAGCTTCGGCTGGTACTACATGGTGGTCATCGCCGCTTATCTGGTATTTGTCGTCGGCCTGGCGTTTTCCTCGTACGGCAAACTCAAACTGGGCAGCAAGGACGACACCCCGGATTTCAGTTACGGCGCCTGGGCGGGGATGCTGTTCTCGTCGGGTATCGGTATTTCGCTGCTGTACTTCGGCGCGTCCGAGCCGCTGGATCACTATTTCAATCCGCCGGAAGGCGCATCGGCCAGCAACCTGGCTGCGCGTCAGGCGGTGCAACTGACCTTCCTGCACTGGGGCCTGCACGGCTGGGCGATCTACGCACTGGTCGGTCTGGCCGTGGCGTACTTTGCCTACCGTCATAACCAGCCGCTGGCCCTGCGCTCGGCGCTGTATCCGCTGGTCGGCGAGCGTTGGGTCAAAGGCGCGGCCGGTCATGCGGTGGACGGCTTCGGCATGTTCGTGACCCTGCTGGGTCTGGT
Source organism: Pseudomonas sp. AC169 (assembly GCF_979258515.1). Classification (NCBI taxonomy): domain Bacteria; kingdom Pseudomonadati; phylum Pseudomonadota; class Gammaproteobacteria; order Pseudomonadales; family Pseudomonadaceae; genus Pseudomonas; species Pseudomonas sp. AC169. The sequence continues at coordinate 2,058,045 of NZ_OZ409866.1, read as the reverse complement.
GACGAACCTGGGGATTGGTTCGCTGCAAGTGTCGTCGGGCCTGGAAAACCTGTTCGGCATGGAACACAGCAACACCAACCTGTTGATCGTGATCATCGTGATGAGCACCGTGGCGACCATCGCTGCCGTGTCCGGCGTGGAAAACGGCATCCGTCGTCTGTCCAACCTGAACATCGTGCTGTTCAGCGGTTTGCTGATTTTCGTCTTGCTGTTCGGTCCGACTTTGCACCTGCTCAACGGCTTCGTGCAGAACATCGGTGACTATCTCAATGGCATCGTGCTGAAAACCTTCGACCTTTATGTGTACGAAGGCGACAACGCCAAGTCCGAGCGCTGGATGGGCCTGTGGACCCTGTTCTACTGGGCGTGGTGGATTTCCTGGGCGCCATTCGTAGGCATGTTCATCGCGCGTATCTCCCGTGGTCGTACCGTGCGTGAACTGGTCGCCGGCGTGCTGCTGATTCCACTGGGCTTCACTTTGGCCTGGCTGTCGATCTTCGGTAACTCGGCACTGGACCTGGTGATGAACCACGGCGCGGTGGAGCTCGGCAAGACGGCGCTGGAACAGCCGTCGATGGCGATCTATCAATTGCTTGAGCATTATCCAGCGTCGAAAGTCGTCATCGGTGTGTCGATCTTTGTTGGCTTCGTGCTGTTCCTGACCCCGGCCGACTCCGGTGCGGTGATGATGGCGAATCTGTCCTGCAAGGGCGGTAACGTCGACGAAGACGCGCCGCACTGGCTGCGGATCTTCTGGTCGGTGGTGATCACCCTGGTGACCATCGGTCTGCTGTTTGCCGGTAACTTCGAAGCCATGCAAACCATGGTGGTGCTGGCCGGTCTGCCATTCTCGGTGGTGCTGGTGTTCTTTATGTTTGGCCTGCACAAGGCGATGCGTCAGGACGTGCAGATCGAACAGGAGCAAGCGCAACTGGCGGAGCGCGGTCGTCGAGGTTTCAGCGAGCGTCTGACACAACTGGACCTGCAGCCGAGCCAATCGGTGGTGCAGCGTTTCATGGACAAGCAGGTCAGCCCGGCGCTGGAAGACGCCACCGCGCAGATGCGTGCGCAGGGTCTGGAAGTGCAGACGCTGTTGGGTAAATCCAAGCGTTGCATGGGCGTGCGCGTGGAGATGGAAGAGGGCAACCCTTTCGTCTACGAAGTGAGCCTGGACGGCTATCTGGCGACCCCGACCGAATCGGCGCAGTCCGATGAAGCGCGCCAGCGTTACTACCGCGCTGAAGTGTATCTGCACAACGGCAGCCAGGATTACGACCTGATGGGCTTCACGCAGGATCAGATCACGCGCGATGTGCTCGATCAGTTTGAAAGCCATCGGCAGCTCCTTGGCCGGGTGTATAGCTAAAGTCAAAAGCTTGCCCTCACCCCAACCCTCTCCCGGAGGGAGAGGGAGCTGACCGAGGTGTCTGGCGTTGTACATCGACCTGAAAGATCGAGTCGATTATGGATTCGGTGAAGCAAGATCAGGTCGGTGTAGATCTGCAGCATCCCCCGGTCGGTCCCCTCTCCCTCCGGGAGAGGGCTAGGGTGAGGGGCTTTTCCCTGACCCAATAAAAAAGGGATCGCTCACCGCGATCCCTTTTTTTATCCCGCCTTAACCGAGGTTCTTGCCCAGCAACGCGTGATACAACTCGCTGTCGCCCAGGATCCCCACCACATGATTGTCATCGTGCAGCACCAGCTTGTTGCCGGTCTGATAACGAATCTGCAGCGCATCACGCATGCCGATGTTCGAATCCACCAGCGTCGGCTTGCGCTCTAGGCCTTCAACCGCTTGCCCCGGTGCCCAGTTCTGCAGGTTCAACACTGAACCATTCTGCCGCGCACCCTTGATGGTGTTGCCCTCGGCCAGGTCCAGCCAGGAATCGCCGCCCGGGTCGAGACACACCGAACCGTTGATGCGTTTGCACTTGTCCAGTGTGCGCATCAGGCTGCGACCGCAAAGCACGTTGAGCGGATTGGTGTGCGCCACGAACGTACGCACATAGTCGTCCGCCGGGTTCAGCACGATCTCTTCCGGCACGCTGTACTGGATGATCCGACCGTCCTTCATGATCGCGATGCGGCTGCCCAACTTGAGCGCTTCATCGAGGTCGTGGCTCACAAACACAATGGTCTTGTTCAGCTTGCGTTGCAGTTCCAGCAGTTCATCCTGCAGGCCCTGACGGATCAGCGGGTCAAGCGCCGAGAACGGTTCGTCCATCAATAGAATGTCGGCGTCCATCGCCAGCGCCCGCGCTAGACCGACACGCTGCTGCATGCCGCCCGACAGCTCGTCAGGCTTCTTGTTGCGCCATTGGGTCAGGCCAACCAGTTCGAGTTTTTCATCAACGAGTTTCTTGCGTTCCTTCTCCGGGCGACCCTGCATTTCCAGACCGAAACTGATGTTCTCGCGCACCGTGAGCCACGGCATCAGGGCGAACTTCTGAAACACCATGGCGATGCGTTTGGTGCGCATCATTTTCAGCTCGGCCGGGGTGCAGGAGGCGATGTCGATCTGGCGGTTTTCATGCTCGACGAACAGCTTGCCGCGGCTCACGGTGTTGAGGCCGTTGATGCAGCGCAGCAGGCTCGACTTGCCCGAACCGGACAGGCCCATCAACACGCAGATTTCGCCTTTGTTGATATCCAGCGTGGCTTTTTCCACGCCGACAATCTGTCCGGTCTTCTTCAGGATCTCGTTGCGGGTCATGCCCTGATCCAGCAGCTTGAGCGCCTCGCGTGGATCCTTGGAGAAGATTACGTCGACGTCTTCGAAGCGAATTATGCTCATGCGTCACCCCCTACTTTAGCGTCGGGTTGTTTGCAGATACGGTCGAGCATGATCGCCAGCAGTACGATCGCCAGGCCCGCTTCGAAGCCCAGGGCGATATCAGCAGTGTTCAGTGCGTTGACCACCGGTTTGCCGAGTCCGTCGGCGCCTACCAGTGCCGCGATCACCACCATCGACAGCGACAGCATGATGCACTGGGTAATGCCGGCCGCGATGCTCGGCATGGCGTGAGGCAGTTCGATCCGTGAGAGCAATTGGCGACGCGAGCAGCCGAAGGCCTTGCCGGCGTCCATCAGTTCTTGCGGGACATCGCGGATGCCCAGGTAGGTCAGGCGGATCGGCGCCGCGATGGCGAATACCACCGTGGAGATCAGGCCCGGGACCACACCCAGCCCGAAGAGGGTCAGGGTAGGAATGAGGTAAACGAAGGTCGGTACGGTCTGCATCAGATCGAGTACCGGACGCATTAACGTGTAGAACATCGGTTTGTGCGCGGCGACGATGCCCAGCGGCACGCCGATGACCACGCAGACCAGGGTCGCGAACATGACCTGGGCGAGGGTTTCCATGGTTTCCTGCCAATACCCCAGATTGAGGATCAGCAGAAAGGAGGCGACCACAAACGCGGTCAGGCCCCACTTGCGTTGAATCAGATGGGCGATGATTGCAATCAGGCCAATCAAGACCAGTGGGTTGAACCAGGTCAGCGCAAACGTCACGCCGTGGATCATCGTTTCCAGGGTCACGGCGATTGCGTCGAAGGTGTTGGCGCCGTGTTGCGTCAACCATTCAACGAAGCCCGCGATGTACTGGCCTAAAGGTATTTTCTGATCGATCAGCATGGTAGTGAACGTCCGCATGCAAGGAAATAAACAGCCCGGGTGGGCGAACCCACCCGGCATAAGCGATTACTGAAGCTTGGCTTTCACGGCCTCCAGGCCAGGTTTACCGTCAATGGTGGTCACGCCAGCGAGCCAGGTATCGAGCACTTGTGGATTCTTTTTCAGCCAGGCCTTGGCGGCCGCGTCAGGCTTCATCTTGTCGTCGAGGATGTTGCCCATCAGTTCGCTTTCCATGTCGACGGTGAACTCCAGGTTCTTCAGCAACTGACCGACGTTGCTGCATTCCGCGGCGTAACCCTTGCGGGTGTTGGTCGCCACGGTCGCCGCACCGAAATCGGGGCCGAAGAAATCATCGCCACCGGTCAGGTATTGAATCTTGAAGCGCTTGTTCATCGGGTGCGGCGCCCAGCCGAGGAAGACCACCGCTGTGTCGCGTTTTTGCGCGCGATCCACTTGCGAGAGCATGCCCGCTTCCGAAGACTCGACCACTTTGAAACCGGCGGTCTTCAGGCCGAAGGCGTCCTTGTCGATCATGCTCTGGATCAGACGGTTGCCGTCGTTGCCAGGCTCGATGCCGTAGATCTTGCCGTCGAGTTCTTTCTTGAATTTGGCGATGTCGGCGAAGTCATGCAGACCTTTGTCATACAGGGCTTGCGGCACGGCGAGGGTGTACTTGGCGCCCTTGAGGTTGGTGCGCACGGTTTCCACGGTGCCGGCGTCGCGGTAGGCCTTGATGTCGTTTTCCATGGTCGGCATCCAGTTGCCGAGGAACACGTCCATGTTCTTGCCGTCGGCCAGCGACTTGTAGGTCACGGGCACGGAGATCATGGTGGTCTTGGTCTTGTAGCCGAGGGCGTTGAGGACAACGGAGGTGGTGGCGGTGGTCGCGGTGATGTCGGTCCAGCCGACATCGGAGAAGTTAACGGTACTGCACTGCGCCGGTTCTGCAGCTTGCGCCAGTAACGGCAGACTCAGCATGGCGGCCAACAACAACGACGGGGAACCTTTCATGGATGGACTCCTTGGTGTTTTTTTTGGCAGTGTTCCGACTGTGGACCACCGCACTTATAGGTTGCGGTTGGATGGCGTTCTGAAGACAGCTCTGTCACGGCGCCTTGCAATCGAGTCATAACGATCATGTACCAGTGAAAATCTGACGCCTACAGGGGGGGTCGTATCCAGTACAGGGATGGTCGCATCCAGTGTCAGTGACGTCGTTTACAGCTTTTTTCAGCCCCCAATGACCCTCTGAGCCGCATAAAAACGGCGAAAAACCGGGGCGAAAACGGCGCGGCGCTGGTGGACATGAGTGCGTCGGTGTCAGACGCCGTGCGTCCCGACAAAAGCCTGATGATGCCGGCATTCCGGCGGATCGCAGCTTGAGCGTAGCAGCTCCGCCAGCGGGCGCTTTTGCGCCCCGGACCGGCATCCTCAGGAGCTCTGCAGCAATGGCTATCAGCGTTTTCGACCTGTTCAAAATCGGCATCGGCCCTTCCAGTTCCCACACCGTCGGGCCGATGCGCGCGGCGGCGTTGTTTGTCGAGTCGTTAAGGGGCCAGCATCAACTGGAACAGGTGCGGCGGATCGAAGTGCAGTTGTTCGGTTCACTGTCGGCCACGGGCATTGGTCACGGCAGCGACAGTGCAGTGATCATGGGGCTGATGGGCGAGTGGCCGGACGCAATCGACCCGTCACAGATCGGCCCGCGTATCCAGGCACTGCGCGAAACCCACACGCTTTTACTGGATGGTCGTTTGTCGGTGCCGTTTGTCTGGGCGCGGGACATGCGCCTGATCGATGAAAACCTGCCGTTCCATCCCAATGCCATGACGATTGTTGCCGAAGGCGATCACGGTGAGTTGCATCGCGACACCTATTATTCGGTCGGCGGCGGTTTTGTCGTGGATCAAGCGCAGGCCTCCAGTGGCGTGGTCGATCTGGATCGCACTGAATTGCCTTATGACTTCTCCAGTGCGGTCGAGCTGCTGGAACTGTGCAAGAAGAACAATTTGCGCGTTGCCGAACTGATGCTGGCCAACGAAAAGGTCTGGCGCAGTGAAGAAGAGATCCGCGCCGGGCTGATGAAATTGTGGCGGGCGATGCAGGATTGCGTCGAGCAGGGCCTCAAGCACGAAGGCATCCTGCCCGGCGGGTTGAATGTGCGGCGGCGCGCGGCGAAGTTGCATCGCAGTCTTCAGGAGTTGGGTAAGCCCAATGTGATCGGCTCGACCTTGAGCGCGATGGAGTGGGTCAACCTGTTTGCACTGGCGGTTAATGAAGAAAACGCGGCCGGTGGGCGCATGGTCACGGCGCCGACCAATGGCGCGGCGGGGATCATCCCGGCGGTGTTGCACTACTTTATGAAGTTCAGCGAAGCGGTGACGGACGCCAACGTGGTCGACTACTTCCTCGGTGCGGCGGCGGTGGGGATTCTGTGCAAGAAGAATGCTTCCATCTCCGGTGCCGAAGTTGGCTGTCAGGGTGAAGTCGGCTCGGCGTGCGCGATGGCGGCGGCGGGGCTGGCGGAGATTCTTGGCGCCACGCCAGAGCAATTATGCAACGCGGCGGAAATTGGTCTGGAGCATAACCTTGGGCTGACCTGCGATCCGGTCGGCGGTTTGGTGCAGGTGCCGTGCATCGAGCGCAATGCGATTGCGGCGGTGAAAGCGATCAACGCGGCGCAGATGGCGTTGCGTGGTGATGGTCAGCACTTTATTTCGCTGGACCGGGTGATCCGCACCATGCGCGATACCGGCGCCGACATGCATGACAAATATAAAGAGACTTCGCGGGGTGGGTTGGCGGTCAGCGCGGTTGAGTGCTGAGTCAGTGACACCGAGGTGAATTCTTCGCGAGCAGGCTCGCTCCCACAGTAGATCTCCAGTGAACACAAAATGTGTGAACGCCAGGGCCCAATGTGGGAGCGAGCCTGCTCGCGAAGGGGCCAGACCAGTCAAAATTGCTCATCAAGTGAACACAGACAATAAATCACGCCACCTTTTAGCGCGTCGCAAACAGATAAGAGTCTTTCCCACCTGTTACATACGATCCGCGCCCCGACCGTCCGTCACCCGTGCTTGCGGTGACACTCCCCACAAACGGCGCGCAGGCCAGTTCCCACAAGTGCTACCGATTTGCTCACACCCATCTGAGCCGCGCATTCCCCGCCGCTGATGGCACTTCGAAATACCTTTCGTCGGACGTCTCGTATAGACACGTCGCGACGTCGTTTTCAGGAGTTATTGAACGGCCATCCAATTTTAGGCATGGCAATTGCTCTGTCATAACAAAGCCCGTCTCCCACGCGAGAACGATGGCAATAACAAGAGCCTCCGCCTGAGGCCATCACCCGCTTTGTGTGAGGAGATACCGCGATGACGACGTTCAACTCCGGGGCCCAACCCCAGAACCGTGCGCCTCAATCCATCGGCTTTCTGCTGCTGGACAATTTCACGCTGATTTCTCTGGCCTCCGCAGTAGAACCCCTGCGCATGGCCAACCAATTGTCCGGTCGCGAGCTGTATCGCTGGAGCACCCTCACCGTCGATGGCGGCCAGGTGTGGGCCAGTGACGGTCTGCAAATCACCCCCGACGCTTCCATGCACAAAGCCCCGCCACTGGACACGGTGATCGTCTGCGGCGGCATCGGCATTCAACGCACCGTTACCCGTGAACACGTCTCGTGGCTGCAAAGCCAGGCGCGTCAGTCCAAGCGCCTCGGCGCCGTGTGCACCGGCAGTTGGGCTTTGGCCTGTGCTGGCCTGCTCGACGGTTTCGATTGCAGTGTGCACTGGGAGTGTCTGGCAGCGATGCAGGAAGCTTTCCCGCGCGTGGCCATGAGCACCCGTTTGTTCACCCTCGACCGTAACCGCTTCACCAGCTCCGGCGGCACCGCGCCGCTGGACATGATGCTGCATCTGATCAGCCGCGATCACGGCCGTGAACTGTCCGCCGCGATCTCGGAAATGTTCGTCTACGAACGCATCCGCAACGAGCAGGATCACCAGCGCGTGCCGCTCAAGCACATGCTCGGCACCAATCAGCCGAAACTGCAGGAAATCGTCGCGCTGATGGAAGCCAATCTGGAAGAGCCGATCGATCTGGACGAGTTGGCGGTGTACGTCGCTGTGTCGCGTCGACAGCTGGAGCGGCTGTTCCAGAAATACCTGCACTGCTCGCCATCGCGTTACTACTTGAAGCTGCGCCTGATCCGCGCCCGGCAGTTGCTCAAGCAGACGCCGATGTCGATCATCGAAGTGGCTTCGGTGTGTGGCTTCGTCTCGACGCCGCACTTCTCCAAGTGCTACCGCGAGTACTTCGGCATTCCGCCGCGTGACGAGCGCGTAGGCTCCAACACCACCCAGCAAGTGGCGATGCTGCCGCTGCCGCAGGCGATCGTGATGTCGCCGCTGTCGGGGCCGATGTCGGCGTTGAGTCAGGCGCGCAATGAGTCGACGTTTGCCAGCGTGAGGCTCTGATAAGGATCGTTCCCACGCTCTGCGTGGGAACGCAGCCCGGGACGCTCTGCGTCCCAAAAGGCCGAACGCGGAGCGTGGGAATGATCAGGTGAGCAACGTCAGGCGCTATGGCTTTGCTGGTAGTCCGCCAGTGCCGGCAACAACTGCTTGTCGATCGCCTGACGCACCGCCGGCTGGATACTGGCGCCGCTGGTGTACATGTCCTTGACCATCTTGCGCAGTTCAAACGCGCGAACATTATCCAGACCGCGCACTGCGCACTCGCACGCCTGATCGGCGGTCGTGCCACTGGGGACTTGAATGCCCAACGCCTTGAGCTGGCCCAACAAATCTTCCTGATCGATCAAATCGGCATACATCATGACGCGCATCCTTCTTCAATAACGGAGGTCGTGGCTCGATTCTGGTAGCCATGCCGGGGCACGGCAAGGGCGATTTGTCGCAGTGGCTGCGACGGCTATGAACAGGTCGTTTTCGGCTAACTCACCGCTCAAGGGAGTGGGCACACTGAACTCAGCTTGCAACACGAAGGTTTGGTCACCCTCGCACGGCAGCTCCTCAAAAGTACCCTCTGCCCCGATCCTGTCACGGCTGGTATCGGGGCTTTTTTTGCCTGTGAGTCAGATAGTGTGGTGGTGACTGATCTGACGCCATCGCGAGCAGGCTCACTCCTACAGTTGAAATGCATTCCCCCTGTAGGAGTGAGCCTGCTCGCGAAGAACGGTGACGCGGTCTAGCGCTGCAACACCAGAATCCGCGACAACAACTCATCCCGGTCGATGTAGCAACCCTGAAAATGCCGTGCCCCGGTTGCCGGGTCAAAGGCATTGCGCGCATGCAGCGTGCGGCGATTATCGAAGCACCACAGCTCTCCGGGATTGAGCCGCTGTATCAAGCGAAAGCGTGGCTCGCGGGTCATCGCGATAAAGCGTCGATACGCCCGATACAACCGGGGCATCTGTTCCACCGACGTATCAAACGCCCCGCGCAGAAAGTTCGCCATGCGAATCTCCGACACACGCCCCAAGGCATCCAGCGCAATGATCGGCGCCAGGCAGCGATAGTCGCTGTGCCGATCCTTGTTGCGAAACTCCACGGGGATTTCGCACAACGCTTGGAATGCCGTCGGATCTTCGCTGCGCAATGCATCGGCAATCGCAAACCCGTCGACAAAACACTCTCGCCACCCTCGGCGTCATTCACCAGGCAATGCAGAAATTGCAGCCCCGGTTGCAGTTCGCGAGTGGGCAGGTCGGTATGCAACGGCAAGTTGAAAGCGGTGTAGGCATTGCTGTCGGCATCGGCCTTGGATTGCACGTTGAACAGCACGCCGAAGTTGCTTTCGCGGATGAAGGAAATCCGCTGCGCAATGAGCTTCAGTGAGCCAGGCTCGGTTGGCACGCCGTGCACTTGCGTCAGGCCGATGTCGCGGATCGCGAGCAGCCATTGCAGCAGCGCAGCGTTGTCGTTCATCAGTGCCGCGTATTCGAACACCGGAAGTTGTAGGTCGCTGCGCCACAGAAAAGGTTTGGGCTTGGCGGCCAAGCGTTCGGCGCGGGATTCATCATCGTAGGCATGGGCGCGCAACCAGCCCGGATCGAAACGGCTGAGGTGGCCGTCCTGCCAGTCGATGCGCAGACAGCCGTCGCTATCGATATGTGCGGCAGCAGGCTTGAGGTCTTCAGCGGCATCGACAATCTCGAAGACTTGTTCGCGGGTGACGTTATAGACGCACTGTGGACACGGGCAGTTGTCGCGCAGCCAGACATGGTGGAACGGGCTGACGCGACCGTCAGCCCATTGGATGGCAACGCGATCCGCCAGGCTCTGCACGCCACCGAGCGCGCTGATCAACGGATAAGTACGGAAATCGGCAACAGCGGCAGCGGTGTTCATGGCGGCTCCTTGCGATCGATGGATTACCGGGCGGGTGGCAGCGCGATAACGCGGCCGAGGTAAGCGGGAACGGGAAGGTCTTTCTGTTCGGCGACGATGTCTTGCAGGCGACTCAAGGTGTCCGGGCTGAACAGCGCCGAACGCGGGCCGGCGAGATCGACGTGCAACAGCATCTGTTCGTTGCCGGCCAGTTCCTGATCCTCAGCAACCTTGTGCAGGCTGTGATAGAGGTGCAGGCGTTTGCTGTCGTGACCGATGATTTGCGTGCGCACTTCGACCTCGGTGTCGAGCTTCACTTCGTGCAGATAATTGAGGTGCAGTTCGAGGGTGAACAGCGAGTTGCCGCTGGCTTCACGGTTGTTGCTGTCCATGCCGAGACGGTCCATCAGGGCGTCGGTGGCGTAGCTGAAGATCAGCAGGTAGAAGGCGTCGCGCAGGTGGCCGTTGTAGTCGACCCAGTCGGGGATGATGGTGGTTTGGTAGGTGGTGAGGTGCGGCATGGTTTGGGTTCCGGCAGTTGGCGGGTCGTTAAGATCAAGAGCTACCCCCTCACCCCAGCCCTCTCCCCCAGGGGGGAGAGGGGGAAAGGGGGCCGATCTTCAAGCTTTTCAAGTCCTGAGTTCGGCTCGATAGATCAGGTCGGTGCAGCTCGCATGAACACCGCAGTCAGTCCCCTCTCCCCCCGGGAGAGGGCTAGGGGGAGGGCAGCGATGTCATGCCATACACATCACTCGCTAAAACGCATCCCATGCTTCTCCTTGGTGGTCTTCACCGCCTCCAGCACCGCCAGCAAGCAATCATCACGATAGCGCTCCAGCGCCGAAATGCTGTGGCGACCAAGCTGATCACTGGTGCCATCGACCACATCATCAATCAACTTGTCAGTCAGTTCCGGTGCCGGCAGATACGTCCACGGCAACTGCAACGCCGGGCCGAATTGCGACATGAAGTGGCGCATGCCCGCATCGCCGCCGGCCAAGGTGTACGTCAGGAACGTACCCATGAACGACCAGCGCAACCCGGCGCCAAAACGAATCGCATCATCGATCTCGCCAGTGGTCGCCACACCGTCATTGACCAGATGCAGCGCCTCTCGCCACAACGCTTCAAGCAAGCGGTCGGCGATAAATCCGGGCACTTCCTTGCGCACATGCAACGGGCGCATGCCGAGGGATTCGTAGACTTTCATCGCCGCTTGCACGGCCTCCGGTGCGGTGTTCTTCCCGCCCACCACTTCTACCAGCGGCAGCAGATAAACCGGGTTGAACGGGTGGCCGACCACGCAGCGTTCAGGATGCGTTGAGCTCTCGTAGAACTCGCTCGGCAGCAGACCGGAAGTGCTCGAACCGATCAACGCATTCGGCTTGGCCGCAGCGCTGATTTTGCTGTGCAGATCGAGTTTCAGCTCGAGACGTTCCGGGGCGCTTTCCTGAATGAAATCAGCATCGCGCACGCATTCTTCGATGGTCGCGACAAAGCGCAGACGATCCTGCGAAGCACCGGGTGCCAGGCCGTTTTTTTCCAGCGCGCCCCAGGCATTGGCCACGCGTTTACGCAGTGCCGCTTCGGCACCCGGTGCCGGGTCCCAGGCCACCACGTCGAGGCCATGGGCGAGGGCGCGAGCGACCCAGCCGCTGCCGATGACACCGCTGCCCAGCGCGGCGAAGGTTTTGATTTCGGTGATAAAGCTCATAGGAATTTTCCCGTGAAGTAATCCCTGTAGGAGCTGCCGAAGGCTGCGATCTTTTGATCTTGATCTAAAAAAACAAGATCAAAAGATCGCAGCCTTCGGCAGCTCCTACAGGTGGAATTGGGGGGGCTGTGAGAGCCCCATTTTTTGGCTGAGGGTTAGCCGCGCTGGGTCAGGCCCATTTTCTTTCGACCTTCCGCCGGCGTGAGGACGCGAGCGCCGAGGCGGCTGAGGATTTCGGTGGCGCGCTCGACCAGTTGGCCGTTGGTGGCAAGCACACCCTTGTCCAGCCACAGGTTGTCTTCCAGCCCGACCCGCACGTTGCCGCCGAGCAACACCGCTTGCGCGGCCATCGGCATCTGCATCCGGCCAATGCCGAACCCGGCCCACACTGCATCGGCGGGCAAGTTATCGACCATGGCTTTCATCGTCGTGGTATCCGCCGGCGCGCCCCAGGGAATGCCCAGGCACAGCTGGAACAGCGGGTTATCCAGCAAACCTTCCTTGATCATCTGCTTGGCAAACCACAGATGTCCGGTGTCGAAAATTTCCAGCTCAGCCTTCACGCCCAGCTCGGTAATGCGCTTGGCGCCGGCACGCAGTTGCGCCGGAGTGGACACGTAAATGGTGTCGCCATCGCCAAAATTCAGGGTGCCACAATCGAGGGTGCAGATTTCCGGGAGCAATTCTTCAACGTGAGCCAGACGGGTCAGCGGGCCGACCAGATCGGTGTTCGGGCCGAACTCCATCGGGTTCTCGCCAGCGCCGATTTCCAGGTCGCCGCCCATGCCGGCGGTGAGGTTGACGATGATGTCGACGTCCGCCTCGCGGATGCGCTCCATCACTTCGCGGTACAGCGCTACGTCACGGCTGAACTTGCCGGTCTGCGGATCACGAACGTGGCAGTGCACGACGGTGGCGCCAGCCTTGGCTGCTTCAACGGCCGCCGCAGCGATTTGTTTCGGGGTGACCGGCACATGTGGGCTTCTGGCGGTCGTGTCGCCAGCACCGGTGAGTGCGCAGGTGATGATGACGTCGTGGTTCATGGTGCGGTTTCCTTCAGGCGTGATGGGTCTGTCCGCAGCCCTTTTCGGGCTGCGAAGCGTGGTTCAGTCCTCTCTCTCCGGTCAGGGAGAGGGGCTTTAAATTGAGAGGGTTATTTGCTGGTCAGCTGGAGGTTTTCAGCGGCTGGTTTGCCATCGAACGTGGTCACGCCGTCGAGCCAGCGCTGCTTGTCTTCCGGGTGATCCTTGAGCCATTGCTTGGCGGATTCGAAAGCATCTTTGTGATCGAGCAGCGGCTGCATCATCCGGCTCTCGTCTTCGGCGGTATAGGTCAGATTACTCAGCAAGCGACCGATGTTCGGGCATTGCTCGGCGTATTTCGGCGCGGTCACTGTCCACACCGTCGCCATGCCTTCATTCGGGCCGAGGGCATCTTCACTGCCGGTGAGATAGGTCATCTTGACGTTGACGTTCATCGGGTGCGGTGCCCAGCCGAAGAACACCACCGCCTCTTTGCGGCGCACGGCGCGATCGACGGCAGCGAGCATGCCGGCCTCGCTCGACTCGACCAGCTGGAACTTGCCGAGGCCGAACTGGTTCTTGGCGATCATTGCCTTGATCTGCGTATTGGCGCCCGAGCCCGGCTCGATGCCGTAAATCTTGCCGCCGAGTTCCTTTTCGAACTTGGCGATGTCGGCAAAGGTTTTCAGGCCTTTATCTGCCAGATAGGTCGGCACCGCGAGGGTGGCGCGGGCGTCCTTCAGGCTCGGTGCTTCAAGGACTTTAACCTGATTGGCGTCGACAAACGGCGTAATGGTTTGCGTCATCAACGGGTTCCAGTAACCGAGGAACAAGTCCAGACGCTGATCGCGAATCCCGGCGAAGATGATTTGCTGGGACGCGCTGGTTTGTTTGGTGTTGTAGCCGAGGCCGTCGAGCAGTACCTGGGTCATCGCACTGGTGGCGATCACGTCGGTCCAGTTCACCACGCCCATGCGCACGTTCTGGCATGACGCAGGTTCGGCCGCCATGACGCTGGCGCTCAAGAAAGCGGTACCGCTGAGTGCAAGAACACAGCTGCTGATCAGTCGTTTCATGTCGGGTTCCTCGGCAGGTCGTTATTGTGGTTCCCGGCATCTGGTGCGCCGGTGATGCAAAGTTACGCAGCAATGCGCCCGTGAAAGCGCACTACGGCGACGGGCATTAGCACTGTAGCGACCTGCACCCTTGAACGCTGACGACAATCGGCGTATCAACGAGCCACGCTACCCGCGAATCGAGTGCGCACATGTCCCAGGATTTCTACTTTCTGCTGATGCCGGGTTTCTCCGCCATCGGCTTTATTTCCGCGATCGAACCGCTGCGTGTGGCCAACCGCTTTCGTGGCGAGTTGTACCGCTGGCATGTGTTGAGTGCCGATGGCGGGGCAGTGCTGGCGAGCAACGGCATGTCGGTCAACGCCGATGCGGCGCTGGAGCCGTTGAAGAAAGGTGCGACGTTGTTGGTGGTGGCCGGGTTTGAACCACTGAAGTTCGCCACGCCAACCCTTGAACACTGGTTGCGGCGGCTGGACAACGAAGGCGTCACCCTCGGTGCCATCGACACCGGCAGCTTTGTCCTTGCTGAAGCGGGCCTGCTCGATGGCCATCGCCTGACCCTGCACTGGGAAGCCATCGATGCCTTCAAGGAATCTTATCCACAGCTCAGCGTGACCCAGGAGCTTTTCGAGATCGACCGCCGGCGCATCACTTCGGCGGGCGGTACGGCTTCCATCGATCTAATGCTCGATCTGATCGCCCAGGCCCATGGCCCGCAACTGGCGATTCAGGTCAGTGAGCAATTTGTGCTGGGGCGCATTCGTCCACGCAAAGACCACCAGCGCATGGAGGTCGCCACGCGTTACGGCATCAACAACAAGAAACTGGTGCAGGTCATCGGCGAGATGGAGCAGCACAGCGAACCGCCGCTGACCACGCTGCAACTGGCGGAATCGATCAAGGTGACGCGGCGGCAACTGGAGCGCTTGTTTCGGCTGCACCTGAACGATACGCCGAGCAACTTTTACCTGCGCTTGAGACTGGAAAAGGCCCGGCAGTTATTGCGCCAGACCGACATGAGTGTGCTCGAAGTCAGCATCGCCTGCGGGTTTGAATCACCGTCGTATTTCACCCGCAGCTACCGTACACGCTTCGCCCGCTGCCCCCGCGAAGACCGGCGTACCGCCCAAGCCTGATCTTGAGACCGGCGAATAAACCTGTGGGAGCGAGCTTGCTCGCGAACGCGGTAGATCATTCAACAAAACTGTCGACTGACCCCCCCTCTTCGCGAGCAAGCTCGCTCCCACATTTGGATCTTCATTGTCTGAAAAAACGCTTATTTCTTCACCAACGCCGAACACGCGGCTTTATAAGCCTCATGCTGATACTTGTTCAACGTCCCCGGCAGTTCAAAATTGTGCTTCTTCGCCTGCGCATTGATCGTCTGCGGCGACAACAACGTCACCTCGCACCCATCCAGCAACTGCAAAATCCCTTCAATCTTGAATGTCGTCGGCCCACCGGCAAACTCACCCTTCTTGCTGCGCTTCTTGATCGCAATCCGGTCAACCGAATTCTCCCGAACAAACGACGCCACCTGCGCCGCAAACACTTTCACGTTGGCCGCTTCGTCATCGTCTTCGAGGGCGATCTTCTTGGTGGCGAGGGGAATGTGGCTCAGGGTCGAACCGTCGAGAGCGGCCACGGCGATGATCGCTTCGCTGCCTTTGATTTCGATGCCGCAGATGTTCATGGGGAATTCCTTGAAGTGAGGAGGGCAGCTTACAGCTCTAGCTGATTGGCGGTGATGCCGAACGCCGCTGCAATTTTTTCGCGTGTCGCTTTACGTGGCTTGGACACCGTTTCCTGCTGGGCAAACGCCGGTTGCGAAATGCCCATGCGTTTGGCGACTTCTTCCTGAGTCAGGTTGAGGTATTCGCGCCAGGCACGGATGGGTGTCGCCCCGTCAACCATGCGGCTAACTACCGCATGGGGAATCAGGTCGGGCTGCATTTTTTGCGCAACGTATTGCGCGTAAGGGATGACGACGAAGGCTGGGTTGCCCTCGGCGTCGTTGATGATTTGGATGTCAGTAAGTGCGTTCATCGCGTTTTTTGACCTCTTGAATACTGACCACTTTGATTGCTCCGTCCCAGTCGAACATCACTCGATAATTGCCGACACGCAGGCGGTAGGCATAGTCATGGCCAATCAGTGCTTTGACATTGCCCACATCAGGCATGTCGGCAAGCGCCGTAACGGCATCCCGAACCTGTACCTGATGCACAGAATGCAATTTCAAGAGTTGCTTAACGGCCTTTCGTGTCCAGTGGATGCTGTTCATGGAAGAATATAAGTCTTTTATAAGATTCGCGAATCTTTACTTATATTTTCAAGGCGGCCAATCAAGAACTGTTGTCAGCATATTGCGTGAAAGGCCCGTAGATCGGAGCTTTCACGTAATAGGTGTAGGCGAAGTCGGCATGTGCGGTAAGAAGAGGAGATTCACGAGGCAAATGCAGAAAGCAGTTCCAATTTTCCTTCAAGTTCTGAGGACTATTCCTGCCCAATCGACTCCAAAAACTCCGACCGTTCATCACTCATCCGCGCCACGCAATCATTCTGCGCAATCGTGAAGGCCTTGCTCCCCGCCGTCGCCGGAAACGCTTCCACCGCGCAATCGGCATCCCGCGTCTTCAGCCACTGCTGCTGAGCCGTCTTGATCTTGGCGGTGATGTCGGCCAGTTGTGTCGGGTTCTTGCCGTACGCGGTCTGCATGCGCTCGTTGAGGCTGGCGTAGTTGTCCTTGAGCAAGTCTTCGGCGGTGGTGCGGCTGTAGGCTGAGCATTCCAGGGTCTGGACGTCGTTTTCGACGGCGTCGCACGGGTTGTTGTCGGACTCTTCGGCGGCGTGTACGCCGGTCGCAAGCAGTGCCAAAGCCAGGAAGATCGATTTCATTGTTGTCGCCGCTCTAATCCAGTGGTGTTTCCAAGATGCGGGAGATTCTGGCTCAAGCGTGCGGGCTTGAACAGGTAGCTGATCGGAGCGTCTGGCGACCCTTTGTCGCGGATTGACGCTTTCGGCAATTCCCCTGTCGTTTTTGCACCCGGTCGCCCCGGCACCGAGGCATATGCTGGCCCCAAAGCGCCGGCAGACGATTCGGCGCATGAATCGCCAATAAGGGGACGCCTGATGAGCCCAGCCGAATTACACGCCGACAGCATCGTTATCGACGGTCTGATCATTGCCAAATGGAACCGCGAGCTGTTCGAAGACATGCGCAAGGGCGGTCTGACGGCAGCCAACTGCACTGTGTCGGTGTGGGAAGGCTTTCAGGCGACCGTGAACAATATCGCCGCCAGCCAGAAGCTGATCCGCGACAACAGCGACCTGGTGATGCCGGTGCGCACCACCGCCGACATCCGCAAAGCCAAAGAGCAGGGCAAGACCGGCATCCTCTTCGGCTTCCAGAATGCTCACGCGTTTGAAGACCAGATCGGCTATGTCGAAGTGTTCAAGCAGCTCGGCGTCGGCATCGTGCAGATGTGCTACAACACCCAGAACCTGGTCGGCACCGGTTGCTACGAACGTGACGGCGGCCTGTCGGGTTTCGGTCGCGAAATCGTTGCCGAGATGAACCGCGTTGGCGTCATGTGCGACCTGTCCCACGTCGGCTCCAAGACCTCCGAAGAAGTCATCCTCGAATCGAAAAAACCGGTGTGCTACTCCCACTGCCTGCCGTCGGGTCTCAAAGAGCACCCGCGCAACAAGTCCGATGAAGAACTGAAGTTCATTGCCGACCATGGCGGTTTTGTCGGCGTGACCATGTTCGCGCCGTTCCTCGCCAAGGGCATCGATTCGACCATCGACGACTACGCCGAAGCGATCGAATACGTGATGAACATCGTCGGCGAAGACGCCATCGGCATCGGCACCGACTTCACCCAGGGTCACGGCCAGGACTTCTTTGAATACCTGACCCACGACAAGGGCTACGCCCGCCGCCTGACCAGCTTCGGCAAGATCATCAACCCGCTGGGCATCCGCACCGTCGGCGAGTTCCCGAACCTCACTGAAACCCTGCTAAAGCGCGGCCATTCCGAGCGCGTGGTGCGCAAGATCATGGGCGAAAACTGGGTCAACGTCCTGAAAGACGTCTGGGGCGAGTAACGCTTTCTCAAGACCGCCGCCGATCTGCTCCCTCTCCCTCTGGGAGAGGGCTGGGGTGAGGGCCGCGGCCAACACTGAATCTAAAATTTTCTGGAGTTAAGTTTCCATGGCCAAGATCGCCCCGCAATTGCCAATCGAAGTCGACAGCGAGACCGGTGTCTGGACCTCCGACGCCCTGCCAATGCTCTACGTGCCGCGTCACTTCTTCGTAAATAACCACATGGGCATCGAAGAAGTTTTGGGCGCAGACGCCTACGCCGAGATCCTCTACAAGGCCGGCTACAAATCCGCCTGGCACTGGTGCGAGAAAGAAGCGGAATGCCACGGCCTGGAAGGCGTCGCGGTGTTCGAGCACTACATGAAACGCCTGTCGCAACGTGGCTGGGGCCTGTTCAAGATCCAGGACATCGACCTCGACAAAGGCACCGCCAGCGTCAAACTCGAGCACTCGGCGTTCGTCTACGTCTACGGCAAGGTCGGGCGCAAGGTCGACTACATGTTCACCGGTTGGTTTGCCGGGGCCATGGACCAGATTCTTGAGGCGCGCGGCAGCAAGATTCGCACGGTCGCCGAGCAAGTCTACGGTGGCTCCGAAGAAGGCCACGACGACGGCCTGTTCACCGTCAAGCCGTTGTAAGTCGAGGAACCCGCCATGGCTTTCGAAGCAATGTTCCAGCCGATCCAGATCGGCAAACTGACCATCCGCAACCGCGTGCTCAGCACCGCGCACGCCGAGGTCTACGCGACGGACGGCGGCATGACCACCGACCGCTACGTCAAATACTACGAAGAGAAAGCCAAGGGCGGCATCGGCCTGGCGATCTGTGGCGGCTCCTCGGTGGTCGCCATCGACAGCCCGCAGGAATGGTGGAGCTCGGTGAACTTGTCCACCGACCGGATCATTCCGCATTTCCAGAATCTGGCCGACGCCATGCACAAGCACGGCGCCAAGATCATGATTCAGATTACCCACATGGGCCGGCGCTCGCGCTGGGACGGCTTCAACTGGCCGACACTGATGTCGCCGTCAGGCATCCGTGAACCGGTGCACCGCGCGACCTGCAAAACCATCGAGCCGGAAGAAATCTGGCGGGTGATCGGCAACTACGCTCAAGCTGCGCGCCGGGCCAAGGCCGGTGGTCTTGACGGCGTTGAACTGTCGGCGGTGCACCAGCACATGATCGACCAGTTCTGGAGCCCGCGCGTCAACAAGCGTACCGACGAATGGGGCGGTACTTTTGAAGGCCGGATGAAGTTCGGTCTGGAAGTGTTGAAAGCCGTGCGCGCCGAGGTCGGTGACGATTTCTGCGTGGGCATGCGTCTGTGCGGTGACGAGTTCCACCCGGACGGCTTGTCCCACGAGGACATGAAGCAGATCGCCAAGTATTACGACGACACCGGCATGCTCGATTTCATTGGCGTGGTCGGCTCGGGTTGTGACACCCACAACACCCTCGCCAACGTGATTCCGAACATGAGTTATCCACCGGAGCCGTTCCTGCATCTGGCCGCCGGGATCAAGGAAGTGGTCAAGGTGCCGGTGCTGCACGCCCAGAACATCAAGGACCCGAACCAGGCCACACGGATTCTTGAGGGCGGTTATGTCGACATGGTCGGCATGACCCGCGCGCACATCGCTGACCCGCACCTGATCGCCAAGATCAAAATGGGCCAGATCGACCAGATCAAACAGTGCGTCGGCGCCAACTATTGCATCGACCGTCAGTATCAAGGTCTCGACGTGCTGTGCATCCAGAACGCCGCGACGTCCCGTGAATACATGGGCGTGCCGCACATCATCGAGAAATCCACCGGGCCGAAACGCAAAGTGGTGATCGTCGGTGCCGGCCCGGCCGGGATGGAAGCGGCACGTGTTGCTGCCGAGCGTGGCCACGACGTGACCCTGTTCGAGAAGAAAGAATTCATCGGTGGGCAAATCACCACCGCATCGAAAGCGCCACAGCGTGACCAGATCGCCGGTATTACTCGCTGGTTCCAGCTGGAACTGGCGCGGCTGAAAGTCGATCTGCGCCTGGGCACGGCGGCTGATGCCGACACCATCATGGACTTGCGTCCGGACGTGGTGGTGCTGGCGGTCGGTGGGCATCCGTATCTGGAGCAGAACGAACACTGGGGCGCCGCTGAAGGGCTGGTGGTCAGCAGTTGGGACGTGCTCGACGGCAAGGTCGCGCCGGGCAAGAACGTGCTGGTCTACGACACCATTTGCGAGTTCACCGGGATGTCGGTTGCCGACTTCCTCGCCGACAAGGGCAGCCAGGTCGAGATCGTCACCGACGACATCAAACCGGGCGTGGCCATCGGTGGTACGTCGTTCCCGACCTACTACCGCAGCATGTACCCGAAAGAAGTGATCATGACCGGCGACATGATGCTGGAGAAGGTCTACCGCGAGGGCGACAAACTGGTCGCGGTGCTGGAAAACGAATACACCGGCGCCAAAGAGGAGCGGGTGGTCGATCAGGTGGTGGTGGAAAACGGCGTACGTCCGGATGAGGAAATCTACTACGCGCTCAAAGAAGGTTCGCGCAACAAGGGCCAGATCGACGTCGAGGCGTTGTTCGCGATCCAGCCGCAACCTTCGCTGAGCGAGGCGGGCGACGGCTACTTGCTGTTCCGCATCGGCGACTGCGTGGCGCAGCGTAATACCCACGCCGCCATTTACGACGCACTCCGGCTCTGTAAGGATTTTTGACGGCTCAGCTGCGAGCCATAAGCTTCAAGCCGCAAGTAAAAGCCCGGCAGATTTTGCTGCTCTTTCTTGCAGCTTGTAGCTTGTAGCTTGCACCTCGCCAGAGGTGACTCTGATGTTGAACACCCTTCTTCCAATCCTGTTGTTCGCCGCTCTGGGCCTTGGTGTCCTCGGTGCGTTGCGGCGGGTGGCCATGTGGCGCCGGGGCCGGGCCTCGAAGGTCGATCTGATCGGCGGCCTGTTCGCCATGCCCAAGCGCTACATGGTCGATTTGCACCATGTGGTGGCGCGGGACAAATACATCGCCAACACCCACGTGGCCACGGCCGGCGGTGCGGTGGCGTCGATTGTGCTGGCGCTGCTGGTGCACGGTTTCGGTCTGCATAACCGCATCCTCGGTTACGCCTTGCTGCTGATGACGGCGGTGATGTTCGTCGGCGCGATCTTCGTTTATCTGCGTCGGCGCAACCCGCCGGCGCGGCTGTCGAAAGGCCCGTGGATGCGCCTGCCGAAAAGCCTGTTGGCGTTCTCGGCGTCGTTCTTCCTGCTGACCCTGCCGGTGGCCGGAATCCTGCCGGAGAACTTCGGCGGCTGGGTACTCGCGGTAATTTTGGGGATCGGCGTGCTTTGGGGCGTGTCGGAACTGTTCTTCGGCATGACTTGGGGCGGGCCGATGAAGCACGCCTTCGCCGGTGCGCTGCATTTGGCCTGGCATCGTCGCGCCGAACGCTTTGGCGGCGGTCGTTCCACCGGTTTGAAGCCTTTGGATTTGAACGATCCGACTGCTCCGCTGGGTGTTGAAAAACCCAAGGATTTCACCTGGAACCAGTTGCTCGGTTTCGACGCTTGCGTGCAGTGCGGCAAGTGCGAAGCCGCGTGCCCGGCCTTCGCCGCCGGCCAGCCACTGAACCCGAAGAAGCTGATTCAGGACATGGTCGTCGGTCTCGCTGGCGGCACCGACGCGAAGTTCGCCGGCAGTCCTTATCCGGGCAAACCTGTGGGTGAGCACTCGGGCAATCCACATCAACCGATTGTCAACGGCTTGGTCGACGCCGAAACCCTGTGGTCGTGCACCACCTGCCGTGCTTGCGTCGAAGAGTGCCCGATGATGATCGAGCACGTCGATGCCATCGTCGACATGCGCCGTCACCTGACCCTGGAAAAAGGCGCGACGCCGAACAAGGGCGCCGAAGTCCTCGAAAACCTGATCGCCACCGACAACCCCGGCGGTTTCGCCCCGGGCGGGCGGATGAACTGGGCGGCGGACTTGAACCTCAATCTGCTCAGCGAAAAGAAATCCACCGACGTGCTGTTCTGGGTCGGCGACGGTGCCTTCGACATGCGTAACCAGCGCACATTGCGCGCCTTCGTCAAAGTGCTGAAAGCGGCGAAAATCGACTTTGCCGTGCTCGGTCTCGAAGAGCGTGACAGCGGTGACGTGGCCCGTCGTTTAGGCGACGAAGCAACCTTCCAGTTGCTCGCCAAACGCAATATCCAGACCCTGGCCAAATACAATTTCAACCGCATCGTCACCTGCGACCCGCACAGCTTCCATGTGCTGAAAAACGAGTACGGCGCGTTTGATGGCAACTACTTGGTGCAGCACCACAGCACCTATATGGCAGAAATCATTCAGGCCGGCGCGCTGAACCTCGGACAGCACAAAGGCAACAGCGTGACCTATCACGATCCGTGCTACCTCGGCCGCTACAACGGCGAGTACGAAGCGCCGCGTGAAGTGCTGCGTGCGCTCGGTATTGAAGTCAAAGAGATGCAACGTTCCGGCTTCCGCTCGCGCTGCTGCGGCGGTGGCGGCGGGGCGCCGATCACTGACATTCCAGGCAAGCAACGGATTCCCGATATGCGCATGGAAGACATCCGCGAGACTGGCGCCGAACTGGTGGCGGTGGGTTGTCCACAGTGCACGGCGATGCTCGAAGGCGTGGTCGAACCGCGTCCGCTGATCAAGGACATCGCCGAACTGGTGGCCGACGCGCTGCTCGAAGACGCCGCGCCAAGCAAGCCTGCCACCCCGGCCAAACGTGAACCAGCGGAGGCCCACTGATGAGCGACATTATCCGCCGCGACCCGCGCGCCGAATGGATTGCCCGTAACCGCTTGCACCCGCTGCACGCGGCCATGCAACCGGCGCAACACAGCTGGATGGGCCCCAACGGCATCATCCGCAAGAACCTGCATGGCATCGGTTTTATCGGCCCCAACGGCATCAAGCGTATCGACCGCAGCGGCGCGCAACAGGGCGGGGCGGTCAAACGCTCGGCCGCTGTTGAGGTGCAGTTGCCGCTGCATCAGGTCCCGGCCCC
Organism: Pseudomonas sp. AC169; assembly: GCF_979258515.1. Taxonomy (NCBI): domain Bacteria; kingdom Pseudomonadati; phylum Pseudomonadota; class Gammaproteobacteria; order Pseudomonadales; family Pseudomonadaceae; genus Pseudomonas; species Pseudomonas sp. AC169. The sequence continues at coordinate 2,035,100 of NZ_OZ409866.1, read as the reverse complement.
GGCGTTCTACATCAGCGTGGTGCCGGACATGGTCGGTGGCCGTTTGAGCAGTCACGACCGTGACTTGCTTGGCCTCGCCCATCAGCTCGCCGGTAATGACGGCGCGGTGTTGGCGGTGGTCTTTGGTGAGCACAAGGAAAATACTTTCGCCACCGCAGGTGTGGATCGCTTGCTGGTGCTCGAAGGCGAACAGTTCAGCGGTTATGCACCGGAACAGCGAGTGCAGGGTTTGCGCGCTGTGGATAACCAGTTCAACCCACGTCATTGGCTGTTGCCGGATAGCCGCAGCGGTGGTGGCGAACTCGGTCGACGCTTTGCGGCGGCATTGGGCGAGCGCCCGGCGACGCGGGTCTGGCAGGTCAAGGATCAGGAATGCATTGGCCGTGCAGGCGCTGGTTTGCAAGACCTCGCCCGTCCGCTCGCGCGGTTGATTCTCGCCGCCGCCGAATGCGCCGAGCCAGTCAGCGAAACCCGTCACGAAGCGTTGCCGGTGGAGTTATCCACAAGTGTCGTGCGCAGCCTGTCGCGAATCGAAGATCTCGGTGCGGTGGCGGTTGACCCAGCGGCGATTCCAATGGCCGAAGCCGAGTTCATTTTCTCCGGCGGCAACGGCGTCAAGGATTGGGCACTGTTCCACGAAACGGCCGCAGCACTTGGCGCCACCGAAGGCGCCTCGCGGGTCGCGGTGGACGATGGCTTCATGGCCCGTGATCGCCAGGTCGGCGCGTCCGGCACCTGGGTCACCGCGCGGGTTTACGTGGCTGTGGGTATCTCCGGGGCGATCCAGCACCTGCAAGGTATTGGTGCTTGCGACAAAGTGGTGGCGATCAATCTCGACCCGGGCTGCGACATGATCAAGCGTGCTGACCTCTCGGTGATCGGCGAAAGCGCAGAGATTCTGCAAGCGTTGATCGAAGCGGTCGCGGCTTACCGCAACGAAGCCAAGCGCGATGCGGCTTAAGGAAACGCTATGAACACGAAAGTTATCAGTCTGGTTTCAATTGGCGCCCACCCGACTTCCGGCAGGCCACGCCGCGCCGACCAGGACGCGCGCGCCGTGGAACTCGGCCTGCAACTGGCTGGGGATAACCTGCAAGTGCTGCACGCCGGCGACGTTGCGGAGCCGGCGTTGCGCGCCTATCTGGGCATGGGTCTTGAGCAGATGCACGTGCTGGAGCAACCGGCTGGCGCCGATGCGTTGCCGGCGCTGACCGCGTATCTGCGTGATGCCGGTGCACAGGTGGTGTTGACCGGCAGCCAGGCAGAAACCGGGGAAGGTTCGGGGATGTTGCCGTTTCTGCTCGCCGAAGGTCTGGGCTGGCCGCTGGTGGTGGGGCTGGCGCAGGTCGAGTCGATCAATGACGGTTCGGCGCTGGTCCTGCAGGCGTTGCCGCGTGGGCAGCGGCGGCGGTTGAAGGTCAAGCTGCCGTTTCTGGCGACTGTGGATAACGCCGCGCCGAAGCCTCGGCAAAGTGCTTATGGTCCGGCGCGACGCGGGGTCTTGCAGGCTGAAGACATCGAAGTGGTGGACGATGAGTTGCTCGCGGTCGCCACTTTGCAACCGGCCAAGCCTCGGCCCAAACGGCTGAAGGTGATCAAAGCCAAAAGTGGCGCCGACCGCATGAAAGCCGCTACCGCCAAAGCCAGTGGCGGCGGTGGGCAGGTGCTCAAAGGCGTCACCCCCCAAGCCGGCGCCGAAGCCATCCTCAAGCTGCTGATTGAAGAAGGCGTCGTCCGCTGAAAAGCCCCTCACCCTAGCCCTCTCCCGGAGGGAGAGGGGACCTACGGTGGCGTGCTCAAGCGTTACATCGACCTGAAAGATCTGCGCGACCTCAGGTTTGGCCAAGCTAAGATCACCGCATAGGTGGCAGGTCGCTGCATTTATCCAATACACCTCACCCCAGCCCTCTCCCTATGGGAGAGGGCTGGGGTGAGGGTAGGCGATTTACCCACAATCCCTGTTGGCGGATCTGTGGATAACGTGTTCGCCCCTCTCTACACCCCACGCCAATAAAGCCTTACAGCCCTTCGATCAAAAAACAACCAGCCTAAGTCTCGGATTTTCGAAGCTTTTTCGGCAGGATAACTCAATAAGTTGCCCCCAATCTCTGTTGGCGCTTCTGTGGATAAGATGTTCGCTATCCACTGAGGCCCTTATAAGACGTGGCTCGCAGTGAATTGGTTAAAAAACAATCAATTCATCTGTTTCAACGAAAAACTTCTGCAAAACCCCCGTTTTCGCATAGCTTCCAGCGCTTTTCCACAGCAAGGCCAAAGTTACCCCCGATCTCTGTTGGTGCTTCTGTGGATAAGGTGTTCGCGATCCTCCACAGGCCATGCAAACCGTGGCTTTCAGGCAATAGGTCAAAAAACAATCAATCAGTCTGGAAAACCATGATTCCTCATAAGTCACGGATTTTATTGTGTTTGCACAATAAAAATTTGACCGATGAACGGGTTGTTCACAACTGTTGTGGGCCGAAATGTGGATAAGTTGTTCATGTACCACTGTAAGCCTTGCTACCTGGAGCTTTGCGCCAATTGGCTGTTTTTTGACCATTCTTGGAGCAGAGGATATTTCCGGCCCTGTCATGGAAGTGCCCTTCAGTACGCTGGGGCATATAGCAAATACAAATAACATCAGGTTCTTTTTAGTATATCTGGCGGTTTGACATTATTTTGCCTGCCGACTTTAATCTTCCTCGCGATGAAGTGAACAAGGTAGTTCAAATAGTTTTTCTCATGCCTCTGCGCAGGAGTAATGCAATGGAATGTTTCACGCACAGCAATTAATAGCGTTATCCATAAAATGTTTTCTGCTTGATTGCCGATAATTGAATGGTGCGACATCGCATCTTTGGCAATTCATATCCGCTGCCTTTGAGCGAAGTGTCGGGAAACAAATACGAGCCTGTTCAAGATGATCTTGCGTGCTCGGCTATAGGGTGAGCTGTTTACAATCAACTACAAGGAGTTATGGAAATGTCTAAAGCCGCCAAGTCAGAAGTAAAGTCCGTTGCCGCCGCAGCGGTCGCACCGTCCAAAGGTGCGTATGTTGAACTGTTGAATGAAATGCGCACTCACGCTAAACAGCGTTCCTCGGGAACGGCCCGTGGTGTGCTGATGGCGTCTCCACATTTGCAGCAGATTCATTTGCGCAGTCTGTATGTCAGCAACAGTTCCAATGATCCGGCTGTCAAGAATCTCGAGCCCAAGGCACGAGAGGCCGGTGAGGGGCAGTCGGATCAATCCCAGACTGAGCTGACCAAGGCCACGGAGGCCTTCGAGAATTCGGGCTCAACGGATACTTCGGATTACAAGAAAAAGCTTGAGGAGCTTCGTAAACGAGATCAGGAGTCGGCTAATAAGCGTATCGATAAAATGTACGATGAGGCCATTGCGCAGATCGACAAGTTTCCACAAAGCGGCGATGCGGTGGTCGGCTTCATGGAAACCTTTGGCGGATTGTTCAATGCCGTTCTGGACAAGATCACCGACTTCTTTGTTGAAGTAGGCAAGAACATACTCAACTGGCTGAAGAACGTCTGGGAAAAAATCACCAGTACTTTCAATTCAGTGGTGAGCTGGATTACCGGCTGGTTCTCCTGAATGAATAAGCGAGTCGGACCACCACCGTTCATTAATCCTATTGAGGGTGAATGGTGTCGCGCATTCAACTTTGAGGAAAACAGGGCGCTTGAAGATAATAAGGAGAAACTGGATGTTCTTCGTCGGCGCGACAAGAAACGGACTGAAGAACGGATCGATAGTTTATACGATGAGTTATTGCGCAAAGTTGATCCAGACTATAAACGGCCGCCCGGCACTTCCGATGTAAGCCGCATTTATTCGGTAGCGCAGAGCATTATTGGCTCCTGGAACTGGTAACCAGACGAATCCTGGAGTTTTGAAGCCGGTGCCCGGTTTACGTTGGGCGTCGGCTTTTCCACGTGATGCGCATACTTGCTTTTGAACTCTTCTTCATAACCAGTGGATAGGCATGTGGATAACTTGTTCGCCAAACCGTACGCCATAGTCCAAACGGCAATTGATCACATTTCATACAGTTCTAAGACGTTGCCTTGACTTCGATTCCGGCGCTGTCTTCACTGCAATGGCACAAGGACAGCCGTCACTTATCCACATCTGGTTCTGGGAGAACGCATGATGGATAGCCAGCCGCACCGCCCCCCGCCCTCGCCACGCAAGCGCACGCTTCGGCGCGCCGCCAATCAGCACGCTCGCCTGTAGCGCGCCTCACCCGCCAGACCGCTGTGCTGTCGCCGGACTCGTTCCGGAGGCCAGGTGCCCGTTCGCCCATTGATTGCAGGCAACCGCAGAGTTGCCCCCATCTGCCTGATTAGAGGATGCACCTCATGACACGGATCGCAACGCCCATCAGCGAGATCAAGGAACACTACGATGTGATCGTTATCGGTTCAGGCTACGGCGGCGGCATTGCTGCCTCGCGCCTGTCCCGTGCCGGCAAACGTGTGTGCCTGCTCGAACGCGGTCGGGAAATCCAGCCCGGCGAATACCCCAACACCATGATCGCCGCTACCGAAGAGCTGCAGGTGCACGACCCGGATGGTCATATCGGCTCGCGCACCGGTTTGTTCGACTTGCACGTCAACGCTCAGCAAAACGTCGTGGTCGGTTGCGGCCTCGGCGGCACGTCGTTGATCAACGCCAACGTGGCCCTCGAGCCAGAGCCGGGCGTGTTCGATGACCCGCGTTGGCCGCAGGCCGTGCGTGAACACCGCGACACGTTGCTCAAGGACGGGTACGCCCGCGCCCGGGAAATGCTCAAACCCAATCCTTACCCGAGCACTTCGCCGAATCTGCCCAAGCTCGACGCCAACAAGAAATCGGCGGATTACCTCAAGCAAGGCGCGCATTTCTACAAACCACCGATCAACGTGACCTTCGACAAACTGCCGAACAACCTCAACCATGTCGGCGTTGAGCAACTGCCGTGCAACCAGTGCGGCGACTGCGTTTCGGGCTGTAACAACAAGGCCAAGAACACCACGCTGATGAACTACCTGCCGGACGCCTGGAATCACGGCGCGGAGATTTTCTGCCAGGCCGAAGTGCGGCATCTGGAACGTAATGGCGACGGCTGGATCGTGCATTTCCAGTGCCTCGACAGTGGCCGCGAGATGTTCAACGCGCCAACATTGTTCGTGAAGGCCGACATCGTCGTGGTCTCCGCCGGCACCCTTGGCTCCACTGAAATTCTTCTGCGAACGCGTGACAAAGGCCTGGTGATGTCCGGCCAGCTCGGCGAGAACATGAGCGGCAACGGCGACATCCTCGGCTTCGGCCACAATTGCGAGCAGACCATCAACGGCATCGGTTTCGGCGCGCACCCGGCCAAGGAATTGCACCCGGTCGGCCCGTGCATTACCTCGGTCATCGACATGCGCACCGAAGGCGACTGGCGCAGCCGTATGGTCATCGAAGAAGGCTCAATCCCCGGCGCGCTCGGCCGGCCGATGGTGCCGGCGATGGCCGGGTTTGCCGAGATGATCGGCGTCGCCACCGATGACAGTTTCAGCGGCAAGATCAAATACAAGGAGCGTGAAGCCGAAAGCTTCCTGCGCGGCCCGTATTACGGCGCGCTGCACAACATGCAGACCTACCTGATCATGAGCCACGACAGCGGCCAGGGGCGGATGGTCCTCGACAACAAGGACCAGCTGCGCATCGATTGGCCCGGCGTTGGCGAGCAGGAGAACTTCAAGCTCGGCAACCAGCGTTTGCAGCAGAGCACCAAGGCGTTGGGCGGGGTCTGGGTGGAAAATCCGATCTGGACCAAATTGCTTAAGCACAGCATCGTCTCGGTACACCCGTTGGGCGGTTGCGTGATGGGCGAAGACGCTGCGCAAGGCGTGGTCAATCACAAGGGCCAGGTGTTCAGTGGCGCCAGTGGCAGCGATGTCTACGCCAACCTTTACGTGACTGACGGCGCGGTGATTCCGACCTCATTGGCGGTGAATCCGCTGCTGACGATTTCCGCCGTGAGCGAACGCAACATGGGCCTGCTCGCCGCCGACCGTGGCTGGCAGATCGACTACACGCTGCCGTCGGCGCCACGCAAACCGGTGGCGCCGCCGACCCTTGGCGTGCAGTTCACCGAAACCATGAAGGGCTATTTCTCTCGCGCCTTCACTGCGGCGCAAAGCACCGATCTGAAAGTCTACGAAGCAGCGGCCAAACGCGGCGAGGCGGACAATTCACCGATCGACTTCACCCTGACCATCACCGCCAATGACATGAACCGGATGATCAAGGAGCCGGAGCACGCAGCAACCATTGTCGGCACGGTGAGCGCGCCGGCGTTGTCGCCGCAGCCGCTGACCGCCAGCAACGGCGTGTTCAACCTGTTCGAGCAATTCGAGCAGCAGGTCGATACGCGCCACATGAAATACGACATGAAACTGACCGCCGAGGACGGCAACGATTACTTCTTCAGCGCCTTCAAAACCGTGCCGGAAGACAACGGCGTGCTGAATATCTGGCACGACACCAGCACGCTCTACGTGACGCTGTATCGCGGGCCGGACAAGACTGGTGAGGTGATCGGCTCCGGGGTGATGCACATTCATCCAACCGATTTCGCCAAGCAGATGACCACCATGAAGGTCCTCAACGCGCGCAACGAACGTGAGCGCATCGAAGGGCTGGCGCGGTTCGGCAAGTTCTTCGCCGGGATTCTCTGGGAAAGCTACGGCGGCGTGTTTGCCGGCGATATCTACTTCAATCCGGATGCACCGCCACGCTTGAAACGGCCGTTGGATGCGCCGACGCCGGCAGTGCATTTCTTCCCCACCGAGGACGGCGTCGAATTGCGGTTGACGCGTTATCAGGCCGGCAGCAAAGGCCCGGTGATGCTGGTGCATGGTTTGGGCGTGGGCTCGAATATCTTCTCCACCGATACCATTCAGACCAACCTGCTCGAATACCTGTGCAAACACGATTACGACGTGTGGCTGCTGGATTTTCGCGTGAGCATTCTGTTGCCGGCGAGCAAGAAGGAGTGGAACGGCGACCAGATCGCCCGATACGACTTCAAGGCTGCGATTGCGCAAATTCAGTCGGAGACCCAGGCAAAGGACGTGCAGTGCGTGGTGCATTGCTACGGCGCGACGACATTCTTCATGTCGCTGCTCGCCGGTTTGCAGGGCGTGCGCTCGGTGGTCTGCTCGCAGATTGCTGCGGACACCGTGGTCGCCACGGCGACGGGTTTGAAGGCCGGGTTGCACCTGCCGGGGATGCTCGATGCGATCGGCATCAAGTCGATGACGGCTTACGCCGACAGCAAGGAAAACTGGTTCAACAAACTCTACGACAAGGCCCTCAACGGCTACGCGCGGATCGAGGCGCAGGGTTATTGCACCAACCCGGTGTGCCACCGCATTACCTTCATGTACGCCTCGCTGTATCGCCACGACACCCTCAATGAAACCCTGCACGACAACCTGCACGAGTTGTTCGGCGAGTCGAACATTGAGACGTTTGAGCATCTGGCGCTGATCGTGCGCAAAGGGCATCTGGTGGATTTCAAAGGCAACGATGTGTACATGCCGCACTTTGATCGACTGACCATGCCGATCTGTTTTATCAGCGGTGCCGACAACCAGTGTTACCTGCCGGAAAGCACCCTCAAGACCTACCAGCGTTTGTGCGACATGCATGGGCCTGCGCGCTACAGCCGGCAGGTGGTGCCGGGCTACGGCCACATTGACTGCATGTTCGGCAAGAACGCAGTGGTCGATGTCTACCCGATCATCCTTGAACACCTGGAGAAAACTGCCCTCGGCTGACTGCAGACCGAGTCGACCGCTTCGCGAGCAGGCTCGCTCCCACAGGGTTTTGTGCCAGTCACAAGACCATTGGGCATCCCCAATCCAATGTGGGAGCGAGCTTGCTCGCGAAAGCGATGCATCTGGCACTACATCTCTCCGGTCTGCACAAGGAAATGGATGATATGGACAGCTACATCCGCTGGTTTCAACGCTTCATCTGGATAGGCATTGCGATGAACATGGTGTTCGCCATCCCCGCGCTGTTCGCGCCGGGATTGCTGACATCGGTGGTCGGGCTGCCGCCGCAACTCTCCGACCCGTGGCTGGAAAACGCCGGGATGCTACTGGTCGGTATCAGCGTGTTTTACATGCCGTCGGGTTTCAACGCGCCGCGTTACGTGGTGCATTCCTGGCTGTGTGTGCTGACGCGGTTGATCGCGGTGATCTTCTGGATCTACCTGATCAACACCAGCATTCAAGGTTCGGTATTCGTGCCGATGCTGATGGGCGACCTGAGCTTCTTTCTGATCCTCGGCATTCTGCTGTACTTCGGCACCACGCCGGAAAACCGGCCGTGGGCGCTGCTCTGCGATGGCTGGCGCGAATGGAAAGCGGCGTGGCAGCGGCGATGGCAGAGCCACGCCTTCAAGGTCGGCACGCTGGTGGTGGTCGCGGTGCTCGGTTTCATCGGTTACGAAACCTGGTATCAGATGCTCCGTGTCGTGCCTGAACAGGAATATGCCTCGGACGAAGATCACTACAAATACGCCGCCATCGGCCTCGGTATCGAAGCGCGAATTCCCTACTACCTGTTCGCCGTGCTGCCGCAGATGTGCCCGGAGAAAATGCCCAAATCCGGTGGCTGGGAAGTCTTCGGTTTCCTCTTTGAAAACGGTAAGGACCTGCCAATCGGCATGGCCAAGCGGCAGATCGGTTACCCGACTGTCGAGCCAAATTGCGCGTTGTGTCACACCGGTTCCTACCGCGCCAATGCCAGCGATGTCGCCGTCAATGTACCGAGCGCGCCGGCTAACACCCTGCAACTGCAAGCGTTCCAGTGGTTCGCCTACGATTGCGCCAGCGATCCGAAATTCACCACCGACGCGGTGATGACGGCGATCAACAGCAAGTTCCAGTTGGGCTTCTTCGAAAAAATCTACAACCGCTACCTGATCATGCCGATGGCGAAAAGCGCACTGCTCAAGCAAAAACAGGCCTATGCCTGGCAGAAGCTGCGTCCACAACAAGGCCCGGGCCGCACCGACACCTTCAACCCGACGAAAATGGTGGTGTTCGGCTTCCCGGATGACTCGACGATCGGCACCGTCGACCTGCCGCAGGTGTGGAACCAGAAACCACGGGAATCGATGTACCTGCACTGGGACGGCAATAACAACAAGATCCACGAACGCAACTACGCCGCCGCCATGGCCGTGGGTGCGACGCCGGAATCGGTGTTGCCGCCGAGCTTCAATCGCGTGACCAACTGGCTGCTCGGGCACAAGGCGCCGGCGTGGCCGTGGGCGCTGGATCAAGCGAAAGTCGCGCAGGGCAAACCGATCTGGGAAGCGAACTGCGCGGCTTGCCATGACTTCGGTCGGGCCGACACCGGGCAGGTCACCACCAATATCGATCAGCTCGGCACCGATCCGCATCGGCTCGATTCATTCACCACAGGTTTGGTGGCCGCGTTCCACTCCTTCAAAAAACCGCCGTTCGATTTCGGCGCCTATCGCAAGACCCAGAGCTACAGCAACACGCCCACCGACGGCGTCTGGCTACGCGCGCCGTACCTGCACAACGGCTCAGTGCCGACGCTGTGGGACTTGTTGCAAGCGCCGGAAAAACGTCCGCAGACCTTCATCACCGGCTCGGATATTTACGACCCGGTCAACGTTGGTTTTGTCACCAGCGGCGCCCAGGCCAAAGCCTCGGCGGACTTTAAATACGACACGCGTCTGGAGGGCAACCACAACACGGGTCACCTATACGGCACCACCTTGTCGGACGACGACAAACGGGCGCTGATCGAATTCATGAAAACCCTGTGAACCCTTACGGATAGAGGAATTTGCCATGTCGCTGGTCAGTCATTGGGAACACGAATACGACAAGGTCAAAGTGCGCATTCACGGCTTGTTCACGCGCATGGAAATGGCCTGGATGAAACTCATCAGCGAGCTGGAACCGCAGGAGTTTCAGGCAATCATCAAGTTGCTGCAGCGCGGGCATGATCAGGCCCAGTACGTGCTGAAAAACGGCGAGTTGCCAGACGATGAACCGAGCGTGCCGTGGGAGTTGTCCCACGGTTTGTCGATCCTGCGCATCGGTAATGCCACACCGCTGCCGCAGTCGACCGATCAACTGGCGACCCGGGTGCTCAAGGACGGCAGCCTGCTCGGCTGTCGCAAGTGGGAACTGCTCGATCTGCTGTGGAGCGAGGCGCTGCTGAAGTGGATCGAAAACCTGCGCCATCACGCGACCTTCGGCACTGACCCGGCGCTGATGCAAATGGATCGTGAGGTGACTCTGGCGATTGCCGGCGACTGGGGCACCGGGCCGTTCGACAGTCATGCGCCGGCGGTGTCGGTGGCCAATCAGATGCAACTGGCTCAGGCGGATTTCACCATTCACCTCGGCGATGTGTATTACGCCGGCAGTCATTCCCAGGAAGACGTCGACATGGCCGGTTGGCCGATGGGCACCCACGGCTCGTTCACCCTCAATTCCAATCACGAGATGTACAGCGGCGCCCACGGCTATTTCAAGGAACTGGCCAAGCGTTTTCCGGGGCAGCAGGGCACCAGTTACTTCGCGTTGATCAATGACGACTGGCTGGTGGTCGGGCTGGATTCCGCCTACGCGTCAGATGCGATGAATCTGTACATGGACGGCACGTTGAACGAACCGCAGATCCAGTGGATGAAAGGCCTGCCCAAACGCAAGAAACTCATGGTGCTCAGCCATCATCAGGGCTTCGATATTTCCGGGCACAACAAGACTGCGCTGTATCATCCGGTGTGCGATGCACTCGGGCGCGAGCCGGATTACTGGTATTGGGGGCATCTGCACAACGGCATCGTCTATGCGCAGCAGGGCGGTTTGCATGCGCGTTGTGCCGGGCACGGGGCGATTCCCTATGGCAACGCCAGTGAGCTGAACGGGCATTCGCGGGTGTTGTGGTCGGAGACCGAGGATGCCAAGGACCCAGCGTATCCGCTGCGGGTGTTGAACGGGTACGCGAAGATCAGGTTGGTGGGGGAGGAGATCTTTGAGGAGTTTATTGGGGAGGATGGCTCGGTGAGGTGGAAAAGCTAGCTTCGAGCTAAAAGCTGCGAGCTACAAGTCAGAAACCCTGTGTTGCGTTTCGCTTGAAGCTTGCAGCTCGAATCTCGAAGCTGTTTTTCTAGCCTTGGACTGGGACGCCTTTGAGGTACGGCGCTGGCTCGGCGCCGAGGTTGTTCAACAGGCGCTCGCTGTACCAATCCACGAAGTTGACCACACCAAACTCATAGGTCTTCGAATAAGGCCCAGGCTGATACGCCGTCGAGTTGATCCCGCGCTGGTTCTCTTCCGCCAGACGCCGGTCCTGATCGTTGGTCGCATCCCACACCTGGCGCATGCGCTCGACGTCGTAATCCACGCCTTCAACGGCATCCTTGTGCACGATCCACTTGGTAGTCACCATGGTTTCCTGCGCGCTGATCGGCCACACGGTGAAGACGATGATGTGATCGCCCATGCAGTGGTTCCACGAGTGCGGCAGGTGCAGGATGCGCATCGAACCCAGGTCCGGGTTTTTGATCCGGCCCATCAGTTTCGCGCAGCCCTGTTTGCCGTCGAGAGTCATCGATACGGTGCCCTTGAGCAGCGGCATGCGCACGATGCGGTTGCGCAGGCCGAAACTGGCGTGGGCGTAAGGAATCTTCTCGGCTTCCCACGCGGCAGCGGACGCAGCGACGTGGTCCTTGAATGCCTGATCGGCGCGCGGGTCGGTGACGTCGTCCCATTCCAGCAGGGTTTTCAGCAGTTCCGGGTGCGACGCGTTGCAGTGGTAGCACTCGCGATTGTTTTCCAGCACCAGTTTCCAGTTGGCCTTTTCCATCAAGGTGGTGGTGATCGCCACCTTGGTGTTCTCCATGTCGTACGGTTCCATGTAATGGTTCAGCGTCGCCAGGAAGTCATCGATGGCCGGTGGATTCTCGGCCAGGCTGATGAAGATGTAACCGCCGGCAGTCTTCACGTTCACCGGTTTCAGGCCGTACTGCTTCATGTCGAAGTCGGCGCCCATTTCGGTGCCGGCGAACAGCAAGCGACCGTCCAGCTCGTACGTCCACTGGTGGTAGTGGCAGACCAGTTTGGCCACTTTGCCTTTTTCACTGGTGCACAGGCGCGAGCCACGGTGACGGCAGACGTTGTGGAAGGCGTGGACTACGCCCTCGGCGCCACGGATGACGATGATCGGGTTCTTGCCGATCTGCAGGGTCAGGTAGTTGCCCTTGGCCGGGATTTCGCAAGTCATGCCGGCGATCAACCACTCTTTCTGGAAGATCTCCTGCATGTCGATATCGAACAGCCGCTCATCGCTATAGAACGGTTGCGGCAGCGAAAACGTCCGCTCGCGCTCCTGGAGCATTTGTGCGGTGGCCTTGCGTGCGGGTTCCAGCGGATCGCCCAGGCTGATTTTTGCGGTGACGTCCATCGATGTGATCCTCATGGCCATCTGCGTGGCCGGCGAAAAGTGGCTGATCAGGTGTGCTGCTAACGGTTGCTACGCAAGGTGTAAAGAATCTGTCTTGGTGTTGGGGCGAGTGTGGGGCCGGCGCAGGGCGGAACCTTATCCATGGGCGACATGGTGCAATCTGTTCCCGACGCGCAACCCCCGGTGGTTGGGGGCTGGTCGCGATAAGTATGCCGATGTCGCGGATAGGTAAACGGGCGGTTCGCGCTATACGCAGAATCGCCGACATGAGGCCGACAGTCGGCCGTGGAGAACAGCATGTCCAACAGCTTCCTGAATCCGGTCACCACCCAGACCTGGGCCAATGGCCGACACATCGTCCGTTGCGTCAAAGTCATCCAGGAAACCTGGGACGTGCGCACCTTCTGCTTTATGGCCGATCAGCCGATCCTGTTCTTCTTCAAGCCCGGGCAGTTCGTCACCCTGGAGCTGGAAATCGAAGGCCAGCCGATCATGCGTTCGTACACGATCTCCAGTTCGCCGTCGGTGCCGTACAGCTTTTCGGTGACGATCAAGCGCGTGCCGGGCGGCAAGGTTTCCAACTGGCTGCACGATACGCTGCATGAAGGCCAGGAGCTGGCGGTGCACGGGCCGGTCGGGCTGTTCAACGCCATCGACTTCCCGAGCCCTAAAGTCCTCTATCTCAGCGGCGGCGTCGGTATCACGCCGTGCATGTCGATGGCGCGCTGGTTCTACGACACCAACGCCAACGTCGACATGACCTTTATCCACAGCGCGCGCTCGCCGAAAGACATCATTTACCACCGCGAGCTGGAGCACATGGCGTCGCGGATCGACAACTTCAGTCTGCACCTGATCTGCGAGAAGCATGGCTTGGGCGAGCCGTGGGCGGGGTATCGCGGTTACCTGAACCACAAGATGCTCGAATTGATGGTGCCGGACTTCCTCGAGCGCGAAGTGTTCTGCTGCGGCCCGACGCCGTACATGAATGCGGTCAAACGCCTGCTGGAAGTGGCCGGTTACGACATGTCGCGTTATCACGAGGAGTCGTTTGGTGCGACGCCACCGGAAGCGCGTGCCGATGCGGTGGAGCAGGCCGAGCAAGCAGCCGATGCACCGGAAATCGATGCAGCGGATCTGCATCAGGTCGAGTTCACCTCGTCCGGCAAGAGCATTCGTGTGGCACCGGGAGAGACCGTGCACGCGGCGGCAGCCAAGCTTGGGTTGATGATTCCGAAAGCGTGCGGAATGGGGATTTGCGGGACGTGCAAGGTGCTGAAGCTGGGCGGCGAGGTGGAGATGGAGCACAACGGCGGGATTACCGAGGACGACGAGGCGGAGGGGTTTATCTTGTCGTGCTGCAGTGTGCCTAAGGGGGATGTGCGCATCGATTTCTGACTGCGTACGGCTTGCCCCTCACTGTAGAGACCGGTACATCCTTTACAAATTAGACCGGGGACATCGTTTACACCTTTAAAGGCTTGAAACGCGTTTGGCGCCGTTTTCAAGCCTGCCTAAACAGTGGCTGCAAAGGTACAGTTCCCAAGCGTCATCAGCCACTTCCTTCAGCGCGATATCCTCTCCAATCAGAGCCTCTCCTAGAAAAATCAGCTGTCCTTTCCATTTAATTTCCCCATTTGACCGAACCTTGCGTACTTCAACATCGGAACCGTATTCAAACGCAGGCAAGTAACCAGGATAAGCGCGTGTCGACGGGCTATAGACAGATGCCGGCGGTTTCATGCCCAGCGCGGTGTGCGGTCGGTGGTGGTTAAAGTCTTGGATGAATTCCTGAAAAGCCAGCTGCTGGCGCACCAGGTTTTCCGCCGGTGGCACTGCTGCCTTTAGCGTTCTATGCATCCGTTCATGTCGCCCATTTTGGTCGGGACGGCCAGGCGTAATCGTTTCGACATGGATTCCAAGCCTGATGAACCAAACCGATAACTTCGAAAGTCGCGCCAGACCTGTCGACGCAAAAGGAGCGCCATTGTCAGTGCGGATCACATCCGGCAGCCCATATTCTCGAAAAGCCCACTCGAAGCCTTCCCGCGTCGGCGCTCCGTGCGTACTGGGCAAGGCGCGACAGACGAATAAAAAGCGGCTCATCTGATCGGTAATGGTCAACGGGTAGCACCAATTACCGTCCTGCATTTTGAACTGCCCTTTGTAATCAGCACACCAAGTCTGGTTGGGCGCGTCGACCGGACGCAAATGTGTTGGAGCACGGGGACGCGGGGGATAGGGCCGTCGCGCCACCACCAAACCAGCTTTCTTCAACCACTCCCCGGCGGTGCTCGCGGCCGGCCATTGGATATGCGGATCGGAATCGCGCAGGCGACCAATGATCTGCTTGGGTCCCCGATCGGGATGTTCGTTTTTCTTGGCCAGCAGCGTGGCAATAATTTCGTCGGGCGTTTGATGAGGACAGTTCAACGGCTTGCGCGATTGCTCTTTCAAGCCATCTACGCCCAACGCTGCGTATCGTTCCAGCCACTTGTCGATGGTTGGACGGCTGACACCATAGCGCCGGCTTAATTGGCTCTTGGTGTAGCTGCCGCCAAGCCAGTCACTGACTAACTTCACTCGTTGATCCATTGGGGACTCTTGATTCCAGGGCATGGTCAGCACCTCCTGACCATGATTAATACCTGTAAACCATGTCCCCGGTCTCAAACGTAAAGGATGTACCCGGTCTTTACCCACCCCAGCCCTCTCCCGGAGGGAGAGGGGGCCGACCGAGGTGTCTGGCGTTCTACATCGACCTGAATGACCTTGTCGATTATGGATTCGGTAAAGCAGTTTCACGTCGGCGTAATTCTCAAATATCCCCCAATCAGTCCCCTCTCCCTTTGGGAGAGGGCTAGGGTGAGGGGGCTTTTTCAGTCTACAAACAAATCCGGCATCAACGCTGCCTCGCTTTCTCGATCAAACCGGTAATGCTCAAACTCGCTAACGCCGCTCTCGCGCAAAATCTCCTCATCAATCAACAACCGCCCGGTAATCTGCCGTCCACTACTATCCAGAATCACATGCGCCGCATCCGCCATGATCGCTGGCGTTCGCGCCTGCTTGAACGACTCGCGATTGCCCAACTGAAACTCGATCGCCGCTGTAGCAATCATCGTCTGCGGCCACAACGAATTGACGCTGATCCCGTAACTGGCGAATTCCTCACTCATCCCCAGCGTCAGCATGCTCATGCCGTACTTGGTCACGGTGTACGGGCTGAACTGTGCAAACCATTTGTTCGCCAGATTCAGTGGTGGTGACAGATTGAGAATGTGCCCGGCGGATTTTTTCAGATAGGGCAGGGCGGCCTGACTGCACAGCAACACCGCGCGGGTGTTGATTTGGTGCATCAGGTCGAAACGCTTGAGTTCGACGTGTTGCACACCCGTGAGCTTGATTGCCCCGGCGTTGTTCACCAGTGCATCGATGCCGCCGAAGTGCTCACTGGCCTGCGCGAGTGCCTGACGCACGGCGTCTTCATCACGCACATCCACTTGCAGGGCCAGAGCCTTTCCGCCCGCCGCTTCGACTTCCGCCGCGACGCTGTGAATGGTGCCGGGTAATTTGGCGTGGGGTTCGGCGCTCTTCGCCGCAATGACGATGTTGGCCCCGTCCTTCGCGGCGCGCAGCGCAATCTCACGGCCAATGCCACGGCTGGCGCCGGTGATGAACAGGGTTTTGCCTTGTAACGACATGCCGATGCTCCTGCTTATTGTTATGTGAGCGAAGGGCTCGACAGACAATGTAGACCAAGTCTTCAGGTGCGAACGAGGAGGGCTGAGTGGGCGAGTTTTTGTGGGAGCGAGCCTGCTCGTGAAAGCGGTGTGTCATTCAACATCTGTGTTGTTTGACACGGCTTCTTCGCGAGCAGGCTCGCTCCCACAGGGGAGGGGTCTATCAGGCGGACATGACTTCGCGGATGTCGCGGGCCAGTTCGCGGACGCGTTCTTCTTCGGTGTCCCACGAGCACATGAAGCGCGCGCCGCCCTTGCCGATGAAGGTGTAGAAGCGCCAGTTCTTCGCGGTCAGCGCGGCGATGGCCGGTTCCGACAGTTGCAGGAACACGCCGTTGGCCTGCACCGGGAACATCAGTTCGACGCCGGGAATATCGCTGACCAGTTCAGCGAGCAATTGCGCGCAGTGGTTGGCGTGACGCGCATATTTCAGCCAGGCGTCGTTTTCGAGGATGCCGACCCATGGCGCCGAGAGGAAACGCATTTTCGACGCCAGTTGCCCGGCCTGCTTGCAGCGGTAATCGAAGTCTTCGGCCAGTTTGTGGTTGAAGAACAGGATAGCTTCACCCACGGCCATGCCGTTTTTCGTGCCGCCGAAGCACAGCACGTCAACGCCGGCCTTCCAGGTCAGATCCGCCGGGGAGCAGCCGAGGAACGCGCAGGCGTTGGAGAAACGCGCGCCGTCCATGTGCAGGTGCAGGCCGAGTTCTTTGCAAGTCGCGCTGATGGCGCGGACTTCTTCCGGGGTGTAGACGCTGCCGACTTCCGTGGCTTGGGTCAGGGTCACGACGCGTGGTTTCGGGTAGTGGATGTCCTGACGCTTGAGGGCGACTTCGCGGATCGACTGCGGGGTGATCTTGCCGTTTTCAGTGCCGGCGATCAGCAGTTTCGAGCCGTTGGAGAAGAATTCCGGGGCGCCGCATTCGTCGGTTTCGACGTGGGCGGTTTCCGAGCAGATCACGCTGTGGTAACTCTGGCACAGCGACGACAGGGCCAGCGAGTTGGCGGCGGTGCCGTTGAAGGCGAAGAACACTTCGCAGTCGGTTTCGAACAGTTTGCGGAAATGATCGGCCGCGCGTGCGGTCCATTCATCGTCGCCATACGCGCGTTGGTGGCCGTGGTTGGCCTGTTCCATGGCCGCCCAGGCTTCAGGGCAGATACCGGAATAGTTGTCGCTGGCGAATTGTTGGCTCTTGTCGGTCATGGCCGGCTTCCGTGGTCGAGACTCTTGTGAAGGCTCGTGGTCAATGGTGGTGCGCACTTTACCGAAGATCTTCCGGGGAGCACACGGGATGTCACGTTCAGGAAATTACCAGTTTGCGGGCCGATTATGCACCTGACTAAACGCGACGGCGCACTGGATCTGCTCAAGTGGCTGGCGCTGCTGAGCATGTTGCTCGATCACCTGCGATATGTCGGGTTCTCCGCCGATTGGCTGTACGTGCCGGGGCGGCTGGCGTTTCCGTGGTTTTGTCTGGCGATGGCGGCGAATCTGGCGCGTGATGGTTCGCGCAGGATGGAATGGCGGTATCTGGGCTGGTTGTTGCTGTTCAGTGCGGTGAGTGAAATTCCCTATCGGTTGTACATTCCTGAGCCGGATACGTTGAATGTGATGCCAACGCTGGCGCTGGGGTTGTTGGTGGCGCGTGGGTGGCAGGATCCATCGGTCATGTCGCGATTGCTGGGCCTTGCTGCGCTGGTGCTGGCGATAGTTTTCCCGGAACGACTGATGTTCGGCTTCTTCGGGGTACTGCTGCCGCTGGCGATGCTGTTGGTGTTTCGCCGGCCTTGGTATTTCAGCTTGCTGGCGGGATTGATTTGTCTGGCGGCGAATCAATGGCAGGTGCTGTACGACTCGGCGAGGTTGGGTAATAGCGTCGCCATTCTGGGCATTGCCACCTGTCTGTTTGCGCCAATGCTCGGAATGTTCCTGTTGCGACATGTGCGACATCTCCAGCCACCGCCGATGCGCCGCTGGGCTTACGCCCTCTATCCCGCGCATTTCCTCCTGCTGCTCGCCGTCCGCCAGTTGCTCGCCTAACCCCTGTAGGAGCTGCCGAAGGCTGCGATCTTTTGATCTTGAAAATCAAAGTCAAAAGATCGCAGCCTTCGGCAGCTCCTACAGGGGGATGCATTCTTTGGGTCATTTTCAGCCATGTCGTAAACGCACCTTTGCGTGGCGCGCGCAGGCATTTGAGCTGTCTGCGCCGGTCATACCATCGGCATCAAAGGGCACTGTCGTGATTGCCAGTGCCTTACCGAGACGAATGGCGCACAGATGCCGCTGGGAGAGACGCGATGTTCAGCAAGCAAGACCAGATCCAGGGTTACGACGATGCATTGCTGGCGGCGATGAATGCCGAGGAGCAACGTCAGGAAGATCACATCGAGCTGATCGCGTCAGAGAACTACACCAGCAAACGCGTCATGGAAGCGCAAGGCAGCGGCCTGACCAACAAATACGCCGAAGGCTATCCGGGCAAGCGCTACTACGGTGGCTGTGAGCATGTGGATAAAGTCGAAGCGCTGGCCATCGAACGCGCCAAGCAACTGTTCGGCGCCGATTACGCCAACGTCCAGCCGCACTCAGGTTCCTCGGCCAACAGCGCTGTTTACCTGGCGCTGATCCAGCCGGGCGACACCATCCTCGGCATGAGTCTGGCCCACGGCGGTCACCTGACCCACGGCGCCAAAGTGTCGTCCTCGGGCAAGCTCTACAACGCCGTGCAGTACGGCATCAACACCGACACCGGGCTGATCGATTACGACGAAGTTGAGCGTCTCGCCGTCGAATCCAAGCCGAAAATGATCGTCGCCGGTTTCTCCGCTTATTCGAAGACTCTGGACTTCCCGCGCTTTCGTCAGATCGCTGACAAGGTCGGCGCGCTGCTGTTCGTCGACATGGCCCACGTCGCCGGTCTGGTCGCTGCCGGTCTATACCCGAACCCGCTGCCGTACGCCGACGTGGTCACCACCACCACGCACAAAACCCTGCGCGGCCCACGTGGCGGGCTGATCCTGGCCAAGTCCAACGAAGAGATCGAGAAGAAGCTCAACGCCGCTGTATTCCCCGGCGCTCAGGGCGGCCCGCTGATGCACGTCATCGCCGGTAAAGCCGTGTGCTTCAAGGAAGCGCTGGAACCAGGCTTCAAGGCTTATCAGCAACAAGTGATCGACAACGCTCAGGCGATGGCCAGCGTGTTTATCAAACGTGGCTACGATGTAGTGTCCGGCGGCACCGACAACCATTTGTTCCTGGTCAGCCTGATCCGTCAGGGCCTGACCGGTAAAGATGCCGACGCCGCCCTCGGCCGTGCGCACATCACCGTCAACAAGAACGCCGTGCCGAACGACCCGCAATCGCCGTTCGTGACCTCGGGCCTGCGCATCGGCACCCCGGCTGTCACTACTCGCGGTTTCAAAGTGGCGCAGTGCGAAGTGCTGGCTCTGTGGATCTGCGACATCCTCGACAACCTTGGCGATGCCGATGTTGAGGCAAATGTTGCCAAGAACGTCGCAGCCCTGTGCGCTGACTTCCCGGTTTACCGCTGAGTGTTCTGGAGTAACTGACTATGCAACGCTATTCGGGCTTCGGCCTCTTCAAACACTCCCTCAGCCACCACGAAAACTGGCAGCGCATGTGGCGCACGCCGACGCCGAAAAAGGTCTACGACGTGGTCATCGTCGGCGGCGGCGGGCACGGTCTGGCGACCGCCTACTATCTGGCGAAAGAACACGGCATCACCAACGTCGCCGTGGTCGAGAAGGGCTGGCTGGGCGGCGGTAACACCGCGCGCAACACCACCATCGTGCGTTCCAACTACCTGTGGGACGAGTCGGCGCACCTCTACGAACACGCGATGAAACTGTGGGAAGGCCTGTCCCAGGATCTCAACTACAACGTGATGTTTTCCCAGCGTGGCGTCTACAACCTGTGCCACACCCTGCAGGACATCCGTGATTCCGAGCGTCGGGTCAGCGCCAACCGCCTCAACGGCGTCGACGGTGAGCTGCTCAACGCCAAGCAAGTCGCTGACGAAATTCCGTACCTCGACTGCTCGAAAAACACCCGCTACCCGGTGATGGGCGCAACTGTTCAGCGTCGCGGCGGCGTGGCCCGTCACGATGCCGTGGCCTGGGGCTTTGCCCGTGCCGCCGATGCCCTCGGTGTGGACTTGATCCAGCAGACCGAAGTGATCGGTTTCCGCAAGGAAAACGGCGTGTGCATCGGTGTTGAAACCAACAAGGGTTTCATCGGCGCCAAGCGCGTCGGCGTGGTCACGGCCGGTAACTCCGGGCACATGGCCAAGCTCGCCGGTTTCCGCCTGCCGATCGAATCCCATCCGCTGCAAGCGCTGGTGTCCGAGCCGATCAAACCGATTATCGACAGCGTGATCATGTCCAACGCCGTGCACGGCTACATCAGCCAGTCCGACAAGGGCGACCTGGTGATCGGCGCCGGTATCGACGGCTACAACGGCTACGGCCAGCGCGGCTCGTACCCGGTGATCGAACACACCATTCAGGCCATCGTCGAGATGTTCCCAGTGCTCTCCCGCGTACGCATGAACCGCCAGTGGGGCGGGATCGTCGACACCACGCCGGACGCTTGCCCGATCATTTCGAAAACCCCGGTCCCGAACATGTTCTTCAACTGCGGTTGGGGCACCGGTGGCTTCAAGGCAACGCCTGGCTCGGGCAACGTGTTTGCCGCGAGTCTGGCCAAGGGTGAAATGCACCCGTTGGCCGCACCTTTCTCCATCGACCGTTTCCACAACGGTGCGTTGATCGATGAACACGGCGCTGCTGCGGTTGCCCACTAACAGGAGAAATCCCCATGTTGCATATCTTCTGTCCTCACTGCGGCGAACTGCGCTCCGAAGAGGAATTCCACGCATCCGGTCAGGCGCACATTCCGCGCCCGCTCGATCCAGGCGCCTGCACCGACGAGGAGTGGGGCGACTACATGTTCTTCCGCGATAACCCGCGTGGTCTGCACCACGAGCTGTGGGATCACGTTGCCGGTTGCCGTCAGTACTTCAACGTCACCCGCGACACCGTGACCTACGAGATTCTCGAAACCTACAAGATCGGCACCAAGCCGCAATTCACCGACAAGGCTGATACGGCGAAAACAGCCACGACGGCGCTGGGAGAGAAGGTATGAGCCAGACCAATCGCCTGTCCAACGGTGGACGGATCGACCGCAACAAAGTGCTGAGCTTCACCTTCAACGGTCAGAGCTACAAAGGCTTCGAGGGTGACTCGCTGGCCGCCGCGCTGATCGCCAACGGCGCCGACATCATCGGCCGCAGCTTCAAGTATTCGCGTCCTCGCGGCATCTTCGCCGCCGGTGCCGAAGAGCCGAACGCGGTGCTGCAGATCGGCGCTACCGAAGCCACCCAGATCCCCAACGTGCGCGCCACGCAACAGGCGTTGTATCAAGGTCTGGTCGCGACCAGCACCAACGGCTGGCCGAGCGTCAACAACGACATGATGGGCATTCTCGGCAAGGTCGGCGGCAAGCTGATGCCACCGGGTTTCTACTACAAAACCTTCATGTACCCGCAATCGTTCTGGATGACCTACGAGAAGTACATTCGCAAGGCTGCCGGTCTTGGCCGTTCGCCGACCGAAGTCGATCCGGACACCTACGACTACATGAACCAGCACTGCGACGTGCTGATCGTCGGCGCTGGCCCGGCCGGTCTCGCCGCTGCCTTGGCCGCTGCGCGCAGCGGTGCCCGAGTGATTCTTGCCGATGAGCAGGAAGAGTTTGGTGGCAGCCTGCTCGACTCGCGTGAAAGCCTCGACGGCAAACCGGCGATGGACTGGGTCGCCAGTGTCATCACTGAACTGAAGAACACCCCGGACGTGCTGCTGTTGCCGCGCGCCACGGTCAACGGTTACCACGACCACAACTTCCTGACCATTCACGAACGCCTCACCGATCACCTCGGTGACCGCGCGCCGATTGGCCAGGTGCGTCAGCGCATTCACCGTGTTCGCGCCAAGCGTGTCGTGCTGGCGACCGGTGCTTGCGAGCGTCCGCTGGTTTACGGCAACAACGACGTGCCGGGCAACATGCTTGCCGGAGCTGTGTCGACTTACGTGCGTCGCTACGGCGTGGCACCGGGCAAGAAGCTCGTTCTGTCGACCAACAACGATCACGCTTATCGCGTCGCTTTGGATTGGCTCGATGCCAGTCTGCAAGTGGTGGCCATCGCCGATGCGCGCAGCAATCCGCGTGGTGCATTGGTAGAAGAAGCCCGCGCCAAAGGCATTCGGATTCTCACTGGCAGCGCCGTGATCGAAGCCCGTGGCAGCAAGCGTGTCACCGCTGCCCGTGTTGCCGCGATTGATGTAAAGGCTCATGCCGTGACCAGTCCGGGCGAGTGGCTCGACTGCGATGTGGTCGCCAGTTCCGGCGGTTACAGCCCGGTCGTTCACTTGGCCTCGCACCTCGGTGGCAAGCCGACCTGGCGTGAAGACATCCTCGGTTTCGTACCGGGCGAAGCACCGCAGAAACGCGTGTGCGTCGGTGGTATCAACGGCGTTTACGGTCTCGGCGATTCGTTGGCTGACGGTTTTGAAGGTGGCGTGCGTGCTGCCGCTGAAGCGGGTTTCCAGACCGTCGAAGGCGTGTTGCCGAAAGCCCTGAGCCGTCACGAAGAACCGACGCTGGCGCTGTTCCAGGTGCCGCATGAAAAGAACACCGCACGGGCGCCGAAGCAATTCGTCGATCTGCAAAACGACGTGACCGCTGCCGCCATTGAGCTCGCAACCCGCGAAGGTTTCGAGTCGGTCGAGCACGTCAAACGCTACACCGCGCTGGGTTTCGGCACCGATCAGGGCAAGCTCGGCAACGTCAACGGTCTGGCCATTGCCGCCCGTTCGCTGAATGTGACTATCCCGCAGATGGGCACCACGATGTTCCGCCCGAACTACACGCCGGTGACTTTTGGCGCCGTGGCCGGCCGTCACTGTGGGCACATCTTCGAGCCGGTGCGTCACACCGCGCTGCATGCCTGGCATGTGAAAAATGGCGCCGAGTTTGAAGACGTCGGTCAGTGGAAGCGTCCTTGGTACTTCCCGAAAAACGGTGAAGACCTGCACACCGCCGTGAAGCGCGAATGCAAAGCCGTGCGCGACAGCGTCGGCCTGCTCGATGCCTCGACCCTCGGCAAGATCGACATTCAAGGCCCGGATGCGCGCGAGTTCCTCAACCGCGTGTACACCAACGCCTGGACCAAACTCGATGTGGGCAAGGCGCGCTACGGTTTGATGTGCAAAGAAGACGGCATGGTCTTCGACGACGGTGTCACGGCGTGCCTGGCCGACAACCATTTCGTCATGACCACCACCACTGGCGGCGCCGCACGCGTGCTGCAATGGCTGGAGCTGTACCACCAGACCGAATGGCCGGACATGAAGGTGTACTTCACCTCCGTCACCGACCACTGGGCGACCATGACTCTGTCCGGGCCGAACAGCCGCAAGCTGCTCAGCGCTGTGACCGACATTGATTTGAGCAACGAAGCCTTCCCGTTCATGACCTGGAAAGAAGGGCTGGTCGGCGGTGTGCCGGCGCGGGTGTTCCGCATCTCGTTCACCGGTGAGCTGTCGTACGAAGTCAACGTGCAGGCCGACTACGCGATGGGCGTGCTGGAGAAAATCGTCGAGGCCGGCAAACAGTACAACCTGACCCCCTACGGCACTGAAACCATGCACGTGCTGCGCGCCGAGAAGGGTTTCATCATTGTCGGTCAGGACACTGACGGCTCGATGACCCCGGATGACTTGAACATGGGCTGGTGTGTGGGGCGCACCAAACCGTTCTCGTGGATCGGCCAACGCGGCATGAACCGTGAAGACTGCGTGAAGGATCAGCGTAAGCAACTGGTCGGTCTGAAACCGATCGATCCGAACGTGTGGCTGCCGGAAGGTGCGCAGTTGGTGTTCAACACCAAACAAGCGATTCCGATGACTATGGTTGGCCACGTGACCTCCAGCTACGCGCACAACTCCCTCGGTTATTCGTTTGCCATGGGTGTGGTCAAGGGCGGTCTGAAGCGCCTCGGTGAGCGGGTGTTTGCACCGCTGGCCGATGGCAGCGTGATCGAGGCGGAAATCGTTTCTTCGGTGTTCTTCGATCCGAAGGGGGATCGCCAGAACATCTGACACTGATCGTTCCCACGTCGAGGCGTCGAACCGTCTGCGTGGGAATGCATCCCGGGACGCTCTGCGTCCCAAGAGCGGACGCAGAGCGTCCATGGCGGCATTCCCACGCAGAGCGTGGGAACGATCAAGAATTCAGGAAGGTGCTTTATGACCACAGCCAATGTTTACCAACAACGCCCGACCACCGGCGCCAAGGCCGAGTCGTCGCTGCACCATGCCGACCTCGCCAGCCTGGTCGGCAAGGGTCGCAAGAACGCCGGCGTGATCGTGCGTGAAAAGAAACTCCTCGGCCACCTGACCATCCGTGGCGATGGCCACGATGCAGCCTTCGCTGCTGGCGTGCACAAAGCCCTGGGCATTGAACTACCGGGCGCTCTGAGCGTCATCGTCAAAGGCGAAACCAGCCTGCAATGGATGGGCCCGGACGAGTGGCTGCTGATCGTGCCAAGCGGTGACGAATTCGCCGCCGAACAGAAACTGCGTGAAGCACTGGGCGATCTGCACGTTGCGATCGTCAACGTCAGCGGCGGCCAGCAAGTGCTCGAACTGAGCGGGCCGAATGTGCGTCAGGTGCTGATGAAGTCGACCAGCTATGACGTGCACCCGAACAGTTTTCCGGTGGGTAAAGCGGTCGGCACCGTGTTCGCCAAGTCGCAGCTGATGATTCGGCATACGGCGGAAGACACTTGGGAATTACTGATTCGTCGCAGTTTTTCGGATTACTGGTGGTTGTGGTTGCAGGATGCTTCGGCTGAGTACGGGTTGAGCGTTCAGGCCTGACAGATCAAGAGCCACCCCCTCACCCCAGCCCTCTCCCCCAGGGGGGAGAGGGGAAAGGGAGCAGATTTGTGTGGTTTTCGAGCCTGAGTTCGACCCGATATTTCAGGTCGGCGTAGCTCGAACCAACACCACGGTCAGTCCCCTCTCCCTCTGGGAGAGGGTTAGGGTGAGGGAAAAACCTGACACCCCGCACAAAGAACAGGAGTCACCGCACCATGAGCCGCGCCCCAGACACATGGATTCTGACCGCCGACTGCCCCAGCGTCCTCGGCACCGTGGACGCGGTGACGCGTTTTCTGTTCGAGCAGGGCTGCTACGTCACCGAGCACCACTCGTTCGATGACCGCCTCTCCGGGCGTTTCTTCATTCGCGTGGAATTCCGCCAGCCCGACGGTTTCGACGAGCAATCCTTCCGCGCAGGCCTCGCCGAGCGTGGTCAGGCGTTCGGCATGATCTTCGAGCTGACCGCGCCGAACTACCGTCCGAAAGTGGTGATCATGGTTTCCAAGGCCGATCACTGCCTCAACGACTTGCTCTACCGCCAGCGCATCGGCCAATTGTCGATGGACGTGGCGGCGGTGGTCTCCAACCACCCCGATCTGAAACCGCTGGCCGACTGGCACCAGATTCCCTACTACCATTTCCCCCTTGACCCCAACGACAAGCCGTCGCAGGAGCGTCAGGTGTGGCAGGTGATCGAAGAGTCCGGCGCCGAACTGGTGATCCTCGCCCGCTACATGCAGGTGCTGTCACCGGAGTTGTGCCGCAAGCTCGATGGCAAGGCCATCAACATTCATCACTCGTTGCTGCCGGGCTTCAAGGGCGCCAAGCCGTATCACCAGGCTTACAACAAGGGCGTGAAGCTGGTGGGCGCGACGGCGCATTACATCAATAACGATCTCGATGAAGGGCCGATCATTGCCCAAGGCGTCGAGGCGGTGGATCACAGTCATTACCCCGAGGACCTGATCGCCAAGGGGCGCGATATCGAAGGCCTGACGCTGGCGCGGGCGGTTGGGTATCACATTGAAAGAAGGGTGTTTCTCAACGCCAATCGCACGGTCGTTCTCTAGATTGCTTTCGCGAGCAGGCTCGCTCCCACAGGGGTATGCATTCCAGTGTGGGAGCGAGCCTGCTCGCGAAGAGGCCATAACAAACAACGCAAAACCAACAAGCAATACCCGAGCACTCAACGCGCTGCCTGCCTGGGCAACGCGGTTCCATAAAAACAACAGCGAGGTGAAAGCATGTCTGGCAATCGTGGTGTGGTGTATCTCGGCGCTGGCAAGGTCGAAGTACAGAAAATCGACTATCCGAAAATGCAGGACCCGCGCGGTCGCAAGATCGAGCACGGGGTCATTCTCAAAGTGGTTTCCACCAACATCTGCGGCTCCGACCAGCACATGGTGCGCGGCCGTACCACGGCGCAGACCGGTCTGGTGCTGGGCCACGAGATCACCGGCGAGGTGATCGAAAAAGGCTCCGACGTCGAAAACCTGAAAATCGGTGATCTGGTTTCCGTACCGTTCAACGTGGCTTGCGGGCGCTGCCGTTCCTGCAAAGAGCAACACACCGGGGTCTGCCTGACCGTCAACCCGGCCCGTGCCGGCGGCGCTTACGGTTACGTCGACATGGGCGACTGGACCGGCGGCCAGGCCGAATACGTGCTGGTGCCGTACGCTGACTTCAACCTGCTGAAACTGCCGGATCGCGACAAGGCCATGGAGAAAATCCGCGACCTGACCTGCCTCTCCGACATCCTCCCGACCGGTTACCACGGCGCGGTCACTGCGGGCGTTGGCCCGGGCAGCACCGTTTACATCGCGGGCGCCGGGCCGGTCGGTCTGGCCGCTGCTGCCTCTGCGCGTTTGCTCGGTGCAGCGGTTGTGATCGTCGGCGACGTCAACACCATCCGCTTGGCTCACGCCAAGGCGCAGGGTTTCGAGATCGTCGATCTATCGAAAGATGCACCGCTGCACGAACAGATCGCCGCGTTGTTGGGCGAACCTGAAGTCGACTGCGCGGTGGACTGCGTCGGTTTCGAAGCTCGCGGTCACGGCCATGACGGAGCGAAATCGGAAGCACCGGCCACCGTACTCAACTCGCTGATGGGCGTGGTACGTGTTGCCGGCAAGATCGGTATTCCGGGCCTGTACGTCACCGAAGATCCGGGTGCGGTGGACGCCGCCGCGAAAATGGGCAGCCTGAGCATTCGCTTCGGTCTGGGCTGGGCCAAGTCGCACAGCTTCCACACTGGCCAGACGCCAGTGATGAAGTACAACCGTCAGCTGATGCAGGCGATCATGTGGGATCGCATCAACATCGCCGAAGTGGTGGGCGTGCAAGTGATCAGCCTCGATCAGGCGCCGGAAGGTTACGGCGAGTTTGATGCGGGTGTGCCGAAGAAGTTTGTGATTGATCCGCATAAGTTGTTTAGTGCGGCGTAACGCTTAAGCGCGATGCAAAACGGCGACTTCAGGGTCGCCGTTTTTTTGTTGCAAGCCCAGGTCAAAAGCTACCCTCACCCCAGCCCTCTCCCGGAGGGAGAGGGGGCCGACCGAGGTGTCTTGCGTCGTATATCGACCTGAAAGATCGAGTCGACTATGGATTCAACGCAAGTCTTTCAAGTCGGTTATTGCGCAAATATCCCACGGTCAGTCCCCTCTCCCTCTGGGAGAGGGCTAGGGTGAGGGGCTTTGCTTCAAAGGGCTGCCAAAGCACCCTGATAAAGAACCGGCCCAGTCGGTTGCCCGGTCGGCGAACCACCTTTCGGTTCCAGGCTCACTGCCAGTGCAATCGGTTTGCCGATCAAGGCTTTTTGCGCCTCACTCAACTCAACCTTGCCTTTGCCCCCCGCCGGAATGACCCCAAGCGAGATCGGTTTGCCATCAGCCGGAATCGCCCACAGCTCCAGACTGCGATCCGAATCAACCGCCGCCAGCGTCAGCGGCTCGACCTGCAGATAATCCGCATGTGCCTCGACCTTCAGCGCCGGTTGCGCATCGCCGGTCAACAGGGTGGCGCGGTAGCGGGCGTCGTCACGGTTGTAGAGCGAGCCGAGGAACACCAGCACCACGATCGAACACAGCGCAGCGGTAATCCTTAGCCAGTTCCAGAACGGCCGCTTCTCAGGCACATGAAGCACTTGGGGTTCGATCCGCGCGGTAATGCCTTGCCACACTCGGTCGGGCACGGGATGTTCCGGCAGCGTTTCGGTGAGAGAGGCGAGGCTTTCCTGCCATTGCGCCAGTTCAGCCCTTAATGCCGCGTCGTCCAGCAGCAATTGCTCAAACCGCCGACGCGCAGCCGATGACATCAAGCCAATCGCATAATCGGCAGCCAGAGCGCGGCGCAGGGCAGGGGTCTGGTAGTTCATGATTCAAGGCACCGCCGCAGGCGTTCCATACCTCGGCGGATCCACGACTTGACCGTGCCCAGCGGCGTGGCCAAGTGTTCGGCGAGTTGCGTGCACGACAATCCCTGAAAATAGGCCACGGTGATCGATTGGCGCTGCATGCCGTCGAGAGTTTCCAGGCAGCGGTTCAGCGCGTGCGCTTCGCGGGCGCTCTTCAACTGATCATGCGCCGAAGGACTTTCGTCCGGCAAAGCATCCCGCTCAAGATCGGTCAGCGGCCGGTCGCGGTGTTTGCGCAATTGATCAATGGCATGATTGCGCGTGATGTTGATCATCCACGTCAGCGGTGCCGACAGGTGCGCTTCGTAGCGCGAGGCGTTGTTCCAGATGCGCACGAAGCTTTCCTGCAACACTTCCTCGGCCAGATCCGCACGCCCCATAAAACGCAGGGCCACGCCATGCAGGCGCGGGCCGACGCTGCGATAGAGCGTTTCGAAGGCGCGACGATCACCCAGTGAACACTGGGCCAACAGCTGTCGCAACTGATCGGTGTCGGCGGTGGAAATAACGACTCTCCAGGCAAAGGTCGAGCGACGAGGGCTGGGCTCGGACTGTTCACAGGCTAGTTCAGCGACAGCGGTTGTGCCATTCATCGCGAGGGTGTCCGGGATTTCACGTTTTATATACGCAAGCCGGATGAAAATGGATGCGCCGCGCCGGAACATGCCCGCAGATACCCGGTCAAACCGGCAGTTTCGCTGCCCGTTCAACGGGTGGTTTTCACAGCGCAAGAGGATGTCTGAATGAAGATTTCACGCGGTATTGCTTTGGCTTCACTGATGACCCTTGCGGCCAGCCCGGTGTTCGCCGGTTTCAGCCTCGACGATGTGACCAAGGCTGCTTCGAGCATGCAGGGCGGCAACGCGGCCACAGCCGCCGCACCGACTTCGGAAACCGCCGGTCTGCTGCAAGCGGTCACCGGTCTGGGCGTTACGCCGCAGCAAGCCGTCGGCGGCACCAGCGCCATGTTGGGGCTGGCAAAGAACCAATTGAGCAGCACCGATTATTCGCAGTTGGCCAAAGAAGTGCCGGGTATCGATAAGTTATCGGGCGGTAGCGGCAACCTGGCGGCGTTGAGCGGATTGCTCGGTCAGTCCGGCAAATCCGCCGGTCTGGAAAACGCACTGGGCAACGTCAAGGACACCAATGACCTGAACAATGCCTTCGGCGCATTGGGCATGGACAGCGGCATGGTCGGCCAGTTCGCCCCGGTGCTGCTCAAGTATCTGGGTGATCAAGGCGTCGGCGGCCCGCTGCTGCAAAGCTTGGGCAGCATCTGGGGCACCGGCACCGGTAGCTGATTCAGCGGCGCTCGCTGCGCAGTTCGGCGATGCGCTGATCCTTCTCGTTCCAGAGCTGGTTGACCCAACTCTGGACCGTCTGGCGAAACGCCGGATCATTCTCGTAATCGCCCTGCCACAGTGCCGGGTCGAGTTCACGGGTCTGGATGTCGATGATCACGCGTGGCACGTTGCCGCTGATCAAATCCCAGAACCCCGGGATTTTCGCCTGTGGATACACAACCGTGACGTCGAGAATCGCATCCAGCTGTTCACCCATCGCCGCCAACACAAACGCCACGCCGCCGGCCTTGGGCTTGAGCAAGTGGTTGAACGGTGATTGCTGCGCAGCACTTTTGGCGGTGGTGTAGCGCGTACCTTCCAGATAATTCACCACGGTCACCGGCTGCCGCTTGAACAGCTCGCAGGCCTGTTTGGTGATTTCCAGATCCTTGCCGGCCAGCTCAGGGTTTTTCGCCAGA
The DNA here is from genome assembly GCF_979258515.1 of Pseudomonas sp. AC169. Classification (NCBI taxonomy): domain Bacteria; kingdom Pseudomonadati; phylum Pseudomonadota; class Gammaproteobacteria; order Pseudomonadales; family Pseudomonadaceae; genus Pseudomonas; species Pseudomonas sp. AC169. The sequence continues at coordinate 2,004,706 of NZ_OZ409866.1, read as the reverse complement.
AACGCCTTGGTGTAGCGCTTCATGAACGGGTAATCCAGCGCCCACCACGCCAGGCCGAGAAACGGCACCCAGATCAGTTCTTTCTTGAGGAAGAATTTGAAGAACGGCGTGCGCCGGTTGAGCGTCTGGATCAGCGCCGGGATATCGACCCACGACTGGTGATTGCTGACCACCAGATACGAGGTGTCGCCGCGCAAATCTTCGCCACCGCGAATGTCCCATTGGGTGGGGATACACAGGCGGAAAATCAGTTTGTCGATTTCGGCCCAGGTTTCGGCGATCCACATCACCGCCCCCGATGCATAGTCGCGCCAGCGGCCCGGAGCCACCAGTTTGAGCAGGGCAAAGACCAGCAACGGCCCGATCAGGATCAGGGTGTTGAGCAACAGCAGCAGGGTGACGAAACAGCCGGTGAGCAGGCGGCGCATAAGCAACTCTTTGCAAACGGATGGGCGCGCCATGATAAGCAGCTTCGCGCGGCAGGCCAAATCGGTGGTGACGAATGTTTCACTTTAGTCGCGTTAACCTGATCGTTCCCACGCTCTGCGTGGTAACGCCGCCAGGGACGCAGAGCGTCACTGGATGCATGCCCATGCAGAGCGTGGGAACGATCAAGCGCGCAACGGTCTAAAATCCCGTTGCCCAACCTCTCAAGGAAGCCCCTTACGTGAAATCCCTCCTTGCACTGTTTGCCCTCGTCGCCCTGCCGGTCATGGCCGCCGAGCCGACCCTGTACGGGCGCTACGAATACATCGCGCTGCCGGAAATCGGCGGTGAAGTGCTCAAGGCCAAGATGGACACCGGCGCGCTGACCGCCTCGCTGTCGGCCAAGGACATCGAAACCTTCACCCGCGATGGCGATGAATGGGTACGGTTCCGCCTCGCCACCAAGGACGCCAGCAACAAGGTCTACGAACACAAGGTCGCGCGCATCAGCAAGATCAAAAGCCGTTCGGACGAAGAGGATGAGGGCGAAAGCACCGAAGTCGCCAAGCGCCCGGTGGTCGATCTGGAGCTGTGCCTGGGCAACGTCAAGCGTACCGTTGAGGTCAACCTGACCGACCGCAGTAACTTCAACTACCCGCTGCTGATCGGCGCCAAAGCCTTGCGCGAGTTCGGCGCTGCGGTAAATCCGGCGCGGCGCTTCACGGCCGACAAGCCGGACTGCTAAGTGGTCTCATTGACGTAAGGTCAGGCTTGGGGCACCGTTCGCGCACTCAACCACGGGCTCGGACGCCATGCCTCATATCCTGATTGTCGAAGACGAAGCGGCGATTGCCGACACGCTGATTTTTGCCTTGCAGGGCGAGGGCTTCGTCACCACGTGGCTGAGCCTTGGCGTGGCGGCGCTGGAGCATCAGCGTCAGACGCCGGCCGATCTGATCATCCTCGACATCGGCCTGCCGGACATCAGCGGTTTCGAAACCTGCAAACAACTGCGGCGCTTCAGCGAAGTGCCAGTGCTGTTCCTCAGTGCTCGCGATGCCGAGATTGATCGTGTGGTGGGGCTGGAGATCGGCGCCGACGACTACGTGGTCAAGCCGTTCAGCCCGCGTGAAGTCGCGGCGCGAGTGAAGGCAATCCTTAAACGAATGGCACCGCGTCCTGTGATTGAAGGCACTTCAGCGCTGTTCCGTATCGATCCTGAACGGATTCAAATCATTTATCGCGGCCAGACGCTAAGCCTGACCCGCCACGAATTTCGCCTGCTGCAGTGCCTGCTCGAACAACCCGAGCGCGTGTTCAGCCGCGAGCAATTGCTCGATGCGCTGGGCGTCGCCGCCGACGCCGGCTACGAGCGCAGCATCGACAGCCATATCAAAAGCGTGCGCGCTAAATTGCGTCTGGTGCTTGCCGACGCCGAGCCGATCCAGACCCATCGCGGCCTCGGTTACAGCTACAGCCCGGGGCACAGCTGATGTCACTGGGGCTGCGGATCTTTCTGGTGTACGTGCTGTTTGTCGGCCTCACCGGTTATTTCGTGCTCAACACGGTGATGGAGGAAATCCGCCCCGGCGTGCGCCAGTCCACCGAAGAAACCCTGGTCGATACCGCTAATTTGATGGCAGAAATCCTGCGCGATGATTTCAAGGCCGGCACCCTCAGCGAGAACCGCTGGCCGGAGTTGCTGCGTGCTTACGGCGAGCGCCAGCCGCAAGCAACTATTTGGGGCTTACCGAAAAATCAGGTCAACCATCGCATCTACGTGACTGACGCCAAAGGTGTCGTCGTGCTCGATTCCAGTGGTGTCGCGGTCGGGCAGGATTACTCGCGCTGGAACGACGTCTACCTGACCTTGCGCGGCGAGTACGGTGCGCGCTCCAGTCGCAGCGATCCGGGTGACCCAACATCTTCAGTCATGCACGTCGGCGCGCCGATCCGCGACAACGGCCAGATCATCGGCGTGGTCACCGTGGCCAAGCCCAACAGCTCATTGCAGCCGTATGTCGATCGCACTGAACGGCGCTTGCTGTTTTACGGAGCAGGTCTGATCGGCCTCGGCCTGCTCTTTGGCGCATTGCTGTCGTGGTGGCTGAGCCGCGCGCTGCACCGTTTGACCGGTTATGCCCAAGCGGTCAGCGAAGGCCGGCGGGTAGAAGTGCCGCATTACCGTGGCGGTGAACTGGAACAGCTCGCCACAGCGGTTGAGCAGATGCGCACGCAACTGGAAGGCAAGGCCTACGTCGAGCGCTATGTGCACACGCTGACCCATGAACTGAAAAGTCCTCTGGCGGCGATTCGTGGTGCAGCGGAGTTGCTGCAAGGCGACATGCCGCCGGTTCAGCGCCTGCGCTTTGTCGGCAACATCGACAGTGAAAGTGCGCGGATGCAGCAGTTGATCGAGCGCTTGCTGAACCTGGCGCAAGTGGAGCAACGGCAGGGCCTTGAAGAGCGGGTCGCTGTGCCGTTGACGGTCTTGATCGATGAGTTATTGCAAGGTCAAGCGGCGCGGATTGAAGGTAAGCAGTTGCGCATCGAACAGACCATTGCTGCGGATCTGCTGTTGATTGGCGAGCCGTTTCTGCTGCGTCAGGCGTTGGGTAACTTGCTGGAAAATGCGCTGGATTTCACGCCGATTCAGGGGCTGCTGCGTTTCAGTGCCGAGCGGGTTGGTGAGCAGATCGAATTTCGATTGTTCAATGAGACGGCGGCAATTCCCGATTATGCTTTACCGCGTTTGACCGAGCGCTTCTACTCATTGCCGCGCCCGGACAGTGGACGCAAAAGCACGGGGTTGGGGCTTAACTTCGTTGAAGAGGTGGTCAAGTTGCATGGTGGGTCGATGCGGATCCGCAATGTCGAGAACGGTGTGGAAGTGACAATGCGCTTGCCTTGATACCGAGGCGCGGCCTTCGCGAGCAGGCTCGCTCCCACAGGGGATTTGTGAACACGCAGATCCAATGTGGGAGCGAGCCTGCTCGCGAAGGGGCCAGTGAAGTCTCCACACAATCTCCATACTCCCCCCACATTTCCCTCATACAGCACCAGCAGACTCTGCCCATCCAAACAGGGAGAGTCCCATGAACAAGAATCTGACGATAAAGCTCGGCGCCATCGCCGTGCTGATCCTGCTGTTGCTGATCCCGCTGCTGATGATCGACGGCGTCATCGACGACCGCCAACAACTGCGTGACGGCGTGCTCGAAGACATTGCCCGCAGCTCCAGCTACAGCCAGCAACTCAGCGGGCCGGTGATGGTGGTGCCGTATCGCAAAGTGATTCACAACTGGAAAACCAACGACAAAACCAGCCAGCGCTACGACGAGCCGAGCGAAGAGCGCGGGCGTTTGTACTTCCTGCCGGAGCGTTTCGAGCTCGACGGTCAGGTGCAGACCGAACTGCGTGCGCGGGGCATTTATGAGGCGCGGCTGTTCCATGCCGATAACCGCATCAACGGCCACTTCTCATTGCCGGCGCAGTTGGGCATCAAAGAGGACTTCACGGATTATCAGTTTGATGCACCGTTTCTTGCGGTGGGAATCAGCGACATTCGCGGCATCGAAAATGCGCTGAAACTGGAACTCGACGGCCAGCGTCTGGACTTCGTGCCGGGCACCCAGGTCGGCTGGCTCGGCGAGGGTGTGCGGGTAACGCTGCCGCTGCTCGACACCAGCAAATCCACGGAACTGAGCTTCGGTTTCGACCTGCGCCTGCAAGGCACCGGTTCATTGCAAGTGCTGCCGGTGGGCAAGAGCAGCAGTGTCAGCCTTACCGCCAATTGGCCGCATCCGAGTTTCATCGGCAACTTCCTGCCGGGCAAACGTGAGATCAACGATCAAGGTTTCAGCGCCGATTGGCAGACCACTTTTTTCTCCACCAACCTGCAAGACGCCATGAGTCGTTGCGTGAGCAGCAATGATTGCGAGGCATTCAATGGTCGCAGCTTCGGCGTGAGTTTCATCGACCCGGTGGATCAGTATCTGAAAAGCGATCGGGCGATCAAATATGCCTTGCTGTTCATCGTCCTGACATTCGCCGGTTTCTTCCTGTTCGAAGTGCTCAAGAGCCTGGCCGTGCACCCGGTGCAATATGCATTGGTGGGCGTGGCGCTGGCGTTCTTTTATCTGTTGCTGCTGTCGCTGTCGGAGCACATCGGTTTTGCCCTGGCGTATCTGTTGTCGGCCAGCGGTTGTGTGTTGTTGATCGGGTTTTATGTCTGCCATGTGCTGCGCAATGTGCGCCACGGTTTGAGCTTTTCGGCGGGGCTGGCGGCGTTGTATGGCCTGCTTTATGGACTGCTGAGCGCTGAGGATTACGCGTTGCTGATGGGCTCGTTGTTGCTGTTCGGTTTGCTCGGTGTGTTTATGGTGCTGACGCGCAAACTGGACTGGTACGGGATCGGGCAGAAGCCGGCCAAGCCGTTGGAGTTTGATGTGGGGGCGATGCAATGAGCGGGTTGCGTGAAGATAAGCGGGAGGTAAAGGTTTTGGTGACTCTGATTTTTGCAGCGCTGCCGCCGGAACCGAGTTGGTGCATTCGCGAGCAGGCTCGCTCCCACAGGATGGGTGTTGAAACAGAGTTCTCTGCCACACCCAAAACCAATGTGGGAGCGAGCCTGCTCGCGAAGAGGCCGGACCAGGCGTCGCCGATTTAAGGCTTGGGCATCGTGGCGATCATGGATGGTCGCTGACTCACTTCAAAAAACCAGTTGGCCAATTCCGGGTTGGCGTCACGCCAGCCCAGATCCGGGAAACGCAGGTCGAGGTAACCCAGCGCACACGCGACGCTGATGGCGGCCACATCGAAATGGCTGGTCAGCTCGGCAATGGCATCTTTTTCCAGCACCGCGAGGGCACGGCGGATCTTGTCGCGCTGAGCTTCGAGCCATTCGTCCCAATGTTTTTCCGGAGCACGCAGGACCATTTCATAACGCACCATCACCGACGCATCCATGATCCCGTCGGCCATCGAGGCGAGGGTCAGGCGACGCCAGCGGGCCGCGCCTTCGCGCGGGATCAGCGGATTGCCGACGTGTTGCTGGTCGAGGTATTCAAGAATGACGCGGCTGTCATGGATGACATTGCCGTCGGCCAGACGCAGCGCGGGGATTTTACCCAGCGGATTATCAGCGTTGAGCTCGGCGCTCGGGCTGACCGGGCTGAGCACGCAATCTTGCAACGCGACGCGATCCTGCTGACCGGTCTCGTGCAGCAACACCATCACTTTGCGCACGAACGGGGAGAGCGTGTTGTGGTACAGGGTCATGCTGGGGGCGGACATTGGCAAACCTCGGTGATCGTCGAAGAGCAGGAGGTTAGCCTAGCCAGATGCGGCGAGGCTGGCGAGGAATTGATGGTGTAATTGTTGCCGCCTTCGTCGGAACGCCGCCCGGAGCAAGCTCGCTCCCACAGGGGTACGCATTTCAAATGTGGGAGCGAGCTTGCTCGCGAAGGGGCCATGCCAGGCAACACAGATTTCACCCGCGCTGCAACAATCCTTTTATGGCCAGAACCGCTGGCACGCCGAGCCCAACCCAACTCAACGCATCCCAAATCCCATCCCCCAACAACGCCGCAAACAACCCCGCCGCACTGAGCAACGCAATCACGAACGGCGTGCTGAACACCTTCCAGAAATTCGACTGACGCGGCTTCATGCAGACGCCTCCGCCGTTTCCAGCACAGGCTTCGCCGCTTTGCGCCGCACCACCCACAAATACACGCCACTGGCGAGGACGATGATGGTCAGCACATCGAGCGCGGCCCAGAGGATTTTCATCGGCATGCCGCCGTAGTCACCAAAGTGCAGCGGCTGCGACATGCCCATGGCGTCCATGTACCAAGGCCGTTCGGCCACGGCGGTGACTTGCAATGTCGTGGCATCGATCAGCACCGGCGTCAGCAGATGCGAAGTCAGGTGCGTGCCACCCTTCATGAACACCGAGTAATGGTGCTCGCTGGAAAAGCGTGTGCCGGGGAACGCGATGAAGTCCGGCTTCATGCCCGGTGCCACTTCGGCGGCGATGTCGAGCAAACGCGTGGCCGGCGCCAGGTGCGTCAGCGGTGGCGCATCGCGGTAAGGTTCGATCAGCGCAGTCAGTGCTTCATTGCGCCAAGCGGCGATCAGCAGGTCGGCGCAGGCGCTGATCACGCCGGTCACACCCACCACCAATGCCCAGGTCAGAGTGACCACGCCGATCAGGTTATGCAGGTCGAGCCAGCGCAACCTTGTCGACTTGTCCTGGCGTACGGTGCCGAACTTCAAACGACGCATGAACGGCAGGTACAGCACCGTCCCGGACACGATGGCCACGACAAACAGCAGCCCCATGAACGCCAGCAGCAACTTGCCCGGCAACCCGGCGAACATGTCGACGTGCAGGCGCAGGATGAACAGCATCAAACCGCCGTTGGCTGAAGGCGTTTCCAGCGCTTCACCGGTGCGTGCGTCGAGCATGAAGGTGTGCGACGAGTTCGGTTCAGTGCCGGCGGTTTTTGCCATGATCGCAAACGCTGCGTTCGGGTCTTCGTCGTCATAGCCGAAATACTGCATGACTTCACCCGGTCGATGTTTCTGCGCGGCATCCACCAGTTGCTGCAGATTGAGTTGCGGCGTGTCGGCCGGCATCTCGCGCAACTCTGGGGCATCACCGATCAGGTGGTCGATTTCATGGCTGAAAATCAACGGCAAACCGGTCAGTGCCAGCATCAGCAAAAACACGGTGCAGACCAGGCTGGTCCAGGTGTGGATGAACGACCAGCGGCGGATTGTTTTACTTTTCATTTCATGACCTTCTAAAACACCAAAGCCGTCCACAAGGGACGGCCTGGTCACAGGGCCTGTTTAAGCTCAGTTGCCTACCACTTGTAAGTGGCACTGGCGACGACGCTGCGCTGGTCGCCGTAGTAGCAATAGAAACCGTCGCAGGTGGAAATGTAGTCCTTGTCGAACAGGTTGGTGGCGTTAAGTGCCAGCGACGCGCCTTTGAGGCTGTTGTCCAGGCGGCCGAGGTCGTAATGCACGCTCGCGTCGAACACGGTGTAGGCGTCGGCCTTGCCCAGCCAGGTGTTGGCCTTGTCGCCGTAGGTGTTGCCGGTGTAACGCACGCCACCGCCGATGCCGAAGCCGTCGAGTACGCCGGCGTGCCAGGTGTAATCGGTCCACAGCGAGGCTTGCTGGTTTGGCATCAGTTGCAGGCGATTGCCCTTGTCGACGCCTTTCTGCACTTCGGATTTGGCCAGGGTGTAGGCGGCAATGACTTTCAGGTTGTCGGTCACGTCGGAGACTGCTTCCAGCTCCAGGCCTTTGACTTTCACTTCGCCGGTCTGGCTGGTGATGGTCACGTTGTTGACGATGCTGTTGACCGAGACGTTCTTCTGCGTCAGGTCATACACCGCCGCGCTGAGCAGGGTTTTGCTGCCCGGTGGCTGGTACTTGATGCCCAGTTCCCACTGCTTGCCTTCGGTCGGCTTGAGCGAGTCGGTGGCGGTGGCATCGGCGCCAGCAGTCGGCTGGAAGGATTCGGCGTACGACAAGTACGGCACGAAGCCCGAGTCGAACACGTAGCTGATCGCCGCGTTGCCGCTGAACGCCTTGTCACGCTGGGTGTTGGTGGCGTCGTCCTTGTTGAAGAATTTGGTGCTGGTGTGCACCCAGTCTTCGCGCCCGCCCAGGGTCAGACGCCATTGGTCCAGAGCCATTTGGTCCTGCACGTAAAGGCCGGTCTGGGTGGTCTTCTGGTTGTAATCGTAAAACGCGCTGGAGCGCGGTGGACGAACGATGGTCTGGCCGTAGATCGGGTTGTTGACGTTGATCTCCGGCGCGCTGCCGAAAATTGAGGTGTAGTTGTCGTTGCTGCGCTGATGGTCGAGACCCAGCAGCAGGGTATGACGGATGTCGCCTGTGGCGAAGTCGGCCTGGAAATTGTTGTCCACGGCGAATTGGCTGATGTCCTCATCGACGTTGGTGGTGCCCCGACCGACGTTGCCCTGATCATCCACGGTGAAACCGGCGAACGACGGGTTGTAGCTGTTGACGGTGACCGTCTGGAACGCCAGATCCGACTTGGTGTAACGCAGGTTCTGCTTGAACTGCCAGACATCGTTCAGGCGATGTTCGAAGGCGTAACCGAGCGCGTAGTAGGTGCGGTCGTAGAAGTCGTAGTCAGGATCACCGAGGTTCTTGTGGTGGGAGATCTTGCCGAAGGGCATGTCGATCTTGGTGCCCTGGATCGGATAGAACTGGCTGGTGACACCGGTATCGTCACGGGTGAACTGCGTGAGCAGGGTCAGCTTGGTGTCGTCGTCGATGTTCCAGGTCAGGCTCGGCGCGATGTTGTAGCGCTTGTTTTCGATATGGTCGATCTGCGTATCGCTGTCGCGCACCACGCCGCTGATGCCATACAGGAACTGGCCCGCTTCATCGATCTTGCCGGTGCTGGCGAAGTTGATCTGGCGGTGATTGTCGCTGCCGTACTGCAACTGGATTTCGCTGCTGGCTTCGGCGCTTGGACGACGGCTGACCATGTCCAGCAGGCCGCCCGGCGGGGTCTGGCCGTACACCGAAGAAGCCGGACCGCGCAGCAAGGCGAGGCGGTCGAGGTTCCAGGTTTCCGGTTTCGGGTTGGCGTAGATACCGCGTGGCAGTGCCAGGCCGTCGAGGTACTGGGTCGGTTCGAAACCCCGTACGCGCAGCCAGTCGATGCGGGTGTCGCTGCCGTAGCTGCTGGCGGTGATGCCGGGCATGTAGCGCACGGCGTCGTCGAGGCTGTGCACGCCACGATCTTCCATTTGCTGACGGGTCGCCACAGAGATCGAACGCGGCGCTTCGACCAATGCGGTGTCGGTCTTGGTGCCGGCGGCGGTGCGCGTGGCGGTGTAGCCTTCGACCGGGCCCCAGGCGCTTTCGTAATTTTCCACGCCGATGACCGAAGTTTCCGGCAATGCCATTACCCCTTCAGGCACGGCAACCAGGGTGTAGGTGCCGGTGCTGCTTTGCTCCAGTTGCAGACCGCTGCCACGCAGTGCCGCGCGCAAGGCACCGGCCGCGTCGTACTGGCCGTTGACCGGCGCCGAGGTCTTGCCTGCCGCCAGCGACGGATTAAGCGACAGCGCGATGCCGCCCTGGCTGGCGATCTGGTTCAGGGTGGTCGACAGTGGCGCCGCCGGCAGGTTGTAGGCGCGCACGCTGGACGCTTGTTCAGCGGCGAGCAACGGACTGCTGATCAGCGGCGCGCTGAGCGCGATGGCGACAGCCAGCAGACTGGGGCGCAACAAGGTGTCTAGCGAACGGGACATACGGCGGCTCCTGAATGGAAATATTTCTCAATTGCCTGTGTGCCGGATGAAACTCGAAAAGTGATAGGGCGGGATGAAAATAATTTCTATTAGCCGGAAAACAGCCACATTTCTGCGGGGTTGATCGTTCCCATGCTCCGCGTGGGAATGCCTCAATGGACGCTCTGCGTCCGCTTCGACAGGGACGCAGAGCGTCCCGGGCTGCATTCCCACGCAGAGCGTGGGAACGATCAGGTCAAGGGGAGGAGGGCTCGGCCTTCGCGACAGTGACCCAATACGGCGTATGCCGCTCGATCTGCACCGGCAGGGTCGGCAGCAGCGCGCTCAGGGCCTTGTCGGTGTCGTGCAGCGGGAAACTGCCGGTAATGCGCAGATCCGCCACTTCCGGCGCCACGCCCAAGTGCCCACGGCGATAACGCCCCAGTTCATGCACCAGATCGCCCAATCGCGCGTTATCCACCACCAGCATGCCGCGCGTCCAGGCATCCGCGCCGGGATTGAGCGCGACAATCGAGCCCAGCCCGTCACTGCGCAGCAGCACTTGCTGGCCTTCATGGAGGATTTGCTCTTCAGGATTCGATTGCGTGTGCGCCGCGACCGCCGACTGCAACACACTCAGGCGCGTGCCTGCTTCTTCACGCTTGACCAGAAACCGCGTACCCAAGGCGCGCATGCTGCCTTCACGGGTTTCAACGATGAACGGGCGTGCATCGCCATGCCCTGTCTCGACGAGAATTTCGCCTTCCTGCAACACGATCAATCGACGCTTGTCATCGAAACGCACGTCCACCGCACTGTGGGTATTAAGATTCAGCACGGTGCCGTCCGCCAGGCGCACGGTGCGCTGCTCACCGGTCGCGGTGCGTTGATCGGCGAGCCAGTAATCCAGCGGAAGAAACCGTTCGCTGGCGAACAACCCCAGCCCCACGATCACCACGACGCTGGCCAGACCACTGCCAAGTTTGCGCACGCGGCGGCGAATGCCCTCGCGCGATTGCAGCAAGGCACTGCGGGCCGGCCCTTTGGCCGCACTGAAACGCTGATCGAGCATGCCCAATTGCCGCCAGGCACGGGCGTGTTCTTCATGGGCCGCGTGCCATTTGGCGAACTCCTCGCGCTCCAGCGGACTGCTCGAGTCGAGGGTCAGTTGCCAGGCAATCGCCGCGTCCAGCACATGGGCCGGTACCGGTCCGGAATTGGTCGGGCTCACGTCGGCTCACCGTACAGCGCGATGTAGCACTGACGAATGCCTTGCGCCAGATACTGGCGCACTCGCGGCACCGAGACACCGAGCTTGGCGGCGATCTCGGCATGGCCGAGGCCATCGAGGCGGTTATAAAGGAAAGCGGCGCGGGCCTTGGTCGACAGTTTACCGAGCAAGCGGTCGATGGCTTTGAGGTCTTCCAGGATCATTTGCTGTTCTTCCACCGACGGTTGTTCGCCTTCGGGGATCAGCATCAGTTCGGTGAGGTAGGCCTGTTCCAGCGCAGCGCGGCGGAAGTAGTCGAACAGCAGACCTTTGGCGATCGCCACCAGAAAGGCGCGCGGTTCGCGGGGTGTCGGCATTTCGTCGCGACCGAGCAGACGAACGAAAGTGTCCTGGCTCAGGTCTTCGGCACGTTGCGGACACGCCACATTGCGCCGCAGCCATGCCAGCAGCCAACCACGATGGTCGCGATACATCGCACCGACGAGCTCACTGTTAGGGCTTGGGACTGACGACACCGGACATCACCGATTGGGAAATGTTAACTAACGCGAATTGTTCGCGATTGTGGCAGAGGTGGGAATGGTTAGCAATTGGCCACTGGTCAGGTGGGGCGTTTAAAGGCAGACCCTCACCCTAGCCCTCTCCCGGGGGGAGAGGGGACTGACCGAGGTGAATGTTCGAGATACACCGACCTGAAATTCTTCGGTCGAACTCCGGGGTCGACAACATGAAGATCTGCTCCCTTCCCCCTCGCCCCCTTGGGGGAGAGGGCTGGGGTGAGGGGGATGGATCTTGGACTTGACTCAATTTCAGAACGAAGGCGCCTGCTGCCGCCGCTTCCACTGACTCAACCGCTGCTGCAAATTCAGCGGACTATGAATCTGCTGCCCCCGCGCCCGGCTGAACAGAATCAGTGCCAACTCCGCCGTCGCCAGCGCATCGGCACTCGCGTTATGCCGTTCGAACACCTCAAGCTTGAACCAGTCGATCCACTCATCCAGTCCGGCCTCACGAATCTGCGCCTGTGGACACACCAGCGGCGCGATATCCGCCACATCAAGAAACACCTGCTGCAACTTGTGCCCCAGATGCTCCTTTAATGCGCGGCCCAGCATGTGCTGATCAAACGGCGCATGAAACGCCAGCACCGGGCTGTCACCAATAAACTCCATGAGATCGAGCAACGCCTCGGCCGGCTCACTGCCCGCCGCAATCGCATTTGGCCCCAAGCCATGAATCAACACGCTGGGGCTGAGCTTCAATTCCCGGCATTGCAGCGTTCGCTCGAACTGCTGACTGAAATCGATCGCGCCGTCCTCGATCACCACCGCGCCAATCGACAGCACGCGATCCTTGTTCAGGTTGAGTCCGGTGGTTTCCAGATCCAGCACCACCCAGCGCTGTTCGCGCAACGTGCATTCGCGCAGTTCGGTAATCGTCGGCAACTGGGCCAGACGCTGTTGCAACTCCGCTGGCACTACCGGACTGGCCGGGCGCAGCCACGAGAACAGGCTCATAGCTGATACCGCAAGGTCAGGCTGCTTTGCAGGCGCTGAGCCTGGCGCAGGGATTCACGCAGGATGCGGCGGTCGAGGTGATTGAGGCTGTCGGGATCGACGCGGTTGGAGTACGGCAGATTCTCGCGGGTCTGCAACTGATGCTGCTGCATGCGCGTCTGCTGAATGAAGTGATAGGCCTCTTCATACGCGGCGCCGTCCAGCCGTTCGATCACTTCTTTATCGACCAACTGACGGAAGCGTTCGAGGGTGTTGTTGGCGTCGATGCCGTTGGCCAATGCGAGCAAGCGTGCGCCATCCACAAATGGCGTCAGGCCTTGAACCTTGAGATCCAGCGTGGCTTTCTCGCCGTTCTTGCGTGCCAGCACGAACTCACGGAAACGCCCCACCGGTGGACGATTGCGCAAGGCGTTCTCGGCCATCATGCGCTGGAACAAACGGTTGTCGCCGACCTGCTCAAGAATGCCTCGACGCAGTTGCTCGCAGCTTGCTTCCTCGCCCCAGACCACGCGCAGATCGAAATAGATACTCGAGCCGAGCAGGTTTTCTGGCGTCGCCTCACGAATAAAGGCCGCAAAGCGCCGAGCCCACTCCGCCCGCGACAAACACAGCTCAGGATTGCCGGCCATGATGTTGCCCTTGCACAAAGTGAAGCCACACAGCGCCAGGCTGTGGTTGATCTGCTGGGCGATCGGCAGCAGCTTGCCGCGAATCTCCGCTGCATGTGCGGCGTCCCGTGCGTCGAACAGAATGCCGTTGTCCTGATCGGTGTGCAGCGTTTGCTCGCGGCGGCCTTCGCTGCCGAAACACAGCCAGCTGAACGGCACACCGGGGTCGCCTTTTTCGGCGAGGGTCAGTTCGATCACCCGGCACACGGTGTGGTCGTTGAGCAGGGTGATGATGTGGGTGATCTGCGTCGAGGACGCGCCGTGGGCGAGCATGCGCTCGACCAGTTGGCCGATTTCGCCGCGCAGGCTGACCAGTTGTTCGACGCGCTGGGCGCTGCGGATGGTCCGGGCCAGATGCACCAGATCGACCCGTTGTAGCGAAAACAGATCGCGTTCGGAAACCACGCCGCACAGTCGCTGATCCTTGACCAGACAGACGTGGGCGATGTGCCGTTCGGTCATGGCAATCGCTGCATCGAACGCGCTGTGATCCGGCGAAAGATAAAAGGGCGAAGGCGTCATGTGGCGCTCGATGGCTTGGTTGAAATCACCGACACCGGCGGCCACCACATGCCGCAGATCGCGCAGGGTGAAAATCCCCAGCGGGGCCTTGTGTTCATCCACCGCGACGATGCTGCCGACCTGTTGTTCGTGCATCAGCTTCACTGCTTCACGCAATGGCGTGTCGGGGCTGCACGTCACCGGGTGACGCATCGCCAGTTCGCCCAGGCGGGTGTTCAGCGAGTACTGCGTGCCGAGGGTTTCCACGGCTTTCTGCTGCACTTGCTGGTTGACCTGATCGAGCAGACTGCTGACCCCGCGCAAGGCGAAATCACGGAAAGCGTTGGAGAGGGCGAACAGCTTGATGAACGCCAGTTTGTTCAGTTGCAGGCAGAACGTATCTTCGCCGGCCAGGTGTTCGGTGCGCGTCGCGCGTTCGCCGAGCAACGCGGCCAGTGGAAAGCATTCACCGGTGGTGATCTCAAACGTGGTCTCGGTGCCAGGCTTGGTGATGTGCTGACGTTCGCCGACCACCCGACCTTGCTTGACGATATGGAAGTGTTCGACCGGGCCGTCGGCGGGTTTGATGATGCTCTCGCCCTGGCCGTAGAAACGCAGCTGACATTGCTCCACCAGATAAGCCAGGTGGGCGTGTTCCATCTGATTGAAGGGCGGGAAGCGCTGGAGGAATTGCAGAGTGCCCTGAATGTTCTGCAATACCGCGGTTTTCCCTGCCTGGGTGAAGGCGTCCGCTTTACTCATAACCATTACCGCAGTCTTTTTCGAATTGTTGTTGTCGGATCGTTCTGACCATGGTCGACCCCTGCGGGCGGGGTGCCCATTGGACGTAAGTCTAGGTTTTGCCACCATTGGCGCAGTTTCGGAGATGCCCTACGCAAACAGTCGGAAATTCCCTGTATTACCCCCTTGGAAAAAAATCCGACGAAGTGCACATTGAAGCTCTGCCCCGCGATGTCTGACCACTTGCCAAGGGATTGTTTTGAACATTTAGAGAACGCCATGTCCGACCACGATATTTTGAGCGATGCCGAGCGAGAAGCGCTCAGTGCAGTCATGCTCGAACCTGATCTGCCGCCGCAGCGTGTGTTGATCGTTGATGACGACAAGGACGCCCGTGAACTGTTGTCGGAGATTCTCGCGTTGGACGGCATTCGTTGCCTGACCGCAGCCAGTGGTGAAACGGCGTTGAAGATGCTTGAAGAAAAGCCTTCGATTGGTTTGGTAATTACTGATCTGCGTATGGGCAATGTCGGTGGGCTGGATCTGATTCGTCAGGTACGCGAGTCAGTGCGGGCGGCGCTGCCGATCATCATTGTTTCCGGCGATGCCGATGTGAAGGACGCAATCGCGGCGATGCATTTGAGCGTGGTGGATTTTCTGCTCAAGCCGATTGATACGGGCAAGTTGTTGGCGCTGGTGAAACATGAATTAGGCATCGAGCCTTAAAAGCCCCTCACCCTAGCCCTCTCCCGGAGGGAGAGGGGACTGACCGAGGTGGATGTTCGAGGTACACCGACCTGAGATTCCTCGGTCGAACTCAGGTTTTGAAAAGCACCAATATCTGCTCCCTTGCCCCTCAACCCTTGGCAATTCCTGAGCCGAACTCAGATTTTGAAAAGCACAGAGATCGGCTCCCTTTCCCCCTCTACCCCTTGGGGGAGAGGGCTGGGGTGAGGGGGATCGATCTCAAGCCCACCACAAATACCAGCCCACACCACACAAACAAAAAAGCCCTGATCTTTCGATCAGGGCTTTTTCATGTCCGGCATTCAGCGCAAGTTACAGGCCGTTGGCCTTCTTGAACTCGCGACGACGACGGTGCAGAACCGGTTCGGTATAACCGTTCGGCTGCTTGGTGCCTTCAACCACCAGTTCGACCGCCGCCTGGAAGGCGATGTTGCTGTCGAAGTTCGGGGCCAGCGGATGGTACAGCGGGTCGTTGGCGTTCTGACGATCCACCACCGGCGCCATGCGCTTGAGGCTTTCCATCACTTGCGCTTCGGTGACCACACCGTGGCGCAGCCAGTTGGCGATGTGCTGGCTGGAGATACGCAGCGTGGCACGGTCTTCCATCAGGCCGACGTCATTGATGTCCGGTACTTTCGAGCAGCCGACGCCCTGGTCGATCCAGCGCACCACGTAACCGAGAATGCCCTGGGCATTGTTGTCCAGTTCGTTCTTGATCTGCTCTGGCGTCCAGTTCGGGTTGACCGCCAGCGGGATGGTCAGGATGTCGTCGACCGAAGCGCGAGCGCGTTTGGCCAGTTCGGCCTGACGGGCGAACACGTCGACCTTGTGGTAGTGCAGCGCGTGCAGTGCAGCAGCAGTCGGCGACGGCACCCAAGCGGTGTTGGCGCCGGCCAGCGGGTGAGCGATTTTCTGCTCGAGCATCGCGGCCATCAGGTCGGGCATCGCCCACATGCCTTTACCGATTTGCGCGCGACCTTGCAGGCCGGTGCTCAGACCGATATCGACGTTCCAGTTTTCGTAAGCGCCGATCCACTTCTCAGCTTTCATGTCGGCCTTGCGCACAACCGGGCCGGCTTCCATGGAGGTGTGGATTTCGTCGCCGGTGCGGTCGAGGAAACCGGTGTTGATGAATACCACGCGCTCGCTGGCCGCCTTGATGCAGGCCTTGAGGTTGACCGTGGTGCGGCGCTCCTCGTCCATGATCCCGACTTTCAGGGTATTGCGCGTAAGGCCCAGTACGTCTTCGATGCGACCGAACAGCTCGTTGGTGAACGCTGCTTCTTCCGGGCCGTGCATCTTCGGTTTAACGATGTAGACGGAACCGGTGCGCGTGTTGCGACGCGAGGTGTTGCCGTTGAGGTTGTGCATCGCCGCGAGGCAAGTGACCAGACCGTCGAGGATGCCTTCCGGCACTTCGTTACCGTCTTTGTCGAGGATCGCGTCGATGGTCATCAGGTGACCAACGTTACGCACGAACAACAGCGAACGACCGTGCAGCGTCACTTCACCGCCATTTGGCGCGGCGTAGGTGCGATCCGGGTTCATGGTGCGGGTGAAGGTCTGGCCGCCCTTGGACACGGATTCCGACAGGTCGCCCTTCATCAGGCCGAGCCAGTTGCGGTAGATCACCACTTTGTCGTCAGCATCGACGGCGGCCACGGAGTCTTCGCAGTCCATGATGGTGGTCAGCGCCGCTTCCATCAGGATGTCTTTGACGCCGGCCGGGTCGGTCTGGCCAACCGGGGTGGTGGCGTCGACCTGGATTTCGAAATGCAGACCGTTGTGTTTCAGCAGGATCGCGATTGGCGCGCTGGCGTCGCCCTGGAAACCGATCAGTTGTGCATCGTCGCGCAGGCCAGTGTTGCTGCCGCCCTTGAGGGTGACCACGAGTTTGCCGTCGGCGATTTTGTAGCCGGTCGAATCGACGTGGGAGCCAGCCGCCAATGGCGCGGCTTCGTCGAGAAACGCGCGGGCGAAGGCGATGACTTTGTCGCCACGCACCTTGTTGTAGCCTTTGCCTTTTTCCGCGCCACCTTCTTCGCTGATCGCGTCGGTGCCGTAAAGGGCGTCATACAGCGAACCCCAGCGGGCGTTCGAAGCATTGAGAGCGAAGCGAGCGTTCATCACCGGCACAACGAGTTGCGGGCCGGCGGTACGGGCGATTTCATCATCGACGTTTTGCGTCGTTGCCTGGAAATCAGCCGCTTCTGGCAGCAGATAACCGATTTCTTGCAGGAAGGCTTTGTAGGCCACGGCGTCGTGCGCCTGACCGTTGCGTTCCTGATGCCAGGCGTCAATACGAGCCTGGAAGTCATCGCGTTTGGCGAGTAGGGCTTTGTTCTTCGGCGCCAGGTCATGAATGACCTTGTCGGCACCTTCCCAGAATTTTTCGGCGGTGAGGCCGGTACCGGGAATGGCTTCGTTGTTCACGAAGTCGAACAGGACTTTGGCGACCTGCAGGCCACCGACTTGAACGTGTTCAGTCATTGCTTGCCTCACTCTGCTCAGCTATTTCGCTTTTCAGCTCTTCAATTTTGACAATGAAGCCTCTGGCCATTTAAACCACAAACCTGCGGACCAGTACATGCCATTGCTGGCGGCTGGGCTGGGACCAATCAACGGCTTGGGGCCTTGCTGACGGGGCTTTCAGGGTTGCGAACAGGCCTTGGGCAGACATCGATTCAGCGTTATGTAGTGCGCGCTGCGGCATACTACATGATGAGTTGCGCTTGTGAAAATCAGACTAATTACGTCGTTCTGCGACCTCATGTCGCATTGCGGTCACATCGCGGAACGGGATGTTCTCAAAAAACCATTGGATTGTTCCAGCTAAATATAAAAAGTTGTACACATAAATGCTATTTGGCTGCTATGGCGCCGGTTTATGTGGGAGCGAGCCTGCTCGCGAAAGCGTCGGTCGCCTCAACGGAAAATCGACCCTTGCCTATACTTGCCCTTCTATAACAAAAGTCATGACAAGAGGGCGACGCCATGGACCATCTCGTACTCACCGTTTTCGCTCCGGACAAGCCCGGGCAGGTCGAGCGCATCGCCCAATGCATCGCCGAACACGGCGGTAACTGGCTGGAAAGCCGCATGTCGCGGATGGCCGGGCAGTTTGCCGGGATTCTTCGGGTGGGGGTGCCGGCGGAGGCTTACGACGAATTAGTCGATTCCCTACAAGCATTGTCGACGCATGGCATTCGCGTACTGATCGCTGAAAGCGGTATCGAACAATCGTGCACCTGGAAACCGATCGCCATGGAATTGGTGGGCAATGACCGGCCGGGGATCGTCCGCGACATCACCCGGTTGTTGAGCGAGCAGGGTGTGAACCTGGAAAGGCTGATCACGGAAGTGCGTCCGGCGCCGATGAGCAGTGAGCCGCTGTTTCACGCCGAGGCGATTCTTGCAGTGCCACTGACCTTGTCGCTCGACGTTTTGCAGTCGCGTCTGGAAACCCTGGCTGACGATCTGATGGTGGAACTGGTGTTACGCACAGACGTTTAAGCGCCGATCAGGTTATCCAGTTTAAACGTGCACCTGCCTGTGGATAACCTGTAGAGACACCCCGCAACGCGAGGCCCGCCGTGGCTTTGCAGCAGGTGATCAAAAAACCGCCAACATTCAGTGACTTGCACACAAACGGCGGGGATCACGCTGTGGATAACCTTGGGAAGGAACGATGCAGGCCACGAGAACCGTGGCCTGTGAAGGTTTGTGCGTTTTTTGATCAGCTGCGCCGACGCAAACTGATCACTGCATCGACGCTGTAAACCGCCAGACCCGCCCAGATAAAGATGAACGCGATCAGCGTGCTCGACGACAAGTGCTCGCCAAACAGCAACACCGCTTGCAACAGCACCAGGGTCGGCGCCAGGTATTGCAGGAAACCGATCGTGGTGTAGGGCAAGTGGCGCGTGGCGGCGTTGAAGCACACCAGCGGCACCAACGTGACCGGTCCGGCGGCTACCAGCCACCAGGCTTGCGAAGTCGTCCAGAACTCAGGCTGAGCGCTGGTTGCGGTCTGGTTGAACAGCAGCCAGGCGATGGCAATCGGCACCAGCATCCAGGTTTCCACCACCAGCCCCGGCAACGCCTTGACCGGCGCCTGTTTGCGAATCAGACCGTAAAAGCCGAACGTCAACGCCAGCACCAGCGACACCCACGGCAGATTGCCGACCTGCCACACCTGCTGCGCCACGCCCACCGCCGCCAGGCCGACTGCGAGCCACTGCATGCGGCGCAGGCGTTCGCCGAGAATCATCATTCCCAACAACACGTTGACCAACGGGTTGATGTAGTAACCGAGGCTCGCTTCGAGCATGCGCCCGTTGTTCACTGACCACACATAGGTCAGCCAGTTGGCCGCGATCAACGTGCCGCTCAGCGCAAGAATCGCCAAGCGTTTGGGATTGTCGAGCAGTTCACGCCACCAGCCCGGGTGTTTCCACACCATCAGGAGCAGCGCACCGAACAGCGCCGACCACAACACCCGGTGAATGATGATCTCGACCGCCGGAACCTCGGCGATGGCTTTGAAGTAGATCGGGAACAGGCCCCAGATGATGTAGGCACTCAGGCCCAGAATGTACCCGCGACGCGGGTTGGCGGCTTGCATGCAGAATCCTTGCTCAGGCAGCTGACAAAGGGGGGATTGTAAGGAGCTTGTATAGATGTGTCGTGTCAGAAAGCGAAAAGATCGCAGCCTTCGGCAGCTCCTACAGGGATATGCATTCCAAGGTAGGAGCTGCCGAAGGCTGCGATCTTTTGATCTTTGATTTTGATCAGAAGAGTTTCAGTGGCTCTTCATTCAGCGCCGACAGTTGCTCACGCAACGCCAACACCTGATCGCCCCAATAACGCTCGGTGCCGAACCACGGAAAGCTGTGCGGGAACGCCGGGTCATCCCAGCGCCGAGCGAGCCAGGCGCTGTAGTGCATCAGGCGCAGGGCGCGCAGCGGTTCGATCAGCGCCAGCTCACGCGGATCGAAATCGTGAAACTCGTTGTAGCCATCCATCAATTCCGACAACTGCCCCAGACATTCCTGACGATCACCGGCGAGCATCATCCAGATGTCCTGCACCGCCGGGCCCATGCGGCAGTCGTCGAGGTCAACGATGTGGAACATCTCGTCGCGGCACATCATGTTGCCGGGGTGGCAGTCGCCGTGCATGCGGATGTTCTGGTGCGGCGTGTTGGCGTAGGCATCTTCCACGCGCTTGAGCAGGTCGCGGGCGACGGACTCGTAGGCCGGCAGCAGGCTTTTCGGAATGAAGTTGCCTTCGAGCAACGTGTTCAGCGAGGCGTGGCCGAAGTTCCGCACGGCGAGGGCTTCACGGTGTTCGAAGGGCTTGGTCGCGCCGACCGCATGAATGCGCCCGAGCAACTGGCCGAGGCGATACAGCTGATCAAGATTACCCGGCTCCGGCGCGCGACCGCCGCGACGCGGGAACAGGGTGAAGCGGAAACCAGCGTGTTCGTGCAGGGTTTCGCCGTTGTGGATCAGCGGCGCCACCACCGGGATTTCGACGTCGGCCAGCTCAAAGGTGAACTTGTGTTCTTCGAGAATGGCTTCGTTGGTCCAGCGCTGCGGGCGGTAGAACTTGGCGATCAGCGGCTCGGAGTCTTCGATGCCGACCTGATAGACGCGGTTTTCGTAGCTGTTGAGCGCCAGAATGCGCGCATCACTGAGGAAGCCGATGCTTTCAACGGCATCGAGCACGAGGTCGGGTGTGAGGGTTTCAAACGGGTGGGCCATGCTGACTCCTGCGCGCAGCAGGCTGCCGCGTCCGGCCCAGCATGGTAGCGCAGATGGCAGGCAGTGAGGGGGTTGGTGTCTGGGCGGGCCTCTTCGCGAGAAGGCTCGCTCCCACAGGATCTTCAGTGTGCACACTATCTCATGCACACAGGCGATCCAGTGTAGGAGCGAGCCTGCTCGAGAAAGCGGTTTATCAGGCGCCGACGATCCCGCCATCCTCACGGGTAATCGCCATCACCGACGAGCGCGGCTTGCCATTCGGCAAATGCTCAGGGAAGGTCGAACCACCGTTTTCCCCCGGATGCTGAATCCCGACAAACAGGGTTTTCTGATCCGGCGAGAAACTGATCCCGGTGACCTCACAACCAATCGGTCCGACCATGAACCGACGAATCTCACCGGTCTTCGGATCGGCACAGAGCATCTGGTTATTGCCCATCCCGGCAAAATCCCCGGCGTTGCTCGAGTCGCCATCGGTGAGAATCCACAAACGGCCAGCCTTGTCGAAACCCAAGCCATCCGGGCTGTTGAACATGTTCTGCGGGGTGATGTTCTTCGAGCCGCCCTTCGGCGTCCCGGCGTGCACGCCCGGGTTGCCGGCGACCACAAACAGATCCCAGGCAAACATCTTCGACGCGTGATCGTCACGGTCGGTGCGCCAGCGCAGGATCTGCCCGTAAACGTTCTTCTCACGCGGGTTCGGCCCGCCCACCGGCTGGCCGTCTTCGCCGCGCTTGGCGTTGTTGGTCAGGGTGCAATAGACCTGGCCATCCTTCGGACTGACGACGATCCATTCCGGACGGTCCATGCGTGTTGCGCCAACCACACTGGCAGCGAGGCGCGCGTGGATCAACACTTCAGCCTGATCGGCAAAGCCGCTGCTGGCATCGATGCCGTTCTTGCCGTGGGTCAGTTCGATCCACTGGCCCTGGCCTTTCGGGTGATCGGGGTTGCTGTCGCCGTTGTCGAATTTGGCCACGTACAAGGTGCCGTGATCGAGGATGTCGCGGTTGGCCTTGGCGTTGCGATGGTTGATGCGGTCACGGCTGACGAATTTGTAGATGAACTCGCCACGCTCGTCGTCGCCCATGTACACCACGGCGCGACCGTCGTCGGTCTCGGCCAGTGCGGCGTTTTCATGCTTGAAACGGCCCAGCGCGGTGCGTTTGACCGGGGTCGATTGCGGATCGAACGGATCGATCTCGACCACCCAGCCGTGACGGTTGAGTTCGTTGGGGTTCTTCGCCATGTCGAAGCGCGGGTCATACGGGTGCCAGTTGATCTCACGGCTGGCGGCCGAGACACCGTAGCGCTTTTGCGCCGGGTCAAACTGCTGCTGGGCGTTGCTGCTGCCGAAGCAGTCGGTGAAGTTTTCTTCACAGGTCAGGTAAGTGCCCCACGGGGTTTTGCCATTGGCGCAGTTCTGGAAGGTGCCGAGGACTTTCTTGCCGTGTTTATCGGCAGCGGTTTTCATCAGGTCGTGACCGGCAGCCGGGCCGCTGATGCGCAGTGGCGAGTTGCCGTGAATGCGGCGGTTGTAACGCGAGCCTTGAACGAACTGCCACTGGCCGTTCTTGCGCTGTACCTCGATCACCGACACGCCTTCGCAGGCCAGTGCCTTGCGCACGTCTTCGGCCGATTGCGGCATGCCGCCGTGCGGGTAGAGGTAGCGGTAGTTGGTGTATTCGTTGTTGATCGCCATCAACGCGCGGTTGCGGTCGTCGGGGAAGGCGAACAGACTCATGCCGTCGTTGTTGTCGCCGAACTGCACTTCCTGTGCAGCCGCAGTGCCGTTACCGCTCGGGTCGAACGCCGGGCCGTTTTTTTGCAGGGGCTGGCCCCAACTGATCAGCACCGAAGACTTGTAGCCCTTGGGCAGCGTGATGACGTCGGTGGTCGCGGCGGGAATGCTCTCGAAACCGAGCAGGCGACTGTTGCCGGCGCTGACGCCAGTGGCCAGCGCGCTGCGGCTCAACAGGCTGCCGCCGAGGAACATCGCCGCACCGCACAGCGCACCGGCGCCGATGAAACCGCGACGGCTGAGGCCGACCATTTTTTCCAGATCAGTGGATTGGTTTTCTTCTAATAGGCTCACATCAGGCTCCCTGCTTGGTTTTGGCAGCCACCTTAATGAGCGTCGATGACGCTTTCGTTGCAGCGCCTGATTACAGCGGCGTGCCGATCAGCACATTGGACGGCGAAAACTGCACTTGCACTGGTTGTTCCACGCTCAATCCGCGCGTGCGCAAATCGAGCGGCTCAGCCAGGGCGCAGAGGGTATGGCCGTTGGGCAGGGTGATGCGCACTTCGCTCGGGCCGTCCTCGGCGTCGAGAATCGCTTCGATGGTGCCCTTCAGAAGATTGTGACCAGACGTTGCCGATTGCTCGTGTCCGAGCAATTCCAGCCAGCCAGCCTTGATCAGCGCCACTACTTCGGTACCGGTTTGCAGTTCCAGATGCACGGTGCTGTCGTGGGTGATCTGCGCGTTGAGATGAAGCCCTTCGGCCAGTTCGAGGCAGATCAGGTCATTGCGGCCCTGCGCTTCGATCGCCACGACCTTGCCGTGCAACTGATTGCGCGCGCTGGTTCTGAGCATCAGGCGACCGAGCAAATCGAGATCGCTGGCGTCTTCCGCCGCTTCCAGTACCTGCGCCTGCAAGGCTTGCAGCTTTTGATACAAGCGCAACACGCGTTCGCCTTCGCTGGACAGTTTCGCGCCGCCACCGCCCTTGCCACCGACGGCGCGTTCGACCAGCGGTTTCTGCGCCAGGTTGTTCAGCTCATCGATGGCATCCCACGCCGCTTTGTAGCTCAGGCCCGCGCTTTTCGCGGCGCGAGTGATCGAGCCTTGTTCGGCGATGTGTTGCAGCAAAGCGATGCGCTGCGGACGGCGGACGATGTGCTGGGACAGCAGGGAGGGCATGGACATGGGTGGATGCTTTTTTGTGGCGGTGGACGTGGAAGTTGGCCGCTAGCGACGCGAGAGTCAAGCCCTACACAGAACCCTGTGGGAGCGAGCTTGCTCGCGAAAGCGGCGTCTCAGTCAACATTGATTTTGAATGTTACGGCCTCTTCGCGAGCAAGCTCGCTCCCACAGAGATTTGTGTTGGCTTCAGGTTCCGGGTTTTGGCGTGCGGGCGAGGCAATAGACGTCAACTCTTGCTGCGCCAGCATTCATTAATAATCGCGCCAACCCCTGGGCCGTGGCGCCAGTGGTCAGCACATCATCAATCAACGCCAAATGCCGGCCTTGTACCTGCGCATCCGGCATGAGGTCGAACGCATTGCGCAAATTGCGTTTACGCGCTTTGGCGTCGAGAGCCTGCTGGGCATCGGTGTCCTTGATGCGGCGCAGAACCGTTTCCTCACACGGCAGATCCAGCGAGGTGCTCAGCCAGCGCGCCAGCATCGCCGCCTGGTTGAAGCCCCTTTGACGCAGGCGTTTACGCGCCAGCGGCACCGGCAACAACACATCGGGCCTGGCTAAACCCTCATCGAAGCGATGTTGCAGGTATTGCCCGAGAACGTCGGCGAGCAGGTGGCCAAACGGCCATTTTGCGTTGTGTTTAAAGCGTGTAATCAAACTGTCGACCGGGAAGCCATATAGCCAGGGCGTCACCACCTCTTCGAAAGCCGGCGGCTCTAGCTGGCACTCGCCGCAGGTCAGGCCCGCTGCGGCTAAAGGCAAAGCGCAGGTGACGCATTGCTCGCCAAGCCATGGCAGTTCGGTTTCGCAAGCCACGCAGATTGGCATTTTCGCTTCCGCCGGCTCATCGCAAAGCAAGCAGGATTGTATGTTATTTAAACAGATGTAAACCGGGCCTTCGTATCGTGGTTGACAGCGCATGACTCTTCCTTAAATATGCCGAACATCCGTGTAGCACCTGTGGGTATTCCATTCCCGCAGCCGCAAGCCAAGCATAACCAAGGAATTACCCATGAGCGCGAGCACCACCGCCACCCTGCGTCACGACTGGTCTCTGGCCGAAGTCAAAGCACTCTTCGTACAGCCATTCAACGACTTGCTGTTCCAGGCGCAAACGGTGCACCGCGCGCATTTCAACGCCAACCGCGTTCAGGTTTCGACTCTGCTGTCGATCAAGACCGGCGCCTGCCCGGAAGACTGCAAGTACTGCCCGCAGTCCGGTCACTACAACACCGGTCTGGAAAAAGAAAAGCTGATGGAAGTGCAGAAGGTCCTCGAAGAGGCGGCACGCGCCAAGGCGATCGGTTCGACGCGTTTCTGCATGGGCGCGGCGTGGAAGCATCCGTCGGCCAAAGACATGCCCTACGTGCTGAAAATGGTTGAAGGCGTGAAAGCCCTGGGGCTGGAAACCTGCATGACGCTGGGGCGTCTCGATCAGGATCAGACCGAGGCACTGGCCAAGGCCGGTCTCGATTACTACAACCACAACCTCGACACGTCGCCCGAGTTCTACGGCAGCATCATCACCACCCGTACGTACAGCGAGCGCCTGCAAACGCTGGCCTACGTGCGTGAGTCGGGAATGAAGATTTGCTCCGGCGGCATTCTCGGCATGGGCGAGTCGCTGGATGATCGCGCCAATCTGCTGATCCAGTTGGCCAACCTGCCGGAGCATCCGGAATCGGTGCCGATCAACATGCTGGTGAAGGTCGCCGGCACGCCGTTGGAAAACGCAGAAGACATCGACCCGTTCGACTTCATCCGCATGCTCGCCGTGGCTCGCATTCTCATGCCGCAATCCCACGTGCGCCTGTCCGCCGGCCGCGAAGCGATGAACGAGCAAATGCAGGCCCTCGCATTCTTTGCCGGCGCCAACTCGATTTTCTACGGCGACAAGTTGCTGACCACCGCCAACCCGCAGGCCGACAAGGACATGCAATTGTTCGCGCGCCTCGGTATCGCACCGGAGGCTCGTGAAGAGCATTCCGATGAAGTGCATCAGGCTGCGATCGAGCAGGCGCTGGTGGAGCAGAAAAGCAGCGAGCAGTTCTACAACGCCGCAGTGTAAAAAGCTGCGCGGATTCCTCTGAAGGAATGCAAAACCCCTTGTGGGAGCGAGCCTGCTCGCGAAAGCGGTGTTTCAGTCGACATTGATGTCGGATGTGAAGGCCTCTTCGCGAGCAAGGGATCTGTGTCACTTGAAAGTCGAGGCCTGCATGTCTTTCGATCTCGCCGCACGCCTTGCTGCCCGTCGTGCCGAAAACCTCTATCGTCAGCGCCCGCTGCTCGAATCCCCGCAGGGGCCGGAAGTGGTGGTCGACGGCCAACCGTTGCTCGCGTTCTGCAATAACGATTACCTCGGTCTGGCCAATCACCCGCAAGTGATCGAAGCCTGGCGCTCAGGTGCTGAACGTTGGGGCGTCGGTGGTGGCGCCTCGCATCTGGTGATCGGCCACAGCGGCCCGCATCACGCACTGGAAGAAGCGCTGGCCGATCTCACCGGACGTCCGCGTGCGCTGCTGTTCACCACCGGCTACATGGCCAATCTCGGCGCTGTTACGGCTCTGGTCGGGCAGGGCGACACGGTGCTGGAAGATCGCCTCAATCACGCTTCGTTACTGGATGCGGGTCTGTTGTCGGGGGCGCGTTTCAATCGCTATCTGCACAACGACGCGGTGAGTCTGGCCAAACGTCTGGAGAAAGCCACCGGCAATACGCTGGTGGTTACCGACGGCGTGTTCAGCATGGACGGCGACCTCGCTGATCTGCCGGCGCTGGCCCGAGAAACCAAGGCCAAAGGCGCGTGGCTGATGGTTGATGACGCTCACGGTTTCGGGCCGCTGGGTGCGAATGGCGGCGGGATTGTCGAGCATTTCGGTTTGAGCCAGGAGGACGTGCCGGTGTTGGTCGGCACCCTCGGCAAAGCGTTCGGCACGGCGGGGGCGTTTGTCGCCGGCAGCGAAGAGCTGATCGAAAGCCTGATCCAGTTCGCCCGCCCGTACATCTACACCACCAGCCAGCCGCCGGCGCTGGCCTGCGCAACATTGAAAAGTCTGGAACTGCTGCGCAGCGAACATTGGCGTCGTGAGCATTTGCAGACGCTGATTCGCCAGTTCCGGCATGGCGCCGAGCAGATTGGCCTGGAGTTGATGGACAGCTTCACACCGATCCAGCCGATCATGATTGGCGATGCCGGCCGCGCTGTACGTCTTTCGCAGATGCTGCGTGAGCGCGGGCTGATGGTCACCGCGATCCGCCCACCGACTGTGCCCGCCGGCAGCGCCCGTTTGCGCGTGACTCTGACCGCCGCCCACAGCGAGGCGCAGGTGCAGCTATTGTTAGAGGGGCTGGCCGATTGTTTTGCCCAACTGACGCCGGAGCCAAGCCATGCGTAATCGCCTGATCCTGCTGCCCGGCTGGGGCCTCGGTATTTCGCCGATGGAGCCTCTGGCCGCGGCGTTGCAGGGGCTCGACGAACATCTCAACGTTGAAGTCGAGCCGTTGCCGGCGTCGGATTCCAGTGACCTGCAAGACTGGCTCGACGAACTCGACGAGCGCATTCCTCAGGATGTGTGGCTGGGCGGCTGGTCGCTGGGCGGCATGCTCGCGTCCGAATTGGCGGCGCGCCGTGGCGAGCATTGCTGCGGGTTGCTGACGCTGGCGAGCAATCCTTCCTTCGTTGCTCATGAACAGTGGCCGAACGCGATGTCAGGCGAGACGTTCGACGCGTTTCTCGCGGGTTGCCAAGCCGATCCGCGTACAACGCTCAAACGGTTCTCGCTGCTCTGTGCCCAAGGCGCGCAAGACCCGCGCGGCTTGTCACGATTGATGTTGGGCGGCGCACCGAACACCGCGCCGGCGGCGCTGATGGCGGGACTGGAACTGCTCGCGCAACTGGATACCCGTGAAGCATTGCAGGCGTTTCGTGGCCCGCAGTTTCATTTGTTCGCCGGTCAGGACGGCCTGGTCCCGGCGGAAGCGGCAGGGGCGTTGTTCGTCCTGTTGCCGGATATCGAAATAGGTCTGATCGAACAGGCCTGTCATGCGTTTCTTCTGGAAGACCCCCACGGACTGGCGGGCGCTATCCAGGCTTTTTTACATGAGTGCGGTGATGACTGATTTGTCTCTTGTGCTGCCTGGCGGCTTGCCTGACAAACGTCAGGTCGCGGCCTCTTTCTCCCGCGCGGCGGCCAGTTACGACAGCGTCGCCGAGTTGCAACGTGATGTCGGTACACAGTTGCTGCAGCGCTTGCCGGTGGATTTCGTACCATCGCGCTGGCTGGATCTGGGCTGCGGCACTGGCTACTTCACTCGGGCGCTGGCCTCGCGTTTTATTGAGGGTGACGGTCTGGCGCTGGATATCGCTGAAGGCATGCTTGAGCATGCGCGGCCGTTGGGCGGTGCCGAGCATTTCATTGCTGGCGATGCGGAGCGGCTGCCGCTGCAGGATTCGACCTGCGACCTGATCTTCTCCAGCCTCGCGGTGCAGTGGTGTGTGGATTTCGATGCGGTGCTCAGCGAAGCCTTTCGTGTGCTCAAACCGGGTGGAATTTTTGCGTTTGCTAGTCTTTGTACAGGGACGTTGTTTGAGTTGCGTGACAGCTGGCGGCAGGTCGACGGGATGGTGCACGTCAACCGCTTCCGCGAGTTCGCCCGTTATGAACAGTTGTGTGCGGGCAGTGGTTTGCGAACGCTGAGTCTGGAGAAACAGCCTCACGTGTTGCACTACCCGGATGTGCGCGGTCTGACCCATGAGTTGAAAGCCCTCGGTGCGCACAATCTGAATCCCGGGCGGCCGGGCGGTTTGACCGGCCGCGCGCGGATTCTCGGGCTGGTCGAAGCTTACGAGCAGTTCCGTGAGGCGTCGGGATTGCCGGCGACTTATCAGGTGGTCTACGCCGTGTTGGAGAAACCCGTATGAGCGCAGCCTATTTCATCACCGGAACGGACACCGATGTCGGCAAGACCACCGTTGCCGCCGGGTTGCTGCATGCGGCGCGCTCCGCCGGGTTGAGTACGGCGGCGGGCAAACCGGTGGCATCCGGGTGTGAAGTGACGCCCAAGGGGTTGCGCAATTCCGATGCGTTGGCGCTGCTCGCCGAATGTTCGTTGCCACTGAGTTATCAACAGGTCAATCCGGTGGCGTTCGAACCGGCGATCGCTCCGCATCTGGCGGCGCGAGAGGCGGGCGTGGCTTTGACCGTGCAATCGCTGCTGGCGCCGATGCGCGAGATTCTGTCGATGAACGCCGATTTCACTCTGATCGAGGGCGCGGGTGGCTGGCGGGTGCCTTTGGCCGATCAGGATAATTTGTCGGATCTGGCGATTGCGCTGAAGCTGCCGGTGATTCTGGTGGTGGGTGTGCGATTGGGGTGCATCAGTCATGCCTTGCTGACGGCGGAGGCGATTGCTCGCGATGGGCTGCAACTGGCAGGGTGGGTGGCGAATATCATCGATCCGAAGACTTCGCGGCTGGAGGAGAATCTCGCCACGCTGGCTGAGCGGATTCCGGCGCCGTGCCTCGGACGCGTGCCGAAACTCAAGGCCTTGAGTGCAGAGGCGGTGGCGGATCATTTGCAATTGGATCTGCTCGACTAAGCTTTTCTCTATGGGCAGGCACTGTGCCGTTAGTGTTTTTGACGGGTGTTTTTCTGGCGCCTCTGCTTCAATGGCAGCCATTGATCCTTCCCAAGGATGAGAACCGTTATGGAAATCTCCGGTAACACTGCTTTTTATGCCGGTCTGAGCTCGATTCAGAGCGGGCAGAACCGCATCGATCAGGCTGCCAGCCAAATCGCCAACAATACTATCGAACGTTCGGTGACCAGCCAGTCGTCTGAAGTGCAGATTGATCGTCTGCGTGGTGTTGATCGTGCCCAGCAATCGGATCTGGCCAGTAATGTGGTCGAGATGTCTCAGGGCAAGATCCAGGCTGAGCTGGGTGTGAAGGTCGCCAAGGCTTCCGATGAAGTGCTCGGTACGATCATCGATACGTTCGCCTGACTTTTCTGTCTTCTGCACGCTGAATGCCGCGACCTGTCGCGGCGTTTTTCGTTGTAAGTCCTTCTCTCTCAACTAATCTTTTTTCAGCGCCCGTGGCTCGTTCGAGCGCATGGCGGTTTGCTGTGTCCGGCATTTGAAAAATCTGATGACGAACGGCAAAAGATCGATGCTTGACAAGATTTCGGCGTAAACGTATGTTTCAAACAACTGTTTGACCGTCACAACAAATCAACGCGGTCGTTCATTCCCGGTTACATCAGCAGAGGTTTATCGCTATGCCTGACTACAAGGCCCCCTTGCGTGATATTCGCTTCGTTCGTGACGAGCTGCTCGGCTACGAAGCGCACTATCAGAGCCTTCCGGCTTGCGCAGACGCAACTCCGGACATGGTTGACGCCATTCTCGAAGAAGGCGCCAAGTTTTGTGAGCAGGTACTGGCACCGCTGAACCGCGTGGGCGACCTCGAAGGTTGCACCTGGAGCGAGTCCGGCGTGAAAACCCCGACTGGCTTCAAAGAGGCTTACAAGCAATTCGTTGAAGGTGGCTGGCCAAGCCTCGCTCACGACGTTGAGCACGGCGGCCAAGGCCTGCCGGAGTCGCTGGGTCTGGCCGTGAGCGAAATGGTTGGCGAAGCCAACTGGTCGTGGGGCATGTACCCAGGCCTGTCGCACGGCGCGATGAACACCATCTCCGAGCACGGCACGCCAGAGCAGCAAGAAGCCTATCTGACCAAACTGGTTTCCGGCGAATGGACCGGCACCATGTGCCTGACCGAACCGCACTGCGGCACCGACCTGGGCATGCTGCGCACCAAGGCCGAACCTCAGGCCGACGGTTCCTACAAAGTGTCCGGCACCAAGATCTTCATCTCGGCCGGTGAACACGACATGGCCGACAACATCGTCCACATCGTGCTGGCTCGCCTGCCGGACGCACCGGCTGGGACCAAAGGCATCTCGCTGTTCATCGTTCCAAAGTTCATGCCGAACGCGGATGGCACCGTCGGTGAGCGCAACGCAGTGAGCTGCGGTTCGCTGGAACACAAGATGGGCATCCACGGCAACGCCACTTGCGTGATGAACTTCGACGGCGCTACCGGTTACCTGATCGGCCCGGCGAACAAAGGCCTGAACTGCATGTTCACCTTTATGAACACCGCACGTCTGGGTACCGCGCTGCAAGGTCTGGCCCACGCCGAAATCGGTTTCCAGGGCGGCCTGAAATACGCTCGCGATCGTCTGCAAATGCGCTCCCTGACTGGCCCGAAAGCGCCGGAAAAAGCCGCTGACCCGATCATCGTGCACCCTGACGTACGCCGCATGCTGCTGACCATGAAGGCATTCGCCGAAGGCAACCGTGCGATGGTGTACTTCACCGCCAAACAGGTCGACATCGTCAAATACGGTGTGGACGAAGAAGAGAAGAAGAAAGCCGACGCACTGCTGGCCTTCATGACCCCGATCGCCAAAGCGTTCATGACCGAAGTCGGTTTCGAATCTGCTAACCACGGCGTACAGATCTACGGCGGCCACGGCTTCATCGCCGAGTGGGGCATGGAGCAGAACGTTCGCGACAGCCGCATTTCGATGCTGTACGAAGGCACCACCGGTATCCAGGCACTCGATCTGCTGGGCCGTAAAGTGTTGATGACTCAAGGCGAAGCTCTGAAAGGCTTCACCAAGATCGTCCACAAGTTCTGCCAGAACAACGAAGGCAACGAAGCCGTTGCAGAATTCGTCGCACCGCTGGCAGCCATCAACAAGGAATGGGGCGAACTGACCATGAAGGTCGGTATGGCCGCCATGAAAGATCGCGAAGAAGTCGGCGCGGCTTCCGTGGACTACCTGATGTACTCCGGTTATGCCTGCCTGGCTTACTTCTGGGCCGACATGGCGCGTCTGGCTGCCGAGAAGCTGGCAGAAGGCACCGGCGACGCAGCGTTCTACACCGCCAAGCTGCAAACCGCGCGCTTCTACTTCCAGCGCATCCTGCCGCGTACCCGTACGCACGTGGCCACCATGCTGTCGGGCGCCAACAACCTGATGGACATGAAAGAAGAAGACTTCGCACTGGGCTACTAAGCCTTAACGCAGTCGCTAAAAAACCGCTGCTCTTTCGGGAGTAGCGGTTTTTTTTGCGCTGGATTCCGTCCCCAACTCTGGGGGCGATTCCCCAGCAGAAACGGTGTCTGACAGCGCGTAGCTCCCGCATTTATTGATTCAAAATGTTTCTCGGAAGGATGGCCAATTAATTGCACTGCGCAAATTAACCGGCGCTCACGAGAAATCCTGTGCTGTTCCACGACGCCTCTCGCCCGGCGAATCCATAACAACAACGTCAGGGTGAAGCACATGAACATCTGCCGACTTGTCTGGTTAACCCTCACACTCTCTGCCTCCAGTGCCATGGCGGCAGATCCCGCCGAAGTGGATCCGCCCGTGCCGGAAGTGCCAAGCCTGCAATCCTTGCGCGGCATGGTTCCGCCCGATCCCTCCGGGACAGAAGGCGGGCGCAAGGTCGACCTGATGACCGACTATGTGCTCAACCGTTCCGCCGCAATCCTGCTGGGCAAGGCGCTGTTCTGGGACATGGAAGTCGGCAGCGATGGCGCTACGGCTTGCGCGTCCTGCCACTACCACGCCGGTGTCGATCACCGCATCACCAACCAGCTCAATCCCGGCCAGGCACACACCAACGCCAACGTCGCCTCGATCTTCAACAAACCCTTTGTCGCTTCGGACATTCCCGGCGATGTGGCGTCCTACACGACGCTTTCCGGCGGCAAGGGCGGCCCGAACTACACGCTGAAGAAAACCGATTTCCCGACCCATGTGCTGAGCAATCCACTGGAGCGCAATTCGCCGATCCTGTATTCGAGCGATGACGTGGTCGGCTCTCAAGGCGTATTCGATGCCAACTTCGTCAAACCCAACCAGCCACGTTTCGACAAATGCACCCAGCAACCGGACGGTATCTTTCAGGTCGGCGGCATCAACGTACGCCGCAGCACCGGGCGTAATGCGCCGTCGGTAATCAACGCCGCGTTCAATGTGCGCAACTTCTGGGATGGTCGGGCGAATAACGTGTTCAATGGTTTCTCGCCGTTCGGCAATCGTGATCCCGATGCGGGCATTTACGTGACCAGCGAGCGCAGCACCGTGGCAACCAGAGTCCGGCTGGCGCTCAACGACGCATCTGCTGCTTCACAAGCGGTGGGGCCGCCGGGCAGTGCGGTGGAAATGTCCTGCGGTGGTCGCACCTTCGCTGACATCGGCCGGCGCATGCTCGATCAGTTGATGCTCAAGCAGCAGCGGATTTCCTCCAACGATTCCGTGCTCGCCTCGGTATCCGGCGCGCGTCGCCCTACCTATCGCGAGCTGATCAAGAACGCCTTCCAGCCACGCCTATGGAACGCCACGCAAAATGTGCTGGTGGGTGGCGCGCCGTACACACAGATGGAAGCCAATTTTCCGCTGTTCTTCGGGCTGGCGATTCAAATGTACGAGTCCACGCTGATCTCTGACCAAGCGCCGATCGATGCTTATCTGCAAGGCGATTCAACTGCCATGAACGCGCAGCAAGTGCAGGGCATGAACCTGTTTCTCGGCAAAGGCAAATGCGTCAATTGCCACGGCGGCGCGGAACTGACAAACGCCGCCAGCCGTTTGCTGATGCACCCGCGTGAACGCATCGAACGCATGGTCATGGCTGACAACCTCACCACGCTCTATGACAACGGTTTCTACAACACCGGCGTGCGCCCGACCTCCGAAGATCTGGCCCTCGGCGGCGTTGATGCCTGGGGCAATCCGTGGTCGTTCAGCCGTCAGTACAACAAGGTGTTGCAGGGCGGCAGCATTGCCGATCCGCTGGATGTCGATGTCTGCACCTTCGAAGCACCGCTGAGCGCAGCGATCCCGTGCGACGCCACGCTAAAACCCAATGTCAACTTCCGCGACTCGGTCGATGGCGCCTTCAAGACGCCGACCCTGCGCAACATCGCCCTGACCGGGCCGTACTTCCACAACGGCAGCCGCGCCACGCTCAAGCAAGTGATGGAGTTCTACAACCGTGGCGGCGATCGCCGTGGCGAGGACGCCAACAACACCAGCGGTTTCGAGCATCCGGCGGTCAATCAGCACAACACTTCGAACCTCGATCCGGACATGACCAACCTCAACCTGATGCCCGATGAGATCGACGCGCTGGTGAAATTCATGGAAGTCGGCCTGACCGATCCGCGTGTGGCGTGGGAGCGTGCTCCGTTCGATCATCCATCGCTGGTCATCCCGCAAGGCCATGTCGGTGATGAGAATGCCGTGACCCAACGTCCGGCCAGCCCGAAAGTCACCACTCGGCAAGCGGCGGACGCTTTGCTCAATCTCAAGCCTTACGGCGCTGAGGGGCGGAGTCCTGCGGAGGGGCCACTGTTGCCGTTCTACAACGATCTTTGAGGGGGATTTTCAAGCCCGGCCACCAGTCATGATGGCCAGCGCGGCGGATCGGGCAAAAAACTTGGCAAATCGCTCAGATACTCAGGTTTTCTGCCGTTAAAGAGACTGCGTGTGATCTGGATCACATTGTGTGTGCTTAACTGGCCACATTGCAGGCACAATGCCATCTCTTTGATATGACGGGTCGGAGCTTTACCCTTGCCGCGTTCTTCCGCTGTACGTTTCAGCCATTTCCTACCTTCACTGCTGTTGTTACTCGCGGGGTTGGCGGCTGCGTACGTCAAAGACCTCAACGTGTTTTTCACGTCGCTGTTCAACGTGTTGCCGACTCTGGTTTTGCTGCTGGGCGGCGCTTATTGCGCGGTTTACCGACGTCAGCGCGAACTGTTTCTGATGCTCACGGTGTACATCGCCTATTTTCTGCTCGACACCCAGACCGACTATTACCGTGATAACGGGAAGGTCCGCGAAGACGCTGCGGTGGTCTTTCATCTCGTTTGTCTGCTGTTGCCGTTATTGTTCGGCCTGTTCGCTGCCTGGCAGGAACGTACCCACCTGTTCCAGGACATGGTCGCGCGTTTTGCCGTGTTGCTGGCCTTTGGCAGTGTGGCGCTGGGCCTTGAACAAAGTTATCCCCAGGCATTGCTGATCTGGCTCTCGGAAATCCGCTGGCCGGCACTGCACGGTGCGTGGATGAGCCTGATCCAGCTGTCCTATCCGGTGTTTATCTCGGCGTTCCTGCTACTGGCCTGGCAGTACTGGCGCAATCCGCGCCCGCTGCATGCGGCGCAATTGGTTGGCCTGCTCGGTGTGTTCTGGATGCTGCCGAAAACCTTCATCCTGCCGTTTACTCTGAACATCATGTGCAGCCAAGTGATGTTGATGATTGCGGCTGCGGTTGCGCACGAGGCTTATCAAATGGCCTTCCGCGACGAACTCACCGGTCTGCCGGGCCGTCGCGCGCTCAACGAACGCATGCAGCGCCTCGGTCGCAACTACGTATTGGCGATGAGCGACGTCGATCACTTCAAGAAATTCAACGACACCCATGGCCACGATGTCGGCGATCAGGTGCTGCGATTGGTCGCGAGCAAACTGTCGAAAATCAGCGGTGGCGGTAGGGCGTATCGCTATGGCGGTGAGGAATTTGCCCTGGTGTTTGCAGGCAAAACCCTTGAGGAGTGCATGCCGCACCTTGAGGTGATCCGCGAGTCGATTGCGTCCTACAACATTCAACTGCGCAATCAGGAAAACCGTCCGCAGGATGATCAGCAAGGTCGACAACGCCGCGCCGGTTCCGGTGCCTCCAGCGTTTCAGTCACGGTGAGTATCGGCGTCGCCGAGCGAGTGGAGCAGCGCAACCCGGAGCAAGTCCTGAAGTCCGCCGACGAGGCGCTCTACAGCGCCAAAGGCGCAGGGCGAAACTGTGTGGTCGCGTTCGGGCAGAACCGCCGAGGCGCGGTGCGTATGGACTCGGCCGCAGGTTGAGTGATGACGGCGCATTCAGCGTCTGCACGATGATTGTGGGGCGTGGTGGCCAGCAGTAGGTTGGAGAAATCTGCTGACGGAGAAGCCACCATGCCTGAGTACAAAGCCCCCCTGCGCGACATGCGTTTTCTGATCGACCACGTCTTCGACTTCCACAGCAATTACGCAGCCCTCGGCGCGCAAGACGCCAGCCCGGACATGATCAACGCGATCCTCGAAGAGGGCGCGAAGTTCTGCGAGAACGTTCTCGCGCCGCTCAATCGCAGCGGTGACGAAGAGGGCTGCCATTTCGACAACGGTGTGGTGACAACGCCTACAGGCTTCAAGCAGGCTTTCGCACAATACGTCGAGGGCGGCTGGCACGGTCTGGCCGCAGACCCGACCTACGGCGGTCAGGGCCTGCCGAGTTCGTTGGGGCTGGTGATCAGCGAAATGGTCGGCTCGAGCAACACGTCCTGGGGCATGTACCCGGGCCTGACCCATGGCGCGATGTCGGCGATCCACGCCCATGGCAGCGCCGAGCAAAAAGACACCTACCTGAGCAAACTCACCGCCGGCCAGTGGACCGGCACCATGTGCCTGACCGAAGCCCATTGCGGCACCGACCTGGGCATCATCAAGACCCGCGCCGTGCCCCAGGCCGACGGAAGTTACGCGGTCACCGGCAGCAAGATTTTCATCTCCGCCGGCGAACACGACATGAGCGACAACATCATCCATCTGGTGTTGGCTAAGCTGCCGGACGCGCCGGCCGGGACCAAAGGGATTTCACTGTTTATCGTGCCGAAGTTCTTGCCGGATGCGGCGGGTGAAGCGGGGGCGCGCAACGGCGTGTCCTGCGGTTCGATCGAGCACAAGATGGGCATCAAGGCCTCGGCCACTTGCGTGTTGAACTTCGACGGCGCCAAGGGTTATCTGATCGGCGAGCCGAACAAGGGCCTCAACTGCATGTTCACCATGATGAACCACGCGCGGCTCGGCACTGGCATGCAGGGTTTGTGTCTGGGCGAAGCAAGCTTCCAGGGCGCGATAAAATACGCCAACGACCGCTTGCAGATGCGCTCGCTGACCGGCGCCAAAGCCCCGGAAAAAGCCGCCGATCCGATCATCGTCCACCCCGATGTGCGGCGCATGCTGCTGACCATGAAGGCGTTCAACGAAGGCAACCGCGCGCTGACCTACTTCACTGCGCAACTGCTCGATGTCGCTCACCTGAGCAGCGATGCCGAGGCGCGTCAGGAAGCCGAAGACCTGCTGGCGTTCCTCACGCCGATCTGCAAAGCGTTCATGACCGACACCGGCCTGGAAGTGACCAACCACGGCATGCAAGTGTTCGGTGGCCACGGTTTTATCCGCGAATGGGGCATGGAGCAGTTGGTGCGCGATTGCCGGATCGCTCCGATCTACGAAGGCACCAACGGCATTCAGGCGCTGGATTTGCTCGGGCGCAAGGTGCTGGGCAGTCAGGGCAAGTTGCTGCGTGGGTTTACCAGAATCGTCCACAAGTTCTGCGCGGCCAACGCCGAACATCCGCAGTTGGGCAGTTTCGTTGCGCAGCTCAATGAGCTCAATCAGCAGTGGGGCGATCTGACCATGAAGGTCGGCATGGCGGCGATGAAGAACCCGGATGAAGTGGGCGCGGCGTCGGTGGATTACCTGATGTACAGCGGCTACATCATTCTCGGTTATCTGTGGTTGCGCATGGCGTTGGTGGCGCAGGCGCAGTTGGAGGCGGGCGAGGGCGAGGCGGACTATCTGCAGGGCAAATTGGCGACGTGTGAGTTTTACTTCAAACGCCTGTTGCCGCGTACGGCGGCGCATCGGGCGGCGATCGAGGCGGGGAGTGATTGTTTGATGAAGTTGCCTGCGGAGTTGTTCGCTCTGTAATGCTTGTCCTGCTCAATGAAGGAGCCCGCTGATTGCGGGCTTCTTTATGGGTGAGTTGCGGTGACTAAAAATAACAAATCGGTCACCGGTTGACCCTATGTGTCGCAAAAGTTGTTGAGGTACACTCCAGCTCAACGAAAATACCATTCCACGAATCACCGTTTAGATCTTGCGAGGTTTGCCATGGCTGACTACAAAGCGCCGCTGCGCGATATGCGCTTCGTCCTCAATGAAGTGTTCGAGGTCGCCAAACTCTGGGCCGAACTGCCAGCGCTGGCCGAGACTGTCGACGCCGAAA
Source organism: Pseudomonas sp. AC169 (assembly GCF_979258515.1). Lineage (NCBI taxonomy): Bacteria > Pseudomonadati > Pseudomonadota > Gammaproteobacteria > Pseudomonadales > Pseudomonadaceae > Pseudomonas > Pseudomonas sp. AC169. The sequence continues at coordinate 1,966,763 of NZ_OZ409866.1, read as the reverse complement.
CCGTTGAAGCCATTCTCGAAGAGGCCGGCAAGGTCACCAGCAAAAGCATCGCGCCGCTGAGCCGTGCCGCTGACGAAGAAGGCTGTCACTGGGCTGAAGGTGCCGTCACCACGCCGGCCGGTTTCCCACAGGCCTATCAGACTTATGCCGAAGGCGGCTGGGTCGGCGTCGGTGGCGATCCCCAATACGGCGGCATGGGCATGCCTAAAGCCGTGTCGGCGCAGGTTGAAGAGATGGTCAACTCCGCCAGCCTGTCCTTCGGTTTGTACCCGATGCTGACCGCTGGCGCTTGCCTGTCGATCAACGCCCACGCCAGCGAAGAGCTGAAAGCCGCTTACCTGCCGAACATGTACGCCGGCGTCTGGGCCGGTTCGATGTGTCTGACCGAGCCGCACGCCGGCACCGACCTGGGGATCATCCGCACCAAGGCCGAGCCTCAGGCCGACGGTTCCTACAAGGTCAGCGGCACCAAGATCTTCATCACCGGCGGCGAACACGACCTCACCGAAAACATCATTCACCTGGTGCTGGCCAAACTGCCGGATGCCCCAGCGGGCCCGAAAGGCATTTCGCTGTTCCTGGTGCCGAAGTTCATGGTCAACGCCGACGGCAGCCTGGGCGCGCGTAACCCGGCGAACTGCGGTTCGATCGAACACAAGATGGGCATCCAGGCATCCGCGACCTGTGTGATGAACTTTGACGAAGCCGTGGGTTATCTGGTCGGCGAGCCGAACAAAGGTCTGGCCGCGATGTTCACCATGATGAACTACGAGCGCCTCGGTGTTGGTATTCAGGGCCTGGCGACCGGAGAGCGCTCCTACCAGAACGCCGTCGAATACGCCCGCGACCGTCTGCAAAGCCGTTCGCCGACCGGCGCGCAGAACAAAGACAAAGTCGCTGACCCGATCATCGTTCACCCGGACGTGCGCCGCATGCTGTTGACCATGAAAGCCTCGAACGAAGGCGGCCGGGCGTTCTCTACCTACGTGGCGATGCAACTCGACACTGCCAAGTTCAGCGAAGACGCCACCACGCGCAAGCGTGCGGAAGATCTGGTCGCGTTGCTGACGCCGGTGGCCAAGGCGTTCCTCACCGATCTGGGACTGGAAACCACCGTGCACGGCCAGCAGATTTTCGGCGGCCACGGCTACATCCGCGAGTGGGGCCAGGAACAACTGGTGCGTGACGTGCGCATCACGCAAATCTACGAAGGCACCAACGGCATTCAGGCGCTGGACCTGGTCGGGCGCAAGATCGTCGGCAGCGGTGGCGCGTTCTACAAGTTGTTCGCTGACGAGATCCGTCATTTCACCGCAACCGCCAGCGCCGATCTGGGTGAGTTCACCAAGCCGTTGAATGATGCTGTGAACACCCTCGACGAGCTGACGTCCTGGCTGCTGGATCAGGCGAAAACCAACCCGAACGAAATCGGCGCGGCTTCGGTCGAATATCTGCAAGCGTTTGGATACGTTTCCTACGCCTACATGTGGGCGTTGATGGCCAAAGCCTCATTGGGCAAAGAAGCGCAGGACGATTTCTATGCCAGCAAACTGGGCACCGCGCGCTTCTACTTCGCCCGTCTGCTGCCGCGTATTCACTCGTTGAGTGCGTCGGTGAAGGCCGGTAGCGAGTCGCTGTTCCTGCTGGATGCGGCGCAATTCTGATGCGATGTCGTCGTGTAAGCATTCTCTTACATGACGTGCTGCTGTTCTCCCATATGCGTAGATTGGATCCACGGCTAATCTACATTTCATGGACGTCGCGCAGGAAGCGCAAAGCAACAACACGGACACGTAGGATTCTGCCAGGGTGGCGGAGTGAAAAGGATGTCAGGGAAACAGTCTGCAAAGCCCCGCTTCGGCGGGGTTTTCTTTTGCCTGAAGAAAAGTGTTCAGGCCAATGGATCCAGCGCTGGCTTCATTTCACGTTCCATCACCTCTTCCAGCAATGTTCGCAATAGCGCCAAAGAGGCCTGCTGGCGTTGCACATCGCGACAGACCAGCCCAACCTTCAGCGGCACCCGTGGTTCGCTCAGCGGTTTCCACAGCAGATCCTGATCGTCGTACTCCTTTTGCGAACGCCCGGGCAGCACCGTCGCCAGTTTGGTGTGCGGCAAACTGTCGAGAATCCCCACCATATTGTTCAACTCGGCTTGCACCTGCGGACGTCGTCCGAGTGCGGTCAGTTGCGCCTGCCAGATCTGGCGGATCTGAAACTCTTCGCCCAGCAGTAGCATCGGCAACTCGGCAGCCTGGCGCATCGAGACTTTCTTGAATTCACGCAAGGGGTGATCGGCCGGGATAACCAGCGTCAGTTCATCTTCATAGAGCATCACGCCATGCAGGCCCGGTTGGCGCGGCGGTAGATAACTGATGCCGATGTCCAGCGAGCCGTTGAGCAGGCGGCGTTCGATCTCAAGCCCGGTCAATTCATAAATCTGCACCACCAGATGCGGCTGCGCCTTGCGCACGCGCTCAAGCATTTGCGGTACCAGACTGGTATGAACCGTTTGCAGCACGCCGATGGCCAGCGTGCGCAGGGCCTGACCCTTGAAGTTGCCCAATGCCTCACGCGCCCGTTGCAGGCCATCAAGCAGCGGCACGGCGTGGTTGTACAACGTGTGCGCGGCGAGGGTGGGCAGCAGGCGTTTGCTGCTGCGTTCGAACAAGGTGACGTCGAGGTTCTGTTCGAGCTGACGGATCTGCTGCGACAGTGCCGGTTGCGAGATCGAAAGGCGCTCCGCCGCCCGGCCAACATGGCCTTCTTCGTAGACCGCGACGAAATAACGCAGTTGTTTGAAATCCATAAGTAATGCTTATCGAAATTGCTGGGAAATCGAAATGGCCCGCAGGCCTCGGTGAGCCTAGTCTAACCGCATTCACAAGGCTTACAGGGCCAGAAAGCGCGATGAATAGCGTTCGCTTCGACAGTGTTTACATAGGCAGTTCAAAACACTTCAAACGAGGTGTTTTTCAATGAATCTGTTCAGTTTGCGGCGCCAGACGCCGAGTCTTGATGACCTCGCCTTCGAGGCCAACCCTTCAGACATCAGCGAAAATCTCAGCACCGGGCGCCTGATGCCCAGCGTCGAACGGCCGCAACAGGTGTTCGTCCGTGGTCAGGGATCGTGGCTGTGGGACAGCAACGACCGCGCATACCTCGACTTTTCCCAGGCCGGTGGCGCCAACAGTCTTGGTCACAGCCCATCAGCGCTGGTCAAAGCGATTGCCAGCCAAGCGCAGGCGCTGATCAATCCCGGTTTCAATCTGCACAATCGTGGGATGCTCAGCCTCGCCGAGCGCCTTTGCGCTGCTACTTCCAGCGATCAGGCGTATTTGCTCAACAGCGGCAGCGAAGCCTGTGAAGCGGCGATCAAACTGGCGCGCAAATGGGGCCAACTGCATCGCGGCGGCGCCTCGCGGATTATCGTTGCGAAGCAGGGTTGTCATGGTCGCAGCCTGGCGACGATTTCCGCCTCGGACAGCTGCAACCTGCACAACCGTTTCGCGCCGCTGTTGCCGGGTTTCGATCTGGTGCCGTTCAACGACTTGCCGGCGCTGCATGCGGCGGTCGATGCGCAGACCGTGGCGATCATGCTGGAGCCGATCCAGAGCGACGCCGGCGTCGTTCCGGCCACCGAGCATTACCTCAAGGGTGTCGAACGTCTCTGCCGTGAGCTGGGAATTCTGCTGATCCTCGACGAAGTGCAGACCGGTATCGGCCGCTGCGGCACTTTGCTCGCTGAACAGACCTACGGCGTGCGTGCCGATATCGTCGTGCTCGGCAAAGGGCTTGGCGGCGGTGTGCCCTTGGCGGCACTGTTGGCCCGTGGCAAGGCCTGCTGTTTCGAGGCGGGCGAACTCGGCGGCACCCATCACGGCAACGCGCTGATGACCGCGGCCGGTCTGGTCGTGCTCGACAGCGTGTACGACCGCAGCTTCCTCCAGCAGGTCAACGACAACGGCCAGCACTTGCGGGAAGGCTTGGCGCGATTGGCGCACCGCTATGAACACGGCGAACTGCGTGGCCAAGGGCTGTTCTTCGGACTGACCCTGTCAGACGATTCCGCCGAAGCCGTGGTCCACGCCGCCCTGCACGAAGGCCTGCTGCTCAACGCCCCGCAAGCCAACTGCCTGCGCTTCACCCCGGCCCTCACCGTGAGCAAAACCAACATCGACGAAATGCTCCTGCGCCTGGGCCGTGCCTTCTCGCGAGTGCGCACCGCCCAACTGCAGTGCCGCAAAGGGATTGCCGTCTGAACTGAAGTTTCCTACCCGAATTAAAGAACCGTCTCGCGGTATAACGCACGCCCCACGCCTGATTCTTTTGGCGTGGGGCATTTTTTTGTGGCCGGGTTTTACAGGTGGCGTTTAGTGCTTGAGTGTTCGTGGTACGAATGGTTTTTTAGAAAGCGCCGGCAGGGGATGCGGGTTAAGGCCGATCGATATTTTCGAGACGGATGGCTTTGTAATCTATACCACTAGGTGGTATGTTTTTTGGGAAGGGATACCGATGTCATTCAGGCTGTTCAAAACCAAAGGTTTTGCGATACGAGCCGGCAAGGCATGGATCAGCGACGAGGAGCTCCGGGAAGCGTTTTGCCAAATGCTGGAAGGGCAGGCTGATGATCTTGGTGGTGGCGTCTGGAAGAAGCGTTTGGACGCTAATCGTCATCGCTCGATTGTTTTGGCGAAGGGAGGGCGCTACTGGATCTATCAAGTGCTGTTCGCCAAGAAGGATCAGAGCAACATCAGTCCCACTGAACTGAAGAATTTACGAACGTTAGCCAAAGCGTACGCGCAACTGACCGATGAGCAGATTCGGGATTTGTTGGCGATGAAGGAGTTTGTGGAGATATTTCATGAGTAAGAAATTCAAAAGTGAAGTTTTTGAATCGATACACGAGTCAGCCAGTGCTCTTCTGGCTGTCGGAGCAATCAGCAAGGCAACCATGCGGGAGTTTGATGAGTCTTGCCTGGCAACGGTTCCAGAAGCGATCCCGGCCGATCAGATCAAGGCGCTACGCGAGCGCAATAATGTCAGTCAGCCGGTTTTCGCACGGTATTTGAATACCAGTGCATCGACGATCAAACAGTGGGAATCGGGAGACAAGCATCCAAGTGGGATGGCCCTCAAGCTGCTGAGTATCGTGCAGAAGCATGGGCTGAAAATTCTGGCTTGAGCCGGTGGGAAGCTATTGCACTGAACCCTGACGAACGGCGCGGGTCGATTAGCTTGTATGGCTCAAGTGAGCCAACCCCCATTCAGGAGCTGCCCCATGGATTTTATTCGGATCATCATCGCTATTCTGTTGCCGCCACTGGGTGTGTTTCTGCAGGTCGGGTTTGGCGGGGCGTTCTGGTTGAACATTCTGCTGACGTTGTGCGGGTATATTCCGGGGATCGTGCATGCGGTGTATATCATCGCCAAGCGTTGAGTGACGTAGCGCCTAATAGATAGCTTTCGCGAGCAGGCTCGCTCCCACATTGGATCTGTGTTGTCCACAAATCCCCTGTGGGAGCGAGCCTGCTCGCGAATGGGGCAACGCGGTTTTGAATGGGACGCGGTGATCAGTCCGCCAAGCCCATCACCCGCCGATAAAACTTCCACTCCTGCTCCAGCGCATGTGCCTGATTGGCGGCGCGACGGAAACCGTGGCGTTCGTCGGGGTAGTAATGGGCTTCGACCGGGATGCTGTTCTGCTCCAACGCTGTGACCATATCGCGGGTTTGTTGCGGAACAACCACGGCGTCCAGTTCACCCTGAAAAAAGATCACCGGCACGCGGATATTGCTCGCATGCAGCAACGGTGTACGCGCTGCATACCGCGCGACGTCTCGATCGGGATCGCCGATCAGCCAGTCCAGATAATCACCTTCGAACTTATGCGTCGCCCGAGCCAACGCCACCGGGTCGCTAACCCCGTAAAGGCTGGCGCCGGCGCGGAAGACTTGCTTGAACGCCAGCGCACACAACGTGGTGTAACCGCCTGCGCTGCCACCACGGATGCATGCCCGCTCCCCGTCGATCAAGCCTTGTTCGGCAAGATACGCAACGACGGCGCAAGCATCCTCGACATCCACCTGGCCCCAGCTCAGATGCAACGCCTGACGATATTCCCGGCCATATCCGCTGCTGCCGCGATAGTTGAGATCAGCGACGGCGAAGCCACGTTGCGTCCAGTACTGAATGCGCGGGTCGAGCATCGGGTAGCAGGCTGACGTCGGGCCGCCGTGGATGAACACCACCAGCGGCGGTTTCGTCTCTCCGCTCATGGATGGATAAAAGAACCCATGCGCTTCGCCCGAACCGCTTGGATAACGCAACGTTTGCGGACGGCTGATGCGTTCGGCGGGCAGAGGCGCCATGCCACCGGCCAGCACTTTCACTTCGCGTGTAGCTCGATCAAGGGTGATAACCGCCGAAGGACTGATCGGCGAGGCGGCAATGCAGTAGATGAATTGCGCATCCAAAGCCAGATGACGGAAGCGGCTGTAGTCGCCGGTGAAATCTTCATCGCCGAAAGTCAGGCGACCAAAACCACCTTCACTCCAACTGGCTAAAAACGATTCCTCAACAGGCAACCAGGTGCAGCCGCCCAGTTGCCACGGCGCCGGTGCATGATCGGCCGGCGCGGCAGGCAGTGGCTCCAAACCATCAGAAGTCTCAGCCCACGGTTGCCAGAATCCACCGCGATCGGTCAGGCAATACAGCCGACCTTCAGCATCAAATCGTGGCTGTTGAATGGACTCTTCAACCTCATCGCCAGCAACGCAGCGCGGCGAACCGAATGTGCCGTCAGCCAAGCGTTCAGCCACCATCAACCGGGTCGACGTCCACGGCTGATGCGGCCGGCTCCACTCGATCCACGCTAAACGCTGGCCATTCGGGCTGATAGTTGGCGAAGCATAAAAATCCGCGCCCTCAACCAACAAATGCCGTGCCCCGTCGGCGAGATCAATCGCCACCAGCCGATGCTGATCTTGCTGTTCTTCAACCGCCAGCACTTGGCCGAAGGCAAAACGCAGATCGCCATAACGGCACTCGCCCGACGTCAGCGCCTCAGGCGCTCCATCCAGCGTCTGCCGATACAACTGCTGATTCGCCTCAGCGACGAAAACTACCCCATCCGGCGTCAGACAAAACGCACCACCGCCATATTCGTACACCCGACTGCGCACACTGAAACCATCCGGCGTCAGACATTTCGCCACACCATCGCGCCAATGCCAGATCCGGCACGCGGCATCTTCAGGGCGGTATTCATTCCAGAACAGCCCACTGGCACCGAGTTGCAGCTCGGCGAAATCCATGCCGGCAGCAACGGCTTGCGAAGCGCTGAAAGGCTCAGCCTTTAGCGATGAGGCGCGAGTTTCGTTCATTGCGAAAGGCCAGTTGTTCGATGGTTTGAGTGGCGGTCTCGGCTTCTTCGCGGGCCGTGAGGATCACGCCGTGGTGTTCGGATTTGCTGCACACAGGGTCGGCATTGCTCGCATCACCAGTAAGCATGAATGCCTGGCAGCGGCAGCCACCGAAGTCTTTTTCTTTCTCGTCGCAGGAGCGGCACGGCTCCGGCATCCAGTCGTAACCGCGAAAGCGGTTGAAGCCGAACGAGTCGTACCAGATGTGCTGCATGCTGTGATCGCGCACATTGGGAAATTGTACCGGCATCTGTCGGGCGCCATGGCAGGGCAGGGCCGTGCCGTCCGGGGTGACCGTCAGAAAGATGCTACCCCAGCCGTTCATGCAGGCTTTCGGGCGTTCTTCGTAGTAATCCGGGGTGACGAAAATCAGCTTGCACGGATGCCCTTCGGCTTCCAGCTTCGCCCGATATTCGTTGGTGATGCGTTCGGCGCGCACCAATTGCTCTTTGGTCGGCAACAGGCCGACACGATTGAGCTGTGCCCAACCGTAGAACTGGCAGGTGGCGAGCTCGACGAAGTCGGCTTCAAGCGCAATGCACAGTTCGATGATGCGGTCGATCTTGTCGATGTTATGTCGATGGGTGACGAAGTTCAGCACCATCGGATAACCGTGGGCCTTCACCGCGCGGGCCATTTCCAGCTTCTGCGCGAAGGCTTTTTTCGAGCCGGCGAGCAGGTTGTTCACTTGCTCGTCGCTGGCCTGGAAACTGATCTGGATGTGATCGAGGCCGGCCTTCTTGAAGTCGCTGATTTTCTGTTCGGTCAGACCAATGCCGGAGGTGATCAGGTTGGTGTAGAAACCCAACTGCCGTGCTTCATGAATCAGCTCGGCGAGATCCTGACGCACCAGCGGCTCGCCGCCGGAAAAGCCCAGTTGCGCCGCGCCCATCTCCCGCGCTTCGCGAAACACCTTGATCCACTGCTCGGTGCTCAGCTCTTTGCCCTGCTCGGCGAAATCCAGCGGATTGGAGCAGTACGGGCATTGCAGCGGGCAGCGGTAGGTCAGCTCGGCGAGCAGCCACAGCGGCAGGCCGACTTCAGGCTTGGGCGGCAGATCAGGCAAGTTCGATCCAGTGCTGTGCACGGGCAACCTCCATGAATTGCTCGATGTCGTCACCGAGCTCAGGCACGCCGGGGAACTGCTCATCGAGCTTGGCAATGATCGCCGCCACATCGCGTTCGCCGTCGATCAAACCACCAATCAGCGCAGCCGTTTCGTTGAGTTTGATCATGCCTTCCGGGTAGAGCAGCACATGGCCTTTCTGTGCCGGCTCGTACTGGAAGCGGTAGCCGGGACGCCAGGTCGGGACTTTGCTGCGGTCGAAACTCATAAGGTGATTCCTTTATGCCAGACGCGTTGTTCGGTCACGCTGTGATACGGCGGGCGGTTCAGTTCGTAGGCCATGCTCATGGCATCGAGCATGCTCCAAAGAATGTCCAGTTTGAACTGGAGAATTTCCAGCATGCGCTCCTGGCCATCGCGGGTTTTGTAGTGCTCGAGCGTGATCGCCAGACCGTGCTCGACATCGCGGCGCGCCTGACCGAGACGGGTGCGGAAGTATTCGTAACCGGCCGGGTCGATCCACGGGTAATGCTGCGGCCAGCTGTCGAGGCGCGACTGGTGGATCTGTGGCGCGAACAGCTCGGTCAGCGAGCTGCTGGCGGCTTCCTGCCAACTGGCGCGGCGGGCGAAGTTGACGTAGGCGTCGACGGCGAAACGCACGCCGGGCAGCACCAGTTCCTGCGAGCGCAGTTGATCCGGGTCGAGACCGACCGCTTGACCGAGACGCAGCCAGGCTTCGATGCCGCCGTCTTCGCCGGGGGCACCGTCGTGGTCAAGCAGGCGCTGAATCCACTCGCGGCGGATTTCGCGGTCCGGGCAATTGGCGAGGATCGCCGCGTCTTTCAGGGGGATGTTCACCTGATAGTAGAAGCGGTTGGCGACCCAGCCCTGGATCTGCTTGCGGGTGGCGCGGCCTTCATACATCGCCACGTGATATGGGTGGTAAATGTGGTAGTAGGCGCCTTTGGCGCGCAGGGCCGCTTCGAATTCGGTGGGGGACAGCGGGGTGTCGGTCATTGCGGTTCTCCGGGGAACAACCGTTGGAATCCTGGGTATCTATTCGGACGCCTTCGCGAGCAAGCTCGCTCCCACAGGGTTTGTGAACGCCACAGATCCAATGTGGGAGCGAGCTTGCTCGCGAAGAGGCCGGTCGCTACAACACAATACTCATGCCGTCATACGCCACTTCAACATTACGCCGCGCCAACTCCGCACGCTCCGGCGAATCCTCATCGAGAATCGGATTGGTGTTGTTGATGTGGATTAGCACCTTGCGCTGCTCTGGCAGTTGTTCCAGCACTTCGAGCATGCCGCCAGGCCCGTTTTGCGCCAGGTGGCCCATCTCACGACCGGTGCGAGTGCCAACGCCACGGCGCTGCATTTCATCGTCATCCCACATCGTGCCGTCCACCAACAGGCAATCGCTGCCGGCCATGATCTCCAGCAACGGCGCATCGACCTTGCCCAGACCCGGCGCATAGAACAGCTTGCCGCCAGTCTTCAGGTCTTCAACGATCAAACCGATGTTGTCGCCCGGGTGCGGATCGAAGCGATGCGGCGAGTACGGCGGCGCGGCGCTACGCAATGGCAGCGGGGTGAACCGCAGGTTCGGGCACGCCGCCACAGTGAAGCTCTGGTCGAGTTCGATGCGGTTCCAGTCCAGCCCACCATTCCAGTGGGTGAGCATCTTGAACAGCGGAAAACCAGTGCTGAGGTCTTCGTGAACCATGTCCGTGCACCAGACCTGATGCGGGCAGCCTTCGCGCAGGCTGAGCAGGCCGGTGGTGTGGTCGATCTGGCTGTCCATAAGGATGATCGCGCTGATGCCGGTGTCACGCAGGGCGCGGCCCGGTTGCATCGGGGCGAAGCTTTGCAGCTGCGCGCGGATGTCTGGCGAGGCGTTGCACAGCACCCAGTTCACGCCGTCATCGGAAATCGCGATGGACGATTGGGTACGGGCCTTGGCATTCAGGCTGCCGTCGCGAAAACCTGCGCAGTTGACGCAGTTGCAGTTCCACTGCGGAAAACCGCCGCCAGCGGCCGAACCCAGAATCTGGACGAACATGAACACTCCATCATTTCAACGCGGAAAATAAAACGCCCCGGCGAGCCGAGGCGTTGCACTGCAATTCTACGTAAGCAGAACTCAGCGGCTGGCGAAGTACATGGTGACTTCGAAGCCGATACGCAGGTCGGTGTAAGCAGGTTTTGTCCAGGACATAGGGTGTCTCCTCGGGTTGGGTGGGATAGCGCTGTCCATAGGTATAGTCCACGGCAGCGCAAAGATGTTCCAAATAGTTAGGCTGCTATGTTACTCAAAATTTCACAGGGTTTGCCCGTGAATCTTTGAGAAAGCTCCTTGCAGCGTCGGTAATGATCAATTTGCTGCTTGCCATGGTGTTCCAGGCGCGGTGTCGCTGGCAAGGCAGAGCCAGCCGCCTTCGGCGTTGATTAAACGCTGAGCAGCCGCGAGCAATGTCGGTCGATCCAGTGGGCGGATCGCACTGATCATTTGCTCAAGATAATCCGACGAGTGGCCAGCGAGTCTCGCCTGCCAGAGCAGTTCGGCAGCGTCTTTGCTGGACAGATTGGCCTCATCGAATTGATCCGCAAGATTCTGCCGTTGCTGGGTGAAGCTTGCCTCATCGAGCTGTTCGATCAGGGCTGGAATACCCTTGAGAAACTGTTGAATGTGCTTGAGCAACTCTGCAGGTTTGGCACTTGGCGATTGCACGCCGAACAGGAGGGCGGTCTGGCCCTGGATCTGGCGCAGGGCACTGAATACCGCGTAACCCAATTGCAGCTCGACTCGCAAACGCTGATAGAACGGTGTCTGACACAGCTGTGCGAGCATTCGCCAGGCGGCTTCGTCGGTGGTGTCGCTGCTGGCGGTCGGGCAGCACAACAGTAAGGCGTGTTCGCTGGAGGCGGTATCGATGTGGCTCCAGTGTTGTTGCTCTTTGATCGTCGTCGGCGTTGGCAGCTGATTGTCCGGTATCCCGGGAATACGGCTCAGGGCCAGGCCCATGGCGGATTGCGTCTGTTGGTTGAGCCCTAGAGCGAGGCCGTTCCAGTGCGCAGTTGTCCACAGGTGTTTGACGTCGTCGCCGGTTTTGGTTGATTGCAGAACATGTTCCGGCAGTGCTTTAAGCAGTTGGCGGATGGGGATTAGTGGGGTTTCCAGCTCCATGCGCGGCGAATCAGCGTCAACTTGTGTCAGATTTTTCAACGCATGCTCGAGGACGCTGGGCATTGATTCTTGCAGGCCGGTGAGCTTCAGCAGCCATTGATTGCCAGAGACGCTGAAAGACAGGTCGACGCCCGCCTCTCGGGCGTCCTGCTGCGTTTGCCGAAGACTGCGTTGCAATCTCGATTGCAGATCAGCGCTGGCCGCATCCTCCACCTGCCAACGCAGATAAATCGCGCCTTGATCAGTGCTGTCCGGCAACGCCTGACTGAACTGCATCGGTGAGCGTTCACGACGGCCGCGCGAACGATCCTGAGCAAATGTACGCAGGCCCCGGTGGGCACTGGTCTGGCCGCGAATCAGCCCGGCGTTCGCCAAAGGCTCATTGGGCCGCAGGAATGGATTGGCGGCAGGCAGGTGCCAGTGGTCGCTGAAGTTATCCACAGTGCCGATTTCACCGAGGATGTGAGCAAGGGCTCCAACGCCCGCGTCGGACAGGCCATTTTCCAACTGCTCAGTGTCGAGCCGCGCCAGTTGCAGCGCGCCGCTGACTTGCTGCTGACGTTCAAGCAAAGCTGCGTATTCTTTGCGCAGCGGCGCCCAATCCTGTTGAGCAAAGAAACTCAGCCAATCCAGCACCTGCTCGCCGATGGCGTTTAACGCTTCGGAGTTTGCGGTGAACTCAAGATGGAGCAACGCTTGCCCGGCAAAGTGATAGACCGGCGCAGCGTGTAATCCATCAGCCAGGTTCTGCTCCTGCAAATGTGCCAGTAACCCGGCGGGTTTCGCGCTGTTCAGCCAATGGCATAGAAATGCCAAAGCCTCGACAGACGATTCAGGCAAGGCATCAAACGCAAACAACAGACTGGCGCGTCGCGCACCGACCTGTTGATAACTTTTTACCGCCAACAGCAGAGGCTTGGCCTGCGCAACTTTATCCCCAACCGGTAAAGTTGCCGCGAACTCCTCCGCCAGCGCTTTCAGTTCTTCAAGGGTCTGTGGCCCAACCAGACTCAAGGTCATTTGCCCAGTCCGATAAAACTGCTGGTGGAAGTTTTTCAACGCCTGTTGAAACTCAAACTGTTCTACCTGAAGGCTGTCCCGATTCCCTGCATGAAACCCGCGCAATGGATGCTTTGCTGGCAAACCTTCGTACAAGGCAAACTGCTGCTGCGCCGCAGAATCCTGCGACCAAGCGACAAATTCCGCCTGCAACACTTCCCGTTCCCGCAACTGATCGTCCAGATTCATACGCGGTTTGGCGAGCATGTCTGACAGACGCTCCAGACCGTCGCTGAATGAGCGCGTCGGCAATTCAAAGAAAAAGTCAGTAGTACGTTCGCGCGTGCTGGCATTTACCTGCCCACCGTGACGCTGCACGTAGGCCATCAGCCCTTCGTTTGCAGGAAAACGCTCAGTGCCGAGAAACAGCAAATGCTCGAGGAAATGCGCCAGCCCTGGCCACGCCAATGGCACGTCATGGCTACCGGCAGCCACGCGCAATACGGCGGCGCTGCGCTTGAGATCTGGCACGTGGCGCAAGGTCACGCACAAGCCATTGGCCAGGTTTTCGGTATAAGGGCGGGGGTGAGTCGGCGCAGGCATGGGCACTTCCAGAACAGTGAAGTGCCAATGCTAGCGGATTAGCGCTGGTTGAGCGCGCCGTAAAGCTCCGGACGGCGGTCGCTGAGGTAGCGATTGGCCGCGCGGGAGTCGAGCATCAGTTGCCGATCCAATTCACCGACGATCAACGCTTCGTCGAGACCGGCCTGAGCGATGCGCCTGCCATCCGGTGCGGCGAGGCTGCTTTGCCCGCAATAATGGATCTCGCCTTCGTTGCCGCAATAGTTGGCGTAGGCCACGTAGCACTGGTTTTCGAAAGCACGTGAACGCACGGTGACATCAGCGACGAAATCGAACGGAATCATGTTCGCCGTCGGCACCAGAATCAGCTCGGCGCCGGCGAGTGCCAGACGCCGGGTATTCTCCGGAAACTCCAGGTCGTAGCAGATCAGGAAGCCGAGCTTCCAGCCGTTGAGTTCGACGATTGGGAAAACATCATCGCCCGGGCTGAACATCGCGCGGTCGAGATCACCGAACAGGTGGGTCTTGCGGTAATTGCACAGGCGCTCGCCGTGCGAATCGATCAACTGCACCGCGTTGTAAATCTGCCCGTCGGCAGTGCGCTCTGGATAGCCATAAACAATCGCCAAACCGGCAGCTTTGGCGATTCGCCCGATTTGCTGCGCCCATTCACCGTTGTAGACCTCGGCCAGTGTGCTGACTGCTTCGGCGCCGATGTTGTAGCCGGTCATGAACATTTCGGGCAGCACCAGCAGGTCGGCGCCCTTGGCCTCCATCGCCACTTGATGCAGGCGTTGCAGGTTGGCGGCGGGGTCCAGAGGTAGCGGCGGACATTGGTAAAGGGCTACACGCATCAGGGATTCCTCTTACTCGGGCAGGGCGATAGGGCCGATGTCTTTGAACACATCACCCGGGCCCGGGTTCGCTTTATGTGTCGAACCGCCGAAATGCTTCATGATCCCCCACACCGCGTTGAGCGAGGTCTGCACTGCGCCTTCGACCCACGCCGGTGTCCACGAAACGTCGTCACCGGCGATGAAAATCCCGCGTTGTTCAGCTGGCATTTCATCCTGCATGAAGTGCGCGTACATGCGCTGGTTGTAGCGATAGTGGCCGGGCAGGGCGCCTTTGAATGCACCGAGGAAGTAAGGGTCGGCTTCCCAGGAAACAGTGATCGGATCGCCGATGATCCGCGCGGCGATGTCGACTTTCGGGTAAATCTTTTTCAACGCGTTCAACGCCAGCTCAACGCGCTTTTCCACTGGGTGCGGAAGCATTTTCAACGCGTCGCTCATCCACGAGTACGACAGGCAGATCACGCCCGGTTTGTCGTCGCCGTTGTCGAACAGATACGTGCCGCGAGTCAGGCGATCGGTGAGGGTCATGCTCATCAGGTCGCGGCCGGTTTCCGGGTCCTTGTCCTTCCAGAATGGGCGGTCGACCATCACGAAAGTTTTCGATGACTGCATGTAGCGGGTGCGGTCCAGTGCCATCCACATCTTCTGCGAGAACAGGCTTTCGTCGCATTCGATCTGGGTGGTCAGCAGCCAGCTCTGGCAGGTGGTCAGCACGGCGGCGTATTCGCGGGTGTCGCCGTTGTTGTCGGTGACCGCGAAGCGGCCGTCCGGCGCATGAGCGATTTTTTTCACCCCGGAACGCGGCGCACCACGGTGCAGGGATTTCAGGCTGGTGCCTTCTGGCCAGTGCACGCAGCGCTCCGGCACATGGCGCCAAATGCCTTGCGGCACTTGCTCGACACCACCGACCACAAGGTGCTGGTGATCGTCGCAGTTGGTCATCACCACGCGGAAGATTTCCAGCATCGAGTTGGGGAAGTCCGAGTCCCAGCCGCCGGTGCCGAAACCAACCTGCCCGAACACTTCACGGTGATGGAACGACAGTTTGGCGAAGGCCTCGGAGGTGGCGACGAAGTCGTAGAACGTGCGGTCGTCCCACAGCGGCACCAGGGTATTCCAGAGTTCTTTCAGGCGCGGCACATCGCGATCGCGAATGGCTTGCTGGATATCGGCGAACTGCGAACCGGCTTCCAGGGCATCCGCCCAGGCGTCAGCCACTTCCTGGAACAGTGCAGGAAGATCCGCCAGTTTCTGTGCGTAATGGGTTTTGCCTTCCAGATCGATCACCGTGCTGCCGGAGGCCGGCGTCAGCGGGTTCGGGAACGGTTTGGTCTCAAGGCCGAGCTTGTCGACGTAGTGATAGAACGCGGTGGACGATACCGGGAAACGCATGCCGCCGAGTTCAGCGACGATACCGTCCGTGCCGTTGAAGGCTTGCGAACGCAGACGACCACCCAGTTTCGACGCCTCGTAAACCACTGGCTTCAGGCCGAGTTTCATCAACTCGTAAGCGGCGACCAGACCGGCAATACCTGCGCCAACGATTGCCACTTCGGCGCCGTGATTGTGTTCAGGAATGGTGCCGAGGCCGGCCGGGTGTTCGATCCAGTCGTCAAAGGCGAACGGAAAGTCCGGACCGAAAATGGTGACTGGTTTCTTACCGTCTGCAGGATGGCGATTGTTCTTGTTCATGGCTGACCTTGCTGGCGACTCGACGCAGGATAGGCGTCTGAGTATAGGAAAAGATGCCAGCCATTCTAGGGAGCGTAGAACACGTTAATAAGACGCAAAGTGTCGTCGTTTTGCCAGATTAGCGATCAATATGACGAGCAGAGACTACACACCGACCAAAATGTGCGAGCGAGCTTGCTCGCGAAGAGGCTCTGAAATTCACCCGAGAAGCTCGATCAAAAGCTCAAACCGGCTGACCCCGATCAATCTTGCTGCTCAAAATGATCGACGTCGTGGTCTTCTCCACCCCGTCTACGCTGCCAATCTGATCGAGCAACTGATCCAGTTGCTCCGGCGAATCCGTGCGCAACCACGCCACATAATCAAACTCGCCACTTACCGCACACAGCTGCTGCACCTGCGCCATCGCACTCAACCGGCGCAATACCTCTTTGCCGGAACGCGGCTGCACCTTGATCCCGACATACGCCTGCAACCCGCCATCGACCACGCGCTGACCCAGGCGCACGCCGTAACCGGTGATCACTCTGGCCTTTTCCAGACGTGCCAATCGTGAGGTTACCGTGGTGCGCGCGATGCCCAATTGCCGGGCAAGCATGGCGACGCTCTCGCGGGCATTGATCTGCAGAGCGGCGATTAGCTGACGGTCGATTTCATCGAGTGCTGGCGGGCGGGTGTCTGGCAAGGGGCGGCTCCATTGGCGCGGATCTTTGGCCTGTGCATGTTACAGGCTCAGTCAGTAGACCGCTTGCAGGCGATGATGCTGAACGCAGACATAGAAAAAACCGCGCCGTCACGCGGTTTTTTACGTGCGTATGGGTAGTCGAATGCTGCGCGAGAAATTTGACAATTTTCGCTCTATCAACTGGTAACTGAAGTAAGCCACCACAAGCACTGCGGCGTAGCAAACTGCCCAAAACAGTAATGCATGCCAGACGCTGTTACCGCTAAGCCCCGTCATGACCCATAGGCGCCCGCAAACACTGAGTGTCAGAACATGCGATAGGTACAGCGAATAGGACATGTCCCCGACGGATCTGAGAAAAGCAGATGCCTTCATTCGACCTTTTGCTTCTTGCAGTGCAAATGCCAACAATAAAAGTGCGTAACCGCCACCGACCGCAACTGCGCGCTCCAGGGAAATGGATTGAATAACATCGGCGTCGCCGACGACATCCCAGGCAAGTGCGTACACGAGTCCAGTCAACCCGATCAATACCATTAGGGGGATGTTAAAAGGGGACGGCGAGGTAGCCGACGAAAGCTTCAGATACGCGATTCCAGCCAAGGCGCCGAAAATGAATTCGATAGAGAACTCATGGAACATGACTCGAAGATAGGGATTGCCCGGCGTATCTGTGAATAACGAAACACCGATAATCGTGATTAACCACAGCATAAATGCATGCGTCGTTTGATTGGCCGGCAGCATCAGGATCAAGGCAAATACGAGATAGAACCAGACTTCGTGGATGAGTGACCAGGCGACCATCAATAAGGGTAACGCCGAACTCGGGAGCAGGAAAAATGATGACGTCATGTCAACAGATCCAGCTTGAGATCCGTTCACCAGCTCGGGCTTGATCTGAGCGACAACGAAGAGGGCGAGAAAATAAACCCAGTAGGTCGGATAAATTCGAAAGAATCGCCCTTTGAGAAAGTCAGCCACTTTGCCTTTAAGACCGAACTTGTTACGGAAAGCGATAATCATCACGAAACCACTGATGACAAAAAACAGATCTACGCCGGTCTGCCCAAAAACAAACAGCTTCGGTAGAAGGCTTTCACCTTGCACATATTTGGCATTGATGAAGAGCGAGTGAAACGCTACGACAAAAAGCGCCGCCAGACCCCTGGCAGCTTGTAACGAGGAAAGTTTGTACACGGTTATTTATCCCTAAAGCCGTCAGACATCCTGTGCTGGCATTTTGGAAGTTGAGCTTAACGGGCGCAAGTACGACAGCGTGCAGCGCGCGAGCTACTTTCAAACGCCAGAAACGCGAAAGCCGCGCATTTAGCGCGGCTTTCAATTTGGTGGGCCCACACGGACTTGAACCGTGGACCAAAGGATTATGAGTCCTCTGCTCTAACCAACTGAGCTATAGGCCCTCAGTAGGTCGCGGATTATAGCGACGGTTTCTCGGCTGTGCTATCCGAAAAATCCGATACGGTTACACGAAGAAACGTTGCTGCGAACTCTTCCGGCGGTAGCGGCAGGCTAACGATGTAGCCCTGGATCTGTTCGCAGCCTTCGGCGGCGAGAAATTGTTGTTGTGCCTGGGTTTCCACGCCCTCGGCGATGACCGTGAATTGCATGCTCCGGCCAAGCGCGATGATAGCCCGGACAATGGCCGCGTCGTGGGGGTCGTCGGGCAGTCCGCGGACAAACGACTGGTCGATCTTGAGGATGTCCAGCGGTAGGCGTTTGAGGTAACTGAGCGAAGAATATCCGGTGCCGAAGTCATCGATCGCCAATTGAACGCCGAGGTGTTTGAGTTGGTGTAACACCGCCAGCGCCTCTTCGGCCTGACTCATGATGAAATTCTCGGTAATTTCCAGTTGCAGTAAATCCGGCTGCAGACCGTTGTCGTTGAGAAGTTGTTCGATGCGTCCGAGCAGATTCGGCTGACGCAGTTGCGCGCCGGCGAGGTTCACCGACAATGGGCCGAGGCTGTCGTAGACCTGATTCCATTCGAACATTTGCCGGCACGCCGTCTCCAGTACCCAGTCACCAATCTGCAGGATCATGCCGTTCTCTTCGGCCAGCGGAATGAAGTGCTCTGGCGGCACGTCGCCGAAGGTAGGGTGACGCCAGCGGATCAGGGCTTCAGCGCCGACCAGACGATGGTCGTCGAGGCTGATTTTCGGTTGGTAGTAGAGGAGCAGTTCGTCACGCTCGATGGCCCGGCGCAATTCGTGTTCCAGCGCGATGCGCTCACTGGCCTGGGCGGTGAGGTCGCGGGTGTAGCTTTCCACGCGGTTGCGGCCCTTGGCTTTGGAGCGGTACATCGCCGCATCGGCGTTTTTCACCAGCGTGGCGACGTCGCAACCGTCACGAGGATAGAGGCTGGTGCCGATGCTGGCGCTGATGAAGAACTCATGCTCTCCGGCCTGGAATGGCGCACCGAAGCAGTTGAGCAGTTTGGTGGCGATGTTGTCGGCGTCGCTGGCCTGTTGCAGGCCGGGTAGCAGAATGATGAATTCGTCACCGCCCAGACGCGCCACGGTATCGATGTCTCGCAGTTGCTCTTTCAGGCGCACGGCGATGCCCTTGAGCAGCAGGTCGCCGACCGGGTGACCGAGGCTGTCATTGATGTGTTTGAAGCGGTCGAGATCGAGAAACAGCACGGCGCCCTGGCCGCCGTTTTCCTGCTGACTGTTCAGTGCCATCAGCAGGCGGTTTTCGAACAGCGTGCGGTTGGGCAGACCAGTGAGTGGGTCGTGGTGCGCCTGATAGTCGAGTTTGGCTTGTGCGTGCTTGAGGCTGGAAATGTCGGCAAACACCGCGACAAAGTGGGTAATGAACTTGTCGCGATTGCGTACGGCACTGATGGTCAGCCAGCTCGGGTACAACTCGCCGTTCTTGCGCCGGTTGGAGATCTCGCCCTGCCAGTGACCTTCGTCGGTCAACTGGTGCCACATTGCTGCGTAAAAAGCGCTGTCGTGCAGGCCTGAGGCGAGCAGACGCGGTGTATGCCCGAGGGCTTCGCTTTCGCTGTAGCCGGTGATCTCGGTGAAGGCGCGGTTGACTGCGCTGATGTGCTGTTGGGTGTCGGTAATCAGCACGCCTTCGGCGGTGCTTTCGAACACAGTGGCGGCCTGTTGCAGTTTTTCCTGCATCAGATGGCGCTCGGTAATGTCGCGAGCGATGGTCAGCATGCAGTCGTCTTCGCCAATCGGCAGCGGACGGCTGGACACTTCACAGAGGCGAATCTGCCCGTCACTGCGACGGATATGGCAGGTGAAGTCACGGACGAAGCCGTCGCGATGCAGCAGGTCGAGCATCTGTTTGCGTTCGTTGAGATTGACCCAGATCCCCAGATCCAGCGCCGAGCGATCCACCGACATGGCGCTATTGAAACCGGTGATGCGGCTGAAACCTTCGTTGACCTCCAGCAGCAGGCCATCGCTCTGGCGTGACAACAACAAGCCGTCCGGCGAGGCGTGGAAGGCTTTGGCGAACTTCTCTTCGGAGGTTTGCAGTTGCTGTTGGGTTTCCTTGAGTTGGGTGATGTCACGCACCACCACGACAAGCGCGGGAGTCGTGTCGAGATCGAATGGCTCGGCGGAAATCAGGCCGGTGAACAATTGGCCGTTGTTGCGGCGAAAGGGCATTTCCAGGTTACGAATGCTGCCTGCCTGCAAGCGTTGCAGCAGCCCCGGACCGACGCCGGGAATTCCCCAGATATTCAGATTGGTCGCCGTTTGGCCCAGTACTTCTTCGGCTTTCAGTCCGATCTGCTCTTCAAATGCTTCGTTGACCTCCAGCAGGCAGCCATCGGACAGCCGTGCAATTACCAGAATATCCGGGCACTGCTGGAACACCGACGCGAACTTTTGCTCCGAGAGTCGTAACGCCTCTTCAGTACGCTTGATTTCGCTGATGTCGATCATCAACCCGCGCATCACGGGTTCATGGCCATGTTCGATCAGGCTGACGATGTCGCGCACCCACAAGCAGCGGCCATCAGCGGTGATCACCCGATAGTCGACGATGTGATCACGCCCCTCGCGCAGGGCCTCCTTGCAGTAGCTCTGCGTACGGGTCAGGTCCGCCGGGTGAATGATGTTGTGCCAGAAGCCGGGTATCAACCAATGGGATTGCGGGTAGCCGAGCAGATCTTCGGCGTGGGGCGAGACATAGCTGTAGGTGAAGTCGCTCATCCGCGCTTCCCAGGCGATAGCCGACAGGCTCTCGACCAGGCCGCGATAGTGGTATTCGCTGCTGCGCAGTTCCTGTTCGAGGTCGATGCGGCGGGCGATTTCCGAACTCAGGCGGCGGTTGATGCGGATCACCACGGCAAGAATCGTCACCAACAGCAGCAAACCCGGTAAACCGTAGATCAACAGATCCGACCAGAATGTCCGATGATCAAGGACGTTGCCGACCCAGTGCTCCTGAATGCTGCTGATTTCATCAGGGCTCATGTCCGCGAGCACTTTGTCGAGAATCCCCACCAAGACCTTGTTGTCGCGGGGCACGGCCATTGCCAGTTGGTAGCGATACGGGGTTTCGCCGCTGACGTACAGGCCGTCGAGCTTGAGCTGACGCAGGCTCCAGACGCTGGATGCGAGGTCACCGACCACGGCGTCCACTTCGTCGGTCGCCAGCGCCTGCAGCGCCGAACTGACATTGGGCATGGCCACCAGATTCAGGTCGGGGTGATGAGTGCGCAGCAGTTCGTGGGGCGCGTAATTTTCCACCACCGCGATCTTCAAACCGTACAGGTCGTCGAGCTTGCGCGGTTGCGCGCCACCGATGTGCGCGAGGATGACGATCGGGAAATCAAGATAAGGGCGGGTAAACGACAGGTAAGTCTGGCGCTCCGGGGTGGACATGATGCCGGGCAGGAGGTCGATCTTGCCCGACTTCACTTGTTCCAGCACCACCGTCCAGCTCACTGGCTCAATGGGGGTCAATTTGATTGCCAGACGTTGGCGAATCACGTCGATATAGTCCGCCGCCAGGCCCTGATAACGGTTCTGGTCGTCGCGAAACTCAAAGGGTGGCCACGACGCATCGACACCCAGGCGCAAGTCCGGGTGAGCCGCCAGCCAGCTACGTTCTTCATCGGTCAGAGTCAGCGCGTCAGCCGTTGCGGTCCAGATCATCAGTGACAGCAAAAAAAGCACGGACGCCAATCTGGGCATAACGCTCTCGTTATGGCTCGGGGATGATTGTTTCGAGTGTAGACGGGGTATGCGGGGGAGGGGCGTTGCGAAGGATTTAATCTGCCATATAAACAAAACCCCCGGCCTGGGCCGGGGGTTCTGGTATCACTCGTCGAGGAAGGAGCGCAGATGCTCGCTTCGCGTCGGGTGGCGCAGCTTGCGCAGCGCCTTGGCTTCGATCTGACGGATACGCTCACGCGTTACGTCAAACTGTTTGCCCACTTCTTCGAGTGTGTGGTCGGTGTTCATGTCGATACCGAAACGCATGCGCAGTACTTTGGCTTCACGGGCAGTGAGGCCGGACAGTACTTCGCGAGTCGCTTCTTTCAGGCTCTCAACAGTGGCGACATCGATTGGCGACTGCATGGTCGAGTCTTCGATGAAGTCACCCAGATGGGAGTCTTCGTCATCACCGATCGGGGTTTCCATGGAGATCGGCTCTTTAGCGATCTTCAATACCTTGCGGATCTTGTCCTCAGGCATTTCCATGCGTTCGCCGAGCTCTTCCGGGGTCGGTTCGCGACCCATTTCCTGCAACATCTGCCGGGAAATACGGTTGAGCTTGTTGATCGTCTCGATCATGTGCACCGGAATACGAATGGTGCGGGCCTGGTCGGCGATCGAGCGAGTGATCGCCTGACGGATCCACCAGGTGGCATAAGTCGAGAACTTGTAACCACGACGGTATTCGAACTTGTCCACCGCTTTCATCAGACCGATGTTGCCTTCCTGGATCAGATCGAGGAATTGCAGGCCGCGGTTGGTGTACTTCTTGGCGATCGAGATCACCAGACGCAGGTTGGCTTCAACCATCTCTTTCTTCGCGCGGCGGGCCTTGGCCTCACCGATCGACATGCGAC
The DNA here is from genome assembly GCF_979258515.1 of Pseudomonas sp. AC169. Taxonomy (NCBI): domain Bacteria; kingdom Pseudomonadati; phylum Pseudomonadota; class Gammaproteobacteria; order Pseudomonadales; family Pseudomonadaceae; genus Pseudomonas; species Pseudomonas sp. AC169. The sequence goes on along the minus strand of NZ_OZ409866.1, from coordinate 1,944,204 downwards.
GGTTGATGTCCTTGATTTCTGCGATGGTCAGACCGGTTTCGGTTTCCAGCGCGATCAGTTTCTGCTGGCAACGAATGATGTCCGGTTGTACGCGACCGATGGCTTCGGCGTACTTGCTCTTGCCTTTGGCCAGGGCGTCAGACCAGCTTTCGTCGACTTCGTTGCTCGGGAACTGACGCAGGAAATCGGCGCGTGGCATACGTGCATCACGTACGCACAGCTGCATGATCGCACGCTCTTGCTGACGCAGACGATCCAGGGCACCGCGAACACGCTCGACCAGGCCTTCGAATTGCTTCGGCACCAGTTTGATCGGCATGAACAGCTCGGCCAGTGCGAGCAACTCGGCAATCGCTGCCTTGTTGTTGCGACCGTGCTTTTTCAGGGCCTTGCGGGTGATTTCCATCTGGTCAGCCACGGCGCCGAAACGCTGGGCAGCGATGACCGGATCCGGACCACTTTCGGCTTCTTCTTCGTCATCGGAAGATTCGGCTTCATCGTCGTCGGTGTCGTCGTCGGCTTTCGCCACTTTCGCTTCGACAGGCGGCGGCACTTCGGCAGGCGGCGCAATGCCGTCGTCCGGGTCGATATAACCGCTCAGAACGTCGGACAGGCGACCACCTTCGGTGGTGACGCGGGTGTACTCGGAGAGAATGTGGTCAACCGTGCCAGGGAAGTGCGCGATTGCGCTCATCACTTCACGGATGCCCTCTTCGATACGTTTGGCGATTTCGATTTCGCCTTCACGAGTCAGAAGCTCGACCGTACCCATTTCACGCATGTACATGCGCACTGGGTCAGTGGTGCGACCGATATCGGTCTCCACCGCTGCCAACGCAGCGGCTGCTTCTTCCGCAGCGGCCTCGTCGGTATCGGCGTCGGCCAACATAAGGGCGTCCGCATCCGGAGCACTCTCGTGTACGGGGATCCCCATGTCGTTAATCATGCGGATGATGTCTTCCACCTGCTCAGGATCTGAAATATCCTCGGGCAGGTGGTCGTTGACCTCGGCGTAAGTCAGATACTTCTGCTCACGACCCAGTTTGATCAACTCAATAATACGAGACTGCTGTTGCGCTTTTCCGGACATAACACCCTATCCACTGAAGGTCTTGGCGGGCAAAAAACAAGCCGAGGATTATACCTGAGCTATGACCTCACGCGCCAGTTGAGGTCGGGTTTGATGCGGAAACATTGCGACTTAATAGGTCGCGCAGTTGATTTTTCTCTTCGATACTCAGTTCGCTTTGACGCGCTTTCCTGAGCAACTGTTCCAGATTTCGCTCGCGTTGGCGGGCTGACAAGCTAGTAATGGTGTCGAAAAACTGTTGTTCAAGGTTATCGCCGTCAATCAGCCACTCCTTTTCTGCCAGTGCCTTGAGCAAGCGACCCTGTTCAGTGCCGTGCCATCGCGCGATCAACTGAAATGAGTTTAGCTTGGGATTCTTCTGTACGGCTTCGAGCAGCGCCACAAGTAACTGGGCGTTGGTCTGATTCTCGTCCGCAATGTGCCCGGCATCTTCGACGCGTTTGGCCAATTGCGGGTGATGGAGCAATGTGCGCAGGGCGGTCAGGGTCGGCGACTCGACGCCAATCGGTGTGCGCGGGCGCTGCTGATCGCGATCACCACCGCGTTTGCCGTTCTTGTCCCAAGGCTTCTTGTCCCACTTTTTGCCGCCAGCGCCGGGCTTCTTCGGCGTCCACTCCTGCTGCGGCACATACATGTCCTGTGCCTGCGGCTGATGGTAGTCGCTGTAGTCCGGCATTGCGTCGTAATCGATGCCTGGATCGTAGGCCGGCGGCGCTTCCTGTGGTGCGCTTTGCGCCAGCTGACTGACGGTTTCATTGCTCAGGCCGGTGATTTCGGTCAGGCGCTGACGCATCAGAATGCGCAAGTTGGCGCCCGGTACCTTGTCGATCAACGGTGCGGCGAGGGTGGCCATGTGGGCCTTGCCTTCGAGCGAGCGCGGATCGGCTTCTTCGGTCAGTTGCTGGAAGAAATAATCCGCCAGTGGCTGAGCGTGCTGATTGATCCGCGCCTTGAAGGCATCAGTGCCTTCGGCGCGCACCAAGGTGTCCGGGTCTTCGCCTTCGGGTAGAAACAGAAAACGTGCGCGGCGGCCGTCCTGCAGGCTCGAAAGCGTGGCTTCCAGCGCGCGCCATGCGGCGTTGCGGCCGGCCTGGTCGCCATCGAAACAGAACAATACGTTCGGTACGACGCGGAACAGGCGCTTCAAGTGTTCTTCGCTGGTCGCGGTGCCAAGCGTCGCGACGGCGTTTTTCAGCCCCTGTTGGGCGAGGGCGATAACGTCCATATAACCTTCGACGACGATGATTTCGTCGAGGTTGCGGTTGTTCTTTCTTGCTTCATAGAGGCCATAGAGTTCCTGGCCTTTATGGAATACCGGAGTTTCCGGTGAGTTCAGGTATTTCGGCTTGTCGTCGCCGAGTACACGGCCGCCGAAAGCAATGATCCGCCCGCGAGTGTCGCGAATCGGGAACATCACGCGATCCCGGAAGCGGTCATAGCGTTTGCCGGTTTCAGCGTTCTCGATCAGCAGGCCGGCGTCGATCATGGCTTTTTGCTGAAGCGTGTCGCTGCTCAAATGTTTGAACAGGTTGTCCCAGCCCGGCGGCGCGAAGCCGAGGCCGAAGTCCCGAGCGATCTCGCCGGTCAGGCCGCGGCCCTTGAGGTAATCCACGGCAGCCTTGCGGGCGGGATGGCTCTTGAGCGCCTGCTTGTAAAAATCGGCAGCGGCATTGAGCAACGGGTATAGCGGCGAATCGGTCGGTTGCCGTGGCTTGCGCTCGCGGCCGCTTTCTTCGCGTGGAATTTCCATGCCGGCGGCTTTGGCCAGGTCTTCGACGGCCTGGGGGAAGTCCAGGTTGTCGTGATCCATGAGAAAGCCGAGGGCATTGCCGCCGGCGCCGCAGCCGAAGCAATAGTAGAACTGCTTGTCGGGGCTGACGCTGAAAGACGGGGTTTTCTCTTTGTGGAACGGGCAACAGGCGGTGTAGTTCTTGCCAGCCTTCTTCAATTGCACGCGCGAACTGACCACGTCGACGATGTCGGTGCGGTTCAGCAGGTCGTCAATGAAGCTCTGGGGAATCAGCCCGGCCATGGCGTACTCGTCGTCTGCGCTGTAAATAGTCCGATACGAAAGGCTGTCGGACGCGGGTCGTTACTGTAGGCACGCAAAATATGCGGCTCGACCGGTGTCGTCTGCGTAATCGCTGTCGGGAAGTGTATCTGCCGAAAATCCACTGACGTTAGTACTCATCAGTCGTCGACTATTTGAAAGTGTTGCGCTGAATCCGCTGACGGCCGGTTAAGGGCCTCGGATAGCTCAATAAAGCGGGCACGCATGCAGGTGCCTTGGGCTGATCGTCGTAAGAGGAATCAGTGGGTGTGCTCGTCAGTAGCCTTGAAAGGCTCGTCAGAAAAGACGTGCACCGCTGGCAAAAGAGCCAGGTCTGACGTGTGAAGCAGATTCGTCTTGGTCGCATGTGCGGCTTCGACGGTGAAGCATCAAGCGTTTTACGCAAATGCCATTAGCCCGGCTGAGAGCCGGGCTTAGGCAAAGAAGCTTGCAACGAACGTCTGTGTATTAGTACAGACGAACGGCGCGGCGCTGTTCGCGCTGAACTTTCTTGGCGTGACGCTTAACAGCGGCTGCTGCTTTGCGCTTACGCTCAGAAGTTGGCTTCTCGTAAAATTCGCGGCTACGAACTTCAGCCAGTACACCGGCTTTTTCGCAGGAGCGCTTGAAACGACGCAGAGCTACGTCGAAGGGTTCGTTCTCTTTAACTTTGACGGCTGGCATCCAGAGCTACCTTCATTCATTACCGGGGTCAACATCCTCGCGGCAAAAGAGCACTTGAAGACGTCGGTTTTTAAGGGTTGCGGATGTTAACCCCTCATCGCTCGGAATGCAAAGCCTCTGATCGAAAACCGCTGGTCGGGGCATCACGCGGCGACTATTATGCGCGCCTTCGAATTCAGCCTAAACAAGGCGCAAACCCATGCTAGTACTGGGATTAGAAACCTCTTGCGACGAAACCGGCGTCGCATTATATGACAGTGAACGCGGCTTGCTGGCCGATGCATTGTTCAGCCAGATCGACCTGCACCGCGCTTATGGCGGTGTGGTGCCGGAGCTGGCCTCGCGTGACCACGTCAAACGCATGCTGCCCTTGATCCGTCAGGTGTTGGCCGAGGCTGACTGCGTGCCGACCGAGATCGATGCGATCGCCTACACCGCGGGTCCTGGCCTGGTTGGCGCGCTGCTGGTCGGCGCTTCTTGCGCTCAGGCTTTGGCGTTTGCCTGGGGTATTCCGGCGCTTGGTGTGCACCACATGGAAGGGCATTTGCTCGCCCCGATGCTGGAGCCAAAACCGCCGCAATTCCCGTTCGTCGCTTTGTTGGTCTCCGGCGGTCATACGCAGCTGGTTCAGGTCGATGGCATCGGCCAATACAGCCTGCTCGGCGAGACCCTCGACGATGCCGCCGGCGAAGCGTTCGACAAAACCGCGAAGATGATGGGCCTCAATTATCCGGGCGGGCCGGAAATCGCCAAGCTGGCCGAGAAGGGCGTCGCAGGACGTTTCACCTTTCCGCGTCCGATGTGTGATCGTCCGGGTCTGCAATTCAGCTTCAGTGGTCTGAAAACCTCTGCGCTCAACGCCTGGCAGCAGTGCGTCAGCGCCGGGGACGACAACGAGCAAGCCCGTTGCGACATCGCGCTGGCGTTCCAGCAGGCCGTGGTGGAGACTTTGACCATCAAATGCAAGCGTGCCCTGAAGCAGGCTGGCATGAAGCGTCTGGTGATCGCTGGCGGCGTCAGCGCGAACAAGGCCTTGCGTGTTTCGCTGGAGAAGATGCTCGGCGACATGAAGGGCGATGTTTTTTATGCACGTCCGGAATTCTGCACCGACAATGGCGCAATGATCGCCTTTGCCGGTTGCCAGCGCTTGCAGGCCGGTCAGCAGGAAAGTCTGGCGATCAGCGTGCAGGCGCGCTGGCCGATGGAGCAATTGTCGGCGTTGTAATGAGCGACGCTCATGGCCGGTATTTAAAAATGCCGTTCGCGCCCGGCAAACAGGTCGCGTAGATTGCCGCGGTGGCGCCAGACGATCAGCAGTGTCAGTGCGCTCATCGGCAGCAGCGCTTCCGGTTCCTGCCAGGCCAGCAACGGCAGAGTCAGCGGCGTGGCAATCAGCGCCGCCAACGAGCTGGTGCGGGTCAGGTAGAACGTCAGCAGCCAGGCGCATACCGCCAGCAGCGCGGCGGGCGGATACAGACCCAGCAACATGCCGGCAGCGGTGGCGACGCCCTTGCCGCCACGAAAGCGAAAGTACAGCGGGAACAGGTGACCGATCACGGCGCACACGCCGATCCACGCCTGATCCTGCAGCGAAAGGCCCACAGCCGAGGCGATCAGCACCGGCACCAGGCCTTTGCATAGATCACCGAGCAGGGTCAGGATCGCCAGTTTGCGACCGGCCAGGCGCAGCATGTTGGTGGCACCGGCATTGCCCGAGCCACTCATTCGCGGATCCGGATTTCCGGTCAGGCGGCTGAGCAAAATGGCGAAGGACAGCGAGCCGAGCAGGTAGGCGAAAGTCGCCAGTAACCAAAACATGCTAACTATTCCGGGCGAGGACGCCCTGATTCTAACGGCGCATTGCGCCCTTGTCGTGCAGCGGAGAGAAGTGCTTGGACAGAGTGTTTATCGAGGGCCTGGAAGTCGACACCGTGATCGGTGCCTACGACTGGGAGCGCGGCATCCGACAGTGCTTGCGACTTGATCTGAGCTTCGCTTGGGACAATCGTCCGGCCGCCGCCGGTGACGACCTGACCCTGGCGCTCGACTACGCCAGCGTTTCCACGCGGATTCAGGCGTTTGCCGAGCAGGCGCAGTTCCAGTTGGTCGAGACGTTCGCTGAGCGTCTGGTCGAAGTGCTGATGAGCGAATTCAAGATCACCTGGGTACGACTGAAGCTGACCAAGCCAGGCGCCGTTCCAGCCGCCAAGGGTGGCGTGGGTGTGGAGATCGAGCGCGGATGTCGCTGACTCAGGTCTACCTCGGGCTCGGTAGTAATATCGAGCGCGAAACCCATTTGCGCGCCGGTCTTGATGCTTTGGCGACGTTTCTGGTGGATATCCGCTGTTCGGCGGTGTTCGAGAGCGCGCCCGTAGGGATCAAGAGCGGGCCGTTCTTCAACTTCGTGGTGTCGGCGTATACCGACCTGCCGTTGATGGAACTGGACCGACGCCTGAAATTCATTGAGGCGGATAACGGTCGCTATGCACCGGATCGCAAGGGCTTGCCGCTGGATATCGATGTGCTGCTGTATGGCGATCAGGCAGGGAATTTTGACGGATTGGTGTTACCGCGCGCGGAAATTCTGAAAAATGCTTTTGTGCTGTGGCCGCTGTCGCTGATTGCGCCGGATCGTGTGCATCCGGGTGTGGGAAAGAGTTTCGCGACGTTGTGGGCTGAGGCGCAGATTGATCAGGTTTTAGCGCCGGTTGCGTTTGAATGGCGCGGGCAACAACTCACGTCTTCAGATTTGCGTTAAATCGACTGACGTCTTCGCGAGCAGGCTCGCTCCCACAGGGAAATGCATTCCAAAATGTGGGAGCGAGCCTGCTCGCGAAGCTTTTCAAGCGGACGCCGCGTCTTTGTAGGCTTTCAGCGCCTTCAGTCGCTCACGCTTCAGCGCTTCGCCCAGCTCCGGGCCTTTGAATCCCTTCTCCAGCAACGGCTGCACCGCGACTTCCCGCGCAGCCTTGGCCGCGCCACGCAAGTAATCCGCCTGTGGATAACTTCTCTGCTCCAGCCCCTTGCGTCCGCGAGCATCCATTTCGCACGCAGCGATGAACTCTTCAAACCGCTGCGGTCGGCGATAAACGTCAAAACTCTGCAGCAGCTCCAGTAACGTCGGAGCCTTCAGTTCCAGCGCCCGATGGCTATGGGTATGGTACTTGCCAACCAGCAGCGCCAACTCCTGGCAATCCTTCGGCGCCTTGAAGCGTTCATTGACCGCTTTGATCAGCTTCAGCCCGGTGTGCTCATGGGCGATATGCCGTGGCCACTCTTCTTCGGGGGTCAAGCCTTTGCCGAGGTCATGCAGCAGACAAGCCCAGCGCACTGTCAGCGGTTGCTTGTGCAGTGCCGACTGCTCCAGCACGCTGAGGGTGTGCAGGCCGGTATCGATTTCCGGGTGATGCGCTTCCGGTTGAGGCACGCCAAAAAGCGCATCGACTTCCGGCATCAGCACCTTCAGCGCGCCGCAATCGCGCAGCACCTGAATGAATACCTGCGGCTGATCTTCCATCAGCGCCCGGGAGATTTCTTTCCAGCTGCGTTCGGCGGTCAGCGCCTCCAGTTCGCCAGACTCGCTGAGCTGGCGCATCAGTTCCAGGGTTTCTGGCGCAACCGTGAAACCGAGCCCGGCATAACGCGCGGCGAAGCGGGCAACTCGCAGAACGCGGAGGGGATCTTCGGCGAACGCCGGAGAAACGTGGCGCAGGATTCGATCTTCAAGATCGCGCTGGCCATGGTACGGATCAGTCAGATTCTGCTGATCGTCTTCGGCCATGGCATTGATGGTCAGGTCGCGACGAATCAGATCTTCTTCAAGCGTTACTTCCGGGCTGGCGTGAAAGGTGAAGCCGCCATAACCGCGACCGCTTTTGCGTTCGGTGCGGGCGAGGGCGTACTCCTCGCCGCTTTTGGGATGAAGAAACACTGGGAAATCCGCGCCGACCGGGCGATAACCTTTGGCGAGCATTTCTTCCGTGGTGGCGCCGACCACCACCCAATCGATATCAGTGACCGGTTTGCCCAGCAAGCGATCACGAACCGCGCCGCCAACCTTGAAAATCTGCATAAAAAACCTCCGTTAGCCCGACAGGATAACTCTTGCGTCAGACTTTCGGAGGCCGGAACCGGATCAAAGATGAATGACGGCGAGGTCAAGTCGACCGTAATCCCCTTCGCTGTGGTCACTGCGTGGCGGAACGTGATGGGTTTTCATGATCTGGTCGCCTTGCAGGGTTTCCAGATGGATGTCGAAGCCCCACAGGCGATGCAGATGTTTGAGCACCTCTTCGGTGGATTCGCCCAGTGGTTTGCGGTCGTGTTGTTGATGGCGCAGTGTCAGCGAACGATCGCCGCGCCGATCGATGCTGTAGATCTGCACGTTCGGTTCGCGGTTGCCGAGGTTGTACTGCGCGGCCAGGGTTTCGCGGATGATCCGGTAACCGGGTTCATCGTGGATGGCCGGCACCAGCAAGTCGTCCTTCTGATCGTCATCCAAAATGCTGAACAGCTTCAGATCACGGATGACCTTGGGTGACAGGTACTGCAGGATGAAGCTCTCATCCTTGAAGCTGCTCATGGCGAACTTGATGGTCGACAGCCAGTCGGTTCCGGCGATTTCCGGGAACCAGTGACGATCTTCCTCGGTAGGTTCTTCGCACATGCGCCGAATGTCGCGGTACATGGCAAAACCCAACGCATACGGGTTGATGCCGCTGTAGTACGGACTGTCGAAGCCGGGCTGGAACACCACGCTGGTGTGTGACGTCAGAAACTCCATCATGAAGCCGTCGGTGACCAACCCTTCGTCGTACAGGTCGTTCATCAGCGTGTAGTGCCAGAACGTCGCCCAGCCTTCGTTCATGACCTGGGTCTGGCGCTGTGGATAAAAATACTGGGCGATCTTGCGCACGATCCGCACGATCTCGCGCTGCCACGGTTCCAGCAGCGGCGCGTGTTTCTCGATGAAATACAGGATGTTTTCCTGCGGTTCGGCGGGGAAGCGTGCGTTGTCCCTGTCGCTGTACTTGTCCGCGCCTTTGGGAATGGTGCGCCACAGATCATTGATCTGTTTTTGCATGTGCTCTTCGCGATCCTTCTGCCGCCGGCGTTCCTCTTCGGCGGAAATCGGATACGGCCGTTTGTAGCGATCAACGCCGTAGTTCATCAAGGCATGGCAGGAGTCGAGCAAGTCTTCCACCGCATCAATGCCGTGGCGTTCTTCGCACTGCATGATGTACTGCTTGGCGAACACCAGATAATCGATGATCGAGCTGGCATCGGTCCAGGTACGAAACAGGTAGTTGCCCTTGAAGAAGCTGTTATGGCCGTAGCACGCGTGCGCCACCACCAGCGCCTGCATGCAGATGGTGTTCTCTTCCATCAGGTAAGCAATGCACGGATCAGAGTTGATCACAATTTCGTAGGCCAGGCCCATCTGCCCACGGCTGTAGGATTTTTCGGTGCTGAGGAAGTGTTTGCCGTAAGACCAGTGGTGATAACCCAGGGGCATGCCCACCGAGGCGTACGCGTCCATCATCTGCTCGGCGGTGATCACTTCGATCTGGTTGGGATAGGTATCCAGCGCATAGCGGGCCGCGATCCGGGCGATCTCGCGGTCATAGGTCTGGATCAGCTCGAACGTCCATTCAGAGCCGGTGGAAATGGGTTGGCGCTTCTGCTCTTTGGCGGTCATGTCACTAACCTGCGCTGGAAGAGTTCACGGAAGACCGGATAGATATCTCCGGCCGAGACCAGTTGCTGCTGGGCAAAAGTGTCAGAAAAGGCTTCGGCGATGCGTTCGTACTCGTACCACAAGGCCTGATGTTCGCGGGGGGTGATCTCCACGTAAGTGTAGTACTGCACAAACGGCATGATCTGGTTGATCAGAATGTCGCGGCAGATTGGTGAGTCATCGTTCCAGTTATCACCGTCGGAAGCCTGGGCCGCGTAAATGTTCCATTCATTGCTCGGATAGCGCTCGGCCATGATCTCCTGCATGAGTTTCAACGCGCTGGAGACGATGGTGCCGCCGGTTTCCCGCGAGTAGAAAAACTCCTCTTCATCGACTTCCCGGGCACTGGTGTGGTGGCGGATGAACACCACGTCGATCTTGTCGTAGTTCCGTTTCAGGAACAGGTACAACAGGATGAAAAAGCGTTTGGCGATGTCCTTGGTTGCCTGGGTCATGGAGCCGGAGACGTCCATCAGGCAGAACATCACCGCTTTTGAACTGGGGTTGGGCTGCTTGATCAGCAGGTTGTACTTCAAGTCGAACGTGTCGAGGAACGGCACACGATGGATGCGCGCGCTGAGTTTTTCTATTTCCGCCTCGAGTTCCTGAATATCGCCGAAGTTGTCCGGCTCTTCGCGTCTCAGTCGTTCAAGTTCTTCTTTGGCTTCACGCAGTTTCGCCCGGCTGCTGCCGGACAGGGCAATGCGCCGTGCATGGGCCGAACGCAGGGTGCGGATGATGTTGATGCGCGACGGGTTGCCTTCGTTGCTGATCCCGGCGCGTACGGTTTTGAAGGTGTCGGTGCCGCTCAGGTTGCGTTTGACCAGGTTCGGCAGTTCGAGGTCTTCGAACATGAATTCGAGGAACTCTTCCTGAGTGATCTGGAAGACGAATTCGTCCATGCCCTCGCCGGAGTTACCGGCCTTGCCCGGACCGCGTCCGCCGCCACCTCCCGGTGGACGTGCGATGTGTTCGCCAGCGGTGAATTCCTTGTTGCCGGGATGAACCACGGTCTGCTTGCCGCCGCGGCCGTGGTGAAGCACCGGTTCGTCGATGTCGCGACCGGGAATACTGATCTGTTCGCCGTGCTCCATATCGGTAATGGAACGGCGGCTGACCGCCTCTTCGACAGCCTTCTTGATGTGGTCACGGTAGCGCCGCAGGAAACGTTGGCGGTTCACCGTGCTCTTGTTCTTGCCATTCAGACGTCGGTCGATCACATAACTCATAGGAGGCCCTCCGGGCAGCTTCAAGTTGTGAGCTGCGAGCTGCAAGTAAAAGCAGGTTCCCGGGCATCAGTGGGTTACGCGCTTTGTTCTTGCAGCTTGTAGCTAGAAGCTTGCAGCTGCTTCACTGCGACTTCCGTACCCGCAGGTACCATTCGGAAAGAAGCCGTACCTGTTTGTCGGTGTAGCCGCGTTCGACCATTCGAGTGACGAAGTCGTTGTGCTTTTGCTGATCCTCTTTGCTGGCCTTGGCGTTGAAGCTGATGACTGGCAACAGATCTTCGGTGTTCGAGAACATTTTCTTCTCGATGACCACCCGCAGTTTTTCGTAGCTGAGCCAGGTCGGGTTCTTGCCGTTGTTGTTGGCCCGTGCGCGCAGGACGAAGTTGACGATCTCGTTGCGGAAATCCTTCGGATTGCTGATGCCGGCGGGTTTCTCGATTTTCTCCAGTTCTTCGTTCAGCGCCACGCGGTTGAGGATTTCGCCGGTTTCCGGATCGCGATATTCCTGATCCTGAATCCAGAAGTCCGCGTACAGCACGTAGCGATCGAAGATGTTCTGGCCGTACTCGCTGTAAGACTCGAGGTACGCAGTCTGGATCTCCTTGCCGATGAATTCGATATAACGCGGCGCCAAATATTCCTTCAGGTAGCGCAGATAGCGCTCGCGGGTTTCGGCCTGGAATTGTTCCTGTTCGATCTGTTGCTCAAGTACATAGAGCAGGTGCACCGGGTTGGCGGCGATTTCATGCGGATCGAAGTTGAACACCTTGGAGAGGATCTTGAACGCAAACCGCGTCGACAGACCGTTCATGCCCTCGTCGACACCTGCCGAGTCGCGGTATTCCTGAATCGACTTGGCTTTCGGATCGGTGTCCTTGAGGTTTTCGCCGTCGTAGACGCGCATCTTCGAATAGATGTTGGAGTTTTCCGGCTCCTTGAGGCGCGACAGCACGGTGAACTGCGCCAGCATCTTCAAGGTGTCTGGCGCGCAATGGGCCTTGGCCAGGGAGCTGTTGAACAGCAGTTTGTCGTAGATCTTCACTTCGTCGCTCACGCGCAGGCAGTACGGCACTTTGACGATGTAGATCCGGTCGATGAAGGCTTCGTTGTTCTTGTTGTTGCGGAAGGTGTGCCACTCCGATTCGTTGGAGTGAGCAAGCAGGATCCCGGTGAACGGAATCGCGCCGAGGCCTTCGGTACTGTTGTAGTTGCCTTCCTGAGTGGCGGTCAGCAACGGGTGCAGCACCTTGATCGGTGCCTTGAACATTTCGACGAATTCCATCAGGCCCTGGTTGGCCCGGCACAGCGCACCGGAATAGCTATAAGCATCGGCGTCGTTCTGTGGGTATTCCTCGAGTTTGCGGATGTCGACTTTACCGACCAGCGCTGAGATGTCCTGGTTGTTTTCGTCGCCCGGTTCGGTCTTGGCCACAGCGATCTGGTTGAGGATCGACGGGTACAGTTTGACCACGCGGAACTGGCTGATGTCGCCGCCGAATTCGGCCAGGCGTTTGGTCGCCCAAGGCGACATGATGGTGTTCAGGTAGCGCCGTGGGATTCCGAAGTCTTCTTCGAGGATCGCGCCATCTTCGGTTGCGTTGAACAGACCCAGTGGCGATTCGAATACCGGCGAGCCCTTGATCGCGTAGAAGGGCACTTTTTCAATCAGCTGTTTCAGCTTCTCGGCCAGCGACGATTTACCGCCACCGACGGGGCCGAGCAGGTAAAGGATCTGTTTCTTCTCTTCCAGGCCTTGGGCGGCATGGCGGAAATACGAAACGATCTGGTCGATGCATTCTTCCATCCCGTGGAAGTCTTCAAAGGCCGGATAGCGACGGATCACCTTGTTGGAGAAGATGCGCGACAGCCTCGAATTGGTCGAGGTGTCGAGCAGTTCCGGTTCGCCGATGGCCAGCAATAGACGCTCGGCGGCGGAAACGTAGGCGCTACGGTCTTTCTTGCACAGCTCCAGGTACTCTTGCAGCGAGAGTTCTTCCTGGCGTGTGGACTCGAAGCGTTGTTGGAAGTGGCTAAAGATACTCATGACGTCACCTCGCTCGATACGTGGAGCCGACGCCGGATCACTCAGTCGATGCTGGCAAACAACCGTTTTGGCAGCTGTTTGTTTACCCCCCAGAACACTTCCACGATCGACAATCGCGAAAGTCACTCCCGATGACCCGTGCGCCGGTGTACCGGCTCTCCCCTGTTTTGGATGGCCTGGGCTTAAGGATAGTTGGGAATTCGGGAGGTAAAGGCGAGATACGTAATTAGTTGTCGCAAGACCGTTCGTCTGCCAGCGCGGGCCCACGGCAGCCGGGGCCTGCACGTGACAAAAAAATTATTCGGTGGTGCCTTGCGCGGTTTCTGCAGGATAAATCGTACGCCACAGTTCGAAGCCGCCATCCATGCTGTAGACGTCGGAAAAGCCTTGGCTGATCAGGTAGGCCGCAGCGCCCTGACTGGAATTGCCGTGGTAGCAGACGACTACGGTCGGTGCATCGAGGTCGGCGCCTTGAATGAAAGCGTGCAGCGAATGATTGTCCAGATGCTTCGAGCCGCTGATATGCAGAGCGGCAAAAGTGGCCGGGTCGCGCACGTCGACGACAACGGCGCCTTGTTCACGCAGGGTCTGGGCCTGTTCCGGGGGGATTCGTTTGAATTCGCTCATGGCGGGTTCCTGTTGCTCGGCTGAAAGCGCAGTCTAACGCGGTGTGCTGACTGGCGAAGTTTCGGGGATAAGTGGTGCGACGGCCGGGGCGAGGCCGCCGTGTTCGTCACATTTGCACGACAGGCGTTCGCCGCTGTCGACGTTCATCAGGGTCAGGCTGCCACCCCAGACACAACCGGTGTCCAGCGCGGAAATGCCCGGCTCATGGATATTGCCTTCGAGCGCGGCCCAGTGACCGAAAATGATGCGCAGGCCTTTGGTCTTGCGATCCTTATGCTGGAACCAAGGTTTGTAGCCGGGCGGGGCGGTGTCGAGGCCTTCCTTGCTCTTGAGGTCGAGCTTGCCTTCGGCGGTGCAGAAGCGCATGCGCGTGAAATAGTTGGTGATGACGCGCAGGCGGGTCACGCCTTTGAGGTCGTTGTCCCATTTCGCCGGATCGTTGCCGTACATGCCGTCGAGGTAAGCGGGGAACAGGTTGTCGTCGCGCAGGGCAGTTTCGACTTCGTCAGCGCATTTCAAGGCGCGACGCAGTGACCACTGCGGTGGAATGCCGGCGTGAACCATGGCGACATCACGCGTTTCGTCGTAGTGCATCAGCTTTTGTTGCCGAACCCACTCCAGCAGCTCGGCGCTGTCCGGCGCTTCGAGGATTTCGCGCAGGGTGTCGGACTTTTTCAAGCGCTCGATGTTTTTAGCCGCAGCCAGCAGGTGCAGATCGTGGTTGCCGAGCACGCAGATCAGCGACTCACGCATGCCATACAGAAAACGCAGGGTTTCCAGCGACTGAGGGCCTCGGTTGACCAAATCGCCCACCAGCCACAGCCGATCGATTTTCGGATCGAACGCGACTTGCCTGAGCAGGCACTTGAGCGGTTCGAGGCAGCCTTGCAGGTCGCCAACGGCATACGTCGCCATCAGTGCAGGGCTCCGGGGACGGCGAGGCGGAAGGGCTTGATGATCGCGTCGAAATGTTTGCCGTCAGTGGCGACCATTTCGTAGGTACCTTGCATGGTGCCGACCTTGGTGGTCATCACTGTGCCGCTGCTATAGGTATGGCTCTGGCCGGCATCGATCAAGGGTTGTTGGCCGACGACGCCCGCGCCGCGCACCTCTTCGACATGGCCGTCGCCATCGGTGATCACCCAGTGCCGCGACATCAGGCGTGCGGGTTGCTCGCCATTATTCTGCACGGTGATGGTGTAGGCGAAGGCGAAGCGGTCGTGCTCGGGTTGCGATTGGTCTGCCAGATAGCGGGTAACGACACTGACATCGACCTGGTAACGGGAATCGGACATGCAAGAGGCCTTAAACGAAGCGGAACGCGGGGCGTAGCTGATGGGGAGTCAGTCTAGGCAAGTATCGGGCAGTAAACCAGAGTGGCGTCCTGCCCGATAGCGTTCATCGTTTATCAGTCGGCGGCGGGGGAGGCCGGGACTTGTACTGCGAGCTGGTCGGCCAGACGTACGAAAGCAGCCAGATCCAGTTGCTCCGGACGCAGGCTGCCATCGACGCCGGCGGCTTCGATTTCAGCGTTGCTGAGCAATTGCTTGAGGGTGTTGCGCAGTGTTTTGCGGCGTTGGTTGAACGCTTCGCGCACAACGCGTTCCAGCAGCTTGTGATCCTTCGCCGGGTGTGGAAGCACGGCGTGCGGCACCAGACGAACGATCGCCGAATCAACTTTAGGCGGCGGGTTGAACGCACCCGGGCCAACGTTGAACAGGTGCTCTACGCGGCAATGGTACTGAACCATGATCGACAGACGACCCCAGTCACCACCACCGGGACCCGCGGCCAGACGCTCGACCACTTCTTTCTGCAGCATGAAGTGCATGTCGCGAATGATGCCGGCGTTGTTCAGCAGGTGAAAAATCAGCGGCGTGGAAATGTTGTACGGCAGGTTGCCGACCACTCGCAGGCTGTTCGGCGCCGCATTGAGCGTGTTGAAGTCGAACTTCAGCGCATCGCCTTGATGCAGGTTGAAATTGCTCTTGCCGGCAAACTGCTGGTTGAGGATCGGGATCAGATCCTTGTCCAGTTCCACCACGTCCAGTTGCGCGCCGGAGTTAAGCAGGCCGGCAGTCAATGCGCCCTGGCCCGGGCCGATTTCAAGCAGGCGGTCTTCGGACTTGGCGCTGATGGAGCGCAGGATGCGGTCGATAACGCCGGCATCGTGCAGGAAGTTCTGGCCAAAGCGTTTGCGCGCCTTGTGTTGGTATTGCTCGGTCATAAACGGGTCTCGGCCATCTGGTAGGCGGTTTCCAGGGCGACTTGCAGGCTGCCGGTGTCGATCTTGCCGCTGCCGGCCAGGTCCAGGGCGGTGCCGTGGTCGACCGACGTGCGGATGATCGGCAGACCCAGGGTCACGTTGACGGCAGCGCCGAAGCCTTTGTACTTGAGCACAGGCAGGCCCTGGTCGTGGTACATCGCCAGCACTGCGTCGCAGTGCTCCAGATATTTGGGGGTAAACAGAGTGTCGGCAGGCAGCGGGCCACGAAGGTCCATGCCCTCGCCGCGCAGGCGCTCTAATGTTGGTTCAATGATGTCGATTTCTTCATGGCCCAGATGTCCGCCTTCACCGGCGTGCGGGTTGAGCCCGCAGACCAGAATGCGTGGCTGGGCGATGCCGAATTTGTGTTGCAGGTCGCTGTGCAGAATCCGCGTCACGCGCTCCAGCCGTTCTGGTGTGATCGCATCGGCAATCTCGCGCAGGGGCAGGTGAGTGGTCACCAGTGCCACGCGCAAACCGCGGGTGGCCAGCATCATCACTACTTGGGCGGTGTGGGTCAGGTCAGCGAGGAATTCCGTGTGCCCTGAGAACGCGATGCCCGATTCGTTGATCACGCCTTTATGTACCGGGGCGGTGATCATCCCGGCGAAGTCGCCGTTGAGGCAACCGTTGCCGGCGCGGGTCAGGGTTTCGAGGACGAACGCGGCGTTGGCCTTGTCCAGTTGCCCGGCAACCACGGGGGTGCTCAGCGGCGTATCCCAGACGTACAGGCTGTTGGCGGGCGCCGGGGCGTCCGGCCAGTGATCAGGCGCAACATCCAGCAAAGTGACAGCCAGCCCCAGCTGCGCGGCCCGCTCAAGGAGCAGGTCACGGCTGGTGATGGCAATCAGGGGATGTGGCTGGGCTTGCGAGGCGAGCAGCAGGCACAGGTCGGGACCGATGCCGGCTGGTTCGCCGGGTGTCAGCGCGAAACGCTGGGGTTTCACTGCGCTGCCTGGTCTGCACCAGGGAGTTTGATCTCTACGTACGCTTCGTCACGGATCTGACGCAGCCAGGTTTGCAGCTCTTCGTCGTATTTGCGGTTACGCAGTACGGTCATGGCTTGCTGTTCGCGGGCCTGTTCGGTGCTGTCGGTGGCGCGACGGCCAAGGACTTCGAGAACGTGCCAGCCATATTGCGTCTGGAACGGCTTGGACAGCTGACCTTGTGGGGTTTTGGCCATCACTTCGCGGAATTCCGGCACCAGTGCGTTCGGGTCGATCCAGTTCAGGTCACCGCCGTTGAGAGCAGAACCCGGGTCTTCGGAGTAGCTTTTCGCCAGTTCAGCGAAGTCTTCGCCAGCCACGATGCGGTCATACAGCGATTGCACCAGCGCTTTGGTTTTGGCTTCGTCGCGAATCGGGCTTGGCTTCACCAGAATGTGGCGGACATGCACTTCGTCACGCATCTGGGTCTCGCCGCCACGCTTGGCCAGCAGCTTGAGGATGATGAAGCCACCCGGTGTGCGTGCAGGTTGCGTGATGTCGCCGACGGCCATGCTGCTCAGCTCGCGGTCGAACGGCGGCGGCAGTTGCGCGGCTTTACGCCAGCCCATGTCGCCGCCTTCCAGCGCGTTGTCGCTGCCGGACTTGGCAACGGCCATCTGGCCGAAGTCAGCGCCTTGCTTGAGTTGCTGGTAAACCTCCATGGCCTGACGGGCAGCACTCTGAATCGCGTCAGAGTTGGCGCTTTCCGGCGTCGGGATCAGGATGTTGGCCAGGTGCAGTTCTTCGGACAGTTGCATTTTTCCCAGGTCGGAGGCGAGGAAGTTTTTCACTTCCTGTTCGGAGACCTGAATGCGTTCTGCCACGCGACGCTGACGCACACGGCTGATGACCATCTCGCGCTTGATCTGCTCACGGGCGTCGTCATAGTTCAGACCGTCGCGAGCCAGGGCGGAGCGGAACTGCTCAACCGTCATGTTGTTGCGCTGAGCAATGGTGCCGACCGCCTGGTTCAGCTCTTCGTCAGTGATGCGAATGCCAGAGCGTTCGCCGATCTGCAGTTGCAGGTTTTCGACGATCAGGCGCTCAAGCACCTGTTGATCCAGTACGCCAGGAGGTGGCAGGCCACCGCCACGCTTGGCGATGGTCTGCTGAACTTCGTGGACACGCTGGTCCAGTTGGCTCTGCATGACCACGTCGTTGTCGACGATCGCTACCACTTTGTCGATGGACTGTACTGCGGCGTTGGCCGCAGTACCCAGGAACAGCGCGCCCAGCATCAGCGGGCGCAGACAATCAGAAAGCTTGGTCTTCACGTTCACGATAACCTTGAATGCCTTTGTCGAGGAAGCTCTCTACCTTGGCGCCAGTGAGGCCACCGAGTCCCTTCAGAACAATTTGGAGGAAGACGCCATGGTC
The DNA here is from genome assembly GCF_979258515.1 of Pseudomonas sp. AC169. Classification (NCBI taxonomy): domain Bacteria; kingdom Pseudomonadati; phylum Pseudomonadota; class Gammaproteobacteria; order Pseudomonadales; family Pseudomonadaceae; genus Pseudomonas; species Pseudomonas sp. AC169. The sequence continues at coordinate 1,926,114 of NZ_OZ409866.1, read as the reverse complement.
GCCTTTTTCGTTTTGCGGAGCATCCTGGCTGAACTCGTCATAGGAAACCCAGTAACGGTTGATCAGGCGCAACTTCCAGCAGCAGTTGTCGTACTCGAAACCACCGAAGGCTTCCAGGGTACGGTTGCGGTTGTAGTCGTACTGCCAGCGGCTGATCGCGTTCCACTGCGGAACGATTGGCCAGATGACCGAGAAGTCATGCTGCTGGATCTTGTAGTAGTCCTTCACATAGCCAGCTGTGCCAGGTGTGCCATAGTCGCCACCCATCTGCCACTTGCCCGTTGTCTGGTCGTAGCGGATCTGGTCGTTGCGATAGCGATAGCCGGCGTTGATAACCTTGTTCGGGTTGTCTTCAGGCTGATAGTGGAACATCGCACTGCCGGAACGCGGGCTGCGGCTGTCCGGATCCCAGTTGTAGTCGGCCGTGGTGCGCCAGTCGCGGTTCCAGCGGTATTCGTATTCAAGCGCATACGGAGACACATTGGAGTGCGCGTCGTCGCGGGTTTTTGCGTCGATACCTGGCAGTTGAACTTCACGATCCTTGAAGTACAGCGCCTGGCCGACACTGATGCGTTGACGCTCGAACCCGTCGTCTTCGATCCAGCGGCTGGTCACGCCCAGCGACAGTTTGTTCTCGTCGCCGACACGGTCGGAGCCTGCGAAGCGGTTATCACGGAACAGCGACGCATAGTTGAAGGTGTATTCGCTGGTGTCGAACACCGGGATATCGTTCTGGTCTTTCTCGGGTACATAGAGATAGAACAGGCGCGGTTCCAGGGTCTGGCGATAGTTCTTGCCGAAGAACGACGTGTTGCGGTCGAAGTACAGGCCGCTGTCGATGCTGGCAATCGGGACGCCACGGTTTTGCGAGCTGCTGTACTTCTCACCCAGCGCCGAAGCGCCGTTGCGGTTAGTCACCAGGTCGTCTTTGCCTTGTCCGTCGAGATCCAGATCGTACTGGGTGTACTGATACTTGAGCGATGGCTTCAGGAAGCCATAGGTCCAGTTCATCGGCAGGCTGACACCCGGTTTCAGGTTCAAGCGGTTGCCGTTGGCGCGAGCCAGACCTGCTACGTTGGTATCAAGACGCGGGGTACCGATGGTGCCATCATCGTTGATCGGACCACCGTTTTCGTCGAGGAACCTGCCGGTTTTCAGATCACGATCAAACCGCACCAGCTCGGTCTCGTAATCGAAGTCCAGACCTTGCGGATGATATGGCAGCTGACCATTGAAGGTGATCTGCGGCAGACGGCCATACGGTGTGATGCTCGCGACGGTCGCCAATTGGTACTGCTGGGCATTCAAGCGAGCGGTGTAGCTGTCACCCCGATAGCTGATCGAACCTTGCTGGTTCACGAAGTCGCTGGACTTCACGCCAATCTGATCGGTCTGCAGATCCTGGAAGTAATACGGATCGCTGATCTTGGTGTAGTCGACTTCAGTGAACACACGGGAGTCGAGACCGCCCTTGTGCTGCCAGTTGTACATGTAGCGGGTTTTTTCGTAGTCGGTCTGCTTGCTGCGCTCGGTATCGTCATCGTTCAGATACGCTGCACCGAACTGACCTTCACTCGACTTGGTCAGGTAACGGAATTCGCCTTCCACCAGCATGCCGCGCTTGCTCATGTAGCGCGGGTACAACGTGGCGTCGTAGTTCGGCGCCAGGTTGAAGTAGTACGGCGTGACCAGCATGAAGCCGGTATCGGTGCCGCTGCCAATGGTCGGCGGCAGGAAGCCCGACTGGCGACGGTCGTCGATCGGGAAATAGATGTACGGCGTGTACAGAATCGGAATGTCTTTGACGCGCAACGTCACGTTGGTCGCGGTACCGAAGCCGGTGGCCGGGTTCAAGGTGATGTTGTTGCCCTTGAGCTGCCAGGCGTTGCTGTTCGGTTCGCACGTGGTGTACGTGCCGTCCTTCAAGCGAATGATCGCGTTCTCGGCACGTTTGGCGTACAGCGCGTTACCGCGGATACGCGATTTGTGCATCACGTATTCGGCGTTATCGACCTTGGCTTCACCGGTGTCGAGCTGCACATCGGCGTGGTCGCCGACGATCAGCGCGCCGTTGTCACGGATGCGTACATCGCCATTGAGTTCGGCGCGGCTCTCGGCCTGATACAGGCTGGCCTCGTCGGATTCGACCTGCATGCTGCCCTGACGCAGAACGACATCACCGGCCAGCGTACCGACTTGATCATCGGTGTTATAGCGCGAAGCTTTTGCGCCGATAAAGGTCGGAGCATCGCTTTTATTCGTCTTGTCATTCATGCCAGGACGAATCGGTTCGATATAGGCACCAGAGCAGTAAGGCCCGGTCTCGGCCAATTGAGCGGCGGTGAGCTTCTCGCGCGGAACCCAGTCGAGGTGACTGAAGTCTTCGCTACGGGATTTCAAACCGCGGCCCTTGGCTTCGGTGACCAGTACGGTTTTAGGGCCGGTGTCGCTGGTCGAACCGTTCTCGGTTGGCGCTTCGCCAGCGGCGCTGACGGCACTGCCGTCATGCACCGGACGCGGCGGCAACGCCGCTGCCGGTGATTTGGGCGCACAGTCCCAACCACCCGAAGCCGAGACGGAGCAGTCATACTGCTCGGCGGCAACAACGAATTGACTGGCCAGAGGTTGCATAGCCAGCAGACTGCCGGTTACCAACAACGGAAATTTTTTACGAAACGCGGGGGATTTCAATGCCATCTTATTAGTCCGGGCTTCCTGCGTGCCATCTGCCCGCGGTGTGGGCCGCACGCCTCTCGATGGTCTGAAAAAGATGCTGGATAATAAAGCATGACCCGCTTGACGGCTAGCGCCGTCGGAGACCCTTGCAATGCCTGACCAAGATGTACGCTTGCAACACCTGAAAGTTTGGCTCGATGAGCAGTTGGCAAACCTGTTTGCAGATCAGGGCTGGGGCACCGTGCCCCCGGCCACGTTGACCGCGGCCAGCAGCGACGCGAGTTTCCGCCGTTACTTCCGCTGGGAAGGCGAGGGCAAAAGCTTCGTCGTGATGGACGCTCCGCCACCCCAGGAAAACTGCAAACCGTTCGTGGATATCGCTTTTTTGCTGGCGAAATCCGGAATAAATGTGCCGAAAATTTATGCCGAGGACCTCGAGCGTGGATTTCTTTTGCTCAATGACCTGGGCAACAAGACCTATCTCGACGTGATCGATGGCGAAAATGCCGACGCATTGTTCAGCGATGCCCTGCAAGCCCTGCTGGCTTTTCAGCAGTTGCCGATGGTCGCTCCACTGCCGAGTTACGACGTTGCACTGCTGCGTCGCGAACTGGAGTTGTTCCCCGAGTGGTACGTGAAGCGCGAACTCGGTGTCGAACTTGATTCGACTCAGCAACAACAGTGGCAGCAGGTCAGCGACCTGTTGATCGACAGCGCCCTCGCTCAACCCAAAGTGCTGGTGCACCGCGACTATATGCCACGCAACCTGATGCTCAGCGAACCGAATCCCGGCGTGCTGGATTTCCAGGATGCGGTTTACGGCCCGGTGACCTACGACGTGACTTGCCTGTTCAAGGACGCCTTCCTCAGCTGGCCTGAAGAACGCGTGCGTGGTTGGCTGGAGAGTTACTGGCAGCAAGCCTCGGCGCTGAACATTCCGGTGCAGCCGGACTTCGAAGACTTTTTGCGTGCCAGTGACCTGATGGGCGTGCAGCGTCATTTGAAAGTCATCGGCATCTTCGCGCGGATCTGCCACCGCGACGGCAAGCCGCGTTACCTGGCCGACGTGCCGCGTTTCTTCTCTTATATAGAAGCAGTGATCGCGCGTCGTCCTGAACTGGCGGAACTGCAAGCGCTGTTCACCAGCCTGCGGGGTGGAGCAACAGCATGAAGGCAATGATTCTGGCGGCAGGCAAGGGCGAGCGCATGCGCCCGCTGACCCTGACCACGCCGAAACCGCTGGTACGTGCCGGTGGCGTGCCATTGATCGAGTATCACCTGCGCGCTTTGGCGGCCGCAGGATTCAACGAGATCGTGATCAACCACGCTTGGCTCGGTCAGCAGATCGAGGACTATCTGGGCGACGGTTCGCAGTTTGGCGTGAGCATTCAGTACTCGCCGGAAGGCGAGCCTCTGGAAACCGGCGGTGGGATTTTCCGCGCCTTGCCGTTGCTCGGCGACGATGCGTTCCTGGTGGTCAACGGTGATATCTGGACCGATTACGACTTCAGCGTCCTGCACCAGCCGATTACCGGGCTGGCGCATCTGGTGCTGGCGGACAATCCGGCGCATCACCCGAGCGGTGATTTCACGTTGCTCGACGGTCAGGTGATCGACGGCCAAAAAGACGCCACGACCCTCACCTACAGCGGCATCGCCGTGTTGCATCCGCAGCTGTTCGACGGCTGCACAGGCGGTGCTTTCAAACTGGCACCGCTGCTGCGCAATGCCATGGCTGCCGGCGAAGTCACGGGTGAGCGTCTGAAAGGTCACTGGGTGGATGTCGGCACGCACGAGCGCCTGGCCGAAGCTGAAGCATTGATAGAAGCGAGTCGCTGACATGTTGTGGCCAGGGACTCTGATTGGAGCCGGAGCGGGTTTTGCGATCGCCAGCATTCCGGGGGCCATGCTTGGGGCATTGTTGGGGCAGGCGCTGGATCGGCGTCTGCACCTGCAGAGCTGGGGACACTTGCGGGAAAAACTCGGCGGTCGGCCGATGTTGCGCAACGACGAACTGTTGTTTGTGTTGCTCGGACGTCTGGCCAAGAGTGACGGTCGGGTGACCGACGGGCATATTCAGCAGGCACGGAACGAAATGCGAGCGCTGGAGATGAGTGAGCCGGCGACACGTCGCGCTATCACTGCGTTCAATCGTGGCAAGTCAGGTAATGACAATCTGCGCGGTTATCTGCGGCGCCTGAGTGCGCAGCCCCATGCGTCCGAGGGTGTGTTGCGGGCGTGTTGGCGGATGGTTTGGGCCGATGGTCGCGCAGGCGTCAGCGAGCGGGAATTGTTGGCGCAGTGGGGCAAATGGCTGGGCTGGACGACGCATCAGGTGCAGGCGCTGGCCAGTGATTACGAGCCGGGCAAGCGACCGATCGTCAGTGCCGCGGTGAGTTATCAAGAGGCGATGCGTTTATTGGGTGTGTCGGCGTCCAGCGAGCCGGCGCAGATCAAACGGGCTTATCGGCGCCTGCTCAGTCGTCATCATCCGGACAAGATTGCCGGGACGGGGGCGACGCCTGCACAGGTGCGTGAGGCGACTGATAAAACCCGAGAGCTGCACAATGCCTACACGCTGATTCGTGAGCGGCGGGATTTTCGTTAGTCGTTAGAGCTGTGTTGGCGGTGATGGCCCCTTCGCGAGCAAGCTCGCTCCCACATTCGAACGCATTCCAACTCAGCGAACGCGATCAAGTGTGGGAGCGAGCTTGCTAGCGAATGAGGGCGCCTCGGTCTTATTCGGTCAGTCCGTGTTCTGCGGATTCAGCCAGCCCCGCACACGACGGAACAACTGCTCCTGTTCAGCCTTGTTATCCGGCAGCGCCTTGAGCGCGACCTGGCTGAACGCCGAGGTCTTCAAGCGCTTGTTCGCCTGCATGCGCTCCAGCGCGGCGTTGCGATCCAGCGGCTTGTCCATGTAGAAAATATCCGCAGTCGGCAGCTTCAGTGTCGGCGTCAGTTCGACCAGTGCCGGTTTGGCCTTGGTCGGCGTCTGCACATCAACCATGACAAATTTTTCGACCTGCGATGTTTGTTTTTCGCTCAGGTAGCGTGCGGCCCAATAGGCGCCGGTGCCGTGTCCAAGCACGACAATGCTGCGCGCGCTCTGTTGCTCGGCGTAGGCAATCGCCGCGTCGATGCGCGCGAAGATTCGCTCGGCGTCAGCCTTGGACTGCTCTTCAGTGGTTTCGGCGACCACTTGATCGGCCACTTCGGCTTCACCGCCAGCGGCTTGCTCGATCGGCTGCGCGGTGGTTGCATCCTTGCTCCCGGTTTCCGGCGCTTTCGGCGCGGCGGCAGGCTCGATCACTCGCGGTGCGATGGCATCGCTTTGCAGATCAGGCAGCGTGATGCTCAGGCTGCTCCAGTCGGCGTTAGGCAATTTACGCCGCAGCGGGCCGATTGCCTGCGGCCAGTCAGCGGTTTCGCCGGCGCCGGGGATGATGATCACCGCGCCCTTGGGTTCGGCGGTGTTGGCCGGTTTCCACAGGGCGAGGAAGGTGTCGCTGCCGGCCTGCAACTGTTGCTGTTCTTGCGCAGGGACCTTACGTTCCAGTGCGGCGGCCTCTTCCTGACTACGCTCAAGCAATGGCTGGCGTTCGGCCGGTTTTTCTTCTGCCGGTTTTTCCGCTGCAGGAGCGGGATCGGCGGCGTTGACGGAAAACGCACAAGGCAGGATCAGCGACAGGCACAATGCTGGCATTGCCAGGCGGTAAACAGAGGGCATCGGTTATTCCAGGCCAGAAAGTATCCCGGCAGCCTAATGGGTTGGTCAGAATTTGTCAGTGTATGAGACTTCAATGAAGCGATTTTGCTGCCTGTGGGTTATCGGCTGTTTGTGCTTTCCCTTGATGGGCTGGGCGGCGCCTGCGCCCCCGGCACACGCGGCGCAGTTATCGGCGAGCCAGCAGCAATGGCTGGCGCAGCACAATGAATTGCGCGTCGGTCTGGTGTTGCAGGCGCCGTATGCAACCTACGATCGGCGCCTGCAGCGGTTGTCCGGGGCCAACGTCGAGCTGATGAAATTATTGGCCAAGACGCTCAATGTCGAACTGAGCTGGCGTAACTTTCAGGACCTCGCACAACTGGAAACCGCCGTGCGCGAGGGCGAGATCGATATTGCTCCAGGCCTGAGTCAAACCCCGAGCGCGTTGCGTCTGTGGCAGTTTTCCGATCCCTACATGCGCGTGCCGCAACTGGTGGTCAGTGATCAGAAGGCCAGTGGTGTGGTCGATCTGGAGAGACTCGACAGCCAGGTCCGCGTCGCCGTGCGCATGCCCAGCAGCACCGCCGATTACCTGCGCGGCAACTATCCGCATCTGAACCTGCAAGGCGTGCCACTTGAGCGCCAGGCCTTGCAGTTGCTGTTGAGTCAGCAGGCCGCCTACGCCGTGGTCGATGAGGCCCAGCTCGGACGCTTATCGGTAGAACCTGAGTTCTCGGAACTGGTGGTGGTCGGCGATATCGGCCTGCCGCAACTGCTGCGAGTCGGCTCGCGCCGCGATTGGCCAGAACTGGCCGGCATCGTCCAAAGTGCCCTGCGTGCGATCCCGGCCAAGGATCTGGAGCAACTGCACAACCAATGGCTGCAACCAAAATACCCGCGACTGTCGGAGTCGCCCGGCTTTTGGCAGAACCTGAGCCTGTTGTTTGCAGTGATGCTGCTCAGTTGTGTCGCCATCGTGTTTTGGCAGCGCCGCCAACAGCACAGCCTTGAACAGCGACTACTGGCGGCCCGGGAAGACATCGCCTTGCGCGCAGCCAGTGAAGAAGCGCTGCGGTTGACGCAGTTCTCCATCGATCAAAGCACTGTCGGCATCCTTTGGGTCAACTGGGACAGCCATGTGCGCTACGCCAATCGCGCGGCGGAAAACATGCTCGGTTATCCCTCAGGCGGGCTGATCGAGCGCCCGTTGATCGATTTCGAGCCGGGGCTGCACATGGATCGCTGGCTCAATCTGTGGAAGCGCGCGCGGGCCAGTGAAGAAGGACCGCTGAGTTTCGAAACCAGTTGCGTGCGCGCCGATGGCAGTGTCTTGCCGGCGGACGTGTCGCTGAGTTTTCTGCGTTTTCGCGACAGTGAATATCTGGTGGTTTACCTCACCGATGTGACCGAGCGCCGTCGCGCCTTGGCGGCGTTGCAGGAAAGTGAGGCACGTCTGCAAGGCATCGCCGCCAACGTGCCGGGGCTGGTGTTTCGTCTGGAACGGGCGCCAGTGACCGGGCAGATCGACTTTGCCTACATCAGTGAGGGCAGCGAAAGTCTGGTCGGCTACGCGCCGGCCGTCATCGCCCATCGCGACATGGGCTTGCGCAGTCTGGTGCACCCGGACGACAAGGCCGGTTATCACCAGACCCAGGATCATGCGCTGGACACTGACAGCGACTGGACGTGGCAGGGGCGAATCCTCACGCGGCAGGGTGAGCAGCGCTGGGCAGAGATCAAGGCGATCACCCGGCAACTGGAGGATGGTGCTTACGTCTGGGATGGCATCGTTTGGGACATCACCGAGAGCAAGCGTATCGAGCTGGAACTGGCAGCCTCGCGCGAGCAATTGCGCGAACTGTCGGCGCACCTTGAGAGCGTGCGTGAAGAAGAGAAGGCGCGTATTGCCCGTGAGGTTCACGATGAGCTGGGGCAGATGTTGACGGTGCTGAAGCTGGAAACATCGATGTGCGAGTTGGCCTACGCACAACTCGATCCTGGGCTGAACGAACGGCTGAACAGCATGAAACGCCTGATCGCGCAGTTGTTCCAGTTGGTGCGCGATGTGGCGACCGCGCTGCGTCCGCCGATTCTCGATGCCGGGATTGCCTCGGCGATCGAGTGGCAGGCGCGGCGGTTTGAAGCGCGTACGCAGATTCCGTGTCTGGTGCAGGTGCCGGACAATCTACCGGCGCTCAGTGATGCCAAAGCGATCGGCCTGTTTCGAATCCTGCAGGAGGCGCTGACCAATGTGATGCGTCATGCTCAGGCGCATACTGTGGAACTGACGCTGGCGCTGGAAGGCGATGAATTGTGTCTGACGGTCAGTGATGATGGCGTAGGATTCGTCGCCGCTGCCGGTCGGCCGACTTCGTTTGGACTGGTGGGCATGCGTGAGCGGGTGCTGATCATGGGCGGGCGGTTGGAGCTGGAGAGTGAGCCGGGGGAGGGCACCAGTCTGAATGTTTGGGTGCCGGTGAGTGAGGTTTGACATGTTGTGGTGTCTGGACTGACGCCTTCGCGAGCAAACTCGCTCCCACAGGGATCTGTGTATGCCTGAATTCTGGAGAAAACCGTGATCCGTGTACTGGTAGCCGAAGACCACACCATCGTCCGTGAAGGCATCAAGCAATTGATCGGCCTGGCCAAGGACCTGCAAGTGGTGGGCGAGGCGAGCAATGGCGAGCAATTGCTCGAGACCCTGCGCAACGTGCCATGCGAAGTGGTGCTGCTTGACATCTCCATGCCCGGGGTCAATGGCCTGGAGGCGATCCCGCGAATCCGTGCGCTGAACAATCCCCCAGCGATTCTGGTGCTGTCGATGCACGATGAAGCGCAGATGGCTGCGCGCGCGTTGAAGGTCGGCGCCGCCGGGTATGCGACCAAGGACAGCGATCCGGCGCTGTTGCTCACCGCCATTCGCAAAGTCGCGGCGGGTGGTCGATACATTGATCCGGATCTGGCCGATCGCATGGTTTTCGAAGTCGGCCTGACCGATGCGCGGCCTTTGCACTCTCTACTTTCCGAACGCGAGTTCTCGGTGTTCGAACGCCTCGCCCAAGGCGCCAACGTCAACGACATCGCCCAGCAACTGGCCCTTAGCAGTAAAACCATCAGCACCCACAAGGCGCGGCTGATGCAAAAGCTCAACATCACCTCGCTGGCCGAACTGGTCAAATACGCGATGGAACACAAACTCCTCTAAAGATCACCGCGATCAACCTGTGGGAGCGAGCTTGCTCGCGAATGCGGTGTATCAGTCACAGAATGAGTTGAATGACCCACCGCTTTCGCGAGCAAGCTCGCTCCCACAGGGTTCTTTGTTCAGCTCTCGATGTGCGCATATCCATTAACGACACGCGTTTTTGCCATTGCTTGCGGCTCGCAGCTTGTCGCTTGTCACTGCCTTATCCGATAGCGCCATCCTTGTAGGGCAATCCCTACCCCCAACCTTCCATCCGGCTGAGGCGATTCTCTCCTGCGCCCCGATTTGCGCGCCTGTCAGCAACCACTAGGCTTAATCCACAAGCAGTCATCAACAACAAAGGTGTGGGTATGAGCCAGGTCGATACAAACGCAGGGGCCAGCGATGTGCTGGTCAGCTTTCGTGGAGTGCAGAAGAGCTACGACGGCGAGAACCTGATCGTCAAAGACCTCAACCTCGACATTCGCAAAGGCGAATTTCTCACCCTGCTCGGGCCATCCGGTTCCGGCAAGACCACCAGCCTGATGATGCTCGCCGGTTTCGAAACACCGACCGCTGGCGAGATTCTGCTGGCCGGGCGCTCGATCAACAACGTGCCGCCGCACAAGCGCGACATCGGCATGGTGTTCCAGAACTACGCACTGTTCCCGCACATGACCGTGGCGGAAAACCTCGCGTTCCCGCTGACTGTGCGTGGACTGAACAAAAGCGACGTCAGCGACCGCGTGAAGAAAGTCCTCAGCATGGTTCAGCTCGATGCGTTCGCTTCGCGCTACCCGGCGCAGTTGTCCGGTGGTCAGCAACAACGTGTGGCGCTGGCCCGCGCGCTGGTGTTCGAACCGCAACTGGTGCTGATGGACGAACCCCTCGGCGCCCTCGACAAACAACTGCGTGAACACATGCAGATGGAAATCAAACACCTGCACCAGCGCCTCGGCGTGACCGTGGTCTACGTGACTCACGATCAGGGTGAAGCGCTGACCATGTCCGACCGCGTCGCGGTGTTCCATCAGGGTGAAATCCAGCAGATCGCCCCGCCGCGCACCCTTTACGAAGAACCGAAAAATACCTTCGTCGCCAATTTCATCGGCGAGAACAACCGCCTCAACGGCCGTCTGCTCAGCCAGAGCGGCGAGCGTTGCGTGGTCGAGTTGGGCCGTGGCGAAAAAGTCGAGGCGCTGGCGGTCAATGTCGGCCAGACCGGCGAACCGGTGACTTTGTCGATCCGTCCGGAGCGCGTCAGCCTCAACGGTTCGAGCGATCAATGCGTCAACCGCTTCTCAGGGAGGGTGGCGGAATTCATCTATCTGGGCGACCACGTCCGGGTGCGCCTGGAAGTCTGCGGCAAGACCGACTTCTTCGTGAAACAACCGATTGCCGAGCTCGATCCCGCGCTCGCCGTCGGCGACGTGGTACCGCTTGGCTGGCAGGTCGAGCACGTTCGCGCGCTTGATCCGCTTTTAGAGGCGAACTGATCGCCCCGGCAATACCAACACCAACCCTGCACGTGGAGAGAACAATAAATGTTGAGATCCCTGAAGTTCACCGCCCTGACCCTGGGCCTGATGGGTGCGGCCAGCGCAATGGCCGCTGGCCCGGATTTGACCGTGGTGTCGTTTGGCGGGGCGAACAAGGCGGCGCAAGTCAAAGCCTTCTATGCACCGTGGGAAGCGGCGGGCAACGGCAAGATCGTCGCCGGCGAATACAACGGCGAAATGGCCAAGGTCAAAGCCATGGTCGACACCAAGAGTGTGTCGTGGGATCTGGTCGAAGTTGAATCGCCAGAGCTGTCCCGTGGTTGCGACGAAGACATGTTCGAACAACTCGATCCGGCGCTGTTCGGCAAATCCGAAGACTACGTCAAAGGCGCGATTCAGCCTTGCGGCGTGGGCTTCTTCGTTTGGTCGACCGTACTGGCTTACAACGCTGACAAGCTGAAGACCGCGCCGACCAGTTGGGCGGATTTCTGGGACACCAAGAAATTCCCGGGCAAGCGTGGTCTGCGTAAGGGTGCCAAGTACACCCTCGAATTCGCTCTGATGGCCGATGGTGTGGCGCCGAAAGACGTCTACAAAGAGCTGGCGAGCAAGGGTGGCCAGGATCGTGCGTTCAAGAAACTCGATGAGCTGAAGCCGAGCATCCAATGGTGGGAAGCCGGCGCGCAACCGCCGCAATACCTCGCCTCCGGTGACGTGGTGATGAGTTCGGCCTACAACGGTCGCATCGCGGCGGTGCAGAAAGAATCCAACCTGAAGGTGGTGTGGAACGGCGGCATCTACGACTTCGACGCCTGGGCTATCCCGAAAGGTCTCGACGCCAAGCGTGCGGAAGCGGCGAAGAAATTCATCGCTTACTCGGTACAGCCGCAACAGCAGAAGATTTACTCGGAAAACATCGCCTACGGCCCAGCCAACACCCAGGCTGTTCCTCTGCTGGCCAAGGATGTCCTGAAAGACATGCCGACCACCCCGGAAAACATCGCCAACCAGGTGCAGATCGACGTCAGCTTCTGGGCTGACAACGGCGAGCAACTTGAGCAGCGCTTCAATTCCTGGGCGGCGAAGTAAGCACGTCACACGGGCCGACGGTGTACCAGATGATCGTTCCCACGCTCTGCGTGGGAATGCCGCCCGGGACGCTCCGCGTCCTCGTGTGACGCAGAGCGTCACTGGATGCGTGCCCACGCAGAGCGTGGGAACGATCAGTAGCTAAAGTTCGAGGTGGTTCGCCACCTCTGTAACGATCAAAGATTTGCGGAGTACGTCATGGCCATCGCCGTTCCCCTGAACGAGGGCAACAGCCCCACCTTGAAGCAGAAGCTCAAGCGCGCCGAGCGGGTCAACCGCTGGAAGGCGCAAGCGCTGATCGCGCCGCTGGTGCTGTTTCTGTTGCTGGTGTTTCTGGTGCCGATCGTGGCGCTGCTCTATAAGAGCGTCGGCAACCCCGAAGTGGTCGGCGGCATGCCGCGCACCGTGGCGGCCATCGCCAGTTGGGACGGCCGCGGTCTGCCCGCTGAACCGGTCTATAAAGCCGCCAGTGAAGACCTCGCCGAAGCACGCAAAAACCAGACGCTGGGCGATCTGTCCAAGCGCTTGAACATGGAGTTGGCCGGCTATCGCAGCCTGCTGACCAAAACCGCCCGGGCGCTGCCCTTCGCCAGCGAACCGGCCTCTTATAAAGAAGCGCTGGAAGCACTCGACGAACGTTGGGGCGACCCGGCCTACTGGCAAGCGGTCAAACGCAACACCAGCAGCATCACGCCGTATTACTTGCTGGCATCCGTCGACCACCGCATCGACGACCTCGGCGAAATCGCCCCGGCCACCCCGGATCAGGCGATCTATCTCGACATCTTTGCCCGCACCTTCTGGATGGGTCTGGTCATCACCGTGATCTGTCTGCTTCTGGCCTATCCACTGGCTTATCTGCTGGCGAACCTGCCATCGCGGCAAAGCAACCTGCTGATGATTCTGGTGCTGCTGCCGTTCTGGACCTCGATTCTGGTGCGCGTCGCCGCATGGATCGTGCTGTTGCAATCGGGCGGTCTGATCAACAGTGGCCTGATGGCCATGGGCATTATCGATAAGCCGCTGGAACTGGTGTTCAACCGCACCGGCGTGTACATCTCGATGGTGCACATTCTGCTGCCGTTCATGATCCTGCCGATCTACAGCGTGATGAAAGGCATCTCGCCAACCTACATGCGTGCGGCAATTTCCCTCGGCTGCCACCCGTTCGCCAGTTTCTGGCGGGTGTACTTCCCGCAGACCTATGCCGGCGTCGGTGCCGGTTGCCTGTTGGTGTTCATCCTCGCCATCGGCTACTACATCACCCCGGCGCTGCTCGGCAGCCCGAACGATCAAATGGTCAGCTACTTCGTCGCCTTCTACACCAACACCAGCATCAACTGGGGCATGGCCACCGCGCTCGGCGGGTTGTTGCTGCTGGCGACCGTGGTGCTTTATCTGATTTACAGCTGGCTGGTCGGCGCCAGTCGCCTGCGCCTGAGCTAAGGGGAATTCGAGATGCTGAGTCCTTATATGTCGCCCATCGAACGGGTGTGGTTCTACAGCCTGCGGATTCTCTGCGGCCTGATTCTGTTGTTCCTGATTCTGCCGGTGCTGGTGATCATCCCGCTGTCGTTCAACTCGGGGAGTTTTCTGGTCTATCCGCTGCAAGGCTTCTCGCTGCAGTGGTACCACGACTTCTTCGCCTCGGCGGAATGGATGCGTGCGCTGAAGAACAGCATCATCGTCGCCCCGGCGGCGACGGTGCTGGCGATGATCTTCGGCACGCTGGCGGCGATTGGCCTGACCCGTGGCGACTTCCCCGGCAAGGCGCTGGTGATGGCGTTGGTGATTTCGCCGATGGTGGTGCCGGTGGTGATCATCGGTGTGGCGAGTTACCTGTTCTTCGCGCCGTTGGGCCTGGGCAACAGTTTTTTCTCGTTGATCGTGGTGCACGCGGTGTTGGGTGTGCCGTTTGTGATCATCACCGTGTCGGCGACGTTGCAGGGGTTTAATCACAATCTGGTGCGCGCTGCGGCGAGTCTCGGTGCATCGCCGCTGACGGCGTTTCGTCGGGTGACCTTGCCGTTGATTGCGCCGGGGGTGATTTCCGGGGCGCTGTTTGCGTTTGCGACTTCGTTTGATGAGGTTGTGGTGACGCTGTTTCTGGCAGGGCCTGAGCAGGCGACGTTGCCTCGGCAGATGTTTAGCGGGATTCGTGAGAACCTCAGTCCGACCATCGCCGCTGCTGCGACGCTGCTGATTGCGTTCTCGGTCATCCTGCTGCTGACCCTGGAATGGTTGCGCGGACGCAGCGAAAAACTGCGGACTGCTCAGGTTTAAGGGTCAGATCAAAAGCTTACCCCCTCACCCCAGCCCTCTCCCCCAAAGGGGGCGAGGGGGAAGGGAGCAGATCGTTGCGCTTTTCAGAACCTGAGTTCGACTCGGTATCGCAAGTCGGTGTACTTCTCCCAAACAACTCGGTCAGTCCCCTCTCCCTCCGGGAGAGGGCTAGGGTGAGGGGCTCTTGATTTTCTAACCGATCAACCATTCACCACCTGAATAGCAGACAACCCCAAAACCCCAGCTAATCTTGTGCCCAGCTCCCACATCTATAAGAGGCTGCGCACGATGAGTCTGTCCCAGTTCAAAATCGCTCACAAACTGATCACCGGCGCCGCCGCCATCGAGCAACTGGCCGCCGAACTCTCGCGCCTGGACATCGACAACCCCCTGATCGTCACCGACGCCGCGCTGGTCAAGTCCGGCACTGTCGAGCTGGCGCTGTGCCAATTGGGCGGGCGTGACTACGAGATTTTCGACCGTGTACTGCCCGACCCGGAAATCGCCATCGTCGAAGACTGCATGCGTGTGTACCGCGATGGCGGGCATGACGGCTTGATCGGCCTCGGTGGTGGCAGTGCCATCGACATCGCCAAAAGTGTTGCGGCCTATGCCGGTTATCACGGTGCGCTGGAAGACTTGTTCGGCGTCGATCAGGTGCCACGCAAAGGCCCGCCGCTGATCGCCATCCCGACCACCGCCGGCACCGGTTCCGAAGTGACTAATGTGGCGATCCTCTCCGACAAAGTCGCGCAGTTAAAGAAAGGCATCGTCAGCGACTTTCTATTACCGGACGTCGCGCTGGTCAGCCCACAGATGACCCTGACCTGCCCACGCAGCGTCACCGCCGCCAGTGGCGTCGACGCGCTGGTGCACGCCATCGAATCCTATCTGTCGGTCAACGCCTCGCCGATCACCGACTCGCTGGCCATCGGCGCGATCAAACTGATCGCCAAAGCCCTGCCCAAGGCCTACGCCAATGGCGCCAACCTGCAAGCCCGCGAAGACATGGCCACCGCCAGCCTGATGGCCGGCATGGCGTTCGGTAATGCCGGGGTCGGCGCGGTGCATGCGCTGGCGTATCCGCTGGGCGGTCGCTTCAACATTGCCCATGGCGTCAGCAATGCCTTGTTGCTGCCGTATGTCATGACCTGGAACAAGATGGCCTGCGTCGAACGCATGCAGGATATTGCCGAAGCCATGGGCGTGCAGACCGCTCATCTGAGTGCCGCCGAAGCGGCGGACAAAGCCGTACAGGCCATGACCGATCTGTGCGCAGCGGTGGAAATTCCTGCCGGACTGCGCAGTTTCGGTGTGCCGGAAGAGGCAATCCCGGCGATGGCCGTGGAAGCGGCGGGCATCGAGCGGCTGATGCGTAATAACCCGCGCAAACTCAGTGCCGTCGATATCGAGAAGATCTACCGCGCGGCGTACTGAGCCAGCGCCGGTCATCGGTCATGGCACAACCCAATCATCGCGGTCACGGTGCGCGCTTGGAAACTTGAGGTATACAATGCGCGCCATCGTGATTTAGCTCAGAAAAGGTGCGTCATGCAGCCCTTCGTAATTGCTCCGTCGATTCTCTCCGCCGACTTCGCCCGCCTCGGCGAAGAAGTGGACAATGTTCTGGCCGCTGGCGCCGACTTCGTCCACTTCGACGTCATGGACAACCACTACGTACCCAACCTGACCATCGGCCCGATGGTTTGCGCGGCGTTGCGCAAGTACGGCGTCACCGCGCCGATCGACGCGCACTTGATGGTCAGCCCGGTGGATCGCATCGTCGGCGACTTCATCGAAGCCGGCGCGACTTACATCACTTTCCACCCGGAAGCAACGCTGCACGTTGATCGCTCGCTGCAACTGATCCGTGAAGGCGGCTGCAAATCCGGTCTGGTGTTCAACCCGGCGACCCCGCTGGACGTGCTCAAGTACGTGATCGACAAGGTCGACATGGTCTTGCTGATGAGCGTCAACCCGGGCTTCGGCGGGCAGAAATTCATTCCCGGTACCCTCGACAAACTGCGCGAAGCGCGGGCGATCATCGATGCTTCGGGCCGTGATATCCGGCTGGAAATCGACGGCGGCGTCAACGTCAACAACATCCGCGAAATCGCCGCCGCTGGCGCTGACACCTTTGTCGCCGGCTCGGCGATTTTCAATGCGCCGAACTATCAGGAAGTCATCGACAAGATGCGTTCCGAACTGGCGCTGGCTCGCCCATGAGCGGGTTTGAGCAGCTGTTCCCGGGAAAACTGCCTCGGCTGGTGATGTTCGATCTGGATGGCACGCTGATCGACTCGGTTCCAGACCTGGCAGCGGCGGTGGACACCATGCTGCTCTCCCTCGGCCGCCAGCCTGCCGGCATCGAAGCGGTGCGCGAGTGGGTTGGCAACGGCGCGCCGGTACTGGTGCGCCGTGCGTTGGCCGGTGGTATCGATCATTCGGCTGTGGATGACGTCGAAGCCGAGCATGCGCTGGAAGTGTTCATGCAAGCCTACGGCGCCAGCCATGAGCTGACCGTGGTCTATCCCGGCGTGCGCGACACCCTCAAGTGGCTGCACAAGCAAGGCGTGGCCATGGCGCTGATCACCAACAAACCGGAGCGTTTCGTCGCGCCGCTGCTGGATCAGATGAAAATCGGCAACTACTTCAAATGGATTATCGGCGGCGATACCTTGCCGCAGAAGAAACCTGATCCGGCGGCGCTGTTCTTCGTAATGAAAATGGCCAACATCCCGGCCTCGCAATCGTTGTTCGTCGGCGACTCGCGCAGCGATGTGCTGGCGGCGAAAGCGGCGGGGGTCAAATGCGTGGCGTTGAGTTACGGCTACAACCACGGCAGGCCGATTGCCGAAGAATCGCCGGCGCTGGTGATCGACGATCTGCGCAAGCTAATTCCCGGTTGCCTCGGTACGGCCGCTGAGATAACGTTGCCCGACGCTGCTCAATCCCATTCTGGAAACGCCATCGTGGTGGTCACTCGCAAACTCTGGATGAAAGTCATCAAGGCCCTGGCCCGCTGGCGTTGGCGCGCCTGACTTGTTCCTGGCCGGCCTGCCGGCGCGTTTGCATACCTGACTGATTTGCCCCTCACACCACGAGGCACCTTATGATCCGCGAAGAATTCCTGCGCTTGGCCGCTGACGGCTACAACCGCATCCCGTTGGCCTGCGAAACCCTGGCCGACTTCGACACGCCGCTGTCGATCTACCTGAAACTGGCCGACCAGCCCAACTCCTACCTGCTCGAATCGGTGCAGGGCGGCGAGAAATGGGGGCGTTACTCGATCATCGGTCTGCCGTGCCGCACAGTCATGCGGGTTCACGACCATCATGTGAGCATCACCGTTGATGGCGTCGAGACTGAAAGCCACGACGTTGAAGATCCACTGGCCTTCGTTGAAACCTTCAAGGCCCGTTACAACGTGCCGACCATCGCTGGTCTGCCGCGTTTCAACGGTGGTCTGGTCGGTTACTTCGGTTACGACTGCGTGCGTTATGTCGAGAAGCGCCTGGGCAAGTGCCCGAACCCGGATCCACTGGGGGTGCCGGACATTCTGCTGATGGTCTCCGACGCGGTCGTGGTGTTCGACAACCTCGCCGGCAAGATGCACGCGATTGTCCTCGCTGACCCCGCGCAGGAAGATGCTTTCGAACAAGGTCAGGCACGTTTGCAGGAACTGCTCGAGCAACTGCGTCAGCCGATCACCCCGCGTCGTGGCCTGGACTTCAGCAAGCAGCAATCGGCTGATCCGGTGTTCCGTTCGAGTTTCACTCAGGACGATTACGAAAAAGCCGTCGACACCATCAAGGAATACATCCTTGCCGGTGACTGCATGCAGGTCGTGCCGTCGCAGCGTATGTCGATCGATTTCAAGGCTGCACCGATCGATCTGTATCGCGCGCTGCGTTGCTTCAACCCGACGCCGTACATGTACTTCTTCAACTTCGGTGACTTCCACGTCGTCGGCAGTTCGCCGGAAGTGCTGGTGCGCGTTGAAGACAACCTGATCACCGTGCGCCCGATTGCCGGCACTCGCCCACGTGGCGCGACCGAAGAAGCGGACGTGGCGCTGGAAGAAGACCTGCTGTCGGACGACAAGGAGATCGCTGAGCACTTGATGCTGATCGACCTCGGTCGTAACGATACCGGTCGTGTTTCGGAAATCGGTTCGGTGAAACTCACCGAGAAAATGGTCATCGAGCGTTATTCCAACGTGATGCACATCGTTTCCAACGTTACCGGCCAGTTGAAAGCAGGACTGACGGCGATGGATGCGTTGCGGGCGATTCTGCCGGCGGGCACCTTGTCGGGCGCGCCGAAGATTCGCGCGATGGAAATCATCGACGAACTGGAACCGGTCAAGCGTGGCGTCTACGGCGGGGCGGTCGGTTACTTCGCCTGGAACGGCAACATGGACACCGCAATTGCCATTCGCACGGCGGTGATCAAGAACGGCGAACTGCACGTGCAGGCCGGTGGCGGCATCGTTGCTGACTCGGTGCCGGCGCTGGAATGGGAAGAAACCCTGAACAAGCGTCGCGCGATGTTCCGCGCCGTCGCCCTGGCCGAGCAAACCCCGGAGTGATCGCAGATCTTCCCTGTGGGAGCGAGCTTGCTCGCGAAAGCGGTGAGTCAGTCAACATTGATGGCGATTGACACACCCTCTTCGCGAGCAAGCTCGCTCCCACATTCGGTTTGTGTGTAGCTATAAAAAAGCGGCGCCCGTGAGGGCGCCGCTTTTTTTGTGCCTGCGGTTTTAGAAGTCCAGCACCACTCCGACGTTAACGCCTTGCTGAGTAAAGTCATCATCCTTGCGCAACGAATACCCGCCACGCAACGCCAGATCCGCCGTGAGCTTGTGGCTGACGCCGAGGCTCAAACGGTTCAAATGGCTTTGCGGCGTATAACCCTCGAGCTTGAAGTCGTTGGCCGGCAGAGTATTGAGTGCAATACGCACCTTCTGCACGTCATCTTCGTACTCACGCTCGTGGGCGTATTCACCAAACACTTGGGTTTGCGGGGTGATGTTGTACTTGCCTTGCAAGCCCAGCCCGAGACGTTTCGAGTCGCGAGTCTGATCATCGAAGGTCAGCGCCGTGGCGCGGTTGCTCTTCTCTGAGTAGCCATCGACATCAACGCTGGCGTAGTCGGCGCTGACGAATGGCGACAGGTGCCACTCGCTGCCCGGTTGGGCGATGTCATAACCGACGCGAGCGCTGAAGGCCCAGAGGCTGCCGTCGGTGTCGCCTTTTTCTGCACCTTCGCTGGCGCCCAGATCGAACTTGCGCTTGAGGTTGTCGTAGTCGAGTTTGCCGCCGGTCAACGCGGCGTCAGCCCACCAGCGATTTTGCTGGTACTGGGCAAATGCCGTAGCCATGTAGCTGTTGAGTTTGTAGTCGGAATCGTTATGTCCGGCCTCCAGATTTTGCCGGTAGAAGCCGCCTGCGACTCCGACGCGCCAGGCTTCATTCAATCGATAGCTGCCGCCGACGTTGAGGTTGTAACCGCTGCCATCGGCGCTGACGCCGCTGCTTTGGCTGTCGACATCCAGATGCTGGCCGCCGGCAGAAACAATCGCGCGCCATTGGCCGACCGCTTGCCAGTTCTCCCAGTCTGCCTGCCATTGGTTGCGCAGTTCATCCTGATGCGCACGTACGGTGGCGTGGGCCATTTCCGGCAACAGCGTCAGTTCCCACGGTGCAGCGAGCAGGGAGTAAGCGTAATCGGAGATCAGCTTTTGCCCGGCCTCGGTCGGGTGCACGCCGTCGTTGTAGATAAGCTTGCTCGGATCCGGCGTTGCACTGTTGATCCCGTATCGGGCGTTTTCGGTGCAACCGCTGCCACTGAAGCAGGTCGCGGTCAGGTTTTGATCGGTGGCGAGGCCAAATCGCCCCGGATCGGCGAACACTTCCGACAGCAGTACCGGAATGTTCAGCGGAATGATTTCGGCGTTGATGCCTTGCAGGCGCGTTACCAACTGACTGTTGAACTGGTTGGCGAGTTGACTGCTGAAGGCTTGCAACGGTGTGCCGTTGATGGCGGGTGTCAGGCCGACATCAGGCAACAGCCAGACCATCACGTATTTGGCGCCGGCGGTCTGCAGTGTTTGCACGCTGTCAGCCAGTCGATCCGCCGCTGCGTTGGCTTGCGGCAGGCTGAGAATACGACCTTGCAAGAAGTCGTTACCGCCGCCGGAAATGTAATACAGCGCATTCGGGTCGGCGCGCAAACCGTTCGACGGCAGGTAACCGGCGCGGGTGCGTTCGCCGGTCGCCGATTGCGTCGTAATCGAATCGAGGATCTGGTCGGTACGATAGCCGCCCACTGCCCAGTTGTTGCCGTCAGGCTGGCCGTTTTCGGCACGCACTGCCGAGCTGGAAGAGGCTGTCTGATCCGCGGTGAAGCCGAGGCGTCCACCGAGCAACTGCGTGGAGTTCAGCGAACGCAGTTCACCGCTGCCATCCAGATAGACCGGGCCCGTCCGGTTGGTGTAACGCTGAGTGGCGCCGGCCGGGCCGCCGGTATCGCTGAAGGTCCCGGCGTCGTTCAGGCTATCGCCAAAAACAATGAAATTCGAATAGGGATTGGGTGCGGCATTGGCCTGGGCACAAGCCAGTGCGAGCAGGCAGCCAGCCAGCGGTACAAACAACGTCTGTTTGATCATGAGCAAGTCCGTTTATTTATTGTTGTAGGTGAACGAAACGACAGTACCAAAAACTCCCGGCGTTTTGCCATCGGTCGCGAATCCTCCCCAGGTTTTATCTCCCGCAGCCCCGGCCATATTGCACGCTCCGCCCAGCTAAGTTACTGTGCCGGAACGTATGAACGAGACCTTCCCCGTGTTGATCACCAGCAAACTTCTGGATCAAGTCATCAAGGCACACGCCCGCTGGCGTTGGCGCGCCTGAATCTTTTCTGCCGGCCCCGCCGGATCTGTATCGCTTTGCCTTCCTTGCCTGTTTGAAATGCCGCTGTGCCGACGCGTCTTTCTGCGTCCGACATCGTGCAGCGCCCTGCGGGCAAGTGATCTGAAGGCTGTTTTCAAATCAGAATTCAAGAGGTTCGACACGCCATGTTGCTGATGATCGACAACTACGACTCCTTTACCTACAACGTTGTGCAATACCTCGGCGAGCTGGGTGCCGAGGTCAAGGTTGTGCGCAACGACGAGCTGACCATCGCCGAAATCGAAGCACTCAAGCCTGAGCGCATCGTCGTATCTCCCGGTCCTTGCACGCCGACTGAAGCCGGCATCTCCATCGAAGCCATCAAGCACTTTGCCGGCAAGCTGCCGATCCTCGGTGTCTGCCTCGGCCACCAATCCATCGGCCAGGCTTTCGGCGGCGATGTAGTGCGCGCGCGTCAGGTAATGCACGGTAAGACTAGTCCGGTATTCCACGAGGACAAGGGCGTTTTCGCTGGCCTCAATCATCCGCTGACCGTCACCCGCTACCACTCGCTGATCGTCAAGCACGCGACGCTGCCTGATTGCCTGGAGCTGACCGCGTGGACGCAACACGATGACGGCTCGGTTGACGAAATCATGGGCCTGCGTCACAAGACCCTGAACATTGAGGGCGTACAGTTTCACCCCGAGTCGATCCTGACCGAGCAGGGCCATGAGCTGTTTGCCAACTTCCTCAAACAAACCGGCGGCACGCGCTAAGGACTTCCCATGAATATCAAGACAGCCCTGAGCCGTATCGTCGAGCACCTCGACCTCAGCACCGAAGAAATGCGCGATGTGATGCGCGAAATCATGACCGGTCAATGCAGCGACGCGCAGATCGGCGCGTTCATGATGGCCATGCGCATGAAGA
Organism: Pseudomonas sp. AC169; assembly: GCF_979258515.1. Lineage (NCBI taxonomy): Bacteria > Pseudomonadati > Pseudomonadota > Gammaproteobacteria > Pseudomonadales > Pseudomonadaceae > Pseudomonas > Pseudomonas sp. AC169. The sequence goes on along the minus strand of NZ_OZ409866.1, from coordinate 1,903,848 downwards.
GCGAGAGCATCGATGAAATCGTCGGCGCCGTGTCGGTGATGCGTGAACTGGCCGATCAGGTTGAACTGAAAACCCTCGACGGCGTGGTCGATGTGGTCGGTACCGGCGGTGATGGTGCGAATATCTTCAACGTCTCGACCGCGTCTTCGTTCGTCGTCGCGGCAGCCGGTTGCACCGTGGCCAAGCACGGTAACCGCGCCGTTTCGGGCAAGAGCGGCAGCGCCGATCTGCTGGAAGCGGCCGGCATTTATCTGAACCTGACGCCGGTGCAGGTTGCGCGTTGCATCGACAACGTCGGCATCGGTTTCATGTTCGCCCAGACTCACCACAAAGCCATGAAGTACGCCGCCGGCCCGCGCCGCGATCTCGGCCTGCGTACGCTGTTCAACATGCTCGGCCCGCTTACGAATCCGGCCGGTGTGAAGCATCAGGTAGTGGGCGTCTTCAACAAGGCGCTGTGCCGACCATTGGCCGAAGTGTTGCAGCGTCTGGGTAGCAAGCATGTGCTGGTGGTGCATTCGAAAGACGGGCTGGACGAGTTCAGCCTCGCTGCACCGACCTTTGTCGCCGAGCTGAAGAACAATGAGATCAGCGAATATTGGGTCGAGCCGGAAGACCTCGGCATGAAAAGCCAGAGCCTGCACGGCCTGTCGGTCGACGGCCCGGAAGCCTCGCTGGCGCTGATCCGCGATGCATTGGGCAAGCGCAAAACCGAAAACGGCCAGAAAGCCGCCGAAATGATCGTGCTCAACGCCGGCGCCGCGCTGTATGCCGCTGACGTGGCCAGCAGTTTGAAACAGGGTGTCGAGCTTGCGCACGACGCGCTGCACACCGGCCTCGCTCGGGAGAAGCTCGAGGAGCTGGGTGCCTTTACCGCGGTATTCAGAGTGGAGAATGAGGGATGAGTGTACCGACGGTTCTGGAAAACATTCTGGCCCGCAAGGTTCAGGAAGTCGCCGAGCGTAGCGCTCGCGTCAGCCTGAGCGAGCTGGAAAGTCTGGCCAAGGCGGCCGATGCACCCCGTGGTTTTGCTCAGGCATTGCTGGCGCAAGCGAAGAAGAAACAGCCAGCGGTGATTGCTGAAATCAAAAAGGCTTCACCGAGCAAAGGCGTGATCCGCGAGAACTTCGTTCCCGCCGACATCGCCAAAAGCTACGAGAAGGGCGGGGCGACCTGTCTGTCCGTGCTGACCGATATCGATTACTTCCAGGGCGCCGACGCTTACCTGCAACAGGCGCGTGCCGCGTGCAGCCTGCCGGTGATCCGCAAGGACTTCATGATCGATCCGTACCAGATCGTCGAAGCCCGAGCGCTGGGCGCCGACTGTGTGTTGTTGATCGTCTCCGCACTGGATGACGTGAAAATGGCCGAGCTGGCGTCGGTGGCGAAAAGCGTCGGTCTCGACGTGCTGGTCGAAGTGCACGATGGCGATGAGCTGGAGCGCGCGTTGAAAACCCTCGACACGCCGTTGGTCGGGGTCAACAACCGCAACCTGCACACGTTTGACGTCAGCCTGGAAACCACCCTCGACCTCCTGCCGCGCATCCCGCGCGATCGTCTGGTGATTACCGAGAGCGGCATCCTCAATCGCGCCGATGTCGAACTGATGGAAATCAGCGACGTGTACTCGTTCCTGGTCGGCGAAGCATTCATGCGTGCGGAGAATCCGGGCACTGAACTGCAGCGCCTGTTCTTCCCGGAGCGTGGCGTGCCGATCAGCGGTTCGACCCTCGACTGATATTCTTTCAGACCGAGTCGACCCTTTCGCGAGCAAGCTCGCTCCCACATTGGGAATGCATTTCCCTGTGGGAGCGAGCTTGCTCGCGAAGAGGCCAGTCAATCCCCTACAGATTCCAGATCTGCCGGAGCTTTCCATGTCGCTGCCAACCCCCCTGACCATCGAAGCCGGCCTGCAAGCCGAACAGGATTTGCTGGCCTCGGTCTGCGCCGGCGACTCAGAATTTGGCCTGCTGTTCTGGCAACCCAGCGATCGCGCGCTGGTCATGCCGCGCCGTCTCAACCGCTTACCGGCTTTTGAACACGCCTGCGAAGTTTCCGCCGCTGCCGGCTGGCCAGTCCTGCTACGTGAAACCGGCGGCGAACCCGTCCCGCAATCAGCCGCCACAATCAATATCGCTCTGGTTTACGCACCACCACGCAGCGAAGGCGATCTGAACCGCATCGAAACCGGCTACCACCGTCTCTGCGATCCGATCTGTCAGTTGCTGGATGAATTGGGTGGTACGTCATCGTTGGGCGAAATTGACGGCGCGTTCTGCGACGGCCGCTTCAACGTCAATCTCGACGGCCGCAAAATGGTCGGCACCGCCCAGCGCTGGCGCCAGAGTCAGGGCGGGCAACGTCCGGTCGGTCTGGTGCACGGTGCGATGCTGATGGATAACGAGCGCGATTCGATGGTTGCAGCGGTCAATCGCTTCAACCAAGCGTGTGGCCTGGAGCAGCGGGTGCGGGCGCAAAGCCACATTGCCCTGCATGAGAAGTTCAACGCGCCACAGGCCTTGGCGCGTCTCGATGAGCTGTTTCGTCTGATGTTGGCGCAGATGTACGCTTAGCGAGTACCAAAGACCACCATGGTCTTGCCTTTCACATCGACCAGGTTGCGTTCTTCAAGATCCTTGAGCACGCGACCGACCATCTCCCGCGAACAACCGACAATCCGCCCGATCTCCTGACGCGTCACTTTAATCTGCATGCCGTCCGGGTGAGTCATCGCATCTGGCTGTTTGCACAGTTCCAGCAGGCAACGGGCCACGCGACCGGTCACGTCAAAGAACGCCAGATCGCCGACTTTGCGCGTGGTGTTGCGCAGGCGTTGTGCGATTTGTCCGCTGAGGACGTAAAGAATATCCGGATCCTGCTGCGACAATTCGCGGAACTTGGCGTAGCTGATTTCGGCGGTTTCGCATTCAACCTTGGCCCGCACCCAGGCGCTGCGCTGCTGTTCCTGACCGGCTTGCTCGAACAGGCCCAGTTCACCAAAGAAATCCCCGGCGTTGAGGTAAGCGATGATCATCTCGCGGCCGTCGTCATCCTCGATCAGGATCGTTACTGAGCCCTTGATGATGAAGTACAGCGTGTCGGAGCGATCACCCGCACAGATGATGTTGCTCTTGGCCGCATGGCGACGGCGCTGGCAATGCATCAACAGCTTGTCGAGGTTTTTGATTTTGGGTGTGGGGGTAATAGCAACCATGGTTGTATCCCGAAAAGACTGCACGGTAATGTTTGATTTTTTTATGAGGCGCTGAAGGCGGTCGCTACACGGGCTGACATGGGCGCCAGCGAATTGGCGCCAGCTTAACAGACACTTCGTCGAAAATTCGAGAAATTACCTACAGCGCAGAAGCATCTGTCCTAGGAACGGCGCTCGCTGTCCGGGCAAAACCCTGTGCTAAGCTGGCGACCCTTTTTTTACAGTGGAGTCTGGGCGATGAAGGCACGCATCCAATGGGCTGGCGAAGCCATGTTCCTCGGCGAATCCGGCAGCGGTCATGTCGTGGTGATGGACGGTCCGCCGGACGCCGGTGGTCGTAATCTGGGTGTTCGCCCGATGGAAATGCTTCTGCTGGGTGTCGGCGGTTGCAGCAACTTCGACGTGGTCAGCATTCTGAAGAAGTCCCGCCAGGCCGTTGAAAGCTGCGAAGCCTTCCTCGAAGCCGAGCGCGCGACCGAAGATCCGAAGGTGTTCACCAAGATCCACATGCATTTCGTGGTCAAGGGTCGTGGTCTGAAAGAAGCCCAGGTCAAGCGCGCCATCGAACTGTCCGCCGAGAAGTATTGCTCGGCCTCGATCATGCTCGGCGCGGCCGGCGTGGCGATCACCCACGATTACGAAATCGTCGAACTCGGTTGAACCGACATTCAACTATCATAAAAGCAGTGCAGACTCTGGCGATCCCCCGCTGACGTCTGCATAATGCGCCACTTTTTTCAGGGCAGTGATCGGTCAGCCGACGGATCAGCCGCCTGAACAGATAACCAAAATCGCCATCGCGAAGAGGTGTTAACCGTCCTACGCAGGTGCGTTGTTCGCACTTGACGGGCATGCTTGATCACGCGGCCGCGCCGCATACATAGAGAGTTTTTAACGGTGAAAAGCAAACTCAAGCTCCACGGGTTCAATAACCTGACAAAGACCTTGAGCTTCAACATCTATGACATCTGCTACGCGGAAACCCCGCAAGACCAGCAGGCTTACGTCGAGTACATCAATCAAGAGTACAACGCGAAACGCCTGACGCAGATTCTCACAGAAGTTGTCGAGATCATTGGTGCCAACATCCTGAACATTGCCAGTCAGGACTACGAACCTCAGGGCGCCAGCGTCACGATTCTGATATCTGAAGAGCCGGTAACCCCGACTGAAAGCCAGATCGAAGAGTCGCCGGGCCCGTTGCCCGAAATTATCCTGGCCCACCTCGACAAGAGTCACATCACGGTGCACACCTACCCGGAAATCCATCCGGACGACGGTATTGCGACCTTCCGTGTGGACATCGACGTGTCGACTTGTGGTGTCATTTCACCGCTGAAAGCGCTCAATTTCCTCATTCACCAGTTCGATTCGGACATCGTGACTGTGGATTACCGTGTGCGCGGCTTCACCCGTGACGTTGAAGGCAACAAGCACTTCATCGACCACGAGATCAATTCGATCCAGAACTACCTGTCCGAAGACACCCGCGACGCGTACCAGATGACCGACGTGAACGTGTATCAGGAAAACCTGTTCCACACCAAAATGCTGCTGAAGAACTTCGAACTGGATAACTACCTGTTTGGCGACGCCACCAGCAACCTGTCCTCCGAGCAACGCGCTCAGGTGACCGACCGGGTGAAACACGAAATGCTCGAAATCTTTTACGCGCGCAACATGCCGACCTAAGATTCCCGGGCACAAAAAAAGGCGACCTTTCGGTCGCCTTTTTCATTTCTGCCACGAACCTCTGTGGGAGCGAGCCTGCTCGCGAAGGGGCCCTCCGCAGCAGAACCGTTCTCAAATCCGATAAGTACTCTTGGTCATCACCTTGGCCAGAATACTCATCCCGAACTTAACCGGCGCCGGAAAACGAAACCCTCCGGCTTCCAACGCACTTTCCGCATGATGTTCTTCATCTATGCGCATCTGCTCCAGAATCGCCCGGGACTTCTCGTCCTCAGCCGGCAACTGTTCCAGATGTTCATTCAAGTGTTTGCACACCTGATGCTCGGTCGCCGCCACAAAGCCAAGGCTGACCTTGTCGCTGATCAACCCGGCCACCGCACCAATCCCGAACGACATCCCATAAAACAGCGGATTGAGCACACTGGTATGGCTGCCCAACTGGTGAATGCGCTGTTCGCACCAGACCAGATGATCAATCTCTTCTTCAGCCGCGTGCTCCATGGCTTCGCGAACCTGAGGTAGCTTTGCGGTCAGCGCCTGCCCCTGATACAACGCCTGGGCGCAGACTTCACCGGTATGGTTGATGCGCATCAGGCCGGCAACGTGGCGGGTGTCTTCGTCGCTCATCTGCGTGTCCGGCTGCAGAATCGCCGGCGACGGACGGTACGGCTGGCCACTGAAGGGCAGCAGAGTACGCATCGCAGCATCGGCTTGCAGCAGAAGACGGTCAATCGGCGAGTAGTGACGTTGGGTAGTCATGCTGACCTCCGGGAAGAATCTCGGCGGCCAGTTTAACCGAATCGGCCGGGGAAGGTTTGCGCTGGGTCATTTGCCGCGCGGTCATGCTTTTTTATGGAGCGAGCCTGCTCGTGAAGGCGGAGTGTCAGGCACTGATACATTGAATGTGCCGAAGTCTTCGCGAGCAGGCTCACTCCCACAGGGTGCTTGTCTTAACCCGGTGGCCAGTTCATCTGGCGCTGACCGAGTACGTGCATATGAATGTGATAGACGGTCTGCCCACCCTTTTCATTGCAGTTCATCACCACACGGAAGCCTTCTTCGCAGCCTAGTTCCAGCGCCAGACGCTGCGCAGTGAACAGGATGTGCCCGGCCAGTGCCTTGTCGTCTTCGGTCAGGTCATTGAGCGTGCGCACCGGTTTTTTCGGGATGACCAGAAAATGCACCGGTGCCTGAGGGGCGATGTCGTGGAACGCCAGAACCTGGTCGTCCTCGTAAATGATCTTGGCCGGGATCTCCCGGTTGATGATCTTGGTGAACAGAGTATCCACTGCTGTTTTCTCCGTTGTTTGGGCTGGTCTGAGTGTACTCAGGGCGGCTTATCCCGCCCAGTGTTTTACCTGTAGGGCAATTCAGCGCGGGCAGTAAGCCTTGTTGACCATGCCGACAATGGTGCGATTGAGCCAGCGCGAACCCAGTCGCGGCAAAAACGCGAACCAGCGATTGCGCCGCCCCGGAATGATGATTGCGCGGTTCTTGTCGAGTGCACGCACGGTATACAGCGCGACTTCCTCGGGGCTCATCAGCAATTTGCTGTCTTTGAGTTTGTCGCTGTTCAGTTGCGCCGTACGGAAAAATGCCGTGCGTGTCGGGCCGGGGCAGAGCACCGAAACCTTCACAGCACTCTGTTTTAGCTCAACTCGCAAGGCTTCGGAGAAGTGCAGCACATACGCCTTGCTGGCGTAGTAAGTGCTCATCCATGGGCCGGGATTGAACGCAGCCACCGAGGCGACATTGAGAATCTGCCCGCCACCCTGTAGCGCCATGCTGTTGCCGATGGCGTGGCAGAGGCGGGTGAGGGCGAGGATATTCACCTCGATCAGATCCTGCTCGATCATCCAGTCCTGGGCGAGAAACGGACCACAAGTGCCGATACCGGCGCAGTTCACCAACAGATCGATCTGGCGATCGCCTTCTTCCAGCTCCAGCAAAAAGCCGGACAGGCGTAAAGGTTCACCCAGATCGCAGGCGCGGAACAGTACCTCGACGCCAAAGCGCTGGGTCAGTTCGATCGCAATGCTTTCCAGCTGATCACGCTGTCGGGCCACCAGAATCAGACTGCGGCCACGCCGGGCCAGCGCTTCGGCCATGGCCAGGCCGATGCCGCTGGAGGCGCCGGTGATCAGTGCGTAACGGGTCATGCAATTCTCCATCGCAACAGCTCCGCGCCGGCGACGCGGGTGTCACGGCGGGGAGTGCTGTTCATTCTTTCGCAGAGTCTACAGGGGCCTGCGCCGCTTCGGCGGCCTCGTCGGCGGAATCCGCTGGCGCTTCGACCTCTACTTCGACTTCATCAGTGGTCATCGAGCCACTTTCGTAGCTGCTTTCCAGATTGCTTTCATATTCCTGCTGGATCGCCGAGATCCCGCCGAGCATTCCACCGGCAAAGATCAGCGCGAAGAACACGATCCACAGGGAGCACAGCACTTTCACTGCAGTGCTGTTCGGTGGCGGGGGAGGGCCGTAACGGTTTGCACCGGTATTGCCCGGTACGACCATGATCACCAGCGGGAAGAAGCTGCCCACGAACGGTACAAGGTTCAATAGCCAGAGCCAGCCTGTCCAGCCGATATCGTGCAGACGCTGAACGCTGAACAGGATGCTGACAATCAGGAAGGCGATAAACAGGAAGAAAGCGAAGATACCGCCGATGATCAGGCCGGTGGTGGAGTCGCCGCTGACCAGCCCCAGAGCCAGCAGAGCGAACACGCCGACGATAGGTAGAGTCACCAGGCTCAGGACCATTGTCCAGGCGAGAAAACGCAAGCGGCCGATTCGTCCTTCGACGCTGAACGGCTTGAGCGTGGCGAACGCCGGCAAACTCTCGCCCACACTGGCGCGCGGTGGTGCGTATGGGGAGTCGGGTTCCGCCATGGCCGGAGCATGCTGATGAACATCGGCCAGGTTCAGCTCGATGGTTGTTTCTGCTTCGATGCGCGCATCGATCCCGGTCTTGCTCAGCGCTTGCAGATAGGTCTGTGCATCGCTGTGGGACAAGTCACGTTTGAGTGCGACGACGCTGCCATCAAAAAGCCGCTCGATCGCTGCTACGTCACTCTTGAACAGATCCGCCAGATTGAGTTTGGCAGTGGTGATATCGACACCGGGCTGTAGAGCACCGTCGAACACGATCTTGTAGCGAGGTTCGCTCATGGTCGAGGCATCCTTGTCGCGAATGGATTGAAAGGTCAGTAGTGTAAGGCCAGTCCATTGGGGCTGGCCTGATATTTCTTAGCGAGGCCAGCGTTGCGGTAACTGTGCTGCGCGCTCCTGTGCCTGGCGATACTCGGCGTCCAGCCGTGCGATCAATTGATCAACGCTCGGCAGGTCATCGATCTGCCCAACGCCTTGACCGGCCGACCACACAGTCTTCCAGGCTTTGGCTTCATCACTGATCGGCTTGAGCTTGTCACCGAAATTCACCTCACCTTTGCCTTGCAGAGCGGCCATGTCGAAACCGGCCGCCTCCAGGCTCTGCCGCATAAAACTCGCCGGCACTCCCGAGACCGCTGGAGTATGGATGATGTCCGCAGCCTTGGCTGTCAGCAGCATCTCCTTGTAGGCGTCAGGCGCATGACTTTCCGTGGTGCCGATAAATCGCGTACCGAAGTAGGCCAAATCCGCGCCAAGCAGCTGTGCGGCGAGAATCTCATGGCCGTGGTTCAGACATCCCGCAAGCAGCAGGGTTTTATCGAAAAACTCTCGGATCTCGGCGATCAGCGCAAACGGGCTCCAGGTCCCGGCATGGCCGCCGGCGCCGGCCGCCACGGCGATCAAACCGTCGACACCGGCCTCGGCGGCTTTCTCGGCATGCCGGCGAGTGGTCACGTCATGGAACACCAGCCCTCCATAACTGTGTACCGCGTCGACCAACTCCTTCACCGCACCGAGGCTGGTGATGACGATCGGCACTTTGTGTTCGACGCAGATGTTCAGATCCGCCTGCAGGCGTGGATTGCTGTTGTGTACGATCAGATTCACTGCATAGGGCGCGGGGTTCTCCAGTGTCGCAAGGCCCGCTTCTATCTGTTCCAGCCAGGCTTTGAAGCCGCTGCTTTCGCGCTGGTTCAAGGCCGGAAAGCTGCCGACCACGCCATTGCGGCAGCAGGCGAGCACCAGCTCAGGATTGGAAATCAGAAACATCGGCGCGGCCACCACAGGCAGACGCAGACGTTGTTCGAGCAAAGCGGGCAGCGACATTATGAGTACCCCAAAGATCTGTTCTTGTTGAAGTTAGAACGGCTTGACCACGACCAGAATTACGATAGCCAGCAATATCAGAACCGGGACTTCATTGAACCAGCGATAAAAGACATGGCTGCGGGTGTTCTCGCCACGGGCAAAACGTTTTACCTGAGCGCCACACATGTGGTGGTAGCCGATCAGCAAGACGACCAGGGTCAGTTTGGCGTGAATCCAGCCACCCATGCTGAAGATGCCCGGGTTGAGATAGATCAGCCAGCCGCCGAAGATCAGTGTGGCGATCATTGCCGGGCCCATGATGCCGCGGTACAGCTTGCACTCCATGAGGCTGAAGCGTTCTTTACTGATCGAGTCCTCGCTTTGCGCGTGATAAACGAACAGGCGTGGCAGGTAGAACAGCCCGGCAAACCAGCAAACGATGCTGACAATGTGAAAAGCCTTGATCCATAGATAGAGCATTTTTAGTTATTTCCTTAATCACGGTAAGCCAGATAGTAGAGGCTTGAGCGTCCGCACGTCACCTTGACGGTTGTCGCAGGCGCGCGCGGCCCCTATTATCGACGGCTTTCCAGTGGGTTCTTTGAGGGCAGGTTATGGTCAAGGTCGGTATCGTCGGCGGCACGGGTTACACCGGTGTCGAACTGCTGCGTCTGTTGGCGCAGCATCCGCAGGCAGAAGTGGTAGTGATCACTTCCCGATCCGAGGCCGGTCTGGCCGTGGCTGACATGTACCCGAACCTGCGCGGTCACTACGACGGCCTGGCCTTCAGCGTGCCGGACATCAAGACCCTGGGCGCTTGCGACGTGGTGTTCTTCGCCACGCCGCATGGTGTGGCTCACGCATTGGCGGGCGAACTGCTGGCGGCAGGCACCAAGGTGATCGACCTGTCGGCCGACTTCCGTCTGCAAGACGCTGAAGAGTGGGCCAAATGGTACGGCCAGCCACATGGTGCGCCTGAACTGTTGGACGAGGCGGTTTACGGTCTGCCGGAAGTCAATCGCGAGCAGATCAAGAAAGCTCGCCTGATCGCTGTACCGGGTTGCTATCCAACCGCTACACAGCTGGGTTTCCTGCCTTTGCTGGAAGCAGGTCTGGCCGACACTTCGCGTCTGATCGCCGACTGTAAATCCGGTGTCAGCGGTGCCGGTCGTGGTGCAGCAGTAGGTTCGCTGTACTCCGAGACATCGGAAAGCATGAAGGCCTATGCGGTGAAAGGTCACCGTCACCTGCCGGAAATTCGCCAAGGCCTGCGTCGCGCAGCGGGCAAGGATGTCGGCCTGACCTTCGTTCCGCACCTGACCCCGATGATCCGTGGCATTCACTCCACGCTCTACGCCACTGTGGTCGATCGCTCGGTAGATCTGCAGGCGCTGTTCGAGAAGCGTTACGCCAACGAACCGTTCGTCGATGTAATGCCGGCCGGTAGCCATCCGGAAACCCGTAGCGTGCGCGGCGCCAACGTTTGCCGCATTGCCGTTCACCGTCCGCAGGATGGTGATCTGGTGGTGGTGTTGTCGGTGATCGACAACCTGGTCAAAGGCGCGTCGGGTCAGGCGGTGCAGAACATGAACATCCTGTTCGGCCTGGACGAACGCTTCGGCCTGTCCCACGCCGGTATGCTGCCATAAGGGCAGCTACAAGCTTCAAGTTATGAGCCGCAAGCTTGAGGCTCGCAGCTTGAATCTTGCCGCTGCTCCTCTAATAGTTGACCGATTTTCTAGGAGAAGCGGATAATGCGCGTCATCACGCATTATGGCGGCGTAACGCCGGGAGATAGTCAGCATGAGCGTCGAATCCTTCACCCCCACGGCTTTGCAATTCACCCACGGTGCCGCGCACAAGGTGAAGAGCCTGGTCGATGAAGAGGGGAATGATCGCTTGAAGCTGCGCGTATTCGTTACGGGCGGCGGTTGTTCAGGGTTTCAGTACGGTTTCACCTTCGATGAAGATGTGGCCGAGGACGACACCATCGTCGAGCGCGAAGGCGTGAGTCTGGTGGTTGATCCAATGAGCTTCCAGTACCTGGCCGGTGCCGAAGTGGACTACCAGGAAGGTCTGGAAGGTTCGCGTTTCGTGATCAAGAACCCGAACGCCACCACGACTTGTGGTTGCGGGTCTTCGTTCTCGATCTGATCGCTCCTCGCTTCAGATAACAAAACGCCGCAGAGCCTTACGGTTCTGCGGCGTTTTGCTGTGCGTGATGTTTAAGCGGGGTAGATCGCGCCCAGTACCCGCAAGCCGCGGGCGCCAGTGACGCTTGGGCGGTTGGCGGCGATGCCTTCGAGGCAGCAATGGGCCAGCCAGGCGAAGGCCATGGCTTCGACCCAGTCCGGATCAACACCGTGAGTGGCGGTGCTGGCGACTTTGGTGTTCGGCAGTAGCTCGGCCAGACGCGTCATCAGCGTGGCGTTGTGCGCGCCACCGCCGCAGACCAACAGTTCCTGAGTATCGGTTTGAGCGTTTTGCAGAGATTCAATGATCGTCAATGCGGTCAGCTCAAGCAGCGTAGCTTGCACGTTCTCGGCAGCAAAGGCTGGCAAGTGCGAGAGATGTTGTTCCAGCCAAGGCAGGTTGAACACTTCGCGGCCAGTACTTTTCGGTCCTTTGGTGACGAAGAACGGATCGCTGAGGAGTGCGTTTAGCAGCGTCGGCTCAACCGCACCTGTTTTGGCCCAGTCGCCATTGCGGTCATAGTTTTCGCCGCGCTGCTGGTGAATCCAGGCGTCCATCAGAACGTTCCCCGGACCACAGTCGAAACCGGCTACAGGCTTTGTCGGTTCTATCAGACTCAGATTGCTGAAACCGCCGACATTCAAAACGGCCTGGTTACCGGTACGCTCTTCAAATAACGCTTCGTGGAACGCAGGCACCAGCGGGGCGCCTTGGCCACCTGCCGCCACATCGCGGCTACGGAAATCGCTGACTACGGTGATACCGGTCAGTTCGGTCAGCAGAGCGGGGTTGCCGATCTGCACGGTGAAACCGCGTGCCGGCTCATGGCGGATGGTCTGGCCGTGGCTGCCGATCGCGCGAATGTCTTGGGGCTTGAGTTGCTGCTGATCGAGGAGGTTATGAACGCCCTGCGCAGCGAGTGTCACCCAGTTCTGCTGGGCAATCGCCGAGCGGGCGATCTCGTCAGGGCCACTGGCGCACAAGCCAAGCAGCTCGGCGCGCAGTGATTCAGGCATGGGGATGTAGTGCGTGGCGATCAGTTTGATCGCCGAGGTCTGTTCGATCAGGGCAATGTCCAGACCGTCGAGGCTGGTTCCGGACATTACACCGATATAAAGAGCCATGGCTTAACGCTTGCTCGATGCCAGCATGGTGGCCTTCTCTTGATCCATGCGCGCCATCAGCGGTTGGCTCTGTGCGAGGAAGCGAGCACGTTCGGCTTTGGCGATCGGATCGGCCATTGGCAGCTTCTGCCCCAGTGGATCGACGTGGACGCCATTGACCTGGAACTCATAGTGCAAGTGAGGGCCGGTCGACAGGCCGGTAGTGCCGATGTAACCGATGACCTGGCCTTGTTTGACGGTACCGCCGGTTTTCACGCCTTTGGCGAAGCCTTGCATATGGCCGTACAGAGTGCGGTAGGTGTTGCCGTGCTGGATGATCACGGTGTTGCCGTAGCCGCCACGACGTCCGGCGAGCAGCACTTTTCCATCACCGGCAGCCTTGATCGGCGTACCGCGTGGCGCCGCGTAATCAACGCCTTTGTGGGCACGGATCTTGTTGAGGATCGGGTGTTTGCGGCCCATGGAGAACTTCGAGCTGATGCGGGCGAAATCCACCGGCGTACGGATGAACGCCTTGCGCATGCTGTTGCCGTCAGCGGTGTAGTAACTGCTGTTACCTTGCTTGTTGGTGTAACGCACGGCGGTGTAGGTCTTACCGCGGTTGGTGAAGCGGGCAGACAGGATCGGGCCATTGCCGACAGCTTTACCATTAACCACTTTCTGCTCGTAGATCACATCGAATTCGTCACCTTGGCGAATGTCCTGAGCGAAGTCGACGTCGTAGCCAAAGACGCTGGCCATATCCATGGTCAGGCTGTGGGAGAGGCCGGCACGGGCAGCAGATTGTGAAAGCGAGCTATTGATGACGCCGTGGACGTAAGCGGTACGAACGGTCGGTTTTGCGGTAATCCGGTTGAAGGCATACCCCTTGTCATTCTTGGTCAGGGTAATGGTTTCTACGTCGCTGACCTTGCTATGCAAACTGGTCAGTTGGCCTTCGGGATTCAATTCGAATTCGAGTTTCTGACCGTGTTTGAGCTGGCTGAACTGCTTGGCCTGTTTATCGCTGGCCAGGACTTCATGAACGGATGCAGCCGGCAGCCCGACCTTTTCGAACAAGGTCGACAATGTATCGCCCTTGGCGACGATGACTTCGCGATGCCCGGGAGCTTTCGGCTTTTCGGTGGCTGGCGCAGGGACGGCTTCTGCGGTTTCTGCGGTGTTTTCGTCAGTGTTTTCGATTTGAGCAAACGGCGAAGCTACTGGCTCATTTGTGGCTTGAGCCGCATCAGCAGCGTCTTGATCTTGTGTCAGTTGTTCAGCAGGACTTTCCAGTTCAAGACTCAGGGTCGTCTTTTTGGCTTCAACATCACTGGAAGGGAATACCAGGAGAGCCAGGCTAAGAAGGGCGGCGATTCCACTTGCGGCGAGCAGGTGGGTCTTCGGGTAAAGCGGCGGCGCTTTAGACGGTTCTGTGGTCATAGGTAATTTTGACTTTGAAAAATGATGAATTGGAAAAGATGAATGACATGATGAAGATGAAATAACTGTATAAAATATAACCAAATCATCTCTGAAGCAAGTCTACAGACATCGTGTCTGTGGATTGGTGTCCGTGCGCCGGGCAAAACTTGTAATTGGTGCGCGATCTTGTATGGTTGGTTCCCTTTGAATCTGAGCCTTGCGGGTCTGTTATGAAGTCGGTTGAAGAGCAGCTAGCGCTGATTAAACGTGGTGCGGAAGAACTATTGGTCGAGTCCGAGCTGATCGAGAAGCTCAAGCGCGGCCAGCCGCTGCGTATCAAGGCTGGTTTTGATCCAACCGCTCCGGATCTGCACTTGGGTCATACCGTGCTTATTAATAAGCTGCGTCAGTTCCAGGAACTTGGGCATCAGGTGATCTTCCTTATAGGTGACTTCACCGGGATGATTGGTGATCCGAGCGGTAAGAGCGCCACGCGTCCGCCGCTGACCCGCGAGCAGGTTCTGGAAAACGCCGAGACGTACAAGACTCAGGTGTTCAAGATTCTCGATCCGGCGAAAACCGAAGTCGCGTTCAACTCCACCTGGATGGATAAGATGGGGCCGGCGGATTTCATTCGCCTGACTTCGCAGTACACCGTCGCGCGCATGCTTGAGCGTGATGACTTCGATAAGCGCTACACCACCAATCAGCCAATCGCTATTCACGAGTTTCTCTATCCGCTGGTTCAGGGCTATGACTCGGTGGCGCTGCGTGCGGATGTGGAATTGGGTGGTACCGATCAGAAGTTCAACTTGCTGATGGGGCGTGAGTTGCAGCGTGGTTATGGTCAGGAGGCTCAATGCATTCTGACCATGCCGCTGCTTGAAGGTCTGGACGGCGTGAAGAAGATGTCCAAGTCCTTGGGCAACTACGTCGGTATCCAGGAAGCGCCGGGCGTCATGTACAGCAAGCTGGTATCGATTCCTGATGTATTGATGTGGCGTTACTTCGAGCTGCTCAGCTTTCGCTCGATGGATGAGATCAATGCGTTGCGCGCCGACGTTGAGGCGGGTGCCAATCCGCGCGATGTCAAAATCAAACTGGCAGAAGAGATCGTTGCGCGCTTCCATGGCGAAGAAGCAGCGGCCAATGCTCACCGTGCGGCAGGTAACCGCATGAAGGATGGTGAGTTGCCGGATGATCTGCCAGAGATCGAATTGGCTTCTGCTGAGGACATGCCGATCGCTGCTGTGCTTAATAAAGCAGGGCTGGTGAAGAACTCGGCGGCAGCGCGTGATCTATTGGCGTCTGGCGGTGTGCGTGTCGACGGCGAAGTGGTTGATCGCTCCTTTATATATGTACTGGGTGCGACCCACGTTTGTCAGGCGGGCAAAAAGGCGTTTGCGCGCATCACACTGAAAGCTGAGTGATTTCTGAAAATAAGTGTTGACGGCGAATTTAAGATGTCTATAATTCGCCCCACTTCCGGCGCAGTCGAAACGGAAAACTCCTTGAGATTCAATGAGTTATGTAGGTTTCGGCAGCAGGTTGCTTCAGTTTATCGAAGCCAGAAGGAAGTTGAAAAAGAGGTGTTGACAGCAGCGTGTAACGCTGTAGAATTCGCCTCCCGCTGACGAGAGATCGGAAGCGCAAGTGGTTGAAGTTGTTGAAGAATTCTTCGAAAACTTCTGAAAATAATCACTTGACAGCAAATGAGGCTGCTGTAGAATGCGCGCCTCGGTTGAGACGAAAGATCTTAACCAACCGCTCTTTAACAACTGAATCAAGCAATTCGTGTGGGTGCTTGTGGAGTCAGACTGATAGTCAACAAGATTATCAGCATCACAAGTTACTCCGCGAGAAATCAAAGATGTAACCAACGATTGCTGAGCCAAGTTTAGGGTTTCTTAAAAACCCAAAGATGTTTGAACTGAAGAGTTTGATCATGGCTCAGATTGAACGCTGGCGGCAGGCCTAACACATGCAAGTCGAGCGGATGACAGGAGCTTGCTCCTTAATTCAGCGGCGGACGGGTGAGTAATGCCTAGGAATCTGCCTGGTAGTGGGGGACAACGTTTCGAAAGGAACGCTAATACCGCATACGTCCTACGGGAGAAAGCAGGGGACCTTCGGGCCTTGCGCTATCAGATGAGCCTAGGTCGGATTAGCTAGTTGGTGAGGTAATGGCTCACCAAGGCGACGATCCGTAACTGGTCTGAGAGGATGATCAGTCACACTGGAACTGAGACACGGTCCAGACTCCTACGGGAGGCAGCAGTGGGGAATATTGGACAATGGGCGAAAGCCTGATCCAGCCATGCCGCGTGTGTGAAGAAGGTCTTCGGATTGTAAAGCACTTTAAGTTGGGAGGAAGGGTTGTAGATTAATACTCTGCAATTTTGACGTTACCGACAGAATAAGCACCGGCTAACTCTGTGCCAGCAGCCGCGGTAATACAGAGGGTGCAAGCGTTAATCGGAATTACTGGGCGTAAAGCGCGCGTAGGTGGTTCGTTAAGTTGGATGTGAAATCCCCGGGCTCAACCTGGGAACTGCATTCAAAACTGTCGAGCTAGAGTATGGTAGAGGGTGGTGGAATTTCCTGTGTAGCGGTGAAATGCGTAGATATAGGAAGGAACACCAGTGGCGAAGGCGACCACCTGGACTGATACTGACACTGAGGTGCGAAAGCGTGGGGAGCAAACAGGATTAGATACCCTGGTAGTCCACGCCGTAAACGATGTCAACTAGCCGTTGGGAGCCTTGAGCTCTTAGTGGCGCAGCTAACGCATTAAGTTGACCGCCTGGGGAGTACGGCCGCAAGGTTAAAACTCAAATGAATTGACGGGGGCCCGCACAAGCGGTGGAGCATGTGGTTTAATTCGAAGCAACGCGAAGAACCTTACCAGGCCTTGACATCCAATGAACTTTCCAGAGATGGATTGGTGCCTTCGGGAACATTGAGACAGGTGCTGCATGGCTGTCGTCAGCTCGTGTCGTGAGATGTTGGGTTAAGTCCCGTAACGAGCGCAACCCTTGTCCTTAGTTACCAGCACGTCATGGTGGGCACTCTAAGGAGACTGCCGGTGACAAACCGGAGGAAGGTGGGGATGACGTCAAGTCATCATGGCCCTTACGGCCTGGGCTACACACGTGCTACAATGGTCGGTACAAAGGGTTGCCAAGCCGCGAGGTGGAGCTAATCCCATAAAACCGATCGTAGTCCGGATCGCAGTCTGCAACTCGACTGCGTGAAGTCGGAATCGCTAGTAATCGTGAATCAGAATGTCACGGTGAATACGTTCCCGGGCCTTGTACACACCGCCCGTCACACCATGGGAGTGGGTTGCACCAGAAGTAGCTAGTCTAACCTTCGGGAGGACGGTTACCACGGTGTGATTCATGACTGGGGTGAAGTCGTAACAAGGTAGCCGTAGGGGAACCTGCGGCTGGATCACCTCCTTAATCGACGGCATCAGCTGCTCCATAAGTTCCCACACGAATTGCTTGATTCATTGAAGAAGACGAAAGAAGCAGCCCGAAATTGGGTCTGTAGCTCAGTTGGTTAGAGCGCACCCCTGATAAGGGTGAGGTCGGCAGTTCGAATCTGCCCAGACCCACCAATTTTGTGTGGGAAACGCCTGTAGAAATACGGGGCCATAGCTCAGCTGGGAGAGCGCCTGCCTTGCACGCAGGAGGTCAGCGGTTCGATCCCGCTTGGCTCCACCACTACTGCTTCTCTTGTATAAAGCTTAGAAATGAGCATTCCATCGTTGTGATGGTGAATGTTGATTTCTAGTCTTTGACTAGTTCGTTCTTTAAAAATTTGGGTATGTGATAGAAAGATAGACTGGACGTTACTTTCACTGGTAGCGGATCAGGCTAAGGTAAAATTTGTGAGTTCTCTTAGTTGAGAAATTCGAATTTTCGGCGAATGTCGTCTTCACAGTATAACCAGATTGCTTGGGGTTATATGGTCAAGTGAAGAAGCGCATACGGTGGATGCCTTGGCAGTCAGAGGCGATGAAAGACGTGGTAGCCTGCGAAAAGCTTCGGGGAGTCGGCAAACAGACTTTGATCCGGAGATGTCTGAATGGGGGAACCCAGCCATCATAAGATGGTTATCTTGTACTGAATACATAGGTGCAAGAGGCGAACCAGGGGAACTGAAACATCTAAGTACCCTGAGGAAAAGAAATCAACCGAGATTCCCTTAGTAGTGGCGAGCGAACGGGGACTAGCCCTTAAGTGGCTTTGAGATTAGCGGAACGCTCTGGAAAGTGCGGCCATAGTGGGTGATAGCCCTGTACGCGAAAATCTCTTAGTCATGAAATCGAGTAGGACGGAGCACGAGAAACTTTGTCTGAATATGGGGGGACCATCCTCCAAGGCTAAATACTACTGACTGACCGATAGTGAACTAGTACCGTGAGGGAAAGGCGAAAAGAACCCCGGAGAGGGGAGTGAAATAGATCCTGAAACCGTATGCGTACAAGCAGTGGGAGCAGACTTTGTTCTGTGACTGCGTACCTTTTGTATAATGGGTCAGCGACTTATTTTCAGTGGCGAGCTTAACCGAATAGGGGAGGCGTAGCGAAAGCGAGTCTTAATAGGGCGTCTAGTCGCTGGGAATAGACCCGAAACCGGGCGATCTATCCATGGGCAGGTTGAAGGTTGGGTAACACTAACTGGAGGACCGAACCGACTACCGTTGAAAAGTTAGCGGATGACCTGTGGATCGGAGTGAAAGGCTAATCAAGCTCGGAGATAGCTGGTTCTCCTCGAAAGCTATTTAGGTAGCGCCTCATGTATCACTGTAGGGGGTAGAGCACTGTTTCGGCTAGGGGGTCATCCCGACTTACCAAACCGATGCAAACTCCGAATACCTACAAGTGCCGAGCATGGGAGACACACGGCGGGTGCTAACGTCCGTCGTGAAAAGGGAAACAACCCAGACCGTCAGCTAAGGTCCCAAAGTTATGGTTAAGTGGGAAACGATGTGGGAAGGCTTAGACAGCTAGGAGGTTGGCTTAGAAGCAGCCACCCTTTAAAGAAAGCGTAATAGCTCACTAGTCGAGTCGGCCTGCGCGGAAGATGTAACGGGGCTCAAACCATACACCGAAGCTACGGGTATCACCTTCGGGTGATGCGGTAGAGGAGCGTTCTGTAAGCCTGTGAAGGTGAGTTGAGAAGCTTGCTGGAGGTATCAGAAGTGCGAATGCTGACATGAGTAACGACAATGGGTGTGAAAAACACCCACGCCGAAAGACCAAGGTTTCCTGCGCAACGTTAATCGACGCAGGGTTAGTCGGTCCCTAAGGCGAGGCTGAAAAGCGTAGTCGATGGAAAACAGGTTAATATTCCTGTACTTCTGGTTATTGCGATGGAGGGACGGAGAAGGCTAGGCCAGCTTGGCGTTGGTTGTCCAAGTTTAAGGTGGTAGGCTGAGATCTTAGGTAAATCCGGGATCTTAAGGCCGAGAGCTGATGACGAGTTACCCTTTGGGTGACGAAGTGGTTGATGCCATGCTTCCAAGAAAAGCTTCTAAGCTTCAGGTAACCAGGAACCGTACCCCAAACCGACACAGGTGGTTGGGTAGAGAATACCAAGGCGCTTGAGAGAACTCGGGTGAAGGAACTAGGCAAAATGGCACCGTAACTTCGGGAGAAGGTGCGCCGGTGAGGGTGAAGGACTTGCTCCGTAAGCTCATGCCGGTCGAAGATACCAGGCCGCTGCGACTGTTTATTAAAAACACAGCACTCTGCAAACACGAAAGTGGACGTATAGGGTGTGACGCCTGCCCGGTGCCGGAAGGTTAATTGATGGGGTTAGCTAACGCGAAGCTCTTGATCGAAGCCCCGGTAAACGGCGGCCGTAACTATAACGGTCCTAAGGTAGCGAAATTCCTTGTCGGGTAAGTTCCGACCTGCACGAATGGCGTAACGATGGCGGCGCTGTCTCCACCCGAGACTCAGTGAAATTGAAATCGCTGTGAAGATGCAGTGTATCCGCGGCTAGACGGAAAGACCCCGTGAACCTTTACTATAGCTTTGCACTGGACTTTGAATTTGCTTGTGTAGGATAGGTGGGAGGCTTTGAAGCGTGGACGCCAGTTCGCGTGGAGCCATCCTTGAAATACCACCCTGGCAACTTTGAGGTTCTAACTCAGGTCCGTTATCCGGATCGAGGACAGTGTATGGTGGGTAGTTTGACTGGGGCGGTCTCCTCCTAAAGAGTAACGGAGGAGTACGAAGGTGCGCTCAGACCGGTCGGAAATCGGTCGTAGAGTATAAAGGCAAAAGCGCGCTTGACTGCGAGACAGACACGTCGAGCAGGTACGAAAGTAGGTCTTAGTGATCCGGTGGTTCTGTATGGAAGGGCCATCGCTCAACGGATAAAAGGTACTCCGGGGATAACAGGCTGATACCGCCCAAGAGTTCATATCGACGGCGGTGTTTGGCACCTCGATGTCGGCTCATCACATCCTGGGGCTGAAGCCGGTCCCAAGGGTATGGCTGTTCGCCATTTAAAGTGGTACGCGAGCTGGGTTTAGAACGTCGTGAGACAGTTCGGTCCCTATCTGCCGTGGACGTTTGAGATTTGAGAGGGGCTGCTCCTAGTACGAGAGGACCGGAGTGGACGAACCTCTGGTGTTCCGGTTGTCACGCCAGTGGCATTGCCGGGTAGCTATGTTCGGGAAAGATAACCGCTGAAAGCATCTAAGCGGGAAACTTGCCTCAAGATGAGATCTCACTGGAACCTTGAGTTCCCTGAAGGGCCGTCGAAGACTACGACGTTGATAGGTTGGGTGTGTAAGCGCTGTGAGGCGTTGAGCTAACCAATACTAATTGCCCGTGAGGCTTGACCATATAACACCCAAGCAATTTGCGTCGAAGAGACCAGATTGCGGTGTGTGAAGACGAAATGAACCGAAAGTTCGAAAGACTCACAAAACACCTAGCTGTCACATACCCAATTTGCTGAAGCGAGGCCACAAGGCCACGACTCAGTACCCGAATTTCTTGACGACCATAGAGCGTTGGAACCACCTGATCCCATCCCGAACTCAGCAGTGAAACGATGCATCGCCGATGGTAGTGTGGGGTTTCCCCATGTGAGAGTAGGTCATCGTCAAGATTAAATTCCGAAACCCCAATTGCGAAAGCAGTTGGGGTTTTGTTTTGCCCGCAGGAAATGTATCTGCTTGATTTCTATGCAACGGCCCGGGGCATGGCTATTATTCGGGCCTCATTGTGAGGCGAGACCTGCATGCTGACGTTGTTGAACCTTCTGAAGGATGGTCGATTCCATTCTGGTCAGGATCTGGGCGCTGCCCTGGGAATAAGTCGAAGTGCGGTATGGAAGCAGCTTCAGCATCTGGAGGCTGATCTTGGCTTGTCCATTCATAAAGTTCGTGGTCGTGGCTATCAACTGGCTGCGCCATTAATGCTGCTTGACTCTCTGGCTATATCTGCAATGGCGCCAGGGTGGCCGGTGACTATCCTGGACTCTGTCGACTCGACAAACGCTGAGGCCCTGCGCGCGATCAGCAAAGGTAACTTGGCGCCCTTTTTAGTGCTCGCGGAGCGGCAAGTCTCCGGGCGTGGGCGAAGAGGCCGCAAATGGGTGAGCCCGTTTGCTGAAAATCTTTATTACAGCCTAGTCCTGCGTATCGATGGTGGAATGCGCCAGCTCGAGGGATTGAGTCTTGTCGTGGGGTTGGCCGTCTTGCAGGCTCTGCGAAATTTTGGAGTGTCCAGCGCCGGACTGAAGTGGCCTAACGATGTCTTGGTGGGTAACAAGAAAATCGCCGGCATTCTGCTTGAACTCGTCGGAGATCCGGCAGACGTTTGCCATGTGGTGCTGGGTATTGGCGTCAACGTGAATATGCAGGTGGCTGACGAGGTTGGCCAGCAATGGACTTCGATTCGGCTTGAGTCAGGCAGAAGCACTGATCGTAATGCTTTGGTGACGGAGCTTAGTAAGCAACTGAATACTTACATCCGGCGCCATCAATTGGATGGTTTTTTGGCTCTTCAGGCGGAATGGGAGGCCAATCATTTGTGGCAGGATCGCTCTGTGTCATTGATTGCGGGTTCCAGTCATATAGATGGTGTGGTGCTCGGAATCGACAGTCAGGGTGCGCTGCGCCTGAAGGTGGATGGGGTGGAAAAAGTCTTTAGTGGTGGTGAGCTCAGCCTGAGGTTGCGTGATGATTCTTGAGCTCGATTGTGGGAACAGTTTTATTAAGTGGCGAGTGCTGAAGGCTGCGCCCGGGGCTCTCTTTTCTGAAGGGGTAGTCGACTCTGATCTGGCGTTGCTTGAAAGTTTGAGATCCCTTGACGGGCTTGTGCTGCGAAAGTGCCGCGTGGTCAGTGTCAGGACTGCGGAGGAAACCGATGCCTTAATCGGTACTATCGAGCGGGAGTTTGGTATTCCGGTGGTGTGTGCGAAGCCTGCTCGTGAAATGTCCGGTGTCAAAAATGGTTATGAAGACTATGAGCGACTAGGACTGGATCGATGGCTGGCCATGCTTGGCGGATTTCATCTCGCATCGGGCGGTGCTTGCCTTGTGCTTGATTTCGGTACGGCGGTAACTGCTGATTTTATTGCTGCGGATGGCGAGCATCTGGGCGGATTTATTTGTCCTGGAATGCCGTTGATGCGAAATCAGTTGCGTACACATACCCGTAAGATTCGCTATGGGGATCTGGCGGCGGAGCGTGCGCTTTCCAGTAGTGCGCCAGGGCGGACCACCGTTGAGGCGGTGGAGCGCGGGTGTTCATTGATGTTGCGAGGTTTTGTATTGGCGCAGCTGGGGCTGGCGCGCTCCTACTGGGGAGAAGGCTTCGCGGTCTTTATAACTGGCGGTGATGCTGGGTTGGTTGCGGATATCGCGCCTGAGGCCCGAGTCGTTCCCGATCTCGTGTTTGTGGGGTTGGCTATGGCGTGTCCTTTTTCCTGAGGTTTGTATGCGTTGGTTGTTCCTTCTGCTTCTTGTTCTTAATGTTTTCTATTATGTCTGGCATCAACAGGAAGCGCCCTTGCGGGCGAAGGATGTAACGCCTCTCAGCTTGTATCGAGGTTCCCAGCAAGACATTCGCTTGCTCAGCGAAACGACGGGTGATGTTCGCGAGGGGCAGGGTGGTCGGCGGCAGGAGTGCCTGTTCCTTGGTGGCTTTTCCCGACAGGAGCCGATTTTGGCGCTTCAGCAGCGTTTGACTGATATCGGAGTCGACGTGAAGTCTTCGTCGAAGGATGCCGCTGGGCCCGGTTATTGGTTGTCTGTCTCGCCTCAGAGCCGGCGTTTGCTGGGCGATACCCAGTTGCAAAACCTTTCCAAGGAATTCAATGAGTTAAAAGATAAAATAATGCTGTGTGAGGGGGTTGCACCTGCTGAATAGTTTGCATAGAATGGCGCCCGCTCCACAGCGAAGACCTGAAACGGAATTCAATGCGGGGTGATGTCAGCGCAGCTAACCTCAGGTTTTTAAATGAGAAAATGCTTGACAGGGGTTTGGCATAGTATAGAATGCCGGCCTGATTAGGAGGGGTTCCCGAGCGGCCAAAGGGATCAGACTGTAAATCTGACGTCTACGACTTCGAAGGTTCGAATCCTTCTCCCTCCACCAGATTTAAGCGTGAGCTGCAGGCTCCGCGGGTATAGTTTAGTGGTAGAACCTCAGCCTTCCAAGCTGATGATGCGGGTTCGATTCCCGCTACCCGCTCCAAGTTTGCAGGTTGTGCAAAGTGTTTTGCTCTTGTAGCTCAGTTGGTAGAGCACACCCTTGGTAAGGGTGAGGTCAGCGGTTCAAATCCGCTCAAGAGCTCCATATAACAAGGCAGATATGAAAATATCTGCCTTTGTTTTAATGGTTGATATTGTTTGTCTAATTTCTTCTGTTGAGGGTGATATCGATGGCTAAGGAAAAATTTGATCGTTCCCTGCCCCACGTCAACGTTGGCACCATTGGTCACGTTGACCACGGTAAAACCACTCTGACTGCTGCTCTGACTCGCGTTTGCTCCGAAGTTTTCGGTTCTGCAATCGTTGACTTCGACAAGATCGACAGCGCTCCAGAAGAAAAAGCTCGCGGTATCACCATCAACACCGCTCACGTTGAGTACAACTCGACAATTCGTCACTACGCTCACGTTGACTGCCCAGGTCACGCTGACTACGTGAAGAACATGATTACTGGTGCTGCCCAGATGGACGGCGCGATCCTGGTTTGCTCGGCCGCTGATGGTCCGATGCCACAAACCCGTGAGCACATCCTGCTGTCCCGTCAGGTAGGCGTTCCGTACATCGTGGTTTTCCTGAACAAGGCTGACCTGGTAGACGACGCTGAGCTGCTGGAACTGGTTGAGATGGAAGTTCGCGACCTGCTGTCCACCTATGACTTCCCAGGCGACGACACTCCGATCATCATCGGTTCGGCTCGTATGGCTCTGGAAGGCAAAGACGACAACGAAATGGGCACCACTGCCGTTCGTAAACTGGTTGAAACTCTGGATACTTACATCCCTGAGCCAGTTCGTATGATCGACAAGCCATTCCTGATGCCGATCGAAGACGTGTTCTCGATCTCCGGTCGCGGTACTGTTGTGACTGGTCGTATCGAGCGCGGTATCGTTCGCGTTCAGGATCCACTGGAAATCGTTGGTCTGCGTGACACTACCGTCACCACCTGCACCGGTGTTGAAATGTTCCGCAAGCTGCTCGACGAAGGTCGTGCTGGCGAGAACTGCGGCGTTCTGCTGCGTGGTACCAAGCGTGACGACGTTGAGCGTGGTCAGGTTCTGGTTAAGCCGGGTTCGGTTAAGCCGCACACCAAGTTCACCGCAGAAGTTTACGTTCTGAGCAAGGAAGAAGGCGGTCGTCACACTCCGTTCTTCAAAGGCTACCGTCCACAGTTCTACTTCCGTACAACTGACGTGACTGGTAACTGCGAGCTGCCAGAAGGCGTTGAAATGGTAATGCCAGGTGACAACATTCAGATGACTGTTACCCTGATCAAAACCATCGCGATGGAAGACGGTCTGCGTTTCGCTATCCGTGAAGGCGGTCGTACCGTCGGCGCTGGCGTCGTAGCCAAAATCATCGAGTAAGTAGTTGTAATGTATTTTTCGGGCCGGCATAATGGTCGGCCTGATTTTGTTTTAGGTCAGTAGCTCAATTGGCAGAGCGACGGTCTCCAAAACCGTAGGTTGGGGGTTCGATTCCCTCCTGACCTGCCAGATTCACTCGGTGTGTCTGGCTTTCTTTTCACAGGATCTTCATAGATGACTCCTAAAGCTGAAGCTCAAGGCTCTCGCTTCGATCTGCTCAAGTGGCTTGTGGTTGTCGCTTTGGTAGTTGTTGGCGTTGTTGGCAATCAGTATTACTCTGCTTCGCCGATCCTGTACCGTGTACTCGCTTTGCTTGTCATTGCTGCTGTAGCTGCCTTTGTAGGCCTGCAGACCGCCAAGGGCAAGTCTTTCTTTGTACTGGTTAAGGAAGCTCGCACCGAGATTCGTAAAGTCGTGTGGCCAACTCGCCAAGAAACCACGCAGACCACCCTGATTGTGGTGGCTGTTGTTCTGGTTATGGCGTTGCTGTTGTGGGGGCTTGATTCCCTGCTCGGTTGGCTTGTTTCCTTGATTGTCGGCTAAGGGTGTCCCGTGGCTAAGCGTTGGTATGTTGTGCATGCTTACTCGGGTTACGAGAAGCATGTGATGCGCTCGCTGGTCGAGCGCGTAAAGCTGGCTGGCATGGAAGATGGCTTCGGCGAGATTCTGGTTCCCACTGAAGAAGTGGTTGAGATGCGTAATGGCCAGAAGCGCAAAAGCGAACGCAAGTTCTTTCCAGGCTATGTGCTGGTTCAGATGGATATGAATGAGGGTACTTGGCACTTGGTCAAGGATACTCCTCGGGTGATGGGTTTTATCGGCGGTACTGCTGACAAGCCTGCCCCAATCACCGATAAAGAGGCAGAAGCAATTCTGCGTCGTGTTGCTGATGGTAGCGACAAGCCTAAGCCGAAGACTCTCTTCGAGCCAGGTGAGACGGTGCGAGTCAATGACGGTCCATTCGCTGATTTCAATGGCGTTGTTGAAGAAGTTAACTACGAAAAGAGCCGGATCCAAGTGGCAGTGCTCATTTTCGGTCGCTCTACTCCGGTAGAGTTGGAGTTCAGTCAGGTCGAAAAGGTCTAACTGAACAAGCATCCCAACCCCGCAGCCATAGGCTGTGGGGTTTTGTCGTCACTGGGATAAACGCGCAAGTAACCGGGGAGCCTTTCGAGGCGTTTGAACCCGTAATTGGAGTGCCTCATGGCCAAGAAAATTACCGCTTACATCAAGCTGCAAGTGAAGGCCGCTCAGGCTAACCCAAGCCCACCTGTTGGTCCTGCTCTGGGTCAGCACGGCGTGAACATCATGGAATTCTGCAAGGCCTTCAACGCCCGTACTCAGGGTCTTGAAGCAGGTCTGCCGACTCCAGTGATCATCACTGTCTACAGCGACCGTAGCTTCACTTTCGAAACAAAATCCACCCCTGCTTCGGTTCTGCTGAAGAAAGCGGCCGGTCTGACCAGCGGTTCCGCTCGTCCGAACACCGTTAAGGTTGGCACCGTTACCCGTGCTCAGCTGGAAGAAATCGCGAAAACCAAAAACGCGGATCTGACTGCAGCTGATATGGATGCAGCCGTGCGTACTATCGCCGGTTCTGCTCGTAGCATGGGCCTTAACGTGGAGGGTGTGTAATGGCTAAGCTGACCAAGCGTCAAAAGGCTATCGCCGGCAAAATCGAAGCAGGCAAGGCCTACAACATTGTAGACGCCGCTGCTTTGCTGGCTGAGCTGTCGACTGTCAAGTTCAGCGAGTCGTTCGACGTTGCTGTAAACCTGGGTGTTGACCCGCGTAAATCCGACCAGGTTGTTCGTAGCGCTACTGTGCTGCCACACGGCACTGGCAAGACTGTTCGCGTTGCTGTGTTCACCCAGGGTCCTGCTGCTGAGGCTGCTCTGGCTGCCGGCGCTGACCGTGTAGGTATGGACGACCTGGCTGCCGAAATGAAAGGCGGCGACCTGAACTATGACGTAGTGATCGCATCCCCGGATGCCATGCGCGTTGTAGGTCAACTGGGTCAGATCCTCGGTCCACGTGGTCTGATGCCTAACCCTAAAGTTGGTACCGTAACTCCAGACGTAGCTACCGCGGTTAAAAACGCTAAAGCTGGTCAGGTTCGTTATCGCACCGACAAAAACGGCATCATTCACACTTCCGTTGGCAAGATGGGCTTCGACGCCGTCAAGCTGAAGGAAAACGTTGAAGCCCTGATCGCTGATCTGAAGCGTATCAAGCCAGCTTCCTCGAAAGGTATCTACGTCAAGCGCGTTACCCTGAGCACCACTATGGGCCCAGGTCTGGTTATCGACCAGAGCTCGCTGGACGCGTAAGACAAAAATTGGCGCGATTATTCACGCTAGTTGAAATATTGGGGTCCCTGCCTGGCGGGGGCTATCCAAGACCGTAGGCGACGCAAGTCTTAAACCATAAGCCTACGCAGATGGTGCTCCCGGTTCCTTACCGAATCAGACACCAAAACGACATTCGGTTTCGATCGAATGAAACGGTAACAAGCAGGAGTTAAACCCGTGGCAATTAATCTCGAAGACAAGAAGGCCATCGTCGCTGAAGTCAACGAGGCTGCCAAAGTCGCTCTGTCCGCTGTCGTGGTTGATGCACGTGGCGTAACAGTAGGCGCAATGACCGGACTCCGTAAAGAGGCTCGTGAAGCTGGCGTTTACGTACGTGTTGTACGTAACACCCTGCTCAAGCGCGCTGTTGCTGACACTCAATACAGTGTCCTCAACGACGTGTTCACCGGCCCGACCCTGATTGCATTCTCCAACGAACATCCGGGCGCTGCTGCTCGTATCTTCAAAGAGTTTGCCAAGGGTCAGGACAAGTTCGAGATCAAGGCAGCTGCGTTCGAGGGCAAGTTCCTCGCAGCTAATCAGATCGACGTACTGGCAACCTTGCCGACCCGTGACGAAGCAATTTCTCAGCTGATGAGCGTGATTCAAGGCGCTACCAGCAAATTGGCTCGTACTCTGGCGGCAATTCGCGACCAGAAAGAAGCTGTCGCAGCCTAAGGCTCGTCAACTTCTCGCGTTTTTTGTTTATTTCGATGGTCGCGTAGGCCGTCCCCCAATTCAGGAATTGAGTCATGTCTCTGACTAACGAACAAATCATCGAAGCAATCGGCCAGAAATCCGTAGTGGAAATCGTTGAGCTGATCAAAGCGATGGAAGAAACCTTCGGCGTTACCGCTGCTGCTGCTTCGGCTGGTCCAGCTGCTGCTGCCGCTGTTGTTGAAGAGCAAACCGAGTTCAACGTTGTTCTGCTGGAAGCTGGCGAGAAGAAGGTTAACGTGATCAAGGCAGTTCGTGAACTGACCGGTCTGGGCCTGAAAGAAGCCAAAGAGAAAGTAGACGGCGCTCCACAGGTTGTAGCTGAAGGCGTTTCGAAAGAAGCTGCTGAAGACGCCAAGAAGAAGCTGGAAGAAGCAGGCGCTAAAGTCGAGCTGAAATAAGTATCGACTTTGCTCCTCCAGCCCGAGCGTCAAGCGACAGGCTGATGGCTGGTGGCTCTTGCCACCGGCCTTTTTCCGTTATTGGCAGCCGACTGGGTCGGTGCTGATAAAGGCGCTGTAACCACCCGATGCGGTGGAGCAAACCATGGGGTTTGCACGATTTTCTGGCTGCTCCCGTCGGGAGGGGCCAAACAAGCAGGTGACCAAGCTGGGGAACGCTGATGGCTTACTCATATACTGAGAAAAAACGTATCCGCAAGGACTTTAGCAAGTTGCCGGACGTCATGGATGTGCCTTACCTCCTGGCCATCCAGCTGGATTCGTATCGTGAATTCTTGCAAGCGGGAGCGACTAAAGATCAGTTCCGCGACGTGGGCCTGCATGCGGCCTTCAAATCCGTTTTCCCGATCATCAGCTACTCCGGCAATGCTGCGCTGGAGTACGTCGGTTATCGCCTGGGCGAACCGGCATTTGATGTCAAAGAATGCGTATTGCGCGGTGTAACTTTCGCCGTACCTTTGCGGGTAAAAGTGCGCCTGATCATTTTCGACAAAGAATCGTCGAACAAAGCGATCAAGGACATCAAAGAGCAAGAAGTCTACATGGGTGAAATCCCCCTGATGACTGAGAACGGTACCTTCGTAATCAACGGTACCGAGCGTGTAATCGTTTCCCAGCTGCACCGTTCCCCGGGCGTGTTCTTCGACCACGACCGCGGCAAGACGCATAGCTCCGGCAAACTGCTGTACTCCGCGCGCATCATTCCTTACCGCGGTTCGTGGCTGGACTTCGAGTTCGACCCGAAAGACTGCGTGTTCGTGCGTATCGACCGTCGTCGCAAGCTGCCGGCATCGGTACTGCTGCGCGCGCTCGGCTATACCACTGAAGAAGTGCTCGACGCGTTCTATACCACGAACGTTTTCCACCTGAGCGGCGAAACCCTCAGCCTGGAACTGATTGCTTCGCGTTTGCGTGGTGAAATTGCGGTTCTGGACATTCAGGACGAGAAGGGCAAGGTCATCGTTGAAGCGGGCCGTCGTATTACCGCGCGCCACATCAACCAGATCGAAAAAGCCGGCATCAAGACTCTGGAAGTGCCTCTGGACTACGTCCTGGGTCGTACTACCGCCAAGGTCATCGTTCACCCGGCTACCGGCGAAATCCTGGCAGAGTGCAACACCGAGCTGAACACCGAAGTCCTGGCAAAAATTGCCAAGGCTGGCGTTGTTCGCATCGAGACTCTGTACACCAACGACATCGACTGCGGTCCGTTCGTTTCTGACACACTGAAGATCGACTCCACCAGCAACCAATTGGAAGCGCTGGTCGAGATCTATCGCATGATGCGTCCAGGCGAGCCGCCAACCAAAGACGCTGCCGAAACCCTGTTCAACAACCTGTTCTTCAGCCCTGAGCGCTATGACCTGTCTGCGGTCGGCCGGATGAAGTTCAACCGTCGTATCGGGCGTACCGAGATCGAAGGTTCGGGCGTGCTGTGCAAGGAAGACATCGTCGCGGTACTGAAGACTCTGGTCGACATCCGTAACGGTAAAGGCATCGTCGATGACATCGACCACCTGGGTAACCGTCGTGTTCGCTGCGTAGGCGAAATGGCCGAGAACCAGTTCCGCGTTGGCCTGGTACGTGTTGAGCGTGCGGTCAAAGAGCGTCTGTCGATGGCTGAAAGCGAAGGCCTGATGCCGCAAGACCTGATCAACGCCAAGCCAGTGGCTGCGGCGGTGAAAGAGTTCTTCGGTTCCAGCCAGCTCTCGCAGTTCATGGACCAGAACAACCCGCTGTCCGAGATCACCCACAAGCGTCGTGTCTCTGCACTCGGCCCTGGCGGTCTGACTCGTGAGCGCGCAGGCTTTGAAGTTCGTGACGTACACCCGACTCACTACGGTCGTGTATGCCCGATTGAAACGCCGGAAGGTCCGAACATCGGCCTGATCAACTCCCTGGCTGCGTACGCTCGCACCAACCAGTACGGCTTCCTGGAAAGCCCGTACCGCGTGGTGAAAGAGGGTGTGGTTACCGACGAGATCGTGTTCCTGTCCGCTATTGAAGAAGCCGATCACGTGATCGCGCAGGCTTCGGCGACCATGAACGACCAGAAAGTCCTGATCGACGAGCTGGTAGCCGTACGTCACCTGAACGAATTCACCGTTAAGGCGCCTGAAGAAGTCACCTTGATGGACGTTTCGCCGAAGCAGGTAGTTTCGGTTGCAGCGTCGCTGATTCCGTTCCTCGAGCACGACGACGCCAACCGTGCGTTGATGGGTTCGAACATGCAGCGTCAAGCTGTACCAACCCTGCGCGCTGACAAGCCGCTGGTAGGTACTGGCATGGAGCGTAACGTAGCCCGTGACTCCGGCGTTTGCGTCGTGGCTCGTCGTGGCGGCGTGATCGATTCCGTCGACGCCAGCCGTATCGTGGTTCGTGTTGCTGATGACGAAGTTGAAACCGGCGAAGCTGGTGTCGACATCTATAACCTGACCAAATACACCCGCTCGAACCAGAACACCTGCATCAACCAGCGTCCGCTGGTGAGCAAGGGTGATCGCGTTCAGCGTAGCGACATCATGGCCGACGGCCCGTCCACCGACATGGGTGAACTGGCGCTGGGTCAGAACATGCGCATCGCGTTCATGGCATGGAACGGCTTCAACTTCGAAGACTCCATCTGCCTGTCCGAGCGTGTTGTTCAGGAAGACCGTTTCACCACGATCCACATTCAGGAACTGACCTGTGTGGCGCGTGACACCAAGCTTGGGCCTGAGGAAATCACTGCAGACATCCCGAACGTGGGTGAAGCTGCACTGAACAAACTGGACGAAGCCGGTATCGTTTACGTAGGTGCTGAAGTTGGCGCAGGCGACATCCTGGTGGGTAAGGTCACTCCGAAAGGCGAGACCCAACTGACTCCGGAAGAAAAACTGCTGCGCGCAATCTTCGGTGAAAAAGCCAGCGACGTTAAAGACACTTCCTTGCGCGTACCTACCGGTACCAAAGGTACTGTCATCGACGTACAGGTCTTCACCCGCGACGGCGTGGAGCGTGATGCTCGTGCACTGTCGATCGAGAAGTCCCAGCTGGACGAGATCCGCAAGGATCTGAACGAAGAGTTCCGTATCGTTGAGGGCGCCACTTTCGAACGTCTGCGTTCCGCTCTGGTAGGCCACAAGGCTGAAGGCGGCGCAGGTCTGAAGAAAGGTCAGGACATCACCGACGAAGTTCTCGACGGTCTTGAGCATGGTCAGTGGTTCAAACTGCGCATGGCTGAAGATGCTCTGAACGAGCAGCTCGAGAAGGCTCAGGCCTACATCGTTGATCGCCGCCGTCTGCTGGACGACAAGTTCGAAGACAAGAAGCGCAAACTGCAGCAGGGCGATGACCTGGCTCCGGGCGTGCTGAAAATCGTCAAGGTTTACCTGGCAATTCGTCGTCGCATCCAGCCGGGCGACAAGATGGCCGGTCGTCACGGTAACAAGGGTGTGGTCTCCGTGATCATGCCGGTTGAAGACATGCCGCACGATGCCAATGGCACCCCGGTCGATGTGGTCCTCAACCCACTGGGCGTACCTTCGCGTATGAACGTTGGTCAGATCCTTGAAACCCACCTGGGCCTCGCGGCCAAAGGTCTGGGCGAGAAGATCAACCGGATGGTCGAAGAGCAGCGTAAAGTCGCTGAACTGCGTACCTTCCTGGACGAGATCTACAACCAGATCGGCGGTCGTAACGAAGATCTGGACAGCTTCTCCGATCAGGAAATCCTGGATCTGGCGAAGAACCTGCGTGGCGGTGTTCCAATGGCCACTCCAGTGTTCGACGGCGCCAAGGAAAGCGAAATCAAGGCCATGCTGAAACTGGCAGACCTGCCGGAAAGCGGCCAGATGCAGCTGACTGACGGCCGTACCGGCAACAAGTTCGAGCGTCCAGTTACCGTTGGCTACATGTACATGCTGAAGCTGAACCACTTGGTAGACGACAAGATGCACGCGCGTTCTACCGGTTCGTACAGCCTGGTTACCCAGCAGCCGCTGGGTGGTAAGGCGCAGTTCGGTGGTCAGCGTTTCGGGGAGATGGAGGTCTGGGCACTGGAAGCATACGGTGCTGCTTACACTCTGCAAGAAATGCTCACAGTGAAGTCGGACGATGTGAACGGCCGTACCAAGATGTACAAGAACATCGTGGATGGCGATCACCGTATGGAGCCGGGCATGCCCGAGTCCTTCAACGTGTTGATCAAGGAAATTCGTTCCCTCGGCATCGATATCGATCTGGAAACCGAATAACACGTGACGCGAATCGAGAGCGGGGCAGGATTGCCCGCTCTCTGCTCCGCCAGGAGGAAAGGCCTTGAAAGACCTACTGAATTTGCTGAAAAACCAGGGTCAAGTCGAAGAGTTCGACGCCATCCGTATCGGATTGGCCTCGCCTGAGATGATCCGCTCATGGTCGTTCGGTGAAGTTAAAAAGCCGGAAACCATCAACTACCGTACGTTCAAACCTGAGCGTGACGGCCTGTTCTGCGCCAAGATCTTTGGCCCGGTAAAGGATTACGAGTGCCTGTGCGGTAAGTACAAGCGCTTGAAGCACCGTGGTGTGATCTGCGAGAAGTGCGGCGTTGAAGTTGCACTGGCCAAGGTTCGTCGTGAGCGCATGGCGCACATCGAACTGGCTTCGCCGGTTGCCCACATCTGGTTCCTGAAATCGCTGCCGTCCCGTATCGGCTTGCTGATGGACATGACCCTGCGTGATATCGAACGCGTTCTCTACTTCGAGAGCTATGTCGTTATCGATCCAGGCATGACCACCCTTGAAAAAGGTCAGCTGCTGAACGACGAGCAGTATTTCGAAGCGCTGGAAGAGTTCGGTGACGACTTCGATGCCCGTATGGGTGCTGAAGCAGTCCGTGAACTGCTGCACGCTATCGACCTGGAACACGAGATTGGCCGTCTGCGTGAAGAAATTCCGCAAACCAACTCGGAAACCAAGATCAAGAAGCTGTCCAAGCGTCTGAAGTTGATGGAAGCCTTCCAGGGTTCCGGCAACCTGCCAGAGTGGATGGTGCTGACCGTTCTGCCGGTTCTGCCGCCAGATCTGCGTCCACTGGTCCCGCTGGATGGCGGTCGTTTCGCGACTTCCGACCTCAACGATCTGTATCGTCGAGTGATCAACCGTAACAACCGTTTGAAGCGCCTGCTGGATCTGTCCGCTCCGGACATCATCGTGCGCAACGAAAAGCGTATGTTGCAGGAAGCTGTCGATGCTCTGCTCGACAACGGTCGTCGTGGCCGCGCTATCACCGGTTCGAACAAGCGTCCTCTGAAATCCCTGGCTGACATGATCAAGGGTAAGCAAGGTCGTTTCCGTCAGAACTTGCTCGGTAAGCGTGTTGACTACTCCGGTCGTTCGGTAATTACCGTAGGCCCGACCCTGCGTCTGCATCAGTGCGGTCTGCCGAAGAAAATGGCTCTCGAGCTGTTCAAGCCGTTCATTTTCGGCAAGCTGGAAATGCGTGGTCTCGCGACCACCATCAAAGCGGCCAAGAAAATGGTCGAGCGCGAACTGCCAGAGGTTTGGGACGTTCTCGCCGAAGTGATTCGCGAACACCCGGTTCTTCTCAACCGTGCACCGACCCTTCACCGTCTGGGTATCCAGGCGTTTGAACCGGTACTGATCGAAGGTAAGGCTATTCAGCTGCACCCTCTGGTCTGCGCCGCGTACAACGCCGACTTCGACGGCGACCAAATGGCCGTGCACGTACCGCTGACACTGGAAGCCCAGTTGGAAGCGCGTGCGTTGATGATGTCGACCAACAACATTCTGTCGCCAGCCAACGGTGAGCCAATCATCGTTCCGTCGCAGGACGTTGTATTGGGTCTGTACTACATGACTCGTGAAGCGATCAACGCCAAAGGCGAAGGTCGTGTGTTCGCGGATCTGCAGGAAGTTGACCGTGTGTTCCGTGCCGGCGAAGCCGCACTGCACGCCAAGGTCAAGGTTCGTATCAACGAAACCGTCAACGACCGTGACGGCAACAGCGTGAGCGGTACCCGTATCGTCGACACCACTGTCGGCCGTGCGCTGCTGTTCCAGGTTGTGCCAAAAGGTCTGTCGTACGACGTCGTCAACCTGCCGATGAAGAAAAAGGCGATCTCCAAGCTGATCAACCAGTGCTACCGCGTGGTTGGTTTGAAAGAGACCGTGATCTTCGCTGACCAGTTGATGTACACCGGTTTCGCTTACTCGACCATCTCTGGCGTTTCCATCGGTGTTAACGACTTCGTTATCCCGGACGAGAAAGCCCGCATCATCGGTGCTGCCACCGACGAAGTGAAAGAGATCGAGAGCCAGTACGCCTCCGGCCTGGTAACCCAGGGCGAGAAGTACAACAAAGTGATCGACCTTTGGTCGAAAGCGAACGACGAAGTTTCCAAGGCGATGATGGCCAACCTCTCGAAAGAGAAGGTTATCGACCGTCATGGCGTTGAAGTCGATCAAGAGTCTTTCAACTCGATGTACATGATGGCCGACTCGGGTGCGCGGGGTTCCGCAGCACAGATTCGTCAGCTGGCCGGTATGCGTGGTCTGATGGCCAAGCCGGACGGTTCCATCATCGAAACGCCGATTACTGCGAACTTCCGTGAAGGTTTGAGCGTACTTCAGTACTTCATCTCGACTCACGGTGCTCGTAAAGGTCTGGCGGATACCGCGTTGAAAACTGCGAACTCCGGTTACCTGACTCGTCGTCTGGTAGACGTGGCGCAGGATCTGGTTGTAACCGAGATCGATTGCGGCACCGAACACGGTCTGCTGATGACTCCGCACATTGAAGGCGGTGACGTTGTAGAGCCGTTGGGTGAGCGCGTATTGGGTCGTGTTATTGCCCGTGACGTATTCAAGCCAGGCACCGAGGACGTTATCGTTCCGGCCGGTACTCTGGTAGACGAGAAGTGGGTTGAATTCATCGAGCTGAACAGCATCGACGAAGTGATCGTGCGTTCGCCGATCAGCTGCGAAACCCGCTATGGCATTTGCGCCAAGTGCTACGGCCGTGACCTGGCTCGTGGTCACCAGGTGAACATCGGTGAAGCGGTCGGCGTTATCGCTGCCCAGTCCATCGGTGAGCCGGGTACCCAGCTGACGATGCGTACGTTCCACATCGGTGGTGCGGCAAGCCGTACTTCCGCAGCCGACAGCGTTCAGGTGAAGAATGGCGGTACCGTCCGTCTGCACAACCTGAAGCACGTTGAGCGAGTGGATGGTCATCTGGTTGCTGTGTCCCGTTCCGGTGAGCTGGCCATCGCTGATGACTTCGGTCGTGAGCGCGAGCGTTACAAGCTGCCGTACGGTGCTGTGATTTCGGTTAAAGAGGGTGACAAGGTCGACGCTGGCGCAATCGTCGCCAAGTGGGATCCGCACACTCACCCGATCGTTACCGAAATGAAAGGTACCGTGACCTACGTGGGCATGGAAGAAGGCATCACGATCAAGCGTCAGACTGACGAATTGACCGGTATGACCAACATTGAAGTACTCGACGCGAAAGATCGTCCAGCTGCGGGCAAAGAAATCCGTCCGGCAGTGAAGATGGTCGACGACAACGGCAAGGATCTGTTGCTGCCAGGCACTGACGTTATCGCTCAGTACTTCCTGCCAGCCAACGCCCTGGTCGGTGTGGCTGACGGTGCGAAGATCGCGATCGGTGATGTTATCGCGCGTATCCCGCAAGAAACTTCGAAGACCCGTGACATCACCGGTGGTCTGCCGCGTGTTGCCGACTTGTTCGAAGCGCGTCGTCCGAAAGAAGCGTCGATTCTGGCTGAGGTCAGCGGCACCATCGCGTTCGGTAAAGAGACCAAAGGCAAGCGCCGTCTGGTTATTACCCCGAACGACGGTAGCGATCCGTACGAAGAGCTGATTCCGAAGTGGCGTCACCTGAACGTGTTCGAAGGCGAACAGGTAAACCGCGGCGAAGTTATCTCCGACGGCCCGAGCGATCCGCACGACATCCTGCGTCTGCTGGGTGTAAGCGCGCTGGCCAAGTACATCGTCAACGAGATCCAAGACGTTTACCGTCTGCAAGGCGTGAAGATCAACGACAAGCACATCGAGACCATCCTGCGTCAGATGCTGCGTAAAGTTGAAATCGCTGAATCCGGCGATTCCAGTTTCATCAAGGGCGACCAGATGGAACTGACTCACGTACTGGTAGAGAACGAGCGTTTGGGCGGCGAAGACAAGTTCGTTTCCAAGTACACTCGCGTTCTGCTGGGTATCACCAAGGCGTCGTTGTCCACCGAATCGTTCATCTCGGCGGCTTCCTTCCAGGAAACCACTCGCGTACTGACCGAAGCGGCAGTCACCGGCAAGCGCGATTACTTGCGTGGCCTGAAAGAAAACGTGGTCGTGGGTCGTCTGATCCCGGCCGGTACCGGTCTGGCGTATCACAGCGAGCGCAAGCGTCGTCGTGATGCTGACAAACCGTTGCGCGTAAGCGCCAGTGAAGTGGAAGCTGCACTGACCGAAGCACTGAACTCAAGCGGTAACTGAGTTCTGCGGTAAATGAGCTGAGGCCCTGATCGCTCCGTTCGTCGAATCGAGACATATTGTCAAGGTTCGACGGGCGGGGAGGTCGGGGCCTTGCCTTGACTGGGGACAAGATCCTCTTTAGACTCTTGATCCCCTAAATTTGGCGGGAATTCGTTCCTGCCATTTTGCTTTTCTTGCAAGACAATAGCGTCGCAAGACAACAGTGGAGCTAGTAGATGGCAACTATCAACCAGCTGGTACGTCAGCCGCGTAAGCGTATCGTCGAGAAATCCGACGTGCCTGCGCTGCAGAACTGCCCGCAACGTCGTGGCGTGTGCACCCGTGTGTACACCACTACGCCGAAAAAACCTAACTCGGCACTGCGTAAAGTATGCCGTGTGCGCCTGACCAACGGTTTCGAGGTTTCCTCGTACATCGGTGGTGAAGGTCACAACCTGCAAGAGCACAGCGTGGTACTGATCCGCGGCGGTCGTGTAAAAGACTTGCCAGGTGTTCGTTACCACACCGTTCGCGGCTCCTTGGATACTTCCGGCGTTAAAGGCCGTAACCAGGGTCGTTCGAAGTACGGTACCAAGCGTCCGAAGTAATCGGCCGTTTTGCAGATTTTCATTTTATTGAGTCGATAAGAGTAAGGTCGGGCACGCATCCTTTGGATCTGTCCCGAGCTAACCTGAAGACCGCTTGAGGGCTTATCATGCCAAGACGTCGCGTAGCAGCAAAGCGTGAGATTCTGGACGATCCGAAATACGGAAGCCAGATCCTCGCCAAATTCATGAACCACGTTATGGAAAGCGGCAAGAAAGCCGTTGCCGAGCGTATCGTTTATGGTGCCCTGGAAACCGTTGCGACCCGTAAGGCTGGCACCGATCCCCTGGAACTCTTCGAAAAAGCACTCGACGCCATCGCTCCGCTGGTCGAAGTGAAGTCGCGCCGCGTTGGTGGTGCTACTTACCAGGTTCCGGTCGAGGTTCGTCCTTCCCGTCGTAACGCTCTGGCAATGCGCTGGTTGGTAGACTTCGCCCGTAAGCGTGGCGAGAAGTCTATGGCTCTGCGTTTGGCTGGCGAACTGCTGGATGCTGCTGAAGGTAAAGGTGCTGCTGTTAAGAAGCGTGAAGACGTGCACCGTATGGCTGAAGCTAACAAAGCTTTCTCGCACTACCGCTTCTAATTTTAGCTTCACTAATTTTGCGAGGGCTTTATGGCTCGTACTACTCCGATTAGCCGCTACCGTAACATCGGTATCGTCGCTCACGTGGATGCTGGTAAAACCACCACCACCGAGCGCGTCCTTTTTTACACCGGCAAAAGTCACAAAATGGGCGAGGTGCATGATGGCGCCGCGACCACAGACTGGATGGTGCAGGAGCAGGAGCGTGGTATTACCATTA
Source organism: Pseudomonas sp. AC169 (assembly GCF_979258515.1). Lineage (NCBI taxonomy): Bacteria > Pseudomonadati > Pseudomonadota > Gammaproteobacteria > Pseudomonadales > Pseudomonadaceae > Pseudomonas > Pseudomonas sp. AC169. The sequence continues at coordinate 1,865,494 of NZ_OZ409866.1, read as the reverse complement.
CTTCTGCTGCAATCACCGCCTTCTGGAAAGGTTCCGAGAAGCAGTACAAAGACGAGCATCGCTTCAACGTAATCGATACCCCGGGCCACGTTGACTTCACTATTGAAGTTGAACGCTCCCTGCGCGTACTCGACGGCGCTGTCGTCGTGTTCTGCGGTACTTCGGGTGTTGAGCCTCAGTCGGAAACCGTATGGCGTCAAGCCAACAAGTACGGCGTTCCACGTCTTGTTTACGTAAACAAGATGGACCGTGCTGGCGCCAACTTCCTGCGCGTGATCGGTCAGATCAAGCAGCGTCTGGGTCACACTCCGGTGCCAATCCAGTTGGCTATCGGTTCCGAAGACAACTTCCAGGGTCAGATCGATCTGATCAACATGCAAGCTGTCTACTGGAATGACTCTGACAAAGGTATGGTCCCTGTTCGCAAGGACATTCCTGCTGAGCTCCAAGAGCTGGCTGAAGAGTGGCGCAACAACATGGTCGAAGCTGCTGCTGAAGCCAACGAAGAGCTGATGAACAAGTACCTTGAAGGCGAAGAGCTGTCGATCGAAGAGATCAAGGCTGCTTTGCGTCAGCGTACTATCGCCGGCGAAATCGTTCTGGCTGTTTGCGGTTCTTCCTTCAAGAACAAGGGTGTTCCCCTGGTTCTCGACGCCGTTATCGACTTCCTGCCTGCACCGACCGACATTCCTGCGATCAAGGGTACTGACCCTGATAACGAGGAAATCGAGCTGGAGCGTCATGCAGACGATGCGGAGCCGTTCTCGGCTCTGGCGTTCAAGATCGCTACCGACCCATTCGTGGGTACCTTGACCTTCGTCCGTGTTTACTCGGGCGTGTTGAACTCCGGCGACGGCGTGATCAACTCGGTTAAAGGTAAAAAAGAGCGCGTGGGTCGTATGGTGCAAATGCACGCAAACGCCCGTGAAGAGATCAAGGAAGTACGCGCTGGTGACATCGCGGCCCTGATCGGCATGAAGGACGTCACCACTGGTGAAACCCTCTGCAACGCTGACAAGCCAATCATCCTGGTTCGCATGGACTTCCCGGAGCCGGTTATTTCGGTTGCCGTAGAGCCTAAGACCAAGGATGACCAGGAAAAAATGGGTATCGCTCTGGGCAAACTTGCTCAGGAAGACCCGTCTTTCCGCGTTAAAACTGATGAAGAGACTGGTCAAACGATCATCTCCGGCATGGGCGAGCTGCACCTGGACATCCTGGTTGACCGGATGCGCCGTGAGTTCAACGTCGAAGCCAACATCGGCAAGCCTCAGGTTTCGTATCGTGAGCGCATCACGAAGAACTGTGAAATCGAAGGCAAGTTCGTTCGTCAGTCCGGCGGTCGTGGTCAGTTCGGCCACTGCTGGATCCGTTTTGCTCCTGCTGACGAAGGTCAGGAAGGTCTGCAATTCGTGAACGAAGTTGTAGGTGGTGTGGTTCCTAAGGAATACATCCCGGCTATCCAGAAGGGTATCGAAGAGCAGATGAAGAACGGCGTTGTTGCCGGCTATCCGCTGATCGGCCTGAAGGCTACCGTGTTCGATGGTTCTTACCACGACGTCGACTCCAACGAGATGGCGTTTAAAGTGGCTGCCTCCATGGCGACCAAGCAGCTGGCCCAGAAGGGCGGTGGTGAGTTGCTTGAGCCGATCATGGCTGTAGAGGTTGTTACGCCTGAAGACTATATGGGTGATGTAATGGGCGACCTTAACCGTCGTCGCGGCATGATCCAGGGTATGGAAGACACAGTGTCCGGCAAGGTTATCCGCGCCGAAGTTCCACTGGGTGAGATGTTCGGTTATGCGACCGACGTTCGTTCCATGTCTCAGGGTCGCGCAAGCTACTCTATGGAATTCAAAAAATACGATACGGCTCCGTCGCACATCGTCGAATCCGTAACCAAAAAACAAGGCTGATTCAGCCCCTTTAGGCTAGGAGTTAATTGTCGTGGCTAAAGAAAAATTTGATCGTTCCCTACCGCACGTCAACGTTGGCACCATTGGTCACGTTGACCACGGTAAAACCACTCTGACTGCTGCTCTGACTCGCGTTTGCTCCGAAGTTTTCGGTTCTGCAATCGTTGACTTCGACAAGATCGACAGCGCTCCAGAAGAAAAAGCTCGCGGTATCACCATCAACACCGCTCACGTTGAGTACAACTCGACAATTCGTCACTACGCTCACGTTGACTGCCCAGGTCACGCTGACTACGTGAAGAACATGATTACTGGTGCTGCCCAGATGGACGGCGCGATCCTGGTTTGCTCGGCCGCTGATGGTCCGATGCCACAAACCCGTGAGCACATCCTGCTGTCCCGTCAGGTAGGCGTTCCGTACATCGTGGTTTTCCTGAACAAGGCTGACCTGGTAGACGACGCTGAGCTGCTGGAACTGGTTGAGATGGAAGTTCGCGACCTGCTGTCCACCTATGACTTCCCAGGCGACGACACTCCGATCATCATCGGTTCGGCTCGTATGGCTCTGGAAGGCAAAGACGACAACGAAATGGGCACCACTGCCGTTCGTAAACTGGTTGAAACTCTGGATACCTACATCCCTGAGCCAGTTCGTATGATCGACAAGCCATTCCTGATGCCGATCGAAGACGTGTTCTCGATCTCCGGTCGCGGTACTGTTGTGACTGGTCGTATCGAGCGCGGTATCGTTCGCGTTCAGGATCCACTGGAAATCGTTGGTCTGCGTGACACTACCGTCACCACCTGCACCGGTGTTGAAATGTTCCGCAAGCTGCTCGACGAAGGTCGTGCTGGCGAGAACTGCGGCGTTCTGCTGCGTGGTACCAAGCGTGACGACGTTGAGCGTGGTCAGGTTCTGGTTAAGCCGGGTTCGGTTAAGCCGCACACCAAGTTCACCGCAGAAGTTTACGTTCTGAGCAAGGAAGAAGGCGGTCGTCACACTCCGTTCTTCAAAGGCTACCGTCCACAGTTCTACTTCCGTACAACTGACGTGACTGGTAACTGCGAGCTGCCAGAAGGCGTTGAAATGGTAATGCCAGGTGACAACATTCAGATGACTGTTACCCTGATCAAAACCATCGCGATGGAAGACGGTCTGCGTTTCGCTATCCGTGAAGGCGGTCGTACCGTCGGCGCTGGCGTCGTAGCCAAAATCATCGAGTAATCTCTTTTATAGAGTTTGCTTGTTGAATTGAAAAGGCCCCCGCTCAGCGGGGGCTTTTTTATTGGGTTGACACCTATCTGGGGCGTCTATAGAATTGCGCCTCCTTTTAACGGGCGTATTGCGCTCGGTGGGAATAGCAGCCGGAGTCTGAAATCCAATGCAAAATCAGCAAATCCGTATCAGGTTGAAGGCTTTTGACCATCGCCTGATCGACCAATCAACCCAGGAAATCGTGGAAACCGCGAAACGTACTGGTGCTCAAGTGCGTGGTCCAATTCCACTGCCTACCCGTAAAGAGCGGTTCACCGTTCTGGTTTCTCCGCACGTCAACAAAGACGCGCGTGACCAGTACGAGATCCGCACTCATAAGCGCGTTCTGGACATCGTCCAGCCAACGGATAAAACCGTTGATGCACTTATGAAGCTTGATCTTGCGGCCGGTGTGGAAGTGCAGATCAGCCTCGGCTAAGACTCGGTCTTAGTCGTGTAACGCTCTGAAATGGGCGGCCATAGCGGGTGAAAGCCCCGTACACTCATGAGGTTTACAACATGACTATTGGTGTAGTCGGTCGTAAATGCGGTATGACCCGTATTTTCACCGAAGAAGGTGTCTCCATTCCGGTCACGGTCATTGAGATCGAACCGAATCGCGTCACCCAGTTCAAAACTGAAGAGACCGATGGCTATCGTGCAGTGCAAGTCACTGTCGGCGAGCGTCGTGCTTCGCGTGTAACAGCAGCTCAGGCTGGCCACTTCGCTAAAGCGAACGTTGCCGCTGGTCGCACTACCATGGAATTCCGTCTTGAAGAAGGCGAGTACCAGGCTGGCGATCTGATCAACGCTGAAATCTTTGCCGCTGGTCAACTGGTTGATGTAACCGGTCAGTCCAAAGGTAAAGGCTTCCAGGGTACGATCAAGCGTTGGAATTTCCGCGGGCAAGATAACACCCACGGTAACTCCGTATCCCACCGCGTCCCAGGCTCTATCGGCCAGTGCCAGACTCCTGGTCGTGTATTCAAGGGCAAAAAAATGTCCGGTCATATGGGCGCTGAGCGCGTGACCGTGCAGTCCCTGGAAGTAGTGCGCGTGGACGCTGAACGCAATCTGTTGTTGGTCAAGGGTGCTGTTCCTGGCGCTACTGGCGGCAACCTGGTTGTACGTCCAGCAGCCAAGGCTCGCGGTTAAGGGGAAGCTGACATGCAATTAAATGTAAATGACGCTCAAGCGATCGAAGTTTCCGAACTGACATTTGGCGGCGAATTCAACGAGACGCTGGTTCACCAAGCAGTCGTGGCCTACATGGCCGGCGGCCGTCAAGGTACCAAGCAGCAAAAGACCCGTTCCGACGTTCGTGGTGGCGGTAAGCGCCCATGGCGTCAGAAAGGTACTGGCCGTGCTCGTGCCGGTACTATCCGTAGCCCAATCTGGCGTGGCGGCGGTACCACTTTTGCAGCACGTCCACAGGATCACTCCCAGAAGCTGAACAAGAAGATGTATCGCGCAGCAATGCGTTCCATCCTTGCTGAGCTGGTGCGTACTGATCGTCTGGTCGTGGTTCAGGATTTCGCTGTTGAAACTCCGAAAACCAAAGATCTGCTGGGCAAGCTGAACAACATGAGCCTGACCGACGTTTTGATCGTGTCGGACGCTGTTGATCAGAACCTGTACCTGGCTGCTCGTAACCTGCCGCACGTAGATGTACGTGACGTTCAAGGTTCCGATCCAGTTAGTCTGATCGCATACGACAAGGTGTTGATCACCGTGTCGGCCGTGAAGAAATTCGAGGAGCTGCTGGGATGAACCAGGAACGCGTATTTAAAGTTCTGCTTGGCCCGCACGTTTCCGAGAAGGCTACGGTTCTGGCTGACAAGAAAGGCCAGTTCGTTTTCAAGGTTGCAACTGACGCAACCAAGCTGGAAATCAAGAAGGCCGTCGAAAGCCTGTTCAGCGTGAAAGTTGAGCGTGTTACTACCCTGAACGTTCTGGGTAAGAGCAAGCGCACAGCTCGCGGTCTGGGCAAGCGTAATGACTGGAAGAAGGCAGTTATCTCCCTTCAGCCAGGCCAAGATCTCGATTTCAGCAGCAGTGCTGAGTAAGGAAGGGGTGCATCATGGCAATCGTTAAATGCAAACCGACTTCCCCTGGCCGCCGTTTTGTGGTCAAGGTGGTCAACCAGGAGCTGCATAAAGGCGCTCCTCACGCACCGCTGCTCGAGAAAAAATCGAAGACTGGTGGTCGTAACAACAATGGCCGTATTACCACGCGTCACATCGGTGGTGGTCATAAGCAGCATTATCGTATGGTCGATTTCCGTCGCAACGACAAAGATGGCATCGTCGCCACTGTCGAGCGTATCGAATACGATCCAAACCGTACTGCTCACATCGCACTGCTCTGCTACGCAGACGGCGAGCGCCGCTACATCATCGCCCCTAAAGGCGTGAGTGCTGGCGACCAGCTGATCGCAGGCGCTCTGGCTCCAATCAAGCCAGGCAACGCTCTGCAACTGCGCAACATTCCAGTTGGTTCTACCGTACACGGCATCGAACTGAAGCCAGGTAAAGGCGCACAGATCGCTCGTTCCGCTGGTGCTTCGGCTCAGCTGATCGCTCGTGAAGGCGTTTACGTTACCCTGCGTCTGCGTTCCGGTGAAATGCGTAAAGTACTGGCTGAATGCCGTGCGACCCTGGGCGAAGTCTCGAACTCCGAGCACAGCCTGCGTTCGCTGGGTAAAGCTGGTGCCAAGCGCTGGCGTGGCGTTCGCCCAACCGTTCGTGGTGTTGCCATGAACCCGGTTGACCACCCACATGGTGGTGGTGAAGGTCGTACCTCTGGTGGTCGTCATCCGGTATCGCCATGGGGCTTCCCGACTAAGGGCGCGAAGACTCGTGGTAATAAGCGTACCGACAAAATGATCGTCCGTCGTCGCAAGTAAATAGAGGGATACGACAGTGCCACGTTCTCTGAAAAAAGGTCCTTTTATTGATCTTCACCTACTGAAGAAGATCGAAGTGGCGGCGGAAAAGAACGATCGCAAACCAATTAAGACTTGGTCGCGTCGTTCGATGATCCTGCCACAAATGGTCGGTCTGACCATCGCAGTACACAACGGTCGTCAGCACGTCCCAGTTCTCGTTAACGAAGACATGGTCGGCCACAAACTGGGCGAGTTCGCCGGTACCCGCAACTATCGCGGGCACGTGGCTGACAAGAAAGCCAAGCGTTAAGGGGTTAGGAAATGGAAGTAGCCGCTAAGTTGTCGGGCGCTCGAATCTCCGCCCAGAAAGCCCGCTTGGTCGCCGACCAGATCCGCGGGAAGAAGGTGGGCGAAGCGCTCAACTTGTTGGCTTTCAGCAGTAAGAAAGCCGCCGAGATCATGAAGAAAGTGCTGGAGTCGGCCGTAGCCAACGCCGAGCATAACGAAGGCGCAGACGTTGATGACCTGAAGGTCAGCACCGTTTTCGTCAACGAAGGGCGTTCGCTGAAGCGCATCATGCCACGTGCCAAAGGCCGTGCTGATCGCATCGTCAAGCGGTCTTGCCATATCACTGTCAAGGTTGCTGACAAGTAACGGAGTCGAAGAGATGGGTCAGAAAGTACATCCCATTGGCATTCGCCTGGGAATCGTCAAGGAGCACACCTCCGTCTGGTACGCAGACGGTCGGACTTATGCGGACTACTTGTTCGCAGATCTGAAAGTGCGTGAGTATCTCCAAGACAAACTAAAAAGCGCGTCCGTAAGCCGTATCGATATCCATCGTCCGGCCCAAACTGCACGTATCACCATCCACACCGCTCGTCCAGGTATCGTTATCGGGAAGAAAGGTGAAGATGTTGAGAAACTGCGTCAGGACCTGACCAAGCAAATGGGTGTGCCTGTGCACATCAATATCGAAGAGATCCGCAAGCCGGAGCTCGACGGTATGCTGGTTGCGCAGAGCGTAGCTCAGCAGCTGGAGCGTCGTGTAATGTTCCGTCGCGCTATGAAGCGCGCAGTTCAGAACGCCATGCGCATTGGTGCCAAGGGCATCAAAATCCAAGTGAGCGGTCGTCTCGGCGGTGCTGAAATCGCACGTACTGAATGGTATCGCGAAGGTCGTGTGCCATTGCACACCCTGCGTGCCGACATCGACTATGCCAACTACGAAGCTCACACCACTTACGGTGTGATCGGTGTAAAGGTTTGGATCTTCAAAGGCGAAGTAATTGGTGGTCGCCAAGAAGAGCTGAAACCACAAGCACCAGCGCCTCGTAAAAAAGCTGCTAAGTAAGGGGTACGCCAAATGTTGCAACCTAAGCGTACGAAGTTCCGCAAGCAGATGACAGGCCACAACCGTGGTCTGGCTCAGCGCGGTAGCAAAGTCAGCTTCGGCGAGTTCGCGTTGAAGTCTGTAGCTCGTGGTCGTCTCACCGCTCGTCAGATCGAGTCAGCGCGTCGTGCTCTGACCCGTCACGTTAAACGTGGCGGCAAGATCTGGATCCGTGTATTCCCGGACAAGCCTATTTCCAAAAAGCCCCTCGAAGTTCGTATGGGTAAAGGTAAGGGTAGTGTGGAGTACTGGGTTGCCCAGATTCAGCCAGGCAAAGTCCTGTATGAAATCGAGGGTGTTTCTGAAGAGCTGGCGCGTGAGGCTTTTGCCCTGGCTGCTGCAAAGCTGCCGCTCGCCACCGCCTTTGTTAAACGGACGGTGATGTGATGAAAGCGAATGAACTTCGTGAAAAATCCGCACAGCAGCTGAACGAGCAACTGCTCGGCTTGCTGCGCGACCAGTTCAATCTGCGTATGCAGAAAGCAACTGGCCAGTTGGGGCAGTCTCATCTGCTCTCGCAAGTTAAGCGTGACATCGCTCGCGTGAAGACTGTGCTCAACCAGCAGGCAGGTAAGTGATCATGGCTGAAGCCGAAAAAACTGTCCGTACGCTGACTGGCCGTGTTGTCAGCGACAAGATGGACAAAACCATCACCGTATTGATCGAGCGTCGCGTAAAGCACCCGATCTACGGTAAATACGTTAAGCGTTCGACTAAGCTGCACGCGCACGACGAAACCAACCAGTGCCACATCGGCGACAAAGTCACTATTCGTGAAACTCGTCCTATGGCCAAGACCAAGTCTTGGGCGCTGGTTGATGTTCTCGAACGCGCTGTGGAAGTCTAAGGACTAGGGGTCGGAGAAATTATATGATTCAGACTCAATCCATGCTCGATGTGGCCGATAACAGCGGCGCTCGCCGTGTTATGTGCATCAAGGTGCTGGGTGGCTCCCATCGTCGTTACGCTGGTATCGGTGACATCATCAAAGTTACCGTGAAGGAAGCAATTCCTCGCGGTAAAGTGAAAAAAGGCCAAGTGATGACTGCTGTTGTAGTCCGCACTCGTCACGGCGTACGTCGTGCTGATGGCTCCATTATCCGCTTTGATGGCAACGCTGCTGTTCTTCTGAACAACAAGCAAGAGCCGATCGGCACCCGTATCTTTGGGCCAGTGACCCGTGAACTTCGTACTGAGAAGTTCATGAAGATCGTCTCGCTCGCCCCAGAAGTGCTGTAAGGAGATCCGACATGCAAAAGATTCGTCGTGACGACGAGATCATCGTGATCGCCGGCAAAGACAAAGGTAAGCGCGGTAAGGTGCTTAAGGTTCTTGCTAATAACCGTCTGGTTATCAGCGGTCTGAACCTGGTCAAGCGTCATACCAAGCCTAACCCGATGTCGGGCGTGCAAGGCGGTATCGTCGAAAAAGAAGCTCCACTGGACGCTTCTAACGTCGCCATTTTCAACGGCGAAACCAACAAGGCTGACCGCGTTGGTTTCAAAGTAGAAGACGGCAAGAAAATTCGTGTCTTCAAGTCGACCCAAAAAGCGGTTGATGCTTGAACACTGCTAGGTAGAAGACCATGGCACGACTAAAAGAGATTTACTGGAAGGAAATCGCACCGAAGCTTAAGGAAGAACTTAAGCTTTCGAACGTGATGGAAGTTCCACGCGTTACAAAAATCACCCTGAACATGGGTCTGGGCGAAGCTGTTGGTGACAAAAAAGTCATCGAGCATGCTGTTGCTGACCTGGAAAAGATCACCGGCCAAAAAGTCGTTGTGACCTACGCTCGTAAATCTATCGCTGGCTTTAAAGTCCGTGAAGGATGGCCGATCGGCGTCAAGGTGACTCTGCGCCGTGAGCGTATGTATGAGTTCCTGGATCGTCTGCTGTCGATCTCCCTGCCTCGGGTTCGCGACTTCCGCGGCCTGAATGCCAAGTCCTTCGACGGTCGTGGTAACTACAGCATGGGCGTGAAAGAGCAGATCATTTTCCCGGAAATCGACTACGACAAGATCGATGCTCTCCGCGGTCTGGACATTACCCTGACCACCACTGCCAAGAACGATGATGAAGGCCGCGCTTTGCTGCGTGCTTTCAAATTCCCGTTCCGCAACTGATTGGAGTAGGAAAATGGCCAAGAAGAGCATGAAAAACCGTGAGCTGAAGCGTCAGCTCACCGTTGCCAAGTACGCCACCAAGCGTGCAGCGCTGAAAGCTATCATCGTTGATCTGAACGCAAGTCCAGAAGCGCGTTGGGAAGCTACCGTAGCTCTGCAGAAGCAACCACGTGACGCAAGCGCTTCGCGCATGCGTAACCGTTGCCGTCTGACTGGTCGTCCGCACGGCGTTTACCGCAAGTTCGGCCTTGGCCGTAACAAGCTGCGTGAAGCTGCAATGCGTGGTGACGTACCAGGTCTGGTTAAAGCCAGCTGGTAATTGCTGTCAAAGTCTCGATGTTCGGGTTCGCAAGAACCTGACCATCGGTGGCCTTGAATCTGAATCAAGCCCCTTTTGGGGCTTGATTCATTTCTGGGGTGTGTCTAGAATGACCGGCTCGCCTGAGCCCGTGTTTTTCATACCCGGAAGTTCTCGGCGACAAGTAGTAGCCGCAAGGCTAATTTTTCTGTATTAGGAGCGTCTAGCCCATGAGTATGCAGGACCCGTTAGCGGACATGCTAACTCGAATCCGTAATGCCCAGATGGCTGAAAAGTCTGTCGTAAGCATGCCGTCTTCCACGTTGAAGGCTGCTGTAGCAAAAGTCCTGAAGGACGAAGGTTACATCGCGGATTTTCAGATCACCACCGACGCTAAGCCGTCGCTGTCCATCTCGCTGAAGTACTTCGAAGGCCGTCCGGTTATCGAAGAAGTGAAGCGCGTTAGTCGTCCAGGCCTGCGTCAGTACAAGTCCGTTGAAGATCTGCCGAAAGTTCGTGGCGGTCTTGGCGTGTCTATCGTCTCCACCAACAAAGGTGTGATGACGGATCGTGCTGCGCGCGCTGCCGGTGTCGGCGGCGAAGTTCTTTGCACTGTGTTCTAAGGGGGGATAAGCATGTCTCGCGTCGCTAAGAACCCCGTTAAGCTGCCAGCCGGTGTCGAAGTAAAATTCGCAGGCCAACAGCTTTCGGTGAAGGGTGCCAAGGGTACTCTTGAACTGAACATCCATTCGTCCGTTGAGATTGTTGAAGAAGCTGGTGAGCTGCGTTTCGCTGCTCGCAATGGCGATCAACAAACTCGCGCAATGGCCGGTACCACGCGTGCGTTGGTAAACAACATGGTCCAAGGCGTAAGCCAAGGCTTCGAGCGCAAGCTCCAGCTGGTCGGTGTTGGTTACAAAGCGCAAGCAAAAGGCACGGTTCTGAACCTTGCCCTTGGCTTCTCGCACCCAGTGGATTACGAACTGCCGGAAGGCATCACCGCTGAGACCCCTAGCCAGACCGATATCCTGATCAAGGGCATCGACAAGCAGCTGGTAGGTCAAGTGGCCGCTGAGATCCGCGACTTCCGTCCACCAGAGCCGTACAAAGGCAAAGGTGTGCGCTACGCGGACGAAGTCGTCCGTCGTAAAGAAGCCAAGAAGAAGTAGGGCATAGCAAATGACCGACAAAAAAGTTACTCGACTGCGTCGCGCTCGCAAAGCACGCCTGAAAATGCACGAACTCGAAGTCGTGCGTCTCTGCGTGTTCCGCTCGTCGCAGCACATCTACGCCCAGGTCATCTCGGCCGACGGCAACAAAGTCCTGGCAAGTGCCTCGACTTTGGATAAAGAACTGCGTGATGGCGCCACTGGCAACATCGACGCGGCCACAAAGGTTGGCCAGCTGGTCGCTACGCGTGCTAAGGCCGCTGGCGTCTCGCAAGTGGCTTTCGACCGCTCTGGCTTCAAGTACCACGGCCGCGTTAAAGCGCTGGCTGATGCTGCTCGTGAAGCTGGGCTGGAGTTCTAAGTTATGTCAAATAACGACCAAAAGCGCGACGAAGGCTACATTGAGAAGCTGGTTCAAGTTAACCGCGTAGCCAAAACCGTTAAAGGCGGCCGTATCTTCACTTTCACCGCGTTGACCGTGGTTGGTGATGGTAAAGGGCGTGTTGGCTTCGGCCGTGGCAAGTCGCGTGAAGTGCCTGCTGCGATCCAGAAGGCAATGGAAGCTGCTCGCCGCAACATGATCCAAGTTGATCTGAACGGCACCACTCTGCAGTACGCAATGAAGTCCGCTCACGGCGCTTCGAAGGTGTACATGCAGCCTGCTTCTGAAGGTACCGGTATCATCGCTGGCGGCGCTATGCGTGCTGTCCTCGAAGTTGCTGGCGTTCAGAACGTTCTGGCCAAGTGCTACGGCTCGACTAACCCGGTAAACGTGGTTCACGCCACTTTCAAAGGTTTGAAAGCTATGCAGTCTCCTGAATCCATTGCCGCCAAGCGTGGCAAAAGCGTCAAGGAGATCTTCTGATCATGGCTACCGTTAAAGTAACGCTGATCAAAAGCATGACCGGCCGCATCCCTAACCACAAACTGTGCGTTAAGGGTCTGGGTCTGCGTCGCATCGGTCACACTGTAGAAGTCCAGGATACTCCCGAGAATCGCGGGATGATCAACAAGGCTTACTACATGCTGCGTGTCGAGGGTTAATCGATGAAACTCAATGATCTGAGTCCAGCGCCGGGTTCCCGTCGCGAAAAGCATCGTCCGGGCCGTGGTATCGGTAGCGGTTTGGGTAAGACTGGTGGCCGTGGTCACAAAGGTCAGACCTCCCGCTCCGGTGGCACCATTGCTCCAGGCTTTGAAGGCGGTCAACAGCCGCTGCATCGTCGCCTGCCGAAGTTCGGTTTCGTTTCCCTGAAAGCCATGGACCGCGCAGAAGTGCGTCTGTCCGAGCTGGCTAAAGTGGAAGGCGACATCGTCACCGTGCAGTCCCTGAAAGATGCCAACGTGATCAACGTCAACGTACAGCGTGTGAAAATCATGCTGTCCGGTGAAGTGACTCGCGCTGTCACTATCGGCAAGGGAATCGGCGCCACCAAAGGTGCGCGTGCGGCTATCGAAGCAGCTGGCGGCAAGTTCGAGGAATAAATGGCTAAGCAAGGTGCTCTCTCTGCGCTCGGCAAAGGCGGTATGTCTGAACTCTGGGCTCGTCTGCGTTTTCTGTTCCTGGCGATTATCGTCTACCGAATAGGCGCACACATCCCGGTTCCAGGTATCAACCCGGACCGACTCGCAGACCTGTTTCGACAGAATGAGGGGACCATTCTTAGCTTGTTCAACATGTTCTCTGGCGGCGCGCTAGAACGGATGAGCATCTTTGCACTGGGGATCATGCCGTACATTTCGGCATCGATCATCATGCAACTGATGACCGCCGTCAGCCCGCAGCTGGAGCAGTTGAAGAAGGAAGGTGAAGCTGGCCGTCGCAAGATCAGCCAGTACACCCGCTACGGCACCGTCATCCTCGCTCTCGTTCAGGCTATTGGCATGTCCATTGGTCTGGCGGGGCAGGGTGTTGCGTTCACTGGTGACTTTGGCTTCCATTTCGTCGCGGTATCCACTTTTGTGGCTGGTGCGATGTTCATGATGTGGCTGGGTGAGCAGATTACTGAGCGTGGTGTAGGCAACGGTATCTCGATGTTGATTTTTTCGGGTATCGTCGCCGGTCTTCCGAGAGCAATCGGGCAGTCTTTCGAGTCTGCACGTCAGGGTGATATCAACATCTTCGCCTTGGTTGCCATCGGTTTGCTGGCAGTAGCGATTATCGGTTTCGTGGTGTTCATTGAGCGTGGTCAGCGTCGTATTGCTGTTCACTACGCCAAGCGTCAGCAGGGCCGCAAGGTTTTTGCTGCGCAGACTAGCCACCTACCGTTGAAGGTGAACATGGCCGGTGTTATTCCGGCTATTTTCGCGAGCAGCATTTTGCTGTTCCCGGCTTCGTTGGGTGCCTGGTTCGGTCAGTCTGAAGGTATGGGCTGGTTGCAGGACATCTCGCAGTCGATCGCTCCTGGTCAGCCGTTGAATATTCTGCTGTTTAGTGCAGGGATTATTTTCTTCTGCTTCTTCTATACGGCGTTGATGTTCAATCCGAAAGACGTAGCGGAAAACCTGAAGAAGTCCGGTGCCTTTATTCCGGGCATCCGTCCAGGTGAGCAGTCTGCGCGCTATATTGATGGCGTTCTGACTCGCTTGACCATGTTCGGTGCTCTTTACATGACGGCCGTGTGCCTGTTGCCCCAGTTCCTGGTGGTTGCAGCAAACGTTCCGTTCTACCTTGGCGGGACCTCGTTGCTGATCGTGGTCGTGGTTGTGATGGACTTCATGTCCCAAGTACAATCGCACCTCGTTTCGCACCAGTACGAATCCCTGATGAAGAAAGCCAACCTGAAGGGTTACGGCAGCGGCATGTTGCGCTGAGTACCCATAAGGTTCGAGGAGTTGGTGATGAAAGTTCGTGCATCGGTGAAAAAGCTGTGCCGTAACTGCAAGATTATTCGCCGCGAAGGTGTTGTTCGAGTAATTTGCAGCGCGGAACCGCGTCACAAACAGCGCCAAGGCTGAGTGTGATCTGCTTGAAGCCCGGCAGCTAGTGCGCTGCCGGGTTGATTATTTGTTATTACAGCGATATTATCTCGCGCCCTATTTCTTGGCTTCCGGGGCGTAGGTAGCTGTCAATTGGAGTCCCACTGAATGGCCCGTATTGCAGGCGTTAACATTCCAGATAACAAGCACACTGTTATCTCGCTGACCTACATCTATGGTGTTGGTCGCACTACTGCGCAGAAAATTTGCGCAGAGACTGGGGTAAACCCAGCCGCAAAGATTAAAGATCTGAGCGACGAGCAGATTGAGCAGTTGCGTGGCGAAGTGGCGAAGTTCACCACTGAAGGTGACCTGCGTCGCGAAATCAACATGAAAATCAAGCGTTTGATGGACCTCGGTTGCTACCGTGGTCTGCGTCATCGTCGTGGTCTTCCAGTACGCGGTCAGCGTACCAAGACTAACGCGCGTACCCGTAAAGGTCCGCGTAAGCCGATCCGCAAGTAATCGCCCACGCGAATCGACAGGAAATTAATCATGGCAAAACCTGCTGCTCGTCCTCGTAAAAAAGTTAAAAAGACAGTGGTTGATGGCATCGCCCACATCCATGCTTCTTTTAACAACACCATCGTGACCATCACCGACCGTCAAGGTAACGCGCTTTCTTGGGCTACCTCCGGTGGTTCGGGTTTCCGCGGTTCCCGCAAGTCCACCCCGTTTGCTGCTCAAGTAGCTGCTGAACGTGCTGGTCAAGCTGCGCTGGAATATGGCCTGAAAAACCTCGACGTTAACGTCAAAGGTCCAGGTCCAGGTCGTGAGTCCGCTGTCCGTGCATTGAACGGCTGTGGCTATAAGATCGCCAGCATCACCGACGTGACGCCAATCCCGCACAACGGGTGCCGTCCGCCGAAGAAGCGCCGCGTGTAATCCAGGAGATTGTAAAGAATGGCTCGTTACATTGGTCCAAAATGCAAACTCGCTCGTCGCGAAGGCACCGATCTCTTCCTGAAGAGCGGCGTGCGCGCGATCGAATCGAAGTGCAACATTGAAGCAGCACCTGGTATCCACGGCCAACGCCGCGGTCGCCAGTCCGATTACGGCACCCAACTGCGTGAAAAGCAGAAGGTCCGTCGTATCTACGGCGTTCTCGAGCGTCAATTCAGCGGCTACTACAAAGAAGCTGCTGGCAAGAAAGGTGCAACCGGTGAAAACCTGCTGCAACTGCTCGAATGCCGTCTGGACAACGTTGTATACCGTATGGGCTTTGGTTCGACTCGTGCCGAATCCCGTCAGCTGGTATCGCACAAGTCGATCAGCGTTAACGGTCAGACCGTAAACGTTCCGTCGTATCAGGTTCGTGCTGGTGACGTGGTTGCAGTTCGCGAGAAAGCAAAAAACCAACTTCGCATTGTCCAAGCTCTCGATCTGTGTGCCCAACGTGGCCGCGTAGAATGGGTAGAAGTAGACACTGAGAAGAAGTCGGGCGTTTTCAAGAACGTTCCTGCTCGCAGTGATCTGTCCGCCGACATCAACGAAAGCCTGATTGTCGAGCTCTACTCCAAGTAAGGGCTAGAAAATAGGTGCATCCATGCAGATTTCGGTAAATGAGTTCCTGACACCCCGCCACATTGATGTGCAGGTTGTCAGTCCAACCCGCGCCAAGATCACTCTCGAGCCTCTCGAGCGTGGTTTTGGCCACACCCTGGGCAACGCGCTGCGACGCATCCTGTTGTCCTCAATGCCCGGCTGCGCAGTAGTCGAGGCCGAGATTGACGGTGTGCTCCACGAGTACAGCGCCATCGAAGGTGTACAGGAAGACGTAATTGAAATCCTGTTGAACCTTAAAGGTCTGGCCATCAAGCTGCACGGTCGTGACGAAGTTACGCTGACCTTGTCGAAGAAGGGTTCGGGGGTGGTTACCGCTGCCGATATTCAGCTGGATCATGATGTCGAGATCGTTAATCCCGATCACGTAATCGCTAACCTGGCGTCTAACGGCGCCCTGAACATGAAGCTCACCGTAGCTCGTGGTCGTGGTTATGAACCAGCCGACTCGCGTCAGAGCGA
The DNA here is from genome assembly GCF_979258515.1 of Pseudomonas sp. AC169. Classification (NCBI taxonomy): domain Bacteria; kingdom Pseudomonadati; phylum Pseudomonadota; class Gammaproteobacteria; order Pseudomonadales; family Pseudomonadaceae; genus Pseudomonas; species Pseudomonas sp. AC169. The sequence continues at coordinate 1,849,447 of NZ_OZ409866.1, read as the reverse complement.
TGAAGACGAAAGCCGCAGCATCGGTCGCTTGCAGCTTGACTCTTCGTTCAGCCCGGTTCGCCGTATTGCATACGTGGTGGAAAACGCCCGTGTCGAGCAGCGTACCAACCTGGACAAGCTGGTTATTGATCTGGAAACCAACGGTACTCTGGATCCTGAAGAGGCTATCCGCCGCGCTGCAACCATCCTGCAACAGCAGTTGGCTGCGTTCGTCGACCTCAAGGGTGACAGTGAGCCAGTGGTTGTCGAGCAGGAAGACGAGATCGATCCGATCCTGCTTCGCCCGGTTGACGATCTGGAACTGACTGTACGTTCGGCTAACTGCCTTAAGGCGGAAAACATCTACTACATCGGCGACCTGATTCAGCGTACCGAAGTAGAGCTGTTGAAGACTCCGAACCTGGGCAAGAAATCCTTGACTGAAATCAAGGACGTTCTGGCCTCCCGCGGTCTGTCCCTCGGCATGCGCCTCGACAACTGGCCGCCTGCAAGTCTTAAGAAGGACGACAAGGCGACTGCCTGATCGTCGTAATCACCGAACGTAGTGTTTGGTAAGGAATGAACCATGCGTCATCGTAAAAGTGGTCGTCACCTGAGCCGCACCAGCTCGCACCGCAAGGCCATGTTCCAAAACATGGCGGTGTCGCTGTTCGAGCACGAGCTGATCAAAACTACTCTGCCAAAAGCCAAAGAACTGCGTCGCGTTGCTGAGCCGCTGATCACTCTGGCCAAGACAGACAGCCTGGCTAACCGCCGTCTGGCTTTCGACCGTACTCGTTCGAAAGCTATCGTTGGTAAGCTCTTCAACGACCTGGGCAAGCGTTACGCTACCCGTGAGGGTGGCTACCTGCGCATCCTCAAGTGCGGTTTCCGCGCTGGCGACAACGCGCCTATGGCGTACGTCGAGTTGGTTGATCGTGCTACTGCTGGCGAAGCTGTATCCGCCGAGTAAGACGTCAGTCTGAAACGAAGAACCGGGCCTAGTGCCCGGTTTTTTGTGTCTGCAAGAAAATGCGCTGTTCGTACAAGCTTCTGACACCATTCAGTTGTCATTATGGGCTGGGAAATATAATTAGTAATTATCTATCGATGTCTACGAGTTAATGAATTTGTAGGTGTAACGTTGATGATCAATACTTCCCACCAAGCCGATTAGCCGGCAGTTCCAAGACTGACAGAGGAAGAAGACCGTATGAGCCAGATCAAAACGCTTACGACCGCCAGTGGCGCTCCTGTCGCTGATAATCAGAATTCTCGCTCCGCCGGCCCTCGTGGCCCGCTGCTGCTCGACGATTTTCACTTGCTCGAGAAGCTTGCCCATTTCAACCGTGAAAACATTCCTGAGCGCCGAGTACACGCTAAAGGCTCGGGTGCATACGGTACCTTCACCGTGACTCGCGACATTACTGAGTACACCAGCGCCAAACTGTTCGAAACTGTCGGCAAGCAAACTCCGACGTTCCTGCGTTTCTCGACGGTAGGTGGTGAGCGCGGTTCAGCCGATACCGAACGCGATCCGCGCGGTTTTGCGCTGAAGTTCTACACTGAGGAAGGCAACTGGGACATCGTTGGCAACAACACGCCGGTGTTCTTCATTCGCGATCCACTGAAATTCCCTGACTTTATCCACACGCAAAAACGTCTGCCGCAAAGCAACCTGAAAAGCGCGCAGATGATGTGGGACTTCTGGTCGCATTCGCCTGAAGCACTGCACCAGGTGACCATTCTGTTCTCCGACCGTGGCATTCCTGACGGTTACCGGCACATGCACGGCTTCGGCAGCCACACTTACAGCCTGATCAGCGCCCAAGGCGAGCGTCACTGGGTGAAATGGCACTACAAAACCAAACAGGGCATCAAGAATCTCGCCCCCGCAGATGCAGCACGTCTGGCCGGCACTGATCCGGATTACGCCCAGCGCGATCTGTTCGAAGCGATTGAGCGCGGCGATTTCCCGAAATGGCGCGTATGCATCCAGATCATGACTGAGGCCCAGGCCGCAGCGCATTACGAGAACCCGTTTGACGTGACCAAGACCTGGTCGCAGAAGGAGTTTCCGCTGATCGAAGTCGGTGAGCTGGAGCTGAACCGCAACCCGCTGAACTACTTCGCTGAAGTTGAGCAGGCGGCGTTCGGCCCGAGCAACATGGTGCCAGGCGTTGGTCTCTCGCCGGACCGCATGCTGCAAGGTCGCGTATTCGCTTACGCCGATGCACACCGCTACCGTGTCGGCACCAATCACCAGCAGTTGCCGGTGAACGCGCCACGTAGTCCGGTGAACACTTACCAACGTGATGGCTCAATGGCGTTTGGCAGCAATGGTGGTGCTGCGCCTAACTACGAACCGAACAGCTACATCGAATCGCCGAAACAAGCTCCGCATTACGCCGAGCCTGCGCTGGCCCTGAGCGGTGCAGCTGATCGCTACGATCACCGCGAAGACACCGATTACTACAGCCATGCCGGTGCGCTGTTCCGCCTGATGAGTGACGAGCAGAAAGCGTTGCTGGTCAGCAACATCGCTGGTGCGATGGGCGGAGTTTCGACTGATGTAGTCGATCGCCAGTTGCAGCATTTCTACAAGGCCGACCCGGCGTATGGAGAAGCAATCGCAAAGCTGCTCAACGTACAGCTTAACGAAGTCTAAACGAGAAGCAGAACCGCCCTCATTTGGGCGGTTTTTGCGTTATTTAGGCTGGTTTTCTAAGAATATCTTCGCTTTTATTGCGCGAATCGGGTGACCTTCCGGTCAGGTTGGTTCAAACTACAGACTTTCAAGTAGGGAGATGTAGGGCGATGCAAGGCCACCCAGACGTAATCGATTACCTCAACACGTTGCTGACCGGCGAACTGGCCGCGCGTGATCAATATTTCGTTCATTCGCGGATGTATGAGGACTGGGGGTTCACCAAGCTCTACGAGCGAATCAACCACGAGATGGAAGAAGAAGCGGGCCATGCTGATGCGTTGATGCGCCGGATTCTGATGCTCGAAGGTACGCCGCGCATGCGTCCGGATGACTTGGATGTTGGCACCACTGTTCCGGAGATGCTTGAAGCGGATCTGCGCCTTGAGTACAAAGTCCGCGCTGCGCTGTGCAAAGGCATCGAACTCTGCGAACAGCACAAAGATTATGTCAGCCGCGAGATCCTGCGGGTTCAGCTCAACGATACCGAAGAAGATCACACTTACTGGCTGGAAAAGCAGTTGGGCCTGATCAAGCTTATCGGTCTCGAGAACTACCTGCAGTCCCACGCGTCCTGATTGCAGGAGATATAAAAAAGCCCCTGTCACTGATGAAGTGACAGGGGCTTTTTCATGCTTGGCGTTTAAGCCCGATCACGGATCAGCAACGGCTTGAGGTAATGGCCTGTGTGAGATTGCTTCATCTCGGCCACATCCTCAGGCGTGCCGGTGGCAATGATCTGCCCACCTTTGGAGCCACCCTCTGGCCCGAGATCGACCAGCCAGTCGGCCGTCTTGATCACGTCGAGGTTGTGTTCGATCACCACCACGGTGTTGCCGTGGTCGCGCAGGCGGTGCAGGACGTCGAGCAATTGCTGGATATCCGCAAAGTGCAACCCGGTGGTTGGCTCGTCGAGGATGTACAGGGTCTTGCCGGTGTCACGCTTGGACAGCTCTCGCGACAACTTGACCCGCTGCGCTTCACCACCGGACAACGTCGTCGCCGACTGGCCGAGCTTGATGTACGACAGGCCGACGTCCATCAACGTTTGTAGTTTGCGCGCCAGCGCCGGCACCGCGTCGAAGAACACCCGGGCCTCTTCGATGGTCATCTCGAGGGTTTCGTGGATGCTCTTGCCCTTGTATTTGATTTCAAGGGTTTCGCGGTTGTAGCGCTTGCTCTTGCACACGTCGCACGGCACGTAGATGTCCGGCAGGAAGTGCATTTCCACCTTGATCAGACCATCGCCCTGACACGCTTCGCAACGACCTCCCTTGACGTTGAACGAAAAACGCCCTGGGCCGTAGCCGCGAGAGCGAGACTCGGGCACGCCGGCAAATAGTTCGCGGATCGGCGTGAACAACCCGGTGTACGTCGCCGGATTGGAGCGCGGTGTACGACCGATCGGGCTCTGGTCGATGTCGACGACTTTGTCGAGATGCTCCAGGCCTTTGATGCTGTCGTGCGCCGCTGCTTCCAGGGTGGTCGCGCCGTTGAGAGCCGTGGCGCTCAGCGGGAACAGCGTGTTGTTGATCAGCGTTGATTTGCCCGAGCCGGACACGCCGGTGACGCAAGTCAGCAAGCCAATCGGGATGTCCAGGTCGACATTGCGCAGGTTGTTGCCACGCGCGCCTTTGAGCGACAGATTGAGTTTCTTGTTGCGCGGCGTACGTTTGGCCGGCACCTCGATCTTCACCCGGCCCGACAGGTATTTACCGGTGAGGGAATCAGGGTGTGCCATGACTTCGGCCGGGGTACCTTCGGCAACGATCTGCCCGCCATGCACACCGGCACCCGGGCCGATATCCACGACATAGTCCGCCAGGCGAATCGCGTCTTCGTCGTGCTCGACCACAATCACCGTGTTGCCGATATCGCGCAAATGTTTGAGCGTGCCAAGGAGTCGATCATTGTCACGCTGGTGCAAGCCAATGGACGGTTCGTCGAGGATGTACAAAACCCCCACCAGGCCTGCGCCGATCTGGCTGGCCAGACGAATCCGTTGCGCCTCGCCACCGGACAGGGTGTCTGCACTGCGATCGAGCGACAGATAATCGAGACCGACGTTGACGAGGAACTGCAGGCGCTCACGGATTTCCTTGAGGATCTTGTCAGCGATCTCGCCACGGCGGCCGGTCATCTTCAGCTCGCCGAAGTATTCGCAGGCATCGCCGATCGGCAGATTGGTCACCGCTGGCAGCGTTTTCTCGCCAACCCACACGTGCCGCGCTTCACGACGCAGGCGCGTGCCGCGGCAGTCTGGGCAGGACTGAGTGCTGAGGAACTTGGCCAGCTCTTCGCGCACGCTCGCCGACTCGGTTTCGCGGTAGCGGCGCTCCAGGTTCGGCACGATGCCCTCGAACGGGTGCGAGCGTTTGACGATATCGCCACGGTCGTTGAGGTATTTGAAGTCGACGTTCTGCGAGCCGCTGCCATGCAGGATGAATTTCTGCTGATCGGCCGGCAGTTCGTTGAACGGTACTTCGAGGCTGAAGCCGTAGTGCGAGGCCAGTGAACCGAGCATCTGGAAGTAATAGACGTTGCGCCGGTCCCAACCGCGAATCGCTCCCTCGGCCAAGGTTAGATCGCCGTTGACCAGCCGCTTGATGTCGAAGAACTGCTTCACGCCTAGGCCATCGCAAGTCGGGCAGGCACCGGCCGGGTTGTTGAAGGAGAACAGCTTCGGCTCCAGCTCGCTGATCGCATGGCCGCAAATCGGGCAGGCGAAGCGCGCGGAGAAGATCATCTCTTCGCCCGGCTCGTCGTCCATCGGCGCGACCAGGGCGATGCCGTCTGCCAGTTTCAGCGCGGTCTCAAAAGACTCGGCCAGGCGCTGCTGCAAATCGGCGCGAACCTTGAAGCGGTCGACGATCACATCGATCGAGTGCTTCTTCTGTTTATCCAGTTTCGGCAGTTCGTCGAGCTCGCAGATACGGCCATTGACGCGGGCGCGAACGAAACCCTGGGCGCGCAGCTCTTCGAAGACCGAAAGGTGTTCGCCTTTGCGCTCGCGGATCACCGGCGCCAGCAACATCAGTTTGCTGCCTTCCGGCTGCGCAAGGACCAGATCGACCATCTGGCTGACGGTCTGCGCTTCCAGCGGAATGTCGTGATCCGGGCAGCGCGGCGTACCCACGCGAGCATAGAGCAGACGCAGGTAGTCGTAGATTTCGGTGATGGTGCCGACCGTGGAGCGCGGGTTGTGCGAGGTCGACTTCTGTTCGATGGAGATCGCTGGCGACAGGCCTTCGATGGTGTCGACGTCAGGTTTTTCCATCATCGACAGGAACTGGCGGGCATAGGCCGACAGCGATTCGACATAGCGGCGCTGACCTTCGGCGTACAGCGTATCGAAGGCCAGGGACGACTTGCCGGATCCGGACAGGCCGGTGATGACGATCAGCTTGTCCCGTGGCAGGGTCAGGTCGATGTTCTTCAGGTTGTGGGTACGGGCCCCACGTATCAGGATCTTGTCCAAAGTGGCCTCGCTCGGCGGGCGTCGAAAACGTAGGAGTATACGGGCAAATACTGGATGGATGCACACTATCAAACGAAGGGTTTTTAGCCCTGGATGAAGAGAGTTTCATCTATACGCGTCAAAGCGTCGCGATCTACCCCGTCTTTCGATGGGACTGGTAGAATCGCCGCCGGTTCACACGAGGTTTTTCCATGCACGATCCCCACAGCGAACGCATGAGTGGCAGCGAGACCCGCGCGGCGAGCGGTCTGGCCCTGGTGTTCGCCTTCCGTATGCTTGGCATGTTCATGGTGTTGCCGGTACTGGCGACCTACGGCATGGATCTGGCAGGAGCGACCCCGGCCCTGATCGGGTTGGCCATCGGCGCTTACGGCCTGACCCAGGCGATTTTCCAGATTCCCTTCGGCGTGATTTCCGACCGCATTGGTCGCCGTCCGGTGATTTACCTCGGGCTGATCGTCTTCGCCCTCGGCAGTGTGCTGGCGTCTCAGGCCGACTCGATCTGGGGCGTCATCGCCGGGCGGATCCTGCAGGGTGCTGGCGCGATTTCCGCGGCAGTGATGGCGCTGCTCTCCGACCTGACCCGCGAACAGCATCGCACCAAAGCCATGGCCATGATCGGCATGACAATCGGTTTGTCGTTCGCCGTCGCCATGGTGGTCGGGCCGCTGTTGACCCGTGCTTTCGGGCTCTCTGGATTGTTTCTCGCCACGGGTGGCATGGCGCTGGTGGGCATCGTCATCGTGATGTTCATGGTACCGAAATCCACCGGGCCGCTGACTCACCGTGAGTCCGGCGTAGCGCGTCAGGCCTTGATGCCGACGCTCAAGCATCCAGACTTGCTGCGCCTTGATCTGGGCATCTTTGTGTTACATGCCATGTTGATGTCCAGCTTCGTTGCGTTGCCGTTGGCGCTGGTGGAAAAAGCCGGTTTGCCCAAGGAACAGCACTGGTGGGTCTATCTCACCGCGCTGCTGATTTCGTTCTTCGCCATGATCCCGTTCATCATCTATGGCGAGAAGAAACGCAAAATGAAACGAGTTTTGCTCGGCGCCGTCATGACGCTGATGCTGACTGAGCTATTCTTCTGGCAGTTCGGCGACAGCCTGCGGGCTCTGGTGATTGGTACGGTGGTGTTCTTTACCGCGTTCAATCTGCTGGAGGCTTCATTGCCGTCGCTGATCAGCAAGGTTTCACCGGCGGGCGGGAAGGGCACGGCCATGGGCGTGTATTCCACCAGCCAGTTCCTCGGTTCGGCACTCGGCGGGATACTCGGCGGCTGGCTGTTTCAGCATGGCGGTCTGTCGGTTGTGTTCCTTGGATGTGCCGGGCTGGCTGCACTTTGGTTGGCCTTTGCTGTTACCATGCGCGAACCTCCCTACGTGACGAGCCTGCGCTTGCCGTTGTCGCCCGAGGCGATCCGCGAAGCGGGTCTGGTCGAGCGCCTCAAGGCCCTCGTAGGGGTAACCGATGCAGTGATAGTCGCTGACGAAGCGGCTGTTTACATCAAACTGGACAAAGAATTAGTGGATCGCGACACCCTCGAACGCCTGGTGAACAACCCGGCCGGGGCTGCTTGCGAAGCCTAGGAGAACGTTATGGCCCGTGGGGTTAACAAAGTCATATTGGTCGGCACTTGCGGCCAGGATCCCGAAGTTCGCTACCTGCCTAACGGTAACGCCGTGACCAACCTGAGTCTGGCCACCAGCGAACAATGGACCGACAAGCAAACCGGGCAGAAGGTCGAGAAGACCGAGTGGCACCGCGTTTCGATGTTCGGCAAGGTTGCCGAAATCGCCGGCGAATATCTGCGCAAGGGTTCGCAGGTGTACATCGAAGGCAAGCTGCAGACCCGTGAGTGGGAAAAAGACGGTATCAAGCGTTACACCACCGAAATCGTGGTCGACATGCAAGGCACCATGCAACTGCTCGGCGGCCGTCCACAACAGGGCGACCAACAAGGCGGTGGCAACAACTACCAGCAGTCCGCTCCGGCCCCACGCCAGCAGGCGCCGCGTCCGCAGCAGTCGGCTCCACAGCAGCGTTCGGCCCCGGCTCCACAGCAGGCCGCACCGCAACCGGCTCCGGATTTCGACAGCTTTGATGACGATATTCCGTTCTGAAGTCCCGCAGAGACTTTTTTGTTAAGTTTCTCTTGAGAACCCCCGCTCTGCGGGGGTTTTCTCGTTTTAGGGCTGTAAAAAATTCTTGACCGATTTTAACTAGGCTCATACCTTGAATTTATGTCAAGAATTTGAGGTTGGTATGGCACTATCGATTCGGAGGTTTCAGTCGGGAACGGGGGAGCGTTTCGCGACATTGGTCGACGATGAAGGCATGCCACTCTTCTACCCGACTCTCTACACCACGGCGGTACTTCGGGGGGCCTCGCTTTCAATCAACACGATTATCAATGCGCTTGGTGCCATCAAGATGCTGCGCGCATGGGAGAGCTATTACGGCATCAGCGTAGAGTCGCGCTTTAAGCGAAGCGAACTGCTGCTTGCTCATGAGATTCACTCGCTCCGGGACTTCATGCAAAAGCCAATGGCAGATACCAGGCAGAGTGAGGGCAAAGTAGTACCAATCAAGGGAAAGCCCAAGCGGGTTAGCAAGGCCAACCAATACAACCGACTTACCGTCGCAGCCGGTTATATGGATTTCATTGCCGGCAGGTTGCATCCTGTGACCGCCTCCAGTGCGAACGATATCGCCGCGATGGTCGCTCAGATCAAGGCAAGTCGGCCAAAAATGGCCAGCAAAATTGAAAATGACCGCTCCACAGTCCATCTGGAAGATGCTCTTCTCAACCTGGTTGAGGACGTTATCAAGCCTGGTAGTGCCGCTAACCCCTTACGGCAATATGGGCTTCAGATGCGCAATGCACTCATGTTCACGCTACTTCGACATACAGGTATGCGGAGAGGGGAGCTGCTGAATCTCAAAATTGAGGATTTCGATTTTGCGATGGGAACGGTAAAAATAGTGAGGCGCGCTGATTCGGCTGATGACCCAAGAAACTACCAGCCGTTAGCCAAAACTAGGGAGCGCACCTTCCCGTTAATACCTGAACTGATGGACAAAATTCGTATTTACATCAGCGAGTGGCGGAGTAAAGTCCCCGGAGCTCGAAAGCATGGCTATCTATTCGTAACGCATAAGCCTGGAAAATCATTGGGCTGGCCTCTTTCAGGTTCGGGCTTCGGTAAGTTTATGGAAACGCTCGCAAGCATCGCAGATGGCGCATCCAAGTTGCATGCACATGCTTTGCGTCATCACTGGAATTATGTTTTCTCTAAGCGTTGTGAGGAACTGGGGATGACTCCAGAGGCTGAAGAAAACACGCGCTCTTATCTGATGGGGTGGAGTGAAACTTCTGGTACTGCTGCCACATACAACAAGCGGCATGTTAAAGAGGCTGCAGCTCAAGCGGTAATCGCTTTGCAGAATAAGCACTTTGGAAGGTCGGCAAATGAATCTCATCAGTAATTTTCTGTCAGCACCATATCGGCGTCAGTCATTTCTTTCGAAGTCTGGATATGAAGTTGATATTCACTCTAATTACTGGAAGCTGAGTAAAGATCATGCCTTCTATTTTGAAGGTCTACCTGAGTGGCTTAGCCCAGAAGTAAGTTCCAGCTTTAGGGAGGTGCTTGCTATCTATGGTGAGACCTGTTCTGGCTCTTACGTCAATGCCCTTTTCCGAAGGCTGAGAAGTTATTTTCAGTCCACCACAGAAGAGTTTCTCTTCACTCCAGCGTCTCTGATTTCGTTTCGCTCAGAAATGGCAGGTGTAGATTGGGAAATGAGTTCCGTTCGTGCGTTTCTCAGGACATGGTATAGTCAGGGATATTCCTTTGTTCCATACGACACTGTAGTCATGCTGGAAAAATGGAAGATTAAAGGTAATGAAAAGGGATACGCTGTACAGTCAATGTGTCCTGAAAGCGGCCCACTGACTGATATTGAGATGCAAGGTATTGTGTCCCGCGTGACGGAATGTTATGCAGACGGGAGTCTTGAACTGAGGGATGCATGCTACGCCATGATCGTAGCAATGACTGGACGGAGACCAGTTCAAATCACCGATTTGAAAATCAAGGATCTGATTTCTGAGGGTGGTAAGTATTTTATTAATTTCCCTCGTGGAAAACAGAAGAACTCCGGCTGGAGAAGTTCTTTTAATCGCTTCCAGATTGTCGAGGATCTGTGGTTTATTCTTCAGGCTCAAGCTGAAGCTGTTAAGGACGCATTTAATGCAGTAATGGGTATGCCAGTTCCGTTGGAACTGACTTTTGAGCTGCCGCTCTTTCCTGTCGTTCGAAAATTCAATACGTCAGAAGACCTGCAGGGCCAGCTCGCTACTGAGCTTCTTCATGCACGCGTACTCGAAGTGGCAGAAACGCTGAGGAAGGTGAAGAAAGTTGTCAACGTTATTAGCGAGCGCACTGGCGCCACTACGCATCTGAATTCGTACAGGTTTCGGTATACCCTTGGAACTAACTTGGCGAGAGAAGGGCGGGGCCAGTACGTAATTGCTGAAGCTCTTGATCACTCTGATACTCAACAAACCGGCGTCTATGTGAAAAACATTCCAGACATCGTCAAGCACATCGACAAGGCGGTTGCTCTCTCACTTGCTCCTCTTGCGCAAGCGTTTACAGGGGTGCTGGTAACTGATGAGAGCAAGGTTCGCCAGGGCTCAAAACGGGTCTGTAGTAGCGCAGGGAACGTCGGAAGCTGCGGTACCTTTGGATTCTGTGGCGCCCTGGCTCCGATCGCGTGCTATACATGCGCATATTTTCAGCCGTGGCTTGATGGGCCTCATGAATTCGTCTTGGATCAGTTGCTAGGTGAACGCGAAAATATCATCGCAAGCACTGGTGATCTGAAAATCGCTTCGGTCAATGACAGATTGATTCTTGCGGTCAGTGATGTGGTGACCCGCTGCAAATCGATGAAGAGTGAGATGACAAATGTCTAATATCTTCAAGTTTGCCCCTAAGGCGCAAGTCGCTGCTCGCCAGAATCTAGAAGATTTTGTACGCCTGTGCCGTATTCAACTTACGGTCTTCGGTGCGGATCTGGATTGGTATAGTAGTTCTTGGCCTGGGGTCGGGAATTTCACTAAAAAGGACGCTCATTCTCGTGGGTATAAAAATGAACAGTTGTTGGATGCTGCCATCGTACCTTTCGCAAAAGCTTATGTGAGATATCAGCAGGGGCACAATCCAACAAAGCTTAAGAATGAATTTAAGGCTATCCGCTGTATCGAGTCGGCCCTTCTCACTATTCATGGCGTTGCAGATATCACCTTAACGGATTTATCAGTGATGGATGAGGCCGGGAGGGTCGCAGCCACTTACCAAGCCACCGATTACCAAGCCGGGATCAGCTTAGTAAAGCTGGTTGAGTTCTTAAATGAAAGCAAGATCATCTCATCTCCATTGGTTTGGGTAAGTCCATTCAAGAAACCTAAGGAAATTCATCGTACAGATGCTGCCTCGAAGCTTAAACGAGAGCAGAAGCTTCCCGCCGTCAGCCGGCTTGAAGCCATGGGTGAGATGTTTGCGAACGACTTACTGGACTCACGAGACCGGTTCACAACTTCGATCTTTGCGCTTTGCATGTGTGCCCCTTCCCGAATCTCAGAGGTACAAGATCTACCTCTAAATTGCATCCACAGGGAAATTGATAGCGAAGGTGTAGAGCGTGTTGGTCTCAGATTCTATGCGGGCAAAGGATATGAGTCTGATATCAAATGGGTGTCGTCAAGCTTTGTTCAAATTGCTGAAGAGGCGGTGCGGCGATTAACAGAAATGTCTGCTCCGGGCAGAGCCCTCGCCTCCTGGTTGGAGGCCAACCCCGACAAGTTCTATCGCCATGAAGACTGCCCGGAGGTGGGTGAGGATCAACCTCTTTCCTATGAACAGGCCTGCTTGGCGTTGGGGCTGACGCCTGGTGAGCGCCCACGCAATGTTATTCTCAAGGTTCTGGAGCGACATGAGCCATCGAAGGCTTATTGCGCAGAAAATGACTTTGTGACGTTGCGAGTCCTCAATGACTATGTCCGTAGTAAATTGCCAGTAGGCTGGCCGTGGCTGAACAAAGAGCGACATATCAAATACTCGCAGGCGCTCTGCTGCTTCCGACAGAACGAGTTGCGAATGGATTTCCCTCCCCGGCCAGTTATCGTGTGGGCGCCCGGCAAATCTACTTTCCAAACCGATATCAACTATATCGATGGACAAGAGCGGAGTATCTGGGAGCGGTATGGCTACAAAGATCCAGATGGATCTCCAATTTCGATGAAATCCCATCAGATTCGCCATTATCTGAACACCAAGGCTCAGCAAGGCGACCTAGGGCAGCTTTATATCGCAAAGTGGAGTGGAAGGAAGAACATCCATCAGAACTCGACCTATAACCATATGACGGATGCCGAGCATGTTGAGCGAGCTCGTAATCTTGGCTTCGGCGTCGCGCTGGAAAAATCGCGGCAGAATCTTCCTGTGACGCTCAAAGACCTTGAGGCCGAGGACGAGCGTATTGCTCATGTCACTATTTTTGGCTACTGCCTTCATGACTATTCAATGTTGCCATGCCAGCGACACCTTGATTGCTTGAACTGCACTGAACACGCGTGTGTTAAGGGTGAAGCCGATAAGTACGTGCGGCTGAAGGGTTATCGGGACAGCATGCGCTTGCAGATCTCGAAATCCCAGGCTGCTAATCAAGATGGGGTTTACGGTGCTGATCGCTGGACAGAGCACCAAATCAGAACGCTCGAAAAGGCCGACCAGCTTGTTGAGATCCTTGGCTCAGATGAGGTTCCAGATGGCACCATCATCCGCCTAACCAATGATCAGGAATTTAGTCCTCTCAAGCGAGCGATCGCTGCTCGCTCCAGGGCCCCAAGCCTCCCAGCGCCTCAGCCCAAGGTACCTGACATGAACAATCTCCGCGCGCTTTTGGGAGCTTAGAAAATGGCGAAACATTTGAGCACCAGAGACATTGATCTCATTGTTACCGCCATTGATAGCTGGGAGGGCAAGCTGGGCTGGGAAGCGCTATGCAATGCCATGAGGCCAATCATCGGCACACGTCCTACACGTCAGACTCTCTATGCACATCAGCGCATCAAGGACGCGTACGCGCATCAAAAGGCGAGGCTGAAATCCGGATTCGTCTCCACTAAGCGCCCTGCGAGCCTCAGTATCGCAGAGCGGCGAATTCGTCACCTGGAAGCGGAGAACAGCCGCTTGCTACATGAAAACAATGTGCTGCAAGAGCGCTTCATTCGCTGGCAGTACAACGCTCACAAATTCAAAATGACGGAGGAAAAGCTAGATGCACCCCTGCCGTTTGTTGATCGTGATTCCTCAGAGGCGAAGCAATAATGGCGAACGGTCAGCAAGTCGCAAAAGAGAGTCTCGCTGCGTTCATGACCTGGGCCGCTTCAAAGACCGATGTGGACTTCCGGGAGTATGTTCATCGTGGGCAGCTGAAGCGTTCAGAAATCGCGAGAGAGTGCGGATTCGGGCAGCGGGCGCTTACGCAGAATCCAGCGATTCGCTCAGCCCTGTCAAACCTCGAAGCTGAACTCCGGGCAGCGGGCGTGCTACCGCCTCTGGTCGCATCTTTGCCTGCTGGCCAGAAAGCAGAACCAGCCCTAAGGGATGCAGGTGCCAAGCAGCGTCAGCGTGACGGACAGCGGTTGAACTCTCTTGAGCAAGAGAATGCGGCTCTAAGAGCTGAACTTCAGGCTGCGAAGCAGATGCTTGATCGCCACGCCCTGATCAACGAATTTCTGGAAGACACGGGAAGGATGCCACGATGAATGCCGTGGCTCCCGCATTGATCAACCTGAGCGTCCGGGTCACGAGCATCCGCTCGGCAAATCGGAAAGGATGCATTGCCTTCGGCCATCGCATGGATGTGGTGCGCGGTATCAATGACAGGTCGAGCCCTGTAGTTCTTCGAGTGGCGGAGTCCATCGCAAGGCTTTCAGACATCGCTGTGGGTGCGATCTTCGAAGTCTACGGAGAGGTCACCACAGTCTTGCGCGCTCATGGTTCGTTCGCAATCAACGAGATGACTGTGGACGTCCAGGACATTCGCCTTGTCCGACCTAGCGGTGCGCAGGTTATTCAATGGCTAGGCGATAACGTGAAGGGTGTGGGAGAAGTCAAAGCCACTCGCCTGTGGGACGCTCTGGGTGAGCGGCTTTACGATGCTCTCGACAACACTGATCATTCGGCCATCGAGTCAATCATTCCAACCACAGAGGTTCGGGAGCGCCTGTTCAGCCGGTGGCAGGTAGATGGCGATGCCAGAACCCTAAAGTTCGTTCAGGACAAGCGCATTCCGCTGGACATCGCTCGCAAAGCCATCCGGTTTCACCAAAAAAATCTCATAGCCGCTCTTACGAATGACCCTTACAGATTGCTGAGCTTTGCAGGTGCCTGGGCGGACGTTGACAAGGTCGCTCGGGAAAGCTTCGGTATCAGCCTGGATGATTCGCGGCGGCTCACAGCGGCCTTGGAAGAGTCTCTCTACAGGGCATCGGAAAAGGGCCATACCTGTAGCTCGCTCGCTGATCTGCATGCCACGGTGTCATCGCTTATCAAGCCTCACTCAGCACCGACAGCTGCGATGTCCAAAGCCCTGCTAGCCGGAGCGGTAGTCGGTCAGTTTGTCTGCAAGGAACTGGGTGAGCTTGGCCTCATGTTGTTTGCCCCCGGCTCGTGGCTGATGGAGCGCCGCTGTGCTCAGTTTGTTCGAGATCTGATCCTGACGCCTGCGTACCAGCCCCAGTTGTTTCCGGTCGATGTTGGCGATGTCATCAGTCGCTTCGAAAGGGCCGAGCGAGCTCATCTCGGCCTGCCTGCATTTGGCTTGAACCACGCTCAGCGCAACGCGGTTGCCACATCATTCTCTAACCGGTTCAGTGTCATCACAGGCGGGGCCGGCGTCGGCAAAACCACTGTACTGAAAGCTCTATATAAGGCGCTTGATACGACAGGGCGCCCTCGCTTTCAGATGGCGCTCTCAGGCAGGGCCACAGCCCGAATGATCGAGGCCACTGGTGAAGAAGCTCGAACTATCGCGGGTTTCCTGCGAAAGGTAAGCGACAAGGACATGGGCCCAGCACCGGTCATTGTGATTGATGAGGCGTCGATGCTTGATCTAGTGACGTTCTATCGCCTAGTTCAGAAGCTTCCCCCTGAGTCCCAGGTGATTTTGGTCGGTGATCCGTTCCAACTCCCGCCAATTGGTGCAGGCCTGATTCTGCATGTGCTATGCGAGATAGCTGGTGTACCCACCACAGAACTGGTCGAGGTTAAGCGCCAGGCGAAGGAGTCTGCGATTCCCCAAGCGGCGCAGCTCATTCGAGACGGCCAGGTTCCTGCATTTAGCTCAGCCGAGAGTGATGACGTCGTGTTTCTGCGGTGTGCTGATGACGAAATCATCCCGACGGTGCTCAGGCTCTATGAACTGGATCGAGAGAGCACGCAGATCCTGTCGGCTACCAAATCGTGCGATTTTGCGGGGGTGTCGGCGCTTAACCGCACCTGTCATCAAAGGTACGCTGATCATGCCCAGCAGCTGCTGGTCGAGAATCCTGATACAGGCGAGGTCGAGGGAACCGGCCTGTGTGTAGGCGACTTGGTGATGTACACAGCTAACGACTGGGAGCGGAACCTGCAGAATGGCTCTCTGGGGAAGATCGATGTGATCTTTGACAGGCCGCGCTCCGTAGATCTTGGCGATGACGAGAAGTCGCGTGTCTGTATTGCGCTGGGGAGAGCAACATTCGACGGTGTGAGCCATTACATCTTGGACACAGATGTCGACGTACTGGAGCTTGCCTTCTCGATCACAGTTCATAAAGCCCAGGGCTCTCAGTTCAGGCGTGTGATCATTCCCGTGAGAAAGTCACGTGTCTTGGACAGAACCTTTGTCTACACAGCCGCTACTAGGGCACAGGTGCAGGTGATCTTTGTGGGCGATTTCAGGGCTGTTGAAGAGGCTATCGTGCTGCAACCTAAGGCATTCTCTCGCCAAGTTGGACTGCGTGCGCTTCTGGCAGCGGAGCTCGGCGCACAGGCGAGGTAGGCTGGATGCGGATGGCGCCCATACCGTTCGTCGGCTTTTCGGGTGAACCAACATTAGCCGACAGATCCTGGAGAGCGCCGAGATTTTGTAAAGTTTGAGAGTCTTATCTGGCGTTCCTAGGTGAAAATCTTACGAAATTCTGTACGTTCTGAATGAGCGTTTGAGGCTTTATACCCTAGGATGCTCAATGCCTACGGGGCAGTCACTCACTCACTCGCTCACTCGGCCAGCTTTCTGGTGTTAATAACCGTTCTGATTTGTTGCTGTAACCGCTGCAAATAAAAAGGCCCGTCGCTTAAACGACGGGCCTTTTTTTGTGAAGCAAATAACCTGCAATCCCCCCGAGCAACTGTGGGAGCGAGCCTGCTCGCAAAGGCGTCGGTCAGTTTAAAAATGGTTGAATGACACACCGCTTTCGCGAGCAGGCTCGCTCCCGCAGAAGGGATTTGGGTTTCAATCAAGGATCAGATGCGGCAGAAACCGGCTCGAGTCTTTAGTGATCAGGCTATTGTCCTCCCGCACACCAATTCCCGCTGCCTGATCACCAATCACCCAGGAACCGATCAGCGTGTAGCTGTCGCCGAACTTTGGCAGCGGAGCAAATTCCTGCAAGATGAATGGCGCGTCAGTGTAAGGCCCGTCCTCTTTGACAATCAGACCGTCAGCCGTTTGCAGCTCAATGTTGGCGCCTTCGCGGGAAAAGTACGGCTTGCGCACCCAGCCTTTCGGCACTGCGCTGACCGGATTCGGATCGAGATGCGCCGCCAGCAGATTCGGATGGCCCTTGTGCTGCTCCCACAACAACGGCAACGCGCCCTTGTTCGACAGAATCGCCTTCCACGCCGGTTCGAAAAACTGCGTATCGCATTCGGCAATTGCCGCGCCGAACGGCTCGTGGAAGATGAACTCCCAGGCATGCAGCTTGAACAGGTGCGGGATCCAGCGATCTTCCAGATCGACGAAACGCCCTTCAGCCGTCAAGCCGATATCTTCGATGTCGATGTGCCGCGATTCGATGCCGACTTTCTCGGCGATCAAGCGCAGGTAATCCGTGGTGCCCTTGTCTTCGACCGAGTCTTTCATCGAAGCGAAGTAGAACGGTCGCTGCAGCTGTAATTCGGCGAAGGCTCGATGCAACTGGGTATCGATGCTGTTGAACTGGTCAGCATGACGCGGCAGCGTGCCGCGCTCGATGCATTGTTCCAGCCAGCCCCATTGGAACGCCGCCGCTTCGTAAAGACTGGTCGGTGTGTCGTAGTTGAGTTCCAGCAGCTTCGCCGGGCCGTTGCCGCTGTAGGAAAAGTCCATGCGTCCGTACAGATGCGGATGACCTTCCAGCCAGGAAGTACGGATCATGTCGTAGTAAGGCGCCGGGATGCTCAGGCGATCCAGCAATTCTTCGCTGTGCACCACGCGGTCGACCAGGTCCATGCACATCTCATGCAGTTCGGTGGTCGGATCTTCGAGATCGTTTTCGATTTGCGCGAGCGTGAACTGGTAGTACGCACTTTCGTCCCAGTAAGGCTCGTCATCGATGGTGTGGAACATGAAGCCGAGGCTTTCGGCAGTCTGCTTCCAGTCGGGCCGCTCGGCGCAGAAAATCTTCTTCATTGTCAGCTGCTCGAACGACCGGAACTGCTACCCCAGCCACCCCAACCGCTACGGGCGCTGGACTGGCTACCGAAGCCGCCGCGTGAAGTCGAAGAGGCCACGTTGACCGGTTTGCTTTTGCTGCTTTCGTAGTCCGGTTGGCTGCGTGTCGTGGTTTCGGCTCTGCGGTACTGCGTCGAAGTGTTGTACGGCTGGCGCGTTTCGCGATCGCGGTAAACCGTGCGCTCGGCGTTGTTGCTCATGGCGTTGCCGATCAGCCAACCGCTTAGCCAGCCGTTTCCGCCACCGCTGGAGACGTGCGAAGTGCTTCGCACATTCTGCGCCGTTGCATCACCGGCAGGCATCTGCGCATCGGCGATGGCGTCGAGGTTCTGCGCCGGCTCACCGCTCGCAGGCACTTTGAAGCCGCCGAGTTTCGGCACGAAGCGGCCGTCAGAATTCTTTTGGCACCAGTCAGCGGCAAAGTCCGCGTCGCATTTGGCCTTGTCGTCGTACGCCGGGGCAATGCGCCGGTGTTCGCTCAGGGCGGCGACGTAGGCGTTAGAACAGACATCGGCGGCCACTTCGGCGTCGACGCACTGTTCCACACTCTGGAAATTGCGGGGTTGATCCGCGGCTGTCGCCTGGCCGGAAATGGCCATGGCCACCGAGGCAGCGAGGGACAACTGAACGTATTTGCTGCGTTTCATCTAAGGCTTCCTGCCGATCAGTTGGACGGTGTCATGCACGCGGCGTTGAGCATGCCGACGCTGATCGCGACCGCAGCAACATAGATACCCGAAGCCACTTCGCCGTTGGCGATGCGCTGGGACGTGCCTTTGAGCACCAGACCTGTGGCGAGGAATGCCAGCAGTTGCACCACGGCGGCAATCACTGCCCAGAGCACGAAGTCGAGGACGTTGACCGAAAACGCAATCACGTTACTGGCTGGAATCGCGAAGCCGATGATCGCGCCGGACAGAGCGATGGCAGCGGCGCTGTTGCCAGCGCGGATCAGCTCGAATTCCTTGTGCGGGGTGATCCGCGTGTAGACGAATTGAAACAGCATGAACAGCAGCACGGCGCCGATGAGGTAGACGACGAAACCGACCAGTGCGGTTTTGTTCAGGGAAACGGCCAGCACTTCCAGCATGAAAAACTTCCTTTTTTAAATGGTGCTCAGATCTGTCGTGTACAGCGAGATGCCGAGCGAAGTGCTCAGGCTGACGGTGCCTTCTTCATCCTGTTCGACGGAGAACAGCAGCAATTCGCGGCGATCGGTCAGGCCGGTCTCGCGCGCATAAAGCATGGAGTGATGTTCGATGGTGTAGCTCTCGTCCGGATTGACCACTTGTTCGGTCATCGGCACGAGTTCGGTTTGCCCCTGTTCGGTGCCCCACTCGCGAGTGTATTCGACACCCTCGTGGCTATAAGCGGGCAGGCCGATCTGGCTGTTGGGGCCGGCCAGGCGCTGCAATTCTGCGTCACTGTTGACCGTCACGTAACTGAGGTAATTGAACAGGGTGACCGATTCGATCTGATCTTCACCGGTGACGTGGATCTGTAGCCAGAAATCCTCGTCGTTCATGTAATAGCGGTGCAGTTTGTTGGACTGGCCGAGGTCGACCCAGCCATGGCTCCAGATCGCCTGATCGAAGGGCACCCGCACGGTGGTGGAACCGTCGAGCAGCAGCGCCAGCGTCGTATCGAACCTGACAGCCTTGCCTTGGGCCATGCCGAGTGGGCCACTGGCAACGGTCGGTGTTGGCGCAGCGGTCTGCCAGTTGCTGGTGCCCAGCAAGTCTTTAAACCATCCCATGGGTACGTTCCTTGAAGCGGGTGGAAGTGTTCGTCGGCGAAAAAGCGTCGCTAGTGTACCGGGCTGAGCGACGAACGACACGCCGCAAACCATGTGGGAGCAAGCTTGCTCGCGAAGAGGGCGTATCAGTCAACAATGATGTCGACTGATACAACGCTTTCGCGAGCAAGCTCGCTCCCACAGGTTTTTTGCGCAGTGCTTACTGAGCGGACTTTTGCTTCAGGCGCTCAAGGATCGCATTGGCGCTGCCTTCGTTCGGCGTGATGCCGGCGTCGCGCAGTTTGCGTTCCAGATCGTTGCCGGTCGAAGCGTCGGCCAGTTCGTCGGCAGCGCTCAGTTCAGCCGCGCGTTGCTGCTGCTTGGCTTGCAGACGGTTCAGCGTACCGACTGCGGTTTCCAGTTTGCCATTGGCACCGCCGCTGGCGATAGAAGCGCTGACCTGGGCTTTCTGCACGCTTTCACGGGCCTTGGCCATGTCCACTTGCTGGCGCAGGCTCTTGATCCGCGACTCGGCCTTGCTGATGTCTTTGCGCATGTTTTCGGCGTAAGTGCCGAACTCGTCGCTCTGCTTTTTCTCAACATCCAGTTCGTTGGTCAGGGTCGAAATCGCTTCGGCCACTTCCAGCGCCAGGTCTTCACGGCCGGCATTCAGTGCCGAGACAGCCTTGGCTTCCAGATCCTTGATCTTGGCGTCGTACTCGCTCACGCGGTCGGCGGCCAGTTTGTGTTTGGCCATGATGGTGACCAGTTCGCGACGTGCGTTCGACAAGGCGCTGTCGGCGTCGCGGATTTCCTGATCGAGGATGCGCAGGGCCTGCTGGTCCGCGATCGCTTCGCCGACTTCATTGGCGCCGCCGCGCAGTGCGGTGAACAACTTGCTCCAGATGGACTGAGTCATTGGATATTCCCTGTTGATTACTTGAAGAAGTGTTCGAAGGCTTCGCTCGCGCGCTGCACGTTGTCGACCAGGGTTTTCACCTCGGTGACGACGTTGGTCAGGCTCGAGTCGGCGCTGAGGGCGCCAAACATGTTGTAAACGGTCTGCCCGTTCGGCATCGACTCGATACCGATCGACGACAGCGGGAACATTTCCCGGCTGCGCAACACGGCGTCGTTGAAGGCCGCTACGTTCGAAATCGAATCGATGTCCACCAGCACGGTGTCGACGATGATCTGCTGGCCGGCCAGGGCGATGTGAATCGGCAGACCGCCGAATTCGTTCATTTCCAGCTTGATGCTGGGTTCGGAGCTCTGGATCAGCGACAGCGTGATTTCTTGCGAAGCCACCTCGTCCAGGGCCTTGAGGGCGTTGAAGAGGCTATCGATGGTCCAGTTGTTGCCTGCGCTCATGTAATTCTCCGACATGAAAGAGCCAGCCAGAATCGGTTGGCGTAGCTGTTGCTCCATTTGCTTGAGCAAGCTTCGGTTTTCGGGAAGCACCCAAGTTTCGTGTTTCACATAACCGGCAGCGGCCAGGCCCGCACGCATCTGCTTCATGTAGAAGCTCGACGGTTTTTTCGTGGACGCTTTCGCACGCTCTCCCTTCGGGCTGTCTGATTTCGCGATGGGTGAACGGCTTTTCATGGCTATGACTCGGTTATGGACATCTCACGCGTGAGCCACACTACAACCAATTCAAAATGCCATCAATGACTCACGCGTGAGATTTTTATGACAAACAAAAAAAGGCCCGCTGCAAGGCGGGCCCGGTGTTTTTGCAGAATATTGCTCAGCGCTGGGCGGCGAGGAATTCGTCAGTGGATACTACGCTGGCGTAGGCGAACCCCAGCGCCGACATGAACGCAGCATGGACGTGGGCGGCCGGCACCGTCACGCCATTGAACTCCAAATCGCGGCTGGCGCAGGCGTCGTGAATCACCGTCACGCCATAACCCAGATCCGCCGCAGCCCGGGTAATGCCGTCAACGCACATGTGGCTCATGCTGCCGACCACCACCAATTCCTTGATGCCTTGTTCGTCGAGGACCGCTTGCAGTTCGGTTTCGCGGAACGAGTTGACGAAGTGCTTGAGCACCACCGGCTCATCGGCGCGGTTAAGCACTTTCGGATGCAGCTTGGCGCCGTCCGATCCCGGGGTGAAAAAAGGGGCATCCGCTGAGGTGAATTCATGACGAATGTGTATCACCGAATCGCCTGCTTCGCGGAACGCGGCGATCAGCCGGGCGGCGTTGTCGGCTGCTGCGTCGGCACCGGCCAGCGGCCACTTGCCTTGGGGGAAGTAGTCGTTCTGGATATCGACTACGATGAGCGCTTGCTTGGCCATGGGTGTGTCCTCGATGTGTTGGCTGGAAGTGGCTTCAGTATTGGCGCTGGCCAGCGATTCGAGGATTGGCCGCACCGACAATAGACAGGGGAAAACTGACAATGGGCGCAGAAAGGGCCGCCATCGCTGAACTGGGCGTGCTGATCTATCCGGGTGCGCAAATGGCGGCGGTGCACGGTTTGACCGATCTGTTTGCGGTGGCCAACCGGATTGCCGTCGAGCATCAGGCTGCGCAACTGCCATTGTTGCGGGTGAGTCATTGGCAGGTCGAAGACAATCGACCACCAACGCGGATTTACAACAGTCATCCGGGTGACGATAGGGCTTTGCTGGCGGTGCTTATTCCGCCATCCATCGGCGGGTTCTCGGCGGCGCAAGCGCCGGCCAGCCTGATGCAATGGTTACGCGATCAGCATGCCAACGGGGCGACGCTGGGCGGGGTTTGCGTAGGCTCGTTGATGCTGGCTGAAAGCGGTCTGCTCGATGGCCGTAGCGCCACCACCCACTGGACTTCGGCCAAAACTTTTGCCGAGCGTTACCCGAAGATCCGGCTCAAGGCGGATACCCCGATTGTCGATGACGGCGACCTGATCACCACCGCAGGCTTGATGGCGTGGTCGGAACTGGGTTTGCGTCTGGTCGACCGCCTGCTCGGGCCGAGCATCGCCACCGCTACTGCGCGATTCCTGGTGATCGAGCACAGCGACAGCGCGAGCGAGTGCGGGAGTAATTTCGCGCCGATTCTGAGCCATGGCGACGCGCCGATTCTCAAGGTTCAGCACTGGCTGCAAAGCACTGGCGCAACCGATGTTTCGCTGACGGCGATGGCCGAGCGGGCAGGCCTGGAGGAACGCACGTTTCTGCGCCGGTTTCGCGCGGCGACCGGGTTGAAACCCACCGAGTATTGCCAGCACTTGCGGGTGGGCAAGGCGCGGGAAATGCTCGAGTTCACCAATGGCACCATCGATCACATTGCCTGGACGGTCGGGTATCAGGATCCGGGGGCGTTTCGCGGGATCTTCAAGAAGATCACCGGGCTGGCGCCGAGTGATTATCGGGCGCGGTTTGGGGTGAGCCCAAACCCGAAGTCGACGAATATCTAATGTGGGAGCGAGCCTGCTCGCGAAAGCGGTGGATCTGCGAAATTGCTGTCCGCTGACACTACGCCTTCGCGAGCAGGCTCGCTCCCACATTGAACTCCACAGGGCCATGGATCGTGCAAATTGCCGGGTTTTTATGGGGCGTCGTGCAGATTGAAACAGGCGTGGTGCCAGTACGTTTCCGGCAAGTTTCTGATTGGACTGAAATTTTACTAGAGCCGCCGTTGGCCTGATCTCTGCACCCTTCACCGCTACAGTCATCGAACCGATGGAAGGGGGACGCATGACCCCGACACCCCGCAGGAAAATCGTCGTCGCTCACTCGGTGCGCGCCGACGCGCCGCAACATGAAGTACAGACCAACAAGGCGCTGGCGCGATGGCTGGCGCAGATTCTCGGGTTCAAATTCGGTGGCAGTTACGACCCGGAAAAACATCGCGGCCGTGATCTGTATCTGTTGCCGACGCAAACCATCGTCGGCGCTGCCCAAGCCCAAGCGCTGGGCATCAATGGCGCGGAAGATCTGTGGGGCGGCTTTGTCGAGCACGATTTCATCTGCACCAAAGCCATCAGCCACGGTTTACGCAGCCATCTGGCCACGGCGCCACAAGGTTGGTCGCCACTGTTCAGCGAACGCACGCGCAGTGTGGTGCTCGACGGTCTCAGTGTGTTTGCGCTGGAAGATGCGCGGCTTGCTGCCGAGCATTTGCTGTACAGCGGCCCGATCCGCTTGAAGCCGGTTCACGCCTGCGCCGGTCGCGGCCAGGAAGTGATCAAAAGTCTCGATGCCTTCGATGAAATCCTTGCCCGTCCCGACATTGCAAAGCAGTTCAGTGAAGGCGTGGTACTGGAGCAGGACTTGAGTGATGTCGTCACTCACAGCGTCGGCCAGTCATTCATCGGCGATAAAGTGTTGAGCTACTGCGGTGATCAATACTTGACCAAGGACGCCCACGGCGAAGAGGTCTACGGCGGCTCGAATTTGCTGGTGGTGCAGGGTGATTATGACGAACTACTGAAGTTGGACCTGCCCGACGATGTGCGTCTGGCCATTGAGCAGGCACAGGTTTTCGACGCTGCCGCCAATGAGGCTTATCCGCGCTTCTATGCTTCGCGGCGCAACTATGACATCGCCCAGGGCCTGGACAGTAACGGTAAATCCCGCAGCGGCGTGCTCGAACAATCCTGGCGCATGGGCGGCGCGAGCAGTGCTGAAGTAGCGGCGCTGCAAAGTTTCGTCAACGATCCGGCGATGCGTGCGATCCGCGTGTCTTCGGTGGAAACCTACATCGATCAGCCGCTGCCGGCGGACGCCATCGAGGTGTATCGCGGGCCGGCCGAGAACAGTGAATTTCTCCTTAAATACGTAACGGTCAAATCCTATGACGGCTAGAAGCGAAAGCATTCAAATCGACATTGATGATGAACAGATGAGCGGGACCTTTCTCAGTCCCAAATCGAAAGTGCCGGGTGTGTTGTTTGTGCATGGTTGGGGCGGTAGCCAGGAGCGCGACCTTGAGCGCGCCAAAGGCATCGCCGGTCTCGGTTGTGTCTGCCTGACGTTCGACTTGCGCGGGCATACCGGCGGCACCGGGATCCCGCTGACCCGTGTGACGCGCGAAGATAATCTGCGCGATCTGCTCGCGGCGTATGACCGCTTGCTCGCACATCCGGCGCTCGATACCTCGGCGATCGCGGTGGTCGGCACCAGTTACGGCGGTTATCTGGCTTCGATCCTCACCTCGTTGCGTCCGGTGCGCTGGCTGGCGTTGCGCGTGCCGGCGTTGTATCGCGACGAGCAATGGCACACGCCCAAGCGTGAGCTGGATAAAGCGGATTTGCGTGATTATCGAAGCACCCTGGTGCGCGCCGACAGCAACCGTGCGCTGCAAGCGTGCTCGCAATTCACCGGGGATGTGTTGCTGGTGGAATCGGAAACCGATGACTACGTGCCGCACGCGGCGATCATGAGTTACCGCGCGGCGTGTCAGCAGACGCATTCGCTGACGCACCGGATTATTGATGGCGCCGATCACGCGTTGAGCGAACCGGTTTCGCAGCAGGCGTACACCTCGATATTGGTGGATTGGATTACCGAGATGGTCGTCGGCGAGCGGTTGAGCATTATTCAATCCACATGATTTTTGGTGTTCTCCGGGACGCCTTCGCGAGCAGGCTCGCTCCCACATGGAAATGCATTCCAAATGTGGGAGCGAGCCTGCTCGCGAAGGGGGCATTAGCTTCAACAAATTTCAAGAAGGTTTCTTCTCTATCCGCAACGCCTTGGCCTTGGCCTCAACCACCAGATACATCACCACCGTAATCAACAACGGCAACAGAAAATAAATCGCCCGATACGCCAGCAATCCCGCCACCAGACTGCCCCGCGAAGCCTCGTGTTGCAGCAACGCGACAAACACCGCTTCCAGTACGCCAAGCCCCGCCGGAATATGCGTGATGACCCCGGCGATAGCACTGATCAACAACACCCCCAGCACCAACGGATAATCGAGTTTGCTCGGTAGCAAAGTGAAAATCACCGCCGCCATCAGTGACCAGTTCAACGCGCCCAGCAGCAGTTGCAGCACCGCCATGCGCAGCGACGGCAGGTTGATTTCCACCCCGCGAATCGACCACTCGCGGCGCATGGAAAACTGGCACGCGGCGAGATAGCCGGCGCTGGTCAGCAGCAACAGAACACCGATGCCTTGCAGCGCAGCACTGCTGACTTTCCAGCCCGGCGGCATGCTCACCAAACCGCTGCTGAACACAGCGCCGGCGATGGTCATGTAGCCAAACCAGTTGGTCGCCAGGCTCAGCCCGAGAATCTTGGCAATGTTGCCTTTACTCACGCCGAGCCGCGAATACAGCCGATAACGCATGGCAATCCCGCCGACCCACGCGCTCAGGTTCAAGTTGAATGCGTAGCTGATGATCCCCACCGGCAGGATCTGTTTCCAGGTCAGATCCTGACGAATGTAGGTGCGGCCGATCAGGTCGAAACTGGCGTACACCAGAAAGCTCAGCAGCGTCAGGCTGGCGGCGATGATCAGCGTGCGCACTTTGAAGTCGGAGAGGGTTTCCAGCACTTCTTTCCATTCGATGCGTGTGGCGAACAGCGTCAGCAACACGATCAATGCGAGGAAAAACAGCAGCGTCAACGGACGTTTCCAGCGGGTCCATTTCGAGTGAGTCGCTGTTGCCGAGTGGCCGCTCGAGTGCGCTTCGGAATGGCTCATGGCGTGTTACCTCGAAATGGCTTGAGCCGGGGTTTGTGCGCCGGCAGCCAACCGGCCATCGACGGAAAATGTCGCAAAAAGTGGAACACCATAAAACCCACGGTCATGTGCCAGATGCGGCCACGCGGGGACTTGCTGGGGTCCATGGCTTTGCAGTGATTTTTGCTGAGGTCTTCGAGGCGCTCGAACAGATGCTGATTGAACGCGCGATCGCGGATCAGCACGTTGGCTTCCAGGTTCAGCGACAGGCTCAGCGGGTCGAGATTGCTTGAGCCGACGGTGCTCCATTCTTCATCGACCAATGCGACTTTGCCGTGCAGCGGGCGCTGGCAATATTCGTGAATCTGCACGCCGGCCTTGAGCAGGTAATCGTAGGTCATGCGCGCCGCGAGTTTCGCCACCAGCATGTCTGGCTGCCCTTGCAGGATCAGCCGCACATCGACGCCACGGCGCGCGGCATTGCGCATTTCCCGCAGCAATCGGTAACCGGGGAAGAAATAGGCGTTGGCGATCACCACCCGGCGTTTCGCGCGGCGCAGCACTTGCAGATAAACGTCCTCGATATCGGTGCTGTGCTGGTCGTTGTCGCGAAACACCAAGCGCACTTGTCCGTCGTGATCGTCGAAAGCCATTTCGGCGCGACGCTGGCGGCGGCGCTGCCACCAGAACCGCGCGCGACCGGGGCGACCACTTTGCAGCAGGGCGAAATGATGGATGTCGGCCACTGCCGGGCCCTGAACTTCCACCGAATAATCCTGCTTGGCCTCAGGGCCGAAATCGGCCAGGTGATCGCCGGAAAAGTTGATTCCACCGATGAACGCGACCATGCCATCGACCACGACGATTTTGCGATGCAAGCGGCGAAACCAATTGGTGCGGATGCCGAGACGCTTGGGTGCCGGATCGAAGATCTGCAAATGCACCCCGGCCGCACTCAGCGCGCTGAGATAACCGGTGGTCAACTCGCCGCAACCGAAGCCATCGAGGCTGACGGTGGTGCGCACGCCGCGCCGGGCGGCATCGATCAGAATCTCCTGTAACTCGGCGCCGACCTTGTCTTCGAAAACGATAAAGGTCTCGAGGATAATTTCACTCTTCGCCGCACGCATTGCTTCAAACACACGGGGGAAATACTCCTCGCCGTTTTCCAGCAATTGCACATGGTTGTTGCCCTGCCAGTGGTACTCGACATCGACCTGGCCGGGCTCGCGGATCGGCGGGGTGATGGCGACCGGTTCCACGGCGGATTTCTCCAGCGGCGCGCTGCTCATAGTTCAATCTCTACCGATAAAGGAACGTGGTCGGAAAGGTGCGACCAGGGCCGGCTCGCCAGGACTTTCGGCTGGCTGGCCTTGAGGTTGCGCACGTAAATACGATCAAGCCGAAGGGTTGGCAGGCGCGCGGGAAAACTGCGCGCCGGTTTGCCTTGGTGCTCGGCGAACACTTCGCGCAGACCGCAAGGCTTGAGCTGCGCGTCGGCACGCTGGCGCCAGTCGTTGAAGTCACCGGCGACGATCACCGGGGCGTCGTCGGGCAACTCCGCCAAGCGTTGCATGAGCAAGTCCAGCTGGGCGTTGCGATGACTTTCGCGCAGGCCCAGATGCACGCAGATCGCATGCACTTCGGTGCCGTCACCGGGCAGACGCAGCACGCAATGCAGCAGGCCGCGGTTCTCGTGGCCGCTGATCGACACGTCGAGGTTGTCGTGACGGATGATCTGGAATTTCGACAGCAACGCGTTGCCGTGATCGCCCTCCGGGTACACCGCGTTGCGCCCGTAGGCGAACTGCGGCCAGAGGCTGTCGGCGAGGAATTCGTATTGCGGCATCGTCGGCCAGTTGCTGTAGCGCTTGGGATGATGTTCGTGGGTGCCGTGGACTTCCTGCAGAAACACCACGTCGGCGGCGACGCTGCGCACCGCTTCGCGCAGTTCTGGCAGGATGAAGCGCCGGTTGAGGGCGGTGAAACCCTTGTGGGTATTGACCGTCAGTACGGTGAACGTCCGCACGGACGGCGCAACGACCGAGCCTTCATCGGTGAAGCCGACCGGTTCTGGAATACTCATGCCAGCACTCCTTCGCCAGCGGGTTCGCCGGGGGTGGTGGCGAGGTCTTTATCCAGTTCGAAACGATGCAGCAGATCACGGGCGTCGTACGGCGCACGGACTTTGATGTCGTTGTCGAAATAGCAGAACACTTCGCGGGACTTGCGTGCGCGTGGCTTCAAGCGTGGTGCGATCAGATGAGCATCCTTTGGTTGCTCGCCGTGGTGCCAGGCGTCGATGCGCTCGGCCCAGCGCTTCAGGGCTGGCGCGGTGTAGCCGCTGGCGTAGAGTTCTTCGGCGCCGTGCAGGCGCAGATAGACAAAGTCGCTGGTGAGGTCTTCGCGGTACGGCCATTTATCGGCGGTGTCGGCGATCACCAATGCGGTGTTGTAGCGCTTCAATAGCCGCACAAACTCGGGATCAAGGAAGCTGTCGTTGCGGATTTCCACGGCATGGCGCAGCGGTTTTTTGCGCCAGGCTTTCAGGCTCGCGTGACCGTGCAGATGAGCGTCGTGTTGCTGGGCGAGGGCGGCGGCGGCTTCGGTGTCGTGGGGCAATAGGGCGAGGAAATGTTCAAAACGCTCAGGCTCGAATTTGAAGTTCGGCGGAAACTGCCAAAGGATCGGCCCGAGCTTTTCCTTGAGTTCCAGAATTCCCGACGCGAAGAAATTCGCCAGCGGTTTTTCGATCTCGCGCAAGCGGCGGATGTGGGTGATGAAACGCGGGGCTTTAACGCTGAAAACGAAATCATCGGGGGTTTCGGCGTACCACTGGGCATAGCGTTCGGGCCGTTGCAGGGCGTAGAACGATCCATTGATTTCGATGCTGTTGACCGCTCTCGACGCGAACTGCAATTCGCGCTTTTGCGCCAGTCCCTTGGGGTAGAAATCCCCGCGCCACGGTTCGTAGCGCCAGCCGGAAATACCGATGTGAATCGTTGCCATGCCGCCCTCCCGTCGAAAATCCTCGTGTTGCCGTTATCTTTTGATGACTGCGCACGGTTCGGGAAAGTTTCGATGGCATTACGGACGGTCACGTCTTTAAGGCGAAGATCAAAAGCGCTCCCCCTCACCCCAACCCTCTCCCCCCGAGGGGGAAAGGGGGAAAGGGAGCAGAGATTCAAAATTTCAGGATTCGAGTTCGACTCAGGACTTTCAGATCGGTGCAGCCAGATCAGGCGACTCGGTCAGTTCCCTCTCCCTCTGGGTGAGGGGGCCCTTGAACTTGCCGCACAAATATCGATCAGTTCCTTACAGGTTCAGCCACGGGAGATGGGAGTTTTGGTCAAGTTCAGGATCGCCATTGTGCTGGGAGCATTGCTGTTTCTCGGTGCCAGTGAAATCGACGCCGCCGCGCTTCCGGGCCTTCCGGCCGCCACCGAAGAGGCGGCCAAACCTGAACCGATTGTGCAGGGCGGCCTGCTCGGCGCAATCAGTTCGAGCATCGACGACGTCCAGGACAAGCTCGACCTCAACGAACATCTGGTTGACGCCTGGCGCCTGCGCGCCGACCGCGCAGCCGACGAAGTCGACAAACTGGTCAACCAACCGTCGAACCGCTCGGGCTGGAGCGTCGCCGGGGATTTCCTCTCGTTGTCCGGCACCTGGCTCGGCAGTTTCGCGTTGTTGACCGTGCTCGGCGGTCTGTTGGCCAAACGTCTGCGCGAAGGTCGCTGGCTGCGCACCCGCCAGCGCAGTCAGGATCTGATCGGCTATTTGTTGCCTTACACCATTCCAGCGCTGATCTGCCTGCTGCTGACGCTGTATGTCAGCCATTTTCTGCAAGCTTCAGTCGGACGCGCGCTGGCCCTGTGTCTGGCCTACGCCACCAGCAGCGGCATCTTTTCGACTTCGATGTTGCTGTGCGTGGTGGTGATGTTCAACGTCGGCCACAAACGTCCGGCGGCGCGGATCATCCGCAACTACTGCCCACGACCGCTGTTCCTGATCGGCTTTCTCGCCGCCCTCAGCGATGCACTGACCAGCCCGCAGATCGCTCGACAATTGGGCGGCAATATCACCAGCAGTGTTGCCGTGTTCACCGGACTGATCGCCTCGGTGATTTTTGGCTTGCTGGTGATACGTCTGCGCCGCCCGGTTGCGCATCTGATCCGCAATCGCTCGCTGAGTCAGCGGCTGAAACAACCTTCTTTGCAGGAGTCGCTGCGGATTTTCTCGGGGCTGTGGTACTGGCCAATCGTGTTGATGGTGCTGGTCTCGGCGGTGAGTCTGATCGGCATCGGCGAAGACAATCAAAAAGCCCTGCGCTGCGCATTGTTCACCACGGTCTTGCTGATCGGCACGGTGTTTCTGAGCACGATCCTGCAGCACCTGTTCAAGTCACGAAAGGCCAACGCGATCCAGCGCAGCAGCGCTTACAAAGAACGTTTTCTGAGCCTGCTGCATGCGTTGCTGCGCATCGTCATCGCCATTGCCTTCATCGATATCCTCGGGCGGATCTGGGGCGTATCGCTGCTCGATTTCGCCCAGAGCAGTACGATCGGACGAGCAATCAGTAACGCGCTGAGCAGCATTGGCCTGATCTTCCTGGTGACGTGGCTGCTGTGGGTGGTGCTCGACACAGCGATTCAGGAGGCGCTGAAGCCGCCGCTCAGCAAACGCGCGGCACGCCAGCCGAGTACGCGGGTGAAAACCATCCTGCCGCTGCTGCGCAACGCGATCAAAATCATCCTTGTGGTGATCTGCGCGATCACCACCATGGCCAATCTGGGGATCAACGTTGCGCCGCTGTTGGCCGGTGCCGGGGTGGTCGGTCTGGCCATCGGTTTCGGTTCGCAGCAACTGGTGCAGGACGTGATCACCGGGTTGTTCATCATCATTGAAGACACCCTGTCGATTGGCGATTGGGTGGTGCTCGACTCGGGCCATGCCGGCACGGTCGAAGGGCTGACCATTCGTACGTTGCGCCTGCGTGACGGCAAGGGTTTTGTGCACTCGGTGCCGTTCGGCCAGATCAAGGCGGTGACCAACCAATCGCGGCAGTTTGCCTTTGCGTTTTTCTCAGTGCAGTTCACTTATGACACGGATGTGGACAAGGCGATTGAGCTGATCCGCGAGACCGGCGATTCGATCCGTGAAGACCCGTTCCTCAAGTACAACCTGCAAGGGCCGCTGGATGTGTTTGGCGTCGACAGGATGGACTTGAACGGCGTGGTGCTGACGGCGCAGTTCCGCACAGTGTCGGGTGGGCAGTATGCCGTGAGCCGGGCGTTCAACCAGCGCTTGAAGAAGCTTGTGGATAACAGTCCGGTGGTGCATTTCGCGCAGACTTATCCACAGCAGGTTTTGTTACCCAAGCGGCAGCCGGGGAGTGAGGTGGTGGCGAGCGAGGTGCCGCAGGAATCGCGGACTTGACGCAAGATTATGTGGGGCAGTGCCGGCCTCTTCGCGAGCAAGCTCGCTCCCACATTGGATTTGTGTACGCCGCAAAACCCTGTGGGAGCGAGCTTGCTCGCGAAGGGGCCAGTGAGGACAACGTCAATGCCGGATCAATTTGCCGCGCACCTGTTCCATCGCAATCTGATCCAGCTCCAGCCAAAACTGCTGCTTGCCGGCAATCTCCGCCGCCGCCGGCAACCCATCGCGATACACCAGCCGATTGCTCGCCAGTGCCGGCACTTTCACCCCCGGCAACAACGTCCCGGCCAGATTCAGCGGATCAACTCCGCACACCGCAACCAGACTGCCGTCATGCGGCCGCCGACGCACTTCGCGCAACAGTGGAATCGCCTCAGGCAAGGCAAACTGTTCCCCCGCCAAGCCACTGACAAACCGCCCGCCACGAATTTCGCCGCGCGCTTCCAGCCGATGAAACGTGCGCAGCAATTCCCGCCAGCTCGGCAACCAATCCGCCTCGCGCTCCAGCAAACGCCAGAACACCACGCCATAGCGGCGCAACAAGGTCATGGCGACGTGTTCCAGCGTCTCGCTGTTATCCACGGCTACCCCGCGCCGCAGTAACGCCCAGCGCCCGGCGTCATCCATGCCGCCAACAAATGCGCCGCGTCCACGCCGACTGCTGCGCTGCTGACGCTTGCTCGCCGGGGTGATCAGCGCGCGCAGGCCGGCGAAGCTGTCGGCGTTCACCAGGCCGGCGCCGACCAGTTCCTGCAAGGCGATTTCCAGCTCGGTGCGCAGCAGATGCGCCTCATGAATCAGCTCATCGAAAAACAGTGCGCCGTGTTGGCTCAACGCTTCAAACACCTTCTGGGTTTTCGGCGATAGCTCGCTGACCGGCGTCTGCTCAGCCAACGCACTCCACAAACCCACCTGACTGCGCGGCAGCAGCACGATCGGCGTGCTGCGCAACGCCGTGCCGCTGACTTTCTGCCGGGCACTGAGGCGCGTCCACACCAGTTTGCCGTTGCGGCACAACTCATCCAGCCAACTCGGTGAATAGTCCTTGAGCCGCGCCGGGAGAATGTCGCTGTCCCACGCTGAAGCCGCCGCCGCGTAGCCTTCGAACTGGCCGACAATCGCTGGTAACACGGCGCTGCCCTGACCGCGTGTCGAGGGCGACAGATGCTGCCAGTCGAACAAAAACCGCATGAAATCCTGTAGCGCTACCGGCTCGATCTCTCGCCGCAGGCGCTTGACCGTGTAGCGATGAATGCGCGCGAGCAAATGCCGTTCGCACCACTCCTCGACATTGACCTTGGGCGTGAACTGGCCGCGCAGCACATAACCTTCGCGCTCCAGTTGGGCAAGGGCTTGATTGACTTGCGTCGTCGGCAGCGCCAGCGGTTCGGCAATCGCGGATAACGGCAGCGGTCCGAAGGCACCGAGGCGTGCGCGGATCACTTCGACCAGCGCTTCATCGAACGTCCAGGCTTCATCGAATCCCGGCAACGCCTCCAGTTCGGCTTGCAATTTGGCCTGTGGATAAAGCGCTTGCAGGCAGGTCAGGCGTTCGCGGGCCAGCCATAGCCAATGCTCGGGATCGATTTGCAAACGGCAGGCGCGACCGCTGCTGGACAGGGTTTCCAGCCACTGTCGCCAACCTTCGTTCGCTTGCACTTCTGCCTCGCTGATACACGCCAGGCTCATCAGCGCCTCATGCATTTCATCCACAGCGTTCGGCGTCGGCCAGGCTTCTTCGCGGACAGCGTTAATGGCGTCTGCATCCAGAGCGCCGAGATCATCGGTCGATTGCGGATCGCTCCAGCGTCGGTTGATCACCGCTTGGGTGCGACGTTCTTCCAGCGGTGCATCGTCAAGAAAGGTGTACGGCCGCGCACTGAGAATTTCTGCGGCGAGCGGCGAGGGCGCCGGCAGATCGCGACTGATCAAGCGCACCTCGCCACGCTCCATGCGCCGCAGCAGAGTGAGCCAGCCTTCGCTGTCCATCGCTTCGTGCAGGCAGTCGTCCAGTGTCTGCTCGATCAGCGGATGCTCGGGAATTTCCCGTTCGCCGGCGAGGTTTTCCAGGCAGGCAATCTGATCGGGAAACACGCTGGCAATCAGGTCTTCACTTTTCATTCGTTGCAACTGCGGAGCGACTTTGCGTCCGCCGGTGAAACGCGGCAACGCCAGTGCCACCCCGGCATTCCAGCGCCAGCGCACGCCGAACAGCGGCGCATCGAGTACCGCTTGGATCAAAATGTGCTCGGCGCTGTTGCTGTGCAGGTAACGCCAGATGTCATCGAGTTCAAAACTGTGGCTGGTGGACAGCGACAACACGATCGCGTCTTCGCTGGCGGCAGCCTGCAATTCGAAATTGAAGGTGCGGCAGAAACGCTTGCGCAGGGCCAAACCCCAGGCGCGGTTGATGCGGCTGCCGAACGGCGAATGGATGATCAATTGCGTGCCGCCGGATTCGTCGAAAAAACGCTCCATCAGCAGCGTGTCCTGCGAGGGCAGGGCGCCGAGGGTTTGTCGGGCGCGGGCGAGGTATTCGACCAATTGCTCGGCACTGGCGAGGTTGAGACCGAGGGTTTGCGTCAGCCAGTCGAGCGCCGGTTGCAGATCGCCGGGGCTGGCGCCGAGTAGCTTGTCGAGCTGCGCTTGCAGGCGAGCGACGGCAAAAGACAGTTCATCGCTGCGCCCCGGCGCTTCGCCGAGCCAGAACGGAATGGTCGGCGGCTGGCCGTGGGCATCCTCGACGCGCACCTTGCCGGTTTCCACGCGCAGGATGCGGTAAGACGTATTGCCGAGTTGGAACACATCGCCGGCAATGCTTTCTACGGCGAAGTCTTCGTTGACGCTGCCGATGTTCAAGCCTTGCGGTTCGAGCATCACGCTGTAGTCAGCGTTGTCGGGGATGGTGCCGCCGCTGGTCACGGCCGTCAGTTGTGAACCGCGACGGCCACGCAACGTGCGGCTGACGGCATCGCGGTGCAGATAGGCGCTGCGGATGCCCTGACGACCGTTGTAGCCTTCGGCGAGCATGCTCAGCAGCGCTTGATAGTGTTTTTCGTCGAGGTCGCGATAAGGCGAGGCCTGGCGGAACATCGCGAACAAAGCGTCTTCCGGCCATTCCTGACAACTGACTTCGGCAATGATCTGCTGCGCCAACACATCCAGCGGCGCGACCGGGATGTGCAGGGTGTCGAGTTCGCCGCGGCGCACGCAGTCGAGCAGGGCGGCGCATTCGATCAGATCATCGCGGGTGGTGGCGAACAATCGGCCTTTGGGCGTACCGCCGACCTGGTGACCGGAACGGCCAACCCTTTGCAGAAAACCGGCGATGGAGCGCGGTGAGGCGATCTGGCAGACCAAATCGACTTCGCCGATGTCGATGCCCAGTTCCAGCGAGGCGGTGGCGATCAAGACTTGCAGTTCGCCGCGCTTGAGCCGTTGTTCGGCATCGAGGCGAAACTCTTTGGCCAGACTGCCGTGATGCGCCGCCACTGCGTGCTTGCCGAGGCGTTCGCTGAGGTGTCGGCTAAGACGCTCGGCGAGGCGCCGGGTGTTGACGAAAATCAGCGTGGTGCGGTGCTCGCGAGCGAGTTCCGCGAGGCGTTCGTAAACCAGTTCCCAGACGTCGTTGGCCATCACTGCGGACAACGGCACCGGCGGCACTTCGATGCCGAGATCCCGTGGTCGAGCGTGACCGATGTCGATGATTTCGCAGGGGCGCTCATGCCCGACGAGAAATTGCGCCACGGCTTCCACCGGCTTCTGCGTAGCGGACAAGCCGATGCGGGTCAGCGGCTCGGTGCACAACGCTTGCAGGCGTTCAAGGCTCAGGGCCAGGTGGCTGCCGCGCTTGCCGGCAGCCATGGCATGGATTTCGTCGATGATCACCGTGCGCGTGGTGCCGAGCATTTTTCGCCCGGATTCCGAGCCGAGCAGGACGTAGAGCGATTCCGGGGTGGTCACCAGAATGTGCGGCGCGGTCTTGCGCATGGCGGCGCGGTCTTTTTGCGGGGTGTCGCCAGTGCGCACGGCGGTGGTGATGTGTACTTCCGGCAGGTTCATCTGACGAAGTTGTTCGGTGATCCCGGCCAGGGGATTTTGCAGGTTGATGCGGATGTCGTTGGACAGCGCCTTTAGCGGCGAGACATAAACGACGAGCGTTTCGTCGGGTAAACCGTCGGGGTTTTCCAGGCCTCGGTGGACGAGGTCATCAAGCACGGCGAGGAACGCGGTCAGGGTTTTGCCGGAACCGGTGGGCGCGGCGATCAGTGTTGAGCGGCGCTGGCGGATCAACGGCCAAGCGCGGGCCTGGGCGACGGTGACCGTCGGGAAGGTCTTGCTGAACCAGGCGCTGACGGCGGGGTGAAAGCCTGCCAGGGCCGCGTCCGTGGGGATGGGCAGATTCATGGCTTAAGTTATGCGGTCGCAGGGGGGAAGATGCAAGTACCACTGGGATCTTCAGCGTCTAGGCGGGCCTCTTCGCGAGCCTGCTCGCGAAGGGGCCAGTGGCCACGACACAAATCCCGGCGATCTGCACTTTACGGATGACGGTTGCGCACTAAACCCGCAAAATGCAACGATTCCGGCAATTATCGACGACGGTTTCACAAGAGCCGTCGCTAAAGCCATCGTTCCAATCAGACTGGGCCTGCTGACTCTATGCGAATGCGCCTTATGTTACTGGGCGGCGGAAATGCCCTTGGGCAGGCGCTGATTCGCCTCGGTGCAGAGGAAGACATCGGTTTCCTCGCCCCCCGCCCGCCCGAAAACGGCTGGGATGCCGCGAGCCTGACCCAACTGCTCGACGACACCCGTCCCGATGCATTGATCAACCTCGCCTACTATTTCGACTGGTTCCAGGCCGAAACCGTCAGCGAAAGCCGCATGGCCGGGCAGGAACGCGCCATCGAACGTCTGGCCGAACTGTGCCAGCACCACAATATCGTCCTCGTGCAGCCCTCCAGTTATCGGGTGTTCGATGGTTCGCGTGCCACGGCGTACAGCGAAAAAGACGAGCCGGTGCCACTGGGGCTGCGCGGTCAGGCTTTGTGGCGCATCGAGCAAAGTGTGCGCGCCACGTGCCCGCAACACGTTTTGCTACGATTTGGCTGGTTGCTCGATGACAGCCCCGATGGCACCCTCGGACGGTTTCTCGCTCGCGCCGAACAACCGGAAGAATTGCTCCTGGCCGATGACCGTCGTGGCAACCCGACGCCAGTCGATGATGCCGCGCGAGTGATCATTTCGGTACTCAAGCAACTCGATTGCGCCGCGCCGCTGTGGGGCACTTACCACTACGCCGGCCACGAAGCGACCACACCGCTGGCGCTGGGCCAGGCGATTCTAACCGAAGCGCGCAGCCTGCATGCGCTGGCGATCGAAGCTCCGACCCCACAGGCCCACGCCGCACGACCGGACGCTGCCGAGGAGCCGCAACACGCGGTGCTGGCCTGCAAGAAAATTCTGCACACTTTCGGGATCAAACCCCGCGCCTGGCGCGCGGCACTCCCGGG
Source organism: Pseudomonas sp. AC169 (assembly GCF_979258515.1). NCBI lineage: Bacteria > Pseudomonadati > Pseudomonadota > Gammaproteobacteria > Pseudomonadales > Pseudomonadaceae > Pseudomonas > Pseudomonas sp. AC169. The sequence goes on along the minus strand of NZ_OZ409866.1, from coordinate 1,812,198 downwards.
CTTACTGGATAGGTTCTACCGTCATGGCTGAAGGGACTGTTTTAATCACTGGCGGAGCCGGCTTCATTGGCTCGCACCTGACCGATGCCTTGCTCGCTGCCGGGCATTCGGTGCGCATCCTCGACGATTTGTCGACCGGCAAGCGCAGCAACCTGCCGCTGGATAATCCGAAAGTTGAACTGATTGTTGGCGATGTCGCCGATGCGGCACTGGTGGCCAAGGCCATGCAAGGCTGCAGCGCTGTCGCTCACCTGGCGGCCGTGGCGTCGGTGCAGGCTTCGGTGGATGATCCGGTGAAGACTCACCAGAGCAACTTCATCGGCACGCTGAACGTCTGCGAAGCCATGCGTCTGGCCGGAGTCAAACGTGTGGTGTACGCCTCCAGCGCGGCGGTGTACGGGAACAATGGTGAGGGCGAGTCGATTGATGAAGACACGCCCAAAGCGCCGCTGACGCCTTATGCTTCGGACAAACTGGCTGGCGAGCATTATTTCGATTTCTATCGCCGCCAGCATGGCCTGGAACCGGTGATTTTCCGCTTCTTCAATATCTTCGGCCCGCGTCAGGATCCGTCCTCGCCGTACTCCGGAGTGATCAGCATCTTCAGCGAGCGCGCGCAGAAAGGCCTGCCGATTACCGTGTTCGGCGATGGCGAACAGACCCGCGATTTCCTCTATGTCGAAGACCTGGTCGATTTGTTGGTACAGGCGATCGAAAAACCTGAGGTGGACGTCGGTGCGGTGAATGTCGGCTGGAATCAGTCGATGAGTCTCAAGCAGATGCTCGAGGCTCTTGAAACCGTGGTCGGTGAGCTGCCACCAATCAGCTATGGCCCGGCGCGCTCTGGTGATATCCGCCATTCGCGGGCGAACAACGCTCGTCTTCTGGAACGCTTCAAGCTGCCACAGCAGACGCCGATGAGCGTGGGTCTGGCGCGGTTGTTGGGGCGCTCCTGAGAAGAGCCCCTCACCCTAGCCCTCTTCCAAGGGGAGAGGGAACTGACCGAGGTGTTCTTTCGAGTTACGCCGACGTGAAATACCGAGTCGAACTCAGGTTTGGAAAGGCACCCAAATCGGCTCCCTTTCCCCCTCTCCCTGAGGGAGAGGGCTGGGGTGAGGGGGTTGGATTTCAGCCACCCAACAATTCGAGCAGACATGAAAAAGGCGCCCTTTGACAGGCGCCTTTTTCACGGCCGGAATATATGTCGCTACTCCTGTGGCGAGGGAATGTTATCCCCGATCAACTGCGTACGGTCGCCGTCAGTTCTATGCCTGCTCGCCACCAAGCCTCATTCACCACCACGTGAACGTTCGGTAACTCGACTTAGAACTTATAGCCCAAACCGACCATGTAGATGAACGGATCCACATCGACGTTGACCCGAGCGCGAGTGCCCGGCGCAACGGCGTTGTTCTCGACGGTGGCGCGGGTGTCGATGTCGATGTAACGCACTTGGGCGTTGAGCATGATGTTGTCGGTCAGCATGTAGTCAGCACCGACCTGCCAGGCCAGGCCCCAAGAGTTTTTCGCCTTGAAGTTGCTGAAGCCGTTGGCGCTGGCTTCGCTGCCGACGTGCTCGTCATAGATCCAGGTGTAGTTGATACCGCCGCCGACATACGGCTGGAACGGTGACTTCGAATCCAGCGGGTAGTACACAACGCTGAGAGTCGGCGGCAAGTGTTTCAGGGTGCCGAGCTTGCCGTTGGCCGCTGGCAGGGCGGTGCCCTTGAGTTTGACGTCATGCTCGAACGGCGTGGCCGCGAGCAGCTCGAGGCCGACGTGATCGGTGAGCATGTAAGCGAAGTTCAGACCCAATTGGGTGTCGCTGCTCATGGTCGCCTTGCCGCCCAGATTGGTGCCGCTCAACGGACCCTGATCGACCTTGACGCTGGAGCTGTCGGCCTTCGGGTTGACGGTGATCGCACCGGCACGGATGAGGATGTCACCGGCTTCGTGGGCGTGGGCGAGCGGGGCTGCGAGCGCGAGGGCAAACAGCGAGGCGCTGAGCAAGGACTTGTTCATGGGGGCTCCGAAAGGACGTTAAAAGTTTCTGATGTCCTATGGTACGAAGCCAACTGATACGGTCTTTTGACTCAGCTCAATGAAACAGTGAAGTGGGAAGGTTTTGTGGAACCTTTGCCGGCCCCTTCGCGAGCAAGCTCGCTCCCACAGTGATCGAGTCGACCACAGAATTTATGGTCGCCGCCGAAACCTGTGGGAGCGAGCTTGCTCGCGAAGGGGTCATTGCAAACGATAAACAACTGCCGGGGTTACTCCGGCAGCTCATACACATAAATCTTGTCCGCATCCATCTGATACCCGGCATCCGCCAGTTCGCTGCTCGACGCCTTGACCTGCAACGGCCCCTCGACCCAATACGGCTGATACAGCTCATCGAGCTTCACGCCCAACTCGCTTTTCACATGCACAATCTGGTTCGACGGCGGTGGCGGCACGTGGATGCAGGCGCCGAAATACGGCACCAGCAAAAAGTCCGTGGTGCGTCCTTCTTCATTGACTTCCAGAGGCACGATGTAGCCCGGCAAACGAATGTTCTGCCCGTCGAGTGATTGCACCACCGGCGCGTCCGGCAGGTCCTGCTTCGCCGCTGGCGCGGACTCGGCAGACAACGCATCGCCCATCTTCGATAGGTCGTGCAGCGGCGTCATGTTCGGCACTTCCGGCGCGGCGTCCGGTGGAATCATTTCCGACCACGTCAGGTCTTTCGGCGCTGCTGCCCACACGGGCAGGGCGATCAGCAACAGCAGCGCGAGTGCGGCGCGGGGCATGGTGAACATCCTCATAAACGGATCGACAGGCCATCGGCCAATGATTGGCGATAAGCGCGCCAGGCCGGCACGCTGCCCATCAGCAGCGCGGCCGCCAGAATGCCACCGAGCAGCGTCCATTCATACTCGCTCGGCCACGCCAGCGGCAGATACAAACCGTAATTGGCCTGCACGTAACCCTGCGCGGCGGCGATGCCGATGTACAGCAACGCCAGACCTGCGATGACGCCGGTCAGTGCCAGCGCGAAGGCCTCCAGCACCAGCAGACTCGCGATGTGCCACGGCCTTGCGCCGACCGAACGCAGAATCGCCATCTCGCGGCGACGCTCGTTGAGGCTGGTGAGAATCGCCGTGAGCATGCCGATCAAACCGGTCAGTACAACGAACAGAGAAACCACGAACAGGGCTTTTTCGGCGGTGCTCATCAGGCTCCACAACTCCTGCAACGCCACGCCCGGCAGGATCGCCAGCATCGGTTCGCCACGGAATTCATTGATCTCGCGTTGCAAGGCGAACGTGGAAATCTTGCTGTTGAGGCCGAGCATGAACGCGGTGATCGCTTGCGGCGTCAGGTCCATGTTGCGCGCTTGATCGGCGGTAATCCTCCCATTGCCCCGCGCCGGCACGCCGTTGTGCCAGTCGATGTGGATCGCCTCCATGCCGCCGAGGCTGATGTGCAGCGTGCGATCGACCGGGGTGCCGGTGCGCTTGAGAATGCCGACCACGGTGAACGGCTTGTCATCGTGTTTGACCAGACTGATTGCCGCCACACCGTGGGCCAGCACCAGTTGGTCGCCGAGTTTGTAATGCAGCGCATCGGCGACTTCTGCGCCGAGCACCACTTCAAACGGATCAGTCGCGAAAGCGCGACCGTCGGCCAATTCCAGATGCTGCTGGCGACCGTACTGGTAATGCTCGAAATAGGCTTCGGTGGTACCCATCACCCGGTAGCCGCGATGGGAGTCGCCGAGGGACATCGGGATTGCCCACTTCACTTTCGGGTTGCTGGCGAAGTGTTCGAAGCTGTCCCAGCGGATGTTGTTGGTGGCGTTGCCGATGCGAAACACTGAGTACAGCAGCAGGTTCACCGAGCCGGAGCGGGCGCCGACGATCAGGTCGGTGCCACTGATGGTACTGGCGAAACTGGCTTTGGCTTCGGTGCGCACTCGTTCAACGGCGAGCAGCAGGCATACCGACAGGGCGATGGCAAATGCGGTCAGTAGCGCGGTAAAGCGGCGGTTGGCCAGGCTGGCCATGGCCAGACGAAACAGATACATCTCAGACCTCGGCAGACGTGGCGGCGCGATTGAGTTCGGCCAGGGACAAGTGACGGTCGAACAGCGGCGCCAGGCTTTGGTCGTGGCTGACGAACAGCAGACTGGAACCGGCCTCGCGGCATTCGGCGAACAGCAGGCGAATGAAGTTTTCCCGGGCGTCGTAATCCAGCGCCGAGGTCGGTTCGTCGGCGATCACCAATTCTGGCTGGCCGATCAATGCGCGTGCGGCGGCGACCCGCTGTTGCTGGCCGATCGACAGTGAGTCAGCACGGCGGCTGAGGATGCTTTCATCTTTCAAACCCAAATGGGCGAGCAAGGTAGCGGCGGCCTGATCGACGCTGCCGTGGCGTTGTTTCGCCCGCTGAGCCCGCAGTTTCGAGAAGTGGCACGGCAGCTCAACGTTCTCGCGGACCGAGAGAAACGGCAGCAAGTTGAACTGCTGGAAAATGTAGCCGGTGTGATCGACACGGAAGGTATCGCGGGCGCCGGCGGAGAGTTCGGTGAGTTCCTGGCCGAGCAGGCGAATGCTGCCGCGACCGGGCTTCTGCACGCCACCGAGCAGGCCGAGCAGGGTGGTCTTGCCGCTGCCGCTGGGGCCCTTGAGGAACAGGGTTTCGCCAGCTTCCAGGCGAAACGCCGGGATGTCCAGCAATGGCGGATGACCGGGCCAGTTGAAGCCCAGGTCGGACAGTTCGATGAGTGCTTGGGTCATGGCACCAGTTTCGTGAGGTGAACACATAACCCCTGTGGGAGCGAGCTTGCTCGCGAAAGCGGTAGATCAGTCAATCCAGAGGCGCCTGACGAATCGCATTCGCGAGCAAGCTCGCTCCCACAAGGGTGTTTCGGTGAGGCTTAGAATTTCAGCGCGGCAGCCTTGGCCGTCACTTCAGTACCTTGCTGGCCGCTGGCGCTGATCAGTTGTACCTGAATTTTCTGCGTCGCCGGGAAGGTCTTGAAGACGTTCGCCAGATCCAGAGTCTTCAGCGCGCCCGGTGTGGCGCAGTTGAACTGATAATGCGCGTGGATTTCGCTGTGGTCATGGTGATGCTCATGACCGTCCTTATCCGCTTCATCGTCGTCATGGTCGTCGGCATCCGGCTTGTCGCCGAAGAGCGGGCTTTCCAGTTCCTGACTGACCACTTTGCACCCGGCGGCGGCAGGGAGGCTGAACAGGGCCAAGGGTTTTTCCAGTTGCGCACGGGCAGCGGCGACCTTGGCCTTGTCGGCATCCGAAGTGGCGACGTGCTCGAAACCCACGAGGTTCATCGCCGGGCTTTCCAGCTCAAGCTCCAGGGTCTGGCCATCCAGCGCCGCGTTCAAGCGACCGACGCCGTGTTCATGCGCGCCAAGGCTGCCGTGTTCATGATCGTGATCGTGGTCATGCTCATCAGCCGCGTGGGCGATGGCCAGCGGCAACAGGGCAAACGGCAAAGCGAGCAGCAGACGACGCATGGCGGTTTCCGGGAAGTAAAGTGAAGAGTTTGTTATGTAATCTTATAACGAAAGTGCGCAGAGTTTGCCCGTGCGCTTGGCGTTGCACAAGTCCCGTGGGAGCATGCAGGTCAGAAAAGTGCAGGAGCGAACTCAATGTTGCGGATACGCGGAACCGTCGGCGACGTGCCGGTGGACTTGACGGTAGAGCTGGATGACAACGACTGGGCGAAGCTCGGTTCGGCGCTGAATGGGCAGGCACCGGTTGCGCAATCTGAGGCGGTCGCATCAGCGCCAGCGGCGAAACCGCTGAGTCAGGACGATGCGTTGTGGCAGGTGGCCAGGGACCTTTTGCGCAAGGCCGGGCAGCTCAGTGGGCCGGATCTGCTCGATCAACTGGAAGGGCTGACCGGCAGCGCGGCGGCGGGCAAGCGCTTGCTGGTACGCCTGCGCCATAGTTCGGACGTGAAGGTGGTGAGCGGCGGGGATACGCCGCTCTACAGCTGGATCGAATGAGCGCTTAGTACAGCGCCGCGAACATCTTGCGGCGGTACACCGTCACCAGCGGGTGATCGTTGCCCAGCAGCTCGAACACCTGCAGCAGGGTCTTGTGCGGCAGACCTTCGCCATAGCTACGGTTGCGGATAAACAGCTTGAGCATCGCCTCAAGCGCCGCTTCGTATTGCTGACGCGCCAGTTGCTGGATCGCCAGTTGATACACCGCCTCATCGTCCTGCGGATCTTTCGCCAGGCGCGCTTTCAAATCGGCGGCATCCGGCAGGTCTCGCGCCAGACCGAGGAACTTGATCTGCGCCTTGGCCCCGGCCAGCGCGGCTTTGTGTTCATCGCTTTTGACCGCATCCAGCACGGTTTGCGCTTCGTCCAGTTCGCCGCGCTCGGTCAGGCAACGCGCGTATAGAATCAGTGCCTTGGCGTTGGTGTTGTCTTCTGTGAGCATCACCACCAGCGCCGCTTCGGCATCGGCGTAACGGCCGTCATCGAACAACGCCTGAGCCTGCTCGAACGGATCGGCGGCGGCCGGCGGTGGCATTTTTACGTGCGGCTCAAGCAAGGCACGCACGGCGGATTCCGGTTGCGCGCCGGCAAAACCGTCGACCGGTTGGCCGTCCTTGAACAGCACCACGGTCGGCAGGCTGCGAATACCGAAACGGGCGACGATGTCCTGCTCGATGTCGCAGTTGACCTTGGCCAGCAGCAGTTCGCCCTGATAGCTCTCGGCAATGCCTTGCAGCATCGGCATCAGCGCCTTGCACGGCGCACACCAGTCGGCCCAGAAATCCACCAGCACCGGTTTATTGAAAGAGGCCTCGATCACCGACTGGTCGAAATCGGCCGTCGTGGCGTCGAAGATGTACGGCGTTTGCTCACTCATGGGGGATCTCGTCAAAGCGTGGATGGGGCAACTATACGGCTTGGCGGGGTGTGGCCGGAAGCGGTCAGCCTTTGAGAGGTGTGTTGCATGGGCGGACGCCTTCGCGAGCAAGCTCGCTCCCACATTGGATCTGTGTCGTTCACAAAACCCCTGTGGGAGCGAGCCTGCTCGCGAAGCTTTTAGCTAGCGCTGCGCATGGTAGAGGCTGACATGTCTGAATTCTTCCGGCTCAGCCAGATCCGGCAACGTCATCGCCTCCAGCATTTCAATCCGCTCATACAACGGATGCCTAAAATCCCGAACCCGCGAATCCGCCACCAACGCCTCACGGCCCCGGCTTAAAAACGCATCGAGCAACGGCAGATTCGCCCGGTCATATAACACGTCCGCCACCAGAATCAGATCAAACCGATCCGCCTCGGCAAAGAAATCCGTCGAGTAGCTCATCTGCACATCATTAAGCTCGGCATTCGCCCGGCACGCGGCAATCGCCAGCGGATCGAGATCGCACGCCACGACTTCCAGCGCGCCGGCCTTCACTGCCGCGATCCCGGCAATTCCGGAACCGGCGCCGAAATCCAGCACGCGCTTGCCGCGCACCCACTCCGGGAATTCCGCCAGATACCGTGCCACCGCCAGACCGCTGGCCCAGCAGAAACCCCAGTACGGTGGCTCGTGCAGAATTCGCTGAGTTTCTTCCTGGCTGAATTGGCGATCCATGTTGTCGCCATCGATCAGCCATAGCTGTAAATCAGTGTCCGGCAACGCACAGATCTTGAGTCTGGCGTCGCCGAGCAATTCACCCAACGCCCGTTGCAGGTCGAGCGGTGCGGTCATGGTGCTTTGACAAATTGCAGCTGGCCCAACGCCTGAGTGGTCGGCTGGCTGATGGTTTGCGACGGCAGATGCAGGATCAACTGGCCGGACTGACTGGCGCGACCGCGCAGCTCAACCCGCGCCCCGGCCGGGAATGCATCCGGGTTGAAGCGCAGGCGGAAAGGCAGGATCTGGTTATTGCCGATCAGGCTGGAGCTGGCGAGCAATTGTTGCGGGCGATCCTTTGCATCGATCACCAGCAGCGCCAGTTCGACTTCGGCACCGGCCGGCACACCTTGCAGGGTGCCGCTCAGTTCCCGTTGATAGGCCGGCAGCGGGCCAAGGTCGGCGGCCTCTTTGGCTTTTTTCTGCGCCTGTTGCGGGGCAGGGCCCGGTGTTGGCGGCTGGGGCTTGGGTGCATCGCTGCCGCAGGCCACCAGCAGGCTGAAAAGACTGAGCAAAACGAGCGGACGTAACGGCATTGGATGCTCCAGCAAAATGAAATCCATGGATCAAACGATCATGCCGTTCTGTATACCGCAAACCCTATGGCTTGTCTTGCCACCGGGATGCGCTACCATGGCCCTCCCTTTTTTTGTTGCCAGCCACCATGCACTGTCCCTTCTGCGGTGCCAACGACACCAAGGTCATCGACTCGCGTCTGGTCGCCGAGGGCGAACAGGTGCGCCGTCGGCGTGAATGCCTGGCCTGCGGCGAACGTTTCACGACGTTCGAGACGGCCGAACTGGTGTTGCCGCGCCTGATCAAAACTGACGGCAGCCGCCAACCGTTCGACGAAGAAAAACTCCGTGCCGGCATGCAGCGCGCGCTGGAGAAACGTCCGGTGAGCGTCGAGCGCCTCGAATCCTCTCTGGTTCACATCAAGCACAAGCTGCGCGCCACCGGCGAACGCGAGGTCAAATCCCTCGTGGTCGGCGAACTGGTCATGGCTGAATTGCAGAAGCTTGATGAAGTCGCCTACATCCGTTTCGCTTCGGTGTACAAGCGCTTCCAGGACCTCAACGAATTCCGCGAAGAGATCGACCGCCTCGCCCGCGAACCGGTGAAAGAATGACCAGCGTCGCCGAGCAGGCCATCCTCGACGCCCACTTTATGGCGCGTGCGCTGGAACTGGCGCGCAAAGGTCACTACACCACCCATCCCAATCCTCGGGTTGGCTGCGTGGTGGTGCGCGACGGGCAGATTGTCGGCGAAGGCTGGCATGAACGCGCCGGCGAACCGCACGCCGAAGTCCATGCCCTGCGCGCCGCCGGTGAGCTGGCCCGGGGCGCTACCGCTTACGTGACCCTCGAACCGTGCAGCCACCATGGCCGCACGCCTCCGTGCGCCGATGCACTGGTGAATGCCGGTGTCGGCCGAGTCGTGACGGCAATGCGTGATCCGAATCCGCAAGTCGCCGGACGTGGTTTGCAGCGTCTGGCCGATGCCGGCATCGCCACTGAAAGCGGTGTGCTGGAAGCTGAGGCGCGCAAGCTTAATCAAGGCTTTCTGAAGCGCATGGAACACGGCTTGCCGTTCGTGCGGGTCAAGTTGGCGATGAGCCTCGACGGTCGCACAGCGATGGAAAGCGGCGAGAGCCAATGGATCACCGGCCCGGCCGCGCGTTCGGCCGTCCAGCGTTTGCGCGCCCAGGCCGCCGTGGTCCTGACCGGCGCCGACACCGTGCTGGCCGATGGGGCGCGCTTGACTGTTCGCGCTGACGAACTCGGTCTGGACAGTGAGCAAACCGCGCTGGCCATGAGCCGACCGCCGCTGCGGGTGTTGATCGACGGACGCCTGCGTGTGCCGCTGGATGCGCCGTTCTTCAAGGCTGGCCCGGCGTTGGTCGCCACCTGTGTCGCGATCGAAGAGCAATATGCCCACGGCCCTGAATGCCTGATCGTGCCGGGTGACGACGGTCAGGTCGATCTGCATCAATTGCTGATTGAGCTGGCCAATCGTGGCGTCAATGAGGTGCTGGTCGAGGCCGGCCCGCGTCTGGCCGGCGCTTTCGCTCAGCTCGGTCTGGTCGACGAATTCGTGATCTTCATCGCTGGCAAGTTTCTCGGCTCTTCGGCGCGTCCATTGCTGGACTGGCCGCTGGCTTATATGAAGGACGCGCCGGAGCTGAAAATTACTGAAATTCGCGCGGTGGGCGATGACTGGCGAGTCACTGCCATCCCTGTCCTTTCGGCGAGCGTATAATTCCCGGCCATCGCGTTAGCGCTGGCTTAGTTCTCAAGGAGAACCCCATGTTTACCGGCATCATCGAATCCATCGGCAGTATCCGCGCACTGACCCCAAAGGGCGGTGATGTGCGGGTCCACGTCGCCACCGGCAAGCTCGACCTGAGCGACGTCAAACTCGGCGACAGCATCGCGGTCAACGGCGTCTGCCTGACGGCGGTTGAGCTGCCGGGCGACGGCTTCGCTGCCGACGTCAGCCGCGAAACCCTCGACTGCACCGCCATGAATGATCTGAAAAGCGGCAGCCCGGTCAATCTGGAAAAAGCCCTGACCCCGACCACCCGTCTCGGCGGGCACCTGGTCAGCGGCCACGTCGACGGTGTCGGCGAAATCGTCTCGCGCAGCGACAATGCCCGCGCCGTGGAATTTCGCATCCGCGCGCCAAAAGAGCTGGCCAAATACATCGCCCACAAAGGCTCGATCACCGTCGACGGCACCAGCCTGACCGTGAACGAAGTCGATGGCGCCGAGTTCATGCTGACGATCATTCCGCACACCCTGAGCGAAACCATCATGGCGTCGTACAAGCCTGGGCGCCGGGTGAATCTGGAAGTCGATTTGCTGGCGCGCTATCTGGAGCGTCTGCTGCTCGGCGACAAGGCTGCCGAGCCAAGCGCTGGCGGCATTACTGAAAGCTTTCTGGCCGCCAACGGCTACCTCAAATCCTGACTGAAGGGGGTGCCTTGTGGCGCTCAATAGCATCGAAGAACTGGTTGAAGACATCCGCCAAGGCAAGATGGTCATCCTCATGGATGACGAAGACCGCGAGAACGAAGGCGACCTGATCATGGCCGCCGAATGCTGCCAGGCCGAACACATCAACTTCATGGCCAAGCACGCCCGTGGTCTGATCTGCATGCCGATGAGCCGCGAGCGCTGTGAACTGTTGAAGCTGCCGCTGATGGCGCCGCGCAACGGTTCCGGTTTCGGCACCAAGTTCACCGTGTCCATCGAAGCCGCCGAAGGCGTCACCACCGGCATCTCCGCTGCCGACCGTGCGCGCACCGTGCAAGCGGCTGCCGCCAAGGACGCCAAGGCTGAGGACATCGTCAGCCCGGGCCACATCTTCCCGCTGATGGCGCAGGCCGGCGGCACCCTCGCTCGCGCTGGCCACACTGAAGCCGCTTGCGACCTCGCGCGGATGGCCGGTTTCGAGCCAAGCGGGGTGATCTGCGAAGTGATGAACGACGACGGCACCATGTCTCGTCGCGCTGAGCTGGAAGCTTTCGCTGCCGAGCACAACATCAAGATCGGCACCATCGCCGACCTGATTCACTACCGGATGATCCACGAACGTACCGTTCAGCGGATTGCCGAGCAGCCACTGGACAGCGAACTGGGCCAATTCAACCTGGTGACCTATCGTGATTCGGTGGAAGGCGACGTGCACATGGCCCTCACGTTGGGCACTGTTTGCGCCGAAGAGCCAACGCTGGTTCGCGTGCACAACATGGATCCGCTGCGCGACCTGCTGATGGTCAAACAACCGGGCCGCTGGAGCCTGCGCGCCGCCATGGCGGCGGTTGCCGAGGCGGGCAGCGGTGTCGTGCTGTTGCTCGGTCACCCGCTCGACGGCGACGTGTTGCTGGCGCACATCCGCGAAACCGGTGATCAGGCCGCGCCGAAAAAGCCGACGACTTACAGCATCGTCGGTGCCGGTTCGCAGATCCTGCGTGACCTCGGCGTGCGCAAAATGCGCCTGATGTCTGCGCCAATGAAATTTAATGCGATATCCGGTTTCGATCTGGAAGTTGTAGAATACGTGCCCTCCGAATAATGACCGGTTGTTTCCGGACTCCGATTCGCGGCAAATAAATCACTGAGGGACGCGTAGCAGACGCGTCCCGGCTCTTTAAGAGAACTGACGAATGACCCTGAAGACCATCGAAGGTACCTTCATCGCCCCTAAAGGCCGCTACGCTTTGGTAGTGGGCCGTTTCAACAGCTTCGTGGTTGAAAGCTTGGTCAGCGGTGCAGTTGATGCCCTGGTTCGCCACGGCGTGAGCGAAAGCGACATCACCATCATCCGCGCACCTGGCGCCTTCGAAATCCCGCTGGTTGCGCAGAAAGTCGCCCAGAAAGGCGAGTTCGCAGCCATCATCGCCCTCGGCGCGGTCATTCGTGGCGGTACTCCGCACTTCGAATACGTGGCAGGCGAGTGCACCAAGGGTCTGGCCCAGGTGTCCATGGAGTTCGGCGTGCCGGTCGCGTTCGGCGTCCTGACAGTTGATTCCATCGAGCAAGCCATCGAACGTTCCGGCACCAAGGCCGGTAACAAAGGTGCCGAAGCTGCCCTGTCCGCTCTGGAAATGGTCAGCCTGCTGGCGCAGTTGGAGGCCAAGTGATTAGCGACGAAAGCGATCGTTTCAACCCGCGCGAACCGCGTCCAACGGACGCCGGCAAGCCTTCGAAAAGTGAAAAGCGCCGCGCTGCCCGTCAGTTGGCGACGCAAGCGTTGTACCAGCGCCACATGGCCAGTACTTCGCTGAACGAAATCGAAGCGCAGTTTCGCGTCGACAACGATTTCACCTTCGCCGATGCCAGCTACTTCCACGACATCCTGCACGGTGTTCCGGCCAATCTGACCGAGATCGACACTGCGCTGGCGCCGTGCCTGGACCTGACCATCGAAGAGCTGGACCCGGTTGAACTGTGCGTACTGCGCCTGTCGACCTGGGAACTGCTCAAGCGCGTCGACGTGCCGTACCGCGTGGTGATCAACGAAGGGATCGAACTGGCGAAAGTCTACGGTTCCACCGACGGTCACAAGTTCGTCAACGGCGTGCTCGACAAGCTGGCCCCGCGCCTGCGTGAAGCTGAAGTGAAGGCGTTCAAGCGCTGAAACGCGCTTGATACTTCAATGGGCGAGTTTGAGCTGATCCGTAACTTCTTCGCCGCCGCGCCTTGTGCGCAGGGCGGCGAAGGCGTTGCCCTCGGGATTGGCGACGACTGCGCCTTGCTCGCTGTTCCTTCCGGGGAACAGTTGGCTATTTCCACCGATACGCTGGTGGCCGGTGTGCATTTCGCCGACCCCTGCGATCCGTTTCTGCTCGGTCAGCGTTCGCTGGCCGTTGCGGTCAGCGACCTGGCCGCCATGGGCGCCACGCCCGTTGCCTTTACCCTTGCGCTGACTGTGCCGACGGTGACCGCCGATTGGCTGCAAGCCTATGCCGGCGGTTTGAACCGTATGGCGCAGAGCTGCGGTGTTGCGCTGGTGGGCGGCGATACCACGCGTGGGCCATTGAGTCTGACGGTCACCGTGTTTGGTCGTGTGCCTGAGGGTCAGGCATTGACCCGCAGCGGTGCTCAACCTGGGGACTTGCTGTGTGTCGGCGGTGAGCTGGGCAATGCTGCCGGCGCCTTGCCACTGGTGCTCGGTCAGCGTGAGGCCGAAGCACACATCGCCCAACCGTTGCTCGATCATTACTGGTCGCCACAACCGCAACTAGCCCTCGGCCAAGCGCTGCGTGGCAAAGCCACGTCGGCGCTGGATATCTCCGATGGCCTGCTCGCCGATTGTGGCCACATCGCGCTGGCGTCGAAGGTGCGGCTTGAAATTGAACGCGAGCGCGTACCGCTGTCGGATGCTTTAGTGGCCTTTCTCGGCCAGCGTGGTGCTGAACGTGCCGCGTTAAGCGGTGGCGATGATTACGTGCTGGCCTTCACACTACCGTCCGTCGAGTTGCCGGCGCTGCTGGCCGATGGCTGGCCGATCCATGTGGTCGGTCGTGTGTCAGAAGGTCAGGGCGTGGTCCTGCTGGACCGTGAAGGGAAGGACATCACCCCGCAAATCCGGGGCTATCAACATTTTCAGGAGACACCGTGACAGATCACCCGAAACAGGTTCCGGCCGAATTCGTTCCGCCGTCTGTCTGGCGCAATCCCTGGCATTTCCTCGCGTTCGGTTTCGGTTCCGGCACCTTGCCCAAGGCGCCGGGCACGTGGGGCTCGCTGGTTGCGCTACCCTTTATCCCGTTGTGGCAGATGTTGCCCGACTGGGGGTACTGGCTGATGCTCGGGATCACCATGCTGTTCGGCTTCTGGCTGTGCGGCAAGGTGGCCGACGATCTGCGGGTACACGACCACGAAGGTATCGTCTGGGACGAAATGGTCGGGATGTGGATCACTCTGTGGCTGGTGCCGGAAGGCTGGTACTGGTTGCTCGCGGGTTTCCTGGTGTTCCGGTTCTTCGACATTCTCAAGCCGTGGCCGATCCGCTGGATCGATCGGCATGTGCATGGCGGCGTAGGGATCATGCTCGACGACGTGCTGGCCGGCGTGTTTGCCTGGCTGGCGATGCAGGGACTGGTGTGGATTTTCGCCTGATTCCAAGGGATATCAGGGTCAAGTGAGGGGACTAGGGATGGCTCGACGCTGGTTGGCGTTAGTGATTTTGGCTCTGCTGAGCACCGTGGCCGGTGCGCAGGAGGCTGCGCCGACGCCGGCGGTCATCCATCTGGCCAGCGAAGACTGGGAAGACTACACCGCCGCCGACGGCCATGGTCTGGGCTGGGATGTGTTGCGCAAGGTGTTCGAGCCGGTCGGTGTGAAGCTGGATATCCGCACTGTGCCCTACACCCGTTCGGTCGGGCTGGTGCAGTTGAAGGAAGTTGACGCGCTGGTCGGCTCCTACCGCGACGAAGCCGAGCAGGTGTTGTATCCGCACTGGAATTTTGATTCCGACCACATCTATGCATTGGGCCTGGCGAGCAATCCGGTACCGACCCAGGCGACGCTGGGCAAATATCGACTGGCCTGGGTGCGCGGTTATCGTTACGAAAGCTACCTGCCGAATATCAAGCGTTACAACCAGATCGAGCGGCGTACCGGAATTCTGTCGATGCTCAAGCAGGGCCGCGCGGATTACTACATCGATGCCCTGACCGAGATTGAAGCGGTGGTGAAAACGGCGGCGGATGCGACGCAGTATCGCTATTCGCATCTGATCGAGTTGCCGCTGTACCTCGGCTTCGCCGACACCCCGCAAGCCCGGGCGCTAATGACGCTGTATGACCAGCGAATGGAGCAGTTGGTGAAGAGTGGCGAGTTGAAACCGGTCTTCGAGAAGTGGAAGCAGCCGTATCCGTTCACCTCGAACTGAAGGCCTGCAAAAATCCCCTGTAGGCCTTCGCCTGCTCGCGATGGCGGTCTAACTCAAACATTGATGTATCTGACACACCGCTATTGCGAGCAGGCTCACTGGAGCTGCGGCGTCCATGAGGTAGTTATCAAACTTTTTGATCGTTATGCCCGATAATTCAGCCTAAGCGTCTGCAGGAACCTGCTGTTACAATGCCGGCCTGCGAATTTTCAGACTCTTTAGATCAGGAGCACACCGGTGCCTGTCGTCTTTGTCGCCGCTTCCAAGCTGCCAACACCTTTTGCGCAATTCACCATGCACGGTTTTCTCGATGAAGCCACCGGCCGCGAGCACGTCGTGCTGAGCCTGGGTGAAATTGCCGACGGTGCCCCGGTACTCGGCCGGTTGCACTCCGAATGCCTGACCGGCGATGCCTTGTTCAGCCAGCGCTGCGACTGCGGCTCACAACTCGAAGGCGCACTCAAGGCCATCGCCCGTGAAGGCCGTGGCGTGTTGCTCTACCTGCGTCAGGAAGGTCGCGGTATCGGTCTGTTGAACAAGATCCGTGCCTACGAGTTGCAGGACGGCGGCGCTGATACCGTTGAAGCCAACGAGCGTCTGGGCTTTGCCGCCGACCAGCGCGATTACGCCATGTGCCTGCCGATGCTCGAGCATCTGGGCGTGAAATCCCTGCGCTTGATGACCAACAATCCACGCAAGGTCAAAGCCTTGACCGACATGGGCATCACCGTCGCCGAGCGCGTGCCGTTGCATACCGGCCACAACCCGCATAACAAACTCTATCTGGCGACCAAGGCCAGCAAGCTCGACCACATGATGGGCAACGAGCATCAGGGCGAGGTCGATCGCGCGTGACGCGGGGCCAGGTGCGGCGCCGGTTGTCCGTCGACTGGTGGAAATATCTGACGCTGGCGCTGGCGCCGCTATTTGTATTCAACGCATTGTTCGGTCAGGGCGAAGGCATTCTGCCGGTGCTGGCGATGCCGTTCTTTATTGCCGGCGTAGCATCGATGTTTGTCAGCCTGAAGTTTTTCGGCCGCTACAAACACGCGCTGATCGCCACGCAAAAAGCCCTCGATACTCCGGATGAACCTGCCGCGTGGATCGCCCTCGCGGCGCGCCGTCGCACTGCGTTTCTGGCGGCAGCCTTGCCGGCGTGGATCGGTGCGTTGGCGGTGTTTGTCGGTCTCGAAGCCGTACCGTTGATGTTGTTGGCGCTGTCCACGGCGGTGCTGTTCTACCTCTACCGTATTCCGCGTCAACTCGGCTGATGCGCCGTCTCTGGCTGGCGGTTCTGCTGCTGGCCGTCTCGGCTCAGGTGCTGGCGGGCTTACGGGTTGTCAGCCTCGCGCCGTCCCTTTCTGAAATCGTTGTTGAGCTGGATTCGGCTGACCTGTTGGTCGGCGTGCTGGATGCCGGTGAGCGGCCGGCTGAAATTGCCAGCATTCCGTCCGTTGGCCGCTATGGCCAACTCGACATGGAACAGCTGCTCAGCCTCAGGCCTGATTTGTTGTTGCTGTGGCCCGGCAGTGTCGGCCCGGCGCAGCGCGATCAGCTGAAGCGTCTGGGCATCCCGACCTTTGTCGCCGAACCGCATTCCCTCGAACAACTCGCCGCGCAGATCGAAGCCATTGCCGCGCAATTGGGGCGACCTGAGCGTGGGCGCGCGCGGGCGACGGCATTGCGCAAACAACTCGCAGAGCTACGCCAGCGCTATCGCCGGGACGTGCCGTTGCGGGTGTTTTATCAGGTCTGGGACAAGCCGCTGTATACCGTGGGTGGCGGGCAGATCATCAGTGATGCGCTGGAAGTGTGCGGCGCGCGCAATGTGTTCGGCGATCTGAGTTTGCCAGCGCCGCAGGTGAGTATTGAGGCGGTGTTGCAGCGCGACCCCGAAGTGATTCTGGCTGGGGATCAGGCGCAGCTCGAAGCGTGGAAAACCTGGCCGCAGGTAGCAGCAGTGAAGCAGGGGAAACTACTGTTGGTTACCGATAAAGGCCTTGAGCGCCCCAGCGGCCAAATGATCGGTGCCACCGCCAAGCTCTGCCAGTTGATCGCGCCTGACCGCTGAAACCGGGGTGACTTCTTCGCGAGCAAGCTCGCTCCCGCATTGGTTCTATGGCCAGCTCACAATGTGTGGTTGGGCTCGATCTACTGTGGGAGCGAGCTTGCTCGCGAAGAGGTCAGCCAAAATACTGCAAATCTCAGATCAAAGCTCAGGGGTCCAAGTGACCCCAAACATCCACACCCGACCTTCCTCGCGATAGTCATACTGGCTGCCGTCATAGCTGTAATTCGCCCGGCTGTAGCCTTTGTCGAAAACGTTATCGACCTTCAGATCCAGCTGGATCTCGCGGTTCAGCGCCCAACTGCTGCGCAAGCCGAACAGCGCATAGCCGCCCAGCGCCTGCGTATTGTCCTTATCGTCATAACTGCTGCTGACCGCCTGCCAACTGGCGCCGAGGCTGATTTGGTCAAACTGACGATCCAGATCCCAGCTCAATGTGCGCCGCGCACGCCGCGCCAAGGTGTGGCCGCTGTCGCGATCGCGCGGGTCGATGATCGCCACGCCCAGATTGCTCTGCCAGTCGAACAGTTCCTGTTTCAGCGCCGCTTCAAAACCATTGATTCGCGCCGAAGCGACGTTCTCCGGGCGTGAGTTGCTGCCAAAAATGATCGCGTCTTCCAGATCCGTTCGGTAAATCGAGGCTTCGAGGCGGCTGCTGTCGGTCAACTGGCTGCGCCATTGCAGCTCATAGCTTTTCGAGGTTTCCGGCTTCAGATCAGGGTTACTGAAATCCGGGTAGTACAGGTCGTTGAACGTCGGCGCGCGGAAACCTTCGCTGTAGCTGAGCAGCAGATCGTTGTCCGGGTTCAGCGGCAATGTGAAGGTGCCGCTCCAGGTGTTCTGGCTGCCGAACTGTTGGTTGTCGTCGTGACGCAGACCGAGTTCAGTGGAGAAGCTGTCGGCCTGATAACGATGCTGGATAAACGCCGCCCGGTTCCAGCGGCTGTCCTCGTCGAACGCGGTGCTGCTGTTGACCCGGTCTTCGTACCAGTCACCACCGAGAATCAGGCTGTTGCGTGCATCCAGCGTCAGGTCGTTCTGCCAGTTCACCGAGTCGCGGTAGGTGTTGAACACCGTGCGTTCGTCGCTGAGTTTGTCGAGGGTCTTCTCGCGGTTTTCGGTGTGGCCGAACTCGACACGGGTTTTCCAGGTTTCGTTGACCCGCGCATCGACGTAACTGCTGACGCTACTGACGTTGAAAGCGCTGTAGGGCTGCTGTTGCACCGACTCGAACGTGGTCGTGTCGAAGCGACCGAACGGGTTGTCGAACTCGCTCTTGCCACGGTTATCCAGCAGATTGGCGCCGATTTCGATGTCATCGGTCAGCGCATGGCTGAGGCTCAGGCTGACGGATTTATTACGGTAGGCATCGTGATCGCCATCGCTTGGGTACGACTCGTGAGTGCGGTCAATCCCGGCGGTTTCATCAAGGCTGGCGCCGAGGTTGAAGCGGGTTTGCTCATCGCCACCGGACAAGCCGAGGCTGCGCTCCCACGTCTGGTTGCTGCCGAAACCAACGTGCATCCGTGGCTGCAAACCCTGCCCAGTGCCGCGTCGGGTGAAAATCTGAATCACCCCGCCAATCGCATCGCTGCCGTAAATCACCGAACGTGAACCGCGCAGCACTTCCACGCGTTCGATCTGCTCGATGTTCAGATGCTGCAGATTGCTGTCACCAGACGTCGAACTGCCGATGCGCTGGCCGTCGACCAACACCAGACTCTGCGCCGACTGCGTACCGCGAATGTAGATCCCCGGCAAACTGCCGCGCCCGCCGGCCTGCGCCACTTGCACACCGGGGACACGACGCAGCAGATCCGGCACGTCGCTCGGTTGCAGGCGGTCGATGTCTTCGCGGGTGAACACCGTGTTGGCGGCGCTGCTGTCGTTGCGGGCTTCGACCTGGCGGTTGGCGGAGATCAGCATGTCTGGCAGTTTCAGTGCTTGATCACGCTCGAAGGTATCGGCGAGGGCGTTGGCGGATGGCAGCAGGAAGAAAGGTAGGGCGAGGCGCGAGAGTTTCATCGGGCAGTCCGTTGATGCGTAGGGCGAATTCAATTTTGAAAGTTCATAAACCACTGTGGGAGCGAGCTTGCTCGCGAATGCGGTGTGTCAGTCATGAATAAGTCGACTGACAATCCGCTTTCGCGAGCAAGCTCGCTCCCACAGGGTGTTGCACTGCTATTGCGATTACTTGTTGAGCAACTCCAGACGCTGACGAATCGACGCTTCGATCCCGGCCTCATCCAGCCCGCACTCGGCCAGCATCTGCGCAGGCTTGGCGTGCTCGACGTAGATATCCGGCAAGCCCAGATGCAGCATCGACTTGAGGATGTTCTCACGCGCCAGGAACTCGCCGACCGCGCCACCGGCGCCGCCCATGATCGCGTTCTCTTCGAGGGTCACCAGCAACTCATGGCTGTCGGCAATCTCGCGCACCAGCGCTTCATCAAGCGGTTTGACGAAACGCATGTCGACCACAGTGGCATCCAGCTTCTCGGCAACTTTCAGCGCTTCGGTCAGTTGTACACCAAACACCAGTACGGCGACTTTGCTGCCCTGACGACGGACGATGCCCTTGCCGATTTCGATCGGTTCGAGATCTTTTTCAATGGTCGCATTCGGACCATTGCCGCGCGGGTAACGCACTGCCGCCGGGCCGTTGTACAGGTGGCCGGTGGTGAGCATTTTGCGCAGCTCGTTTTCATCGCTCGGGGTCATGATGACCATGCCCGGGATGCAGCGCAGGTACGACAGATCGAAGCTGCCAGCGTGCGTCGGGCCGTCTTCGCCGACCAGACCGGCGCGGTCGATGGCGAACAGCACGTCGAGGTTCTGCACTGCAACGTCATGCACTAACTGGTCGTAACCGCGCTGGAGGAACGTCGAGTAGATCGCCACCACCGGTTTTGCGCCTTCGCAGGCCATGCCGGCAGCGAACGTCACCGCGTGTTGCTCGGCAATCGCCACGTCGAAATAGCGCAGCGGGAAACGTTCACTGAACGCAACCAGATCCGAGCCTTCCTTCATCGCCGGGGTGATCCCGACCAGACGTGGATCGGACGCGGCCATGTCGCACAGCCACTCGCCAAACACCGCCGAGTACTTCGGCCCGCTGGCCTGCTTCGGCGCGGCGGCCGGAGCGTCCAGTGGTTCCAGTTTGGTGATGGCGTGGTAACCGATCGGGTCGACTTCCGCCGGGGCGAAGCCTTTGCCTTTCTTGGTGACGATGTGCAGGAACTGCGGGCCTTTCAGATCGCGCATGTTGCGCAGCGTGGCGATCAGCGTGGGCAGGTCGTGGCCGTCGATCGGGCCGATGTAGTTCCAGCCCAGCTCTTCGAACAGGGTGCCGGGGACCAGCATGCCTTTGGCGTATTCTTCGGTGCGACGGGCAATTTCCCAAGCGCCCGGCAGGCGCGACAGGACTTTCTTGCTGCCTTCTCGCATGCTCGCGTAAGTGCGGCTGGAAAGGATCTTCGCCAGATAATTCGACAGACCACCGACATTGCGCGAGATCGACATGTCGTTGTCGTTGAGGATCACTAGCATGTTGGCGTTCACTTCCGGCGCATGGTTCAGCGCCTCGAAAGCCATGCCGGCGGTCAACGCGCCATCACCGATCACTGCGATTGCCTTGCGATCGCTGTTCTGCAGGCGGGCGGCAATGGCCATGCCCAGCGCAGCGCTGATCGAGGTGCTGGAGTGGCCGACGCCAAAGGTGTCGTATTCGCTCTCGGAACGACGCGGGAAGGCTGCAATGCCGTCCTTCTGGCGCAGGGTGCCCATACGCTCGCGGCGACCGGTGAGGATCTTGTGCGGATACGCCTGATGACCAACGTCCCACAGCAGACGGTCGTCTGGCGTGTCAAAGACGTAATGCAACGCGATGGTCAGCTCGATCACGCCCAGGCCGGCACCGAAATGCCCACCGGTCTGACCGACCGTGTAGAGCAATTCCAGGCGCAACTCATCGGCCAGGGTTTCCAGCTCGGCTTCGCCTAACCGGCGCAGGCCGTCCGGCGTGTTCGCGCGGTCGAGCAGGGGCGTGGTCGGGCGCTTGCGGGGAATCTCATGAAACGTCGTGGGCATCAGGCGAATCGTTATAGGTATAGAAGATGCGGCAGTTTACCTGATGCATCGCCCCCTGCCCACGCGTTGGTTTTTTTTGGCGGATACGCCGTCAGTTGCGCCGCTCGACGATATACCGGGCCAGCTCGCGCAACGGCTCGGCGGCCGCGTCAAACGGTCGCAGGGCGTGCAGGGCCTGATCGCGCAGTTCCAGCGCGTAGGCTTTGGCCGCGTCGAGACCGAGCAGCGCCGGGTAGGTTGGCTTGTCACGAGCAATGTCGGCGCCTTGGCGTTTACCGAGGGTTTCGGTATCGCTTTCGACGTCGAGGATGTCGTCCTGCACCTGAAAGGCCAGGCCGATGGCCTGTGCATAAGTCTGCAAAGCCTTGAGCTCGTCCTTCTCGGCACGACCGCTGGCCAGTGCGCCGAGTTTGACGCTGACTTCGATCAGCGCGCCGGTCTTGTGCCGGTGCATCTGTTCGAGGGCTTTCTGATCGAGTTTCAGGCCGACCGAACCAAGGTCGATGGCCTGACCGCCAACCATGCCTGCCGGGCCTGCGGCCTGAGCCAGTGCAGTGACCATTTGCAGGCGGATATCGCTGCTGCAATCGCTCAGGCGCGGGTCGAGCAGGGCGCTGAAGGCCAGGCTCTGCAAGCCGTCGCCGGCAAGAATCGCGCAGGCTTCATCGAATTTCTTGTGAGTGGTCGGCTGACCACGACGCAGATCGTCGTCGTCCATCGCCGGCAAATCATCGTGAACCAGCGAATAAGCGTGGATCAGCTCAACCGCGCAGGCCGCGCCGTTGGCTTGCTCAGCTTTGCCGCCGAGCGCTTCGCACGCAGCGTAGGCCAGCAGCGGACGCACGCGTTTACCGCCGTTCATCACGCTGTAGCGCATGGCTTCGTAAAGCCGCGCCAACTCCGGCAACGGCGCGTTGAACAGGGTTTCCAGCGCTGCGTTAACCCGGGTCTGACTGGTCGCCGTGTACGCCGCAATCATTCTGGCTGTTCCGCGTCGAAGGGTTCCTCGGCGAGTTCGCCATCGCGCTCCAGCAGCACTTGCACCTTCTGCTCGGCTTGCGCCAGCGCTGCCTGGCAGTCACGGGTCAGACCGATGCCCTGCTCGAAAGCGGTCAGCGAGTCTTCCAGCGACAATTCACCGTTCTCCAGACGCTCGACCAGTGTTTGCAGGTCGGCGAGGGACTGTTCGAAATCCAGTGCAGCTTTTTTGCGGGCCATGGCGGCGATTTCCGGTTGACGTTAAACCGGCGCGACACTAGCAGATAGGGGGGTTATGGGCAAATGAGCGGGGCTGCGTTAACGATCGGGTATGACGAAATATCTAGCTGATCAAACGAAGCAATATGTAGCGAAAAGGTGCCTCTTTCAAAAAGTCTTTCGCGAGCGAAGGCTGTTCTTGCAGCAGGCTAACGAAGGATTTTATCCATTTCTCCCGTTCGAGAACGAGAGCCGCGTTTTGAAGACCAAGCATGTCTCGCGTTTGACGAACCACATGCTTCTCCCTTCTGGTGAGAGTAGGCATAGCCTCCAGTGAGCCATCCGACGACAGTGAGAACCTTTCATTACAACCGGGTGCAGGTTCGATTGGGAGGAGCCGGTCACCTTTTCGTTGGCCACATCCATCTGCCCGGATGCATCCGTGTGCATAGTTGGTATAGGAGAACGTCAGGTGAGGATGCCCATCATTGCCGCGCTTGGGCTTGATGTGGTCAATTTGTCCGGTATCGGCCTCCAATGGCGTTTCACAGTAGGCACAAAGCCCACCCTGATCGTGATGGAGGCTTGCCTTCACGATTTTTTTCACCAAGTGAAAAGCCGCACCATCGAACTCATTCGGTCCTGCTTGTGGATAGGCAGCACTGAAATCCAGAAGAGCTTGCGGAGTTACAGGGTTGTGAGCCAACTCAATCATTGCGGGTCTTCCTGACTTGCGCCGCAAGGAATGTCCAGAGCGTCATATCTGCTTCGGAGATTTCATAACCCGCTTCGTCGAGTTCCTGTTTCAACTGTTGTGCTTGCGGAGTCATGCCCGCGCCATCTCGAAATAGCTGTTCATAGGCATGCGCTGTTTCGACTATCTGCATCGGTGGTCGGGTGCTCACATTCATGACTCCGGCCAGTGCATCTCCCGACTTCTGTGCCAAAGGACTCATTGCCGGTTGTTCCGAGATCCAGCCTTGTTCATCTCTATGAATTACACGTATCTGTTCACGGTTCACGGTGGTCAGTACTTGAGGACTATGCGTGCTCACGATGAACTGGATCTTGGGAAATGCTCTGCGTAAGGCCGCCAGAACTTGTTGTTGCCAGGCGGGGTGCAGATGCAGGTCGACTTCATCGATGAGAACAATGCCTTCTGTCAGCAAGGGTGCTTGATCTTGAAACTGACCATTCAAGCGCGCACAACGAAAGGCCATGTCGGCGGTCAGCGAAATCATGGCTCGAACACCATCGCTGAGCAGGCTGATAGGTAACAGTCCATGATCTGGGTGGGACATTGCGAGATCTTCGAAGCTGAGGCTGTAATGAAAGTTACTCCACCCTTCATCCTCCAGTACCAGGTTCACGGCATTTTGAATCCCAGCGATTCTGGGTTGTAGATCTGACTCTTCATACCCCGGTAATTCCCTCTGCTGGAGAAGTGCCATTGTCGCCTTGCGCATCCATTGCTGCATTTGCACAAAATTGGAGGCTGAGGACAGGCAGTCTTCATAACCCATGGTTCGGCTGGCGCTTACCACGGCTTTGCGCGAGCTGTTGTTGTGGGTTATCCACAGCCGCCCGGCAGGGTAATAGCTGACCAGCGGCAAGGCTGTTGCTACTTTGGAACGCAGTGAGTCCTGGAGTTTTTTCCCCCAGTTCGCCAGGGCGGATGCTTCTTTTGTCGTAGTACGGCTTTTGGGGCCATGCAACGCTCGTTGCCACTCGATATCTGGCTCATCAAGCGCGGCATCGATAACGACGGGGAAGTTTTGTTCATTCTCGAAACTGTTGCCCAACCGCACATAACGAGCGTCTGTGCGCTCGATATGTTTGGATTTGCCCATATCAAAAGCACCGACGAATGGTCCAAAAGCGGTTGCGATGGCCTCGAGAATGGTGGTTTTACCTTGTCCGTTACGTGCGGCAATAACCGTGAGTTCAGGATGGAAATCGATTTCGATCTCTTCGAATCGACGGAAATCCTTTAATTTCAGTTTGCGCAGCTTCACAGGTCGACCTCTGGATTTTACCGTCCTTGCCGACGGTTTTTCTGGCCGTAGTTGACCATGAGATGACATAGAGCTCCAGTCGAAATAGTGGTTTGAGTTCGCCTGGGTCATTCCTCTGGCCAAGGCAATGCGCAAGGTCTTGCCAGACAGAATTTTCCCTTTCGAGTGGGTTGATCGGGTCAGATCGCGTATTCGGCTCATTTTGTGAGCCGAATAATTTCCCTATTCGGCTCACGCCTGTCGACGGTGCAAGTTTCCTACAGCAAAAGCACATGTATCCGATTGTTAAAAAACCACCGAATCGCTAATCTTCGCGCCTTCTACGACCCCATATTCACGGGTCTTTCAGACGAAACGCAGTTTTCACCGCTGTGAAGTACCGAGGATCGGGTGCAAGGTTTCGTTCAGGCATGGCAGGAGGCATTACATGCGTTCATTTTTTTGGCTGCTGATCGGCTTGGCCTGTGCGCCTGCGCTGATGGCCGCGCCGAGTGCCGAGTTGTCGGAACCGGTGGGCGGCTGGCGTTATCACGGCTTGCTCGATCGTACGGAAAACCCGCAAGTCGCCTATCCCACGCCGCCGATCGATCGCGGCGTCCAGCGTAATCGCACGATGATCCAGGGCCAGCTCAAGGCCATCGGACACATGCGTCCGCCGCACAGTCTCGCCGTAAATGGCAATCCCCTGAATCTGTACACCGACGACCAAGGCCGTTTTGCCCGGCCGTACGCGTTCGGCGCGGGCTCCAACAGCGTCGAGGTGATCAGCGCCGAAGGCCAGTCGCTCAAGCGCGTGCAATTTTATGAAGCAAACAATTTGCGCACGCCGGCGCGTATTCGTCTTGTCTTGGGCTGGGACGACCCGAAAGCGGAGCTTGATCTGCACATTGTCACGCCCGACGGTCAGCATGCGTTCTGGGCGCAGCCGGCGCTGAGCAATGGCGGCGGCCTCGACCCGGATGGCGTCGATGGCCCGGGCCCGGAAATGTTCACCATGACCGCGCCGTTGCATGGCACTTATCTGGTTTACGTCAACTATTGGGGCAACTTTGGCAACGGCGGCTATAACTTCGAGGAGACCAGCAACCAGAACGAGGTGATCACCTCGCAAATCACGCTGGTGCTCAACGAAAACACCGTCGACGAAAAACGCGAAACGTTCATCGTGCCCCTGCGGGCGATCGGTGATCTGCTGCTGGTCAAGACTTTCAACTATTAAGCATTCCGCCACGGATGAAATCCTGAGCTTTGGGAAATGAGCGAGAAGATGAGCGATAACACTGTGACTTCGGCTGCCGACACGCCAGCGGCCAAACCTTCGCGACGCTGGCCTTTGCTGCTGGCCGGATTGTGCTTGGTGGCCGGCGTGGCGGGTGGTTTTGGCTGGCTGCTGCTGAAGCCCAAGGCGCCGCCAGCGGAGTTGGCCGGTGACAAGCTTGGCCTGAGCCGTCCGGATGCGCTGTTGGAAACCCGCTCGCTGAGCCAGTTGCCAAAAGACCTGCTGACCGTGCCGTTCCTGAAAGCCACGCTCACCGAAGATTTCGTCTTCTATTACGAAACTCATGCTGATCGCCTGGGCTTGATCGGCAGTCTGCGCCGGATCATCTACGAGCATGATCTGAAGTTGCAGGACAGCCTGATCGAGCAACTTTTCGATCAGCCAGCCGACGTCGCATTGTGGCGCGGGGCGGATGGTCGCTTGAAGGATTTTCTGCTGGTGATGGATCGCGGCGGACTGGCGAAACTGCTGGAGCCGCTGGCGAAAGTCGCGATGGATGACACGCAGCTCAGTCAGATGGGCGAACTCAAAGTCGGCGGCGATTCTGTGCCGCTGTATCAGTTGACCTACAACGCCAGCAAAGCCCTCTTGTTCGCCTCCCATGGCGACAAACTGGTGGTGCTGTCCAATCCGGCCAAGTACTACGACCCGGAAAGTGGCGTGTCTGAAGAATCGGGGCACGTCTCGCCACAGGCGCTGGCGGCGCTGCTCAATGGCGAAAAACTGTTCCCTGAAGCGTTCGGCCTGCCGGCGAAAACTCCAGAAACCAAACAGCGCTTGTCGGTCAATTCCAGCGTTCTGGCCATGGGTTATCAGCGCTTCATTCCGAATTTCGCCGGGCTGCGTTTCGACATGGACGACAAGGGCTGGCACAGCTACCTGGCCATGGACGAGCTGGAGAATCAGCCAGACTTCGATTTCAAGCCGGTCTGGCAAGCGATGCCATTGGGTGCCAGTGCCTGCGTAACCCTGCCGGTCGCGGCCGAACCGCAGAAACCACTGTTGGTAAAACTCGGCGCCGAAGAGACCGTGGCGCAGACCCTTACCGAACACGTGGCCGGCGCGGCAGGCCTGTGCTGGTATGCCGATTCGCGTTTGTACACGCCGCTGTTGGTCGCCAGTCTGAAAGACGAGGACAGCAGCAAGCTCGACGGCGACCTCGGCAAACTGTTCGGTTCGATGGTCGGTGCGTTCGAGGCCAACGTCGACGAAAACGTCTTCCCGGTGGTCGAGAAGCAGGAAGGCCAGAACCATGTCTGGCAGCGTCAGGTCAGCTCCAACTTTGGCCCGTACGCAGCGAAGACTGCCGAGAACCCGGACGCAATCAGCGGCAAGGCATTCATGAAAGTCAGCCTCGCCCGTCACGGCTCGACGCTGCTTTTCTCCCTCGACGACAAACTCGTCGACAAGGCCCTCGGCACCCTCGACAAACGCTTCCCGCCGATGGCCGACGTGCTGCCAAAAGATGTGCTGATGCCGATCTACTTCGGCCCGGACTCGATGGCGCAACTGATGCAGCAGGAAACCCTCGACAGCCTGCCGCAGGACATGGAGCCGGTGTTCTACAACGCCGCGCAAACCTACCTGATCCCGAAACTGCGCACCCTTGGTGGCTACGGCAAGTATGCCCTGACCTTGCCCGAAGGCAGCGAGCCTGACGGTCACTGGCAGTGGTTGCCGCTGGAATGGAAAGCGCTGTGACGGCACTGATCCGCAGCCTCGGCTTGCTCGCGCTGCTATTGAGTGCGGGGGCCCGAGCCGTTGAAACGCCAGCTCTGGACCCGGCACAGTCCCAGGTGTTTCGCGCCTGGTTCGTGCGCATTGCCCAGGAGCAACTGAGCCAGGGCCCGAGCCCGCGCTGGTATCAGCAGGACTGTGCCGGGCTGGTGCGTTTCGCCGCCAACGAAGCGCTGAAAGTCCACGACGACAAATGGCTGCGCAGCAATGGCCTGTCCAATCGTTATCTGCCGCCGGAACTGTCGCTCAGCGATGAGCAACGCAAGTTTGCCCAGCAATGGCAACAGGGCGGTGGCAAGGTCGGGCCGTACGTCAACGCGATCAAACTGATTCAGTTCAACAGCCATCTGGTCAGCCGCGACGTCTCGCAGGCACGGCCCGGTGACTTGATGTTTTTCGATCAGGGCGACGACCAGCACCTGATGATCTGGATGGGCCGTTACATCGCCTATCACACCGGCACCACTACCCCCACTGACAACGGCATGCGTTCGGCAAGCCTGCAGCAACTCATGACATGGAAGGACACCCGATGGATACCCGACGCAGCCAACCCCAACTTCATCGGCGTCTATCGACTGAACTTTCTCTCCCAATGACCGGTGCCCGCATGTTGCGACTCTGCTCCCGAATTCCTTTGCTGCTGGCGCTGTTGCTGCCAATGGCCACCGTCAGCGCCGAAGATTCGGTCGAGCCGAGCGGCTATACGCCGGTGTCCGGTGAGAGCTTTTTCCTCCTCGCCGATAGCAGCTTTGCGGCGGACGAGCAGGCGATGGTGCGCCTCGAAGCGCCGGGTCGTGACTACCGTCGCTTCCGCATGGAACCCTACGGCGGCGCGGACATTCGCGTGTATCGCATCGACAAACCGCTGGATTTCCTCAAGCGTCAGAAGAATCTGCATCGCGTCGTCAGTGACGGCCAGTTCAAGGGCGAAGGGTTGTCCAACACCCTCGCGTACCTGTGGGACAACTGGTATCGCAAATCCCGTCGGGTGATGCAGCGTGCGTTCTCCTATGAATCGCGCAAACAGGTCACCGAGGAAGTGCCGGAACTGAAGATGGGCAACGCCATGGTCGCTCCGACTCCGTACGACGCACAGCCGCAATTTGCGCTGATTCCGGGTCTGCCGGTGGTCAGTCAGTTCCGTTATCCGCTGTGGCAGGCCAAGCCGATTCAGCCACCGGCCGGGGTCAATCTGGCCGGGTCTTCCAGTGATTTTGTCAGTGTCGCGCCGGGTAACGTTTACATCCCGCTGGGTAACCTGAAGCCGGGTCTGTATCTGGTCGAAGCGCTGATCGGCAAGTACCGCGCGACCACCATGGTCTTCGTTTCCAACACCGTCGCGGTAAGCAAGATTGCCGGCGATGAATTGCTGGTCTGGGCGGCGCGTAAACACGAAGGCAGTTCGGTGCCGAAGGTCAATGTGCTGTGGACGGACGGCCTCGGCGTGATGAGCAGCGGGGCGACTGATGCCGATGGTTTACTGCGTCTGAAACACGTCAGTCCTGAGCGTTCGTTTGTCATCGGCGAAGACGAAGAGGGCGGCGTGTTCGTCTCGGAGAACTTCTATTACGACAGCGAAATCTACGACACCAAGCTCTATGCCTTCACCGACCGGCCGCTGTATCGCCCGGGCGATTGGGTGTCGCTGAAGATCGTCGGTCGCGAGTTCAAGAATGCGCGGGATTCGGTGTTGCCGGGGGCGGCGGACGTCACGGTCAGCGTGCTCGATGCCACTGGCACCGAGTTGCAGCACCTCGATTTGAAACTCGATTCGAAGGCCGGTACTCAAGGCCGCTTCCAGTTGCCGGACAACGCGGTGGCGGGCGGTTACGAGATTCGTTTCAACTACAAGGATCAGGCCTACAGCAGCGCCTTCCGTGTGGCGGAATACATCAAGCCGCACTTCGAGATTTCGCTGAATCTGGCCAAACAGGATTACCGCACCGGCGAGCCGGTCAAAGGCAGCCTGGTGTTGCTGTATCCGGACGGCAAGCCGGTGGCCAACGCCAAACTGACCCTGAGCCTGCGTGCCCAGCAACTGTCGATGGTCGACAACGAACTGCAATACCTCGGGCAATTCCCGGTAGAGCTGACCAGCACCGAACTGACCACCGACAGCAAAGGCAACGCGAGCCTCGACCTGCCGGCCGCCGAAAAGCCGAGCCGCTACATGCTCACCGTGTTCGCCAGCGATGGCGCGGCGTATCGGGTCAAGACCACCAAGGAAATCCTCATCGACCGTGGCGCCGCAAGCTTCCGTCTGAGTGCGCCGCAACGCTTCAGCGCGGTCGGCGACAAGGTCGCGTTCAGCTACGCCAACGAGGGCGGCAGCGAGCAAAGCAAAGCGGTGACGCCGAGCACGTATGGCTGGGTGCGTCTGGAAGACCAGAGCACGGGCGAAGGCAAACTGGCGGCGACGGATAAAGGCTTCAGCATTGCCTTCGAACGTCCGGGCACTTACAACCTGACCTTGAAAGATCAACACGGACGCGTGCTCGGTGCCACTGGGCATTCGGTCACTGGCGATGGCGTCAAGGCAGTGCCGGGCACCGTGGAAATCGTCCTCGATAAATCCGAGTACAAGGCTGGCGATGAAGCGCTGGCGCTGATCACGTTCCCGGAACCGGTCAGCGATGCATTGCTCTCGCTGGAGCGCGACAAGGTCGAAGCCACCGCTCTGCTGGCCAAGGGCGGCGACTGGCTGAAACTGGAAAAACTCAGCGACACCCAATACCGCGCACGCATTCCGGTGAAGGATAACTTCGCGCCGAACCTGACCTTTTCCGTGCTCTACACCAAGGGCGGTCAGTACAGCTTCCAGAACGCCGGGATCAAAGTGGTCGCGCCGCAAATCGACGTGGCGATCAGCACCGACAAAGTGGTGTATCTGCCGGGCGATACCGTCACGGTTGACCTGACCACGCAGTTCGCCGGCAAAGCGGTTCCGGCGCATCTGACCGTCAGCGTCGTTGACGAAATGGTCTACGCGCTGCAACCGGAAGTCGCGCCGACCATCGACCAGTTCTTCTACCACCCGCGCCGCAACAACGTGCGCACCAGTGCCAGCCTGTCGTTCATCAGTTACGACGTCGCATTGCCGGGCAGCCCCGGCGCACCGGGCAAAGCCAACCGCAGTGAGCGTGGGGTGAAAGTGCTGGAACGGCCGCGTCGTGAAGACGTCGACACCGCCGCATGGCAACCGGAGTTGTTGACCGGTGCCGATGGCAAAACCCGCTTTACCTTCAAGATGCCGGACTCGCTGACCCGCTGGCGCATCACTGCTCGCGCGATCTCCGATGACGGTCAGGTCGGGCAGAAGAAGCAGTTCGTCCGTTCGGAAAAACCGCTGTACCTGAAGTGGAGCGGGCCGAGCAAATTCCGCAAAGGCGATCAGCCGCAACTCGGTGTGTTCGCGTTCAGTCAGGCCGAGAAACCGGTCAAGGCTGAACTGGTCACTCACTACGCAGACGCAGAACAGCGTGTACCCGTAACCCTGAACAACGGCATCAATTACCTGCCGCTGCCGGCGTTCGCCTTGGCCTCCGGCGAGTGGACGGCAGAGTTGGTGCAGGACGGTAAAACCGCCGACTCCCTCGCCGTGCGCCTGAGTGCGACCGGTGACGGTTGGCAAGTGACGCAGACGCAAAGCCTTGATGTCGCCACTGGTGACACGCCGTTGAGTCTGCCGGCCGACGCCACGGATATTCGCCTGCGTCTGGATGACAGCCCGCAAGCGCTGTTCCGTTCGGCTCTCGATGATTTGCTCAGCTATCCGTACGGCGGTGTCGAACAGACGGCCAGTCGTTTGTTGCCGTTGAGCATTGCTTATCCATCGCTGGCATCGAACCCGCAGATCCGCGATCGCTTGCGTCTGATCATGCAGAACAGCCGTCTGCGTCTGGTGCAAATGGCCGGGCCATCGGCGAGCTTTACTTGGTGGGGTTACGACGGTGAGCCAGATGCTTTCCTCACTGCCTACGCCTATTACGCCGACTGGAACGCCAGCCAGGTGCTGGAACTGACCTTGCCGCCGGAGCATTGGCAGCGAGTGCTGGAGGTGTACGCCAAGCAGGCGCCGAACACGCCAATGCTGCAGCGGGCGCTGATTCTGTCGTTCGCCAAGCAGATGCATCTGCCGGTGAACACGCTGCTCAGCGGTTTGATGGAAGATCTGGCGAAGGCCGGTGAAGGCAATGCCGAAACCATGCTCGACGATGGTGAAGACAGTCTGGTGATGAGTGATCCGGATTCGGCACTCGGTCTGGCGGCGGCACGGGTGTTGACTGCCTCTTTGGCCATCCAGTCGAAAGTTGCCTTGCCAGAAACCTTTAATCGTCAGGTCGGTGCTGCCCAACAGCGTCTGTCGGTCAGCTCGCAGCCGTTTGCCGAAGCGCTGAACCTGTCGCTGCAACCGTTCGATCAGGCGCGTGCGCAAGCGTTGCTGCAACGCCTGTTGCCACAGCAATCGACCCTCGAACGTGCGCTGGCGTTGACTTGGCTACAACGCAGCATCGCTCAGGCTTCGCCGACCATCGCATTGACGCCGGGTGAAGGCTGGAAGAAAAACTACGGTGCAACCGGTGAGATGTACTGGACCTGGCAAGGCGCCACTCCGGTGCCGAGCGTGCTGACAGTATCCGGCACACAAGAGCGTCCATTGCGCGCTGCGCTGAGCTTCCAGACCCAGCAACCGGCGGTCGATCCGATGGCCGTGACCATCACCCGGCGCCTGTCGCGACTGGTACCGGGCGATGAAGCGTTCACCTTCAAGCTTGAGCCAGTCGGGACCAAGCCATTGTCCAGCGACAGCCTGTATCTGGACGAAGTGATCCTCACCAGCAAAGCGCCGAAACCGCTGCGCTACGGCATGCTCGAAGTGCCGCTGCCACCGGGCGCCGATGTTGAGCGCACAACGTGGGGGATCAAGTTGCAGGGCAAGAACGGCACCGAACCGACGGCGCTGGAGAAGGCGCGCTTCGAACCGGGACAACTGGCTTACGCGGTGCCGGTCGATGCGTTGAGCGGCGAACTGCGCCTGCGTCATCTGGTGCGCTTCTCGCAGAAGGGCCAGTTCAACCTGCCGCCGGTGCGTTTCAAGCAGGTCTACGCGCCGCAGCATCAGGCCCAGGAAGCGAAAGCCGCCCTCGGTCAGGTCACGGTCAACTGACATGAACCGGCCGCTGCTGTGGCTGCTGATGTGTGTGATGCCTGCGCTGGCAACGGCGCAGGACGAGCCGTTGCGCGTGGCCTATGAGGGCGAGTTGTTGTCGTTGAGTCAGACGCAACTGATCAAGCGTGAACCGCTGCCGTCATCGCTGGATACGCCGCTGGGCAGTCTGTGGAAGTTGTTTGTCTACGCGTGGCTGGTCGATACCGGCGCACAGGAACCGGCGTATGAATGTCGCGGGCAGTCGAAGGACGAGGTTTATTGCTGCGCGGCGGGCGGCAGGATCGAGCGTGATCAGGCGCTGGTGAAATCCTGTGGGTTGTATTTTGACCCGGCGCGGTTGGGCATTTCTTCTACCGATTGGCGAACGTATTGGCAGGCGCGACAGGCACCGTCGTGGTTGCTGGATCTGCCGTCGTTGCAACCGGCTCAAAGGGTTTCCGTGGCTGATTTGCTGAAAGTCCTGGCCTCGCTACCGGCGCAGGATCAGGCGCGCCGAGTGCTGCTTGATGTAGTGTTGAACGCGGCAGACGGTAATGTCGTCGGTGAACTGGGCGGGCGTTTGCGAGTGAAAACCTGGAGTTGGCTCGGCGATCAGGACCCGCAATCGCGACAGGGTGGATTTGCCGGTTGGACGGCGGATGGTTCGCCGATCTGGGCGGGCGGACGAGGCACCAGCCAGATGGTCTTGCGCCACTACGGGCAGGCGTTGGCGACCGTTTTGCCAGCGGCATGGCCGGCAGACGCGGGGCGTTGTGTTGAAGTCGGATTGTTCTCGCGCTATCCGGTCAAGCGGGTTTTGACTGGCGAGCGGGTGGTGACGTCCGGCCCGTTGCAGGGCGACTACCGCGTCGAATTCGCCAATGGCAACGCGCTGGATATCCACAGCGACGGCGAACTGTTTCTGCTCAACGACAAACTCGTCGCAAGGCTTGATCGCGAAGAATACGTCGCTCGCGTGCTGGAGCGTGAAGCCAAGCCGGAGCCGGCCGAAGCTGCCAAAGCCCTCGCCGTCGCCATCCGCACTTATCTACTGCAAAACGCCACACGTAACGGTGAATGCCTGAGCATCGACGACAGCAGCAATCGCCAGCGAGTCGCACCACGCCCGGCCTCTGCTGAATCGCGCAACATCGCTGCATGGACGGCAGACCTGGTGTTGGCCGGCAGCACCGTCACCTATCACTCCGATCAACCCGGTCCGGACAAACTCGCCTGGCAACAAGCCGTCGAGCAAGCCAATGCCGGTCAGCGCTACGACGCCATTCTGCTGCACGCCTATCCGCGCGCCAGCCTCAGCCGTTGGGACAACCCGGTCGCATCCTGCGAAGCGCTGCCCGCCGCGCAAGACTGGCTGCAAAAACAGCGACGCGGCTGGCGTCCGAAGCTGGAAAGCGAAACCGGCTACAACGAAGTCAGCACATTCGCCGTGTGCAAACTCGCCTTCGGCCGGCCCTTCGTCGATCGCGAGCGCCAACGCATCTACGTGCGCGGCGTACTGACCCTGCAGGATCGCCTCGACCTGACCCACGAATATTTGCACCTGGCTTTTGAAGCACACCCCAACGGCCAGGATGAAACCTACATCGAAGGGCTCGCCCGTCACCTTTTGCTGGAATAGACCATGACACTCCGTTATCCACAGGTCTTGCTGCTGCTCTGCACGTTGACCGCGCTATCGCCGGCCATCGCTGCCGACAGCGTCAAACTCGACACTCCGGTCGGCGGCTGGCGCAGCGGCGCACCGGAAGGCGAGGGCGAAAGCTTCCGTCAGACCGTCAACTACCCGGCCTCGTCGGTCAACACCCCGGTCGGCCAGGCCAACACCGCGCGCATCAGCGGCGAAATCAAAGCTACGCAGAAGGGCAACGAACCCGGACGGCTGATCGTCAACGGCGTCAGCATGCCGCTGAAAATCGACGACAGCGGCCGCTTCGACCGCCCGTTCTCCTTCCCCAACGGCAGCAACAGCGTCGAAGTGCGCAGCCCCGACGGCCAGCAACGCCACCGCACGCAGTTTCTCAACACCAGCGGCGGCGCGACCCCGGCGAAACTGCGCGTACTGCTGGCCTGGGACAGCGACGGCACCGACCTCGACCTGCACCTCGTCACCCCTGACGGCGCGCACATCTGGTACGGCAACCGTACCGCTGCCAACGGCGCCGCCCTCGACGTCGACGTTACCACCGGTTACGGCCCGGAAATCTTCGCCATGCCGGCGCCGATCAAGGGCCAGTACCTGGTGTATGTGAATTACTACGGCGGTGGCTATCGCGGGGATGACGAGGGTGGAGATGAAGCGGTGCAGGCGCTGACCACGGCGCAGGTGACGGTGATTACCGAAGAAGGTACGCCGAGCGAGAAGATGGAGACTTTTCTGATCCCGATGCGCGCGGTGGGTGAGCTGACGTTGGTGAAGTCGTTCAGTTATCCGTGAGGGGGCAACGTGTTCTGAACAAATGAACAGGTCAGCGGGCTGCTGACCTGTTTCAGAGAATCTCAATCATTGAGTTGATTCAACTTTGGGGTGACAGTCGGTCTTGCGCAACCTCGTAAGCAGCCTCTCGCTCTCTCTTCCCGATAGCGACTACGAACACTACGATCTCCTGATCAAGCACCTGATAGATCAATCGAAAGCCAGCGCTTTTCAACTTCACTTTGTAGCAGTCCGGCAGCTCGCGAAGTCGATTGGCTTCTATTCGAGGGTTCTTCATTATCTCAACTAGCTTCTTCTTGAACTGTTGGCGAACCGTATCGCCCAGTTTGTTCCACTCCTTTAACGCCCGACGATCAAATTCAAGGTTATAGGTCATCCAGACTTACCTTGACTCGCTGAGGAGCGGCGAGACGTTCGGTGACTACGGCGATGAGGGCTTCATCTTCCTCGCTGATTAATGCCGCTTTGAACGGCAGCTTGCCCCGCTCGGCGACATATTGAAGTGTCTGGCGCAGAAGCTCTGACGGAGTTACGCCGAGCTTTTCGAGCTCGGCGAAGGAGCGTTGTTTCAGCTCATCGTCGATGCGAATATTGATGGAGGCCATGATGGGGTACCTGTAATGACGTTTGTCGTTACGGTAGCAAGAGGCTTTCATATTCGACAAGCGCGAATTTACGTTTCTGACGGTAGGTCAGGTTTCTTTCAGGCATTAAAAAGCCGGCTTGTGGCCGGCTTCTCGGGGACTGGCTTGGCCTATTTTTGGTAAGCCTTGCCAGCCTTCAAAACGTACATCCGGATCTGCGTCCGGCTGTGGGACTTGGTCAGACGTTGGTCTGCCGCGTCGGGCGCTTTCTGAGCCGCAGGGCGGGTCGATGCGCAAATGTGGGGCGCAGGATACTGAGTTTTGCTGTGGATTCCCAGCCTGAAGTGCGGTTTAGAGCGACTTCTGCGCCAGAAATCCGGGATTTGTACCGATTGTCCGGGCCTCTTCGCGAGCAGGCTCGCTCCCACAGGGATCGATGTTTGCCGAGAGAACGCACTGTTTTCTAGAGAAACGGCACCACAGGCCGCCGCTTGCTCACCGTCGACCACCAGAACACCCAGCCCAATATATGAATCCGTTGCTCGTCAATCTGTGCCGGGTGGAACACTTCGTCCGGGTATTCGGCGCTGTTGTGGCTGCGCAGGCGCAGGCCGTTGCCGGGCATGCGGTGCAGGTATTTGATGCGCAGCATGCCGTCGTGTTCGATGGCGTAGATTTCGCCGTCCACCACTTGGGTCAGGCCGCGATCGATGGCGACGACGGAGCCGTCTTCGATGCGTTCGGCCATGCTGTTGCCGATCATGTGTGCGCAGATGGCGTCGGCAGGGCGGATTTCCAGTTGATCAAGCTGTGCACGCAGCAGGCGGATGGACAGGTCCGGGTCCTGGATAACGTGGTTTTTGTCGGAGCCGTTGGTCTGTGGTGTTTCTTTGAAGAAGGCCAGTTCGATGTCGTTGGGATGGATGAATCGGTAGGCGCCCTGAGGATCGTGGGCGTCGAAGCTGTCGCCGTTACTGGCAGGCGGAGTCAGGCTCGGCAGCTCTTTTGTGCCTTGGCCGGTTTTCAGCCATTCGCTGTTGACGGACAGCAGGCGTGAGACTTCTTCCATGCGATACGCCGGGACGCCCCGGGTGTACCAGTTGTGGACATTTTGGGCTTCCGTGCCCCAGAACTTTGCGAAACCCGTCGTCGAGATGTTCGCAGCTTCCAGGAGTGCCTTGAATCTTGGACCGCTAGTGTTCTTTCTCATAAACACGGAGTCTACGGCCGTGCCAGAGCGGTTTGAATAAACCGGACGTTCAAAAACGGGCTGAATTTTGCGACGGGATGTAAGACGTTCTTGTGGGAAATTACACAGGCCAAAACTTTTCTGTAGTCCGCAATAAACGTTCTGTTTAAAACAGCTTTTGACGAGCATAAAAAACCCCGGATCAACCGGGGTTTTCTTCAAGCCTCACGCGTAGCGCAGGTGCTTAGCCTTTGTAGGCGGCAACCGACTTGGTGATCGCTTCGCGGGCGGCGTCTGCACCGGCCCAGCCTTCGATCTTGACCCATTTGCCTTTTTCGAGATCTTTGTAGTTCGCGAAGAAGTGCTCGATCTGCTGGATCAGCAGTGGCGGCAGGTCGGTGTATTCCTTCACATCGACGTACAGCTGGGACAGCTTGTCGTGTGGTACCGCGATGACTTTGGCATCGCCACCGCCGTCGTCGGTCATGTTCAGAATGCCGACTGGACGCGCGCGGATTACCGAGCCTGGAGCAACCGGGTAAGGGGTTACGACCAGTACGTCGAGGGGATCACCGTCGTCAGCCAGGGTGTTCGGGATGTAACCGTAGTTGGCCGGGTAGAACATTGGGGTGGCCATGAAACGGTCAACGAACAGGCAATCGCTGTCTTT
Source organism: Pseudomonas sp. AC169 (assembly GCF_979258515.1). Lineage (NCBI taxonomy): Bacteria > Pseudomonadati > Pseudomonadota > Gammaproteobacteria > Pseudomonadales > Pseudomonadaceae > Pseudomonas > Pseudomonas sp. AC169. The sequence goes on along the minus strand of NZ_OZ409866.1, from coordinate 1,774,710 downwards.
GTCGATTTCGTATTTGATCGGCGCGTGGTTGGCCGGGATCTCGATCGCGACGTAGATGTCGTTCGGCAGGTCTTTGCCAGCCGGAATCTTGCTGTAGCTCATTGGGCGTTGCCCCCGTAGTTGACCAAAAACACTTGGCCGGATTGACCAAAAAGTGGCGGCGATTATAGGCATATTCTGCCGTCTACGCCATGTACCGAAAGTCGTGCAGCGCTTAGTCGTGCGCCTGATAGACCGGGTCTGAGGCTTGAAGTTGCCGCAACCTGCCCAACGGGTCCTGACGGTAGAAAAGCTGCAGCTGCGCATACACCTGTGGATAAGCCTCGTGCAGCAGATCCGGGGCGCTGAAGAAGTACTCGCTGGTGACGGCGAAGAACTCGGCCGGGTTCTCGGCGGCGTAGGGATCGATGGCAGTTTCGGCGTCCGGGTCATGGTCGAGCTGGCGGTTGAGGTCGTCATAGGCGTGTTGCATCACCTCGGCCCAGTCGCTGACGCGCATGTCGGCATGCAGCGGCGGCAGGCCATTGGCGTCGCCGTTGAGCATATCGAGTTTGTGCGCCAGTTCGTGGATGACCAGGTTGTAGCCTTCCCAGCCACCACTGGCCATCACGCCGGGCCAGGCGAGAATGATCGGCCCCTGTTGCCAGGCTTCACCGCTGTGTTCGCCGTCCCACTCATGCTCGACACCGCTGGCGTCACGATGACGTTGCGGGCTGAGAAAGTCGTCAGGGTAGAGCACGATCTCGTGGAAACCCTGATACCAGTTCAGATCATCCAGATTGAGCAGCGGCAATTGCGCTTGGGCGGCGAGCAGCAGTCGTTGTTCCTGATGCAGTTCGACGCCGGGCAGGGCGCTCAGGTGTTTGTCTTCGAGGAACAGTACGCAGGCTTCGCGCAGCCACTGGTCTTCGGCTGCACTGATACCGTCAAGAAAACTCAGGTGACGGCGCACCCGTTGCCACATGTCGTCGGCAATCGGGTGCTTCGCCAGAATGCGCCGGCGACGCCAGGCGCTCAGCGACCACATCGGCTTAGTGCGATTGGGCTTTGGTGCCGCCGAAACGGCTGCGAACCACACCGAGGATCATCGGCACCAGCGACAGCAGAATGATTGCTACCACCAGCAACGACAGGTTTTTCTTGATGAACGGTACGTTGCCGAAGAAGTAGCCCAGCGTCACCAGACCGCCGACCCAGAGGATGGTGCCCAACACGCTGAAACCGAAGAAGCGCGGGTAGGGCATCTTCGCCACACCGGCGACGAACGGTGCGAAGGTGCGGATGATCGGCAGGAAACGCGCCAGCGTCACGGTCTTGCCGCCATGCTTGTCATAGAAATCGTGGGTTTTTTGCAGGTAATCGCGACGGAAGATTTTCGAGTTCGGGTTGCTGAACAGCTTCTCGCCGGCCGTTCGTCCGATCACGTAGTTGGTGCTGTCGCCAAGGATGGCCGCGAGCATCAGCAAGCCGCCCAACAGCACCGGGTCCATGCCACCACCGGCCGCAACGGCACCGGCAATGAACAGCAACGAATCACCCGGCAGGAAGGGCATTACCACAAGGCCGGTTTCACAGAAGATCACCAGAAACAGGATGGCGTAGATCCATGGCCCATAGTTGTTCACCAGCAAATCGAGGTAAACATCGAGATGCAGGATAAGGTCGAGCGGGTTGAAATCCATGGGGGCACCTGTTTGGCGGCCCGACTCGGCAGGCCTGTGCGGATGACTTCGTGTAAGCCTACAGCGGGGTGTAGTTTTTCTTACAAGCCGGAAAGATCGGGATTATACGGTCTGAAAGACGAAAAGCGCGTTGGTTTTGTAGCGGGGGATGTCGGGGTGTGAACAATTGTCAGGATGCGGCCAGCGTGCCTGAGGGAGCGTGCTCCCTCAGCACATTGCCCGTGCAGTCAGAGCTCTTCGCTGATTGGCAACACGTAGTTCTTGAACTCGGTGTCTTCCTTGAATCCGATGGATTCGTAGGTTTTCTGCGCCACTTCGTTGTCGGCGCTGGTGGAAACACGCATACGCACGGCCTGGGTTTCCTTGGCCATTTTCTTCGCGGTACGGATCAGGTTATCGGCGACCAATTGGCGGCGCGCATCTTCGGCGACATAGATGTCATTGAGGATCCACACGCGTTTGAGCGACAACGAGGAGAAGCTCGGATAAAGCTGACAAAAGCCCATCAGCTTCTTGTCGTCATCGTCGGCCAGTGCAAGGTAGATCACCGATTCCTTGCGGCGCAGGCGCTTTTCAAGGAACGCACGGGAGGAATCCGGGTAAGGCAGGGAACCGTAGAACTCGCGATATTTGACGAACAACGGGGTCAACAAATCCAGATGTTCGAGGGTCGCTTGAATAATCCGCATGATAGGTCTCGTCTTCAAGTGGCTGTCTTCAACTGCTCTGACGGCGATGGGAAACCCGTGCGGCCGTGCATCGATCCTGCCTGAAACCGGCGCAGAAACGCAATGCGGAAACGGTTCAGGTTGAGGGCGGATCGAGTAGGAAATTACCTTTCATATCTACACCTGCGTCCGATTCCAGCGTCTGAACCTGTGCTTCGTCCTTCAGGTTGACCCCCGACAACTGCCGCCGACAGGCCTCGCGCATCAGATAAAGCAAGCGGTGCGCCGCCATGCCGTAGCTCAAGCCTTCCAGCCGCACATTGGAAATGCAGTTGCGGTAGGCATCGGTCAGGCCGATCTTTGGATTGTAGGTGAAATATAAACCGAGGCTGTCCGGCGAACTGAGTCCCGGGCGCTCGCCGATCAGCATCACCAGCATTTTTGCGCCGAGCAGTTGGCCGATTTCATCACCGACGGCAACGCGGCCCTGTTCCACCAGAATGATCGGTGCAACAGACCAGCCGTCAGCGCTCATCTGTTCTTCCAGTCGCGTGATAAATGGCAACGTATGCCGATGCACCGCCAACGCCGAAAGGCCATCCGCCACGACAATCGCCAGATCGACACCGCCGGGATGCGCCGCAGCGTATTCGCGCAAGGCCTGCGCCGATTCATCGTTGAGCTTGCGCCCCAGATCCGGGCGTTGCAGATAACTGTTTCGATCCGCAGCGGCGCTGTGCAACAGCAGGCTTTCGCGCCCGCGCTCAGTCAGTTGTGCGCTGAGGCCGGCGTGGTCAAACGGCAAGTGCACGGCATCGCGTGCCTGTGCGTGGGCAAACTGAAAGTCCAGTTGTGCGCTGGTCGGCAGGCTGGTGCCGGTGCGGCCAAGGGCGATCCGCGCAGGCGTCAGACGGCGCAGTTCCAGCCATGGGTTTTGTGGGTCGATGGGCGGTTTATCCATGTGACTCATCCCAGTTGCGCCAATGCCTGGCGGAAGGCCGGCGGCAAGTTGTTGCCAAAGCGAACCTTGCCGTCCGCTTGGGTGAAGATGCCCATGTTGGCCAGCCATTGCTCGAACTCCGGCGCCGGTTTCAGGCCCAGGGTCTGGCGGGCGTATAGCGCGTCATGAAACGACGTAGTCTGGTAGTTGAGCATGATGTCGTCGGAGCCGGGGATGCCCATGATGAAGTTGATCCCGGCGACCCCGAGCAAAGTCAGCAGGGTGTCCATGTCATCCTGATCGGCTTCGGCGTGGTTGGTGTAGCAGATGTCGCAACCCATCGGCACGCCGAGCAGCTTGCCGCAGAAATGGTCTTCGAGGCCGGCGCGGATGATCTGTTTGCCGTTGTACAGGTATTCCGGGCCGATAAATCCTACGACCGTGTTCACCAGAAACGGCTTGAAGTGTCGTGCCACGGCGTAGGCTCGGGTTTCGCAGGTCTGTTGGTCGACGCCATGGTGGGCGTTGGCCGACAGGGCGCTGCCTTGACCGGTTTCGAAATACATCAGGTTTTGCCCGAGTGTGCCGCGATTCAGGCTCAGGCCGGCGTCGTAGCCTTCCTGCAAGACATTCAGGTTGATACCGAAACTGGCATTGGCCGCTTCGGTGCCGGCAATCGACTGGAACACCAGATCCAGCGGCACGCCACGATTGATCGCCTCGATGGAGGTGGTGACGTGGGTCAGTACGCAGGCCTGGGTCGGGATGTCGTAGCGCTGGATGATCGCGTCGAGCATTTCCAGCATCGCGCAGATCGAGGCGATGCTGTCGGTCGCCGGGTTGATGCCGATCATCGCGTCGCCATTACCATAGAGCAGGCCATCGAGAATGCTCGCGGCGATGCCTGACGGTTCGTCGGTCGGGTGATTGGGTTGCAGGCGCGTCGACAGCCGTCCGCGCAGGCCGAGGGTGCCGCGGAATTTGGTGACGACGCGGATCTTTTGCGCCACCAGCACCAGATCCTGCACGCGCATGATCTTCGACACGGCGGCGACCATTTCCGGGGTCAGGCCGGGGGCGAGGTTGCGCAGGCTGGTTTCATCGGCGGCGTCGCTGAGCAGCCAGTCGCGGAAACCGCCCACGGTGAGGTGGCTGACCACGGCAAAGGCTTGTTTGTCGTGGGTGTCGATGATCAGCCGAGTGACTTCGTCGGCCTCATAAGGAATCAGCGCTTCCTGCAGGAAATGCGTGAGCGGAATGTCGGCCAGCGCCATTTGCGCGGCCACGCGCTCGCCATCATTGAGCGCGGCGACGCCGGCGAGGAAGTCACCGGAGCGCGCCGGGCTGGCCTTGGCCATGACGTCCTTGAGGCTGTCGAAGCGATAGGTCTGGGCGCCGACCGTGTGAGCGAAACTGGCCATACACAATTCTCCGTGACGGCGCAGACCGAGTCTGCGCCGGGATTGTCGGCACTCAGTGCAAGGCTTGCTCAGCCTTCTGGATCGCCGCGAATTCTTCTTCCGGCGTGCCTGCTACCAAGTGATGTCGACTGTAGAACGCAAAGTAAGCAATTAACACTCCATAGATGACGGCGGCACCGATTACCACCCGTGGATCGACCAGGAAGCCTGCGACCACGGCGATGCACGCCAGCACCAAGGCCACGCCGGAGGTGAAGATGCCGCCCGGTGTGCGGTACGGCCGGTCCATTTTGGGGCGGCGAATACGCAAGGTGATGTGCGCGGCCATCATCAGCACGTAGGAAATGGTCGCGCCGAACACCGCTACCAGAATCAGCAGGTCGCCTTGGCCGGTGAGCGACAGGCCAAAACCGATGATCCCCGGAATGATCAGCGCCAGGACCGGAGCCTTGCTTTTATTGGTTTCGGACAGTTTTCGTGGCAGGTAGCCGGCCCGAGACAGCGCGAAAATCTGCCGCGAGTACGCATAAATGATCGAGAAGAAACTCGCGATCAGTCCGGCCAGCCCTACGAGGTTGACGAAACTGCCCATCCAGGTCGAGCCGCCATAGGCTTTGCTCAAGGCTTCGACCAACGGGTTACCGGAGGTCAGCAGCGAGTTGGCGCCCGCGCCGCCGGGGCCGACGATCAGAATCAGCAGGGCAAACATGAGCAGCACCAACATGGCGCCGATCAAGCCGCGCGGCAGGTCACGTTTGGGGTTCTTGGTTTCCTCGGCGGCCAGCGGCACGCCCTCTACGGCAAGGAAGAACCAGATCGCATAGGGAATCGCTGCCCAGACGCCGACATAGCCAAATGGCAAAAACGGACTGGCGCCCGCTGCGGTCGTGACCGGAATGTCGAGCAGGTTGGCGACGTCGAAGTGCGGCACCATCGCCACCAGAAACACCCCCAGCGCCAGTGCGGCGACGGCGGTGATGACGAACATCAGCTTGAGCGCTTCGCCGACCCCGAAAATGTGGATGGCAATGAAAATGATGTAGAAGGCCAGATAGATCATCCAGCCGCCGATGCCGAACAGCGATTCGCAGTAGGCACCGATGAACACCGCGATAGCCGCAGGGGCAATAGCGTACTCGATGAGAATCGCGGTACCGGTGAGAAACCCGCCCCACGGCCCGAATGCACTGCGGGCAAAGCCGTAGCCACCGCCGGCGGTGGGGATCATCGAAGACAACTCGGCCAGAGAAAAGCACATGCACAGGTACATGGTGGCCATCAGCAGTGTCGCCAGGAACATGCCGCCCCAGCCACCCTGCGCGAGGCCGAAGTTCCAGCCGGCATAGTCACCGGAGATCACATAGGCAACGCCCAGACCCACCAGCAGCACCCAGCCGGCGGCACCTTTTTTCAGTTCGCGTTGTTGAAAGTAATCCGATCCGACTTTTTCAAAGTCGACGGAGGCGCCGGTCGCCGGAGCGCCAGCCGGGGATTCGCTAGGCATAAGTTTCACCGTTCTTATTATTTTATTGGCCCGATTGTTCCGTCAGGAACCATGGGGTTGAAAGGCACACCGCTTTCGCGAGCAGGCTCGCTCCCACATTGAAGTTGTGTCGAGTCGAACATTGCAGGTGTACGCAACTCCCCTGTGGGAGCGAGCTTGCTCGCGAAAGCGGTTGAACGGGCGACACAGAAATATCTGAGTCGCCCTCAGGTTTTAGAAGAAGCCCAACGGATTGATGTCGTAGCTCACCAGCAGGTTTTTCGTCTGCTGATAGTGATCGAGCATCATCTTGTGCGTCTCACGCCCAACGCCGGATTTCTTGTACCCGCCGAACGCGGCATGTGCCGGGTACAGGTGGTAGCAGTTGGTCCACACACGACCGGCCTTGATCGCCCGGCCCATGCGGTAGGCGCGGTTGATGTCGCGAGTCCACAGACCGGCGCCGAGGCCGAACTCGGTGTCGTTGGCGATCGCCAGGGCTTCGGCTTCGTCCTTGAACGTGGTGATGCTCACCACCGGGCCAAAGATTTCTTCCTGGAATACGCGCATCTTGTTGGTGCCCTTGAGCAGGGTCGGCTGGATGTAATAACCGGTCGACAGATTGCCCTCGAGTTTTTCCACCTTGCCACCGGTCAACAGCTCAGCGCCTTCGCCCTTGGCGATTTCCAGATACGAAAGAATCTTGTCGAACTGCTGCTCGGACGCCTGCGCGCCAACCATGGTGTCGGTGTCCAGCGGATCGCCACGTTTGATTTGCAGGACTTTCTTCATGACGACGGCCATGAACTCGTCGTAGATCGATTCCTGTACCAGCGCGCGCGATGGGCAGGTGCAGACTTCGCCCTGGTTGAAGAACGCCAGCACCAGGCCTTCAGCGGCTTTCTCGATGAACGTCGGCTCGGCCTGCATGATGTCCTCGAAGAAAATGTTCGGCGACTTGCCGCCCAGTTCCACGGTGGACGGAATGATGTTTTCGGCGGCGCATTTCATGATGTGCGAACCGACCGGGGTCGAGCCGGTGAAAGCGATCTTGGCGATGCGCTTGCTGGTCGCCAGCGCTTCGCCAGCTTCTTTGCCATAACCCTGGACAATGTTCAGCACGCCGGGTGGCAGCAGGTCGCCGATCAGTTCCAGCAATACGGTAATGCCCAGCGGGGTTTGCTCGGCCGGTTTGAGCACCACGCAGTTGCCGGCGGCCAGCGCTGGCGCAAGTTTCCACGCGGCCATCAGGATCGGGAAGTTCCACGGGATGATCTGGCCGACCACGCCCAGCGGTTCATGAATGTGATACGCCACGGTGTTGCCGTCGATTTCGGCAGCGCTGCCTTCCTGGGCGCGCAGGCAGCCAGCGAAATAGCGGAAATGGTCAGCGGCCAGCGGGATGTCGGCGTTGAGGGTTTCGCGGATGGCTTTGCCGTTGTCCCAGGTTTCGGTGATTGCCAGCAGTTCGAGGTTGGCTTCGATGCGGTCGGCGATTTTCAGCAGGATCAGCGAGCGCGCCTGCACCGAGGTCGCGCCCCACGCGTCGGCTGCGGCGTGGGCGGCGTCCAGTGCCTTGTCGATGTCTTCGGCAGTGGAACGGGGGAATTCGGCAATCGGCTGGCCATTCACTGGCGAGGTGTTGGTGAAGTACTGACCTTTGACAGGCGCGACGAACTCGCCGCCGATGTAGTTACCGTACTTGGCTTTGAACGAGATTTTGGCGCCTTCAGTACCGGGGTGAGCGTAACGCATGATGATGTTCTCCTTGGCTTTGTACTTATTAGAGAAACGCGCAAGTGCGCTTGCTATAAGCGTAGAGCAAAGGTCGGGCCACTGCCGTGCAGGGCCTGTAAATCAAGGGGTTGGGCGGTTTGTGTCGGACGAGTGGATTGTGCCTGTGACGGTTTCGGTACAGGTCCCGTGACAGTTTGTACCGCTTCCGGCACAGACGGTGACCGGACAGTCTGGCCAGCATTGCAATGCGAGGGTGGCTGGAGGATGCTGGGCGTCACCTCAGCATTGGGCCGTCGAGCCTCGGGGAGAACAATAAGAAATGCACGACAACCATTTGAGTCGCCATGCCCAACAGGTTCTCACCGTTACCCAGGGCAAACCGCACCTGCACGGGCCCGGCGCCGATCCGTCGATTGCCCGTTCGTGGCTGCGCTGTCTGGAGGACTACCACCTCGACCCGGCGCTGAGCATGGCGCCGACTGTGCTCGAACACGGCCGTGTGCTGGAAAGCCGTGAACGTCTGCAGCAGGTTTTGCAGATCGCCGGCAGTGAAATGAGCAGCCTGCATCAACAGCTCTCCGGCGCCGGCCATGCAGTGCTGCTGACTGACGCGCGTGGGGTGATCCTCAACTGCGTCACCGCGCCTGCCGAACGCAAGATCTTCGAGCGTGCCGGCCTTTGGCTGGGAGCCGACTGGAGCGAGGCCTGCGAGGGCACCAACGGCATCGGCACTTGTCTGGTCGAGCGCCAGGCGCTGACCATTCATCAAGACGAACACTTTCGCGGTCGCCACACCGGCCTGACCTGCTCGGCGAGTCCGGTGTTCGACCCGCATGGCGAACTGCTGGCGGTGCTCGACGTGTCGTCGGCGCGCCACGATGTTTCACGGCAGAGCCAGTTCCACACCATGGCGCTGGTCAATCTGTCGGCGAAAATGATTGAAAGCTGCTATTTCCTGCGCTGTTTCGATAATCAATGGTTGTTGCGTTTTCATCTGCAGGCCGAATCGGTCGGGCTGTTCAGCGAAGGTCTGCTGGCGTTTGACGGCGAAGGGCGGATCAGTGCGGTCAACCAGAGTGCGCTGAATCTGCTCGGGCACATTCGCGGCGGATTGCTCGGTAAACCGGTCGAGGCGTTCTTCGATTGTTCGCTGGATGAACTGCTTGGCCGCGCCAGCGCCAATGCCAGCGCCAGTTGGCCGCTGCGCACCCGCGACGGTCGGCACCTGTTCGCGGTGTTGCGCGGTGAGTCGCGCAAACCTTTACCGATTGTATCGGCGCCAGTGGTTGAAGCGCCGCGTCTGTTGGGCATCTGCCTCGGCGACGAGGCGTTGCAGGCCGATTTCCGTAAAGCCCTGCGCGTCTTCGAACGTGATGTACCGCTGCTGATCAACGGCGAAACCGGCTCTGGCAAGGAAGCCTTCGCCAAGGCTGTGCATCAGGCCAGTCAACGATCGAACAAGGCCTTCGTCGCGCTCAACTGCGCGGCCATTCCTGAAAGCCTGATTGAGAGCGAACTGTTCGGCTATCGCGGCGGCAGCTTCACTGGCGCGCGCAAGGATGGCATGCGCGGCAAGTTGCAGCAGGCCGATGGCGGCACATTGTTCCTCGATGAAATCGGCGACATGCCGCTGGCTTTGCAGACTCGTCTGTTGCGAGTGCTGGAGGATCGCCAAGTGGTGCCGATTGGCGGCGAGCCGGAGTCGGTCAACGTGCGGATCATCAGCGCCACCCACCGCAATCTGCTGGAGCGGGTCGCGGATGGCAGTTTTCGCGAGGATTTGTATTACCGCTTGAATGGATTGGAAGTGGCACTGCCGGCACTCCGTGCGCGCAGTGATAAATCCCAGCTGCTGGATTTCCTCTTGGCCGAGGAGGCGGGCGGTGAAACGATAGTGATCGACGAGGCGGCGCGTCAGGCGTTACTGGCGTTCAACTGGCCGGGGAATGTGCGGCAGTTGCGCAATGTGCTGCGCACACTGGCAGCGTTGTGTGATGAGGGGCGGGTCGGGATTGAGGATTTGCCGGTGATGATTCGGCAGGGGAGTGCGGCGGTATTGGCGGTTAAGGAATCCGATCATCCGCTGGAAGACGCCGAACGCTCGGCTCTGCTCAATGCACTGGAACAAACCCGCTGGCACATGACCCACACGGCGCAACAACTGGGCGTCAGCCGCAACACTCTTTACAGAAAGCTGCGTAAGCATGGCATTGAGCGTCGTGTCAGTTAGAAGGCCCTCACCCTAGCCCTCTCCCAGAGGGAGAGGGGACTGATCGAAGTGCTTTGGCGATTTACGCCGACCTGAGTTACCGAGTCGAACTTAGGATCTGAAAGCAACGCAGATCGGCTCCCTCTCCCTCGGGAGAGGGCTGGGGTGAGGGGCCGCAATCTACAGTCGAGCCAAATGCCAGGCCCAACCAGCCCCACCCGATCACCTAAAGAGTGCGATTTCCCCCTCCCTACGCTAACCTGCGGCCATGTTTTACGAGGTCGACTATGCACATTCATATTCTGGGTATCTGCGGGACTTTCATGGGCTCGATGGCGGTGTTGGCCAAAGAGCTGGGCCATCACGTGACCGGCTCCGACGCCAACGTCTATCCACCGATGAGCACACAGCTTGAGGCCCAGGGCATTCAGCTGACGCAGGGCTATGACCCGGCGCAACTCGATCCGGCGCCGGATCTGGTGGTGATCGGCAACGCCATGTCTCGCGGCAATCCGGCAGTGGAATATGTGCTGAACAAAGGCCTGCCGTACGTCTCCGGCCCGCAGTGGCTGGCTGACCATGTGCTGCAAGGTCGCTGGGTCTTGGCGGTGGCTGGCACGCACGGCAAAACCACCACCAGCAGCATGCTCGCCTGGGTGCTGGAGCACGCCGGCATGAGCCCGGGCTTCTTGATCGGTGGCGTGCCGCAGAATTTCTCGGTGTCCGCACGGCTGGGCGGCACGCCGTTCTTCGTGATCGAGGCCGACGAGTACGACAGCGCCTTCTTCGACAAACGCTCGAAATTCGTTCACTACCGCCCACGCACCGCGATCCTCAATAATCTTGAGTTCGATCATGCTGACATTTTCCCGGATCTGCCGGCGATCGAGCGGCAATTCCATCACTTGGTGCGCACTATCCCGAGTGAAGGCTTGGTTATCCACCCGACCACAGAGCCTGCTCTGCAGCGTGTGATCGAAATGGGTTGCTGGACCCCGGTGCAAACCACCGGTGCTGGCGGCCAGTGGCAGGTCAAACTGCTGAGCGACGATGGCTCGGCGTTCGAAGTGATATTCGAAGGCGTGTCGCAAGGCACCGTCGAATGGGAGCTGACCGGTCAGCACAACGTTGCTAACGCTCTGGCTGCACTGGCTGCAGCACGTCACGTTGGCGTCGTGCCATCGATGGGCATTGCCGGGTTGAGCGCGTTCAAGAACGTCAAACGCCGCATGGAGAAAGTCGCCGAAGTGCGCGGCATCACCATTTACGACGACTTTGCTCATCATCCGACTGCCATTGCTACTACCCTCGACGGCTTGCGCAAACGCATCGGCGACGCACCGCTGATCGCCATCATCGAACCGCGCTCCAACTCGATGAAGCTCGGTGCGCACCGTGACGGTTTGCCGGACAGCGTGGTCGATGCCGACCAAGTGATCTGGTACGCCCCGGCCAACCTCGGCTGGGACCTGGCCGGCACTGCCGCGTTGTGCAAAGTGCCGTCGATTGTCAGCGATTCGCTGGAAGGCATCATCGAGCGCGTGAAAAGCCAGGCACAACCCGGCACTCACGTGGTGATCATGAGCAACGGCGGCTTCGGCGGCCTGCACGGCAAACTTGCCGAGGCGCTGATATGAACAATGGCCCGGAACGCATCACACTGGCGATGACCGGCGCGTCCGGCGCGCAGTATGGTTTGCGCCTGCTCGATTGTCTGGTGCGGGAAGATCGCGAAGTGCACTTCCTGATCTCCAAGGCTGCGCAACTGGTGATGGCCACCGAGACCGATGTGACGTTGCCGCCGAAGCCGCAGATGATGCAGGCATTCCTGACCGAATACACCGGGGCCGCCGCCGGGCAGATCCGCGTGTATGGCAAGGAAGACTGGATGTCGCCGGTGGCCTCGGGATCTGGCGCTCCGGCGGCGATGGTCGTGGTGCCGTGTTCTACGGGCACGCTTTCGGCCATTGCCACGGGCGCCTGTAATAACCTGATTGAACGTGCCGCTGATGTCACTTTGAAGGAGCGCCGCCAGTTGATTCTGGTGCCGCGCGAAGCGCCATATTCGAGCATTCATCTGGAACACATGCTCAAGCTGTCGAACATGGGCGTGACCATTCTGCCGGCCTCGCCTGGGTTCTATCACCAGCCGCAGACCATCGATGACCTGATCGATTTCGTCGTGGCGCGGATCCTCAATCTGCTCGGCATTCCTCAGGATATGCTGCCGCGTTGGGGCGAGCATCATCTGAGTAGCGATGAATAAGCTTCTGGCGATTGGGCTGGTGTTGTTGCTGAGCGGGTGCGCCACGGCGCGCACGCTGGATGCAGCGAAACCGGGCGCGCCGGTGGTGTACTCCGGGACGCGGCTGGATCTGTATGCATTGAATGGCGGGTGTTGCGCGATGGATCGGTTCGGGGCTGAGGCGCCGAGCTATCCGGGGGTGGATCTGCCGGCGAGTGCCTTGCTTGATACGCTGTTGTTGCCGTTGTCATTGTTGACGGTTATCGGCGTGGGGTTTCAGGCAACGGGCGGATTGTAGCGACTGATCGTTCCCACGCTCTGCGTGGTAACGCATCCTGTGACGCTCCGCGTCACGCTTTTTGGGACGCAGAGCGTCCATTGCTGCATTCCCACGCAGAGCGTGGGAACGATCATCATGGGCGGATGGATTATTTGCCTAGCTTGCGCAGTTCATCCGACTCGATCACCCGCACCCCATCCTGCTCTTCCAGCGCCAACCGCCACATCGCCCGCGCCAGTTGGCAGGCTTCGATGCCACGGTATTTTCCGGGAATCAGCTTCGACAACGGCCCGGCGAGTTGCTCGGCCAGACGCGGTTCAGTCCGTTCACCCAACAACAGTGAAGGCCGGCAAATGGTCAATTGCGGCCAGTCCTGCGCCCGCAGTGCCTGCTCCATTTCGCCTTTGACCCGATTGTAGAAAACCGACGATTTCGGATCGGCGCCAATTGCACTGATCACAATCAGGTGCCGCGCGCCCATCTCCCGCGCGCGTTTGGCGAACGCCACGACCATGTCCAGATCCACCGCGCGAAACGCCGCATCCGAGCCGGCCTGCTTGATGGTGGTGCCGAGGCAGCAGTAGGCGATATCGACGCGGCCACTGAGCTGTGGCAGAAACGCCTGCGGATCGCCGACCGGGTTTTCCAGGTGCGGATGTTCGGCCAAGGGTCGACGGGAAGGGGCGAGCACGCGAGAAATCGTCGGCTCGTTGAGCAAACGGTCGAGTAGATGTTCACCGGTCAAACCGGTGGCTCCGGCAAGCAATACGTGCTGAGGCGTCAAGTACATAGTGTCTCTCCCTTGATACTGTTCAGCTTAGTTGCTCTTTACCGCTCCGTCGTTCAACGCAGCACTTTGCAAAGCTTTTCTGGCTTGCTGTTTACGCAGCAGTTGCCAGTGCGATAGCACGGTTTTCGGCGCCCAGATCTGCGGCTCCGAGGCTTCGAAATTGTCCGCCAGTTCACGTTCGGCAACGGTGGCCTTGGCCAGTTTGAAGGCTTGCTCCAGGTCATCGGTCTGGTTCAGCGCTTGAGCGAACAGCGCATCACCGAAGTAGGTGAAGTTAGCCTCTTCCGAGCAGCCGAAAGACACCCGATCCGCACGCGAGGCGGTCATGATCAGCGTGCGTTCGTCTTTCAGCGCCGGGATGAAACCACCGGAGTAGCACGACGAAATCACGATGATCTTGTCGCGGTTTTTCAGCGGCGCGAGCACGGCGGCGAGTTCGTCGGCGGGCAGGTCGGCCAGCTCCATGCGCGGCTGGTCGAGGACCAGCTCATGCTCAGCGGTGCCGTGGCTGGTCAGGTAGATAAACAGCAGGTCTTCCGGGCCGCTGCGTTCGGCGAGGGTTTGCGCGGCACGGCGCAGGTTCTCGCGGGTGGCCATCGGCCGGTCGCCGAGGTGGTCGCGGTGGTTGACCAGACGAATCTGACCATAGGCGCCGAAGCGCGTGTTGAGCATGTTGGCAACGTAGTCGGATTCGCGAAGGAACACGCTTTGCTTGCCGTCGCCACCGAGGGTCAGGGTGTACAACTCGACCGCTGGAGTCGAAGCGGGGATGGCAGCCAATGCGTCTTCAAGCAGGCGACCCTGAGCGAGCAGACCGAGTTCGAGGGTGTCGGGCAGCAACTTGCCGTCGGCGTCGCGCACGCGCTGGCCGTTGATCCAGGTGCCGCTCATCACGCTGCCGTCGGTCAGCACCAACGTGCCTCGCCCGGCGTAGCTGTCGTTGTCGAAGCCGCCGATGTAGAAGCTGCCATCAGGCAGGTTCAAGCGGCCCTGACCGCTGAAGCGCCAGTCGCTGAATGTGCCGATGTAATGGCTGCCGTCGGCACCGATCAACTCGCCCTTGCCGGTCAGCGCGCCTTCCTTGAACTGGCCAAGCCAGACATCGCCGTCGGCGTTTTCGTAGCGGCCCTTGCCGTGCAATTGATTGTTCTTGAAGCCGCCGACGTAGATATCGCCGTCAGCGCTGTTGAACGTGCCGTTGCCTTCCAGCTGACCGTTGACGAAATGCCCGCTAAACGTGTTGCCGCTGGAATCACCACGCTGGCCTTCACCGTTGGGTTTGCCGTGGGCGAACTGGCCTTGGTAGGAACTGCCGTCGTCCATTTCCAGACGACCGAGCCCGGAATATTGGTCGGCCTTGAATTCGCCACGATAGGTCATGGCGTTTTCTTTCAGCGTACCTTCGCCTTCGCGCCGGCCTTGTTTGAAGCCGCCGGTGTAACTGCTGGCGTTGGTGGTCAGGCTGCCCTGACCGTCGAACAGCCCTTGCTGGAACTGCCCGCGATAGACCTCGCCATTACTGCCATGCCATTCACCCTGACCATGCCACTGGCCCTTGTCGAACTGCCCGGCGTACCAACTGCCGTTGGGGTAGTCGACGCGGCCCTGACCTTGCAGCAAGCCATCGACCAGTTCACCGCGATAGCGTCCGCCGTCCGGCAGGCGCGCATCCGGCGGCAACAGCGATTCGCCGTCGCCGCACGCGGTGAGCATCAGGGTCAAGGCAAGGGGTGCAAGACGTGCAAGTGAGCGCATAGCGGGATCCGGGCAATTAGGCGACCGAGTATGCCGCAGCTATGCGTCGCATATATAGAGACGTGACGCGAAACAGCGTGCGCTGCTTCGCATCCGGAACGTTTACACGAAGCAGAGCGACAGTGGCTCAGCGATATAGGCCGGTTTGTCCGAGCCTTCTATCTCCAGTGTTGCGGTGGCTTTGAGCAGCCACTGGCCCGGTTTTTTCTCGGTGACTTCGCCCAGATCGACCTTGAGCCGGACCTTGGAGTTGACCTTCACTGGCTGGATGAAACGCACGCTGTCCAGACCATAGTTGACCACCATCTTCACGCCTTGCGGCAGGACGAGGATGTCTTCCATCAATTTCGGGATCAGCGACAACGACAGGAAACCGTGGGCAATGGTGCTGCCAAATGGCGTTTGCGCGGCTTTGACCGGGTCGACGTGAATGAACTGATAATCACCGGTGGCTTCGGCGAACAGGTTGATGCGTTCCTGATCGATGGTGAGCCATTCGGAACGTCCGAGTTCCTTGCCGACATAATCTTTGAGCTCTGCAACTGGAACATAGGGCATTGAGACTCTCCTTGGGTTCATCGGTTTTATAGTTTTTCAGGTGGGGGATTTGACCGCCCTGCGAACCACTGTAGATCATCATGGCGAATTGCTCCGGTCAACCGACCATGCTTTTGGCGAATGCCGATCCATAGCGCAGGCGTGCTTATAATGCGGGCGACTTGCACAGTGGAAAGTAAGACGGAGATGTCGGATGTTGCTACGTGGCCTGACCCTGCTGGTGCTGTTTCAACTGCTTGGCACGGCGCTTAATCATTTGCTGTTGCCGGTGCTGCCGGGGCCGATCATCGGCCTGCTGCTGTTGCTGGTCTTTCTGATCATTCGCGGTGAAGTCGGCGAGCCGCTGAACCTCGCTGCCGGCAGTCTGCTGCGTTATCTGCCATTGCTGCTGGTGCCGCCGGCGGTGGGTGTGATGGTTTATGCGAGTGACATTGCCGCGGATTTCTGGGCGATTGTCGGCGCGTTGGTGCTGTCGTTGATCCTGTCGATGGCCTTCGCCGGCGTGCTGATGCAGCGTCTGGTCAAGCGCCACGCGCCGTCGTCATCGGAGGAGTCCTGATGCTGTTTGATTGGCAAGGTGCCTGGGCTTCGGTGATTCATCATCCGCTGTTCGGCATCGGCATTACCCTCGGCGCCTATCAACTGGTGCTGGCCGCATTCGAGAAAACCCGCTGGATCTTTCTGCAACCGGTGCTGGTCTCCATGCTGTTGGTGATCGGCGTGCTGGTCGGCTGCGGCCTGACTTACGCCGAGTACCGCAAGAGCACTGAGATCCTCAGCATTCTGCTCGGCCCTGCCACTGTGGCGCTGGCGGTGCCGCTGTACCTCAACCTGCGGCGCATTCGCCAATTGTTCTGGCCGATTTTTACTACGCTGGTGATAGGCGGGGTGGTTGCCACAGGCATGGGCGTGTTGCTGGGCTGGTGGTTTGGCGCTGAGCACATGATTCTGATGACCATGGCGCCGAAGTCGGTGACCTCGCCAATCGCCATGCTGGTCGCCGAGCAGATCGGCGGCGTCGCGGCGCTGGCGGCGGTGTTCGTGCTGATCACCGGGGTGATCGGCGCGATCTTCGGCCCGGCGCTGCTGACTCGCCTCGGCGTGCACAGTCCCGAAGCGCGAGGCATGGCGCTGGGCATGACCGCCCACGCGGTCGGCACGGCGGTGGCCATGCAGGAAAACGATGAGTGCGGTGCCTTCGCGGCGCTGGCGATGAGTCTGATGGGCGTGGCCACGGCGGTGTTCCTGCCGTTGGCGGTGTCGATGGTGGTGTAAGGAAATGTCTATGAGTCTGCCGCTTTTCCCGCTGAATACAGTGCTGTTTCCCGGCTGCAACCTCGACTTGCAGATCTTCGAGGCGCGTTACCTCGACATGATCGGCCGCTGCATGAAACAGGGCGTCGGCTTCGGTGTGGTGTGCATCCTTGACGGCCACGAAGTCGGCGTCGCGCCTGAGGGTTTCGCGCTGGTCGGCTGCGAAGCACGGATTACTGATTTCCAGCAGCAGGACAATGGCTTGTTGGGGATTCGCGTGCAGGGCGGGCGCCGATTCAACGTATTGCGTACCGAGGTGCAGCGCGATCAGTTGATGCTCGCCGATGTCGAGTGGCTGGATGAAGATCCCGAGCAACCGCTACAGGACGAAGACGCTGATCTGGTGGCATTGCTCAAGGCATTGGCCGAACACCCGATGGTGGAAGCGCTGAACATGGGCACCGAGGCGCTGGGTCAGCAATCGCTGGCCAATCAACTGGCCTATCTGCTGCCGTTCGCCGAAGAGGACAAGATCGACCTGCTGCAACTCGACGATCCCCAACAGCGCCTGGATGCGATCCAGGCGCTGCTCGACGAGCTGCAGGGTGAACTGTTTGCGTAGTTGCACTTTGAATTAACTGATAGCGCCTGCCAGCATTGTTTTGCTTTTGTCTTTGTCTTAATTTCAAGTTGCCCGCAGGAAGCGGGTAACTTGAATAAAAATAAGGATGAAATCATGACTGTATATGAGGATGAGTGGGAGTTTTGGGATGATATTGCCGGCAAGTATATTTTGAAACATGCCGAGACGGATCATAACATTAGCCGTGTTATTGAGGCAGCCTCAACTTATGCGGATCGGATGGTAGTCGCCCGGCGTAAACGAAAATCTGAAAAAGTCCCTGTCGGCGAAGTGCCGCGGATGTCGGCAACAGCCACAGCCGCAGCCGGTGTGACCGCGACTGCGGTTTGATTATTTCCCTTTTTCAGCATTGCCTGCCGTTGCAGTTTATTGCCGGCGGGATGTTTACAGGCGGCAACTCCATGACTTTAGCAAAAATAAACGATCCAACATTCACTGCGCATCTCTATCTTGATGGACGGCCAGTGATACTCAATCAACAACGCCTGCAACAGGCTTTGCGCGACTTGCGAATAACCAAGGGTGAGAAACTGGATGCCGAAGTGGGGCTGGCAGATTCGCGTGTGTCCAGTCTCATAACGCTGGCTGACCATGAAGACGAGACACCACTGCTGTTGAAGTTCGTCCCAAAGGCTAATGAATATGCAATCTACCTTGAACTTGCGGGAGCGGTCGAAGGTGCGCGGTTGTTCATAGAGGACAAGACACATAATCTTTTGGCCAGTACCAGTGCTCCCGAGCAGTACTTTTCAATCAGCACATATGGTGCGAAGAAGGCCTCTTTCAGCAATATCGAATCCGGCCCTGCTTATCTCGAACTGAGCAGCGAACCTAATAACAGGCCGCTGTATCGTAATATCAGCAGTGGCATCAGCACATTTCTGAATGTGGACCCTAATGTAACGGGGCATAACGCTTTCAATAACAGACCTGCAAAGTTCGTGATCGAAGTTGTTAAATAGCGTCCCCCCCCCTGTTTAATCAAAGCGCCATCCATTAATGAATGGCGCCTTGTGTCAGGCTGTTTACTGCGTCTCAGGCATCTGCGTAATCGCTATGGCTCTTGCGGTGCTGCCGTGAGGGCCGTCGGCGTTAGTGCCCGTTGATTCAGCCATCCGTGGGCTGAATGGGTTCAAGGCCGGTCATGCTCGGGAACCGGCCAGACGATGTCGTCGGCGAACGTCTTGTCGCCTTTGGGCAGGTCCAGTATCACGCCGCCTGAACGGGCGATGTCGTCGATCAGGCTGTCATAAGCGTTGCTGCCAAAGTAACCCGCCGCTCGATTGTCGGTTCCGGCCCAGGTGGCCTGTTCTATTGCAGCGACACGGTCACCCGCCTGCTCCAGCACATCCTTGACCCGGGCGGCGCTCGTCAGGTCGGAGCGCACCAGCCAGATCCGCTCGGCACTGATGCCGCGTGTGGGCGTGGAGATATGCCCCTCCAGGTCGTCGAAGAAAAATTTGCCGTTAGCGGGGTTGAATGCCTTGTTCTCTGCCCCTGGAACCACTTCCACGCCACGGGTGTCGATGGCGTAGACAAATGACGTGGTTTGCTCGCGGCGCATGGATTCGTAACCTGTCGAGTCGTCGAAAACGAAGGAATTATCAGAGTCGGCCTCGTCGCCGGTTCGTTTTCCCTCCGACACCGAGCTGCCCGAATCGGAGGACTCGCCGGTTTGTCCTTTCGCGCTTTTCGGGTTCACGCCGGGAAAGCGATTGGCCTGCGAGTTGTAATGCAACTCATGATAGAAGCCGCCCTTGGTCGCCGCGTAGGCGGTGGCGTCATGCAGGCCGAACGTTGCACTCAGCGCGCGCTTGTTGGTGGTGCCGGTGGGATTGCCTTTGCGGTACATCATCCGGCCATCCCTGGCCAGCTCGAACGGCAATCGGGTTTCGCCACGGAACATCGCCGGGATGTCGGTGCGGTAGAGCATGTTGTGTATTGTTCGCTGGTAGCCGAGGTGGGCTGCGTAGTCGGCTAAAAAAGCATCGCTGTAGCGGGTGGCGGGCCAGTGATGATCGAGAGCCAACCCTTTGCTCCTCAAGTCTTGAATGTAATTGTCCAGCTCATCGGTGATCAGTTTGAAGCGCTGGTCATTGGTCGGGTCGAGCGTCAGGCGTTTATGCTGTTCAGCCCATGGCGGGATCTGGCCGTCACCCGACTCGGTACGTAGCCGACACAGTTGGTCTTGGGTCAGGTTATAGCTGC
Source organism: Pseudomonas sp. AC169 (assembly GCF_979258515.1). NCBI lineage: Bacteria > Pseudomonadati > Pseudomonadota > Gammaproteobacteria > Pseudomonadales > Pseudomonadaceae > Pseudomonas > Pseudomonas sp. AC169. Next base: position 1,754,837 of record NZ_OZ409866.1, on the reverse strand, counting down.
GCTGCAATTCCAGGCGCTGGGCCAAAGGCATTTGTGGATGGAGCCACTTCAACGAATCGGCCACAAATAAATGATCTTCGGTGTTCTGTGCCCGAGGAGCCCAGTCCGGCGCCTTGCCGGACGCTTGCGCTTGTGTACGGAAGTCCGAAATCCTTGCGTCATCCACAATGTACATACGCTGGATGTCCTGATCCGACCATTGCGCAACCGCGGACCTTCTGTCCTTCGCTCGCGCGGGATCGATGGCTAGCCAGTGATGCTCCGGGTGCTTGATGGCATAACCGAGGATGGCCGCATCATCGCCCGAGCCGAGGGCGCGAAACGCGTAATAGCCATCAGTATCAGGCGTCGCGGAAAACCTGTAGTCATCGCCCTTCAGGACGGTGAGGTGTCGATCCAGACTCCATAGATTGTCCTGCGTGGTCCGGTAGATCGGTGGGCCAGGTGCCAGGCGCCTGAAGGACATCACCCGATATGCCCTCAGGTCGTCATCGTATTGAACGCAAACGTGGTGCCGGCCTTGCGTGTCTGGAAGTCGCACATCCACCCAGTCCTTGGCGAGATAATGGCGGATACCGGATTTGTTCGGCGCCGGTAGGTCGCCAAAAAACGGATGCGCGAAGTCTTCCAGTGACGTCAGTGAAAAAGTGGGCGCGCCTGCGGGAGAACTCGGCGCAACGCTCGCATCGATGGGGGAGTTATTTTGTCGGGAGGTTGCGGGGGCTTCCATCCGAGGTCGTTTGGATGAAGAGGGCGAATCGCCCGGTAAATGACCCGGAACGCTTTCGGGGGTGGGGAATGTCGGGTTGTTAGCCGAATGATCCACCGGTAGCGCTGTTGAGGTCGCCGGTGTGTCGATTTTCGGTGATTTGGGGCGTGGGCCCGGTTTTTGGCGCATGCATGAACTCCGTTTTTGCGAGTCAGCCTGTCCGTCGGCTGAAGTGTGCAGGTGCCAGGGTGGACGTCATATCCACACTGGCATGTCGATGAAAGCCGGTACAGCGCGATCAGGGTTCGTTGCTTGAAAGGAGCAGATCGTCGGGGTTGATTCGCGCCTGTGGATCGGAGTCCAGGCCCCAATACGCCCTCACTGAGTTGTACACCACCGTGCCGATGGTTCCGGCTCTGACGCCGATGTGGGTGACGTAAACTCTGGCCGCCAGTTCGTTGCGCTGTTGATGCGCATTGATCTCGGCCAACAGCGCTTCGACGCTGACGTAGCCACGAGCATCGATGACGTATAGCTGGAGCACTTCGAACAGCAGGGAAACTTCATAAATATTGCCGGCCGAAGTCGCCACGTTGATGGACTCCACCGGAACGTCGTCCTCGATATCGGGCAACTCGATCGTGACACTGGCGACGCGCAAGCGATTGCCGTCCAGTTGTATGTCATCGCGTGTGACGGTTTCGTTCAGTGTGTGGGTGTACAGCGTCCAGGTCGAAGCATCGGCGGTTTTGGCCGCGGCGCCTGGCGTCAAAAGGCGAATGATGGTGTTGCTGGCAAGGTGAACGTCGTAAGTCGAACTCTGGCCTTCGAGCACATAGATGCCTGTGTGCGATCCGGTGTCGATGGTAATACGGCTGGGTTTTGCTGTTATCAGCGGCTTCACGCTGGCCAGCGGTCTGACAAAGCGATAGTTGCCCTTGCGTTTCTTAAGGCAGCTGCGGGTGCTGCTTATGCGAAGGCCGGGGTGTTTCGCATCGTCTTCATAATCCAGCTCTGGAACCTGCAGCCGGTATGAAACCTGGTCCTGCATGATCAGCACAACGTTTTGCTGCAGGCGTGGCGTGGTGACTTTCAGGCTGTTTCTGCCGCTGTAACCGGTGGCCGCTGCGATGGGCTGGACCACGCCTTTGAACATCACGACCTTCGAGGGCAGCCTGAGCGAAAGAGTGAGGTCTTTGTAGTACAAGTGGGTATTGCCAGAGACGCCTTTGCGCACCTGCACTTCATAGCTGACTTGCACGTCGATGATTTCAGTGCTGTCGAACTCCAGATAAACGCTGCGTGCCGTTTCGGCAGTGTTGTGCTGGGCAACGAATTCCACCTGGCGGTCCGTGCGCGACACAAAGTGCTGCTTCAAACCTTGTTCGGCGATCTCGACCGTGCCGCCATTGACGATTTGCGGCGCCGCTGCCGGTTGGCCAATCACGACCACGGCGGGCTCGATATTCTGACGCGGTGCCTCATCCGGCTGCTGGGGTAGCTGAGCCAGTAGTTCATAACCATCCTCGGTCTTGAACCGCAATCGATCATTTTTCAGCTGACGTTTGCCATCGACCCACTGATAGACATTTTCCAGCGTGAGGACATGCTCGGGATCGTTGCCATCTTCGCCGCGCAGTGAACTGACCACCAGCGAAGTACCGACCACCTGCCAGCGCTGTATGACATCTGCCGGCCAGCCGAACTCGATCAGGCTCGGCTGTTCGCCGTCCTCGATAATGGTCGTTCGCGCGTTGCTGCTGGCGATGTAGTAACGATCCGCGCCGCTGCCGCCATCCACCCGACAGTCCCATCCGTAGAGCGCAATGGTGTCGTCGCCGCCGCCGGCGTTGATGCGGTCGTAGCCATTGGCGGAAATCTGGTTGGCCTCATCGTTTCCGCTGACACGGCTGGTGCCTTTGCGCAGTGTCGAGACGTTTTCGATCGAGGTGAGTTGCGCGACCTCAACGGCATCGACATCAGGATCAAGGCCTCGCAGTGCCACCCTGCCGCTGTGCAGATTGATGTCGTGGCCGATGTGGCGAGTGTCGCTGAGCGGGCGGCTGCCCTCGAAGGCCAGGGTGTCGGAACCTGCGCCGCCATCCAGCACATTGAGGTGCGCCGGTTTGCTGATCCGGTTCAACTCCTGCTCGGTGATGTCCTGATAAAACGCATCGTTCCTGTCGCCCCCGGTCAGTGCTTTGTGATCGGCGCGATAGGTAAACAGATTGGGCTTGTCCCGGACACCGACGACCCGGTCATTGCCGTCACCCAGACGCCAGAAAATGCCTTTGTCGGCACCGCCGCTGCCCGATACTTTGCCTTTGAGGTTGGCGGGCAGGCCGGCGCCGGCATCGATCACGTCGTCGCCGCCTGCAACGACTGCCTGGCTGTCGAGCTTGAACGGCTGTTGGCCGGCGCTTTCGTCCCATTGGTAGCGCCAGATTTCAACAGGCTTCAATTCAACCTGGAAGGCGCCATTGATCACATGTTCGATGGAGTGTTTGTAGGCGCCCTCCAGCATGTCCCTGGCTGACAGTTCGAGCTGCTGCTGGTGGTCTCGATAGCCCTTGGAAAGCTTGAAACGATCCAGTACGTCCTGGTCCAGCTCCTGATTGGTGAAGGCGAACCAGCCCGAGCGCAGGCTTTCTTCAAAGGTCAGTTCGATGTAATCATCGATGTCGTCCACCACTCGGGCGGCCTGATAGATCATCGAGGCGGCGATGAGCAGCCCGGCGGCGACGAGACCGACAGGGCCTGCGGTACTGCCGAATCCGGCCAGCGCGGCGACGCCCAGCACCAGGCTGATTCCCGCACCCGCTACGCTCAGGCCACCGCTGACGTAGTGATCCTGAGCTTCTTTGCCCTGCGCTGCGGCGGCGGCATTGAACGATTTGATGGCGTCCGCGATATCGAAGGGCAGGGTGATTGCGCTGGCAAACATCCCAGCGCCGCGGCTCATGTATTTGCCTACCGACGTCAGCGGAAAGTACTTCAGCGCAGTGCCGCCATTCCTGAGCATGGCCTCGCCGGTCTTGGTCAGTCCCCGCTCAATGATCAACGAGCCAAATTCAGCGGCGATCGAGCCGCCCTGGAAAACCGCTTCCAGCGTGTCGCCATGCTTGATCGCATCGATCATCGCCTTGTAGCCGCTATAGATGCCAAATGCCTGCATGCCGACGCCGGCGCCACTCATCAAATAGCTTTTGTTTTTGCTGACCCAGCCCGGCGCATTTTCCAGTGCGTCGGCGCGATGGATATCCAGCTTTTGCGCAGCCTTGCCCAACTGATTCAGACGATCCATCGCGCTGCCAGGAGCGAGGGTTGTATCGGCGACGAACAACGCCCCGGCGTCGACCGAGCGCTTGCAGGCGATTTCATAGAACAGCATCGCCGCCACATTGCTGTCCGGGGTCTCCACGGACAGCAAGCGCGCCTGCACCCGCTCTGCGTCGAAATTGAGCCCGTCGAGAAAACTTTGCTCCACGCGTTGCATGTCGGCATTCGCCGGGCTGATGGGCTGGCCATGCACCGTCGCACCCAAGGCCTGGAGTTCGACGCGACTGGTGAGCATTTCACCGATGCGCAGGGGGCCGAAATGTTTGTCGAGGGATTTTAGTGTGCGTCGATAAGAGGCGTCAGCGTCGGTTGCCGGCGTAGCGCTGTTGAGCCTGCCCGCCTGCGGTGCATGGGGATTGGCCGAGGCGCTGAGGGGATTGACTTGAACGGCGCTGATATTGGGTATTTGTGGTGGAGCGATAATTTTTGACATGTCATTAATCCTTTAATGAAAACCCATGACCGGTGTCCGTACCGGTGTGTCACTGATGTTGAGTCGTTGGTGTGGCCGACTCGGGCCAACTGATGTCGTAGGCAAATTCTTCGCCGTTACCCGATAGCCTGAGCACGGGTTTGCCCGAGGCCTCGACCTTGTCGATCAACTGGTCGTACTCGAATTTGTTTTGGTGTCCGGCATGGGTGGCGGCTTCGATGTGCTCAGCGCTTGCGCCAGCCTGGTCGTTGAGGTCGTCGATCTTTACTGCTTTGGTCAGGGCAGAATCGAGCAGCCAGATACGATCGGCATCCAGTCCGCTGCGGCTGACCGATATCAAACCTTCGAAGTCATCGGAGGGAAACCAGGTGGGGGGTGTGTTGCGGGCAGCAGCATTGAAACTCATGTTTTCTTCGTGGGGCACCACTTCCAGGTGGCGGGTGTCGAGCACATACAGGAACATTTCCTTCTGGCGTGTGCGCGTCGCTTCATAGTGACGATCGTGATCCCACGGAATCGGGCTTGCGGCATCGGACCATTCGGACGATGTGCTGCTTTCTGTGTCACTGGCCTCACTGCCCGAGGCGTTATCGTCAGTTGCCCGTCCCGGGTATTTGTTCGTCTGACTGTTAAAGCTCAAGTACTCGGGATCAGGCGCGCTTGCGTACATTTTTCCTTCTTTGAGGCTGAAGGTCGCGCTCATGGGCTTATGCGTGGTAGCCCCCGGTTTGTGCTGGTATCGCGGCAGCATGAAGCCGTCATTGGCGAGCTCGAACGGTGTGCGCTCATCGCCACGGAACAGCGCCGGAATGTCCGTGCGGTACAGGCAATTGTTCTTGTTGCGCAGATAGCCGAGTTTATTCAGTAACGCTTCACGCACTGACGCGGTCATGCTGGTTTCGGGGTTGTACCAGTCATGCCGGGCATCGCGCTTGAGGTTGAGTTCCGTGACGGCATCCCGGCTCATTTGCTCGAGGCGCTGCGGATTGTCGATGTCGTCAATCAGGCTTTTGTGCGCTTGCGCCCATTGCGGCATTTTCAGTTCAGCCTTCAGGTCCTGTTGCAAGCGGGTCAATTGGCCAGGCAGCAGGTTGTAGGACTGCAGAAATGCCTCGCGCTGGGCAAGGCTCATGGCCGGGTGCAGCCAGCGCAACGTGTCGCGCAGCAAGTCGCGGCGCGGGTCTGTGACTGTCGGTTCTGCCCACTGCGGGCGCTTGCCGCTCGCCTGGGCTTCGGTGCGAAAACGCACGAGATCCTGGCCATGGATGTCATACACCTGCCAGATCTCGTGATCGGTCCAGTGCTTTAAGTGTGTGGGTTGAGCAGCGAATCCGCCCGCCGGTGGATCGACCGGAATCCACATGCCGAAGCGATCCATGAAGGCAAACTGCGTCACCGTATTGTTCACTCCGAACGCGGATGCCAATTCGTAATAGCCTTGGGCATCCGGCGAACGCAGGGATGCCTTGTACAGATTCGCATCGAGGTGGGCTGGTCGAGGCTGTTTCGCCACGGAAGCCATTCCGGGTTGTTCGCTCATGGGCGGCGCTGGGCGTTTCGTCGAGGCCATGACAGACGCTGGATGTTCGCTCAGGCGCCAGGTCAACCGGCCTTCATTCCTGTAAAGCGCCGGCCCGGACGCTATTCGTTCGGTGATCAACTTGCAGTGATAAAACCCTGCGGCATCCTGGCCGACATGGGTGGTGCGCAAGCCTCCTTCATATTCGACGTCGACAAACCGGCGTCCGACGATCCAGCGAAAACCGTCCGCCTGCGCCGGTTTCATGCCGCGCAGAAAGTCGTCGCGCAGCCAGTAAGTGTCTGGTGAGCGATCGCTTGAAAGGTGGGCAGGACGTGTAGTCGGCATGGGCTGGATGACGACGGCAGGCGGGGTGTTATCCAGGTTCGGACGGCCGCCGGCGGTGTGGGCGGGGTCTTGGGCACCCGGCAACCCCGGTAAGCGGAAAATGGAAGGCCCGCCTGTAGCGAATGGTGCATCGGTTCGCAAGGGCGGGAATGTGCTTGAGTCAGGCTGCTGCGTTGAGGGCTGGGGTGGTTTGCGCGGTATCTTTGGACTCATGGAGTACTCGAAATCAGTTGATGTATGGAAACCCTCGATTGGTAAGTTGAGTTGTTTATCTGGCAGGCGAGTGCAAGCAGTCTCACTTTAATGGCGAGAATCTGCCGCAGGGTTTCAAGGGTTGTGGATTTAATCTAACGGGTTTTTCAAGTTATGGAAGGCGTTGTTGGCGCGGTTTGCAGGTGATGTGTAACTTCCATTGTTTTTGGTTTTAAGTGTAGGAAGTTGCAGTTCGGTAAATAAGAAGTTTTACCTTGGGCGAGTACGCTTTGATAAGGGAACAGCGCTGCTCATGTCGGATATTTCCTAAAAGAGCAGCGCGGAAGAAATAAGACTTGTATATCGCCTCACTCAATAGGCGTAACGCAGCAACGTATGAGGCAGATGCCGCAGGACGAAAAAGCCAAACAGCGCCAACATGGCCGGCAGGATCAACCACCAGATCTTGAACGGCATGGGATTGAGCGGAGTTTTGCGCTGGCTCAGCCACAGGGCTGCGGCGCAGACACAGGCGGCAAGCATGGCACCGGCCAATACGTCGGTTGGCCAATGAGCGCCCAGATAGACCCGCGACAGCGCAATGGAAAGGGCCGGAATACAGGCGATCAGCAACCAGGTCAGGCGCATGCGCGGTGGTTGACCGCGACCCGCGAGCACCGCCAGGGTCAGAAACAGCGCGAAAGAACCGGATGCGTGGCCGCTGGGCATGCTGTAAGTGGTCAGTGGATCGGTCAGCACTTCCGGGCGCACCCGGGCGAAGAAGTATTTGGTTCCGGTGTTGGCCAGTGCGGTCACCAGTAGCGTGCCGCCGACGAAGATCGCCTGACGCCATTGCCGGCACAGCAGCAACAGCCCGGTCAGCAGGACGCTGAACAGCAGCATGTTGCGGAACTCGCCGATCAGGGTCAGCGTGACCGCGATTTCATCCAGCACCGGCTGGCGATGCTCCTGCACCAGGGTCATCACGCCTTGATCGAGTGCCGTCAGATATGGATAGCCGATGAACAGGCCAATCAGAATCAACAGGCTCATGCTGCTGATCCAGATCGTCGCGCGGCGGTGGCGACGCAAACTGCTGTTCACACTCAGGCCGATCATTACCGCGATACTGCCGGCGACAATCCCGGCCTCCAGCCAGAATCCTTCAGGCAATGGCAGGCGGAACGCCGCGCCGGTGGCCCAGCCGGGCAGCAGATAAGCCAGGCTCCAGCCGGCGGCGGCCAGCAGACTGACTGCGGCAAAACGCGGGAAGGGCATGTCGCACATGCCGGCGACCATGGGCAGCATCGGCCGCAACGGCCCGATAAAACGACCGACCAGCAGGCTGGCGATGCCGTAGCGCTGGAAGTAGGACTCGGCGCCGGCCATCCATTCCGGATGATGACGCAGCCCCGGCAGGCGCCGAATGTTCTGGTGGAAATGGCGGCCGAGGAAATACGAAACGGCATCGCCGAGAATCCCCCCGAGAAAACCCAGCAACAACGTTTCGCTCAATGACAGCGCCCCACTGCCGGCCAGGACGGCGACGGCAAACAGCAGCACGGTGCCGGGCACGATCAAACCGGCAATCGCCAGGCATTCCACAAAGGCCACAATGAACACTGCAACAGCCAGCCATTGTGGATTGGCCGCCAGCCAACCGGTCACGCTATCGAGCCATGGGCCCATAAAACCACTCCATCAAATCTTCAGTTGACCCTGTGGGGGCGAGCCTGCTCGCGAAAGCATTCGATCAGACAACAGTAATGTCGGCTGTATCGACCTCATTGCGAGCAGACTCGCCCCCACCGGGATTTCATCTATTCCAGTATCGGTGTCATTCAGGGCAACAAGAAATAATCCCGGCCTTCGACCTGACCGCGTCGCAGCGGGTTCCGCGTGCACCATTGCGCATAAGCTGAGTCGACAAAGCGGTACATCAAGTGCTCGTCACGGCCATGGGGAATGCCCAGGCGTGTGGTTTGAATGACGTGCGAAGGCACCGGCCCGGTGTCTTCTACCAGCAGGACTTCATGATCGAAACGCTTGGCATCCCACATCGGCACTTTCAGCCCCAGCGCTTTGCACAGCAGGGTTTGCCCGGCGCAGAGCTTTTGCGAAGGCCGCGCACGTCCCTGTGCGTCGGGATTGTTCAGCAGCATCTGCGCCAGACTCGCCGGCCCGCTGATTTCATCGACCCACGGATAGGCGGACTTGATCAGTACCGCGTTGCCCGGGCCCTGCGCGCTGAAGTTCAGCGAATCACCGCCACGGGCGTAATACATATAGATGTGGCCGCCATCCAGAAACAAAGCCTTACGCTTTTCTGTGTAGCCCAACGAGGCGTGGCTGCCTTTTTCTACGCAGTAATAGGCTTCGGTTTCGATGATTCGCGCGCTCAGCCACAGATCGCCGACCCGGTGGCGAATGACTTTGCCGAGCAGATCCTGCGCCAGCACTTGCGCATCTCGGTCGAAAAAGGCGTCCGGCAGCCCCAGCGGCAGGCGTTCGGCACGGTTGCGAACGGTCAGGTTGGACATGGCAGGCAATGTTTATCCAGGCTCAGGAGGTCGTGATGATAACAACGCACGGCTTAATTGGGCCTGAACGCCGGCGAATCAGCGTTCATTTTGACCATCCGCCCGTCACCGCTGTTAGTCCCGGGACGCGACAGCTATAATCTGCCGCTTTCCTCTTTGCCAAGACCCCAGCAGACCATGACTGAGTCCGTTCTTGACTACATGACCCGATTGGGTCGCGCCGCCCGCGAAGCCTCCCGGGTCATCGGCCGTGCCAGCACCGCGCAGAAAAACCGCGCCTTGCAGGCTGCTGCCAATGCCCTGGACGCTGCGCGTGCCGAGCTTGCCGCAGCCAATGAGCAGGATCTGGCCGCCGGTCGCGCCAATGGTCTGGAACCGGCCTTGCTGGAACGTCTGGAACTGACCCCGGCACGTATCGACGGCATGATCGTCGGCCTGCGTCAGGTGGCTGCGCTGCCGGACCCGGTCGGCGCGATCCGTGACATGAGCTTCCGTCCGTCGGGCATTCAGGTCGGCAAGATGCGCGTGCCGCTGGGCGTGATCGGGATCATCTACGAGTCCCGGCCGAACGTGACCATCGATGCCGCCAGCCTGTGCCTGAAGTCCGGCAACGCGACCATCCTGCGCGGTGGCTCCGAGGCGATTCACTCCAACCGCGCGATCGCTGCATGCATTCAGCGTGGTCTGGCCGAAGCCGAGCTGCCTGCCGCCGTGGTGCAAGTGGTCGAGACCACCGACCGTGCCGCCGTCGGCGCGATGATCACCATGCCCGAGTACGTCGATGTGATCGTGCCACGCGGTGGCCGTGGTCTGATCGAGCGCATCAGCCGCGATGCCCGCGTGCCGGTGATCAAGCACCTGGACGGCATCTGCCACGTTTACGTCAGCGCGCACGCCGATCTGCCGAAAGCCCAGCGCATCGCCTTCAATGCCAAGACCTATCGCTATGGCATCTGCGGTGCGATGGAGACGCTGCTGGTCGACCAGACTGTTGCCAAGGATTTCCTGCCATCGATGGCGGCGCAGTTCCGCGAAAAAGGCGTTGAGCTGCGTGGCTGCGAGCGCACCCGGGCGATCATCGAGGCGGTTGCCGCCAGCGAAGAAGACTGGAACACCGAATATCTGGCGCCGATCCTGTCGATCCGGGTGGTCGACGGTCTGGATCAGGCCATTGAACACATCAACCATTACGGCTCCCATCACACCGACTCGATCGTCAGCGAAAACCTCGCCGACACCCGGCGCTTCGTGGCCGAAGTCGATTCGGCATCGGTGATGATCAACACCCCGACCTGCTTTGCCGATGGATTTGAATACGGATTGGGTGCCGAGATCGGCATTTCTACTGATAAGCTGCACGCCCGCGGCCCGGTGGGCCTCGAAGGACTGACCTGCGAGAAGTACGTCGTGGTCGGTGATGGCCAGTTGCGCGGCCAGGCGACGGTCTGACTTGACCGACCTCGACCTGACAGCGCCGCAGCCCGGCAGCGAAACCCGTCCGCGACGCATTGGTGTCTTGGGCGGGACGTTCGACCCGGTGCATATCGGCCATTTGCGTGGTGGGCTGGAAGTCGCCGAAGCATTGGCGCTCGACGAGTTGCGCCTGATGCCGAATGCGCGGCCGCCACATCGCGGTACGCCGCAGGTGTCGGCGCAGGATCGCTTGGCAATGGTCGAATGTGCGGTGGCCGGAATGCCGCCGCTGGTGGTGGACGCCCGCGAATTGCAGCGGGACAAACCGTCCTGGACCATTGATACCCTGGAGTCGATGCGTGCTGAAATGCCCGCCGAGACCCAGGTTTTTCTGCTTTTGGGCTGGGACGCATTTTGCGGCCTGCCCACTTGGCATCGCTGGGAAGAGTTGCTCCAGCATTGCCACATCCTGGTGCTACAGCGCCCGGACGCCGACAGCGAACCGCCGGATGCCTTGCGCAACCTGCTGGCAGCGCGTTCGGTGAGCGACCCGCTGGCCCTGAAAGGGCCGAGCGGACAGATTGCATTCGTCTGGCAGACACCGCTCGCGGTTTCCGCCACCCAGATCCGTCAACTGCTGGCCAGCGGTAAGTCGGTACGTTTCCTGGTGCCCGACGCGGTCCTGGCCTACATCGATGCGCACGGTCTGTACCGTGCGTCGAACTGAGCAAGGCGTGCTTCACTGATACGAATCCACGTATCGCCAAGCCGCCGAACATATGAGCAAAACGAGTTTTATATGACTGACAAAGACCAAACCAAAGTAAAGCGCAAAGGCACATTCAAAAGCGCGCCGCTGCCTGAGCCGGTCAACACCAACGAGCCGCTGAAGGGCGACGAACTGGTCAAACTGGCCGTAGCTGCCCTGGAAGACGTCAAGGCGCAAGACATCCAGATCATCGATGTTCGCGACAAGCAGAGCATCACTGACTACATGATCATCGCCACCGGTACTTCCAACCGCCAGATCAACGCGATGCTCGACAAGGTTCGCGAAGAAGTCAAAAAGCAGGGCGCCAAGCCGCTGGGCGAAGAAGGCAAGGGCGACAGCGACTGGGTTCTGTTGGACCTGGACCTGGTGATCGTGCACATGATGACCGCCTCGGCGCGTCAGTTCTACGACCTGGAGCGCCTGTGGGCCGGTGCCGAGCAAAGCCGTGCGGCCGATGCCAAGCACCACAGCCCGGAAAACACCCACGAGCATTTCACCAAGCTCAACAAAGACCAGCTGTAAGGGATTGCTGTGCGACTGCGCCTGATCGCCGTCGGTTCACGCATGCCCAAGTGGGTGGAAGAAGGCTGGCATGAATATGCCAAGCGTCTTCCGTCCGAGCTGGCGCTGGAACTGGTGGAAATACCGCTCAATACCCGTGGCAAGAATGCCGACGTGGCCCGATTCATCCGCCAGGAAGGCGAAGCCATGCTGGCCAAGGTCGGGCCGAACGAGCGGATCGTCACGCTGGAAGTCCACGGCAAACCCTGGAGCACCGAGCAACTGGCGGTCGAACTCGACCGCTGGCGGCTGGATTCGCGCACGGTCAATTTCATGGTCGGTGGCCCGGAAGGGCTGGCGCCGGAAGTCTGCGCCCGTGCCGATCAGCGCTGGTCGTTGTCGCCGCTGACGTTGCCGCACCCGTTGGTGCGGATCCTGATCGGCGAACAGTTGTATCGTGCCTGGACCGTGCTGTCCGGTCACCCTTACCACAAGTAATCCAGCCCTCATGTCTCAGCCGATCCGCATCAAGGACCACGAAAAGGACGCACGCCTGGTGCGTAGCCGCGTCGTGTTCGGGGCCATTGCGGTCATGCTGTTGATCGGCGTGCTGATTGCGCGGCTGTATTACTTGCAGGTGATTCAGTACGAATACCACTCGACGCTCTCGGAAAACAACCGTGTCCACGTGCAGCCGATTCCGCCGACCCGTGGGCTGATTTTCGACCGCAATGGCGTGGTGGTAGCGGATAACCGGCCGAGCTTCAGCCTCAGCATGACCCGCGAGCGCTCCGGCGACTGGCAGCAGGTGCTCGACGTCATCGTCGAAGTGCTCGAGCTGACGCCCGAAGACCGGGTGATCTTCGAGAAGCGCATGCGTCAGGGGCGCCGGCCATTCGAGCCGGTGCCGATCCTGTTCGAGCTGAGCGAAGAGCAGATCGCCCGGATCGCGGTGAACCAGTTCCGCCTGCCAGGCGTGGAAGTGGTCGCGCAATTGGTCCGTCACTACCCGCAGGGCGCGCATTTTGCGCACTCGGTGGGCTACATGGGACGGATCAACGAGAAAGAGCTGAAGAGCCTCGATCCTGTAAATTACAGCGGCACCCATCACATCGGCAAAACCGGCATCGAGCGTTTCTACGAGCCGGAATTGCACGGTCAGGTTGGTTACGAAGAAGTCGAGACCAACGCCCGTGGCCGCGTGCTACGAGTGCTCAAGCGCACCGATCCGATTCCAGGCAAGGACATTGTTCTGAGTTTGGACATCAAGTTGCAGGAAGCAGCGGAGGCTGCGTTGGGCGGTCGTCGCGGTGCGGTCGTCGCGCTCGATCCGAAGACCGGCGAAGTGCTGGCGATGGTCAGTCAGCCGAGCTTCGACCCGAACCTGTTCGTCACCGGCATCAGCTTCAAGGCCTACGCCGAGTTGCGCGATTCCATCGACCGGCCGCTCTTCAACCGCGTGCTGCGCGGTCTGTATCCGCCAGGCTCGACGATCAAACCAGCGGTGGCGATTGCCGGTCTCGATTCCGGGGTAGTGACCGCGTCCAGTCGAGTGTTCGACCCGGGCTACTACATGCTGCCCAACTACGATCACAAATACCGCAACTGGAACCGCACCGGTGACGGCTTTGTCGACCTCGACACGGCGATCATGCGGTCCAACGACACCTACTTCTATGACCTGGCGCACAAGCTCGGCATTGATCGGTTGTCGACCTACATGAACAAGTTCGGCATCGGCCAGAAGGTCTCGCTGGACATGTTCGAAGAATCCCCCGGCCTGATGCCGTCCCGCGAATGGAAACGTGCGACGCGCAAACAGGCGTGGTTCCCTGGCGAAACCCTGATCCTCGGGATCGGCCAGGGCTATATGCAATCGACCCCGCTGCAACTGGCCCAGGCCACGGCGCTGGTCGCCAACAAAGGCATCTGGAATCGTCCGCACCTGGCCAAATCCCTCGAAGGGGTGAAACCGGTGGACGAAAACCCGATGCCGGACATTGTCCTGCGCGATCCCTCGGACTGGACCAAGGTCAACCACGGCATGCAGCAGGTGATGCACGGTGCTCGCGGCACAGCGCGCAAAGCGGCCATCGGCGCGCAATACCGCATCGCCGGCAAATCGGGTACGGCGCAGGTCGTCGCGATCAAGCAAGGCGAGAAGTACGACCGCTCCAAGGTTCAGGAGCGCCACCGTGACCACGCCTTGTTCGTCGGTTTCGCCCCGGCCGATGACCCGAAAATCGTTGTTTCGGTGATGGTCGAGAACGGTGAGTCCGGCTCCGGCGTTGCCGCACCCGTGGTGCGTCAGGTCATGGACGCCTGGCTGCTCGATCAGGACGGACGTTTGAAGGCCGAATACGCCAGCCCAATCAGTGCGGAGGCTACGGCCCGTGATGAATAATTTTGATCGCATGCTCTCCAGTGAGGATGTGATGCGTCGCCGCGCGACGCTGCTGCAAAGACTGCATATCGATGGCCCGTTGCTGATCCTGCTGCTGATCCTCGCCGCCGGCAGCCTGTTCGTGCTGTACTCGGCCAGTGGCAAAAGCTGGGATCTGCTGGCCAAACAGGCCACTTCGTTCGGAATCGGACTGGTCTCGATGATCATCATCGCCCAGTTCGAGCCGCGCTTCATGGCGCGCTGGGTGCCGCTCGGTTATGTCATCGGCGTGGTGCTGCTGTTGGTGGTGGACATCATGGGCCACAACGCCATGGGTGCGACGCGCTGGATCAACATCCCCGGGGTGATCCGCTTCCAGCCCTCGGAGTTCATGAAAATCCTGATGCCGGCGACCATTGCCTGGTATCTGTCCAAGCGCACGTTGCCGCCGCAACTCAAGCATGTCGGCATCAGCCTGATGCTGATCGGCGTGCCATTTGCGCTGATCGTGCGTCAGCCCGACCTCGGCACTTCGCTGCTGATTCTGGCGGGCGGTGCGTTCGTACTGTTCATGGGCGGGCTGCGCTGGCGCTGGATTCTCAGCGTGCTGGCGGCGGCGATTCCGGTGTCGGTGGCCATGTGGTTTTTCATCATGCACGACTACCAGAAGCAGCGAATCCTGACCTTCCTCGACCCGGAAAGCGATCCGTTGGGCACCGGCTGGAACATCATTCAGTCGAAAGCCGCGATCGGTTCCGGCGGCGTATTCGGCAAAGGCTGGCTGCTCGGCACCCAGTCACACCTGGATTTCCTGCCGGAAAGCCACACCGACTTCATCATTGCCGTACTCGGCGAAGAGTTCGGTCTGGTGGGCATTTGCGCGCTGTTGTTGATCTATCTGTTGCTGATTGGCCGAGGGCTGGTGATTACCGCTCAGGCGCAAACGCTGTTCGGCAAATTGCTCGCCGGTGCGTTGACCATGACGTTTTTTGTTTACGTTTTCGTCAACATCGGTATGGTCAGTGGCCTGTTGCCGGTCGTAGGGGTGCCGTTGCCGTTCATTAGCTACGGAGGAACTTCGCTGGTGACGCTGCTGTCAGCGTTTGGGGTTTTGATGTCGATCCATACCCATCGCAAGTGGATCGCACAGGTTTGAATAAGGTGAAGAGTGCAATGCAAGTAATGCGTGGCTGGGCGACTCGATGCGCGCCAGTGGTAGGCCTGATGGGCCTCCTGGGCAGCATGCAGGAAGCGCTGGCCGGCGAATACGAAGGCTCGCCTCAGGTGGCCGAATTCGTCGGTGAAATGACCCGCGACTACGGTTTCGCCGGTGAGCAACTGATGGCGGTGTTCCGCGAGGCTCAACGCAAGCAGGCGATTCTCGATGCGATCTCCAGGCCCGCCGAGCGGGTCAAGCAGTGGAAAGAATACCGCCCGATGTTCATCACCGACGCGCGCATTGCCCGCGGTGTCGATTTCTGGCGTCAGCACGAGGCGACTTTGGCCCGTGCCGAGCAGGAATACGGCGTGCCGGCACAAGTGATCGTGTCGATCATCGGCGTTGAAACCTTTTTCGGACGTAATACCGGTAATTACCGGGTGATCGATGCCTTGTCCACGCTCGGTTTCGACTATCCTCCCCGTGCCGAATTTTTCCGCAAGGAACTGCGTGAATTTCTGCTGCTGGCCCGCGAAGAACAGGTCGATCCTTTGACCCTTAAAGGCTCTTACGCCGGGGCCATGGGGCTGCCGCAGTTCATGCCGAGCAGCTTTCGCGCGTATGCGGTGGATTTCGACGGTGACGGCCACATCAACATCTGGAACAACCCGGATGATGCGATCGGCAGCGTTGCCAGCTACTTCAAGCGTCACGGCTGGGTCGCGGGTGAGCCGGTGGTCAGCCGTGCCGACGTCCGTGGCGAACAGGTCGATGAAGGCCTGACCACTGGCATCGAGCCGACGAAGACGGTCGGAGAGTTGCGAGCGCTGGGCTGGTCAAGTCATGATGCGCTGCGCGATGATATGCCGGTTACTGCATTTCGCCTCGAAGGCGACAACGGTCCTGAATACTGGATGGGCCTGAAGAATTTCTACGCGATCACGCGTTATAACCGCAGCGTGATGTACGCCATGGCCGTACATCAACTGTCTGAACAGCTGGTACAAGCACGGGGCGTCAAGTAATGCAGGCATTGCCTAACAGTAAACCCCTGAAGCTGCTGGCCTTCGCTGCGTTGGCAGTGTTGGTCGCCAGCTGTTCGACCAGCCGTTCGCCGACTCAGAAAACCACCTCGACCGCTGTGCGTGCCCAGCCGGGCCTGGACATCAACCGCGCGCACAAAGATGGCGCGCCATGGTGGGACGTCGACGTATCGCGCATCCCCGATGCCACGCCGACCCTGCACACCGGTCCGTACAAGGCCAACCCGTACACCGTACTGGGCAAAACCTACTTCCCGCTGCAGGAATCCAAGACCTACGTCGCCTCCGGCACGGCGTCGTGGTACGGCACCAAGTTTCACGGTCAGAACACCGCCAACGGCGAGGTCTACGACCTCTACGGCATGAGTGCCGCCCACAAGACCTTGCCACTGCCAAGTTACGTTCGAGTGACCAACCTGGACAACAACCGCACGGTGATCCTGCGGGTCAACGACCGTGGGCCGTTCTATTCCGATCGCATTATCGACTTGTCCTACGCCGCCGCGAAAAAGCTCGGTTACGCCGAAACCGGCACGGCGCGGGTCAAGGTTGAAGGTATCGATCCGCAGCAATATTGGGCCGCCAAGGGCCGTCCCGCACCGTTGATGCTCAACGAGCCACAGGTCGCGCAGAACAGCGCTCCGGTGATCACGGCCTCGGCCGGCACCGTCGAGCAATGGACGCCGCCACCGCAACAGCATGCCTCTGACACCGTCCCCGTGCCGATGAGTGCAAAAAAAAACGCTTCTGCAACAGCAACTGGCCAGTATCTGCAGGTGGGCGCGTTCGCCAACCCGGACGCTGCAGAACTCCTGAGGTCGAAGCTCAGCGGGATGGTGAGCGCTCCGGTGTTCATCAGTTCGATCGTGCGCAATCAGCAGACCCTGCACCGGGTTCGCCTGGGGCCGATCGGCTCGCCGGGTGAAATTGCCCAGGTGCAGAACAGCGTGCGCCTGGCCAACCTTGGTTCGCCAAGTGTGGTCACCGAGTAATACGTAGAACTTGATTGACGGTTCACTTGCGGTATTGGGGGGTGAACCAGGTTGTTGGCTCGTCGAAGAACAAAAGCCCGGCAAGGGTGACTGGAGTGAGCAACTGAACACGCGATGGCTCGTTAGAAAGTCATCTGATTAAATTTTGTCCGCAAGGACAGTTTCCATTAGCGATTTCGAGAGACGGATGAACATCACCACCTTTGCCAAACGCCTGTGTCTGCTAGTCCCGCTGCTCCTCTCGCCAGCCGCCTTCGCGGCCGAGATGATGCCGTCGCCACCGCAACTGGCCGCCAAAGCCTACGTTCTGATGGATGCCAGCAGCGGCAACGTGCTGGTCGAGAACAATGGCGATCAGCGTCTGCCACCGGCCAGCCTGACCAAGCTGATGACCGCGTACATCGCGACCCTGGAAATCCGTCGTGGCCAGATCGGTGAAAACGATCCGGTGACCGTCAGCGAAAACGCCTGGCGTACCGGCGGTTCGCGGATGTTCATCAAAGTCGGCTCGCAGGTGACGGTCAGCGACTTGCTGCACGGCATCATCATTCAGTCCGGCAACGACGCCAGCGTGGCGCTGTCCGAGCACATCGCCGGCAGCGAAGATGCGTTCGCCGACCTGATGAACAAAACCGTGACTGATCTGGGCATGACCAATTCCCACTTCATGAACCCGACCGGTCTGCCAAACCCTGAGCACTACTCGTCGGCTCACGACATGGCGATCCTGGCCCGTGCGATCATCCACGAAGACCCGGCTCACTACGCGATCTACTCGCAGAAAGAGTTCTTCTGGAACGGCATCAAGCAGCCTAACCGCAACCTGCTGCTGTGGCGCGACAAGACCGTCGACGGTCTGAAAACCGGTCACACCGACGAAGCCGGCTACTGCATGGTGTCCTCGGCTGTACGTGATGGCCAGCGCCTGATCGCCGTGGTGTTCGGCACCAACAGCGAAGTGGCCCGTGCTGCTGAAACCCAGAAGCTTTTGACTTACGGCTTCCGCTTCTTCGAAACCCAGACCTTCTATCAGAAGGGCACCGAACTGGCTCAGGCCCCGGTGTGGAAAGGCACCACCAATCAAGTCAAGGCCGGCCTGGCTGAAGACCTGACCATGACCCTGCCAAAAGGCCAGCTGAAGAAGCTTGCTGCGAGCATGACCATGAACCCGCAACTGACCGCGCCAATCGCCAAGGGCGACGTGATCGGTAAAGTCGAAGTCAAACTGGAAGACAAGGTGGTGCACAGCGCTGACCTGATCGCTCTGGATGGCGTCGAGGAGGGTGGTATCTTCCGCCGCATGTGGGATAGCATCCGTCTATTCTTCTACGGCTTGTTCAACTGATTTGTGTTGACCTGCATGGCCCCGCCCCGATCCGGTGCGGGGCCATGCGCGTTATCACGGCTTGCGCTCAAGAGGCCGTTACGCCATGACCGATACCGAAGTAAAGGCGCCAAAGATCGAATTCCCGCAGACTGATTATCCGATTAAGGTGATCAGCGATACGGGCGTTGGCAACAAGGACAAGATCATCGAGATCGTCCTGAAGCACGCGACCATCAATGATGAGCGCATCGACGAGCGTCAAAGCAGCAACGGCAAATACACCACCATCCAGTTGCACATCGTCGCGACCGATCAGGATCAGCTGTACAACATCAACAGCGATCTGCGGGCGACCGGTTTCGTGCACATGGTGTTGTGATGCCGGGCACGCTGGGCTTTCGTGAGCTCGGCCAGATGGCGTACGAGCCGGTCTGGCATGCCATGCAACGCTTTACCAACGAACGCGGCAGCGATGCCGCCGACGAAATCTGGCTCGTCGAACACCCGCCGGTGTTCACTCAGGGCCAGGCCGGCAAGGCCGAACACTTGCTGCTGCCGGGGGATATTCCGGTGGTGCAGGTCGATCGCGGCGGGCAGGTGACTTATCATGGTCCCGGCCAGTTGGTGGCTTACCTGTTGCTGGATGTACGCAAGCTGGGTTTCGGCGTGCGTGATCTGGTCAGTCGCATGGAGCTTTGCCTGATCGAACTGCTGGCCAGTTACGGCGTAACCGCCGCGGCCAAGCCAGACGCTCCCGGCGTGTACGTCGACGGAGCGAAAATCGCTTCTCTGGGTTTGCGGATTCGCCACGGTTGTTCCTTTCATGGCCTGGCCCTGAACGTGGATATGAACCTGGAACCGTTTCGACGGATTAATCCCTGCGGCTATGCCGGGTTGGCAATGACCCAGTTGAGCGATCACGCAGGATCGATTGAATTTGCCGAGGTAAGTGCCCGGCTGCGCGCGCAGCTCGTCAAACACCTCGACTATGCTGAGCAGACGACCCTGACGGGCGGAATCGACTGATATGACTACTGATGCAGTGCAAACCATGATCCCGACGCTCGACGTGACCGAGCGCCCGGCCCCGCGTCCCAAGGTAGAAGCCGGCGTCAAGCTGCGCGGCGCCGAGAAGGTTGCACGCATTCCGGTAAAGATCATTCCGACCACCGAACTGCCGAAGAAACCTGACTGGATCCGCGTGCGCATCCCGGTTTCGCCGGAAGTCGACCGTATCAAAAGTCTGCTGCGCAAGCACAAGCTGCACAGCGTCTGCGAAGAAGCTTCCTGCCCGAACCTCGGCGAGTGCTTCTCCGGTGGTACCGCGACCTTCATGATCATGGGCGACATCTGCACCCGTCGCTGCCCGTTCTGCGACGTCGGCCACGGTCGTCCGAAGCCACTGGACGTCAACGAGCCGGAAAGCCTGGCCATCGCCATCGCTGACCTTAAGCTCAAGTACGTGGTGATCACCTCGGTTGACCGCGATGATCTGCGTGACGGCGGTGCCCAGCACTTTGCCGATTGCATCCGCGAAATCCGCAAATTGTCGCCGAACGTGCAGCTCGAGACTCTGGTCCCGGACTACCGTGGCCGTATGGACGTCGCCCTGGAAATCACTGCGGCCGAGCCGCCGGATGTGTTCAACCACAACCTGGAAACCGTGCCGCGCCTGTACAAGGCTGCACGTCCGGGTTCGGATTACCAGTGGTCGCTGACCCTGCTGCAACGCTTCAAGCAGATGATGCCGCACATTCCGACCAAGTCCGGCCTGATGCTGGGTCTGGGCGAGACCGACGACGAAGTCATCGAAGTGATGAAGCGCATGCGCGAACACGACATCGACATGCTGACCCTCGGTCAGTACCTGCAACCGTCGCGCAGCCACTTGCCGGTGCAGCGTTTCGTGCACCCGGACACCTTCGCCTGGTTCGCCGAAGAAGGTTACAAGATGGGCTTCAAGAACGTCGCTTCGGGCCCGCTGGTGCGTTCTTCGTACCATGCCGACGAGCAGGCGAAGCTGGTCAAGGCTGAGCTGCTGGGTTCCTGATCCGGCGCTGAATGAAAAGTGCCCGCCGAGGTTTTAACGCCCGGCGGGCATTTTTTTGCCTGTCTTACACTCAATGCTGATTTTTCCTGCAACCTGCGGCGTGGCCGAGCCTCTTCTGTTTAGCGCCGTTCCTGACTACTGTGTGAGCATGATTTTACGCATGGAGATTCATGGATGACTGTTCGCCCGACCCACACACTTTGCCCGCACCGAGCCGTGCCCGCCCTGCGCTCGGAAGGGCTGATCGGCGTTATTGCGCCTGCCGGCCCCGGCGCCCTGGACACCGATAAAGCGGTGCAATGGACGCGCGCCCGTGGTTACGGGCTGAAGGTGTTTCCCGGTGTTTACGAGAAGGACGGCTATCTGGCCGGCAGTGACGACGTCCGTTTGCGCGATCTGCATGCGGCATTCGCTGATCCCGAGGTCGATGCCATCATTTGCCTGCGCGGCGGCTACGGTACGCCGCGCTTGCTCGACCGGATCGACTACGACCTGCTGAGCCGCCATGCCAAGCCATTCGTTGGCTACAGCGATATCACCGCGCTGCACCTGGCCATCAGTCGATATGCAGGATTCGTGACCTTTCACGGGCCACTGCTCAACGCCGACCTGTTGGGCGACAAGGAGCCGCCGACGGTCACCTCGTTCTTCGCCATGCTGCGCGGGCAATTGAAGACGGGGAGTGTGTTGAGCCATCCGGTGGCTTATCCGCTGACCACCGTAGAACCAGGCATCGCTCACGGGCGGCTGCTGGGCGGCAATCTGGCGATGATCGCCGCAACGTTGGGTACGCCTTACGAGATTGATGTCGAGGGGGTGATTCTGCTCATCGAAGACATCAACGAGCCGCTGTATCGCATTGATCGATTGCTGACCCAGATGCGTCTGGCCGGCAAACTGGCCAAATTGCGTGGCGTATTAGTGGGGGACATAGCAGGCGTGGATGTCGCGGCATTGAACCGCTTGCTCAAACAGACTTTCGAGCCGTTGCGGATTCCGGTGTTGTCGGGATGGCGGAGCGGCCATTGTGATCCGAACCTGACGCTGCCGATGGGCGCGCTGGTGCGGCTGGATGCCGGTAAGAAGGAATTGATGCTGGAGCAGGATGTGGTGATCAAGGCTTAGAAATAAGTCGCCTGACAGTCAGTCTTCGCGAGCAAGCTCGCTCCCACATTTGCAATGCATTCCGATGTGGGAGCGAGCCTGCTCGCGAAAGCGATATCAGCCATACGGCTTTCGTTCTATTGGGTACGCAGGCTTTCCAGCAACTTGTGCGTCGGATAGCCATCCGCCGGCCAGCCAAACGACTGCTGGGCACTGCGAATCGCCTTACGCGTATTGGCGCCGATAATCCCGTCAGCCGTGCCGGCATCGTAATTGCGCGCGCTCAGCAACGTCTGCAATTCGATACGTTCGGTGCGGCTCAGCGGCAGGTCATCTTTCGGCCAGCTCCCGTTGATCAAGCCACCACCGCTGAAACGCTCGGACAGCAGGCTCACCGCCAACGCATAGGACGACGAGTTGTTGTACTTGAGGATCGCCCGGAAGTTGTCGAGAATCAGGAACGCTGGCCCGCGATAGCCGGCGGGCAGCAGCAGGGCGGCGGACAGTTGTTCTGAACCTGCCGGGACCTCAGCGCCGTTCGGTAGCATCACGCCCAGTTGACGCCATTCGGCGACACTTTTGCGGATTGCGCCATCAGCCAGCGTGTAGTTGAAGCTGCTCGGCAACTGCACTTCAAACCCCCACGGCTGACCACGTTGCCAGCCGGAGCTTTGCAGGTAGTGCGCGGTCGAGGCCAGCGCGTCAGCAGGGCTGCCCCAGATATCGCGGCGGCCATCGCCGTCAAAATCGACAGCATGGGTGTTGTAGGTGGTCGGAATGAACTGGGTCTGGCCCATCGCACCGGCCCACGAGCCGAGCATCTTCTCCGGCGTGATGTCACCCTGTTGCAGGATCTGCAGAGCAGCGATCAATTGCGCGTGAGCAAAGCCCGGGCGACGACCTTCGTAAGCGAGGGTGGCCAGCGAGTTGATCACCGACTTGCTGCCCTGAAACTGACCGAAATTGCTTTCCATGCCCCACACCGATACGAGTGCCTGACGGTCAACGCCATAACGCTGCTCGATGCTTTGCAGAATATCGGCGTACTGGCTGATCAGCGCCTGACCTTTGCGTACGCGCAGCGGCGAAAGGGCGCCGTCGAGGTATTCCCACACCGGTCGGGAGAATTCCGGCTGACTGCGGTCAGCACGAATCACACTGGCGTCGAAGCTGACATTGGCAAACGCGCGATCGAACAGCTCAGGACGGATCCCGGCAGCCAGGGCGTCCTTGCGGAAATCGGCCTGCCATTCGGCAAAGGTCTGAGTTGGCTGTAGATCAAGTGGGTCGGCGGACGGCACTACCGGCGGGATGATCGCTGGGGCCGTGGCGACAGGCGCGGCTTGAAGAGGTTGCGCGTCGGCGGCGGTCGGTTTTTCCGCGCAGGCGACAAGCAGAATGAAGCTGGAGGCAGCGATCATCTGGCGAACAGGCCAGCGACGGGAAAGACTTAGGGGCATGCACAGTTCCAGAAAAACGAATCAGGTGCAGACCTTAACATGAGCGGGGGGTACTGCGCTTTAAGCGGCCAGAAAGTAAGAAGCCTCCCAGCTGTCAGACTGGAAGGCTTCGCGGCGGTAGCTGCCTTTACCCTTGGTTGGTCGTTCCTGGCGACTGCGGAACAGGGGCTGGGCGACGATGGATTTGGCCTTGTTGGGGCCATGTTTCGATGGCTTTTTGCTCATGAGGGTTCTCTCGAGTGAGTGGGTTTTGCGGGGGAAATAATCTGCCGATGTCGGGCGTCTGTCCAGTGCCTGTTGTGTAGGAATGTTCTGGCGCTTTCGCGAGCAGGCCGTTATGCGGTAGAGCAGGTTATTCGGCAGGCAGAGAAAGACGCTGGCCAGCCATCAACAATGCCAACCGACTCAGGCTCATCCACGGCGACCCGGCAGCCTGGCCTTTGATCTGCGCGTCGATCCGCTGCGCTTCCAGCAGCAACTGCGCCCAGCGTTGCGCCGAGTAGCGTTGCAGAGCCTTGCTCATCAGCGGTTTGCGCTTGTCCCAGACCGGCGGTTTTGCCTGGCTGAAACACTTGTCGAGCGGCGTGCCCTGACTGTACTGCAATGAAATATTGGCCAGCAGCCGCAGCTCTCGCGCCAGCGCCCAGAGAATCACCGGCGGTTCGACACCTTCACCGCGCAAGCCTTCAAGCATGCGCAGCGCGTGGGCCGGTTCGCCATTAAGCACGGCATCGGTCAGGCCAAACACGTCGAATCGCGCACTGTCCGCCACAGCGGCCTGCACGGTTTCGACGGTGATCTGGCCACCCTCGGCCATCAACTTGAGCTTTTCGATTTCCTGCGCGGCGGCGAGCAGGTTGCCCTCGACACGCGCAGCAATCAATTCGACGGCGTCCTGACTCGCCGATAGCCCGGCCTGAGAGAGACGCTGACGAATCCAGCTCGGCAGCTGATTGGCATCCACCGGCCAGATCTGGATGAACTGGGTCTGTTGGCCTTCAACCAGCGCCTTGCCCCACTTGGTCTTCTGCGCACTGCCATCGAGTTTGGGCAGGCTGATCAGCAGCACGGTGTCTTCAGCCGGACGCGAACAGTACTCGATGAGTGCAGCAGCGCCCTTGTCACCGGGCTTGCCCGAGGGCAGGCGCAGTTCCAGCAGGCGTTTTTCAGCAAACAGCGACATGCTGGCGCCGGCCTGCAACAACGTGCCCCAATCGAAATTGGCGTCGGCAGCAAAGACCTGGCGTTCGTCGAAACCTTGTTGGCGCGCAGCACTGCGGATGGCGTCGGCGGCTTCCTGACACAACAGCGGGTCATCGCCGCTGATGATGTAGACAGGGCCGAGGGCACCTTGCAGGTGTTTGCCGAGTTGGGCGGGAGCGAGCTTCATAAGAAAGGTCGATCGGGGCGCCTGAGCGCCCCGAACTTCTTACTGCTGCGGTACTTCGAGCGGCGACTGACGCGGGGTTTCCGCTTCAGCCTTTTGCGCCGCTTGCAGTGCATCGGCTTCTGCCTTGGCGCGATCATTGGCCGCTTGCTGCAGTTGTTGCAGTTGGCCTGGCGTCAATTGCTGCAGACGCAGCATCATGCGTTGAACCAGCTCGCGGCGGGTTTCGCGACGGGCGTCGTTGGCTTCCTGGTCCGAACCTATGAGGTTGTTGCCGTCGTGGATAAACACTTTCTGCACTTCCAGCTTGTCGCTCAGCAGTTGCAGGTTCTTGTCGCCACGGATCTCGTAGTTCAGGACAGTGTTGACCTGGTACTCGCCTGTACGGCCGGCACCGGCGTAGCTGAGGATGCGCTGGCTTTCCTGCTCGTCAGCCAGGAACAGCTTGTACGGAGCACCGCTGTAAACCTTGACGCCGCTCGACTCCAGCACCTGACGCAGCTGCGTGACCGTCTCGCCGTAGGCGTTACGGGCGCTCAGATCGAGTTCTTTGATCGACAGTTCGTTGGTGCCGGTGCCGCGCAGCTGGAAACCACAGGCGCTCAACAGAACGGCGAGGCCCATCACCAGCAGATTGCGTTTGATCATTGTGTTGCTCCCCTTGAAACCACGTGGGCCGGCTATACGGCCCGAAAGGTTTTACTTGGCGTCAGGCGAACCTGACGCCCGATCCAATTAGCTGGCGACGATATTGACCAGTTTCCCGGGCACTACGATCACTTTACGAATAGTCAGGCCGTCGACGAAACGCAGTACGTTTTCGTTGGCGCGCGCTGCCGCTTCCACTTCTTCACGGGTTGCGCTGGCCGGCATTTCAATCTGACCGCGCAGCTTGCCGTTGACCTGGATCACCAGAGTCAGGCTGTCCTGCACCAGAGCACTTTCGTCCACAGCCGGCCAGCCAGCGTCGATGACTGCGTCGACGTGACCCAGCTTGTTCCACAATTCGTGGCTGATGTGCGGCGTGATTGGCGCCAGCAACAGGGTCACGGCTTCCAGCCCTTCGTGAACCAGTGCGCGGTCCTGTTCGGTACCTTGCGCGGCTTTTTCCAGCACGTTCATCAGCGTCATCACCTGGGCGATGGCGGTGTTGAATTTGTGGTTCTGGCCGACGTCGTGGCTGGCCTGCTTGATGGCCACGTGAATGGCGCGGCGCACGGCTTTCTGCTCGTCGTTCAGGCTGGCGATGTCCAGTTTCCCCGGCAAGCCCTGTGTCACGTGGGCTTGCGCCAGACGCCAGACGCGCTTGAGGAAGCGGTGCGAGCCTTCGACGCCGGAGTCGGACCACTCGGCGCTCATGTCAGGCGGCGAGGCGAACATCATGAACAGGCGGCAAGTATCGGCGCCGAACTGATCGATCATCGACTGTGGGTCGACGCCGTTGTTCTTCGACTTGGCCATCTTCTCGGTGCCGCCGATTTCCACCGGCAGACCGTCGGATTTCAGCTTGGCGCTGATGACCTTGGCTTTGCTGTCGCGCTCAAGTTCTACGTCCGCCGGGTTGAACCAGGTGTAGGCACCATTGGCTTCGCGGCGGTAGTAAGTTTCGGCGATCACCATGCCTTGGGTCAGCAGGTTCTTGAACGGCTCGTTGGAGCTGACCAGACCTTCGTCACGCATCAGTTTGTGGAAGAAGCGCGCATAGAGCAGGTGCAAAATCGCGTGTTCGATACCGCCGATGTACTGATCGACCGGCAGCCAGTGGTCGGCTGCGGATTTTTCCACCAGACCACCTTCAAAGTGCGGCGAGGCGTAACGGGCGTAGTACCACGACGACTCGACGAAGGTGTCCATGGTGTCGGTTTCACGCTTGGCAGGCTGGCCGCATTTCGGGCAGCTGCATTCGTAAAACTCAGGCATGCGCGCCAGCGGCGAGCCGGCGCCGTCTGGCACCACGTCTTCCGGCAGGACGACAGGCAGTTGATCTTCCGGCACCGGCACGTCACCGCACGCATCGCAGTGGATGATCGGGATCGGGCAGCCCCAGTAGCGCTGGCGGCTGATGCCCCAGTCGCGCAGGCGGAACTGGGTACGCGAGGCGCCCAGTTCTTTCTTGATCAGCGCGACTTCCATGGCGTCGAATGCGCCAGCGAAGTCCAGACCGTCGAACTCGCCGGAGTTGATCAGCGTGCCGTGCTCGCCGTAGGCGTCTTGCCACGGGGCCGGGTTGCTGTCGCCAGAGCTGGTACGCACTACGGATTTAACCGGCAGGTTGTACTTGTGTGCGAATTCGAAATCGCGCTCGTCGTGCGCCGGTACAGCCATGACCGCGCCGTCGCCGTAGTGCATCAGCACGTAGTTGGCGACCCATACCGGGAGTTTTTCACCGGTCAGTGGGTGCTCGACGAACAGGCCGGTCGGCAAGCCTTTCTTCTCTTGAGTGGCAACGTCGGCTTCAGCCACGCTGCCGCCTTTGCATTCAGCGATGAACGCTTGCAGCTCGGTGTTGTTTTTTGCGGCCAGAGTGGCCAGTGGGTGCTCGGCAGCCACGGCGACATAGGTCGCGCCCATCAGGGTGTCCGGACGGGTAGTGAAGACTTTGAGCGTGCCGGCTTCGCCGATCGAGTCGACGTTGTACGGGAACTGTACTTCCATGCCGCGGGATTTGCCGATCCAGTTGCGCTGCATGGTCTTGACCTGTTCAGGCCAGCCAGTCAGTTCGTCGAGGCTCTCCAGCAGCTCATCCGCGTAGGCGGTGATCTTGAAGTAGTACATCGGGATTTCGCGCTTTTCGATCAGCGCGCCGGAACGCCAGCCGCGACCGTCGATCACCTGTTCGTTGGCCAGGACGGTCTGGTCAATCGGGTCCCAGTTCACGGTGCCGTTTTTACGGTAGATCACGCCTTTTTCGAACAGGCGAGTGAACAGCCATTGTTCCCAGCGGTAGTAATCCGGCTTGCAGGTGGTGACTTCGCGCGACCAGTCGACCGCCAGACCCAGGCTGCGCAGCTGGGTTTTCATGTAGGCGATGTTTTCGTAGGTCCATTTGGCCGGCGCGACGTTGTTCTTCATCGCGGCGTTTTCCGCCGGCATGCCGAAAGCATCCCAACCCATCGGTTGCAGAACGTTCTTGCCGAGCATGCGCTGGTAGCGGGAGATCACGTCGCCGATGGTGTAGTTGCGCACGTGCCCCATGTGTAGCTTGCCGCTGGGGTAAGGGAACATCGACAGGCAGTAGTAGGTTTCCTTGCCTGGCTGTTCACTGACTTCAAAGGACTTTTGCTCGTCCCAGAACGACTGGGCGGCGGCTTCGATTTCACGGGGCTGATATTGTTCGTGCATGGCTACTTTTGTACTGGATAGGGGTGGCCTAATCCTCTTCAACGCAGGTTCCGGGGTTGGCCCGGACGAGCTGGAAGTGGAATTACAGGAAGCGCCGTAGCATACATGACCGCGCTTGGCCTAGGGAAACCCTGATTACAGCTACATACGCCGCAATACATGCATCAGGGGCCGTTGGTCGCGGCGTACAGCCGGTTTGTGCAGCGAAGCTAAGCTCTAACTGGGGAGTGAGTCTTATCTTCAATGAGGTGAGGGATGGTGGAGCAACGGCAAAAAAACGTGACGAAACCCGAGTTGTACGAGAGGTTGATCGACCGTCTGGGTATGGCCCTGGACGCAGTAAAAACCGCTGACCGGCTGCGCGACGAGCGCCCCCTGGAACTGGAATTGCGTGGCTTGAGTCCCGCCGAGTTCAAACTGGTCAAGGCCTATCTGGATCGCAGTGAACGTGAAACGCATGGCTGCCTGTCACAAGCAGTGAAACAGCTCGATGCAGCACATTCGGCCAAGGTCATCTGGCTCAAGGACAAGGCGCCCGGCAGAGACACCGTCAAGGTTCGCTCTGTACAGGCCAAGTAAGCGCATGGCAGGTCAAGAACCGGATCTTTTTCAACAGGATCCCACCTATTGGTTGTAACGCTTTATTAACACTCTTAGGCTTCGGGCATCTGTGGAGATGCCCGATGCCTTTTCGTTATTTCATCAAACAACTTCTATTGCCGCCCGGCATTCTTTTGCTGCTGTTGCTGGCCGCTTGGTGGTTGCGGCGCTCACGGCCGCGACTCGCGAGCCTGTGTTTCGCCATAGGCTTTGGCGGAATGTGGCTGATGAGCCTGCCGGTGGTCGTGCAGTGGGGCGCCAAAGCGCTGGAGCGCGAGCCACCGCTGGCCCGTGAAGAATGGGCAACGCTGGCGCAACGGGCCGATGCGATCGTGGTACTGGGATCCGGGCGCGAGCGTGGTGATCTGGCGTGGGGTGAGGATCAGCCGACCGGCGTGGGCCTTGAGCGTCAGCGTTATGCGGCGCGACTGGCCAAAGCCTCGGGCTTGCCGATCTTGACCACGGGGGGCTTGCATTACGGTACGCCGCCAACCGAGGCGAAGTTGATGGCGGATTCGTTGCGTGACGATTTTGGCGTGACGGTGCGCTGGCAGGAAGGCGAAAGCCGTACCACGTGGGAAAACGCCAAGTTCACCGCCGATATCCTCTTGCCACAAGGGATCAAACGCGTGGTTGTCGTCACTCAGGCGTGGCACATGCCGCGCTCGGTGTGGAGTTTTCAACAGGCAGGATTTGAAGTGGTGCCGGCGCCGGTAGGGTTTCTCGGCACTGATAACGCCCGCCCATTTGGTGGCTGGCTGCCGGAGTTCAAGTCGATCTGGCAGAGCGGGCAGTTGCTGAATGAAGCGGTGGGGCAGGTGGGGTATTCGTTGTTTTACCGCGGTGATTGATCGTTCCCACGCTCTGCGTGGGAACGCATCCCGTGGCGCTCTGCGCCACATCCGAAGCGGAACGCGGAGCGTCCCCGGCGGCGTTCCCGCGCGGAGCGTGGGAACGATCAGTCTCGGGAGCTTTTAAAGGGTTTTCGACATCCGGCTGGCCATCAGTGCCCAGCCAAACAGCAGCAAGCAGACGATGATCAATGGCCACGAGCGCCATTGCAGATACGGCGTCAGGTTGTGCATCGGCACCACTTCGCCGTACAAGATGCCTTGTTCAAACTGCGGAATCTGCTCGGTGATCTGCCCGAACGGGTTGATCAGCCCGGTCACGCCGTTGTTGGTTGCGCGGATCATCCAGCGACCCGCCTCCAGCGCGCGCATCTGTGCCATCTGCAAATGTTGCAGCGGGCCAATCGAGGTGCCGAACCAGGTGTCATTGCTGATCGTCAGCAGCAGATCACTGCGTGCCGAAAGGCCAGCGGCGAATTCCGGATACACCACTTCGTAGCAGATGAAGGGTGCGATCTGATAACCCTTGGCCTGCAACAACGCCTGATCCGCCGGGCCACGGGCGAAGTCGGACATCGGCAGGTCGAAGAAGGCGATCAGCCCGCGCAATACATCCTGCAGCGGCACGTATTCACCGAACGGCACCAGTTTTTGCTTCAGGTAAGTGCCATCGCCTTCGCCCACCACGGTGATGCCGTTGAAGAAGCGTCTTTCGCCGTGCACCGTCTGGCGAATCGGCACACCGGTGATCAGCGCCGATTTACGCTCGGCAGCGAAGGTGCCCATCATGCTCAGGTAGCCCTCGGCGGACTCCTTCAATACCGGAACGGCGGTTTCCGGCCAGATCAGCAGGTCCACCGGTTTCGAGCGAAAACTCAGATCGCGGTACAGCGCCAACTGCGCGTTGAGTTCGGCCGGATCCCATTTCATGCTTTGCGCGACGTTGCCCTGAATCGCGGCAACCGTCAGAGGCGCGCCGGAGGGGCTGGTCCAGGCGTGGCCTTTAAGCGCGATACCGGCAATCCAAGGGCCGACCAGCAAAACCAGACCCGCAGCCACAAAGCCTTTGCGCCCGCTTTGCAGCAAGCGCCGCGCGTTGTAGATCAGCGCTGCGGTCAACGCTAGAACGAACGACACCAGCCACATGCCACCGACCGGCGCAAGCCCGGCCAATGGCCCATCAAGCTGACTGTAGCCGGAGTACAACCAAGGGAAGCCAGTGAGGAACCAGCCGCGAAACGCTTCCTGCCCGACCCACAATGCAGCAAACGCCAATGCATCCGCCACCGGAGCTTCGTTACGCCGCAACCAGCGCGCCCATAACCAGGCCGGCAGGGCAAAGAACCAGGCGATCGCGGCGGTAAACAGCAACATCAGGAACCCGGCCAGCAGCACCGAAGCGCCGCCGAAATGGTGAATGCTGTAATAGATCCAGCTAGTCCCGGCACCAAACAGGCCGAAACCGAAGCACCAGCCACGGCCCAGCGCCTGACGCGGGCTCAGCTCGCGCAAACCGGCGTAGAACAATCCGACCGCCAGCAAAGCCAGCGGCCAGATGTTGAACGGTGCCAGAGCGAAGGTGGTGATTGCACCGGCCGCCACGGCCAGCAGGTTACCGGGCCAGCCGGGGCGGGTTGTCCAGCGCATTTCAATCCTTAGATTTTTTACCGAGCGATTGGAGTCAGTCGCAGCAAGTGAATCCGACGGCTGTCGGCGTTCAGGATGCGGAAACGATAGGCGCCGATTTCAGTGATTTCGTTGCGTTTCGGCAAGTGCCCGAACGCGCTCATCACCAGACCGCCGACAGTGTCGAACTCGTCGTCGGAGAACTCGCTGTCGAAGAACTCGTTGAAGTTCTCGATCGGCGTCAGGGCCTTGATCAGGAAATCGCCACTTGGCAGCGGCTTGATGTAGCTGTCTTCTTCAACGTCGTGCTCGTCTTCGATGTCGCCGACGATCTGTTCGAGCACGTCTTCAATGGTCACCAGACCGGCCACGCCGCCGTATTCGTCAATGACGATGGCCATGTGGTTGTGGTTGGCGCGAAATTCACGCAGCAACACGTTCAGACGCTTGGACTCCGGCACGAACGTGGCCGGGCGCAGCAGATCCTTGATGTTGAAGCTGTCGCCGTTTTCCTTGAGGATCAGCGGCAGCAGATCCTTGGCCAGCAGCACGCCCATCACGTCGTCATGGCTTTCACCGATGACCGGATAGCGCGAGTGGGCCGAGTCGACCACGGCCGGGAGGAATTCACGGGGTGTCTGGGTCGCCTTTATGCTGATCATCTGCGAACGCGGCACCATGATGTCGCGTACTTGCAGGTCCGCCACCTGAATGGCGCCTTCGACGATGGCCAGCGCTTCGCTGTCCAGCAGTTTGTTCTGATGTGCATCACGCAGCAGCTCGAGGAGCTCCTGACGGTTCTTCGGCTCGTGGGCAAAAGCCTGGGTCAGTTTACCCAGCCATGACTTCTGCCCGTTGCTCGATCGATCTTCGCTCATAGCGATTACTCTGAATCCTTTGTTGTAACGATAGGGGAGGTTTCGGGTTCGTCGTCCGCGTACGGATCGGGATAGCCCAATTCGGCAAGCAACTCGCGTTCCAGTGCTTCCATTTCTTCGGCTTCTTCGTCATCTATATGGTCGTAACCGAGCAGATGCAAGCAGCCGTGAATGACCAGATGTGCCCAGTGGGCGTTTAGTTCCTTGCCTTGTTCGGCGGCTTCCCGCTCAACCACGGCCACGCAGATCACCAGATCGCCGAGCAATGGGATGTCGAGAAACTCGTCGGGCACTTCAGCCGGGAACGACAGGACGTTGGTCGCGTAATCCTTGTGGCGCCAGGTGTGATTGAGCTCGCGACCTTCTTCCTCGTCGACCAGACGAATGGTCATTTCCGAGTCGGCGGTGCGTTGGCGCAGTGCCAGTTCGCACCACAGGCGGAAGTCGGCCTCGCTCGGCGCGCTCGCTTCAGTCGCGATTTGCAGGTCTAGCTCAAGCATTTCGCGGGGTGTCCTTGGGTGCTTCGTCACGGTTTTCGAAGCGCTCGTAGGCTTCGACGATCCGCTGGACCAAAGGATGGCGTACGACGTCTTTCGGCTGGAAGTGGGTGAAGCTGATGCCCGGCACGTCTTTGAGCACTTCGATCACATGGTGCAGACCCGATTTGGTGCCTTTCGGCAGGTCGACCTGGGTGATGTCACCGGTGATGACCGCTGTAGAGCCGAAGCCGATCCGGGTGAGGAACATTTTCATCTGTTCGACGGTGGTGTTCTGGCTCTCATCGAGAATGATGAAGCTGTTATTCAGCGTGCGGCCGCGCATGTAGGCCAGCGGCGCAACTTCGATCACCTGGCGTTCGATCAGCTTGGCCACGTATTCAAAGCCGAGCATCTCGTAGAGCGCGTCGTAGAGCGGGCGCAAATACGGGTCGATCTTCTGCGACAGGTCGCCGGGCAGGAAGCCGAGTTTTTCACCCGCTTCGACCGCCGGACGCACCAGCAGGATGCGCCGGATTTGTTCACGCTCCAGAGCATCGACAGCGCAAGCCACGGCCAGATAGGTCTTGCCGGTACCGGCCGGGCCAATGCCGAAGTTGATGTCGTTGCCGAGAATTTCCTTCACGTAGCGCAACTGATTCAAGCCGCGCGGGCGAATCATGCCTTTCTTGGTGCGCAGGGCGACGGAGGCTTCGGCGGGGGCGTGATTGTCGAGTTCGACCACGGCCGATTCCTGCAGGAACAGGTGCACCGTATCTGGCGACAGCTCTGAACCTTTGGTTTCCCGGTACAGGCGACGAATCAGATTTTCCGCAGACGTGGTGTGTTTGGGGTCGCCGATCAGCTCGAACTGGTTTCCGCGGTTGCGGATTTCGATCGTCAGGCGTTGTTCGATCAAGCGCAAATGCTCGTCGAATTGCCCGCACAGATTAGCGAAGCGGCGAGCCTCAAAGGGCTCGAGGATAAAACGATGTGGTTCTATGGGTGCGTTCAAGGTCGTATTTAGCCGCCCTAGGGCAATTAAGATGAAATCAAGGATAACGCCAGAGGCCTGGGTGCGAAAGCTCTTATATGAGGTCGCCCGATTCATGCTTCTGACGCTGTACCTGTGGGAGCGAGCCTGCTCGCGAAGGCGGCGACACATTCAACATTGATGTGTCTGACAGACCGCTTTCGTCGGATCGCCGGCCGGAGCAGGCTCGCTCCCACAGGGAAATGTGGTGTTACTGGATCAGCGAGCCGCGCAGCGAGTGCGGTTGTGCAGCGTCGATGTGTACATCAGCAAACTGACCGATCAAGGTTGGATTGTCGCAGCGGAAGTTGACGATACGATTATTCTCGGTGCGGCCTTGCAGCTCGCCCGGGTCTTTCTTCGAATAATCTGTCACCAGAATCCGCTGTGTCGAACCAACCATTTGTCGGCTGATCTCGAAACCTTGCTGATTCAGGCGATGTTGCAGCGCGTTCAGACGTTCTTTCTTCAGCTCTTCCGGGGTGTCGTCGGCCAGATCGGCAGCCGGGGTGCCCGGGCGCTGGCTGTAGACGAACGAGTAGGAAAAGTCGAAACCGACGTCGGCAATCAGCTTCATGGTCTGTTCGAAATCTTTCTCGGTCTCGCCGGGGAAGCCGACGATGAAGTCTGAACTGATGCAAATCCCTGGCACCGCGGCGCGCAGTTTGCGCAGCTTGGATTTGTACTCCAGCGCGGTGTGGTTGCGCTTCATCGCCGCGAGAATCCGGTCGGAACCCGATTGCACCGGCAAGTGCAGGTGCTTGACCAGTTCCGGCACGTCGGCGTGGGCCTGGATCAGGCTGTCGGAGAATTCCAGCGGGTGCGAAGTGGTGTAGCGGATGCGGTCGATACCGTCGATGGCGGCAACAACGCGGATCAGTTCGGCCAGATCGGCGAGACGACCGTCATGGGTCGTACCGCGATAGCCGTTGACGTTCTGCCCCAGCAGGGTCACTTCGCGCACGCCGTTTTCGGCGAGGTGAATGACTTCGGCGATCACGTCATCGAACGGTCGGCTGACTTCTTCACCACGGGTGTAAGGCACCACGCAGAACGTGCAGTACTTGCTGCAGCCTTCCATCACCGACACGTACGCACTCGGCCCGTCGATGCGCGGTTCGGGCAGGTGGTCGAATTTTTCGATTTCCGGGAACGACACGTCGACCTGCGGCAGCTTGGTGATGCGCGCGGCGTCGATCATTTCCGGCAGGCGGTGCAGGGTCTGCGGGCCAAAGACCACGTCGACGTACGGCGCGCGATCGCGGATCGCCGCGCCTTCCTGGCTGGCCACGCAACCGCCGACGGCGATCACCATGTCAGGGTTGGCCAGTTTCAGTTCGCGCCAGCGGCCCAGCTGCGAATACACGCGATCTTGCGCGCGCTCGCGGATCGAGCAGGTGTTGAGCAGAATCACGTCGGCGTCTTCGGCACGCGCGGTGACTTCCAGGGCCTGATGTTCGCCCAGCAGATCGACCATGCGCGAGCTGTCGTACTCGTTCATCTGGCAACCGTGGGTTTCGATGTAAAGCTTCTTGGCCATGGATTAGTGTCGTCACGTGATTCAAAGAACCCGGCATTATAGGGAACAAGCCCTCAGGTTCCTACCGCTGTGCGTCCGGAGGCTATGCTATAGTTTGCGCCCTCATTTTTATCCCCGATGTTATCCCCCCGCCATGACCAAACGCGAAGCTCCAATCTATAAGGTGATTTTCCTCAACCAGGGCCAGGTGTTCGAAATGTACGCCAAGCAGATCTATCAAAGTGATCTGTGGGGTTTTCTGGAAGTGGAAGAGTTCGTCTTTGGCGAGCGCACGCAGGTGGTCGTCGACCCGAGCGAAGAAAAGCTCAAGGCGCAGTTCGAAGGCGTGGTGCGCAGTTTTGTGCCGATGCATTCGATTGTGCGCATCGACGAGGTTGAACGTCTGGGTACCCCGAAAATCAGCGAAGCCCGTGGCGCGGTCGGCAATGTGATGCCGTTCCCGATGCCGATGCCTGAAAAGTAAAACCGGATCTGGATTTTTGATCGTTCCCACGCTCTGCGTGGGAATGCCGCCTTCGACGCTCTGCGTCGGTGACGCGGAGCGTCACGGGATGAATTCCCACGCAGAGCGTGGGAACTATCGGCGGTCAGGGAAGGGGCGAAAACGGCGTACGCCCATCGGCGCTCTGCAGTTCCATCAGGTATTTACGGAAAATTTGCCCGAGCACCTGGGTGGCGGTTTCGAGATCTTCGCGGGACATTTTTTCCGAAACTTCGTCAGCCGTGTCCAGCGCATCTTCAGCGCCGTTGACCGCAGCCATCTTCAGCACGATGTACGCCTGAATATTGTTGGCCTGCACGCCTTCACCGTGGAAGAACATCGTGCCAAGTTTGAACTGCGCCTGAGCGTGGCCTTGCAATGAGGCTTTTTCGAAGTAGCTCAGGGCTTGATTGAGGTCGCGCGGCGCATTCTTGCCGTCGTAGTAGAACTCACCCAACTCGTATTGCGCTTGCGCATCCCCTTCGTCCGCCGCTTTCTGGCACGCGGCCAAGGCCTGCGTGACGTCTTGCGGCTGAGTATTGAGGGTGCAACGACCCATCGCCGGGATCAACAACGAGTTGCCGCCTGCTTGTGCATGCGCGAGCAGGGGCTGAAGGAGCAACAGGCAGCCCAAGGCAAGGGTGCGGCCGGTGCGGTTCATGGGAATCGACTTACCTCTGAAGGGCACGCGGACCCATCGAGGGATCCAATAAGCGCGCATTATGAAATAAGCAGGGCCAACCTTACAAAGTCTTTACTCGTTTTTCTGCTGCGCGGGGAATATATCGCCCACTTTATGGGTGATTTTTAGCAGAGCGTCGGAAAAACAGCGCGGATGTAGGTGATTGCTGACGCTGGCGATAGCCAACGTCAGCGGTACAGCAATTATTTCAGTGCGGCGAAGGCGCGCTCGGCAGCGTCCAGTGTCAGTTTCAACTCGGCTTCACCGTGGGCGATCGAGGTGAAACCGGCTTCGAAGGCGCTCGGAGCCAGGTACACGCCACCTTCCAGCATCAGGTGGAAGAAGCGGCCGAACAGTGCAGCGTCGCTGGCCATCACGTCTTCAAAGGTGACGATGTCATCGGCGCCGCTGAAGTACAGGCCGAACATACCGCCAGCCTGAGTGGTCACGAACGGAATGCCAGCGGCATCGGCGCGCTGTTGCAAGCCGTCGAGCAGGCGCGTGGTGTAGTCGGTCAGCTCAGCGTGGAAGCCCGGACGGCTGATCAGGCGCAGGGTGGTCAAACCAGCGGCCATGGCCAGAGGGTTACCCGACAGCGTGCCGGCCTGATAGACCGGACCCAGTGGCGCGATGCGCTGCATGATTTCGCGCTTGCCACCGAAGCAGCCCACCGGCATGCCGCCGCCGATGATCTTGCCGAAGGTGGTCAGGTCAGGATTGACCCCGTAGTAGGCCTGAGCACCGCCGAGGGCGACGCGGAAACCGGTCATCACTTCGTCGAAAATCAGCACCACGCCATGCTTGTCGCACAGCGAACGCAGGCCTTCGAGGAAGCCCGGCGCCGGTGGTACGCAGTTCATGTTGCCGGCGACCGGTTCAACGATGATGCATGCCACTTCCTCACCCACTTCAGCGAGCATCTTTTCCACAGCGTCGATGTCGTTGAACGGCAGGGTCAGGGTGTGTTTGGCGAACGCCGCCGGCACACCGGCCGAGCTCGGCACGCCCTGGGTCAACGCGCCGGAACCGGCCTTGACCAGCAGGCTGTCGGAGTGACCGTGGTAGCACCCTTCGAACTTGATGATGCTGTCGCGGCCGGTGTAACCACGGGCCAGACGGATTGCGCTCATGGTCGCTTCAGTGCCGGAGCTGACCATGCGCACCATGTCCATCGATGGCACCAGCGAGCAGACCAGATCGGCCATCTCGGTTTCCATCGCGGTCGGCGCGCCGTACGACAAGCCGTGTTGCAACTGATTGCGCACCGCGTCGAGCACGTCCGGATGGCTGTGGCCGAGGATCATCGGACCCCACGAACCGACGTAATCGACATAACGCTTGTCGTCTTCGTCGCTCACGTAAGCGCCTTCAGCGTGCTTGAAGAACAGCGGGGTGCCGCCAACGCTTTTGAATGCGCGAACTGGCGAGTTGACGCCACCGGGAATGTGTTTCTGAGCATTGGCAAACAAAGTTTCGGAACGAGACATGATCGGGCTCTCAAATCAGACTTTCAGTAATTCATTGAACGCGCGGGCGCGGCGGGTCACTTCGGCGGTGCTCTCGGCACCAAACAAGCCGTGGACTACCGCGAGCAGGTCGACCCCGTGGGCCACCAACGGTGCGGCGTTGTCGAGGGTGATGCCGCCAATCGCGCAGATTGGCAGGTGCAGCGTGCGCTTGGCTTCTTCCAGCAGATCGAGGCTGCAGGTCGGCGCGCCGGGTTTGGTGTTGGAGTTGAAGAAGCGGCCGAAGGCGACGTAACTCGCGCCTTCTTTGGCGGCTTGTTCGGCCAGCGCGATTTGCGCGTGACAGGTCGAGCCGATGATCGCTTTGGAGCCGAGCAGGGCGCGGGTCGGCGACAGCGGGCCGTCGGTCTGACCGAGGTGCACGCCGACGTTGAGGCGCGCCGCCAGTTCGGCGTCATCGTTGATGATCAGCTGCGTTTTGTAGCGCTCGCACAGATCGCGCAACGCTTCGGCCTCACGCAGACGGCGGGCCTCATCGTTGCTCTTGTCGCGGTATTGCAGCAGGGTGACGCCGCCTTCCAGCGCCGCCTCCACGTAAGACAGAAACTTGCCGGCCAGCAGCTCGCTGTCGGTAATGGCATACAGGCCACGTAGTTTCATCGGGCAGACCTCACGACGTTACGAGCAGAAATCCAGCGGCAGGCGACGTGGAACGAACTGGCCTTTGCCCAGCTGTTCGGCATCGCGCAGGGTGCGCCAGGTGTAATCCAGTGCGCTGCGCACGGCGCTGGCGAGGTGTTCGCCTTGCGCCAGGCGACCGGCCAAAGCGCTGGCCAGTGTGCAACCGGAACCGTGATAGCTGCCCGGCAGGCGCTGACAGATAAAGGTTTCACGCAGGCCGTCGCGGCTGTACACGCGGTTGTGGATTTCAGTTTCGTCGCCATGGCCGCCGGTGATCAGCAGGTTTTTGACGAACGGCAGGAGTTTTTCAGCGCATTCGTCCGCGGTGCCTTCAGGCAGTTCGGCGAGGATGCGGGCTTCGGGAAGGTTGGGGGTGGCAATGATCGACAGCGGCAGCAGACGCTCGCGCATCGCATAGCCGACCTCGTCCTTGCCCAGGCGTCCGCCGCCACCGGCGCGCAGCACCGGGTCGCAGACCACTGGCAGGTGCGGGTGCGCCGAAAGCAGTTCGACAACGGTGTCGACCATTTCCAGGGAACCGAGCATGCCCAGTTTGACTGCAGCGACTTCGGAGTCGTTGAGCACGGCATTGGCTTGAGCCAGTACCCACTCACGGTCGAGGACGCGGAAGTCAGTGACGTTGACGGTGTCTTGCACGGTCAGGGCGGTGACGGCCGGAGCCGCATGGCAACCCTGCGCGAGCAGGGCTTCGATATCTGCCTGCAAGCCGGCGCCACCACTTGGGTCGTGGCCGGAGAGACAGAGGACAACGGGGCGGGAGCTGTAGATATTCATGGTGCGCGAGCTTACCACCAAAGCTGATTCTGGGGTTCAGTCCCGTGGTGCTGGGTCGATAACCCGGTCAATGATTTTTCACGCAGCAACGCAACCTGACCAAACCAACAGCTCTAGCCCGCTGCTTTGCTCTGGAACGCCCGTTCTAGAGCCTTTGTAGGAAAAATTTCAATGGTGCTCAATGGCCATCAACGGCTATGCTAGTCTGGATCCAAACCAATAACAGGTAATACCGGTTTTACGTCTACTCAAAGGGAATGGGGGGCTTCCTGACACAACCGGACGAGCCACGCTGGGGCTTCAATGCGCTATTTGCTGATGTTGCTGTTCTGCTTGCCCCTCATGGCGAGCGCCGTCGAATTCGACGAATTTACCCAGAGCCTGCCTCTGGGCCGGTCGCTGCAAGTGTTCGAAGACCCGAGCGGTCAGGCGAGCATTGCCGATGTTCGTGCGCAGGCTGCCGCCGGCAATTTCAAACCTCATGATAAAGCCACGCTCAATGCCGGTTACTCGCGCTCAGCGTTCTGGCTGAAAATCGACCTGCATTACCGCCCGAGCAATCCCGCCGCCCAACGCACCTGGCTGCTGGAACTGGCGTATCCACCGCTCGATCATCTCGACCTGTATATGCCCGATGCCGCTGGCAACTACCGCCTCGTCCGCCAGACCGGCGACGCCTTGCCTTTCGCCAGCCGCGAGATCCGCCAGAACAACTATTTGTTCGATCTGTCATTCGAGCCGGGACAGCAGCGAACCCTATACTTGCGCCTGGCCAGCGAAGGCTCGATCCAGGCGCCGGTGACATTATGGTCAAGCACGGCGTACCTCGAAGACCAGCCGGTACGCTTGTATGTGCTGGGCATTATTTATGGCGTGCTGCTGGGGATGGTGGTTTACAACCTGTTCATCTACCTCAGCGTGCGCGACACCAGCTATCTCTATTACATCTTCTATATCGCCTCGTTCGGCCTTTATCAGTTGTCGGTAAATGGCGCCGCCGTCGAGTATTTCTGGCCGGACAATCCATGGTGGGCCAACGCCGCCACGCCATTCTTCATCGGTTGCGCGGGGCTGTTCGGCAGTCAGTTCGCCCGTAGCTTCCTGCAGACCAAAACCCATAGCCGCTGGCTAGACCGTTTGCTGATTGCGCTGATCGCGTTCGGCGCGCTGGTGGTTGGTTTGTCGCTGATGACCAGCTACGCGTTGTCGCTGCGTCTGGCGACGATATTGGCGCTGACCTTCACGGTGGTCATTTTTGCCGCCGGGATTCTGGCCTGGTGGCGCGGCTTGCGGGTGGCGCGCTATTTCATCATCGCGTGGTCGGCGTTTCTGCTCGGCGGCATCATCAACACGCTGATGGTGCTGGGCTTGCTGCCCAATGTGTTCCTGACCATGTACGCCAGCCAGATCGGTTCGGCCATTGAAGTGGCGCTGCTGTCGCTGGCGCTGGCCGACCGCATCAACGCGATGCGCGAGCAGCAGGCGCAGACGTTGTACGACGCCGGGCAGAAACTCGAAGTGCTCAACCAGCAACTGGCCCACAGCAACAAGCTCAAGGATGAGTTTTTGGCGACCCTCACCCACGAATTGCGCACGCCGATGAACGGTGTGATCGGTTCGCTGGAACTGATGCAGACCGTCGAGATGGATCCGGAGCTTGAGCAATACCAGCAGACTGCCGCTGGTTCCGCGCGGGACATGATGCGCATGGTCAATGGCATTCTCACCCTCACCGAATTGCAGGCCGGCAAGCTCAAGGCCGCGCCGGGCAGTTTCAGCCTGCGTGGTGTGGTCGAAGCGTTGCGCGTGCAATTCGACGGTAACGCGGCGAGCAAGTCGCTGGACTTCAAGGTTGAAGTACTGCCGACCCTGCCGGATCGCTTGCACGGTGACAGCGCGAAACTCGCGCAATGCCTGGAATGTCTGCTCGACAATGCGATCAAGTTCACCCGTGTCGGTGGTCTGGCATTGCGGGTTACCGGCAAACCGTCGACGGGCAATCGTCTGGCCCTGTCGTTCGCGGTGATCGACACCGGCATCGGTTTCACCGATCTGGGCGAGGCGACGATGTATCAGCGCTTCTTCCAGCTCGACGGTTCGATGACCCGCGAATATGGCGGCCTGGGCGTTGGCCTGGCGATCTGCCGACAGTTGGTCGAGTTGCTGGGCGGCAAGCTTACCCATCGTTCGGAACCTGGGAGCGGCAGTCGCTTCCAGCTGGACGTCGAGTTCGAACTTCCGGTGCTTGAGCCAGCACCAAACTCGCTCCCTTCGCGCGACTGCCTGCGTGCACCGCAGGACTGCACGGTGTTGCTGGTGGACGATAACAGCGTCAATCAACTGGTGATGCGCGGGATGTTGCTCAAGCTCGGTTTCCGCGTGCGCACTGCCGATAGTGGCGCGACGGCACTGGATTGTTTGCAGCGTGAGGCCTTCGATGCGGTGTTGATCGATTGCCAGCTGCCTGCTCACGATGGTGCCGCGTTGTGCTGCCAGATTCATGCGTTGCCGGGCTGCGCCAATCTGCCGGTGTTCATGCTCGCATTGACCGCTGACCGAGAGCTTTGCGCCCCGGGTGCGGCGGTTGATTACCTGAACAAACCAGTGAAATTCGAGGAATTACAGTCCGCACTGGAGCGTCGGGTTCTGTGTTGCTGATAGGGTAAAAACGCCGCAAATTCGGCGGATATGACACTTTGACCGGTTGCGGTGCGGTGCTTAACTGAGTTCCTTGGTTGCCCAAAGGAGCCCCGTCATGAACCTGCATCAGTTCGCCGAAACCCACGAAGTCACCAACCAGCCACCGTCGCTGGACGGCACCAATCTGTATCGCATCGACCTGCCATTGCAGGAGTGGTCGCGCAGGTTCGGCGCCGGTTGGGCCGAGTCGCGGATCGATGCTTACGGCGCGCTGGCCGGCGGGCCGCTGATGGAAGCCGGGTTCCTCGCCAATCAGAACAAACCCACGTTCGCCAGCCATGACCGCTACGGTCATCGCATCGATCTGGTGGAATTTCACCCGGCCTATCATGAGCTGATGCGCACGGCGATCGAGCATGGACTGACGTCATTGCCGTGGGCGCATCCACAGGACGGTGCCCATGTCGCCCGCGCCTCGATGACGTATCTGCACAGCCAGGCCGAGGCGGGCAGCGGTTGTCCGTTGACCATGACCTTCGCCAGCGTACCGGCCCTGCGTTTGCAGCCGAATCTGGCCGAGCAGTGGCTGCCAAAAGTCCTCTTTACTGAATACGACCCGCGTAACGTCGGAATGCCGCACAAGGCCGGTGTGACCATCGGCATGGCCATGACCGAGAAACAGGGCGGCACTGACGTGCGCGCCAACACCACCAAGGCTTATCCGGTCGGCGCCAGCGGCCCGGGGCAGGCCTATGAACTGGTCGGCCATAAGTGGTTCTGCTCGGCGCCGATGTGCGATGCCTTCCTGACCTTGGCGCAAACCGACAAGGGTTTGAGTTGCTTCCTGCTGCCGCGTCATCGGCCAGACGACACGCGCAATCAGTTCTACATCCAGCGTCTGAAAAACAAACTCGGCAACCAGTCCAACGCCTCCAGTGAAGTGGAGTTCCGTGGCGCGCTGGCGTGGATGATCGGTGAGGAAGGGCGCGGCGTGCCAACCATCATCGAAATGGTCGCCATGACCCGTTTCGATTGCATGGTCGGTTCCAGTTCGCTGATGCGTCAGGCGCTGACCCAGGCCAGCCACCACTGCGCACACCGCAAGGTCGGCGGCAAACTGCTCAGCGAGCAGCCATTGATGCAAAACGTACTGGCCGATCTGGCCCTGGAAAGCGAAGCCGCGCTGGC
Source organism: Pseudomonas sp. AC169 (assembly GCF_979258515.1). Classification (NCBI taxonomy): domain Bacteria; kingdom Pseudomonadati; phylum Pseudomonadota; class Gammaproteobacteria; order Pseudomonadales; family Pseudomonadaceae; genus Pseudomonas; species Pseudomonas sp. AC169. The sequence goes on along the minus strand of NZ_OZ409866.1, from coordinate 1,711,887 downwards.
GCTCAGTTTGCGCATGGGCAAGGCGCTGGATCATCTGGATGATCGCCACGAAGCGCAATTTGCGCGGCTGGTGACGGCGGTGGGCAAGTATTGGATCTGCAAGCGTGCGCCGGGGATGATCAATGAAGCGGCCGAGTGCATGGGTGGCGCCGGGTATGTCGAGGACAGCATCCTGCCGCGTCTGTACCGCGAGGCACCGGTGAATTCGACGTGGGAAGGTTCGGGGAATGTGCAGTGCCTCGACGTGCTGCGCGCCTTGTCGAAAGAGCCGGGTGTGCTGGATGTGTTGTTCAGCGAATTGGGTGACGGGCATGGCGACAAGCGTCTGGCTGCGCATATTCAGCAGTTGCAGGCGCAGTTCAAGGACACCAGTGATATTCAGTACCGGGCACGGCAACTGACCGAAGACATCGCGCTCGGTTTGCAGGCCAAGCTTCTGTTGGAGGCGGGGAATTCAGCCGTCAGCGATGCTTTCATTGCCAGCCGCCTGAGCGGTGGTGGCCGCGTGTACGGCGCGTTGCCGCGCGGGCTGGACGTCGAAGCGCTCGTCGCTCGCTCAACCCCGCAAGGTTTCTAATCCAGCAAAAATCCCCCCTGTGGGAGCGAGCCTGCTCGCGAAAGCGGTGTATCAGTCGACATCTTTATTGAATGACCCACCGCATTCGCGAGCAGGCTCGCTCCCACAGGGGATCTTCATTGATTTAAAGATTTGGGTACACCCACAACGCCACTGTTCCCGTGACGCCACGATGCAGGCAAGATGAAGCTCTGCAAGTCAGAACACAGGAAGCTGATCGTGACCGAAGCGTTTATTGTCGTTCAAACCGCCGAACAAGCCGTGGATCGTCTGGCCGAGCTGCATGAGCGGGCCACCACTGCGCTGAACTCAGCACTCAAGCGTTACCTCAAGGATCGCGTCGAACCCGACGCTGCGCAGCGTGCTCTGTTTCGTTATCCCGAACTGCGTCTGACCTACCATTGCCAAGGTGAAGTCCCGCAAACCACCCGTGCCTACGCCAAGGTACAACTGCCGGGCACCTACAGCGTCACCGTCACCCACCCGGCGGCGTTCCGCAAATACCTGCTCGAACAACTGACGCCATTGATGCACGACTTCACCGTGACCGTGGAAGTCGGCGTCAGCCAGCAGAACATTCCGTATCCCTACGTGGTCGAGCAGGGCGATGAACTGGCCGGCTCCGGCGTCACTGCTGCCGTGCTGGCGCGGGTGTTCCCGAGTACCGACCTGTCCGCCGCCACCGATGGCATCGCTGACGGTCTCTACGATTGGGAAAACACCGATCCACTGCCGCTGGCGCTGTTCGACGCCGCGCGCGTGGACTTCTCGCTGCGTCGTCTGGTGCACTACACCGGCAGCGACTGGCGCCATGTGCAGCCGTGGATTCTGCTGACCAACTATCACCGCTACGTCGACCAGTTCATCGTTCATGGTCTGGAGCAGTTGCGCCGCGATCCGCGTTTTGTGCGCATGGTGTTGCCGGGCAATGTGATCATCGAGAAGGGCATGGATCACGGCGAAGCCTCGGCGATTGCCGCCGGTGTGGTCTGGCACCGTTATCAGATGCCGGCCTATCACCTGATCGCCAACGATGGCCACGGCGTGACCCTGGTCAACATCGGTGTTGGTCCGTCCAACGCCAAGAACATCACCGACCACTTGGCGGTGTTGCGTCCGCATTGCTGGCTGATGATCGGTCACTGCGGCGGCCTGCGTCAGTCGCAGACCATTGGCGACTACGTACTGGCCCACGCTTACATGCGTCGCGACGGTATTCTCGACCGCGTGGTGCCGCCGAACATTCCGATCCCGGCGCTGGCCGAAGTGCAACTGGCGCTGCAACAGGCGGCAGCCAATGTCACTGGCGAGAAGGGCGATGATCTGAAAAAACGCCTGCGCACTGGCACTGTGCTGACCTACGACGACCGTAACTGGGAGTTGCGTTGGGCGCAGGAGCGGCCGTTGATCAACCTGTCTCGCGCTGTGGCGGTGGACATGGAAAGCGGCACGATTGCCGCGCAGGGTTATCGCTTGCGGGTGCCGTACGGCACGTTGCTGTGTGTCTCGGACAAGCCGCTGCACAGCGAAATCAAGCTGCCGGGCTCGGCCAACGCCTTCTATGAACGCGCGGTCAGTCAGCACTTGAAAATCGGCATCGAAGCGGTGGATCTGCTGCGCACCGAACTCAACTCGCTGCACTCGCGCAAACTGCGCAGCTTCGACGAACCGCCGTTCCGCTGATTTGTTGATGGTCATTTAACGGTCAGGCTACTAGCATTGGCAGCCCTGACCGTTAGATGTTCTTTTCGCCATGTCCCGTCCTCCACGTCCACCTTCCCGCCGCCCTGGCGCGAAGCCTCAGTCTTCTTCCCCGCGCCGTGTTGCCAAGGCACCACCGGCCGAGCCGAAACTGATCCTGTTCAACAAACCGTTCGATGTGCTGACGCAATTCAGCGACGGCGAAGGGCGGGCGACGCTCAAGGACTTCATCGATGTGCCCGGCATCTATCCGGCCGGACGCCTTGATCGCGACAGTGAAGGTTTGTTGCTGCTGACCAACGACGGGCAGTTGCAGGCGCGCATCGCCGATCCGAAGCACAAATTGGCGAAGACCTATTGGGTGCAGGTCGAAGGCGTGCCGACGGCCGAGCAGTTGCAGCGTCTGCGTGATGGTGTCGAACTGAACGACGGCATGACTTTGCCTGCCGAAGCGCGGCAACTGGATGAACCCGAGTTGTGGCCGCGCAATCCACCGGTGCGTTTTCGCATGACCGTACCGACCTCGTGGCTGGAACTGGTGATTCGCGAAGGGCGCAATCGTCAGGTGCGGCGCATGACCGCGGCGGTTGGCCTGCCGACCTTGCGGCTGGTGCGGGTGAGGATTGGTGACTGGTCGATCGAAGGGCTCGATCAAGGCCAGTGGAAAGAAGTGCCGGCGCGCTTATAAAGCGCCGGATTCGATCAGGCCGATCACCACGCTCTTGATGATGAACGCAGCCACGCCCAGGCCCAGCACGAAAAACAGAATGAACGAGCCAAAGCGCCCGGCCTTGGACTTTTTCGCCAGATCCCAGACGATGAAACCCATGAAAATGATCAGGATGCTGACCAGGCCGGTCATCATCCACTCTTCTAATAGTGCTGGATCCATTGGGTTTCTCCGACGCGCGCGGGGCTAAAAGGGCGCGGCGAGTATACGCCAAGGTGTGCGGGGTGGCATTGATCTGGGTCTGATCCGGAACTGTTGCCCTCACCCTAGCCCTCTCCCGGGGGGAGAGGGGACTAACCGAGGTGTCTGGCGTGATACATCGACCTGAAAGATCGAGTCGATTATGGATTCACAGCAGAACACTCAGGTCGGCGTACTTCTTCAGCATCTCACGGTCGGCCCCTTTTCTCTCCGTGAGGAGAGGGGACTGACCGAGGTGTCTGGCGTCATACATTGACCTGAAAGATCGAGTCGATTATGGATTCACAGCAGCACGCTCAGGTCGGCGTACTTCTTCAGCATCTCACGGTCGGCCCCTTTTCTCTCCGTGAGGAGAGGGGACTAACCGAGGTGTCTGGCGTGATACATCGACCTGAAAGATCGAGTCGATTATGGATTCACAGCAGAACACTCAGGTCGGCGTACTTCTTCAGCATCTCACGGTCGGCCCCTTTTCTCTCCGTGAGGAGAGGGGACTGACCGAGGTGTCTGGCGTCATACATTGACCTGAAAGATCGAGTCGATTATGGATTCACAGCAGCACGCTCAGGTCGGCGTACTTCTTCAGCATCTCACGGTCGGCCCCTTTTCTCTCCGTGAGGAGAGGGGACTGACCGAGGTGTCTGGCGTCATACATCGACCTGAAAGATCGAGTCGATTATGGATTCACAGCAGAACGCTCAGGTCGGCGTACTTCTTCAGCATCTCACGGTCGGCCCCTTTTCTCTCCGTGAGGAGAGGGGACTGACCGAGGTGTCTGGCGTCATACATCGACCTGAAAGATCGAGTCGATTATGGATTCACAGCAGCACGCTCAGGTCGGCGTACTTCTTCAGCATCTCACGGTCGGCCCCCTCTCCCTCCGGGAGAGGGCTGGGGTGAGGGTGCCCTTGATCAGTTGCGCAAGTGGGTCAAGGGCAGTTCTGTGCTGTTGAGCACCTGATTCAGTACGAAGCTTGAACGAACGCTGGTCACCCCTTCAATCCGGGTCAGGTGTCCCAGCAACAGCTTCTGATAGTGATCCATATCCGGCACCACCACTTTCAACTGGTAATCGGCATCTACCCCCGTCACCAGACTGCACTCCAATACCTGCGGCAACGTACGAATCGCCGCTTCGAAATTCTCGAAACGCTCCGGTGTGTGCCGATCCATGCCGATCAGCACATACGCCGTCAGGCTCAGCCCGAGCATCTTGCGATCGAGCAACGCGACCTGGCGCGAGATATAACCATCGTCTTCCAACTGCTTGACCCGACGCGAACACGGGGAGGGCGACAGACCGATGCGCTCGGCCAGCTCCTGGTTGGAGATGCGGGCGTCGCGCTGCAATTCCGCCAAAATGCTCAGGTCGTAACGGTCGAGTTTGCTCATCAATCTGTCCTTGGTTGTAACTATTGCGGCGGATTATCTATCCAGGGTTAAAAATTGCGCAAGTGGTGTTTATTTCAGCAATCTTCGCAATCCTCTGTCGCGGCCTCAGGCCTATTCTTATCACCAGAATCACTGCTCGGTAACACAGTCCACGCGGCCCGCCCTATCCGGCCTGCCGCGGCCGCCACCCCCACCGGGGTTGTGCCGGCCCCCGAGCTGCACACTGTCCAGAAGACGGCGTGAGGTGAGCCGACGTCAAAAGCGTCGAGCCAGGACGAAGTTCTCTAGAAGGGAGGCCGACGGGTCTCCCTTTTTTCTTGCCTGCGATTTCATGCCGGGCGCTCAATAAATAAGTTGCGCGACTGATAACCTGTTGCAGAACCCGGTGTGTGTATTCCCGGTCTTAGTGACAAGTCCTCTTACATTTACAGGCCCCGCAGTGAGAAAAAGCATGAAGTCGCGCATTTGGCGTCTGGCCGGTGTTGGTTTGCTGTGTGTGAGTGTCAGTGCGCAAGCGCTTGCCGATGAACCACAGAATCGAGGCCCGGATGGCGGAGGCCACGGCCAGGATCATCAGGGCAACAATCAGGGCCGTGGCGGCAATAATCAGCCGCGCCCGCAGAATCAGCAGCAACAGAATCAGCCGCGGCCATCGAACAACGACATCATCCGTGGCGACAACAGCCGCCAGTTCGAGCACAACGGCAACAACAATGGCCAATGGCAAAACCACGATCAGAGCCGCCCGGCCTACAACCCTAACCCGGTGCGTCAACCGCCACCGCCGCCGCAACTGCCGGCGAACAGCCTGCCGATCCAGCCACGGCCCGACGCTGTGCGCCAGACCCAAGAGCCGCGTCAGGGCTACTACCGCGACGAGCGCCCGCAGAACGGTTACCACAACCAGCAATGGCAGACCGGTAACCGGCCCAATGACAACCGCTGGCCGGGCCGCCCCGACGGGCATGGCAACGGTTGGGGGCCTGGCCCGCAATACCGGCCGGGGCACGTGATCGACCGCTTCCCGGACCGCGATTACCGCGTGCCGTATCGTGGTCAGGATTACTTCTATTCCGGCGGTTACTGGTATCGCCCGCAAGGCCCACGCTACATCGTTGTGCAGCCGCCGCGCGGGATTCGCACCCAGTATCTGCCGGATTACGCCCGTGAAGTGTGGATCGGTGGTTCGCTGCTGTTCCTCGCCGCCGGTTCCTATTACGCCTATCAGGAAGCGACCCAGGATTACGTGGTGGTCGAGCCGCCCGTGCAGCAACAGCCGCAGCCGCAATCACAAGGTTATGACGTCGAAGCGTATCCGGCCAACGGCCAGTCGCCGGAGCAGGTGCAGCAGGACGGTTATCAGTGCTATCAGTACGCCGTGCAGCAAAGCGGTTTTGACCCGCGCACCGCGACCTATCAACCCGCGCCCGAAGTGGTTCAGGCTTATCGACAGGCTCAGGGCAATTGCCTGAGCAGTCGCGGTTATCAGGTTCAGTAGGAGCAGCTGCGAGCTGCAAGTTTCGAGCTACAAGCTTGAAGCTTGCGGCTCGCGACTTGTAGCTGCTTTTATCGGATCGGCGTGCACCAGCACTTCGGCTCGCGGGTAGGCTTGGTGGATGGCATCGGCGGCTTGATCGCTGATGCCGTGGGCCACTGACAGCGTCAACTCCCCCGGCAATTCCAGGTGCAACTGCACGAACCAGTGGTTGCCGGAGATCCGCGTGCGCAAGTCATGTGCGCCCAACACACCCGGCACACTGCAGGCCAGTTCGAGCATGTGCTGGCTGACATCTGTCGGCAGCTCTTCATCCATCAACACCGAAAAGCTTTCCCGGGCAATCTGGATCGCGCTCCACAGAATGTACCCGGCAATCCCCAGACCGAACCACGCATCCAGTTGCTCGAAACCAAACCCGGCGAGGATCAGCGCAAGCAGAATGCTGCCGTTGAGCAGCATGTCCGAGCGATAGTGCAGTGAATCCGCGCGCACGGCGTTGGAACCGGTCTGCTTGATCACCCGATGCTGCAACACCAGCAACGCCGCCGTCAGCAACAACGAAAACACAATCACACCGATGCTCAGCCACGGCGCCCCAAGCGGCTGCGGATCGTGCAGCCGTTCGTACGCCTGAAACGCGATCAGCACCGCACTGCCACCAATGAACAACGCCTGCGCCATGCCCGCCAGCGATTCCGCCTTGCCGTGGCCATAACGGTGATCGTCATCCGCCGGGCGCAGCGCGTAATGCACCGCCAGCAGATTGAGCATCGAAGTGACGCCATCCAGCGCCGAGTCGGTGAGGCCGGCGAGCATGCTCACCGAACCGCTCAGCCACCAGGCGATGGCTTTGGCGATGATCAGCGTGCACGCCACCGCCACCGAGGCGCGGGTCGCCAGCCGTAGCAGGCGAGCGTGTTCGGGGCTGGATGTCATTGAACTTCCTTTTTAGGCAGCGGGTTGCAGGCCGAACATCGCCAGTTGCTGGGTGCTGCCCTTGTGTTGAATCAGGCGCGGATCATCCAGAGGGAAATCTCGGCCCAACTCGCTTTCGAGAATAGCCTGCAACTTGTGATTATCGACTTGACCGTCCGGGCCGATGGCTTGCTTGAGTTTGGCCGGATCGATCTGCGCGGTGTGGCCCGGTTCGAAATAGATCGCGCCGGTGGCGAAGTCGACGGCAAACGCGATCAGTCCAGGGATGATGTAGAACAGCAGTCCCACGGCATCGAGCACGGCAATCGCCGGGTCGATCTTGCCGTCGATCTGGCCGCGACGATCCGGGTAGAAAATCGAACCGCACGCGGTGATTTGCGTGAGCAGGGTGGCGACCAGTACACCGCCGATCAGGCGAAAAGGTAAGCGCATGGGAAAATCTCCTGAGTCATCTGATAACGAAGCGTCGTTGTGTGAAGTTAAGACCCTGACGAACGCCAAGCAGTTCGCCGTTATACTCGCGCCTCTGTTTGGGAGCCAGCATGAATTCTTTGCCAATCGATGAAGTTTTACCCGCCCTGCGTGAAGCACTCGCGACGCGCCACGAAGCCGTGCTCGAAGCACCGCCCGGCGCCGGTAAAACCACCCGCGTGCCCTTGGCTTTGCTAAATGAAGCGTGGCTGGCCGGGCAGACCATTCTGATGCTTGAACCGCGCCGTCTCGCCGCGCGTGCAGCCGCAGAACGCCTGGCCAGCGAGCTGGGCGAGAAGGTCGGGGAAACCGTCGGTTATCGCATTCGTCTCGACAGCAAGGTCGGCCCCAACACGCGCATCGAAGTGGTCACCGAAGGCATTCTCACCCGCCGTTTGCAGGATGATCCGGCGCTGGAAGGCGTGGGTTTGCTGATCTTCGACGAATTCCACGAACGCAGCCTCGACGCCGATCTGGCGCTGGCGTTAAGTCTGAACGGTCGCGAGCTGTTTCGAGCTGAACAGCCGCTGAAGATTTTGCTGATGTCGGCCACGCTGGAAGGCGAGCGTCTGGCCGGGTTGCTCGACGACGCGCCGATCCTGCGCAGCGAAGGGCGGATGTATCCGGTGACGATGCGCTGGGGCCGGCCGTTTCAACCCGGCGAGTACATTGATCAACGCGTCACCCAGACCGTGCTCGAAGCGCTGCACGATGAAAGCGGCAGCCTGTTGGTGTTCCTGCCGGGGCAAGCGGAAATCCGTCGTGTGCATCAACAATTGGCCGACGCGATCGGCGAGCGCAGCGATGTGCTGCTGTGCCCGTTGCACGGTGAACTCGACCTCAATGCACAACGCGCGGCGATTGATCCGGCGCCGGCCGGCCAGCGCAAAGTGGTGCTGGCGACCAACATCGCCGAAACCAGTCTGACCATCAACGGCGTGCGCGTGGTGATCGATGCCGGGCTGGCGCGGGTGCCGCGTTTCGATCCGGGCAGCGGCATGACCCGTCTCGATACACAGCGAATTTCCAAGGCCAGCGCTACTCAGCGCGCGGGCCGGGCAGGGCGACTGGAACCGGGTGTTTGTTATCGCTTGTGGTCGCAGGATCAGCACGAACAGCTCGCCGCTTATGGCAGCGCGGAAATTCTTTCGGCGGATCTCGCCAGCCTCGCGCTGCAACTGGGGCGCTGGGGCGTGACGCCGGGCGAACTGGTCTGGCTCGATGTTCCGCCAGCCGCCGCTTATGCCCAGGCGCAGGATTTGTTGCAGCGACTCGGTGCGCTGGAAGGTGAAGCGCTGACGACTCATGGTCAGGCCATGGCTGAGTTGCCGGCGCATCCGCGCATCGGTCATTTATTGCTGCGTGGTCAAGCGCTGGGTCTGGCGAACATGGCGTGCGACGTCGCTGCGTTGCTCGGCGAGCGCGACATCTTGCGTGGCGCCGGGGCGGATTTGCACAGTCGGCTGGTGCTGCTTTCCGGCGAAGAGCGCGCCGCCCGTGGTGCGCAGGGCGGCGTACAACGGGCCAAGCAACTGGCGCGGCAATATCGCGGTTACCTGCGCGGCAAGGCCAGCGAGCCGGTCAGCGATCCTGTTCATCCGCGCTGGCTCGGTGCATTGCTGGCGCTGGCCTATCCGGATCGTGTCGCGCAACAGCGGCGTGCCGGTGGTGCCGAATATCGTCTGGCCAACGGTCGCGCGGCGCTGTTCGCCGAAGCCGACAGCTTGATGAAAGAGCCGTGGATCGTCATCGCCGACCTCGGCAGCCGTCAGGGCCAGCGCGAAGAACGGATTTATCTGGCAGCGGATTTCGATCCGACGTTGTTCGATTCCGTGCTCGCCGAACAGGTGCGCAACGTCGATCAACTGGACTGGGACGAGCGCGAAGGCGTGCTGCGCGCCGAGCGTCAGCGCAAGGTCGGCGAGCTGATTCTCAGCCGTGAGCCCTTGACCGGTCTCGACGAAAACGCGCGCAGTCAGGCGCTGGTCAATCTGGTGCGGCGCAAAGGTCTGGAGTTGCTGCCGTGGACGCCGGAGTTGCGCCAGTGGCAGGCGCGCGTGGCGCTGTTGCGTCAGTTGGAATTGAACAATCAGGACGACAGTCAGTGGCCGGATGTCAGTGATGCAACGTTGCTCGATACCCTCGAAGACTGGCTGATGCCTTACCTGGGCAAGGTCTCGAGGCTCAGTCATTTTGCCAACCTGGACCTGTCGAGCATCGTGCGTAACCTGCTGCCATGGCCATTGCCGCAAAAGCTCGATGAACTGGCGCCGCATCATCTGAGCGTACCGTCGGGTTCATCGATTCGTCTGGACTACAGCGAGTTTCCACCGATTCTTGCGGTGCGTTTGCAGGAGCTGTTTGGGTTGGCCGATACGCCACGAATTGCTGGCGGGCGGCAAGTGGTCAAGTTGCATCTGCTGTCGCCGGCACGACGGCCGGTGCAGGTGACGCAGGATCTGGCCAACTTCTGGCGCAGCACCTATGCCGAGGTGAAGAAGGATCTGAAGGGGCGTTATCCGAAGCATTACTGGCCGGACGATCCATTGGTGGCGGAGGCTACTGCGCGGGCTAAACCGCGCGGGACCTGAAAATCCAGAGATCGCAGCCTGCGGCAGCTTCTACAGGTTTGGAGTCGGCCACAGAATGACGGTACGACACTGATCTACTGTGGGAGCGAGCTTGCTCGCGAAAGCGGAGTGCCAGGCAGCAGATGCATTGACTGACACCACGCCTTCGCGAGCAAGCTCGCTCCCACAGGTTTTCGTGGTGGGGCAGCCGGCGATGTGATTTCACCGCTGGGCAAAGACCGTATTGACCCATCCCTGCAGGGTGTATTGCTGGTAGATGTGTTCAGGCACATCGACATACGGATCCGTAATGAACTGTTCCGCAATCACCGGGTTGGCCTCATCGATCACCAGAATGTTCGCCGGGTTGTAGAAGTCATAGTCGACCACGCTCTGGTTGGTGGTGATGACTTTTTTCCGTGAGGCCATGGCTTCGAAGAAACGGAAACTCAAGCCGGCCTGGCCGGGTTTGGCAATGTCCAGAATAATCCGCGAGCGCTTGACCAGCTCACCGACGGATTCCAGCGACATTCTCTGCTCGAAAAAAGTGATGCCCGGATGCGCGCCCGGGATGGGTTTGCTCTGCACCAGAAACTTGTAATCGGTCACCCCGAGGCGATCGAACGCCTGCGCGAGGCCGGTAAGTGCCGGCACCCGATCCTTGCCCGCCATCACCACAAACGCCGAGTATTCACCGGGCTCACCGTCCGCGTTGTAGTCCTCGTAAATGAAGTTGTGGAGCTTTTTCAGCCCATGGCTCTTGGCATTCTCCGGATCGAAGGAAAACACCTCGTCATACCCGGCGAGGGCTTCGCGGGTCATCGGCCATCGACTGAAACTGTCGTAGAGGTAGGCGATCTTGCGCTCGCTGGCATTGAGGCCGGCGGCCAGTTGCTTGGGCTCGATTTGCGCCGGGTTGATGATCAGGGCAGCGTCAAAGTGCCCTGACGCACTGAGCGTCTTCTTGAACTGACGCAACTGTGCCCAGCGTTTCAGCGGACGGCGCAGAATTTTCGGCGCCCGATCAAAACTGTTCTGCATCGATGACGTATCGATAAAACACACGTCGTTGTCGATCATCAGGTAGTCCGCCAGTTTGCGCGCGTAACCACCAATGTCCTTGCACACCAATAAGATTTTCATGGGATTCCATATCGTGAATTCGGGCGACGGCTCGATGTTCCTCGGCCCTGCCTAAGGCGCCGCCGGCAGCAGGAAGCGCGCAATCACCGGCAAGTGATCGGAGATGCGCAACGTATCGTCCTGGCGCACCCTCGCTTCCAGCCGTTTGATTTTCGGGCTGTAGAACAGATAGTCGACCGTGCGATCCGGGCCATTCAGGCCGGGGTCGTTGGGATAGTGGGTCAGCCATTGTGCGCGGTCGATACCGCTGGCTTCGTTGTTGGTCGGGATCATCGGGTACTTGTCCCACAGCAGATGCAGTTCGCTGTCGGCGAAGTAGGGCGCGCGTTGTTCGGCAGGCAAGCGACGGTACTGGCCGAGCGGCAACAGATTGAAATCGCCGCCAATCAGCCATGGCAGGCCTTGACTCTCGTATTTGTCGAGCACCTTGGCCACAGCGCTCACTTGCGCCTGCAAGGTGTCGTCCGGTTGGCTGGCACGCTCCAGGTGCGTGTTGAATACGGTCAGTTGCCCGCCATCGCTCAGGGGCAGTTTGGTCGCGAGCAGGGCATCTTTCGGCTGGAACTGACGGCTGATGAAGTTGGCGGCAGCGACCGGTAATTGCAGACGCTCGGCGTGTTCGATGCGATAGCGGCTCAACGTCGCCAGTTGCCGGCCGACGCTGCCGAAGATGTGCCGATCAGGGACGAAATCGGCCTTCCAATCGAACGCGCTGGCACTGCACGGGTACAGATCGGCGACCCGTTCCTGCAACAACTTGAGCTGGTTCTGATAGTCGCTGGCCTTGGCACCGTCATCGAGTTCCTGCAACAGCACCACATCGGGTTGCTCGTCGCGGATTACCCGCGCCACTTCGTCGAGGCTGAACGCCATGTCTTCCTGTGTCGGTGCTTCATCGTTGCCTTGGGCCAGATCATTCCAGAACACGTAGCGCTTGCCCGCCAGATATTGCACGTTCCAGGTCATGACTTTCAGCGCCTGGCCCGGCACCAGTGTCGGTGCCGTCCCCGTACAACTGACCGGCAAGGTTTCGCGGGCGTCGGGGCGCCAGGTCAGGCTGAACAGCAGCCCGCCGATCAGGGCGATGGCGAGCACGACAAACAACAGGGTGTAGCGCAGTAGACGGGTCATGGCTCGGCTTATAGCGTTACAGAAAGTGGCCCCGAGCATACCTGACGGCCGTCTCGAAGCCCAAACGCAGTGCTGTCAGATTGCTCTGTCACGTTTGTCAGGCAATTCGCTGATCAGCATGAACAGGCGAAACAACACCACACTGGTGAACAGTTGCAGGAAGCTGTGAGCGCTGTCGATCAGTATCGCGATAACCGGGTTTTGCGGCTCGGGATAGACCGCCAGCGTCGCGCCTTTGAGCAACCACAGCGGCGTCATCACACAGAGAATGCACAGCAGGATCCGCCAGAAATGTCCGCGGGTCAGGCGCAGGCTTTCCTTCATGGCTTGCAAAGGTCCCATACCACGCAGCACCAGCAAGTATTCGCCGAACGCGAGCATGACCATCAACATCAGGCCCGGCAGGAAGTACAGCGACAGCCCCAACAGAATCAGCAGGGTGTTCAGCGCCGTAAGCAAGGCGAAACGCGGCCACAGGGTCGCGGCCATCGCCAGCAGATCACGGTTGCGCGGTGCTTCGCCACGGCTGCGCGCATCAAGGAACAGGATCAGGGCGGCGGTGTACAGCGGATACACCAGCAGACCGACGACGATACTGATCGCCGAGATGTTTTCCGGCCCGCTGGCGTGATCGACCACTTGTTGCAGGAACGCTTCGAAAATCACCAGCGGCAGGCACAACTGCACGATGCTGCCCAAATGGCGTTTGAAAAAATACAAAGAGTCGCGCAGTACTTCGAGGGCATTCATCAGTCGGTATCGCAGGTCGAAAACAGTGGCTCACTTTAACCGATGATGGCTGGCGCGACACAAACGTAAACATTCGGTAAAGGTCATTGAAACGTTTTGTCACCGTCTCCATTACAGGAGAGCACCTCGGCCAATGTGGACGAGGGCACTGTTATCCCCGGCAATCTACGAGGTCGCCATGAACAGCGAAGAGCAAACCCTGATCGATGGACTGTTTTCCCGGCTGCAACAGGCCGAAACGGAGGCAGCCCCGCGCGACGCCCAGGCTGAAACGCGGATCAAGGAACACCTGACGCGCCAACCGGCGGCAGGTTATTTCATGACCCAGGCGATTCTGGTGCAAGAGGCGGCGCTCAAGAGCCTAGACGAGCAGAACAAGCAACTCACCCGGCAAGTCCAGCAGTTGCAGGCTGAGCTGCAATCGGCCAAGGCGCAGAGTGCCGCGCCGGCATCCAGCGGCGGCGGTGGTTTCCTGTCGAGCATTTTTGGTGGCAGCCCGCGTCCGGCGCCGACCCAAAGTGCCGCCCCGGCGTCGACCGGTGGCTGGCGTGAACCGGCCCCGCAGCAGAGCTTCGGCGCTCCAGCACCACAACAGAATTTCGGTGCAGCACCGCCTAATTACGCTCAGCAAGCGGCTCCGGCAGCGGGCAGCAGCTTTCTCGGCGGCGCCTTGAAAACCGCAGCCGGTGTGGCCGGTGGCGTGATGCTTGCGCAGGGCATCAGCAGCCTGTTCCATCACAATCAGCAGCCGGAAGAAATCGTTGAAGTGATCAAAGAAGAGCCGGCGCAAGTCGCCGACCAGAGCAACAACGGCTGGGGCGATGATCAGCGTGTGGCCGATAACGGCTTCTCTGGCAATGACCAGGGCGGCTTCACGGACACCGATTACAGCGACGACAATTCCTCGTTCTTTGATGACGACGATTCCTTCGTCTGACTCACCATTCGTCCGGAGCCCCTTGGGGCTTCGGGCCGATTATTCGCGGAACCTTCCTTCGGACTGGCATACTGAGCGCCTTTTTCGGGCCTGGCGCCTGATCCCGCTTCGTGCGCTTGCGCGCCCACAGGAACTCCGGTGAAAAAAATCGCAGTGTTCGCCGACGTGCAGAACCTCTACTACACCGTGCGTCAGGCTTATGGTTGTCACTTCAACTACGCCGCACTGTGGGCCGACATCAGCAAGGACGGGCAGATCGTCGAGGCCTACGCCTATGCGATCGACCGTGGCGACAGCAAGCAGCAGCAGTTCCAGCAGATCCTGCGCAACCTCGGTTTCACCGTGAAGCTCAAACCCTACATCCAGCGCAGCGACGGCTCGGCCAAGGGTGACTGGGACGTCGGCATCACCCTCGATATCATGGACGCCGCCGACCACGTCGACGAAATCGTCCTGGCCTCCGGTGACGGTGATTTCGACATGCTGCTCGAACGCATCATCAGCAAACACGGCGTGCAGGCAGTCGCCTATGGCGTGCCGGGCCTGACCGCCAACTCGCTGATCCGCGCCGCCAGCCGTTACGTGCCGATCGAAGGCGCACTGCTTCTAAAGAATTGATTTGACGGAGTACCACCCGGTTTGGAACGCATTGCAGTCATCGACTTTGAAACCACCGGCCTCTCGCCGAACAGCAGCTGCCGCGCCACGGAAATCGCCGTGGTCATGCTGGAAAACGGCCGCATCGTCGAGCGTTACCAGAGCCTGATGAACGCCGGCGTCCGCGTCCCCGCGTTCATCGAACAACTGACCGGCATCAGCAACGCCATGCTGCGCACCGCGCCGCCGGCCGAGCAGGTGATGAACGAGGTCAACGAGTTTGTCGGCTGCACACCGCTGGTGGCGCACAACGCTTCGTTTGACCAGAAGTTCTGGGACTTCGAGCTGGGGCGGATCAAACGCACGCGGTTGCAGAATTTTGCCTGTTCGCTGCTGCTTGCCCGGCGCTTGATGCCGGCCGCACCGAATCACAAACTGGGCACGCTGACCACGTTTGCGCGACTGCCGCACACAGGGCAGGCTCACCGGGCGATGGCGGATGCCGAGATGGCGGCCAACCTGATGGCGCATTTGGCTGAAGAGCTGCGCGGCAAGCATGGTGTGCGTGAACTGTCCCACGACCTGCTGTGCAAACTGCAGAAAGTACCTGCCGCGAAAGTCAGCGAACATCTGCAGCGCTATCGCTGATCCCAATCCAACACAGAACCCCTGTGGGAGCGAGCCTGCTCGCGAATACGGTTTTCATTCAACATTGATGTTGTCTGATACACCGCTTTCGCGAGCAGGCTCGCTCCCACAGGGGAATCATCGTCTTCAGAATTTGCCGTTGCATTCGATATGACCGAGCGGCACGCGCTTTTCGATGGCGCTCGACAGTACGATGGATGTCTTGCTGAAGCCAAACTTCGCCACGCGATTGATCAACTCCTCAAGCTCCGTCATCGATCCCACCGCGGCTTTCATCATCACGCACGGATCGCCCGTCACTCGAAAGCACTCGGTCAGTTGCGGGATTTTCACCAGTTCGTCGTAGACCTTCTGACTGCCGTTCTGGTGCAGGCGCAATTCGATCATGCACTGGATCGGCAGGCCGATTTTCGACAGGTCGATTTTCGCCTCATAGCCGGTGATCACCCCCGATGCCTCAAGCTTGGCCACGCGCTCGGCGACGGCGGGGGCGGAGAGGTTCACTTTGCGCGCCAGATCGGCGTAGGACGCGCGACCGTTTTCGAGAAGAGCGCTGAGCAGCATGCGGTCGTATTTGTCCAAGACCGGACTCCTGAAAATGCCAGACTTTCGAAATCTCGGTTTAAGCCGTCGATCTCCGTTCTTTCCAAAGTGTACCGGCGCTATAAACAGGTTTTGTAACTTATTTTTGCTCGCAGGCCTTTCTAGAATAACCCATCCCCTGAACCAGACTTTCGAGCTGCCCATGCCTGCCTTGCGCCGTTTTTCCTTACCGCTGATCGCCGCGTTTTTCGCGCTGTACGTGATTTGGGGATCGACCTATCTGGTGATCCGTATCGGTGTCGAGTACTGGCCGCCGCTGATGCTCGGCGGTGTGCGCTTCGTGATCGCCGGTACGTTGATGTACGCGTTCCTGCGCTGGCGCGGGGCACCGGCGCCGACCTGGGCGCAGTGGAAAGCGGCGGGGATCATCGGGATTTTGCTGCTCAGTTTCGGTAATGGCGCGGTGAGCGTGGCCGAGCACACCGGCGTCGCTTCGGGAGTGGCGGCGTTGGCAGTGGCGACGGTGCCGCTGTTCACGTTGCTCTGTGGCTATTTCTGGGGCGCGCGTAATACCCGCCTGGAATGGGCCGGAGTGGCGTTGGGGATTATCGGCATTGCCATGCTCAACATGGGTTCCAACCTGCAATCGAGTCCGCTGGGCGCGGCGTTGCTGATTTTCGCGGCGGCAACTTGGGCGTTCGGTTCGGTGTGGAGCAGACATTTGCCGTTGCCGCAGGGCGCGATGGCCAGTGCGGTGGAAATGCTGGTCGGCGGCGTGGTGTTGCTGATCGGCAGCGCTGTCAGCGGCGAGCACCTGCAAGCAGTGCCGCCGGTTGAAGGCTGGCTGGCGCTGGCCTATCTGATCTTCTTCGGCTCGATCATCGCGTTCAATTCGTACATGTACCTGCTCAAGCACGTGCGTCCGGCGGCGGCGACCAGTTATGCCTACGTCAACCCGGCGGTGGCGGTGTTGCTGGGGATTGTCTTTGTCGGCGAGACCATCGGCATCGAAGAGGCGCTGGCGATGCTGGTGATCATCAGCGCGGTGGTGTTGATCGGCTTGCCGCAGTGGCGCCGGCCAGCACAGCCGCCAGTCGTAGCGCCGACCGCCGTTCCCACAGAAACGCGTACGAATTAGGGTAAACTGCGCGGCATTGCATGCCTGCGTTATTTTTTCCTACGGTACTTCCATGACTTTCGCCACCCTTGGCCTGATCGAACCCTTGCTGCGCTCCCTTGAGAAGCTCGGCTACCAGACCCCGACGCCGGTTCAGGCGCAAGCCATTCCGGCCGTGCTGGCCGGTCGTGACCTGATGGCAGCGGCCCAGACCGGCACCGGCAAGACCGCCGGTTTCGCCTTGCCACTGCTGCAGTTGCTGGCCATGGAAGGGCCGAAAGTCGCTGCCAACTCGGCACGTGCGCTGATTCTGGTGCCGACCCGCGAGCTGGCCGAGCAGGTCCATGAGTCTGTGCGCCAGTACGCCGAAAACCTGCCGCTGCGCACTTATGCGGTCTACGGCGGCGTCAGCATCAACCCGCAAATGATGAAGCTGCGCGGCGGCGTTGATGTGCTGGTCGCCACGCCAGGTCGCCTGATCGACCTGTTCCGCCAGAACGCGCTGAAACTCGATCAGCTGCAAACCCTGGTGCTGGATGAAGCCGATCGTATGCTCGACCTGGGCTTCTCCGAAGAACTGGCGAACATTTACCGCATGCTGCCGAAAAAGCGCCAGACCCTGCTGTTCTCCGCGACCTTTTCCGATGACATCCGCCTGCTGGCCGGGCAGATGCTCAACGATCCGCTGACCGTCGAAGTCAGCCCGCGCAACGTCGCCGCCAACACCGTCAAGCAGTGGATCGTGACGGTGGACAAGAAGCGCAAGGCTGAGCTGTTCGTGCATTTGATGCGCAAGAACAAGTGGAAGCAGGTGCTGGTGTTCGCCAAGACCCGCAACGGTGTTGATGCGCTGGTGGAAAAACTCCAGGGCCTCGGTGTGAATGCCGACGGTATCCACGGCGACAAACCGCAGGCAACCCGTCAGCGCGCGCTGGATCGTTTCAAACTCAGTGAAGTGCAGATTCTGGTCGCGACTGACGTTGCGGCGCGGGGTCTGGATATTGAAGATTTGCCGTTGGTGATCAACTTCGACCTGCCGATTGTGGCTGAGGATTACATTCACCGCATCGGCCGTACGGGTCGTGCAGGTGCGACGGGTGAGGCGATCTCGCTGGTGTGTGCGGATGAAGTGAACATGTTGTCGGCGATTGAAATGCTGACGCGCCAGACCTTGAAGCGTCAGAACGAGCCGGACTTTGAGCCTGAGCATCGTGTGCCGGACACCGATGCCAGCGGTCAGGTGATCAAGAAGCCGAAGAAACCGAAGAAGCCGAAAGCTTCGGGTGGTGGCGGCAAGCGCAATCTGGGCAAGTGGGTCGACAGTGGCGAGACGCAGGCGCCGGAGCCTTCGGTCAAGCCTGTGCGTAAAGTGCCGGTGTTTAACACTGGGCCGCGTAAGCGTAAGCCTTAAAGTCAAAAGCCCCTCACCCTAACCCTCTCCCAAAGGGAGAGGGGACTGATTGGGGGATGCTCGCGAATTACGCCGACCTGATCCTATGGCTGTGAATCCATAATCGACAAAGCTTTCGCCTGACACCTAGGTTGTCTGACCCAATCCATAATCGACTCGGTGTTTCAGGTCGATGTATGGCTCCAGGTACTCGGTTGACCAAATCCATAATCGACTCGGTGTTTCAGGTCGATGTATGGCGCCGGACACCTCGGTCGGCTCCCTCTCCCTCTGGGAGAGGGCTGGGGTGAGGGTTCAGGCAGACGCCTCGGACTTGAGCCACTGCACAATCCCCAACCCCGCCGCCCGCCCACTGGCAAAACACCCCGTCAGCAAATAGCCGCCCGTCGGCGCTTCCCAATCGAGCATCTCCCCCGCACAGAACACCCCCGGCAACGCCTTGAGCATCAAGCGTTCATCCATCGCCTCAAACGTCACGCCACCGGCACTGCTGATCGCTTCGTCCAATGGCCGCGTTTTCACCAACGTCAGCGGCAACGCCTTGATCGCCCGCGCCAACAACGTCGGATCAGCAAAAGTCGCCGCATCAGTCAACTCCCGCAACAACGCCGCTTTCACCCCATCAATCCCGACCTGACTGTGCAAATGCTTGGCCATCGAGCGCGAGCCGCGTGGCTTGCTCAAGGCTGCCTGCAATTTATCCACAGGTCGGCCGGGCAGCAGATCGATGTGAACAACCGCCGCGCCATATTGGTTGATCGCCTCACGAATCGGCGCCGACAGCGCGTAAATCAAACTGCCTTCAATCCCGGTCGCGGTGATCACGCATTCGCCCAAACGCGGTACATCGTCGTTCAAACCAATGGCGATATTTTTCAGCGGCGCGCCAGCGAATTTGCTGACCATCAATTCGCTCCAGGTCTGCACCTCGAAGCCACAATTACTCGGCTGCAACGGCGCAAGTCCTACGCCGCGTTGCTCCAGCGGCAGCATCCACGCGCCGTCGGAACCGAGGCGCGACCAACTGCCACCGCCGAGGGCGAGCAGGGTGGCATCGGGTTTGACGGTGATTTCACCTTCCGGGCTGTCGATACGCAGCGCACCGTTTTCGTCCCAACCGAGCCAGCGATGGCGGGTGTGGATAACTACGCCGCTGTCGCGCAGGCGTTTGAGCCAAGCGCGCAGGAGCGGCGCGGCTTTCATATCAGTAGGAAAAACCCGGCCAGAGCTGCCGACAAAGGTTTCGATGCCCAGATCATGAATCCACTGGCACAAGGCATCGGCATCAAAGCCGCGCAGTAGTGGCGCGATCTGCGGTGCGCGTTCGGCGTATCGCGAGAGGAACGCCGGGTAGGCTTCGGAGTGGGTGATGTTCATGCCGCCGACGCCGGCGAGCAGGAACTTGCGGCCGACCGAGGGCATGCCGTCGTAGAGATCTACGCGGATTCCGGCCTGGCTCAGCACTTCGGCGGCCATCAGGCCGGCGGGGCCACCGCCGATGATGGCGACGTGAGCAGGGGAGGAGGCGGAGTTCTGGGTCATGGCGTGCGCTGCGGTATGGCGGGATAAGCCGCGCATTCTAACAGCGCAGATCAATGTGGGAGATCCCTGTGGGAGCGAGCTTGCTCGCGAAAGCGGTGTGTCAGTCAACGAGATGTCGAATGTGCCGACACTTTCGCGAGCAAGCTCGCTCCCACAGGGGGATTTTTGGTGGATTCGATATCTGGTTAAAAATTAGCCAGTGTTCTGCGGGCCATGAACAGCATGGGCTGCAGTCCCTTTCACTCAGGTTATCCACAGGCAGTTCCACAGCGATTGTGGGTAACGCAGCACAACTCAGCGACAACCGTGTGACTGCCAAACCCGCTGCGCACTCTGATGGAGGATGCCGTGGCGGCGGGCGAGGGCGTGGCGATCCTTGCTGTAGCCGCCACCGATCACGCCCATCACCGGAATGTCGCGGCCCAGACAATGGCGCATCACGCTTTCATCGCGGGCGGCGACACCTTCGTCGGTCAACTGGAGATAACCAAGAGCATCGTCCTTGTGCACGTCGACGCCGGCGTCATACAGCACCAGATCCGGTTGATACAGCGGCAGCAGATAGTTGAGCGTGTCATCGACAACTTTCAAATAATCGCCATCGCCCATGCCTTTGGGCAGCGGAATGTCCCAGTCGCTTTCCGCTTTACGTGCAGGAAAATTCTTCTCGCAGTGCAGGGAAACGGTAATTGCCTCCGGCGTGTCGTGGAGAATCCGCGCCGTGCCGTCGCCCTGATGCACATCGCAATCGAAGATCAGCACGCGATTCACCCGCCCGCTTTGCAGCAGGTAATGGCTGATGATCGCCAGGTCATTGAAGATGCAGAAGCCCGCCGGATAGTCGTAATGCGCGTGGTGAGTGCCGCCGGCCAAGTGGCAGGCCAGGCCATGTTCCAGGGCTTTTTCCGCGGCCAGAATCGAACCGCCGACCGCCCGTACCGTGCGCCTTGCCAGCGCTTCGTTCCACGGCAGGCCAAGGCGCCGCTGGTCTTCGCGGGACAACTCGCCGCTCATGTAGCGTTCGATATACGCACGGTCATGGGCGAGGGCGAGGATGTCGTTGGGGCAGATCTCGGGGCGCAACAGGTCGGCATCGCGGGTCAAACCGCTGTCCACCAGGTGGTCGCGCAGCAAACGAAACTTGTCCATCGGGAAGCGGTGATCCGCCGGAAACTCGGGGCTGTAGTCTTCGTGGTAGATCAGCGGCAGTGGCATGGCGGTTTCATGTAGGAATGTAGGAAAGAGTGAAGGATCCTACCAGCGATGTAGACTTGCGGCATGGAAACGGAGGGGCACGATGGAGCCGATAATGGAACTTGAAAGCGCGCGCTTGCTGATGCGTCAGTGGCAGGACGAGGATTTGCCGGCATTTGCCGCGATGTGCGCCGATCCTCAGGTGATGCGCTATTTTCCGGCACCGTTGAGCCGACTCGAAAGCGCTTCGCTGATCGGGCGGATTCGCGGGCATTTTGCCGAGCACGGTTTCGGCTTGTGGGCGCTGGAGCGCAAGGACAGCGGTGAGTTCATCGGTTTCACCGGGCTCGGCGTGGTCGGCTTTGATGCGCCGTTCACTCCGGCAGTGGAAATCGGCTGGCGTCTGGCCAAGGAGCATTGGGGGCTGGGCTATGCCAGTGAGGCGGCGTGGACCGCTCTGCGCTGTGGCTTTGATCGGTTGGCGCTGAAGGAAATTGTCTCCTTCACCGCGCAATCCAATCTGCCCTCAGAGAAAGTCATGCAGGCGATCGGCATGCATCACGATCCGGAAGATGATTTTGATCACCCGAAGCTTGCTGTCGATCATCCGCTAAGACGGCATGTGCTGTACCGCATCAGCCGCGAACAATGGCTGCAAACCTTGCATGGATAAGCCGACACGGACGTTTACAATGGCCGCCATATCATTGGCCCGCGCCAGAATCTGAATCGGCCGCCGCAGCCAAGACTGCGCGGCATAGCTTTGTGTGAGGAGAGTCTGAATGAGCCAAGTGTTGGAAGATCTGGTCGATTTGCTGACCCTGGAACCGATCGAAGAAAACCTGTTCCGTGGTCGTAGCCAGGACCTGGGTTTCCGTCAGTTGTTCGGTGGTCAGGTGCTCGGTCAGTCACTGTCGGCGGCCAGTCAGACCGTTGAAGAGGCGCGTCATGTGCATTCGATGCACGGTTACTTCCTGCGCCCGGGCGATGCCAAGTTGCCGGTGGTTTATTCGGTTGATCGCGTGCGCGATGGCGGCAGTTTCAGCACCCGCCGCGTCACGGCGATTCAGAAGGGCCATCCGATCTTTACTTGCAGCGCGTCGTTCCAGTACGACGAAGCGGGCTTCGAGCATCAGAGCCAGATGCCGGTGGTGGTCGGCCCGGAAAACCTGCCGTCGGAGCTGGAATTGACCCAGCAACGCGCGCACCTGATCCCCGAGCACATGCGCGAAAAACTGCTGTGCCCGAAACCGATCGAAGTGCGCCCGGTCACCGAAAAGGACCCGTACAACCCGCAACCGGCGGATCCGGTTAAGTACGTGTGGTTCCGTGCCGACGGCGCATTGGCCGACATCCCGGCGCTGCACAAATATTTGCTGGCCTACGCTTCGGACTTCGGTTTGCTGACCACCTCGATGCTGCCCCACGGCAAGTCGGTCTGGCAGAAAGACATGCAGGTCGCCAGCCTCGATCATGCGCTGTGGTTCCACAACGATCTGCGCGCCGATGACTGGTTGCTCTACGCGATGGACAGCCCGTGGGCCGGTAACTCGCGCGGCTTCTCCCGTGGCAGCGTGTACAACCGCGCCGGGCAACTGGTCGCTTCGGTGACGCAGGAAGGCTTGATCCGCCATCGCAAGGATTGGGCATGAGCCTTAAAGAGGTGACTCACTGGGTGTTCGACATGGACGGCACCCTGACCGTCGCCGTGCATGACTTTGCGGCGATTCGCGTGGCGCTGGCGATTCCGCCGCAGGACGACATCCTCACTCATCTTGCCGCATTACCGGCGGACGAGGCGGCAGCGAAACACGCCTGGTTGCTGGAACACGAAAGGGATCTGGCGCTGGGTTCGACCCCGGCCACCGGCGCGGTGGAACTGGTGCGTGATCTGCACGCGCGCGGTTATCGCCTTGGCATTCTGACCCGCAATGCGCGGGAACTGGCGCATGTGACGCTGGAAGCCATTTGTCTGGCTGACTGCTTCGCGGTGGAAGATGTGTTGGGCCGTGATGAAGCACCGCCGAAGCCGCATCCGGGCGGTTTGCTGAAGCTGGCAGACGCCTGGAAAGTGTCGGCCAGCGAGATGGTCATGGTCGGTGATTACCGCTTCGATCTGGATTGCGGGCGTGCGGCGGGGGCGCGGACGGTGTTGGTGAATTTGCCGGATAACCCGTGGCCGGAGTTGACCGATTGGCATGCGAAGGATTGTGTCGAGTTGCGGCGGATGCTTCTGGCCTGAAATCTTGGGTGCCTGAGCTGGCCTCTTCGCGAGCAAGCTCAGGCACCGCACAACTTACTGCTCAAACAACGCCTTCTGCCCCTCCGGCGAGGTCAACATCCCATCGCCGTTATGCCCAACTCCGGGCACTTCGATCAGTCGCTGATTCACCCCTTCCGGATGTCGGCGCAGCAAATACCCGAAGTACAACTTTCCACGCTCCAGACGATACGCGCCTTGCGCCTCGGCCTCACAGCGCTTGTCCAGCGCCGGGTGATTGGGATCGATGTCCTGCTGCCCAAGCAGATAGATCACCTCGCGTTTGATGTAACTGCTCTCAAGCTGCAACGGCGTTTGCCCACCGGCATACACCGGCATGTCTGACAGACCGTACTTCCAGCGATTGAAACCCGCGCATTTGGCGTGATCGAACGCCACTGGCCGCTGCTCATTGAAGTAGGCGTAAGAAGAGGGATTGGCTACCACATAGCGCAGACGAATGCCGTTGGCCTTCAGCGCCGGCTGATCCTTGGCGAGCAGGGCATAACGCTGCACAACCTGGCCGCCTCCGGAGTGCCCGAAGATCACGATCTGCTTGACGTCGGGAAACTGCTTGCGATCGCTGATCCGTCCGACGATCTCATCGAGCGCGGCATAGGAGCTCAATGGATTCGGCCCCGTGGATAGCCCGCCGCCCATCCACTCGTTGCCCTGCCAGCGCAACACGGTGGCGGGCAACGAGTACAGCGCGACATCGCTTTCATTGAGAAACTGCGGGGCGATCACCAGGGTATGTGCGCTTTGCCCCGCTAGCTCCGCCGCGCTTTCGGCGCTTTTGCGATAGGTCTCGGCGTTGCGTAACCGGCCATGAATGACGATCAGCACACGTTCGATCTTCTCCGGCGCAGGACCAATGCCTACCGCCATTTCCCCGGCCTTGAGTTGCAAACGACCGGGGCTGATCGCATCGACACCGGCGGCGTGCGCGGTGCTGCCAACGATCAGTAACGCTAAAAGCCATTTATGCATTTACAGGTTTTTCGCCGCGAAGGTGTCGCACTGGCCGACCTGGCCCTGCGCGAATCCGGTTTTGAACCAGCGCACCCTTTGCGCCGACGTACCGTGGGTAAACGAGTCCGGCACCACACGGCCCTGACCCTGTTGTTGCAGGCGATCATCACCGATGGCGTTGGCCGCGTTCAAGGCTTCTTCGATGTCGCCCGGTTCCAGCCAGTTCAAGCGCTTCTGCGCGCTGTAGGCCCAGACGCCGGCGAGGCAATCGGCCTGCAGTTCCTGGCGCACCAGCAAACCGCCGTCGCCTTCCATCTGCCGACCTTGCTGGCGGGCTGTCTGAATTTTCGCCGAGACGCCAAGAAGCGTCTGCACATGGTGTCCGACTTCGTGAGCGATCACGTAGGCCTGAGCAAAGTCGCCAGCGGCTTTGAAACGTTGCGACATCTCCTGGAAGAACGCCATGTCCAGATAGACTTTCTGATCGGCCGGGCAGTAGAACGGTCCGGTGGCGGAGGTTGCCAGACCGCAGGCGGAATTGACCCGATTGCTGAACAGCACCAGCGTCGGGTCTTTATATTGCCGCCCGGCCTGTTGGAAAATCGCGCCCCAGGTGTCTTCGGTATCGCCGAGGATCGAGCGGACAAATTCGGCCTGTTCATCGTTGGCCGGCGGCGCCTGGCGGGTTTGCGAAGTGGGCGCCGATTGTTGGGTGGATTGCCCGGCGAGCTGGCCGAGAATCTGCAACGGATCCTGCCCGGTGATCCAGCCAATGCCGACAATCAGCAGGATGGCTCCCAAGCTCAGGCCTTTGCCGCCGCCGAAACGCATGCCGCCGCCACCGCCGGCATCATCACCACGGGCATCGACGACATTGTCACTGCGTCGGCCTTTTTTCCATAGCATGTGGGAATCCTCTGTGTGTATCGGTGGTGATGAGTGTTGCTGCTGTGTGAGTGTGGCGCCAGTCCGGTCGTCCGTCTATTGGCCACATGCAAACAGGCCCGGCCTCGTGTTGACGAGGTCGGGCCTGTTATTGACGGTCTGGCGCGCGGCAAATTCAATCCCGCGCAGGATTTCTATCGCCGGATCATCAATCAGCGATCAAACGCATCCCACTCTGGGGCGAAATCGGGACTGACCTGACGTTCGCGCTTTGGCAGCGCGGCGATCAGTGCGCGGTCTTCATCGTCGAGTTCGACTTGCAGCGAGGCGAGGTTGGCCAGTTGATTGGCTCGGCTGCTGGCCTTGGGAATCGCCGCGACGTTGGCTTGATCGAGTAACCATTTCAACGCCACTTGAGTCGGCAGCACGCCGTGCTTGTGGGCGATCTGTTGAATCTGCGGGATGTCCGAGACCTTGTTGCGCGCCAGCGGGGTGTAAGCCGTCAGCGCCAGGTTGTGTTGACGGGCGTAGTCGAGCAGGGCGTTTTGGCCGAGGAGGACGTGGTACTCGACCTGAATCGCTGACAGACCAATCCCATATTCCTCGATGACTTTGCGTAGCAACGGCAGCGGAAAATTCGCCACGCCGATGTTGCGCGCCAGACCTTGCTCCTTGAACGAAGCCAGAGTGTCGAGGGTGCGTGGCAAATCCCAGTCGGTGGCTGGCCAGTGGATCATGAACAGGTCGACGTAGTCGCTGCGCAAGGCTGTGAGGCTGCGGTCCATGGAATGGCGCATCGCGTCGGGTTGCAGCTGATCCCACCAGACCTTGGTGGTGACGTGAATCTGCTCGCGCGGTGTCGGCGTATTCGCCAGTGCTTGTCCGACCGCGTCTTCGTTGTTGTAGGCCGCTGCCGTATCGATGTGGCGATAACCTAATTCCAGCGCTTGCTCCACGGCGCGGGTGCATTCGTCGCCGAGCATCGGCCAGGTACCGAGACCGAGTTTCGGCATGTTCAAACCTTGGGTATTAACGATGTGCTGCATGGTCGATCTCCTGTTCGAAAGCAGTCATGCCGGCAATGTGCCGGGCGGCGATGTAACCGAAAGTCAGCGCCGGGCCGAGGTTGATACCGCCCGCCGGGTAGTGGCCGCCCATGATGCTGGCCATGTCGCCACCCGCTGCGTAAAGGCCGGCGATGGGCTGTTCGTGGGCGTCCAGCACTTGCGCGTGGGGGTTGACCTTGAGTCCGGCGAACGTGCCGAAGCAGCCTGGCTGGACTTTCACGGCGTAGAACGGGCCGGTCTCTATTGGGGCAACGCAGGGGTTGGGAAGGTTCGCCGGGTCACCCTGTTTGCGGTTGTAAGGTGTTGAGCCGCGCCCGAATTGCGGGTCTTCGCCGTTGCGTGCATGGCGGTTGTAATCGTCGAGAGTCTGGCGCAAACCGCCCGGGTCGATGCCGCAAGCACTGGCCAATTCTTCAACGCTGTTACCGGTTTTCAGATAGCCGCTGCGGATAAATTCTGACACCGGCAGCGGAAACGGCCTCGATATGCCAAGGCCATAACGCCTTTGAAAGGCGCGCGTGCAAATCAGCCAGGAGGCGACTTCTTCACCTTCCGGCGCAGCAGCGACCATGGCGCTGACGTAGTCGTAATAACCGTTGGCTTCGTTGACGAAACGCTGGCCGTTGCGCAGCACGCCGATGATCCCGGGTTTGCCACGCTCGATGATGTGTGGGAAATGGCCGGTGCTGCCGTCGGAATGTGGCACTTGCGATACCGGCGCCCACGCCACGGGCGAAGCCACATCGGTATTGACCCGTGCACCGACGCTTTCGCCCAGGCGCAAACCATCGCCATTGACGGCCAGCGGCGGTAGCGCCCAATGTTCATGACCCGTTGGCGTACGCGGGAACAAGGTTTTGCGCCGCTCGATGTCATTGGCAAAACCACCGGCGGCAAGCACCACGGCTTTGCGCGCATGAATGCGGAGCGGACCTTTACGGCTGTTGATCAAGGCACCCGAAACACGATTTTCGTCGCGCAGTAATTCCGTTACCGGCGCCGATTCCCACAGCAACACGCCGAGGTCTTCGGCGGATTTCGCCAGCCGTGCCACCAGCGCCACGCCGTTGACCAGTTGCATCGCCCGGCCATTCGCTGCGAGGTCGAACAGGTGCCGAGTGAAACGTTGGGTCACATGCCATGCGGCTTTCATTGAGCGCGTCAGATTGAGGAATGCCGACAGATCCGCCCCGGCCATGATTGGCATGCCCATGAAGGATGTTTCGCGCATCGTTGTACGAAGGCGCTTGAGCAGGCGTCCGACTTTGCGTCCATCGTACGGTGCTGCGATGACCGAGCGACCGCCAGTGCCAGCGCCGGGCGTGTCGCCATGAATGTCGGCAATAGCGTTGCCATCGGCAAAATGCAGTGCGGTGTGCTGTTCGAAAAACGCGACCATGCGCGGCCCCGCTTCAAGGAAAGCATCGATCATCGCCGGGTCGAAATGTTCGCCCAGTTCATGGCGCAAATAGGTGCGCGGTTGTTCGATGTCTTCGACGATCCCGGCCCGACGCGCCAGTGGATTGCATGGCACCCACGCCCAGCCTCCGGACCAGGCCGTGGCGCCACCGAACACCGGGTCTTTCTCGACAACGATGACTTTCAAGCCATGCCATGCGGCGGTCACGGCGGCCGACAAACCGGCGGCACCGGAACCGACGACCAACACGTCGCAGTCGATATCAGGGTGTTCAGACATCAAACAACGCTCCAGCAGTAAATTATTTTTGGAATTTGATTCCAGAAAATAACCAGTGCCGCCGCCATTCGACAAGCCTTGTACCGATAAAGCGGGCGGTTATCGCACGGGTGGTTCCAGATTTCGCTTTACGGTCGATGTCTTCTAGAATCGGCAAAATTTCCTTTGGGTGTTCCCATGGCCGGCAGTCAAATCGAACGGGTTTTCAGCGTGCTGGAAAGCCTCACCAGTGATCCGCGCGGGCTGCCGATGCAGACCCTGGCCGAGCAACTGGATATTCCGAAAAGCGCGACACATCGCCTGCTCGCCGAGCTTATCCGTCTCGGCTACGTGCGACAGAATCCGGAAACCTTGCGCTATCACCTGTCGACCAAACTGGTCGCGATGGGCTTTCAATACCTGTCGAGCAGCGGTGCCGACATCGTCCAGCCGGTACTTGACCGACTGGCGCAGGAGACCGGCGAACTGGTGCGTCTCGGGGTGATCGATGGAGAGCGTCAGACCTGGATCGCCAAGGCGCAGGGCGCGCGTACTGGTCTGCGTTATGACCCGGACATGGGCCGCGATGCGCCGCTGTTCTACACCGCGTCCGGGCATGCGTGGCTGGCGTGCATGAGCGATGCGGAGGCGTTGTCACTGGTCGAGCGGCAGGCTGCGGAGGTGCCGGTGGGGATCGGGCCGAATGCGCCGCGCTCCAATATCGAGTTGCTGGAACGGCTGCGTCTGGCCCGTGAACAGGGCTATGCCTGCGTTGAAGAAAGTTCGGCGGTCGGAACTTCAGCGATTGCGGCGGTGGTGAGACATCCCATGGATGGACGGGTGATCGGCGTGCTGAGTATCGCCGGGCCCAGTGCGCGAATGCCGGGGGCGCGGTTGCATGAGCTGGCGCCGTTGCTTCTGCAGTTTGCTGAGGAGATGTCGGCGGCCAGCCAGGCCTCCGAACTGTTCGTCTAATTCGAATTCACAGAGATCCCGTGTGGGAGCGAGCCTGCTCGCGAAAGCGTTCTGTCAGTCAGCATTGATGTTGCTTGACACGGCGCCTTCGCGAGCAGGCTCGCTCTCACATTTGGTTTGGGTTGTTCATGGAAATTGTGCGGTGTTCGCACGGTTTTAGCATGAATGGGTATTTGATTCTGGAACTCGGTTCTAAATTGTTTGCGGAGTGTTTTTCCGACAACAATCACAAGAGGACCGCCCCTTGAATTCGCCCCTTCGAATTGCCCTGATCGGCGCCGGCAACATGGGCCAACAACATTATCGGCACCTGCAAACCCTCACCGAAGCGACGCTCTGCGCAGTGGCTGACCCTGGGCCGCAGGCGCAAAGTCTTGCGGCTGAATGGGGTGTAAGGCATTTCGCCGATCACCGTCAGATGCTAGAACTCATCAGGCCAGACGCGGTAATCGTTGCCAACCCGAATAATCAGCACGTCGCTACGGCGCTCGATTGTCTGGCGGCGGGTGTGCCGGTGTTGTTGGAGAAACCGGTCGGCGTGCATCTGGACGAAGCGCGTGCACTGGTCGCAGCAGTTGAAAGCAGCGGCGTGCCAGTGCTGGTCGGCCATCATCGGCGCCACAATCCGCTGATCGTACGTGCCCGTGAGCTGGTGCAGAGCGGGGCGCTCGGGCGTTTGACCACGGTCACTGCGTTGTTCCAGTTGCGCAAACCTGACAGTTATTTCGAGATCCCGTGGCGCCGCGAACCGGGCGCCGGGATGTTGCTCACGAACCTGATTCACGACCTCGACCTGCTACGGCATCTGTGCGGGGAAGTGCGTTCGGTGCAAGCGATCACCGACAACGCCGTGCGCGGTTTCGCCAACGAAGACAGTGCGGCGGTGTTGCTGCAATTCGAGGGCGGTACATTGGGCACATTGAGCGGTTCCGACGCGGTCGCCGCGCCGTGGAGTTGGGAGCTGGATTCCGGTGAGAACCCGGTGTATCCGCGCCAAGCCGATCAGCCTTGCTATCTGCTGGCGGGGACTGCTGGCGCTCTGAGCATTCCGCAGCTCAAGCACTGGCACTACGCTGCTGATCAGGTCGACGCCGGTTGGCATGAACCGTTGCTAATGGTCGAAGAGTCCTACGGCGGTGACGATGCTTTGCGCTTGCAGTTACAGCATTTCGTACGCGTGGCACGGCGTGAAGTCGAGCCGCTGGTGAGTGCGGCGGATGCCGCCCGCACCCTTGCGTTGATCGAAGCCATTCGCGAGGCTGCCGCTACTGGCCGTGCCTGCGCCCCTGCACTGATCGAGGCTTGAACATGAGTGAACGAATCCTCTCATTGGCCAGCCTCACCGTGCTGGAGTTGTCGCCGCCGCAAATGGTCGAAGTCGCCGCGCGCGCCGGTTACAGCCACGTCGGCCTGCGTCTGGAACCGGCGACGCCCGAGGAGCATCACTTCCCGTTGGTCGCCGATGCTAATTTGCGGCGACAGACGTTGCAGCGGTTGCGCGATACCGGTGTTCGCGTGCTCGACGTGGAAATCCTGCGTTTGAAGCCGCACACCGTCGTCGCCGATTTCGAGAAACTTCTGACGGTCGGTGCGGAATTTGGCGCGACTGAATTACTGGTCGCCGGTAACGATCCTGACGAGCAACGGCTCGCGGATAACTTCGGGGCATTGTGTGATCTGGCGCGGCCTTACGGTTTGCATCCGCATCTGGAATTCATGCCCTGGACCGATGCACGCAACCTCAAGCAGGCGTTGCGCATCGTCGACAACACCGACCGGGAAAATGCAGCGGTGCTGGTGGACGCGTTTCACTTTGATCGATCGGGTTCACGATTGGAGGATTTGGCGGGCGTAGCGTCCTCGCGTCTACGCTATGCGCAATTGTGTGATGTGGCGGGGCCGAGACCGTCGGACATGGCCGAGATCTTGCGTCAGGCGCGCAACGAGCGACGGTTTCCCGGCGAAGGCGATTGCGACTTGCTCGGGTTGTTGAAAGCGTTGCCAGCTAATATCCCACTGAGTCTGGAAATTCCCACGGTGAAACTGTTGGAGCAAGGCGTGAGTGGACTGCAGCGGGCGCAGATGGCGATTGATAGAACCCGGGAGTTGTTGGCGCGGCTGTAAGCGGTACTGCGCATCTATCGCGGGCAAGCCACGCTGCCACAGGCGTGGCATCGTCAATGAAACGGGACTTGCCCGCGAAGCTTTTGATCTTTTATGGCAACACAAGGAAACCCAATGACCGTCAGCACCCCGCTCTCCGGTGTCAACCAACCCTTCAAGGGGATCTTGCTGATTGTCGTGGCGACCTTCCTGTTCTCCAGTCACGACGCATTGTCGAAGTATCTCTCGGGTTTCTATCCGATCGTGATGGTGGTGTGGGCACGCTATCTGGTGCACACCTTACTGATGGCGGGGATTTTTCTGCCGCAATCCGGGTTGCGCGTCCTACGCACCAAGAAGCCTTTATGGCAGTTGACCCGAGCACTTTGCCTACTCGGTACGAGCCTGTTTTTCACCACGGCCCTGCTGTATATCCCGCTGGCGGAGGCTACGGCGGTCAACTTTCTTGCGCCGGTTTTGGTGACGGCGTTGTCGGTTCCGTTGCTCAAGGAACGAGTGACACGCGGCCAATGGATCGCAGTGATCTGCGGCTTTATCGGCGTGCTGATCATCGTTCACCCGGGCGGCGAATTGTTCACACCGGCGGTGCTGCTGCCGTTCTGCTCGGCGCTGTTCTTCTGCTTCTATCAACTGCTGACGCGCAAGCTCGCCGAAATCGACAGCCCGACTACCAGCAACTTCTTCGCCGGGCTGTGCAACACGCTGGTGATGAGTGCGCTGGTGCCGTTCTTCTGGCAGGTGCCAACGCTGACACACGCCGGGCTGATGCTGGCGTTGGGCAGTTGCGGGATGACCGCGCATTTGTTTCTGACCCAGGCGTTCCGCCATGCCGCACCGGCGTTGCTGGCGCCGTTCGGTTATTGCCAGATTGTGTTTGCGGGGCTGTTGGGCTGGTTGCTGTTCAATCACACGCCGAGCCTGTTGACGGTGATCGGCATTGCGGTGATCTGTTGCAGCGGACTGGCGGCAGCGTGGCAGCAGAGCCGCCGCTGAAGAAACCGCAAACCCCTGTGTAGGAGCTGCGGCACGCTGCGATCTTTTGATCTTCAACATCAAGATCAAAAGATCGCAGCGTGCCGCAGCTCCTACAAGGGGATGGTGTAGGCAGATTACTCGGTGAGGGTAGGGATTTTGCGCGGTGCCATGAAGTACATCCACGTCAGCGCAATGAAGTACATCGCCGGAATCAGGGTGAACAACACGGTGTAGTTGTTGTTGGTGACGGTGAGGATGTGGCCGACGATCTGGGTCATGAACATCCCGCCGATCGCTGCGCACATACCACCGAAGCCAAACACCGTGCTCATCATGTGCTTGGGCGTGTAGTCCATCACCAGGCTCCAGATGTTCGCCGTCCAGGCCTGGTGCGCGCCGATCGCCAGAGAGATGGCGGCCACTGCAACCCACAGATTGGCTGAGCCGGCTGCCATGACCACGCCGATGATGCAGCAGGCAAACAGGAACATCGACAGCAGCCGCGCCTTGATCGAGTTCATCCCGCGACCGATCAGGAACGACGACAGAATGCCGCCACCGACGCTGCCGAAGTCAGCCGTGACGTAGATGATGATCAGCGGAATACCCATCTGGGTGACGTTGATGCCCAGGTTGTATTGCTGATTGAGGAACGGCGGCAGCCAGTACAGGTAGAACCAGAACACCGGCGCAGTCAGCGAGTAGGCGAGGGCGAAGGCCCAGGTGCCGCGCATACGGAGGATTTTCGAGAACGGTACGCGGGCCTGTTCCGGTTCGACTTCTTGCTGGATGTAGTCCAGTTCGGACTGTTTAACGCTTGGGTGATCTTCCGGGTTGAAGTACTTCAAGCCCCAGAACAGCAGCCAGATCCCGCCGAGTGCCGACATGCACAGGAACGCCGCTTGCCAGCCCCATACGTGCAGGACCAGAGGCAGCAGCATCGGTGTAAACATCGCACCGACGTTGGTGCCGGCGTTGAAGATGCCGGTAGCGACCGCACGTTCGCCGGCCGGGAACCACAGGCGCGTGGTTTTCACGCAGGCCGGGTAGTTCGCCGCTTCGGTCAGGCCGAGGACAAATCGGCAGACCATGAAGCCAACCGCCGAAGTCGCGAGACCGTGAGCACCGGTGGCCAGGCTCCACAGCAGCACGGCGCAGAAGAACACGCGTTTGACGCCGACCCGGTCGATCAAACGACCTTGCAGGACAAAACCGATCGCGTAGCCGACCTGAAACCAGAAGTTGATGTTGGCGTAATCCATCGCCGTCCAGCTCATTTCCTTGGCGAGGATCGGCTGCATGACGCCGAGGGCGGCGCGGTCGATGTAGTTCAGGGTGGTGGCGAAAAACACCAGCGCCAGCATGCCCCAACGGGTCTTGCCGACGGCCATGGCGCCGCGGATCTTGTCGCCGATGCCACCCGTGGCAGTGCTCATGGCCGGAGCCATGCGGGAAGTCTGTGAAGGAATCATGTGTTCCACCCGTTTTTGGATTTGTTATTTGGTGTGCTTTTTTCTTTGCACGCTGCGACCGGTGGTTCAGATCCGGACTCAATGTGCAGCCGATGTTGGGCAGTGGACGAAAAATCGTCAATTCGCCAAACCGCCATTGTGTTCGATAATCGCACGCAAAACTAACCGGGTAGTACACTTTAAATTGCTGCCGCGATCGATGCAGCCAATAATTTCCCTCACTACAAAAACCATCCCAGCCAAAAGCGGCGCAGTCCGGGAGTTGAATCATGCAGCGTTCCATTGCCACCGTTTCCTTGAGCGGCACCCTGCCGGAAAAACTCGAAGCCATCGCCGCCGCCGGGTTCGACGGGGTGGAGATTTTCGAAAACGACCTCCTGTACTACGACGGCAGTCCACGGGAAATTAAACAGATGTGCGCCGACCTCGGCATCGCCATCACCCTGTTTCAGCCGTTTCGCGATTTCGAAGGCTGCCGCCGCGATCGCCTGGCGCGCAATCTTGAGCGCGCCGAACGCAAGTTCGACCTGATGCAGGAACTGGGCACCGACCTGGTGCTGGTCTGCAGCAACGCCTCGGCCGACAGCGTCGGCGATCAACAAATCCTGGTCGATGATCTGCGCTTGCTGGCCGAGCATGCCGGTGCGCGCGGCTTGCGCATTGGTTACGAAGCGCTGGCGTGGGGCCGTCACGTCAACACTTATCAACAGGTCTGGGACATCGTGCGTCAGGCCGATCACCCGAGCCTCGGCGTCTTACTCGACAGCTTTCACACCTTGTCGTTGAAGGGCGATCCTAGCGCCATTGCCGAGATTCCCGGCGACAAAATCTTCTTCGTGCAAATGGCCGATGCGCCGATCCTGGCCATGGATGTACTGGAGTGGAGCCGGCATTTCCGCTGCTTCCCGGGGCAGGGCGAATTTGATCTGCCGGGTTTCCTCGCGCCGATCATCCAGAGTGGCTACACCGGGCCGCTGTCGCTGGAAATCTTCAACGACGGCTTCCGCGCGGCACCGCCACGGGCCAATGCTGCCGACGGTTTGCGTTCGCTGCTGTACCTCGAAGAGAAAACTCGCCAGCGTCTGGAGCAGGAAGCGACGCCTGTGGCCAACCGTGAAATCCTTTTTGAAACGCCTAAGGCCAGCGAGTACAACGGCATTGAGTTTCTCGAGTTCGCCGTTGATGAAAGCCTCGGCGCCAAGCTGTCGAACTGGCTGGAACGTCTCGGCTTCGTCAAGGCCGGGCAGCATCGCTCCAAAAGCGTGAGCCTGCTGCGTCAGGGCGATATCAACCTGATCCTCAACTCCGAACCGTATTCATTTGCTCACAGCTTTTTCGAGGCCCACGGCCCGTCGTTGTGTGCCACGGCTGTGCGGGTCAAGGACAGCGCCAGTGCTCTGGCGCGCGCGGTCGCTTACAAAGGTCAGCCTTATCGCGGACTGGTCGGCCCCAATGAACTGGAACTGGCCGCAGTGCGGGCCCCGGACGGTAGCCTGATCTATCTGGTCGATGAACAGGCTGATGTTTACGGCACCGATTTCAATCTGCTGGCAGATGCGCCCGCCCGTGGCGGGCTCAAGCGTATCGACCACATGGCCATGGCGCTGCCGGCCGACAGCCTCGACAGTTGGGTGTTGTTCTATAAGAGCCTGCTGGATTTCGAGGCAGACGATGAAGTGGTACTGCCCGACCCGTACGGTCTGGTGAAGAGCCGCGCACTGCGTAGTCGCGACAGTTCTATCCGCTTGCCGCTGAACATCTCCGAGAACCGCAACACCGCCATCTCCCACGCGCTGTCGAGTTATCGCGGCTCCGGCGTGCATCATATTGCCTTCGATTGTGACGACATCTTCGCCGAAGTCAGTCGCGCCAAAGAAGCGGGTGTGCCGTTGCTGGATATCCCGCTCAACTATTACGACGACCTCGCCGCGCGATTCGATTTCGACGATGAGTTCCTCAGCGAACTGGCGTATTACAACGTGCTCTACGACCGTGATGCCCAGGGAGGAGAGCTGTTCCACGTCTACACCGAACCGTTCGAAGGGCGTTTCTTCTTCGAGATCATTCAGCGCAAGAACGGCTACGCCGGTTACGGTGCGGCGAACGTCGCGGTGCGTCTGGCGGCGATGGCCAAGTCACGCAGTGGCGCCGTGCGCCAGGCGAAGTTGTAGGGAATTCGTAAACGCGGGATTAAACACAGGCCGCGCGGCTTCCTTCACTGTGCTGCGCGGCCCATAATCGCCGCCTGTGCAGTGATGGCCGTGAGCCCGCAATGACGATGAATTCAGAACTTTCCGCAGCTACCGAAGTATCCGCCGTGGAGCCGCGCAAGAGTCGCAAGAACAACCCGGAAAAGACCCGCGAGAACATCTTGCAAGAGGCGATCGTCGAGTTCGTCCAGCAAGGCTTGTCCGGTGCCCGCGTCGACGCGATCGCCGAACGCATCCACACCTCCAAACGCATGATCTACTACTACTTCGGCAGTAAGGAGCAGTTGTATGTCGAGGTGCTGGAGAAGCTTTACGGCGATATCCGCAACACCGAAAACCGTCTGCACCTGGCCGAGTTGGCACCGGTGGAGGCGATTCGGCGTCTGGTGGAATTCACCTTCGATCACCACGACCGCAACGTCGATTTCGTGCGCATCGTCAGCATCGAAAACATCCACAACGCTGAATACGTGAAGCGTTCCGATGCGATCAAGGCGATGAACAACACCATTCTCGATTCACTCGGCGAGATTCTGCGTCGTGGCGCTGAAGAGGGTGTGTTCCGTGCCGGGCTTGATGCCCTGGATGTACATTTGCTGATCAGTTCGTTCTGCTTCTATCGCGTTTCGAACCGGCACACGTTTGGCGAAATTTTCCAGATCGATCTGCCGGATGAAAGCATCAAGCAGCGGCATCGCGAGATGATTTGCGAGTCGGTGTTGCGCTACCTGCAGGCCTGACGCATATCCCCTTGTGGAAGCGAGCCTGCTCGCGAAAGCGGTGTGTCAGGCAACTCATGTGTTGGCTGGCAGGACGCCTTCGCGAGCAGGCTCGCTCCCACAGGGGAAAGCGTTCAGCCATTCATGCTTTGAAAATGCGCCAGCATGCGCTGCGCATCCGGCACCACGCCGCTGAACAACTCAAACGCCTTCATTGCTTGAAACACTGCCATGTTGCCGCCGTCCAGCGTCCGGCAACCCAGCGCGCGAGCATTGCGCAGCAGTTCGGTCTCCAGCGGGAAATACACAATCTCCGCCACCCACAATGCCTTGCGCAGCAACTCGACCGGCACCGGCATGCCCGGCAGTTTGGCCATGCCCATCGGCGTGGTATTGACCAGACCGTCGGCCAGATTCAGTGCGCTCGGCAGATCCCGGCCGGCCGTCGCACGACCAAAACCAAAGTGCTGATTGAGATTATTCGCCAGACTTTCCGCACGCTCACTGTCGACGTCGAAAATGCTCAACTGCCGGACGCCTTCGCTTAACAACGCGTGGGCCACCGCCGCGCCTGCACCACCGGCGCCCATCTGGACTACACGTTCACGCGCAGCATCCTTCAGGCCACGGCGAAAACCTTCGGCAAAACCGAGGCAGTCAGTGTTGTGGCCGACACGTTTACCATCCTTCAACACCACCGTGTTCACCGCGCCGATGCCCTTGGCTTCCGGTGACAATTCATCCAGCAGCGGGATGATCGCCTGCTTGCACGGGAAGGTGATGTTCAGGCCGGTGTAGTTCATCCGCTCGGCCGCCAGCAGCAAGTCGGGCAGGGCGGTGCTGTCCATTTTCAACTGATCGAGATCGATCAATCGATACAGATAACGCATGCCCTGCGCATCGCCTTCATGTTCATGCAGCGCCGGCGTGCGCGAGGCCTGAATGCCTGCGCCGATCAGCCCGGCGAGTATCACGTTAGAGCGGGACATGTGATTCACCCCTTCAACCGCTGACTGAAATGTTCCAGCGCCAAGCGATAGCCATGGCTGCCAAAACCGGCCATCACCGCCGTGGCGATTGCCGAGACAAACGAGTGATGACGAAACGGTTCGCGGGCATGGACGTTGGACAGGTGCACTTCGATTACCGGCAACTCACTGGCCACCAACGCATCGCGAATCGCCACCGAAGTGTGCGTCCACGCTGCCGGGTTGATCACGATCCCGGCGCAACGGCCACGGGCGGCGTGAATCCAGTCGAGCAGTTCGCCTTCGTGATTGGTCTGGCGAAACTCCACGGCCAGGCCGAATTCTTCAGCCGCGCGACCGCACAAGGCCGAGATGTCCGCCAGGGTTTCGTGACCGTAAGTCGCCGGCTCGCGAGTGCCGAGCAGGTTCAGGTTCGGGCCGTTGAGCACCAGAACGATAGGGGGCATGAGGGGTAACTCCACTTATTGTTTTTGGCTTTGGCCGAAGGTTTCAGCCTGTGGAGATAAAATGTACTAGATAGTTACCATGGTCAATTGAACAAAAATGGCCTTGGCGATTTATGTTCGGTGATCGCACAGAAGCAATATTGATCGAGATATGAAGACAGCTTTGCTTACGTTTTTTTACCGGAGATTGACCGACTCATGAACCGTTCCGACGCTAGCCTCAAAAGCGGTGAAACGTCATGTGCTTGATCACCAGTCGTCGGATTTGAAAGGAATCTCGAATCCTGAAAATTGTTAACCTAACGGATGGGTTAGCATGAAGGTGTGCAGCTACAAAGGATTGTCGATTGTCATCATGCTGCGAGATGAACATTGCCCACCACACGTTCACGTGAATGCGGGCAGTTGGAATGCCCGATTACAGTTCAGTTTCTGGCACAACGATATTGAGCTTTGGGACGTCGTGCCGCTTTCTCGTCGACCACCCTTGGCCGTGCTGGAAGGCTTGTGTCGATCCCTTGAGCAGCCTGCTCATCTGCGACGAGCACGCGGGATCTGGTGGTCGAAATTGCAAACTGTCTGTCTCGACAATCAATTGTGGGACAGCCATTCAAACGAAGTGTTGGGGATGAAACTCGTCACTGACACGACATACAGAGTGGGATCGGCGCGTTATCTGCCAGACGAGGGCAAAACTCTTCTGACATTGATAGACGCATTGGAAGGAGTGGAAA
Organism: Pseudomonas sp. AC169; assembly: GCF_979258515.1. Lineage (NCBI taxonomy): Bacteria > Pseudomonadati > Pseudomonadota > Gammaproteobacteria > Pseudomonadales > Pseudomonadaceae > Pseudomonas > Pseudomonas sp. AC169. Next base: position 1,673,292 of record NZ_OZ409866.1, on the reverse strand, counting down.
TCGATTTATGAAAGTCATCAAAGCTAAGCCATCCGCACGTCGTCCCCTCACGGAGGAGATGATCGACGTCGCCATCCAGCAAGGGCAAGCACGCCGAACGAATAGCTTGCAGGCTGTCTCCGTAACCTTTGAGAAACCATCCCTGATCATCCGTTTTGAAGACGGCAGCGGTGTGTTGCTACCGGTGGATCGTTATCCAGAGTTCGACGGATTCAATGCAGAGGATTATGAAAACCTGACAGTCGGCTTCGCGGGTACTGCGCTTTGTCACGAGGGTAAAGACCTCGACGTTTCCATTTCCGGGATGATTTCGGCGAGCCCATCACTATTAGCCATGGCCGCTTCTGCCGTTGCTTCGCGCAACGGCCGTCAGAGCAGCGCGGCAAAGTCTGCAGCCGCGCGGGCGAATGGCAAAAAGGGCGGGCGTCCGCGTAAGGTCGATCCCGCTTAGTGAACGCGCACAAAAAAGCCGTCAATCACGACGGCTTTTTCGCATCAGCTCCCCGCAATCAACGCCGGGTCAGCAACACACCCGATTCCATGTGATGCGTCCACGGGAACTGGTCGAACAACGCGCACTGGGTAATACGGTGCGTGTCGTGCAACTGGGCGATGTTGGCCGCCAGGGTTTCCGGGTTGCAAGAGATGTACAGGATGTTGTCGAAGCGCCGGGTCAGTTCGCAGGTGTCCGGGTCCATGCCGGCGCGTGGCGGGTCGACGAAAACGCTGCCGAATTCGTAGCTCTTCAGGTCGATGCCTTGCAGGCGACGGAACGGGCGCACTTCGTTGAGCGCTTCGGTCAGCTCTTCGGCGGACAAACGCACCAGGGTGACGTTATCCACAGCGTTTTCGCTGAGGTTGCTCAATGCGGCGTTGACCGAAGTTTTGCTGATTTCGGTGGCCAGCACTTTGCGCACGCGGGTGGCAAGCGGCAGGGTGAAGTTGCCGTTGCCGCAGTACAACTCCAACAGGTCGTCAGTGCGATCGCCGAGTGCTTCGTACGCCCAGTTGAGCATCTTCTGGTTCACGGTGCCGTTCGGCTGGGTGAACGCGCCTTCCGGCTGGCGATAGCTGAAGGTGCGACCGCCGACTTCGAGCTTCTCGACCACGTAATCGAGGCCAAGCACTTCGCGTTTGCCCTTCGAGCGACCGATGATGCTGACGCCGAGATCCGCCGCCAGTTTTGTCGCCGCTGCATGCCAGTGTTCGTCCAGCGGACGGTGATAGCACAGGGTGATCATCGCATCGCCAGACAGCGTGGTCAGAAACTCAACCTGAAACAACTTGTGGCTCAATGCCGAACTGGCCTGCCACGCCGCCTTCAGCTGCGGCATCAACTGATTGATGCGCAGGCTGGCGATCGGGAACTCTTCAATGAGGATCGGCGTGCGTTTGTCGTCTTGAGCGAACATCGCGTAATGCCGATCGCCGCCCTCGCGCCACAGGCGGAATTCGGCGCGCAGACGGAAGTTCTGCAGCGGCGAGTCGAACACGGTCGGCTCGGGGGCATCGAACGGCGCCAGCAGGTCCCGCAAGCGCGTGACCTTGGCTTCGAGTTGTTCGGCGTAAGCCTGGGAATCAAATGTCATGCGTTGAACCAACCCAACTTGATCACAAACAGAATCGACAGAATCACCAGCGCCGGGTTCAGCTCACGGGCGCGGCCGGACAGCAACTTGATCACGGTCCAGGAGATGAAGCCGAAGGCGATACCGTTGGCGATCGAGTAAGTGAACGGCATGGCCAGCGCGGTCACCACAACCGGCGCGGCGACGGTGATGTCGTCCCAGTCTATTTCCGCCAGACCCGAAGTCATCAACACAGCGACGAACAGCAGCGCCGGAGCAGTGGCGAACGCCGGAACGCTGGCCGCCAGAGGCGAGAAGAACAGCGCCAGCAGGAACAGGATCGCCACAACGATGGCCGTCAGACCAGTACGGCCGCCCGCACTCACACCAGCAGCGGATTCGATGTAACTGGTGGTAGTCGACGTACCCAGCAACGAACCGGCCATGGCCGCGGTACTGTCGGCGATCAGGGCGCGACCCATTTTAGGCATGTGGCCGTCCTTGCCCATCAGACCGGCACGTTTGGCGACGCCGATCAGGGTGCCGGAGTTGTCGAACAGGTCGACGAACAGGAAGGCGAAGATCACGCTGACCAGACCGATGTCCAGTGCGCCTTTGATGTCCAGTTGCAGGAAGGTTGGCGCCAGCGAAGGTGGCATCGACGTCACGCCGCCGAACGGAGTGAAGCCCATGGCGATGGACACGATGGTCACCGCCAGTATGCCGATCAGCACAGCACCACGCACTTTCAACGCTTCGAGGGCGACGATCAGGGCGAAACCAAGGGTGGCGAGAATCGGTGCAGGTTGTTTCAGGTCACCGAGGCCGACCATGGTTGCCGGGTTGCTGACCACGATACCGGCGTTGTGCAGGGCGATCAGCGCCAGGAACAGGCCGATACCGGCAGCAATCGCCGAGCGCAGTGGCAGCGGGATGCTGTTGATGATCCATTCACGGATGCGGAAGATCGACAGCAGGAAGAACAACACCGCCGAAATGAACACCGCACCCAGCGCCACTTGCCAGGTGTGGCCCATGTGCAGAACTACGGTGTAAGTGAAGAAGGCGTTCAGGCCCATGCCCGGGGCGAGGGCGATCGGGTAGTTGGCGATCAGGCCCATCACCGTCGAGCCAATAGCGGCTGCCAGACAGGTGGCGACAAACACCGCACCTTTGTCCATGCCGGTCTCGCCGAGAATGCTCGGGTTGACGAACAGAATGTAGGCCATGGCCAAGAAAGTCGTGATGCCCGCCAGAATCTCGGTGCGCACGTTGGTGTTGTGTGCCTTGAGTTGAAACAGCCTTTCCAGCATGTCTGCTCCCCGTGGCGCGCGTGGCGCCGTGAATGTATCGACCTCAACAGCAAAGCACAGACCGTCGCTAGCGCCTGAAAAATTGTGGTGGGCCGGAAAAAGCCGCGCATCATACCAGCAGCGTGAGGAATATGGCGGTTGTTGGTGTCGATCGTCGGCGAAGTTTTGCCTTGAAGCCAACTGCGCCATACTGCGCGCTGATTTTTTCGGGGCGGGGGGGAACGCATGAGCAGGTGCTGGATAAAGGTTATGGGTTTGATTGCCGCACTGATGGCCGGGGTATCGACAGCCTCTGCGGCGTCGGCGCCACCGTTGACGCAAGTTAAAGTGATCAAGGTGCAATCGCCGGCCTGCGGTCTTGAAGACATCGGCGATGGGCAGACGCAGACCCAATGCAATCACAGCGGACCGAACATCAAGGTCTACGTGCTCGAAGTCGGCTACGGCAAGAGCCAGCCTCAAGTCGCACTGGACGGCTTTGAAGTGAACGGCAGCCGTGCCCCGGTGTGTGCCTTTGATAACGGCAACCTGACCGAATGCACCCCCGGCAGTAAAACTGTCGGTTCTCTCTATACCTTCGATCTGGCGGGCAAACAGGAAGGCACCTTCACTTTCAGCAACACCTCGATCAACGCGCCACGCAACACGATGTCGACCCAGCTTTACATCAAGTAACGGCTGTTGCAGCGCGATCCGGGTGAAGCTGACTACGCTTGAAGTATCACCCAGCGGATAGCGCCCATGACCTTTAGAGCCCTGATTACCCTCGCCGAGGGCATCGATGATCTGCAAAGCGTGACCCTGATCGACGTGCTGCGCCGCGCCGGCATCGAAGTGGTCGCCGCCAGTATTGAAGGACGACGCATGCTGACTTGCGCGCGTGGCACGCGCCTGACTGCCGACGGCATGCTGGTCGACGTGCTGGCGCAAACCTTCGATCTTATCGTCCTGCCCGGCGGTGCCGTTGGCTCTCAACACCTGGCGGCGCATCAGCCGCTGCAACAACTGGTCAAGGATCAGGCCAGCGCCGGACGCCTGTTCGCCGCCATCGCCGAAGCCCCGGCCATCGCCCTGCAAACCTTTGGCGTGCTGCGCCAGCGGCGCATGACCTGCCTGCCCGGCGCCAGCCATCAACTCTCGGGCTGTACGTTTGTTGATCAACCGGTGGTGGTCGACGGCAATTGCGTCACCGCGCAAGGTTCCAGCGCTGCGCTGGAGTTTGCCTTGACGCTGGTCGAGCAACTCGGCGGCAAGGCCTTGCGGGCGAAAGTGGCGGGGGAGTTGTAGTGGCTGGAGGTGTCAGGCGTGGACAGCGATCAGCTCGATAACCGGTTGCTCCCGATGCTCCGCTTGCCACAGATCATAGTCGGTTTGTACGCCTAGCCACACGCGCGCCTTGCCAATGCCAGCACGCTCAAGACGTACAGCCAGATCCGGGCTGATTGGCGCATGTCCGTGTAATACACGTGAAAGATGCGGGCGTGCGAAGCCCAAGTGTCGGGCCAATTCGGTCACGCTGATGCCAAGCTCGGGCAAGACATCCATCAGCAGTGTTTCACCGGGGTGTGGCGGGTTGTGCATGGGCATGAGCCTGCCTCCTGTCAGTGGTAGTCCAGATAATCGACCAATTCGATGTCCGAACCGACAAAACGAAAGATCACTCGCCAGTTGCCTGAAACGCTCAGCGACCAGTACTCCGTCAGCTCACCTTTCAATGGATGCAGGCGCCAGCCCGGAAGATCCAAGTCTGCGGGAATCGTAGCGCGATCCATGAACTGCAGCATGCGCGACAGCCGTTTTGCGTGGTCGGCACGAATCCCGCGAGTCGAACCTGTTTCATAGAAGCCGCGAAGGCCTTTGTGCTGAAAGGATTTGATCATGGGCTCGAGTGTAAGGCGATACATTACACTCAGTGCGGTAACTATGTACCGCACATTTTCAGTTGTCTTGTGCTTTGGAGATTGTCAGACCTTCACCTCTTCCACCGGGATATGCATCCGGTCCCGGTTAGCCAGCGTCGGAAACAACTTGATCCACGTCCCGGTCACCACCAGCGTGCCGATCCCTCCCATGACCACCGCCGGTACGGTGCCGAACCAGTGGGCGGTGACGCCGGATTCGAATTCGCCCAACTGGTTCGAGGCACCGATGAACAGCCCGTTCACCGCGCTGACCCGGCCGCGCATTTCGTCCGGGGTTTCCAGTTGTACGAAAGACGCGCGGATGACCATGCTGATCATGTCCGCCGCGCCGAGCACCACCAGCACAGCCAGCGAGAACCAGAACGAGGTCGACAGGCCGAAAGCGATGGTCGCGACGCCAAAAATGCCCACTGCAGTGAACATCACCCGGCCAACATTGCGTTCCACGGCAAACCGCGCGAGGAACAGCGACATCCCCAGTGCGCCGACTGCCGGTGCCGAACGCAGCAACCCGAGGCCCCACGGCCCGGTCAGTAGAATGTCCTTGGCGAACACCGGCAGCAACGCTGTGGCGCCGCCGAGCAGTACCGCAAACAGATCCAGCGAAATCGCCCCGAGAATGTCCGGGCGGCTGCGAATGAAGCGAATCCCGGCCAATAACGAGTCCAGCGTGGCTTTGCCTTTGTTCAACGGCGTTTGCCGCGCAGGCAGGTTGAGCATCAAGGAGCAGGCAATGACATAGAGCAGCACGGTCGGGCCATAGACCCAGACGCTGCCGAATGCATAGAGCAAACCGCCCAGCGCTGGCGCAACGATGGTCGCCGACTGTTGCGCCGACTGCGCCGCCGCTACTGCCCGAGGGAACAGCGCACTGGGCACGATGCTCGGCAGCAATGCCTGAGTGGTCGGCATCTCGAACGAGCGCGCCGCGCCAAGCAGGAAGGCGAGGATGAAGATCATCTCGCGTGTCACGTGATCGGTGGCGCTGCCGATGGCCAGCGCCAAGGCGATCAACGCCTGTAACGACTGGCAGATCGCCGCGACTTTGCGCCGGTCATAGCGATCAGCGACATGCCCGGTGTGCAGCATGAACAGCACGCGCGGGGCGAACTCGACCAGCCCGACCAGACCCAGATCGAGGACGTTGCCGGTCAGTTGGTAGAGGTTCCAGCCGATTGCCACGGTGAGCATCTGAAATCCGCTGGCGGTAAAGATCCGCGCGAACCAGAAAGCGAGAAATGGACGGTGATGACGTAACAGCAGGGGCTCTTGGCTGGGCATCTGAAGGCAGGTCTGGCTCGAGGGGAATGTCGAGGTTATCACCAGTCTGTAACAGGAAGTTGCCATGACGAAAAATTTAGTTAGCCAGACATCGATTTTTTTGCGGTGCAGATGGATTCTGCTGTTCGGGGATTTGTGTTGCCTTCGAGATCTGTACTGTTTTTCTCGCTGCCAGCGCTTCGGGGATTTGTTGCAGGGCTTTGCCAAGGTTATGAGGCAACTTGTCACGCGGCAAACGACCACGCCGTTCAACGGTAAAAATGGGACTACTCTTTCAACGTTGCTTGATCCAGATCAAGACCCAAAAGGAATTGATCCGGTGGCCAGTTGGCCAGACTCCCTGCGTTGCGATGGTTGTTTAAAAAGAACGAATCAGAATTCGCCGCACTCCATATCCGTGGGGGCAGTGGGTGCAGGCCTCCGGGTCCGCAGCCGGTACTACCTGACAGAGGAAGCCATATGTTCGGTTTAGAGGCACTAGATCTCGCCCGAATTCAGTTCGCGTTCACCATCTCGTTCCACATCCTGTTCCCGGCCATCACCATCGGCCTGGCGAGTTACCTTGCGGTGCTCGAAGGCCTGTGGCTGAAAACCCGTAACGACACCTACCGTGACCTCTACCATTTCTGGTCGAAGATCTTCGCCGTCAACTTCGGTATGGGCGTGGTCTCCGGTTTGGTCATGGCCTACCAGTTCGGCACCAACTGGAGCCGCTTCTCGGACTTCGCCGGTGCCGTCACGGGGCCATTGCTGACCTATGAAGTGCTCACGGCATTCTTCCTCGAGGCCGGTTTCCTCGGGGTGATGCTGTTTGGCTGGAACAAGGTCGGGCGCGGATTGCACTTCTTTTCCACGGTCATGGTGGCGATCGGTACGCTGATTTCGACCTTCTGGATTCTCGCCTCCAACAGCTGGATGCAGACCCCGCAAGGCTTTGAAATCATCAACGGTCAGGTGATTCCGACCGACTGGCTGGCGATCATCTTCAACCCTTCGTTCCCGTATCGCCTGATGCACATGGCGACGGCAGCGTTTGTCGCTACGGCATTCTTCGTCGGCTCCTCGGCGGCCTGGCACTTGCTGCGCGGCAAGGACAACCCGGCGATCCGCACGATGCTGTCGATGGCGATGTGGATGGCGCTGATTGTTGCGCCGATCCAGGCGGTTATCGGTGACTTCCATGGTCTGAATACGCTCAAGCACCAACCGGCAAAAATCGCCGCGATCGAAGGTCACTGGGAAAACCACGGTGACGAAGCGACACCGCTGATCCTGTTCGGCTGGCCGGACATGAAAGAAGAGAAAACCAAGTTCGCCGTGGAGATCCCGTACCTCGGCAGCCTCATCCTGACCCACTCGCTGGACAAACAGGTGCCGGCACTCAAGGAATTTCCGCCAGAAGACCGGCCGAATTCGACCATCGTGTTCTGGTCGTTCCGGATCATGGTCGGCCTCGGTTTCCTGATGATCTTCACCGGTTTGTGGAGCCTGTGGCTGCGTAAGCGCGACACGCTCTACACCTCGCGTCCGTTCCTGTATCTGGCGCTGTGGATGGGGCCGTCCGGTCTGATCGCGATTCTCGCTGGCTGGTTCACTACGGAAATCGGCCGCCAGCCTTGGGTCGTTTATGGCCTGATGCGCACGGCGGATGCGTCCTCCAACCACAGCTTCATGCAGATGAGCATCACCCTGATCATGTTTGTGGTGGTGTACTTCGCGCTGTTCGGTGCAGGTCTCGGTTACATGATGCGTCTGGTGCGCAAAGGGCCGAAGATCAGCGAGGGCGCGGAAACGCCGGACGGTGGACCCGGCAAGAAACGCACACCGGCCCGTCCGTTGTCCGCTGCCGACGACTCGGCCGATGCCGATCACGGCGACGACGACCTTCGCGTGACCAAGGAGATTTGACTCATGGGTATTGATCTTCCGCTGATCTGGGCCGTGATCATCATCTTCGGCATCATGATGTACGTGGTCATGGACGGCTTCGACCTGGGCATCGGGATTCTCTTCCCGTTCATCCCCGGCAAAGTCGACCGTGACGTGATGATGAACACCGTCGCCCCGGTCTGGGACGGCAATGAAACCTGGCTGGTACTGGGCGGTGCGGCGTTGTTCGGCGCATTCCCGTTGGCCTATTCGGTAGTGTTGTCGGCCTTGTACCTGCCGCTGATCTTCATGCTCATCGGTTTGATCTTCCGTGGCGTAGCGTTCGAGTTCCGCTTCAAGGCCAAGGACGACAAGCGTCATCTGTGGGACAAGGCGTTCATCGGTGGTTCGGTGGCGGCGACGTTCTTTCAGGGCGTGGCGCTGGGCGCGTTCATCGATGGCTTGCCGGTGGTCAATCGGCAGTTCGCCGGCGGTTCACTGGACTGGCTGACACCGTTCACGCTGTTCTGCGGCGCCGCACTGGTGGTGGCGTATGCCTTGCTCGGCTGCACCTGGCTGATCATGAAAACCGAAGGCAAGTTGCAAGAGCAGATGCACAATCTGGCGCGGCCACTGGCGTTCGTGCTGCTGGCGGTGATCGGTATCGTCAGCCTGTGGACGCCGCTGGCCCACCCGGAAATCGCTTCGCGCTGGTTCAGCATGCCGAACCTGTTCTGGCTCATGCCGGTGCCGATTCTGGTGCTGGTGACGATGTACGGGCTGATCCGCGCCGTGGCACGCAACGCCAACTACATGCCGTTCCTGCTGACCCTGGTGCTGATCTTCCTCGGTTACAGCGGCCTGGGTATCAGCCTGTGGCCGAACATCGTGCCGCCGTCGATCTCGATCTGGGATGCCGCTGCACCGCCGCAAAGTCAAGGCTTCATGCTGGTGGGCACGCTGTTCATCATCCCGTTCATTCTGGGTTACACCTTCTGGAGCTACTACGTGTTCCGCGGCAAGGTTACCCATGAAGACGGCTATCACTAAGTAAAACCCTGTGGGAGCGAGCCTGCTCGCGATGGCGTCGGCAATGGCGCCATCAATCTTGAAGAGGTTTGAAGAAAATGACTGGAAAACATTCCCTGCACGACATTGAAGAAGCCGAAAAAAAACCGCTGTGGCAGCGGCTCGGCTGGTTGGCCCTGATCTGGGTCGGTAGCGTCGGCGTGCTGTTTATCGCCGCCAGCCTGATGCGCATGTTCATGAACGCGGCAGGCCTGACCACCCACTGAATCATCCCCGTCCCGGCGCCTTCGGGTACGGCGTTGAAACCCTCCTTGCGGAGGGTTTTTTTTGCCTGAAGGTTATTTGCGGGCCTTGAGGATCACGAACTTCGGCGTGGCGGCCACTTGCTCGACGCCGCGAAACAGCCGCGCCAGTTTGCTGTGATAACCCAGATGACGGTTGCCGACGATATACAGCGCGCCACCCACCACCAGTGCTTCGCGCGCCTGCTGGAACATGCGCCAGGCGAGGAAGTCGCCGACCACCTGCTGCTGATGGAACGGCGGATTGCACAGCACCACGTCCAGTGATTGTGGTTCCTGTCCGGCCAGACCGTCGCCGGCCCGCACGATCACCTCGCGCTCGCCCAGCGCTGCGCGCCAGTTCTCGGCAGCCGATTGCACCGCCATGAACGATTCGTCGACCAGCGTGTACTGCGCATCGGGGTTTTGCAGGGCACTCGCGATGGCCAGAACCCCGTTGCCACAGCCCAGATCGGCGACTCGGGCGCTGCCAAGGTTTTTCGGCAGGTGCGGGAGGAAGGCGCGTGTGCCGATGTCCAGGCCTTCGCGGCAAAACACATTGGCGTGGTTGAGCAACTCGATCGACGGCTCGTCGAGGCGATACCGCGAAGGGTAGGGCGAGACGGCCGGGGCTTTTGCTTCCGGCGTGGCGATCAACAGCCGCGCCTTTTTCACCGCCAGAGAGGCTTGTACCGGACCAATGTAGCGCTCCAGCAGATCACCGGCGGCGCGGGGCAAATGCTTGACCATGGCTGCGGCGACCACTTCGGCACCGGGCGCGAGCTGCCCCTGCAAGCGGATCAATTGTTCTTCCAGCAGCGCGAGGGTTTTTGGTACGCGGATCAGCACCCGGTCGAACGGTCCGACCAATGGCTCGCTGGCGGGTATCCCGCGAACAGCGTCGAAGGCCTGGCCATTGCGTAGCAGGTTTTTCTCCAAGCCCTGAAACCCCAGAAACGAGTCGCCGCTGCTGCTGATCTCGACCTTGCCGAGCAGGCTGGCCGCCAGCGCACCAAAGCTGTCGTTGAGCACCAGTACACGCGTGTCGGCCGTCGGTTGCTGCATGGCCAAATGGTTGAGCAGGTATTCGTCGGCGGCATCGAAGGCTTGCAGCGGTTCGTTCTGCTGTTCGGGCTGGCGGATCAGATCGAGTTGGGCGAAGGGCGTATCAAGCAAAGGCATCGGGCGGGGACTCAGGGTAATCAACGGGGTGTTCCGCAGCCCTGACATTGTGCAGCGGAACCGACCGAGTGTAATGCAACGCTTAACGTTCGCGTCATCACTCAGGAGGGTCACAAATGGTACGTTTTTTTCTTTGTCATTACCCGCAAGTTTTGAAAAGGGTGCAAGGCTGGATCGACTAGATGATCCCGGCTCTGGCGGCCGCGATGACGGCGGAAATCTTGTTGCAGACGTTGAGCTTCTCGATGACGTTCTGCACGTGATAGTTCACGGTGCGCTCGCTCAGGCTGAGGATTTTCGAAATCTCGTAGGCGGTCTTGCCCCCCGCCGACAGTTGCAGGACCTCCAGTTCTCGAGGTGAAAGGTGCGGTTGACGAGGTTTGAGAGACTCTGGCGGCAGGGTTCGGGCGAACAGCTCACTCAAGTGACTGGTGGCGTAGAACATATAACCAAAATGTTCATACAGCTCCAAAGGACTGATCGGACAGTGTTTGCGCGCCAGGCTGATAATGCTGCACAAGCCACTTGGTTCGTGATGGAACGACTGTGACCAGCCATGTTGCAGTCCGTGTCGTTGTAATCCTTGCCACAACGGTTGGGTCTCTGCGAATACAGACTCACACCAGACTATAGGCGTCATTGAGTGATTGCAATGTGCTATTAGCGGATCAATTTTGCTGTAATTGTTTTTTTCATACTGTGTGTTCCATTCATTCGGCTAGTTATTGATTTGCAAGGTTTTAACAGTCATGTCGCGGTGAAGTGGAACAACTGAAATCGCACAAAAGTTGAAGCCGAGATTTTCGGCAAACTGCAATAGTATCGGATAGGCAGTCTCTAATCCCTTGGCAAAAGTCAGTCTTTTTAACTGTGACTCCTTCCACGTTTCCATCTCTTACACTCCATTGACGTTGCGGGGGGGCGCCGAATGGATCCAAAAGATCCAGCACGCAACGAAGTGTAGGATGTTTCCTACGACAAGCCTTAAATTTTTTCGAGATTGAATATAGTGATCTGACGATAAACAGTTCTTAGCGCTACTGTGTTTTATATTAAAGGTGCAATCTAAAGTAATTGCTCATATTTGAAATATTGGTGACGACTTCGGGTTCTCGTACGCTCAAATACCATTACCAATCATCGGTGTTTAACAGAGGCCATTTGCGGGACACTGGTAACCACCGCCCAATGGAGTGCGCCATGACTGCCAGCGCAGAGAAATACACCACTCAGACCTTGCTTGATGTGCAACCTCTCACACCAAACCTGTTTACCTTGCGCACTAGCCGGGATGCCGGTTTTCGTTTCCGTGCCGGGCAGTTCGCCAGACTCGGCGTGAGCAAAGCCGATGGCAGCATCGTGTGGCGCGCTTATTCGATGGTGTCGTCACCTTTTGACGAATTTCTCGAGTTCTTTTCCATCGTCGTGCCGGGCGGGGAATTCACCAGTGAGCTGAGTCGGCTGCAGGTCGGCGACACCTTGCTGGTGGATCGCCAGGCTTTTGGGTATCTGACGCTGGACCGTTTCGTCGATGGGCGCGATCTATGGCTGTTATCCACAGGCACCGGGGTGGCGCCTTTTCTGTCGATTCTGCAGGACTTCGAAGTCTGGGAAAAATTCGAGCGCATCATTCTGGTGTACAGCGTGCGCGAAGCCCGGGAGTTGGCCTACCAGGAGCTGATTGCCGGACTCACGCAGCGTGAATACCTCAGCGAACATGCGCACAAATTGCAGTTCATCGCGACGGTGACGCGTGAGGCGCATCCGGGCGCATTGCACGGGCGCATCACCACACTGATCGAAAATGGTGAGCTGGAACGCGCAGCGGGTGTGGAGCTGTCGGCGGAGCACTCGCGGGTCATGCTGTGCGGCAATCCGCAGATGATCGATGATACGCGTGCGTTGCTGAAAAAACGCCACATGAGCCTCAGCCTGACCCGTCGGCCCGGTCAGGTGGCGGTGGAAAACTACTGGTAAACAAACGGCGCCTCTAAGGCGCCGTTGTTTTTACCGTGCACAGCATTCAGGGCCGGGTGTTCTGGGCCTTGAGCAAGTCGCGAATCTCGCCCAGCAACTCTTCTTCCTTGGTCGGAACCGGTGGCAGGGTAGGCGCCACGGCTTCTTCGCGTTTCAGGCGGTTGATCGCTTTGACACCCATGAAGATGGCGAACGCGACAATGATGAAGTCGAGTACGGTCTGCAGGAACTTGCCATAGGCCAGCACCACGGCGGGCGCATTGCCCTCGGCGGCTTTGAGCGTGACGGCCAGATCACTGAAGTCCACCCCACCGATCAACAGGCCGATTGGTGGCATGATCACGTCTCCGACAAACGACGAAACAATCTTGCCGAAGGCCGCACCGATGATGATACCGACGGCCATGTCGACCACATTGCCTTTGACCGCGAAGGCCTTGAACTCACTTAGCACGCCCATAGTTATTTCCTTGTTACAGATGAGTTTGGTGTACGCAGTGTAAATCAGCAAAACGCGTCCTGCGCGAAACACCTTCTTACAATGCCCGTTTTTATCGACACATCAATCGACGATTAGTTTGCAAAGTGCCATCAATCGCGCGCGAAATATCCCGTAACCCGCTGATCAGGAAGCCAATTTTCTCAATCATGGCGTTACGTTCTTTCTATTTATGTTCCACGTCGCAGGCCTCTAGCCTTGGGTTGGCGCATCTGGATGCGCCGCAAAATAACCAGAGGATCCTGATATGAACTCCACACTTGGACTGGGGGCTTTTCCCCGTCGACGCACCCTCGGTGTACTCACCGCCAGCCTGTTGACCTTCTCTGTCAACGCCGCGCCCCTGACCCGCGATAATGGCGCCGCCGTTGGCGATAATCAGAACTCGCAGACCGCCGGGGCCAAAGGCCCGGTGCTGCTGCAGGACGTGCAACTGATTCAGAAGCTGCAGCGCTTCGACCGTGAACGCATTCCCGAGCGTGTCGTTCACGCCCGCGGTACCGGCGCCCATGGCACCTTCACGGTGACCAACGATCTCAGCGACCTGAGTAAGGCCAAGGTCTTTGCCGCCGGCCAGAGCACACCGGTTTTCGTGCGCTTCTCTGCTGTGGTGCACGGTAATCACTCGCCGGAAACCCTGCGTGATCCACGCGGTTTCGCCACCAAGTTCTACACGGCCGACGGCAACTGGGACCTGGTGGGCAACAACTTCCCGACCTTTTTCATCCGCGATGCGATCAAGTTTCCCGATATGGTGCACGCGTTCAAACCGGATCCTCGGACGAACCTTGATGACGACTCACGTCGATTCGACTTCTTCTCCCATGTACCGGAAGCCACCCGTACGCTGACGGAGTTGTATTCGAACTCGGGAACTCCCGCCAGTTATCGAGAGATGGATGGCAATGGCGTACATGCTTACAAGTTGATCAACGCCAAGGGCGAAGTTCACTACGTCAAGTTTCACTGGAAAAGCTTGCAGGGACTTAACAATCTCACGCCCAAACAAGTCACAAAAGTTCAGGGTCAAGATTACAGTCATATGACCAATGATCTGGTGAGTAACATCAATAAAGGTAACTTCCCGAAATGGGACTTGTACATTCAAGTCCTGAAACCACAAGATTTGTCCAAGTTTGATTTTGATCCATTAGACGCTACCAAGATCTGGCCAGGTATTCCTGAGCGAAAAGTTGGACAAATGGTGTTGAACCGCAATCCGGCAAATGTTTTCCAGGAAACCGAACAAGTGGCCATGGCGCCAGCGAATGTTGTTCCGGGTATCGAGCCTTCCGAAGACCGTTTGTTGCAAGGTCGAGTGTTCTCCTATGCCGATACGCAAATGTATCGCCTGGGTGCCAATGCCCTGCAATTGCCAATCAACGCACCGAAAGTTGCCGTGAACAATGGCAATCAGGACGGTGCGATGAACTTCGGCGCGAGCCACTCGGGTGTGAACTATCAGCCGAGCCGTCTGCAACAGCGCGAAGAGACGACCAGCGCGCGTTACAGCCAGTTGGCGCTGTCGGGCAGTACTCAGCAGGCGAAGATCCAGCGTGAGCAGAACTTCAAGCAGGCGGGCGATTTGTATCGCTCGTTCAGCAAGAAAGAACGCCGCGACTTGATCGACAGCTTCGGCGGCTCGCTGGCGAGCACCGATGACGAGAGCAAGCACATCATCCTGTCCTTCCTTTATAAGGCCGATCCCGAATACGGCACCGGCGTTACGGAAGTGGCCAAGGGCGACCTGAGCCGGGTCAAGGCGCTGGCGGCCAAACTGGTCGACTGATGCCGATGTAGCACACGGGGCCTGAGTCAGGCCCCGTTCCGTTAAAGGAGAATGCTGATGCGAACCTGTCTTTTGCTGTTGGCCGCGTGCCTGTCGTCCGGGGCGTGGGCGGCACCGGTCACGCAGAGTCCCGAGGCGATCAAGGCCCAACTGCGAGACTATTACTTTGACGCGGCCCGACGCGGTGATGTGCCGATGCTCGATACCTTCATCGAGTCCGGCTATTCCCTCGACATCCGCGACGACAAGGGCTACACCGCGCTGATTCTGGCGGCCTATCACGGTCAGGCACCGGCGGTGGAACACTTGCTCGCTGCCGGAGCCGATGCCTGCGCGCAGGATCAACGCGGCAACACCGCGCTGATGGGGGCAATTTTCAAAGGTGAATTACAGATCGCCCGACGCTTGATGGCCACCGATTGCAGCCCCGATCAACGCAACGGTGCCGGACAGACGGCAGCCATGTACGCCGGATTGTTCAAGCGTCTGGAACTGCTCGATGCACTGAAGGCCAAGGGCGCTGACCTGAATGCCGAAGATCCGTTGGGCAATAGCGCCGCGCGTCTGGCCAGCGGCGAGATCCGCACCGCCGCGCCGCGCTGAGCCGCGACGTCTGCGTTATCATCACGGTTTTGCCCCGGGGGTTCAGATGGCCAAGGCCAAGCGCATGTACGGCTGCACCGAATGCGGCGCAACATTTCCCAAGTGGGCCGGGCAGTGCGGTGAGTGCGGTGCCTGGAACACCCTGACCGAAACCATGATCGAAAGTGGCGGCGCTGCGGCACCGGCCGGTCGAACCGGTTGGGCCGGCCAGCAGGCGCAGATCAAGACACTCGCCGAAGTCAGCATCGAAGAGATTCCGCGTTTCTCGACGGCATCCGGTGAACTGGATCGGGTCCTTGGCGGCGGTCTGGTCGACGGCTCGGTGGTGCTGATCGGCGGTGATCCGGGCATCGGCAAATCGACCATCCTGTTGCAGACCCTGTGCAATCTCGCCAAGAGCATGCCGGCTCTCTATGTCACCGGCGAAGAATCCCAGCAGCAAGTGGCCATGCGCGCCCGTCGTCTCGGTTTGCCCCAGGATCAACTGCGGGTGATGACCGAAACCTGCATCGAAGCCATCATCGCCACGGCCCGTCAGGAAAAGCCCAAGGTGATGGTGATCGACTCGATCCAGACAATCTTCACCGAACAGCTGCAATCGGCGCCCGGCGGCGTTTCTCAGGTACGCGAGAGTGCGGCGCTGCTGGTTCGGTATGCCAAGCAGAGCGGCACGGCGATTTTCCTCGTTGGCCACGTCACCAAGGAAGGCGCGCTCGCCGGTCCGCGCGTTCTCGAGCACATGGTCGACACCGTGCTGTATTTCGAAGGCGAGTCCGATGGACGTTTGCGTCTACTGCGCGCAGTGAAAAACCGTTTCGGTGCGGTCAATGAGTTGGGCGTGTTCGGCATGACCGACAAGGGTTTGAAAGAAGTCTCCAACCCTTCGGCGATTTTTCTCACTCGTGCGCAGGAAGAAGTCCCTGGCAGTGTGGTCATGGCGACATGGGAAGGCACCCGGCCGATGCTGGTGGAAGTGCAGGCGCTGGTCGATGACAGCCATTTGGCCAACCCGCGAAGGGTGACGCTGGGGCTGGATCAGAACCGTTTGGCGATGTTGTTGGCGGTCTTGCATCGCCATGGCGGGATTCCAACTCACGACCAGGACGTGTTCCTCAACGTGGTGGGTGGGGTGAAGGTGCTGGAGACGGCATCGGATCTGGCGTTGATGGCGGCGGTGATGTCGAGTTTGCGCAATCGTCCGTTGCCGCATGATCTGTTGGTGTTCGGCGAAGTGGGCTTGTCTGGCGAAGTGCGTCCTGTGCCGAGTGGACAGGAACGGTTGAAGGAAGCGGCCAAGCATGGTTTCAAGCGAGCGATCGTGCCAAAGGGCAATGCGCCGAAGGAATCGCCTCCGGGCTTGCAGATCATTGCCGTGACCCGCCTCGAACAGGCGCTCGACGCATTGTTTGAGTGAACACCTGACCTGTGGGAGCGAGCCTGCTCGCGAAGGGGCCGTGTCAGTCGGCATCATTGCTCAATGACACACCGTCTTCGCGAGCAGGCTCGCTCCCACAGGGGATTTGTAATGATGGCTAGATTTCGATCAGGGCGCCCAGTTCGCGTTCCAGCTCGGCTTCGTCAGCCAGGTTGAGCTCGATCAAGCGCCGCAAGCGCTGGATCGATTCAAGGCTGATATGCCGGCAGACAAACCCAAGCTGGCCGTTTTCCTCATGGGCCAAGTGCACATCCATCTCGATATCGACGTCATCGCTCAGTTGGATGTCGACGAAAAAATCCTTCTGCGCATCCCCCAGCCACGGCTCTGGCCGCTCTATCAGCAATCCTTTCAGCGACAGGTCGATCAGCTTGACCGGCCAGATGTACTCGCCCTGACTCAGCTCGGTTCTGGCATCGAACGCAATACGTTTGAAGCGACGACGGTTGGCTGGGTGCTCGCTCATGGCGCAATCCTCCGAAGGTTCGCTGACTATAGACCCGCATTGTTCGTGCGTGCCAGCGCAGACGGGCCAGATAGACCAATGTCGGGGTATGGCCTTTACCGCCAGTAGCGCTAAACTCGGGGTGGCTGTCTTTCTTGTCCACCCTGGCTGGAATAATAAAATGAAAAATAATAATAGCCTGCTACGCCACTTACCCTGGCTAGTGCTGGCAATCGTAGGAGCGTGCGCCCTGGGCGTAGTGGCATTGCGCCGCGGCGAGGCGATCAACGCCTTGTGGATCGTGGTCGCAGCAGTGGCCATTTATCTGGTTGCGTACCGTTACTACAGTCTGTTCATCGCCAACAATGTGATGCAACTGGACCCGCGTCGGGCCACCCCCGCCGTGCTCAACAATGATGGTCTGGACTATGTGCCGACCAACAAACACATTCTTTTCGGTCACCACTTCGCAGCAATTGCTGGCGCCGGACCTCTGGTCGGCCCGGTATTGGCGGCGCAGATGGGTTATTTGCCCGGCACGCTGTGGCTGATTGCCGGGGTGGTGCTGGCGGGCGCGGTGCAGGACTTCATGGTCCTGTTCATGTCGACCCGGCGCAACGGCCGTTCCCTGGGCGACATGGTGCGTGAAGAAATGGGCCGCATTCCCGGGACCATCGCCCTGTTCGGCTGCTTCCTGATCATGATCATCATCCTCGCGGTGCTGGCGCTGATCGTGGTTAAAGCGCTGGCCGAGAGCCCGTGGGGCATCTTCACCGTGATGGCGACCATCCCGATCGCGATGTTCATGGGCATTTACATGCGCTACATCCGCCCGGGCCGCATCGGCGAAATCTCCGTGGTCGGCGTGTTGCTGCTGCTCGGTTCGATCTGGCTGGGTGGGCAGATTGCCGCTGATCCGGTGTGGGCCAAGGCGTTCACCTTCACTGGCGTGCAGATTACCTGGATGCTGGTCGGTTACGGTTTCGTTGCAGCATCGCTGCCGGTGTGGCTGATTCTGGCACCGCGTGACTACCTCTCCACGTTCCTCAAGATCGGCACCATCATTGCCCTGGCGATCGGTATTCTGGTGACCATGCCCGAGCTGAAAATGCCCGCGCTGACCCAGTTCGTCGATGGCACTGGCCCGGTGTGGAAGGGCGGTCTGTTCCCGTTCCTGTTCATCACCATCGCTTGCGGTGCGGTATCCGGTTTCCACGCACTGATTTCTTCGGGCACCACGCCGAAGCTGCTGGATAACGAAACCAACGCCCGTTACATCGGTTATGGCGGCATGCTGATGGAGTCGTTCGTAGCGATCATGGCCATGGTTGCTGCTTCGGTGATCGAGCCTGGCGTGTACTTCGCCATGAACAGCCCGGCCGCCGTGGTCGGCAGTGACGTCGCTTCGGTTGCGCAAGTGGTCTCCAGCTGGGGCTTTGCGATCACGCCGGAAGCGCTGCAAGCCGTGGCGCATGACATCGGCGAAACCACCATCCTGGCCCGTGCCGGTGGTGCGCCGACCCTGGCGGTCGGTATCGCGCAAATCCTGCACAGTGTCCTGCCGGGTGAAAACACCATGGCGTTCTGGTACCACTTCGCGATCCTGTTCGAAGCGCTGTTCATTCTGACCGCAGTCGACGCCGGCACCCGCGCCGGGCGTTTCATGCTGCAGGATTTGCTCGGCTCCTTTGTTCCGGCGCTGAAACGTACCGAATCGTGGACTGCCAACCTGATCGCCACCGCCGGTTGTGTGGCGATGTGGGGCTGGTTGCTCTATCAAGGCGTGATCGATCCACTGGGCGGCATCAATACCCTGTGGCCACTGTTCGGTATCTCCAACCAGATGCTGGCCGGTATCGCGCTGATGCTCGGCACCGTGGTTCTGATCAAAATGAAGCGTCAGCGCTACATCTGGGTCACGCTGCTGCCGGCTACCTGGCTGCTGATCTGCACCACGACAGCAGGCTTTATCAAACTGTTCGATGCCAACCCGGCGATCGGCTTCCTGTCGCTGGCGAAGAAGTACAGCGATGCATTGGCCAATGGTCAGGTGCTGGCACCGGCAAAAAGCGTCGAGCAGATGCAGCACGTGATCTTCAACGCTTACACCAACGCAACGCTTACCGCGCTGTTCCTGTTTGTGGTCTTTAGCATCCTGTTCTATGCGCTTAAAGTCGGCATCGCCGCTTGGGGCAAAAAAGAGCGTACGGACAAAGAATCGCCGTTCCAGGCTCTGCCGGATGCGTAACCAGAGGATTGCACCATGTTCAATGACCTGAGTCGCCTCGGTAAATACCTCGGTCAGGCCGCGCGCCTGATGGTCGGCATGCCCGACTACGACACCTACGTCGAGCATATGCAAACCAAGCACCCGGACAAACCGGTGATGAGCTACGAGATGTTCTTCCGCGAACGTCAGGAAGCCCGTTACGGTGGCAAGGGTGGGCCGAAGTGCTGTTGAGCTGACAGCCTGCGGTTGAGGTAATCCCCTGTGGGAGCGAGCCTGCTCGCGAATAAGGAGTGTCAGTTGATGAATGATTTGACTGGCACACCGCTTTCGCGAGCAGGCTCGCTCCCACATTTGTTTTTGTGTTGTTCATTCATTTTGTGAAGGAGAAAGCGTTTGTCCTCTCCCATCCCGGTCACGGTACTCAGCGGTTTCCTCGGTGCCGGCAAGACCTCTTTGCTGCGCCACATTCTGAAAGCCGAGCACGGCCTGAAAATCGCCGTGATCGAAAACGAATTCAGCGACGCCGGTATCGACACTCAGTTGTTGGGTGATAAGCCGGTGCAAGTCATGACTCTGGCCAATGGTTGCGTCTGCTGCACCATTCACACTGATCTGACCAAGGCTTTGTATCTGCTGCTCGAACGGCTGGACAGCGGCGAAATCGCCTTCGATCGTTTGGTGATTGAGTGCACCGGTCTGGCCGATCCAGCGCCAGTCGCGCAGACCTTTTTCATCGACGAGGAATTGCGCGAGCGTTACCTGCTCGACGGCATCATTACACTGGTCGATGCCGCCCATGCCGACGTGCACCTGACCCAGACTATCGCCCAGGCACAGATCGGTTTTGCCGACCGCTTGCTGGTGAGCAAGACCGATCTGGTCGACGAGGCCACGTTCAACGCGCTGGGCGAACGCCTGACGCGGATCAACCGTCGCGCGCCGATCCGTGTGGTTGATCACGGCAACATCGATCTGGCAGAACTGCTGGATGTGCGCGGCTTCAACCTGAATGCCGATCTCGGCGGTGGCTTGAGCCTGCGTCCGGTGAGCAAGGCGCCGTCTATCGACCGCATTTCCAGCCTGGTGCTGCGTACCGATCAGCCGCTGGATATCGATCAGCTCAGTGAATTCATGAATGAGTTGCTGGAAGAACACGGCAAGCAATTGCTGCGTTACAAAGGCGTGTTGAACATCGCGGGTGAGGATCGGCGGTTGGTGTTTCAGGGGGTGTTGAAGCTTTACGGTTTCGACTGGGACACCGAATGGGCCGTGGGCGAGGCGCGCGAGAGTGTGATTGTGTTTATTGCTGATGATTTGCCGGAAGAGAAGATCCGGGCGGGGTTTGCCAAAGTCGCTTCTGCCTGATGGATCCTGGTTGTCAGTGATGGCCTCTTCGCGAGCAAGCTCGCTCCCACAGTGAATTGCATTCTTCCTGACAGAACGCGGTCCACTGTGGGAGCGAGCCTGCTCGCGAAGGCGATCTAACCGACAGCACAATGCTCAATGTCTGCACCCAGCAATGTCTGCTCAAGATGATCCAAATGCTGATTCATCAGCATGCCAGCTTTGGAAGCATCGCCACGCTCCACCGCCTCAACCAGCGCTTTATGTTCCTGCCACGCGCAACAACTGTGCGTAGAACCCTCGCATCGCGCAATCGCCAATGAAGTCAGCGGCACCAGGCTGCCAAGAAAATGCGCTAACGGTGCATTCCCCGCCATCTGCGCCAACGTCAGATGAAACTCCCCGGACAGACGAATCGCCGCACCACGCCGATCCTGCTCAACCGCCTGACGCTCGCGCTCGATCAGTCCGCGCAAGCGCTTGAAACCGTCAGCTTGCGGACGCTGGCACGCAAGACGCACCAAGGTGTTTTCGGTCAGTCGCCGCGCATGCAGAGCCTGCCGCGTTTGCTCCAGATTCGGTGCTGCCACGCGCGGGCGATGGTTGGCGCGTAGCACCACGATGTGCTCATGGGATAACTGCGTCAGCACCCGCCGCACATCCGCACGACTGGCGCCGAACATCTCTTTCAAACTGTCTTCGGTAAAACGGCTGTCCGCATCAATACGCTGTTCGAGAATCGCATCCAGCAAGCGCGGATAGAGATCTTCCACCGGCGCCCGCAACTGGGAAAAGGGCAGGGGTGCGGCGCTCGGCTGGGCATGGGAGGGTGAAGCGAAACTGTTCATGGCCTGTCTCCTGTAGGAATCAGCGACTCAGGTTGTCATCCGGAATGTTCAGTTCGATGCCCATGCGCTGACCTTCTTGCAGAATGTGCCGACGCATTTCCGCGCTGGCCTGCGCGCTGTTCTTGCTACGGATCGCGCGTACCACGGCCTCGTTTTCTTCAAGGCGTTCGGCCAGATGTTCCGGGGAGTTGCGCAACACTTCGGCGCTTTGCTTGAGGGCATTGCTGGTCTGCTGCACCACGCTCTGGAAAATCGGATTCGAGGTCAGGGTGAACAACTCTTCGTGGAAGGCGATGTAGGCGTTGACGCCCGCTTCGCTATCGCCGGCTTCGAGGGCTTCGCGCATGTCCATCAGCGTCAGGCGCAACTGGCCGACTTCCTTGCTGCTGATCGATTGCGCGACCAGGCCAACGATGAACGGCTCGAGGGTGTAGCGCAGTTGCAGCACGTCTTCGAGGCTCGCGCCGGCCACCGCGCTGTCGTGGCTTTGGCTATCGCTGAGCTGCGCCTCGAGGACGACCACGCCTTTGCCCGGCATCGAACGCACCAGACCCAGGGTTTCCAGGACGATCACCGCTTCGCGCAGGCTCGGTCGGCTGATACCCAGTTGTTCGGCCAGTTCGCGCTGGCCGGGCAGCATGTCGCCGGAGCGCCACTGCCCACGGGCGAGGGCGGCGCGGAGTTTTTCTACGACTGAGTTGACGACGGTTGATGTGGTAATCACTTGTCTTGCTCCATGTGCCTGTAGGGGCGCCGCAAACCGGGATCAAAAGATCGTCGCTTGCGGCAGCGCCTGCAGGGTTGAAATCAGAACTCCTGCTGGTGCGCCGGAGTTGCTGCTTTACGCGGTTGAAAGGTGTAGCCCTGCTGACCGCTGAGTACTTTGTTGGCGCGTTGCACGTCGATGTCTTTTTCCCAACGGGCGATGGCGACGGTGGCGACGCAGTTGCCGATGAGATTGGTGAGTGCCCGGCCGATGCCCATGAACCAGTCCACCGCGAGCACGAGTACCAGACCGACCACCGGGATCGCCGGAATTGCCGTCAGCGTGGCCGCCAGAATCACCAGTGCCGAGCCGGGAATACCGTGGGCGCCTTTGGAGGTAATCAGCGACACCAGCAGAATCGTCAGCAGGTCAGTCATGGCCAGCGGCGTGCCGGTGGCGTTGGCAATGAAGACAATGGCCAGGGTCAGGTAGATCGAGAAACCGTCGAGGTTGAACGAGTAGCCGGTTGGAATCACCAGGCCCACGGTCGAGCTGCCGATGCCCAGGTGCTCAAGTTTACGCATGATCTGCGGCAGCACCGCGTCGGAGGACGCCGTGCCCATGACGATCAACAGCTCTTCACGCAGGTACTTCAACAGCGGCCACATGCGCAGGCCGGAGGCACGCATCACCAGACCGAGAATCACACTGACGAACGCGATGCAGGTCAGGTAGAACAAGCCGACCAGACTACCCAGATGCTGCAGGGAATCGAGGCCATATTTGCTGGTGGTGAAGGCGATGGCGCCGAACACGCCGATCGGTGCCAGACGCACGATCATGCCCATGATGCGGAAGATCACGTGGCTCAGTTCGTTGATCAGGCGCGAGATCCCGGAAGCCGCTTCACCGACCAGATTCAACGCGCTGCCGAACAGTACCGAGAACAGCAGCACCTGCAGGATGTTGTTGTCGGCAAAGGCGCCGATCACCGAAGTCGGGATCAGGTCCATCAGGAACTGCGTGGTGGTGTGCATGTGCTGGCTG
This sequence comes from Pseudomonas sp. AC169, assembly GCF_979258515.1. Classification (NCBI taxonomy): domain Bacteria; kingdom Pseudomonadati; phylum Pseudomonadota; class Gammaproteobacteria; order Pseudomonadales; family Pseudomonadaceae; genus Pseudomonas; species Pseudomonas sp. AC169. Next base: position 1,649,924 of record NZ_OZ409866.1, on the reverse strand, counting down.
CGTTCGGCGAGATCGCCCATGTCGGCTGCAGACAGTTGCTCGAGATGGATATTCGCGCCGCTGCCGATCCCGGTGCTGAAGGCGAAGATTAGACCGATCACCAGCGCGATGGTGGTCAGCACTTCGAAGTAGATCACCGACTTGAGGCCGATGCGCCCGACCTTCTTCAGATCGCCCGCGCCGCTGATGCCGCTGACCACCACGCAGAACACGATGAGGCCGATGAGCATCTTGATCAGTTTGATGAAGCCGTCGCCGAGCGGTTTGAGCTGGGCCGAGTATTCAGGAAGGGTCAGCCCGCAGACGATGCCGAGCATCAGTCCGAGAACCACTTGGAGGAAGATTGAACGCGAGCACCATCTGAGCATGGGAGGAATCCTGGTCGGTGTCCTGGCTGCTGGCGCTTGCACGCTCAGATTCAGGACTTAATTATTGTGGTCTTACCGGTATGTCCAGTGCGGGTGCAGTCTAGGCGCTGTTTTTTAGACATCGCAAGTGAAAATTGACGAATTGGCATGACCGGTCTGACCAGTTGTGCGGCAAGTCCCATTCTTGAGCGGTTCAGGCGTTTGAAAAAAATCGGGGCGAAAAAAAACCGGCCAATCACTTGGCCGGTTTTTGATGCTGCGGATTTAACGTCGCATCAAGCGCCGTACACCGGCAGTTTTTTGCAGATGGCTTTGACTTTCTCACGAACGGCGTCGATCACCGCTTCGTTGTTCAGGTCAGCCAGGATGTCGCAGATCCAGCCGGCCAGCTCTTTGCACTCGGCTTGCTTGAAGCCGCGAGTGGTCACAGCCGGAGTACCAAAGCGCAGGCCGGAAGTGACGAACGGCGAGCGTGGATCGTTTGGCACGGAGTTCTTGTTCACGGTGATGAACGCTTTGCCCAGAGCGGCGTCGGCGTCTTTACCGGAGATGTCCTGCTTGATCAGCGACAGCAGGAACAGGTGGTTTTTAGTACCGCCGGAAACCACGTCGAAACCGCGCTCGATGAACACTTCGGCCATGGCCTGGGCGTTCAGCACCACTTGTTCCTGGTAGGCCTTGAACTCTGGCTGCAGCGCTTCCTTGAAGCAGATCGCTTTAGCGGCGATCACGTGCTCCAGCGGGCCACCCTGGGCGCCCGGGAATACTGCGGAGTTCAGCTTCTTCTCGATGTCGGCGTTGGCGCGAGCCAGGATCAGGCCGCCACGTGGACCGCGCAGGGTCTTGTGCGTGGTGGTGGTCACGACGTCAGCGAAAGGCACCGGGTTCGGGTAAACACCAGCGGCAACCAGACCGGCTACGTGAGCCATGTCGACGAACAGGTAAGCGCCAACCTTGTCAGCGATGGCGCGGAAGCGTGGGAAGTCGAGAATCTGCGAGTAGGCAGAGAAACCGGCCACGATCATTTTCGGCTTGTGCTCAACCGCCAGACGCTCGACTTCGTCGTAGTCGATCAGGCCGTTGGCGTCGATGCCGTACTGCACAGCGTTGTACAGCTTGCCGGAGGAGGAAACGCTGGCGCCGTGGGTCAGGTGACCGCCGTGGGCCAGGCTCATGCCCAGAATGGTGTCGCCACCTTGCAGCAGGGCCAGGTAAACAGCAGCGTTGGCTTGCGAACCGGCGTGCGGCTGAACGTTGGCGTAATCGGCGCCGAACAGCTCTTTGGCGCGGTCGATGGCCAGTTGTTCAACGATGTCGACGTACTCGCAACCACCGTAGTAACGCTTGCCTGGATAGCCTTCAGCGTACTTGTTGGTCAGGACCGAGCCTTGAGCTTCCATCACCGCTGGGCTGGTGTAGTTTTCCGAAGCGATCAGCTCAATGTGTTCTTCCTGGCGCTGAGCTTCTTGCTCCATGGCGGCAAAAAGGTCGGCGTCGTACTTGGCAATAGTCAAATCACGGCTGAACATGGCGGTCCTCAAGGATCGGGGGCAGAAAAGGGGGGCATTCTAACCCAACCGCTTTTAGAAGGGCTATGAAACACAATCAGGTTGTGGATAAGCGGGCTTCAAGCAGCAAGCCACAAGCGGCAAGTAAAAGCCGATTCGCTCTTGCTTGTCGCTCGCTACTTGAAGCTTGCAGCTTTCTTCATGTTTGATTGATCGGAGCTGTTAGCTCCATCAATCAAACATGAAGAGCGCATCATTGCTGAACTGCGCCTCAAACCGCCCCGCCGGCATCGGCCGCCCGAACAGATAGCCCTGAACCTCATCGCAGCCATGCTCACGCAGGAAGTCCAGTTGCTCATGGGTTTCCACACCCTCGGCGATCACCGCCAGATTGAGGCTGTGCGCCATGGCGATGATCGCCCGGGCGATCTGCGCGTCCTGCTCACCGGACGGCAAGCCATCGACGAACGTGCGGTCGATCTTCAGCACGTCGATCGGGAATTGCTTGAGGTAATTCAGCGATGAGTAACCGGTGCCGAAGTCATCGACTGCGATGCTCAGGCCAAGGTTTTTCAGGCCGGCAAGAATCTGCATCGCTTCGCTGACTTCGCGCATCAAAATACTTTCGGTCAGCTCCAGTTCCAGACACGCCGGCGGCAGGCCGGTTTCACGCAGGATGGTGGCGATCCGCGTGCCGAGCTGGCCATCGGAGAATTGCCGCGCCGAGATGTTTACCGACACTTTCGGTACACGCACGCGGTTCTGGTGCCAGGTCTTCAGTTGACGGCACGCCTCGCTGATCACCCAGTCGCCAACGTCCACCACCAACCCGAGCTCTTCCAGCACCGGAATGAAATCCCCCGGCGGCACCAGGCCACGACGTGGATGACGCCAGCGCAACAGCGCTTCGGCGCCGGTCAGGCGTTTGCCGTCGCCGCTGAATTGCGGCTGGTAATACAGGACGAATTCGTTTTGTTCCAGGGCGTGGCGCAAGTCGCTTTCCAGCTCCAGACGCTCGAGCGCACTGGCGTTCATGTCGGCCTGATAGAACTGGAAGTTGTTCTTGCCGCGTTCCTTGGCGTGGTACATCGCGGTGTCGGCGTTCTTCATCAACTGGCTGAGTTCGTTGCCGTCCTGTGGACTCAGGGCAATGCCGATACTGGCGGTGACGAAGAACTCGCGGCCTTCGAGCACGAACGGCCGCACCAGGCTGCCGAGAATCTGTTCGGCGACATGAATCGCCCGGTTCAGCGCCATTTCGCGGCTGGAGCGATGTTGCAGCAGTAAAGTGAATTCGTCGCCGCCCATGCGCGCCACGGTGTCGTCATCGTCGACGCAGGCCAGCAGGCGCGTGGCCATGTCTTTGAGCATGCGGTCGCCGGCGGCGTGGCCGAGGGAGTCGTTGATCGGTTTGAAGCGGTCGAGATCGAGGAACATCAGCACCACCCACGACTTCTGCCGTTCGGCCGATTGCAGCGCGGTGTGCAGGCGATCCTGGAACAGCGTGCGGTTCGGCAAATGGGTCAGGGCGTCGTAGTAGGCGAGGCGGTGAATGCGCTGCTCGCTGGCCTTGCGCTCGCTGATGTCGCTGAAGAAACACACGTAACTGGCCAGATCACCCTCGTCGTCGAGCACGGCGGTGATGCCGACCCACGCGGGGTAATGCTCGCCGTTACGGCGTTTCATCCAGACTTCGCCTTCCCACGTGTTGTGCTCGTGCAATTGCTTGATCACGTAACGCAGGTGCGCGTCCTGCTGTTCATCAACGGTGAGCATGTTCGGCAATTGGTCGAGTACTTCGCTCACGGCGTAACCACTGACCCGGCTGAACGCTTCGTTGGCCTGGACGATGTAACCGGCCGGGTCGGTGATCAGGATCGCCGAGGTCGAGTGCTCGAAAACCGTGGCGGCCATGCGCAGATCTTTTTCGGCGCGGCGCTGCTGGCTGATGTCGCGGCCGACACCGAGTACGCCCTCGAAACCGCCGTGCTCGTCCCAGACCAATACCAGACGCAGTTCGATCGGGATCTTGCGGCCGTCGGCGCGCAGGCAATCGAACAGGAACATTTGCGTCTGCACCTGACTGCGCAACATCGCCAGTTGTTCGGGTTTGTCCAACGCCTTGCTGACCCGATCCATCAGCGTGTAGATGCCGCTCAGTTGCTGCGGGTTGGCGATGGTCGATTGCCAGCCGTTCTGAAAAATCCACTCGGCGTCGTACCCCAGCACAGCCTGCACCGACGGGCTGACGTAGTTCAGCGAGAGCTTGCTGTCGGTGGAGAAAATCACGTCGCTGATGCTTTCGGCGAGCATGCGGTAGCGCTGCTCGCTGTCGCGCAGGGATTCGCTGGCTTCGATCTGCTCGGTGATGTCCTTGGCCACGCCGATGATCCGCGTGACTTGATCGTGCTTGTCCCGGGCCAGGGCCTGTTCACGAATGTCGAAACGCCGCCATTTGCCATCGCGATGACGGAAGCGCAGCTGACATTGCAGCAACTGGCTGTAACCGGCGTGGCGCTGCAACTGGCGCGAGCGATGGTAGTAATCGGCATCTTCCGGGTGCAGGAGAATTTCCCAGAAGTACTCGCCCATCTGGTGCAATTCGGTGCGGTTGTAGCCGAGGGTCTGCCCGAGGTGGTGGTTGCTGAAAATCATCCGCTGGCTGATCACGTCCTGCACATACAGATGATCCGGCACGGTGCGCACCACGTCCGACCAGAAACCTTCGCGCTCCAGCAGCGACAGTTCGATCAGCTTGCGGCTGGTGATGTCGTTGATACTGAGGATCACCGCTTTGTAGTCGTGCTGCTCGGTCGGCAGGCGCAATACCATCCACAGGTGCTGGTCGCGGCCATTGATGTCCGGCAGTTTGATTTCCAGTTCCAGCTGCTTTTGTTGCTGCAGCACGGCGTCGAGCACTTGATTGCCGATGGCGCACTGACGGTGCGGATGGCCATCGATCAACAGTTGCCAGGCGTGCTCGCAAGAGTTGACGTTGAGCAGTTGCAACGCGACCTGGTTGACCTCGGTGACGCGCAGTTCCTGCAGCAGTTGCTGGCGCTGCTGCGGCTGGTCGAGCCAGGCCTTGAGTTGATCGCTGGTCTGGATCTGCGCCCTGTCGAACACCTGCTTCAAACCGGACAGGTCCAGCACGCACAACGCCACACCGGTGCCTTCGAAAATGTCCTGGTAGCGCCGGCGACCCTCGTGCAATTGCCGCTGGCGGCGGCGCATGTTCAACAGCGCAATCACCGGCAGCATTGAGAACGCCAGGCCCAACAGGCATTTGCCGATAAACGCCGGGAGCAATTCTTCGAGCACGCGCTGGCGGTCGAACAGGCCGCGCAACTGCCAGTCGCTGCTGCTTAGCGGTACGGTCAGCACGGTGTTGGCCAGATCGTCCGGGCTCAGCACACCGGGCTTGGCCGAGGGCAGCGCTTCGTCGCGGCTGATGATCTGATGGTTGATGCGATTTTCCACCAGCCACAAAGGACGCAGGCCAGTGTCACCCTGTTTGGTCAGCGAGTCGAAGAAGGTCGGGGTCAGGCGCAAGGCCCAATAGCCGCGCGTACTACCGCTGGCCTGATGCAGCAACAGATGCACCATCGAGCCGTCATCGGCGTTACTGAAATAGTGCGCCTGGGCGCGGCTGCGGCGCACCAGTTCCGTCAGGTAGTCGGCATCGTGACTGTCGACGGCGCTGTCGTTGATGATTCGCCCGGAAGGGCTGAGCAACGCAATGCTGCGCAGGTCGGGCAACGACTGCTGGAGCTTGCGCAGCAGCGCCTGCTGTTCGTCGGCTGATTGCGGTTGTTCGACGATCGGTAGCAGGTTGAGGGCGATTTGCGCGTTGAGCGCCATGTTCAGGCTGACCTGCGAGGCGAGGTCGGCGGTGTAATCGATGGTGTACTGACGCTGGTTTTTCTGGGTTTCGCGCAATTGATCGAGCAGTTGCCAGAACAGCAACGCCAGCAACAAAAGCACGAGCGTCGCCAGCGCACCCTTTAATGTACCGCGCAGGGACGAGCCGGGCGCCGGTTGGGTGCTGCTCACAGAAGCTGGCGGAGTGACATTGGACAAGCTGTAATCCTGCGGTCTGGCTGGACTGGCGCGACGTGCACTATAAGCCGGACGCCCAAAGGGCGGCTAGCATGCCTTGAGTTGTGGCGAAGTGCCAGCCCCGCTCGGCTGGACTGCCACCGGTCATTCAGGTAGCTTTGCCGGTTACGCGGGAGCCCAGACACTGTTAAAACTACTGCGCTTGGAAATACTGCGTTGAAAACAGGCTCGGACTGCTCATTTACAACCCGTAAACTCCGCGTCCTCTGTTTTCGCCTTGTCTTTCCTTTGCTCGTTACGTTTTAACAGTGTCTGGTCCAGCTCCTAGACTCAGACTTTTTCAGCGCGCACGCATTGATAACCATCAAGTGAACGACGCGCATGGTCTGGCCGGGCATCGCCCGCGCTGCAATCATTCATCTGTCACTGACCCAAGGTTCTCCATGGCTCAATACGTCTTCACCATGCATCGGCTGGGCAAAGTTGTTCCGCCGAAGCGGGAAATCCTCAAAAACATTTCGCTGTCGTTCTTCCCCGGCGCCAAGATCGGCGTGCTCGGCCTCAACGGTTCGGGTAAGTCCACGCTGCTGAAAATCATGGCTGGCGTCGATACCGAGTTCGAGGGCGAAGCCCGTCCGATGCCGGACCTGAACATCGGTTATCTGCCGCAAGAGCCGCAACTTGACCCAACCAAGACCGTGCGTGAAGTGGTCGAGGAAGCGGTCAGCGTGATCAAGGATGCGCAAGCGCGTCTGGACGAGGTCTACGCCGCTTACGCTGACCCGGATGCGGACTTCGACAAACTGGCCGCCGAACAAGCCAAACTCGAAGCGATCCTGCAGGCCAGCGACGGTCATAACCTTGAGCGCCAACTGGAAGTCGCCGCCGATGCGCTGCGTCTGCCGGCCTGGGACGCCAAAGTAGAACACCTGTCCGGTGGTGAAAAGCGTCGTGTGGCCCTGTGCCGTCTGCTGCTGTCCGCCCCGGACATGCTGCTGCTCGACGAACCGACCAACCACTTGGACGCCGATTCCGTGGCGTGGCTGGAGCACTTCCTGCACGACTTCCCGGGCACCGTGGTTGCGATCACGCACGACCGGTACTTCCTCGACAACGTCGCCGGCTGGATTCTCGAACTCGACCGTGGCGCGGGTATTCCGTACGAAGGCAACTACTCGGGTTGGCTCGAAGCCAAATCCGATCGTCTGGCCGCTGAATCCAAGCAGCAGTCGGCTCACGAAAAAGCCATGAAGGAAGAACTGGAGTGGGTGCGCAAAGGCGCGAAAGCCCGCCAGTCGAAATCCAAGGCACGTCTGCAACGCTTCGAAGAAATGCAATCGCAGGAATTCCAGAAGCGCAGCGAAACCAACGAGATCTACATCCCGGCCGGTCCGCGCCTGGGCGACAAGGTCATCGAGTTCAAGAACGTCAGCAAGGGCTACGGCGATCGCGTGCTGATCGACAACCTGTCGTTCTCGATGCCGAAGGGTGCCATTGTTGGCGTGATCGGCGGTAACGGTGCCGGTAAGTCGACCCTGTTCCGCATGCTGATGGGCAAGGAAACACCGGATTCGGGCAGCATCGAAGTCGGCGAAACCGTGCAACTGGCCTGCGTCGATCAGAGCCGCGATGACCTGGATGGCAGCAAGACTGTGTTCCAGCAGATTTCCGACGGTTCCGACCAGATCCGCATCGGCAGCTACGAGATTCCGTCGCGTACTTATGTCGGTCGCTTCAACTTCAAGGGCGGCGACCAGCAGAAGTTCGTCAAGGACTTGTCCGGTGGTGAGCGCGGTCGTCTGCACCTGGCGCTGACCCTGAAGGAGGGCGGTAACGTCTTGCTGCTCGACGAACCGTCCAACGACCTCGACGTTGAAACCCTGCGTTCCCTGGAAGAAGCCCTGCTGGACTTCCCGGGCGCTGCGATTGTGATCTCTCACGATCGGTGGTTCCTTGACCGCGTGGCGACGCACATCCTGGCGTACGAAGACGATTCGCAAGCGATCTTCTTCGAAGGTAACTACACCGAGTACGAAGCCGATCGCAAAAAGCGTCTTGGCGAAGCGGCTGCCCAGCCACACCGGGTACGTCACAAGAAACTGGCCTGATATCGGGTTGGTTGCATGAAAAAGCGGAGCCTTCGGGCTCCGTTTTTTTTGCCTGTTTTTTTTCAGGTCGACCGAGTCGGGCCCTTCGCGAGCAAGCTCGCTCCCACAGGGGAACGCATTTCAAATGTGGGAGCGAGCTTGCTCGCGAAGGCGGTGTAACTATTGGTGCATAAATCAAATCTTTAATTACCATTCAGGTGCAAAACATCTCTGGAAATCCATCGAATTTATATCCTGTGCACCATTTAATTTCATAACTGCGACATTTTGCTCTGTTCCAGTGCGCGATCCGTTTGTTACAGTCCGGCCCAATCTCCTCCAGCGACAATAAATTTGCCGAGACTTTTGCCATGATCGAATCCGTCGAATCCTTCCTTGCCCGCCTGAAAAAACGCGACCCGGATCAACCCGAATTTCACCAGGCCGTCGAAGAAGTGTTGCGCAGCCTGTGGCCATTCCTCGAAGCCAATCCGCATTACCTGACCTCGGGGATTCTGGAGCGCATCTGCGAGCCGGAGCGTGCCGTCGTGTTTCGCGTGTCGTGGGTCGACGATCAGGGCAAGGTGCAGGTCAATCGCGGTTTCCGCATCCAGATGAACAGCGCCATCGGACCGTACAAGGGCGGTTTGCGCTTTCATCCTTCGGTGAACATGGGCGTGCTGAAATTCCTCGCCTTCGAGCAGACCTTCAAAAACTCCCTGACCTCGCTGCCCATGGGCGGCGGCAAGGGTGGCTCGGACTTCGATCCGAAGGGCAAGAGTGACGCTGAAGTCATGCGTTTCTGCCAGGCATTCATGAGCGAGTTGTATCGTCACATCGGTGCCGATGTTGACGTACCGGCCGGTGATATCGGCGTTGGCGCGCGCGAGATCGGTTTCCTCTTCGGCCAGTACAAACGCCTGAGCAATCAGTTCACCAGCGTCCTCACCGGCAAAGGCATGACCTACGGCGGCAGCCTGATTCGTCCGGAAGCCACCGGTTTCGGCTGCGTGTATTTCGCCGAAGAAATGCTCAAGCGTCGCGGGCAGACCGTGGAAGGCAAGCGCGTGGCAATCTCCGGTTCCGGCAACGTCGCGCAATATGCCGCGCGCAAAGTCATGGATCTGGGCGGCAAAGTGATTTCGCTGTCCGACTCCGAGGGCACGCTGTATTGCGAGGCCGGGTTGAGCGAAGAGCAATGGCTGGCGCTGCTGGAGTTGAAAAACGTCAAACGCGGGCGCATCAGCGAGTTGGCCGCAGCCTTCGGTCTGGAGTTCCGCGCCGGTCAACTGCCGTGGTCGTTGCCGTGCGACATCGCGCTGCCGTGCGCCACGCAGAACGAACTCGACGCCGAAGCCGCACACGCGCTGTTGCGCAATGGCTGCGTATGCGTGGCCGAAGGCGCGAACATGCCGACCACGCTGGAGGCTGTGGATATCTTTATCGAGGCCGGCATTCTGTTTGCCCCGGGCAAGGCGTCCAACGCCGGCGGGGTCGCGGTCAGCGGTCTGGAGATGTCGCAGAACGCCATGCGCCTGCTGTGGACGGCGGGCGAAGTGGATAGCAAGTTGCACGCGATCATGCAGTCGATCCACCACGCTTGCGTGCATTACGGCGAAGAGAACGGCCGGATCAACTACGTCAAAGGGGCGAACATCGCCGGCTTCGTCAAGGTCGCCGACGCGATGTTGGCGCAGGGTGTGGTTTAAGCCGGTTCGATGCGGATCACTTCAATCATTTGATCACCGGCGGGGCGCTGCCACAGCACCTCGTCGTTGAGTCGGGCACCCAGTAGGGCGCGGCCCAGCGGTGAACCCCAATTGATCAGGCCTTTGCTGGCATCGGCCTGATCTTCGCCGACCAGTTGCACCCGGCGTTCGGTGTCGTGCTCATCGGCGTAGGTCACCCAACTGCCGATCTGCACTTTGTCTCTGGACGTTGCCGCGACGGCGACTTGCGCGCTGCTCAGGCGTTGATTGAAATAACGCAGATCCCGTTGCAGATCCGCCAGACGTTGCTTGTCAGCCTGCTCGCCTTTGGCCGTTTGTTCGGCATGCAGACTTTGCAGTTCGGCGACTTTTGCCTGCAACTGCGCCAGGCCTTGCGGCGTGACGTAATTGGGTTGATCGCTGACCTGCCGTTCGACCGGTTGATCGGCTAGTGCGGCGGCGTTGTCTTCGTTGACGAAAGCACGGCTCATGGAATCCTCCTCGTATGAGGTTTGGGCCATGCTCGCAGGCATTTGGTTTCACTGGATGTCTGGGAGCGACCTAGGGCGAGCGATAGGCCCGCCCGGCGTCCTGATCTTTCTGTTGCTGCCAGGCGCGCTCGCGTTCGTCCCAGTGCTCGTTGCGGTACTGCTCGCGACCCTTGTTTTCCAGCATTGCCTGACACTGGCGGAAGCCGTCGGTCCAGCCTTCGGCGTATTGCTTGTCCTTGAGATAGCGCGGCACGTTCTTGCGAAACTCGCCGCTGATCGAGCCGGCCGCCTGGCGACCGCTGACACAACCATCATCGAAACCGTCGGCGAAGGCCGGTGGGTAACCTTTGGCGATCAGATCTTCGTGGGTCGACTGGCAACCGCCCAACAACAGCAAAACACCCAACAATCCCGCACACCGCCACATTGCACTCTCCTGAGCCGGTACTCCGGCTTATATGGAGAGTCTAGAAGGGGATTCATTAGTGGGGTGTGAAAGAAAGATCAAAAGATCGCAGCCTGCGGCAGCTCCTACAGGTGAAGTACATTCCAAATGTAGGAGCTGCCGAAGGCTGCGATCTTTTAATAGTGATACCACTTCACTTCAAGCATGACCTCGGTTTCCGGCGTGGCCAGGTGGCTGAATTCACGCTGCGCACTCAGCCGCAAACCGAGGTTGCGCGACAACTCCCACTGCTGATTCAAACTCAGGCTGCGGCGCACTTCGCCATTGAAGAAGTAATCGCCCTTGGCTTCCAGACTGAGATTACCCAGCGGGTTTTTCCACAACACGCCGGTATTGAAACCACCGGCCGGGGACACGAACTCGGCGAAATCATTGTTGTGTTCAACGCGCACGGTGCCGAGGGCAAAACCCAGCACATCGTCGCCCAGCGCCCACGTGCCGCCACCGCCACCGTTGACGTGGCTGACCAGCGTTTCGTCATCATGCTTGCCCGGTACACGTTCAAGGCCACCGGTAACTTGCCACGACAGCGGTTGCAATAACTCATTGCGCGGCGTCAGCGAGCGAATCGTCGCCAGATCCAGTTGCTGGAACTGCCAGTGATTGCCTTCGTACTGGCGCAACTTCATCTGCAGAATCTCGATCTGCGCGCCAAGCGGGAAGCTTTCGGTGTTGTCGTTGAGGTCGTGATAGGCCATGCGCAAACCGTACTCACCGAACGCACGATCACCGCGCGTGCCGAGACCGGCCTGCCAGGTGCGCGATTCGTGGCCGTCTTCAGGCAGTCCCGGTTGCGGAATGTCCAGTTCGGGCGCGGGGTTCTTGTTGATCGCCCGCAGCAGTTCGAAACTGCGCTGCGCTCGTTGCGGATCCCGCTCCTGACCGTTGGCGCGGTAGCGCTCCAGACGATACGCCGCATCAATGATTAGCGCCTGACGGTCACGGGGCAGGGCTTTGAAGGTCGGCTCTTGCAACACCTGTTGATCGGCGCTGACCTTCAGCACCCAATCCTGTTCATCACTGGTCAAAGGCTCGGCACGGCTGAGCAATTCACGTTCACGGGAAGGGCGGTATTCAATGCTTTCCACCAGCCCGGCTTCTTTCACCGCTTTGACGGTGTCCGTAGGAATCGCGGTCAGCGGGAATTGTTCGGTCAGACGCAGGCTCGGGCGTGCGACTTGCAGCAGTTCCAGTAAACGATACGAGCAGTTTTCATCGAAGAAGAAATAGTCGAACTGAATCTGCTTCAACTCCCACACATGTTCGACCATGCGCGCGGTTTCTTCCTGGCTCAGATTGAGTCGGTATTCCCACAGGTCGCGGTTTTCCAGGCTGCGGTATTCCGAGAGTTTTTCCTGATACGGCACCAGTGCGAACAGCCCCGGATAGCCGCCCATCAAGCCTTTCCAGGCGTAAAGAATGCTGTTGTCCGAGCCTTCGATGTAGGCGCCGAAGTTGATCGCGTAACTGAGCAGCGAGGTCTTGTCGGCCTGCACATCGGCCTGATCGATGCGCAGCAGAGTGTGGCCGAACATTGATGACGGACTGTTCAAATACGCCGCCGGGAAGATCATCACTGCGCTGTGCGGCGAGACATCCTTGAACCACTTCTTGTACTCGGCGCACTCGGGCGTCGGTAGGTCGGTCAGGTTCAGTTGCGCCTTCAGCCAGCGAGTACGCGCCGGGTAAACGCATTGCGCATGTTGCTCGCCGAGACTGGCCGGGGCGTACAGCGCTTGCACGGTCGCCGCCAGTTCGTGATCGGGATGTTCGTTGCCATCAGGCGCGAGAAAGAATTTCTTGTCGCTGACATAGCTGCGCCAGCCGCCGAGCTTGGCGGTTTCGTAATGACCGAGGGAAATCCAGAAGCGGTCGTTGGCCAGTTGCTGCAAACGTTGAGGGTCGATGTGGGGCGCGGCGGACAGCGGGGCGCAGACACAGAGCGCCAGCCAGGCAAGGCGTTTGAGCATAGTCGGCAACTTGAACAGGAAAGAAATAAAGACCCAAGGAGGGCGGGCCGAAAAAACAAAACCCGCTTCCCGAAGGAAGCGGGTGGGGTCGAGCTTAAGCCTGAGTTGCGTACTTGGCCAGACGAGGATCCGATTTCAGTACGGCCAGGGTGTTGGTATGCACGTCTTCAGCGGTCACGTCAGCCTTGCTGAAGATCTGCTGGAAGTGCTCGTGAGTCACAGCAGCGAAGTGCGCACGGTCTTCCGGCGCCACGCCCAGTACCACGGCATAAGTCGTCAGCGCTTCGCCGTTGCCTTTGGCCATGTCTTCGGACAGCTCGTTCATCATGCCATTCATGGCAAACCAGGATTTGCCGCCGTAGGTCAGCGACGCGTTGGTCGAGCAACCGTTGGTGCCGGAAGTCATACCAAATGTGGCGTTACCGGAAGTGCCGTTGGTGGTGGAAGCGAGGAAGTGAGCAGGGGTGCCACGCTGACCTTCGAACAGCATGTTGCCCCAACCGCAATCCGGGCCGCCTGGAGCTTGCGCCATTGCGTTGATGGATACAGCGGTGAAGAGAGTACCGAGAAGAATCCGTTTCATAGCTTTTTTCTCTTTGTGTGCATACCAATGGACAGGGTTCTGACACCTGACGGTGCCAGTGGGCCAGTATTAGTTCCAGCCGCGCAGTTTGGAGTTTAGGCACGTTCCCGGGGTTCCGTGAGTTTTTACAAAAGATTTGGCGATAACCCCGATTTCACGGGTGCTGGGGCAGGGGCGGCCGGTTGTCTATGCTTTGTCATGTGGCGCGCCTTGCCAGTGGGGCACGGGCAGCGCCAGAATGCCGCTATCTGCCCCGCCTGATTGTTAAGGAAGCCCGATGCCTGATCCTGTTGCTGCCAGCTTGCGTCTCGCGCCCGAAGCGCTGACCCGTCCGTTTTCCGCTGAACAGTTCAGCTTCACTACCACCAATGATCTGGAGCCCTTTCGCGGTGTGCTCGGCCAGGAACGCGCGGTCGAAGCCTTGCAGTTCGGTGTGGCCATGCCACGCCCCGGTTACAACGTATTCGTCATGGGCGAGCCCGGCACCGGCCGTTTCTCGTTCGTCAAACGCTACCTGAAGGCCGAAGGCAAACGCCTGCAGACCCCGGCGGACTGGGTCTACGTCAACAATTTCGATGAACCGCGCGAGCCGCGTGCTCTGGAATTGCCTTCGGGCACTGCCGGCGCGTTTATCGGCGACATCAACGGCTTGATCGACAACCTGCTGGCGACGTTTCCGGCGGTGTTCGAGCACCCGTCCTACCAGCAAAAGAAAAGCGCCATCGACCGCGCCTTCAACCAGCGCTACGACAAGGCCCTCGACATCATCGAGCGCCTGGCCCTGGAAAAAGACGTCGCCCTGTACCGCGACAGCAGCAACATCGCCTTCACGCCGATGCTCGACGGCAAAGCACTGGACGAAGCCGAATTCGCCCAGTTGCCAGAGGTTGATCGTGAGCGTTTTCACGATGACATTTCCGGCCTCGAAGAGCGCCTGAACGAAGAACTTGCCAGCCTTCCGCAGTGGAAGCGTGAGTCGAACAATCAACTGCGCTCGCTCAACGAAGAAACCATTACCCTGGCCTTGCAGCCGCTGCTCTCGCCGCTGTCCGAGAAGTACGCGGAGAACGCAGCGGTCTGCGGTTATCTGCAAGCCATGCAGGTCTACTTGCTGAAAACCGTGGTCGAGCAACTGGTCGACGACAGCAAGACGGACGCCGTTGCGCGCAAGCTGCTGGAAGAGCAATACGCTCCGAGTCTGGTGGTCGGCCATCCGCTGAGCGGCGGTGCACCGGTGGTGTTCGAGCCGCACCCGACTTACGAAAACCTGTTCGGTCGTATCGAATACACCACCGATCAGGGCGCGCTTTACACCACTTATCGCCAGTTGCGTCCGGGTGCCTTGCACCGCGCCAACGGCGGTTTCCTGATTCTTGAAGCGGAAAAAATGCTCAGCGAGCCGTTTGTGTGGGATGCGCTGAAACGCGCCCTGCAATCGCGCAAACTGAAAATGGAATCGCCGCTGGGCGAGATGGGTCGTTTCGCCACGGTGACGCTCAACCCGCAGCACATTCCGTTGCAGGTCAAAGTCATCATCATCGGTGCGCGGTCGCTCTATTACACGCTGCAAGACCTCGATCCGGACTTCCAGGAGATGTTCCGCGTTCTGGTCGACTTCGATGAAGACATCCCGATGGTCGACGAGAGCCTGGAGCAGTTCGCCCAGTTGCTGAAAACCCGCACATCGGAAGAAGGCATGGCGCCGCTGACCGCCGATGCGGTGGCGCGTCTGGCGACTTACAGCGCGCGGCTGGCCGAGCATCAGGGGCGATTGTCGGCGCGTATCGGTGATCTGTTTCAACTGGTCAGCGAAGCGGATTTCATCCGTCACCTGGCCGGCGATGAGATGACCGATGCCGGGCATATCGAACGCGCTCTGAAAGCCAAAGCCACGCGTACTGGTCGCGTGTCGGCGCGGATTCTCGACGACATGCTCGCCGGGATCATCCTCATCGACACCGATGGCGCAGCAGTCGGCAAGTGCAACGGGCTGACCGTGCTCGAAGTCGGCGACTCGGCGTTCGGTGTGCCGGCGCGGATTTCCGCCACGGTCTATCCGGGTGGCAGCGGCATCGTCGACATCGAGCGTGAGGTCAATCTTGGTCAGCCGATCCACTCCAAAGGCGTGATGATCCTCACCGGGTATCTGGGCAGCCGTTACGCCCAGGAATTCCCGCTGGCGATTTCCGCGAGCATCGCACTGGAGCAATCCTACGGTTACGTCGATGGCGACAGTGCGTCGCTGGGCGAGGCGTGCACGCTGATTTCGGCGCTGTCGAAGACGCCGCTCAAGCAGTGCTTTGCGATCACCGGCTCGATCAACCAGTTCGGCGAAGTGCAAGCGGTCGGCGGGGTCAACGAGAAGATCGAAGGCTTCTTCCGTCTCTGCGAAGCACGCGGGCTGACGGGCGAGCAGGGCGCGATCATTCCGCAGGCCAACGTCGCCACGCTGATGCTCGATGAGAAAGTGCTGGCGGCGGTGCGTGCCGGGCAGTTCCACGTTTACGCGGTGCGTCAGGCCGACGAGGCGTTGAGCTTGCTGGTTGGTGAGCCTGCCGGTGAGCCGAATGCCGATGGCGAATTCCCGGAAGGCAGCATCAATGCGCGGGTGGTGGAGCGCTTGCGCGACATCGCCGAGATGATCAGCGAAGAAGACCTCAAGGAAGCCGAGAAAGAGTTGGCCCAGGAAGCTTTGGCCGAAGCCAAACCGGCTTAACAGGCTTGCAATAAACCCTGTGGGAGCGAGCTTGCTCGCGAAAGCGGTGTATCAGTCGACGAATCAGTTGCCTGACACTCCGCATTCGCGAGCAAGCTCGCTCCCACAGTTGTTTTTGCATATTGGTTTTTGCACTGATCTTCCGGAAATTCGCCGCAACTCTGGCGTCAATATTCACACAATGACCATTCGGCGCCTTCTGGTTCCATTCGGCTTGCGCGGCAGACTTTTCTTCTATTCTCAGCTCAAGGATATCGACAGTATCACTGGATCGAGCCAGTCCTCCCGTGAGGGCTGAATACCGGCTTCACCGAGGGTCGCCGCCATGTCGCGCAACCTCTGCCTCACCCGTCAATGCCTGGGTCTTGTGACCCGTATCGAATGCGCCATCAAGCCGTTGGCCGGCGATAACGGCATGTGGACGCTGCTCTTCGCCGCCGGCATGGCCGGCGAACAACCTTCCGCCATCAAAGCCCAGGGCCCGTTTCATGGGCCGGTCGCCGCCGAATCGATACTCGACACCATCGTCGAAAGTCTGACCCTGCATGGCTACGAACTGGCCGACGATCCGCAGATCTGGAGCCTTCACCTGCAAGCCCAGCTGCGGCAGATCAACGGTGGACGTGGCCGCAGTCTTAACAGTTAGGGCGCCGCATCAGGCACTTGCGCCTTATCAAGCTTGACCTCAAAGCCGTATTGCACAGTGGCGAGGTCGGTGCGCTGATAGGCTTCCACGTGGGTCGGACGGCCATAGAAGTAATGCACGCCAAACAGCGCCGGGCCTTCTGCGCTCGCATCGTGGCTGACCGAGAGAATCTGCTTGAGGTAGTTGCCACTGTCGTCTTTGACGAAGAAACGCCACTCGCTGGGCGGGAACAGTTTCAGATCCACCACCAATTGGTTGTTCTTGATCTCCAGGCCTTTGGGTAACGATTTGGCGTCGTATGCCTGTTTGGCCACCGTGGCGAGAAACAGCGGCATTGAGCCGACAGCAATCGCCGGAGTTTCCGGGAACAGGTTCAGGTCGTAGGTGATCGTCGCGCGCAGCGGATCGACTTGATAGGCCTCGGGCGGCAGTTCGATCGGTTCATCGAGCTTGCCACCGCGCTTCTCGGTGAAGAACGTCACAGGACTGACGCCCGGATTGAAGTCATCGCCCAGCAATTCGTCATTGAACGTACGACGATGGGAAAACTCGATGCGGGCCGCGCTTGGCTCCTCTACGGATTGATGAATGCGGATGCCAGCCTTCAATTGTTCTTCGGTGAGGCTCGCACCCTTGAGCCAGTTGACTGCCAGATCGTCGTAAACCGTCACCGACGGATCCAGTGGCTGGATGGTTTTCTCCGTGGTGTGCTGATTGAACGTGCGAATCGGCAGGTCCAGCGGTTTGCGGGTCACGGTCGCCGAGGAGAAGTCGAGCACACTGATTTCCAGGGTTTCGATCGGGCCATTGAAATAGACTTTGTTGTAGCGACGCGGGTGTTTCTGCTCGAAATCCTGCTGTTCCTGGGTGAGCTGTTTTTCCAGCGTATCGCTCCAGCCTTTCTGCTTTTGCAGGTACGCCAGTTGTTTCTCGTAGAAGGACACTTGCTCCGGACTCTCGTTGATCGAACCGGCGCGTACCAGATACTGCCCGGTTTTATCGCGAGCCTGGACGATCAGCGGGTTGAGCTGGGCCTCTGCGACTTCCGCCGCCAGCGGCAGGTTGTTGCTGAACTCGACTTCGGCGTAGTTCTGTTCAAGCTTCAGCAATTTGACGCTGAGATTGTCATTACTGCGGGTCTGGCTGACGTCTTTTTGCGTCAGGTCGAAGCTGTACAAACGGCGCGGCGCGATGACTTCGATCTGGCCTTGCAGGCTGACCGGTTGCGGCAGGGACTTCTTGTCCACGTCCAGTCCGTCAATGAACGGGTAGGTCACGGTCAGGTCATCGGGATTGGTGACATTGGAGCTGGACGGACTGAGCTGAATGCCCGGATCGGTTTCCGACCATTCCGGCTGATAAGCGATCACGCGTTTGTTGCTCAACGTCACCGACTGCCATTCCACGCCATGGGGAAACAGGAAACCGCCGGGAGTGTTCAGGTTGAAGGGGAACACCGGTTGCAGATCGGTGAGGTAATCGGAGCTGGCGTCCTTGTGCAGTACGAACAGGCCGTTGATGAAGGTGTCGACCAGCGTCTGTGGGGCAGGGTAGTGCTTGAGCGCAGCGAGGGCGTCTTCGCTGTATTCGGTGTGCGGAGGATTGTCGGCGAGTTTGAGCTGCGCCCGTTCGAGCAGCAGCAGTGAGCCGCCGAGTTCGGTGATGGCGTCCTTGAGTTTCGAATCGGTGATGGCGTCCAGCGACTGTTCGAACTTTGCGGTCTTTTCTTCAAGGCTGGCGGCGTGCTTCTCGTCGCCGGGCGAGCAGCCGCTGAGCAACACGGCAAGGCATATTCCGGCAGTCGTTATTGGTAATCGCACATCCATTTCCACGCGTCCTGTCTACAGTCACTGGGCTGTCAATGGTTTGGACACTAGCAGAAAAAAAATCACTCACACACGCAGGTGGCGGATTTTCCGGCGGTTTCTGGCTGTCATAGCGGGCTGTTATACTCGCCGCCATTTCCAGCCCCCCATGTGTGAGATTCAATGGAACGCTTTATCGAAAATGCAATGTACGCCTCGCGCTGGCTGCTGGCGCCGATCTATATCGGGCTGTCCCTCGGGCTGCTGGCGCTGGCACTGAAATTTTTCCAGGAGGTTTTCCACATCCTGCCCAATGTGTTCTCGATGGCCGAGTCGGAACTGATTCTGGTGCTGCTGTCGCTGATCGACATGGCGCTGGTCGGAGGCCTGCTAGTGATGGTGATGATTTCCGGTTACGAGAACTTCGTCTCTGAACTGAACATCGATGAAGGCAAGGAAAAACTCAGCTGGCTCGGCACCATGGACTCTTCGTCGCTGAAGATGAAAGTGGCGGCTTCGATCGTGGCGATCTCCTCGATCCACTTGCTGCGCATCTTCATGGACGCCAAGAACGTCGATCCCGAGCACTTGATGTGGTACGTGATCATCCATATGACCTTCGTGGTCTCGGCGTTCGCCATGGGTTACCTGGATAAGGTCACCAAACACTGATCAACTTTGATCAATGCAAAACACCGCCCGTCTGTTGCGAAACAGACGGGCGGTGTCGTTTGTGGCTTGTGCTTTGGTGCGCGCGGGCATATCCCTGTAGAGGTCCTGATTCGCCACTGCGTGAGGTGCGTTCATGAACCTGCAAGAGCTGAATGCGTTTGCCATCGCCAGGAAGGTCGATGAGTTGAATCTGATCTCAATGGAAGGCGGGATTTACCTGCTCGAAGCACGCATGCATGGCGCGGCGTATCCCTTGAGTGATCTCAAAGGCAACATGCTGACGCTGCGTTCAGTGGAGCATGCGCGGGATTTGCTGCATGCCTTTCCGGTGCTGCCCTTTAACCTCGTACACACCTCGGTACACGATGAAATGTGTGGCCTGGGCCCCAGCGGCGAGGAAAGCCTGAAGGTGCCGCTTGCCTGGCGTTCAGCCCTGTAGGCGCTGCGTCCCATCGCCGGAACATCTGTGCTAGTCTGCTCGCCCTTTTGGTTCCGGGCGCGCCGGGACGCGCTGTGCACGCACGGCGAGTCTTGTGGCCGTCCGCACAGCGGAGCAGTGTCATGTCCGAAGTAAATCTGTCCACCGACGAAACCCGCGTCAGCTACGGCATCGGCCGTCAGCTGGGTGACCAGCTGCGCGACAACCCGCCACCGGGCGTTAGCCTGGACGCGATCCTGGCTGGTCTGACCGACGCGTTCGCCGGTAAGGAAAGCCGTGTTGGCCAGGAAGAAATGTCCGCCAGCTTCAAGGTTATCCGCGAGATCATGCAAGCCGAAGCGGCTGCCAAAGCTGAAGCTGCTGCTGGCGAAGGCCTGGCCTTCCTGGCTGAAAACGCCAAGCGTGACGGCATCACCACTCTGGCTTCCGGCCTGCAATTCGAAGTGCTGACTCAGGGCGAAGGCGCCAAGCCGACCCGTGAAGACCAGGTGCGTACTCACTACCACGGCACCCTGATCGACGGCACTGTGTTCGACAGCTCCTACGAGCGCGGCCAGCCTGCAGAATTCCCGGTTGGCGGCGTGATCGCTGGTTGGACCGAAGCCCTGCAACTGATGAATGCCGGTAGCAAATGGCGCCTGTACGTGCCGAGCGAACTGGCTTACGGCGCTCAAGGCGTTGGTAGCATCCCACCGCACAGCGTTCTGGTATTCGACGTCGAGCTGCTGGACGTTCTGTAAGACCTTTGTGGGAGCGAGCTTGCTCGCGAATGCAGGCGACTGAATCTAACTGAGATTCGAGTTGAAGCCTTCGCGAGCAGGCTCGCTCCCACAGGTTTTGTATTGCTGCTCATAGTTCGATCTTGTGATGCAGGTCTTGGGTCGGGCGCAATGCCCGGGCATAGCAGAACAGGAACAGATTGCGCACCAGTTCCTTGAGCACCAGCGGCTCGCTGGAATTGAGGCTGCTGACGTCCAGATCCCCTTGGTCTTGCAGCTCATGCAGGGCTTCTTCTTCAAGCACCGCACAGACTTCGCCGGTTTCCCGATGGAGGATTCTGAGGTAAGGGTGTGGGCGGTCCAGCCAGGCGTCGATCAGATAAGTCATGGTTCTCATCTCCTTGAAAAGGTTTCAATGAGAATAATTCTTATTCGTCAAATAGCAAGCGTCTATTGGCGGATTCTGAATTTTCCCGGGTAAAGATTGCGTAAGGTCAAAACGGCTGGCGTTTGGCTATTGCGCGGTTTTGCTGGATCGGAGCAGGGAGGGCGAAGCTCCATCCCACGGCAGGCGCGGGATGGATGACAGCGGAATCAGACCTTTCTGACGAACTCGGATTTGAGCTTCATCGGGCCGATGCCGTCGATCTTGCAGTCGATGTCGTGGTCGCCATCGCACAGGCGGATGTTCTTGACCTTGGTGCCGACCTTGACCACCAGCGAGGTGCCCTTGACCTTGAGGTCCTTGATCACGGTGATGGTGTCGCCGTCCTGCAGGACGTTGCCGACCGAATCTTTCTTCACGGTATCATCGGACGCCACTTCGGCTTCGCCGCTGGCGGACCACTCGTGGGCGCACTCCGGGCACACCAGTTGGGTGCCGTCTTCGTAGGTGTATTCGGAATTGCATTTCGGGCAGGGTGGCAACGTGCTCACTAAGGCTCCTTGGGGTGTGGATCGCTAAAAGTCGCACATTGTATAGGGTTTTAGCTATTCAGGCAGTCAAAAGCAAAAATCGCAGCCCCGACAACCCCTGTAGGAGCTGCCGAAGGCTGCGATCTTTTGATCTTGCTACAGCGATATCAGTGCGTGCGCGCGACCGCAAACTCACTCAGTTCAACCAGCGCATCGCGGTATTCGCTGGCTGGCAGCGCCTCAAGGCACTTGATCGCACGGGCCACGTAATCACGGGCCAATTGCGCGGTGTACTCCAGCGAGCCGGACGCTTCCACAGCAATGCGGATGCTTTCCAGGTCTTCGATCCCGCCTTTCTGAATCGCCTGACGCACCAGTGCGGCCTGTTCCGGCGTGCCTTCGCGCATGGTGTAGATCAGCGGCAGGGTCGGCTTGCCTTCAGCCAGATCGTCACCGACGTTCTTGCCCAGAGTCTCAGCGTCGCCCTTGTAGTCGAGCAGGTCGTCGACCAACTGGAACGCTACACCCAGGTGATCACCGAAGGTACGCAGGGCTTCGCTCTGTTCGGCGGTAGCACCGGCCAGTGCGGCGGCACTGTGGGTCGAGGCTTCAAAGAGCATCGCGGTCTTGCCGCGGATGACTTCCATGTAGGTTTCTTCAGTGGTGCTGGCGTCGCGCACTTTGGACAACTGCAGCACTTCGCCTTCGGCGATGATGCGCGTCGCCTGGGACAGAATCTTCATTACCGGCATCGAGCCCAGTTCGACCATCATTTCGAACGAGCGCGAATACAGGAAGTCGCCGACCAGCACGCTTGGGGCGTTGCCCCACATGGCGTTGGCGGTCGAGCGGCCACGGCGCATGCCGGACATGTCGACCACGTCGTCATGCAGCAGAGTGGCGGTGTGCAGGAATTCGATGGTGGCGGCCAACAGGCGCATGTCGTCGCCTTCGCGACCCAGGGCCTTGCCACACAGCAACACTAATAAAGGACGCAGACGTTTGCCGCCGGCCGAGGTAATGTAATCGCCGATTTTCGATACCAGCGGTACTCGGGAAGTCAGCTGCTTCTTGATGATGCCGTCGACGGCGCTAAAATCGTCCGCCACCGCGCGGTAGAAAGCTTGGGGTTGCATCAGCGAGAGTCGCTCCAGAAGGGTTGCGCGGCATGCTAGGACCCCCGTCCAGACCTGTCAAGGCGCGATGGACGGCTACTTGCAAGCCTGCCGCGCCTTGCGTACAATCGCGCACCCTGAACTTCCTGGGCAGCACCTGCCTTACGCAATTGCAACGGGCCTTCCAGCCTAATGCAGCCATGCCAGCCAATACCTCTTCTTATAAAGAGCTGGGTGAGCAGGATTATCGGAGAAATACCATGTCTTATGCAGTAATCGTTACTGGCGGCAAGCAGTACAAAGTCGCCCCAGGTGAATACCTGAAGATCGAAAAACTGGAAATCGCTACCGGCGAATCCGTTACCTTTGATCGCGTTCTGTTGGTTGCCAATGGCGACGACGTGAATATCGGCGCTCCAGTTGTTGCTGGCGCTACCGTTGTGGCTGAAGTGATCTCCCAAGGTCGTCACGATAAAGTCCGCATCATCAAGTTCCGTCGCCGTAAGCACCACATGAAGCGTATGGGCCACCGCCAGTGGTACACCGAGATCAAAATCACCGGTATTCAGGCTTAATTTCAGCCTAATTCCTCACTAGGAGAATTGACTCATGGCACACAAAAAAGCTGGTGGTAGTACCCGTAACGGTCGCGACTCAGAAGCCAAACGCCTTGGCGTTAAGATGTATGGCGGCCAGAAAATCATTCCGGGCAACATCATCGTGCGTCAGCGCGGCACCCAATTCCACGCTGGCTACGGCGTTGGCATGGGTAAGGATCACACCCTCTTCGCGAAAATCGAAGGCGTGATCAAGTTTGAAGTAAAAGGCGCGTTCAACCGCCGTTACGTGAGCGTTGTCGCCGCTTAATTGCGCGATCGCTGGAAGAGCCCTGTCTTGCGACGGGGCTTTTTCGTTTGTGGGGTGAGTCTCTTGCAAAACTGTTTGTATGGGCTGTCGGCGTGCGATGCAGGTCGTGTTTTGGGGTCGCTGCGCTCATTTTTGCAAGAGTCTTATGTCTTGATTGTTTTTCGGCTCGTCCGTATGGCGAGAGGCGTTGGTTATGAAGTTTGTTGATGAAGTATCGATTCGCGTAAAGGCTGGTGACGGCGGCAATGGCGCCATGAGTTTCCGTCGGGAAAAATTCATCGAAAACGGTGGCCCGAACGGCGGTGATGGCGGTGACGGCGGTTCCATCTACATGATGGCTGACGAAAACCTCAACACCTTGGTCGACTACCGTTACACCCGGCACTTCGATGCCGAGCGTGGCTCCAATGGTGGCAGCACCGATTGCACCGGTAAAAAAGGTGAAGACCTGATCCTGCGCGTGCCGGTCGGCACCACGGTGATCGACTCTGCTACCCAGGAAGTGATTGGCGACCTGACCAAGGCTGGCCAGAAACTGATGGTAGTGCAGGGCGGCTGGCACGGTCTGGGCAACACCCGTTTCAAATCCAGTACCAACCGTGCGCCGCGCCAGACCACTCCGGGCAAGCCGGGCGAGCAGCGCGACCTGAAACTGGAAATGAAAGTACTGGCTGACGTCGGTCTGCTGGGCTTGCCGAACGCCGGTAAAAGTACCTTTATCCGTTCGGTGTCGGCCGCCAAGCCGAAAGTTGCTGACTACCCGTTCACCACGCTGGTGCCGAACCTCGGCGTGGTCAGCGTTGACCGCTGGAAGAGCTTCGTCGTTGCGGATATCCCGGGTCTGATCGAAGGTGCTTCCGACGGTGCTGGTCTGGGCATTCGCTTCCTCAAGCACTTGGCGCGTACGCGTCTGCTGCTGCACCTCGTCGACATGGCGCCGCTGGATGATTCCAGCGCACCGGATGCCGCTGAAGTGATCGTTAACGAGCTGATCAAGTTCAGCCCGTCCCTGGCGGAGCGTGATCGCTGGCTGGTACTGAACAAGTGCGATCAGATCCTCGAAGAGGATCACGAAGAGCGCGTCAAGGAAATCGTTGATCGTCTCGAGTGGACCGGTCCGGTCTACGTGATCTCGGCCATCGCCAAGATTGGTACCGAGCGTCTGTGCCACGACATCATGCGTTACATGGAAGATCGTGCTGATCGCCTTGCTGCCGATCCGGCTTACAAGGAAGAGCTGGCCGATCTCGATCAGCGCATCGAAGACGAAGCCCGTGCGCAACTGCAGGCGCTGGATGACAAGCGTGCCCTGCGTCGCAGCGGCGTGAAGTCGGTTCATGACATCGGCGACGATGATTGGGACGAAGAAGATGTGGATGACGAAGACGGTCCGGAAATCATTTACGTGCGTGACTGATTCGTTGCAGTAAACTTAAGCGCCGCTCAATCGAGCGGCGTTTTAGTATCTGGAAATCGCAAGTCACAAATAACGTCATGGGCGGCGCTGGGTCGCGCTGCCCTCAAGCTAAGGTTGAAGATGATGCGGAGCAAGGTGACAGGTGCGCAGCGTTGGGTCGTGAAGATCGGCAGCGCTTTGCTGACAGCTGATGGCAAAGGGCTGGATCGCGCGGCAATGAGTGTCTGGGTCGAGCAGATGGTGGCCTTGCATGAGGCTGGCGTCGAGTTGGTGCTGGTGTCCTCCGGGGCGGTGGCGGCCGGCATGAGTCGTTTGGGCTGGACCGCACGACCCAGTGCGATGCATGAGCTCCAGGCGGCGGCAGCGATTGGCCAAATGGGTCTGGTGCAGGCGTGGGAATCGAGCTTCGCCGAGCATGGCCGGCACACTGCACAGATTCTCCTGACTCACGACGACCTGTCCGATCGCAAGCGCTACCTCAATGCCCGCAGCACCCTGCGCGCACTGGTCGAGCTGAAAGTCATTCCGGTGATCAACGAAAACGACACCGTGGTCACCGACGAAATCCGTTTCGGCGACAACGACACGCTCGCGGCGCTGGTGGCCAACCTGGTCGAAGCTGATCTGTTGGTGATTCTCACTGATCGCGACGGCATGTTCGATGCCGATCCGCGTAATAACCCCGATGCGCAGATGATTTACGAAGCGCGTGCCGATGATCCGAGTCTTGATGCGGTAGCTGGCGGCACGGGCGGTGCGCTGGGTCGTGGCGGTATGCAAACCAAATTGCGAGCGGCGCGTTTGGCGGCGCGTTCCGGTGCGCACACCATTATTGTCGGTGGGCGTCTTGAGCGCGTGCTCGATCGTCTGAAGGCGGGCGAGCGCATCGGCACGTTGCTGTCGCCTGAGCGCGGCATGCTCGCGGCGCGCAAGCAGTGGCTGGCTGGGCATCTGCAAACTCGCGGTACGCTGGTGCTGGATGATGGTGCGGTGTCGGCGCTGTCAAAGGGCAACAAAAGTCTGCTGCCGGTCGGTGTCAAATTGGTGCAGGGCAGTTTCCGTCGCGGCGAAATGGTGGTCTGCGTGGCGCCGGACGGTCGTGAGATCGCCCGAGGCCTGGCCAACTACAGTGCGCTGGAAGCGCAAAAAATCATCGGTCAGTCGTCGGATGCGATTGTCGGTTTGCTCGGTTACATGGCTGAGCCTGAGCTGGTTCACCGTGACAACCTGATTCTGGTTTAAGGAAAATTCGATGCGTTTAGCGAAAGGATTGTTGGGCTTGCTGATGGCGATGCCATTGCTGGCCTCGGCCGAGGAAATCGGCCAGGTGTCGACAGTGTTCAAATTCGTCGGCCCGAACGACCGCATTGTGGTCGAGGCTTTCGATGATCCCAAAGTCGAAGGGGTTACCTGCTACCTGTCGCGCGCCAAGACTGGCGGTGTGAAGGGTGGTTTGGGTCTGGCTGAAGATCGCGCAGAAGCATCGATCGCCTGCCGTCAGGTCGGCCCGATCAAGTTCAAGGGTGATCTGAAGGATGGCGATGAGGTCTTCAAGGAGCGCACTTCGCTGGTATTCAAAACCATGCAGGTGGTGCGTTTCCTCGACAAGAAGCGCAATACGCTGGTGTATCTGGTCTACAGCGATCGCTTGATCGAAGGCAGTCCGCAGAATGCGGTGACCGCGATCCCGATCCTGCCGTGGGTGCCCGTCCAGCAATAACACCGCAGATACAAATGTGGGAGCGAGCCTGCTCGCGAAGAGGTCGTGTCAGTCGATAGAGCTATCAACTGGCAGATCGCATTCGCGAGCAGGCTCACTCCCACATTTTTTTTGCGCTGGATTTACCAAATCACAGGCAATAAAAAACCGACCCTGAGGTCGGTTTTTTAATGACTACGTCGATTAAGCAGCTTCTTTCAGCGCTTTGACGTGGCCATTCAGACGGCTCTTATGACGAGCAGCCTTGTTCTTGTGGATGATGCCTTTATCGGCCATACGGTCGATAACTGGCACAGCCAGAACGTATGCAGCTTGAGCTTTTTCAGCGTCTTTTGCGTCGATGGCTTTAACTACATTCTTGATGTAGGTGCGAACCATGGAACGCAGGCTGGCGTTGTGGCTGCGACGCTTCTCAGCCTGTTTTGCACGTTTTTTGGCGGAAGGTGAGTTGGCCACCGTCGAGCTCCTCGAAAGACTTTTTAGGAAATAGCAAACAAAATAGGCCGCGAATCATGCCGATGAAGAGAAGTCTTGTCAAGGGCACTTGAAACGTTCCGCTAAGTGGTAGGTATAAAGAGGCGGGATATTTATTTCCGGCGCTTGACCTGTAAACTCGCGAGCTTTGGCTCTGTGCTGCTGCGGCGCGGAGTATCGCATAAGTAGGCGCTTAATTCGCCTGCTGTTTATCGACAGGCACAAATTCCCTCAATGAATCTGCTCAAATCGTTGGCCGCCGTCAGCTCTATCACGATGCTTTCCCGGATTTTGGGGTTTGTCCGTGACACACTGATTGCTCGCACATTCGGCGCCGGGATGGCGACGGACGCCTTCTTTATTGCCTTCAAACTGCCCAATCTGCTGCGGCGGATCTTCGCCGAGGGCGCTTTCTCGCAGGCATTCGTGCCGATTCTGGCCGAATACAAAAGCCAGCAGGGCGAAGAGGCGACGCGCACGTTCATTGCCTACGTATCGGGCTTGCTGACGTTGGTGCTGGCGGTTGTCACTGCGCTGGGCATGATCGCCGCCCCCTGGGTGATCTGGGCCACGGCCCCGGGTTTTACCGATACGCCGGAAAAATTCCAGCTTACCTCCGATCTGCTGCGGGTGACGTTCCCCTATATATTGCTGATCTCCCTGTCATCGCTGGCCGGGGCAATCCTCAATACCTGGAACCGCTTCTCGGTGCCGGCCTTTGTGCCGACCCTGCTTAACGTCAGCATGATCGTGTTTTCACTTTTCCTCACGCCGTACTTCGATCCACCGGTCATGGCCCTCGGCTGGGCGGTACTGGTCGGCGGCCTGGCGCAGTTGCTCTATCAACTGCCGCACCTGAAAAAGATAGGCATGCTGGTGCTGCCGCGCCTCAACCTGCGCGATACCGGCGTCTGGCGCGTGATGAAGCAGATGCTGCCGGCGATTCTCGGCGTCTCGGTCAGCCAGATTTCGCTGATCATCAACACCATCTTCGCCTCGTTTCTGGTCGCGGGTTCGGTGTCGTGGATGTACTACGCCGACCGTTTGATGGAGTTGCCATCCGGTGTGCTCGGCGTGGCGCTGGGCACGATTTTGCTGCCGACATTGGCGAAAACCTATGCAAGCAAGGATCGCCACGAATACTCGCGGATTCTCGATTGGGGCCTGCGTCTGTGCTTTGTGCTGGTGCTGCCCTGTGCGCTGGCGCTGGGGATTCTCGCCGAGCCGCTAACCGTTTCGCTATTCCAGTACGGCCAGTTCAGCGGTTTCGACGCCGAAATGACCCAGCGCGCACTGATTGCCTATTCTGTCGGTCTGCTCGGGATTATCGTGATCAAAGTGCTCGCACCGGGCTTTTATGCGCAACAGAACATTCGTACGCCGGTAAAGATCGCAATCTTCACCCTGGTCTGCACTCAGTTGTTCAACCTGGTATTGATCGGTCCGTTGGCCCACGCCGGGCTGGCGCTGGCGATCAGTGCCGGCGCGTGCCTCAATGCCGGTTTACTGTTCTATCAGTTGCGTAAGCAGCAGATGTATCAGCCGCAGCCGGGCTGGGCCAAGTTCGGGTTCAAACTGGTGATCGCGGTGGCGGTGATGTCGGCAGTGCTGCTGCTCGGCATGCATTTCATGCCCGCATGGGATCAGGGGCACATGCTTGAGCGCTTCCTGCGTCTGGGCGCCTTGGTCGCGGCGGGCGTGGTGTCCTATTTCGGCATGTTGCTGCTGCTGGGTTTCCGCCTGCGCGATTTCAATCGCAAGGCCTTGAGCTGAGGTTTTACCCTTTATAAACAGGCGCGGGCCGGCAGTTTTGTCGGCTCGTTCACTTTGCGTTACGGTGTTGCCTGTCGTCGGCCGTCGGGTGTGGTTATAATCGACCACTTTATGAGCAAGAAGCGCGTTATGCAGCTGGTTCGAGGCCTCCACAACTTGCGCCCCCAGCATCGGGGCTGCGTCGCCACTATTGGCAACTTTGACGGTGTTCACCGTGGTCACCAGGCTATCCTGGCCCGACTGCGTGAGCGTGCGCTCGAGTTGGGCGTACCCAGCTGCGTGGTGATTTTCGAGCCGCAGCCACGGGAATTCTTTGCCCCCGAGACTGCGCCGGCGCGTCTGGCGCGGTTGCGCGACAAGCTGCAACTGCTGGCCGCTGAAGGCGTTGACCGGGTGTTGTGCCTGGCATTCAACCAGCGCTTGAGCAAACTCAGCGCCAGTGAATTCGTCGATACCATCCTGGTTGATGGCCTCGGTGTGCAGCACCTGGAGGTCGGTGACGATTTCCGCTTCGGTTGCGATCGCCTCGGCGATTTCGACTTCCTGCTGCAGGCCGGGCAGATGCACGGTTTTTCCGTTGAAGCAGCGCAGACCGTCGAGCTGGACGGCATTCGTGTCAGCAGCACGCAAGTGCGCAACGCGTTGGCCGCCGCCGATTTTGCCTTGGCCGAACGTTTGCTCGGTCGCCCGTACCGCATTGCCGGTCGCGTGCTGCATGGCCAGAAACTGGCCCGGCAACTGGGTACGCCCACTGCCAACATTCAACTCAAGCGTCGTCGCGTGCCGTTCACCGGGGTGTATCTGGTGGATGTCGACATCGACGGCAAGACCTGGCCCGGCGTCGCCAATATTGGCGTGCGGCCCACGGTACAAGGTGATGGCAAGGCCCACCTTGAAGTGCATCTTTTAGATTTTGCCGGCGATCTGTATGACCGGCGTTTGACGGTGGTTTTCCACCAAAAGCTGCGTGAAGAGCAGCGCTTCGCCTCCCTGGAGGCATTGAAAACGGCGATCAATGCGGATGTCGCCACCGCCCGTGCACTAGCCGCACCTAGCGCCCATCGCTAATGAAGAGCCTTAAATGACCGACTATAAAGCCACGCTTAACCTTCCGGACACCGCCTTCCCAATGAAGGCCGGCCTGCCACAGCGCGAACCGCAGATTCTGCAGCGCTGGGACAGTATTGGCCTGTACGGAAAGTTGCGCGAGATTGGCAAGGATCGTCCGAAGTTCGTTCTGCACGACGGTCCTCCGTATGCCAACGGCACGATCCACATCGGTCACGCACTGAACAAGATTCTCAAGGACATGATCATCCGCTCGAAGACCCTGTCAGGTTTCGACGCGCCTTATGTTCCGGGTTGGGACTGCCACGGCCTGCCGATCGAGCACAAGGTTGAAGTGACCCACGGCAAGAACCTGGGCGCGGACAAGACCCGCGAACTGTGCCGTGCCTACGCCACCGAGCAGATCGAAGGGCAGAAGTCCGAATTCATCCGTCTCGGCGTGCTGGGCGACTGGGCCAACCCGTACAAGACCATGGATTTCAAGAATGAGGCCGGTGAAATCCGTGCTTTGGCTGAAATCGTCAAGGGCGGTTTCGTGTTCAAGGGCCTCAAGCCTGTGAACTGGTGCTTCGACTGCGGTTCGGCCCTGGCTGAAGCGGAAGTCGAGTATGAGACCAAAAAGTCCTCGACCATCGACGTGGCCTTCCCGATCGCTGACGAAGCCAAACTGGCTGCCGCGTTCGGTCTGCCGTCGCTGGGCAAGCCTGCGTCGATCGTGATCTGGACCACCACCCCGTGGACCATCCCGGCCAACCAGGCTCTGAACGTTCACCCGGAATTCAACTACGCACTGGTGGATGTCGGCGACAAGCTGCTGGTGCTGGCTGAAGAGCTGGTCGAAGCCTGCCTGGCTCGCTACAGCCTGGAAGGTTCGGTCATCGCGACCACCACGGGTAAAGAACTCGAGCTGATCAACTTCCGCCACCCGTTCTATGACCGTCTGTCGCCGGTGTATCTGGCTGACTACGTCGAACTGGGCGCTGGCACTGGCGTGGTTCACTCCGCTCCGGCCTACGGCGTGGACGACTTCGTGACCTGCAAGAAATACGGCATGGTCAACGACGACATCCTCAACCCGGTGCAGAGCAACGGCGTGTACGCGCCGTCGCTGGAATTCTTCGGCGGCCAGTTCATCTGGAAGGCCAACCCGGCCATCGTCGACAAGCTGACCGAAGTCGGTGCGCTGATGCACACCACCGTCATCGAACACAGCTACATGCACTGCTGGCGCCACAAGACCCCGCTGATCTACCGCGCCACCGCGCAGTGGTTTATCGGCATGGACAAAGAGCCAACCAGCGGCGACACCCTGCGTGTACGTTCGCTCAAAGCCATCGAAGACACCAAGTTCGTTCCGGCCTGGGGCCAGGCGCGTCTGCATTCGATGATTGCCAACCGTCCGGACTGGTGCATCTCGCGTCAGCGCAACTGGGGCGTGCCGATCCCGTTTTTCCTGAACAAGGAAAGCGGCGAGCTGCACCCACGCACCGTTGAGCTGATGGAGGAAGTCGCCAAACGCGTTGAAGTCGAAGGCATCGAAGCCTGGTTCAAGATGGACGCTGCCGAACTGCTCGGCGACGAAGCGCCGCTGTACGACAAGATCAGCGACACCCTCGACGTCTGGTTCGACTCGGGCACCACGCACTGGCACGTCCTGCGCGGTTCGCACCCGATGGGTCACGAGAGTGGCCCGCGTGCCGACCTCTATCTGGAAGGCTCCGACCAACACCGTGGCTGGTTCCACTCGTCGCTGCTGACCGGTTGCGCCATCGACAACCACGCGCCGTACCGCGAACTGCTGACCCACGGTTTTACCGTCGACGAGTCAGGTCGCAAGATGTCCAAGTCGCTGAAAAACGTGATCGAACCGAAAAAGATCAACGACACGCTGGGCGCCGACATCATGCGTCTGTGGGTCGCTTCGACCGATTACTCGGGCGAAATCGCTGTATCGGATCAGATCCTGACGCGCAGTGCGGACGCCTATCGTCGTATCCGTAACACCGCGCGCTTCCTGCTCTCGAACCTCAGCGGTTTCAACCCGGCTACCGATATCCTGCCAGCTGAAGAAATGCTCGCGCTGGATCGTTGGGCGGTCGACCGCACCTTGCTGCTGCAACGCGAGCTGCAAGAACACTACGGCGAATACCGTTTCTGGAACGTCTACTCGAAGATCCACAACTTCTGCGTGCAGGAGCTGGGTGGTTTCTACCTCGACATCATCAAGGACCGTCAGTACACCACTGGCGCCAACAGCAAGGCCCGCCGTTCGGCGCAAACCGCGCTGTTCCACATCTCCGAAGCGCTGGTGCGCTGGATCGCGCCGATCCTCGCCTTCACCGCCGACGAACTGTGGGAATACCTGCCGGGCGAGCGTAACGAATCGGTGATGCTCAACACTTGGTACGAAGGTCTGACCGAACTGCCGGCCGACGTTGAACTGGGCCGCGACTACTGGGAACGCGTCATGGCGGTCAAAGTAGCGGTCAACAAAGAAATGGAAATCCAGCGCGCGGCGAAAGCTGTCGGTGGCAACCTGCAAGCCGAAGTGACGCTGTATGCCGAAGACGCGCTGAGCGCCGATCTGGCCAAGCTGAGCAACGAGCTGCGCTTTGTCCTGATCACCTCGACCGCCAGTGTTGCGCCGTTTGTACAGGCTCCGGCTGATGCGGTAGTGACTGAAGTCAGCGGCCTGAAGCTGAAGATCGTCAAGTCGGCCTTCCCGAAATGCGCCCGTTGCTGGCACTGCCGTGAAGACGTTGGCGTGAACCCGGAGCATCCGGAAATCTGCGGTCGTTGCGTCGACAACATCAGCGGCGCTGGCGAGGTTCGTCACTATGCCTAATGCCGTTGGCCGTTTCGGACGGTTGAGCTGGCTGTGGTTGAGTTTGCTGGTTCTGGTCATCGACCAGGCCAGCAAGTTCTACTTTGAAGGCAAGCTCGAAATGTTCCAGCAGATCGTGATCATTCCCGATTACTTCAGCTGGACCCTGGCCTACAACACCGGCGCTGCTTTCAGCTTCCTGGCTGACAGTTCAGGCTGGCAGCGTTGGCTGTTCGCCCTGATCGCGATTGTGGTCAGTGCGGTACTGGTGGTCTGGCTCAAGCGTCTGGGCCGCAACGAAACCTGGCTGGCCGTCGCGCTGGCGTTGGTATTGGGCGGCGCACTGGGCAATCTGTATGACCGCATTGCCTTGGGCCATGTGATCGATTTCATTCTGGTGCACTGGCAGAACCGCTGGTACTTCCCGGCGTTCAACTTTGCCGACAGCGCCATCACTGTTGGTGCGGTGATGCTGGCACTGGATATGTTCAAAAGTAAAAAGACCGGAGAAGCCGTTCATGACTGAACAGGTATTGGCTGAGCAACGCATCGGCCAGAACACGGAAGTCACTTTGCACTTTGCATTGCGCCTGGAGAACGGCGACACCGTCGACAGCACGTTCGACAAAGCCCCGGCGACCTTCAAGGTCGGCGACGGCAACCTGCTGCCGGGTTTCGAAGCGGCGCTGTTCGGCTTCAAGGCCGGCGACAAGCGCACGCTGACCGTCGAGCCGGAAAACGCTTTCGGCCAGCCGAACCCGCAGAACGTGCAGATCATTCCACGTTCGCAGTTCGTCGATATGGAGCTGTCGCCGGGTTTGCTGGTGATCTTCAACGATGCGGCCAATACTGAGCTGCCGGGTGTGGTGAAAGAGTTCGATGACACGCAAGTGACCATCGACTTCAACCACCCTCTGTCGGGCAAGACGCTGACCTTTGACGTGGAAATCATTTCCGTCAAAGCGCTGTAACTGGCTGTATAAGGTCAAATGTGGGAGCGAGCTTGCTCGCGAAACCGGTGTGTCAGCTAACAGAGATGTTGAAGGTGACGCCCCCTTCGCGAGCAAGCTCGCTCCCACAGTAGTTATTCATTGTTTTCGCGCGCAAGACACGAGGCACAGCATGCAAATCAAACTCGCCAACCCCCGTGGCTTCTGCGCCGGCGTGGACCGGGCGATCGAAATCGTCAACCGCGCCCTGGAAGTCTTTGGGCCGCCGATCTACGTGCGTCATGAAGTGGTGCACAACAAATTCGTCGTTGAGGACCTGCGCAGTCGTGGGGCGATCTTCGTCGAAGAGCTGGATCAGGTGCCGGACGACGTCATCGTGATCTTCAGTGCCCACGGCGTATCTCAAGCTGTGCGCACCGAAGCCGCCGGCCGTGGCCTGAAAGTATTCGACGCCACCTGCCCGCTGGTCACCAAGGTGCACATCGAAGTGGCGAAATACAGCCGCGACGGTCGTGAGTGCATCCTGATCGGCCACGCCGGTCACCCGGAAGTCGAAGGCACCATGGGCCAGTACGATGCCAGCAATGGCGGCGCGATCTACCTCGTCGAAGACGAGAAAGACGTTGCCGAGTTGCAGGTGCATAACCCCGACAAACTGGCATTCGTCACCCAGACCACGCTGTCGATGGACGACACCAGTCGCGTCATCGATGCCCTGCGCACGCGCTTCCCGGCCATCGGCGGCCCACGCAAGGATGACATCTGCTACGCCACGCAAAACCGGCAGGACGCGGTGAAGCAACTGGCCGACGAATGCGATGTGGTGTTGGTGGTCGGCAGCCCGAACAGCTCCAACTCCAACCGTCTGCGTGAACTGGCCGAACGCATGTCCACGCCGGCTTACTTGATCGACGGTGCCGAAGACATGCAAAAGAGCTGGTTCGATGGCGTTGAGCGTATCGGCATCACCGCCGGCGCCTCCGCCCCGGAAGTATTGGTGCGCGGCGTGATCCAGCAACTGCAGGCCTGGGGCGCCACCGGTGCCGATGAGCTGGCAGGGCGCGAAGAGAACATCACGTTCTCGATGCCTAAAGAGCTGCGCGTCCGTTCGATTTGATGCTTTTTGCTTTCTGACACAACGTCTGTTCAGCGCTTTTGCTGCTCAGGCGCACGCGACCGGTCGCCGCCAGCACCACCTGGAGTTGGCTGACCGGTTCGTGAGTCGCACAGATATGTAATGTCCCTGCCTGAAACGCCCGTCCGGGCATCAGTGGTTGCCCCAGACTGCTGAAACGTACATAACGACTCACTGACCAATTGCCGACAATCGGCACCTGTGTGTCGCTCACACTTTCTTGCAGCAGCGGATTGCTGCTGTCTTTCGGCCCCTTGCCGTTGATATCCAGAATGATCCGCCAGCCCTGACTCCAGTCGCCGTTGATGCCATGAATCACCACGCTCTGATTACGCGTGATGGCCATGCCGCGAGCGTTACGCAGGCCATCGAGCAAAGACTGCGCCGCCTGATCACGCTGATTCGATTCTCTGAGCTTGGCAAACGCCGGGCTGACCAGCAGCAGAACAATTGCGCCAATCGCCAGTCCCATAAGCAGTTCGATCAGGCTGAAACCTTGTTGCGGCATGAAAACTCCCTCCGTGGAGTGTGATGAACGACGCGCTCTGTGCGCCGGGCAGGGCAAATCAACCGACGCGGGCCGGTTGAATGTTCTAGCGTGTAGAAGCAGGTATAGCCGACGGCAACGGAGGGCATCGATGGATCTTCGTACAAAAGGTTTCACGCTGATCGAGTTGTTGGTCGCACTCGCGATCTTCGTGATCCTGATCACTCTGGCGGTGCCGGCGTTCACTCGATCGATACAGGGCAGCAAGGCTGATACCGAGATGGGGGACCTGCAACGGGCGATCAATTTCGCCAGGCTCGAAGCCATCGACCGTGGCACGACGCTGCGCTTGCGTCCAACCGCTGGTGGCAGCGTCTGGACCGGTGAACTGGCGGTCTATGACAGTACTGGCACTTCGGCCAATGTGTTGCGGGTTGTTCCGGCAATGAGCAGCGGTGCCACTCTGACGCTAACCTCTGGAGTGACCGCGCTGGATTTCAATAACCTCGGCGGTCTCGCGGCACCGTCGACAGCGGTGGTGATCAGTTACACGCTGGGAACGCAAAGCAGGACGCTGAACGTGTGTTTGAACGGACGAATTCAATTGGGTGGAACGTGCGGATGAGGGCAGGGAGTCAACATATACAGCAGGGTATGACGCTGATCGAAGTGCTGGTCGCGTTGCTGATTCTGACGGTCGGGCTGCTGGGTGCGGCGGCGGTTCAGCTGAATGCACTGAAGTACACCGACAGCTCGCGGATGACCAGTCAGGCCAGTTTCATCGCCTACGACATGATGGACCGCATCCGCGCCAACTCCGGCGCCGACTACACCGGCACACCGCCGACGTCGGGCAATCTGAGCGTCGCCCGCGATCAGGACCTCTACGATTTCACCACCAACATCGTCAACTTCGGTGGTCCGACCGCGACTGGCAGTATCACCCTCAATCAGCGGGTCTACACCATCACCATCAATTGGAGCGATGCGCGAGCCGCCAACACCGCCAGCGCCCAGCGCAGTTTTGTCCTGACCAGCCGCGCTGCGGTTGATCCGGTGGCCACGCCATGAAGCAGAAAAATCGTGGGTTCGGTCTGATCGAATTACTCATCGCTTTGGCACTGGGGCTGATCGTGGTGCTGGGGGTGGTGCAGATTTTCATCGCGGCGAAAAATACTTATGTCAGCCAGAACACTGCTGCGGCGATGCAGGAAGACGCACGGTTTGTGTTGAGCAAAATGATTCAGGAAATTCGCATGGTCGGGATGTTCGGCTGTCTTGGCACCATTACCGATTCGAGCAGTGCGGGCGACTTCAATGCTGCGCAGGTCACGCCGATCAACTGGGACAATGCCAACCTCAAACTGACGCTGGTCACCGCCGATATCGGCAGCGGCGGGGGCACGCCAACCTGGACCGTGGTCTCCGATTGCCGCAACAGTGCAACGGCCTATACCGGCTTGCGCTCCCCGGCGAGCGGGCAGATCGCGTTCCCGATCCGGCGCCTGATCTACAGCTTCAGCAACAATCAGATTCTCATGGGGACCGGCAGTGGTACGCCGACCCAGCAGGTGCTGGTCAACAATGTCAATGCGTTCACCGTGACGTTTGGTCTGGCCAGTTCCGCAACGGATGTGGCGGCCTCGACCTACAGCGCCAACCCCGCCGATCCGGCGCGCATTCGCAGTGTGCGGCTGAGCCTGACCCTCAACGATCCGAACAATCGGGTGCGCAGTCAAACCTTCAACGTGGTTGCCGCTTTGCGCAACCGCTTGCAGTGAGGGGGGAACGATGAAGATCTCTCTCCACACCCGTCAGACGCAGCGCGGCATGGTCTTGCTGGTGAGTCTGGTGTTCCTGTTGCTGCTGACGTTGATTGGTCTGTCGTCGATGCAGAGCGCCAACCTGCAGGAAAAAATGGCCGGCAGCGTGAGTCTGCGCAATCAATCGTTCCAGACCGCTGAAGCGGCTTTGCGTGTGGGGGAAAGCGCTGTGCAACTGGACAGCTATGCGCTGGCCGTTTGCAGCGGCACCAATCAATGCGCACCGCCGGCGGAGTCATCAGTGGTCAGTTCGGCGGGGCTCAACTCGACTTCCGGGGTGACCTGGATCGCCGCCGGCAATGGTTTCTATGGAGTACAGAACATCGGCACCACGCTCACTGCCGTGAACGTGCCGAGCAACACCTCGGCGACGTTGTATCGGGTTACAGCGGTCGGCATCGCCGGCACTTCGCGTAGCGTGGTGGAGAGTGTTTATGCGAAGTATTGAGCGCTGCATATCACTATTGATCGGCATGCTGATGAGCTTTTATCTGGCGGCACCGGCCTATGCGTTCACGCCTTCCGATTCACCGCTGCTGAGTGCGGCGGCGGTATCACCCAACGTCATGCTGCTGATCGACGATTCGGGGAGTATGAACAGCATCATTTATGCGGCCGGATTCGATCCGACGGTTGATCGCACGCCGGCCCGACAATGTAATGCCTTGCTCGGTTTGTGCCTGAGTTCGACGACGATCACCGGCGACACGATCTTTCTGTCGAGCCTGCCGACATCAGGCTGTTCCGGCGGTGCCTATGCGTTCTATAACAACAGTCTGGCGCCGTTGTGCCTGAAACTGCCGGATCCGGTGGGCAGCGGCAACACGCGGTATTCGGGGGATTACATTTCCTATGTGGTCAGCCTGGCCATCAACAACGGTACACGTGATTTCACCACCGGGGCGATTCCCAACGACTACCGCATCAACGTCGCGCGCAACGTTTCAACCGCTTTGGTCAGCAGCAACCGCACCTTGCGAATTGGCCTGTCGACGTTCAATCCGGCCACCAGTAACAACTCCGGCAATGGTGGTTTCATTGCCCGCGCGATCAGCGATCTGTCGCCGGTGTCAGGTAGCGTGACTCAGGCCCAGGCCGACAGCAATTACAACGCGCTGATCTCCTCGATCAACGGCTTGAGCGCAGTGGCCAACACGCCGTTGGCGGAAACCTATTACGAAATCACTCGCTACATGCGCGGCATGGCGCCGTACTACAACAGCACGCCGAGCACCTACACCAGCCCGATTCAGTACCGCTGCCAGAAAAACTATGGAGTGGTGATCACCGACGGTCTACCTACTTTCGACCGAACCTTCCCGACTAACGACCCGTTGGGCGGTAGCCGTTTGCCAAACTGGGATGGCGTCAACAATGACGGCAACAACCTCAACGGTGACGGTGAAGGGGACACGCTGTATCTGGATGACATCGCCAAATTCGCCTTCGACATCGACATGCGTTCGACCGGTACGGACGCCGCAGGCAAGAGCTGGAACGCGGTGGATTTTCCCAAGCAGAACATGAACACCTACACCGTGGGGTTCACCGCCGATAACGACATGCTCTCCGATGCC
The DNA here is from genome assembly GCF_979258515.1 of Pseudomonas sp. AC169. Classification (NCBI taxonomy): domain Bacteria; kingdom Pseudomonadati; phylum Pseudomonadota; class Gammaproteobacteria; order Pseudomonadales; family Pseudomonadaceae; genus Pseudomonas; species Pseudomonas sp. AC169. The sequence continues at coordinate 1,611,541 of NZ_OZ409866.1, read as the reverse complement.
GCCGCTTATGGGCAGGGGAAGTACTACCAGGCGACGGACAGTACCGGGCTCAATGCGGCGCTGTCGTCGGCGTTGAGTGACATTACTTCCAAGGCTGGATCCGGCGGCGCAGCTGTTGCCAGCGTTGGAACACTTACCAGTGGCAGCAGTTTTTACCAAACCACTTATGATCCCAAGGATTGGCGAGGCACCATCAAGTCTTTCGGTTTTACGTCGGCCGGGGTGGTGAATACTTCTACCGCACTCTGGACGACTGACACAACCATCGTGCCGGGGGCGACCGCGCCGACGTATCAATCATGGAACACCACAAGCAGCGCCGCCGTGACGCTGGCTTACGGCAACTTTTCCCCTGCGCAACAGACGACGCTCAGCCAGAGTCTGCCCACGGGTATTACGGGCAATGACCTGGTGGAGTGGAGCAAAGGCACCAACAAAACCGGGCTTAAGGTACGCAATGTGTTGCTCGGGGACATCATCAACTCGCCGTTGGTGCTGGCGGCCCCCACGGACAAGACCGCTGCGGACTTGTCCGGCGATACCACTTACACCTCATACCTGACCACCAAAGCTGCCAACATGAACTCCAGCCTGGTGGTGAATGCCAATGACGGTTTCGTCAACGTCATCAACTCGGTCAACGGCACCCGACGCTATGCCTACATGCCGTCCAGTGTGTTGCCGTCGCTACGGCTGATTGCTGATCCGACCTATATCAACGGTGTCAGCCACAAATTTCTCGTCGACGGTCAGGTCGGGGTGTTCGACGCGCAGTCCGGCACGGCCTGGAAAACCCTGGCCATTGGTGGCGCCGGTGCCGGGGGTAAAACGTTCTACGGGTTGCAGCTGTTTGATGCTTCTGCGGGCAATGTGATCAAAGCGTTATGGGAGGTCAGTGCGCCGTCCGCGGCCAACACCGCCAACGCATTTAATGATCTGGGTTACGCCTACGCCCGCCCGGAAGTGGCACGCTTGGCCGATGGTCGTTGGGCGGCGTTCATCTCGAATGGTTACGGTAGCAACTCCGGTGTGGCCGCCCTGTATGTGCTGGATGTGCGCGATGGTTCGCTGATCAAGAAAATCGTCATCGACAGCACGGAAACCACTAACGGTTTGTCCTCGGTAAAACTCAAGGTCAACTCTTCAAATGTCGTCCAGGCCGCTTATGGGGGGGATTTGAAAGGGCGCCTGTGGAAATTTGATCTGAGCGCGACATCGACGGACAGCTGGGGCGTGGCGTTTTCCGGTAAACCGCTGTTCACCACGGCGGGCGGGGCGACACAGCCGATTACCGCGCAGCCGCTGCTGGCGGATAACGCATTGGGCGGCAAACAGATCTTTGTCGGCACTGGCAAATTCAATGAAACGGCCGACAAGACCAACAAGGATTTGCAGGCGTTCTATTCGGTATGGGATGCCGATGGCGGTTCAGGGAACATCACTGTCAGCAGTTTGCAGGCGCAGGCGATTACCGGATCATTTTCTGGCAGCTCCGGGCAGTTTCTGACCACGACGCAAAATGACACGACATATCCTGGGGAGAAGGGCTGGTATTTGCCATTGGTGTACAACAACGTGTTGACCGGCGAACGGGTGATCAATCAAGCGAATATCGTGCTTGGCCGTATCGTCTTCACCACGGCCATTGTCGATACCACCGATCCTTGTGCGAGTTTTGGTACGGGCAAGTTGGTCGAACTCGAGGCGTTCAGCGGTAAGATGCTCAACTATGCGGTGATTGATACTGGTGGCGATAGTTTGGTCGACAACAATGACTCAATCTCCAGCGGCGTGAGTTTCGCTGACGGCATTCCGAACGTGGCGTTTATAAACCCGAATGCTACGAAAAAGGGTGTGTATGACACCAGTGGAAAGCTCACGATAATCAATGAAAAGGGCGGCGGTGGCAGCCGTCGTATCATGTGGCGACAAATACAGTAAGCGAGAGTTTGAGGCATGCGCAGATTCAACCGAGGCTTCACCCTGATCGAAATCATGATCGTGATTGCGATCATCGGGATCGTCATCACCATCGCCGCACCGAGCTACACCGAATATGTGAAAAAGGGCCGTCGCGCCGAAGTGGTGTCGCTGCTCTCGGAGCAGGCGCAGACCCTCGAACGTTTCTACACCAAGAGCAATGTCTACACTGGCGTTACCGGGCTCAGCACGGGCAATGATTTCTATACCATCACCCCGACCATCTCTGACCAGACCTTCCTGTTGACCGCCACCCGCAAGACGGGCACGGCCATGGCCACCGACAAGTGCGGGGATTTCACCCTGACCAACACCGGCGTCCGCAGCATGAACAACGCGACTACCGGGCTGACCACCAAGGATTGCTGGGGCCGCTGAGACGCTTTCTTTCGGGCGCCTTTTGCGCCCACTGTCTTTTTTACGGTTGGAACAAACATGACCAGGCAACAGCAAGTGGTGATTGTCGGTGGCGGGGTGATTGGCCTGCTGACCGCCTACAATCTCGCCTCCGAAGTGCGCAGCGTGGTGCTGCTGGATCGTTCGAACCTCGGTCAGGAATCGTCCTGGGCGGGTGGCGGTATCGTTTCGCCGTTGTACCCGTGGCGCTATAGCCCGGCGGTCACCGCGCTGGCGCACTGGTCGCAGGATTTTTATCCACAGCTCGGCGAGCGTTTGTTTGCCGACACCGGGGTCGATCCTGAAGTACACACCACTGGCCTGTACTGGCTGGATCTGGATGACGAAGCCGAAGCACTGGCCTGGGCCGAGCGGGAAAACCGCCCGTTGCGGGCTGTGGATATCTCGGCGGCTCATGATGCAGTGCCGGTGCTCGGTGGCGGGTTTTCACGGGCGATCTACATGGCTGATGTGGCCAACGTGCGCAATCCGCGTCTGGTGAAGTCGCTGAAAGCGGCACTTCTGGCACTGCCGAACGTGACGATTCACGAGCAATGTGAAGTCAGCGGGTTTGTTCGCGAAGACGGTCGGGTTGTTGGCGTCGAGACTTCCAGTGGCGTCATCGCTGGCGATCAGGTTGTGTTGACTGCCGGTGCGTGGAGCGGTGATTTGCTCAAGACGCTGGGCCTGACACTGCCGGTCGAGCCGGTCAAAGGTCAGATGATTCTTTACAAGTGCGCGGCGGACTTCCTGCCGAGCATGGTGCTGGCGAAAGGGCGTTATGCGATCCCGCGTCGCGACGGGCATATTCTGATCGGCAGCACGCTGGAGCACGAAGGCTACGACAAGACGCCGACCGAGGTGGCGCTGGAAAGTCTCAAGGCCTCGGCGGTGGAGTTATTGCCGGCGCTGGCGGACGCCGAAGTGGTCGGGCACTGGGCGGGGCTGCGTCCGGGGTCGCCGGAGGGAATTCCGTACATTGGCCGGGTGCCGGGGTTTGACGGGTTGTGGTTGAACTGCGGGCATTATCGCAATGGGTTGGTGCTGGCGCCGGCGTCATGTCAGTTGTTTGCCGATGTGATGCTGGGAAGGGCGCCGATTATTGATCCGGCGCCGTATTCACCGGAAGGCCGGATTTAGTCAGGCATTTCTCTGGAGTCTGGCAGATCGCTTTCGCGAGCAGGCTCGCTCCCACATTGAATTTTTTGAACGACAAAGATCAGCTGTGGGAGCGAGCCTGCTCGCGAAGGGGCCCTCAATCGAGGCCCAGTTTCTTCAGCCGATAGCGCATCGACCTGAACGAAAGACTCAACCGCTGCGCCGCCGCCGTACGATTCCAGCGCGTTTCCTCCAGCGCTTGCAGAATCAGCTTCCGCTCAACGTTCTCCAGATAATCCTCAAGATTATCGATCTGGGTCAGATCGGCAATGCCGCCATCCGCCGCGCAGTTGCCTTCACTCAGGCGCAAATCCTCAGCCTCGATCGTACGGTTTTCACACAAGGTGTGCGCCCGCTCGAGAACGTTCTCCAACTCCCGCACGTTCCCCGGAAAGCGATAATTCTTCAGCGCTTCCAACGCCTGCGCATGCAAACGCGCCGCCGGTTGCCCGCTGTCTGTGGCCAGACGCTTGAGCATGTGCGCGGCCAACACTTCGATGTCATCACGGCGCTCACGCAGGGATGGAACGCGCAGTTCGATCACGTTCAAGCGGTAATAGAGGTCCTGACGAAAGCGCTCGGCCGCAACCTCGGCATCGAGATCCTTGTGTGTGGCGCAGAGAATTCGCACATCGACCACGCTTTCCTGCTGCCCGCCGACACTGCGCACGGCTTTTTCCTGAATCGCCCGCAGCAGTTTTACCTGCATCGACAATGGTAAATCCGCCACTTCATCAAGAAACAACGTGCCGCCATGGGCCGCCTGGAACAGCCCCGGTTTGTCTTCGACCGCACCGGTAAAACTGCCTTTGCGATGGCCGAAAAACTCGCTTTCCATCAGCTCCGAGGGAATCGCCCCGCAGTTCACCGGTACGAACGGCTGGCTGGCGCGCGGCCCTTGTTCATGGATCAGGCGCGCGACCAGTTCCTTGCCACTGCCGGATTCGCCACTGATGTACACCGGCGCCTGGCTGCGAGCGAGCTTGTCGATTTGCTTGCGCAAATTACGCATGGGCGGCGAATCGCCGAGCAAGCGTCGATCGATGGAGGTAAAGCTGCCTCCCGCCGCCGGCATGCGCAGGGCGGTGCCGACCAGTTCACGCAAACGGGTAAGGTCCACCGGTTTGGTGAGGAAGTCGAAAGCACCTGCTTTCAAAGCGTTGATGGCCGTTTCCAGACTGCCATAGGCGGTGATCATCGCCACTGGCAGTTGCGGATAACGTTGCTGAATATGCTGCACCAGTTCCAGCCCCGTGCCGTCGGGCAGGCGCATGTCGGTCAGGCACAAGTCGAAACTCTCGCGGTTCAGTAGCGCTTGAGCTTCAGCCAGATTGCGGGCGCTGTAGGTATCGAGTTTCATCCGTCCCAAGGTGATTTCCAGGAGTTCGCGGATATCCGGTTCGTCGTCGACGATGAGGATTTTTTGCCGTGGGCTCGTATTCAACTTTGTTTCCGTCCGTGAGCAAAGGTGATGCGAAAGCAGCCGCCGCCTTGGCGTGATTGAAAGTCTAGGCGCGCTTGGTTGCTTTCGCACAGCTCACGGGACAGATAAAGCCCAAGGCCGGTGCCCTGGCTGCTGGTGGTGAAGAACGGTTCGAACAGATGCGTCTGTTCATCGGCTGGCACGCCAGGGCCGTTGTCCTGCACTTCGAGGACCGCCAACTGGCTGTCAGGATCGATGAACAGGGCCAGCCAGACTTGCGCCTGATCGTGCAGCAGGGCGCTGTGGCGCCAACCATTGCGTAACAGGTTGTCGAGAATTTGCGTGAGCTGGTTGGGGTCCATCAGCGTGATGAACTCCCCCGAGTTGACCCGCAGATGAATCTGCTGGCGCTCGCTGGCCTGTTCGCGGCTCTCGGCAACGAAGTTTTCCAGCCATGGCTTGAGATCCAGCCGTTGCGGGGCGCTCTGTTGGCGGCGGGACAGTTGCAGGACGTTTTCGATGACTCGGTTCATGCGCTGGGAGTGGTCTTGAATGATCTGCGTCAGACGCCGATCGGCGCGGTCGAGTTCCTCGGATTCAGCCAATAGCTGCGCGGCGTGACTGATGGCACCCAGCGGGTTGCGGATCTCGTGGGCGATGCCGGCGGTCAAGCGCCCAAGTGCGGCGAGCTTCAGTTGCTGGGCTTGTTGGGCGATTTGCGCAAGGTCTTCGAGAAATACCAGGGTTTGCTGGTGCGGGCTTTGTTCGAGGGCGATGAAGCTCGGTTGCAGTTCGAGGCCGTTGCCGGGGATTTTCAGGCTTTGCGGGCGCAAGGTCGGGTTGTTCATCCACAGTTGCAGGCGATCGACAAGCGCACTGGAATAGTCGTCGATCAAATGTCCCTCAAGGTGAGATTGCGCGAGCAAGATTTGTGCGCTGTGGTTCGCCAGTTGCACCCGGCGCTCCTCATCGAGGACCAGAATCCCGGTGCGCATGCGTTGCAGGATCAGCGCATTGAGCGCTTCGAGCCCGACCACTTCGCTGGCACGTTGCTCGGCCAGGGTTTCGCTGACTTCGAGGCGGCGGATCAGCCCCTGCACCAGCAACGACGCGGCAAAGCACAGCGCACCGAGGGTGCCGGCCTGCAAGTATTCATTGGCGCTCAGGGGGTGGTTGAAGCCGAGCAGGAAACTCGAACCGACGATGCCCAGCGCACCGATGGCAGCAATCAACAGGCCGATGCGCCGCCGTAGCAGGGTGTTGCTGATGGCTACGGAGACAATCAGCAAATTACCCAGCGCACTGCCGACGCCGCCCGCCGCAAAGAACAAACCGCATAAAAGCAGGACATCGACGAGGGCCAGGCTGAACAGTTGCGCCGGCCTTCGCGTGTTCTCAAGGAACACCGCCAACAGAATGTTGAGGATCAGATACAGCCAACTGCCACCGCGCAGCAATTCGTCGTTGGCCGACGTCAGCAGGCGGTTGTCCATGTTGCTGGAGATCAGCAGCACCAGCGTGATGCCGACGCTTAAACGGTAAAGATGATAAAGGCGCAGCAGGCGCTGCGCCTGTTTGCTGTCGGCGCTGGTGGCCTCAGCGATCACTGGCACCCGGGCCTTGCTCAAGGTGAGCCTGGCTGCAATACCACTGTTGTTGCACGGCCAGCGCGCGGTCGCGCGGCAGATGCACGCCGCAATGGGCGCAACGCACCATCGGTGGAGCATCCTGCTCGCGAGGGGCGCGATTGGATTGATTGGACGCGGCAGGCGCCTTGAATTTACGCCACAACCATATCGCGGCGAAAATCACGACGATCCAGAACAATAAACGAAGCATGATGAGCGGCTTTTTGACTGATGATCCGGCAGTTTAGCCAAGGTCCTGACAAGCGCACAGCGGATTAAATCGCGGAAACGAAAAAGGGAGATCCGCAGATCTCCCTTTTCTGTGCAACCGGTGTGATCAGTCGAACACGCCGAAAGTCATGTAGCTGAACCACGAACGGTCGGTGCTGCTCGACTCGGGCTCTGGTTCTTCGATCACGTCGCCGTTCTCGTCTTTAGGCTTGAGCTCGTTCGGGATCGCGTCTTTCGCGTCCTGGAACTGCTTCTGCACGTCCTGGTTGGCGCGGGTTTCACCCGGCGGCAGCGGTGGACGCGACTCGATCAGGCCCAATGTCGCCTTGCTCAGGAACGAACGGTTGTCCGCTTCGGCAACCCGTGGCACGAACTGGCCGTCCTGCAGGCTCGGGTGATTCGGGTAGTTGAGCTTCAGGGTTTCGAGGCTGGTGGCCGCCAGTTCGTCCAGGTGCAGACGCTGATAGGCTTCAGTCATCACCGCCAGGCCGTCGCCGACCGATGGGGTTTCCTGGAAGTTTTCCACCACGTAACGGCCACGGTTGGCAGCGGCTACATAGGCCTGACGGGTCAGGTAGTAGTCGGCTACGTGAATCTCGTAGGCCGCCAGCAGGTTGCGCAGGTAAATCATGCGCTGCTTGGCGTCCGGCGCGTAGCGGCTGTTCGGGTAGCGGCTGGTCAGCTGGGCGAACTCGTTGTACGAGTCGCGCGCGGCGCCCGGGTCACGCTTGGTCATGTCCAGCGGCAGGAAGCGCGCCAGCAGGCCGACGTCCTGGTCGAAAGAGGTCAGACCTTTCAAGTAGTACGCGTAATCCACGTTCGGGTGCTGCGGATGCAAACGAATGAAACGCTCGGCGGCGGATTTTGCAGCTTCCGGCTCGGCGTTCTTGTAGTTGGCGTAGATCAGTTCCAGCTGTGCCTGATCGGCGTAGCGACCGAACGGATAACGCGACTCCAGAGCCTTCAGCTTGGCTGTGGCGCTGGTGTAGCTGTTGTTGTCCAGGTCAGTCTGAGCCTGCTGATACAGCTCGGCTTCGCTGAGGTTTTCGTCTACGACTTCCTTCGATGAGCAAGCAGCGGTCAATGCGAGGATGGCGATCAGCAGCAGGTGTTTCACTTGCATGGCGGCTTGCGTCCCTATGACGGCCGCTGTCTTGGGCGGGGCCGTCCTGTTATGATGAGCGCCCCGTTGAAAAGCCTCGGGGCAAAAGACGCCGTATTTAACCACAAGCGCGCAGCCGAAACCAAAAGCTGTGCCGACGCACAGTCAGAGCATGTCCGATAAAATTGAACTTCGCGCAGAGGTGCCGTCCGAATTGGGCGGCCAACGCCTCGATCAAGTCGCTGCCCAACTCTTCGCTGAGCACTCTCGCTCGCGCCTTTCCGCCTGGATCAAAGAAGGTCGCCTGACTGTGGACGGGGCGGTCATCCGCCCTCGCGACATCGTGCATGGCGGTGCCATCCTTGAGCTGACTGCCGAGCAGGAAGCCCAGGGCGAGTGGATCGCCCAGGACATCGAACTCGACATCGTCTACGAAGATGACGACATCCTGGTGATCAACAAGCCTGCGGGCCTGGTGGTACACCCGGCTGCCGGTCACGCCGATGGCACCTTGCTCAACGCCTTGCTGCACCACGTGCCGGACATCATCAATGTCCCGCGCGCCGGTATCGTGCATCGTCTGGACAAGGACACCACCGGTCTGATGGTGGTGGCCAAGACCATTCAGGCGCAGACCAAGCTTGTTACTCAACTGCAGAGTCGCAGCGTCAGCCGCATCTATGAGTGCATCGTGATCGGTGTCGTGACCGCCGGCGGCAAGATCAACGCCCCGATCGGTCGTCACGGCCAGCAGCGCCAGCGCATGGCGGTGATGGAAGGCGGCAAGCCTGCCGTCAGCCACTATCGCGTGCTGGAGCGCTTCCGTTCCCACACCCACGTACGGGTGAAACTGGAAACCGGTCGTACTCACCAGATTCGCGTACACATGTCGCACATCAACTTCCCGTTGGTCGGCGATCCGGCATACGGCGGTCGTTTCCGCATTCCGCCAGCGGCGAATCCGACGATGGTTGAATCGCTCAAGCATTTCCCGCGTCAGGCCCTGCACGCGCGTTTCCTTGAGCTGGATCATCCGACGACCGGTGAACGCATGAGCTGGGAATCGCCGCTGCCGGAAGATTTCGTCTGGCTGCTGACCCTGCTCAAGCAGGATCGCGAGGCATTCGTCGGATGAACTGGCTGACGCCGGACTGGCCTGCGCCGGCCAGCGTCAAAGCCTGCGTCACCACCCGCGAGGGCGGTGTCAGCGAGGCGCCGTTCGACAGCCTCAATCTGGGCGATCATGTCGATGATCGTCCTGAGGCCGTTGCCGAAAACCGTCGCCGTCTCACCGAACACTTCTCTATACAGCCTGCCTGGTTGCAGCAAGTCCACGGGATTACCGTGGCGCATGCTGATCCGGGCATTGTTGCGACCGCTGATGCCAGTTGGACAGCAACGCCGGGTATCGCCTGCGCGGCGATGACGGCGGATTGCTTGCCGGCGTTGTTCTGCGATCGCGCTGGCACTCGCGTGGCGGCGGCCCATGCCGGTTGGCGTGGTCTGGCGGCGGGTGTACTTGAAGCCACGCTCGATAGCCTCGATATTCCGGCTAACGACGTTCTGGTCTGGCTCGGCCCGGCGATTGGCCCGAAAGCCTTTGAAGTCGGCCCGGAAGTGCGCGAAGTCTTCATCAATCAATTGCCCCAAGCGGCAGAAGCCTTCGTGCCGAGCCACAATGCCGGCAAGTTCATGGCGGACATCTATATGCTGGCGCGCCTGCGTCTGGCTGAACGCGGTGTCACTGCTGTTTATGGTGGCGGTTTCTGCACCGTGACCGATCCGCGCTTCTTTTCCTATCGCCGTGCATCACGCACTGGTCGCTTTGCCTCCCTCGTTTGGCTCACCCGCTAGACTTGCCTGACCTGAATCAACTCTTTGACGCTTGAATCTCCCAGAATCGACCGCATCTACAGTGGTATCTGGCAGGTTTCTTTATTCAGGATGGTTTTTAGGTCCGGCCTGCTCAAAAGGAAGGTGACTTATGCGAATAGACCGTTTAACCAGTAAATTACAGTTGGCCCTGTCCGACGCCCAGTCGTTGGCAGTCGGCCACGATCATCCGGCGATTGAACCGGCGCACTTGATGCAAGCCATGCTTGAACAGCAGGGTGGTTCGATCAAACCTCTGCTGATGCAGGTGGGCTTCGACGTCAACAGCTTGCGCAAAGAGCTGACCAAAGAGCTCGACCAACTACCGAAAATCCAGAACCCGACCGGCGACGTCAACATGTCGCAGGATCTGGCGCGCCTGCTCAATCAGGCTGACCGTCTGGCCCAGCAGAAGGGCGACCAGTTCATTTCCAGCGAACTGGTGCTGCTCGCGGCAATGGACGAGAACAGCAAGCTCGGCAAGTTGCTGCTCGGCCAGGGCGTGAGCAAGAAAGCCCTGGAAAACGCGATCAACAACCTGCGTGGCGGCGAAGCGGTGAATGACGCTAACCACGAAGAGTCGCGCCAGGCGCTGGATAAATACACTGTCGACCTGACCAAGCGCGCCGAAGACGGCAAGCTCGATCCGGTGATCGGCCGTGACGACGAAATCCGTCGCACCATTCAGGTTCTGCAGCGCCGCACCAAGAACAACCCGGTGCTGATCGGCGAACCCGGCGTGGGTAAAACCGCGATCGCCGAAGGTCTGGCGCAGCGCATCATCAACGGCGAAGTGCCGGACGGCCTCAAAGGCAAGCGTCTGCTCTCGCTGGACATGGGCGCACTGATTGCCGGTGCCAAGTATCGTGGTGAATTCGAAGAACGCCTGAAATCGCTGCTCAACGAGCTGTCGAAGCAGGAAGGGCAGATCATTCTGTTTATCGACGAGCTGCACACCATGGTGGGTGCCGGTAAGGGCGAAGGCTCGATGGATGCCGGCAACATGCTCAAGCCTGCACTGGCTCGCGGTGAGTTGCACTGCGTCGGCGCGACCACGCTTAACGAGTATCGCCAATATATAGAGAAGGACGCGGCGCTCGAGCGACGCTTCCAGAAAGTCCTGGTGGATGAGCCGAGCGAAGAAGACACCATCGCCATCCTGCGTGGCCTTAAAGAACGTTACGAGGTTCACCATAAGGTGGCGATCACCGACGGCGCGATCATCGCTGCGGCCAAGCTCAGCCATCGCTACATCACTGACCGGCAGTTGCCGGACAAGGCCATCGACCTGATCGATGAGGCCGCCAGCCGCATCCGCATGGAAATCGATTCCAAGCCGGAAGTGCTTGATCGTCTGGAGCGTCGCCTGATTCAGTTGAAGGTGGAGTCTCAGGCGCTGAAGAAAGAAAGCGACGAAGCGGCGATGAAACGTCTGGAGAAACTTCAGGAAGAAATCGTCCGTCACGAGCGTGAGTATTCGGATCTGGAAGAAATCTGGAATTCGGAAAAAGCCGAGGTGCAGGGTTCTGCGCAGATTCAGCAGAAGATCGAGCAGTCGCGTCAGGAGCTGGAAGCCGCGCGCCGTAAAGGCGACCTGAACCGCATGGCCGAGTTGCAGTACGGGGTGATCCCGGATCTGGAACGCAGCCTGCAAATGGTCGACCAGCACGGCAAGAGCGAAAACCAGTTGCTGCGCAGCAAAGTGACTGAAGAAGAGATCGCTGAAGTTGTATCGAAGTGGACCGGCATTCCGGTGTCGAAAATGCTCGAAGGCGAGCGCGACAAGCTGATGAAGATGGAAAGCCTGTTGCACAAACGTGTGATTGGTCAGGAAGAAGCCGTGGTCGCTGTGGCCAACGCGGTACGGCGTTCGCGTGCCGGGTTGTCTGATCCGAATCGTCCGAGCGGCTCGTTCATGTTCCTCGGCCCGACCGGTGTCGGTAAAACCGAGCTGTGCAAGGCGCTGGCCGAATTCCTCTTTGATACGGAAGAGGCGATGGTGCGGATCGACATGTCCGAGTTCATGGAGAAACATTCCGTGGCTCGCCTGATCGGTGCGCCACCGGGATACGTCGGTTACGAAGAGGGCGGATACCTGACCGAGGCTGTGCGTCGCAAGCCTTATTCGGTGATCCTGCTGGACGAAGTCGAGAAGGCGCACCCGGATGTGTTCAACATCTTGCTGCAAGTGCTCGAGGATGGTCGCCTGACCGACAGCCATGGCCGCACGGTGGACTTCCGCAATACAGTGATCGTCATGACTTCGAACCTCGGCTCTGTGCAGATTCAGGAACTGGTCGGTGATCGTGAGGCGCAGCGTGCAGCGGTGATGGATGCGCTGACGTCGCACTTCCGTCCGGAGTTCATCAACCGGGTCGACGAAGTGGTGATCTTCGAGCCTTTGGCACGGGATCAGATTGCGGGCATTACCGAGATTCAGTTGGGCCGTCTGCGCAGCCGTCTGGCCGAGCGCGAGCTGAAGCTGGAGCTCAGCCCGGAGGCGATGGACAAGCTGATCGCCGTTGGTTACGACCCGGTGTATGGCGCACGTCCTTTGAAACGGGCGATTCAGCGCTGGATCGAAAACCCGCTGGCGCAGTTGATCCTTTCGGGTCATTTCATGCCAGGCGACACGGCGACCGGCACTGTCGAGAACGACGAAATCGTTTTCAACTGAGCCAAAGCGTCAATGAAAATTGGAAGGCCCTACATCGTAGGGCCTTTTTTTTCGTTAGGCTGTTGAACTCAAAGGAAAAGGCTTGTAAAGTGCGCCCCGCAGTCAGTCGCCAAGACGGTCTCAGCTCACTGAGTTGAAATCTGAAATAAGTTGCAAATCATTAACTTGAAAGCAATTTAGGGGGTTGACAGAGGTGTTCTAGGTTGTAGAATAGCGCGCCTCAGACACACGAACGCAGCGATGCGAACGAGTGACTGGAAGCAGTAAGTTTCACCGTTGTAAATTGAAATATGTAGTTCCGTGATAGCTCAGTCGGTAGAGCAAATGACTGTTAATCATTGGGTCCCAGGTTCGAGTCCTGGTCACGGAGCCAATTTCAAGCCGGGGTATAGCGCAGTCCGGTAGCGCGCCTGCTTTGGGAGCAGGATGTCAGGAGTTCGAATCCCCTTACCCCGACCATTTTTGGGTCGTTAGCTCAGTTGGTAGAGCAGTTGGCTTTTAACCAATTGGTCGTAGGTTCGAATCCCACACGACCCACCATTTTTGAAACCAGTTAGCGCTGGGATCGAATCTTAAGATCAGAGGCCAAAAGCGCTGATCGAAGAAGGCGATCTTTGAAAGGTCGCCTTTTTTTTACCGGGGTATAGCGCAGTCCGGTAGCGCGCCTGCTTTGGGAGCAGGATGTCAGGAGTTCGAATCCCCTTACCCCGACCATATTAAAAATCCTCGTATCGAAAGATACGGGGATTTTTTTTGTCCGACAAAAACCCATTTCCCCTTCAAGTCATCATACAACCTGCCGATAGCCCGCTAACACGAGGGGACTGCCATGGCTTCGCCCCTTGAATCTGGCCAATACAAGAATAAGGGCGTTCGTCATGTTGCTTCGTCAGTTGAATATTGCCCCCCGGGCTGCCTTGGGATTTGCCCTGATTGCGGTGTTGGTCGCCTTGCTCGGCGTGTTTGCGCTGGGGCAGATGTCGAGTATTCGCGACAGTGAAGTTGCGGTAGAAAATCAGTGGCTGCCGAGCATTCGTGGCGGCGACGAGATTCGCGAGATCATGCTGCGCATCCGCACCATCTCATTGCGCATGGCGCTGGACCAGGACGCGAACAATATCGCCACCTACCGCAGCCAGATGGACACCCGCGATAAGGAGCTGAGCGAGAAAATCGCCGCCTACGACAAACTGGTCGACACCCCGGAAGGGCAGCAGCTATACGACCAGTTCAAAAAGACCTTCGCCGCGTATCGCAGTGGCATCGCTCAGTCCTTCGCCCTCGCCGAGCAAGGCAAGCGTGATGAGCTGACCAAATTGTTGCTGGTCGACATGAAAACCGTGGTCGATGGCTCCGGCAAGCAACTCAATGATCTGGCGGACCTGTTCGCCAAACAGGTCGCCGCCGAAAGCCAGAAGTCTGCAGCGCACTACGAAAACTCGCGCACGATCGTCAGCTTGTTCATTGCCTTGGCCGCACTGGCCACGGTGGCACTGGCGATGCTGCTCACCCGCAGTATCGTTCGGCCGCTGAGCAGCGCCGTGAGCGCCGCAGAAAGTGTCGCGCAGGGTGATCTGACCCGCCCGATCGAGACTCATGGCAACGATGAAGTCAGCCGTTTGCTCAAAGCCTTGGCGAGCATGCAGCAAAACCTGCGTGAGACGCTGCAAGGCATCAGCGGTTCGGCCACGCAGTTGGCGACCGCTGCCGATGAACTCAATGCGGTGACACTCGACAGCACACAGGGGCTGCAACAACAGAACAACGAAATCGAACAAGCCGCGACGGCCGTTAATCAGATGACGGCAGCGGTGGAAGAGGTCGCACGCAATGCGGTGTCGACCTCTGACGCGACCCGTCAATCCAGCGAGTCGGCGCATCTGGGGCAGGTGCGCGTCAGTGAGACCGCCACGGCCATCAATGCGCTGGCCAGCGATGTACAACAGACCGGTGAGTTGGTGCAATCACTGGCCAATCAATCGCAGGACATCGGCAAAGTGCTGGACGTGATTCGGGCGATTGCCGAGCAGACCAACCTGCTGGCGCTCAACGCGGCGATTGAAGCGGCGCGCGCCGGTGAGAGCGGGCGAGGCTTTGCCGTAGTCGCCGATGAAGTACGGGCGCTGGCTTATCGCACACAGCAATCGACGCAGGAGATCGAGCAGATGGTCCAGGGCATGCGCAGCGGTTCGAGCCTGGCGCTGGATTCGATGCAGGCCAGTACCGCGCGTGCCACGACTACCCTGGCGTTGGCTGAGCGCGCCGGTGAGGCGCTGCAAACCATTACCGCGTCGGTGCATGAGATCCATGAGCGCAATCTGGTGATCGCCAGTGCCGCCGAAGAGCAGGCGCAAGTAGCCCGCGAAGTGGATCGCAACCTGGTGAACATTCGTGATTTGTCGGTACGTTCGGCCGCCGGTGCCGACCAGACCAGTGCTTCCAGCCATGAGTTGTCGCAACTGGCCAACGCCCTGCAGGGCATGGTGCGGCGCTTTCAGTTGTAAGCGTGCAGACGTGAAAAAACCGCGTTTCTCCCGAGAGAAACGCGGCTTGTTTTTTCTGCCGATCAGGCGCCGTCTTGATCTTTCAGGTGCTCGAACAGGCCTTTGGGCATCTTCTTGCCATTGGCTTCAAAGTTGGCCTTTACGTTGTTATAGGCCTCTTGCTCGTCGATAAAACCGTCATGGTTGGTGTCGATCTTGTCGAAGTCGGACTTCGGTGCGACTTTCAGAAATTCGGCGCGGGAGACCTTGCCGTCACCATCGCTGTCGGTCTTCGCCATCGAGGCATCGCCACATTTGCCTTCACCGCATTTGCCTTCCGGCGTTTTCACCGAAGTTTCTGCCGAGGCAACCATGTAGCCCTGCGCCAGTGGTTGTGCGGCAAATACCGAACCGGACAACATCAGACCGCCAGCCAGTGCTGCGCCGATCATGCCAATGGATTTTTTACCGAGGGTCGAAGTACGGGACATTTGGATTCTCCTGGGCTGCACAACGCAACCACACGTTAAAGACGCAAGCCTGAGCGGTGTTGCTCGGGTGTGGCCATTAAGCGGTGGCGGTGTATCGCGACTGTGTCGCGCAGCGGGGGAGTTTGTATGCGAAGTTGGGAAAAGCGGGGCGGGGATACAGTACGAAACAGATCTTTCGATTAACACAAAACATTGTGGGAGCGAGCCTGCTCGCGAAAGCGTTCTGTCAGTCAATGTTGCTGCGACTGATCCAAAGCTTTCGCGAGCAAGCTCGCTCCCACAGGTTTTTTAGTGCAGTTTCAAGCGCGGTTCAGTGCCACGGCCAATCTTGCTGCCCAGCATCAGCATCGCCGTGCGGAATGGGCCGTACAGCGCCATCTGGTGCATGCGATACAGCGACACGTAAAACATCCGCGCCAGCCAGCCTTCGAGCATCACACTGCCGGTGAGGTTACCCATCAGGTTACCCACAGCCGAGAAACGCGACAGCGAGATCAGCGAGCCGTAGTCGGTGTACTTGTACTCCGGCAGGGTCTTGCCTTCGATGCGCAACTTCAGCGATTTGGCCAGCAGCGACGCCTGTTGGTGCGCGGCTTGCGCCCGTGGCGGCACGTTGCGATCGGTGCCTGGTTGCGGACAGGCCGCGCAATCGCCGAAGGCAAAGATGTTTTCATCGCGGGTCGTTTGCAGGGTCGGCAGCACTTGCAGCTGATTGATGCGGTTGGTTTCCAGGCCGTCGATGTCCTTGAGGAAGCCCGGTGCGCGAATGCCCGCAGCCCAAACCTTCAGGCTGGCCTTGATCTCGTTGCCATCGGCGGTGATAAGGCTGTCAGCCGTTACTTCGCTCACCGAAGCGTTGGTCATCACATTGACCCCGAGTTTCTCCAGAGTCTTGTGCACCGGCCCGCTGATGCGCTCGGGCAGGGCAGGCAACACCCGTGGCCCGGCTTCGATCAGGGTAATGTGCATGTTTTCCGGTTTGATCCGGTCCAGACCATAAGCCGCCAGTTCATGGGCGGCGTTGTGCAGTTCTGCTGCCAGTTCGACGCCTGTGGCGCCAGCGCCGACGATCGCGACGCTGATCTGCTCGACCACATCGGTTTGCCCGGCGTGTGCACGAAGATAGTGGTTGAGCAGTTGCTGGTGGAAACGCTCGGCCTGTTTGCGGGTATCGAGGAACAGGCAGTGCTGCGCTGCGCCCTGAGTACCGAAATCGTTGGTGGTGCTGCCGACGCTGATCACCAGCGAGTCGTACTGCACTTCACGCGCCGGCACCAGTTCTACGCCGTTTTCGTCGTAGGTGGCGGCCAGCTGGATTTTCTTCTGCGCGCGATCGAGCCCGCTCATGCGCCCCAGCTGGAACTCGAAGTGGTTCCATTTCGCCTGGGCAACATAGTTGAGTTCGTCTTCGGAGGAGTTCAGCGATCCGGCGGCCACTTCGTGCAGCAGTGGTTTCCAGATGTGCGTCAGATTGGCGTCGACCAGCATCACACTGGCCGTGCCGCGCTTGCCCAGAGTCTTACCCAGACGGGTAGCCAACTCCAGACCGCCGGCGCCGCCGCCGACAATAACAATACGATGAGACATGGGGATAACTCGCAAGGTTTTTAAAGGAAATCTTTGTCGTCGTTACCCAAGCGAGCGCGATGCAGCTCATAGCGTCAGGTAACTGATAAATCGGCTCAACAGGCCCAGACCAATGGTCACTGCCAGCACCAGCACCAAGAGCATCCACGGCCGGAAAGGCCGGCGCTCGACTCGGTGTTGGGACAGTTGCAGGTACTCTTCGACATGTTTCTGGTCTTCGGGGTTCAGGCGGCTGGTCATATTTGCCTCGTCAGGTAGACGTTGCTGAATGGGCAGAAGCTACAGCGGTTTTTATCCGGGGTTGAACGCAGCATAGCCGCTGTCCGGAACCGGTTCGACGCTCACGCTATCTTCGAGGCGAATGATCCCGCTTTGTAACACCCGTGCGGTAATTCCGCCATGCCCGCGCACGGCTTGAAAAGTGCCCGGCCCGAGGTTGTTCTGCAGACGTGCGCAGGGCTGACACCAGCCTGTGGTTTCGAATATTGCCTGACCGATGCGAAAACGCCGACCCTTGAGACTAAACAAATTGATACCGCTGATAACGAGATTGCGCCGCAGATCTTCAGGTTTCACCGGTTGATCATCGGGGCGGCCCATCAATGCGTTGATCACCGCCAGATGTTCCCATTGAATCAGCGTTACCTGGCGCGCATTGCGCACACCGGGGCGCGCATGATCGCCGGTCAGCCCGGCCTCAAGTCGCGCCTCCACGGCATCCAGTTCGAGCATCGGCCCACGGGATTCAGGGCGCACGCCAATCCAGCGCACACGTCCGGTCTGCGGTACATCGGCGATCAATTGCTGAAGCGGCGTCACAGGCTGATCCCGACATCGAAGACGATGCTGCGGCCGAGGTTGCTGCGCAGAAAATCCGGCGCATCCGGGTGGGCGAACAGCACGCGGGCGAAGGTCGGGCCGACGAGGGACAGCGAGCGCCAGCCTTGGCGCAGATATTCAGTAGGCGGGGGGAAATGACTGTTCAGGTCCAGCACCTCACGTTTAAGACTGGCGAAGGCGATGATATCCAGTTCGCCGAGATCCATGCCGCGTTCCTTGTAGTTGTGCGCCTTTTTGCGCAACGTCGGTGCCAGTCGCAGCAGAAATTCATTGGCCGGAATCCGCTTGGGCTTGGCTTCACGGCGCACCAGTTGGCTGAGAGAAAAGGCGCTGCGTCGTCGCTGCAGTTCATCGCGCCATTCGTCGTTGAGCCGGCGGCCCTCGTCGAGCACGAAGAACACCTCGAAATTGGCATCACGAAACAGCACGTCCGGTGGCTCGCCGGCCGGCGCGAATTCGTCAGCACGATAGGGAATGTTCAGGCCTTGCAGCAGGCGTTGGCAAACCCAACGCTCACGCTCCCATTTGCGGGCATTGGACAGAAAGGCGTTGGCCTGCTCGGCCGCGATGGTCAGCAGGCGTAAATAATCTGAGTCATCCATAGGCCCAAGCTTAGCGTTCAAATGCTACAAGCAGAAAGCTTTGCTTGGGCTGATGCTCACGGGGGCGCGGTGTAGACTGCGACAAGACGGTAAGCCCATGGAAAAAATGAGGGAATCATGATCGGTGTCGAACTGCTGTCCTCGGCGAGCCTGACGCTCGGCTGGCTGATCTATCTGCCGGTGCTGCTGTGGGCGATCGTGCGCGCGCCGTGGGTCGAGTTGTTCAGTGACAGTCGGCGTCAGCATCTGTTGTTTGGCACCGTGTTCGCGTTGTTTCTGTTGTGGCTGGTGCGCAGGGATTTCGACACGGGCGTGTCTTATCACTTTATCGGCATGACCGCGGTCACACTGTTGCTGGATTGGCCGCTGGCGATTGTCGGTGGCCTGGTCGCGCAGATCGGTCTGGTGTTGTTGGGCCGTCAGGACCTGTTGGCTGTCGGGGTCAATGGTTCGCTGCTGATTCTGTTACCGGTGTTGATCACCGAATGCGTAGCGATCCTCGTTGAGCGCGCGCAGCCGCGTAACCCGTTCGTCTATATCTTCTGCTCCGGATTCTTCGCCGCTGCGCTTTCAGCCCTGTTGTGCCTGATTCTGAGCCTGACGCTGCTGTGGTACGACGGGCTCTTTGCCATGCCGGAGTGGCTGGAGGATTTCGTCGGTTATCTGTGGCTGCTGCTGTTTCCCGAGGCGTTCATCAACGGCATGGTCGTCAGTGCGCTGGTGGTGTTCTGCCCGGAATGGCTCGAGACGTTCAATCGCACACGCTACCTTTCGGCGCCGTGGAAGGACGACGACCCCAAGTCTTGATCCATATCAAACCCGTCAGACGCGGGAAATTTCATGCTCGCGCAAATCCCTTCAGGAGCAGCGGCATGAGTGTTTACGAGTGGGCAAGGCAGGAAACCCGGCAGAGTCTGGACATGGCGCAGGAGGTGGGCTTTGACCCGGGCTTGAGTTTGCGCGCCTTGCTCAGTGCGGTGGTGCAGCAGAGCAAGGCGGTGCGCAACGCCGAAGACCTGGCTGACGAGTTGCGCTTTCTCGCGGAAAACCTCGACGACGATCAGGACTACGGCTTTATGCGGCCCTGATCCGGGTCAGTGACGCGGATCGAAATCGCCGGAAAACAGCTCGTCCTCGGCATCCGGTGCGACCGGAATCTTGTGTTCTTCCGACGCCCAGGCGCCGAGGTCGATCAGTTTGCAGCGATCGGAGCAGAACGGGCGAAACTTGTTTTCAGGGGTGAACTCAACGGGCGCGCCGCAGGTTGGGCATTCAACGGTAGAAATCTGGCTCATGCTTGGCCTCCGGTTAAAGTCAGGTAAAAGTGATGCAGACGCTCGACCTCGCTGTGCAGCCAGGCGAGGTCGCGGTCGTTGACCACCACGTCGTCGGCACGGCTCACACGGTCTTCGCGGCTCGACTGCGCCTTGAGGATCGCCTGAACCTGCTGCTCGCTGGTCTGGTCACGCTGCAAAGTGCGTTCGATCTGCAATTGTTGCGGGGCGTCGATCACTAGGATGCGCTGGGTCATCGCGTATTGCCCGGATTCGATCAGCAGCGGCGACACCAGAATCGCGTAAGGCGATTTTGCCAGCGCCAGATGATGAGCGATTTCCTCGGCGATCAACGGATGCAGCAGTGCTTCGAGCCAGCGACGCTGCTCCGGTACTTCGAAGATCAGTTTGCGCAGCGCGGCGCGGTCCAGCGTGCCATCGGCCTGCAACACGCCGGGGCCAAAGTGTTCGGCGATCTTCGCCAGCGCCGGACGCCCCGGCTCAACCACCCAGCGCGCCGCATGATCAGCATCCACCACATGGATACCCAGATCAATGAAGTGCTGGGCGGCTGCGCTTTTGCCGCTGCCGATGCCGCCGGTGAGGCCGAGAATCCAGGGTTTTTCCACAGGGGTATTCATTTCAAACCGACAAACTGCCAATAGAAGTCGGTTATTTGACCACCCCAGAGCAAGGCAATCCAGCCGGCAATGGCCAGATAAGGGCCGAAGGGGATCGGCGTCGAGGTTTTCTGCTCGCGCAGGCGCAGCAAAATCACGCCGATAATGGCGCCGACCAGCGATGACAACAGGATGGTCAGCGGCAGAATCTGCCAGCCGCCCCACGCGCCGAGCAACGCCAACAACTTGAAATCACCGTGGCCGATGCCGTCCTTGCCGGTCAGCAGTTTGAACAGCCAGAACACTGACCACAGCGCCAGGTAGCCGGCCACCGCGCCCCACAGCGCATCGTGCAAGGGTACGAACAGACCGAAACTGTTGACGATCAGTCCGAGCCACAGCAACGGCAGCACCAGCACATCGGGTAGCAGTTGATGCTCTGTGTCGATCAGACTCATCGCCAGCAGACCCCAGGTGAGGAAGATCAGCAGGCATGCCGCCCAACCGAAACCCAAGTGCCAGGCGATGAAAGCCGAAAGCAGCCCGCAGGCCAGTTCGGTCAGCGGATAACGCTTGCTGATGGGCGCAGCGCACGCTGAACAGCGCCCGCGCAACCACAGATAACTGAGCAGGGGAATGTTTTCCCACGGACGAATCCGGTGGGTGCAATGTGGGCACTCCGAGTGCGGCAGCATCAGGTTGTAGGTGGGCTGCGGCGTTTCGCCGGGCAAACCGAGCACGTCGTGGGCCTGCTGACGCCAATCGCGTTCGAGCATTTTCGGCAGGCGCCAGATCAGCACGTTGAGGAAGCTGCCAACCACCAGACCCAGCAGCAGGGCGGTGAAAACAAAGGCCAGCGGATACAGGACAAACAGTTCGTCGATAGGCATGTCAGATCGCTGAGCCGAGCTGGAAAATCGGCAGGTACATGGCCACCACCAGACCACCGACGATCACCCCCAGTACAACCATGATGAACGGCTCCATGAGACTGGTGAGATTGTCGACCATGTTATCCACTTCGTCCTCGTAAAACCCCGCGACTTTGTCGAGCATCTCGTCCAGCGCGCCGGACTCTTCGCCAATCGCGGTCATCTGCACCGCCATGTTGGGAAAAACCCCGGTGCTGCGCATCGAGAAATTCAGCTGCATGCCAGTGGAAACGTCTTGGCGAATGCGCAACACGGCTCGCTTGAACACCACGTTGCCAGTGGCGCCGGCCACCGAATCGAGGGCTTCCACCAGCGGCACACCGGCGGCAAACGTGGTCGACAAGGTTCGGGCAAATCGCGCCACGGCGGACTTGTACATCAGCGTGCCCACCAGTGGCAGCTTCAGCAGCCAAGTGTCTTTGCGATCGCGCAAGGCCTGAGATGTTTTCAGTGCGTGGCGGGACCCGAAAATTGCCGCGACCAGCGCACCGAGAATCGCCCACCACCATTGCTGCATGAACTCCGAAAGGCTGATCACCATGAGAGTGAAGGCCGGCAGTTCGGCACCAAAACCCGAAAACACCGACTGAAACTGCGGCACCACTTTTACCAGCAGGATCCCGGTCACTACCGCCGCCACCAACACCACTGCGGTGGGATAGGTCATGGCTTTCTTGATCTTGGCCTTGAGGGCTTCGCTTTTTTCCTTATAGGTCGCGACGCGTTCAAGCAGGGTGTCGAGGGCGCCGGACTGCTCGCCGGCATCGACCAGATTGCAGTACAACTCGTCGAAATACTGCGGCTTCTTGCGCAGGGCCGTGGCGAAGCTGTTACCCGCCGCGACCTCTTGTTTCACCTCGTCTACCAATTTGCGCATGGCCGGGTTTTCAAAGCCTTCACCGATGATATCGAACGACTGCAATAGCGGTACGCCGGCCTTCATCATGGTCGCCATCTGCCGGGTGAACAGGGCGATATCCTGCGCCTTGATGCGTTTGCCAAAGCTCAACAGCGATGCAGACTTTTTGCGCACCTTGCCGGGATTGATCCCCTGTTTGCGCAGTTGTGCCTTGATCAACGCTGGGTTCTGTCCGCTCAACTCACCGGTGACTTTGCTGCCTTTCCTGTCTGTACCTTCCCAGGCATAAACACTGATTTTCGCTGCTTTGACCGCCATGTTCAGTCCTTGGTGACCCGGTTGATTTCTTCAAGGCTGGTGATGCCTTGCATGGCCTTGTGCAGCCCGGAGGTGCGCAGGTCGTCGAAGCCGTCGCGGCGCATCTGCAGGTCGATTTCCAGCGAATTGCCCTCGGCCATGATCAAGCGTTGCAGTTCCGCTGTGTTTTTCACCACTTCATATATCCCCACGCGTCCTTTGTAGCCGCCGTTGCAGTGATCGCAACCGACCGGCTCGTAGATCGTGAAATGGCCGATGCGTTCCTCGGGGAAGCCTTCCTTGATCAAGGTTTCGCGCGGGATCTCGATGGCTTTCTTGCAGTGGCTGCAGAGCTTGCGTGCCAGGCGCTGGGCGATGATCAGGCTGACCGAGGTGGCGATGTTGAAGCCGGGAATGCCCATGTTGTGCAGGCGGGTCAGGGTTTCCGCGGCGCTGTTGGTGTGCAGGGTCGAGAGCACCAGGTGACCGGTTTGCGCGGCTTTGATCGCGATTTCGGCGGTTTCCAGATCGCGGATCTCGCCGACCATGATCACATCCGGGTCTTGGCGCAGAAACGAGCGCAGTGCCTGGGCAAAGTCGAGTCCCTGTTTGGGATTGACGTTGACCTGATTAATGCCTTCCATGTTGATCTCCACCGGGTCTTCGGCGGTGGAGATATTGATGTCCACGGTGTTGAGGATATTCAGGCCGGTGTACAGCGATACGGTTTTCCCCGAGCCGGTGGGGCCGGTGACCAGAATCATCCCCTGTGGCTGCTTGAGCGCGGCCATGTACAAGTCTTTCTGCACGGGCTCGTAGCCGAGCGCGTCGATGCCAATCTGTGCGCTGGATGGGTCGAGAATCCGGATCACCACTTTTTCGCCCCACAGGGTCGGCAGGGTGTTGACCCGGAAATCGATTGACTTGCTTTTCGACAAGCGCATCTTGATCCGCCCGTCCTGGGGTTTGCGGCGTTCCGAAATATCGAGGCTGGCCATGACTTTCAGGCGTGCGGCAATACGCCCGGCCAGTTGAATCGGCGGTTTCGCCACTTCGCGCAAAATGCCGTCGGTGCGCACCCGAACCCGGTAGTTCTTCTCGTAAGGTTCGAAGTGCAGGTCGGAAGAGCCGCTCTTGATCGCGTCGAGCAGCATCTTGTGAACGAAGCGCACCACCGGCGCATCGTCGGCGTCGAGGCCAGCGATGGCGTCCTGTTTGCTGTCGTCGATGGATTCGACATCGAGGCCATCAAGATCGACATCGGCCATGTCTTCCAGACCACTGGCGTGGGTGTCGAAGAATTTCTCGATGGCATCGCTGAGCTTGTCGTCCTCGACCAGAATGGCTTCGGTGCTCAGCCCTGTGCTGAACTGGATGTCGTTGATCGCTTGATGGTTGCTCGGGTCGGAAATGCCCACGAACAGTTTATTGCCACGCCGCCACAGGGGCAGGGCATGGTGTTGACGCACCAGTTTTTCGCTGACCAGGCCTTTGGGCTGGGTTTCCTTGTCGAGGCAGTTGAGATCGAGGAACGCCATACCGAAATGTTCGGAGGCGATCTCGGCGACCTGTGAGCTTTTCACCAGTTTGTTTTGCACCAGATAGCTGACCAGCGACAGGCGATTGCGCTGGGCCTGTTGCCAGGCTTGCTGGGCACCTTTTTCCGTGAGCAGTTCGGCCTGCACCAATTGCTTGGCCAGACCGCTCAGAGCGATGTCATTCATGGGGATTCCGCACGCTTGCAGTTCATGACTTATAGCCTAGTCAAGGGACAGCGCCAAACACGGCCAGTGCAGGTGACAAAAAGTGTCAGATAGTGCGGTTGCAGGTTGTAGGAAATGGCGTTGCCCAGGCTTCGCGCCCAATGGGCGGGGCCTGGAGGGCATTGGCATGGCCTATGCTGCACCCCTTTCAGATCATGAGATTTCGACTCATGCATGGAGCGTGTCTATGAAAAAACAACAAGGTTTTACTCTGATCGAGCTGCTGATCGTGGTGGCGATCATCGGGATTCTGGCGACCATCGCCTTGCCGCAGTATTCCAAGTATCAGGCGCGGTCGAAGGTGACCGCGGGGCTGGCGGAAATCAGTGCGATGAAGGTGCCGTTCGAAGACACCATCAACCAGGGTACCGACCCGACGCTGACGCTGGTGGCCGGTAGTGCCACCGTCACAACGTCCAATTGCGCCGTGACGGCATCGGGCACCGCCTCAACCGGGGCCGGCACCATTGTCTGCACAATCAAGAACGCTCCTGGCCCGGTTCTGGACAAAACCATCACCCTGACCCGTTCATCGGGCACCGGTGCTGGCGTCTGGACTTGCGGCACCACCGTGGCACCGGACTACTCACCGAAAGGCTGCACCGCCAGCGGTACATAAGCGGTCAGTGATGTGCTCGAAAATGCCCCGCAATGCGGGGCATTTTTCATTGCGCGGCACTTCACAAAAGCTTCAATAATTTCAGCGCCTTAGGAACTTTCCGAAAAACCGTAACTTGCATGTCGATAATTCGAAGGTCATGCAAATTGCATGATTTCGAAAATTTCGCCAATTCATAACTTGTTGATTATAAAGAAATTATAGCTTTTAAAAAGTTGGCACAGCGTTCGCAACTACCTTGGTAACCCTGCTGACAAGACAACCAGCAGACTTTCCAGAAAAACAGGAGTTACTCGTATGAAGAAGTTCGCTATCACTGCCGCTGCTGCTACCGCGCTGACCCTGACCATGGCTTCCGGTGCATTCGCACAATCCACTCAGGCTACCCAGGCTCCAATGACTCTGGCTGCCGGTGAAGTCACCCAGGCTAAAGAAGCTACTTCCGACACCTGGATCACCACTAAAGTCAAAAGCGATCTGGTCACCGAAAAAGGCATCCCAGGCACTGACATCAAAGTAGAAACCAATAAAGGTGTTGTGTCGCTGTCGTCGACTGTAGCTATCACCGAAGCTCAGAAAACCACAGCCGTTAACATCACCAAGAAAATCAAAGGCGTCAAAGCGGTTTCCGCTGACGGCCTGAAAGCCGAGTAAGGCATGACTTCTCGCCTGGACCGGGAGAAGACGCGACAGACGGGCCGAGCAATACGTCTGCCGCAACTTTAGAGTTCATGCGAACGGTCACACGGATGTGACCATTACAGGCCCCGCCACTTGTGTCGGGGCCTGTTCTATTTCAGGGGCAACACAAAACTATTGTGGGAGCGAGCTTGCTCGCGAAAGCGGTATATCAGTCACAACGGAGTTGGCTGACCTGACGCCTTCGCGAGCAAGCTCGCTCCCACATGGGATAAGTGAGTTGCTCTAGTTGCCGCGTTTGCTGGTGATCTGGCGCAGGCGATTGCCTTCGAAACGCAGGTATTGGTACATGCCGTTGCTCGGGCCGTAGGTCCATTCCTCGACCTGAAACTCTTCGCGGCGGTTGGCACTGCGCTTGTAGCCCAACACATCGCGGCTGACCGGCTCACCGCACTTTTGCAGGACTTCGCTGGAGCGGTCGCCGAGGCTGATCAACTGACTGCCACAGCGCAGCGTGTCGGACGCCGAGACGTGACTGGCGGCGAGCGTCATTGCGATCAAAGCCAGCCACTGTAGTTTCATCACTCGGCATCCAGATGCATTTGCGTCACCACGCGGCCATCGCTCTCGGCCTCACCAAGATTGGCATCGATGAAGTACACACGGTCGTCTGCCAGTTGACCTTTATCGACTAGATAATCCTTGATGCTGCTGGCACGGTCCTGACCCAACTGACGCAACAACACATCGCTGCCACTCCAGAACTGGATTACGCCTTCGCGCATCTTCGCCGTACGTTCTTCCTTGCCCAGATCCTTCCATTCGGCAGGCGGCTGGGTTTTCAAACGGGTACGGTAGATGCCTTCGAGCAGTGGACCTTTTTCGCTGTCCGGCACTTGAATCAGGGACGCCTGAGCCGGCACCTTGTCGCCGCGTCGCTGCAGCATCTTGTAGTAGTTGTACTGGTATTCACGTTCCAGACGTTGCTCGGCGAGCAACGGGCCGTCACTGCTTTTGGCTGCCGTGCCTTCGATTTCCAGACGCAGTGCCGGACGTTCCTTCAGTGCCTGGGACAGTTTGACCAGCGCGGCTTCGGCGTCCTTGTTCAGCTCGCTGGAACCCGGTGCGAACGACACGGTGCCGAGATCTTGCGAACCGCCACCACTGACCAGCCCGCCAATCATCTTGAACGGTGCGGCAGCGGCTTTGACGATCAGGTTACGCAGGGTCTGCCAGACAATCGGCATGACACTGAACTGCGGGTTGTTCAAATCACCGGTCACCGGCAACTCGATGGAAATCTTGCCGTCGACGTCCTTGAGTAGGGCAATTGCCAGTTTCAGTGGCAGGCTCACGGCATCCGGACTGTCGACCTTTTCCCCGAGCTGCAACTGCTCGACCACCACTTTGTTTTCGGCTTTGAGCTGGCCCTTGGTGATCAGATAGTGCAGGTCGAGATTGAGCCGGCCCTTGCGGATGCGGTAGCCGGCGAATTTGCCGGAGTAGGGCGTCAGGGTGGTCAGTTCGACGCGTTTGAAACTGGTGGCGATGTCGAGGCTGGCCATCGGGTCGAACGGATTGACCGCGCCCTTGATGGTCACCGGTGCATAGCGGTCGACCTTGCCTTTGATGTCGACGCTGGCCGGTTTCGCCTGACGGCTGTCGATGGTGCCGATCTGGCCATTGAGCTGCTGGACCGCCGTGGCGAAGTTCGGCGTCAGGCTGAAGTCTGCGAAGTTGGCCGAGCCGTCGTTGATGGCGATGCCACCGATGTGAATGCCTAGCGGTTTGTCGTTGCTGGCCGGTTTCGCTGCTGCGCTTTTTGCGCCACTGTCGGCGGGCTGCGGGATCAGCAGGTCATCAATGTTGGTGGTGCGATCGTCGTTGATCATGAATCGCGCATACGGCTGGAACAGGTTGACCTTGTCGATCGACAGGCTGTCGCCGTGCTGATAATTCAGGCCTTCGACCACTACTTGCTGCCACTTGAGGAAGTCGCGGGTTTTCAGGGTGTCGAGGGTGTGCAGTTGATCGATCTGCGCCCGTCCGGTAACGCTGAGCGCCAGCGGTTCGGTGCTCTTGAGGTTGACCTTCAGGTCGCTGCCGAGCATGCCGCTGCGCAGTTCCAGGCGAATGAACGGATTGATGTAGGACTGTGCGACACGCAGGTCGATATCCTGGGTCTTCACGTTGAGCTGGGCGTTGACCGGGGCGAGATTGACCGTGCCGTCTGCGGTGATCTTGCCTTGCTTGCCCACGCCGCCATCGAGCTTGAGCTTGAAGGGCGAACCATTGAGGCTGTCGAAATCCTGCAGATCGACATTCAGCGGGGTGATGTCCAGTGCCACTGCCGGTTTGGCCGAGCGGTCGGCCAGATGCACGGTGTAGTCGCGCAATTGCACGTCTTTGAGCAGCACTTGCCATGGTTTGCCTGGCGCAGTGGATTCTGGCTTCGGCGAGTCCGCAGCGGCCGGCGTGCTTGCAGGTTCAGCGGCGGCTTTGGCCGCAGGTTTCGACGGCTGGCTGGCGAACAGCTTCTGCCAATCGAGTTGGCCGTCGGCCTCAAGCCCTGCCCAAGTCTCCAGTTTCTGGCTGCGGATCTTGCCGACCACCACCTGCTGCCTGGCCAGATCAACGCTGGTTTCGCTGACGTCCAGACGTTCGAGTTTCGCCAGTGGGCGTCCATCCGGTGCCTTGATCGCGAACGGCGCGATGCTCACCGCCACGTTGTTCAACTGCAGTTCGGTTTCTTTCGACAGATTGAGTTTGTAGTCGGTGCTGAGGCTGATCACGCCGTCTTCGAGCACCAATGGCACCGAGTCACGAACGTAGGGCCAGAAGGCTTTCATCTTGCCGTCGGTGACTTTCAGGGTGCCTTCGGAGGTGAACGGGATCAGGCTGAAATTACCGGCCCAGTCGATACGCCCACCTTGCGGGCCGATGGCGACCAAAGTCATGTCGGCGCTGTCTTCGGGCAGGGTGCTGAGGTTTTTCAGTTCGAAGCTGAGGTCGTCGTAGAGGAACTCGATCGGCTCGCTCGGGCGCACGTCTTGAAAGTGCACGACGCCGCCGGCCAGTTTGATGTTGTCGATGCGCAGCGGGAAGGGCTTGGCGTTCGGATCGGCCGGTGTTGGCTCGCTGGCCGGGACATTGAACAGGCTGAGCAGGTTGAGCTTGCCGTCTTTGGCGAAGAGGATTTCGCTCTTCGGTTTGTCCAGTTCGATGTTCGCCAGATGCAGGGCTTTGGTCCACAGACTGTCGATTTGCAGGTCGGCATACAGACGATCGAAGCCGATCTGCTCCTTGCCGGGTTCGCCGATCACCAGTCCCCACAGGGTGACTTCCAGGCTGAACGGGTTGAGCTCGATACGCTGAATGTGCGCCGGCACCGTCGCGTAGTTGGCCAGTTGTTGATTGGCTACCCGCAAAGCGATGCCGGGCAAAATCAGAAACCCCAGCAGGCTGTAGAGGGCCAGAGCAGTCAACAGGGCGCCAATCGCGCGAATCAATCCTTTGGGCATGTGCGGCTTCATCTGTCTGAATCGGAGTGCCTTGGAGTATGGCACGCGATTCTGGTTCCGAAGTAACAGCCGTGCTACAGGATTGTTCAGATTTCTCTGTAATCACAAAACACTGTGGGAGCGAGCTTGCTCGCGAAAGCGGTCGTCCAGTTGATAAACATGCCGACTGACACGACGCCTTCGCGAGCAAGCTCGCTCCCACAGAGGAACAGTTGTTAGCCGCGCGGGCGGTTCAGAGCTGCAGGATCAGGGTTTTCAGCGGCGGTTGCTGATCCATCGACGGGAAGTCGGCGCCCGGGGTCATCACTTGCCAGTCTCGCACCGGCCGGCCGGCCTTTTCGGCGCAGCGCAGCACCTGCTCGCGCCAGTCGTCCATGCTGACTTTCGCCAGATTGTTGCAGCAAATGAGTACGCCGTTGTCTGCGGTGGTCAGCAGCGCCGGCTTGAGCAGGCTCTGATAGTCGCGCAGCAAATCGACGGTGCCGAATGCGCTCTTGGCCCAGGCGGGCGGATCGAGCAGGACCAGATCGTACTGGCGCTGATCGAGGCGCTGGTAACTCGGCAGCTTCTGCCCGCGGCGCTGGCTGATCGGCAGGCCGGCGAGTTGGCGGATCGCCGGGAAGTAGTCCGACTGGATGAATTGCATCTCGGGCAACTGCGGGTTGAGCAGACCGTTTTCACGACCGACCGCCAGATTACCTTCGGCGAAATCCAGGTTGCACACCTCACTCGCCCCGCCGGCAGCGGCACTGAGGCCGACGCCGCAGGTGTAGGCGAACAGGTTGAGTACGGACTTGCCTTTGGCGTGATCCTTGACCCAGCCGCGGGTGTTGCGCAGATCGAGGAACAGCAGCGGATCCTGCCCGGCATGACGCCCGCGCACCCGGTAATTCAGGCCCCATTCATGACCGACCAGATCGGACAGCGCAGCGTCGTCGGCCTTGTAGACGCTGTCTTCGCGATCAATGCGCGAGTTGCCACGGGAACGGTCGTTGTAGACCAGCAGGGTTTCCAGGCCCAGTGCCTGATTGACCATGGCGTGCAGTTGCAGCAAGTCGTCACGTTCCAGCGTCTGGTGAAAGCTTTGCACCAGCAGTTGCGGGCCGTAGCGGTCGATGGTCAGACCGCCGGCGCCTTCCTGGCTGCCGTGGAACAGCCGATAGCAATCGGTGCCTTGGCTATGCAGCTCAGCGAGCAAGTCCTGGCGTTGATCGAGGGCGGCGCGCAGCGCCTGATTCAAGGAAGACATGCGGGCGCCTTGCTGGAGAGAATTGGGGCGCGGGAGTTTAGCAGTTACTGAGCTGCAAGCTCCAAGCTTCAAGCTTCAAGCTTCAAGCTCAAAACTTGCAGCTTGCAGCTTGCAGCTTGCAGCTCTGAGCGTCAGCGAAGCAGCCCCATCCGCCGTTTGGCCCGTTGTACCGAGCCATTGCGCATCGCCCAGCGCAGCATCGGTGCGCTACGTTTGACGCTGGCGCGAATCAGTTGACGTTGCAGCGAACTCTGCCGCACATCGAGCATGTCGCTCGCCCAGTCCGGCAGCAGATCAATGCCAGCCTTCATCATCAAATCGCCAAACGGCCGCGCCAGAACACTCGGCGCCGGCGCGTCGAGCAGCAGACGCAAGACTTCACGGCTGCGCTCGTCGCACAGCAACTGCGGGCGCATGCGTTGCAGATACTCGGCCACGGCTTGCCGCGATTTCGGTACATCGCGTGCACCTAGTCGCTCGGCAATCACAGCGATCTCGGCGTAATAACGATCCTGATCCGCCCCCGACAACTGCGGGTTGCGATAACGCAAATGCGCGGCGAGAAAGTTACTGACTTCGGCCACATGTACCCACGTCAGCAAATCCGGGTCGCTCGCCGCGTAGGGCCGACCATCCGGTGCAGTGCCGACCACCTGCAAGTGGATGGTGCGCACCTTCTCGATCAACCAGTCGGCGTCGCGTCGCGAGCCGAACGTCGTGCCGGAGACAAACTGGCTGGTGCGCCGCAAGCGCCCGAGCATGTCCTGACGAAAGTTCGAATGATCCCAAACCCCGGCCAGCGCCAGTGGGTGCAAGGCTTGCAGCAACAATGCACTGATGCCACCGATCAACATGCTGCTGAAGTCTCCATGCACCTGCCAACTGACTGAGTCGGGGCCGAACAGGCCGGGATCGCCCTTGGGGTTTTCCAGATCGAGTTGGCCGAGGGACAGCCCGGTCAGGCTCATGAGTTGGTTTTCGATACGACTGCGGATGAATTCCATGACCACTCAGTGAGAAGGGCGGACGCGGCCGGTTGACCGCGCCCGGGGAAGTTACTGATTGAGGCGCTTGTCGATCAAGCCCTGCACCACGCTCGGGTCGGCCAGGGTCGAAGTGTCGCCGAGGCTGTCGAGTTCGTTGCAGGCGATCTTGCGCAGGATGCGCCGCATGATCTTGCCTGAGCGGGTTTTCGGCAAGGCCGGCGCCCACTGGATCAGGTCCGGTTTGGCGAAACTGCCGATTTCCTTGCTGACGTGGGCCAGCAGTTCTTTCTTCAGTTCGTCATTCGCTTCGGTGCCGTTCATGGGGGTGACGAAGGCGTAGATGCCCTGACCTTTGACGTCGTGCGGGTAACCGACCACGGCGGCCTCGGCGATGCTGTCGTGCAGCACCAGTGCGCTTTCCACTTCAGCGGTGCCGATACGGTGGCCGGAAACGTTGATCACGTCGTCGATGCGCCCGGTGATCCAGTAATCGCCATCCTCATCGCGGCGTGCGCCGTCGCCGGTGAAGTAGTAACCGGGGTAGGGTTTGAAATAGGTGTCGACCATCCGCTGCGGGTCGCCATAGACGCTGCGGATCTGCGCCGGCCAACTGGATTTGATCGCCAGCACGCCGCTGCCGGCACCTTTGATTTCCTTGCCGTGCTCATCAAGCAACACCGGTTGCACGCCGAACATCGGCTGCGTGGCGCAGCCGGGTTTGATTCGCTGGGCGCTGACCAGCGGGCTGAGCATGATGCCGCCGGTTTCGGTTTGCCACCAGGTATCGACAATCGGGCAGCGTTGTTCGCCGACCACGTTGAAATACCATTCCCACGCTTCCGGGTTGATTGGCTCGCCGACGCTGCCGAGTAATCTGAGGCTGGCGCGCGAGGTTTCTTTCAACGGTTCGGCGCCTTCGCGCATCAACGCGCGCAGAGCGGTCGGTGCGGTATAGAAGATGTTGACCTTGTGTTTATCGATCACCTGCCAGAAGCGTGAACTGCTCGGATAACTCGGCACGCCTTCGAACATCAGCGTGGTCGCGCCGTTGGCCAGCGGACCGTAGACGATGTAGCTGTGGCCGGTGACCCAGCCGACGTCGGCGGTACACCAGAACACTTCGCCGTCGCGGTAATCGAGCACGTATTTGAAGGTCATCGCCGCTTGCAGCAGATAGCCGCCGGTGGTGTGCAGCACACCTTTGGGTTTGCCGGTGCTGCCGGAGGTGTAGAGGATGAACAACGGATCTTCGGCGTCCATCGGTTCCGGCGGGCAATCGTCGCTGACGTCGCGCACGGCCTGGTGATACCAGAGATCGCGGCCCTCGACCCAGTCGACTTGGCCTTGGCTGCGTTCGACTACCACCACAGTGCTGACGTCCGGGCAACTCTGCAGGGCTTTGTCGACGTTCTGCTTCAGCGGCACGAACTTGCCACCGCGCACGCCTTCGTCGGCGGTGATCACCGTGCGGCAATCGGCATCGAGAATGCGATCACGCAGGGAGTCGGGGGAAAAACCGCCAAACACCACCGAGTGAATCGCGCCGATCCGCGAACACGCGAGCATGGCGTAAGCGGCTTCGGGGATCATCGGCATGTAGATGCACACCCGATCGCCTTTCTTCACGCCACGGCTTTTCAGCACGTTGGCCAAGCGGCAGACATGGTGGTGGAGTTTTTTGTAAGTGATGTGTGCCGATTCGGCCGGGTCGTCGCCTTCCCAGAGCAGGGCGGTCTGATCGCCGCGCTGGTCGAGGTGACGGTCGATGCAGTTGTAGCTGACGTTCAGTTTGCCCCCGGCAAACCAGGCGGCTTCACCGGTTTTCAGGTCATAGCGCTGAACGGTCTGCCACGGCGTGCTCCAGTCGAGGAAACGCGTGGCCTGTTCGGCCCAGAAGGCCGTGGGGTGTTCAATGGATTCGCGGTACAGGCGCTGATAGTCGTCCTGACTCAACTGAGCAGCCCGGCGGACGGCATCGGCTTTGGGGAACGTGCTGATATCGAACATGACGGTTCCTTATTCTTGTGGTGCGACAAGGATAAAGATGCGCCGATAGGCGCAAGGGTTCAAGGCCGCACCTCACCCTAACCCTCTCCCAAAGGGAGAGGGTTAGGGTGAGGTGGCTTGATACATCGACTTGAAATTCCTGAGTCGAACTCAAGTATTGAAAAGCGTGAAAATCGGCTCCCTTTCCCCCTCTACCCCTTGGGGGAGAGGGCTGGGGTGAGGGGGAAGCGATTTGGCTGTCACCGCGAAATCAACGCCAAACGCCAGACGAAAAAAAGCCCCTGAACTTCAGGGGCTCTCTATCAAGCAACTGATCAACCGCGGTGACGACCGCGGAAGTAGTTGATCAGGCCCTGGGTGGAAGGATCATCGGCAGTGGTCTCATCGCTGCCCACCAGGCGGTTGTAAACGCCTTTGCCCAGTTCCTTGCCCAGTTCCACGCCCCACTGGTCGAAGGCGTTGATGCCCCAGACCACGCTTTGCACGAACACCTTGTGCTCATACATCGCCACCAGAGCACCGAGACGACGCGGGCTGATGCGTTCGACCACGATGGTGTTGCTCGGACGGTTGCCCGGGATCACCTTGTGCGGCGCGAGTTTGTGCACCTGCTCTTCGCTCATGCCCTTGTCGCGCAGTTCCTGCTCGGCTTCCGGCAGGGTCTTGCCGAGCATCAGCGCCTGGCTTTGCGACAGGCAGTTGGCGTACAGCCACTGATGATGGTCGGAAACCGGGTTGAAGCTGACGATCGGCACGATGAAATCGGCCGGGATCAACTGCGAACCTTGATGCAGCAACTGGTGATAGGCGTGCTGACCGTTGCAGCCGACGCCGCCCCAGATCACTGGACCGGTATCGGTCGACACCGGGGTGCCGTCCTGACGCACGCTCTTGCCGTTGGATTCCATGTCCAGCTGTTGCAAGTGCTTGGTGATATTACGCAGGTAATGGTCGTACGGCAGGATCGCGTGGCTTTGCGCGCCCCAGAAGTTGCCGTACCACACACCGAGCAGGGCCAGCAACACCGGCATGTTCTGTTCAAACGGCGCGGTCTGGAAGTGCTGGTCCATGGTGTAGGCACCGGACAGCAGTTCCTTGAAGTTGGACATGCCGATGGCCAGGGCGATCGGCAAACCAATGGCCGACCACAGCGAATAACGACCGCCGACCCAGTCCCACATCGGGAAGATGTTTTCTTCGCGAATACCGAACGCCACGGCCGCGGCGTTGTTGCTCGAGACGGCGATGAAGTGACGATACAGCTCGGCTTCCGAACCGCCCTGCGCCAGGTACCAGGCACGCGCAGCCTGGGCGTTCTTCAGGGTTTCGAGGGTGTTGAAGGATTTCGACGAAACGATGAACAGCGTGGTCTCGGCGCGCAGTTTCTGCGTCAGCTCGTGGAACTCGCTGCCATCGATGTTTGCCAGGTAGTGGCAACGCACGCCTTTCTGCGCGTACGACAGCAACGCTTCGGAAACCAGCTCGGGGCCGAGGAAAGAGCCACCGATGCCGATGTTGACCACGTCAGTGATCGGCTTCTCGGTGTAACCACGCCACAGACCGTCGTGGATGCGGCCAACCAGATCGGTGATCTGGTTCAAAACCTTGTGGACTTCCGGCATCACGTTGACGCCGTTGACCGACAGCTTGTCGCCCACCGGGCGACGCAGGGCGGTGTGCAGCGCCGGGCGGCCTTCGGAAGTGTTGACGATTTCGCCTTCAAACAGCGCTTTGATCGCGCCTTTGAGGTCGACTTCATTGGCCAGACCGACCAACAGGTCGCGGGTCTGGGCGTTGATCAAATTCTTCGAATAATCGAGAAACAGTCCGCAACTGCTGAGGGTGAACTGGTTGAAGCGCTGCGGATCGGCGTTGAAGGCTTCGCGCATGCTGAAATCCTGCATGGCTTGGCGGTGATCTTTCAACGCTTGCCAGGCGGGCAGAGCGGTAACGTCTTGAGGAGTGAGGTAATACGCCATCGCTGCGGTTTTCCTTTTTACTTGAACGGCCTTTTGAACACTGAACAGACCCGGCACGCCCTGTTTGGGCATCGGATCAACTGTGTCGACACGATTTCCGGACACAGGGCGAATACAGTAAACCTCGCGCTGCGTTCTGTCTTGACTTTGTCTGACCAGATCCCTGTACTTTTTTAACATCGAGACCGGGAACTGGCCGACAAACGGAGGGGGTGGGGCAATATCGGGTTCAGGCGAGCTGGACCGGGATGGCGTTGCTGGTGTGGCTCAGCTCATTGCCGGGCGCCATGTAAAGCATGCGCGGCTTGAAATTGACCAGCTCGGCTTCGCTGTAATGGGCATAGGCACAAATGATCACGCGGTCACCGACCTTGGCCTTGTGCGCAGCGGCGCCGTTGACCGAGATCATCCGCGAGCCTTCTTCGCCACGGATCGCATAGGTGGTGAAACGCTCGCCGTTGTCGACGTTATAAATCTGGATCTGCTCGTATTCACGGATGCCGGACAAGTCCAGCCACTCGCCATCGATGGCGCACGAACCTTCGTAATCAAGCACCGCATGAGTGACTTCGGCGCGGTGCAGTTTGGCCTTGAGCATGATCGCGTGCATGTGGGTTTTCCCGGGTTGGAATCGAACGGCGGGCAGTGTGCCCGAAGGCTTTTAAGGCGGCAATACAGCTGAAACCAGATCTTTAAAACACAAAAAAACCTGTGGGAGCGAGCTTGCTCGCGAAGGCGTCATGTCAGTCGATATTTACGTCAGCTGACAGATTGCATTCGTGAGCAAGCTCACTCCCACAGGTTATCGGTGAGGCTTAAACCGGCGTATCGAGATTCAGGTGCAGGTTATCGATCAACCGCGTGGTGCCGAGGAACGCGGCCACCAGAATCACCAGATCACGGTCTTCAGCCGTTGCCGGACGCAGGGTCAGCGCATGGCGGATTTCCAGGTAATCCGGACGCAGGCCCGCCGCTTCCAGCTGCTGCACTTGGGCAGCGATCAGCGCCGGGAAGTCGCGTTCGCCTGTTTTGATCGATTCGGCAATGTTGCTCAGCGAGCGATAGACCACCGGCGCCACCGCGCGTTGTTCTTCACTGAGGAAACCATTGCGCGACGACAGCGCCAAGCCATCGGCAGCGCGTACGGTCGGCTCGCCGATGATCTGGATCGGCATGTTCAGGTCATGCACCAGTGCGCGGATCACCGCCAGTTGCTGGTAATCCTTCTGACCGAAGATCGCCAGGTCCGGCTGGACCATGTTGAACAGCTTGCTGACCACGGTCGCCACGCCTTCGAAATGCCCCGGACGGCTGGCGCCGCACAGGCCTTCGGAGAGTTGCGGCACGCTGACCCGGGTCTGCCCGGCCATACCGTCGGGATACATTTCCTCGACAGTCGGCGCGAACAGCAGGGAACAACCCGCTTCGAGGAGTTTTTCCTGGTCCGCCGCCAAGGTGCGTGGGTATTTATCGAGGTCTTCGCCGGCGCCGAACTGCAGCGGGTTGACGAAAATACTCGCAACCACAAAATCCACCCGTTGGGTGGCTTTGGTGATCAGCGCGACGTGGCCGCTGTGCAGGTTGCCCATGGTCGGCACAAAGCCGATGCGCTTGCCTTCACTGCGGGCGCGGGCCACAGCGGCGCGCAGTTCGCGTACGGTTTTGACGGTGTTCATGCAGAGAATCCGTGTTCGATGCCAGGGAACGTGGTGGCTTTGACTTCATTGACGTAAGCCTTCAACGCGGACTGGATGCTGTCCTGACCGTGCATGAAGTTCTTCACGAATTTCGGTACGCGGCCAGTGATCGACAGGCCGAGCATATCGTGCAGCACCAGGACCTGGCCGTCGGTAGCGTTACCAGCACCGATACCGATCACGGGAATCTTCACTGCCTGACTGATTTCAGCGGCCAGTTCACTCGGTACGCATTCCAGCAGCAGCATCGCCGCACCGGCCTGTTCCAGCGAGATCGCATCAGCACGCATCTGCCGCGCTTGGTTTTCGTTGCGGCCCTGCACTTTATAGCCGCCAAGAATGTTCACTGCTTGCGGAGTCAGGCCCATGTGCGCGCAAACCGGCACACCGCGCTCGGCGAGCAGACGGATCGACTCGGCGAGCCACAGCTGACCTTCGACCTTGACCATGTGCGCACCGGCCTGCATCAGCATGGCGCTGTTAGTCATGGTTTGTTCGAGAGTGGCGTTGGCCATGAACGGCAGGTCGGCGAGGATCAGGGCGTCGGTGTTGCCGCGTTTGACGCAAGCGGTGTGGTAGGCCATTTCTGCGGTGGTCACCGGCAACGTGCTGTCGTGACCTTGCAGGACCATGCCGAGGGAGTCGCCCACCAGCAGCACTTCGACACCGGCCTCATTGCAGGCGTGGGCGAAGGTCGCGTCATAGCAGGTCAGCATGGTGATCTTTTCACCTTTCTGCTTGAGGCTCTGGAGCGTGGTCAGGGTGATGGCTGGCATGTAAGAAATCCTCGTTCAGGCGCTCTGGAAACTACTGCGAGTAACGCGCGTGATTCTTCATCTACTCAGGCGCACGCTCTTTTGTCGTGCTTATAAGGCCTGGATTGCGCCCGTGTGTGCCGGGTTGGCGGCAGCGGGACGCCTATAGTCGTGATGAGCCAACAGGAAGTCAATTGCGTGTGTTACCGCAATGTTACGAGGGGAGTGTTACCGGCGTTACTGATGCGATTCAGCGGCGCGGCGGGGCTGATTCGGCGAGTTTTTGTCCGACAAAATCCAGCGTATGCAATAAACCAATGTGGGAGCGAGCCTGCTCGCGAAGGCGGTGGATCAGTCAACATTGCGCTGAATGAAACACCGCCTTCGCGAGCAGGCTCGCTCCCACAGGGGATTGCAATCAATCTGTCGGGAGGCGTTCCAGGCCGACGAACGGGCAGGCTGCCAGCAGATCGGGAAGGCTGCGGCCATCGGCCAGACGCAGTTCTTGCGGCGCCAGTTCGGCGAGGGGATAGAGCACGAACGCGCGTTCCTGAATCTGGTAATGCGGGACTTTCAGACGCGGCTCGTCGATCAGTCGATCACCGAACAGCAGAATGTCCAGATCCAGCGTACGCGGACCCCAGCGCTCAAGACGCTCGCGACCTTGATCGTTCTCGATCGCTTGCAAGGCATCGAGCAATTCAAGCGGCGCGAGCGAGCTGTCGAGCGCT
This sequence comes from Pseudomonas sp. AC169, assembly GCF_979258515.1. Classification (NCBI taxonomy): domain Bacteria; kingdom Pseudomonadati; phylum Pseudomonadota; class Gammaproteobacteria; order Pseudomonadales; family Pseudomonadaceae; genus Pseudomonas; species Pseudomonas sp. AC169. The sequence goes on along the minus strand of NZ_OZ409866.1, from coordinate 1,573,143 downwards.
GCCACCGCGTTGGTGTAACGCGGTTGGCCCGGCAGCAACGAGTCGCTTTGATAGAAGGCGGAAACGCCGGCGAGTGTGGTGTGCGGCAATTGCCCCAGCGCCTCGACGGCGCTGCGCAACTGTTCGGCCGGGTCAGCGAGGTTGCTGCCCATGCCGATGTAGATGCGTTCCATGCGTTTATTCGCCTGTCGAAGCGCTCGGGGCGCCAGCGCGTTTGCGCTTGGAACCGCTGCTGCGGCGACGTTTGCGCGGCGCGCCACTGGCGTCATCACCCTTGCCGCTGAGGTCGCGGATCATGTCGCGGCGTTCGCTGTCGTTGGCGTCCTGGTAGTCCGTCCACCATTCACCCAGACCATCCGTTTCTTCGCCCGCGCTTTCGCGCAGCAGCAGGAAGTCGTAACCGGCGCGGAAACGCTGATTGTCCAGCAACAGATCGGCACGTTTGCCGCTGCGCCGTGGCAGGCGCTCCTGCATGTCCCAGATCTCGCGGATCGGCATGGTGAAACGCTTTGGAATCGCAATGCGCTGACACTGTTCGGCGATCAGCTCGTGAGCGCCTTCCTGCATCGCCGGTATCGGCGGCATGCCACGTTCCTGCAGACGCAACACGCGCGCCGGCAGGGCTGGCCACAGCAGCGCGGCAAACAGGAACGCCGGGGTCACCGGTTTGTTCTGCTTGATGCGCAGGTCGGTGTTGGTCAACGCTTCGCTGATCAGCGTGTGGGTGTATTCCGGGTTGTGTTCCAGCGCGTCGGCACTGGCCGGGAACAACGGGGCGAACAGTTGCAGATCAACCAGCATTTCGAAGGTGATCGCGCCGTGCCCCGAGAGGAACAGCTTGAGCACTTCTTCGAACAGACGCGCCGAAGGGATTTCGCGCAGCATCGGTGCCAGTTCGCGGATCGGTTGCACGGTGTGCTTTTCGATGCCGAAATTGAGCTTGGCGGCGAAACGTACGGCCCGCAGCATGCGCACCGGGTCTTCCTGATAGCGCTGCTTCGGATCGCCGATCAGACGGATCAGGTGGTTGCGGATGTCGTGTACGCCGTTGGCGTAGTCGAGGATGCGCTCGCTGACCGGATCGTAATACAGGGCGTTGATGGTGAAGTCGCGGCGTTGCGCGTCTTCTTCCAGGGTGCCGTAAACGTTGTCGCGCAGAATCCGCCCGCTCTCGTTGCGCGAGGACTGATTGCTGTCTTCGTCGTCTTCGTTGACCGGGTGATTGGCGCGGAATGTCGCGACTTCAATGATTTCGCGACCGAAATGGATGTGCACCAGTTTGAAGCGACGGCCGATGATTCGCGCATTGCGGAATTCGGCACGGACTTGCTCAGGGGTGGCGCTGGTGGCGACGTCGAAATCCTTGGGCGTGATGCCCAGCAGCATGTCACGCACGCAACCGCCGACCAGATAAGCCTGGTAACCGGCACCTTGCAGGCGTTCGACGATATTCACCGCATAGCGGCTGAATTGCGTTTTCTGCAGCGAATGTTGGCCGCTGTTGAGCACTTCAGGGGTGCTGCGGATGTGTTGCGTACGACGCACGGGAGCTCGGAATGACTGGAACAACTTCTTCAGCATGGGATGCACTGTTTGAAGGAATGTTCGGCCATACCAAAGAATGACCGCATGATGGGCGCAGATTCTAGCATTTAGTCGGGGGATGGTGTAGGAGACAGCAGTTTCGAGCTGAAAGCCGCAAGCTACAAGGGTGAAACGGGGGTAAAACAGGGAGTTTTTTACATAAGGGAGAAACTACAAGGGGAGCCGAAGCTCCCCAAGAAGTAGTTGCGTGCTCTTTTTATTATTGATTCGGGCTTCTTGTTTTTGTTGAGTGCCCTCGCCACGAAGCTTTTCCTTCGTGACCCTCCCAATCGGGAGCCAAGAGCAAACGGATTGCTTTGGTCGCTGAATTGCAGTGATCTCTCGATCCAACCAGTACAGGCTCTGTCTTAGGACAGTTTTTGTTGTTCTCGGCCTGGTCGTGGGGCAAGCCCCAAATACAACGCCTCTCCAAAAGAATCAGTTAGCTGCGCCTCTCGCCGTCTTGTTTTTATTGTGCGTGAGTCGATTCGTCTTATTTTTATTGTCTTGTGCATTGCTTGTTATTGTTCTTGTACTAAACATATAGCAGGGGGCGTGCCAACTTTTGTGAAACCCAATAAAACAAGGGGTTAGGTCGATATAACCGTTTTGTCGGGGCGAAAAAAAGCCGGGGTTTCGTTACCGATAACCCCGGCTTCTGTTACGTGAAAGGACTGAGGTAACAGTTTTTTCACATTCTCAAGCGTTACCCGCACGCTCGACAGGTAACGTTCAGCTCTCGCTGGCGACCCCGGTCTTGCGCCGCGGGATGCCCAGACGCTGACGGCGTTCCCACAGACATTTGCGGCTGACGCCCAGTTTGCGCGCCAGTTCGGTCTCGGTCATGTGGTCCTGATGCTCGAGGACGAAGTGCTGGAAGTAGTCTTCCAGCGACAGGTCTTCGGTCGGCTCGTGGCTGCTGTTGCTGGCGTTACCCGCCGTTTGTGGCGGCAGACCGATGAACTCGTCGTCTTCCAGATCGCTCAGCTCGATGTCGATACCCAGCAAGTCGGCGGAAATTTCCGGGCTTTCGCTCAGAATCACTGCGCGCTCGACTGCGTTTTCCAGCTCACGCACGTTACCCGGCCAGGAATAGTGACGGATCGCCTGTTCGGCATCCGCAGCAAATTTCAGGTCGGTACGATTGATGCGTGCGCTCTGGCGAGCGAGGAACGCCGTGGCGATTTCGTTGACGTCGGCACCGCGCTCGCGCAGCGCCGGCAGTTTCAACGCGATCACATGCAGGCGGTAATAAAGGTCTTCACGGAACTGGCCGATTTTCGCCAGGCTCTTCAGGTCCCGGTGAGTGGCCGCAATCAGGCGCACATCGACTTTCTGCGACTGCACCGAGCCAACCCGGCGAATCTCGCCTTCCTGCAACACGCGCAGCAGGCGGGCCTGAGCTTCGAGTGGCAGCTCACCGATTTCGTCGAGGAACAGCGTGCCGCCGTCCGCCGCTTCAACCAGACCGGCTCGACCGGCGCTGGCGCCAGTGAACGCGCCTTTCTCGTGGCCGAACAGTTCGGACTCGATCAGGCTTTCCGGAATGGCCGCGCAGTTCACCGAAATCATCGGCGCCTTGGCGCGTTTCGAAAGGTTGTGCAGAGCGCGGGCCACCAGTTCTTTACCGGTGCCGGACTCGCCCTGGATCAACACGTTCGAATCGGTCGGCGCGACTTTGCGGATCTTGCTGTACAGGTCCTGCATCGGTGGGCAGGAGCCGATGATGCCGATCTCGCCATTACTGTTGTCGACGGCAGATTTGCCACTGCCATTGGCCGGTTTGCTGGCAACCGTTTCACTGGCGGCCGGCGCTGACTGGCGATCACGCAGGATCCGCGCGACAGCCTGAAGCATTTCATCGTGGTCGAAAGGCTTGGCGATGTAGTCCACCGCGCCCATCTTCATCGAGTCGACCGCCGAGCGCAGGCTGGCGTAACTGGTCATGATCAGCACTGGCGTGCCCTGGCCGAGCTTGATCAGCTCGGTACCCGGAGCCCCCGGCAAACGCAGATCGCTGACGATCAGATCGAACGTAGGAATGGTGAAGCGTTCTTGTGCTTCCTGCACTGAACCGGCTTCGCTGACCTGGTACTGGTTGCGTTCCAGCAGGCGGCGCAAGGCGGAGCGGATAATTGTTTCGTCTTCGACGATCAAAATGTGCGGCATTGATTCGATACTCTCGACGGTCTCAGTTCACAGCGGACGTCGCTTCGACATGACGCGGCAATGTCACCCGGATACGGGTGCCGCGTTGGCTTTGTACATCAGCCGGGCTGTCGATGGTGATTTGTCCATAATGCTCTTCAACGATGGAATAGACCAGTGCAAGGCCCAGACCGGTGCCTTCGCCAGGATCCTTGGTGGTGAAGAAGGGTTCGAACAATCGGTCCATGATGTTCTTCGGAATGCCGCTGCCTTCGTCTTCGACGATCAGGTCGACCGTGTGTTCGCCGGCTTCGCTCTTGACCCGTACCGCACTGTGCGGCGGCGAGGCGTCGCGGGCGTTGGAGAGCAGATTGATCAAGACCTGAGCGAGCCGTTGCGGATCGCCTTCGACCCAGTGATCCGGATCGCACAGGTTGTAGAACTGCACTTCGAAATTGCGTCGGTTCAGCGCCAGCAGGCCGATGGCATCCTGCGCGACTTCGGCCAGACAAACGGGCTCGTCGCTGTGCTGATGGCTGCCGGCGTGGGCGAAACTCATCAACGACTGGACGATGCGTGACACGCGTTTGGTCTGTTCAAGAATCTGCCCGCTGATTTCCGTCAGCTCGCCGTCGTCTTCACGTTCTTCGCGCAGGTTCTGCGCCAGACAGGCGATGCCAGTGATCGGGTTACCGATTTCGTGGGCTACACCGGCCGCCAGGCGACCAATGCTGGCCAGACGCTCGGAGTGCACCAGTTTGTCTTCGAGCATCTGCGTTTCGGTCAGATCTTCGACCAGCAGCACAAGGCCGCTGTTACCCGGGGCCAACGGCTCATCAATCGCCGCTTTGTGCAGGTTCAACCAGCGCGTCTGACCGTCGAGGGCCAGATGCTGTTTGTGCAAATGTTCGTCGGGAAGGTTGATGAAGCCTTGCAGCAATTCTTTCCACGGCTCGCCAATCGTGCTCAAACGCGAACCGACCACGCGTTGCGCGGCGATCCCGGTGAGTTCTTCCATGGCCTTGTTCCACATCAGGATCTCTTGATCTTTGGCCAGCGAGCAGACGCCCATCGGCAGTTCCTGCAAGGTTTGGCGGTGGTAGCGACGCAGGGCATCGAGCTCGGCGGCCAAACCGGTGAGGCGCGAGTGGTAATCCTCGAGGCGGCTTTCGATGAAGTGGATGTCTTCGGTCACATAGTTTTCGCCGCCGGCCTTGTACGGCAGGAAGGTCTCGACCATGTCCTGCGCCACGCTCGGGCCCATCAGGCCGGACAGGTTGGCTTCAATGCGGTCACGCAAACGGCGCAACGCGTAAGGACGGCGCTCGTCAAACGGCAGATAGAGGTCACGTAGTGCCTGCTCGACTTCTTTCTGCGCAGCCTTGGCACCCAACGGTTTCGCCAGTTGTGTGGCGAACTCCTGTGGCGAGGCGGCGTGCAGCTCACGCCGCTGCGGGCGACGAACGTTATCCACAGCGCAGGCTTCAGCGGCGCTGGCTTCTTCGGGACTGGCGTTGGTGAACAGCGAGATCAGGGTGAACATCAAGACGTTGGCGGCGAGTGAAGCGATAGCCGCCATGTGCCAACTGGTGTCGTCGAGCACGTAAATCATGTTCAGCAGCGGGATGTAGAAACCCTGCAGATTGCCGACCAGCGGCAACAGCATGGTCACTACCCAGACCAGAATCCCCGCCAGCAGACCGGCGATAAAGCCGCGACGGTTGGCGGTCGGCCAGTACAGTACCGACAACACGCCGGGCAGGAATTGCAGGGTCGCCACAAACGCGACGATGCCGAGGTTGGCCAGATCCTGCTCGGCGCCGAGCATCAGGTAGAAACCGAAACCGGCCATGATGATCGCGACGATCAGCGCCCGGCGGGTCCACTTCAGCCAGCGGTAAATATTGCCTTCGGCCGGCGGTTGATAAAGCGGCAGCACCAGGTGGTTCAGCGCCATGCCCGACAGCGCCAGCGTGGTCACAATGATCAATCCGCTGGCCGCCGACAGACCGCCGACATAGGCGAGCAGTGCCAGCGGTTTGCTGTTGGCGGCAATGCCGATGCCGAGGGTGAAATATTCCGGATTGGTTGTCGCGCCGAGTTTGAGGCCGGCCCAAAGGATCAGCGGCACCGCCAGGCTCATCAGCAGCAGAAACAGCGGCAAGCCCCAACTCGCACTGACCAGCGAGCGCGGATTGAGGTTTTCGGTAAAGGTCATGTGATACATGTGCGGCATCACGATCGCTGAAGCGAAGAACACCAGCAGCAGCGTGCGCCATGGGCCTTCCTGCAACGGCGTGTGCAGAGCGGCAAGGGCTGTCTGGTTTTGTAGCAACCACAACTCGAGTTGCTGCGGGCCGTCGAACACGCCGTATAGCGCATACAAACCGACGCCGCCGAGGGCGATCAGTTTGATCACCGATTCGAACGCAATCGCGAACACCAGGCCTTCGTGCTTCTCGCGGGTGGCGATGTGGCGGGAACCGAAGAAAATCGTGAACAGGATGATCAGCGCACAGAATGCCAGCGCCACGCGGCTCTGGATCGGCTCGCCGGTCAGAATGCCGATGGAGTCAGCCACCGCCTGAATCTGCAACGCCAGCAAGGGCAGCACACCGATCAGCATGAAAATTGTGGTCAGCGCGCCAGCCCAAGTGCTGCGAAAGCGAAAGGCAAACAGGTCTGCCAGCGACGACAGTTGATAGGTGCGGGTGATTTTCAGGATCGGATAGAGCAACACCGGCGCCAGCAGAAACGCGCCGGACACGCCGAGATAGCTGGATAGAAAGCCGTAGCCGTACTGATAGGCGAGGCCGACCGTGCCGTAGAACGCCCAGGCACTGGCGTAAACCCCCAGCGACAGGGTGTAGGTCAGCGGGTGGCGAATGATCGCGCGCGGGATCATGCCCCGTTCACTGACCCAGGCAACGCCGAACAACGCCGCCAGGTACGCGGCGCTGATCAGGATCATCTGGGTCAGGCTAAAGCTCATCGGCATCTTTTTGGCTCTGCAGGATGAAGGTCACGACAATCAGGATCAGCCAGAGCAGATAGGGGCGATACCAGGCGCCCGTAGCGTCGATCCACCAATCCATGATGGCGGGGGAAAACAGGTAGATCCCCACGACTAAAAGCAGGACCAAGCGATAGATGTACATCCCGGCCTCTCTTTTTTATGCGCGTGCCCGAAAACGTGCGGCGATGGTAACGGATGGGCGCGCGACTGCAAGTGTCGTCATAGCAGTTGCGCTTCGGGCAGGGTCAGTGTGCTCGGGATCCTGGTGGCATCCCAGTGCGCGCTGCCCCATGCCAGCAACTCTTGCGGCGAGGCGTGAGCCAGTTCGGCGCCGGGGTTTTGCCCCAAGGCGCTCAGGGCTCGCAGTAACAATGGTGTGGCTTGATCGGCCTGCAGCGGCGGCGAGCGGTAGGACTTGCCGAGCTTGTTGCCGTCCGGCTGGATGATCAGCGGCAGGTGCAGGTAGCGCGGCTGACGCAAGCCCAGCAGTTCTTGCAGATACAGTTGGCGCGGCGTCGAGTCGAGCAGGTCGGCACCGCGCACAATGTCGGTAATGCCTTGCCACGCATCGTCGAGCACCACGGCCAGTTGATAAGCGTAGAGACCGTCGCGGCGGCGGATCACGAAGTCGCCGACGTCACGGCCAAGATGCTGGCGGTATTCGCCTTGCACACGATCGATGAAGTGGTATTCCAGTTCCGGCACGCGCAGGCGGATGGCGGCGTCTTGTTGGTCATGACCGGCATTGCGGCACAGGCCCGGATAAATGCCGTTGTACGCTTCAAGCTGTTTGCGCGAGCAGGTGCAGGCGTAAGCGAGGCCGTGATTGAACAGGCTGTTGAGCACTTCGGCGTAAGCATCGTGGCGATCGCTCTGGCGCACCATGTCACCGTCCCATTCAAAACCGTAGCTTTCCAACGCTTTAAGGATCGCCGCTTGCGCACCGGGTTCTTCGCGGGGCGGATCGAGATCTTCCATGCGCACCAGCCAGCGACCACCGACCGAACGGGCGTCGAGGTAAGAGGCGAGGGCGGCGACCAGCGAACCGAAGTGCAAATGGCCACTGGGCGTTGGGGCGAAGCGGCCGATGTAGGCGGGGGATTTCTTGGCAGTCATGAAGACGAAACTACTTTTCAGGCTATACGCAGGTCAACCTGTGGGAGCGAGCCTGCTCGCGAAAGCGTAGTGTCAGACGATCAAATGCTGAATGACACAGCGCTTTCGCGAGCAGGCTCGCTCCCACAAGAGCCAAAGGCAAAAGGCAGAAACAAAAACGGAGCGTTCGCACGCTCCGTTTTTCGTTCAGGTCGAGATTACTTGCCGACCTGCTTTTCCTTGATCTCTGCCAGGTTCTTGCAGTCGACGCACATGTCGGCGGTAGGACGGGCTTCAAGGCGCTTGACGCCGATCTCGATGCCGCACGAATCGCACCAGCCGTATTCGCCGTCTTCGATCAGTTGCAGTGTCTTGTCGATCTTTTTGATCAGCTTGCGCTCGCGATCACGGGCACGCAGTTCAAGGGCGAACTCTTCTTCCTGACTGGCACGATCGGCCGGGTCGGGAAAGTTGGCCGCTTCGTCCTTCATGTGATCAACAGTTCGGTCGACTTCCTGCATCAAGTCCAGTTTCCACTTGGTCAGGATCTTGGTGAAGTGCGCGCGCATGGGTTTGCCCATGTACTCTTCGTCTTTGGCCTGAACGTAAGGTTCGAAGCCACTGATCGCCGTTTGCTGCTGTTGCTTTGCTTGGGTGGGCATGAAATGGACCGCCTCTACTCTTGTAATCCATTGCGCAGGATTGCTCCATCACCGACACCTGCCGGCCCTGCGGCTGCAAGCGGGCGAACTTACCAGATCAAATCGGCCTGCGCTACTCCCGGATGTCGAGGCCCCGGCGGGTGGCGCTTGCAAATGTTTGGCAAGCCGTGTCTGGTGGTGTTGAAGACCTGTTCAATCACTGATTTTAGTCAATCCTGGAGCGTACGCTCATATCGTTACAGTCCAGCGTTCTTGAGGCTGTGACCGCTGCGGGTTCTCGCTCGTTCCGGCAGATGGGTAGAATCGTCTCTTTTTCCCTGCCGAAGGAAAACCAATGGCTCAGCCCTACAGTGCGCGCAGTCGTGCGATCGAACCGTTCCATGTGATGGCGCTGCTGGCGCGGGCCAATGAGTTGCAGGCTGAAGGCCACGACGTGATCCATCTGGAGATCGGTGAGCCGGACTTCACCACCGCCGAGCCGATCATTCGTGCAGGGCAAGCGGCGCTGACCGCAGGCAAGACCCGTTACACCGCTGCGCGCGGTATTCCTGAGCTGCGCGAAGCGATTGCCGGTTTTTATCAATCGCGTTACGGCCTGAACATCGATCCACGGCGGATTCTGATCACCCCGGGCGGTTCGGGTGCGCTGTTGCTGGCCAGCGCGTTACTGGTCGACCCCGGTAAACACTGGCTGCTGGCGGACCCGGGTTATCCGTGTAACCGCCACTTCTTGCGCCTGGTGGAAGGTGCGGCGCAGTTGGTGCCGGTAGGTCCGGACGTGCGCTATCAACTGACCCCGGATCTGGTCGAGCGTCATTGGGATCACGACAGCGTCGGCGCTTTGGTCGCTTCGCCCGCCAACCCGACCGGCACGATCCTGACTCGCGATGAACTGGCCGGGTTATCCACAGCCATCAAGGCCAGACACGGGCATCTGGTGGTGGACGAGATCTACCACGGCCTGACTTACGGCACCGATGCGGCGAGCGTGCTGGAAGTCGATGACAGCGCTTTTGTGTTGAACAGTTTCTCCAAATATTTCGGTATGACCGGCTGGCGACTTGGCTGGCTGGTGGCACCGGATGCGGCTGTCAGCGAGCTGGAGAAACTGGCGCAGAACCTCTACATCAGCGCGCCGAGCATGGCGCAATACGCGGCGTTGGCCTGTTTCGAACCGGACACTATCGCGATCCTTGAAGAGCGCCGCGCCGAATTCGGCCGACGTCGTGATTTCCTGCTGCCGGCGTTGCGTGAACTCGGTTTCAACATCGCCGTCGAGCCTGAAGGCGCGTTCTATTTGTACGCCGATATCAGCCAGTTCGGCGGCGATGCCTTCGCGTTCTGCCGACATTTCCTCGAAACCGAACATGTCGCGTTCACCCCGGGTCTGGATTTCGGCCGCTATCAGGCCAGCCACCATGTGCGTTTTGCCTACACGCAAAACCTCCCTCGCTTACAGGAAGCGGTGGAACGCATCGCTCGCGGTTTGAAGAGTTGGCAGGGCTGATGCGCTTTTATCCAGAACTTGAAGAAGCGCGTCTGATCCGCCGCTACAAGCGTTTTCTCGCCGATATCGAAACCGTTAACGGCGAGTTGCTGACCATTCACTGCCCGAACACCGGCTCGATGCTCAATTGTCAGGTCGAGGGCGGGCAGGTCTGGTTCAGTCGCTCCAACGATCCGAAACGCAAATTGCCCGGCACTTGGGAAATCGGCGAAACCCCGCAAGGCCGCTTGTTTTGTGTGAATACCGGGCGCGCCAACGGCTTGGTCGAAGAGGCGTTGCAGGCAGGTGTCATCACCGAGTTAAACGGGTTTACCGCGCTGAAGCGCGAAGTGGCGTACGGGCAGGAAAAGAGCCGTATCGATTTTCGCCTCGAATACCCGAGCGGCCCGGCTTACGTGGAAGTGAAAAGCGTCACCCTGGGCTTCGACGGTACAGCGGTGGCGGCGTTTCCCGATGCGGTGACCCAGCGCGGTGCCAAGCATTTGCGTGAACTGGCACATCTGGCGCGGGACGGGATTCGGGCGGTGCAGTTGTATTGCGTCAATCTCACCGGGATTGAAGCGGTGCGGCCGGCGAAGGAAATCGATTCGGCCTACGCCGATGCGCTTCTTGAAGCGGTCGCATGTGGCGTTGAGGTTCTGGCGTATGGCGTGCGGCTGAACCATCAAGAGATGGTCATCGACCGACGTCTCGACGTGCTGCTTAACGGTTAAACATCGATCCACAGCCCTTGCGCATCTTCCCGGCAAGGGATGGCGCTGAGTGATTGCCCGGCGCAAGGCCCGGCGACGCATTCACCATCCTCGATCAGAAACAGTGCGCCGTGGGTGGCGCACTGGATCAGGCTGTTGCTCGGGTCGAGAAACTGGTCGGGTTGCCATTCCAGCCCTACGCCCCGGTGCGGGCAGCGATTGAGGTAGACGTAGGCCTGGCCGCTGCGGCGTACGGCGAATAGCTTGTTGCCGTCGATCTCGAACCCACGGCTTTTCGCTTCGCCCAGATCGGCGCCAGCGCAGAGAAACTTCATGGCTATCCTCTAGTGTCTGCTCGTGTCCGGATATGTCCGAGCTTGACGTTTAAATGCAAACAATTATCAAATGGCGGCCTTCGCCCGCAGGGCGGCTGGTAGATGTCGAGGATACTTGGCCTGTCCTGCCGATGCCCGGGAAAACTTCTTTCAAGGAAGCTGTGTATGCGCCTGAGTACCCGCGTTGCTGTGCTGTGTGCCGGACTGTTCGTCAGCCATCAGGCTGCAGCGACCGATTTGCCGCAACGTTGGGTCAGCGCCGGTGGTGCACTGTCGGAGTGGGTCAGCGCCTTGGGCGGCGAATCGAAACTGGTTGGCGTGGATACCACCAGTCAGCATCCGGACTCGTTGAAGGCGCTGCCGAGCATTGGTTACCAACGCAGTCTTTCCGCTGAGGGCATTCTCAGTCTGCGCCCGGATATCTTGATTGGCACTGAAGAAATGGGCCCACCTCCGGTTTTGGCGCAAGTCAAAGCGGCCAAGGTTCAGGTGGTGTTGTTCTCGGCTCAACCGGATCTGCCGACGCTGGAGAAAAATGTCACTCATCTGGGCCAGTTGCTGGGTACCGAGCCACAGGCTGCGCAGTTGCTGAAAAGTTATCAACAGCAGCTCGATGCGCAGAAGGTGCGAGTCATCGACGCACAAGCCAAACAGAAAGCGCCGGGCGTGTTGCTGTTGCTCGGGCATGCCGGCGGCAAACCGTTGATTGCCGGCAAGGACACCGCTGCCGACTGGCTGCTGCAACAGGCCGGCGGGCACAATTTGGCAACTCATACCGGATACAAACCGTTCTCCGTGGAATCCCTCGCCAGCCTCGACCCTGAAGTGCTGGTGTTCGCTGACCGTGCGTTGACCGGTGACGCGGCGAAAGCGGCGCTGTTCAAGGAAAACCCGATTCTCAATTCAAGCCGCGCGGCCAAGGCTGGCCAGGTGCTGGAACTGGACCCGACCCTTCTGGTCGGCGGCCTCGGACCACGACTGCCGGCGGCGCTGAAAACCCTGACTGACGGTTTCTACCCGGCCAAGAGCGGCCAATGACCACATTGGTAAAACCCCGTGCCTTGTTTATTGGCCTGACGCTCCTGTGTTTGCTGGCAATCTGGCTGTCATTGGCGCTGGGGCCGGTGAGTCTGCCGCTGTTCGACACGTTGCGCGCGGCATTGCGCATGCTCGGCGTGCCTCTGGCACCAGATGGTCTGGAGCAGGCTGAACTGATTCTCGGGCAGATTCGTCTACCGCGAACCTTGCTCGGGCTGGCGGTTGGCGGTGTGCTTGCCTTGTCTGGCGTGGCGATGCAGGGCTTGTTCCGTAATCCGCTGGCGGATCCGGGACTGGTCGGTGTTTCCAGCGGCGCGGCACTGGGCGCAGCGATCGCGATTGTCGGCGGCTCGTTCTTTGGCGGCCTGCCGGAGTGGTTCGGGCCGTATCTGTTGTCAGTCTGCGCGTTTCTCGGCGGGCTCGGTGTGACGGCGCTGGTCTATCGACTCGGCCGCCGTAATGGCCAGACCAATGTCGCGACCATGCTCCTCGCGGGCATCGCGCTGACAGCGCTGGCCAGTTCGGCGGTTGGCCTGTTCACTTACCTGGCGGATGACGCCACGCTGCGTACACTGACCTTCTGGAACCTCGGCAGCCTCAATGGCGCCAGTTACGCGCGGCTCTGGCCGTTGCTGATCATCAGCGCCGGTGTCGCATTGTGGTTGCCGCGTCGAGCCAAGGCGTTGAATGCGTTGTTGCTGGGCGAATCGGAAGCCGGGCATTTGGGCATCGATGTCGAAAAGCTCAAACGTGAACTGGTGTTCTGCACGGCGCTGGGTGTCGGCGCCGCAGTAGCGGCCGCCGGGATGATCGGTTTTGTCGGGCTGGTGGTGCCGCATCTGGTGCGTTTGCTGGCGGGGCCGGATCACAAAGTGTTGCTGCCAGCATCGGTGTTGGCGGGGGCGAGCCTGTTGCTGTTGGCTGATCTGGTCGCGCGGTTGGCGCTGGCACCGGCAGAGTTGCCGATCGGTATCGTCACTGCGTTTATCGGGGCACCGTTCTTCCTTTACCTGCTGCTGCGAGGACGTGCCTGATGTTGCGCGCGCACAATCTGCATATCCAGCGGGGTCGCAAGGCAGTGCTCAGCGATGTCACGCTGCAACTCGAACCGGGTGAGGTGCTCGGTGTGCTCGGGCCAAACGGTGCTGGCAAAAGTACCTTGCTGGGCGCCTTGTGTGGTGAATTGGCGGCGAGTGCGGGCGGGGTTTCGCTCGACGGGCAAGCGTTGAGTCACTGGACCGGCCCGCAGCGCGCGCAGCGATTGGCGGTGTTGCCCCAAGTGTCGACCCTGGATTTTGCTTTCCGCGTCGAAGAGGTGGTCGGCATGGGCCGCTTACCTTGGCAAAGTGGCCGGCTGCGGGATGACGAAATCATCATGGCGGCTTTGGCTGCAGCGGATGCCGGGCACTTGAGCGGTCGCAGTTATCTGGCGTTGTCCGGTGGCGAACGGCAGCGCGTGCATCTGGCGCGGGTGTTGGCGCAACTCTGGCCGGGGCAGGCCGGGCAGACGCTGCTGTTGGATGAGCCGACGTCGATGCTCGATCCACTGCATCAGCACACCACCTTGCAAGCGGTGCGCGAATTCGCTGATCGCGGCGCTGCGGTATTGGTGATCCTGCATGATCTGAATCTGGCGGCGCGTTATTGTGATCGGGTTCTGCTGCTTGAAGGTGGGCGTCCGGTGGCGCTGGATACACCGCAGCACGTTTTGCGTCCGGACACGCTCCAAGCCGTATTCGGTCTCGAGGTGTTGGTGCAGCGGCACCCGGAGCGTGGGCATCCGCTGATTATCGCCCGCTGACTGGATCATTGAGGTGATTGCATGCGTGGGTTGTGGCTGTTGACGGTGGTGTTGCTTGCGGGGTGTCAGCACGTTGTTGCGCCAGCGCCGATCAATGGCGAGATTCGCGATCTGCGCAGTGGTGAGGTGCTGACAGCGCAGCAACTATTGACGCGTCTTGCTGAGCCTGAGCGGTTGATCATCGGCGAGCAGCATGACAACGCCGATCATCATGCCGCGCAGTTATGGCTGTTGCGCTCGCTCGGTGAGCGGCGGCCGCAGGGCAGTCTGCTACTGGAAATGCTCACGCCGGATCAGCAGCCTCGCGTTGATCAAGTGCGCCAGACGACTACGCCGCCCGCTGACCTCCCAGGCGCATTGGTCTGGCAGGATGGCTGGGACTGGAATCTCTACGGGCCGATTGTCCGCTTCGCACTCGCTCAACCGTATCCGTTGCTGGCAGCGAACCTGAATAACGCCGAAATCCACGCTTTCTATAGCAATCCGCCCGAGCTGAAGGGCAAGTGCAGCAATACGGAATCGGTAAAAACCGTTTTGCTGGAGCAGATCAGCGATTCCCACTGTGGCCTGCTGCCCGAATCACAGATGCCGGCGATGCTGGCCGTTCAGCAACAACGTGATCGGCGTATGGCTGAGCGTCTGCTGGCAGCTCCGACACCTTCAATCTTGTTGGCCGGTGCTTGGCATGCGCGCAAGGATGTTGGAGTGCCGCTGCATGCTGTGGATTTGGGCGCCACTGCGGCACCCACCGTGTTGATGCTGGCGGAGCAGGGCACCGAGGTGACTGCAACGATGGCCGATTACGTTTGGTTCACACCGACCACGCCAAAGCAGGATTACTGCGAGCAGATGCGCAAACAGTTCGGCAAATGACTTTTCTGCAGGCAAAAAAAGACCCGGTAAAAAACCGGGTCAAATAACCGTGATTAGCCTGATGAGGAGATAATCTGAGAGTCCGAACCAAGGGCTTTTCAGAATATCGACTGATCTCGCGACCAGTTGTGATAATCATAGCGATTCTCATTACCGAGTCAACAACTGTTTTTCCGTTTCTGTGAATTCGTTCGGAAAATGGCCGGTACGCCCCGTAAACAAAGGCCTTCAGCGTTGCCCTTCAGTCGACTTCATTTGCGTGATCTGCCGATTCAGCTGGCCGATCCGCCGTGCCATGCTCTCAATCAGGCTGTGGGCGATCTTTGGATTGGTTCGTGTCATGCTCAAAAATTGATCACCGGGAATCAGCATCACGGTGCTCGGCTCTCGGGCGATGACCGTGGCATTGCGCGGCTCGCCGGTAAACACGGCCATGGCACCGAAAATCTCGTCCTTGGCCACATCTCCCACTTTATGCCCGTCGACAAACGCTTCGGCATGCCCGTCGATGATCACAAACACGTGATCAGCCGCGTCCCCCTGGTTGATCAGGGTTTCCCCCGCCTCGACCCGTTTGAAACCATTGGTGCTGCGAAACTCGCGCGGTTTCAGTTCCGCGACGGCATGGGCGAGGATTGCCATCTGCCCCAGCAGATATTCGAGGAACAGGTCTGCCCGACGCGCGTCGGCATACAAATGCTGGAAAACCTCATGGCGCCAATAGGGCGTCAAGCGCAACGCCCCGTCACTGCACAAACGGCAATCGGCCCAGTCTGCACCTTGCTGAAGGCCGATCAAATCGCCGTCCTGCCAATATAAAAGTGGTCGGGCGCCGATACAGCCGGTGATCACCCCTTCATTGAGCAGAAACAACTGGTCGGCGGGTAACTGCGTCAGCAAATCATCCGATGCCTGCAGCTCCAGCGCCGGCCCGCAAGGCGCCAAATCACGCAGCCACAGCAGGGGCAAGCTCTGCAAACGGTTGATCAAGGCATCGGCCCAAGCCGATTGTTCCCCCAGTAAATACATGACGGTCTATGCCCGTTCAGTTCTTGTGGCGCGAGGAAATGGCTTCGAGTTGCTTATTGAGGGCGTCCTTGCGTTCGGCGGGGATGTCGTTCCAGTGCACATCCATCAGTGCGCCCTCGATCGCATACAACAACACCTTCGATGCGCGAAACCCGCGGGTACGCACGGCCCGGTAGGCGTCCACCGCGCCCAGGCGACGCAAGTCCGAGGCGCTGTGGATGCCCACGGCATGCAGCCATTGCGCCGACGTCTTGCCAAGATTCTTCAGGTGTTGCAGTTCATCATTCATCAAGCCTCCTTGCGACGGCCGAATGGTGCGTGGGCGAGCTTCTCAGGAGTGTAGCCATCAGTAGGAAAAGCGTGGTTGTTTGGTCGGATTCGACGCAAATGCTTCTAAGAAAGGGCGCTTGAACGGCCTGCGAACGCAGAAAGAAGGGAGAAACGCGGAATTGTGGGAGCGAGCCTGCTCGCGAAAGCGGTCATGCTTCCACGATCAGGTGACTGACACTCCCATTTCGCGAGCAGGCTCGCTCCCACAGGGTGTGGGCGTAGTAACGGAGATTTCAGCGAGTGCGATAACGCAGGCGCGTACCGAAATTCATCGACATCAGAATCTCGTCAGCACTCAGCTCCGGCGGAAAGTACGCCCCGGAAATTTGCGCGTGAGCCAGACTCGCGCCTTCCAGCGAGGCGTTACGGAAATCGATGCCACGCAAATCGGCGGAACGGAAGTACGCGTCCCGGAAATCCACGCCATCGGCATTCAGTTCACGCAGATCGAGCCCACGGAAATCGCCGCCGACCATGTCGATCGAGCCATCCTGCGGGCGCTCTTTGTTGAAACCTGTGATGTCGTCTTTGTGTAGCAAGGCATAAAGCGGGGTGTCGAGAAGTTTCGGCTGGCTCATGTCATATCACCATTGGTTTTATGACGCCAGTATAGTGCCACTATTTGACGGCCGTGAAGCAAGCGAGGGCTCCACGGCCGAAATAGTTTCTTACAAGCCTGGCAAGCGCTGACGGATCTGCGCGACCACGGTATCCAGCGTGCCGGATTCATTGGTCTGCACGCGTTTGCTGCGCAGGATTTCTTCCGGCGTCAGCGCTTCACGATTGGCCTGTTGGGCTTCGATCACGGCCAGGGTGGCGTCAGACGGATCCTGTTTGTCAGCCTGACGAATCGCCAGCCAGCTCTCGATCACCGCTTGCGGCGCGTTGCAGTCGAGGATCAGGAATGGCGTGCCGGTGGCTTCGGCGATCTTCGCCGCATTGTCGCGCTGCTCGCGCTTGAGGTAAGTGGCATCGATCACCACCGGGAAACCAGCGTGCAGGATGACTTCAGCAATTTCATGCAGGCGTGCGTAAGTCGTTGCGCTGGCATCGGCGCTATAAATGCCGGCCTGCACATCATTGGCAACGGTTTGCTCACCGAACAGGCGCTTGCGTTCTACGTCCGAACGCAGACGAATCGCGCCCAGCGCTTCGACCAGACGCATGGCCACGTGGCTCTTGCCGACAGCAGAAACACCATGGGTAATCGCCATGAAGCGCGAAGGAATGGTGCTGTAGCTTTCCGCCAGGTTGGCGTAGTTGCGGTACTGGCGCAGGGTGGTGGCGCGCTGCACCGGGGTCGCGTCCGCCGGCATGCTGAACAGCGCAACCTTGGCGCGAACCAGAGCGCGGTAGGCTTTATAGAAGTTCAGCACTTCCAGACCTTGATAGTCGCCGGTCAGCTCCAGATATTGGCTGATGAAACGGCGCGCCAAGGATTTCAGGCCGCGGTCTTCCAGGTCCATTGCGAGGAACCCGGTGTCGGCCCAGACGTCAGTGAAGCGGAACGGTTCGTTGAACTCGATGCAGTCGAAGATCACTACTTTGCCGTCGATGACGGTGGCGTTGCCCAAGTGGATATCGCCGTGGCATTCACGGGTGAAACCCTCGGTCTTGCGTTGCGCGAACAGTGGCTTGAGACGCTCGAAGCTGCTTTCTGCCCAGGCTTTTAGCGCCTCGAGTTGCAGCAGATCGTTTTTGTCGCTTAGGAACGGCAGGATCTGTTCGAAGTTTTGCGAGACCGGCGCCATTACGCTGTCCGGGGTGCCGGCGTCGTGTTCGGCCGGGACTTTTGGCGCCGTGAGGTGGAAGCGAGCGATCTGCTCGGCCATCTCGTCGATATGCTGGGTGGTCAGCTCGCCGTTGGCTTGCAAGGTGCTGAGCATGCCGCTCTGCGGGAACTGGCGCATTTTCAGCACATATTCGATGGCCGGGCCGTCGCCGCCCAGTTGCGGTGCTTCAACGCTACCGGTCACCGGCAACACTTCCAGATACAAATCATCAGTCAGACGCTGGTTCAGACGCAGCTCTTCAGCGCAGAAATGTGCGCGCGACTCGAGGCCGGTGAAGTCGAGGAAGCCGAAATTCACCGGTTTCTTCACTTTATAAGCAAAGGGACCGGTGAGGATCACCCAGGAGATATGGGTTTCGATGACCTGGAACCCTTCGACGGGGTGCGGGTAGAGGGCCGGGTTTTGCAGGGCAGCGATCAGTGACTGGCTCACGGGCGATCCTTCAGAGACTGGGGGAAATTCGAGGCGGCCATTATGGCTGCTCGCCAGCCTGACGCAAACCTCGGAGCGCTCCTGTTGAGGATGAATAAAGTGCGTATAATCCGCCGCCATGACTCGAACTCGATCTCCCCGTACCAAGAAAAAACCACCCTCCAAGGGCCTGAGCCCATGGTTGAGCTGGGCCATTAAACTCAGTCTGGTCGGCCTTGTTGTGCTGGCCGGCTTCGCCGTTTACCTCGATGCCGTGGTGCAGGAGAAGTTCTCCGGCAAACGCTGGACCATCCCGGCCAAGGTCTACGCGCGACCGCTCGAGCTGTTCGTCGGACAAAAGCTCAGCAAGGACGATTTCCTCACCGAACTCGATGCCCTCGGCTATCGCCGCGAAGCCGTGAGCAACGGCCCTGGTGCCGCTGCGGTCAATGGCAATACAGTCGATCTGAATACTCGTGGCTTTCAGTTCTATGAAGGTCTGGAAAAACCGCAGCCAGTGCGCGTGCGTTTCTCCGGCGATTATGTAGCCGAGCTTTCTGCGACCAACGGATCGAAATTGTCCGTGGTACGCCTTGAGCCGTTGATGATCGGCGGCATTTATCCAAAAAATCTCGAAGACCGCATTCTGATCAAGCTCGATCAGGTGCCGCCGTATCTGCTCGAAACCCTTGTCGCAGTCGAAGACCGCGATTTCTACAGCCATTGGGGCGTGTCGCCGAAGTCGATCGCCCGCGCTGTCTGGGTCAATACCTCGGGCGGCAAGATGACGCAGGGCGGCAGTACGCTGACCCAGCAGTTGGTGAAAAACTTCTATCTGACCAACGAACGCAGCCTGACCCGCAAGCTCACCGAAGCGATGATGGCGATGTTGCTTGAGCTGCATTACGACAAAAAGGAAATCCTTGAGGCCTACCTCAACGAAGTCTTCGTCGGTCAGGACGGTCAGCGTGCGGTGCACGGTTTTGGTCTGGCCAGTCAGTTCTTCTTCGGTCAGCCATTGTCCGAGCTGAAGCTGCATCAGGTTGCATTGCTGGTCGGCATGGTCAAAGGCCCGTCCTACTACAACCCGCGTCGCAATCCGGAGCGTGCGCTGGAACGACGCAACCTAGTGCTCGACGTGCTTGAGCAGCAGGGCGTGGCGACGGCTGAACAGGTCGAAGCAGCGAAGAAAATGCCACTGGGTGTGACCACGCGCGGCAAGCTCGCTGACAGCTCGTTCCCGGGCTTTATCGATCTGGTCAAACGCCAGTTACGTGAAGACTACCGCGACGAAGACTTGACCGAAGAAGGCCTGCGCATTTTCACCAGTTTCGACCCGATCCTGCAGATGAAAGCCGAGGCGTCGGTCAACGACACCTTCAAGCGTCTGGCCGGGCGCAAAGGTTCTGATGACGTGGAAGCGGCGATGGTCGTGACCAATCCGGAAACCGGCGAAGTCCAGGCGATGATCGGCAGCCGTCAGGCCAGTTATGCCGGTTTTAACCGCGCACTGGATGCGGTGCGACCGATCGGTTCGTTGATCAAACCGGCGGTTTATCTGACCGCGCTGGAGAAACCGAGCCAGTACACGCTGACCAGTTGGCTGTCGGACGACCCGTTGTCGGTCAAAGGCGCGAACGGGCAAGTGTGGAAGCCGCAGAACTACGATCGCCGCTCCCATGGCACCGTGTTCCTTTATCAAGGGCTGGCGCATTCCTACAACCTGTCGACCTCGCGTCTGGGGCTGGAGGTCGGCGTGCCGAATGTGCTCAAGACCTTGGGGCGTCTGGGCGTGACGCGTGAGTTTCCGGCCTTCCCGTCGATGTTGCTTGGCGCTGGCGGCATGACCCCGATCGAAGTCGCGACCATGTACCAGACTCTCGCCAACGGTGGTTTCAACACGCCGATGCGCGGTATTCGCAGCGTACTGACCGCCGAGGGCGAGCCGCTCAAACGTTATCCTTTCCAGATTGAACAGCGCTTCGATCCGGCGTCCATCTATCTGATCCAGAACGCCATGCAGCGTGTGATGCGTGAAGGTACCGGCAGCTCGGTTTATAACGTGTTGCCCAAGACTCTGACGCTGGCCGGCAAAACCGGCACCAGTAACGATTCCCGTGACAGCTGGTTCGCCGGTTTCAGTCAGGATCTGCTGGCGGTGGTGTGGCTGGGCCGCGACGATAACGGCAAGACGCCGTTCACCGGCGCTACCGGTGCGCTGCAGGTCTGGACCAGTTTCATGCGCAAGGCCGATCCGCTGCCGCTGGACATGCCGCAACCGGACAACGTCGTCCAGGCGTGGGTCGATTCGCGCACCGGGCAAGGCTCTGATGCCAACTGCCCAGGGGCGGTGCAGATGCCGTATATTCGCGGCAGCGAACCGCCACCCGGCGCCGCCTGTGCAAGCGAAACGCCTGCTTCCGGCGAGTCGGTGATGGATTGGGTCAAGGGCTGGATGAATTAAGCAAAGAGGGTTTCAAGTGAACAAGTGGTTGATTCCAGCGGTGACCGCCGTGGCTTTGCTCAGCGGCTGCTCTACCGTACAGCGTGGTTCGATTCCGGTGGTTGATTCCGGGACTGCGGTGTCCAACAGCGAACGTATTTCGGCCAATGGCGGTTTCCGTCAAACCACCGTAAAGCGTCCTGCGCAAGCGCAGACCCAAGCGATCCCGCAAGGCGATACCGGCGTGGTGGTCATGGTGCCGGGTGGTGGCGCAACAACGTCCGCGCCTATCAGCTCCTCGCCGATCGTGCCGGGTCCTGCGTCCGGTGGTATCACGGCAGGCCCGTATAACCCTTCAGCGGTTGAGTCGGCGCCGGTCAGCACGGGCAGCTACAGCATGCCGTCGACGCCGAGCGGCATTCCTTCGGCGAGCAGTGGCGGCGCTCTGTCGGCCGACGAGCAACTGGACGGTCCGGTACTCGCGTTGCTGACCACCGCGCAACAACAACAGGCCGGCGGTGACCTCAATGGTGCGTCGTCCAGCCTGGAGCGCGCCCAGCGAGTCGCACCGCGTGAGCCGCAAGTGCTTTATCGTCTGGCGCAAGTACGCATGGCTCAGGGCGATGCACCGCAGGCCGAGCAGTTCGCCCGTCGTGCGCTGACCATGGCCAACGGTCGCCCGGACCTGCAAGCCAGCCTATGGGAAATTATTGCTCAGTCCCGTGAGAAACAAGGCGATTCCGCCGGTGCCGCTCAGGCCCGTCAGAAGGCCAAGGTTTCGCTGTGATGGATGCCCGTTTCCCGAAAATCGCCGATCAGTTGTTGCTGATCGAGCGGGAACTGCGCGCTCAAGGCTGGTGGGATGAAGTTCAGCCGTCAGTGGAAGCGCTGAGCAGTGTCGAGCCATTTTCGGTCGACACGCTGGACTTCGAACAGTGGCTGCAATGGATCTTCCTGCCGCGCATGAAGATGATCCTTGAACAGGATCTGCCGTTGCCGAATGCCTCAGGTATTCAGGAAATGGCTGAAATGGTCTTCGCCCAGCGTAACGTGCAGGGCCGGGATCGTCAGCTTCAGGCGCTGCTCAAAGAGTTTGACCTGCTGATCACCGCTTCACGCTGAAATTGAAAACTGCCAGTCGCTACTGGCAGTTTTCACTTATCTGTTTCTGCGCCTCGACAATGCGCTCCTGCCGCTGCGCATCATCCAACCTGCGCAATTGCCCCTCAACTTCCTCCCTCAGGCGCGGATTGTTCTGCAATTGCGCAAGATTCGTGCGTGTTTGCTCGCAAAACTGCTTGAGCTGCGCCTGTTGGTCGGCGACCTGGTTCTTCACCTTGTCATCGATCGCCTTCTGATCGCCCAATACACCGCTGCCCGGCATCGCCGCAGGTTTCGGCGGAGGCGACGAGGGTGTCTGCAAGGTCGTCGACGGCTGGCCCGGGGGCGGCTGCGCATCGAAGTGTGTGACGCCTTGGGCATCGACCCATTTGTAGATTTGAGCGGCCATGCACCATGGGCTGAGGCCGATCAGCAGAGTAAGGAGGAGCGTTCGCATGCTGATTCCTTGGCAAAATTGCGCAATTGACACTAACAGAGTAGCGGTTTTCAGGTTTTTTCTTGCGTTCTCATGTGCTTACCCACAATTAACCGCACAGACGACTTGACTTGGAGAGGGCGAAACAGAAGAATCCAAAGTCCGCTGTAGAGGGACTGCCAGAAGCAGACCCACTCGGTAGATCATGAGGCGCACATCCGCGCCGACCTGTTACACCCGCAACGCGTTACCTCGCGCTGGGTGGGAAAGGCCCGCAACACTTGGGACGATCCCAATACTTGCTCAGTCAGTGCTGACGTAGTCGGCGACCACCGTCGCTCATGCTCTGCCGAGAAGTAAACCTATTAAGACCCGCCCCTTTTTTGTGGACGGTATTCTGGCGTTTTAGAGGTGAACAACGTGGAGCTTTTATCTGGCGGTGAGATGCTCGTCCGCTTTTTGCGTGACGAAGGCGTCAAATATATCTACGGGTACCCGGGTGGTGCTCTCCTGCATGTTTACGATGCCCTGTTCAAAGAACCGGAAGTGAATCACATCCTGGTTCGTCACGAACAAGCGGCAACCCATATGGCTGACGGTTATGCCCGTGCCACCGGTAAAGCCGGCGTGGTATTGGTGACGTCCGGTCCTGGCGCCACAAACGCCATCACCGGTATCGCGACCGCCTATATGGACTCGATTCCAATGGTGATCATTTCCGGTCAGGTGCCAAGCACCATGGTCGGCACCGACGCGTTCCAGGAAACCGACATGATCGGTATCTCCCGGCCGATCGTGAAGCACAGCTTCATGATCAAGCACGCCTCGGAAATCCCGGAAGTCATGAAGAAGGCCTTCTACCTGGCGCAATCCGGTCGTCCGGGCCCGGTCGTGGTCGATATCCCGAAAGACATGACCAACCCGGCCGAGAAGTTCGAATACATCTTCCCGAAGAAAGCCAAGCTGCGCTCCTACAGCCCGGCCGTTCGTGGTCACTCCGGGCAAATCCGCAAGGCGGCAGAAATGCTCCTCGCGGCCAAGCGCCCAGTGCTCTATTCCGGTGGCGGCGTGATCCTCGGCAACGGTTCCGCACCGCTGACCGAACTGGCGAAAATGCTCAACCTGCCAGTGACCAATACGTTGATGGGTCTGGGTGGTTTCCCTGGCACTGATCGTCAGTTCATCGGCATGCTCGGCATGCACGGCAGCTACACCGCCAACCTGGCGATGCACCATGCTGACGTGATCCTGGCTGTCGGCGCGCGTTTCGACGATCGCGTGATCAACGGCGCGGCGAAGTTCTGCCCCAACGCCAAGATCATCCACATCGACATCGACCCGGCTTCGATTTCCAAGACCATCAAGGCCGACGTGCCTATCGTTGGGCCGGTTGAGAGCGTCCTGACCGAAATGGTCGCGATCCTCAAGGAAATCGGCGAGACCCCGAACAAGGAGTCCGTGGCCAGTTGGTGGAAGCAGGTTGATGAATGGCGCGGTGATCGCGGCCTGTTCCCTTACGAAAAGGGCGACGGCAGCAAGATCAAGCCGCAGACCGTGATCGAAACCCTCTGCGAAGTGACCAAGGGCGACGCCTTTATCACTTCCGACGTGGGCCAGCACCAGATGTTCGCGGCGCAGTACTACACGTTCAACAAGCCGAACCGCTGGATCAACTCCGGTGGTCTGGGCACCATGGGCTTCGGTTTCCCGGCGGCCATGGGCATCAAGTTGAGCTTCCCGGATGATGACGTTGCCTGCGTGACCGGTGAAGGCAGCATCCAGATGAACATCCAGGAACTGTCGACCTGCCTGCAATATGGCTTGCCTGTGAAAATCGTCATCCTGAACAACGGTGTTCTGGGGATGGTTCGCCAGTGGCAGGACATGAGCTACGGCAGCCGTCACTCGCACTCCTACATGGAATCGCTGCCTGACTTCGTCAAGTTGGCTGAAGCCTACGGCCACGTCGGCGTTCGCATCACCGAATCGAAAGATCTGAAGTCGAAGATGGCAGAAGCGTTCGCCATGAAGGATCGTCTGGTGATCATCGACGTATCAGTCGACACCAGCGAGCACGTCTATCCGATGCAGATCAAAGACGGCTCCATGCGCGATATGTGGCTGAGCAAGACGGAGCGTACTTAATCATGCGGCACATTATTTCCTTGCTTCTGGAAAACGAACCCGGCGCTTTGTCTCGCGTAGTCGGCCTGTTCTCGCAGCGCAACTACAACATCGAAAGCCTGACTGTGGCCCCGACCGAAGACCCGACCCTGTCGCGTCTGACGCTGACAACTGTTGGCCACGATGAAGTCATCGAGCAGATCACCAAAAACCTGAACAAGCTGATCGAAGTGGTCAAGCTGGTGGACCTGTCGGAAAGTGCTCACATCGAGCGCGAACTGATGCTGGTCAAGGTCAAGGCCACTGGCGCGCAGCGCGCCGAGATCAAACGCACCACCGATATTTACCGTGGACAGATCGTCGATGTCAGTGCCAGCGTGTATACCGTTCAACTGACCGGTACCAGCGACAAGCTCGACAGCTTCATTCAGTCCATCGGCACCGCATCGATTCTGGAAACCGTCCGTAGCGGCGTGACCGGCATTGCCCGCGGCGACAAAGTACTCAGCATCTAAACCAAATTAGCGAATGGCCTGAACGGCCTGGATATATAGGGGAAATTCATGAAAGTTTTCTACGATAAAGACTGCGACCTGTCGATCATCCAGGGCAAGAAAGTTGCCATCATCGGTTACGGTTCCCAGGGCCACGCCCAAGCGTGCAACCTGAAAGATTCCGGTGTCGACGTTACCGTTGGTCTGCGTAAAGGTTCGGCCACTGTTGCCAAAGCTGAAGCTCACGGCCTGAAAGTGACCGACGTTGCTTCCGCTGTTGCGGCTGCCGACCTGGTCATGATCCTGACCCCGGACGAATTCCAGTCGTCGCTGTACAAGAACGAAATCGAGCCGAACATCAAGAAAGGCGCCACCCTGGCTTTCTCCCACGGCTTCGCGATCCACTACAACCAGGTAGTTCCGCGTGCCGACCTCGACGTGATCATGATCGCGCCGAAAGCACCAGGCCACACCGTACGTTCCGAGTTCGTGAAGGGCGGCGGTATCCCTGACCTGATCGCGATCTACCAGGACGCCTCGGGCAACGCCAAAAACGTTGCACTGTCCTACGCTGCTGGCGTTGGTGGCGGTCGTACCGGCATCATCGAAACCACCTTCAAGGACGAAACCGAAACCGACCTGTTCGGCGAACAAGCCGTACTGTGCGGCGGTACCGTTGAACTGGTCAAAGCCGGTTTCGAAACCCTGGTTGAAGCTGGCTACGCGCCGGAAATGGCCTACTTCGAATGCCTGCACGAACTGAAACTGATCGTTGACCTCATGTACGAAGGCGGTATCGCCAACATGAACTACTCGATCTCCAACAACGCTGAATACGGCGAGTACGTGACCGGTCCGGAAGTGATCAACGCCGAATCCCGTCAGGCTATGCGCAACGCCCTGAAACGTATTCAGGACGGCGAATACGCCAAAATGTTCATCAGCGAAGGCGCAACCGGCTACCCTTCGATGACCGCCAAGCGTCGTAACAACGCCGCTCACGGCATCGAAGTCATCGGCGAGCAACTGCGCTCCATGATGCCGTGGATCGGTGCCAACAAGATCGTCGACAAAGCCAAAAACTAAGTCGTCGTCCCTTGTACGAAAAACGCGGCCTCGGCCGCGTTTTTTCGTTTGAGCCGGTGGTTCTGGTATAAAGCTGCAGCGTTTGTGGCCGAACTGTCGTCCTCAAGCACCTGTCGAAATTTCTCCAAACCGTTGCAAGGTAATGTCCATGAGCGAACGTCCCGAAGAGCCGAACAAGGCTTCTGACGCCGAAAGCCTGCTGCCCATCGATGAACACATCGAAGAAGGGCACGACGCAGAAGGTCGTAAAGTCCGGCATCGTGGTATCTATCTGCTGCCGAATCTGTTCACCACTGCGAACCTGTTCGCAGGGTTTTACTCCATCATCAACTCGATGAGCGCCCAAGCGGCCTTGAGTGCCGGTGATTCTGCCAACGCGAGCAAGTATTTTGCTTTTGCCGCGATCGCGATCTTCGTCGCCATGGTGCTCGACGGCCTCGACGGTCGTGTCGCGCGCATGACCAATACGCAAAGTGCCTTTGGCGCCGAGTACGACTCGCTGTCGGACATGGTTGCGTTCGGTGTCGCACCGGCGCTGCTGGCCTTTGGCTGGGCGTTGGGTGACATGGGCAAGGTCGGCTGGATGGTCGCCTTCATCTATGTAGCGGGCGCGGCGTTGCGTCTGGCGCGCTTCAACACTCAGGTGGGTACGGCGGACAAGCGCTATTTCATCGGTCTGGCCAGTCCGGCAGCGGCGGGTGTGGTGGCGGGTATTGTCTGGGCGTTCAGCGATTACGGCATTCAGGGTTCGAAGATGTCCTTCCTGGTCGCGTTGATGGTGGCCGCCGCCGGCATGCTGATGGTCAGCAACATCAAGTACAACAGCTTTAAAGAGCTGGATCTGAAAGGACGCGTACCGTTCGTGGCGATCCTTGCGGTGGTGCTGGTGTTCGCCGTGGTCTTCAGCGATCCGCCGCGCATTTTGCTGTTGGTGTTCCTCGCCTACGCCGCTTCTGGCCCTGTGCAGTACCTGTTGCATCTTCGTCGGCACAAAAAAGCCGAGTGATGTAATTTCCCGCATACTCCGCAGTCTATGGGTGCATCAGTCCTCCAAAGCTGCGGAGTTGCCATGTTGATCAAAGTCCCCAAAGCATCCGACTGCCACGAGTCGGATGTCACGCCTGAATCCATTTATCTCTCTCGCCGCCAATTGCTTGGGGTCACTGCTGCCGGTATCGCCGTCAGTAGCCTGCCGCGCTGGGCCAGTGCCGAGGATGCCGCTCGGTACGCAGATGTCGAGCCCGGTAAAGCGCCTGCCTGGTTTAACGAGAAGCTGCCTTCTACTAAGTGGGGCGCCGTCAGCGTCAAGGATGAGGCGATCACGCCTTATAAAGATGCGACTCACTACAACAACTTCTATGAGTTCGGTACCGACAAGGGTGACCCGGCGGCGAATGCCGGCTCGCTGAAAACCGAACCATGGAGCGTAGTGGTTGACGGGGAGGTGGGTAAGCCGGGGCGTTACGCGCTGGAAGACTTCATGAAACCGTATCAGTTGGAGGAGCGTATTTATCGCCTGCGCTGCGTCGAAGCGTGGTCGATGGTCATTCCCTGGATCGGCTTTCCAATCTCGGCGCTGCTCAAGCAAGTCGAGCCGACTTCCAATGCCAAGTACATTCGCTTCGAAACCTTGCAGGATCCCAAAAGCATGCCCGGCCAGCGCTCCGGTTTTGCCTTGATCGATTGGCCTTATGTAGAAGGTCTGCGGCTGGATGAAGCGATGAGCCCTTTGGCCATTTTGGCGGTGGGCATGTATGGCCGTGAGTTGCCGAACCAGAATGGTGCGCCGCTGCGTCTGGTGGTGCCGTGGAAGTATGGCTTCAAGAGCGTCAAATCAATCGTGCGTATCAGTCTGGTCAGCGAGCAGCCGAAGACGACCTGGCAGAGCATTGCGGCAGATGAATACGGGTTTTATGCGAACGTGAATCCGACAGTTGATCACCCACGCTGGACCCAGGCACGCGAGCGGCGTCTGCCGAACAGTCTGTTCAAGCCAAATGTGCGGGACACGCAAATGTTCAACGGCTACTCGGATGAAGTCGCTTCTTTATATACAGGACTCGATCTGCGGAAGAACTACTGATGCGATTTCCACTCTGGCGTATAGGCGTTTTCATTGCGGCGGCGGTCTGGCCGATGCTGTGGTTGTATCAGGCTCTCGGTGATTTGCTCGGGCCTGATCCTGGCAAAGTGCTGGTGGATCGGCTGGGGCTGGGGACGTTGGTGTTGCTGTTGATTACCCTGAGCATGACACCGCTGCAGAAACTTACCGGGTGGGCAGGATGGATTGCTGTTCGCCGGCAGTTGGGGCTTTGGTGTTTTGCCTATGTGGTTTTGCACCTGGGCAGCTATATGGCTTTCATTCTTGGGTTCGATTGGTCGCAGCTGGCGGTCGAGTTGCGCAAACGGCCTTACATAATAGTAGGGGCGTTGGGCTTTCTAGGATTGTTGGCGCTGGCGGTTACGTCCAATCGCTACAGTCAGCGTCGTTTAGGTGTGCGCTGGAAGAAGTTACATCGTCTGGTCTACGTGATTCTTTGCCTGGGTTTGCTGCATATGCTGTGGATTGTGCGTGCTGATCTCGAAGAATGGGCGATCTATGCCTCTATAGGTGCTGTGCTTTTGCTGCTACGTATTCCGCCAGTGATGCGTCGGATCCCGCGTTTGTTGGCTAAAAAGCAGGTTTTTCAAGAAAAGCGAAATTAACGGTTGACGGCAGATTTCAGATGTCTATAATTCGCCCCACTTCCGGCGCAGTCGAAACGGAAAACTCCTTGAGATTCAATGAGTTATCTAGGTTTCGGCAGCAGGTTGCTTCAGTTTATCGAAGCCAGAAGGAAGTGAAAAAGAGGTGTTGACAGCAGCGTGTAACGCTGTAGAATTCGCCTCCCGCTGACGAGAGATCGTAAGCGCAAGTGGTTGAAGTTGTTGAAGAATTCTTCGAAAACTTCTGAAAATAATCGCTTGACAGCAAATGAGGCTGCTGTAGAATGCGCGCCTCGGTTGAGACGAAAGATCTTAACCAGCCGCTCTTTAACAACTGAATCAAGCAATTCGTGTGGGTGCTTGTGGAGTCAGACTGATAGTCAACAAGATTATCAGCATCACAAGTTACTCCGCGAGAAATCAAAGATGTAACCAACGATTGCTGAGCCAAGTTTAGGGTTTCTTAAAAATCCAAAGATGTTTGAACTGAAGAGTTTGATCATGGCTCAGATTGAACGCTGGCGGCAGGCCTAACACATGCAAGTCGAGCGGATGACAGGAGCTTGCTCCTGAATTCAGCGGCGGACGGGTGAGTAATGCCTAGGAATCTGCCTGGTAGTGGGGGACAACGTTTCGAAAGGAACGCTAATACCGCATACGTCCTACGGGAGAAAGCAGGGGACCTTCGGGCCTTGCGCTATCAGATGAGCCTAGGTCGGATTAGCTAGTTGGTGAGGTAATGGCTCACCAAGGCGACGATCCGTAACTGGTCTGAGAGGATGATCAGTCACACTGGAACTGAGACACGGTCCAGACTCCTACGGGAGGCAGCAGTGGGGAATATTGGACAATGGGCGAAAGCCTGATCCAGCCATGCCGCGTGTGTGAAGAAGGTCTTCGGATTGTAAAGCACTTTAAGTTGGGAGGAAGGGTTGTAGATTAATACTCTGCAATTTTGACGTTACCGACAGAATAAGCACCGGCTAACTCTGTGCCAGCAGCCGCGGTAATACAGAGGGTGCAAGCGTTAATCGGAATTACTGGGCGTAAAGCGCGCGTAGGTGGTTCGTTAAGTTGGATGTGAAATCCCCGGGCTCAACCTGGGAACTGCATTCAAAACTGTCGAGCTAGAGTATGGTAGAGGGTGGTGGAATTTCCTGTGTAGCGGTGAAATGCGTAGATATAGGAAGGAACACCAGTGGCGAAGGCGACCACCTGGACTGATACTGACACTGAGGTGCGAAAGCGTGGGGAGCAAACAGGATTAGATACCCTGGTAGTCCACGCCGTAAACGATGTCAACTAGCCGTTGGGAGCCTTGAGCTCTTAGTGGCGCAGCTAACGCATTAAGTTGACCGCCTGGGGAGTACGGCCGCAAGGTTAAAACTCAAATGAATTGACGGGGGCCCGCACAAGCGGTGGAGCATGTGGTTTAATTCGAAGCAACGCGAAGAACCTTACCAGGCCTTGACATCCAATGAACTTTCCAGAGATGGATTGGTGCCTTCGGGAACATTGAGACAGGTGCTGCATGGCTGTCGTCAGCTCGTGTCGTGAGATGTTGGGTTAAGTCCCGTAACGAGCGCAACCCTTGTCCTTAGTTACCAGCACGTAATGGTGGGCACTCTAAGGAGACTGCCGGTGACAAACCGGAGGAAGGTGGGGATGACGTCAAGTCATCATGGCCCTTACGGCCTGGGCTACACACGTGCTACAATGGTCGGTACAAAGGGTTGCCAAGCCGCGAGGTGGAGCTAATCCCATAAAACCGATCGTAGTCCGGATCGCAGTCTGCAACTCGACTGCGTGAAGTCGGAATCGCTAGTAATCGTGAATCAGAATGTCACGGTGAATACGTTCCCGGGCCTTGTACACACCGCCCGTCACACCATGGGAGTGGGTTGCACCAGAAGTAGCTAGTCTAACCTTCGGGAGGACGGTTACCACGGTGTGATTCATGACTGGGGTGAAGTCGTAACAAGGTAGCCGTAGGGGAACCTGCGGCTGGATCACCTCCTTAATCGACGACATCAGCTGCTCCATAAGTTCCCACACGAATTGCTTGATTCATTGAAGAAGACGATAGAAGCAGCTTTAAGCTCCAAGCTGATAGCTCCAAGCTAACAGTTACGCGCTCGAAATTGGGTCTGTAGCTCAGTTGGTTAGAGCGCACCCCTGATAAGGGTGAGGTCGGCAGTTCGAATCTGCCCAGACCCACCAATTTTGTTATGGGGCCATAGCTCAGCTGGGAGAGCGCCTGCCTTGCACGCAGGAGGTCAGCGGTTCGATCCCGCTTGGCTCCACCATATAACTGCTTCTGAAAGCTTAGAAATGAGTATTCCATTGAGAATATTGATTTCTAGTCTTTTGATTAGATCGTTCTTTAAAAATTTGGGTATGTGATAGAAAGATAGACTGAACGTTACTTTCACTGGTAACGGATCAGGCTAAGGTAAAATTTGTGAGTTCTCTTAGTTGAGAAATTCGAATTTTCGGCGAATGTCGTCTTCACAGTATAACCAGATTGCTTGGGGTTATATGGTCAAGTGAAGAAGCGCATACGGTGGATGCCTTGGCAGTCAGAGGCGATGAAAGACGTGGTAGCCTGCGAAAAGCTTCGGGGAGTCGGCAAACAGACTTTGATCCGGAGATGTCTGAATGGGGGAACCCAGCCATCATAAGATGGTTATCTTGTACTGAATACATAGGTGCAAGAGGCGAACCAGGGGAACTGAAACATCTAAGTACCCTGAGGAAAAGAAATCAACCGAGATTCCCTTAGTAGTGGCGAGCGAACGGGGACTAGCCCTTAAGTGGCTTTGAGATTAGCGGAACGCTCTGGAAAGTGCGGCCATAGTGGGTGATAGCCCTGTACGCGAAAATCTCTTAGTCATGAAATCGAGTAGGACGGAGCACGAGAAACTTTGTCTGAATATGGGGGGACCATCCTCCAAGGCTAAATACTACTGACTGACCGATAGTGAACTAGTACCGTGAGGGAAAGGCGAAAAGAACCCCGGAGAGGGGAGTGAAATAGATCCTGAAACCGTATGCGTACAAGCAGTGGGAGCAGACTTTGTTCTGTGACTGCGTACCTTTTGTATAATGGGTCAGCGACTTATTTTCAGTGGCGAGCTTAACCGAATAGGGGAGGCGTAGCGAAAGCGAGTCTTAATAGGGCGTCTAGTCGCTGGGAATAGACCCGAAACCGGGCGATCTATCCATGGGCAGGTTGAAGGTTGGGTAACACTAACTGGAGGACCGAACCGACTACCGTTGAAAAGTTAGCGGATGACCTGTGGATCGGAGTGAAAGGCTAATCAAGCTCGGAGATAGCTGGTTCTCCTCGAAAGCTATTTAGGTAGCGCCTCATGTATCACTGTAGGGGGTAGAGCACTGTTTCGGCTAGGGGGTCATCCCGACTTACCAAACCGATGCAAACTCCGAATACCTACAAGTGCCGAGCATGGGAGACACACGGCGGGTGCTAACGTCCGTCGTGAAAAGGGAAACAACCCAGACCGTCAGCTAAGGTCCCAAAGTTATGGTTAAGTGGGAAACGATGTGGGAAGGCTTAGACAGCTAGGAGGTTGGCTTAGAAGCAGCCACCCTTTAAAGAAAGCGTAATAGCTCACTAGTCGAGTCGGCCTGCGCGGAAGATGTAACGGGGCTCAAACCATACACCGAAGCTACGGGTATCACCTTCGGGTGATGCGGTAGAGGAGCGTTCTGTAAGCCTGTGAAGGTGAGTTGAGAAGCTTGCTGGAGGTATCAGAAGTGCGAATGCTGACATGAGTAACGACAATGGGTGTGAAAAACACCCACGCCGAAAGACCAAGGTTTCCTGCGCAACGTTAATCGACGCAGGGTTAGTCGGTCCCTAAGGCGAGGCTGAAAAGCGTAGTCGATGGAAAACAGGTTAATATTCCTGTACTTCTGGTTATTGCGATGGAGGGACGGAGAAGGCTAGGCCAGCTTGGCGTTGGTTGTCCAAGTTTAAGGTGGTAGGCTGAGATCTTAGGTAAATCCGGGATCTTAAGGCCGAGAGCTGATGACGAGTTACCCTTTGGGTGACGAAGTGGTTGATGCCATGCTTCCAAGAAAAGCTTCTAAGCTTCAGGTAACCAGGAACCGTACCCCAAACCGACACAGGTGGTTGGGTAGAGAATACCAAGGCGCTTGAGAGAACTCGGGTGAAGGAACTAGGCAAAATGGCACCGTAACTTCGGGAGAAGGTGCGCCGGTGAGGGTGAAGGACTTGCTCCGTAAGCTCATGCCGGTCGAAGATACCAGGCCGCTGCGACTGTTTATTAAAAACACAGCACTCTGCAAACACGAAAGTGGACGTATAGGGTGTGACGCCTGCCCGGTGCCGGAAGGTTAATTGATGGGGTTAGCTAACGCGAAGCTCTTGATCGAAGCCCCGGTAAACGGCGGCCGTAACTATAACGGTCCTAAGGTAGCGAAATTCCTTGTCGGGTAAGTTCCGACCTGCACGAATGGCGTAACGATGGCGGCGCTGTCTCCACCCGAGACTCAGTGAAATTGAAATCGCTGTGAAGATGCAGTGTATCCGCGGCTAGACGGAAAGACCCCGTGAACCTTTACTATAGCTTTGCACTGGACTTTGAATTTGCTTGTGTAGGATAGGTGGGAGGCTTTGAAGCGTGGACGCCAGTTCGCGTGGAGCCATCCTTGAAATACCACCCTGGCAACTTTGAGGTTCTAACTCAGGTCCGTTATCCGGATCGAGGACAGTGTATGGTGGGTAGTTTGACTGGGGCGGTCTCCTCCTAAAGAGTAACGGAGGAGTACGAAGGTGCGCTCAGACCGGTCGGAAATCGGTCGTAGAGTATAAAGGCAAAAGCGCGCTTGACTGCGAGACAGACACGTCGAGCAGGTACGAAAGTAGGTCTTAGTGATCCGGTGGTTCTGTATGGAAGGGCCATCGCTCAACGGATAAAAGGTACTCCGGGGATAACAGGCTGATACCGCCCAAGAGTTCATATCGACGGCGGTGTTTGGCACCTCGATGTCGGCTCATCACATCCTGGGGCTGAAGCCGGTCCCAAGGGTATGGCTGTTCGCCATTTAAAGTGGTACGCGAGCTGGGTTTAGAACGTCGTGAGACAGTTCGGTCCCTATCTGCCGTGGACGTTTGAGATTTGAGAGGGGCTGCTCCTAGTACGAGAGGACCGGAGTGGACGAACCTCTGGTGTTCCGGTTGTCACGCCAGTGGCATTGCCGGGTAGCTATGTTCGGGAAAGATAACCGCTGAAAGCATCTAAGCGGGAAACTTGCCTCAAGATGAGATCTCACTGGAACCTTGAGTTCCCTGAAGGGCCGTCGAAGACTACGACGTTGATAGGTTGGGTGTGTAAGCGCTGTGAGGCGTTGAGCTAACCAATACTAATTGCCCGTGAGGCTTGACCATATAACACCCAAGCAATTTGCGTCGAAAGGCCAGATTGCGGTGTGTGAAGACGAAACGAACCGAAAGTTCGAAAGACTCACAAAACACCTAGCTGTCACATACCCAATTTGCTGAAGCGAGGCCACAAGGCCACGACTCAGTACCCGAATTTCTTGACGACCATAGAGCGTTGGAACCACCTGATCCCATCCCGAACTCAGCAGTGAAACGATGCATCGCCGATGGTAGTGTGGGGTTTCCCCATGTGAGAGTAGGTCATCGTCAAGATTAAATTCCGAAACCCCAATTGCGAAAGCAATTGGGGTTTTGTTTTGCCCGCAGGAAAGTATTTTGCTCGTGACAGCGAACAAATTTGCACAGTTATTTTCGAATCAGAACACTAGAATAGCCCCACCTTATTCGGAGTCAGAGCCTTTATGTCAGAGTCGGTTGACGCCCCAGGGCTGTCAGATTTACCGCTGGAAGACTTGGTGGCCTGTCACGAGTGCGACCTGCTGATGCGCAAGCCAACGCTTGCTCACGGAGAGAAAGCGCTCTGCCCTCGCTGCGGTTACGAACTGTACGCTCACCGTCATAACGTGGTGCAGCGCAGCCTCGCCCTGGTGATCGCAGCATTATTGCTGTACATCCCGGCAAACTTTTTACCCATCATGCAACTCAATATCCTCGGACAATCGTCGCAGGATACGGTCTGGAGTGGCGTACTCGGCCTGTTCAACACCGGCATGCAGGGTGTGTCGATCGTAGTATTCCTGTGCAGCATGGCCATTCCGCTGCTCAAGTTGCTGTGCCAGTTGTTCGTGTTACTGACGATTCGCTTCAATGCCGGACGCAGCTACGGCTTGCTGCTCTATCGCATTTATCACCACCTCAAAGACTGGGGAATGCTCGAGGTCTATCTCATGGGCGTGCTGGTGGCGATCGTCAAACTGGCGGACATGGCAGCCATCACCGTAGGCCTGGGTTTGGCGTGTTTCATCGGCTTGTTATTGGTACAGGTCTGGCTGGAAGTGGTGATGTCACCGCATCAGATCTGGCAGGCGTTATCAGGAGAGGACGCTCATGCGGGCGATTGATGCGGGCATTCTGGTCTGTACCGAATGCCACGAATTGAACAAACAGGAGACGGACGCCGGTGAGCAATCCTGCACCCGCTGTGGTGCATTGGTTCACGCTCGCCGTCCGAACAGCCTGGTGCGCACCTGGGCCCTGCTGATCACGGCAGCGATCATCTATATACCGGCCAATGTCTTGCCGATCATGACTGTCAGTTCTCTGGGCCAAGGTGATCCGAGCACCATCATGTCCGGCGTGATTCAGCTAGTGCAACACGGCATGATCCCGATTGCCGCCGTGGTGTTCATCGCCAGTATTCTGGTGCCCACCTTCAAACTGGTCGGCATCGCGCTGCTGCTTTTCTCAGTGCAAAGACGCCAGCCGTTGTCAGCTCGTCAGCGTATCTGGATGTACCGCTTCATCGAGTTCATCGGTCGCTGGTCGATGCTCGATATTTTTGTGATCGCCATTCTCGTGGCGGTCGTCAACTTCGGCCGGCTTGCCAGTGTCGAAGCCAATCTTGGCGCTATCGCCTTCGCCAGTGTGGTGATTCTGACGATGCTCGCCGCAGTAACTTTCGATCCCCGACTGATTTGGGATAACACGGAGTCGGACGACGACCATGACTGAT
The DNA here is from genome assembly GCF_979258515.1 of Pseudomonas sp. AC169. NCBI lineage: Bacteria > Pseudomonadati > Pseudomonadota > Gammaproteobacteria > Pseudomonadales > Pseudomonadaceae > Pseudomonas > Pseudomonas sp. AC169. The sequence goes on along the minus strand of NZ_OZ409866.1, from coordinate 1,537,318 downwards.
TTGCCCGTAGCGAAAACCCGACCGGCTTCGAACTGGTCTGCCATTTGGGTCCTGCCGCTGATCGCCCTCATCATCGGCGGCTGGCTCGGCTGGCGTGCCTATTCCGAAACCGGTATCGAGATCCAGGTTCGCTTCGAGAGCGGCGAGGGCATCCAGGCCAACAAGACTGAGGTCATGTACAAAGGCATGTCGGTCGGCAAGGTCAAGACGCTTAAACTGGATGACGAGGGCAACTCCAAAGGCGTCATCGCCACCGTCGAGATGAACAAGGACGTCGAGCAATACCTCAAGACCAGCACACGGTTCTGGCTGGTCAAGCCAAGCGTGACCCTGGCCGGTATCACTGGATTGGAGACTTTGGTTTCGGGTAACTATGTCGCCATCAGTCCCGGCGAGGGCGAGCCGACACGCAAGTTCAAGGCGCTGGCCGAAGAACCGCCGCTGTCCGATGCAAAACCCGGTCTGCACCTGACCATCAAGGCTGATCGTCTCGGTTCGCTGAACCGTGGCAGTCCGGTGTTCTACAAACAGATCAAAGTCGGCCAGATCAAAAGCTACCTGCTTTCGGAAGACCAAAGCACCGTTGAGCTCAAAGTCTTCATCGAGCCGACCTACGCCAAACTGGTGCGCAAACACACGCGCTTCTGGAACGCCAGCGGCATCAGCATCGACGCCAACCTGTCCGGCGTAAAAGTGCGCAGCGAATCGCTGGCCAGCATTGTCGCCGGGGGTATCGCCTTCGCTACGCCGGAGAACCGCAAGGACAGCCCGCCGACCGATCCAAGCCTGCCATTCCGTCTCTACGAAGACTTCGATGCGGCCGCTGCAGGGATTCGCGTGAAGGTCAAACTCAGCGACTTCGAAGGGTTGCAGGCTGGCCGCACGCCGGTGATGTACAAAGGCATTCAGGTCGGCAACCTGAAAGCGTTGAAGGTCGATCCGGATCTGAACAGCGCTACTGCCGAGCTGACTCTTGATCCGTTGGCCGAAGACTATCTGGTCGACGGCACGCAATTCTGGGTGGTCAAACCGTCGATTTCTCTGGCCGGGATCACCGGGCTGGAAGCGCTGGTAAAAGGTAACTACATTGCTGTGCGTCCGGGTGACAAAGGCGCTGCGCCGAAACGCGAGTTCGAGGCGCGGCCGAAAGCGCCGCCGCTGGATCTGCGTTCGCCGGGTCTGCACCTGGTGTTGTTCACCGACACCCTTGGTTCGATCGATGTCGGCAGTCCGATTCTGTTCAAACAGGTCAAGGTCGGCTCGGTACAGAGCTATCAATTCTCCAAGACCCGCAAGCAGATAATCATCGGTGTGCACATCGAGAAGGAATACGAAAACCTGGTCAACGCCTCGACGCGCTTCTGGAACGTCAGCGGTGTCACGCTCACCGGCGGTTTGACCGGCGGGATTCAAGTGAAGAGCGAGTCTCTGCAAACGCTGATGGCCGGTGGTATCGCTTTCGAAACGCCACAAGCCAAGGCCCCGCTGCAGAAACGCATTCCGCGTTTCCGTCTGTTCGCCAACCATGACGATGCTAATCAAAAAGGCGCGGTAGTCACGATCAAGGTTGATCGCGCCGACGGTCTGAGCAGCGGCACGCCGGTACGCTTCAAGGGCCTGGATGTCGGCAAGATTGAAAGCGTCGATCTGACCGATGACTTGCAGTCGGTGATCCTCACCGCGCGTATTACCGAAGTGCCGGAGAAAATCGCCCGGGTCGGCAGCCAATTCTGGGTGGTCAAACCGGAGCTCGGCCTGATCAAGACAGAGAATCTGGAAACCCTGGTGACCGGGAAGTACATCGAAGTACAACCGGCGGCGAAGAACCTCGGCCCGCAGAAGAACTTCACTGCGCTAGCCGCTGCGCCGGAAGTGAGCAAGCAAGAGGCGGGGCTGAGTCTGGTGTTGAGTGCGGCCCGTCGTGGTTCGCTGAAGCCGGGTGTGCCGGTGACCTACCGTGAAATTACCGTGGGTAAAGTCACCGGTTACGAATTGGGCCAGACCGCTGATCGGGTCTTGGTGCACATTCTGATCGAGCCGAAATACGCATCGCTGGTGCGCAGCGGCAGCCGCTTCTGGAACACCAGCGGTGTCGGGTTTGATATCGGTTTGTTCAACGGGCTGACGGTGCGCACCGAGTCGCTGGAGACGGCGATTCAGGGCGGGATTGCTTTTGCTACACCAGACGGTGAGCGTATGGGCGGCCAGGCGCGGGCAGAGCAGACGTTCCCGCTGTTCGACAAGTTTGAGGATGAGTGGCTGACGTGGGCACCGAAGATTTCGCTCGGTAAGTAACCTGAAGTTGATGTGGCGTCTATTAAGACGCCTTCGCGAGCAAGCTCGCTCCCACATTTGAAATGCGTTCCAATGTGGGAGCGAGCTTGCTCGCGAAGAGGCCTCAAAGCTGAGCACAAACCCCAAGCCATAAAAAAGGGCCGCGATCCCATCAGATCGCGGCCCTTTTTTTGTCTTCAGCTAAAACCGATCAAACCGCATCCAGCTCCGGTTCATCCGCTTCAACATTCAGCGTCGCCTTCACCACATCATGGCGACGGATGTATTTCCAGTCCGCCTCATCAATGTAGATCCCCGCCGGCCCGCTGCCACCTTCCAGGTCGATCGCGACACTGGCGCAGACCTGCGGCTTCACACTCGCCAGAATTGGCACGAAGCCCAGTTGCAGGCTGGTTTCCAGCAGCGCGGCCTGGTTCTTCTCGTCGATGTCCGCCGCCTCGTCGAGGTAGTACGGCAGACGCACGCGGCCGGCCTGATCGCGATCCATCAAGTGCAGCAACAAGTACATGTTGGTCAGTGCCTTGATGGTCATGGTCGTACCGTTGGACGCCGCGCCATCGATGTCGGTGTGGATAACCGGCTGGCCGTTGACCTTGGTGATCTCGAACGCCAGTTCAAACAAGTCCTTGAGACCGAGCTGGTTGTGGTTCGCCGCCACCAGACGCGCCAGATATTCCTTGGCCTCTTCGTTCTTGTTGTCCTGCTCGGCGCTTTGGCTCAGGTCGAATACCGAGAGGGTTTCGCCTTCTTCGTACTGACCGGCGCTGTGAATGATCTGGTCGATGTGCTTGAGCGCTTCCTTGTTCGGCGCGAGGACGATGCGGAAGCTCTGCAGGTTGGACACCTGACGCTTGTTGATCTCGCGGTTGAACAGCGCCAGTTGATGCTCGAGGCTGTCGTAGTCGCTGCGGATGTTGCGCAGGGTCCGGGCGATGTCGGTGACTGCCGCGCGACGAGCCTTGCCCAGCGTCAGCGCTTCATCGGTACGGTGCGCGTATGCGTTGATCAGCAACGACAGACGGCGCTCCATGTCGTCTTCGCTGTCGAACTTGGCCACGCCCTTCAGACGCACTTGCGCATACAGCGCTTCGATTTGACCGTCAGCGCGCAGCAGGCCTTGCCAGCTGTCCTGATAGTCGTTGAGCAGCGGCAGCAAGTTGTCCATCGAATCGTCGACCGGATCCATGAACGGCGTACCGAACGGCAGATCCGCCGGCAACAACTGACGACGGCGCAGCGCATCGTCGAGGGTACGTTGCTTGGCTTCCATGTCGGCGATCTGGCGGCCGACCAGTTGCAGCTTGGCCGACAGTTGCTGGACGCGCTCGGTGAAGGCATCGCTGGAGCGCTTGAGTTCATCCTGTGCGCCTTCCATCTGCGCCAGTTGCTCGAGCTTGTCGCTTTCTTCAGCGCTCAAAGTCTGCGTACGGCGGAAGTCTTCCAAGGCCTTCTGCGCATCCAGCACTTGCTGGTACAGCGCTTCGGTCTGGGTCTTGCTCGCGGCACGGTCGGCGGCCACGGCTTGCTGGGTTTTCAGTTGCTTGAGTTCTTTTTCCAGACGCTCTTTCTGATCGCGCAACGCGGCGCGGTCAGCCAAGGCCTGCAGGGCCGGCGGCTCGATATTCGAAATATCGATCGACAGGCCCGGCACTTCGAAACGCTCGCCTTTGAAGCCATCAAGAATCAGCTCAACCGATTTGACCCACTCGCCATCGGCGTCGAGGGTGATGCCGTGTTCACCCAGCGGCAGGCTGAACAGTGCGCTGTTGAACAGACGCATCAAACGCTCGACGTCCTGTTGCGAGAATTCCTCGCGCAGTCGGGCGTAGCTGTTGTTGTCGGCGTGATCGAGTTGCTGCTTCACCGACTTCAGTCGTTTTTCCAGATCGCGCACGCGCTCTTCCAGATCTTCCGCGCTGAACTGACGGGACTGCGCCAAGGCACCGGCCAGTTCGTCGTGCGCGTCTTTGGCGGCGAGCAATTGTTGCTCCAGCACTTTGACGTCATCGACCAGCGCGAAGCGATTTTTCAACACCGACAGCTCGCCGAGCCAGCGCTGAATGCCGGAGATTTCCCGCTCAAGACGCATCAGTTCCTGGGTGCCGCCGCGCTGATCGTTTTGCAGACTGTCCTGCTCGCCACGGTAGTGGTCGGCCTGAATCGTCAGCTCTTCTTTGCGCGCACTGGCATAGTCCGACCAGGTGCCGAGCAACGAATCGAGCAGTGGCGACAGGCGATGCAGTTTGCCGCGCAGCACGTCGCGTTGTTTCACGCCGTTGGCCAAGGCTTCAACCAACGGGCCGGCAGCGACCAGCGAGTTGTAGTCCTGTTCCATGCGACGCACGTCGCGGAAAGCTTCTTCGCACGCGGCGATGTAATCGACGCTGCCGGAACGCAGGCTGTGTTCGAAGGCATCGAGGAACAACTGCTTGAGCTTGGCCGCGGTAATTTCACGCATGTGCAGCAGGTTGATGAACAGTGCGCGGAAGGTCTTCAGGCTCTGCTCGCTGGTGGAGCGCAGCGGGATCAGCGTCAGGTCGAGCGGGATCGATGTGTGACCGCCCACCAGCAAACGACGCAGCTCATCCGGCTTGAGCTCGTAGGCTTTCAGGCCTTCTTTCTCAAGATTGCTGAACAGCTCTTTCTGGCGCAGGCAAGTATCGTTCTTCTGGTAATGCGCCAGATCGAGCTTGCCGGCGTAGGCGAAGAACTGGTGACCGAAACCACCGCCCGGGCCGCGACCGACCACGCCGATCACGTGCGGGCCGTGGGGCAGATTCACTTCGACGAGGATGTAGCTGGTGTCGGAGGCGAAGTAGAAACGCCGCGATTGTTCCAAGCTGTACTTGCCGAAACTCATGTCCGACATGCGCGCCAGAATCGGGAACTGCAAGGCGTTGATCGACGCCGATTTACCGAGGTTGTTCGCGCCGTAAACCGACAACGGTTCTTCTAGCGGGAACAGGCCGAGGCTGTAACCGGCGGTGTTCAAAAGGGCAAAGCGGCGGATGCCGTAGCGTTCCTGGCTCATGCGTCGGACTCCTGTTCTTCGGCAATGGCGCGGGCCAGTGCGTCTTCTTCGCTCTCTTCATCAAATTCGGTGAGGTCGAGCGGATCGTCGGTTTCGAGGAATTTGGCTTCCGCCGCTTCGTCGATCAGCACCGGTGCCGGCAGCGGCAATACGCTGTGCACGCTGGCCGCCAGATCGCGATCCTGCTGCACCGACAGGCACACATCGAGGAAACGGTGCATCGGCGGCAGGAAACGGTACACGCCGTTTTCTTCGCTGGCGAAACCGAGTTGAGTCATGCGGCGCATGATCTTTTCTTCGAGCTCTTCAACGGTCTGCACTTCGGCCTGAATGAACAGGTCGCGGTATTTCTCCAGCAGCGACGGCAATTCTTCGCGGCCGAGGCTGCCGCCATCGAGCACGGCGATCGGGTCGCGGCCCTGATCGGCCAGGTGCTCGACGAGGATGAAGGTGAACAGCGCCAGACGCTGCGCAGTCTTGTTCACCGCTGCGGCGGCCATGTCCGGCACAAAGTAGTAGAAACCACGGGTGTCGCAGACCAGCTCAAAACCCAGCGCCTTGAACAGCGTGCGGTATTGATCCTGGAAGTTCGACAGTTGCGCGTACAGCTCCGGGTCGCGGCGGCTGACGTGGTAACCCTTGAACAGCTCGCGGAAGATCGGCGCGAGTTGCGACAGTTCGGAAAGATCAAGATGCATTGGGGATGCTCGCAGAATTCTCGGAGGCAGAGTCGCTGGCCGAGAGCAGGGCGAAGGAGCGCAGGCTGACCTGGTGCTCGTGAGTGTGGTATTCGCGGCGTTCCAGACGCTCGCGCTTGAAGCGTTTTTCCCGCGACAGACGCGAGAACCAATAAAGCAATTCGTCGGTGGCGCCGTCCGGTTCCTGCTCCAGCAACCAGGTCATCAGATCCGGCATCGGCAGGGCTTCTTCGCAACGGTCGACCATCTCGCGCACAGTGCGTGGCGCGCGTGGGGCTTCGCCTTTCTGGGTCTTGTGCGCCTTGGGGAAACGCGCCGGTTTCGGCTCGAATCGCGCCAAAGCGTACACGTAGGCTTCGACCTGGCTGGCGCTGCCGAGGAAGGTGCTTTGCGGGCGGGTGAACAGCGGCATCGCCGCTTGCGGCACGGCATCAATGCCTTTACGGCGAATCGCAGCCAGTGCCAGTGCGGCGCCACGGGTCACGGCGTTGTGCCGGCGCGCTTCTTCACGCAGCGGCAGCAGCAGTTCGCGAGCGTGACGCAGGGTCAGTTGCGCGCTGGTCTGCATTTCGAGAATGCGCGCGTGGGTGCGCAGCAGCATGTCGTCATCGACCAAATGGCCGAGGCGCTGTTGCTCACTGAGCATCTTCAACAGCACGGTTTCGACCTTGCGCACGCCTTGTTCGAAGGCGCCGTCGGCGTTCACCAGATCGATCATCGGCTCGACGTATTCGTCCCACGTCGCCAGCACTTCAGCGTAACGCTGACGCAGCGGAATCTGCCGGTCGCTGGTCTTCGCCCGTTCGGCGACGGCCACCAGGGCCTGTTCGTCGTTGTCGAGTTTCTTCAGCACGTCGCGCACGCGCATGTCGAGCAAGCGCAACTGGCGAGCGAGATCGTGGCCGTCGCGGACTTCGAACGCGTCCTGGATGTAACCGGCCAGGCGTTCGAGGTGACGCAGATAGGCTTCGATTTCCAGGCACAGGCCCAAGCGGTGCTCGCGACGCAGGTAAGCGAGGAAGTCGTGAATCTGTGCGTTCAGTTCGAAACGGTTCGGGCTTTTCGCCACCGGAATCAGAATATCGAGGCGAATCCACACATCGAGCAGGCTGGTGATGTCCTGCGGCGTGCTGTCCAGTTGTTGGGCGGCCAGTTGCGCGCGCAGTTCGTTGAGGCTCAATGTGCCTTGGTCGAAGTGCTCACACAGTGGCTCAAGCAGTGCCCAGTGTTCAGCGAGGGCGCGCAAGACGCGCTTGGGTTCGATCATCGGAATGCCCGGCTGGTTGGCAATGAAAAGCGGCGATTGTACTGCATCACGAAGGATGCGATTCACTCTCGGGACGGGCTGTCGAGTTTTCTAAGGGAGAGAGCTTAGATAAAGGCTATCGATCAACAGCAAGCGATCTTGAGCGAACGGCGGTAGAATCAGCGCACTTCAGTTATCCACAAGTGGCCGACCCTTTGCTTATCGAGTCCCGCCGCCGCGCCTATTTGAACGCCATGCAGGTGGTCAACTGGCTGCCGCGCACCGAATTGCCTTTTGCCGCGCCGTCACGGCCCGAGCTGCTGGACATGCCCGAGCCCGAGGTAGTGGCGCCCGTTGTGCCCACGCCACAGGCCGAAGCCCCGGCGGCAGTTGCCGCGCGTCCAAGCGAACGGCCGAAGATCGAAGTGCCGCGCCCTTCGCTGGCCAGCACACGCACCAACGCCAAACCAGTGGAGGAGGCCGACGACACGCCAGTTGTCGCCAAACCGGCACCGGTACCACCACCGCGTTTCGCCCTGCAATTACTTCGCGCCGGACGTTGCCTGCTGCTGGTCGAGTTACCCACAGGCGAACCGTTCCAGAGCCGCGATCCTGCTTATTTGTTGCTCAAAGACATGCTGCGCGCCGCCGGTCTGCCGGATGCGCCGCAGATTGTCGGCGAGCCGGTGCGCTGGCCGTGGCTCAATCGCGGCACCATGGATCAGGGCCCGGAAGCGGCGCGCGATTTCGTTCAGGGTTTCCTTTCGGTGCAAATGGAGGCCGCTCCGAGCGCCTGCCTGTGGCTGATCGGCCTGCCGGCGGTGCGTTTTGCCGGTGAAGCGGACGCCGAAGCGTTCAATCGTGAATTGCAGATCGAAGGTCTGGGCTCGGCCTGGGCCATTCCCGGTCTGGAATTGTTAATGGAAGAGCCACAGCGCAAGGCCGCTGTGTGGCAAGCCATGCGTCGGCTGATGGCGCGCTGGAAAGAATCGAATGAGTGACGCTGTATCGTTCCGCCCGATGACCGAGGCGGATCTGGAAACCGTGCTGAAAATCGAATACGCCGCATACAGCCACCCGTGGACTCGGGGGATTTTTCTTGATGGGCTGGGCAAGTACCAAATCTGGCTGATGTTCGAAGGTGAGCAGCAGGTTGGCCACGGGGTGGTGCAGATCATTCTGGATGAGGCGCATCTGCTCAATATCACCGTCAAACCGGAAAATCAGGGACGTGGGCTGGGCCTGACGTTGCTGGAGCATCTGATGTCGCGGGCGTATGCGGCTTCGGCGCGGGAATGTTTTCTGGAAGTGCGTGACAGCAATACAGCCGCGTTCAAGTTGTATGAACGTTATGGCTTCAACGAGATTGGCCGGCGTCGGGATTATTATCCGGCGGTGGGTGGGCGTGAAGATGCCGTGGTCATGGCCTGCACCCTGGTTGACTGACCGTCCTTAAAAGCTTCGCGAGCAGGCTCGCTCCCACAGTGGATTTGATTCGCACACAACTTTTGTGATCAAACCAAAAACCTGTGGGAGCGAGCCTGCTCGCGAAAGCGTCCTTTCAGGCAACGAAGATCAGCGGTTGCCATCCATCGGATCCCGCCGCGCCAGCTCCGCTTCATCCAGGCCATTGCCACCGCCGATATCATCCTCATCGACAATGCTCAAATCCCAATCCGCCTGATTGCCTTCCCCAGCCTCTTCGGCATCCCGCGCACCATCTTCACGAATCAGGGTTTCCGGGCTCATATCGTCATCTGTCGGTTCATGATCGCTGACCGATGCCCCGGTCATCCCGGCCTCACGCACCCGCTCACGCGGCATCAACTGCTCACGTTCACGCTCGGGGATCTCATCACCAATCTTCGCGCTCGGCTCGTCTTCATCGAAATCCAGCTCATGCACCGAACCCATGCGGTCTTCGTTATCATCGATGGGTTCCGGTTGCACGGCATCGTAAGGGCGTCGTGAATCAGTCATGGCAATTCCTCATACTGTGGGCCTTACTTAGGTGGACTCACCGGGCACACGAGAATTCCAATGAAATCACTTGCAGTGGCGGCGTGACCCCGACGGGCGGTCGTCTGTCATACCAGCGCATCTTTCTTGAGGCCTTACAGCATGCATGACTTACAAGACCTGATTGATAACAACGAGCGTTGGGCTGACGCGATCACCAAGGAAGACCCGGATTTCTTCGCCAAACTGGCGCGCCAGCAAACGCCGGAATATCTGTGGATCGGTTGCTCGGATGCGCGCGTACCGGCCAACGAAATCGTTGGCATGCTGCCGGGCGACCTGTTCGTCCACCGCAACGTTGCCAACGTGGTACTGCACACCGACCTCAACTGCCTGTCGGTGATCCAGTACGCGGTCGACGTGCTCAAGGTCAAACACATCCTCGTCACCGGCCACTACGGCTGCGGCGGTGTGCGCGCGTCGATGCAGGATCGCCAGTTTGGCCTGATCGACGGCTGGCTGCGTTCGATCCGCGATCTGTACTACGAAAAACGTGAAGAGCTGGCCAAGTTGCCGACCGAAGAAGAGCAGGTTGATCGCATGTGCGAACTCAACGTTATCCAGCAAGTGGCCAACGTCGCCCACACCAGCATCATCCAGAACGCTTGGCATCGCGGGCAGAGCCTGTCGATCCACGGTTGCATCTACGGCATCAAGGATGGCCGCTGGAAAAGTCTCAACACCACCATCAGTGGTTTCGAGCAACTGCCGCCGCAATACCGCTTGCGTCCGGTTGGCGCGCTGTAACGAACGCTGTCAGCGCAAAACCGAGTGCCGCCAGCGCTGTAGAAAGTGCTGGCCCTCGATACTGGGTGGTTCGTTGTAACCGGTGATCCACCCTCGACAGCATTTGGCCCTGCAACTGCAGGCAAACTGGTGCAGCAGTTTGTCTTCGGTGGCGGCGTAGTCCATGGTCAGCCGTTCCCCTCTGTGGATATCTTTCAATGCCCACAGCCACAACTCGCTCATGTCGAGAAACACGTTGGGGTCGCACGCGTGTTCGATCAAACCGCAAAAGCGCGGATCGTAAATGTGGATGCCCGTGAGCATTTGTCGGGTCTGTCGGCAGCGATAGGGCAATAGTTGCCCGGACACCCGGCACATCCGATGACTTTGCAGAAACTCACGCCGCGCCGCGACCGCCATCGGGGTGCCATACTCGCGGATGATTTCGAAATCGGCACTGGCGGGAAACCCCAGACGCACGGGCAGGCCGGCGAAGGGATAGATGCCTTCAGTATCGCGTGATGCAGATTGCGCCCTGGCATGGATATTCATAACGGTCCTTGTCGCGAGGCTTTTGCGACTTTCCTTGGGTTGACGTCCTGTCAGCACAACAAAGCTGTTTGGATCCAATCGTGTCCTATTAGGTATAGCCGGTCTACTGTCAGATCTGACAGGCGATTTAGACGCTTTCCCGCGTCAGCATTGGCTGACACGGGAGCGCTTCAAGCGATTACAGGTGTGGGGCGGGAACGGCGGTGGCGGGCAGCGGTGCTTGCAATTGCTTTAGTTGTGCCTTGATCGGGGTGGTCGCGCACTTGGCGACGGCCTGTTCCGGGGTCAGGTTGCGGATCGAGGTGTAGAACAGTTCGCAGGTTTTGACCTTCTGCGTCACCTGCCAGGTCTGCGTGCAACTGTTGAGCGTTGTTTGCGCATCGCTGCCCGGTTTGCTGCCCATTCCGGCTTGCCAGCAGGCCGCGCTCAAATCCTGGCCCATGACTTTCAGGCCCGCTGCGTCGGCTTTGGCCTGTGCGTCGTCGCCGGTGTAGCTTTTCGGGTCAGCGGCGTACCAGATGTAACTCGGATGGTTGGAACCCAGCACCGGCACTTTCACGCCTTCGCTCGGGCTGATCGTCGCCAGTCCCAGGACATTCACGGTTGGCCCGTATTGCTGCTTGATCCAGTTACGCACCGGCGCGCCGAACGCGACCATCGGCAGCGTCGTGCCGCTGGCGGTCTGGCTGAACTGTTTGACCAGCGTGGTCTGGTAGTCCTTGAAATAGTCATACACGCCTTCCAGATCACTGCCAGCGTTGGACGGCGCAGCGATCGGGGCGATATCGATGATGGTCTGGAACGCTGGTGTCTGGGCGGCGGGGATGCCGTTGTCGGTCAACAGCGTCGCCCAGCGATCGGTGGTGTTCGAACGCAGATAATCCTGCGCCTGAGTCAGCGAGTAATCCGGCGGGAAGTGCAGCAGCTCCACACTTTTACGGTTTTCCAGGGCCATGCCCAGTGGCAGGAACAGATACCAGCTGTAGGCCCATTTACCATCGGCGTTGAGCTTGCTGGCGCCGGTGTAGGCCAGATCTCCTGCGTCCAGCAGCGCCGACAACGGTTTGTCGTAATCCTTCGGCACGCCGGTGATCTCGGCGTAGAGCTGGCCGTTGTCGGTCTTGACCAAAACCTTGGCATCGGCATAACCATCGCGTTGCACGCTCTGGCTCAGGTAATGGGTGACGGTCTGTTCCAGCGTCCAGTTGCGGAAGCAGATGACGTTGCAGTTGTTGGGGTAGGCGAAGAGGCGGGTGACGCGTTCGGTGCTGCCCAGTTTCAGGTCGACATCGGCGTGGGCGGCCGCGCTCAGTGTGAGCGCGGCGAGCGTGAGTCCTGCGAGTTTGAACATGCTCAGATCCTTTTCAGCGTGGGTTCCCCGCGAATCGGGGGCGGCTCATATTGGATCAGCTGTGTTGCACAGAAAAGCCGTCACTGGCAGATATTTGCTGCAAACTCCAGGACTCGCGTTCAAACCTGAAAATGCAGGGCGTTGGTCAAATCGCCCATGGGTTTCTGACCCCGGGCGATCATCGCCTCGTCACGTTGTTTGAGGCCGTTGAGGGTCTCCAGTTGGAACACGCGGGTGATCAACCGCAGAATCGACGCAGTGTCGTAAACCGTGTGATCTACCGTGCCCTTGCGTGCAAACGGCGACACCACCAGCGCTGGCACTCGTGAACCTGGCCCCCAGCGGTCGCCCTTGGGCGGCGCGACGTGGTCCCACCAGCCGCCGTTCTCGTCGACCGTGACGATCACCACCATGTTTATCCATTGTGGACTTTCACGCAGCACCTTCAGCGCGCGGACGATGTGTCGGTCACCGGAGGCCACGTCGGCGTAACCAGCGTGCATGTTCAGGTTGCCTTGCGGTTTGTAGAAACTCACCGCCGGCAGCTTGCCCGCTTCGGCATCGGCGAAGAATTTGTTGCTGCTCGACTCATCCCCCAGGCCAGCATCGCGCAGGCGTTTATTGCGCTCGGCGGGGTTCTCCGGGCCTTGCTGTTTGAAGTAGTTGAACGGCTGATGGTGATACTGGAAATTGGGGATTTTCGGAATGCCGCCGGAATCCTTGTACTGATCCAGCGTCGCCTGCCACGCGCCGGCATACCAGGCCCAATCAATGTTTTTCTTCGAGAGCTTGTCGCCAATGTGTTCGTGGGTCTGCGGCACCATGACGTTGGGCAGATCGGCTTTGGCATACGCCGGGCGCTCAGGATCGCGAATCCACGTCGGCCAGTAGGGCGGGGCGAGGGTATTGACGCCGAAGCCATCCGGGGTCAGCGCACTCGGGCCGAACTGCGGCGGGCCGGTCATCGCGCTGGCCGGGGATTGCTCCAGCGGTTTGAGGCGCGGGTCGCTGGGATCATCGCTTAGCAGCGCGGCGATCTGCGACTTGGCCACCGAATTGGCCGCGTCCGGATAGAAAGGAGCGGTAGCGCTGATCAGGTACTGGTGGTTGAGAAACGAGCCACCGAAGGCACCCTGGAAGAAGTTGTCGCACAGCACGAATTCCTGAGCGACGTCCCATAGACGCAGGGAATAACGGCTCTGGGCGTAGTGACCCATGGTCAAACCACCGGAGTCGGCCCAAGCGACGAAGGCGTCGTTCTTGCCGCCGTTGATCTGCATCTGGTTCTGATAGAACACATGCCACAAATCGCGGGTTACCAGACCGAACGGCAAATCTTCAGCGTTCGGGCCTTTAAGGGCGAAGGGCGCGTTGGGCAGGTTTTCCTGAAACTGCGTGGCGCTGGGATAAGTCACGCCATCGAGAGTTTGCGGGCCGATCTGCAGCACGCCGCCCCAGACCGGCGGCAGGGTTTGCAGCATCGAGCCGTCGCGGTCACGTTGTTGATAGTCGGCAGGCTTGAGCGCGGACAGCGGCTTTTCGACACCGGGGAAATCACCGAACAGGTTATTGAAACTGCGGTTCTCGGCGTAGATCACCACCACGGTTTTCACCTGATCGCGCAGGGCCTTGTCCAGCTCGGATGGGGTTAGCGGGCGCTCGATCGGTTTGCCTGGTTGCTCGCTCGTGTTGCCGCAGCCGGCCAATGTCGCGCCGACTCCGAGCACTGCGACCCCGCCGAGGAAGCGGCGGCGACTGGTATAGATGGGGTTATCGGATTCAGGTGAGGGTGTATCGATGCCGTCTGTGTCGTCGCTCATGTCTCAGCCCGTTTTGCTTAAATGTTTCAGTATGTTTCGGGCGGACGCTAGCAAGGGGATGTGACGGTTGGGTTACAAAGGGAGCGGTGTCTAGCGTCCTTTGGCACTGCTAGACTGCTGTATTAATGAATCTGGTTACGGTGATCCATGAAGCCTTCCACTGCTCTTGATTTGCAACGTGTTGCCATCCGTGAGGTTGTCGGAAGATTTCGTGCGGCAAATCCCCGTGTATTTGGTTCCGCCGCACTTGGGACTGATCTGGAAGGCAGTGATCTGGATTTGTTGGTCGATCCACTTCCCGGTACCACTTTGTTCGATCTCGGTGGGCTGCAAGTGGAACTCGAGGACCTGTTAGGCGTGACTGTCGATCTGCTGACACCAGGCGATCTACCGCTGAAGTTTCGGCAGCAGGTTCTGGATCAGGCTCGTCCCGTATGATCGAAAACCGGCTTGGCGATTACCTTGAACATATGCGGCAGGCAGCCAGCGATGCGTTGATATTTGTCGAAGGCCTGAATAAGGAAGAGTTCGCCGAAGACAAGCGAACGCAGCAAGCAGTCATTATGAGTCTGGTCAGCATTGGCGAGGCGGCTACCAAGGTGATGGATCGTTATCCCGAGTTCACTGCTCAGAAACCGCAAATTCCATGGCGGAGCATGCGCGGAATGCGTAATCGGATTGCTCACGGCTATTTCGATATCAATCTGGATGTAGTGTGGGAAACGGTACAGGTCGCTTTGCCTGAACTATTGACGGTACTTCCCGCCGAACAGAACTGATCGCACCTGCCCTGAGCAGGTGCGACCCCCCTTCAAATTACGGCATCACTGGCGGCGTATACGCCAATGTAGTCCCCAGCGCCCACAGCAACAGCAGCACCAGCGGCGTGTGCACCAGCAGTTGCACGAACGAGAAACCGATCAGATCCCGCGCCTTCAATCCCAGCACGCCCAGCAGCGGCAGCATGTAGAACGGGTTGATCAGGTTAGGCAGCGCTTCCGCCGCGTTATAAATCTGCACCGCCCAGCCGAGGTGGTACTGCAGATCATTGGCAACTTGCATCACATACGGCGCCTCGATGATCCACTTGCCGCCACCCGATGGAATGAAGAAGCCGAGAATCGCCGAGTACACGCCCATCAACAGCGCGTAGGTGTCGTGGGAGGCGATGCTGACGAAGAATGTCGAGATGTGGTGCGCCAGGGTTTGCGCATCGGTGCCTTTGACCGTGGTCATCAGCGCGGCGATCGAGCCGTACAACGGGAACTGGATCAACACGCCGGTGGTGGTCGGCACCGCACGGGCCACGGCATCGAGAAAGCTGCGCGGGCGCCAGTGCAGCAACGCGCCGAGCATGATGAACAGGAAGTTGTAGGTATTCAGTCCGGAAATTGCGGTGATCGCCGGCTTGGTCGAAAACTCATGAAACAGCCATCCCGCCGCCAACAGCACCAGCACGATGATCAGCAGCGGACTGTGTTCCAGCCATTCACCCGGCCGCGTGCGCGGTTGCAGCGGTGGCAAATTGAAGGCCGGGTCGATGCCACAAGCCTTGGCGTCCCGCGCCGAGTTCGGCCCGGGGGCGGTGGCGTAGGCGATGATGATCGAGATCACGATCAGCGCCAGCAGCATGACGCCGGACTGCCAGAGGAAAATCGTTTCGGTGAATGGAATCACCCCGGTGATCGACAGGATCGACGGCGGCAGGCTGGCGGGGTTGGCCTGCAACTGGGCGGCCGACGACGACAAACCCAGCGCCCATACCGCGCCAAGGCCCAGATAGGCCGCGGCACCGGCAGCGCGATAATCCATTTTCAAGTCAGTGCGGCGGGCGAGGGCGCGTACCAGCAACCCGCCGAATACCAGCGACAGGCCCCAGTTGAGCAACGAGGCTACCATCGAGATCAGCGCCACCCAGGCCACGGCGGAGCGGCCGTTTTTCGGGATCCGTGCTAACCGGTCAATCAGTTTCACGGCGGGTGGCGAGCTAGCGACTACGTAGCCGCCGATTACCACGAAGGCCATTTGCATGGTGAACGGGATCAGACTCCAGAAGCCGTCACCGAAAGCCATCGCGGCATCGGTGGGTTTGGCGCCCATGGCCAGCGTGGCCAGGGCGACGATGATCACAGCCAACGCGGCGAATACCCAGGAGTCGGGAAACCAGCGTTCGGCAAAGCTTGAACAGCGCAGGGCAAAGCGCGCAGAGCGGCTATCTTCGATATCAACGGCCACGGGAGTACCTCGGATTTTTATGGTTATTGTGGTCCGCGGGAACGCTCACCGATCTCGACAACACAGAGATCCCTGTGGGAGCGAGCCTGCTCGCGAAGAGGTCGGCACATTCAACATTGAAGTTGGCTGGGCTGGCGCTTTCGCGAGCAGGCTCGCTCCCACATGGGGTTCACGGCGGTTTGCCGGCGTTGGCGTGGTCCCGCTGGACAGGCATTAACAGTAATTCAACTGCCGATGCTTTGTGAGCAGCTTTTGCAAAACCGGGACTATGGTCTAACGGGTTGTCCATCCGCGTATTTGCGTAGACCATGGGCGCCTTGGTTTTTTGCCTGATTCAGAGTTCTTTGCCATGACTGCCCAATCCACGGCCAAACCTGCGCCGTTCAGCCGTTCCGACTACAAGACCCTCGGCCTTGCGGCCCTTGGCGGCGCGCTGGAAATCTACGATTTCATTATCTTCGTGTTCTTCGCCCTGACCCTCAGCCAGCTGTTCTTCCCGCCGGAAATGCCCGAGTGGCTGCGTCTGCTGCAAAGCTTCGGCATCTTCGTCACCGGTTATCTGGCGCGGCCGCTGGGCGGGATTCTGATGGCGCATTTCGCCGATAAACTCGGGCGCAAGAAAGTCTTCAGCCTGAGCATTCTGATGATGGCGCTGCCGTGCCTGCTGATCGGGATCATGCCGACCTATGCGCAGATTGGTTATTTCGCGCCGCTGCTGTTGCTGGCGCTGCGCATCCTGCAAGGCGCGGCGGTCGGTGGCGAGGTGCCGAGCGCCTGGGTGTTTGTCGCCGAGCATGCGCCTAGCGGCCATCGCGGATATGCCTTGGGCTTTTTGCAGGCCGGCCTGACTTTCGGTTATCTGATCGGCGCGCTGACCGCGACGTTCCTCGCGCAAGTCTTCACTCCGGCGGAAATTCTCGATTACGCCTGGCGTTATCCGTTCCTGCTCGGTGGTGTGTTCGGCGTGATTGGCGTCTACCTGCGCCGCTGGTTGAGCGAAACTCCGGTATTCATGGCGATGGAAGCGCAGCGCGAGGCGCGGGTCGAACTGCCACTGGGCACGGTGCTGCGGGAGCATCGGTTGGCGATGCTGCCGGCGATGCTGCTGACCTGCGTGCTGACCTCGGCGGTGGTGGTGTTCGTCGTCATCACCCCGACCATGATGCAGAAAACCTTCGGCATGAGCGCCAGCCACACCTTCGCCCTCAGTGCCTTGGGTATCGTGTTTCTCAATATCGGCTGCGTGATCGCCGGGTTGCTGGTCGATCGTCTTGGCGCCTGGCGCACCGTCATGCTCTATAGCCTGCTGCTGCCGCTGGGCATCGGCGTGTTGTATGGCTGCCTGATCATGGGCGGCGATTGGGTCGGTCTGGCTTATGCCGTGGCCGGTCTGGCGTGCGGCGTGGTCGGCGCGGTGCCGTCGGTGATGGTCGGGTTGTTCCCGGCACGTATTCGCGTGTCAGGCATTTCCTTTACCTACAACATTGCCTACGCCATTTGGGCCAGTATCACACCGCTGTTGCTGATCGGTCTGATGCCGTGGAGTCCATGGATCTGTGTGATGTTCTGCGCAGTAATGGGCGTGGTGGGTCTGCTGACGGCGGCGTATTTCGGTGCGCGAATGCCGCGTCCTGGACAGTGTCAGGTAGCCGGAACTGCGTGACTTTACCGCTCAGAACTATTTTTGACTGACGAGTCGCCAGCGCTCTTCAGAAAAGGTTTTCAAGGCCGATGGCTAGATTGCATCCCGCTTTCTATCCTGCCCATCGGTATTTTCCCATGTTCAACAAACGCCTGAAGCAAGAGCTGGCCGCTCTTCGTGAAGAACTCTCCAGCCTTGTGCAGGTAAAGGAAAGCCTGGAAAGCGAGATGCTGGTGCTGAACCTTGAGCCCGACGGGCGTATTCAATCGGTCAACCAGAACTTCCTCACCGAGATGCTCTACAAGAGTCAGGACCTGATCGGTCGGGCGATTGAAGACATCGTCCCGGCACATGTGAAGACTGATGAATTCCACCAGCGCTTCAAAAACGCCATGACCCGCGGCGAGCATTTCGCCGGCGCCGTGCGCCTGTTGCGCGGCAATGGTGAGGAAGCGTGGCTGCGTTCGATCGTGCAACCGGTGCGTTCCTCGGACGGGCGGATCAAGCACATTTCGCTGTTCGCCAGCGACCTGACCCGCACCATTGAAGCCTCCCGTGAACATGAAAATCTGATCGGTGCGCTGGTGCGTTCGACCGCCGTGATCGAGTTCGACCTCAACGGCAACGTGCTGAACGCCAACGACCGCTTCCTCAGTGGCATGGGTTACAGCCTGGCGCAGATCAAGGGCAAACATCACCGGACGTTCTGCGCGCCGGAGGAATACAACAGCGCCGAGTACCAGAATTTCTGGCGCCGTTTGAACAACGGTGAGTTCGTGGCTGATCGCTTCAAGCGTGTCGACAGCCATGGTCGTACGGTCTGGCTGGAGGCGTCCTACAACCCGGTGGTCGATGCCAACGACAAACTGTACAAAGTGGTGAAGTTCGCCACGGTGATCACCGATCAGGTCAACCGCGAACAAGCCGTTGCCGACGCGGCCAGCATTGCCTACAGCACTTCGCAGCAAACCGACAGCACCGCGCAACGTGGCACCACCGTGGTCACCGAGGCGGTGAATGTGATGCGTGATCTGTCGCGGCACATGCAGGCGGCGGGTGAGGGCATCGAGGCACTGAACGAGCAGTCGCAGGTGATCGGCACCATCGTCAAAACCATCAGCGGCATTGCCGAACAGACCAACCTGCTGGCGCTCAACGCTGCCATTGAGGCGGCGCGCGCCGGTGAGCAGGGCCGTGGTTTTGCCGTGGTGGCCGACGAAGTGCGGCAACTGGCCTCGCGCACCAGTCAGGCGACCGAAGAGATCGTCACCGTGGTGCGGCAGAACCAGGAAATGGCGCGCAATGCGGTGGCCCTGATGACCGACGGCAAACTCCAGGCTGAACAAGGGCTGGCGCTGGCGGCGGAGGCGGGTACGGTGATTGTCGAGATTCAGGATGGTGCGCAGAAGGTCGTGAATGCGGTAGGCCAGTTCGCCAACCAACTCTCCCACTGACCCGCACTGATCCCATGTGGGAGCGAGCTTGCTCGCGAATACGATATGTCATTCGACACTGATGTGACTGACCTATCGCCTTCGCGAGCAGGCTCGCTCCCACAGGTTTTTCACCAGCCACCTTTCTGTGGTCTGGCGCTACAATCGGCTCCTTTTCCCCGGAGCAGACCCCATGAGCGATTCCCACCGCCGCCCGGTGCCCCTGAACAAAGCCTACCGTTTGCTCAACCACGGGCCGACCGTGCTGGTCAGCGCCGCCCACGATGGCCAGCGCAACATCATGGCCGCCGCTTGGGCCATGCCGCTGGATTTCGAACCGCCGAAAGTCGCCGTCGTCCTCGATAAATCCACCTGGACCCGCCAGTTGCTCGAAGCCTCCGGCACCTTCGCGCTCAACGTCCCTTGCGTCAATCAGGCCGACATCGTGCAAACCGTCGGCAATACGTCGGGCCTGGACATCACCCAAACCCAAGGACAAGACAAGTTTCAGGCGTACGGCTTACAGACCTTCAATGGCGAAAAAGTCGAAGCGCCGCTGCTCGACGGCTGCGTCGCCTGGCTCGAATGCCGCTTGCTGCCAGAGCCGCGCAATCACGAGCAATACGACCTGTTCCTCGCCGAAGTCATCGCCGCCCACGCCGACGAACGTGTGTTCAGCGACGGGCGCTGGCATTTCGAAGGGCATGACGGCTTGCGCACGTTGCACCACGTGGCGGGTGGGCATTTCCTCAAGATTGGTGATGCGGTGGATGGCAAGACGTTAGCGGTGTGAATAGCGGCTGATGACAAAACATTGCAGGATGTTGCAAGGTAGAGGGCATCGTCGAACCAATCAGGCGCATGCGCATGGATCTTTCCCTTTCAAGTTATCTGGCGCCGCTGTTGTCGTTGGCCCTGTTGTGGACCGTGGCCGTGGTCACGCCCGGCCCGAACTTCTTCAACATCGCGCAACTGGCGGTCAGCCGTTCTCGCCGCCACGGTGTCGTCGCGGCACTCGGCGTGGCCAGCGGGACCGTGTTGTGGGGGCTGGCGGGTGGCCTGGGCATCCAGTCACTGTTCAGTGCCGCGCCGACGCTGTACCTGAGCTTCAAGATTGTTGGCGGTTGCTACCTGATCTATCTCGGGCTCAAGCAGTTCAAGCGCAAGGCGCCGATTGTCGCGGGTACGCTCGATACCTCGGAGCAGACATTGCTCGGCGCTTACGGGCGAGGCTTTCTGGGCAACATGACCAATCCCAAGTCAGCATTGTTTGTCGCCACCATCTTCGCCACCGCCATGCCGGCTCACATCCCGCCACTGTTACTGGCGCTGGCGGTGCTGACCATGGCGACGCTGTCGTTCAGTTGGTATTGCTGCGTGGCGCTGTTCTTTGCCAGTCGGCGGATTGCCGGTGTGTATGAGCGTTCGCGACAATGGCTGGATCGCTTGGCCGGTGGTTGCTACCTGTTGTTCGGCGCTCATCTGGTGGCTAATCGCTGAGCCGCAGACCCTGAATGGGAAACTGTTTGGCCTCATAGGCTTCGATCAGGCTGATCATGATGCCGAAGTGATCACCTCCGGGGGTACCCGGTACTGGCTCGTTATCGAAAAGTGCAGTCACGTTTTTGAGCGCCGCACGATAGTCGTCTTCGTTATGAATTGGGCGTACGTTCATGGATTACTCCACTTCAAAGGAGTCTGCCTCTAGGGCAATAAGGGGCGCCAGGTTTATTCCGGGCAGCGCCAGGAAATAAGAATCCGATGCCTGCACGGAATCGGATTTTTTATGCATTGCGAAAACTACGTAACCGGCTGAACGTTATCCAGCGCCTGATTCACCGCCAGCTCACTCAGCATGACGATTTGCGCGATACCCAGCGCGGTCTTGCGGTGCGCGGTATCCAGCACGGCGGCGAAATTGTTGAGCATCTCGGTGACCGAACCCAAGGATTCACTGGCATTGGCCAGCAGCGATTCGGTGTCGTAAACCGGGTTGGCGAGGTACATGGGTTCAGCTACGCGGGCGGACGCCATGATCTGAATGGTCGGTTTGAGGTAGTGGTCGAGGGCGCGGTCGGCCGCTTCGTTGAGTTTTTTGCTGTCGATGGTTGCGTACGGGGATGTTGGGTCGGTGTTTGTTTCGGGGGGATTGGGTGTCGGTTTTTTCATGGTGTTCTCCGATCAGGATAGGAGCTGGCCGATTCGGTTTCCGAACGAATAGGTGGCAGCTGTACGCAGGTTGGAAACCCGGGGAACGGAGAACCCGGTTGACCCGAAGGTCTCCCGCGCACAGCCGCCATAACGGAGTGCACACCATGAAGGTGCGCAAGGATACGTTATGAAAGGCGCTTGTGCGCTCGGTTCTACTCGGGGTTTCCAATCCCGGTCACTGAATTGGCAGCGACGAGTACAGGCTAGAGAGCTGACGTCCGACGGACAACCTGAAAACCTTGTGGGACGGTTCTCTGTTTGCCTCGCAGCTTTTAAACATCCCGATTTGAAATACGCAGTGTGCTGAACAAAAGGCCTACCTCGCGGTAAGCCTTTTTTGTTTTGCGTCCTAGCCTCAATCTCCCAGCGCTTCCCCCTCACGCCGTGGATCCGCGCCACCCTCCAGCGAGGCTTTGCCCTGTGCATCCTTGACCCGCACGATGGCCTGGGTGCCGCTGGTCATGTCGATTTCATTCACTGTGTGCCCTTTGTCTTTCAGTGCCTGAATCAGCGCCGGGCTGAATTGGCCTTGTTCCAGTTCGGTCGGGCCGTTGCGGCTGCCGAAGTTGGGCAGGCTGATGGCGCTTTGCGGGTCGAGGTTCCAGTCGAGCAGACCGACGGTGGTTTTCGCCACGTATTCGATGATTTGCGAACCGCCCGGCGAGCCGACCGTGGCGACGAATTCGCCGCTGTGGCGATCGAAGATCAGCGTTGGTGCCATCGACGAGCGTGGGCGTTTGCCGGGTTCGACGCGGTTGGCGACTTTCTGGCCGTTCTCTTCGGGGATGAACGAGAAGTCGGTCATCTGGTTGTTGAGCAAGAAGCCCTGAACCATCAGGTGCGAGCCGAACGCGGCTTCGATGGTAGTGGTCATCGACACCGCGCCACCGAGGTCATCCACCGCGACCACTTGCGAGGTGGAGATGCGCAGCGGCGAACGGTCCGGGGCGTAGGCCACTTGTACGCCCGGCGGTGTGCCCGGTTTGGCGCTGCCCATGCTGCGCTCGCCGATCAGGCTGGCTCGGCTGGCCAGGTAACCCGGATCGACCAGGCCTTTGACCGGCACCGGCACGAAGTCGGTATCGGCAACGTACTGCGCGCGGTCGGCGTAGGCCAGGCGTTCGGCTTCGGCGATCAGATGCACGGCCTCTGGCGCCGGTTCGATGCCCGCCGGTTTGTCGGTTTTCACTGGTTTGAGCGGTGTCAGGGAAAGACGCGGGTCGCGTGTCTCCAGCGCCTGCAATGTGCCGAGAATCTGCGCCACGGCGATCCCGCCCGACGACGGTGGCGGCATGCCGCAAACCTGCCAGCGCTTGTAATCGGTACACAGCGGCGCGCGTTCCTTGGCCTGATAGCGCTGCAGATCGTTCAGCGTCAGGCTGCCGGGGTTGGCGTGGCCCTGCACCTTGGCGACGATTTCTTCGGCGATCGGGCCTTTGTACAACGCGTCCGCACCTTCGTTGGCGATGCGTTTGAACACTGCCGCCAGCGCCGGGTTTCGCAGGCGCGTGCCGACGGCTTTGACGCTGCCATCAGCGTTGAGGAAATACTTGGCCATGTCGGGCGACTGGCGGATCACCGGGTCTGCTTCCAGCAAAGAATGCAAACGCGGCGAAATCGCGAAGCCTTGCTCCGACAGTTTGATCGCCGGTTCAAACAGCTTCGCCCAAGGCAGGCGACCGTGTTGTTGATGCGCCAGCTCCAGTGCGCGCAACACGCCCGGCGTACCGACCGAGCGACCGCCGATCTGCGCCTGCGGGAAAGCCATCGGTTGGCCGTCGGCGCGCAAGAACAGCTTCTCGGTGGCGCCAGCCGGTGCGGTTTCGCGGCCGTCATACGTGCGCACCTGTTTGCCGTCCCACAACACGATCATCGCGCCGCCGCCGATCCCGGACGATTGCGGTTCAACCAGGGTCAGCACGGCTTGCATCGCAATCGCCGCATCAATCGCCGAACCGCCCTGACGCAGCATCTCCCGACCGGCTTCAGCAGCCAAGGGATTGGCAGCGGCGGCCATGTGTTTGCTGGCGTGACGGGTTTGCAGATCGGTGCGAAAACCGGATGCGGCTTCCGGTGCCAGCGGCAAGGTCGAGGAGGGCGGGGCGTTGCATGCGGTGAGGGTCAGGGCGCTGATGATCAGCGTCAGGGCTGGCAGGCGAAAACGGCTCAAGGGCAAGGCTGAAAACACGCGGGCTCTCCGTCCGTGGGATAAAAGTCTCAGGGACTTTATCGACCGCTCGGTCGCGACGCAAACCGGTGGGCATTTTTGTCTTTCTTTTCGGGGCGGATGTTCGCTAGGGTCAACCGCAAATCCGTTGAGCTGCACTGAGCACCTGTGGGAGCGAGCTTGCTCGCGAATGCGCAGTGTCAGTCGGCAGAAATGTTGAATGTCCAACCGCTTTCGCGAGCAAGCTCGCTCCCACAATTACAAGATCAACAAGAGACCGATATGCACAGCGAGTTCCCCACCGAAGCCAGCTACCGCGATCAACGCGATCAGTTCATCAACGCCGCCAACGCAGCCGGCGCCACGCTCACCTCCTACGCACATCCACGTTGCGGCCCCTTTGGTGAACCCCTGAGCACCGACGTCGCCGTGCTCGGTGATCCACAGGCCAAACGCCGACTGGTAGCGCTCAGCGGCACGCACGGAGTCGAGGGCTATTACGGCTCGGACTGTCAGATCGATTGGCTGAAAACCTTCGAACCCGGCTCGCTGCCCAACGATGTCGCAGTGGTCATGGTTCACCTGATCAACCCATGGGGCACGGCGTGGTTACGTCGGGTCAACGAAGACAACATCGACCTCAACCGCAATTACCTGGATTTCACCGGGCCTCTCCCAGATAACCGCGCTTACGCCGCACTGCATGAAATCTACGCCTGCGCCGATTTGCACGGCCCCGAGCGCCAACGCGCCGATGCCTTGCTCGACGCGCAGATCAACCAACACGGTTGGCCAGCGGTGATGTCGATTGTCGAGGGCGGTCAGCACAGTCATCCCGATGGACTGTTTTACGGTGGCCGCGCGCCGAGTTGGTCGAACCGCACGCTGCATCAAATCATCGAAACGCATCTGGCTGGCGCTGAAACCGTGATGTGTTTCGACCTGCACACCGGCGCTGGCGAGTACGGTCATCCGATGTTGCTGACCATCACCCAGGCGCCGTACCCGGCACTCGCGCAGGCCCAGGCAATTTATGGCCCATGGCTTTACACGCTGCACACTGGCGCCGACACCTTGAGCGAAACCGGTGTGGCAGCGACGGCTACCGGGTACACCTCGCAGGCGTTGCTCAATGCTCTACCGGACGTGCAGTTGATGCCGTTCGTGATCGAGTGCGGGACGTATCCGGGGCCGGATGTGCACCGGCATTTGCGCGATGACCATTGGCTGCATTTGCATGGCGATCCGCTGGATGCGACGGGGCGGGGGATCAAGTTGAATCTGCTGGAGCAGTTTTATCCGGCCGATCCGGATTGGCGGGCGATGGTGGGGCTGCGGACTCGGCAGATTTGGGCGAAGGGGTTGGCAGCCCTATCGTCAAAGCAGCCTGAGTAGATCAGGCGTAGCCTTGTGGTGAGGAGGTTTATCCCCTCGCCACAAGTTCGGGGTTGTCTCGAGATATTTAAAAGCACTTACTGCTTGAAGCCCGGCAAACCCTGCGCTGCTCGCCATTCTTTTACAATTTTCGTTACGCCCTGAGGGGAGCTATCCGCACCAGACCCCGGGTAATAGATCAGATCCGAGCCAGCTGGGTGTTCGCTGATTTTCTCGAAGTGCAACAGCAGTAAGTCAGCGCGATCATCGCTTTCTGCTTCTTCATCTTCTTTAGCGAGCTCTTCCAGCAGCGCGATGAACTCGGCCTCGGTGTACTCCGAAATGCTGTTTTTCAATAATTTGTCTGTCATGGCTAACCTATTCGTTCCGGTGGATATCGATGTGGTTTCGCGGCGTGTTCACTCGCAGATTATCTACGTCGTAAACGCCGCCGCCCTCTGATATTTTTTCGAGGTGATGAAGTTCGTAAGATCTTCTACCTCCGACGCTATCGGCTTTGCGCACACGTGGTGCCTTGCCTTTACGCATACGGCCAGCGTTCTGTTTGATGAACTGATCCACCACGGCTGACTCCGAAACGGCTTTCCAAAGGGCTGCTCTGAACGAGTCGAAGCTTTTGAAGTCGCGTCCACGCAGTGAGTCTGCCACGTCCGTCGGAATTGGACTCCTACCCCAGAGCTTGCTCCGATGAGCCATATCCCCGACACATCCTCACCACCCCCCGTCACCGTACCTGGCGTCAGTCTGGCCGGCCTCGAAAACACCACATAAAGCGACTTAAGCCCAGTGTCCGCCGGAAACACCAGAATACAATCCTCGGCAGTCATGTCCTCGCCGGGCAGGCCTTCTATCTGGCTGTCGGTGTTCTCCGCGATTGGATGAACAAGGATCGTGTTCAGTTGCTCGCCGTGTTCGGGATACACCAGCGGCGGCATTGAACCGAGTGGCCCGCGTTGCGGCGTCCACAAAATCGTGATGCCGTTGAGCTTGGCCTCCATCGCAGTGTTGTCGCTGTTCCACTCGACTTTGACAGTACGTACCGAGTCATCGCCCGAGGCGCCGGAGTGGATGCCGTAAACCTGCATGACTCCTTCGGCATCACGCCGAAACTGGAAGCGCACACGAGTGGGGGCGCGGCTCATGCGGCGCAGTTGTTCATCGGTGTGCAGCGTGCCGTCGCCCATGCGGGTCGGCAGCATCCCGAGGACGAACACGCTGGCCGGCCCAGCAGCGCCGCGAATTGCCCAGTTGAGGCGTTGTTGCAGAATGCCGCCGCCCGCCAAACGCCCCAGGCCCAGATCGGCACCAATCGCCGTCGCGACAGCGGTGCTGGCGGAGGGCAGGAGCATGGCGCCGGCGAGCATGATCTTGCCGAAGTTGCTGGCAGGTTCGGGTGCCGTACCGGCGTCCGTTCGGCACCAGTTACCCACAGTGCAGGACTTGGCGAACACCTGATCTTCGCGGGGCTTGGGCGTTGGCCATTCATCCTTTTCGACGTACACCGGCTCCGGCGGGGGAGGCGGATTCCAAGCGGCCCACGAGCCGTTCCATCTCGGACGTTCCCAAGGCCAATCTTCATCGAAGAGAGATTTGAATAGAGCCATGCCAACTCCCTGTATGGCTTTGAATCGAGCCAGGGAAGCTTGTCGGTCAATGGGGAATTCGGGCAAACCGATGGGGTGAGTTTCAGGCGCGTGGTTTACGAAAAATCCAATTCGTACCTGAATCGAACCTGTTTCCTACGGCTGCTTCTGGACCGATTGATTCAGATGAACCAGCGGTGTTTTGCGCTTGTAGTCTTTCGGTTTGGATGGAGGGGGTTTCTGAGTTTTTCCTACAGACTTTTCAGGTCGACAACTTACGCGCCTTTACCTGAGGATGGTTTCTATCGTTTTTTCCAGGATGGATTTCAGATGAAAAGGATGAGTCCGTTGCCATTCAACTCTATTTTCAGTCGGCCATTGTCATGAGTGTTTCCAATGAGGATCGCGATTTTCTGGTGGCGATGGGCAGTCGTATTGCTCACTTACGCACAGTGCACGAGATCACACAGACTCGGTTTGCACGGGCTTTAGGTCTTTCCCGGCAAACCTTTCAGGGCTACGAGGAGGGCACCCGCAGCATGCCGGTCACGACACTGGTGAAGATGGCATTTGCGCTGCGCGTGCCTGTTGAAGACCTGCTCGGGGTTCCCTCGTACACGGAGAGGCCCAGACGCAGCTTGACCTCGGCGTGGTATCGACGGCTGCAGTCCATCAATGAGCTCTCGAAGGTCCAACAGAAGGTCATTGCGCAGATGCTTGACGCCTTGATCGCACAGGCAGCGACCAAAGCGAGCAACGAAGAGAAGGATATTTTGAAGTAACAGGTTACCGAGACTTTTCTCGAGGCATAAAAAAACGGCCTACCTTTCGGTAAGCCGTTTTTAGTACTTGGTGGCTACACAGGGACTTGAACCCCGGACCCCAGCATTATGAATGCTATGCTCTAACCAACTGAGCTATGTAGCCAAGTGGCGCGCATTATTCCCCTGAAATGGAAAAGCGTCAAGCGTAAATTTAAAATATTTCTTCTTATTTTCAACCGCTTATCCTCCAGCCCGGAAAATCCGGGCCGGGCAGGGCTTCAACGCAGCTGAAATCTTGCAGTATTGGCGCTCAAGGCATGGCTGCCCTGACTCAGGGTATCCGCCGCAAGGTTCACCGCCCGTGCACCCTCAAGCAAACGCACGGCCGCCTGATCGACCTGCTGGATATTGCCGCTGACCTCGTCGGCGGTGCTCGCTTGCTCTTCAACCGCCGTGGCGATCTGCGCCAACGTGTCGGTGACGCTCTGCACGGCGCTGGCGATTTCGCCCAGGCGTTCACCGAGACCGGTGACCGATTCGGCATCGGTTTGCGCCTGGCCGCACGCGGCCTCCATCAAACTCACGGCTTCGTTAACTGTCGCACGTAAGCTGTCGACCGTACCGGCGATCTGTGCGGTGGACGACTGCGTGCGTTGCGACAGGCTGCGCACTTCGTCCGCCACCACAGCGAAACCGCGACCTTGTTCACCTGCGCGCGCCGCTTCGATAGCGGCGTTGAGCGCGAGCAGATTGGTTTGTTCGGCAACACCGCGAATGGTGTCGACGACCAATTGGATCTGCTGACCTTGTTCGCTGACCCGGCCGAGTGCTGCGGCGGTGTCGTTCAAACGCTGATTGAGCTGCTGAATACTCGCCGTGGTGCGTTGGCTGTCGCGGCTGCTGTCGGCGGCGATGCGTCGCGTGTGCTGAGCGCTGCCGGAGGCCTGTTCGCAACTCTGCGCGACGCCTTGCGAGGTCGCGGCCAATTGCGTGGCGGCTGCGGCGATCTGGCTGATCTGCAACTGTTGCGCCTCGACTTCGCCGAGAGCGCCGCTGGAATGTTCGTTAAGGCTGCGCACGGCGTTGCTCAGTTGCGAGGTCTCGTGATCGACGCCGAGCATGCTGCTGCGCAGTTGCACCACGGCAACGTTGAGTGCGGTGCTGATCGCCGCCAACTCATCACGACCCACCACCGGCACTTGCAGGCTCAGGTTGCCGTCGCGCAGGGCCTCAGCGAGCAGGGTGATGCCGCTGGCACTACGCCGAATCGACGCTTGCAGGCAGACAAACAAGTACAGCGCCGCGAGCAGCAGGCAGCCGAAGATCGCTGCAACGATGATGAACTGACGAATCGCCGAGCTGTGGTAAGCGTCGAGGCGCTGATCAAGCGACACCAGCGATTGCTGACGCAGGGCGGCGAGGTCGGTCAGCAGGGCGTCGAGGCTGCGCTCGAAGTCCTCCGGTTTAAGGTTGATGCCGCCGCCGAATACACCGTCATCCAGCACCTTCAAACCGCTATCGAGGTGTTTCAGGCTGTCGTGGTATTGGCTGGCCCAGCTCTGCTGATCTTTCGGCAGGCGTGCTTCAAGCAGTGTGGCGGTTTTGACCAGTTGCTCGCGGGCGTCGCCGATACGACTGCGCAGGTCGCGTAATTGCAAACGGCTTTGCAGGGTGAATTGTCCGGAGACCACCGAGGCCTGGCCGACCGCTGCGAGACGTCCGACGCGTTCGATCAGGTCGGGCGCGTGCTGTGTCGAGATCTGTGTCAGCAGATAGGTTTCCAGCCACGGCGCGAGGGTCAGGCGGTTGTCCATGACGATCTGTTCGCGCAACGCTTGCAGGGCGCTGAGGGCGTTGGTGAAACGGTCGTAACCGTCCGGCCACCAGCCGACGCTGCTGAGGCTTTTCGAGTCTAATCCGTTCAGAGCCGTTTGCAGCGCCTGGTAGCGGGTCAGGGTTTCGCCTTCCGCGCCTTCGTTTTTCAGGGCGTTGCCCAAGTCTGTGGTGGCTTGCAGAACCGCTGGTTGTACCGCGTCGAACGCAGCCATGGCGGCGAGCGTGGCCGGCGTCGGTTGGCGATTGGTTTCGGTGGCGCGCCAACGGGCGGCGCGGTCGCGTTGGGCGGCGAGCAGGTTGTCCAGCGCATCGAGTGCGAGCAACTGCCGTACGCCGGCGCGTTCGCCGGAAATCAGGTTGAGCTTGTCGCGATAGTCCTGGCCGATCATCAACAGGCTGCCGGCCAACGGCAGAATGAACAGTAGAAACAACAACTGGAATTTACCGGCGAAGCCAAACCGCCCCAGCAATTTGATCCCCGGTGAAAGGAAAGCCTGCATGCCCCATGACTCCTCTGGACACCACGCACCATCAGCGTGCATCGCGCTCGTTTCGATCGCGACCTGTGCCCTGCTAAAAGGCCTCGAAAGTTCACTCTCGCCCGCTCTGTAGGCCGGCTCTGTAGCGAAACTTCCCATTGTCGGTGCCCTTTGTAAGGGCACCGCGTTCAAGGCTTGAAACAAGGCAAGATTCAGACCATGGCGTTGCGCTATCACCTTGCTGTCGACGACCAGTCAGTTAGTTAGCTGGCTAAGGGGATGGCGCTGGCGCACCGAAAAATGGCACATTGACGCACCTGCCTGTGTGCACTCATCTGCTGTCCGGAAACTTCCATGGCTATCAGCAACGTTCAGACCGCCGCTGCCTCGGCGCCTGCTGCTCCGCAAAGCAGTCCTTTGGTGATGCGTATCATCGGCGCGGTGGCGCTGGCGCATTTGATCAACGACCTGATTCAGTCGGTCTTGCCGTCGATCTACCCGATGCTCAAGGCTAACTACGGCCTTACGTTTACTCAAGTCGGCCTGATCACTTTGACCTTCCAACTGACCGCGTCACTGTTGCAGCCGTGGGTCGGTTATCACACTGACCGGCATCCGAAACCTTGGCTGTTGCCGGCCGGTTCTATCTGCACATTGATTGGCATTGTGATGATGTCGATGGTCGGCAGTTTTCCGTTGATTCTGCTGGCGGCGGCGCTGATTGGAATCGGTTCCTCGACGTTCCACCCGGAAGCCTCGCGGATTGCGCGACTGGCCTCGGGCGGACGTTTTGGTCTGGCGCAATCGACTTTTCAGGTTGGCGGTAACGCCGGTTCCGCGTTCGGTCCGTTACTCGCGGCGGCGATCATCATTCCGTTCGGTCAGGGCAACGTGGCGTGGTTTGGTTTGTTCGCGGTGTTTGCGCTGTTTGTGCTGTACCGCATCAGCCGCTGGTATGCCCATCACTTGAATCTGTTCAAGCTCAAGGCCGGTCAAGCGGCGACTCACGGGCTGTCGAAGGGCAGGGTGACCAGTGCGTTGGTGGTGCTGGGGTTGTTGGTGTTCTCCAAGTATTTCTACATGGCCAGCCTGACCAGTTACTTCACGTTCTACCTGATCGAGAAGTTCGACCTGTCGGTGGCCAGTTCGCAGCTGCACTTGTTCCTGTTTCTTGGAGCGGTCGCGGCGGGGACGTTCTTCGGTGGACCGATTGGCGACAA
Source organism: Pseudomonas sp. AC169 (assembly GCF_979258515.1). Lineage (NCBI taxonomy): Bacteria > Pseudomonadati > Pseudomonadota > Gammaproteobacteria > Pseudomonadales > Pseudomonadaceae > Pseudomonas > Pseudomonas sp. AC169. The sequence goes on along the minus strand of NZ_OZ409866.1, from coordinate 1,506,615 downwards.
GATCGGGCGTAAGGCAGTGATCTGGTTCTCGATCCTTGGTGTGGCACCGTTTACGTTGCTGATGCCTCATGTCGATCTGTTCTGGACCAGTGTCCTCAGCGTGGTGATCGGCTTCATTTTGGCCTCGGCGTTCTCGGCGATTGTGGTGTACGCGCAGGAACTGGTGCCGGGCAATGTCGGGATGATCGCCGGAATCTTCTTTGGTTTGATGTTTGGTTTTGGCGGGATTGGCGCGGCGCTGCTGGGGCATCTGGCGGATGTGCACGGGATTGAGTACGTGTATTTCCTGTGCTCGTTCCTGCCGTTGTTTGGCGTGTTGGCGATCTTCTTGCCGCGCACCAAAAAGGCCTAAGATCAAAAGATCGCAGCCTTCGGCAGCTCCTACAGGTGTACATCAATCCCATGTAGGAGCTGCCGCAGGCTGCGATCTTTTAACAATCTGTCAGGCACAAAAAAGCCGCGTATCAAACGCGGCTTTTCTTGGGCGCAACGCTTACACGTTGAAGCGGAAGTGCATCACGTCGCCGTCCTTGACGATGTAATCCTTGCCTTCCAGACGCCATTTACCGGCTTCTTTGGTACCGGCTTCGCCCTTGTACTGGATGAAGTCGTTGTAGGCGATCACTTCGGCGCGGATGAAGCCTTTCTCGAAGTCGGTGTGGATCACGCCGGCAGCCTGAGGTGCGGTGGCACCGACTTTGACGGTCCAGGCGCGGACTTCTTCGACACCGGCGGTGAAGTAGGTCTGCAGGTGCAGCATTTCGTAGCCGGCGCGGATCACGCGGTTCAGGCCAGGCTCTTCCAGGCCCAGGGCCTCGAGGAACATGTCCTTTTCTTCGCCGTCATCGAGCTCGGCGATTTCTGCTTCGATCTTGTTGCAGACCGGAACGACCATGGCGCCTTCTTCTTCGGCAATGGCGCGAACAACGTCCAGGTGCGGGTTGTTCTCGAAACCGTCTTCAGCGACGTTGGCGATGTACATGACCGGTTTGGTGGTCAGCAGGTGGAAGCCCTTGATCACTGCTTTTTCGTCAGCGCTCATGTTCTTCATCAGGCTGCGTGCCGGTTTGGCTTCGGTGAAGTGCGCGATCAGTTGCTCCAGCAGAGCTTTCTGAACCACGGCGTCCTTGTCACCGCCCTTGGCGTTGCGCGCGACTTTCTGCAGTTGCTTCTCGCAGCTGTCAAGGTCGGCGAAGATCAGTTCCAGGTCGATGATTTCGATGTCGCGTTTCGGGTCGACGCTGTTGGAAACGTGGATCACGTTTTCGTCTTCGAAGCAGCGCACCACGTGAGCGATCGCGTCGGTTTCGCGGATGTTGGCGAGGAACTTGTTGCCCAGGCCTTCACCTTTCGAGGCGCCGGCCACCAGGCCTGCGATGTCGACGAATTCCATGGTGGTCGGCAGGATGCGCTTCGGATTGACGATAGCCGCCAGGGCTTCCAGACGCGGATCCGGCATCGGCACGATGCCGCTGTTCGGCTCGATGGTGCAGAAGGGGAAGTTCTCGGCCGCGATACCGGATTTGGTCAGGGCGTTGAACAGGGTGGACTTGCCGACGTTAGGCAGGCCGACGATGCCGCAATTGAATCCCATGGTGTTTCCCCTCGGAGTAGAGTCAGGCCTTCTGGCTGTGCAGGTTTTTCATCGCACGGTTCCATTCACCGGCGAGGATATCCGGCAGCACGCCGAGGGCAAAGTCGATGCTGGCATCGAGTTTTTCCTGTTCGGCGCGTGGCGCACGACCCAGGACGAAATTTGAAACCATACTGGCGACGCCCGGGTGGCCAATGCCAAGCCGCAGGCGGTAGAACGTATTCTGATTGCCCAGTTGCGCAATGATGTCGCGCAACCCGTTGTGACCGCCATGGCCGCCGCCCTGCTTGAGCTTGGCAACGCCCGGAGGCAAGTCGAGTTCGTCATGCGCCACGAGGATTTCTTCAGGCTTGATGCGAAAGAAACCGGCGAGTGCCGCCACGGCCTGGCCGCTGCGGTTCATGTAAGTGGTGGGAATCAGCAGACGAACATCCTGACCCTGATGCGAATAGCGCCCGGTCAGGCCGAAATATTTGCGATCGGCCACAAGATTCACATTCTGTGCGTGGGCGATGCGCTCAACAAAAAGGGCCCCTGCGTTATGCCGGGTCTGGTCGTATTCGGCGCCTGGATTTCCCAGGCCAACGATCAGTTTGATGGCAGTCACGATAGGGGCCCTTCCTTAGAGTGGTGGGTAACATCGCCGCGATCAGGGAAAGCGGCGAAAGTGGACGAAAAATGCTCATTTACCATGGATGTAAACTCCGCGTTCTCGCCCGCTTTCTCGCTACGTTCCAGTCCGCGATGTTACTTGCTCACTCAGGCTAAACAGAGTGAATTACTCTGCTGCGCCTTCTTCGGTAGCTTCTGGAGCAACGCGTGGAGCGTGTACGTTTGCAACAGCTTTGTCGTCACCGTGAGCCAGTGCAACGAACTCAACGCCTTTAGGGGCTTTGATGTCGGACAGGTGGACGATTGCGCCGATTTCCAGAGCCGACAGGTCGACTTCGATGAACTCAGGCAGATCTTTCGGCAGGCAAGTTACTTCGATTTCGTTCAGGACGTGCGAGATCTCGCCGCCTTTCTTGATCGGAGCTTCTTCACCAACAAAGTGCACAGGCACGATAGCGGTCAGTTTCTGACCGGCTACGACGCGTACGAAGTCAGCGTGCAGAACGTGACCCTTGGACGGGTGACGTTGCAGAGCTTTGATGATGACGTTCTGCTTTTTGCCGCCAACGTTCAGTTCGATAACGTGGCTGTAGGCAGCTTCGTTTTCGAGCAGTTTGGCAACTTCTTTGGCCAGCATGCTGATGGATTCAGGGGCTTTTTCGCCACCGTAAACAACAGCTGGAACCAGCGCGGCGAGACGACGCAGGCGGCGGCTCGCACCTTTCCCCAGGTCGGAACGCACTTCAGCATTCAGAGTAAAATCGTTCATTTTGTATCTCCAAAATAGCCATGACCGGAGTGGCGTTTGCGACCAGCGCCAAACACGGTATGGGCAAAAAAGCCCCGCCCCGGCAGGAATGCCGGGGCGGGGCGCTTTTCGTCAACGAGACATTTCGCGAAGGGCTGGGCCCTTAGCGGAACATCGCGCTGATCGATTCTTCATTGCTGATGCGGCGAACCGCTTCGGCAACAACCGGTGCGATATCCAGTTGACGGATACGTGCACAGGCTTGTGCTGCAGCGGACAGCGGGATGGTGTTGGTCACCACCAGCTCGTCCAGCACGGAATTTTCGATATTCTCGATGGCCCGACCCGACAGCACAGGGTGTGTGCAGTAGGCAAAGACCTTGGCTGCGCCATGCTCTTTCAGGGCCTTGGCCGCGTGGCACAGAGTGCCGGCGGTATCGACCATGTCATCGACCAGAATGCAGGTACGCCCTTCGACATCACCGATGATATGCATCACTTCAGAGTGATTGGCTTTCTCACGGCGTTTGTCGATGATCCCGAGGTCCACGCCCAGGGATTTGGCAACGGCACGTGCACGCACGACGCCACCAATGTCCGGAGACACGATCATCAGGTTTTCGAAGCGCTGATCTTCAATGTCATCCACCAGAACCGGGGAGCCGTAGATGTTATCTACCGGAATATCGAAGAAACCCTGAATCTGGTCAGCATGCAGATCAACCGTGAGAACACGGTCGATGCCGACTACGGTAAGCATGTCAGCAACGACTTTCGCGCTGATAGCCACACGTGCGGAACGCGGACGGCGATCCTGACGGGCATAACCAAAATAAGGAATAACAGCAGTGATACGAGTAGCCGAGGAGCGGCGGAAGGCATCAGCCATCACTACCAGTTCCATCAGGTTATCGTTGGTCGGAGCGCAAGTCGGCTGAATAATGAAAACGTCTTTACCGCGAACGTTTTCATTGATCTCGGCAGTAATTTCGCCGTCGGAGAACTTACCGACAGAGATGTCACCGAGAGGGATATGCAGCTGACGTACAACACGCCGAGCCAGATCGGGGTTAGCGTTCCCCGTAAAGACCATCATCTTGGACACGCGCAGTACCTAGAGGCTGAGGGTAACCTGGATGAGTATAGAAAATGGCAGGGGCGGCTGGATTCGAACCAACGCATGGCAGGATCAAAACCTGCTGCCTTACCGCTTGGCGACGCCCCTGTATCTGTTGCATCAAGTGCCGAGCACCTGGTTCCTTTAGAGCAGACTTTGCAACTTGCGGTGCAACATCGAAATGTTGCTGCCTTTGGCTACAAACCCTGTAAGGGTCTCTGTCAGAAGGGCCGAGACTTTATCAGCTTCAGCTTTGCTTGGGAAGCCCCCAAACACACAACTTCCAGTTCCGGTGAGCTTTGCCTCGGTAAATTTACCTAACAAATCCAATGCGTTACGTACTTCTGGATAACGCCTTGCAACCACCGGCAAGCAGTCATTTCGACTGTTTCCCTCGGGAACGGGGCGCACTTTAATGGGCGGCGTGTTACGTGTCAACAAAGGATCGGAAAAAATTTCTGCCGTACTTACAGAGACTTGCGGCACGAGCACCAGATACCACGGTTCTTCGGGATCGACCGGGGTCAGTTTTTCGCCCACACCCTCGGCGAAAGCCGCATGACCACGGACAAAAACCGGCACGTCGGCACCTAGCGAAAGGCCAAGAGCGGCGAGGCGATCTTCATCCCAACCCAACTGCCACAGATGATTCAGGCCGAGCAAAGTTGTTGCCGCGTTCGAACTGCCACCACCGATACCGCCGCCCATGGGCAGCACTTTATCGATCCAGATATCGATGCCGAGCGAACAGCCGGACTGTTGCTGAAGCATTTTTGCCGCACGCACGATCAGGTTGCTGTCGTGAGGCACGCCTTCGAATTCGGTGTGCAACTGAATCACGCCGTCATCGCGCACGGCAAAGGTGATGTCATCGCCGTAATCGACAAACTGAAACAAAGTCTGCAACTCGTGATAACCGTCTTCACGACGACCGAGAATGTGCAGCATCAGGTTGAGTTTGGCTGGCGAAGGCAGGGTCAGGCGTGCAGCGGTCATGGGTTATTGCCCCAACTTGCGCGGTTGCCAGGTCTTGATCACCAGCGTTACATCAAGGTCGGTGCCGTGCAGCTTGATGCGCTCGGGCAGCCAGTAACCGTTTTGTTCGGTGTACGCGGTGTATTCGACTTTCCAGCCATCCTGTTCCAGGTTGGCCAGACGGCTGTTGGCGTCCAGGTTCAGGCGGCTCTTGCTGTCCGGGGCTGGCAGGCCACGGACCCACCAGGCCAGGTTCGACACTGGCAACTTCCAGCCCAGCTGTTCTTCGAGCAGGGCTTCCGGGGACTGCGATTCGTAGCGACCCTGGTTGGCAACTTCCAGCGAGACCTTGCCCGGACGCCCGGTCAGGCGTGCCGCGCCGCGACCCAGCGGGCCGGACAGGCGAATGTCGTAATAGTCTTGACGCTGCAACCAGAACAACGTGCCGCTACCGGAATCTTTCGGTGCGCGGATGCCGATCTTGCCGTCGATCTGCCAGCCGTCGAGGCCGGTCAGCTGTTGTTTGTTCGCGGCCCATTGAGCCGGACTGCCGTGGCCCTCGACCGATTCGCGAGTACCGAAACCCGAGCAACCAGCGAGCAGGGCGATGAAGCTGAAAACAATAACGTGGCGCAAAAACATGGGTTAAAGAGTCTCGGATCCGGTCAGGCGCTTGATGGTGCTGCGCAGAATGGTGCTGTCGGGCTGATCCTTGAGGAACTTGCCCCAGACTTGTTTGGCTTCACGCTGATTGCCCTTGACCCACAGTACTTCGCCCAAGTGAGCGGCGACTTCGTGGTCAGGGAAACGCTCCAGCGCCTGACGCAGATATTTCTCGGCGTCGTCCAGATTGCCCATGCGGTAATTCACCCAGCCAAGGCTGTCGAGTACCGCCGGGTCTTCCGGATTGATCTGATGTGCCTGCTCGATCAGCGCTTTCGCTTCAGCGTAGCGGGTCGTTCGGTCGGATAGGGTGTAGCCCAAAGCGTTCAGGGCCATGGCGTTGTCCGGATCGCGCTTGATGATCAGGCGCAGATCTTTTTCCATCTGCGCCAGGTCATTGCGTTTTTCCGCGAGCATGGCCCGGGTGTACAGCAGATTCAGATCGTCCGGGTATTGCTGCAAGGCTTGCTGCAGAACTTTCCAGGCTTTGTCGTCCTGTTTGTTGGCCGACAGGGTTTCCGATTCGATCAGGTACAACTGAATCGCGTAGTCCGGTTGCTCGTCGCGCTGGGCGGCGAGTTTGCTTTGCGCTTCAGCGGTCTTGCCGTTGTTCATCAGGATATCGGCCTGACGCAATTGCGCCGGCAGATAGTCGTTGCCCGGGCCTACCTGGGCGTACTCGATGAGCGCGCCTTGCGGGTCGTTGCGTTCTTCAGCGATGCGACCGAGGTTCAGATGCGCCGAATCGACATGACTTTCGCGAGCGATCAGGTCTTCCAGATAACCCTTGGCCTCATCCCAGGCCTTGGCTTCCAGGCAGACGAGTGCCAGCGAGTAACGCAGTTCGTCGTCTTCCGGGTATTGCTGAACGAGGCTGGAGAACTCGGCTTTGGCGTCGTCCATGCGGTCCTGTTCGACCAACATGCGCGCGTAGGTCAGGCGCAGGCGTTTGTCGTCCGGGTATTTCTTGATGCTTTTTTGCAGCAGTGGCAGGGCTTCGTCGCCACGGTTCAGCAGCTGAAGCAGGCGTGCGCGCAGCAGAATCGGGGCAATCTCACCGTCTTCCGGTGGATTGTCTTCGAGCAGGGCCAGTGCCGCTTTGTTGTCGCCATCCTGCTGCAAAAGCAGGGCCTTGCCAAAAATCAGCTGACTGTTGTTCGGATGACGTTGCAGCAAACGGTCGAAACTTTTCATCAGACCGTTGCGGGTTTCCTGATCGGTATCTGCCGCCGACAGTGCGAGGAAGTCGAAGTGAGTATCGCCCTTGCCCTGCAGGACTTTCTCCATATAGACCATCGAGTCGTCATAACGCCCGGCGCGCGCCAGTTGCACGGCAGCGGCGCGTTGCGCCTCGAGGTCGTCCGGGGCGTTTTTCGCCCAGATCAGCGCGGTATCGAGGGCCGGTTGATCGGCGCCCAGATATTCGGCAATGCGGAATGCGCGTTCGGAGACGCCCGGATCCTGGGTGTTGATGGCCTGGGTCACGTAGTTGTCCAGGGCAATGTCGAAACGATTGCGCTGGCCGGCGAGTTCGGCGCTCAACAGACTGAAAACGGTTTCCTCGCTGAACGAGCTGTAAACCTTGGGCTTTTCAGGCGCGGGCGTGGTGTCTTCAACCGGCGACGTACCGTCCGGCGACACCGGGGCCAAGGCCTGGCAGCCGCTGAGGAAGACAAAAGCGAGGAGCAACGCGGAAGATCTATTCATATAGGAAGAGGACGACTAACCTGCGGTCGGATCATCATGACACAAGCCTTCGGCCAAACATAACCGAGACTCAATTGTGCCCATTATAGGGGCTGACGATTGGGACAATAGTCAGCGGTAGTTGTTCTGAATCTTTCGAAGGTGGACAATTGCTGGCTTCACGTCACCATCAGCGACCTTGAATGGCCTTCCTTGCACTCGGTATCAACCACAAGACTGCTTCAGTAGACGTCCGCGAGCGCGTGGCTTTTACTCCTGAACAGCTGGTGGAGGCCTTGCAGCAGCTCTGCCGACTCACCGACAGCCGCGAAGCTGCGATCCTCTCCACCTGCAATCGCAGTGAGCTTTATATAGAACAGGATCAGCTTTCTGCCGATATCGTGCTGCGCTGGCTGGCCGATTATCACCATTTAAGCCTCGATGAGCTGCGCGCGAGTGCTTATGTGCATGAAGATGATGCGGCAGTTCGTCACATGATGCGCGTCGCCTCCGGGCTCGACTCGCTGGTGCTCGGTGAACCGCAGATCCTCGGTCAGATGAAATCGGCCTACGCCGTGGCCCGCGAGGCCGGCACCATCGGCCCGCTGCTGGGACGACTGTTTCAAGCAACGTTCAACGCCGCCAAGCAGGTGCGCACCGACACCGCGATCGGTGAAAACCCGGTGTCCGTGGCATTTGCCGCCGTCAGCCTGGCGAAACAGATTTTCAGTGATTTGCAGCGTAGTCAGGCTTTGCTGATCGGCGCCGGCGAGACCATTACTTTGGTCGCCCGCCATTTGCACGAACTGGGCGTCAAGCGCATCGTCGTCGCCAACCGCACGCTGGAACGCGCCAGTCTGCTGGCCGAGCAGTTCGGCGCCCACGCGGTGTTGCTGTCGGACATCCCGGCAGAACTGGTACGCAGCGATATCGTGATCAGTTCGACCGCCAGTCAGTTGCCGATTCTCGGCAAGGGCGCGGTGGAAAGCGCTTTGAAGCTGCGCAAGCACAAACCGATCTTCATGGTCGATATCGCCGTTCCCCGCGACATCGAACCGGAAGTCGGCGAGTTGGACGACGTTTACCTCTACAGCGTCGACGATCTCCACGAAGTGGTCGCCGAAAACCTCAAGAGCCGTCAGGGCGCAGCACAAGCCGCCGAAGAGATGGTGTCGGTCGGCGCCGACGATTTCATGGTGCGCCTGCGCGAACTGGCGGCAGTCGACGTACTCAAGGCCTATCGTCAACAGAGCGAACGCCTGCGCGACGAGGAGCTGCAAAAAGCCCTGCGTCTGCTGGCCAACGGCGGCAATGCCGAAGATGTGCTCGGGCAACTCGCCCGGGGTCTGACCAATAAACTGTTGCATGCGCCCAGCGTGCAACTGAAAAAGCTTTCTGCCGAAGGCCGCCTCGATGCGCTGGCCATGGCTCAGGAACTCTTTGCCCTCGAGGGCTCACCGGATAGCTTTTCGGATAAAAAACCGCAATGAAAGCGTCACTGCTCAATAAGCTGGATGTCCTCCAGGACCGTTTCGAGGAACTGACCGCGTTGCTCGGCGACGGCGAAGTCATTTCCGATCAGACCAAATTCCGCGCTTATTCCAAGGAATACGCGGAACTCGAGCCGGTGGTACAAGGCTATAAAAAGCTGCTCGGCGTACAAAGCGATCTTGAAGGCGCCCAAGCGCTGCTCAAGGACAGCGACCCGGACATGCGCGAAATGGCCGTGGAAGAAGTCCGTGAAGCCAAGGAATTGCTGCTCACTCTGGAATCCGATCTGCAGCGCATGTTGCTGCCCAAGGACCCTAACGACGGGCGTAACGTCTTTCTCGAAATCCGCGCCGGCACCGGTGGCGACGAGGCGGCGATCTTCTCCGGCGACCTGTTCCGCATGTACTCGCGTTACGCCGAACGCCGTGGCTGGCGTGTGGAGATCCTGTCGGAAAACGAAGGCGAACACGGTGGCTATAAAGAAGTCATCGCCCGCATCGAAGGCGACAACGTTTACGGCAAACTGAAATTCGAATCCGGCGCGCACCGCGTACAGCGTGTGCCGGCCACCGAATCCCAGGGCCGTATCCACACCTCGGCCTGCACCGTGGCGGTGTTGCCCGAGCCGGACGAGCGCGAAGCCATCGAGATCAACCCGGCGGATTTGCGCGTCGACACGTTCCGCTCCTCCGGGGCCGGTGGTCAGCACGTCAACACCACCGACTCGGCGATCCGCATCACGCACATCCCGACCGGCACTGTCGTCGAGTGTCAGGAAGAACGTTCCCAGCACAAGAACCGTGCCCGCGCGATGGCGTGGTTGTCGGCGAAACTCAACGATCAGCAAACCGCAGCGGCGGCCAATGCCATTGCCAGCGAGCGTAAATTGCTGGTCGGTTCCGGCGACCGTTCCGAGCGGATTCGCACCTACAACTTTGCTCAGGGCCGGGTCACCGACCATCGCGTCAACCTGACCCTGTATTCCCTCGATGACATTCTTGCCGGTGGCGTTGAAGCGGTGATCGAGCCGTTGCTGGCCGAATACCAGGCTGATCAGCTCGCAGCGATAGGTGAATAAATGACCATCATCGCCAGCCTGTTGCGCGCCGCTGAATTGCCGGACTCGCCCACGGCGCGTCTTGACGCCGAGTTGCTCCTCGCCGCCGCGCTGGGAAAGTCGCGCAGCTTTCTGCACACCTGGCCCGAGCGCATCGTGCCGAGTGAAGCGGCGCTGACCTTTGCCGAATACCTGCAACGTCGTCGTGGCGGTGAGCCAGTGGCCTACATTCTCGGTCAGCAGGGTTTCTGGAAACTCGATCTGGAAGTGGCGCCGCACACATTGATCCCGCGCCCGGACACCGAGTTGCTGGTGGAAGCGGCGCTGGAATTGCTTCCCGCAACTGCGGCCAAAGTGCTCGATCTCGGCACCGGCAGCGGCGCGATTGCCTTGGCGTTGGCCAGCGAGCGCCCAGCGTGGAAAGTCACCGCCGTGGACCGTGTGCTCGAAGCGGTGGCACTTGCTGAGCGCAATCGTCAGCGCCTGCATTTGAACAACGCTACGGTGCTGAGCAGCCATTGGTTCAGCGCGCTGGACGGTCAACGCTTCCAGTTGATCATCAGCAACCCGCCGTACATTGCCGCTACCGATCCGCATCTGGTCGAAGGCGATGTGCGCTTCGAGCCGGCCAGTGCACTGGTTGCCGGTGAGGATGGACTCGATGACCTGCGTTTGATCGTTGCGCAGGCCCCGGAACATCTGGAGGCCGCTGGCTGGCTGATGCTTGAACACGGCTATGATCAAGCCGAAGCCGTGCGCGATCTGCTGCTGACGCGCGGTTTTGAAGAAGTCCACAGCCGCACCGATCTGGGCGGCCATCAACGCATCAGTCTGGGGCGCCTGCCGTGCTGAATGATCAGGAATTGTTGCGCTACAGCCGACAGATTCTGCTGCAACACATCGACATCGACGGACAATTGAAGCTCAAGGACAGTCGCGTGCTGATCGTTGGCCTCGGCGGTCTCGGTGCACCGGTTGCGCTGTATCTGGCTGCGGCGGGTGTCGGTGAATTGCATCTGGCGGATTTCGATACCGTCGACCTGACCAATCTGCAACGCCAGATCATCCACGACACCGACAGCGTCGGTATGAGCAAGGTCGACTCGGCACTCAAGCGTCTGAGTGCGATCAATCCCGAGATTCAACTGGTCGCCCATCGTCAGGCGCTGGACGAAGATTCTCTTGCCGTTGCCGTGGCAGCGGTGGATCTGGTGCTCGACTGTTCGGATAATTTTTCCACCCGCGAAGCGGTCAACGCGGCGTGTGTGGCGGCGCAAAAGCCACTGGTCAGCGGCGCGGCGATTCGCCTGGAAGGGCAGTTGTCGGTGTTCGATCCGCGTCGCGCCGAGAGCCCGTGTTACCACTGCTTGTACGGCCATGGCAGCGAAGCTGAACTGACGTGCAGCGAGGCCGGTGTAGTCGGGCCGCTGGTGGGGCTGGTTGGCAGCCTGCAAGCGCTTGAGGCCTTGAAGGTCCTGGTCGGTTTCGGCGAACCGCTGGTGGGCCGCTTGCTGCTGATCGATGCCCTCGGTTCGCGGTTCCGCGAGTTGCGCGTCAAGCGTGATCCGGGTTGCAGCGTCTGTGGCTCGCGCCATGCGTGAAGCGCCGATCGGCGTGTTCGACTCCGGCGTCGGCGGTTTGTCAGTGCTGGCGGAAATTCAGCGATTGCTGCCGAATGAATCGCTGCTCTATGTCGCCGATTGCGGGCATATTCCCTACGGTGAGAAAACTCCGGAATTCATTCGCCAGCGTTGCAGCGTGATGGCGGGTTTTTTCCGCGAGCAGGGCGCCAAGGCGTTGGTGCTGGCCTGCAATACCGCCACGGTTGCCGGCGTTGCGGATTTGCGTCGTGATTTTCCCGACTGGCCGATTGTCGGCATGGAGCCTGCTGTGAAACCTGCCGCTGCCGCTACCCGCAGCGGTGTGGTCGGCGTGCTCGCCACCACCGGTACGTTGCAGAGCGCCAAATTCGCCGCGCTGCTTGATCGCTTTGCCACTGACGTGCGCGTGATCACCCAGCCGTGTCCCGGTCTGGTCGAGCTGATTGAAAGTGGCGATCTGCACAGCGCCGAGTTGCGCCAGTTGCTGCAAGGTTATGTCGAGCCACTGCTGGCCAGCGGTTGCGACACCATCATTTTGGGCTGCACCCACTATCCCTTTCTCAAGCCGATGCTCAAGTCGATGATCCCGGTGGACATCAGCCTGATCGATACCGGTGCCGCCGTGGCGCGGCAACTTCAGCGTCTTTTGGCTGAGCGTGATTTGCTCGCTGCCGGTCCGAACCAGCCGGTCAGATTCTGGACCAGCGCCGATCCTGCGTACTTCAAAAACATCTTGCCGCTATTGGGACAAAACGCTGGCGAAGTGCAAAACTTCGACTTGTAAAAAAATTGTGAAATAACTAAAAATTCAGCTGAACTTCTGAGCAGGCGCTAGCTTCTATAGCGAAGAGTTATCTAGAAAACCAAACGATCGTTCCGGAAAAGGAAGTTTCAACGTGAAGCGACTATTCTGCTTGGCCGCGATTGCGGCCGCACTGATGGGGCAAAGTGTTACTGCACAAGCGGCAGGTGTTGAGTTCGCGGTGGGGGCCACCAGCGATTCGACCATGACGTACCGCTTGGGCATGAATTTCGACTGGGACAAGAGCTGGCTGCAAAGTGACGTCGGTCGCCTGACCGGTTACTGGAGCGGGGCTTACACCTACTGGGAAGGTGACAAGACCTCCAGTAACAACAGCCTGTCGTTCTCGCCGGTATTCGTTTACGAGTTCGCCGGTGAGTCGGTGAAACCGTATGTCGAAGCGGGGATCGGCGTGGCCGCGTTCTCCAATACCAAGTACGAATCCAACAATCTCGGCGGCTCTTTCCAGTTCGAAGATCGCCTCGGTTTTGGTCTGCGTTTCAATGGCGGGCATGAAGTCGGGATTCGTGCGACGCACTATTCCAACGCCGGTCTGGCCAGTGACAACGACGGTGTAGAAAGTTACTCGCTGCATTACACGATGCCGCTCTGACTGATACACGCCTGACCCCTGTGGGAGCGAGCTTGCTCGCGAAAGCTATTTCATATTCAACGATGATGTTGAAAGAAAGACCGCCTTCGCGAGCAAGCTCGCTCCCACAGTTGTTTTCAGTGAACTCAAAAATCAGCGGTAGGCGGTCGTGATGCCTTTGCGCTCTTCAATGCATTCCGGTGCACCCATCTCGAACTCGCGGCAAATCAGCGGACGCTTTGCGTAAATCGTGCACATCATCGTGTCGCGATCCAGCGCCGCGCACCAGCCGTCGTCCAGACGCAGCATGACTTCGCCGCCCCACTCATCGGTATCGATAAAACGATCAGGCACGCCCGTGTCGGTGATCAGCATCACTTCGAGCTGGCAACAGCACGCCGCGCAGGTCGAGCAAGTGACCGCCGGTTCAGTGATTTGTTGGTGAGGAATGGTCTTCATGGCCGGCAGTGTAAGGCAGTGGCCGGCGTGCGTGTGAAAGGTCTGACAGACGCTCAGTGGCTTAATCGCCTGGCCATCACATGCAGCAGCGGAAACAGCAGCGCCCAGAGCAGGCCGATGCCGATCAGCGTCGGTAACTCGCCATAGGGAAATTGCACCCCGGCCAAGCGTCCGCCCGCGTAGTACGACAATGCGCCGCCCACGGCACCCAGCGCACTCGCCAGCCACCAGGGCCGGGCGCTCCATGCCAGGCAGTGGCGCAACGTGGTCGCGAGCAGCGCCCACAACAGCATCAGCCACAGTGGAATCAGCGGCGACAGATCCTGGAATTCGAATACGCCCAGAGCGCGCAAAACGCTGTCCACCGCCGTGCCGACAATCACCACGCTCAACATCAAACGACCTTCAGCCGCCCAACTGCTGATCCAGCGCAGATGAATCACCAACACCGCCAACGCGATCAACAACCACAAACTGTTGCCGCCGAGCACGCAGGTCAGCCAGCCGATCTGGAACAGCACGGCATTGGCGACACGCTCAAGCATCGAAGCGTCCGAGCAGCGGCGCGGTCATCGCGGCGGGTTTGGCCAGCAGCAACTGCGCGGTGCCGATCGTGCGTTCGAGGAAACCGCCCTCGCAGTAACACAGGTAAAACTCCCACAGCCGCAGGAAATAATCGTCATAACCCAGCTCGCTCAAACGGCCATGGGCGCGGCGAAAGTTCTCGTGCCACAGGCGCAGGGTTTTCGCGTAATGCAGGCCGAAATCTTCCATGTGCAGCAGGTTCATGTCGGTGTCGCGGCTGACCACTTCGAGCATTTTCTGCACGCAGGGCAGGGCGCCACCGGGGAAGATATAACGCTGGATAAAGTCGACGCCGCGCTTGGCCTGTTCGTAGCGCTGCTCGCGAATGGTGATCGCCTGGATCAGCATCAGGCCGTTGCTCTTGAGCAAATGCGCGCACTGTTTGAAGTAGGTCGGCAGGAAGCGATGACCGACCGCTTCGATCATCTCGATCGAGACCAGTTTGTCGTATTCGCCGGTGAGGTCGCGGTAGTCCTTGAGCAGCAGCGTGACCTTGTCCTGCAAGCCCAGTTGTTCGATGCGTTGCGCGGTAAACGCGTACTGCTCTTTCGACAGGGTCGTGGTGGTGACGCGGCAACCGTAATTCTGCGCCGCATAGAGCGCCATGCTGCCCCAACCGGTGCCGATTTCCAGCAAATGGTCGCTGGGTTGTAGCGCGAGCTTCTGGCAGATCCGCTCCAGTTTGTTCAGTTGCGCCTGTTCGAGGCTGTCTTCTGGCGTAAGGAACTGCGCCGCCGAATACATCATGGTCGGGTCGAGAAACTGTTCGAACAGGTCGTTGCCGAGATCGTAGTGCGCAGCGATGTTTTTCTGCGAGCCCTTGCGCGTATTGCGGTTGAGCCAGTGCAAGCCTTGCACCAACGGCCGGCCGAGGCGCGCCAGTCCACCCTCCATGGCATCGAGCACATCGAGGTTGCTGACGAACACGCGCACCACCGCCGTCAGATCCGGCGAACTCCAATAACCGTGGATAAAGGCCTCGCCGGCACCAATCGAACCATTGCCGGCGACCATGCCCCAGACCGCCGGGTCGAGCACATGGATTTCCCCGAGCAAGGCACTGCCCGGCGTGCCGAACATCAGCCGTTCGCCATCCTCGACCACCAGCAGTTGCCCGTGTTTGAGCTGCGCCAATTGGCGCAACACGCCGCGGCGCAGCAGCGATCCGGTCAAACCGTTGGTGCTGAACCGACTGACCGACAGACTAGAGGATTTCATGGCGGTGCTCCTTGGGAGGCACAGTGGCGGTTTGAAAGCTGCCGTCGGCAGTCTGATGAGCAAAGATCGGCGCGCGTTTTAGCAGCAGTCGCAGCGCTTGCCAGTAAATCGCCAGCGCGGTTTTCGCGGTCATCCACGGAAAGCGCCGCAAGTGACGGTGCAAGCTGTGGCGATCAAGGGTTTCGCGTTGCAGATTGAGTGTCGCGTCGAACAGTTTTTGCTCGCCCTGCCAGTCGGCCATGTGCACGCCGAGGGTTTGCGCGGCGGGGCTGAAGCTCATGCGGTATTCGAGATCGCGCGGCAAAAATGGCGAAACGTGAAAGGCTTTGGCCACGGCGAAGTGCTGATGAAAATCCTGCAGATTGACCGGCGTGCGCGCCGGCAGCACGTAGTGATAGCGTTCGCGCCACGGCGTGTTGGTGACCTCGCAAACAATCGCCGCCAGTTGCCCGTCCGCCTCATGGCAGTAAAAGAAACTCACCGGGTTGAACGACAGCCCCCAACTGCGTGCCTGGGTCAGCAGGCAGATCGAGCCTTGCGGTTCGTGGCCGATGGCGATGCCGACCTGCTGACGCACCGCATCGATCAGGCGCATGCCACGGCCGGTGAAGGCCTTGAGGTAGTCAGTCTCGCGAAATGAAAACGGCGCAAAGCGACTGCGTCCGGCCAGCGGCGACAGTGCAAGCACCGCATCCTGTTCGCTGAGGTCGAGGTAGAGCAGACCGATCCGGTAGCGAAATTCATGGCGGCGCGGCGAGAAGCGCCGATGGCCGATCCAGCCGCTGTAGAGGGCGCTGTTCATAAGGTTTCCCCGAACGCCGCGGCCACGCGCAAGGCGCTGACGACACCGTCCTCATGGAAACCGTTGGCCCAGTAAGCGCCGCAATAATGCGTGTGTTGCGCGCCATCCAGTTCGCCCCAGCGATTCTGTGCCGCCACTGCCGCGAGGCTGAATTGCGGATGGGCGTAGGTGTAGCGAGCGAGCACTTTGTCGGGGCTGATGCCGGCACTCTGATTGAGGCTGACGCAGAACGTGGTGTCGCTCTGAATGCCTTGGAGAATGTTCATGTCATAGGTGACGGCGGCGTGCGTGTGGCCGGCGCCGCTGAGTCGATAGTTCCAGCTCGCCCAGGCCAGTTTTCGTGTCGGCAGCAGACGAGTATCGGTGTGCAACACCACTTCGTTATCGGCATAGGGCAGGGCGCCGAGGATCGCGCGTTCGGCATCGCTCGGCACCGCCAGCAGTTTCAGCGCTTGATCACTGTGGCAAGCGAACACCACCTGGTCGAAGTGTTCGATCCCCGCCGGGCTGTGGATAACTACGCCATGCACGTCACGATCAACCCGGGTGACCGGGCAATTGAGACGAATCCGTTCCTTGAATGCGGCCGTCAGCGGTGCGATATAGGCGCTGGAACCGCCTTCGATGACTTGCCACTTCGGCCGATCGCTGACCGACAACAGGCCATGGTTTTTGAAGAACCGCACAAAAAACTGCAGCGGGAAATTGAGCATTTCCGCCATCGGCATCGACCAGATCGCCGAGCCCATCGGCACGATGTAATGCAGGATGAAACGTTCGCCGTAACCGCCGGCCTTGAGGTACTCGTCAAGGGTTGTGTCAGCGGCGATGCGCAGTTCGACGAGGTCGCGCTGGGCTTCTTTGTTGAAGCGCAGAATGTCGCGCAGCATGCCCCAGAACCCCGGCGATAACAAATTGCTCCGCTGGGCGAAGAGACTGTTGAGGTTGTTACCGTTGTATTCCAGACCGGTGTCCGGGTCGGTCACCGAGAAACTCATTTCCGTCGGCTTGAACGCCACGCCGAGCTGGCCGAGCAGGCGGATGAAGTTCGGGTAGGTCCAGTCGTTGAAGACGATGAAGCCGGTGTCCACGGCGTACTGTCGTCCTGCAACCGTGACGTCGACGGTGTGCGTATGGCCACCGACCCAGTCGCTGGCTTCGAACACCGTAATCTCGTGCCGGCGATTGAGCAGATAGGCGCAGGTAAGGCCGGCGATGCCGCTGCCGACTATGGCAATTTTCATGTCGGATCCGTCAGCGGAGGCGACTTGCGCACCATGCGCTTGCCAATCGCCAGTTGCACACGTGCCGGCAATTTCGACAGCGGCCACAGTGCGGCCATGAACAGCGCCGGGAAGGCGATTTCCAGCGGCCGATCCTTGAGTTTGGCGAAGATGTGCCGAGCGGCTTTATCCACAGGCCAGCTCAAGGGCATGGGGAAATCGTTTTTGGCGGTCAGCGGTGTTTCGACGAAGCCGGGGCTGACCACGGTGACTTCAATGCCTTCGTCGGCCAGATCGATGCGCAACGATTCGAACAGGTAACGCAAACCGGCCTTCGAGGCGCCGTAGGCTTCGGCCCGTGGCAGCGGCAGATAGGTCACCGAACTGGCCACGCCGATCAGGTGCGGCGCGGTGCCTTTACGCAACAGCGGCAGGGCGGCCTCAATGCAATAACTGCTGGCGAGCAAATTGGTACGCACCACATGCTCGATGATCGAGGAATCGAACTGCTTGGCATCGACGTATTCGCAGGTGCCGGCGTTGAGAATCACCGAGTCGAGCGAACCCCAGTCCTCGGCGATCTGTTCACCGATCTCGCGCACTGTCTGGCTGTTGGTCAGATCCCCGGGCACCACCAAAACCTGCCCCGGATAGCGTTGCGACAAGACCTTGAGCGGCGCGACCTGACGGGAACTGACCGCCAGGTGCGCTCCGGTTTTCAGAATTTCCTCAGCCAGGGCCGCGCCGATGCCACTGCTGGCCCCGGTCAACCAATAACGCCGTGGAGGTGTACGACTCATCCCATTCTCCTTTTCAGCCAGGCAATGACCCGGCCCAATACTGGCAAGTGTTCATACAGCAGCGCCCCGGCATCGAAATAATCCCGATGGCGATAAACCTTGTCGTGCCACAGCAGATGCGAGCAGCCGCTGACGCGAATCACACGGCCACCCGCCAGGCGCGGATGGCGATAACTCATGACCCAGCGCAGGTAGCCTTCGCAGTCGCCGATCTGATCGAAACCGTGAAAGTCGAAACGCAGCTCGCTAACGTTGGCATATAGCTCGCCGAAGTAGTCGCGCAGCTGCGCCAGCCCCTGCACCTCGTGCAGCGGGTCGGTGAAATGAATGTCATCGCTGTACAGCTCGCCGAGGCTTTGCAGGTTGTCTTTGTTCAACGCTGAAAATTGCCGGGCGAAGCGGCGCAGGAATTCACTCATCATCGCCTCCGGTAGACGTACGTGAAGGCAGGTTCTTGAAAGCGGCCAATGCGCGCTGGCGCGAGGTGCTGAGGTTGACGATCGGCGACGGGTAGTCCGCAGCGCCGAACAAGCCGCCGAGGTTGGCCGGGTTATGCACTTCTTTCTTGTTGAGGGCCGCCAGTTCCGGTAGCCAGTGCTTGATGAACAGGCCTTCGCTGTCGAATTTTTCCGACTGGCTCAACGGGTTGAAGATGCGGAAGTACGGCGCCGAATCGGTGCCCGTCGACGAACTCCACTGCCAGCCACCGTTGTTCGCCGCCAGATCCCCATCGATGAGGTGACGCATGAAAAAGCGTTCGCCCTCGCGCCAGTCGATCAGCAGGTTTTTGGTCAGGAACATCGCCACGATCATGCGCAGGCGATTGTGCATCCAACCGGTTTCGAGCAATTGACGCATGGCCGCGTCGATGATCGGCAGACCGGTGCGCGCCTCTTGCCACGCGGCGAGATCGTCCGGCGCATCACGCCAGGCCAGCGCTTCGGTTTCCGGGCGGAAGGTGCGGTGCCGCGAGACCCGTGGATAGCCGACGAGAATATGTTTGTAGAACTCGCGCCACAGCAGTTCGTTGATCCAGGTGACCGCACCGACCTTGCCGCTTTCGAATTCGCCCTGATTGCTTTGCAGGGCGGCGTGCAGGCACTGACGCGGCGAAATCACCCCGGCGGCGAGATACGCCGAGAGCTGGCTGGTGCCGGGCTTGGCCGGGAAGTCGCGTTCGCTTTGGTAGTAGTCGATTTGCGCGTCGGTGAACGTGTCGAGGCGGCGTCGGGCTTCCTGTTCGCCGGCGGGCCACAGCGCTCGCAGCGAGTCGCTCGGGGTCGCGAAGCCTTTGACGGCATCAGGAACCGGGTCGCTGTCGATGTTCAAAGCGCTTTGCTTGCCGGGCGCCTTTATCAGGGCGGGCATCGAGCGATGCAGACGTTCGTAACAGACTTTGCGGAACTGGCTGAACACCTTGAAATAGCTGTCGGTCTTGGTCAAAACCGTGCCGGGTTTGAACAGCAGTTGATCAAGGTAGCTGTGGAAATCGATGCCCTCGGCCTTCAGCGCCTCGGCCACCGCTGCATCGCGACGGCTTTCATGGACGCCGTATTCTTCATTGACGTGAACCGCCGCTATCTTCAACTGCCGGCAGAGTTTTAGCAGTTGCGCCGGGGCTTGATCCCAATGGGTTGCAGTGCGAATCAGCAACGGGATGTTGAGTTTGCCAAGGCTTGCGCTCAGCTCATGCAGGTTGCGCAACCAGAAGTCGACCTTGCACGGCGCATCGTCATGTTCCAGCCACTGCTGCGGGCTCAACAGGTACACGGCCACCGTCGGGCCGCGCGCTGCAGCGGCCGCGAGGGCGGTGTTGTCATGTTGGCGCAAGTCGCTGCGCAGCCAGATCAATTGCATGTCGGCACTCACGGTGTCCATTAAATCAGCCCACGCTGAACGAGTTCCTGATGCGCCAGAAGCGCATCTTCAGCCAGGAACACATCAGCCATCTCAGAGGTTTTTACGGACAACTCGGCGTGGTGGATGCATACCGTTGGTCCGACCAGCATTTTCGGGCAACTGACTCCGTTCAATAGTTTCGGCAACTGCGCAAGGTTCATGGCTTTGCTGGAATACAGCAGTACGCCACGGGCTTGCAGGTGTTCGACCGCCAGCGCCAGTTCGGTGGCCGGCAGCGGCCAGTCAAACACCTGCACCGGACAATCAGCGCTACTGATCAGCCACGCGCACAGCCACAGATGAGGTTCCAGTGGCAGGTCGGAATGATTGATCAACAACAGCGGGGCGCCATGTAACTGACGATTGTTATGGTAGATGCGTGTGCCGAATTTGCTGCGTAACCACGAATAAAAGAACACCCGTTCCATCTGCGCGCCGAATTGGCCCTGCCAACGCTGCTCCAGTTCCGCCAGCAGCGGCATGAGCAATTGCTCGCACAACGTGCGTGGCGGATAGAGCGCCATGGCCTGATTGACGCTGTCGTCGAGGCTGCGTTCATTGAGCTGCGTGACGGCCGTCAGCAGTGTCTGGCGCAAACGCTGCCAATCGTTTTCCACTGATTCGCTGAACGCCTGCGGTGTGTCGAGCAGCGGTTTGACCTGGCTGACGGCAACACCACGGTTGAGCCAGGTGAGAATGGTGAGAATTTGCTGCACATGTTCGGCCGAATACAACCGGTGGCCCTTGGGCGTGCGTTGCGGCACGACCAGCCCGTAGCGGCGTTCCCACGCACGCAGGGTGATCGCGTTGACGCCGGTCTGCCGCGCGACTTCGCGAATCGGCAGCCAGCCCTCGTCGATGGCTTTCTTAAAGTCAGCGCCAAGATCTTCCTGGGCGCTGGTGTCGAGTTTGTCATTCATTAGATTGCGTTTCGCAGGCTGAGGTTTTCCGGGTGCGGTTGCAGGTAAACCTGTTGCGCGATGTACGAATCCGGATGGAGGCGAAAGTGGTGCTTGAGCAGCGTCAACGGCACCACCAGCGGCACGATGCCTTGGCGGTACTGGCCGATGACGTGGACCATTTCCTGTTTGTCTTCGGCGCTGATGACCTGTTTCAGATAACCGCTGATGTGCAGCAGCACATTGCAGTGGGTGCCACGGGTGGCGCATTTTTTCAGTGCCGCCATCAATTCGCTGAAGTAGCGTGGGCCGAGTTCGACGGGATCGGTGTCGGCCATGTTGCCGAGCAGTTTGCCCAGCGCTTTGTATTGCGGCGGGTTGTGCGCCATCAGCAAATATTTGTAGCGCGAATGAAATTCGGTGAGGGCGCGACGGCTCAGGCCATTGGCGAGGACTTGTTGCCATTCGCTGTAGGCGAACACGCGGGTGATGAAGTTCTCGCGCAGTACCGGATCGTTGAGGCGCCCGGCTTCTTCCACCGGCAGATCCGGGTGCTGTGCGCAGAACGCCTGAGCGTAAATCCCGCGCCCGCCGCCGTTCACCGGGGCGCCATTGGCGTGGTAGACCTTGACCCGTTCCAGGCCGCAGGACGGCGACTGCTGCATGAAGATGTAGCCGCAGATGTCATCGAGTTCGGCGGCCATTTTCTCGCCGTATTCGGCCAGTGGCTGGGTGACGTTGATCGCCCGGTTTACCGTGCCGACCGCTTGTGGATGCTCGGCGTCGCCAACGAGGCGGATCGGCTCGCGCGGGATGCCCAGGCCGATTGCGACCTCCGGACACACCGGGACGAAATCGAAATGCTCGGTGAGGGTGCGGCTGCACAGGCGTGATTCCTTGTGCCCACCGTTGTAGCGCACCTCGGCACCCAGCAGGCAGGCGCTGATGGCGATTTTAGGTTTGGCTACGCAAGGATCAGACATGGGCACCTCGAATCTATACCTGTACAGAGGTGGATCTCTGTACAACTTTGTTCAGCATAGATTCGTGGGTGTACAAGTCAAATTATTTGTATAACTTTTTTGGCCGAGCACAGTTCACTGTGGGAGCGAGCTTGCTCGCGAACACGGATTAACATCCAGAAAACGCATTGATTGACACACCGCCTTCGCGAGCAAGCTCGCTCCCACAGGGTGACGGTATTTACTTCCAGCCCTGAAGCCATTCAGCGTTGTTTTGTAGTGTCTGCCAATCGAGGTGTTCGGCACGCTTGGTCAACACCGCCTGCAATTCGACTTCCAGTACCGTACCTTCCTCATCACGGAACAGCTCGGTCACCAGAAAGTGTTTTTCACGGTTCTGCGGGTGGGCTGCTGTCCATTTCGACAGCAGCAATTTGCGCGGATTGATGCGGTTCATTGCAGGTGTTCGTGCAAGCGGCGCGCAGCTTCCTGGCCACTGAGCCAGGCGCCTTCGACACGCCCGGACAGGCACCAGTCGCCGCAGGCATACAGGCCCAGATCGGCATCGGCCAGTGTGCCCCATTCGTGTCCCGTCGCAGGGCGCGCATAGAGCCAGCGGTGGGCGAGGCTGAAGCTCGGCGCGGGCATGGCGCTGTGCAACAACTCAGCGAACGCGCCGTGCAACTGTTCGATCACCGCTTCCTTGGACAAATCGATGTGTTGCCGACTCCATGCACTGGTGGCATGCAGCACCCAGGTGTCGAGGTTGGTGTCGCGCCCCGGTTTGCTGCGGTTGCGCGCCAGCCAGTCGAGCGGGCTGTCCTGCACGAAGCAACCTTCGATGGGCGTATCCAGCGGTGTTTCGAAGGCGAGGGCGACGGCCCAGGTCGGCTCCATTTTCACCCCGGCAGCGGCCCCGGCAAGCTTCGGCGCAGCGGCCAGCAATGCCGTCGCTTGCGGAGCCGGCGTGGCGATCACCACGTGGCTGAACGGCCCGTGGGTGAAGCCTTCGGCGTCCTGCAAATGCCAGTGTTCCTCACCGCGATAGACCTCGGTAATCCGGCAGGCGAAGTGCACTTCCAGGCCATCGAGCAAGCCACGGGTGATGGCGCTCATGCGCGGCGTGCCGACCCAGCGGGTCTGCTCGTCCGGCGACAAATTCAATTGCCCGCCCTGATAGGTGTAGAGCTGCGGCGCCCATTCGGCGACCCAGCCCAGGCTTTGCCAGCGCTGCACTTCGGTGACGAAGCGGCGGTCGCGCGCGGTGAAGTATTGCGCGCCCATGTCCAGTGAGCCGGCGTCACTGCGTTTGCTCGACATGCGCCCGCCGCTGCCGCGACTTTTATCGAACAGTTGCACGGTGTGCCCGCTCTCTGTCAGAGCCTGGGCGGCGGAGAGTCCGGCGATGCCGGTGCCGATGATTGCGATAGGTACAGTCATAGGGGCCTCGTTTACCTTTCTGTACAGACTACGCCGTGGATGAAACCTGTACAATTTTGTTTTTTGGTATAACTTCTAGCGTTCTCGTTCTGACAGCTTGGCCTATGGTTAAACAATAGAGCCTGCCCGATAGAAAAGATCCCTGCTTATAAAAATAGACTAGTGATCCGGGTTAAACGCCACGCGAGGAAGATGTCATGCACATATTGCTGACCGGCGGTACTGGTTTGATAGGACGTCAGCTCTGCCGACACTGGTCGCAGCAGGGCCATCGCCTGACGGTGTGGAGTCGCAAACCGGAGAAGGTCGCGAAGATCTGCGGCGCGCAGGTGCGTGGCATCGCGCGCCTGGAAGACCTCGGTGATGAGCCGGTGGATGCGATCATCAATCTGGCCGGCGCGCCGATTGCCGATCGGCCATGGACCCATCGGCGCAAAGCGTTGCTGTGGAGCAGCCGTATCACGCTGACGGAAACGCTGTTGGCGTGGCTCGAAACCCGCGCGCAGAAACCGGCATTGCTGATTTCCGGATCCGCCATTGGCTGGTACGGCGACGGCGGTGAGCGCGAACTGACTGAAGATTCGCCACCAGTGATCGACGATTTCGCCAGTCAGTTGTGTATTCCCTGGGAGGAAACCGCGCAACGTGCCGAAGCGCAGGGAATCCGTGTGGTGCTGGTGCGAACGGGTCTGGTGCTGTCGGCCGAGGGCGGCTTTTTGTCGCGCTTGCTGTTGCCGTTCAAACTCGCGCTCGGCGGCCCTTTGGGCAATGGTCGGCAGTGGATGCCGTGGATTCACATCAACGATCAAATCGCCCTGATTGATTTTCTTCTGCACCGCGATCAGGCCAGCGGTCCTTATAATGCGTGCGCGCCGAAACCGGTGCGCAATCGCGAATTTGCCAAGACGCTGGGCAGCGTTTTACACCGCCCAGCGTTCATGCCGATGCCGACACTGGCGCTGAAGGTCGGCCTCGGCGAGATGTCTTTGTTGTTGCTCGGCGGCCAGAAGGCTATGCCGGCACGCTTGCTGGAAGCGGGTTTCACTTTCCAGTTCACGGATTTACGCGCGGCCCTGGACGATCTCTCTGGCCGCCTCTGAAATAGGACGTTGCATGACCGATCACGCCTTGCTTCTGGTCAACCTGGGTTCCCCGGCCTCCACCTCGGTGGCCGATGTGCGCAGCTACCTCAATCAATTCCTGATGGACCCCTACGTGATCGACCTGCCATGGCCGGTGCGGCGTCTGCTGGTGTCGCTGATCCTGGTCAAGCGCCCGGAGCAATCGGCCCATGCCTATGCGTCGATCTGGTGGGACGAGGGTTCACCGCTGGTGGTGCTCAGCCGTCGACTGCAACAGCAGATGAAAGCACAGTGGACCCAGGGCCCGGTAGAACTGGCGATGCGTTACGGCGAGCCGTCGATTGAAACCTGTTTGCTCAAGCTGGTGGCGGCGGGACACAAGCGCATCACGCTGGCCCCGCTGTATCCACAGTTCGCCGACAGCACCACGACCACGGTGATCGAAGAAGCAAAACGGGTAATTCGTCAGAAGAAACTCGACGTGCAATTGTCGGTGCTGCAGCCGTTTTACGATCAGCCGGAATATCTTGATGCGCTGGTTGAAAGCGCGAAGCCGCATCTGCAGCAGGATTACGATCACTTGCTGCTGAGCTTCCACGGTTTGCCCGAGCGGCACCTGACCAAACTCGATCCGACCGGCAGTCATTGTTTCAAGAATGACGACTGCTGCAAGAACGCCTCGCCTGCGGTATTGGCGACCTGTTATCGCGCGCAATGCCTGCGGACAGCGGCGTTGTTTGCCGAGCGCATGGGCCTGCCGGAGGGCAAGTGGTCGGTGTCGTTTCAGTCGCGTCTGGGGCGGGCGAAATGGATCGAGCCGTACACCGAAGCGCGGCTGGATGAGCTGGCGAAAAGCGGTGTGAAGAAAATTCTGGTGATGTGCCCGGCGTTTGTTGCCGACTGCATCGAGACGCTGGAAGAGATTGGTGATCGCGGTAAAGAGCAATTCCGCGAAGCGGGGGGCGAGGAGTTGGTGCTGGTGCCGTGCCTGAACGACGACCGGCAATGGGCGAAGGCGTTGGCAACTCTCTGCGAACGAGCGCCGCTTGCCCTTTAAAAGCGAAAAGCTTCGCGAGCAAGCCCGCTCCCACATGATCGTTCCCACGCTCCGCGTGGGAATGCAGCCCGTGACGCTCCGCGTCACTGGACGCGGAGCGTCCCTAGAGGCATTCCCACGCAGAGCGTGGGAACGATCAGAGCTAAAAGTTTAGATCAGCGGCTCATCCGCCTTCTTGTTCTTCCAGCCATCATTGCCCGGCAGAATCAGGTTCAGCGCAATCGCCACCACCGCGCACAGCGCGATGCCTTTGAGGCCGAAGTCGTCCGGACCGGTGCCAGTGCCGACCAGCACACCGCCAATCCCGAACACCAACGTCACCGAAACAATCACCAGATTGCGCGCCTCGCCCAGATCGATCTTGTGACGGATCAGGGTGTTCATGCCCACCGCCGCAATCGAACCGAACAGCAAGCACAGAATCCCGCCCATCACTGGCACCGGAATGCTCTGCAGCAGCGCGCCGAACTTGCCGATGAACGCCAGGCTGATGGCGAAGATCGCCGCCCAAGTCATGATTTTCGGGTTGTAGTTCTTGGTCAGCATCACTGCGCCTGTCACTTCGGCGTAGGTTGTGTTTGGCGGACCGCCGAACAGACCGGCGGCGGTGGTGGCAATGCCGTCACCGAGCAGGGTGCGATGCAGGCCCGGCTTCTTCAGATAGTCGCGACCGGTCACGCTACCCACGGCAATCACGCCGCCGATGTGTTCAATGGCCGGGGCAAGTGCCACCGGAACGATGAACAAAATCGCCTGCCAGTTGAACTCGGGTGCGGTGAAGTGCGGAATCGCAAACCATGGCGCAGCGGCAATCTTCGCGGTATCAACGACACCGAAATAGAACGCCATGGCAAAGCCGACCAGTACGCCGGAAATGATCGGCACCAGGCGGAAGATGCCTTTACCGAACACCGCCACGATCAACGTCGTCAGCAGCGCCGGCATCGAGATCAGCATCGCAGTCTGATAGTGGATCAGCTCAGAACCATCGCCAGCCTTGCCCATCGCCATGTTCGCGGCAATCGGCGCCATGGCCAGGCCGATGGAAATGATCACCGGACCAATCACCACCGGCGGCAGCAGACGGTCGATGAAACCGGTGCCTTTGATCTTCACCGCAAGACCGAGAAAGGTGTAGACGAAACCGGCCGCCATCACACCGCCCATGGTCGCGGCGAGGCCGAACTGGCCCTTGGCGAGAATGATCGGGGTGATGAAAGCGAAGCTCGACGCGAGAAACACCGGCACCTGACGCCCGGTGACGATCTGGAACAGGATCGTCCCCAGACCTGCGGTAAACAGTGCCACGTTCGGGTCCAGGCCCGTGATCAGCGGCATCAGCACCAGAGCGCCGAAAGCCACGAACAGCATCTGGGCGCCGGACAGCACCGTGCGCCAGAGCGGATCGTTGAACTCTTGCTGCATGGTTACGCGTCCTTCTGCTTGGTGCCGAAGATCTTGTCACCGGCGTCGCCAAGTCCAGGGATGATGTAACCGTGCTCGTTCAAGCGCTCATCGATGGACGCGGTGTAGATGGTCACGTCCGGGTGAGCTTTTTCGACGGCAGCAATGCCTTCCGGCGCGGCAACCAGCACCATCGCGCGGATATCTTTGCAACCAGCCTTTTTCAGCAGGTCGATGGTCGCAACCATCGAGCTGCCGGTGGCGAGCATCGGGTCGATGATCATCGCCAACCGTTCGTCGATTTCCGGAACCAGTTTTTCCAGGTAGGTGTGCGCTTGCAGGGTTTCTTCGTTGCGGGCGACACCCACAGCGGAAACCTTGGCACCCGGGATCAGGCTCAGCACGCCTTCTAGCATGCCGATACCGGCGCGCAGGATCGGCACGACGGTGATCTTCTTGCCGGCGATCTTCTCGACCGACACGGTGCCGCACCAGCCTGCAATATCGTAGGACTCCAGCGGCAAATCTTTTGTAGCTTCATAGGTCAACAGGGCGCCGACTTCCTGAGCGAGCTCACGGAAGTTCTTGGTGCTGATATCGGCGCGGCGCATCAGGCCGAGTTTATGACGGATCAGCGGATGGCGGATCTCGAGGATGGGCATGGAAAAACTCCGGCGGCGGGCAAAAAAACCGGCCTAGATTAATCTATCCGAGGGTGATGTCCTATAGGACATTCTGTACGTTAGTCCATAAAGGCTTGATTCGGCCTCAATGGATGCGTACCTTTGCCCGCTTTTCCAATTCCGCCACCCCTGGAGAGCGCCATGTCCGCTGATCTCGAGCATATCCGTCAAATCATGCGAGAGGCTGACTGCCTGTACACCGAAGCTGAAGTCGAGGCCGCCATTGCCCGCGTCGGTGCACAAATCAACGAACAACTGGCCGACAGCAACCCGGTAGTGTTCTGCGTGATGAACGGCGGACTGATTTTCTCCGGCAAGCTGCTGACGCATCTGCAATTCCCGCTGGAAGCGTCCTACCTGCACGCGACCCGTTATCGCAACGAAACCAGCGGCGGCGACCTGTTCTGGAAAGCCAAGCCGGAAGTCTCGTTCATTGATCGCGACGTGCTGATCATCGACGACATCCTCGATGAAGGTCACACCCTCGGCGCGATCATCGACTTCTGCAAACACGCTGGCGCGCGCAAAGTGCACACCGCCGTGCTGATCGACAAGGACCACGACCGCAAGGCGCGTCCTGACCTGAAAGCCGATTTCGTCGGCCTGCCATGCATCGACCGTTACATCTTCGGTTACGGCATGGATTACAAAGGCTACTGGCGCAACGCCAACGGGATCTTTGCCGTTAAAGGCATGTAAACAAGATCAAAAGATCGCAGCCTTCGGCAGCTCCTACATGGGATTGATGTACACCCTGTAGGAGCTGCGGAACGCTGCGATCTTTTGCTTTTAATCCCATGCTAGAGTGCTCGGCCCCGCCCCCGGAGCCTGTCATGCGCCTATTGATCCGCAGCTTTGCCGCCCTGTTGCTGACCCTCAGCCTGCCGCTGTCCGCCGCGCCGATGCACAGTCAATTCCTGCCGCCGGACGATCTCACCGTGCGCGACGCCGAGGCCGAGCAGCAGCAACTCATGCAGGTCACCGACTATTCCGTTGTGGTGGGCGCGCAACGCCAGTCCAATCAACAACCGATTCCGGTCACCTCGCCGCTGCTGATCCGTCTCAAGGGCAAATCCCTGAACAAGGGCGCGACCATCACACAGGTACTGGTCAATTTCGACGGCGAAAGCAAAAGCCTGAAAAAGCCGATCTACGACGACAAGAGCAAAACCCTGACGTTGTTTTACCCACAGGCCCAATACCGCGTGATCATTGATCTGCTGCGCAATGACACCGTGTATGTGCAGTTCCTCAGTTACGCCAACGGCCATATCTGGGCCGATTTGCACACCGGGACGGTGCGATCGCGTTGAGCCGGGCGGCCGGGCAGGGGTAAACTGCCCGCCCCGTGTCATGTCTGCGAGCTGGAGTCGGCAATGCGTAAAGATAAGAAACAAGTGATTGGTGACGAGATCGGCGATGAGCAGATCAAGCTGTTCCTCGATTTTGAGCCGGTCGACGCCACCTCGCCGTCGCTGCACAAACTGATCAAGGCTTACCGTGGCCTGCGCATCGATGACTTCGAGCGCTTTCTGGGTTTCTTCGTCGCTGCCGGTTATGACGTCGATGGCAAGGACGAGCAGGGCAAGACCTTCGTTGAGCTGATCGCCGATCAGCGCAACGCCCCGGACTACATCGAGCTGATCGAAAAGTCCCGCACCTGAGACTTTTCCCAAGCATAAAAAAACGCCCCGCACTCAGTGAGTACGGGGCGTTTTTTATGCGGCGTGATCAAGCGTAGCTTGGGGTCTCGCTGCTTTCTTCAACCAGTTCCAGCGCGATGTTGTTCTGCGTGTTGATCTTGCGATACAGCGCAGCATCGGTTTCCAGAACCTTTTCACGGGCCGGGAAGATCTCGGCCAGTTTGCCAGCCCACTCACCCTTGGCCTTGGCCGGGAAGCACTTCTCGATCAGCTCGAGCATGATCGAAACGGTCACCGATGCACCTGGCGAAGCACCGAGCAGGGCGGCGAGGGAACCGTCCTTGGCCGCAACCAGTTCGGTACCGAACTGCAGGATGCCGCCCTTTTTCGGGTCTTTCTTGATGATCTGCACCCGTTGGCCGGCCACTTCCAGGCGCCAGTCTTCGGCTTTCGCCTCAGGGTAGAAGCGTCGCAGGGAGTCCAGACGCTGTTCCATCGATTGCATCACTTCGCTGACCAGGTACTTGGTCAGGTCCATGTTGTTTTTCGCCACGGCCAGCATCGGCCCGATGTTGCCGGCGCGAACCGACAGCGGCAGGTCCATGAAGGAGCCGTGCTTGAGGAACTTGGTGGTGAAACCGGCGTATGGCCCGAACAGCAGGGATTTCTTGCCGTCGACTACGCGGGTATCGAGGTGCGGCACCGACATCGGTGGCGAACCTACAGCAGCCTGGCTGTAAACCTTGGCCTGGTGATGCTTGACCACTTCCGGGTTGTCGCAACGCAGCCACTGGCCGCTGATCGGGAAGCCGCCGAAGCCTTTGCTTTCTTCGATGCCCGACGCTTGCAGCAACGGCAGCGCCGCGCCACCTGCACCGAGGAAGACGAACTTGGCGTCGACTTCGCGAGTGTTGCCGTTGTTGACGTCCTTGATGCTGACGGTCCAGCCGCTGCCGTTACGCTTGAGGCCGGTCACGCGCTTGCAGTATTTGACCTGGGCATCCGGAGCGCTGGTCAGGTGCTTGAGCAACTGATTGGTCAGGGCGCCGAAGTTGACGTCGGTGCCGTTCATCACGCGGGTCGCGGCAAGGACTTCGTCCGGCGAGCGGCCCGGCATCATCAGCGGCATCCACTCGGCCATTTTGGTCTTGTCTTCGGTGTACTCCATATCGGAGAACGCGTGATGCTTGTGCAGCACGTCGAAGCGGGACTTGAGGAAGGACACACCATTGTCGCCCTGGACGAAACTCAGGTGCGGCACCGGGCTGATGAAGGATTTGCACGAGCCGAAGGTGCCTTTTTTGGTCAGGTACGACCAGAACTGCTTCGACACCTCGAACTGGGTGTTGATGTGCACGGCTTTCTTGATGTCGACGGTGCCATCAGCGGCCTGCGGCGTGTAGTTCAGCTCGCACAGACCCGCGTGGCCGGTACCGGCGTTGTTCCAAGGGTTGGAACTCTCGGCAGCACCGGAATCCATCAGCTCGACGACTTCCAGCTTGATCGCGGGGTCGAGCTCTTTGAGCAGCACGGCCAGAGTGGCACTCATGATGCCCGCCCCAACCAGAACTACGTCGACTGCTTCGTTATGCGCCATTTAACGCGTCTCCAAAATCTGCAGCACCAAATTGTCGGCATGGCTGCCAGGCGTTCCGGGACAGGTCATTGATGTCCGGGCTATCCGTGGTCAGGTTCGCCATGTCCGAATCTTCGCAATTTTTCGCAACTTCGACGGATGTATGCGGCCTGGCTTCAAGAGCTCCATGAACTCATTTCAGCACGCGGCTGGCAATTCGACTTATGGTCGAGACATCCGTTTTTGTGCAACCAAATCCGTAGCGGACAGGCTTCAGGCTCCGATATTCGAGGTATACCCGGTCCTGTGTCGTTGGGCTGTTTCAGACGCTAATGGTGCATGTTCAGACGCAAAACTTTTCATTTGCTCGCCACACTCTTGTGAAGTTGTGAAAACCCGTTTTTTTCACGCTCTTTTGAAGACGTGAACCTCAAAAAAGGGCTGTCCAGGCCTGGCACCTTGCCCGCAAAGGCAAAACAACGCGGTGGCCGAGCGTCATGACAGCTCTGCAGATTCGCGAAAAGCGGGGTTTTTGCCGGAAGAACAGGCAAGCGCGCCAACTTCACTCGATCTGTGTGGGCGGCTCTCTGTGGGCGATTTTGATGTCAAATGCATGCGCATTGACGCTGTTGCGGGGCCCGATCAGGAGACGTCCTTATAATCGGGGGGAGATTGTATCGAAGAAATGCGCGCTGTTGCTCGTGTTTAATGACTTTTATTAGGCATCCGGTCAGATGCTCAACATCGCTTGCACCCGTGCACGGGGCTGCGACGCTATGACGCGGGCGCTGGCGGGCAGTGGCTGGTGCAACCAGTTGAGGCGGATTTCTTCGATTTCCACCCAGCCGTCGCCCATCGGTTGCAGGCTGCACTGCTTGAATGCCTGGCAATGGCCGTTGCGATCGAGCAGAGCGAAGCTGCGGTGCAGCGGGCGAGGGGCGAACAACGAGATCAGATAACGCATGGTTGAGTACCTTGTGGGGGACTGATTGCAAGGTTGCCAAAGCGCCGTGACGTGAACGTGTATGGCGGGTGAATAATCTGTGACAGGAACCGCTATGCCACGGGTTTGTCAGACATTTCAGTATTCGCTGCCGGGCGCTGGTTACCCGCAGTGGCCCACCGCTATACTGCCGGCCTGTTTGTGCCTGATTCTGGAGAGAAGAGCATGTTGCAACGCCTGTTGTTCGGTTTGATCACTGTGGCCGGTTTGACCCTGGCCGGCTGCGCCCACAGCCCGCAACAACTGAACCCGGAGCCGAAGCTGACCACCCAGCTGCCTGCGGTCGGTCGTGGCCAGCCTGTTGTTGTGCGTGTAGTCGACGGTCGTCCGTCGCCAACCCTCGGTACCCGTGGCGGTCTGTACCCGGAAACCAGCGCCATCACCGTGCAGCGCGAGCAGATCCTGCCGAAGCTGCAGGCTCAGGCTGAAGCCGCCGTGCGTCTGCTCGGGTTCACCCC
Organism: Pseudomonas sp. AC169; assembly: GCF_979258515.1. Lineage (NCBI taxonomy): Bacteria > Pseudomonadati > Pseudomonadota > Gammaproteobacteria > Pseudomonadales > Pseudomonadaceae > Pseudomonas > Pseudomonas sp. AC169. The sequence continues at coordinate 1,474,484 of NZ_OZ409866.1, read as the reverse complement.
GACCAACAATGCGCCAAACGCTCCGCAGCTGACCGTGACCCTGGCCGAACTGAAATATCAGTCGCCAAAAGAAGGCATGTACGTGACCGAAGCGACCATCGGTGCGACCTTCCGCTCCGACGTGCAGAACGCCAACCGCCGTTACAGCGGCCGTTACGGCGCGTCGCTGGACCAGCGTTTCGGCATGGCGCCGAACCAGGAAACCAATACCAAACTGGTCAGCGATGTATTGAGCGATGCGCTGACGCGTCTGTTCAAGGATCCGACGGTGGGTCAGGTTTTGGCTGAGTAAGTTTTTCGGCAGATGTGAAAAAGCCCGGGGCCAGTGATGGTTTCGGGCTTTTTTGTGGGGCATGAAATCGTACCCCCTCACCCCAGCCCTCTCCCCCAAGGGGGCGAGGGGGAAAGGGAGCCGATCTGTGTTGTTCTTGAGACCTGCATTCATCTCGGAGTTTCAGGTCGATTTGCGTTGTTCTTGAGATCTACATTCACCTCGGACGTTCAGGTCGATGTATTTCGACCAAACAACTCGGTCAGTCCCCTCTCCCTCCGGGAGAGGGCTAGGGTGAGGGTGCTTTTGCTATTTTCAGGCCGCCTGAGAATAGAAGTCGAGCACGCTAACGCCCGTCAGCAAGTCAGTCTCGGGCAAATCCGCATGCTGATGCCCGCCCAGTGCGCAATACACCAGCCAATGGCGATCCTGAACATTGAAGGCGAGGCTGCCGACGAGGCTCTGTTGCTCGTCGTAAGGGGTAATGAGGTACAGACGATCCTGGTTTTCAGCGTGAAGCATGTCGCGTTCCATGTGCGTTTCGAGGCGCGCATCTTGGTGTATCCACATGACGATGCCGTGACATGGGGCAGCCATCGGTCGATTGTCATGTAATTTGTCGCAAAGGCTGGGGCAGGGCTCTCGGGTTTCGGTAGAATCCGCGCCGCGGTCGTCGATCTGGCGTCTGCCATACCGGTTTAGATAGAGGTCTGTGATGTCGCTGCACTTGATGACGCTGTTTACCGCCCATCCCGCCAAATTGATCAACCTGCTGGCGCTGCTCCTGGCGTTTCCCGGCAGTTGGCTGCTGCACGCGACCCGCCGTCGTGAACAGCGCGCGCTGGCCAGCATTGCCGCCCAGCGTCAGGCGCAGCCGAATGCCGAGCCGCTGCTGGATTGGGCGACCTTGCGCATGAACCGGTTTTTCTATCGATTTGGTTTTGCCTGTCTGGGCCTGGCCCTGATCGTCTCCTGGATCAGCACCCGCTTCTGAAAGCATCAGGCATGAAAAACGGCGCCCGAGGGCGCCGTTTTTTGTGTCTGGGGTAAACCGCTTACAACGGCAACCCAGCCTTCACGCGGTACTGATTGCGCACCGGCGTCGCATATTGCAGCACCAGATACGGACGATGCTCTTGCGGGCACGCATCCAGTCGGCTCTGCCACTCTTCCTGCGCCTTGGCCAGTTCATCCGCCGGGAACACCTCGGCAGCTTTCGGCACGTTCAGTTGCGGATCGGCGTCAGCCCACTGCGCATACGCCAGGTAATGCACCGGGAACAACCGGTAACCGCCGAGAATCTGTTTGTCCATCTCGACCGCCAATTGCTTGGTGTCTTCGAACAGCTCGGTGATCGGCGCGGCAAAGTTCACGTGCACCCGGCCCTTGTAGCCGGTGATGCCCTTGGCAATGCTCACGTCATCCTCGCCCGGCGCTTTCGCGTAGGTGCCGGTGGTGGCGCGGATGTACAGTTCGCGGGCCTTGGCCTGGTCGCACGGGTCGTATTCGTAGCTGATCGACACCGGAGTGACGTTCAGCGAGCGGATGACTTCGCCAAACGGCTCGTCCTTGCGGCTCATGTGGAACATCTTGAGGATCGCCGACTCGGTACGGTCGTCGCCGTCCTTCGCCCGACCTTCAGCCTGAGCGATCCAGATCGACGCGCAATCATTGCGGATCGAGTGGTTGATGTACGCCGACAACAGTTGATACGCAGCCATTTTCTCGCGACGACCGGTAATCGAACGGTGCACGATGAAGCTCTTGTTCAGGCGCATCAGGTCGCTGACAAACGGCTTCTGCAGCAGGTTGTCGCCAATCGCAATGCGCGGCGTCGGCAGGCCAGCGTGGTACACGGCGTAGTTGACGAACGCCGGGTCCATCACGATATCGCGGTGATTGGCGATGAACAGATAGGCGCTGCCGGACTTGAATTGCTCGACACCGGTGTAGGTCACGCCATCGGTGGCGCGCTCGATAGTGTGGTCGACGTAGGACTCGACCTTGTCCTGCAACGTCGCCACCGATGTCACGTCGGCGAACTCACGACGTAGCCGATGGGCTATAAGTGGTTTGAGCATCCAGCCGAAGGCACCGGCAAAACGCGGGAAGCGGAAGTGGGTGAGGATATCTAGAAACGCCTTGTCGCCGAGCAGTCTTGCCAGTACCACAGGTACTTCGCTGTCGTCGTAAGGTCGGATGGCATCGAATTCGCCCATCATGCTCTCTTGTTGGAAACGGCTAGGGTAAGTAAAGGTTTTGATCGAAAACCCGCGGGGCACGGTCAGAAAAAATAGCCAGACAAAAATAGCCCTGCAAATAGACCGGCGATTATACGCACAAGTCACTTGGGAGACCGCGATGCTGGAAACCGCTGAGTACGAATGTCCTTATTGTGGGGAAACGGTCGAGACGACAGTGGACCTGTCCGGTGGCGATCAGACCTACATCGAGGACTGTCAGGTCTGTTGTCGGCCCATAACGTTCGTATTGCAGGTCCATGGCGAGGACTGGTTTCTGGAAGTCTTCAGCGAAAACGAGTGAGGGCCGCGTATGCAGCGAATCTACGAGCCGGAAAACCTGATGGAAGGTGAAATGCTCAAGGGCATGCTCGCCAGCGAAGGCATAGAAGCGCACTTGATCGGCCGGGATTTGCTCGGTGGAACGGGCGAATTGCCGATTTTCGGTCTGCTGGGACTGTCCGTCGATAACGACCAGGCCGAATACGCCCGCGAGCTGATCACCGCGTACAATGCCGCGCTACCGCTGCCCGGCGATGAACCGGAGAGCTTTCCCGGGACGCTGGTCTGTTAGGCTGAGCTTCGTTTTACTTCAGAGTCGTGTTGCCCCATGTGTGGACGTTATGCCCTGTTTCGCTGGAACCGCGATTTCGCGGCCCTGCCAGGTTTTCCCGCCGATCAGCAGGCGCAGTGGAACATTTCCCCCAATGATTCGGTGTTGATGCTGCGTGTCGGTGAAGCCGGTGGGCGCACGTTGGCCCGCGCCCGTTGGGGGCTGACGCCGCCGTGGCTGACTGATTTGTCGAAGACCCCGGCGCATGCACGGGCGGAAACCGTGGCCGAGCAGCCGATGTTTCGTGAGGCGCTGCGCCAGCGTCGTTGCCTGCTACCGGCGAATGGTTTTTACGAATGGCGCGGGACCCAGCGCAAGCGCCCGTTCTGGCTGACGCCGGGGGAGGGCTCGTCGCTGTTTTTCGCGGCGATCTGGGAGGCGTATCCGGTGCAGGAGCAGGTCTGGTTGAGTACGGCGGTGATCACGCAACCGGCGTCGAGTCAGCGCCGGCCGTTGATTCTTGATGAAGCAGGGCAGGCGGCGTGGCTGGATCCGGAGACGCCGTTGCATGTGTTGCAAGGGTTGCTGGCCAGTGAACCTGCTGCGTTGCGTGAGCGGGTGTTGGCGAATCTGATCAATGATCCGAAGCTCAACGGGCCGGAGTGTTTGACCCCGGGTTAAAGCCTGTAGATCAAAAGCCCCTCACCCTAACCCTCTCCCAGAGGGAGAGGGGACTAATCGAGTTGTCTACCGTCATGCATTGACCTGAAAAATCGTGGCGATTATGGATTCGGTGAAAAGCGTTCAAGTCGGTGTACTTCGTCAATATCCCCCAATCAGTCCCCTCTCCCTTTGGGAGAGGGTTAGGGTGAGGGGCTTTTCGCTTTTCAGACCTTGAACTGATTGATCAACCGCCGCTGTTGCTCCGCCAGTTTGGTCAAATCCGCACTCGCCGAACTCGACTCATCTGCGCCGCCCGCCACTTCATTCGCTACTTGGCCGATATTGATCACGTTGCGGTTGATGTCATCGGCTACCGCGCTCTGCTCTTCCGCCGCGCTGGCGATCTGTGTGTTCATGTCGTTGATCACCGACACCGCGTGAGTAATGGTCTCCAGAGCCTCAGCTGCTTTCGCCGCGTGCTGCACGCTTTCGTCGGTGCGGCTCTGGCTGTCTTCCATGACTCGCACCACATCACGGGTGCCTTGTTGCAGTTGCTGGATCATCGTCTGGATTTCTTCAGTGGCTTTCTGGGTTTTCTGCGCCAGATTACGCACCTCGTCTGCCACCACGGCAAAGCCACGACCCTGTTCGCCAGCGCGCGCGGCTTCAATCGCCGCGTTCAAGGCGAGCAAATTGGTCTGCTCGGCAATCCCGCGAATCGCCGTGAGGATCGCGTTGATGTTCTCGCTGTCCTTGGCCAGCGTTTGCACCACCTCTACAGCCTTGCCTATTTCCACTGCCAGCACGCCAATCGAATCCGACGTGTCGCGGACAATCTGCATGCCCTGGCTGGCGGCCTGATCGGCATGACTGGCCGCTTGTGCCGCCTGCGTCGCGTTACGCGCGACATCCTGGGCGGTGGCGGTCATCTCCTGCACCGCTGTGGCGACCTGATCGATCTCGGCCATTTGTTTCTGAATGCCGATGTTGGTGCGAATCGCAATGTCAGCGGTATGTTCAGAGGAGTCGCTGACGCTCTGCACCGAGGTCACCACCTGAGTGATCATCGCCTGCAACTTGGCCAGAAACGTGTTGAAGCCCTTGGCGATCGAACCGAGTTCATCGCTGCGATCACTGCTCAAACGACGGGTCAGATCACCTTCACCCTGAGCGATGTCATTGAGCATGGCGACCATCTGCTTCAGTGGTCGGGCGATACCGTGGCCGACCAGCCAGATCACCAGCAGGCCGAGGCCGGCGATGATCAGACCGACCATGGCCATGCCGAAAGTGTCGGATTTGCGCTGGGCCTCTAGATCGCCCTGCAGTTTTTGCAGGTCGGCCATCACCGCGTTGAGCGGCAATTGCAACATCAATGTCCAGCGAGCATCGGTCTGGCCGATGCCGAACGGCAGGTACAACTCGATGCGGTTTTTGTCCTTGTTGACCGAGTAAGTCACTTCGCCGCGTTTGAGATTGGCCAGGTTGGCAGTCTGCTCGGCGTCGAGGATGTCGCTGACTTTTTCGCCGAATTTGCTCGGATCTTGTGTGTACGCGACGATCCGGCCGTTGCCGCCGATCAGCGCCATTTGCCCGGCACCGCTGTACAGCTTCTGGTTGGCGCCGAGGAGCATTTCCTGAATGAAGTTCACCGACAGGTCGGCGCCGACGATGCCCTGGAAGGCGCCGTTGAGCATGATCGGTTCAATGAACGAAGCGAGCATGACGATTTTGTCGCCGACTTTATAAGGCGCCGGATCGATCACGCAGGCTTTCTTCGTTTCTTTCGAGCACAAGTAGTACTCGCTGGCGCGCACGCCGGTGGACAGGGTTTTCTGGTCGTCGACGTCGACCAGTTTGTCGAGGCCGAGGGTGCCGTCGTCATTGCGGAACCACCACGGCAGGAAGCGCCCGTTGGTCGCGTCGATGCCCACGACGCTAGTGCCGATGTAGGCCGCGTCATTGTGGTCGAGGGCATTCTTTTCCCAGCCGATGTAGGTGCCGAGAATCTTCGGGTTCTTTTCGACGTTCTCTTTGATCAGGCTGATCAGTTGTTCGCGGCTGACGCTCAGGCGCGGTTGGCCATCGGCGCCCGGCGTGCCGAGCAGGGTGTTGACTCGGACAAGTCCGCCGGCAATCAGCAGCGGCGCTTCGAGTTCGCGCTGGATCTGGCTGACCTGGGTTTGCGCCAGCGAAGTCAGGCGCTGTTCGATGACTTGCTCGAACTGCGCCTGAGTGCGCTGTTGCACCATTTCTTGCGTGCGCGCACCGGAGAACAGCGCATACAACACCAGCGCGGCCACCACGCTGAGCACGATGGCGCCGGCCAGGGCGGCAACGGAAAACTGGATCGACTTGAACTTCATGGGAGCTCCGCACGCAAGAGGACGTCTGCGGTGATGTATCGGCAGGCGGCATGGGGCCATGAGTGAGGCGGGGCGGAATTGAATGCGCATGTCGCAAATGGATCAGTGTGCGACGCAGTTGCGCAGGGCTTGGCGGTCGCTGTGAATTTTTTACGACAGGTCAGGTGGGAAACGTCTGAAAGTCGCTGCAGCACGTCCGTTGTATCTGGCGTCGATACAATTACCCGCCTAGGATACGCGACAGGTTTTCAGGGAGCTTTTGAATGAACAAGACATTGGTTGTAAGTGCACTGAGCGCAGCGCTGTTGCTGGCCGGTTGTCAGTCGGTCAACACCACCAGCGGCGGCGCCGTGGGTGTGGAGCGCAAGCAATACATGTTCAGCATGCTGTCCTCGCAAGAGGTCGACCAGATGTATGCCCAGTCGTATCAGAAGACCGTCGGCGAGGCCTCGAGCAAAGGTGTGCTGGACAAGACCAGTCCCGAGGCCAAGCGGGTTCAGGCGATTGCCAACCGCTTGATCGCCCAGGCGCCGAACTTCCGTCCGGATTCGGCGCAATGGCAGTGGGAAGTCAATCTGATCAAGAGTGATGAACTCAACGCCAACTGCGGGCCGGGGGGCAAGATCATTTTCTACACCGGGCTGATCGACAGCCTGAAGCTTACCGACGATGAAATCGCTGCGGTCATGGGCCATGAAATCGCCCACGCCCTGCGCGAGCACGGTCGTGAAGCGATGTCCAAGGCGTACGGGATTGAAATGGCCAAGCAGGGCGCGGGTGCGTTGCTCGGTCTGGGGCAGGACAGCCTGGCGCTGGCCGACACCGTGGCCAACTACGGCATGACCTTGCCGAACAGCCGCGCCAACGAAAACGAAGCGGATCTGATCGGTCTGGAACTGGCCGCACGCGCCGGCTACAACCCGAATGCCGCGATCACCTTGTGGAACAAGATGAGCAAGGCCTCGGAAGGTTCGCCGCCAGAGTTCATGAGCACTCACCCGGCCTCGGCCAGTCGGATTGCCTCGTTGCAGGCGGCGATTCCGAAGGTCATGCCGCTGTACGAACAGGCCCCGAAGTCCTGAGTCGGTGATCGTTCCCACGCTCTGCGTGGGAATGCCTCAAGGGACGCTCCGCGTTCCAAAAGGGACGCAGAGCGTCCCCCGGCTGCAATCCCACGCAGAGCGTGGGAACGTCCTTCTCTCAGGTTTAAACCCAGCCACTGCTCTGCATCGCTTTGTACACCGCAACGATCGCCAGAATCATGAATGCCGAAGCCGCGAGGCGACGGATCAGGGTCAGCGGCAATTTGTCCGCCGCAAAGTTACCCGCCAGAACCACCGGCACGTTGGCAATCAACATGCCCGCCGTTGTACCGATAATCACCAGCCACAAATCAGGGTATTGCGCGGCGAGCATCACCGTCGCGACCTGAGTCTTGTCACCCATTTCAGCCAGAAAGAACGCAATCAGCGTGGTCAGGAACGGCCCGAACTTGCGTGCGGTGCTGGTTTCATCGTCGTCCATTTTGTCCGGAACCAGCGTCCATAGCGCCGTGGCCGTAAAGCTCGCGGCGAGGATCCAGTGCAGTGTCGCATTCGAGAAGAAACTGCCGAACCAGGCGCCTACCGCACCCGCTGCTGCGTGGTTGGCCAGGGTCGCAGCGACAATACCGGCAATGATCGGCCAGGGTTTGCGGAAGCGAGCGGCGAGAATCAGCGCGAGCAGTTGCGTCTTGTCGCCGATTTCGGCCAAGGCAACGATTGCGGTGGGAACGAGTAACGAGTCCAGCATCAGGATTTTCCTAAGGGGCGGGTCGACACGGCTATGACACGTACAGCCTTCCCGCCCCGGGTAAGGTGTGCGTGTCATAGGTCTTGTCAAACCCTGCGATCCGTCTGCTGCGGACGCTTGGGTCGCATACGCCATGATCTGAGGATCAAGTATGTTGACGTATGCCGGACGAGCATGGCGCTCGTGGGAGACTACTCCCCTAGGACGGAGCGGATTCTGCCTAGGCAAATCCGTTTGGGCAAGAACAAATTTTCAGCCGCGTTTGGCCCGGTAAATCCGGAAACCATTGCCTTCAGCCTTGATTGCGCACACACCCAAATGTTCTTCGATCAGCGGCTGATACTTCAGGAAACTGTTCGCCACCAAGCGTAGTTCGCCGCCGTTTTTCAGATGTTTGGCCGCTTTTCGCAGCAAGTTCTCGGTGGCGAAATAATCGGTGTGTACGCCGACATGGAAGGGAGGATTGCTCAAAATTGCATTCAAACCCATCGGCGCTGCATCGATACCGTCACCGGTCAGCACGTCGGCTTCCAGGCCGTTGGCAGCCAGGGTGAGGCGGCTGCTGGCGGCGGCGAAGGCATCGACATCGAGCAATGTGACCTGGTTATGCGGATAGCGACGTTTCACCGCAGCACCCAACACACCAGCGCCGCAACCGAAGTCGAGCAGATGGCCGCTTGGCAGTTTGTCCAGATGCTCCAGCAGCAGGGCGCTGCCGCGATCGAGGCGACCGTGGCTGAACACGCCCGGCAGGCTGATGACTTTCAGCGGGCCTTCAGCCAATGGCAGTTCATAAGTCTGCGCCAGGCTTTCCAGCGACTTGGCTTCCGGGGCATTGGCCACCGTGACTTGCCAGAGCTGGCAATGGCGTGCGCTGTCGAGCTTGCGTGGCTTGCCGAACGGGTTGAGCTGCTTGGACGCGCCTTCGATGCCGCTGCGTTTTTCCCCGACTAGAAATACTTCACGTCCAGCCAGACGCGAAGCCACTGCGTTGAGAATGTAATCGGTCAGGTCCTTGGACTTGGGCAGGAACACCACAGCGCTGTCGAATTCACGCTCTGGCACGTTCACGCCGAAATGGCTGCGGCCTTCGAAACGGGCATCCAGTGCGGCTTGATCGCCAGCATGCCAGCACCAGCCGAACGCGTTGGGCAGGCGCCCAAGCAAATCGTCGGCAGGCAAACCGGCCAGCAACAACGAACCTTGAAACAACTCGGGCTGACGAAGCAGTACTTCACTGCGCGGATCCATAACTGCTCCTCAAAAAAAAGTGCCGCAGTTTATCAACTGACGACCCGCAGCGCCTTACCGCTGAAGAACGCCTGAGCGTTTTCGCGCAATTGGCCGACGATGCGCTGCCGTGCCTCGCGGCTGCCCCAGGCGTTGTGCGGGGTGACGATCAGGCGGGGAATGTCCGCCGCGAGCAACGGATTGCCCTGAGTCGGCGGTTCGACGCTCAGCACATCGGTAGCTGCGCCGCCGAGGTGGCCGTTGCGCAAGGCATCAGCCAGCGCCTGCTCATCGATCAGCCCGCCACGAGCCGTGTTGACCACGAATGCACCGGGTTTCATCGCCGCCAGTTCGCGGGCACCGATGAAGTGGCGAGTGTGCTCATTGAGCGGGCAGTGCAGGGTGAGGGCGTCGATCTGTGGCAGCAGTTCATCCAGCGGCAGGCGATCCGGGCGGGCAGGGCGCCCGGGAATCTGCCCGAGCAGCACACGCATGCCGAACGCCTCGGCCAGTCGCGCAACAGCGCCACCGAGTTCACCGTGGCCGAGCAGGCCGAGGGTTTTGCCTTCCAGCTCAACGATCGGATAGTCGAGCAGGCAGAACTGTTTGGCCTGCTGCCAGCGACCTTGGCCCACGGCTTTCTGATAATCGGCCAGGCGGGTGGCGAGGTTGAGCAGCAGCATGATCGTGTGCTGCGCCACCGACGGCGTGCCGTAACCCTGGCAGTTGCACACGGTGATGCCCTGAGCGCGAGCGGCGGCGAGGTCGACGTTGTTGGTGCCGGTGGCGGTAATCAGGATCAGTTTCAGATCGGGGTTGGCAGCCATGGCAGCCGCGTCGATCAGGATCTTGTTGGTGATCGCCACCGTCGCCCCTTGCAGGCGCTCGGCAACTTGCTCGGGCAAGGTCTGGGCGAACAGTTGCAGATCGCTGAAACACTCGTGTAGCGGACTGAGGTCAAGGTCGCCGAGATCCAGCGAAGGGTGATCAAGGAATACCGCGCGGCGCGTGTTCGTCATCAACTGTACCTTTTGTGCTGTGAGCGTTGGGCGTAATCTGCCGAGCCTACCAGATGAAACAAATTGATACGCTTGGCCGAAAGGAGCCCCCATGTACTGGACCGAGTTCTTGACCGTTGCACTGATCCATCTGTTGGCCGTGGCTAGCCCCGGGCCGGACTTTGCCGTGGTGGTGCGCGAGAGCGTGACCCACGGTCGCCGCGCCGGCACCTGGACCGCACTGGGCGTCGGCACGGCGATTTTCCTGCATGTCGGTTATTCGTTGCTGGGGATCGGCCTGATCGTGTCGCAGTCGATCGTGTTGTTCAACGCGTTGAAGTGGGCAGCTGCCGCTTACTTGCTGTACATCGGCTTCAAGGCACTGCGCGCGCAACCGGCGAAAACCGTGACCGATGATCTGCACAAAGAGGCCGGCGTACGCACCGCTCGCGGCGCGTTTACCTCGGGCTTTGTGACCAATGGCCTGAATCCGAAAGCCACGCTGTTCTTCCTGTCGCTGTTCACCGTGGTGATCAACCCGCATACGCCGCTGGCGGTGCAGGCCGGTTACGGGGTTTACCTCGCCGTTGCGACCGCCATCTGGTTCTGCCTGGTGGCGATGCTGTTCAGTCAGCAACGTGTACGCGCCGGTTTCGCCCGTATGGGGCATTGGTTTGATCGCACCATGGGCGCGGTGTTGATTGCTCTCGGCGTGAAAATCGCGTTTACCGAGATGCATTGATCCTGCTAGGTAGGAGCTGCCGAAGGCTGCGATCTTTTGATCTTTTTTCAGGATCAAGATCAAAAGATCGCAGCCTTCGGCAGCTCCTACAGGAGTTCGCTGAGCTTGCTCAGTGTGTTGAGGTAGTCCCGGGGATTCTCTCCGAGCAAACGGCGAAACATCGCGCTGAACGCCCGCGCACTGCCGTAACCCAAATCCTGCGCCACGCGCTGCACGCTGTCCCCGGCGAGCAGCCGGGGCAGGGCCTCCATCAGGCGCAATTGCTGGCGCCAGGCGTTGAAACTCATCTGCAATTGTTGCTGGAACAGCCGCGCCAAGGTGCGTGAGCTGGCGCCAACCTGCTGCGCCCAGTCTTCCAGCGTGTTCGGGTGATCCGGGGTGTGCAGCAGCGCCAGGCAAATGTTTTGCAGACGTCGATCGGTGGGCATCGGAATGTGCAGCGGCAGGTTTTCGAGACTCGCCAGCTCTTCGAGCATCAGTTGCTGGATCAATGGATTGTCGGCGTGCGGCGGCCCTTGCACGGCCCGCAGGATCAGCTCGCGCAGCAGGGGTGTCACGGCCAAAACGCAGCACTGCTGCAGGCCGGCGGGTGACAGTTCCGGCGCGATGAACAACGAGCGCATCTGCACATCGCCGCTCATGAAAATCTCGTGCGCTACCTCGGGCGGAATCCACACCGCGCGGCTCGGCGGAATCACCCATGCACCCGATTGCGTGACCACACGCATGATCCCGCTGACGGCATACAGCAACTGCGCCTCACGATGCAGATGCAACGGCTGGTGCGCGCCATCCAGATAATCCCGTGGATAGGCACTCACCGGGCCGTGTTCAAAGTGGCTGATCAACATGTCTGATTCGATGACTTGCTTGGCAGGAATGCGCTTTACGGTCAACCTAGCATAAACGGCACACAACAACGTAAAGCGTGCCGCCATGAACCAATCCAGAAACGTTATTCGCTACATTAACGCCGCGCATGTGATCGATCACATGTTCATGCTGATTTTCCCCGCCGCCGTGCTCGGCATGACTCAGGCCTTCGGTCTTGATTACGCCGCGCTGATCGGCCTGTCGCTGGGTGGCTTTATTGCTTTCGGCGCTTGTTCGCTACCCGCCGGTTGGCTGGGTGATCACTGGAGTCGGCGGCAGATGATGCTGGTGTTTTTCTTCGGCATCGGCGCCTCGGCGATGTTCACCGGACTGAGCAACAGTCCGACGATGCTGGTGATCGGCCTGACCCTGATCGGCATTTTTGCGGCGATTTACCACCCGGTCGGCACGGCGATGCTGGTGGCTTATGCGCAAAACCGTGGCCGTGAAATCGGTATCAACGGCATGTGGGGCAATCTGGGCGTGGCGTTTTCGGCGCTGATCACCGGGTTGCTGGTGGCGCAGTTCGGCTGGCGTTCGGCGTTTCTGATGCCCGGCGCGGTGGCGATTATGCTGGGCATCGGTTTCGCCTTGCAGGTGCGTGAGGAACCGATTCCGAAGCGCCCGCACACGCCGCTCAAAGGTGCCGCCGGCCAGCGCATTTCGATGCTCATGGTGTTCGGCGTGCTGGCGCTGGCCACCGCCACTGGCGGCGTGGTGTTCAACGCTACCACCATGACTTATCCGAAATTGTTCCAGGAGCGTTTGCATGAGCTGTTCGCCTCGCCGCAAACCCTTGGCGTAGTGGTCAGTCTGGCCTATGCCTTTGGGGCGGTGGCGCAGTTGAGCATTGGCCGAGTGCTGCATCGACTCAGTCTGAAGTGGCCGTTCATTGTTCTGACCCTGTGCCAGGCACCGCTGCTGTTTGCGCTGGCCTATGCCGACGGTTGGGCGGTGATCGCCCTCGGTGCAGCGTTCATGTTTGTAGTGTTCGGGCAGGTAACCGTGAACGATGCGATGGTCGCGAACTTCGTCGCACCGCAATGGCAATCACGGGTATTCGCCCTGCGTTACTGTCTTTCGTTCGGTGCCAGTGCGACGGCGATTCCGCTGATTTCCTATGTCGAACCGCGCCATGGTTTTGTAGGGCTGTACTTGATTCTCGCGGGTTTCGGCGCCTTGACCTTCCTTGCAGCGGTCGTATTCCCACGGACGCCTTCCGAGGAGGCTGTAGGACAAATGGCCTGATCTGAGACGAAAACCGGCAAATGCTGGCGCAAAGCTAGCATTTGTACGGCTTTGCAAATCATTCCTTTGGCTGATTTGGCTGGCGTATAAGGGTTTTAGAGTACCGCTCTCTACGCCAATACCGTGCAGTCAGAAAAGGGATTCTTATGTTGCAGACTCGCGTCATTCCCCCGGCCGATGGGGCCTACCAGTATCCATTGCTGATCAAACGGCTGCTGATGTCCGGCGCCCGTTACGAGAAAACCCGCGAGATCATCTACCGTGACCAGCTGCGCTACAGCTATCCGACGCTGATCGAGCGCGTGGCGCGGTTGGCCAACGTGCTGACGGCGGCCGGTGTGAAGGCCGGTGACACCGTGGCGGTGATGGACTGGGACAGTCACCGTTATCTGGAGTGCATGTTCGCGATACCGATGATTGGCGCGGTGATCCACACCATCAACGTGCGCCTGTCGCCGGAGCAGATCCTCTACACCATGAACCACGCCGAGGACCGCTTTGTGCTGGTCAACAGCGAGTTCGTCGGGCTGTATCAAGCGATCGCACCGCACCTGACCACGGTCGAGAAAACCCTGCTGCTGACTGATCTGCCGGAGAAAACCGCCGATTTGCCGAATCTGGTCGGCGAATACGAGCAACTGCTGGCCGCCGCGAGTCCGCAGTACGACTTCCAGGACTTCGACGAAAACTCTGTCGCCACCACGTTCTACACCACCGGCACCACCGGCAATCCGAAAGGCGTGTATTTCACCCATCGGCAACTGGTGCTGCACACCATGGGCGTGTCGACGATCATGGGTTCGATCGACAGCGTGCGCCTGCTCGGCACCAACGATGTGTACATGCCGATCACGCCGATGTTCCACGTGCATGCCTGGGGCCTGCCATATGTGGCGACCATGCTCGGGCTCAAACAGGTTTACCCGGGCCGCTACGATCCGGAGTTTCTGGTGGAGTTGTGGCGCAAAGAGAAGGTCACGTTCTCCCACTGCGTGCCGACCATTTTGCAAATGCTGCTTAACGCCAAAGGTGCGCAGGGCACCGATTTTGGCGGCTGGAAAATTGTCATTGGCGGCAGCGCACTCAACCGCACCTTGTACGAAACCGCGAAGGCCCGTGGCATTCAGCTCACCGCCGCCTACGGCATGTCGGAAACCGGCCCGCTGGTGTCCTGTGCTCACCTCAATGACGAGCTGATGGCCGGCACCGAAGATGAACGCACCACTTATCGAATCAAGGCCGGTGTGCCGGGGCCGCTGGTGGAAGCGGCGATTGTCGACGCCGAGGGTAATTTCCTCCCGGCCGACGGCGAGACTCAGGGCGAGCTGGTACTGCGCGCGCCATGGCTCACCGAAGGCTATTTCAACGAACCGCAGAAGGGCGCCGAGCTCTGGGCTGGCGGCTGGCTGCACACCGGCGACGTCGCCACGCTCGACAGCATGGGCGTGATCGACATCCGTGACCGCATCAAGGACGTGATCAAGACCGGCGGCGAGTGGATCTCTTCGCTGGACCTCGAAGACCTGATCAGCCGTCACGTCGCGGTACGCGAAGTAGCAGTGGTGGGCATCGCCGATCCGCAGTGGGGCGAGCGTCCGTTTGCCTTGCTGGTGATCCGCGAAGGGCACGTGATCGGGGCGCGCGAGCTCAAGGAACACCTCAAGCCGTTCGTGGAATTGGGCCACCTGAGCAAGTGGGCGATTCCGAGTCAGATCGCCCTTGTTACCGAAATTCCCAAGACCAGCGTCGGCAAGCTCGACAAGAAGCGCATCCGCCTTGACATCACCGAATGGCAGGCCAACAACAGCACCTTCCTCTCGACACTTTAAGTGTCTGCTGGCGCGCCGAAAACGGCGCGCCAGACCCACCAAGCAAGCGCTTGGCTTGTGAAATCGAAAAATTAGGCCATCCTTGCCGTGCCGACATCTGTCGGACTGGCGAAAGGACTGTTCCAGAGTGGTCGGCAGCTGCAAATCACACTTTAGAGGGATCAAGCGGTACCACCTGCTGGCTATAGTCCGCTCAAGGATTTTTAAGAACGGGGCACACGCACAAAACGGGGCGATGCATCTTTGGAGTGATTTCGGGTTGTCTCTGGCACCCGGTCCTTCGGACGTTTTTAAAAGTACTCACTGCCATAACAATAATGCACATGGAGTAGCGTCGATGACCTCAGTAAACCAGTTCTGGCGCCGGGCGAAACTGCCTCTGGCAGTCAGTCTTGCCTCTTCGCTCGCCGGGCCCGCATTCGGCGTCAGTTTCAACGTCGGTGAAATCGAAGGCCAGTTCGACTCGTCCTTGTCGATCGGTGCCAGTTGGTCTACTCAGAGCCCGAACAAGAACCTCATCGGCGTCAACAACGGCGGCCACGGTCTGTCGCAGACGTCCGACGATGGTCACGCCAACTTCAAGAGCGGTGAAACCTTTTCGAAGATCTTCAAGGGTATCCATGACCTTGAACTGAAATACGGCGACACCGGTGTGTTCGTCCGTGGCAAATACTGGTACGACTTCGAACTGAAGGACGAGAGCCGCCAGTTCAAAGACATCAGCGACAGCAACCGCAAAGAGGGCGCCAAGTCCTCCGGCGGGCAGATCCTCGACGCCTTCGTCTATCACAACTACGCGATCGCCGATCAGCCTGGCTCCGTGCGCTTGGGCAAGCAGGTGGTGAGCTGGGGTGAAAGTACCTTCATCGGCGGCGGCATCAACTCGATCAACCCGATCGACGTCTCCGCGTTCCGCCGTCCGGGTGCCGAAATCAAGGAAGGCCTGATTCCGGTCAACATGTTCTATGTGTCGCAGAGCCTGACCGAAAACCTTTCGGCTGAAGCGTTCTACCAGCTGGAATGGGACCAGACCGTCGTCGACAATTGCGGCACGTTCTTCTCTCAGCCGGACATCGTTGCGGATGGCTGCGACAGCAATCTGCGCGTGCTGAACAAGCGTTCGCAGATTCCGGCGATTGCCTTGGGGCCTCTGGCGGGCGCAGGCGTCGATGTCAACCAGGAAGGCGTGCTGGTACGCCGTGGCCCGGATCGCGATGCCCGCGACAGCGGTCAGTGGGGCGCGTCCCTCAAATACATGTTCGAGCCACTCGATACCGAGTTCGGCGCCTACTTCATGAATTACCACAGCCGTGCGCCGATCTTCAGTGCGACAGGTGCGCCGCAGTCTACCTACAACACTGCCGCCTCGCTGCCGGGGCCGTTTGCCGCGCTCGCGCCACTGCTGGTAGCGGGCAACTCGAACTACTTCATTGAATACCCTGAAGACATTCGCCTTTACGGTCTGAGCTTCTCCACCACCCTGCCTACCGGTACGGCGTGGAGCGGTGAGATCAGCTACCGTCCGAACGCGCCGGTGCAACTGAACTCCACCGACATTCTGTTCGCTGGCGTACGTCCTCTGGGCGGTGCGCTGACCAACGCTTCGCTGCTCACAGGCGTGCCGGGCCAGGATCTGCATGGCTACGAGCGCAAGGAAATTACCCAGATCCAGACAACGTTCACGCACTTCTTCGACCAGGTCATGGGCGCCAGCCGTCTGACCCTCGTCGGTGAAGTCGGCGCGACCTACGTCGGTGGCCTGGAAAGCCGTTCCGAGAAGCGTTATGGCCGCGATCCGGTGTATGGCCCGGGCGAGTTGCCAGCCACCGGCACAACCAACACCTGCGCCAACATCCTCAACGCCAGCACCATCAACGGTGCAGGGCCAGGGTCGCCGCAGAACAACCGCAGCCGCAATTGCGACAACGACGGCTTCACCACTTCGATGTCGTGGGGCTACCGTGGTCGCGCCATCTGGGAATACAACGACGTCTTCGCCGGTGTGAACCTCAAGCCGAACGTGGCCTGGTCCCACGACGTCAGCGGCTACTCGCCAGGCCCTGGCGGCAACTTCGAGGAAGGTCGCAAAGCGGTCAGCCTCGGCGTCGATGCCGAATACCAGAACACCTACACCGCGAGCCTGGCTTACACCAACTTCTTCGACGGCAAGTACACCACCGTGGATGATCGCGACTTCGTTGCGCTCAGCTTCGGCGTGAACTTCTAAGCACTGCATTTCAGGACGAACGAATTTATGAAAATAACAAAGAGTCTGTTCCACGCCGGTGTTCTGGGCCTGTCGCTGCTGGCGACCGGCGTCATGGCCGCCGTGCCTGCTGCCGAAGCCGACAAACTGGGCAAGAGCCTGACGCCGATGGGCGCCGAAATGGCCGGTAACGCCGACGGTTCGATCCCGGCGTGGAAGCCGCTGCCGAAGAACGCCGGCTCGGTCGACAGCAAGGGGTTCCTGTCCAACCCCTACGCCAGTGAGCAACCGCTGTTCACCATCACCGCGAAAGACGTCGACAAGTACAAGGACAAGCTGGCGCCAGGTCAGTACGCGATGTTCAAGCGCTACCCTGAAACCTTCAAGATGCCGGTCTATCCGTCCCATCGCGGTGCGACCGTGCCGGATGACGTATTCGCCGCCATCAAGAAAAACGCCACCACCACCAACCTGGTGTCCGGCGGCAACGGTCTGGAAAACTTCGATACCGCGGTGCCTTTCCCGATTCCGAAAACCGGTGTGGAAGTCATCTGGAACCACATCACCCGCTATCGCGGCGGCAGCGTGACCCGTCTGGTGACCCAGGCCACGCCGCAACCCAACGGCTCGTACAGCCTGGTGTACTTCCAGGATCAGTTCGTGTTCCGCGACAAAATGAAGGACTACGATCCGGCGAATCCGGGCAACATCCTGTTCTACTTCAAGCAGAAAGTGACCGCGCCGGCGCGTCTGGCCGGTGGTGTGCTGCTGGTGCACGAAACCCTCGACCAGGTGAAAGAGCCACGTTCAGCGTGGGTCTACAACGCCGGCCAGCGTCGTGTACGTCGTGCGCCACAAGTGTCCTATGACGGTCCGGGTACCGCGGCGGATGGTCTGCGTACCTCCGACAACCTCGACATGTTCAACGGTGCACCCGATCGCTACGACTGGAAGCTCGAAGGCAAGAAAGAGATGTACATCGCCTCCGACAGCTACAAACTCGACGATCCGAAACTGAAGTACGCCGACATCATCAAGGCCGGCCACATCAACCAGGATCTGGCGCGTTACGAGCTGCGCCGCGTCTGGCATGTGGTTGCCACCCTGAAGGAAGGTCAGCGTCACATCTACGCCAAACGTGACTTCTACATCGACGAAGACACTTGGCAAGCAGCCGTGATCGACCACTACGACGGTCGTGGTCAACTGTGGCGCGTCGCTGAAGCGCATGCCGAGAACTACTACGACAAGCAAGTGCCGTGGTACGCGCTGGAAACCCTCTACGACCTGCAGTCCGGCCGTTATCTGGCACTGGGCATGAAGAACGAAGAGAAACAGGCGTATGACTTCGGTTTCACCGCTACCACCAGCGATTTCACCCCGGCCGCACTGCGTCAGGATGGCGTCCGCTAACCCGCTGTAACCCGAGGCCGCATCCTCGTGAAAACGCCCCGACTGGTTCGGGGCGTTTTTTTGCTTTTGTAGGAGCTGCCGAAGGCTGCGATCTTTTGACTTTGACTTTTCAACGGCAAAAGCCAGATCAAAAGATCGCAGCCTTCGGCAGCTCCTACAGGGGGGGAGCCACAGGAGGGTGTAGTCTTTTTGTAGCCATTTGTAGCAGCAACCTTCATAACCGGTTCGTTTAAGGCTAGTCTGCGGACATCTGCAACGCCGCCAACAGCAATTCGAACAAGAGCCGGCCATGACTGATCTGTCCCCACTTCCGGGTCCCGCAAGCGTTGCCGTCGCGGCACTGGACGGGCGTTTTTTTCGCCCGCCATTGCCCGACGGCTATGTCTTGCGACCACGCCTTTGCGAGCGCCTGCAGGCCGGGCTCGGTGGGCGGCTGTTGCTGGTCAGCGCTCCCGCCGGGTTCGGCAAGAGCTCGCTGGCGGTGGAGTTCTGTCAGAGTCTGCCGGCGCACTGGCAAAGCCTCTGGCTGGGCCTGAGTCCGCGCGACAGTGACCCCGGGCGCTTTCTCGAACGTTTGCTCGAAGGCTTGCAGGACTATTTTCCGCAACTGGGCAGTCGCGCACTCGGCCTGCTGAAAATGCGCCAACGCCATCAGCCCTTTGCCTTCGAAGAATGGCTCGACGGCTTGCTCGATGAACTCACTCTGCACCTCGACCCCGCCGCGCCGCTGCTGCTGGTGCTCGATGATTACCATCTCGCCCAAGGCCCGGTGCTTGACCGTTGCCTGCAGTTTTTCCTCAATCATCTGCCCGATGGCTTGCTGGTGATGGTCACCAGTCGCCAGCGCCCGGACTGGCATCTGGCGCGTTTGCGTCTGTCCCGGCAGTTGCTGGAGTTGCATGAACAGGATCTGCGCCTGACCCACGACGAAGCCTTGACCTTGCTCGATCGCCACAGCAGCTCACTACGCGGTGAAGCCCTGGAAAACCTCATCCAGCGCAGCGAAGGCTGGGTCGCCGGTTTGCGTTTCTGGCTGCTGGCGGTATCCGAAGCCGGCAGCGATTCGGCATTGCCGCAAGCGTTGAACGGCGGGGAAGGGCTGATCCGTGATTATCTGCTTGAAGAGGTCATCGATTGCCTGCCTGCCGAAGTGCAGGCTTTTCTCTACGACACGGCACCGCAAGAGCGTTTTTGCAGCGAACTCTGCGACGCCGTGCGCGAAGCCCATGACAGTGCCGAGATCCTGCGTTTCCTGTTAGCCCATCAGGTCTTTCTGGTGCCACTGGACGAGCACGGTCACTGGTATCGCTATCATCATTTGTTCTCGGATCTGTTGCGCAGCCGGCCGATTGCGCAGGCGATGGTGCCGACGGCCACGCTGCACCTGCGCGCCTGTCGCTGGTTCAACGCGCAGGGTCTGCTGGATGAGGCGGTAGAACAGGCGCTGCGCGCCGGTCACCACGATGTCGCAGCGAATCTGGTGCAGAACCTCTCCGAGGAGCAACTGCTGGCCGAACAGAACGTCGGTATGCTGCTGCGCTGGAAAATGGACTTGCCCGATAGCCTGTTGATCAGTACCCCGCGCTTGATCGTGTTGTACAGCTGGGCGCTGGGGCTGGCCTGTCAGCTCGATGCCGCGGAAGAGTTGTCCAGCCATCTGAGCCGCTTCCTGCCGGCACCTTCAGCCACCGCGCAGAAGTCGATGCTCGCGCAATGGCTGGCACTGAGTGGAATCATTGCCCGTGGCCGTGGCCATCGGGAGTTGACACTCAGGTATTGCAGCGAAGCTTTGGAAAGTCTGCCGGCTAAACGCTATGGCCAACGGCTGATGTGTTTATCGACCTTGTCCAATCTGGCCATTGCCGATGGCGATCTGTGGCGCGCCCGGGGCCTTAACCGCGAATCGCTGGAGCTGGCACAACGTGTCGGCAATCCGTTGTTCGAAGCGTTGGCGCACTACGATCGTGCGCGGGTGTTGCAGTCTCGGGGCGAAATTCTGCGCGCACTCGATGAGGTCCATCAGGGGCTGGAGCGCTTGCGCGGTTTGTCGCCACAACGCCTGTACGCGGTGCGCGCACGGCTGACGTTGTACGAGGGTTTTCTGCTGGCGATGCGCTTGCAGCCTCAGGCGGCACGGGCGCGGTTGCTGGCCGGGATCGGCGAGGCACGGGCCTGTCGCGATATCAGCGTATTGATCGGTCACTGTGTGATCGCCCGCCTGGACGGCAGCAGTGGCGAGTTTGCCAAGGCCTTTGCCGAACTCGCCGAAGCCGAACGTCTGATGCACATCTGGGATGTGCCGCCGATCTACTATCTGGCAATGATCACGCTGGTCAAATGTGAGTTGTGGCTGGCGCAGGGCCGCACTGATCTGGCCGAGGCGTGGCTTGCGCGGCTGGGGCAGACTTATACGGGCGAACGTGCTGCCGCACCGCCAGAGTTTCATCCGCAGTTGCCTTTGCATGTTGAACTGCAACAGGCGTTGCTGGACATGATTCAAGGGCAACCCATGCTCGCCGAAGGGCGGTTGAACGTGTTGCATGAAAACGGTCAGCGAACCGGCCGCCAGTTGCTCAGTGTGATGGCGCTGACACAGAAAGTGGCATTGCTGCTGGCGGGCGGGCGCGAACCGGAAGCCCGCAAGGCATTGAGCCAGGCTTTGGAGGTGGCGGTCGGCGGTGTACTGCAGCCATTCGATGCCTTGCTCAAGGAGCACCCGGACTGGTTGCGCGGGCAATTGCTGACTTCTCACGGCTTGGCTGGCCAGCAATTGCTCGAGCATTTGCCGGCAGTTGCACCGCGGCAGATGCTCGAGTCGGCTGTCACCGAACAGCTCAGCAGTCGCGAACTGGCCGTACTGCGGTTGATTGCCCAGGGTTGTTCGAACCAGGAAATCAGCGAGCAATTGTTCATTTCGCTGCACACCGTGAAAACCCACGCCAGTCATATCAACAGCAAGCTGGGGGTTGAGCGGCGGACGCAGGCAGTGGCGCGGGCCAAAGAGCTGGGCCTGTTGGCCTAGGAAATAAAAAACGTGGACAAAAAAAACACCCCGCGATGGCGGGGTGTTTTCATTTTTCAGCTTCGAATGTTTCAGGCAGCTAAGGGATCAGACGATGACGTCGTTCGCACTGAGCGAGTTGACGCCCACCACTTGCACTTCGAAGTGCCCCCCAGCGTCTGCGCTCAGGTTGCCCGACAGGACGTTATCTGCAAAACGCAGTTGCCCCAGCCCGGTGAATTCATTGGAGCCAATGAACGTCAAGTGTTGGTAGCCGAGGGTCATCGGGTCAATGTCGAATTTGGAGAAATCGATTTTGTCCCCTTCCAGAGCGTTGAAATCGGCAATGACGTTCTGCGAGGAGCTTGTTCCGAATTCCTTTCCGAGATTGATCATGTTAGTGATGGCAAAGGTGTCAGCCCCGGTACCGCCCGTCAACGTGCTATGTCCCCACCCACCGTACAGTGTGTCGTTTCCTTCCCCACCGAACAGTTTGTCGGTTCCGCCATTGCCGCCGAGTACGTTGTTGCCGGCGTTCCCCGTCAGAATGTTATCGAGGTTGTTGCCCCACATTGTCAGGTCTGCGCTGCCGAGCAGGGTGCCGTCCTCGACGTAATCCGAAAGGTTGTAGTCGACCGAAGTGCGGATCAGGTCGTGACCGCCATTCTGGAACTCGAAGATGAGGTCATTGACGTTATCCACAATAAAGATATCGTCGCCGCCCTCGCCAATCATGCGATCAGCGCCGAGACCGCCCGACAGGATGTTGTTGCCATCGTTGCCGTGCAAGACGTTTTCCAGGGCATTACCTGTCAGATTCAGGTTGGCACTGCCAATCATCTGACCATCTTCGACGTTGTCCGCCAGTGTGTAGTCGATGCTGGTGTTGACGGTATCAATCCCCTCATCCGCGAGTTCAACGATAACGTCGTTGATGTTATCCACGTTGTAGACGTCATGCCCGGCTCCACCAATCATGGTGTCTGCGCCTAGCCCGCCATCGATGTAGTTGGTGGCGGAGTTGCCTGTGATGGTGTTGTCCAGCGCATTGCCGGTGAGTGCACCCCATGTGTCGCCAAACATCGTCAAGTCTTCGACATTGGCGCCGAGGGTGTAGCTGATACTGGTTCTGACCAGATCATGCCCTTCGCCGATCTGCTCGATCGCGACATCGTTGATGTTATCCACAATGTATATGTCATTACCGGCACCACCGATCAAGGTATCGGCACCGGCACCGCCATCGAGCGTGTTGTTGCCGGCGTTGCCAGTCAGCACGTTGTTTTTTTCGCTGCCCGTACCATTGAGGTTTTCGCTACCGGCAAGGGTGAGATTTTCAATGGAGCTGTCCAGGGTGTAGTCGATGGACGCAATCACCTGATCGACGTCGTTGGGCATGGCACCCATATCAATAATGAAGTCAAAGGCATCATCGACATAATAAGTGTCGGAACCAGATCCCCCCATCATCAGGTCATGGCCCTGTCCCCCGTCGAGGATGTCATCACCGGCACCGCCTTCGAGGGTGTTATTGCCGCTGTTGCCCGTGAGTATGTTGTTCAGGCTGTTGCCGGTGCCGTTAATGCTGGCGGTCCCGGTCAGGACCAGGTTTTCCAGATTGGCACCCAGTGTCCAGTTGATCGACGAACGCACGGTATCGATCTCGTTGGCCAGGGTGCTGGTTTCGCTGATGGTGTCGCCGACGTTGTCGACGACGTAAGTGTCGTTGCCCAAGCCACCTATCAGGGTGTCGGCACCGAGGCCGCCGTCGAGGTAGTTGTCGCCAGCGTTACCGGTCATGCGGTTGGCCACATTACTGCCGATGCCGCGCAGGTTGGCCGTGCCGACGAACAGCAGATTCTCGACGTTGGCACCGAGGGTGTAGTCGATGGAGGAGAAGACCCGGTCATAAGCGGTAGGCGAGGCGTCGGTTTCGATGATCACATCGCCGATGTTGTCGACGTAGTAGGTATCGACACCATCGCCACCGATCATGGTGTCGGCGCCAATACCGCCATCGAGGGTGTCGTCACCGGCGCCACCGTCGAGGATGTTGTTGCCGCTGTTGCCCGTGATCAGGTTGTTCAGGCTGTTACCGGTGCCGTTGAGATTGTCGTTGCCGGTCAGGACCAGGTTTTCCAGATTGGCACCCAGTGTCCAGTTGATCGACGAACGCACGGTATCGATCTCGTTGGCCAGGGTGCTGGTTTCGCTGATGGTGTCGCCGACGTTGTCGACGACGTAAGTGTCGTTGCCCAAGCCACCTATCAGGGTGTCGGCACCGAGGCCGCCGTCCAGGTAGTTGTCGCCGGCGTTGCCGGTCATGCGGTTGGCGACGTCGCTGCCGATGCCGCGCAGGTTGGCCGTGCCGACAAACAGCAGGTTCTCGACGTTGCCGCCGAGGGTGTAGTCGATGGAGGAGAAGACCCGGTCGTAGGCGGTAGGCGAAGCATCGGTTTCGATGATCACGTCACCGACGTTATCGACGTAGTAGGTATCGACGCCGGCACCACCGATCATGATGTCGGCGCCGAGGCCGCCATTGAGGGTGTTGTCGCCATCGTTGCCGGTGAGGCTGTTGTTGAGTTCGTTGCCGGTGCCATTGATGGCGTTGCCGGTGAGGATAAGGTTTTCCAGGTTGGCGCTCAGTGTCCAGTCCACCGAGGCGCGCACAGTGTCGATCTCGCTGGCCAGGGTGCTGGTTTCGCTGATGCTGTCGCCCAGATTGTCGACGATGTAGGTGTCGTTGCCTGCTCCGCCGACCAGGCTGTCTGCACCGGCGCCACCGTCAAGGATGTTGTTGCCGCTGTTGCCCGTGATCAGGTTGTTCAGGCTGTTGCCGGTGCCGTTGAGATTGTCGTTGCCGGCCAGGAACAGGTATTCCAGGTTCGTGCCCAGGGTCCAGTTGATCGACGACCAGACAGTGTCGATCTCATAGGCCAGAGCGCCGTTTTCGCTGATGGTGTCACCGGCGTTGTCGACGATGTAAGTGTCGTAGCCGGCACCGCCGATCAGCGTATCGGCACCCAGCCCGCCGTTCAGGGTGTCATTGCCGGCGCCGCCGTCGAGGATGTTGTTGCCGCTGTTGCCGGTCAGGCTGTTGTTCAGCTCGTTACCGGTGCCGTTGAGGTTGGCGGTGCCGGCCAGGAACAGGTTTTCCAGGTTGGCGCTCAGGGTCCAGTTGAGCGAGGCCCAGACGGTGTCGATCTCGCTGCTCAAAGTGCTGGTTTCACTGATGATGTCGCCAGCGTTATCGACCACATAAGTGTCGTTGCCCAGCCCGCCTATCAGGGTGTCGGCACCGAGACCACCGTCCAGGTAGTTGTCGCCGGCGTTGCCGGTCATGCGGTTGGCGACGTCGCTGCCGATGCCGCGCAGGTTGGCCGTGCCGACAAACAGCAGGTTCTCGACGTTGCCGCCGAGGGTGTAGTCGATGGAGGAGAAGACCCGGTCGTAGGCGGTAGGCGAAGCATCGGTTTCGATGATCACGTCACCGACGTTATCGACGTAGTAGGTATCGACGCCGGCACCACCGATCATGATGTCGGCGCCGAGGCCGCCATTGAGGGTGTTGTCGCCATCGTTGCCGGTGAGGCTGTTGTTGAGTTCGTTGCCGGTGCCGTTGATGGCGTTGCCGGTGAGGATAAGGTTTTCCAGGTTGGCGCTCAGTGTCCAGTCCACCGAGGCGCGCACAGTGTCGATCTCGCTGGCCAGGGTGCTGGTTTCGCTGATGGTGTCGCCGACGTTGTCGACGACGTAAGTGTCGTTGCCCAAGCCACCTATCAGGCTGTCGGCACCGGCGCCACCGTCAAGGATGTTGTTGCCGCTGTTGCCCGTGATCAGGTTGTTCAGGCTGTTACCGGTGCCGTTGAGATTGTCGTTGCCGGTCAGGACCAGGTTTTCCAGATTGGCACCCAGTGTCCAGTTGATCGACGAACGCACGGTATCGATCTCGTTGGCCAAGGTGCTGGTTTCGCTGATGGTGTCGCCGACGTTGTCGACGACGTAAGTGTCGTTGCCCAAGCCACCTATCAGGGTGTCGGCACCGAGACCGCCGTCCAGGTAGTTGTCGCCGGCGTTGCCGGTCATGCGGTTGGCGACGTCGCTGCCGATGCCGCGCAGGTTGGCCGTGCCGACAAACAGCAGGTTCTCGACGTTGCCGCCGAGGGTGTAGTCGATGGAGGAGAAGACCCGGTCGTAGGCGGTAGGCGAAGCATCGGTTTCGATGATCACGTCACCGACGTTATCGACGTAGTAGGTATCGACGCCGGCACCACCGATCATGATGTCGGCGCCGAGGCCGCCATTGAGGGTGTTGTCGCCATCGTTGCCGGTGAGGCTGTTGTTGAGTTCGTTGCCGGTGCCATTGATGGCGTTGCCGGTGAGGATAAGGTTTTCCAGGTTGGCGCTCAGTGTCCAGTCCACCGAGGCGCGCACAGTGTCGATCTCGCTGGCCAGGGTGCTGGTTTCGCTGATGCTGTCGCCCAGATTGTCGACGATGTAGGTGTCGTTGCCTGCTCCGCCGACCAGGCTGTCTGCACCGGCGCCACCGTCAAGGATGTTGTTGCCGCTGTTGCCCGTGATCAGGTTGTTCAGGCTGTTGCCGGTGCCGTTGAGATTGTCGTTGCCGGCCAGGAACAGGTATTCCAGGTTCGTGCCCAGGGTCCAGTTGATCGACGACCAGACAGTGTCGATCTCATAGGCCAGAGCGCCGTTTTCGCTGATGGTGTCACCGGCGTTGTCGACGATGTAAGTGTCGTAGCCGGCACCGCCGATCAGCGTATCGGCACCCAGCCCGCCGTTCAGGGTGTCATTGCCGGCGCCGCCGTCGAGGATGTTGTTGCCGCTGTTGCCGGTCAGGCTGTTGTTCAGCTCGTTACCGGTGCCGTTGAGGTTGGCGGTGCCGGCCAGGAACAGGTTTTCCAGGTTGGCGCTCAGGGTCCAGTTGAGCGAGGCCCAGACGGTGTCGATCTCGCTGCTCAAAGTGCTGGTTTCACTGATGGTGTCGCCAGCGTTATCGACCACATAAGTGTCGTTGCCCAGCCCGCCTATCAGGGTGTCGGCACCGAGACCACCGTCCAGGTAGTTGTCGCCGGCGTTGCCGGTCATGCGGTTGGCGACGTCGCTGCCGATGCCGCGCAGGTTGGCCGTGCCGACGAACAGCAGGTTCTCGACGTTGCCGCCGAGGGTGTAGTCGATGGAGGAGAAGACCCGGTCGTAGGCGGTAGGCGAAGCATCGGTTTCGATGATCACGTCACCGACGTTATCGACGTAGTAGGTATCGACGCCGGCACCACCGATCATGGTGTCGGCGCCGAGGCCACCATTGAGGGTGTTGTCGCCGCCGTTGCCTGTCAGGACGTTGTTGAGGTCGTTGCCTTCGAGGTTGATTGCGGCATTGCCGAGCAGCGAAGCATCCTCAATGTTCGCGCTCAGTGCGTAACTCACCGAAGACCGGACGACATCGTAGCCCTCGTTGGCCAGCTCCACGACCAGATCGCTGGCATCGTCGACGATATAGGTGTCGTTGCCCAGGCCACCGATCAACGTGTCCGCGCCGTAACCACCATCAAGTATGTTGTTGCCGATGTTGCCGGTAATGCGGTTATCGCTGTAGTTGCCTGTGCCTCTGAGGTCACTCGAACCCATGAGGAAAAGGGCTTCGAGGTTAACGTCGAGCGTGAAGTTGGCCGATGAGTAGACCTGGTCATAATCGTTGGTCCAGCCTTCGACGACGACGTCGGCGGAATTGTCGACCATGTAGATGTCGTTGCCATCGCCACCGATCAGGGTGTCGGCACCCACGCCCCCGTCGAGGATGTTGTCGCCGGTGTTGCCTGTCAGCACGTTATTGAGTTCGTTGCCGCTGAGATTGATGGCGGCATCGCCCAGCAGTTGTCCGTCTTCCAGATTGGCACCCAGCGTATAGGTGACATAACTGCGTACCTGGTCGCGGCCCTCGTTGGCCAGTTCAACCAGCGTATCTTCCAGGCCGTTGATCACGTAGGTGTCATTGCCCGCGCCGCCCGTCAGGGTGTTGGCGAATGCATTGCCGGTCAGCACGTTGTCCCGGGCGTTGCCCTGGATGTCGAACGCCCCGTTACCGTTCACGGTGACGTTTTCAAAGTTGCCCAGCGCGCTGCTGTTCAAATTGATGAGGGTGTTGGTCTGCACGCTGTAATTGAGGATCAGCGTGTCATTGCCTTCGTTCGCATTCTCTTTGGCCAGGTCCAGTTCGCCGGCCTGGTCGATGACATAGGCATCGTTACCGGCACCGCCGATCAGGGTGTCCAGGCCCGCCAGGCCATCGAGTACGTTATCACTGGCGTTGCCGGTCAGAACGTTGTCAAGGCTGTTACCCGTGGCGTTGACGTTGCCACTGCCGAGGAGTTCGAGGTTTTCCAGATTGTTGCCCAGGCCCCAGCTTACCGAGGCGCGCACAGTGTCGATCTCGCTGGCCAGGGTGCTGGTCTCGAGAATGATGTCGCCGGCGTTGTCGACCACATAGATGTCGTTACCGGTCCCGCCAATCAGCGTGTCGGCGCCACCATAACCGTCGAGCAGGTTATTGCCGGCATTACCAGTGATGACGTTGTTTCCGTCGTTGCCATAGCCATTGATGCTGGCATTGGTCAGCAGTGTGAGGTTTTCGACGTTGGTGTTGATGTAGAGGCTGTAGCTGGTCGTGGAAAAAACCGAATCGACCTCACTGGCCGAGGTACCTGTTTCGTAGATCCGGTCATCCCGGTTGTCGACGTAGTAGGTGTCGTTGCCGGCGCCGCCGTACATCGTGTCGACACCTGTGCCACCGTCGAGAACGTTGTCCAGGTCGTTGCCGCGCAGGATGTCGTTGAAATTCGAACCAATGGCATTTTCGATCTTGGCGCCATAGGCGATGCCCAGGCCGCTGTTGAAGACAGAGCCACCGGTGAGATTGGGCAACCCGATGGTGCTGTAGGTGCCTTCATTGAGGTTGATATCGACCTTCGCGGCCTGAGAGCTGGCATCGATCGTGTCGTTGCCGCCAGCGTCCCAGATGGTTTCGAAGACCGGTTCGTAAGCTTTCCACTTGTAGACGTTGTCGCCAGTCTGCCAACTCATGTTGGCGCCGTACAACGCCTGTATGGCGAGGATGTCCAGCACCATCGGCGTCATGGGTTGATAGGAGTAGCTGTTGTTGTAGCTCATGACCGTGAACTGGACGTCGTCCAGTGCTGGGTTGAGGATCGTCGGGTTCCCCAAGGTGCCGGAAAATGGATGCTTGAGGCCTAGTGCATGACCTATTTCGTGGATGAAGGTCATGTAGTCATAAGTACCCTTGGTGGCGTACTCGGTAGTCGGATCACCGATCCACACGTCACCGCCGCGCGGGACATTGGAGGGTGTGTACGCCCAGGCAGCTGCCTCGTTGCCCATCAAGCCATAACCACCGAACCGCAGGTCGCCAACGTTGGAGATATCGTCGGTAGTCTGGGTGAAGGTGATGTTGGCGACGGCGCTCCAGGTGGCCAGCGCATTGATGATGCCGCTTTTCTGACTGTCGGACAGCTTGTAGATGGCGTTGTATTCGTTATCGGCACTGTAGTTGGTGGCGAAGTACGAAGTGCCTGGTTCGATAAAGCTGTAGGTCAGTTGAGTCGGGCCATCGAATGGCCAATTGACGCCGGCCCAATAGGTTCCTGAAAGCAAGCTGTCGAGCGCATTGACGCCTGTCAATTTGGACGAAAGGCTGAAAGTAATTCCGGTTGGACTCGGCATGCGATTTTCCTGAGTGCTATGCGGCCCTTCCCGAATGCGACCGCTACAAGTGCGCGATTTTGCATCAGAAACGTTACGAGTGACATCACTTGGCCAGTATTTTCCGATTGGTGGCGTCATCCCCGTGACCCACGAACCCATGTGTCGGCGGGTGACGTAGAATCCTGAGTCAAACTATCTGCGCTTGCCACGCTTGTCCGTTTACCGATTCAGGATTTCGACATGACTGTTTCAGCTTCCGCCTTGATCCGCGAAACCTTCCCCGTCGGCCCTTTGCAGTGCAACTGCACCATCATTGGCGACCCACTGACCAAGAAAGCCATCGTCGTCGACCCCGGCGGCAACCCTGATCTGATCATGGCGCGCCTTGATGCGCTGGGCCTGAAAGTCGTCAGCATCATTCACACCCACGCGCATCTGGATCACTTTCTCGCTTCCGGGCAAATGAAGGAAAAAACCGGCGCGACCCTGCATCTGCACAAGGAAGATCAATTCCTGTGGGACAACCTTGAGATGCAATGCCAGATGTTCGGTGTGCCCTATGTGCCGGTGCCGTCCCCGGATCGCTGGCTGAGCGATGATGAAGAGCTGGCCTGCGGCTGCGGCGTCGCTCTGCATACGCCCGGACATACCCCCGGATCAATGAGCTTTTGGTTTTCCGAGGCTAAGCTGTTGATTGCTGGCGACACGTTGTTTCGTCGCGGCGTAGGGCGCACGGATTTGTGGGGCGGCGATCAGGCGACCATCGTGCGTTCGATCAAGCAGCGGCTATATACGCTGGACGAGGATGCGACCGTGGTGACCGGTCACGGGCCGGATACGCGTCTGGGTGATGAAATGCGCGAGAACCCGTTTGTGCGCGCCTGAATATTTTGTCACGAGTGCTCCGCGGAATTTTTGTGCATTGTCATGATCCAACGCCCGCACAGGTCCATTACTCAGTGGCTGCTGCACCACAGAATGCAAAACGTAGGAGCTCTCCATGTTCACCACGCGTCGTTTGATTATTGTCGCTACTGCCGTGGCCTTGCTGTCCGGCTGCGCCTCGCCCAACCCGTATGACAATCAGGGCCAGGCCGACGGTGGCTCGCAAGGCATGAGCAAAACCGCCAAGTACGGCGGCCTCGGTGCGCTGGCCGGTGCGCTGGCCGGTGCTGCGATCGACCACAACAACCGCGGTAAAGGTGCCTTGATCGGCGCCGCTGTGGTGGGTGCTTCGGCGGCCGGTTACGGTTACTACGCTGACAAGCAGGAAGCCAAACTGCGCGCCAGCATGGCCAACACCGGGGTTGAAGTGCAGCGTCAGGGCGACCAGATCAAACTGATCATGCCAGGCAATATCACCTTCGCGACCGACTCGGCGAACATCGCGTCCAGCTTCTACCAACCGCTGAACAACCTGGCCAACTCGTTGAAAGAGTTCAACCAGAACCAGATCGAAATCGTCGGTTACACCGATAGCACCGGTAGCCGCCAGCACAACATGGACCTGTCCCAGCGTCGTGCGCAGAGCGTGGCGACCTACCTGACCTCGCAAGGTGTCAGCGGTGCCAACCTGTCGTCCCGTGGCGCCGGTCCGGATAACCCGATTGCCAGCAACGGTGACGTCAATGGCCGGGCGCAGAACCGTCGGGTCGAAGTGAACCTGAAGGCGATTCCGGGCCAGCAGTATGGTGGTCAGCAGCAACAGCAGCCGGGCACGGTTCAGCAGTATCCGTAAGCGAATGCTTGAATGAAGAAATGCCCGGTCCTGTGATCGGGCATTTTTTTGTCTGGCCTGTGCCGGCCTCTTCGCGAGCAAGCTCGCTCCCACAGGTATTGTGAGGGTGTACACAAAATTTGTGTTCCACACATAACCGTGTGGGAGCGAGCTTGCTCGCGAAGGGGCCATAAGAATCACCCACAAATCATCGGACACAAAAAAGCCCCCGGACACATCACTGTCCGGGGGCTTTTTGTTTGCAGCGAAGACAGATTACTTCTTCAGACCGTAATGCTCATCGAGCATGCCCGGTGAGTTCGGCGTCTTCGGTGCGTAGTCGCGTGGCGGCTCCTGATCGCGCGGTGGCGTCAGGCGTTCGCGTGGCGTCACTGCCGCGTCGGCGTGCAGGGCAGCAATCAGGCGCTGGCGGGTCTGCTCGTCCAGGGCCAGACGATTGGCGCCCTCGGCGAGATGATCCTGCACTTCCTGATAGCTCTGGGTCAGTTTCTTGACCAGCATCGCGGTGCTGTTGAAGTGGGTGACCACCTCGTTTTGATAACTGTCGAAACGCTCCTGGATATCATCCAGTTGACGCTGCGTACGGCTCGGCGCGGCGTTCGGCGCAACGCGCGCGATCAGGAATCCAATGGCGACACCCACAACCAGGGCAAGAGTCGGTAACAACCAAACTAAGAGCGAGTGTTCCACGAGTCCTTCCTCTATAAACGGCTTTGCTTTACGTTAACGGCTCGAACCTGCGCTGTATACCGCGATTCACTCGCAATAGATTGGCACAGACAATTTGCTAGACGAGTCGACCCGATTCGAGGTCACGGAGTTCCTTCCTTGCTGATGCGTGAAACCCCTGTAGTGATTGACGGCCCGGTGGGTCAACTTGAGTCTCTGTACCTGGATAACGAGCAGCCACGCGGCATCGCGCTGATCTGTCATCCGAACCCGGTGCAGGGCGGCACCATGCTCAACAAGGTCGTCTCGACCCTGCAGCGCACCGCGCGCGACGCCGGCCTGATTACCCTGCGCTTCAATTATCGCGGCGTCGGCGCCAGCGAAGGTTCCCACGACATGGGAACCGGCGAAGTCGACGACGCTCAGGCAGCCGCCAAATGGCTGCGCGAGAAACACCCGGATCTGCCGCTGACCCTGTTCGGGTTCTCCTTCGGCGGATTTGTTGCAGCAAGTCTCGGCGGCCGTCTCGAAGCGCAAGGCGTGCAGCTCAAGCACCTGTTCATGGTCGCGCCAGCGGTGATGCGTCTTGGCGAGCAGGATCAACTGCCGCAGCAGGGTGAACTCACGGTGATTCAGCCGGAAACCGACGAAGTCATCGATCCGCAACTGGTTTACGACTGGTCGGAAAAACTCCAGCGCCCCCATGAGCTGCTGAAAGTGGCAGAATGCGGACACTTTTTTCATGGCAAGCTGACCGATCTCAAGGATCTGATCCTGCCGCGTCTCTCGAATTGATTGCAGTCTGACAAGCGATTACCCATGACGAACCGTACCCGTATCCTCACCGGCATCACCACCACCGGCACGCCGCATCTGGGCAACTACGCCGGCGCCATCCGCCCGGCGATCCTTGCCAGCCGCGACAGCAATGCCGATTCGTTCTACTTCCTGGCCGACTACCACGCCCTGATCAAATGCGATGACCCGCTTCGCATCCAGCGCTCGCGTCTGGAAATCGCCGCGACCTGGCTGGCCGGTGGCCTCGATGTCGACCGCGTGACCTTCTACCGCCAGTCCGACATCCCGGAAATCCCTGAGCTGACCTGGCTGCTGACCTGCGTGGCCGCCAAGGGCCTGCTCAACCGTGCGCACGCTTACAAGGCGTCGGTGGACAAGAACATCGAAACCGGTGAAGACCCGGACGCCGGCATCACCATGGGGCTCTACAGCTACCCGGTGCTGATGGCGGCGGACATCCTGATGTTCAACGCGCACAAGGTGCCGGTCGGTCGCGACCAGATCCAGCACGTGGAAATGGCCCGCGACATCGGCCAGCGCTTCAACCACCTGTTCGGTCAGGGCAAAGAATTCTTCACCATGCCTGAAGCGCTGATCGAAGAAAGCGTAGCGACGTTGCCGGGCCTCGACGGTCGCAAGATGTCGAAGAGCTACGACAACACCATTCCGTTGTTCTCCAGCGCCAAAGAGATGAAGGACGCGATCTCGCGGATCGTCACTGACTCCAAAGCGCCAGGCGAAGCCAAGGATCCTGACAACTCGCACCTGTTCACCCTGTTCCAGGCCTTCGCCACGCCAGCGCAGGCTGACGAATTCCGCAGCGAATTGCTCGGCGGTCTGGGTTGGGGCGAGGCGAAGAACCGTCTGTTCCAGTTGCTCGACAACGATCTCGGCGACGCGCGCGACAAGTATCACCAGTTGATCGAGCGCCCGGCGGATCTGGAAGACATCCTGCAGATCGGCGCCAAGAAAGCCCGTGCCGTGGCAACGCCGTTCCTCAACGAATTGCGCGAAGCCGTCGGCCTGCGTTCTTTCGTCAATCAGGTTCAGGTTGCCGCGACGACCAAGAAGAAAGCCGCAAAAGCCGCACGTTTCGTCAGTTTCCGCGAAGACGACGGCAGCTTCCGTTTCCGTTTGCTGGCGGCCGATGGCGAGCAACTGCTGCTGTCGCGCAACTTCGCCGACGGCAAAACCGCAGGCCAGGTGACCAAGCAACTGCAATCCGGCCAGCCGCTGGACGTGCGCAGCGAAGACCTGAGCTTCAGCGTGTGGCTGGAAGGCGAGTGCGTTGGCGACAGCCCGGCATTCGCCGACGCTGCTGCGCGTGACGCGGCCATCGAGGCTCTGCGCATCGCGCTGACCCCGGTTCAGGACTAATCGGCGGCACGGTCCGACCAAGGGCCGATTGCCATTCCCACGGGCCGTCGCTACAGTGACGGCCCGTTTTTGTTGCCTTGCTAACGAATTATGACGCCCCTAGAACGATACCAAGCTGATCTGAAACGCCCGGACTTCTTCCATGACGCCGCGCAGGAAACTGCTGTGCGT
This sequence comes from Pseudomonas sp. AC169, assembly GCF_979258515.1. Lineage (NCBI taxonomy): Bacteria > Pseudomonadati > Pseudomonadota > Gammaproteobacteria > Pseudomonadales > Pseudomonadaceae > Pseudomonas > Pseudomonas sp. AC169. The sequence continues at coordinate 1,440,567 of NZ_OZ409866.1, read as the reverse complement.
CACTTGCAGCGTCTGTACGAGGATCTGATCGCTGCCGATCAGAACAAGCCGGGTCTGCTGAGCAAACTGTTCGGCAAAAAGGATCAGACGCCGGTCAAAGGCCTGTATTTCTGGGGCGGCGTGGGTCGCGGCAAAACTTACCTGGTCGACACCTTCTTCGAAGCGCTGCCGTTCAAGGAAAAGACCCGCACCCACTTCCACCGCTTCATGAAGCGTGTGCACGAAGAAATGAAAACCCTCGGCGGCGAGAAAAACCCGCTGACCATCATCGCCAAGCGCTTCGCGACCGAGTCGCGGGTGATCTGCTTCGATGAATTCTTCGTCTCCGACATCACCGACGCGATGATCCTCGGCACGCTGATGGAAGAGTTGTTCAAAAATGGCGTGACCCTGGTCGCGACCTCGAACATCGTTCCGGATGGCTTGTACAAGGACGGCCTGCAACGCGCGCGTTTCTTGCCAGCCATCGCCCTGATCAAGCAGAACACCGAGATCGTCAACGTCGACAGCGGTGTCGACTACCGTCTGCGTCACCTCGAACAAGCGGAGCTGTTCCACTATCCGCTCGACGAAGCCGCTCACGAAAGCCTGCGCAAGAGCTTCAAGGCTCTGACGCCAGAGTGCACCGCAGCGGTCGAGAACGACGTGTTGATGATCGAAAACCGCGAGATCCGTGCGCTGCGCACCTGTGACGACGTGGCCTGGTTCGACTTCCGCGAACTGTGCGACGGCCCACGTAGCCAGAACGACTACATCGAACTGGGCAAGATTTTCCACGCCGTGCTGCTCAGCGGTGTCGAGCAGATGAGCGTCACCACCGACGACATCGCCCGTCGTTTCATCAACATGGTCGACGAGTTTTACGACCGTAACGTGAAGCTGATCATTTCTGCTGAAGTCGAGCTGAAGGATCTCTACACCGGCGGCCGTCTGAACTTCGAGTTCCAGCGCACGCTGAGCCGACTGCTGGAGATGCAGTCGCACGAATTCCTGTCGCGGGCGCACAAGCCTTAAACAGCTTTCGGCAAAGAAAAAGGGCCTGCAATTGCAGGCCCTTTTTTGTATCTGAAATTCACCCCGAACTCTGTGGGAGCGAGCTTGCTCGCGAAAGCGGTGTGTCAGCAATACAAGCACTGCCTGACACTACGCCTTCGCGAGCAAGCTCGCTCCCACAGGAGTCTTTGAGTCGTTCAAAAGCTAAGCAGCCTGCTGAAACTGCTGCCGATACTGGTTCGGCGACAGCTCCGTGTGCTGACGGAACAGCCGCGCAAAGAAGCTCGCGTCGTCGTACCCGACCTCATAACTGATGGTCTTGATGCTCTTGCGGCTGCCGGATAGCAAACCCTTTGCCGTCTCGATACGCAGGCGTTGCAGGTAATGCAGCGGCTTGTCCCCGGTGGCGGTCTGGAAGCGCCGCATGAAATTGCGAATGCTCATGCCATGCTCGCGGGCCACATCTTCGAAGCGAAACTTGTCGGCGAAATGCTCTTCGAGCCAATGCTGAATCTGCAGGATGATTACGTCCTGATGCAGTTTCTGCCCGCCAAAACCGATACGTCCCGGCGCATAGCTGCGCTGCACTTCATAGAGAATGTCGCGGGCCACGGCTTGTGCGACGTTGGCTCCGCAGAAACGCTCGATCAAGTAGATGTAAAGATCGCAGGCTGACGTGGTGCCGCCGGCACAATACAGGTTGTCGGCATCGGTCAGGTGCTTGTCCTGATTGAGATAGACCTTTGGAAAGCGCTCGGCAAACGCATTGAAAAAACGCCAGTAAGTGGTCGCTTCCTTGCCGTTGAGCAGGCCGGCCTCGGCCAGCCAGAACACCCCGGTGGCTTCGCCGCACAACACCGCTCCACGCGCGTGTTGTTCGCGCAGCCAGGGCAGGACTTGCGGATAACGGGCGCACAGCGTGTCGAAATCGTCCCAGAACGCCGGGAGGATGATGACATCGGCGTTTTCCAGACCGCCGTCGACCGGCATCACCACGTCACTGAAACTGTTCACCGGTTTGCCGTCGGGGCTGACCAGACGCGTTTCGAACGCAGGAGTCAGGCCGTGGCCCAGTTGTTTGCCATAACGCAGGCTGGCCAGATGGAAGAAATCCTTGGCTTGCATGAGAGTGGAGGCGAAAACCCGGTCGATTGCCAGGATGCTGACGCGCCGCAAGGGCGTGGAGACTTGCTTGGACATAATTCAACTTTTGTTTTGTTTTTATAAGGGAAAGTGGTCACCAGACGGCTGGATCGTCTTATTTTTTGTCGGATGTGTCCAGTGTCCTGTGTCGGAGGGGAGGCTTAGTCTCTGAAGGTCATCTCCCTCCAACAACAAAGAAAGGTGCCGCATGATCCCCAGAACCTTGTTCAGCTCCGAGCACGAATTGTTTCGCGACAGCGTACGAACCTTCCTCGAAAAAGAGGCGGTGCCGTTCCATGCGCAATGGGAGAAACAAGGCCATATCGACCGTAAACTGTGGAACAAGGCCGGGGAGGCGGGGATGCTTTGCTCGCATTTGCCGGAAGAGTACGGCGGGCTGGGGGCGGATTTTCTCTACAGCGCCGTGGTGATCGAGGAGGTGGGACGACTGGGGCTGACCGGGATCGGCTTCTCGTTGCATTCGGACATTGTCGCGCCGTACATCCTGCATTACGGCAGTGAAGCGCTGAAGCACAAATACCTGCCAAAACTGGTCTCCGGCGAGATGGTCACGGCTATCGCCATGACTGAGCCGGGGGCGGGTTCCGACCTGCAAGGCGTGAAAACCACCGCCGTGCTGGACGGCGACGAATACGTCATCAATGGCTCGAAAACTTTCATTACCAACGGTTTTCTCGCGGATCTGGTGATCGTCGTCGCCAAGACCGATCCGAAGGCCGGCGCCAAGGGCACCAGTCTGTTTCTGGTCGAAGCCAATACGCCGGGTTTCGAGAAAGGCAAGCGCCTGGAGAAGGTCGGGATGAAGGCGCAGGACACCTCGGAATTGTTCTTCCAGGATGTGCGCGTGCCGAAGGAAAACCTGCTGGGGCAGGCCGGGGCCGGGTTCGCTTATCTGATGCAGGAATTGCCCCAGGAGCGCCTGACCGTGGCCATCGGTGGCCTGGCATCAGCCGAAGCGGCGCTGAAATGGACGCTCGATTACACCCGTGATCGCAAGGCCTTCGGCAAAGCGATTGCCGACTTCCAGAACACGCGCTTCAAGCTGGCAGAGATGGCCACTGAAATTCAGATCGGCCGAGTGTTCGTCGACAAATGTCTGGAGTTGCACCTGCAGGGCAAGCTGGATGTGCCGACGGCGGCGATGGCCAAATACTGGGGCACCGACCTGCAATGCAAGGTGCTCGACGAGTGCGTGCAATTGCATGGCGGCTACGGTTTCATGTGGGAATACCCGGTAGCCCGGGCCTGGGCGGATGCGCGGGTGCAGAGGATTTATGCCGGCACCAATGAAATCATGAAGGAGATCATTGCGCGCTCGCTTTGATGATCGTTCCCACGCTCTGCGTGGGAATGCCGCCGGGGACGCTCCGCGTTCCGCTTTGGTGGTGATCGGATCGGCCCCTTCGCGAGCAAGCTCGTTCCCACAGGTACGGTGATCCTCTGTGGGAGCGAGCTTGCTCGCGCAGGCGGCTTATCTATCGCTCAAGGCGCAGGATTCGGATGATCCTTGTGAATCGCTTCGATCCCCGCCAGCACCTCATCCGACAGCTTCAGATCAAAACTGGCAATGTTGCTGTCCAGTTGCTCAAGCGTGGTCGCACCAATGATGTTGCTGGTGACAAACGGTTGCTGTGTCACGAACGCCAACGCCATTTGCGCAGGATCCAGACCGTGTTCACGGGCCAGCGCCACATAGCGGCTGCACGCTGCTTCCGACTGCGCATTGAAATAGCGGCTGAAGCGGCTGTAGAGGCTCAGACGGCCTTTCGGCGGACGCGCGCCACCTTCGTACTTGCCTGACAGGAAACCAAACGCCAGCGGCGAATAGGCCAGCAGACCGCATTGCTCACGAATGGCGATTTCTGCCAGACCGACTTCAAAGCTGCGGTTGAGCAGGTTGTACGGGTTCTGGATCGACACTGCACGCGGCCAGCCACGGGCTTCGGCCAGTGCCAGAAAACGCATGGTGCCCCACGGCGTTTCGTTGGACAGGCCGATGTGGCGGATCTTGCCAGCCTTCACTTGCTCATCAAGCGCTTCGAGGGTGTCTTCGAGCGGGGTCAGGTTGGCTTCGATCTTGTGCTTGTAGCCCAGCTGTCCGAAAAAGTTGGTGCTGCGCTCTGGCCAGTGCAATTGATACAGATCGATGTAATCGGTCTGCAGGCGCTCGAGGCTGGCGTCCACCGCTGCGGTGATGTGCTGGCGGTTGTGGCGCAGGTTTTTGTCGCGGATGTAGTCGATGGTGTTGCCCGGGCCGGCGATCTTGCTGGCGAGGATCCAGTCGGCGCGATCGCCGCGACTTTTGAAGTAATTGCCGATATAGCGCTCGGTGGTGGCATAGGTTTCGGCTTTCGGCGGCACCGGGTACATCTCGGCGGTGTCGATGAAATTGATCCCGGCCTCTTTGGCCCGTTCGATCTGCGCGAAGGCTTCAGCTTCAGTGTTTTGCTCGCCCCAGGTCATGGTGCCGAGGCAGATTGCACTCACGTTCAGGTCGGTACGGCCTAGCTGGCGATAGTCCATCAGGTGCTCCTTGGGCAAAACAATCATAAAAGCAGGTTGAAATATTTTTCGCAATCTGCATAATTGCCGACCTCTTTCTGCAGTGGAAGTGATGCGCCGCCGCCGAAGAATCTTGCCGTTGAACGGACGCGCCGACCCGAGCCCCCGAAAGCGTCTGTATCCGGCTGCCTTTGACTTGTCAAAGTACGCACTATTCAGTAAGATCCGCCGTCTAATTTACAGGGCGGCCCCTGAGGCTATAAAGAATGAAAACTTTTACTGCTAAACCGGAAACAGTAAAGCGCGACTGGTTTGTCGTCGACGCTGCTGGTCAGACCCTGGGTCGTCTGGCCACCGAAATCGCGAGCCGTCTGCGTGGCAAGCACAAGCCTGAGTACACTCCTCACGTTGATACCGGCGACTACATCGTCGTAATCAACGCTGAGCAGATTCGTGTTACCGGTGCTAAAACCACTGACAAAATGTACTACTCCCACTCCGGTTTCCCGGGCGGCATCAAGTCGATCAACTTTGAAAAGCTGATCGCCAAAGCCCCTGAGCGCGTGATCGAGACCGCGGTTAAAGGCATGCTGCCTAAAAACCCACTGGGTCGCGACATGTACCGTAAGCTGAAAGTCTATGCGGGCGCTGCACACCCACATACTGCTCAGCAGCCCCAAGAACTGAAGTTTTAACGGAATAGTACATTATGTCGGCGACTCAAAATTACGGCACTGGCCGTCGCAAGACCGCAACCGCACGCGTTTTCCTGCGTCCGGGTACTGGTAACATCTCCATCAACAACCGTTCGCTGGAAAACTTCTTCGGCCGTGAAACTGCCCGCATGGTAGTTCGCCAGCCGCTGGAGCTGACTGAGACTGTCGAGAAGTTCGACATCTACGTCACCGTGATCGGTGGTGGTGTAAGTGGTCAGGCTGGCGCAATCCGCCACGGCATCACTCGCGCTCTGATGGACTACGACGAAACCCTGCGTGGCGCTCTGCGCAAAGCTGGCTTCGTTACTCGCGACGCCCGTGAAGTTGAACGTAAGAAAGTTGGTCTGCGTAAAGCGCGTAAGCGTCCGCAGTACTCGAAGCGTTAATTCCGCTTCCGCGTTCAAAAAGAACGCCCGCCTCCTCACGGAAGCGGGCGTTTTTTTATGCCTGTGATTTATCAAAGAATTGCGCTGCGACAACTTGCCACTTCCGTAGACCCCCTATACTGCAAGGCTTGAGGGTAGGAGCTCCGGGTAATTCCCTTGTCAGAATTGGGGCTTTTCATTACCATCTCGGCAAAATTTTTATAAGTAACATTGATTTATTTAGTAGATGCCTGATTTAACAGGCCACAAAAGCTGATGGGAGAGGACTGAATGAGCAATGACGGCGTGAATGCAGGCCGGCGTCGCTTCTTGGTAGCAGCCACATCCGTGGTGGGTGCTGCAGGAGCGGTGGGGGCTGCGGTCCCGTTCGTGGGGTCATGGTTTCCCAGTGCCAAGGCGAAAGCCGCCGGTGCACCGGTGAAAGTGAATGTCAGCAAGATCGAGCCAGGGCAGCAGATGATTGCTGAGTGGCGCGGCCAGCCGGTGTTCATTGTCCGCCGTACCGAGGAAATCCTGGGGAATCTCAAGAAGATCGAGGGCCAGCTCTCCGATCCGACCTCCAAAAACTCCACGCAACCCACCTATGTCGACCCGGAAGTGCGCTCGATCAAGCCGGAAATTCTGCTGCTGATCGGGATCTGCACGCACTTGGGTTGCTCACCAACTTTCCGTCCCGAAGTGGCACCTGCGGATCTGGGCAAAGACTGGGTCGGTGGCTATTTCTGCCCTTGCCACGGTTCCCACTACGATCTGGCTGGCCGCGTCTACAAGTCGCAACCTGCGCCTTTGAACCTGCCAGTTCCCCCGCATTCCTATGAGACCGATGACCTGATTGTCATTGGCGTCGATACGGAGAAAGCGTGATGAGCAAGTTCATGGATTGGGTTGATGCGCGCTTTCCTGCGACCAAAATGTGGGAAGACCATCTCAGCAAATATTACGCTCCAAAAAACTTCAACTTCTTCTACTTCTTCGGCTCCCTGGCGCTGCTGGTTCTGGTGAATCAGATCGTCACCGGTGTCTGGCTGACGATGAGTTATACGCCGTCGGCAGAAGAAGCCTTCGCTTCCGTTGAATACATCATGCGCGACGTCGAGTACGGCTCGATCCTGCGTTTGCTGCACTCGACCGGCGCCTCGGCGTTTTTCATCGTGGTGTATCTGCACATGTTCCGTGGCCTGCTCTACGGTTCGTATCAGAAACCGCGTGAGCTGGTCTGGGTGTTCGGCATGCTGATTTACCTGGCGCTGATGGCCGAAGCTTTCATGGGTTACCTGCTGCCATGGGGCCAGATGTCGTACTGGGGCGCCCAGGTGATCATCTCGCTGTTCGGTGCTATTCCGGTCATCGGTAACGACCTGACCCAGTGGATTCGTGGTGACTACCTGATCTCTGGAATCACCCTGAATCGCTTCTTCGCTCTGCACGTTGTCGCGTTGCCAATCGTGATTCTCGGTCTGGTGGTGCTGCACATTCTGGCGTTGCACGAAGTAGGTTCGAACAACCCTGACGGCGTCGACATCAAGAAGCACAAAGACGAAAACGGCATCCCGCTGGACGGCATTGCTTTCCACCCGTACTACACCGTGAAAGACATTGTCGGTGTTGTGGTGTTCCTGTTTATCTTCTGCTTCATTGTGTTCTTCTTCCCGGAAATGGGCGGCTACTTCCTCGAAAAACCAAACTTCGAGCAGGCTAACCCGTTCAAGACCCCAGAGCATATTGCGCCGGTCTGGTACTTCACACCGTTCTACGCAATCTTGCGTGCGATCCCGGACAAGCTCATGGGCGTTATCGCCATGGGGGCGGCGATTGCGGTGCTGTTCGTGCTGCCATGGCTGGACCGCAGTCCGGTCAAGTCGATGCGCTATAAAGGCTGGATGAGCAAAATCTGGCTGGTGGTGTTCTGCATTTCGTTCGTGATTCTGGGCATTCTCGGTGTGCTTGCGCCGACCCCGGGGCGAACCCTGTTGTCGCAGGTCTGCACCTTCCTGTACTTCGCCTACTTCATTCTGATGCCGTTCTACACCAGGCTCGAGAAGACCAAACCGGTTCCGGAAAGGGTGACTGGCTGATGAAAAAGTTATTTTTTGCTCTGATTTTTGCTGCTTTGCCTGTGCTGTCTTTCGCCGCTGAACACGGTGGTCCGGAGCTGGAAAAAGTCGACATCGACGTTTCCGACAAAGCAGCCCTGCAGGATGGCGCACGTACGTTTGCCAACTATTGCATGGGTTGCCACAGCGCCAAGTTCCAGCGTTACGAGCGGGTTGCCGATGATCTTGGTGTTCCGCACGAACTGATGCTGGAGAAACTGGTGTTCACTGGCGCCAAGATCGGCGATCACATGAACATCGGCATGCAGCCGGCTGACGCCAAGACCTGGTTCGGCGCGGCACCACCGGACCTGACCCTGGTGGCTCGCGTGCGTGGCACTGACTGGCTCTACGGTTACCTGAAGTCGTTCTACGAAGATCCGGCACGTCCGTGGGGCGTGAACAACAAGGTCTTCCCAAACGTCGGCATGCCTAACGTGCTGGTCGGCCTGCAAGGTCGTCAGGTCGTTGGCTGCAAGCAAGTACAGATCGTCGAAGACGGCAAGAAGCAATATGATCCGCTGACCGGTACGCCTCTGACACATGAAGCGTGCGATCAGCTGACCATCGTGCCGAAATCCGGTGCTCTGAACGAAGAGCAGTTCGATGAGAAGGTCAAGAATCTGGTAACCTTCCTGGCTTACTCGGCTAACCCGGTTAAGCTGCAACATCAGCGCATCGGTACTTACGTCTTGCTGTACCTGGCGTTCTTCTTTGTGTTCGCCTACCTGCTCAAGCGTGAATACTGGAAAGACGTGCACTGATACGCTTCAAGCATTGCTGTTAATCGCGCGCGCCCAAGGGCGCCTCCGATAACGTAACTTCCGGTCAGCCGGCGGTTGCGGGAGGCGCCCTCTGGGCGCGCGCGTTTTTCCGGTTCCGATAATTTCAACAAGCGAGGAGGATCGCCATGGGCGTGACCAATCGGTTGGCCTGTTACTCCGACCCCGCCGACCACTATTCCCACCGAGTGCGCATTGTGCTTGCAGAGAAGGGTGTCAGCGCCGAGATCATTTATGTGGAAGCTGGTCGCCAGCCGCCTAAACTGATTGAGGTGAACCCTTACGGCAGTCTCCCTACGCTGGTCGATCGTGACCTGGCGTTGTGGGAGTCGACCGTGGTGATGGAATATCTGGATGAGCGTTACCCGCATCCGCCGTTGATGCCGGTTTACCCGGTGGCGCGTGCCAACAGCCGTTTGCTGATTCATCGTATTCAGCGCGACTGGTGTGGTCTGGTGGATCTGATTCTGGATCCCAAGTCCAAGGAGGCCGCGCGAGTCGTGGCGCGCAAGGAATTGCGTGAAAGCCTGACGGGCGTGTCGCCATTGTTTGCCGACAAGCCGTTTTTCCTCAGTGAGGAACAAAGTCTGGTGGATTGCTGCCTATTGCCAATACTCTGGCGTTTGCCGATTCTGGGTATTGAACTGCCGCGGCCAGCCAAGCCGCTGCTTGATTATATGGAGCGCTCGTTTGCGCGTGAGGCTTTCCAGGCGAGTCTGTCTGGTGTCGAACGCGATATGCGCTAAGGCTTAAGGAGCCGCTATGAACTCCAGTCGACCTTATCTGGTCCGCGCGCTCTACGAGTGGATTGTTGATAACGATTGCACCCCGCACATGCTGGTCAACTCCGAGTACCCCGCGGTGCAGGTGCCGCAGGGTTTCGCCAGTGACGGGCAGATTGTCCTGAACATTTCGCCGAGTGCTGTGCGTCATCTGCACATGGACAATGATGTGGTGACCTTCGAAGGTCGCTTCGGGGGTGTCCCGCACAGCTTGTACGTGCCGATCAGCGCGATCCTGGGGATCTACGCCCGGGAGAACGGTCAGGGCATGGTGTTCGATCTCGAGTCGCCGATGGATGACGAGGAAGAGATCGAGTCGGATGACGACTTGCCGCCACCGGACAGCGAGCCGCCGCGCCCTAGCGGCCGGCCAAGCCTGAAAGTGGTGAAGTAATAAAAAAGGCGATCCGGATGGATCGCCTTTTTTATGTGCGTTGTTCGGCTGTCAGTCGATGTATTCGAACAGCTTCACGATCTTCTGTACGCCGGAAACACCCTGAACCAGATTGGTTGCCTGAGTGGCCTCCTGCTTGGTCAGCAGGCCCAGCAGGTAGACGATACCGTTCTCGGTTACGACCTTGATGCGCGAGCCAGGGATGCTGGCGTCGGTGAGCATCTGGGTCTTGATCTTGGAAGTCAGCCAGGTGTCGTTCTGGCGCGCCAGGAAACCGGACGGTGGGATGACTTGCAGTTCGTTATGAACGGTTTTTACCCGTTGAACCGCCGCTGCTGCCTGTTCGGCTTTGGCTTTCAGGTCTGCACGAGGTGTCTGGCCGGCCAGCAGTACCACGCCGTTGAAGCTGGTGACGACGATGTGCGAATCGTTGTCCAGGGCCGGGTCGGCCTTGGCCACGTTCACACCGACTTTGGTTTCGATCAACGAGTCGTCGATCTTGCTGCCGAAGGTGCGCGTGCCACGGTCGTCGTCGATCGGTGCTTCACGGCTGGCGTTTACCACCGAGGTGCAGCCGCTGATGCCGAGGCACAGGGTCAAGGCCAGAAGGCCAAGGCGATTAGGGGTCATTCTTCACTCCCGAACAGTTGGCTGTCGATCAGATCGCAAAGGCAATGGATCGCCAGCAAGTGGACTTCTTGAATACGTGCAGTGACATTGGCCGGTACGCGAATCTCGACGTCCTCGGGCAACAGCAGCGACGCCATGCCGCCGCCATCGCGTCCGGTCATAGCTACGACAATCATTTCGCGATCATGTGCGGCCTGGATCGCTTGAATAATGTTCGCCGAGTTGCCGCTGGTCGAAATCGCCAGCAGGACATCGCCTGGCTGACCGAGCGCGCGAATCTGTTTGGAGAACACTTCGTTGTAGCTGTAATCGTTGGCGATCGAGGTGATCGTCGATGTATCGGTGGTCAGGGCGATGGCTGGCAGGCTCGGGCGCTCGCGCTCGAAGCGGTTGAGCAGTTCGGAAGAAAAGTGCTGGGCGTCGCCGGCCGAACCTCCGTTGCCGCACGAAAGCATTTTGCCTTCGTTGAGCAGGGCGTTGACCATGATCTGGCTGGCTTGCTCGATGTGCGGTGCAAGTACGTCCATCGCCTGTTGCTTGGTGTCGATACTGGCCTGGAAAAGCTGGCGAATTCGGGATTGCATGTCCATCTGTGTGACCTTAAGTAGCGCGGCTGTCCGGCACATGAATGTGCAGCCCGCAAAGCAAAGAGCAAAATTTGTCGGTGGGATTGTCCGGGTCGCAACGCCGCCGATCAACTGTCGAAAGCATTCTGCAACCAGTTCAGCTGATCCGGATGGCTGTCGATGGCCACCACGTCGAAGCGGCAAGGGGAATTGGCCCAACGCGACTCGCGCTGAAGAAAATACTGCGCAGCGAAAATCAGTTTCTGCTGCTTGCGCCCATCGATGCTAGCGAGCGCGCCACCCCATTGAGTGTTTTTTCTGTAACGAACTTCAACGAATACTACTGTATCGCCATCAAGCATGACCAGATCAAGCTCGCCGCGTTTACAAAACCAGTTCTGCGCCAGCAGGCGCAGACCTTGTTGTTGCAGATGCTCGAGCGCTTGGCTCTCGGCATCCTTGCCGCTTTGCGAGCGTGACCTGTCAGGCATCAGCGCGGGGTGTCCGGCAGGCGTTGAACCTGGCCGCTGACGAACTGCGCCCAAGGCAATTGACGCACAACGCGTTGGGTCTGGGTCATGCCGAGGCTGCCCGACTCACCGTCGATGCGGCTGTCCGGCAGCGCCTTGAGTTGACCCAGGCGCGGTGCCAGACGATAGGCATCCACACCCATCGCGTACAGGCGGCCGAGGCTGCCGGCGGCTTGTGGCCACTGCGCAACTACTTGCTGACGCAGTGGGTCGCTGGAGTCCAGCAGCCATGGGGTTTCGCAGAAGCGAATGCCGTTCATGTCGTTGTACTGATTCACGTCGCCACTGGCGCTGTAAACGTGCGAAGTCGCGTAAACCGGAACGTCACCGGCGTACTGGAAGTTCAGGGTCGGTTTGATCTGCTGCGCCTGTTGCGGTGTGGCGGCGAGGAAGATGAACTCGATGTCCTGACGACGCGACGGCTGCGCGGCTACGTTGGTGCCGACGGCATTTTGCAGGCTCTTGGCGCGGGCCTCGCTCTGACGCAGCTGGAACATGTCGGCGATCTGCTGGGCCAGTTGCACCGGCTGATCAACACGTTCGGTCGCTACGATGCTGCCACCGTTAGCCTGCCAGTCCTGGCTGAACGCACGCAGTACGCGGTCGCCCCATTCGCCTTTCGGTACCATGATGGCAGCGCGGTGCAGGCCATCGGCACGGGCGCGGCGCGAGACTTCGCGAGCTTCGTCTTCAGCGGCCAGACCGAACTGGAACAGTTGCGCCGGGCCTTGATCGCCTTCGCTGTAGTTCAGCGCGAGGGTGGTGATCGGCAGTTGCGGGCGAGTGCTCAGCTGTTTGACCAGTGGTTTTTCCAGTGGGCCGACAACCAGTTGCACGCCGTCAGCCTGAGCCTTGCGGTAGAACTCGTCCATTGAGGTTAGCTTGGAACTGTCGTAGAACTCGATGGCTGGCGGCTTCTGCCCGGCTTGTTGGGCCTGGTAGTGCGCAGCCATGAAGCCTTCACGCAGTGCCTTGCCGACGGCGGCCAATTGACCGTCCTGCGGCAGCAGCAGGGCAATTTTGCTCAGCGGCTGGCTAGCCAGTTCCTTGAGCTTGGTCAGCGGCAGCGGCAGGTTGATGGCGGCCGGGTGTTTTGGATTCTGCGCGCGCCAGGTGTCGATCGCGGCTTGCTGTTGTTCCAGGGTGCCGGCGGATTTTACCGCCATGGCCAGACCCATCCAGCCACCGAGATCGTCGGTGCTGTTCGGTTGCAGTTGGTCGGTCGGCAGCGAGCCGATCAGGGTCCAGATCGCTTCGTGGTTCTTGGTCGCGGCTTCGCCTTGCAGCATCGGCGCGATGAACACGCGCTCGCGGGCGGCAGCGAGCGTCTGGCCATCGGCTTCAAGGGCGCGGGCATGCACGGTGCCGGTGCGCACTTGCTGCTCTTCAGGCATCTCGCCCAAATGTTGCAGGCTTGGATGGCTCAGGGCTGTCAGCGCGGCTTTTGGCTGATTGCGGGTCATCGCCAGTTCAGCATTCAAGGTGCTGGCGAAAATCTGCTGGCCTGGCTTCAGTTGCTCCATCGGCACTTGTTGCAGGATTTGCGCGGACTGGCCGGCATTGCCCTGGCGATAAGCCAAATCAGCAGCGCTCAGGCGCAACAGGGCAGCTTTTTCCGGGGTTTTCGCCTGGGTAGCCTGTTCGAGCAGTTGCTCGATGCTGGCATCCGGAGTCCGTGGAAGTTCGCCAAGGCTGGAGGAAGGGGAGCTGGCGCAAGCCGCCAACAGGGCAGCGAGGCAGAGGGCAGTGAACAGCCGCAGGCAAGCGATCATGTAAGTGTTCCTGATACTCGATCAAATTAGCGTCGAATTGTACCCAAGCACTGGCCGGGGCGCGATGTTACTGGCGTGAATCGGACGATTTAGCTGGAGTAAATGTTGCGGCGGCGCACAACTGTGCGCAAAACCGGGTTCGGCCTGAGCGCATCGCAAGCCTCGTGACGCGCTACAATGGCCGCTTTTACCGATCACGAGGTGTGCGCTTTGACTGCTCCAGGTTCCCTGAATTCCGCTGCTGGCTCGCTTTATGTGGTGGCGACGCCCATCGGCAACCTGGACGACATCAGCGCCCGGGCACTGAAGATTCTTCGTGAAGTGGCATTGATCGCTGCCGAAGACACCCGCCACTCGGCGCGGCTGATGCAGCACTTCGGGATTGGCACGCCGCTGGCTGCCTGTCATGAACATAACGAAAGAGATGAAGGTAGCCGCTTTATTACCCGCTTGCTTGCAGGCGATAACGTGGCGCTGATTTCCGATGCCGGTACGCCGCTGATTTCCGATCCGGGTTATCACCTGGTGCGTCAGGCCCGTGCGGCCGGGATCAATGTTGTTCCGGTGCCTGGCGCCTGTGCGCTTATCGCGGCGCTGTCGGCGGCCGGACTGCCGTCCGACCGCTTCATCTTCGAAGGTTTTCTGCCGGCCAAATCGGTCGGGCGCAAGGCGCGACTGGAGGCTGTTAAAGAAGAGCCGCGTACGTTGATTTTCTATGAAGCGCCGCACCGTATCCTTGAATGTCTGCAGGATATGGAAGCAGTGTTTGGCGGCGAGCGGCAGGCATTGCTCGCTCGTGAAATCACCAAGACGTTCGAAACACTCAAGGGCTTGCCGCTGGCCGAGTTGCGCGCGTTCGTCGAATCCGACAGCAATCAGCAGCGCGGCGAATGCGTGGTGTTGGTGGCTGGCTGGACCGCGCCGGAGTCTGAAGATGCAGTCAGTAGCGAGGCGATGCGCATCCTCGATCTGCTGCTCGAAGAAATGCCGCTCAAGCGTGCCGCCGCGTTGGCAGCGCAGATCACCGGTGAACGCAAAAACGTGCTGTATCAGGTCGCACTGGAGAAACAGAAAGGCGTGTAAGCCGTCGCCCATAGCGGTCTTGAGGCTTTTAGCGCTTGTTCTTCGGCCGCTCTGCCGTTAACCTTCGCGGCGGAGAGTCGATCGGACAGTCGCTGCCCTCTATGAAAATTAGGGGGGGGAGGAAAGTCCGGGCTCCATAGGGCGAAGTGCCAGGTAATGCCTGGGAGGCGTGAGCCTACGGAAAGTGCCACAGAAAATAACCGCCTAAGCGCTTCGGCGCCGGTAAGGGTGAAAAGGTGCGGTAAGAGCGCACCGCACGTCTGGCAACAGTTCGTGGCTAGGTAAACCCCACTTGGAGCAAGACCAAATAGGGTCCCAAGGCGTGGCCCGCGCTGGGACCGGGTAGGTTGCTAAAGATGTCCAGTGATGGCCATCGTAGACGAATGACTGTTCAAGACAGAACCCGGCTTACAGATCGACTCTCCACCTTTTTCTTTCCCTGCTTGAATCAATGGCGACAGGGCTGTGTAATATCAGCAGGCCTGCTCTGAAAGTTCGGCAGCGGCAAACGCAGTAATAGCCATTTCCCACCTCGCTTCAATCAACAGCAGAAGCGCTTTTGTAATACCGAAAAAATCTTACTCTTAACAAATTACTTTAACTTTCGAGCGCAGCTTTCAGTGCTGCATCAAGTTATGGGTCAAAAGTCTCCGCCAGATTGTCGTTACTCCTCCTTTTATGCTCCTAAATCTCCGTTCTGTAAGGGTTTTCCTTTAATCCGCGCCTTGACGGTGTGGTGGGCGCATTCCTATAGTGTGCGCAAGTGGCGGAAAGTGGCATGAAGTGGGTTTTTTGAGCTCAAAACGATAAAAATTGGAGAAACGCAGACGTGTTTCGCGGAGCTAACGCTATCAGTCTCGACGCAAAGGGCCGTCTCGCTATGCCGAGCCGGTACCGTGACGAGCTCGATTCGCGCAGTTCCGGCCAATTAATCGTCACCATTGATGCCGTTGATCCGTGTCTGTGTGTTTATCCGCTCGACGAGTGGGAAATTATTGAAACCAAGTTGCGCGCGCTTCCTTCGCTTCGCGAAGAGAACCGTCGCTTGCAGCGTTTATTAATCGGCAACGCCGTCGACCTCGAGCTCGATGGCAGTGGCCGTTTTCTGGTTCCACCGCGTCTGCGCGAGTACGCCAAGCTGGATAAGCGCGCGATGCTGGTAGGCCAACTGAACAAGTTCCAATTGTGGGACGAGGATGCATGGAACGCGGTATCTGCCGCTGACCTTGCTGCCATTCAACAACCGGGCGCGATGCCTGATGAACTGCGTGATTTGATCCTGTGACTATTGATAGCGGCTTTAACCACATCACCGTACTGCTTGACGAAGCCGTCGAGGCTCTCGCCGTACGTCCTGATGGCTGCTATCTGGACGGTACGTTCGGGCGCGGCGGACACAGTCGGTTGATCCTCAGCCAGCTCGGCACCGACGGTCGGCTCATCGGATTCGACAAAGATCCTCAAGCGATTGCCACCGGGCAAACGCTAGCGGCCGAAGACGGCCGCTTTGTCGTTGTGCAGCGCAGCTTTGCCGAGCTGGGTTCGGTGGTCGCCGAGCAAGGTCTGAGCGGCAAGGTCAGCGGTATTCTGCTCGACCTCGGCGTGTCTTCGCCGCAGCTCGACGACGCTGAACGCGGCTTCAGTTTCCTCAACGACGGTCCGCTGGACATGCGCATGGACCCGTCCCGGGGCATCAGCGCTGCCGAATTCGTCAACACCGCGCCGGCTGAGGAAATCGCCCGGGTGTTCAAGGAATACGGCGAAGAGCGTTTCTCCGGCCGTATGGCCCGCGCCGTCGCCGAGCGTCGCGACATCAAGCCGTTCGAGCGCACTGCCGACCTGGCTGAAGTGTTGAAAGTCGCCAACCCGGCGTGGGAAAAGGGCAAGAACCCGGCCACCCGTGCATTTCAGGGTTTGCGTATTCACGTCAACAACGAGCTGGGTGATCTGGAAGCCGGTCTCGAAGCCGCACTGGACGCTCTGGAAATTGGCGGCCGCCTGGTCGTGATCAGCTTCCACTCGCTGGAAGACCGCATCGTCAAACTGTTCATGCGCAAGCTGGTGAAAGGCGAAGCCGACAACCTGCCGCGCAACCTGCCGGTTCGCCACGTGGCGTTCGAACCGAAAATCAAAGTCCATGGCAAAGCGCAGACGGCCTCCGACGCCGAACTCAAAGCCAACCCACGTTCCCGTAGCGCCGTCATGCGCGTCGCGGAGAAGCTGCGGTGAGCAAGCTTTTCGCCAAGCCACTGCCCGGCGGCAGCTTTCTGATGCTGCTGCTGTTTATCGGCGTGCTCGTCTCGGCCATCGCCGTGTCGTACAGCGCGCACTGGAACCGGCAGTTGCTCAACACCCTTTATAACGAACTCAGCGTGCGCGACAAGGCGCAGGCCGAGTGGGGGCGTTTGATTCTCGAACAAAGCACCTGGACCGCGCACAGCCGCATCGAAGTGCTGGCCACCGAACAATTGAAAATGCATATCCCTGGCGCGGCTGACGTGAAGATGGTGGCGCCATGATGAAACTCGAAGGCGCACTGTTCCCATGGCGCTTCCGCCTGATGGTAGCGCTGCTCGGCGTGATGGTCGCGGCGATCTGCTGGCGCATCATCGACCTGCAAGTGGTTGACCGTGACTTCCTCAAAGGTCAGGGCGACGCGCGCAGCCTGCGGCACATTCCGATTCCGGCTCACCGTGGTCTGATCACTGACCGTAACGGCGAGCCTTTGGCCGTGAGTACCCCGGTGACCACGCTGTGGGCCAACGCCAAGGAAATGCAAACGGCGAAAGAGAAGTGGCCGGCACTCGCTGCCGCGTTGGGTCAGGATCCGAAAGCCCTGACCGAACGCCTCGAAGCCCAGGCCAACAAAGAATTCATTTATCTGGTGCGCGGGCTGACCCCCGAGCAGGGCCAGGCTGTGCTCGACCTGAAAGTGCCGGGCGTTTATGGCATCGAAGAATTCCGCCGGTTCTATCCGGCCGGTGAAGTCACCGCACATATGGTCGGGTTTACCGACATCGATGACCACGGTCGCGAAGGTGTCGAACTGGCCTATGACGAATGGCTCGCCGGGGTGCCGGGCAAACGACAGGTCATCAAGGATCGGCGCGGTCGGCTGATCAAGGATGTCCAGGTCACCAAAAACGCCAAGGCCGGCAAGCCCTTGGCGTTGTCCATTGACCTGCGTCTGCAATATCTGGCCAACCGCGAGTTGCGCAACGCGATCATCGAGAACGGCGCCAAGGCCGGCAGCCTGGTGATCATGGACGTCAAGACCGGCGAGATTCTGGCCATGGTCAACCAGCCAACCTACAACCCGAACAACCGTCGCAACCTGCAGCCGGCAATGATGCGTAACCGCGCGATGATCGACGTATTCGAACCGGGTTCGACGATGAAAGCGATCTCCATGGCCGCTGCAATCGAAACCGGCCGCTGGAAACCGAGCGACACCGTCGAGGTGTATCCGGGCTCCCTGCAGATCGGCAAGTACACGATCAAGGACGTTTCCAGGACTGAAGGTCCGGTGCTCGATCTGACCGGCATCCTGATCAATTCCAGTAACGTCGGCATGAGTAAGGTCGCGTTCGATATCGGCGGCGAAACGATTTTCCGCCTCGCGCAAAAAGTCGGTCTCGGCCAGGACACCGGCCTCGGCTTCCCGGGCGAGCGTGTCGGCAACCTGCCGAACTACCGCGATTGGCGCAAGGCTGAAACCGCAACGCTTTCTTACGGCTACGGTATTTCCGTGACCGCGATTCAGCTGGTTCACGCGTTCTCGGCACTGGCCAACAACGGTCGTCTCGCGCCGCTGACGCTGATCAAAACCGACAAGATGCCGCAGACCACCCAAGTGCTGCCGGAAGCCGTGGCGAAAACCATGCAAGGCATGCTCACCCAAGTGATCGAAGCGCCACGCGGCGTGTTCCGTGCGCAAGTGCCGGCGTATCACGTGGCCGGCAAGTCGGGTACTGCGCGCAAGACTTCGGTGGGCACCAAGGGCTATGCGGAAAACTCTTACCGCTCGCTGTTCGCCGGTTTCGGCCCGATGAGCGATCCGCGTTACGCGATTGTGGTGGTGATCGATGAGCCGTCCAAGGCCGGCTACTTCGGTGGTCTGGTTTCCGCGCCGGTGTTCAGCCGCGTGATGTCCGGAACCCTGCGTCTGATGAACGTTACGCCGGACAATCTGCCGACGACGCAACAAGCCAACGCCACCCCGGTCATTCCGCTGAAAGCCAATGGAGGGCGCGGCTGATGTCATTAAGTCTGAACAAGATATTCCCCCACGCCGGCCACGATCTGTTGATCCGTGAATTGGCGCTGGACAGCCGCAACGTACGCGCGGGCGATCTGTTCCTCGCCGTGCCCGGCGGCAAATTCGATGGCCGTGCACACATTGCCGATGCACTGCAACGCGGTGCGGCTGCGGTCGCTTATGAAGTTGAAGGCGCCACCGTGCTGCCGATTACCGACGTGCCGCTGATTCCGGTCAAAGGCTTGGCGGCGCAGCTGTCGGACATCGCCGGACGTTTTTACGGTGAGCCAAGTCATCACTTGAACCTGATTGGCGTCACCGGCACCAACGGCAAGACCAGCGTGACCCAATTGGTTGCGCAGGCACTGGATCTGCTCGGCCAGCATTGCGGCATCGTCGGCACCTTGGGTTCCGGCTTCTATGGCGCACTGGAAAGCGGTTTGCACACCACGCCGAATCCGATTGCCGTGCAAGCAACCCTGGGCGACCTGAAAAAGGCCGGTGCCAAAGCCGTGGCCATGGAAGTCTCGTCCCACGGTCTGGATCAGGGCCGGGTCACGGCGCTGGCGTTCGACGTCGCGGTGATGACCAACCTGTCCCGCGATCATCTGGATTATCACGGCACCATGCAGGCGTACGCCGAGGCCAAGGCCAAGCTGTTCGCCTGGAATGATCTGAAGTGCCGTGTGGTCAACCTCGACGACGATTTCGGCCGGCAACTGGCTGCGGAAAAACGTGAATCGCGCCTGATCACTTATAGCCTGCTCGACAGCAGCGCCTATCTGTATTGCCGCGAAGCGCAGTTCGACGACCACGGCGTGCGCGCCACGCTGGTGACGCCGCAGGGTGAACATCATCTGCGCAGCACGCTGCTTGGCCGTTTCAACCTGAGCAACGTGTTGGCGGCGGTTGGCGCCTTGCTCGGTCTGGATTACGCGCTCGACGAAATTCTCAAAGTGCTGCCGAAACTCGAAGGCCCGGCCGGACGCATGCAGCGTTTGGGTGGTGGCACGCAGCCGTTGGTGGTGGTCGATTACGCCCACACCCCGGATGCGCTGGAAAAAGTCCTCACTGCCTTGCGCCCGCACGTCAAAGGCCAACTGCTGTGCCTGTTCGGCTGCGGCGGTGACCGTGATCGCGGCAAACGTCCGTTGATGGCCGAAGTGGTCGAGCGTCTGGCCGATCAGGTGCTGGTCACCGATGACAATCCGCGCACCGAAGATCCAGCAGTGATTTTCGATGACATCCGCGCCGGTTTCACGGCTGTGGATAAAGTCACCTTCGTCGCCGGCCGTGGTCAGGCGATTGCGCAACTGATTGCCGGCGCCTCCGCCGACGACGTGATTGTTCTGGCCGGTAAAGGTCACGAGGACTATCAGGAAATCAACGGCGAGCGCCACGCTTTCTCCGATCTGGTCGAGGCTGATCACGCCCTGACCGCTTGGGAGGTGGCCCATGCTTAAGGCCTTGAAGCTCAGCGAACTGACCAACGCGCTCGATGCCCGCTTGATCGCTGGTGATGCCAGCTTCGACGGCGTCAGCATCGACAGTCGTGCGATCCAGCCTGGGCAACTGTTTATTGCGTTGACCGGCCCGCGTTTCGACGGTCATGACTATTTGAATGACGTCGCTGCCAAAGGCGCCGTGGCTGCGTTGGTCGAGCGCGAAGTCGCCGACAGCACGCTGCCGCAACTGCTGGTCAAAGACACCCGTCAGGCCCTTGGCCAGTTGGGTGCCTTGAACCGTGCCGCGTTCACTCAGCCAGTCGCCGCGATTACCGGTTCCAGCGGCAAGACCACGGTCAAGGAAATGCTTGCGAGCATCCTGCGCACGCGCGGCCCGGTGCTGGCAACCCGTGGCAATCTGAACAACGACCTCGGCGCACCACTGACCCTGCTCGAACTGGCCCCGGAGCACACTTCGGCGGTGATCGAACTGGGCGCCTCGCGTCTGGGCGAAATCGCTTACACCGTTGGCCTGACCAAGCCGCACGTGGCGATCCTCAACAATGCCGGCACCGCGCACGTCGGTGAGTTTGGCGGGCCGGAAAAAATCGTTGAAGCCAAAGGTGAAATCATCGACGGGCTCGCGGCCGACGGCGTCGCCGTGCTCAACCTCGATGACAAGGCCTTCGGTATCTGGAAGACCCGTGCCGGCGCTCGCAAGGTGCTGACTTTTGCCCTGAGCAACACGCACGCGGACTTCTACGCCAGCGATCTGAGCACCGATGCCCGTGGGTGCCCGGCCTTCAATCTGCACACACCTGAAGGGGTCGAGCGCGTTCAGTTGAACCTGCTCGGCACCCATAACGTCGCCAATTCCATGGCCGCTGCCGCTGCCGCTCACGCCCTGGGCGTGTCGCTGTTCGGCATTGCCACCGGGCTTGGCGCCGTGCAACCGGTCAAGGGTCGCACCGTCGCGCAACTGGCGAAGAACGGCATGCGCGTGATCGATGACACTTACAACGCAAACCCCACCTCGATGTGCGCGGCCGTTGATATACTCGCCGGCTTTTCCGGCCGCACCGTCCTGGTGCTCGGAGATATCGGCGAGTTGGGCGATTGGGCGGAGCAGGGGCACCGCGACGTGGGCGAGTACGCCCGGGGCAAGGTTTCCGCGCTTTACGCAGTCGGGCCAAACATGGTTCACGCCGTAAACGCATTCGGTGAACAGGCGCATCACTTCGGCACGCAAGCCGAACTGATTCAGGCCCTCGACGCCGAGCAGGACACAAACACCACCATTTTGATCAAGGGTTCGCGCAGTGCAGCGATGGAAAACATCGTTGCGGCTCTGTGCGGGTCCAGTCTGGAGAAACATTAATGCTGCTGCTGCTAGCGGAGTATCTGCAACAGTTCTACAAAGGCTTCGCGGTCTTTCAGTACCTGACCCTGCGCGGGATCCTTGGTGTGCTGACCGCGCTGGTTTTGTCGCTGTGCTATGGCCCGTGGATGATCCGCACCCTGCAGAACCGTCAGATCGGTCAATCCGTTCGTAATGATGGTCCGCAATCGCACCTGTCCAAGTCGGGAACACCGACCATGGGCGGCGCACTGATTCTGTCGTCGATTGGCGTCAGCACCTTGCTTTGGGCTGACCTGAGCAACCGCTACGTCTGGACTGTTTTGCTGGTGACCCTGCTGTTCGGCGCCATCGGCTGGGTCGACGATTACCGCAAAGTCATCGAGAAGAACTCGCGTGGCCTGCCGAGCCGCTGGAAGTATTTCTGGCAGTCGGTGTTCGGCCTCGGCGCGGCGATCTTCCTTTATATGACCGCTTCCACCCCGGTGGAAACCACGCTGATCCTGCCGATGCTCAAGGACTACAGTATTCCGCTGGGCCTCGGATTCATCGTGCTGACCTACTTTGTGATCGTCGGTTCGAGCAACGCGGTCAACCTGACTGACGGCCTCGATGGCCTGGCGATCATGCCGACCGTGATGGTCGGTGGTGGCCTCGGCATTTTCTGCTACCTGTCGGGTAACGTGAAATTCGCTGAATACCTGTTGATCCCTTATGTGCCGGGCGCGGGCGAACTGATTGTGTTCTGCGGCGCGCTCATCGGTGCGGGTCTGGGCTTCCTGTGGTTCAACACCTATCCGGCGCAAGTGTTCATGGGCGACGTCGGTGCACTGGCACTCGGCGCGGCACTGGGCACCATCGCGGTGATCGTCCGTCAGGAAATCGTCCTGTTCATCATGGGCGGCGTGTTCGTGATGGAAACCCTGTCAGTCGTCATTCAGGTTGCGTCCTTTAAGCTGACCGGTCGCCGTGTGTTCCGCATGGCACCGATACACCACCACTTTGAACTCAAGGGCTGGCCCGAGCCGCGCGTGATCGTCCGTTTCTGGATCATCACCGTGATTCTCGTGCTGATCGGCCTTGCCACCCTGAAGCTGAGGTAGAACGAGTGTCTCTGATCGCTTCTGACCACTTCCGCATCGTTGTCGGCCTCGGCAAGAGCGGCATGTCCCTGGTTCGCTTCCTGGCGAACCGGGGCACGTCGTTTGCCGTGGCGGACACGCGGGAAAATCCACCGGAACTGGCCACGCTCAAGCGTGACTATCCGCACGTGGAAGTGCGTTGTGGCGAGCTGGACGTCGAATTCCTCTGCCGTGCCGACGAGCTCTACGTGAGCCCCGGCCTGGCGCTGGCGACCCCGGCCCTGCAAGCCGCTGCGGCCCGTGGCGTGAAACTGTCCGGCGATATCGAGCTGTTCGCGCGTAATGCGCGAGCGCCGATCGTGGCCATCAGCGGTTCCAACGCGAAGAGCACCGTCACCACCCTGGTTGGCGAGATGGCGGCTGCGGCCGGCAAACGTGTCGCCGTCGGCGGCAACCTCGGCACTCCGGCGCTGGATCTGCTCAGCGACGACGTCGAGCTGTACGTGATGGAACTGTCGAGTTTTCAACTGGAAACCACCGACCAGCTCAACGCCGAAGTGGCCACCGTGCTGAACATCAGCGAAGACCACATGGATCGCTACAGCGGTCTGCCGGCGTACCACCTGGCCAAGCACCGGATCTTCCGTGGCGCCAAGCAGTTCGTGGTCAACCGTCAGGATGCGCTGAGCCGTCCGTTGATGGGCGAGGGCCAGCCATGCTGGACCTTCGGCCTGAGCAAACCTGATTTCAAGGCATTCGGTCTGCGTGAAGAAGATGGCGAGAAATATCTGGCCTTCGAATTCCAGAACCTGATGCCTGTACGCGAATTGAAAATTCGTGGCGCCCACAATCAGTCCAACGCCCTCGCGGCGCTAGCGCTCGGTCATGCCGTGGGCCTGCCGTTCGACGCCATGCTCTCGGCACTGCGCACGTTCGCCGGCCTCGAACATCGCTGCCAGTGGGTCCGTGATCTCGATGGCGTGGCGTATTACAACGATTCCAAAGCGACCAACGTTGGCGCCGCATTGGCTGCCATCGAAGGCCTCGGTGCGGACATCGACGGCAAGGTCATCCTGATCGCCGGTGGCGATGGCAAGGGTGCCGAATTCAACGATCTGCATGATCCGGTGGCGGCCAACTGCCGCGCCGTGATCCTCATGGGCCGCGACTCCGACAAGATCGGCGCCGCCATCGGTGATGCCGTGCCACTGATTCGTGCGACCTCGCTGGTTGACGCGGTCGCGCAATGCCGCGCCGCCGCCCAACCGGGTGACGTCGTGCTGCTGTCGCCGGCCTGCGCCAGTTTCGACATGTTCAAGAATTACGAAGACCGTGGTCACCAGTTCGTCCGCGCTGTGGAGGAACTGGCATGAGCCTGCGCAATATCATCAAACCGTATCCGTCGCCGATCATCACCGGGCGCGGTATCGACCTCGATTTCCCGATGCTCGCCGGTTGCCTGGCGCTGCTCGGTCTCGGTTTGATCATGATCGCCTCGGCGTCCACTGAAGTGGCGGCGGCGCAGTCGGGCAGTCCGCTGTATTACATGATTCGCCACCTTATTTATGTGGTGCTGGGCCTGGGCGCGTGCATCGTCACGATGATGATTCCGATCGCCACCTGGCAACGCCTCGGCTGGCTGATGCTGATCGGCGCGTTCGGCTTGCTGGTGATGGTGATCATTCCCGGCATCGGGCGCGAAGTGAACGGTTCGATGCGCTGGATTGGGTTTAGCTTCTTCAACGTGCAGCCGTCCGAGATCGCCAAAGTGTTCGTGGTGATCTACCTCGCCGGTTATCTGGTGCGGCGTCAGAAAGAAGTACGCGAGAGCTGGATGGGCTTCTTCAAGCCATTCATCGTGCTGCTGCCGATGGCCGGCCTGTTGCTGATGGAACCGGACTTCGGTGCCACCGTGGTGATGATGGGCGCTGCGGCGGCGATGCTATTCCTCGGCGGGGTCGGGTTGTTTCGCTTCTCGCTGATGGTGGTGCTGGCGGTCGGTGCGGTGGTGCTGTTGATTCAGATGCAGCCGTATCGAATGGCGCGTCTGACCAACTTCGCCGACCCGTGGGCTGACCAGTTCGGCGCCGGTTATCAATTGTCGCAAGCGTTGATCGCGTTCGGTCGCGGTGAATGGCTCGGCGTGGGTCTGGGCAACAGCGTGCAGAAGCAGTTCTACCTGCCGGAAGCGCACACCGACTTCGTGTTCTC
Organism: Pseudomonas sp. AC169; assembly: GCF_979258515.1. Lineage (NCBI taxonomy): Bacteria > Pseudomonadati > Pseudomonadota > Gammaproteobacteria > Pseudomonadales > Pseudomonadaceae > Pseudomonas > Pseudomonas sp. AC169. The sequence continues at coordinate 1,415,821 of NZ_OZ409866.1, read as the reverse complement.
GGTATTGGCTGAAGAACTCGGCGCGGTGGGTTCGCTGTGCACCGTCGCGCTGTTCGTGTTCGTGTGTATTCGCGGCATGTACATCGGCTTGTGGGCAGAAAAAGCCAAACAGTTCTTCGCCGCTTATGTGGCTTACGGCCTGTCGTTCCTGTGGATTGGTCAGTTCCTGATCAACATCGGTGTGAACGTCGGTCTGCTGCCAACCAAAGGTCTGACCTTGCCGTTCCTCAGTTACGGCGGCAGTTCGTTGGTGATCTGCTGCGCCTGCCTCGGCTTGTTGCTGAGGATCGAGTGGGAGAGTCGAACCCATCTGGGCAGTGAAGAGATGGAATTCCATGAGAGCGACTTCGCCGAGGAGCCGAATCATGGGCGCTAACGTATTGATCATGGCCGGCGGCACCGGCGGCCACGTGTTCCCGGCGCTGGCCTGTGCCCGCGAGTTTCAGGCGCGCGGTTACACCGTGCACTGGCTCGGCACGCCACGCGGAATCGAAAACGAATTGGTCCCGGCCGCAGGTCTTGAACTGCACCGCATCAACGCTACCGGCCTGCGTGGCAAGGGCAAATTGTCGCTGCTCAAGGCGCCGTTCATGCTGTTGAAATCGGTGTGGCAGGCGCGGGCGATCATTCGTCGCTTGAAGCCAGTGTGTGTGGTTGGCTTCGGTGGTTATGTGACTGGCCCCGGTGGTCTTGCCGCGAAACTGGCCGGTGTGCCGGTGATTGTTCACGAGCAGAACGCCGTGGCCGGCACCGCCAATCGGTTGCTGGTGCCGTTCGCCGCCCGGGTGTGTGAAGCGTTCCCCGACACCTTTACTCTGTCGGACACCCGCCGTACCACCGGAAACCCGGTGCGCAGCGAGCTGTTCCTCGACACATCGCGACCTGCTCTGGCCGGTCGCAAAGCGCGTTTGCTGATCCTCGGCGGAAGCCTTGGCGCAGAACCGTTGAATAAATTGCTGCCTGAAGCCCTAGCCCAAGTCGCTGCCGATTTGCGCCCGGAAGTGTTTCATCAGGCCGGCAAAAACCACGATGAGGTGACTGCAGAGCGCTACCGCGCCGCCGGCGTCGATGCGCAGGTGCAGCCGTTCATCAAAGACATGGCCCAAGCCTATGGCTGGGCTGACCTGGTGGTGTGCCGCGCAGGCGCGTTGACCATCAGTGAGCTGGCTGCCGCCGGTCTGCCCTCGATGCTGGTGCCTTTGCCCCACGCGATCGACGATCACCAGACCCGCAACGCCGATTATTTGGCCCGTGAAGGCGCTGCCTTCCTGATGCCGCAAAGAACGACTGGTGCCGCGGACCTTGCCGCGCGCCTGACAGAGGTCTTGATGCAACCGCAACGACTCGAAGATATGGCCCAAGCGGCCCGCCGTCTGGCAAAACCCGATGCCACCCGTAGCGTGGTCGATACCTGTCTGGAGGTGGCCCATGGTTGAGAATCAGAAAGCCATGCCACAACCGGAAATGCGCCGCATCCGTCGCATCCACTTCGTTGGCATCGGCGGCGTGGGCATGTGCGGCATTGCCGAAGTGTTGTTGAACCTGGGCTACCAAGTGTCCGGTTCCGACCTCAAAGCCTCGCCGGTGACCGAGCGTCTGGAGTCGTTCGGCGCGCAGATTTTCATCGGCCACCGTGCCGAGAACGCCGCTGCCGCTGACGTGCTGGTGGTGTCGAGCGCGGTAAATACTTCGAACCCGGAAGTGGCGAACGCGCTTGAGCGTCGTATTCCGGTGGTGCCGCGCGCAGAAATGCTTGCTGAGCTGATGCGCTATCGCCACGGCATCGCCGTCGCCGGCACCCACGGTAAAACCACCACCACCAGCCTGATCGCTTCGGTGTTCGCCGCCGGTGGTCTGGACCCGACGTTCGTCATCGGTGGCCGTCTGAATGCCGCGGGCACCAATGCCCAGCTCGGCACCAGCCGTTACCTGATCGCCGAAGCCGATGAAAGCGATGCGAGCTTCCTGCACCTGCAACCGCTGGTGGCCGTGGTCACCAATATCGACGCCGACCACATGGCGACCTACGACGGCGACTTCAACAAACTGAAGAAAACCTTCGTCGAGTTCCTGCACAACCTGCCGTTCTACGGTTTGGCGGTGATGTGCCTGGACGATCCTGTGGTGCGTGAAATCCTCCCGCTGGTGAAGCGTCCGACCGTGACCTACGGCTTCAGCGAAGACGCTGACGTCCGCGCGATCAACATTCGCCAGCAAGGCATGCAGACCTTCTTCACCGTGCTGCGCCCGGATCGTGAACCGCTGGACGTGTCGGTGAACATGCCCGGCAACCACAACGTGCTCAACTCGCTGGCGACCATTTGCATCGCCACCGACGAGGGCGTCAGCGATGAAGCCATCGTTCAAGGCCTGTCGGGTTTCCAGGGTGTCGGTCGACGCTTCCAGGTCTACGGCGAACTGCCGGTGGACGGCGGCAATGTGATGCTGGTCGACGACTACGGTCACCACCCGACCGAAGTGGCGGCCGTGATCAAAGCCGTACGCGGTGGCTGGCCGGAACGCCGTCTGGTGATGGTCTACCAGCCGCACCGTTACAGCCGCACCCGCGACCTCTACGACGATTTCGTCAATGTCCTGGCCGACGCCAACGTGCTGCTGTTGATGGAAGTCTATCCGGCCGGCGAAGAGCCGATCCCGGGCGCCGACAGCCGCAAGCTGTGCAACAGCATCCGCCAGCGCGGTGCGCTGGACCCGATCTACATCGAGCGTGGCGTCGATCTGGCACCGCTGGTCAAGCCGCTGCTGCGCGCGGGCGACATCCTGCTGTGCCAGGGCGCCGGTGATATCGGCGGTCTCGCGCCGAAGCTGTTGAAAAGTGAATTGTTCGCTGGCGCCGTGGCGGCGTCGGTCGAGGGGAAGTTGAAATGACTGCTGCCTACGCCAAGCTGTTCTCCACCATCGCGCCGAAAGATTTCGGCCGCGTTGCCGTGCTCTTCGGCGGGCTGAGTGCCGAGCGTGAGGTGTCGCTGAAATCCGGTAACGCCGTACTTGAAGCGCTGCAAAGTGCTGGCGTGGACGCGTTCGGCATCGACGTTGGCGACGACATTCTGCAACGTCTGCTCAGCGAAAAGATCGACCGCGCCTTCATCATTCTTCACGGCCGTGGCGGTGAAGACGGCTCCATGCAGGGCCTGCTCGAAGTGGCGGGCATTCCGTACACCGGCAGCGGCATTCTGGCTTCGGCACTGGCCATGGACAAATTGCGCACCAAGCAGGTCTGGCACAGCCTCGGGATTCCGACGCCGCGTCACGCCGTGCTGTGCAGCGAAGCCGATTGTATTTCGGCAGCGACGGAACTGGGCTTCCCTTTGATCGTCAAACCGGCGCATGAAGGTTCAAGTATCGGGATGGCCAAAGTGAGTTCTGCGTCCGAGTTGATCGACGCATGGAAAGCGGCCAGTACCTACGATTCGCAAGTCTTGGTTGAGCAATGGATTCAAGGTCCGGAGTTCACCATCGCCACCCTGCGTGACCAGGTGTTGCCTCCAATCGCCCTGGGTACACCGCACACGTTCTACGACTACGACGCCAAGTACATCGCCAACGATACCCAGTACCGCATTCCCTGCGGGCTGGATGCCGCCAAGGAACAGGAACTCATGGATCTCACGGCCAAGGCCAGTGAGGCGCTGGGTATTGCCGGTTGGGGCAGGGCGGACGTGATGCAGGACGCCGACGGGCAGTTCTGGTTCCTGGAAGTGAACACCGCACCGGGCATGACCGATCACAGTCTGGTACCGATGGCCGCGCGTGCTGCCGGTCTGGATTTCCAGCAACTGGTTCTGGCCATTCTGGCCGCCAGTGTTGAAGACGCTAGAGGTTAAGACGATGCAAGGCGCTCAGCTCAGACATCAGCCTCCCGCACCCGGCCGCAAGCCGGTGCCGCGGGGTGCCAGCCGCATGGTGGCGAAAGAGCCGATGTCTGCGCGCCTGCCAAAAGCCAATTTCGGCTTTGTGAAAAGTCTGTTCTGGCCGGTGCTGTTGGTGGTGCTGGGCTTTGGCACTTACGAAGGCGCGACGCGTTTGCTGCCGTACGCCGACCGGCCGATCACCAAGATCGCCGTGCAGGGCGACCTGAGCTACATCAGCCAACAAGCGGTGCAGCAGCGAATCGCCCCGTATGTGGCGTCGAGCTTCTTCACCATCGATCTGGCCGGTATGCGCACCGAGCTTGAGCAGATGCCGTGGATCGCCCACGCCGAAGTCCGTCGCGTCTGGCCGGACCAGGTGGTGATCCGCCTCGAAGAGCAACTGCCAGTGGCGCGTTGGGGCGACGAGTCGTTGCTGAACAACCAGGGCCAGGCGTTTACGCCAAAGGAGCTGGCGAACTACGAACACCTGCCACAGCTGTTCGGCCCACAACGGGCCCAGCAGCAAGTGATGCAGCAGTATCAGGTGCTGAGCCAGATGCTGCGGCCGTTGGGCTTCTCGATTGCACGCCTGGAACTGCGTGAACGCGGGAGCTGGTTCCTGACCACCGGTGCCGGCAGTTCCGGCCCCGGCATCGAGTTGCTGCTGGGACGCGGCAACCTGGTGGAAAAGATGCGCCGCTTCATCGCCATCTATGACAAGACGCTTAAAGACCAGATTACGAACATTGCGCGCATCGATCTGCGCTACGCCAACGGCCTCGCTGTTGGCTGGCGGGAACCAGTAGCGCCGACGACAGCCCAACCCGCTGTCGCAAAGAATTAAGAAGAGGCAGGACCCATGGCAAACGTGCAAAGCGGCAAAATGATCGTCGGTCTCGATATCGGCACCTCCAAAGTGGTGGCGCTGGTCGGCGAGGTTTCCGACGACGGCTCGCTGGAAATCGTCGGGATCGGTACCCATCCGTCCCGTGGCCTGAAGAAGGGCGTGGTGGTCAACATCGAGTCCACCGTGCAATCGATCCAGCGCGCGATCGAAGAAGCCCAACTGATGGCGGGCTGCCGCATTCACTCGGCGTTCGTCGGCGTGGCGGGCAATCACATCCGTAGCCTGAACTCCCACGGCATCGTCGCGATCCGCGATCGTGAAGTCAGCTCGGCTGACCTTGAACGCGTGCTCGACGCTGCTCAGGCTGTGGCGATTCCGGCTGACCAGCGCGTGCTGCACACCCTGCCGCAGGATTACGTGATCGATAACCAGGAAGGCGTGCGCGAGCCTCTGGGCATGTCCGGCGTACGCCTGGAAGCCAAGGTTCACGTGGTCACCTGCGCCGTCAACGCCGCCCAGAACATTGAAAAATGCGTGCGTCGCTGCGGTCTGGAAATCGACGACATCATTCTCGAGCAACTGGCCTCGGCCTACTCGGTCCTGACCGACGACGAGAAAGAGCTGGGCGTGTGCCTGGTCGACATCGGTGGCGGTACCACCGACATCGCGATCTTCACCGAAGGCGCGATCCGTCACACTGCGGTGATCCCGATTGCCGGTGATCAGGTGACCAACGACATCGCCATGGCGTTGCGCACCCCGACCCAGTATGCCGAAGAGATCAAGATCCGCTACGCCTGCGCCCTGGCGAAACTGGCCGGTGCCGGTGAAACCATCAAAGTGCCAAGCGTTGGCGACCGTCCACCGCGCGAACTGTCGCGTCAGGCCCTGGCCGAAGTGGTCGAGCCGCGTTACGACGAACTGTTCACGCTGATCCAGGCCGAGCTGCGTCGCAGCGGCTACGAAGACCTGATCCCGGCCGGCATCGTCCTGACCGGTGGTACGTCGAAAATGGAAGGCGCCACTGAGCTGGCCGAAGAAATCTTCCACATGCCGGTCCGCCTCGGCGTGCCGCATGGCGTCAAGGGCCTGGATGACGTGGTGCGCAACCCGATTTATTCCACTGGCGTTGGCTTGTTGATGTACGGACTGCAAAAGCAGTCCGACGGGGTTTCGTTCTCCGGCATCGGCAGCCGCGACAGCTACAGCAACGAAGAGCCACAGGCGCCGTTGCTGGACCGATTGAAGAAGTGGGTTCAGGGCAACTTTTAAGAGCAGTTCGAAGCGTCAAGCTTCGAGCGGCAAGCAGTAGCAGTAGATGCACCGCAACAAAAAAAGCAGTAGGCGAAAAAACTAGAGAATGTAAGGAGAGGGAAAATGTTCGAACTCGTAGACAACATCCCCGCAAGCCCGGTAATCAAAGTTATCGGTGTCGGCGGTGGCGGCGGCAACGCTGTCAATCACATGGTCAAGAGCAACATCGAAGGCGTTGAGTTCATCTGCGCCAACACTGATGCTCAAGCGCTGAAAAACATCGGCGCGCGCACCATTCTGCAACTGGGTACCGGCGTGACCAAAGGTCTGGGCGCTGGCGCCAACCCTGAAGTAGGTCGTCAGGCCGCTCTCGAAGACCGTGAGCGCATTGCCGAAGTCCTGCAGGGCACCAACATGGTGTTCATCACCACTGGCATGGGCGGCGGTACCGGTACCGGTGCTGCGCCGATCATCGCCGAAGTGGCCAAGGAAATGGGCATTCTGACCGTTGCGGTAGTAACGCGTCCGTTCCCGTTCGAAGGCCGCAAGCGTATGCAGATCGCCGATGAAGGCATCCGCATGCTCTCGGAAAGCGTCGACTCGTTGATCACCATTCCTAACGAGAAGCTGCTGACCATCCTCGGTAAAGACGCAAGCCTGCTGTCGGCTTTCGCCAAGGCAGACGATGTACTGGCCGGTGCCGTTCGCGGTATCTCCGACATCATCAAGCGTCCGGGCATGATCAACGTCGACTTCGCCGACGTACGCACCGTGATGAGCGAAATGGGCATGGCGATGATGGGCACTGGCTGCGCCAGCGGTCCGAACCGTGCACGTGAAGCCACCGAAGCGGCGATCCGCAACCCGTTGCTGGAAGACGTGAACCTGCAAGGCGCACGCGGCATCCTGGTGAACATCACCGCCGGTCCTGACCTGTCTCTGGGTGAGTACTCCGACGTGGGTAGCATCATCGAAGCCTTCGCTTCCGAGCACGCCATGGTCAAGGTCGGTACCGTTATCGATCCGGACATGCGCGACGAACTGCACGTAACCGTGGTTGCCACTGGTCTGGGCGCGAAAATCGAGAAGCCTGTAAAGGTCATCGACAACACCGTTCACACCTCCATGGCTTCTGCCCAGGTGCAACAACCGGCTGCGGCCCGTCAGGAAGCGCCAGCGGTCAACTACCGTGACCTGGACCGTCCGACCGTCATGCGCAACCAGGCTCAGGCCGGTGCTGCGGCTGCCGCGAAGATGAATCCGCAAGATGATCTGGACTACCTGGACATCCCGGCATTCCTGCGTCGTCAGGCCGATTGATGGAATGTATCAGGGCTATGAAGGTGATTGGTGTTCAGCAAAGGCATGGTCTGCTATCATCGCCAGCCTTTGTTGATACCAGTTCGCAATTTGCGCTGAAGCGGCCCAAGCCATGATTAAACAACGCACACTGAAAAATATTATCCGTGCCACAGGTGTAGGCCTGCACTCCGGTGAGAAGGTCTATCTGACCCTCAAGCCTGCGCCTGTCGACACTGGCATTGTGTTTTGTCGCGCTGACCTCGACCCTGTGGTGCAGATTCCTGCCCGCGCGGAAAACGTCGGTGAAACCACTATGTCGACGACGCTGATCAACGGCGACGTCAAAGTGGACACGGTAGAGCACTTGCTCTCGGCCATGGCTGGCCTGGGCATCGATAACGCCTACGTCGAGCTCTCCGCGTCCGAAGTCCCGATCATGGATGGCAGCGCTGGACCCTTCGTATTCCTGATTCAATCGGCAGGCCTGGAAGAACAGGACGCCGCCAAGAAATTCATCCGCATCCTGCGTGAAGTGACAGTGGAAGACGGCGACAAGCGCGCCACTTTCGTCCCTTTCGAAGGATTCAAGGTGAGCTTCGAGATCGATTTCGATCACCCGGTATTCCGGGACCGCACCCAAAGTGCAAGCGTGGATTTTTCCAGCACTTCGTTCGTAAAAGAAGTCAGCCGTGCCCGTACCTTTGGTTTCATGAGTGATATCGAGTACCTGCGCAAGCACAACCTCGCACTCGGCGGCAGCGTTGAAAACGCAATCGTGGTCGATGCCGATGGCGTGTTGAACGAAGACGGCCTTCGCTATGAAGACGAATTCGTCAAGCACAAGATCCTCGATGCCATTGGCGACCTGTACCTGCTGGGTAACAGCCTGATTGGTGAGTTCAAAGGCTTCAAGTCCGGCCACGCACTGAACAACCAGCTGCTGCGCAAGTTGATTGAGCAGACAGATGCTTGGGAAGTGGTGACGTTCGAAGACGCCAGCACCGCACCAATCTCTTACATGCGCCCTGTTGCGGCAGTGTAAGTAAAAAACCTCTCTAGTTTTTTGAAGGCCATCCTCGGATGGCCTTTTTTTATGCCTGCAATTTCTCTAGTGCCTGATCCGGCCTCTTCGCGAGCAGGCTCGCTCCCACAGGAGAATGCATTTCAAATGTGGGAGCGAGCCTGCTCGCGAAGGCGCCGGTGCGATCGCCCTAGAACATTCAGGCAGCCATCACCACCCGATTTCGCCCACCTTCCTTGGCCTGATACAACGCCTTGTCCGCCGCAAACAACAGCTGTTCCAGCGTCATCTCTCTCGCCGCCGTCCATGTCGCAATGCCAATGCTCACCGTCATCGGCCGTTCGGCCCCGTCGACCAACGGCAACTGCTGCACTGCCTGACGAATATGCTCGGCAATCTGCTGCGCGCCATGACTGTCGGTCTCGGCGAGAATCACCGAAAACTCCTCGCCGCCATAACGCGCAACCAGATCCGCCGGTCGCCGTACATTCTCGGAAATGACTCGCGCCAGCGTCTTCAGTGCTTGATCCCCAGCCTGATGGCCATGCCGGTCATTGAAAGCCTTGAAGTGGTCGGCATCGATCATCATCACCGACATCGGTTTGCCTGAGCGCTGGGCGCGGAACCACTCGTGACGCAATGCTTGATCGAGCATCCGCCGATTGGCGACGCCCGTCAGCGCATCGGTGGCGGCCAGTTGCGCCAGTTCGTGCTCAGCGCGCTGACGTCGGCGCAACTCGCGGGCCAGCAGCCAGGTCAGCCACAGCAAACCCACACACAACACGCCCGTAGCGCCGCTGATCAACATCGCGGTGCGCCGCCAGGTGCCGAACACTTCATCGCTGGACAGTGCAACCATCACGGTCAGCGGCAAATTGCCGACTCGCGAATAGGTATACAGACGCTGTTGATGATCCATGCTCGAAGTACTGGTGAAACTGCCATTGCCACTCTTGTCGCGCAGAATCCGTATGACGTTGGGCCGGTTGCCGAAGCTCCTTCCGATCGAATCGCTTTGCAGATAGGGCTTCTGCGCGAGCAGGACGCCGTCGTCGTCGATGATGTTCAACGTGCTGTCCTTGCCGATGTCGAGGCTGTTGAACAACTGATCGAAGTAATCGAGCTTCATCGACGCCACGGCCACACCAGCGAACTCACCGGTTTCCGAGGAAATCCGTCGACTGAAGCTGATTCGCCACTGATTGGCATCATCGCAGTCGCAACGGGTCTTGAACGGGCGGCTGATAAACATGCCAATGTCGCGGTTAAACGCGTGGGCGAGGAAGTAATCACGGTCGGCAAAGTTGCCCGGTTTCGGCTCGACTCGCGAAGAGTCGGCAATGACATCGCCATGTTTGTCGAGGAGCAGAATGTCGCCCTTGAAGCGTGCCGTGGTGGAGCGGTCGAATAGCGCCAGATGACGAATCTGCGGTGAGACATCCTGCAGGTCATCGCGTTGCGCGGCGGCAATCAGTCCCTGCAGCGTCAGATCGTACAATTCGACCGTGCGCAGCACATCGGCGTCGATCAACTGGGCGATGGTGGTGGCGCTGCGGGTCGCCGATTCCTGAGCGTTGGCGTGCTCGCGGATCAGCAGGAACGTGACGATGCCGACGATCGCGATTACGCTCAGCAAACTGCCGCAGATCAGCAACAGTTCGGGGCGTCCGGTTTTGCCCGAAACGGGTGGGGTACGGCTCGCGATCATGATGGGCTGTCGGTTTGGGGGGAGGTCTTATAAGCGTAGTTGCACAAACACTGCTGCCGAAGCCAGAAACCATTCGCAATGTGGGAGCGAGCCTGCTCCGGGCGGCGTTCCGACGAAAAGATGTCGATTGATAGACCGCCTTCGCGAGCAGGCTCGCTCCCACAAGGGTACATCCTGGAATTCAATACGGTGTTATGGCGCCGATCTTAGAAGACGTTGATCGGGTAGTCGATGATGACGCGGTATTCATCTGTATCCGAATCAATCACGCCGTAACCGTTGCCGCCACGGTTGGTCGCCCATTGCAGGTGCACCGCCAGATCCTTGGCCTGACCGCTTTGCACAACGTACTGCAAATCCAGATCTCGCTCCCAATGCTTGGCGTTGCGACCATCGGCGCTGTACCAGTTGGAATAGCCTTTGCTGTCGGAGTCGACCTTGGTCAGGTCCACCGTGCCGCGCGAGTAGGACACAGACGAGGTTAGCCCCGGCACGCCGACGCCGGCGAAGTCATAAGCGTACTTGAGCTTCCACGAGCGCTCGTTCGGGCCGTTGAAATCCGAGTATTGCTGCGAGTTATCCAGATAAACGCTGTCGCCCTGGCTGATGTAGTCGAACGGCGTGTTGCCGTTGACCCGCTGATACGCGGCCGTAACGCTGTGATTTCCGACGCCAACGGTGAAATGCACGCTGTAGGTGTTGTTGTCGATGTTGCCCAGCAGTGCATCACCGGTGTCTTGCGTGTGATAGAAATGCAGGCCCGGGTTGAGGCTGACCAGATCGTTCAACTGCCAGGTGTAATCCAGGTCGTAGTAGTACTGGTTCCAGATGTCTTTCAACTCGGATGCATAAAGACTGCTGGTCAGACCTTCGACGCCGCTCCAGGCCACGCCGGCCCAGTTCAGGTGTTGGCTTTCGTCACCCTCGGCGAGCGTACCGTAGGAAGTGCCAATGCGTGTGTGACCGCTCTGGTTGTAAGGCTTGGTGAAACTGGCCTGGCCGCCTTCGATCAGCCAGCCGTCGAAGCTGTGATTGGTCAGACTCACTCCACGAAAGGTCTGCGGCAGCATGCGCGTTTCACCGCCAGCGATGACCGGGTTGGTGAGGAACAGGTCACCGGCCTTCAACTCGGTATCGAACGCGCGCATCTTCAAAGTGCCGCCCGCCGTGGAAAACGACCCCGGCGCTTTGCCGTTGCCATCGCTGATCGGCAGGATGCTCGAACCGTCCGTACCGCCACCACCGTCGAGCTTCAACCCGAGCATGGCATGGGCGTCAATGCCGAAACCGACCGCGCCTTCGGTGTAACCCGACTTGAACACCCCGAGAAAGGCTTGGCCCCACTCGATGTTGTCGTCCGCTTTCTGCAGGCGGCTGCGATTCATGTAGTAGTTGCGGGCGTTGAGGTTGAGGCTCGAACCTTCTACAAAGCCTTGTTCGGCAGGCTCGTCGGCGTGAGCGGCGGGAGCAATCGTTGCGGCAATTGCAATGAACAGCGGGGTGAAGCGGACTGGGTAACGCACTTGCGATGGAGCTCCTTGGGTCAACTCGCCCTTCAATGGCTTGAGGGGCTTGATGTTTCTTGTTGTTACAGACGAACCAAACGGCTTTCAGACCACAACGAAAAAAGGCCGCTGAACGGCAGCGGCCTGGAATGACGACGGTTGAACGGGAAGAGCCAAACAACCGCGTCGAGGGAAACGTTGGCGCGGGGCGCGACTCAGCTGTCTTTCTCGGACGCTTGAGCCTGGGAAGTGGCAGCCTGCGGGGCTTGCGAGGCGTCTTGCGCCTTGGCCATCACGTCGGCCTGATGCTGGTCGAATGCCTGAGCGCGAGCGACATTGTGCGCCACGAACGACTGCGATTCTTCAGCCATCGCCATCGGCGACAGGATCAATGAGGACAAAACGAACGCGCTGGCAATACCCATACTGTTGGACATCTTGAAAACCTTCTCGCTTGGCGAGTGCTGTTTGGTGCGGGCAAAGATAATGTCGCCGGGCGTTGGGAAACAGCGTGATTTTCATAAATGACTGTTACAGCAGGAGCAAAAGTCACCCCCTCACCCCAGCCCTCTCCCCCAGGGGGGCGAGGGGGAAAGGGAGCAGATTGGGGGCTTTTCAAAGCCTGAGTTCGACTGGATATTTCAGGTCGGCGTACCTTGAAAGAACAACGCGGTCAGTCCCCTCTACCTTTGGGAGAGGGCTAGGGTGAGGGGCTTTTCAGACCGGCAAATAAATCCCGAAGGTATTCATCCCCCGATCACTGCGCACAAATACATCCCCGCCATGCATCAGCGCAATCGCCTTGACGATCGCCAGCCCCAAGCCATGGTTATTGCCACTGTTGCTACGCGACGCATCCACCCGATAAAAGCGCTCGAACAATCGCGGCAAATGCTCACTGGCAATCGGCGATCCGGGGTTGGCCACACCGATACTCACCTGATGCTCATCGACCTCGATGCACACCTCGATTACCTGACCCGGACCGGTGTGCTGCACCGCGTTGCTGAGCAAATTGATCAACGCCCGGCGCAAATGCGCGACCTCGATCTGCACCAGCGCATCACCGCTGACCTGCACTTCAACCTGCGCGTCTTCAAGAATGAAATCCAGATATTCCAGCGTCGTTGCCACCTCATCCGCCAGCGAAGTGGAGGTGAGTTTGGTCGCCTTGTTGCCCTGATCCGCACTGGCGAGAAACAGCATGTCATTGATGATCGAACGCAGCCGTTCCAGCTCTTCCAGATTGGATTGCAACACCTCGAAATAGTGTTCGGCGGAGCGCCCACGGGTCAGCGCCACTTGGGTCTGGCCGATCAGATTGGTCAGTGGCGAACGCAGCTCATGAGCAACATCGGCGTTGAACGATTCCAGTCGCGAGTAGGCTTGTTCAACCCGTTCCAGCGTCGAGTTGAAGGAGTCGACAAACTGCTCCAGTTCCGGTGGCAGCGGCGACAGACGCAAGCGGCCAGCCCTTAGCGGTGGGGCCAGTCGTTGAGCTTCATGGGACAGTTTGATCAACGGCTTGAGGCCGATCCGCGCCACCCAATAACCCAGTGCCGAAGCCATCAGCACACCGACAATCGCCAGCCCGATCAAAGCGATCAACAAGTTATGTTGGGTCTCATGAAAGGTCTCGGTATCGATGCCGATCATGAAACGCAGCGTTGGACGCTGATCCTTGGCCGGCAACTCGGTGAGCAGCACTTTCAGTGGATAAGGATGGTCGGGCAACTGCAGGTCATGCATGCCCAACGGGCCTTGGGCAAACGCGCGAATCGCCGCATCCGGCTGACCATATTCGTAGCCCGGATCCCCACTTACTACCCAGAAACGAATGCGTTTGTCCTCTTCGCCGAGCAGTTTCAACTTGGCGTTGATCTTCAGCCAGTGCTCCGGCGTGCCGAAGCGATTGAGCGCCGATTCGAGCACGCTGTAACGCGCATCCAGTTCGGCTTCTGGCAGCAGCCCCAAGCCTTTGTCGACCTGCTGATACAACGCGCCGCCGATCAACAGAAACACCAGCAGCGCCACCAGCGTGAACATCCCGCTCAGGCGCAGGGCAATCGAGTTACTGGACACCACGGCTCTCCAGCACATAACCCATGCCGCGAATGGTGTGCAGCAGTTTCTCGTCGAACGGCCCGTCGAGTTTCGCGCGCAAGCGTTTGATCGCGACTTCGACGACGTTGGCATCGCTGTCGAAATTGATGTCCCAGACCATCTCGGCAATCGCGGTTTTCGAAAGGATTTCACCTTGGCGGCGGGCGAGGACGCTCAACAGCGAAAACTCCTTGGCCGTCAGATCCAGACGCGTGCCGGCGCGGGTTGCTTTACGGCTGATCAAATCTATCCACAGGTCGGCAATGCTTACCTGCACCGGTTCATGACCGCCGCTGCGCCGGGTCAGCGCTTGCAGGCGTGCGACCAGTTCGAGGAAGGAAAACGGTTTGCCGAGGTAATCGTCGGCACCGTCGCGCAGGCCTTTGATGCGATCTTCGACCCGTTCGCGGGCGGTGAGCATGATCACCGGGGTCTGCTTGCGCGCACGCAATGCGCGCAGCACGCCGAAGCCATCGAGGCCCGGCAACATGACGTCGAGGACGATCACCGCGTAGTCGCTTTCCAGCGCCAGATGCAGACCCTCGACGCCGTCGCGGGCCAGATCCACGGTGTAACCCTGTTCCGTCAGACCGCGGTGCAGATAGTCCGCGGTTTTTTCCTCGTCTTCGATAATCAGAACGCGCATGACCCTGCCTCAGTCTGTGGTCGCCAACGCCGCTACAGGCGCAGGTTTGGGCCGGTGGAACAGCCGCTCAAGCCACAAGTATATGACCGGAGTGGTAAACAACGTCAGCATCTGGCTGACCAGCAAACCGCCGACCACCGCGATGCCCAACGGCTGGCGCAATTCGGCGCCGGTGCCATAACCGAGCATCAGCGGCAGTGCGCCGAGCAAAGCGGCGAGGGTGGTCATGATGATCGGCCGGAATCGCGTGATGCACGCCTCGAAAATCGCATCCTGCGGCGACAGGCCTCGGTGACGCTGCGCCTCGAGCGCGAAGTCGATCATCAGGATGCCGTTCTTCTTGACGATCCCGATCAGCAACACCAGACCGATCAATGCCATGATCGAAAAGTCCTGGCCACAGATCCACAGCATGATCACCGCGCCCAAGCCTGCTGCCGGCAACGTCGAAATGATCGTCAGCGGGTGCACGAAGCTTTCATAAAGCACGCCGAGAATGATGTACACCGCCACCAGCGCCGCGAGAATCAACCATGGCTGACTGGCCAGCGAACTCTGGAACGCCTGTGCCGCGCCCTGGAAATTGCCGCTGATCGCAGTGGGCATGCCGATCTCGGCCTTGGCCTGATTGAGCAAAATCACTGCGTCACCCAACGCCACGCCGGGCGCGAGGTTGAATGACAGGTTGGCCGCCGGGAACATCCCATCGTGGGCAATCGACAACGGGCCAATGGTCGGCGCATCGAATTTGGCCAGCGCTGACAGCGGCACCATCTCGCCACTCAGCGGTGAGCGCAGGTAGAAATAGTTGAGGCTTTCGGCCTTGCCGCGCTGCTTGGTGTCCAGCTCCAGAATCACGTTGTACTGGTTGACCTGGGTCTGGAATTCATTGATCTGCCGTTGCCCGAAGGCATCGTACAGCGCCTCATCGACATCGCTGGCGGTCAGGCCGAAACGCGCCGCCGCACTGCGATCGATACTGATGTGGGTGATGCTGCCGCCCAGTTGCAAGTCGTTGGAAATGTCACGGAATGCCGGGTTGCTGCGCAGTTTTTCCGTAAGGCGTTGCGTCCACGTGGCGAGGGTCGCGCCGTCGTTACTCTTGAGCACGTATTGATATTGCGCACGGCTCGGGCCAGAGCTGAGGTTGATGTCCTGGCCGGCGCGCAGGTAGAGGACGATGCCGGGGACTTTCATCAGTTGCGGGCGGATGCGGTCGATGAACTGGCTGGCTGAAACATCACGGTCGCCGCGTTTTTTCAGGGCGATCCAGAAGCGGCCGTTGGCGATGGTCTGGTTGCTACCGGACACGCCAACTGAGTGGGAAAATGCCTGCACGGCGGGGTCGGCGGCGACGATTTCGGCCATCGCCAGGTGTTTTTTCACCATGTCGCCGTAGGAAATATCCGCAGCGGCTTCGGTGGTGCCGAGGACGAAACCGGTGTCCTGCACCGGGAAGAAACCCTTGGGGATAAAAATGTAACCACCAATGGCCAGCGCCAGCGATAAACCGAACACGCCAATCATCAATTTCTGATGGGCGAGGGCGCGGCGCAAACCTTTTTCGTACCAGCCGAGCAAGCGTTCGCTGAAGCCCGGTTTGTCGTGGGCGTGATGCACCGGTTTGCGCATGAACAGCGCGGCCAGCGTCGGCGCCAGGGTCAGCGAGACCACCACGGAAATCATGATGGTCGAGGTCGCGGTCAGGGCGAATTCCTTGAACAGCCGCCCGACCACGCCGCCCATGAACAGCAGCGGAATAAACGCCGCCACCAGCGAGAAACTGATCGAGACCACGGTGAAGCCGATCTCGCCGGCGCCCTTGATCGCCGCTTCGCGCATGTCGTCGCCGGCCTCCAGATGCCGGTGGATGTTCTCCACCACCACGATCGCATCGTCGACCACAAATCCCACGGCCACCACGATCGCCACCAGCGTCAGGTTGTTCAGGCTGAAACCGAGAATGTACATCAGGGCGAAACTGGCGATCAACGACACGCCGAGTACCGCCGAAACAATCAGGGTCGCTGACAATTGGCGCAAGAACAGCGCCATCACCGCGACCACCAGCAGGATAGCGATCAACAAAGTGATCTCGACTTCATGCAACGAGGCCCGAATGGTCTGCGTACGGTCGATCAGGGTTTTCACTTGCACCGAGGCGGGCAGCATCGCTTCGAGGCCGGGCAGGGCGGCTTGAATACGATCGACGGTCTCGACGATGTTGGCGCCGGGCTGGCGCGAGATCACCAGGTTCACCCCCGGCCGATCACCGGCCCAGGCTTGCACGTAGGCATCTTCCGAACCGTTGACGACTTTGGCGACATCACGCAGGTGAACCGGGGCGCCATCCTTGTAGGAAACGATGAGTTGGCTGTAGTCCTCAGGATGGAACAACTGGTCGTTGGTCGACAGCGTCGAGATGCTCGACTCGCCGTACAGCGCACCTTTGGCGAGGTTGAGGCTGGTCTGCTGGATCGCCAGACGAATGTCGGCGAGGGTCAGGCCGATGGCGGCGAGTTTGTCCGCCGAGGCTTGTACGCGGATCGCCGGACGTTGCTGACCGGTGATGTTGATTTGTCCTACGCCGTCGATCTGGCTGATCTGACGCGAGAGCAGGGTTTCCACCAGATCGCTGAGTTCGGTGCCGGGCATCTGCGTCGAGCTGACGCTGAGGATCAACACCGGGCTGTCGGCCGGGTTGACCTTCTTCCAGGTTGGCAGCGTCGGCATGTCCTTGGGCAGTTTGCCGGCGGCGGTGTTGATTGCGGCTTGTACCTCCTGCGCGGCAGTGTCGATGCTTTTATCGAGGGTGAACTGCAGGGTCAGCAGGCTGGAGCCGAGCGCACTGCTGGAGGTCATCTGGGTCATGCCGGGGATGGCGCTGAATTGCACCTCCAGCGGCGTGGCCACGGACGAGGCCATGGTGTCGGGGCTGGCGCCGGGCAACTGTGCCGAGACCTGAATCGTCGGAAATTCCGCTTCCGGCAGTGGGGCGATCGGCAAACGCGGGAAGGCAATCAAACCGACCAGCACTAGCGCGATGGTCAACAAAATTGTGGCGACCGGGTGATCGATGCACCACGTGGAGACGCCTTTGTGCGCCTTCATGGTTTCGGCTCCGCTTGCACCACCTGCGGCGGCTCGGTCATGACTTGCACGGTCGAACCGGGTTTGAGCCGCGACTGGCCGTCGGTGACCAGCACGTCACCGGCCTTCACGCCTTTGATGATGTCCTGGCCGCTGCCTTGGTAAACCATCTGCACTTGCACCGCTTCGACCTTATCGCCGTTCACGCGGTAAACGAAGTGCTGATCGAGGCCGCGTTGTACGACGGTGGGCGGGACGACCAGCGCATCTTTGTCGAGGGCTGTCTGAATTTTTACCGTGACCAGCAGGCCGGGCCAGAGCTTCTGGCTGGCGTTGTCGAATTCTGCCTTGGCGCGGATGGTGCCGGTGTTGGCGTTGATCTGGTTGTCGATCAGGGTCAGGTGACCTTCGCCGAGCAAGTTGCCGGTTTCGCCGTCGGTGTCGGCGCCGATGTAGGCCTTGACCTGTGCGCGTTGCGGATCGTTGATCAGGCCTTGCAGGGTCGGCAGCATTTGCTGCGGCAGGGAGAATTCGACGGCGATCGGGTCGATCTGGGTGACGCTGAACAGGCCGGCGGTGTCGGTCATGCGCAGGAAGTTGCCTTCATCGACTGTGCGAATACCGACGCGGCCGGTGACCGGGGAGCGGATCTGCGTGTAGGAAAGTTGTACTTGGGCTGAATCGATGGAGGCCTGGTTGCCTTGGGCCGTGGCTTTCAGTTGGTTGACCAGGGCTTGTTGCTGGTCGTAGGTCTGTTTCGAGATGCCGTCGTCGACGGTGAGCAGTTTGTAGCGTTTGAGGTTGACCAGAGCGACTTGCAGTTGTGCCTGGCTTTCGCCCAGTTGCGCGCGGGCCTGGTCGAGGCTGGCGCGGATGGAGCGGTCGTCGATGGTGGCCAGCAGGTCTCCGGCTTTGACGAGTTGGCCTTCTTTGACGAGGATTTTGGTGAGGATGCCGTCGATCTGGGGGCGTACCACGACGCTGTGCAGAGAAAGTACGGAGCCGATGCCGCTGGTGTAGCGGGGGACATCTTTTTCGCTGACCGCGATCACTCGCACGGGGATGGCGGTGGGGGTGGCGAGTTTGGTTGGGGCGGGTTTCAGGGCGTACCACAGACCTGCGCCTGCGAGGACGATCAATAGCGTGGCGAGCAGGGCTTTGTTCTTTTGGATTCGCATGCGGGGTGGGCGCCGGACGGAGTTTGGGCAGGGTTGTTGTCTTTATAAACCTGTCTGCGGGTCAGTAGGGTGACGGCTAGCTGTCAGCGCTGTCAGTTTCGCTGGGTACATATCCGTTGCTGCGGTAACGGCGGCTTAGGGTTTCGCCCTGACGGCGACTCACTTTTTTTCAAACGCCAAAAAAAGTAAGCAAAAAACGCTTGCTCCTACGTGCGGCCCGCTCGCTGGGGCTCGGGGTTCCTTCGCTCCGGGATCGATCCGGGCGCAGCGCCTACGGTTTGCTTCGCTGCACCTCCTCTCGCTGTGTTTGGCTTCGCCAAACGGTCGCTGCGCTCCCACGCCCGGATCAATCCCTCCACTCAGCCTTCCGACGTCGCCCGTGGATCAAGATCAAGAGCAGGCGAGCTGATACTCGGCCTATTGAGTGGTGAAGAGCACGGCGCGCTTGGCTTTGGTTATTGTGGTGTTCTCGCCCCTCACCCCAGCCCTCTCCCGAGGGAGAGGGGGCCGATTTGTGAGCTTTTCAGAATCTGAGTTCAACGCGCTATCGCACGTCGGCGTAGCTCTCCCAAACACCTTGATCAGTCCCCTCTCCCTTCGGGCGATCCGACGTTTCGGGAGGGCTAGGGTGAGGGGCTTTTGATCTGTTTCAGAATCTGAGTTCGGCTCGGTATTTCACGTCGGCGTATCTCTCCCAAACACCACGGTCAGTCCCCTCTCCCTCCGGGCGGTCCGACGTTTCGGGAGGGCTAGGGTGAGGGGCTTTTGATCTGTTTCAGAATCTGAGTTCGGCTCGGTATTTCACGTCGGCGTATCTCTCCCAAACACCACGGTCAGTCCCCTCTCCCTCCGGGCGGTCCGACGTTTCGGGAGGGCTAGGGTGAGGGGCTTTTGATCTGTTTCAGAATCTGCGTTCAACTCGGTATTTCACGTCGGCGTATCTCTCCCAAACACCTCGGTCAGTTCCCTCTCCCTCTGGGAGAGGGCTAGGGTGAGGGTTGGCTTTTGGCTGTTTAAATTTGTGTCAAACAACCAGAACCTTCCCACAAGGTTTTCAGGTTGTCCGTCGGACGCGCGCTCTCTAGTCTTTGGCTGTCGCCGAAAACTCGGTGATCGGGTGTGAGAACCCGGGCTAAGTATTATTCCAATACCAGTACCGTCATAATCGGCGCCAGCTGATTGCTGCCTGCATTTTTATGGCGGCTATGTACGGGCGGACTTCGGTCCGGCCGGAGGTTGTACTGGTCCTTGCCCGGTTTCTCACCCCGTACGTAGCTGCCACCCAATTCGCCGCGTGAGAAACGGTAATTGTTGGCTCCAATCAGTGAGGACTGAGTAAATGACTAAGCCCGTACCCGATCCACCCATCGATCCCACAACCCCACTCGAAGACGCCATCCGCGCCGACGACCAGATCAAAACCCGCGAAGCCATCAAGCGCGCTCTCGACTTCTACCTCTGCCCCGAACCGGTCAAACCGCGTCAGCCCAGTACGATGTTCCTCATCCACCCGGATATCGACACCGAAAGCCTGCTCGCCCACGCCTGCGAATCGCTGGCTTCTGCCAATGTCATGGCCGGTGATCTGGCTGATCAGCTCAGTCGTCCGCAGCGCAGTACGGCGCTGGCGATCCAGCAGATCGTCATGCTCGCCGAACTTGCGGTAAACCGGGCGCTGGATCGGGTTGATCCACAAACGTAATCCGTCTGAGCACCGCGTTATCGTTCTTCGCGAGCTGGCTCGCTCCTACGAGGGAATCGCATTCCAAATGTAGGTGCGAGCCTGTTCGCGATGGCGATTGTTCTGTGGCCGCTGTCTCTAGAAATATTCGAAAGGTTGATAAGTCCCAAAAAGGGACCTATCGTTCCCTTTTTGGGACTCTTTGGCCTTCACAGTGGAAACTATCTCTCTAAGCGAAGCGCTGTTTACCACCACTCAACAAAAAGTGTTGGGTCTGCTGTTCGGTAAGCCTGACCAGACTTTCTATGCCAATGAGATCGCGCGCTGGGCGTGTGTTGGCAAAGGCAGTCTCATGCGTGAACTCGACCGTCTGCAGCGAGCCGGTGTGTTGCGCATGACGAGGGTGGGCAATCAGAACCATTACCAGGCCAATCCCACCTGTCCTATCTATGCCGAACTGCTGGGCATCGCTCGCAAGACGTTTGCCATCGCCGAGCCTCTGCGTCAGGCATTGCAGCCGTTTACCGAGCAGATCACCTGGGCGTTTGTCTATGGCTCCATCGCCAAAGACACAGCAAACACACTCAGTGACATTGATCTCATGCTGATCGGCGAAGGCCTGCACTACAGTGAAGTCATGGAACGGCTCATGCCCATGGAGGAGCAATTGGGTCGTCCCATCAATCCGACGCTTTACACCCCGCAAGACTGGGCGGCGAAACTGGCTGCGCAAAACAGCTTTGTTGTGCGGGTGGTGCAGCAGGAAAAAATCGATCTGTTAGGGGCAAACCCTTTGGAGTCCAAGGATGGGCAGCAACGAGAGTCTGGAGAATCTTCTACGTAGCGGTGGGCTGAAAGCGGAGCCGCCGGATCGCAAGGAGTGTGAGGGCTTGATGCGCTCGGCCGTGGATCGGCTCAAGGATGCGCAAACTTCGACGTTGTCTTTTTCCAGCCGTTTCGACTTGGCCTATAACGCAGCGCACGCATTGGCGCTGACGGCGCTTCGATTGAGTGGTTATCGATCGGATAAACGCTATCTGGTCTTTCAGTGTCTGGTGCATACGGCGCATATCAGCAAGGTTCAGGTGCGATTGTTCGTGTTGTGTCATGAGCGGCGCAATCTCGCGGAATACGAAGGGTATATGGATGAGGATGACGCGCTTCTGGCGCAGTTGTTGGAAAGCACCTCGCAATTGTTGAGTAACGTCCAGCAACGAATGAACTGACATCCGGCACGGCTTGCGATCCTGACTAATCTCC
Organism: Pseudomonas sp. AC169; assembly: GCF_979258515.1. Classification (NCBI taxonomy): domain Bacteria; kingdom Pseudomonadati; phylum Pseudomonadota; class Gammaproteobacteria; order Pseudomonadales; family Pseudomonadaceae; genus Pseudomonas; species Pseudomonas sp. AC169. The sequence goes on along the minus strand of NZ_OZ409866.1, from coordinate 1,394,354 downwards.
GAAATCAAGCCCGGTGTGAAAGTCGATGTCGACACCGATCGCAACGCTTGCAGTCATCAGTCGCTACCGATTTCCATGCGCTACGAAGCGCTGAAGACCTCGACCGATAAAGGCATCGTCATCATCGGTTACCTGTAAACCGTTCGGCGTGCGCTGCAAATCTTCAGGTGCCCAACCTTGGCGCACAGGTATACTGCGCGCCTTCGCGGCTCAATGATCGGGCCCGACTTTTTGCTTTCCGGAGCTTTTATGACTTCCCCGACCCTGCCGCCGGTTGACGACGCTGTTAGCGATGTCTCGGCTGAACTGGCCGATACCAGCGAAACCAAAGCCGATATCCCGGCGTTCAAATTTCCGTTCAAGCCGGGCGAACTGGCTTCTGCCAAAGGCTCGAATCAGCCGTGGTACAAGAACGGCGCCAAGAATGGCCACACCAAGACCCCGGGCATGGCGCCGCCGGGCACCCGTCGTTCGATGGGCAAGCGCTGAGTTTCAATCCCGCCTGCGGCCATCGCTGTGATTTTCCATCACAGTGATGGCTAAGTGCTCAGACCCTGAGCCAGATCAACGTTTCACCATTTGGTGCGCTTAGAGTCAGCAGCCCTGCCGACTCTTTCCAATAAAACGAGCGCGCTATCCCATGAAGATCAATCTCCCGGTGACCGGTCGCAATGTCGATGTGGCGCTGGACGCGAACATTCTCTCGACCACCGATCTGACCAGCGCGATCACCTACGCCAACGACGATTTCATCAGGATCAGTGGTTATAGCCGCGACGAGTTGCTCGGTACGCCGCACAACCTGCTGCGTCATCCGGATATGCCGGCGCAGGCGTTTGCGCATATGTGGCAGACGCTCAAGCGTGGGCGGTCGTGGATGGGGCTGGTGAAGAATCGTTGCAAAAACGGTGATCACTATTGGGTCAGTGCCTATGTCACACCGGTGACGCAGAACGGTGTGGCGGTGGAGTATCAGTCGGTGCGGACCCGGCCGGATGCGCGGTTGGTCGCAGCGGCAGAGCGGGCCTACGCGCAATTGCGTGGTGAGCGAAGGCCACGATGGACAGGGCCAAGCATCAGTGTGCAAGCGAAGGTCACGGCGTTGGCCAGTGCGTTGCTGGGTGTTGTGTTGGGCGCCGAGGCCTGGGTTCGGCCGGAGTCGGCGTGGCTGGACGGCGTGGCATTTGTCGTCGGCAGTGGGTTCTGTGCATTGGGCGTTCGCTGGATTCTTCGGCCACTGGAGCAACTGACCGAGCGTGCGCGCCATCTGGCGGACAACCCTTTGAGCCAAGCCATCTACACCGGACGGCGCGACGAGTTCGGGCAGATCGAGTTTGCCTTGCAGATGCTTGAGGCGCAGGTCGGCGCGGTCGTCGGGCGCATCGGTGATGCCTCGCAACAATTGGCCGGGCACGCCGCGCAACTGGTCGATCACCTGCACAGCAGTCACACCAGTTCACTCGCGCAACAGGCAGAAACCGATCAGGTCGCGGCAGCGATTCACCAGATGGCGGCCAGTGTTGCGCAGGTGGCCAGCCATGCGCAGCAGGCCTCGGTGGCGGCGGACATGGCCGGCACGGAAACCCGCGAAGGGCACTTGCTGGTCGGCGAAAGTCGTAGCGCGGTGTTACGTCTGGCTGAGGAACTGGGGCGGGCGACTGAGGTGATTCATCAGCTTGAGGGCCATAGCAGCCAGATTTCCGGTGTGCTCGAGGTGATTCGCAGCATCGCCGAACAGACCAATCTGCTGGCGCTCAACGCCGCGATTGAGGCGGCGCGGGCCGGTGACGCGGGGCGCGGTTTTGCGGTGGTGGCGGATGAGGTACGTGGGTTGGCGCAACGTACGCAGCAATCGACCAACGAGATTCAGCGGATGATCAGTACCCTGCAAAACGGTGCGCGCGATGCGGTGTTGGTCATGCAGCAGAGCAGCGAGCATGTGGATAACAGTGTCGAGCAGGCGCAACGCGCGACGCGGGCGCTGAGCGGGATCAGTGAGCGAGTCGAGCAGATTACTGAAATGAGCCTGCAGATTGCGGCAGCGGTGGAGCAACAGAGTGCGGTGAGCGAGGACATCAATCGCAACATCGTTAGCATCCGCACGGCGTGTGAGGTGACGGTGGATGAAGGGCGGCAGAGTCAGCGCAACTCCGAGGATGTCGCGGGGTTGGCGGGGGATTTAAGGTTGTTGGCGCGGGAATTCTGGGGGCGGCGCCAGGTTCGGGATTGAGGTTGCCTGGGCCGGCCTCTTCGCGAGCAAGCTCGCTCCCACAGTTGAAATGCGATCCCCTGTGGGAGCGAGCTTGCTCGCGAAAGGGCCATCAGCCGTCATGCAGCATTTGGATCAGGCCGCGCGCAGCGAGATAAACGCATACGTCTGCGCCGGTTCAGTCACCACCTGCGCCCCGGCCGCCAACACTTGCCCGGCCACATCATCCCCGGACAAGTGAAACACCCACTCACTCGGCGCAGTCGTCAACGGTTGCGCGGTGACCTGATCAATCACCGCCGCAAACGCATCCATGTTCGGCAAGTACGCAGTAAACCCGTCACCCTTGAGCGCCGTGGTACGAATCCCGAGCATCGCGCAAATCGCGTCCTTGATGCCGATGTCATCACGATCCGCCTGGCGCGAGCGTTGAATCAAATCGATCAGTTCCTGATCAACCAGTTCGCCACCGGCAATCAGCACCGGCCCCTGTTCCCAAGACTCAGGCGGGCAGTCCTTGGCGGCACGGTTGAGGGGGATATGCGGGTTGATTTCCGCCGGATAGATGCGACACACCAACGGCCGTCGCTCGTAGATCCGGCACAGTTTGTCTTCGTCAAGATTCCGGCAGGGGCCGACGTTGTACGCGGCAAAGGTGATTGCCACGTGCGCATCCGTTACGCCGCTGCGTACCACCGCTGAGCGGCGTTCGGCATGTTCACGCTGCTGCGCCGGCAGGCCCAGACCGTTACCGAGAAAAGCCTCCACCAGAACGATCACCTGACCGCCATCCGCCGCCCACATGCGGGCTTCGGCCAAGGTCAGGGGAACATGGTGATCGTTGCAGCATTTGCCGCAACCTACGCAGGAAAACGTCGTATTCATTGAGCGATTTTTCTTCAATCAGGGTGTGAAACGGTGGCGGAAAACCACCGCACAGGACTGGATCGAAGCAAGTTATGCGCCATTCACTTGGTTTTAACGGGCGGGCGGATCGAGTCCCACTCGGTGACGAAGGCGGTTTTCGATTGTTTGTTGTACAGACACAGCTCGGTGCCTTGCTGGCCTTTCATGTGTTTTTGCGGGTATTGACCTTGCAGCAACACGGCGGTGTAGCCGACACGGTCATCGAATTGTGCGGGCGTGCCGACCGGTCTGGCGTTTTTCAGGCCGCTGGCTTTGGTGCAACTGGCGAGCACGGTTTTGTCGTAGACGGCCCAGGCGTCGGGGCTGGAGGCGTGGGCTTGAGAGGCGAGGGCGGTGAGGCAGAGCAGGCTTAAGGTGATGGCTTTCATGGTGGGCATCCTTGGGCGTGGGTGGCCAAGGTTGGAGTCTGCCTGAGAAGGGAAGTTGCCTGTGTTGGCCTCTTCGCGAGCAGGCTCGCTCCCACCGTTTGAAATGCATTCCAGGGTGGGAGCGAGCCTGCTCGCGAAGACGGTCGATCAGTCCGGCACCAACTCCCGGCGGACCACATACATCCCGGCACTTTCATACAAGCGCTGCGCGCGATGGTTGTCTTCCAGCACTTTCAGATCGACAAACCCTTCGCGCCTCTGCTGAAACACCTTGAATGCATTGAGCAACAACGCCCGGCCCAATCCGCGGCCCTGCATGCGCGGATGCACCACCAGATTCTTGATGTATGAACTGGTCCAGCACTGCGCCACACCGATAACACCCGTGGCGTCGCAGGCAATAAAGCACAAGGTCGGATCGTATTCCGGATCGCGCTCAAAACGCTGTTGCCATTCATCCAGCGGCGGCACGCGACCGCCGCCTTCGCGGTAACCGAGTTGCATCAACTGATGTACAGCGGGCGCCAGTTCTGCGCGGTAAACAGATATTTCGATACTTGATGGCCATTGCACATCCGGCACGACTTCAGCCAAGTCGCGCCGCATCAAAAAACAATACGTCTCGGCCAAGATTCAGTGCCCGTGTGCCGCGACGTGTTTGGCCGCTTCGATCAGGCAGTGGGTCAGTTCCGGCGAGGAGAACTTGGTCAGCACGCCATTCGCCCCGGCCAGGCGCGCTTTTTCACTGTTCATCGCGCTGTCGAGCGAGGTGTGCAACAGCACGTACAAATGGGCGAAGTCCGGCGTTTCGCGCAGGGTGCGGGTGAAGGCGTAGCCGTCCATCTCGGACATTTCGATGTCGGAAACGATCAGGTTGATCTGCTGCGCGGTGCCTTGCAGGTCGAGCAGGCAGTCGATGGCTTCCTTGGCACTGCGTGCGGTGTGGCATTGCAGGCCGAGATTACGCAGGGTATGCACCGATTGTTGCAGCGCCACCTGGCTGTCGTCGACCACCAGAATCCGTGCGTTGCCGAGCACATCAGCGTCTTCCATGCTCAGATCGGTCGGGGCCATTTCGATCTGCGCCGGGGCGATGCTGTGGATAACCTTTTCGATGTCCAGGACTTGCACCAGCGTGCCGTCCACCGAGGTCACGCCGGTGATGTAAGCGCGCGAGCCACCGGAGCCGAATGGCGGCGGTTTGATGTCGGTGGTCAGGCAGTGGACGATTTTGCTCACAGCCTGGACGTGTAGGCCCTGCTTGGAGCGGCTGACGTCGGTGACGATCAGGCAGCCGCCGTTCGGGTCTTCCAGCGGACGTTCACCGATGGCGCGGCTCAGGTCGATGACCGACAGCGAGGCACCGCGCAAAGTGGCGATGCCTTTGACGTGCGGGTGCGACTCCGGCAGTTTGGTCAGCGGCGGGCAGGGGATGATTTCACTGACTTTCAGCAGGTTGATCGCCATCAACTTGCCGCTGCGCAAGGTAAACAGCAGAAGCGAAAGTGAGTCTGCGCGGGCTTTGGTGGAGGACATATGAACCTTCTGTGGAAAGGTGGTGGGCGAGGGTGGAAATCGCCAGAAACTATTGATGCCGGGTTATCGGCGTTAAAGGGGTGGGCTTTAGGTTAGTTGTCGGGTTGTGTTTCGATCAAAAGCCAAAGCCCCTCACCCCAACCCTCTCCCAGAGGGAGAGGGGGCCGATTGGGGGATATTGTAGTAATTCACCGACCTGAGCCTGCTTTGCCGAATCCATAATCGACTCGATGTTTCAGGTCGGCGTATGGCGCAAGACACCTCGGTCGGCCCCCTCTCCCTCCGGGAGAGGGCTGGGGTGAGGGTGTGCTTTTAGCCTTTCATGCCCAGACGTTTGGCCATGCGGCCCAAGTTCGCCCGATCCAGCCCCAACTCCCGCGCCGCACTCGCCCAATTATCCTGATTGCGCTCCAGCGCCGCACTGATCAAGCGCCGTTGATACTGCTCGGTCGCACTGCGCAAATCCCCGCTGACCAGCGGCATCTCAGCCACCACACCAGCAACCGCCTCAACCGAGTTATCCACAACCTCGCGCGGCAGATCCAGATCCGCCGCGCTCAAACTCAGAATCTTCGGCCGCACCTTGCAGTTGCCCAGCGCCTTCAACGCACTGCGCCCGATCAAATGTTCCAGCTCACGCACGTTGCCCGGCCAAGTGTAGGCGAGCAGCGCTTCCTGAGCGTCGCTGTTCAGGCGCAGGCTGTTGAGGCCCATGCGCGAGCGATTCTGTTCGAGGAAAAAACCGCTGAGCAACAACACATCGCGGCCGCGATCACGCAGCGCCGGCACGCGCAGCGGGTACACGCTGAGGCGATGGTAGAAGTCGGCGCGATAGCGGCCGCTGCGCACTTCTTCCGCCAGGTCGCGGTTGGTCGCGGCAATCAGGCGCACATCGACCTGATGCTCCTTATCCGACCCCAAACGCTGCAATTGACCACTCTGCAACACGCGCAACAACTTGGCCTGCACGGTCAGCGACAACTCACCAACCTCATCGAGAAACAGCGTGCCGCCATTGGCCAGTTCGAACTTGCCGCGCCGGTCGCTGGTGGCGCCGGTGAAGGCGCCGCGCACGTGGCCGAACAGTTCGCTTTCTACCAGCGTATCCGGCAGGGCGGCGCAGTTGAGGCTGATGATCGGTTTGTCCGCGCGTGGTGACGCGGCGTGAATCGCTTGGGCGACCAGCTCTTTGCCGACGCCGGTTTCGCCGGTGATCAACACGGTCAGGTCGCTGCCGCCGACCAGATTGATTTCCTCCACCAGTTTCTTCAGCGCCTTGCTCTGGCCGATCATCTCGCGGTTCTGTTGGCCGCTGGCCTGACGATAGACCTCGGCGCGCTGATGTTCATCTTCTGCGCGATTGGCCAAGCGCTGGATGCGTTCGGCGGCGTTGACCGTGGCCGAGGCGAGGCTGGCGAAGGCTTGCAGGGCGTCGAGCTCGATCGGCTCGAAACGCTCGGGGTCGAGGGCGTCGAGGGTGATCAGGCCCCAAAGTTTTTCATCGACGAATAAAGGACAGCCGAGGCAATCGTGAACTTCAAGGTGTTCGTCGAGGCCGTCGACCAAACCGTCATAAGGGTCGGGCAAATCGCTGTCGGCGGCGAATCGCGTCGGCCCGGCTCCGCTCAGGAGAATCTCGAAGCGTGGATGCTCGCTGACCTTGAAGCGTCGGCCAAGGGTGTCGGTGCTCAAACCGTCCACCGCCAGGGGCACCAGTGCTTCGCCGTCGAGACGCAATAACGCCGCTGCATCGCAGGGCAGCAGGGCGCGCATGGCTTCAAGTAAACGTCGGTAACGCTCGCCCTCGGGCAGTTCGCGGGACAGGTCGGATACGAGAGGCAGCAGGGCGGTGAGCAGGGATTTGGCGGTCATGGTCTTGTAGTCAAAGAGACAAGAAGTAGTCGGGATGACTATAAAGGTCTTTGAGTCTTTATGACTACGATATTCTTAACTAATTGATTTGTAAGGATAAACAAGTTGGCATGGATTCTGATAAGCCTAAGGTAACTTTTCAAAGAAGCTCAGGAGTCAACCTTATGCTTAGTGTCCAGGATCGTGCCATCGTCAAATCCACCGTGCCTCTGCTGGAGAGCGGCGGTGAAGCGCTGATCACTCACTTCTACCGCATGATGCTCTCTGAATACCCTGAAGTCCGCCCGCTGTTCAACCAGGCGCACCAGGCCAGCGGCGATCAGCCGCGCGCCCTGGCCAACGGCGTGTTGATGTATGCGCGGCACATCGATCAGCTCGACCAGTTGGGCGATCTGGTGGCGAAGATCATCAACAAGCACGTCGCCCTGCAGATCCTTCCGGAGCATTACCCGATTGTCGGTGCCTGCCTGCTGCGGGCGATTTCCGAAGTCCTCGGCGAAGAGATCGCCACACCGGAAGTGATGAGTGCCTGGGGCGCGGCGTATGGCCAATTGGCGGACATCCTGATTGGCGCCGAAACCGCCATCTACGACCAGAAAGAACACGCCGTCGGCGGCTGGCGTGGGGCGCGGGAGTTCATCGTCGCGGCCAAGGTCGAGGAAAGTGCGGAAATCATTTCGTTCTACTTCGAACCTGCCGACAAAGGCCCGATTCTCGCGGCCGAACCGGGTCAGTACATCGGCATGAAGCTGATCCTCGACGGTGAGGAAATTCGTCGCAACTACTCGCTGTCGGCACTGGCCAATAACGGTCAGTACCGCATCAGCGTCAAGCGCGAACCGGGTGGCCGTGCGTCCAACCACTTGCATGATCAACTGCATGTCGGCGCGAGCATTCAACTGTTCCCGCCATCGGGTGAGTTCACCTTGACCGCGAGCGACAAACCGTTGGTGCTGATCAGTGGCGGCGTCGGTATCACGCCGACTCTGGCGATGCTGGAAGCGGCGCTGGAAACCGAGCGTCCGGTGCACTTTATCCACTGCGCGCGCAATGGCAGCGTGCATGCGTTCCGCGACTGGATTGATCAGTTGGCTGAGCGTCATCCGCAACTCAAGCGTTTTTACTGCTACGCCGAAGATGACGGTGTCAGCCCGGCGGCGGACAAGGTTGGGTTGCTGGATCAGGCGCTGCTTGGCGAGTGGTTGCCGCAGCAGCGTGATGTCGATGCTTACTTCCTTGGGCCGAAGGGTTTCATGGGGGCGATCAAGCGGCATTTGAAAGCGTTGGGTGTACCGGAGAAACAAAGCCGTTATGAGTTCTTCGGGCCGGCTTCAGCTCTGGAATGATCTGAAACCGAGTTGTCTTCATTCGCGAGCAAGCTCGCTCCCACAGGGGATTTGTGTTCGACGCAGATCCAATGTGGGAGCGAGCTTGCTCGCGAAGGCCGTTATGGGGCCTGAATTTGTGAACTGAGTTTGAGAGGTTAATCGTTTCTTAACCGCTTTATCGTTTATTTCCCCGGTGTAGACTTGCGACAACCTTCAGCCGCGAGCCGGTTGAACCATGGACATATAAAGGAAACGCGATGAGCGAGGAAACGATTCGGTTGGGCCGTGAACGGCGCTTTCTGGTGCTGTTGGGGATCATCTGCCTGGCGCTGATCGGTGGCGCTTTATATATGCAGATCGTGCTCGGCGAAGCACCGTGCCCACTGTGCATTTTGCAGCGCTATGCATTGCTGTTGATTGCATTGTTCGCGTTCATCGGCGCGGCGATGCGCAGCCGTCGCAGCATCACCGTGTTCGAAGTACTGGTGGTGCTTTGCGCGATTGCCGGTGCCGCTGTGGCCGGGCATCACGTGTACACCCAGTTCTATCCGGCGGTGAGCTGCGGTATCGATGTGCTGCAGCCAATTGTCGATGATTTGCCACTGGCGAAGATCTTCCCGCTGGGCTTCCAGGTCGACGGCTTCTGCTCGACGCCGTACCCGCCGATCCTCGGCCTGTCGCTGGCGCAATGGGCGCTGGTGGCGTTCGTGCTGGTGGTGATCCTGGTGCCGCTGCTGACCTCGCGTAACCGAAAAGCACTGCGCTGAGTCAACTATTCGGCTGTCTGGCCGATACAGAAAACGCCTCGGTTTGCGGATCAGCCAATCGGGGCGTTTTGCATTTCAGAGTGTTTGTGAAAACACCGTGACGGACGGCAAGGGAGGGTGCGGCAGGTGTGCGACATGTTGTCACACACGCCGTGTCGCAGGCCGCTTCAGTGACATGGAATCGGCCGTTGTTACAAAAAAGGATTGGTCTGTTTCGGGGTTTTTCGGCTTTAGCACGCGAGTGCCAGAGCAGGCAGTTTTAACAAGCGCGGGCATATGGCCAAAAGCCTTGGGTTATCGGGGCTTGCGCTGTTCAAGCGCTAGGAAAAAGCCGTCAGAGCTGTCTGAACTGACGCGGGTACACCTACAATTTTTGGTGTTTTTGTTGAGAATTGATTTCGATAAGATGCGGAACTTTTGCAAAAATGGCGAAGGATTGTTGCTCGAACGGATAAAAATTATTTCGGGATAAGACATGGTGTATAGGGCGCTACCTATCTACAATCGCCCGCACTGAATTCCCGGCACTGTTCAGCCTTTATTAAGGAGGCGAGCAGGAAGTCGGGTGTCGAGTGAGTCGAAAGGCTTCCAAGACACCCAGGTGTCGGTGCCTTCCAACTTTCCGCACCAAATGGAATTGGTCTGTAACAAGGCCTTTGACCACGAATTCGAATAAGAACTGACCGCTGTCCCAGGTTTTGTCGAGCGTCTGACGCGCGACGGGCGGCCCTTATTCAATCCAAAGAAAATGCCAACCCTTGGCAGGGTGAAGTGTTGGCGATCAAAACCCAACTGCATTGCGCAAGCTGCTTTAGAGGTCGTGAGATGAGTAAAAACAGGTACCCCAGATTACTAGGCCTAGTGCCGCTGCTCGGCACGTTGTTGCTGGGAGGCTGCAACATGACCTTGCTCAATCCAACGGGCCAGGTCGGCCTGGAACAGCGCAACCTGATCATCACCGCCACGCTGCTGATGCTGTTGGTCGTCGTGCCGGTTATCGTCATGACCTTCCTGTTCGCCTGGAAGTACCGCGCGTCGAACAAGAACGCCGTCTACACCCCGAAATGGTCGCACTCGACCAAAATCGAAGTGGCAGTCTGGACCATCCCGGTCCTGATCATCATTGCCCTGGGTTACATCACCTACATTTCGACCCACGAACTGGACCCGTATCGTCCGATCCAGTCCGACGTCAAGCCTGTGACCATCGAAGTGGTCGCGCTGGACTGGAAGTGGCTGTTCATCTACCCGGAACAAGGCATTGCCACGGTCAACAAGATCGTGTTCCCGGCGCACACGCCAATCAACTTCAAGATCACCTCTGACGCTGTGATGAACTCGTTCTTCATCCCGGGTCTGGGCGGCCAGATCTACGCGATGGCGGGCATGCAGACCAAGCTGCACCTGATCGCTGACCGTAACGCTGAAATGGACGGTATCTCCGCCAACTACAGCGGCGCGGGTTTCACCGGCATGAAGTTCAAAGCTATCTCCACCACTCAGGAAGATTTCGACGCCTGGGTAAGTGAAGTCAAGAAGTCACCTAAACAGCTTGATCAAGCTGAATACGCGGCCCTTGCCAAACCGAGCCAGAACAACCCAGTCGAGCTCTACTCCTCGGTCACGCCGAACCAGTTCCAGATCATCGTCGACAAGTACGAAGGTATGAAGCCGGGCAAGCCGCTGAAGCACGAGAAGAAAGAGAAAGAAGTGGCGGCCACGGAAATTGACTCGAGTTCGCATTCAGCTGCCGGGGCAGAGGAGTAAACGATGTTTGGTAAATTAAGTTGGGAAGCAGTCCCATTCCACGAGCCGATCGTGATGGTGACCATCGCCATGATCGCCCTCGGTGGTCTGGCGCTGTTCGCTGCAATCACCTACTTCAAGAAGTGGACCTACTTGTGGACCGAGTGGCTGACTTCGGTCGACCACAAGAAAATCGGCGTGATGTACATCATCGTTGCCATGGTCATGCTGCTGCGTGGTTTTGCCGACGCCATCATGATGCGTACCCAGTTGGCCATGGCCACCGAGGGTTCGCCTGGCTACCTGCCACCTGAACACTATGACCAGATCTTCACCGCTCACGGTGTGATCATGATCATCTTCATGGCGATGCCATTCTTCACCGGCCTGATGAACCTTGCAGTGCCGCTGCAGATCGGCGCGCGTGACGTTGCGTTCCCGTTCCTGAACTCCCTGAGCTTCTGGCTGCTGGTGTCCGGCGTAGTACTGATCAACCTGTCCCTGGGCGTCGGCGAATTCGCCAAGACCGGTTGGGTTGCCTATCCACCATTGTCGGGTCTGCAGTACAGCCCTGGCGTGGGCATGGACTACTACATCTGGGCGCTACAGCTATCCGGGTTAGGTACGACGCTAACGGGGGTCAACTTCCTCGCGACCGTACTGAAAATGCGTACCCCTGGCATGAAACTGATGGACATGCCGATCTTCACCTGGACCTGCACCTGGGCAAACGTTCTGATCGTGGCTTCGTTCCCGATCCTGACCGCTACCCTGGCACTGCTGACCCTTGACCGTTACATGGATTTCCACATTTTCACCAATGAACTTGGTGGCAATCCAATGATGTACGTCAACCTGTTCTGGGCGTGGGGCCACCCTGAGGTTTACATCCTGATCCTGCCGGCATTCGGCATCTTCTCGGAAGTGATCTCGGCGTTCACCGGCAAGAAACTGTTCGGCCACCACTCGATGATTTACGCCTCTGGCGCGATCTCGGTACTGGGCTTCATGGTTTGGCTGCACCACTTCTTCACCATGGGTTCGGGTGCAAGCGTCAACGCCTTCTTCGGTCTGGCGACGATGCTGATTTCCATCCCGACGGGTGTGAAGCTATTCAACTGGCTGTTCACCATTTACCAGGGCCGTCTGCGCTTCACCAGCCAGGTTCTGTGGACCCTGGGCTTCATGGTGACCTTCGCCATCGGCGGCATGACCGGCGTACTGCTGGCCATCCCGGGTGCTGACTTCGTTCTGCACAACAGCCTGTTCGTGATCGCGCACTTCCATAACGTGATCATCGGCGGTGCGGTATTCGGTTACATCGCAGGTTTCGGCTTCTACTTCCCGAAAGCGTTCGGCTTCAAGCTGCACGAAGGCTGGGGTAAAGCAGCGTTCTGGTTCTGGATCTCGGGCTTCTTCGTCGCGTTCATGCCGCTCTATGCACTGGGCTTCATGGGCATGACCCGTCGTCTGAACGCCACCACCAACCCTGAGTGGGTACCGTACCTGTACGTTGCCATGTTCGGTGCGGTGATGATCGCTGTCGGTATCGCCTGCCAGCTGATTCAGCTCTATGTGAGCGTGCGTGACCGTAACAAGCCAGAGAACGTTTGCGATCACGGTGACCCGTGGAATGCACACACTCTGGAATGGTCGACCTCGTCGCCACCGCCGTTCTACAACTTTGCCGTGCTGCCTAAGGCTGACTGCATCGACCCGTTCACCGAAGCCAAGGAAAACGGTACTGCGTACCAGCAACCGGCCAAGTACGAGCCGATCCACATGCCGAACAACACCGCCACTGGCGTGGTGATGGGCGCACTGTTGACCGTCTTCGGTTTCGCGATGATCTGGCACATCTGGTGGTTGGCGATCGCCAGCCTGGCCGGCACCGTCATCTACTTCGTGATCCACGCTGCACGTGACGACCAGGGCTATATGGTTCCGGTTGAAACGATCGAGCGTATCGAAGCCGAGCAGCACAAGCGTCTGGTTGCGGCAGGGAAAATCCCGGCCGGTGCCACCCGTGTTGAAACCTCGTTGGAACAGGCTTAAACCATGTCGAACTTAGTGACCAATGTTGGACACGCCCATGGTGACCATGGGCACGATGACCATCACCACGACTCGGGCGAGATGACCGTATACGGTTTCTGGCTCTACCTGATGACCGACTGCATTCTGTTTGCGTCGATCTTCGCGGTGTACGCAGTACTGGTAAACAACGTTGCCGGTGGCCCAGCGGGCCACGACATCTTCGAACTGCCATACGTGCTGGGCGAAACCGCTCTGCTGTTGTTCAGCTCGATCACCTACGGCTTCGCCATGCTGGCGTTGTACAAAGGCAAGAAGCAGCAGGTTCTGGGTTGGTTGTTCATGACCTTCCTGCTGGGCGCAGGCTTTATCGCCATGGAGATCAACGAGTTCCACCTGCTGATCTCCGAGGGCTTCGGTCCTAGCCGTTCGGGCTTCCTGTCCGCGTTCTTCACCCTGGTCGGTACCCACGGTCTGCACGTTTCGGCGGGTCTGATCTGGATGGGCATCATGATGTATCAGGTCAACAAGCACGGCCTGACGGCGACCAACAAGACCCGTCTGAGCTGCCTGAGCCTGTTCTGGCACTTCCTGGACGTGGTGTGGATCTGCGTATTCACCGTTGTTTACCTGATGGGGACTCTGTAATGGCTAATGCACACTCCCATGACAGCCATGATGCTGGCCACGGCAGCGTAAAGTCGTACGCCATTGGCTTCATCCTGTCGGTGATCCTGACCGTCATCCCGTTCGGTCTGGTGATGTACCCGAGCCTGCCGAAAGCCACCACGCTGGCAATCGTTCTGTTGTTCGCAGTGATCCAGGTGATCGTTCACCTGTATTACTTCCTGCACCTGGACCGCTCCGTGGCTCAGCGTAACAACGTGATTGCGTTCGTCTTTACGGCGATCGTGATCGTGCTGCTGGTTGGCCTGTCGTTGTGGATCATGTTCAGCATCCACACCTACATGATGGCGAAGTGAGGTAAGACCCGATGTCGCTCAAGCACTTTATCCAAATCACCAAACCGGGGATCATTTTCGGTAACGTGCTTTCTGTGGCAGGCGGGTTCTTCCTGGCCTCGAAAGGGCATGTGGATCTGGCGGTGTTTCTGGCTGCCATGATCGGTACATCCCTGGTTGTTGCCTCCGGTTGCGTGTTCAACAACTGCATCGACCGCGACATCGACCTGAAGATGGAACGCACCAAGAACCGGGTGCTGGTGCAGGGCTTGATCTCCCTGAAACTGGCCCTGGTCTACGCGACCATCCTTGGTGTTCTCGGCGTTGCATTGTTGTACAAGGTGGCCAATCCGTTGGCCGCTTTGTTCGCGGTGATCGGCTTCATCATCTACGTCGGCTTCTACAGCCTGTACCTCAAGCGCAAGTCGGTTCACGGCACGCTGGTGGGCAGTCTGTCGGGCGCCATGCCGCCAGTGATCGGTTACGTCGCCGTAACCAACAGCTTCGACATGGCCGCGCTGACGTTGCTGGTGATGTTCAGCCTGTGGCAGATGCCGCATTCCTACGCCATCGCGATCTTCCGCTTCAACGATTACCTGGCCGCATCGATTCCGGTGCTGCCAGTGAAGCGCGGGATTCAAGTGGCCAAGAAGCACATCCTGCTCTACATCCTGGCGTTCCTCGTAGCGACCTTGATGCTGACCTTCAGCGGTTACGCCGGCATGAGCTACCTCGCCGTCGCCGCGGCCATGGGCATGTACTGGTTGTACATGGCCTGGACCGGCTACAAAGCGGTGGATGACACGGTCTGGGCACGCAAGCTGTTCGTGTTCTCGATCTTCACCATCACTGCGTTGAGCGTCATGATGTCCCTGGACTTCAAGGTGCCCGCAGAGCTGCTGCTGACGTACGCGCCGTAAGGCTCAAAGGCTTGAAGAAAAACCCCGCACATTGAGAGATGTGCGGGGTTTTTTGTTTATCTGGAGCCGGATTTGTTGATAGTCTGTCTGTAGGCGATTTGCCTATAGTTTGCACATGCGAACCGTATTCTTTGAAACAACGATATTTACCACAAGCGTTGGTCAGTACCTGACAGACGATGAGTACCGAGAACTGCAGGCTTATATGCAGGGCAATCCGTTGGCAGGCGATGTGATGCCCCGAACGGGTGGATTCAGAAAACTACGCTGGGCTGATGCTCGACGTGGCAAGGGCCGACGAGGCGGCTTGCGGGTCATCTATTATTGGCTTATGAATGATGGTCAGTTCTGGATGTTTGCAATTTACGACAAAGATGAGCTTGAGAATCTGACTGCCGAGCAAGAAAAGGCGCTCAAAAAAGCCATAGATAAAGAGTTGAAAACACGAGGTACCCCATGAAAAAACGCGACCTGTTTGCAGAGTTGATGCAGGGCGTTGATGAGATGGCGGCTCAACGCGAAGGAAAAATTACCCTGCGCAATACAGTGCTTGAGGACAAACCAGTCCCGGAAGTCGGAGCACAAGAAATCGTGGCTTTGAGAGAAAAGTTACATATGTCTCAAGCCGTCTTTGCCAAGCGAATCAGGGCGAGTCCCAGCACTCTGAGAAACTGGGAGCAGGAAAAGTCAAAGCCAAATGCTCAAGCTGCTTTGTTGATCCGTTTGGTTGAAAAATTCCCTGACATGGTTGACCGCCTGAGCGCCGTTTAACGACAAAGTCATTTGAATTTAAAGCCCCATTACTTCGAAAGAGGTGTGGGGCTTTCGTTTTCCGTGACTGCGGGTTGCGGCGCAGTAACAAACCCCCTAGATTTGGATCCAACCATGACAGTGATAGCTCCTTGCCATTTGCGGTTGCCCATCTGTCTTAACCTGCGGTTCTTCATGCACTGATCAAAAGGCTGGGCGAAATGACTGAGAGGATGACCTGCGACGAGCGTTTTATTGCCCTGGCCCAAGAGCTGAACTACGACATTTATGGTGAGAACACCGCCGGCGGCAATTACGCGCCGCTGATCCGTCATCATGATGAGCTGTATATCAGCGGCATGGTGCCGCGCACCCACGGCAAGATTCAGTATCCCGGTCGGGTTGGGCTGGAGTTGACCCTCAAGGATGCGCAAGCCGCTGCCAGCATCAGTGCGATGCGTTGCCTGGCGCTGATCGTCGATGCGGTGGGTTCGCTGGACAAGATCAAGGCGTTGTTGCGGGTCACTGTTTACGTGAAGTCGACGCCGGACTTCGTTGACCTGAGCGAAGTGGCCAACGGTGCGTCGGACGTGTTCAGTCATGTGCTCGGCGATGCCGGCCGGCACACGCGCACCACGGTGGGGGTGTATCAGTTGCCGAAGAATGCGGCGATTGAGGTGGACATGATTGTAGCGTTGCATCCTTCGGCTTGAGGGTGGCTTCACGGCTTGCCCTCACCCTAACCCTCCCGAAACGTCGGACCGCCCGTAGGGAGAGGGGACTGACCGAAGTGCTCTCAAGGTGTACGCCGACCTGAAGTATCGAGCCGAACTCAGGTTTGAAGATCACACAAATCGGCTCGCTCTCCCTCGGGAGAGGGCTGGGGTGAGGGGCTGGGATTTACGCCATTCCACTAGTCCCCAACCGAAAACCAAAAAGCCCCGCCTGAATCTCAGTGCGGGGCTTTTTCGTACAGCGGCTGCGCTATTACTGCGCGGCGATGCTGTACCCATCAAACGCAGTCTGCTGTTGCAGCGCAGTGATGATGTTCTTGCGGTTCACTGCCTGCTCGGTACCCGCATTGTCGACGAAGACTTCGCTTTCCAGTTCCGCTTCCTCACCTTCACCGACGAAGGTGAAACCGAGGAACTCCAGCGCTGCACGGTCAACGTTCAGGCGCGAGCGTGGCGTGCGCAGAGGCAGGGTCACGCTGATGCCGTCTTTGCTGATGGTGAAGATTTCGACTTCTTTCTTCTTCGCAGCCTTGCTCTTGCCGCCGCTCGGATTGCTGATCGCCTGATGGGTCTGGTTCAGCACTTTCAGCGCGAGGCCGTAAACGATTTCCTGGAACGCCGGATCGTCCTTGAAGCTGGACAGGATGCGGCCGATCGAGAACTTGCTGCTGAGGTCTTCAAGGGCGGCGAGGTCGGCGGCTTCGGCATCTTTCAGCGCCTTGAGTTCGCCCATCAGCTCGTAGGCCTTGTCGTCATCGAAACTGTCGTGAGCCTGACGGATCGCCGCGCGCAGTTCGCGGATCTGGTCGCTTTCGCGGGTCGACTGGAACGCGTCCAGGACCATCTCGCTGATGATTTTGGCTTGTGGCAGGTGTTGTGAAAGATTGATGGAGTTTTCGTATTCCGCTTTGGACGATTCGGTGACTACGGATTCAGCGGTGTTGAAATCGGACATTGAAATTTCACTACTTTTTTAACTGGAGTGGAGATGAGAAAACCGAGGGCTTTTTCAGGCCGACTAATTTAGGGGAGCGCGGCGGCGTTGTCACGGAGCAACGGTCTGCCGGTCGAGTTTTTTCCCGGCGTGCACTATTTCCGGCGCGGGCGTTCCATGGCAATCACCGAGGTTTCAAAACCCAGGCTGGCAAAAAAAGCCTCTGCGCCTTCGCGTCCGGCCCGCAGCACCCACGTAATATCGGGGTTGTCGCCCATGATGTGCTCGACCAGTGCGCGGCCAATCCCTGCACGCCGATGCTGGTCGTCGACCACTACCATCGACAGATAACCATTGGCCAAACCATCGCTGATCCCACGAGCGAAGCCGATGATCTGCTCACCCTGGACGGCGACGGCGGTGCGCTGAGAGTTCTCGATCAACTGGGCGAAGTGTTCAACTGAACCGGTGCGATGGCCCCAGCCATGCTGCCCGAGAAACTGCCTTGCCGATTGCGTTTCGGCGGGCAGCAAATCACGTACGTTGGGTGTGTTGTTCATCTGCTGTTCGAGTCCTTGTCAGCAATTTTTCATGGAAGAGCAGCGTAGGCAGAGTCAGGATTTCCCCCACGTCTGCATCGCAAACTCCACGAACCGGCGCAATTTCGGCAAACGATAACGATCTGGTGCGTAGAGCAGATGCATCGGTCTGCTGGGGGGCTGGAAGTCGGCGATCACCTTCACCAGTCGGCCTTCGCGCAGGTCTTGTTCCACCAGCGCATCCGGCAGCATGACGATGCCCATGCCGGTGCGGGCAGCCTGATGCAGCCCGGCGGAGCTGTTGATCAGCATAGGCCCGCTGACGTCGACCATGATCTCCCCGTCGGGGCCGCTGAGGCGCCAGCGCTTTTCCACCGATTGCCAGTCATCGCCGGCGGGATAGGCAAACGACAGGCAGTCGTGTTGTTGCAGATCTTCCGGGGTTTTCGGCATGCCGCGCCGGGCGACATAGCGCGGCGAGGCACACACGGTCAGGGTGTAGTCGATCAAGGGCCGGGCGATCAGGTTGGACTGGTCGAAATTGCCCAGCCGAAACGCCACATCGAGGCCACTCTCCAGTAGATCGGGACGGCTGTTGGTCAGCACCACGTCGAGTTTTACCTGCGGGTACAGCAGCGAAAATTCACTGAGCGCCGGCGCCAGCCGTTCAACGCCGAACGTCAGCGGCGCGGTGAGGCGCAGCATGCCCCGGGGTTGATCGAGGGTCTGCTCGGCGAGGCGTTCGGAATCGGCGACCAACCCCAACACTTCCAGACAGCGCTGGTAGTAAACGCTGCCGAATTCAGTGAGGCGCTGACGGCGAGTGGTGCGTTGCAGCAGTTGCACGCCCAGCCGTTGCTCCAGCGCGCGCAGATGATTGCCGACCATGGTCGTCGACAGGTCACACTGCAACGCGGCCGCCGTCATGCTCCCGGCTTCGACGACTTTGACGTACACGCTCATCGACTGGAACAGGTCCATTATCAAGCTCTGCTTTTAAATGAATGAAGTTTTGCCGAGTTTATCCAGTTTCGCTGGCTAACCATACTGCCAGCACACCGACCTGCACTGGAGTTTCAAGTCATGACCGCCGCCCTGATGAACACCTACCAACCACTGGCCCTGAGCTTCACCAAAGGCCTGGGCACTCGCCTGTGGGATCAGGCCGGCCGCGAGTACCTGGATGCAGTTGCCGGTGTGGCGGTGACCAATGTCGGCCACTCACACCCGCGAATTGTTTCGGCGATCAGCGAGCAGGCGGGATTGCTGCTGCACACCTCCAATCTGTACAGCATCGATTGGCAGCAGCAACTGGCCAAACGGCTGACTGAGCTGTCGGGGATGGAGCGGGCGTTCTTCAATAACTCCGGTGCCGAGGCCAATGAAACAGCGCTGAAACTCGCGCGTTTGTACGGCTGGCGCAAAGGCATCGAACAGCCGCTGGTGGTGGTCATGGCCAACGCGTTCCATGGCCGCACGCTCGGCACCTTGTCGGCCAGCGACGGTCCGGCGGTGCGTCTGGGATTCAACGAATTGCCGGGGGATTTCCTCAAAGTGCCGTTCGGTGATCTCGCAGCGCTGGAGCAGCTGCAGCAAAAACACGGCGAGCGCATTGTGGCGATTCTGGTCGAGCCGATTCAGGGCGAAAGCGGTGTGCAGCTCGCGCCGCCCGGTTACCTGAAAGCCCTGCGTGAACTGTGCAATCGTCATGCGTGGTTATTGATGCTCGATGAAATCCAGACCGGCATCGGCCGTACTGGGCGCTGGTTTGCGTTTCAACATGAAGGCATTGTCCCGGATGTCATGACCCTGGCGAAAGGACTGGGCAACGGCGTGCCGATCGGCGCTTGTCTGGCGCGGGGCAGGGCGGCAGATCTGTTCACGCCTGGCAGCCATGGCAGCACCTTCGGCGGCAATCCGCTGGCGTGTCGGGTCGGTTGCACGGTGCTGGATATCATCGAAGAACAGGGCCTGCTGGAAAACGCCCGGGTTCAGGGGGAACGGCTATTAACTCGTCTGCATGCAGAGTTGGCGGACAATCCCAATGTGCTGGCGATCCGTGGTCTGGGCTTGATGATCGGTATCGAGCTAAAACAACCGGTACGTGATCTGACCCTGATCGCCGCGCGGGATCATGGGCTGTTGATCAACGTCACGCGTGGCAAGACGATACGGCTGCTGCCACCGTTGACGATTGATGAGCGTGAGGTGGAGATGATTGTCAGAGGTGTGGGATGTGTCGTTCAGTCGTGACGATTTTCACTCTTCGATCAAATGTCTGACTTTGGCTTTTCCTGCGCGCATTTCGCCGATCGATCTGATCAACCGGTCGGCGTTTGCGGGTGAGCGCATCAAGTAGGCTGTTTCTTCGAGTGTGCTGTTCTCGCCAGGAGGCATCATCACGACAAGCTCAGACTCTTGCCGGGATTGCGAAATTAGCTCTTGATCCTCGCTGGATGCCAAGAACGTATGGAGGTGAGTACAGGATGACAAGGCGACACCTACTAGTGGTTGTTTCGCAGAGGGCTTGCTGCGAGCACGCTCAGTATCACTTAAGAACTCTGGAGACGTTTCTGAGAAGGCTGTAATCCTCGTCCACTGCCTCGGGCAGCGAGAAACCGCCGCATTGTCGGCATTCGGCATTCCCGGTGTAGGAAAAAACTATGGCTAGTCCGGATAATCCGCCAGATCCGGCGCCAGCATCCGTGTCTTCGCCTTGCCATTCGAATTGTGCTGAATGATCTCGCGCGGCTGCCCCTGTTCATTGAAAAACACCTGACCGATCCCCGCCGAATTCCATAAGCGTTCACCTGCTTCAGCATGTTCCGGCGTGTAGGGCACGATGCGCATGCGTCGGCGTTTGGTGAACCAGTTCAGCGGTGACCGTGGCGAGTAGAGCCAGCGGTTGAGGCGGTCGAACCATTCCAACAGGCTTTTCGGAAACTCGTTTTTTATGCCGCTGCTGGTGATCTGCCAGATCCGCGGCCCGGCCTTTCTGTGGCGAATAAGTACTTCGTAGACGAAGGAATAATGCACATCACCGGACAGCACCACGTAGTTACCCGGTGTGCGTGAGTGGCGGAAAATATTCAGGATCACCTGCGCCGCACCGCGATGGGCCATCCAGTTTTCCGCGTCGACCAGCAGCGGGTAACCGCACCAACTGAAGACCTTCTGCACGGTTTCAATCAGCTTTACGCCGAAGATCGGCGCCGGAGAAACGATGATCGCTGACGGATGATCAAGCAGCTCCTGTTGCAACTCGCTCAGCGCCTCCCAATCGAGCAGTCCCGACGGTTGCTTGAGCGCCATCTCACTGCGCCAGCGTCGGGTGCGTGTGTCGATAACCACCAGCGCCGGGCTGGTTGGCAGGACGAAATGCCAATGCTGAAAGCGCAGCAGGTCATCGATCAGATCATCCTGCACCGGGCTGTCGAGATACTGATCATCACCGCTGGCGCTCAGCCCCAGGGTTTTCTCCAAGACATCCTTGAAGGCATCGGGATTGTTGCCCCAGCCCTGACACAACATGTAGGCGATCAACGCATTGCCGATGATGCGTTTGGAGAACGGATGGCCGTAGGCCGTTTCCTCCCATTGCGCGTACAGGTTCCAGTCATCGGTGATGTCGTGATCGTCGAAAATCATCAGGCTCGGCAGATGCGCCAGCGCTCGGGCGACCTTGACCAATCCAGCCTTGAACGCGTCGATGCGAGTCTGTTCGAGGGTGTAGCGCTTGAGGCGCTCGGGCGTCAGTTCGGGCGCTTGCGGATCGATCAGCGACCAGGCCGTCGGCGACCACACCAGCAGATACATCGCCATGACTTCGGCGAACGTCACCAGGTGATTGTCAGCACTGCTGCTGGTGAAAATCGGCTTACGCGCACCGCCGAAAAATCGCTCGCGCAATGTCTCGTTGCTCTCCAGCGCTGGTAACAAGTCCGCACGGTGGTAGTAACTGGCCGGGTGCTCATAGAGCTTCGCGCTGTCGCTGACCACCGCGCCTTCGAGATGTTCGTCGAACAGGCTGAGCCGTTCGATCAGGGCATGAATCGCCCGCAACATCGGGCCGGCCACGTCGTCGGCGTAGACCTGATCGCCGCTCATCATCAACAGGGCTGGGCGTTGCTGCGGATCGGTTTCCGTCGCCAGCAATTGGTCGACGCACAGCAAGCCATCCGCCGCCGGGTGATGCGGCTTGCGGCAAGAGCCGTGCAGCAGTTGATCGATCCGCGAGCGCAGGACGAAGTTCGGACTGGTTGCATCGCCGTACAGCAGATGCGGTGCCCAGTCGGCGATGCCCTCTGCATTGTCGATCAGCAGGTCATAGTCGATACGCGTGTCGCAAGGCAGGGCGCTGTCGAGAGAAACATCGATGAGATGAACAAACGCCTGACGACCTACGGGAATGACCGTGCATTTCCCGGCGTCGAGAGGAATGTCTCCTACACCTTGCAGGCGCAACGTCAGCGCCAGTGGCCGCGTGCCGACCAGCCACATGACCACGCGCGTTGGCTCCAGCCGTCGCAGCAGCGGGCCGGCCAGGACAGGAGGCAGCGGGATCAGGTCAGCGGGTGTCGAAGACATCGAGGGCAAAGCTCAAGGCGCACAGGCCGGCGATGATAGCGCAGGCGGCGCCTTGATCCCTTAAATGAGGCTTAAGAATCGATCTTCTTTAGCTTCAGATCAAGCAGTCGCCACGCGGCTTTGTCAGTATCTTTGCCGTCTACTTGCTGAACGGAACAGTCAGAACTGTAGCTGACATGGTCGCCCAACATGTTCAGAGCGGTGACGGTGCTGCTGATGGTATAGGTCTGATCCTTGAACCGTTGGCTGCTCGCGCTCTTGGCGCTGGCGATCGCTGTCGACGCTGAAAAACGCATGGCACTTTTGATAATAGGGTCGCAAATCATGAACGCCATCAGGGATCTGTCCGCGTCCGGATGGTTGCCGGCCAGTCGGCGCGAAACTTCAAAATCGTTGCGCACGTTGTCCTTGAAGTTCTTCTCCTGGATTAATGCGGTCAGGCGCTGGCTGTAGTTCGGTAGAAGTGCGGACTCGGGCGGCGAAGGCTCGTTCTGTGGTTCGCTGGCGACATAGGTCGTAAGGTTGTCGGAGTTCTCAGGTGAGGACGCGATCGCCGCCATGGGCTCCATTGCCTTTTCTAATTCAGGCATGAGTGCCGCCGCGGCGCTCTGCGTCTCGCTGCTCTGCGTTGTCCTCGGCGCGGCCGACGGAAACAGCGACAACGTAATCGACAGCACCACCATCGCGACAATGAAGCCGCCCGCTGCGCCAACGATGTTGCCGTAGAAAATATTCCAGCTGCCACGGTTCTTGACCACCCAGCGCCACATGAACCCCCACACCGCGACAAACGCCAGAAAACGCAGAAACTCCATTTGATCCTTTCCTTAAACCTTCAAAACCTGAAATCAACGCACGCCCAAGGTGAACGCTGACGATGGGCGGCAAGATAACAAAACAGACGTGCAATGCCAGTGACGATAGCGGCGCTCAGTGAAAATTAAGCGCGAAAAACGCCAGCGTCGTCACACCCGCTGCCAGCCCACAGATACCGGCGAAAAGTTGCCGGGCCAACGGATGCTCTGGCTGCGGACGCCTGACCAGCCACATCCACACACCCGCCAGTACGCCGAACGTGGTGATTATTTGCCACACACTACTGGCCAGCTTCTCCGGCGAAGGAGGCACGTGCGCCGGGAAGAGCCCTGAACAGACCACCGAAAAAATCATCGCTACGATAAAGCCGCTGGCGGCACCCGCCAGGTTGGCGAGTATCAGGTTCCAGGCACCACGGGTCTGCACGACCCAAGCCCAAACGGCTGCCCAGACGAAAAAGTACAACACGGCCATCAAGGTGATTCTCCCTCTGAAAATTGACTCCATCGAGGCGCTGGCGACCTCGTTACTGGCAGTGGACGGCAAGATAGCAAAATAGTAGCGTCGCGCCACTGCCCATCTCCGTAACGGACTACCCATGCCAGTCAGTACCCATTGTTTGCGCCTGCTCTGCGCAATCACACTCGCCGCTGCAATGGCCCCGGCATTCGCCGCCGTGCAAGAACACCCGGAAAACAGCTGGAAGTATTACGCCGGCAACTGCCAGCGCGTGCTGGAAAAAATGGCCGACGTGCAAAGCGGACGATCCACGGCCTACGACATGATGTTTGCGCTGGAAAGCAACCTGCGGACCATG
Organism: Pseudomonas sp. AC169; assembly: GCF_979258515.1. Classification (NCBI taxonomy): domain Bacteria; kingdom Pseudomonadati; phylum Pseudomonadota; class Gammaproteobacteria; order Pseudomonadales; family Pseudomonadaceae; genus Pseudomonas; species Pseudomonas sp. AC169. The sequence continues at coordinate 1,370,508 of NZ_OZ409866.1, read as the reverse complement.
AACGAACATCGCTCGAACCTGACACCCAATCACCTGGACTCGCGAGAATTCGCTGAATGCGAAAACATCGCTGGCCAAGCCGACGCGATGATCGCCCAAGGCAAAGCCGAGTTCGCCGCAAAAATGCAAGGTGCTGCAGAGGAAGGCCGCATCGCCCACCAGAACACCCCCGCCTACCAACGCGCCCGTTCCCTCGGCTACAGCGACGTCGGCGACATCTCCTTCCTCAAACTGCACGAAGACACCGACGGCGAAGCACGCCTGAAAACCATGTTGATCACCGTCGACGAAATCTGCGGCCAATACTTCCGCGCCACGCAATATGTGAAGCCGTATGTGATCTACACGGTCAGGCCTTCGGATGGCGGATGTGGTGAAGTCAAACGCGTGGCGGTGGTTGGCGGCCGATCGGTGGAGAAGGGCGATTACATTGATGAGAGGGGCGAGTTTCAGTATCTGGGCTGGAAAAAGCTTGTTGGCGCAGATGGTTTCCCAACCGATATCCGCGTGCTTAAAGCCCGTCGTTGAAACTAAGAAATACCGGGATGTTTTCTTGAAGATGAGGATGGACAGATGATCGACTTCAACAACAAAGGCTTCTTCAAACTCAAGCAGAACGATGAGTACGCCGAACGCGTAAGCGCGCTGTTGCTCGACGGCGAGGAAGTGATCGACTCTTACAAGGCCATGCGTGATGGCGTGGTGTTTACCAACAGACGCATTATCGCAGTCAACGTTCAGGGCATTACCGGCAGCAAGAAGGATTTCACTTCCTTGCCGTACAAGAACATCGTCGCGTACTCCGTGGAAACCTCGGGTACGTTCGATCTGGACTCGGAGCTGGAGATTTACTTCTCGTCACTGGGGAAAGTGAAGTTTGAGTTCACCGGGAAGACGTCGATGGTGGAGATTTCCAAGTACATCTCGAAGCATCTGCTGTAACGGCTCAGCCGATCACAAGATGTCTTTCAAATAGCCCTTGAGCGCGAGGAGCGGCTGATCCAGCTGCTCCAGCGAGCGCGCCTCGCTGAACTCAGCGGACAACTTTTGCAACTCACGCCCCAGCGGTTTCTCGACACCGCCCAAGGCATTCATCGCCAGGCCAAGGCATTCGTTCATCTTGAACTGAATGGTCTCGACATCCCCGCGCCGCACCAATAGTTCGAAAATGTCTTTCTGGTAATCACCCATGACCATGTCGTCCCGCAGGATCGGGCTAAGGCCTTCTTCCTCATAAGCGAGTTTGAGGGAGAAAAGGGCGACTGTTTCCAGTGACGTTTCCATGGGGTGACCTTTGTGGGATCTCGCCGGGCGGCCAATGGCACTTTCCGGCAGACGAAAAAAAAGGCCTTGCTAAGCAAGACCTTTCTTAATTTTGGTGCCCCGAGGGAGACTCGAACTCCCACTCCTTTCGAAAACGGATTTTGAATCCGCCGCGTCTACCAATTCCGCCATCAGGGCTCAATGGCGGCGAAGTATAGAGATGAGATTACCGTCGGTCAATCAGGTACATAGAGAATTTTCACTATTTCGGCTAGACTTCCGGCCCCTGCTAGACGAACCCCATCATGCGCGTTGCTGACTTTACTTTCGAACTCCCTGATTCGCTGATCGCCCGCCACCCTTTGGCCGAGCGTCGCGGTAGTCGCCTGCTGACCCTTGACGGGCCGAGCGGCGCCCTCGCACACCGTCAATTCACTGATTTGCTCGAGCATTTGCGCCCGGGCGATTTGATGGTGTTCAACAATACCCGGGTGATTCCGGCGCGGCTGTTCGGGCAGAAAGCCTCGGGCGGCAAGCTGGAAATCCTCGTTGAGCGGGTGATCGATACGCACCGCGTGCTGGCCCACGTGCGCTCCAGCAAGTCGCCGAAGCCGGGTTCGAAGATCCTTATCGACGGCGGTGGCGAGGCCGAAATGCTTGCGCGTCACGATGCGTTGTTCGAGCTGGGCTTCGCTGAAGAAGTGTTGCCGCTGCTTGATCGCGTCGGGCACATGCCGTTGCCTCCTTATATAGACCGCCCGGACGAAGGCTCGGATCGCGAGCGTTATCAGACCGTGTACGCCGAGCGTCTGGGCGCGGTAGCGGCGCCGACGGCGGGGCTGCATTTCGATCAGTCGCTGATGGAGGCGATTGCCGCCAAGGGCGTCGAGACCACGTTCGTCACGCTGCACGTGGGCGCGGGGACGTTCCAGCCGGTGCGCGTGGAGAAGCTTGAAGATCACCACATGCACACCGAGTGGCTGGAAGTCGGCCAGGATGTGGTCGATGCGGTCGCGGCGTGCCGTGCGCGCGGTGGTCGGGTGATTGCGGTAGGCACCACCAGCGTGCGTTCGCTGGAAAGTGCCGCGCGCGATGGCGTGCTCAAGCCGTTCAGTGGCGACACCGATATCTTTATCTTCCCGGGCCGACCGTTCCATGTGGTTGATGCCATGGTGACCAATTTCCATTTGCCGGAATCGACGCTGTTGATGCTGGTTTCGGCATTTGCCGGTTATCCCGAGACCATGGCCGCCTACAAGGCCGCCGTCGACAACGGCTACCGCTTTTTCAGCTACGGTGATGCGATGTTCATCACCCGTAATCCCGCACCTACTGCCCCTAAAGAAACCGGCCCAGAGGAAACAGAATGAGTCGCGAATGTCGCATGTCCTTTGAACTTCTGGCCACCGATGGTAAGGCCCGGCGTGGTCGCCTGACCTTCCCGCGTGGCACCGTCGAGACCCCGGCGTTCATGCCGGTGGGCACTTACGGCACGGTCAAGGGCATGTTGCCGCGTGACATCGTTGCCACCGGCGCAGAAATCATTCTCGGCAACACCTTTCACTTGTGGCTGCGTCCTGGCACTCAAGTGATCAAGGAACACGGCGACCTGCACGATTTCATGCAGTGGAAAGGCCCGATCCTCACCGACTCCGGTGGTTTTCAGGTGTTCAGCCTCGGCGCGATGCGCAAGATCAAGGAGGAGGGTGTGACCTTCGCCTCCCCGGTCGACGGCGCCAAAGTGTTCATGGGCCCGGAAGAATCGATGCAGGTGCAGCGCGACCTCGGCTCCGACATCGTGATGATTTTCGACGAATGCACGCCGTACCCGGCTGATGAGGACGTCGCGCGCGTATCGATGGAACTGTCGCTGCGTTGGGCGCAGCGCTCGAAAAATGCCCACGGTGAAAACACCGCGGCGCTGTTCGGCATCGTTCAGGGCGGCATGCACCAGAATCTGCGCATGCGCTCGCTCGAAGGCCTCGACAAGATCGGCTTCGATGGCCTGGCCATTGGCGGTCTGTCGGTGGGCGAGCCGAAGCACGAAATGATCAAAGTGCTGGATTATCTGCCAGGCATGATGCCGGCTGACAAACCTCGTTACCTTATGGGCGTTGGCAAACCGGAAGATCTGGTTGAGGGTGTGCGCCGCGGTGTGGACATGTTCGATTGCGTGATGCCAACCCGTAATGCCCGCAATGGGCATCTGTTCATTGATACCGGCGTGCTGAAGATCCGTAACGCGTTCCATCGCCATGATGAATCGCCGCTGGATCCGACCTGCGATTGCTATACCTGCCAGAACTTCTCCCGCGCTTATCTGCATCACCTGGACAAGTGCGGCGAAATGCTGGGAAGCATGCTCAATACCATCCATAACTTGCGCCATTATCAGGTGCTGATGGCTGGTTTGCGCGAGGCTATTCAACAGGGTACATTGGCCGCCTTTGTCGATGCCTTCTACGCCAAACGCGGGCTCCCCGTTCCGCCTTTGGACTGAGTTTTCTGACCCCAAGATTCAACATTTGCAACTGGAGTGCTAAATGAGCTTTTTTATCTCTAACGCCATGGCTGACGCGGCTGCACCGGCTGCTGCCGGCCCAATGGGCGGCGGTTTCGAGTGGATTTTCCTGGTCGGCTTCCTGGTCATCTTCTACCTGATGATCTGGCGTCCACAGGCCAAGCGCGCCAAAGAGCAGAAGAACCTGCTGAGCAGCCTTGCGAAAGGTGACGAAGTTGTGACCACTGGCGGTATCGCCGGCAAGATCACCAAAGTGGCCGATGACTTCGTGGTTCTGGAAGTTTCCGACACTGTCGAAATGAAGTTCCAGAAAGGCGCCATCGCCGCCACGCTGCCAAAAGGCACGCTGAAAGCGATCTGAAGCAACAACTTCTACTCAATCGACGGGGCGCGCAAGGCGCCCCGCGTTCATAACGGGCGGCGTGATGCTGAACAAATATCCTCTGTGGAAATACATTCTGATCCTGGCGGTGCTGGCGGTCGGTCTGATTTATTCCGCTCCGAATCTTTATCCTGATGACCCGGCCATTCAGGTCAGCGGTGCAAGCACTGCGCTGCAAGTCAATCAGGCTGATCTGGATCGTGTGAGCACTGCGCTCAAGGAGTCCGGGATCAACGTCAAGGCAGCCACGCTGGCCGCCAACGGCAAGGGCGGTCTGATCCGTCTGAGCAAGGCTGAAGATCAGCTGCCGGCCAAAGACGTTGTGCGCAAGGCGTTGGGTGATGACTACGTCGTCGCGCTGAACCTGGCACAGACCACCCCGCAATGGCTGCGCAACCTGGGCGCGCACCCGATGAAGCTGGGTCTGGACTTGTCCGGTGGTGTGCACTTCCTGCTGGAAGTGGACATGGATAAAGCCCTCGATGCACGCCTGAAAGTCTACGAAGGCGACGTCAAGAGCCTGCTGCGTAAAGAGAAGCTGCGCTATCGCAGTCTGCCGCAACTGGGCGGTGCCATTCAGTTGGGCTTCAGTGATGAAGACTCCCGCGAACAGGCCCGTGCACTGATCCGCAAGAATTTCAACGATTTCGACATTGTTCCGGCCGACCTCAACGGTCAACCGGTGCTGCGTCTGGCGATGACCCCGGCCAAGCTGGCGGAAATCCGTGAATACTCCATCAAGCAGAACTTGACCACGGTACGTAACCGCGTCAACGAGCTGGGTGTTGCCGAACCGATCGTTCAGCGTCAGGGCGCCAACCGCATCGTGGTTGAGCTGCCGGGCGTGCAGGACACTGCCGAAGCCAAGCGTATTCTCGGCAAGACGGCCAACCTTGAGTTCCGTCTGGCTGCTGAGCCAGGTGCTTCGAAAGCCACCTCCGAAACCTTCGAGTTCCGTGAAGGCAATCGTCCGCCAGCGCAGATCGAACGTGGTTTGATCATCACCGGTGACCAGGTGACCGACGCCAAGGCCGGTTTCGGCGAGCACGGCACACCTGAAGTGAACATCCGGCTGGATGGTCACGGTGGCGAGCTGATGAGCCGCGCTACTCGTTCGAACGTCGGTCGCAGCATGGCGGTGATCTTCATCGAGCAGCGTCCGGTCACCACTTACACCAAGCAAGTGGTTGATGGCGTCGAGAAAGACGTTGCGGTGCAAACCTTCAAAGAAGAGAAGAAGATCATCAGCCTGGCGACCATTCAGTCGCCGCTGGGTGCTCAGTTCCGCATCACTGGCCTGAACGGTCAGGGCGAGTCGTCCGAACTGGCGCTGCTGCTGCGTGCCGGTGGTCTGGCCGCACCAATGTACTTCGCTGAAGAGCGCACCATCGGCCCGAGCCTGGGTGCTGACAACATCACCAAAGGTATCGACGCTTCGCTGTGGGGCATGCTGTTCGTGTCGCTGTTCATCATCGCCATCTACCGCTTCTTCGGCATCATCGCCACTGTCGCACTGGCAGTGAACATGGTGTTGCTGCTGGCCCTGATGTCGCTGCTGGGTGCAACGCTGACCCTGCCGGGTATCGCCGGTATCGTGCTGACCATGGGTATGGCGGTCGACGCCAACGTGCTGATCTTCTCGCGGATCCGTGAAGAGATCGCCGCCGGTATGACCGTGCAGCGTGCAATCAACGAAGGCTTCGGCCGGGCATTCACCGCGATTCTCGACGCCAACCTGACTACGTTGTTGGTCGGCGGGATTCTCTTTGCCATGGGCACCGGCCCGGTCAAAGGTTTCGCAGTGACCATGTCCCTCGGGATCTTTACCTCGATGTTCACGGCCATCATGGTGACCCGCGCAATGGTCAACCTGATCTTCGGCGGACGTGACTTCAAGAAGTTGTGGATTTAAGGGGCTGCCATGTTACGTACAATCAACTTCATGGGCGTTCGCAACTTCGCGTTCGGCGTCACAGTGTTTCTCACGTTGCTGGCTATTTTCAGCGTCGCCACCAAGGGCATGAATTGGGGTCTGGACTTCACCGGCGGTACGCTCATCGAGCTGACCTACGAGCGTCCGGCCGACGTCACCAAGGTGCGTGAGCAACTGGCGACGTCGGGTTACCACGAAGCCATCGTGCAAAGCTTCGGTGCAACCACCGATCTGCTGGTGCGCATGCCGGGTGAAGACCCGCAACTGGGCCATCAGGTGGCGGAAGCGCTGCTGAAGGTCGGTGGCGACAACCCGGCAACGGTCAAGCGTGTCGAGTTCGTCGGCCCGCAGGTCGGTGAAGAACTGCGCGACCAGGGCGGCCTCGGCATGCTGCTGGCGCTCGGCGGCATCCTGATCTACCTGGCTTTCCGCTTTCAGTGGAAGTTCGCGGTCGGTGCCATTGTTTCGCTGATTCACGACGTGATCGTGACCATCGGCATCCTGTCGTACTTCCAGATCACTTTCGATCTGACCGTACTGGCGGCGGTGCTGGCGATCATCGGTTACTCGCTGAACGACACCATCGTGGTATTCGACCGGGTTCGTGAGAACTTCCGTGTGCTGCGCAAAGCAACGTTGATCGAGAACATCAACATCTCGACCACGCAGACCCTGCTGCGCACCATGGCGACGTCGATCTCGACTTTGCTGGCGATCGCCGCGCTGCTGTTCTTCGGCGGTGACAACCTGTTCGGCTTCTCGATCGCGCTGTTTATCGGTGTTCTGGCGGGTACCTACTCGTCGATCTACATCGCTAACGTGGTGCTGATCTGGCTGAACCTGACCACCGAGGATCTGATTCCTCCGGCCAACACCGAGAAGGAAGTCGACGACCGTCCATAACGGCCATCGTTTTCCCGGCTGTCAGCCCAAGAAAGGCGCGAGTTGAACTCGCGCCTTTTTTTATGCTCCAAGGCTGGGAGAAGCGCGGGCGCGTCCCGCATGTGATGGTCAGGAGGTTCATGTGAACAAGTCGTTGCTGGTTGGTGCGGTATTGGGTGCTGTCGGTGTGACTGCCGGGGGTGCTGTTGCCACCTACAGCCTGGTTAAAAGCGGCCCTGAGTATGCGCAAGTATTGGCCGTTGAACCGGTTAAAACACAGATCAAGACTCCACGTGAAGTGTGCAAGGACGTGACAGTGACTCGTCAGGCACCGGTTAAAGATCAACACCAGATTGCCGGTACCGTCGTCGGTGCGCTGGCAGGTGGTTTGCTGGGTAATCAGATTGGCGGCGGTACCGGCAAGAAGATTGCCACGGTGGCCGGTGCGGTCGGTGGCGGTTATGCGGGTAACAAGGTGCAGGAAGGCATGCAAGAGCGTGACACCTACACCACCACGCAAACCCGCTGCAACACGGTCAATGACATCAGCGACAAAGTCGTCGGTTACGACGTGCGTTACTCGCTCGATGGCAAGGAAGGCAAGGTGCGGATGGATCGCGATCCGGGCAACCAGATTCCGGTCGACAAGGAAGGCAAGCTGATTCTGTCGCAGAATGAGCCGGGTCAGTAAATACCGACTGTTTTAACAAGAAGCACCCTGCGGGGTGCTTTTTTGTGCCCGCCATTTAGGCTGCACAACAAATCCCCTGTAGGAGTGAGCCTGCTCGCGATAGCTATTCATCATTCAATGCAGGTGGTGGCTGATACACCGCTATCGCGAGCAGGCTCACTCCTACATTGGTCCCGTGGTGTGGCAGGTGACGAATTCCAGGCATAAAAAAAGCACCCCGAAGGGTGCTTTTTTCGTTTCGCGTGAAGCTTAGCGCTTCAGCGAAGCCGGCAGGTGCGGTTGGATCGCCGTCAGGACTGCCTTGAAGCATTTGGTGTTGCCGGCAACGATATGGCCTTTTTCAAGGAAGTCGTGACCGCCGGTGAAGTCGCTCACCAGGCCGCCGGCTTCTTGAATCAGCAGGGCGCCTGCAGCCATGTCCCACTCGGACAGACCCGATTCCCAGAACGCGTCGAAACGACCGGCAGCCACATAAGCCAGGTCCAGGCTCGCCGAACCGGCACGGCGGATACCGGCAGTCTGGCCAACCAGGGCGCGGAACATGCCCAGGTAGTTGTCGAGGTTGTCCATCTGATCATCGCGGAACGGGAAGCCGGTACCCAGCAGGGCGCCGTCGAGGCTGGTGCGACCGCTGACGCGCAGACGACGACCGTTCAGTTGAGCGCCGCGACCACGGCTGGCGGTGAATTCTTCCTGACGAACCGGATCCAGAACAACAGCGTGTTCCAGGCGACCGCGGTATTTGCAGGCGATGCTGACAGCGAAGTGAGGAATGCCACGCAGGAAGTTGGTGGTGCCGTCCAGTGGATCGATGATCCACAGGTACTCTTCGCCTTCGATGCCGGTGCCGGCGTGCAGGCCAGTCTCTTCACCCTGGATCGAGTGATTCGGGTAAGCCTTGCGCAGGGCGTCGATGATTTTCTGTTCGGCGGCGCGATCGACCTCGGATACATAATCCTTGGCGTCTTTTTCGTCGACCTTGATGGTATCCAGGCGCTCGATGGAGCGGAAGATCAGTTCACTGGCGCTGCGGGCGGCGCGCAGCGCGATATTCAGCATGGGCTGCATGGATGTGTCACCTAAGGTTGTTAAAGAAAGCCGCGCATTCTATCAGAACTTTTCTTCAGGTGAAGGACGCTGTTCGCTTTCATAGCTTAACGGTAGGCTGTTCTGTAAGATTTGCACCCCTTTCCTGTGTCCGAGAGCGCCTCCCTTGCTGCAGAACATTCGTGTCGTCCTGGTCAATACCAGCCACCCCGGCAACATCGGCGGGGCCGCGCGCGCCATGAAAAACATGGGTCTGTCGCGATTGGTGCTGGTCGAACCGCGCCTGTTTCCGCATCACGAGGCCGATGCTCGCGCCTCCGGTGCCGGTGACATCCTTGAAAACGCACAAGTCGTCGCCACCCTGGAAGACGCCTTGGTCGGCTGCAATCTGGTGCTCGGCACCAGCGCCCGTGACCGTCGAATCCCTTGGCCGCTGCTGGATCCGCGCGAGTGCGGTACGAAAGTGGTCGAGGAGGCCGGGCAGGGCGCCGAAATCGCCCTGGTGTTCGGCCGTGAAGATTCAGGCCTGACCAACGAAGAGCTGCAGCGATGTCACTTTCACGTGCACATCCCCTCCGACCCTGAGTTCAGCTCGCTGAACCTTGGCGCGGCGGTGCAGGTGTTGAGCTATGAAGTGCGCATGGCCTGGCTGGCCGCACAAGGTCAGCCGAGCAAGATCGAGAAAGAAGAAGTGGCCTCGGTGAAAAGCGCCGAGCTGGCGACCATGGATGAGCTGGAGCGCTTTTATGAGCACCTGGAGCAGACACTGGTTGCCATCGAATTCCTCGATCCGGAAAAACCGCGACACTTGATGGCGCGCCTGCGCCGGTTGTACGGACGCAGCTCGGTCAGTCGAGCGGAAATGAATATTTTGCGTGGCATCCTCACGGAAACCCAAAAAGCGGCCCGTGGCGAGCTTCTTAAGCGGAAGGACTAAATGATGTTTGAGCGTTTGCGTGAAGATATCCAGAGCGTATTCCATCGAGACCCGGCGGCGCGTAACGCTTTTGAAGTCCTGACCTGCTACCCCGGCATGCATGCGATCTGGATTCATCGATTGGCCGGCATGCTCTGGCGCAACGAGCTGAAATGGCTGGCGCGGCTGGTGTCGAACTTCGGTCGCTGGCTGACCGGGATCGAGATTCATCCGGGGGCCAAGGTCGGTCGTCGCTTCTTTATCGATCATGGCATGGGCATCGTTATTGGTGAAACGGCTGAGATTGGCGATGACGTGACCATTTATCAGGGCGTGACCCTGGGTGGCACCAGTTGGAACAAAGGCAAGCGCCACCCGACCTTGGGTGACGGAGTTGTCGTGGGGGCGGGCGCCAAAGTGCTCGGCCCGTTCACGGTCGGCGCCGGTGCCAAAGTCGGTTCGAACGCTGTGGTCACCAAGGAAGTGCCGCCGGGCGCCACTGTTGTGGGGATCCCGGGGCGCATCATCGTCAAGTCCGACGAAGAGCAAGATGCCAAGCGCAAGGCCATGGCTGAGAAGATCGGCTTCGATGCCTATGGCGTCAGCGAAGACATGCCCGACCCGGTGGCGCGCGCCATTGGTCAGTTGCTCGACCACCTGCAAGCGGTGGACGGACGGCTGGAAGGGATGTGCGGCGCGCTGAAGGATCTGGGCAGCAATTACTGTGCGAAAGATCTGCCTGAGCTGCGTGAAGAAGATTTCGCCTGTGTGAAGGATAAGGATCAGAGTCAGGCTAGCTAAACCGCGCCGCTCCCTTCGCGAGCAAGCTCGCTCCCACATTGGAATGTATTGCCCTTGTGGGAGCGAGTTTACTCGCGAAGAACGATAACGCGGTACCGCTGGCTGCATGCCGCCAGCCTTTGCTATGATGCGCGCGCTCTTTTGCGGGTAAACCTGACTAAAGTACTAGGTCTTAAAGTTGACTTAAATACTCGGGAATTGCATACTCGCCCCATTCTGAACTCCGTGGTAACTGTCCATGCGACTGACTACAAAAGGCCGATACGCCGTGACCGCCATGCTTGACCTGGCGTTGCACGCGCAGGACGGGCCGGTGTCCCTGGCCGATATCTCCGAGCGCCAAGGCATCTCCCTGTCCTACCTCGAACAGCTGTTCGCCAAGCTGCGCCGCAGCAACCTGGTTTCCAGCGTTCGCGGTCCCGGTGGTGGCTACCAGTTGTCCCGCGACATGCAGGGCATCCAGGTCGCGCAGGTGATCGATGCGGTAAACGAATCGGTTGATGCCACCAAATGCCAGGGCCAGGGCGATTGCCATTCCGGCGACACCTGCCTGACCCATCATCTGTGGTGCGATTTGAGCCTGCAGATTCACGAATTTCTAAGTGGTATCAGCTTGGCTGATCTTGTGACTCGCCGTGAGGTGCAAGAAGTAGCCCAGCGTCAGGACCAGCGCCGTTGCAACAGCAAGGCGCCACGCCTGGACAAGATTGAAGCGTCCGCCGTCGAATGACAGCCAGAGAGCTAGCGGCACGCCAGCCCTGATTTAGGAGATAGTCCATGAAATTGCCGATTTACCTTGATTACTCTGCGACCACCCCGGTTGATCCGCGTGTTGCGCAAAAAATGAGTGAATGCCTGCTGGTCGACGGAAACTTCGGTAACCCGGCGTCCCGTTCCCACGTGTTCGGCTGGAAGGCTGAAGAGTCCGTCGAAAACGCCCGTCGTCAGGTGGCCGATCTGGTCAACGCCGACCCGCGCGAAATCGTCTGGACCTCCGGTGCCACTGAGTCCGACAACCTGGCAATCAAAGGTGCGGCACATTTCTACGGCTCCAAGGGCAAGCACCTGATCACCTCGAAAATTGAGCACAAGGCTGTCCTCGACACCATGCGCCAACTGGAGCGTGAAGGTTTCGAAGTGACCTACCTCGAGCCAACTGAAGACGGCCTGATCACTCCGGCCATGATTGAAGCTGCACTGCGCGAAGACACCATTCTGGTCTCCGTGATGCACGTGAACAACGAAATCGGCACCGTCAACGACATCGCCGCGATCGGCGAGATGCTCCGCGCCAAGGGCGTTCTGTTCCACGTCGACGCTGCTCAGTCCACTGGCAAGGTCGAGATCGACCTGCAGAAACTGAAAGTCGACATGATGTCGTTCTCCGCCCACAAAACCTACGGCCCTAAAGGCATCGGCGCGCTGTACGTCAGCCGCAAGCCGCGTGTGCGCATCGAAGCGACCATGCACGGCGGCGGTCACGAGCGTGGCATGCGTTCCGGCACCCTGGCGACCCACCAGATCGTCGGCATGGGTGAAGCGTTCCGTGTGGCCAAAGAAGACATGGCTGCCGAAAACGTCCGTATCAAAGCGTTGAGCGACCGTTTTTACAAGCAGGTCGAGCATCTGGAAGAGCTGTACGTCAACGGCAGCCTGACCGCCCGCGTTCCGCACAACCTGAACCTGAGCTTCAACTACGTTGAAGGCGAGTCGCTGATCATGGCACTCAAGGATCTGGCGGTATCGTCCGGTTCGGCGTGCACCTCGGCGTCGCTGGAGCCTTCGTACGTGCTGCGCGCCCTGGGCCGCAACGACGAACTGGCACACAGCTCGATCCGCTTCACCTTCGGCCGTTTCACCACCGAAGAAGAAATCGACTACGCCGCGCAGAAAGTCTGCGAGGCCGTTACCAAGCTGCGCGCTTTGTCGCCGCTGTGGGACATGTACAAAGACGGCGTCGATATCTCGAAAATCGAGTGGGCGGCACACTAAATATAGAAGCCGCCAGATACAGATCCTGTAGCGACGCGGCGGTTTACGCAGCGCAGTTGCAGGGTCTCAAGAGCGGCCCTGATGAGTGAGGATTAGAATCATGGCTTACAGCGAAAAGGTCATCGACCACTACGAAAACCCGCGCAACGTCGGCAAGATGAACGCGGAAGATCCTGATGTCGGCACCGGCATGGTCGGCGCTCCGGCATGCGGCGACGTTATGCGTCTGCAAATCAAGGTCAACGACGCCGGCATCATTGAAGATGCCAAGTTCAAGACCTACGGCTGCGGTTCGGCTATCGCTTCCAGCTCCCTCGCCACCGAGTGGATGAAGGGCAAGACCCTGGACGAAGCCGAAACCATCAAGAACACTCAGCTGGCCGAAGAACTGGCCCTGCCGCCAGTGAAGATTCACTGCTCGGTACTGGCTGAAGACGCTATCAAAGCGGCTGTTCGCGATTACAAGCAGAAGAAAGGCTTGATCTGACTTTCTGGATTTGGCGACGAGTAAGGAGTCACCGATGGCTATCAGCATGACAGAAGCGGCTGCTCGACACGTGCGGCGCTCCCTCGACGGGCGCGGCAAAGGTGAAGGGATTCGTCTGGGTGTTCGCACCACAGGCTGTTCCGGCCTTGCCTACGTGCTGGAGTTTGTCGACGAGGTGGTTGCAGAGGATCAGGTGTTCGAGAGTCACGGCGAAAAAGTGATCATCGACCCGAAAAGCCTCGCTTACCTGGACGGCACCGAGCTCGATTTCGTCAAGGAAGGGTTGAACGAAGGCTTCAAGTTCAACAACCCCAACGTACGCGGTGAGTGTGGCTGCGGCGAAAGCTTCAACATCTGAGGCTTGTCGTGGGTATTCCTTGTCATTTCGCTTTATTCGAGCTGCAACCGAGTTTCCGTCTGGATCTCGAGCAGTTGGCCACGCGCTATCGTGAGTTGGCGCGCGGCGTTCATCCTGACCGCTTTGCCGACGCTTCCGAGCGTGAACAGCGGTCGGCGCTCGAACAGTCTGCACGGCTCAACGACGCCTATCAGACGCTCAAGAGTCCGGCCCAGCGCGCGCGCTACCTGCTGACCATCAGCGGGCATGAAGTGCCGATGGAAGTCACCGTCCATGATCCCGAGTTTCTTCTGCAGCAGATGCAATGGCGCGAAGAACTTGAAGACCTCCAGGACAGTGCCGACCTCGACGGCGTCGCGGTGTTCAAGCGGCGCTTGAAAGTGGCTCAGGAAGAACTCAATGAAAGCTTCGCAGCCTGTTGGGATGATGCAGCGCAACGCGAACAGGCCGAACGCCTGATGCGGCGCATGCAGTTCCTCGACAAGCTCACCTACGAAGTGCGCCAGTTAGAAGAGCGCCTCGACGATTAACCCAGTGCCGCTCCGGTCGCACGCCTGATATACAGATAAGTCCTGATCACGATGGCCCTACTGCAGATCGCCGAACCCGGCCAAAGTCCTCAACCGCACCAGCGTCGTCTGGCTGTGGGTATCGACTTGGGCACTACCAATTCGCTGGTCGCTGCGTTGCGCAGTGGTCTTTCCGAACCGTTGGCCGACGCAAACGGGCAGGTCATCCTGCCGTCCGCTGTGCGTTACCACGCCGATCGCGTCGAAGTCGGCGAGTCGGCCAAGCTGGCCGCCGCGTCCGATCCTTTGAACACTGTGCTGTCGGTCAAGCGCTTGATGGGTCGTGGTCTGTCCGACGTCAAGCAATTGGGCGAGCAACTGCCATACCGCTTTGTCGGTGGCGAGTCGCACATGCCGTTCATCGACACCGTGCAGGGCCCGAAGAGTCCGGTCGAAGTCTCCGCCGATATCCTCAAGGTCCTGCGTCAGCGCGCTGAAGCGACCCTGGGTGGCGAACTGGTTGGCGCGGTGATCACCGTTCCTGCTTACTTCGATGATGCTCAGCGCCAGGCCACTAAAGATGCGGCGAAACTCGCCGGTCTCAACGTGCTGCGCCTGCTCAACGAGCCAACCGCAGCCGCTGTGGCCTACGGTCTGGATCAACACGCTGAAGGCCTGGTCGCGATTTATGACCTCGGTGGCGGCACCTTCGATATATCCATTCTGCGTCTGACCGGCGGTGTTTTCGAGGTTCTGGCCACTGGCGGCGACAGCGCGCTGGGCGGTGATGACTTCGATCATGCGATTGCCGGCTGGATCATCGAGAGCGCGGGCTTGTCCGCTGATCTCGATCCGGGCGCACAACGTAATCTGCTGCAAACCGCTTGCGCGGCCAAAGAAGCCCTGACCGATGCGGCCAGCGTTGAAGTGGCCTATGGCGACTGGAAAGCGCCGCTGACTCGCGAAGCCTTCGATGCGCTGATCGAGCCAATGGTCGCGCGCAGCCTGAAAGCCTGCCGCCGCGCCGTTCGCGATTCCGGCATCGAGCTGGAAGACGTGCACGCCGTGGTGATGGTTGGCGGTTCGACGCGCGTTCCGCGCGTTCGCGAAGCCGTTGCCGAAGCCTTCGGTCGTCAGCCGCTGACTGAAATCGATCCGGATCAAGTGGTGGCCATCGGTGCCGCGATCCAGGCCGACACCCTGGCTGGCAACAAGCGCGATGGCGGCGAGCTGCTGCTGCTCGACGTGATTCCGCTGTCCCTGGGGCTGGAAACCATGGGTGGCCTGATGGAGAAGGTGATTCCGCGTAACACCACCATCCCCGTCGCTCGCGCACAAGATTTCACTACGTATAAAGACGGCCAGTCGGCCATGGCGATCCACGTGTTGCAGGGTGAGCGCGAGCTGATCAGCGACTGCCGGTCGCTGGCGCGCTTCGAATTGCGCGGCATTCCGGCTATGGTCGCCGGTGCGGCGAAGATTCGCGTGACCTTCCAGGTCGATGCCGACGGTCTGCTCAGCGTTTCTGCCCGTGAACTGGGTTCAGGCGTTGAGGCGAGCATTCAGGTCAAACCGTCCTACGGTCTGACCGACGGCGAAATCGCCAAAATGCTCAAAGATTCGTTCCAGCACGCCAATGACGATAAAGTCGCCCGCGTTTTGCGCGAGCAGCAAGTCGATGCCCAGCGCCTGATCGAGGCGGTGCAGGGCGCTCTGGAGGTTGATGGCGAGCGATTGCTCGACGCCGAAGAGCGCATGGTCATCGACCTGCAGCTGCAGGAACTGGCTGAACTGATGAAAGGTACCGATGGTTACGCCATCGAGCAGCAGACCAAGCGTCTGTCGCAAGTGACCGATGCTTTTGCTGCCCGCCGCATGGATTTGACGGTGAAAGCCGCTCTATCGGGGCGCAACCTGAATGAAATCGAGGATATCTGATGCCGCAGGTCATTTTTCTGCCCCACGAGAAGTTCTGCCCTGAAGGCATGGTGGTCGAGGCTGCGCCCGGCACATCGATTCTCGAACTGGCCCACGAACACCACATCGAGATGGAAAGCGCCTGCGGCGGCGTGTGTGCTTGCACCACTTGCCACTGCATCATCCGCGAGGGTTTCGACTCGATGGAAGAGGCTGACGAGCTGGAAGAAGACTTCCTCGATCGCGCCTGGGGTCTGGAAGCGCAGTCGCGTCTGGCTTGCCAGGCTATCGTTGGTGAAGAAGACATCACCGTCGAAATTCCGAAATATTCGCTTAACCATGCGGCTGAAGCGCCGCACTGACTGGTAAGACTGTCATGAGCTACGGTTGGAATGATGTTCAACGTATTGCAGAAGAATTGGCCGAGGCCAAGCCGGGTGTAGATCCGTTTTCTGTCAATTTCGTCGACTTGCAGCAATGGATCAAAGAACTGCCGGATTTTGACAATACCTCTGGCCGTGTCGGCGAGAAGGTGTTGGAAGCGGTTCAGACGCTCTGGGCTGAAGAATTGGACTGATCGTCCTCGCAGGTTAGGCAATACCCAAGAACCCGCGTATAATTCGCGGGTTTAATTTTTCGCAAATTACCGTTTCTGGAGTTACACCATGGCTGTTCAACGCACTTTCTCCATCATCAAGCCTGACGCTGTTGCAAAAAACGTCATCGGCGAAATCACCACCCGTTTCGAAAAAGCAGGCCTGCGCGTTGTAGCTTCGAAACTGAAGCAACTGTCCAAAGCCGAAGCTGAAGGCTTCTACGCTGAGCACAGCGCTCGTGGTTTCTTCGGCGACCTGGTTGCTTTCATGATCTCCGGTCCTGTTGTAGTTCAGGTTCTGGAAGGCGAAAACGCTATCGCTCTGAACCGTGAGCTGATGGGCGCTACCAACCCTAAAGAAGCTGCTGCCGGCACCATCCGCGCTGACTTCGCTGATTCCATCGACGCCAACGCTGTTCACGGTTCGGACTCCGAAGCCGCAGCTGCTCGTGAAATCTCGTACTTCTTCGCAGCTACTGAAGTAACCACTCGCTAAGCATTGGCTTAAGAGTGAAGGTGAATCCATGACTACATCGACTGTAAAAACCAACCTGCTGGGTCTGACTCAACAGGAAATGGAAAAATTCTTCGACTCAATCGGGGAGAAGCGTTTCCGTGCCGGTCAGGTAATGAAATGGATTCACCACTTTGGTGTCGATGATTTCGACGCCATGACGAACGTCAGCAAGGCCTTGCGCGACAAGCTCAAGGCTATTGCTGAGGTCCGTGGTCCGGAAGTGGTCAGCGAGGACATCTCCAGCGACGGCACCCGTAAGTGGGTGGTGCGCGTGGCGTCCGGCAGCTGCGTCGAGACCGTGTACATTCCCCAGGGCAAACGCGGCACTCTGTGCGTTTCGTCCCAGGCAGGCTGTGCCCTGGATTGCAGTTTCTGCTCCACCGGCAAGCAAGGCTTCAATAGCAACCTCACCGCCGCCGAAGTCATCGGTCAGGTGTGGATTGCCAACAAATCTTTCGGCAGTGTCCCGGCAACCGTCGACCGTGCCATCACCAACGTGGTGATGATGGGCATGGGTGAGCCGCTGCTGAACTTCGACAACGTCGTCGCCGCCATGCATCTGATGATGGATGACCTCGGCTACGGGATCTCCAAGCGCCGCGTAACCCTGTCCACCTCGGGTGTGGTGCCGATGATCGATGAGCTGGCCAAGCACATCGACGTGTCCTTGGCGTTGTCCCTGCACGCACCGAATGACGCATTGCGTAACCAATTGGTGCCGATCAACAAGAAATATCCGCTTAAGATGCTGCTCGAGTCGTGCCAGCGCTACATGTCCGCCCTTGGCGAGAAGCGTGTGCTGACCATCGAGTACACCTTGCTCAAGGACATCAACGACAAGGTCGAGCACGCCGTCGAAATGATCGCGCTGCTGAAAGATATCCCGTGCAAGATCAACCTGATTCCGTTCAACCCGTTCCCGCATTCCGGGTACGAGCGTCCGAGCAACAACGCGATCCGTCGTTTCCAGGATCAGTTGCATCAGGCCGGTTTCAACGTCACTGTCCGCACCACCCGTGGTGAAGACATCGACGCTGCATGTGGTCAATTGGTAGGGCAGGTGCTGGATCGCACCCGTCGCAGCGAACGTTACATCGCCGTGCGCGAGTTGAGCGCCGACAGCGATCTGGCACAGAACGCCGCGAACACTAACTAAGAGAGGATCTCTATGTCCCTGCGCTTTGCGCTGCTGTTGCTGTTGGCCAGCCTGTGTGCTGGTTGTGTCCTGTCGGGTGACTACAACCCGATGAAGACCAGCAAGGGCCGCGATGAAGCGCGGGCTGCCTATGTGCAGTTGGGGCTGGGGTACTTGCAGCAAGGCATGACCGAGCGGGCCAAGGTGCCGCTGAAGAAGGCGCTGGAGATCGACGGTTCCGATCCGGATGCCAATGCGGCCCTCGGCTTGGTGTTCCAGTCAGAAATGGAGCCCGAGCTGGCCGACGAACACTTCCGCAAGGCTTTGTCCTCCCGTCCTGCCGATGCGCGCATCCTCAACAACTACGGCAGTTTTCTCTACGAACAACAGCGTTATAAAGAAGCCTACGAGCGTTTTGAACAGGCCGCCGCCGATACCCTGTATCCTGAGCGCTCGCGTGTGTTCGAAAACCTCGGCATGACGGCAGCGAAGCTCGGTCAGCGTGATCTGGCGCAGCAGCAGCTGGAAAAGGCGTTGCGCCTGAACCGCCAACAACCTCGCGCTTTGCTGGAAATGGCTGAGTTGTCCTTCGAAGACAGGCATTATGTGCCCGCGCGTGACTATTACGACCGTTTCAGCCTGCTGACCGAACAAAATGCACGTAGTCTATTGCTCGGCGTTCGGCTGGCAAAAGTGTTTGAAGATCGCGACAAGGCCGCCAGTTATGGCCTGCAATTAAAACGACTCTATCCCGGTACGCCGGAATATCAGCAATACCTGTCGGAGCAATGATGAAAGCGGCGCATCCCGAAGTTGTAGCAGCGAATCGCGTTAACCCCGGTGAGACCTTGCGCCAGGCCCGCGAAAGCAATGGCTGGTCGCTGGCCGAAGTGGCCCTCAAGCTCAACCTCACCGTGACTTCCCTGAGCAATCTTGAAGCCGGCGCTTTCGACAAGCTGCCGGGGCACACCTTCGCTCGCGGATACATTCGCGCCTATGCCAAATTGCTCGGCATGGACCAGACCGTTCTGGTTCAACAGTTCGACCAGTCCACCGGCACCGACTCCCAGGGCAGTAACGTTCACGCTTTGGGTCGTATCGAAGAGCCGGTGCGGGTTTCCCACACCATTTTGCGGATTGTCAGCCTGCTGTTGCTGATCGCGGTCATCGGCGGCGGTTTCGTCTGGTGGCAGGATCAGACTTCGCAGCGCACCAAGGACCTGACGTCTCTGGCGCCTGAACACGTTGAAGTCGAAGGGGCTGACGGTACCACCCAGATTCACCCGATCGACGAGCCGGAAGACCAGGCTGTCGAAGAGAATCAGGCCGATACTTCTACAGCGTTGGCACTGCCTCAGTCTGAAACAACCGCTGAATCGACCGGTGCCGAAGGCGCCGCGCCAGCGACTGCTCCAGCAGCACCGGTGGCTCCGGCCGCTACGTCAACCGCCCCGGCTCATACGCCAGCGCCGGTTGTCGCTAGTCCGGCTACTCCGGCACCAAACGTTCCGGCGACTCCAGCACCGACCACCACTGCACCGGTAGCACCCGCGACCGCCGCGCCAACCGCAGAAGCGGCTGCTCCGGCGGCTGGCGACGGTCAGGTCCAACTGCAGTTCAGCGCCGATTGCTGGGCACAAGTGACCGACGGTCGTGGCAAAGTGATCTTCAGTGGTCTCAAGCATAAAGGCGACAGCGTCACCGTTTCCGGCAAGCCGCCGCTTAACGTACGTCTGGGCGTAGCTCGTGCCGCACAGGTCAGCTACAACGGCCAGCCGGTCGATATCGCTCCGTTCACCAGTGGCGAGACTGCTCGCCTGAAGTTGGGTCAATAAGTCATGCACGGCGAATCTCCAATCAAACGTCGCGTTTCGCGCAAGATCTGGGTCGGCAACGTACCGGTGGGCGGCGATGCGCCGATCGCGGTGCAGAGCATGACCAACAGCGACACCAATGACGTGGCCGCCACTGTTGCGCAGATCAACCGTCTGGAAGCCGCTGGCGTCGACATCGTTCGCGTGTCGGTGCCGGACATGGACGCTGCCGAGGCGTTCGGCAAGATCAAGCAACTGGTCAAGGTGCCGCTGGTTGCCGACATCCACTTCGACTACAAGATCGCTCTGCGCGTGGCCGAACTGGGTGTGGACTGCCTGCGTATCAACCCGGGCAACATCGGTCGCGAAGACCGTGTTCGTGCGGTGGTCGATGCCGCGCGTGATCGCGGGATCCCGATCCGCATCGGCGTTAACGCCGGTTCGCTGGAAAAAGACCTGCAAAAGAAATACGGCGAGCCGACGCCGGCCGCGCTGGTCGAGTCCGCCCTGCGTCACGTCGAACACCTGGAGCGCCTGAATTTCCAGGACTTCAAGGTCAGCGTGAAGGCCTCCGACGTGTTCATGGCCGTTGAAGCCTACCGCCTGCTGGCGAAAGAAATCGTTCAGCCGCTGCACCTGGGCATCACCGAAGCCGGTGGATTGCGTTCGGGCACAGTGAAATCCGCCGTGGGCCTAGGTATGCTGCTCGCCGAGGGGATTGGCGATACTATCCGCATCTCGCTGGCGGCCGACCCGGTCGAGGAAGTGAAGGTCGGTTACGACATTCTCAAGTCTTTGCATCTGCGTTCCCGTGGCATCAACTTCATCGCCTGCCCGAGCTGCTCGCGGCAGAACTTTGATGTGGTGAAGACCATGAATGAGCTGGAAGGGCGCCTTGAAGACCTGCTGGTGCCGCTGGATGTCGCGGTGATCGGTTGTGTGGTCAACGGCCCCGGCGAAGCCAAGGAAGCCCATATCGGCTTGACCGGTGGCACGCCAAACCTGATTTACATCGACGGCAAACCGTCGCAGAAATTGACGAATGACAATCTGGTGGACGAGCTGGAAAAGCTGATCCGCCAGAAAGCGGCCGAAAAGGTCGAAGCTGACGCTGCGGTTATTGCGCGCGGCTGAGCCTGACTGAAGCGCCGAACGAATTTAAGGATTTAAAGTGAGCAAGTCTCTGCAAGCCATTCGTGGCATGAACGACATCCTGCCCGAACAGACTCCCCTGTGGCGTTATTTCGAGGGTACTGTTGCGCGTCTGCTGGATAACTACGGTTACAAGCAGATCCGCATGCCGATCGTCGAGTTCACCGAGCTGTTCAAACGCTCGATCGGTGAAGTCACCGACATCGTCGAAAAAGAGATGTACACCTTCGAAGACCGCAACGGCGACTCCCTGACCCTGCGTCCGGAAGGTACTGCGGCGTGCGTGCGTGCGGTGCTCGAGCACGGCATCACCGGCGGTGGCCAGGTGCAGAAGCTCTGGTACATCGGCCCGATGTTCCGCCACGAGCGCCCGCAGAAAGGTCGTTATCGCCAGTTCCACCAGATCGGTCTGGAAGTGTTCAATCTCGACGGTCCGGACATCGACGCCGAGCTGATCATCATGACCTGGCGCCTGTGGGGCGAGCTGGGCATCCGTGATGCGGTCAAACTCGAACTCAACAGCCTCGGCACCAGCGAGTCCCGTGGTCGCTATCGTGATGCGCTGGTCGAGTACCTCTCGGCGCACCACGACAAGCTCGACGAAGACAGCCAGCGTCGCCTGAAAACCAACCCGCTGCGCGTGCTCGACACAAAAAATGCCGACACTCAAGCGGTGCTGGTTGATGCGCCGAAGATGGCTGACTACCTCGATGACGAATCCCGTGCGCACTTCGAAGGTTTGAAATCGCGTCTGGATGCCGTGGGCATTCCTTACGTGCTCAACCCGAAGCTGGTACGCGGCCTCGATTACTACAGCAAAACCGTTTTCGAATGGGTCACCGACAAGCTCGGCGCCCAGGGCACTGTTTGCGCGGGTGGCCGTTACGACGGTCTGGTCGAGCAGATGGGCGGCAAGCCAACCACCGGCGTCGGTTTCGCCATGGGCATCGAGCGTCTGGTGCTGATGCTCGAAACCCTTGAGCAGATCCCGGAAGAAATCTCCCGTCAGGTTGATGTCTACCTGTGCGCCTTCGGCGAAGAAGCCGAGCTGGCCGGTCTGGCCCTGGCAGAACGTGTTCGTGATCAACTTCCAAACCTGCGCCTGCAAGTCAATGCCGGCGCTGGCAGCTTCAAAAGCCAGTTCAAGAAGGCCGACAAGAGCGGTGCGCTGTACGCACTGATCCTCGGTGACGACGAAATGGCCCAGCAAGTGGTAGGTTTCAAACCCCTGCGTGGCCAGGGCGAACAACAAAGCATTGCCTGGGATGCGCTCGCCGCTCACCTGGCCACCTGCGTCGTGCAGGGTTGAAGCTGTCCAAACAGCCGATTTAGCGATTAAGGAGTATTGGGGTGTCGAGTACCGAAGACGAACAGTTGGCGGATTTGAAGGACTGGTGGACACGCAACGGCAAACCTCTGGTCACCGGCGGCCTGTTGGCGCTGGTCATCGTGTTCGGCTGGCAGGCTTATCACAAGTATCAGAGCAACCAGTCGCAAGGCGCCTCGGTGCTCTATCAGCAACTGCTGGAAACCACGCTGACGCCTGATGGCAAGCCTGATGCTGCCCGCGTTGCGGACCTGGCCGGCAAGCTCAACAGCGAATTTGGCGGTTCTGCTTACGCGCAGTACGGCAGCCTGTTCGTGGCCAAAGTGGCAGTCGACAGCGGCAAGCTTGATGACGCTGCGACCGAGCTCAAAGCCATCGTCGACAAACCGGCCAACCCGGCGCTGGGCGAAATCGCCCGTCAGCGTCTGGCGCAGGTGCTCGGCGCGCAGAACAAGGCCGACGACGCCCTGAAACTGCTCGACGGCGATGCCGACAAAGCGTTCCTGGCCACTCGCGAAGAACTCAAGGGCGACCTGCTG
Source organism: Pseudomonas sp. AC169 (assembly GCF_979258515.1). Classification (NCBI taxonomy): domain Bacteria; kingdom Pseudomonadati; phylum Pseudomonadota; class Gammaproteobacteria; order Pseudomonadales; family Pseudomonadaceae; genus Pseudomonas; species Pseudomonas sp. AC169. The sequence continues at coordinate 1,347,730 of NZ_OZ409866.1, read as the reverse complement.
GTACAGCTGGGCCGTACTGATGACGCGAACAAGGCGTATCAAAAAGCCAAGGCGGCACTGTCGGATGAAGCGGCGGTCGGTGGCCTTCAAATCAAGCTCGACGACCTGGCCAAAGGGGATGCGTGACGTGATCCGTTGGAAGCATGCAGCATTGCTGGCTCTGGCCCTTCTGGCCGCGGGTTGCAGCAGCAACAGCAAGAAAGAATTGCCACCGGCTGAACTGACCGACTTCAAAGAAGAAGTGGTTCTGCACAAGCAGTGGAGTCGTTCGATCGGTGACGGTCAGGGCGAAACCTACAACATGCTGGTGCCGGCGATCGACGGTGACACCATCTACGCCGCCGATGTGACCGGCGTGGTGATGGCCATGGATCGCGGCAATGGCGACGTGAAATGGAAGCAGGATCTTGATCTGCCTGTCTCCGGCGCCGTAGGCGTGGGTTACGGTCTGGTTCTGATCGGCACCCTGCGCGGTGAAGTCGTCGCACTGGACACCAGCAATGGTGAAGAGAAGTGGCGTGCTCGCGTCAACAGCGAAGTCCTCGCGCCGCCGGCCAACAACGGCGACGTGGTGGTTGTGCAGACTCAGGACGATCGTCTGATCGGTCTGGATGCATCGACCGGTACCCAGCGCTGGGTGTATGACAGCACGCCTGCGGTACTGACCCTGCGTGGCACCAGTGCACCGCTGGTCACCAACCGCCTCGCGGTGGCTGGCCTGTCCACCGGTAAAGTGGTCGCTCTGGATATTTCCAACGGCGTGCCGGTCTGGGAACAACGGATTGCGATTCCACAAGGTCGTTCGGAACTGGAGCGCGTGGTCGACATCGACGGCGGTCTGCTGTTGTCCGGCGGTACCCTGTACGTTGCCAGCTATCAGGGTCGCGTCGCGGCACTGGATCTGGAAAGCGGTCGTCAACTCTGGCAGCGCGATGCGTCGAGCTACGCGGGTATTGCTCAGGGTTTCGGCAGCGTTTACGTGAGCCTGTCTTCGGGCACTGTTGAAGGCGTCGACGAGCGTTCCACCACAGCATTGTGGAGCAACGATTCGCTGGCTCGCCGTCAACTGTCGGCTCCGGAAGTGTTCTCCAGCTATGTAGCAGTGGGTGACCTGGAAGGTTATCTGCACCTGTTGAGTCAGGTTGACGGTCGTTTCGTCGGCCGTGAGCGCATCGACAGCGACGGCCTGCGTGCCCGTCCGCTGGTGGTGGGTGACACGATTTATGTATATGGCAACAGCGGCAAACTGGAAGCCCTGACCATCAAGTAACAACTATGCTTGGGGTTAACCCCCCAGGCGGCCCCGGATTCATGGGGCTTGCAGCGCTAACAGGCGTTGCCCCGAGCACCAGCCGCTGCCTCGCAGCGGCTTTTGTATTTTCTGAAATAACGAAGTGGAGAGCCGCATGGTTCCCGTAATCGCCCTGGTGGGCCGACCGAACGTCGGCAAGTCCACCTTGTTCAACCGCCTGACCAGGACTCGCGACGCCATCGTCGGCGACTTGTCCGGTCTGACCCGTGATCGCCAGTACGGTGAGGCCAAGTGGCAAGGGCGTTCCTACATTCTGGTCGACACCGGTGGTATCTCCGGTGACGAGCACGGTATGGACGAAAAAATGGCCGAGCAGTCGCTGCTGGCCATTGAAGAAGCAGACGTTGTGCTGTTCCTGGTAGATGCCAAGGCCGGTTTTACCGCCGCCGACCAGATGATCGCCGAACACCTGCGCAAACGTAACAAGCGTTCCTACGTGGTCGCCAACAAGGTCGACAACATCGACCCGGAAATGGCCCGCGCTGAATTCGCTCCGCTGGGCATGGGGCACGCGATCCCGATCGCCGGTGCTCACGGCCGTGGCATCACCCAGATGCTGGAAATCGCCCTGGGTGATTTCCCCAAAGACGCAGAAGAGCCTGAAGACGGCGAAGAAGAGATCGTTGCCGAAGGCGAGGAAGCCAAGCGCATTCCTGGCCCGAGCGAAAAAGACGGGATCAAGATCGCCATCATCGGTCGTCCGAACGTCGGCAAATCGACCTTGGTCAACCGTATGCTCGGTGAAGACCGCGTAATCGTTTATGACCAGCCAGGCACCACGCGCGACAGTATCTACATTCCGTTCGAACGGAATGAAGAGAAGTACACGCTGATCGACACCGCTGGTGTGCGCAAGCGCGGCAAGATCCACGAAGAAGTCGAAAAATTCTCCGTGGTCAAAACCCTGCAGGCGATCAAAGACGCCAACGTGGTGATCTTCGTGATGGACGCCCGCGAAGGCGTGGTCGATCACGACCTCAACCTGCTGGGCTTCGCCATTGAGTCGGGTCGTGCGCTGGTCATCGCGATCAACAAGTGGGACGGCATGACGCCGAGCGAGCGCGACTACGTCAAGGTCGAACTGCAGCGTCGCCTGTTCTTCGTTGATTACGCCGACATCCACTTCATCTCGGCACTGCACGGCACAGGCGTGGGCAACCTCTACGCTTCCGTACAGAACTCGTTCAAGTCGGCGGTCACCCGCTGGCCGACCAACCGTCTGACCCAGATTCTGGAAGACGCGGTTGGCGAGCATGCGCCACCGATGGTCAACAACCGCCGGATCAAGCTGCGTTACGCTCACTTGGGTGGTGCGAACCCGCCAATCATCGTGATCCACGGTAACCAGATCGAGAAAGTGCCGAAGTCGTACGTGCGTTATCTGGAGAACACTTACCGCCGTGTGCTGAAGCTGGTCGGTACGCCGATCCGCATCGAGTTCAAGGGCGGCGAGAACCCGTACGAAGGCAACAAAACCACGTTGACCGACCGCCAGGTCAACAAGAAGCGTCGTTTGATGTCGCACCACAAGAAAGCCGACAAGAAGCGCCGCGACAAGAAATAACGGCAGCTTCAAGTTTCAAGCTGCAAGCTTCAAGTCAAAGCGGTGAAAGCAAAGAGGGCTCTGTAGGAGCCCTTTTTTGTGGGCGAGGGTTTTTGCTTGCAGCTTGCAGCTTGACGCTTGAAACTTGCATTTCACCTGCAAGGGGCTACCGATGATCACCAGCAAGCTGCCGAATGTCGGCATCACTATTTTCACGCAGATGTCTCAGCTCGCCGCGCAAACCGGCGCGATCAACCTGTCACAGGGTTTTCCTGATTTCGACGGCCCGCAGTCGCTGCGCGATGCAGTCGGTCGGCACATTGCCAGTGGCCATAACCAATATTCGCCAATGACCGGGTTGCCGGCGCTGCGGGAGCAGATCGCCGCGAAGATCGCCCGCAGTTATGGCGTCAACGTTGATGCTGATAACGAAGTGACCGTGACGCCGGGCGCGACCCAGGCGATCTTCTGTGCGATTCAGGCGGTTATCCACAGCGGCGACGAAGTCATCGTGTTCGACCCGTGCTACGACAGCTACGCACCGGCGACGGAGTTGGCGGGTGGTCGTTGCGTGCATGTGCAACTGAATCCAGACGACTTCTCCATCGATTTCGATCAGCTCGCTGCGGCCCTGAGTCCGCGCACGAAAATGATCGTCATCAACACCCCGCATAACCCCAGCGGTGCCCTGATCAGTCGTGCCGAGCTCGATCAACTGGCGGCGCTGATCCGCGATCGCGACATCTACCTGATCAGCGATGAAGTCTACGAACACCTGGTGTTTGACGGCGTGTCTCACGTCAGCGTGCTTGCTCATGAAGAGCTGTATCAGCGCGCCTTTGTGGTCAGCTCCTTCGGTAAGACCTATCACGTTACTGGCTGGAAGACCGGCTACGTCGTCGCGCCGCCTGCGCTGACGGCGGAGTTGCGCAAGGTTCACCAGTACGTCAGTTTCTGCGGCGTCACACCGCTGCAATACGCGCTGGCCGATTACATGGCCGAACACCCGGAGCACGTCGAAGAACTGCCGGGTTTCTATCAAGCCAAACGCGACCTGTTCTGCGACCTGCTGGCGCCGTCGCGCTTCACCTTCAAACGTGTCACCGGCACCTATTTCCAACTGGTCGATTACTCACAGATCCGTCCTGACCTGAATGACGTCGAGATGGCCATGTGGATGACCCGCGAGCACGGCGTGGCGAGTATTCCGGTGTCGGTGTTCTACCAGAATCCACCGCAAGGCCAACGCCTCGTGCGTCTGTGCTTTGCCAAGCGTGAGGAGACGCTGCGTGAAGCGGCGGCAAAGCTATGCGTGATCTGAGTGCGTTGCCCGATCTCAACCTGGCGCTGATCCAGACCAGTCTGGCCTGGCATGACCGCCAGGCGAATCTCGAGCATTTCGAGGTGTTGCTGGAGCAGGCGCGGGGGGCTGATCTGATCATCCTGCCGGAAATGTTCACCACCGGATTTTCCATGGAGTCCGAGACCCTCGCCGAAGCCGAGAACGGCCCCACCAGTAAATGGCTGCGGATTCAGGCGGCGAAGCGCAATGCCGTTATAACCGGCAGCGTGATCATTCAGGCCGCCGATGGCAGTCATCGCAACCGCCTGCTGTGGGCGCGGCCGGACGGTGAAGTGCTGCATTACGACAAACGTCATCTGTTCCGCATGGCCGGCGAGCACAACCACTACACCCCCGGCGAACGTCAGGTGCAGTTCGAGCTCAAGGGCTGGCGGATCCGTCCGATGATTTGTTACGACCTGCGTTTTCCGGTGTGGAGTCGCGATTCGCAGGATACGGATTTGCTGCTGTACACCGCGAACTGGCCGGGTGCGCGGCGCTTGCACTGGAACCGTTTGCTGCCGGCGCGGGCTATCGAAAACCTTTGCTATGTGGCGGCGGTGAATCGCGTCGGCACCGATGGCAAGGGCTTCGCTTACACCGGCGACAGTCAGGTGCTGGATTTTCAGGGCGAGACGTTGCTGGCGGCGGGGGAGGCGGACGGGGTGTTCAAGGTGGTGCTGGAAGCCGCGCCACTGGCGGCCTATCGCGAGCGCTTCCCGGCGAATCTCGATGCCGACACCTTCGAGTTCACCTGAGGTAACTGATCGTTCCCACGCTCTGCGTGGGAATGCAGCCCGTGACGCTCCGCGTCACTGGACGCGGAGCGTCCCCTGATTCATTCCCACGCGGAGCGTGGGAACGATCGCAGACAAAAAAGGCCCCGGAGTTCAAACGCCGGGGCCTTTTGTATTTCAGCGAAGGCTTACGCCGCTTTCGCCTCAGGCTGGCTCAGCGAGCGGTTCAGCGCGCTGAACAGGGCCTTGAAGCTGGCCGTGGTGATGTTCTCATCGATACCCACGCCATGCACCGCACGTTCACCGTTCACCCGCAGCTCGATGTAAGCCGCTGCCTTGGCATTGGTGCCTGCGCCGATTGCGTGTTCGTTGTAGTCCATGATCTCCACCGGAACCGGCAGGCCGGCGACCAGTGCTTCCAGCGCACCGTTGCCCTTGCCGCGCCAGTGCAGGTTGGTTTCGCCCTGACCTTTGCTCGCTACTTCCACTTCAACATTGCTGTTGCCATTTTCTTCCTGCAGGCGATGGCTGACCAGCGCGTACGGAGTGTTGGCTTGCAGGTATTCGCTGATCAACAGCGAGTGGATCTGCTTGGCGGTCATCTCCAGGCCCAGGCGATCGGTTTCACGCTGCACAACCTGGCTGAATTCGATCTGCATGCGACGTGGCAGGCTAATGCCGTATTCCTGCTCCAGCAAGTAAGCGATGCCGCCCTTGCCCGACTGGCTGTTGACGCGAATCACCGCCTCGTAGCTACGGCCGATATCGGCCGGGTCGATCGGCAAGTACGGCACTTCCCACAGTGCATCGGGTTTCTGCTGGGAGAAACCTTTGCGGATCGCATCCTGGTGCGAGCCGGAGAACGCGGTGTGCACCAGGTCGCCAACGTACGGGTGACGCGGGTGAACCTGAATCTGGTTGCACTCTTCGACGACTTTGCGCACGCCGTCGATGTCGGAGAAGTCCAGCTGCGGGTCGAGACCCTGGGTGTACATGTTCAGCGCGACCGTGACGAGGTCGACGTTACCGGTACGTTCGCCGTTGCCGAACAGGCAGCCTTCGACGCGATCCGCGCCAGCCATCAGGCCCAGCTCGGTGGCGGCAACGCCAGTGCCACGGTCGTTGTGGGTGTGCAGGCTGATGATCACGCTGTCACGACGGTTGATGTTGCGGCCGAACCACTCGATCTGGTCGGCGTAGATGTTCGGCGTTGCGCATTCAACCGTGGCTGGCAAGTTGAGGATCATCTTGTGCTCAGGCGTCGGGTTCCAGACCTCGATCACTGCGTCACAGACTTCCTTGGCAAATTCCAGCTCGGTGGCGCTGAAGGTTTCTGGCGAGTATTCGAAGGTCCACTCGGTGTCCGGCTGCATCGCCGCGTACTTGACGAACAGCTTGGCCGCGTTGACCGCGATGGCCTTGATGCCGTCCTTGTCCTGGTTGAAGACGATGCGACGGAAAGATGGCGAAGTGGCGTTGTACAAGTGAACGATGGCTTTCTTCGCGCCACGAAGGGATTCGAAGGTGCGCTCGATCAGGTCTTCACGGCCCTGGGTCAGCACCTGAATGGTGGTGTCGTCCGGGATGTGGCCTTCTTCGATCAGGGTACGCACGAAGTCGAAGTCGGTTTGCGAAGCGGCCGGGAACGAGGCTTCGATTTCCTTCACGCCGACTTGCACGAGGGTTTTCCAGAAGCGCAACTTCTTCACCGCATCCATCGGCTCGATCAGCGACTGGTTGCCGTCACGCAGGTCGGAGCTGCACCAGATTGGCGCGGTGTCGATGGTTTTCGACGGCCAGGTACGATCCGGCAGGTTGATGACAGGAAACGCGCGGTATTTCGAAGACGGATCTTTGAGCATGCTCATCGGGAAATTCCTTATTGTCTGGGCCGAAAAAAGGCGGCCTGCCGGTGTTACGAATGTTCTTGGAAAAGCGTGGGACGAGGTGCCGCGATTCAGCCTGGCAGTCGTGCGCTGACGAGGCACAGGCTGCGGTGCTGGCGAAGCTGAATGAGGGTGTGAGAGGTTTTCATGCCTTCAACCCTAACCGCGAGGGGGGAGGATGGCAAGCAGTCGAAAAAAATTGAGAGGAATACTCGAAAAGCGGGTTTCTGCGGGATTTTATTGCGCTGGAGATGGCTGATCGTTGTGATATTTGCGCGAGGTTTGATTGGGGCGCAATTGGGGTTTATAGCAATTCAGTAAGTATTGATGTGCTTTATAGGCCGCCTTCGCGAGCAAGCTCGCTCCCACATTGGATTGTGTTCACAACACAAATCCCTGTGGGAGCGAGCTTGCTCGCGAAGGGGCCATCAGCCCATCGATTGTCTTAAGGCTGAAAGGCACCAATGAAAATCGCCGGATCCACCCGCGCATCATTCAGGCTGACATTCCAGTGCATGTGCGGCCCGGTCGCGCGGCCGGTCATGCCAACCTTGCCCACCACCGCGCCACGCGCCAGTTGATCGCCGACTTTTACATCAATCTTCGACATATGGCAGAACATGCTGATAAAGCCTTGCCCATGGTCGACAAACACCGTGTTGCCATTAAAGAAGTAGTTGCCGGTGAGGATCACCTTGCCCGCCGCCGGGGTCTTGATCGGCGTGCCGGCCGGCACCGCGAAGTCGAGGCCGGCGTGGGGATTGCGCTCTTCACCATTAAAGAAACGGCGCACACCGAACTTGCTCGACAGCGGTCCGTTGACCGGTTTATCCAACAGCAGATTGCTCGGCGTGTTCGGGCTGAAGCTGCGGTAAGCCTTGATCTGCTCGGCCAGCTCACCCTCGATGCGCTTGAGGTTCGACTGATCCGGGTTTACTTGCTGTTTGTTTTTGAGGGTGATGCGCTGTTCGGGGTACTTCTTGTTGCCCACGGTGAACGGCAGATTGCGCCCGCCGCTGCTGATCTGCTGCGCGCCAGGCTTCACGGTCAGGGGCACGCCGACAATCGCCAGCCAGTTGTTCTGTTCTTTCACCACCAGCACCGGTTTGCCCTGATACGTGGCTTTCGGTGCCTGCGCGGCCGCGCCCAGATCAACCACCGCGACGCCACCCGGCACCGGTTTGTTCAGCAGACGGGTGATGTAGCTGTCGGCGTGGGCATTGAAGGTCAGACACAGGAGAAACAATGGAGCGAGAAAACGCGGCATGGATCAGTCCAGTAAAGAGAGGGTGACAGGCGTCAGGTGATTGTCCTCGACGCGCACTTGCAGTTCGCCTTCGCCCAGTTTGGCTTTCAGGCGCTGGCCGGTGTGGGTCTGCGCGGCGTTGCGGATCGCATGGCCGCGCTCATCGAGCAGAATGCTGTAACCCCGGCCGAGCGTTGCCAGCGGGCTGACCACGTGCAGCGTCTGCATCTGACTGTGCAATTGCAGGCGACGGTTCTTCAGACCTTCGCGCATGGCGCGGGGCAGGCGTTCGGCGAGGCTGTCGAGGCGCTGACGCAACATCGCCAGTTGTCGTCCCGGATGTTGCCCGGCGAGGCGGGTTTCCAAGCGAATCAGGCGTTCGCGGCGAGTATTGAGATGGCGCTCGAACGCCCGACGCATGCGCATGTCCAGATCGTCCAGGCGCTGAGCCTGCTGGCGCAGACGCTCGCCGGGATGACGCAAGCGACGGGCCATGCCTTCCAGACGCAGACGATCACGCATCAAGCGGTCACGCATGCGCATCACCAAGCGGCGATGCAGGCTTTCGACCTGACGGATCAGATGACTCGAATCCGGGGCAAGCAGTTCGGCAGCTGCCGACGGCGTCGGTGCGCGCACGTCGGCGACAAAGTCGCTGATCGACACATCGGTTTCATGGCCGACAGCGCTGACAATCGGCGTCACGCAGGCATCGACGGCGCGGGCAACGGCTTCTTCGTTGAAGCACCAGAGGTCTTCGAGCGAGCCGCCGCCACGGGCGAGGATCAACGCGTCGAACCCACGGGCATCGGCCATTTTCAGTGCGCGAACGATTTGCGCGGTGGCTTCGCGGCCCTGTACGGCGGTTGGAATCAGCGTCAGTTGCACCTGCGGCGCACGGCGGCGGAACACGCTGATGATGTCGCGAATCACCGCGCCGGTTGGCGAACTGATGATGCCGATGCGCTGTGGATGCGCCGGCAGCGGCACTTTGCGTTCGGCGCTGAACAGGCCTTCAGCGCTGAGCTTTTCCTTCAGTGCATCGAAGGCCAGACGCAGCGCGCCGTCACCTGCAGGTTCGACGGTGTCGAGGATCAGTTGATAGTCGCCACGGCCCTCGAACAACGAAACCTTGCCGCGCACCTTGACCGCCAAGCCGTCCTTCAGCGCCTGACGCACGCGCGCCGCGTTCTGCCGGAACAATGCGCAACGCACCTGCGCGCCGCTGTCCTTGAGGGTGAAATAGATGTGTCCGGACGCCGGGCGGGCGAGGTTGGAGATTTCGCCTTCGACCCAGATGTTGCTGAACACGTCTTCGAGCAACACCCGCGCGCGGCCGTTGAGCTGGCTGACGGTCAGGACTTCACGGTCCAGGCCAAGTCTTGCAAAGGGATCTTTAATCATGGGGCGCAGTTTAAAGGCATTTGCTGATCAATCTCCATGAATCACCACAAATCCCCTGTGGGAGCGAGCCTGCTCGCGATAGCGTCTTATCCTTCGACATCTTCAGTGGCTGACAGTCCGCTTTCGCGAGCAGGCTCGCTCCCACAAGGTTTTGTGAAAGTCTGGATGAAGTGTTGGATCAACGGTGTTGGATTCTGGCGATAGGCGAGGGCGACGGTGCTGTGGCAGTCGGGATCGGCCAGCGGCAGGAAACGTACGCCGCTCGGAGCGATGTCCTGCATGGACTCCGGCAGCAGGGCGATGCCGAAACCGGCCTGAATCAGCTGCAATTGCGTGGTCTTGCGCGACATCACCCGCGCCGCTTTCGGGAAGAAACCCTGACGCATGCACAGGTCGGCGCACAGGTAACTCAGACCGCCGCGTTGCGGATGCGGAATCGAGATGAACGGTTCATCCTTCAGTTGTGCCAGATCGACACGTTCAGCCTTGGCCAATCGATGATCCATCGGCACCGCCAGCAGCAACCGTTCAGTAAACAGCGGCACAATCTGAATCCCTTCACGCTGGCGCAACACCGGCAGACGCAGCAGGCCAATATCGAGGCGTCCTTCGGCGAGCTCTTCGAGCTGCGCTTCCGAAGACAGTTTGCCGATATCCAGCGACACGCCGGGTTGATGCTGCAGATAAGCGCCGATATCACTGAGCAAACGTCCGCTGATAGACACGGTGCTGGAATGGCTGAGGCGCAAAGTGCCGATTTGGCCGTTGCCGACTTCGGTGGCCATGACACTGGCTTTGCTCAGCTCAATCAGCAGGTTCCTGGCGCGGGGCAAAAACGCTTCGCCCGCCGCTGTCAGTCGGGGCTGGCGCGCGGTGCGTTCGAACAATGGGGTTTGCAGGCGCGATTCCATGTCCTTGATCTGCCGGCTCAGCGCCGATTGCGCAACGAACAAACGTTCAGCCGCCGCACTGAAACTGCCGCAGTCGGCGATTTCGACGAAGTAACGCAATTGACGGGTGGAAAGCACGAGTCATGCCTTTTCGAGATGAGTAATCGACTTGGAAGATATTAGTCGCAACCCTCGGCGCTGGCTAAAGTCTTCTCAGGCAAATTAAGGAAGCGCATCGATGAGCGTGGCAGGGTTGTTGAGTGAGTGGTCGTGGGGCGCCGGTGGTTGGGCGGTAATTGCCTTGGGCATCGCGCTGGCTTACATCGTGTTCGGCATTGCCGGATTCGGCACTGCGCTGGTGGCGGGGCCGATCCTGATTCTGTTCATGCCGTTGTCGAAGATAGTGCCGCTGCTGGTGCTATTGGACTTCGTCGCAGCGTTCGGCAACCTTCTGCCGTCGCGGCGCGATGTGGCTAAACCGGAGCTGTTGCGGTTGCTGCCGTGCATGGCGGTCGGTTGCACGTTGGGGGTGATTTTCCTGCTTAACCTCAAGTCCGATCTGTTGCTGTTGTTGATGGGGCTGTTTATCAGCGCTTATGCGATTTACAGCTTGTGGGTGAAAGCGCGGCCGACGCAATTGTCAGCGGGATGGGCGGTGCCGATGGGCACGGTGGGCGGGCTGTTCGGTGCGCTGTTTGGTAGTGGCGGCTTTTTGTATGCGATTTATTTGAACAGTCGATTGCCGAAGGAGGCGGCGCGGGCCACGCAAAGTGCGCTGATCAGTTGCAGCACGGTGGTGCGTTTGAGCCTGTTCGCCATCGCCGGCGTGTATGCCGAGCTACCCTTGTTAATGCTGGCGCTGTGTCTGTTGCCGGCCATGGCGCTGGGGTTGTGGATCGGGCGGCGGCTGACCATGAAGTTGTCGCGCGAGGCGTTTGTGCGACTGGTGACGTGGCTGGTGCTGGCGAGCGGGATTGCGTTGATAGGGCGTTACCTCAGCACTTGACCGGATTTTGTCAGGGATTAAGCTGCCGGCCTTTAGGGCCTCTTCGCGAGCAAGTCGAATCGTCGCACCGTCGCTCCCACAGGGAACTGCATTCCATTGTGGGAGCGAGCCTGCTCGCGAAGGCGTCAGAAGCCATACCGCAGGATTTTCCATGAATTCGCAAAGCATCATCGTCCCGAAAATCTCCACCCTGCCGGTCCACGAACCCCGGGCCCGGGCGATCGTGCGCTGGCTGGTGCGCAAGAACATCATCAAGGAAGAGCTGACGACCTGTGGCCGCACCGGCAACCGCATGGCTTACGCGATTGCCGATGGCGCCCGCGCCGTAGTGCTGCACCCGCAGGCGTTGCCATTTGGTGAGCCGATCAATGGCCTGGAGATCGTCACCAAGCGCTGCATCTACACCCCGGCCAAGGGTTTCCTGGAAGAGGCCGGTTGCGCCGAGTGCCGTCGTGAAGTCGGCGAAGCGCTGTTCGAAAGCCTTGAAGACTGGTTCCCGGGCCGCACCGACAACTTCACCTGCCCGGAATGCGGGCATGAAGACGACATCAACGGGTTTCTGTTTCTGCAGGAATGTGCGTTTTCCAACCTCGGTTTCATCTTCAACAACTGGCTGGAAGCAGGCTTCAAGCAAAGCTTTATCGATGAGTTCGCCGATTGGCTCGATCAACCTGTCTCTTGGGTCAAGGTGGAGCTGTAGATCCGGGGATTCCCGTACATCAGCAACATTGATATTAAGCTGAGTTTTACGTTGCTCCGGAGGGGGTGTCTGACTATAATGGCGCGCTTCCATTTTCCCGCTCGGGAGCCCCCGCGATGCTGCGTATCAGCCAAGAAGCTCTGACATTCGACGACATTCTCCTAGTGCCCGGTTATTCCGAGGTGCTTCCTAACGAAGTCAGTCTCAAGACCCGCCTTACCCGTGGCATCGAGCTGAACATTCCTCTGGTTTCTGCTGCAATGGACACCGTTACTGAAGCCCGTCTGGCAATCGCCATGGCTCAGGAAGGTGGCATCGGCATTATCCACAAGAACATGACCATCGAGCAGCAAGCTGCCGAAGTGCGTAAGGTCAAGAAGTTCGAAGCCGGCGTCGTCAAGGATCCGATCACCATCGAGGCAGATGCCACGGTGCGTGACCTGTTCGAATTGACCCGCATGCACAACATTTCCGGCGTTCCGGTACTGCACGATGGCGACCTGGTCGGCATCGTCACTTCCCGTGACGTGCGTTTCGAAACCCGTCTGGAAGCCACCGTACGTGAAGTGATGACGCCTAAAGAGCGTCTGGTCACCGTGCGTGAAGGCGCCGACAAGAACGAAGTCCGCGAGCTGCTGCACAAGCACCGTCTGGAAAAAGTTCTGATCGTCGACGACAAGTTTGCCCTCAAAGGCATGATGACCGTCAAAGACATCGAAAAAGCCAAAGCCTACCCGCTGGCCAGCAAGGACGATCAAGGTCGTCTGCGCGTGGGTGCTGCGGTCGGTACCGGTAAAGACACCGGTGACCGCGTAGCCGCTCTGGTCAACGCTGGCGTGGACGTCGTGGTAGTCGATACTGCGCACGGTCACTCCAAAGGCGTGATCGACCGCGTTCGCTGGGTCAAAGAGAATTTCCCTGAAGTGCAGGTGATCGGCGGCAACATCGCCACCGGCGCCGCTGCCAAGGCGCTGGCCGAAGCTGGTGCCGACGCAGTCAAGGTCGGTATCGGCCCGGGCTCGATCTGCACCACCCGTATCGTCGCCGGTGTCGGCGTCCCGCAAATCAGTGCCATCGCCAACGTTGCTGCTGCCCTTGAAGGCACTGGCGTTCCGTTGATTGCCGACGGCGGCATCCGTTTCTCCGGTGACCTGTCCAAGGCCATCGTAGCCGGTGCTTCCTGCGTGATGATGGGCTCGATGTTCGCCGGTACTGAAGAAGCGCCGGGCGAGATCGAACTGTTCCAGGGCCGTTCGTACAAGGCGTATCGCGGCATGGGTTCGCTGGGCGCCATGTCCCAGGCTCAAGGTTCTTCCGACCGTTACTTCCAGGACTCCTCGGCAGGCGCCGAGAAACTCGTTCCGGAAGGCATCGAAGGCCGTGTGCCGTACAAAGGCACCCTGAGCGCGATCATTCACCAGTTGATGGGCGGTCTGCGTTCCTCGATGGGCTACACCGGTAGCGCCAACATCGAAGAAATGCGCACCAAGCCTGAGTTCGTGCGGATCACCGGTGCCGGTATGGCCGAATCCCACGTTCACGACGTGCAGATCACCAAAGAAGCGCCAAACTACCGCGTAGGTTGAGCCTTCAAGCAATAAAGTAAGCAACCGGGGCTGTTTGATTCAGCCCCGAGTTGTTTCTGAATCACGACTGTTTCTGAACGACTTAGACGAGACTGAATCATGGCCCTCGATATTCACGCTCACCGCATCCTGATCCTCGACTTCGGCTCGCAATACACCCAACTGATTGCCCGCCGCGTGCGCGAGATCGGTGTGTACTGCGAACTGCACCCGTTCGACATGGACGAAGATGCGATCCGCGAATTCGCACCTAAAGGCGTCATCCTCGCCGGCGGCCCCGAGTCCGTGCACGTCGCCGACAGCCCGCGCTGCCCACAGGCAGTGTTCGATCTGGGCGTACCGGTCTTCGGTATCTGCTACGGCATGCAAACCATGGCCGAGCAATTGGGCGGCAAGGTTGAAGGTTCCGAACTGCGTGAGTTCGGTTACGCCCGCGTTGACGTGGTCGGCAAAAGCCGCCTGCTCGACGGCATCGAAGACCACATCGACGCTGACGGCCTGTTCGGCCTCGACGTCTGGATGAGCCACGGTGACAAAGTCACCAAGATGCCGGAAGACTTCCACGTCCTCGCCAGCACCCCAAGCTGCCCGATCGCCGGTATGTTCAACGACGACCGTGGCTACTACGGCGTGCAGTTCCACCCGGAAGTGACCCACACCAAACAGGGCGGCCGTATCCTGTCGCGCTTCGTTCTCGACATCTGCGGCTGTGAAGCCCTGTGGACGCCGTCGAAGATCGCTGAAGACGCCATCGCCAACATCCGCGCACAAGTCGGCACCGACAACGTGCTGCTGGGTCTGTCCGGCGGCGTTGACTCCTCGGTGGTTGCCGCGCTGCTGCACAAAGCCATCGGCGACCAACTGACCTGCGTCTTCGTCGACAACGGCCTGCTGCGTCTGCACGAAGGCGAGCAAGTGATGGCCATGTTCGCCGAGAACATGGGCGTCAAGGTGATCCGCGCCAACGCTGAAGACCAGTTCCTGGACAACCTGGCCGGCGAAGCCGATCCAGAGAAGAAGCGCAAAATCATCGGTCGTACCTTCATCGACGTATTCGATGCCCAGTCGAACAAACTGGACAACATCAAGTACCTCGCTCAGGGCACCATCTACCCGGACGTGATCGAGTCGGCTGGCGCGAAAAGCGGCAAGGCCCACGTGATCAAGTCGCACCACAACGTGGGCGGCCTGCCGGAAGAGATGAACCTGAAACTGGTCGAGCCACTGCGCGAACTGTTCAAGGACGAAGTCCGTCGTCTGGGTCTGGAACTCGGCCTGCCGTACGACATGGTCTACCGTCACCCGTTCCCGGGCCCGGGTCTGGGCGTGCGCATCCTCGGTGAAGTGAAAAAGGAATACGCCGACCTGCTGCGTCGTGCCGACCACATCTTCATCGAAGAACTGCGCAAAGCCGACTGGTACCACAAAGTCAGCCAGGCCTTCGTGGTGTTCCAACCGGTGAAATCGGTTGGCGTGGTAGGCGATGGCCGTCGTTACGCTTGGGTGGTTGCCCTGCGTGCCGTAGAAACCATCGACTTCATGACTGCGCGTTGGGCTCACCTGCCTTACGAACTGCTGGAAACCGTCTCCGGCCGCATCATCAATGAAATCGAAGGCATCTCCCGCGTCACTTACGACGTATCGAGCAAGCCGCCAGCGACCATTGAGTGGGAGTGATCCCGCTGCAAGTCGCTTAACGGAAAACCCTTGGCCTGAAGCCAAGGGTTTTTTCGTTCAATGCCCTGAAAAAAGGTTAACTGGGCAAGCGACTTTGCAGGGTCAAACCGATCTCTATCAGGCGCTGGGATAACGCGCCGATGTCACGGAACATAATGCCGCTGATCCGCGGCATCGACTGTGCCCAGATGTAAACCTGACCATCCCTTCTGCAATTGACCATTGTTCGAACAATATTGCTGGAGCTGTCGCGACGTACGAGCGTGTAGGCATTCTGGGTTTTTTCGAACATGAACATGCCGTTGCGATTCAGCAGTGCATTCACCGTTGCCTCGGTCCATTGCGGCACAGGTGTTTCGATCTGCACGCGCAGATCCGCGAATAGAAAGTCCGATGAGTTGCGCGTCGATGCCCCGTTATCAAAAGGGCCCCGAGCGACTTCCAGACCCGGGTCAATTCCGATGCCGGCTACTTCAGTGGGCACCGCTTCTTCGATCCGCAGACCGATGGCGCCCCTGAGTTCGCTTATGCCTGGCAGATTTCTGAAGGTATTGGTGTTCGTTGCCTCGACCAGGGCAACCCATTTGCCTGGTCTGTTGAGGAGCTCGTCACCCCACATGATTTGCGAGGCGAGCCGGGCGCGGATCATCTGCTCTTCGATCGAAGTCAGCGGTACCTTCAGTTTGCAACTCTGCGCGAGTTCAAGACCTTGGGTGCGGATGCCATTGGCCTGGGCCGTTTTGATCAGTTCAAGGATGTTGAATCGGTTATCAGGGTCGGTACCCAGGCTGGACAAATAGCCTCGAAGATCCTCTGACATCTCTCCCGACAGGTAAAAATCGTTGAGATCTGCCTGGGCAAAATCACTCAGCAAACCCCGTACGTACAGTGTGTTGATATGCCGTGCGAACGCCGGCATGTTGTCGATCATGAAACGCGTGCTGGCGATGCGATCAAGGGTCTCGCCGACGACCAGTCCATCGGTATTGGCGAAGATGCGATCAATCAACTCAGCCGTCTGCATCTCGGGATCGATTGGCGGGATGACTGGCCGTGGGGGCAGGTTGGTCCAGTTCAGCTCTGAGTAGTACTCTTTGGCCTCGTTTAGCAGGGACGTGCGTCTGTCGCGGAAATAGGCCGCATACCTATCGGCAGTTGATGGTTTACTGCGGTTTGCACTGGAGAGCTTGGCGAACGTCTCGGGCAGGTTCATTGCCCACCTTTTCATTTTCGCCATGTCCATTCCGGCGATGTCGTTGAGTTGTGTAATCAGCCGCAGCGGTCGCGCAACCGGTGAAACCGGTTCGACGAGGGGAAGCTCCGCTGACGGGGTTGATGACGCCGGGGCCGAGGACGGGTCGGGGTCGAGGAAGCAGGCCTTGCCCACGCATTGGCCGCCTCCCCTGAGACGCAGCGCGGGTATGCGTTCCCACTTGCCGCTGCTACCGAAGCGTACTGGCAACGA
Source organism: Pseudomonas sp. AC169 (assembly GCF_979258515.1). Classification (NCBI taxonomy): domain Bacteria; kingdom Pseudomonadati; phylum Pseudomonadota; class Gammaproteobacteria; order Pseudomonadales; family Pseudomonadaceae; genus Pseudomonas; species Pseudomonas sp. AC169. Next base: position 1,330,936 of record NZ_OZ409866.1, on the reverse strand, counting down.
GTACGCAAACTGATTGGGTCGCTCGGGATCGACGATGGCCCAGTTGCCAGCGTCTTCGGAGTCGGCAAAGTAGCGCACGTAGTACGCAGCACCCTCCATTTCGATGGCGTAGCCTGGCTCCTTGTCCAAGCGATAGATGCCCTCATATTTGCCTGGCGCTGCCTCTACAGAACGGTGGGCAAGTAACTCGTTGCATCGATATTTGCCAGGAATACTTGGAAAGGACGAACCTTGGCCTGCGGCAGCCGTGGACAACTGCCGGGCGGATGCGATGGATGTCTCGGTGGGGATTTCGTTTGCAAGCTCAACCGTCGCTTCAGGATCAACCGCCGTGACTGGCGGTTGATCCTGAAGCGGCAGGATCTGCGCGTCAGGCGAAGTGAACTCGATCAACCCGCGCATTTCTTCAGCTTCGGCAAACTCCACCTGCGGGCCCACTTCCAGTTGCGTGCCAGTGCTGATCAGAAACGGAATGTTGAAGACAATGTCGATCGCGTTGAGCACCGCGCCGGTAACCCCGGCTTTGCGTTCGGTTGGCGTAGTGCCGTTGATGGCCTGATCGATGTTCAATCCCATGTTCGCGATGCTGGCGCCAATCAAAGGCAACGCCAAAGGCCAGCCCACAGCGGCCATCGGTCCGAATACTTTCAGACCGGCACTCAAATAACCGATCCAGAGTTTTTTGCGCAGGTCACTGTTGGACGTGAGCACCATGTGCGCTTCGGCAACCATCCGCCTGCGTGTCGACTCGCTCAACCAAGTGAAGGCGTCACCGCTGATTGCGACGTTGCTGCGATTGATCATTCGATGATCGCTGTGGCCCCAGGTGCTCACCAGGCGGTTCATCAGATCGGTGAGGTTTTCGGTCAGGTGATGGCGCTCAGCCAACGGAAAATGCTTGAGAAACGCCGTACGCTTGTCGTCTGAATTCATCTGCTCAAGCAGCCACCAATGCAGATCCGCTTCATTCTCCATTAAGAGGAATGCCTGGGCTTCGCCTGGCAAGTACAGGGTCTGGCGGCCACTGCCTTCCACCAGACGCAGCACATTGGAAGCTACGTGGCCATCGAGATCCAGCGCCCGCACTTCAGCGCCGACCGGGTGCAACGCTTGCAGCATTTGCAGGGTAATGGGCCAAGTGACGGCCCCGATTACCGAGCCGACAATGCGCTGAAAATCAGTGCCATCAAGGTCACCCTGTTGCAGCGCCTGCACCGCCAGACTGAGAAAGTTGCACTTTGCCAAGACGCAGAAGTTATCCGACGAAGTTTGCCAGAATGTCGTCAGCTGACCTGTGTAACGCGTACTGAAGTCGACGTCCCAGAATGTGTTCAGCACATCGCTGCCAAGCAACCGCACTTCATTGCGCTGATTGAAGTTTTCCGCCTCCGGGCCATCCGAGTAGAAGCCGCAGTAAAGGCCAAGCAGATCTGCGTTGTCCTGATCGGTCGCGCGAAAGCGATGGATCACCAACTGCGTGAAGGTCAGCGTTTCGTAAGGCTTTTCCAGCACATGTTCCCAACCCGTGAAGGTCAGCGCACTGCTCTGCGCCGTTTTGAAACGGTGGAAGTAAACCCGGTCGGGATCGAGGCTGGACAGTCCTTTGTCCGCGAGGATTTCGTTGGCGACTTGATGGGCTGCGTCGTTCAGACTCGGGCAGGTCTGCACGATAGTCGTGGCAATGGCTTTGAGGGCGGTTTTGTCCGCCGCGTTTGGCAGGAGACGTCGTTCGGGGGAGGTCATGGGTTCTTCATCCTTGAGAAACAAAGACCGAGCATGACCGATTCGCTCAAGGGCAGTGCACTAGCCGGCTACCGCATATTGCCGGGCTATTGATAATAGAGTGAGAGTGATGCAGGGCAGTTTGTCCGAATGCTAGCTTCACCAGCGCAGAGGAAGGTTGATGAAAAATGCCAGTCAGTTTTGCTGACTGGCATTTTTTTGTGCCGGGCCTGGAAACTTCGAGACAAAGCTGTCTTTTCAATGACCAGCTAACGCTGTCGCCGTTATCAAAGATATTGGGATCGAATCAGATCCGTATCGAACGGTGTCAGCCCTTGATCTGGCGCGAACACAGTCTGTGACTGCTGCACAGAGGCCACTCGTTCTCCCCGGGCTCGTGCATGTAATTCAAAGAGCGTTTCCAGATCCGGCCGTGGTGTATGCACCAAGGTCCGCAGCATCAACGATACCCCGCTGAGGTTTTTGTCGAGGTTGTTCCACCGGGGAGATGAAGTAAGCCCCAGATCGGCCCAGATCATGCGTCGTTCCTGCAAGTCCATCACGAATGGAAGACAAATAACTGTGTCGGAGGCGATGTCGATGCGGTCGACGACGGAGCGAGGCTCGAACACTTCACCCGACGCCGTGTCTGTGCGGGCCATCCATCCAGCGAAGCATTCCGGGAGATCGCAATAAGGCTGCTGAGTAAACGAGTTGATGGACGTGACGACATAGCGGATACCCTTCTCGACCAGAACATCAAGGTCGAGGTCGATGAACTCCGAAGCCCCGTCAGGCGCATCGACGATGTCGCCGCTGTGGTAGCCGCCGTAACTCTTCAGGTTGTAGTACGAGACCGCATCTTTGAACACGAAGTCGGCGTCGAAAAATGCGGCGGACAAGTCGATGTCCGTACGAGCACGACCGTTCTTCCACCACAGAAACAGGCGAATGAAACGTGTGTCGGGCATAGTCAGCCGACTGCCCCGAACCAGCGTACGCAGCGACTTCGACGAGGCACGCTGAGCTAGCGGCACCTTGTATTCGCGTAACGCTGGATCGATGTAACAGCGGCCTAATGGCGGTAGCAGCGCAAAACGATTTACCAGAGCGTCTTCGCAGATACGAGCCGTGCGCGCCAATACTTCAGGTTTGAGAGGTTCGCGTCGATCCTTGATGGCATAGACTTTGGCAAATGAACCTTTCGGTGTGAACGCCCGCAGGGGCAAGGGGCGCGGGGCGCGAACCTGGGCCAGCACCTGCAGCAGTACAGGTGAGGACACGTGTGCCGTAACAGCCTGGAACGCGTCGAGTACCGAATCTGCCTCCATCGCGCGGCGCAGTGTCGCGTCAAGCCGTCGTGCGAATTCACCGGGACGGCTTTGTAACAGGGGCGTAAGCGTGGTGATGTCACGCTGGGCCAGCAATGTTTCGACACGTGAATTAAATGTGATGGGCGGCTCGTTACGGCGCGCTGCCGTGATAGCAGCTAGAGCTCGAGTGTACTTATCGCCGTAGTCGCCGGGATGCAGTACTTCAGCCAGACGTTTCCAGCGCTCAGCATGGCGCATCACGTCTTCTGTAGCGTTGGGTATGTGATCGAGCAGGCGCAAGAACAGACGGCGCATCGAGCGCTTCATTGCTTTGAAGCGTGTCGTGGCTGTCGTCAGCGACACGTCTCCGCCACTTAACGCGACCGCCAGTCGTAGCACGTCAGTTGCTGTCTCGACGTTTCGCTGCAGGAATGCGTCTACGCGTGCATCGCTAGCGACATACCGGATCAGCGCGCCGCCAACCTGTGCACGGATTTCCCGGACCGGAATGATCTCAGGCAGCAGACGGAACACATCGCTTTTGTACTCTCGGATAAACCAGACGACATCGGCCATTTCCTCCTCAGAGAGCGAGGTGCGCGATGAAACCAGCGGCTCAAGTAGTGACTCGAATTCAGATACGCCTCCTGGTTCGATAACGCGGGTTATGAAGTTGCCTTCCAGCATCGGAGGTCGAGCGTGTTCAGTCGCAGGTAATCGCCAAAGCGTCAGGTAGTGGATGACGGCGTTGAGGTACAACTCCGCCTCGGAGGCCGATAGAACATGCTCTGGAAAGTCTGGATAAAACGGCCGGTGGTGCACGTGAGCACCAGTCTGTCGTCGAAGGGCTCTGATAATTTCGCGCAGCCAGTACTTGAGTTCTGTGGCTGACAACATGCCGATCTGCTCGATCAGAGACTCTGACAGTACGCATCGGAACGCCGCGACTTCCTGGACAGCCGATGCGACCTGAGCGGGCGTAGCACCGCCAGATCCCATCGGGACGTAAACTTTGCTGCGGCGACGCAGGAACAGCTCCTGATTCATGCTTGAGTTTCTCCCTTTGATCGCCGTCATGGACGAGCTGCAGCATCGTGTCTACAGCAGATGTTAAAACGCCTGCAAGGAGCAGGCGCAGTGTGGAGAGCGAAACCCCTAGGTCATAGGAGGTTTAGAAGGAAGGTGTTCCATAGCCACGGCGGCATTCTACGTAAGGTTTTCTCCGTTTGTCAGGTGGTTGCATATCTCAACGGTAACAAGCTGCTTCGGCAGAAAATTGAGTACCACCGACCAATCTCAATCAGGGATCCGGCTACGCAATATCAGCCCGGTATCGGACAACCGTTGAGACATGTCCTTCAGACTGGCGAACTCAATGTCATTCACCCGCTGCCAGGCAGGTCGGTGGAGAGAGACCTTGCCGTCACTCAATCGAGTTATCGGAGTGCGCTGGAGCATGCCCTGTTTGCTGCGGTGGATCAGGGTGTAGCTGTCGCCCGTTTTTTCGAACAGGTACATGCCGCGTCTGTACAAAAGATTCTCCAGCGTGTCCTCGGTCCAGGTCACTTCGGGTGCCTGAACTTTCAAGCGCAAGTCGGCGCGAAGAAGGTCCGGATTTCCTTGCCTGACAGTGCCACCGGGGGAGCTGCCGCGTGGGACTTCAATACCCGGATCGACATCCACACCGAGTTCTGCACCGGCGCCGACTTCATCGATTCGCAGGCCGATTCCTCCCTTCAACTCACTGAGCCCCAACAGTCCTCTGAAGGTGTTGGTGTTATGAGCATCCGTCACTACAATCCATTTCTGCGGACTGTTGAGGTAGACGTCGCCGGTCATGATGTCGTTGGTCAGGTAGGTGCTCATCATTTGTTCGTCGACGGAGGGCAGCGGCGTTCGCATTTTATAGCTCGCGGCGCAGTCGATCGCCTGGACCCGAACCCCGTTCGCTCGCGCAACCTGGACCAGTTCCAGTGGGTTGAATCGACCGCCAGGATCGGTGCCGAGACTGGTCAAGTAAGCGCGTAAATCCACGGTCATATTGCCGCTGGTGAAGTAACGGTTCAGTTCAACCTGAGCGAAGTCACTGAGCAGCCCGCGCATGTAGAGGGTTTTCGCGTGGCGGGCCAGCGCCGGCATGCATTCAATCAGGAAACGCAGGCTGGCGATGCGATCAAGGGTTTCTCCCACCACCAGTCCTGAGGCACTTTCAAAAATCCCGTCGACGAGATCGGTCAGTGGCATCAGGCGGCTGATTTCGGGCATTGCCGGACGCGCAGGCTGGATGACCCACGGCAGGTTCTTGAAAAAGCTTCGGGCTGAACTCTGCAAGAGTTGGCGCTTATCGGCGGCGTACAACTCGAACGGGTCGTTCATGCCAAAACCGCCGGCTCCGTCGGGCTCTAACTGGGCATGGGTTTCGTTGAGGTTCAACGCCCAGCTTTTAATCGGACGGCGCACGGACGGATCGATGTCGTAGGCGCTGGTCACCGGACGCGGGGGCCGCGATGTCGACGGTTGCGCTTCGTCCTCCGTTTGAGCAGGCGTCTCGGGTGATGCGGGTTCGAAGGTGTCGAGTTCGATATCCGGGGCGCATTGCTTGCCCATGCACTGGCCGCCTCCCTTGAGGCCCAGTGCGGGCATGCGTTCCCATTCACCTTCGCCATTGAGGCGGATCGGCAAGGCGTGGACGAGCTGGTTGGGACGCTCGGGGTCAACGATTGCCCAGTCGCCACTGCCGCGAGTGTTAGCGAAGTAGCGCACGTAGTACGGCGCGTCATTCATCAGCACGGCGTAGGGCGGATCAGCGTCGAGACGGTAGATACCGTGGAACTTACCGGACTCCTCGCCGGGTGCCGTGCCATCGAGCAGCTCGTTGCATTGATAACGTTCGGGCACTGGTGGCGGAAGGGCGTTCTGCGCCGGAACCAGCACCGTTTCATCAAGATTCGGTACGGTGGTGTCGACATCGTCCGGCACCATGATCTGCAGTGGGTCGTCGGCCTCAGCGTCAGAATTCAAGGCTTCGCTGTACTCGGCCATTTCTGCGGCCTCGGCCGCCTCGACCTCGGCGCCAATCTCCAGCATCGGCCCGGTGCCGATCAGCAATGGAAGGTTGAATAGCAGGTTGATGCCGCTCAAGACCGCACCCAGCACGCCGGCCTTGCGTTCGGCGTTAGTCTTGCCGTTTTGTGCCTGATCGATATTCAGCCCCATGCTGGCAACGGTGGCGCCGATCACCGGCAACGCCAGCGGCCAACCGACCGTGGCCATCGGGCCAAACACCTTGAGGCCCGCACTCAGATAGCCGATCCAGAGTTTTTTACGCAGATCGCCATTGGATGTCAGGGACAGGTGGGCTTCCGCGAACATCGCCTGGCGGGTCGAGTCGCGCAGCCAGCTGAATGCATCATCGCTCAGCACCTGGTTCGTACGGTTGATCAGGTGATGGTCGGACCGGCCCCAGGTGCCCACCAGCCGATTCATCAGATCGGTGACGTTTTCAGTCATGTGCTGACGATCGGCGAGGGCAAAGTGATCCATGAAGGCTTGGCGGCGTTTCGCATCATTCATTTGATCCAGCAGCCACCAATGCAGGTCGGCCGCTGTGTCCTTGATCACGAACGCCTCGGCTTCACTGGGCAGATAGATAATCTGCCGGCCGCCGGGGTCGACGATGCGCAGCAGTTGGGTGGCGACATGCCCGTCAATGTCGAAGGCGCAAACATTTCCCGTTGGCGTGTGACTCGCTTGCAGCATGCTCAGGCTCACCGGCCAGCTGACGGGCCCCACCACCGATTCCACCAGCCATTGGAAGTCACTGCCGGTGAGGTGCCCAAGGTCCAGCGCCTGCACCGCACGGCTGAGGAAATTGCACTTGGCCAAGGTGCGGAAATCGTCGGCGTGGCTGTTCCAGAAATCCGTCAGGATTGCGGTGTAGTGTCCGCTGAAATCGAGGCTCCAGAACGCCTTCAAGACTTCATTGCCATGCAGGCAAACCTGGTTCCTTTCGTCGAAATTCTCGCCCTGCGGACCTTCGCTGTAGAAGCCGCCGTACAGATCGAGAAGATCGGCGTTGTCCTGGTCGGTGGCGCGAAAACGATGAATCACCAACTGTGTCAGGGTCATCGATTCGTAGGGTTTTTCGCGGGTGTGCTCCCAGCCAGTAAACGAGCGGGTGCTGCTCTGGGCCGTCTTGAAACGATGGAAATAAACCTGGTTCGGGTCGAGGCTCGACAGGCCTTTGGCTTCCAGCAGATCACGGGCCGCTTGATAGGCGGCGTCCTGCAGGCCGGGGCAGTTCTGCACGACGGTGTAGGCGATTCGCTTCAGCGCTGCTTTATCTGTCGCGTTCGGTAGAGGGCTTGGTTGGGTGGCGTACATGCTTTCTCCATCCTTGAGAAATGAAGGCCGAGCATGGCCGATTCGCTCAAGGGGAGTGCACTACATATGTACCGCACATGATCGTTCGAAATGTGCCGGGGTCAGCGCCGGGCCACGTCGGAAAAGTAGAACTTGTCGAGGGTGTGCCGCGATTCGGTGTACTCGAATTGACGGCCGTCCTGAAGGAATGTCTGGTTACTGACCACGATCACATGGCTCTGGCCATCGAGGTCCAGGTGCAGTTGATCGTCCTTGCTGCGCGGCACCGCTTCGATGGTGCGCTGGGCGTAGGCAATCTGTAGCTGCAGGGTCTGTTCGATATGCGCATAGATCGATTGCTCGGCGATATCGAGGGACAGCCCGGGGATCACTTCGCTGACAAAGTGGTTGATGTCGAGGATGACCCGTTTGCCGTCGATCCGCCGCACACGCTTGATCCGCGTGATGAGGCTGCCGGGTTCGGCATGGATATGCTCGAGCAGGGCGCCTTCGAGCGGGATCTGGCTCAGCTCGACCACTTCGGTGCTGACGTCGTTGCCCAGGCGTGGGTAGGTCTCCTGAAAACTGACGATGCCGCCGAGCTGAAATTCGATCGGGTTGGTCGAAAGCACGAAGGTGCCCTTGCCGTGGATCTTCTGCGCAAAGCCGCGTTCCTGCAGCAGTTCGATGGCCTTGCGCACCGTGCCCCGGCTGGCCTGATAGCTGTCCATCAATTCGGTTTCGGAAGGCAGGCGGGCGCCGCGCTCCAGGCGTTCAGTCGTGATGCTGGCCAGCAGATCGCTATAGATCTGGTTGTATTTGCTCATGGGGAGGCTCGGTGCCGATGGTGCTCAAAGCTTCGAACCTTACGGCCAGGGTAGGGCTTTGTCCATGTGGACGATGGAAATCACCTTAGGGTCGAGTAGGAAAATTCGTCTTTGGTCTGGCGGGAATAACCATAAACAAACTCGTCTGTACGAGTTGTTGCATTAACTCGTACAGACGAGTATTTTTCGCTTCGGCGTGCTGCCAATAACAACAATCCACAGCGGAAGAACTAGCATGAGCCACGACTACCCGAACATTGCCAGGCAATTGCTGCAGAGCCTCGGTGGCAGCGACAACCTCGAACAGGCCGCCCACTGCGTCACGCGGTTGCGACTGGCCCTCAAGGACCCGAGCCTGGTCGACAGCGCCACGCTCAACCAGATCGATCTGGTCAAAGGCTCGTTCTTCACCGGCGGTCTGTATCAGGTGGTGATCGGTCCGGGCGAAGTGGAAAAGGTCTATGCCGAACTGCGTCGGCAGACCGGTCTCGCCGCGTCGACCATCGCTGACGTCAAACAGAAAAGCGCCGAAAAGATCAACGCCATGCAACGTCTGGTGCGGGTATTTTCCGACGTGTTCATGCCGATCCTGCCAGCGCTGATCATTGCCGGCCTGTTGATGGGCATCAACAATCTGCTCGGCGCCAAGGGCATGTTCATCGATGGGCAAACCCTGCTCGATGCCTACCCGAAACTCGACGGGCTGTGGAGCCTGATCAATCTGATGGCCAATACCTCGTTCGTGTTTCTGCCGGCGCTGGTGGGCTGGTCGGCGGCCAAACGCTTTGGTGGCAGCGAGATTCTCGGCATCGTGCTCGGCCTGATGCTGGTGCACCCGGATCTGCTCAACGCCTGGAACTACGGCAAGGCCGTGGCCGGGCTGGACGGGCAGCAATTGCCGTACTTCGACATTCTCGGTCTGTTTCAAGTGGAAAAGGTCGGTTATCAGGGGCAGATTCTGCCGATTCTGCTGGCGGCCTACGTGATGAGCGTCATCGAAAAATGGCTGCGCGCACGGGTGCCGAACGCTATTCAATTGCTCGTGGTGCCGATCACTACCATCGTCGTCACCGGTGTGCTGGCGCTGGCGGTAATCGGCCCGGTGACCCGCCACATCGGCATCTTCATCACCGAAGGGCTGGTCATGCTGTTTGACCTGGCGCCGATGGTGGGCGGCGCGATTTTCGGTCTGCTGTATGCGCCACTGGTGATCACCGGCATGCACCACATGTTTCTCGCAGTCGACCTGCAATTGATCTCGATCCAGGGCGGCACCTTCATCTGGCCGATGATTGTCATGTCCAACCTCGCCCAAGGCAGTGCAGCGTTGGCGGTGTTCTGGATGACCCGCAATGCGCGGGACAAGAGCATGGCGTCGACCTCGGCGATTTCCGCTTATTTCGGTATCACCGAGCCGGCGATGTTCGGCGTCAACCTGCGCTACAAGTTTCCGTTTTACGCCGCGCTGACTGGCTCGGCGCTGGCCTGCGTGTTCCTGTCGCTGAACAAGGTTCAGGCCTCGGCCATCGGCGTCGGTGGGCTGCCGGGGTTTATCTCGATCATTCCGCAGTTCATCCCGATGTTCGTCATCGGCATGCTGATTGCCATGCTCGTGCCGTTTGTTCTGACCTGCGCATTGAGCATGAAGATTGTTCGGCCCGGTTATCGGGTTGCCTGATCAATCGCTTTCGCGAGCAGGCTCGCTCCCACAGTTGATCGCATTTCAATGTGGGCGCGAGCTGCACGGACTTATTGAAGGAGTTGTGCCATGCAAGACTGGCAGCGTTCGGTGATCTACCAGGTCTATCCGAAGAGTTTTCATAGCCACGCCGGCAACCCGACAGGGGATCTGCTCGGTATCGTCGCCAAGCTCGATTACCTGCACTGGTTGGGTGTCGATTGCTTGTGGATCACGCCATTTCTGCGGTCGCCGCAGCGCGATAATGGCTATGACATCAGCGATTACTACGCCATCGATCCGAGCTACGGCAGCATGGCCGACTGCGAGTTGCTGATCGCCGAAGCGGGCAAGCGCGGGATCAAGCTGATGCTCGACATCGTGGTCAACCACACCTCGATCGAGCACGTGTGGTTTCAACAGGCGCGCAGCAGCCTCGACAACCCTTACCGTGATTTCTACATCTGGCGCGATCAGCCGAACAACTGGGAGTCCAAATTCGGCGGTTCCGCCTGGGAGTACGAGGCCCAGACCGGTCAGTATTATCTGCACCTGTTCGACCACACCCAGGCCGACCTCAATTGGGACAATCCCAAGGTGCGCGCTGAAGTGTTCCGGATGATGCAGTTCTGGCGGGACAAGGGCGTGGGTGGTTTCCGTCTGGACGTGATCAATCTGATCTCCAAGCCCGAGGATTTTCCCGAAGACAACAGCGACGGCCGACGTTTTTATACCGACGGGCCGAATGTCCACGCGTACCTGCAGCAGATGCACCGCGAAGTCTTCGAAGGGCACGATCTGATCAATGTTGGCGAGATGTCATCGACCAGTCTCGAACACTGCATTCGTTATTCGAATCCGCAGTCGAAAGAGCTGTCGATGACCTTCAACTTTCATCACCTGAAAGTCGATTATCCGAACCTGCAGAAGTGGGTGCGCGCCGATTTCGATTTCCTGCAGCTGAAGAAAATTCTGTCCGACTGGCAGACCGGCATGCAGGCCGGCGGCGGCTGGAACGCGCTGTTCTGGTGTAACCACGATCAACCGCGAGTGGTCTCGCGGTTTGGCAATGACGGTGAGTACCGCGAGCTTTCAGCGAAGATGCTCGGCACCGCACTGCACTTTCTCCAGGGCACGCCGTTCGTGTATCAGGGCGAAGAATTGGGCATGACCAATCCGGGGTTCGAGTCGATCGAGCATTATCGCGATGTAGAGACGCTGAACATCTTTCGCCTCAAGCGCGAAGCCGGCAGCAGCGATGCCGACAACATGGCGGCGATCAGGCAGAAGTCCCGCGATAACGGTCGTACGCCGATGCACTGGGACACAAGCCCGAACGCCGGTTTCAGCAGCGTCGAGCCGTGGATCGGGGTGCCGGCCAATGCCGCGCAGATCAACGTCGCTAACCAGTTCGATGATCCAGATTCGGTGCTGCATCACTACCGCCGTCTGATCGCACTACGTCGCAGCGAATCGTTGATCACCGAAGGACTTTACCGACAATTACTGCCCGAACATCCGCAGGTCTGGGCGTATGTGCGCGAAGGTGACGCCGAGCGTTTGTTGGTGGTGAACAACTTCTACGCGACAACCTGTGAAGTGGAATTGCCATCGACAGTCATCAGCGACTCGATGAGCCAACGCCCGTTGATCAGCAATTATCCGGACGGCCCGTTGCGCAAACGAGAGGTGACGTTGCGGCCTTACGAGTCATTCGTTCTGCACCTGATCGATCCCTGACCTTTAACTAGAAAAACCAGCTTTTAAAAAACACGCAGAGCACTGCGCGGGGGATTTTTGCGCGCCGAATTCATGCAACCAGACAATAAAAACAATGGGGTGGCTTATGAAAACAACAATAAATCGCAGCCTTGCAGTGGCAGGTTTTTGCCTGGCCTTACCGCCGGCGTCACAAGCGCTGGAGTTCGGCGGCTACTTGCGCAGCGGTGTCGGCACGTCGGTCAACAGCAGCGGTCAGTCGTGCTTCCAGTTACCCGGTGCGCAGACCAAGTATCGCCTGGGTAACGAATGCGAGCAGTATGGCGAACTGGAGTTACGTCAGGATCTGTACACCTTCGACGACGGTTCGGTACTGAGTGTCGACGGCATGGCCTCGCTGTATAACCGCTACGACCGCAGCCCCACCTTCAAAGACGAGAATGGTTCGATCCGCTTGCCGCAGGCTTACGCACAGTGGTCGGCGGTGCCCGCGCTCAATGGCGGTTCTCTGTGGGCCGGGCGGCGTTACTACAAACGCAATGACATCCACATCTCCGACTTCTACTACTGGAACCAGAGCGCCACGGGTGGCGGGGTCGAAGACGTGTTGATCGGCGATCTGAAATACAGCTACGCCTTCTCGCGCAAGGACAACCTGTACCAGAAGGACTACATCAATCGACATGACTTCAATGTCGCCGGTTTCAAGACCAATCCGGGCGGTGAACTGGAGTTCGGGTTGAGCTATATCGACAAACCCGACAGTCGCGATGCTCACCGTGGCTGGGCGATCACCACGCAACATGTGCAGACAGGTTTTCTTGGCGGCAAGAACAAACTGGCGCTGCAATACGGTGAAGGCCCGGGCACCGGGCTGGGCTATACCGGCAATGTCAAACTGGATGACAGCAATAAAAGTTACCGGATCGTCGAGTTTTTCGACTGGCAGGTAACACCGCGTTTCGGCGGTCAGGTCGCAGCGGTGTATCAGAAAGACATTCGCCCGGACGGTGCTGATCAGAACTGGATCTCTCTAGGGGTTCGACCTGCCTACGCGCTCAGCGAGCACTTCAAACTGGTCACCGAACTGGGCCACGATCAAGTCGAAGCGCCGGGCGGCACGCGCAAGCTGAGCAAGTTCACGTTTGCTCCGACCTGGTCACCCAAGGGGCCTGAGTTCTGGGCGCGTCCGGAGGTGCGTCTGTATTACACGTATGCCAGCTGGAACGAGGCGGCCAAACGTGCGGCCAACCTATTGGCGAAAGGCTCGGCCCTCTCCGATACCGGTGCATTCGGCACCGCTCGCCACGGTGCGAATGTCGGATTGCAGGTCGAATACTGGTGGAAATAAGCGATGCTGATGGAGCATCGCGCTCCATGGGCACTTCAAAGAACAAAAACTGCAGGTGACGTCATGGCCACACCCCAACAATTGCAACTGCTGGCGCCCTTGTCCGGTGTCCTGATGGCGCTGGACGAGGTGCCCGATCCGGTGTTTTCCGGGCGCGTGATCGGCGACGGTCTGTGCATCGATCCGACCTCGTCGACGCTGTGTGCCCCTCTGGCCGGAACTGTCAGCAACGTGCAGGCCAGCGGGCATGCCGTGAGCATCACCGGTGACAACGGCGTGCAGGTATTGATGCATATCGGCCTGGACACGGTGAACCTCGGCGGCCAAGGCTTTACTCGCCTGGTCGAAGAGGGGCAACGGGTTGCGGCCGGGCAGGCGCTGATCGAGTTCGATGCCGATTACATTGCCCTGCACGCCCGCAGTCTGTTGACGTTGATGTTGGTGGTCAGCGGTGAGCCGTTTATCTGGCTGGCCGCGTCGAGCGGACTGGTCGAAACCGGTCAGGCGTTGCTAGAAATAGCCAGCACGCAGGCACTCAGCGAGGAAGCAGTGGCGTCAGAGGGGCAGGCTGTTTTTTCGCAACCATTGAAACTGCCCAACCCCAATGGTCTGCATGCGCGCCCGGCGGCAGTGTTCGCGCAAGCGGCGAAGGGCTTCTCGGCAAAGATTTACCTGCATAAGCAGCAGGCTCAGGCCAACGCCAAATCGCTGGTGGCGATCATGGCGTTGCAAACCGCTTTCGGCGACAGCGTGCAGGTCAGTGCGGTGGGCGAAGATGCCGACGCGGCAATCAATACGCTGACTCGTTTACTGGTCGAGGGCTGTGGTGAACCGGTGACGGCGGTGGCGTCTGTCGAGCTCGCCACTACCGAGACGCTGACGCTGTTGCGGGGCGTTTGCGCGTCACCCGGTTCGGCATTGGGCCAAGTGGTGCAGATCAGCGAACCGGTCTTCGACGTCAGCGAATTCGGCGGCGAAGCAGACGTTGAGCGCGCGGCCCTCGCCAATGCCCTGATCGAAGCGGATCTGGCCTTGCAGCATTTGCGTGATACCGCCGCTGGCGGGGCCGAAGCCGAGATCTTCAAGGCCCATCAGGAACTGCTCGAAGATCCGGGTCTACTCGATCAGGCGCAGGCGTTGATCGACGAGGGCAAAAGCGCGGCGTTCGCCTGGCGTGCGGCGACTGAAGAAACCGCGATCATGTTTCGCCAGCTCGGCAGTGCACTGCTGGCCGAACGGGCGGCGGATCTGACCGATGTCGGGCGCCGTGTGCTCAAGCTGCTGCTGGGGATTGGCGAGCAGGCGCTGGAGCTGCCGCAAGGGTGCATTCTGATTGCCGATCAACTGACGCCGTCGCAGACCGCCGGCATCGATACCCGCAAAGTACTCGGCTTCGCCACGGTTGGCGGCGGCGCGACCAGCCACGTGGCGATTCTTGCCCGCGCCTGTGGTCTGCCATCGATCTGCGGGGTGCCGGTGCAGATGTTGGCGTTGAGCAACGGCACTCAGGTGCTGCTTGATGCCGACAAGGGCGAATTGCATGTGCATCCGGACCCGTCGGCAATCAAACAATGGCAGGCGCGCCACGCGCAACAGCGCCAACGCCACGAGCATGAGTTGGCCAATGCAACACTGGCGGCACAGACCCGTGACGGCCATCACGTCGAGGTGTCGGCCAACGTCGCCTCTTTGTCTGAAACGGAGCAGGCCATGGCTTCGGGGGGCGCGGGCGTCGGCTTGCTGCGTTCAGAATTTCTCTACCTGGGCCGCAACCACGCACCGAGCCATGACGAACAGGTCGCCACTTACAGCGCCATCGCTCGCTGTGTCGGACCTGCGCACAATCTGGTGGTGCGCACCCTCGATGTCGGCGGCGACAAACCGCTGGCCTACGTGCCGATGGACAGCGAAACCAACCCGTTCCTTGGCGTGCGCGGCATTCGTTTGTGCCTGGAGCGTCCGCAGCTGTTGCGTGAGCAGTTCCGGGCCATGCTCGGCTGCTGTGATCTGACGCGTTTGCACATCATGTTGCCGATGGTCACGCAGCTGTCGGAGCTGCGTCTGGCGCGGCAGATGCTCGACGAGGAAATCCTCGCGCAGGGGCTAACGCAACGGCCGAAACTGGGGATCATGATCGAAGTGCCGGCGGCGGCGTTGATGGCGGATCTGTTTGCGCCGCTGGTGGATTTCTTCTCGATTGGCACCAATGACCTGACGCAGTACACCCTGGCGATGGATCGCGATCACCCGCGCCTGGCCAGTCAGGCGGACAGTTTTCATCCCTCGGTATTGCGCCTGATCGCCATGACCGTGAAGGCCGCGCATGTCCATGGCAAATGGGTCGGCGTTTGCGGGGCGATGGCCTCTGAGCGTTTGGCGGTACCGCTGTTGCTGGGGTTGGGCGTGGACGAACTGTCGGTGAGCGTACCGATGATTGCGCCGGTCAAGGCAACGGTGCGCGAGCTGGCGCTGGCGGATTGTCAGATCATCGCTCAACAGGTGCTCGGTCTGGAAAGCGCCGGGCAGGTGCGCGAGGCGTTGCAGCTGTTTCACGAAGCAACCGTCGATACTTTACGGGTTCTGGAGAACTGAAGATGTTCGATCAATTGCAGAAGGCATTCTGGAAAGCCCTGACCCCGGATCTGGTCGCGGACACACCGACAGCAGCAGCCGAGCCGACCGAGGGATTGAGCAGCGATATTGTCGCGGCGCTGGGTGGTGTAGATAACCTGCAATCCCAGCAACCGCTGGCGTTGACGCGGGTGCGGGTGGTGTTGCGTGATGCGTCGGGCGTTGATCAACGGGCATTGAGCGCCGCCGGTGTCGCGGGTGTGATGCCCTTGGCAGGCGGTGTGGTGCACTTGATTACCGGGTTGCGACCTTAAGCCGGCAAGTGATGTGCGGCCTCAGGTCGCCCTTACTGTTTCTCAACCGCAGGTGTATCGTATTCGCCTTTTGCAGGCTTTCAGGGCCTGTCGCTGATACGTGAGGTAGTTGAGTTCATGTCCTTTACCCGTCGCCAAATCCTCGGTGGCCTGGCCGGTCTTGTTGTCGTTGGTGTCGGAGCGGGGGGCGCGTCGCGTTATTGGCTTGGCAAAATGGCCGACGCCGAGGCGGGTCACGACTATGAACTGATCGCCGCACCGCTGGACGTCGAACTGGTGCCGGGGCACAAGACCGAAGCCTGGGCATTCGGGCCGTCGGCGCCGGGCACCGAGTTGCGTGTGCGTCAGGGTGAATGGCTGCGGGTGCGCTTCATCAACCACCTGCCGGTGGCGACCACCATTCATTGGCACGGCATTCGTTTGCCGCTGGAAATGGACGGTGTGCCGTACGTCTCGCAACTGCCGGTGTTGCCGGGTGAATACTTCGACTACAAATTCCGCGTGCCGGATGCCGGCAGCTATTGGTATCACCCGCATGTCAGCAGCAGCGAAGAACTCGGGCGCGGGCTGGTCGGGCCGCTGATCATCGAAGAGCGCGAGCCCACCGGTTTCAAGTACGAAAAAACCCTGAGCCTGAAGAACTGGCACATCGATGATGAAGGCAATTTCGTCGAATTCAGCATTCCCCGTGAAGCGGCACGTGGCGGTACGGCGGGGCGTTTGTCGACCATCAACGGTGTGCCGACCCCGGTAATTGAGTTGCCGGCCGGGCAGATCACTCGGGTGCGTCTGCTCAACCTCGATAACACCCTGACGTACCGCATCAATATTCCCGGCGTCGAAGCGCAGATCTACGCGCTGGACGGCAATCCGGTCGAGCCGCGCCCGCTGGGCAAGGAATACTGGTTGGGCCCGGGCATGCGTATTTGTCTGGCGATCAAGGCGCCGGCAGCGGGTGAAGAGTTGTCGCTGCGCAACGGGCCGGTACGTCTGGGCACGCTGCGTTCGGTGGCCAGCAACGATGCACCGACCGACTGGCCGAAAGCGCTGCCCGCCAACCCGGTGGCCGAGCCGGACCTGGCCAATGCCGAGAAACTCAACTTCAATTTCGAATGGGTCGGCTCGGTGTCGGTCAACGTCGACAACGGCAGGCCGCCAAGTCTGTGGCAGATCAACGGCAAGGCCTGGGACATCACCGACAAGACCTGCGCCGACCGACCGATCGCCAGCCTGAAACTGGGGCAAAGCTACATCTTCGAATTGAAGAACATGACCCAGTATCAGCACCCGATCCACCTGCACGGCATGAGCTTCAAGGTGATCGCGTCGAACCGGCACAAGATCATTCCGTACTTCACCGACACCTATCTGCTGGGCAAGAACGAACGCGCGCAAGTGGCGCTGGTGGCCGATAATCCGGGTGTGTGGATGTTCCACTGCCACGTGATCGACCACATGGAAACCGGCCTGATGGCCGCCATCGAGGTGAAGTGATGCGCCAGATTCGCCCTGCCGCGATCATCGACCGCAGCCGTGATCGCGACTTCATGCGCGAAGCGCTGGACCTCGCCGCGCAAGGTGCGGCGCTTGGTGAAGTGCCGGTAGGCGCAGTGCTGGTGCAGGACGGCGAGATCATCGGGCGCGGCTTCAATTGCCCGATCAGCACCAGCGACCCGAGTGCTCACGCGGAAATGGTCGCCATTCGTGCGGCGGCGCAAGCGGTGGATAACTATCGGCTGCCGGGCAGCACGCTGTATGTGACGCTGGAGCCGTGCAGCATGTGTGCGGGCTTGATCGTGCATTCGCGAGTGGCGCGGGTGGTGTATGGCGCGTTGGAGCCGAAGGCGGGGATTGTGCAGAGTCAGGGGCAGTTTTTTACCCAGGGCTTTTTGAATCACCGGGTGTTGTATGAAGGTGGGGTATTGGCCGAAGAGTGTGGTGCAGTGTTGACCGAGTTCTTCCGCGCCCGCAGAGCAAAAAGCCCCTCACCCTAACCCTCTCCCAGAGGGAGAGGGGACTGACCGGGTTGTTCTGCACAAATACACCGACTTGCGATACCGAGTCGAACTCAAGTTTTGAAAAGCTCAACGATCAGCTCCCTCTCCTTGGGGAGAGGGCTGGGGTGAGGGGTGGGCTCACCGCGGTGGGTGGTTGGATTACTTCTTGGCGACAATTACCGCCCGCATCGGCGCCGGCAAACCTTCAATGGTTTTGCTGTGATCCTCGGGATCAAGAAAGTCGCTCAGCGACTGATACTTCATCCACTCCGTACCACGCTGCTCTTCAACCGTGGTTGTGCTCACATCCACGCAACGAATATCGCTGAACCCCGCACGCCGCAACCACAATTCCAGCGCCGGCACCGACGGCAGGAACCACACGTTGCGCATCTGCGCATAACGATCTTCCGGCACCAGCACCTGATGCTTGTCGCCTTCCACCACCAGCGTTTCCAGCACCAGTTCGCCGCCCTTGACCAGACAATCCTTCAGCGCCAATAGATGCTCGATCGGCGAGCGACGGTGGTAGAACACGCCCATGGAAAACACGGTGTCAAAGCCTTCCAGATTCGCCGGCAGGTCTTCGAACGGGAACGGCAGGTGCCAGGCATTTGGCTCTGACAAATAACGCTGCACGGCCTGGAACTGGCAGAAGAACAACCAGTTCGGGTCGACACCGATCACGCTGTCAGCGTCGGCACCGAGCATGCGCCACATGTAGTAGCCGTTACCGCAACCGACATCGAGGATGCGCTTGCCCTTCAAGTCCAGATGCGGCGCAACACGGGACCATTTCCAGTCCGAACGCCATTCGGTGTCGACGTGCACGCCAAACAGATCGAACGGCCCCTTGCGCCACGGCGACAGTCCCATCAACGCCGTGCGCATCTGCGCGCGGGTTTCATCGTCGCAATCGGTGTCGAGTTTCAAACCGTTGAGCAGGTCGACTTCGCTCGGCTGAATCTTCGGTAAAGCGTCCAGCGCACTTTGCCAGCGCTCCAGATCGCCGTGACCTTTCTCCATTTTCTTGTCGAGTTGACGCTGCAGGGTGTTGGCCCATTCGGCCAGCGGCGTGCCGGCCAGACGGCGGGCGAGGGGGGACAGATCAATCATGGCAAGGCAATCAACGAGGCAAAGTTAAGACACTGGAACCACGGCACGACTTTCGAGAACCCGGCGGCCAGCAGGCGTTCGCGGTGTTCTTCGAGGCTGTCGGGCTTCATGACGTTTTCGATGGCGCTGCGTTTCTGGGCAATTTCCAGTTCGCTGTAGCCGTTGGCGCGTTTGAAGGCGACGTGCAGATCGGTGAGTAGCGCGTGTTCTTCGGCGTCGTTGAAGCGCAGCTTCTCCGAGAGAATCAGTGCACCGCCCTGCAGCAGCGATTGGCGAATGCGCGAGAGCAACGCGGTGCGCTGATCCGGCGCGATGAATTGCAGGGTGAAGTTCAACGCCACCACCGAGGCGGGCTGGAAGTCGAGGGCGAGAATGTCGCCTTCGATCACTTCCACCGGCAGCAACTCCTGGAACATCGAGTCCTGACCGTTGAGGTATTCGCGGCAGCGCTCGACCATCGCCGCCGAGTTATCCACAGCGATCACTCGGCAACCGTCGGTACGCACGTGGCGGCGCAGGGCTTGGGTGACCGCACCCAGCGATGAACCGAGGTCGTAGAGCACGCTGTTCGGTTGAGCGAACTGCGCAGCGAGCACGCCGAGGTTTTCGACGATGGTCGGGTAACCCGGCACCGAGCGCTTGATCATGTCCGGGAACACCCGCACGACGTCTTCGTTGAAGGCGAAGTCAGGCACCTGGGCCAAAGGCTTGGCGAAAATACGATCGGGTTCTTTGCTCACGGCGGTTCCGGCGGTGTCGGTGGAAAAGGCCGGCATTTTAGCCAAAAGGGCGTCGGGATGCTTGGGTTGTCTGATAAAGCGTTTTTTCGCCGATGATCGTTCCCAAGCTCTGCGTGGGAATGCCGCCCCGGACGCTCCGCGTCCCTGCGCAAATGACGCAGAGCGTCACAGGATGCATGCCCACGCGGAGCGTGGGAACGATCAGACCCGTTTGGTCTGGGAGAAGGCGGAGGCGGCGATGCCCCACTGGCCCAGCCAGTAGCTGAGGATGATGACGTAAGGTGCGGCGTGGAAAGGGGCGACGAAACGGTCGATACCGATCACGCTGTCCGAACATACAAACGCCAGCGCACCGCCCGCCGCGAGTAGCGCCGAACGTTTCGGCACATCGGTTCCGAGGCGAGCGAGGGCACGCCAGAGCATTGCGCTGATCGCAGTGCCATAAACAATCACTGGTATCAGCAACGGCCCAAGTCCGCTGGAAATCAGCATCCCCAGCAACACCGCGCCAACACCGAGTGCAAGCATCAGCGGCAAAATCGCCAGACGCTTGCAGTCACTCAAATAAGCCTTCAGATAAGCCAGATGTGCGACCAGAAACGCGCCGAGACCGAATACAAACAGATCCCCCGGCCACGCCAGCAACACATCACCCAGCAGCGAGAAAATCAGCCCGAGACTGATCCAGCGCCGATAGTCACTGGGTGGCGCATCATGCAACCAGCCAAGCAGCGCCAGCACCGGTAATGGTTTGACCAACATACACAGTAACGCCGCATGGGTGCTGACACCGTAGAGAAACGTCACCGCGCCCATCAGTGCCAGAATCAGCCAGCCCACGATCAGTTCACCGAAATGGCGCAGTCAAAGGTTTCCACCGGCAACACTTCCGGCGCCCACGGCTGTTGCGAAGTCAGGCGCAGGCGCCCGGTGCCGGGGGCGAAGGCCTGGAAACGCCAGGTCGACAAACCCGCTGCGCCGACGACGCCGGCATCCTCGGGATTGCTATAGACCTCGGGGCTGAGTGCACGCAATACGCCGCCAGCGGAATCCTGAATGGCCCAGCGATAGCCGGTGGTCGGGTTGCTTGGCAGCGTCACGATCAGGTTTTGCCCGTTGGTCAGCCGGACGGGGCATTCGCTTTGTTTTTCCACGGTCACGTTGTGTTTCGGTTGTGTGGCGCAAGCGGCCAGCAACGAGAGGGCGAGGGGGAGAAACAGGCGAGTGGGGGACATAAGGTCAGCGGCTCCGGCGTTGGCGACGAACGGCGAGCATAACTGAAGATGAGACAAAGTGTGACCAAAGCCGCGCAGGCTAAAGCTACGCGGCGACGTTAGTGTGAGTCTGGGGAGCCGTTATTCGCTAACGTCGAGTTCGACCTTGATAGGATCGGTATGGCCGTGAAAATAAAGATCAAAGTTAATTCGATATTTCCGGTTGGTGTTGTCTAGATGGGAATTGAAGGTTCCCTTGTCGGCGTATTGCGTTCCTTTTATGTTGAGGTAGAAAACCTCTTGTAGTTTTTCACCCCTCTTGAATTCGTGCTCGCCGTTAGGCGTTGATGAGTCAATTGTAAGGTTGATTGCTTCTCCATTTGGAAAACCCAGTTCTTTAGAGCCTTCAATTGTTATGTATTTTTCACTGCGCTCTATCGTGATGCGTTCGGTTTCGAATAGCTTTTTGCCGTTCTGTGTTGCGATGAAATAACCGGAAGCCTTCAATAGCTCTGACATGATGGATCCCCTGAATGAGAAAGTTCGAGAGGGAAGTTTGAGGGGCGATGGAGTGACGGGCTACTGTAAGAGTTGACAGGTTTTTATCGTTTCTTGCGATAACGTTCATTTTTTTTGTTATATAGAAAACAGGGCATTGTCGGTTGAGACAATGCCCTTGTTGCACCGGGTTAGAACAATACTTTCGCCACGTCGGCAAACCGCTTGGCGAAATGCACGGTTATCCCTTCCTTCAGATAATCCGGCAATTCCTCAAAATTACCCCGATTCGGCTCCGGCAAAATCAATTCGAAAATCTTCTGCCGACGCGCCGCGATCACCTTCTCGCGCACCCCGCCAATTGGCAGCACATGCCCGGTCAGGGTCAATTCGCCGGTCATCGCCACGCCTTTTTTCGGTGGCTGATTACGCGCGAGCGAGAGCAGGGCGCTGGCCATGGTCACGCCGGCGCTCGGGCCATCCTTCGGTGTCGCGCCTTCTGGCACATGCAAGTGGACAAAGGCTTCGTCGAAGAACTTCGCATCGCCGCCGAACTGTTTCAAGTGCGAGCTGACGTAGCTGTAGGCGATCTCCGCCGACTCCTTCATTACATCGCCCAGTTGCCCGGTGAGCTTGAAGCCACGGTTAAGCGTGTGAATCCGTGTCGCTTCGATCGGCAAGGTCGCGCCGCCCATGCTGGTCCAGGCCAGACCGGTAATCACGCCGGTGCCGGACAGTACTTGTTCGTTGCGGAATACCGGATGGCCCAGTGACGCCTCCAGATCTTTCGGCCCGAGCTTGATCACCGCTTTCGGCTCGTCGATCAGCTTCATCACCGCCTTGCGCACCAGTTTGCCCATTTGCTTTTCCAGCTGACGCACGCCGGCTTCACGGGCGTAACCGTCGATCAAGGCTTTGAGCGCGCTGTCGCTGATGCTCAGGCTGCCCTTGGACACGCCGGCCTTTTCCAGCAGTTTCGGCCACAGGTGACGCTTGGCGATGGCGACTTTTTCTTCGGTGATGTAGCCCGACAGGCGAATCACTTCCATGCGGTCCAGCAACGGGCCGGGGATTGAATCGAGGGTGTTGGCGGTGCAGACGAACAGGACTTTCGACAGGTCCATGCGCAGGTCGAGGTAGTGGTCGAGGAATTCGACGTTCTGCTCCGGATCGAGGGTTTCCAGCAGCGCCGAGGCCGGGTCGCCCTGGTAGCTCTGGCCCATCTTGTCGATCTCGTCGAGCATGATCACCGGGTTCATCACTTCGACGTCTTTCAACGCCTGCACCAGTTTGCCCGGCTGCGCGCCGATGTAGGTGCGGCGGTGGCCTTTGATCTCGGCTTCGTCGCGCATGCCGCCGAGGCTGAAGCGGTAGAACGGTCGCCCGAGGGATTCGGCGATGGATTTGCCGACGCTGGTTTTACCCACGCCCGGCGGGCCGACCAGCAGCACGATCGAGCCGCTGATTTCGCCTTTATAGGCACCGACGGCGAGGAATTCGAGGATGCGATCCTTGATGTCGTCGAGGCCGGCGTGGTGTTTGTCGAGGATTTTGCGCGCGTGCTTGAGGTCGAGTTTGTCCTCACCGTAGACGCCCCACGGCACCGAGGTCGCCCAGTCGAGGTAGTTGCGGGTGACCGCGTACTCCGGCGAGCCGGTCTCGAGGATCGACAGCTTGTTCATTTCCTCTTCGAGGCGTTTCTGCACCTGCGCCGGCAGGACTTTGCCTTCCAGACGCTGCTCGAACTGTTCGAGGTCGGCGCTGCGGTCGTCCTTGGTCAGGCCGAGTTCCTGCTGAATGACCTTGAGCTGCTCTTTAAGGAAGAACTCGCGCTGATGCTCGCCGATCTTGCGGTTAACTTCGGCGGAAATTTCTTTCTGCAGGCGCGCGACTTCGACTTCCTTGCGCAGCATCGGCAGGACTTTTTCCATGCGCTTGAGCATCGGCACGCAGTCGAGCACAGCTTGCAGTTCTGGCCCGGTGGCGGAGGTCAGGGCGGCGGCGAAGTCGGTCAGTGGCGACGGGTCGTTGGGGCTGAAGCGGTTGAGGTAGTTCTTCAGTTCTTCGCTGTATAGCGGGTTGAGCGGCAGCAGTTCTTTGATCGCGTTGATCAGCGCCATGCCGTAGGCCTTGACCTCATCGGTCGGCTCGGTGGGCTGGTGCGGGTATTCGACTTCGACCAGGTACGGTGGGCGGTGGTGTTTCAGCCAGGTCTTGATGCGTACGCGGCTCAGGCCTTGGGCGACAAATTGCAGTTTGCCGTTTTCGCGGCTGGCGTGGTGGACTTTGACCAGGGTGCCATATTCGGGCAGGGCGCCGGTGTCGAAGTGGCGCGGGTCTTCCTGGGGCGTGTCCATGAAGAACAGGGCCAGGGAGTGGTGTTCGGATTTGCTGACCAGTTCGAGGGTTTCGGCCCAGGGTTCTTCGTTGACGATGACCGGCAGGACTTGGGCCGGGAAGAACGGGCGGTTGTGGATCGGGATGATGTAGACCTTGTCCGGCAGGTTCTGGCCGGGCAGGGCGAGGCCTTTGCCGGAGGAGGTGTGTTCGATGTGTTCGGCTTCGGTGTAGTCGTCGGGGTTTTCCGGGAATTCTTGCTGGTCGCTCATGGGGCACCTGCGCAATGGGGTATGGGTCTTAGATGGGGCAGGGGCTGGGTGGTTTCAATGGGGGGCGGTGTTTCTGCTTGTGTGTTCAGGGTTTTGACAGGGTTCACGCTTTGGACTTGGCGGCCTTTGGGCCGACCATGTTGGGGGTGGTTGGTGTGTATATCCGTTTTTTCGGTGATGGCGGCTTAGGGTTTCGCCCTGACGGCGACTCACTTTTTTTCAAACGCCAAAAAAAGTAAGCAAAAAACGCTTGCTCCTACGTGCGGCCCGCTCGCTGGGGCTCGGGGTTCCTTCGCTGCGGGATCGATCCGGGCGCAGCGTCTCCGGTTTGCTTCGCTGCACCTACTCCCGCTGTGTTTGGCTGCGCCAAACGGTCGCTGCGCTCCCACGCCCGGATCAATCCCTCCACTCAGCCTTCCGACGTCGCCCGTGGATCAAGATCAAGATCAAGATCAAGATCAAGATCAAGATCAAGAGCAAGAGCAGGCGAGCTGAGACTCGGCCTATTGAGTGGTGAAGAGCGGGGTGTGGTCGACTCTGGATTTGTGGTGGTGCTTTCCCTCACCCCAGCCCTCCCGAAACGTCGGACCGCCCAGAGGGAGAGGGGGCCGATTTTTGGGCTTTTCAAAATGTGTGTTCGATTCGGTATTTCACGCAGGCATACATCCCCCAAACACCTCAATCAGTCCCCTCTCCCCTCTGGGAGAGGGCTAGGGTGAGGGGCTTTTCGAAGTGTGTGTTCGATTCGGTATTGCACGTCGGCGTACTTCTACCAAACAACTCGATCAGTCCCCTCTCCCTCCGGGAGAGGGTTAGGGTGAGGGGCTTTTGATTTTTTACGTTCTGCATTTGGATACGGGTTTACCTGACCAAGGTCGTTACAAAGGCCAAGTCAGTTCCTGGAGCAGGAAGAACCCATTGCAGGTGAGTTCACGCCTGTCATCCGTGTGGCGTGCGTTGCCTGAAAGTTTGAAGTCTTTGAAGTCATATCGGTAGAGGTCGGGATTAGGCTTGCTGACCGCGATAGTTGAAGAGGATTCCGTTTCATATTCATAAAACTGGATACCCAAATCTGTAACGACTCTTTCAGAGTAGCGAGGTGCAGATGGCGTCATCAGTTCGCGAAGTGAAACGGAAAAAGTTCGCTCGCTCGATAAGCCTTCGTTGTGACCGAAATCAAAGTAATACCCCCCTAACGGGTTGAAAGACACGGAAGTGGCTGTGGTCCTGTAGCTGGTCAGATCTAAATAAGTACCGCCGATAGTGCCTTTCACCTCAATATCAAGGACACCGACGGCGAAGACTGCTGGGGATGCTTTTGAAGTTGTCATGGGGACTTCCTGGACTGATTGAGTTGGATAAGGAAGTCTGAGAGAAGCGGCATGAATTGTTAACTGTCATATCTGACAGGTTTTTATGCATATTCGTGATAATGCCCCATGAGACGGGTTATATAAGACGCACACGGTAATCCGGTGCCGGGTGGCGTGCTTGCCCTGTGCCCCTGTAATTTCTGACAGTAGACACATAGCCCTGTTGAGCCGAGATTAACCAGGCGCCCTTGGGCGTCAGGATACTGCATGCCAATCTAACTAATTCAAGGAGTCAAACCGTGAGTCATAAAGATTCGGATTATAAGAGTTACACCATTCGCGAATATTCCTCCGACACACCGGGACTGCATTTTCAGGTGATCTTCAGCGCAACAGAACAGAGTTTGTTGCTTGAGACCCGCAAACAGGCCGAGCAATTGATCATTGATCGATTGGAGCGGATGAAAAGTGGAGGCAAAGCTTTTTGAGTCCGTCGGGCAACGCTCATCTGTGCAGGAGCAGCCTGCGGCAGCTCCTGCACAGGGTGGGTTGTCAGGTTTGTGCGGGAATTTCGTGGTTATCCAGCACGCGGTTCACGGCCAGTTCGGCGAGCATGATGATTTGCTGGATCGCCAGAATCGTCCGCCGCTGTGGCAGGTCGATGTAGGCGGCGATGTCGCTGCTCATCACGCTGGCCTGGGCAAGTGATTCACAGGCGTGGACCAGCAGGCTTTCACTGTCCTGGTCTGGGGCGACCTGGAACATGGTGCTGGGTTTGTGGAAACGCAGGGTCAAGGCGTTGGGTTTGAGGTAGTGGTCGAGGGCGCGTTCGGCGGCTTCGTGGAATCTTTTTGAGCCGGGGAATTCGTAGGGAGTGGTGTCGTCCGCTTCGGGCGGATTGGGGGTTGGTTTTTTCATTTTTGACTCCTTGGGAAATATTGGAGCCATCCCCCTAGTTGCCGCGACGCAATTCGAGGGTGGCAGCTATACACGGGTTCGCGGACCGACTCCCAAGGCACTTCGGCATACCCGAAGGTATCCCGCGCATAGCCGCCATATAACGAGCTGACAGACACGTATGTGCCGCCGTCAGCGGGGCGAATTATGCCTTAAGAGGTCGGGCCGCGACGCCCGTTCGCTGAATTTGCAGCGACCCCCCGAGCCTATCCAGCCGATTTTCCGAGGCACAACCGACGCGACCTGTCGGAAAACTCCGCGCAATTACCAGCATTTGTAAGAAGTGCACATTTCCCACAGGTTTCTCTATCAGATTCGAAAATCGGCATGCACAAAAAAGGCGATGTCCCTCTCGAGACATCGCCTTCTGCAACTACCGGTAAAACTTATTCCGACAGTTTGTACGCAATCACATAGTCACCCTGCTTGGTGCCGAGCGAGCCGTGACCGCCTGCAACAACGAGCACGTATTGCTTGCCGTCCTTGCCGGTGTAGGTCATCGGTGTGGTCTGCGCGCCGGCTGGCAGGCGGCCTTCCCACAGTTGCTTGCCGTTTTTCACGTCGTAGGCGCGCAGGTACTGGTCGAGGGTGCCGCTCAGGAAGGCTACGCCACCGGCGGTGGTGAAGGTGCCGCCCAGGCTAGGCACGCCCATGCTCAGCGGGATCGGAACCGGCGAGCTGTCGCGCACGGTGCCGTTCTTGTGCATCCAGATGGTTTTGCTGGTGGTCAGGTCGACCGCTGCAACATAACCCCACGCTGGCGCCTGGCACGGCAGGCCCATTGGCGACAGCAGTGCTTCGAGGACTACGCCGTATGGCGCGCCTTTGTTGGGCTGGACGCCTTCGGTTTCGCTGACGCGTGGACCTTGCTTGGCGATTTCGGCGGCCGGGATCAGTTTCGAACGGAATGCCATGTAGCTTGGGTTGACGAAGGCGATCTGGCGCACCGGATCGACCGAGATGCCGCCCCAGTCAAACACGCCGAAGTTGCCTGGATAAACGATCGAGCCTTGCAGCGATGGCGGGGTGAACGGGCCGTCATAGCGCAGGGACTTGAAGTCGATCCGGCAGAGCATCTGGTCGAATGGCGTCACGCCCCACATGTCGCGTTCTTTGAGCGGCGGCGGCATGAAGTTGAGATCGGATTTCGGTTGGGTCGGCGAAGTGTGGTCGCCTTCCACTGCGCCTTGCGGCACCGGAATCTCGTTGATCGGCACGATGGCCTTGCCGGTGCTGCGATCCAGTACGTAGATGCTGCCCTGCTTGGTCGACGCCAGTACCGCAGGCTTCACGCCGTCGGCGGTTTTGATGTCCATCACGGTTGGCTGACCGCCGACGTCCATGTCCCACAGGTCATGGTGGGTGAACTGGAAGTTCCAGCGCACTTTGCCGGTGGCGATGTCCAGCGCGGTCAGGCCGGCTGCGTGCAGTTCCGATTCAGGGGTACGCGCGCCACCGAACTGGTCCGGGGTCTGGTTGCCCATCGGCAGGTAGAGCATGCCGAGTTTTTCATCGACCGCGAACATCGACCACATGTTGGGCGAGTTGCGGGTGTAGGTCTTGCCCTCGGCAATCGGCGCAGTGTCGTCCGGGTTGCCGCTGTCCCAGTTCCACACCAGTTTGCCGGTGTGCACGTCGAACGCGCGGATCACGCCGCTTGGCTCGTCGGTGGAAACGTTGTCAGTGACGTGGCCGCCAATGACCACCAGGTCTTTGGTGACCGCTGGCGGCGAAGTGGAGTAGTAACCACCGGCGTTGAAGCCGCCAATGTTGGCCGACAGGTCAACCTGGCCTTTGTCGCCGAAGTCTTCGCACATTTTGCCGGTGTCGGCGTTCAGGGCGATCAGACGGGTGTCGGCGGTCGGCAGGAAGATGCGGCGCGGGCAAGCGCTGGCCGGGGCCGGGCTGGCCGAACCGGTCGGGCTCTGCTCGGAGGCATAGACCGCGTCGTCGTGATAAGTCACGCCACGGCAGGTCATGTGCGCCCAGCCTTTGAAGTTGGCCGCGTTCTGCGTGCTCAGCTTCGGATCGAAACGCCAGATTTCCTTGCCCGAATCCGGATCAAGGGCAATCACCTGGCTGTGCGGCGTGCACACGTAGAGCATGCCGTTGACTTTCAGCGGGGTGTTTTCGGCGGTGGTTTCGCCCGGATCGTTTGGACCCGGGATGTCGCCAGTGCGATAGGTCCACGCCGGCACCAGTTTGCTCACGTTGGCCGGAGTGATCTGCGCCAGTGGCGAGTAACGGTCGCCGTGGGCGCTGCGGCCGTAGGAGTTCCAGTCACCGTCGGGCGTGGCCGGTGCGGTGTTGGTCATGCCTTCGACGCTGTCGCGATCCAGTTGGCCTTTGATTTCACCCGGGTTGGTGAATTGGCTGGCCAGTGCAGTCAGACCTGCCAGCACGACGGCCACGCTCAAGGCACCGGTGCCCATCGGGGCCGGACCGTTGAGCAGCAGCGGACGACGGAACCATGGCAGCAACATCACCAGGCCGAGGGCGAACAGCATCGCCAGACGCGGCACCAGTTGCCACCAGTCCAGACCGACTTCCCACAGCGCCCAGACGGTGCTGGCGAACAGCACGATGGCGTACAGGCCCAGCGCTGCGCGGCGGCGCATCAGCAGCAGAATGCCGGTCAGCGCAATGCCGATACCGGCCAGCAGGTAGTACAGCGAGCCGCCGAGCATGCTCAGCTTGACCCCACCGGCCAACATGGCCAGGCCCATCAGTAGAAGCAGAATGCCGAGCAGGCTCGGTAGCAGACGGCCCCGACTCGAAGCACTTTCGGTGCTCATAGTGTGATTCTCCGTGACGTTTTATGTAGTCCCGCGCTGTAGTCACTTTAGATGACGATTTGGCACAGGCATGGTTCAGATAAAAACTTGTCTAGCTAACGAATTTCATGTGGGAGCGAGCTTGCTCGCGAAAGCGGTGTGTCAGCAGGCAAATGTGTTGACTGACACGACGCCTTCGCGAGCAAGCTCGCTCCCACAGGTTTCTTCAGTGTTTTTTAGAACGAGGACTGGATCTTGATCCCGCCGATCAGGGCGTCGTCGACGTCGTTCACGCCACCGGGGTGGCGGATGTATTGCAGGTTCGGGCGTACGGTCAGCCAGTTGGTCACGTGCACGCCGTAATACAACTCGGCGCTGTATTCGGTGTCTTGCGGCGGCAGGAACGTCGGGTCGTCGTAGTCGTACACGGCATTGGCGCGGTTACTGGCCTCGGCGTTTTTGCGGAAGGCCGGGTTGACGTGCACGCGGGCGAGGGCGAAACCGATGTCGTCCTTGGCGCGCGCGTCGAACGGGCCTTTGTAGGTGATGCCGGCCTGCACGTAATTGTCGATCGCGTTGGTTTTCTTGTCGTGCATCGTGCCGTTGGCGAACACGCTCAGGCCGCGCGAGTTATCGCTGGCCATGCTGGTGATTTGCTGTTGCACACCGAGCCACACGCCGTGTTTGCTCGACGCGCTGCGGTAGGCTTCGCCGCTGAGGGCGGCCGGTTGACCGTGGCTGTCTTTATAGACGTCGCTGGCCTTGGCGTTGCTGTAGTAGTAACCGGCGCGATATTCGCCTGGCAGGCCGTTGAGTTTCGGCGTCCACACCAGTTCGATCGGCAGGATTGCGCCTTGTGTGCCGCTGCCGCTGAGTTTGAAGCCGTTGCCGCGATCCAGGTTCGACGGGTTCTGCTCATAGGCGCCGACCTGTGCGTACAACTCAGGGGTCAGGTGATATTTGACGCGCAGCGCCCATTGGCTGACCGGCCAGTTGTACCAGATGCCGCCGACCCAGTTGCCAACTTGCGAGCCGCAGAATGCGAGGTTCTGGAAGTCGCACGGGAAGCTGTTGAAGTCTTCGCCTTCACCGAAACGGCCGACCTTGATGTCGAGTTTCTGATCGAAGAATTTCTGCTGGTACCACATCTGCGTCAGGCGCGTGGTCTGGCCACGGCCCCAGACCTCCTGGGCCGAGGTGAAACCACCGACGCGTGGATCGTTGATGCGGTCGTTGCTGATGTTGTTGCCGCTGCGCTTGGTGATGGTCAGTTGAAACTCGGCATCGTCCCAGCCGAGGATCTTTTGCAGATCCAGGTGCGTGCCCAGACCGAACTGGTCGCTGTAACGCGCGGTGCGGTCGTGGTCGTAGCCACCGTGCAGATTGCTGCCCATTTCGCCGGTGTAATCGAGTTTGAAGTCGTAGCCTTTTTCCGAGAGTTCGGTGCGCGTGCCGTTCCAGTCACCGAGCATGTACGGTGATTCGCTGTCGAAGGCGGGTGCCGCTTGTGCGCAGGTGGCGAGGCCCAGCACAGTGCAGCCGCCGAGGGTGCGCAGGGCTGAGATAGCGCTATCTCGGGAGAAGGAAAAATCAGGCATGGATAAGTCTTTTTTTGGTGTTTTCGGGAGTGCAATTCGCGCGCTTCAATATGTCGCAGGCAGTGAAGCGGTTCAGCAGAAGGGCGGCAGGATAATGATCTGTTACAAAAAGACAAAGGCCTTTTGTGAACATGCAGCGTTTCGGATTCGGTAACAGTGCGGCAAACGGGCGCATTGTCGGCCGCTTCGCAGCCTGCGATCTTTTCAGGTTGGCCTACATTTGAAGTCAGGCCTTCCACCCGAACACCCCCTCGGCTAAGGTGCGCGGCTTCTGCATTTTCACTTCGCCCAAAGGCCTGGCATGAACGAACAAACCCCCGATCCGCTGCACGGCGTCACCCTTGAACAGATCCTCAATGCACTGGTGAGCCATTACGAGTGGTCGGGGCTGGCCGAGCGCATCGATATTCGCTGCTTCAAGAGCGATCCGAGCATCAAGTCGAGCCTGACGTTTCTGCGCAAGACCCCGTGGGCGCGGGAAAAGGTTGAGCGTCTGTACGTGAAGCTGATGCGCACCAAGCGACCACTCTGAGATGGACGCCGTCTGGCGGCGACGCCTGATCACCTGCGCAGCCGTGCTGGGTTGGGCGGGGTTGGGCATTCAGCTGTACCTGATTTTCTTCGCACGCTTGAGCGTCGGCGCCAGCCTGTTGGGCGGGTTGGTGAGCTTTTTCAGCTACTTCACGATTCTGACCAACACGCTGGTGGCGACGGTGCTGACCTGCGCCGTGACCGCTCGCGAATCCGCCGCGCGCCGCTGGTTTTTGCAGCCGTGGGTGAGTGGCGGGATTGCCGTGAGCATTGCTGTGGTTGGCCTCGCCTACAGCCTTTTGCTGCGGCATTTGTGGCATCCGCAGGGTTGGCAATTTATCGCTGACGAGTTGCTGCACGACGTGATGCCATTGCTGTTTCTTGGCTATTGGTGGGTATGCGTTCCGAACGGCACTTTGCGCCTGTGGCACCTGCCGGTGTGGCTGATCTATCCGCTGGTGTATTTCATCTACGCCTTGCTGCGCGGGCATTGGCTCGGCGCGTATGCGTATCCGTTCATTGATGTGGCGGTGTTGGGTTATCCACAGGTGCTGGTCAATGCCGGGGGGATACTGGTGGGTTTTGTGCTGATTGGGTTGGCACTGATCGGCCTCGACCGCTGGCAAGCCGTACGAAGTTAAGGTCAAGGGTGGGAGCGAGCCTGCTCGCGAAAGCGGTGTATCAGTCGACATCGTCGGTGAATGTCAGACCGCATTCGCGAGCAGGCTCGCTCCCACAGGGATATCACTCTTCTTCAGATCCCTCGGCGCGCCAGTAGCCGACGGCTTTGATGAGCTGCTCGTCCAGCCCGTGCTCATCGATCAGCACCCGGCGGATCTGCCGTGAAACCTTGGTTTCCGTCGCCACCCACGCATACAGATTGCCCGTGGGCACCTGCAACTGCTTCACCGTGGTCAGCAGGTTGTCCTTGCCACCCTCACGCAACACCCAGATCACATTGACCTGCGCCGCGCTTTCCAGCACTTGTTGCTCGGCGCCGTTTTCCACTTCGATTACCACCAGCGCCTTGCGATTGGCCGCCAGACCTTCGAGGCGGCGGGCGATGGCGGGCAGGGCGGTTTCATCGCCGATCAGCAAGTAGCTGTCGAAAATATCCGGCACGATCATTGAGCCGCGCGGGCCGCCGATGTGCAGGAATTGCCCGGGTTTGGCTTGTTCAGCCCAGGTCGATGCAGGGCCGTCACCGTGCAGAACAAAATCGATGTCCAGTTCCAGCGCATCGAGGTCGTAGCGGCGCGGGGTGTAGTCGCGCATTTCCGGTTTCGGTCCGTCGTCCTTGCCGGCGCCGAGCACCATGGTTTCCAGCGCGGCGGTTTGTTCGGCGTTCTGCGGGAACAACAGTTTGACGTGATCGTCCGTGCCGAGGCTGATGAACCCGGCCAGCTCCGGCCCGCCGAGGGTGATGCGGCGCATGCGCGGGGTCAGGTCGACCACGCGCAGCACTTCGAGCTTGCGGCGTTTGATTTCGTGCATCACGCGGTGAATGGTTTGGCTATCGACTGCAGTCATTCGCTTTTCTCCGAAACAGGTTGAACGGCGGGGCCGTCGACGATGGCTTTGGCGGTGTCGTTGAGCAGGTCACGCACGCGCAGGATTTCTGCCGGGCTCCAGCGGCCGTGGTGCATTTGCAGGGCGTGACGCAGGTTGTGTACGGCTTCGTGGATTTCCGGCGGCCGATCATGGCCGCGCAATGAGCGTTTGCTCACATCAATGCGCATGCGCACGCCATCCAGCGCTACCGCTTGCTCACTGAGAGATAAACGACCGGCCTCGGTAACGCTGTAGCGTTTTTTGCCACCCTCAGCGTCGCCGGTGATCAGTTCGCTCTCTTCAAGAAAGGTCAGGGTCGGGTAGATCACGCCGGGGCTGGGGCTGTACGCGCCGTCGAACATGCCTTCGATCTGGCGGATCAGGTCATAGCCGTGGCACGGCTGTTCGGCGACCAGCGCCAACAACAGCAATTTCAAATCACCGGGGGCAAACACCCGTGGGCCACGGCCGCCACGTTCACGGCCGGGGCGTTTCTCGAAGCCGTCACGACCGTCGCCGTGCTCGCGGTGGGGGGAATGATGGTCTCTCATTTCAGTCTTCTCTCGTCGTGTTTAGATACAACTTAAGATATATCTTATGGCGGGTGCAAGACGTTTTTCCCTGAGCCGTGACCTCGGCTGACGAGCGGCAGCTGCCCCGCGAATGCAAGCGGTGCCTTTTCAGGCGGATTTCGGCGGCGATAACTTTAAAGTTAAAGTCATCACTCTAATCGCTGTAGAGTATATGTTCTAAATAACTCCGGGCTGCCGTATTTACAGGGTTGATTTGCTGTATGGTTTTTTAACTTAAACTGTCTGTAGGGGATAACTTACAGTTACTGTTTCGAATATCGTTTTTTTGTTCTTTTTTCTTGCGGGTCATAGGGTTGTTTAACTACGCGGTTATCGGAAGTTACTTGCTTACTTTCCAGAGGCAACAGCCGATGATGCCCCGGCATTGAAAGTTCAAGTTGACCTGGCTCAACTCGGGCAGCGACTCGGGCAGTGATTGTCTTGAACTTTCAATGTTCATCCCCCTATCAAGAAAACAGGTACATAACGATGTTCAAGAAATTCGCAATCGCCGCTCCACTGGCTCTTCTGGCACTGGGCTCCACTGGCGCATTCGCCGCTGGTGAAGCGTCGCACTCGATCAGCCTTGTCGCTCATGTGCCGACCAACGGTTTCTATGTTGTGCCAACCGACCCGGATCTGGTCAACAAGGACCAGGACATGAGCTACCAGCCAACCACCGGCAAGATGCGCGACGTCAATGGTTTCTTCGATGTGCGCAACAACAACGGCTCGGTACACGCCAGTCTGGAAAGCCAGCCGAAACTGGTGGCCGGCAACACCACCATCGACTTGCAGGTGTTGCTTAACAACAAGGAACTGACCCTGACTCCGCAAATGGTCGTCGGCGAATCGGAGTCTGACGTCAACTACCGCGCTCCGCTGAAAATCACCGCGCGTGGCAGCAACTTCGAGCCGGGGGATTACACCGGTTCGGTGGCCATGATCTTCGATGCCGTGCCACCGGTTGCTGGCAACTGATCATTGATCAGGCACTAAGCGTGCACTTTTACCCGTGGCGCTGACCGACGGGGCAGGCAGCAATGTTTGCCCCGCCGGACTTTCCTTGTTTGTAAATCAGAGTACGAGTTCATGTTCCCGATGACACCCATCGCGGCTGCGCTTGCGCTGTTGTTTTGTGCCAGCGCAGCCGTGGCTTCCAACTCCACCGGTACCACACCGCGCAGTCTGCTGGCGCAGGCCAAGGGTTTGCCGGCGGATTTTGAAGAGCATTTCTTTGATGTGCCTCTGGCGGTACGGGTCGAAGTCGACCAGCAACCGCTGGGTGAGGCCATGGTGGTGTTGTCCCGCGACGATCGCATCACCCTGCTCGAATTCACTGATACCAGCGAAAACCGTTTAGGCCCTGCCGAGCGCGAAAAGTGGGCGAGCTTTCTCAAACCCGGCGTGCCACTGGGCGCGTGCAGCGGTTCCTGCCCGGAACAGTTTCTGGCGGTGCACTACAACCTGGAAAACTCGCTGGTCTCGATCCTCACCGAAAATGCCGAGCGTGATGTTGAAGCCAAGCGTTACTACGATCAGCCTGTGGGTGGCAGTCATGGCTTGATGGTGCGTAACCAGCTCAACCTCAATGGCGGTCAGGATCAGGATCTTGGTGGACGTTTCGGTCTCGAAGCCAGTTCGAGTCTGGGCAGCTGGAGCCAGACGCTGAATCTGCAACTGGCCCGTCTCGGCGGTCCGGACGACAAGCTGTATCACGCCATTCAAGAGCTGCACACCCAGCGCGAACTGCAAGGCAGTTTTTTCCGTCTGGGTTATTTCACCCCCAATTCCGAAGGGCTGACGCGCCAACCGCGCACGTTCGGCACCAGCCCCGACACCGCCGTTGGTGTGATGTACGGCAGCTCCGACAGCCTGGCCATCAACAGCCCGATGCCCAGCGTTTATCCGATCTACGTCACCGCCAACCGCCAGGGTTCCGTGGAGATCTGGCGCGATGGCCTGCTGATCAATACCCAGTCGGTGCCGGCCGGTTTGCAGACCCTCGATACCCGACCACTGCCCGGCGGCATTTATGAAGTGGAAGTGCGCCTGATCGAAGACGGCCAGATCACTTCCACCACCCAGGAGCTGGTGTACAAGCCCAACAACTGGCGCAACCTCGACGAGCGCTGGCGCTACAACGTGTTTGCCGGCGAAGAACAGAAACTGCTGAGCAACTGGGACACCCAGGCCAGCGGCAGTCCGACGGCAGGCGCCTCGGTGAATTACCTGCTGCATCCACGGGTGATTCTCGGCCTGTCGGCGCGGCAGATTCGCGAAAAACTGCAATACGGCACGTCCATCGACTGGACGCTGGCCAATCACCTCAGCCTGTATGCCAACGTCTACAAGACCGAGGATTACGGCACCGGTCTCGATCTGCAAAGCCTCTACAACTATGGCGCCGGCAGCATAGTTGTCAGCCACAACCGCAGTTGGCTCGACACCACCAACACCTACGACACCCTGCCCGATGGCACCCGGGTGCGACCGCGCAATGTGTTCATCGGCCAGACCAGCAATTCGTCGCTGGCGCTTAACCATCGCATCAGTAGCAAGAGCTCGGTCAACGCGCGGGTCTCGCACAGCGAGGGCAATGTCGAAGGCATGGGCGTGGATCTCGGCTGGACTCAGCGCACGATGGTGCTGGGCAGCGATGCCAGTTGGCGTTTGTCGATTTTTGATCGGCCGGGCAGTTTCAGCAGCGGTGATGCGCGCAATCGCGGGGTCGACCTGAGTATCAACATGGCGCTCGGCGCACCCGGCCAGCAGATCACCGGCAGCATCGGTTCACGCACGGCCCGCGATGGTACGCGTGACAACAACGCCTCACTCGGCTGGCGCAAGGATTTTCAGGATCACGTCCTGCAGAACGTCTCGCTCACGGCACTCACCGACACTTACGGGGTGGGCGTATCCAGTCTGGCCAACTTCCGCACCGATTCGGTCAGTGGCGACGGCTTTATCCAGCGTTCCTCTTACAACGGCAACTTCACCGGTGGCCTCAACGTCGACAGCACGCTGGTGGTCGGCGGACAGCAGATGCTCATGACCAGCCAGAGCGAGGTGCGCGGCGCCGGGATGATTGTCGACGTCGAGTCGGACATCGAGAACATCACCCTGCGGGCTGACGATTACAGCGGGGGCGGTGCGGCGTTGAAGCCGGGGCGCAACTTCATCCCGATTACTGCGTACCAGAACAGCTCGGTAAGTTTCGACTTCGAAGGCAACCACGTGCCGGCTGCCACCATCGAACCGGCGCGCGCCCGATATCACCTGAACAAGGGCGGCGTGGAGTACCGCAAGGTCCGCGTGATGCGAACCCTGACCGTGCTCGGCCGCCTGGTGGATGGCCAGGGGCGGCCGCTCAAAGGGCACCACGTGATCAACCACGCCAGTCGCGGGGTCACCGAAGTCGACGGCTTCTTCTCGATGGAAATGAACGCCGGCTCGCCGACCCTTGAGGTGCGTCAGGGCAACCAGTTGCTCTGCCAGTTCCGTCTCGATGCCGGCAGCCATCGCAGTGAAAACAATGTGTTGATGATCGGCGACCTGCGGTGCACGCCGGACACTCTGGCCGACGTCAATTCCACCGAACAGAAGGCAGGTTGATTCCATGAAGATAATCACAGGTGGCTGTGCATTGGCGCTGGCGCTGGCCATGCCGGCGGCACAAGCGATCAATCAGGAAGTCCGCGCGCTGTTTCAACCGGATCCTTCGCAGCCGGGCAAGAACCTGTTCGTCAACCAGACACCCAATAGCGGCTATTGCGCAAATTATCCTGCGCAATGCGCTGGAAGAAACATGTTCAGCATCGAGTTGCCTGTTCGTTATACCTCTCACCGCGCGCTTGTACCCGGTGACGGTGTATCGCTGAAAGTCCCCACGGACTGGCGCCGCTTGACGATCACTAACCAGGATACCCAGGAGTCGGAGGTCGTCGAGGTACGCATTACCGGCATAGGCTCCAACTATATCCTGAGCGATCCAGTGCAAAAAATCACTGGAGCGACAAGTGATCCTGAAGGCCATGACAAAC
Organism: Pseudomonas sp. AC169; assembly: GCF_979258515.1. Classification (NCBI taxonomy): domain Bacteria; kingdom Pseudomonadati; phylum Pseudomonadota; class Gammaproteobacteria; order Pseudomonadales; family Pseudomonadaceae; genus Pseudomonas; species Pseudomonas sp. AC169. The sequence goes on along the minus strand of NZ_OZ409866.1, from coordinate 1,293,566 downwards.
TCTGGACTTCCAGCGGTTGGCTTTATGCTCCTGCTCCTTGCCTTGGTAGCGGTCTGGCTGGGTACGGACCGCTCAACTACCGTTTTTTCTGGCTCACGCCTGTGGAAGCGAGCTGCGTCAAGACCACCCCTTACCGCATCCGGATGATGTCGTTCGAGAAGGTCGATTTTTCCTATGAGCTGAAGACCCCCAATCCGTTGAGCATGTCCAGCGGCCTGTATACCGGGTCGATTACTTACACCATGGGTCCAGGGCGCGATTTCCACATGGGCTACATGATGTACCCGGACGACGACAGCCTGACCCTCGATTTTGTGCTGGACGTACAGCACACCCTCAAAGTCGATCTGCCGCCGGGCGGCAATAAAGTCTCGCTGGAGCCGGAAGGCGGATGGGCGCCGTGGATCGACAGCGGGCGCAAGCCGAAGCGGATCTTCCGCGATCAACCGTTCTACATCTCGGCGTCGTCGCGCTTCAAGGTGATGATGCTGTGCAATTCCCAGGGCGGCCCCTACTGCAATCTCGGCAGCCCCTTGGGCAACTCCGTCCAGGTCAAGGTCTCGATGAGTTTACCGGCGGGAATCGAAGGCACTGGTGGTCCCGGTGTTCCCGTCAACAGGATTCCATTGACCGTCAATAACTGGTCCACCTCGTTCCAGCCCAGCTTCTATGTCGAGCGCAAGCCCGGCGCGCTGCATTTCGAGCTGGAACCGGGGGCGATCGATTTCCTCCTGCGCCCCGGCCTGAACGACCGGCTGCGCGGCAACATCACCATTATCTGGGACTCGGATGCGTGAGCGCGGCCGTCAGACCCCTTTCGATTTTCATGGAGCTGAACGCGATGAAACGTGGTTTTTTGCTGGGTGTGCTCAGTGTGTTTTGCCTGACGGCGCAAGCCGGTCCGCAAATCAATGTCGGCACCGTTTACGACTATCTCGACGCCGATAAAAGTACCTACCTCAAACGGGTGTTCAACAGCGGCGATGCGACTGCATTCGTCAAGATCAACGTGCTGGAAATCATCTATGGCGCCGATGGTGTACCGCAGGAAGTGCCCGTGACGAATGCCGCCGACGGTGCCTCACGCAACGGCGTGATGGCCAGCCCGGCACGGTTGATCGTGCCGGCGCAGGGCATGCAAGGCACGCGTTTGCTCTACATGGGGCAGCGTGATCGCGAGCGTTATTTTCGCGTGCGTTTCGTTCCGGTGGTGCCGGAAAAGGAAGACGAGTTCGTGGTCAGCAACGAAGAGCGCGAAGACTACAAAAACTCGCTGTCGGCCGGGGTCAACGTGATGACCGGGTTCGGCACGATCTTCTTCGTGCGGCCCAAGGACGCGCGGTTTGCCACCGTCGTCAATGACACCGACAGCCGCTATGAGCTGCGCAACAACGGCAACACCGTGCTGATCGTCGATGAGTTCAAGAGCTGTTCTCTGAGCAAGGAAAGCGACTGCGGCGCGACCACCAAACACCATGTGCTGGCGGGCAAGAGCTTTGCCTTCGACAAGGAAAAGGGCCGCCAGTACAGCTTCTTCCTGATTGAAGGCAGTGAGAAGAAAGCCATGAAGATCGCCAGTCGCTAGGTTTGTTTTCAATTGACGCATCGGGTAACCAACATGATCAAGCAATGCACTGCCGCCGCGCTGCTGGCCGCCACTGCGCTGGCCAGTACCGGGGCGTGGGGCGCGCGCGAAGAGCATACCTTCGAAGTCTCCCTGACCATTCCCAGCCGGCCGTTTTACATCATTCCATCGGAGCCGGACTGGATTCACCGGCCGCAGCGGCTTGAGTGGGATTACCAGCGTTCGAACCTCAGCGGGTTGCAGAGGAATTTCGATGTGCACCATGACAGCAGCGCGATTGAAGCGCGTCTGGCCTCTGATCCCTTTCTGGAGAATGGCCGCCCCGGCGAAGTGATCGAACTGCGTGTCGCATTCAATGATGTCGAGTTGAGTTCGCACATCACCCCGCGTCAGGTGTTGTCCGAGGAGGAAGCCGCCAGAGGCAAACGCGTGGCATTGAAAATCGACCCGATCGAACCGGCGGGTGGTTATCGCCCCGGGGATTACCACGGCAATGTGGTGCTGATGTTCACGGCCCGGGCGCCGGGTGCGGAGTGAGGCAAAACAGATCAGGCTCATCAGAGGCAGGACTAATAATGAAAAGACTCATTTGGCTGGGGTTGCTGGCGGCGCTGAGCATCCCTCAGGCGCAGGCGCTCAATCAGGAGATTCGGGCGCTGTTTCAGCCGGATCCTTCCAAACCGGACAAGAGAACCTTCATCAACCAGACGCCGAACACCGGTTACTGCGCCAGCTTTCCGAATCAGTGCGCCAGCCACAATATGTTCAGCATTGAATTGCCTGTTCGCTTCACTTCTTCGCGCTACCTCGACCTCTTTGACTGGGCCGCAGTGAAAGCGCCGGCCAACTGGCGGCGGTTGAGCGTGATCAACCAACAGACCCAGGAAACGCAACAGCTGGAAGTGCGCGTCATCGGTATGGGCTCGAAATATGTGCTCAACCGTCCGGCGGTCGAGATTGCAGGCGGGGCTAATGCTCTCGAAGGCCACCGCAGACTGTGGACCTCGGACAGTTGGGCGCATGGCGTGCCCGCACCTTGCCAGTACAGCGGCGCCGGGGATCACGGCCCGGACTGGTTCCGGTTCTTCTGGAAAACACCCTCGGAGGCCCACTGTTTCAAGGTGCCGGGCCACCACATCAAGTGGATGTATTTCGACAAACTGGACTTCGCCTACGAGCTGCGCACTCCCGACCCGTTCAAGATGTCCACCGGCCGTTACACCGGTTCATTAACTTACAGCCTGGGGCCGGGCGCTGATTTCGACATGGGCAAACTGTTCGAGCCGGACGTAAGCACCCTGACCCTGGATTTTGTGCTCGACGTTCAGCACACCTTGAAAGTGGACATTCCGCCCGGCGGCGACAAAGTCGTGCTGGAACCGCAGGGCGGCTGGCAGCGCTGGCTGGACAGCGGACGCAAGCCTTCGCGTCTTTTCCGCGATCAGATCTTCCATATCTCGGCATCATCGAAATTCACCATGAAACTTGAATGCGAGCACCGCCTGGCGTCGGCGTCGGGCTGCGCCATTGTTGACGGCCTGCAGGGCGCCGGTGGGGTTGACGTCAGTGTCAGCCTGCCCAACGGCTTGACCGACAGCGCCGGGCAGGCGGTCAAACGAATGCGCTTGGGCGTCGAAGCGACCGCGCCGTTTCAACCCGGTTTTTATATCGATCGCAAGCCGGGCACCTTGCATTTCGAAGTGGATGAACAGCAGACCCACTGGATGATCGACAAAGCCCAAGGGCGACCTTACCGGGGCAATATCACGGTGATCTGGGATTCGGAAGTCGGCTGAGCGCGGCAGTCCGGCCGTCCTTTTCGGGGCTGGCCGGGTTGCAAGCCTGCTGTCAGAGCCCCGCGTTTCTCATGGCCTCGCGAGTCAGTTGTCGGGACAGATCATTGCGATGCTGACCGATATCGGTCAGCAGGTCTGCGTAACGTCGCTCTTCCAATGGCGCATCCACGAGTACATCTTCTGCGGAAATGCCGAATAGATTTCCCAGGCGTATCAGTTTCTCCGACAGGGGTTTGAGCAGACTCTTGTCCTTGAGGCCTGCCCATTGCGCCTTCGCCTCCTTCAATTCTTCAAGCCACTCGAGTTTGTTCTCGAAGAGGCGGTCATTGCGCTCGTATTGCATCGGATGAGTCTTGCGCAAATGGCGCTCCCAGAAGTTGTCCGACGTGAGGTTGATCATTCGGTCTATCAGCCCGTCGTTCTGTTCCCGCCGCATGATCATTCGGTGAGCCAATTCGATCGCCTCTTTTGTGACGCCGGAACGAGGCTGGTAGCGCATGCCGTCAGACTGCCAGGGCAGTTCCAGCCGTTCAGCCAGCCCGGTCTCGAATGCCAGATGGATTTCGACCTCATCCGGTGCCGGCTTGTCCGGGTAGATCAGGTTCTGTTGTTCCTGACGGCTGTATTCCACGCGGGCCTCGTCGCTCACCAGGTCCAGCCGTGCCGCGCTGCGCGCCAGGCGCACGAGTCTGTCATCCAGCACCCGGGCGGAAGTCGGCTCGGCGTAGGCTTTGGACACCAGTACTTTCATTCCCAGTGAATTGAACAGTTGCGCGCCCAAATCGCCACAGTCCTCCGGGGACACGATCTGTTTGAACAGTTTTTCGCGCAGCTCCGAGTCGAGTGTTGCGGCTTCGACCATTTCCCAGACACGCTGGGTCAGTTTTCGGCGAGCGGGTTCCGTCCGGTAATCCGCGCTTTCTCTCTGCTTGGCAATCACGCTGAAAAAACCGGCGGAGTCGGGTTCGGCCATCAGGTCGTGCCAGGACTCTTCACGATACTTTCGGTACGCCGTGGACGGGCTGAAACCGGCCCCTTCATCGTAAGGTGCTTGCCAATGGCTGAGCTCGGTTTTGTCCGCCTCCGCATAATCCAGCACAGATCCCAAGCCTGAAGACTTGCGATATTCGTCAAAGCGTACCCGTTGCTCATTGGTCAGTTTTTCTGTTTTGAAGCGTGCGCGACTGAGGACGAACGCCTGATCGGAGCCCGGCGTGACTTCGGGCAGGGTGTTGATCGGGGTATCCCTCATGTCGAGCATGAAACAGCGTGGTCGGTGCCGATCGATGTTGCCGACCTTGAACAGCCCTTCGGGCCAGCTCTGGATACCGGTATTGGCCAGGCTCAGCTCCTCCAGCCGGTACATTCGCCCGACATCCGGTGGTATGCGCAAGGGATTGCCGTTCAGGTTCAGGGTGCGCAGACGCACCAGTCCATCGAGTTGTTTGCTGGATCTGTAGGTCATGCGGATGCGGTTATCGGTCAGGTCCAGATCTTCGAGTTGACGCATCTGGCCAATGCTGGAAGGTATTTCCTTCAGGCCGCACTGGCGGGCGCTCAATTGCCGCAGATGGGGGAAACTGCCGAGCAGTCCGTCGGGATCTGCCGAGAGCGATGTTTTGTTGAGCCTCAGCGTAGTGATCTGATCAATGTGCTGCTTCATGCCGGGTTGCGCGCGCAAGTCTTTCCACCAGCGCTCGAGATCCTTGCCGCCGAATTCGGTGGTCAGATCCAGCGTGTAGCCTTGCCCGGAATGGACACTTTGTTCATTGAAGCGCTCGCTTTTGCGCTCGAAACACTCAATCAGCTTTTCCTCGATGAGCTTTCCGCCAGTGTGCATGTAATCCCGCGACGCTCCGAACGGCAGATCTCCCGCGTCGTCTGTCAGGTCGGGGTGATCTTCACGCCATTTCACTAAAGCCCCGTGTAATTCCTGGCGTTCGCTCTCCAGCTTCCCGATGGCGTCTACCGCATTCCCGTCACCTTTGCGCTGCAATATTTCAATGAAAGTGTTCACCTCTCCGGTACTCATTTTCGGGTAGAGCTTACTGACGCGTTGTTCCAGAGTCGGCTCAGCCCAAAACCATGGCCAGCCGCGCACCAGGGTTTCGGTCTCAATCGTCGCCACCGGTCGAATCGGCGGTTCTGCCAGCGCGGTGCGGCGCTGCGCAGGGGCGGCGGCCTCATCCATGATCCAGCGTTTCAGCGGGCGCCCCTGACCGCGTTGGTAACCCACGGCAGGCAATGTTTCGGCGGGCACTGCATGCAGAATCGACTCGTAGAAATCATCCGCGTCATGCAGTTGGGTATTGTTGACGTCGAGCACTTCATAGCGACCTTGTTCGTCGCGGATCAGGCGCCGGACGGTCGTTGCTTCATCTGGCCCTACGCTACAGCGCAGCGGCCCGTCATAAGTGCCATGGCGTACTTCAAGGCGCAGATCGGCGAAGGTGTCGGTATTGAGCCTGAGGGTGTTGAGCGCCAGGCGTTCACTCTCTGCGGTCATCAGTTCGTCGTGATAAAAACCCTCGTAAGCGCGGCTGGCAGAGGCTTCGAAATCCAGTTCTCGGGCCTGGGTCTTGAGGCGCAACGGCAGGCGATTTTCGTCGGCGATTCTTTGCAACTCGGCGGCCCTGGCCTGGGCCAGGAGGTTTTCGGCGAGCGGCAGCGGTAGCTCCGGAAAGGTCTTTTTGACGATGGTGATGTCGGCTTTGTCTGATCTTTCCAGGGCTTGATAGGCATGACGGGATATGGCGCCACGGCGCTCATCGACGGCATCGGCGAGCTGATTGCGCAAGGCTGCGACGCGTTCGTCATGGGCAACGTTGCGCCCCAGGAGGTTGTTCATTTCTTCGTCGGTGAGAAAGTCCGCCACCCGATCTGGCAAGCGGCCCATGTTCAGATCGGCGAGGCTGATGCTCAAAGTGTCGGCCGGCGAAGCCTGCGGGTTGCCATATTTGCGCGAATAACCGCTCAGACTGGCATCGGCAAACACCTCCAGCGCTTTGCCGCCGGGCCAGCCCGGCAACGCCGTCAACATCGGTTCCAGCCAGACCGCCTGTGGATCTATCGGGCGACCGCCGCGAATGTTGGCACTCGCCGTGAGCACATCGTCGTAAGCGTTGAAGCGTTTGACCGTATCGGCCAGCAGCGGCGGCGGCGGGCTGTTGTCGAGATGCATCTGGCGTAGCGCCTGGTGATCGGTGCCGCTGCTGATGCGGATCTGCTCCAGTTCCGTGGGGGAAAAACGTTCGACGCTGTGCCCCAGTCGCCGCATCAGCGCTTCATTCGACCAGTCGTGCGGGGTTTCCACTTCATGCACCCAGGCGCCGTGGCCGTTGTGTTCGATTTGCGGTCGATAGGCGTTGGCGCGGCTCGGGTGTTTGATGCGGTGGGTGTTGGACGTCGGGTCATTCGAGGCTTTTTCGACGACGTACAGCTTGCCTTCCAGTGGCAGGAGGTTTTCGTTGCCGTACTGGTGCAGGCCATGTCGATCGGGTTTGGCGTCCGGCGAGAGCATCAGGTCGTTGCGTTCGTAAGGGCTCAGGTCCGGGAGCCACAAGCTGTTTTTGCCATCAGGCAACTTGACCGGTTTCATGCCATCGACCAGCGGTGAAAGTTTGACGCGAAAGGCTTCGCCGATCTGCGCGCCGGCGGTGAAGGCGGCCAACTGAATGATGTCGGTGACTATGCTGATGACATGCCCGGCGGCTTCCTGCCAAAGCCCTTCGGCCAGATCGACAATGCCCTCGATGACTTCGCTGGTCAGTTGGTAGGCGGTGTAGGCCATCATCAGTTCGCCCAGACCCGGTACGAACGGGGTGGCGATCAACAGCGCCACATTGAAAATGTCCGAGACGATTTTCTTGAAGTTGTCCCACCACGCCCAGCGCGCCTTGCTATCGGTGTCAGCGGTGGACACGGCGATTTCCCGGGCGTCGTTGAGAATCTTGTTGAGCTTTTGCCGGTAGGCGTGAAGCCAGTAATCGCCCTGTAGTTTCACCCGGCTGAATTGCAGGTTGGGGTTCTCCACCGCAGCCTTGCGCCATGGCGGTCGCTGGTCGGTCGGATCCTGACGCGGGTGGTACTTGACGATGAACAGGCGTTGTTCGAGCTCGGCGAAGAAGTGCCCCCGCTGCTGTTGATCGACAAACTGACTGAAGAACTGACGATAGGTCTGTCCGCTCGACTCACTCAATCGGTCGTCGCGAAACTGGCGCGCCAATTCATCGCGAAAGGCTTTCAGAGAGTCGTACTCCTTGAGTGGATGATCCGGGTCGTGGGGGATGTAGACGATCAGGCGGCGAACCCCACGACTGTCAGAAACCGTATGGGTCAGCAGGAGAGCGCCGGTCAGGCGGGTGCCGAGCAGCGACAGGTCAGAGCACTGCATTGAGCGGCCATTGAGCAGCAGTTGCGGTTTTCCTTCAGTCAGGGTCAGTAGCATTTTGTAGGCGTCGTACTGGATATCTTCCTTGATCAATGCCAGATGCGCGGCGACGGCGAGGGCGTCTTTCTGGCTTTCGTTGACCTTGTGCTGCAGCACGCTTTCGGCCAGCGGTTCGCCGGGCAGCAGGTAGCTTTCCAGGTGCTTTTTATACTGCGCGCCGATATCCAGATCGCGGCACAGCGTCTGGAACTGGCTTATGGGCATGGCGCTTTTGATCGGCACGACATCGAACAGACCGCGCTCATCGGGCTGGCTGATGTAATCCGACCCAGGCCCGACCGTTTCACTGCTGGCGAAATTGTGCAGGGCGGCATCCAGAAGCGAGACCGTGCGGGTAACGACGCCCTTGGAAACATCGATGACGTACCACGGTTTGTCTTTCGGCAGGTACAGGCGCAGAAAGGTGCTTTTGACGTCCGGCTCGATGCCGTGGCGCTCTTTGATTTTTGCCTTTAGCAGCGGCTCGGCGAATGCATAGAGATCGGTTTTGGCCATTAGATGGTCGACGCGGTTCTGCGAGTCCCAGGCCTTGAGGTTGGCGGCGACGAGTTTGTTCAGGTACGCGGAGGGTGCGGTGGTGTACCAGGATTCGATGTTCAGCGGCGAGGCTGCCAAGGCGAGGCCCCGGCTGACGGTGGCGGTTTTGAAGTTGTCGTTGACGGCGGACTTGATGAATTCGTAGTGCCGTCCTTTATCCGCGTTTTCCGCAGGCTGGGGAGAGAGAGACATGGCCAATCATCCTTGATTGTTGAGGAGTGATCAGCCTACTCAGGGCAGGGCAAAACAAAAGTTCAAAGATCGGGAGGCAAACAGCGCAACGGGTCAGCAACCCGACGAAAATTCGAATCTGAAAAATACATAAGTACCACCCGCTGCACAGAAAAAACGTCACCCTGATGCAGAAAAGCCCGACACGATTTGTTACCTCGCTGTAGGGCGCGGCGCCTCGAGCATGGCCACGCTGGCGGTTGGCGTTGGTGTGCATTGGGAGTCGCTGCCCGGTTGCAGATACGGCGTCAGAATCGGTGCCATACCCTTGAGCACCTGCACTGGCAGGGCCGAGGTGAACTTGAAGTTCTCTGCCGAACGCCCCGGAACGAACGCGGTGAGGGTGCCGAAATGGTGGTCGCCGATGTAGAACACGAAGGTCGCCGTACGGTTGATCGACTTCGAACTGAGAATCCGTCCGCCTGAACCGATGGCTTCGATGCGGTTGTCACCGGTCCCGGTTTTGCCACCCATGGCCAGTGGGCTGCCATCAGGCAGTTTGAAACTGCCGGAAACACGTTTTGCCGTACCGGCGTCGACCACTTGCGACAGCGCTTCACGCATGGCCGTGGCGACTTCGGATGGCATCACCCGTTTGCCGACATGCGGGTCGTTGACCAGTTGCGTTTCGTACGGCGTACCGGCAGCAAAATGCAGGCTGTCGATGCGTAGCGTCGGCATGCGCACGCCATCATTGAGGATGGTGCCGATCAACTCGGCCAGGGCGGCGGGGCGGTCACCGGAGCTGCCAATGGCGGTGGCCAGCGATGGCACCAGATGATCGAACGGATAACCGACTTTCTGCCAGCGCTGATGAATCTCGAGGAATGCCTCGATCTCGAGCATGGTGCGAATACGACTGTCACGGGCACCCTTGTGCTTGCTTTTGAACAGCCAGCTATAGACTTCCTGACGCTCGAAATGGCTGGCCTTGACGATCTCGCTGAAGGTCGCGTCCGGGTGGTTCAGCAGGTAGCCCATCATCCACAAGTCCAGCGGATGCACCTTGGCGATGAAGCCTTGATCGGGCAAATCGTAACTGCCAGGGCCGTAGGAATCGTAGAGGCGGATCAGGCGATCGTCAGTGAGTTTTTCGCTGAGCTTGGCGCCTTTGAGGTGGGAGCGCACGAAGGTGTTGAAGTCTTCCTGACTGGCATCCGGCAGCAGGTAGCGATGTACAGCGGCCATGCGGATCGGCGTCGGACGCATGCTGTCGAGGAAGGTATCGAGACGTGCCTGAGTGTCTTTGTTTTTGTACTTTTTCCAGAATTTGAGCTGGAACGCTGTGCCTTCGCGATCGGCGAAATTTGCCAGGTATTCCTGCCGGCGCGGGTCACGATCATCCTTGAGCAGTTCGGCACTGCTATTGGGCCCGGAATACGTGACATAACGCACCACATCGCGCATCAGGCGAATGAACGGCAGGTTGATCGACTCGCGCAGGGCATCGCGCAAGGTCGGCAAGCGGCCGTTGTCTTCCTTGCGAAAGTTGTGGAACGTGTGCAAGCCGCCGCCGGTGAAAAACGCTTCGCCGGGGCTGGCCAAGTATTTGCGGTCGAGGGCTGCGCCAAGCATCTTCGACAGGTCGTGATCCTTGTTCTGGATCAGGTAATCGATGACCCATTGGCTCAGGCGATCCTGATCGGGGACGTCGACTTTCTTCAGTTCCGGCACGCTCATGGCGCCGTACTTGTCGTGCAGTTCGGCGATGATTTGCAGGTACGTGGTGAGCACGCGCATTTTTGCGGTGGAGCCGAGTTCGAGTTTGCTGCCTTCGTTGATATCGAACGGCTGGTCGGTGCTGTCGGTCTGCACCCGCACGCGAGAGCCGTCCGGGGTCAATTCGAAGAGGGTGAAGCTGTAACGCACTTGCGTGGTGCTGGTCGGCGTCAGCAAGCGTTCACCGAGCAGACCGATTTCGGCGGCGTAGGCCGGGTCGGCGAGTTTTTTCAGATAAGCGGTGGCCTGGGTTTGCAGGTCGCCCTGCAGGGTGCTGGTGGCCGAGAGATCAAGGCGATCGAGGTCGTAAAGCGGCCGGTTGAGCATGCTCGCCAGACGACTGCGGGCGACGCTGATGCCCTTGTTGGTTTCGATCGGCTGAATGGTCGGCTGGGTCTGCCAGTCGCGATAGATGACCTTGCTGATCAGTGCGGCATCGGCTAACGCGTTGTCGATCACACCGTTCTGTTTGAGCAGGCGCAAGTGGCTGTCGGTGAGGTCGGCAAGTTCTTCGCGGCCCTTGGTCAGGTAATGCGAAGGGCGGCGCTGGGCGATCATCAGCGACAACATTTCTCGCAGGGCCAGGCCTTTGGCGGCCATGGTTTTTGGATCAGTGGCCGGACTGTTCAGCTGTTCATTGGCCTGGTTGAAATCACTGCCGTACCAGACGCGCAGGCCTTCGGCCATGCCATGCACTTCGCCATGCCCCGGGACGGCTGACAGCGGCACGCTGTTGAGGTAATCGCGCACGATGTTCTGGCGTGCCCCCAGGGTTTGCGGGCCGGGCTGGTAGGCCCGCACGCTGGCGGACATCATCTGGCGCAGCTTCTCGGCGCCGGACACCGTCAGGCCATCCGGTGAATGCCGGTACTTTTCCAGTTGGGTCGCCAACGTACTGCCGCCCGCCGATTGTCCCGGCAGGTGCAGCAATTTAGCGACTTGCGACCACGCCGCCATGCCGAAGCGCGGCCAGTCCACCGCCGGGTTGGCCAATGGTTGTTTCGGGTCGAGCAGAAAACGGTTTTCGATGAACAACAGGCTGCTGACCACCACCGGCGGGATCGCCGCGAAGTTTGCGTACAGTTGTTGCGGATAGTTGTATTTGTACAACGGCGCGGCCCGGCAATCGGTGATCGACAGTCCGGCCTGAATCTTCTCGGAATACGGCACAAACAGGCCTTTGTCGGTGTAGCTGAGCAGCGCCGGGGAAAACCGTGTCTGTTGGGTGATGACGTAATTGCGTTTGAGCAGGCGTGGCAGGAATTCATCCAGCGAGCTGTAACCCAGACGCAGATCGAACGGCCCATTGCCCGGATAACGAATCGCTTCGCTGGGGCCGGGTTCGAGATGGTAAGTCAGCGAAGCAGCGTACTGGCTCAGTTCGCGCGACTGAAAGCGCGAGGTGCGCATTTCCTTGGATGCAGCCAGTCCCACGACGATCGCGATAATCACCAGCAACAACCAGAAAGCCTTCCACCCGTGCCGATTGCGGCGGGTTTTTTCAGGGACAGGCGCTTCATCCACACTTTCAGTCGGAACCACGGCTTTACTCGAATCGGTTTGCCACAAAGCGCCCATAGTCGATTGATCCATTCACGCAGATTGATCGGACTTGTCTGAAGCTTAGACGGTGGTTGGGGCTGGTGAAAAAAATGTGCGGGATGGGCGAGGGGAGTTACTGAATAAATCTGGAAGGCGGTTGCCGGAGCGAAAATGAGCCTGGAGCGAACTTTGTCGCGAGGGAGATCTGAGCCGCCGCAGTAGAGCCGTTCAGCAATAAAGTTGACCAAGCGGACACATGACGATGCACCAATGCTGTGCAATACTCGGCGGCTTTTTCAGTGGCGAATAATCCTGCGCCAAGCAGGGAATGCCTCTCGGCATACCGGGCTTTTACCGAGAGTTGTCGCTGAATGTTGTGGCTTATAGAGTGAAAACTCCTGCCCAAGGCTTTTTATACTGCACGCCCCGCTGATCTTTCAGGTTGCCCTGCAAGACGCGTCTGCCCACAAAGCAGGCGCGGTTTCATTCAAGCCAAGGCTTATCGGCCAACGCTTCGACACTCGGTGGTCATATCCAATAACAAGACGAGGTTGCACCCCTATGCCAGTCGGCAATCAACTGCCTCACGGCGACACCGCTCAGGGCGGTCCGCTCAAACGCGAACTCGGCGAACGGCATATTCGCCTGATGGCGCTCGGTGCCTGTATCGGCGTCGGTCTGTTTTTAGGTTCGGCCAAGGCCATCGAAATGGCCGGCCCGGCGATCATGCTGTCCTACATTCTCGGTGGTCTGGCAATCCTGGTGATCATGCGTGCCCTCGGCGAGATGGCCGTGCACAACCCGGTCGCCGGCTCTTTCAGCCGCTACGCGCAAGACTACCTCGGTCCATTGGCAGGTTTTCTCACCGGCTGGAATTACTGGTTTCTGTGGCTGGTGACCTGCGTCGCGGAAATCACGGCGGTGGCCGTGTACATGGGCATCTGGTTTCCCGATGTGCCGCGCTGGATCTGGGCACTCGCGGCGCTGATCAGCATGGGCTCGATCAACCTGATCGCGGTGAAGGCCTTTGGTGAATTCGAGTTCTGGTTCGCCTTGATCAAGATTGTCACGATCATCGCCATGGTCATCGGCGGCGTCGGCATCATCGCTTTCGGTTTCGGCAATGATGGCGTGGCACTGGGGATTTCCAACTTGTGGGCCCACGGCGGCTTCATGCCCAACGGCGTCACCGGCGTGCTGATGTCCCTGCAAATGGTGATGTTCGCCTACCTCGGCGTCGAGATGATCGGTCTGACCGCCGGTGAAGCGAAGAACCCGCAAAAGACCATTCCTGACGCGATCGGCTCGGTGTTCTGGCGGATTCTGCTGTTCTATGTCGGCGCACTGTTCGTGATTCTGTCGATCTACCCGTGGAATGAAATCGGCACGCAGGGCAGCCCGTTCGTGATGACCTTCGAACGTCTGGGCATCAAGACTGCCGCCGGTATCATTAACTTCGTGGTGATCACGGCGGCGCTGTCGTCGTGCAACGGCGGTATCTTCAGCACCGGGCGCATGCTCTACAGCCTGGCGCAGAATGGCCAGGCCCCGGCCGGTTTTGCCAAGACCTCGAACAACGGCGTGCCGCGTCGTGCGCTTTTGCTGTCGATTGCGGTGTTGCTGTTGGGCGTAATGCTCAACTATCTGGTGCCGGAGAAAGTCTTCGTCTGGGTGACCTCGATTGCCACTTTCGGCGCAATCTGGACCTGGGTGATGATCCTGCTGGCCCAGCTGAAATTCCGCAAAGGCCTGAGCGCCAGCGAGCGTGCCGGCCTCAAATACAAGATGTGGCTGTATCCGATCAGCTCGTACTTTGCCCTGGCGTTCCTGGTGCTGGTGGTCGGCCTGATGGCGTACTTCCCGGACACCCGCGTGGCGCTGTATGTGGGCCCGGCGTTCCTGGTACTGCTGACGGTGTTGTTCTACGTGTTCAAGTTGCAACCGAGCAACGTAGCGCAAGGTGCGGCGCGTTCGGCGTCGTAAGTTACAAGCACGGAAACAGTAAAGCCCCGGTCGCGAGATCGGGGCTTTTTTGTTGGTGCTGCTGGCGCCCGACCGCTGGCTGGCCAGTGCCGAGGGATCGTGCAGACCTCGCAATCAACCCTGTACCTGTAATTTCTGACAGTAGACGCGCTAGTGCGTGATGACCTAGGTTGGTTGTTCGACAAAAACGGCTTTGGCAAGGAACCGAGATGAAAGGATTCTCTGCTTTGACTGTGATCGGCCTCGCCGATGGACTGATTCACTGGCAAATATTTTTTGTTCTGTGCACCGCCGCCGGACTGACTCAAGCCGCGAGTAATTTCGCAGCGTTTTGCGTGGCCGCAGCGTTCTCGTTTTACGTGAATGTGCTGTATACCTTCGAACCCGGTACGTCGGTGCTCAGCTATCTGTTGTTTATCGGCGGGATGGGCGGAGTGAGTTTTGCCATCGGTTCGGTTGCCGATGCGCAGCACTGGCACGGATTGGCCACCGTGGCGTCTTTCACGCTGCTCAATCTGTTGGCAGGCTACCTGTTTTTCCGGTTTGTCTTGTTGCGCGAGCATCGCAAGTAACGCGCCAGTCCGTTATGCAGACCGGCGCATTCGCCATTACGCGGCGGCGACTGCCTGCGGCTCGAAACTGTCCGCCCGCGCCATCTGCCACATCCGCGAATAGAACTCGCCGTTGACTTCCCCAGTGAGCAATTCCCCTGGTTTCAAGAACACGTGCAACTGCGAAAACAGTTTGATCTCGGTCGCCGACATTCGCCGCACCAGATGCTTGGCCGACAGTTGTGATGGATGTTCAAGCCCGGCCGCCGCGAGCATTTCCGCCAGCGCTTTCAAGGTATTGCGATGGAAGTTGAAGACGCGCTGCGCCTTGTCCGGCACCACCAGCGCACGTTGGCGCAAGGCGTCCTGAGTGGCGACGCCGGTCGGGCATTTGTTGGTGTGGCAGCTTTGCGACTGGATGCAGCCGATGGCGAACATGAAGCCGCGCGCGGAGTTGGCCCAGTCGGCGCCGATGGCCAGTACGCTGGCGATGTCGAAAGCGCTGACGATCTTGCCGCTGGCGCCGAGTTTGATCTTGTCGCGCAGGTTCAGGCCAACCAACGTGTTGTGCACAAACAACAGGCCTTCGCGCATTGGCACGCCAATGTGGTCGGTGAACTCGACCGGTGCAGCGCCGGTGCCACCTTCCTTGCCGTCGACGACGATGAAGTCCGGCAGGATGCCGGTTTCCAGCATGGCTTTGGCAATGCCCATGAACTCCCACGGGTGACCGAGGCAAAACTTGAAACCCACCGGTTTGCCGCCGGACAGTTCGCGCAGTTGCTGGATGAATTGCATCATTTCCAGCGGCGTGGAAAACGCGCTGTGGCGTGACGGCGACACGCAGTCTTCGCCCATCATGATGCCGCGGGTTTCGGCGATTTCCTTGGTGACTTTGTGTTTGGGCAGAATGCCGCCGTGGCCGGGTTTGGCGCCCTGGCTCATCTTGATTTCGATCATCCGCACTTGCGGATTCTGCGCCTGGGCAGCGAAGCGCTCCGGGTCGAAACGGCCATCGCTGGTGCGGCAACCGAAATAGCCGCTGCCCAGTTCCCAGGTCAGGTCGCCGCCATGTTCACGGTGATAGGGGCTGATGCTGCCTTCACCAGTGTCGTGGGCGAAGTTGCCGAGCTTGGCGCCCTGATTCAGCGCGCGAATCGCGTTGGCGCTGAGCGAGCCGAAGCTCATCGCCGAGATGTTGAACACCGAGGCCGAGTACGGCTGACTGCACTGCGGGCCACCGACGGTGACGCGGAAACTGCTCGGGTCGCTCAGTGGTGCCGGGCGCATCGAGTGGCCGATGAATTCGAACCCGGATTGATAGACATCGATCAGCGTGCCGAAGGGTTTGTCGGCGGTCTCGTTTTTCGCTCGCGAGTAAACCAGCGAACGTTGTGCCCGGGAGAAGGGCAGGGCGTCGCTGTCGGACTCCAGCAGGTATTGACGGATTTCCGGGCGGATACCTTCGACCAGATAACGGATGTTGCCGAGGATCGGGTAATTGCGCCGCACCGCGTGCGGGCTCTGCAGCAGGTCGAACAGACCGATCAGGCTCAGCACGCCGGTGACCGCAGTGATTGGCCACAGCCAGTCATGTTCGAGGAAAGGCAGGCTGGCGAGGGTGAAAATCACGCAGGCGGCAAAGAAGGCGTAGCGGCTCAGGAGTGACAGGCTCATACGGTTTCCTTGGGTTCGGACTCAGAAATTTCGGCGAAAGGCTCAGGGATGTAGAAAATCCCTGTGGGAGCGAGCCTGCTCGCGAAAGCGACCTGTCAGTAGAAAAATTATTGTCTGACCCAGCGCATTCGCGAGCAGGCTCGCTCCCACAAAAAACAATTCCACCAAACCATCAGGCGTTTTGCGCCTGAAGAAAAATCGAAAACAGCTCGGACTGGGATTTGATCCCCAGCTTGCTGTACATGTGTTTCTTATGGACTTTCACGGTTTCTACGGAGATTTCCAGCTTACGGGCGATTTCTTTACTGGAGCAACCGCTGAGCATCAAACGCCCGACATCCAGTTCCCGGGCGGTCAACTGCGCGCCCTTGAGTTGCTGCACCGACGCCTCCAGTTGCACCCGCCAGTCTGCCCGGACAGGGGCGGCGGCGAGCGCCACGGTTTCGTTGATCTCGTACGGCAGGCGCTGGCGCAACAGGCCCAGCACCCAAGGCTGAATCAAAGACAGCAGCGCAATCTGTTCGCCAGTGAAACGTTTTTCACTTCCCAGTGACAGACACAAGGTGCGCTCGCCTTCGAGCTGACAATTGAACTGGATTTCGTCCGCTACGACATTCAGACGAAAGTATCGCTGGTAATACTCGGTCAGTTCGAAATGCTCCGGCGCCACTTCCGACAGGCGATACAGCCCGGTGCGCGTTTGCTCGCGGCAGGCGATGTAGAACGGGTCGAGCAGGTACAGACCGCGCAGGTAATCCTGAAACAACGGGTCCGGATTGCCGTCTGCGCCCGGGCATTCGGCGAAGACTTGCGGGTGTTGATCGGCGCTGAACAGCAGCACCACCCAGCTATCGAACGGCACGTATTGGTCGAGCAGGCGCACCAGTTGCGCCCAGAAATTCGGCTTGTCGAGCGCATCGATCAGTTGCCCGACGGCGCGGTGCCAGGTGATGTCGTCAAACGAAAGTGTCATCGATCTACCCCTATCGGGTTACCCCGGCCGCGTAATTCCCTGGCCGGCTGCTTGCTGCGCATACTGGCCCACAGACAGCCACCGGGCAATCTTTCAGCGCCCGGCGTTCATCACAAGGGAATCCCCATGAAAGTCGAACTCGCCCAATTGGCGGGCCGTGACAATGCCACGGCATATAACCTCGAACGCGCACTTGCAGCGATCGCCGCGTGTGCTGCCGACACGCAACTGATCGTGTTTCCGGAAACCCACCTGATGGGCTTCCCGACGGCCGAAACCGTGGCGCAAACCGCCGAACCCCTTGACGGCCCGACCGTCAGCGCGGTGCTGGCCGCCGCGCGCGAACGCAACATCGCCGTGGTGATCGGCATGGCCGAGAACGACAACGGGCGCTTCTACAACACCACGTTGCTGATCACCCCTGAAGGCATCGCTTTGAAATACCGCAAGACGCATTTGTGGGCGTCGGATCGCGGCGTGTTCGAGGCCGGCGACCGCTATGCCACGTGCGAGTGGAACGGTGTGCGCGTTGGCTTGCTGATTTGCTACGACATCGAGTTTCCGGAGTCGGCACGTGCCTTGGCGCAACTGGGTGCCGAGCTGCTGATCGTGACCAACGGCAACATGGACCCGTACGCGCCGACTCACCGCACCGCGATCATGGCCCGCGCGCAGGAGAATCAAGCGTTTGCGCTGATGGTCAATCGTGTGGAAGCGGGGGATGACGGTTTGATGTTTGCCGGTGGCAGCGCGCTGGTCGATCCGCTGGGGACGTTGCTGTTCGAAGCGGGGCGTGAAGCAGGGACGTTCAGCGTTGAGCTGGATTTCGCTCAGTTGGAGACTGCGCGCAGGGATTACCGCTATCTGGATGATCAGCGCTTGAAGTTGCCGGGGGAGGTGGTGGAGCGCGGCGATGGTGTTCGTGAGTTGTTGATTCCACACCGTTAACCGCTGCCCTCACCCTAACCCTCTCCCGGAGGGAGAGGGGACTGACCGAGTTGATTGTTCGAGGTACGCCGACCTGAAATACCGAGTCGCACTCCGGATTTGAAACTGCGAATCGCACTCCGGATTTGAATCTGCGAATTCAAGTCGAAATCAGCATTTGAAACCCACGGAGATCGGCTCCCTTTCCCCCTCTCCCCCTTGGGGGAGAGGGCTGGGGTGAGGGGGAAAAGATTTCAAGCCGAACATAAAACTCAAACAACACCAGAACAACAAAACCAACCCGAAAAATTCGCCGAACCCGGCTCTGCCATAAATCCAATAACATTCGGAGTAAGTCGCCCATGGCTCGTTTGCAACGCACCCTTTCATTAGGGTCGGTGGTGCTGTTCGGCATCGCCTACATGACGCCGATCATTGTCCTCGGTACCTTCGGCATCCTCGCTCAATCCACCGCTGGCATGGTGCCCGCCGCGTATCTGGCGGCGCTGGTGGCGATGTTCTTCACGGCGATGAGTTACGGGCGCATGGCCGCCGCATTCCCGGTCGCCGGTTCCGCTTACAGCTACGTGCGCAAGGCGATCAGCCCGAAACTCGGCTTTATCGCCGGTTGGGCAGTCTTGCTCGATTACCTGTTTCTGCCCATGGCGATCTGGCTGATCGGTGCGGCGTATCTGGCCTCGGCGTTCCCGTCGATCCCGCAATGGATCTGGGTGCTGGCCTTCATCGGCATCACCAGCGCGATCAACATCATTGGCCTGAAACTGGCCAACGGCATCAATGCCTTGCTGATGCTGGTGCAGTTTCTGGTGCTGATCGCTTTCGTCGCGCTGTGCGTGCACTACATCGGTGGCGATGCGACTACACCGTTGTGGTCGATCAAACCGTTCTTCAACGGCGACATGCACATGCCGCTGATCATGAGCGGCGCGGCGATTGCCTGCTATTCGTTCCTCGGTTTCGATGCGGTCAGCACCTTGACCGAAGAAACCCACGACCCACGCCGCACCATCCCACGCGCGATCATGCTGATCACCTTGATCGGCGGGCTGATCTTCGTCGGCGTTTCATACTTCGTGCAGATTGCGCATCCGTCGTTCCAGTTCGACAGCGTCGATTCGGCGGCCTATGAAATCGCGCGCAACATCGGTGGCGATCTGTTCGTCTCGATCTTTCTGATTGGCTTGATTGTCGGCCAATTCGCCTCGGGGCTGTCGGCGCAGGCCAGCGGCTCGCGGTTGCTGTTTGCAATGGGCCGCGACGGCGTCCTGCCGAAGTCGTTCTTCGGTACGCTGCACGTGCGCTTCGGTACGCCGGTCAACAGCATCCTGCTCTGCGCCGTGGTGGCGTTGCTGGCGCTGAAACTCGACGTGACCACTTCGACCTCATTCATCAACTTCGGCGCGTTCCTGGCGTTCAGCCTGGTCAACCTCTCGGTGATCTTCCATTACTGGATTGGCGGCGAGAAAAAAGGCCTGCGTGAGCTGGTGCTGTTTTTGCTCTTCCCGTTCATTGGTCTGGTCGCAGATTTGTGGCTGATGGTCAGCCTCGATCACCTGGCGGTTTATCTGGGTCTGAGCTGGCTGGCGATCGGTGTGGTTTATCTCGCCGTGCTCACCGGTGGTTTCCGTCGTCAGCCGCCGGAAATGGATTTCCAGGAAGCGACCTGAGCCTGCGGCTTGGCACATCGTTGACAGGCATGTGATCCTTGGCGCTTTTGCGCCAAGGGTTTTTCGTATGTCGACTTCTTCCACTATTCGCATTGCCGCTGCGCTGTTGCTCAACACTCAAGGACAAACCTTGCTGGTACGCAAGCGCGGCACCACGGCGTTCATGCAGCCGGGCGGCAAGATCGAAGCGCACGAGTTGCCAGTGCATGCACTGGCGCGGGAGCTGGAAGAAGAGCTGGGCTTGCAGATCGACCTGACGCAGGCGGCTTTTCTGGGGCAGTTTTCCGCCCCCGCGGCCAACGAGCCAGGATTTGTGGTTCAGGCCGAAATCTTTCAACTGACGATTGATGGTGAAGTCACGCCGGCGGCGGAAATCGAAGAGGTGATCTGGGTCGATCCGACCACTGATCCAGCAGTCGATCTGGCGCCATTGACACGCGACCTGATCCTGCCGTTTTATCGCAACTCGCTGAGCGCAATCGCCTGATCATCCACGCAAAGGACTTTGCCATGATCCCGTTGCAAGACCTGCTGATTTTCGCCGCTGCTGCCTTGCTGATGGTGCTTACGCCGGGGCCGAACATGATCTACCTGATCTCGCGTTCGATCTGTCAGGGGCGCAAGGCCGGGGTCACGTCGTTGCTTGGCGTGGTAGCGGGGTTTTTTGTGCATCTGTTCGCGGCGGCGGCCGGTTTGACCGCTGTGTTTCTTGCAGTGCCGATGGCTTACGAAGTGCTGAAATGGGCCGGTGCGCTGTACCTGCTGTGGCTGGCCTGGCAAGCCGTGAAACCCGGTGCGCGCTCGCCGTTCGAAGCGCAGCAATTGCCGGCGAATTCGTCGCGCAAGCTGATCACCATGGGTTTTCTCACCAGCGCGCTGAACCCGAAAATCGCCGTGTTCTATCTCTCGGTATTCCCACAGTTCATCACGCCAGAACACGGCTCTGTGTTCACCCAGAGCATGATTCTCGGCCTGACTCAAATCAGCGTCAGTTTCTGCATCAATCTGCTGATCGCGCTGTTCGCGGCCGGCATCGCGTCGTGGTTTGTGCGTAACTCGACCTGGCTGGCACTGCAGCGTTATGTCATGGGCTTCGTCTTGGGCGGCCTGGCGGTGCGGCTGATGCTTGAGCAACGCAGGACGGCATGAGCATGTGGATCGAACGGCTGGACGCCAGTCATGCCCTGGCTTACCGCGAACTGATGCTCGAAGCCTACGACCGTCATCCGCAGGCGTTCACCTCCAGTGTGCGCGAACGGGCGGTGATGCCGCTGAGCTGGTGGGAAGGGCGCCTGACCAGCAAACTCGATGTGGTGCTTGGCGCCTTCGATGGCGGAACGCTCGCCGGCATCGTCGGCCTGGCCTTCGAACCTCGGGAAAAGGCTCGGCATAAGGCCACGCTGTTCGGCATGTACGTATCAGCCGATTTTCGTCAGCACGGCGTGGGGTTCGAACTGGTGCAGGCGGCCATCGCCGAAGCGCAAAACCACCCGGCGTTAAAACTCATTCAATTGACCGTCACGGCTGGCAATGAAGCCGCGTTCAACCTCTACCAGCGCTGTGGCTTCATCCAGTTCGGCCTGGAACCGCTGGCGGTGCGAGTGGGCGAAGACTATTTCGACAAGATCCACATGTGGCGCGAGATCTGAGTTCACCCCGCCCTTGTGGGAGCGAGCTTGCTCGCGAATGCGGTGGAACATTCAACAACCAGATTGACTGACCTGACGCCTTCGCGAGCAAGCTCGCTCCCACAGGGTTCAGCGCACGGCGCTGACACCGTCCAGGGTCGAGAACGACGTGTCTTTCGCCGTCAGCAGAAAATCGCGCATGTACGGTGCATCGAGCATGTCGGTGCGAATCGCCGCATACAGCGTCGCGAACAAACCTTTTTCTCCCAGCCGTTTGCCCTTCACATAACCGCGCGAGCTGTACTCGTGCAGCGCCCAGTGCGGCATGCCACAGACGCCACGACCACTGGCGACCAGTTGCATCATCATCACCGTCAGCTCGGAAGTGCGCACCTGTGCCGGTTCGATATCGGCCGGTTCCAGGAAGCGCGTGAAGATGTCGAGGCGGTCGCGTTCCACCGGGTAGGTGATCAGCGTTTCTGTCAGCAGGTCTTCGGGGACGATGTACGGTTTGCTCGCCAGTGCATGCTGATTGGCCACGGCGAGCATGGCTTCGTAAGTAAACAGCGGGACATAGGTGATGCCGGCGATTTCCAGAGGATCGGAGGTCACCACCAGATCCAGATCACCCCGCGCCAGCGCTGGCAATGGTGCGAAGGCGAAACCCGAAGCGAGGTCGAGTTCGACTTCCGGCCAGGCATCGCGGAACTGGTCAATGGTCGGCATCAGCCACTGGAAGCAGCTGTGGCATTCGATGGCCATGTGCAAACGCCCGGCGGTGCCACCGGCCAGACGACCGATATCCCGCTCGGCGGCGCGCAGCAGCGGCAGGGTTGCGTCGGCCAGTTGCAACAGGCGCAAGCCGGCGCTGGTGAATCGCACTGGTTTGGTCTTGCGCACGAACAATGCCATGCCCAACCGTTCTTCCAGCTCCTTGAACTGGTGGGACAGTGCCGACTGTGTCAGGTGCAAACGGTCGGCCGCATCGACGAGGCTATCGGCTTCGCGCAGGGCATGCAGGGTTTTCAGGTGGCGGATTTCAAGCACCGATGGCTCCATGAGGAAAACTTGTGATCAATACGAAAACGTTGAGTTTGTCTCATGTTTGCCGGGCTGTCGATAACGCTGCCTGGTTTTCCTGGAGAACTGCCGGAAGTGGCTCAACAGTTCTCCAAGCGACTGGCACGCCTTATCTTCAGAGTTCTTCAAAATGCCTCAAGACAATCGACTGTTCAGTGATTCTGGAATCGAGCAGGGTCGGGTCGTCGGCGTGAGTCAACAAGCGATTCTCTGGCAGTTTCAAATGGGCCCTTTCGAATTTGCGCACGGGGCGGTCAGCCGAGCGGTAATGGAAATGCACGTACCAGAGCAGTTGTGCAGGCTCCAGAGTGATATCCCAGACCTCATATTCCTGCAGGTAGTTGGGTTTGCCTTCATAGTCAGCGAGGCGCTGGACAGGCAGGGGTTTACGGATCTCTACCGCATGCTGACCGATGAGGTCATCGAGCATGCCGTCGGTAGGCTTTCGGCTGGTCAATGAGCGTTGGGTACGGATGGCACGACCTTCGATGATCAGTTCGCTCGCCTGCTCGCGCAATCGCTGCGTGATCGAGTGTTGGGCAGACTTGGCAGCGATATCGTCGGCGCGAGCGGTGAGTTCCCCTGCCCGACTTTTCATCATGTGCTCCAGGTCGATGGGGAGCATGCCCTTGTTGGCGTTTCTCTGAACTTTCGCACGGTAAGTTGCCACGTCATCCAGACGTTGCTGTGCCTCGTTGACCAGGGTGGTCAGATTCAACCCCGCAGGCGGGCGGGCAGTTGCGGGTTGCGGGTTGGTCAGTCGTAATTTGCCATCAGCGCCTTGTTCATAGATTTCCTCGTAGCCTCCCGCTCCGGTGCTTTTATATCGACGGGTATTGGTGACGTTGTCCCATTGCTCCACACCATGGTGCAACTGGTTGTCATCAGTGATGAACACGCGCTGCAGAGGTTGCCCGGCGACCCTGGGTTCGGGGGGCTTGTTGAACGCTGCACGCGCTCGGTCAGCCAAGCGATCAATGCCTTCCAGCATCGGCTCGACGACGTCCAGATGAAAGAATTGCGGATAGCTGGCGGTCCAGACGGCCATCTCGCGACGAAACTCGACGCAAGCGTCGATGCTTTCCTGAAGAATGCGATTACGTTCGGCGGTCGTGCTCTGAATGTTCGGCAGGTCGTACTGGCGGTACAGGCGCTCATCGATTTTATTGCGAAGAGGGTCTGCCACCGTCACGAAATAACGCCACGACGCATCGTCGGGGCTGCCGATTCTTTTGACGATTTCCATGCGTTGAGAGGTTTTCAGGTAGAGCAACACGGCATCACTGTGGCGAGTGTTGGTGTTATTGACCAGCGCCGAAATTTTCGGCCGGTCTTTGACATGCATGCGTTCATACCAGTGATTGACCTGGTCTTTGAGTTCCGCCAACTGTTCGAGCTTGTTGACGATCTCGACACGAAAGGTGCGTATGTCTTCAACGTGTTTCAAGCGCTCGACCACAGCATCACCTGGCAGCGCATTGTGCAGCCGCTTCAATCGTTTGATGGCGCGTGTCATGCCGTGAATGTTATGCGACAGGTGGATGGCGCGGCGCCGATATCGGTCAGTCAACAGCCATGCGGTCTTGCTTTGCATCTGGGCAACAGCCTTGCGTTTTCTGCCCTGAGTCAGCGCAGTCAAATCGGTCAACACCTCATACCGCTGTTTGGCCACCTGGATATCGCCAACACAAGCGGCTTCGACAGTTGGCCACATGGCCATGCGCTCCACTTCCGGGGCTTCGCGGTAGGCATTGAGCACCTCGTCGCTTTTTCTCCCCCTGCGCTGCAATCGATCGGCCAGGTCGTCAGCGGCGGCGGTCAGTTGATGGTGACGGCGGAAGTTTCGATCCACCAGCCAGCGCGGCAAGCGTTGCCGAATCACCGGCGGCCAGTAAGGGTCGAATGTTTCGACCATGCGCCCGCCGACATTGCCGCCACCCACCACGCCACCTTCAAGGGCGGTCCCGTAAACGCCGAACCAGGTGTCCCAGTGTCCGCTTTCATCCAGTGCGATCGGCTGCTTGTAGGTTTTTCGCGAGTTGCCGGACAGTCGCCAGCTGCGCGAATCCCGGCTCAGTTCCACTTGGTAGAGGCGGCCCTGACGCTCAATGAAGTCGCCGTCGGCGTGCCGGTAGATCCCGCGGTAGAGGCCGTGGCTGGCCGGCTCTGTGCCAGCCAGAGAAATCGGCTTTTCATATTCGTAATCCTTGAAGCGCGTCAGCACATGCCTGGCTTGACGCTGCGACTTGCCGTGCAGCGCCGCCACATTGCCGAGCACCGCGTGGAGCTGGCGAGCCTGTGTCAATGCGCGTGTCGTCCGCGAGAGCGTCGAGGCCACCGCTTCGCCTGGAAGCAGATCCATGAGGGCGTCGATCAACGACAGCAGCATGGACTCGATTTCCGCCAGACCGTCAGCCACGTCGCCACGCAAGAACGCGACGACCGCCTGATTCGCAGCGGTCCAGTCCTGATAAAGCGCCAGCACACTGCCGACGAAGGGCACCATGCCCAAGGCCATTTTTATGTAGTTGAAGGCGCGCGGGCCTTTCAGGGTGTAGCGCTCGAAGAACAGCTCATCGTTGGAACGCGAGGTACCGCGATGGGCTTCGATCAAGCGTCCCATGTGTGCGTCGAGCAGGTGCGCGGCGAACGAAGTAGTCGCGGGCCAGCTCACCCCGACTTCGATGATGGCATCGAAGTTTTTTTCCACGGCCTGACCGATACGGTTGATATGGGCCCGGACATTGCCCTGCAAAGCCCTGTTCGCCAGGTACTCGATCCACTTGTCACTCCCGCACAACGTGAACAGCCCTTTGCGCGCCGCTTCGAGCGTGTCGTAACGCCGGAAAAACTGCCCGTCGTGACTGTCTGGCAGGTACAACAGGGTGACGCCGCTGATCTGCTCTTCGATCAGGCTGACGCCGGACAGCGTTACCGGGCCTTCGCCGGGGGTGTCCTTGCCGCCGACTTTCAGCGCCACCGGCAACAGGACCAGGCGCTTGCCGTTGGCTTGCCACGCCTCGGTGGTGTCGGCATCGATGGCGATGTTCAGCAGCGCGGCTTCATCAGGACTGAGGTGTTTTTGCAGGCGCGCATTTTCGCTTTGGATTTTCAGCATCAGGCGCCAAGGCTCGATCAGGCTTTCCCGGCGGTGTTGTTTGACAAATTCCGCCTCGCTGGCGGCGCCCCTGAAGGCATCGTGGATTTTCTGTTCATAGGCTTTGGGCAGGTCGAGTTCCGGCAGGACTTTGCGCAGGTAGGTCAGGTTGATGCCGTTGAGCAGGCGCGTGCGATCCTTTTTCAGCGTCGCGGTGACCTCCAGCCGCAGGAAAATCAGACGCTGCGAAAGTGAGTCATTGAGCACTGAATGGACGTTGTCGATATTGAGCTGGGCCAGGTCTTCCAGCGACATTTTGCTGCGGGCTTTGCTGGGCACAATGGTCGTGGTCTTCCTGACGCCACCAGGTCCCGACTCGGGAACCTGTTCGGTCTTGGTCGAGTCGGGCAGTTCGACCTGGATGGAGAAGTGGCCTTCAAGGGAAAAGTCCTTGCGCAGTCGGGCGTGCAGGTGGCGGCGGGTGAAGTCGTCACGGGGTTCCAGCGCGAGGGTCATGAGGGCGTGGCTTTCGCGCATTGCCGCGATGTACGCCTCGATGTTCTGTTTCAGCCCGCTACGCTCGTTTTCCTTCAGTTTGATCAGCCAGCCCGGCAGATGGCCGGCGAGGGTGCCGCTGCGTTCCTGCTCCAGCAGATGCGCGAAGGCCAGGCTTCTGGCGGCGTGCACCGGAACCTGCAGATTGGCGAGGTATCCCTGGCGCAGAATTTCCTGAGCGTCAGCCTGTTCGGATTTGCCGCGCAGACCTGCGACTTTCGCTTCGAACTCGGTAATCAGCTCGTTGAGGCAGTGCTGCAGCGGATCTGTGGCAAGGGGACTCAATTGCAGGGTCAGATCGCTGTCCTGGTGCAGGATCCTGAACACCTCGCGCTCCATGGTCCGCTGATCGGCAAAGCGTTGCAGGCCACCGCCGACGCCCGGCCAATAGAGCATCAGGCTGGAAGTCGATGTCCTGTCCGTGAGGGTCGCTTGCCGTCCGATGACCAGCGCGCCCTTGAGTGATTCGCTCTGTGTCGTACTGATTCCGTTTTTGGTCTCGGTCAGTGTCAACGTCAGGCTGGCCGCCGTGATGTCGGTGTCGCGGTCCGCCGCGATGGGAGTGGCCAATACGGCTTTGAGCAGATCGTGTTCGGCACTGTCGAGTTGGCCCAAGGCTGCTTGCAGCTTGCCTTCGGCAGACAAACCGTCGTGGTGCGCCTTACGAAGGGCCGCGAACGCTGAGTTGAAGGTGCTTACATCGAGCGCACTGTCGCGGTAAAGCAGCGATGTGGCGGCGCTCTCGCCGGCTTGTTCGGCGGCCTCAAGCACTTTGAGCGCTTCCTTGCACGCTCGATATCCGGAGCCGTCACCGTCGTTGTCCTGCAAGCGTTCGAGCGCATCGCGTTGACGTTTGAAAGCCGCTTGTCTTACCGCCAGTGGAATGCCGGCCGACAGGCTGCCAAACAGCGGTTTCTCGTCCGTCTCGCTATCGCTGGCGGGTGCGAGCGGTTTTGGCGGAGCTGCCACGATGATCGCGCTGCTGCGCTGATGGTCGATCAGGTCGACATGTACCAGTGATCGCGCGCCGTGCGCCCTGATCCCGGTTTTGCCTTTGTTGGTATTGCTCAAGGCGTCGAGTTGCGCGTGGTGGCGGTCGGCGAACAGATCGCTGGCCCCGGTGACCATCGGGTCGAGCGCTGCGCTGTAGTCAACGCGCAGAATCTCCTTGGGCAGTCCGGTGGGGATCTGTATCTGCCGGGCCAGCCAGGTTTGCATTTCTGCGCGAGTGTTGAAGGTCAGGATCGAGGTGGCGTTGCACGGCAGATAGAGCAGTGGCGCCGCCGAGGCCAGATCGCCGACGCTGACGACCCAAGCACCGGGGAGTTTGACTTTGCTGTCGTTGCTCAGCACCAGTGCCAGTTTTTCCGTGTGGATGGCTTGGCCCTCGACTGTCAGCGCGTCCGGCCCTGAGTCGATGATTTGTTGCAGCGTTTTGAGTTGCGCGGCGGTGATGACCCGGTTGGCGAGGGCCGTGTGTGCGGTGGCTTCGAAGTGCGCGCGGTAAAGTTGCGTGGCGCGGGTACGTCGCGACACAGGCGTGCGCGGCGCCCGCGCATCCCAGAACTGTGCCCAGCGAATCTCGTGGCTTTTGCGCGGATCGAGCGATTTGAGCTTTTCAAGGAGTTGCACAGGTTTTAAAGCGTACAGCGCATGATCTGAGCTGATTCCGCTGAGATCACAGTGTTGATCCAGATCGCTTTCCAGCGTCGGCTGTTGAGCGACAAAGGCACAGGCATCGGTAAGGCTGACGGTGTGCGCCGGTTCGTCATCGGTGGCAGCAAAACGCAATCCGCTTGTTTCACCGTCCAGTTGCAGTTGTTGTCGCAGCAACTCATTAATGCTGTCGCGCAGGGCCGGGCTGGCGGCAAACAATTCGCGTAAACCCTCGTGGCTGCCGCGCCAGCGGTGGCTGGCCTGCTGCAACAGGCTGTCATCAATCGTTTCCGGCAGGTGCTCGACGGTCTCGGGCAACGGTGAGGGTGCGGGGAGTTCATCCAGAACAAGGCGATCGGGCATGGGGGCATGACTCGCATAGCGGGGCGGGGAGTCCGTCCCTGAGCGCGTCATTGAAGACAAATTACCCCAGGCGATGGCGGTACATAGATATTGTTTGCAGCCAACGAACCTGACCGCTCGGCACTCTTCATCAAACTGTCATGGAACTGTGGCAGCGCGCTTGTAAAAACTTCATCAGACTCGCGCTCTACTGGGGTTCTGCGTTTCGGTGTTTTTCATGGCTAAGGGTTTTCTATCTGTCGCGGCTTTGTTGGCCGCGATTTTTTTCGGATCGTCGGCATGGGCGGCGGCGCGCTGCAATGTGAATGTGCCGACCGAACACGTCGACCTGCAACAGGTGAGCCTGGCTTACCAGAGCATTGGTCGTGCGTCGGATCCGGCGTTATTGCTGGTCATGGGCCTGGGTGGACAGTTGATCCACTGGCCGGACGAAGTGGTGGTCGCGCTGTGTCAGCAGGGCTTTCGGGTGATTCGCTATGACAACCGCGATGTCGGCTTGTCGACCTGGCGTCAGGCGCCGGCTGAAGCCAACCTGACCTTCGAAGTGTTGCGCTACAAGCTCGGCCTGCCAGTGGCAGCGCCGTACAGCCTGACCGACATGGCTGATGACGCGTTGGGGTTGATGGACGCGTTGCACGTCGAGCAATTCCATGTGCTGGGCGCGAGTATGGGCGGGATGATCGCCCAGCACATGGCTGCGATGGCGCCACAGCGGGTCGAGAGTCTGACGTTGATCATGACCACCTCGGGTGCCGAAGGATTGCCGGCACCGAGTGCGGCGCTGGTGCAACTTCTATCGCGACGCGGCGCACCGAATCGTCAGGTAGCGCTGGAACAACAGGCTGATTTACTGGCAGCGCTGGGTAGCCCGGCGGTGACGGATGATCGCCAGGCCTTGTTGCATCAGGCGGCGCTGTCGTACGACCGTGCGTTCAACCCCGAAGGCGTGAAGCGGCAGATCATGGCGATTCTTGCCGAGCCGAGCCGGGTGGCATTGCTCAACCAATTGCGCGTGCCGACGCTGGTGGTGCATGGCACGGCGGACCCGTTGTTGCCAGTGATGCACGGCGTGCATCTGGCGGCGCATATTCGCGGGAGTCAGTTGAAGCTGATTCCGGGGCTGGCGCATCGCTTTCAAGAGGCATTCAAGGAACCGTTGCTGGCGGCAGTGCTGCCGTATCTGCAGGCGCATCGTGAAGACACCTCGCACTGGGCGCAGATTGAGCCGGTGGTGGGCGCGAATCTGCTGTAACCGAGGTATTTGTATTGTCTGAGCGGGCCTCTTCGCGAGCAGGCTCGCTCCCACAGGGGAACGCATTCCAAAGGTGGGAGCGAGCCTGCCCGCGAAGGGGCCGCTATGGTCACAAAAAATCCGGAGCAGGTGTATCGTGCAAACTTTCCCGCACGATTTCCCCTGCGAGGTGTTTGATGAATTCCGCTTTGAAAATCGACTTTGTCAGCGACGTCTCCTGCCCTTGGTGCGTCGTCGGTTTGTATGGCTTGCTTGAAGCACTGGAAATCCTGCGCAACGAAGTGCAGGCCGAGATCCGTTTCCAGCCATTCGAGCTGAATCCGAAAATGGCCGCCGAAGGGCAGAACATCGCCGAGCACATCCACGAAAAATACGGCTCTACTCCCGAGCAATCGCAGAAAAATCGTGAAGCCATCCGCGCCCGCGGTGCAGAACTCGGGTTTGCCTTTCGCACTGATGGCAACAGCCGTATCTACAACACCTTCGATGCACATCGCTTGCTGCACTGGGCCGGGCTTGAGGGTTTGCAGTTGCCGTTGAAAGAGGCGCTGTTCAAGGCGTACTTCAGCGATGGCGGCAATCCGTCGGATCATCGACAACTGGTGCAGATTGCGGAAAGTGTCGGGCTGGATCGTCAGCGTGCAGAAGCGATTCTGGCGTCCGGTGAATTTGCCGATGAGGTGCGCGAAGAACAGCAGTTATGGCTGCAACGCGGGGTGAGTTCGGTGCCGACGGTGGTGTTCAACGGGCAGTACGCGGTGACGGGCGGGCAGCCGGTAAAGACGTTTGTTGGGGCGATTCGGCAGATTATGGCCGAGACCAAGGGTGGTACGGTTAGTTGATATCGGTAGGAGCCAAAAGCCCCTCACCCTAACCCTCTCCCAGAGGGAGAGGGGACTGATCGAGTTGTATTTGGCTATCCACCGACCTGATGCATTGAGTCGATTATGGATTCGGTACAGCACTTTCACGTCGGCGGAGATCTTCAATATTCAGCGGTCGGCCCCCTCTCCCTCGGGGAGAGGGCTGGGCGGGCGGCGTTCCGATGAGGGTGGCTTTTGACCTTAGCTGTGCACCCGAACCCAAACCGTCACCAACACCGTAGCAGCCATCAACCACGCCACCGCCGCCACCGCCAGCGAAGCCTCCAGCCGCATACGATCCACCATCACATACAACGTCGCCAGATAAATGAAGTACGGAATGATCGACCACATGCCGAACACGATCGTGGTCTTCAGATCATCAACCGAACGCCCCTTGCCAACGATGTAATGCGCTATCAGCGCAAACGTCGGAAACAGCGGCACCAATCCGGCGATGTAATAGTTTTTGGTTTTCGACAGCGCCGCGAGGATCAGCACCACCGCAGCGCCGATAGCAGCCTTCAAAATCAGATCCATCAGTGGCTCAACCCGTACTTCTTCACTTTGTCGAACAGCGTGGTCTTGGCCATGCCCAGTTCAAGACTCGCCTGCGTCAGGTTGCCGCCGCTACGTTGCAGGGCGTCGCTGAGCAGGTTGCGTTCGAATGCTTCCACCGCTTCGGCGAACGCCAGGCCTTGTCCGCCACTGCTGGCGCCAGTCTTTTTGAACGCCGGCAAACCGAGAGCAAAGCGTTCGGCGACGTTGCGCAGTTCGCGCACGTTGCCCGGCCAGTCGTGGCTCATCAGGTTCGACAGGGTCTGGTTATCCAGTTCCGGCAACGCGCGGTCGAAACGCAGGGCCGATTGCTGGGTGAAGTGTTCGAACAATTGCAGGATGTCTTCACGGCGTTCGCGCAAGGGCGGCAACTCCAGCGTTACCACGTTGAGGCGGTAGTACAAGTCGCTGCGAAATTCGCCGGCCTTGCTCGATTCGTCGAGGTCGGATTTGGTCGCCGCGATCACTCGGCAATCCACGGCCACACTCTGGTTCGAGCCGAGGCGTTCGAGGGTGCGTTCCTGCAACACCCGCAGCAGTTTGATCTGCAACGGCAGCGGCATGCTTTCCACTTCGTCGAGGAACAGCGTGCCGCCGTCAGCGTGTTCGATCTTGCCGATGCGCCGTTTTCCGGCGCCGGTAAACGCGTTGGCCTCGTGGCCGAAGATTTCACTTTCGAACAGATTTTCCGGGAGTCCGCCGCAGTTCAGCGCGACGAATTGCTTGCTGTGACGACGACTGAAATCGTGCAGGCAACGGGCGACCAGTTCTTTACCAGTGCCGGTTTCGCCTTCGATCAACACGTTGGCCGAGGTGTCGGCGACGTTGGCGATCAATTCGCGCAGGTTCTGCATGGCCGGCGAGCGACCGATGATCCGCCCTTCAAGGGAATCGCGCTCGGCCAGTTGGCGGCGCAGCGACGACACTTCGCGGGCGAGACTGCGTTGCTCCAGCGCCCGCCGCGCGACGTCGACCAGACGTTCCGGCGAGAACGGTTTTTCCATGAAGTCATAGGCGCCTTTCTGCATTGCGCCGACGGCCATGGAAATATCACCGTGGCCGGTGATCAACACCACCGGCAGGCTGCGATCACGTTGCTTGAGGCGGGTCAGCAATTCCAGGCCATCGATGCCCGGCAGGCGAATGTCGCTGATGACGATGCCGGCAAAATTGTCACCGATGCGCTCCAGCGCTTCCTCGGCGCTGCCGACGCCGACGCAAGGAATGTCTTCCAGGGTCAGTGCCTGTTGGCAGCCGAGCAGCACATGGGGGTCGTCTTCGACGATCAGCACACTGAGTTCGTGGTTCATATTGGCTCGGCAGGAGTAGGGCTTACCAACGGTAAACTGAGGACGAAAGTGGTGCCACCGCTGGCCGGGTGTTCGACACCCAGATGCCCGCCGGTGGCGGCGGCGAGGCTGGCGGAAAGCGTCAGGCCCAAGCCCAGGCCTTGTTCGCCGGGCTTGGTGGTGAAGAACGGTTCGAACAGGTGCTTGCGCGCTTCGGCGTCAATGCCGTGGCCGTTGTCGCGTACGCGCAGGCGATATTTGCCATTGAATTCTTCGCCCTCCAGCCACAGCTCGGGCAACGGTTGCGCCTGCATGGCGTCGAGGGCATTGCCGATCAGGTTGACCAGAATCTGTTCGAGACGGGTCTGGTCGATCTGCAGCTGCACATCGATGAACTGGCGGTGAATGGTGACCGCCGAACTCTCCAGGCGTGCCCCGAGCAGTTGCAGTGCTGCCTCTATGGCTTTGCCAAGGCTGGCCTGGCCCTGGTTGTCGCCGCGCCTGGCGAAGGAACGCAGGCTGGCGGTGATCCGGCCCATGCGGTCGATCAGCTCGTTGATGGTTTTCAGATTGGTACTGGCAACATCCAGCTGACCGCGTTCGAGAAAGCGCACAGTATTGCCCGACAGCGTACGCATCGCCGCCAGTGGCTGGTTCAATTCGTGGGCAATGCTGGTCGACATCTGGCCAATCGCAGCGAGCTTGCCGGCCTGCACCAGTTCATCCTGCGCACGGCGCAACGTCTCTTCGGCCTGACGCCGTTCGCGGATCTGGCTCTTCAGACGCTCGTTGCTGGCGCGCAGATCGGTGGTGCGTTCGGTAATCCGACGCTCCAGTTGATTGTTGGCTTCCTGCAAAGCTTCGCGGGCCGCCAGCCGAGTGGCGATGACCTTGCGCCGCTCGTTCCAGGCGATCAGCAGGAAGGCGACCAAGGCAAACGCTACGGCGACCAGAATGCCTTGGTTGATGGCTTCACGGCGCAGGTCCTGAAGGGGCGTGAGCAGGGTGAAATTCCACGGTGTGTCGCTCAGTGGCCGGGTTTGTGCGAGATAGCTGATGTCGTCATCGTCGGAGCGCACTTCGCTGTTGGCCGGGAAGGTGAGCTTCTCCACGCCTTCGGACAGGGTTTCCCGGGCCAGTGGTTGCAGTTCGTTGAGCGGGAACCAGTAGTACTGCAGGCTGCGGGCGAGTTTTTCTTTGATTTCGTCACTCAGTGGAATCACTGACTTGAGGCGCCGGGCTGGATCGCTGGAGAGAATGATGATGCCGTTCTCATCACTGACAAAGGCTTCGAGGCGTGCGCGTTGCCAGCGTTCTTCCATGGCTTCGAGGCGTACTTTGACCACGGCGACGCCGATGATCTTGCCGTGCTCTTCGAGGCCATGAGCGAGGTAGTAACCGGGCTCGCCGTTGGTGCTGCCGATGCCGTAGAAACGCCCGGGTTCGCCGCGTACGGCTTTCTGGAAATAGGCGCGGAAGGACAGGTCTTCACCGAGGTAACTGTCGACATCGCGCCAGTTGCTGGTGGCCATGACGCGGCCGGTGGTGTCCATGACGTAGATGGCCCGACTGCGACTGCGCCGGTTCAGGCCTTCGAGGTAAGCGTTGACCGTTTGCCGGTGTTCCGGAGTCGGGTCGGCCAGCAGCTGCGACACACTGGTTTCGAGTTCCAGCAGGCTGGGCAGGTAAGTGTATTTGCTGATCTCGCTTTCGACCGCGCGGGCGTGCAGTTCCAGCTGACGCTGACCGTTCTCGCCGAGGCTGCGAATGCCGAAATGTTCACTGGTCCAGAAGCCGATGAAACCCAGGCCGACCATCAGGGCGATGATCAGTGGCGGCAGGAACAGATGACGAATCAGACGGGGCTTCACGGCAAGTGATGGCGGCGCGGCGCGATAGAGATTGGGGTCGCATTTCATCACAGATGCCTTGGGTCAACCACCACAACAGACTTCGCCAATCCCCTGTAGGAGCTGCCGCAGGCTGCGATCTTTTGATCTTTAAAAACAAAGTCAAGAGATCGCAGCCTGCGGCAGCTCCTACAGGGGGAGGCGGTGTTGCTTTTAGTGCTGCAGGATTTTCTCGAGGAAGTGCTGTGCACGTTCGGAGCGGGCGCTGATGTCGCCGAAGAATTCCTCTTTCGGGCAGTCTTCGATGATCTTGCCGGCGTCCATGAAAATCACGCGATCCGCGACTTTACGGGCGAAGCCCATTTCGTGGGTCACGCACATCATGGTCATGCCTTCGTGGGCCAGTTGCACCATCACGTCGAGCACTTCGTTGACCATTTCCGGGTCGAGCGCCGAGGTCGGTTCGTCGAACAGCATGACGATCGGGTCCATCGCCAGCGCACGGGCAATCGCCACACGCTGTTGCTGACCACCGGACAGTTGCCCCGGATGCTTGTGGGCGTGCGCCGACAGGCCAACACGCTCGAGCAATTGCAGACCTTTCTTCGTCGCCTCTTCCTTGCTACGGCCCAACACCTTGATCTGCGCGATGGTCAGGTTTTCGGTGATGGTCAGGTGCGGGAACAGTTCGAAATGCTGGAACACCATGCCCACGCGCGAACGCAATTTCGGCAGGTTGGTCTTCGAGTCGGCAATCGAGGTGCCGTCGACGACGATGTCGCCTTTCTGGAACGGTTCCAGCGCGTTGACGCATTTGATCAGGGTCGATTTGCCGGAGCCCGATGGGCCGCAGACCACGATCACTTCGCCTTTTTTGACCTCGGTGCTGCAATCAGTCAGCACCTGGAAGTCCCCATACCACTTGTTGATGTTCTTGATAGAGATCATACGGCGAACCTTTTTTGCAGACGCTTGACCAGCAGCGAGGCGGAAAAGCTGATGATGAAGTAGACGACACCGGCGAAGATCAGGAACTCGTTGGACCGGCCAATGATGTCGCCGCTGGAGCGGGCGGAGTTGAGGAAGTCCACCAGGCCCACGGTGTAAACCAGCGAGGTGTCCTGGAACAGGATGATCGACTGTTGCAGCAGCAACGGCGTCATCTTGCGGAACGCCTGGGGCAGGATGATCAGGCGCATGGTCTGGCCATAGGTCATGCCCATTGCCTGCGCGGCGGCCATCTGGCCTTTGGGAATTGACTGCACACCGGCGCGGACGATTTCGCAGAAGTACGCGGCTTCGAACATCATGAACGCCACGACGCAGGAAGTGAACGCGCCAATCGGCGTGTCTTCGCCGGTGATCCAGCGCAGCACGAACGGTACCGCCAGGTAGAACCAGGTGATCACCAGCAGCAGCGGGATCGAACGGAAGTAGTTCACATAGGCGCCGGCAACGCGCGACAGCAGTTTGCTCGACGACAGGCGCATCAGCGCCAGGATCGTCCCGAGCACGATGCCGCCGACCACGCCCATGACCATCAACTGCAAGGTCATGACCATGCCGTTCCACAGGCCCGGGATAGCGGGGATGATGCCGCTGAAATCGAAGTCCATTATTTACCCCCCACAGAAATCAGGCCGGGCACCGCGACTTTCTTCTCGACCATGCGCATCAGCAACATCAGGCTCATGTTCAGGGTGAAGTAGATCAGCGTGGCCAGGGTGAACGCTTCAAACAGGTTGGCCGAGAACTCGGCGGTCTGTTTGGTTTGCGCCAGCAGTTCCATCAGGCCGATCAGGGACGCCACGGAGGAGTTCTTGAAGACGTTGAGGAATTCCGAGGTGAGCGGCGGAATGATGATGCGGTAAGCCTGGGGCAGCAGCACATTCCAGTAGATCTGCGGCAGCTTGAAGCCCATGGCGCGGGCGGCGGATTCCTGGCCGCGTGGCAGCGCCTGGATGCCGGTGCGCACTTGTTCGCAAACGCGGGCAGCGGTGAACAGGCCCAGGCACACGACAACGCTCAGGTAAGCCGAGGTGGTCGGGTTAAGGTCCTGTTTGTACCAGTCCTGCAGGTTCTGCGGCAGCAGGTCGGGCACCAGGAAGTACCAGATGAACAGCTGAACCAGCAGCGGCACGTTGCGAAACAGTTCCACGTAGCAGGTCGCGATGCCCGATACGATGCGGTTTGGCACCGTGCGCATGACCCCCAGAATGGAGCCGAGCAGCAAGGCGATGATCCACGCCACGATGGCGATGGCGATGGTCCAGCCCAAACCGGTGACGTACCAGTCGAGATAAGTCTCGCTGCCGACGCCGGTGGACTTGAAGAACACGCCCCAGTCCCAGTTGTAATTCATTAGGGTCTCCCCTCGAGATCGATCGATGTACAAGCACCCGCTTGGGGAAGATCCTTTCCCACCTGACGTTGAACGTCAGGCACACGCGATCGGCTCGAAAACCGCCAGGTCGAGTGTTCCACTGTATAGCCAGCAGGTAGTAACAGACGCCTGAGAGAGGATTGCTCTCTCAGGCGATAAGGTTAGTCAGTAATCAGATTTTTACGTCAGGCGCCGGCTTGTCGCTCGGGTTGGCGATCAGATCTTTTACCTTGTCGCTCATCGGGAACTTCAGGTTCAGTTTTTTTGGCGGGATCGGGCTTTCGAACCACTTGCTGTAGATCTTGTTGATCTCGCCCGACTTGTACAGGCCAACGATGGCGTCATCGACCGCCTTCTTGAAGGCCGGGTCGTCTTTGCGAACCATGCACGCATAGGCTTCGAAGGATTGTGGCGTACCGGTGATGACCCAGTCTTCCGGCTTCTTGGCCTTGGCTTCTTCGCCGGCCAGCAGGGCGTCGTCCATCATGAAGGCAACGGCGCGGCCGCTTTCAAGCATGTTGAAGGATTCGCCGTGGTCTTTGGCGGAGATGATGTTCATGCCCATCTGCTTGTCGGCGTTCATCGCCTTGATGATGCGCTCGGACGTGGTGCCCGCGGTGGTCACGACGTTTTTGCCTTTCAGGTCGGCAAAGTCAGCGTAGGACGGCTTGCCATCCTTGTCTTTCTTGACCAGCAGACGGGTGCCGATTTCGAAGATGTTGACGGTGAAGTCGACTTGTTGGGCGCGTTCGGCGTTATTGGTGGTGGAGCCGCACTCGATGTCCGCGGTGCCGTTCTGGATCAGCGGGATCCGGGTTTGCGAGGTCACCAGGTTGTATTTGACCTGCAGGTCTGGCTTGTTCAGATCTTTTTTCAGGGCTTCAACGATGGCCACTTGAATGTCGTGGGAGTAGCCCACTGGTTTGCCGGTAGCATCGGCAATGTAGGAAAACGGAATGGAGCTGTCGCGGTGCGCGAGCGTGATGGTGCCCGAATCGTTGATTTTCTTCAGGGTGCCGGTGAGTTCGGCGGCGAAAACTGGCGTGCTGATCAGAGCGGCCGCAATGGCTGCGCCCAGGATATGGGGAACGATGCGCATCAAATTTTCCTCGAATTGTTTTTTTTATGGAGCCAGTTCGTCGGCCCTTTTGTGCTTCGAATGCCTGACGGCTCCTGAAGTGTTGGCGCAACAGGCATTCGTCGAGAGAGTGTAGAGCATGAGTCGTGCCAGACCAGTCTGATGTAGCTAATCTTATGATTTATAACGTTATTAAAGTTTTGTGAT
Source organism: Pseudomonas sp. AC169 (assembly GCF_979258515.1). Taxonomy (NCBI): domain Bacteria; kingdom Pseudomonadati; phylum Pseudomonadota; class Gammaproteobacteria; order Pseudomonadales; family Pseudomonadaceae; genus Pseudomonas; species Pseudomonas sp. AC169. The sequence goes on along the minus strand of NZ_OZ409866.1, from coordinate 1,256,048 downwards.
GGTTTGTTTTGACGTAACTGATCCGGTTTACCGAATCGACCGGGAGGTCGCGTTCGGAAATCCGAACGGCGAAAAGCCCCTCACCCTAACCCTCTCCCAGAGGGAGAGGGGACCGATCGCGTTGTTTGGGCAAGTTACGCCGACTTGGAATACCGAGTCGAACTCAGGATTTACAGAGCACCTCGATCGGCTCTTTCCCCTCTCCCCCTTTTGGGGGGGAGGGCTGGGGTGAGGGGGAAAAGATCTAACTGACCCAATCAGGTTCAACAAAGTCCACATAACAAAAAGCCCCTGAATTTCTCAATTCAGGGGCTTTCGTTTAAGCGATGTTCACATCACGCCGCTTCGATCTTGCTACGGTTCTGTTCAACCTTACCCAAGTACGCCGCAAGCTTCTCCTGCTCCGCCGGGGTGGTGAACAACCCCAGTTTGCTGCGACGCCACAGAATGTCATGCGCCGTGGTCGCCCATTCTTCGCTGCACAGGTAATCGACTTCACGGGTATAGAGCCCGCCGCCAATGTGTTCGCCCATGTCAGCGAGGGTTTCCACACCTTCAAGCATGCGCCAGGTACGGCTGCCGTAAGTGGTCGACCAGCGACGAGCGATCTCGGTCGGCACGAAGTCGAACTTGTCGCGGATCAGCGCGCTCAAGGCCTGTGGCGTGGTCATGTCTTCACCGCCGGGCAGGGTCGCGGAGGCGGTCCAGCTCGGGCGCATCTGGGTGAAGAACGGCATCAATTGCGCCATCGCCGACTCGGCGAGTTTGCGGTAGGTGGTCAGCTTGCCGCCAAACACCGACAGCAGTGGCGCTTCTTCCGTGCTGCCCGACAGTGCCAGGGTGTAATCGCGGGTGACCGCCGACGGGTTGTCGGATTCATCGTTGCACAATGGGCGCACGCCCGAGTAGCTGTGCTGGATGTCGTCGCGGCTAACCTGTTTCTTGAAGTGCGCATTGACCACTTTCAACAGGTAATCGGTTTCACCTTCAGTGATGGCGACTTTCGCCGGATCACCGGTGTATTCGCGGTCGGTAGTGCCGATCAGGGTGAAGTGGTTCAGATACGGAATAGTGAAAACGATGCGCTGATCTTCGTTTTGCAGAATGTGCGCGTGATCACCTTCGTACAGTTTCGGCACGATGATGTGGCTGCCCTGAATCAGACGGATGCCGTACGGCGACTCCATCTTCAAGTCGTCACGAATGAATTTGGCAACCCACGGGCCAGCGGCGTTCACCAGCGCTTTGGCGGTGATCGAAAACAGGCTGCCGTCGGCGCGTTCCAGGTTCAGATGCCACAGGCCCTTGGCGCGACGGGCGCTGACGCAACGGGTCTGGGTGTGCACGTGAGCGCCTTTTTCACGGGCGGCCATGGCGTTGAGTACCACCAGACGGGCGTCATCGACCCAGCAATCGGAGTATTCGAAGCCTTTCTTGATTTCGCTTTTCAACGCGCTGTCGGCGCCGAACTTCAGGCTTTTCGAACCCGGCAATTTTTCGCGCTTGCCGAGGTTGTCGTACAGGAACAGGCCGGCGCGAATCATCCATGCCGGGCGCAGGTGTGGACGGTGCGGCAAGACGAAACGCATTGGCTTGACGATGTGCGGCGCCTTGGCCAGCAATACTTCGCGTTCGGCCAGTGCTTCACGCACCAAACGGAATTCGTAATGTTCGAGGTAGCGCAGGCCACCGTGGATCAGCTTACTGCTGGCCGACGAGGTGTGGCTGGCCAGATCATCCTTTTCGCAAAGGAACACCGAAAGCCCGCGACCGGCGGCATCCGCTGCGATCCCCACGCCATTGATCCCGCCGCCGATAACGGCGATGTCGTAGATCTCGGAGATTGGGGGCGTACGCAAGGTAGAGGTGGACATCGGCTGGCCTCGGGTTCTTTTGATTTTCTATATTGGAAATCGAACATGAATGTTCATTTGCGAAAATGGTAGCCCATAAACACGCGCGCAGCCAGTCACGTTCGATTGAAAAAACTCATCGAAGGGTGGGGAAAGGAAAATTTTCGAACATTAAAAGCAAAAGATCGCAGCCTTCGGCAGCTCCTACATTGGGTCACCTGACCTGTAGGAGCTGCCGAAGGCTGCGATCTTTTGATCTTGGGGGTTAAACGACTTCTAGCCGAATCTTGTGCTGGCTCAACAACTGCGCCAACGCCGGCACAGGCTGCTGATCGGTCACCAAACAATCAATCAGACTGATCGGCCCCAACCGGATCATTGCGTTGCGCCCGAACTTGCTCGAGTCGGCTGCCAGAATCACCTGCCGCGCATTGGCGATGATCGCCTGCGAAACCCGTACTTCCTGATAATCAAAGTCGAGCAAACTACCGTCTTCATCAATCCCGCTAATCCCGACCAGCGCGAAGTCCACCTTGAACTGATTGATGAAATCCACGCTCGCCTGACCGACCACACCGCCGTCACGGCGCACGTTGCCACCCGTCAGCAGCACATCGAAATCATCCTTGGCGCTGAGCATCGACGCCACGTGCAGGTTGTTGGTGATGATCTTCAGATGATTGTGATTGAGCAGGGCGCGGGCAATCGATTCGGTCGTGGTGCCGATATTGATGAACAGCGAGGCGTGATCGGGAATCTGTGCGGCGATGGCTTCACCGATGCGTTGTTTTTCATCGCGCATCTGATCGGCGCGCATCGCATAGGCAGTGTTTTCGACGCTGGAATCGTAGGCGGCGCCGCCATGGTAGCGACGCAGCAGATTGGCTTCCGCGAGCTGATTGATGTCGCGGCGGATGGTTTGCGGGGTAACAACGAACAGCGTGGCCATTTCCTCGATGCTCACATAGCCGCGTTCGCGGACCAGCTCGAGGATTTGCTGCTGACGGGGAGGCAGATTCATGGGGCTTCCTTTGGGCTGCCGTGCAAAATTTGCCCATGATGCCGCAGGAATCCGCTCCCTACCAGTTAGTTGCCTATCAGTCTCTGAAGGTTGGCTTATTCAGCGTCTTCACGCGCCCAATCACGGGTACGACTGACGGCTTTTTTCCAGCCCTTGTACAGCTTCTCCTTTTCGGTTTCGTCGAGGCTCGGCTCGAACTCGCGCTCGATCACCGCTTTGCCGCGCAGTTCTTCCAGGCTGCCCCAGAAACCGCACGCCAGACCGGCCAGATACGCCGCGCCGAGTGCCGTGGTTTCGCGCATTTGCGGACGCTCGACCTGCGTGCCGAGGATGTCGGCCTGGAACTGCATGAGGAAGTTATTCGCCACCGCACCGCCGTCAACGCGCAGGGCTTTGAGGCGTTCGCCGGAATCCTGTTGCATGGCGTCGAGCACGTCGCGGGTCTGGTAGGCGATCGATTCCAGCGCGGCGCGGATGATGTGATCCACGCGCACGCCGCGCGTCAGGCCGAACAATGCGCCACGGGCATACGGGTCCCAGTACGGAGCACCGAGACCGGTGAATGCCGGTACCAGGTACACGCCGTTGCTGTCCTTCACTTTATTGGCGAAGTATTCGGTGTCGTGGGCGTCGTTGATGATTTTCAGTTCATCACGCAGCCACTGCACGGTGGAACCACCGTTGAACACTGCGCCTTCCAGTGCGTAAGCAACTTCGCCACGCGGGCCGCAAGCGATGGTGGTGAGCATGCCGTGTTGGGATTTCACCGCTTTGTCGCCGGTGTTCATCAGCAGGAAGCAGCCGGTGCCGTAGGTGTTTTTCGCTTGGCCCGGCTCGACGCACATCTGGCCGAACAGTGCGGCTTGCTGGTCGCCGGCGATACCGCCGATGGCGATGCCGCTCTTGGTACGGCCGTAGATTTCCGAAGAAGCCTTCACTTCCGGGAGCATTTCGCGCGGGATGTCGAGGATCTCGAGCATCTTCGAATCCCACTCCAGCGAGTGGATGTTGAAGAGCATGGTGCGCGAGGCGTTGGTGTAGTCGGTGACGTGTACTTTGCCGCCAGTGAATTTCCAGATCAGCCAGCTATCGACGGTGCCGAACAGCAGCTCGCCGTTGCGTGCACGCTCGCGGCTGCCTTCGACGTTGTCGAGGATCCACTTCAGTTTGGTGCCGGAGAAGTACGGGTCGGTGACCAGGCCGGTGTTGTCGCGGATGTACTCTTCGTGGCCATCGCGCTTGAGCTGCTGGCAGATCTCGGTGCTGCGGCGGCACTGCCAGACGATCGCGTTGTACACCGGGCGGCCGGTGGTCTTGTCCCAGACCACGGTGGTTTCACGCTGGTTGGTGATACCGATGGCTGCAACCTGGTCGTGATGCAGGCCGGCCTGGGCCAGCGCTTCAACCATCACCGCGCTCTGGGTGGCGAAGATTTCCATCGGGTCATGTTCGACCCAACCGGCCTGCGGGTAATGCTGAGCGAACTCGCGCTGCGCGGTGCAGACCACGTTCGCATCGCGGTCGAAAATGATCGCGCGGGAGCTGGTCGTACCCTGATCGAGGGCAATGATGTAGTTCTTATTCTGAATGTCGGTCATGTCGATTGCCTTGGACGAAATAAGGGAGAGTGGGCCGTGGCGCAGGCTCTATAGGGCAGGAGCCTGCGCCGACTGTTTCAAGAAGTTCTTGGTTTGCCGTCAATGGCCGGTTCTGCATCCTTTGTAGCAGGTGTGGCGCCGGTCAGGTGACGGGCGATGAGCCCGCGATACCCGGCAGCGCCGAGGCAGGCACCGACAATCGGTGCAAAAATCGGAATCAGGAAATACGGAATATCACGGCCGCCAGTGAAGGAAATTTCACCCCAACCTGTGAAGAAAGTCATCAGTTTCGGACCGAAGTCACGCGCCGGGTTCATCGCGAAACCGGTCAGCGGGCCCATCGAACTGCCGATCACCGCGATCAGCAGGCCGATCAGCAGCGGCGCCAGTGGGCCTCTCGGCAGGCCATTGTTGTCGTCGGTCAGCGACATGATCACGCCCATCAGGATCGCGGTGATGATCATCTCCACCAGGAACGCCTGAGCGGTCGAAAGCACCGGGTTCGGGAAGGTCGAGAATACCGAGGCCAATTCAAGGCTGGCGGCCGAGCCGCGAACCATTTGGTGAGTTTGTTCGAAATCGAAGAACAGATTGCTGTACAGCGTGTAAACCAGCAGCGCGCCGCAGAAGGCGCCCGCGATCTGGGAAAGGATATAGAACGGCAGTTTGCGCTTTTCGAAGTCAGCGAAGATCGCCAGCGCGATGCTCACGGCCGGGTTCAGGTGCGCGCCGGAAACGCCGGCGGTGAGGTAGATCGCCATGCTCACGCCGACGCCCCAGATGATGCTGATTTCCCACAGTCCGAAGCTGGCGCCCGCGACCTTGAGCGCGGCGACACAACCAGTGCCGAAAAAGATCAGTAGAGCCGTACCCAGAAACTCGGCCATGCATTGGCTTGAGAGCGTTGGTTGCTGTAAAGCAGTTGTCATTGAAAACCTCGGTTTTTGTTGTTGTCTGGCGCAATGCCGTCAGGGCAAGGCGCGATTTTCTCCAAGTAGGAATCCCCATTCCGTCCTCGGTTTACTGCTGAGTGCTGCGATGATGATAATTCTTACATTATTCAGATTCGAAAAAATATAGACAAGAAACAAACCTGTCAAAGGTCGAAAGTGAACCATCGGTCACAATAAAACTATTCGTTGCGTGAATGATCCTTCGCGCTCGTCGCAGGCTGGATCGCTTGAAACAGCTGCAAGCCACGGGAAACGCGGCTTGGAATAGAGCCTTTTGAGATGTGATCGCCTAGAATCCGACGCAGTATTTTTCTGTCACTGCCGAGCCTGGAGCTGCCATGACCCCTGCGTTGGACTTGTTGAAAAAAGTTCGTGCCGAACATCGCGTGCACAGTTACGAACATGACCCAAAAGCCACATCGTATGGGCTGGAGGCCGCAGAGAAACTGGCACTTGAACCGGCACAGGTGTTTAAAACCCTGCTGGCGGCCAGTGAAAAAGGTGAATTGCTGGTGGCGGTGGTGCCGGTCGTCGGAAGCCTCGACCTCAAAGGTCTGGCGCATGCGGCAGGGGTGAAAAAGGTCGAGATGGCTGACCCGGCAGCGGCGCAGCGCTCCACCGGTTATTTGTTGGGCGGGATCAGCCCATTGGGGCAGAAGAAACGCCTGCGCACCTTCATCGATAACTCGGCTCAGGGTTTTGCGACTATTTATGTCAGTGCCGGCCGGCGCGGGCTGGAAGTTGAATTGGCACCTGCCGTGCTCGCCGAATACACCCAGGCGAAATTCGCCGACATTGGCCGCGCATAACCGTTATCGCTGTATGCAGAAAATCGGCAGGTTTTGTCACTGGCGCTGAGCGCCTTACGGTTGCATGCTCTGCCGCCTGACTTAGGGAGAAGGTTATGCAGCTCGAGTTTCATCAGGTCGACGCGTTCAGTGATCGGCCATTCAGTGGCAATCCGGCGATGATTTATCGACTGGATGCGTGGCTTGCGGATGAGCTGATGCAGCAGATCGCCGCTGAGCACAATCTGGCGGAAACCGCGTTTCTGGTCCGAGAAGGGGCGGCGTGGCATATCCGCTGGTTCACCCCGACCACTGAAGTACCCTTGTGCGGGCACGCTACGCTGGCCAGCGCACATGTGTTGTTCGAGATCTACAAAGAAACCGCCGAACGTATCGACTTCACCAGCAAATCCGGGCCGTTGAGCGTCAGCCGTGAAGGGGGGCGCTTGTGGCTGGATTTCCCTTCGATCGTGCCGTCCGAGATTGGCGTGACCCTGGATGTCGAACGGGCGCTGGGTGTTGCAGCCGTTGATGTGCTTGGCTCCAACGAGCTGTTTGTGGTGCTGGAATCGGAGCAGGCAGTGCTCGATTGCCAACCGGACATGGTCGCGTTGGCCAAACTGCCGTGGCTGGGCGCGATCGTCACGGCGCGGGGCAATCAGCACGACTTCGTCTCGCGCTATTTCGCACCGGCGATCGGCATCAATGAAGATCCGGTGACCGGCTCGACGCATTGCAGCCTGATTCCGTATTGGTCGAAGCGTCTGGGCAAAACGAGCCTCACCGCATGCCAGCGTTCGGCGCGGGGCGGGGAGCTGTTCTGTCGGTTGGAAGGTGAGCGGGTGAAGATTGGCGGGCATGCGACGTTGGTTGCGAGCGGTACATTGTTGTTGGGCTAGCCCAAAAACACCTGTGGGAGCGAGCCTGCTCGCGAATATGGTCGGTCAGTCAAATCATCTGTGACTGATAGATTGTATTCGCGAGCAGGCTCGCTCCCACAGTTTTGATCCAGGGCGGATCAGAGGGCGGTGCTATAGCGGCGGACGCCGTTTTCCACTGCCGGGATTTGGGCGGCGGTGCTGCCGGAAGCCTGGAACAAGACCAGATGCTCAGCAGCAACCCGAATCCCCACCTCCGCCCCCACCTGATGATCGGCGTGGCTCGGGAAAATCGATTCCAGCTGCGCACCCGTCGGCAATTGCAGGCGATACAGGGTCGACGCGCCAAGGAACGTCTTGCCGACGATTCGCGCATTCAACGCACTGTCCGGCGCATAAACGATGTCATCCGGACGCAGCAACACATCCACCGCGCCGCCAATCGGCCAGGTGTAAGCCCGATTGCCGCGCAGCTCGCCCAGTTCAGTCTGCACCGATTCCGGGCTGCCGAGCTGGCCGCGAATGAAGTAACCCTGTCCGATAAAACTGGCCACATAGGGCGTTGCCGGTTCGTGATACAGGTTGTACGGCGTGTCCCATTGTTCCAGTCGACCTTCCTTGAACACCCCGACGTGATCGCTGACGGCGAAGGCTTCTTCCTGGTCGTGGGTCACCAGAATCGCGCTGGTGCCACGGGCCTTGAGGATGTCGCGCACTTCATGACTGAGCTTGCGCCGCAATTCGCCATCGAGGTTGGAGAACGGCTCGTCGAGCAGCAGCAATTGCGGCTCCGGCGCCAACGCACGGGCGAGGGCGACGCGCTGTTGCTGGCCGCCGGACAACTCGTGCGGGAAGCGTTTGCCAAGGTTTTTCAGGTTGACCAGTTCGAGCAGCTCTTCGGTCACTCGCGCCTTGTTCGGGTGCTTGCGAATACCGAAGGCAATGTTGTCGGCGACGCTCAGGTGCGGAAACAGCGCGTAGTCCTGAAACACCATACCGATCCGGCGTTTCTCCGGCGCCAGAGTGAAACCGGCGCTGGAAATGGTTTCGCCGCCGAGGGTGATTTCACCTTCGTGTACCGGTTCGAAACCGGCAATTGCGCGAAGGGTGGTGGTCTTGCCGCAGCCGGACGAGCCGAGCAGGCAGCCGATGTCACCGGCGTTGAGGTGCAGATTGAGGTTCTGCACCACACGTTGATCTTGATAGCCGCAAGCGAGGTTGCGCAGGTTCAGCAGTAATTCATGACTCATGCGTGGTGATATGCCGGTTCGACGAGGAACTCGAGCAGGGCCTTTTGTGCGTGGAGACGGTTTTCTGCCTGATCCCAGGCGACGGAGCGCGGGTCATCAAGCAGGTCGAGGCTGATTTCTTCGCCACGGTGTGCCGGCAGGCAATGCATGAACAGCACGTCCTCGGCAGCGAGGTCGAGCAACGCACGGTTGACCTGAAACGGCGCGAACAGCTTGAGGCGCTTGGCAGTTTCCTCTTCCTGACCCATGGAAGTCCAGACATCGGTGCTTACCAGATGCGCGCCGCGCACGGCATCCTGCGGATCACGGACGATGGTCACACGATCGCCAGCCTTGGCGACGAACTCAGGGTTTGGCTCGTAGCCTTCCGGGCAGGCGATGCGCAACTGGAAGTCGAACTGGATCGCCGCTTCTATATAGCTGTTGCACATGTTGTTGCCGTCGCCGATCCAGGCCACGGTCTTGCCCTGAATCGAGCCACGGTGCTCAAGGAACGTCTGCATGTCGGCCAGCAACTGGCACGGGTGCAGGTCATCGGACAGGCCGTTGATCACCGGCACGCGCGAGTTGGCGGCGAATTCGGTCAGGGTGCTGTGGGCAAAGGTACGGATCATCACCGCGTCGAGCATGCTCGACATGACGATGGCGCAGTCGCCGATCGGCTCACCACGGCCCAGTTGGGTGTCGCGCGGCGACAGGAAGATCGCCTGACCGCCGAGCTGGATCATGCCGGCCTCGAAGGAGATCCGGGTGCGGGTCGAGGATTTCTCGAAGATCATGCCCAGCACGCGGTTTTTCAGAGGCTCGAACAGTACGCCGCGGTTACGCAGGTCCTTGAGCTCAACGCCTCGACGGATCACGCTGACCAGCTCTTCGGGCGTGCAATCCATCAGGGAGAGAAAGTGCCTTGCGCTCATGATTGACTACCTTTTTGCTACAAACCGCAGATGCTCAAAGCCTTGTTTAACGGAACAACGGGCGAGACCTGCGGCGTAAGCCGCACGGGGCGACGAAATAGGGGAAGGCGCGATATTGACACTAAATGTCGCGTTTTTCCAATGGGCTACGGTTTTTGCGGAAATCGAAGGGCGCACTGGATGTTGCAGTCGCGCATTTGAAGTCGGGTTCGGGACAGCAGCGAGTCCCTTTGTACACTGGCCTCGCGGGGCTTGGCAATGCGCCGTGGCGGGGATCGAGTCGCTTGGGTCGGTTTACGACCGTGGCGGCATGCCATCACTTGGTCGGATGCTCAGGTTGAAACATTTGCTAAAGCAAAGTGCTGGGTTATAAATAAGTTTCGAGCGACGCAGGAAGCCTCCGCATGGAATCGAAAGAAAAACTGTTAATGGAATTGCTGGGCCACACGGCTCGTTCTCTGACTCACCTGACCGCATCTGTCACCTCAATGTCCTTCGAGTTGCTGCGCAGCGAAGACGAGGTGGTGAAAACCGCCGGCCGGCACATGATCGACCGTATGGCGACCATCAGCGCCGGTCTCGACGAACACTGGCGATTGATCGGCGAACTCACCGGCGTGCACGTCGCCCACGAGCAGATCGAAACCATCCAGGAAATTCAACTGGCAGCACCGCCACAGCTGCCGTCGAGTTGAGCGCGGCGTTCTATCGGCACACCTGATAACCGTCGATTCACAAGACGAACGTCGCTGGCGCATGACCTGCGCCGGGGCCATAGTTTTGTTCCCGCGGGCCTGATTGCCTGCCCAGAACAAGACAGAGACTGGCCATGACCAAGACTCTCCATCACCGTGCCTGCCACCTGTGTGAAGCCATTTGCGGTCTGACCATCGAAACCACTGAAACGGATGGCAATGTCGCGATCACCTCAATCAAGGGTGATGCGCTCGACACGTTCAGTCGTGGCCACATTTGCCCCAAAGCTGTGGCCCTGCAAGATATCCAGAACGATCCCGATCGCCTGCGCCAGCCAATGCGCCGTGTGGGCAGTGAATGGCTGCCGATTGAGTGGGACGAAGCGTTTGCGCTGGTTGCCGAGAAACTGGCGGCGATTCAGGAGCGTCATGGCCAGAACGCCGTGGCGGTTTATCAGGGCAACCCGAGTGTGCATAACTACGGGCTGATGACCCACAGCAATTATTTCCTGGGGTTGTTGAAGACGCGCAATCGCTACTCGGCGACCTCGGTCGATCAGTTGCCGCATCACCTGAGCAGTTACTTGATGTACGGCCACGGCTTGCTGCTGCCGATTCCGGACATCGATCACACCGATTTCATGTTGATCCTCGGTGGTAATCCGCTGGCGTCCAACGGCAGCATCATGACCGTGCCGGACGTCGAGAAACGTCTGAAAGCGATTCAGTCACGCGGCGGCAAAGTAGTGGTGGTCGATCCACGGCGCAGCGAGACGGCGGCCATGGCTGATCAGCATCTGTTTGTGCGCCCGGGTGGCGACGCGGCGTTGTTGTTTGGTGTGCTCAACACACTGTTTAGTGAAGGCCTGACCCGCGACAGTCATTTACCGGTCGATGGTCTGGACGAAGTGCGCGCCGCAGTCGCCGCGTTTACCGCTGAAACCATGAGTCCGTTGTGCGCCGTTCCCGCTGAACAGATCCGCCAGTTGGCACGCGACTTCGCGGCCGCGCCGAGTGCTGTCTGCTACGGGCGCATGGGCGTTTCGACGCAGGCCTTCGGCACGTTGTGCCACTGGGTGGTGCAGTTGATCAATCTGGTCACCGGCAACCTCGACCGGGTTGGCGGCGCGCTGTGTACCGAACCAGCCGTGGATCTGGTGGCGTCCACCTCAGGCGGGCATTTCAACAAATGGCAGAGCCGTGTCTCGGGACGTCCTGAATACGGCGGTGAATTGCCGGTCTCGGCGCTGGCTGAAGAAATGCTCACCGAAGGCGAGGGCCAGATTCGTGCGTTGATCACCGTTGCCGGCAACCCGGTGCTGTCGACGCCTAACGGACGGCAACTGGAACAGGCGCTGGACGGTCTGGAGTTCATGGTCAGCATTGACCTGTACATCAACGAAACCACGCGTTATGCCGACCTGATCCTGCCGTCGACCTCGGCGCTGGAAAACGATCATTACGACACCACGTTCAACCTGTTCGCGGTGCGCAACGTCACCCGCTTCAACCGCGCGATCCTCGCCAAGCCGGAGGGCGCGTTGCATGACTGGGAGATCTTCGTTGGCCTGGCCAAGGCGTTTGCCGAGAAGACCGGCAAGGAGCTGAAACCGACCATGCCACCGGCGAAGATGATCGACATGGGGCTGCGCATGGGCCTTTATGGTGATAACGCTGAGCAAAAACTCTCGCTGGCAACGCTGTTCGATCATCCGCACGGGATTGATCTGGGGGCGTTGAAAGCGAATCTGGCGCAGCGCCTGAAAACGCCTGATCAACACGTGCAGGCCGCGCCGCCCGAGATACTCGCTGACCTCGCGCGCTTCGCTGCGTTGCAGGCACCCGCCGCTGATGAACTGTTGATGATTGGCCGCCGCCATGTGCGCAGCAACAATTCGTGGATGCACAACTACCACCGTCTGGTGAAGGGCAAACCCCGTCACCAGTTGTTGATGCATCCGGACGATCTCGCCAGCCGTGGCCTCAACGATGGTCAATTGGTGCGCGTCAGTTCGCGGGTCGGGCAGATTGAAGTCGAGGTAATCGGCAGTCTGGACATGATGAAAGGTGTGGTCAGCCTGCCGCACGGCTGGGGTCATGCGCGGCCGGGTGTGCAAATGGCAATTGCCAGTAGCCAGCCCGGTTCTAGCGCAAACGATCTGACCGATGACTGCCAGCTCGACGAGTTGTCTGGCAACGCGGCGTTGAATGGTGTGCCAGTGACGGTGGCGGCGGCTTGATCTAGTCTGACGGGGAGACCGAGCATGGCGCTCGGGATTCCGTTACAATGCGCCACCGTGCCGACCCATGAGTCGGAAAGTTCAGCCGAGGTGCTCCATGGATATCATCGAAACGATTAAAGAGCAGATTGCCAACAACACCATTCTGCTTTACATGAAAGGCTCGCCGAATGCCCCGCAGTGCGGCTTCTCCGCGAAAGCTGCGCAGGCTGTCATGGCCTGTGGCGAAAAGTTTGCGTACGTGGACATCCTGCAGAACCCGGAAATCCGCGCCAACCTGCCGAAGTACGCCAACTGGCCGACTTTCCCGCAACTGTGGGTCGGCGGTGAGCTGGTCGGCGGTAGCGACATCATGACCGAGATGGCTGCAGACGGTTCGCTGCAAACCACCATCAAGTCGGCTGTTGAAGCGGCTGCGGCGAACAAGTCCGAAGCCTGATCCGGCTTTTGTGGGAGCGAGCCTGCTCGCGAATGCTTTCTGCCGCTGACGACGTTGTCGGCTGACATGACGCTATCGCCAGCAGGCTGGCTCCCACAGGGATTACGGTATTGACCGCAATCCGGGCAATAAAAAGCCCCGCGCCTCGAAAGAGGGCGGGGCTTTTTAGTGTCTCGAATTTAGCGGGCGCTAACTTACTCTTCGCCCATCTGCGATTGCAGATAGTTCTCAAGACCGATCTTGTCGATCAGGCCCAGTTGGGTTTCCAGCCAGTCGATGTGTTCTTCTTCGGATTCGAGAATGTCTTCGAGCAGTTCGCGGCTGCCGAAGTCGCCCACGGTTTCGCAATGCGCGATAGCGGTCTTCAGGTCAGCGTGACCGGTCTTCTCGATACGCAGATCGCACTCCAGCATTTCCTGGGTGTGCTCGCCGATGTGCAGCTTGCCCAGGTCCTGCACGTTCGGTAGGCCTTCGAGGAACAGGATGCGCTTGATCAGCTTGTCCGCGTGCTTCATCTCGTCGATGGATTCTTTGTATTCGTGCTTGCCGAGCTTGTTCAGACCCCAATCTTCATACATGCGCGCATGCAGGAAGTACTGATTGATCGCGACCAGCTCATTGGCAAGGATCTTGTTGAGATGCTGGATGACTGTAATGTCGCCTTTCATGATCGGAGTCCTGCCCTGTATTAGCTGTATATAAGGCGGAGTTTGAGCTTCGTACTTATAAGTGTCAAACCTAAGTTATTGAATAATATATGAAAATTAATCGGAATAAGAATGTTTGTGTTCCGCGTCTGGAGCCTAAGCAATTGATTTACAGGCATAAAAAAACCGGACATAAGTCCGGTTCTTTGAAATGGGGTGTTATTACGCAGCAGTAAATTCTACCGGATAGGGGATCGCGGCCTGGGCGGTTTGCAGCTTGGTCAGGGTTTCGCGAACGACTTCCTTGGCAAGGCAGGCACATTTGCCGCATTGGCTGGCGACGCCAGTAGCCTGGCGAACTTCTTTATAGCTGCAGCAACCTTCATAGATCGCTTCGCGGATCTGTCCGTCGGTGACGCCAGTGCAGAGACAAACATACATAAGTGAGAACCGTCGCTGGTTGTGACTCAATTGCGATGGATCTTAATGTTAACGAGAATGATTGTCAAAGTGCTTTCGGAACGCTTCAGCTGATTAACAGCCATGACTGACGAACGGTATTTGCTGGCGATTTGCCTGGCCCCGTAAATGCAGCGCCGTTCTGCGCCTGCTTTGAAAAACCGTTAAGGACAGGCCAAATTGGCAGTGTATGATGGTCGGCCCTTGCGAAGGGGGTTCGTGTCACAGGGCTGTCGCCTGAGGGTGGCAGGCTGGCGCGGACCCTGAACTTCAAGTTTTTACACCAGGAGATATCAATGAGCGTACTCGTAGGCAAACAAGCCCCTGACTTCACCGTCCCGGCCGTACTCGGCAATGGCGAGATCGTTGACAGCTTCACCCTGTCCTCGGCCATCAAAGGCAAATACGGCCTGGTGTTCTTCTACCCACTGGACTTCACCTTCGTCTGCCCGTCCGAGCTGATCGCTCTGGACAACCGCATGGCCGACTTCAAGGCACGCAACGTTGAAGTGATCGCTGTGTCGATCGACTCGCACTTCACTCACAACGCATGGCGCAACACTCCAGTGAACAATGGCGGCATCGGTCAGGTGAAATACACCATGGCTGCCGACATGAAGCACGACATCGCCAAGGCTTACGACGTTGAGTCGGAAGGCGGCGTAGCGTTCCGTGGCGCGTTCCTGATCGACGACAAAGGTGTTGTCCGCTCGCAGATCATCAACGACCTGCCACTGGGTCGTAACATGGAAGAGCTGATCCGTCTGGTCGACGCTCTGCAATTCCACGAAGAGCACGGTGAAGTGTGCCCTGCCAACTGGAAAAAAGGCGACAAAGGCATGAACGCTTCGCCAGAAGGCGTTGCGGCTTACCTGACCGAGAACGCTGCTGCCCTGTAAGGCGCAACGTCGAGGCACAAAAAAACCGGCCCAAGGGCCGGTTTTTTTGTGCGCGGGATTATAAGAAGCAGCCGCCGGCATTATTTGTTTCAAATGCCCGAAATAAATACTGGATGACTGAACAGTGGTTGGATAGGGTGGTGGTCGAGCGATAACCGGGTACGAGTGCGATGCCCTTGGCCTCAATCGCGCCTGACTTCAGTAAAAGCGGTGCAATGGATTGCATGATGCAGAAGGGGATTCAAATGCCGAGTAGCTTGGACGTTGCGGATTATTTCCTCAGCCTGGAAGGGTATGAGGGCGAGATTTCCAATCTCAAGATTCAAAAAATGGTTTATTACGCTCAAGGGTTCAGTCTGGCCGTCCATGGCGAGGCTCTCTTCCCTGAAAAGCTGGAAGCGTGGATGCACGGGCCAGTGGTTCCAGATCTGTATCGAAGATTCAGCCAATTTGGATCGAGTGCCATTCCTCCTCCAAATGATTTCAACCCCGATGTTTTCAGTGCCAAACAACAAAGTCTGCTCAACGAAGTGTTCGACGTTTATGGCCAATTCTCGGCGTGGAAACTGCGCCAGTTGACGCATGAAGAGACCCCTTGGCGTAGCAACTTCAAGGAGGGTGAGTTCAGCCGAGAAATTCCCGCCTGCGAGATGCAGGAGTATTTCCGGGAGCATTTGGTGAACTGAAAATGGCCAAGTTCAAGCGCAGGGAGCGCGAAGCGACGGTTACAGTAACGGCACGGACGTCCACCATCGAAATGGATTCATCGGAAGCGCGACCTCCGGTTTTCTCATTTGAGTATTTGCAGAATGGCTGGTGCATTCAAGATTGCGAGGCCGTCGAGCGGTCGAAAATGCTTGAGCGTCTCAGGATACTGGGAAAGATGCCATGGAGAGAATTGCGCAAGGAGCATAGGCATCGCTATGGGTGTGAAACAATTGAGAGAAACAGCCTGAAAGTGGGGATTCCTGCTTTTTTAACAGGTGATGTCAGATTGTTGGTGTTTCGGGCTTTCGAACGTGTAGCAATGGTGGGTTACAAGAACCATCGGGTATTTTACGTCGTATGGATTGACCGAGAATTTAAGCTCTACAAGCATTAAAAAAAACCGGCCCAAGTGGCCGGTTTTTTTATGTGCGGGATTTACTCAACGAGGATCAGTCGTCGAAATCTTCCCAGCCGCCCATCTGTTTCCAGCGGTTGACGATGCCACAGAACAGCTCAGCGGTTTTCTCAGTGTCGTAACGCGCCGAATGCGCTTCACGGCCGTCGAAGTCGATGTCCGCTGCCTGGCAGGCTTTCGCCAGTACAGTTTGACCGTAGGCCAGACCGGCCAGGGTCGCGGTGTCGAAGCTGGAGAACGGGTGGAACGGGTTGCGCTTCATGTCCAGACGCGCGACCGCAGCGTTGAGGAAGCCGAGATCGAAGCTGCTGTTGTGGCCGACCAGGATCGCGCGCTTGCAGCCGTTGGCCTTCAGCGCTTTGCGAATGCCACGGAAGATGTCGGTCAGCGCGGTTTCTTCGCTGACCGCCATGCGCAGCGGGTGATCCAGCTTGATCCCGGTGAACTCCAGCGCCGCTGCTTCGATGTTGGCGCCTTCGAACGGCTCAACGCGGAAGAAGTAGGTGTGATCGGGGTAAACGAAACCCTTTTCATCCATGGCGATGGTCGTCGCAGCAATCTCCAGCAACGCATCGGTGGCGGAGTTGAAGCCACCGGTTTCTACGTCGACGACAACCGGCAGGTAGCCGCGAAAGCGTGCTGCCATCGGGTGACGGGAACCGCCACCACCACTTTGACCGTCCAGTTCGTCGTCGAAATGGTCTTCACTCACGCGTGTTCCTCCAGCAGGCGCCAGCGCAGCTTTTCACCGGCGCGCAGCGGGATAACGGTCAGCTCGCCAAACGGCAGGCTGGTCGGGGCGGTCCATTCTTCACGAACCAGGGTGATGCGATCGGTGTTCGCCGGCAGGCCATAGAAACGCGGGCCGTTGAGGCTGGCGAAGGCTTCGAGCTTGTCCAGCGCGTTACGCTGTTCGAAGGCTTCGGCGTACATCTCGATGGCGGCGTACGCGGTGTAGCAGCCGGCGCAACCACAAGCGGCTTCCTTGGCGTGCTGAGCGTGCGGCGCCGAGTCGGTGCCAAGGAAGAACTTCGCACTGCCACTGGTGGCGGCGTCGAGCAGGGCTTCCTGGTGCGTATTGCGCTTGAGGATCGGCAGGCAGTAGAAGTGCGGCCGAATCCCGCCCACCAGCATGTGGTTGCGGTTGTAGAGCAGGTGATGCGCGGTGATGGTCGCGCCAACGTTGGCCGAAGCCTCGTTGACGAACTGCACGGCATCGCCAGTGGTGATGTGTTCGAACACCACTTTCAGCGTCGGGAAGCGCTCGACCACACGACGCATGTGCTCATCGATGAAAATCTTTTCGCGGTCGAACACATCGACGTCGCCACGGGTGACTTCACCGTGGATCAGCAGCGGCATGCCGACTTCGGCCATGGCTTCGATCGCCGGCAGAATCTTGTCGATGCTGGTCACGCCGGAATCGGAGTTGGTGGTCGCGCCGGCCGGATACAGCTTGGCGGCGTACACGAAACCGCTGGCCTTGGCCTCACGAATTTCTTCGGGCTGGGTGCGGTCGGTGAGGTACAGCACCATCAGCGGTTCAAAGCGACTGCCGGCCGGGCGGGCAGCGAGAATCCGCTGGCGATAGCCGTCGGCTTCAGCGGCGTTGCGCACCGGAGGTACCAGGTTGGGCATGATGATCGCGCGGCCAAAAGTGCGCGCAACATCGGCAACGGTATTGGTCAACACGGCACCATCGCGAAGATGAATGTGCCAGTCGTCGGGACGCAGCAGGGTCAGGCGGTCGGACATGAGGGGATTCCAGGCGGGTCAAACTGAGGCGAATGCTACCGGAAAAGACTCTTGCAGGCACTCGCTATCAAGTTTTGCGGGAAGCTTCCGATATCCCGTAGGTATGCCGTAAACATAGTGTGAATCGGTCTTTGTGTTTCAGAAGCCAATGGAGCCTCCCGTGCGCCAGCGTTATTTAGCCTTGCTCAGTGTGTTTGCCAGCCTTCCCGCGATGGCGCTCACGTACCAGACACGTCTGGAGAACATTGAGTGGACGGTCGCCGGCGACAAGTTCGAATGTCGTCTGACCCAGCCAATCACTGATTTCGGCTCGGGTGAGTTCGTGCGC
This sequence comes from Pseudomonas sp. AC169, assembly GCF_979258515.1. Taxonomy (NCBI): domain Bacteria; kingdom Pseudomonadati; phylum Pseudomonadota; class Gammaproteobacteria; order Pseudomonadales; family Pseudomonadaceae; genus Pseudomonas; species Pseudomonas sp. AC169. The sequence goes on along the minus strand of NZ_OZ409866.1, from coordinate 1,238,205 downwards.
AAGGCCGGCGAACAGGCGATATTCCGTCTGAATGCCTATAACGCTATGCTTGGTGGCGGCTCTGCAACGTTGCTGGCAGCGGCGGCGCCTTGGCAGCCGGGCCGTGGAGACATCAATCTGGGCTCTGTGAGGCTCGGCAGCGGCAACGTGTTGTTCAACAGCTCGCAGTCTCAGGCCGGTGGTCTGATCAGCGGTCTGCTGGACGGCCGCAGCCCCGTTGTACGCCGTGCCTCGGGCGATGGCCGCGTCTCGGAAGTCCGCTTGCTTCCGGTCAAATTCAGCAAGGCCTTCAACGATTACCAGACGTGTGTGGCGAAATTGCTGCCGCAGAATTTCGAGCAGATCAAGCAGTCGCAAATCGGTTTCCCTGGCGAGGGCGTCGATCTGGATTCCGCCGCCAAGGCCAAGCTGCAAGTGATGCTCGAATTCATGAAGGCTGATCCGACGGTCAATCACATCGAACTCGACGGCCACTCCGACAACAGCGGCAATCGCCTGACCAACCGTGAACTGTCGCGCCGCCGGGCGCTGGCAGTGGTCGACTTTTTCAAGGCCAACGGCATTCAGGAGTCGCAGATCACCGTGCGCTTCCATGGCGAGCAATATCCGATCGTGCCGAACACCAATGCGGCCAATCGCGCGAAGAACCGTCGGGTCAATGTCAAACTGGCGCGTGTGGCGCCGACAGTGGCTCCGGCGCCGCAAGCGAGCACGCCAGCCAGCACCGCAGCGACTTCCTGACCCGCCGGTCATCGTCGCGCTCTCGACAGATTCTGTCGCTTTGTCGTCTTAAGCTGTCGCGCCTCTGTAAATTATCGCGTTTGAGCGGTAGACTCCTCGGCTTTCCGTAGAACCCCGTGGAGTGATGGCATGGCGGACGTAAACAAGGTCGTTCTGGCGTATTCCGGCGGCCTGGACACTTCGGTGATCCTCAAGTGGCTGCAGGATACTTATAACTGTGAAGTGGTGACCTTCACCGCTGATCTCGGTCAAGGCGAAGAGGTCGAGCCGGCCCGCGCCAAGGCTCAGGCCATGGGCGTCAAAGAAATCTACATCGACGACCTGCGCGAAGAATTCGTGCGTGATTTCGTGTTCCCGATGTTCCGCGCCAACACCGTCTACGAAGGCGAGTACCTGCTGGGTACTTCCATCGCACGTCCATTGATCGCCAAGCGCCTGATCGAAATCGCCAACGAAACCGGCGCTGACGCTATTTCCCACGGCGCCACCGGCAAGGGCAACGACCAGGTGCGTTTCGAGCTGGGTGCCTATGCACTCAAGCCAGGCGTTAAAGTCATTGCTCCATGGCGTGAGTGGGACTTGCTCTCCCGCGAGAAGCTGATGGACTACGCCGAGAAGCACGCGATCCCGATCGAGCGTCACGGCAAGAAGAAATCCCCGTACTCGATGGACGCCAACCTGCTGCACATCTCCTATGAAGGCGGTGTGCTGGAAGATACGTGGACCGAGCACGAAGAAGACATGTGGAAATGGACCGTCTCCCCGGAGAACGCTCCTGACAAAGCGCAATACCTGGAACTGACTTACCGTAACGGCGACATCGTTGCACTGGACGGCGTCGAAATGACCCCGGCCACCGTGCTGGCGACGCTGAACAAGATCGGTGGTGCTCACGGTATCGGCCGTCTCGACATCGTCGAAAACCGTTACGTTGGCATGAAGTCCCGTGGCTGCTACGAAACCCCGGGCGGCACCATCATGCTGCGCGCTCACCGCGCCATCGAGTCGATCACTCTGGACCGCGAAGTCGCTCACCTCAAAGACGAGCTGATGCCGAAATACGCCAGCCTGATCTACACCGGTTACTGGTGGAGCCCGGAGCGTCTGATGCTGCAGCAGATGATCGACGCTTCGCAGGTCAACGTGAACGGCGTTGTGCGCCTGAAGTTGTACAAAGGCAACGTGATCGTCACCGGCCGCAAGTCCGACGATTCGCTGTTCGATTCCAACATCGCGACCTTCGAAGAAGACGGCGGTGCTTACAACCAGGCCGACGCGGCGGGCTTTATCAAGCTCAACGCGCTGCGCATGCGCATTGCTGCCAACAAGGGCCGCAAGCTGTTCTAAGCCTTTCGGTTTGACGCACAATGAAAAGGGCGGCCTTGTCATCGAGACAAGGTCGCCCTTTTTTGCATGATTCTTTATCCGCTTCTGAGCGAACCGTCTTCCTGGTATTCGCGCTGGTGGCAGCGTCCCGTCCTTCAAGCCCGCCCCAACAGCGTTACCGCTTGTGAGCACAGGTTATAAACAATGCAAAGCGTTTTACCTGAGCCTTTTTTTACCTGCTTTGTTTGCAGCAATGCATTCTGCGTCAGTAAAACGTCTGACACGTGATTGGAAAGAAATACGACCACCCGGGTGGTCTTCCTGTCGAGGTTTCGGATGTTTTCCAGAATCGTGGCTAATTCTGTCGACGCATCGACATCCCGTGCATCAATGAGATGCAGGTTGCTGATCCACGCGGGCAACTGAATGTTGTGCTGAACTATCAGGTTCGACTTCGTGTTGATATCCGAAGGTGGGTCGGGGGCGGTATGCACTTTGCACGAGTCTTTGCAGTCCAGCGTTCCTGACTCACTGGGCACGACACAACTTGATAGTCCAAATGTACCTTGTATAGTTGGCTCTTGTGTTGAGGGGGGGCGTTTGTTATCGCGGTCATTGTTATCGATTACTTTAAGAAAGTTTTTGTCTTTGCCGAAGTCCGATGGCGAATAGAGTGAGCGATAGTTAAAGTTTAGAGTGATAAAGAAAAGAAATAACAGATAAAACGGGAAGCTGATTAAAAACCACACGTAAATCTCCCTGTCCTTGTTGTCGAGGAAGGGTAGAGATACTGCGGCTGATGTTTCCGAAATGGCAGCAAATATGGCGATCACCGTCATTGGGTTAGTGATCTTGTTTTTTATTTTCAGCATGCTCGTGCTCTTGTGTCTGATCTTTCTCATGGTTGGTAAGTTCGTTGGGTTGTTTGCTAGTTGAGTGCGGAGGTTTATTTTTATAGCAAAATTATTTGCACAGGTATAAATATCTTGTTTCAAGTGTTTATGTGTTCTCGGTGTTGTAGCATCGGCAGGTCTGCTGTTTTGTTGTGTTTCTGATTTTTAATAAAGTTTCGGTCGCGCGCAGACTCAAGGGCGTCAAGGTTGCTCGGGCTTGATTCGCCTCTGTGGCGAGTGACGCTTTCCATGTCGTTAGTCGTGGTCTGTTACAAGTTAAAAAGAGAAATATCGCCATGAGCGACGTAGGGCATTACGTCGGATGTTTAGCGCGGGAGCGGTTTTTTGTAGGATTAATCCGCGATGGCTGTAGGGGATGTCTCTCGTTGCAAGTGCATGATAACCCCGGCATGCCATACGGCAATTGACTGGGCTATTGTGCGTGTTCTAAAAATTCGAACAGCGAAACTGGACTTGCCCATGAATAAAGTGCTGATCGTGGATGATCACCCTGTCATTCGTCTTGCGGTACGTATGCTGATGGAACGTCATGGCTACGAAGTCATCGCAGAAACTGATAACGGTGTAGATGCGTTACAACTTGCTCGAGAACAAATGCCGGATATTGTCATTCTGGATATTGGAATACCAAAACTTGATGGTCTGGAAGTTATCGCGCGCCTGACCTCGACGGCCATGCCTGTTAAAGTCCTGGTGCTGACTTCCCAGGCTCCCGGGCACTTTTCAATGCGCTGCATGCAGTCGGGTGCGGCCGGTTATGTCTGTAAGCAACAGGACCTGACAGAGTTGCTGAGTGCGATCAAGGCAGTTTTGTCCGGCTACAGTTATTTTCCCAATCAGGCCTTGCATACGGTGCGTACCAGTCTGGGCAATGCCAGTGAAGCCGACATGGTGGATCGTCTGTCCGGGCGGGAAATGATGGTGTTGCAGCAGTTGGCTAGGGGGAAAACCAACAAGGAAATCGCCGATGGCATGTTTTTGAGCAACAAGACCGTCAGCACCTACAAGACGCGCTTGTTGCTGAAGCTCAATGCACGTTCTCTGGTTGATCTGATCGAGTTGGCACAACGTAACGGTCTGGTCTGAAGGTATCGATAGCTGACAGGGGTCATGGGCCGATCGAACTCAGTTAGCCGCAGAAAGTGAAAAGCCTCCGTTGCGGGAGGCTTTCAAATATCAGTCATCAAAATCGTATTCGGCCAATTGCTTCTGCAGTCGGCGCTCCTCAAGCAGGTTATCGATCGTACGGCGCTTGCTGAGATTGGTCTTGGCAACTTCGACCACCGGTTCGGCTTCTTCATTTTCTGCAACGGGAAATTCGTCATCTACGTCCAGTTGCTCTTTGTCGCTACTCATAAGCTAACTCCCGGCTAAGAATGCCTTTGGCGCTCCTTATATCGATATTCCTGCGGCGGGTAAAAAAGATTTTTTCAATCGACTTATCAATTATTCCAATAGTCGGTCAATCGTCCGAAGTTTTGTCTTTGTACTCGCACAAATCCTCGATGCGGCAACTGCCGCAACGCGGCTTACGGGCCAGGCACACATAACGGCCGTGAAGAATCAGCCAGTGATGAGAGTCGAGCAGGAATTCCTTGGGTACAAACTTCATCAGCTTCTTTTCCACTTCAACCACATTTTTTCCCGGTGCAATGCCGGTGCGATTGCTGACCCGGAAGATGTGGGTGTCGACGGCCATGGTCAATTGGCGGAAAGCGGTGTTGAGCACGACATTGGCAGTCTTGCGGCCTACTCCCGGCAAGGCCTCCAGTTCCTCGCGGGTTTGCGGGACCTCGCTGCCATGGCGCTCGACCAGCAAGCGGCAGGTTTCTATGACGTTCCTGGCCTTGCTGTTGTAGAGGCCGATCGTCTTGATGTATTCAGATAGTCCTTCGACGCCCAAGGCGTGGATCGCAGCCGGAGTATTCGCGACCGGAAACAGTTTTGCCGTGGCCTTGTTGACGCCGACGTCAGTCGACTGCGCCGAAAGAATCACGGCGATCAACAGTTCGAACGGCGAGGAGTACGCCAGTTCGGTCTTTGGTTCCGGATTGTCTTCGTGCAGGCGGCGGAAAATCTCCAGACGTTTTGCAGCATTCATGGACGATGCGTTTCCTTGGATATCGAGTTCGGGCGAGTCATCGCCTGACGCGCCGCCAGCAGCAGCGCCAACAAAATAAAAGCACCGGGGATCAAGGTGATCAGGTGCAGCCCTTCGCTAAATACAACAAGTCCGGGCCAGTTTTCAGAGAACCCTCTGCCGAGACTACCGTGACCGACAAGTTCACGCAGCCCGGCGAGCAGCAATATCAAACCGCCGAACATGCCGCAGAGTTTCAGGCGCTCGGCCAGCGATTGGTGCCAGAAACCGTTGTGTTCCAGTACTACGCATTGCAGCCCGATCAGGCCTGTATAGAGGCCGAATGTTTGCTGCCAGGGCAAAAACCAGCGTTGCGCCAACAGGTCTGCGCAACTGGTGAATGTCGCGGCGAGCAGCAGGCTGGCCAGCAATGCGCTTGTGCCTGTGAGCCGATAACGTAGAGCAGCCATGCTCAGGCCATACAGTCCCACGACACTGGCGAACATCAATAATGTCCCGACGGCGCCCGCCAAGGAGTCACTGGTGCCAAGCAGCAGTGTCAGCATCAAAGCGTTCGAGAGGGCTGGCGACCGGTTCATGTGCCGCTCCCCAGCAGTGCCGTGCGGTGTTCATCGAAGTAGCGCAAGGCATCGTGTATCGCGCTGATCGCTGCCCGAGAGGTGATGGTTGCTCCCGCCATTTGATCAAACTGTCCCTGATCCTTTTTCAGTGCCCAGCCTGCATCGCTCGGCTCATTGGCCGATTTGCCGGTAAACGTTTGCAGCCAGGCATTCGGCCGGTCCCCCAGATGCCCGCCGAGTGCCGGGGTTTCGCTCTGTTTGAGGGTTTTCACAGCCAATAATTTGCCGCTGGCATCGATGGCGATCAACAGTTCAATGGCGCCGGCATAACCCTCGGTCTGACTGCGCAGCAATATCGCGACGGTCTGGCCGCCTCGGGACGCGCGATAGCCGCCCGACAAGGTGCTGTGACTCAAGGTGATGTCTGTCAAAGCCAGAGGCTGTTCAAGCGGTTGATTGTCGTAGGTTTCGAACGGGAGCAGATCCAGCAGTTTGCGGCTTTCGATCATGCGCTGTTCAGCGGCAATCCGGGGTGCGTGAATACGTTGTACAAGGTACGTCGCACCGATGCCGATGACCGCTAACAGCAGCACAATAAGCGCGCTGGCCGCGCGATTCATGACCTCACCTCAACCTGACGGGCTGCGGCAAATCGCTCCAGCGCCGGCACGCAGAGATTCATCAACAGCACCGCAAATGCCACGCCATCCGGGTATCCACCCCACGTGCGAATCAAATAAGTCAGCAGCCCGACACCTGCGCCGAACAGCAGGCGAGGCAGTGCGCTTTTAGCACCAGAAACCGGTTCAGTGATGATGAAAAACGCGCCGAGCATAGTTGCCCCGCTGAGCAGATGGAACAGCGGTGACCCATGCGAGTCCGATCCTGCGCCGTTCCAGCACAGTAGGCTGACGACGAAAAGACTGGCGAGCATGCCCACCGGTGCGTGCCAGCCGAAGACCCGGCGTTGCAGCAAAAACAGTCCGCCGGCGAGAAACGCCAGATTCACCCATTCGGCGCCATGTCCACCAAAACGACCGAAGGCCGGATTGCTGGCGAACAATTCATCCATGGTCAGGCTCTTGTTGGTGCGCAGGCTGTCCAGCACCGTGGCCTGCGCCCAAGCGTCCGGCGCCTGACCTGCGCCGAATACCTGTTGAAACGTTGCCGTCAGATCCAGGCCATGGGCCGGCCAGTGGGTCATCGGTTGCGGGAACATCACCATGATCAAGGCAAACCCGAGCATCGCCGGATTGAACGGATTTCTACCGACGCCGCCGTAAATGTGCTTGCCGAACAGCAGTCCCAAAGCAACCGCCATCACCGTCAGCCACCAGGGGCAATAAGGTGGCAGGGCGGCCGCCAGCAATGTTGCGCTGACCAACGCACTGCCGTCGCTCAACGCTGGCTGGATGGGCTGTTGACGCAGACGTGCGACGCCGGCCTCGACCATCAGTGCGGCGACGATCGCCAGCAGCAGATTGATCAGCACGCCCCAGCCGTACCACCAGAACAGCGCCAGCAACCCCGGCAAGGCGGCCAGCAGCACCAGCTTCATCGCCTGTTGCAGGCGATCGTCCGGTGCCTCAAGGGGTGACATGATCTTGTACCTGGCGCTCGGCGTATTGCAGGCGGGCGCGGGCCTTGTCGAGGATTTCCGTCGGCGTGTCGGCGCCTCGTTCAAGTTTGTTGAGGTCGGCGCGGGCGTAGGCCAATTCGGTTTTCAATTGGCGAAGCTGGTTGTCGATCGGACGTTTTTCGACGCGCACCAGGTCAGGCAACGGCTGATCGCTTGTAGCTTCGGCGGCGTGCAGGGCCTGCTCGGCGTCGCGCAATGCGTGTTCCAGCGCGGCGATCTGTCCGGGCGTCGCTTCTGCGGTTTGGGCTTTTTTCAGTTCGGCACGACGCATTGCCAACTGTATTTTCGCCCGTTTCAAATCGGCGTCTTTGGCGGGGGCCGGTGCAACGGGCGCTGGGGCAATGCTGCTTTCAACGGCCGCCAGAGCCTGTTCGGCCGCTTCGAATTGCTGCTGCAACACGATCAATTGAGCCTGTTGCTCGAATGTCGGCGGATGGCCGAAGGCTTTCAGCGATTTGTGCAATTGCGCACGGCTCATGGCTACATCGATTTTGGCCTTCTTCAGCGCCGCATCCGCAGTCGCCGCTTTCTGTGCGCGCACCCGCTCGAGCGCCGCCTGCACCGGATCGGTTGCGCTCATTTCAGGTTGCGCCGCCCGTTTCGCCCGCGCGTCACGCTCTGCCTGCTTCTGTTGTTCTTCGCGTTGCAAGCGTTCGTTTCGACGCTCAAAGCGTTGGCGCGCGTGATCGCGTTTGGCCGCCCGTGCGCGCTGTTCTTCAAGACTGAAGGCCAAGCCGCCCACCACCGGCAACGTGCTCGGCGGCAATGGATGCATTTCGATGCAATCGACCGGGCACGGCGCAACACACAGGTCGCAACCGGTGCACTCGTCAATGATCACCGTGTGCATCAGTTTTGCCGCACCGACGATCGCGTCGATCGGGCAGGCCTGAATGCACTTGGTGCAGCCTATGCATTCGGCTTCACGAATGAACGCCACTTGCGGCGGCGCCGAACCGCGACTGATGTCCAGTTCCAGCACCGGCACTTTCAACAGCTCAGCCAGCGCGGCGATGGTTTCGTCACCGCCCGGCGGGCACTTGTTGATCGGCTCACCCTCAGTGATGCCTTGTGCGTACGGCTTGCATCCGGGATGGCCGCACTTGCCGCATTGGGTCTGGGGCAGGAGGGCATCGATGCGTTGAATCAGACTCATGTTTTGATCAGTCCACTGAATCCGAGAAAAATCACTGCGATCAGTCCGGCGCCGATCAGATCGATCGGCAAGCCGCGAAAGGGCAGCGGAATATCGTTGTCGGCGGTGCGTTCACGCAAATCCTGAAACAGGCTCAGCACCAGCCAGAAACCCAGCCCGGCGCCGAGGCTTAGCGCTATCGCCTGCGGCAGGCCTTGATCGTTTTGCGCGTTGATCAGCGCCAGCCCGAGTACGCCGGCATTGCCCAGCAACAGCGGCCATAATCCGTCAAACGGCAAGCCAGGGAGCCAGCGCGCCAGCAGCTTTAACAGCGGCGTGATCAGCAATACGCTCAGCGGCAGAAACACGAACAGGCGCAGGAATTCAAGTTGCAGCGGCATCAGCAACCAATGCCAGATCAGGTAACCGACTACACCGACGACCAACATCAGACACAACGTCGCCAGCCCCAATGCATGCACCTGACGACGACTGCCCGCCAGCAGCGGATCGACGCCCAGCGGCCAGTGCAACACGAAGTTGTTGAGCAGCGCAGCACTGATAAGCATAAGCACGAGTTCGGTCATGGTTCTGCCAGCGAAACGGGCGGATGTCCTTTAAGGTTAGGCATTATCCGCCCAGATATGAAAAATCCCACAGGCATGCCGGGCACGCCTGTGGGATCAATTCACTGCCGAGTGTTACTTGATGCGCTGACCCGGCTTGGCGCCGCTGTCCGGGCTCAGCAGATAGATCTCTTCACCGCCAGGACCGGCCGCCATCACCATGCCTTCGGAAATGCCGAACTTCATTTTCCGTGGCTTGAGGTTGGCGATCATCATGGTCAGACGGCCGTCGAGCTTGGACGGATCCGGATAAGCGCTCTTGATCCCGGAGAACACGTTGCGTTGCTCGTCACCGATATCCAGCGTCAGGCGCAGCAGTTTGTCGGCACCTTCCACGTGTTCGGCTTTGACGATCAGTGCGACGCGCAGGTCGATGGCAGCAAACGCGTCGAAGTCGATTTCCGGTGACAGCGGATCCTTGGCCAGTTCGCCGTTGCCCGCAGGCGCGGCAGCGCCGGTGTCGGTCTGGCTGGCGGTCAGGTCTTCTTTCGAGGCGTCGCTCATGGCTTGCACTTTTACCGGGTCGATGCGAGTCATCAACGGTTTGAATTCGTTGAGCTGGTGGTTGGCCAGCAGCGTGGTGTGGTCGTTCCAGGTCAGCGGGGCAACGTTGAGGAACGCCTCGGCATCGGCGGCCAGTAGCGGCAGTACCGGTTTGAGGAAGATCACCAGTTGGCGGAACAGGTTGATGGCGGTGGCGCAGATCGCCTGGACTTCATCCTGCTTGCCTTCCTGCTTGTTCAACGACCATGGGGCCTTGTCGGCGATCCAGGCGTTGGCGCGGTCGGCCAGGGCCATGGTTTCACGCATGGCGCGGGCGAAGTCGCGGGCTTCATAAGCATCGGCAATGCTTGGCGCGGCAGCGAGGAAAGCCTCGGTCAGCTCTGGCGCAGCATTGGTGTCGACCAGCAGGCCGCCGTTACCTTTCTGGATGAAACCGGCGCAACGGCTGGCGATGTTGACCACTTTGCCGACCAGGTCAGAGTTGACCTTCTGCACGAAGTCTTCGAGGTTCAGGTCAAGGTCATCGACGCCACGACCGAGTTTGGCCGCGTAGTAGTAGCGCAGGTATTCCGGCGACAGGTGATCCAGATACGTGCGGGCCTTGATGAAGGTGCCACGGGATTTCGACATTTTCTGACCGTTGACGGTCAGGTAGCCGTGCACGTTGATGCCGGTCGGCTTGCGGTAGCCGGCGCCTTCAAGCATCGCTGGCCAGAACAGCGCGTGGAAGTTGACGATGTCCTTGCCGATGAAATGGTACAGCTCGGCGGTGGAGTCTTTGCCCCAGAACGCGTCGAAGTCCAGCTCCGGCGTGCGGTTGCAGAGGTTCTTGAAGCTGGCCATGTAGCCGATCGGCGCGTCCAGCCACACGTAGAAATACTTGCCCGGCTCGCCCGGGATCTCGAAACCGAAGTACGGCGCATCGCGGGAGATGTCCCACTGCTGCAGGCCGGCGTCCAGCCATTCGGCGATCTTGTTGGCGACGGCATCCTGCAGGGTGCCGCTGCGGGTCCAGGTCTGCAGCATTTGCTGGAAGTCTGGCAACTTGAAGAAGAAGTGCTGGGAATCCTTGAGCACCGGGGTGGCGCCAGAGATCGCAGATTTCGGATCCTTCAGGTCCGTCGGGGCGTAAGTCGCACCGCACTTTTCGCAGTTGTCGCCGTACTGATCTTCGGTGCCGCACTTCGGGCAAGTGCCCTTGATGAAGCGGTCGGCCAGGAACATTTTCTTTTCCGGGTCGAAATACTGGGTGATCGAGCGTTGGGCGATGTGCCCGGCGTCACGCAGCTTGATATAGATCTGGCTCGACAGCTCACGGTTTTCTTCGGCGTGAGTGGAGTGGAAGTTGTCGAAATCAACCAGGAACTCGGCAAAGTCGGCGCTGTGTTCAGCCTGCACGTTGGCGATCAATTGTTCCGGGGTGATGCCTTCCTTTTCCGCGCGCAGCATGATCGCCGAACCGTGAGCGTCGTCGGCGCAGACATAAATGCACTGGTTGCCGCGATGCTTCTGGAAGCGCACCCACATATCGGTCTGGATGTATTCCAGCATATGGCCAAGGTGAATCGAACCGTTGGCGTAGGGCAGGGCGCTGGTGACGAGGATCTTGCGTGGTTCGGACATGTGGGGCTTCGCTACTTGATGAAACGGAGGTCGGCCACTATAAAGCGCCGGGCAAGATATTTCACCCCTGCAAATCGTTGCCGGGCATGCCGTCCGGAGGATAGAAGGGGTAGGATACCCGCCATCTATTCCCAGTCTTGTTATCGGAGTTGCCCATGAGCGCCGTCACTCGCGCAGCGGTGGAAGCCGTCCTCAGCCAATACACCGACCCTTACCTGAACCAGGACCCGGTCAGCGCCGGTTGCGTGAAAAACATCGAGATCGTCGGTGATCGCGTCAACGTGCAGTTGGAAATCGGTTACGCCGCCGGTCTGTTCAAGAGCGGCTGGGCGCAAATGCTGCAACTGGCCATCGAAAACCTCGACGGTGTCGCGGCAGCGAAAGTCGAGATCAATACAGTTATCGCCGCACACAAAGCCCAGGCGCAGATTCCGGGGCTGGCCAACGTCAAGAATGTGGTTGCCGTGGCCTCGGGCAAGGGCGGTGTGGGCAAGTCGACCACCGCCGCCAACCTCGCGTTGGCACTGGCCCGCGAAGGCGCCAAGGTCGGGATTCTCGATGCTGATATCTACGGCCCGAGCCAAGGCATCATGTTCGGTATTCCCGAGCGCACCCGCCCGGAGGTCAAGGATCAGAAGTGGTTCGTGCCGCTCAAGGCCCATGGCGTGGAAGTCATGTCCATGGCCTTCCTGACCGACGACAACACGCCGATGGTCTGGCGCGGGCCGATGGTCTCCGGCGCACTGCTGCAACTGGTCACGCAAACCGCGTGGGGCGACCTGGATTATCTGGTGATCGACATGCCGCCAGGCACCGGCGATATCCAGCTGACCCTGGCGCAGAAAGTCCCGGTGGCCGGTGCGGTGATTGTCACCACACCACAGGATCTGGCCTTGCTCGACGCGCGCAAAGGCGTGGAAATGTTCCGCAAGGTCAACATTCCGGTGCTGGGCGTGGTGGAAAACATGGCCGTACACATCTGCTCGAACTGCGGGCATGCCGAGCATCTGTTCGGTGAGGGCGGTGGTGAGAAACTGGCGAGCCAGTACGGCGTGGAGCTGTTGGCTTCGCTGCCGTTGTCGATGCTGATCCGTGAGCAGGCCGATGGCGGCAAGCCAACGGTGATCGCCGAGCCGGACAGCCAGATTGCCATGGTCTACCAGGAACTGGCCCGCCACGTCGGCGCGCGGATCGTGTTGCAGGAAGCGGCTACCCCGGCGATGCCGAACATCACCATCAGCGACGATTAAATAAACGCTGGATGAAAATGTGGGAGCGAGCCTGCTCGCGAAAGCGGTGTGTCATTCAACTCATGGGTTGTCTGATTCACCGCATTCGCGAGCAGGCTCGCTCCCACATTGGTTTCTGTGTTGGCAGTTAGATACGCAACCCGCCGTCCATCTCCAGAATCCGCCCGGTGTAGTAGTCGTTCTCGAAGATATACGCCGCCGAATGGGCGATCTCTTCCGGCTTGCCCATGCGCTTGAGCGGGATCCCCGAAGTCATTTTCTCCAGCGCTTCCGGCTTCATGCCCAGGGTCATCTCGGTTTCAATGAAACCCGGGGCAATCCCCGCCACGCGAATGCCATAACGCGCCAGCTCTTTGGCCCAAGTCACCGTCGCTGCAGCAACGCCAGCCTTGGCGGCGGAATAGTTGGTCTGGCCAACGTTACCGGCACGGGAGATCGACGAGATGTTGATGATCGCGCCGCTGTTCTTCAGTTCGACCATTTTTGCTGCCACTTCACGGGTGCACAAAAACACGCCGGTCAGGTTGACGTCGATGACGGCCTGCCACTGTGCCAGGCTCATCTTGGTCATCTCGCCGTCCTTGACCTTGAGCAGCAGGCCGTCACGGAGGATCCCAGCGTTGTTGATCAGACCGTGGATCGCGCCGAAGTCGGCGGCAACCTGAGCGACCATGTGTTCGACCTGCTCTTCATTGGCCACGTTGCACAGATAGCTGCGCGCCTCGACGCCCTTGGCCTTGCAAGCCGCGACCGCGTCGTCGAGTTTTTCCTGATTGAGGTCGACCAACGCCAGCTTCGCGCCTTTGCCGGCGAAATACTCGGCCATCGAACGGCCCAAACCCTGGCAACCGCCAGTGATAATGATTACTTTGTCGTTGAGTTGCATTCGCATGCCCCGATAACAGGTCTGAGTAGTTTTTGTTTTCAGCGACTCCCGATCTGCACCGGCCGTGGCTGGTTTGCACATGAGAATTGCCCGCCGACGTCACGAGGACTTGATCCCGGGCGCCTGTCCGTTTTTTCGACGGATTCTATTTAAGGAGTCATAAATTGAGCGTTGAAGTGGCGAAGAATGCCCGAGAATTGCTTCTCAAGGAATACCGTGGAGTGCTGTCCACCCACTCCAAATCGATGCCCGGTTTTCCCTTTGGCTCCGTGGTGCCGTACTGCCTGGACGAGCAGGGTCGGCCGCTGATCCTGATCAGCCGCATCGCCCAGCACACCCACAACCTGCAAAAAGACCCGAAATGCTCGCTGCTGGTGGGGGAGCGCGAAGCCGATGATGTGCAAGCGGTGGGTCGCCTGACCTATCTGGCCGAAGCGCAAAAGCTCGAAGACGCAGCAGCCATCGAAGCCGCCGCCGAGCGTTACTACCGCTATTTCCCGGATTCGCAGAACTACCACAAGGCCCACGATTTCGATTTCTGGGTGCTGAATCCGGTGCGTCATCGCTACATCGGCGGTTTCGGCGCGATTCACTGGGTCGATCAACTGACCCTGGCCAACCCGTTTGCCGGCAAGGCTGAAATCAGCATGGTCGAGCACATGAACAGCGACCACGCCAAAGCCATTGCGCACTACGTCGACCTCGCCGGTCTGCCGAAAAGCGTGCCGGCGCAATTGGCCGGAATCGACACCGAAGGCATGCACCTGCGCATCGGTCAGGCGCTGTACTGGTTGCCGTTCCCAGCGCCTTGTAATACGCCGACACAAGTGCGCGAAGCCCTGGTTTCATTGGCTCATGCCGAGGTCTGGCCAAAAAATGCAGTGGCCGACGCTTGAATTCACGAAAGGGCGACGTCATCTAAGGCTTACTGCAAGGCATTTCTTGCGTTGAGGAAACTTTGATGCGCCCTTTTCTGTTGCTCTTTCTGCTGTTTCCAGTGCTGGAGCTGTTCGTATTCGTCAAAGTGGCAGGGGCTATCGGGTTTTTCCCGGCCCTGCTGCTGATCATTGTCGGCTCGATGTTCGGCATTTTCGTGCTGCGCGTCGCCGGTCTGGCCACGGCACTGCGTGCCCGTGAAAGCCTGAACCGCGGCGAACTGCCCGCGCAAACCATGCTGGAAGGCTTGATGCTGGCACTGGCCGGGGGTCTGTTGATCCTGCCGGGCTTCATCAGCGACGTGGTCGGTCTGGTGATGTTGCTGCCGTTCAGCCGTCGTCTGCTGGCGAACAAAATGCGCCAGCGTGCCGAAGAACAGGCCATGCGCCAGCGTGCCTTCGCCGACGACCTGCAACCCCGTGGCGGTCCTGCACCGCGTCAGCCTCTGGGCCGCGAGGGTGATGTGATCGAAGGCGAGTTCGAACACCGCGACACCAAGTAACATCTGCATCGACACGGCACCTTCGGGTGCCGTGTTCGTTTATGGGCTGCTTTTGTGCAACACATCGGTGAAAAAATTTTAGCCTCGCCCTTGTAATAAGCTTATGCGCCCTTATGTATCGGTCACCGCAAGGTTTCCGGTATTTGAACCGGACAGACTTCCGCGTCTCGCTCGACGAGGCGCAACCGGCGAAGGCCGGATTTGTTAAACCCGCCGGGACTACACCGGCCGATGAAAACCACAATTAGGAGAGATCGACAATGAAGCTTCGTCCTCTGCATGACCGCGTCGTAATCCGTCGCAGCGAAGAAGAAAAGAAAACCGCTGGCGGTATCGTCCTGCCAGGTTCGGCTGCTGAAAAAGCCAACCACGGTGAAATCCTCGCTGTAGGCCCAGGCAAACGCGAGCGCGGTGAAGTTCATGCATTGTCCGTGAAAGTGGGCGACAAGGTTGTATTCGGTCCTTACTCCGGCAGCAACACTGTGAAAGTCGACGGCGAAGACCTGCTGGTAATGAGCGAGAACGAAATCCTCGCTGTTATCGAAGGCTGATACCCCCGTTCATTTTCCCGCTACTACAAAGTATTTAAGGAATATCGATCATGGCTGCTAAAGAAGTTCTGTTTGGCGATTCCGCCCGTAAAAAAATGCTCAAGGGCGTCAACGTCCTGGCTGACGCAGTAAAAGCGACCCTGGGCCCGAAAGGCCGTAACGTGATCATCGAGAAGAGCTTCGGCGCTCCGACCATCACCAAGGACGGCGTGTCCGTCGCCAAAGAAATCGAACTCGAAGACCGTTTCGAAAACATGGGCGCGCAGCTGGTCAAAGACGTTGCCTCCCGTGCCAACGATGACGCTGGTGACGGTACTACCACCGCTACCGTTCTGGCTCAGTCGATTGTCAACGAAGGCCTGAAAGCCGTCGCTGCCGGCATGAACCCGATGGACCTGAAGCGCGGTATCGACAAAGCGACCATCGCTATCGTCAAAGAGCTGAAGAACCTGTCCAAGCCATGCGCTGACACCAAAGCCATCGCTCAGGTCGGCACCATCTCCGCCAACTCCGACAACTCCATCGGCGACATCATTGCCGAAGCCATGGAAAAAGTCGGTAAAGAAGGCGTGATCACCGTTGAAGAAGGCACTGGCCTGGAAAACGAACTGTCGGTTGTAGAAGGCATGCAGTTCGACCGTGGCTACCTGTCCCCGTACTTCGTCAACAAGCCAGAAACCATGGTTGCCGAGCTGGACAGCCCGCTGATCCTGCTGGTCGACAAAAAGATCTCGAACATCCGCGAAATGCTGCCAGTGCTGGAAGCCGTTGCCAAAGCCGGCCGTCCACTGCTGATCGTTTCCGAAGACGTTGAAGGCGAAGCCCTGGCGACGCTGGTTGTGAACAACATGCGTGGCATCGTCAAAGTCGCAGCCGTCAAGGCACCAGGCTTCGGCGACCGTCGCAAGGCCATGCTGCAGGACATCGCTGTTTTGACCGGCGGTACCGTTATCTCCGAAGAGATTGGCCTGAGCCTGGAAGCCGCTACCCTGGAAAACCTGGGCAGCGCCAAGCGTGTGACCATCTCCAAGGAAAACACCATCATCGTTGACGGTGCCGGTGCAGAATCCGACATCCAGGCGCGCATCACTCAGATCCGTGCTCAGGTTGCCGAGACTTCCTCCGACTACGACCGTGAAAAACTGCAAGAGCGTCTGGCCAAGCTGTCCGGCGGCGTTGCAGTGATCAAGGTTGGCGCTGGTTCCGAAGTTGAAATGAAAGAGAAGAAAGCCCGCGTTGAAGACGCCCTGCACGCAACCCGCGCAGCCGTTGAAGAAGGCGTGGTACCTGGCGGCGGCGTAGCGCTGATCCGTGCTCTGGAAGCCATCCTTGACCTGAAAGGCGACAACGCCGATCAGGACGTCGGTATCGCTGTGCTGCGTCGTGCTGTTGAAGCGCCGATGCGTCAGATCGCTTCCAACTCCGGCGACGAGCCAAGCGTTGTGGTCAACGAAGTCAAGAACGGCAAAGGTAACTTCGGTTACAACGCTGCTTCCGGCGAATACGGCGACATGATCGAAATGGGCATCCTGGACCCAACCAAGGTAACCCGTTCTGCTCTGCAAGCTGCAGCCTCGATCGGCGGTCTGATCCTGACCACCGAAGCGGCAGTAGCTGACGCGCCGAAGAAAGACGGCGCTGCTGGCGGCGGTATGCCAGACATGGGCGGCATGGGTGGCATGGGCGGCATGATGTAAGCCAGCCTTGTCCCTGTAACGCAAAACCCCGCTGGCGAAAGTCAGCGGGGTTTTTTATTGCCCAAATGTCAGCTTCACCCCAACCTCCTGTGGGAGCGAGCCTGCTCGCGAAGGCGTCGGATCAGCCCACATCAATGTTGAATGACACAGCGCATTCGCGAGCAGGCTCGCTCCCACAATTGGATCTATCTTTCAGGCGCTGACGGGGTGTGCCTTGACCACAGCCTCGGTTTTCACCGCCGGGCGATACAGCACCCAGTAATACGACCCCAGACAAATCAGCCAGCAGAAAATCGCCGTCCACACGTTGTGCGAAAAGAAGTGCGCGCCCTGCATCATCCGGCTGATCGAAAACACCGAACCCAGCGCAAAGGCAAAGATAAACGCCTGTCTGGCCAGACGCGGCCGCCGATCACGCAAGACAAAGAACAGCGCAAACAGAGTGAACCCCGTCGCCGCATGACCGCCCGGCCAGCAACGGCCTGGCTTGTCGGTCTGCGGGCGATGCTCCATCAGTTTGCTGTAGGTCTCATGCCCGCCGAATTGCTCCAGGCTCCAGGGACACTGCACAGCAGTCACGGCTTTGACCGGGGTGACGAACGAAGTGGCAAGGCCCAGCGACAGCACGAGGCAGCCCAGTTCGCGCTTGAACGGTTTTAGCCTGTCGACGAAAAACGCGCCGATGAAACCGAGGATGGCAAACACCGAGAAGGCAATGACCACCTGTTTGGCCCGGTCGTGCAGGATGTCTTCGAGGAAATAGCTGTGCCGCCCGATAAAATCGCCGGCAACGGGGTCGTAGAACAGGCGGGCCAGATCCATGTCCAGATCGGTCAGTTCGAGCAGTACCAGAATGATCGCCGCGACGGCGGGTATTCCCAGACACAGCCAGAAATTCAGTGGCCTGGAAACGGGACGGGCAGAAGTCGACGCCATGGGCAATTCCTTGGTCGGTAAGTATGTTCTGAGGAGCGCAACCGCGCGGAGTCTGCGCGTGCTGGCGTCGCCGATTTGTTAACCGAAAGTGAAAAAAACGTTGGCGTGCGCATTGAGCGTTTTTATCGCTAAACAACCCGACAGACGCCTAGCCCTGAGCCACACTTGGCCGTAAGCTGCGCGGGCCAAGACGGCCGTTACCCCGTACGGAGGAGGTGCCCATGCGAATTCTGCTGGTCGAAGACAACCGCGACATCCTGGCCAATCTGGCTGATTATCTGGGCCTCAAAGGCTATACCGTCGACTGTGCGCAGGACGGTCTGTCGGGTCTGCATCTGGCCGCCACCGAGCATTACGACCTGATCGTGCTCGACATCATGTTGCCGGGCATCGATGGCTACACCCTGTGCAAACGCCTGCGCGAAGATGCCCGTCGCGACACGCCGGTGATCATGCTCACCGCTCGCGATCAGCTCGATGATCGTCTGCAAGGCTTCAAGTCCGGGGCTGACGACTATCTGATCAAGCCATTTGCCTTGTCCGAGCTGGCTGCGCGGGTTGAAGCAGTGATGCGCCGTGCGCAAGGTGGTGGCCGCCGTGCGCTGCAGGTCGCCGATCTGAGCTACGACCTCGACACGCTGGAAGTAACCCGCGACGGCAAACTGCTCAAGCTCAACCCGGTCGGCCTCAAGTTGCTGGCGGTGTTGATGCAGAAGAGTCCGCACGTGCTGCGTCGGGAAATTCTCGAAGAAGCGTTGTGGGGCGATGACTGCCCGGACAGCGACAGCTTGCGCAGTCATGTTCACCAACTGCGTCAGGTAATCGATAAACCGTTCACCAAACCATTGCTGCACACCGTGCACGGCGTGGGTTACCGGCTGGCCGATGTGTAATGGAGTTTAAGCAAAGCCTTTCCCAGCGGATCATCATCGCCTTTGCCTTGATGAGCGCCCTGGTCGCCGGTGCCTTTGCCATGGGTATCGTCGCGACTGTGCACCTTGTCGAAGAAAAGCTGATTTCGGCAGGGCTGGGCGGTGATTTGCAGCGTTTGCTGCTGATGGACAACGTTTCGGACTGGAGCCACCGTCCGGAGCCGGATCAGTTGTTCTATTTCAGTGGCGGACCGGGCGATTTCGAACTGCCCAAAGATCTGCGCCACCTCGATTCCGGTTTCCACGAAGTCTTCCGTGAGCAGTTGTCGTATCACGCGATGGTCGAGATCGTCGACGGTCGGCGGTATGTATTGCTGCAAGACCAAAGCGATTTCGAAGAGCGTGAGCGCGTGCTTTTTGCTGTGGTGCTGGTGGGTTTCGTGCTCAGCCTGGCACTGGCGGTGTTCCTCGGCTGGGTGCTCGCGCGCAAGGTGATGGCACCGGTGGTGCGGCTGGCGCGGCAGGTGCGGCACCGCGACCAGTTACTGGGGCTGGCACCACCGCTGGCGCCGGATTATGCGGCCGACGAAGTCGGTGAGCTGGCAGTGGCCTTCGATGCCACATTGGGACGCTTGCGTCAGGCGCTGACGCGCGAGCGTTTGTTCACCAGCGACGTCAGCCATGAATTGCGCACACCGCTGATGGTGCTGGCCAGTTCCTGCGAACTGCTGCTGGAAAATCCGGGGATCGACCAGCGCGGTCGTTCACAGGTCGAGCGCATTGCCCGCGCCAGTGAAGAAATGCGCGAGTTGGTGCAAACCTTCCTGATGCTGGCGCGCGCCCAGCATGAAGATGCCGGCATGGCACTTCAGCAAAACCTCTCGCAAGTCGCCGAAAGCCTGTTGTGTCTATGGCGCGGGCCGATCGAGAGCAAGGGCCTGACACTGATCTTCGAACCGGGCAGTCCATCGGACATTCGCTACAACGCAACCCTGTTGAATGCCGTGATGGGCAATCTGTTGCGCAACGCGCTGCATTACACCGAAAGCGGTTTCATTCGTCTGACACTCACTGCCAAAGGCTTCGCGGTAGAAGACTCCGGCGTCGGTATTCCGGAAGAAAAGCGCGAAGCCATGTTCGAGCCATTTGTGCGTGGCAGCGAAAAGCGCGGCGAAGGTCTGGGTTTGGGCTTATCACTGGTGCAACGGATCTGCGAGAACCAGGGCTGGACTGTCAGTTTGAGCACGATGCAACCCAATGGCTGCCGCTTCGAGGTGGATCTGGGCAAAATCTGACGTAGGGGGTGGCGCAAGGCTACTCCCTGTAACCTGTCTGAATCCTGTATAACGCTGTAATAATTTGTCTGTTTACCTGACATTTTTTTCACAAATGGATGACCTGACGCTGACACGCCGCTCCCTAAGGTGGTGCCATCAGCAATTCAGGAGTCCTGGTGATGGCCGGCCCGATCAAACTCGATTTTTCCGAGAAGTACGACGATCAACACGCGCAGAAATACCTGCGCAAGCACAAAGAAAGCCTTGGACGTCGGCTCTCCCATTGGCGGGACGAACAGCTGGCCCGCAAGGCTCTGGCGCTGGTTGGTGAGCCGGGGCTGGTGCTGGATCTGCCTTGCGGTGCAGGGCGGTTCTGGCCATTGCTGGGTGAAAAAGCCAACCGGGTGATCATTGGCGCGGACAATTCCGAGTCGATGATCAAGACGGCCATGCAGGCGCAACCGGCCGATGTGGTGAAACGGGTACAACCCTTGCACACATCTGCGTTCGACATTGCCTTGCCTGATAACGCCGTCGACAGCATTTTTTGCATGCGTCTGCTCCACCACATCGGTGAAGCCGAGCATCGCCGGGCGATTCTGCGCGAATTCGAGCGCGTCACCCGGGACAGTGTGATCGTTTCGTTGTGGGTCGACGGCAATTTCAAAGCCTGGAAACGCCAGCGAGCCGAGCGCAACCGTGACAAACGCGAGTATCAGAATCGCTTTGTGTTACCGGCCGCTACGGTGGAAAAGGAATTCGAGGAGGCAGGTTTTCGAATTCAGGAACAACTGGACTTTATTCCGCTCTACGCCATGTGGCGAGTTTACGTATTACGCAAGAGGTAACAGGATGGCAGTGCAATTTGCAGCAGGAACGGAAGTCGCTCCGCAAGACCGCTTCGACTACTACTGGGATCAGCGCGGTGAATGGGTAGAAGAACCCAACGTGCGTCGCGGTGGCGAAAGCGGTGTGCAACGTATCGTCGGGCGCGACGGACAACTGCTGTACGCCAAGCGTCAGACCGGTCATATCTATCGCAGCTGGTTGCATCCGTTCGGCCGTCCGACCGTCTTGCGTGAACTCGACGCGCTGACCGGCGTGAGCAAGCTCGGTGTGCGCGTGCCGGAAATCGTTTTCTGCGGTGCCCAGCCTGATCCGCAGCACAAATGGCGTGCACTGCTGGTCACCAAGTCCCTGGACGGTTTCCAGGAACTGGAACACTGGCTGGCGGCTGCCGGCGGTCGCGATCAGTGCGGTGATGCGGTTTATGAGCGGGTGCTCAAGGATCTCGCCGAAAACCTGGCGCGCATGCACAAGGGCCGTTGGCAGCACAGCTGCATCTACATCAAGCACGTGTTTGTGCGGGTGACCGGCGAAGGCGAGTCGGCCAAGGTCGAGGTCGCTTTGATCGATCTGGAGAAGTGCCGCCAGCGTCTGACCGCCTATCGCGCCGCTTCCCACGACATGAAGCAATTGCGCCGCCATTCGTCGTTCCGCGACGCCGACTGGAAAAAACTCGTCTACTTTTATGAGACGGCGTTTGGCAGCGCTATCAAAGGTTTATAGCGATGAAACTAGAAATTGCACGAGGTTTGTTTTTGGTAGGAGCCTTGGCAGTTGCTTCATTGGCGGTGGCTGCCTGGGAGCAGCCTCGCATGCAGGTGGTTGGCGCGTCCGTAGACGACGCCCACTGCGCAGTCCCACGGGTGGCGAAAGCCTCCGTGGCGACCCAACCCGATCATGATCTGTTGTTGTTCATGTTCGGACTTTCTCAAGGGATGAGGCCGCAAAGTTGAACCGATTGAAGCCCACATAAAAGGCCTCGCAGATGCGAGGCCTTTTTTTATGCGCGGACTTTATAAATAAACGCAGGCCAAATGTGGGAGCAAGCTCGCTCCCACAGGGTTATGCGGTTGGTTTGGGATCGGGTTTAGCCAGCAGGGTGTAAACGCACGGCAGCACAAACAGCGTAAACAACGTGCCAATCGACATCCCCGTGGCAATCACCATGCCGATATCAAAACGGCTGACCGCCCCGGCTCCGGTGGCCAGAATCAACGGCACCATGCCAAACACCATCGCCGCCGTGGTCATCAACACCGGTCGTAAACGAATCGCCGCCGCTTCCTCAACGGCTTCACGCGGGGTCAGTCCTTTGTCCTTGCGCAACTGGTTGGCGAACTCGACGATGAGGATGCCGTGTTTACTGATCAGTCCAATCAGCGTCACCAGCCCGACCTGGGTGTAGATGTTCATGCTCGACCAGCCGAGGAACAACGGAATCAGCGCGCCGCAGATCGACAAGGGCACCGTCACCAGAATCACCAGTGGATCGCGGAAGCTCTCGAACTGCGCCGCCAGCACCAGAAAAATAATCGCCAGCGCCAAGGCAAACGTCACCCACAACGCGCTGCCTTCCTGGACGAACTGGCGTGAGGCGCCGCCGTAGTCGAAAGCGAACCCGGCGGGCGCTTCTTCGCGGGCAATCTGCAACACGGTATCGATGGCTTCACCCATGCTCACCAGCGGGAAACCGGAGATCTTCGCCGCGTTGAGTTGCTGGAACTGATTGAGTTGGCGCGGTCGTGCACGGTCGCTGACCTTGATCAACGTCGACAACGGCAATAACTCGCCCTGAGTGTTCTTCACGTAGTAATTGTTCAGCCAGTCCGGGTTATCGCGATAGGGGCGCTCGACCTGGGCAATGACCTTGTAGCTGCGCCCTTCAATGGTGAAACGGTTGATTTCCGCCTCGCCCAGCAACGTCGCCAGCGTGCCACCGAGGTCCTGCATTGACACGCCCATTTGCGCCGCTTTCGCGCGGTCGATGTCGACCACTACCTCGGGTTTGTCGAACGCCAGATCGAGATCGACAAAGGCGAACTTGCCCGACTCCATCGCCCGTTTCTTGATCCGGTCAGCCACTTGCAGCAGCAGTTCATAGTCATTGGCCGTGTTGACCACAAACTCGAACGGCAAGCCTTCACCGGTGCCGGGCAGGGAGGGCAGGTTGAAACCGAAAATCTGCAGGCCTGGAATGCCTTCGAGCTTGCCCTGCACTTCCGGGAGGATTTGCATCTGCGTGCGGCTGCGCTCGTTCCACGGCTTGAGCAGGAACCCGCCGATGCCGGCCTGCACGCCGTTGTAGCCGTTGATCTGGAACGAAGAGTAGTACTCCGGGAATTCCTTGAAGATCTTGATGAATTCGTCGGTATAGGTGCTCAGGTAATCAAGGTTGGTTGGCTGCGGCGCAGTGGCCATCATGAAAATGATGCCCTGATCTTCGTCCGGAGCCAGCTCGGATTTGGTGAACTTGAGGAACACCGGGATCAGGCACAACACGATCACCGCGAACACCAGCACCACCGGCCGCGTGTTCAGCGTGCCGTGCAGCATGCTCTGATAGCGGCGCTTGAGACCATCGAAAATACGGTCGAGACGATGTGCCAGGCCGCTGGGGTTTTCCTCGTGACGCAGCAAAAACGCGCACATCATCGGCGACAAGGTCAGGGCAACGACCCCGGAAATCACCACCGCGCCGGCCAGAGTCAGCGCAAATTCCTTGAACAACGCCCCGGTCAGCCCGGTGAGAAAACCGATCGGCGCATACACCGCCGCCAGGGTGATGGTCATCGACACCACCGGCATGGCGATTTCCCGGGCGCCTTCCAGCGCCGCATCAAACGGCGTCTTGCCTTCCTCGATGTGCCTGTGGATATTCTCCACCACGACGATCGCATCGTCGACCACCAGACCGATGGCCAGCACCATCGCCAGCAGCGTCAGCAGGTTCATCGAGTAGCCCATCATCTGCATGAAGAACATCACGCCGATCATCGACAGCGGAATGGTCACCACCGGGATCACCACCGAACGCAGCGCGCCAAGGAACAGGAACACCACGACGATGACGATCAGCACTGCTTCGAACAGGGTTTTCACCACTTCATCGATAGAGGCCTGAATAAACAGGGTGGCGTCGTAGGCGATCTCGCTCTTCAGGTTCGGCGGCAGTTGCGCTTCCAGCTCGGGCATCAGCTTGCGCACTTCCTTGATCACGTCCAGCGGGTTGGCGCCCGGTGTGGCCTTGATGCCGATGTACACCGACGGCGTGCCGCCGAACGAGCTGATCGAGTCGTAGTTTTCCGCGCCCATTTCCACCCGCGCGACATCACTGAGCAGCACCCGGCTGTCGCCACTGACCTTGAGCGGAATCGCCGCGAACGCCTCGGCGGATTTCAGTTCGGTGTTGGCGTTGATGCTGGTGACCACGTACTCGCCTTTCACTTCGCCGGCGGCGGAGAGGAAGTTGTACTGGCGCACGGCGTTGGTCACGTCGCTGGCGCTGAGGCCGAAACCGGCGAGTTTCACCGGGTCGAGCCACAGGCGCATGGCGAACACCTGATTGCCGAGAATCTCCGCTTCGGCCATGCCCGGCAAGGTTGCCAGTTTTGGCTGGATCACCCGGGACAGGTAATCGGTGATCTGCGGGTTGCTCAAATCCTTGCTGAAAAAGCTGATGTACATCAGCGCCGAAGCGTCGGCGGACTCCTTGCTCAACACCGGGTCTTCGGCGTCCTGTGGCAGTTTGTTTTTCACCTCGTTGGCCTTGGCCAGCAGCTCGGTGAACAAACGGTCGGTGTTGGAGCCGATGCGCGCGTAAATCGAAATCACCGAGAAGTTCTGCCGGCTGACCGAAGTCATGTAGTCGATGCCCTCGGCGCTGGCCAGGCTCTGCTGCATCGGCTGGGTGATGTAGCCCTGAATGGTTTCGGCGTTGGCCCCGGGATAAGCGGTGGTCACCGTGATCAGGGCGTTTTCCATTTGCGGGTATTGGCGCAGCGGCAACTTGCTCCAGGCCTGGAAGCCGAGCAACACAATCAACAGGCTGACCACAGTGGCGAGCACCGGGCGGCGGATGAACGGATCGGTAAAAGCCATGGGGATTCCTTGATCAGTCGGCGCGGGGCGGACTGTTCTGCTCGCCGAGGGTCTTGTCGTCGCTGATGGCAATGTGTGCGCCGTTGTCCAGTTTGATCTGGCCGGCCGTCACTACTTGTTCGCCGCTCTGCACGCCCTTGTTGATCATCACCAGGCCATCGCGGCGTTCACCGGTTTCGATGAAGCGGCGTTCGGCGATCAGCACCGGTTGGCCCTTATCGTCCTTTTCGAGGCTGCCGTCCTCGGCTTTCTTCTGCCCGACCACGTAGATCGAGTTGCCGTAGAGGGTGTAGGTGATCGCGCTTTCCGGCACGACGATGTGTTTCTGCGGATCGGGCAGCAGCACTTCAAGGTTGGCGAACATACCCGGCAGCAGTTTGCCGTCGGGGTTGGCCAGCGTGGCGCGAACCAGAATGTTGCGCGTAGTGCTTTCGACGATCGGGTTGATCGCGCTGATCTTGCCGGCGAAGTTTTGCTTGGGATAGGCGCCAACCGTGATTTGCACCGGTTGGCCGATGGCCAGTTTCGGCACCGATTGTTCGGGCAGGTAGAAGTCCGCGTAGAGGCTGCTCAAATCCTGCAACGTGGCGATTTTGGTGCCGCTGGCGAGGTAGTCGCCGACGTCGACCTGACGGATGCCGATGGTGCCGCTGAACGGCGCGAGAATGCGTTTTTTCGCCAGCGAAGCGTTGAGCTGATTGACCGTGGCTTTGTTCTTTTGCAGAACCGCCGAGAGCCGGTCGTACTCGCCTTTGGAGATGGCACGGCTGTCGACCAGTTGCGCACCACGGCCGAAGTCCAGTTGCGCCAGGCCCAGGTCAGCCTTGGCGGTTTCCAGCAGGGCGGTTTCGACGGCGCTGTCGAGTTGCAGCAACGGTTGCCCGGCCTTGACCTTCTGTCCGGACTCGAACTTGAGTTCAGTGACGGTGCCGGCGACTTCCAGGCTCAACTCGACACCTTGCAGCGCCTTGAGAGAGCCGACGGTGGGCAAACGCATCTGCCACGGCTGCTCGGTGGCGTTGGCCACGGCGACACTGATCGGCGGTTTCGGCTTGGAAAAGCCCTGGATCATCGTATAGATCGAAAAGGCTTTGTACCCGCCCAGCACCAGGACGATCAGCAAAACAACACCCAACATGATCAGCATGCGGCGACGCAGCATATTTCCAGTTCCTTGGATAAATCAGGTGAGACAGGCGGGCACATTACTCCGAGTACAGGGGGGATTCCAACTGGCAGTTATTACAGGTCATGAAAAGGGTGAGGGGGATAAAATCCCGCTCACCCTTGAGGTTGCGCCGGCAAGTGAAGCACCGCGATCAGGCCATCAGATGAAGATGGTTGTCCCAGAGCCCCGCCGGCAATTCCAGCGGCTTGGCCAGCAGCTCATCCTGACGGCAATCGTAGTAACGGCAACGCCCTTGCCCGGAGGTCACGACAAAACCGTCCTTCACCGCACCCACACCGGCGCAATCCGGCAACGGCGCATCGAGGCGCACTTCGCCACTGTCCAGATCCCAGATAAAGAAACGGTTGCCACGCGGCGCCGTCAGCGCGACCAGACGCAGATCGCTGTGCACGGCGACGCTGGCGGTGTAATGCCCCATCGACTGCAACTGATGCTCCGGCACCGGGAACGCCACGAACGGCTGCCCCGGACGCTTGATCGCCAACAACTCCGAACGCTCATGAGACGCGCCCATGAATTGCTGGCCGGCAACGATGGTGCCGTCGCTGGCGATGCCCAGATGGCGCACGCTGTTCATCTGCTGGGCGAGGGTTTCCTTGCTCAGCAGCGTACCGTCGCGCTGCATCAGCACCAGGCTCGGCTCCATGGCGTTGAGGTTCATGTCGACGCGGCTTTCCGCTTCGGTACGAATCCCGCCGTTGGCCACCACCAGCGTCTCGCCGTCGGGCATCCATGACACCTGATGCGGGCCGAGACCGTGGGTGGAAATCTCACCGCTGTGCACCAGCCGTTCGCCTTGGAACCTGTACACGCCGAGCAAGCCACGGCCGGGATCGCTGGTGTCGTTCTCGGTGGCGTACAGGTATTCACCATCCTTGTGCACCACGGCGTGACCGTAGAAGTGCCGGTTCGGCTGCGAGCTCACCGTCTGCAGCAACTGACCGTCGCGCAGGTCGATCAGGTAACTCTCGGTGCCTGGGCGACGCGCGACGAACAGCGCAATCGGCTGCGTCGGATGATTGATGATGTCGTGGCAACGCTGGCCAACTTCGGTGGCGAACACCCGCGTGCCGTCCAGCCGATAACCGACGGCGTAATGCTTGCCGTCGGCATCGTCCCGCGCCGACAGCAGCAGCGGGCTCTGATCCTTGCGTTTGAACAGCGTCCAGCCGCCCAGCGTCACTGCTCCCAGCAGTGCACTACCTAAAGTCAGAATCTGACGTCGCAGCATGGCACTTGCCCTCATCAGTCACCGTCGTTGGCGTTGAAGCCCAGTTGGATGCCCAGCGCCTTGGCCAGTTCGCCTTCGTGCAGCCGATGGACGACGTTGAGGCTGTCGTAGATATCGTTGAGTTGCTGGCGACCGGCGTCGTCTTCAAGCATTTCGCCGAGCGAGCGCTGGGTGCTGTCGAACAGTTTCAGCGAAGCGGCGTAGGCAGCATCGATCTTGTCTGCCAGTGGCTTTTGCTCAGCCGGCAACAGACCGCGCAGGCCTTTGTTGTCGACGCCTTCCCACACGGTTTTGGCGGCGGCGAGGCTGGCTTCCAGCGCGGTCAGGGACGACTGGCTGCGCCATGCATCGGCCTGGAACGGCTGTGGCACGCCCTTGCTCTGGCGGCCCATTGGCGTGCCGAGCTTTTTCTTCAGGGTGTCCAGCGCGGTGACCTGCACACGCAGCAGATCGGCGATCGCTTCGTGGGAGTCGGCGTAACGCTGGTTGGGGAACTTGGTCATCTGCGCGAGCATGCCGTCGGTGTTGTTCCAGTTCTGCAGAATCTCTTCGGCCAGTTGTTTCTGGCGCTCGCCGATGGCGATCAGCAGCGGGCAGTACTTGGCTTTCTGTTCGGCATTGGCGACGTCAGGCTTGGCATCGAAGAGGATGTACTCGTAAGCCGACAGGCCTTGCACCACGACGCTGGATTTGGCCAGTGCGGCGGCATCGATCTGCGGCTGCGCGACGACCAGTTGCTCGACCTGACGGCCGACGAGGTTCTTCTTGTCCGGCCAGAACTGAACCTGCCACGAACGGTTGCCCTCGGCCAACGGACCGATCAGCAGTGGTTGCAGCTCGGCCCAGGCTTTCTGCGCGTGCAGGAAGTCGGCACGGGCGGTCTCCAGGGTTTCTTTGCCCTGGCAGTAGGCGAGGGCGCTGACCGCCAGTTGCTTGTCGGCTTCGACCCAACGAGTGTAGGTCGGCAGGATCACCGATTTGGCGATGGCCGCCGAGGTGACCGCTTGCGGATCCTGCGGCGAGCAGGCGCCGAGGGCGAGCGCGGCAAGGCTGGTGAACAGTAGCTTGGGACGGAACATGTCGGGCTCCCGATTCTTTATCAGTGTTTAAAGTGAGTTCAAAAACGCCAGCAGCGCGGCACGCTGCTCGGCATTGAAAGACAAAACCTGTTGCTGCGCGGCTTTAGCTTCGCCGCCATGCCAGAGCACGGCCTCGAGCAGATTGCGCGCGCGACCGTCATGCAAAAATTGCGTGTGGCCACTGACCGCTTGCGTCAGGCCAATCCCCCACAACGGCGGGGTGCGCCAGTCGCGGCCAGAGGCCTGGAATTCCGTACGGGTGTCGGCCAGACCGTCGCCCATGTCGTGCAGCAGCAAATCGCTGTACGGGCGAATCACCTGATTGGCCAGTTCAGGTTCGGCCGCATTGGCGGCGGTGGTGTATTTCGGGGTGTGGCAGGAATCGCAGCCGGCCTGGAAAAACAGGTTCTTGCCGGCCAGCACTTCGGCATCGTTGATACCACGACGTGCAGGCACGGCGAGGTTGCGGCTGTAAAACAGCACCAGACGCAGGATGTTATCGCTGACTTCCGGCTCGCCGTCCGGGCCATTACCGTTCGGTGCCTGTTTGCAGGCGGTTTGCGCGTCGGTGCAGTCATCGAAGGGGCGCAGGCTGGTCGTAAGGCCCATGTCACCGGAAAACGCGTGAACGTTCTGTTGATTGAGGTTCGGTTGCCCGGCTTTCCAGCCAAATCGGCCCATGACGGTTTTCTGCAGGGCGTCATCCCAGACCTGATTGGGGCGGCCATTGATGCCGTTGTTCGCTTTGGCTTGCGCGGTGGCGTTGGCGAGGATGGCTTCCTCGGGGATCGCTTCGAGCAGGCCGAGGCCGATCATCGGCGGCGCGACCCGCGCGGAAAACCGCGTGTCCGGGTGCATCGGGCCGTAGCCCAGTTGAGTGATTTGCAGCACCGGTTTGCGTAGTTCGACTTCGGTGCCGTCCTTGAAGCGTACGGGCACTGGCGTGTAGTCGACGCGCACCTTGCCTTCCGGGGCGACGCCGGGCACGGCCATGTCCTGGAACTGGCCGCCATAGACCGGCTCCGGAACTACGCCAACCTGCTCAATGAGCTTGGCGAACTGCGGCGCATCGGGAATCGACAGCCTGACCAGCATCGACACCGCGTTGGCCGCATCCGGGGTTGGCGGGTGACCGCGACCGTCCTTGATGTGGCAGTTCTGGCAGGCGTTGGTGTTGAACAACGGGCCGAGGCCATCGCGCGCGGTGGTGGTCGACGGCGCGATCACCCACGGGCTGCGAAAGAAGCTGTTGCCGACGCTGAAATCCACCCGTCGCGATGGCGGCAGATTCGCCGAAGGCAGGGAAAACGCATTCTGATCGGTCTTGCGCACGGTCGCTGCACCGCCCGAGCGTGCTTCACCGGGCTCGGCATTGGTGAAACGCGGGGCGTCATCGCAGGCACTCAGGCCCAGGGCCAGCAACAGTGCGGACAAGCGAAGAGGCAGCGAGGGCATCAGACATCCTGCGGACGGGCGAAAACAAAGGCGCAAAGTCTAACAGGGCGAGGGGGTTTGAATAAGAGGAATTATCGTTTGCTTGATACAGCGCAAGCCTTGAAGTCCATGTAAACCCTGTGGGAGCGAGCCTGCTCGCGAAAGCGGTGTCCGCCGCGCTGAAAATGTGGCGGCCGATATAGCCTTCGCGGGCAGGCTCGCTCCCACAGGGATGGGTGGTGTACCTGATATCGAACACACCATGGAGCAGGGTTTTGTGTAGGGCAGA
The DNA here is from genome assembly GCF_979258515.1 of Pseudomonas sp. AC169. Classification (NCBI taxonomy): domain Bacteria; kingdom Pseudomonadati; phylum Pseudomonadota; class Gammaproteobacteria; order Pseudomonadales; family Pseudomonadaceae; genus Pseudomonas; species Pseudomonas sp. AC169. The sequence goes on along the minus strand of NZ_OZ409866.1, from coordinate 1,207,963 downwards.
CATGAAAAAGGCGACCCGAAGGTCGCCTTTTTTTGACTCAGACGCAGTTGATCAGAACTCGTGATCAGCGTTGTCCGGGTTCAGGTCGCTGATGCCCAGCTTGCCGGCAGCGGCTTCGATCGAACCGGTCTGCTTGACCAGCGAGGCGATCGCATCGCGAACGATCTGGTTGCCAGCGGTGTTGCCGGCGGCGATCAACTGGTCGTAGTGCTCACCCTTGTTGGCGTGATCGACCATGACCTGGATCTTGGCTTCGGTAGCGGCCAGATCGGCTTTCAGTGCGGTGTCGGCAGTCGGGTCAGCCTTGGCCACCAGCGACGACAGGCTGGCGCCGCTCATCTTGGTGCCGTCAACACGGGTGTACTCGCCCAGGTAAACGTTACGAATGCCTTTGGCATCGTAGAAGTGCGAGTTGTGGGTGTTGTCGCTGAAGCAGTCCTGCTCGTCTTCAGGAGAGTTGGCTTCCAGGGAAACCTTCATGCGCTCGCCCGCCAGTTCGCCCAGCGACAGGCTGCCCATGCCGAAGAGCATTTTGCGCAGACCGGTTTCGCCCGGCTCGGCTTCCAGGGTGGCGCGGTAGTTGTCAGCCACATTCGGCTTCCAGTTGCCGACCATTTCTTCCAGGTCGCTGACCAGCAGTTGGGTCACGGACTTCAGGTAGGCACGACGACGATCGTTGTGACCGCCAGTGGCGCCGGCGCCCTCCAGGTAGTCGGAAGCCGGACGATTGCCAGCGCCAGGGCCGGTGCCGTTCAGATCCTGGCCCCACAGCAGGAATTCGATGGCGTGGTAGCCAGTGGCGACGTTGGCTTCGGAACCGCCCAGCTCGTTGAGGCTGGCGAGTTTTTCCGGGGTGATGTCTTTGACGTCGACTTTGTCTTCGCCGACCTGAACTTCGGTGTTGGCGATGATGTTGGCGGTTGCGCCCGGGTTACCCAATGCGTGCTCGTAGGATTTGTCGACGTAGTCGATCAGACCCTCGTCCAGAGGCCAGGCGTTAACCTGACCTTCCCAATCGTCGATGATGGTGTTGCCGAAGCGGAACACTTCGCTCTGCAGGTACGGAACGCGCGCGGCGACCCAGGCAGCCTTGGCGGCTTTCAGGGTGTCGGCGTTCGGCTTGGCGAGGAAGGCGTCGACGGCGGTCTGCAGGGTTTTCGCGGTGGATTCGGCATCGCTGTAAACGGCGAAGACCATGTCGGCGTAGTGCGCGACCACAGCCTTGGCGGCGGCTTCGTCGACTTTACCGGCAGCGGCAGGGGCAGCCGCTGGAGCGGTGGTGCTGGCGGCTGGCGTCGGCGCGGCCGGAGCGGCAGCCTTGTCTTTGCCTTCGCCGCAACCGGCGAGGGAAATAGCGATGGCCAGCAGACTGGCGGTAGCCAGAGGCATACGAATCATGGCGAACATCCTGCTTCGATAGTTGAGTGGACTCGCGCTGGGGGTGCGCAAAACTGCGACATAATGCAAATCTTTCGCATTATGTGTAAAGGGTTGTGGCTGGAAATATTTCTTATTTACGACGCTGAGGTGGCACCGATCAAAGGATCGCGGCGTTACTGCGTTGTGCTTGTTTGAGATAGACGCTCAGCTCGCGCGCCGGCAGCGGTTTGCTGTAGTGATAGCCCTGACCCTCGTGGCAGCCTTCGGAGATGATGTAGCTTTCCTGTTCGGCGGTTTCCACGCCCTCGGCGATCACCTGCATGCCGAGGCTCTTGCCCAGTTGAATGATCGCGCGAACGATGGTCGCGTCGTCGTCGTCATCGAGCAGATCCTGCACAAAGCTCTTGTCGATCTTGATCTTGTCCAGCGGCAGGCTTTTCAGATAGCTCAGGGATGAATAGCCGGTGCCGAAGTCATCGATGGCGATCAGTGCGCCGGAGCGACGCAGGCTGAGCAAATGTTGGGCGGCGGTGCTGATGTCTTCCATCAGGCCGGTTTCGGTGACTTCCAGTTCCAGGCTGCGCGGTGGCAGGCGGTACATTTGCAGCAGGTTATTCACCACTCGCGGCAACTCGGCGTGGTGCAACTGCACGGTGGACAAGTTGACTGCCATGCGCAGATCGGCGAAACCCTGATCGTGCCATTCGCGCAATTGCTTGCAGGCCTGATCGAGCACCCATTCGCCAATGGCGATGATGGTGCCGTTCTGCTCGGCCAACGGGATGAACAAGTCCGGCGGCACCAGACCGTGTTCCGGATGCTGCCAGCGAATCAACGCCTCGACGCCAACCACGCGGTGATCCCGATAGCTGATCTGCGGCTGGTAGACGAGGTAGAACTGATCGCGCAAAAGGGCATCACGCAGGTCTTTTTCCAGTTCGCGACGGCGGCGCATTTCGCTGTCGACGCTGGCGATATAGAACTGATAACGGTTGCGCGAGCGGGTCTTGGCCAGGGTCATGGTCTGCTCGGCTTTCTGCAACAGCTTCTCGGTGCTGTCGCCGTCCTCCGGGAACAGGGTGATGCCGATGGTCGCGCGCAGGCGGATTTCCTGATGGTCGAGGGCAAACGCCGCTTCAAGATCATCGAGAATGCTTTGCGCCAGTTCCGCTGCTTCGTAAGGCTGTTCGATGTCGGCCTGCACCAGCGCAAACTGGTCGCCACCCAAACGGGCGAGGGCGCCGAGGCGGCCGCTGTGGGCACGCAGGCGATCGGCCAGGGCCAGCAGCAACTGGTCACCGGTCTGGTAGCTGAATTGTTCGTTGATGCCTTTGAAATCATCCAGCCCCACGCACAACACCGCGACCCGGCGTTGCAGCTTGCCGGCGTCGACCAGAATCTTGTCCAGTTGCTGTTGCAGTTGCTGGCGATTCGGCAGGCCAGTGAGGAAATCGTACTGGGCCATGCGCAGCAGGCTGTTTTCCGCTTCGTGGCGCAGATGGGTGTTGCGTTCAATCGATTCGAGCAACTGGTTGGCGGTGTTGATCCAGATCCCCAGTTCGTTTTTCTCGTGGCCCTTGAGCTGCGGAATCTTGTGCTCGCTGGGGCGATCGGGGTTGATCTCGGTGAGGTGCTCGATGATCCGTGACAGCGGTTTGGTCAGTAGCCAGTGATAAACCAGATACAGCACCAGACCCATGGCCAGTGCGCGCAACACGCCGGAAATGAAAATGATCACCGAACTGACGATAAAACCCTCGCCATAGGTGGCGGTGTCGAGGGTGATGCTCAGGTCGCCGTAATACTCGCTGTACGGGCCACGCCCCACCAGTTGGGTGGTGAAGGTACGTTCCTGGCCGAGGATCAGGTCAGTCAGCCAGCGACTGTTGGAATGCTGCAACTCGCGGGATTTCTGCGCGAGCATGGCTTCGTTGGGATGGCCGATGGAGGCCTGACGCACGGCATCGTCCTGGAACAGGCCTTCGATCACCTGCATGCCCATCTCCCGATCGAGGCTGTAAACGGCCTGAGTCGAGGGATCACGGAACATATCGAGGATGCGTTCGGCGTCGCCAGCAACGGCCTGACGGGTTTTGTAGGCATCGAAAACAATCTGCGCGCAGCTCAAGACTACGCCGACGATCAATGCCGACAGGAGCACGACCCGGAGCAACTTCACCGACAAGCTGTTCTTGAGTTCCAGCTTCAAAGGGTTATTCCTTGTTCCGTGCGGGTAGCGTCAAGTTGCCATGAGTATTGGCAATCCCGAGTTGGCAGTCAAAGGGACAATCAGACCGGGGACGATTTGCCCGTGGCCTTGGCCGAAATGCTGCTGTCTGGAGTATTAGCCCTAATTTGTACTATGTCGGTAGTTCCGCCCCTCAACTTGAGCCGTACGCCGCATTTTTTCCTCTTTTTGATGTTAGCCCGCTGTGGCACGGCAGCAAGGGGCGGCAGACAGCTTTCATCGTGAGAGAAACGCTATTGATCGTTCCCACGCTCAGCGTGGGAATGCCTCTAGGGACGCTCTGCGTCCAGTGACGCGGAGCGTCACGGGCTGCATGCCCACGCGGAGCGTGGGAACGATCATCGTACGGGGTTTATCCGGGCATAAAAAAAACCCGGCAAAAGCCGGGTTTTTTGACTGGCGCGCAGCTTAAGCGGTGAAGGTTTTGCCTTCGAACTGCTCAGCAACGAACTTCCAGTTGACCAGGTTCCAGAACGCTTCGACATACTTCGGACGAACGTTGCGGTAGTCGATGTAGTAAGCGTGTTCCCAGACGTCGCAGGTCAGCAGCGGGGTGTCGCCGCTGGTCAGCGGGTTGCCGGCGCCGATGGTGCTGGCCAGAGCCAGGGAACCGTCAGCCTTTTTCACCAGCCAGCCCCAGCCGGAACCGAAGGTGCCGATCGAGGTTTTGCTGAACTCTTCCTTGAACTTGTCGAACGAACCGAACGCAGCGTTGATGGCTTCAGCCAGCGCGCCAGTTGGTTGACCGCCGGCGTTTGGCGCCAGGCAGTTCCAGTAGAAAGTGTGGTTCCAGACCTGAGCGGCGTTGTTGAAGATACCGCCCGAGGAGGTCTTGACGATTTCTTCCAGGGTCTTGCCTTCGAACTCGGTGCCTGGCACCAGGTTGTTCAGGTTCACGACATAGGTGTTGTGGTGCTTGTCGTGGTGGTATTCCAGGGTTTCCTTGGAAATGTGCGGCTGCAGGGCATCGTGTGCGTAAGGCAGCGGCGGCAATTCGAAAGCCATGATGATTCTCCTAATCAGGTCTGTTGCGGTGAGCGCAAGGCCGATCACGGGCGGCCAGAAATGCACCGGCGAGTTTTTACTCTTTGCGGCGCAGGGTTTCGATCATAGCACCGGGGTTGCGCCATAACCACGCAACAACTGTGTGGGATAGAGGTTCCAGAGCTGTTTGGAATAAATCAGCTCGCGATTATCAACTGCCCTGCAACCGTGAACATCATCAACGCCACTACCAGGTCAAGGATCCGCCAGGTACTCGGACGTGCCAGATATGGCGCCAACCAAGCAGCGCCCAGCGCCAGCGTGAAAAACCACAACAGCGAAGCACTCGCAGCACCGACCACATAGGCCCCCGGCACCGATTGCTGCGCGCCGAGCGAACCGATCAGCAACACCGTATCCAGGTAAACGTGCGGGTTGAGCAACGTGACTGCCAATGCACTGAGCATCACTGCTCGCAGGGAACGCACGGTCTGGTTCTCACCCTGCTCCAGGCTCTGTTTCGAACAGGCCCGACGCAACGCCTGGCTGCCGTACCAGATCAAAAATGTCGCGCCGCCCCAGCGGGCGATCGCCAACAGCGTCGGGTTCTGCGCCAGAACCGTCGCCAGTCCGAAAACACCGGCGGCGACCAGCAGTGCATCGCAAACCACACACAACGCCGCCACTGGCAAATGGTGTTCGCGGCGCAAGCTCTGCGCCAATACAAACGCGTTCTGCGTGCCGATCGCCATGATCAGCCCGAACGCCACCAACAGGCCGTTCACATAACTTTGCCACATAAGATCTACTCCGCGTTGGCTGCGAGATCGCGCAGCACTTGCATGGCGCGTTCGGCGTCGGCCTGGCCGACAAACAAATGGTCGTGGTAATAACCAGCGATCACGTTGCAACTGATCCCGGACTTGCCCAGTGCCGTAGCGAATGCGGCGGTGAGGCCGACGGCTTCCAGCGCCGAATGCACATTCAAGGTGATCCACGCGGCGACGTAATCGAAGCTGAAACCGGCCTGTTCGGCGCGGGAACGTTCGACAATCACGGTCAGACCTTCCTGTTCGCGGAAGCTGCCGACCACCTCTAATCCATCGGGCAACCGCCCGTCGCGCAAGGTGCAGAACACGTACTCACCGGCATTGAGCTGCGGGCTCATGCTGCGCAACAAAGTCAAGAGTGAAGTTTCGCCAGCCATTGCAGTGTTCCTTGAGAAAGAGTGCTTGCTGGCTATTCTCCGGTCGAAACCTGTATAAGAAAAACCAATAGTGCTGATCGCTCATTAGGAAAACTGATGTTCGACTACAAATTGCTTTCCGCTCTGGCCGCCGTGGTCGAGCAGGCCGGATTTGAACGGGCTGCGCAGGTGCTGGGCTTGTCGCAATCGGCGATCTCGCAGCGAATCAAGCTGCTCGAAGCACGGGTCGGTCAGCCGGTGCTGATTCGCGGTACGCCACCGTCGCCGACCGAGATTGGCCGGCGCCTGCTCAACCATGTGCAGCAGGTGCGTTTGCTGGAGCGTGACCTGCAAACCCTGGTGCCGGCGCTGGACGAAGAGGGCCTGCCGGAACGTCTGCGCATCGCCCTCAATGCCGACAGCCTCGCCACATGGTGGGCAGAAGCGGTGGGTGATTTCTGCGCCGAACAACATCTGTTGCTCGACCTGGTTGTGGAAGACCAGACCGTCGGCCTCAAACGCATGCGCGCCGGGGAAGTGGCCGCGTGCCTTTGCGCCAGCGAGCGACCGGTTGCGGGCGCGCGCAGCGTGTTGCTCGGGGCGATGCGTTATCGCGCCCTGGCCAGCCCGGCATTCATCGAGCGGCATTTCCCCGATGGTGTGCGCGCTGAACAATTGCCGCGTACACCGGCACTGGTGTTCGGCCCGGACGACTTTCTACAGCACCGCTATCTCGCCTCGCTGGGCGTCGATGGCGGTTTCGAGCACCATTTGTGCCCGTCCTCGGAAGGTTTTATCCGCCTGACCGAGGCCGGACTCGGCTGGGGCCTGGTGCCGGAACTGCAAGTGCGCGATCAATTGCAGCGCGGGGTGTTGCGCGAACTGTTGCCAGATAAACCGATCGACGTGCCGTTGTACTGGCATCATTGGCGCAATGGCGGTCAGCTTCTAGGCTTGCTGACCGAGCAATTGGTGCGTTCATCGGCGCAATGGCTAGTGCCTTTAAAACAGCCATAAGCGTCAAGCTGCAAGCGGCAAGTCAAGCGCTGCGCACCGTTTAAATTTGCAGCTAGAGGCTTGACGCTCGCAGCTGCTTTTCTGTGGAGTTTTGCATGAAAATTCTGGTCACCGGCGCAAGCGGCTTCATTGGCGGGCGCTTTGCGCGTTTCGCCCTGGAGCAGGGCCTGGACGTGCGGGTCAACGGTCGCCGGGCCGAGAGCGTCGAACATCTGGTGCGCCGTGGTGCCGAGTTTGTCCCCGGCGATCTGACCGATGCCGATCTGGTCCGCGAGCTGTGCTGCGACGTTGAAGCGGTGGTGCATTGCGCGGGCGCCGTCGGACTGTGGGGCCGCTATCAGGACTTTCATCAGGGTAACGTGCAGGTCACCGAAAACGTTGTCGAAGCCTGTCTCAAGCAGCGCGTCCGGCGCTTGGTGCATCTGTCGTCGCCGTCGATATATTTCGATGGCCGCGATCATTTCAATCTGACCGAAGAGCAAGTGCCCAAGCGCTTCAAGCATCACTACGCCGCGACCAAGTACCTGGCCGAGCAAAAGGTCTTCGGTGCGCAGGAGTTCGGCCTCGAAACCATCGCCCTGCGTCCGCGTTTCGTCACCGGCGCCGGCGACATGAGCATCTTCCCGCGTCTGCTCAACATGCAGCGCAAGGGCCGGCTGGCGATCATCGGCAACGGCCTGAACAAAGTCGATTTCACCAGCGTGCAGAACCTCAACGAGGCGATGCTCAGCAGTTTGCTGGCCGCCGGTTCCGCACTGGGCAAGGCCTACAACATCAGCAATGGCGCGCCGGTGCCGCTGTGGGATGTGGTCAATTACGTGATGCGCAAAATGGAAGTGCCGCAAGTCACCAAATATCGTTCGTATGGACTGGCCTACAGCGTCGCGGCGCTCAACGAGGGGGCGTGCAAGCTCTGGCCCGGGCGCCCGGAGCCAACCCTGTCGCGCTTGGGCATGCAGGTGATGAAAAAAAATTTCACCCTCGACATCAGCCGCGCCCGGCATTATCTCGACTACGATCCGAAAGTCAGCCTGTGGTCGGCGCTGGATGAGTTCTGCGCGTGGTGGAAAGCTCAGGACATCCGTTGAAACGATTCGGCCGGGCGGCAATGAACCGTGTAGCCGCTTGGGGGTCAATCCCTGCGGCTGCGGCGGTTATACTTCGCAGCATTTAGCCATCACCGCGTTTTCCAAAGGTTGCCTCAATGTCCATGCGTAATGATGCCCACGACGATTTCGATGATGTCCCGAGCCTGCGTGCCGACACCTTCGACGACGATGACATTCCGACCACCGCCCGCACCTCCGTGCACTCGCGCACACCGCCTGTGGTCAAGGTCAAGGCGGCCAGCACCGGGCCGTTGTGGGCCTTGGTCGGCGCACTGTTTTTCGCCTTCATTGGCCTGGCCTGGTGGAGCTTTCAGCAGATCTCGCTGATGGAACAGCAATTGGTTGCAACACAGGAAAGCTTCGCGCGGATCAGTGAAGAAGCCGCCGGGCGCTTGCAGGACATTTCCGGCAAGGTTGTCGCCAGTCAGTCCAACGTCACCAGTGACAGCGAAGCCTTGAAACTGCAGATCAAACAGCTCGAAGGCAAGCTGCTCGATCAGAGCAAACAGCAGCAAGGCGTAGCGGGGCAGGCCAGTGATCTGGACAAGCGCCTGGCACAGATGACCGCGCAGACCACCGAACAGCAGAACGCCAACACCCAGTTGCAAGCACAGGTCAAAGCCTTGAGCGCGGAACTGGCGACCGTGAAGAGCACGCCAGCTGATACCAGCAAGGTCGACGCGCAGTTGAAAGCTTTCGATGCGCAGTTCAAAAGCCTTGGCGCCGATATCGCTGCATTGAAGAAGCAGGGCAACCCGAGTGCGGCGATCGATCGCCTCGAACAGGAAATCGTCGTCCTCAAAAGCGAACAGGACAATCGCCCGGCAGCGCCGCAGGGCGGCGGCAATACCGCCGAGTTCGACGCCTTCCGTGGGCAGATGACCCGCAACATCAACACCCTTCAGGCGCAGATCCAGAATTTGCAGCAGCAAATCAATTCCCGCCCATAAGCTTTGTTGATCGGTGCAGGGGACTCTGCAATCCCCTGCATCATTCTGAATACTCGTACATCACCCCAAGCCGTCTACGCTCTTGAAACACCAAAAAGAACGAGGGATGCGTCATGGGGTTTGTGCAGAAAATCGCCTGTCTCTGTTTGATGTTGCTGGCCGGCTTCGGCCAGGCCAGCGCTGCCACCGCCAAGGATGACAGTCAGGCCGCTATCGCCTTGCTGGAAAAGGCCCTGGCCTATTACCACGACAACGGCGATAAGGCGTTCGCCGCATTCAGCCGTCAGGGCGAGTTTGTCGACAAGGACCGCTACGTGTTCGTCGTCGACACCAAAGGGGTGATGCTCGCCAGCGGCGGGCCTTCATCGGCGTTGATCGGTCGTGATGTCAGTGAAGTGCTCGGCCCGGATCTGCAGAAAACCTTCAAGGACGCGTTGAAAGTGCCGGAAGGCAATGGCATCCAGCAGGCCGAATACCGTTGGCAGAACTGGGCCGATGGCAAGGTCGAGCGCAAACATGTGTTCTATCAACGCATCGGCCAGCGGATTCTGGCAGTGGGTTACTACTTGCCGCGAGCGTCAGCGGAGCAGGCCAAGGCTCTGCTGGATAAAGCCGCGACTGATTTGGGCAAAGACGAGAAGGGCACGCTGACGGCGATCAATTCGCTCAAGGGCGGCTACTTGCAGGATGACCTGTATGTGTTCGTGGTCGATCTGAACACCCAGCGCTACGTTGCCCACGGTACCAATCTGCGCTTGATCAATACCGACTTCGGCAAGGTCAAGGACCCGGAAGGCAAACCGGTGGGCGAGCCTATTCTGGCGCTGATCGGCAAGCAGGATGAGGGCGAATATGAATACCGCTGGAAAAACCCGGTGACCGGCAAGGTCGAGGATAAACATGCCTACCTGAAAAAGGCCGGGCATTTCCTTGTCGCGGTGGGTTACTACAGCCCCTGAGTGAAATACTTACCCCTGTGGGAGCGAGCTTGCTCGCGAATGCGGTGTGTCATTAGCAATATTTCGTCTGACACGACGCCTTCGCGAGCAAGCTCGCTCCCACAGGGATCCCTGTTAATACAGTTATTTTGCGCCGTGTTCGCGGCCACGCAGCAGGTTGTTAGGCATGGCGATTGCCGCCGCCAATCCCAGCAACGACACCGCCGCACTCACCCACAACAAATGCCGGAACGTCACCAGCAACTCCGCACGCAAGGCGTTCTGCGCATCCCCCGGCGCGGCGTTCAAACCATCCAACAAGACGTTACCCGAATGCCCTTCGCTCATCAGCGAGCTGCTCGCCAGATGGGCGAAACTGGAATCCTGCAACAACGCCAGCAACAGCGCCGACATCAACGCCACGCCCACCGCGCCGCCGAGAGAGCGAAACAGGTTGGTGGTGCTGGTGGCCACGCCGATGTCGCGTTGCTCTACCGAATTCTGTGTGCCGACCAGCGAAGTCGGGAACTGCATGCCACCGGCAATCCCACTGAGCAGCATGAACAAACCACTGAGCAGCGTCGCCTCGGGGGGACTGAAGGCCATGCCGAAAATCGAAATCGGCATCAGGATTGCGCCGGTCAGGATCTGCGGCTTGTAACGCCCGGTGATCGAGGTGCGACGGCCAGCGAAATACGCACCAATGGGCAAGCCCATCGCCAACGGCAGCAAATGCAGCGCCGCGCTGTCGGCACCGGCACCGGTGACACTCTGAAAACGCAGTGGCATCAGCACGATCAGCGAAATCGCCTGGAAACTGGTGAAGAAAATCGTGCACCAGCACAGCAGTGCGTTGCGATTGGCGAACAGGTGCATCGGCAGCAATGGTTCCCGCGCCCGGCGTTCGTGCCAGACAAACAGCGCCAACACCACCACCGCACAAGCAAACAACCCGAGTACTTCAGCGCTGCGCCACGCATGGCCCTGACCGACCTGGGTGATGCCCAACAGCAGAGCGGTCAGCCCGATGATCATCAACACGGTGCCGAGGTAATCGATGATCGGTTTACGTTGCGGAATCGGCAGCCCGCGCAAGTTGCGCCGCGCCACCCAATAAGCACCGAGGCCCAGCGGCAGGTTGATCAGAAACACCCAGCGCCACGACAGGTATTCGGTCATGTATCCGCCCAAAACGGGACCGGCGACACTGGCCACCGCGTACATGCTGCTGAAGTAACCCTGATAACGCCCGCGTTCACGCGGCGGCACGATATCGCCGATGATCGCCTGGCTTACCGAGATCATCCCGCCGGCGCCGATGCCCTGAAGGATTCGCGCCAGCACCAGTTGCTCCATGCTCTGCGCCATGCCGCAGAACAGCGAGGCGAGGGTGAACAGGCCCATGCCGAACAGCATCAGTTTGCGCCGCCCGTACAAGTCACCGAGCTTGCCGTAGATCGGCACCGCGACGGTCATCGCCACCATGTAGCCGGAAATCACCCAGGCCAGCAGGCTGACATCCTTGAACTGCGCAGAGATGGCCGGCATCGACACGGCGACGATGGTCTGGTCGAGCGCGCCGAGAAATATCGCCATCATCAGCGCGACCAGCACGCTGCGAATGGCCGGTTTGGGCGTTTCGGGGTGATTGAGATTGGTCACGGGCGAGCCTGCGGGCAGTGATGGACCCGCGCGGCTATTGCGCGCGGGTTGATGCTTGCCAGTGTAAGTCGATAGGAGGCTATTCGATAGCCTCGTACGGAAGTCCGACGTAATTTTCTGCAATGGTTTTTCGCCCTGCTTCTGAACTGACAAAGTAGTCGAGTTCCGAGGCACTGATGCGCTGGCTGAAAGCGTCGTGATCATCGAAGCGGTGCAGCATCGAGGTCATCCACCAGGAAAAGCGCTCGGCTTTCCAGACGCGGCGCAGGCAGATTTCCGAGTACTTCTCCAGCAGATCGGTGCGCCCGTCGCGGTAAACCTTCAGCAGAATATTGAACAACGTGCTGACGTCGCTGGCGGCCAGGTTCAAGCCCTTGGCGCCGGTGGGCGGGACGATATGCGCAGCGTCGCCGACCAGAAACATGCGCCCGTACTGCATTGGCTCGACGACGAAGCTGCGCAGCGGTGCGATGCTCTTTTCAATCGACGGGCCAGTGACCAGCTTCTCGGCAAGCTCAACCGGCAGACGATTTTTCAATTCATCCCAGAAGCGCTGATCGCTCCAGTCATCGACGTTTTCGTCCGCCGGCACTTGCAGGTAATAGCGGGTGCGGGTGGCCGAGCGCATGCTGCACAAGGCAAAGCCGCGTTCATGGCGGGCGTAGACCAATTCGTCATGCACCGGCGGCGTGTCGGCGAGAATGCCCAGCCAGCCAAACGGATAAACCCGCTCGAAGACTTTCAGACAATCGGCCGGAATCGACTGGCGAGCGACCCCGTGGAAACCGTCGCAACCGGCGATGTAATCGCAATCGACGCGAAAGATTTCGCCGTCCTTTTCGAAGGTGACAAAAGCTTCGTCGCTTTTCATGCCATGAGGAACGACATCCTTCGCCTGGTAAATGGTCGGCGCGCCAGCCTCCCGACGAGCGGCCATCAGGTCGCGAGTCACTTCGGTCTGGCCGTAGATCATCACAGTCTTGCCGCCGGTCAGCGCGTGCAGATCGATGTGCACCTGACGCCCGTCCAGCGCCAGATCGAAACCGCCATGCACCAGTCCTTCGGCGTCCATGCGCTGACTCACGCCAGCCTGACGCAACAGCTCTACCATGCCTTGTTCAAGCACACCGGCGCGGATGCGGCCGAGGACATAATCGGGTGTCTGACGTTCGAGGATGAGGGTGTCGATGCCGGCGTTGTGCAACAACTGGCCGAGCAGCAAACCGGACGGACCGGCGCCGATAATGGCGACTTGGGTTTTCAGCGTTTTCATTGTTTTTATGACTCGCAAGCTTCACGCGGCCAAGACCGGTGAATGATTTTTATGGATCGAGTGCTTGCATTTTTCCCTTGCGGGTCTGTCAATTGAAGGTGAAAACTGAGCCGATACCTGTACATTCTGCCAATCGGTGCGATTATCGCCCACAACCCCGAGGCCTGGATTGAAGTGATGAACAAGCCTGAGCTGCCTTCGATTCCAGTGTTCAAGCTCTACGGTGAAAGCCTGGACTGGCCGACCCCTGACTTGCTGCACTGTGAAACCATTTCCTCCCGCAGTCGCGAACATGAGTGGGAAATCAAACCCCACCGCCATGCTGATTTGTGCCAATTACTCTTCGTCTTCAAAGGTCAGGCAGAGCTTGAGATCGAAGGGCAACGCACGCAACTCCAGACCCCGGCGATTCAAGTGCTGCCACCGTTATCGGTGCACGGCTTTCGTTTTTCCGAAGACGTCGAAGGGTTCATCGTTACCCTTGCCACACCGCTGATCAATCACTTGCAGGCACAGCTGGGTGATTCGGTGCACGCGCTGGCCAGCGCAGAACACTATCCGGCCGGCCACGACGGCGATTACCTCAACAGTCTGTTCTCGGCGCTGCAGGCCGAATACAACGGTCATCAACCGGCGCGGGAAATGCTCATGCATTCGCTGGTCAGCGTAATCATGGTCTGGGTCAGCCGGCAGGCGATCGTGCGGCACAAAGCCAGCCAGCGCCCGCAACGGCAGCGCGAATACCTCAATGGCTTCATTCAGTTGGTCGAGGAGACTTATCGCCAGCATGTGAAGGTTGAGGATCTTGCTCATCGATTAGGGATTTCTGTGTCACACCTCAACGGCACCTGCCGTGAACTGGCGGGACAACCGGCGTTGCAGATCATGCATGAACGTCAGTTGCTGGAGGCCAAGCGCTTGCTGACCTACACCAGCATGACGATTTACGAGATGTCGGAGTTGTTGGGGTTTTCCGATCCGACCAACTTCACGCGCCTGTTCCGGCGCCGGGTGGGAATTTCACCAAAAGCATTCCGCGACAGCCTCAAGGCCGAGCAGTGATCTCATAACCGCCGCCAAAAACTGTGGGAGCGAGCTTGCTCGCGAATGCGGTGTATCAGCCACCATTAATGGTGATTGACACAATGCATTCGCGAGCAAGCTCGCTCCCACAGGGTCGCATTCCAGCCCGTATAAATCAGCGCAACGCGTTCAGCGTGGCATTGTGCGGAATACAGCGCTCGAAGTTGCAGCTCGCATACTCGCGCGGCAGCTGTCGCAGCTGTTCAACCCGCCAGGCAGCGGTGCCGTACAGCGCCAGCGTGGCGGCGCAGGTGATGAAAATCGCGAAGTACCTTCTTGTTTTGATGTTCATGGCATAGACCTCTGAACGACATACCCTGCGGTATTACTTTCAGCATAGGTCAGGTAGGGGCAGCTGCAAGCTTGGAGCTGCAAGCGTCAAGATGAATTGCGGTGCAGCTAGCTTGCAGCTCATGGCTTGACGCTTGACGCTGCTTCATCCCATTCGGGTTTTTCGGGAAATCTGAGCACCAGAAAATCCAGCATGCTGCGCAGTGCCGCCGGCATGTGTTTGCGCGAGGCGTACACCGCGTAGATGCTCATCTGCCGAGGTTCGGCATGGGGCAGCAGTCGGACCAGTTCACCGCTGTGAATATGCACCCCGGCCTGATAGGTCGGCAGCATCGCCACCCCGGCGCCGGCCAGCGTCGCGCGCAACAATGTGCTGGCCTCGTTGGCGCTGATATTGCCCTGTACCGGCACCGAAACCGGTTCGCCATCCTCCTCGAAATGCCACAGGCTCTTGCCGAAATACGAGTGCGTCAGGCAGTTGTGTCGACTCAACTCCTCGACCCGCAACGGTGCGGCTTGCTCCTGCAGATAAGCCGGCGCGGCACACACCACCGAGCGACAAACGGTCAGACGTCGGGCGATCAGGTTGGGGTCCAGATCGTTACTGGTACGAATCGCCAGATCGATGCGCTCATCCACCAGATTCACCGTGCGATCGAGCATTTGCAGGTCAATGCTGACTCCGGGGTAGCGTTTGACGTAAGCGGCCATCGCATCCGCCAGTTGGGCCTGGCCGAACGAAGTGCTGACGCTGATCCGCAGCAGCCCGCGCGGGGCGTCGTGGGGCTCGCTGACGGCCGCCTGCATGTCCGTCGACAGTTCGAGCATCTGCCGGCAGCGCGGCAGGATCTCATTGCCGGCGGCGGTCAGGCTCAACTTGCGCGTGGTGCGGTGCATCAGACGCGCGCCGACCCAGTCTTCCAGCTCCGCCAAGTAGCGCGAAACCACCGGCCGCGAAAGGTCCAGATGATCGGCCGCTGCCGACTGGCTGCCCAGATCCACGACGGTGACAAACACCCGCATTGCTTGGAGACGATCCATGATTTGCCCGCTTTCAGAAACAAACTATGTTCAAGCATCGCATTTTTTGTACTGAGTCAGGCAACTAAGCTCTGTCCCATCGCCAAGCACGGCATTCGGACACCGGAGCAACAGATGATCGGCTTCACCACACTCAAACGCGTTCTACTCGCCAGCGCTTCCCTGGGTTTTGCCGCGCATGCAGCGGCTGCCAACTTGACCCTCGACGTCTATAACCCAGGGACAAACGCGATTTTCCCGGTGACCTCGGTGCTGGTCAGCGGCGAGAAAGACGCGATCCTGGTCGATGCACAATTCGGCAAATCCCAGGCTGAACAAGTCGTGGAAAAAATCCGCACCAGCGGCAAGCACCTGACCGCCATTTACATCAGCCATGGTGACCCGGATTACTACTTCGGTCTCGACACCCTGACCCAGGCGTTCCCCGACGCCAAGGTGCTGGCTTCGCAGCCGACCGTCGACCACATCAACAAAACCGTCGCCGGCAAACTGGCATTCTGGGGCCCGAAAATGGGCGCCGACGTTCCGGCGAAAACCATCGTGCCGGGCGTGCTCAAGGGCGACAGCCTGATGCTCGAAGGGCAGAAATTGCAGGTAGTCGGCCTCGACGGCAAACAACCGGATCGCAGTTTTGTCTGGATTCCGTCGCTCAAAGCCGTGGTCGGTGGTGTGGTTGTCGCCGAGAACATCCATGTGTGGATGGCTGACACCCAGACGGCGCAATCCCACGTCGAATGGCTGGAAACCTTGCACTCGATCGAAACCCTCAAACCGAACACCGTGGTACCGGGTCACTACCTGGGCGACAGCAGCCGTTCACTCGCCAGCGTGAAATTCACCGCCGACTACATTAAGGCTTTCGACGCGGAAACCGCCAAGGCCAAAGACGCCACCGCACTGATCAAAGCAATGAAAAAGCGCTACCCGACACTTGGCGAAGAGAGCTCGCTGGAGCTGAGCGCGAAAGTCGCCAAGGGCGAAATGCAGTGGTAAGCCGAATCTGAAAACGCAGCACTCTCAAGCCAACTGGAGAATGTCATGAGCAAGATCGCAATCATTGGGGCCACCGGTCGTGCCGGTAGCCAACTGCTGGAAGAAGCTCTGCGTCGTGGCCATAGCGTTACCGCTATCGCCCGCGACACCTCGAAGATCGGCGCCCGTGCCGGTGTGGTCAGCAAGAATGTCGATGTGCTGGATTCAGCCGCGTTGCAAGACGCGGTGGCCGGTCACGATGTGGTGATCACCGCCGCGCATTTCGCCACCGTGCCGGCGGCGGCGATTGTCGGGCCGGTGAAGCAGGCGGGAGTGAAGCGTTTGCTGGTGGTTGGCGGTGCCGGTTCGTTGTTGCTGCCGGACGATACGCGAGTGATCGACAGTGCGGGGTTCCCGGCGGAGTACAAAACCGAGGCCAGCGCCGGTGCGGCGTTTCTTGAGGCGTTGCGTCAGGAGCAGGATCTGGACTGGACCTTCCTGTCGCCGTCGGCAGAGTTTGTCGAAGGGGAGCGCACAGGAAGTTACCGAGCCGGCCAGGATCATTTGCTGGTGAGTGCCGAGGGGCGTAGCTGGATCACTTTTGCCGATTACGCGATTGCGTTGATCGACGAAGTGGAAACGCCGAAGCATTCGCGTCAGCGGTTTACTGTTGGGTATTGAGTGAATCCTCACCCCTCACCCCAGCCCTCTCCCGAAGGAGAGGGAGCCGACCGAGGTGTCTGGCGTTGTGCATCGACCTGAGTGATCGAGTCGATTATGGATTCAACACAGTAATTTCACGTCGGCGTATTTCTATAGCATCCCCCGATCAGTCCCCTCTCCCTCTGGGAGAGGGTTAGGGTGAGGGAAACCGCCTCACCGCAAATGCGCCTGCTCAACCAACCAGATCATCAATTCCTCAAGCGGCGGCGATGCCTCAATTCCCGGCGGCATAACCACGTAATACGCCAGCCCCGTCTTCACCTTCAAATCAAACGGCATCACCAGCCGCCCCGCGCGCAAATCATCGCCGATCAACGACCAGTCCCCAATCGCCACCCCCGTCCCGTGGGACGCCATCGACATCGCTTGATCCAGCGTTTCGAAATGCTGGCCGCTGCCGATGTTGTTCAGCCGCAACTCAGCGGCGTTCAGCCACACCGACCAATCCTGAATATCGTGAGTGGGGTGCAGCAGCAGATGCTGTTGCAGATCCGCCGGTGAGTTCAGCGCTGGCGAACCTTTGAGCAACAACGGTGAACAGACCGGTGTCAGCTGCTCGTCGAACAAGTGCAGTGCGCCCGGCGAGTTGTCCGGTGGCGGGCCGTAGATCACCGCGGCATCGAACTGTTCGCGCTGAAAGTCCACGCCGTGTTGCAGCGAGGCGGTGAGTTTTACCGGCACGTCCGGGCGTTCTTTTTGCCATTGCAGCAAGCGCGGCAGCAGCCAGCGCATCACGCAGCTCGGTGCTTTGAGTTGCAGGGTTTCGTGCTGCTGGCCGATTTGTTCGGTCGCTTCGCTGATCAGACCAAAAACGTTTTCCACACGCGGTAGCCATTCACGTCCTTCGGCGGTCAGCGCCAGGCCACGGGCCAGGCGGATGAACAGCGGATAACCGAGATGCGCTTCCAGCCCGGCGATCTGCCGGCTCACTGCGCCCTGGGTGATGTGCAACTGCTCGGCGGCGCGGGTGAAGTTGCAGCACTGCGCGGTGATCAGAAACGTATGCAGGGCGGGCAGGGGAGGCAGGCGTTTCATGGGGATCCAAGGTATGACGTGAGGACATGGCTAGTATGACTTTTAATCGATTGTTGCCGCTAGCTGCCGACCGTTCAATGAGCCCATTCCCGAGTCAATGTGGGAGCGAGCTTGCTCGCGAATACGGGTTTCAATTCAGCATTGATCTGGCTGATACACCGCTTTCGCGAACAAGCTCGCTCCCACATTTGATCCGGCGTACCGATTAAATATGAAGGGCAATCGACATGGCGACGTGTGGCGAAGTACTGGTCAAGTTACTCGAAGGTTATGGGGTCGAGCAGGTGTTCGGCATTCCCGGGGTGCACACCGTGGAACTGTATCGCGGCCTGGCGCGTTCGAGCATTCGCCACGTCACCCCTCGACATGAGCAGGGTGCCGGTTTCATGGCTGACGGCTACGCGCGCACCGCTGGCAAACCGGGTGTGTGCTTCATCATCACCGGCCCTGGCATGACCAACATCACCACCGCCATGGGCCAGGCCTACGCCGATTCGATCCCGATGCTGGTGATCTCCAGCGTGCAGTCGCGCAGCCAATTGGGCGGCGGGCGCGGCAAGCTGCATGAGTTGCCGAACCAGAGCGCATTGGTCTCGGGTGTCGCGGCGTTCTCCCACACCTTGATGTCCGTCGCTGAATTGCCGGGGGTGTTGGCACGTGCTTTTGCCTTGTTCCAGGCCGGTCGTCCACGTCCGGTACACATCGAAATTCCGTTGGACGTGCTGGTCGAAAACGCTGATGACTTGCTCGCCAGTGTGCCGGTCAATATCGACCGCGCCGGTGCCGCGCCCGGTGCGGTCAAGCGCATGAGCGAATTGCTCGCCGCTGCCAAACGTCCATTGGTTCTGGCCGGTGGCGGTGCCATCGATGCAGCGTCGGAACTGACCCAACTTGCCGAGTTGCTCGACGCTCCAGTGGCGCTGACGATCAACGCCAAAGGCATGCTGCCGGGCAACCACCCGCTGCTGATCGGTTCGACCCAGACACTGGTTGCCACCCGCGCGCTGGTCGCAGATGCCGACGTGGTGCTGGCCATTGGCACCGAACTGGCCGAGACCGATTACGACGTGACCTTCGCTGGCGGTTTCGAGATTCCCGGCAAACTGTTGCGCATCGATATCGACGCCGATCAGACCGTGCGCAACTACCCGCCACACCTGGCGCTGGTGGCTGATGCGCGCAACGCCGCGCAAGCGTTGCTGAACTCTCTGTCGCAGGAAAAACTTGCCGCGCGCCGCAGCGATTGGGGTCAGGCCCGCGCTGGCAAATTGCGCGCCGAACTGGCCGCGAGCTGGGATGCTCCGACCCTCGCGCAAACCCGTTTCCTCAACACCGTGCTCGATGAATTGCCGAACGCCGTATTCGTCGGCGATTCCACGCAACCGGTGTACACCGGCAACCTGACGTTCAACCCGGATCACCCGCGCCGCTGGTTCAACGCCTCGACCGGTTACGGCACCCTTGGCTACGCCTTGCCGGCCGCGATTGGTGCGTGGCTCGGTGGCCGGATCGATCAGGGCGCGCGGCCTCCCGTGGTGTGCCTGATCGGCGACGGTGGTCTGCAATTCACCCTGCCGGAACTGGCCAGCGCCGTCGAAGCGCGGGTGCCGGTGATCGTCCTGTTGTGGAATAACCAGGGCTACGAAGAGATCAAGAAATACATGGTCAACCGCGCCATCGAGCCCGTCGGCGTGGACATCTACACCCCGGATTTTGTCGCGGTCGCCAAAGGCCTCGGCTGCGCGGCTGAAGCGATCAGCAGCATCGAACAACTGCGCACCGCGTTGCGTAGTGCAAGCGACCGTCAGGGCCCGACCCTGATTGAAATCGACCAGACCCAATGGATGAAGGCGGTGGCGCAATGATCAGTTTTCCAACCACACTCGATGGCCTCTACATCAACGGCCAATGGTCGGCCGGCCGCGAACATTTGCGGGTGATCAACCCGGCCACCGAAGCGCTGCTGACCACGGTCAATGGCGGTGACGAGCACGCCGTCGACCAAGCCGTTGCGGCCGCCAGCGAAGCGTTCAAAAACTGGTCGCAAACCACTGGTGCCGAGCGCGGGGCGATCCTGCGCAACATCGCCAATGGCGTGCGCAACGGTCGCGAGCACTTGATGAAACTGCAGTCGAGCAATAACGGCAAACCGCAATTTGAAGCGGCGATCGACGTCGACGATGTGATCGCCACGTTCGAGTATTACGCCGAACTCGCTGAAGGCCTCGACGCCCAGCAGGACAGCAACGTGCCGCTGCCCAGCGATGATTTCAGCGCCCGCCTGCGCCGCGAGCCGTGCGGTGTGGTCGGGCTGATCGTGCCGTGGAATTTCCCGATGGTCACCACGGCGTGGAAACTTGCGCCGGCGTTGGCGGCGGGTTGCTGCGTGGTGCTCAAGCCTTCGGAAGTGACACCGCTGCCGGAGCTGGAACTGGCGGCGATCATTGCTGAATCGGGCCTGCCGAACGGCGTGTTCAATCTGGTCTGCGGTACAGGTCTGGCGGTCGGTGCGCCGTTGTCGGCGGATCCGCGCATCGCCAAGATTTCCTTTACTGGCAGCAATGCGGTTGGCGTGCAGGTGATGCAGCGTGCGGCGGAAACGGTAAAGGGCGTCAGCCTGGAGTTGGGCGGCAAATCTTCGCTGCTGGTGTTGGCGGATGCCGACGTTGATCTGGCGGTCGAGCTGGCTTGCGGCGGGGCGTTTTTCAATGCCGGGCAGATGTGTTCGGCGACCAGTCGCGTGTTGGTTGCTGATGAACTGGAAGAGGCGTTTCTCCGCCGTTTGCACAAGCGTGCGCAGGCGATTCGCGTTGCCGATCCGTTTGACCCTGAGGTGGAAATGGGCGCGCTGGTCAATCAGGCGCAGTACCAGCGAGTGCTTGGGCATATCGATCGTGGTCTGAGCGCGGGTGCGCGTTTGCTTTGCGGCGGTAATCGTCCAGCGGATCTGCCGCGCGGCTACTTTTTGCAACCGACCGTGTTCACCGACGTGCCGCTGGACAGCGCGTTGTGGTGTGAAGAGATTTTCGGGCCGGTGTTGTGTGTGCGCAGTTTCAGTAGCGAAGCCGAGGCGATTGCGCTGGCCAATGACACGCCGTTTGGCTTGGTGGCCAGTGTGGTGACTAGCGATGCCGCTGCGGCAGATCGCGTGGCCAATGCCTTGCAGGCGGGGATGGTGTGGATCAATGCGCCGCAAGTGATTTTCCCGCAGGCGGCGTGGGGCGGGTACAAGCAGAGCAGCATTGGCCGCGAGTTGGGGCCTTGGGGGTTGGCGGCGTTCCAGGAGATCAAACATGTGATTCGGGCGGTGTAAAAGCCAACCCTCACCCCAGCCCTCCCGAAACGTCGGACCGCCCCGAGGGAGAGGGAGCCGACCGAGGTGTCTGGCGCTATCCATCGACCTGAAAAAACCGGTCGATTATGGATTCTTCAAAAGACTTGGAAAGCCAACCCTCACCCCAGCCCTCTCCCAGAGGGAGAGGGGGCCGATCGAGGTGTCTGGCGCTATCCATCGACCTGAAAAAACCAGTTGATTATGGATTCAAAGCCAAACGTTCAAGTCGGTGAATTTCTTCAATATCCCCCAATCAGTCCCCTCTCCCTCTGGGAGAGGGTTAGGGTGAGGGGCTTCTAACGGTCACACCGAAAGCCGCAACCGCGCCAGATCCCGCAACGGCGGCGCACCAAACAAGCGGCTGTACTCACGGCTGAACTGCGACGGACTTTCATAGCCGACACGATACCCCGCCGCCGAAGCTTCCAGCCCCTCCGCCAGCATCAAACGCCGCGCTTCCTGCAAACGCAACTGCTTCTGATACTGCAACGGACTCATCGCTGTCATCGCCTTGAAACGGTGATGCAAGGTCGACACGCTGAGGTTCACCTCCTTGGCCAGATCATCAATACGCAACGGCTGCTCGAAGTTGCCGTTGAGCCATTTGATCGCCTGACTGATGCGATGGCTCTGACTGTTGGCAATCGCGATTTCATACAGACGATGACCCTGCGGACTGCGCAGCAGGCGATAGAGAATCTCCCGGCGAATCAGCGGCGCGAGCATGGCGATGTCTTTCGGTGCATCGAGCAGACGCGCCAGACGCAACACCGCGTCGAGCATGGAGCTGTCGATCTGTTCGACATACAAGCCACGCCCGGTCGGCCGGGTCGGCACACCCATGGGGCCGGCGTCGGCGATCAGCGCGGTGATTTCGGTCGGGTCGATATCCAGGCGCACGGCGAGGATCGGTTCTTCCGGCGATACATTCACCACGCGTCCGCTCAACGGCATCGAAACCGACACCACCAGGTAATTCAGCGGGTCGTAATTGAAGTACTCATCGGCCAGCCGCACCTCTTTACGTCCCTGCGCCATGATGCACAGCGCCGGTTGCGCGAGCACCGGGGCGAAGTCGTGGGATCGGGTGTGACGCGACATGAACAGCGAGCCAATGGCGGTCTCGTAGCTGCCATCATCGGTGGTGTTGCGGCGGATGATCGCCGCCAGTTCCGCGCGCTGTTTTTCCATGTCAGCGGTGGGTTCGGCTTGAAAACGATCGAATGACGTCATGCACGGCATCCTCGGCAGGGGAGGTGGAATGGAGCAGAGCATATGTTTGTGCAAGCGCGAGCGGTAGACACATCCTGCGAAATGCTTGCCTGATTCTGCTTGGGCTTGTGTGCATGCCCAGCCATAGCAGGACGCAGAGCGGCAAACTTGCTTGATACGCCGTATGACAACCGTGTGACGCCGTTTTACAGGTTGTTACAGCTTCCGTGTGCAGTCTCGCAGGATTGTGCAACGCGGCGGCAGGAATCGACTAACGGCGTCTTGCGTGCGGCCCTTAACCTTTGATCCTGTCGCAGCCCGTCCCCCGGCTGCCACGCGACTCCCTGGGAGGGTTGAACATGTCCAAGCAGATTCCCGTCAGTCATATGGCCTTCGTCCGAGCGCGCGCCGGGCGTTCGGCGGAACTTGGTGTACGCCTGAGTGCGTTGATCGAGCCGTCCCGCGCCGCCCCCGGTTGCCTGAGCTTTGCCCTGCAGCATTCGCAGTGTGATCCCGAGTTGTGGCTGGTCTCCGGCTTCTGGAGCAGCCAGCAAATGATGACCAACTATTTCAACAGCCCGTCGATGGAAATCTTCGCCGAGCTGGTGCAGGAACTGGTGGTCAACAGCCTCGACTTCCACACGTTCAAGGACGTGTCGGCGGCGCAAGCCCTCGGTCAATGCCCGGCGCCGGTACACAAACTCGTCGGTTGAGGGTTTAATGTCCGGCTTGTTTGTCTGAGCCGGGATATGTGACATGGCACGTAAAGAGTTCGAACACTTCGAAGCAGTTTCCGCAGTCGTCCCCGTCGAGTTGGGCGGCAACAAGGGCTATCACGCGGCAATCGCGGTCAAGGCCCTGGTCGATGGCGGGGCACCACGCTTTCACAAACTGCTGAATGATCAGATCTTCCCCGGCGCCATTGCTGCCGACGAGGCCGCTATCAATGAGCTGGATAATCTCAAGGGCGTCACTGAAGACGCCGAGTTGATCTGGTAACGCTTTACTTGTTTGCGCCCGGACGCCACATCTTGAACAGGGCCTCTGGCCCCAGCTGGAAATAATCCGCCGGCCCGCCGCCGCGCAGAATCGGTTCTGCCGCGGCGGTGTCATAGATGCCGTCTTTCAACAGCCACTTGGCGATATGCACGGCGACCACTTCGCCGAGGACCAGCCAGCTCGGCACGGTTTCGCCATCGGCGCGCTGCAACTGAATGATCTGCGTGACCTTGCACTCGAACGACACCGGACTTTCGGCGACCCGTGGCACCGAAATCACTTTTGACGCCACTGTCGTCAATCCCGCCAATTCAAACTCGTTGACCTCAGGCGCGACCATCGCGCAGCTCTGGTTCATCTGCTCGGCCAGCGGACGGGTGGCGAGGTTCCAGACGAATTCGCCGGTCTGCTCGATGTTGTTCAGGCTGTCTTTGCGCCCGACGCTGGAAAAACCAATGATCGGCGGAATGTAATTGAAGGCGTTGAAGAAACTGTACGGCGCGAGGTTGAGCTGACCATTGGCATCCTGCGAAGAAATCCAGCCGATCGGGCGTGGGCCGACGATGGCGTTGAACGGATCGTGGGGCAGACCGTGGCCGTTGGCAGGTTCGTAGAAGTGGATGTCATCGGGCATGGTGATCTGTTCCTGGGCATTTGTCAGAGGGCAATAGTGCTAGCCCTAACAGGCAATTTCCAGTCGATCACCGATATTCCTTTGGATGAAATGCCACCTGTGGGAGCGAGCTTGCTCGCGAAGGGGACATCACATTCGACTTTGATGGTGGCTGACGTGCCGTCTTCGCGAGCAAGCTCGCTCCCACAGGTTTTCTTGTGAATTTCTATATCCCCAGAAATGACTAAGCCCGGCCAGGGCCGGGCTGTGGAAGGACTGCTGATACTTAGCTGATCGCAGCGGCAGTACCGGTTTTATCGAAGCCGTCAGCAGCTATGGTTTTACCCAGGTTGGTCTTGTCGAAACCATCGGCAGCAACAGCTTTGCCAATATTGGTTTTATCAAAACCGTCAGCGGCATAAGTACCGGTGTGGCTGCTTTCGATGGCAGCGCTGGCGCTGTTGATGAAGTCGGCAGATTTGGTTTTATCCGAGCCATCGGCAGCGAAGGTGTTGGCGGCCAGTACGGACAGGGTCAGGGCGAGGATCAGTTGGGTTTTCATGTTGGTTACTCCAGATTCGTTGGCGGGTGCGTCTTGCATGGGTTTAATGCTACGCCAACTAAATTGATTAAAAAGCGCAAATTAATGCTATAAGCTATCGATTAAATTGATATTAAGGGCAACGCGTTGAATTCGCTTTCGTCGTCGGAGCGAGCGTCGCGCAGGTCATCGATCAGGTGATTGCAGAATGAGGGGGCAGCATTAATTAGCGATTAATCGCATTGCGGCGGATGTGAGGGATTTTTCATGCAGGGCTGGATAACGCGGCGACCCAATCGCGAGCAGGCTCGCTCCCACAGGGAAATGCATTCCAAATGTGGGAGCGAGCCTGCTCGCGAAGAGTCCATCGCAGCCACCGTTGCAGTGGCTGTGAAACTCGATCAGTCAGTAACGATGCGCGAATGCTTCTGGGTGTCTTTCATAGTGATGTACACCAGCAACGACACCGCGATGCACGCCGTCACATACCAGTAGTAACCGGTTTCCATACCGATGCTCTTGAACCACAGCGCGATGTATTCAGCGGTGCCGCCGAAGATCGACACGGTCAGTGCGTACGGCAGACCGACGCCGAGGGCGCGGATTTCAGTCGGGAACAGTTCGGCTTTCACCACCGCGTTGATCGAGGTGTAGCCGCTGACGATGATCAGCGCCGCCATGATCAGGAAGAACGCGCCCCACCAGGTTTGAATGGTGTGCAGGGTCATCAGGATCGGCACAGTGAAGATCGTGCCCAGTACGCCGAAGGCAATCAGGATCGGACGACGGCCGATCTTGTCCGAGAGGCCGCCGATGATCGGTTGCAGGCACATGAACAGGAACAGTGTGGCGGCAGAAATGGTGGTCGAGTCGGAGATGCTCATGCCGACGGTGTTCACCAAGTATTTCTGCATGTAAGTGGTGTAGGTGTAGAACGCCAGGGTGCCGCCCATGGTCAGGCCGACCACCGTCAACAACTCTTTGGGGTGGCGCATCAAGGTGCGCATGGCGCTTTCCTTGGACTTTTCTTTCTTGGTGAACGACTCGGTTTCTTCCATGCCGCGACGCAGGTACAGCGCAACCACTGCGCACAGCGCGCCGATGGCGAACGGAATACGCCAGCCCCACGCGTACAGCTGTTCAGTGGTCAGCACGTTTTGCAGCACGATCAGCACGCCGAGCGCGATGAGCTGGCCGGAGATTAGCGTTACGTACTGGAAGCTGGAGAAGAAGCCGCGACGTTCCTTGGTCGCCATCTCCGAGAGATAGGTCGCCGAGGTGCCGTACTCGCCGCCGACCGACAGGCCTTGCAGCAGTCGCGCGAACACCAGCAGGATCGGCGCGCCGATGCCGATGGTTTCGTAGTTCGGGCTGAGGGCGATCAGCAACGAGCCGAAGCACATCAGGTAGACCGACGCCATCAGGGCTTTTTTACGTCCGACCTTGTCGGCGTACATGCCCATCAGCCAGCCACCGATCGGACGCATCAGAAAACCGACGGCGAAAATCGCTGCGGTGTTCATCAGTTGGGCGGTGGTGGAACCGGCAGGGAAGAAGGTTTTCGCGAAGTACAGGGAGAAGGCGGCATACACATACCAGTCGTACCACTCGACCATGTTGCCGACGGAACCGCTGAAGATCGATTTGATCCGGCTGGCGGTGGTTCTTTCTTTGGCGGGCGCAGCGGCCGACCCAAGAGGCAGGGCGTTGGAGTTATCCATTGAAGGATCCTTCGTTTAATTGTTTTTGTGGAGCGCGTTGGAACGCAGCCTGCGAGGGCTATAGCAGGAGGTGTGCCAACGGGGGGAGGGCCGGTTTAGAGGGGTTGACGGGATTGGGTGAGCGGTTTTGTGCCTATTGAATTGATCTTGTGAGCGGATTTCCGCTTATTGGCTGAAGATCAAAAGCCCCTCACCCTAGCCCTCTCCCAGAGGGAGAGGGGACTGACCGAGTGGATTGTCCGAGGTGCACCGACCTGAGACATCGAGTCGAACTCAGGTTCCGAAAAGCATGAAGATCGGCTCCCTTTCCCCCTCGCCCCCTTGGGGGAGAGGGCTGGGGTGAGGGGGATGGATTTCATCTACACCCAAAAATCCCGAGTCAGCCTCACTCAGCCAAAAACATCTCCCGACTCAACCCATGCCGCTGCAGCTTTTCATTGAACGTACGGCGCGGCAGTTGCAACTCTTCAAGCACCGCTTTCACATCACCCTTGTGCCGGGTCAATGCCGCGCGCAAACACTGCGCCTCAAACGCCTCCTGCTGCGCCGCCAGCGATTGCCCCGGATCAATCCCCGGTGCCGGCTCATCCAGGCCCAACACCTGGCGCTCGGCGACGTTCGCCAGTTCGCGCACATTGCCCGGCCAGTCATGGCTGAGCAGATGGCTCAATTGCGCGCCACTCAAGGGCGGAAAGGTTCGGCCCAAACGTTCAGCGGCGTTGCGGGCGAAGGTTTCGAACAACAATGGAATGTCTTCGCGGCGATCACGCAACGGCGGCAAGCGCAGTTCGGCGACGTTCAGGCGATAGGCCAGATCCTCGCGAAAACGTCCGGCCCGGGCCTCGTCGAGCAGATCCGGTTTGGTCGCTGCGACAATTCGCAGATCGACACGAATGCTCTGGTTCGAGCCCAGCCGTTCAAGCTTCTGCTCCTGCAATACGCGCAGCAGTTTCACCTGTTGCGCCAGCGGCATGCTTTCGATTTCATCGAGAAACAAAGTGCCGCCATCGGCGTATTCCAGTTTGCCGATGCGCTTGCCCGAGGCGCCGGTGAACGCGCCGCTCTCGTGACCGAACAACTCTGCCTCGAACAACTGTTCAGGAATTGCCGCGCAGTTCAGCGCCACGAACGGTTTGGCCGCGCGCGGGCCGAAATCATGCAGGCACCTTGCGACCAGTTCTTTGCCGCTGCCGGTTTCGCCACGGATCAACACATTGACCGGCAGCGCTGCCAGATCCAGTACTTGTCGACGCAGCGTCTGCAAACCACGGGACACGCCGAGCAGCGTCGCGTCGAGTTTCGCGCGGTTGTCGGCCTGCTCGTGCAGGGCACGGTTTTCCAGAATCAGACGACGTTTGTCCAGCGCCCGGCGCAAGCTGCCGAGCAGGGTTTCCGGGCTGAACGGTTTTTCCAGAAAGTCATAGGCACCGTCGCGCATCGCCTCGACGGCCATCGGTACATCGCCATGGCCGGTGAGCAGAATCACCGGCAGATCGGCATCGCGTTTCTGCACTTCGGCCAATAACGCCAGGCCGCCCATGCCGGGCATGCGCACGTCGCTGAGGATCACCCCGGCAAAGTGCGCGGGCAGGGCGGCGAGGCAGTCTTCGGCGCGGCTGAACAACTGCACCTCGAACCCCGACAGGCTCAGCCACTGTTCGACAGCACTGCGAATGCTGCTTTCATCATCGACCACCATTACCGAATTGAGCATCAGATGTGTGCCTCCAGATCGATCGGCAAAGTCAGGCTGAACACTGCGCCGCTGTCGCCATTTTCGGCGCTCAGACGGCCGCCGGATTCATGCACGATGGCGAAGGATACCGCCAGGCCGAGGCCCAGACCGTCACCCACCGGTTTAGTGGTGAAGAACGGATCGAAGACCTGACCCAAATGATCTTCGGCAATCCCGCCGCCATTGTCGCTGACGCTCAGACGCCACAGTTGCTCATCGGCTTCCAGGCGGATTTCCAGACGCTTGCACGCTTTGCCCTGCATCGCATCGAGGGCGTTGCGCAGCAGGTTGATCAGCACCTGTTCGAGACGAATCGCATCACCGCGCACCCACGCCGGACGGGTCAGGTGCAGCACCAGACTGACCTGTTCGTCACGCAGCCGCGCATCAAGCAACTGCAGTGACTGATCGACCACCGTCGCCAGATCCAGCCGCTCGCGCAAGCCGCTGGGGCTTTTGCGCGCGAAGGTCTTGAGGTGGCCGGTGAGGGCGGCCATGCGCGTGAGCATCTCGTCCACCGGTTTCAACGCTTTATAGGCATCGTCGACACGACCATGCTCGAGCAGCAGGCGCAGGGTTGCCAGTTGCATGCGCTGCGCAGTCAGCGGCTGATTGATTTCGTGAGCCAGCGCGGCGGACATCTGACCGAGCGCGGCGAGTTTGGCCGATTGCACCAGACCGTCCTGCGCGGTGCGCAAATCACGGGTGCGTTCTTCCACCAACTGTTCAAGCTCTTCGCGGTTGCGCTGGCGGATTTTCGACAGGCGCCAGCGCTGGTTGAGAAACAGCAACAGAAACACCAGCGCCAGCCATACGCCGGCGGCGGCCAGACCGGCGTTGCGCAGGTCTTCGAAGGCCACTTGCGGATGGCGCAGCAGGTGCAGGGTCCAGCCTTCGGCGCTCAGGGGCAGCGATTCCCACAGATAATCCGCTGTGCCCTCGGGGCCTTCGACGCGGCGCAGATCGCTGTTGTCATCGAAGCGGCGCAGCGATAAATGAGTCAACGGCAGCAGTGATTGCTTGTCGTACTGGCGGGTGGCTTTGATTTCATCCATGTCGCGGGCGCTCAATGGCCGCAGCGCGCGATAACGCCAGCCGGGCTGATTGGCGATGAAGATGATTCCGCGCGCATCGCTGACCAGCAGCGTGTCATTGCCCTGGCTCCACTCGCGTTCCAGTTCCGGAAACTCCAGTTTGACCACCATCGCGCCGAGGAACTCGTCGTTGTCGCCAAGTACCGCGCTGGAGAGGAAATAACCGGGAATACCGCTGGTCACGCCCACCGCATAAAAACGCCCGGTGCCCTGGGTGCGGGTCTGGCTGAAGTAGGGGCGGAAACCGTAATTGTGGCCGACGTAACTGCTGGGCAGGCGCCAGTTGCTCGCCGCCACGGCGAGGCCCGTATGGTCGAGCAGTTCAAGGGTCGAGGATTGCGCCGCGCCGTTGATCTTTTCCAGCTTGAGATTCAGCGCTGCCTGTTCGTCGGCATCGACCGGCCCGGCCAGCGCCGAACGCAATTGCGGGTCCAGCGCCAGCACCGCAGGCAGGGCGCGGTAACGGTCGATCAGGGTGTGCAGGGAATTGGCGTACAACGCCAGTTGCTGGTTGGCGCGGGCGGCGTCCTCCTCCAGCGCCTGACGTTCGGCGTGGCGGATCGCAAGCGTGGCGGCAAGCGCCGCACCGGCGATGATCAGCAGGGTATACAACGACAGACGCAGGGTACGGGAAGTCGGCAGCATGCTGGGCGTGGGGTCGGCAGGACGGGGGGGCACGATAGCATGGGCTGAGGTGGCCCGGCGTGCTGTTCGCGCGGGCCACATTGGTCATACAGATGTTTCCTGCACTTGACGTCGACGCTGAAGATTCAGCCGCGGTTTCGGGACCGGTCTGGGTCTCGGTTCTTCAGCGATTGACTGTTCCAGTTGTTGCAGACGCTCAGTGACACCGTCGGCTGCACTGAGGCTATCGAGCATGTCTTGGGTTGTTTTCAATGCGTTGCGGGTGTCGTTGATAAGCTCGGTGGTTTGAGCCGATATTTTGCGGTAGGCGTCAGCGACGGAAATTCCTTCGTCCACCATTTTTGCGAAATCAAGCTGAGCGAGCGGGGCCATCTCCTTGACCTCTTGCAGAATGGCTTCTGTGGCGGTTTGCCGGAGCTGGTTTATTCCGTCCTGAACAGATTGCGGGAGCGTGCCATTGGCCAGATCATTTGCACCCTGTGCAATGGTTAGTGCGGCGTCGCGGACTTCAGCCGTGTGCAGCGCTTCGGTTACGCGAATGCCTCGCTTGAAAAAGCGATAACGAACATAGGCCGCTGCTAATCCGCCAAGCAGGCCGCCGACAAAACCGCCAATCGTGTTACCGATTCCCGGTGCGAATGATCCGGCTGCTCCGCCAACAGCGGCGCCGACGGTGAAACCGAGTCCGAACGCCCCTAATCCGTTTTTACTGAACAGGTAGCGGCGAAAGGTCATAGCCCCCCGGGTTTCCTGACTGACATTGGCTTCGTCATCGGGACCATCAAATTCAGTTGCGGCATCATGGGCCTGGCTGGCGACGTTGGCAGTGGTGCGAAATACACCGATGAGCTGGGAAAAATCGAACCGTCCGCGCCCATCGGTATCGACATAAATCATCGGGTTGTTCGACACCATCGCATACAGATTCAACCCATCCACATCCCCCGCCGGATCGGCACTGACCCAGCGCTGCAGCCACGGCGCGTAGTAGCGTGCGCCGTAGTAGTACAAGCCGCTGACGTCCATTTCCTTGCCTGAATAACGGATGAAGCGGTACGTGGTTTCCGAATTCGGTGCCATCCACGCGGTTTCGCCGAAGGGGTAATAGCCTTCCTGGATGATCAGGACGGCGTCTTGATCCAGTTCCATCACGCTGGAGCCGAGATGATCTTCGAGGTTGTAACGCAGTTGGTCGTCGTTGATGTCTTTGGGTTTGTTCTTTGCCCAATGCAGACAACGGGCGTTACCGAGGGTGATGACGTGCAGTTCTTCGCCGTTGTCGCGGGTGCGGATTTCCAGCCCCGGCAAGTAGCGCACCTGATGGAAGTGCTCGGCGTTGGCCGCAAAGGTTTCGTGGCGTTTGAACACGCGCACGCCTTGGCTGTAGCGGTAATGCTCGGCATCACTGCGGGCGTTTTCGCGCGAAATCAAGGTCACGTTCTCCAGCTCATCGCGAGCGTTCCATTGCAGCGGCTGGCCTGGTTGCACCGACCGTTGATTGCCGTGCGGGTCGAACAGTTCGTCGAACACCGGCTCCGGCTCGCCCGGTTTCCAGCGCACCCCGCGATTACTGTGCGGGTCGATGCGCATATGCCGGGTTGAGTTGTTGCCTGCGCGTACATGGCACAGTTCGATCAGGTTGCCGCCATTGTCATATCGATAAGTCTGGGTGTAATTGAGGCGATTGTTCAGGTCGCTCGGTTGCGGCAGGCCGGGAATGTCCGAGGGCGGAGCGTCGTCGTAACCGGTGGCGCTGGTCAGGCGATAGAGTGAGTCGTAAGTGAAATCGCGGTGGCCGTCGATCAGTTGATTGGCGAAGTAGCGCGGTTGAAAGGCGTGGTCTTCGATGCAGGTGATGTTGCCGACGCGGTCGTAGAAGTATTCGAGATTTTGCAGGCTGCCGCCGCCCTCCTTGCGGCTGGACTGGGTGTGCAAACGACCGTCCGCCGGGTCATATGTCCACTGACTGAGGACTCTGTTGCCCGCCAGTTGCTCGATGACCTGGTCATTGGCGTTGTACTGCGCGTCCAGCAGCACCGCTTGCCAATCGGTCTTGCCGTGGATTTGCAGGTGTGTTTGCTTGAGCTGCCCGGCCAGACCGTAGCGCGACTGTTGGCGATGACCGCCGGCGTCGATTTGCTCCAGCACCGCGCCGAGCGGGCTGAATCGCCGCTGGCTGGTGAACGCCTGGCCATCGCTAAAGGTGCGGGTTTCTGTCAGCGGCTGGCCGGTGAGGGCGAAGCTGTCGGTGCGCAATAAACCCGAACGGTCTTGCTGTTCCAGCAGATGGCCGCGCTGATTGTGCCCCGCGTCAGCCTTGGCATCGGCGTAGGTGAAAACATCCACCTCGGCTTCGTCGTTTTCCGCGACTGCGACGACCCGCAGTTGCTCATCGAAGGTCGTGCGCCAATGTGCATCGCGCGCGTCCCAGCGTTGCAACGGCTCACCGGCCAGCCCCGGCAAATTGAGGCGCCAGCCGGCGTCGACGCTTTCGATCTTCAATGCCTCGCCGTCCAGACGATAAGCCGTGGTCAGACACGGGACAGACAGACGCGGATCCCATTGCTCGACCAACCATCCTGCTGGGTCATGATGTTGACGGGAAACCAGGGCAGTGGATGCGTCATTGGTCACAGTGCGCAAGTAACCCACTGTTCTGACCGGCAGCTTGCGCGGATCCCAGCTATGGAGGGTCGGGGTGCCTGAATGCAATGAGTCCATGTGCGTCCTCATGGCCTCAGGCTGCCCGCTTAACAGCTTTTTCCGCTGCGTAGACTCGATATCTGGCAAGTACGGCTTTGGTTTGGTCTACGCTGCGCAGTGCACTTTCTGTTGAAAGTCTGATTGCCGAGAGTTCAATCATCCTTGAATTCGAAGCGGCGACCCGTCCTTGTCCAAGGTCTTTCAGGTAATTGATAGAGTTCGTATATACCTGCTCGACCCCCAGTTCGTTGAACGCGACGTTAATGGCCTCTGATGAACGGACAATGCCCTCGCGCAGGCTGTCGAGCATTGAGTCATACACATCTAATTCGAATTTGCTCAGTAGTTGCTCGGCTTTGGTCGTGTCCTTCGATAGTTGGAAAAGCTCAGCGAGTTCAGAGACTCCGGGAATCAGGGCTCCGCCAACCGAATCACGTCCAAAACTGAACAACGCTCTAATATTTTCAGATCTTTCCTGCCAGGTCGTTGGCGCTACAGAGTATCTGTCCAAGGGGCTGGCGGTCTTTCCAGAGCTTTGATCGTGTAGTAATTGCACATCCAGATCCGAGTGTCGCGGAAGAATAGATGCGTTCAGCTGTGATGTGATGTTTGAGTAGGCCCTATTCGCGTAGTCGGCGGTCTCGTTGCCTACGGTCAAGCCTTGTAGTTCTCCTGGCATACTTGATGGAAGCATACTGGTCGTACCATAACCGCTGAAGAAACCTACAGTCGCTCGTCCTGCAAGATAGATGAAGTTTTTTATAAGTTTTATTCGAAAGGTTTTAGGAGAGGTCAAATCCGCCAACGTACTCTGTACTTCACTCATTCCGCCTGGAATATGAGCAAGAAATTTCGATTCGTCGGCGATGACATCTTTGAGCTGCGATGGTGTTCTTGTCGTACCACCAGTATCGATGTAACTCATTGGATTGTTGCCTACAAACCCATACAGATTCAGCCCATCCACATCCCCCGCCGGATCGGCGCTGACCCAGCGCTGCAACCACGGCGCGTAATACCGCGCGCCGTAGTAATACAGCCCGCTGACATCCATCTCCTTGCCCGAATACCGAATGAACCTGTAGCTCACTTCAATCGCTGACGGAGCCAGCATCCATGCTGTTGCGCCAAAGGGGTAATAGCCTTCCTCGCTGATCAGGTCTGCCTGTTGATCGCGCTCCATGACAGAGGAGCCGAGGTGATCTTCGAGGCTGTAACGCAGTTGATCGTCGTCGATCCCGTCAGGTTTGTTTGCTTCCCAATGCAGGCAGCGGGCGTTGCCCAGAGTGATGACGTGCAGTGCTTCGCCGTTGTCGCGGGTGCGGATTTCCAGCCCCGGCAGGTAGCGCACCTGATGGAAATGTGCGGCCGTGGGGGTGTGGATTTCGTGGCGTTTGAACACGCGCATGCCCTGGCTGTAGCGGTAGTGCTCGGCGTCATTGAGGCCGCTCTCGCGCTGGATCAGGGTCACGCTCGCTAGTTCATCGCGGGCGTTCCATTGCAGCGGTTGTCCCGGTTGTACGGTCAGTTGATTGCCATGGCGATCGAACAGATCGTCGAACACCGGCTCCGGCTCGCCTGAATTCCAGCGCACCCCGCGATTACTCTTCGGGTCGATGCGCATTTGCCGGGTGAAATTATTGCCGGCCCGAACGTGACACAGTTCGATCAGGTTGCCGCCGTGGTCGTACTGATAAGTCTGGCTGTAGTTGAGGCGATTGCCTGGGTCGCTCGGTTGCGGCAGGCCGGGAATGTCCGAGGGCGGAGCGTCGTCGTAACCGGTGGCGCTGGTCAGCCGATAGAGTGAGTCGTAAGTGAAATCGCGGTGGCCGTCGATCAGTTGATTGGCGAAGTAGCGCGGTTGAAAAGCGTGGTCTTCGATGCGGATGATGTTGCCGACGCGGTCGTAGAAATATTCGAGATTTTGCAGGCTGCCGCCGCCGTCCTTGCGGCTGGACTGGATGTGCAAACGACCGTCCGCCGGGTCATATGTCCACTGACTGAGGACTCTATTGCCCGCCAGTTGCTCGATGATCTGGTCATTGGCGTTGTACTGCGCGTCCAGCAATACCGGTTGCCAGTCAGACGTGCCTTTGATCAGTAGATCCGCTTGTTTGAGTTGCCCGGCCAGGCCGTAGAGCGAGCGTCGCCGATGACCGCCGGCGTCGGTCTGTTCCAGCAGGGCGTCGAGCGCGCTGAACACTTGCTCGCTGGTGAATGCTTGATCATCGTGGAACGTGCGGGTTTCCCTGAGCGGCTGAGCGGCCAGGGAAAAGCTGTCCGTCAGCAGTGAGCCGGAACGATCTTTCTGTTCCAGCAACTGGCCGCGCTGGTTGTACCCCACCTCTGCCGAGGCGTCGGCGTAGATGAAAACATCAACACCGGGTTCGCCATTTTCCTCGACCGCGATCACCCGCAACTGCTCATCGAAAGTCGTGCGCCAATGATGGTCACGCTGATCCCAACGCTGCAAAGGCTCGCCGGCCAGCCCCGGTAGCGTCAGGCGCCAGCCGGCGTCGACGCTGTCGGACTTCAATGCCGCACCGTTCAGGCTGTAAACCGTGGTCTGGCAAGGCGCTGACAGGCGCGGGTCCCATTGCTCGACCAGCCGTCCGGCGAGGTCATGCTGTTGACGGCTGACAAGCGCTTCAGGTGTGTCATTGGCGGCGCTACGCAAGTACCCGATCTGCCGCACCGGCAGACCACGCGCATCGCTCGCCGCCAGCGCGGGTGTGCGTCGATGCACGTTGGCATTCATGACCGTGATGCCTTTGTGGGTGACGACGGTTCAGCGGTGTCGTTGAAGTCTTCGCTGGCGTGGTACCAAGGGTGGTAGGTCTCTCGGGAAAAATCGCCCTTGGCATTGACCACGCGGATTGTTCGGCCTTGGGTGTCATAGAAAATACTGTCGTGATTGCCCAGTGTGCGCAGGGACTGATCGTTGACGTAGCCATGAGTATCGGCGAAAAACGCGCGGAACTGACGCACCGGCAAGCCCTTGTTGTTGTATTCGACCCGCTCGCTGATTCGCCAGCGCGGGTCGGCATCGACCTCTTTGAACTGGCCATTCTCGACGATCAGCGAGCCGTCGGCGTCCACCGCATAGGCCTTGCCCGGGTCGACCAGTTGCTGGGTTTGCAGGGGGCGGCCAAAGCCGTCGACGCAGGCTTTGCTGATCTGGATCTGCGCCTGCACCGGATCATCGGGGTAGCGGTCAGCACTGAGAATGACGCTGTGAACCGGTTCGCGATGCACCGCTGCAATGGCCTCGTGCAATGCCTGTTCATCAGGCGTCAGGGCGCCACTGCGTTGGGCCAGTTGTCGGCGGGCGCTGGCCCGGATGTGGCCGCTGGGCAGCAGATATCCCTGGGCGATCCATGCGCGGGCGGCGCGGGTGTCGTTGGCGGTCTGCCCCATCCAGCTGAACAGATCCTTGCGCAGGGTCGTCGCGGCTTCCTGTACGGCGGCGGGGGGGGTGGCAATCGCCGTTGCCGGACGCCGATCCTCCGCAGGTATGTAGTCGCTTAGCGGCTTGAAACCCACTGGCTTGTTGTTTTCGGTGCCGTAAAAACTGGTGGCCAATGGCTGAGCAGAAGGTTCGTAGATCGCTTCGTGAATGTTGTCGTTGGCATCGATGATTTTCACCGGTTGCAGCGCGTGGTAGTCGTACTCGATTCGCGTGGTGCAGCCATCCGGTAGTTCCACGTGTTTGACCGCTAGCGCATACGTGTCGTATTCGGCGCGTGTGTAGCCATGGCTGAGGGTTTCGCGATAGCGCAGTACCTTGTGGAACCCGTCGAGACTGGCATATTCGGCGTAACCGAAATTCGCCGACCAGAGATCCTGTTCTGTGCCGCCCAAGGGATGAATCCAGAACAGAAACGGCATCGGTATGTAACCAATCGCTGCCAGTTCAGCCCTCACGTCGAAATTCGACAGCACGCTGTAAGCGTCCAGCGCGGTCTTGTCCAGTTGTGCCACTTCCAGTGGACCGGCCAGGGCTTCGAAGCCGGCAATGCCGTCGTCCAGCAACTTGCCGTCGGTACTCAGGTAACGCTGTACGGACTGCGTTGTCAGCACCCGTTCGGCATTCCAGTGCGGCGAATCTTCATGCTCCATCAGGCACTCATAGGACACCTGCGCAGGCGTTAGCCCGGCAGGCAGGTTGCCTTTTGCCAGGACCAGCGCATTACCGCGTTGTTGCCAGGGCAACCCGAGGCGCCAATGCTGCACGTCCGTGTCGATATCGATGAACGTTGCCCGGCTTTCATTCAGGTAGAACGAGCGTTGGGCCGGGTCATGGGCGTCGTACCACCATTGCTTCTCATCAGGATCGTCGAAGGGTGGCTCATCGGTTTCGGTGAGGCGCCGGGCGTAGCTCACCGTGATTGAATGCGTCGGCTGGCCGTATCTGTTCCAGTGCAGGTTTACCTCATTGCGACAGAGAGGATCCTCGACGAAGCCGTCGTACTGGTAGCTGATCTGCTCGACCACCAGCGGCAGCAATACGGCCGCGGCATAAGCACCTTGCTCGCGCACTTCGCGCACCAGATAACGGAACTCTTCGATTGCGTAAGGCGTGGCGATTCCGGGGGCATCCACGTCGGCATCGGCATGGGTTTCGATGCGTGCAGGGCGGCCGACCAGTGCCCGGGCGGCTTGGTATCGGGTGTCTTCAGTGTGCGGAGGAATGATTTGATCGACGTCATCTTCGGGGAAATGGCGGCTGAACAGGGTGCTGCCCAGTGCTACCGCTTGGGCATCCTGATTGAAATATCCATAGCGCGACCGGTCCATCGCTTGCCCGGTATGAAACCAGGTGAAGACCCGCATCGGCTCGCTGAAACCTTCGCCCTCATCGTCGCTGGCGCTCTCACTGTCGGTTTGCTGCAACAGGCCGAAACCACGGAACTCGCGCTCACAGCTGTCGTAGTAACCCTCCCGCCACGTAAAAGTCTGTGTCAGACAGTTACCGGTGATTTCATCCAGTTGCTGCTGTTTTTTGACCACTGCAACCGGGAACGGCAGGTGACAAGCCGGAAAGCGTCTATGGGTGGGCAAGCGGCGTTTTTCATCCAGCCATTCTTGCGCCGAACTGCGGTAGACCACGCTGGCACTGCAACCCATGTTGTTATTGCTGCTGGTCAGCAGATACGGCTTGGCCGAAACGAAATCGTAGCGCCAGTGCTGCGGCTGCATATGCGGTACCGTCAGGATCAGGCTGGCGCAGCCCAACCCCTGAAGGTCGGCAAAACTCACCTGGCTGAAACGGTCGTAGCGCACGCCGTCGGGCCACGGCACGCTGATCGGTGTCTGCTCCAGGCCATTGCCGCCGCGATTCAGGTAGATATCGAAGGCCTCTGACTTCAGATAAATCAGCGCAGCTGCGCCGGAGCCGTCGAGGTCGGCAAGGCGTACCCGTGACGAGTCGAATTGCTCATAGCTGAACGGCAATGCGCTGATCTTGCGACCCTTGCCAAAGCGGCCATGGCCCAGGTTCGGCCAGCAACGGATTTCGTCGTGGCGTATCCGGCACAGCTCGGGCATGTCGCTGCACAGCAGGTTGCCCAACAGCACCAGTTCTGTCGGCGAATTGCTGAACAGTGGCAAGCGATCGTCGTCGGGCTCATGAAGCACCTCTTCAGGTGCGGCAAAGCCCTGTTCGCGCTCGTTGGCATAGAGCCGCACCGAGTCGGGCCCGATCAACGCCACGCTGCTCAAGCCATCGCCACTCAAGTCACCGAGTGTCGACAGGGTGTTGAAAAACTCCGGTGGGAATTTGCCGAAGGGCACGAAGTCGGCAAACGTGCGTTGTTCTGTCAGGGTGCGGAAACCACTGATACCCGGTTGCGCGGTGACCCAGTCGAGCCGACCGTCACCCGTCAGGTCGGTCAGCAGTTGCTGTACCGGACGGTTGCGATCAGCGACTGGAATCTTGGCCAGCTCGATCCAAGGCCCGTAGCCGATCTCATCGGTGCCCTCGGTCGCACGCCGTGGTTCGCGGTAGTACCAGGCCTGATCATAGCGACACAGAAAACCCGGTACACCCTCGCCATAAAGATCCACACACTGGTAAAAACCACCGTCCTCGATACCCGGCTGTACATCGAGTTCGAAGAGTCGGGTCGGGGTTTTACTGACCTCGAACGGGGCGTAGTCGAACTCGATCGGCGGCGTGTTTTCGACAATGCCTTGGGCATCGAAGGCCTGATAGTGCGCCGCGCTGATCTGGCTGTAGGTCCACTGTTGGTCTTCCTGCGCCTGGCGATATTCCAATAGCAGGCGGCGCACCAGTTTCGGTTGGTCTGTCGATTGCTCGGGGAAGTAATGAAACAGCAATGTTTGCTGGCAGAGTCGGCGGGTACCCAGCTCAAAACCTCGACCATGGGTTGAAAAACTGTCCGGTCTGACCGTCCAGGGTTTCAGTGTTTCACCGTCGTACGCCGGAATGTCGGTCAGTGACGTGCTGCGCTCGCCGTAATCAAACAACAGATGAAAGTGCCAATCGAGGTCGGCGGGATTATCCGTCGTCCAGCTGTACAGATTGCTGCTGGCGGTGAAGTTGCCGTAGCACACGCGGCGCAAATAGCGCTGGGCGCGGTAGTCGTGCAGCGGGTCGGGATCCTGATCATCGGCCTTGTATTCGAAGCAGATATGTTCGCCGCGCGCGTTCATGCTTTCGCACAGCAGCCATGCGGCGATTCGTCCAGGTGCGTCGGGGTCGGCGATGCGCGTCGCTGCGGTTTTGCCGTAAAGGTGCAGCGAGCCGTCAGCGCCGTGTATCAGCCAGAATATCGGTGGATCGGCTTCTCCAGTCTGGCGCTGCCAGCGCTCGCGCAGGGCAAAATCGCTTTCCACTCGAGGCCAGTAGCGCACGACTCTGTGCGGGCCGATGTCGACGCCGTTGTAGGTGCTTTCCTCACGGAATTTGAGTTCACCGTTTTCCTCCAGCTCCGGCATCCACACTTCGCCATCGACACCGACGATCTCGTCGTGATCGGTGTAGCGCGGCACGCCTTTGTTGGTTCTACGGTTGATCTGACCCGCGCCACCCAAGTGCCAGGACAGACCGAACGGACCGTTGCCACTCTGACTGCTATAGGTCAGCGAGAACTGCGGATCCCAGCCCCGCCCGGCAGACGTCGGAATCGGCAGTTCGAACGATGCCGCTCCGGTCGGCCCCACCGCGCCCCAGCTTTTGCCGATGGTAGCGATCGATGCGCTTTTGGCGATCGAGGGTGTGGTGATGCTCAGCTCTTGTTGATCAGGCATGCTCGAATCCATTACGCGCGGGGTGGGCGTGAATGGACTGACGCTAACAAGAACAGCGTTGAAATGAACCTGTCAGATCTGACAGGTGCGCAAGATCATTTTGTGTGCTTCGGCAGGTTTTTTATCGCGAACGGTTTGTGCATGCAAAAACGGCCGGGTCACCCCTGAGGATGAACCGGCCGTTTTCATGCAGGCGAAGCGCTTACTGCACTTCTACCGCCAGGCTTTCGCTGATCTTCTGTTGCCAGATCGCCGGACCGGTGATGTGAACCGACTCACCTTTGCTGTCCACCGCAACGGTGACCGGCATGTCCTTGACCTCGAACTCGTAGATCGCCTCCATGCCCAGTTCGGCAAACGCCAGCACTTTCGACTTCTTGATGGCCTGAGCCACCAGGTAAGCAGCACCGCCGACGGCCATCAGGTACACGGCTTTGTTGTCCTTGATCGCTTCGATTGCGGTCGGGCCGCGCTCG
Source organism: Pseudomonas sp. AC169 (assembly GCF_979258515.1). NCBI lineage: Bacteria > Pseudomonadati > Pseudomonadota > Gammaproteobacteria > Pseudomonadales > Pseudomonadaceae > Pseudomonas > Pseudomonas sp. AC169. Next base: position 1,167,726 of record NZ_OZ409866.1, on the reverse strand, counting down.
GATTTGCCGATCATGCCCAACAGGCCGGTCTGCTCAAGGATCTGCCGGGTGAACTTGTCCATCCGCGTCGCGGTGGTCGGGCCAGCCGGGCCAACCACTTCGTCACCGACCGGATCAACCGGGCCAACGTAGTAGATGAAACGACCTTTGAGGTCGACCGGCAGGGTTTCACCTTTGTTGAGCATCTCGACCATGCGCTTGTGCGCGGCGTCGCGACCGGTGAGCATTTTGCCGTTGAGCAGGACGGTTTCGCCCGGCTTCCAGCTCTGCACGTCTTCCGGGGTCAGGGTGTCGAGGTTGACGCGACGGGCCGACGGGCCGGCTTCCCAGACGATTTCCGGGTAGGCGTCCAGCGGTGGCGCTTCCAGCGAGGCCGGGCCGGAACCGTCGAGCACGAAGTGCGCGTGACGGGTGGCGGCGCAGTTCGGAATCATGCACACCGGCAGCGAGGCGGCGTGGGTCGGGTAATCCATGATCTTCACGTCGAGCACGGTGGTCAGGCCACCGAGACCCTGGGCGCCGATGCCCAACTGGTTGACCTTCTCGAACAGCTCCAGACGCATCTCTTCGATGCGGTTCTGTGGGCCACGGGCCTTCAACTCGTGAATGTCGATGGATTCCATCAACACTTCCTTGGCCATGACCGCGGCTTTCTCGGCGGTGCCGCCGATGCCGATGCCGAGCATGCCCGGTGGGCACCAGCCGGCGCCCATGGTCGGAACGGTCTTCAGTACCCAGTCAACGATCGAGTCGGACGGGTTGAGCATGGCCATTTTCGACTTGTTCTCGGAACCGCCGCCCTTGGCCGCCACGTCCACTTCCACGGTGTTGCCCGGGACGATGGAGTAGTGAATCACGGCCGGGGTGTTGTCCTTGGTGTTTTTCCGAGCGCCCGCCGGGTCGGCGAGGATCGAGGCACGCAGGACGTTTTCCGGCAGGTTATAGGCGCGACGCACGCCTTCGTTGATCATGTCGTCCAGGCCCATGGTGGCGCCATCCCAACGCACGTCCATGCCGACGCGCACGAACACGGTGACGATACCGGTGTCCTGGCAGATCGGGCGGTGGCCGGTGGCGCACATGCGCGAGTTGATCAGGATCTGTGCCATCGAGTCACGGGCCGCTGGCGATTCTTCGCGCAGGTAGGCTTCGTGCATCGCCTGGATGAAATCCACGGGGTGGTAATAGGAAATGAACTGCAGGGCGTCGGCAACGCTCTGAATCAGGTCGTCTTGCTTGATCACGGTCATGAGTCGCGCTCCTCTAAAAGACGGGAACATTTTAATAGGGCAGCTTTGAGCTTCTAGCTTCGAGCGGCAAGTTGGAGCAGTACGCGGACTGCTTGAGCTTGCGGCTTGGAGCTTGCAACTTGAAGCTGGCCCTTTGGGCCGGGCACGCCGGGGCTGCTGGCGCGACGCTAAAAAGGCGCGGCAGTATACCGCGCCTCGGTGAGGCGTACACGCGCCGGCAGTCATTCGTTGGTCGCATGGGTGGGCGAATATCGGACAGCGGGTTTGCACTTCAAGATCTACCCCCTCACCCCAGCCCTCTCCCCCAGGGGGGCGAGGGGGAAAGGGAGCCGATCTTCACGTTGTTCAAACCTGGGTTCGACTCAGGAACGGGGGCGATGCGCATGCTGTTCAAATCTGGGTTCGACTCAGGAAAGGGGGCGATGCGCATGTTGTTCAAACCTGTGCTCGACTCAGGAAGGGGAGCTGATCTTCATGCTGTTAAAACCTGAGTTCGTCATGATGGTTCAGGTCGGTGTACCTCGGATAAACAACCCGGTCAGTCCCCTCTCCCTCTGGGAGAGGGCTAGGGTGAGGGGCTTTTGGCGGTATACGCAGGCCACACTTTTGACGTCAAATTTCGAGCCCGAAAATCGGTGGTCATTTATCGACTACGCCTCTAAAGTGGCAGCCGGTCTGTAGAGTAGGACACTCGGTCAGCCTCCTATCGCACGGTGAGTCAACGATTGACCCATAACGCCATTCAACGTCTTTTGCTCAAACGCTTTGCCCTCGCTGCGGCCACCTATGGATTGGCTTTGCTGCTGCTGTGGCTGGCGTTTTTCACCGGTCATTACGAGCAGTCCCTGACTTCTGTGGCCGTCGGCAGTGCGCTGGTGGTGATCAGCCAGTCGGTGCTGTTCGCGCTGTTCTGGAGCGGGCGCAACCTGCGCTTTGCCGATCCCAGCCTGACCGAAGCGCAGGTATTGCTCGGTCTCGGCTGGCAAACCTGGCTGATCGCCCATCTGGATGAGGCCCGTGGCGCCTTTCTGGTGTTCTACGTGTTGATCCTGCTGTTCGGCCTGTTCCATCTCAGTCGGCGGGCGTTTGTTCGTTGTGCCCTGCTGGTGTTCTTCAGTTTCTGCGTAATCACGCTGTGGGACGGCTACCACTTCCGCTTGCGCGAACCGGCGCTTGCCGCCTTGCAGGTGTGCATTCTGGCGATGGCGCTGGCGTGGCTGGTGCTTTACGCGCGCTTCGTCCAGGTTTCGCGGCAACGCCAGCGGCAAAGACGATTTGCTTTGCAGGCGCATCAGGACACCCTGCGCGGAATGATGCGGCAGTTGGAAGATCTGGTCGCCACCGATGAGCTGACCGGGCTGTTCAATCGTCGGCATTTTCTGCGTCTGGCCACGCGAGAGCTGAATGAAATGGACGACAATATCGTGCACGGTCTGGCGCTGATCGACCTCGACCACTTCAAACGTATCAATGATCTGCACGGCCATGCGGCGGGCGATCAGGTGTTGCAGGCCTTCGCTGGCGTCGCTCAGGCGTGTCTGCGCGACGGCGATGTGCTGGCGCGTTATGGTGGTGAGGAATTCGTTGTGCTGCTGCCCGATTGTGACGCCGAACGGCTGACTGCTTGCTGCGAGCGTCTGCGCATCGCCTTTACCGACGTCGAACTGGTCGGCCTGAATGTGCGCAACCTCAGCCTGTCGGCCGGCATGACGCTGTTGGCGTTGGGCGATGATCTGGACGACGCCTTGCAGCGCGCCGATCAGGCCTTGTATCGGGCCAAACGTGACGGGCGCAATCGTTGTGCGGCCGCGTGGGAGAACGTCGATGCCTGAACTTCGCGTCGGTGAGCGAAAATGGTCGGTGGCCCCGGGCAGCAATCTGCTCGATGCCCTCAATCAGAATGGCGTCGCTGTGCCTTACAGTTGCCGCGCCGGCAGTTGCCATGCCTGTCTGGTGCAATGCGTGCAAGGCCTGCCCGCCGACAATCGGCCGGACGCCTTGAGCGCCGAACAGCGTCAGCAAGGCTGGCGTCTGGCCTGTCAGTGTCAGGTCGTCGAAGATTTGCAGGTGCATACGTTCGACCCGATCACCGATGGTCGCCCGGCAGTGGTCGAAGCGCTGGACTGGCTCAGTGACAGCGTTCTGCGCTTGCGCCTGACCCCGCAACGGCCGTTGCGTTACAGCGCCGGGCAACACCTGGTGCTATGGATCAATCACATTGCGCGGCCGTATTCGCTGGCAAGCCTGCCGGAAGAAGACCGCTTTCTCGAATTCCACCTCGACTGCCGCCAGCCCGGTGAATTCAGCGATGCCGCGCGGCGCTTGCAGATCGGCGACCCGGTCCGCCTCGGCGAACTGCGCGGCGGCGCCTTGCATTACGACCCGGACTGGCACAGTCGCCCCTTGTGGCTGCTGGCCGCCGGCACCGGTCTAGGCCCTTTGTTCGGCGTGCTGCGCGAAGCCTTGCGCCAGGATCACCAAGGCGCCATCCGTGTCATTCACGTGGCCCATGACGAGCGCGAGCACTATCTGGCCAAACCCCTTGCAGCACTGGCCGCGCAAAGGGAAAACCTCAGCGTCGAGCTGTGGACGGCGGCCGAGTCCGCCGCCGCTTTGGCGCAACTGCGCCTTGTTTCCCGGCAAACCCTGGCCTTAGTCTGCGGCTCGACGGCCAATGTCGACGCCTTCGCAAGGCGTCTGTACCTGGCCGGATTGCCGCGCAACCAACTGCTGGCCGACGTATTTTTGAGCCGTGGTTGAGCGCTGATATTTCAGACGCGAGACACGCCATGACCGATGCCATCCTGCTGGAACGCGAACGCGGTTTGCTGACCCTGCGCCTCAACCGCCCCGACAAGAAAAACGCCCTGACCCGCGCCATGTACAGCCGTCTCGCCGAGGCGCTGAAGCAGGCCGATGGCGACCCTGAAATCAACACCGTGCTGATCACCGGCAGTGCCGAGTGCTTCACTGCCGGCAACGACATCGCCGACTTCATCCAGCAACCGCCGAGCGACCTCGACAGCCCGGTGTTTCATTTCATGCTCAATCTGCTCGAATGCCGCAAACCGGTGATTGCCGCTGTAGCCGGCGCGGCAGTGGGCATCGGTACCACGTTGTTGCTGCATTGCGATCTGGTCTATGTGGCCCGCGATGCGCGGTTGCGTATGCCGTTCGTTAACCTTGGGTTATGTCCGGAGTTTGGTTCCAGCCTGATTCTGCCGCGTCTGCTCGGGCAGGCCAAAGCGGCGGAGCTGTTGTTGCTCGGCGAAGGCTTCAGTGGCGAACAGGCCGCCTCGTGGGGGATTGCCACCGAGGCGCTCGGCAGTGGTGATGCGGCGTTGAGCAAGGCGCGGGAAATGGCGCTGCGATTTGACGAGTTGCCGGCTGAGGCGGTGCGCATCAGCAAGCAATTGATGAGGGCGCCGGATCGCGAGTTGATTCGCAAGGTGATTGAGGAGGAGGGAGCTTTGTTTACTCAGCGGCTCCGGTCACCGGAAGCGTTGGCCGCATTGAGCGGGTTTATCAAACGGCATTGAAAAGCCAACCCTCATCGGAACGCCGCCCGCCCAGCCCTCTCCCGGCGGGAGAGGGAGCGGACCGAAGTGTGATGTGTTGAAAGAACCGGTCGGATTCAGCACAGAGCTATCAGGTCGGTGCAATTCTGCAATATCTCTCGATCGGTTCCCTCTCCCTCTGGGAGAGGGCTAGGGTGAGGGGCTTTTGATTCAACGCAGACAACAAAAAGCCCCGGCATTCACATGCCGGGGCTCTTGTTTTTCAGCGCATCACTCAGACCTGCGGATCGCCCACGTGCAGGATCTTCATGCCGTTGGTGCCGCCGGTGGTGTGGTAGCTGTCGCCCTTGGTCAGGATGACCCAGTCGCCTTTCTCCACTACGCCGCGTTTGGTCAGCTCATCGATGGCTTTCTGGCTGACTTCGTGCGGTTCCAGCGAAGCCGGATCGAACGGAATGGTGTACACGCCACGGAACATCGCTGCACGCGCCTGAGTTTCACGGTGCGGCGAGAACGCGTAAATCGGCACCGAGGAACGGATGCGCGACATGATCAGCGGGGTGTAGCCACTTTCGGTCAGGGCGATGATCGCTTTGACGCCCGGGAAGTGGTTGGCGGTGTACATGGTCGCCAGCGCGATGCTTTCGTCGCAGCGGGTGAATTCCTTGCCGATACGGTGGCTGGAGGTCTTGCCGGTCGGGTGCTTTTCAGCGCCGACGCAGATGCGCGCCATCGCTTGCACGGCTTCCAGCGGGTACAGGCCAGCGGCGGATTCAGCCGAGAGCATCACGGCGTCGGTGTAGTCGAGCACGGCGTTGGCCACGTCGGACACTTCGGCGCGGGTCGGCATCGGGTTCTGGATCATCGACTCCATCATCTGGGTCGCGACGATCACAGCCTTGTTGTGGCGGCGTGCGTGCAGAATGATTTTCTTCTGAATGCCCACCAGTTCGGCGTCGCCGATTTCCACACCGAGGTCACCACGGGCAACCATCACCGCGTCGGACGCCTTGATCAGGCCGTCGAGGGTTTCGTCGTCGGCCACGGCTTCAGCACGTTCGATCTTCGCCACCAGCCAGGCGGTGCCGCCGGCTTCGTCGCGCAGTTGACGGGCGTATTCCATGTCGGCAGCGTCACGCGGGAAGGACACCGCGAGGTAGTCGACTTCCATTTCCGCGGCGAGCTTGATGTCGGCCTTGTCTTTTTCAGTCAGGGCCGGTGCGGTCAGGCCGCCACCGCGACGGTTGATGCCTTTGTGGTCGGACAGCGGGCCGCCGATGGTCACGGTGCAATGCAATGCATCGTCAGTTTGGGTATCAACGCGCATCACCACACGGCCGTCGTCGAGCAGCAGCTCGTCGCCCACGCCGCAGTCCTTGACCAAATCCGGGTAGTCGATGCCGACCACTTGCTGGTTGCCTTCGGTCAGAGGATGGCTGGTGGAGAAGGTGAACTTGTCACCGATCTTCAGCTCGATCTTCTTGTTGGCGAATTTGGCGATACGGATTTTCGGGCCTTGCAGGTCACCCAGCAGGGCGACGAAGCGACCGTGCTTGGCAGCGAGGTCACGCACCAGCTTCGCGCGAGCCTTGTGCTCGTCGGGGGTGCCGTGGGAGAAGTTCAGACGGGCAACGTCCAGACCAGCCAGAATCAGCTGTTCGAGAACTTCCGGCGAGTTACTGGCCGGGCCAAGGGTAGCGACGATTTTGGTACGACGGACGGACATGCAAAGACTCCTGAGTTCAAGCGCTAGCGAAGGCTACTATGCTCTTGGGGTGTAGTCATTGTTCGAATGCACTACTTATTACTTTCTTTATTGAACACGACGATTGGCGCAAACACTTCTGAAGATTTCTCGGCAAGGGTCGATAAAGAGCACAAGACAGGAGAACCCTCATGCGATTCGTACCCATTGCCGCCCTTGCCCTCAGCGTCCTCGCCGTCACGGGCTGTACCCGTTGGTCGATGAACCATCATTTGAACAACGCCTACAGCGCCTACGATCGCGGCAACTGCGAGCAGGTCATGCTCGAGCTGTCCAAGGTCGAACGCGCCAGCCGTGCCCGCCCGTACGTGTGGCCGGAAGTGTCGATGATGCGCGGCCAGTGCCTGGAGCGGCAGAAAATGTTTGTCGACGCGGCGCAGACCTACCAGTTCATCATTGCTTCGTACCCCAACAGCGAATACGCCTTCCGCGCCCGCGCCCGTCTGGAAACCTTGCAGAGCCTGGGTCATTACCCGACACGCAGTGCCGCTGCCGTGGTGCGGCCGACGCGCTTCTGATGACAGTTGTCATACAAAATCTGGCTGTGTGTACAAGCTGAGCTATAGTCGAATAACCCGGGTTTAGCGCTGAATCTGTAAACCCGGAGCAACACCTGCGACTGGCAAGTGGTCAGGTGACGGCGACGTAGCGACCGTCACACCGGAAGCGGGGAGAGCGGGCCTGCGACACTGGCACGTTCCGAAGCAAAGGTGCGGCTCTGTGACAGAGCCTTGCATGGCGAACTGCGCATGTTTACCGAACGGATCGAACGGCATCAGTTGCCGTATTTCCTCAGAGTGTTCAACAGCGTCACTGACAAACCCATCGGCTTTCTCGGCAACCTCTCCGAAGACGGGCTGATGCTCATCAGCCAATTGCCGATGATGGTCGGCGTGGATTTCCAGTTGCGTCTGAAAATACCCGCCAGCGATAGCTGCCAACAGGTGATCGACTTCACCGCGTGCTGCGTGTGGTGCCATGAAGACGCCACGCCGCTGCACTACGACGCCGGCTTCGTCCTGCAACGCGCCCCGCCGGAGTTCGGTCAGTTGGTGCAGGCGTTGCAGCGTTATTTCAGTTTTCAGCCGTTGCCGGCCTCGGCTTGATTTAAAACCCCTAAAGGCTTCGAGAGAAGGCTCGCTCCTGCACAGGATCCGGTGCACCTGCATCCTGTGAGGGCGGGTTTGTCTGCGAAGGCGTCTTCACTGGCACGCGCTTATTAACGGTCAGGTGGTATCGATCGCGCCCGCTCGTTATTCAGCCTTCTCTCTCAGAAACAGTTTCCTGTCAGTCGGATGATCGACATCCGATCGCGGCTTGTCCGATCGAAACAAGTCGCATTATTTGCTGGGAAAAACACCGTTCGTCGGGACTGTCAGATCTTACAGGTGTGCCCTTGCACAGGCTGAGCGTTCAATGTTTTTGCAACAGGAACGAATCAGCTCAGCAAAGTGCGGAGGTTTTTATGGGTGACAAGAAAAAGAATCTGACAACTTCAAATCCAAATAATCATGAGGACGTCAGCGCTTCCCAGTCTTTTTCAGAGGAGGAGCTCAAGTCGATCGATTGTACTCAGGCAATTACCAAAACACTGCGCGTCAGTGTGGATAACTTTATAGGTGAGCTGACTTTTAGTTATTGGTGGGGAAATGGTGGAGGGCTCTTTTATTGCTACTCCTCACAATATCGAATTACCCAGTCTGGTAATCAAGGTGGCAACAAAGCTAACTTGCATTTTAGTTTCGACTCAAAGCAATGGTGGGGCGTCGACTCCCCGGATGCTATTTGGCAAGACGGCGAGTGGCACAGCTATCCTCGCGGTGGATGGATTGCTGTCCACGGACGAACTCGAGTTTATATCAAATACATCTTCGATAAAGGTGGGGTTAAGGATCCAGAGGGCACCGATGAAATCTGGGTAGATTTCAGTGTTTGAATGATGTTTGGCTTTTTAATGTTAAGCCTTAAAAAACAGGGAGGCTGCAGATGATTACTGAAGGCGAGTCAGAGGGCGTGCTGATTACTTCGATTACAACACCGGTAAATAATGCCTATGTGAGAAATGGCGATATTGTCGTTGCCGGTAATTCAGATGTTAACTTCCCTATCGTTTTGCGTATGTTCAAGCTAAATGACGAGGTCGCTGCCGAAACGACTACCCCAAAAAATGGGCTCTGGAACACTGTGATAAAGGGCGTGTTCGAACCCGGTCAATACAGGATAGAACTCCAGCCGGTCGGTGGCGTGAAGGTGACAGTGAATCTACGCGTCACACCGGTGACGATCACCTCTCCCATTTCCGGAGAGGAAGTCGACGAACAATTCTCCATACGAGGGAGCGGTGGCGAGTTTGGCGTGGGGACGGTGAGGGTGCATAACGCATCGACCGGCGGGGTCTTGGGTAATGCTGACATTCAACCCGATGGGACGTGGGAAAAGCGCTTGACGCTATCGGATAACAGCGCGTCTTACTTTGCCACGCAAGTCATCGGCGAGTTCCCTTCGCCACAATCCGCAACGGTCAATGTTGCGAGGAAAGGGACGCCCGTCATCACCAGCCCGGTTGAGCCTTTACAGAATTGCTCTTTCTTGATCGGTGGCACGCAGGGCAGACCCGGCTCAGTCATGCAGATTTTCAAGGATCTATCGACCACTCAAGTGGGGGAAGATGCAGTATCCGGTGCCAACTGGTTTGCTCCAGTCATTGTCGAGCCAGGCCCTGTCTCGCTTGTCGCGATGCAAACCTTTGGCGGTGTACCGTCCAAGCGCAGCGCCCCCCGCTCTTTCCGAATCCGCCCTCCACAACTGGAAAAACCTGAAGTCACCTTTCTCCCGGATACAAGTTTGAAGTTCTCCGGCTCCGGCCATTTCGATCAAAACCTCTCGACCGAAATCCAGTTCTCTGCCAGCGACAGCTCGCTGCCTTTGCCTCCCAACGTCTGCGTTGATGGGGAAGGCCGGTGGGAAACGGCCCAGGTTGTCTGGCCTCTGGGCAGCTACGATGTGAAGGTGATTCAAAGGATCGCCGACAACGCCAATGGCTGGATCGACTCGCAGCCTCTCGAGTTCAAAGTCCACAACGACATGCCGGATATCACCGAGGCGAGCTACACCGAGGCGTATCTACCCGTCTTCAGCGGCAAAGGTTACACAGACGCCACCGTCTCGCTCAGGTTTCCCGATACCACCGAGGCTGCACGAAGTGTGGTGGTCGTGAACGGCCAATGGTCGACGCCTGCATTGGTGAAGTGGGGGCCAACCAACAAGCGGGAAGTGCACATTAAACAGCATCTGGGAAACCATCCCTCACAACGTCCTTTCATCCTGTACGTCACGATTCCACCGCTGGCGCCAGGCCTGGAGGATCCTGCCGAGGAGGGTCTGGAGCCGATTTTCAGTGGCACTTGTTGGCCTGGAGCGGTGGTAAAGCTCCGGTTCAGTGACGACGACATGGAGTACGAAGCGGATGTGGAGGGTGAACGCTGGGCATTTCAGCGAACCAAAGCATTTGAACCAGGAGTCCTTCACCGCGTCAGCGTTACCCAGATCGTTGTCGATCTCCCTTCCGTGTCGGCATCGAAAACCTTCACTGTCCACAGAGTCATGTTGCAACCGCTGATCGTCGCGCCGGTATCCGGCTCAGAAGTGGGGTACGACGTCACCATTGAAGGTGATAACGGTATGCAGGGCGCGATCATGCAATTGCATGACCGCCAGATGGGAGGAACGCTGGGTGATCCGCTCGAATTGCTTGAGGAGGGCAAATGGTCGATCGAATTACGCGATCTGGAACTGAGGCATTATTTCCTCCACGCGCAACAGATACTCAACGGGCAAGAGTCGACCAACAGCGCTGTGCACGAACTCAAGGTGGTGGTGCCGCCGCCTCGATTCACGACGCCGATCCCTGGCGGGAAAGCGCCACGCATCTCGAAGATTGCTGGTACGGGCAGACCTACCGCGCTGGTGGAGGTCTGGCTGGAAGGCGCTACTGAGCCATTGCTGACGGATATTGAGGTGAACGCGTCAGGCAACTGGGAAGCCGAAGTGAGTTTGCCGGTGGGTAACACAACTATCCGGGCCTTTCAGACTTTCGTCCTCAATGGCATTGCGCAGCGTTCTCAGCCCAATGAGCGTTTGCGTTACAAGGTCGTGCCGGCCGCTCCGTTTATCGAAACCCCGACTGCCGATGACCATATCGGCCGACGGGTCGTGGTGTCGGGTTTCGCGACGCCCGGCGACACCGTGACCGTGACGCTGGGTAGCGACCACGCAAGCGTCGAGGTGCGGGAAAACCGAACGTGGTCGGTAACGCTGGAGCCTGGGCAAGACGAAGGCAATCATGAACTGCAAGTTGTGGCGGCTTACGAAGGGTTTGAATCCGATAGCGCGAAACGCACGGTTCAGCTGGCAACTTATCTGCCCACCATTGAGATACCAGCGCCGGGACGCTGGGTCAGCAACCCGGTGCTGTTTGCCGGCAAGGGCCGCCAAGGTGTCGGTGTTGTGGTCGACCCGTTCAACCCGGACCAGACGTGGGTAGCGTCGATTCAGGCCGACCCGGACTGGCAAGGTCTGTCTGACCAGGCGTTACCGCTGGGTGGCAACTGGTGTCGTTTCAAGCTGCAACCCAGCGATAGCGATCCGCTGGGTTCTGACTGGGTCGTCAGTGAGCGGTTTGAAATCGAATCAGTGCCGGCGGATAAAACACGGTTGTAAATTTCCGATGAACGGACACAACACCTGTCATTTCTGACAGTTGGCAGCTGCTGCGTTCAAGCGCTAAATCGTTACGGGATGCTGGGTCCGCCTGACACAACAATCAGGCGGATCGGGCCCGTTTTCGACTCAAGGAATGTGACCATGGCTGATTCACTCCGTCCCGCTGCGCAGTTGTTCATTCAACTGTTTGGTGAGCAAACGTCCACTGCGCAAAACCGGCTTTCGAAGCTCTGGAGTTACATTGAGCAGGGGGGATCGATTTTCCCTCTGGTCGAAAAGGGTCTTCCGGTGCTGGTCGGCGAATACGGACTTGAGCAGCAAGAGGCCCGGCGCTTTTTGCGCCGGGCCAACAGCCTGGCAACCTACGTGCGACGTCGGTTTATTGAGCATCACGCGCAGGGGGACAAAGTCGGGTCGACAGGACCGTCCAGCGGTTTGATGTCGCTCGTTGACGGGCCGCAACTGGAGCGACTGTTCGATCTGCAATTGAAAACCAAGTGCCCCTCGGATTCTCTGGAGTCCATGTTCGGGCCTTCGGCGTATCTCGTCTTCTTGTATCGCTTGATTCGCGACTTGATCGAATCCGTTGGTGATGACGCCAAGCTACCGTTGCATGAGCGTCGCACGGATTTGATGGCGTTGACGGTCGACAGTAAAACGGTGAACGCGCCGGAGTCATCAGTCGACGTGATCGTACGCGTGCTACAGGCGTTCATCGCTGCGAACACGACGGTTCCCATTGAACAGGCATTGATCGAAGCGCGCTATCCCAATGGTCTGCCGTATTACCAGCACTGGGTCACGGTTGATGGGGTTACGGGTTTCAACGGACGATCAGTGGGGGATTTTGCCAACATCGTTGACGTTAAATTCCCCAACTTCTTGCACTCCGGATCCCTGACCCGGCTTGCCGCTGCTGCTCTGGCTCATGCCTCTCGCCTTGGCCCGTACCAGCAGCAGTTGGTGACTGAGGAATATAAAAATTTTGAGGAGATGTATCAGTTTTATCTGGAGAACTTTGGCACCGAAGACTTTGAGTTTATGAATCTCAATCAGATATTTTATTTGGCTGAACGTACAAATCTTGTGGCCGAGGAGGTGACAAGTCTTTTGTCGGTTGGGGACTACGCGCCGCGGCGTTCGGCCAATGTCAAATACTCCAGTGAGCCCGACGTCCCGGAAGGCGGCCGATCCGGCTCGGTTTACATCAATGATAATGCTCACCCCGCTATCGGTATCACCACGCAGTCAGGGAATAATTTTCATCGGATTATCGTTAATCCCAATACCCCAAGAGGCTTGAATACATTCGATCGACTCAACCGCAAGTTACGCCTGGACAAATGGCTGAATCTGCCCCCTGAGCAGACTGACGCCCTGTTGGTCGCAGCGATCAGGGCGCAAGCGCGTGGAGCCGAAAAGCCGGAGGTGTGGGCCATTTCGGTCAACGTGATTCATGCATTGGGTCTGTTTCAGCGACTGCGTGAACGCTACAACTGCACGGCAGCGGATTTCGCCGTGTTTCTCGATGAACTGTCACTGTACGGTCGCGGTGATGCACTGTCGCAGTTCGATCAGGTCTTCAACAATCAGGACAATTATCGCGAGCCGCTGCGACTCGACGGCACACCGTTTGCGCTGATACCGACATCGGATCAAGACAACCTGACGGTGAGCCAGCTATGCAGTGGTTTGGGCATTGATCTTCAGACTTACCACTACCTGGCGTTGGCGATAGCCCAGGCTCATGATCTTTCCGACAATCTGGTGCGCAGTTCGGCGGTCATTTCCAGTTTTTACCGTTTGGTAAAACTGCCCCGGTTGTTGAATATCACACCGGTCGAAGGCGTGTTGATGCTCCGTGTGCTGGGGGGAGAAACCTGGCTCAAAGGGTTGGCGGGCAAGCCGCGCATTGTCGACGTGGCGGATGATGACAGCCGTATTGACGCCACGGCTGGCGGTCCGGGCGTGCTGAGCCTGATCGAAGCCATGCAGGCCTGTGTCCAATGGTGCGAGCAAAGCAACATATCGGTGCTGTGGATGTTGCAGCACGTGAGTGCACCACTGCGTCTGAGCGAATTCTCCCAGCAGGACCAGCAGTTCTTCGACAAGATCGGCACCCTCCTGCCCAGCGCGCGGTTATCCAATAATTCTTTTCTCGTAGCCGGCATTCCGCCGGCCGGCGAAAGCGACTGGCTGGATTTACTGTCGATTGACAGTGAGGGGCTGGCGCCGGTTGTCGATGCCAATGGCCTGATACTGGCATCTGCCCTGACGCTGGAAGATTATTCGGCCTTTGCCCGCGAGAAGCTCGAATGGGCCGTCAGGAACGGCCTGGACATTGAGGAAACCCAGGTCAGCGTCTTGGCCGAAATCATGCTCGTCGTTCTTCTGCAGGCCAGAGACGCTCAGGTGTCGCTGGTCAGGGAGTCGCTGGCAGTCTACGCCGGCATCGAGGGCGAATTGGCCGTTCTGCTGCTGAAATGGGTCGATGCTTCGGTGTACCAACTGTTGCGCCAGGTGTATGACCGCACTGACCTCGAATCGCCAGCGACGGAGCGCAGGCGCGACGAACCTTCAGATCCGTTACTCGAATTGCTGGCTGTCGTGCGCCAGCGCGCCGAAGTCGTTTCAATGTTGGGTTTGAGTGCGGCCCTGGTCCGGGACTATCTGGATTATGGATATGAGGTGTGGGTCGACCAAGGCATCATCATCGTCGATCCCTCTCAAAAATATGTGTTCTCGGTGCGCATACTTTACGCGATGACCACGCTGAGCCGCGCGTTCAGCATGAGTGAACAGCCAGAGCAGAAACTGCTGGACTATCTGCGTCAGGTCCATTCGCTACCGCCCAAGCTAAGCGTCGATGCATTACGCGTGGTGCAGCAGGCAGCGGCGATCAAACTGGCTGAATTCTTCGCCTGGAGCGCGCAGGAAGTCAGCGAGTGTGTTCGCCATATCGATCCTGAAACCCAAGTGTTGAAAACCCTGGAACAACTGGATCTGCTGATACGCGTTTACCAGTTGTCGATGCAGACCGGAATGGATGCCCGGACCATTTTGCGGATCGGTACCTTGCCGGAGACAACCGATGCCAGTGAAGTCTATGCCCAGGCAGCTGAACTGGCTTTGCTCAGTCAGACCCAGACGCGTGTGCCGGTCGTGCAAACACCGGGCGAACTGAAACAGTTGGTCAGGATGACTTGCACCGTAACGCCTACAGAAGTCTTCGCTCGTAAACCAGACGAGAAAGCGGTCATTACGATGACGCTCACTGACGCCCGGGGGGCAGCGTTGAAAGGTGTCGCTGTTGACTGGCACTCCGAGCTAGGGATCATCAGTTCGGGTGCCACCGATATCAACGGAGTCCTCACGGCTGAGTATGTTCCGGGCAAAGTCCTGGGTACGGACAGCCTTTATTTTTCCGTGAGCCTGCTCGAGCCTGAGTGGGCAGTGAGCATCAACGTCATCGCCGACGCCGACAGCATGAATTTCCCAACATCGCTCATGTCTCCGGTGCCAACGGAGGTCGTGCCACTTGGTCAGGAAATCACCCTCTACGCCACGATGGTGGACCAGTACGGAAACCTTGGGGCCAACATGCTGGTGGACTGGGCCTGGGAAGAAGGAACAGATCCCGAAGAAAGGCCAAGGATCCGTCCGGCACAGGGTTTCACCAATCAGCAAGGTGAAACCACGGTTTATATCACCAGCGATTTCATCGGTGAATTCGAAGTCGGTATACGCAGCCTGGCAAGCGGGCAGGGGGTTCTCTTCGAACCCATCAGGTTTGGGGAAACGCAAGGCCGCAGCCACTCGCTTGAACAAGCGTCACCGCCTTCCGCCAGTGACTCGGGAACCTCTTCCACGGAGCAAGGATCATGACGTCGAACAACATTGGCCTGTTGCAGGAAAAACGTCGTACCGCGTTGCTTGAGTATTGCATCGGGCAAGTAAGGGCGGAGCGTTATCCGCCTTTGCGGACCCCGGAGGACGTGTTCGAATTGCTGCGCATCGACCCGCTGGACAGTGCTCGGGTGCAGACGTCGGGGGTGGCCGAAGCGATCAGTTGTGCGCAGCAATACATCAGTGCGGTGTACAACAAAATGGAGCCCGGTTTCGAAAACCACGAGTTTCCCCCTGAGCACCTGGAAAACTGGGCGCTGTACGACAACTACCCGGACTGGGCCGCAGTGCAGATGATCGCGCTCTACCCGGAAAACTACATCAATCCGTGCGTGCGTCAACGCAAGACGGATCTGTTCAAGATTCTTGAAAACTACCTCAACCAGGCCCGTTTGAGCATCGAATCGGTTCTAGCCGCGCTGCGGGATTACTTGCAAGCCTTCGAACAGATCTGCGATCTGGATGTTATCAGTGGCTACATGGACGGCACGACCCCGGAGCGCGCCGATTATTACTTTGTCGGGCGTCAGCGGGTGCCGCCGTTCCAGTACTTCTGGCGCAAGGCGCAAATCGAGATCACGCCCACGTGTGTTGCCGTCAACCCGGCGGCGTGGAGTGAATGGAAAGCCGTGGATATTCAACCTGCCGGGCGGGTGCTGGACATGCGTCCGGTGGTCTGGAACGGCCGGCTGTGTCTGGTCTGGGCGGAGTGGCGGGACAAGGTCGGCGAGATTATCAAGGCCGATCCTCCGGGCGACGGAGAACAGCCATTGCCAGACGATAGATCCCGGTTCGTACCCCATCAACTGGATATCAATGTGGCCTTCATGAGGCAGACCGGCCAGTGGTCGGCGCCTTTGAATTTACGCCATAGCGAGTTTGAAGAGGATCTCTCGGCAGGTGCCCGATTGATCGCAACTGTGTGGGTCGACTCGCAGAGTCCCAAAGGCAAGCTCGGGGTATTGCTGGCCAATGATAGAACCGACACCGGTGCCTTGAAAGAGACCGCGATCATCGATGTGCTGATGCGCCCCGTTGTCGAAGACAGTGGTACCTGGCTGGAGCTGGCCAAGAATGAACGATTTGTTTCTGCCTTGACGGTTCAGCACCCCTTGGGTCTTGAGGCTTCGGTGGTACCAAGCGAGTCACCGTCAGGCGCCATGGCAGCTTTTCTGGGGCTGAACGTCTTCGCCATGCGAGTGGGAGACAAAGATCAGCTGACAGTTGAGGGCTTTTGCAGGCCCACAGGTTTGTCAGAGAAGAACACAAACTTTACCTTGCAGTTGGAGAACTCCGCTAATGGCGACCCAGCGCCGGTGACACTTGCGGTGTCTACAGCCGGCGGTTGGACGATGAGGTTTTCGGACACTTTCACTCGACCAAAAGGCTCTTGGAACAACGTCAAGTTCACCCTAAAGAATGATACTGAAGGCTTTGGCGGTAAACAGTTTGACCTGACGATTGTCGATCTCCCTGATTTCATCGCGCCAACGCTGCTGAAAAACACCACGGATGCCGCCCAATTCCTCGACTTTCAACTGGGCGCTGGCTGGGCACTGCGATACGTTCGGCTCAATTCGCTGTTCGGCCCCGAGTTGGTCACACGCTCCACTGTCTCTCCAGCCACGCTGATCAACTGGGACTCCCAGCATTTGTCAGAACCTCCACCCACTGGTGTTGATTTCGAGGAGCGCAACGGCGCTTTCGACGGTGCCAACGGGCTGTTTTTCTGGGAACTGTTTTTCCATCTGCCGCATTTGATCGCGACGCGCTTGCGGGATGAGGAGCGGTTTGCCGAAGCACAGACGTGGTTGCATTTCGTCTTCGATCCCCGGGCTACTGCCGACAGCAGCTCGGTACCCGCGAAACCTGATTACTGGCGCTGCCGACCGTTGCTCAACGATCTGGGCAATGCCGGCTGTGAATCCGTGGCGCCTGCCGATCCGGATGCGATTGGGTATTCGGCGCCTGTGCATTTGAGGCTGCTGATGTTCATCGAGTATGTGAAGAACCTCATGGCCTGGGGGGACTGGCATTACCGCCAACTGACCCGCGAAAGTCTGGCGGCGGCAAAGCTGTGCTATGTGCAAGCGGGATCATTGATGGGCAAACCGCCTCTGACTCAAACGGTGAACTTGTGGCAGACCGCGACGCTGGGGAACCTTCTGGCCCAAAGTTGCACGCGTACGGCACTGGAAACCTTCGAGCAGACATTGAATTACAGCCTGGCAGATGTTCCGGCCGGCTCCGATACAGCTCCCATGCTGGGTATGTTGGGGTGTCCGCCGTTCAGGGCACCCATCAATGATGAGTTGTTCACGCGGTTCAACGAGCCGCAGTACCGGATGAACAACTTGCGCAACAACCTGACGATTGATGGCAAGCCCATGCTCCTGCCGTTGTTCAACCCACCGACTGACCCGAACCAATTGCTGCGCGATCTGGCAGCAGGGGGTGTCGGTGGCGCCAGACCGATGGGCGGACGGCTGGTGGTGATTGCGTTTCGCTGGCGCGCGATCTTCGAGGTTGCCTTGCGTGCGGTGCAGGCCTTGCAGGATTACGGCAGCCAGGTACTCAATCTGCTTGAGCGGCGTGATCGTGCCGAGCAGGAAGAGCTGCAGCAAAACCATCTGGTGGAGTTGGGCAATTACGCCAGAACCGTGCAGGAGCAATCCATCGCTCAGTTGGAAGCGAGCATGACGGCGCTTGAGCAGAGCCGGACAGTGGCGCGGGAACGGGCAGATGCTTACGCAGCCCGCTATGACGAAAACGTGTCGGCCGTCGAATATCAGGTCATGGCAAACCTGGACCAGTCCAAAGAGCTGGCGCTGACGGCCAAAGTCCTCAAACCGGTAGGCGCGGCAGTGGCGGCGGCGCCTAATATTTTCGGTATGGCGAACGGCGGGTTTCGTGTCGACAAAGTCACGGATGCCATCTGCTTTGGCCTGGAAATAGCTTCGTCAATGTTGCAGATCGATGCCGACAAGCAAGCCACTACCGAAGGTTATCGCCGTCGCCGCAATGAATGGGGGCTGCAACGCGATCAGGCGCTGGCAGAAATTGCGGCCATCGATGCGCAGATCGTCGCGCAGAGCCTTGCGATTGATGCCGCCAGAACCAACCTCGCGCAAACGCTGCGAGCTAACGCCCAAGCGTTGACGATGTACAACTATCTGAAAAAGCGCGCGACCAATGCCGAATTGTTCGGCTGGATGCTGGGCCAGCTCAAGGCCTTGCACTATCAGGCTTACGACGCAGTCGTCAGTCTGTGCCTCAGCGCGCAAGCGGCAATGAATGCCGAAACTGGCGATTACGATTCCAATATTCCCTTGCCGCAGGTCTGGCAGGATCAACGCCACGGTTTGACCGCTGGCGAGCATCTGCGCGCGTTTCTGCTGCGCATGGAATATGAATACCTGCAGCGCACCGAGCGACGGCTTGAACTGGTAAAAACCATCTCCTTGCGTCGCCTGTTCAACGATGCAATAGACCCACAGCTCGGTATCGGTAGTTGGGAAGATGCATTGGCGCAATTGCAGACCACCGGCTCGCTGGATTTCAGACTGACGCAATTGCTGTTCGATCGGGATTATCCGGGACATTACTGCCGGCAGATCAGTTCGGTGGAAATCGACTTGCCAGTGCTGGCGGGACCTTTCGAGGACGTGCGCGCGACCTTGCTGCAGGTCGGCAGCATGACTGCCAGCCGGGCTTCGGTGCAGTCAGTGCAGTACTTGCACAATCCTGATCCTGGGGTAGTGGCCCCTTCCGATATGCTGTTCAACTTGCGTCCGGGCCAGCAGATTGCCCTGTCGGTGGGGATCGCCGACAACGGCATGGCGGCGGCGAAGCCAGATGAAGGCTTGCTTTATCCATTTGAAAATACCGGTGTGGTATCCGCTTGGGAGCTGAAATGGCCATGGCATAAAGAACCGTCGCAGAAGGCCATGCTGGGCTCGATGAACGATTGCATCTTGCGCATTCGCTATACGTGCAAGAGCGGAGATCAGTCGTTTACCGATTCGGTGAAGGAGTTGGTCAATGCAGCGAAAAGAAGGCCTGGCCGGCAGGGGCAAGGGAGTGCGCAGTCATGAATGATCCTATCGTTCAGGTGAATGAAAACCTGGTGTGCAACGGGGATTTCGAAGAACGGTTCGAATGTTGGGCAAAGACGGGGGGGGTCGCTATAGGCACGGCGTATTACGACAACACGCCTGTCAAGCACATAAAAGCGCCGAAGGGCGCGGGTGTCACTCAGGACGTCACACTTCCCAGAGATTCCGATGACAAGGGTATTTATTGGCTGAGTTTTCTATGGGAAAGCAGTTTCAGCCAAGCAGGCTGGGTGAGGATTTCTCAGGGAGAAACCGAGCATTACCGCATCGAACTCAAACCCCTCGGTAAACCCGAGCAGGCACAACAGCGCGAGGGTTTCGGATCCGGGCCAGAGAGGCGATTCAGTCCGACCCTGCATGAGGTGGAACTGACATCGGACATCTCAAGCTCAAAGCCACTGCGCATCGAAATATACAGCTCGACAGAGTCTTCCAGTCCATTTGGCGAGATCTGGGTTACACGCGTCAAAATCGAGTTGAAACTCGCGCCACTTGAGTTGCAGCAAATTGAGCTGGACGACCTGTCGTTCCTGCCCTTGCGCAAAATGTACCTGTGCCAGGGCGCCAGCAAGGGCGGAGCTTTTGGCATCGACGCATTGATCACGCCCCACATGCTCGGTTTTGTACCTGCGCCGGATAACCCTTGGAATGGCACCCCGGTTGCATTGAGCATCGACAATAATCCGCAGGGCGCGATTGTCGCGACGCCTGCCTGGGACACCCAGCAAGCGCTGGACGCGCCATGGACGCTCGATTGCCCGTTGATCGATGATCAGGACTACGAATTCACCCTGAGCTTGCGCAACCGTTACACCTCGCAGGCCTACGAGATCCCCGTATCGCTGGGGCATCATCGGCTGATTTTTCGTGAGGTGCTCGAGGCTGCTTACTACCCGTTGATTGAGCAAAGTGTCCGTCTGGGTGTGCAAGTGGCGTCGTATTACACCGGCCAGCCATTTGCCGGGCTTACGGTGAACTGGGCGACCGCCGAGCACGGGGTGTTGGCGGCTGCCGTTACTGATGAACAAGGTTGGGCCTACTTCGATTATGCGGCGAAGGCAGCAGGGGACTTCGTTATCGAAGCCTCTGTGGTCAGCCTTTATTACGAGCAGGGTGTGTGGACCCAGACGTTTGACGTGCTGGTACTGGGCGAGGATCCGTGGGCACAGTTGACTGTCTGTGAAAACAACGAGATCAGGGACTGGATTGATAACAGTTATCCGAACCGGGGTTCTACCCATTTCATTGATGTAATGCTGGCGGCCAACAGTCGTCTGCGAGGCAGCGACTTCTATCTGCATTGGCACGGTGACAAGCCTGGGCAACTGGGTGTCGTGGTCAGTCCGCCACTGGAAACATCGGTGCCCATGCCGATCGATGGAGGGGGCACTGCATCCTGGACGCTGAACTGCGAAGACCGGCGCGACGGGATATTCGAGTTGTCACTGGTCTGCTCGAAGCTGTTGTTGCCGTCGCCCAGGAAGCGCATGTCGCTGGCGCGCAACAGGATCAAAATCAAAGAGGTACGCCAGGCCGCGAATAGTCCGGTGGTGGAGGCGTACGAAAGTGCGTACCTGCGGTTGCAGGTGGTGCATGTTACTGATCAGGGCGACGGCGAACCGGTCATCGGTGCGCTGGTCGAGTGGCGAATGGCCGACAGCGTCGTGCAGAGCCAAACGGGAAGCGGTGGTTGGGGGAGCCTGAAGTTTTACACCAGAGAACCCGGGACTCATGGGATCACCGCAGCGGTCCGAGCGCATGAATCTGCTGCGCCGCATGAGTGCGAATTCAGCGTGACCGCGATGGCCAGGAGTTCTTGGAAAGACAAGGTCAACATCACGTTTGATCGTGGTCTGATCGACCAGGATCTGGGTCTTTTCTGCCGACGAGGTCAAATCCATTCTCTGGAGGTCACAGCGCTTGCCGACAGTCCTCTTATCGGCCAGGAAATTACGTTGGCATGGGGCGTTGACGAATCAGACATCGGGTTGGCGGTAAGTGAACTTGGCGAACCCAGGGTATTGCGCGCGGATGAACCGCTGATCTGGACGCTGAGTTCTGAGTTCGTAACGAGCCGCAGCAGTATGTTCGGACTTCGGTTGTTGACCGATTCACTGGAGGATCGGGAGTTGCTCGGTCGTTTGTCATCGCCGGATATCTACGATGAGTTCACGCTTGTTCTGGATCAAATGAGCACTGACAAAGGTCAGTCGCTGTATCCCTGCATTGGCGCTGTGCACCGATATATTTTCAGAACGAATGCATTGAGCCCATTGGTGGGTACTTACATCGAGATGTACTGGTCCGGCAGCACGGCGGAAGAGCTGGGGATCGTGCGTAATCCTCCAGAGAGCAGCATCAATAATATTGATGAAAGCGGCATGACCTGGACACTGGATTGTTCCGATAGTCGGGGGGGCGGGGCGTTCGGTCTGAAATTCTTGACCGCGGGGGCTGGCTCGACGGATGTCACCAGAATGCACTTGGGCCACAACAAACTCAGCATTGAAACCGTGCGTGAGTCTGCCGTTTTCCCGATCGTGGATCAGGACCCTGCATGGATGTGGGCGAAGGTACGTTCGGATTTCTCGGAAGATGCCATGGTTCAAGTGCCAACGCAGTGGAAGGTTGATGGTCACTCTGAAGAACACGTGACTGCTGACGATGGCTGGGCAGGCTTTGCGTATGGGGCAACCACAGGCGGATCGGCAACGGTTGAAGTGTCGGTCACCAGTCCGTATGACAATGCTACAGATACACGTTCGATGGAGGTCTGTTCGCTGGCCGACGATCCGTGGGCTCGATTGCAGTTCAGTATGGACAACGGACCTGTACAGCCTTTCGGCCAGGACACTGGTTTCGCGCGTCGCAAACTGACCCATAGAATCGATGTAACTGCCCCGCAAGACACCTTTTTGTCCGGTCGAAAGTTGACGTTGGGCATGGTCGGCACCGGGCCCGAGGCACTCGGCATTCGTTTTACTCAGCCCGTACTCGGTTTGCCAAGGGTCTTCAGCCGCGAGGCGGGATTCACCGATTCCTTCATGGTCGATGACAAGCGTAATGGCAGTTTCGGCTTGTTTCTGGCCTGCGAAAGCCTGGCACGATGGTCACCTGTCAATGCAATGTCGGTGGGTGAAGGCGCGCAAGTGGTGAAGATCGCCGAGCGTTCGCGGGTTAGCCAGACGCTGTACTGGGGCGAGGCTGTGTCCGAGCAGATCACCGTTGTTTCGGCCATCAGCGGCAGGCCGATGGTGGGGATGAATGTTGTCTGGCGCAGTCCGGATCTTGGCGAGGTGACGACGACCACCAACTTCTACGGCGAGGCGCGGATCCGCTTTGTGCCCAAGACTCCCGGAGCGGCGCAACTGACCGCGACGGTGGGGGATGTGCAGTATTCGGAATCGATTTCGTTGTCGTATTACCTGCATGAGCCTCGACAGATCAAAGAGCTGTTCAGCAATGATTTGACCGGTTATCCGGGGCAAGAAATTTCAGCTCAGGCTTGGGTGGTTTCAGCCAATACCGGCGAGCCTTTGGCTAATGTCGAAGTGATGTGGGAGTACGGCAACACATCTTTACCGGCAACACTGACGGGTACCGATGGCATGGCAACGGTGCGCTTTGTCTTGGGCTCTGCAGGTGAGGCAGCATTGTGGGCGTCGGTAAAGGGCGGCTTGGCTGGCTGGGATGTGGAAACGCTACGGTTGACTGTCACTGAACGTCCTGCGGTTGTGAAGTCCGTCGTCGCTGCGCCGAATCCGGCTTTCGTGAACGACTGGGTAACCATGACTGCGTTGATCGTAGACAAGGCTTCTGAAGAACCGATGCCGAAAAGGAAAGTTCTTGTCTCCATTAACGGCAGGCTGCCACACATTGAGGCTATTACGGATGACAACGGTGAATACAAAACCTCTTGGCGGGTGATGGGATTGTCGGAAATCGTTTCCCTTGACGTCAAAGTCGAGAATCCTGACGGGACCTCGAGCAGCGGATTTGTGCACGTGCAGATCGAGAGATGATCAAAGCGCCGCACTTCGTTTCCAGCTCAGATACTGCGTCACCAGTTCGGCCCCCAACTCTGCAGGCCGGACATCCACCACCGGAACGCCATGAGCGCTCAACCGCTCATGGAGTTCTGCCCGTTCATTCATGTAGTTCACCGTGCCGCAGTAAGCCAACGCCTCGGGCAATGTTTGCACCGTGGTCGGACGTAACGTATCCAGCATTTCTTCGCGCAGACTGGCGACCAGCACCCGATGTTGTGCGCTCAGACGTTTGACCGCGCCGAGCAGTTCCTCGTCGTCCTCATCGCGCAGGTTGGTTACCAGCACCACCAGTGCCCGGCGCTTCTGGCGACTCAGCAGTTGATTGGCGGCGGCCTGATAATCCGCAGGGCGTTGCGTGCTGTCGAGGTCATAAACCGAGTTCAGCAGCACGTTGAGTTGGCCGCTGCCTTTGACCGGCGCGAGATGGCGTGGCTGATCGCTGGCGAAGGTACTCAAACCCACTGCATCGCCCTGACGCAGGGCGACATAACTGAGCAGCAGGCAAGCATTAAGCGCGTGGTCGAAGTGCGAGAGTTCATCGTCCTGGCTGCGCATGCGTCGGCCACAGTCGAGCAGGAAGATGATTTGCTGGTCGCGCTCGTCCTGATATTCGCGGGCAATCGGTGTGCGTTGACGGGCCGTCGCTTTCCAGTCGATCTGGCGCAGGCTGTCGCCTTCACGGAATTCGCGCAGTTGATGGAATTCCAGACCCTGACCGCGACGTTGCCGCTGACGTACGCCGAGCTGGTTGAGCCAGTTGTCCACCGCCAGCAGTTCACCGCCATAGAGCCGGGCGAAGTCGGGGTAGACGCGGGTCTGGTCACGGACGCTGAGCAGGCGTTTGCCTGACCATAAGCCCAAGGGGCTGGGCAGATTGACTTCGCAGTGGGCGAAACTGAAATGACCACGCTTGAGCGGGCGCAGGCGATAGCCGAGCAGGCTGCGCTGGCCGGGTTGCAGTTCAATCGACAGCGGCAGGTTTTCGAAACTCAACCCTTCTGGCGGGTGGTCGAACAGCTCAATGTGTGTCGGCGCTCTGAAGGCATGTTCGATTTCCAGGCGCACCTCACTCCAACGGCCGAGCGCCAGACTCCCGGGCATCTGCCGGGTGATGCGCGGTGTTGGCAGACGTTGCAGGCGTAACGCATCCAACAATGCCAGGGCCAGCAGCGCCAGCAGCAAGCCCCAGTTGATCGATATCAGGCTCGCCGGAGTGTCGACCTCCAGTGCGCGCAATGCGCCCAGCACAATACCGATGACCAACAGCAATGCCAGCCAGATCAACAGCAGTCGCGTGGGTTTCACAGGCGCGGCGCCGGCACCTGGTCGAGCAGTTGCGCAAGCACCTGATCGACCTGCAGGCCTTCGATGTCCAGTTCCGGAGCGATGCGTACGCGATGGCGCAGCACGGCCAGTGCGCAGCCCTTGATGTCGTCGGGAATCACGAATTCGCCGCCACGCAACAAGGCGCGGGCACGGGCGCAACGCACCAGGGCAATCGAGGCGCGTGGCCCGGCGCCAAGGGTCAGCCCCGGCCAGGTGCGCGTGCTGCGCGCCAGGCGCACGGCGTAATCGAGGACCTGATCGTCCAGTGGCAAGTCACTGGCGATGCGTTGCAAGGCTTGCATATCCTTGGCCTGCAGCACGGTGCGCAGCGGCTGCACATCGAGCATGTCGGCGCGGGTCGAGCGGCAGACCTGACGTACCATATTCAGCTCCTGATCGGCGTCGGGGTAGTCCATGCGCACCTTGAGCATGAACCGGTCGAGTTCGGCTTCCGGCAGGGGATACGTACCTTCCTGTTCGATCGGGTTTTGCGTGGCCAGGACCATGAACGGTTGTGCGATGGGCAGGGCGCGACCTTCGAGCGTGACTTGACGCTCCTGCATGGCTTCGAGCAGCGCTGCCTGGGTTTTCGCCGGGGCGCGGTTGATCTCGTCGGCCAGCAGCAGATTGGTGAACAACGGGCCTTTGCGCAGCTTGAACTGTTCGGTTTGCAGGTCGTACACGGCGTGGCCGGTGACGTCGCTGGGCATCAGGTCCGGAGTGAACTGAATCCGCGCAAACTCGCCACCGAAGCAGCGGGCCAATGCGCGCACCAGCAGGGTTTTGCCCAGCCCCGGCACACCTTCGAGCAATACATGGCCACCGGCGATGAGCGCTGTCAGCACGTCGTCGATCACCTGGTTCTGGCCAATCAACGCTTTCTGCAATTCACTGCGCACGGCTTGCGCCAACTGGCTCGCACGCTGGCGTTGCTGGGCGGCGTGGCTGGCGCTGCCGGGCTCGATCTGTTCGGTCATAGCGTGTTCCTCAGGGTTTGCAGGTGGGCGACCTGGCGGCAGAAATCGGCGCTGGAGATCCGCCGGTTCGGCACTGGGCTCAGGGCCTGGCTGATAGCGCGGGTGGGTTGCCGGGTCAGGCGCGACAACGCCAGCCATTGTTCGGCAACGTTCAATTGATCAAAGCCGGAATGGCGGCGACGGGCGCGGCGCAGCACGTCCTGTTGCAGTGCTTGCAGCAGTGCCTGCTGGCCGTTGTGGCGCAACAGGAAATCGGCGCTGGCGCGCAGGTGTTCCTGCAGTTGCCGGCGTCCAGTTGGCGCGGGTAATTGCAGTGGGCCGTGGCGTACGCCGACGTGCCAGAGCCACAGGCCGATCAATGCGAGCAGGGCGACGATGGCTTGCGGGAAGTAACGCCAGAGCAAGGTCAGCAGGCCATCGTGCTCGGTGTTGTAGATCAATGTGACATCGGTGTCGGCGCTCAAATACCAGAGCAGCCAGGCGTTGTCGTATTGGCTGATGGTTTTGTTCTTCCACAACTCGGCGTCGGTGACCACGGTGATCGTGCCAAGGCTGTAGGGCAGCTGCATCATGTGCGTGGCCTTGGCGCTGTTGGCCCAGGCTTGCGCAAGATTCTTCGGGTCTTCGAGGTGGAAGTCGGTGTCGAAACCGGCGTAGGCCGGAGCGTCTTCGTCTTCCAGAAAGAGTTTGGTCAGTTTCGGGAAGCGCTCTGGTTCAGCGTCGGCGGGCAGGTCTTTCAGATCTTTGCTCAGGGATTGATGCAATTGCACCCGATCGAGTAACAGGTCGTTACTCTGTTTCGTCTGCTCATCCCATAACGATTCGGCGACGAACACCAGCCGCCCGCCCGCTCGCGTCCAGTTCAACACTTGGTCAACCTGACGTGGGGCCATTCGAGAGCGGTCGTTGAACAACAGCAATGTATGACTGCGCGGGTCTGTATCCGGGAGCACCGCGAGGCTTTCGGCATGGCTGACAGTAAGGCCGCGCTCACGCAAAAACAGCTCGGCCGCCAGATACGGATTGGCTTGCGCGGCAGGCGCGGGGCCGTGATCGACTTCTTCCTGGTAGGGCTCGGCCTTGAGATAGAGGAAAACGCTTAGCGCACCCACCAATAGGGCGATCAACCCAGCGACCCACCACAATGCCCGGCGACTCAACGGGTGGCTCCGGGGCCGAACAAGGCACGCCAGCCATCGCACAATTGCTGTTGCAGCGGCGCCGCCGGCAAGCGATGTCCGTAGGCCATGTTCTGCCAGTGGGTGGTCAGGTTGCGGCTGAAGGCGAGCAGTTCGGGGCGCTGCAATTTCTCGATGTGTGCCAGCACCTCAAGTTCGGTATCGGCGGGTTTCAGGCACAGATCGAAGTCGTGGAGCAGATGGCTGAGCAGCCCTCGATAGAGCAGGCCCAGCGCTGCACGAGGTTGGCTTTGCCAGAGTTGTTCGGCATGGGCAGCGATGTCGTCAGGCAGGGTGTCGCGGCTCAAATCCAGACCGAAGGCTTGCTGCGGCAACGCGCGTTTCGGTTTGGCAGGCAGTCTTGGGCGACGGCTGACAAAGGCTTGGAGAAACTCGCGATACCGCCAGATCAACCAGCCCAGCGCAGCAATGACCGCGCTCCACAACAGCACTTCAATGATCTTCGCCAGCCCATTCAAGTGTTGTCCGTCGAGCCAGCCCAGCAGGGTTTTCAGCCACTGCGGCGCTTCACCGGGTGTTTGCGCTTCGCCTGTTTTCGCCGGGTCGTCGCCAAAGCGGTATCGGGTAACGACTTCCTTGTTCTTGAACGGCGGCTGTTCAAGCAATGCCTTGATACTGTCCCGTGATGCCTGACTGCTGAGTGGTTGATTCAACAAGCGCGGTGCCTGCGGACTGTCATCCGGTTCGGCCGCCCAGGTCGACGGCATATTCGGCAGCACCAGACAGACGGCCAGCAGCAACCCCAGCACACTGTTGTTCAGACGTTGACGCAAGCGGCGGAACACCAGTTCGATATCCCACGCTTCCAGTTGTGTACGCCGGTTCAGATAAAGGCTGAAGCCACAGGCGACATAGATCGGCTCCCACACCACCAGCACCAGCGCGTAGAAGGCATTGGTCAGATGTTCGAGCCAACGCCACTCGTTACCTGTCGAGAGAATCAGCGACTGCCAGTCCCAATCCGTTTCGATCTGCTGCGGCAGCAACATGTAGAACAGCACCATCAGGCCGATCCACAACGCGGTTTCCAGATGCACGCCGATGATGGTCAGCCACTGCGCGGCGCCGGCGTTGCGTTGCAGCAGCACGTGCAGACGTTGTTGCCGGGCGCTGCCATCAAGGCCTTCGAGTTGCACCACCGGCAGCACAAAACTGCGGCTGAAACTCAGGCGGCGCCAGGTCAGGCTGGCCAGCAGTTGCGGTTTGAGCAGGCGCGGCCATTCGCGCAAGGCTTGCCTGAGTGTCGGTGTTTCGCCAAACAGCGCTTTCGACAGGATGTACAGCGGCAGCCGTTCGTACGCCGGTTTCAGCCACCAGAAGATAAACACCGCCAGTGACGGCGAATCCCATAGCAACAAACTGAGCAAGGCGAACAGCGGCAGGGTGACGATCGCCCAACTGGTCATCAGCAGACGCCGATGTTGCTGACTCATCAGCACACCGAGGTCCATGGCTTCCCAGGTCGTGCGCGGACGGATCACCACGGTGGCGTCACTCAGGCGCATGACGGGTCCTTCCGGCTAACAGCAGATAGACCGCCACCAATGCCCACAGCCCGGCGCCGACGAGATATTTGGTCAGCGGCGTGACGCTGGTTTTCGACGACCAATAAGCTTCGATAAACGCGGCAATCAACAGGAACACCATCACCCCGCAGACCAGCAGCACACTTTTGCGCGCCGCCCGTTTCAGCGCTTCGCTGCGGGTCAGCCGTGCGGGCGCGATCAAGGCCCAGCCGAGTTCCAGACCGGCCGCCCCGGCGATGGCGATGGCGGTAAGTTCAAAGGCACCATGGGCGATGACGAACGACCAGAAGGTCTGGCCGAAACCGATCTCGCTGAGGTGCCCGGCCACCGCGCCGATGACCATGCCGTTGTAGAACAGGAAGAAGGCACTGCCCACGCCCAGCAACAAGCCGCTGGCGAAGGTCTGAAAGGCAATGCCGATGTTGTGCATCACGTAGTACCCGAACATCACCCAGTCTTCGCTGGCCGCGCGTTCGGCGGGGCGCCCGAGGTGGCCGGCGACCGGGTCGTACATGCCTTGCATCTCGCGAACTTGATCGGCGGGGATCAGGTTATAGACCAGTTCGGGAAACACATACACCAACACGCCGACGCCGATCAGGCTGCCGAAGAACAGCAGGCAGGCGACCAGCACAAAAGGCCATTCGGCGCGGACCAGCCTGGGGAAGTCGGCGAGGATGAAACTCAGCAGATTGGCGCCGAGCCGACTGCGATGACGGTACAGCTGCTGATGCCCGCGCAGCACGTGTTGCTGCAATGAGTCGATGAGGAAACTGCTGTAGCCGCGTTCCTGTGCCAATGCCAGATGCTGGCAAAGCCGTCGGTAGGACTTGGGAAAACCGGAAACTTGCGAGGTGTCCTTGCCGCGCTCAAGGCGTTCGAGGGCCAACGTAAAACGCTCCCACTCAGCCTTGTGACGTGTTTCGAAAAGGCTCTGCTTCATGTCGGGCCCAACAAACCGCGAGCGATGCCATTGAGTTCAATGACAGCTTTGGGCGCGGAAATATGCAGTGGCTGTGCGAGCAGAGCCGCCAGTTCATTGACCCGCGCTGGCGATAATTCACTTTGGCGCTCGGCAAAACCCAGTACGGCGCGTTGTTCCGCGAGCGTCAGGGGGACGGGCGAACGCCGTGGTTCGGCGTCAGGCAGTTGCGGGCGAGTCAGCGGGCGTTCGCTGTAGACCACCAGTGTGCCTGCAGCGATGTCGCCGAGGCGTTTGAAGGCCGGGTGTTGCAGGCAACTGAGCGTGCCAAGGAAATAGCCGAATGGCAGCAGATCGACAAACCGCAGCAGATTGCGCAGCAACGAGGCCGACCAGCCAATCGGTGTGCCGTCGTCGTGCACCACACGCAGCCTCATCCACTGTTTGCCCGGCGAGCGGCCCTGGCGCAGCACTTCAAACAGCACCATGTACCACCAGCTGATCGCAAACAGCAGCAGCGAACCGAGGCCGATGCCGAGCTTGCCGAGAAATGCCAGGGCGATGAACAGCACGCCCATGATCACGCCGCGTATGGCCAGATCGATCGCGAAGGCCACGGCACGCACCATCAACCCGGCAGGACGCAACGGCAGGTCGATGCCTTCCGGCGTTTCGACCTGATGCCGCGTATCCAGCGGCGGGGCCAGCGGTGCTTTCCTTGGCGGTGCTGTGGACTCGAGCATGGGCTACCTGATGTTCGCCTGTTCGGGGTGCAAGTGAGGTCGATGCTAGCAGCCTCTCGGGGGAAAACGACATAACTATGTATTGCACATCGTTAAGCGCGAAATGTTTGAATGACGCGAGGCTGGCCGCGAGCGCGGTCGAGCGCCTAGACTTTGCCGATCTTCAGTTCAGGAACCGCCCGTGACTTCAATCTTCTGGTACGACTACGAAACCACTGGCATCAATCCGCGTAACGACCGCCCCTTGCAGGTGGCCGGGATCCGCACCGACCATGCGCTCAACGAGATCGACGAGCCGGTCAACCTCTACTGCCAGCCCAGCGAAGACATCCTGCCGCATCCGGCCGCTTGCGCGATCACCGGCATCACCCCGAGCCAGCTCGCCGAAAAAGGCTTGAGCGAAGCTGATTTCATGACTCGCGTGCATGCGCAACTGGCGGCTCCGGGCACCTGTGGCGCCGGTTACAACACGCTGCGTTTCGACGACGAGATGACCCGTTACAGTCTGTATCGCAATTTCTTCGACCCTTACGCCCGAGAGTGGCAGGGCGGCAACAGTCGTTGGGATCTGATTGATGTGGTGCGTGCTGCTTATGCGCTGCGTCCTGACGGCCTGGTCTGGCCCACCGATGACGAAGGCCGGGTGACGCTCAAGCTTGAACGCCTGACCGCCGCTAACCACATCGATCACGGGCATGCCCACGAAGCGTTGTCAGACGTGCGCGCGACCATCGCATTGGCGCGCTTGATCCGCGAGAAACAACCCAAACTGTATGACTGGCTGTTTCAGTTGCGCAGCAAGCAAAAAGTCATGGATCAGATCCGCCTGTTGCAGCCCATGGTGCATATCTCGGGACGTTTCTCGGCCGCGCGCAGTTATGTCGGTGTGGTGCTGCCACTGGCCTGGCACCCGAAAAACCGCAACGCCCTGATCGTCTGCGACCTGCATCTCGATCCCCAGGGGTTGCTGGATCTGGACGCGCAAACCCTGCGCCAGCGTTTGTACACGCGTCGCGATGATTTGCTCGAAGGCGAGTTGCCGGTGCCGCTCAAGCTGATTCACATCAACCGTTGCCCGGTGGTGGCGCCGCTTTCGGTTTTGCGCGCGCAGGATCAGCAGCGTCTGGGGCTGGACATGGCACTGTATCAACAGCGAGCACTGCGGCTAACTGACGCACAGCAAGTTTGGAAAGATAAAGTTGCAGAGATTTATGTCAGCGAAGATTTCATTCCGAGCGAGGATCCGGAACAACAGTTGTACGACGGATTTATCGGTGACCGCGACCGGCGTCTATGTGAGCAAGTGAGGAGCGCCGACCCGGCGCAACTAGCGCAAGAGCAATGGCCTTTCGATGACGAACGTTTGCCTGAATTACTCTTTCGATATCGCGCACGTAACTTTCCCGAGACGTTGAATTTCGAAGAGCAAGAGCGCTGGAGAATATTTTGTCAGCAGCGCTTGTCCGCGCCTGAATGTGGCGCACCGAATACCTTGAAATCTTTTACCGAGGCGGCCGAGCAATGGTCGCTTACTGCCTCGCCGATGCAGAGTGAAGTGCTCAATGAATGGAAGAATTATGTCCAGGCATTGCGCAAACGTTTGAATCTTTGAAATCGAACATGAACGGCTTAAATGCCGGGCATAAAAAAACGCCAGCATTCGCTGGCGTTTGTTTTTTCGCAGATCGCTCTGCGAAGGCGTTGCGGCTTAGCCCAGCAGGGTAGCCCAGCCTTCAACCACGTCACCGCCCCACTTGGCTTTCCACTCTTTCAGAGTTTTGTGGTTGCCACCTTTGGTTTCGATGACTTCGCCGTTGTGCGGGTTTTTGTATTGTTTAACTTTGCGAGCACGCTTGGTGCCGGTAGTTTTTACTGCGCCGCCGCGTGGAGCTTTGGTTTTTGCATCCGGATCCAGCAGCGCGATGATGTCACGCAGGGATTTGGAGTACTCGCCCATCAGGGTGCGCAGTTTGCCTTCGAATTCCAGCTCGGCTTGCAGTTTGTCGTCTTGGGACAGGTTCTTCAAACGGGCTTGCAGCTCTTTGATAGCTTCTTCGGTGGCGCGATATTCGTTGATCAAGGACATGATTACTACCTTAGTAGAGTGCTGAATGGCAGGGGACAGTGGCGCAATAATAGTCAGGCTGTTTCATCAAGTAAACATTTAACCGGGGTTTTTATTTAAATTAGTTACGAGAAACTGCCCTGTATTGAATATTCAGTTAAATAGTGTGATCCAGTCATCACAGATATTCACAGTTGTCTGATCAAACCATGTCACAGGATCATCATCAGGTTGACGGTTACTCCATCGAAAAGCCGTAGCGCCGGGCCAGGCGCAAGCGCGTGCTGATCAATACTGCAGTTTTCCGGCGCAGCCGCTAGAATGGCGGCCTTTGCGAAGTTCTGGAGTTTTCCCCTCATGCGCACTTTTCGGCTGGTGATATCTTGCCCGGACCGCGTTGGCATCGTTGCCAAAGTCAGTAATTTTCTGGCAGCCCATAACGGCTGGATCACCGAAGCGAGCCACCACTCGGACAATCAAGTGGGCTGGTTCTTCATGCGTCACGAAATTCGTGCCGACTCGCTGCCTTTCGGTATTGAAGTATTGCGCGAGAAGTTCGCGCCGATCGCCGAAGAGTTCTCGATGGACTGGCGCATCACCGACACCGAGCAGAAGAAGCGCGTAGTCCTGATGGCCAGCCGCGAATCCCACTGCCTGGCTGACCTGCTGCACCGCTGGCACAGCGACGAACTGGACTGCGAAATCTCCTGTGTGATTTCCAACCACGATGACCTGCGCAGTATGGTTGAATGGCACGGCATTCCTTATTACCACGTCCCGGTCAACCCGCAGGACAAGCAGCCGGCTTTCGACGAGGTGTCGCGCCTGGTCAAGCAGCACGATGCCGAAGTGGTGGTGCTGGCGCGCTACATGCAAATCCTGCCGCCGGACATGTGCCGCGAATACGCGCACAAGGTTATCAACATTCACCACAGCTTCCTGCCATCGTTCGTCGGCGCCAAGCCGTATCACCAAGCGTCGCTGCGTGGCGTGAAGCTGATCGGCGCGACCTGCCACTACGTGACTGAAGAGCTGGACGCCGGCCCGATCATCGAGCAGGACGTGGTGCGTGTCAGCCACAGTGACAGCATCGAAGACATGGTGCGTTTCGGCCGTGATGTCGAGAAGATGGTGTTGGCTCGTGGCCTGCGCTACCACCTCGAAGATCGCGTGCTGGTACACGGCAACAAGACTGTAGTGTTCTGATCTAAAGCACACAGGCTTGAAAAACGAAGGGTCTGGGCGTTCAATCGTTCCAGGCCCTTCGCCGTTTCTGACCCGAGGAAAAGTTCATGAGCGATCCGCTGGACAAAGCCACCTCCAAAGCCCCGGCCACCCTCGGTGAAGGTTGCCTCAGCCGCTATGACCCGGAGGACATGAGCCCGGAGGACGGCACCGAGTTTCCCGGTGCCGCCGAGTTGTGGGAACAACTCATAGAGGATCAGGACGACGCTAAGAAGCCTGTCTGACGTTCATTATCTTCTTCAACAGTGGCCGTCCCAGCATTAACAAAAATACCGGGCCACCCACCAGCAGATAGAAGTAATACGTCACCACCCGCCAAATCAGAATCGCCGCCGCTGCGGTGGATTTACCGACCATCGGCGCCAGCAGCGCTGCCGACGTCAGTTCCGCCGCACCTGCACCCCCCGGCAACAGACTGAACTGGCCAGCGCCCAGCGAGAGCATCTGCACCAGAAAACTCCAGGCCCACTGCAAGTCAGCACCCAGGCCACGCAGCGCCAGATACAGCACGCTGTAACGCAGCAACCAATGCACACAGGTCAGGGCGAATACTTTGATCAATGTTTGCCAAGGCAACTTCAACGTATCGGCAAACGCCGCGAGAAAGTGCAGCAACTTGCGCGCCCAACGACGCCGGGTGCTGGCCTTGACGTTCATCCTTGCCAACAGGAGTCCGCTCAGGCGAATCAAGGCGCGGTGATAACGCGCGACCAATACGCAACAGAGCAAACCGCCAAACAACGACACTGCGCTGACCGTCAGCAGCCATTCAAGTCGATCGCTGAGGTGCTGAAACAGCGCATAAATGAGAATCCCGCTCAGGGCGCAGAGAAAGAACAGCAAATCGCTGAGCTGATCCATGGCAAACACCGCGCTGCCCCGGGCCGGGCGCACGCCCGATCGGGCCAGCAAGGCCATGATGGTCAGCGGCCCGCCGCTGCCGCCGGGTGTCGCGCAATAGGCGAATTCGGCGGCCATGACCACGCCAAGACTCTTTATCGGCGTGACACGATCGCGTTGATCGCCGAGCAACAGGCGCAAACGCAGGGTATTGATGCCCCAGCAGAGCAGGATCATGCCGAACATGATCAGCAGCCATTGCAACGGGAAACTCTGCAGCCGCGCCCAGGTTTCGCTGCCGCCGAGCACAACCGGAATCAGCACCGCCGCGAGCAGGCCGATCAGCAAGAGAATGCCGCGACTCATGCAACATGTTCCAGTTGACCGCGCTGTTGAGCGAGCCAGTGCATTTTGGTCATTGGTACGCGTCCTTCACTCATTAATCGTTCGAGGGTATGCAGCCAGTACTCGCGGGAAAAACCGTGACGCATGTCCACAGGATGCAAGCCTAGACGAATCACCGGCGCCTGACGCCAACGCTGTTGACGCTGCTCACTGACAATCTTGGACAAGCCTCTGCGCCAGGCGCTGCGGGCGCTCCAGACCAGGCCCGGCGCGTCGATCGCGGTGAAATCCGGCAAACGATATAAATGCTGCGGATCGCTGGTATAGCTCAGCGGTAACTCGCGCAGAGCCTGGCGGGTGCCGTCGCTCATCAACCATGCCGGGGCGACGAAACCGTGCAGCGGCCAGTCATAGCGCTGAAACACATCGATGCCGGCGCGCAGGCGGGCGAGGGCGGTTTCAAAGGACAAACGATAGAACTCGCCTTCATGGGTGTAAACGCGGCGCATGAACCATTCGCGCGGCGTTATCGGGCCGGGCTCCTGGTCATCGTGGAAATAACCATGCAACGCCAACTCGTCGCCACGGGCAACGCGCGCATCAAGCAGTCGGCAAAATGCCGGGTGCTCATCGAGGGCGTTGTGTCGGTGGAAATCCGGTACCACCAGCCACGTCATCGGCACGTTGCCCAAAGCGTCGACGGCTTCGACAAGCGGTTGGTAATCCGCCCACGTCGAAGGCGCCACGTCGTGAAGCACCAGCAACAGGGCGGGGCAATTCATCGGCTCAACCATTGGCAACTTTGGGCAGGGTATGCCCGAGAACGGCGTGATAGTGGCCCAACAGGCTGTCGACCACCGTGTCCCACGCGTAATGACGTTCGACATGCTGGCGCGCCTGTTGGCCGAGTTTCACGCAACCGCGACTGAACAGTTCGCGCACGGCATTGGCCATCGCCTGCGGGTTGTTCGGTGCGCAAAGCAGGCCGCAGGACTCGTTAACGATCTCTTCGAAAGCTCCGGCCGCCACTGCCACCACGGGAATGCCGCAGGCCATGGCTTCGAGGATTACCAGACCGAAGGTTTCCTGATCGCCGGCATGCAGCAATGCATCTGCGCTGGCCATTAACTGCGCGACGCGTGGCGCGGGGCAGAATTGGTCAATCACGCTGACATTGTCCGGTACGGCCGCGGGCATCGACGAACCGACCAGCAGCAAGTGATAGCGCGGGCCGAGGCGTTGCATGCATTTGAGCAGTACCGGCAGGTTTTTCTCTTTCGACCCGCGCCCGGCAAAAATCAGCAGCCGGGTGTCTTCGGCGATGCCCAGTTCTGCACGCAGTTGCGGATCGCGGGCATCGGGATGAAAAGTCTGCAGATCGACGCCCAGCGGTTGCACGAACACATTGCGTACACCGAGGCCGGTGAGCTTGTTGGCCATGACCTGACTGGGGGCAAGCACGCGGTCGAAGTTACCGTAGAGCTTGGTGACATACGCCTCGATATTCGGGGTAACCCAATGGCCCATGCGATTGCCGACCAACAGCGGCAGGTCCGAGTGATAAAAGCCGATCACCGGTACATCCAGCTGCCGGCGCGCATCCAGTGCGGCCCAGGCCGTCAGGTAAGGGTCGCCGACTTCGATCAGATCGGGCTGCAGATCCTGCAGGACATTGCGCCATGGCGCGAGGCGAAGGGGGAATCGATAACCTTTGCCGAAGGGCAGGGCGGGGGCGGGAACCGTGTAAATGCCGTCGTGTTCACCGAAGTGCGCGCCGGGAATCAGCAGACTGTGGCGAATGCCGGGTTTGACCCCGAGCCGGCGGTGTTTGGCATCCAGATAAGTCCGCACACCGCCGCTGGCCGGGGCGTAGAACATGGTGATGTCGGCGATATGCACGGTGATCATCCCTCCGCTGCGTGGTTCTCCCTTGGTTGACCTTTATCAA
Source organism: Pseudomonas sp. AC169 (assembly GCF_979258515.1). NCBI lineage: Bacteria > Pseudomonadati > Pseudomonadota > Gammaproteobacteria > Pseudomonadales > Pseudomonadaceae > Pseudomonas > Pseudomonas sp. AC169. The sequence goes on along the minus strand of NZ_OZ409866.1, from coordinate 1,131,265 downwards.
GAATAGATGTTCGGTCGGGATTGCGCGGTAGAGCAGAAGAGCTGAAGAGCCCCTCACCCTAGCCCTCTCCCGGAGGGAGAGGGGACTAACCGAGGTGGATGTTGAAAATACATCGACCTGACAGGCCTGAGTCGAACTCAGGTTCTGAAAGGCATGAAGATCTGCTCCCTTTCCCCCTCGCCCTTTTTAGAGAGGGGGACTGACGGAGGTATTCGGCTTGATACATCGACCTGAAAATCTTCAGTCGAAGTCGAATTTTGAACAGCATGAAGATCTGCTCCCTTCCCCCTCGCCCCCCTGGGGGAGAGGGCTGGGGTGAGGGGGTAAAGCTTTTGATCTTAAATGCGGAAACTGCCCACCAACTGCTTCAGACGCGAAGCCTGCTGCTCCAGATCCGAACACGCCCGCAACGTCGCCTGCAGATTCTCCACGCCTTCCTGGTTCAGCGTATTGATCTCGGTAATATCGACGTTGATCGACTCGACAACAGCGGTCTGCTCCTCGGTTGCCGTGGCCACCGACTGGTTCATTCCGTCGATCTCGCCAATGCGCTGCGTCACGCTGTTCAAGCGCTCACCGGCGAGGTTGGCAATCTCCACGCTGTCCTGACTGTGGCGCTGGCTGTCGCTCATGGTGCTCACCGATTCACGGGCGCCGACTTGCAGCTCCTCGATCATGGTCTGCACCTGTTGCGCCGACTCCTGCGTGCGGTGCGCCAGATTGCGAACTTCGTCCGCCACCACGGCAAACCCGCGTCCGGCCTCACCGGCGCGCGCCGCTTCGATAGCAGCATTGAGTGCCAGCAGGTTGGTCTGCTGGGAAATGCTGGTGATCACCTCGAGAATCTGGCCGATATTCACGGTCTTGCTGTTCAGCGACTCGATGTTGCTGCTCGAAGCGCTGAGCATGCTCGACAGTTGATTCATCGCCTTGATGCTGCGATCCACCACTTGCTGGCCGTCTTCTGCCAAGCCGCGAGCATCGCTGGCCTGATTCGAAGCCTGGGCGGCGTTGCGGGCGATTTCCTGTGCCGCGGCGCCGAGCTGGTTGATTGCCGCCGCCACGCTGCTGGTGCGCGAAGCTTGCTGGTCAGAGTTGTACATCGACGAGTTCGACGCGGCGACTACGCGCAGGGCGACTTCGTTGACTTGTCCGGTCGCCGACGACACTTCGCGGATCGAGCCGTGAATCCGCTCGACGAAACGGTTGAACGCGGTACCCAGTACGCCGAATTCATCGTTATTGACGATCGTCAGGCGTTTGGTCAGGTCGCCTTCACCGTCGGCGATGTCCTCCATGGCGCGGGTCATCACGTGCAGCGGCTGGATCAGCAGACGGATCAGCATGCCAAGCAGGGCAATGATGATCGCCACGGCAATCACGGTCGCGATCACTGCCGAGGTGCGGAATTCGCTGAGCATCGCGAACGCCTGATCCTTGTCCACCGACAGACCGATGTACCAGTTCACCGACGGCAAGCCCTTGATCGGCGCGAAGGTGACGATGCGGGTCTTGCCATCGACGGTCACTTCACTGAAGTCGCTGCTGATGCGCGGGGTGTCCTGCGGATAGGCTTCTTTCAGTGATTTCATCACCAGCGCCTTGTCCGGGTGCACGAGGATCTTGCCGTCGGCACTGACCAGAAACACATAACCCATGCCGTCGAAATCCCGGGCGGCGAGGGTGTCGACCAGCGATTGCAGACTCAGGTCGCCGCCAACCACACCGACGCTCTGACCGGCCTTTTTCGAGGCGGTGGCGATGGAAATGATCAACTGGCCGGTCGCGGCGTCGATGTACGGTTCGGTCAGGGTCGAGGTGCTGCTGCCCTCGGCACCTTTATACCAAGGGCGCACGCGCGGATCGAAACCGTCCGGCATCTTCGCATCCGGGCGGATGGTGAAGTGGCCGGTGGCGTCACCGAGGTAGGAAGCCATGAAGGTCGACGTCAGGGCTTTCTGTTCCAGCAGGCTGGCGACGTTGGCGGGTTCGGGATTGATGGCAATGTTCTGGGCGGCGTTCTCGATCAACAGAATGCGACCGTTGAGCCAGGTCTGGATATTGCCGGCGGTGACCTCGCCCATCTCGTTGAGATAGTTGTTCAGGTCATCGCGGATCGCATTGCGCTGTAGCCAGTCGTTGTACAACGTAAACGAGGCGAATGCGGCGATGACGATGAGGGCGGCGGCAAGCAAAATTTTATGGCTGAAGCGCAGATTTTTGTTCATGGCTTGGGGTTCCGCTAAGGTCTTAATGTCCAGGGCGTGCTTTTATAGAGGCGCGCAAAATGGGCAAGGGTGAAAACAAGCTGATATTTCCGTCTCTCCTTAGGGAAATGTCCGGCCTGACTTGTGGTCGGGTCTCTCACTCTTCTTTATCGGCCATGCAGAATCAAAGATTAACCATTGGGTGACAAAATGCCTGACTCCTCGCAACTCGTAATCGGCGCTGATCTCGCAGGCCAACAGATAGCTCAGGCCATGCGCCTGGCGAACCGCCACGGGCTGGTCGCCGGCGCCACCGGTACCGGTAAAACCGTGACCTTGCAGCGTTTGGCCGAGGCGTTCAGCGACGCTGGCGTGGCGGTATTTGCCGCTGACATCAAGGGCGATCTGTGTGGCCTGGGTGCCGCCGGCAACCCGCAGGGCAAGGTTGCCGAGCGCATTGCCGGGATGCCTTGGCTCAACTACAAGCCGCAGGCGTATCCGGTGACCTTGTGGGATATCCACGGCGAGTCCGGTCATCCGTTGCGCACCACGTTGAGCGAAATGGGCCCGCTGTTGATCGGCAGCCTGCTGGAGCTGACCGACAGTCAGCAGTCGGCGCTTTACGCAGCCTTCAAAGTCGCCGACCGCGAAGGCCTGTTGCTGCTGGATCTGAAAGATCTGAAAGCGCTGCTCAATCACCTCAAGGATAATCCGCAGCTTTTGGGTGAAGACGCGGCGCTGATGACCACCGGCTCCAGTCAGGCGCTGTTGCGTCGTTTGGCGATCCTCGAGCAGCAGGGCGCCGAAGCCTTGTTCGGCGAGCCAGCGCTGCAACTTGAGGACATTCTGCAACCGACCGCCGATGGCCGTGGGCGCATTCATTTGCTTGATGCCAGCCGTCTGGTGCATGAAGCGCCGAAGGTCTATGCGACGTTCCTGTTGTGGCTGCTGGCCGAATTGTTCGAGCAGTTGCCGGAGCGCGGCGATGCCGACAAACCGCTGCTGGCGCTGTTCTTCGATGAGGCGCATTTGCTCTTTGGTGACACGCCCAAGGCCTTGCAGGAGCGGCTGGAACAGGTGGTGCGCTTGATCCGTTCCAAAGGCGTCGGCGTGTATTTCGTCACGCAGTCGCCGGCGGACTTGCCGGATGACGTGCTCGCGCAGCTTGGCTTACGCATCCAGCATGGCTTGCGCGCGTTCACCGCCAAAGAGCAGAAATCCCTGCGTGCGGTGGCGGACGGCTTCCGGCCGAATCCGGCGTTCGACAGTCTGTCGGTGCTGACCGAGTTGGGGATTGGTGAGGCGCTGGTAGGCACGCTGACCGAGAAAGGTACGCCGGAGATGGTCCAGCGCGTGCTGGTCGCGCCGCCGCAATCGCGGATCGGGCCGTTGACCGAGACTGAACGAACGGTATTGATCGCTGGTTCGCCGTTCAAGGGACGTTATGACAAGCCGATCGATCGTGAGTCGGCGTATGAAATTCTGATGGGGCGTAAAGGGCTGGCGCCTGAAGCCGAGGCACCCGCTGGAAAGCCTGCGCCTGAAGAGCCGAGCCTGGCCGACAGGGCAGGGGAGTTTCTCGGTACAGCAGCAGGGCAGGCGCTGAAATCGGCGATGCGCCAGGCGGCCAATAACCTTGGCAAGCAATTGGTGCGCGGTTTGATGGGCTCATTACTCGGAGGCAGCAAACGCCGCTGAACCTGAAGTATTGGAGATATGAATGTGGAAGCGAGCCTGCTCGCGAAAGCGGTGTGTCATTCAACATTGACGTCGTCTGACACGACCTCTTCGCGAGCAAGCTCGCTCCCACATTAATTATTATTCATATTCGGACAGTGCTCAGGTTTTGGCCTTGGCGTGCGCCGCCAATCGCTCCAGCGCCGCGCGCAAACCCGGATCAGTGATCCCGTCCGCCGTCGCCTGAATCGTTGCCGCTGCGTCCGTCGACAAATCCATCGTATTGCCGACTACCCCGCGTTGCACCGTCGGCGGCTGCACCTTGAACAGAATCCGCGTCAGACTGGCGAACTCATCGAACATCTGTAATTGCCGCTGCAAGCGTTTTTGCTGGTAACGCAGGCGTGTGGCCCAGTGGCCATCGGTGACAATCAGCAACAGACTGCCCTCGCGCCACGACGCCACATGGCAGTGTTCGCGGGCGGCAGGCTGCAGTTGGCTTTCGAGCAGGCGCTGCAAATGCCCCAATCGTTGGGCATGGCCGAGGATGGCTTTGAGCGGCTTGGCTTCGCGTAGCAAAACGGCGGGTGCTCTGGCCGTAAGAGGGCGAAATGCCATGATCGAACACCTGAAGTAACAGAAACGCCATGGTAGCAGAAAGGCCGAAATCACTCGCCCATTGCTTTTGCCCCCGCTTTACCCATTAAATCAACGACTAACTTCTGCCTTGTATGACTTGAAGTTGAGCAAAACGCCCCTATTTTAAGTGAGCCCCGTCAAAGCGCAGTGCCAGCATCGTGGAACATCGCCACTTTCCTCACTTCCGTTTCCGGGTAGAATGCTCGTTCGCATGCGGCCATGAGGGCTGCACGGGCGACGCTCACGGGGCCGCCCTCCATCCCTTTAGTGTGGAAGATCCTGCCGATATGTTTGCGCCTTTGTTAAAGAAACTTTTTGGAAGCAAGAACGAGCGTGAAGTCAAACGCATGCTCAAGACGGTGCAGCTCGTCAATGCCTTCGAAGAGCAAATGGTGGCCCTTTCGGACGATCAATTGCGCGCCAAGACCAATGAGTTCAAGGCCCGCATCGCCAAAGGGGAAACCCTCGACAAGCTGCTGCCAGAAGCCTTTGCGGTCGCCCGCGAAGCCGGCAAGCGCATCATGGGTATGCGCCACTTCGACGTGCAACTCGTCGGTGGCATGACCTTGCACGAAGGCAAGATCGCCGAAATGCGCACCGGTGAGGGTAAAACCCTCGTAGCGACCCTGGGCGTTTACCTCAACGCACTGTCCGGCAAGGGCGTGCACGTTGTGACGGTGAACGACTACCTGGCGCGTCGTGACGCCAACTGGATGCGCCCGCTGTATGAATTCCTCGGCCTGACCGTCGGCGTCGTGACGCCGTTCCAGCCGCCGGAAGAGAAACGTCTGGCCTACGCCGCCGACATTACTTACGGCACCAACAACGAATTCGGTTTCGACTACCTGCGCGACAACATGGCGTTCAGCATGGAAGAAAAATTCCAGCGCGAACTCAACTTTGCCGTGATCGACGAAGTCGACTCCATCCTTATCGACGAAGCGCGTACCCCGCTGATCATCTCCGGTCAGGCCGAGGACAGCTCCAAGCTGTACATGGAGATCAATAAACTGATCCCGCAGTTGGAACTGCACGTTGAAGAAGTCGAAGGCGAAGTCACCAAGGCTGGCCACTACACCGTTGACGAGAAGACCCGTCAGGTCGAACTCAACGAAGCCGGTCACCAGTTCATCGAAGACATGCTCACCCGCGTCGGCCTGCTGGCTGAAGGCGAGAGCCTGTACTCGGCGCATAACCTGGGCCTGTTGACTCATGTATATGCCGGTCTGCGCGCGCACAAACTGTTCAACCGCAACATCGAATACATCGTGCAGGACGGTCAGGTCGTACTGGTCGACGAACACACCGGTCGTACCATGCCGGGCCGTCGTCTGTCCGAAGGTCTGCATCAGGCCATCGAAGCCAAGGAAGGCCTGAACATCCAGGCCGAGAGCCAGACCCTGGCCTCGACCACGTTCCAGAACTACTTCCGTCTGTACACCAAGCTGTCCGGCATGACCGGTACCGCTGACACCGAAGCGTTCGAATTCCACCAGATCTACGGTCTGGAAGTCATGGTCATCCCGCCGAACAAACCGTTGGCGCGTAAAGACTTCAACGACCTGGTGTTCCTGACCGCCGAAGAGAAGTACGCGGCGATCGTTACGGACATCAAGGAAAGCATGGCTGCCGGCCGTCCGGTGCTGGTGGGTACTGCCACCATCGAAACCTCCGAGCACATGTCCGCACTGCTCGTGAAGGAAGGCATCGAACACAAGGTTCTCAACGCCAAGTTCCACGAAAAAGAAGCCGAGATCATCGCGCAGGCCGGTCGTCCGGGCGCCCTGACCATCGCTACCAACATGGCCGGTCGTGGTACCGACATCCTGTTGGGCGGTAACTGGGAAGTTGAAGTTGCGTCGCTGGAAAACCCGACCCCTGAGCAAATCGCCCAGATCAAGGCCGACTGGCAGAAGCGCCACCAGCAAGTGCTGGAATCCGGCGGTCTGCAGGTGATTGCTTCCGAGCGTCACGAATCCCGTCGTATCGACAACCAGCTGCGTGGCCGTGCCGGCCGTCAGGGCGATGCCGGTTCGAGCCGCTTCTACCTGTCGCTGGAAGACAGCCTGATGCGCATCTTCGCCTCTGACCGGGTGAAGAACTTCATGAAAGCCCTGGGCATGCAGCCGGGCGAAGCGATTGAGCACCGCATGGTGACCAACGCGATCGAGAAGGCGCAGCGCAAGGTTGAAGGCCGCAACTTCGACATTCGTAAGCAACTGCTCGAGTTCGACGACGTCAACAACGAACAGCGTAAAGTGATCTATCACATGCGTAACACGTTGCTGGCCGCTGACAACATCGGTGAAACCATCGCCGACTTCCGTCAGGACGTGCTCAACGCCACCGTCAGCGCACACATTCCGCCGCAATCGCTGCCAGAGCAGTGGGACGTGGCCGGTCTGGAAGCCTCGATTGCCAGCGACTTCGGCGTGACACTGCCGATCCAGCAATGGCTCGACGAAGACGATCACCTGTACGAAGAAACCCTGCGCGAGAAGCTCATGACCGAGCTGATGGCGGCGTACAACGAGAAAGAAGATCAGGCCGGTGCCGATGCACTGCGCTCCTTCGAGAAGCAAATCGTTCTGCGCGTGCTGGATGACCTGTGGAAAGACCACCTGTCGACCATGGATCACCTGCGTCACGGTATCCACTTGCGTGGCTATGCCCAGAAGAACCCAAAGCAGGAATACAAGCGCGAGTCGTTCACGCTGTTCTCCGAGCTGCTCGATTCGATCAAGCGCGACTCGATCCGTGTGCTCTCGCACGTTCAGGTTCGCCGCGAAGATCCGGAAGCCGAAGAGCAACGTCTGCGTCAGGAAGCCGAAGCACTGGCCGCCCGCATGCAGTTCGAACACGCTGAAGCGCCAGGTCTGGAGCAACCGGAAGTACTCGGTGAAGAGGTCGATGTGGCCCTCGCCACCGCCCCGGTTCGCAACGAGCAGAAGCTGGGCCGCAACGAACTGTGCTACTGCGGTTCGGGCAAGAAATTCAAGCATTGCCACGGGCAGATCCAGTAAAACCCGTTTCAACTGCTGAAATACCCGCGCCGCGACCGGCTCCTGCCGTCGCGGCGTTTTGCCATTTAAATCACCGCCGCATCGATTGGCGGTGCTGACATCATTGAGTAAGGAGCGCATTCATGGCTGTTGGTCTTGGTCCTTTGCCAACGTTGCACCCGGTTGCCGGTTTTGAACTCGGTATCGCTTCGGCCGGCATCAAGCGCCCCGGGCGCAAAGATGTCGTTGTGATGCGCTGTGCCGAAGGTTCGACCGTGGCCGGTGTGTTCACGTTGAACGCCTTTTGTGCCGCGCCGGTGATTCTGGCGAAGAAGCGCGTACAGAATGCAGTGCGCTATCTGCTGACCAACACCGGCAATGCCAACGCTGGCACCGGTGAGCCTGGTCTGGCCGCCGCTGAACGCACCACTGCGAAGCTGGCTGAGCTGACCGGCGTCGATGCCAGCCAGATTCTGCCGTACTCCACGGGCGTAATCGGCGAGCCATTGCCGGTCGAGAAGATCGAAGGCGCACTGCAAGCGGCACTGGATGATCTGTCGGAAAACAACTGGGAAGCCGCTGCCACCGGGATCATGACTACCGATACCTTGCCGAAGGGCGCCAGTCGCCAGTTCGAGCATGACGGCGTGACCATCACCGTCACCGGTATCAGCAAAGGCGCGGGCATGATCCGCCCGAATATGGCGACCATGCTCGGCTACATCGCCACCGATGCCAAAGTCTCCCGCGACGTCCTGCACAACTTGATGCTCGACGGCGCCAACAAGTCTTTCAACCGCATCACCATCGACGGCGACACCTCGACCAACGACTGCTGCATGCTGATCGCCACGGGCAAGGCTGCTCTGCCGGAAATCACCCGCGCCGAAGGCGAACTGTTCGCCAAGTTGAAGCAAGCGGTGTTCGAAGTGTGCATGGATGTGGCCCAGGCCATCGTGCGTGACGGCGAAGGCGCGACCAAGTTCGTCACCGTTGAAGTGAATGGCGGCGGCAACCACCAGGAATGCCTCGACGTCGGTTACACCGTGGCCCACTCGCCACTGATCAAAACCGCGCTGTTCGCCTCCGACCCGAATTGGGGCCGGATCCTGGCGGCGGTCGGCCGTGCCGGCGTGCCGGATCTGGACGTGAGCAAGATCGACGTGTTCCTCGGCGACGTGTGCATCGCCAGCCGTGGCGCGCGTGCGGCGACCTACACTGAAGCCCAGGGCTCGGCGGTGATGCAGCAGGAAGAGATCACCATCCGCATCGAGTTGGGTCGCGGCGATTGCAGCGAAACCATCTGGACCACCGACCTGTCGCATGAATACGTGAAGATCAACGCCGAATACCGCACTTGATCTAAAAGGTGGGGGCGGGCTGTCGGCCTCTTCGCGAGCAAGCTCGCTCCCACAGTGGTTTCGGCCGTTCACAGATGCTGTGTACACCCAAGAACCTGTGGGAGCGAGCTTGCTCGCGAAAGCGATGCTTCAGACACGACAGGTTTAGAAGCTTTCCTCTGACGAAAAGGCGCCACACCCATGTCCCTGCACCTGATCATCGGCGACAAACTGCTTTCCTCCTGGTCCCTGCGTGCCGCTCTGGCGCTTGAGCTGACCGGCGCACCCTACAGCGAGGAACTGATCAAACTCGGCAAGCCCGACACCCGCGAACTTTTGCTCAAACATTCACCGACCGCCAAGGTCCCGCTGCTACAAACTTCACGCGGTACCGTTGCCGATTCGTTGGCGATCGCCGAATACCTCGCCGAGCAGTTCCCGTCCGAGCAACTCTGGCCAACCGATATCTTCGCCCGCGCCCAGGCGCGATCCGCCTGCGCACAGATGCACAGCGGCTTCTTCGCCATGCGCAATCACATGCCGTTCAACCTTAGCCATGACGCGCCGCTGAACCCGGTGCCGCCAGAAGTGAAGGTCGACATCGAGCGCATGCTCGCGCTGTGGGCCGAGTGCCGTGCCGCCGCCACCGAAACCGGGCCGTATCTGTTTGGCCGGGTCAGTCTGGCCGATGCCTTCTTCGCGCCGATTGCCGTGCGTCTGCGTACCTATCAGGTGAACCTGCCGGCCGCCGACCAGGCCTATGTTGAAACCGTCTACCAATGGCCCGCTTTCAAAGCGTGGCAACAGGCTGGACTGGAGGAGTTGAATCCGTGAAACGTGTACACGTCGCCGCTGCCGTCATCCGTGACGGCAGTGGCAAGATCCTCATCGCCCGCCGCGCCGACACCCAGCATCAGGGCGGTTTGTGGGAGTTTCCCGGCGGTAAGGTCGAGGCTGACGAATCCGTTGAAACCGCGCTGGCCCGTGAGCTGCACGAAGAGTTGGGCATCGTCGTTGGCGCCGCTCGACCGCTGATTAAAGTGCGTCACGATTACCCGGACAAGCAAGTGTTGCTGGATGTCTGGGAAGTGTCGGCATTCACCGGCGAGCCGCACGGTGCCGAAGGTCAACCTTTGGCCTGGGTGACCGGGAAAGATTTGCCGAACTACGAGTTCCCGGCCGCCAACCAGCCCATCGTCGCAGCCGCGCGTTTGCCTGGCGAGTACCTGATTACCCCGGAAGATCTGGAAACCCCGGCTTTGCTGCGCGGGATTCAGAAGGCGATTGCTGGCGGGATCAAACTGATTCAGCTGCGCGCACCGAACGGTTACGACCCGAAGTACCGCGATCTGGCGGTGGATGCGGCGGGGCTGTGTGCCGGTAAGGCGCAGTTGATGATCAAAGGGCCGTTCGAATGGCTCGGTGATTTCCCGTCTGCCGGTTGGCACATCACCTCGGCACAGTTGCGTAAGTACGCGGCGGCGGGGCGTCCGCTCCCAGCAGAGCGCTGGCTCGCGGCGTCGTGCCACACCGCTGAAGAGTTGGCGCTGGCAGAACAGATGGGCGTGGATTTCGTCACGTTATCGCCGGTGCAACCGACCTTGACCCATCCGGATGCGCAGCCGTTGGGTTGGGAGCAGGCTTCGGCGTTGATCGAAGGCTTCAGCAAGCCTGTATTTCTGTTGGGCGGGGTTGGCCCGGCGGAGCGCGAGAAGGCTTGGGGTGTTGGGGCACAGGGTGTGGCGGGGATCCGCGCGTTCTGGCCAGAGGCTTGATCTTGCAGCGAGGCTTCTGGCCTCTTCGCGAGCAAGCTCGCTCCCACATTCAATGCAGTTCAACTGGATGAACACAATCAACTGTGGGAGCGAGCTTGCTCGCGAAGGCGGCTTGGCAGGCGCTACATTTCTGCAGGTTTTACCGCCGGCTGCCAAAGAATCTCCGCAATCCCCTGCCGCCGCGCAATCAACCGCGCCGCCACAAACAACAAATCCGACAACCGATTGATATACGCCAGCCCAACCCCGGCCAATGGCTCGATCGCATTCAAATGCTGACACCGCCGCTCGGCACTCCGCGCCAGGCTGCGACATACATGTGCCTGAGCAATCAGCATTGAGCCACCCGGCAGAATGAAATTCTCCAGCGGCCCCAACTCCTCGTTCCACACATCGATCGCCGCTTCCAGCCGTTCGATTTCCGCCGCGTTCAACGCCTGATACTCCGGCATCGCCAGTTCGCCACCCAAATCGAACAAGCGATGCTGACAAGGCGCTAACACTTCAATCAGTTCACCCAGCCCCGGACACGCCTCGCGCTCGGCAATCAACCCGGCCAGCAGCACGCCGACCTGACTGTTCAGCGTATCGACCTCACCAATCGCTTCGATGCGCGGATGATCCTTGGGCACGCGGCGACCATCGCCCAGGCCGGTTTCGCCCTTGTCACCGGTGCGGGTGTAGATTTTCGACAGGCGAAAGCCCATGGGTTACCTCGATAATTGATTGGTTTCGGCAGCGATGGGCAACGGCTGCGTCAACGGTAGGCGCAGGGTGAAACACGTGCCCTGACCCGGTGCTGACTGCACCTCCATCTGCCCTTTGTGATTGTTGGTGATGATGAAGTACGACACCGACAAGCCAAGCCCGGTGCCCTGGCCGATTTCCTTGGTGGTGAAGAACGGCTCGAAGGTGCGTTTGCGCACGTTCTCGCTCATGCCAATGCCGTTGTCCTCGACCTGGATTTCCGCCCACGGCGGATTGAGCCGGGTGCGCAGGATGATCCGCCCCGGCTCGCTGTCGTCTTCACGCTGATGGATGGCTTGCGCGGCGTTTTTCAACAGGTTGAGCAGCACTTGCTCGAGTTCGTTGGCGGTGCCCGGCACCGGACCGAGCGCCGGGTCGAACTGGCGGATGATCGCCTGGCCCTTGAAGTCGAAACCAATGGCCAGATCGAAGTCGTTGCCAGCGATTTCCACCGCTTGATCGATCAATGCCGGCAGATCGCACGGCGCCATTTGCCGGGTGCTGCGCCGGCTGAAGCTGAGCATGTGCGTGACGATTTTCGCCGCGCGGGCGCCGGCCTGTTGAATGCCGTCGAGCAGTTGCGGCACTTCGCGGCCCTGTAGGTAACGGTTCACCGTGTCCAGTTCGATGCCCAGTTGCTCGGCGGTTTCGAGGTTCTTCGGCAGATCGGCGGACAGGCGCCGGCGGATGTTTTGCACGTTGTGCAGGATCGCGCCCAGTGGGTTGTTGATCTCGTGGGCCATGCCGGCGGCGAGGCCGCCGACCGAAAGCATTTTTTCCGACTGCACCATCATTTCCTCCAGTGACAGACGCTGGGTGATGTCGTCGATACGGATCACCACACCACGCCCGGCGCCGCCCATCAGCGGATAGAAGGTCAGTGCGTAATGCTTCGGTTCATCGTCCTTGAACCAGGTTACTCGCTCGATTTTCGCCACGGTGTGCTGCTCGACCGTCTGCTTGAGTTGCGGCAGAAACGGCTTGAGCGGTTCGAAGGCAAGGAAGATCGGCTGGTTCAGTGCTTCGTCCAGCCGTGTACCGGAGAGGGCGCTGGCCTCTTGGTTCCACTGGGTGACGTAGAGCTGCTCGTCGAGGGCGATCAGTGCCGAGGGCATCGAGTCGATGATGCTGTTGAGGTAGTTCTGGAAACCGGTGAGCTTCTTTTCGATCTTGCTGCGCACCTGGACTTCCAGTTCCAGCTTGCGGTTGGTATGGCGGGTTTCTTCGGCCAGCCCCTGAGCCTGATCATAAGCGGCTTGCGAGTCATCGCGGGCGCGCTTGAGCTGCTGCTCGCGGGCTTCGATGCGCGACAGCATGGTGTTGAACGCCTCGGCCAGACTGCCAATTTCGTCGTGGTTGCCGCGCGAGGCGCGCAGGGCGTAGTTCTCTTCGCGGGTCACCTGACGGGACAACTCCTCGAGCTGATGAATCGGCCGGGTGATCAGGCGTTTGATCTGCCGGGCAATCACCAGCCACAGCAACACACTGAAAATCAGGATGCCGAGGCTCGCGGTCAGGGTGCCGGTGTAAAACGCCATCGGCAGTTCGCTGCTGGCCACCAGCAACAGATGGCCCGGCGCAGTGCCGGGCCGGGGCAGGGTGATCAACTGGTTGCTGCGAAATTCGGTGAGTTGCCAGGCTTCGATGTGCCGATAGCGTTCCGGCAGGTTGAGTTTGTCGCCGCGCTGGACTTGCGCCAGGCGTTCGCCCTTGCCGTCATACAGGGCGGCGGCGCGCAGCGGTGAATAGCTGTCGAGTTCTTTGAGCAGGCGTTCGGCGCTTTGCGGGGATTGCAGGGCTTCGCTGACCAGACTGGGGTTGGAAATCAGCCGCCCAATGGTCTGCAAGGCCTGCGGGGCCATGCTTTCCTGGGAGATGTAATAGGCGGCGCTGATAAAAGTCAGGTTGGCGACCAGCAACACAGTGGTCAACAGCACCAGCAGGGCGGCCAGCAGTTTCTGGCCGACCGGCAGGTTTTCGAGGCGCTGGCGCAATGGCATCAGGTTTATCGCAGCAAAGGAACAAGTGGCCAGCGTAGCCGCTGCTCAGTCGCTGGGCAATCCAAGGCTGTGCAGATGAGCGACCAGCCGCTGCTGCAATTGCTTGAGGTGCGGCAGGTTCAATTGGTGGCGCGTGGCGACTTTGCAGGCGTGGCCCAATAGATAGCTGATTTCGGTGCGGCGCTGGTTGGCCACGTCTTGATACATCGATGAGTAATTGGCCGCCGTGGCAAGGATCACCCGTTCGACTTCCTGCTGCAGATTGTCAGCGGCGGCGGGTTGGCCGCAACGCTCCAGCAATTCGGCCAGTTCAGCGCACAACGTGGCGACTTCGCAGTGATGCGCCTGCAATCCACCATTGCGGCAGTTATGCAGCACGGTCAACGGATTGATCGCGCAGTTGAGCGCCAGTTTGCGCCATAGCCGCGTGAGGATATCGGTACTCCACTCGTGGGGGATTTTCGCGGCGTCGAGATCGTCCAGCCAGATCGGTGCGACCGGATGCCCTGCATCGCCGAGCCAGGTGAAACCGTGGCCGGCGAACACCACGCGCCAGTCGCCATCGCGAAACGCACCTTCGGTGCTCGAGGCACTGATGCAACGCGCCTGTGGCACCTGCGTGGCCACGGCGTCCTGACTGCCGAGGCCGTTTTGCAGCAGGATCAGTTCGGCGTCCGCTGTCAGTCGTGGGGCGAGGCGGGCGACGGCGTTTTCGGCATCGTAGGCCTTGCACGCCACCAGCAAGCGGCGAATCGGCTCGGGGCTGTCGGGCGTTTCCCCCGGCACCGCGTAGGTACTGGCCTGACCTTGTTCAACCAGCGTCAGTCCGCCCACGGCTTCGTAGCTGCGCAAGCGCTCGGCATCACGCAGGATCAATCTGACCGGCAGGCCGGCCCGCGCCAGGCGCGTAGCCCACAACGTGCCGAGGCTGCCAGCGCCGAGAATGTGCCAGGGGGTGGCCATCAGTTTTTTGCTCGATTGCGTACAGGCATGTGCGGCTCGCCGTGTCGGTGGGAAAAGACCCGTTATAATGAGCCCGATTTTAACCGCAAGCCAAGCGCGCTCCATCCACATCGAGCGCGCCTTTTTATTGGAGAGATTACATGCCGTCGTTCGACGTGGTATCCGAACTGGACAAACACGAACTCACCAACGCGGTCGAGAACGCCGTGAAGGAACTCGATCGTCGTTATGACCTGAAAGGCAAAGGCAGCTTCGAGTTCAAGGAAAAGGACCTCACCGTCAGCCTGACCGCTGAAGCCGGGTTCCAGCTGGAAGCGATGATCGAAATCCTCAAGCTGGCGCTGGTCAAGCGCAAGATCGACGTGCAGTGCCTTGAAGTCAAAGACGCCTACGCATCGGGCAAGCTGATGAAGCAGGACGCCATCCTCAAGGAAGGCATCGACAAAGAGCTGGCGAAGAAGATCGTCGGCCACATCAAGGATGCCAAACTCAAAGTGCAGGCCGCCATTCAGGGCGAGCAAGTGCGTGTGACCGGCAAGAAGCGTGATGACCTGCAGGAAGCCATCGCGGCGTTGCGTGCCAAGGAATTCGGCATGCCTCTGCAGTTCAACAACTTCCGCGACTAAGCTCGGTCAGATGACCTGTGGGAGCGAGCTTGCTCGCGAAAGCTGTATGTCGTTCAGCAATGAGTTGACTGACACACCGCCTTCGCGAGCAAGCTCGCTCCCACATTGATTTTGTGTACACCCGGCGGGTTTCTGCCGCTTATTTTTCGCGTGCCGAATGGCCGGAAATCAGGAGATAGAACATGGATTTGAATGCTGAGGTGGACAACCTGGTCAAGGCATCCCAGGCGTGGATCCCGATGATCATGGAATACGGCAGCCGCGTGCTGCTGGCAGTGATTACCCTGGCCATTGGCTGGTGGCTGATCAACAAGGTCACGCAGAAACTCGGTGGCCTGCTGGCCCTGCGCAATGCCGATCTGGCGCTGCAAGGCTTTATCAGCAGCCTGGCGAACATCATTCTCAAGGTGCTATTGATCGTCAGCGTCGCGTCGATGATCGGTGTGGAAACCACTTCGTTCGTTGCAGCGATCGGTGCAGCCGGCCTGGCCATCGGTCTGGCGTTGCAGGGCAGCCTGGCTAACTTCGCCGGCGGCGTGCTGATTCTGCTGTTCCGTCCGTTCCGTATCGGTGACTGGATCGAAGCGCAAGGCGTGTCGGGTACGGTCGACAGCATCCAGATTTTCCACACGGTACTGCGTACCGGCGACAACAAGACCATCATCGTGCCGAACGGCAACCTGTCGAACGGCATCATCACCAACACCAACCGTCAGCCGACTCGCAAGGTCGTGTTTGATGTGGGTGTGGATTATGAAGCGGATCTGCAAAAGGCCCGTCAGGTGTTACTAGATCTGGCCAAGGATGAGCGCGTGTTGCAGGATCCTGCGCCGCAGGCCGTGATTTCGACCTTGGGCGACAGTTCGATCACTGTTTCGCTACGTGTGTGGGTTAAAACTGCAGATTACTGGGACGTGATGTTCATGTTTAACGAACAGTCGCGCGATCGTTTAAAGACTGCAGGCATTGATATTCCTTTTCCACAACGCGTGATTCGTGTGGTGCAGGAATCGGCAACACAATGATAGGTTGCTAATTAATTGCCTGACTTGTCGGTCAGGCAACTATTGCAAGTGACCGGCAATAAAAAAGGCCCATCGCAAGATGGGCCTTTTTTTATGCTTCCAAACTAACCACTGACAATTACAAGATGTTCAGTGGGTATTCGGTGATCAGACGGAACTCTTTGACATCGCCTTCGCCTTGGTCAGCGTTGGCAGTGTGCCAGGCTTGACGAATGCGGAAGGACAGGTCTTTAGCCGGGCCAGACTGAACAACATACTTGGCTTCAAAGTTGGTTTCGTGGTGTTTGCCATCTTCACCGTACAGGCCGGTGTAAGGGCTGCCAGCTGGAGTGCTGGTACCGTCGATGTCCCAACCTTTAACGTAACGAACCATGAAGCTCAGGCCTGGAACGCCGTACTCGGCCATTTTCAGGTCGTAGCGAGCTTGAACGGATTTCTCGCCAGGACCGTTGAAGTCAGAGTACTGGATGGAGTTAGCCAGGAAGATCGAGTCGCCACCGCGGTTGTTCTTGCCCACGCCGATGTAGTCGAACGGGGTATCGCCGTTGACCTTCTGGAAGGCCAGGGTGAAGGTGTGTGCTTTCAGGAACGACAGCGCGGTTGCCAGGGAGAAGGCAGTGTTGCTGATGTCACCTGCCAGCTTGTCACCGGTGTCGGTGGTGCGGTAGATGTTGAAGTCAGTGTTCAGCGAAGTGTCACCACTGAATGGGGTGGTGAGGTTCACGTTGGCGTAGTACTGGTTCCAGATATCTTCCAGCTTGGCGCCGTAGAGCGATGCGCTCAGGTTTTCGGTGATGCTGTATTTACCACCGAAGTAGTCGATCGAATCGGCTTCTACACCCGCGTAGTTGGCGTACAGACCGCCGTTACGGGCGTTTTTGTCCTGGCTGGAAGCCGAATAGAAGTGACCGGCTTCGAGGTCAAGGTCTTTGACTTCGCTGCTCTGCAACTGGAAGCCAGTAGCGGTTTGCGGAAGGATACGGGAGCCGCCGACAGCGAACACTGGAGCAGTGCTTGGCTGCATGTCGCCGAATTTCAGTTCGGTTTTGGAAACGCGGAATTTGACCGACGCGCCGGCTTTGCCCTGGCTGTCGTTAACGTCGCGAGCGCCGTTGTTCGGGTTAACGGTATCGCTGCGGCTCATGTTGCCCGAACCGGAAGTACCGTCGCCGCCGTCCAGTTTCAATGCCAGGTAACCGTAGGCATCGATACCAACACCGACAGTACCTTGGGTGTAACCAGAGGTGAAGTTACCAAGGAAGCCCTGGGTCCAGTCTTTCTGGTCGCGGCCGCCGTTCTTGTTGTCGCGGTTGAAGTAGTAGTTCTTCAACGTCTCGGTGAGTTTCGCGTCTTCAACAAAACCTTTGGCTTCAGACTGGTCACTTACAAACGGTGCGGCCGTAGCCATTTGAGTACTGGCTGCTGCTGCAACTGCCAGTGCGATCATGCTCCACTTCATCACGCGCATCGTGATTTGCTCCTTTGGTTTTAGAAGAGTACTGCCGTCCCACCTGTTTTATTATCTGGGCGGCTCTTTCTTTTTGTGTCGGCGCAAACTTATATCACGCCGACAATGTTGGCGATACTTGCTAATCCAACCTTTCAGCATCTTTACGACGTTGTCGCAAATGGCGTGGTGGATGTCGCAAATTCACAGTACCGACGCAGCTGGACTGACAACTTTCTCGCTGTTTATGGGCCTTTTTGCATCGGTAAAAAAGAGTCCCTGGCAAAACACTTGAATCTCCATCGGGCAACCCTGCCACTGTTCTTATGGGGCTTAAGGCATCCACTTCCAGTGGTGCGCTTATAGTCCATATGGGTACGAATGCAACAAGCGTGCACAAACCGCAATTTCGGTGCGGTTATTTTTTTGAACACCCGCCTGTGCTTGTGAAAACCTTGTGAAAGCTGGGCTTCAAGCCTGATTTTTTCAATGCTTGACGCCATTTCTCCTTTGGTGTTGCCACGCCGAAAAGCGCGCATGACAACCAAAAACGTTACCGG
This sequence comes from Pseudomonas sp. AC169, assembly GCF_979258515.1. NCBI lineage: Bacteria > Pseudomonadati > Pseudomonadota > Gammaproteobacteria > Pseudomonadales > Pseudomonadaceae > Pseudomonas > Pseudomonas sp. AC169. The sequence goes on along the minus strand of NZ_OZ409866.1, from coordinate 1,113,257 downwards.
TTCACCCCGCCTGTGAGTATTTGGCGGATCCCCGACGCACTGAGCGTAGACGCACTGTGCGGTTTTGGTGCAAAAAAATTCACAGCTGTTCTGAATTCATACAGCTTGCATGGGTGATGGCGCTGAACGTCTCTGCTGTTTTCGGTCGTTTTGTCGAGCTGAGTGTCGACGCTGGTTTCATGCTGGTGCGTTGTGCTCGTAAATGTCACATGTCGGGGCATTGGCAGAGCGACCGGGTACACCGTTGTCGTGAAGGCTGGCGCATTCGCGGGTATGCTGCTGTCCTGTCGCTTGGTGCGCTGGTCATAAAGGATCGCCGCTAAGCTGAATAATGAGGATCAGCCGGGAGTGCGCGCAGTGTTTGCTTTAGATTCACGACTACAACAGGACACGCTGACGATCGGCGATTTCCCGCTCTGCCGACTGCTGCTGTCCAATGACTCGAATTACCCTTGGTTCATCCTGGTGCCTCGTCGCGACGATATCAGTGAGTTGTTTCAGTTGGATGTCGCCGATCAGCAACAGTTTTGGCTTGAAACCACCGCGCTGGCTGAGTTGCTCAAGGATCTGTTCGATGCCGATAAAATGAACGTCGCAACCCTGGGTAACGTTGTCAGCCAGATGCATATGCATGTGATTGTGCGCAAACGCGATGACGCAGCCTGGCCTGCGCCGGTCTGGGGCAAGCTCCCGGCCAAGCCTTACAGTGCCGAGCAAGTAGAGGCCATTCGCGCAAAGTTGCGTTTGGTGTTGATCGAAGACTTCACGTTTCTGGAGGGCTGATTCATGAGCCTGGAAGACCGCGTTACCGATCTGGAAAGCCGTCTGGCATTTCAGGATGACACTATTCAGGCATTGAACGACGTACTGGTCGCTCAGCAGCGCGTGGTCGAGCGCCTGCAATTGCAAATGGCTGCAATGCTCAAGCGTCAGGAAGAGATGGTCGGCCAGTTCGAATCCTTTGAGGATGAGGCGCCACCGCCGCATTACTGAGGCAGGCACTTTTCAGCAGGCGTAAAAAAACCGCGAGCAGCACGCTGTTCGCGGTTTTTTTTATGCCTGAATCAGCGTCGCGGCAGAGCGGCGATCACGTCCTCGGCTTGCAGGCCCTTGTCTCGGTTCATTACCGAGAACTCCACACGCTGGCCTTCGACCAGTACGCGGTGACCTTCGCCACGGATCGCGCGAAAGTGCACGAAAATATCATCGCCGGAATCCCGGGAGATAAAACCGAAGCCCTTGGAAGTGTTGAACCACTTGACGGTACCGGTATCACGATTGGTCATGTCATAGCTGGTTGGAGCGGCAGCAGGTGAAGAACGATAGAAGCTCACAGCCAGATGCAAGACCACGGCAACCAATGCGATCACCAGAGTGAACAGAACGGCTGGCTGGCCGGCGATGACAGGCATCGGGGCGATCAGGGTCAAGGTTTGCAGGACGACGGTCAGTACCAGAAGAGCGCTGACCAGGTTTTGCAGATGCTGACGAGGGCCTTTGTTCCAGTAAGGAATCACTGGAGCAATCACCAGGTTCAGCAGGCCGAAAAAGGCCAGGTAAAGTGCATCGGGTTGTTGCAGGTAGGGAACGGCTTCGGATTTCAAGCTGGGTATGAACGACAGCAGCAAAGCCGCTGCGCCCATTAGCAGGTGGACGATTTTCAACATTTTGATTGGCTCACGTTTATGACGGCTCACAAGGAAGAGCTGAAGGCGCACGGTTCGCTTCGGAACAAAATAAGAGGCGGTGGACACGTTCACGGCATCAGCCTATGCGCAACACCCCGAAAAATGGGGCATGGCGACACACTGCCTATTTAACAGCAAAGCCTGCGGCTACTCAAATCAGCCCGGCCAGCGGCATGGCGTCGGTCGATTTGTCGCAGTTGTCGCGCCCAATCCGGGCTGCGGGGGCTCGACAGGCTTGCTAGAGTGGGACTGCACCTGTTGGATGAATTCAATCGCCGTTAGGGGGTAAGCATGGCAATCGATATCGGTATCAGTGAAGAAGATCGCAAATCCATCGTCGAAGGACTGTCGCGTCTGCTGTCGGACACCTACGTGCTGTATCTGAAAACCCACAACTTCCACTGGAACGTCACAGGCCCGATGTTCCGCACGTTGCATTTGATGTTCGAAGAGCAATACAACGAATTGGCGCTGGCCGTGGATTCGATCGCCGAGCGAATTCGCGCCTTGGGCTTTCCGGCGCCGGGCGCCTACGCCACGTACGCACGTCTTTCCTCCATCAAGGAAGAAGTGGGCGTACCAAGTGCCGAAGACATGATCAAGCAATTGGTCGATGGCCAGGAAGCCGTTACGCGCACGGCGCGCGGCATTTTTCCGCTGCTCGACAAGGTCAGCGATGAGCCGACCGCCGACCTGCTGACCCAGCGTATGCAGGTGCATGAGAAAACCGCGTGGATGCTGCGCGCATTGCTGGAGGCGTAATCCTCCGGGCGCGCGGGCCCGCCAGCAGGGGCTCGTGCGCTGTCCGCAATCCTACCTGTGTCGTTGGCTTATCCTACGGTCACGGCCAATAAGTCGTCTGGATATAACTTTGTGTCTGCGCTTTTATGAAAGCCACAGGATGTGACTTTTCAAACAAGCAGAGATGGCAAAGGAGTGTCACCGATATGGTAGAGGGAGACAGGCGAGGCGACAGGATTGTCGGCTTGTCGCATGAATTGAAAGTCGATCCGTTCGTCCACGAATTCGACATGGCACTGGTTCAGCCATCGTCACGATCCGTGCGTCTGAACGGTTATGCGACCTGCTTGCGGTTGGAGCGGGTCTACTGGAACATCCTCGGCCATATGGCGGCGGATAATTGCTGTTCAATCAGCTCGTTGTTGTCCCACGTCGACCGTGAAGTGCATCTGCGTCATGGCGGGGTGAGAAATTTCAGCGCGCTGGTGCGGGTGGTCTGCGTCATGAACGGCGTCAAGCAAGCTGCACCGTGAAACGGCGGTTGCAAACGAGGTCGCGGGCTGTGCAGTCTTACGGCTGCACAGCCCGCATTTAATCGATATAATCCCGCTCTTTCGCCGCAAAGCCCTGCGCGCGGTGGCAATCTGATCGCCGAGACACCCCCCATGCCGATGTACGATTATCAATGTGCTTCCTGTGGTCATCAGTTGGAAGCCATTCAAAAGATCAGCGAGGCACCGCTGGTCGACTGCCCTGCCTGTCAGGCGCCAGAGCTCAAGAAACAACTGTCGATGCCAGGCTTTCGCCTCAGCGGCGGCGGTTGGTACGAAACCGATTTCAAGACCGGCGCGAAGAAGAATCTGGCCGGTGGCGACAAATCTGACTAGGGTTCAACCCCAGGTTGAACGACACGCGTGAGTTTCCGCATTGCCTGAAAGCAACGGGATCTCCACCGAATATCGAATGACGAGAAGCGAACCATTATCATGATGCGCAGCCACTATTGCGGCCAACTGAACGAAAGCCTGGAAGGTCAGGAAATTACCCTTTGCGGATGGGTTCACCGTCGTCGCGACCACGGCGGGGTGATTTTCCTCGACATCCGTGATCGTGATGGTCTCGCTCAGGTGGTTTTCGATCCGGATCGCGCCGAGAGCTTCGCCGCCGCCGATCGCGTGCGCAGCGAATACGTCGTGAAGATCACCGGGAAGGTGCGTCTGCGTCCGGCCGGTGCCACCAACGCCAACATGGCGTCGGGCATGATCGAAGTGCTGGGCTACGAACTGGAAGTGCTGAACGAGTCGGAAACCCCGCCGTTCCCGCTGAACGAGTTCTCCGACGTTGGTGAAGAAACCCGCCTGCGTTATCGCTTCCTCGACCTGCGTCGTCCGGAAATGGCCGAGAAGCTGCGTCTGCGTTCGCGCATGACCACCAGCATCCGTCGCTTCCTCGACGAGAACGGCTTCCTCGACGTGGAAACGCCGATTCTGACCCGTGCCACCCCTGAAGGCGCGCGTGACTATCTGGTGCCAAGCCGTACCCACGCCGGTTCGTTCTTCGCCCTGCCGCAATCGCCGCAGCTGTTCAAGCAACTGCTGATGGTCGCCGGCTTCGACCGTTACTACCAGATCGCCAAGTGCTTCCGCGACGAAGACCTGCGCGCCGACCGTCAGCCGGAATTCACCCAGATCGACATCGAGACCAGCTTCCTCGATGAAAAAGAGATCATGGGCCTGACCGAAGAAATGATCCGCAACCTGTTCAAGGAAGTGTTGGGTCTGGAATTCGGCGACTTCCCGCACATGACTTTCGAAGAAGCCATGCGCCGCTACGGTTCCGACAAGCCAGACCTGCGTAACCCGCTGGAACTGGTCGACGTTGCCGATCAACTGAAAGAAGTTGATTTCAAAGTGTTCAGCGGCCCGGCCAACGATCCGAAATGCCGCATCGCCGCACTGCGCGTTCCAGGCGGGGCGAGCATGCCGCGCAAGCAGATCGACGACTACACCAAGTTCGTCGGCATCTACGGTGCCAAGGGCCTGGCGTACATCAAGGTCAACGAACGTGCTGCCGGTGTTGACGGTCTGCAATCGCCGATCGTGAAAAACATCCCGCTGGAAAACCTCAACGCCATCCTCGATCGCGTTGGCGCCGTCGATGGCGACATCGTGTTCTTTGGCGCCGACAAGGCCAAGATCGTCAGCGAAGCCCTGGGCGCACTGCGCATCAAGCTCGGTCACGACTTGAAGCTGCTGACCTGCGAGTGGGCACCAATGTGGGTCGTCGACTTCCCGATGTTCGAAGAAAACGACGACGGCAGCTTCTCTGCGCTGCACCACCCGTTCACCGCGCCGAAGTGCTCTCCAGAAGAACTGGAAGCCAACCCGGCCGGCGCGCTGTCCCGCGCGTACGACATGGTGCTGAACGGCACCGAACTGGGTGGCGGTTCGATCCGTATCCATCGCAAGGAAATGCAGCAAGCGGTCTTCCGCCTGTTGGGCATCAATGAAGCGGAACAGGAAGAGAAGTTCGGCTTCCTGCTCGACGCGCTGAAGTACGGTGCACCGCCGCACGGTGGTCTGGCCTTCGGTCTGGATCGTCTGGTGATGCTGATGACCGGCGCCCAGTCGATCCGTGAAGTGATTGCCTTCCCGAAAACCCAGAGTGCTGCCGACGTGATGACGCAAGCGCCGGGTGTGGTGGATGCCAAGGCACTGCGCGAGCTGCACATTCGTTTGCGCGAAACGCCAAAGGCTGAGTAAGACGGGCCTGAAGGCGCATCTTCGGATGCGCCTTTTTTCTATCTATAGAGAGCAGGTCGAGATTTTTTATTTGCTGGCCGCTGCATGAGCAGGGCGGGCAACGTTTCAAAGAGAATTCGGAGCGAGTTATGGCAGGTCATTCCAAGTGGGCGAACATCAAGCACCGCAAAGAACGTCAGGATGCCAAGAGAGGCAAGATCTTCACCAAGTGGATCCGCGAACTGACCGTTGCGGCCCGTCAGGGCGGCGGTGATCCGGGTTCCAACCCGCGTCTGCGTCTGGCTCTGGACAAGGCCCTGAGCGCGAACATGAGCCGCGACATCATCGACCGTGCCGTCGCGCGCGGCGCTGGTGCCACCGAAGCGGACAACGTTGAAGAACTGACCTACGAAGGTTATGGCCCGGGCGGCGTGGCGGTGATGGTCGAGTGCATGACCGACAACCGCAACCGCACTGCAGCGGCTGTACGCCATGCATTCAGCAAGTGCGGCGGCAACCTCGGCACCGACGGTTCGGTTGCGTATCTGTTCGAGCGCAAAGGCCAGATCAGCTTCGCGCCGGGCGTCGATGAAGACGCGCTGACCGAAGCGGCGCTGGAAGCCGATGCCGATGACGTGGTCACTCACGAAGACGGTTCGATCGACGTGTTTACCTCGTTCACCAGTTTCTACGCTGTGCGTAACGCGCTGGAAGCCGCCGGTTTCAAGGGTGATGACGCAGAAATCGTCATGCAGCCGACCACCAGCGCCGAACTGGATCTGGAGGGCGCGGAAAAGGTGCTCAAGCTGATCGACATGCTCGAGGATCTGGATGACGTGCAGAACGTCTACTCCAACGCGGACATTCCGGAAGACGTGGCCGCTCAGCTCGGTTAAGAGCGACTACGATTCAATGTGGGAGCGAGCCTGCTCGCGAAGGCGGATTTTCAGGCAACATCGTTGCTGATGATGAAACCGCTTTCGCGAACAGGCTCGCTCCCACATTTGTTATGGGTTGATTTGAAAATCGTGCTTTTACCGAATCTGCAGGCGTTATGACTTTAATTCTTGGTATCGACCCCGGTTCGCGTATCACCGGTTACGGGATTGTTCGCGATACCGGGCGTGGCGGCTGCATTTATGTGGCCTCAGGCTGTATTCGCACGGGCGCCGGCGAGCTGCACGAACGTCTGCAAATCGTCTATCGCGGCGTGCGCGAGATTATCCAGACCTACGGCCCGGTAACCATGGGCATCGAAAAAGTCTTCATGGCGAAAAATGCGGACTCTGCCCTGAAACTGGGTCAGGCGCGTGGCGCAGCGATTGTCGCCGGTGCCGAAGAGTGCCTGGAGATCGCCGAGTACACGGCCACTCAGGTCAAGCAGGCCGTTGTTGGCACCGGTGCCGCCAATAAAGAGCAGGTGCAGATGATGGTCATGCATATGCTCAAATTGACCAGCAAACCACAAATCGATGCCTCGGACGCCCTCGCTATCGCCATTTGTCACGCCCACACGCGCTCCAGTCTGCTGCCGCACGGCTTGGGAACGGCACGCAGTCGTGGCGGGCGCCTGCGTCTCTGATAGCATCAGCATCAATTTTCTTGAAAGCAGATTTCCTGCGCCTGAGTCGTCGGCGCGAAATTGGCCTTTCGATAGTCGCCAGCCCACGGCTGGCCAACGCTCAAGGATCTGAAACGTGATTGGACGCTTGCGCGGCACCTTGGCTGAGAAACAGCCGCCGCACCTGATTCTCGATGTAAACGGCCTCGGGTATGAGCTGGAAGTGCCCATGACCACGCTTTATCGTCTGCCGTCGGTCGGTGAACCGCTGACCTTGCACACCCATTTGGTCGTACGCGAGGACGCGCAATTACTCTATGGGTTTGCCGGCAAGCGTGAGCGAGACTTTTTTCGCGAGTTGATCCGTCTCAATGGTGTCGGGCCGAAATTGGCCCTGGCTTTGATGTCGAGTCTGGAAGTCGACGAGCTGATCCGCTGCGTGCAGTCGCAGGACACCTCGGCGTTGACCAAGGTGCCGGGTGTCGGCAAGAAAACCGCCGAGCGTTTGCTGGTTGAACTGAAAGATCGCTTTAAAGCGTGGGAAACTTCGCCAGCCATGTTTGCGTTGGTGCCGAATCAGCCGGATGGTCCGGCGCCGGTCAATACCGCCGAGAACGATGCGGTCAGCGCGCTGATTTCCCTGGGTTACAAGCCGCAGGAAGCGAGCAAAGCGATTACCGCCATCAAGGACAAGAATTTGAGCAGTGAAGACCTGATCCGCCGCGCCCTGAAGGGAATGATTTAAGTGATTGAAGCTGATCGTCTGATCACCGCCGCGCACAGCCCGCGCGAGCGCGAAGAAGTCCAGGACCGGGCCATTCGCCCGGTCAGTCTGGCCGACTACATTGGCCAGCCGACCGTGCGCGAGCAGATGGAGCTATTCATCCAGGCTGCTCGCGGCCGTAGCGAATCCCTCGACCACACGCTGATCTTCGGCCCGCCCGGTCTGGGTAAAACCACCCTGGCCAACATCATCGCCCAGGAAATGGGCGTATCGATCAAGAGCACGTCCGGGCCGGTGCTTGAGCGTCCGGGAGATCTGGCGGCGCTGTTGACCAATCTTGAGCCGCACGATGTGCTGTTCATCGACGAAATCCATCGTCTGTCGCCGATCGTTGAAGAAGTGCTGTACCCGGCGATGGAAGATTTCCAGCTCGACATCATGATCGGTGAAGGACCGGCGGCGCGTTCGATCAAGCTTGATTTGCCGCCATTCACTCTGGTGGGCGCGACGACCCGCGCCGGCATGTTGACCAACCCGTTGCGTGACCGCTTCGGTATCGTCCAGCGTCTCGAGTTTTACAGCACCGCCGATCTGGCAACGATTGTCAGCCGTTCGGCGGCCATTCTCGGCCTGCCGCTGGATCCAGAAGGTTCGTTCGAAATCGCTCGTCGTGCCCGTGGTACGCCGCGAATTGCCAACCGCTTGCTGCGCCGTGTGCGTGACTTCGCCGAAGTTCGCGCCAAGGGCCACATCACCAAAGCAGTGGCGGATCTGGCGTTGAATCTGCTGGATGTCGACGAACACGGTTTCGATCATCAGGACCGGCGTCTGCTGTTGACCATGATCGAGAAGTTCGATGGCGGCCCGGTCGGTATCGACAGCCTCGCCGCAGCGATCAGCGAAGAGCGTCATACCATTGAAGATGTGCTAGAGCCGTACCTGATCCAGCAGGGTTACATCATGCGCACACCGCGGGGCAGGGTGGTGACGCGGCATGCGTACCTGCACTTTGGTTTAAACATCCCGTCACGAATGGGTGAAATGCCCGTGGCAGACGAGTTTCTCGATGCCGTGGACGATTGATACACATTTTTTGGCGATTTATTCAGGGTTTGTACTGTCAGACGACGGTACTTTTGCGGTATTGCCCTGAAACCATGAAAAACAGTTGCCTGGCCGGATTGGCAACCTGAGGAGTAAGCACTAGAGTATGCGCGCGCAAAACGGGCTTGAGCCGTTCGCACATCGTTGTCGCGTTTATTACGAGGACACCGATGCGGGCGGCATCGTGTATTACGTTAATTACCTCAAGTTTATGGAACGGGCTCGAACCGAGCGGCTTCGCGAGCTGGGCTTTGCCCAATCGCAGCTGGCAGGGGAGGACCTGTTGTTTGTCGTGCACTCCAGCGAAGCGCGTTACCACGCGCCGGCGCGACTGGACGACGAACTGCTGGTAAGCGCTGATGTAATCGAATTGAACCGGGTCAGTCTGCGCTTCAAACAGCAGGTCAGGCGGGCAACGGATAATGTGCTGCTCTGCGAGGGGCAGTTTTTGGTGGCCTGTGTGCGCACTAACAGTTTGAAACCCCGGGCCCTTCCCGAAGACTTGCGTGCGGCCTTCGCCGACGCGGTCGGCCCGGGTACACACTCAAAGCAGGAGATAAAGCGTGGAAGCTAACGTCGTCGACCATTCCTCCATGTGGAGCCTGGTCAGCAATGCCAGCATCGTGGTGCAGTTGGTAATGTTGACCCTGGTGGCCGCATCGGTGACCTCATGGATCATGATCTTTCAGCGCAGCAATCTGCTGCGTGCCGGTCGACGCGCCCTGGAGAGCTTCGAAGAGCGCTTCTGGTCGGGTATCGACCTGTCCAAGCTGTACCGTCAGGCGGGCAGCAACCCGGATCCGGATTCGGGCGTCGAGCAGATCTTCCGCGCCGGTTTCAAGGAGTTCTCCCGTCTGCGTCAGCAGCCAGGTGTCGACCCTGAAGCGGTCATGGAGGGCGTGGCCCGGGCCATGCGCGTGGCCATCTCCCGTGAAGAAGAGAAGCTGGAGCAGAGCCTGCCGTTCCTCGCCACCGTTGGTTCGGTCAGCCCGTACATCGGTCTGTTCGGTACGGTCTGGGGCATCATGAACTCCTTCCGCGGTCTCGCCAGCGCTCAGCAAGCGACTCTGGCCACCGTGGCCCCGGGTATTGCCGAAGCCCTGATCGCTACTGCGATCGGTCTGTTCGCTGCGATCCCTGCGGTTATCGCTTACAACCGTTTCGCCGCTCGCAGCGAAACCTTGCTGGGCCGCTACTACACCTTCGCCGATGAATTCCAGGCGATCCTGCACCGCAAAGTGCACACCAGCGAAGAATAAGCAGGTAATTTCCAATGGCTTTAATCGCTCGAGCTCGCAAAAAGCGCAAGCCGGTCGCCGAGATGAACGTGGTGCCTTACATCGACGTGATGTTGGTGCTGCTGGTCATTTTCATGGTGACCGCGCCGATGCTCAATCAGGGCGTGAAAGTTGATCTGCCCAAGGTTTCCAGCGAAGCCTTGCCGCAGGACAACAACACACAGGTCCTGACCATTTCGATCAAGGCTGACAAGACCTATTACTGGAACCTTGGCAGCGAAGTCGATACCGAGAAGCAACAGGACAGGGCCATGACCCTGCCGCAAATGACCGACGCGGTGACCAAGATCATTCGTGCCGGCACGGAAGGCGGCAAGCGTACCCAGGTCTTCATCCGCGGTGACAAGACCGTCGACTATGGTTCCGTCATGGGCGCCATGGGCGGGTTGCAGAAAGCCGGGGTCGGTAATGTTGGTTTGATTACCGAGGCCCCCTGATGCAGCAACAGCGAGAGCCGTCCGCCTCGGAAAGCTACTTCTGGCCTAGTGTTCTGGCAATTGTCCTGCACGTGCTGGTGTTCGGCATGCTGTTCGTCAGTTTCGCCTTCACACCAGAGCTGCCGCCGGCCAAACCGATCGTCCAGGCGACCCTGTACCAGCTGAAATCGAAAAGTCAGGCAACCACCCAGACCAATCAGAAGATTGCGGGTGAGGCGAAGAAATCCGCCGCGCGCCAGACCGAAGTCGAGCAGATGGAGCAGAAAAAGATCGAGCAGGAAGAGATCAAGGCCGCTGCGGAACAAAAGAAAGAAGAAGCGGCTCAAAAAGCCGAGGAAGCCAAGAAGGCCGACGAGTCGAAGAAAGCAGACGAGGCGAAAAAGGCTGATGAAGCCAAGAAAGCCGACGAAGCCAAGAAGACCGCCGAAGCCAAAAAGGCCGAAGAGAAACAATTGGCTGATATAGCCAAGAAGAAATCTGAAGAAGAAGCGAAAAAGGCTGCTGAAGAAGAGGCCAAGAAAGCCGCTGCTGAAGAAGCCAAGAAGAAGATCGTCGAAGACGCGAAGAAGAAAGCCGCCGAAGACGCCAAGAAGAAAGCTGAAGCTGAAGAGGCGAAGAAGAAAATCGCCGACGAAGCGAAGAAGAAAGCTGCTGCCGATGCTGCGAAGAAGAAAGCGCAGGATGCGGCACGCAAGTCGACCGAAGACAAAAAGGCTCAGGCCTTGGCCGATTTGCTTTCCGATACGCCGCAGCGCCAGCAGGCCTTGGCCGATGAGCAGGGTGACGAAGTCGCGGGCAGTTTCGATGACCTGATTCGTGCGCGAGCTGCAGAAGGTTGGGCACGTCCACCTTCGGCACGCAAAGGCATGACGGTCGTGCTGCAGATCGGCATGTTGCCGGACGGTACGGTGACTTCGGTCAGCGTGGCCAAGTCCAGTGGCGATGGTCCGTTCGATGCCTCGGCAGTCGCGGCAGTGAAGAATATTGGACGTTTGACAGAAATGCAGGGAATGAAGCCGAGCGATTTCGCTCCGTATCGTTCATTCAAGATGACATTCACACCTGAGGATCTAGCCTTGTGAGAAACCTTCTTCGAGGAATGCTGGTCGTGATCTGCTGCATGGCAGGGATCGCGATGGCGGATGAGAAAAACATTCTGGTTACCAGCGGCAGCGATCGGGCTACACCGATCGCCGTTGTACCGTTCGGCATGCAGGGCGGTGCCGTGCTGCCGGACGACATGGCTGAAATCATTGGTAACGATTTGCGCAACTCGGGCTACTACTCGCCGATTCCAAAGCAAAACATGATCAGCCAGCCAAGCCAGCCGAGCGAAATCATCTTCCGTGACTGGAAGGCGGTGGGTGCTCAATACATGATGGTCGGCAGCATTGCTCCAGCCGGCGGTCGCCTGCAGGTGCAGTGGGCACTGTTCAACGTGGCCACCGAACAGAAAGTGGCTGACGGCAGTGTTTCCGGTACTACCGAGCAACTGCGTGACATGGCGCACTTCATCTCCGACCAGTCGTTCCAGAAACTGACCGGGATCGAAGGTGCGTTTTCGACTCGCCTGTTGTATGTGACGGCTGAACGCTTCTCCGAGAAGAATACCCGTTACACCCTGCAACGTTCGGACTACGACGGTGCCCGCGCCGTGACCCTGCTGCAATCGCGCGAGCCGATCCTGTCGCCGCGTTTCGCACCGGATGGCAAGCGCATCGCTTACGTATCGTTCGAGCAGAAGCGTCCGCGCATCTTCATGCAGAACATCGACACCGGTCGCCGTGAGCAGATCACCAACTTCGAAGGCCTGAACGGCGCACCAGCCTGGTCGCCGAACGGTGATCGCCTGGCCTTCGTACTGTCGAAAGACGGTAACCCGGACATCTACGTAATGAACCTGGCTTCGCGCCAGATCACTCGCGTAACTGCAGGCCCGGGCATCAACACCGAACCGTACTGGGGCAAGGATGGTTCGACCATCTACTTCACCTCGGACCGCGGCGGCAAGCCTCAGATCTACAAAACCAGCGCCAGTGGCGGTGGTGCCGAGCGTGTGACGTTTGTAGGTAACTACAACGCCAACCCGAAACTTTCGGCTGATGAAAAGACTTTGGTGATGATTCATCGTCAGGATGGCTTCACCAATTTCAAGGTGGCAGCTCAGGATCTGCAGCGAGGTAGTGTAAAGATCCTCACTGATAGCACTCTGGACGAGTCACCTACTGTTGCGCCCAACGGCACCATGGTAATCTACGCCACCCGCCAACAGGGCCGGGGAGTCTTGATGCTCGTGTCCATTAATGGACGCGTTAGGCTCCCGCTTCCTACCGCTCAAGGCGAAGTCAGAGAACCGTCCTGGTCCCCTTACCTGAAGTGAGCGGGCGCTACACGTTTTACTTAACACACTGGGGTTCATTAGGAGTTTCACGATGGAAATGCTGAAGTTTGGTAAATTTGCTGCGCTGGCTCTGGCCATGGCTGTAGCTGTAGGTTGCTCGTCCAAAGGCGGCGACAACGCCGGTGAAGGCGCTGTTGATCCAAACGCTGGTTACGGCGCAAACACTGGTGCCGTTGACGGTTCCCTGAGCGAAGAAGCTGCTCTGCGCGCAATCACCACCTTCTACTTCGAATACGACAGCTCGGACCTGAAGCCAGAAGCCATGCGCGCTCTGGACGTTCACGCCAAAGACCTGAAAGCAAACGGCGCTCGCGTTGTTCTGGAAGGCAACACCGACGAACGTGGTACTCGTGAGTACAACATGGCACTGGGCGAGCGTCGTGCGAAAGCCGTTCAGCGCTACCTGGTACTGCAAGGTGTTTCCCCAGCTCAGCTGGAACTGGTTTCCTACGGCGAAGAGCGTCCAGTTGCTACCGGCAACGACGAGCAGTCTTGGGCTCAAAACCGTCGCGTCGAACTGCGTAAGTAATTCGATATGCGAACGTGCCGTCGTGCTGTAACTGTTCTGGCTCTCAGCCTCGCGCCGCTTGCGGTGTGGGCTGCGGTTCCTGTGGTCGATGACAACTCCGGTTATAACAATAGCGGGAGCAGTTATCCGCCTGCAGGTTACGGTACGAACGGCGCCTATGCCGGGGGAGCGGCTTCGGCCCCTGCCTCGGCACAAGGCATGCTGTTCAACCAACTGCAACAAATGCAGGATCAGATATCGCGCCAGCAAGGTGTGATTGAAGAACTGCAGAATCAGGTTGCGCGCATGAAGCAGGAATCCCTGGAGCGATACCAGGATCTTGATCGGCGCATAGGATCCGGTGTTGCACCTGCCGCGACTCCTGAGAATTCTTCTGCCGGTGGCGATGCAAGTGCTGCTGCCGGTGCTGCCGCTGGCGCCGGGGCTGCTGCCCAGGCACCTGCTGCAAGCAGCGAACCGGGTGATCCGGCCAAGGAAAAGCTGTATTACGATGCCGCTTTCGACCTGATCAAAGCCAAGGATTTCGACAAGGCCAGCCAGGCTTTTGCCGCTTTCCTGCGCAAATACCCGAACAGTCAGTACGCAGGCAACGCCCAGTACTGGTTGGGCGAAGTCAATCTGGCCAAGGGCGATCTGCAGGGCGCTGGTCAGGCTTTCGCCAAGGTTTCGCAGCTGTATCCCAAGCACGCCAAAGTGCCGGACTCGCTGTACAAGCTGGCTGACGTAGAACGCCGCCTCGGTCACACCGACAAGGTCAAAGGCATTCTGCAGCAGGTGGTGGCCCAATACCCAGGCACCTCCGCCGCTCAGTTGGCTCAACGCGATCTGCAACGCATGTAAGCACGCTTGACCCGTTTGGAAGAAACCCGCGCTTGTCGCGGGTTTTTTCGTTAGAATTCACGCCCTTTTTTCTGAAACACGCTTCTTGTGGTCTACGCGTTGGCGGGATTGCCTGAAGTGCCTGACGGAGGCGGACAGCCTGTTTAGCTGTTACGCCCGTGGCGACTATGCAAGACACATTAAGAATCACCGAAGTTTTCTACTCGTTGCAGGGGGAAACGCGGACTGCCGGGCTGCCCACTGTTTTTGTGCGCCTGACCGGTTGCCCATTGCGTTGCCAATACTGCGACAGCGCCTATGCGTTCAGTGGCGGCACTGTGCGCACCCTCGACGATATCCTCGAGCAAGTGGCCGGATTTCGTCCGCGCTACGTCTGCGTCACCGGCGGTGAGCCGTTGGCACAGCCGAACGCCATTCCTTTGCTCAAACAGCTGTGTGATGCCGGTTACGAGGTCTCGCTGGAAACCAGCGGCGCCCTCGATGTCTCGGCTGTCGATCCGCGCGTCAGTCGCGTTGTCGACCTGAAGACGCCGGATTCGAAAGAAGCCCATCGCAACCGTTACGAGAACATCGAACTGCTGACGCCCAACGATCAGGTGAAGTTTGTCATCTGCTCGCGGGACGACTATGACTGGGCCGTCTCCAAGCTGATTCAGTACGGTCTCGATCGGCGTGCCGGCGAAGTGTTGTTTTCCCCAAGTCACCATGACCTCAATGCCCGCGATCTGGCGGATTGGGTGGTGGCGGACAACCTGCCGGTGCGCTTGCAATTGCAGTTGCATAAATATCTTTGGAATGACGAGCCGGGGCGCTGATATGACCGAACAACTGAACACCACTGAAAAACGTGCGGTCATCCTGCTGTCCGGCGGCCTGGATTCGGCGACCGTTGTAGCCATGGCTCGCGCGCAAGGCTACAGCTGCTACACCATGAGCTTCGATTACGGTCAGCGCTCCCATGCCGAATTGCACGCTGCTGCACGAGTCGCCCGCGACCTGGGCGTGGTTGAGCACAAAGTGATTGGCCTGAACCTGAATGGCATGGGCGGCTCGGCTCTGACTGACACCAGCATCGAGATTCCCGAAGAACTGGGCGAAGGCATTCCGGTCACTTACGTGCCGGCGCGCAATACAGTGTTCTTGTCACTGGCGTTGGGCTGGGCAGAAGTGCTCGGCGCGCGTGACATCTTCATCGGTGTCAACGCGGTGGACTATTCCGGTTACCCGGATTGCCGCCCCGAATTCATCGAATCGTTCGAGCGTATGGCTAATCTGGCGACCAAGGCGGGAGTGGAAGGTAACGGCTTCCGCATTCAGGCGCCGTTACAGAACCTGAGCAAAGCACAGATCGTTCAGGCGGGCGTGAAGCTTGGCGTTGATTATGCCCTCACCGTTTCCTGCTATCAGGCCGACGATGACGGCCGCGCGTGCGGCAAATGCGACAGCTGCCGCCTGCGCGCAGAAGGCTTTGCGGCAGCTGGTGTGGACGATCCAACAGCTTATTTTTGATTATTTTCAAAAAGGTGTTGAATAGTCCTTAAAAATCAGTATTATACGCGCCACCACACAGCGGGTCGTTAGCTCAGTTGGTAGAGCAGTTGGCTTTTAACCAATTGGTCGTAGGTTCGAATCCCACACGACCCACCATATTTGGCGGTTTAGAAAATCCGGAAGGCCCACGAAAGTGAGGATTTCCGGGTTTTTTTTTGCCTGCAATTTCGCTACGCGTTATTTCAATACCCGCAGCGCTGACGCAGGTCAGAATCATCTTTTGTATCAACGGGATATTCTGTAGCCTTGCGCAGCTTCAATGCTGTCCGTGCCTGATAATACTCACTCTCCCGGCGGTACCCTCAAGCGGTCCGGAGCCGGGTGTATACTCGACTTTCGCGCGAACGCGCCTGCAGGTCTTGCGAACATGACGCAGATTTCCGAACGCCTTCTGGTTCAAGCCCACCTCGATGCCAAACAGCCCAAACCGCTGACGGCTGAGGAAGAGGCTTATTACCGTTCCGCCATCGCCGCCGAGCTCAAGGCTCAGGACGCGGTGCTGGTGGCTCACTTTTATTGCGATCCGGTGATTCAGGCCCTTGCCGAAGAAACCGGTGGCTGTGTCTCTGACTCCCTGGAAATGGCGCGCTTCGGCAACGCGCACCCGGCCAAGACCGTGGTGGTTGCCGGTGTGAAGTTCATGGGCGAGACCGCGAAGATCCTCAACCCGGAAAAACGCGTGCTGATGCCGACCCTCGAGGCGACCTGCTCGCTGGATCTCGGTTGCCCGGTCGACGAGTTCTCGGCGTTCTGTGATCAGCACCCGGAGCGTACGGTGGTGGTCTACGCCAACACGTCCGCTGCTGTGAAGGCACGGGCTGACTGGGTGGTGACATCGAGTTGCGCGCTGGAGATTGTCGAAAGCCTGATGGACAACGGCGAGACCATCATCTGGGGCCCGGACAAGCACCTCGGCACGTACATTCAGCGCAAGACCGGCGCCGATATGTTGCTCTGGGACGGTGCCTGCATCGTCCATGAGGAGTTCAAGTCCAAGCAGCTCGAAGACATGAAGGCGCTGTACCCGGACGCCGCGATTCTGGTGCACCCGGAGTCGCCGACGTCGGTAATCGAGTTGGCAGACGCCGTGGGGTCGACCAGTCAGCTGATTGCCGCTGCACAGTCGTTGCCGAACAAGACGCTGATCGTCGCGACCGACCGTGGCATCTTCTACAAGATGCAGCAGTTGTGCCCGGACAAGGTCTTCATCGAGGCACCAACCGCCGGTAACGGCGCCGCGTGCCGCAGTTGCGCACATTGCCCGTGGATGGCCATGAACACCCTTGAGCGCACGCTCAAGAGCTTGAAGGAAGGGACGAACGAGATCTTTGTTGATCCGGCGTTGATTCCGCAGGCGATTCGGCCGTTGAAGCGCATGCTGGACTTCACTCAGGCGGCGCGGATGAAGCTGGCCGGTAACGCCTAAGCTCTAAAAGCATTACACAAAACCTGTGGGAGCGAGCAAGCTCGCTCCCACAGTAGTTTTTGGTGTCTGGAAGCTATTTGGTCTTTTTCGGAATTCGCACGAGGCGAGTATCGGAGTAGATGTCATGCCACGTGCGCTTCTGCTTGTCATACAGCGACCACAAGAATCCCAGCCCCACGCACAGCCACGACGCAATCGACACCATAAAGCGCAACAGCGCCTGCCACAGACTGATTGCCGTGCCATTGGCGTTCTGCACGCGAATCCCCCACACCTGCATGCCCAGTGTCTGCCCGCCATGGGTCCAGAACTTGGCGAAGAACCCAAACAGCACCAACAGCAGCACGGTGGAGTAGAGCGGATCACCGTCAAGTTGCCCGGCATCGGTCATCACCCGCAGACGTTCTTCGCCGATGATCGCTGCCTGGATCAACTTGTAAACGAATCCGGTGACGATCAGCAGAGCGGTGCACAGCAGAAAGTCATAGAACATCGCGGCCAGACGCCGACCTAGACCAACGGGAGGGAAATCCCCTTGGGGCGTGAGCAGGTTTTTCGACATGGCAGCCTCTGGACGCAAATTGAAGCGCCATTTTACGGATTCGCGCGCACAAAAAAGCCCCTGATATCAATATCAGGGGCCTTTTCGTATCAGAAATCAGGCTTCTGCTTGTACTTCGTCAGCCTGCATGCCTTTCTGGCCCTGCACAGCAACGAAGGTCACTTTCTGGCCTTCTTTCAGGCTTTTGAAGCCGTTGCCCTGAATGGCGCGGAAATGCACAAACAGATCCGGACCGCTTTCTGGAGTGATAAAACCAAAACCTTTCTCGTCGTTAAACCACTTGACGGTACCGCTCTGACGTGTGGACATTTCTTATTTCCTTTGACGCAAAAATTGATGACAGTCTCTTTCTCATGAAAGAGTACTGGGGCTGGTTGCAGGAGAGTAAGAAGACGTCGAACGGGATGTAGCTAACTTGTAGGCTACTGCCCAGGTCACGATTCCAAGCTGACCCATGCAAACACAGTGGACAAACTCTACGCCAACTACGGGAGAAAAAACAAGCCCTGCGAAGCCCCCGGTTTTACTGAGTTTGAGCAAGTTAGTCCTTTCACTAGTGCGGGCTTAGACGATTCCCTTGTTCAATTGTTTCCGAACGTTATAAGCAAAGTTCATATTCGAATCGATTGTTAGAAAATGCACTTTTTTGTGGCGATTGCGTGACACATTAGTGCACGCATTACGCAATCGCGTTACTTATAGAAACAGTCAATCAACCACGATAGTAGCGTTGTGGAACAAATGGCATTTTGCTTACAAGCATTTGCACCTTTTTCCCACGCACGATGGCCCAAACCGGTGTGTCAATGGCGACAAAAGCGCTGTCGAGGTAACCCATTGCCAGCGGACCGCCCAGGGTCGGACCGAAGCCGCCGCTGCACACGCGGCCGATGATTTCTCCGGCCTCGTTGACGATTTCTGCGCCTTCACGCACAGGCGTTCGCTCTTGCGGCAACAGGCCGACGCGTTTGCGTGCGACGCCGTTTTGTTGCTGGGCGAAAATGTTTTCTGCCCCCGGAAAACCGCCAGCGCGTGCGCCGTCAGCGCGACGTGGCTTGGACATCGCCCAGAGCAGGCTGGCTTCGATTGGCGTGGTCTCGGTGTTCATGTCGTGGCCATACAGGCACAGGCCGGCTTCCAGACGCAGCGAATCGCGGGCGCCGAGGCCGATGGCCTGGACTTCCGGCTCGGCGAGCAGGGCGCGGGCGAGTTTCTCGGCATCGGCAGCCGGAACGGAGATTTCGAAACCGTCTTCACCGGTGTAACCCGAACGGCTGACAAAGCAATCCACGCCCAACAACGACACGCGGGCGAACTGCATGAAGGTCATCTTCGCCACTTCCGGCGCAAGACGCGCCAGTACGGTAACGGCTGCTGGACCCTGCAATGCCAAGAGTGCGCGCTCTTCGAACAGCGCCGTAATGGTGCACTGATCGCCGATGTGTTTTTGCAAGTGAGCCAGGTCCTGATCCTTGCACGCGGCGTTGACCACCAGGAACAGCTCGTCGTTGCCGAGGTTGGCGACCATCAGGTCATCGAGGATGCCGCCGGTCTCGTTGGTGAACATCGCGTAACGCTGCATACCCACCGGCAGATCGATGATGTCCACTGGCACCAGGGTTTCCAGGGCTTTGGCGGCGTTGGCGCCGGTCAGGCGGATCTGGCCCATGTGCGAGACATCGAACATCCCGGCCTGCTCACGGGTGTGCTGGTGTTCTTTCATCACGCCGAGTGGGTATTGCACCGGCATGTCGTAGCCGGCGAACGGCACCATGCGGGCGCCGAGTTCGAGGTGCAGAGCGTGCAGCGGGGTTTTCGACAGTTGTTCGGTGGACATGCGTGGCTCCTTGAAAATTTGGGTTTGGGGGTAAGCGGCAAGATCAAGATCAAGATCAAGATCAAAAGCCCCTCACCCCAGCCCTCTCCCGGAGGGAGAGGGAGTTAGTTACGTTTCTCTCCCGGAGGGAGAGGGGGCTAGTTACGTTTCTCTCCCTAGGGGAGAGGTGGTCAATTTCGTTTGGCCGGTTTCGTGGTCAGCATTCGATAATGTTGACCGCCAGACCGCCGCGGGCGGTCTCTTTGTATTTGCTTTTCATGTCGGCGCCGGTCTGGCGCATGGTGCGGATGACTTTGTCTAGGGAGACGAAATGCTGACCGTCGCCGCGCATGGCCATGCGTACCGCGTTGATCGCTTTCACCGAACCCATGGCATTGCGCTCGATGCACGGCACCTGAACCAACCCGCCAATCGGGTCGCAGGTCAGGCCGAGGTTGTGTTCCATGCCGATTTCCGCCGCGTTCTCGACTTGCTGAACGCTGCCGCCGAGCACTTCGCACAACGCGCCGGCGGCCATTGAACAGGCGACGCCGACCTCACCCTGACAACCAACTTCAGCGCCGGAGATCGAGGCGTTTTCCTTGTAGAGAATGCCTATGGCCGCTGCCGTCAGCAGAAAGCGTACGACGCCGTCGTCATTCGCACCGGGGATAAAGCGCATGTAGTAATGCAGCACTGCCGGAATGATCCCGGCTGCACCGTTGGTGGGGGCAGTGACCACACGACCGCCGTTGGCGTTTTCTTCGTTGACCGCCAAGGCGTAAAGGTTGACCCAATCAAGCACCGACAACGGATCGCGCAATGCTGATTCCGGGTTCTTGCAAAGTTGTCGATGCAACGCCGCCGCTCGGCGTTTGACCTTCAAACCGCCGGGCAAAATACCTTCGTTACGACAACCCGCAGTGACGCAGTCCTGCATCACTTGCCAGATGTTCAGCAGGCCGGCGCGGGTCTCCGCTTCCGGGCGCCAGGCGCTTTCATTGGTCAGCATCACCTGACTGATCGACAGACCATAGGTGGCGCAATGACTGAGCAAATCCTTGGCACTTTTGAACGGGAAGGTCAGCGGTGTGGCGTCTTCGACGATGCGGTCGGCGCCGGCCGCGTCTTCATCGACGACAAAACCACCACCGACCGAGTAGTACTCGCGGCTGCGAATCTGCAGGCCCGCCGCATCGAAGGCGCGAAAGATCATGCCGTTGGGGTGATAGGCCAGCGGCTTGCGGATCATCGCCAGGTGTTCTTTCTCGTTGAACGCGATGCTGTGTTCACCGAGCAGGTTCAGTCGGCCGTTGCCGCGAATTTCTTGCAGGCGTGCGGCGACGGTTTCGGTATCAACGGTGTCCGGGTGTTCGCCTTCGAGGCCGAGCAGCACGGCTTTGTCGCTGCCGTGACCTTTACCGGTGGCGCCGAGGGAACCGTACAGTTCAACGCGAACGCTGGCGGTGGCCGTCAGCAGGTTTTCCCGGCGCAAACCTTCGGCGAAACGCGCAGCAGCACGCATCGGGCCGACGGTGTGAGAACTGGAGGGGCCGATGCCAATCTTGAACAGGTCGAACACGCTTAACGACATGAGGGGGGCTCCTGCGGAGCAGTGGTGAGCTTCAAGCGGCAAGCTGCAAGTAAAGGCAGATCGACTTTTCCTTGCGGCTGGTGTTCACGCCGCAGTGCGTGCAGCAAGGTACAAACCGCAAGTAAAAAGCAGATCAGCCCTTACTTGCAGCTTGTAGCTCAAAGCTCGCAGCTGCTTTCCTTAAGCGTAGCTTTCGATCGACGGGCAGGCGCACACCAGGTTGCGATCACCGAACACGTTGTCGACACGACCGACCGGTGGCCAGTATTTGCCTTCGATCAACGACGCTACCGGATAAACGGCTTGCTCGCGGCTGTACGGGTGAGTCCACTCGCCAACCAGTTCCGCTGCGGTGTGCGGAGCGTTTTTCAGTGGGTTGTCGTCCTTGTCCAGCGTGCCGTTTTCCACCGCGCGGATTTCTTCGCGGATGCGGATCATGGCGTCGCAGAAACGGTCCAGTTCTTCCTTGGATTCGCTTTCGGTCGGCTCAATCATCAGCGTGCCGGCGACCGGGAAGGACATGGTCGGCGCGTGGAAGCCGAAGTCGATCAGGCGCTTGGCGACGTCATCGACGCTGATGCCGCTGCTGTCTTTCAACGGACGCAGATCGAGGATGCACTCGTGCGCCACCAGACCGTTGCTGCCGGTGTACAGCACTGGATAGTGCTCTTCGAGGCGACGGGAAATGTAGTTGGCGTTGAGAATCGCCAGTTGCGAAGCGCGCTTCAAGCCAGCGCCACCCATCATGCGAATGTACATCCAGGTGATCGGCAGAATGCTCGCGCTGCCGAACGGTGCCGCGCAGACCGCGCCTTCCTTGCGTTCCATCTGGCCGTGGCCGGGCAGGAACGGCGTCAGGTGCGACTTCACGCCAATCGGGCCAACGCCCGGGCCGCCACCGCCGTGGGGGATGCAGAAGGTTTTGTGCAGGTTCAGGTGCGAGACGTCGCCGCCGAACTTGCCCGGTGCGCAGAGGCCGACCATCGCGTTCATGTTGGCGCCGTCGATGTACACCTGGCCGCCGTTGTCATGAATGATCCCGCAGATTTCGCGGATGCCTTCTTCGAACACGCCGTGGGTCGACGGGTAAGTGATCATCAGCGCGGCGAGGTGTTCGCGGTGCTCGATGGCTTTGGCGCGCAGGTCTTCGATGTCGACGTTGCCACGGGCATCGCACGCAGTCACGACAACGCGCATGCCAGCCATGTTGGCGGTGGCCGGGTTGGTGCCGTGGGCGGACGACGGGATCAGGCAGATGTCGCGACGCTCATCGCCACGGCTCTGGTGATAAGCGCGAATCGCCAACAGACCAGCGTATTCACCTTGCGAACCGGCGTTCGGTTGCAGCGAGATCGCGTCGTAACCGGTGGCGGCGCAGAGCATCGCTTCCAGCTCATCGGTCAGTTGCTGGTAACCGGCGCTTTGCGCGGCCGGAGCGAACGGGTGCAGGGCACCGAATTCAGCCCAGGTCACCGGGATCATTTCGCTGGCAGCGTTGAGTTTCATGGTGCACGAACCCAGCGGAATCATGGTGCGATCCAGTGCCAGGTCCTTGTCCGCCAGTTTGCGCAGGTAGCGCATCAGCTCGGTTTCCGAGTGATAACGGTTGAACACCGGGTGGCTGAGGATCGGTGACTGACGTACCAACTCAGCAGGGATGGTGCTTTCAACCGAGGCGGCGAGGGCAGCGAAATCCGGCAGGGTCTTGCCGTCGGCGAACAGGCCCCACAGGGTTTCGATGTCAGCCTGCGTGGTGGTTTCGTCGACCGACAGGCCCAGACGCTGAGCGTCGATCACGCGCAGGTTGATCTGCGCAGCGTGTGCCTTGTCGTGCAGTGCGGTGGTTTGCGCACCGGTGGCCACGGTCAGGGTGTCGAAGAAGCTGGCTTGTTCGACGTTAGCGCCCAGCGCGGTCAGGCCCTTGGCCAGAATCGCGGTCAGGTGATGCACGCGGTTGGCGATCTGCGTCAGGCCTTTCGGGCCGTGGTAGACGGCGTACATGCTGGCGATGTTGGCCAGCAGCACTTGCGCGGTGCAGATGTTCGACGTGGCCTTCTCGCGACGGATGTGTTGCTCGCGAGTCTGCATCGCCAGACGCAGTGCCGGCTTGCCGAAACGGTCAACCGAGACACCGACCAGGCGGCCCGGCATGTCGCGCTTGAACGCATCTTTGGTGGAGAAGTAAGCGGCGTGCGGGCCACCGAAGCCCAGCGGCACGCCGAAGCGTTGTGCCGAACCGATGGCGACGTCCGCGCCGAACTCGCCCGGGGCGGTCAGCAGGGTCAGGGCCAGCAAGTCAGCGGCCACGGCCACCAACGCGTTGGCGGTGTGGAAGCGTTCGGTCAGTTCGCGATAGTCGAAGACATCACCGTTGCTCGCCGGGTATTGCAGCAGCGCGCCGAAGAATGGCGTCACGTCAGTCAGTTCACGCTCATCGCCCACTACAACGTCGATGCCCAGCGGTTCGGCACGGGTACGCAGCACGTCGAGGGTTTGCGGGTGGCTGTGGATCGAGGCGAAGAATTGGTGGCTGCCCTTGTTCTTGCTCAGGCGTTTGCAGAAAGTCATGGCTTCGGCAGCGGCGGTGGCTTCGTCGAGCAGCGAGGCGTTGGCGATCGGCAGACCGGTGAGGTCGCTGATCATTGTCTGGAAGTTCAGCAGCGCTTCGAGACGGCCCTGGGAAATTTCTGGCTGGTACGGGGTGTAAGCGGTGTACCAGGCCGGGTTTTCCAGGAGGTTACGCAGGATCGGCGACGGCGTATGGCAGTTGTAGTAGCCCTGGCCGATGTAGGTCTTGAACAGCTGATTCTTGCCGGCGATGGATTTGATCATCGCCAGGGCGTCGGCTTCGCTGAGGCCGTCGTCCAGGCCGAGCACGCTGGTGCCCTTGATGCTTTCCGGGATGACACTGGCGCTGAGCGCTTCGAGGGAATCGAAGCCGAGGCTGTTGAGCATGACTTGCTCGTCACCGGCGCGCGGGCCGATGTGACGGGCGATGAATTCGTTGGCGGTGCCAAGGTTTACTTGAGTCATGTCGGTGTTCCTCAGGCTTCGGCTTGGGCTTTGATCAGACGGTCGTACGCGTCTTGATCGAGCAGTTTGCCGACAGCGGCGGCGTCGCTTGGCTGGAAGCGGAAGAACCAGCCTTCGCCCAGCGGATCTTCGTTGACCAGTTCCGGGGCATCTTCCAGCGCCGGATTGACGGCCAGTACGTCGCCGTCGAGCGGCATGTACACGCCGCTGGCGGCTTTTACCGATTCCACGGTGGCGGCTTCGGCGCCTTTTTCGTAAGCCTGCAGCTCAGGCAGTTGCACGAACACCACGTCGCCCAAGGCGTTCTGCGCGAAAGCGGTGATGCCGACAGTAACGCTGCCGTCAGCTTCGGTGCGCAGCCATTCGTGATCTTCAGTAAAACGCAACTCGCTCATGGAAACTCCTCAGGGGGCCAGACTCGTCTGGTGGACGCGGTTGAAGGCGTGGGCAGGGACGCCCTTATTTATGAGGAAATAGTTAGCAAGAATGCTGCCAAATTTAATTTGTCGTTGTAAATCAAAGGATTGAAGGCTATTTCGGTAGGCTTGGAATGGGGCTGTGTAGCGAAATCGCTACACAGCGGAGCGGGGAAAAAAGCTGAACGGGATCAAAGCCTTGCACAGCGGTGATCAGAGATGGGTGTATCGATATCGTTCCGATGTAGCGTTTTCAGTACAGGTGGAGGTCGTTTCTGATGCTGTGCCTGTGGGCGTATAACGAGGCCTTAGACTGGCCTTGCAACAATGTTTAACACTCCGAAGTTTCTGATTTTCTATTTATACGATTTGGTATTCATGATTTTATTTTTTTTGTTGCGTACTTTCGTCCGTAAAGGTTTTTGGAAGTTGCGCGAAGGTTCTATTGCATTCAATGATCGCGAAGTTGTAAGTGGAATTCTTGTCGGGGATGGCTATGGCAGCTTGGCGGAAAGGTAGTAATGATAGACGGCTTCCGTCTGCTGGCTCAACGTTGCATATTCCTGGGGGTAAGTGGAATGATGTTTCGACTATCAGGTTTTTCACTATTTTTTCTATTTCTTTTGTTTTTATGTGCTCTACAAAACCTAATGGTGCACTTACAGTCATGGCCGCTCCCACAAGAAGTGAGGCAAAGATGAGCATCTCTTTGTTTTTAGTATTTGGTGTGATGGGGCGATTTCCGATAAGACAGCGTCTATATCGGTTCTCCTTGGCGTTAATTTTGTCGATGGTTATCATCTTGGTGAACGTTATCATGCTGATGAGGATGTAGATTGCTAGGCTGAAAACCACTGCTGTATAGGCCCAGATCCCCACTGTCACGCAAATCGCTATGATTTTCTGCGCATCCGGAAAGTTTGATGCATTAACCAAAGTGTACTCGGCTATCACATCATCCGTCATTGCGTTTGATTTATAACCAATGAATACGGCGGATACCACAAGTATTGTTTTGATCGCTTTTGAATGGTTCTCGTAGGTGTCTTTAAGTTTGTAATGTTCTATCAGTAATGCAACGGTTCCCGTAATAGTCAGGAAGATCGGTCCTGCACACAATGAAAATATACTTACATTGGTTAGGAAGAATTTCTGTACTGCTGCAAGCATGATAAACGAGAAAGTCCCAATCCAAATAGATGTGCAGTATGAATCGATGATGCTCCAGTTTGCGAAAGAGTAATTTAGTCTGAATTTTGGTGCGTATATGAATATGCGCCTCCGTTCTCCATAAAGAACTATTGCTGTTATGATTATGGGTAAGAATGACAGCGCGGCAAGCAGTTTTACTTCGAACATTTTTTGACTCTGTTCCTTGAGTAGTCGTTATTAATGGTGATTCAAGTTCGGTTTTCTGTATGAGGCTGAGGGCATTATGCCATCACGGATGCCGTCTTTTCTAGGAACGGTACTTGATTACTCTGTAGTTGAATTGACGAAAATTACGTTTGGGATATGGCCACCAAGCGTTTGTGCTGGCTAAGGTTTACCCGGGATGCCGTACTTGCGCAGGCGATGGGCGATGGCCGTGTGCGAAGTTTGCAGGCGGCTGGCCAGTTGGCGGGTCGAGGGGTAGCTGACGTAGAGTTTTTCCAGCAGCGTTTTTTCGAAGGACTCGACCGCTTGCTCGAGGCTGTCGACATCGCTGTCGGTTTGCCGTGCGACGGAGGTGCCGGCGATGTCGAGGTCGCCGATATCCACCAGGCTGCTCTCGCAGATCGCTGCCGCGCGGAAGATCACGTTCTGCAATTGCCGCACGTTACCCGGCCAGCGATTGCCGAGCAGGGCCGGGTAAGTCCCCGGGGCGAGACGGCAGACCGGGCGCTGGATCTGCGCGCAGGCCTGCTGCATGAAATACCGCGCCAACAACAGAATGTCCTGGCCGCGTTCACGCAGCGGCGGCACTTCAACGTTCAGCACGTTTAGGCGATAGAACAGGTCTTCGCGAAACAAGCCTTCGCTGACCATTTTTTCCAGATCGCGGTGGGTCGCGCTGAGGATGCGCACGTTGACCTTCACTTCACGATCACCGCCCACGCGACGGAAACTGCCGTCGTTCAAGAAACGCAGCAATTTGGCCTGCAAGTACGGCGACATCTCGCCGATCTCATCGAGAAACACCGTGCCCTGGTTGGCCAGTTCCATCAGCCCCGGTTTGCCGCCACGCGCTGCGCCGGTGAAGGCGCCGGGGGCGTAGCCGAACAGTTCGCTCTCGGCGAGGTTCTCCGGCAGCGCTGCGCAGTTCAACGCCAGAAACGGCGCACTGTGCCGCGCACTGATCGCGTGGCAGGCACGGGCGACGAGTTCTTTGCCGGTGCCGGTTTCGCCTTGAATCAGCAGCGGTGCATCGA
Source organism: Pseudomonas sp. AC169 (assembly GCF_979258515.1). Classification (NCBI taxonomy): domain Bacteria; kingdom Pseudomonadati; phylum Pseudomonadota; class Gammaproteobacteria; order Pseudomonadales; family Pseudomonadaceae; genus Pseudomonas; species Pseudomonas sp. AC169. The sequence continues at coordinate 1,086,384 of NZ_OZ409866.1, read as the reverse complement.
GGGCTGCTACACGTTGCGCGCGGGCCTTGAGGGTGCGGATCGCCGGGGATTCACCGAGCAGCGCATCGAAACCTTCGGCGTGGTCGTGGTGCAGTGCCGAGAGTTGTTCGCCGATGCGATTCGGTTGATAGAGCGTCAGCAGGGCGCCGGCGTCAGTGATCGGCGTGGCGTCGAGCAGCAAGGTCTGACCGTTGACGGTGATTTCGCGCAGCGGCAAACGGAAGCCGTGTTCGAGCAAGGTGTCGAGCAGGCCGGGATCGTTGAACAGTTCAGCGACACTTTCCCCCGCCGGTTCACGACCGTACAAGGCGATCAATGCCGGGTTGGCCAGCAGCACCTTGCCGGCGCTGTCGAGGGCCAACACCGGGTCGGTCATCGCCGCCAGCAAGGCATCGAGCTGCAAGTGCCGACGCTGGCCAGGGAGGATGTCGACCACGGTCACCGCTTCCACGCCGAGCACGCGGAACAACGCATCTTTCAGCTCTTCGAGCACTTGTGGGCTCAGGGTCGGCGCGTCGATGTAGACGTTCGGCGGGATCATCTCCACCGCATCCAGATTGAGATTGCGCCCACCGAGGATAGCCAGGACTTCCTGGGTGATGCCGACGCGGTCGATGAAACTGACGTGGATACGCATGGGGCGATTCAGTGATCTGCAGAGCGGAGGGTGGCAAGTATGCCTTGGGCTTGGAGAGAGGTGAAAGCAAAAGCACCCTCACCCCAGCCCTCTCCCGGAGGGAGAGGGGGCCGACCGAGGTGTCTGGCGCTATACGGCGACCTGAAAAATCGAGTCGATTTTGGATTCAGTGATGCAGGGCCAGGTCGGCGTAATGCTAAAGCATCCTCCAATCAGCCCCCTCACCCCAGCCCTCTCCCGGAGGGAGAGGGGGCCGACCGAGGCGTCTGGCGCTATACGGTGACCTGAAAAATCGAGTCGATTATGGATTCAGTGATGTAGGGCCAGGTCGGCGTAACGCTAAAGCATCCCCCAATCAGTCCCCTCACCCCAGCCCTCTCCGGAGGGAGAGGGAGCTGACCGAGGTGTCTTGGGTTTGACATCGACCTGAGGTAGCCAGTCGATTATGGATTCGGTAGAGCTGGATCAGGTCGGCGTAACTCTGCAGCATCCCCCGGTCAGTCCCCTCTCCCTCCGGGAGAGGGCTAGGGTGAGGGGCTTTTACGGTTTACTCGAAATGCTCAGGATTGACCGGATCCCCCGATTGCATATTCAACTTCTGCCGAATGTCTTCAAACATCAAATCGTAATGTTTGTGCACCGAACCGATCTGGCTATGAGCCTTGGGAATCCCGTACTTCTCGGCAATCCGGGTCACATCGCGGGCAAAGTTGTAGGCCTCTTCCTTGGGCAGGAAAAACGTTTCCTTCATGTCCTTGCCTTGCATGCTGCCGTGCAGGGTGAACTGTATCCCTTTGCCTTTCTGCGGATCGGTGAACACTTCATAGTCGAGGTGCACGTTGTAACTGACGTCATCGTCGGTCAACGCATGCCGCTCGATGTGCAAATGACCAGGTTCGAATTGGGCCATGGTTTTCTCCTTTCAAGGCATGGGAGAAGGGCAGACCCTCGGTCTGCCCCCGGAGTTTCTAATTATCGATAGCTGATGCCCGGCTTCGCGGTGGTTACGCGAGTGCCGGCGGTGCCCTGAACGATGGCTTCGATATCCGCCAGCGAACCGATCACCGCAACCTTGCCAGTATGGCGCGCGAATTCGCAGGCTGCCTGCACCTTCGGCCCCATGGAACCAGCGGCGAAACCAAGGCGTTCGAGCTCATCCGGATGCGCTTCGGCGATGGCTTTCTGCGTCGGTTTGCCATAGTCGATGAACGCCGCGTTGACGTCCGTGGCGATCACCAATAAGTCGGCTTCCAGTTGCTCGGCGAGCAGCGACGAGCAGAGGTCTTTGTCGATCACCGCCTCGATGCCTTTGAGGTTGCGGTTCTCGTCGTACATGGTCGGAATCCCGCCGCCCCCGGCGCAAATCACGATGCTGCCCTTGTCCAGCAGCCACTTGATTGGACGGATTTCGAAGATGCGTTTTGGCCGTGGACTGGCCACCACGCGGCGGAACTTGTCGCCGTCCGGGGCAATCGCCCAGCCTTTGTCGGCGGCGAGTTTTTCCGCCTCGGCTTTGTCGTAAACCGGGCCGATCGGTTTGGTCGGGTTCTGGAAGGCCGGATCCTTGGCGTCGACTTCAACCTGGGTCAGCAGGGTGGCGAACGGCACTTCGAAGTCGAGCAGGTTGCCCAGTTCCTGTTCGATGATGTAGCCGATCATGCCTTCGGTTTCCGCACCGAGCACGTCCAGCGGGTAAGGGGTGACGGAGGTGTAGGCCGCCGCTTGCAGCGACAGCAGGCCGACTTGCGGGCCATTGCCATGGGCGATGACCAGTTGGTTGCCGGCATGGATCTTGGCGATTTGCTCGGTGGCGATGCGGATGTTGGCGCGCTGATTGTCAGCGGTCATCGGTTCACCACGGCGGAGCAGGGCGTTACCGCCCAGAGCTACGACGATACGCATGGTGCATGTCCTTTTCGTAGTGATCGTTCCCACGCTCTGCGTGGGAATGCCGCCACGGACGCTCCGCGTCCGCTGTGACGCAGAGCGTCACGGGATGCATTCCCACGCGGGAGCGTGGGAACGATCATGGATAAGCAGTTGTTACAGATCAGCCAGGGTCGAAACCAGAATCGCCTTGATCGTGTGCATGCGGTTTTCCGCTTGCTCGAAGGCGATGCAGGCTGGGGACTCGAACACGTCGTCGGTCACTTCGATACCGTTTTTCAGATGCGGATACTGCTCGGCAATCTGTTTGCCGACCTTGGTATCGCTGTTGTGGAACGCCGGCAGGCAGTGCATGAACTTGGTGCGCGGGTTGCCGCTGGCTTTCATCAGCTCGGCATTGACCTGATACGGCAGCAGTTGCTGGATCCGCTCGGCCCAGGCTTCCACCGGCTCGCCCATCGACACCCAAACGTCGGTGTGAATGAAGTCGACGCCTTTGACCGCCGCTTTCGGGTCTTCAGTCAGGGTGATGCGCGCACCGCTTTCTTCCGCGTATTTGTTGCAGCGCTCGACCAGATCATCCAGCGGCCACAGGGCTTTTGGCGCGCAGATGCGCACGTCCATACCCAGTTTGGCGCCGACCAGCAGCAGCGAGTTGCCCATGTTGTTTCGCGCGTCGCCGAGGTAGGCGTAGCTGATTTCATGGATCGGCTTGTCGGCGTGTTCACGCATGGTCAGCACGTCGGCGATCATTTGCGTCGGGTGATATTCGTCGGTCAGACCGTTGAACACCGGCACACCAGCGAACTTGGCCAGCTCTTCGACGATTTCCTGTTTGAAGCCACGGTACTCGATAGCGTCGTACATGCGCCCCAGCACGCGGGCGGTGTCTTTCATGCTTTCCTTGTGGCCGATCTGCGAGGAGTTCGGGTCGATGTAAGTGACGTTGGCGCCTTGGTCATAGGCCGCCACTTCGAAGGCGCAACGGGTGCGGGTCGAGGTTTTTTCGAAGATCAGGGCGATGTTGTTGCCCTTCAGGTGTTGTTGCTCGGTGCCGGTGTACTTGGCGCGTTTGAGGTCGCGGGACAGGTCGAGCAGGTAACGCAGCTCACGTGGGGTGTGGTGTTCCAGGCTGAGCAGGTTACGGTTGTGAATGTTAAAAGCCATGATGGATCTCCTTCGGTGTCGGTTATCCCCCTGGCCGCACGCTGTAAGTGCCGGCCAGGGCTCAGAGGTTTAGTAATCGATTGGGTCACGCACGATCGGGCAGGTCATGCAGTGGCCGCCGCCACGGCCTCGGCCCAGTTCACCGGCGCTGATGGTGATGACTTCCACGCCGGCCTTGCGCAGCAGGGTGTTGGTGTAGGTGTTGCGGTCGTAGCCGATGACCACGCCCGGTTCCACGGCCACCACGTTGTTGCCGTCGTCCCATTGCTCGCGTTCAGCGGCGAAGCTGTTGCCACCGGTTTCCACCACGCGCAGCTTCGGCAGGTTGAGGGCTTTGGCCACGGTGTCGAGGAAGGTGCCTTCTTCGCGGCGGATGTCGATGCCGCCCTGTTTGCTTTCGTCAGGACGCAGGGTGAAGGCGACAATCTGGTTGACCACTTCCGGGAAAATCGTCACCAAGTCGCGATCGCAGAAGCTGAACACGGTGTCCAGGTGCATCGCCGCGCGGGACTTCGGCAGGCCGGCAACGATGACTTTTTCCACGGCTTTGTTCTTGAACAGGTTCAGCGCCAGTTGGCCGATGGCCTGACGCGATGAGCGCTCGCCCATGCCGATCAGCACCACGCCGTTGCCGATCGGCATGACGTCGCCGCCTTCAAGGGTCGAGCTGCCGTGTTCCTTGTCCGGGTCGCCGTACCAGATTTCGAATTCGGCGTTGGTGAACTGTGGATGGAATTTGTAGATGGCGGTGGTCAGCAGGGTTTCCTGACGGCGCGCCGGCCAGTACATCGGGTTCAGCGTCACGCCACCGTAGATCCAGCAAGTGGTGTCGCGGGTGAACTGAGTGTTCGGCAGCGGCGGCAGAATGAAGCTGGAGTGGCCGAGGAAGTCGCGGAACATCTGGATGGTCTTGCCACCGAAGCTGTCCGGCAGATCATCGGCGGAGACGCCGCCAATCAGGAACTCGGCGATGTGTCGTGGCTCGAGGCTTTTCAGCCAGGACTTCACTTCGCTGATCAGGCCCAGGCCCACCGAATCGGCGGTGACCTTGCGCTCGAGAATCCAGTCCAGCGCTTCCGGGATCGCGACGATGTCGGTCAGCAGGTTGTGCATTTCCAGCACGTCGATGCCGCGCTCGCGCATCTTGGTGACGAAGTCGAAGTGGTCACGCTTGGCCTGGGCCACCCAGAGCACGTCGTCGAACAGCAGTTCATCGCAGTTGTTCGGGGTCAGCCGCTGATGGGCCAGACCTGGGGAGCACACCATGACTTTGCGCAGTTTGCCGGCTTCGGAATGGACGCCGTACTTAACTTTTTCCGTGGTCATTTCAGATCCTCCAGATAACAAATCAATCAGGGGTTACAGAGTCAGGAAGCCGTCGTAGAGACCGTAGGCAGCCACCAGGGCACCCACGACCACTGCGGCGAAAATCAGCTTCTCGACGTTAGTGAAAATCGGTTGTTTGAGTTCCAGCTTGGCTTTGGCGAACAGGATCGCGCCAGGTGCGTAGAGCAGGGCCGAGAGCAGCAGATACTTGACCCCGCCGGCATACAGCAGCCACACCGCGTAGATCAGCGCGATGCCGCCGATAATCAGATCCTTGCGCCGTTCGGCCGCAAAGCCTTCGTAACTTTCGCCGCGTACCGCCAGCAGCAGGGCGTAGGCCGCCGACCACAGGTACGGCACCAAAATCATCGAAGTGGCGAGGTAGATCAGCGACAGGTAAGTACTGGCCGAGAACAGCGTGATGATCAGGAAAATCTGCACCATCGCGTTGGTCAGCCACAGGGCATTGACCGGTACGTGGTTGGCGTTTTCCTTGCGCAGGAACTCGGGCATGGTGTGGTCTTTGGCGGCGGCGAACATGATCTCCGCGCACAGCAGCACCCACGACAGCAACGCGCCCAGCAGCGAGATGATCAGGCCGACGCTTATCAGCACTGCGCCCCAGTGACCGACCACGTGCTCAAGCACGGCGGCCATCGACGGGTTCTGCAGTTTCGCCAGTTCCGGTTGGGTCATGATGCCCAGCGACAGCACGTTCACCAGTACGAGGAACAACAGCACGGTGATGAAGCCGATCACGGTGGCTTTGCCGACGTCCGAGCGTTTTTCCGCACGGGCGGAGAAGATGCTCGCGCCCTCGATGCCGATGAACACCCATACGGTGACCAGCATCATGTTGCGCACCTGGTTCATCACACTGCCCAGATCGGGGTTTTTCACGCCCCAGATGTCGGCGGTGAAGATGTCCAGTTTGAAGGCGAACACCGCGATCAGCACGAACAGCAGCAGCGGCACGACCTTGGCGACCGTGGTCACCAGGTTGATGAACGCCGCTTCCTTGATCCCGCGCAGCACCAGAAAGTGCACGGCCCACAGCAGCACCGAGGCGCCGATCACGGCTGCGACGGTATTGCCCTCACCGAAAATCGGGAAGAAGTAACCGAGGGTACTGAACAGCAAAACGAAGTAACCGACGTTGCCCAGCCAGGCGCTGATCCAGTAACCCCAGGCGGACGAGAAACCCATGTAATCGCCGAAACCGGCCTTGGCGTAGGCGTAGACACCGCCGTCCAGGTCAGGCTTGCGATTGGCGAGGGTTTGAAAGACAAAAGCGAGGGTGAGCATGCCGACCGCGGTGATCGCCCAACCGATCAGTACCGCGCCGACGTCGGCGCTGGCCGCCATGTTTTGTGGCAAAGAAAATATCCCGCCACCGATCATCGAGCCGACTACCAATGCAACCAGTGCACCGAGTCGTAGTTTTCCGGGAGCTTCAGACATTGCATGACTCCATTGCAGGAGAGAAGAGATCACAGCGTAGTTCTGTTGTCTGTTCAAACAGCTGACTTAGATCAGTGCATGGTCACATTCCATTGTTAATGAATGACTTAGGCTTCGGTTGAAGGCATAAAGCTAATGCCTGCAAGGCCCGTCCTAGAGGCTTTCTGGCTACATTTTTGGGAATGGCTATTATTACTTTCGAATTATCACGCTAGTTCTTTTTCAGCTTTTGGCAAATTTTCAGCGTCTGTTTTCAGTACAGAATTGAATTATCGGGATCAGCGCACAAAACTTTCTTAACGTGCTAGGCGTTAGCGTCATCGGCTATATATAAAAGGGCGTTTGTCGGTATTACCTGATAAACGTGATCAAGCTTTATCCGTTTAGTTAATAGTTGTTACAAATAACAACTCACGCGGTACTTAATGGAGATTCAAATGTCGCAACCGACGCAAAAGCTGCGATTAGGCGCGTTGATCGCCTTGGTGGTGGGTTCGATGATTGGCGGGGGGATTTTCTCGCTGCCGCAGAACATGGCGGCACGCGCCGATGCCGGGGCGATCCTGATCGGTTGGGGGATTACCGCGATCGGCATGCTGACTCTAGCGTTCGTCTTTCAGACCCTGGCCAATCGCAAGCCTGAACTGGATTCCGGCGTGTATGCCTACGCCAAGGCCGGGTTTGGCGACTACATGGGGTTTTCCTCGGCGTGGGGTTACTGGATCAGCGCCTGGCTGGGCAACGTCGGTTATTTCGTCCTGTTGTTCAGCACGCTCGGTTACTTCTTTCCGGTGTTTGGCCAAGGCAACACGCCGATCGCCATCGGCTGCGCCTCGGTGCTGCTGTGGGCTGTGCATTTTCTGGTGATGCGCGGGATCAAGGAAGCGGCGCTGATCAATCAGCTGACCACGGTGGCCAAAGTCGTACCGCTGATCATGTTCATCGTCATCGCGGCGGTGGCATTCAAGGCTGATATTTTTACCCGTGACATCTGGGGCACCAGCAACCCGAATTTCGGCGGAGTGATGGATCAGGTGCGCAACATGATGCTGGTCACGGTGTTCGTGTTTATCGGCATCGAAGGCGCCAGTGTGTACTCGGCGCGGGCGGAAAAACGCAGTGATGTCGGTCGCGCCACGGTGATCGGATTTGTCGGCGTGCTGGCACTCCTGGTGCTGGTCAACGTGCTGTCGCTGGGGATCATGAGCCAGCCGGAGCTGGCGAATTTGCAGAATCCGTCGCTGGCGGCGGTGCTCGAACACATTGTCGGGCCGTGGGGCGCGCTATTGATCAGCATCGGTCTGGCGATTTCCCTGCTCGGTGCGCTGTTGTCCTGGGCGTTGCTGTGCGCGGAGATTCTCTTCGCCACGGCCAAGGACAAGACCATGCCGGCATTCCTGAAAAAGGAAAACAAGAATCACGTGCCGGTCAACGCGTTGTGGCTGACCAACGCGATGATCCAGATTTTCCTGTTGATCACGCTGTTCTCGGCGGGCACTTACACCAGCCTGATTTATCTGGCGTCGTCGATGATTCTCGTGCCGTATCTGTGGTCGGCGGCGTACGCGGTGTTGCTCAGCGGGCGCGGCGAAACCTATGAGCATGCCTCGGCCGAGCGCACCAAGGATCTGCTGATTGGCGGCATCGCTCTCGGTTATGCGGTGTGGTTGTTGTATGCCGGCGGGGTGAAGTATTTGCTGCTGTCGGCGTTGCTGTATGCACCGGGGGTGATCCTGTTTGCCAAGGCCAAGCATGAGGCGGGCGAACCGTTGTTTACCGCTGTCGAGAAGGGCATTTTCACCTGCGTGATCATTGGCGCCGGGCTGGCGGCGTATGGGTTGTACAGCGGATTGCTGTCGTTGTGAGGTTGTCGCTTGCGTATGCGCGGCCGTATGACTGGGAGGCGATGTTGGGGTTTCTCGCGGCGCGGGCGATTGTCGGGATCGAGACCGTGGTGGATGGCGTGTATTCGCGCAGCATCGGTTTGGACGGGGTCCATGGCACTGTTTCGGTCTGGCTCGGGGCAGCGGATGCGCTAGAGGTCGAGCTGGATTTTCCTGATCCGGTGTTGATGCCCGAGATTGTTCTGCGCTTACGGCGGATGTTTGATCTGGATGCGGATCTGGCGGTGATGCATGGGCATCTGGCGAATGATCGGTTGCTGGCGCGGTTGATTACCGAACGACCGGGGTTGCGGATTCCCGGGGCGTGGGACGGGTTGGAGTTGGCGTTTCGCGCGGTGCTCGGCCAGCAGATTACGGTGGCGGCGGCGATTCGTTTGGCGGGGAAACTGGTTGCGCAATATGGCGCGCCGTTGGCTTCGACAATGCCCGGATTGACCCATGTGTTTCCCGAGGCGGACGTGTTGGCAGCGGCAGATCTGGCGGCGTTGGGCATGCCGAAAAGTCGCGGGCGCACGCTGTCGGGGGTGGCGCAGGCGTTGCTCGATGAGCCTGCATTTTTTGCGCCGAATCGTGAGGGTGGCGTGGCGCGGTTGTTGGCGTTGCACGGGATTGGAGAGTGGACGGCGCAATACATTGCGCTGCGGCAGTTGCGCGATCTGGATGGTTTTCCCCATGGTGATGTCGGGTTGTTGCGGGCGCTGGAAGTGCTGGAAGGCGAGCGGCCGACAGCGCGGGAATTGTCTTTGCGCGCTGAGGCCTGGCGGCCCTATCGAGGGTATGCGGCGCAGCTGTTGTGGACTTCCTTGAGCCGCGCTGATTGATAGATCATCGCCCGGCCTGAAATTGCAGCCCTCACCCCAGCTCTCTCCCAGAGGTAGAGGGGGCCGACCGAGGTGTCTTGCGCTGTACATCGACCTGAAATACCGAGTCGATTATGGGTTCACAGCCGATCGTTCAAGTCGGTGAATCTCTTCAATATCCCGAATCAGTCCCTCTCTCTCTGAGAGTGGGTCGACTGAGGGGTTTTGCGTTGTACATCGACCTGAAAGACCGAGTCGATTATGGATTCACAGCCGATCGTTCAAGTCGGTGAATCTCTTCAGTATCCCCGAATCAGTCCCTCTCTTTCTCTGAGAGTGGGCCGACTGAGGTGTTTTGCGTTGTACATCGACCTGCAAGACCGAGTCGATTATGGATTCCGAGTCAATCGTTCAAGTCGGTGAATCTCTTCAATATTCCCCGATCGGTCCCCTCTCCCTCTGGGAGAGGGTTAGGGTGAGGGGCTTTTTAAGTCCACTGTGGTCGATGAGAACCCAATTCTGTGGCCGGCAACGACCACTGAATCGGCGTGCCGCTGATCTTCACCGGTACCTGCAAGCGATGCGCCGGGCCCCACGGGGTCTGTTCCGGAAATGAACCCTGATCCCGCTCATCTTCCGCCCGCAATGCTTCACTTGTCTCCGGCCCATGCTCGACCAACAGCTTCGCTGTGCGCGCTAGCGACAACCGTGCCGAGCCTCCCCGACCGTTGCGCAACCGCTCAGTCAGCAACCTGAGCGCACTCACCGCCATCAAATACCCAGTCGCATGATCCAGCGCCTGCACCGGCAACGGCGTCGGTTTGTCTGCCTGCATCCATTGCTGCCCGGCCTCGGCGATACCGCTGCTCATCTGCACCAGACTGTCGAAGCCGCGGCGGTTCTGCCACGGGCCGCTCCAGCCGTAGGCGTTGAGACCGACATCGATCAGGCCCGGTGCCAGTTGCCTGCGACGTTCAACCCCGAAACCGAGATGCTCCAGTGCGTCAGCGCGGTAACCGTGCAGCAGAATGTCGGCGTCTCTCAATAAACTCTCGAAAACTGCACGATCCGCCGGGTCATGCAGATCCAGTCGCGCGCAACGTTTGCCGAGGGTCATTTCCGGAACGACACCGGGCTCGTTCCAGGTCGGGGAATCGATGCGCAACACGTTGGCGCCAAGGCCAGCGAGAAAACGGCTGGCGGTGGGGCCGGCGAGCACGCGCGTCAGATCCAGTACTTTGATCCCGGCCAACGGTTGCGCCACCGAGCCTTGCCACGCTTGGCTTCTTTCATCCCGCGAATCGAGGAAATGCACCAGCGGCTCGGCATTCACCGCCAGCCCCTGCGGATGCTTCTGCCACTGCGGCCAACTGCGCATCTCGGCGGCACAACCTTGGGCCGCGACCACCGCTTGCTCCAGATCCGTACTCGCCCATTGCGCGACTTTGGCAGCCATCGCGGCACGGTCGGCGCAGGCACCGAGCACGCGTTCAGCGGCGGCGCGGTGATGTGGGGCGTTGGTGTGCAGACGGATCCAGCCGTCGCGGGTCTGGTAGTCGCCAGCGACTGGATCCCACAGCGGCGGGACTTGCCAGCCAACAGGACGGATTGAAGTGGCGAACCAGAACGAGGCCAGACGCCGATCGACTTCAACGGCGGGCAAGTGACCGGTCTGTTGTTCGATCAATTGGCTGACGGCCTGACCGGCAGCGGCGATGCTGGCGCAGGCAAGGTCGGTAACGGCGAACGCCGAGGGCAGGGCGCCACGATCGGTGAACGGAACGGGCGTGTGCGGCAAGCCGAGTGCGGCTTGAATGGACGTGAGTAGATCAGTCATCGAAGGCCCTCCGGAGCGAGAGGGCGATGATAGTGCAAAACAATCCCGAGTCAGATGAAATCCCGGCAGGTGAACACTCACCCCTGTGGGAGCGAGCCTGCTCGCGAAAGCGCTGGATCAGTCACATTAGTGTTGAATGTGCTGCCGTCTTCGCGAGCAGGCTCGCTCCCACAGGGATTTTTGCAGGTTTGCTAGACGCGGAACTGATCCATCAATTTCATCTGCTGACTGGCCAGGGCATTGAGCTGGCTGCTGATCGCGGCGGATTCAGTGGCTTGCTCGGTCAGCGTCTCGGTGACGGTACGAATCGCCGACACGTTGCGATTGACCTCTTCCGCCACCGCACTCTGCTGCTCAGCCGCACTGGCAATCTGCAGGTTCATGTCGCTGATCACCGTCACCGCGTCGCTGATCTTGCCCAGCGCATCTACCGCCTGACGAATCTGCCCGGCGTTGTTGTGTGCCTGGGTCTGGCTCGAATGCATGGTCGCAACCACGCCACGAGTGCCGGTCTGAATCCGCTCGATCACGATGCGAATTTCTTCTACCGAATCCTGAGTGCGCTTGGCGAGGTTGCGCACTTCGTCAGCGACCACGGCGAAACCACGGCCGCTCTCACCGGCACGGGCCGCTTCAATCGCGGCGTTGAGGGCGAGCAGGTTGGTCTGTTCGGCGATGCTGCGGATCACTTCCAGCACCGAACCGATCTGCTCGCTGTTGACTGCCAGCGCTTCAACCTCGGTCACCGCTTTGCTGACTTCGTCGGCCAGTTGGTTGATGTCGCGGGTGCTGCGCTCGATGATCGACATGCCATCCTTGGCCGACTGGTCGGCACCTTTCGCGGCATTGGCCGCGTTCGATGCGCTGTTGGCGACGTCATGGGCGGTGGCGCTCATTTCGTTGGAGGCGGTGGCCACCTGATCGATCTCGCGGAACTGCACCTGCATGCCTTCGCTGGTCTGGCGGGCAATCTCCGAAGACTGGTCGGCGGTGCCGCGCGCCTCGGTGATGCTCTGTTTGATCTGCGCGATGGTCGGTTGCAGCTTGTCGAGGAAGCGGTTGAACCAGTTCACCAGTTCGCCCAGTTCATCTTTCTTGGCGTAGTTCAGACGCTGGGTCAGATCGCCTTCACCGCTGGCGATGTTCTTCAGCATCTCGGCAACGCTGTTGATTGGACGAGTCACCCCGGACGCGGTCAGCCAGATCAGCAGCAGGCCGACCAGGCCAGCGACCACAGCCACCAGCAGCGCAGTAATCACGCCGGTTTCCTGGGCATCGTCGAGGACCGCTTGCAGCTTGACCGAGTCGGCCAGCAGCACTTGTTTCGGCAGATCGATGACCACGCCCCAGGCGCGCGAGTTGCCGATCGGGTCGACCGGGTAAACAGCGCGAATCAAGTCGCCCTGTTCGAGAATCTTCGGTGTGCCGGAGGTCAGCAGTTGCAGCACATCCTGGCCGTCGGCGCCGAGGGTGTCGTTGATCTTTTTGCCGACCTTGGCCGCGTCGGAGCTGTCAGCCCCGAGCACGCCGCTGCCAGAGACGATCAGCATGTGCCCGGCGTTGTTGAACAGGGTGCGCTGGGAATCCACGGCCGCTGCTTGCAGGGCATCGAGAGCGATGTCGACACCGACCACGCCGATAGCTTTGCCGTCGACGATCAACGGAACGGAAATGGTCGTCATGAGCATTTCCTTGCCGCCGACGGTGTCGGCGTACGGGTCGAGCAGGCAGGTGCGCTTGTTGTCGCGAGGGCAGGTGTACCAACTGTTATAGGGTGTGCCGCTGACGCTGAGGGTGGTTTTGGTCAGGTCCTCTTCGACCATGATCGTGTTCAGTGAGGCGCCGGCGGCGCGACTCCAGTACGTGGCAAAACGTCCGGCTTCGTTGGACTGGCGGGCGGCGTCGTTGGCGAATTCGCTGTCCTTGCCGTCGAGTGCGTCCGGTTCGAAGGCGAGCCAGATGCCCAGCACTTTATCGTTGCGCTCGAAGGCGGTTTTCAGGCTCAGGTTCAACTCTTCGCGCAAGGCGCCGGCGTCCAGTGAGCGCTTGGCGGCCATGACGCGCATGTCCTTGATCTGATCCGCTACGGCAGTGATCACCGTCAGGCTTTCGCCGAAGGTTTTCTGCACCCGCACCGCTTGTTCGGCGGCTTTGGCTTGCAACAGATTCTGCACACTGGCGGTGAGCAATTTATTGCTGGAGTTGCTGACCAGTTCGTCGTTCTGGTTGGTCTGGTAGATGTTCATGCCGACGATCAGCGCGACTACACCGAGCAGGCACAGGCCGGAGAGCAGGACGATTTTCAGGCGAATGGACAGAGAGTCGAACATGGGGCGATCTCGCGAATGAATAAACGGGTGGCAGGCGGATATGAACTATCCGGTTCGCCAAATCCATTCAGCGCCATTCAATGCTCATCGGCGTAGAAGCAGAGGGCATGAGGCGCGTGCCGACGGACGGTCAGCGCTAAACGTTTGCGCAGGGGAAAGTGCTGAAAAAGCGAATAATTACAGGGATGTTTCAGTGTGAAGACGGGTCAGTTCAGACCCGGATGGATTCCGGACGTGACCAGATCCACAAATTGCCCAGGCTCATCCCGGCAATCGCCAGATAGACCGGCCAGCCGTGGTCGAGCATCACCAGCATTAAAGTCGCGCAGAGCAACATGCTCACCGTCGCGCTGACCTTGGCCTTGCGCGCGATGATCTTGCCATTGCGCCAGTTGCTCAGGATCGGTCCGAACAGGCGATGGTTTTCCAGCCAGGCACTCAGGCGCGGCGAACTGCGAGTCGCGGCCCAGGCGGCGAGAAGGATGAACTCGGTGGTCGGCAGACCGGGCACGACAATGGCGATCAGGCCGATGCCGAGGCTGACGTAGGCCAGCAGGCCGAACAGCACACGGGCGATTTTCGAGGAGGCGGGTTGCGGCATGGGCTCAGCGGTGGCTTCTGAAGCGGAAGGGAGATCTTACAGGCTTACGCAGTTCCCCTGTAGGAGCTGCCGAAGGCTGCGATCTTTTGATCTTGAAAACAACATCAAAAGATCGCAGCCTTCGGCAGCTCCTACAGGGGGGTGTGTGTTGTGTCAGGCCATTTCGGCTTCAGTGGCGTAAGCCTGTTCCAGCAGTACGGTGAAGCGGTTGAACGCATCAATCGCGCCTTGCTCTACTTCGGCTTCTTCCTCGGCAGTGAACTGCAACGAGTCGAGGGTGCGCACGAAGCTTTTCCAGCCCTCGGCACGGCCACCTTCAGGCTCACCCAGGTGACGGGCGCCAAAGGTTTCGCTCAGCTCCAGCGCCACGGCACGTTTGATCAGGAACGCCGCGCCGAGCTTCGAACCTTCGGAGACAAAGATCCAGCCCAGCGCGCGCGCCTTGCTCGGGTTTTTCACTGCACCTGCGACCGGTGCCGGTACTTCGGTGTCGAGGTCGGCGAGGTCAGCTTTGGCCGCTTCGGCGCGGCAACGGGCCGGCAGATCAGGCACGATGGCGGTCAGTTCGGCGTCGTTGTACAGGTCGACCAGTTCTGACTGGAACAGGTATTGCGCGACGACAAAACGGGCGAAATTGGCGCGGGTCTCGAACGGCGCGTGGGCTTTGACCAGGGCGTCGAGCTTGCTGTGCGGCTCGTGGGTGATCTGGTTCAGGCGTTGTGAACGCAGGGCTTTTTCCGAAGTGGTCATGACATGTCCTTGATAAAAGAGGCGCTTGATAACGAGACGAACAAGGCGACGTGCAAGCGTAAAAAAACCTCACTGCGCGTGCCTGAACACGCGCAGTGAGGTTGGTCGGATCAGATGTCCCAGATCAGATTGATCGCGAAGTTGCGGCCCGGTTGGGTCAGGCGATCGAGGTTGGCCGGTTGCGTCACCGACGCTTCGCCGACGCTGTCGTAACCGCGCACGTCATCCCACAGCCAGTATTTCTTGTCGGTCAGGTTGTAGATGCCGCCGCTGACGGTGACGTCGTCGGTGACTTTGTAATAACCGGCCAGATCAAGAATGCCGAAGCCCGGGGTTTTGAACTGGCTGCTGACGCCATCCGGCGACTTGAAATTGCTGTCGTCGACGCGATCCTTTTTCTTCACCACAGTCCAGCTCAGCAGGCCGCCGTAGTTGTCCTGGTCGTAACCCAGACCGAACACGCCGGTCAGCGGGTTGACGCTGTTGATCGGCTCGCCGTTGTCGTTGTTGCGACCGTAGGCGTAGGCGATAGAACCTTGGGTGTACAGGCCTTGCGGCGCGCCGAACGCATCCAGATTCAGACGACCTTTGACTTCCGCACCCTTGATGGTGGCGTGCTTGATGTTGGCCGACTGGAAGGTCAGTTCGTTGCGGCCCGGGGTCACCGCATCTTCGTTGATGAAGTCGCGGTACTTGTTATAGAACACTGCCACATCGAACGAACCTTGTTCGAAATTGCCGCGCAGACCGGTTTCATAGCTTTTGCTTTTTTCCGGGTCGAGGTCGGGGTTCGGCGCCACGCTGTAACCTGTGGTGGTGTTTTCGAAGCGGCCGTAAAGCGCCTTCGCGGTCGGGGTGCGGAAACCTTCAGCGTACTGACCGTACCAGGTGTAGTTCTCGGTCAGGGCGTAGGTCAGGCCGAATTTCGGCGAGACTTTGTGCCAGGTCTTGTTCTTGTCGCTGACTGTGCCTTGGCCGTCAGCCGCCACGGTGTTGAGGAATTCCTGAGTGATGTGCGGCTTGAGCTGGGTGTAGTCGTAGCGCAGGCCCGGCAGGAAGGTCCAGTTGTTCCAGCTGATCTGATCCTGAGCGAACACGCTGTAGGTGTTGATGGTCGGGTCCGGGAAGTCGGTGGCTTTGGCCAACACGTCAGCGGTGCTGGTCGCGCCAATGGCGCTGCAGCCGCGGCCGACGGCCAGGCATTTGCCGTCGCCGCTGCGCGAGCCGGTGACTTTCTGTTGCTTGATGGTGGTGCCGTAAGTCAGCACGTGATCGGTGTCGCCGATGGCAAAAGCCTTGTCCAGTTGCGCGTCGAACACCCACTGTTTCTCTTCGTAAATCGTGTCGCGAGTGCGCAACACTTTACGGGTGATCGGGTAGTAGAACTCGGTGGTGCTCTGGTCGGTCTTGGCGATCTGGTGGTTGAGGCTCCACTTCACGTTATCGACCAGCAGGCTGTTGAGGGCGAACGAGTGTTCGATGCCGATACGTTCACGGGTGATGGTGTCGTTGCCGGTGCGCCACTGATACATGCCGCCGGGCAGTACGCTGTCGGGGATGGTCGGGGCGCCGTTGAAGTACGGGCCACCGTAGGCACTTTTCTGATCGGTATCGCGGTCATCCTTGTACTTTTCGTAGGTCAGGCCCAGACGCGAATCTTCGTTGTAGTTCCAGCCGATCTTGGCCAGCACGTTGTAGGCGCGGACGTCTTCCGGGTTGGCGGCGGTGCGCTCAAGGCCAGTGCCATTGTTGCTGCCGTAGGAATCGGTTTCGTGACCGTCGCGCTGGCTGTAATGCAGCAAACCGTCGAACTGCTCGGCGCGGCCGGCGACGGTGGCGGACTTCAGCCAGCTGTCATCGGCCGAGCTGTAACCGGTTTTCAGTCGGGCACCGACGCCCTTGCCAGGCTTGATGATGTCGTCGGCATCGAGGGTGTAGTAGCTGACGGCGCCGCCGATGGCGTTGCTGCCGTAGAGCACCGAGGCCGGGCCACGGAGGATTTCCACGCGTTTGACGATTTCCGGGTCAACGTAGTTGCGCTGGGTCTTGGCGTACGGGCCGTTGAAGAAGCCGTCCGGGACTTCGACGCCGTCAACCTGAGTCAGGATGCGGTCGCCGTCGATACCACGGATATTGTAGCCGCTAATGCCGCCACGCGTACCGGCGCCGCCGACGGAAACGCCCGGCTCATAACGCACCAGATCCTTGATGGTGTTGACGTTGTTGCGGTCCAGATCCTGGCGGGTCTGCACGGTGACAGTGGCCGGCACGCTGCTGACCGACTGCTCCTGACGGGTGGCGCTGATAGTCACCTGATCGAGATTGAGCGTGCCGCTGGCGTTGCGCTTTTCCAGCACCACGTTGTTGTTGCCGAGTTTACGGAACGTCAGGTTGGTCCCCACCAACAGACGATCGAGGGCTTTTTCCGGTGGCAGCGAGCCACGCACGCCCGGCGATGACACGCCCTGACCCAATTCTGCCGGCAAGCCGACCTGCCAACCAGTCACGGCGGTGAAGGCATTGAGCGCCGACACCAGCGGCTGCTGGCCAATGGCGAATGAGTAATCGCCCATGTTGCGCGCCGGCTGCTCGGTGGCAGCCATCAGCGGTGCAGTGCCGGCCATCAGGATGGCAGCGGTCAGCAGCGACAATACGCGGGAAGGGGAGGAAGTCTGGCGGGTAAGGCGTGAGGACATCGATAGCGCTCCGTGTCGCACGAATCTTTATAGGGGCTGATTGTCTTCGCGTGTTGCGAATCAATTGCATTGGCTATAACGAGACGTACTGACAATGGCTATCGAGTAAAAATAATTCTCATTTAGTTCAAAATCACCAGCGCGGGGAATTCTTTCAGTTGCGCCGATGTGATGTGCGCGAGGGAACGCACCACGTCGAGCGGCTGATCGAGACGGTAATTGCCGGTCACGGCGACGTCCGCCAAGTGTTCGTTGGTGTTGATGATCCAGCCCGGATAGTAACGGCGCAATTCGGCCAGGACCTGATTCAGCGGGCAGTTCTCGAACACCAGTCGGCCTTGGACCCAGGCCAGATCGGTGTTGGCATCGAGTTTGGCCGGGCGGTCGAAACCATTCGGGCCGATGCGGATGCTTTCACCGGCAGTCAGACGTACCCGAGCATCGTTGTGCGTGGCGCGCAAATCGACGTCGCCGCGCTGCACATTGACCTGCGCGACGCCATCGAGATAACGCACGGCGAACGCCGTATCGCGCACGCTGGCAGTGACTGGCCCGGCATCGATTTCCAGCGGTTGATTGCGGCCGCTGGCAATCTCGAAAAACGCCTCGCCCTGAAACAACCGGGCAACGCGCTGTTGATCGTTGATGGTGCTGGAGAATGCCGAATTGGTATTGAGCAGGACTTTCGAGCCGTCCTCCAGTTGCAGACGCTGGCGCTCGCCAACCACCGTGAGGTGATCGGCCTGAAGGCGCATGGGCAAATTGCTGAAGCTGAACAGACCGAGCACCAGCACCGCGGCGGTGGCCAGCGGTTTCCAGTGCGGACGCAGACGCTTGAGGACGGGGACTTTTGCAGGTTTGGCCGCCAGGCTTTGCGCGCACTGGGCGACTTGCGGGCCGTCCCAGATCGCCTGGGCCTTGGCAAACGCTTCGGCGTTCAGCGGATCGGCCGCCAGCCAGGCATGAAATTGCCGGGTCTGCTCCTCGTCCGGGCTGCCGAGCACGATGAGCCAGTCCAGCGCCTGGTCCATTGCGTTTGCAGCGTCCTGCACCGAATCCGGCGAAGGCGAGCGGTGGGTGTCCGTCACGGTGTTTCCTCAGGCTTCTGGCGAAGCAGTTTCTAGTTTCAAGCGACAAGCTGCAAGTCAAAGCTCGGTCCGTTGTATGGCTTTGCGTTTCTAGCTTGCTGCTTGAAGCTTATAACTTGCCGCTGCTGTTATGCCGTTCGGCGACGCCAATGCAAATGGTCATGATCAGCTTCAATTCTTTCTGCACCGTGCTGAGGGAAACATTCAGCTCATCGGCGATTTCCTGATAACTGTTCCCGTGCAAACGGCTGAGGATGAAAATCTGTTGCTGACGCGGGCTGAGTTGACTGAGGCTCACGTTCAGGCGCTCCAGCATCTGTTCGGCGTGGGCGGCATCTTCGGCGCTGCTGGCGGGGGCGGCGACGCTGTGCACGATATCTTGCGGCACATCATCGACCATGGTTCGCGAATGGATTTTGCGCGCGCGCAAATGATCCAGCGCCAGATTGCGCGCGGTCTGGAAGACAAAAGGTTCGAGGTGATCGATGGCCCGCTCGCTCAGCGCCCGCGTCACGCGCAGGTAGGTCTCCTGCA
Organism: Pseudomonas sp. AC169; assembly: GCF_979258515.1. Taxonomy (NCBI): domain Bacteria; kingdom Pseudomonadati; phylum Pseudomonadota; class Gammaproteobacteria; order Pseudomonadales; family Pseudomonadaceae; genus Pseudomonas; species Pseudomonas sp. AC169. Next base: position 1,067,366 of record NZ_OZ409866.1, on the reverse strand, counting down.
GCAGGTCTTCAGCGGTGCTGTGATTGTTGACCATCCGCTCCAGCGTACGCAGCAAGGATGTGCGCTGGGTGAGGAAAACGTGGTTGAAGCGCGATTGACTCACGGGAGGACCTGATCGATTTCAAGCGAATGATAATGCTTATCATCTAGTCGAATGGTCAAGTGTTGTTTTGTGATCGACACAGATAAATGTAGGAACTGCCGAAGGCTGCGATCTTTTGATGTTGATCTTAAAAACAAGATCAAAAGATCGCAGCCTTCGGCAGCTCCTACAGGGGATCAGGACAATCTTACTCGGCGTTACACAGCGCCAGGCAGTTATCCAGCATGCGGTTGGAGAAGCCCCACTCGTTGTCGTACCAAGCCAGCACCTTCAGCAGTTTGCCGCTGGATTTGGTGTGGTTGGCGTCGAAGATCGACGAGAGCGGGTTGTGGTTGAAGTCGCTGGATACCAGCGGCAAGGTGTTGAAACCGAGAATCTTCGAATGTTGGCTGGCCGCTTTCATCAGCGCGTTGACTTCCTCGGCGCTGGCTTCTTTTTTCAGCTGCACGGTCAAATCCACCAGCGACACATTGATCACCGGCACGCGCACGGCCATGCCGGTCAGTTTGCCGGCCAGTTCCGGCAGCACCAGGCCCACCGCTTCAGCGGCGCCGGTCTTGCTCGGGATCATGTTCTGCGTGGCCGAACGCGCGCGGTACGGGTCGGTGTGATAGACGTCGGTGAGGTTCTGATCGTTGGTGTAGGCGTGAATGGTGGTCATCAGACCGCTTTCGATCCCCAGCTCGCGGTGCAGCACTTGCGCCACCGGCGCCAGGCAGTTGGTGGTGCACGAAGCGTTGGAGATGATCTGGTGCGACTGGCGCAGAATGTCGTGGTTCACGCCATAAACCACGGTGGCGTCGGCACCTTTGGCCGGGGCCGAAATAATGACTTTGCGCGCGCCGGCAGTAAGATGCGCGGCCGCTTTGGCGCGATCAGTGAAGAGACCGGTGCATTCGAACACCACATCAATCTTTTCCGCCGCCCATGGCAGTTCGGCCGGGTTGCGAATGGCGCTGACCGCAATGCGGTCGCCGTTGACGGTCAGACTTTCATTGTCATGCTCGACCTGCGCGTCGAACGTGCCGTGAACGGTGTCGTATTTGAGCAGATGAGCATTGATCGAGCTGTCGCCCAGATCGTTGATGGCGACAATCTGCAAATCCTGTCGATAGCCTTGGGTATACAGTGCGCGCAGGACATTACGGCCGATGCGGCCAAAACCATTGATTGCGATTCGAAGAGTCATGGAACAGCGCCGCCGTCGTTTTGTTGTTGGAATTACAAGATTATTCGCATAAAAATAGAAAACAAGCCTTTTTAGTGGCAATATTTTGTTTTATCTACAACGAGTGACCTGAATCAACTGGTCCGAATGGTCAAAAAAGCCGTCTGTCATTCCAACAACAACGGCGTTTGATCAGCATAGACAATCAGGTCGCCACATCCGTTAGCCTGGAGTTCTACACATGCATCCCCGCGTCCTTGAGGTCACCGAACGGCTTATCGCCCGCAGCCGCGCCACGCGTCAGGCTTACCTTGCACTGATTCGCGGCGCCGCCACTGACGGGCCGATGCGCGGCAAGCTGCAATGCGCCAACTTTGCCCACGGCGTGGCCGGGTGCGGCAGCGAAGACAAGCACAGCTTGCGGATGATGAATTCGGCGAACATCGCGATTGTTTCTTCATATAACGACATGCTCTCGGCGCACCAGCCGTACGAAGTGTTCCCGGAACAGATCAAGAATGCCCTGCGCGAAATCGGCTCGGTCGGTCAGTTCGCTGGCGGCACTCCGGCGATGTGCGACGGTGTGACCCAAGGTGAGCCGGGCATGGAACTGAGCCTGCCGAGTCGCGAAGTGATCGCGATGTCCACGGCGGTGGCGCTTTCCCACAACATGTTCGACGGCGCGCTGATGCTCGGCATCTGCGACAAGATCGTCCCGGGCCTGATGATGGGTTCGCTGCGCTTTGGTCACCTACCGACGATTTTCGTCCCGGGCGGGCCGATGGTCTCGGGGATTTCCAACAAGGAAAAAGCCGACGTGCGCCAGAAGTACGCCGAAGGCAAAGCCACCCGCGAAGAGCTGCTGGAATCGGAGATGAAGTCCTACCACAGCCCGGGCACCTGCACCTTCTACGGCACCGCCAACACCAACCAGTTGCTGATGGAAGTCATGGGCCTGCACTTGCCGGGTGCCTCGTTCGTCAACCCGAACACGCCGCTGCGTGACGCGCTGACCCGCGAAGCCGCGCACCAGGTTACGCGCCTGACCAAGCAGAACGGCAACTTCATGCCGATCGGCGAAATCGTCGACGAGAAGGCGCTGGTCAACTCCATCGTTGCGTTGCACGCCACCGGCGGTTCGACCAACCACACCCTGCACATGCCGGCGATGGCCATGGCGGCGGGCATTCAACTGACTTGGCAGGACATGGCCGACCTCTCCGAAGTCGTGCCGACCCTGAGCCACGTCTACCCGAACGGGAAAGCCGACATCAACCACTTCCAGGCAGCGGGCGGCATGTCGTTCCTGATCCGCGAACTGCTCGGCGCCGGTCTGCTGCACGAAGACGTCAACACCGTGCTTGGCCACGGCTTGAGCCAATACACGAAAGAGCCGTTCCTGGATAACGGTGAACTGGTCTGGCGTGAAGGTCCGACCGACAGCCTCGACGAAAACATCCTCCGTCCTGTTGCGCGTGCGTTCTCGCAGGAAGGCGGTTTGCGGGTGATGGAAGGCAACCTCGGGCGCGGTGTGATGAAGGTGTCCGCTGTTGCGCTGGAAAACCAGATCGTCGAAGCGCCAGCGATGGTGTTCCAGGATCAGCAGGATCTGGCCGACGCGTTCAAGGCTGGATTGCTGGAAAAAGATTTTGTCGCGGTGATGCGCTTCCAGGGCCCGCGTTCCAACGGCATGCCGGAGCTGCACAAGATGACGCCGTTCCTCGGCGTGCTGCAGGATCGCGGTTTCAAAGTCGCGCTGGTGACTGACGGACGGATGTCCGGCGCCTCGGGGAAAATCCCGGCGGCAATTCACGTCAGCCCCGAGGCTTATGTCGGTGGCGCTTTGGCGCGGGTGCAAGAGGGCGATATCATCCGCGTCGATGGCGTCAAAGGCACCTTGGAGCTCAAGGTCGACGCCGCAGAATTTGCAGCGCGCGAACCCGCCAAAGGCCTGTTGGGCAACAACATCGGCAGCGGTCGCGAACTGTTCGGCTTCATGCGTTTGGCCTTCAGCTCGGCGGAGCAGGGCGCCAGCGCCTTCACTTCTGCCCTGGAGACGCTTAATTGAAACTGGCTTTGGTCGGTGATATCGGAGGCACCAACGCGCGGTTTGCGTTGTGGAAAAACCAGCAACTGGAATCGGTTCAGGTGCTGGCCACGGCCGACCACGCCAGCCCGGAAGAGGCGATCAGCCTCTACCTGAGCGGGCTCGGTCTGGCGCCGGGTTCGATCGGTTCGGTGTGCCTGTCGGTGGCCGGTCCGGTCAGTGGTGATGAGTTCAAGTTCACCAACAACCACTGGCGGCTGAGCCGCACCGCGTTCTGCAAAACCTTACAGGTCGAGCAGTTGTTGCTGGTCAACGACTTCTCGGCGATGGCGCTGGGCATGACCCGTTTGCAGCCGGGCGAATTCCGCGTGGTCTGCGAAGGCACGCCGGAGCCATTGCGCCCGGCGGTGGTGATCGGCCCGGGCACAGGTCTTGGCGTTGGTACATTGCTTGATCTGGGCGAAGGTCGTTACGCGGCGTTGCCGGGCGAGGGCGGTCACGTTGATCTGCCGCTGAGCAGTCCCCGTGAAACGCAGTTGTGGCAGCACATCTACAATGAGATCGGCCATGTCAGCGCAGAAACCGCATTGAGCGGTGGTGGATTGCCACGGGTTTACCGGGCGATCTGCGCGGTGGACGGGCATGAGCCGAAACTCGATACGCCGGAAGCGATCACCGCGGCCGGGCTGGCGGGTGATCCCATTGCGCTGGAAGTGCTTGAGCAGTTCTGCTGCTGGCTCGGCCGTGTCGCCGGCAACAACGTGCTGACCACGGGCGGGCGTGGCGGGGTGTATATCGTCGGTGGTGTGATTCCACGCTTTGCCGATTTCTTCCTCGAAAGCGGTTTTGCCCGCAGCTTTGCTGACAAAGGGTGCATGAGCGATTACTTCAAAGGCATACCGGTGTGGCTGGTGACAGCGCCGTATTCCGGACTTATGGGCGCGGGTGTGGCTCTGGAACAGGCAGGCTGAAGCGTGAGATCGTTCCCATGCTCCGCGTGGGAATGCAGCCCGTGACGCTCCGCGTCACTGGACGCGGAGCGTCCCCAGAGGCATTCCCACGCAGAGCGTGGGAACGATCAGCGTGGGAACGATCGGTTCATCAGGCATAATCCGCCCCAATTCCAACAACAAGGATGCCTTCGAAGTGAGCTCAGTCAACAAGTCGATATTGTTGGTCGATGACGACCAGGAAATACGCGAGTTGCTGGAAACCTACCTGACCCGCGCCGGGTTTCAGGTGCGTGCCACCGCCGATGGCGCCAGTTTCCGTCAGGCCCTCAACGAGGCGCCGAGCGATCTGGTGATCCTCGATGTCATGCTGCCCGACGAAGACGGCTTCAGCCTGTGCCGTTGGGTGCGTCAGCATCCGCGTCAGGCGCAGGTGCCGATCATCATGCTCACCGCCAGTTCCGACGAAGCCGACCGTGTGATCGGTCTGGAACTCGGCGCCGACGACTACCTCGGCAAACCCTTCAGCCCCCGCGAACTGCAAGCGCGCATCAAGGCGTTGCTGCGGCGTGCGCAATTCGGCCAGGAGCGCAGCGGCAGCGACGTGCTGGCGTTCGATGAATGGCGGCTGGACATGGTCAGTCATCGGCTGTTTCACCGCGACGGTGAAGAGGTGATTCTCTCCGGCGCTGACTTCGCTCTGCTGAAACTGTTTCTCGATCACCCGCAGGAAATCCTCGACCGCGACACCATCGGCAACGCCACCCGTGGCCGCGACCTGATGCCGCTCGATCGTATCGTCGACATGGCCGTCAGCCGTTTGCGCCAGCGTCTGCGCGACACCGAGAAACCGCCACGGTTGATCCGCACCGTACGCGGCAGCGGCTACCAATTGGCAGCCAATGTGGTTGCCGGCAATGGTCACTGATTCGCTGCGCAAACTCGCCGCCAAGGTGCCGGTACCGCGTTCGCTGCTCGGGCGGATGTTGCTGCTGACGTTGCTGGCGGTGCTGTTCGCACAAACATTGTCGAGCGTGATCTGGGTCTCGCAACTGCGCGCCACGCAACTCGAAGGCCTGGTCACCAGCGCCCGCAGCCTCGCCCATTCAATGACCGCCAGCGTCAGTTACTTCCGCTCGTTACCGGTGGCGTATCGACCTTTGGTGCTGGATCAATTGCGCAGCATGGGCGGCACCCGATTTGTCGTGACACTCAACGACAAGCCCTTGGGCATGGATGTGTTGCCTGTCACGCCGCGTAAAGCCGCGGTGATGAAAGCGGTCGACGAAGTGCTGCGCCAGACCCTCGGGCATGACACCGATATATCAGTGACCTTCGTCAGCCCCGAAGACCTGCGGATCTTCAACGCAGGGCTGAAACTCGATGAATTGCCACGCTCGTGGGCGCATTACGCCTTGACCCTGGAACCGGTGAATCCGCCCGTGTTGGTCACGCAGATCCAGATGGCGCCGGGCGAATGGCTGTACATCGCTTCACTGTTGCCCGAGCCGTACACCAGCCTCGAAGAACAAGGCCTGCCATCCCAGCAGGTGTGGTTCATCGTCCTCACCAGCGGATTTTTGCTGCTGTTCATCGGCCTGCTGGTGCACTGGCAGAGCCGGCCGCTCAAGCGTCTGGCCCGCTCAGCTCGGGATCTGTCGCTGGGTGCCGACGTCGAGCCAGTGGCCGAGGGCGGCGGCAGTGAAGTGGTCGAAGTGGGCCGCGCGTTCAACACCATGCGCGAGCGCATCAGCCGTTACCTGACCGAGCGCAGTCAGTTGTTCAGCGCGATCTCCCATGACCTGCGCACGCCGATCACCCGTTTGCGTTTGCGCGTCGAATTGCTTGAAGACGAGAAGTTGCAAGCCAAATTCGGTCGTGATCTGGATGAGTTGGAGTTGCTGGTCAAAGGCGCGCTGCAATGCGTGAAAGACACTGACATCCACGAGAACATCGAACCGGTGGATCTCAACCATGTGCTTGATTGTCTGGTCGAACCGTACCTGGCGCCGAACGGCAACGGGCGTGTGACTCAGCATGGTCGTGCGTTGGCGGCGTATCCGGGTAAACCTTTGGCGTTGAAACGCTGCATCGGTAATTTGATCGACAATGCCTTGAAGTACGGGCAGAACGCACATTTGCACATCGATGATGATGACAGCGCGTTTGTCTTGCACGTTGATGATGAAGGGCCGGGTGTGCCGGAGCAGCGGCTGGAACAAGTTTTTGAGCCGCACTTCAGATTGGCGGGGCAGCAGCAGGGCTATGGTTTGGGGTTGGGCATCGCGCGCAATATTGCTCACAGTCATGGCGGCGAAGTGACGTTGCAGAATTTGCGTGAAGGTGGGTTGCGGGTGACCCTGCAATTGCCGCGTTCAGCGGATTAGATCAAAAGAGCCCCTCACCCTAGCCCTCTCCCGGAGGGAGAGGGGACTGACCGAGGCGTATTTGGCTATCCGCCGACCTGATGCATTGAGTCGATTATGGATTCGGTAAAGCACTTTCAGCTCGGCGCAACTCTTCAGCATCCTGCGATCGGCCCCCTCTCCCTCTGGGCGGTCCGACGTTTCGGGAGGGCTGGGGTGAGGGATCGCTCTTTGTCACGGTCCGGTGACAAACCCCGCCCCCTTCGTTACAAGCCCAGCCCAACCCGTTGTTTAGACTCCCCGCAGACATAACAACAAAAAAGGCCACCCATGGATCTCTTCCAACCCGGCTTCAGCAGTTGGCTGAACGCCCCTGCCCACCAGCAATGGCTCGCCGCCGAAGGCCTGCGTCTGCTGGATTTCGCCAAGGCATCAAAACTGCCCGAAGGCTTCGGCAACCTCGACGAGCGCGGCCGTCTGCCAGCGAACGCACAAGCCGAAACCATGAACACCGCGCGCATGACTCACAGCTTCGCCATGGCCCATATTCAAGGCTTGCCGGGTTTTGCCGAACTGGTCGATCACGGCATCGCCGCCCTGCGAGGCCCGTTGCGTGATGCGTTACACGGTGGCTGGTTTGCCGTCGCCGAACACCGCGACGACAACACCGGTAAAAACGCCTATCTGCACGCGTTCGTCGCATTGGCCGCCAGCTCCGCTGTGGTCGCCAAACGCCCCGGCGCACAAGCGTTGCTGGATGACGCCATCGACATCATCGACACCTATTTCTGGAGCGAAGAAGAGGGCGCCATGCGCGAGTTCTTCAACCGCGACTGGAGCGAAGAAGAAGCCTATCGCGGCGCCAACAGCAACATGCACGCCACCGAAGCGTTCCTCGCACTGGCTGATGTCACTGAAGATCCGCGCTGGCTGGTGCGTGCGCAACGCATCGTCGAGCGGGTGATCCACGGTCACGCGGCTGGCAACGGTTACATGGTTATCGAGCATTTCGACCGCGACTGGCAACCGCTGCGTGAATACAACCACGACAATCCTGCCGACGGTTTCCGCCCGTACGGCACCACACCGGGTCACGGTTTCGAGTGGGCGCGGCTGTTGCTGCACCTCGAAGCGGCGCGAGTGCAGGCCGGCATGTTGACGCCCGGCTGGCTCGCCACTGACGCGGCAAAACTCTTCGAGAACAACTGCCGCAACGGTTGGAATGTCGATGGTTTGCCGGGCATCGTCTACACCCTCGACTGGGACAACAAAGCCGTTGTCCGCCATCGTCTGCACTGGACGCACGCCGAGGCCAGCGCCGCTGCCAGCGCGTTGCTCAAACGCAGCGGAGATGCGCAATACGAAACCTGGTACCGACTGTTCTGGGAATTCTGCGAAATGAATTTCATCGACCGTTGCGACGGCAGTTGGCACCACGAACTCAATCCGCAAAACACGCCAAGCGCCGATATCTGGCCAGGCAAACCCGATCTGTACCATGCCTGGCAAGCCGTGCTGATCCCTCGTCTACCCTTGTCGCCGAGCATGGCGACTGCGCTGGCGCAGTGGTCTCAGAGCGTTGCTATGTAATTAATCATGTAACCATACGGTGACATTCGCGCGTCCCTTCGTTACCTGCGAAGGGAAACGTCCTGTTTAAACTCCTGTGCAGCGCAAGCACCAGACTTGCATGCATAACAACAAGAAAGGTACATCTCAGATGAATGCGATTTCTCGCCTCGCTACTGTCATTTCTGTCGCCTCCCTGTTCCCGCTCGCAATTCTGCCTCTCAGTGTTTCCGCTGCCGAATCCAAAGGTTCGGTCGAAGTCGTGCACTGGTGGACGTCCGGTGGCGAAAAAGCCGCTGTTGATGTGCTCAAGGCGCAAGTCGAAAAAGACGGTTTCACCTGGAAAGACGGCGCTGTCGCCGGCGGTGGCGGTGCAACTGCCATGACCGTGCTGAAAAGCCGCGCTGTGGCCGGCAACCCGCCTGGCGTTGCTCAGATCAAAGGCCCGGACATCCAGGAATGGGCGTCGACCGGCCTGCTCGACACCGACGTGCTGAAAGACGTCGCCAAGTCGGAAAAGTGGGACAGCCTGCTCGACAAGAAAGTCTCCGATACCGTGAAGTACGACGGTGATTACGTGGCCGTGCCGGTGAACATTCACCGTGTGAACTGGCTGTGGATCAACCCGGAAGTGTTCAAGAAAGCCGGGATCACCAAGAACCCGACCACCCTCGAAGAATTCTATGCCGCTGGCGACAAGCTGAAAGCGGCGGGCTTCATTCCGCTGGCTCACGGCGGTCAGCCATGGCAGGACAGCACCGTGTTCGAAGCCGTAGTGCTTTCGGTCATGGGCGTTGATGGCTACAAGAAAGCCCTGGTCGACCTGGACAACAAAGCACTGACCGGCCCGGAAATGGTCAAGGCGCTGACCGAGCTGAAGAAAGTCGCGACCTACATGGACGCTGACGGCAAAGGCCAGGACTGGAACCTGGAAGCGGCCAAAGTCATCAACGGCAAGGCCGGCATGCAGATCATGGGTGACTGGGCCAAGTCCGAATGGACCGCCGCGAAGAAAGTCGCTGGCAAGGACTACGAGTGCGTAGCGTTCCCGGGCACCGACAAGGCGTTCACCTACAACATCGACTCGCTGGCCGTGTTCAAGCAGAAGGACGCAGGCACTGCGGCCGGTCAGCAAGACATCGCCAAAGTCGTGCTGGGTGAAAACTTTCAGAAAGTCTTCAGCATCAACAAAGGCTCGATCCCGGTACGCAACGACATGTTGAACAACATGGACAAGCTCGGCTTCGACTCCTGCGCCCAGACCGCTGCCAAGGACTTCCTGGCGGACGCCAAGTCTGGCGGCCTGCAACCAAGCATGGCGCACAACATGGCGACCACGCTGGCGGTGCAAGGCGCGTTCTTTGATGTCGTGACCAACTACATCAACGACCCGAAAGCCGACCCGGCCGATGCTGCGAAGAAACTTGGCGCAGCGGTGCAGTCAGCCAAATAGGCGGTAGCGACGAGCTGCGAGCCGCAAGCTACAAGTCAAAAGCTTGAGCTCTGTTGGTCTTGCAGCTTGCAGCTCGCCACTGCTCCTCTCTTTTTTTGATGGATTTCCCCATGAGTTCTGTTGCTGTGTTCAGCAAGGCCTCGCCGTTCGATGCATTGCAACGCTGGCTACCAAAACTGGTGCTGGCGCCGAGCATGTTCATCGTGCTGGTGGGCTTCTATGGCTACATCCTGTGGACGTTCGTGCTGTCGTTCACCACCTCGACGTTCCTGCCCAACTACAAGTGGGCGGGACTTGCGCAATACGCGCGGTTGTTCGACAACGATCGCTGGTGGGTCGCGAGCAAAAACCTCGCGGTGTTCGGCGGCATGTTCATCGGTATCACTCTGGTGATCGGCGTGTTGCTGGCGGTGTTCCTCGACCAGCGCATTCGTCGCGAAGGCTTTATCCGCACCATTTACCTGTACCCGATGGCGCTCTCGATGATCGTCACCGGTACCGCGTGGAAATGGCTGCTCAACCCGGGCATGGGCCTGGACAAATTGTTGCGTGACTGGGGCTGGGAAGGCTTCCGTCTCGACTGGCTGATCGACCCGGATCGCGTGGTTTACTGCCTGGTGATCGCCGCTGTGTGGCAAGCCTCGGGCTTCATCATGGCGATGTTCCTTGCCGGCCTGCGTGGCGTTGATCAATCGATCATCCGTGCCGCGCAGATCGATGGCGCGAGCATGCCGACGATCTACTGGAAAGTGGTGCTGCCAAGCCTGCGTCCGGTGTTTTTCAGTGCGGTGATGATCCTCGCCCACATCGCGATCAAGAGCTTCGACCTGGTCGCGGCGATGACTGCCGGTGGTCCGGGTTATTCCTCCGACCTGCCCGCGATGTTCATGTATTCCTTCACCTTCAGCCGCGGCCAGATGGGCATGGGCTCGGCCAGTGCGATTCTGATGCTCGGTGCGATCCTCGCGATCATCGTGCCTTACCTGTATTCCGAGCTGAGGACCAAGCGCAATGACTAGTCTCGCTGCCAAACCTGCTATCAGCCTGAGTCGCATCGCGATCTACGCAGTGCTGATCATCGCCGTACTGCTTTATCTGGTGCCGCTGGTGGTCATGTTGCTGACCAGCTTCAAGACTCCGGAAGACATCAGCACCGGCAACCTGTTGAGCTGGCCGACCGTGGTCAGCGGCATTGGCTGGGTCAAGGCCTGGGCCACGGTTGACGGTTACTTCTGGAACTCGATCAAGATCACTGTGCCAGCCGTAATCATATCCACCGCTATCGGTGCGTTGAACGGTTATGTGCTGTCGTTCTGGCGCTTCCGTGGTTCGCAGTTGTTCTTCGGTCTGCTGTTGTTCGGCTGCTTCCTGCCATTCCAGACCGTGCTGCTGCCGGCCTCGTTCACCCTCGGCAAGATGGGCCTGGCGAGCACCACCACCGGCCTGGTGTTTATCCATGTGGTTTACGGGCTGGCGTTCACCACGCTGTTCTTCCGTAACTACTACGTGAGCATTCCGGATGCGCTGGTCAAAGCTGCACGCCTGGATGGCGCGGGGTTCTTCACGATTTTCCGCCGCATCATTCTGCCGATGTCGACGCCGATCATCATGGTCTGCCTGATCTGGCAATTCACCCAGATCTGGAACGACTTCCTGTTCGGTGTGGTGTTCTCCAGCGGTGATTCGCAACCGATCACGGTGGCGCTGAACAACCTGGTCAACACCAGCACCGGCGCCAAGGAATACAACGTTGATATGGCAGCGGCGATGATCGCCGGCCTGCCGACCCTGCTGGTCTATGTGGTCGCAGGCAAGTATTTCGTGCGCGGGCTGACGGCCGGCGCAGTCAAGGGGTAATCATGGCAACGCTCGAACTTCGCAACGTCAACAAGACCTACGGTGCCGGCCTGCCGGACACCCTGAAGAACATTGAACTGTCGATCAAGGACGGTGAGTTCCTGATCCTCGTCGGCCCGTCGGGCTGCGGCAAATCGACCTTGATGAACTGCATCGCCGGTCTGGAAACCATCACCGGCGGCGCGATCATGATCGGTGATCAGGACGTCAGCGGCATGAGCCCGAAGGATCGCGACATCGCCATGGTGTTCCAGTCCTACGCGCTGTACCCGACCATGAGTGTGCGCGAGAACATCGAGTTCGGTCTGAAGATTCGCAAAATGCCTCAAGCGGCGATCGACGAAGAAGTCGCGCGCGTGGCCAAGCTGCTGCAGATCGAACACCTGCTCAATCGCAAGCCGGGTCAGCTCTCCGGCGGTCAGCAACAGCGTGTGGCGATGGGCCGCGCACTGGCGCGTCGGCCGAAGATTTACCTGTTCGACGAACCGCTGTCCAACCTTGACGCCAAGCTGCGCGTCGAGATGCGCACCGAAATGAAACTGATGCACCAGCGCCTGAAAACCACCACGGTCTACGTGACCCACGACCAGATCGAAGCGATGACCTTGGGCGACAAGGTTGCGGTGATGAAGGACGGCATCATTCAGCAGTTCGGTACGCCGAAAGACATCTACACCAACCCGGCCAACCTGTTCGTGGCGAGCTTCATCGGTTCGCCGCCGATGAACTTCATTCCGCTGCGTCTGCAACGCAAGGACGGTCGTCTGCTGGCGCTGCTCGACAGCGGCCAGGCGCGTTGCGAGCTGCCGATGAGCATGCAGGATGCCGGTCTGGAAGATCGCGAAGTGATCCTCGGCCTGCGCCCTGAGCAGATTGTTTTGGCGAACGGCGAGGGCAATGGCCTGCCGAGCATTCGCGCCGAAGTGCAGGTGACCGAGCCAACCGGTCCGGACACGCTGGTGTTCGTCAATTTGAATGACACCAAAGTCTGCTGCCGTCTGGCGCCGGACGTGGCACCGCAGGTGGGCGAGAGCCTGACGCTGCAATTCGATCCGTCGAAAGTGTTGTTGTTCGATGCCAACACGGGCGAGCGTCTGGGCACTGCCGGCCAACCACAGACCGATGCGCGGTCTGCGAACGTGGCGCAATTCAAAGGCCGCTGAAGAACAAATGTGGGAGCGAGCCTGCTCACTCCCACAAAGGAGCACGCGGTGGATTGCCTGTAGTCCATCGCACTTTATGTAAACCGCGTTAGATAAAAACAGTTAATAACAATAAAGACGAGGATGTAGGGATGAAAAAGAAACACGTCAATGCCCGGTTGATCTGCCAAGTGTCAGCTGCGGCGGCATTGGTGCTGGCCGGTAACGCCATGGCGGCGGATGCCTTCAGCTCCGACTCGAAATGGATGACCGGTGACTGGGGTGGCGAGCGGACCAAGCTGATCGAGCAGGGTATCGACATCAAGGCCGACTACGTTGGGGAAATGGGCGCCAACCTGCACGGCGGCTATAACGATGACAAGACTGGGCGCTACAGCGACCAGTTCGGTCTGGGCGTGGCACTCGATCTGCAAAAGCTGTGGGGCTGGGATAACACCCAGGCGAAGATCCAGCTGACCAACCGTAATGGCTACAACATCTCCAACGACCGCGTTGGCGATCCGCGTGCCGGAACCTTGAGTTCCTCGCAAGAAGTTTACGGTCGTGGCCACATGGTGCGTCTGACCCAGTTGTGGATTCAGCACCAGTTCTTCGACAACAAACTCGACGTTAAGGCCGGTTACTTCGGTGAAGGCGAAGACTTCAACACCTTCCCGTGCGACTTCCAGAACCTGGCGTTCTGCGGTTCCCAAGTGGGTAACTGGGCGACCAACATCTGGTACAACTGGCCAGTCAGCCAGGCCGCGATCCGTGTGAAGTACAACATCAACGACGAGCTCTACGCGCAAATCGGTGCGTACAACCAGAACCCGTCGCAGCTGGAACACGGCAACGGCTTCAAACTCAGCGGCAGCGGCACCAAAGGTACTGTTCTTCCGGTTGAATTGGTCTGGTCGCCGAAGGTCAACAGCCTGCCGGGCGAATACCGCGTTGGCTACTACAAGAGCACGGCTGATGCTGACGACGTTCGCGAAGACGTCAACGGTTTTGACGCCGCCACCACTGGCGACGCCTACAAAACCCACAACAGCAAAAGCGGTTACTGGTTCGTCGCGCAACAGCAACTCACCAGCCACAACGGTGATGCCTCGCGTGGTCTGAACATCGCGGCCAACGCCACGTTCCACGACAAGGACACCAACTTCATCGACAACTACCAGTCGGTGATGTTTGTCTACAAAGGTCCGTTCGACGCGCGTCCGAAGGATGACGTCGGTATCGGCGCGGCACGTATCCACGTCAACGACGATGTGAAGAAAAACGCCGAGTTGCTGAATGCGTCCAACGGTGTTTCGGATTACGACAATCCGGTGTTCTCGCCAATTCGCGAAACCGAATACAACTACGAGATCAACTACGGCTTCCACGTTACCAACTGGCTGACCGTACGTCCTAACCTGCAGTACATCACTCACCCGGGTGGTGTGGATGAAGTGGACAACGCTTTGGTCGCTGGCCTGAAAATTCAGTCTACGTTCTAACGCGTCTGCGATAAGCTCCTCTCTATGTGCGCATATTTGCGGACAGCCAAGGCTGTCCGCTTTTTTTTGGGGCTGGCGCAACCCAGTGAAAGACGAGTTCAGGATCGTGGCAAATGCATGAGCATCCGCTACAACGCTTCTTCAAATCCCTGCGTGAACAACCGGTGTTCGCCTGGGAGCGCTATCAGATGCGTGACGTGTTGGTGATCGATCATCCGCTGTGTCAGGCGGTGTTCAGTCGTCAGGGCGCGCAGTTGCTGCACTTTCAGCCGCGCGGGCAAAAGCCGTGGTTATGGTGTGCGGCGAAGTGGCCGCACGTGGGTGCCATTCGCGGTGGCGTGCCGGTGTGCTGGCCGTGGTATGGCCGTCATCCGAGCGAAAACGCCTGGCCATCGCATGGTTGGGCGCGACTGCTCGACTGGAAGTTGCTCGACAGCAGCAGCGCCGAAGATGGCGTGCGCCTGCACTGGCAATTGCAGCTGTGCGACTGGCAGGTCGACCTGCACGCGCATTTGGGCGAGCGCATGGAATTACGCCTGAGCACCGAGCATCAGGACGACATGCCGTGCCAGTTGAGCCAGGCTTTGCACGCTTACTGGCGTATTGGCGATGTCGGTGAGATAGCGCTGTCTGGGCTCGAAGGGGCGCAGGGTTACGACCAGTTGAATCGGCAGGTTTGCCAGCAGGAAGGTGAGTTGCGGGTGGATGGCGGGTGTCAGCGGGTGTTCCAGCATGACGGCGAATTGCAGCTCAAGGATCACGCTTGGCAACGTGAGTTGTGCATTGATACCGGTGACAGCGCGGACACGGTGGTCTGGCATCCCGGGGCGCGGCCGTTGTTGGGCGTGACGTGGGATGAAATTTCCGAGTTTGTCTGTGTTGAAGCGGCGGCGGGTGGGACTGACAGCCTGCATTTAGCGCCGGGGGAGAAGGCGCATTTGAGTTTGCAGGCGTGGGCGGCGGCTTGAGTGTGTCAGTCACATCGTAGCCCCTCACCCTAGCCCTCTCCCGGAGGGAGAGGGGACCGATCGGGGGATGCTGAAGAATTACGCCGAAATGAAAGAGCAGTGCTGAATCCATAATCGACTGGATATTTCAGGTCGATGTACAGCGCAAGACACCTCGGTCGGCCCCCTCTCCCCTCGGGAGAGGGCTGGGGTGAGGGTAGGCTTTTGACCTTTAGTTGAACTCGTCACCCACCGGATACCGGCTCGCATTCAAGCTCTCTTTGATCTTGCGCAAATGCGGCTGGAAATCCACCCCGCGACGCAAGGTCATCCCCGTCGCCAACACATCCAGCACCGTCAACTGAATGATCCGCGACGTCATCGGCATATAAATGTCGGTGTCTTCCGGCAGCGGAATATTCAGGCTCAAGGTACTCGCCTTGGCCAACGGCGAATTCTCCGCCGTCAAACCCAACACCGAAGCGCCGTTCTCGCGAGCAATGCGCGCCACCTCGACCAACTCGCGGGTGCGGCCGGTGTAGGAAATGATCACGAACAACTCACCGGTGTGCGCCACCGACGCAATCATCCGCTGCATCAATACATCGGCGTGGGCGGTGACGGCCAGATTGAAACGGAAGAACTTGTGCTGCGCATCCAGCGCCACCGGTGCCGAAGCGCCGAGGCCGAAGAAGTGGATCTGTCGGGCCTGAATCAACAGGTCGACGGCGCGGCTGATCAGGTTCGGGTCGAGCGCCTGACAAGCGCTGTCCAGCGACGCGATGGCACTGCCGAAAATCTTCTGCGTGTACGCCTCGGGATTATCGTCGGCCTCGACCGCGCGGCTGACATACGCCGCGCCACTGGCCAGACTCTGCGCCAATTGCAGCTTGAGCTCGGGATAACCGCTGACACCGAACGAACGGCAGAAACGGTTGACCGTCGGTTCGCTCACCGAGGCCGCCTGGGCGAGGGCGGCGATGCTGAAGCGGGTGGCCTGCTGCGGGTTGAGCAGGATCACCTCGGCGACTTTGCGTTCGGCCTTGTTCAGGTCTTCAAGGCGACTCTGGATCTGTTCCAGTAAATTTCGCACGCGGTCCATATGGAATTCCTAATTCACCTGCGCGAAGGTGCGCCGGGCTATGCAAATTGGGCCTTTGATATGGCCCGTAACGGTGGCCTATCCTACTGATGGCTCCGACTGACCACCACTCGGAATCTGTATTTTGCGAAAATGTTGTGGTTATTACTACATTTTCCCTTGAGTGATGCCTTGAAAAAAGGTATTTGTAGCTTAACTTGATAAAAGAACAAACATCATGCCTTCGATTACGGTTGAACCGTGCACCTTTGCCTTGTTCGGCGCGCTTGGCGATCTGGCCCTGCGCAAGCTGTTTCCTGCCCTTTATCACCTCGATGGCGCCGACTTGCTGCACGAAGACACGCGCATCATTGCGCTGGCCCGTGAAGAAGGTTCTCAGCAGCAGCACATGGCGTTCATCGCCGCCGAACTGCGTCGTTATGTGGGCAAAGAGCTGGACGAGGCTGTCGCCGAGCGTTTTCTCGCGCGCCTGACTTACCTGCACGTCGACTTCCTGAAATCCGAAGATTATGTGGCGCTGGCCGAACTGGCCGGCAGCACGCAACGCGTGATTGCCTATTTCGCCACCCCGGCAGCGGTGTATGGCGCGATCTGCGAGAACCTGGCGAAAGTCGGTCTGGCGGAAAACACCCGTGTGGTGCTGGAAAAACCGATCGGCTCCGACCTCGAATCGTCGCGCAAAGTGAACGACGCCGTGGCGCAGTTCTTCCCGGAGAACCGCACCTACCGCATCGACCACTACTTGGGCAAAGAAACCGTTCAGAACCTGATCGCCCTGCGTTTCGCCAACAGCCTGTTCGAAACTCAGTGGAACCAGAATTACATCTCCCACGTGGAAATCACCGTGGCCGAGAAGGTGGGCATTGAAGGCCGTTGGGGCTACTTCGACAAGGCCGGCCAGTTGCGCGACATGATCCAGAATCACTTGTTGCAGTTGCTCTGCCTGATCGCCATGGACCCTCCGGCTGACCTGTCCGCCGACAGCATCCGTGACGAAAAGGTAAAAGTGCTCAAGGCGCTGGCGCCGATCAGCCCGGAAGGCCTGACTACCCAAGTGGTGCGTGGCCAGTACATCGCTGGCCACAGCGAAGGAAAATCCGTTCCGGGTTACCTCGAAGAACCGAATTCCAACACCCAGAGCGACACCGAAACCTTCGTCGCCCTGCGTGCCGACATCCGCAACTGGCGCTGGGCCGGCGTGCCGTTCTACCTGCGCACCGGCAAGCGCATGCCGCAGAAACTGTCGCAGATCGTCATCCACTTCAAGGAACCGTCGCACTACATTTTCGCCCCCGAGCAGCGCCTGCAGATCAGCAACAAACTGATCATTCGCCTGCAACCGGACGAAGGCATTTCCTTGCGCGTGATGACCAAAGAGCAGGGCCTGGACAAAGGCATGCAACTGCGTAGCGGCCCGCTGCAATTGAATTTCTCCGACACCTGGCGTAGCGCGCGAATTCCCGATGCCTACGAACGGTTGTTGCTGGAAGTGATGAACGGCAATCAGAACCTGTTTGTCCGTAAAGATGAAATCGAAGCCGCGTGGAAATGGTGTGACCAGCTGATCGCCGGGTGGAAAAAATCCGGTGATGCGCCCAAGCCGTATGCGGCCGGGTCGTGGGGGCCGATGAGCTCCATTGCATTGATCACGCGGGACGGGAGGTCGTGGTATGGCGATATCTGATGTGCAACTGCCTGCGGGCGTGAACGCTCACGAATTCAACAGCCCGGTGCTGTTGGCCGAAGGTCTGGCGCTGAACGTCGCCAAGCAATTGAGCGAGGCCATTGCGGCACGCGGCAACGCGGTGCTGGTGGTGTCGGGCGGTCGTAGCCCGGTGGCGTTTTTCCAGCACCTGGCCAAGCAGGAACTGGACTGGTCGAAGGTCGTCGTGACCCTCGCCGACGAACGTTGGGTACCGGTTGAACACGCCGACAGCAATGCTGGCCTGCTCAAGCAATACCTGTTCAAAGGCCCGGCGGCGAAAGCGCAATTCCTCAGCCTTTATAGCGCTGCAGCGAACGTCGAGCAGGCTGCTGAACAGGCTGACCGCTTGCTCGCCGAATTGCCACCGATTGACGTGCTGGTGTTGGGCATGGGCGATGACGGCCACACCGCGTCGCTGTTTCCCGACAGCCCGAACCTGACCGAAGCTCTGCAAGCCGATGGCACACGCCGTTGCTGGCCGATGCTGGCGCCAAGCGTGCCGCGTCAGCGTTTGACCATGAGCCGTGCGCTGCTGGCCTCGGCCCGGCACAAGATTCTGTCGATTTCCGGTCAGTCGAAACTGACCACCCTGAATGCCGCACTGGCATCCGACGACGTCGCCGCCATGCCGGTGCGCGCGTTTCTGCAACCTACGTTAGAGATTTACTGGTGCCCATGAGCCAAGGAACAGCCGCTATGACAACCCCATCCCCGACCGTTTCCATGGCGGACAAAGTTGCCCTGATCGACAGCCTCTGCGCCAAGGCGCGGATCCTGCCGGTGATCACCATCGCTCGCGAACAGGACGTGCTGCCACTGGCTGACGCTCTGGCTGCCGGTGGCCTGACTGCGCTGGAAGTGACCCTGCGTTCGCAATTCGGCCTCAAAGCCATCCAGATCCTGCGCGACCAGCGCCCGGAACTGATGACCGGTGCCGGCACCGTGCTTGATCGCAACATGCTCTCGGCTGCCGAAGCCGCTGGCTCGCAGTTCATCGTTACTCCGGGCATTACCCGTGACCTGCTCGAAGCCAGCGTCGACAGCCCGATTCCGCTGTTGCCGGGCATCAGCAACGCTTCCGGCATCATGGAAGGCTACGGTCTGGGTTATCGCCGCTTCAAGCTGTTCCCGGCTGAAGTCAGCGGTGGCGTGGCGGCAATCAAGGCCCTCGGCGGCCCGTTCGGCGAAGTGAAATTCTGCCCGACTGGCGGCGTCGGCCCAGCCAACATCAAGAGCTACATGGCGCTGAAAAACGTCATGTGCGTGGGCGGTAGCTGGATGCTTGATCCGGAGTGGATCAAGAACGGCGACTGGGCGCGCATTCAGGAATGCACCGCCGAGGCGTTGGCGCTGCTGGACTGATTGTTACCAGACACTTCGTTGTGTGTTCTACGGCTTTACGGTGCGCTTGGTCGGTGCACCGTTTTTTTTGCCTCGAAGAAAGTGCCAGGACATCACGCGATACATAGTTACCGCACAGGCGCATTTGTGTGGCGCTAATCTGCGTTCATCTTACGGAAGAGAGAACGCCTCATGGACGACCGTCAATCTGTAGTTTTATCAGTCAACCCCCTGCGCCTGCGGCAGTTGCCCGTGGTGGGCAGTTTCGATTGGCACAACAGCCAGGGCAAGGTGCGCAACATCAGCGCGGGGATTGAAGGTTTGCCCCTTTTATTGCGGCTGGCCCTGGTTGATGCCATGACCGGCGAGCCGGTCAGCGGCGCCGTGGTCCGCATCGAGCAGCGCATTGGCACCGACATACTGTGTGGCAGCCAGACGACCGACAGTAAGGGCATCGTTCGTTTCACCAGCCTTTACCCGGATCGGCACAGTGCCTTTACGTGCATCGCTCTGAGTGTTGCCATTGCCAGTGATGATCAACAACCGCAGTTGTACCAGGAGGCCTGGGCAGGGCGCCTGCATCTGCCCTGCGTCTGCAATTGCACTGCCGTGGATGACGATGCTGTTCGGCTAGCGGTACGCCCGCTTACAGATGACGGCCCGGAGGACGGCTACTTCGGCAGTCTGACGATCGGCGTTGACACCTTTGCACTGTCATCGCAGATCGGCGTGGCGGGCTACGACAAACACCTGATCACAGTGTTTTAGCGCAACTCGTTCAATGCGCGCACCAGCAACTGCATGTCGTCAGCGGTGTTGGTCAGCCCCGGCGTGATGCGGATGCTCGGCCCGCTGGCGGCGCCGTTGCGCACCACGGTGAACAGGTTGTAGTCGTTGAGCAGACGCTCGGCCATTGCCTGTTGATCATCGTGGCGAGTGAAACGCAGCGAGGTGATGCCGCAATACAGTCGTGGATCGTCGGGCGTCATCACCTCGATACCCGGCAGATTCCGCACCGCGCTGACCCACAGATTGCGCAGATAATTGACGCGAGCGCCCTTGGCCGGTGCGCCGCCGAGTGAGCGATGCTCCTCGAACACCAGCGGCAACGTCATCAGCGCTGGAATGTTGGGCGTGCTGTAAGACGTGCGTGCCCGAATATCATTGACCGGGTAATGCATTTCACCCATGTCCGGATCGATATCGGCCAAGCGCTGTGGCGCGATATAGAGGAAGCCGAGGGTGAGTGGCGCGCCTATCCATTTGTGCAGGTTGAATCCGGCGAAAGAGATGCCCAGTGCTTCAAGATCGAAGTCGATCTGACCGAGCGCGTGGGCGCCGTCAAGGATGACATCGACGCCATGCTCCTTGGCGAGCGCGGCGATGGCTTGTACCGGCATGACCAGACCGGTGCGGTGAGTGACGTGAGTCAGGGCCATCAGCTTGAGTTTCGGGTGATCGCTGAAAGCTTCGCGGTAAGTCTCCAGCAGGCTGTCGAAACTCGCCGGGTGCGCGTGGGCAATCTCGATCACCTCGGCGCCGCGGTGTCTGGCCAGCCAGCGCATGGCGCCTTTGACCGTGTCGTATTCCAGATCACTGATCAGTACTTGATCGCCCGGCTGCAAGCGGTTGTAGTTGCGAATCAGCGATTGCAGCCCTTCGGTGGCGTTGCGGGTGAAAGCCACGCTTTGCGCGCGTACGCCGATCAATTCGGCCAATTGCGCGCGAATGTCGAGGTTGTCGTGCTGTTCGAAACGCTGGCGCACGTACACCGAGTTGCTGGTGTTGATCAGCTCGATATTGCGCTGGTACTCCTCGATCACCGTGCGCGACATGCGCCCGAAGTAACCGTTTTCCAGGTTCACGGGGCCAGGTTGAACGTCGTAACGGTCGGCGAACGTTTGCCAGAAGGCTTCGTCACGGGCGCGGCGGGTGTTATCGGGCATGGTCGGCAGACTCTAGAGAGGAGGGCGCTTCAGTGGCGCGGGGCAGGTTTGCCGTGTTTGGCGCGCAGCGGTTCAAGCAGGTCCGAGAGGCCGTTATGGTCGATCTCCTGCATCAGCGCGAGCAGGCCACCGAGTTCGCCGTGAGGGAAACCTTCGCGGGCAAACCAGTTCAGGTACGGCCCGGGCAGGTCGGCAATGATCCGGCCCTTGTACTTGCCGAAGGGCATTTCGCGGGTGATCAGCAGTTCGAGTTTTTCGGGATTCATCAGGGGATTTCGTCTGGCTTCAAATCAGCTTGGAAAATACAGGCATTCTGCATGCAGGCCAAATGACAGATCATGCAAATAACCGTGATACAGATAGTTCATTTATCTTTAATATGTTGATTTATAACGATTTTCTGTAAATAAAAAAGCTGGCACGCACACTGCAATATCCCTTGCATCTTCAACCAATCGCAAGGAATTGAAAAATGACCGACATGAATAAAGAAGCCATCTCTGTACTCAATGACCTGATTGAAACCTGCAAGGACGGTCAGGAAGGGTTCAAGACTTGCGCTGAAGACATCAAGCATCCAGAACTGAAAACCCTGTTTGTGACTCGCTCCGCCGATTGCGCCACCGCTGCAGCAGAACTGCAAGCCGAAGTTCGCAAGCTGGGCGGCGATCCGGAAACTTCTACCAGTGTCAGCGGTGACTTGCACCGTCGCTGGGTCGACGTCAAAGCCATGTTCACCGGTAAAGACGAAGAGGCAGTGCTGAACGAAGCCGAGCGCGGTGAAGACCATGCGCTGAAGGCTTATCGTGAAGCTATCGAGAAAATCAACAAGCATAACCTGGTGGGTATTCGTGACCTGGTTGAGCGTCAGTACCACGGCGTACAACGCAATCACGATCAGGTGAAGGCACTGCGTAACCAGGCTCGTGCTCGTTCGTAAGCGTTCGTCGGGTATAAAAAAACGCCAGCTAGTCTGGCGTTTTTTTATGGGGCAGGGAAAAGCAAGATCAAGATCAAGAGCCCCTCACCCTAGCCCTCTCCCGGAGGGAGAGGGGACTGACCGAGGTGTTTTTTCGAGCTACATCGACCTGAAATATTCAGGCGAACTCAAAATCTGAAAACAGCGGAGATCGGCTCCCTTTCCCCCTCGCCCCCTTGGGGGAGAGGGCTGGGGTGAGGGGGAAAAGCTCTACCTGACACACCACCAATCAATCAGCCAATGCTGATCGCCGGCAACGTCGGCAACGTCACCGTCTGCTGCTTGCGCGGCGCCAGAATCTCCGCCTCGCCATCCACCACCAGCTCATCACGCTGGTTGAACACACGAGTAGCAATGCGCACGCGAAACTTCGGCAGCTTCTCGAGGATTTCCAGACGCACTGTCAGCGTGTCGCCAATCTTCACCGGCTTCTGAAAGCTCATCTGCTGACCGATATAAATAGTGCCCGGCCCAGGCAGTTCGCAAGCCACCGCTGCACTGATCAGCGCGCCACTGAACATACCGTGGGCGATACGCTCCTTGAACATGCTTGCTGCGGCGAACTCGGCATCCAGATGCACCGGGTTGTGGTCGCCGGACATGGCGGCGAACAATTGGATGTCACGCTCTTCGACAGTCTTGCTGTAGCTGGCGGTCTGGCCGACTTCGAGGGCTTCGTAAGGGATGTTGGTAACCTGAGTCATCGGTCTTGATTCCTGTGGCGGATCAAATGAATCCGCAAAAGATTATTCACTGCGCTGAGGGCGCGGATGGCTCAGGGCCTGATCGATCCAGGCCAGCACATCAGCGATCACTTCGTCGCGGTTGGTTTCGTTGAACAATTCGTGCCGCGCCTGCGGGTAGATCTTCAGTTGCAGGTGCTGGCTGCCGGCCGTGCGCAAGGCATTGGCCAGATCTGTCAGACGCTTGCCTTCACTCACCGGATCACATTCGCCGCCAATTACCAGCAGCGGCAGGCCCGGGTCGATCTGGGCGAGATTGGACGCTTTGCTGATCTGCTGCAAGCCGCCGAGCAAGTCGATCCACAGTTGATTGGTGCAGCGAAAGCCGCACAGCGGGTCGTTGGCATACTTGTCGACTTCCATCGGATCGCGGCTTAGCCAGTCGAAGCGTGTGCGTACCGGTTTGAATTTGTTGTTGAACGAGCCGAATGAAAGCCATTCGATCAGCGCACTGCGGCCCTTGCCACCCTGACGGAGTTTTTCCAGACGGGCGATCTGCCGCGCAGCGCCGTACAGCGCCACGGGCTGAAAGTTTGAACCACTGAGAATCGCCCCGTGCAGGCTGGCGCTGTGGTGCAGCAGATAACCTTGGGCGAGGTAGCTGCCCATGCTGTGTCCCAGCAGAACGATCGGCACGCCGGGGTGCTGCTGGCCGATGTGCTGATTCAGGCTGGCAAGGTCGCCGAGCACTTTGCACCAGCCGTCGTCATCGGCGAAGTGGCCGAGGGTGCCGTGATTGGCGGTTTTGCCATGTCCGCGTAAATCAGGGGCATATACGCCATATCCTTTGTCGCAAAACGTGTCGGCCAGTCGAGCGTAACGGCCGCTGTGTTCCGCCATGCCGTGGGCCAGCAGGATCACCGCTTTCAGTGGCGCCGCCGGCAGCCATTGATTGACGAAGAGGCGGCTGCGGTCACTCGCGTCCAGCCATAGGGTGTCGTGGATCATGGCGATTCCTTTGCTCAGAGTCGGATCATTGTATAGCGCGTCTGATCAGCCCACGCCACGGCGGGAAGATTCACACGATCAATGACGGCTTTGTCCATATTTGCCTCAATGGCCATAGCTGCTAGTGTCCGTGAAGCTCCGCTTTTTCAGAAATGACAGAAAGCGGCCCCGGATCGGCTCAGGTAAAGAGGACAAGAACAATGCAACCTGATTTCTGGAACGATAAACGCCCGGCTGGCGTACCGCTGGACATCGACATGGGGGAGTTCAAGTCGGTGATCGAGGTGTTCGAGCGTTCCTGCAAGAAGTTCGCCGATCGCCCGGCGTTCAGCAACATGGGCATCACCCTGACCTACGCCGAACTCGAGCGTCAGAGCGCCGCCTTCGCCGGTTACCTGCAGGCGCATACCGATCTGGTCCCGGGCGATCGCATCGCGGTGCAGATGCCCAACGTCCTGCATTACCCGATTGCCGTATTCGGTGCCCTGCGCGCCGGACTGATCGTGGTCAACACCAACCCGCTGTACACCGCGCGGGAGATGCGCCACCAGTTCAAGGATTCCGGCGCGCGCGCGCTGGTCTACCTGAACATGTTCGGCCAGAAAGTCCAGGAAGTGCTGCCCGACACCGACATCCAATACCTGATCGAAGCGAAGATGGGCGACTTGATGCCCACCGCCAAGGGCTGGCTGGTCAACACCGTGGTCAGCAAAGTCAAGAAAATGGTCCCGGCGTATACGCTGCCCCAGGCGATTTCCTTCAAGAGTGCGTTGCGTATGGGCCGTGGCCTGGGCATCAAGCCTTTGAAGGTCAGCCTCGACGACATCGCCGTGCTGCAATACACCGGCGGCACCACCGGGCTGGCGAAAGGCGCGATGCTCACCCACGGCAATCTGGTGGCGAACATGCAGCAAGTGCGTGCCTGTCTCGCGCAACTCGGCCCGGATGGCCAGCCATTGCTGCGCGAAGGCCAGGAAGTGATGATCGCGCCGCTGCCGCTGTACCACATCTATGCCTTCACCGCGAACTGCATGTGCATGATGGTTTCCGGCAACCACAACGTGCTGATCACCAACCCGCGCGACATTGCCGGGTTCATCAAGGAGCTGAAGAACTGGCGTTTCTCGGCGCTGCTGGGCTTGAACACCTTGTTCGTGGCGCTGATGGATCACCCGGACTTCAAGACCCTCGATTTCTCCAGCCTGAAGCTCACCAACTCCGGTGGCACCGCGCTGGTCAAAGCCACCGCCGAGCGTTGGGAGCAGATGACCGGGTGCCGCATCACCGAAGGTTACGGCCTGACCGAAACCTCACCGGTGGCCTGCACCAATCCGTACGGCGATCAGTCGCGCCTGGGCACGGTCGGTTTGCCGGTGCCGGGCACGCTGCTCAAAGTCATCAACGATGACGGTGTCGAACAGCCGATGGGCGAGCGGGGCGAGTTGTGCATCAAAGGGCCGCAGATCATGAAGGGCTATTGGCACAAACCTGAGGCCACGGCTGAAGTGCTGGATGCCGAGGGCTGGTTCAAATCCGGCGATATTGCGGTGATCGATCCGGACGGTTTTGTGCGTATCGTCGACCGCAAGAAGGACATGATCATCGTCTCCGGTTTCAACGTGTATCCCAATGAAATCGAAGACGTGGTGATGGCGCACCCGAAAGTCGCCAACTGTGCGGTGATCGGTGTGCCGGACGAGCGTTCGGGGGAGGCGGTGAAGCTGTTCGTGGTGGCGCGGGAAACCGGGGTCAGCCTCGAAGAGCTCAAGGCCTACTGCAAAGAGAATTTCACCGCGTACAAGGTGCCGAAACACATCGTGTTGCGTGAGTCATTGCCGATGACGCCTGTCGGGAAAATTCTGCGGCGCGAGTTGCGCGATATCGCCTGACGGTTAAAAGCAAAAAGATCGCAGCATTCGGCAGCTCCTACCTTGGAATGCATTTCCTGTAGGAGCAGCCGAAGGCTGCGATCTTTTGCTTTACGTCCCCGAAAACCGGGGCTTTTGAGGTGTTTTAGGATTTTTGCTCTAAAATGACTGCTAGATGGTCTTGAGTCATGATAATGACTGTAGGGGCCGCTTTTGGCTCTAGTCGACCCTTGGCAAAGCTGCTACTCTCGGCGCGCTTTGTGACTTCTCGGCCTCTGTAAAAGCCAGATTCACCAATACCAAACACACACCAATAATAATCGCATCAAATGCGGTGAAGAATTCGCGTTGCTGAGGAGTGGGCTTCCATGATCGAAGACTTTTGGAAGGATAAATACCCGGCTGGAATTGCTGCCGACATCAATCCGGACGAGTATCCGAACATTCAGGCAGTGTTGAAGCAATCCTGCCAACGCTTCGCCAACAAACCGGCTTTCAGCAATCTGGGCAAGACAATCACCTACGGTGAATTGTACGAATTGTCCGGTGCGTTTGCCGCGTATCTGCAACAGCATACCGATTTGCAGCCCGGCGATCGAATCGCCGTGCAACTGCCCAACGTTCTACAGTACCCGGTGGCCGTTTTCGGTGCGATTCGCGCCGGGCTGATCGTGGTCAACACCAACCCGCTGTACACCGCGCGGGAAATGGAACACCAATTCAACGACTCCGGCGCTAAAGCCCTTGTTTGCCTGGCGAACATGGCGCACCTGGCCGAAGCCGTGGTGCCGAAAACCGGCGTCAAACACGTCATCGTCACTGAAGTTGCCGACCTGCTGCCGCCGATCAAGCGCCTGCTGATCAACAGCGTCATCAAGTACGTGAAGAAAATGGTGCCGGCCTATCACTTGCCAAAAGCCGTCAAGTTCAACGACGTGCTGAGCAAGGGCCAGGGCCAGCCTGTGGCCGAAGCCAATCCCGACAGCGGCGATGTGGCGGTGCTGCAATACACTGGCGGCACCACCGGCGTGGCCAAGGGCGCGATGCTGACCCATCGCAACCTCGTCGCCAACATGCTGCAGTGCAAAGCGCTGATGGGCTCCAACCTCAACGAAGGTTGCGAGATCCTGATCACGCCGCTGCCGCTGTACCACATCTATGCGTTCACCTTTCATTGCATGGCGATGATGCTGATCGGCAACCACAACATCCTGATCAGCAACCCGCGCGACCTGCCGGCGATGGTCAAGGAACTGTCGAAGTGGAAGTTCAGCGGTTTCGTCGGTTTGAATACCTTGTTTGTGGCGCTGTGCAATAACGAAGGTTTCCGCAAGCTGGATTTCTCGGCGCTGAAAGTCACCTTGTCCGGCGGCATGGCCCTGCAACTGGCCGCTGCCGAGCGCTGGAAAGCGGTCACCGGTTGCGCCATCTGCGAAGGTTACGGCATGACCGAAACCAGCCCGGTGGCTACGGTCAACCCTATCCAGCACATCCAGATCGGCACCATCGGTATTCCTGTGCCATCTACTTTGTGCAAAGTCATCGACGATAACGGTGTCGAGCAGCCGCTGGGTGAAATCGGCGAGCTGTGCGTCAAAGGCCCGCAAGTGATGAAGGGCTACTGGCAGCGTCAGGAAGCCACCGATGAAATGCTCGACAGCGAAGGCTGGTTGAAGACCGGTGACATCGCGCTGATCCAGCCGGACGGCTACATGCGCATTGTCGATCGCAAGAAGGACATGATTCTGGTCTCCGGTTTCAACGTTTACCCCAACGAACTGGAAGACGTGTTGGCGACTCTGCCGGGCGTGTTGCAGTGCGCGGCCATCGGCGTGCCGGACGAGAAGTCGGGCGAGGCGATCAAGATTTTCATCGTCGCCAAACCGGGCGTGACCCTGACCAAAGAGCAAGTGATGGATCACATGCGCGCCAACGTCACCGGCTACAAGGTGCCGCGTTCGGTGGAATTCCGCGATGCGCTGCCGACCACCAACGTCGGCAAGATCCTGCGCCGTGAGTTGCGGGATGAAGAGCTGAAGAAGATCAAGGCCAAGTCCGCCGCTTAAAACACCAAGCCCCGCAGATGTGGGGCTTTTTATTGGAGCGGAGCAGGGCTCGGGTTATGCGGTGAACCTGCCCCTCACCCCAACCCTCTCCCGAAGGAGAGGGGGCCGATCGGGGGCCTTTCAGAACCTGAGTTCAACTCAGGAATTTCAGGTCGGTGTACCTTGCCCAGACACCTCGGTCAGTCCCCTCGCCTTGGGAGAGGGGGCCGATCGGGGGCTTTTCAAAACCTGAGTTCGACTCGATATCTCAAGTCGGCGTACCTTGCCCGAGCACCTCGGTCAGTTCCCTCTCCCTCGGTAGAGGGAGCCGATCGGGGGCTTTTCAAAACCTGAGTTCGACTCGATATCTCAGGTCGGCGTAGCTCGCCCAGACACCTCGGTCAGTCCCCTCGCCTTGGGAGAGGGAGCCGATCGGGGACTTTTCAAAACCTGAGTTCGACTCGATATCTCAAGTCGGCGTACCTTGCCGAGCACCTCGGTCAGTTCCCTCTCCCTTGGGAGAGGGCTAGGGTGAGGGGAAAGGGGGATTGCACCAATCCTACTGACGAAACGGCGCAAAATTCACATTGGTCCCCGCCGGACGCATGTCTTGCAGATACGAATCCTTGTCCGCGCTCAATTCCAGACTCAACGCCGCTTTGCGCTTGCCTTCATTGCGAATCACCAGCCCTTCAAGCTTTTCACGCAGGAACACTGTCGGCACTTTCAGGTGCAGCAACTCGTCGGTGGCCGGGGTGTGCATCAGCAGGTGAATCCATTCGTACTGACCGATCGCCAATCGCGACACCGGCAGGTCGAACCACCAGATGTTGCGGTTACGGTTCAGTTCGGCGAAGTGGCAGTTGTTGGTGCCGAGCACAGCGCCGCCCAGTTCCTTGTTGCGACGGGCGATGGCCTGCGTTTTATCGAGTTTCATAACATTCCTGCGGGATCGGTTCATTGGCGCACAGCGCCCATAGGCTGAGCATTCTCGGGGCTTCGCACGCAAACATAAAGCCTAACCTGCTCGCCGCGACGAAATGATGCGCTGAAAATAAATGAAACTTGGCGCAAACCCGGCCAGTCAATCATTACGTACTGACTTTTCCCCCTTAATGCATCACGGAGAAACACCATGAGTAGCACAGGCGATAAAGTAAAAGGCATGGCCAACGAAGCGGTCGGCAACGTCAAGCAAGGCGTCGGTAAAGCCACCGACAACAGCAAGCTGCAGGCCGAAGGCAAGGTTCAAGAGAAAAAAGGCGAAGCCCAGCAAGCGGTCGGCAAAGCCAAGGACGCCGTGAAAAAAGGTGTCGACAAGGCGTAATTCAGCCTTGAACGAAATACATGAACGGCCATCCAAGGATGGCCGTTTTTGTGTCAAAAGCCTGCAGTGACCCGACGAGGTTCGCCAAACAGGCTACCGTGATGTAAAAAACGGCCCCTGAGTCGCCACGACTTCAACCTGTATTGCGGCGAAAGGAGACGCGAATGATATTTCCAGACATGAAAGGTCTGCCCCTGCATCGGGTGATGATGCGCACGGTCACAGAATTCGTCGACGACGAAATGTCGACCTACGCCTCGGCACTGGCCTACCAGATGCTGTTCTCACTGTTCCCGTTCATTCTGTTTCTGATCGCTCTGATCGGTTTTCTGCACCTGCCGGACTTCTTCTCCTGGCTGCGCCTGCAATCGGAACTGGTTCTGCCGCCGCAGGCACTGGAGCAGGTCAATCCGGTGATCGACCAGTTGCAGCAGTCCAAGGGTGGTCTGCTTTCGGTCGGTATCGTCATCGCCCTGTACACCGCCTCCGCGGGCGTGCGCTTGATGATGAGCGCGATGAACGCCGCGTACGACGTGGTTGAAGGGCGACCTGTGTGGAAGCGTTTCCCGCTGTCGATTGTCTACACCGTCGGCATTGCCGGCATGCTGCTGGTGGCCGCCGCGTTGATGGTGCTCGGGCCGCAGGTGATGGGCTGGATTGCCGCGCAGGTGGGGCTGGAAGACTTCATCGTCACCGTGTGGACCATCGCGCGCTGGCCGGTGATCGTGATTCTGATGATGGTCGCAGTGGCACTGATCTATTACGTGATGCCCGACGTCAAACAGGAATTCCGTTTCATCACCCCCGGGTCGGTCCTGGCCGTGGTGGTGTGGATCATCGCCTCGTTGGGGTTCGCCTTCTACGTGAAAACCTTCGCCAACTACAACGCGATGTATGGCAGCATCGGGGCGATCATCGTGCTGTTGCTGTACTTCTACATTTCCGCCGCGGTGCTGTTGCTCGGCGCCGAGATGAATGCGGTGATCGAGCACATGTCCAGCGAGGGCAAGGATGCGGGTGAGAAAGTCCCCGGCGAACTCGATGAACATCCCAAACAACACGTCTCGGGCCTGGGCCGCGATCACTCGCTCAAGCCGGACACTGACGAAGTCTGATCATGATTCGTGAAATTCTGAAAATGGGCGACGAGCGCCTGTTGCGCATCGCCCCGCCAGTACCGGCCGAGATGTTCGACAGCCCTGAGCTGTGGCAATTGATCGACGACATGTTCCAGACCATGGAAAGTGTCGGCGGCGTTGGCCTGGCCGCGCCGCAGATCGGCGTCGATCTGCAATTGGTGATCTTTGGTTTCGAGCACAGCGAACGTTACCCGGACGCTGAAGCGGTGCCGCAGACGATCCTGATCAATCCGCTGATCACGCCGCTGAGTCCGTTGATGGAGGAGGGCTTTGAAGGCTGTCTGTCGGTGCCGGGTTTACGCGGTGCGGTGGAGCGTTATCAGCAGATTCGCTATGAAGGGTTTGATCCGAAGGGCGAGCCGGTTGTGCGCACTGCGTCGGGCTTCCACGCACGCGTTGTGCAGCACGAATGCGATCACCTGATCGGCCGCTTGTACCCGTCGCGCATTACTGACTTCACTAAGTTCGGTTTTACCGAAGTGATGTTTCCGGATCTCGATCCAACAGCCGACGATTGATCCTGCGAACACCACGATCCCGTGTGGGAGCGAGCTTGCTCGCGAATGCGATACATCAGTGACGTCTTCATTGACTGACTCTCCGCCTTCGCGAGCAAGCTCGCTCCCACAGGTTTTGCGTTGCACATCAGGATTGAGAGGAGCTCAGCTCCATCGCAATCATCGGCTTGCTCCGGGCATACCGGCTCAACCGCTCCGCCATGGCCTGGGGCAGCACCGGGTCGAACGTGAACCCGCGCCGCTCATAAAAACCGCGCAGATCCGGGTGACAGAACAGCCACACCGGCTCGTTCACATCGTTCACCGCAGCCGCGATCAACTGCGCTGCGATCCCTTGTTCACGACAGCCCGGATCAACAAACAACCCGGTCAACCAATACCCACCCGCCACCGGCCGCAAGCACAACGCGCCAACGATTTCTCCGCGCCGTGCAACCCACAATTGTGCATCGCGAACCGCTTTCATGGAGGACTGGTGGCTGCGGTAAAACTTGTTCATCAACGGCCATAATGACTCGTCGAGCAAGGTGTATTGGGTGTCGGGCATGGGATCGGACTGTCGGTGGGCAAAGCGGCGATTATAAAAGAACGCACGGCTCTGGATAGGTGTATACCTGAGTTCACATCCCCTGTGAGTGGAGTACGCATCATGTCCAAAGGTATGGATTCAAAGAAAGCCGCGAAGAAGAAACCGGCCAAGACCGCGATTGAAAAACGCGCTGAGAAGAAAGCCAAGAAAGTCGACATCTTCGGCCATTGATCACGCCTTTCCGGAGCCCGGTTCTCGGGCTCCTGCCTTTACCTGAAAATAATCTGCAAGATTGCGCGGCGTCGATGCACAGAAGGGGATGAATCCCGTTTTGAGCAACGCCATGTCCCATTACTTCGACGCCGCCCATCGTCAGCAAATCGAAACCCTGCGCCAACGCTTTACCGCCCGCACCGAGTGGCCGACCTGGCTGTTGCTGATCGGCGTCTATGGCGGCTGGTTCGCTATTGTTCTCAATAGTCATTGGCTGGGCCGTGCCTTGAGCACGGTGCTGCTGATCCCGCTGGTGGTGTTGTGGTTGTCGGTGCAGCACGAGTTGCTACACGGGCATCCGACACGCTGGGTTCGCTTCAACAAGATCCTCGGCTACGCGCCGTTTGCCGTGTGGTATCCGTACACGCTGTATCGCGACAGCCATTTGCTGCATCACCGCGATGAGGATCTGACCGTACCCGGCGTCGATCCCGAAAGCCGTTACCTGACCCGCGCTGGCTGGCAGGGCAGTTCGCTGTTTGAACGCAGCTTGCACTGGTTGAACAAAACCGTGCTCGGGCGCTTTGTGATCGGTGCACCGCTGGCGCTGATGGCGCTGGCCAAAGAAGAGTTGCTGCGGCTGAAAAACGGCGAGCGCCAGGCCTGGTTGATGTGGCTGACGCATAGTGCGTTTACATTTTTGATGCTGTGGTTCATTGCCCGTTTCAGCGTGCTGCCGGTCTGGCATTACCTGCTGCTGATCAGCGTGCCGGCGCTGTCGATCGCGATGATTCGCTCCTACTACGAACATCGCCCGCATGCGCAACCCGAGCAGCGCACGGTGTTGAACGAAGCGGCTTGGCCTTGGCGCTGGCTGTTCCTGAATCTGAATTTTCATCTGGTGCATCACGACTTGCCCAAGCTTGCGTGGTACGACTTGCCCAGGGTTTACCGGATGCATCGCGAGCAGTGGATTGCGCGCAGTGGCGGGTTTCTGGTCCAAGGGTATGGCGAGTTCTGGCGGCGCAATGGCTTAAGACCAATCGACAGTCCCGTGCATCCCTTCCACTGATCTCATGAACACTACCGTCCCACATTGGATATTTGTAACTCGGAAAATATGTGTATGGCTCAATACCACGCCGAACTCCTGATGTACGTCGCCCCCGAGCCAATCCGCGCGGCCAGTGAACGCTGGATTGCGCGCATTCTCGAACGCTTGGGGCGGTCGCGGCTTGATGCGCAAAAGCTTTCTCTACCCGAGCTCTGGCTATCCCCCGATCTGCTGCTCACGCAAACCTGCGGCTACCCGCTGATGACCGCTTTGCGCGGGCAGGTGCGCATCGTCGGCCGCCCACGTTACGAACTGCCCGACGCCAGCGCCGGCAACCATTGCAGCCTGATCCTCAGTCGTGCTGATGACCCACGCCAAACCCTCGCGCAGTTCCGCGACAGTCGCGGGGTGATCAACGGTGAGGATTCCAACAGTGGCATGAACCTGTTCCGTCAGCGCCTCGCACGGTTGCATCAGGACGGTCGGTTCTTCGCGACAGTCGGCACTAGCGGCGGTCATCGCGAAAGCCTGCGCTGGTTGCGCGAAAACCGCGCCGATCTCGCGGCCATCGACAGCGTCACCTACGCCTACCTGGCGCAGCATGCGCCGCACGAGGTCAGTGCCTTGCGGGTGATTGCGCGCAGCGCCCTGAGCCCGACCTTGCCGTTCATTACTGTCGCCAGCGCTACGGACGAGCAGATCGAAAACCTTCGGCACGTGATGAACCAGACCTTGGGCGAACTGCCCGATGTCGCGCAAACGCTGGGCTTGCCGGAAGTATTGCGGGCCAGCGAGAGCGACTACCAGATTCTCCTCGACTATCAGCAAGAGGCGGAAGCGTTGGGCTATCGCCGTATCCGCTAATGCATTAATGGAATATAAGAATTCGTTTTAAGTATTTTTAAAGAATAAGGCGCCTTGCTACGATCGCGCCACCGGAACACCGGACATTCAGCGACCCCTAGCCCAGGAGCCCCTATGTCCGGCGCCGACCCATCCCATCGTCAGACCGTGGACGCCCTGTTCCGCGCCCACTATCAATGGCTGTGCACTTATCTGCGCCATCGTCTGCAGGACGCCGCCAGCAGCGAAGACATTGCCGCCGAAACCTTCACGCAATTACTCCAGGCTCCGGCACTGAAGGCCATTCGTGAACCTCGCGCCTTGCTGACGACCATCGCCCAGCGTCTGCTTTATCAGCGCTGGCGACGTGCTGATCTGGAGCGCCGTCATCGTCAGCAAATCGATATCGATTACGCCGCCTCGCCTGAAGAACTGGTCCAGCAATCGCAATCGCTCAATCGTCTCGATCACAGCTTGCAGCGCTTGCCCGGCAAGGTCCGCACGGCGTTTCTGCTTGCTCGCATCGACGGTCTGACCTACCCGCAAATCGCCGCCGAACTGGGCATCTCCCAACGCTCGGTCAGCGTTTACATGAGCCGTTCCCAAGCGTTGTGCGATCGCCACAGCGCCAACCAATTCCTGCAAGACAAGAGGTCCGCATGAGATCGATCAAAACCCTGCTCGGCACTTCGCTGCTGGCCCTGAGCCTGAGCGTCGGCGCTGTCTCGGCAACGGAAAAAACCGCGCCGATCCACTTCGGTGACATCACTTGGGAGAGCGGCAGTTTCATCACCGAAGTGCTGCGTCTGATCGTTGAAAAAGGTTACGGCTATCCGACCGACACCTTGCCCGGCAGCACGGTCAGCCTCGAAGCGGCGCTGGCGAAAAACGATATCCAGGTGATCGGCGAAGAATGGGCCGGGCGCAGTCCGGCGTGGGTCAAAGCGGCGGCCGAGGGCAAAGTGTTTGGCCTCGGTGACACGGTCAAAGGCGCGACTGAAGGCTGGTGGGTGCCGGAGTATGTGATCAAGGGCGATCCCGAGCGCGGGATCAAACCACTGGCGCCAGAGTTGAAATCAGTGGCGGATCTGCCGCGTTACAAAGATGTGTTCCGCGATCCGGAAGATCCGTCGCGCGGACGCTTCCTCAATAGCCCGACCGGTTGGACTTCGGAGATCGTCAACAGCCAGAAGCTCAAGGCTTATGCGCTGAACGACAGCTTCGTCAACTTCCGCACCGGCTCGGGCGCGGCGCTGGATGCCGAAGTGGCGTCGTCGATCAAACGCGGCAAACCGGTACTGTTCTACTACTGGTCACCGACGCCGCTGCTCGGTCGGTTCAAACTGGTGAAACTGGAGGAGCCGCCGTTTGATGCCGAGGCCTGGAAGACCCTGGCCGATGCCAACAATCCAAACCCCAAGGGCACCCGCTCGATGCCGGCGAGTCTGGCGATTGGTGTGTCGGCGCCGTTCAAGGCACAGTATCCGGAACTGGTGGCGTTCTTTGAGAAAGTCGATTTGCCGATTGATCTGCTCAACCAGACCTTGGCGGGGATGAGCGAAAAACGCTTGCAGCCGAGAGTGGTGGCCGAGGCGTTTTTGCGTGATCAGCCGCAGGTCTGGAAGCCATGGGTGCCTGTGGATGTGGCGACCAAGGTGAGTGGAAGTCTGTAGGTCATTTCTGGTGTTTTTGTAGTGCTGCAACTTTTGCCTTCGCGAGCAGGCTCGCTCCCACAGTGGAATGCGTTCCAAATGTGGGAGCGAGCCTGCTCGCGAAAGCGTCCGCCCCGCCAACAAATCTCCCCGCGCTGAACCGTTTCTTGTGCAAAAAGTGCCAGATACTGGCCGACTAGTGGCCTTGCGCAAGGCTTGCCGCTGGCTATGCTTCTCGTAACTAACTATGTCGACCGTCATGTCAAAACATGGCTGAAACACATCGTTGGTCCGTGAATTCATGCTGCCAGAGTGCGCAACCGAAGGCACCGACACTGAACCAACAAGGAGCGTCGCTTACATGGAAGTTCTTCAACGCGTTAGGGCTGGCCCGCGTGCGGGCTATCAAGAGAAGGATGTCTTGATTAGAGCGTCGCTGCATGGACGCTCCGATTGATCATCATTTATCACCTGACAACTTCCTCCCGTGGAGGAATGCGTGTGCCTGTTCTTTGGAACGTAGTGGTGGATCGTGAAAGAACTGAACTTTCATCAAATCAAAAGTCCGCGCGGAAGGTGATACAACCATGTTCAACCTACATCACAAGGCTGACCTGCAGGAAATCGAGCGCTTCAGCTGCGCCCTGACTGAAGCCAATGCCAAGTTGGCGGCGATCAGCCGTTCGATGGCAATGATCGAGTTCAGCCCTGACGGCATCGTTCTGGATGCCAATGAAAACTTCTGTAAGACCATGGGCTACAGCGCCGATGAAGTGCGTGGCAAACATCATCGGGTGTTTTGTGAAGAGGCGTTCTATCGCAGCGAGGAGTACGCCAAATTGTGGCGTGACCTGGCTCGCGGTGAGCCGATCAGCGGCACTTTTCTGCGTTTGAACAAGGCCGGCAGGGAAGTCTGGCTCGAAGCCAGTTACATGCCGGTTTATGGCCCGGACAAACAAGTCCGCAGCGTGATCAAAGTCGCTGCCGACATCACTGCTCGAGTGAATAAAGAACACGAAGAGGAAAGTATGCTGGCGGCGATCAGCCGCTCCATGGCGGTGATCGAGTTCACCCCTGAAGGCAATGTCATCACCGCCAACGACAACTTCCTCAAGACCATGCAGTACTCGCTCAACGAAATCGTCGGTCACCATCACAGTCTTTTTTGCCATCGTGCCGAAGCCGAGTCCTCGCAATACAAGGCATTCTGGGCTTCACTCAATCGCGGCGAATATCACTCACATCGTTTCGAGCGCAAGAACAAGTCGGGGCAGATGGTTTACCTGGAAGCGTCTTACAACCCATTGTTCGACGCCAAGGGCCGCTTGTACAAAGTGGTCAAGTTCGCCAGCGACATCACCCATCAAATGACCACTTTGCAAAACGCAGCGGAGTCGGCCCACAGCACTTCGGTACAAAACGACGCCTGCGCGCAAAAAGGCTCACAGGTCGTGCAGCAAACCGTGCAGATCATTCAGGACATTTCCCGCGACCTCAACGAAGCAGCGGCGAGTATCGATGCGGTGAGCAAGCAGTCGGACATCATCGGCACCATAGTTCAGACCATTCGCGGCATTGCCGATCAGACCAACTTGCTGGCGCTCAATGCTGCGATCGAAGCGGCGCGCGCCGGTGAACATGGGCGCGGTTTTGCTGTGGTTGCGGATGAAGTGCGTAGCCTTGCGGCGCGGACCAGTCAGGCGACTCTTGAGATTGTCGACGTGGTGCGCAAGAACCATGACCTTTCGCTGAGTGCGGTGTCGAGTATGCAGTCGAGCCTGAGTCGGACCGGGCTCGGCGTGGAACTGGCAAATGAGGCGGGGGAGGTGATTCTGGAGATTCAGCAGGGCTCGCGGCATGTGGTGGATGCGATCAGTCAGTTCAATGAAACCCTGCAACTGAACTGATTTCTTCAGCTGGATGCAATTTATGTGGGAGCGAGCTTGCTCGCGAAAGCGGTGTGTCATTCGGTGGAAGTTTCACTGATACACCGCCTTCGCGAGCAAGCTCGCTCCCACATTTGATTTCAGGCGACCTGGAAATCAAAGCGCAGCGAGAAACTTGTCCGCTTGCTTGTCACTGTCCTTCACATCGTTGTCTTTTTCCGCCTGCGCCAATTTCATCTTGTCCTGCAAGCGCTCGGCGATTTCTTTGCCGATGGCCAGTTGTTTCTCCGGCGGCATGGCTTTGATGTCGTCTTCGGTCAGCCCCATCGACTGCAGGATACTGTCGCGCAGACGCTGTTCCGGCGTCTTGCTCATGTAATCCTTGAATTCGTCGGTAGCGGATTTTGCCGAGGCGCTGGTGGCATCGGTCGATTGCAAACCTACGCGAGTCTTGGCGAACGCTTCGTCGACATTGTCGCTGATGCGCGTGGCTTCGCTGACTTGCTGGGTGGCGATTTGCGTGGCCGAATCCTGCACCTTGGCGGTGGCTTCAGCGGTTTGCGCCTGGGTCTGGTTTTGCAGGGTTTGCAGCATGGCGCCGTGCAGACCACCCTGCAGACCGGCGGCAGCGGTGGACGTCGCATCGTCATTCAGCGCTTTGGGCAGGTGAATGATTTGCTGTTGTTTGGCACTGATCAACATGATGTGTGGACCTGTAGGTAATTGCTGACTGGCGTATCGGAGCAATTACCGTGCCTTTTGAATAACTCTTTATATTTCAACGGGTTGATCATCGCTAAGGCATTCGAGGCGGTCATCCTTTGCCGATAAGCGGCAGAGGATGACCGTTGCCAGCCTCAGCGATGGGCAATGTTCTCCAGTGCCAGATTGCGCGTGCGCGGGCCGAACCAGCCGATGGTCAACATCACGATCAGCATGCTACTGACAATGAACGCCAATACCCCCGGCGTGCCGAAGTTGTCGAGAAACAAACCGATCAGCAGGCTGCTGAACACCGTCGACAAACGACTGAACGAATAGCAGAAGCCTACGGCGCGGGCGCGGATGTTGGTCGGGAACAGTTCGCTCTGGTACGAGTGATAACTGAAGCTCAACCAGGCGTTGCAGAAGGTGATCATTACCCCGCAGAAAATCAGTCCGAACGCGCTGGTCTGCAAGGCGAACAAGGTGCCGAAAGTCATCGCACCGAGGGCCGAGCCAACGATTTGCCACTTGTTCTCGAAGCGGTTGGCAAACTTTACGAACAGCAGCGGCCCGAGCGGATAGGCGAGGGTGATGATGAACGCGTACATCAAACTGTGAGTGACGCTGACACCCTGACCGGACAGCAGCGCCGGCAGCCAGTTGCCGAAACCGAAGAACCCGATGGCCTGAAAGATGTGGAAGACGATCAGCATCAACGCGCGTCGGCGATACGGTGGCTGCCAGATATCGGCGAAGCGGCCCTTGCCTTCGACGTCGACAGGCACGGTTTCCGGTGTATCCAACGGTTTACCGTGATCCTTCTCGCATCGTGCTTCGATGCCATCAAGAATCCGGCTGGCTTCATCAAAGCGGCCATGCTGCGCGAGCCAGCGTGGCGATTCCGGCAGACGCTTGCGCAGCCACCAGATAAACAGTGCAAACACCGCACTGGCCAACACCACCCAACGCCAGCCGCTGATGCCGAACGGCGCTTGCGGCACCAGCCACCACGACATCAGCGCCACCGCCGGCACCGACAGAAACTGCATGAAAAACGCGAAGGCAAACGCCGAACTGCGCATGCGTTTGGGCACCAGTTCCGAGAGGTAGGCGTCGATGGTTACCAGTTCGATGCCCAGGCCGATGCCAACCAGAAAGCGCATGAAAATGATGCCCAGCGCCGAACTCTGAATGCCCATCAACACCGTCGCCAGCGTGTACCAGACCAGGGCGAAGGTGAAGATCGCACGGCGGCCGAAACGATCCGCCAGCGGGCTGAGCAGGCTGGCGCCAAGGAACAGGCCGAGGAACGTCGCCGAAGCAAACGCCGCCTGATCGGAGAACCCGAACACACCCTGATTGCCGGTGGCGAAAATGCCGTCGCGGATCAGGCCGGGGCTGATGTAAGCGGTCTGGAACAGATCGTAGAGTTCAAAGAATCCTCCGATCGACAGCAGCGCCACCAGCCGCCAGATCGTCGCGACCGCCGGAAGGCGATCGATGCGGGCGGAGACCTGAGCGGCGCGTATCGGGTCGATGCCGTCGCTTTGCGCGGCGGCGGGGGAGTGAGCAGTCATTGGCTGATCCATTTTTTATTGATGGAAAAGCTTAGCCTGCTATCGGAGTTCACGGATTGTGAATATCGGCGGTTTACACCGATAAACCGCTGAATTTCTGCAATATCTGCTTACCAATTAACGATTTATGCCGCAGCCGCCGAATCCGCTAGCGCCGAGGCCGGCAAGCCGAAGATCCGGTCGAACAGCCAGTTGAAGGCGAACGTGTAGCACGGGATGAAAATGATCAGCGCCAGATCCAGGAGAAACGCCTGTACCAGACTGATGTTCATCCACCAGGCAATCAACGGAATCAGGAACACGATCAGTGTCAGTTGAAAACCGATGGCGTGAGCAATGCGTCGTTTCACCGTACGCGTGCGCGACACCTGGCGGCTTTCCCAGTGCTCGAACAACGAGGTGTAAATGAAATTCCAGGTCACGGCGATGGTGGTGATGATCACCGCCAACGGCCCGGTGCTGCCCGGCGAAGTGCCGGACAGCAGCGCCAGACCGAGGGCGGAGAAGGTCATGCCGATCACTTCGTAGAGCGATACATAGACCAGTTTGCGTTTGACGCCTTGCATGGAATTGCCTCTTTCTTGCCGTTTGTTGGCCAGTGGGACTGGCGAAGACGGCGAAAGATAGCTTCAATAGGGCTGACAGAAAAAGTCAGCTACTTTCAGTTCTATTGATAGGTGTTTAGGGTGAATTTCAACAGCGACAGCATCGAGCTGTTTCTTGCGGTGATTGAGCGCGGCTCGTTTTCAGCGGCGGCTCGGGCATTAGGTCGGGTGCCTTCCGCCGTCAGCATGAGCATTGGCAACCTCGAGGCCGAACTGGGTTATCTGCTCTTCGACCGCAGCCATCGCGAACCGCAACCCACGGCGATGGCGCTGTCGCTGGTGCCCCATGCGCGGCTGATTGCCGAGCAGCTCAAGCAGTTGCAAGTGCATGCCGTGGAATTGTCGTTGGGGCTGGAGAGCAAGCTGTCGATCGGCGTGGTCGCGGACATCGACCGGCGGCGTTTGCTGGCGGCGATCAAGCTGATCGCCGAGCGTCATCCGCTGCTCGATATCGAAGTGCTGACCGCACCGCAGGATGACGTGCTGGCGATGCTGCACAGCGGCCGGGTCAGCGTGTGCCTGGCCTTCGCCGGATTGAGCATGAACGTGCTGGAGCGTTTTCAGTTTGTCGGCAGCGAACGGATGATCGCCACGTTAGCGGCGGACAGTCCGTTGTTGCGTGGGCAGGATGTGTTTCTCGAGGATCTGGTGCATGTGCGGCAGATCATCGTTGCCAGCCGCGACTTGCCGATCAGCGAAACGCGGCCGTTGGTGGCGGAGTCGTATTGGCGCACCGACAGTCTTGAGACAGCGATGGAAATGGTTGAGGCGGGATTGGGTTGGGGCAATTTTCCGTTGTCGGTGGTGCAGCCGCGGATCGAGTCCGGGCGGCTGAAACGCCTGAATTTCCGCAATATCGAAAACGGTCTGGTGATGCCGGTGCATGCGGTGTGGCTCAAGAGCCAGCCATTGCAGAAGGGCGCGCATGCCCTCGTCGAATTGTTGGGCGGTTGATCGTTCCCACGCTCTGCGTGGGAATGCAGCCCGGGACGCTCTGCGTCCCATCAAAAGCCGAACGCGGAGCGTCCGTTGAGGCATTCCCACGCAGAGCGTGGGAACGATCAGTGAAGCCAGCTCCCACAGGGATTTCAGGGGTTAGGTGCTTTCGCGGATCTTCAATTCAAAGCCCATGTCTTCCACCGGGCGCGCGACCGAGTTGCCGGCCATCAACGTCAGCATCTGCTCCGCCGCCCGCCGGCCAATCGCTTCACGCGGGGTGTTGATGCTGCTCAGGCGCGGCACCATGTGCTCGGACATCGGCAAATCGTTGAAACCGAGAATCGCCACCTGTTCGGGAATCTTGATGCCGTTGCGCAAGGCTTCGAGCAACGCACCCTGTGCCAGGTCGTCGTTACCAAAGAAGATCGCATCGACATCCGGGTGCGCGGCGAGTAACTGTAAAAACAATTCCCCACCCAGTCCCACCGACGAAGCGCGCGGCGTCAGCACTTCCAGATCCGGGTCGTACCGTCCGGCCTTCTGCAACGCTTTGCGAAAACCCTCACCGCGCAGCAACGTCCGTTGATCGAGTTGCGCGCCAATGTAAGCCAGACGCTTGCGCCCGCGAGAAAGCAGATGCTCGGCCGCCGTTTCGCCGGCACTGAGCTGCGAGAAGCCGACGCAATTCACCCCGGCGGCGCTGTCCAGTTCCATCATGTACACGCAGGGAATGTTGCTCGCCTCGATCATCCGCCGCGAACTTTCCGTGCGATCAAACCCGGTCAACAAGAAACCGCGTGGCTGATAGGCCATGTAGTTGCGCAGCAGGTTTTCTTCTTCATCACGGGAATAGTGGAAGTTGCCGATCAGCACTTCGAAGCCTTTGGGCGTGAGCACCCGATGAATGGCTTCCAGCGTATCGATGAACAGCAAGTTGGATAACGAAGGCACCAGAACCACCACCGAATGGCTCTGCGCCGAGGCCAACGCACGGGCGGCAGGGTTGACCACGTAGTTGAGTTCGAGGGCGGCTTTCTGCACTTTTTCCACCAGTTCGGTGGCGACCGTGCTAACCCCGCGCAAGGCGCGGGAGGCGGTAATCGGGCTGACACCGGCCAGGCGGGCAACTTCATTAAGAGTGGGACGGCCGGTGGTGCGAGTGTTTTTATCGTTTTTAGGGGAGGTCATCGGGCGGCTTGCCAAACAAAAATCAAGGCACTAAGGTAGCGCTGTCCTGATGCAGCTGTAAATGCGTAAGCGAGGTCCTGCCTGATCTTCGCTTTTTGGCGTTGGGAACAAACCTGCTGCAACCCAAAAAAACGACAAGAAGGCGTCGGCAACTTCTGCCTGTGCACTAGAGTCATAGCTAGCAAAGGTAGCGCTGTCTGCGCGCTGAGGTGTTATATGAGTCATCCCATCACCGCCCTGGTCATCATGGGCGTTGCCGGTTGCGGCAAGACGTGCGTCAGCGAGGCCCTGTGCCAATTGAGCGGCGCCACTGCCATTGAAGGCGATACTTTCCATCCGGCCGCGAACATCGAAAAGATGAGCGCGGGGATCCCCCTGAACGACGACGACCGCGCCGGCTGGCTCGACAGCCTGTGCGATGAGTTGCGTCGTGTCGATGCGCTGGGCAAACGCCCGGTGCTGACCTGCTCGGCCCTTAAACACAGCTATCGCGAAGTGTTGCGCAGTGCCTTGCCGGGCCTGGGTTTCGTGTTTCTTGAATTGACCCCTGAAGTTGCCGCTGAACGTGTGTCCCATCGTCCGGGCCACTTCATGCCGGCCACGTTGATCGAAAGCCAGTTCGCCACTCTCGAATCGCCGGTAGGCGAGCCGCTGACTCTGGCCCTGAACGCTTCGATCCACAGCGTTGAAGAACTGGCGTCCCAGGCTCACGTCTGGTGGCAGGCCCACGGTCTGAAGCAGGCGGTATGAGTGTGTTGAAAGAGATAGCGCTGTCCTCCCGACTTCTGTTTAACCCGCTTTAATAACAACAACAATCCAGGAGACACCCCCAATGTTTGGCATGTCCCATGAGACGTTCCTGCTGCTCGATGCAGTGGTCACGGTAATCGGCCTGATTATCCTGATCACCAAATTCAAGATTCACCCGTTCATTTCCCTGACTATCGCCGCCGCGTTCCTCGGCCTGACGTCGGGCATGCCGATCGGCACCATCATCAAGGCGTTCCAGGACGGCTTCGGTGGCGTGCTCGGTTTCGTCGGCATCATCCTCGCGCTGGGCACCATGCTCGGCAAAATGATGGCCGAGTCGGGCGGGGCGGATCAGATCGCCCAGACCCTGATCCGTGCGTT
The DNA here is from genome assembly GCF_979258515.1 of Pseudomonas sp. AC169. Lineage (NCBI taxonomy): Bacteria > Pseudomonadati > Pseudomonadota > Gammaproteobacteria > Pseudomonadales > Pseudomonadaceae > Pseudomonas > Pseudomonas sp. AC169. The sequence continues at coordinate 1,024,279 of NZ_OZ409866.1, read as the reverse complement.
CGGTAAAGACAAAGTCCAGTGGGCAATGATGTTCGCCGCGTTCCTGGTGGGCATTCCGCTGTTCTTCGAAATCGGCTTCGTCCTGCTGATTCCACTGGTGTTCATCGTTGCGCGTCGCACCGGTGTGTCGATCATCAAGATCGGTATTCCGCTGCTCGCCGGCCTGTCCGCCGTGCACGGTCTGGTGCCACCGCACCCGGGCCCGCTGCTGGCCATCGGCGTGTTCGGTGCGGACATCGGCAAGACCATTCTCTACGGTCTGATCGTTGCGCTGCCGACGGCAATCATTGCCGGTCCGATCTTCGGTACGTTCATCGCCAAGCACATCCCGGGTCACCCGAATCAGGAACTGGTCGATCAACTGGCCCGTGAAAACGACGACTCGGCCAAGCTGCCAAGCTTCGGCATCACTCTGGTCACCGTGCTGCTGCCGGTGTTCCTGATGCTGCTGAAAACCTTCGCTGACGTGGCGTTGCCGGACGGTCACTTCTTCCGCACCTGGATGGACATGATCGGTCACCCGATCTCCGCGCTGCTGCTGGCGTTGTTGCTGTCGCTGTACACCTTCGGGCACAAGCAGGGCATCGGTTCCCAGCAGATGCTCAAGTGGCTCGACGCGAGCCTGGCGCCAACCGCGGCGATCATCCTGATCATCGGTGCCGGCGGTGGCTTCAAGCAGATGCTGGTGACCAGCGGTGTGGGCGACGTGATCGGCCACATGGCCGTGAGTGCGCAGATTTCGCCGATCCTGTTGGCGTGGCTGGTGGCAGCGGTGATTCGTATCGCTACCGGTTCGGCGACTGTGGCGACCATCACTGGCGCGGGCATTGTAGTGCCGGTGGTGGGGATGATCCCAGGCGTCAACCGTGAGCTGCTGGTGCTGGCTACCGGTGCCGGTTCGCTGATTCTGTCCCACGTGAACGATGCCGGTTTCTGGCTGGTGAAGCAGTACTTCAACATGACCGTGGCCGAGACGTTCAAGACCTGGACGGCGATGGAAACCATCCTGTCCATCGTTGCGTTGGGCTTTATCCTGCTGTTGTCGCTGTTCGTTTAAGCGGCTTCACGCAGACACAAAAAAACCGCAGCGATGCGGTTTTTTTGTGGGTGATCGTTCCCACGCTCTGCGTGGGAATGCCTCAATGGACGCTCTGCGTCCGCTTTGGGACGCGGAGCGTCCCGGGCTGCATTCCCACGCGGAGCGTGGGAACGATCTGTGGGTCAGGCGGAAGTTTTCGGAGTCAGGCCATCCGCCCGGAACATGCCGCGAATCCCGCGTACAGCCTGACGAATCCGGTCCTGGTTTTCGATCAGCGCAAAGCGCACGTGATCGTCGCCGTACTCACCAAAACCCACCCCCGGCGAGACGCACACCTTGGCTTCGGCCAGCAGTTTTTTGGCGAACTCCAGCGAACCCAGATGCGCGTACTGCTCAGGAATCTTCGCCCAGACATACATCGACGCTTTTGGATTCTCGACCATCCAGCCCAGTTCATGCAGGCCTTTGACCAGCACGTTGCGGCGCTGGCGATACTGCTCGGCGATGTCGCGCACGCATTGCTGATCGCCTTCCAGCGCAGCAATCGCCGCCACTTGCAGCGGGGTGAAGGTGCCGTAGTCGTGGTAGCTCTTGATCCGCGCCAGCGCGTTGACCAGTTCCGGGTTGCCGACCATGAAACCGATCCGCCAACCGGCCATGTTGTAGCTCTTGGACAGGGTGAAAAACTCCACCGCGATGTCCTTGGCGCCCGGCACCTGCATGATCGACGGGGCTTTCCAGCCGTCGTAGACGATGTCGGCGTAAGCCAGATCGTGAATCACCAGCACATCGTATTGCTTGGCGAGGGCGATCACCCGCTCGAAGAAATCCAGCTCCACACACTGTGCGGTCGGGTTCGACGGAAAGCCGAGGATCATCATTTTCGGCTTCGGAATCGAGCCACGAATCGCTCGTTCGAGTTCGTCGAAGAAGTCCACGCCTGGCACCAGCGGCACCGAACGCACCTGGGCGCCGGCAATCACCGCACCGTAAATGTGAATCGGATAACTCGGGTTCGGCACCAGCACGGTGTCGCCCTGATCCAGAGTGGCCAGCATCAAATGCGCCAGGCCTTCCTTGGAACCGATGGTGACGATGGCTTCGCTTTCCGGGTCGATATCGACCTCGTAGCGCTGCTTGTACCAGTTGGAAATCGCCCGGCGCAGGCGCGGAATGCCCTTGGACGTCGAGTAACCGTGGGTGTCTTCGCGTTGGGCAACTTGCACAAGTTTTTCGACAATGTGCGGCGGCGTGGCGCCGTCGGGGTTGCCCATGCTCAAGTCGATGATGTCTTCACCACGACGCCTGGCGGCCATCTTCAGCTCGGCGGTGATGTTGAAAACATAAGGGGGGAGTCGATCTATGCGCGCAAAGCGGCGCGGCGAACCTTGTTCAGCCATTGTTGCCTCGGATAACGTAAGCGCCCGGAACCGTCCGAGCGACGCTGGTCACTGCGGTGACCTGTGGCGGAAGATAAGGTCAGTGATGGCATACTGTCCAGCGCGTTTTTCAACAAATTTTGCCCAAGGAAATCGGTAGATGGAATTCACCAGCGGCTTCTTGCTGAGCCTTTCGCTGTGCCTGGATATCGGCGTAGCCAACATCGCGATGATCACCTTGGCGATGCAGCGCGGTTACTTTCAGGGCTTTGCGCTGGGCCTCGGCACCTGCGTCGGCGACCTGATTTACGCGGTGCTGGCGCTGGCCGGCATGACGGTTTTGCTGCAATACGAAACTGTGCGTTGGGTGCTGTGGATCGGCGGTTCGGCGCTGTTGATCTACTTTGCGGCAAAGATGATTTACTCGGCGATCCATCACGAAGCGCAACTGGCCGCGACCGCCGAGGTGGGGCAGAACTCCCATCGCAAAGAATTCTTTCGGGGGATTTTCCTCGCCATGTCGTCGCCGAGTGCGATTCTCTGGTTTGCAGCGGTCGGCGGCACCTTGATCGCCCGTTCCGGTGGCGGCGGCCCTTTGAGTTCGGCGCTGTTCCTTGGCGGTTTTCTCTGCGCCGGGCTGCTTTGGTCGGCGGGTTTATGCTTCGCCGCGAGCCACGGCGGCAAGCTGCTGGGCGACAAGCTGTTGCGCTATTCCTATATGGCATCTGCAGCGATCTTCTGCTATTTCGCGGTTTACGTGATCGTATCCGGCTATAACGAGTTTGTCGGTTCGGGTGCCGTCGAGCAGTTGCATTCGCTGTAAGCGTGCGAATTGGGTTTGGCTTTCTATACTCCCAGCCGAACCCCTTTTTTTGTGCCAGGAGTCGAGTCATGGATGAGCAAACACGCGTCGAAGTGGCTGAACCTCGCTTCGAACATGGACACTTCCTGCTGATTGCAGGCTTTCGCGGTCGATTTACTCAAGACACAGCCAAAGACATCCCGGCGCTGTGGGAAAAGTTCTTGCCGCACCTGGGAAAGATCCAGGGACAAAAAAACGAAGTGACCTACGGCGTCTGCAGTAATTTCGACGGCAAGGGAGGCTTCGATTACATCGCCGGGGTGGAAATCAGCAAGCTCGATGACCTCGACCAGAAGGTATACCAATGGGTCGAAGTGCTGCCTCGCCAGTACGCAGTGTTCGAGCACAAAGGACCGCTCGAACAGTTGCCGCAAACCCTGCAATACATCTACAAGACCTGGTTGCCGACCTCTCATTACGTGGAACTCAATGCCCCGGAGTTGGAGCGTTATAGCGCCGACTTCAACCCGAAGAAGCACACCGGCAAACTGGAAATCTGTGTGCCGGTCGATACCAAGGCTTGAGCACACAGCCAAAAAGGCGGATCACTGATCCGTCTTTTTGTTTGCGCGATGAGCGCATCGATATGGCTCCCTGATTCCTTTATCCTTTCGGCACTTTCTTCTGCTGATTTCCGAGCTGCCATGAACACCGTCATTCGCAACGTCACCGCCGCCGATCTGGACCGCTGCTACGCCATCGAAACCGTTGCCTACGAGGGCGACGAAGCGGCCACTAGCGAGAAGATCGCCACGCGCATCGCCACCTGGCCGGAAGGTTTTATCGTCGCTGAGGTGGATGGCGTGGTCGCCGGTTTCGTCAATTCCGGTGCGGCGTTTGACGTGCAGATGTCGGACGAGGCGTTCAAGGAACTGATCGGCCATGACCCAAAAGGGCCGAACGTGGTGATCATGTCGGTGGTGGTGCACCCGGATTATCAGGGGCAGGGGCTGGCGAAGCGTTTGATGGGCGAGTTCATCGAGCGGATGCGCGGGATGGATAAGGCGACGATTCATTTGATGTGCAAGGAGAAGCACATTCCGTTGTATGCCGGGTTTGGTTTTGCCTACATCAAACCGTCGGAGTCGGATCACGGCGGCATGGCGTGGCACGAGATGATCCTGACCCTCTGATTCAACCCCGATGCTGATCGTTCCCACGCTCTGCGTGGGAATGCAGCCGGGGACGCTCCGCGTCCCAAAGTCGTGACGCAGAGCGTCACAAGAGGCATTCCCACGCGGAGCATGGGAACGATCATCGACGGCAGTTTCAGTAAAGGGTGTCGCTTACTCTTTTTGGCGCTTCCCGGTCGTAGGTGTCGGCGTCAAAATCGCCATCGTTCAGGCGCTTGTGGAACGCGCCGGCAGAGGGCAGGGCCGAGCGCGGCAGATGCGTTTCCGGGTTCCACGCATCCGAGCGGACGAAGGCTTTCGAGCAATGAAAAAACGCCGCTTCCACCGTCACCAGCAACACCGTTTTCGCCGGTTTGCCATTCACCGCAAAACTCTCCAGCAATTGCGGCTCCGCGCTGATCGTCGCCGTGCCATTGACCCGCAACGTCTCGCCAATCCCCGGAATGATGAACAACAACGACACTCTCGGATCGTGCAGGACATTGCGCAAGGTATCGATGCGGTTGTTGCCCGGGCGATCGGGCAGGGCGAGCGTGCGTTCATCAATGATCCGCACAAACCCGGCGTTGTCGCCGCGCGGTGAATTGTCGAGGCCATCAGCCCCCACCGAGCTGACAATCACCAGCGGCGAGAGTCGCACCATCGCCTGATAATCCTCGTTGAGAAAACCGATCTGCTTGCGCACCGCCCGCTCGTGGGGCAGTCCGTAAATCGCTTCCAGTGCTTCGATTGAGTCGATCATCGTTGCATCCCTCGATGACTTAGAAAACCAGCCCCATGCGCCGTTCGTAACCGATCCGGCCCTTGTACGCTTCGCCGCTGTCGACATAGCCGTGTTTGGCGTACAGCGCGATGGCCGCATCGTTATCCGCGTCCACCGACAATTCCAGTCCCTTGATCTCCGGCCACGCCTGACGCGCAACCTCGGGCAGCGCTTGCAGACAGGCCTTGCCGTAACCCTTGCCCTGCGCGCGGCGATCGACCTGCAACGCATGCAACGTGGCGCTGTGTTCATCGGCCCAGGCCGGCAACACCGGCGGGCGCTTGAGCAGCAGAAACGCCACCGGCACGTCATCCGCGAGCAGCGCAAAACCTTTCACGCCGGGGCCGGGCTTTGACAGCAGCGTGTGCAAGGCACCATGAATATCGCCAGAGAACTTGATCTGCTTGGCATGGATTTCAATCGCCTCGACTTGCTCACGCTGCAAGGCGTTAAGGCTGTCGTACGGCACGAGTTGGGCTGACACGGGAATTTCCTTTTTCCTACAAGGTAAGTCGCGGATTCTAGCGATTTTGTCTTCTGTAGAATTCTTTTTGTTTGCTCTGTCGATCTGCCCAATCGCCGAACGACTAAAGGTGTCTTCACAACAAAAACCACGGAGAACACCATGAGCGCACAATCTGAAATCCAGACCCTGATCAACACCTACCGCGAAGCCGTCATGACCAAGGACGTGGAGAAAGTCATGGCGTTGTACGCCGACGACATCGTCTCCTTCGACGCGATCAAGGCCCTGCAATTCAAGGGCAAACCGGCCTACCGCGAGCACTGGGTGGCGTGCATGGAAATGTGTCCCGGCCCGCACGTCTTCGAATTTCACGAAATCGCCATCGAAAGCGCTGACAACATCGCTTTCGCGCACTGGGTTGCTAATTGCGGCGGCACCAACGACAAAGGCGAAACCCAGAGCTGCTGGATGCGCGTCACCGCCTGCTATCGGCAGGTCGGCGGGGCATGGAAAATCGCCCATGAGCACTGGTCGGCGCCGTTCGATCCGATGAGCGGCGCGACCCTGTTCGATGTGACTCCCTGATCTTCAGCCATAGTTGATCCGTCCGATTCAGGAGAACGCCATGAAGTATTTATGCCTGGTCTACAGCGATGAACGCCTGCTCCATTCATCGCCCGACAGCCCGGAAGACGCCGAGTGCTGGGCTTACGCCGAGTCGATTCAGGGCAGCGGGCGAATGGTCGCGGCCGAGGCGTTGGAGTCGGTGCAGACCGCCACCACCGTCAGGATGCGCAACGGCAAACTGTCGATCACCGATGGCCCGTTCGCTGAAACCAAGGAGCAATTGGCCGGGTTCTACCTGATCGACGCCAAGGACCTCAACGAAGCGCTTCAGGTCGCCGGCAACATTCCGGCGGCGCGGGTCGGCAGCGTCGAAGTGCGCCCGGTGCGGCAGTTGAATGTCTGAAGTCCGCGCGCGGGTCGAGCAGGTCTATCGCGAAGACTCGCGGCGGATTCTGGCGACGCTGATTCGTCTGCTCGGTGATTTCGACCTCGCCGAAGAAGCCTTGCACGAGGCGTTCTTCGTCGCGGTCGAGCGCTGGCAACGCGACGGCGTGCCGGACAATCCGCGCACTTGGTTGGTGTCGACCGGGCGTTTCAAGGCGATTGATGTATTGCGCCGCCGTGCGCGGTTCAAGGCCTCGCAGCCGTTGCTGCTGGCGCAACTGGAAGAACTCGAACAGGCCGACTGGAGTGGCGAAGACGTGGAAGACGATCGCCTGCGGCTGATCTTCACCTGCTGTCACCCGGCACTGGCGGCGGATGCGCAAGTGCCGCTGACCTTGCGTGAAGTCTGCGACCTGACCACCGAGGAAATCGCCCGCGCCTTTCTCTGCGCGCCAGCGGCGATTGCCCAGCGCATCGTGCGGGCGAAAGCCAAGATCCGGGATGCGAAAATCCCTTATCAAGTACCGAGCCTGAGCGAATTGCCCGAGCGCCTCGACAGTGTGTTGCGGGTGATTTATCTGGTGTTCAACGAAGGCTATTCGGCGTCGGTCGGGGCTGAGTTGACCCGTGAAGATCTGACGCGAGAGGCGATCAGGCTGGGGCGACTGTTGATGGAATTGCTGCCGGAACCGGAAGTGATGGGGCTGTTGGCGATGATGCTGCTGCACGAATCGCGACGCTCGGCGCGCACCTCGCCGGACGGCGAATTGATCTTGCTCGACGATCAGGATCGATCATTGTGGGACAGCGAGTTGATCACTGAGGGTTGTGCACTGGTCGAGCGTGCGCTGACTACGCGGCGGTTTGGGCCTTATTGTTTGCAGGCTGCGATTGCCGCAGTGCATGCGGAGGCGCCGTCAGCAGTAGAAACCGATTGGGAGCAGATCGTTGGTTTGTATGACGTGCTGTTGCGCGCGGTGCCTTCGCCGGTGATCGAGTTGAACCGGGCGGTGGCGGTGGCCAAGCGTGATGGGGTGTTGGCCGGGTTGAATCTGATTGAAGGGATTCTTGATCGCGGCGAATTGCAGGATTACCACTTGGCGCATTCGGCGCGGGCGGAGTTTTGTCGGCAGTTGGGTCGGGTGGAGGAGGCGCGGTCGGCGTACCTTCGAGCATTGGAATTGACGCGGCAGGAGCCGGAGCGGCGGTTTATTGAAGGGCGGCTTTCGGCGCTGGAATTGCCCTCACCCTAGCCCTCTCCCAGAGGGAGAGGGAACTGATTGGGGGATGCTGTAGAAGTACGCCGACCTGAACGCTCAGCGGTGAATCCATGATCGAACCAAATTTCACGACCCTATATACCGCAGCAATCAATCCATAATCGACTCGGTCTCTCAGGTCGATGTCTGACGCAAGACACCTCGGTCGGCTCCCTCTCCCTCCGGGAGAGGGCTGGGGTGAGGGACTTTTAAGCGCATATCCAATCAATCCATAATCGACTCGGTCTTTCAGGTCGATGTACTACGCAAGACACTGCGGTCGGCTCCCTCTCCCAGAGGGAGAGGGAACTGATTGGGGGATGCTGTAGAAGTACGCCGACCTGAACGCTCAGCGGTGAATCCATGATCGAACCAAATTTCACGACCCTATATACCGCAGCAATCAATCCATAATCGACTCGGTCTTTCAGGTCGATGTCTGACGCAAGACACCTCGGCCGGCTCCCTCTCCCTCCGGGAGAGGGCTGGGGTGAGGGACTTTTAAGCGCATATCCAATCAATCCATAATCGACTCGGTCTTTCAGGTCGATGTACGACGCAAGACACTGCGGTCGGCTCCCTCTCCCACCGGGAGAGGGCTGGGGTGAGGGGCTTTTGAGCTCATATCCAATGAATCCATAATCGACTCGGTCTTTCAGGTCGATGTCTGACGCAAGACACCTCGGTCGGCTCCCTCTCCCTCCGGGAGAGGGCTGGGGTGAGGGGCTTTTGACTTCAGGCTTGCCAGCGATCAGCAGCGCCGCTATTCCAGCATCTTGCTCAACAACCAACTCCCCGCCGGCCCCGGCGGATACAGCCGCGACCACAAAGCATCGACAAACACAGGCTTAGGCCAGCCGCGCACCTTCAATTCCACCAGCAAATCATTGCCATAACGCTGCGCCAGCCAACGCGGCAACGGCGCCCAGCCAAAGCCTTTTTCGGCCATTTCCAGCAGCATCAGATAACTCGGCGCCGACCACACCCGACCTTTGCCACGGCTGTCATACGGATTGACGATGGTCGCCAGACGCAATTCGCGATGCTGCTCGAGGATCTGCTGATCAATGTGATCAAGCTTGGCCAGCGCATGGTCGCGATTGACGAACAAGGCGATTTCGGTGCGCTCGGCCACCGTCGACGTCACCAGATCCGGTGGGTAGCTCTCTTGCATTTCGGCGAACGCCAGATGCGCGCGACCGCGCTGCACCAGTTCGACCAGGTCATCGCATTCGGCGATCAGACATTCCAGCTCCAGATCCGGATAACGCTGCTCAAACCCGACCAACGCCGCTTCAAAACGGTACGACTGATAGGTGTCGGAAATCGCCACGGTCAGCTTCGGCTCGACGCCTTGGGACAACTGCCGCGCGGTCATTTCCAGACGACTGCTGGCCGCCAGAATCGCCTCGGCGCGTTGCAGCATCACATGCCCGGCCGGGGTCAGCGTCGGTTTGCGGCTGCTGCGATCAAACAGCTGCAGATCCAGATCTATCTCCAGGCTGGCCACCGCCGCGCTGATGGTCGACTGACTGCGCCCGAGTTTGCGCGCCGCCGCCGAAAACGAACCTTGCGTGGCAGCCTGGACAAACGCCAGCAGCACTTCTTGCGAGATCATCAACTATCGCCTTGATCGATGGTTACTGGTTATGAAGTATCGATGCGAGCATAGATCATGGCAACCATCTTCATTCAAGGACTCAGGCCATGACTGCCCACAAATCCATCACTGAACGTATTTTCCAGGCCATCGGTTTCGAACTGCTGGCGATTCTGATCTGCACCCCGTTGCTGGCGTGGATCATGCAAAAACCGATGCTTGAAATGGGCGCGGTGACAGTCCTGATCGCCATGCTGGCGCTGGGTTGGAACGTGGTGTTCAACCGCTTCTTCGACCGCCTGCTGGCGCGAATGAATGTTGCACACAACGCCTGGGTACGGGTGGTACACGCGTTGCTGTTCGAAGGTGGCCTGATCGTGATGGGCGTGCCGCTGATTGCCTGGTGGCTGTCGGTCAGCCTGTGGCAGGCGTTTTTGCTCGACATCGGCGTGTTGCTGTTTTTCCTGCCATACACCTACGTTTACCACTGGGGTTATGACGTGGTGCGTGAGCGCGTGATGATGCGTAATGCGTGTCAGGGTTAAACAAAAAAATCGCAGCCCGAAAGGCTGCGATTTTTTCTCCCCGATATCTACAGAAACATCCCGCCGGATGCCTCGACCCGCTGACCATTGATCCACTGCGCGCCAGGCGACAGCAACAACGCCAGCGCTCCGCCAATATCATCCGGCTGACCGGCACGACCCAGCGCGGTGTTGTCGGCGACCATCGCATTGACCGCCGCGTTGTCGCGAACGGTGCCGCCGCCAAAGTCGGTTTCAATGGCGCCTGGCGCCAGAATATTCACCCCGATTTGCCGCGCGCCCAGCTCTTTGGCCTGATAGCGGGTCAACACTTCCATAGCACCCTTCATCGCCGCGTATGCGCCGTAACCCGGCAAGCTGAAGCGGGTCAAGCCGCTGGAGATGTTGATGATTCGCCCGCCATCGTTGATCAGCGGTAACAGTTGCTGAGTCAGGAAAAACGGTCCTTTCAATTGAATATTCATCAGCAGATCGAACTGCTCCGGCGTGGTGTCAGTGAACAGCGCGAGCACGCCAATCCCGGCGTTGTTGATCAGGAAATCAAAACGCTGACGTTTGAAGGTTTCCTCTAATGCTTGCTCTACCTGCGCAGCGAAACCGGCAAAACTTTCGCTACGGCCAACGTCCAGTTGCAGCATCCCGGCTTTGCCGCCGAGAGCCTGCACTTCGGCAACCAGTGCCTGGGCTTCATCGGCGCGGCTGTTGTAGGTGCCAATGATGTCGATGCCTTGCGCGGCGAGGTGCAGGGCGGCATTTTTACCCAAGCCACGACTGGCGCCGGTGATCAATGCGATTTTGCGGTTCATGGTTTTTCCTCGATTGCCGTGAGTGATCAGGTGATGGATCAAAGTTTATTTATCCGCCCTGTGGTGATAAACAGACTGAAACCGGAATCACTGATCGCTTGAGCCGAACAATCAACAGGTGGCCCATGAACAAACTGGAACTGCTGCGCACCTTTGTCCGTGTCAGCGAACTGTCGAGTTTCACCCTCGCTGGCGAGAGCTTGGGCTTACCGCGATCGACCGTCTCCGAGCATGTGCAAGCGCTCGAAGCCCTGCTCGGCACACGCCTGCTGCAACGCACCACGCGCAAAGTACAGGCGACTCAGGACGGTCTGGTGCTGTACGAACGCAGCAAGGATCTGCTCTCGCACATGGACGAGATCGAAGGCTTGTTCCGACAGGACGAGGCGTCGCTGACCGGGCGCATTCGTGTCGATATGCCGAACATTCTCGCGCGGCGCCTGATCATGCCGCGCTTGCCGCAGTTCATGGAGCGTCATCCGAATCTGGAGCTGGAAATCAGCAGCACTGATCGCCGCGTCGATCTGCTCAGCGAGGGCTTCGATTGCGTGGTGCGCATTGGCGCGCAGCCGGATCAATCGGTGGTCGCCCGGCACCTCGGTGACTTCCCCATGATCAATTGCGCCAGCCCAGCGTACCTCGAACGCTACGGTGTGCCGCAGTCGCTGGAAGATCTCGCGCAGCATCGACTGGTGCATTACGTCGGCGTGCTCGGTTCGCGCTCGGAAGGGTTTGTGTACGAGGAGGGCGGGCAGGTTAAGCGCTTGCCGATGGCTGGCAGCATTACGGTCAACAGCACTGATGCTTATGAGTCGGCGTGCCTGGGCGGATTTGGTTTGACGCAGGTGCCGCGCACCGGCATGCAACCGCATCTGGAAAACGGCGAACTGCTGACGGTGCTGCCGCAATTCACGGCGCCGGCGATGGGGATTTCATTGCTGTATGCGCGACAGCGGCATTTGCCGTTGCGGGTGCGGGTATTCATGGATTGGCTTGGCGATCTGATTCGCTCCGCGCTCTAACTGACACCACACATCGAACTGTGGGAGCGAGCTTGCTCGCGAAGACTGAGTGTCAGTCAATTCAGAGTTGACTGATCCACCGCTTTCGCGAGCAAGCTCGCTCCCACAAGGAGATTTCTGCTGATTAGAAGATCTGGGTGAACAGCCAGTAAAGACTGCCCGACAGCAGGATCGCCGCCGGCAGTGTCAGCACCCACGCCATCAACAGATTGCGGATGGTCTTCATCTGCAACCCGCCACCATTGGCGACCATGGTCCCGGCCACGCCCGAGGACAACACATGCGTGGTCGACACCGGCAAACCAAACATGTCCGCCGCGCCAATGGTCAGCATCGCCACGGTTTCCGCCGAGGCGCCCTGGGCATACGTCAGATGCGTCTTGCCAATCTTCTCGCCGACCGTCACTACAATCCGCTTCCAGCCGACCATGGTGCCCAGGCCGAGGGCGATGGCCACGGCGATCTTCACCCACAGCGGAATAAACCGCGTGGCGTTATCGATCTGTTGCTTGAACAGTTGCAGTTTGCTGCTGGTATCGGCGTCGAAATTGCCGACCTTGTTCTTGTCCATCAGGCGAATGCTTTCGCTGGCCAGGTACATGTCGTTACGCACGTTGCCCATGGCTTCGGCCGGGACTTTCGCCAGCGAGCCGTAGCCTTTGACCTCTTCGCCGATGTGCCCGGTGAGGGCGGCGAGGGCCGGGATCAGTTGCGGCGTGGCTTCCTTGCTGCGCACGTAATCGGAGAGGACTGCACGTGGATCGGCCGGTGTCGGCAGCGGTGCACTTTTCACCAGCGCTTGCTGGGTGACTTGCGCCACAGCGGCGAACTGCAGCGATTGTTCTTCCGGCATGGTGCGGTTCAAGGCGTAGGCCATCGGCAGCGTGCCGACCAGAATCAACATGATCAGGCCCATGCCTTTCTGGCCGTCATTGGAACCGTGGGCGAAGGACACGCCGGTGCAGGTGGCGATCAGCAAACCGCGAATCCACCACGGTGGCGGCGCGTTGCCTTCCGGTGCCTTGTACAGCGAACGGTTCTTCACGAACGCGCGCAGTGCCAGCAGCAACAGCGCGGCGCAGCCGAAGCCCACCAATGGCGACAGCAGCAACGCGTAACCAATCTTGGTCGCCTGTGCCCAATCAACACCGCTGGTGCCGTCGCGGCCATGCATCAAGGCATTGGCCACACCGACGCCGATGATCGAGCCGATCAGCGTGTGCGAAGACGACGCCGGCAAACCCAGCCACCAGGTGCCGAGGTTCCACAGGATCGCGGCGATCAACAGAGCGAAGATCATCGCGAAACCGGCAGAAGAACCGACCTGCAGAATCAGCTCCACCGGCAGCAAAGCGATGATGCCGAACGCCACCGCGCCGCTCGAGAGCAACACACCGAGGAAGTTGAAGAAGCCCGACCAGACCACAGCGACATTCGGCGGCAGCGAGTGGGTGTAAATCACCGTCGCGACGGCATTGGCGGTGTCGTGAAAACCGTTGACGAACTCAAAACCCAGGGCAATCAGCAGCGCCACGCCGAGCAACAGGAACGGCGTCCAGGTGGTGACCACCGTGCCGAGTTCGTGCATGTCGTGCATCAGGCTGTAGGCGGTGAACAACATACCCATCGCCAGCACGGCGAAAAAAATCACGTAGGTAAACGGGCTGGTTTTCTTGTCGAGGGCCGGCCTGCCGCTGGCGGCGGACGCGGGGCTGGCGGTCAGGGAGGGAGTAGCCATGAGCGGACAATCCTGAGCGAGGGAAGGAGTGTCGTCCATGATCGTTGCAGAATGTTACAGAGAGACTGCGTCAGGTCAGTGTTTGCGGTTTTAGCCCCACCGCTGATCCGAAGACTGAAGAAGATCCCTGTGGGAGCGAGCTTGCTCGCGAAAGCGGTGTGTCATCCGACAATGATGGTGCCTGACATTCCGTCTTCGCGAGCAAGCTCGCTCCCACAGGGATCTGCGGTGGTAGTACATTCCACGGTCAGTAGTCTCCGCGTTTACGAAACGCCCAACGCCCGGCAATCACGGTAAACGTCGCCACCAGCGCGACCAAAATCCAGAACCCTTCGGGGTCCTGCGACAACGGCACCCCGCCCACATTCATCCCGAAAAACCCGGCAATGATGTTGATCGGCAGCGCCAGCACAGTCACCACCGTCAGAGTAAACAGCGTGCGGTTGCTCTGTTCGTTGAGGTTGGCGGCGATCTCTTCCTGCAACAGTTTGATCCGCTCGCCGAGCGCGGTGAGGTCGTTGATGATCAGCGCAAACTCCTCGGTGGATTTGCGCAGCTCCTTGACGTCCTCCTTCTGCAACCAGGGCGGCGGCCGATTGAGCAGACGCAGCAGCGAACCCGGCTCCAGCGCCAGCAACCGTTGCAAACGCACCAGCACGCGCCGGTTGGCACCCAGTTCGGCGCGGTTGGTCGACAGTCGCGAGGAAAGCAATTCGTCCTCGACCTGATCGACGCTCATGCTGGTCTTGCGCACGATCTGCGTCAGCACTTCGCCTTGATCACGGAGCAGGTGCACCAGCAATTCCGAGGGCGAACGAAAGCGCTCGCCGGCCTTCACCGACGAGCGCAATTTGTCCACCGAGTGCAACGGTTGCAGACGCGCGCTGACGATCAGTTTGCTGCGCACACAAACCCAGAGCGTCGACACGTCCGAGGAGACCATGCTGCTGAGGTTGAACACCACATCGTTGACCACCGCCAGCAACGCCGAGTCGACATGCTCGATACGTGTCGAACGCGAGCCTTCGTGCAGCGCCTCGAAAAACTCTTCGGGCAATTGCAGATGACTTTTCATCCAGCGCTCGCACGCCGCGTGGGCCAGATTGAGGTGCAGCCAAAGGAATTCACCCGTGTCGTTGTCGTCCTGCAAACAGCGCAATGCCGTGGCCGAATCAACTTCGCGACCGCGTTCGCCGGGCAGGAAGCGATAGCCATAGAGCAGGCCAAACAGATCGGGATCGCGATGGCTGATGTCGAGGCTGTGGTTCATGAAGGCTCGCTGCGAGGAGGGCGTCTGGCGTGGTTTTTACAGATTCACCTGAGCCGCATCATCGCGAGTGAATATGACGATTTGGTGAACGCCGGATGACGTCATTTGCGAGTTGCTCGCGTGTGTACCGGTTTGGATACCGAGTCGGTACACAGTCGATCTCAAATTGCGGCGGCCGTGGTCGATGACCGGTTATCTATCACCGGCATTGGAGCCTTTCCATGGTCAGCATCACTTCTGTTTCGATCAATCAGACTGTCAGCACACCTTCCAGCAAAACCGCGATCACCGACGTCGGTGACGACACGTCTACTACCGCAACCGCCAGTACGGGCGCGACGGCCGATACCGGTAAAGTTGCCGCCGGTGGTGGGGCCGCTCCGGCGGGCGACAGCAGTTCCAGCAGCAGCGAAGAATCGGATTCGGTGAAAGAGCTGCGCAAGCAGATTGCCGAGTTGCAGAAGCAATTGCAGGAAGAGCAGCAGGCGTTGCAAGCGGCGCAGGCCAAGCAGGAAAGTTCGGATGCGAAGGTCGCTGAGGTGGCTGCCGCCCAAGCGCAGATCACCGCCACCTCGGCGTCCCTGTCCACCGCAACAGCCTCGCTGTTGCAGGCGTTGCAGGACTCCGACTCGAGCACCTCGGGTTCGCTGGTCAGCACCTCCGCGTGATGCCCTTCCCCTCACCCTAACCCTCTCCCAAAGGGAGAGGGGACTGACCGTGGTGACTATTCGAGTTACGCCGACCTGAAATATCGAGGCGCACTCAGGTCTTGAAAAAGCCCCCGATCGGCTCCCTTTCCCCCTCGCCCCTTGGGGGGAGAGGGCTGGGGTGAGGGGGAAAAAATCTCACTAACAACCAATTAAAAAAGCCGAACACAAAAAAGCCGCACGATCTCTCAATCGTGCGGCTTTCGGTGGTGCGTTCAATCAAGTGTCTTGCTTGTTGCTCAACACCTTGCCAGTGGTCGCATCAAAGTCCACATCGAACTCTTTACCATCAGCCGTCTTCAGCTCAACTTCATACTCATAACCGTTGAAGTGGTTATCCAGATCCGTGTCAGTAATAGTCGCACCCGGATGCAGTTTCAGCGCTTCGGCGTTCATCGACTCCAGCGACTTGATCTTGCCGGACTTAACCAGTTCAGGAATCTGGTCAACGCGAACATCAGCCTGGGCCAGGCCAGCGGTAAGAGTCAGGGCAGCGGCGGTAAACAGGGCAGTCAAAGTTTTCATCGGTTCATTCCTTGGTTGATTCGTTTAAGTGGCCTCAGGTTAACCAGTGCAACTTAACTCACCCTTAAAATCCCGAACCCCAACAAAACGGGCAAGCCATGCACCTGCACAAAACCTGTGGGAGCGTGGCTTGCCCGCGATGAAGGCGCCTCGATTTCAGATCAGAAACCGTTGTTCTTCAACACCTGATCAACGCTGCCAGCCGCCGGGCGTTTATAGAACTTCAACAGTTCGCTGGCGCGGTTGGTGAAGATGCCGTCGACACCAGCGGCCATGACTTTCTCGAAGTCCACCGGCTCATCGACGGTGTAGACGTGCACCAGCATGCCCTGATCGTGGGTGTACTGGTTCATCCACGGTTGCACCAGATCCGAATAGCTCTGATCGCCGCCCTTGGTCAGCTTCGCCGAAGGACCGGTACCGATCGCACCTTGCGCCTTGGCGTAATCCACCCATTGCTTGAATTCGGCTTCGGACTTCGGTTCTTGTTTACCGTAGAAAACGTTTTTGTCTTTCTCGCCGGATTCGGCAAACGTCACTTTCGATTTCGGCTCGATGCTGCCTTCGCCGACCCACAACAGGAGGATTTTCGGCACTTGCGGCATTTCTTTTTGCAGCAGTTCGAGGCTGTTTTTCTCGAACGTCTGCAGGATCACTTTGCCTTTGCCCTGACCGACGCCCAGTGCGCTTTTCGCCAGTTTCGAACCGGCCGGGCTCAGCCAGCCGCGATCCTGCAGTTTCTCTTTCAGGTCTTTCTCGATCCCGGGAAACAGTTGTGGCTCCTTGGTCTCGATGTACAGGCCGGGCTTGTGTTGCGGGTTGGCCTGGGCGATGTCGATGATTTCATCGAGGGTCAGAATTTTCAGCCCGGCGTAGGATGGGCGGGCGCGATCCGGGTACTTGGCGTTGAACCAGCTACCGGCGTCGAGGGTTTTCAGTTCGGCCATGGTGAACGCGGTGGCCGAAGCGTCCTTGCGTTCCGGGAATTTGGTGGCGACGTCGGTGGTGCGTTGCAGGTTGTCGTCGTGCAGGGCGAACAGCACGCCGTCCTTGCTGCGCTGCAAGTCCATTTCCAGATAATCGGCGCCGAGATCGCGGGCCAGTTTGTAGGACGCTGCGGTGGATTCCGGTGCATCGAACGAAGCGCCACGGTGAGCGATCACCGCCGGGTGCGGGATACCGTTGGCGGCAGCGACCGCGTCGGGATCGCTGTGGCTGGCGGCGTGGGCCTGACCGAGGCCGAGCAGCAGGCTCAGGACCAGAGCGCTTTTGGTGAAAGTGGCGGGCATGTTCGAGTTCCTTTCGCAGGGCATTTTCAAAGACGTACCTTTTAACAACTGAATCGATTGCGTGCTATCGCAGGACCGACATAAACGTATTAAAAGCGATTTTTCCTGCACTTTTGTGGCGCCGTTTGCAGTACGCTTGCCCTCGGCAGACGTCCCGGCAGAGGGCGCGCCGCTCAGTTGCCCTGCGTGTAAACCATCGATCACCTTTCGTGAGGTTTACCATGCGCATCACCTCCCAACTCATCTGCCAGGCCGCCGACGATCTCAAGGGATTTGTCGGCCTCAACCGTAAAATTGGCCAGTACATCGTGCGCTTCAGCGAAGATTCGTTCGGCATGGACGTGGCCGATGACGGCATTATTCCCGTGAATGAATTCGTCTGGGCGCCGGCAACTGCGCAGACCATGACGCTTAAACGCGAGTTGATTCAGTTGTTGCTGGATCAGCATATCGATGAGCGGATCAACATCACCGAGCCGTTGCGGGTGTATATGAGCAAGGTTGAAGTGCCGGAGATTGAGGCGGTGCGCAGTCTCGTGCGCGGCTGAAGTTTTGCTGTGAAGCTAAGGGCCTCTTCGCGAGCAAGCTCGCCCCCACATTGGATCGGCGTCGATCACAAATCCACTGTGGGAGCGAGCTTGCTCGCGAAGGCGGCTGCCAATGCGCTGCCATTTTATGACCCGAACCGATACTCACGCTCAACCCGGCACACCCGCGTATGAAACGCCGAATACCACTCCAAACGCCCACGGGCCTGAATCACCTGATGCTCGGGATGCTGCCGCCACGCCAGAATTGCCGCTTCGCTATCCCAATACGACACCGTAATCCCGACGCCATGCGCCCCTCGAACCGACTCGACACCCAGAAACCCCGGCTGCTCACTGACCAATGCGGCCATACGCTCAGCCGCCTCGGCATAGCCGTTATCACCCTCGGTTCGGGTCGAGGTAAAAATCACCGCAAAGCAGGCAGTCATCAGTGTCGCTCCGCACAAGCTTCAACAAACGCGCGCACCAGCGGCGGCATCAACCCTTTGAGCGCCGCGCGTTCCGGTTGAAACAATGTCGCCACAAAGAACGGATGATCCTTGAGTTCAACCGCGCGTAAATCCCATGACGAATCATGACCGACAGCTTGTAGCCCATCGTTCAACAATTCCTGTTCGAACAGCGGATTCACACCGAAGCGGCAGCGATAACCTTCACGAATTTGCGACGTTTCGTACGCCTTGGCGATCAACGAACCGGGCACCAAGTGAATACTGTCCACCGCTTCCACTAGCGAACAGGTCAGCGGCGTGAGCACCGCGCGTTCAGATCCGGGTGATGTCTCACCATGCTCGGCATTAGCCCAGCCCAACACATTGCGGGAAAATTCCAGCACCGCATGTTGAAAACCGCCGCAGGTACCAAGGAAAGGGCGCTGCTGTTCGCGGGCAAAACGGATTGCCCGCAGTGCGCCGTCTTCGCTTTTGTAAGGGCTGGCGGGGACGCACCAGAAACCGTCGAAGTGCTCGAGTGGCGTATCGGCGTGGATCTGCTCGGTGGGCAACCATTCGAATTGCACGTTGCGGTCGAGGTGTTCGGCGACGAGACCGAGGGCGACGGGAATGGCTTGGTGAGCGGTGACTTGCGGATCGTAGTCGCCGATCAGGGCGATACGGATGGCGCTGTTTTCCATGGGAAGTCCCTGCGCTTGTTGATGAATGGCACTCACTATAGATTGGCGTTCACGCACTCAACATTGGCGTTTCCCCAAGTGATCAATGCAGCCACGCACTATCAGCTCGACTACCCCGATCTGGCCCTGATTCTGGCCTTGGTGCGTGGCGGCTCTCTGGCCCGGGCTTCACAGCTGTTGAAAGTCGACGTTTCGACAGTGTTCCGTGCCGTGCGCCGACTCGAAGCTGCACTCGGCCAGCAACTGTTCGAAAAAAGCCGCGCCGGTTACTTGCCGACAACCCTCGCGCAGACACTGGCCGAGCAAGCCGAACGCGCCGAACAGGCACTCGAAGCCGCGCGGATCGGCGTGGAGCAGGGCGGCGAGGTGGTCAGCGGCACGGTGCGTCTGACCTGCACTGATTCTGTGTTGCAAGGCTTGCTGCTGCCGGCACTGGCGCAGTTCATGCCGAATTACCCTGCATTGACCATCGAACTGAGCACCTCCAACGATTTCGCCAATCTCAGCCGCCGCGATGCCGACATTGCCTTGCGCCTGACGCTTACACCGCCGGAGCATCTGGTCGGACGGCAACTGGCGAAGATCTCCTACCGGGTCTGCGCCAGTGCGGGTTATCTGCAGAATGTTGATGCATCGGATCTGGCCGCGCTGACCTGGATCGCCCCGGATGACTTTCTACCCGATCACCCGACCATCGCCTGGCGTCGGCAGCACTTGCCCGGCGTCACTCCGGGCTATCGTTGCAACAGTATGTTGTCGGTGACGGAGCTGGTTCGTGCTGGTCTCGGTGTGGCGGCATTACCGGATTTTCTGATCACCGAGGGTATGCAGGCGTTGAGCGAGCCGCTGCACGGTTACGACACCGCGTTATGGCTGCTGACCCGCCCGGATTGCCGGGCGTTGCGTTCGGTGGTGACGTTGTTTGATGAGTTGGGGCGAGCGTTGCGACTACCGTAATCAGGGCCGGCCTCTTCGCGGGCAAGCCCGCTCCCACAGGTTTAGCGGTCGTACACAACACGTGTAGTCGACTTGGTCCTGTGGGAGCGAGCCTGCTCGCGAAGGCGGCGCCTCGGTTTATCGCCCAGACACAATCTTGATTCCGCCGACTATTACGAGTGACCGCACCTCACCCCGGTGCCCGCTCATTGGCAAACATGCTCACGGCATCCACCGCCTCGCTGGCGCCATCACGAATCTGCAAAATTACCGTGCCCGCCTGATTCGCCAACTCAACCCCTTCTGCCGCGCGGCCCCGGGTACCTTCCATGCTCTTGATGGCCTGCCGGGTCTCGTTCTGGATCAAACCGATCATGTTGGAGATCTCCGCCGTCGAGCCGCTGGTTCGAGCCGCCAATTGCCGCACTTCGTCAGCGACCACGGCAAATCCGCGACCTTGTTCACCGGCGCGCGCGGCTTCAATTGCGGCATTGAGCGCCAGCAGATTGGTCTGGTCGGCAATCGCGCGGATCGTGTTGACGATGGCGGTGATCTGCTCAGATCGTTCCCCAAGTTGTGCAATCAGCGTTGAAGATTCGGCAATGTCCTCGGCGATTTCACGCATTTCACTGGCGGCTTGCTGGATCACCTGCGTACCTTGCTCGGCGACTTTTCGGGTTGCCACGGAGATGTGATACGCCGCGCTGGCACTGCGTGCGTCCTGCTCGTGTTGCTCGACCCGGGCAGTCACATCCGAAGCGAATTTCACCACTTTGCACAAGCGTCCGGAAGCGTCGTAGACCGGGTTGTAGTTGGCTTCGAGCCATACGGTTTGCCCGCGTTTATCTACGCGCTCGAACTGTCCCTGGAAAAGCTCGCCCTGGTTCAAGCGCCGCCAGAAATCCTCGTAAGCGCTGCTGTTGACCAGTGCCGGCGTGCAGAACAAACGGTGATGTTTGCCTTTCAGCTCGGCGAGGGTGTAACCCATGCGCGTCAGAAAATTCTGATTGGCCGTGAGAATACTGCCATCGAGGTTGAATTCGATGACCGCCATTGCCCGGTCAATCGCCTGCAGCTTGGCGTTGGCTTCGCTTTCCTGCTGCACCTTGGCGGTCACGTCCATGGCGTACTTGACCACTTTCACCACGCGACCCGAGGCATCCTTGATCGGGTTGTAACTGGCTTCAAGCCAGATCGGCTGGCCCTTGCCGTCGACGCGTTCAAACGTACCGGACTGAAACTGGCCGTTTTTCAGGCGTGACCACAAATCAGTGTATTGAGCACTACGCCCGAATTCTGCTGTGCAAAAGCGCCGATGCGGCTGGCCGATCGCTTGTTCGGCGCTGTAACCCATGGTCTTGAGAAAGTTGTCATTGGCACGCAGCACCACGCCATCGAGGTCGAACTCGATCACCGCCATCGAGCGATTGATCGCATCGAGCAGGCCAGCTTGTTCGGTGAGGGTGCGCTGAAGATCGTCGACGACGGCTTTGTGGCGATTGAAGAACATGTTCGAAGTACTCTGAAAGTAGGGAAGATCGAGGATTCAGTCCCTATTTCCGCGCCGGCAGGCCGAATGCGCGGACGGCATTCGGCTATGACTGCTCAATGCCAGTATTCCTTAGCTGGCAGATGGCTACTTATACAAAACTTCATAAACTTGTACAAGAAAGTAATTATTTGTAATTTTGTATAACTTTTTAGGCGCTAGCGTTGTCCGCCGCGGCACGGCTCAAGGCTACGCTGATGGTGTTGCGCCCCGTATGTTTAGCGGTGTAGAGCGCTTTGTCGGCATCGTCCAGCCAGTCCAGTGCGTCCTTGTACAAGGATTGATAGCGCGCCAAACCGATACTCAGGCCCACTCGCAACTCTGGCACGTGCGGATGACGATACTGCTGCAATGCCTCGCGCAATTGCTCCATCAGGGCTTCGGCCTTGTGCAGTGGCAGTGTCGGCAGGATCACGCAGAACTCGTCACCGCCGTAGCGCCCGGCCAATTCGTACTGATCCAGCAGGCGCTTGAGCTCTTTACTCAATTGCCGCAGCACCTCATCCCCGACGATGTGCCCGAAGCTGTCGTTGATCTCCTTGAAATGGTCGATGTCGATCAATGCCAGCGTGGCTTGGCTGTTGTGTTGGCGGCACTGTTTGAATCTCAGGTGCAGCAGGTCTTTCCAGGCGCCATGGTTGACTAGGCCGGTGAGGCTGTCGGTACGGCTGAGGGCGCTCAGTGCGCGTTTGTGTTGAGAGAGTTTGATCGCCAAGCGATAACAGACCATGCCCAGTGCCAGTGGATACAGGGTGAGCATCGGCAGGCAGGCCCAAACTTGCGTTTGGGTCATCGTCAGACTGAATTTGACACCAAAGATCATCCAGCCCAGCAAAACGCCGGCGAGTTGGGCGAGGGCGCCGAACACGAACAGCCGATAGCCACCGGCGGCGACGTTGTTCATGGTCATCATCGACAGGATCGTCACGGTGGTCAGCGGACTGAACTGAAAGCACGCCGCCCAGAAACCGCCGCACAGCGAGTCGTACAGCAAATTGCGCCGTTCAGCCTGATAGGGGAAGGCCGAGCGAGTGGAGATCTGATAAGCCAGATGCGGCCAGGCAAAACCGTTGAACATCAACAACGCCCAGATCCAGCCGGGCATGTTCAGCGGAGATAAAGCCGCAGCGACGCTGAAGAATCCCACGCCCAGACCAATGGCTCTGGGCAGGTAAATACGTCTGGCGAATGACAAGCCTTTGCCGCGTTGGTTTTCCATGATGCCCTGCGCGAAATTCATCCTGAAATACTTTGCTGTATTTTCTCAGGCTAACCGTTCGTCGGTCGATTGTCGGACATTGTCATTTATTCCAACGGGAATA
Source organism: Pseudomonas sp. AC169 (assembly GCF_979258515.1). NCBI lineage: Bacteria > Pseudomonadati > Pseudomonadota > Gammaproteobacteria > Pseudomonadales > Pseudomonadaceae > Pseudomonas > Pseudomonas sp. AC169. The sequence continues at coordinate 1,001,435 of NZ_OZ409866.1, read as the reverse complement.
ATCAGTGTCCTTCCGAGCCATTTAATCGGTGGCTCGCGCAGGAGAGGGGCGATTTAGAGCTGATAGTGGGCCAGAAACATTTCCAGTGCCGATTCAGCGACGGTAGCCTGCATATCGACATCTAGGGCGGCGCGGCCCATCGACATCTGCGGCCAGAAGCCAAAGGTCTTGAGCAACCCTTGCACCTGATGCGCTGCGAATTCCGGGTCGACCGGTTTCAATCGACCGTCGGCCTGCGCAGCGCGAATCCACACGGTCAGGCCTTCTTCGCGCTCGCCCATGCGCTCGACCATATTCTGCGCGCGCTCTGGCGAGTGGATGGTGGCGGCAATTGCCACCCGTGCCAGGGTCAGAAAGTTTTCGTCGGCCATCAACTGCACTTTGGCCTGGAGCATTTGCCGTAATTGTTCGCGCAAGGGCTGCTCGCGGTTGTAGGTCACTGCTTGCTCAGCGCTGATTCGTGTCCACAACTGGTTGAGAATTTCGGCAAACAACTCTTCTTTGCTGGGGAAATGGTTGTACACCGTACGCTTCGACACACCGGCGGTGGCCGCGATTTTGTCCATGCTGGTGATCTCGAAACCGTTAGCCCGGAATTCGGCAATCGCCGCCTGAATAATGGCTTCGCGTTTACGGTCGGTGAGTCGCAGTGGAGCTGTCATAAGTACGCTTCGGCAGAGAAAAGATGAAATTACACTTGGCAGTTTACTTGTCATCCGCTTTGATGCAACCTAGAAACTACACCGATCAGTGTAATGTTGCGTTAATCCTCGCAGTCTAAAAACCAGACAGTTCGGCCTATGCGTGCAGCTTTGGCCATTTATCGTCCCACCGTGGAAAAACCGTGAATTGCGCGGTTTTTCTGGAGTCATTCAGTCATGGCCAATCCAGTTTCGATCCCGGATAACACATCCACGCCTGAAGCCTCGCGGCAAAATCAGGGGCTGTTTCGCAATCACGCACCCGTGCAACGCGAAGGCCTGCGCAAAATGCTGCGGATCATGTGGAACATGATTTTCCACAAACCGCGCAACACCCGGCCCGCAGCGCCGATCCCGGTGCAGGCGTTGACTCGAGAAGCGTTGTTGGCGGCGCCCAACCACAGCGTCTATCGCCTAGGTCATTCGACCCTGCTGCTGAAACTGCGCGACAAATTTTTTATCACCGACCCAGTCTTCGCCGAGCGCGCATCGCCGGTGCAGTGGGCCGGGCCGAAACGCTTCCACCAACCACCGATCAGCATCGACCAGTTGCCACCGATCGAAGCGGTGATCCTGTCGCACAACCATTACGACCACCTCGATTACCAGGCCGTGCTCAGGCTGGCCGCCAAGACCAACCTGTTCCTGACCCCGCTGGGCGTCGGCGACACGCTGATCAAATGGGGCATCGATGCCAGCAAAGTCCGCCAGTACGATTGGTGGCAGGGCGCCGAAATTGCCGGCATCCGTTTCGTCGCCACACCGTCCCAGCACTTTTCCGGCCGTGGCCTGTTCGATGGCAACAGCTCCCTGTGGGCGTCCTGGGTGATGATCGACGGCGACACCCGGATCTTCTTCAGCGGCGACAGCGGCTACTTCGACGGCTTCAAACGCATCGGCGAACTGTACGGCCCGTTCGACCTGACCCTGATGGAAACCGGCGCTTACAACGTCGAATGGCCGCACGTGCACATGCAGCCCGAAGAAACCCTGCAAGCGCACATCGACCTAAAGGGCCGCTGGCTCTTCCCGATCCACAACGGCACCTTCGACCTGGCCATGCACGCCTGGCACGAACCGTTCGACCGGATTCTGGCACTGGCGTGGGAACGCAGTATTTCCATTACCACGCCGCAGATGGGCGAGGCGTTTAACATCGCTCAGCCGCAACGGGGTGAGGCGTGGTGGTTGGCGGTTGAAGGGGAGAGTGAGGGTGTGATGCAGAACGCCTGATCAGATGAAGACGGTTCGCGCCTAAGGGGGCGAACCGGTTGCTCCAGAAACAAGCCCTGAAATCTTACGGCTGTAATCAGCCATAGTAGTAACCGACACTTCTCGAAATTTTCCACGAAGTAATTGCTGCAGGTTCTCCAGAGGTATTCCCAGTCTTTGTGCGGCTTCAGATTCGCTTTTGTCGGTGGACTCGATGAGCGAGATCAATTTGGTCGCGTACTCGGACTTGAGCAGCATCTCGCCTGCATGCTCAAGCTCTAAATCTTGATAAACATTGCCTGTGCTTTCTTCGATCTCGCTCATGTTTTTATCCTTACTCAGCCATCGCAAAATCCCCACGCCCCATCGCTTCCGACGACACGCCCTGAACACTCGCACTACGCCCCGGTGCAAACCCGGGAAAGAACACCAGCCCCTGCGCCTCGAACCGGTAAGCCAACGCCAGTCGCGCGGCATCCGCGACATCCTGCTGCGCTTCAAACCGTTGAATGTCTTCAACCGAAACTTCAGCTTCCCGCGATAGCTGTTCCACGCTCCAGCCCAGCATCGCTCGGGCCTGGACGCTGTGCGTCGGGGTGAACTGGAAAAGGGCAATGCGTTCGAGGATGTGGTTCATCGCAAGAGAGGCCATGGTGTGCTCCGGGCTCAAGAGTGCTGATTGAAAATGTACTGTGTTTTTGTACAGTTGTTTTCGGCCGGGATCAAACGCATTTTTTGATTTGCCCTAATTTGCCGCCTCCAACCAGACGGACGGTGCCTGACCAAGGATCCGCCGGAACATCGTCGAGAACGCCGCCGGACTTTCATAACCGAAATCCAGCGCGATGCGCGTCACCGCTTCACCTGAGGCCAAACGTGCCAGCGCCAGGACCACGCAAGCTTGCTGCCGCCATTGCCTGAAACTCAGCCCGGTCTGCTGATGGAAAAGCCTGTTGAAGGTGCGCAAGCTTATGTGCAATTGATCGGCCCACTGCTGTGGTGATTGATGGGCGTACGGCTGATGCAGAAAGTTCTGACACAGAGACAGGAGTTTTCCGTCAGTCGGCAGCGGAATGTGCAACGGCAGCGGCGCACTTCGCGTCAGTTCATGCAACAAGAGATCGATCAACACGCCGTCGCGTCCGCCCAAGTCATAGGCCAGCGGCGATTCCACCGCTTCCATCAACAAATGCCGCATCAACGGCGACACACTGATCACCTGGCAACGTTCACCCAAATCCACCGCACCGGGTTCGATGTACAAGCTGCGAGTGCTGACCCCAAGCATCAATACCTCATGCGCCACCCCCGGCGGAATCCACACCGCCCGCTGCGGCGGCACCACCCAGTTGCCGTCGTGGGTGCTGACCTGCATCACCCCGGTCGCGCCGTACAACAACTGCGCCCGGCGATGCGTGTGAAAAGGCAGTAAGTGACCGTGGGAATAATCCGTACCGATCGCCACCACCACGCGCGGCGTGTCATCCAGCAGATTGATCGAAACATTGCGCATTCAGACGTTTTCCGGTGGTTGGCGTAAACGCAAACATTATTGGCTGACTTGCTGAAGCAGGCCAAGCGCTGCCGCTCTATCGTCGACCGCTCTCCCACCACGGACGCTTCGACATGTTCTATTTACTGCTGACTTTCTTCGGTTGCCTCACCGGCATCACCGCCGTCCTGTTCGGCTTCGGCGGCGGCTTCGTCGTGGTGCCGCTGCTGTATCGCATGCTCACCGCCAGCCACGGCGCCGACGACCCGATCGGCCAGTCAGCGATGCACATCGCCGTCGCCACTTCGACCTGCGTAATGATCGTCAACGCCCTGATCGCCACCGACAAACACCGCCGCGCCGGCAATCTCATCCGTGATTACCTGTGGCCGTTGGGTGGGTTCATCGGCGTGGGTGCAATCGTGGGTGCAATAGCGGCGGTGTGGGTCAGCGGCGACGTGATTCGCTATGCGTTCATCGGCTACCTCGGCGTGACCATTGGCGATTGCCTGCTGAGGCGCGGCTTCCTCACTCAGAACGCAGAGGTCATCCCACGCCGACTTGGCGCTACGGAAACTTCCGCAGGCGGTGTAGGCATCGGCGCTATCGCGACGTTTCTCGGTGTAGGAGGCAGCGTCATGACCGTGCCGTTGTTGCGTCGTTGTGGACTGAGCATGTCGCAAGCGACGTCCATGGCCAATCCGCTGAGTGTGCCGGTCGCATTGGCCGGGACGCTGACGTACATGGCGCTGGCCGGGTTCAGTCAGGCTGACCTGGGCGCATGGTTTGTCGGGTATGTGGATCTGCTGGCGTTTGCGGTGCTGACGGTTGGCTCGCTCATCGGGATTCGCTTGTCTGCGCCGTGGATTGGACGGATACCAGATCGGGTGCATGCCTGGGTCTATATTGGTTTGCTGATTATTGTGCTGCTGTGCATTTCGCTTAAATGAACCATTGCCAGGCGGCAGCAGAAGAAATCAAAATTGATAACCAACGCTGTCCTCCAGCAATGACCAGAGAACCAGGATGTTGATCTTCAATTGCACCGAAGCCGCCAGTAAGTTTTTCAGTCGTGTTCATAAAGGCAAATTGATCACTCCGGTGGACGCTAAACCCCCGACCGCAGTGATCGAAGATGATGATCCGGGCAGCTCCAACGAGCAGTGGCTCGTGCACGCGATCACCGTGCAACGCAAACACGTGTTGCTCGTCATCCATGTGCAAACCCGTTATTGCATGATCCTCGCCGATGCCAAAAAAGCCGATGCTGAAGGGTTTGTCGCTGGATTTATCGAACGTTGGCGCGAAGGCTTGCTACGCGACGCGATCAATCATGACTTCATGCAATGGGCTGACGCGGGAATTCTATCGGATCGTTTTGAAGAAGCCTGCGCAGAACATCGGTTCTATCGTCGTAGCCATCGCGGTGCACAAAAGCACATTGAGCAAATCGCCTGGTTTTTCCAGGATTGCGCTGCCGAGTGGGGCTGTTTACCGCAGGGCGAACGTGCGGCTATCGGGTTCGATGCGCAGATGAACAGTCGACTCAGAAACAGCAAAGGGCGCAAGGATTACTTCAGGCCAGATGAAGAAATGATCGCCCACTGGTTGCGCCAATATTGCGCTGTCGATGAGTCTGGCATTCAGGCCGCGCTGGAGCGACGCAAACAGGCAGAGCGGGAGATCGAGGCATTTCAGAGTGAGCTGCAATAGCCTGAAAGGTACTGCGGGCCTCGCATGCCCGGGTTGCTCTGGCCATAATTCGCAACGTTCTCTTCCGGGCAAATGCCCAGTCACTCAAGGATGAAAGATGTATCGCGGACTGGTTCGAATCTCCGGCATTTTGCTGCTCGTCGGTTTAGTGCTCTCAACCCGGATATGGGCCGACGACAACAAGCAGGTGTACACCGGCACCCTAGGCAAAGCCGCAATCGTTGTGGAAATCGACACCCGCTACAGCGAGGGGCGTTACTTCTACAAAAAGTACCGCAAAGACCTGGCGCTGGACATCAGTAGAGAGGACGACGCACTGGTGATGGTCGAAGGCCCAGCGATGGACGGCGATTCGCGCCCGACTCTGCGCTTGCAGCCGAAACTCAACGGCTGGAGCGGCGAATGGAGCAACCCGGACGGGAAGATCCTGAAGGTCGAATTACAGCCCGCCACGCTCCCTGATGTTCCCGCCGGTGCCTTGCCGTATTTCACCGAACTGCATGACAACAACCCGTACGAGTACCTACGGCTTCAGGGTCTGCAACTTGTAAAAGGCAAAACCGAAACCTTCATGGGCTACACGGTGCAATGGTGGAGCGAAGCGAAGTCGGGGGCTTCGCTGTTTGAAGTGGTATCGGGTTATTCGCCGCAAGCGCGGGAGCGCATCAATCAATATTTAATGGCACGCTTGTGGGGCGAGGTGACTTCGCATTTCGACTGCGCGGGGAGTTATTCGCAATCCAGTCAGCCGCTATGGTTGTCGTCTTCGATGATGAGTGCGCGTATTTCTACCGAATATTATTGTGGCGGTGCCTATCCGGATCAAAACAATGAATCGCTCAACTTTGATGCGCAAACAGGGAAGTTGCTGACCCTTGAGGATGTTTTGTGGGTGGGGCAGGGCAAGCCGTTTCATTATCTGGAGGGATTTGAAAGCTCCTCTAACGCATCCTCCGATGAATACTTCAACTACCGCTCCAAAGAATTCGCACCTTGGCTCGTCGCACAGTTGTTGAAGCTTTATTCAAAAGAAATGACTGTGATTGCAGAAGGCGAAAACGACTGCGGGTACGATGAGCAAGAACCATGGAAATATCCGTCCTGGTACTTCGGGGAAAAAGGCATCACCTTCGTTCCCTCATACGCACATGTCGCAGCGGTGTGCGGATACGTCGGGTGGGGCGTTCTGCCCTATGACCTGATCAAACAACACCCCGGCGGCGTTCCATTGCAACTGCCCTGAATAAAGCTGGATTCGTGCGCCGAAGGGGGTTGGAATCAGTCAGCGTGTTCGCAAGAATATGTTTCCTTTCTGTAGAAATCACATAGGGCCGAGCATGCTGATCTTTAACTGCACCGAAGCCGCCAGCAAATTCTTCAGCCGTGTCCACAAGGGCAAAAAGATCACACCGGTGGACACTAATCCGCCGTCCGCAATCATTGAAGATGATGAGTCGAACGGCGCTGACGAGCAGTGGCTGGTGCACGCGATAACGGTACAACGCAAGCATGTGTTGCTGGTCATTCACGTCCAGACCCGTTATTGCCTGATTTTCGCTGATGCGAAAAAGGCTGACACAGAAGACTTTGTTGATCGATTTGTGGATCGTTGGGTCAAGGGGATAGTGATCAACGCACATCATCATGACCTCGGGCAGTGGTTCAACCCTGGGTTGATGTTGGCGCGGCTGAAACAGACTTGTGAGCATCAACGGTTTTATCGGCGTAGTCATCGCAGCGCGCAAAAACACATTGATGAGATTGCATGGATGTTCCAGGACAAGGTCGCCCATACGGGGTCTTTGCCACCGGATGACATCACAGCGATGGTATTTGACGAGCAAATGAATGACACACCGAGGAACAGCAAGGGCGCCAAGTCTTACTACTTTCCGGATGAGGAAATGGCGCTTCACTGGCTGCGTCATTACTGCTTTCTTGATGACGTCCAGCTTCATGCTGCCAAGGAACGTCGCCAACAAATGGCTCGGAAAATTGCGGCGTTGGAGCACGAAGCCTGGCTTAAAAAGTACGAGCAAGAAAACTCGAATAGTTGAGCGGCGCAGGCCATAATCCGCAGCGTATTTTTCAGCGTCGGCGCCTGTGTGCCGACGCGACCTCCGACTCCTTCAAGGATTGATTCATGCTCAAGGGACTGATGCGCCTGGCACCATATGCCGCGGCGCTGTTCACACTGATTTCCACTGCCCATGCCGAAGATGGCCGGCGCGTATTTACCGGCACATTGGGCAAGACGGCGATTGTTGTTGAACTCAACACCACACAGCCGGATGAAGTGACTGGGCGTTATTTCTACGAGAAATATCACCGTGACCTAGCCCTCAGCGGCTCGCTACAAGACAGCACGTTGAACCTCGTCGAAGGCAATAACCGCTACGGTGACGACAAGCCGCTGCCGACCTTGAAGCTGGAAGAAACCGGCAGCGGCTGGCAGGGCGAATGGCAAAGTCCGCAGGGCAAAAAGCTGCCGGTGAAACTCACCGAGGCCAGACTTACCGCGCCCACCTCAGCAACTTTACCTTTCATTGCCGCACTGCCATACGGCGAGCCTTACGAGTATTTGCGCCTGCAGGGACTCAAGCTCAAACCAGCGAAGAAAGAAAACTTCATGGGCTACGACCTGCAATGGTGGACCGAGCCTGAGACAAAAATTTCGCTGTTTAGCGTGGAGTCCGGATTGTCGAAAGATGATCAGCAACGTGTTAACCAGCAGTTGCTCGGACGCCTCTGGAATGAAGTCATCAGTTACCACAGCTGCCAGTTGCAGGGCGGCGAAAACGTCGATTTCATGCAACAGGCAGAACCGAAAATGATCTCGCCAGCCGTGGTCAGCCTGAACATCTCAACCAGCTATTACTGCGGCGGCGCGCATCCCGACTTCGGCGATTCACCCCTCAACATTGATGTAAAAACCGGCCACCCATTGTCACTCGAAGATGTCTTTTGGGTAGGTAAGGGCACGCCGATTTTGCATGCCGAGCGCGACAGCCTGGGCGACAAACCTCTGAGCGAGACCGAAAGTGACGAGCGTTATCGGTATGTAAGCAAAGAGTTGGTACCTTGGGTGATCAAGCAATTCACCGCCCTCTACCCCACAGAAATGAAGAAACGGAGGGGAGATGATGACTGCAACTTCCAGGATGAGAGCATCTGGGGCACTTCACCTTGGTACTTCACCGAGAAGGGCTTGTACCTCGGCGCCTACTTCGCTCGCGTACAACGCTCCTGCGATAGCCCCGACTGGTCGATCCTGCCGTACTCACTCGTCAAACAACACCCCGGCGCCGCCAACCTGCAATTGCCCCAGGGCTAACCGTCACTCCAGGCCCGGCGCTTCACGAATAATGAAGTGATCCAGGTTCTCGATATTGGCATTGAAGACCTCGAAAGGCTGTTCGGGGTTCTTCTTGCCAGGCACCTGCTTCAACTCCGGCGTCACCCCATAGAAGAAACAGAACAACGCCTTGTCGCTATCCACCGCGTGCTTGATCTCTTCCAGAAACGCCTTGCGCTTGCGGTAGTTGTCGATCAACTTCTTATTCAGATAAACGCTGACCGGATACGGCTTCTTCTTACTGTCCTCGGGCTTCTTGAACCAGACCTTATCCTCGAAATCGATACGAAAACTAGCACTGTGGAAGTCCTCGATCTTCTTGATCCGCCCCCAGTAAATCAGCCCCTTGTTGTCCGTCAGATACTCGATCTTCTTGAAGAACGAACTGTACGGCGCCGAATGCTCGCCGACCTTCAACGGCATCCGCTTAAGCAACTCCTTGTCCGCGAAGTTCGAAACAAAACACTCCACCGGATGCGCAAACACACTGGTCTTGTCCGGCGCAGACTCACGACTCGCCGACTCTTTACCACTGTCCGCCGCCACCCGAACCGGATCATCGCGCAACACATCCGCCGTCCCCGCTGGCGCGACAGGCTTGCGCACATACTCACGCCGGGTCAGCAACAACTCTGAGGGGAAGTGTTCCTCACGCCCGTCATCCACCTCACCATCCGCCGTCTCAATGCCAGACGCCGACGCCTTCAAACTCACATACGGACAACCCGCCACATGCTGCGTAGTGGGCAGATTCTTGAAGTGCGGCGTGCGCACATAATTCACGTTCTTGGCGTTGAACGTACCCAACTCGTTGGAAGCCTCGAACGCCGAACGACAAGCATCGTTGGGGCACTGGAAGTGTTCCTTCGCGGAATCGAACGCCACCGTCTCATCGAAATTGAGATCGCGAACATCATAGATCGACAACTTGTCGTCGAGGCTGAGGCAGTAGGCGAGATCGAATTTCATGGTGCGGCTCGGGTCCTTGAGTGGGGGAGGGGTATTAATAGCGGGAGGCGGCGCGGGTTGCACTGATTGTTTTCAGGATGGGTGATCGAACTTGAAGCTTGCCAATTTTATGTGGCGAGAGGAGAAAGCTCCTTCGCCACTAACTTAAATCAGCTCATCAAATAACGTTTTAGGCGTTTCACTTTTTCATAAAGCGACTCGGTGAACTCATCCTTGTCGCTTGAATAGTGACAACGACGATGGCAATTCGGGCATAGGGCCACGGCATTGGTTGTCCAGTCTGGGCCATCATTGGCAAGGTGCTGAACATGGTGTACTTCGAGAAAGTGCAAACCATTTGGAAGCTTGAAAGGGGCGTCTAGCCCGCACCCTTCGCAAACAGCGTTGGCGTTTTTCAAAACCCAGAGCTTGGTCAACGGATCGCGTGAAAATGATGTTGTTGTGCCGACTGTCCGTTGCGGTTTCTCGATACCGCGTGGGGTACCAACCAGCTCACGTTGCTCCAGCCTTGAAACCTTGGCATTTAGGGCTTGGTCGTCAGCCGTTGGTGAGTAGTCGTCTGGATCGAAAGCACCCTTTGCAATCATCGCAGCGCGAACACGCTGTGCTACTCCAGCACCCAGATGTTTGGCAGGTAGGTAACCGATGATATATGGCAGACACAAATCACTGAGTTCGGTGGAGATGTTACGCATGCGGAACTCAATAGAACCTCTACTGCGATTTTTCAACACGCCTTCGCGCAGCAACCGGTTCTCGTGCGCCTTGTTCAGCCTTTGACCACTTCTTTCAAGCGCGAGCATCTTGAGGTAACCATCGACCGCTGCTTCTAGCTCTTCGTCGCTCCAATCAGTCTTTTCTTTTTCGATGTCCATAAGATCGCCGAGGGTTGAAAACCCTCGGACGATACTGAGTGGCCATTACTGCTGTCTACGAAAATTCTTACAAAAAATAGCGACGGATCTCGCATGTGATCCTACAAACGTATCGCTTACCCCATCGAATGCTTCGACGACTGAAACGCCTGAGCGACCCTCCGCCACCAAGGCTTCGCCGGGGTAGCATTTCGCGGTATTTGATCGCTCAACAAATAGGGCATATCCCGCAACCGAATCCATCCTTCATTCTGCCAATGCAACAGGCTCAGAGACATCTCCGGCCAATTCAACAAACTCAACATCGGCCGTTCTGAATGTCCCGAGTGTTCCGCATCACGCAGGGCTGGCACCACCTGATGAGTCAGCCACTCACGCAACAATCGATTCCCTGGAACGTAGTGATACACCAATAACGCGTACACACCGGATTCGCTGAGCATCAGCTGTTTTTCGGGTTGCCGGAAATACTCAATCCACAAAACGCGACGCTGATCCTTGTCCAGTTTGTTGACCATGCGTTCGCTCAGATGGACACCCATTAAGCGACCGATATCGCGAGCGCAGAACCATGGCTGGTTTTCGAGGAGGAGGGCGTGGAGAGAGAGGTTGTGGCGGGTGAAGAGTGTGGGATTGTGTGAATCAGACATGATCTACCTCCTGATGCGGAGGCGGAATTTCAGCAGTGAAGCTGTAGGTGATTTCCTTCAATAAGAAGGGAAAAGTCTTAGGCATATCCATTACCTCTACTTGATAGCTTTCTTAGGGCTAAGGCGCCGGGAGTTAAGAAACCCCAAGTAGAAGGCCGGACATATTCCCCTTACGGGTCTTGTATTAGCCCACTCCCGACATAGCAGAGGTGTTTTGCGTCCACGAGAAATCCATAGGCACAAAAAAGCCGCATCTTTCGGGAGCGGTCAGGCCGCTACTTGAGGCGTTTCTTAGGCGCCGGGAGAGCAAGGTTATTGCTCCAGTCGAGATGGGTCAAGTCAAGAAATCTTGGGGGTGGGCGTCTTTTTTCAGCCCCACCGGAGGGAGTGCAGGGCTGCTCGGTATCGCCAAAGGTAGAAAAAAAACCGTTGGTGGGTATTTCAGTAGAAACGCCCCTTCTGCCGTGAGAGACTTAGAAAATTTTGCTACATGTGGTTTTAGAGAGAGGGCGGGCGAAATGATCATTAAAAAGACGGTCAAGGCGTTGGTTGATTTTCCTAAACCTCATTATTATTAAGTAGTCGTTTACAGCTATGAATCATACTATGTTTAAAACCGGCTCTTTCGAAAGTCTATCTGCTCCTGTAGTTAAAAGTTTAAATGTGTCGGTTAGAAATAGGGAGCTGATAGGTGTTGATCTATTTGCAGGGGCCGGTGGTTTTTCACTTGCGGCTAATAATGTCGGTATTAATATAGTTGCTGCCGTCGAGTTGAACTCTAAAGCCTGTGAAACATATGCCCATAATAGTTTAAAATTAGGTAAGCCGACTCTTTATGAAAAGAATTTGCTTTCGCTAAGCCCTGACGTTCTTAAGGCTAATCACTTTTCTGACGGTAAAGGATGCGATATTTTGTTGGGTGGGCCTCCTTGTCAGGGTTTTTCGGTTCATAGAATAAAAGATGCTGGTGTAGATGACCCTCGAAATAAACTTTTGTTGCGTTATTTTGAATACGTCAAACATCTGCAGGCAAAAGTCTTTCTTATGGAAAATGTACCGGGGTTATTGTGGCCCAGACACAAACCATTTCTTGATGCGCTTTATCGGCAGGGGAAGAAAGCCGGGTACCAGCTTCATAAGCCAATTGTGATTGATGCTAGGGATTACGGTGTGCCCCAGCGTCGAAAACGTGTATTTGTTCTTGGTGTAAGAAAGGACATAAAGTTAGATATAGTTTGGCCTCCTCAGCCAACGCACGGTGATGCAAAAGCTTGTTCGGCTAATGCTGATTTACTTCCTTGGTCTCCGGCATCGACGGTTTTCTCAAAGCCATTATCTTCGGTAGATGAAAATAATCGCCACATGAATCATTCGCAAGAGTTGATTGATGTTTTTAAAAAAACGCCTATAAATGGTGGTAGTCGTAAAGATTCTGGGCGTATTTTGCCTTGTCACGGTAAGCATGACGGCCACACGGATGTGTATGGTCGGATAGACCCCAGCGAACCAGGTCCGACTATGACCACCGCGTGTATTAACCCTTCAAAGGGTAGATTTGTCCACCCAACAGAACCTCATGGCATCACTCTCAGGCATGCAGCTAGATTCCAAACATTTCCTGAGGATTTTATATTTAAAGGCGGGTTGATCGCAGCAGGTGTACAAATAGGTAATGCAGTACCAGTTCTTCTTGGTGAGGCATTATTGAAAGCTATTTCTGATTCTCTTGTATATTGTGAAGGAATATAAAACAAGATGATTGAATCGATTGCGTTTCAAACGCGCGCTAGGACAATTGACCATTTAGGCCGCGAACAGATAGCTGATTGCCCAACCGCAATTTCAGAGTTGTGGAAAAACGCATACGATGCTTATGCTCGAAATGTAGGTCTACATATTTATGATGGCGAACCTGCAATCGCTGTAATCGTAGATGACGGTCATGGAATGAGTAGGGAGGAGTTTACTAGTCGTTGGCTTGTGGTTGGCACCGAATCTAAGATGGGGGAGTCGATTACTCCCGTGGAGGATCGGGATGGATTACGGGTTAGAGTGAAGCAGGGGCAAAAAGGAATAGGCCGTTTATCATCTGCTAATCTAGGGTCTCTTCTTCTTATAGTCTCTAAAAGGCGGAATCATCAATTTGTTGCATCTCTGATTGACTGGCGGCTTTTTGAGAATCCTTACCTTTTTTTAATGGATATAGAAATTCCAGTTGTTGAGTTTTTCGAAAAGAACGAGTTGTTTACCCTGCTTCCGGAATTATATCAGCGACTACTTTCCAATGTAGGACTAGCCCCCGATAATACTGAGCGTTCTCGGCGAGTTGCTAAGGCTTGGATTGATTTTAGCTCTCTGGAGTTGTCCGACGGAAAATTAGTGACAACTCAGTCGTTAATACAGGAAACAGTCATTAGTACCACTTACGAAGAGCGACATTTTTCTGAGTGGCCTTTGTGGAAAGGTGATAAAGATCAGGGAACTATCTTAGCGATCTCTGATCTGCAATTTGATCTATTAGCCCAACTTCCACGCCCTGAGTCGGAAACTGAGTTAGACGCGACCGCGCGACAAGCTAGAGCTCAGCTTTTTCAGACCCTATCAAACTTAGCAGACCCTTTTCTGACTGACTCTGAGCGTGAGCTAGGTTACGGGGTTGAAGGGTTTTCTTGCAAGGCGACAGCTAGGGGTAACAGGCAGTTAAGAGTAATTATAGATGATGCCCCCCCGTTTGATCTTGATTGGTTATATGAACTCGAACATGTGCTTGATGGGAAGTTTGACGGCGATGGCGTGTTTAAGGGGAAAGTAAAAGCGTTTGGTAACTGGATGGATGAGGAGATTGTAATTCCTCCGGCAGTTGATATGCCAAGCCGGCGGGACACGTTGGTCGGTGAATTTTATCTCCGAATTGGTACTTATGAACAGAGATTAGACTCGACTTCTCATAGTGAGGAGGCCTATAGAAGCTTTGAATCTAAATCTGAAAGCTATGCAGGTTTCATGGTCTATCGTAATGGTTTGCGAGTTATGCCTTATGGTCGCGAGGGTAGTGATTTTTTTCAAATAGAAAAGCGTCGATCGTCTCACGCTGGCCGAGAGTTTTGGTCACTGAGGCGACTCTTCGGACGTGTCGCCTTGAAAAAAGAAAAAAATCCAAATCTTAGAGATAAGGCTGGTCGAGAAGGATTAATTGACAATAAGGCAGCAAAGGTTTTCAGAGATTTGGTTGTTCACGTGCTTAGGGTCACTGCAAAGCAGCACTTTGGAACCGATTCAGATTTACGTGATAGCATTATTCCTGATCGTATCGCAGCCTATAAAAAGCAGAAAGAGGACGCTGCGAGAAATAAACAAAAATTAAAAAGTAGAAGAGCCTTTAATTCAAAGCTCGAAAAACTCGAACCGATACAGTTAGAGTTTTCCAGTGAAGTAGATGACTTATCTGAAGATGTCGCCAATACAGTTCTGGATGAAGAAAAGGTTGTAGTTGGCTTTCGCAGTAAATTGCATGACGCCAAGCGGAAGCTAAAGGAGATGGCGATATCAGATGTACCCAGAAATTTGGGAAGTTTAGAGGAGCGCTATAATTCTTATCGTGGAAAGTCAAGGCGTATCAAAGAGATGCTTGACTTGATGGAAGATCGGCTGGGAATTGCACTTGAAATAATAAAGCCAAAATCAGCAAGGGATATCGTTTATTCCGAGCTAAGCGCGAATGCGGCTTTTCTACATAGAAGAATTCGAGGGTGGGTACAAGAAGGCAAGGGGCTGCTCAGTTCTGAGCAGGAGCGTTTGCAAGTGCTTCAGGAAGAAAGAAACAAAGCTTATCATTTAAAGATGCTTCCATTGCTCGACGATGTGGATGCTGGCTTATTAAGTTTACGTGAAGCTACCCGTCAGTTGGATGAGGAGCGTGACATTCAAGACTTGGAAAATTCCGGGCTATTTGAGTCTTATGTGTCTGCCCTCAATAGCCTGAAAGAAAGTATTGATCTTGCAGCGTTAGCGCAAAATAGCGAAGCTATAGCTGAGGAGTTAAGAGAGGAGGTAGATAGGTTGCATGGCCTCGCTCAGCTCGGGATAACTGTTGAAATTATCGGTCATGAAATTGAGGGGCTTGAGCAAGCGGTTTCAAGCAATTTGCGAAAATTTCCAGAGGACGTGAAAAACTCCGATTTGTATTGTGGAGTGCGTGATGGATACGAGGCTTTGGTTGAGCGACTAAGGTTTCTTTCACCATTAAAGCTTTCTGGCCCTAAAACTCGTGTCCGTATAACTGGTTTAATGATACTCGAGTACGTACAGGGGTTCTTTGGTGACGGGCTGGTTTCAAAAGATATTGCGTTAATAGCTACTCCAGAGTTTTTAAGATTCTCTATTATCGATCAGCCAGCGCGAATTTATCCTGTATTTATTAATTTGATAAATAATTCTGCTTACTGGGTATCCCGTTCGAACGTATTTGAAAAACAGATACTGCTCGATGTAAATGAAAGTGGCGTTTTTGTTTCAGATAATGGGCCAGGCGTCGAACTGGATGATGTGGGATATTTGTTTCAGATTTTTTTTACTCGGAAAGTGCGCGGTGGCCGAGGAGTCGGACTTTATTTGTGTCGCGCCAACTTGGCAGCAAGTGGGCATGTTATTAATTATGCATCGAAGGCTGAGTCTTTGTTGTCTGGTGCAAATTTTGTAATTAAGTTTCGAGGTGCTAAATATGACTGAGGGCGCTGTTATGATTTCACAAGCAATGGAAGATGCCGTGAATGCAGCGGCTTTCAGCTATCGGGACTTGATTAACGAGGCGTTTATCGTCCCTATAAGAAGCGCTGTCGTCGTAGATGACGAATTTCCAACGCTTGATGAATTTCTTTCGGATAATGAGGCTGCGTTGAAAAAGCCTCACGCAGAAAGAGCTAAAGATATAATTGGTTTCTGTAGAAGTCGCACGCCATACCCTTGGATAGTCGATGTTCATGATGGACGTAACATAACCATCGATGGCGAGGTCCGAAGTGCTACGCATTTTGATCACACCGATTTGTTGGTGCTGGATTACCATTTGAATGGAGATAATGAAGGCGGCGAACGGGCAATCAGCTTGCTACGTAAGCTTTCTAGTAATGAGCATTTCAATTTGGTAATTGTCTACACCAATAATGATATTGCAGATACCGTAAGAGAAATTGGTTTGGCGCTTTCCTGCTTTTCGATGTATGAAAAGTCATTTCCCGTGTTCGATAATAAATTTTTAAGTGGTGTTGTTTTAGATTGGGAGGCTGTTGAGCCGAACATAGTAAAAGAGCTTGTTAATAGTATCGATGGATTAAGCTTGATCAAGGCCTTCGCGTTGGGGGGTGAAAATCTTAAGGGTTTTGAGATAAATGAGGACTTTAGTCTTTTTTGCAGTATTTTAAACAGGTGTGAAGCTAAGTTTAACCGGCTTGACATGCTGAAGTATGTGCTGGGTGAGAAGGTTAAGTTGCTTAAGAAGGAGATGTCTGAATCCGACTATGGTTTGGTTGAGGCAGGCGAAAATACTGTTGATGACGGCACAGTTGTTAACTGGATTCGAGTAGATAGTTTGTTTATCACTGTTATAAAGAAATCTGTGGTGGCACCAAGTGAGTTCGCGAATTGTTTGATTACAGCGATAGAGGCCTGGGATCCCTCCCCTCACAGATTGATTTTGTCTCGTATGCGAGGTGAAATAAGCAAGCGCGGTATCATTGTTGAAAAGGAGGTTTTAAAGAATCCTTATCTGCAAGCAGCTTGGTTGAAAGATATTTTTGATCGACAACCGTTTGAACTTCGTACAAGTGTTAGGCGGAACATCGCAAGGCACTGGGAAAGCTTGGGTGGTAAAGTAGAGCCGGGTGTGTTGAAGTTTGCGGAACAGCTTGGGCGCTACTTGACGGATAATAGCGTGGAATCTTCTCGATACAGTGATCCTGTTGTTTTATCGAGTGTTGGTAAAATTGCACTTCATGTTAATAATTTTGTTTGTAGTAAGCCTGTCGAGGGTTATCATTTATTTACCGGGCATGTTTTTGTTGTTGGGGAAGAGTATTGGATTTGTTTGACTCCCGCTTGTGATCTGGAGCCACGTGGAGATTGTTCTATTAATGGGCACTTGGGTAATTGGAAAGCTTTTAAAGCTGCCCAGTTAATTCCAATGCCAAAGTCTGATAAGGCTTTAGAGAATGCAACTCGTGGAAATCACCTGTTCCTCAGTATTGAAGGTGAAGAACCAGTGGCATTCACGTTTTCAACGGATCCTGGTTCTGAGCAATCAATTACACCAACGTTAAGGTGGCAGCAATTTTATGCTAAAAATCAGGGGAGATTTCTGGAGCACTCGAATGTTTTTGGGGTGGCAAGGAGTGCGGATAATCAAGGGAGTTTAGAGTTTTCCGAACATGAGGCAAAAGTGGTAGCTCATGTCCGCTATGAATATGCATTACATTTACTTCACAGGCTTGGAAGTCATTTGTCTCGAGTTGGATTGGACTTTGTTCGTCCCGAGGTGGTTGAGGAGTAATTCGTCTATAAAAGGGTTGTCAGTTGGCGACCCTTTTGGTTTTCCAAGTGCAGTGGTGGAATAAAAAGTCGTGCAAAAAAACCGATTTATATTTGTCGGGTCTGTTGCTATATGTCAAGCGCTACAATTTTTAGCTCGAATTTTTCATCATGCTTTTCCGCTTTAAAGAACTTGATGTGTTCTTTTTTGTTTTTTTTGCAAATATCTATAATGTTATTAATTTCTTGTTGATTGGTCCTTAAACCAAATGTTATGGATTTCATGCACCTAGGATTAAATTGTTTTAAACCGAAGTTTCTTTCGTCAATGAGCCTTATTTCCTGTTCGTATGCCCATTTTTCATATTTGTCAGTAAGAACAGAAATCCCCCCGCGTTGGTCATCAATGTGTTTTACAGTTTTCGCTAGCTTTTCTCTTTTAGCGTTCCATGCTTTATCGGGGAGATGAACGAAATTGTGAAATACATTTACGTAATAGTTAATGATTATAGTAGGGTCGCTTAGGTCGGTGAATGTTGTCTTGTAGTTTACAGGGAGCTGTTTCACCTGTGGAGCGGTGTTTAAATGCAAGTTTTCGAAACCGATACAGAATCCTCTGTGGTTATCCGCATAATGACTCCACATCAATATTTCATTATTGACTTTGCTGAGGCTGTAGATCCCCGTTTTAGCCATTTTCTCCCTAATTGTCTTGTGTGTTTTATCTAGCTCAGGATTTCCATTTTTTACTATTCTTTCGCATATGTTTTTTAACTCATAATAATTAGCTGCACTAAAAAATCCTTTTTTGTGCAGGATGTCTAATTGCTCGGATGCCCTACTATACATTCTCGCTAAATTGGGGAATGGCGTGGAAAGCTCGAATGGATCGTTAAAATCGGTGTATTGAGAAAAATACACGGTGTCGTTTTCGAGGGTTTCTAGTGAATATTTGTTTATCGCACGATATTTGTAACTAAGCATCGAAATACTCTAGCCATATTATTAAAAATTTTTTTTGGGCAAAAAAAACCCTGAATATATTCAGGGTTTTAATATGGTCAAAAAATTACAACTAGACTATTAATCCCAGCTCAGAGCACCACCAGTCTGATACTCGATCACGCGAGTCTCAAAGAAATTCTTCTCTTTCTTCAAATCCATAATCTCGCTCATCCAAGGGAACGGGTTAGTCGTCCCTGGGTATTCCTCTTTAAGGCCGATCTGCGACAAACGACGGTTAGCGATGAACTTCAGATAATCCTCCATCATCGCCGCATTCATACCCAACACCCCGCGAGGCATGGTGTCACGTGCGTATTCGATCTCCAGCTGCGTACCCTGCAGAATCATCTGGGTCGCTTCTTCCTTCATCTCAGCATCCCACAGGTGTGGGTTTTCGATTTTGATCTGGTTGATCACGTCGATGCCGAAGTTCAGGTGCATGGATTCGTCGCGCAGGATGTATTGGAACTGCTCGGCGACGCCGGTCATTTTGTTGCGGCGGCCCATGGAGAGGATTTGGGTGAAGCCGCAGTAGAAGAAGATGCCTTCCAGAACGCAGTAGTAGGCGATCAGGTTGCGCAGCAACTCTTTGTCGGTGTCCGGGGTGCCGGTTTCGAACTTCGGATCGGAGATCGAACGGGTGTACTTCAGGCCCCAGGCTGCTTTTTTAGCGACCGATGGGATCTCGTGGTACATGTTGAAGATTTCGCCTTCATCCATGGCCAGCGATTCGATGCAGTACTGGTAGGCGTGGGTGTGGATCGCTTCTTCGAAAGCCTGGCGCAGGATGTACTGGCGGCATTCCGGGTTGGTGATCAGGCGGTACACGGCCAGTACCAGGTTGTTGGCAACCAGGGAGTCGGCGGTGGAGAAGAAGCCGAGGTTGCGCATGACGATGCGGCGCTCGTCGTCGGTCAGGCCTTCCGGGTCTTTCCAGAGGGCGATGTCGGCGGTCATGTTGACTTCTTGCGGCATCCAGTGGTTTGCGCAACCGTCCAGATATTTCTGCCAGGCCCAGTCGTACTTGAATGGCACGAGTTGGTTGAGGTCGGCGCGGCAGTTGATCATGCGCTTTTCGTCAACGGCGACACGGGCGGAGGCGCCTTCGAGTTCGGCGAGGCCTTCGGCGACGTCGAGGGAGTTCAGTGCAGCCTTGGCGCGGGCGACAGCGGCCGAGTCGTCGGCGGTCACGGCGCGGGCTTCGATCGCGGCGGCACCGCCAGCGTTGTCGAGGCGGTCCATGTTGGCTTCAGTAGCGTGGCCGGCGTTGGCGCCTTTCACGGTTGCTACTTCACTGTCTTCTTTGTCGAATTCGTCCCAGCTCAGCATGACGTGTCGTCTCCTGCGTGAGGGCCTGTCGCCCGTGTGAAACCTGATTGGTTGGTTTTTCACACGGTCGTACAGACCGCGTTGGATGTCGTTTTTTGCAGCGATGCACGCAGGCAAATAAACAGAAATTTTGACGGGTTCCGAGAGCCTCTGATGGGCGCAATCAGCGTTGAACGCTGCTGCGGGGCTTCAGAATGGCTTTTGCTCCCTGTAAGGGAATATTGCTGACCCGTATGGGGCGGCATTATAGGGAAAAAAACACGGCTGTGCTGAGGCGAATCCGCGCATGGAGCGGTCGAGGCGGGTGGTTTTTCGACGAGAGTGAGGGTTTACAGGGCTTTGCCGGGGGAAGATTTTTTTTCGTAAAAATCTCGCCATTGTGAATTTGCTCAAAAAACGAACAAAAAAACCGGTTTTTCACTACATCTAGTGTTTTGCAAGCATTTTTGCCGCCTTCAAACACAACTGAGCCCGACCGAAGTCGGGCTGGAATCGACCCTCAATGAAGCGCTGAGAGATCCAATTCGGTGCAGTCTCGAATCATCAATTGGTGCAGCCGTTGCCCATGACGCTGTAACGCAGGATGTGGCGCTGACCTTTGGAGTCGTCGTATTCCATTTTCGCCGGTACTACTTCGCAGACGTTGGGAATTTCACTCATCGATACGACATTGGCGATGTCCAGGTGCGTGGAGTAAGTGTATTCCTCGATTACCGGTTGTTGCTGTGCGACATCAGTCGGGACCTCATCTGCCATGGCGGTTGCGCATAGACTGCTGAGGGCCAGAACCAATAAAGCTTTCATTTCAGATTTACCTTTTTCAGGTCGAGTGGGGTCACGCAACCTTTATGGGGTTGCGTGTGTAACTTCATCGTTTGCGGTTGTTACTTGAGAGCTGGATTAACGGCCTTCGTGGGGGCTGTATCGTTGTTAATCGCGTTTGCCTTGTTGGCGAGGTGGATTTTAGGGAGGTAGGGCGGGGGTAAACAGAGCGGGTTTTGATAAACACCTTTGGCAGATTTGGTAACAATCCCTTGAGATGGGGATTGATAACCGGGTGTTTTGTCAGTGGGACCGAGTTGTCTGATTCGCTTGCAGGCAAGCTCCCACAGGGGATTGGGTATGTTTGGAGGATCGGTGTAAGGGCCGCGTTACGGGTATCTGGATGTTTTGTAGGGGCTTGTTACTACCATCGTCGAATGGTTCTATGGCCCCCGCCCCGTTACAACAGGGTCATACAAAAACAACTATTACACCGAGGTAGGAAAGATGAGTGCGGCTTCTCTGTATCCCGTTCGTCCCGAGGTTCTGGCTAACACGCTGACTGACGAGGCGACCTACAAAGCCATGTACCAGCAGTCGGTCGTCAACCCTGACGGTTTCTGGCGCGAGCAAGCTCAGCGTCTCGACTGGATCAAGCCTTTCACCACGGTGAAACAGACGTCGTTCGACGATCACCATGTCGACATCAAGTGGTTTGCCGACGGCACCCTGAACGTTTCCTACAACTGCCTCGACCGTCATCTGGCCGAGCGTGGCGATCAAGTCGCGATCATCTGGGAAGGCGACGATCCTTCCGAAAGCCGCAACATCACCTACCGCGAACTGCACGAACAAGTGTGCAAACTCGCCAACGCCCTGCGTGGTCAGGACGTGCACCGTGGCGACGTGGTGACCATTTATATGCCGATGATTCCCGAAGCCGTGGTCGCCATGCTGGCCTGCACCCGGATCGGCGCGATTCACTCGGTGGTGTTTGGCGGTTTCTCGCCGGAAGCGCTGGCCGGTCGCATCATCGACTGCAAATCGAAAGTGGTGATCACCGCTGACGAAGGCATTCGCGCCGGCAAGAAGATTTCCCTCAAGGCCAACGTCGACGACGCGCTGACCAACCCGGAAACCAGCAGCATCCAGAAAGTCATCGTCTGCAAGCGCACCGGTGGCGACATCAAGTGGAACCAGCATCGCGACATCTGGTACGAAGACCTGATGAAAGTGGCGGGCACCGTCTGCGCGCCGAAAGAGATGGGCGCCGAAGAAGCGCTGTTCATCCTTTATACCTCCGGATCGACCGGCAAGCCGAAGGGCGTGCAGCACACCACCGGCGGTTATCTGCTGTACGCGGCGATGACCCACGAGCGCGTGTTCGATTACCGTCCGGGCGAAGTTTATTGGTGCACCGCCGACGTCGGCTGGGTCACCGGCCACAGCTACATCGTCTACGGCCCGCTGGCCAACGGCGCGACCACGCTGCTGTTTGAAGGCGTGCCGAACTATCCGGACATCACTCGGGTGGCGAAGATCGTCGACAAGCACAAGGTCAACATCCTCTACACCGCACCGACCGCGATCCGCGCAATGATGGCCTCGGGTCAGGCCGCGGTTGAAGGCGCGGATGGCAGCAGCCTGCGTCTACTCGGTTCGGTCGGCGAGCCGATTAACCCGGAAGCCTGGGACTGGTACTACAAGAATGTCGGCAAGTCGCGTTGCCCGATCGTCGATACCTGGTGGCAGACCGAAACTGGCGGCAACATGATGAGCCCGCTGCCGGGTGCTCACGCGCTGAAGCCGGGTTCGGCGGCACGTCCGTTCTTTGGTGTGGTGCCGGCGCTGGTCGACAACCTCGGTAACATTATTGAGGGCGAGGCTGAAGGCAATCTGGTGATTCTCGATTCGTGGCCGGGCCAGGCGCGCACGCTGTATGGTGATCACGATCGTTTCGTCGATACCTACTTCAAGACGTTCCGTGGCATGTATTTCACCGGCGACGGCGCACGTCGTGATGCCGATGGTTACTACTGGATCACCGGGCGTGTCGACGACGTGCTCAACGTGTCCGGACACCGTATGGGCACGGCGGAGATCGAGAGCGCGATGGTTGCGCATCCGAAAGTCGCTGAGGCGGCGGTGGTGGGTGTGCCGCATGACATCAAGGGGCAGGGCATTTATGTCTATGTCACGTTGAAGAATGGCGAGGAGCCGACCGAGCAGCTGCGTCTGGAGTTGAAGAACTGGGTGCGCAAGGAGATCGGGCCGATTGCTTCGCCGGACGTGATCCAGTGGGCACCGGGGCTGCCGAAGACGCGTTCGGGCAAGATCATGCGCCGCATTCTGCGCAAGATTGCCACGGCGGAATATGATGGCTTGGGGGATATCTCGACGCTGGCGGATCCGGGTGTGGTGCAGCATTTGATTGATACGCACAAGACCATGAATGTTGCTTAAGTAGCCGCTCTGAAAAGAAGAAAGCCCCGTCCGGTGTATGCCGGACGGGGCTTTTTTGTGTCTGCAAGTTTTGTGGCGGCTGGGCTGGCCTCTTCGCGAGCAAGCTCGCTCCCACAGTTGAACCGAGTACCTTCAGACAAAATGCAAAACCCTGTGGGAGCGAGCTTGCTCGCGAAGGCAATTTGTCAGACTCCGGGGTAGTCCATTGTCGGAATACAAATCGACCCAACCAATAATTATCGATCTCCCCCGTAAGACCTTTCCCACTGTTACCCGTTGCTTTTCACGTAACCGAATGTGTAACCGCCCGCCCTGGAGCGGGGCAAAGGGAAACGCATTGCCCCGTTTTAGAGCCTCTAAACCCGCAGTGAAAAATAAGACACAACGCTGCGCTTGCCGGATTAGAAGGGTTTGCGAATAATAGGCCCGCAATTTGCAGCATAGATCGGTTCACTGTCTTTCGCTCTTGCATGAAATTGCAAGGCTGTCAATGTGCCAAAGTCGCTTTCTCTGTGCATCTGTAATTAGTTGTCGCATTGAAGAAATATCGGCTTCGGGCCTGTCGTTAGAATGCCGATCACTCGCTCATCGTGGCTGACGTTGAAATCTCTGACGGTTTCAATGGGAAATTTCCCACCGATGCAGCAACCGATTTCCCGATTCACCCATTCGCATATTGGGCTGTCGCTCACTCTGCCGTTTTTGCCCTTTACCGATGGAGTCCCAAGATGAAGAAACTTGTGCTGCTTGGCGCCCTGGCACTGTCCGTGCTGTCGCTGAATGCCTTCGCTGACGAAAAACCTCTGAAGATCGGTATCGAAGCGGCTTACCCTCCGTTCGCTTCGAAAGCACCGGATGGCAGCATCGTCGGTTTCGACTACGACATCGGCAACGCTCTGTGCGAGCAGATGCAGGTCAAGTGTGTGTGGGTCGAGCAAGAGTTCGACGGTCTGATCCCGGCACTGAAAGTGCGCAAGATCGACGCGATCCTGTCGTCGATGTCGATCACTGAAGATCGCAAGAAGTCGGTCGACTTCACCAACAAGTACTACAACACCCCGGCACGTCTGGTCATGAAGGCCGGTACTCAGGTCAGCGAAGGTCTGGCTGAGCTGAAGGGCAAGAACATCGGCGTACAACGTGGTTCGATCCACGAGCGTTTCGCCCGCGAAGTCCTCGCGCCACTGGGTGCCGAGATCAAGCCGTACGGCTCGCAGAACGAAATCTACCTCGACGTGGCCGCCGGTCGCCTCGACGGTACCGTAGCTGACGCCACCCTGCTGCAAGACGGTTTCCTGAACACCGACGCCGGCAAAGGTTTCGCCTTCGCGGGCCCGGCGTTCACCGACGTCAAATACTTCGGTGACGGCGTAGGCATCGCAGTGCGTAAGGGCGACGCCCTGAAAGACAAGATCAACGCTGCCATCGCGGCCATCCGCGAAAACGGCAAATACAAAGCAATCCAGGACAAGTACTTCGCCTTCGATATCTACGGCAAGTAACACGTCTCTGCGACAAGTCCGAAATGGCGCAAGCAACAGGATCTCTGCGGTTTGCGCCATTTTTTCATCCCAACTTTCGAGGACCTGAATCATGTTGAAAGGCTACGGGGCTGTCATCCTCGATGGCGCATGGCTGACGCTTCAGCTCGCCTTGTCGTCCATGGCTCTGGCCATCGTTCTCGGGCTGATCGGTGTCGCGTTGCGCCTGTCGCCAGTGCGCTGGCTGGCCTGGCTGGGCGATCTGTATTCCACGGTGATTCGCGGGATTCCCGATCTGGTGCTGATCCTGCTGATCTTTTACGGCGGTCAGGACTTGCTCAACCGCGTCGCACCGATGCTCGGCTATGACGACTACATCGATCTGAATCCGCTGGCCGCCGGTATCGGCACCCTCGGTTTCATCTTCGGTGCGTACCTGTCGGAAACCTTCCGTGGCGCGTTCATGGCGATTCCGAAAGGTCAGGCCGAAGCAGGCATGGCGTACGGTATGAGCAGTTTTCAGGTGTTCTTCCGGGTGATGGTGCCGCAGATGATTCGCCTGGCGATTCCGGGTTTCACCAACAACTGGCTGGTGCTGACCAAGGCCACCGCGCTGATTTCCGTGGTCGGTCTGCAAGACATGATGTTCAAGGCCAAGCAGGCGGCAGATGCCACCCGCGAGCCTTTCACCTTCTTCCTCGCAGTGGCGGCGATGTACCTGGTGATCACCAGCGTCTCGTTGCTGGCATTGCGTCACCTTGAGAAGCGCTACTCGGTAGGCGTAAGGGCGGCTGATCTATGATCTTCGACTACAACGTCATTTGGGAGGCGATGCCGCTGTACCTCGGCGGCTTGGTGACCACCCTCAAACTGCTCGCGCTGTCGCTGTTTTTCGGTCTGCTCGCGGCACTGCCGCTGGGGCTGATGCGCGTCTCGAAGAATCCGGTCGTCAACGGCGCCGCCTGGCTGTACACCTACGTGATCCGTGGCACGCCGATGCTGGTGCAGCTGTTCCTGATCTACTACGGTCTGGCGCAGTTCGAAGCGGTCCGCGAAAGTATCTTCTGGCCGTGGCTGTCCAGCGCAACGTTCTGTGCGTGCCTGGCCTTTGCGGTCAACACCAGCGCCTACACCGCCGAGATCATCGCCGGCAGCCTCAAGGCCACGCCGAACGGTGAGATCGAGGCGGCCAAGGCCATGGGCATGTCGCGCTTCAAACTGTACAAACGCATCCTGCTGCCATCGGCTCTGCGCCGGGCACTGCCGCAGTACAGCAACGAAGTGATCATGATGCTGCAGACCACCAGTCTGGCCTCCATCGTCACCCTGATCGACATCACCGGCGCGGCGCGTACCGTCAACGCGCAGTTCTATCTGCCGTTCGAGGCGTACATCACCGCTGGCGCGTTCTACCTGTGCCTGACGTTCATTCTGGTCAAACTGTTCAAACTGGCCGAGCGTCGCTGGTTGAGCTACCTGGCCCCGCGGAAGCACTGATATGGAACGCATCGACCACGTTTTGCCGTGGAGCCATCTGGGCAGCGAGCGCAAGATTTCGGTCTTTCGCTTTGGTCACGGCGAGCGCAAGGCCTACATTCAGGCCAGCCTGCATGCTGATGAATTGCCGGGCATGCGCACCGCTTGGGAGCTGAAAAAGCGCCTTGTCGAACTCGAAGCCAAAGGCTTGCTCAACGGTGTCGTCGAGCTGGTGCCAGTCGCCAATCCGTTGGGTCTCGGGCAATTGCTGCAAGGCAATCACCAAGGCCGTTTCGAGGCCGGCAGCGGCAAGAATTTCAACCGTGATTTCGTTGAGCTGAGCGCGCCGGTTGCGGCCGCATTGGCTGACAGCCTCGGTGATGATCCGCACGCCAATGTGCGTCTGATCCGTCAGGCCATGGCTGATCATCTGGCGGCATTGCCGGAGGCGAGCAGCCAGTTGCAAGGCATGCAGCGCGTGTTGCTCAGCCATGCCTGCACCGCTGATGTAGTGCTCGATCTGCATTGCGATGCCGAAGCCGCGCTGCACATGTACGCGTTGCCGCAACACTGGCCGCAGTGGCGTTCGCTGGCGGCGCACCTGAATGTGCGCGTGGGTCTGCTCGCGGAAGATTCCGGCGGCAGCTCGTTTGACGAGGCTTGCTCATTGCCGTGGTTGCGTCTGTCGCGTCAGTTCCCTGATGCGCAGATTCCGCTGGCATGCCTGGCCACGACAATCGAATTGGGCGGGCAGGCCGACACCGGTCGCGCCGAAGCCTGCGCGTATGCTGAAGGCATTCTGGCGTTCCTCGCCGAGCAAGGCCTGATCACCGGCGAGTGGCCGAACCCGGCGCACGAAGCGTGCGAAGGCATGCCGTTCGAAGGCACCGAGTTGCTGTTCGCGCCGCACCCAGGCGTCGTGAGTTTTCTGCGCAAGCCCGGCGAATGGGTCGAGGCGGGCGACGAGATTTTTGAAGTGATTGATCCTCTGTCCGATCGGGTCAGCACGGTATGTGCTGGTACCTCCGGGGTGCTGTTTGCCATTGAACGGCTGCGTTATGCCCAACCCGGTTTCTGGCTGGCCAAGGTGGCGGGGCGCGAAGCGCTGCGTCACGGGCGCTTGCTCAACGACTGACTGACTGTTTTTGTGAGAACCGACCGCATGTACAAACTTGAAGTCCAAGACCTGCATAAACGCTATGGCAGTCACGAAGTGCTCAAGGGCGTGTCCCTGAAAGCGGCAGCCGGCGATGTGATCAGCATCATCGGCTCCAGTGGCTCCGGCAAAAGTACTTTCCTGCGCTGCATCAACCTGCTCGAGCAGCCGCACGCGGGCAAGATTCTGCTCAACAACGAAGAGCTGAAACTGGTGGCGAACAAGGACGGCGCGCTGAAAGCCGCTGATCCGAAGCAGCTGCAACGCATGCGTTCGCGCTTGTCGATGGTGTTCCAGCATTTCAACCTGTGGTCGCACATGACCGCCATTGAAAACATCATGGAAGCGCCGGTTCACGTACTGGGCGTACCCAAGTACGAAGCCCGCGAAAAAGCCGAGTACTACCTGAACAAGGTCGGAGTGGCCCATCGTAAAGACGCGTTCCCGGGGCACATGTCCGGTGGCGAGCAGCAGCGCGTGGCGATTGCCCGTGCACTGGCGATGGAACCGGAAGTGATGCTGTTCGACGAACCAACCTCGGCGCTCGACCCGGAGCTGGTGGGCGACGTTTTGAAAGTCATGCAAGCGCTGGCTCAGGAAGGTCGCACCATGGTTGTGGTTACACACGAAATGGGCTTCGCCCGTGAAGTGTCGAACCAGTTGGTGTTCCTGCACAAAGGTGTGGTGGAAGAGAGCGGCAACCCGCGTGAAGTGCTGGTTAATCCGCAATCGGAACGTCTGCAGCAATTCCTCTCGGGCAGCTTGAAGTAAATCAGGGCTGCCGTTGTGCACCGTGATAGTGCATGCTTCGCAGCCAGTAGGCCGACCTGCAATCTGTGTGGGAGCGAGCCTGCTCGCGAATGCGGTGTGACATCCAACACAGGTGTCGACTGATTCACCGCTTTCGCGAGCAGGCTCGCTCCCACAGTTGGATCTCTGCCTGGATCTCGGTTGGTTTCAAGATTTGTGTTCATTTACGGGCTAGCATTGGCCCATGCCTTCATCACTGTTCTTCGTTTCGGATTGCCCGCCCATGACTGCCCATCGAATTGGTTTCCTGATTTGGCCCAGCACTAAAGCGTTGACGCTGGCGCTGGCGGAGGAAGCCTTGCGTGTTGCTCAGCGTGTGCACCCGGACGTGGTTTACGAACTGTCGTTCCTGCAAGCCGAACCGCCGGCCGAAGGCGCCTGGCAATTGCCCGGCGAGGCATGGACCGGCAAGCTCGAAAACTTCCAGAAACTGTTCCTGCTCGCTGACGAGCCACCGACCACATTGGCCCCGGCACTCAGCAGTGCGCTCAAGCAACTGGTACGTGCCGGCACCGTCATCGGCGGTCTGTCCGCTGGCGTGTACCCGTTGGCGCAACTCGGTTTGCTCGACGGTTATCGCGCCGCCGTGCACTGGCGCTGGCAGGACGATTTCGCCGAGCGCTTCCCGAAAGTCATCGCCACCAGCCATCTGTTCGACTGGGATCGCGATCGCCTGACCGCGTGTGGCGGCATGTCCGTGCTCGATTTGTTGCTGGCGGTACTGGCCCGCGATCACGGTGCGGAACTGGCCGGCGCCGTCTCGGAAGAACTGGTCGTTGAGCGCATCCGCGAAGGCGGCGAGCGTCAGCGCATCCCGTTGCAGAACCGTCTCGGCTCCAGCCATCCGAAGCTCACCCAAGCGGTGTTGCTGATGGAAGCCAACATCGAAGAGCCGCTGACCACCGACGAAATCGCCCAGCACGTGTGCGTGTCCCGCCGTCAGCTGGAGCGGATCTTCAAGCAATACCTCAACCGTGTGCCGAGCCAGTACTACCTCGAACTGCGCCTGAACAAGGCCCGGCAGATGTTGATGCAGACCAGCAAGTCGATCATCCAGATCGGCCTCTCGTGTGGCTTCTCCTCGGGGCCGCATTTCTCCAGCGCCTATCGCAACTTCTTCGGTGCCACGCCGCGGGAAGATCGCAACCAGCGGCGCAGCAGCAGCCCGTTCGAATTGTCGTCAGTGCCGCCAGAGCGCGGCTAAGCATTGATCAGCCAATGCTGAATAATGACTACTGCGCTCAGGATTGTTCTCCACTGGGGAAATCTGCATTGGTGAAGGTGTCGAGCACTTGATTGAATCTGCTCTGACTCTCTAGCTCGTCCAGCAATCGTATTTCATTGGCCACGTTGTAAGTCGTCAGGCTCTGCTGACTCTGCGGGGTTAATGGATTGTTACGGAAGTCATAGACGACCGCTCTGCCGTCAGCAGCCAAAGGCAGTGGCGCAGGAAGTTGGGTAATGGCGTTGTCGGAAAGGTTGGCGTACGTCAGATGCGACATGTCAAAAAGTCCGGTCGGGATGTCGGTCAGTCCGCTGTTGTTCAATCGCAGCGTTTGACAGGCCTCGAGGTTTCTCAGGTCGGGTGTACGCCCCAGCGGGTTGTGGCTCAAGTCCAGTGTCTGCAGGTTTTCCATGACGGCCAATGCATTCACGTCTGATTCAGTCAGTTGCAGGCGGCAATCGGGCAATTGCAGATCGGCCAGATCACTCATGCTGAAGACGGCCTCGGGAATCACGTTGAGTTGATAGTTGCGAATACCGAGTGTCCTGACCTTCGGGAAGAGCTCGAGTAATCGGTCAACCCGTGGGTGCACATTGGCTGTGCTCGTCAGTGTCAATGCTTGGATCTGCTCGAAACGGCCGCTCAGTTTCGGCAGCTCGCCGCTGAAAGACAGGTCAAGCGCAAGGTCGGAGAGCACCAGTCCTACTGGCGCCACACGCAAGCGTTTTTCCAGGGCGTCCCTGAACCCGCTGCGCTTGGCATTTTCCTGGCGTAGCACCTCGTCTGCGTGGTCGCCGCCTGTCATCGGGGCACTTGGGGGTTCGCTCCGCCACACATCGAGTTCGCTCAGCAGCGTGGTGAGGTCGTTCTGGCGGCGCTGCAATTCGATACGGCCTTCGGCCATTGTCCCCGGCAGGGCATAGACCAGACGATTGGCGTCGTCCTCACTGATGTCGGGATACAGCGCTTGCGTCAGGGCAATGTCTGCCTGGTCGGCGGCAACGCCCAGATTCTGATCGCTGCCCTGGTAATAGGTTTTTATCCGGTCTCTGGAGGTGCTGGAGAGCGGATTGGCCCTCAGGACAACACCATTCGCACCAAATCCACTCATGTCTTCCGGCAGTTCCACAATCGCGTTTTCACTCAGGTACGTATTGCGCAGTCGCGGCAATTGACCTATGCCGACGGGAACCTGAGTGATACCGGTTCGGGTCAGGTCCAGCGATGACAGCGCTCGCATAGCGCTGACATCAGGCACTGTGCCCAAGGGGTTGCCATACAGACTCAAGCTTTTCAAACGACTCAGCGCGGTCAGCGTGTTCTGGCCCGTGGCGTCGAAGACAACACCGCAACCGTTCAGCACCAGTGTTTCCAGGGACGGCATGAGTGTCAGTGCCCGGGGAACGCGACTTAGCGCGAAACCGCGCATATCCAAGGCCTGCAATCCGCTGAAACACGCGAGGAAACTGTCCGGAGCATTCAGTGCTTCGTTGCCCCGGATGGACAAGTGCATGACGTGGCCGAAGTCGGCAGTCAGTGCAGGCATTTCACCGGCAAAAGGTGCACGGATATCAAGTGTGTTGAGCCTGAGTTCAGACCTGTCCGGATTTCTGCCGCGCCAGAACTCTTCGAGGCTTTGACTGAACTCTCTCCTCCTGAATTGCTGTTCCATTCGTTCCACTGCGCTCCAAGGGGTGCCGGTCAATGGGTCGCGCATCGGCACGCGCTCGGACCAGGTATTCAAGTCGCTGATCATCCGACTGATCTCAGCCTCCCAGCGCAGCAGTTGAGCCGTCCCCGCCTGCAGCGTGCCGGGCAAGTGGTAGATCATGTGACAGGCATCTTCGATGTCCATCTCCGGATACAACCTTTGCGCGCTGACCACATCGCTGACGTCGGGGATGACGTCAAAGTGTCGTCCATGCTCGACGTAGAAGCTCTTGATGCGCTCGCGAGCGGCCAGAGACAGTGGGTTGCTTGCCAGGTTGACGCCGTCGGCGAGGTCCAGATCGAGGCCGAAAAAAACCTCGGGCAGATCGCTGATGCGGTTGCTGTTCAACAGGGCGTTTTTCAGATTGGGATGACCGGCAAATCCATCTGGCAGGGCTGTAATGCCGCTATTGGACAGCAGGAGGTCCCGCAGGGCCGGCAGGGCCTGAAGGTCAGGTGTCGCGGTCAACGGATTGTGGCTCAGGTCCAGCAGTTCGAGGTTGCTCAGCGTGGCGAGCAGGGTCTGGTCGGCCTGGCTGAGCGTCACCCCGCAATCTCTCAGTGTGAGTTCCGTCAGGTTCGGCAGGTGGGTCACGGCCTGGGGTATTTCACCCAGCGCAAACTGCTGCAGGTCCAGTTCCCGTGCGTTGCTGAACAGATCGATGAACGCCCCAGGAGCGCCGATGGCGGCGTTGCCTTTGAGCTTCACACCTGAGACATGAGAGAAGTCCGTCGTCAGTCGGGGAAGGTCGCCGAAGAACTTCAGGTCGGACTCGAAGTAATCCGCGCGCATGCCTGACTCGATGGACCGGTGACGCCAGAATCGTTCCACCTGTTGGCCGAATTCCGAGCGCACCGCGTACTGATCAAACAGCTCGATGGCCGTGAGGACCTCACCCGTAACGGGGTGAACGCTGGGAACCTGCGGCGCCCAGGCGGTCAGGTCCGCAGTCATCCGATCAAGTTCGGCCCTCCACGCGACGAGCTGAGCCCGGCTATCGGCCAAGGTGCCGGGCAAGTCATAGATCACATCGCTGGCCTCTTGCTCGTCGAGGGACGGGAACAGTTCGCGCATTTGGGCGATGTCGGTGTTTTCGGCTCGCACGTCGAAGTCCAGTCCGGTGCGTCGGTAGTAGGTTTTCACTTTGTTGCGCGTGGCGATCGACAGCGGGTTGTCGGAGAAGTCGAAGCCATCACTGCGATTGGCGGACAGGTCGAAAACCGCATCGGGAATTTCAGTAATGCGGTTATTGCTGATAATCGCGGTGCGCAGGTTCGGATGGTTGGCCAGCCCGTCAGGCACTACGTTGAAGCCGCAGTTGGACAGGTCAAGATAGGTCAGTTGGGGAAAGACGTTCAGGTCGGGAAAGGTCCCCAGGGGATTGTTGCTCAGGTCCAGCGTATGCAGGTTGTTGAGGGAAACCAGTGTGGCCTGGTTTTCAGGGGTCAGCACAACTCCGCAATCGTTGAGCTCCAGGGCGCTGAGGCGAGGCATTCTGATCTGTGAAAGCGCAACGGGCTCCAGTTCGAAGGCGTGCAATTCCAGGGTCGCCAGATTCGCAAAACGCTGAATGAACGGGATGACTGCAGTGATGTTTTTATTGCCCGTCAGCGTCAGCCGGGAAACATGATCGAAATTGGCGCTCAGGGCCGGCAGATCGCCGATGAACTCAAGCGTTGCGGTCAGCTCGTTCTCTCTGTAAGCCGCCGATCTGGAGCGCCAGAACTGCTCCAGTCTCTGCCGGAACGCCTCCCGCGCACTGCGCTCCAGCGCTTGTTCATCGAGTGTCAGCGGTCGTGCGAAAATCGGGTCAAGCGCAGGAATCTGCCCGACCCATCCTTCCAGTTCGCTTTGCAGCGCACGGAGCTCAGCCTCCCAACTGGCGAGCTGGGCTCGGCCTTCAGCCAGTGTGCCGGGAAGTCGGTAGAGCATCTCGCTGGCCTGGTCGGCATTGAGGTCAGGAAACAG
Source organism: Pseudomonas sp. AC169 (assembly GCF_979258515.1). Lineage (NCBI taxonomy): Bacteria > Pseudomonadati > Pseudomonadota > Gammaproteobacteria > Pseudomonadales > Pseudomonadaceae > Pseudomonas > Pseudomonas sp. AC169. The sequence goes on along the minus strand of NZ_OZ409866.1, from coordinate 968,560 downwards.
CGTTGTGGCGCGCAGAATATCCGCTTGCTCAGGCCGTACCCCGAAATGTCTGCCCGTGTGGTTATAGAACGTTTTCACCTGCTCTCGTGTGGCGACCGACAACGGGTTGTCGGCAAAACCGAAACCGTCACTGAGGGAGCTGGCGAGGTTGAAAAAGGCGTCCGGTATTTCCGTGATCTGATTGCCCTCGAAATTGCCTGAGATCAGTTGTGGATGATCAAGCAGGTTGTCGGGCAGTCGGGAGAGGCTCGTCTTCATTAGATTGAGGTAACGCAACGAGGGGATCGCACTGACATCGGGAGCGATACCCAGCGGGTTGCCTCGAAGATCCAGCAGCGAAAGTCTGGGCAATGATGCCAGCACGGCCTGATTGGCAGGCGAGTAGGTGATGCCGCAGTCGCGCAAGATCAACTGACGCAGTTCCGGCATTGCCGTCAAAGCCTGGGGCAGCGTCGGCATATGGAGATTTTGCGCATCCAGATACCACATGCCCGGGAAGTGTTGCATAAACGCCTCTACCGCTCCGGTGTTGGCACTGCCATTGATGGAGAGCATGACGACGTGGCTGAAATCCGCTTCCAGTGTCGGCAGGTCACCGAGTATCGGTTGCGCAATCTGTAACATGTGTCCGGCGGGGCCACGGGTTTGCCTGCGCCAGCAACGCAAAAGCGCATCTCTGAAGCCGGCACGATTGCGCAGAGCCGCACGGCGTTGGGCGTAGGTCAATGGCAGACCGCTGACCGGGTCGTTGGCGGGCACAGCGATCTCCCAGTTACGCAGGGTTTCACTGAGCCTGCTGTATTCGCTGCGACACCTCGCCAGTTCGGTGTTGAACGCCGCCGTATCATCCTGAAAGGCTGCGACGAAATGTTGCGCCTCTTGGTTGGACATGCCGCGATAAATCGCCTGCACACGTTCGTGGGGGCTAATGATTGACTGGCCCCTGGTGACCAGGTTGTCCTGGTTTTCTATGCCGAACGCACCGACTTCGCCTGCTTCAAAAAAGTCAGCGTCTTCAAGGCGTCTGGGGTTGTTCAGTCGCTCATTGCCAAAACCCTCCAGGCGCAGCGTGTCGACAGCGGGCTGGCTTATTGGCTCCTCGAACATCACGGTGCGTAGTTCGTCGCGTGGCACCGAGTGCTCGCGGATCGCCGCTTTCAGCGCGTCGCGCTGACCGATCTGCAGGTTCAGATTCCGGCGCTCACTGTCCGGCAGCGCATACAGCAGGCCGGAATAGAAATCCGTAGTCGACTGAAGTTCCTGGCCGCGATCATCGTGAGGTTGATAGCCACCGTCTTGTCGACGCACCAGTACTTTGTGCGCAGGTGCATCTTCGCGGCCGATGCTGTCCAGCACGGTTCCTTCGTAATGCCCTTCGCGTATTTCGATGCGCACATCGCCGCTCCAGCCCGGCAGAAGCTTGAGGCTGTGCAGCGCCAGGGAATCGGAATCGGGGTTGTCCACGGCGCTCAGTTCCAGCCCCTCATAAGCACGGGTAACGCGCACCTCCTGACGGGCCAGTTGCATGAGTGCCTGTTGGCGCGGCGGTATTTGTCCCTCGCTGATTTGCATCAGTTCGCTGCCGCTGGCGGTGTCGAGCAGTTCGCGGGTGATGCTCGCCGGCAGTGTCGGGTCGTAGTCGATGAGCGTTTGGGCCAGTGGGTCGTCGAGGGTCTGAAGGGCCTGATAGCGCGATTCGAATAGCGAATTGCGGTGACGTCGGGCGAGATGGGCGAGTTGCTTGCGCAGGGTTTGGCTGCGTGCTTGTAGAGAGAGAGTCGGCCCGCCGAACGGTTCTGCGAGCAAGGCTTTGATTTGCTGCTCGTCGAGGGACGCCAATAGGGTCTGGAGCAGGTCGCCGCCGATCAGGCTGCTTTGATCAAGTTCGGTCAGCGGCAAGGTGTCGTCCGCCGAAGACTGCCAGATCAACTCGCCCTGTCGATCCACCAGGCGCAGGCGTTGGCTGCTCGGCCAGCGACCGTGCTGAGTCAAAAGTTGCAGTTGGGTAACGGGATCGGCCCGTCGGTATTCTTCGGCTACGTCGCTATCGAGCTGATCGATCAAACGTTGCAATTGCTGATCAATCTTGAAGCGCTGGATGCTGTCGGCCAGCAGCGGGGGAGGCGTTTGCTGGTCGGCGTGCATCTTGCGCACGGCATCTTCGTTGACGCCACTGACCCGTAACAGCGTTTCGCGCTCAGTCGGCGAGAGCGACTCGGCTGCAGGGTTGATTCGCTTCAGCGCTGTGTCGGTGTTCCACTCCAGCGGTTGTTCCAGTTCGGTATGCCAGGCGCCGGCGCCATTGAGGCGAACCTTCGGTTGGTAGGCGTCGGGGCGGGTCGGGTGTTCGATGCGGTACTGACCGGGAACCGCGTCTTCGGTCACGGCAAAGTGGGCGTCCTCGAGAGGGAGCAGTTGTTTGCCTTGATGGGCGTGCAGGCCCAGTTCGTTAGGTTTTGAATTCGCATCGGGTGGTGCCGTGTGTTGGTAGCGGGTCAGGTCGGGATCCCAGTAGCGGGTCTGATCATTGGCCAGTTGTACTGGCTTGAAGCGGTCGATGAAGGCGACGATTTCTTTGGGCAAAACCTTGCGAAATTCACCCGCGCCAATCGCGCCTCCCGCGCCGAAGATGCCCAGTTGAATCAGCGACTCTACCGTGCTCATCAGGTGCCCGAAGGCTTCGGTGGTGCGGCTTTGCCCCCATTCGATGATGCCCTCGAAGGCTTCATCGAGCATTTGATAAGCCATGTACGCCATCATGGCTTCACCCAGGACCGGCACGAACGGCGCAACAATCAGCGCGGCGGTCTGGACGATGGTCGAGATGATGTTGCTCACCGAGTCCCAGAACGCCCAGCGCGCTTTTTGGTCTACCACGGCGGTGGGTACGGCGACCACTCGGGCATCATTGAATATCTTGTTGAGTTTCGCTTGATAGAGGTGCTGCCACAGATCGTCATGGAATGCGCTGAGGGTGGTCTGCAGATCTGGCCGCTCGACTTCGGTGGCGCGCCACGTCGGTTGCGAGCTGCCGGGCTCGGGCGGATGCCAGATGATCTGGCTCAAGCGGCTGTCGAGGGTGCTGAAGAAAAACCCTCGATGTTCGTGGTTCACGAATCGGCTGAAAAACTGTTGGTAGTCTTTCGAGCGTAACTGGCGGGTCAGTTCGGCGATCAACTCGTAAGTCGAGGCGTATTCCTTGAAGGGGTGCTCGGGATCATCGGGGACGTATGCCACCACGCGCGCAGGATCTCGCGATACGTACAGATCAGGCGCAAACACGACGATCCCGGTGAGCGGCGCGCACAGCATCCCCATGTCATGGCACAGCACCGGCGCCCCGCTGACATACAGACCTTTCATGCCGTCGAGCACGGCGTCGATCAGGCGAAAATAGCTTTCCGACACATCGCGGTTCATCCGCGCCCATTGCAGGGCGGCTTTCATCGCGGCTTTCTGACTGTCGTCGATTTTGCTGCGCAGTACGGACGCCACCATCGGATCGGTGTAACCGAGGTTATCTTCGAGATGAGTTTTGTGCTGCGCGCCGATATCCAGCTTTCTACACAGCCTGGTGAAGGCGGCAATACTCAATTTCGCTTTGATGGCCGGCAGGGTCGTGAACTGGCCGGTGGCGGAGGGGCGTGTGATGAAGGTCGAGTCAGCTTCGAAGGCGTCATCGCGGGTTTCCGCTTCTTCGAAGTTGTGCAGCGCGGCTTCCAGTAACGAGACGGTCCAGGCGCGTGTGCCGGTCCTGATCGAGAACCAGGGGGTAGTCGCGGGGATGTACAAGCGCACAAAGGTGTTGCGTACATCCAGATCCAGGTCGAAGTTTTTTTTCAGTGCCTCTTTGAGCAAGGGTTCGGCAAAGACGCTGGCGTCCTGCAGGTGCTCCAGGCTCTGGTCTACCTTGCTTTGTGCGGTCCAGTGCGCGGCGTTGAGGGCCGTCATCTGCTGATGCTGTTCGGCGGGTGCCGATTGGAGTGAGGCGGACAGGCGGGGCAGGCTGTTCTGCAATGCCTGGCGGCGGGTCGATGTGGCGTTGCCGAGCCAGTCGGGCACGGCGTTTTTCAGCGGCAGGTAATGATCGTCGTGATGCTGCGCGTCGCTGGCGACGGTCGAGGTCGTCGCAGGGTGTCGCTGAGTCAGGTGCATGGGCCAATCCTTGGCGTTGGAAGAACGCGCAGCAAATCAGGAACGGGCCACTCTTGTGCGGTACATATTTATATCTTTGTCGCGGGGCTGAGTTGGTATTCTCTGCAGCCTGCCGCAAAACGACGGCGGCAGTTAAACTGCGCCTTTGCGACGCTATATGTCGCATTGCCGTAAACCCGGGAAAATCCGGGGTTTGCGCTATAAGAAGTTGTCGCTTGGCGACAAGGCCGGGCTGAAAACTGTCCTTACAATCCCCCCATCGCTCGCCAGTTTCAGGCGGGTGTTCCTCATCAGGAGACTCCGATGTCCGTTGAGCACGCTGCGGTACAACGCGCCGATTTCGACCAGGTAATGGTTCCCAACTACGCGCCTGCCGCTTTCATTCCGGTGCGTGGCGCCGGTTCCCGCGTCTGGGATCAGGCCGGCCGCGAGCTGATCGACTTCGCCGGCGGGATTGCCGTTAACGTATTGGGCCACGCGCATCCGGCGCTGGTCGGTGCTCTGACCGAGCAAGCGAACAAGCTGTGGCACGTGTCCAACGTGTTTACCAACGAGCCAGCGTTGCGTCTGGCGCACAAGCTGATCGACGCCACATTCGCCGAACGCGTGTTCTTCTGCAACTCCGGCGCCGAGGCCAACGAGGCCGCGTTCAAGCTGGCCCGTCGTGTTGCGTTCGACCGTTTCGGCACTGAGAAGTACGAAATTATCGCCGCGCTGAACAGCTTCCACGGCCGTACCCTGTTCACCGTCAACGTCGGTGGCCAGTCGAAGTACTCCGACGGTTTCGGCCCGAAAATCACCGGCATCACCCACGTGCCTTACAACGACCTGGCCGCGCTGAAAGCCGCCGTTTCCGACAAGACCTGCGCGGTCGTGCTCGAACCCATCCAGGGCGAGGGCGGCGTACTGCCGGCCGAACTGGCTTACCTGCAAGGTGCCCGTGAACTGTGCGACGCGAACAACGCGCTGCTGGTGTTCGACGAAGTGCAAACCGGCATGGGCCGCAGCGGCAAGCTGTTCGCCTACCAGCATTACGGCGTGACCCCGGACATCCTCACCAGCGCCAAGAGCCTGGGCGGCGGTTTCCCGATCGCGGCGATGCTGACCACCGAAGCGCTGGCCAAACATCTGGTCGTTGGCACTCACGGCACCACGTACGGCGGCAACCCGCTGGCGTGCGCGGTCGCTGAAGCGGTGATCGACGTGATCAACACCCCTGAAGTACTGAACGGCGTGAATGCCAAGCACGACAAGTTCAAGGCGCGCCTTGAGCAGATCGGCGAGAAGTACGGCCTGTTCACTCAAGTACGTGGTCTCGGTCTGCTGATCGGTTGCGTGCTGAGCGATGCCTGGAAAGGCAAGGCCAAAGACATCTTCAACGCCGCTGAAAAAGAAGGCCTGATGATTCTGCAAGCCGGCCCGGACGTGATCCGCTTCGCCCCGAGCCTGGTAGTGGAAGACGCCGATATCGATGCCGGTCTGGACCGCTTCGAACGCGCCGCTGCCGCTCTGACGCAAGCCTGATAGACCCTTCGGCGCCTGGAATTTTTCAGGTGTCGAACCCAATTTTTGATGCCGGTGAGATTCATTGTGGGAGCGAGCTTGCTCGCGAAGAGGGAGATTCAGTCGCCATCTATGCTGACTGATACACCGCTTTCGCGAGCAAGCTCGCTCCCACAGTGTCCGGTGTTTTTTTCTGTGAATTTATAAGAGAAAGGAGTGACACCATGCTGGTGATGCGCCCCGCGCAAATGGCTGATCTGGGCGAGGTACAGCGTCTGGCTGCGGACAGCCCGATTGGTGTCACTTCCTTGCCGGATGACGTGGAACGTCTGAGCGACAAGATCGCCGCGAGCGAAGCTTCGTTTGCCGCCGAAGTGAGCTTCAACGGCGAGGAAAGCTATTTCTTCGTCCTCGAAGACTCGACCACCGGCAAACTGGTTGGCTGTTCGGCCATCGTCGCCTCGGCCGGCTATTCGGAACCGTTCTACAGCTTCCGCAACGAGACCTTCGTCCACGCCTCCCGCGAGTTGAAGATCCACAACAAGATCCACGTGCTCTCGCAGTGCCACGACCTGACCGGCAACAGCTTGCTGACCAGTTTCTACGTGCAGCGCGAGTTGGTCGGTTCGCCATGGTCGGAACTCAACTCCCGTGGCCGTCTGCTGTTCGTCGCCAGCCATCCGGAGCGTTTCGCTGATTCGGTGGTCACCGAGATCGTTGGTTACAGCGATGAGAATGGCGACTCACCATTCTGGGATGCCATCGGTCGTAACTTCTTCGACCTCAACTACGCCGAAGCCGAACGCCTGTGCGGGCTGAAAAGCCGTACGTTCCTCGCCGAGCTGATGCCGCATTACCCGATCTACGTGCCGCTGCTGCCGGATTCCGCCCAAGAGGCGATGGGCCAGGTGCACCCGCGTGCGCAGATCACCTTCGACATCCTGATGCGCGAAGGCTTCGAGACCGATCACTACATCGACATTTTCGACGGCGGCCCGACCCTGCATGCACGTGTTTCGGGGATCCGTTCGATCGCCCAGAGCCGCGTGGTGCCAGTGAAGATCGGCGAGCCGGTGAAAGGCGCCGGGCGCCAGTATCTGGTGGCCAACGCGCAGTTGCAGGATTACCGCGCGGTCTTGCTGGAGCTGGATTACGCGCCGGGCAAACCGGTGACTCTGGATCTGGAAGCGGCCGAAGCCCTGGGCGTCGGTGAAGGTGCCAGCGTGCGCCTGGTGGCGGTTTAACGCCTTAGCGAGTTTCACGGGTGGCGAAGGCGGCCCGTTTGAGGAGATAGCATGATTGTTCGTCCCGTACGCAGCAGCGATTTAGCCGCTCTGATCGACCTGGCCCGCAGCACCGGCACCGGCCTGACCACATTGCCGGCCAACGAAGAACGTCTGGCCCATCGGGTCGGCTGGGCTGAGAAGACCTTTCGCGGCGAAGCCGGCCGTGGCGATGCGGACTACCTGTTCGTGCTCGAAGACGACGACGGCCGCGTGGTGGGGATTTCCGCCATTGCCGGCGCCGTCGGCATGCGTGAGCCTTGGTACAACTTCCGTGTCGGCCTGACCGTCAGCGCTTCGCAAGAGCTAAACATCTATCGCGAGATTCCGACGCTGTTCCTGGCCAACGACCTGACCGGTAATTCCGAGTTGTGCTCGCTGTTCCTGCACGCCGATTATCGCAGCGGTCTGAACGGTCGCATGCTGTCCAAGGCGCGAATGCTTTTCATCGCTGAGTTCCCGGAACTGTTCGGCAACAAGATCATCGCCGAGATGCGCGGTGTCTCCGATGACGCCGGCCGTTCGCCGTTCTGGGAAAGTCTGGGTCGTCACTTTTTCAAGATGGAATTCAGCCAGGCCGATTACCTCACCGGTGTCGGCAACAAGGCCTTCATTGCCGAGCTGATGCCGAAATTCCCGCTGTACACCTGCTTCCTGTCCGAGGGCGCGCGTAACGTGATCGGCCAGGTTCACCCGGACACCGAGCCAGCACTGGCGATGCTCAAGGGCGAAGGTTTCAGCTATCAGGGTTACGTCGACATCTTCGACGCCGGCCCGGCCATCGAATGCGAAACCGGCAAGATCCGCGCCGTGCGTGACAGTGAAGCGCTGGTGCTGGCCGTGGGCACGCCGGGCGACGACGCCACGCCGTTCATCATCCATAACCGCAAGCGCGAAGACTGCCGCATCACCGCTGCGCCGGCGCGTCTGGCCGCCGGCACGCTGGTGGTTGATCCGCAGACCGCCAAACGTCTTCAACTCAACGCTGGCGACCAAGTGCGCGCCGTGGCGTTGTCCGCTGCACGGGAGTCGAAATAATGAATTCGCTATACATCGCAGGTGAGTGGCTGGCCGGTCAGGGCGAGGCCTTTCAATCGCTGAACCCGGTGACCCAGCAAGTGCTGTGGTCGGGGGAGGGCGCCACGGCTGCTCAGGTTGAATCGGCTGTGCAGGCTGCGCGTCAGGCGTTTCCGGGCTGGGCGCGTCGCACGCTTGAGGATCGTATCAGCGTGCTTGAAGCGTTCGCCGCCGCACTGAAAAACCACGCTGATGAACTGGCTCGTACCATCGGTGAAGAGACCGGCAAGCCGTTATGGGAAGCCGCGACCGAAGTGACCAGCATGGTCAACAAGATCGCGATCTCGGTGCAGAGCTACCGCGAGCGTACCGGCGAGAAGAGCGGCCCGTTGGGCGACGCCACTGCTGTGCTGCGCCACAAACCGCACGGCGTGGTTGCAGTGTTTGGCCCTTACAACTTTCCCGGCCACTTGCCGAACGGGCACATTGTTCCGGCATTGCTGGCGGGTAACAGCGTGCTGTTCAAGCCAAGCGAACTGACCCCGAAAGTGGCCGAGCTGACGGTCAAGTGCTGGATCGAAGCGGGTCTGCCGGCAGGGGTCTTGAACCTGCTGCAAGGTGCGCGCGAAACCGGCATCGCGCTGGCGGCGAACCCGGGCATCGACGGTCTGTTCTTCACCGGGTCCAGCCGTACGGGCAATCATTTGCATCAGCAATTTGCCGGGCGCCCGGACAAGATCCTCGCGCTGGAAATGGGTGGCAATAATCCGCTGGTGGTCGATCAGGTCGCGGATCTGGATGCAGCGGTTTATACGATTATTCAGTCGGCGTTCATTTCCGCCGGCCAGCGCTGCACCTGCGCGCGCCGCCTGCTGGTGCCGCAAGGCGCGTGGGGCGACAGCTTGCTCAAGCGACTGGTTGAAGTCAGCGCGACCATCGAGGTCGGCGCATTCGATCAACAACCGGCGCCGTTCATGGGCTCGGTGATTTCCCTCGGCGCGGCGAAAGCGCTGATGGACGCTCAAGAACATCTGCTGGCCAACGGCGCTGTGTCGTTGCTGGAAATGACTCAGCCACAGGCGCAAGCCGCGTTGCTCACCCCGGGCATTGTCGATGTGACGGCGGTTGCCGAGCGTCCGGACGAAGAACTGTTCGGCCCCTTGCTGCAAGTGATTCGCTACGTCGATTTCGAGGCGGCGATCGCTGAAGCCAATGACACCGCTTATGGTCTGGCCGCTGGTTTGTTGTCGGATTCCGAAGCGCGTTATCAGCAGTTCTGGCTGGAAAGCCGCGCAGGCATCGTCAACTGGAACAAACAACTGACCGGTGCTGCGAGCAGCGCGCCGTTCGGCGGCGTCGGTGCCTCGGGCAACCATCGCGCCAGTGCCTATTACGCAGCGGATTATTGCGCGTACCCGGTGGCGTCGCTGGAAACACCGAGCCTGGTGTTGCCTGCCTCCCTGACACCCGGCGTGAAAATGGTGTGATGCCCATTCGCGAGCAAGCTCGCTCCCACATTGGAATGCATTCCCCTGTGGGAGCGAGCCTGCTCGCGAAGGCCGCGCCGCGGTCGCACTGAACAGTTAGTTACTGAAGCCTATAACAACAGATTCTCGTGGAGCCTCGCTGATGAAATCCTATGAAGTCAATTTTGACGGTCTAGTGGGGCCGACCCATAACTACGGTGGTCTGTCCTACGGCAACGTTGCCTCCCAGAGCAACAGCCAGCAATCCTCGAACCCGAAGGAAGCGGCGCTGCAAGGTCTGGCGAAGATGAAAGCGCTGATGGAAATGGGCTTTCAACAAGGCGTGCTGGCACCGCAGGAACGTCCGGACGTGGCCGCTCTGCGCCGTCTGGGTTTCAGTGGCACCGACGCTCAGGTCATCGAGCGCGCAGCCAAGGAAGCCATGCCGCTGCTGGTCGCCAGTTGCTCGGCGTCGAGCATGTGGGTGGCCAACGCCGCCACCGTCAGCCCAAGTGCCGACACTGCTGACGGTCGCGTGCATTTCACCGCCGCCAACCTCAACTGCAAATATCACCGCAGCATCGAGCACCCGACCACCAGTCGCGTGCTCGGCGCGATGTTTGCCAATCAGCAACACTTCGCTCATCACGCGGCGTTGCCAGCGGTCGCGCAATTCGGTGACGAAGGCGCAGCCAACCACACGCGTTTCTGCCGCGAATATGGCGAAGCAGGCGTCGAGTTCTTTGTGTTCGGTCGCAGTGCCTTCGACAACCGTTTCCCGGCGCCGCAGAAATACCCGGCGCGCCAGACCCTCGAAGCGTCGCAAGCGGTTGCCCGTTTGCACGGTCTGCGTGACGAAGGCGTGGTCTACGCCCAACAGAACCCGAACGTGATCGATCAGGGCGTGTTCCACAACGACGTGATCGCCGTGGGCAATGGCGAGGTGCTGTTCTATCACGAGGACGCCTTCCTCGACACCGACTCGATGCTGGCCGAACTGCAAAGCAAACTGGCCAAAGCCAGCGGCAACTTCCAGTCCGTGTGTGTGCCGCGTTCGGCGGTCACCGTGGATGACGCGGTGCGCTCGTACCTGTTCAACAGCCAGTTGCTGTCGCGTCCTGACGGCTCGATGCTGCTGATCGTGCCGCAAGAGTGCCAGGCCAACGAACGTGTCTGGACTTACCTGCAAGAGCTGACCAGCTCCGGCGGTCTGATCCGCGAAGTGAAAGTCTTCGATCTCAAGCAAAGCATGCAGAACGGCGGTGGCCCGGCGTGCCTGCGTCTTCGCGTCGCGCTTAACGAAACCGAACTGGCGGCGGTCAACCCAGGGGTTATCATGACGCCACCGTTGTACGGTTCGCTAACCGCATGGGTTGAAAAGCACTACCGCGACCGCCTGAGCGAAACCGATCTGGCGGATCCGCAATTGCTGCTTGAATGCCGGACGGCACTGGATGAACTGACGCAAATCCTTAAACTGGGCGCGGTTTATCCATTCCAGATCAATTGATGGCCGGCGCGTCGCCTGAACGCGGCGCGCGGCTTGTCTCACCAAGAGAGTAAAAACATGAGCGATTCCCTGCAGCTGATCCTTGAAGACACCGACGGCACGCAACTGGAGACTTCCTGCACCCGCGTTGCGGTCATGTGGCAAGGCAAAGAGCTGTGGATCCAGCAGGACGGCCGTGGCCAACTGTTGATCGGTGTGGACGTTGAAGAAGGTGATGCCGAATACGCCAACCTGCTGCTGCGCCCATTGGCGACTAATCTGGTAAGTCTGCAACTGGAAATGGAACCGGCTGACGCTGGCGACGACGAAGACCACGTGCACGGCCCGGATTGCAACCACGACCACTAAGGAAACCGCTCTATGCTCGCCCTCGGCAAACTGCTTGAACTGACGCTCGCCGGCCGCGAACCGGCGGAGAAGACTCAACTGACTGTCGAAGGCGTGCGCATGCGCTGGTTGAGCGAAGGTGCGCTGGAAGTCCGGCCGCCGGAAGCACGCGACAATGGCCTGGACCTGCTGCTTTCGGCGGGCATCCACGGCAACGAAACAGCGCCGATCGAGTTGCTTGACCGGCTGCTGCACGACATCGCCCGCGGCGATCTGAAGCCGCGCGCACGCATTCTGTTCCTGTTCGGTAACCCGGAAGCGATTCGCAAAGGCGAGCGTTTTGTCGAGCAGGACGTCAATCGGCTGTTCAATGGCCGTCATGAACAAAGCAGTGGCAGCGAAGCACTGCGTGCCTGTGAGCTGGAGCGGTTGGCGGCGAGTTTCTTCAGCCTGCCGGATCGCCAACGCCTGCACTATGACCTGCACACCGCGATTCGCGGTTCGAAGATTGAGCAGTTCGCGCTGTATCCGTGGAAGGAAGGTCGCCAGCATTCGCGTGTTGAGCTGGCGCGTTTGCGCGCTGCCGGGATGGAAGCGGTGCTGTTGCAGAACAAACCGTCGATCGTGTTCAGCTCCTACACCTACGACAAGCTCGGCGCCGAGGCTTTTACGCTGGAACTGGGCAAGGCGCGGCCGTTCGGGCAGAACGACGGGGTTAACGTCTCGCTGCTGGAAACTCGCCTGCAGCAGATCATCGAAGGCACTGAGCCAGAGATGGCTGAAGCGCAGCTGGACGGCTTGCAGCTATTCAGCGTCGCGCGGGAAATCATCAAGCACAGCGATGCGTTCCGCTTGAACCTGCCGCAGGACATTGAAAACTTTTCCGAGTTGGAGATGGGTTATGTGCTGGCCGAAGATCTGGCCAATACCCGCTGGATCATCGAAGAGCAGGGCGCGCGGATCATCTTCCCCAATCCGAAGGTCAAGAACGGCTTGCGTGCAGGCATCCTGATCGTCCCAACCACCGACGAAAATCTCGCCTGACGTGATGATCGTTCCCACGCTCCGCGTGGGAATGCAGCCCGGGACGCTCCGCGTCCCAAAGCGGACGCAGAGCATCCATTGAGGCATTCCCACGCAGAGCATGGGAACGATCGTTGGAGGCTTAGACGGCTACAGCGCGCGGCTCTGTACGGCGCAGCGCCCGAACCTTCTGTAGCGTATCCGCGCAAGTCCGCGCCGCTTCCTGACCCTTGTGCACAAAGTGCTCGAAGAAGAACTTCTGATGCTCGTCGCCAGCATGGAAGTGATGCGGGGTCAGGGACACCGAGAACACCGGCACCTCAGTTTCCAGTTGCACCTGCATCAAGCCGCTGACCACCGATTGGGCGACAAACTCGTGACGGTAGATGCCACCATCCACCACCAGGGCTGCGGCGACGATGCCGGCATAACGACCGGTTTTGGCCAGCAACTTGGCGTGTAGAGGCATTTCAAAGGCGCCGCCGACCTCGAAGATATCGATGTCCGATTCCTGATAACCCAAGGCAATCATTTCGGCGACGAAGCCTTTACGGCTCTGGTCGACGATCTCTTTGTGCCAGCAGGCCTGGATGAACGCAACGCGTTCGCCGTGTGGGTGTTTGCTTTTGCTGTCGATAGCGGTGGGTTGCATGTTCTGACTCCTGTTTGTGTGAAAAACAGGGCGTTATGAATCGAAAGGGATTCAAGGGTGCGCACACGCACAACATTGCGCGGACGGCCCTTTGGCGTTAATCCCGTTCTCTCTTCATCCGGACTATGACCGTCGGCCCCGGGATCACACCGGGTCTGCTGACCTTGCCGTCGATCAACCGAAGTCGTGTTCGTCGCCAAGCGCTCGCGGGCTATGCACATTGCGCGCAATTACCGCCGGTGGGGAATTGCACCCCGCCCTGAGAACGTTTTTGCCGCCCTTTCTCGGGCGGCGCAGCGTTTTTAACACAGATTGTGTGTCTGTGCATTGCGCCTTTCTGATGATTGCCATCGAATTTTCTGGCGGTTCGAAACGACTTTTCCTTGCGCAAGGGTTGATTAATCCACGCGATGCCCGCAGTAATTCCACTTCGTAAAGGGATTTCCCCTGCTGATTAGAGGCCAGGTTCATGAGCGTTATCGATCTTCGCAGCGACACCGTCACCCAACCGACTCCCGCCATGCTCGACGCGATGACCGCGGCGGACACCGGTGATGACGTGTACGGCGAAGATCCGACGGTCAATCGCCTGGAAGCGGAGTTGGCCAAACGTCTGGGCTTCGCCGCCGCGTTGTTCGTCCCGACCGGCACCATGAGCAACTTGCTCGGGTTGATGGCGCACTGCGAGCGCGGCGACGAATACGTCGTGGGTCAGCAGGCGCATACCTACAAGTACGAGGGCGGTGGTGCAGCAGTACTTGGCTCGATCCAGCCGCAGCCGCTGGAAGTGCAGGCGGACGGATCGCTGGATCTGGATCAGGTCGCCGCAGCGATCAAACCTGACGACTTCCATTTCGCCCGTACTCGGTTGCTGGCGCTGGAAAACACCATGCAGGGCAAAGTGCTGCCGCTGGAGTATCTGGCGCGCGCTCGACGCTTCACCCAGGACAACGGCCTGCAATTGCACCTCGACGGCGCGCGCCTTTACAACGCGGCGGTCAAACTGGGTGTTGATGCGCGGGAAATCACCCAGTATTTCGATTCGGTGTCGGTCTGCCTGTCCAAAGGCCTCGGCGCGCCGGTCGGCTCGGTGTTGTGCGGTTCCGAGCAATTGATCGCCAAGGCTCGTCGTTTACGCAAAATGGTCGGCGGCGGCATGCGTCAGGCCGGACTGCTGGCAGCAGCGGGGCTGTATGCGCTGGATAACAACGTCGAACGCCTGGCGGATGACCACGCCAACGCGCAGTTTTTGGCCGATGGTCTGCGTGAAGCAGGTTTCAGCGTTGAACCGGTGCAAACCAACATGGTTTATGTGCAAATGGGCGACAAAGCCGAAGCGATCAAGGCCTTTGCCGGCGAACGCGGGATCAAGTTGAGCGCCGCCGCGCGTCTGCGTATGGTCACGCACATGGACGTCAGTCGCGCGCAAATCGAGCAAGTGATCGCGACATTCGTCGACTTTTCGCGCAAGTGACAGCGTTAGCCGTCCAATTGACCGTTTCTATCGTATAAACACGCTGTACCCCGCGCGCAGGGCCGATATAATGCGGCCCTTTGCCGTCGCTTCGTCTGTTGACGTTTCGAACAGGCCTTTGGCCGCAGCCTCCGTGGAAGAACCTAATGAAAAGCGCAGAAATCCGTGAAGCCTTCCTTCGCTTCTTCGAAGAGCAAGGCCACACCCGTGTAGCCTCCAGCTCTTTGATTCCGGGCAACGACCCAACCCTGCTGTTCACTAACGCGGGGATGAACCAGTTCAAGGACTGCTTCCTGGGCCAGGAAAAACGTGCGTATACCCGTGCAACCAGCAGCCAGAAATGCGTGCGTGCCGGTGGCAAGAACAGCGACCTGGAAAACGTCGGTTATACCGCTCGTCACCACACATTCTTCGAAATGCTCGGTAACTTCAGCTTCGGTGACTATTTCAAGAAGGACGCGATTACCTACGCGTGGACCTTCCTGACCGGCGTTCTGCAACTGCCGAAGGAAAAACTCTGGGTCACCGTCTACGCCTCGGATGACGAAGCGTATGACATCTGGACCAAAGAAATCGGTGTGCCGGTCGAGCGCATGATTCGCATCGGCGACAACAAAGGCGCGCCGTACGCCTCCGACAACTTCTGGACCATGGGCGATACCGGCCCGTGCGGCCCATGCACCGAGATTTTCTACGATCACGGCGACCACATCTGGGGCGGCCCGCCAGGCTCGGCGGAAGAAGACGGCGACCGTTACATCGAGATCTGGAACAACGTGTTCATGCAATTCAACCGCACCGCCGATGGCGTGTTGCATCCGTTGCCAGCACCGTCGGTCGACACCGGCATGGGCCTGGAGCGGATCAGTGCGGTGATGCAGCACGTCAATTCCAACTACGACATCGACCTGTTCAAGAACCTGCTGAAAGCTTCGGCTGAAGCGATCGGTTGCGAAAACGGCGACCAGTCTTCGCTCAAGGTTGTTTCCGATCACATTCGTTCGTGCGGTTTCCTGATCGCCGACGGCGTGCTGCCGTCCAACGAAGGTCGCGGTTATGTGCTGCGCCGGATCATCCGTCGCGCCTGCCGTCACGGCAACAAGCTGGGCGCCACCGGCAGCTTCTTCTACAAGATCGTTGCTGCACTGGTTGCCGAGATGGGCGAAGCCTTCCCGGAACTGAAGAAGCAGCAAAGCAACATCGAGCGCGTGCTCAAGGCTGAAGAAGAGCAGTTCTCCAAGACGCTGGAGCACGGCCTGAAGATCCTCGAGCAGGATCTGCTGGAACTCAAAGGCACCGTGGTGCCGGGCGACGTGGTGTTCAAACTCTACGACACCTACGGTTTCCCGATGGACCTGACCGCCGACATCGCCCGCGAGCGCAGCCTGACGGTCGACGAAGCCGGTTTCGAACGTGAGATGGAAGCTCAGCGTGTGCGTGCGCGTTCGGCCAGCTCGTTCGGTCTGGACTACAACACCCTGGTCAAGGTTGATGTGGCCACCGAGTTCACCGGTTACAAGGACACCAGCGGTTCGGCAAAAATCGTCGCTATCTATAAGGATGGCCAGTCGGTCGACGTCTTGAATGAAGGCGAAGAGGCGGTGATCGTTCTGAATCAGACGCCGTTTTACGCTGAATCCGGCGGCCAGATCGGCGACTGCGGTTTCCTCCAGGCAGGTAACGCACGTTTTGACGTCCGTGACACCACCAAGACCGGCGGCGCATTCCTGCACCACGGTGTGCTGGATTCGGGCAGCCTGACCATCGGCGCTCCGGTGGAAACCCACGTCGACGCCGAAGTACGTCACGCGACTTCGTTGAACCATTCGGCGACTCACTTGTTGCACGCTGCACTGCGTCAGGTTCTCGGTGAGCACGTTCAACAGAAAGGTTCGTTGGTGGATAGCCAGCGTCTGCGTTTCGACTTCAGCCACTTTGAAGCGATCAAGCCTGAGCAAATCAAAGCACTGGAAGACATCGTCAACGCCGAGATTCGCAAGAACTCCGCCGTTGAAACCGAAGAAACCGACATCGAAACCGCGAAGAACAAAGGCGCCATGGCGCTGTTCGGCGAGAAGTACGGCGACAACGTGCGCGTGCTGAGCATGGGCGGCGATTTCTCCGTCGAGCTGTGCGGCGGTATCCACGCCAACCGTACCGGCGACATCGGCCTGCTGAAAATTATCAGCGAAGGCGGTGTGGCGTCGGGCGTGCGTCGTATCGAGGCAGTCACCGGTGCTGCGGCACTGGCCTACTTGAACGCGGCAGAAGAACAACTCAAGGAAGCGGCCAGCCTGGTAAAGGGCAGCCGCGACAACCTGATCGACAAGCTGTCGGCTGTGCTGGAGCGCAACCGCCAACTGGAGAAGCAGCTGGAGCAGTTGCAGGCCAAGGCTGCCAGCGCCGCAGGCGACGATCTGTCGTCCTCGGCACTGGACGTCAAAGGTGTGAAGGTTCTGGCCGCACGTCTGGATGGTCAGGATGCCAAGGCGCTGCTGGCGCTGGTTGATCAGTTGAAGAACAAACTCGGCCGCGCAGTGATCCTGCTCGGCAGTGTCCATGAGGAAAAGGTCGTACTGGTTGCAGGTGTAACCAAGGACCTGACTGGCCAACTCAAAGCCGGTGATTTGATGAAGCAGGCTGCTGCGGCAGTGGGCGGGAAGGGCGGCGGTCGCCCGGACATGGCGCAGGGCGGCGGCGTTGACGCCGGCGCGCTGGATGGCGCACTGGCGCTGACCGTTCCATTCGTCGAGCAGGGTTTATAAGGCAGTCCGCCCGCCCCGCAGTCTAGTGGTGGGCCGGGCGGCTGTTCGAGTGATTATTGGGCGCCCTTCATGGGCAGAGGCGGCTTTGAAATGGCTTTGATCGTACAGAAATTTGGAGGCACCTCGGTCGGTACTGTCGAGAGAATCGAGCAGGTCGCCGACAAGGTTAAGAAATTCCGCGATGCCGGCGATGACCTGGTGGTTGTGCTGTCTGCAATGAGCGGCGAAACCAACCGTCTGATCGATCTGGCCAAGCAAATCAGTGGCGACGGCCAACCGGTTCCACGTGAACTGGACGTGATCGTTTCCACCGGTGAGCAGGTGACGATTGCCCTGTTGGCCATGGCGCTGATCAAGCGCGGTGTGCCGGCAGTGTCATACACGGGTAATCAGGTGCGGATCCTGACCGACAGTGCGCACAATAAAGCGCGTATCTTGCAGATTGATGACCAGAAGATTCGCGGTGATCTGAAAGCAGGTCGCGTGGTGGTTGTTGCTGGTTTCCAGGGCGTCGACGAGCACGGCAACATCACCACCCTCGGTCGTGGCGGTTCCGACACTACCGGCGTGGCACTGGCTGCTGCGTTGAAGGCTGACGAGTGCCAGATCTACACCGACGTTGATGGTGTCTACACCACCGACCCGCGCGTTGTGCCGGTCGCCCAGCGTCTGGACAAGATCACCTTCGAAGAGATGCTGGAAATGGCCAGCCTCGGTTCCAAGGTGTTGCAGATCCGTGCGGTGGAATTCGCCGGCAAGTACAACGTTCCGCTGCGCGTACTGCACAGCTTCAAGGAGGGTCCGGGCACCCTCATTACTATTGATGAAGAGGAAACCATGGAACAGCCGATCATTTCCGGCATCGCTTTCAACCGCGATGAAGCCAAGCTGACCATCCGTGGCGTGCCAGACACCCCGGGCGTGGCGTTCAAGATTCTCGGCCCGATCAGTGCCGCGAACATCGAAGTCGACATGATCGTGCAGAACGTTGCGCACGATAACACCACCGACTTCACCTTCACCGTGCACCGCAACGACTACCAGGCCGCACAGACCGTGCTGGAAAACACCGCTCGCGAGATCGGTGCCCGTGAAGTGGTTGGCGACACCAAGATTGCCAAGGTCTCGATCGTCGGCGTCGGCATGCGTTCCCACGCAGGCGTGGCCAGCCGCATGTTTGAATCCCTGGCGAAAGAAAGCATTAACATCCAGATGATCTCGACCTCGGAAATCAAGGTTTCCGTGGTGATTGAAGAGAAGTACCTGGAACTGGCCGTGCGCGCCCTGCACACGGCTTTTGAACTGGATGCTCCTGCCCGTCAAGGCGAGTAATTCCATTTCTTGAAGGGCGCGGTCTGACCGCGCCCTTTATTTTTTGAATGGCGCGAGCCCTGAACTGTTCTTTTGCTCGCGCTGGTCAATACTCAGGCATGTAGGGCTACGATCGCTCCGGTTGTAGGTCGGGTGCCTTTTTTTTGCAGACTGTTGTCCCTGAACTGAATTGCGTAAGGAGAAAGGTATGCTGATTCTGACTCGTCGGTGCGCAGAAAGCCTGATTATCGGTGATGGCGAAATCACCGTGACCGTGCTCGGCGTTAAAGGAAACCAGGTGCGTATCGGCGTCAACGCCCCGAAAGAGGTTGCCGTGCACCGTGAGGAAATTTACCTGCGTATAAAGAAAGAGAAGGACGAAGAACCAAGCCATTAATTTTTATCGATTTTTATGTTTGCAAACGGGGAAAAGGTTGGTTAAGATACGCCCCGTGTTGCGGAGAGCTGGCCGAGTGGCCGAAGGCGCTCCCCTGCTAAGGGAGTACACCTCAAAAGGGTGTCGGGGGTTCGAATCCCCCGTTCTCCGCCATTATTTGCTTAGTACGTTGTAATCTGGCTTTTTCTGTAAGTTGTTGAAATTAATAGAAAAAGTGGTTGGAATAGAGATTAGACGGGCTATAATGCGGCGCAACAAATGCACTCGTAGCTCAGCTGGATAGAGTACTCGGCTACGAACCGAGCGGTCACAGGTTCGAATCCTGTCGAGTGCACCATTTAAGAGTCAGTTACAGTGATGTAAATGACTTGGCTTCAACCAGGTGTGATCTGGTCTAACAAACACAAATGCACTCGTAGCTCAGCTGGATAGAGTACTCGGCTACGAACCGAGCGGTCACAGGTTCGAATCCTGTCGAGTGCACCATTTAAGAGTTAGTTGCAGCAATGTGAATAACTTGGTTTCAGCCAGTTGTGGTCTGGTCTAAAAACACAAATGCACTCGTAGCTCAGCTGGATAGAGTACTCGGCTACGAACCGAGCGGTCACAGGTTCGAATCCTGTCGAGTGCACCATATACCGAAAAGCCCGCGTTTAACGCGGGCTTTTTGCTGTTCGGGATTTGGTTTTTTCCTTCACGCATCCCCTCTGATCAAAATCGACTTGTGCAGAACGGCCTCGCTTGAGGTCATAGCGATAGGTTGTGGTCGACGTCCTGATATTTATCTTGTCTGGTTTGCCTAACGCGCTCTCGACATCCTGTGCGCTCATCCCGGCAATCACTCGCCGATTGATGATGGCTTCGCGGCGTTGCCTCGCATCGATCGCATTTCCGCAAATGTGCTCTGTGCCGGCGATGATGCCGGGGTCTCGACCTCGCGTACGCATGCCGGATGTTTTTTCGTGATGGGCTTCGGGCATCACTGCCACGACGGATCCGGGCGAGTAGGGGTGGACCTCTTGCTCTGAAAGGCTTTCGCCGTGAGCGCAACTCATTGACGTGAAGGTGACGCTACCGTCCGCCGCTTCACAGCGATGTAGAGTTGCCGCGTCACCGCCAAGCGGCAGGAAAAGCAGGCAGGTCGGTAGAAAAAGGTTGGGTTTTAATGGCACTCGATGTCCTCCGTGACGATCTACGCTCAAGGATAGTCGCTGCATTTTCTACTGCCTGTGTGTTTTCTTTTCAGGATAAGTCGTCGTATTTACAGGGATCAGGACAGCGCTCAGGTTTGTTTCGCAAGCGCTTGTTTCGACCGCGATTTTTTAACGTTTTAAACCGTCAGGCGGTGTATCATTGCGCCCGTCAGCCCCGCCGGGGCTTATGGAAAACCTCCATGGACTTACCCAGTAGTTACTCAGTACCCCGTTTCACCAATCATGAATTGACTGATTGATCCTTCCGGCGTGCCCCGCTGCTGGGAGTGGAGTTCGCCTATGTCTGAAATCGAAGTAAAGAAAACACAAGAAAGCCTGCAGGATCGCCTGGCTCAGGTCGTCGAGTTGCTGCAGCGTCAGCGGGTCGTCGAAGACCTGACTCATCGCCAGGAAGGCGCCCATCACGACCGCGTCGAAAACCTGGTTCACCGGCAAAATCTCGTCGAGCTGCAACGCAAGCTCGATGATCTGCACTCCGCCGACGTCGCCTATATCCTCGAAGCCTTGCCGCTGGACGATCGTCTGACGCTCTGGCAACTGGTCAAGGCTGATCGCGACGGCGACATTCTTCTCGAAGTATCCGACTCTGTTCGTGAAACGCTGATCGCCGACATGGACGATCATGAACTCCTGGCTGCGGCCAAGGACATGGATGCCGACGAACTTGCTGACCTGGCTTCCGAGCTGCCGCGAGACGTCGTCCATGAGTTGATGGAGAGTCTGGATAACCAGCAGCGTGAACGCGTGCGTTCGGCCTTGTCCTACGATGAGGAGCAGGTCGGTGCGTTGATGGACTTCGAAATGGTGACCATCCGTGAGGATGTCAGCCTCGAAGTAGTCTTGCGTTACTTGCGTCGCCTGAAAGAGTTGCCGGGCCATACCGACAAGCTGTTCGTAGTCGATTACGACGGTGTGCTCAAAGGTGTACTGCCGATCAAGCGCTTGCTGGTCAACGATCCGGAAAAACAGGTGGCTGAAGTCATGGCCAGTGATCCGGTGAGTTTTCATCCCGACGAAGATGCTTACGACGCTGCTCAGGCGTTCGAGCGTTATGACTTGATCTCGGCTCCGGTGGTCGACAAGAACGGTAAGCTGATCGGTCGTCTGACTATCGACGAAATGGTCGACCTGATTCGTGAAGAGAGCGAAAACGAAGTTCTCAACATGGCCGGTCTGCGTGAAGAGGAAGACATCTTCGCCTCGGTCTGGAAGTCTTTACGCAACCGTTGGGCATGGCTGGCGGTCAACTTGATCACTGCGTTTGTCGCCTCTCGAGTGATCGGTCTGTTCGAAGGCTCGATCGAGAAACTGGTAGCGCTCGCAGCGCTGATGCCGATCGTGGCCGGTATTGGTGGCAACTCCGGTAACCAGACGATCACCATGATCGTTCGCGCCATGGCGCTCGACCAGGTCAGCACCGGCAACACTTCGCGCCTGATGCGCAAGGAACTGGCGGTAGGTCTGATCAATGGCCTGGTCTGGGGCGGTGTGATTGGTGTGGTTGCTTATCTGCTCTACGGTAGTTGGTCGTTGGGTGTGGTGATGACGGCGGCGATGACGCTCAACCTGCTACTGGCTGCGTTGATGGGAGTGTTGATCCCTATGACCTTGGCGAAAATGGGGCGGGACCCGGCGATGGGGGCTAGCGTGATGATTACCGCAATGACCGACAGCGGTGGCTTTTTCATCTTTCTGGGGCTGGCGACAATCTTCCTGCTCTGATCTGCCGTATCGAAACAGCCCACCTGATTGGTGGGCTTTTTTGTGCCTGCGGAAACTCAAAACCCGCGCAAAAAAAAGCCAGCGGTTAAGCTGGCTTGAGGTGTTCGGTGTGGCTTAGGACGCGTCTGCTGCCATTTCGGCGTCATGGGCGATCAAGGAAACCAGAGCGTTCTGCTGACGGTGAGAGAGCTGCCGGAAACGTTGCAAGAGCTCGCGCTCATGCAGCGACAGTTCCGGGCTGTCCAGGCGCATGCTCAGCTCTTCGCCCAGTGCGCCTTCCTGAATAAGACTCTGCTCAAGGCGCGCAATGATCTCGGAGTTCATGCTGCGATGATGATTGCGAGCCACTTCGGCAATGCGTTCACGCATTCCGTCTGGCAGACGTACGACAAACTTGTCAGCCGTACGGCTGGAATAAATTGCCTGTTTCAATGGGCGCATATATTTAACCGGTTAGTTCAGGGGAGCGGTTCTCGGGATTGGCCGCAGGATGTGTGGTAGGACAAGCATCCGCGCCAAATGGTTCAACCTGAATTGTTAAGAGGCCCGCATCATGCCTCAAAATTGCCAGATCATTGGCGTCAATTCTGTGACAAATATTGAGCTGGGTAAAGGCGTAATGCCAGCACCAATTGTCAGAAATGCGGACTGGTTTGAAAACTTTTTCAGTCGCGCACCAGCCTTCGTTTTCTAACGTGCATCAGTTGATGCCCGCGGGGGTTAGAACGTGCATGCTATGCGGCTTTCTATCCATGCTCCTTGTCTGTACAGGATAGTGGCAAATTGCCGATTTACTAGAGGCAGGCTCGTGCCAGAGAGGTTTTCAGGATGGATGGCAGGCTTATTTATCTGATGGGGCCGTCTGGGTCAGGCAAGGACAGTCTGATCGCGGCTGCTAGGGTCCCGTTGCAGGCGATGAATTGCGAAATCGTGCGTCGGGTGATCACTCGATCAGCAGAGTCGGTGGGGGAGGATGCGCGAGGAGTATTGCCTGAAGAGTTCGAGCGACTCCAGCGTACGGGCTATTTCGCCCTGGACTGGCAAGCCAATGGCTTGTCCTATGGGATACCCGTGCAAATTGACCAATGGCTGAAAGATGGGCGAGATGTGCTCGTCAACGGATCTCGCGCCAACTTGCGTCAAGCCCTTGAGCGCTATCCGACACTCATGCCGGTTTTGTTGACGGTCAAAGATGAAGTGCTGCGTGAGCGCCTGCGTGGACGTGCCAGAGAGACGCCCGAGCAGATCGATGCCCGTATTGCTCGCAATGCATTGTTCAAAGACAGGCGATCAAGTGATACACCCATACACCTGATCGATAACTCCGGAGTGCTAGCCGATGCCGTCATCCATCTATTGGATTTGGTTCGGTTCAGCGCAATACCGGATCGAACTTGATCTTGCGTCCGGCCGCCAGTGCCAGCACAAACAAAAACGCAAAGACGCCGCAGGCAACGAGGGGCAGGGTGACTTCTGTTTCCGTAAACAGTGAAAAATGTATGACGCCACTCAGTAGGGCGAGGATTAGAAATCCTGCAGCTGACTTGGACATGCTTTGCTCCTGAAGGTATTTCAAAAAACCAATCGTTCGGTTGTCGGCGCTTGAGCCACTCCAGGCTCGCTGATGCGTTGACTGGTGGCGCTGCGTTCATCGCTCAACACTGCCCATTGAGGCGTTTTCTGCACCTGTAAATAATGTGGCATGCGCTGAGTGACGGGTTCCGCTGCCCTATCCTCGGGGACGAAGTGGGAGGTCGCTAAGATGGCTAGAGCAATTGCGTTTGCCAGCAAGAGGGTGCGGTTCATGAGTTGATGCTCCGATTGCTCTTTTATAAGAGCAAGCAAAGCAGTCCTCATGCCAGCAGTCTACCTATTGCTAAGTCCTTTAAAAACAAGTGCTTGTGTGGTTTTTTCAGTTCGGTCGAATTGCAATCTGCAATGATGGCTTTTTGGGAGAGTGCAAAATGCACGGTAAAACTTCCCGCAATGCTGCAGGATGCCTGCCTACACTTAAAAAGGCCGGCGGACGACATGACAAATTCCGGCTTGGCCGTTAACATGCACGCCGTCCGTCGTATGGCATTCCTTGTCCGCGACAACCGTGTGTCTCAGTAGCTCAATTGGATAGAGCATCCCCCTCCTAAGGGGAAGGTTGGCAGTTCGAACCTGCCCTGGGACACCATCTATTGTTTGTCCTTCTTCTTTACGCCTCATGCTGCTCAAAACGATAAGCATTTCGTCTGAGTGTTTGGGGTCGCATTGCGCTTGAGCTTCCTTATGTCTTTCCCGCTTTCTCGATAATTTTTTGGATATCCCTAGGTGTGCCTATATAAGCAGGCATTTTCAGGCGTTTCGATAGAAAACTGAAATTAACGGTTGACGGCAGATTCAGGATGTCTATAATTCGCCCCACTTCCGGCGCAGTCGAAACGGAAAACTCCTTGAGATTCAATGAGTTATGTAGGTTTCGGCAGCAGGTTGCTTCAGTTCATCGAAGCCAGAAGGAAGTTGAAAAAGAGGTGTTGACAGCAGCGTGTAACGCTGTAGAATTCGCCTCCCGCTGACGAGAGATCGTAAGCGCAAGTGGTTGAAGTTGTTGAAGAATTCTTCGAAAACTTCTGAAAATAATCACTTGACAGCAAATGAGGCTGCTGTAGAATGCGCGCCTCGGTTGAGACGAAAGATCTTAACCAACCGCTCTTTAACAACTGAATCAAGCAATTCGTGTGGGTGCTTGTGGAGTCAGACTGATAGTCAACAAGATTATCAGCATCACAAGTTACTCCGCGAGAAATCAAAGATGTAACCAACGATTGCTGAGCCAAGTTTAGGGTTTCTTAAAAACCCAAAGATGTTTGAACTGAAGAGTTTG
The DNA here is from genome assembly GCF_979258515.1 of Pseudomonas sp. AC169. NCBI lineage: Bacteria > Pseudomonadati > Pseudomonadota > Gammaproteobacteria > Pseudomonadales > Pseudomonadaceae > Pseudomonas > Pseudomonas sp. AC169. The sequence continues at coordinate 943,869 of NZ_OZ409866.1, read as the reverse complement.
ATCATGGCTCAGATTGAACGCTGGCGGCAGGCCTAACACATGCAAGTCGAGCGGATGACAGGAGCTTGCTCCTGAATTCAGCGGCGGACGGGTGAGTAATGCCTAGGAATCTGCCTGGTAGTGGGGGACAACGTTTCGAAAGGAACGCTAATACCGCATACGTCCTACGGGAGAAAGCAGGGGACCTTCGGGCCTTGCGCTATCAGATGAGCCTAGGTCGGATTAGCTAGTTGGTGAGGTAATGGCTCACCAAGGCGACGATCCGTAACTGGTCTGAGAGGATGATCAGTCACACTGGAACTGAGACACGGTCCAGACTCCTACGGGAGGCAGCAGTGGGGAATATTGGACAATGGGCGAAAGCCTGATCCAGCCATGCCGCGTGTGTGAAGAAGGTCTTCGGATTGTAAAGCACTTTAAGTTGGGAGGAAGGGTTGTAGATTAATACTCTGCAATTTTGACGTTACCGACAGAATAAGCACCGGCTAACTCTGTGCCAGCAGCCGCGGTAATACAGAGGGTGCAAGCGTTAATCGGAATTACTGGGCGTAAAGCGCGCGTAGGTGGTTCGTTAAGTTGGATGTGAAATCCCCGGGCTCAACCTGGGAACTGCATTCAAAACTGTCGAGCTAGAGTATGGTAGAGGGTGGTGGAATTTTCTGTGTAGCGGTGAAATGCGTAGATATAGGAAGGAACACCAGTGGCGAAGGCGACCACCTGGACTGATACTGACACTGAGGTGCGAAAGCGTGGGGAGCAAACAGGATTAGATACCCTGGTAGTCCACGCCGTAAACGATGTCAACTAGCCGTTGGGAGCCTTGAGCTCTTAGTGGCGCAGCTAACGCATTAAGTTGACCGCCTGGGGAGTACGGCCGCAAGGTTAAAACTCAAATGAATTGACGGGGGCCCGCACAAGCGGTGGAGCATGTGGTTTAATTCGAAGCAACGCGAAGAACCTTACCAGGCCTTGACATCCAATGAACTTTCCAGAGATGGATTGGTGCCTTCGGGAACATTGAGACAGGTGCTGCATGGCTGTCGTCAGCTCGTGTCGTGAGATGTTGGGTTAAGTCCCGTAACGAGCGCAACCCTTGTCCTTAGTTACCAGCACGTTATGGTGGGCACTCTAAGGAGACTGCCGGTGACAAACCGGAGGAAGGTGGGGATGACGTCAAGTCATCATGGCCCTTACGGCCTGGGCTACACACGTGCTACAATGGTCGGTACAAAGGGTTGCCAAGCCGCGAGGTGGAGCTAATCCCATAAAACCGATCGTAGTCCGGATCGCAGTCTGCAACTCGACTGCGTGAAGTCGGAATCGCTAGTAATCGTGAATCAGAATGTCACGGTGAATACGTTCCCGGGCCTTGTACACACCGCCCGTCACACCATGGGAGTGGGTTGCACCAGAAGTAGCTAGTCTAACCTTCGGGAGGACGGTTACCACGGTGTGATTCATGACTGGGGTGAAGTCGTAACAAGGTAGCCGTAGGGGAACCTGCGGCTGGATCACCTCCTTAATCGACGGCATCAGCTGCTCCATAAGTTCCCACACGAATTGCTTGATTCATTGAAGAAGACGATAGAAGCAGCCCGAAATTGGGTCTGTAGCTCAGTTGGTTAGAGCGCACCCCTGATAAGGGTGAGGTCGGCAGTTCGAATCTGCCCAGACCCACCAATTTTGTGTGGGAAACGCCTGTAGAAATACGGGGCCATAGCTCAGCTGGGAGAGCGCCTGCCTTGCACGCAGGAGGTCAGCGGTTCGATCCCGCTTGGCTCCACCACTACTGCTTCTCTTGTATAAAGCTTAGAAATGAGCATTCCATCGTTGTGATGGTGAATGTTGATTTCTAGTCTTTGACTAGTTCGTTCTTTAAAAATTTGGGTATGTGATAGAAAGATAGACTGAACGTTACTTTCACTGGTAACGGATCAGGCTAAGGTAAAATTTGTGAGTTCTCTTAGTTGAGAAATTCGAATTTTCGGCGAATGTCGTCTTCACAGTATAACCAGATTGCTTGGGGTTATATGGTCAAGTGAAGAAGCGCATACGGTGGATGCCTTGGCAGTCAGAGGCGATGAAAGACGTGGTAGCCTGCGAAAAGCTTCGGGGAGTCGGCAAACAGACTTTGATCCGGAGATGTCTGAATGGGGGAACCCAGCCATCATAAGATGGTTATCTTGTACTGAATACATAGGTGCAAGAGGCGAACCAGGGGAACTGAAACATCTAAGTACCCTGAGGAAAAGAAATCAACCGAGATTCCCTTAGTAGTGGCGAGCGAACGGGGACTAGCCCTTAAGTGGCTTTGAGATTAGCGGAACGCTCTGGAAAGTGCGGCCATAGTGGGTGATAGCCCTGTACGCGAAAATCTCTTAGTCATGAAATCGAGTAGGACGGAGCACGAGAAACTTTGTCTGAATATGGGGGGACCATCCTCCAAGGCTAAATACTACTGACTGACCGATAGTGAACTAGTACCGTGAGGGAAAGGCGAAAAGAACCCCGGAGAGGGGAGTGAAATAGATCCTGAAACCGTATGCGTACAAGCAGTGGGAGCAGACTTTGTTCTGTGACTGCGTACCTTTTGTATAATGGGTCAGCGACTTATTTTCAGTGGCGAGCTTAACCGAATAGGGGAGGCGTAGCGAAAGCGAGTCTTAATAGGGCGTCTAGTCGCTGGGAATAGACCCGAAACCGGGCGATCTATCCATGGGCAGGTTGAAGGTTGGGTAACACTAACTGGAGGACCGAACCGACTACCGTTGAAAAGTTAGCGGATGACCTGTGGATCGGAGTGAAAGGCTAATCAAGCTCGGAGATAGCTGGTTCTCCTCGAAAGCTATTTAGGTAGCGCCTCATGTATCACTGTAGGGGGTAGAGCACTGTTTCGGCTAGGGGGTCATCCCGACTTACCAAACCGATGCAAACTCCGAATACCTACAAGTGCCGAGCATGGGAGACACACGGCGGGTGCTAACGTCCGTCGTGAAAAGGGAAACAACCCAGACCGTCAGCTAAGGTCCCAAAGTTATGGTTAAGTGGGAAACGATGTGGGAAGGCTTAGACAGCTAGGAGGTTGGCTTAGAAGCAGCCACCCTTTAAAGAAAGCGTAATAGCTCACTAGTCGAGTCGGCCTGCGCGGAAGATGTAACGGGGCTCAAACCATACACCGAAGCTACGGGTATCATCTTCGGATGATGCGGTAGAGGAGCGTTCTGTAAGCCTGTGAAGGTGAGTTGAGAAGCTTGCTGGAGGTATCAGAAGTGCGAATGCTGACATGAGTAACGACAATGGGTGTGAAAAACACCCACGCCGAAAGACCAAGGTTTCCTGCGCAACGTTAATCGACGCAGGGTTAGTCGGTCCCTAAGGCGAGGCTGAAAAGCGTAGTCGATGGAAAACAGGTTAATATTCCTGTACTTCTGGTTATTGCGATGGAGGGACGGAGAAGGCTAGGCCAGCTTGGCGTTGGTTGTCCAAGTTTAAGGTGGTAGGCTGAGATCTTAGGTAAATCCGGGATCTTAAGGCCGAGAGCTGATGACGAGTTACCCTTTGGGTGACGAAGTGGTTGATGCCATGCTTCCAAGAAAAGCTTCTAAGCTTCAGGTAACCAGGAACCGTACCCCAAACCGACACAGGTGGTTGGGTAGAGAATACCAAGGCGCTTGAGAGAACTCGGGTGAAGGAACTAGGCAAAATGGCACCGTAACTTCGGGAGAAGGTGCGCCGGTGAGGGTGAAGGACTTGCTCCGTAAGCTCATGCCGGTCGAAGATACCAGGCCGCTGCGACTGTTTATTAAAAACACAGCACTCTGCAAACACGAAAGTGGACGTATAGGGTGTGACGCCTGCCCGGTGCCGGAAGGTTAATTGATGGGGTTAGCTAACGCGAAGCTCTTGATCGAAGCCCCGGTAAACGGCGGCCGTAACTATAACGGTCCTAAGGTAGCGAAATTCCTTGTCGGGTAAGTTCCGACCTGCACGAATGGCGTAACGATGGCGGCGCTGTCTCCACCCGAGACTCAGTGAAATTGAAATCGCTGTGAAGATGCAGTGTATCCGCGGCTAGACGGAAAGACCCCGTGAACCTTTACTATAGCTTTGCACTGGACTTTGAATTTGCTTGTGTAGGATAGGTGGGAGGCTTTGAAGCGTGGACGCCAGTTCGCGTGGAGCCATCCTTGAAATACCACCCTGGCAACTTTGAGGTTCTAACTCAGGTCCGTTATCCGGATCGAGGACAGTGTATGGTGGGTAGTTTGACTGGGGCGGTCTCCTCCTAAAGAGTAACGGAGGAGTACGAAGGTGCGCTCAGACCGGTCGGAAATCGGTCGTAGAGTATAAAGGCAAAAGCGCGCTTGACTGCGAGACAGACACGTCGAGCAGGTACGAAAGTAGGTCTTAGTGATCCGGTGGTTCTGTATGGAAGGGCCATCGCTCAACGGATAAAAGGTACTCCGGGGATAACAGGCTGATACCGCCCAAGAGTTCATATCGACGGCGGTGTTTGGCACCTCGATGTCGGCTCATCACATCCTGGGGCTGAAGCCGGTCCCAAGGGTATGGCTGTTCGCCATTTAAAGTGGTACGCGAGCTGGGTTTAGAACGTCGTGAGACAGTTCGGTCCCTATCTGCCGTGGACGTTTGAGATTTGAGAGGGGCTGCTCCTAGTACGAGAGGACCGGAGTGGACGAACCTCTGGTGTTCCGGTTGTCACGCCAGTGGCATTGCCGGGTAGCTATGTTCGGGAAAGATAACCGCTGAAAGCATCTAAGCGGGAAACTTGCCTCAAGATGAGATCTCACTGGAACCTTGAGTTCCCTGAAGGGCCGTCGAAGACTACGACGTTGATAGGTTGGGTGTGTAAGCGCTGTGAGGCGTTGAGCTAACCAATACTAATTGCCCGTGAGGCTTGACCATATAACACCCAAGCAATTTGCGTCGAAGAGACCAGATTGCGGTGTGTGAAGACGAAATGAACCGAAAGTTCGAAAGACTCACAAAACACCTAGCTGTCACATACCCAATTTGCTGAAGCGAGGCCACAAGGCCACGACTCAGTACCCGAATTTCTTGACGACCATAGAGCGTTGGAACCACCTGATCCCATCCCGAACTCAGCAGTGAAACGATGCATCGCCGATGGTAGTGTGGGGTTTCCCCATGTGAGAGTAGGTCATCGTCAAGATTAAATTCCGAAACCCCAATTGCGAAAGCAATTGGGGTTTTGTTTTGCCCGCAGGAAAGTTTATCTGTGATAAAAGTTTGTGAAGATCATCAAGTTCAAATTTAGAACTCCGTCGCGTTGGAAATTGCGACGGGGCTTTTTTGCATTACCGTCAACCGATGAACTGCCACGGCGAGCCGCCACGGCACGATTGATTTTCGATATCACAGCAGATACGCGGCTAACCTCCGTTCAGCTCAACTTTACCGATTGAAGTGCTGACTTCGGTGATGTGTCGGCGACCGTAAACTTGGTATGTACGGCTACCGTCCTCGCTATCCGGTTTACGCAATGCCAGTTGCGCGAACAAGCCATTCTTTTCGCTGTAACTGCCGAACCAGTCGATCAAGGCGCCGATGTAACAATCGTTGCCAATGAAGACCGGCAAGTCCGCGACTTTTTCAATGCTGTAATGCGCCGGGCCAAAGCTGTAGTAATCGTTTTCACCGGCGCCGGTCGCCGGAATAGGGCAGAGCGGTTCTTTGGAAGGGATAGCGGTGGTTTCATTGACTTTGGCCACGGCCAGATTCAGCGCTCGGTGCAGATCGCGTTCGAGTTCAAACGTGCTGTTGCCGTCATCTTTGTGCTGTAGCACAGGCACGTCGAGGTCATAGCGATAACGAATCGTCAGCGTAGGGATCTGGACGTTGATTTTCAGCGGGTTGAGCAAGTAGACCCGATCAACGCCGTACTCGCTGTTTCGATAAGCCGCATAGGTTTTGCCGCGCAGGCTTATCCAGTCCACTGATTGATTGGCACCGCGATCATTGGTGTAGAACAGCGAACTTTCGGACTCAACAGATCGTTTGACGAACCTTTCGCCGTCGCGCCGCCAGGTTTCCACATAAGTGAACAGACCGGTGCCTCCGGCGTAGGTTTTTACGATCAGATCGCGCTGCCCGTCGCCATCCAGATCCTGCAAGGTATAAGAGGTCAGGCCGGTTTCGGCGGCGTCATTGATCCGGGAGGCGGTCAGCGCTCGCCATTCATCGGCACCAACGCCTTCGGGCTGCGATGTCGGAAAGTGTGTTATCAACGAGTCCTCTGCACTGGCCTCGCCGTGAAAACCGCCTGCAGGAGTTTTCACGGCCAGCGCGGCGAGTACCCGATCCAGCGCAAATTCTGGATCATCTTTACTGGCGGCTTGAATGCGCTTTTGCAGATCGTCCAGTGCCTGTCTATCGAGGTCATCCGGTTGATAGGCAACCGCTGCCTGCCACTGCGCGTGCAACACTTGCAGGCGCTCGCGATATTGCTGATCCAGGCAGGAAACGTCTTCGGCGCATTCATTGCGGGCTTTTAACCACAGCCGTTGAGTGCGCTTGAGTTCAGCTTGTGCGGGAGCAGAGGCTTTGAGTAAATCCCGATAAACCACACCCATCTGCGCATCCAGGTCATACAACGACTTGTTCGCGCAAACAGTGTTTTCGACGGCATTCGCCGCTTTTGTGCAATCCATTCCAGCCGCCATTGCCTGCTGAACAAATAGCAGAGCGCAGGCGGAAACGATGCAGCGTCCTTTGATGTACACGATCGAAGCCTTGTAGTGGGAGGTTGTCCTGGTGCGCAGGGTAAAGGCTGGGAGAGGAATCTTGAAGCGCCGGCTTCAGGGAACAGCACTTCTGGCCGATAACCCATTCGGTGACTTAAAAGTCGCGCGAAATCGCTTGATAGCATTTGGCCGCCAGCTATCATCTGCGCGCCTGAAATTGCCCTCACTTCAATTGCCTGGAAATCTTCGATGCTGTCGTATCACCAAAAGAGTTTTCTGATCGTCGATGATTTCTCGGATTTCCGCAGTTCCGTGCGTTCGATGCTGCGTGAGCTTGGGGTCAAGGACGTCGACACGGCCGACACCGGTGAGCAGGCGCTGAAGATGTGCGCACAGAAATCCTACGATTTCATCCTGCAGGATTTCCATCTCGGCGATGGCAAGAAGAACGGCCAGCAGGTCCTTGAAGATCTGATGTCGGAAAAGCTCATCAGCCATGAAGCGGTGTTCGTCATGGTCACCGCCGAGACCAGTCAGGCAATGGTGCTCAGCGCCCTCGAGCACGAGCCGGATGCGTACCTGACCAAGCCGTTCAACCGTTCGGGTCTGGCCCAGCGGCTGGAGCGTCTGGAGCAGCGCAAGACGTTGCTCAAACCGATTCTGCAAGCCCTCGACCGTGGCAAACCGGTCGAAGTGCTCAATGCCTGCATCGCCCTGTGCAAGCAGGACATCCGCTATTCGCCGCTGTGCCTGCGCTACCGTGCCGATGCGCTGCGCGACATGAACCAGAACGAAGCGCTGGAACGCCTTTACGACAGCATCATCGCTGACCGACCGTTGCCGTGGGCGTTTGCCGGACTGGGCAAGTTGCTGTTCAAACGCGGCCAGGTCGCCCAGGCCAAAGGCGTCTATGAGAAAGCCTTGAAGGTGTTCCCGATGATGCCGGCACTGTATGACGGCATGGCCGACGTGCTGGTTTCCGAGGGCGACACCAAAGGTGCGCAACGGGTGCTGGAAGAGGCGATCCGTCTCTCGCCGCTGGCGGTGCGTCGCCAGGCGTTGCTGGGCAAACTGGCGATGGCCAACGAAGATTTCGACACGGCTTCGCGCGCCTATCGTCAAGCGGTGGCGCAAGGCGCGCAGTCGCGCTTCAAGGACCCGGAAAGCAACCTTGGTCTGGCCCATGCTTTGATCAGCAAGGGCAGTGAGCGCGGCCTCGACACGCGTACGCGGCTGGAGATCAACACCACCCTCAGTGCGGTGGCCAAAGAGAACCCGACCGACCCCGGCCTGCAGATTCGCGCGCGTCTGATGAAAGCTACCAGCCTGCTGCTCAACGATGCCGAAACCGCTGACAAACTCACCGAACAAGCGCTGATGCGCCTCGACGGCATGGAGCAATTCATGAGTCCGGAAGCGGCGCTGCTGGTTGCCAAGCAATTGCAGATGCTCGGTCAGGCCGAGGCGGGCACCTCGATGCTCAAGAGCTGTGCGGAGATCTACGGTGATGATCCGGCGGTGATGAAAGACATCGCCAAGCTCACCGATGACCCGACTATTCTCAGCTCGAGCAACGCCGCCGCTGACCTTAACCGTCAGGGCGTGCGCGTGTACAAGACCGGCAATCTTGTTGAGGCCCGCGAGGTCTTCCGCAAGGCGCTGAAGATGCAACCGAAGAACATCAGTATCGCGCTGAACATGGCCCAGTCGCTGCTGCACGGCACTGACACCAGTGTGCCGTCGGCGGAGCTGGAAGAATGTCGGGCCTGCCTGAAAATGGTCGGCCTGATGCCCGACACCGACGCGCGTTTTGCGCGTTATCAGAAGCTGAAAAGCAAGGCGTTTGGCGAATGAACCACGACGAGCAATCTCTGGATTTTTCCACGGTGATCGCCTCCACCGTCCACGACATGAAGAACTCGCTGGCCATGCTGATGCAGGCCCACAGCCAATGGCTGGCGCGCTTGCCTGAGGCGCAACGGCAAGGCACCGAGCAGGGCGTGATCGACTTCGAGTTCGCTCACCTCAATGGCATGCTGGTGCAGTTGCTCGGGTTGTACAAACTCGGCGTCAATCAGTTGCCGCTGCAACCGGCGTATCACGAACTCGATGACTTTATCGAGGCGCAACTGGCGGCGCATCAAGAAGTGTTTGCCAGTCGCGGCATCGTCGCCACCTATGAGGTCGACCCGCTGAGTCCACTGGGTTTCTTCGACCGTGAGCTGATTGCCTCGGTGCTCGGCAACTGCATCAACAATGCGATTCGCTATGCCCGCGAATCGTTGCTGATCACCGTCAGCGACGAAGCCGGGCAATGGGTGCTGAGCATCAATGACGACGGCGAAGGTTATCCGGTCGAGATGCTCGAACGTCAGGCCGACTATGTGCAAGGCATCAATCACAGCAGCGGCAGCACCGGGCTTGGCCTGTACTTCGCTAACCAAATCGCGGCGTTGCATCAGCGCAATGGCGTCGGAGGTCGCACCGAAATCCGCAATGGCGGCCCGCTTGGCGGCGGGGTGTTCAGCCTTTATCTGCCGTGACACGGGTTTTTGTTTGACGCTGCTTGATATTCCGAACAGCCGGAGCCTATTTTGTACGAGTCGCCGTTCGCGGCTCGCACAATAACAAGGATTGCGTCATGACAACCGATGGCCAGCGTTCACTCGCGCAGCGATTGACCGGCATTGATGAGATTGAATGTGTTACGCCGGATTTGAATGGCGTACCGCGCGGCAAAGTGATGACCGCCGAGGGTTTCCTCGAGGGGCGGCGTTTGCAACTCGCGCGGGGCGTGCTGTTGCAATGCATCATGGGCGGTTACCCGGCTGCGCGGTTTTACGGCAGCGATGACGGTGATCTCGCGTTGATTGCCGAACCGACCCAGATCCATGCATTACCGTGGAGCGACGAACCGCGTGCTCTGGCCATTTGCGATGCCGATGAGCTGACCGGCGAAAGCTCAAACCTCTCAACCCGTGGTCAGCTAAAAAAGATCATTGCTCGTTACGCCGCACGCGGCCTGGCGCCAGTAGTGGCGACCGAACTGGAATTCTTCGTCTTCGCGCCGAACACTGATCCGACTCAACCGTTCCGGCCGCCAGTAGGTCTTGATGGTCGTCGTGAGGACGGCCAATCGGCGTTCAGCGTCAGTTCCAATAACGGTCTGCGGCCGTTCTTCAACGAAGTTTATAAATGCATGGCGGCTCTCGGTCTGCCGCGCGATACCTTCATGCATGAAATGGGTGTCAGCCAGTTCGAGATCAATCTGCTGCACGGTGATCCACTGCTGCTGGCCGACCAGACGTTCCTGTTCAAGCACCTGCTCAAGGAAGTTGCGCTCAAGCACGGCCTTACCGTGGTGTGCATGGCCAAACCGCTGGCGCACACGCCGGGCAGTTCGATGCACATTCACCAGAGCATCGTCGACAGCAACAGTGGCAAGAATGTCTTCAGTGATGAGCAGGGTCAGCCGACAGCGATGTTCCGCCATTTCATCGGTGGGCAGCAGGCAGGCATGGCTGAGTTCACCGCACTGTTTGCACCCAACGTGAATTCCTATCAGCGTCTGTGCCATCCGTATGCATCGCCAAACAACGCCTGTTGGTCCCACGACAACCGCGCGGCCGGGCTGCGCATTCCGGCCAGTTCGCCGGTCGCGCGGCGGGTTGAAAACCGTTTGCCGGGCGCCGATGCCAATCCGTATCTGGCAATCGCTGCCAGTCTGGCCGCCGGTTTGCATGGGATCGAGCACGAGTTGGAACCGACCGAGGCGATTCAGGGCGAGTTCGAGGTGCCGGACAATCTTTCGTTGCCATGTACTTTGCATGCCGCCCTCGAACGTCTGAAGCGTAGCCAATTGGCGAGGGAACTGTTCGGACAGGAGTTCATCGAAGGCTACATCGCTTCGAAGACCATGGAGTTGACCAGCTTCTTTGATGAAATCACTCCCTGGGAACGGCGTGTTCTAGCAGCCCAGGCCTGACGAACTGTCGCCATCGGACTATCGTTTTGATAGTCCGGTCTTTACTGCAAGGAGCCGCTCGGAACGCCGATGCGCCAAATCTGGAAATCCTTTCGAGCGCTGTATTTCGCCTCGCTGATGATGTTGATCGGCTCGGGCCTGCTATCCACTTATCTGGCATTGCGTCTGGCCGCTGACAATGTCGACGGTCTCTGGGTCGGTGCGCTGATGGCGGCCAACTATTTCGGCCTGGTGCTGGGCGGCAAGATCGGTCACCGACTGATCGCCCGGGTCGGGCATATCCGTGCTTATTCAGCCTGTGCCGGGATCGTCGGGGCGGCAGTGCTTGGCCACGGACTGGTTGATTGGCTGCCGGCGTGGCTGGTGCTGCGGACCATCGTCGGTCTGGGCATGATGTGCCAATACATGGTGATCGAGAGCTGGCTCAACGAGCAGGCCGACGCCAATCAAAGAGGCCTGGTGTTCAGCGGTTACATGATTGCCTCGTACCTTGGCCTGGTGCTCGGCCAACTGATTCTGGTCATGCATCCGGGCTTGGGCCTGGAACTGCTGATGCTGGTCGCGCTGTGCTTCGCGCTGTGCCTGGTGCCCGTGACCTTGACTCGACGGATTCACCCGGCACCCTTGCATCCGGCACCGATGGAGCCGCGTTTCTTTATCAAGCGCGTGCCGCAGTCGCTGAGTACGGTGCTCGGTGCCGGTTTGATCATCGGTTCGTTTTATGGTCTGGCGCCGCTGTATGCCTCGCAGCAGGGATTGTCGACCGAGCAGGTCGGTCTGTTCATGGGTAGCTGCATCTTTGCCGGTTTGCTGGTGCAGTGGCCGTTGGGCTGGTTGTCCGATCGTTACGACCGGGCGCTGCTGATCCGCTGCTTTGCCGGCTTCCTGGCGGTGGCGGCGTTGCCGTTGGCGGTGCTGCCGCAGGTTCCGCTCGAGGTGCTGTTCGGGGTTGGCTTCCTCTGTTCACTGGTGCAGTTCTGTCTGTATCCGCTGGCGGTGGCGTTCTCCAATGACCACGTCGAGGGTGATCGCCGGGTTTCGTTGACGGCGATGCTGCTGGTGACCTATGGGGTCGGCGCGAGTATCGGACCGTTGCTCGCGGGTGTGCTGATGAAGCTGTTCGGCAGTCAGAGCCTGTATGCCTTCTTCAGCTTCTTCGCGCTGGTGCTGGTGTGGCGGATCCGGCCGAAAGCCGTGACCAATCTGCATCAGGTCGACGATGCGCCGTTGCATCACGTGGCCATGCCCGACAGCATGTCCAGCTCGCCGTTGGTGGCCGCCCTCGATCCTCGCGTAGATGAGCAAGTGGTGCAGGAGCAGATGGTGCAGGACCCGGTGCAGACGCCGGTGAGTCCCGAGCCCGAACCTGATACTCAGCCAGAACCTGCGGCAGACGCCGAACCGGATAGCGGCAACGACAAGCCTGCACCGGATATCAGTGGCGGCAGACCTTGATCTGAATAAAAAACACCGCGCATAAAAAAGGGCAGTCCCACCAGGGGCTGCCCTTTTTTATTGGTCGCTGCGAATCACATGTCGTCTTTGTCGAAACGGCGTGCTTCACGTTGCAACTGATACACGAAACGCTCGACGTTACGCGCTGCCTGACCACTGATGTTGTGGAAGCGCAGGCCGGCGAAGGTGATGTTGAGTTTTTCTTCGAAGTGCAGATAACGCAGTTCGACGGAGGTTGGCTGGTTGCCGAACAGTGGCGGGGCGATCAAACGGTCATAAACCTGACCCAGTTGCAGGCGATCAGTGATATCGCCTTCGAAACGCAGCTTGCAGCCGGTTGCGGAGATATCCAGCAGTTTGCCGTTGATCGGTGCCTTGAGCTTTTCGCCACCCAGTTCAACGCTGACCAGATCCGTCAGTTTCAGCGCGGCGCGGAAAGCGTTGCGGCGCTGGTGGTAAACCACTTCGGTCGGTAGCTCGCCGGTGTAGAAGCGATCACCGTCGGATTCTTCGATATTCAGCGTGCCGGTGCATTCCCAGGCGATGCGAACGCCTTCATGAAAACCTTCAACCTTGAACGGCTCACCGGCCAGCAGGAAGCGTTCGCCGTCACGGGGGATCATCTCGTCCAGCGCGATCGAAGCGCTGTCGCGGTCGACTTTGATCAGGTAGCTCTGGAAGCGCTGGCTGCGCTCATGGAAGGTGATGATCAGTGGATCGTGGCTTTCTTGCAGCTGGCGCAGGTTGCTGGAGATTTCCAGTGGCGTGGTAAGCACCTTAGGGGGCTGCGGAGCATCATCCGCGCTGAGGGCGTTGGACACGGTTTATCAATCTCCAGACAAAATATGACGACTAGCCAGCATTTTGCCAGCATGTTCCGCGGGTTGATAGAGCTGGCGCATCAACGGCTCATGCCTGGCTGAGCGGACGCGGTACGGCGGGTTTGGCAAAAGTGCCGCTGGCGTTATACAGCGCCGGCGCTTCACCACCCGTGAGGATCTTCAGCTGATTGGCCGTAGCGGCCTGCTGGATCTGGATCGACTGGCCATTCTTGACGTTTGCCGCCTGGCATTGAGCGATCAGATCGGTCAGGGCATCGCCCTGGCTGAGCAGTTGATCGCCAATGCTCGACTGGCCGGCCAGTTGCTCAAGACCTGTACGATCAGTCGGCAGGTTGAGGCTGGCGAGGATTTCACTGCGCTTGCGGCCATGCTGTTCAAGCAGAATGATCAACGCCTGTTTGTGCGCCAGAATTTCTTCCAGCAACGGCATGTCGCGACCGTGCAAGGCGAGGGATTCGGTTTGCAGTAAATCCAGCAATTGTTGAGCTGGAGCAAAGTCGTCGTTGATCAGTTGCAATAAATTAGTGTCGTGCATGGCTGGCCTTGGGTTTTAAGCGTCCAAAAGCCTGGCGCCGGCAAAAGCCTAGCGCTGGGCTTCGAAGTTGAGCAGTTTGCTGGCTACACGGTTGCTGTCGACTTTATAGCTGCCATCGGCAATCGCGGCTTTCAACTCGGCCACACGGGCTTTGTCGACAGCAGGTTGATCGCGCAGCTTGTCAGTGACCTTCTGCAACTGTTGAGCCTCATTGCTGAGGTGTACCGATTCCCCGCTTTTTGCGGTACTGGCCTGTTCGGCCGGGGTATTCAGCGGCGCGGAGGTGCCGGTTTCGGCGGTTTCCTTGGCGTTGCTGGTACGTGTACTGCCCGTAAGTGACGAGGAGCTGTTCAAACGGCTGAAATCGATGACCATGATAAAAACCTCTGGGAATTTGGACGCTTGCCATGTTTTCGGCCATCCCCTGGAAAACTTTAGGCACATTTGCAATGAGCCTTGCATGCGCCGGCGCGTGTCCTGCTGCGGCACAGTTTAGGGAACAGCCGGGGCTAGCGCCAGTTTTCTACATCGCCACTTCCACTTGGCCGGGCGCGGTGACTTGCGCCTTGATGACCCGTTGCGAGTTTAGGTTTTTCACGCGGATCTGTTCTTTCAAACCGCCATTGGCCAGGGCTTCACCGGGCATTCGCACGGCGAGTGTGCCGCTGCGGGCGGTGATCACCACTTGATCGCCTTTGCGCACGACTTCGGCCTGTTCCAGATGCACCAGGGTAATGACCTGATCGGCGACCGTTGGTCGGGTTAATTTCTGTCCGATCGCTTCGTCTACCGAAGTCAGAAAGCCTTGGTTGATCGTGCTCACATCGCGTTCACGCAAGGTCACGTCCTGAGGCTCGATAATCCCTGCGCGTTTCAGCGGCCGGGTGGTCGTCACGATCTCGCGAAACAGGCGGACTTGAGCGGGCACGAACACGGTCCAGGGCGAGGCGCCCTCACAGCGGACCTTCACGGTAACCCGGCCCAATGGACGTGCCGGGCTCTCCAAAGTCGCTGTCAATTCCTTGTCGCACATAGGCATGCGCATACGGGGGTCGAGCTGGTTGACTTCGATTTCGTAGCGGCCTTCCGTTTGACTGGTAGCCAGATAGTCTTCTACGGTGAACTCAAGAAAGCCCTGAGTGACGCCGATAAGCATGTCAGGCAAGGTAACCGCATCAGCAATGGCAGGGCTGCCAGCGAAAAAGCAGCAGACGGCTGACATCGCGCAAAGGCTTTTGCGAGCGCGGGATGTCAGGTGTCGGAAAAATGTCGTTTGAGCGTTCATACGAGTTAAAAAGCAAGCGCCGTGCCGTTTAGCAATGAATGTGCGTCGCAACAACACTTGGCGTTGGTGTAGGAGTCTGGGCATGGCTGGTGTAATGGATTCGGTGAACCAGCGCACGCAACTGGTGGGGCAGAATCGCCTGGAGCTGTTGTTGTTCCGTCTTGACGGTCAGCAGCTCTACGGAATCAACGTGTTCAAGGTACGGGAAGTGTTGCAGTGCCCGTCGCTGACGTTGATGCCCAAGTCCAGTCCTGTCGTGTGCGGGGTGGCAAATATCCGGGGGGCGACCATTCCGATCCTTGATCTGGCAATGGCCACCGGTTCCGGAGCGTTGAAGGACAAGAACAACCCGTTCGTGATCATCACGGAGTACAACACCAAGACCCAGGGTTTCCTGGTTCGCTCGGTGGAGCGCATCGTCAACATGAACTGGGAAGAGATTCATCCACCACCCAAGGGCACGGGTCGCGATCATTACCTGACCGCTGTGACTCGGGTGGACAATCAGTTAGTCGAAATCATCGACGTCGAGAAAGTGCTGGCGGAAGTTGCGCCGACACCGGAAGCGATTTCGGTGGGCGTGGTCGATGTCGAGACCCAGACCAAGGCATTGTCGTTGCGTGTCTTGACGGTCGATGACTCGTCGGTGGCGCGCAAGCAGGTTACGCGTTGTCTGCAAACGATCGGTGTCGAAGTGGTGGCGCTGAACGACGGCAAGCAAGCGCTGGATTACCTGCGCAAGCTGGTCGATGAGGGCAAGAAGCCGGAAGAAGAGTTCCTGATGATGATTTCCGACATCGAGATGCCGGAGATGGACGGGTACACCCTGACGGCGGAAATCCGCGGCGACGCACGCATGCAAAAGCTTCATATCATCCTGCATACTTCGTTGTCGGGGGTATTCAATCAGGCGATGGTCAAGAAAGTCGGTGCCGATGACTTTTTGGCCAAATTCCGCCCTGATGACCTGGCATCCCGGGTAGTCGACCGGATCAAAGCAGCAGATATCAGCTAGGAGCGCTTTGCTCCTGGCGGTCAACACGATTTAAGAGGCGGCATCATTGTCTACGGGTAATTTGGATTTCGAACAGTTCCGGGTCTTCCTGGAAAAAGCCTGTGGCATTTTGCTCGGTGAAAACAAGCAGTACCTGGTCTCGAGCCGTCTCAACAAACTGATGGAGCAGCAAGGCATCAAATCCCTGGGTGAGCTGGTTCAGCGCATCCAGACCCAGCCGCGCAGCGGGTTGCGCGAGCAAGTGGTCGATGCCATGACGACCAACGAAACCCTGTGGTTTCGTGACACCTATCCGTTTGAAGTCTTGAAGAACAAGGTGCTGCCTGAAGCGATCAAGGCCAGCCCCAACCAGCGTCTGCGGATCTGGTCGGCAGCGTGCTCATCGGGTCAGGAGCCGTACTCGTTGTCGATGTCGATCGACGAGTTCGAGCGCACTAACCTCGGTCAGCTGAAGATGGGCGTGCAGATTGTCGCCACGGATTTGTCCGGCCTGATGCTCAACAACTGCAAGACCGGCGAGTACGATAGCCTGGCGATCGGTCGCGGTTTGTCCGCCGATCGTTTGCAGCGCTACTTCGACCCGAAAGGGCCGGGTCGCTGGGTGATCAAGGCGCCGATCAAGAACCGAGTGGAGTTCCGCTCGTTCAACTTGCTCGACAGCTATGCCGCGCTGGGCAAATTCGACATCGTGTTCTGCCGCAACGTGTTGATCTACTTCTCAGCCGAAGTGAAGAAAGACATCCTGTTGCGCATTCACAGTACGTTGAAGCCGGGCGGTTATCTGTTCCTTGGCGCCTCTGAAGCGCTGAACGGTTTGCCGGACCATTACCAGATGGTTCAGTGCAGCCCGGGGATCATTTACCAGGCGAAGTGATTGCAGCGGCAACACAAAAAACGGGAAGCCTTAAAGCCTCCCGTTTTTTTATGCCCCAATTATTTTCCACGAACACCACACCCCCCTGTGGGAGCGAGCCTGCTCGCGAAAGCGGTCTGTCAGTAAAACAGTTGGCGACTGACACGCCGCCTTCGCGAGCAAGCTCGCTCCCACAGTTGTCCGGCGGTGATAGTGATGGGACGGCAAGCGGCAGAAAAGCGGCATCCGGCGGAAACCGGTTGCCGCTTTTCTGGCATTGCCGCTTTGCCGACGTCCCGCAAAGCCCCGGTTTATGGGGGTTTTATGGTTTGGCACGACGCTTGCTAAAGCTCAGTTACGAAAAACCGGTCACCTGAAGGTTCCCGACATGAGCATCAGCTTCGATAAAGCGCTCGGCATTCACGAAAAGGCATTGGGCTTCCGCGCCCAGCGTGCCGAAGTGCTGGCCAACAACATCGCCAACGCCGACACCCCGAACTACAAGGCTCGGGATCTGGACTTCTCCAAAGTGCTCGAAGCACAGACCGAGAAAACCAAAAGCGGTGGCAACTTTGCCCTGAACATGACCAACAGCCGTCACATCGAAGCTGAAGGCTTGGGCAACGGCGACGAGTCGCTGATGTATCGCACGCCGATGCAGCCTTCGATCGACCAGAACACCGTGGACGCCCAACTGGAACAGTCGAACTACGCGGAAAACGCCGTCGGCTTCCAGGCCAGCTTCACCCTGCTCAACAGCAAATTCAAAGGGCTGGTGTCAGCCCTGCGCGGAGAGTAATCCATGTCCCTGTCCAGCGTTTTCAACATTGCCGGCAGCGGCATGAGCGCACAAACCACGCGTCTGAACACCGTGGCCTCGAACATCGCCAACGCCGAGACCGTCTCGTCGAGCATCGACCAGACCTACCGCGCCCGTCACCCGGTATTCGCCACCATGTTCCAGGGCGGCCAGAACAACGGCAGCAACTCGCTGTTCCAGAGCCAGGACGCCGCCGGTCAAGGCGTGCAGGTACTCGGCGTGGTCGAAGACCAGAGCAACCTCGAAGCGCGCTACGAGCCGAACCATCCGGCGGCTGACGCCAAAGGCTACGTCTACTACCCGAACGTCAACGTGGTGGAAGAAATGGCTGACATGATATCCGCGAGCCGTTCGTTCCAGACCAACGCCGAAATGATGAACACCGCCAAAACCATGATGCAGAAGGTGCTGACCCTCGGTCAGTAATAAGGGGCGACTGCCATGAGTGTTACCGATACCACCAGCACGCCGAGCCTGAAGGACATCCTCGCTAACTCGACGAAGACCAGCAGCACCACGACGGGCGGCATCGCTTCGGCGACCAACAGTGCCACTGGCGGTCAAGCGCTGGGCAAGGACGCGTTCCTGCAACTGCTGGTTACCCAGCTGAAAAACCAGAACCCGCTCGATCCACAGGACAACAGCGCATTCGTTGCCCAGTTGGCGCAGTTCAGCAGCCTTGAAGGCATCACCACGCTGAACTCCACCGTGAGCGGCCTGGCCGGCAATTACAACTCGTCGCAGGCGCTGCAGGCGTCGTCGCTGGTCGGTCGCAACGTCATCGTGCAGACCAACACCGCGCAGCTCGACGATCCGACCAAAGGCCTGACCGGTTCGGTCACTGTGCCATCGTCCATCGCCGGTGGCACCGTGACCATCACCGACAAGGATGGCAAGACTGTTCGCACCATCGACCTGGGCAGCCGCGCCGCTGGCGCCGCCAGTTTCACTTGGGATGGCAAGGACACCAGCGGCACTGTGGTGCCGGTCGGCACTTACACCTTCAAGGCCAACGCACCGATCAACGGTACGGCGACCGATCTGGCAACTTACCTGCCGGCAACAGTCAACAGCGTGACGATCAGCCAGACCGGTGGTGAGCTGATGCTCAACCTCGCTGGCAAGGGCTCCGTTGCCCTGTCCAAAGTACAAACCATTGGTATATAGAGCCGACTAACCGGCAACAAAGGAGTGGAATATGTCTTTCAATATCGGCCTTAGCGGTCTCTATGCAGCCAACAAACAACTGGACGTGACCGGCAACAACATCGCCAACGTCGCGACCGCCGGTTTCAAATCGTCCCGTGCAGAATTCGAAGACGTTTACTCGGCGACCCGTCTGGGCACCGGCAGCAAAGTCATCGGCAACGGTGTGCGCCTGGCCAACGTTTCCCAGCAGTTCACCCAGGGTGACATCAACAACACCGGCAACGTGTTGGACATGGGTATCAATGGTTCCGGCTTCTTCACCATGAGCAACAACGGCTCGATTTCCTATACCCGTGCCGGTACTTTCAAAGTCGACGACGCCGGTTTCATCACCAACACCGATTACACCTCGCGCCTGCAAGGTTACGCTGTGGATTCCAGCGGCAAGATTGTCAAGGGCGTGTTGACCGACCTGAAGATCGACACCTCGAACCTGGCGCCAAAGTCCACTTCCGCCGTGGCTTCGAGCATCAACCTGAACTCGTCGGCACCAGTGATCGTTGATACTGGCGCCACCGCTGTCAAGTTCGATCCGTCCAAGGTCGAGACTTACACCGAGTCGTTCAGCACCCCGATCTATGACACGCAGGGCAACAAGCACAACATGGATCAGTACGTCGTGAAGACGGGCGAAAACACCTGGAAGGTGTACACCCTGGTCGACGGACGCAATCCGGATGCCACCGGCAGTGATCCAGCCAACGCTGCCACCCCTCCGATTGCATCGACCCTGACATTCGACTCTGCCGGCAAACTGCTCCAGGTCAGCACGCCTGCCGCGGTTGCAGGTGATCCTCCGGTGATCAGCAGCGATCTGACCCTGATGAACTGGAAGCCAGGCACAGTGACCAATGGTGTCTTTACACCTAACGGCGCAGCTGCCAACCCGAATGGCGTGACCGTTTCCATGGCCAAGACCACTCAGTACAACGCGGATACCTCGCGTACCATCCCGACTCAGGATGGCTACGCCACTGGCCAGATCACCAACCTGACCATCGACGGCACCGGTACGCTGTTCGCCAACTTCAGCAACAACCAGAACAAGGCGATCGGCCAGGTTGCCCTGGCCAGCTTCACCAACGAGCAAGGTCTGCAAGCAGTAGGCGGCACCAGCTGGAAGGAAACCTTCGCTTCGGGCATCCCGGGTTATGACGCTCCGGAAACCGGCACACTGGGTTCCATTCAGTCCAACTCGCTGGAAGAGTCGAACGTGAACCTGACCAATGAGCTGGTGGACCTGATCAAGGGCCAGAGCAACTATCAGGCGAACGCCAAGACTATCTCGACTCAGAGCACCATCATGCAGACCATCATTCAGATGACCTGATTCTGGTTTGAGTCGTACCCAGGAGCCCCTCGTTTCGAGGGGCTTTTTTGTGGGCGTGGTAAGGGGGGCGGTAGTTCTGCGGAACAGTTGTGCCGGAAGTCTTCACTCTGCCTCCGTTCACTTGGACACTCAGGGTTGTCAGATACGACAGGCATGAGAGGGAAGGGCTTTTTCTCTCGGGCAAAAGAAAACCCCCGACACACCAGAGGTCTGTCGGGGGTTTCTCATTCAGGTGTCTTGCAACACCTGAACACGCTCAGCTTATTGGCAAGCTTCGCAATCCGGCTCGTCGATTGCGCAAGCCTTTGGCACTGGAGCAGGACCGGCAGGGGCTGCCAGAACCGAATCGTCGCCGTGGTTGCCGCCGCTGGAAACAGCGTTCAGCTTGCCGGTGTTGATGGTCGACTTCTCGGTGCTGGTCGCGGCCAGGGCACGGAGGTAGTAAGTGGTTTTCAGACCACGGTACCAAGCCATGCGGTAGGTCACGTCGAGCTTCTTGCCCGATGCGCCGGCGATGTACAGGTTCAGCGACTGGGCCTGGTCGATCCACTTCTGACGACGGCTGGCCGCGTCAACGATCCACTTGGTGTCCACTTCGAACGCGGTCGCGTAGAGCTCTTTGAGTTCTTGCGGGATGCGCTCGATCTGCTGAACCGAACCGTCGTAGTACTTCAGGTCGTTGATCATGACCGAGTCCCACAGACCGCGAGCCTTGAGGTCGCGAACCAGGTACGGGTTGATCACGGTGAATTCGCCCGACAGGTTCGATTTCACATAGAGATTCTGGTAGGTCGGTTCGATCGACTGCGATACGCCAGTGATGTTGGCGATGGTCGCGGTCGGTGCGATGGCCATGATGTTGGAGTTACGAATGCCTTTCTGTACACGGGCGCGAACCGGTGCCCAGTCGAGGGTTTCGTTCAGGTCGACATCGATGTACTTCTGGCCACGTTGCTCGATCAGGATCTGTTGCGAATCCAGCGGCAGGATGCCTTTGGACCACAGCGAACCCTGGAACGTCTCGTACGAACCGCGCTCGTCAGCCAGGTCGCAGGACGCCTGGATTGCGTAGTAGCTGACCGCTTCCATCGACTTGTCGGCGAACTCGACGGCAGCGTCGGAACCGTAAGGGATGTGCTGCAGGTACAAAGCGTCCTGGAAGCCCATGATGCCCAGACCGACCGGGCGGTGCTTGAAGTTGGAGTTCTTCGCTTGTGGCACCGAGTAGTAGTTGATGTCGATAACGTTATCGAGCATGCGCACAGCGGTGTTCACGGTGCGTTGCAGCTTGGCGGTATCCAGCTTGCCATCGACGATGTGGTTCGGCAGGTTGATCGAGCCCAGGTTGCAGACGGCGATCTCGTCCTTGTTGGTGTTCAAGGTGATTTCGGTGCACAGGTTCGAGCTGTGAACCACGCCGACGTGCTGCTGCGGGCTGCGCAGGTTGCACGGGTCTTTGAAAGTCAGCCATGGGTGGCCGGTTTCAAACAGCATGGAGAGCATTTTGCGCCACAGGTCTTTGGCCTGGATGGTCTTGAACAGTTTGACCTTGCCTGGGTATTCGGTCAGGGCTTCGTAGTACTCGTAGCGCTCTTCGAAAGCTTTACCGGTCAGGTCGTGCAGGTCCGGAACTTCGGATGGCGAGAACAGGGTCCACTTGCCGTCATCGAAGACACGCTTCATGAACAGGTCAGGGATCCAGTTGGCAGTGTTCATGTCGTGGGTACGACGACGATCATCACCAGTGTTCTTGCGGAGTTCGATGAACTCCTCGATGTCCATGTGCCAGGTTTCCAGGTAGGCACACACAGCGCCTTTGCGCTTGCCACCCTGGTTAACGGCTACGGCGGTGTCGTTCACCACTTTCAGGAACGGAACCACGCCTTGCGACTTGCCGTTGGTGCCCTTGATGTACGAGCCCAGAGCACGAACAGGCGTCCAGTCGTTGCCCAGGCCACCGGCGAATTTCGACAGCATGGCGTTGTCGTGGATCGCGTGGTAGATGCCCGACAGGTCATCCGGCACGGTGGTCAGGTAGCAGCTCGACAGCTGTGGACGCAGGGTACCGGCGTTGAACAGGGTCGGAGTCGACGACATGTAGTCGAAGGACGACAGCAGGTTGTAGAACTCGATCGCACGGTCTTCTTTCTGCTTCTCTTCGATCGCCAGGCCCATGGCCACGCGCATGAAGAAGATCTGCGGCAGTTCGAAACGCACGCCATCCTTGTGGATGAAGTAACGGTCGTACAGGGTTTGCAGGCCCAGGTAGGTGAATTGCTGATCGCGCTCGTGGTTGATCGCCTTGCCCAGTTTTTCCAGGTCGAAGGAAGCCAGCACAGGGTTCAGCAGTTCGAACTCGATACCTTTGGCGATGTAAGCCGGCAGTGCCTTGGCGTACAGGTCGGCCATTTCGTGGTGAGTGGCGCTTTCGGCCACGCCAAGGAAGCCCAGGCCTTCGGCACGCAGGGTGTCCATCAGCAGGCGGGCGGTGACGAACGAGTAGTTCGGCTCGCGTTCAACCAGGGTACGGGCGGTCATCACCAGGGCGGTGTTGACGTCGGTCAGGGCCACGCCGTCGTACAGGTTTTTCAGGGTTTCGCGCTGGATCAGGTCGCCGTCGACTTCTTCCAGGCCTTCGCACGCTTCGGTGACGATGGTGTTCAGGCGGCCCATGTCCAGCGGCGCCAGGCTGCCGTCAGCGCGGGTGATGCGGATCGACGGGTGCGCGTTGACTGCTTCTTCGGCCGGGGCGTGGGCAGCGCGTTCTTTCGAACGGCCGTCACGGTAGATCACGTAGTCGCGGGCAACTTTCTGCTCGCCGGCACGCATCAGGGCCAGTTCGACCTGGTCCTGGATTTCTTCGATGTGGATGGTGCCGCCCGACGGCATGCGACGCTTGAAGGTCGCGGTGACCTGTTCGGTCAGACGCGCAACAGTGTCGTGGATTCGCGACGAAGCGGCAGCGGTACCGCCTTCAACTGCGAGGAACGCTTTGGTGATAGCGACGGTGATCTTGTCATCGGTGTAAGGAACGACAGTGCCATTGCGCTTGATCACGCGCAGTTGACCAGGCGCGGTGGCTGCCAGATCCGAATTCGAATCGGCGGCCTGCGGCAAGGTGCCCTGCGGGTTCTCGCGAGTTGTGTCGGTTTGCATGGGGGGTGGTCTCCACATTCTCTATGTTTGTTTGGCACCGTCATGGTGCTCACCGTTCTGTACCGAAGCACTGCAACCGACAAACGTCGGCGTAACAACTTCGGAACAGTAGGAAAAAGGCTTGTAACGCCGCATCCTTGCCGAAGTCTTTGGCGCCGAGCCAAGGCTCGGGCCAAACTCCTTTCAGGGTGACAGTAATGACTGCAACACCCGTACCGTTCCGGTCGTTTCCGGCCTAAAAAACGGTGCCATCCGCAAGTGCGGTTTGGGCTTTGAAAAACTTGCTTGGTTCAACCGGAAACTGGCAATAAAGCACTTGAGTTTCAGGTCCTAAATGTGGTTGGGCGTTTGAGCGGAAAACCCCATATGTAGGGTCTCTCCTCGCGCCGTGCTACAAGATAATGCGTTTCAAGGGTGCTTGCAACGTACTAGCTGTGGATAAACCTGTGCGTAAATTGTGTAAGAAATCCGGAATTCGCGTGTAGGCCGCGAACCTGCTGAGCTAGACCGTCTGTCACTGTTTTTTCACTGGGAAAAACGCTTCAGCGGATTTTTAAGGGCGCGAACCCTATCACAAAAAACCGCCGTATCCGAACGCATTTACCGACTTGTGTTCTGGCTGTACGCCGTTTATACAATCGGCCCCTGTGCAGGCATTCTTATCCTCCCGAAACATGACAAAAGCACGGGAGGATCTGAAACTGTGGGAGCGAGCCTGCTCGCGAATGCGCTATGTCAGATGACTCGGATGTTGGCTGGCAGGACGCCTTCGCGAGCAGGCTCGCTCCCACAGGGAATTGTGTTGGGTCAGACGTTCCTCCTTTATCAATAACAATAGAAAGCAGAGGTCACCGGTGGAGCAACAAGCCTTTCAGGTATTGATCGTCGAGGATGACCAGCGGCTGGCCGAACTGACGCGTGACTACCTGCAAGCCAATGGACTGCGCGTGGACATCGAAGGCAACGGTGCGCTGGCGGCGGCGCGGATCATCAAGGAGCAGCCGGATCTGGTGATCCTCGACTTGATGCTGCCCGGCGAAGATGGCCTGAGCATCTGTCGCAAGGTGCGCAATCAGTACGACGGGCCGATTCTGATGCTCACCGCGCGTACTGACGATGCCGATCAGATCCAGGGCCTGGATCTCGGTGCCGATGATTACGTGTGCAAACCGGTGCGCCCGCGCCTGTTGCTGGCCCGCATTCAAGCGTTACTGCGACGTAGCGATACCCCCGAGCCAGTGGCAGAGAACCGTCGTCTGCAATTCGGCCCGCTGGTGGTCGACAACGCCTTGCGCGAAGCGTGGCTGAGTGACAACGGCATCGAGCTGACCAGCGCTGAGTTCGATCTGCTCTGGCTGTTGGTGTCGAACGCCGGGCGCATTCTGTCCCGCGAGGAAATCTTCACCGCACTGCGCGGGATCGGCTACGACGGCCAGGACCGCTCGATCGATGTGCGTATCTCGCGCATCCGCCCGAAAATCGGCGACGACCCGGATCATCCACGCTTGATCAAAACCGTGCGCAGCAAAGGCTATCTGTTTGTCCCCGAAGCCTGCGTCGATCTGCCGCTGTGAATTCGATCTTCCTGCGCATCTACGGCGGCATGTGCGCTGCGATCATTCTGGTGGCGGTGCTCGGCGTGCTGGCGCTGAACCTGCTCAATCAGGTGCGCAGCGAACAGTATCGCGAGCGCTTGGCCCACGGCACGTTCTCGCTGATGGCCAGCAACCTGCAACCGATGAACGAAACCGAACGTCATCGGGCGCTGCTGGTGTGGGAGCGGTTGCTGGGGATTCCGCTGGCGCTGAAAAAGGTCTCCGAAACCGATCTCGACCTGTCCCAGCGTACCCGCGTGCAACGTGGTCAGGCCCTGGTCGAGCAGACCGGCCCGCACGCGGCCAAGGTCTATCGAATGGTCAGCGACAAAGAGCAACTCGTCCTTACCGGCGAAGTGCAGCAGATCAGCGAGCAACTGGCGCGCGCGACCATTTATCTGTTGGCCGATGAACTGGTGCGGGTGCCCGTCGGCGAGCAGCCGAAACGATTGGCGCAGATAAAGGAAGAGAAGGGCTTCGGTTTTGATTTGCGCCTGGTCACGGTCAACGATGCCGACATGGACGAAGACCAGAGTCGTCGCGTGGCCGAAGGCGATACGGTGATGGCGCTGGGCAAGGGCGGCGATTCGATCCGCGTGTTTGCCGGCATGGTCGGTACACCGTGGGTGCTGGAGATCGGCCCGCTGTATCAGATGAACCCGTACCCGCCGGAATGGCTGGTGCTGATTGCGGCACTCGGTCTGAGCCTGATCGGCCTCATCGTTTATCTGCTGGTGCGCCAGCTCGAACGGCGTTTACGCGGTCTCGAAGCGGCGGCCACGCGGATTGCCAAGGGCAGCCTGGAAACCCGTGTGCCGGCGCGCGGTGCCGACTCGGTCGGGCGTCTGGCGTCAGCGTTTAATGGCATGGCCGAGCACTTGCAGCAGCTGCTGGCGATCCAGCGCGAACTGGTGCGCGCGGTGTCCCATGAATTGCGCACGCCAGTGGCGCGTCTGCGGTTCGGTCTGGAAATGATCGGTTCGGCGACCACCCCGCAAGCGCTGGAGAAGTACCGCGAAGGCATGGATCACGACATCGAAGACCTCGATAAACTGGTCGATGAAATGCTCACTTACGCGCGGCTGGAGCAAGGTTCGCCGGCGCTGACCTTCCAGCGCATCGATCTGGATGCGCTGGTCAATCAGGTGATTGAAGAATTGGCGCCGCTGCGTGCCGAGGTCACCGTGCAGCGTGGGTTGTGCCTGTCCGCGGCGGATAACGATGATGCCTGGGTCGAAGCCGAGCCGCGTTATCTGCATCGGGCGCTTCAGAACCTGGTGAGCAACGCCATGCGCCACGCACGCTCGAACGTGACGGTGAGTTATCAGGTCGGGCAGTTACGCTGCCGCGTTGACGTCGAGGATGACGGGCCGGGCGTGCCGGAAGTGGCCTGGGAGCGGATTTTTACGCCGTTTCTGCGCCTCGACGACAGCCGTACGCGGGCGTCGGGCGGGCATGGTCTGGGCTTGTCGATCGTGCGGCGGATCATTCACTGGCATGACGGCCGGGCGATCATTGGCAAGAGCAAAAGTCTGGGTGGGGCGTGTTTCAGTCTGAGTTGGCCGAGGAATCAGGAGCGCCGCTGAGTATTTGCGGTGGCTCGGCAGGCCCCATCGCGAGCAGGCTCACTCCTACAGGTTTCAGGGGTGTACCTTGAATTTGTGCTCACCACGGAAACTGTGGGAGCTGGCTTGCCAGCGATGAGGCCCTGACAGCCAATGAAAATCCTCAGGCTTGAATGCTGACCAGACTCAACAATTGCCCATCCCGCACACCGAACTGCGCATCAAGTTCGGTGCCGTGACGCCATTCGGCAGACAGGTCCGTCAGCAACCGCAAGCGCACCTGACCCGCCTCCGTCCATTCCAGCACCTCAGCGTGCTCAAAATAAAAGCGCTGCTGCACAATCGGGTACAGCGCTTTGAACAAGCTCTCCTTCACCGAAAACGTCAGCGTCACCCACAACGCCAACTGCTCTGGCGAACCCGCCGCCATGCGCTGCATTTCTGCCGGCGTGAGGATTTCCCCGGTCAGTCGCTCGGCGCGCTCGGTACTGAGCAGGTTTTCCAGATCCATGCCCAAGCCCCGCCAATGTTGCTTGTTGGCGACAATCGCGGCGGCGTGACCGGTGCTGTGAGTGATCGAACCGCAAATGTGCGCCGGCCAGATCGGCGCGCGATCTTCGCCGATCGCCGGAACCACGCTGGAGCCTTCCAGTTGCTGCAACGCCGCCCGGGCACAGATTCGCCCGGCGAGAAACTCGGCCTGACGTTTGGCGACTGAGCGCTGAATGCTTGGCGGCGCCTCGATGGCGCTGCGCAGGAAGTCGTCGCCCAGCAATCGCGCCGGGTCGAAGTGGGTGCTGAGCAGCACGGTGTCGGGCAATACCGTTGGCAACGGCCAGTGGCTGTCGAGCGCGGTGCAGCAGGCGGGGAGGGCGGGGGTGAGATTCATGGCGGGCATTTTGCCGGTTAGTCGGGGCGAGGTCGAGTTCGTAGGATGATCGTTCCCACGCTCTGCGTGGGAATGCCTCATCGGACGCTCTGCGTTCGGCTCTTGGGACGCGGAGCGTCCCGGGCTGCATTCCCACGCAGAGCGTGGGAACGATCAGCGTGGGAACGATCAGGTGCGGATGGGTTAGCTGAAGATTTTCTGGAAAAACGCTTTCATGTCCGCCCAGGATTTTTCATCCGCCGCTTTGTTGTACCCAATGTCCGGGCCGCCGTGCTCGCCATGGCTCAGGCGATCGGCATCGGGGTTGGTGAAGCCATGCTTGGCGCCATCCAGACTGACAAACTTGTAGTCTGCCCCGGCCTTGTCCATTTCCGACTTGAACGCGGTGACGTTGTCCGGGGTGACCATGCTGTCCAGCGCACCGTGCTCGACCAGAATCTTCGCCTTGACACTGCCAGGCGTTGCCGGGGTCTTGGTCGCCAGCGCACCATGGAAACTCACCACGCCCGCCAGCGGCTCACCTTGCCGCGCCGCATTGAGCACCACGCCACCGCCGAAGCAGTAACCGATGGCGGCAATTTTATTCACGTCGGTCTGCGGCTGCTTCTTCAGTAGATTCAGCCCCGCCTCGAAACGTTTGCTCGAGGCTGCCGCGTCCGCCGTCGCCGCCTGCATGAACGCCATCGCGTCTTTCGGGTGCTCGGTGTTCTTGCCTTCGCCGTACATATCGATCGCCAGGGCGCTGTAGCCGAGCCCGGCGAGATCCCGTGCGCGGCGCTTGGCGTAATCGTTCAGGCCCCACCATTCATGCACCACGACGACTCCCGGGCGCTTGCCTTTAATAGCGTCGTCATAGGCGTAGTAGCCGATCAGCTTGGTGCCGTCGGCGCTTTGATAGGGAATTTCTTCAGTCTTGATCGCCGCCTGAGTGAGGCTGCTGACAGCGAGCAAAGTAAGGGCGAGGAACAGGCGCATGGTCGGGTCTCCTGACAATAAAGGGTCAAAACAGCCTAGTTCATTTGGTTCAGGTCAGGTTCAGAGACGGTTCAGGGGCGGTACAGGGGAGGGTCAGTAACCTTGCGCCATACCCAAACAGCACTGTGAAAGAGGAAATACCCATGACTCGTTTTAACAAACTGTTGCTGGCATTGAGCGTAATGAGCGCCAGTATCGCGGCCCAGGCCGACACCACTTCGAACTTCGCCGGCCTGAGCTTCGGCCAGACCAGTGACAAGATCAACAAATCCAACTCGCTGAACAACAACCTCGATCATCCGAATGCCACTGGCGCGATCGACGGCAACAATACCTACGGCGTGCGCCTCGGTCAGCAAAACAGCCAGGGCCGTTATTACGCTACCTACGACAATGTGTCGGGTTCGCACAATGGCATTAAACTGCGTCAGGAAAACCTGCTGGGCAGCTACGATCTGTTCTACCCGGTGGGCGGCAGCACCAAGTTGTTCGGCGGTGCGACGGCCGGTTTGACCAAACTGACTCAGGAGTCGCCAGGCTTTAGCCGCGACAGTGATATCGGTTATGCCGTCGGCGGTCAGCTCGGTGTGTTGCAACAAGTATCGCAAAACACTTCGGTCGAACTCGGTTACCGTTACCTGCGCAGCAATGCCAGCACCGAGATGAGCGAGCGCGGTGGCAGCAAGCAAGGCTCGCTGGATTTGACCAGCAGCGCCCAGACTTACCTGTCGGCCAACTACAATTTCTAAGGCGTTGCCAGCAGGTTCAATGTGGGAGCGAGCCTGCTCGCGAAAGCAGTGAATCAGTCGATCAATTTATCGACTGACACACAGCCTTCGCGAGCAGGCTCGCTCCCACAGGTGTGTGACTGGAGATTCTGATTTACCCGGGAGAGTGTTATGAAACTGTTGGTCGTCGAAGATGAAGCGCTGTTGCGCCATCACCTGCAAACCCGCCTGACGGAAAGTGGCCACGTGGTCGAGTCCGTGGCTAATGCCGAAGAGGCGCTGTACCAGACCGGACAGTTCAACTTTGACCTGGCGGTGATCGATCTCGGCCTGCCGGGCATGGGCGGCCTCGACCTGATTCGCCAGTTGCGCGCGGGTGGCAAGACCTTCCCGATCCTGATCCTTACCGCGCGTGGCAACTGGCAGGACAAGGTCGAAGGCCTCGCCGCCGGCGCCGATGATTACGTGGTCAAACCGTTTCAGTTCGAAGAACTCGACGCGCGCCTGAATGCCTTGCTGCGTCGCTCCAGCGGATTCACCCAGTCGACCATCGTCGCCGGCCCGCTGCTGCTCGACCTCAATCGCAAACAGGCGACCCTCGACGAGCAACCGCTGGCGCTGACCGCCTACGAGTACCGCATCCTCGAATACCTGATGCGTCATCATCAGCAAGTGGTGCCCAAGGATCGCTTGATGGAACAGCTCTACCCGGACGACGACGAGCGCGATCCGAATGTCATCGAAGTGCTGGTCGGCCGTTTGCGGCGCAAACTCGAAGGCCCAGCCGGGTTCAAGCCGATCGACACCGTGCGCGGCCTCGGCTACCTGTTCAATGAGCGCTGCACTTGATTCGTTCCCTTCGCGTTCGCTTGATGCTCGCCGCCACCACGTTGGCGGTGTTGTTCATGCTTGCCTTGCTGCCGGCGATGCAAGGCGCGTTCAGCCTTGCCTTGCAGGATTCCATTGAACAACGGCTGGCTTCGGACGTGACCACGCTGATCTCGGCCGCGCGCATCGAAAACGGTCGGCTGGTGATGCCCAATCAGTTGCCGGATGAGCGCTTCAATCTCACCGATTTCCGTTTGCTCGGCTACATCTATGACCGCGAAGGGCACCTGGTCTGGCGTTCGAAAGCCACCCAGGAAGAGCAGATCAACTACAAACCGCGTTATGACGGCCTCGGTAATGAGTTTGCGCGGATCCGCGAAAGCAACGGTCAGGAATTCTTCGTCTACGACGTCGAAGTGAAATTGCTCGGCGGCAAAAGCGCGGCGTTCAGCATCGTTGCCCTGCAACCGGTGCGCGAATACGAAACCACCCTCGAAGGCCTGCGCGAAAATCTCTATCTGGGCTTCGGCGCTGCCCTTCTCGTGCTGCTGGCATTGCTGTGGATCGGCCTGACTTGGGGCCTCAAAGCCTTGCGCCGGCTCAGTCAGGAACTCGACGAAATCGAAGGCGGTACCCGTGAAAGCCTGACCGAACAACATCCCCGTGAACTGTTGCGCCTGACCGGCTCGCTCAACCGTTTGCTGCACAGCGAACGGCAACAGCGCAGTCGTTATCGCGATTCTCTCGATGACTTGGCGCACAGCCTGAAAACACCGTTGGCAGTGCTGCAGGGCGTCAGCGAAGACATGGCCCAGCGTCCCGAAGAACGCGATCAAGCCTGGGTGCTGCAGAGTCAGATCGAACGCATGAGCCAGCAGATCAGCTATCAATTGCAACGGGCCAGTTTGCGCAAAAGCGGGCTGGTGCGGCACCAGGTGCGACTGCAGCCGGTGCTGAAAAGTTTGTGCGACACACTGGACAAGGTTTATCGAGATAAGCATGTGCGGGTGGCCTTTGATCTCCCTGAGCATTGCTACGTGCCCATCGAGCAGGGCGCGCTGCTGGAGATGATGGGCAACTTGCTGGAAAACGCTTATCGCCTGTGTCTGGGCGAAGTGCGCATCAGCGTGCGCGAGACCCTGGCCGGAATTGAACTGTGCGTCGAAGATGACGGCCCGGGCGTGCCACCGGATCAGCGTGCGCGGATTCTTGAGCGTGGCGAACGGCTGGATGCCCAGCATCCGGGGCAGGGCATCGGGCTGGCGGTGGTCAAGGATATTATTGAAAGCTACAACGCCAAACTGGCGTTGGGTGATTCGCCGATGGGTGGGGCGGCGTTCAGGATTCATTTTTCGGCGGTGTGATTGGGAGAACCTTCACCCCAGCCCTCTCCCAGAGGGAGAGGGGACTGACCGAGGTGTCTGGCGTTATACATCGACCTGAAATAGCCAGTCGATTATGGATTCATTAGAGGGCGTTCAGATCGGCGTACATCTTGAACATCCCCCATTCAGTCCCCTCTCCCCCCGGGAGAGGGTTAGGGTGAGGGGCTTTTGATTTATAGCCTCACTGCTCCTGCGCCCGATAAGCCCCCGGCGTTAGCCCCGTCCACTTCTTGAACGCCCGGTGAAACGCCGACGGTTCGGAAAACCCCAGCTGCTCGGCAATCTGCTGCAACGACAGATCCGCCCGCCCCAAATGATAAATGGCGATATCCCGCCGCAGCTGATCCTTCAACTCCTGAAAACTGCTGCCTTCCTCACGCAAGTGCCGGCGCAGGGTTTGCGGACTGATGTGCAAATGCGCCGCCACCGCTTCCAGATCCGGCCAGTTAGCACTGTCGCGGCTGAGCAAACGGCGCAGGCGGCTGCTCAGGCTGTCGCCGTCGTCCGGGCGTGAGAGCAGGTCGGCGGGCGAGCGTTCGAGGAAATGTTTGAGCGTACGTTCGTCCTGCAACAGCGGCATAGACAGATAGCGGCTGTGGAACAAAAGGCTGCTTTGCTCGGTGCCGAAGGTCAGTGGGCAGGGGAACAGCAGATCGTACTCGGCGCCATGCTCGGGGCGCGGATAGCTGAAGCTCGCCTGTTCGAGGCGAATCCGCTGGCCGATCAGCCAACTGCCGAGGCGATGCCAGATCACCAGCAAACTCTCGGTGAGAAAGTGATCGGGATCCCATAACTGTGAGTCGTCGAGGCTCAAACGCACCCATTCGTCTTCGAGCGTCAGCCTCAGGCGCGGGGCTTCGGGGAATAGGCTATAAAACAATAAACCCCGTTGCAGCGCT
The DNA here is from genome assembly GCF_979258515.1 of Pseudomonas sp. AC169. Classification (NCBI taxonomy): domain Bacteria; kingdom Pseudomonadati; phylum Pseudomonadota; class Gammaproteobacteria; order Pseudomonadales; family Pseudomonadaceae; genus Pseudomonas; species Pseudomonas sp. AC169. The sequence goes on along the minus strand of NZ_OZ409866.1, from coordinate 911,795 downwards.
TTTTCGAGATTGCGGCAATGAATCGAGGCGTGGCACATCATGGCGAAACTGCCGGGTTTGCTCGGCGCATTACCGAACCCCAGGTATTCGTCGTCCAGCGCCAGCCACAGGCCCTGAATCAAGCGGGTGAATTGTTCCGGGGCAATGCGCGCGCGGGGTTCATCGAGCAATTCCGGGCTGATGCCCAGTTGCAACAGCAGTCCCGAGTAATCGAACCCTTGACGGCGCGCGCCACCGAGGGCGGCACGGGCGAAATGACTGGCGATGGTGCGTTCGCGCATAAGCGGCAGTTCCTTCCTCAGGCGCCGGATGGTAGCCGGCGGCTGGACCCGTCTACAAGGCGGATTTCCGCCAAATTGTAGGACGAGAAGCGGCGAGATGGCGGAAATCCGCCACACTTGAGTCACCGGAGGGTGGCATCCATGACGCTGTAATCCCTGATATCAAAAGGCTTGCAGGCAATCGCACCAAAGTGGCACGACGTTTGCGATACAAGCCACAGAAGCGTGCGTTTCGCCCAGATGGAAAACGCTGCTCCAACAACAAATCCCTCCAGTGCAGGAGGGTTCGCAATTAAGGTTTCGCGGCCAACAGATGGATGTTGTCACGCGAGACGCTTGAGGAAACCTGCAATGACGACTCGTCAGCCACTGTACAAATCCCTGTATTTCCAGGTGATCATCGCAATCATCATCGGTATTGCGCTGGGTCATTACTATCCGCAGTTCGGTGTCGCGGTTAAGCCACTGGGTGACGGGTTCATCAAACTGATCAAAATGATCATCGCCCCGATCATCTTCTGCACCGTGGTCAGCGGTATTGCTGGCATGCAGAACATGAAATCGGTCGGCAAGACCGGCGGTTACGCACTTCTTTACTTCGAAATCGTTTCGACCATCGCGCTGCTGGTCGGTCTGGTCGTGGTCAACGTTGTACAGCCGGGCAACGGCATGCACATCGACGTTGCCACCCTCGACGCTTCGAAAGTCGCTTCCTATGTAGCGGCTGGCGCTGACCAAAGCGTTGTCGGCTTCCTGCTCAACGTGATCCCGACCACCATCGTCGGCGCGTTCGCCACCGGTGACATCCTGCAAGTGTTGATGTTCTCGGTAATCTTCGGTTTCGCCCTGCATCGCCTGGGTGCCTACGGCAAGCCGATCCTCGACTTCATCGATCGCTTCGCCCACGTGATGTTCAACATCATCAACATGATCATGAAGCTCGCGCCAATCGGTGCCTTCGGTGCCATGGCCTTCACCATCGGTGCCTACGGTGTTGGCTCGCTGGTGCAGTTGGGTCAACTGATGATCTGCTTCTACATCACGTGCCTGGCATTTATCCTCATCGTGCTCGGCGGTATCGCCCGCATGCACGGTTTCAGCGTGCTGAAGATGATCCGTTACATCCGTGAAGAGCTGCTGATCGTTCTCGGCACCTCGTCGTCGGAATCGGTACTGCCACGCATGCTGATCAAGATGGAGCGTTTGGGCGCGAAGAAATCGGTGGTGGGTCTGGTGATCCCGACCGGTTACTCGTTCAACCTCGACGGTACCGCGATCTACCTGACCATGGCTGCCGTGTTCATTGCTCAGGCCACCGACACGCACATGGACATCACTCACCAGATCACCCTGCTGGTGGTGTTGCTGCTGTCTTCCAAAGGCGCTGCCGGTGTGACCGGTTCGGGCTTCATCGTGTTGGCAGCGACGCTGTCGGCGGTAGGTCACCTGCCGGTGGCCGGTCTGGCGCTGATCCTCGGTATCGACCGCTTCATGTCCGAAGCTCGCGCACTGACCAACCTGGTCGGTAACGCTGTTGCGACCATCGTGGTTGCCAAGTGGGTGAAAGAGCTGGACACCGACGTACTGGACGCCGAGCTGGCGTCGGGCGGCCGCGGGATCATTGATACCCGTCCTGAAGACGACCTGGGTGTCGCTGAAGGCGCAACCCCGAGCAACGTGAAGTAAGCGCTGCTTGAATTGAAGAAACCCGCTTCGGCGGGTTTTTTCATGCCTGCGATTTGAGCGTAACGGTCACACCCGCTGACATTTCCGGTGATTGCTGCATCGGCAATGCCTGCCTAGGCTGAGTGCATCGTCCAAGGAGTTCGCCCATGTCTGCACCGCTGGCCTCACTGAAGATCCTCGATTTCTCGACCTTGTTGCCCGGGCCGTTCGCCTCGCTGTTGCTGGCGGACATGGGCGCTGAAGTTCTGCGCATCGAGTCGCCGACGCGCCTGGATCTGCTGCGGGTATTGCCGCCCCATGACGGTGGCACATCGGCCAGTCACGCCTACCTCAATCGCAACAAGCGCAGCCTGGCACTGGACCTGAAACAGCCCGAAGCGCTGGAGGTGGTCAAGCAACTGCTGGCCGATCACGACATTCTCCTCGAGCAGTTTCGCCCCGGTGTGATGGAGCGTCTGGGCCTGGGTTATGAAGCGCTGAAGGCGATCAACCCGAAACTGATCTATGTGTCGATCACCGGTTACGGCCAGACCGGGCCGTACAAGGACCGCGCCGGGCATGACATCAACTATCTGGCGCTGGCGGGGCTGGCCAGTTACACCGGCCGCGCCGACAGCGGGCCGTTGCCGCTGGGCATGCAGGTGGCGGATGTTGCCGGGGGTTCATTGCATGGGGTGATCGGGTTGTTGGCCGCTGTGATTGCGCGGCAGCAAACGGGGCAGGGTACACATCTGGACGTGAGCATGACTGACTGTGCGTTCAGCCTGAATGCCATGGCCGGGGCCGGCTACCTGGCCTGCGGTGAGGAGCCGGGCTGGGAAGAGCAGATGCTCAACGGTGGCAGTTTCTACGATTATTACCGTTCTCGCGATGGCCGCTGGATGTCGGTGGGCAGTCTGGAACCGGGCTTTATGCAGCAATTGTGTGCGGCGCTGGGGCGGCCGGAGTTGGCGGTGCAAGGGTTGTCGCCCCAACCCGAGCAGCAGCAGGCCTTGAAATACGCGCTGACAGTCGAGTTCGAAAAACATGACTTTGCCGAGTTATGCGAAATGTTTGCCGGGATCGATGCGTGTGTCGAACCGGTGTTGAGTCTGGGTGAGGCGGTGCGCCATCCACAGTTGCAGGCGCGGGAACTGGTGGCACAGGTGCCGCGTGACGATGGTACGACGCAGGCGCAGATGGCCTGCCCGTTGAAGTTTTCCGAAGCGTTGCCGGCGCCGCGGCATGTTGGCGCGGCGTTGGGGGAGCATACGGATCAGGTGTTGGGCGAGTTGGGGTTGAGTCCTTCGAAAATTGAAGAGCTGCGCCGGGCCAAAGTCATTCTTTAGTGCCTGTACCGACGCTTTCGCGAGCAAGCTCGCTCCTACAGGAGAATGCATTCCAAGGTGGGAGCGAGCTTGCTCGCGAAGAGGCCAGAACAGGCGATAAAAAACTGGCTATTCGACGCGCATCTCGCCACTGAACACCAAGGTATTGCGGCACCGCCGACACAAATACCGCCGCCCCTGCCGCACCATGCTATGGCGCTGCGCCGAAAACGGAAAATCACTGTCGGCACACGGGCACTTGTAGATATAGCGGGTCACGCTGCGGCGCTTGATTGCATAGGTGTGGCAGCGATCCGGCGGCAATTCGTAAACCCCGCGCATGATCAATTGCCATTCCTCGCCATGGGGCTGAATGCGGTCGCCAAACAACTGATGAGCGATCAGGTGCGCGACTTCGTGGGCCACAGTCTGCTTGAGGAAGTGTTCGGTGTTTTCCCGGTACAGCTGCGGATTGAAGCGCAGCAGGTTCTCATGCAAATGCGCGACACCGGCTTTTTGCCCGCGCAACTTGAGGCTGACGACAGGGCGTGGGAAAGAACGTTTGAAAAAGGATTCAGCGAGTTGGTAACAGTCTTCGACGCGGGTATTGAGTTGCTCGGGCATGCTTGATGGATCTCCAGAGGCGTCGAGTATGCCGCAACCCTGTGGACTTGCGAATCGCCGAGCTGCCGAATGGTCATCCGGCAAACGACAAGGCCGCCTTGCGGCGGCCTGTAGTTAGTCAATTAAATCAGTTGGTATAGACGGGTCCAACGCCCAGCCCCCAGACAATCACGGTGAACGCCATGATGGCGACCAGCACCACCAGACCCACCGCCAGCACCGAACTTGAGAACAGGAAACCTTCGTCCGAAGGAATATTCATGAACGTCGGCAGCCCCACATACAACAGATAAACCGTGTAGCAGATGGCCGCGGTACCGACGATCATCCCCAGCCACATATGCGGATACAGCGCCGCCAGCCCGCCGACGAACAACGGTGTCGCGGTATAGGTGGCGAACGCCACGCAGCGGGCCAGACTCGGGTTGGCGTCATAAGTGCGGGCCATCCAGTGCACGAAGGCGCCCATGACCGCGACCCCGCCGAGCATCGCCAGGTACGACATGATCGTCATCCACAGTGCGCTTTCAAAGGTGAGCATCACCGGCGCGCGGTTGCCGATTACCCAGCCAACCTGCGTGGTGCCGATAAACGCCGAGACAGCGGGGATCGCCGCCAGAATCAGCGTGTGGGTGAGGTACATGTGGCTGATGCTTTCCTCTTGGTCGCCACGGATTTCCTTCCATTCCTGATCGGGGTGGGTAAAAAGTCCCACTACGTGATGGATCATGCCAGTCACTCCTCTTGTTATTGCCATCGCCCCCCAACGGAGCGCCTACGGGCCAAGGTGGCCGAGCAAATACAGGTCTTCAGATTGTGTGCGACCTTATGTCGCAGTATAGAAAGGTCTTACCCGCACAGGTATTAGGGGCTTAGAGCAAATCGCGCTGTAAACACGGGGCTTAATCGCCTTGGGGTCTGTAAAGATTGCGTCCTTTGGCCATGACAACCTGTGCCCACAACCCCGGGGTTTTTGCGTAAAATGCCGGCCTTTCGTCACACCTCACGGATTTCGCGTCATGGGCACTCTTACGGTCAACCAGAACAAACTGCAAAAGCGCCTGCGCCGCCTGGCCGGCGAAGCGGTCGCCGATTTCAACATGATTGAAGACGGCGACAAGGTCATGGTCTGCCTGTCCGGCGGCAAGGACAGCTACACCATGCTCGACGTGCTGCTGCACCTGCAGAAGGTTGCCCCGATCAGGTTCGAGATCGTCGCGGTGAACATGGACCAGAAGCAGCCGGGCTTCCCTGAGCACGTGCTGCCGGCTTATCTGAAAGAGCTGGGCGTCGAGTACCACATCGTCGAGAAAGACACCTACTCGGTGGTCAAGGAGCTGATCCCGGAAGGCAAGACCACCTGCTCGCTGTGCTCGCGCCTGCGTCGCGGCACGCTGTACACCTTTGCTGACGAAATCGGCGCGACGAAAATGGCCCTCGGTCATCACCGCGACGACATCGTCGAGACGTTCTTCCTCAACATGTTCTTCAACGGTTCGTTGAAAGCCATGCCGCCGAAGCTGCGCGCCGATGACGGTCGTAACGTGGTGATCCGTCCGCTGGCGTACTGCAACGAGAAAGACATCCAGGCCTATTCGGACTTCAAGGCATTCCCGATCATCCCGTGCAACCTCTGCGGTTCGCAGGAAAACCTGCAGCGTCAGGTGGTCAAGGAAATGCTCGTGGACTGGGAGCGCAAGACCCCGGGCCGAACTGAAAGCATCTTCCGCAGTCTGCAGAACGTCATCCCGTCGCAACTGGCCGACCGCAACCTGTTCGACTTCACCAGCCTCAAGATCGACGAGACCGCGGCTTCGCGCTTCGTCAACGTCGTCAACCTGTAAACCCGATTCATGTGGGAGCGAGCTTGCTCGCGAAGGCGTCGTGTCAGCCGACATCAATGTTGAATGACATACCGCTTTCGCGAGCAAGCTCGCTCCCACAGTGTTTTGTGTTCAAAGATAGAATTTCATTTTCATTTCCCGGGAGAGGGCATGCGCGATTACAAGTGGCTGCACGAATACTGTCTGAACCGCTTCGGTTCGGCGGCTGAACTGGAAGCCCATCTGCCCGTTCCCAAGACCCCGGCGCAATTGCGCAAGATCAGCGACGACCGCTACCTCTCGACCATGGCCCTGCGAGTCTTTCGCGCCGGCCTCAAGCACAGTCTGGTCGACGCCAAATGGTCGGCCTTCGAGGAAGTGTTCTTCAAGTTCGACCCGGAAAAAGTCGTGCTGATGAGTGCCGAACATCTCGAACGTCTGATGCAGGACGCGCGGATCATCCGCCATTTGGGCAAACTGAAAAGCGTGCCGCGCAATGCGCAGTTCATTCTCGATGTGGAGAAGGAGAGGGGCAGTTTCGGCGCGTTGATCGCCGACTGGCCGGTGACCGATATTGTCGGTCTGTGGACCTACCTGAAAAAGCACGGCCATCAACTGGGCGGGCTGTCGGCGCCACGGTTTTTGCGCATGATCGGCAAGGACACGTTCGTGCCGAGCTACGACGTGGTCGCCGCGCTGAATGCGCAGAAGATCGTCGACAAGGTGCCGACCAGTCTGCGCGATCTGAAGATTGTGCAAGACGTGTTCAACCAGTGGCATGAACAGAGTGGTGGGCGGGCGATGAGCCAGATTTCGATGATGCTCGCCTACACCGTCAATCATTGAGTCAATCCGATCGTTCCCATGCTCCGCGTGGGAATGCCGCCCGGGACGCTCCGCGTCCCTGAGACGCAGAGCGTCTCTGGATGCAATCCCACGCAGAGCGTGGGAACGATCGAATGTAGGAGCTGCCGAAGGCTGCGATCTTTTTCCATCAGGCGACGGAAATCTCGCCTTCGCCAGCCAGTTTGCGATTCAACTGATACCGCCACCGCACATACAACAGCGCCGAGCAGAACACCGCCAGGCTCGCGATCATCTCCAGCACGCCAAACCACTGCCGGCTCGGGTCATACGCCGCCAGTGCGCCTTTGATGAAATACAGATTCACCACAAAACACATCCACGAATGCCCACGTGCGCTGCCCATGATCATTGCCGGTGCGAGAACAATCCACGGGATCAGCTCGACCAGCAGAATCACCCACGGTCGTGCGCCGTGCAAGTCGGCGAACAGCAGATAGTAGGCTGCCAGCAAACCGGCGAGGGCGAAAAAGCTCAGCAGGCTGAGCACCCGCATCGCCTTCACCCGTGGCTCAAGCCATTCGACACTGGGCAGAATCTTCGGCTTCTTCGCCATATCAGCCCACCAGTTTCTGAGCGGTTTTGGCCAGGCGCAGACCCAGTGCGCGACACAGCGCCATTTCATGCTGATCGAGACCTTTTTTACCGTCAGCCCCGGCGTGGTGGCTGGCACCATAAGGCGTGCCGCCGCCCTGGGTTTCCAGTAACGCCGATTCACTGTAGGGCAGGCCGGTGATGAGCATGCCGTGGTGCAGCAGCGGCAACATCATCGACAGCAGCGTGGTTTCCTGACCGCCATGCAGGCTGGCAGTGGAGGTGAACACGCCGGCCGGTTTGCCGACGAGGGCACCGGTCAGCCACAGGTTGCTGGTGCCGTCGAGGAAGTATTTCAGCGGCGCGGCCATGTTGCCGAAACGCGTCGGGCTGCCGAGGGCCAAGCCGGCGCAGTTTTTCAGATCATCGAGCGTGGCATACAGCGCGCCTTCGTCCGGAATGTCCGGCGCCACGGCTTCGCACTCGGTCGAGATCGCCGGCACCGTGCGCAGACGCGCTTCGAGACCGGCCTGTTCGACACCTCGGGCAATCTGCCGGGCCATTTCGTTGGTCGAGCCGTTGCGGCTGTAATACAGCACCAGAATGTACGGCGCGCTCACGGCAACAACTCCAGGATATTTTCCGGAGGACGACCGATGACGGCTTTGTCGCCGACCTCAAGAATCGGGCGCTCCATCAGTTTCGGATGCTGGGCGATCGCGTCGATCAGTTGCGCTTCGCCGAGGCTTTGATCAGCCAGCTGAAGCATTTTGTATTCATCTTCCCCGGTGCGCAGCAACTGGCGCGCGCTGATCCCGAGCTTGCCGAGCAGGGCCTTGATTTGCGCCGCATTCAGCGGGGTGTCGAGGTAACGCACGACGTTCGGGGTCAGGCCGCGGGCTTCAAGAAGCTCCAGCGCGCCGCGGGATTTCGAGCAGCGCGGATTGTGATAAAGCGTCAGATCGGTCATGGCGGGTCGCTTCTGGCGTAAAGTGGCGGCTATTCTAACTGTGCAGCGCGCAATCCAGAACCTTCGGAGGCAATGGGTCGCAGGCGCCTTCAAATTTTTACAAGGAACACGACATGACACGGCGATTGGCAGCAGCATTGACGGTTATCGGGGCGTTGATGCTGGGGGGCTGCGGTAACGATTACGGGATCGACCAGAACGGTCAGAAAGTGGCGTCCGAGCGTTTGGACAAACAATGGGTAGTGCTCAACTACTGGGCCGAATGGTGCGGCCCGTGCCGGACCGAGATCCCGGAACTCAATCATCTGGCTGATGAGCTCAAGAGCAAGAACGTTGGCGTGTTTGGGGTGAATTTCGACAACGTGCAGGGTGTGGAGCTGAAAGAGGCGAGCGAGAAGCTCGGCATCAAGTTCACCGTGCTGGCGCAGGATCCGGCGGAACTGTTCGAGTTGCCGCGCAGTGAGGCATTGCCGGTGACGTACATCATCGACAACAAGGGCAAGGTGCGTGAGCAGTTGATGGGGGAGCAGACGGCGGCGGGGGTGATGGCCAAGCTTGAGGCTCTGCAGGCGACCCAGTAACGTCAAAAGCCCCTCACCCCAGCCCTCTCCCGGGGGGAGAGGGGGCCGACCGAGGTGTCTGGCGAGTTACAGCGACCTAAAAAAACCAGTCGATTATGGATTCACCAGAGCAGGATCAGGTCGGCGTATCTCTCCAATTTCCCCCAATCAGTCCCCTCTCCCTCTGGGAGAGGGTTAGGGTGAGGGCTTTGGCAGACTCACTGACCTAAAAGATCCAGTCGATTATGGATTCACTAAAGCAGGATCAGGTCGGCGTACCTCTCCAATATCCCCCAATCAGTCCCCTCTCCCTCTGGGAGAGGGCTAGGCGGGCGGCGTTCCGATGAGGGCTTTGGCGATCCTGAGGCTTAACCCTCTTCCAGCCACCAGCGCAACGGCTTGCCTTCAGCCGGCCAGAAGCGCATCTGCTCGATTGGCGAAATGTCCCATCGTTCGACATGTTCCAGCGCTTGTAGAAAGCGTTGCTCCTGCTCCATCAGCGCCGGCGCGCAGAGCTTGCGGGTCTTGCCGATCTTGCCGAAAGTCAGCTTGTCACCGTCCAGCGTGTAAGGCGCGAACCAATGGTTGCAGCCACCGTTGCCGTAGGCGCGGCCATCATCGCCGAGGGTCACGGTCAGATGGCTGTAATCCATCAATGGTCGCTCACCGATCCACTCCAGAATGTAGCTGCGGTTCTGTTGCAGTTGCACAGGCTCCGCAGCGCAACCTACCAGACCTACACCGACCATAGCGGTCAGGGCAAAGCGTTTCATCACGCAGGCTCCTGGCATTTCGGGCACAGGTGCTTGTCGCCAACGGCTTTCCAGCCCAGCTCGGCGATGCGCGCGGTGGCCGCCGGTTTCTCGGCGGTTTTGCCGAGTTTGGCGTCCACGGCGAATTCGAAACTCAGCTCTTTGGCGCAGCTGTCGCAGTTGACCTGCCAGGTGTGGATCGCCAGTTCGCCGAACACCGGGCCCGTGGTCATCGCGGTCCATTGGCCCGGCGGGTTGATCAGGTGGCGGACGGTTTCAACGGTCAGGCGCATGGACAAGTCCTTGCTGCCTTTGAGGGTGACCAACAGCGCGTCACCGATGCGAATCGAGCCACCGTTGCCGGTGACCTGATAGCGGCCCGGATCAAGGGCGCGGCATTCGGTGAGGGTGTGTTGCGGGTTCATCAGGGTGTAGCGGAAATCGTGTTCGACCATGGGTCCTCCAAATATGCGCGACATGCTAGCACGGGCTTGATTGCAGAATGATGCGCGCGTGCGACCTTCGATCCGGTTCAAATGAGGCGGCGCTCATGGCAAACTGCCGGCCTCAACTCTGAAGGAACGGAACATGGCGCTGATCGAATGTTATGAATGCAAGAAGAGCATCAGCTCCGAGGCCAAGGCGTGCATTCATTGTGGGGCTCCAATGGCGGCGCATGCGGCCCACGCGCAGAGCGCCGCCGCGCCCGCTCAGGCCGCGACGATCTCGTTCGGCAGCCTGCCACGCGACAAGGCTGTTCCCGAGGTCACCGCCCCGGCACCCGCACCGCAACCTTTACCCAAAGTCATGCCAGCCGCCGCACGGCGTCGGCGCCCGCAGCAAGAAGAGCAGCCCGATACTGCGCAGGCCAATGCCGACGGCAGCCGCCCGGTGGAAGGCTGGCTGAAGATCATGATCTTCCTGCTGCCGATGGTTTTCGTCTGGTTCCTGCTGCGCTACGGCCACTCGATGAAACAACGCTTCTTCGGCTTCGGCTGGCTGGCTTTGTTGATTCTGGCGTCTTCACTTTAATCACGATAAAGCTGAAAAAATCTCAGCCCTCGACCTTGTTCTGCGGCGTTCCCGCTGCCCAGGTCGCGATGTTGTGCAGTGTGGTTGCGGCAATCGCACCCAGTGCTTCACGGGTCAGAAAGGCCTGGTGCGCGGTGATGATCACGTTGGGAAAGGTCAGCAATCGCGCCAGCACATCGTCCTGCAAAGGCAGGTCGGAACGATCCTCGAAAAACAGTTGCGCCTCCTCTTCATAGACATCCAGCCCCAGATAGCCGAGTTGGCCGTCCTTCAATGCATCAATCAGCGCCGGGGTGTCGACCAGTCCACCGCGACCGGTATTGATGAGCATGGCGCCGGCCTGCATGTGCGCCAGTGAATCGCAGTTGATCAGGTGTTTGCTCTGCTCGTTGAGCGGGCAATGCAGGCTGATGATCCGCGACTGCGCGAGCAGTTCCGGCAGGCTCAGATAGCGTGCGCCCAACGCCAGCACCTCCGGATTCGGGAAAGGATCGTAGGCGAGCAACTCACAACCGAAGCCGTGCATGATTTTGGCAAAAGTCGCGCCGATCTGACCGGTGCCGACAATACCCACGGTTTTGCCGACCAGATCGAAACCGGTCAGGCCATGCAGGCTGAAATCGCCTTCACGGGTGCGGTTATAGGCGCGGTGCAGACGACGGTTGAGGGCGAGGATCAGCGCCACGGCGTGTTCGGCCACCGCGTGCGGCGAGTAGGCCGGTACACGCACCACGGCCAGTCCCAGACGTTTCGCCGCGAGCAGATCGACATGGTTGTAACCCGCCGAGCGCAGGGCAATCAGGCGCGTGCCGCCAGCCGCCAGTCGCTCCAGTACCGGCGCGCTGAGGTCGTCATTGATAAATGCGCAGACCACTTCATGCGCGTCGGCCAGCGCCGCCGTATCGAGGCTGAGCCGGGCCGGTTGAAATTGCAGCTCGATATCCGCCGGGCAATCGGCGGCGAGGAAGCTGTCGCGGTCGTAGGTCTGGCTGCTGAAAACGATCGTGCGCATTGAATCCTCCTGGAGCATCGACACGGATTGAATCATCCGAACCCACTTTAGCGTTGCCGGCGTTGACCGGCATTGCCGTGGATCAGGCGCTGATCTTCGCTTGCGCGGCCAAGCGGTTGATCGCCCGTTCCAGTTCATCCAGCGCCAGCGCCGCTTTCGGGTCGTCCTGTTTGAGCAGGGTTTCACTGCGCTGGCAGGCTGCGCGCAATTGCGGCACGCCGCAGTAACGCGTCGCGCCATGCAAGCGATGCACGCGTTCGAGCAAGGCATTCTGGTCGTGGCTCTCGCGGGCGGTGCGAATGGCTTCGCGGTCGGCTTCCAGTGAGGCGAGCAGCATGGCCAGCATGTCCGCCGCCAGATCCGCTTTGCCGGCGGCCAGGCGCAAACCTTCCTCGTGATCGAGCACCGGCAGCTCATGGTTGCCCGCAGCACTGTCGCTGACCCGCTCTGGCCCTTGATTGCGCAAGGCCAGGCCGGTCCATTTCAGCACCACTTGCGCCAGTTGCCGCTCGCTGATCGGTTTGGTCAGGTAGTCGTCCATGCCACTTTGCAGCAGCGCGCGTTTTTCGTTGGCCATGGCGTGGGCGGTGAGGGCGACGATCGGCAGCGGCGTGCAATGCCGCTCGCTTTCCCACTGGCGAATGGTTTCGGTGCTCTGGCGGCCGTCCATGCCCGGCATCTGCACGTCCATCAGCACCAGATCGAAAGACTCGCTCTGCACCGCTTTGACCGCCGCGTAGCCACTTTCCACCGCAAGTACCTTGGCGCCCATGTCTTCGAGCAGGGTTTGCACCAGCAGCAGGTTGGCCGGGTTGTCGTCGACGCAGAGCACTTTCGGCGCCCGGCTGGACAGCGGTTCGCCCGGTTCATTGCGCGGCTGGCGCGGGTTGACCAGATCGGCCAGCGCACGGCGCAATTTGCGTGTGCAGGCCGGTTTCGCTTGCAACTGACTGTGCGGGTTCGGCACCGACAAATGGAACAGCGTCTGTTCGGTGGTCGGGCACAGCACCAGCACTTTGCAGCCGAGGTGTTCGAGGTCCCAGATGTGCTGATTCAAACGCTCGGGCAGCATGTCGTTGCTGGTGATGCCGATCACCGCCAGATCAATCGCCTGATCGGTCTGGTGCGCGCCGGTAACGCCATTGGTCAAGGTTTCAAGAGTGTTGAACGGTGTGACATCGAGGCCACAGTCTTCCAGTTGATGCTGCAAGGCCTGCCGCGCCAGTTCGTGATTCTCCAGCACCGCCACGCGGCGCCCGAGCAATGGCGCGGCCGGCAAGTCTTCGGCGTCGTCGCGGGTTTTCGGCAGGCTCAGGCTGATCCAGAATTCCGAGCCTTCGCCCGGTGTGCTGTCGACGCCGATTTCGCCGCCCATCTGTTCGATCAGGCGTTTGGAAATCACCAGCCCCAGACCGGTGCCACCGGGCTGGCGCGACAGCGAATTGTCGGCCTGGCTGAACGCCTGGAACAACGCGCGCACGTCCTGATTCGACAGGCCGATACCGGTGTCCTGAATGCTGATGCGCAGTTGCACGCTGTCTTCCTGCTCATCTTCAAGCATCGCGCGGGCGACGATGGTGCCTTCGCGGGTGAATTTGATGGCGTTGCTGACCAGATTGGTGAGGATCTGTTTCAGACGTAGCGGATCACCGACCAGCGACAGCGGCGTATCGCGATAGACCAGACTGACCAGTTCCAGCTGCTTGGCATGCGCGGCGGGGGCAAGGATAGTCAGGGTGTCCTGCAGCAGGTCGCGCAGGTTGAACGGAATATGGTCGAGCACCAGTTTGCCGGCCTCGATTTTCGAGAAGTCGAGGATCTCGTTGATGATCCCCAGCAAGCTGTCGGCGGACTTTTCGATGGTGCCCAGATAATCGAGCTGGCGCGGGGTCAGTTCGCTTTTCTGCAACAAATGCGTGAAACCGAGAATGCCGTTGAGCGGCGTGCGGATTTCGTGACTCATGTTGGCGAGGAATTCGGATTTGATCCGGCTGGCCTCCAACGCTTCTTTGCGCGCCAGATCCAGTTCGATGTTCTGGATTTCGATGGTTTCCAGATTCTGCCGGACGTCTTCGGTGGCCTGATCGACACTGTGCTGCAATTCTTCGCGAGCGTTTTGCAGGGTGCCGGCCATGCGGTTGATGCCGGAGGCCAGTTCATCCAGCTCTTGACTGCCGAGCGGCGGCAGACGCGTTTCCAGGTGACCATCCTTGAGCTGCGCGACAGCTTGTTTGATCTGGCTCAGCGGACGGTTGATGGTGCGGCCCATGCGCAATGCCAGCAGCGCCGCGCCCGCCAGACCGGCGGCGATCAACAGCAGACTGGCAAACAGACTGCGATAACCGCGCAGCAGCATGCCGTTGTGTGACAGCTCCAGTTCGACCCAGCCAAGCAAACGGTCGGACTCTTGCGGGATCAGTTCGCCAGCGAGGTTGCGATGCTTGCCAAACACCGGCATCAGGTAACGCGTCGCGTCATTGCCGCTGCGCCGTTGCAAATGCGCGCTGTCGCCGCTGGGCGCCTGATTGAGCATGGTCGGGCCAGCATGCGCCAGCGGCGAGCGATCCGGGGCGAGGAAGGTCACCGCGCGCACGTCCGGTTGTTCAAGAGACTGAGTGGCGATGCGCTCCAGCAGTTCGCTGTTGCCGTGGCCCATGGCGGGTGCCACCAGCGGCGCCAATTGCTCGGCGATCATTTCGCCACGCTGCATCAATTGGCTTTGCAAGTCGGACTGCTGCGTCCAGGTGAAATATCCACCCAGCACCAGCGCCATCAGGCTGGTCGGCAACAAGGTCAGTAACAACACGCGACCTTTGATTCCCAGTTTCTTGAGCACGCCTATCTCCTGCATCCCGCTGATCTGTTGACTCATGCGTGCATCCGGCACGCGACATGGGCGCAGTGTAGCGATTTGCTCGCAGGCAATCTCCGGAAAAATGTGCTCAGGGTGGGTCGGGGCGCCGGTGCTCGTTTGTCAGAAAGGGCAGCCTTGTGTTGCCCGCTGTCCGACAATCTTGAATAATCGCGCTCAACTGAGAATTACTTGCAGATACTCATGACTCCTGTTTCCGTCGGCCAGCCACGCATTCTTTCCATCGAAGACGATCCTGTCCTTGGTGCCTATGTTCACGAACATCTGGGGCGCAGCGGCTTTCAGGTGACCTGGTGCCAGAATGGCCAGGAAGGTCTGAGCATCGCCAAACGCCAGCCGTTCGACGTGGTGCTGATGGATATCCTGCTGCCGGGCATGGATGGTTTGAATGTGTTGACGCAATTGCGCCAGAGCCATTCGACGCCGGTGCTGCTGATGTCAGCCCTCGGCGCCGAGGCGGATCGCATCAGCGGTTTCCGTCTCGGTGCTGACGACTATTTGCCCAAGCCGTTCAGCATGGCCGAGTTGCATGTGCGCATCGAAGCGATCCTGCGCCGGGTCGCGCTGGATCGGCGCCCGGCATCGCTGGCGGCGCCAGTGGCGGTCGGTACGTTGCGTTTCGACGATGAGCAGTGCGATGTGTTTTTTCGCGAACAAGCTGCCGGGTTGACCCGCAGTGAATTCCGCTTGCTCGAAACCCTCAATCGCAACGATGAGGAAGTGCTGAGCAAAGCCTTCCTTTATCAACACGTTCTGCAGCGCGGCTACGCGGCCCACGACCGCAGTCTCGACATGCACATCAGCCAGATCCGCCGCAAACTCAAAGCCATCGGTTACACCGAGCGTGAAGTGCGCACCGTCTGGGGCAAGGGTTACGTTCTGAGCGCGGCTGATGAAACGCTCTGAAGTGCCGGGGCGGCATTCGCTGTTCTGGAAACTGGCGTTTTTGCTGGTCGCGTTCTGTCTGCTGATGATCTGGCTGAGCTGGTCGTGGGGCCGTTATATGGAGGAGCGCAATCAGTTCCTCTCCGACGAAGCGCACGGCACCCTCAGCCGCTATGCCGCGCAAGCGGAGCAGGCCTGGCAGCGCGGCGGCCGCAGCGGGGTCGATGACTGGTTGCAGAGCATGGAATTGCGTGAAGCCAGTTGGGTCGGTGTTATCGGCGGCAATTTGCAGTCGCTGGGCAATGATCCGCTCAATGATCAGGAGTTGCAGCGCCTGACCTTCCTGCGCGGCCTCGACTGGCCGATTCACAAACAGGGTCGGCCGTGGCTGCGCATTCCTTTTCCCAAAGAACCGAGTGCCGGCAGTCTGGTGATCGAATTGCCCGAGCGTTTCCTGCCAGGCAAATATCGCGTGTTCTGGCGCGTCATCACCAACGGCGTGATTCCCGGTCTGTTCACGTTATTGCTGTGTGTCGGTCTGTATCGCTTGCTGGTCGTGCCACTGAACAACCTGCGCGAACAGGCCAATGCCTGGCGCGCCGATCAATTGAATGTGCGGCTGTCGAGCGGCATCACCCAGCGCCCGGATGAACTCGGTGAGCTGGCCAGGGCGTTCGACTCGATGTCCGAACGCCTGCAATCCACCGTCGCTTTGCAACAGCAACTTCTACGGGATCTGTCACACGAGTTGCGCACACCGTTGAGCCGGCTGCGCGTTGCCAGC
The DNA here is from genome assembly GCF_979258515.1 of Pseudomonas sp. AC169. Taxonomy (NCBI): domain Bacteria; kingdom Pseudomonadati; phylum Pseudomonadota; class Gammaproteobacteria; order Pseudomonadales; family Pseudomonadaceae; genus Pseudomonas; species Pseudomonas sp. AC169. Next base: position 895,809 of record NZ_OZ409866.1, on the reverse strand, counting down.
GAAAGCGAACAGGGTTTGCCGCAATTGCGCGAACGCATCGGTCGTGAAGTCGACGGCATGCAACGGCTGGTTGAAGACACGTTGCAACTGGCCTGGCTCGACACCGATCGCACCCCGCTGCCGGATGAAGCCATTCAGATTCAGGCCTTGTGGGAAATGCTCACCGATAACGCCTGTTATGAAAGCGGCTGGCCGAGTCTGCAATTGCAGTGTTCGGTCGAGGCCTCGTGCTGGGTGCGTGGCAACCTGAATACGCTGGCGCAGGCGCTGGAGAACATTTTGCGCAACGCGATTCGGCATTCGCCTGCGGGCGGGATTGTGCGTCTTGATGGACGGCGCGATGGCGATTTCTGGCATCTGTGGCTGGAAGATCAGGGCGGCGGCGTAGCGGAAGGGGATCTGGAACGGATCTTCTCGCCGTTCACCCGCCTCGACGGCTCGCGGCCCGGCGACGGTGGTTTTGGCTTGGGGCTGAGCATCGCGCGCAATGCCGTGCAGCGTCAGGGCGGAAGTATTTGGGCGGAGAATGGCGGGGCGGGGTTGCGGTTGAATCTGCGGTTGGTGGCGGATGACGGTGTCGCGCCGACTGACGCCTTCGCGAGCAGGCTCGCTCCCGCATTGGAACTCGGTTCGCCGCAGATTGTGTGAACAACACAGATCTCCTGTAGGAGTGAGCCTGCTCGCGATGTAGTCCATTCGGGTGGCCAATCCTCCGGTTTTGCGGGAGCGCTCGCCTTTTTTTGTACGACATTTCCCAAGCTGCATCGGCGGTCATTTCAAGCTTCCTGAAGGGGTTAGGCTCGTGCTTCACCTGATCTCCAAGGAATTGCGCATGACTGTATCCAGACTTACTGGCAGCCCGGATGGCGAACGTTTCAACGAAGTGCTCGCGCTGATTCACAGTTCCAGACATAAGGCCATGCAAGCGGTCAATACACAGCTGATTGAGCTTTATTGGCAGGTGGGGGCGCATATCAGTCGTAAGATTGAGCAGGCGGAGTGGGGCGATTCGGTCATAACTCAACTGGCCGCACATCTGGCGTATACCCAACCGGGCTTGCGTGGTTTCACCCGACCAAATCTGTTCCGAATGCGTCAGTTTTATGAAACCTATCGGGACGATCCAATTGTCTCACCACTGGTGAGACAATTGCCGTGGACTCATAACATGATCATTTTGAGCCAAAGCAAACACCCGGAAGAGCGTGGGTTCTACCTGCGAATGGCCGTTCAGGAACAGTGGTCGAAGCGCGAATTGGAACGCCAATTCAAGTCTGCTTTGTTTGAACGAAGCGTCACCGATCCTGCAAAAGCCTCCGCCGCACTGAAACAAAATCATCCCGAAGCTCTCGAGATATTCCGCGATTCCTACATGGTCGAATTTCTCGATCTGCCCGGCGCTCATTCTGAAACCGATCTGCACCAAGGCCTGCTATCTCGCCTCAAGGAATTCCTGATCGAACTTGGTCGCGACTTCTGCTTTGTCGGTTCCGAATATCCGTTGCAGGTAGGCGGTCGGGATTTCTCTCTCGACCTTCTGTTCTTCCACCGAGGGCTCAACTGCCTTGTAGCCATTGAACTCAAGGTCGGCCGTTTTGAGCCGGAATACCTCGGCAAGCTGAATTTCTATCTGGAGGCGCTGGATCGCAATGTCCGCAAGCCTCACGAAAGTCCGGCCATCGGAGTCCTGCTGTGTGCAAGCAAGGAAGATGAGGTCGTCGAGTACGCTCTCAATCGCAGTCTTTCGCCCGCATTGATAGCGGAATATCAAACCTGTCTGCCGGATAAGCAATTGCTGCAGGCCAAGCTGCATGAGTTTTATGCAATGGATACGGCGCCAGCAGAAAATAGCGACTAACCGCTGCTTATTCCCATAAACCATAAGCACCGCACTTTGCGTGATATGGCCTGCGCGGGTTTGCCGGTATGATAGGCGCCCCCGCACGTCTGGATTGCGAATACGCCATGACCCTGCAGTACCCAACCATCGCCGATTGCGTCGGCAACACTCCGCTGGTGCGTTTGCAGCGCCTGCCCGGTGCCACCAGCAACACCCTATTGCTCAAGCTCGAAGGGAACAACCCGGCGGGTTCGGTCAAGGACCGTCCGGCGCTGTCGATGATCACCCGTGCCGAGTTGCGCGGGCAGATCCATGTCGGCGATACGCTGATCGAAGCGACCTCGGGTAACACCGGGATTGCGCTGGCCATGGCGGCCGCGATCAAGGGTTACAAGATGATCCTGATCATGCCCGACAACTCCAGCGCCGAGCGTAAAGCGGCGATGACCGCGTACGGCGCCGAGCTGATTCTGGTCAGCCAGGAAGAGGGCATGGAAGGCGCCCGCGACCTCGCCCAGCGTATGGAGGCCGAAGGCCGTGGCAAGGTGCTCGATCAGTTCGCCAATGGCGACAATCCTGAAGCGCATTACACCACCACCGGCCCGGAAATCTGGCGTCAGACCCAGGGCACCATCACCCATTTCGTCAGTTCGATGGGCACCACCGGCACCATCATGGGCGTTTCGCGCTACTTGAAAGAGCAGAGCGACAACGTGCAGATCGTCGGTTTGCAGCCGATGGAAGGCTCGGCCATTCCGGGTATCCGCCGCTGGCCGCAGGAATACCTGCCGAAAATTTATCAGGCTGATCGCGTTGATCGCATCGTCGACATGGCGCAAAGCGAAGCCGAGGACGTGACCCGCCGTCTGGCCCGCGAAGAAGGCATCTTCTGCGGCGTGTCCTCGGGCGGTGCGGTGGCAGCGATGCTGCGCCTGTCCCAAGAACTTGAAAACGCGGTGATCGTCGCGATCATCTGCGACCGTGGCGACCGATATCTGTCGACCGGCATTTTCGACGCGCCCAACTGATGGCCAAGCACGAGAGAGGCCTGCGCTTCCAGCCCACCGGCGGTAGCAAGGCCGCGCAAATCCCGACCGGCAAAAAACAGCGCTTGAACATCGAGCGCCTGGCCAATGACGGTCGCGGTATCGCGTTTTTCGAAGGCAAAACCTGGTTCGTCCTCGGCGCCCTTGCCGGTGAAGAGGTCGAAGCGCGGGTGCTCGGCGCCCACGGCAAAGTGGTCGAGGCGCGCACCGAGCGCGTGTTCAAGGCCAGCGAACTGCGTCGCCCGGCACCGTGTCAGCACGCTGGCCGCTGCGGCGGTTGCAGCGTTCAGCATTTGCCCCACAGCGAACAGCTTGCCCTGAAACAGCGCATGCTCGCCGAGCAATTGTCGCGCGTCGCCGGTGTCGAACCTCAAGAGTGGGCAGCGCCGCTGACCGGTCCCGAATTCGGCTATCGCCGTCGCGCCCGGATCGCGGTGCGCTGGGACATGAAAGCGAAGAAGCTTGAAGTCGGTTTCCGTGCCGCCGGCAGTCAGGACATTGTCGCGATCAGCGAATGCCCGGTGCTGGTACAGCCCTTGCAACCGATCATGACCCGTTTACCGGAGATGCTTCGTCGTTTGAGCAAGCCGCAAGCGTTGGGTCACGTCGAGTTGTTCAGTGGCTCGTCACTGGCGGTGTTACTACGACACATGGCGCCGCTATCCGAAGCGGATCTGAACATCCTGAAGGACTTCTGCCAGTTCCATGAAGCGCAACTGTGGCTGCATGGCGAAGGTGAACCGCATCCGGTCGATGCCTCGCAAGCGCTGGGCTATCGTCTGGAGCAGTGGGATCTGGATCTGGCGTACCGGCCGGGTGACTTTATCCAGGTCAACGCCGGCGTCAACGAGGCAATGGTGGCGCAGGCACTGGACTGGCTGAAACCGGGTCGCGATGAACGCGTGCTGGATCTGTTTTGCGGCCTGGGCAACTTCGCCTTGCCGCTGGCCAAAAGCGTGCGTGAGGTGGTGGCGGTCGAAGGCGTGCAGACCATGGTCGATCGCGCCGAAGCCAACGCCGCCAGTAACAATTTGCATAACACAAAGTTTTTTCAAGCCGATTTATCGCAGCCTTTGAGCCATGCTCAGTGGATCGGCAACGGCTTTTCTGCGGTACTCTTGGACCCACCGCGTGACGGTGCTTTCGAGGTGGTTCGCAAGCTGGCGACCCTGGGTGCCAAACGGTTGGTGTATGTGTCGTGCAACCCTGCAACTCTGGCGCGCGACACGGTCGAATTGATCAAGCAGGGCTACCGGTTAAAACGTGCCGGGATTCTCGATATGTTTCCTCAGACGGCACATGTCGAGGCCATGGCGTTATTTGAAGCGAGCCAGGATGGCTCGTCTGAATCCGTCTGATCTGTCCGCACAGCGCTCGCTTTAGCCCCGCGAGCGCAAACGAGCAACAAGGATCAGCGATTTGACGCATTGAATCTGCGTCGTAGGGAAGGTAAAGCAAGATGGTACAGGTGAGAGCACACCAGCCGATCAACACTGACGGCAGTATCAATCTCGAGGCTTGGCTCGATCACGCGGTCAGTGTCGATCTGGCACTGGATCGCGAAGCCTTGAAAGAAGCCTGCGAGTTCGCTCGCGAGGCCGAACAACAGTCCAATGCCAAAAAGAATCTGTGGGCCGAAGGCTCCGGCAGTTTCAGTACTGGCCTGGAGATCGCCGAGATTCTCGCCGACCTCAAGCTCGATCAGGATTCGCTGGTCGCGGCGGTCTTGTATCGCGGCGTACGCGAGGGCCAGATCGAGCTCGCGGCCATCGGCCAGCGCTTCGGCCCGGTGGTGGCCAAGCTGATCGACGGCGTGCAGCGCATGGCCGCCATCAGCGCCAGTCTCAGCCCGCGTCAGTCGATGGTCATGGGCACGCAAGGGCAGGTGGAAAACCTGCGCAAGATGCTCGTGGCGATGGTCGACGACGTGCGTGTTGCGCTGATCAAACTGGCCGAACGTACCTGCGCGATCCGTGCGGTGAAAACCGCCGACGACGAAAAGCGTAACCGTGTCGCCCGCGAAGTCTTCGACATCTATGCGCCGCTCGCGCATCGTCTGGGCATCGGTCATATCAAATGGGAACTGGAGGACTTGTCCTTCCGCTATCTCGAGCCGGATCAATACAAACAGATCGCCAAGTTGCTCCACGAGCGGCGGCTTGATCGCGAGCGTTTCATCGCCGACGTGATGACCCAGCTCAAGGACGAATTGCAGGCCACCGGCGTTGACGCCGACATCAGCGGCCGGGCCAAACACATCTATTCGATCTGGCGCAAAATGCAGCGCAAGGGTCTGGAATTCAGCCAGATCTACGACGTGCGTGCGGTGCGCGTGCTGGTGCCGGAGATGCGCGACTGCTACACCGCGCTGGGTATCGTCCACACCTTGTGGCGGCACATCCCGAAAGAATTCGACGACTACATTGCCAACCCGAAAGAGAACGGCTACCGCTCGCTGCACACCGCGGTGATCGGCCCCGAAGGCAAAGTCCTCGAAGTGCAAATCCGTACGCATTCGATGCACGAAGAAGCCGAACTCGGCGTCTGCGCGCACTGGCGCTACAAAGGCACCGACGTCAAATCCGGCTCGAACCACTACGAAGAGAAAATCTCCTGGCTGCGTCAGGTTCTCGAGTGGCACGAAGAGCTGGGCGATATCGGTGGTCTGGCTGAACAGCTGCGTGTCGATATCGAGCCGGACCGGGTCTACATCTTTACCCCTGACGGTCATGCCATCGATTTGCCGAAAGGCGCGACGCCGCTGGACTTCGCTTACCGCGTGCACACCGAGATCGGCCACAACTGCCGTGGCGCCAAGATCAACGGGCGCATCGTTCCGCTCAACTACAGCCTGCAGACCGGTGAGCAGGTCGAGATCATCACCAGCAAGCACGGCACGCCGAGCCGCGACTGGCTGAACTCCAACCTCGGTTACGTCACCACCTCACGGGCGCGGGCGAAGATCGTTCACTGGTTCAAATTGCAGGCGCGCGACCAGAACGTTGCCGCCGGTAAAACCCTGATCGAGCGCGAACTGACGCGCCTCGGCCTGCCAGCGGTGGACTTCGACAAGCTGGCCGACAAGGCCAACATGAAAACCGCCGAAGACATGTTCGCCGCCCTCGGTGCCGGCGACTTGCGTCTGGCGCAACTGGTCAACCTGGCGCAGCAACTGGTCGAGCCGGAGCGCGGTAACGAGCAGCTGGAACTGATTCCACGCAAAGCCACCGGCTACAAACCGGGCAAGCGTGGCGACATTCAGATTCAGGGCGTCGGCAACCTGATGACACAGATGGCCGGCTGCTGCCAGCCGCTGCCGGGCGATGCGATCGTCGGTTACATCACTCAGGGCCGTGGCGTGAGCATTCACCGTCAGGACTGCGCTTCGGTGCTGCAACTGGGCGGGCGTGAGCCGGAGCGAATCATCCAGGTCAGCTGGGGCCCGGTGCCGGTGCTCACCTATCCGGTGGACATTGTCATCCGTGCCTACGACCGTTCCGGTCTGCTGCGTGACGTCTCGCAAGTGCTGCTCAACGAGCGCATCAACGTGCTGGCGGTCAACACCCGCTCGAACAAGGAAGACAACACCGCGCTGATGTCCCTGACCATCGAGATCCCGGGTCTGGATGCACTGGGGCGGTTGCTCGGGCGCATATCGCAGTTGCCGAACATCATCGAAACGCGGCGTAACCGTACTCCGTGATGTGGCTTCTCTGTGGGAGCGAGCCTGCTCGCGAAGAGGGCGTGTCAGTCGACAACAATGTTGCAGACACACCGCTTTCGCGAGCAGGCTCGCTCGCACAATGGTTTTGTGGTGAGAGATAAATGATGTACAGCCTTGAAGACCTGCTCCACCTGATGAACCGCCTGCGCGATCCGCAGTTCGGTTGCCCGTGGGACATCAAGCAAACCTACGCGACCATCGTCCCGCACACCCTCGAAGAAGCCTACGAAGTGGCCGACGCCATCGAACGCGGCGACTTCGATCACTTGCAGGGTGAACTCGGCGATCTGCTGTTCCAAGTGGTGTATTACAGCCAGTTGGCCAAGGAAGAAGGGCGCTTCGAATTCGCCGGGGTGATCGACAGCATCACCCGCAAACTGATCCGTCGTCACCCTCATGTGTTCCCCACCGGTGATCTCTACGCACCGCTGGATGTGCCGCGCTTGAGCGAAGAACAGGTCAAGCAGCGCTGGGAAGAAATCAAGGCTGAAGAGCGCGCCGAGAAATCCGCCGCACCCGAGCAACTGTCACTGCTCGACGATGTGCCGGCAACGTTGCCGGCCTTGTCGCGTTCGGCCAAGTTGCAGAAGCGCGCAGGGCAGGTCGGTTTCGACTGGCCGGACGCCTTGCCGGTGCTCGACAAGGTGCGCGAAGAGCTCGATGAAGTCCTCGAAGCCATGTCGGAAAACGATCCCGTCGCCGTGGCTGACGAAATCGGCGACCTGCTGTTTTCCGTGGTCAATCTGGCCCGGCATCTGAAGGTCGATCCGGAAACCGCATTGCGTGGTGCCAACGGCAAGTTCGAAAGACGTTTCCGATTTATCGAACAGGCATTGCGCGATACACACCGTCCCATAGAAGATTGCACCCTCGAAGAGTTGGACGCCCTGTGGGGTGAAGCCAAACGTCAGGAAAAGAATGTGCCCGGCTGCGGCTGAGCAACTGCCCAAGTGAGTAAGTCCCATGAGTATTTCCCTTCGCGACCAGTTGCTCAAAGCAGGCCTGGTCAACCAAAAGCAGGCCAAGCAGGTCAGCAAGGACAAGCAGAAGCAGCAGCGTCTGGCCCACAAAGGCCAGATCGAACTGGATGACTCGCAGCAGCGTGCCGCCCAGGAAGCCATGGCCGAGAAGGTAAAGCGCGACCAGGAGCTGAACCGTCAGCAGAAAGAGAAAGCCGAGGCCAAGGCGCGTGCGGCGCAGGTCAAGCAGTTGATCGAAGTCTCGCGTCTGCCGAAGCTGACCACCGAGGACTACTACAACTTCGTCGACGACAAGAAGGTCAAGCGCATCTCGGTCAACACGCTGATGCGCAACAAGCTCAGCAGCGGTTCGCTGGCGATCGTGCACCATGCCGGCGGCTACGAAGTGATTCCGCGTGAAGCGGCCCTGAAGATCCAGGAGCGCGATCCACAGCGTATCGTCCAGCTCAACGTGCAGACCGAAGAGGTCAGCACCGAGGACGATCCGTATGCGGCGTATCAAATCCCTGATGATCTGATGTGGTAAATCGATAAAGCCGTAACAACGACAAACCCCGCTCATGGCGGGGTTTGTCGTTTTCAATGCTGTGGTTGAATCAGGAGGAGCGGGTGTCGCGCTGTTGTTCTTGCACTTCGAGTTCGGCCTTGTAGTTGTGGGCATCGATCTCGTTGTGGAACATGCCGACCAGCAAGTCTTGTTGATGCACATCCCAGATGCGGATACCGGCGGCTACGCCTTCGTGGGACATGTGTGAATCGTCGCGTTCAGTTACTTTTACAGTCATCTGCTAGCTCCAAATCTCAAGTTATCTGCAGCAAGGCGTGTGCAGGACTCTGTTATAGGATTTGTTAGCCTGCTAAGTAAACGGCTGATTTGTGCAAGGTGTTGTTGCGTTTTTTGCAACAGTGCTGCAGCCCGCGTAATCCGCGACATTCGGTCGCAGGGCGCAAAGTTTCATGACAGAAGTTTCATCTCCAGAGCGCTCTGGATCCCTGTCTTTGATCGTTCCCACGCTCCGCGTGGGAACGATCAACAACACGGACCGGTAGTTTCCCGGCTAATTTCTGAAGGCAAAAAAAACGCCCCGAACCAGTCGGGGCGTTTTCATGTGTGGCTCAGCAGCGGGGAATTACTTGCCTTCCCAGCGCTTCAGCACCAGCGTGGCGTTGGTGCCGCCGAAGCCGAAGCTGTTGCTCATCACGGTGTTGATGGTGGCGTTCTCGCGGGTCTTGGTCAGCACCGGCAGATCGGCCACTTCCGGGTCCAGCTCGTCGATGTTGGCGGAACCGGCAATGAAGTTGCCTTCCATCATCAGCATGCAGTAGATCGCTTCGTGAACGCCGGCGGCGCCCAGGGAGTGACCGGACAGGCTCTTGGTCGAGCTGATCGCTGGAGCCTTGTCGCCGAACACTTCACGCACACCTTTCATTTCCGCGACGTCGCCGACCGGAGTCGAGGTGCCGTGGGTGTTCAGGTAGTCGATCGGCGTATCAACGGTGGACATCGCCATCTGCATGCAGCGGATCGCGCCTTCGCCACTCGGGGCAACCATGTCGTAACCGTCGGAGGTCGCGCCGTAGCCAACGATTTCCGCGTAGATCTTCGCGCCACGGGCCAGAGCGTGTTCCAGCTCTTCAACCACGACCATGCCACCACCGCCGGCGATGACGAAACCGTCACGGTCGGCGTCGTAGGCACGGGAAGCCTGTTCCGGGGTGTCGTTACGCTTGCTGGACAGAGCGCCCATGGCGTCGAACAGGAACGACTGGCTCCAGTGCTCTTCTTCACCGCCACCGGCGAAGACGATGTCCTGCTTGCCCATCTGGATCTGTTCCATGGCGGTACCGATGCAGTGAGCACTGGTGGCGCAGGCAGAAGCGATGGAGTAGTTCAGGCCCTTGATCTTGAATGGCGTGGCCAGGCAAGCGGAAACGGTGCTGCTCATGGTCCGCGTGACACGGTATGGGCCAACGCGCTTCACGCCTTTCTCGCGCAGGATGTCCAGCGCTTCCATCTGGTTAAGCGTGGAAGCACCACCGGAGCCAGCCACCAGGCCGGTACGCGGGTTGGACACTTGCTCTTCGGTCAGGCCGGAGTCAGCAATGGCGTCTTTCATGGCCAGGTAGGCGTAAGCCGCTGCGTGGCCGACAAAGCGATAGATCTTGCGATCGATCAGCTCTTCAAGGTTGAGGTCGATGGAGCCGGAAACCTGGCTACGCAGACCCATTTCAGCATATTCCGGGTTGAACCGGATGCCAGGGCGGCTTGCACGCAGGTTAGCGGAGACGGTCTCTTTGTCATTGCCCAGGCACGAAACGATGCCCAGACCAGTGATAACGACGCGGCGCATGCGAATAACCCTTAGAAGTTGTCAGTGGAGGTGAACACGCCGACGCGAAGGCCTTCGGCGGTGTAGATTTCGCGACCGTCGACAGTCACCGAACCATCGGCAATGGCCAGGTTCAGCTTGCCCTTGAGGACGCGTTTGATATGAATGTTGTAGGTGACTTTCTTGGCGGTCGGCAGTACCTGACCGAAGAACTTCACTTCGCCCGAACCCAGCGCACGGCCACGGCCCGGCAGGCCTTGCCAGCCCAGGAAGAAGCCGACCAGTTGCCACATGGCATCCAGACCCAGGCAGCCCGGCATCACCGGATCGCCTTCGAAGTGGCAGGCGAAGAACCACAGGTCAGGGTTGATATCCAGCTCGGCGACCAATTCACCTTTGCCGTACTTGCCGCCTTCTTCGCTGATCAAAGTGATGCGATCAACCATCAGCATGTTCGGGGCGGGCAGTTGCGCGTTACCTGGGCCGAACAGCTCACCGCGACTGCAGCGCAGCAAATCTTCCCGAGTAAAGGCGTTTTGTTTGGTCATGCGAGCTCCTCAATAATCCCATGCGGCAGGTGGGGCAAATCTTCCCGACCGTTCGAAGCGTTCATGCCTCGAACCGGCAGCCTACTCATAGACTATTGCGTTGTGGTGAAAGTCACAGCACCAAGGACATGAATGTACACTTGTGCACTGAAATTTTTATTCAAGCCCCTTTTGAGGCTCGTTCGGGTGCCTAAGACTGCCGCACTTTCGCTTTTCACGCCAGTCGCAGATGGTCGAAAGGCCCACACTACGACACCCAGCGCTGCAGAATCTGCTGCAGATCATTACGTTTGAACGGCTTCGCCAGATAATCGTTCATGCCCGCCGACAAACAGGTTTCGCGGTCGCCCTGCAAGGCATTGGCGGTCAGCGCGATGATCGGCACGTCGCTGCGTCCGGGCAGGCGCCGAATCTGCCGGGTGGCCTCATAGCCATCGATAATCGGCAAACGGCAATCCATCAGAATCACTTCAAAGTCACCGCCCTCGGCACTGCGTACCGCTTGTGCGCCATCGGTGGCGACACTGACAGTAAAGCCCAGACTGCGCAGCATCGCTTCGATAACCGTCTGGTTCACCGGATTGTCTTCCACCAGCAAGACATTGCGTCCTTCACCATGGCTGTTGCCGTTCAGCACACCTGGCGCGGCCAATGGCGGCAGCGCCTGCTTATAAAGTGCCAGTGGAATTTCCAGAGTGAACACCGAACCGCGACCTTCCTCGCTCTGCGCGCGCAAAGTGCCGCCCATGCGTTCGGCCAGTGTTCGGGCGATCGGCAGACCGAGACCGGTGCCGCCGTAACGTCGTGAGATCGAACTGTCGGCCTGCTGGAAAGCGTTGAACATCAACTCCAGACTTTCAGAAGAAATACCGATGCCGCTGTCACGCACCGAACAGGTGAACCACAACAGTTCGTGATCCAGCGACTGCCACTGCGCCTCAATGCTGACCCGGCCCTGTTCAGTGAACTTCAGCGCATTGCCGACCAGGTTGACCAGAATTTGTCGGATCCGCGTCGGATCGCCCTGCACTTGCAAACCGCGCATGTCGTCCGGGATCCGCAGATTCAGCGCCAGCCCTCGCTGCACCGCGCTGTGCTGGAACGACTGGGCGCAGGCGCCGATCAGTTCGGCAAGGTTGAACGGGATGTGCTCCAGTTCCAGCTCCGAGCGCTCAATGCGAGAGAAGTCGAGAATATCGTTGATGACTTTCAGCAAGTGCTCGGTGGACTCCGAGGCTAGGGCGGCGTATTCGACCTGCTCCTCGGTCATCTCGGTGGTTTCCAGCAGTTGCAGCATGCCCAGTACACCGTTCATGGGCGTGCGCAGTTCATGGCTCATCATCGCCAGAAAGTCGGATTTGGCGTTGTTGGCTTTCTCCGCCTCTTCTCGGGTCTGGATCAGTTGCGCCATGGCTTGGTGCTGCTCACGACTGGCTTGCTCCAGAGCCTGAGCGAGGTTGTTGATGTGCTGCGACAGCGCGCCCAGTTCGGTGTCGTCGACAATCGGCAACGGGGTTTTGTAGTCGCCGTCCTGAATCGCTTTGACCGCGTCACCAATGTCGCGGATTGGTTGCGACAGGCTGCCGGCCAGGCGCCGTGCTACGACAAAGGTGAAGAGCAGGGCGAACAGCGCGAGAATCGCGGCCTTGAGCAGGATTTCCTGCTGACGCTGGCTAAAGGCGTCGTTGGACAGGCCAACAATCACCCGACCCAGATAATCCTCATTGGCCGCACCGTTGCTGACCTTGCCGTCCTGGAAAAAATCATTGTGCAGGGCGATGCGTTGCAGGCGCACCGGTGCCTGAAACACTTCGACCTGATGTGGCCGACTGTGCGCGGCGGCGGGTTGTTCGACGTAAACCAGAATCCGGTTGGCGCTGTCCTGTACTTCAAGAAAACGCACGTTGGGCGTGGCCAGTGTGGCTTTGAGCAGGCTCTCCAAAACTTCGTTGTTGCCGGAAATCACCCCGTATTCGGTGGCCGGCGCCAGTTGGTTGGCGATCAGTTGGCCGGTGTGGTTCAGCTCCTGGCGCAAATCCTGAATGCGCACAAAGGTAAAGAAGCTGATCAACAGCAAGGTCAGCAACAGCGCCGGGCCCAGGCTGATCAGCTGGGTGCGGGTGTTGATGTCCCAACGGCGACGAAAACTCATGGGCGGCGTTCTCCTTCTGCCAGCGCGCTGGCGACAGAGGCGTCATTCAGCGGTTCGATACCCAGTGAACGAGCGACCTGCGGATTACTTGAGACTTTAAAACGTGCGGGATAGAGCGCTCGCGGCCAACTGGTCGGCGGTTGGTCGAGTAGTTGATCGAGGATTGCCAGCCAGTCGTTCTGGTCGCTGTAACTGCTGGCCAGGCTGCCGGCGCGGACGAACGCAACGTTGGGGCCGACCAGCGCGACTTGCCGTGAGTAGCTGCTGAGCAACAGGTTTTTTACGGTTTTCGGGTTGTACAGATCGGGATCGTCGAGACCCAGCAATACGTCGCTGTTTTTCAGCACGGTTTGCAACGGGCGGCTGTCGTGGGTGTTGTCCCAGCGCTGGCTGACGATTTGCAGATTCAACGGCGCGGCAACGAGATTCAGCTCTTTGAGGAGGAATTCGCTGTGCTCATCGAACAACACGCCGATCCGTCGGGCCTGGGGCAGAATACGGCGGATCAACTGCAACTGTCGGCTCAGCGGCGGATCACTCCAGAGCAAGCTCAGGTGCGCCGGTTGCGCAGTGCCCAGGCGCTGGCGGGCTTGCAGGCGACTGATGCGCAGCACCAGCGTTGCCGGGCCTTGAGATTCTTGCAGACGCCAGTCGAGACTCGGCAGATCGAGCAGAATCAGCCGTAGCCCGGCGGGCAGTTTTCCCGGTGCCGGCAGACTGGCCAGCGGCTGGAAACGCACGTTGTCGGTCGGGCGCAGTTCGTTCAGCGCCTGCACGAACGCTTGTACGCCGGGGCTTTCCTCGGCACCGGTCAACAGGATATCGGCGGCCTGCACCGCCACGCCGTGCAGCCATGCGGTCAGAAACAGGCAGAACCCCGCCAGCCAGTGGCCAAGGGTTGGCATCTTCCGTGACGGCCCGTAGCGCATCCTAGAACTCCAGCTCGGCGCTGAAATACATCACCCGGCGTTCGTCGTAATTGTTGTCGACGAAAGTGCTCGGCTCATGGTCGAGGCGTTGTTGCAGCACGCCGGCCAATTGCAGCTGCGCTTTGCCCAGCGCGATGCGTTTGGCGATGCGCGTGTCGACGCGCTCGAAGCGGTAACCGTTGAGGGCGTTGTCGCCGTAATAGAAGAGGGCGCTGTTCCAGCCATGTCCCCAATCGCGCAGCCATCCGGCCGAACCGCTGTTACGTGAAGTGAATTGCTGGTCCAGCGGATTGCTCGCCTCGGCATCGACAAAGGCGTAAGTGAAACGCAAACGATCGGCCAGGCTGACGCGCCAGTCGAGCTGGGTTTCGGTGCCACGAAACCGCGAGCTGTTGGCGTTGCTGGCGATGTATTGGTTATTGCGCAGCGGTTCACTGATCATTCCGGTGATCTCGTCGTAGAACAGCTTCACATCGAGGGCCAGACCGAGTTCGGCGAAATAGCCGTTGTAGCCCAGCTCCCGCGAGCGCATGTGTTCCTGATCGAGATCGCCCGGACCACGGGTCTTGACGAAGTAGCGCGCCGAGGACTGGCCGTAAGCCGAGGGGCGCAGATTGCTGACCTGATAGCTCCAGTTGACGTTGTTCTCGAACATGTCCGGCGAGCGGATCGCTTCCGAGTACACCGCACGCAGGCCGTGGCGCGGGTTGATCAGGTAATTGACGGCGAATCGCGGGGTCAGCGAACTGCCGATCAGTTGCGTGTTTTCGAACATCGCACCGCCCTGCACCAGCCAGTGTTCGGTGGCACGCCATTCCAGTTGGCCGAACGCGCGCCACGTGGTGTCGTCCAGCGTGCCGTTGAAGTAGGTCTCGGAGTCAGCGCGGTCGTAACGATAGTTCATGCCGCTGACCAGACGCAGGCTATCGGACAGGCTGAGGGTGTCCTGCAATTCGAGGTCGTAACGTGATTCCCGGGCGCTCTGGTCGATGTCGCCGCACAGGGTTCGACTCGCACCGTTGCGCCACTGATCGAGCACCTGATTGGCCAGGGCCATTTCCTGCGGTGTTCCGGGCGCGGCGCCGGGGCCGGTGAACTGCGTGATGTTGCGCGCCAGGCGTTCGGTGTAATTCGGGTTGAGTTGCCACAGTTGCGTCAACTCGGGGCTGAACGACACCTCGGCATCGCAGGCGCGCCAGGTCTGCTGACGATCCCAGTGTTGCGCCGAGCCTTGTATATAAAGGCTGTGTTCGGGGTTGATGTCGAGGTTCCAGCGCACCGAGCCGGCATAGTCCTTGGCGACCACGTCGGAATTGTTCCCGGCGGCGGTAATCCCGGAGAACACCGGACGGTAGGTGTACGGCCGCTGGTTTGTCCCGTCCTTTGCGTTGACCTGCCAGTCGAGACTCTGATTATCGCTGAGGGTGTGGCTGACCGCGAGGCTGAAGCGATTCAAGCGGCGGCTGTCACGGTAATCGGCGCCGCTGCGATCGCTGTCAAAGCCATCATCTTCCTGGCCGGACAACGACAGGCGCAGATCGCCGCCATTCCAGCCGGTGCCCTGACTGGCATAAAAATCATTGATGCCACGCTGACCACGGGTGTACTTCAACCGAGTGCCGTGGCTGTCCGCCGGATGACGAGTAATGATGTTGACCACCGCCATCAGCGCGTTGGCGCCGTAACTGACGGTGTTCGGGCCGCGAAAGACTTCGATACGCTCGATGTCTTCCATGGCCACCGGAATATCGCTCCAGTCCACCGTGGACAAACCGGCGCGGTACACCGAGCGGCCGTCGATCAGCACCTGCATGCGCCGTGCTTCGCTGGCGTTGGTGCCGTGGTAGTTGACCGCCGCCTGATTGCCGCTGATGTTGCCGACCATCATCCCCGGCACCAGCCGCAGCAGTTCGCTGATGTCGCGGGCACCGCTGGCGTTGATCAGTTCGCTGTCGAGTACGGTCATGCTTCCCGGCACTTCCGCCGGCGTCTGTTTCAGACGCGTGGCGGTCAGCACCTGGGGCAGTGCTTCGTTGTCCATGAACAGGTCGTCCGCCAGCACTAGCGGGCTGAACAGCAGCGCCAGTAAGACAGACGAACGCGGGGACGCAGAGCCAAAAGACACGACACAACCTTGATAGCGAAGAATTGGCGCGCATGTTAACCGAGGGGCGCGACTTTTCCAGTCACGTTGCAGGCATTTTCCTAGGTTTTATTGGTCTTCTTCCTACAAGTGTCGGTAATTGTTGCTGGGGCTGGCCGCGCGTGGGGCGCCCCGTATAATGCCGCCATCGCCACTGGTATGGATTAACGGATTGCATATGACTGAACAGCGCCCGATTGCGGTCCTGGGAGGCGGAAGTTTTGGTACCGCCGTGGCCAACCTTTTGGCCGAGAACGGCCATCAAGTCCGGCAGTGGATGCGTGACCCCGAGCAGGCCGAGGCCATCCGGGTCAATCGCGAAAACCCCCGTTACCTCAAAGGCATCAAGATTCTGCCGAGCGTGACCGCCGTCACCGACTTGCAGGAAACTCTCGACGTCTGCGATTTGTGTTTTGTCGCGCTGCCTTCCAGCGCGCTGCGCACGGTACTCGCCGCCCACGCCGAGCGCCTGAGCGGCAAGATGCTGGTCAGCCTGACCAAGGGCATCGAAGCGCAGACTTTCAAGCTGATGAGCCAGATTCTCGAAGAGATCGCCCCGCAAGCGCGCATCGGCGTGCTGTCCGGGCCGAACCTGGCGCGGGAAATTGCCGAGCACGCACTGACCGCCACTGTGGTCGCCAGTGAAGACGAAGAATTGTGCAAGGCCGTGCAGGCTGCGCTGCACGGTCGCACTTTCCGCGTTTACGCCAGCGCTGACCGTTTCGGTGTCGAGTTGGGCGGGGCGTTGAAAAACGTCTACGCGATCATCGCCGGCATGGCGGTGGCGCTGGAGATGGGCGAGAACACCAAGAGCATGCTGATTACTCGCGCCCTCGCCGAGATGACCCGCTTTGCCGTGAATCAGGGCGCGAACCCGATGACCTTCCTCGGTCTGGCCGGTGTTGGCGATCTGATCGTCACTTGCTCGTCGCCGAAGAGCCGCAACTATCAGGTCGGTTTCGCGTTGGGTCAGGGCTTGAGCCTCGACGAAGCAGTGTCGCGCCTCGGTGAAGTCGCTGAAGGCGTCAACACGCTGAAAGTGCTCAAGGCCAAATCCCAGGAAGTCGGCGTGTACATGCCGCTGGTCGCCGGGCTGCACGCGATCCTGTTCGAAGGACGCACGCTGGAGCAGGTGATCGGTCTACTGATGCGAGCCGAACCGAAAACCGACGTCGACTTTATTTCCACCAGCGGTTTCAACTGAATCCAGCTTTTATCTACGGACAGGGGAGCAAGCCATGAACGATCCGAAAACCGAAGCCAAGTACGAATCCATCCTCCTGCGGGTGTTGTGGATGATCGTTTACGTGCTGGTCTGGCAAGTGGCGCAGTTCATCCTCGGCGCGGTGGTGCTGGTGCAACTGATCTATCGTTTGATCTATGGCGCCCCGAGCGCCAGCCTGATGAACTTCGGCGACAGCCTGAGCCAGTTTCTGGCGCAGATCGGCCGCTTCGGCAGTTTCCACAGCGACCAGAAACCGTGGCCGTTCGCCGACTGGCCAACGCCGCGTACCCCGGAAGGTGAGGCGCCACACGCCGTCGCGCCGGCGCCGCATCCGGTCCGGGATGAGGAACCCAAGCTATGAAACTCTGGGTATTGCGTCACGGTGAAGCCGTGCCTTACGGCTCGTGCCCCGACTCAGAACGGGAACTGACCGATCACGGTCGCAAAGAAGCCTTGAGCAGCGCCGCGCATTTGATCGGCCAGCCGCTGACGGCGATTTACGCCAGCCCTTATCTGCGCGCGCAACAGACTGCGCAGATTGTTCGCGAAGCGCTGGGTTTCGAGCCGGAAATTCGCACGGTCGAGTGGCTGACGCCGGAGGTTGATCCGGACAAGGTCACCGATCAGTTGGTGTCGGTGAGCAACGTGCTACTGGTCAGCCACAATCCGTTGGTGGGCAATCTGCTCAGCTATCTGCAGCATGGCGCCGGACATCCGCCGGAGCGGGTCAGCACTGCCGGATTGGCTGAACTGGAAAGCCCTGAGTTGCTGATCGGTTCGATGACCCTCAACAGCCTGAAACACCCGTAACGCTGATCCCTTGTGGGAGCGAGCTTGCTAGCGAAAGGGGCGTGTCATTCACCCTTTATGTGTCTGACAGCCTGCATTCGCGAGCAAGCTCGCTCCCACATTGGTTTCTGCCAACCCATGAAATTATTTGTTTGAATTTTCCAACCAAGCACTTGCTTGGTTGACTACGCTTGCTCCAGACCCAAAAAACAGGAGCGAGTCGCATGTCTGCCGCCTTCCGTTTGCCGCTGGACGTGTTCTACGAGCGTGAAGCCCGGCACCCGCGCCAGCGCTTTCTGGTGCAGCCCATCGGTGGCGGGCAGGTCGAGACGCTGAGCTGGGCGGATGTCGGCCATCAGGCCCGTTGCGCCGCACATTGGCTGCGCGCCCGTGAGTTGCCGCAAGGCAGCCACATCGCCCTGATCTCGAAGAACTGCGCACACTGGATCATTGCTGATCTGGCGATCTGGATGGCCGGACACGTTTCTGTTCCGCTGTATCCCAACCTCACCGCCGACTCCGTTGCGCAAGTGCTCAATCACTCGGAAAGCGTCCTGGCCTTCATCGGCAAGCTCGATGACTGGCCGGGCATGGCCAAAGGTGTGCCGGCCGATTTGCCTATCATCAGCCTGCCACTGCACCCGCCCGGGGATTTCGATTTCAGCTGGGCAGACTTGCAGCGCAGTTCGCCGATTCAGGACGATCCGCGCCCGGCGGCAGAGCAGTTGGCGACGATCATCTACACCTCGGGCACCACCGGGCTACCGAAAGGCGTGATGCACAGCTTTGCCAATCTCGGTTTCGCTACGACCCGTGGCACGCAACTGTTCGGGCTTAACGAGAACGATCGATTGCTCTCGTACTTGCCGCTGTGCCATGTCGCCGAACGCATGTTCGTGGAACTGGCGTCGATCTACACCGGGCAGACGGTGTTTTTCGCCGAAAGTCTCGAGACCTTTATCACTGACTTGCAGCGCGCGCGACCCACCGCGATGTTCGGCGTGCCGCGCATCTGGACCAAATTCCAGATGGGCGTGTACAGCAAGATCCCGGCGAAGCGTCTGGAATTTCTTCTCGGCCTGCCATTCATTGGCAAACGAGTCGGGCACAAAGTGCTGGCGGGGCTGGGGCTGGACGCCTTGCGCGTGGCGTTGTCCGGTGCCGCGCCAGTGCCGCAGACGCTACTTGCCTGGTATCAGAAACTCGGCCTCGATGTACTGGAGGTCTATGGCATGACCGAGGGTTGTGGCTACTCACACATCTGCCTGCCGGGGCAATACAAACAAGGCTGGATCGGCAAGCCATGCCCGGATGTCGAGGTGCGCATCGATGAGCTGGGCGAGGTGCAGGTGCGCAGTCAGGCGAACATGCTCGGCTACTTCAAGGAACCGCAGAAAACCGCCGAGACCCTGACCGAGGACGGCTTTCTGCGCACCGGCGACAAGGGTGAACAAGATGCCGAAGGGCGCCTGCGTCTGACCGGCCGACTGAAGGAAATCTTCAAGACCAGCAAGGGCAAATACGTCGCCCCGGCCCCGATCGAAAATCGTCTGGCGGTGCATTCGCGCATCGAACAAGTGTGCGTGGTGGGTGACGGTTTGAGTGCGCCGTTGGGGTTGTGTGTGCTGTCGAGCGTCAATCAGGAGGAGGGCCGGGCGAGTCTGCATTCGAGCCTGGAAAAACTGCTGGAAGAGGTCAACGCCGTACTCGACAAACATGAGCGCCTGCGTCGACTGGTGGTGGTCAAGGACAGCTGGGCGGTGGAAAACGGCTTCCTTACGCCGACCCTGAAGATCAAGCGCAACGTCATCGAAGACACCTATGGCGCGCGCTTCGAAGAATGGAGCGAGCGCAACGAGGCGGTGCTGTGGCAGGATTGAGCGACCACTAAAACAACAAAGGAAGTCTGCGATGAGCCTGTGGCGAACCACTCCGAACATCGAGCAGTTGAACGCAATCCAGAAGAACACCATCGGCGAAGTGCTCGACATCCGCTTCGAAGCGTTCGACGAAGAATCGCTGACCGCGAGCATGGTCATCGACCATCGCACCCATCAGCCCTACGGTTTGCTGCATGGCGGCGCCTCGGTAGTGCTGGCGGAAAGTGTCGGTTCGATGGCCAGTTACCTGTGCATCGATGCCAGCAAGTTTTATTGCGTGGGGCTTGAGATCAACGCCAACCATTTGCGCGGCTTGCGCAGTGGCCGGGTGACGGCAGTGGCCAGGCCGATTCACATTGGCCGCACCACCCATGTGTGGGATATCCGCTTGACCAGCGATGAAGGCAAGGCCAGTTGTGTGTCGCGCTTGACCATGGCGGTGGTGCCGTTGGGTGAGCAGCCGCCGGTGCGCTAATTGCGGCTGCTTTCGCGCATCGCTTGCTGCTCAGAAATTCAGTTCTGATCGGGAGTATTTTCGTTGGCTGATGCTCGTTTCACTGACCCAGTTCAAGACTTCGGTGGCGGCCGGGTCGAATAGTGCATTGCTCAAAGTCGGAGGGCTCTCTCGAACAATGCCGGCGCCGGCCTGGTTTTTCTCCAGGTCCCAAGAGGTCAGGCCCAGTTCTGCGCTCAGACCGGGCGCCGCGATCGTGACAAACGTCGAGCGAATATCGCCGACGGCGCTCACGACTGCCCGGCTCACCGCTGTTCGGGTGTGTACGTCCAGAGTGTTGTATCCGGGAATTTGTGTAACCGCCAGATTGGCAATTTGTCCCAGAGACAGGAAGAAGTGACGGCTGCTGTAGCCGACCACGGCGTTTTCCGGATTGAAGGTCGGTTCGCTGTTGCTGGAAGGTTTGGCCGGCGTTCCGCGCATCCCTCTTACAACAGAGGCGCCGGCAGCGCTGGTTGCCGTTACCGCCGAGACGGAAAGAATGGACTGCAGGGCGTTTCCAGTCACATCCGTACCTAACAGCGCTGAGCCACCGAAACCGGTGGCGCCTGCTGCCAGCCCTGCTGCTCCGAAACTGGCCGCTCCCGTGACGAGGTCGACGCGGCCAATGGAGGGATTGCTTGAGCCGACATTGGCGAGGTACTGAGCAGACATCTCACGAAACACCGTACCGAAGGCGTTACCAATCTGATTGGCAGCCGCTGTATTGCCTTTTGGATCGAGTATTCCGAGCAAGGAAGGTGCGGCGCCCAACGCCGCACCCAATGCGGCGCCACCGATTTTTGCCGCCAGAGGACCCCAGCTTCCCGGGTCATTGACGGAGACAGAATTTTGCGCCCAATTGGTACCGGCATAGCCACTGATGCCGCCCGAAATGGCCCCGGCGACCGCACCACCAATCGTCACTGCGGTATTCGCCGCCGGTAGGAAGCCCACGAAAGCCGTCTGCACGGCGGCGCCAATGGCTGCGCTCATAAACTCCCGACCGGCTGTCGCGCCCGCAGCCTTGGCAGTATCGAATCCCGCCAGCCCATGTCTGTCGACAAACCTGACCGGATTGCCGCGCACCATCAAAAACAGGTTGAGGCCATCGGCGATGCCCGCCGGATCGGGACTGATCCAGCGCATCAACCAAGATGCGTAAAAGCGTTGACCATAATAATAAAGACCCGTGGCATCGCGCTCCTGACCTGCGTAGCGACGGGTCTTGTAGCGGGCCCGTGTCTGATCGGGTCCCGCCCACCAGCAGGTGCCACCATAGGGAAAGTAGTTTTCCTCGCTGATGGCGTTTCCCTGATGGTCCAGCACCAGCATGCTCGAACCCAGATGGTTACTGAAGCCGAAGTGATATTGATCAGCAGCCGCGCTTTTGCCGGGCCAATGCAGAACGTCAACCGTACATCGACCTGCCTGAACGGAAATGACGTGCAGGGTTTCGTCGGGACTTTCGCGTGTTTCCAGCGCTTGCAAGTAGCGAGTCTCATGCGATTTCGCGATGCCCTGCGCATGTACGAGGCGGACTTTGCGCTTGCGCTGGCCTACGCCGTCGTACACGTAGCGTTCGCAGTCATTTGCAGCACGTGTGCGTAGGACTTGATCAACCTGACACAATTGCCTGCCGGCATTCCACTGCAGAATCTGGCCGGGCTGCAGCGTTTTTCGGTTGCCATTGGCATCGAACCCAGCGTCTATTTCCTCCTCGCCGGGCAGGGTGCCATCAATCGTTTGTTCCAGTCCCCGATTGCTGTATCTGGAGATCGCCGTGCGTTGCGTCCAGCTCTGGCTGACCGCACTGTGAACGAGCGTCGTGAGGTTACCCGCAGCGTCATAAGTGTATGTCTGATGGTAGTTTTCCAATTGTGCGGAGTCTGGAGGTGAGGTGAAAACGGGATCCTGGGGCCCATTTGAGGTGTAGCTTCGTTGCCAGCCACTGGCCGAAACCAATTGGTACAGGCTGTCGTAGGCAAACTGACAGAGCGGTTCGATTTTCTGGTTGCGAAAAAAGCGCGTGGGATGCGTCCTGTCCAGGATGCTGAGGATATTGCCCACCGGGTCATAGCGATATATCAGATGTTGCAGAGCTGACCTGCCGACCTTCTCGGCACTGACTTCTTCAAGTCGACCATTCTGCGGGTCGTAGAGGTTTTGGCTGATCACACCATTGGCGGCCACTTGGCGCACGACTTGATCGGCAGGGTTGTACTGGATATCCAGCAGTAACACGCCGTATTGCAAGTCTCCCGCGAGCTTCAGGCTGATCTGCTTCAGTTGTCCGGCAATATTGAGTTGCAGCAGCTTGTGGTTGCCCATGGCGTCATGCTGGCCAACTGTTTCCCCCAATGCATTGTAAGCGATAAGCGTTGTCGCACCGCTACCGGCTTCATGTAGCAGGTTTCTTTGAGCCTCGGTTTCAGGCCAGTCAGGCTCGTCGAGTTGCTCAAGAAAATGCCGGAGACAAACCAGTTGATCACCTCGCAAGCTGTAGTCCGGAAAAATTTCGCTACCGGCGCCGTCGTCATGGCGGACCATTCGACCGCACTGGTTACGCATCGCGGTGGACAATGTACTGTCTCCGTAACTGAAGAATGCGCTGTTTCGGGCGGCTCCCCCCAATATCTGCTCGACGACACTGACCGGGCGCAGCATCGAGTCGTATCGAGTCTGCGTTTCGGTCAGCAGTCCGTCCCATGCCACCACGCGCTGCCCGGCTGCGCCCGGCAAGTTCAGTCGGGATGTCCCATCAACGCAGTCATTGTCAAGGGGTACACCTGTCAGGCTGTAGAGCAGTTTCAGGTTGGAGGGGGCATTCGGTTCACACGCTTGCAGCGTATGCAAACGGGGATCGCAGACGTCAATCAGACGGCCGGCAGAGTCGTAGCGCTGGCGGTATACACGCGGTTCGGGTGTTGCACCCTGTATGTGGCGAAAATAAGACACCGTGGCAATGTTCAGCCCTCGCGAATCCATCACGGAAACTGTCGGTGTATGAGTGTGCATGAACGTCGCCATCCCTTAGCCTCTGAACCGGCTTCAGTTATTCGGCAATATAGGCAAACGGTCAACTGTCAGAAGTTACAGGTGCGCGAAGTTTGCGACGACTGGCGCATCTTCCCCCTATGGATAAAACAACATCGCCACTATTCCTGGCAGTTACGGTCATTGCTGTAAGGCGCGGTCTTACGGACAATCAACGCCACGTTTCCCGCTCATGGATTTGCCCGTATGTCGCAACCAATCTTTTTCGCCCACGCCAACGGGTTCCCCTCGGGCACCTATGGCAAGTTGTTCGCGGCGCTGGCGCCCGAGTACCGGGTTGCGCATCTGGAGCAACATGCCCATGACCCGCGTTTTCCGGCGGATGACAACTGGTACAACCTTGTCGATGAGTTGATTCATCATTTGCAGCAGCAGGATCAACCGGTGTGGGGCGTCGGCCATTCCTTTGGCGGTGTGTTGCATTTGCATGCGGCGTTGCGTTGCCCGGAGCTGTATCGCGGTGTGGTGATGCTCGATTCGCCAGTGCTGACTCGCACCGATCAATGGGTGATCCGCGCCGCCAAGCGTTTTGGTTTCATCGACAAGCTGACCCCAGCCGGGCGGACGCTGGGGCGCCGTGAAGAGTTTGCCGATCTCGCCAGTGCGCGCAGCTATTTCGCCGGCAAGACCTTGTTTCGTGGTTTCGACCCGGAATGTTTCGATGCCTACCTGCAACACGGTTTGCATCAGGTTGGCGACAAGCTGCGCCTGCGTTTCGACCCGGCCACCGAGATCAGCATCTATCGCGGCGTGCCGCACACCAGCCCCGGTCGTACTCGCCAATTACAAGTGCCGCTGGCGGTGGTGCGCGGGCACAAGAGCCGCGTGGTCATGCGCCATCACACCCGTTTCGTTTCGCGTCTGGCCCAAGGTGAGGCACTGAGCATGCCCGGTGGCCACATGTTTCCACTCGAACGGCCGCAGGACACTGCACGTCTGCTGAAGACGCTGTTCACTCGCTGGGAAAATCGCCAGGACAAGGATTGCGCATGAGCCCGACCTTCGAAGAAGTGCGCCTGAGCCTGCCGCATATCGAGTTGGCCGCGCATTTGTTCGGTCCCGAAGACGGTGTGCCGGTCATTGCGCTGCATGGCTGGCTGGACAATGCCAACAGCTTTGCCCGTTTGGCGCCCAAGCTCAAAGGCCTGCGAATCATTGCTCTGGACATGGCCGGACACGGGCATTCCGGCCATCGGCCGAACGGCGCGGGGTATGCGCTGTGGGATTACGCCCATGACGTGCTGCAAGTCGCTGAGCAACTGGGCTGGAAGCGTTTCGGCCTGCTCGGGCATTCCATGGGTGCGATTGTTTCGCTGGTGCTGGCGGGGTCGTTGCCGGAGCGCATCAGCTATCTGGCGCTGATCGACGGTGTGATTCCGCCTACAGACAAAGGCGAAAACGCTGCCGAGCGCATGGGCATGGCCCTGCAAGCGCAACTGGATCTGCGCGAGAAGCGCAAACCGGTTTACAACACCCTTGATCGTGCGATCGAAGCGCGGATGAAGGGGCTGGTGGCGGTCAGTCGAGAGGCCGCCGAATTGTTGGCCCAGCGCGGCTTGATGCCGGTGCCTGGCGGTTACACCTGGCGCACCGACAATCGCCTGACCCTGCCGTCGCCGCTGCGCCTGACCCAGGAGCAGGCGATGGCTTTTGCGCTGCGGGTCAGTTGCCCGGCGCATCTGGTGGTCGCGGCTGATGGCATGCTGGCCAAACATCCCGAGCTGCTGGAACGTCTACCCTTTAGCCGGGAACAGTTGGCGGGCGGGCACCATTTGCACCTGAACAACGAGGCCGGGGCGGACCTTGTCGCAGACTGTTTCAATCGGTTCTTCGCCATTCCTTGACTTGCTGCGGGCAACTGTCGAGGCTGGTCGGGTTGAAATGGGAGACAACCACGATGGATTTCTACACCGCTGCGACCTCGAATTACCCAGTCATGCCGATCCGATGAGCCTGACTATGCGGTCACTCACTCTGTTGGCACTGTGCTGTTTCAGTACCGTTTCGTTCGCCGCCGATGTGCCGGGCAGTCAGGACCTGCAGATCGTGCCGCGTCTGGCCGATGCGCAGATCGTCGATTACCGCCCGCCGGTGGAACTTGAGCGGATTTATCCGCTGGGTTCAATCCGCAAGATCAGTGGCCAGCTGCGTTTTGATGGCCAGGTCACCGCCCGTGGCCAAACCACTTCGGTGACCTACGAGTTGCCACCCGAACATTCCGCCACCGAAGCCTTCACCGCCGCCCGCGAAGCCTTGCAAAAGCAGGACGCCGAATTGCTGTTCTGGTGTCAGGCCCGCGATTGCGGCGAAAGCAGCCTGTGGGCCAACGAGGTGTTTGGTAACGCCAAGCTGTATGGCGCCGACGAGCAACAGGCCTATCTGCTGTTGAGACTGGCCGCGCCGCGGGACAACACGCTGGTGGCGCTTTACAGCATCACCCGCGGTAATCGCAAAGCCTATCTGCATGTCGAACAGTTCGAAGCAGTGGCGCCGCTGGGCGAGTTGCTGCCGACTTCAGCGACCCTGCTGCGCCAGCTCAAAAGCACCGGTGAGCTGGACTTCCCTGATCGCGTGAATGATCCGGACGACACCTGGCTGCGGTTGATTTCCCGTGGACTTAACCTCGACACGACGTTGCGGGTGACGGTGTCAGGACCCAAGGCCGAAGCCTGGCGTCAGGCACTGATCAATCAGGGGGTGCGGGCGGCACGCATGGAAACCGGCAGTGTCGAAGGCTCTGGCCTGCGCATCGATCTGTTGCGTTAAGCTGTTTCGGGCGAGCACGAACCGCGTGTTCGCCTACTCTTTGCCTGACTGACTTTTTCGAGACCTTAGATGCTCAATAACGATCGCCTGCTGGTGCAGATCCTGCTGCTGGTGTTGTTTGGTGCCAGTCTGTGGGTAATGGCGCCGTTCTGGTCGGCGCTGTTCTGGGGCGCGGTGCTGGCGTTTGCCAGCTGGCCGCTGATGCGTCTGTTGACCCGTTGGTTGAATGGCCGCGAATCCCTGGCAGCAGCGATTCTGACGTTGGGCTGGATGTTGCTGGTGGCGGCGCCGCTGGTGTGGCTGGGATTCAATCTGGCCGATCATGTGCGCGATGCCACGGCATTTATCAAGGATGTGCAGGTCGACGGTTTGCCGGAAGCGCCAGTGTGGCTGGGGACTTTGCCGTTTGTGGGAGAACGGCTGGTCGGGCTGTGGAACAGCATCGATCAGCAGGGCGCCGCTCTGATGGTGTCGATCAAGCCGTATCTGGGACAGGTCGGTAACTGGCTGCTGGCGCGTAGTGCGCAGATTGGCGGCGGGATTCTCGAGCTGACCCTGAGCATTGTCTTTGTGTTCTTTTTCTACCGTGACGGGCCGCGATTGGCGGCGTTTGTGCACAGTCTGCTGGAACGCTTGATCGGTGATCGCGCCGGGTATTACATCGAGCTGGTGGCCGGTACGGTACAGCGGGTGGTCAACGGCGTGATCGGCACGGCGGCGGCGCAGGCGGTTCTGGCGTTGATCGGTTTCTTGATTGCCGGGGTGCCGGGAGCGTTGGTGCTCGGGATTGTCACGTTCTTGCTCAGTCTGATTCCCATGGGGCCGCCGTTGGTGTGGGTGCCGGCCACGGCCTGGCTGGCGTGGAAGGGTGAGTACGGGATGGCGGTGTTTCTCGGGATCTGGGGGACGTTCATCATCAGTGGCGTGGACAACGTGCTCAAGCCGTATCTGATCAGTCGCGGGGGGAATTTGCCGTTGGTGATTGTGTTGCTTGGGGTGTTTGGCGGGTTGATTGCGTTTGGGTTTATCGGGTTGTTTATCGGGCCTACGTTGTTGGCGGTGGCTTATAGTTTGTTGACGGATTGGAGCAAGAGTCAGTCTCGGGTTGAGGAACGGCGGTAGCTGTTTTGGGTTTTGGGTTTGGGTGTATATCCATTGCTGCGGTAACGGCTGCTTAGGGTTCCGCCCTGACGGCGGGGTCACCTTTTCCAAACGCCGAAAAGGTAACCCAAAAGGCTTGCTCCTGCGTGCGGCCCGCTCGCTGGGGCTCGGGGTTCCTTCGCTCCGGGATCGATCCGGGCGCAGCGCCTACGGTTTGCTTCGCTGCACCTCCTCTCGCTGTGTTTGGCTGCGCCAAACGGTCGCTTCGCTCCCACGCCCGGATCAATCCCTCCACTCAGCCTTCCGACGTCGCCCGTGGATCAAGATCAAGAGCAGGCGAGCTGACACTCGGCCTATTGAGTGGTGAAGAGCGGGGCTTGGTCGGCTTTGGATTTGTGGTGGATTCGCCCCTCACCCCAGCCCTCTCCCGAGGGAGAGGGAGCCGATTTGTTGGCTTTTCAAAGCTTGAGTTCGACTCGGTATTTCACGTCGGCGTAACTCGTCCAGACACCTCGGTCAGTCCCCTCTCTCTTTCTGGGAGAGGGTTAGGGTGAGGGGCTTTTGATCTGTTTCAGAATCTGAGTTCAACTCGGTATTTCACGTCGGCGTAACTCGTCCAGACACCTCGATCAGTCCCCTCTCCCTCCGGGAGAGGGTTAGGGTGAGGGGCTTTTGAGCTGTTTCAGAATCTGAGTTCAACTCGGTATTTCACGTCGGCGTAATTCGTCCAGACACCTCGATCAGTCCCCTCTACCTCCGGGAGAGGATTAGGGTGAGGGGCTCTTGATCTGTTTCAGAACCTGAGTTCAACTCGGTATTTCACGTCGGCGTACCTCTCCCAAACACCTCGGTCAGTCCCCTCTCTCTTTCTGGGAGAGGGTTAGGGTGAGGGGCTTTTGATCTGCTTCAGAATCTGAGTTCAACTCGGTATTTCACGTCGGCGTAACTCGTCCAGACACCTCGGTCAGTTCCCTCTACCTCCGGGAGAGGGTTAGGGTGAGGGGCTTTTGATCTGCTTCAGAATCTGAGTTCAACTCGGTATTTCACGTCGGTGTAGTTCTCCCAAACACCTCGGTCAGTCCCCTCTCCCTCCGGGAGAGGGCTAGGGTGAGGGGCTTTTGATTGTCCGCGGCAAATAATGGCGTCGACTCAAGTCGCCACATTCAAATACTTGCCCACCGACGCAGTTTTCTCCAGCGAGTACTGCTTGCTCAAATTGGCAATCATGCGGTTCAGCGCTTCAGTGGTGCTCTGGGTCGAAGCGGTCTGCTCTTCCTCCGGTCGTTCTGTCCCAGCCTGTAACGCCGCTTTAAGCTCATCACTGCTCACGCCGCCGCTGCTGTCGCTATCGAGAACCTTGAGTAGCGCTGAGCTGGTGTCGGTGTTGGTCGATGAGGTGCTGTCGCTGGTTTGCAGTGCGCTGCTGAGTTCTGTCGCGGTCACGCTGCCGTCGCCATCGGCGTCGAGTTGGCTGAACAGTTCGTCGCTGTTGATTTGCGCTGGTGGAGGCGGTGACGGGGTCAGGCTGGCGGTGAGTTCGTCCTGGCTGACGGTGCCGTCCTTGTTCTTGTCGAGGGCGGAGAAGAGTTCATTGCTGTCGGCGCTATTGCCGGCGCTGGTCAGGCCGCTGCTCAGTTCGTCGCTGCTGATGGCGCCGTCGCCATCGGTGTCGAGGGCGCTGATCAGGGCGTCGGCCAGGTCGGTGTCCGGTGCTTGATCGTTTGGCGGTGGCGGAGGAGGCGCCATGGCGGTCATTTCTTCGGCGCTGAGGCTGCCGCTGTCGTCGCTGTCCAGATCGCCGAACTGTTTGCTCAGGTTGACCAGCAGGCCGTCGTCGGACTTTTGCGACAGGGCACTTTTCAGTTCGTCCTGGTCCACCGCGCCGTCGCCGTTGCTGTGGAGTTTGGCGAACAGTTCTTTTTGCAGTTGCTGGCTGCGGGCGTTTTGCGTGGAGGTGCTGCTGGTGCTGGTATAGCTTGTGTAGTTGCTGACGCTACCGATCATCGGACTCACTCCCTGGAATGGCAAACCGGTGGGTGTACCGGCTTATGCAGCGTCAGGGCGCAAGTTGTCGGGGGTATGTGGGGTTTGTACCGGTGGGTACACACGATGCAATGAACACCGCTGAACCCCTGTGGGAGCGAGCCTGCTCGCGAAGAGGGCGGTACATTCAAAAGAGATGTTGGATCAGCTGACGCCTTCGCGAGCAGGCTCGCTCCCACAGTTGGTCGGTGGTGTTTTCAGGGGCGTGGCAGGCGGATGATTGCGGTAAGGCCACCGCCGGGGGTTTCTTCAAGGTTAAGCTGGCCACCCAAACGCAGCGCTGCCTCGCGAGCGATGGTCATTCCGAGACCGACGCCGCCAGAGTTGCGATTGCGCGAGCCTTCCAGCCGATAAAACGGCTCGAATACCGCTTCACGCTTGTCCTCGGCAATTCCCGGGCCGTGGTCGATCACGCGGATCAGCAGTTGCTCGCGCTGATCCTGCAATTCGATGCGTGCCTGGCCGGCATAACGCAGGGCATTGTCCATGAGGTTGTTGATGCACGAACGCAAGGCCATCGGTTGTACCGGCAGCGGTGCGCAATGGCCGCTGACCTGTACGTCGGCGCCTTGGTCCTGAGCGTTTTCGCACAGCGATTCGACCAGCGCCTGCACATCCATCAACTGCAAGGCTTCGCTGGTGCGCTGTTCATGCAAGTAGGTAAGGGTGGCGTCGAGCATGCCGATCATGTCGTCGAGGTCCTGACGCATTTGGCCCTGCAGCTTTTCATCGCTGATGTTTTCCAGGCGCAGTTTCAGCCGAGACAACGGTGTGCGCAGGTCGTGGGACACCGCGCCAAGCATTCGCGCGCGCTGCTGCACCTGTTCGCGAATGCGCCGCTGCATCAGATTGAAGGTGTGCGCCGCTTGTCGCGCTTCCCGCGGGCCGGACTCGTCGAGGGGCGGGCTGTCGAGGTCTTCGCTGAGGCGTTCGGCGGCGTCGCTCAGGCGCTGGATCGGCCGACTGAGCAGTTTGGCGCCGTACCACGCAGCGATCATCAGCGTGATGAACTGAAAGGTCAGCGGCACCACCGGGCCACCGAACCACGGACGCGGCGGCCGTGGCGGGTAACGTGGATCGTGTGGTGGCTGTTGCCCCTCGGCGCCTTGGGAGAACTCCGGAGGTGGCGGAGGCGGGGGCGGGCCGTAGAGACGGAACCAGGTGAAAGCCAGCAGGTGCGCGAGGACGATCGCCACAAACAGCACGCCAAACAGGCGGCCGAACAGCGTGTCGAAGCGCGCCCGCATCAGCCGATGTCTCGTGCGTCGAACAGGTAACCCTCACCGCGCACGGTTTTGATCAACTGCGGGGCTTTCGGGTCGTCGCCGAGTTTCTGCCGCAGGCGCGACACCAGCAGATCGATACTGCGGTCGAACGCTTCGATCGAACGACCCCGGGCGGCGTCGAGCAATTGTTCGCGGCTGAGCACTCGGCGCGGACGCTCGATGAACACCCAGAGCAAACGGAATTCGGCGTTGGACAGCGGCACCACCAGGCCGTCGTCGGCGATCAACTGACGCAGCACGCTATTCAGGCGCCAATTGTCGAAACGAATGTTGGCGCGTTGTTCGGTACGGTCGTCGCGCACCCGACGCAAAATCGTTTGAATGCGCGCGACCAGTTCACGCGGTTCGAACGGTTTGGCCATGTAGTCATCGGCGCCCAGTTCCAGGCCGATGATACGGTCGGTCGGTTCACAGCGAGCGGTGAGCATCAGGATCGGGATGTCCGATTCAGCGCGCAGCCAGCGGCACAGCGACAAGCCGTCTTCGCCGGGCAGCATCAGATCCAGCACGACCACGTCGAAGTGTTCGGCCTGCAGCGCCTGACGCATCGCCGCACCGTCGGTAACGCCGCTGGCGTGGATGTTGAAGCGCGCGAGGTAATCGATCATCAGCTCGCGGATCGGCACGTCGTCATCGACGATCAGCGCACGAATGCTCCAGCGCTTGTCGTCTTTAGGCTCATCAGTCGCGGTCATTTGGTTGTTGTGCATGAGGCTGTTCATCTGCCAGTAGGCCGCCAACCACAAAAGATGGGCTGCGAGGTGGTGGTTTCAGCATAGGCGTCCGGCCGTGAGGCGGGAAGTGCTGATGTAAGGACGTGTTGCGGCTGGCGAGGCTAGCGCGGGTGCTTGTTGCTGGCGTGTCGGTTGTGTATCGGAGTCGACACAATAGCAGCGAGCGCTATGCTGATCACGGTTGGCGCGACGATTTACCGATCATCGGGTGCCGCGCCGCCGCCGGTTCCGCTACAATGCGCGCCGATTTCGACCTGCCTGAGAGCCCATTCATGTCCGCCTGCCAGACTCCTATCATCGTCGCCCTGGATTTTCCCACCCGTGACGCCGCACTGAAGCTGGCCGACCAGTTGGACCCGAAGCTGTGCCGGGTCAAAGTGGGCAAGGAACTGTTCACCAGTTGCGCCGCCGAAATCGTCGGCACCCTGCGTGACAAGGGTTTTGAAGTATTCCTCGACCTGAAATTCCACGACATTCCCAACACCACCGCGATGGCCGTCAAAGCTGCTGCCGAGATGGGCGTGTGGATGGTCAATGTGCATTGCTCCGGTGGCCTGCGCATGATGGCCGCCTGCCGTGAAGAGCTGGACAAGCGTAGCGGCCCGCAACCGCTGCTGATCGGCGTGACCGTGCTGACCAGCATGGAGCGCGAGGATCTGGCCGGTATCGGTCTGGATATCGAACCGCAGGAACAAGTGCTGCGTCTGGCGGCACTGGCCGAGAAGGCTGGCATGGACGGTCTGGTGTGCTCGGCGCTGGAAGCCACGGCACTGAAAACCGCGCATCCGTCGCTGCAACTGGTGACTCCGGGGATTCGTCCTGCGGGCAGCGCGCAGGACGATCAGCGTCGCATTCTGACACCGCGTCAGGCGCTGGATGCCGGTTCCGACTATCTGGTGATCGGCCGTCCGATCAGCCAGGTAGCGGATCCGGCCAAGGCATTGGCGTCGGTTGTAGCCGAAATCGCCTAAGCCACACTGAAGATTCAAATGTGGGAGCGAGCCTGCTCGCGAATGCGGTGAATCAGTCGATGTAGATGTCGACTGACACTCCCTCTTCGCGAGCAGGCTCGCTCCCACATTGGTTTTTGTGGTGGGCCTAAACCTTCAACACCAACTTGCCAAAATTCTCGCCGCTGAACAATTTCATCAGCGTCTCCGGGAACGTCTCCAGACCTTCGACGATATCTTCCTTGCTCTTGAGCTGCCCCTTGGCCATCCAGCCGGCCATTTCCTGCGCAGCGCTGGCGTATTGCGCGGCATAGTCCATCACCACAAAGCCTTCCATGCGGGCACGATTGACCAGCAGCGACAGGTAGTTGGCCGGGCCTTTGACCGCTTCCTTGTTGTTGTACTGACTGATCGCGCCGCAGATCACCACCCGCGCCTTCATGTTCAACCGGCTTAACACCGCGTCGAGGATGTCGCCGCCGACGTTATCGAAATACACGTCGACGCCTTTCGGGCATTCGCGTTTAAGTCCCGCCACGACATCTTCGGACTTGTAGTCGATGGCACCGTCAAAGCCCAGTTCATCGATGAGGAATTTGCACTTGTCCGCGCCGCCGGCAATGCCGACCACGCGGCAGCCTTTGATCTTGGCGATCTGCCCGGCAATGCTGCCCACCGCGCCCGCCGCACCGGACAACACCACGGTGTCGCCGGCCTTCGGTGCGCCCACATCAAGCAGGGCGAAATACGCGGTCATGCCGGTCATGCCAAGTGCCGACAAATACACCGGCAGCGGCGCCAGTTTCGGATCGACTTTGTAGAAGCCTCTTGGCTCGCCGAGGAAATAATCCTGCACACCGATGGCACCGTTGACGTAGTCGCCGACGGCAAATCCAGGATTGTTCGAGGCAATGACTTTTCCTACGCCCAGTGCGCGCATTACTTCACCGATACCGACCGGCGGGATGTAGGACTTGCCCTCGTTCATCCAGCCACGCATCGCCGGGTCGAGGGACAGGTATTCGTTCTTGACCAGAATCTGGCCCGCCGCCGGCTCGCCGACCGGTACTTCCTGATAGGTGAAGGTCTCGCGAGTGGCAGCACCCACCGGGCGTTTGGCGAGCAGGAACTGGCGATTGGTCTGATTGGTCATGGCAGGCACTCGAACGGAATGAAGCCTTGTTGATAGACCCTCGACAGCTTTGGCGCAAGGTTGGCTGATACGGCGAATGCACGCCGATCCAGTGCAGTGATGATCACCGGGATGGTTTTATCACTGCAGCGCATGGGCGCATAAACAGCCATTGGATAGTGCTGACGCTCGGCAGAACTCAATGGCTATGCTGCCACTCAACAAATCCCCCCTGCATCCATCCCTTTGAGGACATAACAATGAGCATGACGTTTTCCGGTCAGGTTGCCGTAGTCACAGGCGCGGCCAACGGCATCGGCCGTGCGACCGCCCAGGCATTCGCGGCAGAGGGCCTGAAAGTAGTGGTTGCCGATCTGGATGCCGCAGGGGGCGAGGGTACGGTAGCGCTGATTCGTACAGCCGGTGGCGAAGCGACCTTCGTGCGCTGCAACGTGACCGTCGAGAGCGAAGTGAAGAATCTGATGGACGAGGTCATCAACACCTACGGCCGTCTGGACTATGCCTTCAACAATGCCGGGATCGAAATCGAGAAGGGCAAACTGGCTGACGGCTCGATGGATGAGTTTGACGCAATCATGGGGGTCAACGTCAAAGGCGTCTGGCTGTGCATGAAGTATCAACTGCCGCTGTTGCTGGCCCAGGGTGGTGGGGCGATCGTCAATACCGCTTCGGTGGCGGGGCTGGGCGCGGCGCCGAAGATGAGCATCTATGCGGCGTCGAAGCACGCGGTGATCGGCCTGACCAAGTCGGCGGCCATCGAATACGCGAAGAAGAAAATCCGCGTCAACGCCGTGTGCCCGGCGGTGATCGATACCGACATGTTCCGTCGCGCCTACGAGGCCGATCCGAAAAAGGGTGAGTTCGCCAACGCCATGCACCCGGTCGGACGCATTGGCAAAGTCGAGGAAATTGCCAGTGCTGTGTTGTACCTGTGCAGCGACGGTGCGGCATTTACCACCGGTCATTCGCTGGCAGTGGATGGTGGCGTCACCGCCTTCTGAACAAGGCACGAGAAAAACAGCCCGCATTCGTTGCGGGCTTTTTTATGGCTCACGGTCGGTTTCGTGAAGACTCTTAAACAATGTGTATCAAACAGTTAGAACGGTCGCTTTTGGCGGCGTTGTCGCACAGCCTGTCCGGCGCGGCTGTGATTTACTGCCGCCAGCAAAACGGACAGGAGTTTGCTTGCTCATGGAATTGAGAATTGATCGACAGGCAATGGTGCCGGTCGTGCAGCAGATTGTTGACGGATTGACCGAGTGGATCCTGCAAAGCGGCGTAGCGCCGGACACCCGTTTGCCCTCCGTGCGGCAAATCGCCCGGGGCAATCTGCTCAGCCAGTCGTGTGTCGTCGAGGCGTGTGAACGGTTGGTATTGCAGGGCGTTCTGAGTACACGCCAAGGCACCGGCTTCATTGTCGCCGCCGCGCCGTCGACACGTGGTGCAGATGAAGAATTGGCGGCCTTCGAAGGTCGGTATGCCTGGTGCGATGCGGTGTGTGAAGCAGTCGGCGGCTTGAAACTGGGCGCCGGTGGGCTTCCGCAAAGCTGGCGTGAGCCTGACGACCTCAGTTATGCCCTGCGTGAGGTGGCGCGCACTGACATGGCCAGCCTGTTCAATTACAGCACGCCCTTGGGGCTTCCAGCGTTACGCGAGCAAATCGCCAGGCGCCTGAAGCTGTTCAATATCGAGGCGCGCAGTTCGCAGTTGCTGAGTACCTGCGGCGCCAGTCATGCGCTGGATCTGATCGTGCGCACCTTGTTCAAGGCTGGAGACTGTGTGGTGGTCGAAACGCCCGGGTATGCGCCGCTGTTCGATCTCCTGCGGATGCATGGCGTGCGCATGCTCGAAGTGCGTCGTACCCCGAACGGGCCGGATATCGACGCACTGGAGACTTTGCTGCAACAGTTTCGCCCCAGCGCATTGTTCATCAACAGTCATCATCACAACCCCACCGGCAGTTGCCTGTCGCCGAGCGTGGCGCAACGCATCCTGCAATTGAGCAAGGCCTACGATCTGCGCGTGATCGAAGACGACGTCTACGCGGATTTGCACACCGGTAACGGTACGCGACTGGCGGCGCTGGACGATGAGGGGCGAGTGATTTATGTGGGCAGTTTCTCCAAGACGCTGAGCAGTTCGCTGCGAGTCGGGTTCGTTTTCGCCGACAGTGACATTGTCAGACGGCTGGCGCAGGTCAAGATGATCAGTGGTTTGGGGGCGTCGAGGTTTACCGAAGCGGTGCTGGCCAGCCTGATGGTCAGCGGCGCTTACCGCAAACTGGTGCAGCGCCAGCGTCAACGCTTGAATGCCGATCGCGCCGCTGCGTTACAGGCGCTGGAAGACGCCGACTGGGAGGTTTTCGG
Source organism: Pseudomonas sp. AC169 (assembly GCF_979258515.1). Classification (NCBI taxonomy): domain Bacteria; kingdom Pseudomonadati; phylum Pseudomonadota; class Gammaproteobacteria; order Pseudomonadales; family Pseudomonadaceae; genus Pseudomonas; species Pseudomonas sp. AC169. Next base: position 860,274 of record NZ_OZ409866.1, on the reverse strand, counting down.
CAAGCCTGCGGGCGGGTTGTTTATCTGGGCGCGTTCGCGCATGACCGATCATTCCCGGGTACGTTGGCAGGCTCAACGCTGTGGCGTGTTGCTGTCAGCTCCTGATGCCTTCAGCCCCAGTGGCGAGTCGGGCGACTGGCTGCGCATCAACGTCGCCTATGCCTGCGATCCCCGCGCCCGGCAGTTTTTCCGCAACACTGGTGCGGATCGACCTCAAGCGTTCTGAAAACGACGCAGGCGTAGCTTTTTGCCATTATTCCGACGCCAGAGACTTGTGCCGGTGGGTGGCCGTTGCGACTCTTCGCTCTACTGACAATGGCAGGGGACTACGCGCAATGATTTCGGCCATGCAAGGACGTTTTGCCAACCTCGGTATGGCAAAAAAACTGGGTATCGGGTTTGTACTGGTTTTGCTGCTGACCGCGCTGGTGGCGGCCATTGGCGTCTGGTCCCTGCAAACCATCAGTCAGCGTTTCGACGGGCTGAAACAAATGTCCTCGCTCAACAGCGGTTTGCTCAAGGTGCGCCTGCTCGAGCAGGAATATGCCTTGCGCGGCGATCCGAAAACCGCCGATGCCTTGCGTCAAGGTGTGGACGAATTGATCGCCCTGGCCAACGAGCTCAAGGCGCGCACGCCAGCCAATGTGCCGGTAATGAGTGATGTCGAGCAGTCGCTGGCGGCCTATCGCAAGGCGTTCGATGAGTTCGTGTCGTTGACCCAGGCCAAGGATCTGGCACTGGAAATGGCCAGTTGGTCGGTGTCCAGTGTGGCCAACAACCTTGACGTATTGCAGGCCGGGCTTGCCGATGACGGTGCGTATACCTTGAAAGACACCGAGGGCAAGGACGGTGCCCAGTTCGTTGAGCAGGCCGGCCAGGTCAGTCAGGTGTCACGGTTGATGCTGCAAGCGATGAACGAAGCGCGGATTCGCCTCGACCAAAGCCGCAAGGGCGATGCCGACAGCGCCGGCAAGGGCAACATCGAACAGGCCGCGCAGGCCCAGACGCAGGCCGAAGAGCTGAAAACCACGGTCAAGGACGAGGGTTACCTGACCGTGCTCAATGAAGTGTCCGGGCATATCGCCGGTTTCAACGACAAACTGGCCGAGTACACCGGATTGCTCGCGCAGGAAAAAACCGTCTACGAGCAATTGCACCAGCGTGCCGATCAGGTGGTCGAGCGGGTGAATCAGGCGTATGTCGCTGAGGACGGCGCGATGCAGGCGGAACTGAAGAAAAACTCGCTGCTGATCATTGGTTCATCGGCGCTGGCGCTGTTGGTCGGATTGCTGGCTGCGTGGCTGATCACTCGACTGATCGTCGCGCCATTGCGCAGTGTGATTCAGGTCGCTCAGCAGATTGCCGCCGGTGACTTGAGTGCGACCGTGGAGGTGACCCGGCGTGACGAGATCGGCCAGTTGATGTTGGCCATGCAGCAGATGGGCGCGGGTCTGAGTGCGATTGTCAGCGGGTTGCAGGCTGGGATCGAGCAACTGGCCAGTTCGGCGCAATCGTTGTCGGCGGTCGCTGAGCAGACCAACCTTGAGGTCAGTAGCCAGAAGGAAGAAACCGAGCAAGTCGCCACGGCGATGAACCAGATGACCGCCACTGTGCATGACGTCGCGCGCAATGCCGAAGAGGCGGCGTTGGCTGCGCAGACGGCGGATGACAAAGTCGAGAGTGGTCAGCAGGTGGTGCGCCAGAGCATGGCGCGGATCGAGCAATTGGCTGATTCGGCGACATCGGCCAGTTCCAGTATCGAAAGCCTTAGTGCGGAAATCCAGAACATCGGTACGGTGCTGGGGGTAATCAAGAGTGTTGCCGAACAGACCAATCTCTTGGCGTTGAACGCCGCAATCGAGGCAGCGCGGGCGGGGGAACAGGGCAGGGGGTTTGCGGTGGTGGCCGATGAAGTGCGTGCGCTGGCTCGGCGCACGCAGCAATCGACTGAGGAAATTGAGCGGCTGGTGAGTGCATTGCGCTCGGCGGCGCAGTCGTCGGTGCAGCAGATTCAGAGCAGCGGCGAGTTGGTGAAGCTGGCGGTCAGTGATGCGTTGCAGACCGAGAGTGCGCTGGGGAGTATTGCGGTGGCGGTGTCGTTGATTCAGCAGATGAATCAGCAGATTGCGGCGGCGGCCGAGGAGCAGAGTTCGGTGGCGGAGGAGATCAATCGCAGTGTGACGAGTATTCGTGCGAGTGCGGATCAGTCGTCGATCGCGATGCGCGGGAACGCGGCTTCGAGTGTTGAGCTGGCGCAGTTGGGGGGTGAGTTGCGCGGGATGGTTGGGCATTTTCGGCTTTGATGCTTTGGGCTTGGCGGCCTTTGGGCCGGCCATGCTCTTGGGTTTTGGGTGTATATCCGGTTTTTCGGGTGCTGCTGCTGGCGGTTTCGCTCTTACAGCGAGTCCCTTTGGCAAACGCCCCAAAGGAACCAAAGGTCTTGGCCCCGGCGTTCGGCCCCTCGCTGAGGCTCGGGGTTCCTTCGCTCCGGGATCTATCCGGGGGCATCGCCTACGGTTTGCTTCGCTGCACCTCCTCTCGATGTGTTCGACTTCGTCGAACGGTCGCTGCGCTCCCACCCCCGGATAAATCCCTCCACTCAGCCTGCCGAAGGGGCCAACACGGCAAGATCAAAAGCTGCAGCCGAGCTAACGCTCATCCTGTTGAGTGGTGAGAAGCAGATGCGGTTGTGAGGTGGGCGTTGCTTTTGCTTTTCTGTAGGAGCGAGCCTGCTCGCGAAAGCGGCCTGACAGCCAACCCATCTCTGCCGGATGTACTCAAACCATGTGGGAGCGAGCTTGCTCGCGAAAGCGTTCTCACATTCACCGGTTTTCTATCGAATTCACTCCCGCGAACCCACAAAAAAGCCACCTTTCGGTGGCTTCTCTCTCTCTACATCTGCAATCAGTCGTAAATCACTTTCTTCTTCCAGTCCGCATCGGCCTCTACATCTTTTAGGCCGGCAGTCAGTTGGTTCTCTTCACCTTCAACCGGTGCAATCTTGTCCATGACCTGGGCGTTGGCGCGGGCCAGCAGTTTTTCCAGGTATTGCAGTTGTTCTGCATAGACCTGTGGATCCTGCTGTTTGCGCAGGTATTGCACGCCGCGTTCGAAGGCGAGGCGGGCCTGGCCGGGCTGGTTTTGTTGCAGGGACTGTTGGCCGAGGTTGTTGAAGAATTCGATGTGCAGCAGCACCAGAATGTGGCGGACTTCGCGGATCCAGTGTTTGGCTTCGTTCGGCGGCAGGAAGCCGTCGTGGGCGGCGCGGGTGATCTGGCCGTGGAGGGCTTCGAGGAGGAAGCGTACGTCCTTGGCTTTGGCTTCGGTCAGGATCGGCGCCGGCGGGTTGTTGACCGGGATCGATTCGCCTTGGGCGACCAAGGCGCTCAGTTCGGTGATTCGTGCTTTGGTGGTGGCGCTGGTTTTTTCCAGGTTCAGCAGGCGCTGGCAGACGTTCAGTTCCAGACGGGTCAGCAATAGTTTGAGTGCCGGGGTCATGAACTGGCCGGGGAAGGTTTCGGTCAGTTCGCCGCAGCGGCGCAGGCGGTCGTTGAGTTCGACCTTGGTGCGGGCCTTCTCCAGTTTGTTGTTTTCCACCACATGGTTCATGTAGCCAATGGCGATCAGAATTGCGATCCCGGCTATGACTAGCAGGGTGATCATGAGTGGTGTCACCGGTAAGACCTCTTTATAGGGTTCGCATGCGAGTGTAGTGGCTGGGCATTTAGCCGCCTAGCGCCGCTCGACGAGTTGGATCGGCAGGTTCAATCTGTATCGGCCGCACGCTGCTTATATGAATGCTGGCGCTGCGGGTGCAGATTGCCATCACTGTGCGGTGGACTATAACGTCTTGGCGAGTGGCGGAATATAGGCGTCAATCGTCGGACGACGGAAAAGCCCGGTTGCCGCCGTAAAGCAGGTCGAAGTCATTGATTTAAATAAATTTATATCAAGGGGTTGACGACCTCTCAATCCATCCATAGAATGCGCGCCACTTGCAGCGTAAAGCACACAGCGAAGCGCGGCAGGGAGTGAATGTTGTAGTGTGTCCCCTTCGTCTAGTGGCCTAGGACACCGCCCTTTCACGGCGGTAACAGGGGTTCGAGTCCCCTAGGGGACGCCAATGCGGGAATAGCTCAGTTGGTAGAGCACGACCTTGCCAAGGTCGGGGTCGCGAGTTCGAGTCTCGTTTCCCGCTCCAATTTTAAACAGCAGTGCTTTCGGGCGGTGCTGAGTGAAACCAGAGCCAAGTCTTCGGACAAGGATCTGGACACCGAAACACACACCATGTGTTCCGGGTAGCGTGTCCCCTTCGTCTAGTGGCCTAGGACACCGCCCTTTCACGGCGGTAACAGGGGTTCGAGTCCCCTAGGGGACGCCATTTGCGGGAATAGCTCAGTTGGTAGAGCACGACCTTGCCAAGGTCGGGGTCGCGAGTTCGAGTCTCGTTTCCCGCTCCAAATTCTAAAGACGCCGCTCAGTGAGCGGCGTTTTTATTAGTGAAAGTTGTAGCCTGTGTCCCCTTCGTCTAGTGGCCTAGGACACCGCCCTTTCACGGCGGTAACAGGGGTTCGAGTCCCCTAGGGGACGCCATTGCGGGAATAGCTCAGTTGGTAGAGCACGACCTTGCCAAGGTCGGGGTCGCGAGTTCGAGTCTCGTTTCCCGCTCCATATTCACAAAAACGCCGCTCACTGGAGCGGCGTTTTTGTATGCGCACGATTTGTGTTTGAGTCATCAGTCATAAAGAAAAAGGCCCGCCGGAGCGATTCGGCGGGCCTTTTTGTGTTTTGCGTCTGCTTACCAGGACAGCATCAGGCGACCGGCAAACAGAATCAGCACCACACCCATGGTGCGTTCAAACCAATGGCCCATGCGCATGAACAGCAGGCGAACTTTGCTGCTTGAGAAAAACAGCGCAACGATCACGAACCACAACGCGTTTACAAAGCACATCCACAAACCATAGAACGCCTGGATTTGCAGAGGTGTTTCCGCACTGATGATCGTGGTGAAGATGGCCAGGAAAAACAGTGTGGCCTTGGGGTTGGTCGCATTGGTCAGAAAACCGGTGCTGAAGGCTTTGAACAGCGTTTGCTCGACCAACGGTTCATCGCTGGTCTTCTCACCTTCGACGGCCGATTTGGGTTTGCTGCGCAGCAGGCTGACACCCAGATACAGGATGTAGGCGCCGCCCACCACTTTGGCAACGGTCAGCAACCACGGCGTGGTGTGCATCAGCGCACCCACGCCAAGCAGTGTGTACAACACGTGGACAGAAATCCCCGCACCGATGCCCAGCGCCGTGCAAATCCCGACTAACCGTCCGAATCGAACGCTTTGGCGAATGGTGACTGCGAAGTCCGGGCCGGGAGCAACCACGGCCAGAAAGTGAATGGTGGCCAGCGCCAGAAACTCGCCCAGATAATTCGAATACATCTCAGCTCCAGTAGGTCAGGGGTGAAGCATTGCCGCGATAGCCGACAAAAAAGGAAAGGCTCAAGCGCGGATCAGCCACACCCGGAGTCACCGAATGCATGCGACGCGAATTGAACATGATGAAATCGCCAGGTTTCGGTCGGACTTCGAGGGCGGGCGGGCCGAGCAACTCGGGCTCAATGCCGTAACTGTCGCCACGCATCTCGTCGAATTGGTCCGGGCTGATGTCGTCGTCCCACATCTGCAGCGCGCCGCCCTCGGTTGGCATGTTCAGATAGACGTTGCAGGCGAACTGCGCTTCCAGGCTGCGGGCCTGGAAGCTGTCCGGCGCGTCCTTGGCGAAAATGTCGTGATGGGCGAGAAAACACACTCCCGGTTTCACGACTCGTGACAGGCCGACATACATTTTTCGGCCGTAAAGATTTTCCAGGTGTGCGCCGGCCGGCCAGGATTCGTCGAGCATGCAGCGCAAGGTGTCGATCGGTGAGGAATAGGGCGCACAGCGATTGCGCAGTTCGGCGATGTTGCTGGTGGCGCGTTCGAAGTAATCCTCGATCAGCAGCGGCTGGTTTTCCGCCTCGTAAAAAGCCATGCCGATGCGGCCGATACTGGGTGCGTTGATGTAACCCTCAAAGCCTGGAGCGAGAATCTTGTCGCCAATCTGAATGGCCAGCGGCTCCGGCAAAAAGCCTCTGACGCGGATGGCGAGGACTTCTTCGTTGGCCAGTTTTTTTATGCACGTCTCATCGAGACGCTCGACGTCTAGCATCATTTTTTTAGGTCCATCTATCGATAGTCAACGGAACCTGCGAATGCGGTTCCCCGGCGTCGGACGCTGCGTGAGGCAGCGCCCGAAATGCTCAATCCACGTTGTAGTGGACGGACAACGTGCCCTTCTTCTGCGAAAGGGACGCGATCGTGACTGTGCCCAGATCCTTCAGGCTGCGTACATGGGTGCCGCCGCAGCCATAGGCGGGCAGTTCACCAAAACCGATTTCCCGCGCGCCTTCGCGCAGCGATGTCAGGCGGGGCAGATCGTGCTCGATCCACTGTTCGATGCCGTGTTGAACGGTCTCGGCGTCGACTTCCTGCGCAGCATCGCCGGGTTTGAACTGCACGCGACCTTCGTCCGGCCAGTGGTGTGCCTTGATCGGCATCCAGCCCATGGCCTGAACGAAATGCCCGATCAGGTGCCCGGCCGAATGCATGCGCGTGTTGAAGTGGCGACGCTGTTCGTCGATACGGATACAGGTCATGCCGAGCGCCACCGGCCGGTCGACAAAATGAATGATCCGGTCCGGCTCCTGCACCACACGCAGTACCTGGCTTTCGCCGATCCAACCGGTATCACACGGCTGGCCACCGCCTTGCGGGTGAAACAGCGTGGCGCGCAATACCACGGCGAATTCGTGCTCTTGGGGCGTGCAGTCGAGGACTTCCACATTAGCCTTGAGGTCATCACTATGGAAAAAGAGGCGAAGCGTCATATTCCATGCCCTTATTAAAGTTTCTGTTTTTATTATATGAATCGTGCAATAACGTGATAATCCGTTCAAACATCAAAGGACTTGTGCGCTGTGAGCATTAATCTGCCGCTACCGCTGCTCGGTGAAATGGCGATCTTCGTCAAGGTTGTGGAGACCGGTAGCTTCTCCGAAGCCGCTCGCCAGTTGGGGTCTTCGCCGTCGGCAGTCAGTCGCAGTATTTCGCGCCTGGAAAAAGCCCTGGCCACGCGGTTGCTGCAACGCACTACGCGAAAACTGCGCCTGAGTGACGGCGGCGAAGAGGTGTTCAAGCGCTGCCAGGAGATGGTCAGTGCGGCCAAGTCTGTCATGGAAATCAGCGGTCAATTCACCCATGAAGCCGAAGGCCTGGTGCGGGTCAGCGTGCCGAAAGCAGTAGGGCGCTTTGTGATTCATCCGCACATGCCCGAGTTTCTGCGGCGTTATCCCAAGGTCGATGTCGAGTTGTTGCTGGAGGATCGGCAAGTCGATTTGATCGACGACCATGTCGATCTGGCGATTCGCATCACCGATCGACCACCGGCCGGGCTGGTTGGTCGGCAGTTACTGACTATCGACCACTTGCTTTGCGCCACGCCGCAATACCTGGCCGAACACGGCACACCGACCCACCCGCATGATTTACTTAATCACAGCTGTATCTATCTGGGCGAAACCCCGAGCGATGCACGCTGGAAATTCAAGAAAGGCAGCAAAGCGGTGACGGTGGGTGTGCGGGGGCGCTATGCCGCCAATCACACCGGTGTACGCTTGGGCGCGGTGTTGCAGCACATCGGCATCGGCAGCCTGCCGTACTTCACTGCGCGCTATGCGCTGGAGCAAAAGTTGGTGGTGCAGGTGTTACCGGACTGGACCTTCCTGGCTTCCTATCACGGCGGACTGTGGCTGCTGCATTCGCCTACGCGCTATCTGCCACCCAAGCTACGGGTGTTTATCGACTATCTGGTGGAGTGCCTGCAGAAAGAGCCAACCTTGAGCAAGCCGGGTAAATCAGTTGGGGAGAGCAACGCCGCGATGGCGTATGAATTGCCCGAAAGCGAAGGTCTGCTCTGACGCCAGCGCAAAAAAATGCCCGCATGGCTCACCATGCGGGCATTTTCATGACGGGAGGAGAAATCAGTGCTTGCTGTCCTGAGCGGACATCGCCAGCAATTGTTTTTCCTGGTTCCAGTCGAACGGTTCATCGTTCTGTTCGGCTTCGTAACGACGTTCTTCGAGGGCCTGATACAGGTCGATTTCTTCATCGGACAGGTAGTGCAGGCAGTCACCGGCGAAGAACCACAGCAGGTCGCGCGGGATCAGGTGGGCGATTTGCGGGTAACGGGTAATCACTTGAGTCAGGATGTCCTGGCCCAGATATTGGCTTTCGATCGGATCGATCGGCAGCGATGCGAGCAGTTCGTCGAAGCGCTCCAGGAACAGGGCATGGCTTTCTTCGGGAACCTGTTCGACCTCACCTACGGCGACCAGGATACTGCGCAGGTGGTCGAGCAAAACAAGATGATCGGCAACGACGTTGGACACGAGATAAGTCCTCAAGAGCAAAACGGGCGCGGGAGTATAAAGCTCCCGCGCGCGCATTGACATGCCTGTCAGGATCAGCGGACTTTGCCCTCAGCCAGCGCCAGCTCCTCTTTGTCAAAATCATCGACGTCGATCACCATGCGCCGTGCTGCTTCGGCATCGCGCAGACTCTGCGCTTCCACCGGTTGCAGTACTCCAGCTTCAAGCGCGGCATCGATGGCGTGTTCACCCGCCACCGGTTTGACCTGACCGCTTTTCAGCGAAGTGTGCAGTTTTTTGTGCAATGGCTGCGCAGCATTCAATAGATCGCTGGCGTGTTGCAGAGCACCGACCGCATCGTCCGCCGATTGCGGGCGATAGCAGCCGGCAAGCAGCTCTTCCAATGCCGGATCGCCTTTGGCTCGACCAATGACACCTGCGACTTCGGCACCGAGTTTGTCCGACGGGCCTTTATGACGACGACCGAACGGGAAGACGATGGCGCGCAACAGACAGCCAAACACTTTGTTCGGGAAGTTGCGCAGCAACTCATCCAGTGCCCGTTCCGATTGGCCGAGGCTTTCTTCCATCGCCCAACGGAACAGCGGTTCCATGTAGGCCGGCGAATCCAGATCGTGATAACGCTTGAGCGCGGCAGAGGCCAGATACAGGTTGCTCAGCACGTCACCCAAGCGTGCCGACAGGCGTTCACGACGTTTCAGTTCGCCACCCAGCAGCATCATGCTGAAGTCGGCGAGCATGGCAAATGCCGCTGCCTGCCGGTTGAGTGCGCGGAAGTAACCCTGACTGATCTTGTCGCCCGGCGCATGTTCGAAATGGCCGAAACCCAGGTTCAGCACCAGCGTGCTGGCGGCATTGCTTACGGCGAAACCGATGTGTTTGAGCAGCAGGCCATCGAACTCCTTCAGCGCCTGATCCTTGTCTTCGCGGCCGGCCAGAGCCATCTCCTTCAGTACAAACGGATGGCAGCGAATCGCGCCCTGACCGAAGATCATCAGGTTGCGCGAAAGGATGTTCGCGCCCTCCACGGTGATGAAGATCGGCGCACCGTTCCAGCTGCGCCCGAGGTAATTGTTCGGGCCCATGATGATCGCCTTGCCGCCATGCACATCCATGGCGTGGCTGATGCACTCGCGGCCGCGTTCGGTGAGGTGGTACTTGAGGATCGCCGACAGCACCGAAGGTTTTTCGCCAAGGTCCACCGCGTTGGCAGTGAGCATCCGCGCGGCATCCATCATCCATGCGTTGCCGCCGATGCGCGCCATGGCCTCCTGAATACCTTCGAACGCCGACAGCGGCACATTGAACTGCTCACGGATCTGCGCGTACTGGCCAGTGACCAGACTGGTGAATTTGGCCGCGCCGGTACCGACAGCTGGCAACGAGATCGAACGGCCGACCGACAGGCAGTTCATCAGCATCATCCAGCCCTTGCCGAGCATTTCCTGACCGCCGATGAGGAATTCCAGCGGGATGAATACATCCTTGCCGGAGTTCGGGCCATTCATGAACGCTGCGCCCAGTGGCAAATGACGACGACCGATTTCCACGCCTGGGGTGTCGGTCGGGATCAGCGCGAGGCTGATGCCAAGGTCTTCCTTGTCGCCCAGCAGATGTTCGGGGTCATAGGCCTTGAAGGCCAGGCCGAGGAGGGTAGCGACGGGGCCGAGGGTGATGTAGCGCTTTTCCCAGTTCAGACGCAGGCCAATGACTTCCTGACCTTCCCATTGGCCTTTGCAGATAATCCCGGTGTCGGGCATCGCACCGGCATCGGAACCCGCAAGTGGGCCGGTGAGGGCGAAGCACGGGATGTCATCGCCACGGGCCAGCCGTGGCAAATAGTGATTGCGTTGTTCGTCGGTGCCGTAATGCAGCAGCAGTTCGGCCGGGCCGAGGGAGTTGGGCACCATGACGGTGGAGGCGAGGTCACCGCTGCGAGTGGCCAGTTTCATTGCCACTTGCGAGTGGGCGTAAGCCGAGAAGCCTTTACCGCCAAATTCTTTAGGGATGATCAGGGCGAAGAAACCGTGTTCCTTGATGTGCGTCCAGGCTTCGGCCGGGAGGTCCATCGACTGGCCGATCTGCCAGTCAGTGACCATCGCGCACAGCTCTTCGGTCGGGCCATCGATGAAGGCTTGTTCTTCATCGGTCAATTGCGCCTTGGGATAGGCCAGCAGCTTGTCCCAGTCCGGGCGGCCGCTGAACAGCTCGCCGTCCCACCACACGGTGCCGGCGTCGATCGCGTCGCGTTCGGTCTGCGACATGGGCGGCAGGGTTTTCTGGAACCAGCTGAACAGCGGCGCCGTGAAATGTTTGCGGCGCAGGTCCGGCAGCAGCAGCGGTGCGGCGATCACCGCCAGCAAGATCCACAACACCGCCAATAACCAGCCCGGCGCATGACTGAAAATACCCATCGCCAACAGGTAAACGGCAACGATGCCCAATGCCGGCAGAGGCGAAATACGCCGGTGGGCGAGATACGCCACGCCAACGATCAAAACCAGTATCCACAACAACAGCATATTCAGTCCTCCGTGAACCAAGGCAAATCGACCCTCCAGAGCTTAGACGGCATCTGTAAAAGCGGGTGGTCAGACCAAGGTGATTGAAATCGTGGGAAACCCCGGATGGTTTTCGTAGGTTCGGTGGGCAACACGTGTGGGAAATCGTTCGCCGATCCCGCGTCTTTGCGTCCAAGTTTGGCCGAAACGTCGTTATCTCTGTGCTTAAGCTATCGCTAGACTCGAGGCTCACCCAGGAGATTGTCGTCATGCACGAGTATCTGAGCCCCGGCCGCTTCATCGATAGTGACCACCCGGCGGTGGTGGAGTTCGCCGAACAGCATCGGGGCGCCAGCCGCGATCCGCTCGAGCAGGCGATCAGTCTTTACTACGCCGTGCGTGAGGCGGTGCGTTACAACCCCTACACCTTCAGCCGCGATCCGCAGACCTTGCGTGGCAGCTATGCCTTGGCGACAGGTGAGAGTTATTGCGTGCCGAAAGCCACGCTGCTCGCCGGTTGTGCGCGGCATTGCGCGATCCCGGCGCGGATCGGTCTGGCGGATGTGCGCAATCACCTGTCGACGCCGCGCCTGCTCGAATTGCTGAAAAGCGATATGTTCGCCATGCACGGCTATACCGAGTTTTTCCTCAATGATCGCTGGGTAAAAGCGACACCCGCGTTCAACCAGAAACTCTGCGAATTGTTCAATGTTGCACCACTGGAATTCGACGGCATCAACGACAGCGTTTTCCACCCCTACAACCGTGACGGTGCGCAGTTGATGGAGTATCTGGTCGACCATGGCCAATTCGCCGATGTGCCGGAAACGTTCTTCTTCGAACATCTGCAAAAGTGCTATCCGCACCTGTTCACTGATCTGCAGCCGCAACTACTGGGCGATATGCAGAGTGATTTGAGCCGCTCCTGATCCGGCGTATGCTGCCTGCCCACTCATTTGAAAAGAGGCGGTCATGCTGAAGATCTGGGGACGGAAAAACTCATCGAATGTCAGGAAGCCATTGTGGGCTGCTGAAGAGCTTGGCCTGGTCTACGAGGCGATCGATGCCGGTGGTGCATTCGGCGTAGTCGACACCCCCGAGTACCGGGCGATGAACCCGAACGGTCGGGTGCCGGTGATCGAAGACGACGGTTTTGTGCTGTGGGAATCCAACGCCATCGTTCGCTTTCTGCTGGCCAAGCATGCGCCCGACAGCCATTGGTATTCGGCGGATCCGCAAGCACGCGCCATCGCGGACAAGTGGATGGACTGGACCACGTCGAGTTTCGCCGGCCCTTTCCGCACGGTGTTCTGGGGTGTGCTGCGCACGCCGGCGGAAAAACAGGACTGGGCCGCGATCAACGCCGCGATCGAGGAATGCAATGAGTTGCTGAGCATGGCCGATCAGGCGCTCGCCAGCCAACCTTACCTGTCTGGTGAAGAAATCGGCATGGGCGACATTCCGTTGGGCAGTTTCATTTATGCCTGGTTCGAGATGCCCATTGAACGCGCGCCACAAGCGCATCTGCAAGCCTGGTACGAGCGCCTGAAGCAGCGTCCGGCCTACCAGAAAGCCGTCATGACCGCGTTGACTTAATACCTACTATCGACACACTTGACTGTACTTGTACGGCGGCGGCAAGCACCATTGCGCACTTGCGCTGCGGTTCGACTCTTCGCCGCCGTCTCCTTTTTCCCTTCAATGGTGCGTAAATCAGATATGAGTTCCGCTCTTTCCATCCGGCAGCTAACCAAAACCTACGGCAACGGGTTCCAGGCCTTGAGTGGTATCGATCTGGACGTCGCCGAAGGTGACTTTTTCGCCTTGCTCGGCCCCAACGGTGCCGGCAAATCCACGACCATCGGCATTCTCTCGACCCTGGTCAACAAGACCGGCGGCACGGTGAATATCTTCGGCCATGACCTAGACAAGAATCCTGCGCAGCTCAAGCGCTCGATCGGCGTGGTGCCCCAGGAATTCAACTTCAACCAGTTCGAAAAGACCTTCGACATCGTCGTGACCCAGGCCGGTTACTACGGCATTCCGGCGAAGGTCGCCAAGGAACGCGCCGAGCAGTACCTGACGCAACTGGGCCTGTGGGACAAGCGCGATGTGCCGTCGCGTTCGTTGTCCGGTGGCATGAAGCGGCGCTTGATGATTGCCCGCGCGCTGGTGCACGAGCCGCGTCTGTTGATCCTTGACGAACCAACTGCGGGCGTCGACATCGAGCTGCGCCGCTCGATGTGGACGTTCCTCACCGAGCTGAACCAGAAAGGCATCACCATCATCCTCACCACGCACTATCTGGAAGAGGCTGAGCAGTTGTGCCGCAACATCGGCATCATCGATCACGGCACCATCGTCGAGAACACCAGCATGAAACAACTGCTGGGCCAGTTGCACGTGGAAACCTTTTTGCTGGACCTGAAAAACGACTTGAACGCTGCGCCGCAATTGCTCGGCTATCCCGCGCGGTTGATCGACGGCCATACCCTGGAAGTCCAGGTCGACAAATCCATGGGCATCACGGCGTTGTTCACCCAGTTGGCCCAGCAGCACATCGAAGTGCTGAGCCTGCGTAACAAAACCAATCGCCTCGAGGAGCTGTTCGTGTCCCTGGTGGAGAAAAATCTGTCGAAGGTGGCGGTATGAGTTCCGAATTCCGTCCCAACCTTGTCGCCCTGCAGACCATCGTTTACCGCGAGGTCAAACGCTTCACGCGGATCTGGCCGCAAACATTGCTGCCGCCAGCGATCACCATGGTTCTGTATTTCGTGATCTTCGGTAACCTGATCGGCCGGCAGATCGGCGACATGGGTGGCTTCACCTACATGGAGTACATCGTGCCGGGGCTGATCATGATGTCGGTGATCACCAACTCCTATGGCAACGTCGTGTCGAGTTTCTTCGGCAGCAAGTTCCAGCGTTCCATCGAAGAGCTGATGGTGTCGCCGGTGTCGCCGCACACGATCCTGATCGGCTTCACCATTGGCGGCGTGCTGCGGGGTTTGATGGTCGGCGTGATCGTGACGATTCTGTCGCTGTTCTTCACCCATTTGCAGGTGCATCACCTCGGCGTGACCATTCTGGTGGTGGTACTGACGGCGACGATCTTCTCGCTGCTGGGCTTTATCAACGCCGTGTTTGCGCGCAACTTCGATGATATTTCGATCATCCCGACCTTCGTGCTGACGCCGCTGACCTATCTGGGCGGGGTGTTCTACTCGATCACGCTGCTGCCGCCATTCTGGCAGACCGTGTCGCTGGCCAACCCGGTGCTGCACATGGTCAACGCTTTCCGTTACGGCATTCTCGGAGTGTCGGATATCAAGATCGGTATCGCGATCACCTTCATGCTGGTGGCGACGGTGGTGCTGTATCTCGGTTGTGCGCGGTTGCTGGTGAGTGGGCGTGGTATGCGTACCTGATCCAATGTGGGAGTGAGCCTGCTCGCGAATGCAGACGCCACAAATCAAAACGGCCTCCATTGCGGAGGCCGTTTTGCATTCAGCGCATTCTGTTTTTCTTGCGTCGTGCCCATTGCCGCGCCACCCACCAGCGCCAATACATCATCACAATGAAGTAGGCGAGGGCGCCGAGCACCAGCCCGACCACCACCGAACCCAGCAGAAACGGCTGCCACAACGTCGACAATTCACCGCTGATCCATTCCCAGGTCAGCTCATCCGGCAGATGCCGTGCAGGCACATCCATCAACCACGCACCCGCCTGATAAGTGCAGAAGAACACCGCCGGCATGGTGATCGGATTGGTCAGCCACACCAGACTGACCGCAATCGGCATGTTCCCCCGCACCATGACGGCGAGGGCAGCGGCCACCAGCATTTGCGCCGGAATCGGCAGGAACGCCGCGAACAGGCCGACCGCCATCGCCCGGGCGACCGAGTGACGATTGAGGTGCCAGAGGTTCGGGTCATGCAGCAACTTGCCGAGAAAGCGTAAGGATTTGTGTTCCCTGATGCTCGTCGGGTCGGGCATGTAACGTTTGAATAAGCGCCGGGGCATAAGGCTTCTCGGTCGGTTAAGGCGGCAAGTATGTCTGGATTCTACGAAGCGCCCATTCAGACTTTGTGACAATTGTTGACGACGGACGTGCCCGACACCCGCTATGCCTAAGTGCAGAACTCTCAAGGACGGGCTTATGCGCACAGGGATGATGGCGCTCGCAGTCGGTCTGCTGGTCGCGGTTTTTATGCCGGCATTACCGCCGGTCTGGTTGATGCTGTTGTTGCCGGTCGTGGCATTGATGCTGCTGCCGTTTCGCAGTTATCCGTTGGCGTTTTTGCTGTTTGGCTTCACGTGGGCCAGTGTCGGTGCGCAGTGGGCGCTGAATGATCGTTTACCGGCCGGGCTGGATGGAGAAACCCGGTGGGTAGAAGGGCGGGTCGTCGGTTTGCCGCAGAACGGCGATGGCGTGGTGCGCTTCGAATTGGCCGATGCGCACTCGCGTCACGAAAAGCTGCCATCACTGATGCGGCTTGCCTGGTACGCCGGGCCGCCGGTCCACAGTGGCGAGCGCTGGCGCTTGGCGGTCAAGCTCAAGCGTCCCGGTGGTTTACGCAACCCCGAGGCCTTCGATTATGAGGCCTGGCTGCTGGCGCAACGCATTGGAGCGACCGGCACGATCAAGGACGGGCAGCGCTTGAGCGAAGCACGCTGGGCCTGGCGTGACGGTATTCGCCAGCGTTTGCTGAGCGTGGATGCGCAAGGGCGAAACGGCGCACTGGCAGCGCTGGTGCTGGGCGACGGTTCGGGACTCGGTCGCGAGGACTGGCAGATTCTGCAGGACACCGGCACCGTGCACTTGCTGGTGATTTCCGGTCAGCACATCGGTTTGCTGGCGGCGGTGATGTATTTGCTGGTGGCCGGACTTGCCCGCTATGGGTTGTGGCCATTGCGTTGGCCGTGGCTGCCATGGGCCTGTGGGCTGGCGTTCGCGGCGGCGTTTGGTTATGGCCTGCTCGCCGGGTTCGATGTGCCGGTGCAGCGAGCCTGCGTGATGGTCGGGCTGGTGCTGTTGTGGCGCCTGCGCTTTCGCCATCTGGGGGTATGGTGGCCGTTGCTGCTGGCGTTCAACGGTGTGTTGCTGCTGGATCCGCTCGCCAGCTTGCGTCCGGGTTTGTGGCTCTCCTTTGCGGCAGTGGCCGTGCTGATTTTTACCTTTGGCGGTCGCTTGGGGGCGTGGCACTGGTGGCAGACCTGGACACGGGCGCAATGGTTGATCGCGATCGGTTTGTGCCCGGTATTGCTGGCGCTGAACCTGCCGATCAGCCTCAGCGGGCCGCTGGCAAATTTGCTCGCTGTGCCTTGGGTCAGTCTTGTGGTGTTACCGCCAGCGCTACTTGGGACGGCGTTGTTGCCTGTCCCTTATGTCGGCGCAGGCTTGCTGTGGCTGGCCGGCGGTTTGATCGACGTATTGTTTCGCGCGCTGGCAATGATTGCCGGGCATTGGCCGGCGTGGATCGCACCCTCGATACCCGCTTGGGCCTGGGCCATCGGCAGCCTCGGCGCCGTGTTGTTGCTGTTGCCGCGCGGCGTGCCGCTGCGTCCACTGGGCTGGCCGTTGCTGGTGCTGTTGGTCGTGCCGCCACGCGATCAGATAGATGAAGGATTGGCCGATATCTGGCAACTCGATGTCGGCCAAGGTCTGGCCATTCTGATTCGCACCCGTCATCACGCGTTGCTCTACGATGCGGGGCCGCGTTTTGGTGAGCTCGATCTCGGCGAGCGTGTGGTGCTGCCCGCATTGCGCAAACTCAGTGTGGAAAAACTCGATCTGATGTTGCTCAGTCATGCGGACGCCGATCACGCGGGTGGCGCTTTGGCGGTCATGCGCGGTTTGACCGTCGATCAAGTGATCAGCGGTGACCCGGCGGGCCTGCCCGCGCAATTGAACGCCGAAGCCTGCGCTAGTGGCCAGCAATGGCAGTGGGACGGTGTGCGTTTTCAACTCTGGCAGTGGGCGGACGCTCACGACAGCAATCAGCGTTCCTGCGTGTTGCAGATCGAGGCCAATGGCGAACGTCTGCTGTTGACCGGCGACATCGACACCCACGCCGAACGTGTCCTGCTCGAAAGCCCACTGGCCGCCCCGACGCAATGGCTGCAAGCGCCCCATCATGGCAGCCGCAGTTCATCGTCAATGGCGCTGCTCAACGTCTTGAAACCTGAGTCAGTGCTGATCTCCCGGGGACATGGCAACTCTTTCGGCCATCCGCACCCGACCGTGATGGCGCGTTACCGCAAACTCGGTCTGCGCATTTACGACAGCGCCGAGCAAGGCGCCATTCATCTGCAACTGGGTACCTTCAGGGCGCCACGCACGATGCGTCATCAGCGCCGTTTCTGGCGTGATCCGCCCGCACTGGCCCGCTGATCGGGACGTGGGTCAATGGGGCGTCACGGTCGTCGGGGCGGCGGGTCTTAATCGTCAATCGGTATGGTAAAGTGGCGCACTTTTTCGAGGGGACTGTCACTGTGTGGGAATTGGTCAAATCCGGCGGCTGGATGATGTTGCCGATCATTCTGAGCTCCATCGCGGCCATGGCGATCGTCGCCGAGCGCCTGTGGACCCTGCGCGCCAGCCGCGTCACCCCCGAGCATCTGCTGGGCCAGGTCTGGGTGTGGATCAAGGACAAGCAACTCAATAAAGAAAAACTCAAGGAATTGCGTGCCAATTCGCCGCTGGGGGAAATCCTCGCCGCCGGTCTGGCCAACTCCAAGCACGGTCGCGAGATCATGAAGGAGTGCATCGAAGAAGCCGCCGCGCGCGTCATTCACGAACTTGAGCGCTATATCAATGCACTCGGCACCATCGCCGCCATGGCGCCGTTGCTCGGTCTGCTCGGTACCGTGTTGGGCATGATCGATATTTTCAGCGCCTTCACTGGTTCCGGCATGACCACCAACGCCTCGGTATTGGCCGGTGGTATCTCGAAAGCGCTGATCACCACGGCGGCGGGCCTGATGGTCGGTATTCCGGCGGTGTTCTTCCACCGTTTCCTGCAACGCCGCATCGATGAATTGGTGGTGGGCATGGAGCAGGAAGCGATCAAGCTGGTTGAAGTGGTGCAGGGCGACCGTGACGTCGACCTGACCGAGGGCCGCGCGTGAAATTCCGTCGCAAGCCCCGGGAAACCGTGGACATCAACCTCGCGTCGCTGATCGACGTGGTGTTCATTCTGCTGCTGTTTTTCGTCGTGACCACCACGTTTACCCGTGAAACCCAGTTGCGCGTTGATCTGCCCGAAGCGGTCAGCGGCTCACCGGCCGAAGATCAGCAGCTCAAGCAGATCGACGTGGCCATCAGCGCCGAGGGCGTGTTCTCGGTGAACAACAAGATTCTGCCGAAAAACGATCTGGCGACGTTGATGGAAGCCATGCAGAAAGAATCCAACGGTGACACCAACATGCCGTTGTCGATCAGTGCCGATGGCAAGACTCAGCACCAATCCGTGATCACCGCCATGGACGCGGCCGGCAAGCTCGGTTTCAGCCATTTGCGCATGACCACGGTCGAGGCGGCGCCCAAATCCTGATGAGCCTGTCCGATCGCTTGCTCGCCGCGTGGTATCAGGGGCACCCGGCCCTGACGCTGCTGCTGCCGCTGGAAATGCTCTATCGCCGCGTGGTGATCGGTAAACGCCAACGCTTTCTCGACGGTGAAGGCGAGATCTATCAGCCGCCCGTGCCGTTGATCGTGGTCGGCAACATCACTGTTGGTGGCACGGGCAAGACGCCGATGATTCTCTGGTTGATCGAACATTGCCGGCGCAGCGGTTTGCGCGTCGGCGTGGTCAGCCGTGGTTACGGCGCCAAACCGCCGCAACTGCCGTGGCGCGTTGAGGCCGAGCAAACCGCTGCCATTGCCGGTGACGAACCTTTGCTCATCGTCCAGCGTACCGGCGTGCCGCTGATGATCGATCCCGATCGCAGCGCTGCTGTCAAAGCGTTGCTGGCCAGCGAACCACTGGATCTGATCCTCTCCGATGACGGCATGCAGCATTACCGCTTGGCGCGGGATCTGGAACTGGTGCTGATCGACGCGGCCCGTGGTCTGGGCAATAAACGCTGCTTGCCGGCAGGCCCGCTACGTGAGCCGATCGAGCGTCTGCAAAGTGTCGACGGCGTGCTGTTCAATGGCGCCACTGAGGATCGCGACGACGGTTTCGCTTTCCGTCTGCAACCGACCGCGCTGGTCAATCTGCGCAGCGGCGAGCGTAAACCGCTCGATCATTTTCCTCCGGGCCAGAGCGTGCACGCGGTCGCCGGGATCGGCAATCCGCAACGTTTCTTCAATACCCTCGAAGCGCTAGACTGGCGCGCAGTTCCGCACGCGTTTGCCGATCACGCCGAATACAGCGTGCAGGCGTTGAATTTCACACCGTCATTGCCGTTGGTGATGACCGAAAAGGACGCGGTGAAGTGCCGTGCCTTCGCTGCTGCCGACTGGTGGTATCTGGCGGTCGATGCCGTGCCGTCACCGGCCTTCGTGGCCTGGTTCGACACACAGCTGATGCGCCTGTTGCCCGATCGGCTTTTGCCTTAACTCTTTACTCAGGGAATGTTCATGGACACCAAATTGCTCGACATCCTCGCGTGCCCGATCTGCAAAGGCCCGCTCAAGCTCAGCGCCGACAAGACCGAGTTGATCAGCAAGGGCGCCGGTCTGGCGTACCCGATCCGCGATGGCATCCCGGTGATGCTCGAAAGCGAAGCCCGCACCCTGACCACCGACGAGCGTCTGGATAAATGACCACCGCCTTCACCGTTGTCATTCCCTCGCGTTTCGCCTCGACCCGACTGCCGGGCAAACCGCTGCTGGACATTGCCGGTAAACCAATGATCCAGCACGTCTGGGAACAGGCGAGCAAAAGCAGCGCGACCCGCGTCGTGGTTGCGACTGACGATGCGCGCATTGTCGAGGCTTGCAAGGCCTTTGGCGCCGAAGTGGTGCTGACCCGTGAAGATCACAATTCCGGCACCGATCGTCTGGCCGAAGTCGCGGCGAAACTGGGCCTTGAGCCTGACGCGATCGTGGTCAACGTGCAGGGTGACGAGCCGCTGATCCCGCCGAGCGTGATCGATCAGGTCGCCGCCAATCTGGCCGCGCACACCGAAGCGCGCATGGCCACGCTGGCCGAGCCGATCGAGGACGTGGACACCCTGTTCAATCCGAACGTGGTCAAAGTCGTCAGCGACCTCAACGGACTGGCGCTGACCTTCAGCCGCGCGACTTTGCCGTGGGCACGCGATGCGTTTGCCAAGAGCCGCGAGCAACTGCCGGAAGGCGTGCCGTACCGTCGCCACATCGGCATTTATGCGTACCGCGCCGGTTTCCTCCACGATTTCGTGAGCTGGGGCCCGTGCTGGCTGGAAAACACTGAATCCCTCGAGCAGTTGCGTGCCCTGTGGCACGGCGTGCGGATTCACGTCGCCGACGCGCTGATTGCGCCGCCAACCGGCGTCGATACCGCTGAAGACCTCGAGCGCGTTCGCCGCCTGCTGGAGGCCTGATGCGCGTTCTGTTTGTGTGCCTGGGCAACATTTGCCGTTCGCCCACGGCCGAAGGCGTATTGCGTCACAAGCTGCGTGAAGCGGGGCTGGCAGATCAGGTCGAAGTGGCCTCCGCCGGCACCGGTGACTGGCACGTCGGCAACCCGCCGGACAAACGCAGCCAGGCCGCCGCTAAAGTGCGCGGTTATGACCTGTCGACGCAACGCGCGCAGCAAGTCAGCCGTGCCGACTTCGCCAGTTATGACCTGATTCTGGCCATGGACAACAGCAACCTGCGCAACCTCAAGGCGCTGCAGCCGTCCACCGGCAAAGCCGAGCTGGATCTGTTCCTGCGCCGTTATGCCGGGCTGGTCGATGAAGTGCCGGACCCGTATTACGACGGCGATCAGGGCTTCGAGCAGGTGCTGGATCTGATTGAAGCGGCTTGTGACCAATTGTTGATCGAAGTGAAGGGCCGGTTATGAGTTTGCAGCTGCAACCGCAGGTTTCCTTGAAACCGTTCAACAGTTTTGGCGTGGATGTGCGCGCGCAACTGTTCGCCGAAGCCCACAGCGATGCCGATGTTCGCGAAGCGCTGGCCTATGCCGTTTCTCATGATGTGCCGTTGCTGGTGATCGGCGGTGGCAGTAATTTGCTGCTGACGGCAGATATCCCGGCGCTGGTACTGCGCATGGCCACGCGGGGGATCCGCGTGATCAGCGATGATGGCAGCCGCGTGGTGATCGAAGCTGAAGCCGGCGAGCCGTGGCATGCGTTTGTGCTGCATACGTTGGCGTTGGGCTTTTCCGGACTGGAAAATCTCAGCCTGATCCCAGGCACCGTCGGCGCTGCGCCGATGCAGAACATCGGTGCCTACGGTGTCGAGATCAAGGACGTGTTCGCCGGCCTCACCGCGCTGGATCGCCAGACCGGCGAGCTGCACGATTTCACCCTGGAAGAATGCAACTTCGCCTACCGCGACAGCCTGTTCAAGCAGCAGCCGGGGCGTTGGCTGATTCTGCGCGTGCGGTTTCAACTCGACCGCGTCGCGCATCTGCATCTGGAGTACGGCCCGGTGCGTCAGCGCCTCACCGAGCAGGGCATCGAGCAACCGACGCCGTTCGACGTCAGCCGCGCCATCTGCAGCATTCGCAGCGAGAAACTGCCGGATCCGGCAGTGCTCGGCAATGCCGGCAGCTTCTTCAAGAACCCGCTGGTGTCGGCAGACATTGTCGCCCAGATCAAAGCAGAACACCCGGACGTGGTGGCATTCGCGCAACCGGACGGGCAGATGAAACTGGCTGCTGGCTGGTTGATCGAACGCGCTGGCTGGAAGGGTTTCCGTGAGGCCGATGCCGGCGTGCATAGATTGCAGGCGCTGGTGCTGGTCAATTACGGCACGGCGACCGGTCTGCAACTGCTCGATCTGGCGCAACGCATCCAGAAAGACATTGCCGAACGATTCAATGTCGACCTGGAAATGGAGCCCAATCGGTATTGAAGCAGCGGCGAGCTTCAAGCTTCTAGCGGCAAGCTACAATCTTGAGCGTGAGCCAGGTACTGCTTTTACTTGCAGCTTGTAGCTAAAAGCTCGCCACTGAAAAGCCCTGTCTCAGCAGGGCTTTTTCGTTAATGTTGGGTTAACTTAGCGAGCTAACGATAACCGTCATTTGCTCCACCAAAGGCCCGGTGCAGACGTTCGCGTCGGCACAAGAGAGCCTGATTAGCCTGAGTCGATCTGCGCGAACCACACCGCTGATTTTTCCGGCGGCAGATTGCTCGACCCCATAACCACTAAAAATATGCGGGCGTGCCCATGATTACCCTGAAACTCAACGGTCAAGACCATCCCCTCGATGTCACTGAAGACATGCCGCTGTTATGGGCGATTCGTGACGTCGCCGGTTACAACGGCACCAAGTTCGGTTGCGGCATGGGCCTTTGCGGCGCGTGCACCATTCATATCGATGGCTTGCCGGCGCGCAGTTGCATCACGCCGGTCGGCTCGGTAATCGGGCAGAACGTCACCACGATCGACAACCTGCATGCTGATCCGGTCGGGCAGATCGTCCAGCAAGCCTGGCTCGACACCGCTGTCGCGCAATGCGGTTTTTGTCAGGGCGGGCAAATCATGTCGGCCACCGCATTGCTTAAAACCAATCCAAACCCAAGCGACGAGCAGATCGAAGAAGCCATGGTCGGCAACATTTGCCGCTGCGGCACTTATAACCGGATCAAGACCGCGATCCGTCAGGCTTCCACTCATTTGAAGGAGGCCAAGGCATGAGCCGCCTGCCGAATGATTTCGCCCTGAGCAATCTAAGCCGCCGTGGCTTTCTCAAAGGTATCGGCGCTACTGGCGCGTTGGTGCTGGCCGCCAGTTGGGGTTGGCAAGACGCATTAGCCGAGGACAAACCGAAACAGTTCGGCGCCGACGGCATGCCCAATGGCTGGATCGACGATCCGAAGGTCTATGTCAGCATTGCCGCTGACGGCTCGGTCACCGTGGTCTGCAACCGCTCCGAGATGGGCCAGGGTGTGCGCACCAGTCTGACCATGGTCGTCGCCGATGAACTGGAAGCTGATTGGGCGCAGGTCAAAGTGCAGCAGGCGCCGGGTGATGAAGTGCGCTTCGGCAACCAGGACACTGACGGTTCGCGCAGCATGCGCCACTGGTATGAACCGATGCGGCGTTGCGGCGCGGCAGCCCGCACGATGCTGGAGCTAGCGGCGGCCGCGCAGTGGAAAGTGCCGGTCGGCGAATGCCACGCGCAGTTGCATAAAGTGCTGCACAAACCGTCCGGACGTGAGCTGGGTTATGGCGAACTCGCCGCCGCAGCCAGTGCGTTGCCGGTGCCGGCGCGCGACAGTCTGCGTCTGAAGCAGCCGTCAGAGTTCCGCTATATCGGCAAGGAAGGCACCAAGGCCATTGACGGTGACGACATCGTCAACGGTCGTGCGGTGTACGGCGCCGATGTGCATTTCGATGGCATGTTGTACGCGACCATCGCCCGTCCGGCGGTTTACGGCGGCAAGGTCAAATCCCTGGATGACAGCGCCGCGCTGAAAGTCCCCGGCGTGCTCAAAGTGATTCAGATTGAAGGTCGCCCGTTGCCTTCAGAGTTTCAGCCATTGGGCGGTGTGGTCGTGGTGGCCAGCAATACCTGGGCGGCGATCAAGGGCCGCGAAGCGTTGAAAATCGAGTGGGATGACGGCCCGAACGCCAGTTACGACTCGATCGCCTATCGCAAAGAGCTGGAAGCCGCCTCGCTGAAACCCGGCAAAGTGGTGCGCAACACCGGCGATATCGACAAGGCGTTGAGCAGTGCTGCCAGTACGCTGGAAGCTTCCTACTATTTGCCGCATCTGGCGCAGGCACCGATGGAGCCAATGGTTGCCATCGCTCGCTACAAGGACGGCGTTTGCGAAGCGTGGGCGCCGAGTCAGGCGCCGCAAGTCACCCGCGAGCGAATCGCTGAGCGTCTTGGTCTGCCATTCGATAACGTCACTTTCAATGTCACCCTGCTTGGCGGTGGTTTCGGTCGCAAGTCGAAACCGGACTTCGTCGTTGAAGCGGCGATCCTCGCCAAAGAGTTCCCCGGTAAAGCCGTGCGGGTGCAGTGGACGCGTGAAGACGATATCCATAACTCGTATTTCCACACCGTCTCCGCCGAGTATTTGAAGGCAGGTGTGGGCAAGGACGGCATGCCGTCCGGTTGGTTGCATCGCACCGTGGCGCCGAGCATCACCGCGCTGTTCGCGCCGGGTATGAACCATGAAGCAGCGTTCGAGCTGGGCATGGGTTTCACCAACATGGCCTACGCGATTCCCAATGTGCGTCTGGAAAATCCCGAAGCGACGGTACACACGCGAGTCGGCTGGTATCGCTCGGTGTCGAACATTCCCCATGGTTTCGCCATCCAGAGTTTCGTCGATGAGCTGGCGCACAAGGCCGGTGAGGATCCACTCAAATACCAGATCAAACTGCTTGGCCCTGATCGCCAGATCGACCCGCGTACCTTGAGCGAAGAGTGGAACTACGGCGAGTCTCCCGAGCGTTATCCGATCGATACCGGGCGCATGCGCACGGTGCTGGAAACCGCCGCCAAAGCTGCCGGCTGGGGGCGCAAACTGCCGAAGGGCCGTGGTCTGGGTCTGGCGGTGCATTACAGCTTTGTCACGTACGTGGCGGCGGTGATCGAAGTCGAGGTCAAGGACGACGGTATGCTGATCGTGCACAAGGCCGATATTGCCGTGGATTGCGGGCCGCAGATCAACCCTGAGCGCATTCGCTCGCAGTTCGAGGGCGCTTGTGTGATGGGCCTGGGTAACGCGGTGTTGGGTGAAATCAGCTTCAAGGACGGCAAGGTCCAGCAGGACAACTTCCATATGTATGAAGTGGCGCGCATGTCGCTGGCGCCGAAGGAAGTTGCCGTGCATCTGGTGACGCCGCCGGGCGACGTGCCGTTGGGTGGTGTTGGCGAACCGGGCGTGCCACCGATTGCGCCGGCGCTGTGCAATGCGATCTTCGCCGCCACCGGCAAGCGTATTCGCAATCTGCCGGTGCGTTATCAGTTGCAGGGCTGGCAGAAGGCAGAGGCGTAATGGACAGCGTCGACCTCAATGTTCTGCGCAGCGTCCTTGAATGGCGCCGCGCCGGGCAGCGGGTGGTGCTGTTCAGCGTGGTGCAGACCTGGGGCACAGCGCCACGGGCTCCTGGCGCGATGCTTGCCTTGCGCGAGGATGGTGTGGTGATTGGTTCGGTGTCGGGCGGCTGTGTCGAGGATGACTTGATCGCCCGTTTGCACGATGGGCGGATTGCCAGTGATGGGCCGCCGGTGCAACTGATCACTTATGGCGTCACTCGGGAGGAGGCGGCGCGCTTTGGTCTGCCTTGCGGCGGCACTTTGCGCCTGACCGAAGAGCGGGTTGGCGATCCGCAGTGGGTCGCCGAGTTGTTGGCGCGTTGTGAAGCCCACGAAATCGTCGCCCGCGAACTGAATATCGAAACCGGTGAAGTTGTTTTGACAGCGGCGAGCAAAACCGATGCTCTGGAGTTCAACGGCAAGGTTCTGCGCGCAATTTACGGCCCGCGCTGGCGGCTGCTGTTGATCGGCGCCGGACAGTTGTCGCGCTACGTGGCGGACATGGCGCGACTGCTGGATTTCGAAGTGCTGATCTGCGATCCGCGCACTGAATTTGTCTACGGTTGGGAAGAGCACCACGGTCGCTTTGTCCCGGGCATGCCGGATGACGCAGTGTTGAGCATTCAGACGGATGAGCGCACGGCGATTGTTGCGTTGACTCACGATCCGCGTCTGGATGACATGGCGCTGCTGACGGCGCTGGATTCGCCAGCCTTCTATGTCGGCGCGCTCGGTTCGCGGGTTAACAGTCAAAAGCGCCGGGAGAATCTGGCTCAGCTAGGCTTGTCGGTAGAGGCGATTGCTCGATTGCATGGACCGATCGGTCTGCACATCGGCAGTCATTCGCCGGCGGAGATTGCCTTGTCTTTGCTCGCAGAGATCGTCGCGATCAAAAACGGCGTTGAGTTGAAGCAGAAGAAACCCGTGGAGGGCGCATGAGCCGAACCATTGGCGTGATTGTGTTGGCCGCAGGCGAGGGCAGTCGCTTTCGCAAAGTGGCGGGTGCGGACAAGGATAAGTTGCTCGCCGATTGCACGGGGCGCGATGGCGCGGTGCGCTCGGTGATCGAGCAGGTGCTGGTGAATCTGCCGGCGAGCCTCGACAAACGTGTACTGGTCACGACGGAAGAACGACCGCAAGCGATGCGTATGGCTCAGGCGTATGGCTGTGAAGTTGTAACGATTGGCACGACCGGCATGGGCGACAGCATTGCGGCGGGAATCGCGACGTGCCCGCAAGCGGATGGCTGGCTGATTGTGCTGGGGGATATGCCGTTTATCTTGCCGTCGAGTATTGAGCGGGTAGTCGCGGCGATGGCTGATGATGCGGTGAGCGTGCCGGTGCAGGACAATGAGTTTGGGCATCCGGTGGGATTTGGCCGGTCGTTTGGTGCGGGGTTGCTGGCGTTGAGCGGTGATCGCGGGGCTCGGCCGTTGTTCAAGCAGGGAAGGGTGGTTGAGGTGGCGGTGGATGATCCCGGGGTGTTGTGGGATATCGATGTGCCTGAGGCTTTGGTTTTTACTTCGTCTTGAGAGCTACGTAAATTCCTAGGAGCCCCTCACCCTAGCCCTCTCCCGGAGGGAGAGGGAACTGACCGAGGTGTTCTTTCGAGGTACACCGACCTGAGATATCCAGTCGAGCTCAGGATTTGAAAAGCACGGAGATCGGCTTCCTTTCCCCTCGCCCCCTTGGGGGCGGTCCGACGTTTCGGGAGGGCTGGGGTGAGGGGGTTGGATCTAACATTCACCACATAAACCAGCGCGCATAAAAAAAACCCGCCAGGCTTTCACCGGGCGGGGCTTTTTTACAGCTTCAGGAATCAGACGAGGGGTTTAGGCTCGTGTTCTTTTTCCTGGACTTCTTCGTGGTGCTCTGCTGCGTCTTGAACGGAGCGAGGCGCTTCAGCGATGACCGCTTCAACTACCGCTTGTTCAGCGACGACTTCAGCAACCGGAGCAGCAGCGGCAGCCAGTTCGGCTTCCTTCTGCAGGCGCTCTTCTTCACGCTTGCGACGACGCACTTCGCGTGGATCGTTCGGGGCGCGACCGTTTGCAGCCAGAGCGCTGACCGGAGCCGGCGCTTCAACCACTACAGGCGCCTCGACGACCGGAGCTTCAACAACCGGTGCTTCAACGACTGGCGCTGGAGCAGGTTCGGCAGCCGCAACCACTGGCTCGGAAACCATCGCTTGCGGGACTTCAGCTTCAGCAGCAGGTGCTGGTACTTCAGTCACGGCTGGCTCGGCGACCCAGTTGAAGGCAGTCTGCTCTTCACGAACTTCACGAACTTCACGCACGGTTTCGGTCACGGTTTCAGCGACGGTTTCAACCACCGGCTCGGCGAACACAACTGGCGCTGGCTCTACCTGAGGCAGCGTTTCCTGAACCGGAGCCACTTCGACTTCCGGAGCAGCAACCACTTCTACTGGAGTAGTCGCTTCAACAACTGGCGCTTCCACTACAGGAGTTTCCTGAACAGCCGCAGTGGCGCGTTCGGCTTGCTCGTGCGCTTGTGCTTCAGCCGGAGCGCTGATCACGGTGCTGGCAACAGCGGCAGTAACTGCCAGGCCAGCAGCCAGATCGGCAGTGCTTGGTTCTTCGCCGTTTTCGCCGGCTTCGGACTCTTCCGAACCTTCGATCACGTTGCCGTTGGCATCACGCTGACGCTCGCGACGGTTGCTGCGACGACGCTGACCGCGCGAACGACGACGTGGGCGATCGCCTTCGGCGTTCTCCGAACCGTCTTCCGGCAGTTGCTCTTCGTTGGTGTTCACTTCTTCTTCAGCGACGGCAGCAGCGGCCTGCTCGGCGCGCGGTTGACGCTCTTCACGCGGCGGACGCGGTGCGCGTTCTTCGCGTGGCTGACGGGCCGGACGCTCTTCAGCGGTCACGGCTGCGGCGGCTGCAGCCACTGGAACGGCGTCCAGTGGCTCGCGCAGTTCACGTACGCGTTCTTCACGCTCGCCACGTGGCTTGCGGTCTTCACGCGGTGCACGTGGAGCGCGTTCTTCACGCGGAGCACGAGGTGCGCGTTCTTCGCGGGCTACCGCTGGCGCTTCGGTCCGGGCTTCACGAGGCTCGCGAACTTCACGGGCTTCACGTGGCTGACGCTCTTCGCGCGGCTCACGTGGGGCGCGTTCTTCACGCGGAGCACGTTCTTCGCGCGGCTTGCGCTCTTCATCGCGACGACCGTTACGGTTGCGGCTCTGTTGACGACCGTTGCGACGCTCTTCGTTACGGGCCGGACGCTCGCTGGCGGGTTTTTCAACCACAACCGGCGCGGCTGGCTCTTCTTTGGTGGCGAACAGGCTGACCAGCGATTTCACCAGACCTTTGAACAGGCTTGGCTCTGGCGCGGCAACCGGAGCCGGTGCTGGAGCGGCAGGTGCGGCGGCTTCGGTCGGAACCGGAGCGTTGGCGCGGGCCGGAGCAGTCTTGACCGCAGCTTCCTGGCGAACCAGGGTACGGGTCGCAGCGGCTGGCTGAACTTCTTCGACTTCTGCCGCGGCAGCAGCGATTTCGTAGCTGGACTGGTTGGTCGCGGCTTCCGGGCTGTCATCACGCAGACGCTGAACTTCGAAGTGCGGCGTTTCGAGGTGATCGTTCGGCAGAATGACGATACGGGCACGGGTGCGCAGTTCGATCTTGGTGATCGAGTTACGTTTTTCGTTGAGCAGGAACGCAGCGACCGGGATCGGCACCTGAGCGCGCACTTCGGCGGTGCGGTCTTTCAGGGCTTCTTCTTCGATCAGGCGCAGGATCGCCAGCGACAGCGATTCAACGTCACGGATGATGCCGGTGCCGTTGCAACGCGGGCAGACGATGCCGCTGCTTTCGCCCAGGGATGGACGCAGGCGCTGACGGGACATTTCCAGCAGGCCGAAGCGCGAGATGCGGCCGATCTGCACGCGGGCACGGTCGGCTTCCAGGCATTCGCGGACTTTCTCTTCCACGGCGCGCTGGTTCTTGGCAGGGGTCATGTCGATGAAGTCGATGACGATCAGGCCGCCGATGTCGCGCAGGCGCAACTGACGGGCGATTTCTTCAGCGGCTTCAAGGTTGGTCTGCAGGGCGGTTTCTTCGATGTCGCTGCCTTTGGTGGCGCGCGCCGAGTTGATGTCGATGGACACCAGGGCTTCGGTTGGATCGATGACGATGGAGCCGCCGGAAGGCAGTTCAACGACGCGCTGGAAAGCGGTCTCGATCTGGCTTTCGATCTGGAAACGGTTGAACAGCGGGACGCTGTCTTCGTACAGCTTGATCTTGCTGGCGTACTGCGGCATCACCTGGCGGATGAAGGTCAGGGCTTCGTCCTGGGCTTCAACGCTGTCGATCAGCACTTCGCCGATGTCCTGGCGCAGGTAATCGCGGATAGCGCGGATGATCACGTTGCTTTCCTGGTAGATCAGGAAAGGCGCGGAGCGATCCAGCGAGGCTTCTTTGATGGCGGTCCACAGTTGCAGCAGGTAATCGAGGTCCCACTGCATTTCTTCGCTGCTGCGGCCCAGGCCGGCAGTGCGCACGATCAGACCCATGTCGGCCGGTGCAACCAGACCGTTCAGCGCTTCACGCAGTTCGTTGCGCTCTTCGCCTTCGATGCGACGGGAGATACCGCCGGCACGCGGGTTGTTCGGCATCAGCACGAGGTAACGACCGGCCAGGCTGATGAAAGTGGTCAGGGCGGCGCCCTTGTTGCCACGTTCTTCTTTTTCGACCTGAACGATGACTTCCTGGCCTTCGCTCAGGACGTCCTTGATGTTGACGCGGCCTTCAGGGGCTTTCTTGAAGTATTCGCGGGAGATTTCTTTGAGGGGCAGGAAGCCGTGGCGCTCGGAGCCGAAATCGACAAAGGCAGCCTCAAGGCTTGGTTCGATGCGAGTGATACGGCCTTTATAGATGTTGGCCTTTTTCTGCTCGCGTGCACCGGATTCGATGTCCAGGTCGTAGAGGCGTTGGCCATCTACCAGTGCAACACGCAACTCTTCGGGTTGAGTTGCGTTAATCAGCATTCTTTTCATGTAGTACCGTCGGTTTCCGGGCTGCCGGAAACGGCGTTCGGCACACACGACTTCTCACGGTCGGTGTCAGGTGCGTCGGGAGTGGTTGGCCATTCCCGTGTCCAGCGATATGCGGCCAATTGGGCCGATATAGCGACGTACGCGTCCTGCTTGCTGTGGCTACTTAAGCACTCAGTCAGGAGGAGGAATCAACCAGCGGCTGTGGACGAGATGAAGCGTCTTGATAAAGCCTATTGCTACACAGTCCAGCGGTTGTGCATCTCCACCCTACACGTATCCCTGATAATTCGGGTGCTGCCGCGCGCAGAATCCGCAGCGGGTTGGCATTTACCGTGAGCTCCGAAAGGGGAGGTCACGCATCATGGCTAATTCAGGCGTTGTTTCCGAAGCATTCGCTCGGGGTCATCTGCAGCTGACTGCACTTTGTGAACTGGCCTTGAATGTGTGCCTGCCAGGCGAGTAAAAAACTCTGCTCGGCGGTGTAATTCAGGCCTCATGTCACCTGCGCTTGTTACAACTGAAAACTCCACCGTTACTAGCGAAAGCCCCGTAGGACGGCCTCGCGTCCTGGTGAATTGCGTTGGTCAGGGCCGGTTTTTGACCGTGATTCCTCTGTCCAGGCCGCTTTTGGCGGCGTTCGCGACTATAGCAGCAATGATTAAGTGCTTCAATTCCATAAAAATTGTTATCATCCGCGGCATGACAACTACTGCCCCTTCGACTCCAGGCGTTCAATTGCTTGAAGTCTCGCCGGAGTATGCCGGCCAACGAATCGACAATTTCCTCCTCGCCCGGCTCAAAGGCGTGCCCAAGACCTTGATTTACCGCATTTTGCGCAAAGGCGAAGTGCGCGTGAACAAAGGTCGGATCAAGCCCGAATACAAGCTGCAGGCTGGGGATATCGTGCGCGTGCCACCGGTTCGCGTGCCTGAACGTGATGAGCCGGTGCCACTCGCCCAAGGCTTGTTGCAGCGCCTGGAAGCCTCGATTGTCTTCGAAGACAAAGCCCTGATCGTGATCAACAAGCCCGCCGGCATTGCGGTTCACGGTGGCAGTGGCTTGAATTTCGGCGTGATCGAAGCCTTTCGTCAGTTGCGTCCCGATGCCAAAGAGCTGGAGTTGGTTCACCGTCTCGACCGCGACACCTCCGGCCTGCTGATGATCGCCAAAAAGCGCAGCATGTTGCGCCACTTGCACGAGCAATTGCGCGGCGATGGCGTCGACAAGCGCTACATGGCGCTGGTTCGCGGCAACTGGGCGACCTCGATCAAGAAAGTCAGCGCGCCATTGCTCAAGAGCAATCTGCGTTCCGGCGAGCGCATGGTCGAAGTCAATGACGAGGGCAAAGAAGCCCTGACGATGTTCAAGGTGCTGCGTCGCTTCGGTGACTTTGCCACCATGGTCGAGGCTAAACCGGTTACCGGTCGTACCCACCAGATTCGCGTGCACACCCTGCATGCTGGCCATTGCATTGCGGGTGACAGCAAGTATGGCGACGAGGATTTCACCAAGGAAATTCGCGATCTGGGCGGCAAGCGCCTGTTCCTGCACGCTTACATGCTGACCGTGCCGCTGCCCGATGGCGGCAAGTTGACCTTGCAGGCGCCGGTCGACGAAATGTGGGCCAAGACCGTGGAGCGATTGAGTGCGCCCATCTGATTACAAACTGCTGATTTTCGATTGGGACGGCACGCTGGCCGACTCCATTCACCGGATCGTCGAAGCCATGCATTCGGCCTCCGGGCGCTCCGGTTTCGAATTGCGCGATGATTTCGCCGTCAAAGGCATTATCGGTCTGGGCTTGCCCGAGGCGATTCGCACGCTGTATCCCGAAATCAGTGATGCCGAGATGGTCGCGTTTCGTGAGTATTACGCCGATCACTACATCGCTGCAGAGGCCGTGCCTTCGCCGTTGTTCGAAGGTGTCGTCGAGTCGATGGCGTCCTTTCGCGAGCAGGGTTATCACCTGGCTGTGGCGACCGGAAAAAATCGTCGTGGCCTGGATCGAGTGCTCAAGGCCAACGGCTGGGAAGATTATTTCGATATCACCCGCGCTGCCGATGAAACTGCGAGCAAGCCGCACCCTCTGATGCTGGAGCAGATCATTGCTCACTGCGGTGTGCGGGCGGAGCAGGCGCTGATGGTCGGCGATTCGTCCTTTGATCTGCTGATGGCGCGTAACGCGGGGATGGACTCGGTGGCGGTCAGTTATGGCGCGCAATCGATCGAATCGTTGCAGCAGTTCGAGCCGCGACTGTCGATCGACCGTTTTTCCGAATTGCATGCCTGGCTGGGGAAGCAGGCTTAATACGTTTTTGCTGGGGTGGATGGCATGACCGACGAATGGAAAGCACCGGCCAAGGCAAGTGCCGACGGCGGTGACGAGAAAAGCTGGAAGCTGTTGGAAAAGACCCTGTTGGCCGGTGTGCAAGAGCAGCGTCGTTCGCGGCGTTGGGGGATTTTCTTCAAGCTGCTGACGTTTGTTTATCTGTTTGTTGCGTTGATTCTGTTCACGCCACTGATGGACATGGAAAAGAGCGCCACACGCGGCCCGAATTACACCGCGTTGATCGACGTCACCGGCATGATCGCCGATAAAGAGCCGGCCAGCGCCGACAACATTGTCGGCAGCCTGCGGGCGGCTTTCGAAGACAAGAAGGTCAAGGGTGTGATCCTGCGCATCAACAGCCCTGGCGGCAGTCCGGTGCAGTCGGGTTATGTCTATGACGAAATCAAGCGCCTGCGTGGCCTGCATCCGGAGATCAAGCTGTACGCGGTGATTTCCGATCTGGGTGCGTCCGGAGCCTATTACATCGCCAGCGCAGCGGATCAGATCTATGCCGACAAGGCGAGTCTGGTTGGCTCCATCGGTGTGACGGCGGCAGGTTACGGCTTTGTTGGCACCATGGAGAAACTGGGTGTTGAGCGCCGCACCTACACCTCGGGCGAGCACAAGTCGTTTCTCGATCCGTTCCAGCCGCAGAAGCCTGAAGAAACGGCGTTCTGGCAGAGCGTGCTCGACACGACGCACAAGCAGTTCATCAACAGCGTCAAGCAAGGTCGTGGCGATCGTCTGAAAGACAAAGAGCATCCGGAGTTGTTCTCCGGGTTGGTCTGGTCGGGCGAGCAGGCACTGCCGCTGGGCTTGATCGATGGTCTGGGCAATGCCAGTTCGGTGGCGCGTGATGTGATCGGCGAGAAAGAACTGGTGGACTTCACCGTTCAGGAATCGCCTTTCGATCGCTTCTCGAAGAAGCTCGGCGCCAGTGTCGCTGAGCAGTTGGCGATGTGGATGGGTTTCCACGGACCTTCGTTGCGTTAAGAAGACGCTGCGTAAAAAACCGGCCTTGATGGCCGGTTTTTTGTGGGTCAGGGAATCTGCACGCCTTCAACCAGCAGCATGTCGATCAGGCGAATCAGTGGCAGGCCGATCAGGCTGGTGGCATCAGGGCCTTCGGTGGATTGAAACAGGCTCACGCCGAGGCCTTCAGCCTTGAAGCTGCCGGCGCAGTCGTAGGGTTGCTCGATACGCAGATAGCGCTCGATGCGCACTGGGTCGAGTTGGCGCATATGCACGGTGAACGGCACGCAGTCGACCTGGCATTGGCCGGTCTGACTATTGAGCAGGGCCAGGCCGGTCAGGAAAGTCACGCTGGCACCGCTGGCGGCCAGCAACTGCTCGCGGGCCTTTTCGAAGGTGTGCGGCTTGCCGATGATCCGCTCGCCCAGTACGGCGACTTGATCCGAGCCGATAATCAGATGAGCGGGATGACTGTCGGTCAGTGCCCGGGCTTTTTGCTCGGCAAGGCGTTTGACCAGTTCGATCGCTGACTCGCCCGGGCGATGGCTTTCATCGATATCCGGCGAGCTGCAGACGAACGGCAGGTGCAGGCGGGCGAGCAATTCCCGGCGATAGGTCGAGCTTGAAGCGAGTAATAAAGGCAGCATTCGCGTCTCCTGAGGCAGGTGCAGATTCTAGCGGAGGCACGCAAGTGACGGACAGGGCACAATTTCCTTTGACATGGGTGGGTGCATCCCTATAATGCTGCGCCTATGTTGAATGACCCGATTCCACCTCACGTTGACCCGCGCAAATTGGCTGACCGTGGCACCACCCTTCAAGGTGAACTGCTGCTGGCCGATTTGAAGAGACTCTGCGACCCGCTTTCCGACGATGTCGGTACGGTGCAGGCGAAATTCGTTTTTGAACGAGATGAACGTAAATCTGTGGTGATCCACAGCTTTATCGACACCGAAGTCAAAATGGTTTGCCAGCGTTGTCTTGAGCTGGTCACCCTGCCGATCCACAGCGAATGCAGTTACGCTGTAGTGAAGGAGGGTGCGAATACCCAGTCGTTACCGAAAGGTTATGACGTGCTGGAACTGGGCGAAGATCCATTGGATCTGCAGTCACTGGTCGAGGAAGAGCTTCTGCTTGCCTTGCCTATTGTGCCTGCTCATCATCCGGAAGAATGCCAGCAGCCGGCGGGAGCAGATGAGCCCGAACCGAGCGAGGACGAGGTAACGCGGTCCAACCCGTTCAGTGTATTGGCGCAGTTAAAGCGTGACCCAAACGTTTAGGAGTTAATCAATTATGGCTGTTCAGCAGAACAAAAAATCCCGCTCTGCCCGTGACATGCGCCGTTCGCACGACGCTCTCGAGGCTAGCACCCTGTCTGTAGAAAAAACCACTGGTGAAGTTCACCTGCGTCACCACGTATCGCCAGAAGGCGTATACCGCGGCCGTAAAGTGATCGACAAGGGCGCTGACGAGTAATCACTTGTCCGCTCAAGTCATCGCGATTGACGCAATGGGCGGGGACTTCGGTCCCCGCAGCATTGTTCAGGCCAGTCTTGCTTGCCTGTCTGCTACGCCCTCGCTGCACCTGACCCTTGTCGGTCAACCCTCCCTTCTTGAAGAATTGATCCACGGCCAATCGGCTGCCGATCGCGCGCGCCTGACGATTGTTGCGGCCAGCGAAGTCATCACCATGGACGAAAAGCCGACCCAGGCCTTGCGTGGCAAGCCGGACTCGTCGATGCGTGTCGCCCTGGAGCTGGTGCGTGATGGAAAGGCCCAGGCCTGTGTCAGTGCCGGCAATACCGGTGCGTTGATGGCGTTGTCGCGATTTGTGTTGAAGACGCTGCCGGGTATCGATCGTCCGGCGATGGTGGCGGCGATTCCGACGCAAAAGGGCTTTTGCCAGTTGCTCGATCTGGGTGCCAATGTCGATTGCAGTGCCGAGCATTTGCTGCAGTTTGCGGTGATGGGTTCGGTGGCGGCGCAGACGCTGGGGATCAATCGTCCGCGCGTGGCGCTGCTGAACATCGGCACTGAAGACATCAAGGGCAATCAGCAGGTCAAGCTGGCGGCGACACTGTTGCAGGCTGCTCGTGGCATCAACTACATCGGCTTCATTGAAGGCGACGGGTTGTATCGCGGCGAGGCGGATGTGGTGGTTTGCGATGGTTTTGTCGGCAATATCCTGCTCAAGTCCAGCGAAGGGCTGGCAACGATGATTGCTGCGCGTATCGAAGCGCTGTTCAAAAAGAACTTCGCATCACGAGCGGTCGGTGCATTGGCGCTGCCATTGATGAAGCGCTTGCAGGCCGATCTGGCGCCGGCGCGACATAACGGCGCAAGCTTCCTTGGTTTGCAGGGTATCGTCGTGAAAAGTCACGGTTCGGCCGGGGTTCAGGGCTTTCAGAGTGCGATTCAGCGTGCGCTGATCGAAATTCAGGAGAACTTGCCCGAGCGCCTTCACGGTCGTCTGGAGGATCTGTTGTCTTAGGCGTTTTCGTCGGACAATGCTTAAATGTGACCGCCCGGTTCAAAGGGCCATCCAAACTGTCAGTTTCTTGCGTCCCTCAGTGGGGCGTCATTTTCCGACGACAAGATCATTAGGGGCTTGTTACATGTCTGCTTCCCTCGCATTCGTCTTTCCAGGACAGGGTTCGCAGTCCCTCGGCATGCTGGCCGAGCTGGGCGCGGAATATCCGTTGATCCTCGAAACTTTCAAAGAAGCCTCTGAGGCTCTGGGTTATGACCTGTGGGCATTGACCCAGCAGGGCCCGGAAGAGCTGCTCAATCAAACCGATAAAACCCAACCGGCCATTCTGACCGCTTCGATCGCCCTGTGGCGTCTGTGGCTG
This sequence comes from Pseudomonas sp. AC169, assembly GCF_979258515.1. Classification (NCBI taxonomy): domain Bacteria; kingdom Pseudomonadati; phylum Pseudomonadota; class Gammaproteobacteria; order Pseudomonadales; family Pseudomonadaceae; genus Pseudomonas; species Pseudomonas sp. AC169. The sequence continues at coordinate 823,957 of NZ_OZ409866.1, read as the reverse complement.
GCTGAAGGCGGCGCGCGTCCGGCCTTTGTCGCCGGTCACAGCCTGGGTGAATACAGCGCGCTGGTTGCCGCTAGCAGCCTGACACTGGCTGATGCGGTGAAGCTCGTTGAGCGCCGTGGTCAACTGATGCAGGAAGCGGTGCCAGCCGGGCAGGGTGGCATGGCCGCCATTCTCGGTCTGGAAGACGCTGACGTGCTGGCTGCCTGCGCAGAAGCCGCGCAAGGCGACGTGGTCAGTGCCGTTAACTTCAACTCGCCGGGCCAAGTCGTAATCGCTGGTGCCAAGGCTGCCGTCGAGCGCGCCATCGAAGGCTGCAAGGCCCGTGGTGCCAAACGCGCCATGCCGCTGCCAGTGAGCGTGCCGTCGCACTGCGAGCTGATGCGTCCGGCTGCCGAGCGCTTTGCCGAATCCATCGCCGCCATCGACTGGCAGGCGCCGCAGATCCCGGTCGTACAGAACGTCAGCGCGCAAGTGCCGGCCGATCTGGAAACCCTCAAGCGCGATCTGCTCGAACAACTGTACAAGCCAGTACGCTGGGTCGAGTCGGTACAGACTCTGGCCGCCAAGGGCGCGACCAATCTGGTCGAATGCGGCCCGGGCAAAGTCCTGGCCGGTCTGAACAAACGTTGCGCTGAAGGCGTCGCGACCTCAAACCTCAATACCCCAGATGCTTTCGCTGCCGCTCGCGCAGCGCAAGCCTGAATCAGGAGAAACTTGCATGAGTCTGCAAGGTAAAGTTGCACTGGTCACCGGTGCAAGCCGCGGCATTGGTCAGGCTATCGCGCTGGAACTGGGTCGTCAGGGCGCCATCGTCATTGGCACCGCGACCTCCGCTTCGGGCGCTGAGCGCATTGCTGCCACTCTGAAGGAAAACGGTATTCAGGGCACGGGTTTCGAACTCAACGTCACCAGCGATGAATCGGTCAGCGCCGTGCTGGCGGGCATTCAGGAGCAGTTCGGTGCGCCAGTGGCGATCCTGGTCAATAATGCCGGCATCACCCGCGATAACCTGATGATGCGCATGAAAGACGACGAGTGGTACGACGTGATCGATACCAACCTGAACAGTCTGTATCGCCTGTCCAAGGGCGTTCTGCGCGGCATGACCAAGGCGCGTTGGGGTCGAATTATCAGTATTGGCTCGGTGGTGGGTGCCATGGGCAACGCAGGCCAAGTAAACTATGCAGCCGCCAAGGCCGGTCTGGAAGGTTTCAGCCGTGCGATGGCGCGTGAAGTCGGTTCGCGTTCGATTACGGTCAACTCGGTAACCCCAGGGTTTATCGATACCGATATGACGCGCGAGCTGCCTGAAGCACAGCGTGAAGCCTTGCAGACGCAGATTCCGCTGGGTCGTCTGGGACAAGCTCAAGAGATCGCGTCTGTGGTCGCTTTTCTTGCATCCGACGGTGCGGCATACGTCACTGGGGCTACAATCCCGGTGAACGGTGGGATGTACATGTAAGTAAAATGTGACGGATTGCTTCAAAAAAATGTCATACGAGCTGTCTAAAATCCGTTATAAAGCTGCAATCTATTTATAGGCAGAGGGCTGCAGGGTTTGAGGAGTGAAGCTTTCAGTTGAAAAACTGAAAAGTCTTTCTATACACTTACCCACTGGCCAGCTGCCTGAATTTGTCCATTAGGAGTGAAAACAAGGTATGAGCACCATCGAAGAGCGCGTCAAGAAAATCGTTGCCGAGCAACTGGGTGTTAAAGAAGACGAAGTGGTCAACACCGCTTCCTTCGTAGAAGACCTGGGTGCCGACTCCCTTGACACCGTTGAGCTGGTGATGGCTCTGGAAGAGGAATTCGAGACCGAAATCCCTGACGAAGAAGCTGAAAAGATCACTACTGTACAAGCTGCAATCGACTACGTTACTAGCCACCAGGCGTAATAGTTTGTAATCGTTGTTTGCTGTCATGGAAAAACCGCACTGCCATCATGGCGTGCGGTTTTTTCTTTAGGCCTGATGCAAAGTCGTCGTCATTTGAAAAAGGAGAGTGCTGTGTCGCGTAGACGCGTCGTAGTCACCGGTATGGGTATGTTGTCGCCACTGGGCACGGATGTGCCGAGCAGTTGGCAGGGCATTCTGGCTGGCCGCAGTGGCATTGGTCTGATCGAACACACCGACCTTTCTGCCTATTCCACCCGCTTTGGCGGCTCGGTAAAGGGCTTCAATGTCGAGGAATACCTGTCGGTCAAGGAAGCGCGCAAGCTCGACCTGTTCATTCAGTATGGTCTCGCTGCCGGCTTTCAAGCCGTGCGCAATGCAGGGCTCGAAGTTACCGACGCCAACCGTGAGCGCATTGGCGTGGCCATGGGTTCGGGTATCGGCGGTCTGACCAACATCGAAGAAACCAGCCGTACTCTGCATGAGACGGGCCCGCGTCGAATCTCGCCATTCTTCGTGCCAGGCTCGATCATCAATATGATTTCCGGTTTCCTGTCCATCCACCTGGGTGCACAGGGACCTAACTACGCCATCGCCACTGCATGCACCACCGGTACGCACTGCATTGGCATGGCGGCGCGCAACATCATGTACGACGAAGCCGACGTGATGATTGCCGGCGGTGCCGAAATGGCTGCGTGCGGCTTGGGCATGGGCGGCTTCGGCGCGTCCCGTGCGCTGTCGACCCGCAACGATGAGCCGACCCGCGCCAGCCGTCCATGGGACAAGGGCCGTGATGGCTTCGTGCTGTCCGACGGTGCCGGTGCACTGGTTCTCGAGGAGTTGGAGCACGCCAAGGCGCGCGGCGCGACCATTTATGCCGAGCTGATCGGCTTCGGCACCAGCGGCGATGCGTTCCACATGACCTCGCCACCGGCCGACGGCGCCGGTGCAGCACGCTGCATCACCAACGCGCTGCGCGATGCCAAGATCAACATCGATCAAGTGCAATACATCAACGCCCACGGTACCTCGACTCCGGCGGGCGACCTCGCCGAAGCCAATGCGATCAAAACCGTGTTCGGTGATCACGCTTACAAACTGGCGGTCAGCTCGACCAAGTCCATGACCGGTCACCTGTTGGGTGCGGCGGGCGCGGTCGAGGCGATCTTCAGCGTACTGGCGATCAACAGCCAGGTAGCGCCGCCGACCATCAACCTCGATGAGCCGGACGAAGGCTGCGACCTCGATTTCGTCGCGCACACTGCGCGCAACATGGACATCGATGTCGTGCTGTCCAACTCCTTCGGTTTTGGCGGCACCAACGGCACCCTGGCATTCCGCCGGTTTGCAGGCTGATGGACTGCTGGGTCGACGGTCAACCGGCTGACAGTCTGTCGCTGAAAGATCGCGGCCTGGCTTACGGCGATGGTCTGTTCGAGACTATTGCCGTGCGTGGAGGCCAGCCGATCCTGCTGGATCGGCACCTGACGCGGCTGGCCGAGGGCTGTTCGCGTCTGGCCATCGCGTCGGATATCGAGCTGATTCGCCGCGAGCTGCTGAGTTACTCGGCAGCGATGGTCGAGGGCGTGCTCAAGCTCATTCTCACGCGTGGCGACGGCTTGCGCGGTTATGCGCCAGATCCCGCAGCGCCGGGCCGGCGCATTCTGCAGGGCAATCCTGCGGCGGCTTATCCCGCTGTTCATGCGGAACAGGGCGTTCGCCTGTTTCCGTGCAATACGCGACTGTCCAAACAGCCGCTTCTCGCTGGACTCAAACATCTCAATCGACTGGAGCAAGTTCTCGCCCGCGCCGAATGGCAGGACAGCGAGCACGCTGAAGGCTTGATGCTCGATCAGGCCGGTCGAGTGATCGAAGGGGTGTTCAGCAATGTGTTTCTGGTGCGCGACGGTGTATTGATTACGCCGGATCTGAAACGCTGCGGCGTTGCCGGCGTGATGCGCGCCGAAATATTGTTTCAGGCCGAGTCACTGGCCATTCCCACGCAGATCGCCGACATCAGCCTCGAACAGCTGCAATGGGCCGACGAAGTGTTTGTCTGCAACAGCGTGTATGGCGTCTGGCCGATACGCGCCTACGCTGCACTGAGCTGGCCGGTTGGCCCGCTCACCCGTAAACTGCAAACCATTGCCCGCGCCCTACTGGATGCCTGATTTGTGAGACGTAAACTTTTGCTGCTGCTGGAAACCGGATTGGTTCTGGCAGGGCTGTTGCTGGGCGCCAGCGCCTGGAAGATTCACTCCGCACTGGAACAGCCCCTGAACATCACGCAGGAAGAATTGCTGGATGTGAAGAAAGGCTCGACACCGACCCGTACCTTCCTTGCACTCGAAACCGATGGCGTCATCAAGGACGCGTTTTGGCTGCGCGTCTATTGGCGCTTCAATCTCGCCGGTACACCGATTCACAGCGGCGAATACCGCATGCAGCCAGGCATGACCGTCAACGGTCTGATTGATTTGTGGAAGCGCGGTGAAGTGGTGCAGTACAGCCTGACGCTGGTCGAAGGCTGGAACTTCCATCAAGTGCGCGCCGCGTTGGCCAAAGACGAAAAGATCGAACAGACTTTAAACGGTTTGAGCGACAGCGACGTCATGGCGAAGATTGGTCATAAAGGGCTGTTTCCGGAAGGGCGTTTCTTCCCCGATACCTACCGTTTCGTGCGCGGCATGTCCGATGCCGAGCTGCTGAAGAAAGCTTTCGATCGTCTCGATGAAGTCCTGGCGAAAGAGTGGGGCAGTCGTTCTGCCGATGTGCCGTACACCGAACCGTATCAGGCGCTGATCATGGCGTCGCTGGTCGAGAAGGAAACCGGCGTGCCGCAGGAGCGCGGGCAGATTGCCGGTGTCTTCGTGCGTCGCATGGCTTTGGGGATGCAGTTGCAGACCGATCCGACCGTCATTTACGGCTTGGGCGATCGCTACACCGGCAAACTGACTCGCGCTCACTTGAAAGAGCCGACGCCGTACAACACCTATGTGATTCCCGGACTGCCGCCGACGCCGATTGCGATGGTCGGGCGTGAAGCGATTCACGCAGCGCTGAATCCGGTGGAAGGCACCAGTCTGTACTTCGTTGCCCGTGGCGACGGTAGCCACGTGTTCTCTGACGATCTCGATGCGCATAACAATGCGGTGCGTGAGTATCAGCTCAAGCGCCGTGCTGATTACCGCTCCAGTCCAGCGCCGGCGACAACGCCTGAGGCCGCTCCCGCCAGCGAGGAAGCGACTCCAGCAGCATCTCCGGATACAGCGCCGGAATCGTTGCCACACGTTGCGCCGCAGGAGCCTGCGCCGACCCCGGCACCGGAAGCCGCCGCCCCACAAAACACGCAATGACTTTGATTAAGGACTGCCTGTGACTGGCTTGTTTATTACCCTGGAAGGCCCGGAAGGCGCCGGCAAAAGCACCAACCGCGAATACCTCGCCGAGCGCCTGCGCGCCGCCGGTATCGAGGTGGTGCTGACCCGTGAGCCCGGCGGTACTCCGCTCGCCGAGCGCATCCGCGACGTGCTGCTGGCCCCGGCCGACGAAGTCATGAACCCGGATGCCGAGTTGCTGCTGGTATTCGCCGCGCGCGCCCAACACCTGGCCGAAGTGATCCGTCCGGCACTGAACCGTGGCGCAGTAGTGCTGTGTGATCGCTTCACCGATTCCACTTACGCCTATCAGGGCGGCGGTCGCGGCTTGTCGCTGGAGCGCATCGCCACGCTGGAAACCTTCGTGCAGGGCGATCTGCGCCCGGATTTGACGCTGATTTTCGACTTGCCGGTGGAAATAGGTCTGGCCCGCGCCAGTGCCCGTGGCCGTCTGGATCGCTTCGAACTGGAAGGCCGGGCGTTTTTCGAGGCCGTGCGCAACGCGTTCCTCAAGCGCGCCGAAGCTGATCCTGCACGCTATGTGCGCATCGACGCTGGACAGCCATTGGCCAAGGTTCAGCAGTCGCTGGATACCCTGATTCCGAATTTGCTGGAGCTGGCCCGTGGCTGAGGCCTATCCGTGGCAGGACAATCTCTGGCAGCAACTAGCCGGGCGTAAGCAGCACGCCCACGCCTATCTGCTGCATGGCCCGGCCGGCATCGGCAAACGTGCGTTGGCCGAACGCTTGATGGCCAGCCTGTTGTGCCAGCGGCCGACCCCGGAAGCGTGCGGCGAGTGCAAATCCTGCCTGCTGCTCAAGGCCGGCAGCCACCCGGATAATTACATCCTCGAACCGGAAGAAGCCGACAAGGCCATCAAGGTCGATCAGGTCCGTGATCTGGTCAGCTTCGTGGTGCAGACCGCGCAACTGGGCGGGCGCAAAGTGGTGCTGATCGAGCCGGTCGAGTCGATGAACATCAACGCTGCCAACGCCTTGCTGAAAAGTCTTGAAGAACCGTCCGGCGATACGGTTTTGCTGTTGGTCAGCCATCAGACCAGCCGTTTGCTGCCGACGATCAAAAGCCGCTGCGTGCAGCAAGCCTGTCCGTTGCCGGGCGAGGCAATGAGCCTGCAATGGCTGGCTCAGGCGCTGCCGGATTGCTCCGAAGAAGAACGTGTCGAATTGCTCACGCTGGCGGCCGGTTCACCGTTGATGGCGGTCAGTCTGCAATCCCAGGGCGTGCGTGAGCAGCGCGCGCAAGTGGTCGAAGGCGTGAAGAAGCTGCTCAAGCAGCAGCAATCGCCGACACAACTGGCCGAAGAATGGAAAAGCATTCCGATGCTGCGTCTGTTCGACTGGTTCTGCGATTGGTCGAGCCTGATCCTGCGTTATCAATTGACTCAGGATGAAGCGGGTCTCGGTCTGACCGACATGCGCAAAGTCGTGCAGTACCTGGCGCAGAAAAGCGCACAAGGCAAAGTCCTCGAGATTCAGGACTGGATTCTCGTCCAGCGCCAGAAAGTCATGAGCAAGGCCAACCTCAATCCGGCGCTGTTGCTTGAAGCCTTGTTGGTGCAATGGGCGGGATTGCCTGGTCAAAGATAAGAATGTGTACCTAGACTCTGAACATCAGCAGTGGAGGTCAACATGAATGAACCCGTCAGCCCGGGGCCCCGCAACGGCATCTTGTCCCTGACCATCAAGGACAAGTCGGTGCTTTACGCCGCTTACATGCCGTTCATCAAAAACGGTGGTCTGTTCATCCCGACCAACAAGAGTTACAAGTTGGGCGACGAGGTGTTCATGCTGCTCAACCTGATGGACGAGGCCGAGAAGATCCCGGTGGCTGGCAAGGTCGCCTGGATCACCCCGAAGGGGGCGCAAGGCAATCGCGCTGCCGGTGTCGGCGTGCAGTTCAACGACGGCGACAACACCGCGCGCAGTCGCATCGAAACCCATCTGGCCGGAGCGCTTAAATCCGACCGTCCCACTCATACGATGTAAGTAGCCGTCTTTTTTATGCTCGTAGATTCCCATTGTCACCTTGATCGTCTCGACCTCGCCGCCCACGACGGCTCGCTGGATGCTGCACTGGATGCCGCCCGTGGGCGTGGAGTAGGGCACTTCCTGTGCATCGGCGTGAGTGCCGACAACGCCGCCGACGTCAAAGCCCTGGCTGAGCGTTATGACGATGTCGACTGTTCGGTCGGTGTGCATCCGCTCGATGTGCAACCCGGCGCGGCGCCTGCGCTGGACTGGTTGCTGCAAGAACTCAATCACCCGAAAGTGGTGGCGATCGGTGAGACCGGCCTCGACTATCACTACGAGCCGGAAGCCGCCGAACTGCAGCAGGAATCATTCCGTCTGCACTTGCAAGCGGCGCAGCAGACCGGCAAACCGGTGATCATCCACACCCGTGGCGCCCGTGCCGATACCCTTGAGTTGCTGCGCGAAGCGGCACTGCCGCAGGCCGGTGTGCTGCATTGCTTCACCGAAGACTGGGACATGGCCAAAGCGGCGCTGGACATGGGCTATTACATTTCCCTGTCGGGCATCGTCACATTCCGCAACGCCGATGCGCTGCGCGATGTCGCGAGCAAGGTCCCGGCCGATCGTTTGCTGGTGGAAACCGATTCACCGTACCTGGCGCCGATTCCTTATCGCGGCAAGCCGAACCTGCCGCAATACGTGCGTGAAGTCGCGGAATTCCTGGCGATGCTGCGCGGTGAGAACTACGAACGCTTTGCCGAGCAGACCACCGAGAACTTCAAGCGGCTGTTCCCGCTGGCGAGTGTTAAATCTGCCCAGTAGTCGGTAGCCAAATCGCAGGCAAAAAAAACCCGGGTTCTGGGGGGTGAATCCGGGTTAAGACCATTAGGAGTAAAACAAAGGCACGCGGTCCCTTGGTACCTTTACCGGCGCGACACTTGGGGGAGATGTCGCCCGACAGTTCAAGTATTGATCAGTCTGGCGTGCAGTCCAGTTAGCCGGTCGAGGTTTTTAAACAAATTTGGAATACGTTCGCTTCAGTTGAGTTCTCATTGCGCCCAAAACGTTCTCAAAATGAACAAGAAACACAGATATGGTCGGATGATCCGTGCATTTTTGCGCAAGTTAGGCATAATACGCGGCTTCGAATTTTGACCCTTCAGACCTTTTCTTATGCACAAAGAACCTCGTAAGGTCCGTGAGTTTCGTCGCCGCGAGCAAGAAATTCTCGATACCGCGCTCAAGCTGTTCCTCGAACAAGGTGAAGACAGTGTCACCGTCGAGATGATTGCTGATGCCGTGGGTATCGGCAAAGGCACGATCTACAAACACTTCAAATCCAAGGCCGAGATCTATCTGCGCCTGATGCTCGATTACGAGCGCGATTTGAACGAGCTGCTGCATTCGGCCGATGTCGACAAGGACAAGGAAGCGCTGTCCCGCGCCTACTTCGAATTCCGCATGCGCGACCCGCAACGCTATCGCCTGTTCGACCGCCTCGAAGAGAAGGTGGTCAAGGGCAATCAGGTGCCGGAAATGGTCGAGGAGCTGCACAAGATCCGTGCCTCGAACTTCGAACGTCTGACCCTGCTGATCAAGGGCCGTATCAGCGAAGGCAAGCTTGAAGACGTGCCGCCGTATTTCCACTACTGCGCATCCTGGGCGCTGGTGCACGGCGCTGTGGCGCTGTATCACTCGCCGTTCTGGAGCAATGTGCTGGAAGATCAGGAAGGTTTCTTCCAGTTCCTGATGGACATCGGCGTGCGCATGGGCAATAAGCGCAAGCGCGACCCGGAAACCCCGAGCAGCTGAGCCATTCAGCAGCCTTATTGCGCCATGATTTCGCTACATGTCGCAGTACCGCAGGAATATACTCAGGCATAGGGCTTGCTAAAACTTGATTTGTGAGTCAAGTTTTAGCGGCTCGAAATTCTTTCGCCGGAGTGATCATGATCGTTGACCGTCAAGGCAGGCGTTTTCGCAATTTGCGCATCAGCCTGACCTCAGCCTGCAATTACGCGTGTACCTACTGCGTGCCTAACGGCAAGCGGTTGGTGGCTGCGCAGGATGAACTGTCAGCCGAAGCCATGGCCCGCGGCGTGGCGTATCTGATCGAGGCTGCCGGCATCGAACGGTTGCGTATCACCGGCGGCGAACCGCTGGTCAGTCCCAAACTCGAATCGTTCATGACCGCCATCGGCAAGATGGGCCTGGAAGATATCAGCCTGACGACCAACGGCCAGCTCCTCGCGAAAAAACTCCCGCTGCTGGTGGAGGCCGGTCTACGCCGGATCAACGTTTCTCTCGATACTCTCGATGCCAGCGCGTTCCGCAGCATCGCCCGAGGCGGCGATCTGGCGACTGTGCTGGACGGCATGGATCAGGCGAAAGCAGCGGGGATGAAGATCAAGGTCAACATGGTGCCGTTGCGCGGGCAGAACCTCGATCAGGTGATGCCGCTGCTCGATTACTGCCTGGAACGCGGATACGAACTGCGCTTCATCGAATTGATGCGCATGGGCCACTTGGCCAAGGACAACAATGCTTTCCTGCAACAGTTCGTCAGCCTGCAGCAATTGCTGGAGCTGATTGGCGAACGTTACGAGTACGCACAAACCGACGCGCCCGTAGACGCTACCGCCGTGCGTTACGCGATTCCCGGTCTCGGCAACTTCGGTGTGATCGCCAACGAAAGTGTACCGTTCTGCCGGACGTGCTCGCGCTTGCGCCTGTCGTCGACCGGTTGGCTGCATGGCTGCCTGTCGTCGAGCAACCGCCACTATGTCGGCGATCTGCTCGACAAGCCGCGTCATCAGGCGTTGCCGGCGCTCCAGCGATTGCTGGTCAAGGCGTTGGGGGACAAGCAGGAAGTGGCGTTCTCTGGCGGCGCCACCGTCATGAAGATCATCGGCGGCTGAGCAACCGCTTTCGCGAGCAAGCTCGCTCCCACCTTGGAATGTGTTCCCCTGTGGGAGCGAGCCTGCTCGCGAATACGATTTAACAATCATTGAACAACCAGAGCTGGCGCAAAAGCTGCATCCAACGGCCATTCGCCGGTTTTCCGTCACCGGCCTCTGGAGGAATAGGATGCGTAGCCTGGTTTTGCTGCTGGCCGTTTTGGCGCTTGGCGGCTGTATGACTGTCAGCGATATGGCCGAAGGCACTCGCTACCAGATGAGCGATGCCGGTTTGCTGGACCACAGCGACAGCCGTCGCGTGAACAACTTCCGTATTCAGCCGGACTCGTTTATCTACATCGCCCAAGGCGCATTCGCACCGCCGGGTGGTTCTTATCCGCGCCCAAACGTAGTGGCCGAAGAAGCCTTCAAAGGCTTCGTCGAATACTTCCCGATGGTTCGCCGTGCCCGCGCGCCGGAAGGCCTTGATCAGGCGATGGGCGAAGCTCGCGATGCCGGAGCGCACTATCTGCTGTACACGCGTTTCGCCAAGGCTGATGACCGCATCGGCAACTCCGATGAGTGGCTTGATCAGGAAGCCGTGGATCGTCTGGGGATCGACGGCGGCGTGATTCAGATCATGTTGATCGAGACCAGCACCCAGTATTTGATTGATACTGCACGGATCAAGAGTCGTGGCGGTTTACTGACGTTCCACGACAGCAAGCCCGAAGACCTGATCGGCCCGCCACTGGCACAGTACGCGCGTAGCCTGTTGGGAGTCGGCGACCAATAATTCAAGGAGAACGCCATGAGTGGCCCGCAAAAAGCCAATGACCTGTTGGGACAGATCCCGAAAACCAAAGGCTTGCCGCCGGTGCACTTGTGGAACCCGGACTTCTGCGGCGACATCGACATGCGCATCGCCCGCGACGGCACCTGGTATTACCTGGGCACGCCGATCGGGCGCAAGCCGATGGTCAAGCTGTTCTCCACGATCATTCGCCGCGACGGCGATGATTATTTCCTGATCACCCCGGTCGAGAAGGTCGGCATCAAAGTCGACGACGCGCCGTTTGTGGCGATTGCCGTTGAGGTTGAAGGCGAAGGGGATGCGCAGCTGTTGCGCTTCACCACCAACGTCGAAGAAACCGCCGAGGCCGGGCCGGAACATCCGATTCGCGTCGAAATCGATCCGGCGACGCAAGAGCCAGCGCCCTACGTGCATATCCGCACCAACCTTGAAGCGCTGATTCATCGCAATGTGTTCTATCAACTGGTGGAACTGGCGGTCGGCCGCGAAATCGACGGCCAGCGCTGGCTCGGCGTGTGGAGCGGTGGCGAATTTTTCCGCATCGGTCTCGAACCCTGAAACACGAATCCCTGTGGGAGCGAGCTTGCTCGCGAAAGCGGTATGTCAGTCAATACTTAGGGTGCCTGATACCCAGCCTTCGCGAGCAAGCTCGCTCCCACATTGGTTTTGTGAATCACCTTAAAATCCTGATTGACTGTTAATCGTATGATGATTAGCTTGATCACCCATCGCGATCCGCTTTGAGGTGTTCATGTCCAGCAGCTTTCACGCATCCACGGTCGACTGGCTGGGCAGCTGGATAGCCGCTGGCCAGGTCAAACCAGGGCAGACCATCAAGGTCGAGGCCGATCTCGGCGAACAGCTCGGCGTGAGCCGCACGGTCATCCGCGAAGCGATCAAAACCCTCGTTGCCAAAGGCATGCTCGAAGTCGGGCCGAAAGTTGGCACGCGCGTGTTGCCGGTGCGGCGCTGGAACCTGTTCGATCCGCAGGTCGTCGGTTGGCTGTCACGTAATGGCTTGCCGGAAAACTTCGTCGATGACTTGCTCGACCTGCGCCGCACCATCGAACCGATGGCCGTGCGCTGGGCCTGTGAGCGTGCGACGCTGGAACAGATTGAAGCGGTGCAACTGGCTTACAACGCCCTCGAACGCGCGGTTGACAGCGGCACCGATTACAACCACGCCGATCAGGTCTTCCACGAATGCATCCTTGCGGCGAGCCACAATCAGTTCATCGAACAAATGGTCCCGGCTCTCGGCGCGTTGCTCGCAGTGTCATTTGAAGTCTCTGCGGCCGACCCGGATGAACTGCGCCGCACTTTGCCGATCCACAAGGACATGGCCGACGCCATCGCCGCCCGGGATTCTGCGCGCGGCGTGTGGGCGTGCATGACTTTGATCGATAACGCGGATCTGGCGATCAAACGCTTTTACCCGAAAGTCATGGCCGACAAAAAGGCCAGCTGAATACACCGAGATCCCCTGTGGGAGCGAGCTTGCTCGCGAATGCGTCAAGTCAGATACATCATCATTGACTGACACGACGCCTTCGCGAGCAAGCTCGCTCCCACAGTAAAACAACAACAAAGAAGGAGTTGATATGCCGTGGACCGCCCTGACCCAACACCGCGCCCAACTCGGTGAAGGCCCGTTCTGGGACGCGCCGACCCAAGCGCTGTACTGGGTCGATATCGCCGGCAAACAGGCCCTGCGCCTGATCGGCCAGAACGTGCAGATCTGGCAGATGCCCGAGCACGTATCCGCGTTCATTCCCTGCGCCAGCGGCGATGCGCTGGTCACGCTCAGCAGCGGTGTCTATCGTCTTGATCTTGACTCCCCAGGTCTCGAACCACGCCTGACCCTGTTCTGTGTCGCCGACCCGCAACCCGGAAACCGCCCTAATGAAGCGCGCTGCGATGGCCAAGGTCGACTGTGGCTCGGCACCATGCAAAACAACATCGGCGAGAACGGCGAAGACCTGCCGATCACCCGTCGTTCCGGTGGCCTGTTCCGGATCGATCCGGATAAGCGCGTCACACCCTTACTGCGCAATCTGGGAATTCCCAATACCTTGCTGTGGAGCGACGACGGCACCACGCTGCTGTTCGGCGACAGCATGGACAGCACGCTGCATCGCTACTTCATTCACACCGACGGCAATCTCGATGCCGCGCAAGTCTGGTACGGCCCCGATCAGCAGGGCGGCCCGGACGGTTCGGCGATGGATGCCGAAGGCTATGTGTGGAACGCGCGTTGGGACGGCAATTGCCTGCTGCGCCTGACGCCTGACGGCAAGGTCGACCGCAGGATCGATCTGCCGGTCAGCCGCCCGACCAGTTGCGTATTTGGCGGTGAAGATCTGAAAACCCTGTACATCACCAGCGCCCAGAGCCCGCAGAACCATCCACTGGATGGTGCGGTGCTGTCGATGCGCGTGGATATTGCAGGAAAGCTCTGTACGCGGTTTGCAGGGTGAATCCCAAAATATGGGATGCAAAATTATATATTGAGATTATTTGGCGGTCGGGTTTATAGTCGGCTCCAGCAGTAACACGCACTCACACTTAAAAAGAACAAAACAGGTGAAGTGATGCAGCGAATTTCCATCGCACTCCCATGCGGAGTCCGCGTCTCGCAACGGCCCCAAGCTGTCGGCCGTGCCTGCCTGTTTCGTTCCAACCGCCTTCCAGACCGGACATCGGCAGATGCCCGGTTTTTTTGTGCTCGCGAAACAGGAGTCCTGATCCATGGCTGAGCCTCTTTCCCTGCCGCCGGTGCCCGCGCCGCCGAAGGGTGAGCGCCTGAACAACAAGGTCGTGCTGCTGACCGGCGCCGCGCAAGGCATCGGCGAAGCCATCGTCGCCGCTTTCGCCTCGCAGCAAGCAAAACTGTTGATCAGCGATATCCAGGCCGAGAAAGTCGAGCAAGTCGCCGCCCATTGGCGTGGGCAGGGCTTTGATGTGCAGGCGCTGAAGGCTGACGTTTCGCGTCAGCAGGATCTGCATGCCATGGCCAAACGCGCTGTTGAACTGCACGGGCGCATCGACGTGCTGGTCAACTGCGCCGGGGTCAACGTGTTCCGCGATCCATTGGAAATGACCGAAGAAGACTGGCATCGCTGCTTCGCCATCGATCTGGACGGCGCCTGGTTCGGCTGCAAAGCGGTGTTGCCGCAGATGATCGAGCAGGGCGTTGGCAGCATCATCAACATTGCCTCGACCCACTCCAGCCACATTATTCCCGGCTGCTTCCCGTATCCGGTGGCCAAGCACGGTTTGCTCGGCCTGACCCGCGCGCTCGGCATCGAATACGCCGCGAAGGGCATTCGCGTGAACGCCATCGCACCCGGCTACATCGAAACGCAACTGAACGTCGATTACTGGAACGGTTTCGCCGACCCGCACGCCGAGCGTCAGCGCGCCTTCGATCTGCACCCGCCGAAACGCATCGGTCAGCCGCTTGAAGTAGCAATGACCGCTGTATTTCTGGCCAGCGATGAGGCGCCGTTCATCAACGCGTCATGCATCACCATCGATGGTGGTCGCTCGGTGATGTACCACGACTGAGCGCAGTGGCTTTCACACGGATAAAACCGTTTGCAATCCAATCATCATACGATATGACTATTTTCAGAAGATTTTGCAGGAACACGCTTTAACGCTTTTCAAACATTGCTCAAAAAAAATAACAAGGAGTCAGCTTATGAAACGTCGTTTCGGGATTCGTACCCTGTGCAGTACCGCCCTGGCGGTCACCGCGTTCAGCCTGAGCAGTGCGCTGCTCGCTGCCGACACCGTGAAAATCGGTTTTCTGGTCAAGCAGGCTGAAGAGCCGTGGTTCCAGACTGAGTGGGCTTTCGCCGAGAAAGCCGCCAAGGACAAGGGCTTCGAACTGATCAAGATCGCTGTGCCGGACGGTGAGAAAACCCTGTCGGCGATCGACAGTCTTGCCGCCAACGGTGCCAAGGGCTTCGTCATTTGCCCGCCGGACGTCTCGCTCGGCCCGGCGATCATGGCCAAAGCCAAACTCAATGACCTGAAAGTGATTGCCGTCGACGACCGTTTCGTCGACGCCAACGGCAAGTTCATGGAAGACGTGCCGTACCTCGGCATGGCCGCGTTCGAAGTCGGCCAGAAGCAGGGCAACGCCATGGTCGCCGAAGCGAAAAAGCGTAACTGGGACTGGAAAGACACCTACGCGGTGGTCAACACCTACAACGAACTCGACACCGGCAAGAAGCGCACCGACGGCTCGGTGAAGTCCCTCGAAGATGCCGGTATGCCGAAAGACCACATTCTGTTCGCCGCACTGAAAACCCTCGACGTACCGGGCAGCATGGACGCGACCAACTCGGCGCTGGTGAAACTACCGAGCGCTGCGAAAAACCTGATCATCGGCGGCATGAACGACAACACCGTGCTCGGCGGCGTGCGCGCCACTGAAGCGGCCGGTTTCGCCGCCGCCAACGTGATCGGCATTGGTATCAACGGTACCGACGCCATCGGCGAACTGAAAAAGCCTAACAGCGGCTTCTTCGGCTCAATGCTGCCAAGCCCGCATATCGAAGGCTACAAAACCGCCGAGATGATGTTCGAGTGGGTGACCACAGGCAAAGAACCGCCGAAGTACACCGCGATGGACGACGTCACCCTGATCACCCGCGAAAACTTCAAGCAAGAGCTGGAAAAAATCGGCTTGTGGAACTGATGCAGCGACGGCCCGGGCAGCCGGGCCGTTTTTCGGTGTGAAGAGGTGGCTTTATGCACGCGCAAGTACAGACACACGAACATAGCGCCGTTGGCAGCCTGCGTTTCAACGGCATCGGCAAAACCTTTCCCGGCGTGAAAGCGCTGGACGCGATCAGCTTCGTCGCGCATCCCGGCCAGGTTCATGCCTTGATGGGCGAGAACGGCGCCGGCAAATCGACCCTGCTGAAAATCCTCGGCGGCGCCTACATCCCGAGCAGCGGCGAGTTGCAGATCGGCGAGCAGACCATGGCGTTCAAGTCGACCGCCGACAGCATCGGCAGCGGCGTCGCGGTGATTCACCAAGAGCTGCATCTGGTGCCGGAAATGACCGTCGCCGAAAACCTGTTTCTCGGCCATCTACCGGCCAGTTTCGGTTTGATAAATCGCGGTGCCCTGCGTCAGCAAGCGTTGAATTGCCTCAAAGGCCTGGCTGATGAAATCGATCCGCAGACCAAGGTCGGACGTTTGTCCCTCGGCCAGCGACAATTGGTGGAAATTGCTAAAGCGTTATCGCGCGGCGCCCATGTGATCGCCTTCGACGAACCGACCAGCAGTCTTTCGGCCCGTGAAATCGACCGCTTGATGGCGATCATCGGCCGCCTGCGCGACGAGGGCAAAGTCGTGCTCTACGTCTCCCATCGCATGGAAGAAGTGTTCCGCATCTGCGACGCGGTGACAGTGTTCAAGGACGGCCGCTACGTGCGCACCTTCGATGACATGAGCCAGTTGACCCACGATCAACTGGTGACCTGCATGGTCGGTCGCGACATTCAGGACATCTACGATTATCGCCATCGTCCACGCGGCGCGGTGGCGCTGAAGGTCGCCGGCTTGCTCGGTCCGGGCCTGCGTGAGCCGATCAGTTTCGAGGCGCACAAAGGCGAAATTCTTGGCCTGTTCGGACTGGTCGGGGCAGGGCGCACCGAACTGTTTCGTTTGCTCAGCGGGCTGGAACGCAACACGGCCGGGCGCCTCGAATTGCGCGGTCATGAATTGAAACTGCGCTCACCGCGCGACGCGATTGCGGCGGGCATTTTGCTGTGTCCGGAGGATCGCAAGAAGGAAGGCATCATCCCGCTGGCCAGCGTCGCCGAGAACATCAACATCAGTGCACGTGGCGCCCATTCGGGTCTTGGCTGCCTGATTCGCGGTCTGTGGGAAAAGGGCAACGCCGACAAACAGATCAAAGCGCTGAAAGTGAAAACCCCGCACGCCGGTCAGCAGATCAAATTCCTTTCCGGCGGCAATCAGCAGAAGGCCATTCTCGGTCGCTGGCTGTCGATGCCGATGAAAGTGCTGCTGCTCGACGAACCGACGCGTGGCATCGACATCGGCGCCAAGGCGGAGATCTACCAGATCATCCATAACCTCGCTGCCGAGGGCATTTCGGTGATCGTGGTGTCCAGCGATCTGATGGAAGTGATGGGCATTTCCGACCGCATTCTGGTGCTCTGCGAAGGCGCCCTGCGCGGCGAAATCAGCCGTGACCAGGCCAATGAATCCAACCTGCTGCAACTGGCTTTACCGCGCCACCGCGCTGACGGCGTGGCGAACTGAGAGGTGACTATGATGACAACCCAAAACGAAACCCTGCCCAAAGAGCGCAAACCGCTGGACATGCGCCGCTTCCTTGATGACTGGGTCATGCTACTGGCAGCTGTGGGCATTTTCGTTGCCTGTACGCTGCTGATCGACAACTTCCTTTCGCCGCTGAACATGCGTGGCCTCGGCCTGGCGATTTCCACCACCGGGATCGCGGCGTGCACGATGTTGTATTGCCTGGCGTCGGGGCACTTCGACTTGTCGGTGGGTTCGGTGATTGCCTGCGCCGGCGTGGTTGCGGCAGTGGTGATGCGTGACACCAACAGCGTGTTTCTCGGTGTCAGTGCGGCGTTGGTGATGGGCCTGATTGTCGGGTTGATCAACGGGATTGTGATTGCCAAGTTGCGCGTCAATGCGTTGATCACGACGTTGGCGACCATGCAGATCGTTCGCGGTCTGGCGTACATTTTTGCCAACGGCAAAGCGGTTGGCGTGTCGCAGGAATCGTTCTTCGTATTCGGTAACGGCCAGTTGTTTGGCGTGCCGGTACCGATTCTGATCACGATCGTCTGCTTTCTGTTTTTTGGCTGGCTGCTGAATTACACCACCTACGGGCGCAATACCATGGCCATCGGTGGCAACCAGGAAGCAGCGTTGCTGGCGGGCGTGAACGTTGATCGCACCAAGATCATTATCTTCGCCGTGCATGGCGTGATTGGTGCGTTGGCCGGGGTGATTCTGGCGTCGCGGATGACGTCGGGGCAGCCGATGATTGGTCAGGGGTTTGAGCTGACGGTGATCTCGGCTTGTGTGCTGGGCGGGGTGTCGTTGAGCGGCGGGATCGGCATGATCCGGCATGTGATTGCCGGGGTGTTGATATTGGCGATTATCGAGAATGCGATGAACCTGAAGAACATTGATACGTTTTATCAGTATGTGATTCGTGGTTCGATTTTGCTGTTGGCTGTGGTCATCGACCGCCTCAAACAACGCTGAGTCAAAAGCTACCCTCACCCCAGCCCTCTCCCTGTATGTACCGGAGACATGGTGGACACATGTTCGGAGACATGGTGGACGGTTTTAGATCTTCTTACCTGCCGTCACGATCTGCAAGTTCAAGTCGATTCGGGCGATACGATGTCTACTCCAGTAGACATCGTGGATGCCGTCCTCCGTCGTTTCCCTGATAGCCACTGACCTCCCGTGAAACGCCTTTCCGACGGTGTATTCACGGTTGCGCCAGTAGATCTCGCCTTTCACCTGAACCTTTCTGACCACATCCCCATCGTCGTATTCAGGCGCCGTCGGTTGCTCCTGATATTCCCGCGGGCTGCTGCTGTAGCGAGTTGCAGGAACCTGCATGCCCAGTGCTTGATGTGGGCGCTTCTGGTTGTAAATCTCACGCCAGATATCAAACGCCCGTTGCGCATCGTCCAGATCGATGAAGAGCTGGCCTTGCAGGACTTCCCTTTTCAGGCTGCGGTGGAAGCGCTCCAGCTTTCCCTGGGTTTGCGGGTGATAAGGTCGGGAGTGGCCGACCTTGATGCCCTGGCTCATCAGCCAGACCTCCAATGCGGTATAAACGCCTGTCTGATCACCCCAAGGCGAACCGTTGTCCATCGTCATGCGTAAAGGCAGGCCGAAGCGCCGAAAGGTCCGGATTTGATGGTCCTGAACGGTTTGGCGCTGCTCATTGATGCATGCCGCGATGCACAGCGAAAACCGTGAATGATCGTCCAATATCGTCAACGGATGGCAACGCCCCTGAGCCAGGCTGATATGCCCCTTGAAGTCCATCTGCCAAAGATCGTTGGGCGCTTCATGCTCGAACCGGATAAACGGTTTGATCTCAGCGGCCTTTGGATCAACGCGCGAATGACGCTGTAAAACCGCATGCACAGTACTGACGGAAGGCATCACTGCGCCTTCGTCTTCTAACACGCGCTTGAGCTTGCGA
This sequence comes from Pseudomonas sp. AC169, assembly GCF_979258515.1. Taxonomy (NCBI): domain Bacteria; kingdom Pseudomonadati; phylum Pseudomonadota; class Gammaproteobacteria; order Pseudomonadales; family Pseudomonadaceae; genus Pseudomonas; species Pseudomonas sp. AC169. The sequence goes on along the minus strand of NZ_OZ409866.1, from coordinate 804,735 downwards.
GCGCCCCAAGCCGCGTACTCCTGACTCACGGTCAGAATCTGCTGCTCAACCTCGTCAGCGCAGCGTTTGGGTGATGTCTTTGGTCGTCGAGACTGATCGATCAATCCCCCTGCGCCTGAGGTTTCAAACCTCTTGAGCCATTTGTAGGCAGTGCTTGGGCTGATATTGAATCGGCGGCAAAGCTGCCGAACATTGGCCCCTTCTTGCCGAGCCAAAAGCACGAATTCTGTACGAAGCTGCACGGTGGACACCTCTTCCCAAGACACAGGCCATCTCCTTCGCGATGAGCAATGCGTCTATTAAAATGTGTCCACCATGTCTCCGAACACCTGTCCACCATGTCTCCGGTACATACACTCCCGGAGGGAGAGGGGGCCGACCGAGGTGTCTTGTGTAATCCGTCGACCTGAAAGACCTAGTCGATTATGGAATCGGAAAAGCACTTTCGTGTCGATTGTGGATTCGGCGAAGCACTTTCAGGTCGGCGTACTTCCTGAGCATCCCCCATTCAGTCCCCTCTCCCTCCGGGAGAGGGCTAGGGTGAGGGTGCTTTTGACTTTCAACCTTCTGTCTCTTCCCCTAAATTTTCCTTGCTCGCCAATGCCCGTTTCGGTTATCAATTTGTACATGATTAGACAGGTACGATTTGACAAGAAACAACGGGTGGTCGACGAACTCGTCCGGCGCATCGAAAGCGGCCTCATGGAGGACGGCTTTCTGTTGCCCGGCGAGCATCAGTTGGCTCAAGAATTCAACGTCAGCCGTGGCACGTTGCGCGAAGCGCTGGCCGAACTGAAACGGCGCAATTACATCGCCACGCAAAGCGGCGTCGGCTCCATCGTCACCTTCGACGGTGTCGCCCTCGACCAACGCAGCGGTTGGGCGCAGGCGCTGGCCGACAGCGGGGCGCTGATCAACACCGAAGTGCTGCGCCTGGAAGCCGTGACCCGGCCCGATCTGCTCTCGCGTTTCGGCACGGAAAATTTCATCACCCTCGACCGTCGTCGCCGTTCCAACGATGGCACGCTGGTGTCCCTCGAACGCTCATTGATGCCGGCCAGCGGCGGCCTGGAAAGCCTGCCGCGCGTCGGTCTGATCGACAACTCCCTGACCATCACCCTGGCCGCTTACGGCTACATCGGCGAGCGCGGCGATCAATGGATCGGTGCCGAACCGCTGAATGCAGAAGACGCCCAACTGCTCGGGCGTCCGGTCGGCACCGTTTTTCTCAAAGCCCTGCGCACCACCTACGACCGCCAGAACCGTTTCATGGAGCAGGTCGAAAGCCTGCTCGACCCAGTGCATTTCCGTCTGCACCTGCAATTTGGAGAATCGAAATGACCGCGCTCAACCGTGCCCTTGGCGCTTTCTATGGCCTGGCCCTCGGCGACGCGCTGGGCATGCCGACGCAATCGCTGAACCGCGAAACCATCAAGACCCGCTTCGGCCAGATCACTGATCTGCAGGACGCCGGGCCACTGCAACCGATCGCCGCGAACATGCCCAAAGGCTCGATCACTGATGACACCGAGCAGGCGATTCTGGTCGGTGAGTTGCTGGTCGAAGGCAAGGGTCGCATCGAACCGGCGATTCTTGCGCAACGCTTGATCGAGTGGGAAGCCGAGATGCAGGCCAAGGGCTCGCAGGACTTGCTCGGGCCATCGACCAAACGCGCCATTGAAATGATCCTCGCCGGGCACTCGCCGGAAGAAGCCGGACGCTACGGCACCACCAACGGCGCGGCGATGCGTATTACGCCGGTGGGGATCGCGGCGGATGTTGCCGACCCTCAGCGATTCATCGCAGCGGTAGTGCAGGCCTGCCAGGTGACCCACAACACCACGCTGGGGATTTCCAGCGCGGCGGCGGTGGCGGCGGTGGTGTCTGCCGGCATCAATGGCATGGACCTGGGCGAGGCGTTGAACCTCGGTCAGCACATCGCTCAGCAAGCAGAAGCGCACGGTCACTGGGTCGCCGGTGGGCGCATTGCTTCACGCATCAGTTGGGCGCGCACCATCAGCGTCGATAGCGACAAGGCGTTGCTGGCGGATCTGCTCTATGACGTGATCGGCACTTCGGTGGCGTCGCAGGAGTCGGTGGTGGTTTCGTTCGCGCTGGCGCAGCAAGTCGCGGTCGGTGAGATGAGCGCGTTCGATGCGCTGTGCATGGCCGCCAGTCTTGGCGGTGACACTGATACCATCGCGGCGATTCTTGGCGCCATGCTGGGGGCCTGCCTGGGCCTTGAGAGTTGGCCGGTGCCGATGATCGACACAGTGAAAGCGGTCAATCATCTGGAGCTTGAGCCGTTGGTGCAGGGGCTGTTGGCCTTGCGCTGATTGGGCTGACGCCTTCGCGAGCAAGCTCGCTCCCACAGGGGTTATGTGAACGCCACAAATCCAGTGTGGGAGCGAGCCTGCTCGCGAAGGCCGCACTGTAAATCTTGAATATTTAACCCGCAATGGATCGCGCAGACAGGCCGAGGAAGGCCGGGATGTCTTGTCGTTTTGCATCATTGCCACAACCACAAAAAAGGCAAACAGGAGCACCTTCATGAGTTCATCAAACGCCGGGCAAAGCGCCGGGCAACTGGAAACCCGCGGCATCGAACCGGTGCCGGAAGCCGAGTGCAACGGACATCCGTTGCAACTGTTCTGGGTCTGGTTCGCCGCCAACATTTCCATTCTCGGTCTGCCATTGGGCGCCACGCTGGTGGCGTTTCGCGGGCTGGCGATCTGGCAGGCGATCATCGTTGCAATCATCGGTGCGGCCGGTTCGTTTGCGGTGGTCGGGATCATCTCGATTGCCGGTCGCCGGGGCCGCGCGCCGAGCTTGACGCTGTCGCGGGCGATCTTCGGCGTGCGCGGCAATATCGGCCCGACGCTGGTCTCGTTGATGTCGCGTCTTGGTTGGGAAACCGTTAACACCACCACCGCTGCATTCGTGCTGCTGTCGCTGTGCTCGATCCTGTTCGGCTCGCCGGTCGAAGCGAAAAGCGCACCGGTACTGACGCTGATCTTTATCGCGATTTTCGTGCTGCTGACCTTGTCGGTTTCCGGCCTCGGCCATGCGACTTTGCTGGTGATTCAGAAGTGGGCGACCTACGTGTTCGGCGCGCTGAACATTCTCGTCGGCGGCTTCCTCTGCGCGACTATCGACTGGAGCGCGGTATTCAACGCCACCCCGGCGCCGATGAGCGCGATGATCATCGGTATCGGCACCATGGCTGCCGGCACCGGCATCGGTTGGGCCAACGCTGGCGCCGACATGTCGCGCTACCAGCACCGCAGCGTCAAGGCTGTGCGTCTGGTCGCGTCTGCCGCGTTCGGTGCGGGCATTCCGCTGGTGTTGCTGATCACCCTCGGCGGCTTGCTGTCGGTGGGCAACAACGATCTCGCCTCGGCGACTGACCCGATCGTGGCGATCCGCGACATGCTGCCAACGTGGATGGCGGTGCCATACCTGATCACTGCATTCGGTGGCCTGCTGCTGTCGAACAACCTGTCGGTGTACTCCGCCGGTTTGACCACATTGACGTTGGGCCTCAAGGTCAAGCGCGTCTACGCGGTGGTGGTCGATATCGTCGCGATTTTCGCCGGCTCGATTTATTTCATGCTGATCGCCGACAGCTTCTACGGTCCGTTCATTACCTTCATTTCCCTACTGGCGGTACCGATCACTGCGTGGGTCGGGATCTTCGTCGTTGACCTGATTCACCGTCACTATTACAGCCCGACAGACCTGCTCGATGTCAGTCCGAGCAGTGCCTACTGGTATCGCGGCGGCATCGAGTGGCGCGCGTTCGGAGCGTGGGCGATTGCCATCATCCTCGGTTTCAGTTTCACCACCATCGGCACCACTGCCGAGAACGTCTGGTTCAAGGGCTTCTTGTCCGACTCGTGGCTGGGCCACAACGGCCTCGGCTGGATCGTGACCTTTGTCGTCGCCGGTGGCATTTACTTCGTCCTCGGCGGGGCGAAAGATCGCCGCGCCGCGCAAACCGAGAATGCTCATGCCTAAGATGTTGCACACCGGCCAGGTCATCATCGACCTGGTCATGGCCGTGGATAAACTGCCGCAGATTGGCGGTGATGTGCTGGCGCAGTCGGCGGGCTTCGAAGCCGGCGGCGGGTTCAACGTGATGGCGGCGGCGGTGCGAAATGGCCTGCCGGTGGTTTATCTGGGTCGGCATGGCACCGGGCGGTTCGGCGATCTGGCGCGCCAGGCCATGAACGTTGAAGGTATTCAGATCGGCATCCGAGAGCCTGCGCAACGCGACACCGGGTTGTGTGTGGCGCTGACGGATGCGTCAGCCGAGCGCAGTTTCATTTCCTATATCGGCGCTGAAGGTGAGGTGACTTTAGAGGATTTGAACAGCGTCGCGGCCGAGGCTGGCGATTACGTTTATCTCAGCGGCTACAGCCTGTTGCACGAAGGCAAGGCGCAGGCGTTGCTGGATTGGACATTGGCGTTGCCGGCGACCATCAGCGTGGTGTTCGATCCGGGCCCGCTGGTCGAGTCGCCGGATGCACCGATGATGCAGGCGCTGCTGCCGCGCATCGATGTGTGGACCAGCAACAGTGTTGAAGCGCTGCGGTTTACCGGGGCGCAGGACATTGGCGTGGCGCTGGACCGTCTCGCTGAACATCTGCCTGACGAGGTGCTGATGGTGGTGCGTGACGGGCCGCAAGGCTGCTGGATTCATCAGCGCGGTGAGCGTCTGCATGTACCCGGGTTTGCCGTGAAAGCGGTGGACAGCAACGGTGCAGGTGATGCCCATGCCGGGGTGTTTGTCGCGGGATTGGCGCAGGGGTTGTCTGCCCTGGAAGCGGCGCGCCGGGCGAATGCCGCAGCGGCATTGGCGGTGACGCGCTGGGGGCCGGCCACTTCGCCGGGGGCGGCTGAAGTGGATGCGTTTATCCGCGAGTCCATCGGCGCCTGATAGAGCGCTTTCGCGAGCAGGCTCACTCCCACAAGGGTATTTGTGATCGATATAAATCCCCTGTAGGAGCTGCCGAAGGCTGCGATCTTTTGATTTTAAAGATCAACAGATCGCAGCCTTCGGCAGCTCCTACAGGGGATGTGTCAACTGGCCTTGCGCAGCGCCTCGATCAACTCCTGCTTGCGCATCGATGATCGTCCCGGAATCTTCTTCGCCCGGGCTTCTTTCATCAGGCTATCCACTGTCTGCGTATCCTTCGAAGCCTTGCTGTTACGCGAATGTCCCTCGCGACTGGCGACGGCTCGCCGCGATGACTCTTTGCGATCCTCAGACTTGGCACTCCCCGGTTTTTTGCGCCCGGATCCGCCGGCCTTGTCGCCGCCACCCGATTGCTTGTTCACCGTCGCCCAGGCCCGTGCTTCGGCTTCATCTTTCGACACGCCTTTTTTCTCGTAGCTGTCTTCGATGTGCTCGGCCTTGCGCTTCTGCTCGGCGGTGTATTTTTCTTTGCTTCCACGAGGCATGGGAGTTCTCCTCTTGTATGCAGATCAGGCCGCTCGCCGGCTCGGCAGCGAACGGCCCCTGGACTACTGCAGATCCAGCTTGCGCGCCTCTTCAACGCCGGCCGCACTGAGCTTGATCGGCAGGTTCAGCGAATGTTCGCCAGCCTCGTTGCAGGTCACATGCCCGTGGTGAATCAGTCCACGATCCTGCAAAGCGGCGAGGGCGCTGGCCACGACCTTCTCGCCCCGGTAATTGTCCAGCACCTCTTTTCCCAGACCACTCGGATGGGCGTGCAACAGACGGGTGAGGACTTCTTTTTCCAGGTTTTTATCGACGTTCATGGTTACCTCTTCATTGGATTGAATAGGACGCTCGCGTCGGCGAACTACTGGCCGGAACCTTCGGAACCGGAACCACCGGTGGTGGTTTTAGAGCCGACGCCGGGGCCCGCGTTGTCGGGCGTGGCGGGGGCGTCGGGGGTGTTCATGCCACCCTGACGACCCGGGTCACTGCCCTGAGTGCGCGGATCGGTGCCGGTGGCGGGAGGCTGATTGATCAGGGGGACGCCGGAGCCATCGGTATTCATGCCGGGGGCACTGTTGATGGCGGGGGCGCGGGGTGGGGTCGGATCGGTAGGGCCGGTGCCCGCAGCGGTGGCGGAGGCGGCGAAAACCGCAGGGCAGAGCAGGGCGCTGAATACGAAAGCGGTCAACCTTGACGAGATCATAGGGCTTCTCCAGTGATTGGAATCCTTACCTGTCGTTGGTCTGCCCGCGGATTGGATTGGTGCCTGATGAACGACGAACGGTCTGGATTGCCTTCGCGGTTTTGACGTTGAGCCGACGCCAGAGCAGGCGGCCCAGCGTGATCAACCAGTTCGCCAATGCCACGGCCAATACCGTAAGCAGCAAAGTCGACATGCCGTGCTCAACGATGATTTTCCCGGCCAATAGCGGGAAACCAAATACACCGATGAAGTACGCAAGACTGAACAGCAGCAACGCCTGCGACGTGGTGCCGGCCGGTGCTTCGTTGGCGGCGAGGCCGTTGATCACCGAATAGGTCAGGCCATAGCCGACGCCGAGCATCACCGCCGCCAGCAGATAACTGAACCCGCTGTGCACACCGAATGCGAACAGCACAATCGAACCCAGCATCAGTCCCGACAGCAGGCACGATGCGCGTAATGGATCACGCTTGACGACATATCCTGCGATCAGCATTCGACTGCTGATCGCGGCACTCATGAAGCCGAGAAAAAACAACGAATAATCCAGCGAAAGGGCGGCGGCATAACTTGTCTGAAACTCGACAGACCACCGAATATGCAACCGCCGAGACCGACCATGATGATCGGAAACAGGGCGCGTGAACCGAGCACTTGAGTGGTCGTCTGCCAGGTGATTCCTGCAGCGGTCGTGGCTTGGGTACTTTTCAGTTTTGCGCCAAGCTGCCATAACAGCAGCACCCCGATCAGGCTTGCCAGCGCCGCCAGATAAAATGCCGAAGTCACCGGCAAACCCAGTGCACTCGCCGCACGGCCCAGCAACGGCCCGCTGCCGATGCCGGTCATCATGCTGCCGGACAGCAAGGCGAAATATCTGGCCCGCTGCGCCGACGTCACCAGACTGGCGACGATAATCGGCCCCAAGGTGTAAAAAACACCCCAGCCCAAACCCAGCAACAAACCGAAAAACAACAACAGATGACCAAACCCCGGCGTCAGCGCAAAGCCCAGACTCGCCGCCACCAGCAACAGCCCGAACAGTGCAATCGAACGCGCCGCCCCGAGCCAGTCCGACAAATGCCCGGACACCAGCACCGCGACAAACGTGCTGATCATCGCCGCCGAAATCACACTTCCCGCATCGTGCTCATTGCCACCGCGTGAACCGATCAGCAGCGACAGCAAAAACGTCGAACCGTAGGACAACGACAACAGATAACTGGCGAGGCAGAACAGGCCGAACAGCTTGCCCGATACCGGGGGTGTTGCTTGCGACATGACGCGGTTCCTTGACCGGAAAAATTCAGTGTCATCTGTTTAACACGGCGGGCCGGCGGATTAGGTCTGAGCTTGGCGAAGTCAGGATCACTGCACGCCGGAGTATTGCTCAAGCGATGCCGATCTCTTCCTTGAATTGCTCCATGAAACCCTTCAGACGCTGATGGCGGATCTGCGCCAGGCGTTGGCCGGTGACGGTCTGGAAACCGTCAGCGAGGTGCAGCAGCTTGGTATGGAAATGATCGAGGCAAAAACGCGTGTCATCGTAATCGCGCTGTTTCGCTTCGGGATCCTGCGGGTCGTACAGCGCCGAACCCATGCGCCCGGCGATGTAGAACGTGCGGGCGACGCCGAGCATGCCGAGTGAGTCGAGGCGGTCGGCGTCCTGGACGATTTTCGCTTCGAGGGTAAGTGGTGTGATGTTGGCGGAGAAACTGTGGGCTTCGATGGCGTGGGCCACGGCGGTGATTTTTTCTTCGGACCAGTTCATCTCCGCGAGCACTGCCGACGCTTTGTCCGCCGCTAATCGCGATGCCTGCGCGCGCAGTGGCGAATTCTTTTCGACGGCAACGCAATCGTGCAAGAGCACGGCGGCGAGCAATACCTCAAGATTGCCACCTTCTTCTACATGTAGCGTACGCACGTTGTGCCAGACCCGCTGCAGGTGGGCGAGGTCGTGAGCGCCGTCATCGGACGGTTCCAGAGCGTTTGGCAGCAACTCTGCTGCCAGTGCCTCCACGGGTGTAAAAAACTCGAAGTTCATAAGCGTCCTGTCAGATTGTCCAAGTCCATTGTGGGAGCGAGCTTGCTCGCGAAGGCATTCTTGCAGTTGACTGAAATGGTGACTGCAAGGACGCTTTCGCGAGCAAGCTCGCTCCCACAAGGGACGCAGTGTTGCAACATTGGCAGGGTAGTGTGTGTTTTGCCATGTGACGAGCGCCGCCCACGGCCTTAGTATGGCGCTTTCCTTTTCCGACAAGGCCCGTCCATGACGATCGAAATCCGCCCGGCGACCCCCAGCGATGCTCCGCAAATCCTCGCCTTCATCACTGAACTCGCCGATTTCGAAAAGGCCCGCCACGAAGTCATCGCCAGCGTCGCCGACATCGAACGCAGCCTGTTCGGCGAAGGCGCCACCGCCCACGGCCTGATCTGCCTGCGCGATGGTGTGCCGATTGGTTTTGCGGTGTTCTTCTTCAGCTATTCGACCTGGCTGGGCAGCAACTGCCTGTACCTCGAAGACCTCTACATCACTCCCGAACAACGCGGCGGCGGTGCTGGCAAAACCTTGTTGCGCCACTTAGCGAAGATCGCCTGCGACAATGATTGCGGCCGCTTCGAATGGAGCGTGCTGGACTGGAACACCCCGGCCATCGATTTCTACAAGTCCCTCGGTGCGCAACCGCAGGAAGAGTGGGTGCGCTACCGCATGGATGGCAAAGTCTTGCGTGAGTTTGCCGAGGGCTGACCACAATGATGGCAATCCAGTGCTAATTCGATTGTCGCCAACGCTCTAGTCCGGCATTCTACGCGCCATTTTTGCGCGCGCACGGACGACACCTGCAATGCCTCTGGCACAATTTCTCCACGCCTGTGGAGCCTTCGCCGCGTCAACGAGTGACCGGCGATGAGCGGACTACGGGCGTCAATGCGTCTGTATGGCCTAGTGAAAAACTCAGGCTCAAGCGACAACCCCCAGCGACAACCGGTCGATATTCTCTGCACGACGAACAGCACGGGCGGCAGCGCCATTCGTGCGTTCGTGTCACGTCTTGATGCCGAGTTGATGAAGCGCAGTGCCGGGCTCGCCGATTACCGCGTGATACCGCTGCGCACCTTCGATCCGACGGCGTTTATCGACGCCCATCAAGGCTGGCTGACGCTGCACGTCTGTTGCGGTTTCGTCGCCCCTGCCGGGCATTCGCTGCTCAAGGACGGCGGGTTGATGCCGATGGGCTGGTACGTCTATTCCGAGATCGGCCAGTGGACGGCCCAGCATCATCTCGACCTCGGCGCACAAATGGCCGAACTGCTGCAATCGACTTACGAGCGCAATCACCTGCGCAACTACAACGCTTGGCTCAACGAACTCGACGATGCGACGCCGGCCGAACTGGCCTGGCAAACCGACGAAGCCTGGCGACACCTGCAAACCGCCGCATCACCCGACAGCCGTGAGCATTGCCACGCCCTGTTCGACCCCGTCGACAACCGCTGGCGCTTCGCCGCGACCGACATCGATATTCATCAGCTGCACCCGGAACCCCTGAAGCAAGGAGCTTTGAATTGAGTGGTAAACCCGCTGCACGCGTCACCGACCCGACCGCCTGCCCACTGCCAGGGCATGGCACCAACCCGATTGTTTCCGGCTCGCCGGACGTCTTCTTCGACGGCCTCGCGGCTGCGCGCATGACCGATAAGTCGGCGTGCGGCAGCCCGATTACCGGGGCCGTTTCCGGCACCGTTTTTATCAACGGCTTGAACGCGGCCACGCTCGACAGCACCGGAGGCCACGGCAATGTCGTGGTGGGTGGCTCGGGGACGGTGATTATCGGCCAGAGTGGCGGCGGGGCAGCTTTTAGCGGATTGCTGCCGATGCCGGTGCATTTTACGGACAAGATGCAACTGGTCGATGAGTTCTCAGGAGAACCTGTCGCGAATCATCCCTACACGATCAAACGTGGAGATGGCAGCGAAGAGCACGGCGTTACGGATGCAGCAGGCTTTACACATGCCGTCAGCTCTCATCTTGCTGAAACCATCGAATTGTTTGCGGAGTGATTGAAGTGGGAGCGGATAATTCAACGCCGGATGACAGCAAAAAGAGCCTTGGGACCCATGCGTTAACGTGTCCAACAGACGAGGAAGTTAAAAAGTTCAAGTACAGGCGGCGTGCTGTAGCTTTCTTTGTCGGGGGAGCAGGCGATAAAGAAAGTTATTATGGTTTTGGACCGGAAAATAATGTCAATTATGCAAGATTGCCTTTTGATGAATCGGTAAAGAAGGCCGACTACGCTCCGGGCGTGAAGTCACATCATCTTGGATATAACGAGGTCATTGGCGAGCAAAATATACAGGCCAATGTGCTGGGGGAGTTGTGCAAAAATGATGCTGTTTATATCGTTGGGCATAGTCTCGGTGGTTGGAATGGAGCGCATTTGTCAGCTATTTTGAGTGACTTGGGATACACCGTGAAGATGTTGGTGACGCTCGATCCTGTCGGCAAAGGGGCCTTGGTGGGAAGTATCTCTAATATTTACCCGGATACACCTAGACCCAAAGCCGGGCTGTGGATAAATATCTTGGCCAAGTCGTCAGAATCCAATGTGTCCGACTGGGTTGCGGGTGTTGGTGAACAGTGGGTGTTGGAAAGTGGGCCTAACGTAAACAGCATAATGGATGTCAATCACGACAAGGCTGTGGTGATGTTTACTACCGTTTTGGCTGATGGCAAGTCTGCCTTGCATTACATGATAAATTCGCTGAATAAATACTATCGAGGCGAAATATGAGTGGTTTAAGAGTGTTTTTTCTGGTTCTCGGAGTGATGCTTGCGGGCTGTACTCTAAAACAGGATAAACCGCCCGCCAATCTTGAGTTTTCCAAGATTGAGAGAGTGGGTGAAACGGTGTTGTACGATCTTTATTTTTCGTCGGATATCAATATTCTTGGCCCCTACAAGTCATTGGTTGGCGTTAGGTTTATTTGTGCGTTGGGGGACGACTTTAATTTTGAAGTGGGTCACAGAATGAAGTGGTTTGTTAATGGCTCGGTTTCGCGAAATCGGGCAGGCTCAGATCTTGATTTCATTTCGCGGCTTACTTTTAGTGAATCCGATGCCAATGGCTCTAGTGAGACAGATTTAACGCCTATAGAGATCAAACGTATTCTGCAGTACAAGACTGAAATCCCGTGCAAGTTTATGGCCAGTGCTACGATGATGGACACTTATTTTTCCAATGTGATGTATGTGCCGGTGGTGGAAATTCTTCAGGCAGTGAGTGATCGTTGAGTTGAATGTAAAAGATGCTGTGTTTGAAGTGTGCGTTATTTGCAATATGTGTTTCTCTGGTATTTTGTATGTGTCGCTTGGGTGTTATTTGGAGTAAGTGTCTTACGCCAATTTTTAGTTATCGCGTTGTTCGTGTTTTTGGGAGCGGTAATGGCTAGGTTGGTGTTGGTTGTTTTATTTGTTTTGTGTTCCTCTTGTATGCAGTTACATGTGCCAGCACCAAGGATTGAATTTACATCAGTCGAATATGACGCGGGTCGATACAATCTGCGCTTTAGGTCCGACAGAGACTTGGTCAACTTGTACGACGCGCACGGGATAAGTGCGCAGGTCGGTACGTGGCTGATCTGTTCACTTGATGGTGATGTCGATTTTTCAATTCTGCATCACATTCGTTACACCGTTAATGGTGTCGTTGATGAAGTTCGCACCGTTGAAGGTGACCGCCGTTATGAGTTTAACGTGCAAGTCAGATTTAAGGAGGATGTTGATCAAGGTACTAGTTCTTTGTCCATCAGAAAGGAAACACTGCTTTCAATGTTGAAGGCGCAGGACTATATACCTTGCCGGACGACAACTACTGCTACGTTCTACAATGCTTACTATTCAAAGATTATGTATATCCCGACCTCTCGGGTCATAAAAGAAGTTCAGCATGAAATTACCGCGCCGGAATATGTAATTCTACCGCCAGAAGTACAGCCATTATCGTGGTTGATGTTTGAACAGATATGCATTACAGATAAACGCTATCACGGCGGGGACATTATTGTTCATGGCGGAGCGTGCAGCAGCATGCCCTACAGCGGGTTGTTGAGCTCTTTTGCACCTCTGAATGGAAAATTCCGCATTTTCGATATTCGCACCCAATATCCCAAGGAGGGTGTCAGGTACATGATCAAGCGACCGGATGGCCGCGAAGAGGAAGGCCTGAGCGACGCTCAGGGGAATACTCATGTGTTCGGCTCGGATCATTCTGAAACTTTTAAGCTGTTTCTGTTTGAGGAGGGGCTGGGATCGTTGGCGATATAGACTTAATCCCATAATATGGGATGTGAAATTACATATTGAGATTTTGCACCTGAGAGGTCTATAGTCCGTCGCACTCACTGCCAAAAACAAAACAGGTGAAGCGATGCTGGCGCAATTGATCGCGCTCGATTGGGGGACGACCTCATTACGTGCTTACAAACTCGCGGCCGATGGCGTGGTGCTGGAGCAGCGCGCGCTGTCGTCCGGGATCATGCAGTTGCCGAAGACTCCGCGAGTCATCAACGGTCGCGAATGCGCCGATGGTTTTGAACTGGCGTTCGATGAGGCGTGCGGCGACTGGCTCGATGCGCAGCCGGATCTGCCAGTGATTGCCTGCGGCATGGTCGGCAGTGCACAGGGCTGGCGTGAAGCGGCCTACTGCGAGACGCCGGCGAATGTCGCCAATCTCGGAAACTCCCTACAAACAGTTGTCAGTCTGCGCGGCACCCGCGTGCATATCGTGCCGGGTGTGATTCAGCGTTCGCGTCTGCCGAATGTGATGCGCGGCGAAGAAACCCAGGTCCTTGGCGTGCTGCAGAATCTGCCGATCGAGGCGGGCGCGGATCTGTTGATCGGCCTGCCGGGCAGTCACTCGAAATGGGTGGACGTGGTCGATGGCTGCATCACTCATTTCGACACGTTCATGACCGGCGAAGTGTTCGCCGTTCTCAGTGAGCACAGCATTCTCGGCCGGACCCTGAAGCAAGGCGCGGCGTTCGATGCTCAGGCGTTTGACCGCGGTGTGCAGATCGCGCAGTCGGCGGACGGCGAGCTCGGCGTGCTGTCGACCTTGTTCAGTGCCCGAACGCTGGGCCTGACCGGCGAACTCAGTGCCACGGCGCAAGCGGATTATCTGTCCGGCCTGATGATCGGCCATGAACTGGCAGCACTGGCTGGCGCGCAACGCCGTCGCCGTAACAATCTCAATCTTCCTTCGATCATCCTGATTGGCAACGCGCAACTCTGTGCGCGCTACAGCCGCGCGCTCGATGCCTGTGGTTTCGCCAACGTGACGCTGGCCGAGCAGGCCACCGAGCGTGGTTTGTGGCAACTGGCGCTGGCTGCCGGACTGATTGATTCCTCATCCCGTTAACCCTGACTGGAGGCCTGACATGCTCAAGCAAGCATTGGCGCAAAACGGTCTGATCGCGATCCTGCGTGGCCTGCATCCGCAGGAAGCTGCCGCTGTCGGAGAAGTCCTGTATGCGGCCGGATTTCGCGTCATCGAAGTACCGCTCAATTCCCCTTCGCCGTACGAAAGTATCCGCATCCTGCGCAAGACCTTGCCCGCTGATTGCCTGATCGGTGCCGGCACGGTGTTGACCCCGGAACAGGTCGGGTTGGTAAAGGAAGCTGGCGGCCAAGTGATTGTGATGCCGCACAGCGATGCCAAGGTGTTGCGTGCGGCAAAAGCGGCGGGGCTGTACTTATCGCCGGGTGTCGCCACGCCGACCGAAGCCTTCGCGGCGCTGGAGGAGGGCGCGGACATTCTCAAGCTGTTCCCGGCCGAGCAGATGGGCCCGGCGGTCGTCAAAGCCTGGCTTGCGGTGTTGCCGGCGGGGACGGTGCTGGCGCCGGTCGGCGGTATCACGCCGGACAACATGCAGGCGTTTATCGACGCAGGCGTAAAAGGTTTCGGTCTCGGTTCCGGCCTGTTCAAACCGGGCATGACGCCAGAACAAGTGGCGGTGAATGCCAAGGCCTACGTGGCCGCGTGGAAGGCGCTTCGTTAAGACTTTTTGGCGCTGCGTGCGCTGCATCTATAAGAGAGACAAAAAGATGAAAATCACCAAACTCACCACCTTCATCGTCCCGCCGCGCTGGTGTTTCCTCAAGGTCGAGACCGACGAAGGCGTGACCGGTTGGGGCGAACCCGTGGTCGAAGGTCGCGCGCACACCGTCGCCGCTGCCGTCGAAGAATTGTCCGACTACCTGATCGGCAAAGACCCACGCAACATCGAAGACATCTGGACGGTGCTCTATCGCGGCGGCTTCTACCGTGGCGGCGCGATCCACATGAGCGCACTGGCTGGTATCGATCAGGCGTTGTGGGACATCAAGGGCAAGGCCCTCGGTGTGTCGGTGAGTGATCTGCTCGGTGGCCAGGTGCGCGACAAGATTCGTGTGTATTCGTGGATCGGCGGCGACCGTCCGGCCGACACCGCGCGTGCGGCGAAAGAGGCGGTGAGCCGTGGTTTCACGGCGGTGAAAATGAACGGCACCGAAGAGCTGCAATTTCTCGACACCTTCGAAAAGGTTGACCTTGCGCTGGCCAACGTCGCCGCCGTGCGTGACGCGGTCGGCCCGAACGTCGGCATCGGTGTCGACTTCCATGGCCGCGTGCACAAGCCGATGGCCAAGGTGCTGATGAAGGAACTCGACCCGTACAAACTGATGTTCATCGAAGAACCGGTGTTGAGCGAAAACTACGAAGCGTTGAAAGAACTGGCGCCGTTGACCAGCACACCGATTGCCCTCGGCGAGCGACTGTTCTCGCGCTGGGACTTTAAACGCGTGTTGAGCGAAGGCTACGTTGACATCATCCAGCCGGACGCCTCCCACGCCGGCGGCATCACCGAAACCCGCAAGATCGCCAACATGGCCGAAGCCTACGACGTCGCGCTGGCGCTGCATTGCCCGTTGGGACCGATTGCGCTGGCGGCGTGTTTGCAACTGGACGCGGTTTGTTACAACGCGTTTATCCAAGAGCAAAGCCTGGGCATCCATTACAACGAGAGCAACGATTTGCTCGATTACGTGAAAGATCCACGGGTGTTTGATTACGACAAAGGTTTCGTGAAGATTCCGAACGGGCCGGGGTTGGGCATCGAGATCAACGAGGAATACGTGATCGAGCGCGCGGCAGTCGGGCATCGCTGGCGCAACCCGATCTGGCGCCATGCCGATGGCAGCTTTGCCGAGTGGTGAGTCCTGCCTGACACACCCGATGTGATCGTTCCCACGCTCTGCGTGGGAATGCCTCAATGGACGCTCTGCGTCCGCTTTTGGGACGCGGAGCGTCCCTGGCTGCATTCCCACGCGGAGCGTGGGAACGATCAGGCCTCAGGCCGACCTCAATAAACATAAAAAGAGGCTCTCCCCATGCAACCGCAAACTCTCACCGGGCAGGCGTCTTTAGTCACGCCTAGCCGCAAGCGGTTTTTCATCATGGTGTTGCTGTTTATCACCGTGGTCATCAACTATCTCGACCGCAGCAACCTGTCGATTGCCGCGCCGGCGCTGACCAGTGAGTTGGGCATCGATCCGATTCACGTTGGCCTGATCTTCTCCGCATTCGGCTGGACCTACGCCGCCATGCAGATCCCCGGCGGCTGGCTGGTTGATCGTGTGCCGCCGCGCATTCTGTACAGCGTCGCGCTGCTGCTGTGGTCGATTGCCACGGTGATGCTCGGTTTCGCCGCCAGCTTCATCGCATTGTTCGTGCTGCGCATGGCCGTCGGCGCACTGGAAGCGCCGGCGTATCCAATCAACAGTCGCGTGGTCACCACTTGGTTCCCCGAGCGTGAACGCGCCACGGCCATCGGTTTCTACACCTCCGGGCAGTTCGTCGGTCTCGCATTCCTGACCCCGGTGCTGGCCTGGCTGCAACACGAATTCGGCTGGCACATGGTGTTCGTCGCGACCGGCGCGGTGGGCATCATTTGGGCAGTGATCTGGTACGCGGTCTATCGCGAGCCACGGGATTTCAAAGGCGCCAACGAAGCCGAAATCGATTTGATCCGTGAAGGCGGTGGTCTGGTCGATATTCAGCAGGAGACGGCCAAGGTCAAAGCCAAATTCAGCTGGACCGATCTGGGTATCGTCCTGACCAAGCGCAAGTTGTGGGGCATCTATCTCGGCCAGTTCTGCCTGAACTCGACGCTGTGGTTTTTCCTCACTTGGTTCCCGACTTATCTGGTGAAGTATCGCGGCATGGACTTCATCAAGTCCGGTCTGCTGGCATCGCTGCCGTTTCTCGCCGCGTTCGTTGGCGTGTTGTGTTCGGGGTTCTTTTCCGACTTCCTGATCCGGCGCGGCTACACGGTTGGATTTGCGCGCAAGTTGCCGATCATTGGCGGGTTGCTGATTTCCACTTCGATCATCGGCGCCAATTTTGTTGAATCGACACCGCTGGTGATCGCCTTTCTGGCGTTGGCGTTCTTTGGCAATGGTCTGGCCTCGATCACCTGGTCCCTGGTGTCGACACTGGCGCCGGCGCGTTTGCTCGGGCTGACCGGCGGGGTGTTCAACTTCATCGGCAACCTGTCGGCGATTGCCACGCCGATCGTGATTGGCTTCCTCGCCAGCGGCGATTCGTTTGCGCCGGCGATCACCTATATCGCGGTGCTCGCCTTGATCGGTGCTTTGTCCTACGTGTTGCTGGTGGGCAAGGTCGAGCGTATCGAGTTGTAGTGGTCTGCATCGGGCGACCATAATGCCGCCCGTTCCCTCGCTCAACGGTAAAAGGCTGGATATGCAGGAAGACGCCCCGGAAAAAACCAAGGACGCCGCGCCCACCGGCACCCAGACGCTGTTACGTGGCTTGGGTGTGGTGCAAGCGGTGGCCAGTGGCGCCCGTGATCTGAAGGAGATTGCCCGGCTGATCGGCACCACGCGCAGTACCACCCATCGTCTGGCCAGTTGTCTGGTCGATGAACGTTACCTGCGCGTGGTGCCGCAAGTCGGTTACCTGCTCGGGCCGAAGCTGATCGAACTGGGTTTCCAGGCGCGTGAAGAGTTGCCGCTGGTGACCTTGGCCGCGCCGTATCTGGACGAGTTGTCGGCGCTGACCGGCGACACCGTGCACTTGGGCATTCGTGAAGGCGATGAAGTGCTGTATCTGCTGAAGAATCCGGGGCGCAACGGCCCGGAAATGCGCTCGCGGGTCGGCCATCGCATGCCGCTGGCGCGCACCGGTATCGGCAAGGCGTTGATGCTCGATGACTCGCCGAAAGATTGGCAGCGTCTGTACGACATCAGTCTGCCGGCGGGTGGGAAAAGTCAGTTCTGGCCGCAGCATCCCCAGCAGTCGTGGGAACAGCTGGAGCAGCGCATGACCGAATACGTCGCCGGTGGCTACGCGTTCGATCTGGAAGACAACGAA
This sequence comes from Pseudomonas sp. AC169, assembly GCF_979258515.1. NCBI lineage: Bacteria > Pseudomonadati > Pseudomonadota > Gammaproteobacteria > Pseudomonadales > Pseudomonadaceae > Pseudomonas > Pseudomonas sp. AC169. The sequence continues at coordinate 787,139 of NZ_OZ409866.1, read as the reverse complement.
CCGTCGATCCGCTGCGTGGCGGCGCCGATTCGGGATGCGAGCAAGGGCATTGTGGCGGCGATCAGTATCGCCAGCACCGTGCCGTACATGCCGCTGGAAAAAATGGCCGAGCTGATTCCCCTGATCAAAGGGGTCACAGCCCGGCTCTCGGCTGAGCTGGGTTTAAAGGTTTAAACCTTGAGCGTCGCCATGTCGATCACGAAACGGTACTTCACTTCGCCGGCGATCATGCGTGCATAAGCCTCGTTGATCTGGCGGATGTCGAGCATTTCGATGTCGCAGGTGATGTTGTGCTCGGCGCAGAAATCCAGCACTTCCTGGGTTTCGGCGACGCCACCGATCAACGAACCGGCCAGTACGCGACGGCTCATCACCAGTTTGCCGGCGTGTACCGGTGGATCGATCGGCTCGATCAGACCGACCAGAATGTGCACGCCGTCGAAACGCAGGGTGTCGAGGTACGGGTTGAGATCGTGCTGCACCGGAATGGTGTCGAGCAGGAAGTCGAAGTAACCGGCAGCGGCTTTCATCTGTTCGGCGTCGGTGGAAACGATCACATGATCGGCACCCTGACGACGACCTTCTTCAGCCTTGCTCGCCGAGCGGGTGAACAGCGTGACTTCGGCGCCCATGGCTTTGGCAAACTTGATGCCCATGTGGCCCAGACCGCCCATGCCGAGAATCCCGACCTTGTCGCCAGCCTTGACGCCGTAGTGCTTGAGCGGCGAGTAGGTGGTGATGCCGGCGCAGAGAATCGGCGCGGCGCTGGCCAGTGCCAGTCTTTCCGGGATGCGCACGACAAAGTGTTCGCTGACCACGATGCTGTCGGAATAACCGCCCATGGTGTTGCTGCCATCCACCCTATCCGGGGTGGCATAAGTCATGGTCGGGCCTTCGAGGCAGTATTGCTCAAGGTTCGACTGGCAGGCTTCGCAGGTGCGGCAGGAGTCGACCATGCAGCCAACGCCGACCAGATCGCCTACTTTGTGCTGGGTAACATTCGCACCGATCGCGGTGACTTTTCCGACGATCTCGTGGCCGGGCATCAACGGGTAAACGGCGATACCCCATTCGTTGCGCGCCTGGTGGATATCGGAGTGGCAAACGCCGCAGTAGAGGATCTCGATCGCGACGTCGTCGGCGCGCGGGCTGCGGCGTTCGAACTTCATCGGGGCGAGGGGAGTGGTGGCCGATTGGGCGGCATAACCGATGGCGGTGTACATGTGAAACCTCGCAAAAGCAGGAACAAGTGAGGCGGCGCATTCTGGGCGCCGACTGACCGGTCGGCCATGACGATTCCTCCGGGTCTCATGCCTAATCCTCCGGCATGCGGGTTTGATCGGTCGTATTGGCAAAAGGATCTGCGATGATGCTTTTATCCCTTTTTCCGCCACCTTTTCAGTGAAGAGTTTTGATGCAATTAACCCGTCATCTTGATGCCAATGCCCGGCTGGTTTCGTTGATCGAACCGCTGGCGCTGCGCGATGGTTATTCGCAGACCGGGTTGCCCGGTGTGCAGGTGTTGCGCGCCAGTTGCGACGTCGCCCGTGGCCCGCACATTTATGAGCCGAGCCTGATGATCATCGCCCAGGGCAGCAAACTGGCGTTCCTCGGGCCGCGGACAATGGAGTACGGCGCCGGGCATTACCTGATTCAGGCGCTGCCGGTGCCGTTCGAGTGCGAGACGTTTGCCTTGCCGGATGCGCCGTTGCTCGGGGTGTCGGTGGCGATTGATCGGGTGTTGCTCGGTGAGTTGGTGTTGGCCATGGGCCTTGCGCCGGGTCGGCATATCCCGGCGCAGACCCCGGAATCGATGACGTCGGTGGTGCTCGACGATGACATGCGCGGCTGCGTCGAGCGTTTGCTCAGTTGCCTGCACGATCCGCTGGAATGTCAGATTCTCGGGCCGGCGCGGGTTCGGGAGTTGTTGTTTGTCGCGTTGCGCGGGCCGCAGGCCGATGTGTTGCGCGCGTTGGTCGAGCAGCAGGGGCAGTTCGCGCGGGTGGCGGCGTCGATCAGTCATCTGCATGCGCATTACACCGAGCCGTTGAACGTTGAAACATTGGCCGGTTGCGCGAACATGAGCGTGTCGACCTTTCATGAACATTTCAAACGCAGCACGTTGTTGTCGCCGGTGCAGTATCTGAAGCGTTTGCGCTTGTTGAAGGCGCAGACGTTGCTGGTGGCGGAAGGGCTGGGTGTGGCGCAGGTGGCGCATCGGGTGGGGTATCAGAGCACGTCGCAGTTCAGCCGCGAATATAAGCGCTATTTCGAGCGAAGCCCGGGTGATGAACGCGCTGCCTGAGCCGACAAAAATCCCCTGTGGGAGCGAGCCTGCTCGCGAAGGCGGTGTATCAGTCGACCTCGACTTTATATGACGCACCGCTTTCGCGAGCAGGCTCGCTCCCACAGTTGTTTTGTGGTGTCAGAGGAATTTTGGGCAACAAAAAGGCCCCCAACTCGGGAGCCTTGATGTTCAGCGGTTCGACTTACATATTCGGATAAGTCGGGCCGCCAGCGCCTTCCGGCGTAACCCAGGTGATGTTCTGCGAAGGGTCCTTGATGTCACAGGTCTTGCAGTGCACGCAGTTCTGCGCATTGATCTGGAAGCGCTTCTCGCCGTCTTCCTTGGTGATCACTTCGTATACGCCGGCCGGGCAGTAACGCTGCGCCGGCTCGTCATACAGCGGCAGGTTCTTGCTGATCGGGATGCTCGGGTCGGTCAGCTTCAGGTGGCAAGGCTGCTCTTCTTCGTGGTTGGTACCGGAGATGAACACCGAGCTGAGCTTGTCGAAGCTGAGTTTGCCGTCCGGCTTCGGATAGTCGATCTTCTTGCAGTCCGCGGCGAGCTTGAGGCAAGCGTAATCCGGCTTGGTGTCGTGCAGGGTGAACGGCAGTTTGCCGCCGAAGATGTTCTGGTCCAGCCAGTTGAAACCGCCGCCAACGATGGCGCCGAACTTGTGGATCGCCGGGCCGAAGTTGCGGCTGGCGAACAGTTCGTCGTAGAGCCAGCTCTTCTTGAACGCATCCACATAAGTGGTCAGTTCTTCAGTGCCGTCCTTTTCCGCGAACAACGCGTCAGCCACCGATTCAGCGGCGAGCATGCCGGACTTCATCGCGGTGTGGCTGCCTTTGATCTTGGCGAAGTTCAGGGTGCCGAGGTCGCAACCGATCAACGCGCCGCCCTTGAAGACCATTTTCGGCAGCGAGTTCAGGCCACCCTTGCAGATGGCGCGAGCGCCGTAGCTGATGCGCTTGCCGCCTTCCAGGTACTGGGCCAGCACCGGGTGATGCTTGAGGCGCTGGAACTCGTCGAACGGCGACAGGTAGGTGTTGCTATAGGACAGATCGACGATCAGACCGACCACCACCTGGTTGTTTTCCAGGTGATAGAGGAACGAGCCGCCGGTGTTCTCGGTGCCCATGATGTCCAGCGGCCAACCGGCGGTGTGCACCACTAGGCCTGGCTGATGCTTGGCCGGGTCGATTTCCCAGATTTCTTTCAGGCCGATGCCGTAATGCTGGGCGTCGGCATCGCTGTCGAGATTGTAGCGCTTGATCAGTTGCTTGCCGATGTGGCCACGGCAACCTTCGGCGAACAGCGTGTACTTGCCACGCAGTTCCATGCCTGGGGTGTATAGGCCTTCCTTAGGGTTGCCTTCGCGGTCGACGCCCAGATCACCGGTGATGATCCCGCGCACCACGCCTTGCTCGTCGATCAGCGCTTCCTGAGCGGCGAAGCCCGGGTAGATTTCTACGCCGAGGTTTTCCGCCTGCTGGGCCAGCCAGCGGCACAGGTTGCCGAGGGAGATGATGTAGTTGCCTTCGTTGTGCATGGTCTTGGGCACAAAGAGGTCAGGAATCTTCTGCGCGCTGTCGGCGTTTTTCAGCACGAAAATATCGTCGCGGGTAACCGGGGTGTTCAGCGGCGCGCCGAGTTCTTTCCAGTCCGGGAACAATTCGTTCAGAGCGCGTGGTTCGAACACGGCACCGGAGAGGATGTGTGCGCCGACTTCGGAGCCTTTTTCGACCACGCAGACGCTGATTTCCTTACCGGCTTCGGCGGCCTTCTGCTTCAGACGGCAGGCGGCGGACAGGCCAGCGGGGCCGGCACCGACGATGACCACGTCGAATTCCATGTATTCGCGTTCCACAGGCTATCTCCTACTCAAGGCTCAACAGTTTTTTTTCTAATTTGGAGGTTTGATGTCGCATCCGCTATTCCTTTACGTTAACGTCAAGGGGAATATTGGAGAACAGACCTTTCTCTCTAGGCGGCGCATTATATCTACACCACTCCGAGCGTCCAATACAAACGTTTGTTTGAATCGGCTCCAGCCCAGAGAAATCAAAGAAGCGCGGCTTATGAATGGTCATTTTGCTGTATTGACCGGAATAGGCGTTCCGGTCAAGATACGGGCGGTTTTGCGCTCGTCGTAGGCAGACTGGCGGTTTCAAGAGCACGTCTAAAGACAGGGCACAGGTGGTTGAGAGTGCTGCGCAGCGCAGTCTGGCGCGCAGTTTACACAGCGTGAGGATCAATGACTTGTCGGTCACCACTGACGAACGGTCGCACCCCCTTCACATTGTGGAATCACATCGCACCCCGGTCGGCGTTTTTAGAGGTGCCCTTTTAGCCTGATGAGCATCAACCGCCAGGTTCGCCTAGGCGACTTTCTTTTCACCGGAGAGTAACGAGGAATCCATGAAGGTTCTTGTAGCTGTCAAACGCGTTGTGGATTACAACGTCAAGGTTCGCGTCAAGGCGGACAATTCCGGCGTCGATCTCGCCAACGTCAAGATGTCGATGAACCCGTTCTGCGAAATCGCAGTGGAAGAAGCCGTACGCCTGAAAGAGAAAGGTGTTGCGACTGAAATCGTCGTCGTCTCCATCGGCCCGACCACCGCTCAGGAGCAGCTGCGTACCGCACTGGCTCTGGGTGCCGACCGTGCCATCCTCGTCGAATCCGCTGAAGATCTGACCTCGCTCGCCGTGGCCAAGCTGCTCAAGGCTGTGGTCGACAAGGAACAGCCTCAACTGGTAATCCTTGGCAAGCAGGCCATCGACAGCGACAACAACCAGACCGGCCAGATGCTTGCTGCACTGAGCGGCTACGGTCAGGGCACGTTCGCTTCGAAAGTCGAAGTTTCCGGCGACAGCGTTGCCGTAACTCGCGAAATCGACGGCGGCTCGCAGACTGTTTCGCTGAAACTGCCAGCGATCGTCACCACCGACCTGCGTTTGAACGAGCCGCGCTACGCGTCTCTGCCAAACATCATGAAAGCCAAGAAGAAGCCTCTCGAAGTGCTGACTCCGGACGCTTTGGGCGTTTCCACCGCCTCCACCAACAAGACCCTGAAAGTCGAAGCGCCGGCTGCACGCAGCGCAGGCATCAAGGTCAAGTCCGTGGCTGAACTGGTTGAAAAACTCAAGAACGAAGCGAAGGTAATCTAAATGACTATCTTGGTTATTGCTGAACACGACAACAAAGTGCTGGCCCCGGCCACACTGAACACCGTGGCCGCTGCTGCCAAAATCGGCGGCGACATCCACGTTCTGGTTGCAGGTCAGGGCGCTGGCGCCGTGGCGGAAGCCGCTGCGAAAATCGCTGGCGTGAGCAAAGTCCTGAATGCTGACAACGCGGCTTACGCGCATCAGTTGCCGGAAAACGTTGCTCCGTTGGTAGCCGAGCTGGGCGCTGGCTATAGCCACATCCTGGCTGCCGCTACCTCCAACGGCAAAAACATCCTGCCGCGCGTTGCTGCGCAGCTGGACGTTGACCAGATCTCCGAGATCATCTCGGTCGAAAGCGCTGACACCTTCAAGCGCCCGATCTATGCCGGTAACGCCATCGCTACCGTGCAATCGACCGCTGCGATCAAAGTGATCACCGTACGTGCCACCGGTTTCGACCCGGTTGCTGCTGAAGGTGGTTCGGCGGCTGTTGAAGCCGTCGGCGCTGCACACGACGCGGGCACTTCGAGCTTCGTTGGCGAAGAACTGGCCAAGTCCGACCGTCCAGAACTGACCGCTGCCAAGATCGTCGTTTCCGGCGGCCGCGGCATGCAGAACGGCGACAACTTCAAACACCTGTACGCCCTGGCCGACAAGCTGGGCGCTGCCGTCGGTGCTTCGCGCGCCGCGGTCGACGCAGGTTTCGTACCGAACGATATGCAGGTCGGTCAGACCGGCAAGATCGTTGCGCCACAGCTGTACATCGCCGTCGGTATCTCCGGCGCGATCCAGCATTTGGCCGGCATGAAAGACTCCAAAGTGATCGTTGCGATCAACAAGGACGAAGAAGCGCCGATCTTCCAGGTGGCCGATTACGGTCTCGTGGCGGATCTGTTCGAAGCCGTCCCTGAGCTGGAGAAGCTGGTCTAATCCAGCGGCTTCACTTATAAAGAGCCCGGCCTGTTGGTCGGGCTTTTTTTTGTCTCGGATTTGATTGGGAGCGTTTCGCCATGGATCTGCGCTGCGGATGGTTGTTGGGATTGGCCCTGTTACCCGGTTTGGCCATGGCCGCTGGCAAGTGCGAGCGCCTCGTCGTTACCGGCAGCCCGGATGCGCCGCCGTATCTGTGGCAGGACCCGCAAAATCCCAAACAGTTGATTGGCGCCAGTGCCGATTTGTTGCAACAAGTCGCCAAGGATCTCGGCATCAAAGTCGAGTTGCTCTACGCTGGCAAACGCTCGCAAGCCCTCGACGAAGTGCGCAGCGGGCGCATGGACATGCTGGCCGACGCGCCGCTGACCCTCACCGAGCTGGAAACCCTCGACTACATTCATCCTCCGTTGCTGGAAAACGACTATCTGGTGTGGACGCGCAAAGGCTCGACCCTGGTCTACAGCGAAGCCAAAGACCTGCACGGCCACGCGGGTGCGCTGTCGGAAAAGTCTCGAATCACCCAGGCATTCGGCACTTTCGCCGAGCAGAATCTGACCCTGACCCGGACAGCCAACCTCACTCAGGCCTTTCAGAAACTGCTCTTGGGCGAAGTGGAATATGTACTCGCCGGCCGTTACTCGGGCATGGCCGCCGCGCAGGCATTGGGCATGACCAATGACTTGCTGGCGTTCGAGCAACCCATCGACCGCCCGGGGCTGTACCTCGCGGTTTCGCACAACTCGGCGTGCAACGATCCGTGGTTGCGCGGACAGTTGGCCAAAAAGATGACAGAATTGCCCGCGTCCGGACTGACGGAAGCCGCGCTGCAACGCAACATCGAGCGCTGGAAGGCGCAGCAGCAACAGCCGCAACAACCTGTCAGTGCCCCAAAACAGTAGGGATTCTTAGTGAGTATTCGACCTCTTTTCGCGGCTGTGGCCGTTCTGGCTCTGGCCGGTTGCGCAACCGATCCGGCACCCAACGAACAAATGCGCCTGACCGAACAAGCCATCACCCAGGCCAAGGCCGTTGGCGCCACCGCCGACGAAGTGCCGGAAATGAAACTGGCCGAAACCAAGTACAACCGCGCCAAAGGCAACATGGCCGACGAGTCCTATCGCAACGCACGCATGCGTTCAGAACAGGCTGAGCTGGATGCGCGTCTCGCCGAAGCCAAGGTGCTGACACAAAAAAGTGAGGAACAGGTGAATGTGCTCAACAGCCGCATCGTCCGTCTGCGCAAGCAACTGGGAGATGCCCAATGAGCCTCAAGTCCAAAGCCTTCGGTGCTCTGATCCTCGCCGGTTGCGCCAGCCTGTACGGCTGCGCCGGTCAACACAGCGAATCCGCACTGCAAGAAGCCGGCGCCGACTTCCAGAAAGTCAAGGAAGACTCCAACGTGCTGCGCATCGCGCCGAAAGACGTGATTCGCGCCGGTGAGTCCCTGGCTCGCGCCGATCGTTTGTCGACCTACTGGGGCAGCGGATCAGACGTGGTGCATTACGCCTACCTGAGCCAGCGCTACAGTGAAATCGCCCGCGAGCACACCAATCAGGTGCTCAACGAAGAACGCGCGGCGAAGCTGGAGCTGGAGCGCCAGCGTCTGCAACTGGCCCTGCGTGAATCAAAACTGCTGAGCGTGCAGCAGCAGGGCAAATGGCTCGAAGAACAGATTGTTGCTTTGGCCACCACGCAGACCGACCGTGGTCTGGTGATGACCCTCGGCGATGTGCTGTTCGACACCGGTGAAGCAGAGCTGAAAAACTCGGCCAACCGCGTGGTGCTGAAAATTGTGCAGTTCCTGCAACTGAACCCGAAACGCGTGGTGCGTATCGAGGGTTACACCGATAGCACCGGCGGCAAGCAGGAAAACCTCAAACTGTCTCGCGACCGCGCTCAATCGGTGGCAGATGTGCTGATGGATTTGGGCATCGAGGACAAGCGCATTCAAGTCGAAGGCTACGGCGACGAATACCCGGTGGACGCCAACGCATCCGAGCGTGGGCGGGCACAGAACCGTCGGGTGGAAATCGTCTTCTCCGACGAAAAAGGCCAGCTCGGCGCTGCCCGTTAAGGGTTGCGTCTCTGGAAAGCCCGGGCTGTCATGCAGTGCCGGGCTTTTTTACGTCTGTCGAATGGCTCGCAAATCCGTACAGTTGGGGGCAGACACCGGACTGTATGGTCGAGTAATGTGGCAACTGTCCCAGTACACTTCTAAACTGTTCCGGTATTGTTTCACACAAGAATAAAATGCCCGTGAAATCGAGTGCTGCGTCATGACCAATCTCTTGCTCTACCAACGTATTGCTCAGCAACTGGCCGAAGACATCCGCCGTGGTGTCTATCAACCGGGGGAGCGCGTGCCTTCGGTGCGCAAGATGAGTTCTCAGCTCAACGTCAGCCATGCGACGGTGTTGCAGGCTTACGCCAATCTCGAAGATCAGGGCTTGATCCGGGCGCGTCCGCAGTCCGGATATTACGTCCACCAGACACCTGCGCTGACGGCACCGACACCGGACATCGCGCGGGTTGAGCGTCCCGGTCTGGTCACACGCAGCAGCATCATTCAACAGGTTCTGGTCGAATCGCGCCGTGAAGGCGTGTTCCCGCTCGGTGCCGCCGTGCCAAGTGTCGATTACTTGCCGGTGCGCGCACTGCATCAGCAACTGGCCAAGGTCACCCGTTTCCATAGCCCGCGCGCCTTCAGCTACATGTTCAGCCCCGGTTTTGAACCGCTGCGCCGGCAAGTGGCGATCCGCATGCGCGATGCCGGTGTGGTGGTCGACCCGTCAGAAGTGGTGATCACCCACGGTTGCGTCGATGCCCTGCAGATGTCGTTGCGTGTGCTGACCCGGCCGGGCGATCTGATCGCCGCCGAGTCGCCGACCTATTACGGTCTGCTGCAACTGGCGGACCTGCTCGGCTTGAAAGTCATCGAGATTCCCAGTGATCCGGCCACCGGCATGAGCCTCGAAGCCTTGCAACTGGCCGCCAACCAATGGTCGATCAAGGCGCTGGTGCTGACCACGCGCCTGAGCAATCCACTGGGTGGCACCATGCCCGAAGAGCGGCAGAAACAACTGCTGCGGTTGGCATCGGACTTCGATATCCAGATCGTCGAAGACGATATTTATGGCGAGTTGATGTTCGAGCAAGGTCGCACCAAGGCGCTCAAGGCTTATGACCGTCTCGACCGAGTGATCTATTGCTCGAGTTTCTCCAAGACGTTGTCACCCGGTGTGCGCATCGGCTGGATGATCGCCGGCAAGTACCAGCAGGAAATCCAGCGCTTGCAGACCTTCAGTACGCATTCGGCGTGCAGTGTGACGCAAATGGCGATTGCCGCTTATCTGGAAAACGGCGGTTATGACCGGCATTTACGGTACATCCGTCAGGAATACCGGAAAAACCTCAGCGCCTTCCAGTTGGCGGTGCAGCAGTACTTCCCCGAAGGCACGCAGATGAGCCGGCCCACGGGCGGTTTCATCCTTTGGGTGAGTCTGCCGGGCAGGGTCAATACACAAGAATTGCATGTGCGTGCGTTGCAGCAGGGCATCAGCATTGCGCCGGGGCTGATCTTCAGTAATACCGAGCAGTTCAACCACTGTATCCGCCTGAACTGCGGGATTCCGTGGAACCGCGAGGCGGAGCGGGCATTGATGACTCTCGGTTTGCTGGCAACTCAACTGTGTCAGGAAACCGCTGGCGGATTCTGAACGGGCGGTGGGTGATGCTTGTCTTGTGGCGTTCAACAAGCGAGCATATGGCCCTCTGCCGTTAGTGTCGTTGGGTCCATGAAAGCGATTTTTCCTGCCGCTTGGGTTTTGTTGGGTTTGCTGATGATCGGTCATGCGCCTGATGTCATGGCGGCTGCGCAGGAAAAACCGGCTTCGAGCTCGGCGGTGAAAAAAACACCCGCCAGTAAAACAACGCCCGTCGCCAAAAAAGCAGTTTCCGCAAAGAAAGCCCAGCAAAAAGTCATCAAGAAACGCAAGCCGGTCGCCTCCAAATCGAAACCTGCCAGTGAAGTGGTAAAAACCAAGTTGCCGTCAGCCAAACTCGATTTGAGCCTGCCCAAGGACATGGTCGAGGAATTGAAGCCCCAGGGCACGGTTGAATTGCCCAAGCGCGAGCCAATCCTGCCGCAAATGTTTGGTGAGAAAAACAACGGATTCCAGCTCAACGGCCGCTTGCTCAGCAACGAAATGCAGTTGCAACTGCGCAATGAAGAGCGCCGCGAAGTCGAAGGTGCCGCGCTGGATTTCGAATTCAAACAGTAAATCCAGACCCTCCGTGACCCGCAGAGCAGACGCTTTGTCGGAGACTGGTCAGTCACATTCAGTTATCGCTAAAAACCCCGGTTCAGGGAATTTGAAACAGCCGTTTTAGCGGTTACTCTGTTCCGCGTCCCTTTCACACATCGCCCGTCGCGAGGAATTGTTCGTCATGAAATGCCGTGAAGGCTGTGGCGCTTGCTGCATTGCCCCGTCCATCAGTTCGCCGATTCCCGGCATGCCTGATGGCAAACCTGCCGGCGAACGTTGCGTGCAACTCTCGGTCGAAAACCTGTGCAGCATTTTCGGCCGCCCGGAGCGCCCGGCAGTTTGTTCCGGCTTCGCGGCGGATGTCGAAGTCTGTGGCAGCAGCTCGGAAGAAGCGATCAGGCTGATCGGCTGGTGGGAGCAGATGACGGCGGCGTGATGTGTCAAACGAACGGAACTTCAACAATAAGGAAAAAGACTATGGGTTCGCTGCATCGTATCGCTGTGTTGTGTGGTTTGACCGCTGTGCTGGCCACCTCCGTTGCTCAGGCTGAGGACTGGAAGGTCGCCAAGAACGAGGACGGCATCAAGGTGTCCCTCAGTGAAGTGCCGGGTTCGGACTACAAGTCGTACCAAGGCGTTGCGCTGATGAAAACCACCGTCGCCAAACTGCGCGCACTGCAGGAAGACGTCGCTGGCGCCTGCGCCTGGATTCACGAGTGCAAGACCCAGAAACTGCTCAAGCACGAAGGCGACAAGAGCTGGACCTATAGCCAGTTCAATACTCCTTGGCCGGTAACTCCGCGTGACTCGGTGATCGAAGTCACCACCGTCGAAGGCGCCGACGGCAGCCTGACCCGCAACCTCAAAGGTCTGCCGACGTACGTTCCTGAAGAAAAAGGCTTTGTCCGTGTGCAGCAGGTCAAAGGCTTCTGGAAGTTCGTACCGAAGGGCGACCAGGTTGAGGTCACTTATCAAGTGCACACCGAACCAGGCGGCAGCGTGCCGGCAATGGTTGCCAACAAGTTTGTCGTCGATGCGCCGTTCAACACCCTTAAAGCCTTAAAAGAGCGCGCCGAGAAGTAATCGACCCGCATTTAGCGAAACGCCCCGGTCATGTCGGGGCGTTTTGTTTTGTATCTATATTGTGTTTCCAGATATGCGTTGCACGAAATTTTCACAAAGTGTTCCCGACAATTCGCCCGCGCTGTTTGCCAGCTGCCATAAATGAAAGTGTCTGGCGGCGGGGCAGTAATCAATGGCAATGGTGCGGGTGATCGTGCAACATTTGCGCACTGCGCAAGCCCCGGGGTCTGGAATGACCAATAGAGGGCATGGCGCCGCTGTATTTTTGCAACTTCAACTTCCAATGGGTCCTAAAACGACATGGCAAACCCGGACGCCCTGAATCAGCAGCGATCTTCTGCTCGCCTGCTGCAACCGACCGTCAAATCGCATCTGGCCTACACGCTGCTGTGTGCACTGGTCATGATGGTGATGTTTTCCGTGCTGCGCCTCGCGCTGCTGGTCTACAACCGCGAGATGATCCTCGACACCCCGGCTTCGACCTTCCTCGAAGCCTTCGTCAACGGCCTGCGTTTCGACCTGCGCCTTGTGGTTTACGTCTGCATTCCGCTGGTGCTGGCACTGTTCAGTGCCCGCGCCATGGCCGCACGCGGTTTCTTCCGCTTGTGGCTGACCATCGCCTCAAGCATCGCGCTGTTCCTCGGCCTGATGGAGATGGACTTCTACCGCGAGTTCCACCAGCGCCTCAACGGCCTGGTGTTCCAGTACGTGAAAGAAGACCCGAAAACCGTGATGAGCATGCTCTGGTACGGTTTCCCGGTGGTGCGCTACCTGCTGGCGTGGGTCATCGGCACCGTCATTCTGACTCTGGCGTTCAAAGGCGCTGACCGTGCCACCCGGCCGCGCGGCCCTTTCAGCGGTGGCAGCGTCAGCAGCCGTCAGGTCGCGCCGTGGTACACCCGTCTGGCGGTGTTCGTGGTCTGCCTGCTGATTTGCGTGGTCGCCGCTCGTGGCACCCTGCGCCAAGGCCCGCCGATGCGTTGGGGTGACGTCTACACCACCGACTCCAACTTCGCCAACCAGCTCGGCCTCAACGCCACGCTGTCGCTGATCGAGGCCGCCAAGTCCCGTATGGGCGAAGATCGCGACAATATCTGGAAAGCGACGTTACCGCAGGAGCAAGCGCAGAAAGTCGTGCGCGACATGCTGCTGATGCCGGACGACAAACTGGTCGATGCCGATATTGCCGCCGTGCGCCGTGATTACACGCCGCCGGCCGACAAGACCCTGCCGATCAAGAACGTCGTGGTGATCCTGATGGAAAGCATGGCCGGTCACTCGGTCGGTGCATTGGGCGCGCCAGGCAACATCACGCCTTACCTGGACAAACTGTCCAAGGAAGGCCTGCTGTTCGACCGCTTCTTCTCCAACGGTACGCACACCCACCAGGGCATGTTCGCGACCATGGCCTGCTTCCCGAACCTGCCAGGTTTCGAATACCTGATGCAGACCCCGGAAGGCAGCCACAAGCTGTCCGGCCTGCCGCAGGTGCTCAGCGCCCGTGACTACGACGACGTGTACGTCTACAACGGCGACTTCGCTTGGGACAACCAGTCGGGCTTCTTCAGCAACCAGGGCATGACCAACTTTGTTGGCCGTAACGACTTCGTCAACCCGGTGTTCTCCGATCCGACCTGGGGCGTGTCTGACCAGGACATGTTCGACCGTGGCCTGCAGGAGCTCAAGGCGCGGGAAAACGGCAAGCCGTTCTATGCGCTGCTGCAAACCCTGTCCAACCACACACCATACGCCTTGCCGACGCCATTGCCGGTTGAGCGTGTCACCGACCGTGGCAGCCTCAACGAACACTTGACCGCCATGCGCTACTCCGACTGGGCGCTGGGTCAATTCTTCGAGAAGGCGCGCAAAGAGCCGTACTTCAAGGAAACCCTGTTCGTGATCGTCGGCGACCACGGCTTCGGCAACGAGCGCCAGATCACCGAAATGGACCTGGGCCGCTTCAACGTGCCGATGTTGATGATCGCTCCGGGCATCCAGGAGAAGTTCGGTACCCGCGACCACACTGTCGGTACGCAGATCGACATCGTGCCGACCATCATGGGCCGCCTCGGTGGCGAAGTGCGTCACCAGTGCTGGGGCCGCGATTTGCTCAATCTGCCAGAAGGTGACACCGGTTTCGGTGTGATCAAGCCGTCGGGCAGCGAGCAGACCACCGCCATCGTCACGGCCGACCAGATTCTGGTATTGCCGAGAGACAAGGACATGGGGCCGAAGATGTGGCAGTACCAGTTGGGGGCCAATCCGCATGCCGAAGTGGTACCGAATGCACCGCGCACCGCCGAGTTGAAACTCAAGCTTGAAGCGTTCCTGCAAACGGCGACCAAGAGCCTGATGGATAACACCGCCGGTGTGATTCACGGCAAACCGGATTGATCGCTTGGCGACAGTAAAATCCACGCAATAAAAAAGAGGCCCTGAACAGGGCCTCTTTTTTTGCGCTTGAATCGTTATATCCGGCCGAGTAACAGCAGCACCAGCAGCACTACCAATACCACGCCGATAATGCCCGAAGGACCATAACCCCAACTTCTGGAGTGCGGGAAGACCGGCAGACCACCGATCAGCAACAGGATCAGGATAATGATTAAAATTGTGCCCATGTCGATTTCCTTGTTGATAGCGTTCGAGAAGTCTTGGTATTCAAGGGCGACTGGAGACTAAGTAATTCCAGACGGCTTACAAATTCCGACCGGTGCGCATGAAAGAAAATTCAATGTTTTTTTAATGTATTTGGATTGCAGGCTTATTTCCTTTTTTCGCCCGCCTAGTTCAGAACTCAGACCCTTTCCGGAAATCCAACGCGCCACGGTTTGCCCTCACCATTCAGCAATCTGATGGAGCGTGGGCGCGCGCCGATCCTTCGCTACACTCCGCGCATCTTCCCCGGAACAACAAGGCTGTCTGCTATGCAAAATCGCATGATGATCACTGGTGCGGGCTCGGGCCTGGGTCGCGAAATCGCGCTGCGCTGGGCGCGTGAAGGCTGGCAACTGGCCTTGTCCGACGTCAGCGAACCCGGTCTGCAGGAAACCCTGAAAATGGTCCGCGAGGCCGGTGGCGACGGTTTTACCCAGCGCTGTGATGTGCGTGATTACAGCCAGCTCACCGCATTCGCACAGGCCTGTGAAGAGAAGCTCGGCGGCATCGACGTCATCGTCAATAACGCCGGCGTGGCCTCGGGCGGTTTCTTCAGCGAACTGTCGCTGGAAGACTGGGACTGGCAGATCGCAATCAACCTGATGGGCGTGGTCAAAGGCTGCAAGGCGTTCCTGCCGCTGCTTGAACAGAGCAAAGGCAAAATCATCAACATCGCCTCCATGGCGGCACTGATGCAAGGCCCGGCGATGAGCAACTACAACGTTGCCAAGGCGGGTGTAGTGGCGCTCTCGGAAAGTCTGTTGATCGAACTGGCGCAGCAGGAAGTCGGCGTGCATGTGGTCTGTCCGTCATTCTTCCAGACCAATCTGCTCGACTCTTTCCGTGGCCCGACGCCGGCGATGAAAGCGCAGGTGGGCAAGTTGCTGGAAAGTTCGCCGATTACGGCGGCGGATATCGCCGACTATATCTATCAGCAAGTAGCGGCCGGCGAATTCATGATTCTGCCCCACGAACAAGGACGCATGGCCTGGGCGATCAAGCAAAAGAACCCGCAGCTGCTCTACAACGAAATGACTTCCATGGCGGAAAAAATGCGCGCCAAGGCCAAACAAAACAACGGCTGACCTTGCCCGTTGCAGACGGCGTCGTTAGGGTGGCCGCAATGGTCACCCTGTCGAGATGTGTCAATGCTCAATTATCTGTGGTTCTTTCTTGCGGCGCTGTTTGAAATCGCCGGTTGTTTCGCGTTCTTCATGTGGCTGCGCCAAGGCAAAAGTGCGTTGTGGGTAATTCCTGCGCTGCTCAGCCTGACCCTGTTCGCGCTGCTGCTGACCCGCGTCGAAGCCAACTATGCCGGGCGTGCCTATGCCGCGTATGGCGGGATCTATATCGTCGCTTCGATTGGCTGGCTGATGGTGGTCGAACGGGTGCGGCCACTGGCTTCGGACTGGATCGGCGTGGCGTTGTGTGTGATCGGCGCGAGCGTGATTCTGTTCGGCCCACGCTTTACCGCTCCCTGAAGGCTGTTTGTGGGAAACGTCTTACAGCTCAAGGCGAGTCAGGTCGTAAGGCAAAACTGATTTGCTCGGCGCGCATTGTAGAGCCGCCTCAAGCCGCGCATCTTCAGGGTTCGCTAACCCTGAAGGACGTATCTCATGCTTGTACTCAGCCGTGTCGTTGGTGAGTTGATTTCAATCGGTGACGACATTTCCCTGCGCGTACTGTCGGTAAACGGCTCCAGCGTGCGCTTTGGCGTCGAGGCCCCGCAAAAGGTCAATGTGCACCGCGCGGAGGTCTATGACCGGATCAAACGCAAGCAGGCCACCGAAAAGCTGCGCTGAAGCATTCAATCGAACAGGTGCTTGGGCACGTCGTGCTTGAGCATCAACTGGCACTGCTCGCTTTCCGGGTCGAAGACGATCAGCGCCTGACCTTTGGTCAATGCCTGACGCACGCGCAGCACGCGGGTTTCCAGCGGCGTGTCATCGCCATTGTCGGTGCCGTCGCGGGTGACGAAATCTTCGATGAGGCGGGTGAGGGTGTCGACTTCAAGAGCTTCGTGTGGAATGAGCATGGGCACCTCGGTCAAATCAATGTCGGGATGCTACGGCGATTGCTAATTGCCTGCCAGTTTTGTGTTGCTTGATCTGGCCCCTTCGCGAGCAGGTCGAATCGTCGCACCGTCGCTCCCACACTTGGAAATGGGTTCCCTGTGGGAGTGAGCCTGCTCGCAAAGGCGATGGTTCTGCCGACAAAGATCTAACTGTCGGAGCGCTGCCCCACCAGACTGTCCACCGACGGCACCCGCGTATCGCTCTCCATCTGCGTGTCATGTTCAATCTGATGACTGAAGCGATCCAGCGAAGCATTCGCCGGCGCCGCGTCGCTGGCGAACACTGGAGGACTCAGAATATAGGCGCCAAGCAAACGACTCAGCGCCGCCAGGCTGTCGATGTGCGTACGCTCGTACCCATGGGTCGCATCGCAGCCAAACGCGAGCAGGGCAGTGCGGATGTCGTGGCCGGCGGTCACCGCCGAGTGCGCATCGCTGAAGTAATAGCGGAACAGGTCGCGGCGTACCGGTAACTCGTTTTCACCGGCCAGACGCAGTAAATGTCGCGACAGGTGATAGTCGTAAGGGCCGCCGGAATCCTGCATCGCCACACTCACCGCGTGTTCGCTGGAGTGCTGCCCCGGCGCAACGGGGGCGATGTCAATGCCGACGAATTCGCTGACGTCCCACGGCAATGCTGCCGCCGCGCCGCTGCCGGTTTCCTCGGTGATGGTGAACAGCGGATGGCAGTCGATCATCAGTTCCTGGCCACTGTCGACGATGGCTTTGAGTGCCGCCAGCAGCGCCGCAACACCGGCCTTGTCATCCAGATGACGGGCGCTGATGTGGCCGCTTTCGGTGAACTCCGGCAGCGGATCGAATGCGACCACGTCACCAATACTGATGCCTAGCGAATCGCAGTCAGCTTTGGTCGCGCAGTAGGCGTCCAGACGCAGTTCAACGTGATCCCAGCTGATCGGCATTTCATCGACGGCTGTGTTGAACGCATGCCCGGAGGCCATCAACGGCAAGACACTGCCGCGAATCACGCCGTTGTCGGTAAACAGGCTGACGCGGCTGCCCTCGGCAAAACGGCTCGACCAGCAGCCGACCGGGGCGAGGGTCAGGCGACCGTTGTCTTTGATCGCACGAACTGCCGCGCCGATGGTATCCAAGTGCGCCGAGACCGCGCGGTCGGGGCTGTTCTTCTTGCCCTTGAGCGTGGCGCGAATGGTGCCGCGCCGGGTCATTTCAAAGGGAATGCCGAGTTCTTCCAGACGCTCGGCGACATAGCGCACGATCGTGTCGGTGAACCCGGTGGGGCTGGGAATGGCGAGCATTTCCAGGAGGACTTTTTGCAGGTAGTTGAGATCCGGTTCGGGGATTTGCGTGGTCATGGAAACTCCTGATGGGTTGAGCACTGATCGTTCCCACGCTCTGCGTGGGAATGCAGCCCGGGACGCTCTGCGTCCCAAATGGACGCGGAGCGTCCGGTGAGGCGTTCCCACGCAGACGGTTCGACGCCTCGACGTGGGAACGATCAGGAAATGTCAGACAGCCGGCTGACTGTGCGGAAACAGCAAATCGACAAACCGCTCCGCGGTCGGTTGCGGCTCATGGTTGGCCAGCCCGGCACGTTCGTTGGCTTCGATAAACACGTACTCCGGCTGATCCGCCGCCGGCACCATCAGATCGAGGCCGACCATCGGAATATCCAGCGCCCGCGCTGCCCTCACCGCTGCGTCGACCAGCGTCGGGTGCAGAATCGCCGTGACATCCTCCAGCGTGCCGCCGGTGTGCAGATTCGCCGTACGCCGCACAAACAGGTGCTCGCCGGCCGGCAGAATGCTGCTGTAGTCGTAACCCGCCGCATGCAAGGTGCGCTGGGTCTCGTGGTCCAGTGGAATCTTGCTTTCGCCGCTGGTCGCCGCTTGCCGACGGCGACTCTGCGCCTCGATCAATGCGCCGATAGAATGCTGGCCATCGCCGACCACTTCTGCCGGTTTGCGAATCGCCGCCGCGACCACTTCGAAGCCAATCACCAGAATCCGCAGATCGAGACCTTCGTGGAAGCTTTCCAGCAGCACGCGGCTATCAAATTGCTTCGCCGTTTCGATGGCTTGCTGCACCTCTTCGATGCTTTGCAAATCCACCGCCACGCCTTGGCCCTGTTCACCGTCGAGCGGCTTGACTACTACCCGTTGATGCTCGTCGAGAAAGGCCAGATTGTCGTCGGCATTCCCGGCCAGTTGCTGCGAGGGCAGGTTCAATCCTGCACCTTTCAGCACTTTATGGGTCAGGCTTTTGTCCTGACACAAACTCATGCTGATCGCGCTGGTCAGGTCGCTCAGCGATTCGCGGCAACGCACACGGCGCCCGCCATGGCTGAGGGTGAACAGTCCGGCATCGGCGTCATCCACCTGCACATCGATGCCACGGCGATGGGCTTCTTCAACGATGATCCGCGCATACGGATTGAACTGCGCCTCTGGGCCGGGGCCGAGGAACAGCGGCTGGTTGATGCCGTTCTTGCGCTTGATGGCGAAGGTCGACAGGTTGCGAAAACCGAGCTTGGCGTAGAGGCTTTTCGCCTGACGGTTGTCGTGCAGAACCGACAAATCCAGATAACTCAAACCGCGACTCATGAAGTGCTCGATCAGGTGCCGCACCAGCACTTCACCGACACCCGGACGCGAGCATTGCGGATCCACCGCCAGACACCACAGGCTGCTGCCATTTTCGGGGTCGTTGAAAGCCTTTTGATGATTCAGGCCCATGACGCTGCCGATCACCGCGCCGCTGTCTTCGTCCTCGGCCAGCCAGTACACCGGCCCGCCCTGATGGTGCGGGGTCAGCCGCGTGGCGTCGATCGGCAGCATGCCGCGCGCCTGATACAACAGATTGATTGCCTGCCAGTCCGCTTCACTTTGCGCACGGCGGATGCGAAAGCCGCGAAACACACGGGTGGCCTGGCGGTAATCGCTGAACCACAGGCGCAAAGTGTCGGATGGATCGAGAAACAGTTGCGTCGGCTCCAGGCCGAGAATCTGCTGCGGTGCTGCAACGTAAAGAGCGATATCGCGCTCGCCGGGCTGCTCTTTGAGCAGTTCCTGCGCCAGCGAGGCCGGGTCGGGAAAGGTGTGACCGATCAGCAACCGGCCCCAACCGCAATGCACTGCAATCGGCTCGGCGGCCAACGTGCTGCCGTCTTCGGCCAGGCGTGCCTGCAAGCGTTCATACGATGGCGTCTGGCCGCGCAACAGGCGTTGGTTGATGGCCGTGGCGTGGGGTTTCATTAATCAGATTCCTTGTTCACTGAGCCACAGGTTCAGGGCTGCCAGTTGCCACAACTTCGAACCGCGCAACGGCGTCAGTTGGCCTTGCGGATCGGTCAGCAATTTGTCGAGCATGGCCGGGTTGAACAGGCCGCGATCCTGACTCGGATCGAGCAGCAGTTCACGCACCCAGTTCAGCGTATCGCCCTGCAAATGCTTGAGGCCTGGTACCGGGAAGTAGCCTTTTTTGCGGTCGATCACTTCACTTGGAATCACTCGGCGCGCAGCTTCTTTCAGCACTTGCTTACCGCCATCGGGCAGCTTGAATTTGCCCGGTACGCGGGCCGACAGTTCCACCAGTCGGTAGTCGAGAAACGGTGTGCGCGCCTCCAGGCCCCAGGCCATGGTCATGTTGTCGACGCGTTTGACCGGGTCATCGACCAGCATCACCGTGCTGTCCAGACGCAGGGCTTTGTCCACCGCCGCATCGGCGCCGGGTTGGGCGAAATGTTCTTTCACGAAGTCACCGGCCGCGTCATTCGCAGTCAGCCATTTCGGCTGCACGGTGGCGGCGTAGTCGTCGTAACTGCGGTCAAAAAACGCGTTGCGATAGGCCGCATAAGGATCGGCCGCGCCGTCGACTTGCGGGTACCAGTGATAACCGGCGAACAACTCATCGGCACCCTGACCGCTCTGAACCACCTTGCAGTGCTTGGCCACTTCGCGCGACAGCAGATAGAAAGCGATGCAGTCATGGCTGACCATCGGCTCGCTCATCGCGCGGAACGCGGCGGGCAGTTGTTCGATGATCTCTTTCTCGTCGATGCGCAATTGATGGTGCTGAGTGCCGTAGTGCTTGGCGATCAGGTCGGAATACTGGAACTCATCGCCGCGTTCGCCACCGGCATCCTGGAAACCGATGGAAAAGGTCGAAAGGTTGTCGACACCGACTTCACGCAACAGGCCGACGAGCATGCTCGAGTCGACACCGCCGGAGAGCAGCACACCGACATCCACGGCAGCGCGTTGACGAATCGCCACCGCCTCGCGAGTGCTGTCGAGCACGCGGTCGACCCAGTCTTCCAGATTGAGGTTTTTCTCATCCTCGTGTGGGCCGTAGGGCAGGGTCCACCAGGTTTTCTGCTCGGTGCTGCCATCGGCTTCAACGCGCATCCAGGTCGCCGGTGGCAGTTTTTCGATGCCGGCCAGCAAGGTGCGCGGCGCCGGTACCACGGCATGGAAATTCAGGTAGTGATTGAGCGCCACCGGATCGAGGATCGGATTGATGTCGCCGCCCTTGAGCAGCGCCGGCAACGCCGAAGCAAAGCGCAGGCGCTGGCCGGTGCGCGACAGGTACAACG
Organism: Pseudomonas sp. AC169; assembly: GCF_979258515.1. NCBI lineage: Bacteria > Pseudomonadati > Pseudomonadota > Gammaproteobacteria > Pseudomonadales > Pseudomonadaceae > Pseudomonas > Pseudomonas sp. AC169. The sequence goes on along the minus strand of NZ_OZ409866.1, from coordinate 766,095 downwards.
GCTTCACGCCGAGACGGTCGCGGGCGATAAACAGGCGTTGGGCGTCGCGCTCCCAAATGGCAAAGGCGAACATGCCGTTGAGCTTTGGCAGCAGCGCTTCGCCCCAGGCGTGGTAGCCCTTGAGCAGCACTTCGGTGTCGCCACCGGAATAGAAGGCGTAACCCAGCGCTTCGAGTTCGGCACGCAGTTCCGGGAAGTTGTAGATCGCACCGTTGAAGGCCAGCGACAGGCCCAGTTGGCTGTCGATCATCGGCTGCGCCGAGCCGTCCGACAGGTCCATGATTTTCAGGCGACGATGACCCAGGGCAATCGGCCCTTGGGCATGGAAGCCCCACGCGTCGGGGCCGCGAGGGGCCAGGTGATGGGTGATTCTCTCGATCGCTGCAAGGTCTGCAGGTTGTTGATCAAAACGTAACTCGCCAGCTAATCCGCACATAAAATCCTTACCGGTTTTTCCGTTGGGGAGGGGTCAAGCCATACCTCGCCAGAAGGGCGGGTACTCAGAAACTGACCCGTGCCGGTAAGTGGAGTTTTAGAACGATAAGTTATAAGTGCGGCGTAGGGTCTGGTTCCGGCGCACGGCACTCAACTGGTTTGCAATGAATGTCTTCTTGAGCATGGGTATTTTGCTTGGCGCTTACGCCATGTTTCACGCTCCAGCCCTTACTGGGTGAATACACGGCCGGTGGACGGTAGGCGTCCTGATCGAGCGGATGGCAGACGCGCCAGGCGAGAGGGTCGGGCTCCACTTCAAAAACGCTGTCGGCGACTCTGATGAAGTGCCTGTCGTTCCATTCGTATATTTTGTGTTCATAGTGATCCAGACTCCCCTGAGCTATAACCAGACTGGCGATGTAGGCCTTTACTTCGTACTCAGACACTGCGGATTTTTTCTGTAGATAGAACGGTTGCCCGGTTGATTTTCCGGTTAATTCGAATTGGTCGAAATAATCAGTTGCCGCGCCTTCGTCCGCCTGCGGTTTGTTGCCATCGCTGTCGCCATCAGCGCACCACGGTGTTTTTTTCAGATCCAGCAACCGAATCAGGGCCAGGTGCCGTTCGGGCACCGGCCAGGTATCTACGCTATTGAATACGCTGCTCAGCAGCCGATCAGTGGGATGGGTGCGCAAGCGGCTGATGAAATCATCGGTCGGACTTTTGAGAGGCGTGAAATATTTGCCCAAGGCCGATTTTTTTCGTCGGTTGGCATAGGCCGGTTCATTGACATTGACGACCGGCACCGCAAACTCCCTGACATCAGCGCAGAACTTGTCGACGTAACGATCAAACAGGTGTTGATATAAACCTTTCTCGAGAGGAATGAAGTTTATATCCGAGTATATGTTTTCCATATTGTTAAGCGAAAATTCGTGTTGCTCGACGATGGGTAGCTGAGACTTGATTAATTCACGAAAGTCCGCTTTTGGAAGAAATTCGTAAACAAAACGATCTATGTATTCGGTGCGGTTATTGGATTTGTAGAAGCCATCACCGGAATCGTTGGGTACATACAGGATAAAACTGTCTTTATTTGCCTCTGTAGAGTGGCGCCACGTGATCAACGTGGCGTCTGTCGTATGTTTTCCAAACAACTGCAAAGCGTGCAGCTGGATTTTACCTTTGTAGAATAAATCGCCCGTGCGGATATCCTCTTTGCTGTATATGAGCTGCATAAGGGCATGAAGCTGATGGGGAGGAAATTCAGCACCCAGAGCGTCCTTGCCAGGCGGTTTGGTGAAGTACTTTTCATAAGCGCAGAGTTCAAGGTTGTGCCTGTGCAGTTGTGCGCCGAGCCGTGTGACGCGCGCATCCTTCAATACGCTGGAGATGTATTTGAGGTAGGCACCGCCGAGATCAAGTTCGCGACTCAGCGCTGCAAATTCCTCTGCGCTGATCCTGAGATCCGATGCCCCCTGCTCAGATGCTTTGCGCGGTTGAGGCAACGTCCCGCTGTCACTTGAAAAGTACCCGGCAGCGGCTTCCTCGTCGGTAAAGTTCAGCATGGCCGCCTGTAACAAGGTGAGGCTAGGCGAGGTCTGGTCTTTGGTGTTGGCGGGGGTGAGCCTGATCAGGTCATCGACGCTGAAGCGCATTCCGTACTTCTGCTTCAGTGCGTGCAGAAGTCTGAGTCTGCAGAACGTTTGCAGATTTGCCAGCTTGCTCACCAGCGATTCGAAGTAATGATGAAAGGGAGTCGCCTGATTGATTGCGTTATGAAAATCAACAAGTTTTCCGGGATCGTTCTTCTTGAACAGGTTGATGAAACGATCCAGGGGGGTTGGCGCGCCTGAATCGTTGAGTTCCTCCGTTGATACGCTCGGCTGTTTTTCGTTTGTTGCAGCAATCGGTTGTTGTTCCGGTGGTGTGCTCATGGGAAAGTCTCGTTATGAAGAAGAGTTTTTATCCTAGAGTTTTTCAGTGGAGGAGAATATCGCGATTAGTTGATAGTTAGGAACCTTATGCAAGCAATGATTTTATTGAAAGCTATACGTATATACCGCCATGGCGATTCAGAAATATGCCTCGGATAGATCCTGGCGTGACTCGATTGCCGGTGCCGGAAGTTTATAGGGTTCGGGTGTTGCAGGAATATTTTTATCAGTGATAAAAGTTGATGGGTTGTTTAGGTTTTCAATGGTTTTTCAGGTTTTTAATGTGCGTTCGATAGCGATAAAGTTAAAAGCCGATAACCGCAATAAAGGACTATTGCTGATGACAACCAAGGAAAACAAACAAGCGCTGACGCAAGGCTCGATCTTGAGCACGTTACTCGAAGCCACCGACGACCTCGACACCGCCGAAACTCTGGAAAAAACGCTCCCGGCGTATTTGCTCAAGGCGTCGGCCACCAGCCTGGCCAGGCTGGATAAAATCAACCGTGAACTGTACGCCCGGCAGCTCAAGGTGAATAAGGAACTGATCCGGCTAAAACCGTTGGCCGACTTCTGTATCAGCGAACTCAACGCAGCACTGAGCCAAAAATGGCCGGCGCTTTATGACCCAGATGTGGATGTGATCAGTCTGCCGGGTGTTGATTGTGGCTGCGAGACGACCGCGACCGATCAGGCCGGGATCGACCTCGTCAAACACGCCTCGCAAACGCTCTTGCAGGCGGCCATGCAGAACTTCACCGAAGACGAGGAGCAGGCTGACGCGTTTCCCGAGGGCAGTCAGGTGCGCCTGAAAAGCGCGCCGCTGGGTGTGGGCGGCTTGACTCCGGCGGCGTTCGCCGCATTTTGCCGCCAGCTGGATCTGGGCAGGAAATACCAGGAGCATCTGCAGCAAGTGTTCGGCCTGCGTGATGAAAGCGGCACAGTTGTGGCGACCAGTGACACGACCCGCGATATCGCCGCATTGAAACAGTCGCTATTGGAACTCGATGTACACCTGGCCCAGCTCAAGGGCGATATCACAGCGGCAGGCTTGCGCATGTTGCAGGACCTGATGTTGGCCGAGGGCGTGGCGTCGGCGCGAACCCTGCGATACGGCAAAGAACCGCGGATCATGCAGGGCATCAAGATACTCGACAGCTGCGTGTGGGGCGTCGTCGTTTTTTCCAAGCGCTCGGTGGAAAAACACCCTGAGGACGGATGCATCGTGTACATGCCCGGCGAACCTGAGCGGGCCGTGTACGAATACCCGAGTTTCAATGCATTCAAGCGCTACCTGGTGCAACAACTGAAAACCGCGGATTATCAGGACTACTTTGCCCGCAGCCTCGACGAAGATGACAAGGCGGATTTCTTCAAGACGTTCGCTGAAAAAAACGATCTGGGCCTGGTCGAACAATGGCCGATCAGCGTGCCGCTCTTTGATTTCATGGTGCAAAGCCATGTCGGCAAGTTGCAGATCGACGCACGCAAACTGGCAGTGCCTACTGCTGATATCGATGAAGAGACACGCCGCCAGCGTCTGCTCGATTTCATTCAGCGCGGGGTGAGCATTGCCTCGGTGGCCGGGCTCTTCGTGCCGGTGCTCGGGCAATTAATGATGGGCGTCGCGGTGGGGCAATTGCTTGGTGAAGTGTACGAAGGTGTCGAAGACTGGCAGCGCGGTGATCATCAACAAGCCCTGTCGCATCTGCTCAGCGTGGTCGAGAACATCGCGTTGATGGGCGTCTTCGCCGGCGGGCAAAAAGTCTTGGGGGCACTGGGTAGCAAACTGCTGCGCACGCACCCGCAGTTCTTTGGGGAATTCACCGCCATTCTCAATCACGCCGGTAAAGCGCGCCTGTGGAAGCGCGATTTGGCGCCCTACGAGCATTCTCTCCCGGCAGGGTTCACCATCGATGCCGGCTCCAAGGAGTTTTATCAGATTGGCACGAAAACCCTTGGCAATGTGGACCATCGTGTGTTCGCCGGCAGCTACGATATCGACGCCAACCTGTGGCGCCTGGAACACGCCAAACGAGCGCAAGCCTATACCCCGGAACTGGTCCGGCACGTCGAAGGCGGTTGGCGGCTACCCGGCGAAGAGCCGGAGGAATGGGGCAGTTCTGCGTACGCGCTCAAACGCATCGATCCGCACTTGCGCGAATTCGTCGACAGCGATCTGGACATGATGCGTCGCCTCAGCGACACCTCGCATCAGACCGTGCTCGACACCTTCAACGACAATTTGAACCTGCCTGTACGCCTGCGCGATACCGTCGAGCGTGTACGCATCGGGCGCCAGTTGCGGGAGTTGACCCTGGAGCTGGAAAACGGCGAGACCCATTCCGGGCAATCTGTCGAGACGCTGATGCATGCCTTGCCGAAGCTGCCGGGCTGGCCCACCGACCGCTATATCGAGGTGGCCGCAGAAGAAGGGGAGGTCGAAGCGACCTATCCTGCGAACAGCACGATCGACGAAACGCTGGGTGTGGTTGTAACGCGGGACCAATTGTCCCGGGGGCAATTGTTGCAAACGGTGATCGATGGCCTGTATCAAAACGAGGTCGATGCGTTGCTGGGCGGCAAAGTTGCAAGAAGCACTGAGGAAAGTGCACTGGCGAAAAAGCTTGGTGCGGCGCTCAAGTCCGATTATCGCGCGGTGTTCGAGCGTCTGTATCAACGTTACGACGCGAGTCAGGCGGATGAGCTGCTCAATTTGCGCAAGGTTTCCGCCGACATCCCGGCGCGCTATGGACAACGGCTGATCGACCGCGCCCCCAGTGTCGAGCGCCAGCACCTGCGCACCACCGCACGGGTGCCATTGCGGCTGGGGCAGCGGGCCCGGGCCGCTGTCGCCAAGGTGCGTCTCGACCGCGGGCTGACGGGATTTCACTGGCCACTTCTGGCGAATGCCGATACCGACAAACTGGCCATTCAGTTGCTGCCACGCCTTGGCGGCTGGGATAAAAAGCTGCGCCTTGAGGTGCGCGACAAGACCTTGACCGGACCCGTGCTGGAAGCCATCGGCGAGGCGTCCGCGACCTCCGACGATACCTGTTACCTGGTGAAATCCGCTGACGGTTATGAAGCATTTGCCGGCGACAAGAAATCCCTTGGCAAGGTGGCGTCGGGGCCCGACGCCTTGTATGCCGCCATCCTCAAGGCGCTGCCGTCAAGTCAGCGTGAGGCGAGCGGATTGATCGATGCCGCGCAGACCGGCAGACAGCGCTTGCGCAGCAAGTTGCTCGACGCAGGCCTCGAAGAGCGCGAAGCCACCGGGCGAACACTGGTCAACGGCAAGTACGAACCGCCGGGCGTCGAGCCGGCCTGCGTGCAGGGCGATCAGGCCCCGACGACGAACCACTCACGCAAGTTGCTGCGCAAAGTGCGCAAACTCTATCCCCGCCTGGATGACGCGCAGGCCAGTCAATTGCTTGATGAACTGGGCGAAGATCCGCTGAGCCGGGCGCTGCGGGTCAAAGCCTTGCGTCAGGATCTGAAAACCCTGCGTGACGTTCTCTTTATCTGGAGTGAGGATGGCACCGCCCTGGAGGCGATGGAAGGGGACCTGGCCGAAGCGCGGCACAGCCGCAAGATGGCGGCCGAGCTGATCGAGAAGGCCTTTCGGCGATTTGACTGGGCCGAGGGTGAACAGGGCAAACCGGTCTGTACCCTCAATCTCGATCGAATGCGCATCGGCAAGCTGCCGAGCATGCCTGCGGGGTTGAGCTTTGACCACATCCAGCGTTTGTCGATGAAAGACATGGCGCAGGATGATGATCTCACGTACTTCCTCAAATCCTTCAAACAGCTTGAGTCGCTGGAACTCGACAACAATAAAATCACCCGCCTCCCCGAAGTGCTGTCGCATATGCCCAACCTCAAGCGATTGAGCCTGGAGGGCAATCAGGTAAAGCTGACCGAGCAGACATTGACGAAGCTGAACCGGCTGCGCACGCTGACGAATCTTGATCTGAACGACAACCCGTTGGGCGCCACTCCGGATGTCAGTCAAATGAGCAACCTGCGTCTGTTGCAGCTGCGCCAAACGGGGATTACCGAACTGCCTCAAGGTCTGCAGAATCTCGCCCATATCGAATGGATGAATCTGAGCGAAAACAAAATCGAGGAATTGCCGGATTGGCTGTTTCAAAAACCACGACGATTTACCCGGACGCTCAACCTGGGGGGCAATCCCTTTTCTGAAACCAGCAAGACGTATCTGGATAACTATCGCAATAACTACGGTATAGGAATGGGTTTCACCGCAGACGACATTGTCCGACTGCACGAACAAACCGCGCGCTCATTATGGCTCACCAAGACAACCGGTGAGGAATGGCGGACGCAGGTGCGAATCTGGGAGGCGTTTCGCGACGATAGCCGTGCCGAAGGCTTGTTTCAGTTGCTGGCGCGACTGGGCGATACCGCCGACGGGGCGAAGGGCCGCGCTGACCTGCAGCGACGGATCTGGGTGGTATTGAAGGCAGCAGAGGCTGATGGCCCTCTGTGCGATGAGTTGCTCAACCTGGCCGCCAACCCGATCAATTGTGATGACACGGCGGCGATCAATTTCAGTCATCTTGAAGTGGCTGTTCACGTCGATCATGTAACCAAGGGAGCGGGCGGCAAGGTCACTGCCAAACCGCTGCTCGAACTCGGCCGCAGTCTGTTCCGGCTGCATCGGCTGAACGCGATTGCCCACGAACATGCGGTCAGGGTCGGGAAGCTGGATGAAGTCGAGGTGAACCTGGCTTATCGCATCGGGCTGGCGAAGACACTGGACCTGCCCGGCCAGCCGCAGAACATGCTGCTCGGACCGGAGAGCGGCGTGACTGCCGCTGATCTGGAAAAGGCGCAACACCGGATCGCTACAGACGAACTCTCTCCCCGATGGCTCGAATTCATGCAGCAGCAGACGTTTTGGCGTGACTATCTGAAACGTACGTTTACGCGCAAGTTCTCGCTGATCGATGAGTCGTTTGCGCCGCGGATGAGTACCCTGGATGAGCAGGCGGACACACTGCCCAGTGCTGACTATCTGAGGCAGGGGCTTGCCCTCAAACTTCAAAAGGAGCAGGCGCAAGAGGCAGAGTTCAAGCGCCTGACGCAAGAGTCTATCCGCCTGATGGACCTGGGCCTGTGCGTGATGCCAGACATGTGAGGTTCACCTGCCGCGAATCAACTGACGCAGGACGAAGCGGTTAGGGTGACAGGCTTCGGCGACACTGCGTGGCAGCGGTAGCGGTTCGTTGTCCAGCCACGCGGCAAGCAATTCGCCGGACAATGGCGCGGTAATCAGTCCGCGCGAGCCGTGGCCGCTGTTGATGTACAGACCGTCGAGCCACGGACAGGCGATGTCCGGCACTTGCCGGGCATCCTTGCTCAGGGCGGCATAGGCCTCAAGGAACGCTTCGCGGTCGGCGAGGGGCCCGACAATCGGCAAATAGTCAGGGCTGGTGCAGCGAAAGGCGGCGCGGCCCTGCAGCTGTTCCAGCGGCTGTTCGCCGATGTGCAGACGCGCGACGAGGTCGGTGGAAATCTCTTCGAGCATCGCCAGATTGCCCACATGCTCGGCCGTGGTCGGTGTCAGGTCTTCGCTGTTGAAATCGAAACTGGCGCCGAGGGTGTGCTCGCCCAAACGCGCCGGGGCGACGTAGCCTTCGGCACAGACCACGGTGGTCAGCGCCTGGCTTTCGGTAGTTTCGGCGAGACGCGTGATCTGCCCGCGAATGCGTTTGAGCGGCAGTTCGGCGCTTTGCGCAAAACGTTTGATCTCGGCGGCACCAGCCAGCACCACGATCGGCGCGCTGGCGAGCAGGCGGTCGCCGTCGAGGGCTTGCCACTGGCCATCGACCTTGCGCAACTCCAATGCTTCGCGATGGCTGAGCAGTTCGATGTTGGGTTGCGCCGCCTGTGCCTGACACAGCGCCGGCGGATGCACCCAACCCCCTTCGGGATAGTACAAACCGCCGTGGTCCACGCCGACCCCGGCGCGGGCCTGCGCCTCGGGCTGATCAAGCCACTGCAACAGATCTTCCGGGAATGCCGCCGCCAGTTGCGCGTGGCGCTCGGCTTCCTTGGCATTGAATGCCAGTTGCAGCACGCCGCAGTCGTCCCAGTCGGTGCCGCGTTGCAGGGTTTCCAGCAGGCGTCGGGTGTAACCGAAACCGCTGACGATCAGTTGCGACAGCGCCGTACCGTGGGCGGACAACTTCAGATACAGCACGCCCTGCGGATTGCCCGAGGCTTCTTGCGCCACGGCCTCATGGCGTTCAAGCAACGTGACCTGCCAGCCCCGTGCGGCCAGACTGGACGCCGTGGCACAGCCGGCGAGACCGGCGCCGATCACCAGCGCACGCCGCTCAGCGACGATCGGTGCAGGACGAGCGAACCAGGGTTTGTCCGGCACTGGCGGTGCAACTTCCGCCGGCCAGTCAAGAAACTCGCCACGGAGGATTTCCCACTTGTGGCCGATGCCCGGCGTGCGCTTCATTTTGAACCCGGCGGCATTCAGCAAACGCCGTACCCAACCGGTGCTGGTGAAGGTGCTGATGGTCGAGCCGGGCGCCGCCAGCCGTGCCAGTTCAACAAACAGTTCGGCGGTCCACATGTCGGGGTTTTTCGCCGGGGCGAAACCGTCGAGAAACCACGCGTCGATCTGCGCGTCGAGCTGCGGCAATTGCTCCAGGGCATCGCCGATCAACAGCGTCAGCGTCACACGACCATTGGCCAACGTGATGCGCTGAAAACCCTGATGGATCGCCACGTAGTGCGTCAGCAACTGATCGGACAGTGGCTTGAGTTCAGGCCACAAGGCCAGGGCCCGTTGCAAATCCGCTGGGCTCAATGGGTATTTTTCAACACTGACGAAATGCAGCCGCGCGCCGGCGACAGCGTGCTGTTCGAACAGCTGCCAGGCGCAGAGAAAATTCAGCCCGGTGCCGAACCCGGTTTCGCCGATAACCAGCCGTCCGTGTGCCGGCAACGCGGCAAAACGCTCGGCCAGACGGTTTTGTTCGAGGAACACATAACGGGTTTCATCCAGACCTGATTTGTCGGAAAAATACACGTCATCGAACACTCGCGAACGCGGGCGTCCCTGGTCATCCCAATCGAGTTGGGCGTGGGGCAATACGGGCTTCATGGCAGGCTCGGCAACGACAAGGCCGCCATTCTAGCCGATCGCGCAGGCGCTGCTTGATCCATGGCAAGGCTTGCGCTTACTGACTCACGGACAATCCGCCACCCGCGGGAATTTCTGCGCCGCTGCTGTGCCCAATCCGCTAGTCTTGCTGAATCCTGGAAGGAGCCGTCCCATGTTTGAATCCGCTGAAATCGGTCACGCCATCGACAAAGACACCTATGAGGCGGCCGTCCCGGCATTGCGTGAAGCCTTGCTCGAAGCCCAGTTCGAATTGCAGCAGCAGAAGCGCTTTCCGGTGATCATCCTGATCAACGGCATCGAGGGCGCGGGCAAGGGCGAGACGGTCAAGTTGCTTAACGAGTGGATGGACCCGCGCCTGATCGAGGTGCGCACCTTCGATCAGCAAACCGATGAAGAGTTGTCGCGGCCACCGGCGTGGCGCTATTGGCGGATGCTCCCGGCCAAGGGGCGCATGGGTATCTTCTTCGGCAATTGGTACAGCCAGATGCTGCAGGGGCGGGTGCACGGCTTGTTCAAGGATCCGCGTCTGGATCAGGCGATTGCCGGTGCCGAGCGTCTGGAAAAGATGCTTTGTGATGAAGGCGCGCTGATCTTCAAATTCTGGTTTCATCTCTCGAAGAAACAGATGAAGGCCCGGCTCAAGGCACTGGCGGATGATCCACTGCACAGCTGGCGCATCAGCCCGCTGGACTGGCAGCAGTCGGAGACCTACGACAAGTTCGTCAAATACGGCGAGCGTGTACTGCGCCGTACCAGCCGTGATTACGCACCTTGGCATGTGATCGAAGGCGTCGACGCCCACTACCGCAGTCTCGCGGTCGGCAAGATTCTCCTCGAAGGTTTGCAAAATGCGCTGAAACGTCCGGACGTGCATCCCCATGATGTCAGCGCCGCACCGCTGGGCACACCGGTCGATCAGTTGAACCTGCTCGACAGCCTCGACCTGACCCAGCGTCTGGAAAAGAAAGACTACGAAGAACAACTGATCACCGAACAGGCGCGATTGTCCGGGCTGATGCGCGACAAACGCATGCGTCGCCACGCACTGGTCGCGGTGTTCGAAGGCAACGACGCGGCAGGCAAGGGCGGGGCAATCCGTCGGGTCGCGGCGGCGCTCGATCCACGTCAATACAACATCGTGCCGATTGCCGCGCCGACGGAAGAAGAAAGAGCCCAGCCGTATTTGTGGCGTTTCTGGCGGCACATTCCGGCGCGCGGCAAGTTCACCGTGTTCGACCGCTCTTGGTACGGCCGGGTCTTGGTGGAGCGGGTCGAAGGCTTTTGCACGCCGGCCGACTGGCTGCGTGCCTATGGCGAGATCAACGATTTCGAAGAGCAACTGGCCGACGCCGGCGTGATTGTCGTCAAGTTCTGGCTGGCCATTGATAAAGACACGCAGATGGAGCGCTTTCAGGAACGCGAAGAAATCCCCTTCAAGCGCTTCAAGATCACCGAAGACGACTGGCGCAATCGCGACAAGTGGGACGCGTACCGTGCCGCCGTCGGCGATATGGTCGACCGCACCAGTTCGGAGATCTCGCCCTGGACCCTGGTCGAGGCCAATGACAAGCGCTGGGCGCGGGTGAAGGTGTTGCGCACGATCAACCGTGCGCTGGAAGACGCCTTCGAGAAATCCGACAAGCGCGCGAAGAAACACAAGGACTGAGCCGATAGACGCGCATACGCGGGGTGAATGATTGTCGCGGTCGGCAATGGGGTGGACTTATGCTCGGTTCACTCTCAACCGACAACAACAATGAGGTATGCCATGCGTGAAGTGGTGATCGTCGACAGCGTCCGGACCGGCCTAGCCAAATCCTTTCGCGGCAAGTTCAACCAGACCCGTCCCGATGACATGGCGGCTCACTGCGTCAACGCGCTGCTCACGCGCAATGACATCGACCCGGCCAGCGTCGAGGATTGCATCGTCGGCGCCGGCTCCAACGAAGGTGCGCAGGGTTACAACATCGGCCGCAACGTCGCGGTGCTCTCGCGTCTGGGCACTGGCACGGCCGGCATGACCCTCAACCGTTTCTGCTCGTCGGGCCTGCAGGCGATCGCGATTGCCGCCAACCAGATTGCCTCGGGTTGCAGCGACATCATCGTTGCCGGTGGCGTTGAATCAATTAGCCTGACAATGAAAAGCGTCAACACCGATCACTTGATCAACCCTGTGCTCAAGCAGCAGACGCCGGGCATCTATTACACGATGGGCCAGACCGCTGAAGTGGTTGCGCGGCGTTATGGCGTCAGCCGTGAAGCGCAGGATCGCTATTCATTGCAAAGTCAGAACCGCACTGCGGCGGCGCAGGCCGGCGGGCTGTTCAACGATGAAATCGTGCCGATGGCGGTGAAGTATCGCGTCGAGGACAAAAACACCGGTGAAGTGCAGATTCTCGATGGCGTGGTGGATCGCGACGACTGCAACCGTCCGGACACCACCTATGAAAGTCTCGCCGGGTTGAAACCGGTGTTTGCCGACGATGGTTCGGTGACGGCAGGCAACTCGTCGCAACTGTCCGACGGTGCGTCGATGACACTGGTGATGAGCCTGGAAAAAGCCCTGCAACTGGGCCTCAAGCCGAAAGCGTTTTTCCGTGGCTTTACCGTGGCCGGTTGCGAGCCGGACGAGATGGGCATCGGCCCGGTGTTCTCGGTGCCGAAACTGCTCAAGGCCAAGGGCTTGCAGGTGGCGGATATCGATCTGTGGGAGCTGAACGAGGCGTTCGCGTCGCAGTGCCTGTACAGCCGTGATCGGCTGGAGATCGATAACGACAAGTACAACGTCAATGGTGGCTCGATTTCCATTGGCCACCCGTTTGGCATGACCGGGTCGCGGCAGGTCGGGCATCTGGTGCGTGAGTTGCAGCGGCGTAATTTGCGTTACGGCATCGTGACGATGTGCGTGGGCGGCGGAATGGGCGCGACGGGGTTGTTTGAGGCGGTGCGCTAAGCACTGACCTCTTTGGTGTCTGATCTACCGCTTTCGCGAGCAGGCTCGCTCCCACAGTAGATCTCCAGTGAGCACCTATTTTGTGTTCACCAGATCCAATGTGGGAGCGAGCCTGCTCGCGAAGGGATCGACCGGATTTACCGGTTGGAATCCAGAAGCTGCATCCGCGCGATATAAGCCTTTATTTCCTGCTCAGCCCTCTCGGCACTCTCAAACGGCCCCTCAAGGGTATTTTCCCGAGTGCTGAAATACAGTTCACCATTGACCCGGCACAGGCGGTCGCTGCGAAAGTGCGTGGCGGGGGCGCTGTCCTGGGCGCGCATTCCTAACATGAGCGGTCTCCTTGGCTGAAACGCTGAACGGGATCCAATGAGCTTATGCCTGAAGCACATGGCGCGCCCGCTCAGGCGATCAACGGCAGCGCGTCAATTAAATGCTGCGACCTGCACAGTTTCATTCGCGTCCTGACCGCAACTGTCCCTGTGTCGCGCCCGGTGGCAAGCCTAGAATGGGCGCACTTGTCCGCAGGCGTTGGGGTTTTCATGCACATTTCATCCGGTCGCTGGGTCTACGGCTTGTTCCTGGCGCTGCTGACCGCGTTTCTGTGGGGCATCCTGCCGATCAAACTCAAACAGGTGTTGCTGGTGATGGATCCGGTCACGGTGACCTGGTTTCGTCTGCTGGTGTCCGGCGGCTGTCTGTTCATCTATCTGGCGGCGGTAAAACGTCTGCCCAGCCGTAAAGTGCTCGGGCCCAAGGGCGGCTGGCTGGTGCTGATGGCGGTGCTCGGGTTGGTCGGCAACTATGTGTTGTACCTGATGGGCCTCAATCTGCTCAGCCCCGGCACCGCACAACTGGTGGTGCAAATGGGCCCGATCATGTTGCTGATCGCCAGTCTGTTTGTGTTCAAGGAGCGCTTCAGTATTGGTCAGGGCATGGGGCTGGTGGTGTTGCTGATCGGTTTCGTGCTGTTCTTCAACCAGCGGCTGGCGGAGTTGCTGACCTCTTTGTCGGATTACACCGCCGGGGTTTTGCTGGTGCTGCTGGCGTCGACGGTGTGGACTTTCTATGCACTGGGCCAGAAGCAATTGCTGACGGTGTGGAATTCGCTGCAGGTGATGATGGTGATCTATCTGTTCTGTGCACTGTTGCTGACGCCGTGGGTGCATCCGCTCGAAGCGCTGCAACTCAGTCCGTTGCAGGGCTGGCTGCTGCTGGCGTGCTGCATGAACACCTTGATTGCCTATGGCGCGTTCGCTGAAGCGCTGGCGCATTGGGAGGCGTCGCGGGTCAGTGCGACGTTGGCGATCACGCCGTTGGTTACCTTTGGCGCGGTGGCGATTGCAGCGGGGATCTGGCCCGAATATGTGCATGCCGAGCAGATAAACGGGCTCGGGTATGGCGGGGCGGTGCTGGTGGTGCTGGGGTCGGCGCTGGTGGCGTTGGGGCCATCGTTGATTGCCGGATTGAAGGCGCGGCGGATGAAGATGGCGGCTAGTTAAACCGCGTCGCAGCCATTCGCGAGCAAGCTCGCTCCCACCTTTGAACGCATTTCCAACATCAGAATGCGGTCCACTGTGGGAGCGAGCTTGCTCGCGAAGACGGACTTTCAGGCGCTAGAAAACTTAACCCTTGGCACCCGCCTCGATCATGTTCTCCGGCCGCACCCACGCATCAAACTCTTCATCAGTCAGATAGCCCAACGCCAACGCCGCCTCACGCAAGGTCAGCCCTTCGCTGTATGCCTTCTTGGCGATCTCCGCCGACTTGTCATAACCGATATGCGGGTTCAGCGCCGTCACCAGCATCAATCCACGCTCCAGATGCCTTGCCATGACCTCGGCATCCGGCTCCAGCCCGGCAATGCAATGCTGCTGGAAGTTGCTGCAGCCATCGGCAAGCAGACGAATCGATTGCAGCAGGTTGTGGATGATCACCGGTTTGTACACGTTCAACTGCAGGTGACCCTGACTCGCGGCAATGCCGATGGTTACGTCATTGCCCAATACCTGACAGGCGAGCATCGACAGCGCCTCGCACTGCGTCGGGTTGACCTTGCCCGGCATGATCGAACTGCCCGGCTCGTTCGCCGGCAGCCGCACTTCAGCAAACCCTGCGCGTGGGCCGGAGCCGAGCAGACGCAGGTCGTTGGCGATTTTCATCAGTGCCACGGCGAGGGTTTTCAGCGCGCCGGAGAGGCTGGTCAGCGGTTCGTGGCCGGCGAGGGCGGCGAACTTGTTCGGTGCGGTGACGAACGGCAGGCCTGAGAGCGCCGCCAGCTCCGCGGCAATCGCTTCACCAAAACCGTGTGGCGAATTCAAACCGGTACCGACCGCGGTGCCGCCCTGGGCCAGCTCACACACCGCCGGCAGCGCTGCGCGGATGGCTCGTTCGGCGTAATCCAGCTGAGCTATAAACCCGGACAACTCCTGACCGAAGGTGATCGGCGTCGCATCCATCATGTGCGTGCGCCCGGTTTTCACCAGTTTCATATGCCGCGCGGCCAGTTCGGCGAGGCCACCGGACAACTCGGCAATTGCCGGCAGCAGTTGTTCCTGCACGGCTTGCGCGGTGGCGATGCTCATGGCGGTGGGGAAGCAGTCGTTGGAGCTTTGCGAGCGGTTGACGTGATCGTTGGGGTGCACCGGCGTCTTGCCGCCGCGCGGGTTGCCGGCCAGTTCATTGGCGCGACCGGCGATCACCTCGTTGACGTTCATGTTGCTCTGGGTGCCGCTGCCGGTCTGCCACACCACCAGCGGGAACTGGTCGTCGTGCTGGCCGTCGAGGACTTCGTCGGCGGCCTGTTCGATCAGACGGGCGATGTCGGCGGGCAGGTCGCCGTTGCGGTCGTTGACGCGGGCGGCGGCTTTCTTGATCAGGGCCAGGGCGTGCAGTACCGGCAGCGGCATGCGTTCCTGACCAATGGCAAAGTTGATCAGCGAGCGTTGCGTCTGAGCACCCCAATAGGCGTCGTCCGGGACTTCGATCTGGCCCAGGCTGTCGGTTTCGATACGGCTCATCGTGCACACTCCTGTTGGTCTGTTTGCGCAGTTTAGGCCGGCTTCGGCCCGGGTGGTTCCATCGAACCGATTGTTGACCGGCAAAACCCGGTCAATCAAGCGCGGCAAGGCTTGGGGGGTTGAGCCGCGGCGATTTTTAGGCGCAGAATGGTCGCCCTTGGGGTTTTACCTCGCCTAGCTGAAAAGGAAACTCGATGACTCGTCTTCGTGCCATCTGCACCGCGGTTGCACTGGTTTGCGCCAGCGGCCAGGTGCTTGCCGATACCGCCAGCCACAACGCCAGTGCTGAAGCTTTCCTGACCCTGGCGCACGCTGACAAGCTGGGCACTCCGGTGTACATGCAAGTGCAGCAAATGTTCGCTCAGCGTTTCGAACAGACCAAAGCCCCGGAAGCCAAGAAAGCCGTACTGGAAACCTACCAGGCCAAGGCTAACGCCGCGCTGGACCAGGCCATCGGCTGGAACAAGCTCAAGCCGGACATGGTCAAGCTCTACACCACCAACTTCAGCGAATCGGAGCTGAAAGATCTGGTCGCGTTCTACCAATCGCCACTGGGCAAGAAAGTCCTGGAAAAAATGCCGCAGCTGACCCAGCAATCGGCCCAGATGACCCAAGCCAAACTGGAAAGCGCCGTGCCAGTCGTCAACAAGCTGCTCGACGACATGACCAAAGAGCTGGACCCGAAAGGCGCTGCTGCGCCGGCCAAGAAGAAGTAAGCGGAGTTCGTGATGACCATGCAACAACGCATCGAATCGACGCTGGCCCTGCTTCAGCCTGAACACCTGCAAGTGCTGGATGAAAGCCACATGCACAGTCGCGGGTTGCAGACCCACTTCAAGGCTGTGGTGGTCAGCGCGCAGTTCGACGGCCTGAACCGGGTCAAGCGCCACCAGAAAGTCTACGGCACGCTCGGCGAGCTGATGGGCGAATTCCATGCGTTGGCGCTGCACACCTACACCCCGCAGGAATGGGCAGAGATCGACGCCGCCCCGGCGTCGCCGACCTGTGCCGGAGGACGGCAGCCGCAAGCTTGAAGCGGCAAGCTGCAAGCTAAAGGCGAGTGTTCCTGGCTTGCCGCTTGAAGCTCGCCGCTTGAAGCTGCTTTTTTGCTAGAATCCGCAACGCGCCGCTCACCCGGCGCGTTTTTTTTTGAATCCGGTTCACCCTTTGCGAGGGTAGCCACCTGGAGAAATACCCATGACACAACCGATTGTCGTGGCGGCACTGTATAAGTTCGTCACCCTCGAAGATTACGTCAACCTGCGCGAGCCCCTGCTGCAAGCGATGGTCGACAACCAGATCAAAGGCACCCTGCTGATTGCCGAAGAAGGCATCAACGGCACGGTTTCCGGCAGCCGCGAAGGCATCGACGGCCTGCTCGCCTGGCTCAAGAACGACCCACGCATGATCGACATCGATCACAAAGAGTCGTACTGCGACGAGCAGCCGTTTTATCGCACCAAGGTCAAACTGAAAAAAGAGATCGTCACCCTCGGTGTCGAAGGCGTCGACCCGAACAAGAAGGTCGGTACCTACGTTGATCCGCAAGACTGGAACGCGTTGATCAGCGACCCGGAAGTACTGTTGATCGATACGCGCAACGATTACGAAGTGTCGATCGGTACCTTCGAAGGCGCCATCGATCCGAAAACCACCAGTTTTCGCGAATTCCCTGACTACATCAAAGAACACTTCGACCCGGCCGTGCACAAGAAGGTCGCGATGTTCTGCACCGGTGGCATTCGCTGCGAGAAAGCTTCGAGCTACATGCTCAGCGAAGGCTATGAAGAGGTTTACCACCTCAAGGGTGGCATCTTGAAGTACCTCGAAGAGGTGCCGCAGGAAGAAACCAAGTGGCAGGGTGACTGCTTTGTGTTCGACAACCGCGTGACCGTGCGTCACGACCTCAGCGAAGGCGACTACGATCAATGTCATGCCTGCCGCACACCGGTCAGCGTTGAAGATCGTGGGTCCGAGCATTACGTGGCCGGCATCAGCTGCCCGCATTGCTGGGACAAGCTGAGCGAGAAGACCCGCCGCAGCGCCATCGATCGGCAGAAGCAAATCGAGCTGGCCAAGGCGCGCAACATGCCGCACCCGATCGGCTACAACTATAAGCAAGCATCCACCGAGGCTTAACCATGTCTGCACGCCTGCTCTATGTGATGGATCCGATGTGTTCGTGGTGCTGGGGTTTCGCTCCGGTGGCCAAGGCATTGGTCGAGCAGGCGCAAGCAGCCGGGGTGGAGCTGCATCTGGTGGTCGGCGGTTTGCGCACCGGCAGCGGTTCGGCGCTGGAGCCGACCACGCGGCGCTACATTCTTGAGCACTGGCAAGCGGTCACCGAGGCCACCGGCCAGCCGTTCAAGCTCGACGGCGCCTTGCCCGACGGTTTTGTCTACGACACCGAGCCTGCTTGCCGCGCTATCGTCACGGCGCGCAGCCTGGCGCCGGATTGCGCGTGGAAACTGGTCGGACTGATTCAGCAGGCGTTTTACGCTGAAGGTCGTGATGTCACCCAGGCCAGTGTGCTGGTCGAGTTGGCCGAGCAGGCCGGTGTACCGCGTATCGAATTCGCGGCGTTGTTCGATCATGCCGATCAACACAAAGCCACTCAGGCCGATTTCAGCTGGGTACAGGATCTGGGCATCGCCGGTTTCCCGACCCTGCTCGCCGAGCGCAACGGCCAACTGGCCTTGCTGACCAACGGCTATCAACCGCTCAGCGAGCTGTCGCCATTGCTCGGCCGCTGGCTGGAGCGCGCCGCCTGTGCCTGACCTGGCCGATGACACGCAAGCCGTAAAGCGTGTCGACCGGCTGAGCTGGGCAGAAGTCCGGCGACTGGCACTCACTCACAAAAAATCCCTGTGGATCGCCAACGGCGTAGCCGTTCTGGCGACGTTGTGCAGTGTGCCGATTCCGTTGCTGCTGCCGTTGCTGGTCGACGAAGTGCTGCTCGGCCACGGTGATGCCGCACTGAAAGTCATGAACCATGTGCTGCCGACGATGTGGCAGCAAGCGGCGGGTTACATCGGCCTGATGTTGCTGGTGACACTGACCCTGCGGTGCAGCTCGTTGTGTTTTGGCGTGTTGCAGTCGCGGCTGTTCGCACGGCTGGCCAAGGACATCGTTTATCGCATTCGCGTACGCCTGATCGAACGGCTCAAACGAATTTCCCTCGGCGAATACGAAAGCCTGGGCAGCGGCACCGTGACCACGCACCTGGTCACCGATCTGGATACCCTCGACAAATTCGTCGGCGAAACCCTCAGCCGTTTTCTGGTGGCGATGCTGACGCTGGTCGGCACTGCGAGCATCCTGATGTGGATGCACTGGAAACTGGCGTTGCTGATTCTGCTGTTCAACCCGCTGGTGATCTACGCCACGGTGCAATTGGGCAAGCGCGTCAAACACCTGAAGAAACTCGAGAACGACAGCACCTCGCGCTTCACCCAGGCGTTGAGCGAAACCCTCGATGCGATTCAGGAAATCCGCGCCGGCAACCGTCAGGGTTTCTTCCTCGGGCGGCTCGGCCTGCGCGCGCAGGAAGTGCGCAATTACGCGGTCAACTCGCAGTGGAAAACCGACGCTTCCAACCGCGCCAGTGGCTTGTTGTTTCAGTTCGGTATCGACATTTTTCGCGCCGCGGCGATGCTCACGGTGCTGTTCTCCGACTTGTCGATCGGCCAGATGCTCGCGGTGTTCAGTTATCTGTGGTTCATGATCGGCCCGGTCGAACAACTGCTCAATCTGCAGTACGCCTATTACGCAGCGGGCGGGGCGCTGGCGCGGATCAACGAACTGCTGGCGCGTGCCGATGAGCCGCAATATCCCGGCGGCGTCGATCCGTTCAAAGGTCGTGACACCGTCGGCATTCAGGTGCAAAGCCTGAGCTTCGGTTACGGCGATGAACTGGTGCTCGATCAACTGAACCTGTCGATTGCCCCCGGTGAAAAAGTAGCGATTGTCGGCGCCAGTGGCGGCGGCAAAAGCACCTTGGTGCAATTGCTGCTCGGGCTCTACACGCCATTGTCCGGCACCATCCGCTTCGGCGGTTCGACCCAGCAGGAAATCGGTCTGGAAACGGTTCGTGAAAACGTCGCGGTGGTGTTGCAGCACCCGGCGCTGTTCAACGACACCGTGCGTGCCAACCTGACCATGGGCCGCACCCGCAGTGACGAAGCGTGCTGGCAGGCGCTGGAAATCGCTCAGCTCGAAGCGACCATCCGCGCTTTGCCCAATGGCCTGGACAGTGTTGTCGGCCGTTCCGGCGTGCGCTTGTCGGGCGGTCAACGGCAACGCCTGGCCATCGCCCGAATGATCCTCGCCGAGCCGAAAGTCGTCATCCTCGACGAAGCCACCTCGGCCCTCGACGCTGCCACCGAGTACAACCTGCATCAGGCTATGGCGCGCTTTCTCAATGGCCGCACCACGTTGATCATTGCCCACCGTCTGTCGGCGGTGAAACAGGCCGATCGCGTGCTGGTGTTCGATGGTGGCCAGGTCGCTGAAGACGGCGATCATCAGCAGTTGATTGCCGATGGCGGTTTGTATGCCAAGCTTTATGGTCATCTGCAGCAGATCCAGCGCCCTTGAGTTTCGCCCCGGTTTCTGCGCTTAGTGCTTGAATTGCATTGAGTAAAATCACCCGGAACGCTCAAGCAGGCCAGCCATTTGCGCAATCGACCTGGAGGACGGCAGAGCTGTCCCTTTGACTTGTCGAAAATTAGCCTAGGCTGAGCTGTCAGGAGCGGGATTTTCCGGTGTTCATCTGGCAGTGCTTGCGCAAGGGATCTCATGAAGCAAAAGCGGACTCTCGGAACGCCACGGTTGTTGGGCATCGTCTGGCCATTTATTGCCGTTGTGTTGTTTCAAGCGTTATTGGGCGGCGTGAGTCTGTACGTGCTCTCGGCCGTTCGCGGTTACGTCGCCGGTGAAAGCCTGTGGTCCAAAGGCCAGAAAGACGCGATCTACTACCTCAATCTGTACGCCGACAGCCGTGACGAGACGATCTTCCTCAAATATCGCAACGCGATCAGCGTGCCGCAAGGCGGGCATCAATTGCGTCTGGCGCTGGATCATCAACCGCCGGATCTGGCCGCGGCGCGCGAAGGCATTCTCAAGGGCGGCAATCATCCCGATGACGTCTCCAGCCTGATCTGGCTGTACCTCAACTTTCGTCATTTCAGTTATCTGGAAATCGCCATCGATCGCTGGACCGTCGGTGATGCCTATCTGGTCGAACTGGATGACGTGGCGCAGGAGATGCACCGCAGCATTTCGCAGAACACCGCCAACAGCGCCGATATCCAGCGCTGGAAGGCGCGGATTTTCGCCATCAACGATGGCGTGACCCCGGCGGCGAAAGCCTTCAGCGATGCCTTGGGCGAAGGCTCGCGGATGATCATGCGTTTGCTGCTGTTCACCAACTTGGCCACGGCACTTGGGCTGATCGTGCTGGCCTTGTGGCGCACGCACAAACTGCTCAAGCAGCGCCACGCTTTTGCCGAGGCGCTGCAACTGGAGAAGGATCGGGCGCACGTTACCTTGCATTCGATCGGTGATGGCGTCATCACCACCGATGTCAGCGGCGCCATCGATTACATGAACCCGGCCGCGGAAGCCATGACCCACTGGAAGGCCGAGCAGGCGGCGGGCCTGCCGCTGGCCGCGTTGTTCAATTTGCTCGACGACAACGCCCAGGCCGAGGGGCTGACCCTCATCGAGCACATTCTCAGTGGCCAGCTCAGTGGCGGCAGCGAGCATTCGAAACTGATCCAGCGCCTCGATGGCACGACGTTGTCTGTAACGCTGGTCGGCGCGCCGATCCGCAATGCCGGCAAAGTCAGCGGCACGGTACTGGTGTTGCACGACATGACGCAGGAGCGGCAATACATCGCCAACCTGTCATGGCAGGCCACCCATGATGCGCTGACCGGGTTGGCCAACCGTCGCGAGTTCGAATATCGCCTGGAGCAGGCGCTGCACAACCTCACGCGCCATTCCGGCCGGCATGCCTTGATGTTCCTCGACCTCGATCAATTCAAACTGGTCAACGACACCTGCGGTCACGCCGCTGGCGATGAGTTGTTGCGGCACATTTGTACGCTGCTGCAATCGGGGCTGCGCGAGGGCGATACGCTGGCGCGCCTGGGTGGTGATGAATTCGGCATTCTGCTGGAGAATTGCGCGCCCGACGCGGCGGAGAAGATTGCCGAGGCGCTGCGCCAGACCGTGCAGAATCTGCATTTCGTCTGGAAGGGGCGACCGTTCCTGACCACGGTGAGCATTGGCCTGGTGCATATTGCCCAAACCCCTACAACCCTCGAAGCCTCATTGCGCGCGGCCGATATGGCCTGCTACATGGCCAAGGAAAAGGGCCGTAATCGGTTGCAGGTCTACCACGCCGATGATTCCGAGCTGTCGCTGCGCTTTGGTGAAATGGCCTGGGTGCAACGTCTGCACATGGCGCTGGAAGAAAACCGCTTTTGTCTGTACGCCCAGGAAATCGCTGCGCTCAAGCCGGCTGACAACAAGGGCGGGCACATCGAGATTCTGCTGCGTCTGCATGATGAATCCGGGCGGATGATTTTGCCGGACAGTTTCATTCCCGCTGCCGAGCGTTATGGTTTGATGAGTCAACTGGATCGTTGGGTAGTTGAGAACGTATTCAAGGTTATTGCTCAATGTATTGCGCAAGAACATGAAGAGCCATTAGCAATGTGTGCGATTAATCTGTCAGGCATTACTATAGGAGATGACGCGTTTTTGCACTTTCTGCGAGAGCAGTTTGTTAACTACGCAATACCGCCTGAAATGATTTGTTTTGAAATTACAGAAACCAGTGCAATTTCCAATCTGGGCAGTGCAATAAGATTTATTAATGAACTCAAAGGCTTAGGTTGCTATTTTTCGTTAGATGACTTTTGCGCCGGAATGTCTTCATTCGCTTATCTGAAACATTTGCCTGTAGACTTCCTGAAGATCGACGGGAGTTTCGTAAAGGATATGCTGGACGACCCGATTAACCGCGCAATGGTCGAAGTGATCAATCACATCGGGCATGTCATGGGTAAGCAGACAATTGCCGAGTTTGTTGAAACAACCCAGATCGAGCAGGCACTGCTTGAAATTGGTGTGGATTACGCTCAAGGGTATGTTATAGAACGCCCACAATTGTTTACCTGTGACAGTTTGCAAAGTCGGCCCGCCAGACCGCAACCGCTGTTATTCAAAGCGCCTGGCACGTTCCGTTGAAGTCTCTTGCCGATCCTTACAATCACAAATCAAAAGGAGCCGAACAGTGATCGACACATTCAACCGAACCGGACCACTCATGGAAGCTGCAAGTTATCCTGCCTGGGCGCAACAGCTCATTGAGGACTGCAGCGAGAGCAAGCGCCGGGTTGTCGAACATGAACTTTACCTGCGCATGCGTGATAACAAGCTCAGTGCCAGAACCATGCGTCAGTACCTGATCGGGGGCTGGCCGGTAGTTGAGCAATTCGCGTTGTACATGGCGCAGAATCTCACCAAAACCAGGTTCGCCCGCCACCCGGGCGAAGACATGGCAAGGCGCTGGCTGATGCGCAATATCCGCGTCGAACTCAATCATGCCGATTACTGGGTGCATTGGAGTCGTGCCCATGGCGTCAGTCTGGAAGACCTGCAAGCCCAGCATGTACCACCTGAATTGCACGCCTTGAGTCATTGGTGCTGGCACACCAGTTCGGCCGATTCGCTGATTGTGGCCATCGCGGCCACTAACTATGCCATCGAAGGCGCGACCGGGGAGTGGTCGGCGGTCGTCTGTTCGACCGGTGTTTACGCAGCCGCGTTTCCGGAAGAAGACCGCAAGCGCGCGATGAAGTGGCTGAAGATGCATGCCCAGTACGACGATGCCCATCCGTGGGAAGCGCTGGAAATCATCTGCACCCTGGCCGGGATGAATCCAAGCAAGGCCTTGCAGGCTGAGTTGCGACAGGCAATCTGCAAGAGCTACGACTATATGTACCTGTTTCTGGAGCGCTGCATGCAACTTGAAACCTCAGAGCGCTTGCTGGTGAGCCGAGAGCGCAGGGCGGTAGTCGAGAGCTGATATTTGGCTTCACGCAAAACCAATGTGGGAGCGAGCTTGCTCGCGAAAGCGGTCCGTCAGTCAACTCATGGTTGAATGTCAGATTGCATTCGCGAGCAGGCTCGCTCCCACGCTGTTTTGTGTTGGCTGGAAAGCCTTAGCCCGCCATCGCCAAGCGGTTGCGCCCTTCACGCTTGGCCACATACAACGCACTGTCAGCGCGGCGCAGCAAGCTGTCGGCGGATTCGCCCGGCAACAACGTTGAGCATCCCAGGCTCACCGTCAATTCAATCAACTGCCCATCGGCATAGTATTCGGCCGCCTGCGTCGCATAACGCAGCCGTTCGCCGACCATGGCCGCCGCTTCGCGGCTGGTGTTGGACAGCAGGATCAAAAACTCTTCGCCGCCGTAACGGAACACCATGTCGACATTGCGCAGTTGTGCCTTGATCGTCGCGGCGATCGCTTTGAGCACGTCATCACCGGCGCTGTGACCATGGCTATCATTGACCCGTTTGAAGTGGTCGATATCGAGCATCAGCAGCGACAGCGGTTGCAAATGTCGACGGGACATCTCGATTTCCCGTTGCAGGGTCTGCTCCATGGCGATGCGGTTACCGGCGCCGGTCAGCGGATCGCGCAGGGCGCTCTGCGTCGCCTCACGGTAAAGCAGGGCGTTACGCATCGGGTACAGCAAGGATGACAGCAGCGATTCCAGCTGGCCTTGTTCCTTGTCGTTGAAGCGCTGATTGCGGCGGAACACCAGTTCGCCCATATGCTCGCCTTCGTGGCTCAGGCTGTAGCTGATCGAGTGGTGGCCGCGGGTGCCGAACTCCAGGCGCAAATCGCTGCCCTGGTGCACATAGCTCAATGCGTCCAGTGGCACGAGGCGCTGAACTTCGCGGAAAAACAGACCGAGGATGCGTTGCGGTTCGAGGCTGGTTTGCAGTTGCAGGCTCATTTGCTGGCGCAGTTGCGCCAGACTGGCCGGTCGCTCCAGAAGGGGCGGCAGTTGACCAAAGCCCAGGCGTTGCAATTTGGCACTGTCAAAGTCAATTGCATTGGTCTGGGAGGGTGATTTCATATGGCGTGAACCCTTAGCGGTAAGTCTGTCTTACAGGCTGGGTGAGAGCGGCTATGGGCTGCGCGTCATACTGATCCATCAGTCCCGTAGGACGTTTGGCGTAAGTTTAGTCTGCCGGATGACGATTAGTAAGCTATCGAAATCGGCCTCGCCCCATTGCCTTCACGCGGCTTGTTTTGAGGAAATTTAGAGCGAAAGTCGTGCCATTCGGTTCGTTTTTATTTAAACCGTTTGGAATCAATGGCTTGGCTTGTGAGGTGGGAAGTGGGTGCTGGAAAATTGACTGGATTGTGACGCTCTCAAGCGGCAAATGACTGCCGCGACAGGAATCTGCCGCGGCAACAAATGCGACGTATGGCAGTTATTGAGCGTTGAACGCCTGGCCATTGATGCCTGTGCTGTCCGGGCCCATCAGGTAGAGGTAGACCGGCATGATCTCCTCGGGTGTCGGATTGTTCAGCGGGTTTTCTCCCGGATAGGCCTGAGCACGCATGCTGGTGCGCGTACCGCCGGGGTTGATGCTGTTCGAGCGTACTGGCGCCACACCGTCGACTTCATCGGCCAGGGTTTGCATCAGGCCTTCGGTGGCGAACTTCGACACGCCATAAGCGCCCCAATACGCGCGGCCCTTACGGCCGACGCTGCTGGAGGTGAACACCACCGACGCATCCTGCGACAGCTTGAGCAGCGGCAGCAGGGTGCTGGTCAGCATGAACATGGCGTTGACGTTGACCTGCATGACGCGCATGAAGTTTTCGCCGGACAACTGCTCGATCGGCGTGCGCGGGCCGATGATCGAGGCGTTGTGCAGCAAGCCGTCGAGGTGGCCGAATTCGGTTTCGATCATCGCTGCCAGCTCATCGTACTGATGGGGTAGGGCGGTTTCGAGGTTGAACGGAATCACTGCCGGTTGCGGATGGCCTGCCGCTTCGATCTCGTCGTAGATCTGAGTCAGATTGGCTTCGGTCTTGCCCAGCAGCAACACGGTGGCGCCGTGAGCGGCGTAGGTTTTTGCGGCGGCCGCGCCAATGCCACGACCGGCACCGGTAACCAGAATGACCCGATCCTTGAGCAATTCGGGACGAGCGGAATAATCAAACATAAAAACCTCATCATGGAGTCAGAACGTTCCCCACGCTCCGCGTGGGAATGCAGCCAATGGCGCTCAGCAGCTGCACAGAGCGCTATCGAGCACCTTGCGCAACTCCGACGGATGATCCACCACCACGTCCGCACCCCAATGGCGTGGGTTGTCGTCCGGGTGAATGTAGCCAAAGGTCACAGCAGCCGTTTTCGTACCGGCATCACGGCCCGATTCGATATCACGCAGATCATCGCCGACAAACAGAACCGTCGCCGGATCCAGATCAAGCATCTTGCACGCAAGGATCAACGGTTCCGGATCTGGTTTGCTGTTCTTCACGTGATCCGGGCAGATCAGCAGCGCCGAACGCTCGGCCAGCCCCAGTTGCTGCATGATCGGCTCGGCAAAGCGCAGCGGCTTGTTGGTGACCACGCCCCAGATCAGGTTGGCCTTTTCGATATCGGCGAGCAATTCGCCCATGCCGTCGAACAGTTTGCTGTGCACGGCGCAGCCAACCAGATAACGCTCAAGGAACTCCAGGCGCAGTTCTTCGAACCCCGGCGATTCCGGGTCCATCGAAAACGTCACCGCGACCATGGCTTTGGCGCCGCCGGAGATTTCATCGCGAATGTGCTTGTCGTTGATCGGCGGCAAGCCGCGATCGGCGCGCATTGCCTGGCAGATGGCGATGAAGTCCGGCGCCGTGTCGAGCAGGGTGCCGTCCATGTCGAAGAGAACTGCTCTGATGGCCATCGGCTTATTCCTCGCGCAGGGTCTGGATCATGTAATTGACGTCAACGTCGTTGGCCAGCTTGTAGTGCTTGGTCAGCGGGTTGTAGGTCAGGCCGATGATGTCCTTGACGGTCAGGCCGGCCATGCGGCTCCAGGCGCCCAGCTCGGAAGGGCGGATGAATTTCTTGAAGTCGTGGGTGCCGCGCGGCAGCAGCTTCATGATGTATTCGGCGCCGATAATGGCGAACAGGTAAGCCTTCGGGTTGCGGTTGATGGTCGAGAAGAACACCTGACCGCCAGGCTTGACCATGCGGAAGCAGGCGCGAATGACCGACGATGGATCAGGCACGTGCTCAAGCATCTCAAGGCAAGTGACCACGTCGAACTGCTCGGGCATTTCTTCGGCCAGGGCTTCGGCGGTGATCTGGCGGTATTCGACGCTGACGCCGGATTCCAATTGATGCAGTTGCGCGACCGCCAGTGGTGCCTCGCCCATGTCGATGCCCATGACGGTAGCGCCACGCTGGGCCATGGCTTCGCTGAGGATGCCGCCGCCGCAACCGACGTCGAGGACTTTCTTGCCGGCCAGGTTGACCCGCTCGTCAATCCAGTTGACCCGCAGTGGATTGATGTCGTGCAGCGGTTTGAATTCGCTTTCGCGGTCCCACCAGCGATGGGCCAAGGCTTCGAATTTGGCGATTTCGGCGTGGTCGACGTTACTCATGGTCAATTCCTCTAAAACTGGAAAAAGGGCTGTAGCCCCGGAGTCTGCTCCGGGGTGTTTACGATTCGGTGTGGCCGCTGATGCGTTGGCCCCAGGCCCGGGCAGTGGCACCCAGTTGCTCTTCGTCCAGGCGCGTCAGGCGGCGGTCGTCGAGCAGTTGTTTGCCGGCGACCCACAGGTGTTTCACGCAATCCCGCCCGGTGGCATATATAAGCTGCGAAACCGGGTCATATACCGGTTGCTGGGCCAGACCGGACAGGTCGAACGCGACGATGTCGGCGGCTTTGCCGATTTCCAGCGAGCCGACTTGCGCCTCGATCCCCAGTGCCCGCGCGCCATTCAGTGTGGCCATGCGCAGCGCTCGGTGGGCATCAAGCGCGGTGGCCGAGCCGGCGACGGCTTTGGCCAGCAGAGCGGCGGTGCGGGTTTCGCCGAGCAGGTCGAGATCATTGTTGCTCGCCGCGCCATCGGTGCCGACCGCGACATTCACCCCAGCCTGCCATAAACGCTCGACCGGGCAGAAGCCGCTGGCCAGCTTGAGGTTGGATTCCGGGCAATGAATGACGCTGGTGTTGCTTTCTACCAGCAACGCCAGGTCGTCATCGCTGATCTGGGTCATGTGCACGGCCTGGAAGCGCGGGCCAAGCAGACCTAGACGACCGAGGCGCGCGAGCGGACGTTCGCCGTGCTGCTCAAGTGCTTGCTGGACCTCAAACGCAGTTTCGTGGACGTGCATGTGGATCGAGGCGTCCAGTTCCTCGGCAATCACGCGGATTTTCTCGAGGTTCTCGTCACCGACGGTGTACGGTGCATGGGGGCCGAAGGTGATCTTGATGCGATCGTGATGCTTCAGATCGCCGAACAGCTCGACGCCCTGACGAATGGCTTCATCGGCGCTGCTGGCGCCGGGAATCGGGAAATCGAGGATCGGAGTGGCGATTTGCGCGCGAATGCCGCTGTTGTGCACGCGCTCGCTGGCGACTTTCGGGAAGAAGTACATGTCCGAGAAGCAGGTGATGCCGCCCTTGATCTGCTCGGCGATGGCCAGATCGGTGCCATCACGGACGAAATCTTCATCGACCCACTTGGCCTCGGCTGGCCAGATGTGGTTTTCCAGCCAGGTCATCAGCGGCAGATCATCGGCCAAGCCACGGAACAACGTCATCGCCGCGTGGCCGTGGGCATTGATCAGGCCCGGGGCGAGCAGCACGTCCGGCAATTCGCGAACTTCAGTGGCGTTACACTTCAATGCTTCGGCACGCGGGCCGATAAACACGATGCGACCGTCGCGGATGCCCAGGCCATGCTCCTTGAGCACAACGCCTGCAGGTTCGACGGGTACCAGCCAGGTCGGCAGCAATAATAAGTCGAGCGCAATGGCAGGTTTCGGCATCGAGGGTCGGTTCCAGTGCTTTTGTAAAGGATGGCGAAGTATACCCGAGCGTCTTCGCGGGGGGATCGCTATAATCGGCGGCTTTTGTTCATGAGTGCGGGGTGTAGGATGCGCGATCGACTGTTGGCTGCGGAAAAAGTGAAGGCCATCGATTGGCGTGACGGCGCGCTGCACCTGCTGGATCAGCGTATTTTGCCGTTCGAGGAAACCTGGATCGCCTACACCAGCGCCGCTGGCGTGGCTGAAGCGATTCGCTCGATGGTGGTGCGTGGCGCGCCGGCCATCGGCATCAGTGCGGCGTATGGCATCGTCCTCGCGGCCCGTGCGCGGATCGCCGAAGGTGGCGACTGGTACGCGGCGCTGGAAGAGGATTTTGCCTTGCTCGCCGATTCGCGTCCGACGGCGGTCAACCTGTTCTGGGCGCTCGGCCGTATGCATGATCGCCTCGATCGCTTGAAAGAGAATGCCGATCCGCTGGCGGCGCTGGAAGCCGAAGCCATTGCCATTCATGAAAGCGACCGCGAAGCCAACCTGACCATGGCGCAGCTTGGTGTCGACCTGATCCGCAAGCATCAGGGCAATGCTCAGGCGATTCTGACCCACTGCAACACTGGCGCGCTGGCCACCGGCGGTTTCGGCACGGCGCTCGGGGTGATTCGCGCAGCCTTTCTTGAGGGCATGGTCGAGCGCGTTTACGCCGATGAAACCCGCCCATGGTTGCAAGGCTCGCGCCTGACCGCGTGGGAATTGGCCAACGAAGGCATCCCGGTGACGCTGAACGCCGACTCCGCGGCCGCGCACATCATGAAAACCAAAGGCGTGACCTGGGTGATCGTCGGCGCTGACCGCATCACGGCCAACGGTGACGTGGCCAACAAGATCGGCACCTATCAACTGGCAGTCAACGCCATGCACCACGGTGTACGTTTCATGGTGGTCGCGCCGAGTTCGACCATTGACATGAATCTGGCAAGCGGTGACGACATCCCTATTGAAGAGCGTGACGGTGCCGAGTTGCTCGAAGTTGGCGGTAAACGCGTCGGTGCGGACGTTGAGGCGTTCAACCCGGTGTTTGATGTGACGCCGGCGGATCTCATCGACGCGATCGTTACCGAAAAAGGCATCGTCGAGCGCCCGGACACCGCGAAAATGGCCCAGTTGATGTGCCGCAAACGCCTGCATTGATTGGCTTGAATCCCGCCTCGACCTCTTCGCGAGCAAGCTCGCTCCCCCAGGTTTTGTGATCACCACAGAACAATGTGGGAGCGCGCTTGCTCGCGAAGGGGACCTAAAAGTCAATAAACATCGCTAAACCAAGCCTCGATTCTGCATTCAAAGAAGCTCTGAGCCTCTCTCGTCCCCGTTAAGCCTGTCACCGGTCAACTAACTATGCTCCATGCGCATCAGGGGGATAGGTGCGTGGCGGCTCTTGTGATAACATCCGGCGTTTTCCGAGGCAGCTCCACGGAGCTGTCTTTACTGCGCAAATCCGCGATCCAATGTTGATTTGTCGTAAGTCGGCGCTTGGCACTCGGCCTGCCCCGACGAGCTTCGTTGGTCCCATATGGATATGACGAAGTTTCACCAGAAAAAGGAATCAGGCTTCTCATGGGCGAACTGGCCAAAGAAATCCTCCCGGTCAATATCGAAGACGAGCTGAAACAGTCCTACCTCGACTACGCGATGAGCGTAATCGTCGGCCGTGCACTGCCGGATGCGCGCGATGGCCTCAAGCCCGTGCACCGTCGCGTACTGTTCGCGATGAGCGAGCTGGGCAACGACTTCAACAAGCCGTACAAGAAATCTGCCCGTGTTGTCGGCGACGTGATCGGTAAGTATCACCCGCACGGTGACACTGCCGTGTACGACACCATCGTTCGTATGGCTCAGCCTTTCTCCCTGCGCTACCTGCTGGTAGACGGTCAGGGCAACTTCGGTTCGGTCGACGGCGACAACGCTGCGGCCATGCGATACACCGAAGTGCGCATGACCAAGCTGGCGCACGAGCTGCTGGCTGACCTGCACAAAGAAACCGTGGACTGGGTGCCGAACTACGACGGCACCGAAATGATCCCGGCGGTCATGCCGACCCGTATCCCCAACCTGCTGGTCAACGGTTCCAGCGGTATCGCCGTGGGCATGGCGACCAACATTCCGCCGCACAACCTCGGTGAAGTCATCGACGGTTGCCTGGCACTCATCGACAACCCTGAGCTGACCGTCGACGAGCTGATGCAATACATCCCCGGTCCGGACTTCCCGACCGCCGCGATCATCAATGGTCGCGCCGGCATCATCGAAGCCTACCGCACCGGTCGCGGCCGTATTTACATGCGTGCCCGCTCGATCATTGAAGACATCGACAAGGTCGGTGGTCGTCAACAGATCGTCATCACCGAACTGCCGTACCAGCTGAACAAGGCGCGTCTGATCGAGAAGATCGCCGAGCTGGTCAAAGAGAAGAAGCTGGAAGGCATCACCGAACTGCGCGACGAGTCCGACAAGGACGGTATGCGCGTCGTGATCGAACTGCGTCGCGGCGAAGTGCCTGAGGTGATCCTCAACAACCTCTACGCGCAGACCCAGCTGCAATCGGTATTCGGCATCAACATCGTTGCGCTGATCGATGGCCGCCCACGTATCCTGAACCTCAAGGATTTGCTGGAAGCCTTCGTCCGTCACCGTCGCGAAGTCGTTACCCGTCGTACCGTGTTCGAACTGCGCAAGGCGCGCGAGCGTGGTCACATCCTCGAAGGCCAGGCCGTTGCCCTGTCGAACATCGACCCGGTAATCGCCCTGATCAAAGCTTCGCCGACGCCGTCGGAAGCCAAAGAAGCGCTGGTCAGCACGCCGTGGGAATCCTCGGCAGTGGTCGCGATGGTTGAACGTGCCGGTGCCGATTCGTGCCGTCCGGAAAACCTCGATCCGCAATACGGTCTGCGCGAAGGCAAGTACTTCCTGTCGCCAGAACAGGCGCAAGCCATTCTGGAACTGCGTCTGCACCGTCTGACCGGTCTGGAACACGAAAAACTGCTGGCCGAGTATCAAGAGATCCTCAACCAGATCGGCGAGCTGATCCGCATCCTCAACAGCGCCGTGCGCCTGATGGAAGTGATCCGCGAAGAGCTGGAAGTGATTCGTGCCGAATACGGCGACCAGCGTCGTACCGAAATTCTCGATGCCCGTCTCGACCTGACCCTGGGTGACATGATCCCGGAAGAAGAGCGCGTCGTGACCATTTCCCACGGTGGCTACGCCAAGACCCAGCCACTGGCTGCGTACCAGGCTCAGCGTCGTGGCGGTAAAGGCAAATCGGCGACCGGCGTCAAGGATGAGGATTACATCGCTCACCTGCTGGTTGCCAACAGCCACACCACGCTGCTGCTGTTCTCCAGCAAAGGCAAGGTCTACTGGCTGAAGACCTACGAGATTCCGGAAGCGTCCCGCGCCGCCCGTGGTCGTCCGCTGGTCAACCTTCTGCCATTGAGCGAAGGCGAATACATCACCACCATGCTGCCGGTCGATCTCGAAGCCATGAAGCGTCAGGCTGATGAAGAAGAAGCCGAAGGCGCCGAAGCTGATGTAGAAGAGATCGAAAATAGCAACGAGACCGACGAAGAACGTCGTGCCCGTATCAAGGCTGCTGACCGCAAGAAGGCACCGTTCATCTTCATGTCGACCGCCAACGGTACCGTGAAGAAGACCCCGCTGGTGGCGTTCAGCCGTCAGCGCAGCGTCGGTCTGATCGCGCTGGAACTGGACGAAGGTGACATCCTGATCTCCGCTGCTGTCACCGACGGCGAGCAGGAAATCATGCTGTTCTCCGACGGCGGCAAAGTGACGCGCTTCAAGGAATCCGAAGTTCGCGCCATGGGCCGTACCGCCCGCGGCGTGCGTGGCATGCGTCTGCCAGAAGGGCAGAAGCTGATCTCCATGCTGATTCCGGAAGAAGGCAGCGAGATCCTCACTGCCTCCGAGCGCGGCTACGGCAAGCGTACGGCGATCACCGAGTTCCCTGAATACAAGCGTGGCGGTCAGGGCGTTATCGCCATGGTCAGCAACGAGCGTAACGGCCGTCTGGTCGGCGCGGTTCAGGTGCAGGACGGTGAAGAAATCATGCTGATCTCCGATCAGGGCACTCTGGTGCGTACCCGTGTCGACGAAGTGTCGAGCCTGGGCCGTAACACCCAAGGTGTGACGCTGATCAAACTGGCCAAGGATGAAACCCTGGTCGGACTGGAGCGGGTTCAGGAACCTTCGGAAGTCGAAGGTGAAGAGCTTGAGGGTGAAGAGGGCGAGGAATTCGAAGGCACTGTCGTAAATGACGATGCCGGTGAAGACCAGCAACTCGACGCCGCAGCAGACGAAGAACCGCAAGAATAAGCGGACAAACAAGGGGGCGGATGAGAATTCGCCCCCTTGTTATTTGTCCGGTATGAAAATTTGCGACACTGCGGATGATCGTTCCCACGCTCTGCGTGGGAACGCCGCTCGGGACGCTCCGCGTCCCATGGCGCAGAGCGTCATTGGATGCATTCCCACGCAGAGCGCGGGAACGACCATCCACAGACCAAAAGATTTAAGTGACCACCAAATCAGAGCGAGATTGGATGTGAGCAAGCGAGCCTATAACTTCTGCGCCGGTCCTGCGGCGCTTCCTGAAGCTGTTCTGCAGCGCGCCCAGGGTGAACTCCTTGATTGGCATGGCAAGGGTCTGTCGGTCATGGAAATGAGCCATCGCAGTGATGAGTTCGTGTCCATCGCCACCCAGGCCGAGCAGGATCTGCGTGACCTGCTGAATATCCCGTCGAACTATAAAGTGCTGTTTCTGCAAGGTGGCGCCAGCCAGCAATTCGCGCAGATTCCACTGAACCTGTTGCCTGAAGGCGGCTCGGCCGACTATATCGACACCGGTATCTGGTCGCAGAAAGCCATTGAAGAAGCTTCGCGCTACGGCCACGTCAACGTTGCCGCCACCGCCAAGCCTTACGACTATTTCGCCATTCCTGGCCAGAACGAGTGGAACCTGTCGAAAGACGCCGCTTACGTTCATTACGCGCCGAACGAAACCATTGGCGGTCTGGAATTCCAGTGGATCCCGGAAACCGGTGACGTGCCGCTGGTGGCTGACATGTCCTCGGACATTCTGTCGCGTCCGGTCGATGTCTCGCGTTTCGGCATGATCTACGCCGGCGCTCAAAAGAATATCGGCCCGAGCGGTATCGTCGTCAACATCATCCGCGAAGACCTGCTCGGCAAGGCGCGCGCGCTGTGCCCGACCATGCTCGACTACAAAGTCGCGGCGGATAACGGCTCGATGT
The DNA here is from genome assembly GCF_979258515.1 of Pseudomonas sp. AC169. Lineage (NCBI taxonomy): Bacteria > Pseudomonadati > Pseudomonadota > Gammaproteobacteria > Pseudomonadales > Pseudomonadaceae > Pseudomonas > Pseudomonas sp. AC169. The sequence continues at coordinate 732,167 of NZ_OZ409866.1, read as the reverse complement.
ACAACACCCCGCCGACCCTGGCCTGGTACCTGTCCGGTCTGGTGTTCCAGTGGCTGAAAGAGCAGGGCGGCGTTGAAGCCATCGCCAAACTCAATGACGTCAAGCAGCGCACGCTGTACGACTTCATCGACGCCAGCGGTCTCTACAGCAACCCGATCAACAAGTCGGATCGCTCGTGGATGAACGTGCCGTTCCGTCTGGCTGACGATCGTCTGGACAAGCCATTCCTGGTCGGTGCCGAAGAGCGCGGTCTGCTCAACCTCAAGGGGCACCGCTCTGTGGGCGGCATGCGCGCCTCCATCTACAACGCCGTCGACATCACTGCGGTCAACGCGCTGGTGGCGTACATGGCTGAATTCGAGAAGGAACACGGCTGATGTCCGAGCAAGAACTCAAGGCACTGCGCGTTCGCATTGACGCTCTGGACACCAAAGTCATGGAGCTGATCAGTGAGCGTGCGCGTTGCGCCCAGGAAGTCGCGCGAGTAAAGATGGCCTCGCTGGCCGAAGGCGAAGTGCCGGTGTTCTATCGTCCTGAGCGTGAAGCTCAGGTGCTCAAGCGGGTGATGGAGCGCAATCAGGGACCGCTGGGCAACGAAGAAATGGCGCGTTTGTTCCGCGAAATCATGTCGTCGTGCCTGGCGCTGGAGCAGCCTCTGAAAGTGGCTTACCTTGGCCCTGAAGGCACCTTCACCCAAGCTGCGGCCATGAAACACTTCGGCCACGCCGTGATCAGCAAGCCAATGGCGGCGATCGACGAAGTGTTCCGTGAAGTGGCGGCCGGCGCGGTGAATTTTGGCGTGGTGCCGGTGGAAAACTCCACCGAAGGCGCGGTCAACCACACGCTGGATAGCTTCCTCGAACACGACATGGTCATCTGTGGCGAAGTCGAGCTGCGCATTCACCATCATCTGTTGGTCGGTGAAAACACCAAGACCGACAGCATAAGCCGCATCTATTCTCATGCGCAGTCGCTGGCCCAGTGCCGCAAGTGGCTGGACGCGCATTACCCGAATGTCGAGCGTGTCGCGGTGTCGAGCAATGCTGAAGCGGCCAAGCGGGTTAAAGGCGAGTGGAACTCGGCGGCGATTGCCGGTGACATGGCGGCAGGGCTGTATGGCCTGACCCGTCTGGCCGAGAAGATCGAAGATCGCCCGGACAACTCGACGCGCTTCCTGATGATCGGTAACCAGGAAGTGCCGCCGACCGGCGACGACAAGACCTCGATCATCGTGTCGATGAGCAACAAACCCGGCGCGCTCCACGAGCTGCTGGTGCCGTTCCACGACAACGGGATCGACCTGACCCGTATCGAAACCCGTCCGTCGCGCAGCGGCAAATGGACTTATGTGTTCTTCATCGACTTCGTCGGCCATCACCGTGATCCGTTGATCAAAGGTGTATTGGAAAAGATCAGTCAGGAAGCAGTAGCACTCAAAGTGCTGGGTTCCTACCCGAAAGCAGTTCTCTAAGGGGCGGTAGCAAATGAGTGGCAATTTCCTCGCTCTGGCACAGCCGGGCGTGCAACAACTTTCGCCGTACGTTCCGGGCAAGCCTGTGGACGAACTGGCGCGCGAGCTGGATCTGGATCCGGCGAAAATCGTCAAACTGGCGAGCAACGAAAACCCGCTGGGCGCCAGTCCGAAAGCCTTGGCGGCGATCCGCGAAGAGCTGGCCGAGCTGACCCGTTATCCGGACGGCAACGGCTTCGCGCTGAAATCGCTGCTCGCCGAGCAGTGCCGCGTCGAGCTGAATCAGGTCACGCTGGGCAACGGTTCCAACGACATTCTCGAGCTGGTCGCGCGTGCCTATCTGGCACCGGGCCTGAACGCGGTGTTCAGCGAGCACGCATTCGCGGTGTACCCGATCGCCACTCAGGCTGTCGGCGCGCAAGCCAAAGTGGTGCCGGCCAAGGATTGGGGGCATGACTTGCCTGCGATGCTCGCGGCCATCGATGCCAATACCCGTGTGGTGTTTATCGCCAACCCGAACAACCCGACCGGCACCTGGTTTGGTGCTGAAGCGCTGGACGAATTCCTGCAGGATGTTCCGGAGCACGTTCTGGTAGTGCTGGATGAGGCTTACATCGAATACGCCGAAGGCAGTGATTTGCCGGATGGTCTGGATTTCCTTGCGGCTTACCCGAATCTGCTGGTGTCGCGGACCTTCTCCAAGGCCTATGGTCTGGCGGCGTTGCGCGTTGGCTACGGTCTGTCGACACCAGTGGTGGCGGACGTGCTGAACCGTGTGCGCCAGCCATTCAACGTCAACAGCCTCGCTTTGGCGGCGGCTTGTGCTGCGTTGAAAGACGAGGAATATCTGGCGCAAAGCCGTCAGCTCAACGAGTCGGGCATGCAGCAATTGCAGGCCGGTTTCCGTGAGTTGGGTCTGGGCTGGATCGAATCCAAAGGCAACTTCATTTGCGTCGATCTCGGTCAAGTTGCAGCGCCGGTATTCCAGGGCTTGCTGCGCGAAGGCGTGATCGTGCGCCCGGTGGCCAACTACGGCATGCCGAACCACCTGCGGGTGACCATCGGTCTGCCAGCGGAAAACAGCCGCTTCCTCGAAGCGCTGCGCAAGGTTCTGGCTCGTGGGTGATGTCACTGCACTGCAATCTGCTGTACCTATGATCGGGCGCCTTGTGGTGGTCGGTCTGGGGTTGATCGGTGGTTCGTTTGCCAAAGGCTTGCGTGAAAGCGGCGTATGCCGCGAAGTGGTCGGGGTCGATCTCGATCCGCAATCGCGCAAGCTGGCGGTCGAGTTGGGTGTGGTTGATCGCTGCGAAGATGACTTGGCGGCTGCATGCCAAGGTGCGGACGTAATTCAATTGGCAGTGCCGATCCTGGCCATGGAAAAAGTGCTCGCGCGTCTGGCGAGCATGGATCTTGGGCAGGCGATTCTGACCGATGTCGGCAGTGCCAAAGGCAATGTGGTGCGCGCGGCAACCGAAGCGTTTGGTGCTATGCCGCCGCGTTTCGTGCCGGGCCATCCGATTGCCGGTTCCGAGCAGAGCGGGGTGGAAGCCTCCAATGCCGAGCTGTTCCGTCGTCACAAGGTGATTCTTACGCCGCTTGAGCAAACCGATCCGGCGGCGCTGGCTGTGGTTGATCGTCTGTGGCGCCAACTGGGCGCCGACGTCGAGCACATGCAGGTCGAGCGACACGATGAAGTGCTGGCTGCGACCAGTCATCTGCCGCACCTGCTGGCCTTCGGTCTGGTCGATTCGTTGGCCAAGCGCAATGAAAATCTTGAGATCTTCCGTTACGCTGCCGGTGGTTTTCGCGATTTCACAAGAATCGCCGGAAGCGACCCGGTGATGTGGCACGACATCTTTCTCGCCAACCGCGAGGCTGTTCTGCGCACACTCGATACATTTCGCAGCGACCTCGACGCCTTGCGCGACGCGGTCGATGCAGGGGATGGGCACCAATTGTTGGGCGTTTTCACTCGCGCCCGGGTTGCCCGCGAGCATTTCAGTAAAATCCTGGCCCGCAGGGCCTATGTGGACGCTATGAATTCCAACGATCTGATCTTCCTGGCTCAACCTGGTGGCCGCCTGTCCGGTCGGATTCGCGTACCGGGTGACAAATCCATTTCCCACCGTTCGATCATGCTCGGCTCGCTGGCCGAAGGCGTCACCGAAGTCGAAGGCTTCCTTGAGGGCGAAGACGCCCTGGCGACCTTGCAGGCGTTCCGCGACATGGGCGTGGTCATCGAAGGCCCGCACCACGGCCGCGTGACCATCCACGGTGTTGGTCTGCATGGCCTGAAGCCGGCGCCTGGCCCGATCTATCTGGGCAACTCCGGCACTTCGATGCGTCTGCTGTCCGGCCTGCTGGCGGCGCAGAACTTCGACAGCGTCTTGACTGGCGATGCCTCGCTGTCCAAGCGTCCGATGAACCGCGTGGCCAATCCACTGCGTGAAATGGGCGCCGTGATTGAAACCGCTGCCGAAGGTCGTCCACCGATGACCATTCGCGGCGGGCACAAGCTTAAAGGCCTGACCTACACCATGCCGATGGCCAGCGCTCAGGTGAAATCCTGCCTGCTGCTCGCCGGTCTGTACGCTGAAGGCAAGACCACCGTGACCGAGCCGGCGCCGACTCGCGACCACACCGAGCGCATGCTGCGTGGTTTCGGTTATTCGGTGAATGTTGATGGCGCCACGGCATCGGTTGAGTCGGGCGGCAAGCTGACCGCGACCCACATTGAAGTGCCTGGCGATATCTCCTCGTCGGCATTCTTCCTGGTCGCCGCATCGATCGCTGAAGGTTCCGAGCTGGTGCTTGAGCATGTCGGCATCAACCCGACCCGCACCGGCGTCATCGACATCCTGCGCCTGATGGGGGCGGACATCACTCTGGAAAACCAACGCGAAGTCGGCGGCGAGCCGGTGGCTGACCTGCGCGTGCGAGCAGCTAAACTCAAAGGTATCGAGATTCCCGAAGAGCTGGTTCCGCTGGCTATCGATGAATTCCCTGTGCTGTTCGTGGCCGCTGCCTGTGCCGAAGGGCGCACCGTACTGACGGGTGCTGAAGAGCTGCGGGTCAAGGAATCGGATCGCATTCAGGTAATGGCGGATGGTCTATTGGCGCTGGGCGTCAAATGCCAGCCGACCCCGGACGGCATCATCATCGACGGCGGCCAGATTGGCGGCGGCGAAGTGCACGGTCACGGCGATCACCGTATCGCGATGGCATTCAGCGTTGCCTCGTTGCGCGCTACTGCACCGATCCGCATCCATGATTGCGCCAACGTCGCGACGTCGTTCCCGAACTTCCTCGCATTGTGCGGGCAGGTCGGCATTCGTGTGGCACAAGAGGCTCAGTCGTGAAGAACATTGCACCGGTCATCACCATTGATGGGCCAAGCGGCTCGGGCAAAGGCACGGTAGCCGGGATTCTGGCCAAGCGTCTGGGCTGGAACCTGCTGGATTCCGGTGCGCTTTACCGTTTGCTGGCGTTCGCTGCGCACAACCATGGTGTTGACCTGACCAATGAAGAGTTGCTGAAAAAACTGGCCGCTCATCTGGATGTTCAGTTCATTGCGGCGACCGAAGGTCAGTTGCAGCGGATCATTCTGGAAGGCGACGAAGTCAGCGATGTCATCCGCACCGAAAGTGTCGGCTCCGGCGCTTCGCAAGTGGCTGCGCTGCCCGCCGTACGCGAGGCGCTGCTGCAGCGCCAGCGTGCTTTCCAGGAAGCACCGGGCCTTGTGGCCGACGGGCGCGACATGGGCACGGTGGTTTTTCCCGATGCACCGCTGAAGATTTTCCTGACCGCCAGTGCCGAGGAACGGGCGCGCCGTCGATATTTGCAGTTGAAGGGCAAAGTCGAGGGTGTTAGTCTGTCGAGTCTGCTAGATGAGATCCGTGCACGCGACGAGCGTGACACCCAGCGAGCGGTAGCCCCGCTTAAGCCGGCGGCTGACGCCATACAGCTGGATTCCACGGAGTTGTCCATCGATCAGGTGCTTGAACGCATCATGAGCGAGATCGCCATTCGCGATATCGCCGGGTGACCAAGAAGGCGGCAGGGGACCAGTCATAGTCCTGCAGCGCTTCTTTTTAATGAAACTAACCCACACCGTCTGGGGTGTGGAGATGGGCGTATCCTTCGCCCTCATTTACAGGAATTAAAATGAGCGAAAGCTTTGCGGAACTCTTTGAAGAAAGCCTAAAAACCCTGAACCTTCAGGCAGGCTCCATCATCACCGGTGTTATCGTTGATATCGATTACCAGGCTCGCTGGGTAACCGTTCACGCTGGCCTGAAGTCTGAAGCACTCATCCCGCTTGAGCAGTTCTACAACGACGCTGGCGATCTGACTATCAATGTCGGTGACGAAGTTCACGTTGCTCTGGATTCGGTTGAAGACGGCTTTGGTGAAACCAAGCTGTCCCGTGAAAAAGCCAAGCGCGCTGAGTGCTGGATCGTTCTGGAAGCAGCCTTCGCAGCTGAGGAAGTGGTCAAGGGCGTTATCAACGGTAAGGTTAAAGGCGGCTTCACTGTCGACGTTAACGGCATCCGTGCGTTCCTGCCAGGTTCCCTGGTTGACGTCCGTCCAGTGCGCGACACCACGCACCTGGAAGGCAAAGAGCTGGAATTCAAGGTCATCAAGCTGGACCAGAAGCGCAACAACGTTGTCGTTTCCCGTCGCAGCGTCCTGGAAGCCGAGAACTCCGCCGAGCGTGAAGCTCTGCTGGAATCCCTGCAGGAAGGCCAGCAAGTCAAAGGTATCGTCAAAAACCTCACCGATTACGGCGCATTCGTCGATCTGGGTGGCGTGGACGGCCTGCTGCACATCACCGACATGGCCTGGAAGCGCATCAAGCATCCTTCCGAGATCGTCAACGTTGGTGACGAAATCGACGTCAAGGTTCTGAAATACGATCGCGAACGCAACCGTGTTTCCCTGGGCCTGAAGCAGCTGGGCGAAGATCCATGGGTTGCTATCAAAGCCCGTTACCCAGAAAGCACTCGCGTTACCGCTCGTGTAACCAACCTGACCGACTACGGCTGCTTCGCTGAGCTGGAAGAAGGCGTTGAAGGTCTGGTACACGTTTCGGAAATGGACTGGACCAACAAGAACATCCACCCTTCGAAAGTCGTACAAGTCGGCGACGAAGTGGAAGTTATGGTTCTGGACATCGACGAAGAGCGTCGTCGTATCTCCCTGGGCATCAAGCAGTGCAAATCTAACCCATGGGAAGATTTCTCTGGCCAGTTCAACAAGGGCGATAAAATCTCCGGCACCATCAAGTCGATCACCGATTTCGGTATCTTCATTGGTCTGGACGGCGGCATCGACGGTCTGGTTCACCTGTCCGACATCTCCTGGAACGAAGTTGGCGAAGAAGCTGTTCGTCGTTTCAAGAAGGGCGACGAGCTGGACACCGTTATCCTGTCGGTTGACCCAGAGCGCGAGCGTATCTCCCTGGGTATCAAGCAACTGGAAAGCGATCCGTTCTCCGAGTACGTCTCGGTTAACGACAAAGGCGCAATCGTTACTGGCACCGTGAAAGAAGTTGACGCCAAAGGCGCCATCATCGTTCTGGCCGACGATATCGAAGCGACTCTGAAAGCCTCCGAAATCAGCCGTGACCGCGTTGAAGACGCGCGCAACGTTCTGAAAGAAGGCCAGGAAGTAGAAGCCAAGATCATCAGCGTTGATCGTAAGAGCCGTGTAATTCAGCTGTCGATCAAATCGAAAGACGATGCTGAAGAGAAAGAAGCTATCCAGAGCCTGAAAGAGACTCCGGAAGCTGCTGCCGATACCACTATGGCTGCACTGCTGCGTCAAGCAATGGCCAAACAGAACTAAGTTCTGCTTGATCATTAAAAAGGGCGACTTCGGTCGCCCTTTTTTGTGCCTGCGATTTGGTGATTCGTGGCGCCGGGAGGGTTTGAGTGAAACCAATCTCTCTTCGGGGTGGTCTGTTTCTTTAATCGGATCAATCGCCTATTCACGACTAAGCTTGGTCTTAAGCGTGTAGTCGTCGGGCAGTTGCCTGGCATAAGGAAGTGGATGAACAAGTTTATTGTCCTCATGGCTGTGCTGGTTCTGACTGGCTGTACGACCAGTGCCAAGACTCATGCCGTGCGCGGTGTCAGTGGTATCGAGGTCGATTGCTCCGGGTTGGGCTCTGGCTGGGAGAAATGCCAGAAGCGCGCAGCAAAGGAATGCAAGGGGGCGGGGTACAAGGTGATCACGCGATCGGATGATGCCAAGGATGAAGATGAGTTTCCTTTTGGCTTCAACCCGGCGGGCTACGTGACACGAACCATGCTGGTGATATGTCGTTAAGCGTGCGGTGCCCTGTATGTTGCTGCGACGCCCTGAAAACGGGCGTTTCGACGCGATGGAAGATATGTCAATCCCTGGGCTGTTCAAAATCTTCCGGGCATGCTAAAACCTTTCAAGCGCTGATCTAGCTGCTTGAAAAAGAAGGGAAAAATATGACGAAGTCGGAGTTGATCGAACGAATTGTCACCCATCAAGGGCTGCTCTCATCCAAGGATGTGGAGCTGGCCATCAAGACCATGCTTGAGCAAATGTCCCAATGCCTTGCCACCGGTGATCGCATCGAGATCCGTGGGTTTGGCAGTTTCTCCCTGCACTACCGTGCGCCGCGCGTCGGGCGTAACCCGAAGACCGGCCAATCCGTCAGTCTTGACGGTAAATTCGTTCCGCATTTCAAGCCGGGAAAAGAGCTGCGTGATCGGGTGAATGAAGAAGAGGAGGAAGGGGTTTGATCTTCGTTGCTCAATTTCGAGGGCGCGCCAATGCGTAACCTGAAACGCATGCTTCTTGGCGTATTTCTTCTTTTGATGGTTTTGATGGTTCTGGCATTCGTGTTGGAGAATCAACAGTCGGTTTCGCTGATTTTTCTAGGCTGGGCCAGCCCCCAATTGCCTGTTTCACTTATAGCGGTGATGGCACTGTTGGTCGGGATGCTGCTAGGCCCTGTGTTGGCCTGGTTTCTGGGGCGTTCGTCCAGAGTCGCGCGCAAACGCATGGTCTTGAAGCAGCAGGCGTAGGGCATCTGTCGAATTTGCGCCTCTGGCTGTCTTTATCCATTAGTAAAACCATCATTAAGCTGTAAAATGCTGCCCTTGTTCGATATTGCTTTATCGCATGTCGTTTTAGACTGACTCTGACGGATGCCAACTGCTAGTGGCTTCTGCATTCATGGATTAGGCAGCGCTCGTTAGCAGCTCTGTCCGCAGCTCAAGGGTATCGTTTCGCGTGAAAATTCTAGTTACCGGCGGCGCCGGATTTATTGGCTCGGCAGTCATCCGTCACATCATCTCCAACACTTCCGATTCTGTCGTTAACGTCGATAAGCTAACGTACGCTGGCAATCTGGAGTCCCTGGCAGAGGTCAGCCAGAATTCGCGTTATGCATTCGAGCGCGTAGATATCTGTGATCGTGAGCAGATCGACCGTGTCCTGCGTGATCACCAGCCGGATGCAATCATGCACCTGGCGGCTGAATCCCACGTCGATCGCTCTATCTCCGGGCCATCCGAATTCATTCAGACCAACATCATCGGCACTTACACCTTGCTGGAAGCTGCGCGGCATTATTGGGCAGCCCTGGATGAAGCGCGCAAGGTCAATTTCCGCTTTCACCATATTTCGACCGATGAAGTTTACGGCGACCTCGAAGGTCCTGAAGACCTCTTCACTGAAACCACGCCGTACCAGCCGAGCTCTCCCTACTCGGCAAGTAAAGCGAGTTCCGATCACCTGGTTCGCGCCTGGGCCCGCACCTATGGCCTGCCGGCCCTGGTAACCAATTGCTCGAACAACTACGGCCCATGCCACTTCCCCGAGAAGTTGATCCCGCTGATCATTCTCAACGCGCTGGAAGGCAAGCCGCTGCCGGTTTATGGCAAAGGCAATCAGGTTCGTGACTGGCTGTATGTCGAGGACCATGCTCGTGCGTTGTATAAAGTCGTAACCGAAGGCGTCATCGGTGAGACTTACAACATCGGTGGGCACAACGAGAAACAAAATATCGAAGTGGTCAATACGCTGTGTGCGCTGCTGGACGAATTGCGTCCAGACTCGGCACATCGTCCGCACGCCAGCCTGATCACCTACGTCCAAGATCGTCCCGGGCATGACCAGCGCTATGCAATCGATGCAAGCAAAATCCAGCGTGAGCTGGGTTGGACTCCTGAGGAAACCTTCGAAACCGGTATTCGCAAAACCGTCGAGTGGTACCTGACCAACACCGAGTGGGTAGAACACGTTAAAAGCGGCAGCTATCAGCAGTGGATTGATCAGAACTACGCGGATCGCTCGAACAAGGCATGAAGATCCTCCTTTTAGGAAAAGATGGTCAGGTGGGGTGGGAGTTGCAGCGCTCCCTCCGGCCGCTTGGCGATTTGATCGCTTTGGGTCGTCACGGTCTTGACGGGTTGTCCGGCGACCTGACCGATTTGGCGGCGCTGCGCGATACGATCCGCAAGGTCAAGCCTGACGTGATTGTCAATGCGGCCGCCTATAATGCTGTCGACACGGCCGAGTCCGAGCCGGAGCAGGCCAACCTTGTCAATGCGCAAGCGATTGAGGTGCTGGCTGAGGAGGCGCGAAAGGTGGGTGCCTGGCTGGTCCACTATTCGACAGATTACGTCTTTGGCGGTCAAGGGCATACGCCTTGGCTGGAGAGCGACGAACCGCAGCCATTGAATCGCTACGGCGACAGCAAGCTGGCGGGCGAGCGAGCCGTCGAGGCATCCGGCTGCCGTTATTTGCTGTTTCGTACCAGTTGGGTTTATGGCGCTCGTGGCGCTAACTTTGCCAAGACTATGCTGAGGTTGGCCAAAGAGCGACAGAAGCTCAGCGTGATCGTTGATCAGGTAGGGGCGCCGACCGGTGCCGATCTGATCGCGGATGTGACCGCATTGGCGCTGCTGCAGGCGCTCAAGCGCCCGGAGCTGTCCGGTTTGTATCATCTGGCGGCCGCTGGGGAAGTGTCATGGTACGGCTATGCTTGTCATGTGCTGGATTTTGCCAAGGCCAATGGCGAGTCGCTTGCCGTACAGGCAATTGAACCCATCGAGGCAACGGCTTATCCAACTGCCGCACGTCGTCCGTTGAACTCGCGCTTGAATACACAAAAGCTGCGCGACAATTTTTCTCTACACTTGCCGGATTGGCAAAGTGGTGTGACTCGAATGCTTAGGGAAGTTCTGAACAAATGACCACCAATAATCGTAAAGGCATCATCCTCGCCGGCGGTTCGGGCACTCGCCTGCATCCGCTGACCCTCGGCGTTTCGAAGCAGATGCTGCCGATTTACGACAAACCGATGATTTTCTACCCGCTTTCGGTACTGATGCTTGCCGGCATGCGCGAGATCCTCATCATCTCCACGCCGGAAGATCTGCCGAACTTCCGCAAATTGCTGGGTGATGGCAGCCTTTACGGTATCGAGCTGACGTATGCCGAGCAGCCGAGCCCGGATGGACTTGCACAAGCGTTCATCATCGGTGAAGAGTTCATCGGCAAGGATCCTTGCTGCCTGATCCTGGGTGACAACATCTTCTACGGCCAGCACTTCTCGGACAACCTGCGCTCCGCCAACGAGCAGAAGAGTGGCGCCACTGTGTTTGGCTATCACGTTTCCGATCCGGAGCGTTTTGGCGTGGTCGAGTTCGACGCGACAGGCCGTGCCCTGAGCATCGAAGAAAAGCCGTTGAAGCCGAAATCCAACTACGCGGTGACCGGTCTGTATTTCTACGACAACGATGTCGTGGAAATCGCCAAGAATATCAAGCCGTCGGAGCGAGGCGAGCTGGAAATCACTGATGTGAACAGCGCCTACCTCAATAAGAAGTCGCTGAATGTTGAAATGCTCGGCCGTGGTTTCGCGTGGCTGGATACCGGTACCCATGACTCCCTGCTGGAAGCCAGTCACTTCGTTCACACCATCGAGCAGCGTCAAGGCTTGAAAGTAGCCTGCCTCGAAGAAATTGCTTACCACAATGGCTGGATAACAGCAGAGCAACTGGCTTCTCAAGCAAATGCCTTGAAGAAAACCGGTTACGGTCAGTACCTGCAAAAACTGCTGGACTCGCCTTCTCGCTGATTCGAAAGCCGCGCGCTTTCAACCGGTGGGTTTAATCGCTGCTAGCAGGAATGGCATGCCAGTAAAACATCCCAAGATTGCGGTTTTGCTGGCTGCCTACAATGGCATGCAGTGGATTGAGGAGCAGGTGGCCTCGATCCTCGGTCAGCAGTCCGTCGATGTCACTATCCATATCAGCGTTGATTTGTCCGATGACGACACCGAGGCCTGGTGCAAAGCTCTCGGAGAAGTCGACAGTCGCGTGATTCTTTTGCCTCCTGCCGGGCGTTTTGGTGGTGCGGCGCGCAATTTTTTTCGTTTGATTCGAGATGTTGATCTGCACGATTACGATGCTGTGTCGTTTGCAGATCAGGATGATATCTGGGAGTCCGACAAGCTGCTGCGCGCTACACAGACGCTCGCTTCGCGCAGGGTTGATGCCTACTCAAGCAATGTCACGGCTTTTTGGCCAGACGGACAAACGATCCTGCTCGACAAGAGTCAGCCGCAAGTGGCCTGGGACTTTTTGTTTGAGGCGGCGGGACCCGGCTGTACCTACGTCCTGAGTCCTCAGCTTGCCGCGGCACTGCGTCAACAGGTCATTCATGATTGGGAGCAATTGCAGCAGGTCAGTCTGCATGACTGGTACTGCTATGCCTTTGCCCGTAGTCATGGGTTCGAATGGTTCATCGATTCCCACTCAAGCATGCTCTATCGCCAGCATGAGAGTAACCAGGTGGGGGCCAATACCGGGCTTTCATCGTTGCTGCAGCGATATGTAACCATTCATGAGGGCTGGTGGTTCAGTCAGGTCAGGACTATCGCGTTGTTGATCGGGGTAGGTAACGCGCCATTTGTCAGGCGCTGGCTGAAGCTGCGGCGACGTGATCTGTTGTTGCTATCACTGCACGGCGGGCAATGTCGCCGTCGGTTCAGGGACAAGTTTCTGTTCTTCTTTGTTTGCTGCCTCACGGCGGCAGTGGGGAGGAAGTCCTGAGCCAGAGAGGTGCGTGTCATCGGGGTGGGGCTGCTCGAAGCCTAACCACGATGATAAAAACTCTCTATAATCGCGCGCTTCGTGAAGGGAACGAATGGAGCAGGTGCGGCAGAAACGCTGAGTTGGATTTTCAGCTTTCCCGGCCAGTGTTTAATTGCAGTGGAGCATACAGTGTCAAGCCCTTTGTCAGCGGATTCCGCGAGCTCCAGCCTGGACTCCGACATTGTCGAAGTATCGGAAAGACGTGAGACTGTCGCGATATTGATGTGCTCTTTCAACGGTGAACGGTTCCTCCGTGAACAATTGGCCTCCATCGAGCATCAGGATCATGCTCAGTGGCGCCTGTTTGTTTCTGATGACGGTTCGATCGACTCGACACTCGATATTCTTGAATCTTTTCAAGCGCGTCTCGGTGATCAGAAGGTTACGCTGTTTTCAGGTCCCGGAACGGGGTTTGCCAGTAACTTCATGTCAGTGACCTGCCGGGAAGAAATCAACGCTGACTTCTTTGCCTGGTCGGACCAGGACGATATATGGGCCGCCGACAAATTGAGCGCAGCCTTGACGTGGTTGCGTCAGGTGCCCGTCGATGTCCCTGCGCTGTATGCCACCCGGACGACCCTGGTCAATGAAGAGGGCGTGGCCGTGGGGCTGACGCCACTCTACTCTCGCACTTTCGGCTTTCCCAATGCTCTGGTTCAGAACATAGCCGCTGGCAATACGATGGTTTTCAATCGTGCCGCGCGTGAACTGTTGAGGTCCAAAGCGCATCTGAACATCGTCGCCCATGACTGGTGGGCTTATCTGCTGGTGACCGGCGCCGGTGGGCTGTTCCATTTCGATGAGGTTCCGCATCTTCTGTATCGCCAGCATGAGGCTAATTCGATTGGTGCCAGCACCGGTTTCAAGTCGACCATTGTTCGCATACAGAAGCTTTTCCAGGGGCGACTCAGTCGCTGGATCGATCAGAACATCAGTAATCTGGAAGCCGTGGAGTTTCTTCTCGCAGAACAGAATCGTGAAGTATTACAGCGTTTCAAAACTGCCCGTTCCCGAAATCTGCCCGCTCGCCTGTTCGGTATATGGCGCTCCGGCGTCTATCGGCAGACGTTCATGGGGAATTTGGGGTTGCTGGTCGCTGTGATTTTCAAAGGGGTTTGATCAAGAATGTATCAATGGAGTTTATTTATGAATGTTTTTGAGGTTGCTGGCTGATGCAGATATTTTCAGCTTCGCCCGGCGTCATGTTTACCAGTGTCTGGCGCAATCGCGCGCTTATCGCTGCACTGATCAAGCGAGAGGTTATCGGTCGCTACAGAGGCTCTTTCATGGGGATTCTGTGGTCGTTCTTCAATCCTATTGTGATGCTCTCGATCTATACGTTCGTTTTCAGCTTCATCTTCAATTCCCGGTGGGCAGGCGCAGGTGATTCGAAGTCGGAATTCGCGTTGATTCTGTTCGCCGGATTGATGGTGTTCAACCTGTTTTCCGAGTGCGTCACCCGCGCACCGAACTTGATTATTTCCAATGGCAACTATGTCAAGAAAGTAGTCTTTCCTCTGGAAATACTGCCATGCGTGATCGTGGGCGCGTCCTTGTTTCATGCTTTGGTGAGTTTGATTGTCTGGACGGTCGCGTACAGCATCGTGTTCGGCATGCCGCCTGTGACCATGCTTTATCTGCCCGTGGTGATCGCACCTTTGATATTGATCATTCTGGGCCTGTCCTGGGGGTTGGCTTCGCTGGGTGTATACATGCGTGACGTTGCGCACTTCATAGGTCTGGTGACCAGCGGCCTGATGTTTCTAGCGCCTATTTTCTATCCCGCGACTGCGGTGCCGGAGGAGTACAGAAGCTTGTTGCAACTGAACCCGCTGACCGCTGCGGTAGAGAACGTCAGAAGCGTTCTGTTTTTCGGGCAGCAACCGGATTGGCAAGTCCTTGGCATCTATTCCGCCATCGGAATAACTGTCGCTTGCCTTGGCTTTGCCTTTTTCCAGAAAACCAGAAAGGGGTTTGCCGATGTCCTCTGATATTGCAATCAAGCTGCAGGATGTCAGCAAGTGTTATCACATCTATGACAAGCCGAGGGATCGACTGGCGCAGATGTTTGCCGGTCAGCGCAAGCAGTACTACCACGAGTTCTGGGCGCTACGGAACGTCACGTTCGATATCAAGCGAGGCGAGACTGTCGGTATCGTCGGCCGCAACGGCAGTGGCAAGTCGACGTTGCTTCAAGTGATCTGCGGCACACTGAACCAAAGCGCCGGTCAGGTGCAGACAGTGGGTCGCATTGGTGCGTTGCTTGAGTTGGGGTCCGGTTTCAACCCGGAATTCACAGGGCATGAAAACGTTTACATGAACGCTGCGATCCTCGGCTTGAGTCGGGCCGAAGTTGATGAGCGTTATGACGACATCACGGCTTTCGCTGATATAGGCGAATTCATACATCAGCCCGTGAAAACCTATTCCAGCGGAATGATCGTTCGTCTGGCGTTTGCGGTTCAGGCGATGGTAGATCCGGATATCCTGATCGTCGACGAAGCGTTGGCGGTCGGTGATGAGCGTTTTCAGCGCAAGTGTTTTGCTCGCCTGGATGAGTTGAAGGCCAAGGGCACCTCGATCCTGTTCGTGTCTCACTCTGGACCGCAAGTCGTTGAGCTTTGTGATCGCGCGATTCTGATGGAACGTGGTGAGCGCATCTGCACAGGGTCACCGATGGAGGTGGTGCGCGCGTATCAGAAATTGATCTATGCGCCGGCGGATGAGCAGCCGAGGTTGATTGAGGAGTTCAGGCAGATAGGTAGCCAAAAACTCGCTATCGAAACCAGCGACGTCGAAAGGGTCGAGGTTGATGAGCAGGAGGCGCCGGAGGATCAGTATTTCGATCCTGGAATGGTTCCCGAATCCACAACCGTCTATCCGGAGCAGGGCGCTCGTATCGACAGCTTCGAGATCTTCGATAAGCAGGGTCGCCGATGCAATGTTCTGAAGGCGGGCGGTGACTACGATATCGTCATGACGGGTGAACTGAAGGAATCCGTTTCAAGGGTTTTCTTCGCCACGCATATACGAACCGTATCGGGTGTGGTGATTACCGGCCAACGCTTCCCGGACGAGGGCAAGTACTTCGAATGCGATGGCACGGACCGCACTTTTAAAGTCACCTACAGTTTCAAGATGGTCATGCTGCCGGGCGTATACTTCGTTGGTGGAGGGGTCTGGTCGGAGGGTGAGCCTGCCCTGTGTCACAGAATTCTGGATGCGCTCATGTTCCGACTGGTATCGGATCAGGGCACAAGATCTTTTGGTTATATGGACGCTTCTAATAATGAGCCAGCACTTGAATTACTCTGACAGCATTCCTGCGGATCAACTCAGGGATATCCACACGTTTCACAAGATCACCGATGGCATGATCAGTCTGGAAGAGGGGCTGGTTCTTTATAAATTGGCCAGTCTGGTCCAATCTGGTTGCATCGTGGAAGTCGGCTCCTACCGCGGTCGTTCTACCGTTTTCCTCGGTCGTGGTTCTCTTGCCGGCCATAAGGCCCCCGTTTATGCCGTCGATCCGCACAAGCCTTTCATCGGGGTGCTCGGTGGCGTTTTCGGCCCAAAGGATCGTACCGAATTTTACAAAACCATGTTGATCACTGAATGCAGTGAGATTGTCTCGTTGATCAATATGAGCAGTGAGATGATCGTTCCCAAGTGGAACGAGCCCGTGGGCTTGCTGTGGATCGATGGTGATCACAGTTATGAAGGTGTGAAACGCGATTTCGAATGTTGGTTGCCGCATGTGGCTGAGGGCGCATGCATTGCTTTTGACGATGCCTCTGACCCGGTTCTGGGGCCACGCATTCTGATCAATGAGCTGCTCGCGACGCAGACGTACGAAGAGTGCATCAGCGTTGGCAAAGTTTCCGTGCTCAAGAAAAAACAATAAGCCTGAGAGGACGGTAATGACGAGCAATGACGACCAGCGTTTGTTGGATTTTCTTACCTGGAATAGCTGTGTTTCACAGGAGCGGAAATTATTCTACGTAGCAACGCCTAAGGTGGCTTGTACATCTCTGAAATGGTGGTTTGCTGAGATGGAAGGCGTTGCCGAGGCGATTCGGCAACTCAAAACCAGTTCCGAAACCGATCCTGAGCTTGTCATTCATGACTCGTTGCAAGTCGCTGCACCACAATTGTGCCTTCGTTCACCGGAGCAACTCGAGGCAATCAAGGCTGACGGTTTCTTCAGTTTTGCCCTGGTAAGAAATCCGTACAAGCGGCTTTTTTCGGCGTGGCAGTCAAAGATTTTGCTGCGCGAACCGTATCAGATCGAACCTTATCTGGGACAAGCGTTTGTAGAATGCCCGGTTGAAACCATGCTTGATGTCGCTGCCGCGTTCGAGTGTTTTCTGGAATACCTGAACACCTATGAAATCGATGATTTCAAGGATTGGCACTGGGCGCCGCAATATGACCTGCTCAAGCCTCAGCTGTTTCCCTACACCGTTGTATCGAAGATTGAGGACACGAGCGCGTTGAACGACGCGTTGCGTGCTCATCTGGGTGATGCTTACGTCAATCCGTTCACCACGTCGAAAGCCAACGAGAGCCTGATTCCTTACCTGCCGGAATTTATCAGCCCCAGAGCTAAAGCGCTGATTGACCGGCTGTATGCGAAAGACTTTGAAGTTTATGGCTACTCAAACGAACTACCGCCGGCCAAAGAGAAGTTTTCGCAAGAACATCTGACATTGGCGTTGAAGGGAATCGAGCTTCTGCGTGGCCGACATGCTCGGATTGGCGAAATGCGGCAGCAATGCCGTGCCGAGTTTTCGGCATTGTTGAAGGACAAGGAGTGGCTGGCGGAGCAGCGTGAAAACTGGATGGCCGTTTGCAAGGAAAAGGAAACGGAGCTGGTTAACCTGCAAGGCTTCTGCGCCGGCGAGGTTGAAAAGTTCGAGATGGCGCGTGCGGAACTCGAGCAATTGAAGTTGGAGCTTGCACAATCCAACGCCGCGCTCGCGCAAGCGAACTCCGAAATTGGCCAGTCCAATGCAGAGCTGGCCAAGAGGAATGCTGAAGGGGCACGACTGGAGGCGGAGCTGGCCGAGGCCGCATCCCAGGCCAATCAATTGAAATCCGAATTGGCGGCGACGGCGGCAGATGTTGAGCGATTGAACTCGGAATTGGTGCAAGTGACTGCCGATTGGGTCCAAGTGAAGTCTGAGTTAGTCCAGGCAAATTCCGTTTTGGTACAAGTGAAGTCTGAGCTGGTCCAGGCAAACTCCGTTTTGGCGCAATCGAAATCTGATCTGGCGCAATCGAACTCCGAACTGGCTCAATCGAATTCCGAGCTGGCGCGCCTGAAAGCAGACCTGGCACGATCAAATACCGAGCTGGCTCAGTCTGGCAATGATCTGACACGGTCCAACTCTGAACTGGCCATGTCAAACGCCGAACTCGCGCGCTCAAACACCGATCTGGCGCAATCCAATGCTCAACTGGAATGGTCGAGAGCCGAGCTGGAAAAACTGAAACTGAATGTTGGATCATTGATTTCCGAGCGTGAGGCATTTGCCCTTAAACATAAGCGCTATCTCGCGGTTTATCGCTTTGTCGAAGCTGGATTGGTTAGCCGGTTGCGTAAGGCCGGGCGGCTCGTAAAAGGGCGCAAAGGAGAATAAAAAGTGGCAAAGGTTTCGGTTGTACTGACTTCTTATAATCACGAGAAGTTTATCGGGCAGGCTATCGATTCTGTTCTCAATCAGACGTTTACTGATTGGGAATTGATCATTGTGGATGACGTTTCGCCGGATGGGTCCTGGGGCGTGATCGAAAGTTACAATGACCCGCGAATCATCAAGATTCAGAATGACAGGACGCGTCGTTATATTTACAACATCAATCGGGCCATCGAGTCGCAAAGTACCGGTGAGTACATTGCTATCCACCATTCGGATGATGCTTGGGAACTGGATAAACTGGAGAAGCAAGTGGCTGTGCTGGACGCTAATCCTGGCGTAGGTGCAGTGTTTTCACATGTTCAGTGTATTGATGAGCACAACCGGCCACTCGTCGTCGAGTGGTTCAACCAGCCGAACAAACCGCGGACTGCCTGGTTGCGTTCCTTGTTTTTCAACGAGAACCAGTTGTGCCACCCAAGCGCATTGGTCCGACGCAGTGCGTACGAAAATGCTGGGTTGTACAGAAGCGCCAATGCGCAGACGGACGATGCGGAAATGTGGACGCGCCTGTTGAAAATTGCAGATATCCATGTCGTCCAGGAGCGACTGACCCTGCATCGCATTTTCTCGGATCAGTCCAATGAGAGCGGTGCGCGTCCCGACAGGCGTGCCCGGATGTGGCTGGAATGGTACTTGCAGAAAAAGCACTACGCAGGCATGCCTCTGGCCGACATTTTGGAGGCGTTTCCGGAGAGTGAGCGGTGGGTCACTCCAAAAGGGGCCAATAGCGGGTACTTGTTGGCCATGTTCGCTATTCAGATCGGCGGCTGCCCGGGTACGCGGTTGTTCGGTGTCGAGCATCTGTATCAGTTGATGAACGATGCCGAGCAGCGAGCGGAGATCGAGTCGATTCATGGCTTCACTTATCTCGATTTCATTGCCCTTACTGGCCAGGAAGATTTTTTCAATCCGGCGGCAGTCGAACCGGTAGCGCCGAAGCCTATCGTCACCAGCCCGTTGCGGCTTTTTGCCGGTAAGGTAGTGCGCAAACTTCGCGCGTTGTAATCGGACGAATAGGCTTACTCTCCGGTCGGACCTTCATTTTTGCGTTACCGGATTTACACGGACGGAAGGTCCGTCGGAGTGCGGTTTCTGTTGTGTGTAATGTCATTTTTGATATGGGGCAGTGAGTGAGGGTCGATCTGAAAATATTGAGGGGGGTGCTCTTTTTTGCGTTGATTGCGATCGGGGTGCTGGCCTTCGCTCGCTGGACGGGAGTTGGCAACGTGGCAAAGTTGCCTGCCCCGGTTGTTCTTCCGCAAGGGTTAAGTGTGGCAGTAACGGCTGCAGCGCTCACGCTGGAAGTGAAGAGCTGCGACATCGACAAATTGGGCGATGAGTTCTTCCTGCATCAATACCCCACCGATGCTTCGAAGGCGGGGGCTGAGGGTTTCATAAATCAGCAGTTCAATCTGAAGGCTTTGAAACCAGTCGAAATCAAAACTCAGGAAGGCCTCGTTTCTTGCCAGTACCGGGTGGAGTTTTCGCCTGTTGCAATCAATCGGGTTGCGCTAGGGCAGTTCAGAATGCCCGAGGGGCGTTGCTGTGACATTCTGTGGAATAAAGAAGTGAACCTGGATGAATAACCCTTTACCCGTCGGTTCAGCTCCCACCGCCCACCGTTCCTTCGGTCTTGATGTCTGTCGGACCCTCGCCTGTCTGCTTGTTGTGTTTGGGCATATGCTGGCGCATTCGAAACCTCATCCCGTCCTGGCTGGCTTTGCGTTTCTTGCAACGTTCGGCGTAGATCTGTTCTTTTGCCTGAGTGGTTTCCTGATTGGCAGGATTCTGCTTAAAGAGGCGACGCATTGGCGGGAGGAGAAAATCGGCGGACTGACCGGGTTCTGGTATCGCCGATGGATGAGAACATTACCGCTTTATTTCTTTTTCTTTTTCGTTTCGCTGAAATTTGACTGGGCCGGTGCGACCACCTTTGTCGAGCAATTCCATTACTTGATATTCGCCCAGAATTTTGCCTGGAACATGACAGACTTCTATCGCCTGTCGTGGAGTCTGGCGGTTGAAGAATGGTTTTATTACACCTTTCCGCTGGTCATGATGTTGATGATTGGCCTGGGTGCCGGTGTCAGACGCGCGGCAATGATCGTCATCGTGATCTTCATGGTCGTACCTTTCCTCGCGCGTATCGGATTGCCTATTCAGCCGGTGCGCTACGATGATGCTCGGTATGTTGTCCTCTATCGGCTGGACGCTATCGGTTTTGGTGTTTTGATTGCCTACATCTACACGTGGCACAAACCGATTTTCGATCGCCTTGCCAGGTTTTGGTATGTTCCTTTTGCATTCGCTGTGGCGCTGATCGTACTGACTCGCCAAGGGTTGCCGTGGACTGCGGGCAGCAAGCTTGAACAATCTTTGTTCTTCACATGTTCGGCGATATTTTTCGCAGCATTGATCCCGGCATTTTTCAGTTTGGGCGCATCACGTTCGAATGTGCTTAACCGATTTGTGAAATACACAAGCCTGATTTCCTATTCAATCTATCTCGGCCATATTTTCGCTTTTATATTAGTGATCAATGTGCTGAACCGTTATGGGTTGCAGACCATTGTCTATGACAATCCATGGTTGGCTTATCCAGTTTTCATTGCGTGCGTCTATGCGCTCGCGCACCTGACGTATACCTGCGTGGAGAAGCCCTTTCTGCGGCTTCGTGACGTGAATATTTTGTCGATGCTGAAGTCTTTGAAAGGCCTTCAACGTTTCGGTACAGGGAAGTAATCAATCGTTATGTCGAACTCCATGCAGCATGATTTTGCCCCTGATTCCGGTTTTGGAAAAATGACGAAAAGATACCAGGCAGACATTTCGGAAACTGGCGCTCTCGCGCAGGACTACGTTCTCGTCATCAGCAGTTCCAGTGATGCTTCCACGGATTTTTCCGATCTGTATCGGTCGCTGTGCGGCCAGACATTCCAGGCCTGGAAGTGGCTGATCTGTTTCGACAAAAGTGAGGAGCAGGTCCTCAATGCGGCTTTTGTAGAAACTTTGGCGGGTGACGAGCGTGTGCGGATGGTCAGTCGGGCAGAGCTGACTTTTGGCCATGACATCTGGGTGCGACCGGAGTACCTCGTACTGGCAGATGCGGCGACGACGTTCGATCCGACCTTCATTGAAAAGGGAATCTGGTGTCTTGAATCCAACCCCGAGTTTGCCTTTTGCAACTCGTTCGGTGTGATGATGGCAGACGGGGAAGTGACGAACCGGCAGAACTTGATCGAGGGTAAGTATTACCTGGATAACCCTCACGCCAAGGTCAGAGGTATTGTGGCTCGCAAGTCGGCCATTTTGCAGGTGAGTTCGCAGGTAATCATCTCGCCCGACGGTCGGGATCCGACTCCGCTTCTGGTGAGTCTGGCGGACGCCGGCCACTGGGGTTTTACCATTGCAGAGTGTTTGCAGACCTGTGGCAACGTGCCAGAGGCGCTGAGGGTTGCAACGACGCCTGCGATGCCGCTCAAGCCTGTCCCCGCTCCTCAGCGCCGTTATCCGTCGGCCTATGAATCATTGCCTGAAGGTGTTGGTTTCGAAAACCCGTTGAAGCGCAATGCGAATGGCAGACGGGTCATGTTTTTGCTGCCGTGGATGGTCGAAGGCGGAGCCGATCGAGTCAATATCGACCTGATCCAGGGCCTTGTGGCTGGTGGGGCCGATGTCACCGTATGTGCCACGCTTGAGGCGGATCATCGCTGGCAGGACAGGTTTGCGGAGCTGACTGCGGATATTTTCGTCCTGCCGAACTTTCTGTCGTTATCGGATTTTCCGCGCTTCCTGTTGTATCTCATTGCCTCCAGGCAGATTGATACCGTGCTGATTGCCGGAAGTACCCTGGGTTATCAACTTCTTCCGTATTTGCGCACGATTGCATCGAAGACGACATTCCTGGACTTGTGTCATACCGAAGAAATGCATTGGCTCAACGGCGGGCATCCACGATTCGGAGTCGGCTATCAAGACGCCCTGGACATGAATGTGGTGAGTACACGTCATTTGTCCGAATGGATGGCCCAGCGCAATGCCGATGCTGGAAAAATCCGGGTCATGTACACGGGAATCAAGTCGCACCCGGTGTCGCTCTCGCCAGCTCAGCGCGCTGAGACTCAGCGCAGTTTCGGCCTCGACGAACACGCGTTGACCATCATTTTTGCCGGGCGCATGTGCAATCAGAAGCGCCCGCTGAAACTGGCGGAAATTCTCCACGCCCTGAAGCAGGCCGGTGTCCGTTTCAATGCATTGATTATCGGCGAGGGCGAGTTGCGTCCGGAATTCGAGGGGTTGATAAGGCAGTACGATCTGGGCTCAGAGGTTCACGTTGTAGGCGCAAAACCGCATGCCGAGTGGCTATCGTTGCTGGCGATTTCCGATGTGTTGCTGATGCCTTCGGAATATGAGGGGATTTCGGTAGCGCTGTTGGAGTCAATGGCGGCAGGGGTCGTGCCGGTGGTCGCAGATGTCGGCGGGCAGGATGAATTGGTGGGTGACGAAACCGGTTACCTGATTCCCCATGGTGCAGATGAAGTCAGCCAGTATGTCGAGGTATTGCGACGGCTCTCGATGGATGCCTCGATGCGTGAGCGCAAGGCACAAGCCTGTCGGCAGTTGATCGAGGCTCACTACACTGCAGCCGCCACCCAACGTCAGTGGTTACAAATACTGGATGAGGCGCAAGTCAATCGAGCACAGGTGCCACAACCGTTTTTGCCGGCGGGGTTGGCGAGAGAGCTGGCAACGACGGCCTTGGAAAATCGTCGCGTGACCTCGTATCTGGATTACCTTTATTCCACTCATTGCCTGACAAATGACGCTCAAACCGAGGTGCCGGTCAGTGGCAGCATTTCGCGTTTGTTGATTGCGCGAATCCGCCAATATCGAGTGGCGAAGTATCTGCTCGATAAACCCCTGATACAAAATATACTGCGGAAGTTGAAAGTGTTGGTTTCTTGACGCTTTTGCACGCATGTGTTACTTTTTTTGTCATTTTTGTTGGCTGATTAACGTCAATTTTATTGCCATGACTTCGATGTCAGTCGAGAGTTTTTATGAAAATTACAGTGTTTGGCGGCGGCGGTTTTATTGGATCAACCATTGTTGATCGGTTGTTGCAGGATGGGCATTCCATTCGCGTTTTTGAACGACCGCGCGTGGTTGAATATCGTAAGTTTTTATCACATGAATGTGTCGAATGGATGACAGGCGATTTGTCGTCAACCAGCGATATAAATAAGGCAGTAGAGGGTGCAGACGTCGTTTTTCATCTGGTCTCTACAACTTTGCCGAAAAGCTCGAACGAAGACCCGGTTTATGATGTGCAAAGCAATGTTGTCGCAAGTTTGCAATTGCTGAATGCGATGGTTGCGCACAATGTTGGAAGAATCGTGTTCATTTCTTCCGGCGGGACGGTTTATGGTGCGCCGAAATACCTGCCTATCGATGAAAAACATCCGACAGATCCTGAAGTTTCCTATGGCATTACCAAACTGACCATCGAGAAATATCTTCAGATGTACAACCACCTCTATGGCATCAAACCTGTCGTTCTTCGGGTTGCCAATCCGTACGGTGAGCGCCAGCGTGTGGAAACTGCACAAGGGGCGGTGGGTGTATTCATTCATAACGTACTCAAAGGCTTGCCAATCGAAGTCTGGGGTGACGGCAGTGTCGAACGCGACTTCCTCCACGTCAGTGATGTCGCAGAAGCCTTTGCCAAGGCAGTTACCTACTCGGGTAGCGCCAGCGTTTTCAATATCAGTTCGGGTGTCGGCACCAGTCTTAACAGCCTCATGTCGATGATCGAGGACGTCAGTGGCGAACCCGTCGCCAGAAACTACAAACCGGGGCGGTCTTTCGACGTGCCTGTCAGCGTGCTGAGTAACGATCTGGCTCGGGATGAGTTGGGATGGACGCCTAAAGTCTCCATGAAGGAAGGGATTTCCAGAACCTTCGAATGGGCAAAGCAGCAAGACGCACAAAAGTGAGGGTTAACCCGTGAGCGGTCATCAGTCGTTTGCAATTGCTGGTGGCGGTCTGGAGTGAAAGTACTGCTCACGGTTCACCAGTTTTTCCCGGAATTTTCTGCTGGTACGGAGGTCCTGACGCTGTCTGTCGCCAGGACCTTGATCGCCCAGGGGCACGAGGTGCGCGTATTCACCGGGTATCCGGCGACTTCGGCGCTCGGCGACGACGAGCGATTCGACCGATACCATTACGATGGGATCCGGGTCGATCGCTTCCTTCACGCCTACGAGGCCATGGGGGACCAGACCTCCAAAATCGAAATCGGCTATGACAACCATCTCGCTGCGAACTATTTCGAGCACCTGCTGAGTGAATTTCAGCCTGACGTTGTGCACTTTTTCCATCTCAATCGCCTCGGCACTGGCCTGATCGAAAAGGCCGTGGCGGCAGGCGTTCCAGCGTTCTATACGCCAACCGACTTCTGGAGCATTTGTCCTACCGGACAGTTACTCAGATGTGGTGGACGTGCCTGTGAGGGACCCAGTCCTGACGCGGGAAATTGTGTCGTACACTTTTCGGCCAATCTCGCGGGTCCGAAGATCGGAAAACTGATTACGGCGCTTCCGGACAAAGTTGCTGATGCGCTGGTAAGGGTGGCCCGATCGCCATTCCTGCCCGAGGCTTCGTTGGTTACAGAAGTGCACGCACTTGAAAATCGTCTGGGGCGCAATATTCGACGACTCAATCTTCTGAACGGCATATTTGCGCCAAACAATATGATTGAGGCTCTGTTACTGAAGCACGGCGTGCGTCCGGATATCGTCGTCAAATCTGCTTATGGTATTGATCTGGATCACGCTGTCGTGCCTCGCGCCAGACGAGGCGAAGAACGCCCCTTGGTTCTGGGTTTCATCGGCACACTTGCGTCACATAAAGGATGTCATGTGCTGTTGCGGGCCATGCAGCGTTTTTCTGCTCAAGAGTTGCGTTTGAATATATACGGAAAGCATACGGACTTTCCCGAATACGTTGCCGAGTTGAAACAATTGGCTGACGGTCATGAATCGGTGTCTTTCTGCGGTACTTTTCCCAATGGGGAAATATTCAATGTGCTGGGTGGTCTGGATGCCTTGGTTGTACCTTCGGTCTGGAACGAGAATACCCCCCTTGTCGTTTACTCTGCTCAGGCAGCGGGTTGTCCGGTCGTTGGCTCCGATGTGCCAGGCATCGCAGAAGCGGTTACCAGCGATGTCGATGGTTTGTTATTTGAGCCAGGCAGTGTTGAGGCGTTGAGCCTTGCTTTGAAGCGCTTGCTAGAGGAAAGGGGGCTGTTGGCCGGTCTTGCAGCGAACTCGCGACCACCCAAATCCATTTCAGTTTATGTTGAAGAATTACTGCAGGAGTGGGGGCGACCCCTGTAGGAAAATTCTCTACTTTCCTCGCTTCAGTGGGTTTTCCTTGGCGTAAACATTCACCGGGTCTATCCTTCTCGCTTGATTTTGGGCCTGGGCTTCATCCGGATTGAGTGAAATAGTTTCCGGGATGGGAAGCCTGAATTTAATTAAATGTATAGAGCAATGGTGTAGTTACGATGGCTGAAAATCTTGTGGCTCATCAAATGGTCGTCGACCGGGGCCAGCGCAGTTCGATCAAGAAACAACGACCTGCGGTCTTGTGGTTTACGGGTCTGAGCGGCGCAGGTAAATCAACCATTGCAAACGCGTTGGAACAAGCATTACTTGAGCAGGATCGTCATACGTATTTGTTGGATGGTGACAACATGCGTCTTGGGTTGTGCCGTGATCTTGGGTTCAGTGACGTTGACCGAACGGAAAACATTCGTCGAATCGCTGAAGTCGCCAAACTCTTTGTCGACGCTGGGCTGATCGTAGTGACAGCATTCATCTCTCCGTTCCAGCGTGACCGTGCATTGGCGCGTGATGTGATCGGGGACGCTTACTTTGTCGAAGTGTTCATCAGCACGCCGCTGCTGGAGTGTGAGAACCGTGATCCAAAAGGCCTCTACAAGAAGGCCCGTTCGGGTGATCTGAAGAACTTTACCGGCATCGATTCACTGTATGAGCCGCCGGTCAATCCTGATATCTGCATCAATACACTGGAAGATGATGTACCCAGTGCCGTCGCCAGGATAATGCAATATCTGGTCGGACGGATCGAGCCTTGAAAACCCTGATTATCATTGGTGCCGGTTTCAGTGGTGCGGTAACGGCCATTCAGTTCTTGCGGACCTGTGGGGTCGGTACTCATGTAGTGCTGCTCAATCGATCCGGCGACATGGCGCGCGGATTAGCCTACGGCACCAATAGCTCCCGGCATTTGCTGAACGTCCCGGCCGGGAACATGTCCGCCCTGGCTGATGATCCAGAGCATTTTTTGCGATTCTGTGAAAGCCGTTTGCCTGGTACCACGGCAGCCTCTTTTGTACCGCGAAAATTGTATGGCGAGTATCTGTCCGGTTTGCTCGCCGACGCTGAGAATAATTGCGGCGCCGGCATCAGCTTCGAGCGGATCACCGCTGAAGCCCACAGTCTTGAAGCGAGAGGCGACAAGGCGTTGATACAGTTGGCCGATGGCCGCGAACTGACAGCCGATCATGTGATTCTCGCGTTCGGTAATTTTGCTCCCTTCAATCCTTCCATCACTGTCGGCGCCCAGAGAGAGGGGCGCTATCTGGCTGACCCATGGTCCGGCGCGATTGAGGTGCCGATTGCTGCGGATGCACCGATTCTGTTGATGGGGGCTGGTCTGACTGCACTGGATGTGGCGCTGACCCTTGATCAGCAAGGTCATCGCGGACCGGTCTACATGCTTTCCCGGCGTGGTGTACAGCCGTTGCCGCATCGAGCCTCCAGACATACGAAACCAATCGGCTTCGATGTCGTGGAACGTATGCGTTCCTGCAAACCTGGCGCGTTGAGCTACTTGCGCGAAGTGCGTTCGATGGCTGAAGCGGCGGCGGGTGATGATATCGACTGGCGCGATATCGTCGGTGCGCTACGGCCGATTACCGCTCAGTTATGGGGAGCTTTGAGCGAAAACGAGCGGCAGCGTTTTCTGCGCCATTTGCAGGTGTATTGGGATGCTCATCGGCACCGGGTCGCACCGGCGTCCTACGCAGCATTCAGCGAGCAGATCGAGCAAGGCAGACTTCGCCCGATGGCGGGCAGAATCTGCGACATCGCTCCGATGCCCAACGGTCTACGTGTACACGTCGCGATGCGGGGGGCAGAGTCTGTGAAAGCCATAGACGTTTCCCACATCATCAATTGCACGGGGCCGAACTCGAATTTGGCCAGGGTCGAAGATCGCCTGATCGTGCAGTTGTGTGAGGCGGGTCTCATACAGCCCGACACGCTTGGGCTCGGGGTCTGCGTGGATGAATCACTGGCAGCCCGCAATAGTCACGGCGTCGGCACGCCTTGGCTGAGCTATGTCGGGCCGATGCTGAAGGCTCAATTCTGGGAGGCCACAGCTGTTCCGGAGTTGAGAGTCTATGCCCGGGATCTGGCCAAACGGATTACTGCAAAATTCAGCGAGTAACACGCAGGGTCATTCGCTTGGCTCAGATCCTCCCATGTGTCGGACACTGACCAAAAGCCTATGACCCAATGACGATATTGCTCAATCAAGTTTGATGTCACGAACGACTTTGCCTGTTTCGGGATTTTGGCTGATGAATAACCGTGGTTTCGTGCCTGGTGCATATTTTATGTCTGCCGGTCGGCTTCAATGAGTATCAAAGGCCTGCTGGTTACGGGCGCATCCGGATTCGTGGGTTCAGCGTTGCTGCAGCACCTGGCGCGTTCGAAGAGCCATTCATTGATCGCGGCATTACGGACCGAATGCCCTGATCTTCCCGGTGCTGTCCGTCGCTTCAAGATCACGGAACTGTCCGCGACAACTGACTGGAGTCCGGTGCTAGGCGACGTTGATGCCGTAGTCCACGCTGCAGCTCGCGTGCATGTCATGGATGAGACCGCGACTGATCCGCTCACCGAGTTTCGGCGCGTGAATGTCGACGCGACTTTGAATCTGGCGCGACAGGCTGCGGCGGCAGGGGTCAAACGGTTCATTTTCATCAGTTCAATCAAGGTCAATGGCGAGGGTACCGAGCCAGGTTGCGTCTACACCGCAGACGATATTCCGACCCCCGCGGACCCCTATGGCATTTCAAAGCTTGAGGCTGAACTTGGTCTCAAACAACTGGTGGCTACCACCGCAATGGAGTTAGTGATCATTCGCCCGGTGCTGGTGTACGGGCCGGGGGTCAAGGCCAATTTCCTCAGCATGATCCGCTGGCTGCAGCGCGGAGTGCCGTTGC
The DNA here is from genome assembly GCF_979258515.1 of Pseudomonas sp. AC169. Lineage (NCBI taxonomy): Bacteria > Pseudomonadati > Pseudomonadota > Gammaproteobacteria > Pseudomonadales > Pseudomonadaceae > Pseudomonas > Pseudomonas sp. AC169. The sequence goes on along the minus strand of NZ_OZ409866.1, from coordinate 703,529 downwards.
CGTTCGGAGCGATCGATAATCGGCGCAGCCTGGTCAGTCTGGATAACCTGGTTGACTTGATAGAAACCTGCCTTGAACATCCTTGCGCTGCGCACCAGACTTTTCTCGTCAGTGATGGCGAGGATGTCTCGACCACCCGGCTTTTGCGTATGATCGCCGCAGCCCTGAACAAACCCGTCTGGCTGCTGCCAATACCTGTGGAATTTATGAAAGTGATGGCAGGACTGATGGGTAAAGGGGCAGTGGCGCAAAGGGTATTCGGTTCGCTGCAGGTGGATATCGAAAAGAACAAGCGTCTACTGGGATGGGTGCCGCCAGTATCTCTGGGGCAGGGTCTGAGCGAAACGGTAAAGCCATTTCTGGAATCGCGAAAATCATGATGTGTTGGTGGCTTATTCCGGTGGGTGCCGGACTTTCATTCATGCTCACTGCATTACTGCGGCGCTACGCGATATCGCGCAGCTTGATGGACATTCCCAATCAGCGCAGTTCGCACGTCGTGGCGACACCGCGCGGAGGCGGCGTCGCGATCGTTGTGACATTCCTCATGGCGATAACGGTCCTGTTTTTCTCTGGCATCGTTGCACCCGCGGTGTTCATTTCACTGGCTGGGGCAGGGAGCATCACCGCCGTTGTCGGTTTTCTCGATGATCACGGTCATGTGGCCGCGCGCTGGCGTCTTCTGGCGCATTTTCTAGCCGCCGCGTGGGCTGTCTACTGGATAGGCGGCTTGCCAGCATTGACGGTCTTCGGCGTCGATCTGCAGGCAGGCTGGATTGGGCAATTACTCGTGGTGGTCTATCTGGTCTGGATGCTCAATCTCTACAACTTCATGGACGGTATAGACGGAATTGCCGGAGTCGAAGCTGTCACGACCTGCGTGGGGGGCGTACTTCTGTATTGGGTGGCTGGCGTGCCAGAACTGTCTTGGCCCGCCCTCATGCTCGGTATCTGCGCAGCGGGATTTCTATGTTGGAATTTCCCGCCTGCCAAAATATTCATGGGCGACGCTGGCAGTGGATTTCTGGGCGTGGTCCTGGGAATCATGGCATTGCACGCGGGCTGGGCTGATTCGGCGTTGTTATGGGCCTGGCTCATATTGCTGGGCGTGTTCATTGTCGATTCCACTTTCACACTGATGCGGCGACTATTGCGTGGGGACAAGGTGTATGAAGCACATCGTAGCCACGCCTATCAATTCGCATCACGTCGTTTTGGCAAGCATTTGCCAGTCACTTGTGCTGTCGCGGTTATCAATATGCTTTGGCTGTTGCCTTTGGCGTTCTGCGTAGTTTATTTCCGTATTGACGGTGCCCTCGCGCTGATGGTGGCTTACGTTCCACTGATATGGCTGGCGGTCAAATATCAGGCGGGGCAACTGGAAAGGTAAATCGTCAAACAAGTAAACAACGATAGGGCTTTTTGGGTTTACAGTATTTGTTGTACCTGGAGGCGTTGCAGCTTATGCCTCCAGTTGAGCGGAGTGTACTCAGGTGTTGGGCGAGGTTATGGATAAAGTCAGGACTTATCTGTTGGGGTTACCCCGACGGCGCAAACGGATTCTTCAGGTAGCCACCGATACGTTCCTGGTATGGCTTGCGCTTTGGCTCGCGTTTATTGTCCGTTTGGGCATCGACGACATGTATAACCCGCTCAAAGCCCACTTTTGGCTTTTTGTCAGCGCTCCGGTCATTGCCATTCCGCTATTCATCCGCTTTGGCATGTACCGCGCGGTCATGCGCTACTTCGGCAATGACGCGCTGATTGCGATCGTCAAGGCCGTCAGTCTGTCTGCGTTGATCCTGGCGTTGGTGGTGTACTGGTACAGCAATCACCAGGCCGTTGTGCCTCGTTCGATCATTTTCAACTACTGGTGGTTGAGCCTGGTGATCATTGGCGGATTGCGTCTATGCATGCGGCAGTACTTCATGGGTGACTGGTTCAATGCGGCGCAGCACATGCCATTCACCAACCGCGACGATGGATTGACCAAGGTGGCGGTCTACGGCGCCGGTATGGCCGGCAACCAATTGGTCGCGGCCCTGCGTATGGGGCGTGTATTGCGTCCGGTGGCCTTCATAGACGATGACCCCGGCATCTCGGATCGCTCGATCTCCGGGCTTCAGGTGTACAAGCCCAAACACATCCAGCAAATGATAGATGTCACGGGGGCACAGGAAATTCTCTTGGCATTGCCGTCCTCTACACGAGCGCGGCGCAGGGAGATTCTCAATCTGCTCGAAGGCTTTCCACTGCATGTTCGCAGTGTTCCGAATTTTTCGGATTTGGCGAGTGGTCGAGTCAAGGTCGAAGACATCCAGGAAGTGGATATAGCGGATTTGCTCGGTCGTGATGCGGTGCCTGCCCAACCGGATTTGCTCAAGCACTGCATCGAAGGCAAGACGGTCATGGTCACCGGGGCCGGTGGTTCAATCGGCTCGGAACTGTGTCGGCAGATCTTCTCGTTGAGGCCCACTACGCTTTTGCTGTTCGAGCACAGCGAATTCAATCTCTACAGCATTCTGTCGGAACTGGAGCAGCGCGTTTGCCGAGAATCAATTCCGGTTCGTTTACTGCCAATCCTCGGATCCATTCGCCAGCAGGACAAACTGCTTGATGTGATGAAAACCTGGAAGGTGGACACGGTTTACCATGCGGCCGCCTACAAGCATGTGCCGATGGTCGAGCACAACATCGCCGAAGGCGTGTTGAACAACGTCATCGGTACGTTGAATACGGCTCAGGCTGCATTGCAGTCGGGTGTTGCCAACTTTGTTCTGATTTCCACCGACAAAGCGGTACGGCCGACGAATGTCATGGGCAGCACCAAGCGTCTCGCCGAAATGACGCTTCAGGCGCTCAGTCGTGAAGTGGCTCCGGTGTTGTTCTGCGATAACGCCAATGTTTCCCGAGTCAATAAAACCCGCTTTACGATGGTGCGTTTCGGGAATGTCCTGGGCTCGTCGGGATCCGTTATCCCGCTGTTTCATAGCCAGATCAAGTCGGGCGGGCCATTGACGGTCACTCACCCGAAAATCACCCGCTATTTCATGACCATCCCTGAAGCCGCGCAACTGGTGATCCAGGCGGGATCCATGGGGCAGGGCGGCGATGTGTTTGTTCTGGATATGGGAGAACCTGTGAAAATCGTGGAGCTGGCAGAGAAAATGATTCATCTGTCAGGTTTGAGCATACGTTCCGATCGTAATCCGCAAGGTGATATCTGTATCGAATTCACTGGATTACGCCCCGGGGAGAAGCTCTATGAAGAGCTGTTGATCGGCGACAATGTGGCCGCCACCCAGCACCCGATGATCATGACGGCGAGCGAAGACCACCTGCCGTGGGAGGTGCTGAAAGCCCGCTTGAGCGAATTGCTGCTGGCCGTGGAACGCGATGATTATGCGCGGGTCCGTCAACTGCTGCGCGAAACGGTCAGCGGCTATATGCCGGACGGCGAGATCGTCGATTGGATCTATCAGCAGCGCCGCCTCGAACCCTGATTGTTTCACATCCTGTAACGCACGCATTTTTGACATCGCTCCACCATGACCTACGGTTGGAGAGCAGCTTCGGAAAAGCTGCTTTCTCAAACGATGATGGAGCGTCACTAATGCGTACCGGTTACTTCTACTCTCTGATTTTCGCTTTCCTCACCAGCGCCTCGATCGCCGCCATTGCCGCGCCGGTTGCGCCAGCGGAGTCGCCCAAAGCGCCTTTGGTAATGGAGACAGCGGCACCTTCCCAAAGCGCAAAAGTCGATCTCAACGAAGCTGACGCGGCTACGCTACAAAAAGAGCTGGCCGGTGTCGGAGAGGCCAAGGCCAAAGCGATTGTTACTTATCGTGAAACAAACGGGCCGTTCGCATCGGTGGATGAATTGCTGGAAGTGAAAGGGATCGGCAAGGCGATTCTGGATCGCAATCGTGACAAGCTGGAAGTCAACTAAGCTGAGTGTTCTATGCCAAGAGGCCGGTCATTGACCGGCCTTTTTTACTTGCGTAGCGCATGACCGCTGGTTGCGGTGGAGAGGGCAACCGTCGAACGATTTCAAATTACGTCTATCATATTGTGTTTTGATTATGCCTATAATAATTTGCCGGTGCGTCGAGCCAGCAGGTCTCATCGGTAACTTCCTTCATCAAGCATTCCAGGAGCATTCACATGAATTCCGCACAATCCCAAGGTACTGCTCTGGTTACCGGGGCTTCATCCGGTATCGGTGCGATTTACGCTCAGCGCCTGGCGGCGCGTGGTTTTGATCTGCTGCTGGTGGCCCGTGACAAGGACCGCCTGGAAAGTGCTGCGAGACAGTTGCGTGAAGCCCACGGCATTCAGGTCGAAGTGCTGAAAGCGGATCTGACGCAAAAGGACGATGTGCTCAAACTCGAACAGCGCCTGCGCAGTGATTCGAGCATCAGCTTGCTGGTCAATAACGCCGGTGTGGCGGCGGACGGACTGCTGGCGAACGCCGATATGGACCAGTTGGAGCGATTGATCCAGTTGAATATCACCGCCGTCACCCGCCTGGCATCGGCTGCAGCCGCGAGTTTCGCCAAGGCCGGTCGTGGCACGATCATCAATATCGCCTCGGTGGTGGCGCTGTTTCCGGAACGCTTCAACGCAACCTACAGCGCCAGCAAAGCTTATGTACTGAGCCTGACCCAGTCGCTGAACACTGAGCTTGAAGGCACCGGTGTGCAGATTCAGGCTGTGCTGCCCGGTGTAACCCGCACTGAAATCTGGGAGCGCTCCGGTATCGATGCCAGTGGCATTCCGGCAGAAATGGTCATGGACGCGGGCGAGATGGTCGATGCGGCCTTGGCCGGTCTGGATCAGGGCGAGTTGATCACTATTCCTTCACTGCCTGACGCAGGCGAATGGCACGCCTTTGTTGCGGCTCGCCATGTCATGGCGCCGAACCTTTCCCGCAGCTCGGCAGCCCAACGCTACAAGTCCGGCAATTGAATTGATCAGAGGTCACCACGGTATGGATTCGCGTCGAATAGTCGTCACGGGCATGGGCCTGGTTTCACCCTTGGGCAGCGATGTCGAAGTCGTCTGGCAGCGTTTACTGGCCGGGCGTTCTGGTCTGCGTAATTTGCCTGAGGCAGTGGTCGCTGATTTGCCCACGCGAGTCGGCGGTGCGGTGCCGACGCTGGAGGAGGATGCTGAAGCAGGTTTCGATCCGGATCGCGCCACGCCACCCAAAGAACAGAAGAAGATGGACCGCTTCATTCTGTTCGCCATGGAGGCTGCCCGGCAGGCGCTGGAGCAGGCTGGCTGGCATCCTTCAGAAAGCGAAAGCCAGGAGCGTACCGCAACGATCATCGGTTCCGGTGTCGGTGGTTTCGGCGCGATTGCCGACGCCGTGCGCACCACCGACAGCCGTGGACCTCGACGCTTGTCGCCGTTCACCATCCCGTCGTTTCTGGTCAATCTCGCGGCCGGACACGTGTCCATTCAACACGGCCTCAAGGGGCCTTTGGGCGCACCGGTGACGGCGTGCGCTGCGGGTGTTCAAGCGATTGGCGACGCAGCGCGATTGATCCGTGCCGGCGAAGCGGATATTGCCGTGTGTGGCGGCGCGGAAGCGTGCATCGACCGCGTCAGTCTGGCTGGTTTCGCGGCAGCGCGGGCACTGTCGAGCGGTTACAACGATACCCCGGAGCGCGCGTCACGGCCGTTCGACAGTGGTCGCGACGGTTTCGTCATGGGCGAGGGCGCAGGGTTGTTGGTGATCGAATCCCTGGAACATGCGTTGGCTCGTGGCGCGAAGCCGTTGGCTGAGTTGGTCGGTTATGGCACCAGCGCCGACGCCTATCACCTGACGGCCGGGCCGGAAGACGGCAGTGGCGCGCGGCGGGCGATGACGCTGGCACTGGCGCAGGCGGGTGTCGAGCCGGATCAGGTGCAGCACCTCAATGCTCACGCGACCTCGACGCCTGTGGGCGACCTCGGCGAGTTGGCGGCGATCAAAGCGTTGTTTGGCACGCAGAATGAAATCGCCGTGACCTCGACCAAGTCGGCCACCGGTCATTTGCTCGGCGCTGCCGGCGGACTTGAGGCGATTTTCACGTTGTTGGCGATTCGTGATCAGGTGGTGCCACCGACGCTGAATTTCGACAATCCGGATCCGGCGAGCGCAGGCGTGGACATCGTCCATGGCCAGGCGCGGCCAATGTCGATCGAGTACGCACTGTCCAACGGTTTCGGGTTTGGCGGGGTCAATGCCAGCGTGTTGTTCAAACGCTGGCAGGCTTAGTCGCGGTTCTTGAGATGATCGCGGGTGACATCGAGGATGCGTTGCGCAAACTCGGCATCCGCGACGCTGCGTGACAGCAGCAGCGCGCCGACCAGGGTCGACATGATGACGATGGCGCGGTCAGCGTTGCTCTCACCTTCGAGACTGTTCTCGATCTGCTCAAGCCGTGCCTTGAGTACCACGTCACTGGTGGGACTCGGTTGGCCGCGCAGGCCCAACTCCGAAGAGATGGTCAGCAATGGGCAGCCTTCATGGGGCGACGTTTGATGCCATTCGGACAGGTACGTCTCGATGAAGACATCGAGCGGATTGTCCTGTGAAAAAATCTCCGCACATAAGCCGTCAACCTGGCTGCCGGCCTCTTGCAAAGCCTTCTCGACCAACTCGTCCTTGGATTTGAAATGTGAATAGAAACCGCCATGGGTCAAACCCAGCGCTTTCATCAGGGGTTGCAGGCCTGTAGCGCCGATTCCGTCCTTGCGAAAGCGTGCCGAAGCCTCCTTGATGATGCGCTGATGGGTCTGGGCTTTATGGTCCTGCGAATAACGCATTTGGAACTCTCCGCAACAATGTCCCCATCTTAACCAAGGAAAATTAGATGGTGACTGTACTTCTACTTCTTAAAAACGTGCGGATAGGTCCAATGGCTATAAAAAGCACAAACCCCGCCGATCAGGCGGGGTTGTGTTCAACGGTCTTGGGCGTCTTTGGCGTCCGCTTCGGCATTGCGTTGCGCAACGCGTCGGCGTTCTTCATCGGTCAGATCGACCTTGTTCGCGGTGTCGCGCAACATCATCAATCCACCCACGATCGAGCCGATTGCAACGATCAGAATCAACCAGGCATACCAAGGCATAACGGCTCTCCTTAATGGCAGGTCGACGGACGAGGATTTCGCCGTACAACACTGCATACCACTTTTGAGCGAAGTGAACTCGCAGTGGTTCCATTCTAGGCCGCTTGTACCCGGTACACCCGAAATCCCTTAATTGCCTGTCAGCATGGCATCGGCCGGTGCGTTGGCACGCAGTTGCCCGGTGAGCAGAAAGTAGCCGAAACCGACCGCCATGAAGCCGAGGAAGATCAGCCCGATCAACGCGTTGAACCACGCCATCGCCACCAGACAAACCACCGCCAGCACCAATGCAATCATTGGAATCAACGGATAGCACGGCGCGCGGAAAGTACGCTCCAGATTCGGTTCCGATTTGCGCAGTTTGAACAGGCTGAGCATGCTCATGATGTACATCACAATCGCGCCGAACACCGCCATGGTGATCATCGCGGCGGTAAGGGTCATGCCACCGAGGTTGATCAAGCCGTCGCTGTAAATCGCGGCAATGCCGATGATGCCGCCGACAATGATTGCGCGGTGCGGGGTCTGGAAACGTGAGAGTTTCGCCAGCGAGGCGGGAAGATAGCCGGCGCGGGCGAGGGCGAAGAACTGCCGCGAGTAGCCAAGAATGATGCCGTGGAAACTGGCGACCAGACCGAACAGCCCGATCCACACAAGCATGTGCAGCCAGCCGGAGTTGTCGCCGACCACGGTTTTCATCGCTTGCGGCAGCGGGTCATTGATGTTGGCCAGGGTGCGCCAGTCGCCAACGCCGCCGGCAAAGAACATCACACCCATCGCCAGTAACACCAGGGTCAGGATGCCGCTGATGTACGCCTTGGGAATCGTGCGTTTCGGATCCTTGGCTTCTTCGGCAGCCATTGCCGCGCCTTCGATGGCAAGAAAGAACCAGATCGCAAACGGAATCGCCGCGAACATCCCGGCAATCGCCGGTGCGCCGAACACATCCGAACCGGCCCAGCCATTGAGGGCGAAATTGCTGAAGCTGAACGCCGGCGCGACCACGCCCATGAACACCAGCAGTTCGGCAACGGCCAGCACGCAAACAATCAGCTCGAACGTGGCCGCCAGTTTCACGCCAAGAATATTCAGCCCCATGAACACGATGTACGCGCCGACCGCTGCGTGTTTCGGATCAAGCGCCGGAAACTGCACATTGAGGTACGCACCAATCGCCAAAGCAATGGCTGGCGGAGCGAAAACGAATTCGATCAGCGTGGCGAGGCCTGCGATCAATCCACCTTTTTCGCCAAAGGCGCGCCGGCTGTAGGCAAACGGCCCACCGGCATGGGGAATCGCTGTGGTGAGCTCGGTGAAACTGAAAATGAAGCAGGTGTACATGGTCGCAACCATGAACGAAGTCACCAGGAAACCCAGTGTTCCGGCGACACCCCAGCCATAACTCCAGCCGAAGTACTCGCCGGAAATCACCAGCCCTACGGCGATGCCCCACAGATGCAACGTGCCCAGCGTGGGTTTGAGTTGTGTGTTCATGCGCTTGCTCCCTGAACGGTTTGGAAAGCTCGGGGGAGGGCGTGTGCAGTGGGCGTGCCAGTGCGCTGAAACAAGTCGTAATGAGTTGAAAGCTGTCGTATCGGGGATGTTCGCCGGGGGATAGCTGCTTTTTGTGCGCCAGTTGGGTGCGATGTTGCTAGTTATGCCGTCTTCGCGAGCAAGCTCGCCCCCACAATTTGCAATGCATTCCCCTGTGGGAGCGAGCTTGCTCGCGAAGGCGCCAGCCCAAACACCACAAGCTCAGCTGTAACGCCCGCATAAACCCACTCTTTACGCTTTCTTTATGCCCCGCAGCACCCCTCGCTCTCGTTCCTTTACAGCCTCCTTTCCGACAATGCCCCCACACGCGGCAATACGCCGTAACACGGAGATCTTCCATGAGCGTTCTGGACGGGGTGTCACTGCTATTGGCAGTGGGGCTGTTCATTTATCTGTTGGTTGCGCTGTTGCGCGCGGATCGGAACTAGGAGCGGCTATGCACAGTTATGACTATTGGCTGATCCTCGCGTTCTTTGCGGTGGTCTTGCTGCCGGCGCCGTTCCTCGGGCGCTTCTACTACAAGGTAATGGAAGGTCAGCGCACCTGGCTGACGCCGGTTCTCGGCCCGGTTGAACGCGGGTGCTATCGCATCGCCGGGGTCGATCCGCAGGCTGAACAGAGCTGGCAGAAGTACACGCTGGCGCTGCTCGCCTTCAACCTCGCCGGTTTCCTGCTGCTGTTCGCAATTCTGCTGTTCCAGGATCACTTGCCGCTGAACCCGCAAAATCTGTCGGGTCAGGAGTGGACCCAGGCGTTCAACACCGCGGTCAGTTTCATGACCAACACCAACTGGCAGTCCTACAGCGGCGAAGCGACCCTCAGCTACCTGAGCCAGATGGTCGGCCTCACCGTGCAGAACTTCGTCAGCGCCGCCACCGGTCTGGCCGTGCTGGTTGCGCTGTGCCGTGGCATCGGGCGCAAATCGACGAAAACCCTCGGCAACTTCTGGGTCGACATGACCCGCGCCACCCTCTATGGCCTGCTGCCGCTGTGCCTGTTGCTGGCGCTGTATCTGGTCTGGCAAGGCGTGCCGCAAACCTTCGCGCAGTACGTGAATGCCGTGACGATGCAGGGCGTTGATCAAGTGATCCCGCTCGGCCCGGCCGCCAGCCAGATTGCGATCAAGCAACTGGGCACCAACGGTGGCGGTTTCTTCGGCGTCAACTCGGCGCACCCGTTCGAGAACCCGACCGCGTGGAGCAACCTGTTCGAAGTCGCTTCGATCATTCTGATCCCGGTGGCGCTGGTGTTCACCTTCGGCCACTACGTCAAAGACCTGCGTCAGAGCCGCGCGATCATCGCCTGCATGCTCGCGCTGTTCCTGATCGGCGGCGCGACTTCGCTGTGGGCTGAATACCAACCGAATCCGACCCTGAACAACGCCGCCGTCGAACAGACCGCACCGCTGGAAGGTAAAGAAGCGCGCTTCGGCACCACCGCCACCGTGCTGTGGTCGGTGACGACGACGGCGGCCTCGAACGGCTCGGTCAACGGCATGCACGACAGCCTCAACCCGCTCAGCGGTATGGTGGCGCTGGTCAACATGATGGTCGGTGAAGTGATCTTCGGCGGCGTCGGTGCCGGGCTCTACGGCATGTTGCTCAACGTGCTGATCGCGGTGTTTCTCGCCGGTTTGATGATCGGCCGAACCCCGGAATACCTCGGCAAGAAACTCCAGGCTCGGGAAGTGCAATTGCTGGTGGTGACCCTGCTGGTCATGCCGGTTGGCGTGCTGGTGCTCGGTGCGATTGCCGCAGCGGTTCCCAGTGCTGCGGCGACCATCAGCAACCCCGGCCCGCACGGTTTCAGTCAGTTGCTTTATGCCTACACCTCGGCGAGCGCCAACAACGGTTCGGCGTTCGGTGGCCTGAGCGCCAACACACCGTTCCACAACCTGATGCTGGGTCTGGGCATGTTGATCGGTCGCTTCGGTTACATCCTTCCGGTTCTGGCTCTGGCCGGCAGTCTGGCGATGAAGAAAACCGCACCGATCGGGCAGAACAGCTTCCCGACCCACGGCCCGCTGTTCGTGACCCTGTTGACCGTGACCATTTTGCTGGTGGGCGGCCTGACCTTTCTGCCGACACTGGCGCTCGGCCCGATCGCCGAACATTTAAGTATGGGCTTCTAAGGAATCCATCATGAATATGCATGTTCCTGCAAAACCTGCGGTGCCGACCCAGTCGGCAGAAGCACCGAAAACTGCAATCTCGGCTCTGTGGCGGCCGGCGCTGCTGCAAGCCTTCGTCAAGCTCGACCCTCGGCAACTGAAGCGCTCGCCGGTGATGCTGGTGGTCGAACTGACGGCGATTTTCACCACCGTGCTGTGCTTCATTCCTGACGCGGATGTGCCGACCTTCGTCGCCGCACAAATCGCTTTGTGGCTGTGGTTCACCGTGCTGTTCGCCAACTTCGCCGAAGCCTTGGCCGAAGGTCGTGGCAAGGCCCGCGCCGACAGTCTGAAGGCCGGTAGCGAAGGCCTCAGCGCCCGGCGCAAACTGGCCAATGGCAGTTTTCAAGTGGTGCCGGCAGCGAGTCTGCGCAAGGGCGATGTGGTGCGCGTCGAAGCGGGGGAGATGATCCCCGGTGACGGCGAAGTCATCGAAGGCATCGCGGCGGTCAACGAAGCGGCGATCACCGGTGAATCGGCGCCAGTGATTCGCGAATCCGGCGGCGACCGCTCGGCCGTCACCGGCAACACGCGACTGGTCTCCGACTGGTTGCTGGTGCAGATCACCGCCAACCCCGGTGAATCGACTCTGGACCGCATGATCGCCTTGGTCGAAGGCGCCAAACGGCAGAAGACGCCCAACGAAGTGGCGCTGGATATTTTGCTGATCGGCCTGACCCTGATCTTTCTGCTGGTGGTGGTGACCCTGCAACCGTTCGCCCATTTCGCCAACGGCAGCCTGCCGCTGGTGTTTCTGGTGGCACTGCTGGTCACGCTGATTCCGACCACCATTGGCGGTCTGCTGTCGGCGATCGGTATCGCCGGGATGGATCGACTGGTGCGACTGAACGTGATCGCCAAATCCGGTCGAGCAGTGGAAGCGGCGGGTGATGTGCATGTGCTGCTGCTGGACAAGACCGGCACCATCACCTTCGGTAATCGTCGCTGCAGCGCGGTGTATGCCGCGCCGGGTGTGACCGGGCGCGAGCTGGCAGAAGGTGCGCTGTTCGCCTCTTTGGCTGACGAAACTGCTGAAGGTAAATCCATCGTCGAATACCTGCGCGGTCTGCACCCGCAGCCTGAGCCGGCGCTGGAAACCCTGATTGCGGTGCCGTTCAGCGCGGAAACCCGTTTGTCCGGCGTCGACTATCAGGGTCGTGTCTACCGCAAAGGTGCGGTGGATTCGCTGCTGAGTTTCCTCGGCCAGAAACGCGCGGATCTGGCCCCGGCGCTGTCGCGGGAAATCGACAAGATCGCGCAGAGCGGCGGTACCCCTTTGCTGGTCTGTGCCGACGGCAAATTGCTCGGTGCGATTCACCTCAAGGACGTGGTCAAACCGGGCATCCGCGAGCGCTTTGCCGAACTGCGCAAACTGGGGATTCGCACGGTGATGGTCACCGGCGACAACCCGCTGACCGCTGCTGCCATCGCCGCTGAAGCGGGCGTCGATGACGTTCTCGCCGAAGCCACGCCGGAGAAAAAACTCGCGCGTATTCGTCATGAGCAAAACGACGGTCGTCTGGTGGCGATGTGTGGCGACGGCGCTAACGACGCACCGGCGCTGGCCCAGGCTGACGTCGGCATGGCGATGAACGACGGCACCCAGGCTGCCCGCGAAGCAGCGAACATGGTCGACCTCGACAGCGATCCGACCAAGCTGCTCGACGTGGTGCAGATCGGCAAGGAATTGCTGGTGACCCGTGGCGCGCTGACGACCTTTTCCATCGCCAACGATGTGGCCAAATACTTCGCGATCCTGCCGGCGCTGTTTGCGTCGATTTATCCGCAACTGGGCGTGCTCAACATCATGCAACTGACCAGTCCGCAGAGCGCGATTCTCTCGGCCATCGTCTTCAACGCGCTGATCATCGTGGTGCTGATTCCGCTGGCCCTGCGCGGGGTGCGGGTGCAGGCGGCGAGTGCGGCGGCGTTGTTGCGGCGCAATCTGTTGATCTATGGATTGGGCGGGATTGTGGTGCCGTTTGTGGGGATCAAGGCGATCGACATGTTGCTCACCGCGCTGCATCTGGTGTGAGGCTGATATCGCAGCCCCTCACCCTAACCCTCTCCCGGGGGGAGAGGGGGACTGATTGATCTGGCTTAATGATTCTGGACACCCCTAAAGGGCGTTAATCTACGCCCAACGACGAGGTGTGATTTGACCAGACGCTATTTTTCGACAGATTTCAAACGGGACGCGGCTTGCCTGGTTTTGGATAAAGATTATTCGGTGAGCGAAGCCTGTGAAGCAATGGGTGTAGGCCCTACAGCTCTGCGCCGCTGGGTTGAGCAACTGCGTTCAGAGCGCAGCGGGAAGACACCTGAGAAGTCCAAGGCCATGACCGCTGACCAACAACGCATCCAGGAACTGGAAGCAACAATCCGACGGATTGAGCGCGAGAAGGAAATTTTAAAAAAGGCTACTGCTCTCTTGATGTCGGATTCCCTCGATCGGTAAGGCTGGTCGAGGAGTTAAGCGAGCAATATCCAAGATCCGAGTTGTGTGGCGTATTTGGTATCAACCGCAGCAGTTATTACGAGCGTCTGAAACGGCGGACAAAAGTGGATGTCGAGCGCGATCGACTCAAGATCAAGGCTGCCGAATTACATGAGCAAAGTCGCGGCTCAATGGGCGCGCGCAGCCTGGCAAAGGCGTTGTGTAACGAAAAGGAGTCGGTAGGTCGTTACATGGCTCGTAGCCTGATGCGCGAGATCGGATTGAAGAGCCAGCAACGGCGCAGGCATCGTTACAAACCTAGCGGCGCGGAGGCTCAATACGCCCCTAATCATTTGCAGCGTAAATTCAACGTTGAGGCGCCCAATCAAGTGTGGTGTGGCGACGTGACTTACATTTGGGCCGGTACTTATTGGGTTTATCTGGCTGCGGTACTAGACCTGTATGCCCGACGCATCGTCGGCTGGGCGATATCCAGAAGTCCCGATTCGGCTCTGACCTGTAAAGCGTTGAAGATGGCTTTCGAGTCGCGAGGACGCCCTGAAAACTTGATGTTCCATTCGGATCAGGGCTGTCATTACAGCAGCAAAATGTTCCGTGAAACGCTGTCGGAGATGCGGATAAAACAAAGCATGAGTCGACGAGGAAACTGCTGGGATAACGCCCCGATGGAGCGTTTCTTCGGCAGTTTGAAATCTGAATGGATACCCAAGGCTGGCTACCGAAACGAAGACGAGGCCAGTACCGATGTGTTGCGCTACCTGACCCACTATTACAATCGGATCAGGCTACACAGTTACAACGGCTATCGAACTCCCGTAGCCATGGAAGCCCTGGCGGCATGAAAAAGGGTAAAACCCTATAACCGTGTCCAGTATCGTTTGACCAGATCAGATCGAGTGGTTTATCAGAGTTTCACCGACTTGAGATACCGAGCCGAACTCAGGTTTTGAACAGCACAGAAATCGGCTCCCTTTCCCTTTCCCTTTGGCGACTTGGCGGGGAGAGGGGACTGAGCTAGGCCTTTAAGGGATTTGCACCGACCTGAAATACCGAGCCGAACGCAGTTTTGAACAGCACAAAGATCGGCCCCCTTTCTCACTCGCCCCCTTGGGGGAGAGGGCTGGGGTGAGGGGGAAAAGATTCCCCTGACACCCCACCAAAGTTTGCCCAATGAATTCGAGGATCCTGAAATGTCCACAATGATACGTCCGGCCCTGAGCCTGCTGGTACTGATGACCCTGGTCACTGGCGTCGCCTATCCACTGGTGGTGACCGGTGTCGCTCAGGTTGCCTTCCCAGAGCAAGCCAACGGCAGCCTGGTGCATGACGCCGACGGCAAGGTCCGCGGCTCATCGCTGATTGCCCAGGATTTTGTCGGCGATGCATGGTTCCATCCACGGCCATCGGCCGGTGCGTTTGCGACGGTTTCCAGCAGCGCCAGCAACCTCGCGCCGAGCAATCCGGCACTCGCCACACGGGTGATCGACGACGCCAATAAATTGCAGGTTCCCGGCCAGGGTCCGGTGCCATTGGCCTTGCTGACCACTTCCGGCAGTGGCCTCGATCCACACTTGCCTCCGGCGGCAATTGCCTATCAACTGGCGCGTGTTGCGACGGCGCGAAACTTGCCGGTATCGACCTTGCAACAACTGCTCGATGCGCACATCGAACAGCCGCTGGTGGGGCCGCCGGTGGTGAATGTGCTGGCGCTGAACATGGCATTGGAAAAACTGTAGAAGATGATCGTTCCCACGCTCTGCGTGGGAATCCATCAATGGACGCTTTGCGTCTGCTTTGGTGGGACGCAGAGCGTCCCGGGCTGCATTCCCACGCAGAGCGTGGGAACGATCAATCAGCAAGAGAGAACTTCAAGCATGAGCGACTCCGGCCGCGCCGACGCGCTGTTAGCAGACCTGCCCCGTGACGGCCGTGGCCGGCTCAAGGTTTTCCTCGGCGCCGCCCCCGGTGTCGGCAAAACCTACGCCATGCTCCAGGCCGCGCACACGCAACTGCGCCAAGGCGTGAAAGTTATTGCCGGCGTGGTCGAAACCCACGGCCGCGCCGAAACCGAAGCGCTGCTCGGCGGTTTGCCGCAGCAACCGCTGGTGCGCTCGGAATACCGTGGCGTGATGCTCGAAGAAATGGACCTCGACGGTATCCTCGCCGCCAAGCCGAAACTGGTGCTGGTCGATGAACTGGCCCACAGCAACGCTCCCGGCAGCCGTCACGCGAAACGCTGGCAAGACATTCAGGAACTGCTCGCCGCCGGCATCGACGTGTTCACCACGGTCAACGTCCAGCATCTGGAAAGTCTCAACGACCAAGTGCGCGGCATCACCGGTGTGCAGGTTCGCGAAACACTGCCCGACTGGGTGCTGCAAGAAGCTTACGAACTGCTGCTGATCGACCTGCCGCCGCGCGAATTGCTCGAGCGTCTTCGTGAAGGCAAAGTCTACGTGCCGGAGCAGGCGCGGGCGGCGATCGATGCATTTTTCACCCAGACCAACCTCACCGCATTGCGCGAACTGGCGATGCAAACCGCCGCCGCGCAGGTCGATAACGATCTCGCCCAAGGCTATCGCCAACTCGGGCAAGCCGCCCCGGCAGTGCGCGGGCGATTGCTGGTCGGCGTTGATGGCGATGCGCAGGCCGAACGCCTGGTTCGGCATGCCAGCCGCGTCGCCCAGCGCAGGCATTTGCCGTGGAGTCTGGTGCACGTCGACAACGGCAGCGTACGCGACGAGCAATCACGCCTGCGCCTGCAAAGCGCTCAGCAACTGGCCGAACGCCTCGGTGGTGAAGTGGTTTTATTGCGCGCCGGTGAAGTGGCGAAAACCTTGGTCCAGCATGCCGCCGAGCGCCGTGCGAGTCTGGTGTTGGTCGGTCAGTCTCGGCCGAGCTGGCGTCGTCGACTGTTCGGCGGTGGCTTGGCGGCGCGTCTGTTGCGTCAGGCCCATGGGCTGGAAATCAACGTCCTCGACAACGATCATGAACACCCGCAATCGCGCCCGCGAAACCCGCTGACGCTGGTGTGGTTCGACTACGCGCTGGCGCTGGTCGCCACGGTGTTGGCCAGTGCCTTGGCGTGGGCAGTGTCCAGCGTCTTGCCGTTGCCGAACATCTCGCTGGTGTTCCTCGCGGCGGTGCTGCTGGTGGCGGTGCGCAGCAGTCTCGGCCCGGCGCTGGCCTGTGCGGCGCTGTCGTTTCTGACCTATGACTTTCTGTTCATTCCGCCGAATTTTTCTTTCAGCATTCAGCGCGAAGAAGACGTGCTGACCTTGTTGTTCTTCCTGCTGATGGCGGCGCTCACCGGCAATCTTGCGGCGCGGCAGCGTCGGCAATTGCAGGCCCTGCGCGACACCCAGGAAGAGACCACCGAACTGCTCGACCTGTCGCGCAAACTCACCGCCGCGACCGACCGCCAAGCCGTGGTCAGTGCCGCCGCGCAACACCTCAATGGCTGGAGCGATCTGCAACTGTGCCTGCTCAATCGCGACGGGCAGGGCGGCTGGAAAGTCGAAACCGGCGGGCCGCTGCAATTTACCGAGGCCGAACGCGCCGCCGCCGATTGGGCCTGGCAACACGATCAACCGGCGGGCATGGGCACCGGCACCTTGCCGTTCGGGCGTTGGTGGTGGTGGCCGCTTTCCGTGGAGGATGGGCCGCTGGCGCTGCTCGGCGTGTGTGCCAAAGAAGGCCAGACCTTGAGCGGCCAGCGCCGGCGCTTGCTCACCGCGTTGAGTCAGCCGCTCGCCCAAGCGCTGGCGCGGGCGCAACTGGCGGATGATCTGGAAGCCGCACGTCTGCATGGTGAGACGGAGCAGTTGCGCAGTGCCTTGCTGGCCTCGGTGTCCCACGACTTGCGCACGCCGCTGACTGCCATGCGCGGCAGCATCGACAGCCTGTTGGCCCTCGGCGAAGCGATTCCGCTGGAAGATCGCCGTGAGCTGCTCGAAGGCACCCGAGATGAAGCCGAACGCCTCGACCGCTACATTCAGAACCTGCTCGACATGACGCGCCTTGGCCACGGTGCTTTGAAGCTGGCGCGGGACTGGGTGTCGCCGGCCGACATCGTCGGCAGTTCGCTCAATCGTCTGCGTGCGGTGCTGGCGCCGTTGCAGGTCAGCACCGATGTGCCGAGCGAGTTGCCGTTGCTGTTCGTGCATGCCGCGCTGATCGAGCAGGCGCTGGTCAATGTCTTGGAAAACGCCGCACGCTTCTCGCCAAGCAACGGTCGCCTGCAACTGAGCGCGGGAGCGAATGACCAAGAGATTTTCTTCTCGGTCAGCGATGAGGGGCCGGGGATTCCCGAGGATGAACGGGCGAAGATTTTCGACATGTTCTACACCGCTGCCCGGGGTGATCGCGGCGGCCAGGGCACCGGCCTCGGGCTGGCGATCTGTCAGGGTATGGTCGGCGCGCACGGCGGTCGCATCAGCGTTGCCGACGGTATTGATGGACGCGGCACCTGCATCACCTTGCACTTGCCGTTGCAGACACAACCGGGGTTGGACGATGAAGGCTGAATCCGACTGCGCTACTCTCTTGCCAATCTTTTGTGTTGATGTGAATTCATGAGCCAGACCGCGACCATTTTGGTCATCGACGACGAACCGCAGATCCGCAAGTTTCTGCGCATCAGCCTCGCTTCCCAAGGTTACAAAGTGCTTGAGGCCGGCACCGGCGCCGAAGGGTTGGCGCAGGCCGCGCTGAACAAGCCGGACTTGCTGGTGCTCGACCTCGGTTTGCCGGATATGGACGGCCAGCAAGTGCTGCGCGAGTTTCGCGAATGGGCGACGGCACCGGTGCTGGTGTTGTCGGTGCGTGCCAGCGAAGGGCAGAAAGTCCAGGCACTGGATGGCGGTGCCAATGACTACGTGACCAAGCCGTTCGGCATTCAGGAGTTTCTTGCCCGGGTGCGCGCCTTGTTGCGTCAGGCGCCGACGGGAGAGGCGCAGCAGGCGGCGTTGAGCTTCGGCCCGTTGACCGTGGATCTGGCCTATCGGCGGGTGTTGCTCGACGGTGTCGAAGTGGCGTTGACCCGCAAGGAATACGCGGTGCTGGCGCAACTTGCGCGGCATCCGGGGCGGGTGATCACCCAGCAGCAATTGCTCAAAGATATCTGGGGGCCGACGCACACCGAGGACAGCCATTATCTGCGGATTGTGGTGGGCCATTTGCGCCAGAAACTGGCGGATGATCCGACGCGGCCGCGGTTTATCGTGACTGAGGCAGGGGTTGGCTATCGGCTTTTGAGCGATATCGGCTGATCTGGCCTCTTCGCGAGCAGGCTCGCTCCCACAGGGGAATGCATTCCAAATGTGGGAGCGAGCTTGCTCGCGAAGAGGCCATCGAACCTACCCGAGAAATCAGGTCAGATCACCCCTGATCACTGTCATACCGATCCAGCGTATCCCGCGCAATCTCCCGTCCCAGCGCGATCAACTCCGGCGCCTTGTAGAACTCGAAAAACCGGCACACCCGCTTCGGCACATTGATCAGGATATCCGGCGGATACCCGGCGATCTTGTATTGCGCCAGAGAGGTCTGCATCACCTCGAAACTCTGGTTGATCAAATCCAGCAACGAGGCCGGCCCGACGTTATCGATGATGAACGAACCGGTCGCCGATTTCGGCGCGCCTTCACGCTCGGGCGCGGCCGCCGGTTGTTGGCTTTCCGGCTCGGCGCCGTCCAGCCAGGGATTGATGTCCGCCGCTTCGGCGCGCAGCGCTTCCTGCTCGAGCCGCAACAGTTGCTCGGCCTGTGTTCGGCGGAACGGCATCTTCGACCCCAGCGAGCTGATCAGGCTGTCGAAGCGCGAGCGGAACGCGGCCGGGCGCTGGATCACCGGCAATTTGTAATGACGCTGGTTGGTCGAGTTGAGATTGACCGCAATGATCAGATCACAGTGGCTCGACACCACTGGCACGATCGGCAACGGGTTGAGAATGCCGCCGTCGACCAGCATGCGATTGCCTTGCATCACTGGCGTGAACAGGCTGGGAATCGCCGCCGAGGCGCGCATTGCCTGATGCAGGCAGCCTTCCTGAAACCAGATTTCCTGCTGATTGGTGAGGTCAGCGGCGACGGCGGTGTAGGGGATGCGCAAGTCTTCGATGTTGATCTCGCCAACGATCTTGCGGATCTGGCCGAAGACCTTTTCGCCACGAATCGCACCGAGACGAAAACTCACGTCGACCAGGCGCAGCACATCCAGATAGTCGAGACTTTCGATCCAGTTCTTGTAAACATCGAGTTTGCCGGCGGCATAGATCCCGCCAACTACGGCGCCCATCGAACAACCGGCAATGCAGGCGATTTCGTAACCGCGTTTCTCGATCTCTTCAATGACCCCGATATGGGCATAGCCCCGGGCGCCACCGGAGCCCAGTACCAGCGCGACACGTTTTTTCATCCAGCGTCCTCCCGACAAGGTTCCACAATGCACCCATCGCCGGGCAGGCTCAATCGCCGAGGTCGTTGAGTGCGCCGGTGACGTCGTTTTTTCGATACTGCATGACCCTTCGGCGCTATCCTTCTCAGTTGCGCGGTTTCACCCGTCGGCAAGGCACTTTTTTGCAGCCTTACCGTCTTACCTGCACGACTGTTGACCTATTTTGAGGTGTGAGTGATGAAAGCCTGGATCTGTGTGCCGTTGATGGCTTTGGCATTGGCCGGTTGCGCCGGCAAAACCGCGTACCGCGACAGCTGCGGCAGCCAGCTCGACGCGGCATGGCATGAGCTGGATCTGGCCAAGGCCGAAGGCTTTGCCGGCACCGTCAGTTACTCGAAAGCGTTGTCGCTGCTGACCGCCGCCAAGACCCAGCAGCAATTCGAAGGGTTTGAAGGCTGCAGCAAGAAGGCCGAGAAGGCGCGTTTCTACATTCGCGAATCCCGCGCCGGCCGATAAAAGCAGCGGCAAGATTTCAGCTGCAAGCTACAAGTAGTAGGCGCTCACACAACTTGTAGCTTGCAGCTTGCAGCTTCTAACTGTTTACGGAGTAAACCTATGGTTGACCGGTTGGTGGCTCATGTCCTGAGTCTGGAAGTGCGGCTGCTGGCCTGTCAGGCGCGACTGACTGCACGCACCGACCCCGAGGCGTTGCACGATCTGCGCACGACGGTGCGGCGCTTGCGCAGTCTGTTAAGGCCATTGCGCGGTTTGCCCGGTGTCGAGCAACTGGAAGACGCCGCTTCGGCGGTCGGTCAATTGACCACACCGTGGCGCGATCGCGAAGTGTTGGCGGCTTACCTGCTCAAACATGATCAGCCCGAAGCCGCGCAACGGCGCATGACGCAGATGGCCGAGGCCTATCCGGCGCTGGCGGCGAGTGCCGAGGTCGCTTCGCTGCTGATGATTCTCGACGCTTTTCCACGTTTCCTGCGCGCTTCCCAACGTCAGGGCTTGCTCAAGGGGTTGGACAAACGCATCGAAAAACGCTTGGGCAAGCAATGGCAGAAGCTCGACGAGGCGCTGCACGACCCAGCCCACGACCGCCATCGCCTGCGTTTGCTGATCAAGCGCGTGCGCTACGGCATCGAGGCTTATCCCGAACTGGACCGCTTGCCCGCCGCAGCGTTGAAGCGATTGAAGTCCGCGCAAGGCGCGTTGGGTGACTGGCACGATTGCTGGCAGTGGCTGGCGAAAGCTGAGCTGGAGGCAGATCTGCAACCCTGCGTCGCCACTTGGCAGGCGACCATGATTACCGCTGAAACCAAAGCCGATCGCGTGCTCGAAAAACTTAGTAGCTCCTGCTTCAAATAATCCTGAATTCACCACACCCCATGTGGGAGCGAGCTTGCTCGCGAATGCGTTCTGTCAGGCGGTACATTTTTACCTGACACACCGCCTTCGCGAGCAAGCTCGCTCCCACAGGGTGTTGCGTGTGCCAAGAAGTGGTGTAAGGCCTTTCTGTCAGCCCATTTGACCGGAATAGACGCTGCGGCGCGGTGCAGGTCTGGTTAAGATCCCTGCATTCCTTTCTCGCTTTCTGAGGTTGCCATGCGCTTTAGCGATCTGCTCGATGCGGTCCGCCGCCAACCGGAACTGACCATTCCTGCCGAATGGGGCCAGGGCCGTGCCAGTTTCGGTGGTCTGGTTGCCGCGCTGCAATACGAAGCCATGCGCGCGAAAGTCCCGGCGGATCGCCCGGTGCGTTCGCTGGCGATCACCTTTGTCGGCCCTGTCGAGCCAGACGTGCCGGTGAGTTTCGAAGTCGATGTGTTGCGCGAAGGCAAAGCCGTCAGCCAGGTCATGGGCCGGGCGATGCAGAAGGGTCAGGTGGTGACGATCGTCCAGGGCAGCTTCGGTGCTTCGCGGCCTTCGGAGGTGGCAGTCGAAGCCTACCCGGCGCCGTCAATGAAACACTGGGACGAATGCCAGGAATTGCCCTACATCAAAGGCGTGACCCCGGAATTCATGCGCCATCTGGCGATGCGCTGGAGCGTCGGCGGTATGCCGTTCACCGGTAATCAATCGCGGCTGATGGGCGGCTGGGTGCGGTTGCGTGGAGATGTCAAAGAAGAGCCGGTCAACGAGGCGCATCTGCTGGCTCTGGTGGATGCATGGCCGCCCGCGCTGTTGCCGTATCTGAAGAAGCCGGCACCCGGCAGTACGCTGACCTGGACCATTGAATTCGTGCAGCCGCTACACGATTTGAGCACGCTGGACTGGTGCCAGTACCTCGCCGATATCGAGTATGCCGCTGACGGCTACGGCCATATCGCCGCCAAGCTGTGGAGCGCAGAAGGGCAGTTGATTGCGATGAGTCGCCAGACCGTCACGATCTTCGCCTGACTCAATGCCGACGGTGGCGCTCTCGCCAGGCGCGCCACCAGCCGCCGCTGAGAAAGAAGCGCGGAAAAGTCAGAAACTGCTCGACCAGTAACCGCGACACCGCATCTTTTCGATCACTGAACGGCTCGGAGGCTTGCGCCTCCAGGCTGTGGCCGTGGCGCTGCAAACCCAGCGCCGCAACGATACCGATCACGCCGATGGCGACGCTGGCCAGACTCAGGCTGAACACCCCGGAGACAATCAGCAGAAACGCGACGATGAACAGCGGCACGGCAATCAGGTGCAGCACCAGATTGGTCGGGTGCTGATGATTGCCCGGGTACGCGCGCCATTGCCACGCGGGAAGGTTGGGGTGACGTTTGCCCATGTTTTCTACTCCTCGATCCATGTTGAACTCATGGTTGAAGAATAGGCCCGGGCGCGGAGGGCGGCGAATCAAGGTTGGCTATTGAAGTGATAGGCGTCATCGCAGGATTCGATGCTGAGCAGACTGACGCCTTCGCGAGCAGGCTCGCTCCCACAGAGGATTTGTGAGCGCCCCAGATCCAATGTGGGAGCGAGCTTGCTCGCGAAAGGGCCCTCAGAGTTTCAACTGCCCGATCGCCTTGTTGAGTTCCCCAGCCAACGTCGCCAACTCATTACTGGTGGTCGCCGAATCCACCGTCTGTTGCACGGTGTTCTCGGTCACATCGCGAATGCTCACCACCGCCCGGCTCATCTCCTCGGCGACCTGACTTTGCTGCTCCGCCGCGACGGCAATCTGCGTGTTGCTTTCACGCATCTGCGCCACCGCTCCGGTGATTTCCGCTAGCGCCGCGCCGGCCTCTTGCGCTTGCTGCACGCAATCGTCGGCCTTGTACGAACTTTCCTGCATGAAATCCACCGCATCGCGAGTGCCAGCCTGCAACGCCGAGACCATGGTGGTGATCTCGTCGGTCGAGGTCTGCACGCGTTTGGCGAGGTTACGCACCTCATCGGCAACCACGGCAAACCCCCGGCCCATTTCACCGGCGCGGGCGGCCTCGATGGCGGCGTTCAGCGCCAGCAAATTGGTCTGCTCGGCAATGCTGTGAATCACGCTGACCACGCCGTTGATTTTCTGGCTGTCCTCGGCCAGCCGCTGAATCATCTCGGCCGTTTGCTGCACACCGCTGGAGAGTCCAGCAATCGAATGCTGCACCCGGGCGACCACTTGTTGACCGCTGCCGGCGAGGCCATCGGCGGTCTGCGACAGATCGCGGGTGGCGCCAGCGTGCTGGGCGATGTGATAAACGGTGGCGGTCATTTCGTTGATCGCGGTGGCGGCCTGATCGGTTTCGCTCTGCTGACCGAGCATGCCGTGGCGCACCTCGTTCATGCTCGACGCCAGCCGCGCCGCGCCGACATCCAGTTGCCGTGCGGTGTTGGCCACTGTGGTGACGACGCGCTGATAACCGGCCTGCATTGCGTTGAACGCATTGGCCATCTGCCCGACTTCGTCTTTGCCGGCCAGCGGCACACGGGCCGAGAGATCGCCGCTTTTCTCAACGTGAAGCATCACGTCCTTCAAGGTGTTGAGCTGGCTGAGCAGAAAGCGGATCAGCAGTTGCGAGGCACAGAGCATGGCGAACATCAGGATGAACACCGCCACCGCATAGTTGGCGAAACGCTCGCTGAACACCTGACCCAGGCTCGGGCCATAGGCAATCACCGCGACCTGCTGGCCATCGGCGCGGCTGAACACTTCAGCGCCCATCAACGGATTTTCGCCGAACAGCGGCAGGTGATTGATGGCGTTCCAGCCGTTGCTTTCAGTGATTTCCAGCAGGGGTTGATCATTCAAACGCGGAGCCTCACCGCGTTTGAAGGTCAGCACTTGCTCGGCTTTCGGCAACGGCTGCCCGGCCGGCCAGGCCTTGAGCAATTGCGCCTGCGCTTGCGCCGAGACCTGTGACGCGTGGCTGCGCGCCTGCTGTTCGAGCTGCACGGCGTACAACACCAACAACAGGGTGGTGATGAAGGCGACCGCGTTGACCGCCCAGAATTTGTATTTCAGCGAGATATTGCTAAGCCAGGCACCCATGGAGGTCTTCTCTGATAGCGGAAACAGTTTTGGCAAGGTGCCATTATTGTGCCGCTATGCAGATATGCGGATCTTGATGCACATCAACAGAACACATCGCCCCCCTGTGGGAGCGAGCCTGCTCGCGAAGAGGGCGTGTCAGCCAACATTTACGCCATCTGAACCAGCGCTTTCGCGAGCAGGCTCGTTCCCACAGGGGAATTCTGGTGTGTCAGGAGAGGGCGTGGAGGTTGTAGAACGCTCGGGCACACGCGGTGGTGTGGGCCGCCAGATCTTCCTCGGTTTCGCCGCGGTGCAACGCCACCTCACGCAGCACTTCAGTCAGATACGCCGGCTCATTGCGCCCGTTCTTCGGTTTCGGTCGCAGCGTGCGCGGCAGCAGATACGGCGCGTCACTTTCCAGCATCAAACGCCCGCGCTTGATCTCCTTCACCAGGGGATGCAAATGCGTGCCGCGGCGCTCGTCGCAGATCCAGCCGGTGATGCCGATGTGCAAATCCAGATCGAGGTAGCTGAACAACGCCTTTTGCTCGCCGGTGAAGCAGTGCACCACAGCGGCCGGCAGTCGATCGCGGAAGTCTTTCAATATCTCCAGCAAACGCTGGCTGGCGTCGCGCTCGTGCAGGAACACCGGCAGTTGCAGTTCAACGGCCATGGCCAGATGTTCTTCGAGTACTTTTTCCTGTTGCGGGCGTGGCGAGAAATCGCGGTTGAAATCCAGCCCGCACTCACCCACGGCTACCACGTTTTTCTCCTGCAGCAGACTGCGCAAACGGCGCGCGCTGTCAGCGTTCCAGTCACTGGCCGAGTGCGGGTGAATACCGGCGGTGGCGAACAGTCGCTGGCCGCTTTCATCGAGTTGCTGGCACAGCTCCAGGGCTTGCTCGCTGCCCTCGACGCTGGTGCCGGTCAGCACCAGTTGGCAGACCCCGGCCGCATAGGCCCGGTCGAGCACGGCCTGGTGTTTGTCGGCGAAACTGGGGTTGGTCAGGTTGACGCCGATATCGATGAGTTGCATGGTTGCTACCTCGGGCCGAAGGCCGGAAAGCATACCAGAGCTGTAGATTCATAAGAAAAGCCAAGAACTACAACGAGTTATAGCTGTCTGTTGATGCCGCGACGCAGACCGGTTTGGTAGAAGTGCCATTACTGTGCCAGTCTCTCGCACGTTGCCAGCGCTTATGGCGCTCTGTTTTCGTCGGTGATTTCGACCTTTTAAAGATGAAATCGCCCCGTATTCTTTCCGGAGAGTGGATGGTTCGTCCCTCGGTTTTGCTGTTGTTGTGTGGATCGTTGCTGCTGCCGATGACGGCGGTCGCGCGCCTGCCCGGGCCGCTTCAAGCCGTGCCGGCGGCCAAGGTGCGCGACCTGTCCGAGATTCGCAGCAGCCGTGTGTTGCGCGTGCTGGTCAACCAGAGCCGCAACAGCTCCGGCGAAGTGCAGGGCCAGGCCATCGGCGTCGAATACCATCGTCTGCGCGCCTTTGAGCAATACCTCAATGGCCACGCCCGCGACGGTCAGGAAATCACCCTCAAGATCATTCCCAAAGCCAAGGATCAACTACTCGGCGCTTTGCAGCGTGGCGAGGGTGATCTGGTCGCACCGGGCGAATTGCTTGAGCTGCAACCGGGCTACGCGGTGGCCAGCAGCGAACCGATTGCCAGCAACGTGCCATTGGTGTTGGTGGGGATCAAGGGCGAGCGGCGCTACAGCAAAGTCGAGCAGCTTTCTGGCAAAACCCTGGCGTTGCCTACCGGCAGTGCGGCGGGGGAGGCGGTCAGTCAACTCAATCAGAAATTGGCGTTGCACAAACTGGCGCCGATCAAGATCGAATGGGTCGATCCGACGCTAGCGGTCGAAGATGTGCTGGAGATGGTTCAGGGCGGGATTTTCCATCTGACTATCGTCGAGCAACCCATCGCCGAGCGCTGGGGCAAGATTTTGCCGAAACTGCGTTTTGACCGGCAATTGATAATCAGCGAGCCGGGCGAGGAGTATTGGTTCGTACGCCGCGATGCTTCGATGTTGCGCGCGAGCATTGATCGCTTCCTCGGTGGTTACAAGAAACCCTCGAACGAGGATGCAGCGTTTTTGCGCATCTATCGGCGCCTGTATCAAGTCCACAATCCGTTAGCCAAGGCCGATCGCCAGCGTCTGGAAAAACTGCGCCCGACTCTGCAAAAGCACGCCGCCGCGCAGAACATGGACTGGCTGAATCTGGCCGCACTGGCTTTCAAGGAATCACGCCTGCAACCCAATGCCCGCAGCGGCAGTGGTCCGACCGGGCTGATGCAGATCACGCCTTCCGCCGCTCAGCGAGTCGGCGTGAACAACATTCAGAATCTCGATGCGAATGTGCAGGCCGGGGCCAAATATCTGGCGATGATCCGCCGCAAGTTCTTCAACAGCCCCAAGCTCAATGAGCGCGAACGCATGGCGTTCACCCTGGCGGCTTACAACATCGGCCCCGAGCGCGTGCAGGGCATGCGCGCTGAGGCCCGGCGCCGAGGGTTGAACCCGAACCAGTGGTTCTTCCAGGTCGAGCGCATCGCCATGGAGCAGGTAGGAATGGGGCCGGTCAGCTATGTTAATAGCGTGAACAAGTATTACTTGGCGTTTGACCGGGAGCGGGAGTCGTTGGAGCCCGGGGCGCAAAAAGTCGTCTCACGGAAATAATCTAATAAACTGATTGTTATGGCGGAATATTTGCGCTTTTAACATGAAATTTACTGATTAATATAGCGACCAACCAACACACACAACTTCTCGCAAAAACAAGGAATGCCCCATGAGCTCTCTGATCAACAAAGTACTGTTCACCCGCGCTGGCTACGGTCTGACCATCCTGCGCATCGCTGTCGGCGTGATCTTCGCTGCGCACGGTTCGCAAAAACTTTTCGGTCTGTTCGGTGGTTACGGTCTGGCGGGCACCGCGCAGTACATGGACAGCATCGGTCTGCACCCGGGTTACCTGATGGCCACATTGGCCGGCGGTACTGAGTTCTTCGCTGGCCTGGCCTTGATCATCGGCCTGCTGGTGCGCCCGGCGGCGTTAGGCCTGACCTTCCTGTCGCTGGTGGCCATCTTCACCGTACACATCAGCAACGGTCTGTTTATGGCCAACAACGGTTACGAGTTCGCTCTGGCCCTGCTCGGTGGCAGCCTCGCCGTCCTGATCGAAGGTGCTGGCAAGCTCTCGGTGGACCGCGCCATCGCCGGTTAAGCGCTCTAGCTCAAGGAAAAGGCCCGCATTGTGCGGGCCTTTTTTGTTGCGGCTGATTCTTGACACTGATCGGTCACGTTCTCTAGGATGTTGCCCATGCGCCGATTTAAACAGCTACTTGCGGGGCGCCAGGTGACTTCAACAGTTGCTGTCAGAAGCCGGAACAGGGCTTCGAAATACCGCTAAAGCGCTGGTTCGGTGTTGCCTCTCACCTGCCATGCAGACTTTTGAGGCAGAGACACGACACGATGAATGCACTACGCCCTCCAGCACGTCCCGCGCCGATCACGGCACATATCACCCAGCGCAACCCGAAGATTCTCCTTGGCGGCAAACATCAGCCGACGCTGTTGCGTTATCTCGATGGCTGGCCACGTCGCAGCGGCGGTCCTGCTGCGTTCCTGATCCAGTTTGTCGAAGACGGTGAGTCGCTGGCGCGTTTTGCCAGTGACAGTTTTGATCTGGCAGTGATTCAGGCACCCAGTGCGGAAGATGCGCCGGAGATGATCAAGCAACTGACCCGCGTGGCGCGGCAGGGCTTGATCACACGTCGCTGATACGTTTTACGGATAGTCGATAGCGACGATGTAAACGAACTGCTCACCGGTCGGTGTCTGCACCCTGACTTCAGCATCCAGCGCCTTGCCGATCAAGGCGCGGGCCAAGGGCGAGTCGATGCTGATCATGCCCAGTTTCAGATCCAGTTCATCCGGGCCGACGATGCGGTAGCGCGATTGCTTGCCGTCTTCGTCTTCGATGGTCACCCACGCGCCGAAGTAGACCTTGTTCGGGTCGCTGGGTTTTTCACTGACGACTTTCAACGCTTCCAGGCGTTTGGTGAGAAAACGCACGCGGCTGTCGATCTCGCGCAGCATTTTCTTGCCGTAGGTGTACTCGGCGTTTTCCGAGCGATCACCCTGAGCCGCCGCCTCGCTGACCGATTGCGTCACTTGCGGGCGACGCACATGCCACAACTCATGGAATTCGGCGCGCATCCGCGCTTCACCCTCAGGGGTGATCAGCGCGGTGCCGGCGGGGCGTGGAGGGCGATAACGGCTCATGGCAACTTCTTGTGATTAAGACGGCTTGAGTCTATCAACCCTCGCGCAACACTGTCAGTGGACTTGCGTTGAGCGCCCGGCGTGTGCCGAACACGCCGGCGCCTCCAATCAGCGCCGCGCCAATCAATGGCAGCACCAACAACCACGGATGCGGGTGCCACGGCAGATCGAACGCGTAGCGATACAACACCAGACTCACCACTTCCGAGCCGATCGCCGCGAGCAAGCCGCTGACTGCACCGAGCAAGCCGAACTCGATACGCCGCGCCTTGATCAGCAACTGCCGCTCCGCACCCAGCGCACGCAAAAGCGCACCTTGGCGAATGCGTTCATCCAGCGTCGCCTGCAAGCCGGAAAACAGCACCGCCATCCCCGCCGCCAATACAAACAACAACACATATTCCACGGCCATGGTGACTTGGGCGAGGATGCTGCGCAGTTGCTCCAGCAGCGCTTCGACCTGAAGAATGGTCACCGCCGGGAAGGTGCGCGACAGTTCGACGATCTGCTGATCATGACCGGGCGCCAGATAGAAGCTGGTCAGATAAGTCGCCGGCAGATCTTTCAAGGTGCCAGGCTGGAAGATCATGAAGAAGTTCGGCTGGAAGTTGTCCCAGTTGATTTCGCGCAGGCTGGTGACCTTTGCTTCACGATTGACCCCGCCGACGCTGAAGACCATGTGATCGCCGAGTTTGAGCTTGAGGCTTTCGGCGACTTTGCCTTCCACCGAGACACCCGGAACATCCTCGCTGGGCTGATCTTTCCACCATTCGCCGGCGGTGAGCTTGTTGCCCGCAGGCAAGTCCGCTGCCCAGGTCAGGCTCAAGTCCCGCTGTACGGCACGGTCGCCGGCCGAATCCTTGCTGACAATTTGCTGCACCGCTTCGCCATTGATGCTGATCAGGCGCCCCGGCACCACCGGATACAGTGGCGCCGCTTGCGCAGAGACCTTGACCAGGTGATCGGTAAAAGCCTGCTTGTCTGCCGGCAGAATATTCAGGGCGAAGTAGTTCGGCGCATTTTTCGGTAGCTGGTTTTGCCAAGTGTCGAGCAGTTCGCCACGCAGCAGAGCGATCAAGGCCATCGACAGCAGAATCAGACCGAATGCCAGCGACTGACCGGCCGCCGCCAACGGATGGCGCAGCAACTGGCCCAGGCCCAGCCGCCACGGCAACGAAGCGCGGGCGAGCATCCGCCGCAGGCTTTGCAGCAGCAACAACAGCAGACCACCCAACACCAGCGCGGCGACCACGCCACCGCCGAGCAGCGCGAATGTCAGCAGAAGATCGAGGCTCAAGCGCCACATGATCAGGCCGAGCGCACCCAAGGCTGCGCCGTAAACCATCCAGGTACTCGACGGGATCGGCAGCATGTCCCGGCGCAGTACGCGCAGCGGCGGCACGCGGCCCAATGCGGCCAGTGGCGGCAGGGCAAAACCGGCCAATGCCACCAGCCCGGTGCCGATCCCGGCGATGGCTGGAAACAGACCGCCCGGCGGGACGTCGGTGGGTAGCAAGTCATGTAGCAGCGCGAACAAACCCAACTGCGCGAGCCAGCCGAGCAGCGCGCCACTGAGTGCGGCGAGCAGCCCGAGTACGGTCAGCTGCAAACTGAACAGCACCATGGTTTCCCGGCGCGATAGACCGAGGCAGCGCAGCAACGCACTGGCATCGAAACGGCGGCTGGCAAAACGGTTGGCGGACAATGCCACTGCCACCCCGGCCAGCAAGACCGCGACCAGGCTGGCCATGTTCAGATAGCGCTCGGCCTTGCCCAGTGCACCGCCAATCTGCCGGTTGCCGTCGCGGGCGTCCTGAATCCGCTGATTGGCGGCGAGTCCGGGTTTGATCAGTTGCCGATAGGTTTCCAATGCCTGCGGTTCACCGCGCCAGAGTTCGCGGTAACTCACGCGGCTGCCGGGTTGCACAACACCGGTGGCGGCGAGGTCGTCAAGGTTGATCATGACCCGTGGCGTGAGGCTGTAGAAGTTGCCGGCGCGATCCGGTTCGTAAGTCAGCACGCGGGTCAGCTTGAACGTCTTCATGCCGACATCGATACTGTCGCCGATCTTCAGATCCAGCGCGGTCAGCAGACGTGCCTCGACCCAGGCTTCTCCGGGTTGCGGTTCGCCGCCGGATTCTTCGGTGGCAAACGGGGCGGGCGCACTCTTTAGTTCACCGCGTAGCGGATAGGCACGGTCGACGGCTTTGATGCTCGACAGCTGAATGCCGTTGTCGGTGGCGATGACACTGGAAAACTCCACCACTTGCGCATGATTCAGGCGCAGCTCGGTACCGCTTCGGATCTGCTCCTCGCGAGCCGGCGAACTGCCTTCCAGCACCAGATCGGCACCGAGAAATTCGGTCGCGCGCAGCATCATGGCGCCGTTCAGGCGGGCGCCGAAATAGCCGATGGCGGTGCTCGCCGCCACCGCCACGACCAACGCGAAGAACAACACCCGCAACTCCCCGGCGCGGGCATCGCGCATGAGTTGGCGTAGCGCGAGACTGAACAGACGCAACAGCGGCAAACGTGCCATCAAGGCTCCAGAGGGGCGACCAACAGCCCGGCTTCAAGACGGATCAGGCGCCGGCAGCGATGGGCCAGGCGTTCGTCGTGGGTCACCAGCACCAGGGTGGTGCCGCGTTCCTTGTTCAATTCGAAGAGCAAATCGCTGATGCGCTCGCCGGTGTGGCTGTCGAGGTTGCCGGTGGGCTCGTCGGCAAACAGCACGTCAGGCTCGGCAGCGAAGGCACGGGCGATTGCCACGCGTTGTTGTTCGCCACCAGAGAGTTGGCGTGGCGAGTGCGTCAGACGCTGGCCAAGGCCGACGCGCTGGAGCAATTCCGTCGCCCGTTCACGCGCATCTTTGCGGCCATCGAGTTCCAGCGGCAGCATGACGTTTTCCAGCGCATTGAGGCTGTCGAGCAATTGAAAAGACTGGAAGACGAAACCGACATGCTCGGCACGAATGCGTGCGCGCTGGTCTTCATCAAGATTGCTCAGGCCCTGGCCGGCGAGAATGACTTCGCCGCTGCTCGGCAGGTCGAGACCGGCGAGCAGGCCGAGGAGGGTGGACTTACCGGAACCGGACGCGCCGACGATGGCCAGGCTGTCGCCCTTGTTCAGTTCCAGGCTGAGTTCGTGCAGGATAGTCAGTTCACCTTCCGCGCTGGGAACCACTTTGCTGAGGTTCTTCGCGGTGAGAATGCTTGCGCCCATGGAGAATCCGATGCGTGTATGGTTTTTGAGTGCTGGCCTGGCCTTGATGTGCATGGCCCAGAACGCAGCGGCGGGTACTGTCCTGATCGTTGGCGATAGTATCAGCGCCGGTTTCGGACTGGATACCCGCTTGGGGTGGGTGTCGTTGCTTGAACAACGGCTCAAACAGGAGGGTTTCGACGACAAAGTGGTCAATGCCTCCATTAGCGGCGACACCAGTGCCGGAGGCCAGGCGCGGCTGCCGGCGCTGCTTGCAGAGCATAAACCCGAGCTGGTGATACTCGAACTGGGCGGCAACGACGGCTTGCGCGGAATGCCGCCAACTCAATTGCAACAAAATCTTGCCTCGATGATCGACAGCTCCCGGCAGAGTGGGGCCAAGGTGCTGCTGCTCGGCATGCAACTGCCGCCCAACTATGGCAAGCGTTACACCGATGCTTTCGCTGAGGTCTACGGCAAACTCGCCGAGGATAAAAAGATCCCGCTGGTACCGTTTTTCCTCGACGGCGTCGGCGGTCATCCGGACCTGATGCAGGCCGATGGTCTGCACCCGGCGGCCGGGGCTCAGGGCAAGTTGCTGGAAAATGTCTGGCCGACGCTAAAACCGCTGTTATGAGGCTTTTCTAAGGGCAGGCTTTCGGCTAATGTGGCGCCCCCTTATTTGGAGCCCCCGATGTCGCGTTCTGCCTGGTCCCTGTTTGCCTACCAACTGATCGAGCCTGACGAGCAGCTGGATCTGTTCGCCTGCCAGGAAGTGCGGGTGCATCTGGTGACGCGGCAACTCGAACTCGGTGGCTCGGCCGATCGCACTCTGTGCGGCAGTCTGCTGCCGGCGCAACCGCGCTGGTCGAGCGTGGATCGCCGGGTGTTTCAGGATCAGCGTCTGTGCTCGCTGTGCCGGGCGATTCTGGAATCTCAGAAGCGCGGCACCTCGCCGATCTGGCCGGAGCTGCGTTTCGAGCTCTGATTCTGTGGGAGCTGAGCTTGCTCGCGAAGAGGCCATGTCAGTTAACATTTTTGGCGACTGACCCACCGCTTTCGCGAGCAAGCTCACTCCCACCCTTAAGCACCTTGTCGCCTGCATTGGGGTGATTTCCCCGAATATTCAAAGTGCGGTGTACAATCGCGTTCTTATACCCTTGTTGATCATGCGAAGGATTTTCCGGATGTTGCCGCGCTTTCCTGCCGTCACCCGCTGCCTGTCACTTGCCGCCCTGTGTGTGGCCGGTCCCGTTGCTGCATTGGAGTTTCCCCTGCCACCACCCGGTGAAGACATCATCGGTCAGGTGCAGGTGATCAAAGCCAAGTACGAAGACACCTTCGCCGATCTGGGCACGAAGTACGATCTGGGCTACTCGGAAATGGTCGCGGCCAACCCGGGCGTCGATGCCTGGTTGCCGGGCGCCGGCACCGAAATCGTCTTGCCGACCCGTTTCATTCTGCCGCCGGGCCCGCGTGAAGGCATCGTCATCAACCTTGCCGAATACCGCCTCTACTATTTCCCGAAAGGCCGCAACGTGGTGTACACGTTCCCGCTGGGTATCGGTCGTGAAGGTTGGGGTTCGCCGATCGCACACACCTCAATCATCGCCAAAACACCAAACCCGACCTGGACCCCTCCCGCGTCGATCAAGGCTGAACACGCCGCTGATGGCGACCCGCTGCCTAACGTAGTGCCGGCCGGCCCGGACAATCCGCTGGGTCCGTTCAAGTTCACCCTGGGCACGCCGGGCTACCTGATCCACGGTTCGAACAAGAAATTCGGTATCGGCATGCGCACCAGCCACGGCTGCTTCCGCATGTTTAACAACAACGTGCTGGAAATGGCCGGCATGGTCCCAGTCGGGACGTCGGTGCGTATCCTCAATGATGCCTACAAGTTCGGCAGCAGTGGCGGCAAGGTGTATCTGGAAGCGCACACGCCGATTGACGACAAGGGCAATCCGTCGGTAGTCGACAAGCACACTGCGGTGATCAACGCGATGCTCAAGCGTGAAGACGTGACCAGCAATCTGCGCGTGAACTGGGATGTGGTGCGGGATGTGGTCGCGGCCGAAGATGGCCTGCCAACGGAAATCGGCACGCCGAGTACGTCCGCGCCGATCGTCGCCAACACCCCGATCGACTTGCAGCAGTAAGTCGAGGTTAAAAGCCCGCCGATGCGTACAGCGTCGGCGGGTTTTTTATTGCCCGGGTAAAAGCCTCGGGCACAAAAAAGCCGACCCGAAAAATCGGGTCGGCTTGATAACAATCCCGAGGGATTATTACTTGCGGCTAGCTTTGTCCAGCATGCGCAGAGCACGCTCGTTAGCTTCGTCAGCAGTCTGTTGTGCTTTTTGAGCAGCAGCCAGAGCTTCATCAGCTTTACGGTAAGCTTCGTCTGCACGAGCCTGGGAGCGAGCAGCTGCGTCTTCAGTAGCGGTCAGACGTGCTTCGGTTTCTTTCGATGCGCTGCTGCAACCGGTAGCCAGAACTGCGGCCAGAGCCAGAGCAGAGAATTTCAGAACGTTGTTCATCGTGTTCCCCTTCAAGGACTTTCAAATTAAGTGGCTGTCTCCTCACGATTGAGGAAATAGCCGGCGTACATACTACCCATTACTTGTAGTAAGTAAACTGACGTAAGGCAAGAAGCAAAAAAAATTGTAGGCGTTGATTCTTTTTCGAGCAACTTTTAACTGCGGTGTTTAAAAAATATCCAGCTGCAAGCCCCGAGCTGAGCGAGTTAATGAGAAAAAGTTCCCGTTGTCCCGGACTGTTTTTGCAGTCTTGGCTAAAGTCTTTCTAGATGAATTCGTCCACACTTTTGTTCCGATTCTGCGTGCTGCTTCGCTTATCTTTGTGCATGTTGAGGTGACTTTAAAAAAGGCTGCACGTCTTAAGTCTCAACATCCGGCAATGTTCAGGTGAGCAGCCCGGGAAGATCTTCTTCCAGGCCCACCCTGCGTCCATCGGAGCAACCCCCGTCAACCCGCTTGATGACGAGCGTACCTTGAGCATTTTTGCCAATGGTGCCTACTATTTATCAGGTGCCAGGTTGCGCGAGATCGGTGTGGCTCTTCTCGGTGTCCATCAGGCACGGGGTGGCGTAGATGTTCCTTCGCCGGAAAAACATCGGTAAGGTAGGGGTCAGAATTCAAGACCCGCGAGGAGTAGTGATGAGCGAGGCGTTGTCCATCCACCATGACCAGGCTGGTCATCAGTTCGAGACCAATGTGGACGGTCATCGTGCCTACCTGACTTATATGGATCTGGGGAAACAGACCCTGGATATCTATCGCACCTTCGTGCCCAACGCTCTGCGCGGCCGTGGCATTGCCGCAGCGCTGACCGAAAGCGCGCTGCAGTACGCCGAAGAAATGGGCTACACGGTGATCCCGTCCTGCTCTTACGTCGAGCGCTATATGGAGCGTCATCAGCGCCGCGCCGCGAAAATCTGAATCGCATACACAAAAACGCCGGGCAATGCCCGGCGTTTTTTTATGCCTGAAAAACGCCTGTCAGCTGCGCTGGCGTTTCGGCAGAACATCCTTGAGCTTGGCGTGCATGCTGCGCAGGGTGTTCTCGGTAGCAGACCAGTCGATGCAGGCATCGGTGATCGACACGCCGTATTGCAGGTCGGCGAGGTCTTTCGGAATCGCCTGGCAGCCCCAGTTCAGATGACTTTCGACCATCAGGCCGATGATCGACTGGTTGCCTTCGAGGATCTGGTTGGCGACGTTCTCCATCACCAGCGGCTGCAGGGCCGGATCCTTGTTGGAGTTGGCGTGGCTGCAATCGACCATGATGTTCGGCTTGATCTTCGCTTTGTCCAGCGCCTGCTCACACAGGGCAACGCTGACCGAATCGTAGTTCGGCTTGCCATTACCGCCGCGCAGCACCACATGACCGTAGGCGTTGCCTTTGGTAGTGACGATCGACACGCCACCTTCCTGGTTGATACCGAGGAAACGGTGCGGGCTGGACACCGACTGCAAGGCGTTGATCGCCACAGTCAGACCGCCGTCAGTGCCATTC
This sequence comes from Pseudomonas sp. AC169, assembly GCF_979258515.1. Lineage (NCBI taxonomy): Bacteria > Pseudomonadati > Pseudomonadota > Gammaproteobacteria > Pseudomonadales > Pseudomonadaceae > Pseudomonas > Pseudomonas sp. AC169. Next base: position 667,845 of record NZ_OZ409866.1, on the reverse strand, counting down.
TTGAAGCCGACAGCGGAGGACAGGCCGGAAGCCATTTCCCGGTGAGTCTGCGATTCGGTGGTACGGGCGCCGATGGCCGACCAACTGATCAGGTCCTGCAGATACTGCGGGGAGATCGGGTCGAGGGCTTCTGTGGCGGTTGGCAGGCCTTTTTCGGCCAGATCCAGCAGCAACTGACGACCGATGTGCAGACCGTCCTGAATCTTGAACGAGTCATCCAGATACGGGTCGTTGATCAGGCCTTTCCAGCCGACAGTGGTGCGTGGCTTCTCGAAATACACGCGCATGACCAGATACAGGGTGTCGGAAACTTCCGCAGCCAGCACCTTGAGGCGATCGGCGTATTCGTGGGCAGCCTTGATATCGTGGATCGAGCACGGGCCGATCACTACGAACAGACGGTGGTCGGTGCCATCAAGAATGTTGCGAATGACTTCGCGGCCCTTGGTGACAGTGCGCAGGGCAGCATCGCTCAGAGGGATATCACGCTTGAGCTGATCGGGAGTGATCAGGGTCTCGTTAGAGGCGACGTTTAGGTCGTTGATCGGTAAATCAGCCATCGTTTACTCGTCAGGTCACGGGTGCCGGCCGCCAGCGATCCCCGCGCGGCGGAGCACAGCAGATTTAAGCGCGTCGGGGAGCGGAACCTTAGCGCGTAAAGCGCCTGCTCGACAATGGGCAAAAGGTGCTTTAGTCCAGCGCTGGCTGCGCAAAAGCCTTGCGCACGCTGTCGTGGGAGAACTCGTCGGCGTGTTGCTCGACCCATTGCAGGGCCACCGCCTGAATTTCTTGCAGGTCATCGTGGGTGTCGTGCATGCGGCAGTAGCGCTCGATCTGACACACTTGCTCACCCATTCGCGCGCTGAACAGCGTTTGTTCATCAGTAAACGCGATGCCCACCAGATAGCCTTTTTTACGGCGCAGACACCACGCGACATAGCCCGGATAACAGATGTCGGCATTGAGTGTCGGCAGGCGTACTTGCAGGGCGGTGCCATGGCGCCAGGCACGGTGATAATTGCAAGCGATGCCGCCGAGGCTGATAGTGTGCAGCTGTTGCCTGGAAATACATTCAGGCTTGAGCAAGGTTAATTCAACCGGCACCTCGTCCGGATGAGGAATGAAACGTCCCATGAGCACAGACTCCCTGTGTCGGCCATTTGACATTGTTTCCCCCAGTATAGTGGTCGAATCCGAACTGACCGATTTCGACGCCGACCAACGGCTGCTGGCGATGAGCGGCGTTTCGCTGGTGATTTTCACCAGCGTCGGTTGCGCCAGTTGTCGTTATGCCCGCGAGGTGTTGCCGGGACTCGATCTGGCAATTGATCAATTGTGCTGGATCGATGCCGGCGACAACGGCGGGTTGGTCGAGCGCTATCAGGTCTTTCATTTGTCGGCGCTGTTTGTGGTGCGCGACGGCGAGTTCTTTGGGGCATTGCACACGCGCCTGACCGCCGATGCACTCAACGAGGCATTGGTGCAGGCACTGGGTCGAATTGCGGAGGAGTTGCCATGATGGGGGCAGTGAACACACCAGGCTTCGATAAACCGAAGGTGGGGATTATCGGCACCGGAGCGATTGGTGGTTTTTACGGTGTGATGCTGGCGCGTGCCGGATTCGATGTGCACTTTCTGTTGCGCAGCGAGTTTGCGGCAGTGGCCGAGCGCGGTTTGCAGGTAAACAGTGCGGTACATGGCCCGCTGACGCTGAATCCGGCGCAGGCCTATTCCGCTGCCGAAGACATGCCGAAATGCGACTGGCTGTTGGTGGGAGCGAAAACCACCAGCAACGCCGGTCTCGCGCCTTCAATCATTCAAGCGGCCAAGCCGGATGCGAAAGTGCTGGTGCTGCAAAACGGCCTCGACGTCGAAGACAGCCTGCGTGAACTGCTACCCGATTCCCTGCATCTGCTGGGCGGCTTGTGCCTGATCTGTGTACACCGCGAAGGCCCGGGTTTGGTGACCCATCAGGCACTCGGCGCGGTCAACGTTGGCTATCACAGCGGCCCGGCCATGGATGATGGCGCGCGTATGGCGATTGTCGAGGAGGGTTCTGGGTTGTTCCGAACTGCCGGAATCGATTCCCAGGCGATGCCCAATCTGCAACAGGCGCGCTGGCAGAAACTGGTGTGGAACATTGCCTACAACGGTCTCTCGGTGCTGCTCGGCGCCGGCACCACGGCGCTAATGGCGGATGCCGACAGTCGCCTGCTGATCAAGGCATTGATGGCCGAAGTGGTGCAAGGTGCCAAAGCCTGCGGCCACGACGTGCCGCCGGGATACGCCGATTACCTGTTCATGATGACCGAGAAAATGCCTGACTACTGGCCGAGCATGTACCACGATTTTTTACATAAACGACCGCTGGAGCTGGAAGCGATCTACGCTCGGCCATTGGCGTCGGCGAACGCGGCGGGCTGTGAGCTGCCGCGCATCGAAGCGTTGTATCGCAATTTACGTTTTATCGACCGGCGCAACGTTTAAGCCGGTCGCTCTGGGGGGAAGGCATGGCCAAGAACATCGATGACAAACTGGTGCTGGCGATTTCGTCGCGCGCTTTGTTCGACCTGAGCGAGAGCCACAAGGTCTATCTGTCGAGCGGCGTTGAAGCCTATCGGCAGTATCAGATCGAGCACGAAGACGAGATTCTGGCGCCCGGCGATGCCTTTCCGCTGGTGGAAAAACTCCTGGCACTCAACAGTCGCCTCGGCCGTGCGCGGGTCGAGGTGATTCTGGTCTCGCGCAACAGCGCCGACACCGGCCTGCGTGTGTTCAACTCGATTCATCATTATGGTCTGGCGATTTCCCGCGCGGCGTTTGTCGGCGGGCGCAGTCCGTATCCTTATCTGAAAGCGTTTGGTTGCGATCTGTTTCTGTCGACCCATGCCGAAGACGTGCGCGCGGCGCTGGATGCCGGATTTGCTGCGGCGACGATTCTGTCCGGTGGCGCCAGCCGCGCGGCCAGTGATGAATTGCGCATCGCCTTCGATGGCGACGCGGTGATCTTTTCCGACGAGTCGGAGCGCGTCTATCAGTCCGGCGGGCTGGAAGCGTTTCAGGCCAAGGAGCGCGAGTCGGCCCGCGAGCCGTTGCGCGGCGGTCCATTCAAAGGCTTTCTGGCGGCGCTCAATCTGTTGCAGCGCGAATTTCCCGATGATGACTGCCCGATCCGCACGGCGCTGGTCACCGCGCGTTCGGCGCCGGCCCATGAACGGGTGATCCGTACCTTGCGCGAGTGGGACATTCGCCTCGACGAATCACTCTTCCTCGGTGGCCTGACCAAATCGGCATTTCTCGAAGCATTCGCCGCCGACGTGTTTTTCGACGATCAGGCCGGCCACTGCGAACTCGCCCGCGAAGTCGTTGCCACCGGCCACGTACCGCACGGCATCAGCAACGAACCGTCGGTCTAAAGCCTACGTGCTTCAAGACGTTGCGTCGCACGTCGTACTCGCCAAGGCACTGCTAAGCTGAATCAAATCTCCGCCATGTTGGCACGCGAGGAGGTCATATGATTCGTTCGATGCTGTATGCCACTGACCTCGGTCTGTACGCGCCGTTAGTGATGCAGCATGCCTTGGCGTTGGCGCGAACGTTCAATGCCGATTTGTACGTGGTGCACGCGGTGGAGCCGATGGGGCTGTTTGCCGAATCGGTGCTGCAGAGTTACCTCGACGAGCAGGCATTGAACGAATTTCACAGCCAGGGTCTGAAAACTGTCATTGCCAATATCGAGCAGCGGGTGCTGGAAAGCTTTCGCGAAGAACTCGGGGATGAAGGCGAGCAGGATCTGCAGCGCATTCGCGCAGTGCGCGTGCTGCAGGGCGATCCGTCGCAGGTGATTCTCGACCAGGTGCAGAAACTCTCTGTCGATTTGCTGATCGTAGGAAGCCACAGTCACGGGGTAGGCGCGGAAACGCCGTTGGGGCGCACGGCGGCGCGGCTCCTGCAATTGGCCAAAGTGCCGGTTTACATGGTGCCGCTGGTGGAGCGGCGGAGGCGCGGGGATCGCTGAAGCACGAATAATGGCGTTTTGATAAAAAAGTTCTAGATTTATTATTCAAACCATTAATATAGTTATATACCGTCGCTGATGCCCGTGGCGTCTACCTGCTTTGAGGGATTCATATGAAGCTTCAACAATTGCGCTACATCTGGGAAGTGGCGCACCACGACCTCAACGTTTCCGCTACAGCCCAAAGCCTTTACACCTCACAACCGGGCATCAGTAAACAAATCCGCCTGCTGGAAGACGAACTCGGCGTCGAAGTGTTTGCCCGCAGCGGCAAGCACCTGACCCGCGTCACCCCGGCCGGCGAGCGCATCATCACCACTGCCGGTGAGATCCTGCGCAAGGTCGAAAGCATCAAGCAGATCGCCCAGGAATTCTCCAATGAGAAGAAGGGCACCCTGTCGATCGCCACCACTCACACTCAGGCACGTTATGCGCTGCCACCGGTGATCAGCAATTTCATCAAGCAATACCCGGACGTTGCGCTGCACATGCATCAGGGTTCGCCGATGCAGATCGCCGAGATGGCCGCTGACGGCACCGTCGATTTCGCCATCGCCACCGAAGCGCTGGAGCTGTTCGGCGATCTGGTGATGATGCCGTGCTATCGCTGGAACCGTTGCGTGGTCGTGCCACAGGGCCACCCGCTGACCAAGCTGCCGAAGCTGACCCTGGAAGCGCTGGCCGAATACCCGATTGTGACTTACGTATTCGGTTTCACCGGCCGTTCGAAACTCGACGAAGCCTTCAGCCATCGCGGCCTGACGCCGAAAGTGGTGTTCACCGCCGCCGACGCCGACGTGATCAAAACCTATGTGCGTCTGGGGCTGGGCGTGGGCATCGTCGCTAAAATGGCGGTCGACACCAAGCTCGACAACGATCTGGTGGTGCTGGATGCCAGCGAACTGTTCGAGTCCAGCGTGACCAAGATCGGTTTCCGTCGCGGGACTTTCCTGCGTGGTTTCATGTGCGACTTCATCGAGAAGTTCGCCCCGCACCTGACCCGCGAAGTCATGGCCAAAGCCATTCAGTGCCACAACAAGCAGGAACTGGAAGAACTGTTCGACGGCGTCGAACTGCCGGTTCACTGATCCGTCGAATCAGAGCACCTCGGTAACAGCAAACTGTTGCCGGGTGCCCGCCACCAGAATCTCCACCTCATCACCTTCGCACTTGCCCAGCAGACCTTTGCCCAGTGGCGAGCGCGGGGTGATGACGGTAATCGGCTGGCCGACCACATCGACTTTCAGGCCGGCGGCATCCGGCGCCAGAAACAGCCATTGCTCGCGACCCTTTTCGTCTTCCAGACCGAGCAGGGCGCCGATTTCGATGCCGCGATTTTCGTCGTAGGCACGCAACGTCAGGTTCTGGCACAGCGCCAGTGACTGGCGAATTTCCTCGACCCGCTTCGCCTGACCCGCCGCCAGATACGACGCCTCCAGTCCCAACGTGTCGTACTTGTTTTCGGCGATGTTCTCTTCGTGAGTCGCGGTTTCGTAGGCGGTTTGCGCGGCACGTTCGGCGATATCAAGGTCGATGCGCAGTTTGTCGAGAATCAGTTGGTGAACCGTGTGCTTGTTCATGATCAATCGCAGAATTGCAAAACGTTGGCGCGGCTTTTCTCGCTCGGGGCGGTCTGATCCTGCTGCAGCCAGAACTGGCACTTCGGATTTGACTGATTGCGAATGCTGCTGCGGGCCTGATCCAGGCGCACCTGCTGCTCGTTCTTGCGCAGGTTTTCTTCGTATTGTTCGAACAATGGACTTTGCGGCGGAATTTCCGGCTGCACCTGCACTGCCGGCGGATTAGCCAATTGCTGCACCGCCTGGGCAACCGGCGCCAATTGTTCTTTGAACAGCAAATGCGACAGCAGCCAGCAAGTCAGCGCGATGGCGACAAAGCCCAGCCACATGCCCAAGGCAATGCTGCCGGTCAAATGCAACGCGCTAAGCTGAACAGGCAACGGGCGACGCGGGTTGGGACGATAGGGCATGGCTGCCTCCTGGCGGGTGATTGCGGGCAAGTGGCGATTGTCGCACGAAGATTAATCGCCGTCGGCTCTTCTGCGCGAGGTGATTTATGCGGACAATCGACGCTTTTGCCAACGGGAGTCTTGAATGCCGGAATTGAAACCCCGCTGGGATATTTTCTGCACCGTGGTCGACAACTATGGCGACATCGGCGTGACTTGGCGTCTGGCCCGGCAACTGGCGGCCGAGCATGGTCTGGCGGTGCGACTTTGGGTCGATGATCTGCGCGCATTCGAACGGATGTGTCCCGAAATCGATATCAACGCCGCACAGCAATGGCAGCAGGGCGTCGAGGTGCGGCACTGGCCGGGCGAGTGGTTACACACTGACGCCGCTGATGTGGTGATTGCCGCGTTCGCCTGTCAGTTGCCCAGTGATTACATGGACGCGATGGCCACGCGAGAGCAGCCGCCATTGTGGATGAACCTCGACTATCTCAGCGCCGAAGACTGGGTCATTGGCTGTCACGGCTTGCCGTCGGTCAAATACAAATCGGTGCAGAAGTTCTTTTTCTTTCCGGGGTTCCAGCCGGGCACTGGCGGGCTGTTGCGTGAGCGCGGCTTGCTCGAGCAGCGTCGGCAGTTTCAACAGGATGCCGAGGCTCAGCGACAATTCCTGCAAGGTCTCGGGGTCGATCACGCAGCGGATGCACAGCTGATTTCGCTGTTTGCCTACGAGAATGCCGGGCTGGCCAGTTGGCTCGATGTACTGGCTGGCGACGCGACGCCGACACACCTGTTGGTGCCTGAAGGGCGGATTCTGGGCGATATGGCACGCTGGCTGGGGGTGGAGACCCTGACCGTGGGCGAGATTAATGTGCGTCAGTCACTGACTGTGCAAGTGTTGCCGTTCGTCCGGCAGGATCAATACGACCATTTGCTCTGGTGCTGCGATTTCAACGCGGTGCGCGGTGAGGATTCATTCGTCCGCGCGCAATGGGCGGGGCGGCCGATGCTCTGGCATATCTATCAGCAGGACGAAGACATCCATCTGGATAAGCTCGACGCCTTTCTCGCGCTCTACACAAAAGGCCTGTCACCGGCCGCTGCCGAGGCGATGAACGGTCTCTGGCGAGCCTGGAGCGCCGGTCAACCCATCGGCGAACACTGGCTCGCAGCCCGTAATCATTGGTCAGAACTGCAGGAAAACGCCGAGGCGTGGTGTCTGGAACAAGGCTTGCAGGCCGATCTTGCCGCAGCGCTGGTACAGTTTTACCTAAATTGGATATGATACGCGGCCTAGATTTTTGTAAATCCCATCCAAATTCGGATATTCGCAATGAAAACTGGTAAAGAACTGAAACCCGGTACCGTGATCCGTCTCGAGAACGATCCTTGGCTGGTTCAGAAAGCTGAATTCACCAAGTCGGGCCGTAACAGCGCGATCATGAAGACCAAGCTGAAAAACCTGCTGACCGGTTACAAGACCGAGATCGTTTACAGCGCTGACGACAAACTGGACGACGTAATCCTCGACCGCAAAGAAGCGACCCTGTCCTTCATCAGCGGCGACACCTACACGTTCATGGACACCACCGACTACACCATGTACGAGCTGAACGCTGAAGACATCGAAGCCGTTCTGCCTTTCGTTGAAGAAGGCATGACCGATGTTTGCGAAGCGATCTTCTTCGAAGAGCGTCTGGTTTCCGTAGAGCTGCCGACCACCATCGTGCGCGTAGTTGACTACACCGAAGGTTCGGCTCGTGGCGACACTTCCGGCAAAGTCATGAAGCCAGCCAAGCTGGCCAACGGTACTGAGCTGCAAGTTGCTGACTTCATCGAAATCGGTGACAAGATCGAAATCGACACCCGCGAAGGCGGTTCCTACAAAGGCCGTGCCAAATAAGCACTGGTTTTTGCGGAAAGAAAAAGCCCGACCATTGAGTCGGGCTTTTTTGTGCCTGTTAGAAACACTCTGAACCCTGTGGGAGCGAGCTTGCTCGCGAACGCGGTGTGTCATTCAATGGCATGTTGTCTGACAGGACGCCTTCGCGAGCAAGCTCGCTCCCACAATGGGGCTGCGTTTATTTCAGATGTTCCTTCAACTCCTGCGAAGCCTGCAACATCGCCGAACGCACCGCCGGCACTTGGCTCACCACGTTAAGCAAACCGTAATCGTGAATCATGCCGTTGTAACGCACTGACGTCACCGGCACGCCGGCCTCGTCGAGTTTGCGCGCGTAGGCTTCACCCTCATCACGCAACACATCGGCACCAGCGGTCTGTACCAGTGCTGGCGGCAGGCCCTTCAGTTGTGCGGTGGTGGCGCGCAGCGGGGAGGCGTAGATCTCGTTTCGCTGCTTGGCGTCGGTGGTGTAGTTGTCCCAGAACCACTTCATCATGTTGCGAGTAAGGAAGTGTCCCTCGGCGTACTGGTTGTAGGAACCGGTATCGAAATTGGCATCGGTCACCGGCCACAACAACACTTGGAATTTGATCGCCGGAGTGCCTTTGTCTTTGGCCATCAGTGCAACCACAGCCGCCATGTTGCCGCCGACGCTATTGCCCGCAACGGCCAGACGCTTGCCATCGACATTGATCTCTTTGCCGTGCTCTGCGACCCACTTCGTCGCCGCGTAGGCCTGGTTGATCGCCACCGGATAATGCGCTTCCGGCGAAGGCGTGTAATTGACGAACACCGCCGCCGCGCCCGAACCGACCACCAGATCGCGCACCAGTCGTTCGTGAGTCGGGAAGTCGCCTAGCACCCAGCCACCGCCGTGGAAGAACATGAACACCGGCAGCTCGCCTTTGACCCCGGCCGGCCGGACGATGGTCAGGCTCAACGGTTGATCATCGACCTGGATGGTTTTCTCGCTGACGTCCGCTTTGGGCAGCGTCAACTTGACCCCGGACTGCGCGCCAACCAGCACGGCGCGGGCATCTTTGGGTGTCAGCTGTTCCATCGGTTTGCCGGTGCCGGCATTCAGCACATCGAGAAATGCCTGAGTGTTGTTTTCGACATCACCGGCAAATGCGCTGTGGATGGACAGGGCGAGAAGGGTACCGGTCAAGACTTTGCTGAAAGTGTTCATGTTCATTTCCTGTTCGGGCCTGGGACGTCAGCCGTTAGACGGTCACGTGCAGACGTACATCGACGTTGCCACGGGTAGCGTTGGAGTACGGGCAGACCTGGTGGGCCGCATCGACCAGTGACTGCGCGTCGGCCTGTTCCAGACCGGGCAGGCTGATGTGCAGGTCGATGTCCAGACCGAAGCCGCCAGGAATCTGGCCGATACCGACGTGGGCGGTGATCGAGGCGTCGTCAGGGATTTTGCGTTTGGTCTGACTGGCGACGAATTTCAGTGCGCCGATGAAGCAGGCCGAGTAGCCGGCAGCGAACAGTTGCTCAGGGTTGGTCGCCGCGCCGCCGGCACCGCCAAGTTCTTTCGGGGTGGCCAGTTTGACGTCGAGGATGTTGTCGCTGGAGATCGCGCGACCGTCACGGCCGCCAGTGGAGGTTGCGATTGCGGTGTAGAGAGTTTGCATGGTGTGAGCCTCATTAAGTGTGTTTGTGTGCGCTAATTGTTTGCGCGCTAAGTAAGTGCGAGATAAATGTATCGCGTGAATATTTAGTGCGCAAGATAAATTTTAAAGAAATCTGTGCTTTGACGGAGAGGTGGGGATGGGAGATGGCCTATAAGGCTTGATTTAGAGCGGTTTGTGCAGCATGTCAGTTGTTGAAAAATATTTTGCTGTCGATGAAATCAATGTGGGAGCGAGCCTGCTCGCGAATGGAGTCTCTCATTCACCAAACAAATTGGCTGACAGACTGCATTCGCGAGCAGGCTCGCTCCCACAAGGGACAGTGTCGGGGTTAGATCAGGCTTTCTTGTAGATGGCTACGCAGCGCCTGCAACTCTGCTTGCAGCTTTTGCAGGCGTTCCAGAGAAAAGCCGCTGGCGCCGAGGATGCATTGCGGGACCGTCTGGGCTTTTTCTTTCAACGCACGGCCTTGCTCGGTCAGCTCGACAATCACCACGCGCTCATCTTCACGGCTGCGCGTGCGACTCAGTAGGCCTTCAGCCTCCAGCCGTTTGAGCAGTGGAGTCAATGAGCCGGGATCGGTCAGCAGTCGAGCGCTGATTTCTCCTACGGTCAAACCATCCTTCTCCCATAACACCATCATCGCCAGATATTGCGGATAGGTCAGGTTCAAGGCTTGCAGCAGCGGCTTGTAGACCTTGGTCATCATCAGCGAAGTGGAATGCAGGGCGAAGCACGCCTGGTTATCCAGCAGCAGGTCGTCGCAGTTGTCGCGTTCGGAAGTCATGTCAAAGCCTTGTTCGGTGATGGTCATGAATCTAGCGCTCGAATCTTTAATGCGCCAGATAATTCTGGGGAACTAATGGCGTCCCAGATCCCGTTGCAACGCCAGATCCCATGGCGGCACTGGGCTGAAACGAGTCTTGAGGTATTCAAGCAACAAGCGGCTGCGCGAGTTGGTCTGCTGTTCCATGCGCAGTGCGTAGATGCCGGTGGATTCCGGGGCCGGCAGGCCGTTTTCGCAGAACAACGGCAGCAGTTCACCGCGCAGCAGGTATTCGCTGGCCAGCCATGTCGGCAGATGCGCGATGCCCAGTCCGGCAAGGGCCCCACACACCAGCGCTTCGGCATTGTTGGCGCTCATGCGGATCCGTGCCGGGCGGTGCAAGTGCATCTGGCCGTCCTGTTCGAACCGCCAGGCGAAGGGCGGAGCGAGACCGTCCCAATCCAGACCATCGTGCTCGTTCAGTTGGGCTGGATTGACAGGCACGCCTCGGCGTTTGAGATAGTCGGGACTGGCGCAGGCAATGCGCACCATGCTTGCCAATGGTGTGGCCACCAGTCGGGTGTCAGCCATTTGCCCGGCGCGCAGCACCAGATCGACTTTGCCCAGATTCGCGCCGCTCATATCGACGAAGCTGTCGATCAGGTGCAGCTGCACATCGAGTCCAGGGTACAAAACGAGAAAGTCAGCTATTACCGGTGCCAGATGTCGCCGCCCGAAAGCTGCTGGGGCATCGATGCGGATCAAACCTTCCGGCGCACTGCTCAAGGACACCGCCTCCGCACGGGCCAGTTGCAACTCGGCAACAATTCGCCGCGCCCGCTCGGCAAAGGCCAGGCCCGCCGGTGTCGCGCGCACGGCATGCGTACTGCGGACAAACAACTGACTGCCGATTGCGTTTTCGAGGTTGTCGATCCGTCGGGCGACGGCCGAGGGGGTCAGTGGATGGCGGCGGGAAGCAGCAGAAAAACTGCCACTTTCCAGCACATCGAGAAACAGTCCGAGTTGAGCGGTCAATTGATTGGGATTCATGGTCAGCTTCACGCTTGTGCGAAATCGGCACAACCATTGTGCGTTGCTGTGCGTTTCCCCGCCAGCCGCGACTGCGTAGGATGAGTCGCCTGACGTAAGAGGAATTCAGCTGTGATGGAGTTTGTGTTGTACCTGCTGTTCGGCGCCGCCCTTGGCACACTCGGTGGCATATTCGGGATCGGGGGCGGCTTGATCGCCATTCCGTTACTTGGCGTGTGGTTTGGTCTGGATCAACAGATTGCCCAAGGCACTGCGCTGGTCATGGTCGTACCGAACGTAATGCTGGCGCTATGGCGTTATCACCAGCGCAATCGCATCGAACTGCGGCATGCGCTGCCCTTGGCGGTGATGGGCTTCTGTTTTGCCTGGATCGGTTCGATCTGGGCGGTGGGTATCGATGCGCAAGCCATGCGCATCGGCTTTGTCGCGTTCCTCGTGGTGCTCTCGGCGTACAACCTGCTGAAGATGTTCGGCAAGCCACCCGCTGCGACTTCGCAAATGCGTTATTCCTGGCCATGGCTCGGCGTGCTCGGGGCGGCGTCCGGGACCATGGGCGGTTTGTTCGGGGTCGGCGGGGCGGTGGTTGCAACGCCGGTGCTGACCAGCCTGTTCGGCACCACGCAAGTCGTCGCTCAGGGCTTGTCGCTGGCGTTGGCCTTGCCAAGCACCGGCGTGACCCTGGTGACCTACGCGGTACATCACGAAGTGGACTGGATGATCGGTCTGCCGCTGGCCATCGGCGGTTTGGCCAGCATCAGCTGGGGGGTGAAAGTCGCCCACGCCATGCCGGAGAAACTCCTGCGCGGGTTGTTCTGCGGTTTTCTGGTGCTGTGTGCGGTGATGCTCGCGTTTAAAGTTTAAAGCCTTCGACAATGTGCTCGGCCAGGCACTCGGTGATCGGCGACGGATTGTTCAAGTTGCGGATCAGCATGATGCTGGCCTCGGGCAACAGCGGCAGATCTTCGGCGGCGCCAAGAATGCGCATGTCCGGGGTGATCAGGCTTTCCAGTTGCGCGGTGATCGCCAGACCCGCGCTCACCACCGCCATTAGCGCCGAGAGACTGGTGCTGTTGTAAGCGATGCGGTATTCGCGGCCCATCGCATCCAGCGCATTACACGCCCACAAGCGGCAGAAACAATCACTGTTGAACATCGCCAGCGGCAGCGGCGTTTGCTCGTGGGCACTGAAGTTCTGCGCCTCGGCCCAGACGAAACGCTCCTTGCGCAGCAACTGGCCGATCTCGTTGCCCGGCTCGCGGGTAACGATCGACAGATCCAGGTCGGTTCGTTGCAACAGTTGCTTGGTCGATTCGCAGTGCACTTCGATCTGGATCAGCGGATAGAACTGCGCGAACCGCGACAGAATCCCCGGTAGAAAACGCATCACGTAATCATCCGGTGTGCCGATGCGCACGGTGCCGACCATGTGCGGCTCGCGCAAAGTGTTGAACACTTCGCTGTGCAGCTTGAGGATGCGTCGGGCGTAACCGAGCAGCACTTGGCCCTCAGCTGTGAGGCGCACCTGACGTCCATCACGCTCGAACAACTGGCGTTGCAACACATCTTCTTCCAGACGCTTCATCTGCATGCTCACCGCTGATTGCGTGCGGTTGACCATTTCGCCGGCGCGGGTAAAACCGCCCTGATCGGCAATCGCCACGAAGGTGCGCAGGACATCGGTATCGATACTGGGGTAGGCGGACAATTGATGAATCTCCGTGATGCATGCCATCAGAAACATTCGTTGGATTGATCTTAGCGCTGGCGCGAGACTTGAGCCATCCACATGGAGGGCAACACGATGAAAGGTCAAAGAGAGTATGCAAGCGAAGAAAAATACAGCGGCCATATCGTTTCCGACCTGTTGCACAAGTTTAGCCGCTGGTACGAACTGCACCGTGAGCGCGAGTTGCTGGCCAGTCTGAGCGACGAAGCGTTGAAAGACATCGGCGTCAGTCGTGCCGACGTTGAACACGAAGCCGTGCGGCCGTTCTGGGATGACCCGATGCACAAATGATGAGCAGAACGCTACACAAACCAACTTCCGGTGAGGTAGGTTGCGAGCAGACAAGGAGATGCTCATGCCCGCAACAGTATCCTTTTCCCTCAAACAGGCGCGACGACTGGCGCTGGCTGCCCAAGGCTTCAACGGGCGCCAGCCGCCGACCGTCAAAGCCGCTAACGTCAACCGGCTGATCGAACGGCTCGGTCTGCTGCAAATCGACTCCGTCAATGCCGTGGTGCGCTCGCACTACCTGCCGCTGTTTTCCCGTCTCGGTTCCTATTCTTCTGACTTGCTCGACCAGGCTGCCTGGAGTTCGGGGCGACGTCGCACGTTGTTCGAATACTGGGGGCATGAAGCGTCTTTGTTGCCGATGTCGATGTATCCGCTGCTGAACTGGCGTATGCAGCGGGCCAGGCGTGGCGAGGATATCTATCAGCAATTGGCCAAATTCGGTCGCGAGCAGCAGGACGTGGTTCGTCGGGTCTTGAGTTTGGTGGAAGAGCAGGGCGCGTTGGGCGCCGGCAGCCTTTCAACCCGTGAAGACAAGGCCGGGCCGTGGTGGGACTGGAGCGCGGAAAAGCATGCTCTGGAGTGGCTGTTCGCGGCTGGCGAGGTGACGGTGGCGGGGCGGCGTGGTTTTGAGCGTTTGTATGATTTGCCGGAGCGGGTGATTCCTTCATCGATTCTGCAACAAGCGATGCCTGATGAAGCCGAGGCGCAGCGCGGGCTGTTGCTGCACGCGGCGCAGGCCTTGGGCGTCGGTACTGAAAAAGACCTGCGTGATTACTTCCGCCTGAACCCGGCGGATGCGCGACCACGTCTCGCGGAGCTGGTCGAGGCCGGGCAGTTGCAGATGTGCGAGGTCGCCGGTTGGCGGCAAATCGCCTATTGCCTGGCGGAGCCGAAAGTCCCGCGCAAGGTGGCGGCCAGTGCGTTGTTGTCGCCCTTCGATTCGTTGATCTGGGAGCGCAGCCGCACTGAGCGCTTGTTCGATTTTCGCTATCGATTGGAGATTTATACGCCGCAGGACAAGCGGGTTTTCGGCTATTACGTGTTGCCGTTTTTGCACAACGAGCGAATTGCCGCCCGAGTGGATTTGCGTGCCGAGCGCGCGGCCGGGCAGTTGGCAGTGCATGCGGTGCACGAGGAGGAAAAAGGGCTGGATGACGAGGGGGTGTTAGCGTTGGCCGTGAATCTACGGGACATGGCGGATTGGCTGGGGCTGGCGCGGGTGCAGTTGAATTGTCAGCGCGAGAGTGCGGTGCGGTTGCGGGTGGCATTGGCAGAGATTGTTAGTGTCTGAGTCGGCCTCTTCGCGAGCAGGCGCGCTCCCACATGGGTTTTGTATACGACACAAATCCAGTGTGGGAGCGAGCCTGCTCGCGAAAGAGGCGACGCGGTCTAGCGGCGAACCTGCTTCAAGGTTTCGGCAATCAAAAACGCCAGTTCCAGCGACTGATCAGCATTCATCCGCGGATCACAATGCGTGTGATAGCGATCCGACAAGCCATCTTCTGTAATCGGCCGCGCGCCACCAATGCACTCGGTGACATTCTGCCCGGTCATCTCGATGTGAATGCCGCCGGCATAGCTGCCTTCGGCTTCGTGAACCTGGAAGAACTGTTTAACCTCACCGAGGATCTGCGCAAAGTCGCGAGTCTTGTAGCCGCTGCTGGCCTTGATGGTGTTGCCGTGCATCGGATCGGAGCTCCACAGCACTTGCTTGCCCTCACGCTGCACCGCGCGAATCAGCGCCGGCAGGTGATCACCGACCTTGTTCGCGCCCATCCGCGCAATCAGGTTGAGACGCCCCGGATCGTTGTCCGGGTTGAGCACGTCGATCAGGCGGATCAGATCGTCGGGGTCCATGCTTGGGCCGACTTTCACGCCGATCGGATTATTCACGCCACGGAGGAATTCGACGTGAGCGCCGTCGAGCTGACGGGTGCGGTCGCCGATCCACAGCATGTGCGCCGAGCAATCGTAGTAATCGTTGGTCAGGCTGTCGCGACGCACGAAGGCTTCTTCGTAGTTCAGCAGCAACGCTTCGTGGGCGGTGAAGAAACTGGTTTCGCGCAGTTGCGGCGAACTGTCCATGCCACAGGCGCGCATGAACGCCAGAGTCTCATCGATGCGGTCGGCGAGGTGGCTGTACTTCTCGGCCAGCGCCGAATTGGCGATGAAATCGAGGTTCCACTTGTGTACTTGGTGCAGGTCGGCAAAACCGCCCTGAGCGAACGCGCGCAGCAGGTTCAGCGTCGCGGTGGACTGGTGGTAGGACTGCAGCAGACGCTCCGGATCCGGCACGCGGCTCTTTTCGTCGAAGCCGATGCCGTTGACGATGTCGCCACGGTAGGCCGGCAGGGTTACACCATCGATGGTCTCGTCGTTGGCCGAACGCGGTTTGGCGAACTGACCGGCCATGCGCCCGACCTTGACTACCGGGCAACCGGCGGCAAAGGTCATGACGATCGCCATTTGCAGCAACACTTTAAAGGTGTCGCGAATCTTCGCCGCAGAGAACTCGGCAAAGCTTTCCGCGCAATCGCCGCCCTGCAGCAGGAATGCCCGGCCCTGGGTGACTTCGGCAAACTGCCGACGCAGTTCGCGCGCTTCACCGGCAAACACCAGCGGCGGATAGCTGGACAGCGTCTGCTCGACCTGGCGCAGATGCGCAGCGTCAGGATATTGGGGTTGTTGCTGGATCGGCAGGGCGCGCCAGCTGTCAGGGCTCCACGGTTGGCTCATCACGGTCTCTAATTGGTTCTACGCACGGAAGGCCATGTTAGCAGCAATTAGTGCGTGACCTGCTCCCGCCCCATCACCGACAATCGCCGCTTTGCCACGGCGCCACAGCGGTGCCATCGCGTCACCGCGCCCGGTGACCATCAGGAGACGAAATGACTGAGGAGCGCGTCGAGCATCTGCTCGCCGAAGTACAGGATGAGTTCGGCGTGATTCGCGTGCTGGAAGTGGCCGACTACCGGTTTCTCGAATTTGGCGATGCCATTGAGCAGAGCTGCGTGTTCACCGCTGATCCGAGCTGGCTGGAATACGACTACACCCGGGCGATGCTGATCGGCGCGTTGTGCCATGAGCAGCCGGAGAGTGCGCTGTTTCTCGGGCTCGGCGCCGGTACGTTGACTCAGGCCTGCCTCAAGTTCCTGCCGCTGGAAGATGTCGAAGCCATCGAACTGCGCCCGGACGTGCCGCGTTTGGCTATCGAATACCTCGGGCTGGATGATGATCCTCGCCTGTACATCCGTGTCGGCGATGCGCTGGAGTTGTTGCCGACCGCAGAGCCTGCGGATCTGATCTTCGTCGACCTCTACACTGACGTCGGGCCGGGTGTCGGGCATCTGGCCTGGGGTTTTCTCGGTGATTGCCAGAAGCGTCTGAATCCGGGTGGCTGGCTGGTGATCAATCAGTGGGCTACCGATGATGGCCAGCCGCTGGGCGCGGCGCTATTACGCGGACTCTATCACCGGCATTATTGGGAGCTGCCGGTGAAGGAGGGCAATGTGATTCTGCTTGTGCCAGCGGATCTTGATCAGGCGCTGGACATGCAGGCGCTGACCGCAAGGGCTGAAGCGCTGGCGCCGCGGCTGGGGTATTCGTTGCAGTCGTTGATCAATGCGATTCGCCCGGCTACATGAGTTGTCAGTGAGGGCCCCTTCGCGAGCAAGCTCGCTCCCACATTGGAATGCATTTTCCCTGTGGGAGCGAGCCTGCTCGCGAAGAGGGTCTGATAACCAGCGAATATTTCAGATCCCTTTGAAAATGCCAGGTCGCCGCTCCACCAGCGACCTCACCCCCTCCTTGGCATCCTCACTGGCCAGCAACTTCTTCACCAGCGCCGGCAACCCTTGTGCCGCCGCCGTCTCACCTTCATACCGCGCCTGCCGCGCCGACAGCAACGTCGCCTGCACCCCCAACGGTGCCTGGCGGGCAATCCGTTCGGCCAGTTCAATCGCCCGTGGCAGCAAATCCTCACTGGCCATCACTTCCTGCACCAAGCCCAAGTGCAACGCATCGTGGGCATCAAACTCGTCGCCGGTCAGCAACCAGCGCATGGCATTGCCCCAGCCAGCGATCTGCTGAAAACGTAAAGTCGCGCCACCAAAAGGAAAAATCCCACGCTGCACTTCCATTTGCGCGAAGCGGGTATTGCTCGCACACAGGTTGATATCCGCCGCCAGCATCAGTTCTATGCCAATGGTCAGGCAGTAACCCTGCGCGGCGACAATCACCGGTTTGCTCACCCTTGGCCCGACGAAAACACCCCAGGGGTCGCATCCACCGGTCGGAACCTGCCAGCCTTCGGCGAGTGCGCCGCTGGCATTCACCAGATCCAGACCGGCGGTAAAGTGCTCGCCATGGCCGAACACCACCGCGACCCGTGCCTCGCTGTCGGCCTCGAACTCGCCATAGGCCAGGCTAAGTTCATTGAGCAGGTCGAGGTCGAAAGCATTGCGCTTGGCTGCTCGATCAAGGCCGATCAGGTGGACGTGGCCACGGCGTTCACGGCTGACGCGGCCGGGGCAGGGCTGATTCATGGCTGGATCCTCGGGCGGGAAGGGCGGTGGCAGCGACGGTATGCCGCACATCGGTGAATCGTTTAAGCGTCATCGCCCGCAGGGCCGGGCCTTTGAAAAATAGACCTTGACGCGATTATCCGCAAAACCCCGTTACACAGCGGTGACACACGCATTCAGACGATAAAAAAAGCTCCCTTTTCGGGCAAAATCCGGTATAGTGCGCGCCGGCCTTTAACCGGGCCGCGTTTAGGTAGCGCAATTCCCCGAAGTCAGCTTCGGCTGCACGTCCGCATTGCGGGCTCTTCCCGGACGATTCTTTTTTTTCATTCATTCGTTTTCGCAAATCCCCGCCGACAAAGCTGCCAGGGCGACTCTTGAGTCTCAACACGGCATGCGCAGCTTTGGAGCATGGGTCTTTGCGGATGCACTTAGAGGCAGACCCATGACCCAGGAAACCGGCGGATTCGCCGCTTTTAATCTTAACCCGAATATTCTTGCAGCCGTCGCAGCGACCGGCTACGAAGAGCCTTCGGCGATTCAGCAGCAATCGATCCCGATCATCATGGCCGGCCAGGACATGATTGGCCAGGCGCAAACCGGTACCGGTAAAACCGCCGCGTTCGCACTGCCTATCCTGCACCGCATCGATCCTGCCAAGCGCGAACCGCAAGCCCTGATCCTGGCGCCAACTCGTGAGTTGGCGCTGCAAGTAGCAACCGCTTTCGAAACCTACGCCAAGCAAATGCCGGGCGTTACCGTTGTGGCCGTTTACGGCGGCGCGCCGATGGGCCCGCAACTGAAAGCAATCCGTAATGGCGCACAGATCGTTGTCGCCACTCCGGGCCGTCTGTGCGACCACCTGCGTCGTGACGAAAAAGTGCTGTCGACCGTGAACCACCTGGTTCTCGACGAAGCTGACGAAATGTTGAAACTGGGCTTCATGGATGACCTGGAAGTCATCTTCAAGGCTCTGCCACCTACCCGTCAGACCGTATTGTTCTCGGCTACCCTGCCGCAGTCGATCCGCGCCATTGCCGAACGCCATCTGCGCGATCCGCAACACGTGAAGATCCAGACCAAGACCCAGACCGTTACCGCGATCGAACAGGCTCACCTGTTGGTTCACGCTGACCAGAAGACTTCGGCCGTTCTCAGCTTGCTGGAAGTGGAAGATTTCGACGCGCTGATCATGTTCGTGCGCACCAAGCAAGCGACCCTGGATCTGGCCAGCGCCCTCGACGCCAAAGGCTACAAAGCCGCGGCGCTGAACGGTGACATCGCCCAGAACCAGCGTGAGCGCGTCATCGACTCGCTGAAAGATGGCCGTCTGGACATCGTTGTCGCGACCGACGTTGCTGCTCGTGGTCTGGACGTTCCGCGCATCACTCACGTGTTCAACGTTGACATGCCGTACGACCCGGAATCCTACGTTCACCGTATTGGCCGTACTGGCCGTGCCGGTCGCGAAGGTCGTGCACTGCTGCTGGTGACTCCACGTGAGCGCCGCATGCTGCAAGTGATCGAGCGTGTAACCGGTCAGAAAGTCGCTGAAGTCCGCCTGCCGGATGCTCAGGCTGTTCTCGATGCGCGCATCAAGAAACTGACCAACAGCCTGTCGCCGCTGGTCGCTGATGCCGAGTCGACTCACGGTGAGCTGCTCGACCGTCTGACTGCAGACATCGGCTGCACCCCGCGTGCTCTGGCCGCTGCGCTGCTGCGCAAAGCCACCAACGGTCAAGCGCTGAACCTGGCTGCCATCGAGAAGGAACGTCCACTGGTGCCGAACAACGCACCGCGTGGCGACCGTCCTGAGCGCACCGGTGATCGTCCTGATCGTGGTGACCGCGAGCGTCGCGCGCCAATGCCTCTGGGCGAAGGCCGTGCTCGTTGCCGTACCGCGCTGGGCGCGCGTGACGGTATCGCTGCGAAGAACCTGCTGGGCGCCATCCTCAACGAAGGCGGTCTGGCCCGTGAAGCGATCGGTCGCATCCAGGTGCGTGACAGCTTCAGCCTCGTCGAGCTGCCGGAAGATGGTCTGGACAAGCTCCTGACCAAACTGAAGGACACTCGCGTTGCCGGTAAGCAGCTGAAACTGCGTCGCTATCGCGAAGATTGATCCGCCCCCGGGCTGATTGATCGAATATAAAAAATCCCCGACTGGTTCGGGGATTTTTTTTGCCTGATTTTTGCCTTTGTGGGAGCGAGCCTGCTCGCGAAGGCGTCAACCGAAACGATAAATATCCATGCCCAGCGCACCCATCGTGAATCCCTTGTGCGCCACGCTGAACTCACCGCCCGCACCCCGCGCGAAATACAGCGGCAACAAATGCTCATCACTCGGATGGCTGCGCACCGCATGCGGCCCCTGCTGGCGATAATCATGCAGCGCCGCCTCATCGTCGGCCGCCAGTTTCTCGATCACCCAGTCACGGAAATCCCGCGCCCAAGGCTCGACACTCTCCGGGCCGGCGTGCCAGTCCAGTTCACGCAGGTTGTGGGTGATGCTGCCGGAGCCGATCAGCAAAATGCCCTGATCACGCAGGCTCGCCAGCGCTCGGCCGACCCGGGTTTGCAACGCCGGGCCAGCGCGACTCGGCAGCGAAACCTGCACCACTGGAATATCCGCTTGCGGGTACATCAGCGACAACGGCACCCAAACACCGTGATCGAACGGGCGTTGCGGATCGAGACGCGCAGGCAGGTTGTTGGCATTCAACAGATTGGCCACCTCAGCGGCCAGTTGCGGATTGCCCGGCGCCGGGTACTGCACCTCAAAGAGTGCGCGGGGGAAACCGCCGAAGTCGTGCCAGGTTTCCGGTTGCGCATGACTGCTGACCAGCAACTCGTGACTTTCCCAATGCGCAGAGACGATCACGATAGCTTTGGGTTTCGGTAATTCAGCGGCAAGGCGCGCCAGGGCCGGACCACTGGCACCGGGTTCCAGAGCGAGCATGGGTGAGCCGTGGGAAATAAACAGGCTGGGAAACATGATGGGCTCCTGAGCGTTAAGATGACCTCATCTTCAGTCAGATCATTGATCTAAATCTAATATAAGTTTTAACGCTTTTTGATCGAATTATTGGGAGTGATGCATGCAACCTGAGTTTTGGCACAAGAAGTGGGATTCGGGGCAGATCGGTTTTCATTTGCCTGAGGTGAACCCGTACTTGCAGCGACACTGGGCGGTGCCGGCACCGGCGCGAGTGCTCGTGCCTTTGTGTGGGAAAAGTCTGGATCTGGCGTGGCTGGCCGGGCGCGGTCATCAAGTGCTTGGGATTGAGCTGTCGGCGAAGGCCATCGAAGATTTTTTCGGTGAGCATCAGGTGCAGCCGCAGGTCAGCCAGAAGGGCGCATTCAAAGTCTATCGCAGCGATGCCATCGAGTTGTGGTGCGGTGACTTCTTCGCGCTGACGGCGAGCGATGTAGCCGATTGCACGGCGTTGTACGACCGCGCCGCGCTGATCGCCTTGCCGCCGCCGATGCGTGAGCGCTATGCCGCGCATCTTCAGCAGATCCTGCCGTTGGGTGTGCAGGGGCTGTTGATCACGCTGGATTACGATCAGGGGCAAATGCCCGGGCCACCGTTTGCGGTGGGGGATGATGAAGTGCAGCGGTTGTTCAGTGGTGCCTGGCAGGTGCAGGTGCTCGAAGAGCAGGATGTGCTGAGTGAGAGCGGGAAGTTCTTGCAGGCTGGCGTGACGCGGCTTGAGGAGCGGGTTTACCGCGTTTCTTCCCGATAGTTTGTTGCCGCCCTTATGGGCCTCTTCGCGAGCAAGCTCGCTCCCACAGTGATTTGTGCTGTGTCACCTATTGCATTAACACCACGTAACCCTGTGGGAGCGAGCTTGCTCGCGAAAGGGCCGGCACTGTCGACGCATAATCCAGAGATATGAAAAAGGCCCGCATCACTGCGGGCCTCTTTCATGTTTACACCGGTCAGATCAACCGCGACGACGCAGTGCGTCAATACGCTCTTCCAGCGGTGGGTGGCTCATGAACATGCGGGCAAAGCCCTGCTTGATGCCACCGTTGATGCCAAAGGCGTTCAGGGTGTCCGGCATGTGCACCGGCAGGCCCTGTTCGGCACGCAGGCGTTGCAGTGCGCCGATCATCGCGCTGGTGCCGGCCAGGCGTGCGCCGGCTTCGTCGGCACGGAATTCGCGCTTGCGCGAGAACCACATGACGATTGCACTGGCGAGAATGCCCAGTACCAGTTCGGCGAAGATGGTCGCCACGTAGTAGGCGATGCCCTGGCCTTCTTCGTTCTTGAAGATCACTTTGTCGACGAAGTTGCCGATGATCCGTGCAAAGAACATCACGAAGGTGTTCACCACGCCCTGGATCAGCGCCAGCGTGACCATGTCGCCGTTGGCGACGTGGCCGATTTCGTGGGCCAGCACGGCCTTCACTTCATCAGGCGAGAAACGCTCGAGCAAGCCCTGGCTGACCGCGACCAGCGCGTCGTTCTTGTTCCAGCCGGTAGCGAAGGCGTTTGCTTCGTAGGCCGGGAAAATACCGACTTCGGGCATCTTGATCCCGGCTTCGCGGGACAGTTGCTCGACGGTTTGCAGCAGCCATTGCTCATGCCGGGTACGTGGCTGGCTGATGATCTGGGTACCGGTGCTCATCTTCGCCATCCATTTGGAGATGAACAGCGAGAACAGCGAGCCGGCGAAACCAAAGACTGCACAGAAAACCAGCAGCTGACTAAGGTCGAGATCAACCCCGTTGGCCGCCATGAACCCGTTGAAGCCGAAAAGGCTCAGGGTGATGCTGGCTATCAGCACGACCGCCAGGTTAGTGGCCAAAAACAGCAGGATGCGCATCATGGTTGTAGAAATCTCCTCAAGCTAAAGATGTAGCGTACTGCGGGGTATATAAGGTGCCGCACCGGGCTATTCAACTGAGTGACTATTTCAAACTGTGTCCTACAGCGGATTCTTCGGTGCTCGGCATATTTCCCACAACAGATAACGATAGGGATGACAGCCAGCCGCGACCCGTCGCCATTACGCCGAACGCAGGCAACCGGTACGAATCGCAAGTGTAGAAGGCGTACGCAGAGCTGGAATGCAGAAGTGTTGCTGAATCAG
Source organism: Pseudomonas sp. AC169 (assembly GCF_979258515.1). Taxonomy (NCBI): domain Bacteria; kingdom Pseudomonadati; phylum Pseudomonadota; class Gammaproteobacteria; order Pseudomonadales; family Pseudomonadaceae; genus Pseudomonas; species Pseudomonas sp. AC169. Next base: position 644,860 of record NZ_OZ409866.1, on the reverse strand, counting down.
ACAGTGCGCAACGTTTTGCCGTTGCGCACTGCTGGCCAGTTACTGGCGGTAGGACTTGAGGAAGTTGCCGATACGGCCGATGGCCATTTCCAGATCGTCGACGCGGGGCAGGGTGACCACGCGGAAGTGATCCGGCCACGGCCAGTTGAACGCCGTGCCCTGCACCACCAGCAGTTTCTCGGAGAGCAACAGGTCGAGGACGAACTTCTCGTCGTTGTGGATCGGGCAGACTTTCGGGTCGATTTTAGGGAACGCATACAGTGCGCCCATCGGCTTGACGCAGCTCACACCCGGAATGTCGTTGAGCAATTCCCAGGTGCGGTTGCGCTGCTCCAGCAGGCGCCCCTGCGGCAGCACCAGATCATTGATGCTCTGGTAGCCGCCCAGCGCGGTCTGGATCGCGTGTTGGCTCGGCACGTTGGCACAAAGGCGCATATTGGCCAGCATATCGATGCCTTCGATGTAGCTCTGCGCATTGTGCTTCGGCCCGGAAATCGCGATCCAGCCGGAACGGAAACCCGCCACGCGGTACGACTTCGACAGACCGTTGAAGGTCAGGCAGAGCAGATCCGGGGCCAGCGACGCGGTGCAGATGTGCACCGCGTCGTCGTACAGAATCTTGTCGTAGATTTCGTCGGAGAACACCACGAGGTTGTGCGCACGGGCGATTTCCAGCATGCCCAGCAAGACTTCCTTCGAATACACCGCACCGGTCGGGTTGTTCGGGTTGATGATCACCATGGCTTTGGTGTTCGGGGTGATCTTGGCCTTGATGTCGGCGAGATCCGGGAACCAGTCGGCACCCTCATCGCACAGGTAGTGCACGGCGTTACCGCCGGCGAGGCTGACGGCGGCAGTCCACAGCGGATAATCCGGGGCCGGCACCAGCACTTCGTCGCCGTTGTTGAGCAGCGCCTGCAGCGACATCACGATCAGTTCGGACACGCCGTTGCCCAGGTAGATGTCTTCGATGCCGACACCTTCGACATTCTTCTGCTGGTAGTACTGCATCACGGCTTTACGCGCGCTGAACAGGCCTTTGGAGTCGCTGTAGCCCTGTGCGGTCGGCAGATTGCGGATCACATCCTGAAGGATTTCGTCCGGCGCTTCGAAACCAAACGGCGCCGGGTTGCCGATGTTCAGCTTGAGGATGCGCTGGCCTTCCTCCTCCAGACGTTTGGCGTGCTTGAGCACCGGGCCGCGAATGTCGTAGCAGACGTTGGCGAGCTTGTTCGATTTGCTGAACTGCATGGCGATGTGATCCCGAAAATGAACGATCCAGGCGGCGAATGGACAACCGTGCTGGGATTCCTGTGTTTTCACACAGGCGGACGTCTTGAGCCGTGGCTCCCATAATCCGTTTGAATGCGCCCGGTCTGGCTGCCAGACTGGTGCGTGACGAGGCGCAATCATACGTGCCGCCCGATCCGTGGAAAAGGTACAGATCGGGCTTTTTCAGCCGCTGAGGTGTGATGATGGAAAAGTTGGAAAAAACCCTGGAAGAATGGAAAGCCATGCTCGATCCGCAGCAGTACGAGGTTTGCCGCCTCAGTGCCACCGAGCGACCGTTCTCCGGCAAATACAACGCGACCAAGACCGACGGCGTTTATCACTGTGTCTGCTGCAATGAACCGCTGTTCGATTCCACGACCAAATTCGATTCCGGCTGCGGCTGGCCGAGCTTCTATGCGCCGATTGGCGAAAGCGCGATGACCGAAATCCGTGATACCACCCACGGCATGATCCGCACGGAAGTGAAGTGCGCGCACTGTGATGCGCATCTGGGTCATGTGTTCCCCGATGGTCCGCCGCCGACCGGTCTGCGTTATTGCATCAATTCGGTGTGCCTGAACCTTGAGCCACGCGAATAAATGAATGAAGGCGACCTGTGGGTCGCCTTGTTTTTCGATAATTAAATTGCACGCAATTTAATTGCTCGCTATGTTTGGCCTTTCCCGACTTTTCTGCGGAGCCCTACGTCATGAGCGACAACCTGCTGAACATCCCCTGCACCACCATCAAGGGTGAGCAAAAGACCCTCGCCGACTTCGCCGGCAAAGCCGTGTTGGTGGTCAATACCGCCAGCAAGTGCGGTTTCACCCCGCAATACAAAGGCCTTGAGGAGCTGTGGCAGACCTACAAGGATCAGGGCCTGGTGGTTTTGGGCTTCCCGTGCAATCAGTTCGGCAAGCAGGAGCCGGGTAACGAAGGGGCGATCAGCGAGTTCTGCGAGCTGAACTTCGGCGTTAGCTTTCCGCTGTTCAAAAAGATCGAAGTCAACGGCGCCGGCGCGCATCCCTTGTTCGTGCAGTTGAAGAAACGCGCGCCGGGCGTACTGGGTTCGCAAGGCATCAAGTGGAACTTCACCAAATTCCTCATCGGCAAGGACGGTCAGTTGGTCAAGCGCTTCGCCCCGGCCACCAAGCCGCAGGACCTGAGCCGCGAGATCGAAGCCTTGCTCAAATGAACAGCCTGCCGGTCGATTCGCTGAAGCTCGACAACCAGTTGTGCTTCAAGCTCTACGCCGCCTCCCGGGCGGTGATCCGGGCCTACAAGCCGATGCTCGATCAGCTCGGCCTGACGTACCCGCAATACCTGGCGATGCTGGTGTTGTGGGAATGGCAGGACACCGCGCCGGAGCAACCGACCGTCAAGGCCTTAGGAGAACGCCTGGCACTTGATTCGGGCACGCTGACGCCGTTGCTCAAGCGTCTGGAGCAGTTGCGATGGGTGCAGCGCCAGCGTTCGACGCGTGACGAACGGGAAGTGCACCTGAGCCTGACACCGGCCGGCCAAGCCTTGCGCGAGCAGGTCGGGCCGCTCAAGGCCCGTCTGCTGTGCGACAGCGGGGTGGATCTGAACCGCCTCAATGACTTGCGTGATGGCCTTGATCACTTGTTGGGGCAGATCAGAGCGCTGTCGTAGTCGGGATCCATTGATCGAGCAATGCCGCCAGTTCCTCACGGCGGAATGGCTTGGCCAGATAGTCGCTCATGCCGGCGGCGCGACAGCGTTCGCGTTCCTCGGACATGGCGTTGGCAGTCAGGGCGACGATAGGCAGGTTCGGCCAGCGCCCGCTCTGGCGGATCTGCCGGCTGGCTTCGTAGCCGTCCATCACCGGCATGTTGCAGTCCATCAGCACCAGATCGAATTCGTGATACTCCAGTTGATCCAGCGCTTCGGCGCCATGGGCGGCGACGATGACTTCGCAGCCCAGTTTGCCAAGCATGCCTTTGGCCACCAGTTGATTGACCGGGTTGTCCTCGACCAGCAACACCCGGCCGCGTCTCAGGGTAGGGGATGTTTCAAGTTGCGCATCATTGATGGCGACGATGTCCGGTTGCAGGGTGCGCCTCAGGTTCTGATAGAGCGCGTTGCGCGCCAACGGCCGCGCCTGTTGTTGCAGAGGCGCCAGCGCTGCCGCTTCTTCGCTCGGCAGAAAACTGCCGTAGGCGGTCACCAGCAAAATCGGCGCTCCGAGCGTCGGGCGCAGGCCGAACAGGCACTCGGGACAATCGGTAATCACCACGTCCGGTGCCAGGCCGATCAGTGAGTCATCGATGGTGCGCTGCTCATACGTCAGGCCCCAGACCGGTAACAGACTCTGCAACAGTTCCGCCAGACCGCTGCTGGCCGCAGTGATAGCGAGGACTTTGCCGTGCAGGGGCGCAGGGGCCAGTGCGCGGGTATGACAGGGCAGTGGCAACTCGGCACAGAACTGACTGCCGAAACCGGTCTCGGAACTGATGGTCAGACGCCCCTGCATGGCTTCGCAGAGGTTGTACGTCAGCGCCAGTCCCAGCCCGGTGCCGCCGTACTGTCGAGTGATGCCGGCGCCCGCCTGCGTGAACGGCTGAAAGATTTTCAGCTGTGCGTCCTGGGCGATACCGATGCCGGTGTCGCAGACTTCGATGCGCACGCCATCCTTGTAAGTCGACAAGCGCACGTCTACCCGGCCGAAACGGGTAAATTTCAGTGCGTTGGACAGCAGATTGCTGACGATCTGCCGGACCCGTGTCGGATCGCCCAGCACCAGTGCCGGGAAGTGCGGATCGATCAGGCAGGTGAGTTCCACGCTCGGCGCTGCGTTCTGCGACAACAGGTTGGCGGTGTCTTCGACCAATGAGCCGAGATCGAACGGGATGTGCTCAAGCTCCAGCTGCCCGGCATCAAATTTCGACAGGTCGAGGATATCGTTGAGCAATTCGACCAGCACCTTGCCCGAATCGTGGGCGATCGACAGCTGTTGCTGCTGTTCGGCATTCAACGGGCCGTCGAGTGACAGCGCAATCATTCCCAGCAGACCGTTAAGTGGTGTGCGGATCTCATGGCTCATGTTGGCGAGGAACGCCGAGCGGGCCTCGGCCATTTCCAGGGCGGTGCTGCGGGCGACTTCGAGTTCCTGATTGGACTGACTGAGCCGTGCGTTGATTGCCTTGAGTTCAGCGGTGCGCGCCGAGACGATATTTTCCAGTTGTCCGAGGTAGTCGGTCAGGCGGTTTTCGGCGTTGCGCCGCTGCTGGATTTCAGTGGCAATGTTCTCGAATTGCTGATTGGCGACCTTGACCAGCACGCCGATTTCATCGTTGCCGTGGCCGGACGGACACTCCAGCGTGGTCGGCTCGGCGCTGCGCGGGTCGCGCCCGCTGAGTTCGCGGATCACCCGCACCAGCGGTTTGGTCAGCATCACGTAGAACAGCGCCAAGAGGATACCGGTGAGAATCAGGCTGCGCGCGAACCCATTGAGCAGGGTGACCTCGGCCCGGCGCAGAAAACGGCTGCCGAAGGCATAGGTGTCGACCTCAAGGCTCAAAACCCCCAGCGATTCGTTGGGCAGATGATCCAGATACAGACGATCCTCGAACTGGCGCTTGGCGCCAAACAGGAAGTCGCTGATCACCCGATAGCCGCTTTGCAGTTCCGGGCGTTTGACGCTGGCCAGCACCGTATTGTTGTTGTCGATCAGTTGCGCAGAAATGATCGCCGGCGAGCGTAACAGACCCAGGGTCAGTTCCTGCGCCAGTTCGGCGTCGATGTTGTAGGCAATCCGTGAGGCCGGGTTATGGCTGATTTCCAGCAAAGACAGGATTTCACGGTTGATGGAGGCGTCTTCACTGGCATAATCGATGCCGATTTGCAGCAGGCTGAGCAGCGTGCCCAGAATGAACCCGACCAGCACAGTAAGCCTGGCTTGCTTGTAAGACAGCCGGTGGGTGAATTTGATATCCATGGGGTGTTGAACCACTTCCGTTTCCCTTCGCTGCTCAAGCATAGTCGATCATGTATGGATACCGAGGTTCCCGAATCGCCTTGTAACAAGGCTTGGTAGGGTGATTTTTATCTGTACGTCGTCACAGCAATCGCCATCATCACTGTGAACGTGCCCGAGGAGAAGACGTGGATTCCCGATTGAATGCTTTTCTTGAACGCGCCGAGTCGGTTCTGGCGCGGATCGAACCGCTGTTGCCGGCACCACGGCCGGTGATCGACTGGGGCACTTGCCTGGCTGCGCGCTGGCAGCGCGACGGGCGCAGCGGCTACCTGTTGCCGCTGGAGGTTAGCCTCGACATGCGCCTGTCCGACCTGATCGGTGTCGACCGACAGCTTGAACAATTGGGGCGCAATACCCAGCAATTTCTCGATGGCATGCCGGCCAACCATGCGCTGCTCTGGGGCTCGCGCGGTACCGGCAAGTCTTCGCTGGTGCGGGCCTTGCTGGCGGAACACGCCGCCGCTGGCCTGCGCCTGATCGAGATCGAGCGCGATCATCTGGCGGATCTGCCGCGGGTAGTCGAGCAGATCGGTAAACTGCCGCAACGTTTCGTGCTGTTTTGCGATGACCTGTCGTTCGAATCCGGTGAAGGCGATTACCGCGTGCTGAAAAGCGTGCTCGACGGCTCGCTTGAGCAGGCGCCGGACAATGTTCTGTTGTATGCCACTTCCAACCGTCGCCACTTGGTGCCGGAGAAAGAAAGCGACAACGAAAACTGGAAACGCGTCGACGGCGAACTGCACCCCAGCGAAGCCGTGGAAGACAAGATCGCGCTGTCGGACCGTTTCGGTCTGTGGCTGTCGTTCTACCCGTTTACCCAAGAACACTTCCTCAACGTCGTCGAGCACTGGATCGGCCAATTGGCGGCCAAGGCCGGCCTGAGCTGGCAGCGTGACGAAGAACTGGACATCCTCGCCGTGCGTTGGGCCACCGGCCGCGGTAATCGCAACGGACGTTGCGCGTACCAATTCGCCCGGTACTGGGTGGGACTGAAATTGTTGGAGCACAAGGCATGATTGATTTGCAACAAAGCGGCCAGGGCCTCGAAGGCTATGGCATGTTGGCCGCACAACTGGAATCGCTGCTGGCGGACGAGCGCGATTTCATCGCCAATGCCGCGCAGTTTTCGGCGTTTCTGTTCAACCAGCTCGATGATCTGAACTGGGCGGGTTTTTACCTCAATCGCAACGAGGAACTGGTGCTCGGCCCGTTCCAGGGACAGATCGCCTGTGTGCGTATTCCGTTCGGTCGTGGCGTATGCGGTGCGGCGGCGGCCACTCTGCAAACCCAGCGCGTTGAGGACGTGCACGCGTTCCCAGGACATATCGCCTGTGACAGCGCTTCGAACAGTGAGCTGGTCGTGCCGTTGGTCAAGGACGGTCGCCTGATCGGCGTGCTCGATCTCGACAGCCCGAAACTGGCGCGTTTTGGTGCCCAGGATCAGGCCGGTATCGAGCAACTGGCGGCGATTTTCCTGCGTCTGACCGACTGCTGATCACGCTGTGAGGCCAGCCTTGCGCAACAGGCTGGCCGGATCGACGTTGTCGATCTGCCCGTGATCGAGAAAACGCATCGCGTACTGCATGTACACGCCTTCGTTGATGAACAATTCAAACAGCTCGGCATCGATGTGCGCCTCACGGCACATGGTGGCCATGATCGCTAACGCCTCGCTCAGGGTTTTCGCCTTCTTGTACGGGCGATCCGCTGCGGTCAGCGCCTCGAAGATATCGGCAATCGCCATCATCCGCGCCGGCAGGCTCATCTCCTCACGCTTCAGGCGTTTCGGGTAACCGGTGCCGTCCATTTTTTCATGATGACCGCCGGCGATTTCGGCAATGCTGTCGAGGTGGCCAGGGAAGGGCAGGTGGCTGAGCATCATGATCGTCTGCACCATATGGTGATTGATCACGTAACGCTCTTCGCGGGTCAGCGTGCCGCGGCTGATGCTCAGGTTGTACAGCTCGCCGCGATTGTATTTGTAGCGCGGTACATCCAGTTTGAAGCCCCACGGATTGTCTTCGGGAATCAACTCGTTCGGGTCCCGTTCGAGCAAGTGCTCGGGCTTGTCGGCCAATAGCTTTTCACTGATCGGCAAACTCGGTGCAGGCGTGCGCGCCTGACGCTGGCTCTCTTCCCATGACACGCCCAGTCGATCATCAAGGGTGCGCATCCAGGTGCGTTGGGCCAGGTGAGCAAGGCGTTGCAAATCCGCTTCGGCCATCGCTTCGCTGCCCAGATTGCAGCGCGCGACAAACGCAAAGTCGTCGTCCAGCGCCGCCAGCGTGGCATCGCGCAATTGCGCCAGTGCTGTCTCATCGCCGCCCAAGGCGCGCGCCTGCCAATAGCCGATCCAGGCATCACGCTTGAGCACTTCAAAGCGGGTGCGGATTTCATGAATGCGGTCGTTGATGGTTTCCAGTTTGGTCGCCTTGTCGACCACGTATTCCGGCGTCGTGACCTTGCCGCAGTCGTGCAGCCACGCGGCAATGTGCAAGGCTTCCCATTCATCCTCGCTGGGCTGGTAGGCACTGAAGGCGGGTGCCTGACTGGCCGCCGCTGCCTGGGCAAGCATCAACGTCAGCTCGGGCACACGCTGACAATGCCCACCGGTGTACGGACTCTTGGCGTCGATGGCTCCGGCGAGCAATTGAATAAAGGCGTCGAGCAGCTGCTTCTGGCGGGCTTGCAGGCGTTGGCTCTCGATGCTTACCGCCGCCGCACCGGACACTGCCTGCAGGAAAGCGATGCGGTCGGGGCGCAGTTTTTCCAGGTCGGCTGCCGTGCCACTGTCATTTACCAGCAGGATCAGCAGGCCGATGGTTTCGTCATGACGATTGTGCAGGCGGATGCCGATCAGATGGATGCGTGGCGATTGCATCGCCAGCAGGACTTTCTGCAGATCCCCGGCCTGATCGACGCCGAAATTGCTGACGACATTGTTGGCGCTGACCAATTGCTCGAACCACACCGGACCGTTGCTGTGTTGCAGGTCGTGGCCCTGGATGTCGAATGCGGACAACGCCTGAGGCGAGCCATCGATGACCAATCCGTAGGGCTCCATCCGGCTGCTGTCACTTTCACGCAGATAGATCAGCCCTGCCTGAGCCTGGGCGATCTGTACCGTTTCGAACAGCACCCTTTGCAGCAGGGGGGCAAAGCGGGTTTCGGCGCCGAGGGTATCGGTGATCCGGAAGAAACTCGCGAGGGTGTCTTTCATCCGTGCCATCGACAAGCTCAACTGGTCGACTTCCAGCACCGGCGAGCGGCGTGCCAGCGGAAAATTGAAGTCGAAACTGCGGATTGCGTCCGCTTCTCTGACCAGCGCGTGCAGTGGCTTGACCAGAATCCGCGAAATCACCCAGCCCAGCGGCAGGCACAACAGCAGGGTCGCGAGGGTGATCAGCGCGCCTTGCCAGCGCAAGCGGTAGGCATCGACCAATAATTCGTCCTCCGGTACCAGCAGCGCCAGTTGCAAGCCTTTCGGGCCACCCTCCTGAATGCTGCTGCGGGCGACGATCCACTGGCGACCATCCGCTTGCAGGCGATTGCCGGTATTTGTCCCGGATAACAACGCATGCAGGCCCGGGCTCAGATCCGCCGCTTTGGCCAGATGCGCTGTGCTGCCGTCGACGATCAGGCGTTGGCTGTCGGGGTACGCCACGGCGTTGCCCTCGGCATCGAACAGGGCAATGTCGGTGGACGGTGTGACGACATGTTTGCTCAGCGCGGCCGACAGGGCGACCAGCGTCAGGTCTGCGCCGATGACAGCGTTTTCGCCGCTGCGTCGGGCCAGCGTCGTACCGACATTGTGCGTGGAGAAAAACACGTAGGGTTCGGTGGTGATCTGTTCGTCTTGTTGACGGGCATCGTTGAACCACGCACGGCTGCGCGGATCGTAGCCGTCCTCGGGGTTGTTCTGACGGCTGATCGGCGTCAGTGCCTGATCGAAAAACAGCGACTGTGAGTGCGTCGCACCCTGGGGGTCATGCTCGATACTCCAGACCTGATACGCCGCTGCTTCAGGGGCCTTGAGCAATGTTTTCAGGGCGGCGCTGCGTAGCGGGCGCACCATGAAGAAGTCGCCATTGGCATAACCCAGATACAGCGAGGCCAGGTTGGGATTGTCGGTGAGCGACTGGCTGAACGGTTTGAGCAAGGGCAAGCGTTGTTCAAGGCGGGTGGCCTGACTGGCGGGGTTGTCCGCCAGCAAACTGAGCAGGTGGCGGATCGGCTGATAGGTGGCGGACATGTCCAGCCGAACGTCCTGTTCAATCCGCTCGAACAGCTTCTCGCTGCTCGACAGGATGATCTGCGTCGTCTGGCGGTAATTGAACAGCCCTAACACTACCCCGGTGAGCAGCAGGAGGAATGTGAACATGACGCTGATGTGCACATGCAGCGGGAACCGGCGTTGCTCCGGGCGCAGTGGGCTGGGCATTTCTGGCTCTCCATGATGTTTAACTCACTGCTCAGCGCCAAGCATAGTTAAGGCAAGCTCATTGTGCTTTGATCCGACATCGCCAATTGTTGCTGTAACGCTTGCTCAAGATCGAGCATCGCCCGGTTGCTCGCCTCGCAACGGCGGGCGACTTCGTCCGTTGTCATGACCTCGGCGCAGGCCTGTTCAAGGGCATCGCAGCACTCGATCACGCGCGAAGCCTGAGCGATGCGCGCGGCCCCCTTGATTTTGTGAGCGACCACCGCCAGCGCGCCGCGATCATGTTCGGGCGACAGCGCAAGCAGTTCCTGCCGGTCCAGCCGACTGCTTTTGAGCAGTTCGGCCAGCAGCCGGCGAGCCTGCGCAGGGTTGCCACCGGTCAGCATGTTCATGCTTTGCAGGTTGAAAACCGGTGGCCCTGACGTCGGCGTGATGCCATCGACCCACTGGCTGAGCAGGCTCAGGCTCAGGGGTTTGAATAGACAATCGTTCATGCCGGCCTGTTTGCAGCGCTGGATTTCTTCCGGTTGCGCATTGGCCGTGAAGCCCAGCACGATGCAGGGCTGGCAACGGGCCTGCAGTTCATGCTGGCGAATGGCGCGGGTCAGGTCATAGCCATTCATCAACGGCATGTTGCAGTCGACAATCACCAGATCGAAGTGGCTGGTCTTCCACAGTTCCAGGCCAGTGCAGCCATTCTCGGCAATGCTGAAGTGATGGCCGAGAAACTCCAGTTGCTGACACATCAATAAGCGATTGGCGGGATGATCATCGACCACCAGCACGCGCAGAGGTACCTGTGAAGTCTTGATCGCGGGTTCACTTTTCACCGTGCTCACCTGTATCGGCAGTGTTTCCAGGGCCAGGGAGATGCAAACCTGAGTGCCGATGCCCGGCTGACTGCTCAATTGCAGCTGTCCGCCCATCATTTCGCAGAGATTGCGACTGATCACCAGCCCCAGGCCTGCGCCGCTTCTGCCTTGTTGGCTACTGTTTTCCGCTTGGGCGAACGGTTCGAACAAGCGCTGCTGATCCTCGGCACTGATGCCGACGCCGCTGTCCTGTACGGTCAGCTGCATCAGGGCGCGGGCGGACACCTCGGTGTTCATCAGATCAAGGGTGATCCGGACTTGGCCCTGCTCGGTGAATTTGATGGCATTGCTGATCAGATTCGACAGCACCTGCTTGAAACGCAGGGGATCCAGATACACATCGACGGCCAGATCCGGCGGATTGAAGATGACTTGCAGGGAGATGTTTTTCTGTCGGGCCAGGCCATCGAAGATCCTTGCCACTGACGCCACCGTCTCGACCAGATTGACCCGTTCCGGGCATAGGCTCAGGCGCCCGGATTCGATCCGGGCGATGTCCAGAATGTCGCCGATCAAACCCAGCAGGTCCCTGGCCGAATGATAGGCAGTATCGATCGATGAGCGATCCGGATGCTGTTGGTCCATGCGTTTGAGCGTCAGTTCGAGCATGCCGATCACCGCATTCATCGGTGTGCGGATTTCGTGACTCATGGTCGCCAGAAACGTGCTTTTCGCCCGGTTGGCCTCATCCGCGCGTTCTTTGGCCATACGCAATTCTTCGAACAACTGACGGCGCTCGCTGATGTCGATCCAGCCACCAATGATGCCTTGCACATCGCTGCTTGAGTCGCGGTACGGCAGTATCCAGTGATAGATCGTCAGGCGCCGGTTGCCGATATGCAAAGGCCGGTCGACGACCATCGGCGTGCCCTCCGCAACGACGCGCTGGTAATCGGCCTGAAAGGCCTGGGCCTCGAAGGCGTTGCTCAGGGTGCCCTCAATGACGCTTTTGCCGATCACGTCTTCGCGTCGGGTATTGAACGCTTCGAGGTAGCTGTCGTTGCAGCTTTGCAGCAGGCCTTGGCGGTCGCGAACATAAATCGGGTGCGGTGTACCGTTGACCAGTGATCGCATGAATTCGAACTGGTCGTTCAATGCGCGTTCGGCCGCCCGGCGTTGTTTGATCTGGTGGCGCATGTAGGCGTTCCAGGCCAATAGCAGCAGCAGTACCAGACAAGCACCGATGATCACTTGATAGAACAGGCGCTGGTAGTTGTGCCAGATGTTCTGCGATGCCGTGGAGTAACCGCGCCAGCGGCCGTTGATCACACCCAGTTCATCCGGTGCGATGCTCAATAGAGCTTTATTGATGATCGACGCCAGTTCCGCGTTGTCGCGGGCAGTCGCCAGTGAGAACGCGGCCTGGCCGGTGCCGATGGTGGTGGTGATTTGCAATGGCTGGTTAAAAATCCGCGAAGAGATGAAGTAGTTGGCAATCACCAGCGAATTCACCGCGCCGTCGACCTGACCTTCAGCGAGCAGCGACACTGCGCTGAAGGTATCCGCCGTCTCGATCAACTGGATGCGTGGATACTCTCGGCGCAGGTATTCGACCATCGGGTTGCCCTGAGCAATCGCCAGTTGTTTGCCTTTGAGCTGGCCCAGATTGGTCGGGCCGTCGGCGCTCTTGCGGGTCAGCAGAACGTAGGAGTTTTCCAGGTAGGGGCGACTGAAGTTGAGGGTTTTTTCGCGCTCCGCGGTCGGCAGCAATGCTGCGATCAGATCTGCTTGATGGTGGTCTATCTGCTGGATCATCTCCGCATCATTGCGGCTGCGACGGATCTCGAAACGCAGGCCGGTGCGCAGGCGTATCAGCTCGAGCAGGTCGGCACTGATCCCGCGAAAATTGCCGTCGCTATCGAAGAATGTCAGGGGGGCGAATGCTTCATTGACGACCACGCTGACCACTGGATGTTGTTTAAGCCAGGATTCTTCGCGCTGAGTCAGTTGCAGTTTCTGGTCGGTCAGCAACAGATCGCTGCCGGCACCCCACCGCTTGGCAATATTGTCGCGTTCACTGGCGGGCACGGCTTTAAGCACGGTATCGATAATGGCCAGCAGTTGCGGGTTGTCGCGGCGCACGGCGAAGCTGAATCCCTGGGCTTCCTGTTTGCCAAAATTGGCCATGCGCACGTTGTTCAGGTAGCCCTTGTTGATCATGTAATGCGTGGACAGAGTGTCGCCGAGAAACACGTCGGCCTGGTCGAACGCAACGGCATTGATCGCATTCTGGTAGGAGGGGTAGCAGGTAATGAGTGCTTTGGGATACAGCGCCTTGATTTCGGGCAGCGGCAGATAGTGATAGACCATACTCAGCCGCAGCCCGGAGAGGCCTTCGGTGAGGGCGCGGGTTTCGTCTTCGCGGGTGACCAGCACCGGCAGGTCAATGGCATAGGGGGTCGACAGCGCCAGGTTGGCATTGCTCGCTTCGAACCCGTTTGCGGTGCCGAGCAGGTCGATCTGGCCATCGATCAGTGCGCGAATCGCCGCATCGCGAGAGGCAAAGCGCTGCACCCGAATCGGTAAACCGGCGGCCTGGCCGAGGAGTCCGGCGTAGTCGGCCGTCAGACCTTCGTAATCCTTGCCACTGACTGTCATGTCAAAAGGCGGGTAGTCGGGCGCCGAGGTGCCCAGTATCAGTTCGCTACGTGTGAGCAGCCACTGCCGTTGGGACTGTTCCAGCGTGACCGGCACCGGTTCGTTCGCCGAACGGCTGAGCAGGGCATAGTCCGGTGAAGTCACGGGCATGGCGAACACGTTGGCGCTCAGGAAAAAACCCGCACTCAACGCAATTAAATAGTCCATTAAACGACTGGGCATGCAGGCTCTCACACGAGTGCGTTTCGTTTGGCCATCTCGATAAGTTCTACAAGGGACTTGGCTTTAAGTTTTTGCATCAGGCGTTTTTTGTAGGTGCTGACAGTTTTGTTACTGAGAAACATGCCCTTGGCGATTTCCTTGTTAGTGCGGCCCTGTGCAAACAGTTGCAATACCATCAGTTCGCGATCATTGACGGATTTGAACAGTTCCAGTTCGGCAAATCGGATATCGTCACTGCGCACCGGGTTCAATGCCTGACTGGGGAAGTAGTTGTAACCGGAAAGCACCGCTTTGATAGCACTGACCAACTCGCTCAAGTCTTCCTGTTTGCAGACATAACCCGATGCGCCGGATTGCATGCAGCGGATGCCGAAGAGCGTCGGACACTGCGCCGTCAGAATCAGGATCTTCAGCGGAGACCCCATAGCGTTGAAGCGCGCCAGTACTTCCAGGCCGTCGAGCTTGGGAATACTCACATCGAGAATGACCAGATCGGGCATGCACTCGCGCACCATCTGCATGGCATCGACCCCGTTATCGGTTTCACCGACGACCTTGTAACCTTCATGCTCCAGCAACATTCGAACGGCGAGACGGATGACCGGGTGATCGTCGACAATAAAAACGGAGTTCATAATCAAATCCCATGCAAGCACGAATAAAGCGCGCACCTTAGCTCAGTTGAACGAGCACTCGCATGAAGTGACATGGCTTCAGTTACGTTATCGGATTATTCCTACAATTAATAAGGAAACGGACTACGGCCGAACTAGGTTTGACGTAAGGAAGTGCAGGATTCGAAGGGCCTTATAGTTTGCCTTGATTGATTTGCAAGTGCTGGCTGTAAATGGCTTTTTATAGATGTTTAAAGTTGCCGGGTCGGCAGTTGGCAATAACCGGACTTTCCAGTGATTTCAGTCGTCGGTTCAGCTAACGGGTCGACAAAGACCAGCGGCGTGCATACGGGCGGCGAAACTTATGGCCGCCCGTATGCGAGAGGATCAGTGACTGGAGCGCCCGGTCATTTCCAGCGCCATGTCGCTGGCGTAGCTGTCGGTCATGCCGGCAATGAAGTCGATCATGCGCAGAAACGAGGTGTGTAGCGATCCCTGCGGATCCGGTGCGTTGCTGCCCAGCAGATCGAGAATGCGTCGGCTTTTGAACGACGGCGTACGACCATTGTGCTGTTCCAGCGCGGCGCCGCAGAACGAGTTGAGCAGAATTTCCAGCGTCGTATAGGCGCCGATTTCATGCAGGGTTTTGCGTTTGTCCTGAAAGATTTTCTTGCGCGCGATGTCCTTGGCATTCAACACGCAACGCTTGGCCGGGCCGTGCATGTGCTCCACCAGATCGCCATGCAGCGTGCCGGCGAGGAGGGCGTCCTGTTGCTCGACAAAGGCCCGCGCTGCGGCGTTGGTCAAATGCTCGATGGCCTTGCCGCGCAGGATTGCCAGTTTGCGTCGGCGCGAATCCTGCGGGCCGAGCTGACGATAGGTTTCCGGCAGATCATCGCCCACCAGCCCGAGCAGCAGCGATTCGACTTCGGCGTACTCCAGCAGCTCCATTTCGAGGCCGTCTTCGAGATCGATCAGCGCGTAGCAGATGTCGTCAGCCGCTTCCATCAGGTACACCAGCGGATGGCGTGCCCAGCGTTGGTCTTCGATTTGCGGCAGGCCCAGTTTGTGGGCGATCTGCTCAAGCAGCGGCAATTCGCTCTGATAACAACCGAATTTGTGTTTCTTGTAGCCCAGGGAATCGGCGTGGCGGGCAGTCCACGGGTACTTCAGGTAAGTGCCGAGGGTGGCGTAAGTCAGCCGCGTACCGCCGTCGAACTGATGGTATTCAAGCTGAGTCAGTACGCGAAAGCCCTGGGCATTGCCTTCGAAGTTAAGAAAGTCAGCGCGTTCGGCTTCGCTCATGCCGTCGAGCCAGCCACGCCCGGCCGCCTGCTGGAACCAGTGGCGAATGGCATCTTCGCCGGAGTGGCCGAACGGCGGATTGCCGATGTCGTGGGCCAGACACGCAGACTGCACCACCATGCCAAGGTCGGCCGGGTCGCACCATTCGGGCAAGGCACTGCGCAGGGTTTCGCCCACTCGCATGCCCAGCGAACGGCCGACGCAACTGACTTCCAGCGAATGGGTCAGTCGCGTGTGAATGTGGTCGTTGCTGGTGACCGGGTGCACTTGGGTCTTGCGCCCGAGACGGCGGAAGGCACCGGAGAAAATAATGCGGTCATGGTCTTTGTGGAAAGGACTGCGGCCAAGTTCTTGCGGGCTGTGCAGCGGCTTGCCGAGGCGTTCGCGGTTGAGCAGGGTGTGCCAATCCAAGGCTGATTCTCTCCGTCAGGTGACTGGGGCTATTGGCGCCTAGCTTCCCGGTTCACGCCCGCCCCTGCAAGCGGAACTACAGTCCTGCGGCGTCGATGTCGATCAGCAGCAACCGCTCACCGTCGGCGAAAAACTGCCCGGCCGTCAGGCAGTACTGATTGCTGGTGGCATCGCGGTAGGTATTGGAGAGCGTCAAACGCCGCTCCTCCCAGCCTTCGGCGAGCAAATGATAGAAGTACGGACGCCACGACCAATTGTGTCCCAGGTAACGATTGTCGGCGACCCAGCCGTGCTGTCGCCATTCGAGGTTGGGGGTCAGCTGCGTACCGTGGCGATCGCATTGATAAAACCGCAGCAGCCAAGGGAAGGCGTCCAGTTGCGGCAGTGCGCTCAACGGCGCATGGGCCTGAGCCCAGGCTTGCAGGATCGACATCAGTTCCGCCAGTTGCTGGCGCATTTGCATCAGCCGCCCACGCTCAGCGAGTTTTTTCCGGACATAGCGCTGGCGCAGTTCGGCAAAACGTTGCACGAACGCGTCGGTGGGGAAAAACGCCTCCTGTGCCCGTGCGAACAGGAATCCCTGCACATAACGCGATCCGCATTCCAGGGCGAAATTCAATTGCGCTTCGGTCTCGACGCCTTCGGCAATGATCCAGCAGCCCGTCTTCTCGGCCATCTGCGCCAGCGCCTTGACCACATCACTGCTCGGCCCGCCCAATGCCGCGGCCTGGAACAGGCGCATATCGAGTTTGAGAATGTCCGGTTGCAGCGCCAGGACCCGATCCAGTTGCGAGTAGCCGGCGCCAAAGTCGTCGATGGCGATTCTCGCGCCGGCCTGGCGATAACGACCGACTACTTCAGCCAGCCGTTGACCGTTGCCAGCCAGTTCGGTGATCTCGAAGACGATACGTTGCGGATCGATACCGTAGCGCGCCAATTGCTTGAGGCTGGGCAGGGCTTGATCGGCGCGCAGACGGCTGATCCAGCGCGGCGACATGTTCAGGCTGAGAAACCAGTCTGCCGGCGCTTCATGCAAGCGGCTCAAAGCGTTGTCGCGGATCTGCCGATCGAGGCGGCGCAGGGCAATCGCGGGTGTGCGCGGGTCGGCGAATAACGGTCCGACCGAAGTCAGTTGACCGTCGGCCTGGCGCAGGCGACCCAACGCTTCGACGCCGGCAATGCGTCCCGTGGCAGTATCGATAAAAGGCTGAAAGCAGGCGAGCGGTTGCCCGTCGATCACGGGGCCTCCTTAGTGGTTCTTGTTCTGGTGAACCCCGCCGACCGGGTAGGCGCACGGGATTGAACCTCCGGGTTAAGAGGTTCATCCCGCCGATAGTGCAAGAATGTAGCCAGATGTATCTGATTAGCGCTTTGCTGAACTCTGCATCACCAGTTTGATCAGCGGCCCGAGGCTGGTGCCGAGCCGGATCAAGCGGCTCAAACCGCCGCCACGGCCGCTTTTCGCGCCTTTGCCGGTGACGAAGCCCAATAACGTAACAGCGGCGACGCCCCACAATGGCGCGTGTTTGATGCCAAAACCACCTTGCAGGTTTTGCGTCATGCCGCGCATGCGATGCAGAGGCTGCAGCACTTGCCCGGCTTCATGACGGATTTCCTGGCGATGCATTTCCATGCGCAGGCGGATCAAAGCCTTGCGCATTTCCCGACGCGAGCTGTTATGTGGCAGTTCAGGCAGGCTCATGGCAGCAGGCGCTCCCGGTCGTTGGCCAGCTCTTCGAGCGTGCCGTGGAAAGGCGAGGATTCATCGAAAATAGCAGCCTTGAGGCGCAGCGCGCAGAAGATCGAGGCCAGGGTATAAAACACGCACAGGCCGATGATCGCGGCGAGACGATAAGTGTCCCAGAACACGATCATCACCAACGTCGATAAACCCACCAGCAGCAACAGGGCAAAGACCAATGCCAGGCCTGCGAACAGCAACAGGCTGACGGTACGTGATTTCTGCTCCTGCAATTCAATGCCGAACAACTCGACATGGCTGTGCAGCAGACCGAGAACAGCGGCGCCCAGGCGTCGCGTGGAAGAGGCGGTGCCCGCAGTCGGGCCGGATTCACCGATCGACATAATCAGCGCCGGGTAGCCAGCAGGCCGATCAGAAAGCCGACACCGGCAGCAATGCCGACGGACTGCCATGGGTTGGCCGAAACGTAATCTTCAGTGGCGGTGACCGCAGCTTGACCGCGATCGCGCAGGGTTTCTTCGGTCAGTTTCAGGGTTTCGCGAGCGCGCAGCAGGCTGTCGTGAATCTGCTCGCGCAGCTCATCGGCCTGATCGCCGGCCAGGGTGGCGGTGTGCTCTAGCAGTCGTTCGGTGTCGGCAACCAAAGTCTGGAAGTCGTTCATGAGGATTTCTTGAGCAGTCTTTGCCTTGATGCTGGCCATGGGTAGATCTCCGTAAGTGACGTCTGAAGCGTTCGAGTATGAGCCTTGCGCGAAGGTTCAGTACAAATGACTGGTACAACTTTTGCTGTGTCGTGGTGCGTTCCCCGGCGGTTGTGCGCTGTTGCCGGGCGTGCGCCGTGAGAAACCTTATCCCAAACAAGCCCGGTTCGTGTCAGGACATCGACCTTGTGCGCCAAAGCAGTTCGCCGGATCGTCTGTTCCGTGACTGCGCGGTCGCAACTTGGTGCATGAAATGTGCGCATGAACCGCTTTGGTGCCTTTTTCGCCTTTAGGTCTGCCTGCTTATGGAAAATCTGCAAAGCGCTGTGGACACGCTGGTTCACAGCTCCAATACCTTGTTCATTCTGATCGGTGCGGTGATGGTGCTGGCGATGCACGCCGGTTTCGCCTTTCTGGAAGTCGGCACGGTCCGTCAGAAAAACCAGGTCAATGCGCTGTCGAAAATTCTCAGTGACTTCGCGGTCTCGACCCTGGCCTATTTCTTTATAGGCTATTGGATCTCTTATGGCGTGACCTTCATGCAGCCGGCGGCGGCGTTGAGTGCCGATCACGGGTATGGACTGGTGAAGTTTTTCTTCTTGCTGACCTTTGCCGCCGCGATCCCGGCGATCATTTCCGGCGGCATCGCCGAGCGGGCGCGGTTCGTGCCGCAGTTGTGCGCCACAGCTTTGATCGTCGCGTTCATCTATCCGTTTTTCGAAGGCATGATCTGGAACGGCAACTACGGTCTGCAAGCGTGGCTGACAGCGCAGTTCGGTGCCGCTTTCCATGATTTTGCAGGTTCCGTGGTGGTGCATGCCATGGGCGGCTGGCTGGCGCTGGCGGCAGTGCTGCTGCTGGGGCCGCGCAATGGCCGTTATCGCGACGGTCGCCTGGTGGCATTCGCACCGTCGAGCATTCCCTTCCTGGCGCTGGGTTCGTGGATTCTGATTGTCGGCTGGTTCGGCTTCAACGTGATGAGCGCACAGACACTGCAAGGCGTCAGCGGTCTGGTGGCGGTCAACTCGTTGATGGCGATGGTCGGCGGCACCATGGCTGCGCTGCTCGTCGGGCGCAATGACCCGGGCTTTCTGCACAACGGCCCATTGGCCGGTCTGGTGGCGATCTGTGCCGGCTCCGATCTGATGCATCCGGTCGGGGCGCTGGTGACCGGCGCGATTGCCGGTGCGCTGTTTGTCTGGTGCTTTACCGCTGCGCAGGTGAAATGGCGCATCGATGATGTATTGGGCGTGTGGCCGTTGCACGGCTTGTGCGGCGTCTGGGGCGGGATTGCCTGCGGGATTTTCGGCCAGACCGCGCTCGGCGGGATCGGTGGGGTCAGCCTGATAAGCCAGTTGATCGGCACTGCACTCGGTGTCGCGGTGGCGTTGCTCGGTGGCTTTGCTGTGTACGGCGTGATCAAGGCGCTGCACGGACTGCGCCTGAGTCAGGAACAAGAGTATTACGGTGCCGATCTGTCGCTGCACAAGATCGGCGCGGTAAGTCAGGACTAGGTTTCGGCATCGTCGCTACCGGGATAAAAGCCGTGGAGCAGGCGATAGCGGTCGATGCGCACCTGATCGACTTTCTCCTGCACCTGATGCGCCGGCAGGCCGAGCATGATCAAGGCGTGGGAGGCGAGCATCAGGCTCGACTCCAATAGCTCCGGCACCACTTCGGTGGCGCCGGCAGCTTTCAGTTCGGCCCATTGGCTGTCATCGCGGGTGCGTACCAGGATCGGCACATGAGCGTTAAGCCTGCGTGCCTCCTTGAGGATGCGCAGGGCAATGTCACTCTGATCCACGGCGACCACCAGCAATTTGGCGCGCAGCAGGCCAACGGCGTTCAGCAGATCGCCGCGCGACGAGTCGCCGTAATGCACGTCACTTTCCCCACTGGCGGCTTCCTGTACCCGCACCGGGTCATTGTCCAGCGCGATATAGGGCTGTTTGGCATTACGCATGAAACGCCCGATCGACTGGCCGACGCGGCCGTAGCCGCAAATCACCACGTGCTGGTTAAGATCGGCGTTGAGTGCGCTGATCTCTTCGATCTGCGCCTCCTGATTGGGTTTACGGTGCAGGGCTGCGGCGATACGTGGCGCGGCGCGTAGCAACAGCGGCGTCAGCAGCATCGAGCAGAATGTCGCCGCCAGCAGCAGATCGCCCAGCGCTTCGGGCATCATGCTGTTTTGCTGCATCTGCGCCATGAGTGCGAAGCAGAACTCGCCCCCCTGGGCCAGCGCCAGACCGCTGCGCCACGCCGTTTCGCTGTCGCTGCCGCGCCACTTCACCAGCAAGGCGACGGCGATGCCCTTGATCACCATCAACCCGACGGTGAGTCCGAGGATCAGCAGGCTGTGACTGACGAACAGTTGCAGGTCGATGAGCATGCCGATACTGACGAAAAACACCCCGAGCAGAATGTCGCGAAATGGCCGGATGTCGGCTTCGATCTGGTGCCGATAGTGGCTTTCACCGAGCAACATGCCGGCCAGAAATGCACCGAGGGCAGGGGACAGGCCCAGCAGGTGTGTCAGCCAGGCGGTCAACAGCACAATCACCAGCGCCAGCAGCACGAACAATTCTGCCGAGCGTGACGCGGCCACTTCATGGAACAGCCGCGGCAGTAACCAGCGACTGGCCAGCAGCAGCCCGATAAACAGCACCACGGTTTTTGCCAAGGTCAGTGGCAACGCCCAGTACCAGGCCCGCTCGCTGCTGCCAGCGAACACTGGCACTAACGTCAGCAGCAATACCGCGACCACGTCCTGAAACAGCAACACGCCAACGGCATTCTGCCCGTGACTGCTGAACACCTCGCCAAGGCTGCCCAGCTCTTTGGTCACAATCGCCGTTGATGACAGCGAAAGCCCGGCACCGAGCAACAGCGCCGACGTCATCGGCATTCCCAACAGCATCAGCAGCAAACCGAGCAGCGCGGTGCTGATCAGCACCTGCTGGCTGCCGAGACGAAACACCACCTGGCGCAGTGCAATCATCTTCGACAGGGAGAACTCCAGGCCCAGTGAAAACAACAGAAACACCACGCCCAGTTCGGCTACGTCAGGCAGGTGTTCGCTTTCGTTGACCCAGTCGAATGCACTCGGCCCCACCAGCAGTCCCACGCACAGATAACCCAGAACCGGCGGCAACCGCAGCCGACGAAACAGGGCAATCACCACGAGAGACGAGGCGAGGATGATCAACAGATTGGCAAACACTGGACGCTCCGAGGTCAGATTCAGGCTTTTTCAAGCGTAGAGGCAAAAAGACTAGGAGGATCGCGCAAATGATTTTTCTGTGGACTGATTTGCGTCAGGGTTTTGCCTGTGCCCCTTTGTCGAGGGGCTGGAGCCTTTGGGCGGTGGCGGCTCGACGGGTTTTCAGGTGCGGCCTAGAATAGGCCCACTCATTTTCTGGTTGAGCAATCATGCCTCCTGAATGTCAGCTGTTCGGCACCCTGGGGTGTCATCTGTGTGAAGTCGCCGAGGCCGAGTTGATGCCTTTTGTCGAGCATGGCTTGCTGGTGGAGTTGGTTGATATCGCTGACGACGAAACCTGGTTTGGGGCCTATAGCCTGCGGATTCCGGTGTTGCGCCGTGTTGATACGGGTGCTGAATTGGGTTGGCCATTCAGCTCTGATGAAATCGTAGCGTTTCTGCGTTAATCCGCATTTTTCTGGATTATCCCGCCGGTCGCCACTGCCATCCATTTCTTGGCATTTTGCGGATTGTTCGGTTACTGTATGTTCATACAGTAAATGCTTCAGAGGGATGAACCGTGGTCAATGTCGAACAGTTGAAGAACAGCGTGAACCGGATGTCGGTTGACGTGGTGCGCGAGGCCGTTCTCGAGTTGCGCCTGGACGGGTTGGTCACGGAAGGCAAGACGCCGTTTAACAAGCTGCATTTCAATACTTGTTTTGCCGAAATCGAGGCCTTGTTTCAGCGTGCCGGTTATCACAAGCAACTGGATGTGGTCGGTTATCAGGGCTTGCTTTACGCCTTGTACGACCCGGGCCGCTGGGAGGCCGTCGATGTGCTGCGCTGGCTCAAGGAGTTCACTGACGCAGCGGCGCTGAAAACGATCCCGGCCTGAGCATTCTGCGCTAGGTTCGTTTCCCTCAGTGCTGGATAATGCCGCCCTGTATTGAGGGTTCGATTTCCGTATGTCCACATCTACATTCTCTGCTGCGCAGAATCAGGCGAGCACGCTTTATCTGCCTCCAGGTGCCTGGCTGACCGTACTCGATTGCCTGTGCGAGCATTTTCGCGCCATTGATCGCGAGCAATGGCTCGACCGGATCGCTCGGGGGCGAGTGCTGGACGGTCATGGCCAGCCGATCCCGGTGGATTTGCCTTACAAGGAAGGCTTGCGAATTCATTATTTTCGCGAGGTGCCGGACGAGAAGCCGATCCCGGTGGTCGAGTCGATCCTCTATGCCGACGAACATCTGGTAGTGGCTGACAAACCGCATTTCCTTCCGGTGACGCCCGCTGGCGAATACGTTGAGCAGACCTTGTTACGCAGGCTGATTCGTCGTCTGGACAATCCTCACCTGGTGCCACTGCACCGCATCGATCGGCATACGGCCGGACTGGTGATTTTCTCGGCCAATCCGCAGACCCGCTCGGCCTATCAGTCGCTTTTCCCCACGCGGCAGATTGACAAGCGCTATGAAGCTATCGCCCCGGCGCTGCCAGATCTAAACTTCCCCTTGGTGCACAAAAGCCGTCTGGTGGATGGCGAACCGTTTTTCCGCATGCAGGAAGGCGCCGGTGCCAGCAACACTGAAACGGCGGTGGAAGTCCGGGAAAAGCATGGTGATCTGTGGCGCTATGGGTTGTTTCCGGTGACCGGCAAGAAACATCAACTGCGCGTCCACATGACTGCGCTGGGGGCGAGCATCTGCAACGATCCGTTTTATCCGGATGTGTTGAAAGACGTCGAGGATGACTATGCCAATCCGCTGAAGCTGCTGGCGCAGGGTCTGCGGTTTATCGACCCGGTGACCGGTGAAGAGCGCGAGTTCGAGAGCCGGATCACGCTGCAGTGGTGACACCGACGATATTTTTTCGACACCCATGAAAAAGCCCGCAATCAATGCGGGCTTTTCTGTATCCGGTGTCGACCCAGAGCTTACAGCTCTTTAACGGTACGAACCTGATCCTTGTTGATGCGAGTTTCTTTGCCGTCCAGCTGTTGGAACTCGTAGAAACCCGAATCGTCATCGTACTTCGGGGTGTCGACGGCCTGGATTTCGCGACCGTCATTCAAGGTGATCACTGTAGGCGACGAGCAACCGGCGAGGGTAGCCAGGCCCAGTGCGAGCATGAAAGTGGCGAGGGTCCGTTGAGTCATGGGTGTGTCTCCGAATGGGAATTCTTTTGGTTACTGAGCTTGAGACGTATACAAGGCGTGAGAGTTCCTTGAATGCTGTCAGTCTGACACAGTGTTGTGGGAATTTAACAGTTCAGGGGTGTTCAGGTTGGCCAGCCGCGGGTCATTGTCCGGGCATTGCAGGGCAGTGGCACCGAGATTGCGCATGACCCGGCCGGGGCTGCGTTCACCAGCATTCCAGGCTTCTTCGAAGGCTTCTAGAAGGGCCACCGGAATCACACACAGCAACGGTTCCCAATGCTCGTCATGGCGCAACATTAAAGGTTTGTCAGGATTCTGATTGGCGGTCTCGCGCATGCTTTGTAGCAAGTCTGCATCAATGCGCGGCACATCACAGGGCAATACCAGCAGATGGGGGTAGCGCGCAGCTTTCAGACCGGCTCGAATGCCAGCCAATGGACCCGGAAAATCACCCTCGTCATCGACCACCAATTGATCGGCGAACGGCGTATAGCGTTCGCGATTGCGGTTGCAGGAGATAATCAGGTCGTCAGTCAATGCCCGTACCTTGCGTTGCAAATGCGCAATCAACGGCTCCCCCAGCCACTCGACCAAGCCTTTGTCCTGACCGCCCATGCGTTGGCCGCGTCCACCTGCCAGGAGCAGAATGGAGCAGGGGGGCAATTGCGAATCAAGGGTCATGGCAGCTCTCCAGAGGGACGTCGAAAAAATGGGGCGCTGTGATATAACACCGGGCTGTTTCTCCTACAACTGGACGAGCCTATGAAAGCCAAGGCTGATGTACCTTTCGTGCCGCTCAATATTGCGGTGCTGACTGTCAGTGATACCCGGACTCTGGAAACCGACACCTCCGGCCAGGTCTTCGTCGACCGTTTGACGGCGGCGGGCCATGTTCTGGCGCAGCGGGTCTTGCTTAAAGATGACCTCTACAAAATTCGCGCGCAAGTTGCTACCTGGATTGCCGACGACGTCGTGCAGGTCGTGCTGATTACCGGCGGTACCGGTTTTACAGGTCGCGACAGCACACCGGAAGCGGTTGCCTGCCTGCTGGACAAGCAGGTCGACGGGTTTGGTGAGTTGTTTCGGCAGATATCTGTGGCCGATATCGGCACCTCGACGGTGCAGTCGCGTGCGCTGGCCGGTCTGGCCAACGGCACGCTGGTGTGCTGCCTGCCAGGGTCGACCAATGCTGTACGCACCGGTTGGGATGGCATCCTCGGTGAGCAACTGGATGCACGTCATCGCCCGTGCAACTTCGTCACTCATTTGAAGCAGGCGGCGCCTTGTGAATCCCGTGGGTAAGCCGGGCAAGACCGGAGCGTTGATGCCGGTCGAGCTGGCGCTGCAGCGCCTGCTCGATATGGCCGAGGCCTCGCCCATCGTCGAGCATGAGTATCTGCCCTTGGCTCAGGTTCAGGGCCGTGTGCTGAGCGAAGATCTGATTTCGACGCTGGATCTGCCGCCCTGGCCGAACAGTGCCATGGACGGCTATGCGCTGAATCTGGCCGACTGGACGGGCGAACCGATGCCGGTCAGTCAGAAGGTGTTTGCCGGGCAATCCCCCGAACCGCTGAAGCCGGGCACCTGTGCACGGATTTTCACCGGAGCGCCGGTGCCAGCGGGCGCTGACTGCGTGGAAATGCAGGAAAACGTTGAGGTTCAAGCCGATGAAAGGGTGCGTTTCCTTGAACCGATGAAGGCCGGGCAGAACATTCGCCCGCAAGGTCAGGAAACCACTGTCGGTGAGCTGATCCTGCCCGTCGGGACTCGCTTGGGTCCGATCGAGCAGGGGCTGGCCGCGTCGTTGGGCTGCGCCGGGCTGAAGGTCGTGCGCAAGGTTCGTGTCGCGGTGATTTCCACGGGTGATGAATTGGTCGAACCAGGCCAGGCGTTGGGGCCGGGTCAGATATACAACAGCAATCGGGTGTTGCTGTGCAGTTGGTTGCAACGCCTGGGCTGTGAAGTGGTCGACGCCGGTATTCTTCCGGATGATCTGCCCGCTACCCGTGCCCGCCTGGGTGAGTTGCAGGATGTTGATCTGATTCTTTCCACCGGTGGCGTGTCGGTGGGTGAGGCGGATTTTCTCGGTGTCGCTTTGCGAGAAGAGGGCGAGCTTGCCCTTTGGAAGCTGGCGATCAAACCAGGGAAGCCGCTGACGTTTGGCCATTTTCGCAGTGTTCCGGTCATTGGCTTGCCAGGCAATCCGGCGTCGACGTTGGTGACCTTTGCGCTGCTGACTCGGCCTTACCTTTTACGCCGACAGGGCGTGCGGGACGTCGAGCCGCTGAAGTTCACTGTGCCGGCTGGCTTCGACTGGCCAGTGGCAGGCAATCGGCGCGAGTACCTGCGGGGTCGTCTGGAGCAAGGGCGGGCGACTGTCTATCGTAACCAGAGCTCAGGCGTGCTGCGCAGCGCCGCGTGGGCAGATGGTTTGGTCGAAGTGCTGGAAGGTCGCACACTGAGCGCGGGAGACCCAGTTGTCTTCATTCCGCTGAGTGATTTGCTGGGTTGATCGCGGTCTCGCAAATGCAGGCGTCGACTGACTCGAGCGGCGCCTGCAATGACTCATTCCGTTAATTGCTGATCAGTGTCACAAGCTGATCGAATCGGCTGTTGGCCACCCAGCCCAGCAGACCCAGCACTACCGCTGTTGCACCTGCGGAGTAGGCAAGCCGGTGTTTGATCGTTCTGACGTCACCGCGGACTTCGTCCATGTCCCGCCGAAGGTATTTGAGATGGGTTTCCAGTTCGGTAACGCGAGGTTCCATATCAACTTCTCCAGTGGTTCTGCCGCTGTTTTTGAATTCAGACTTTTGATTCGTGCGGCTTTCGACGAGGGGGCCAACCGGACTCACTGGCATTCTGGCTTCATGACTTGGCATGGAAGCATCCACCGGTTGTTTCAAAAGCCTGCTTGCAAGTTGTTCCAGCTCTCAAATGGGCGAGAGCCCTGGGGGTGTATCCACTCATTACATGCACGTCCTTGTGTGTGGGATTGAAAATCGATAGCGCCGGCACACGGTGACCCAATGTTCGAACCGGGTCAATTAAGCCGATTCCGCATGTTTTGTAAGAAAAAATACCGCTGTGTAGGACGCCCGGGCCAGAAGGCTGAATTAATTGTGGGGTTGACGGCTTTTTTGCGTGCGGCAGCGGTCAAGATGATTCAACCGATTCGATTTGGGAGTGATGAAATGAGTGAACGCCGCGCGCTGTTGATTCTGCATGGCAAGCAGGCACTCAACGAGACGGTTCGCACCGCCGTCGAGGACAAGCGCAAACAAGGCTGGGAGCTGGCTGTGCGTCTGACCTGGGAGGCCGGGGACGCTCAGCGTTGGGTGGAGCAGGCATTGGCGGACGGCTACACGAAGATCATCGCCGGCGGTGGCGATGGCACCTTGCGCGACATCGCCGAAGCGCTCGCGGCGCATCCGGGCAAAGCCAGCCTGGTGCTTTTACCCTTGGGCACCGCGAACGACTTTTCCCGTGCCGCCGGCGTGCCTCTGGAGCCTGCCGAAGCACTTGAGCTGCTCGATGTGCCGCCGCGCGACATCGATCTGGGCGAAGTGGGCGGGCAGATTTTCCTCAATATGGCCACGGGTGGTTTCGGTAGTCAGGTCACGGCCAATACCTCCGAGGACCTGAAAAAAGTACTCGGTGGTGCAGCCTATCTGTTCACCGGTTTGTCACGATTCAGCGAGCTGCATGCCGCTTATGGTGAGCTTCAGGGGCCGGACTTTCACTGGAGTGGCGAAATGCTTGCGCTGGGTATCGGCAATGGCCGTCAGGCCGGTGGCGGACACGTACTGTGCCCAGAGGCGCTGGCCGATGACGGTTTGCTTGATATCAGCATCCTGCCGGCGCCGCAGGAGCTGGTGGGCACCTTGAAGACGCTGCTCAGCGATGGTTTCGGCATCGATAACATGTTTGTCCGAGCCCGTTTGCCATGGATCGAAATCAAGGTGGCCGAGGGGCTCTGCATCAATCTGGATGGAGAACCACTGGAAGGTGACAGCTTGCGATTCGAAGCGCGTCCGGCAGCGCTGCGCGTGCATTTGCCAGAGCATTCTCCATTGTTGGGCGGCGCCGGATCGATCAGTCGTCCAGGCTGATGATCTGTTCGCGCACGGCAAAAAGTACCAGGCCCGCCACATCGTAGATTTGCAGACGTTTCATGATCTGTGAGCGGTGGGTCTCGACCGTCTTGATGCTCAGCCCGAGGCCATTGGCGATTTCCCGGGTGGATTTGCCCCGCACGATCAAACGCAGGATTTCCAGCTGGCGCGCGGTCAGATTGTGCGAGTCGGCGACTTCCGGCTGCTGCTTCTGATTACGGGTCAGGGCCTGATTGATCACCGTGTGGGCGATGGCCGGGCTCAGGTAGCGCTCGTTGTTGCGCAAGGCTTCCAGTGCATGTTCAAGCTCTGTCGCTGTCGTGTCCTTTAGCAGGTAGCCGTGGGCGCCGGATTCCAGTGCCTGCATGATCAGCGCCGGATCGGTATGCATCGACAGGATCAGCACCTTGCTCTGCGGGCGTACTCGCTTGAGCCGTTGCAGCGCTTCGAGGCCACCGGTTTCTTTCATGGAGATATCCAGCAACACGATATCCGGACTCAGTTGCTCGACCATTTCGAGCAACTGCGAACCGTCATTGGCCTCGCCAATCACCGCGTAACCGGGAATATCCAGTACCAGAGCGCGCACGCCGGCCCTGATCAGCGAGTGGTCATCCACCAGGAGTAAGTTACAAGTCAACGCATAACCTTATTCGTACTGGCCCGCTCGAGTGCGCGAGGCGCCCAGGGGAAGAGTGCTTCGATTTGAGTGCCTTTGCCCGGCTCGCTGATGACGTTCAGGGTGCCACCCAGTTGCTCGATACGTTCGGCCATCCCGGCCATGCCTCGTTGTCCTTCTCGACCCGGATTGGCAGCCGGAGCGAACCCCAGGCCGTCATCGTTGATCAGCAACGTCAGACCCTTGGGCAGACGTTGCACGCGTATCACCAGGTTTTTCGCCTGGGCATGACGCAGGATATTGGTAACAGCCTCTTGGGTAATACGAAAGGCGGCGACGGCCATTTCTTCCGGGATACCGTTAAGGCGCTGCTGGCAGTCGAGGCTCCAGTGCACGCTGCTGTTGGTCAATGTCTTGAGCAGATGTGCACGCAGGCTGGCTTCAAGCCCCAGGCTGGTCAACTGGCGTGGATTGAGAATCGCCGAAACGTCGCGCACCTTGTTGAGGGTCTCTTCCAGGGTCTCGCACAACGCCGTGCATTGCGTCTGCAAGTCTTCCGGCATGCGTCGCTTGAGCCATTCACTCTGCAGTTTGGCGGCCGTCAGCAATTGGCCGATATCGTCGTGCAGTTCGCGGCTGAGGCGATGGCGCTCGTTTTCCTGGACTTCCAGCAGGCGGTCAGCGAGTTCTTGCGGCTGGAATTTGATTGATTTGCGTGACAGCCGATATTGCACCCAGACACACGCGGTGGCGGCAATGTCGAGCAGTAGCAAGCCCAGGCTAAGTGGTGTCGAAAGTCCATAGGTCAGCAGGCTGCCGAGCGTTGCCGCGATGCACAGTATGAGTGTGAACCGACGTGCATTTTCCCGGGAGGGTGGCCATGTAGTGATTGACTTGAGGCTGGCGTACATAACGGATGGAGCCAATGGATGTTCGCTGCGGGCAGACCGGCCGGAGGCTGGCGGGTCTCTGTCTGAAAATGCTGTCAATTATGTTATTGATTTCAACGCAGGTCAGTGAGTGTAGTGATCGCCAACTTCAGTGAAGAGCGCTCTTTGAGATCACTGTGCCATTAATTTGAAAGCAACTAATGGGCGGCATAATACCACTTAAGATACCGTTGGTCGCGCTCGCTATATATGTCCATTGGGTCAGGAAATACGGATATTGGACGCAAGTTCCATAATGGAAAAACGACGATTTATTGTGTTCGATAGAGGTCGGTGTTGCCCGAAGTTGTGCTTGTTATCACACAGGCAAACCCTGAGGCCGGCACAAAACATTTCGTGTCTGTCAGAGGTGATTATTTAATTCGACTTGTCGCTGGCAGGTATGAACTATTCAATTACGACATGCGAAGCTTGCATCCCGAATATCCGCGCGAGGCAACGCGCTGATCAGGCCTGTCCCGAGTAGGGCAGATGAGGCAAACGTTTGCCCGCAAGTGACGGCTGAAGCTGGCTTTGGCCTACCTGGAAGGCGAATGCTTCGATCAGCAAGGCCTGTTCACTTTCATCAAGAGTCAGTTGCCCGGTCTTCTGGTCGACCAGTTCAAGCTGCCAGGCCATCAGCGTGAAGCAATCCTGCAATGCCTGCAGAGCCTGTTCGTGAAGATCGATGCGATCCTGGCTCAGGTTGAGCAGACTGTAAATGTGCAGCGAGAACTCGGAAATCGCCTGCAATGCCAGAGCTTCAGCCCTGCGTGCGAGTTTGAGAAGGGTACCGAGCATGCACTCGATGGCGTCCTTGTCATTGCTGATCAGTTGCAGATGGCTGAGGCATTCTTCGGACTTGGCCAGGAGTTTTTCGGCCTCGGCAAGAAACTCGGGGAAGCGTTCTGCCCATTCTTTGCGATCCATTGGCATGCTTATCTCCACCACGTCATGTCTGATGAGGGAATGCCGTGTGTGGCGACGATCGTGAATCGTCGGGAGATCGCGCCCAGACGTGCAGGTGCACAGACTGAGGGGTTCCAGAGGGCTTGTTTCCACTGAATTGCGATCGCACACAATAGCCTGACTCCGTTCATGCAATGAGAATGGCGTCACATTAATGGCTATTGGATATTGCGAATATCAGGTTGGGCCTGATTGATACTAGGGGAATCCCTTAGACACGGGAACCTACCGTGCAAACCGAGGTCGCGCCGCAGAGAATGTAGCAGATGAAAATCACAGCGCCAGTAAAGCATGATGTTAATGTGACATCAATGCCCGAACATGGCATTTTTGACGGGGTCTGGCATGGCAATCAAGAACCGCCATTTGCCGCCGATAACCTCACATAGTGAATTCATCAGAACAAGCCCAGGAGTCATTGATGGCCGGCATTCTCGACACGGTAGACCAACGCACGCAACTGGTGGGTGAGAATCGCCTGGAAATTCTCATGTTTCGGCTGGCCGGGCGCCAGTTGTTCGCGATCAACGTGTTCAAGGTTCAGGAAGTGCTGCAACTGCCGAAACTGACCTTGATGCCGCAGCGTCACCCGTTTGTGTGCGGCGTGGTCAATCTGCGCGGTCAGACCTTGCCGGTGATCGATCTGTCGCAGGCGATCGGCATGCGTCCATTGGTGCCGGGTCCGAACAGCACCATTATCGTCACCGAGTACAACCGCTCGGTACAGGCCTTCCTCGTCGGTGGTGTGGATCGCATCGTCAACATGAACTGGGAAGCCATTCTGCCGCCGCCGACCAGCGCCGGGCGTCAGCATTATCTGACTGCGATCAGCAAGGTCGACGATCAACTGGTGGAAATCATCGACGTCGAGAAAGTCCTCGCTGAAATCGTCCCGTATAACGCCAAGGTCTCGCGTGAAAAACTCGATGATCCGGTGCTGGAACGTGCACGTGGCCGTGAAGTGCTGCTGGTGGACGATTCCAACGTGGCCCTCTCGCAATTGCGCGACACCCTCGGCCAGCTCGGCGTGAAGATGCACATTGCCAGTGATGGTCTGAAAGCCCTGAACATGCTCAAGGCCTGGGCTGATACCGGCGTGAACATGACCGACAAGCTGCTGATGATCTTCACCGATGCGGAAATGCCGGAAATGGACGGCTATCGCCTGACCACCGAAATTCGCAACGACCCGCGTTTGCGTGGTTTGTACGTGGTGTTGCACACCTCGCTGTCCGGCAGTTTCAACGACTCGATGGTGAAGAAGGTCGGCTGCGACAACTTCCTTTCCAAGTTTCAGCCGGACAAACTGGTCGACGTCGTGCGCCAGCGCTTGATGCTGGACGAAGTCCCGGCTTGATCACACACCCATTGTAGGAGTGAGCCTGCTCGCGATAGCGGTGTGTCAGCCCCGAATCACTACCTGACACACCGCTATCGTGAGCAGGCTCACTCCCACAACTATTGCTCTTTGATTCCTGATCAAGCTCGTATAGGGTGGCGTTTTTATCCTCCAGGGAGCTGGCCATGCTGCGTCTGAGCGCGCTTTATCGTTACCCGTTGAAATCCGGCAAGGTCGATGTGCTGCAAAGCGTCGACCTCGACAAGCTGGGGCTTGATGGCGATCGACGCTGGATGCTCGTGGACGAAGCCAGCGGCCGCTTCCTGACCCAGCGCGCCGAAGCGAAGATGAGTCAATTGTCGGCGCTGTGGAATGCGCAGGGCGGGCTGACTCTGAGCGCACCGCAACAGTCTTCCATCGACATCGCCTTGCCGGGCAACGACGCCGAACTGCGCGGCGTGACGATCTGGCGTGACACCCTGCGTGTGCCGGATGCCGGTGATGAGGCGGCGCGCTGGGTCAGCGATTTCATCGGCAAACCGACCCGTCTGGTGCAGGTGCCGCTGGATCGCGCCCGCACCACGCAAGCGGGCTATGGCAACGATGATGATCAGGTCGCATTCGCCGACGGATTTCCCCTGCTGCTGATCGGCGAAGCCTCCCGGCAGGATCTTTCGGACAGAGTCGGTCGTCCGCTGGAAATGCTGCGTTTTCGGCCGAATCTGGTGATTGAAGGCAGTGCTGCCTATGCCGAAGACAGCTGGAAGCGCATTCGCATCGGCGATGTCGAATTCCGCGTGGTCAAGCCCTGCTCGCGCTGCATCCTTACCACGATTGACCCGCAAACCGGTGAGCGCAGTGCCGATCGCGAGCCGCTGGCAACCTTGCAGAAATATCGTGCTCAAGCCGATGGCGCGATGTTTGGCCAGAATCTGGTGAATGACAGCAATGGTCGACTCGAAGTCGGCATGCCGGTGGAGATTCTCGAGTAAGCCGTCACCACAACGAAAAATGCCCGTGTCCTTGGACACGGGCATTTTTATTGGTGCAGTGAAGCCGTTGCTTTAGCCGCGGTACTCGCACAGGTAAGCGGTGTCGACGGCAACCTTCAGCTGGAACTTGCTGTTGGCCGGGACGTTGAACTGGCTGCCGGCGGCGAAGGTTTCCCAGTCGCTGCTGTCGGGCAGTTTGACCGTCAGAGCGCCGGAAACCACGTGCATGATTTCACGCTGAGCAGTGCCGAATTCGTATTCGCCCGGGGCCATGACGCCGATGGTCGCCGGACCTTCAGCGGTGCCAAAGGCGATCGACTTGACGGTGCCGTCGAAGTACTCGTTGACTTTAAACATGGGCGATTCCTCGAAAAGGGCTAAAAATTGGAGGCGGCCAGTATGCACAAGGCTTTTCGCGCCGTCACCTGCCCGGCGTCTGTCCAGTGAATTCTCGACTTGACCCTAGAGTGGCAAGACCAGCGGCAACAACCGCGCGGTGTTGCGCGCATCCTCCAGCGCCCGATGCTGCTGGCCGCTGAACTGCATGCCAGCCAGTTGCAGCGCGCCGTTGAGACCTAACGGTCGCTCCAGGCGTCGGGCCTTGGCGAAACGTTGTTTGAGATTCATGTGCGGTACATGGCTCAAGCCGCTGTCGATCTGCAGGCGTTGCCATTCCTGGAGCAATTGCTTGCGGTCGTAGTCACCCCAACTGGCCCAGCCTTCGAGGCGGGTCTGATGTTGCGCGAGCCAGCGTTCGAATGCCGGCCAGACTTCGTTCAACGGCTGCGCCGAGTCGATATTGGCCTGGGTGATGTGCGTCAGTTCACGACAAAATGGCGTCAGCAACGGCCGCCGCGTCGGTTTGACGAAACGCTGGAAGTGATCCTGCTCGCGTCCGGCGCGATCGACCAGGGTGGCGCCGATCTCGATAATTTCCATTTCGGTGACCGGCCAGCCACCCTCATCGGTGGTGGCTTCCAGATCTATGACCAGCCAGTGAGGCATCGCAGGCTTCCTGATTTCCGCGTTCTGATAACTCAGAGCGTAGTCAAAACCCGCATGGGTGTGTGGGCGACTACTCGACCTGCAACAGAACCTGACGATTTTTTACCTGATCGCCGACCTTGACCTGCACCCGCTTGAGTACGCCGTCGATGCCGGCCTTGAGCGGGTGCTCCATTTTCATTGCCTCCAGTACCACCAGCAGCTGACCTTTGCTGACCGAGCTGCCTTCGCTGACGAGAACGTCGACGATGGCACCGTCCATCGGCGCTTTCAGGGTGCCGGAGCTGACGCTGGTCTGACTGTCGATCACCGCGTGAGTTCGATCCTCCAGGCACAGACTGCCGTGATGAGCGAACAGCCAGATGTGCCCGCTATCAAGTCGATAGGCGTGCCGCTGGCGCAAACCGTCGATTTCCAGTGTCAGCGACTGCGTGTTCTGGTCGATGAGTTTTAACTCAAGCGTGCGTTCGGCTACCTGTACGGTGAAGGCGCCTTGCGCGTGAGCGAGCAGTTGCACCGTCCAGGTCTGATCATCAAGCCCGAGGCGATAATGCAGCGGGACACTGGCGTTGTTGCGCCAGCCGCTCAGCGGTGTGCAATGTTTTTTGGCGCTGGTCTGATAGAACAGCACAGCGGCGATAGCCAGTTCCTCGGCGCCCGGAGTATAGCGTTGCAGGCTCGGGTTAGCGCTGAAGTGCTGCGCGATAAACCCGGTGCTGAATTCGCCGCTGATGAACTGCGGATGTTGCAGCAGGCTGACCAACAGACGCTGATTGCTTTGCACGCCGAGCAACACCGTGTCCTGTACCGCGCGCAGCAGTTTGCGCCGGGCCTCTTCACGGCTGGCGCCATGGGCGATCAGTTTGCCGAGCATCGGGTCATAGAACGGGCTCACCGATTGCCCTTCAAGCAAGCCATGATCGATTCGCGAACCGTGTTGCAGCGCCGGCTCCCAGACTTCTACCCGACCGGTTTGCGGGAGGAAGTCTTGCGCAGGGTCTTCGGCGTAAAGCCGTACTTCCATGGCATGCCCGTTGAGTTGAACCTGATCCTGGGTCAGCGGCAACGGCTGCCCCTCGGCGACCCGCAATTGCCACGCGACCAGATCCAGCCCGGTGATCAACTCAGTCACCGGATGCTCGACTTGCAGGCGCGTGTTCATTTCCAGAAAGTAGAACTGCCCGCGTGCATCGAGCAAAAACTCAACGGTGCCGGCGCCGACATAGTTCACTGCGCGCCCGGCTTTCAATGCCGCTTCACCCATGGCCTGGCGCAACTCGGCGGTCATCACCGGACAAGGCGCTTCCTCGATGACTTTCTGATGGCGACGCTGGATCGAACAGTCACGTTCGCCGAGATAGATCAGGTTACCGTGCTGATCGCCAAACAGTTGCACTTCGACGTGCCGTGGTTCGATCAGCGCCTGTTCAAGGATCAACTCGTCGCTGCCGAAACCGTTCAGTGCTTCGGAGCGCGCGGTGCGCAGTTGCGCGGGCAAATCGGCGGCGTTGTGCAGCAGACGCATGCCGCGCCCGCCGCCGCCAGCACTGGCCTTGATCATCAGCGGATAGCCAATGCGTTCGGCTTCACGCAGCAGGGTGGCGTCGTCCTGTTCGGCACCTTGATAACCAGCGATGCACGGCACACCGGCTTCGAGCATGGCGATTTTTGATTGGCGTTTGCTGCCCATCAATTCGATAGCTTCTACGCTAGGGCCGATGAAGATCAGCCCGGCCTGTTCGCAGGCGCGGGCGAATTCGGCGTTTTCCGAAAGAAAGCCGTAGCCGGGGTGGATGGCGTCAGCACCGCTGCGGCGGGCGGCGTCGAGGATGGCCGGGATGTTCAAATACGACTGCTGCACCGGGGCGGGGCCAATGCGTACGGCTTGATCGGCCATTTTGACGTGCAAGGCCTCGGCGTCGGCATCGCTGAAAACGGCGACGGTACGGTAGCCCAAGGCTTGGGCGGTGCGCTGGATGCGGCAGGCGATTTCACCGCGGTTGGCGATCAGGATTCTGTGAATGGCGGGCATGGGCTATTTCCTCGGAGGTTGCGTCGCAGGTGCTGACCTCTTCGCGAGCAAGCTCGCTCCCACAGGGGATTTATGAGCGATCAAGATCCAATGTGGGAGCGAGCTTGCTCGCGAAGCTTTTAAGAGGCCCATCGAGGTTTACGTTTCTGCATGAAAGCCATGGTTCCTTCCACACCTTCGTCGCCAGTCACCGCCTCGCTAAACCACTGCGCCGCCTCATCCAGCAATTCAGTCGAAGGCTGCCCGGCACTGGCCAGCAACAATTTCTTGGTCATCGCATTCGCCTCCGGCGCGCAGCACAGCACATGCTGCAACACCTCATCCAAACGCTCAGCCAGCGCCTGCGCATCCTGCTCGACAAAATGCACCAGCCCCAGACGCCGCGCCTGATGTCCGTCAAAACGTGCGGCGGTCAGTGCCAAGCGACGGGTTTCGGTCAGGCCAATGCGCTGTACCACAAACGGCGCGATCTGCGCCGGCAGCAAGCCAAGACTGGTTTCCGGCAGGCCGAATTGCGCCTGATGATCGGCAATGGCGATATCGCTGACACAGGCCAGACCGAAACCACCGCCGAGCACCGCGCCCTGCAGCACCGTGATCAGCACTTGCGGTGCGTGCTGCGCTTCTTCCAGCAGAGTCCCGAAGACGCGATTCAAGTCACGGTAAGCATCAGCGCCTTGAGCGCGCGCGCTGCCCATGTCCTTGATATCGCCACCGGCACAGAAATGGCCGCCGGCACCGCTGAGCACCAAGGCTCGAACTGATCGGTCATCTCGAACTGCGCTCAACACGGCGCGTAATTCGTCGACCATCTGCAGGCTCATTGCATTGCGACTGTCCGGGCGGTTGAGGGTGATGTGCAGCACGCCGCCATGCAGTTCCAGCAACAGCGTCTGGCAATCCGGCAGGCTGCTCATTTCTTTTTCCCCGGCAGAATGCCCATCAGTTTGCAGATGATCCCCAGCATGATTTCATCGGCGCCGCCGCCAATCGACACCAGCCGCACATCGCGATAGGCGCGGGCCACCGGGTTGTCCCACATGAAGCCCATGCCGCCCCAATATTGCAGGCAACTGTCGCTGACTTCGCGACCCAGGCGTCCGGCCTTGAGCTTGGCCATCGACGCCAGACGCGTAACGTCCTGGCCTTTCACGTACTGCTCGGTGGCCTGATAGACCAGCGCGCGCAGGCATTCGATTTCGGTCTGCAATTCGGCGAGGCGGAAATGGATCACTTGATTGTCGATCAGGGGATTGCCGAAGGTCTTGCGCTCCTTGCAGTACTCGATGGTGCTGTCGACGCAATATTCCAGGCCTTTGATCATGTTCGCCGCGCCGAACAAACGCTCTTCCTGAAACTGCAGCATTTGCATCATGAACCCGGCGCCTTCGTGGCCGACGCGGTTGCGCTGCGGCACGCGCACGTTGTCGAAAAACACCTGGGCGGTTTCCGAACTGCGCATGCCGAGTTTGTCCAGGTGCGAACTGAGGCTGATCCCCGGCGTGTTCATCGGCACCATGATCAGCGACTTGTTGATGTGTGGCTTGTCGTCCGAAGTATTGGCCAGCAGGCAGATGAAATCGGCACTCGGCGAGTTGGTAATCCACATCTTGCTGCCGTTGATCACGTAGTCGTCACCGTCCTTGCGCGCGGTGGTTTTCAGCCCGGCGACGTCGGAGCCGGCGCCGACCTCGGAGACGCCGATGCAGCCGACTTGTTCGCCGCTGATTGCCGGGCGCAGGAATTCTTCGCGCAGTTCATCGGAGCCGAAGCGGGCGAGGGCTGGCGTGCACATGTCGGTCTGTACGCCGATCGACATCGGAATGCCGCCGCAATGGATGGTGCCGAACTCTTCGGCGGCGACAATCGAATAGCTGTAATCGAGGCCCATGCCGCCGAATTTTTCCGGTTTCGAAATGCCGAGCAAACCGAGGTCGCCGGCCTTGCGGAAGATCTCGTGGATGGGAAAGCGTCCGGCCTTTTCCCATTCATCGACGTGCGGGTTGATTTCGTGCTCGACGAACTGGCGGACGGTACGGCGCAGGGCTTCGTGTTCCGGGGTGAAGATCATTGTTCTTGTTCTCCGTAGAATCCGTGGCGGTCAGAACCGGCTGACGCCGAAGCTGTTGGGTTGCAACGTGCGAATGTCGGCTTCGTGGCAGATATCGAGCAAATAGCCGAGCAGGGTGCGGGTGTCACGGGGGTCGATCAGCCCGTCGTCCCACAGGTTGGCGCTGCCATAAAGAGCAGTGGACTGGCTGTCGAGTTTCTGCGCGGTGACCTGTTCGAGCATGTCGAGCATTTTCGGGTCCGGTGTCAAACCGTCCTTGAGCTGTTTGGCTTCGGTGACGATGCGCAAGACTTTGCCGGCCTGCGCGCCGCCCATCACCGCCGTACGGCTGTTTGGCCAAGCGAAAATGAAGCGTGGATCGAGGCCACGTCCGCACATCGCATAGTTGCCGGCGCCGTACGAACCGCCGACCACGATCGTCAGTTTCGGCACCCGCGCATTGGCCACCGCCTGAATCAGTTTCGAGCCGTGTTTGATCACACCTTGCTGTTCCGATTCGGTGCCGACCATGAAACCGGTGGTGTTGTGGAAAAACAGTAGCGGCGTCTGGCTCTGATCGCACAGTTGAATGAACTGCGCCGCTTTGCTTGCCCCGTTCGGCGTGATCGGGCCGTTGTTGCCGATGAACCCACAGGCGCGGCCCTGAATCTTCAATTGGCCGCAAATGGTCTGCTGATCGAACTCGCCTTTGAATTCGACGAAGTTCGATTCGTCGGCAATGCGCGCGATGATTTCGCGCACGTCGTAAGGCTTTTTCGGATCATCGGGGATCAGCCCGAGCAATTCGTCGATGGGGTAGAGCGGCTCTTTGTATTGCGGCTCCGGCAGCCACGGCAATTGCTCGTTCCAGGGCAGCATGCGGAGGATTTCACGAACCTGGCGCACGCCATCGGCATCGTTTTCCGCGAGGTATTCCGCCGTGCCAGCAACCTGCGCATGCATCTCCGCGCCGCCCAATTCTTCATCGGTGGCGACTTCGCCGGTGGCGGCTTTGAGCAGCGGGGGACCGGCGAGAAACAGCTTGGCCTTGCCGCGCACCACCACCACGTAATCCGACAGCCCCGGCTGATAAGCGCCGCCCGCCGTGGCCGAGCCGTGCACCACGGTGATCTGTGGCAAACCCATGGCGGACATTCGCGCCTGATTGGCAAAACTGCGCGCACCTTCGACGAAAATCTCGGCGGCGTAGTTGAGGTTGGCGCCGCCACTTTCGGCGAGGGTGATCACCGGTAGTTTGTTTTCCTGAGCGATCTGTTGCAGGCGCAGGGATTTTTTCAGGCCGCTCGGCGAGATGGTGCCGCCCTTGATCGCGCTGTTGTTCGCCACGACCATCGCGCGGATGCCGCAGACATAACCGATCCCCGCGATCAGCCCGCCACCGGCTGAGCTGCCGTCCTTGTCGTCATGCAATTTGTAGCCGGCGAGGCTGGCCAGTTCGAGAAATGGCGCACCGGGATCCAGCAGCAGGTTCAGGCGTTCGCGCGGTAGCAATTGCCCGCGCTTGTCGAACTTCTCCTTCGCTTCGGCTGCTTTATTCAGCAGGTTTTGTTCGAGCTGTTGCACTTGCTCGATGGCCGTGAGCATCGCCGCACGGTTGCGCGCGAAAGCCTCGCTGTGCGGATCAAGTTGGGACTGGATCTGCGGCATGGCTTACTCCTTGTCCTTGAGGACATCTGGCAAGTACGCCCGGTGGAAACCGTTGAACGATTCGCTGTGCGTCGCCTTGTGCAGCGGCCATGCCCGACTGCCGAGACTTGCCGCGCCATCGATTTTCAACGTGCTGCCACTGATAAATGCAGCGGCCGGGCTAAGCAGAAATACAATCGCCGCGCTGACTTCCGATTCGGTGCCGATGCGCTTGAGCGGCACATGTTCACGCAATGTCGGAATCACCGCTTTGAACGCGCCTTCGTAAGTGTCCATGCCGCTGGAGGCGATCCAGCCCGGCGCCACCGCGTTGACCCGCACGCCGGCATAACCCCATTCGAACGCGGCGGTCTTGGTGAAGTTGTCCATGCCCGAACGCGCCGCGCCCGAGTGGCCCATGCCGGGCATGCCGCCCCACATGTCGGCGAGCATGTTGACGATGTTGCCGCCGTGCTTGCTCATCGACTGGTTGAACACTTCCCGCGCCATCAGGAAACCGCCGACCAGATTGGTGCGCAGTACGGTTTCGAAACCCTTCTGATTGATCGAAGCCAATGGCGACGGGTACTGGCCGCCGGCATTGTTGACCAGACCATGGATCGGGCCGTGTTCAGTGATCAGTTCGCTGACCAGTTGTTTGACCGCTTCTTCATCGCGGATATCACAGGCTTTCCAGTGCGCACGGCCACCGTCCTCGGTGATTTCGGCGGCGACCTTTTGCAGTTTCTCCGGTTTGCGCCCGACCAGCAGCACATGGGCACCGAGGGCTGCCAGTTCATGCGCGGTGCAGCGACCGATGCCGCTGCCGCCGCCAGTCACGATGATGGTCTGACCGCTGAACAGACCGGCGTTGAAAATCGACGCGTAAGCCATGCAAACCAT
The DNA here is from genome assembly GCF_979258515.1 of Pseudomonas sp. AC169. Classification (NCBI taxonomy): domain Bacteria; kingdom Pseudomonadati; phylum Pseudomonadota; class Gammaproteobacteria; order Pseudomonadales; family Pseudomonadaceae; genus Pseudomonas; species Pseudomonas sp. AC169. The sequence goes on along the minus strand of NZ_OZ409866.1, from coordinate 604,760 downwards.
CCTCTAGTCGAGCTGTTCGGCGATGCTCTGCGGCACCGGGATCTGGATTTCCAACAGTTGCTGGGCGAAGGCTTTGCCTTGCGGATCGATGCGCAGACTGGCCACACCACCCCCGCCAAGAGCGTTTTCCAAGAGAAAATTCAGGCTGTGGGTGCCGGGCAGATACCAGCGCTCGACCCGGCCGTGGATCGGGTCGAGCACATGGCTCATCCAGTCAACGATGACGGCCGGGGTCAGCGCTTCGGCGATCCATGGCAGGTATTCGGGCTTGCGCGGCAGCACGCCGATGTTGCTGTGATTACCTTTGTCTCCGGAGCGCGCCACGGCCAGTTTCACCAACGCCACACTGGCATCGGCGCGACCCTGAGGTTTCGGCGGTTGCCGGGCAATCGGCAAATCTTCGCTGTCGAGCGCTGCCAATGAGGGCAGGGCACAAGGATGGCGAACGCCGGCCAGATCAATCTGCAAGGTACAGGCGCTTTTATCGATCAGAAACGAGAACAGGCGGATCAGCGGATACACGGTTGGCCGCCCGCCGACGATACCGGTCAGCCCCGGTGCCATGCCGGTGGCGGCCTGGGCGATTTCCCGGGAGAACAGCACCAGGGCCTGTTTGCTCGGATGGCGCACGGCGAGTTTGATCACCACTTCACGGCTGTCCTGGCGCTGACCGTGGGGGCCGTAAGTGGCTTCGCTGCCGAGCAGTTCGATATCGGTCTCGGTGTACGGCGGCCAGCCGCGCTGGCTGAACATTTCCTCTGTCTTGGCAATGATCGCCTGACTGACGCGCTGCGCTTTCTCCACCGCATCGATGCCAGCGATCAGGCAACTGGCGGTGCAGCGAAAACCGTCCGGGTACGTGGCGCTGACCTTGTATTTGTCGCTGGGTGGCAGGCCTTTGGCGCCGTGCACATGCACCGCGTTTTTGCCTTGTTGCTGAAGTTTGACCTCAGTGAAATCGCAGACCACGTCGGGCAGCAGATAGCCTTGGGGATCGCCGATTTCATACAGCATCTGCTCGCCGACGGTCAGCGGTGTGACCAGTCCGCCGCTGCCTTCGGGTTTGCTGACGATGAACTGGCTGTCGGCGCTGACTTCAACAATCGGAAAACCGATGTGCTCGTAGTCCGGCACTTCGCGCCAATCGGTGAAATTGCCACCGGTGCATTGCGCGCCGCATTCGATGATGTGCCCGGCAAGTGCAGCCTGGGCGAGTTTGTCGTAGTCGTGCCATGACCAGCCGAATTCGTGCACCAGCGCGGCGCTGACCACAGCGCTGTCGACCACCCGACCGGTGATGACGATGTCAGCGCCCAGGCGCAGCGCTTCGACGATGCCCGGTGCGCCGAGGTAGGCGTTGGTCGAGACGCACATCGGCGGCAGCGGGGCGCCGCTGAACATCTCGGTGATGCCGCTGAGTTGTTTGAATTGTGGTTGCAGGTCATCGCCGAGTAACACGGCGATTTTCAGCGCGATACCGGCCTTGTCGCACGCGGCTTGCAGGGCGGCGGCACAGGCTTGCGGGTTGACCCCGCCGGCGTTACTGATGACGCGGATGCGCTGCTCGGCCAACTGCGGCAACAGGGGCGTGAGCACTTCGATGAAGTCGCCGGCGAACCCCGCCTGCGGATCCTTCATGCGTGCGCCGGCCATGATCGACATAGTGATTTCGGCCAGGTAATCGAACACCAGATAATCCAGGCGTCCGCCGGCTACAAGCTGGGCGGCGGCGGTCGACGTGTCACCCCAGAAGGCACTGGCACATCCGATACGGACGGTGGTGGGCATTTTTATCTCCGACTCAGCAACCTGCGACAGAAGTGTCTGGAGGCTACCAAGCAAGCGCTTGGTTTGTAAACAGTTGAAACTATCTTCTGCCCAAGCGCTTGCTTGGTTGTCGCGGGCGGCTTAAATTGCGCGCAACCCTGCGGTTTCAGGGGGCAACAGACTGATCGACTGTAGGAGAGAACGGGTGGACGAGCAAAAAGCCCTGAGGGTCATGCGCGATTTGGTCGACGAGGGCCAGTTGACCGACCCCGACAGCGCCCGTGGCAAATTGCTGCAAGTGGCGGCTCACCTGTTTCGCAACAAAGGCTACGAACGCACCACGGTGCGCGATCTGGCCGGCGCCGTCGGTATCCAGTCGGGAAGCATTTTTCATCACTTCAAAAGCAAGGATGAAATCCTCCGTGCGGTAATGGAGGAAACCATCCGCTACAACACCGCGCTGATGCGAGCGGCGCTGGCCGACGCGGCGGATGTGCGCGAGCGCGTGCTGGCGCTGATCCGCTGCGAATTGCAGTCGATCATGGGCGGCAGCGGTGAAGCCATGGCGGTGCTGGTCTATGAGTGGCGCTCGCTGTCCGAAGACGGCCAGGCCAAAGTGCTGGCGCTGCGCGATGTTTACGAAGATATCTGGCTGCAGGTGCTGGGTGAAGCCAAAGACGCCGGATTCATTCGTGGCGATGTATTTATTACCCGACGTTTCCTCACTGGCGCACTGTCCTGGACGACCACATGGTTCCGTGCCGGCGGCAGTTTGAGCCTTGATCAGTTGGCCGACGAGGCGTTGATTCTGGTCCTCGAAGCGCGTTGAAGCACTTTCTATCCGGCCGGGAAACTGGCTAACTGGGCGAAACCGCCTAGCTTGAATGCATTGATCGGTATTTTTTCGGGGAGTGGGGTGTTTTGAAGTCTTTGCCAATTCGGACGGCCGCGGGTTTGATGCTCGCAGCGCTGGCTGCATTCTGGGTATTGCCCGCTCAGGCAGCGCAATTGGTTCGGGTCGGCGCGGCGCATTTTCCGCCCTACACCATTCGCCCGGAAAACGGGGCCGACACGGGTCTTCTGCCGCAGTTGGTCGAAGCCCTCAATCGTTTGCAGAGCGACTATCAGTTCGTCCTTGTACCGACTTCGATTCCCCGGCGTTTCGGTGATTTCAAACAGGGCCGGATCGACATGGCCATTTTCGAGAACCCCGATTGGGGCTGGAAGGAAATTCCCCACACGGATGTCGACCTGGGCCTTGAGGATGCGGAGATTTTCGTCGCGCAACGCGAAGACGGTCGTCAGCAGAACTATTTCGCCGATCTCACCGGTAAACGTCTGGCACTGTTCAGCGGTTATCACTACGAATTCGCCAACTTCAATGCCGACCCCAAGTTCCTTGCGCAGAACTTCAACGCCACACTGACCTATTCCCACGACAGTAACCTGCTGATGGTGCTGCGCTCGCGTGCGGATATCGCCTTGGTAACCCGCTCGTACCTGAGTGATTACCTGCTGCGTAACGAGAAGGTGCGCGGTGAATTACTGGTGTCGCAGCGCATCGATCAGGTTTATCACCATTACGCGATCCTGCGCCCGACCGCACCGATCACTGGGGAGGCGTTTGGCAAACTGCTGCAAGGGTTGCGCGACAATGGCGAGATGCTGAAAATTTTCGATCCATACAAGATTGCGGTGGTGCCGATACCTCATCGCTGAGGCACTGATTTTCCCCAAAGCCTAAATTTCCCCTTTCGGCTCACGTCACATCGTTGAACTGTCGACGATTATCGTGAGCCCGACCCATGTCCAATCTGAATGACCTGACTGCCCTGGCTTTGCCTTCGGGCAGTCAACTGATCGCTGATGCCACTGAAAGCCGTCTGAGCCTGAGTCTGGACGGACAACCGCTGATTCGCTTGCGCCTTGATCGGCAGGCCAAGGGGCCGATCCAGATCGATGAGCGCTTTGCGTTGCCGCCCGGGCAGGCGCTGTGGGCGGCCTGTTACTGGCTGTTCGCGCGGGATCCGGCGTGCCAGCAATTGACCTGGCAACTCGATCAGCCTCCGACCGAAGCCCTGCTCAGTGGCTTGCTGGTGAGCACCGAGGTGGCAGGCGAATATCGCTGCGAGCGCACGTTGTTCTGGCAGTTGCCGCAACCGTGGCTCGGCACATCGCTGACCGGCAGCTATCCGCAGCAAATGGTCATCAGCCAGGGCAAGCGCCATCCGCTACGACCGGTGAAGCCACGGGGTGAGGTGTATCGGCGTTTCGATGCGCGTCTTGGTGCGTGGATTTCCCTGCGCACCGTCGAGATCGAAGAAGACTTGCCGCGCTTCAACCGTTGGCAGAACAGCCCGCGTGTCGCCAGTTTCTGGCAGGAAGAGGGCAGTATCGAGAAGCACCGCGAGTACCTGAGCAAACTCGATGCCGATCCGCACACGCTGACGCTGATCGGTTGTTTCGATGATCAGCCGTTTGCCTATTTCGAAGCCTATTGGGCTAAGGAAGATCGCATCGCGCCGTTCTACGATGCCGATAATTACGACCGTGGGATTCACATGCTGGTCGGCGAAGAGGATCACCGCGGGCCGCACAAAGTGGCGAGCTGGTTATCGGCGCTGGTGCATTACCTGTTTCTGGATGATCCGCGCACACAGCACGTGGTCGCTGAGCCGCGTGCCGACAACGCGAAGATGATCGGCCACATGCAGAATCAGTGCTTCCACTGCGAGAAGGAATTCGACTTCCCGCACAAGCGCGCGGCGTTGATGATTCTGGGGCGTGAGCGGTTTTTTGATCGGTGCAAGCTGGCCTGATGATCTGGCTTCAGGATTTCTGTGATCCTGAGGCCGCCTTCGCGAGCAGGCTCGCTCCCACATGAGATTTGTGGAAATCACAAACTTCATGTGGAAGCGAGCCTGCTCGCGAATGGCTTGACGCCGAATTCAGATCTTAACGACGACCCGCAATCACCGCATCCCGACGACTGCCCGACACCTTGCGGCAGTGCACCAGTGCGTCACGAATCATGAAGTTGACCAGGGTCGGCGAAACGCCCAGCTCCTTGGCGATGTCCTTCTGCGGCACGCCGTGCAGACGGTACATCTCGAACGCGTAACGGGTGCGGCTGGGCAGCTCGGTCAGTGCGTCGGCGATGTGTTCCAGGGTCGAGAAATTGATGTGCGAGGTTTCCGGCGAGGCACCCTGGATGACCACATTCAGCCCTTCCTCTTCAGGGCCGGAATACTTCTGTTCCAGCGCCTGTTTACGGTAGTGATCGATGGCGAGGTTGCGCACGATCTGGAACAGATAACTCAGTTGAGCCTTGATCGACGACGTGATCGGTGGCGCCGATTGCAGTCGGAAAAACGCATCCTGCACCACGTCTTCGGCGCGCGAGCGGCAGCCGGTAATGCGGGCTGCAATCTTGACCAGAATCAGTCGATTGTCGACGAATGCCTGAAGTAGCGGTGAATCGCACCTGCTTGTGGATACTTGTTCCGTCATGGAAATCACCTTGCTGCCAAATAGGTTAGTGGGACGCCTGGGGGACGGGGCCGTCCTACACATCGAGCGACAAATTATGTTGAATGATAATGATTGTCAAATGAGAAGAAGAATTAATGATCCAGATCGGTGCGTTGTGAGAACTGCGACACACCGCCACACCCCAGCCCCATTGGCGATCCAGCCTGCCGACTAATTATTTCAAGACGTCATCCGTTCTCATTGGTGAATGGTTCCGGGCGCACATGCCCGGCCAGACAGCATTCCGTAGCCTTGCGCGGTCGGCACAGACCGCGCCCTGCATGCCCTTCGAGGGGCGTGACGCAGCAACCCGATTCCACTAGCAAGCCGAATTCAGGCAGGAAACCTCATGACCGACGCGTTCGAACTCCCCAGCACCCTGGTCCAAGCCCTCCAGCGCCGCGCGGCCCTGACGCCGGATCGACTGGCCCTGCGTTTTCTTGCCGAAAACCCAGAGCAAGCCGTGGTACTCAGTTATCGCGAGCTGGATGAGCGCGCGCGCACCATTGCCGCCGCGCTGCAAGCCGAGACTGGATTCGGTGACCGCGCGGTGTTGCTGTTTCCGAGCGGCCCGGATTACGTTGCGGCGTTTTTTGGTTGCCTGTACGCCGGCGTGATCGCGGTGCCGGCCTATCCGCCGGAGTCGGCGCGCAGGCACCACCAAGAGCGTTTGCTGTCGATCATCGCCGACGCCGAACCGCGTCTGCTGCTGACCAGCGCCGACCTGCGCGATGCCTTGCAGCAGATCGAGGGCGCGCCACCGCTGCTGTGCGTCGATACCCTCGACAGCACGCTGGCCGAAAACTGGGTCGAGCCGAATCTGCCGCCAGACCACATCGCTTTCCTGCAATACACCTCCGGTTCTACCGCACTGCCCAAAGGCGTGCAGGTCAGCCACGGCAATCTGGTCGCCAACGAACTGCTGATCCGTCACGGTTTTGGCATCGACGTGAACCCGGACGATGTGATCGTCAGTTGGCTGCCGCTGTATCACGACATGGGTTTGATCGGTGGTCTGCTACAGCCGATTTTCAGCGGCGTGCCGTGCATCCTGATGTCACCCGCGTATTTCCTTGGCCGGCCATTGCGCTGGCTGGAAGCGATCAGCGAGTACGGCGGCACCATCAGCGGCGGACCGGACTTTGCCTATCGCTTGTGCAGCGAACGGGTCAGTGAATCGGCGCTGGAGCGCCTCGACCTGAGTCGCTGGCGCGTGGCCTATTCCGGCTCCGAGCCGATCCGCCTCGACACCCTCGAACGCTTCGCCGAAAAGTTCGCGGCGAGCGGTTTCAACGCAGACAGTTTCATGGCCTCGTACGGTCTGGCCGAAGCGACGCTGTTCGTCGCCGGCACCCCGCGCGGCACCGGCATTCCGACACTGCGCGTGGACGATCAGGCGCTGGCACAAAACCGTGCCGAGCCGGGCGAGGGCAGCCCGATCATGAGTTGCGGTATCAGCCAGCCCGAGCATGCGGTGCTGATCGTCGAACCAAACTCCCTCGCAGAACTGGCCGATAACGCCGTCGGCGAAGTCTGGGCCGCCGGCCCGAGCATCGCCCTCGGGTACTGGCGCAATCCCGAGGCCAGCGCCAAGACTTTCGTGCAGCACGCCGGCCGCACCTGGCTGCGTACCGGTGACTTGGGCTTCATGCGCGCAGGCGAGCTATTCATCACCGGTCGCCTGAAAGACATGCTGATCGTGCGCGGCCACAACCTCTATCCGCAGGACATCGAGAAGACTGTCGAGAACGAAGTGGAAGTGGTGCGCAAGGGCCGCGTCGCCGCGTTCGCCGTCAATCAGGATGGCGAGGAGGGCATCGGCATCGCGGCAGAAATAAGCCGCAGCGTGCAGAAAATCCTGCCGCCGCAGGCGTTGATCAAAGCCATACGCCAAGCGGTGGCCGAGGCTTATCAGGAAGCCCCAAGCGTGGTGGTGTTGCTCAACCCGGGCGCGCTGCCGAAAACCTCCAGCGGAAAGTTGCAACGTTCGGCGTGCCGCAATCGTCTGGCCGATGGCAGCCTCGACAGCTACGCAGTATTCCCGACGACGGCATCCGAAAGCCAAGAGGCAATCACCAGCGCATCCGAACTTGAAGCCCTGATCGCGAAAATCTGGGCCGAGCAACTCAACGTCAAACAGGTCAACGCCGACGACCACTTCTTCCTGCTCGGCGGCAACTCGATCGCCGCCACGCAAGTCATCGCCCGAGTCCGCGAAGAGCTCGCTCTCGAGCTGAATCTGCGCCTGCTGTTCGAAGCCCCGACGCTGTCCGCGTTCGCCGCTGCCGTGGCCCAACAACAGCAGGACGGCGGCAGCGCCCAAGGCGCAATCACCGCACTGTCGCGCAGCGAGCCGATGCCGCAATCGCTGGCACAAAACCGTTTGTGGATCACCTGGCAACTCGATCCGCAGAGCAGCGCCTACAACATTCCCGGTGCCCTGCGTTTGCGCGGCGAACTGGACGAAGACGCCTTGCGCGCCAGTTTCCAGCAACTGATCGAGCGCCATGAATCCCTGCGCACCCGCTTCTTCGAGCGCGACGGCGTGGCCCTGCAGCAAGTCGATGCCGCCGCCGAATTCAATTTGCAACTGATCGACATCAGCGATCTGCCGGCGCATGAGCGTGAAGCCCGCGCGCAGCAAATCCGCGAGGACGAAGCACGCACTCAGTTCGACCTGGAAAAAGGCCCGCTGCTGTGGGTGACGCTGGTGCGTCTCGACGACGAAGATCACCAACTGCTGGTGACGCTGCACCACATCATCGCCGATGGCTGGTCGCTGAACGTATTGATCGACGAATTCTCGCGCCTGTACGCCGCCGCTTCGCAAGGTGCGAGCGCCAACCTCGCAGCCCTGCCAAGCCAATACGCCGACTACGGCAGCTGGCAGCGTCAATGGCTGGCGCAAGGCGAGGGCGAGCGGCAACTGGCGTACTGGAAAGCGCAGTTGGGCGACGAACATCCGGCGCTGGAACTGGCCAGCGATTACCCACGGTCGGCCAAGCAAATTCATAGCGCCGCACGCCATACCGTGCGTCTTGGCGCCAGCCTCAGCGATGCGATCCGCAACACGGCGCAAGCGCATCAATCGACGCCGTTCATGCTGCTGCTCTCGGCATTCCAGAGCCTGCTGCATCGCTACAGTGGTCAGCGCGACATCCGCATCGGCGTACCGAACGCCAACCGTCCGCGCCTGGAAACCCAGGGCCTGATCGGCTTCTTCATCAACACCCAAGTACTGCGCGCTGAAATCGATTCGCGCCTGTCATTCGTTGAGCTGCTGACCCAAACCCGCGAAGCCGCACTGGGTGCACAAGCAAATCAGGATCTGCCGTTCGAACAACTCCTCGAAGCGTTCCCGCAGGCCCGCGAACAAGGTTTGTTCCAGGTCATGTTCAACCACCAGCAACGCGACCTGAGTGCGCTCAAACGCCTGCCGGGCCTGCTCGCTGAAGAACTGCCGTGGCACAGTCGCGAAGCCAAGTTCGACCTGCAACTGCATAGCGAAGAAGACCGTAACGGGCGTCTGACCCTGTCGTTCGACTACGCTAGCGAACTGTTCGACGCCGCGACCATCGAGCGTCTGGCCGAGCACTTCAGCAATCTGTTGCGCGAAGTCTGCGAACGCCCGGAGCAAGCCATCGGTGATCTGCAGCTGCTGACCGCCACTGAACACGATCAGCAAAAACACTGGGGCGTTGCGCCATGCACTCCGGCGCAACAATGGCTGCCGGAATTGCTCAACGAACAGGCGCGGCAAACGCCGGAACGCACCGCGCTGGTGTGGGACGGTGGCAGCCTCGACTTCGCCGAACTTCACACCCAGGCCAACCGCCTCGCGCATTACCTGCGTGACAAAGGCGTCGGCCCGGATGTCTGCGTGGCCATCGCCGCCGAACGTTCGCCACAACTGTTGATCGGCCTGCTGGCGATCATCAAGGCCGGCGGTGCTTACGTGCCACTGGACCCGGACTACCCGGCGGATCGTCTGGCGTACATGCTTAGCGACAGCGGCGTCGAACTGCTGCTGACCCAGACCGAATTGCTCGACCGTTTGCCGGCCAGCGACGGCGTCAGTGTCATCGCCATGGACGCCTTACACCTGGAAAACTGGCCGAGCCAGGCGCCGGGTCTGCACCTGCACGGCGACAACCTCGCCTACGTGATTTACACCTCGGGTTCCACTGGCCAGCCGAAAGGCGTCGGCAACACTCACGCCGCTTTGGCCGAACGCCTGCAATGGATGCAGAACGCGTACGCCCTCAATGAAACCGATGTGCTGATGCAAAAGGCCCCAATCAGTTTCGACGTGTCGGTGTGGGAATGCTTCTGGCCGTTGATCACTGGCGCACGCCTGTTGATCGCCGGCCCGGGTGAACACCGCGATCCGCATCGCATCGCGCAACTCGTTCAGGAGTATGGCGTGACCACGCTGCACTTCGTACCGCCGCTGCTGGCGCTGTTCATCGATGAACCGCTGAGCGCCGAATGCACCAGCCTGCGCCGGGTATTCTCCGGTGGTGAAGCGCTGCCCGCTGAACTGCGCAACCGCGTCCTCGCGCAACTGCCAGCGGTGCAACTGCACAACCGTTACGGCCCGACCGAAACCGCGATCAACGTCACCCATTGGCACTGCACCACCGCCGATGGCGAGCGCTCGCCGATTGGTCGTCCGCTGGGCAACGTGATTTGCCGCGTACTCGACGCCGATCTCAATCCAGTGCCGGCCGGTGTGCCGGGTGAACTGTGCGTCAGTGGCATCGGTCTGGCTCGCGGTTACCTCGGTCGGCCATCGTTAACCGCTGAACGCTTTGTGGTCGATCCGCTGGGCGAGCAGGGCGCACGGTTGTACCGCACTGGCGACTGCGCACGCTGGACCGCTGATGGCGTCATCGAATACCTCGGCCGCCTCGATCAGCAGGTCAAACTGCGCGGCTTCCGCGTCGAGCCGGAAGAAATCGAAGCACGTCTGCTCGCCCAGGACGGCGTCGCGCAAGCAGTGGTGCTGGTACGTGAAACGGCTGCCGGCGCGCAGCTGATCGGCTACTTCACCGCGACCGATACGAGCGAAAATGCAGACGAGCAAATCACTCGCCTGAAAAGTGCACTGGCGGCCGAGCTGCCGGAATACATGGTCCCGGCGCAACTGATGCGTCTGGATGAAATGCCCCTGAGCCCCAGCGGCAAACTCGACCGTCGCGCCTTGCCCGAGCCGCAGTGGCAAATACGCGAACACGTCGAACCGGTGACTGAACTGGAACAGCAAATCGCCGCGATCTGGCGCGAAGTTCTCGGTCTGGCGCAAGTCGGCCTGCGCGACGATTTCTTCGCCCTCGGCGGTCACTCGTTGCTGGCCACGCAAATCATCTCGCGCACCCGTCAGGCCTGCGACGTCGAGTTGCCGTTGCGTGCGTTGTTCGAGCACAGCGAACTCGGTGATTTCGCTGAGCAGATTCGTCTGATCCAGGCCAGCGGCCGCACCAATAAACAGCCGCCGATCGACAAGGTCGACCGCAGCCAACCGATTCCGCTGTCGTACTCGCAGCAGCGCATGTGGTTCCTCTGGCAGATGGAGCCGGACAGCCCGGCCTACAACGTCGGCGGCATGGCGCGTCTGCGCGGCGTCCTGCATGTCGAGCGTTTCGAGGCGGCGTTGCAAGCGTTGATCCTGCGTCACGAAACCCTGCGCACCACGTTCCCGAGCGTCGACGGCGTCGCCCGTCAGCAGGTGCATGCCGAAACCGGCGTGCGCATGGGCTGGAAGGATTTCTCAAAACTTGCCGCCGACGTGCGTGAGCAAAAGGTTCAGCAACTGGCCGATGAAGAAGCGCATCTGCCGTTCGACCTGGAAACCGGCCCGCTGCTGCGCGCCTGCTTGGTCAAGACTGCCGAGCACGAGCATTACTTTGTCCTGACTCTGCACCACATCGTCACCGAAGGCTGGGCGATGGACATTTTCGCCCGCGAACTCAGCGCGCTGTACGAAGCGTTTGTCGATGACCGTGATTCGCCGCTTGAGCCGCTGCCGGTGCAGTACCTCGACTACAGCGTCTGGCAGCGCAACTGGCTGGAGTCCGGCGAGCGTCAGCGCCAACTCGACTACTGGACGGCGCAACTCGGCCGTGAACATCCGCTGCTGGAATTGCCGGGCGACCGTCCGCGTCCGCCGGTGCAAAGCCATCAGGGCGAACTGTTCCGTTTCGACCTGAGCGATGACCTCGCCGCGCGGGTTCGTGCGTTCAACGCGCAAAACGGTCTGACCCTGTTCATGACCATGACCGCCGCACTCGCGACATTGCTGTACCGCTACAGCGGCCAGACCGATCTGCGCATCGGCGCGCCAGTGGCCAACCGCATCCGCCCGGAAAGCGAAGGGCTGATCGGTGCGTTCCTCAACACCCAAGTGCTGCGTTGCCAGCTCGACGGCATGATGTCGGTCGGCGAATTGTTCGAGCAGGTGCGTCACACCGTGATCGAAGGCCAGTCGCATCAGGATCTGCCGTTCGATCATCTGGTTGAAGCCCTGCAACCGCCGCGCAGCGCCGCTTACAACCCGCTGTTCCAGGTGATGTGCAACGTGCAGCGCTGGGAATTCCAGCAGAGCCGCATGCTCGCCGGCATGACCGTCGAGTACCTGGCCAACGATGCGCGGGCGACCAAGTTCGACCTCAATCTGGAAGTCACCGACCTCGACCATCGCCTCGGTTGCTGCCTGACTTACAGCACCGATTTGTTCGATGAGCCGACCATCGCGCGCATGGCCAAGCATTGGCGCAACTTGCTTGAAGCATTGATCGCCGATCCGCAACAACGCCTCAGCGAATTGCCACTGCTCGACCAGCCTGAGCAACAGCAACTGCTCGACAATCTCGGCATCGAGCCGGGCGAGCATCGTCTCGACCAGTGCATTCATCACCTGTTCGCCGAACAGGCACTGGCGCGCAAAGACGCACCTGCCCTGACTTTCGCCGGGCAGACTCTGAGCTACGCCGAACTCGACGCCCGCGCCAATCGCTTGGCCTGGGCCTTGCGTGAACGTGGCGTCGGCCCGCAAGTGCGCGTAGGCCTGGCGCTGGAGCGTTCGCTGGAAATGGTCATCGGCCTGCTGGCGATTCTCAAGGCTGGCGGCGCCTATGTGCCGCTGGACCCGGAATACCCGCTCGACCGTCTGCATTACATGATCGAAGACAGCCGCATCGGCCTGCTGCTCAGTGATCGCGCCATGTTCAAAGCCCTCGGCGATCTGCCGCCAAGCGTGGCGCGTTGGTGTTTGGAAGAGGACAGCGCGGCACTCGCCGATTACCCGGCCACTGAATTGCCGTTTATCAGCCTGCCGCAACATCAGGCCTACCTGATTTACACCTCGGGTTCGACCGGCAAGCCGAAAGGCGTGGTGGTCTCTCACGGCGAAATCGCCATGCACTGCCAAGCGGTGATCGAGCGTTTCGGTATGCGCCCCGACGACTGCGAACTGCACTTCTACTCAATCAACTTCGACGCCGCCACCGAGCGTCTGCTGGTGCCGCTGCTCAGTGGCGCGCAAGTGGTATTGCGTGCGCAAGGTCAGTGGGACGCGGAGGAAATCTGCGGCTTGATCCGCACGCACAAAATCAACGTACTCGGTTTCACCCCGAGCTACGGCAGCCAATTGGCGCAGTTCCTCTCGACGCAAAACGAGATCCTCCCGGTACGGATGATCATCACTGGCGGCGAAGCGTTGACCGGTGAACACCTGCAACGGATTCGTGCAGCGTTCAAACCGGCGATGTTCTTCAACGCCTATGGCCCGACGGAAACCGTGGTCATGCCACTGGCCAGTCTGGCGCCGGAGGTGCTGGAAGAGGGCGCCGGCAGCGTGCCGATTGGCAGCGTGATTGGCGCGCGTGTTGCGTACATTCTTGACGCCGATCTGGCGCTGGTGCCGCAAGGCGCGACGGGTGAATTGTTCGTCGGCGGCGCGGGTCTGGCGCAGGCCTATCACGACCGTCCGGGCATCACCGCCGAACGTTTTGTCGCTGACCCGTTTGCCACTGATGGCGGGCGCATGTATCGCACCGGCGACCTGGTGCGCCAGCGTGCCGATGGTTTGGTGGAGTATCTGGGGCGCATCGACCATCAGGTGAAGATCCGTGGTTTCCGTATCGAGCTGGGCGAAATCGAAACGCGCCTGCTTGATCACGATTCGATCCGTGAAGCCGTGGTGCTGGCACTGGATGCACCGAGCGGCAAGCAATTGGTCGGCTACCTCGTCACTGAAGTCGCCGAGCAAAACGAAGCCAGACAGGCTGAATTGCGCGACGCTCTCAAGGCGCACCTCAAGGCGCAACTGCCGGATTACATGGTGCCGACCCACCTGATTCTGCTGGCGAGCATGCCGCTGACCGCCAACGGCAAACTCGACCGCCGCGCCTTGCCGGCGCCGGATCCTGACTTGAATCGTCAGGACTACGTCGCGCCAAGCAACGAACTGGAGCAGACCCTGGCGCAGATCTGGTGCGAGGTGCTCAACGTCGAACAGGTCGGCCTCAACGACAACTTCTTTGAATTGGGCGGCGATTCGATTCTGTCGATTCAAGTGGTCAGCCGCGCACGGCAGCAGGGCATTCATTTCAGCCCGCGTGATCTGTTCCAGCATCAGACTGTGCAGACACTCGCCGCGGTGGCCAGCCGCACCGAACAAGTGACGGCCGAGCAGGGGTTGGTGGTTGGCGAATCGGCGCTGACGCCGATTCAGCACTGGTTCTTCGACACTGAAATTCCTGAGCGTCAGCACTGGAATCAGGCGCTGCTGCTGGAACCGACCTTGACCCTCGAACCGCATCGTCTGGAGCAGGCGTTGTTGGCAGTGATCGAGCAGCATGATGCCCTGCGTCTGCGCTTCACCGAGGCCAGCGGCCAATGGCAGGCGACGCACCAACCCGTTTCCGATGTGGCGGTGTTGTGGCAAGTGCGCGTCACCTCGATGGACAAGTGCGAAGCGCTGTTCGCCGATGCCCAGCGTAGCCTCGACCTTGGGCAAGGCCCGTTGGTGCGTGCTGTGCTGGTCGACGGCCCTGAAGGCCAGCAACGCCTGTTTATCGCGATCCATCACTTGGTGGTCGATGGCGTGTCGTGGCGCGTATTGCTCGACGACCTGCAAACCGTGTATCGCCAACTCGACGCCGAACAAGCAGTAAAACTGCCAGCGAAAACCAGTGCCTTCAAAGACTGGACGGCGCGTTTGCAGGCCTACGCTGGCAGCGAATCCCTGCGCGAAGAACTCGACTGGTGGCAAACCCAGCTGGCCGGTCAGAACGCCGACCTGCCTTGCGAAAACCCGCATGGCGGCCAGCAGAATCGTCACGCGCAAACCGTGAGCGTGCGTCTAGATGCCGAGCACACCCAACAACTGCTGCAACAGGCGCCGGCCGCCTATCGCACTCAGGTCAACGACCTGCTGCTGACGGCATTGGCCCGCGTGCTGTGCCGCTGGAGCGGTCAGCCGTCGGCGCTGATTCAACTGGAAGGGCACGGCCGCGAAACCCTGTTCGACGAGATCGACCTGACCCGCACCGTCGGCTGGTTCACCAGCGCCTATCCATTACGCCTGACCCCGCACAACATCGAAGAGGCCGCCGGGCAGGGCGCTTCGATCAAGGCAATCAAGGAACAACTGCGCGCAGTGCCGCACAAAGGCTTGGGTTATGGCGTGCTGCGTTATCTCGCCGATGACCTCAGTCAGCGCAGCATGGCCGCGCTGCCGCAGGCGCCGATCACCTTCAACTACCTTGGCCAGTTCGACCAGAGCTTCGGCAGCGATGCGCTGTTCCGTCCGCTGGATGAACCGGTCGGTGCCGCCCACGATCCGCAGGCGCCGTTGCCGAACGAGTTGAGCGTCGACAGTCAGGTTTACGGCGGTGAATTGCTGTTGCGCTGGACATTCAGCGCCGAGCGTTACGAGGCGCAGACCATCAACGATCTGGCCGATGCCTACCTCGGCGAGCTGCAAAGCCTGATCGGCCATTGCCTGCAAGACGAAGCCGGTGGTCTGACGCCGTCGGACTTCCCGCTGGCCAGGCTGACTCAGGCGCAACTCGATGCCTTGTCGGTGCCCGCCGCGCACATCGAAGATGTCTACCCGCTGACGCCGATGCAGGAAGGCATGTTGCTGCACACCTTGCTCGAACCGGGCACCGGTCTGTACTACATGCAGGATCGCTACCGTATCAACAGCGAACTCGACGCCGAGCGTTTCGCTCAGGCCTGGCAAGCGGTGATCGCCCGCCACGAAGCGTTGCGTGCGTCGTTCTGCTGGAACGTCGGCGAAGACATGCTGCAAGTGATTCACACGCCGGGTCGCACACCGATCGAGTATCTGGACTGGAGCGCCATCGCCGAAACCGAGCAGGAACCGAAGCTGCAAGCGCTGCTGAAAAACGAGCGCGAGGCCGGTTTCGATCTGCTCAATCAGGCGCCGTTCCACCTGCGTCTGATCAAGGTCGGCGCGGCGCGTTACTGGTTCATGATGAGCAACCACCACATCCTCATCGATGCTTGGTGCCGTTCGCTGCTGATGAACGACTTCTTCGAAATCTACTCGGCCCTCGGTGAGGGTCGCGAAGCGCAACTCGCCGTGCCGCCGCGTTATCGCGATTACATCGCCTGGCTGCAACGTCAAAGCCTCGCCGAAGCGCGGAACTGGTGGCAGCAGAATCTGCGCGGGTTCGAACGCACCACGCTGATTCCGAGTGATCGTCCGTTCCTGCGTGAACACGCCGGTGAAAGCGGCGGCATGATCGTCGGCGACCGCTACACCCGCCTCAATGTCGAGGACGGTGCGCGTCTGCGCGAACTGGCGCAGGCCCATCAATTGACCATCAACACCTTCGCTCAAGCGGCGTGGGCGCTGGTGCTACGCCGTATGAGCGGCGATCGCGATGTACTCTTCGGCGTGACCGTGGCCGGGCGCCCGGTGGACATGCCGGAAATGCAACGCACCGTCGGCCTGTTCATCAACAGCATCGCGCTGCGGGTGAAAATGCCTGAGGACGATCAGCGCAGCAGCGTGCGTCAGTGGCTTAGTGGTCTGCTCGACAGCAACATGCAACTGCGCGAGTACGAATACCTGCCGCTGGTGAACATCCAGGAACAAAGCGAATTACCGAAAGGCCAGCCGCTGTTCGACAGCCTGTTCGTTTTCGAGAATGCCCCGGTGGAAGTCTCGGTACTCGACCGTGCGCAGAGCCTCAACGCGACCTCGGACTCGGGCCGTACGCACACCAACTTCCCGTTGACGGCGGTGTGCTACCCGGGCGATGACCTTGGTCTGCACCTGTCGTATGACCAGCGTTATTTCGACGAATCGACCATCGAGCGCATGCTTGGCGAGTTCAAACGTCTGCTGCTTGCACTGGTCGACGGCTTCCACGGCGACATGGCCGATCTGCCGCTGCTGGGCAGTGAAGAACAGGACTTCCTGCTGCATGGCTGCAACCAGAGTGCCCACGATTATCCGCTGGAGCAGAGCTACGTTGCGCTGTTCGAAGCGCAGGTTGCCGCGCATCCGCAACGTATCGTTGCCAGTTGCCTCGATCAGCAGCAGAGCTATGCCGAACTGAATCAGAACGCCAACCGTCTCGGCCATGCACTGGTCGCCGCTGGTGTGCAAATGGATCAACCGGTGGCATTGCTCGCCGAACGTAATCTCGACCTGCTCGGCATGATCATCGGCAGCTTCAAGGCTGGCGCGGGTTATCTGCCGCTGGATCCGGGCCTGCCGAGTCAGCGTCTGCAACGCATCATCGAACTGAGCCGCACGCCGGTGCTGGTCTGCACTCAGGCGTGCGTTGAACAGGCGCAGACCCTGCTGGATGAATTCAGCTGCGCCAATCGTCCAAAGTTGCTGGTGTGGGAAGCGATTCAAGCGGCAGCGACATCGACGCAGGACCTGGGCATTTACAGCGGCCCGGACAACCTCGCTTACGTGATCTACACCTCGGGTTCGACCGGCCTGCCGAAAGGCGTGATGGTCGAGCAGCGCGGCATGCTCAACAACCAATTGAGCAAGGTACCGTACCTGCATCTGAGCGATGCCGACGTGATCGCCCAGACCGCTTCGCAAAGCTTCGATATTTCGGTCTGGCAGTTCCTTGCCGCACCGCTGTTCGGTGCCCGGGTGGACATCGTGCCGAACACCATCGCCCACGATCCGCAAGGTTTGTTGGTGCATGTGCAAGCGCAGGGCATCACCGTGCTGGAGAGCGTGCCGTCGCTGATTCAGGGCATGCTCGCTTCGGAGCGCCTGAGCCTCGATGGCTTGCGCTGGATGCTGCCGACCGGTGAGGCAATGCCGCCGGAACTGGCGTACCAATGGCTGCTGCGTTACCCGGACATTGGTTTGGTCAACGCCTATGGCCCGGCGGAGTGCTCGGACGACGTGGCGTTCTTCCGAGTCGACATGGCCTCGACGCGCGGCAGTTACTTGCCGATCGGTACGCCGACCGACAACAACTTGCTGTACCTGGTCGACGGCGCGCTGGAGCTGGTGCCGCTGGGCGCGGTGGGTGAGTTGTGTGTTGCCGGGACCGGCGTCGGTCGTGGTTATGTCAGCGATCCGCTGCGTACTGCGCCGGTGTTTGTGCCGAACCCGTTCGGTGCGCCGGGCGAACGTCTGTATCGCACCGGTGACCTCGCGCGCCGTCGCAGTGACGGCGTGTTGGAGTACGTTGGCCGGGTCGACCATCAGGTGAAGATTCGCGGTTACCGCATTGAGCTGGGTGAAATCGAAGCGCGTCTGCATGAACAGCCGGAAGTGCGCGATGGTGCGGTCGGTGTGCAGGAAGGCGTTAACGGCAAACACTTGGTCGGCTACCTCGTCGCTGCTGAAACTGCGCTGAACCCGAACGAACGCCTGGAGCGGATCAAACAACGTCTGCGCGCCGAACTACCGGAATACATGGTGCCGCTGCACTGGTTGTGGCTCGATCAACTGCCGCTCAATGCCAATGGCAAACTGGATCGCAAAGCCTTGCCGGCGCTGGAGATCGGCCAGTTGCAGAGCCAGGATTATCTGGCGCCGCGCAATGATCTTGAGCAGACACTGGCTGACATTTGGGCCGAGGTGTTGAAGGTCGAGCAGGTCGGTGTGCGCGACAACTTCTTCGAACTGGGCGGGCATTCATTGCTGGCCACGCAGATTGCTTCCCGGGTGCAGAAAACCCTGCAACGGGATGTGCCGCTGCGGGCGATGTTCGAGTGCAGCACGGTGGAGGAGCTGGCTGAATACATTGATGGACTGGCGGCGAGTGACATTACCGAGGAGAAGGTTGATCGGTTGAATGACCTGATGGCGGAGCTGGAGGGCCTTTGATTTTCTAGTGTCTGCACTGGCGCTTTCGCGAGCAGGCTCGCTCCCACACTCAGTACTGCGTACGCAGAACCAATGTGGGAGCGAGCTCGCTCGCGTATGGCGGCGGTACAGTCGCCTACATTTCCAAGGTTGACGATAAAGAACCGGCAGCTCAGTCTGCCGGTTCTCTTTTTTTGTCGCGGGGGTGATCGATGCCTTTTTTCACGGTTGACGGACAAGCGCTGCATTACATTGATCAAGGCACCGGTCCGGCGGTTTTGCTGGCCGGCAGTTATCTGTGGGATCAGGCCATGTGGGCGCCGCAGATCGCCGCGCTGTCGCAGCACTATCGAGTGATTGCACTGGATCTGTGGGGTCATGGCCAGTCAGGACGGTTACCTGGGGGCACGACATCCCTGGACGACATCGCCCGTCAGGCGCAGGCCTTGCTCGATCATTTGGATATCGACCGCGTCACGCTGGTCGGGCTGTCGGTTGGCGGCATGTGGGGTGTGCGTCTGGCACTGTCGGCACCGCAGCGGATCAATGGTCTGGTATTGATGGACACCTACGTTGGCGTCGAACCTGAACCCACCCGTCAGTACTACTTCTCGCTGTTCAAACAGATCGAAGAAACCGGCGAAATCTCCGAGCAATTACTGGATATCGTCGTGCCGATTTTCTTCCGTCCGGGGATCGATCCGCAGTCGGCACTGTATCAGGATTTTCGCGCGAAACTGGCGGCGTATTCGTCGGATCGACTGCGTGAAAGCATCGTACCGATGGGGCGTATCACCTTTGGCCGGGATGACTTGTTGTCACGGCTGGGCGAATTGAATGCAGCGTCCACGCTGGTGCTGTGTGGCGATCAAGACAAGCCGAGACCACCGTCGGAAGCCCAGGAAATGGCCGAGCTGATCGGTTGCCCTTGGGTGTTGGTGCCGGAAGCGGGGCATATCTCCAATCTGGAAAATCCGCAGTTTGTCACCGAGGCGTTGTTTACTTTTTTGTCTGAACGCAACCGTTAGACCGAGTCAACGTTCTTCGTCGGAACGCCGCCCGGAGACAAGCTCGCTCCCACAGGATTTGTGATCGACACAGAATCCCTGTGGGAGCGAGCCTGCTCGCGAAGGCGTCATTTCAGGCGCCAACAACCCCGGAATTATTTCGGTCCGAGAATCTTCACCAACTTGTCCGGCGAAGGCGCCCCTTGCTGCTGTTGCAGTTCGCCCTTGTCATCCATATAGAAAATCGCCGGAGTGGCCTGCAAATCCAGGTCTTCCATCAACTGCATGTTCGCCGCCAATTTGCTCTGCACGGCCACCGGAATGTCTTTCAAGGCTTTGAGCGAACTGCCCTTGCCAGCCTTTTCGTGATCTTCCAGCGCCTTGGCCGGATCTTTTGCGGCGAGCAGCGCCGCCGATTTGCCAGGGCTGTCTTCACGGATAATTCCGACCATGATGTGCCGCAGTTGCACCTTGCCGGCCTTGACCCATGGCCGCGCCTGTTCCCAGAACATGTTGCAGTAAGGGCAGTTCGGATCGCTGAACAGGTACACCGTGCGCGGTGCATCCTTGTTGCCGTCCTGAATCCAGTTGCTCGCCTCGAACTTGGCCCAGACTTCCTTGGCCATCGGCGCGTAGACCAGTTTTTGCAGGGGCTCGCTGCTCAGGTCTTTGCCATCGGCGTCGTACAGATTACCGAGCAACACGTGTTTGCCGTCCGGGGTCAGGTACATCGCCATGCCGCGGTTCTGATACTGCGCCGCATAGCCGCGCAAGCCATCGGGGGCGTCGAACTGGCCGACGATTTTCGCGCCTTTGGCTTCGATCTGTTTGATCGCCGCAGGCAACTCTTCAGCAGCCTGCACCGACGGCAAGTGCAGCAGGGCGCTGCCCAGAGTCAGCGTCAGCAGGTGGCGGAGGCGGGGCATGGCAGTTTCCTTGCAGAGGTGGCCGGTGCGGTGGCCGGGTTCGAATTCGGGGTCGGGGTGTCAAAGTTTTCCAGGGCGCGCGCCAGGCTGGCATTGGACAGCTCGCCCAAGTGGCTGGTCAGCAGGCGACCGTCAGGGCTATAGAACAGCGTAGTCGGCAATGCCATCGAGCCGACGGCCTGACCCAGCCGACCACTGCGGTCGAACAGCACGTTGTTGAGGCTCAGGCCCTGAGTTTCGAGAAACGTCGCCACGCTTTGCATGCTTTCGGCCTGATTGACGAACAGGAAGGTCAGGTCCGGGCGTTGCTGCTGGGCGTTTTCCAGCACTGGCATTTCGCGCCGGCATGGCGGGCACCAGGTCGCCCACAAGTTGATCACCAGCGGGCCGCCCTGATAATCGCTGAGCTGGATGGTTTCTCCGGCCGCATTGCGCAGGGAGATGTCCGGCAGTCGGGTGCCTTGTTCATAAATGTTCAGCGACAGCGTCGCCAACAGCCAGAACGCCACACCGCTGGCCACGCCAAAACCCAACGGGCGACGCAGACCGGGACGCCGCCAGCCGCGATACAGGGCGACCAGCAACAATACGATCACCCCCGGCCAGGCGAGGAAGCCACCGTCACGCAAATCGATGATCTGCCACAGGTCATTGCGATAGTGCGACCAGTACAGCAGCACAAACGCAATTCGCGCCGCGAGCATGCCCAGCAGAAACAGGCTGAACAAGGCCGACTCGGGGTTATCGCCGCCGCGCTTGGCCACCCGCCAGCCGACAAAGGTCGCCAATGCCAGAGCACTGATCAGCAGCAGGTGGTTAAGCGCGATGGCAAAAGTGCCGAGGGTTAGCGTCAGCATTAATTGGCGTCCCGGGTGGTGGCCCAGCGTTGCAGAAATGTATCGGCGTCGACTTCGCCGGTGATGCGCTGGCTGCGGCGCTCTTCGCCATCAGCACCGATCCAGATGAAACTCGGTGGCCCTGGCACTTTGTAGCGGCTGAGCAATTCGCGGCTGGCGGCATTGTCGGCGGTGACATCGAGGCGCAGCAGACGCACGTCACTCAACGCTTGCATGACCTTGTCCTTGCCGAACACCTGCTTCTCCATGACCTTGCACGACACGCACCAGTCCGCGTAGTAATCGAGCAACACCCACTGGCCCTGCGCCTTGGCCGCATCGAGTTCGCGTTGCAGCGCAGCCGGTTCCTTGATCGTGGTGAACGCATCGTGAGCCGATGGCGCCGCCGTGCTGGCACGGCCGGCGCTGTAGACCTGCAACGGCTGATACGGGTCATCGCTGCCGCCCGCCGCACCAATCACCAGCAAACTGCCCCACAGCCCAAGCAACAGCGAACTGGCGCCGAACAACTGGGCAACGCGGCCAAAACCTTCGGACTGTTTCCAGGCGCAGAACGCGGCGATCAACAGCAGTGCGCCCCACAGACCCAGCCACAACGAAGCGTCCAGTACCGGGCGCAGCATCAGCAGTGCGGTGGCGAGGAAGAGGAAACCGAACACGCCTTTGAGCAGGTTCATCCAGGCGCCGGGTTTGGGCAGGAAGCGATTGCCCACGGTGACCAGCAACAGCAACGGCACGCCAATGCCGATGCCCAGCGAGAACAGAATCAAGCCACCGTGCAGCGCGTTACCGGTCTGCGCGATATATAGCAATGCACCGGCCAGCGGCGCAGTCATGCACGGGCCGACCAGCAGGCCGGACAGCGCACCGAGCACCCCGGCGCCGATCAGGCTGCCACCGCTGCGGCTGCGCGAGACGTGTTCCAGCCGATCACGCAGGGCCACCGGCAGTTGCAGCTCAAAGAAGCCGAACATCGGCAAGGCCAGCACCACGAAGATCGCGGCAAACGTGCCGAGCAGCCACGGATTTTGTAACCACGCTTGCAGGTTCGCGCCGAGCAGCGCGGCAATCACGCCCATCGCCGCATAGACCAGCGCCATGCAGATCACATAACTGCCGGCCAGTGCGAAGCCGCGACGCGGGGTCGCGCCACTACCGACGACCATGCCGGCCAGAATCGGCAGCATCGGCAACGTACAAGGCGTGAAGGCGAGCAACAGACCGAGACCAAAAAACACCAGCAAGCTCCAGCCCAGCGCGCGTTGCTGCAGGCTGCTGGCCAAAGCCTGATCCGGCGCTTCAGCGCTGGCAGCCACCGCTGCTTTGCCGCCCAGGTCAATGACCCGGGTTTGCGGCGGATAGCACAGACCGGCATCGGCACAACCCTGATAGCTGACCTTGATCTGGCCCGTGGCGTTTGCCGGGATTTTCACTTCCAGCCCTTGGCGATAGACCGGTTGTTCACCGAAGAACTCGTCGCTGTGTGATTCGCCTTCAGGGAGCGCTGGCTGCTGCTCTGCGCTCAATCCGTCGAACTTCAGACGTTTCTGATACAGGTAATAGCCGTCGGTGATTTGCCAGAACAGCTGGGTTTCACCGGATTCCAGACGTTCGGACGTGAGCACGAACGCCTGGTCGACCGGCAGAAATTCCGGTTTTGTCTCAAATGGATTGTTCCCGGCCTGGGCCAGACTCGAAATCAGCAGAGCAAACAAAAGAAAAAAATGACGCATGGAGGAGCCTTGTCCCTGTGCAAGTGAGGTGCAGAATGGGCGGCGGCGATTAACCGATAATTAAACCTATCCTACAAGCCCCTCCTGGCTTCGGCCAATCAGCCGCGCAGCAATCCGGGCCAGTTCTTGTCATTGATGGTTTGCGGGCCGGCGACCAGACGGTCGGACTGAATGTTGTAGGTCAGATATTGGTTGTCCGTCAGGAAGATGTACCAGTAGCTGTCGGCAAACGTCCGGTCATTTTGCGCTGCCGTGATGATGCGGTCCTTGTACGGTTTCAGCGCGCCGAGTTGATAATCCCCGAAGGGTTTGTAAGTCAGGGTTTTTGCTTTGTAGTTAAACGATAGATAGTGTCCATCGTTGAGGATGAATCGGAACAGGAACGGATGACCGGTTAGTTGAAACCAGGTGCCTGCGATGATCTTGTCAAAGTAAGGCAGTATTGGCTTCCAGATTGAATCGGAAACTTTATAGAACGCGTCGACCTTGTCCGTGTCCTGGTTGTATTTGCAGACCACGGGCGTTTTTCCCTGATAGAAGAACAACCAGGCAATATCTTCGTCAGACGAGGTGTTCCAGCCGAATGAAGTGGTTGTCAGGCCGAAACGCAAGTCTTTGGCATAAGGACCAAAACTGTCCCAGTTATCGGCAACCTGGGCGGGATAGTCAGCGGATACGTTGTTGTCACCGAGATCGAATCGGGAATAGGTGTCGCTGTCCTTGAAGAAGAAATAAATACGGTCGGGGCCGGAGCGCCAATCGATCGCGACGACATTTTTTAATTGAGGCATGTTTATCAAGTCCGTTTAAAAGTTGTGGGCAGTTGCCAGCCGAAAGCTAAAGGATCGAAGGGTTGTTAAAAAGGCAGGAATTGTTTCTTCATTAGTGGCGGAGGTTTCGCCCCCCGGCCTATTGACTTGCGTAGCCTGAGGACGACAACTGCGTTTGTGCCCGGCTTCCCGTAAACGCCAATGCTGGCCATAATTGCGGCTTAATCCTCGCCTGCTTCACTCACGTTTTTTCTTGCGGAGTTCCCATGCACGTACTGGTTTGCGAAGACGATGAACTGATCGCCAGCGGTATTGTTGCGGGACTCAGTGCCCAAGGTCTGACTGTCGAGCACGTCAACACCGCATCGAAGGCCCGGGCGATGCTCAAGGTCGCCGAATTCGACGTGATGGTGCTCGATCTCGGCCTGCCCGACGAAGATGGCCTCAAGTTGCTGCAACAACTGCGTCAGAGCGGCCTGGAGATCCCGGTGCTGATTCTGACCGCGCGCGACTCTGTCACCGACCGCGTTGACGGTTTGCAGGCCGGCGCAGACGATTACCTGCTCAAGCCGTTCGATCTGCGTGAACTGTTCGCCCGCCTGCAAACCTTGTTGCGCCGGGTGGCCGGGCGCAGCGTCAACCTGATCGAGCACGGCGCGCTGACCTACGATCCGAGCAGTCGCGAAACCACGCTGGCCGGGCAGCCAGTGGAACTGTCGCGCCGCGAGCAATCGTTGTTGCAGGCGCTGCTGCACAATCGTGGCCGGGTGCTGTCCACCGAACAATTGAAAGACAGCGTCTACGGCTTCAACGATGAACTGGAAAGCAACGCGCTGAACGTGCACATCCATCACCTGCGCAGCAAACTGGGCAAAGGCATCGTCGAAACTGTGCGCGGTCTGGGCTATCGCCTAGGCCCGGCCGACGGTGGAGATCAAGCCAAGTGATGAGCCTGCGACTGCGCCTGAGCCTGACCCTCGGCGCTGCGTTCGCGCTGATCTGGGCGCTGGCGGCGGCCTGGATGCTCAGTGACCTGCGCAATCAGATGATGTTTTCCCTCGACCAGCGTCTGGTCGCCTCGGCGCGCATGGTTGCCGGGCTGCTGGAGCAGTTGCCGACCCTGCCGAGCAAAGGCGAGGGCACCCATTTCAGTGCCGAACAACTGAACATTCCCGGCGGCATGGCCTGTCAGGTCAGTTCGTTGCGCGGGGAAATTCTCGCGCGCAGCCACAATAACCCCGAGCAAGCGCTGGAAGCCGAGAAAATGGGCTTCCATGACCAGATGATCGACGGTGCGCCGTGGCGCAGCTTCACCCTGGCCCGGGGCGATGTGCGGATTACCACTGCCGACCGGCAGATCGAGCGCGAGGCGCTGAACATGTCGATTCTGCTGGCGGCATCGGTGCCGGTGGGTGTGGCGCTGCTCGGTTGTCTGTGCCTGTTGTGGCTGGGCATTGGCCAGGGGCTGGCGCCGCTCAACCGTCTGCGTGAAGCGCTGATGCGGCGCAATGCCGACTCGCTCGAGCCGTTGCAGATACAGACCTTTCCCAGCGAATTGAAGCCGCTGCTCGAAACCCAGAACCAGTTGTTTCAGCGCATTGGCAAGACCATCGAGCGTGAGCGACGCCTGACCGGTGACGCGGCGCATGAGTTGCGCAGTCCGCTGACGGCGATCAAGACTCACCTGCAAGTTGCGCGCATGACCGACGGCAACGCCCGCGATCAGTCACTGGCGCGGGCCGAGGAGGGTGCCGATCGCTTGCATCGCACGCTCGAACAATTGCTGTTGCTGGCGCGGGTCGAGGGCAGTCTGTCGTTCGATGACGGTTCACAATGCAGCGCCGAGCAGGTAGCGCGCCTGGCCATTCAGGACGCCACGGGCGGCGAGCGCCTGCGCATCAAACTGCAACTGCCAACCGAGCTTTCCACGGCGCCGCTGCAGATGCCGGCCGTGCTGTCGATTGCGGCGCTGCGCAATCTGCTCGACAACGCCTTGCGCCATACGCCCGAAGACTGTGCGGTTGAGCTGAGTCTGGAAACCATTGGCAACCGCGTACGTTTTGTCGTGCGCGACCATGGCCCGGGGATCGCGCCGGATGATCTGCAGCACCTGACGCAACGCTTCTGGCGCAACGGCCAAAGCACCGGTTGTGGCCTCGGTCTGGCGATTGTCCAGGCGATCGTTCAGCGTTGCGACTGCGCCCTGCATTTCGACAGCCGCCCGGATGGGCTGCGCGTCGAGCTCACCATGCCGTTGCAACCCGTCTGAATTCACCGCAAATCCCCTGTGGGAGCGAGCCTGCTCGCGAAGACGGCGGCACAGTCGGCATCAACGTGGCTGTCAAAGCGCTTTCGCGAGCAGGCTCGCTCCTACAAGGGCTGATGTTGGGGCACATCAAATGTAACTTCTCGATGTTCGCTATCCGGCTGAAGTGGGGGTAAGTTCGACGCAGCTTTGACTCAATGGATTGAGGGAACTGCGCCATGGAAGCACCCATCTGCATTCGTCCGGCCACACTGGCCGACGCCGGTATCATCAGCCGCATCATCGAACGTTCGATCCGCATCGGTTGTGCGCTCGATCACCGTAACCACCCGCCACTCGTCAGCGACTGGATCGGCCAGCAATCCGCCGATTTCATCAGTGCCCGGCTCGCCGACCCGCACTGTTATCTGTGTATCGCGTTGTTGGCGGACAAACCGGTCGGTGTCGGCATGGCGCAGGGCAGTGGCGACATTTCGCTGTGTTATGTACAGCCAGAGTGCTTTCGGCGTGGTGTCGGCCGAGCGCTGATGCAGGATCTGGAAGGTTGGTTGCGGGTTCGCGGAGCTCTTCACGCTGACCTCAACAGCACGTTCACCGGCCAAGAGTTTTATCGCCGTCTGGGCTATCGCGAGTCAGCGCCACCCCTCGAATACCAAGGCTTGCCGATCCTGCCCATGCGCAAGCCGTTGGCATCGCCGGTCTGACAACTCGATCACAGGCTAAATCCTCAGGCCCCTTAAGCGTTTCCAGAACAGGAAAACCTGCAAGTGCGCCCCGCGATCGGAATGCGCACCTGTCCGGTGTGCTGTTTTGGTCACTATCCATAGCCAATTGAGGGGTCGAGAGATGTCAGTCGCCACCAGCCTTATCAAAGAGTCGTCGGCCCGGGTTAGCTCGGCGCCGGCCGAAACGCTTTACCAGTTCAATGAGTCGCCATTACTGGCCCGTCAGGCCCAACAGGAATCCAACGCCCGCAGCTATCCGCGGCGCATTCCGCTGGCCCTGAAACGCGCCAAAGGCCTGTACGTCGAAGACGTCGAAGGCCGTACCTTCATCGACTGCCTGGCCGGTGCCGGTACGCTGGCGCTGGGGCATAACCACCCGGTGGTGATCGAAGCGATCCAGCAAGTGCTGGCCGATGAATTACCGCTGCACACCCTCGACCTGACCACGCCGGTCAAGGATCAGTTTGTTCAGGATCTGTTCGGTCTGCTGCCATCGGCCCTCGCGGCGGAAGCGAAAATCCAGTTCTGCGGCCCGACCGGCACCGATGCCGTGGAAGCGGCATTGAAGCTGGTGCGCACGGCGACCGGACGCAGCACGGTGCTGTCGTTCTCCGGCGGTTATCACGGCATGAGCCAGGGCGCGCTGAGCCTGATGGGTAGCCTGGGGCCGAAAAAGCCGCTGGGCGCCTTGCTCAGCAATGGCGTGCAGTTCATGCCGTTCCCGTATGACTACCGTTGCCCGTTCGGCCTCGGTGGCGAAGCAGGCGTGAAGGCTAACCTGAGTTATCTGGAAAACCTTCTCAACGATCCCGAGGCCGGCGTGCAACTGCCCGCTGCGGTCATCGTCGAAGCGGTGCAGGGCGAGGGCGGTGTGATTCCGGCGGACATCGAGTGGCTGCGTGGCTTGCGCCGGATCACCGAGAAGGCCGGTGTGGCGCTGATCGTCGACGAGATCCAGAGCGGTTTCGCCCGCACCGGCAAGATGTTCGCCTTCGAACACGCCGGCATTACTCCGGATGTGGTGGTCTTGTCCAAAGCCATCGGCGGCAGCCTGCCGTTGGCCGTGGTGGTCTATCGCGACTGGCTCGACACCTGGCAACCGGGGGCGCATGCCGGCACGTTCCGGGGCAATCAGATGGCCATGGCGGCAGGCTCTGCGGTGATGCGTTATCTGGTTGAGCACAAGGTCTGCGAGCACGCTGCTGCCATGGGCGAGCGCCTCAGCGAGCACCTGCGCATCCTGCAACGCGACTTCCCGCAACTGGGTGATATTCGCGGTCGTGGCCTGATGCTCGGGGTCGAGCTGGTCGAGCCGAACGGCACGCCGGATGCGCTCGGTCATCCGCCAGCATTTGCGCGACTGGCGCCGCTGGTCCAGCGCGAATGCCTCAAGCGCGGCCTGATTCTGGAGCTGGGTGGACGGCACGGCGCGGTGGTGCGTTTCCTGCCGCCGCTGGTGATCACTGCTGCCGAAATCGACCGTGTCGCGGAAATCTTTGGCCGTGCTTTGGCCGCTGCCACCGCTGCGCTGTAAATTTTTTGCCGCGCCGAACGTTCTTTCTACATACCCGGCTGCACTCAGCGTGCAGCCCACCCTTATAACGATGGAGAACCAGCATGACGTCAGTATTCGACCGCGAGGACATCCTCTTTCAGGTCGTGGTCAACCACGAAGAGCAGTACTCGATCTGGCCGGACTACAAAGCCGTGCCGGAAGGCTGGCGCACCGTGGGCAAGAGCGGCCTGAAAAAGGAATGCCTGGCTTATATCGAAGAAGTCTGGACGGACATGCGTCCGCTGAGCCTGCGCCAGAAGATGGAAGGGCAGGCCGCCGCGCAATAAGCTGCCGGGCAAAAGAAAACCCGCTGTACCGATAACGGTCAGCGGGTTTTTTCTTGCCTGGGATTTGTGTTGTCAAGTCAGGCCTCTTCGCGAGCAAGCTCGCTCCCACAAGGGTGAACGACACCGATCCAATGTGGGAGCGAGCTTGCTCGCGAAGAACGATAACGCGGTTTCGGCTAAAACTAAGCTCCGCTCAGCCCTTTGAGCAGCAAATCGACATTGCCTTCCAGCTCCGCCACCGGATCCGCCGCATCGGTACTCAGCACCACTAGATGGCTACCCGATTCGGCAATCGCCGCTTTTACCGCGTCCGATGGCTGCCGATGATGCAGCACCACCGCTACATCATTGTCTTTGAGCGTCGCTGTGAGTTTTTTCAGATCCTCCGGCGTCCACTCGGCATCCGGCCGTGGATCCTGGCCAACCAGCTCCAGATTCAGACTGCCGATCAGATAGCCGAAGTGATCGCTCAAACTCATCACGCTCAGATTGTCGGCGCTGGCCAGTCGCGCCTCGCTATCGGCGCTGAGCTTCAACAAACGCTGCTTCAACGTCGCCAGGTTGGCCTCGATTTTCGGCTTGGCGCTCGGTGCCAGGCGCACCAGATCCGCCGCCATCACATCCGCCATGCGTCCCATGTTGTTGCTGGCCAGCCACGGCTGACTGTTCAAACCATCGACATTCAGATCCGGTTGCACGGCGATGCCTGGCAGGGCGCCGTCGACCGGGCGCGCCGCATCGACTTCAACAATGCGGATGTTGCTGCGACGGGCGATCGGGTACAGCTGATCATCCGGCCATAGCGAGCGCACGCCAATCACGGCATCGGCAGCGGTGGCCAGTTTGCTCAATGCCGGAGCGCCACGTCCCGTGAAATAGGCGCTCTGACGACTGCCCGGCAGGTTTGCCGGCGCCGCCCGCTCAAGATTGACATCGGTGCCTTTGAGCAGCGCTTCAGCCAAGCCAAAAGTGATGGGCAACGAGGCCAGCACGCGCAGCGGTTTAGTCTCTTCGGCAGCCATCAACGGCGTGCAGACCACGCCGCACAGCGTCATGGCCAAGGTCAGTTTTCGCAGTGAAGAAATCATTTATCCAAGATTCCCTTTCAGACTCGGGACAACCCCGCGCGCAATGGCGGCGAGGGCGAAGGCAATGCCGGCGACCAGAATGATCGCGGCGCCGGACGGAATCGGCAGATCGAACACGATCGGCGCAAGAATCCCGCACAGCGTGCTGACCGTGGCGATCAGCACCGAGCACCAGAAAAAGCCCTTGAGCGATTGGCTGAGCAAACGTGCCGCCGCTGCTGGAATCACCAGCAGTGCACCGACCAGAATCGCACCGATGACTTTCACCGCGGCCACGGTAATCAGCGTCACCAGAATCACGAACAGATAATCCAGGGTTTTCACCGCCACACCGCGCACCGCCGCGAGTTGCGGGTTGAAACTGGCGAGCATGATGCGGTTGTACAGCGGCAGGGCCAAGGCCATGACCAGCGAACCGACGATGGCCAATACCGCCAGATCGTTACCGTTGACCGTCAGCACTGAGCCGAACAGTACGTTTTCGAGAATGTGCACATTGATCTTGCCGGCGAGAATCAGCAGCAGGCTCGCGCCCAGTGCCAGCGACACCGACAGAAACACGCCGATCAAAGTATCCGGCGCCAGTCCGGTACGGTTGCGCAGGTAGTTGAGCAGGATGCCGAACAACAGGCAGTAGCCGAACAGGCTGCCGTACGGACCGGTATAGGGTTCGCCAAGCAATATGCCGATGGCCACCCCGGTCAGTGCCGCGTGGCCCACCGCTTCGGAGAAGAACGCGAAGCGCTTGACCACCACCAGCGTGCCGAGGCCGCCGAGTACCGGGCCGATCAGTAGGCCGGCGAGCAACGCATTGACCACGAAACCGTAGGCCAGCGCTTCTGGCAGATACCCGGACGAGGCCCAACCTTGGACCATCAAACGAAAGGCTTCGTAACTCATCAGGCAGCGCTCCGTGGATGGGTGGAAAACAGCGTCAGCAGACGTTCCGGGGTCAGCGCCTCTTGCGGTGAAGCATCGAACAGCACACGGCGGTTCAGACCGGTGACGCGGCTGGCCAGACGCCCGACCGCTTCCAGATCGTGCTCGATCCACAGCACGGTGATGCCCGCCGCGCGCCAGTCATTGAGCAGACGTTCGAACACTTGGATCCCGGCTTCATCGAGGGCCGACATCGGTTCGTCCAGCACCAGCAACTGCGGCGCCGGAATCAAACCTTGGGCGAGCAGCACCCGCTGCCGCTCACCGCCGGACAGCGCGCCCATGCGGCGTTTGCGTTTGTCCTGCATGCCGACCCGTTCCAGCGCTTCACCAATGGCGCCAGCGTAACGCTTGCTCAAACCGAGAAACGCCGGGCGGCGCTGACACATGGCAGCCATGAAATCGTCGACGGTCATTGGCAGACCGCGATCGAATTCCAGCGCCTGCGGCACGTAACCGATGGTGCCGGGTTCGCCAGGCCATTGCAGGCTGAGCTGGCCTTGATGCGGCATTTGCCCTAGCAGGGTTTTGATCAGCGAACTCTTGCCGCCACCGTTGGGGCCGACCAGCGCGTGCACGCTGCCGGGTTGCACCTGGAAGGTGACGTTGTCGAGAATCGTCGTGCGCCCCAGCGTCAGGCAAACCTCCGCAAAATCCAGCGTCGGCCCGTAGGTCTGTGGGAGCGACGGCGTGTCATTCAATACAGATGTTGGCTGATCCGGCGCCTTCGCGAGCAGGCTCGCTCCCACAGGGGATTCGAGTTCGTTCGAAATCGTTTCTCTGGAAGTCATGCGCCGGACTCCTGAATCGCCCGCACCACAGTGTTGAGGTTGCCGGTCATTTCCTTTTCGTACTTGTCGGCGGTGTATTCGCCGTAGGAAATGTGCGACAGCGGATACAGCTTCACGCCGGATTCACGCTGGATCGTTTCGACGTAAGTGGAAGGGAAGTCCATCTCCGAAAAGATCACTTTCACGTCCAGTTCACGCAATTGATCGATGGTCTTCTTCAACTGACTCGGGCTCGGCTCGATACCGTGGGCCGGTTCGACCACAGCGGTCACTTCCAGGCCGAACTCACGCAGCAGATAGTCGTAAGCCGCGTGTACGGTGGCCACGCGCAGTTCGGCGTTCGGCGCCTGAGTCAGCTTGGCCAGGGCATCGGCGCGCATCTGCCGCAGGCGTTTGCCGTAGGCGCGGGCGTTCTGGGTGTAGGTCTTGGCGTTGTCCGGGTCGAGTTTGCCCAGTTCGCGGGCAATGTTGTTGACCTGAGCGATGGAGGCGCTGATCGACAGGAACGTGTGCGGGTTCACCACTTTGCCGGCGCCGCGTGCGGCAACCCCGGTGGCGGCCAGCAGCGGCACGTTCTCGTTGGCTTCGATGGTCTTGATATTCGGCGTTTCGCTGGCGGCGATCATGCGATCGGCGAAGTCGTCATGACCGACACCGTTGAGCACGATTACGTCCAGGCCGCTGATGCGTTTGATGTCCTCGGCTCGTGGCTCGTAGGCATGCGGGTTGAAACCGGCCGGGATCAGCGGCACGACCTCGGCCTTGTCGCCGACGATGTTCGCCACATAGCTGTAATAAGGGTGCAGGGTGATGCCGATGCGCAGGCGTTTGGCCTGATCGGCGCTGGCCAACGGGCTCAGCAGGCAGGCGCAGAGGCCGAGCAGAAACAGACGCAACAATGGACGGCGAGGCGATGAAGTAGACATGGGCAAACGGTCTTCTCTCGGATGAGGGCGAGGAATCAATGGCGATGTTCGCGGGTAACCCCGGCATCGTATTGCGCGACGATCTGTTTCCAGCCAGAGGCGGACAGGACGGCTTCGGTCAGTTCGGTCGGCACTTGCAGATTGGCATCGCGGTTGAGCCAGATGTCTGGCGCAGCCTTGTCGGCGCCGAGCAACATCACGAACGAACCGGCGACGGCAGGGTTCTGGCTGTGACCGAAATAGGCGCTGTTCCCCAGCAATTGCCAGGCGTGCCCACCGCGGCTGACCGAACTCGCATCCTGAGCAAACGGGGCAAACCCTTCTTCTGCCAGTTGCTGCGGCGTCGGCAGGGCTTGCTGTTCTTCGCGCAGCAAACGGATTTCGTCGAGGGTCACTCGCAGGTCGGCGTAGATACCTTGCTCGGAAGCACTGAGATCGCGCCGCGCATCGAGTTGGTGAGTGGAAACCGGCTCCGGTTCGTGGGAAACCCCGCGCCACGCCACCACGGAACCTGCGATCGCCAGAATCAGCAGACACAGGAGCAGCACGTTGAGGGTTTCATGGCCGGCACCGGCCGGGCGGACGATTTGGGTGGTTGGCGTACTCATGGGGTTTCGATGTCCGCCTGGTCGATTTCCACAACGTGGCCCGGGCCGGCGTCGAACAGTACGTAGAACTCGGCGCCGGGCTTTTTGAACGTCAGCGTGGAGTCGGCACCGAGTTTGCCCGGCACCAGAATCGTTTCGTCATAGCCGATCACATCGAGGGTAACCCCCGGCGCGCCGCTGCCATCTGAAAAACCACCGGTGCATTTGATCTGCTCGGCGTCGATGGCTTTGCATTCGCACATCGGGTTATGCGCCAGAGCGCTGGCACTGAAGCCGGCGCCGAGCACCAGCAGCACGGCGCTCAGCCGCAGGCGAAAAGGGCGGGTCATGGTTTGGCTCCTTGTTTGTTCAACCAGGCAATGGTGGCGGGGGAGGCCTGACTCAGAGGGATCGAAGCCTGATGCATGCTGCCGTCCCAGCCTTCCATGGTGATCCACAGTTCGGCGTCGGCTTTGGTTTTTTCCGGCACTGGCAATTGCGCACCCATGCGGTAGGGCGTGCCGAAGAAAATCACCCCGGCGGCGCGCAGGCTGCGGGGTTTGCCGATACGCAGGTAGGTGGCCTTGACCTGGTCGATGCAGGCATCGCAGAGGGCGGCGTTGAAACCTTTCATATGGCCCGCCGGACCTTCGAGGCGCGGCGCTTCGTTGCGCAGCTCGGCCAGGCGCAGGCTCCAGGGACCGACCGTGACTTCGCCGATTTCTCGTTCACCGAGGCCGATATCACCCCGAAACAGCGCGGCATCGGCGAAGTACTTGGGCATGAAACCCAGCGGGATCAGCAGCAACAGCACGTTGATGTGAAAGCGCCATTTGTGCCAGAACAGGCTCAGGCGCGACGGTTGCGGCGCAGCAGTGGACTTGCTCACAGGTTGACCTCCGACGCTTCACGACTCATGGCCGGTTGCGCCTGAACGCGGGATTTCTTCGACTCACGCTTGAGTGCATTGGCCGTCGCCAGCGCGGTGCGTTTGGTCCAGATCAACAAGCCGCTGAGCACCATCATGCTCAGTATCAGGCCGAAGAAGAACCAGATCAGTTTGATCCACAGTCCGCCAAAGTCGCCGGTATGCAGGGGGCGCATGGATTCGGTGACGAACTCCAGTGAGGTGCGGTCGGACAACAGGCGAGAAGCGGCGACGTCACCGTTGAACGGGTTGAGGGTCGCGGTCTGGAACATCAGCGGATACCAGCCGCGGCCGCCGAGGCTCATATGGCTGTAAGCATTGCCCGGCAAGCTGACGAAGCTGACTTCCAGACCGGGAATTTTCTCTTGGGCGACTTCGATCGCGCGATCCAGACTGATGCGCGGCGGTGGCGTGCCATCGGCCGAGATCGGCACGGCCTCACGGGCCATCGCCGGAATGACCGGCTCGCTGGAGATCGAGATGTGGTTATCGAACAGCATCGCCTCGATCAGGAACCAGGTGCCGGTGACCGAAATCACCGCAATAAACCAGATCGACCAGATACCGCTCAGGCGATGGAAATCGCCCCAGAAAATCCGCGCGCCGTGGCGAAAGCGCAGGGTCGGACTAAAGAATCCCTTCCAGAAGCGTTTATAGACCACCAGCCCGGTGATCAATGAAGCCAACAGCGGCAGACCGAGGAACGACACCAGGTACCAGCCCCAGCTGTAGCCATTGGTGAACGGCACCAGCCACCAGCCATGCAGGGCACGGGTGAAGGCCTTGAAGTTGAAGTCCGGTGCGCCGCCCTGAATCACGCCAGTGTACGGGTTGACGTAAACGGTCTGCGAACGCCCGTCCGGGTAGCTGACAGCGACATCCAGGGCGAAATGCGATTCGTCGGGGCGGCTGATACTTTGGACGACGGTTTGCGGTTCGGCTTTCTTGATGGCGGCGAGAATCTGGTCATAGCTGAGCCGCGGTGCATCGTCCGATGGTTGGCTGGCACGCATCTGCGGATTGGCCAGCCAGACGATTTCCTGGCTGACCACCGCCAGGGTGCCGGTGACACAGACGATCAGCACAAAGAACCAGATCGGTAACGCCAGCCAGCTATGAACGAGGAACCACAGTTTGGAGCGGGATTTCTTCGACATGATTGCGCGTCTTGATAGCGGTGAAAGGGCGCGTGGCTACGGGCTTCGCAGCACGGGATCCCCGAAAGACCGGACTTGGCTTTTGCCTACACGAACGGCCTGCATCTATATAGGACGGATGAGTGGGGCAAATCCCGAAAGGTGATATGAAAGCAAATGTTTCCCACTTCCCCGATCACCACGAATCCCCTTGTGGGAGCGAGCCTGCTCGCGAAAGCGCCGGGTCAGTCACTTCACCCGTTACCTGAACCACCGCTTTCGCGAGCAGGCTCGCTCCTGCAACGTTGCGTACAGGGGATCAAACACGATTCATGATTTACGCCATCACTCTCAGGCAATTGATGGCCGGGCCGTGCTGCCTATGATGGGAATCACCCGGTTTCCCTGAGTGAGCGCCCTGATGACCCCCAGAACCCTCTACGACAAACACATCGATTCGCATACGGTGTGCCGCCTCGACGATCAGGGCCATGTCCTGTTGTATATCGATCGCCAGGTGATCAACGAGTACACCAGCCCGCAGGCGTTCAGCGGTTTGCGCGCGGCCGGTCGCGATGTCTGGCGGCCGGCCACGGCGCTGGTGGTGGTCGATCACGTCAACCCGACCGCGCCTGTGCGCATCGCGGCGATGCCTGATGCGGGCGGCGCGCGGCAAGTGTCGTATCTGGCGGAGAACTGCCGGGACTTTGGTATCGAGTTGCTGGACATCCTCGACAAACGTCAGGGCATCGAACACGTGATCGCCCCGGAGCAGGGCTTTATTCTGCCTGGCATGGTGATCGCGGCTGGCGACAGCCATACCACCACCTATGGCGCGCTCGGCGCTTTCGGTTTCGGCATCGGCACCTCTGAGATCGAACATCTGCTGGCCTCGCAGACTTTGGTCTACAAACGTCTGAAAAGCATGCGCGTGAACGTGGATGGGAATCTCGCACCGGGCCTGACCTCCAAAGACGTGATCATGGCCCTGATCAGCCGCATCGGTGCCTCCGGGGCCAGCGGTTACGCGATCGAATTTTGCGGCTCGACCATCGATGCATTGAGCGTTGAGGCGCGCATGACCATCTGCAATATGGCGGTCGAGGCGGGTGCGC
Organism: Pseudomonas sp. AC169; assembly: GCF_979258515.1. NCBI lineage: Bacteria > Pseudomonadati > Pseudomonadota > Gammaproteobacteria > Pseudomonadales > Pseudomonadaceae > Pseudomonas > Pseudomonas sp. AC169. Next base: position 568,499 of record NZ_OZ409866.1, on the reverse strand, counting down.
GCGGTGCATTCATGGCCCCGGATGAAAAGGTCTTCGCCTATCTCAAGGGCAAGCCGCGTGCACCTGAAGGCGCGCAGTGGGAACAAGGCTTGAAGACATGGCGCGAGCTGCGCAGCGATCCCGGTGCGCTGTTTGATCGTGAGATTCACCTCGATGCCAGCCTTCTGGAGCCCATGGTCACGTGGGGCACCAGCCCCGATCAGGCCGCTGCTATCGGTGCGCGGGTGCCGGACCCGCAAGCGATCAGCGACCCGATCCTGCGTCAGGACATGCGCCGCGCCCTCAACTACATGGGCCTCGAAGCGGGCATGGCGCTCAGCGATATCGTTATCAGCCACGCCTTTATCGGTTCGTGCACCAATGCGCGGATCGAAGACCTACGTGATGCCGCCAGCGTCGTGCGTGGTCAGCAGGTGGCCGGACATGTGCGGGCGATGATCGTCCCCGGCTCCAGTGAAGTCCGCGCGCAGGCCGAAGCCGAAGGGCTGGCGCAGATCTTTATCGACGCCGGTTTCGAATGGCGTCAGTCCGGCTGCTCAATGTGCCTGGCGATGAACGACGACGTCCTCGCCCCCGGTGATCGCTGCGCGTCCAGCACCAACCGCAATTTCGAAGGCCGTCAGGGCGCTGGCGCCCGCACTCATCTGATGAGCCCGGCGATGGTCGCCGCCGCTGCGATCCGCGGTCGACTCACCGATATCCGCCATTTTGGAGAACGCCCATGAGCCTGCAACCCTTTACGCAAGTCAGCGGCCAGGCCGCGCCGTTACTGGCGGCCAATGTCGACACGGACGTGATCATGCCCAAACAGTTTCTCAAGGGCATCGATAGAAAAGGACTGGATCGCGGCGTGTTTTTCGATCTGCGGTTTTTGCGCGATGGCAGTCCCGACCCTGACTTTGTGTTGAACAAACCTGCATGGCAGGGCGCGAGTTTTCTGGTGGTCGGGGCGAATTTTGGCTGCGGCTCCAGCCGCGAACATGCGGTCTGGGGCCTGCAGCAGATGGGCATCCGCGCCTTGATCGGCAGCAGTTTTGCCGGGATTTTCTACGACAATTGCCAGCGTAACGGGGTGTTGTTGATCACCCTGGAGGAAGCGCAGGTGCAACGCATCGGACAGCTTGTCGGTCAGGCTGAAACGGCGCGGATCAGTATTGATCTGGAGGCCCAACACATTGGCCTGGCGGATGGCAGCGTAATCGACTTTAAGATCGATACCCTATGCAAGACTGCGTTGCTCCTCGGTCTGGACGCTATCGGCAGTACCTTGCAACGCCGCGAACAGATCAAAGCCTTCGAACGCCAACACCTGGCCAACAACCCTTGGCTTTGCTGACACACCACTGATCCCCTGTGGGAGCGAGCCTGCTCGCGAAAGCGGTCGTTCAGTCGAGATCAATGTTGACTGACTGGACGCATTCGCGAGCAGGCTCGCTCCCACATTTGATATCGGGTGTTTCAGCTAAACGGAAAGGCTTTTGAAATGCGCCTGCAAAAACTCCACACACGCGCGCAATTTCCCGGAGTTCGCCAGCCGTGTCGGATAAACCGCCCAGACATTGGCGCTCTGGCTGTAATCGTCCAGTATTTGTACCAAGCTGCCTTGCTCCAGCAGCGGTTTCACATCCCACAGCGAACGCAACAACACCCCGCGCCCGTCCAGTGCCCACTGCAAGACAATCTCGCCGTTGTTTGACGACAAGGGCCCGCTGACCCGCACGCTCTCTTGCCCGCCAGCGCGATCCAGATTCCAGATGCCGAAGGCGTTGTCGCGCTCCTTGATCACCAGGCAATCGTGTTGCTGCAGGTCGTCCAGCGTCTGCGGCGTGCCGCGGCGTTGCAGATAACCGGGGGCGGCACACAGCACTCGTCGATTACTGACCAGGCGTCGACCAATGTGCTGTCCGGGCAGGTCATCGCCGACGCGGATCTCCAGATCGAAGCCTTCATTGATGATGTCCACCACCCGGTCAAACAGGTCGAGGCGAATCTCCAGGTCTGGATACCGTTCGGCCAGCAACGACACCGCCGGCGCTACGTGATTGCGACCGAAACCGAAACTGCTGCAAATGTGCAAACGCCCACGCGGGCTGTCGTGAGCGTCAGACAGTTCGTCGTGCAGTTGCTGAAAGTCATCGAGAATGCGCAACGCCCAGCGCTGCACGCGTTCACCGTCCTCGGTCAGCGCGACGCGACGGCTGGTACGGTGCAGCAGGCGAGTGCCGAGGGTGGTTTCAAGAATCTGGATGCGTTTGCTGACATAGGCCGGTGACAGACCCAGTTCATCCGCCGCAGCGGCAAAGCCGTTCTTGCGGATCACGGTGAGCAGCACGCGCAGGTCTTCGGGCAGGGGCACGGTGTCTTTCTTCTGGGACATGTCAAAAACGAACGCTGGCGGCAGACGCCACCAGCATAGCACTGAGATCCGGCGGCTCGGCTCAGCGCAAAAAGGCCAGTGCTTCGGCGAGTAACGGTTCGGGGATTTCTTCGGCAATGTAATGGCCGGCGGGCAAGGCCTGGCCGCTGACGTTGGTCGCCACTTGCTGCCACTCCTTGAGCGGATCGAAGCAGCGCCCGACAGTGCCCTCGGCGCCCCACAACACCCGCAGTGGCAGACTCAGGTGATTCCCGCCAGCGATGTCGGCGCGGTCGTGGTCCAGATCGATGCCGGCGCTGGCGCGGTAGTCTTCGCAGATGCCGCGCGCGCTGCCCGGTTGTTGCAGGCAGCGCAGGTACTCGCCGAAAGCCTCTTCGGTAAATGGCTTGAGTCCGGCGCTGCGGCTACCCATCACGCTGCGCAGATATCCCCCGGGATCAGCTTCGATCAAGGTTTCCGGCAATGGCGCCGGGCGGATCAGGAAGAACCAGTGCCAATACGCGCGGGCGAACGCTTCGTTGGTTTGCGCGTACATCGACAGGGTCGGGGCGATGTCCAGCAGCATCATGCGCTGCACGGCGTTCGGGTGATCGAGGGCGAGACGATGGGCCACCCGTGCGCCACGGTCGTGAGCGAGTATCGAAAACTGCTCGAAGCCCAGCGCCTGCATCAGCTCGACATTGTCGCGAGCCATTTCGCGTTTCGAGTAATTGACGTGCAACTCATCCGCAGCCGGGCGACTGCTGTCACCGTAACCGCGCAGGTCGGCGGCGACCACGGTGAAATGCTCGGCCAATTGTTCGGCAATCTTGTGCCAGATCACGTGGGTCTGCGGGTGCCCGTGCAACAGCAACAGGCCTGGGCCGCTGCCACCGAGGCGGTAGGCGATGTCGGCGCCGTTGACGTGGCGCTGGTCTTTGCGGAATCCGGCAAACATCGGGTTGATCCTTGTTCAGGGTTCTTGTGGGTTGCATCCTGAAATCGTCCGGCGTTCGCGGCAAGGGGTAAAGCGTGGTGGGCCGGTTCATGAAGTGTGTTCGTGGAGTTTTGTGTTGCCTGTGCCGGCCCCTTGCGAGCAGGCTCGCTCCCACAGTAGTTTCCGGTGTGACCATTATCTATGCCACCCAACGAAACCCTGTGGGAGCGAGCCTGCTCGCGAAGAGGCCAGTCCAGACACTGAAATACTCAACCCTGCTGAAACATCTCCATCGCCCGCTGCCTGATCTGCTCCTCGGTCAGATCCTCCTTGCGCGAGGCCAGAAACCACAGATGCCCATACGGATCCTTCAACGTGCCGCTGCGATCACCGTAAAACTGATCCTTGACCTCGAACACCGTCGTCGCCCCGGCGTCCAGCGCCCGTTGAAAGGACTTGTCGACATCGGTCACATACAGATGCAAACCAACCGACACGGCTTGATCCGGATTACTCAACGGCCCCTGATCGCACGGCGAACCGAGCATGATTGCGCTGTCGCCAATACGCAGTTCAGCGTGGCCGATACCGCCGTCGGGCATGGCAAGGCGCATGACTTCGGTGGCACCGAAGGCTTTTTTATAGAAGTCGATGGCCTCGGCCGCTTTGTGAATGCCGAGATACGGGGTAATGCTGTGATACCCCTCGGGAATGGGTTTGACGCTCATGACGTTCTCCCTGATTTTTGTTCTATGAGATGTGGCTCCACCGGATTTGTGGAAGATTCACTATAGAACTGTCCTCGCCATGCAGACTTTTGCCCGACGAGCGTCAGTCTTCGGGAAAGTGCGGCCCCGGTCCCTGTTCACCGAGCACATCACCCTGATTGCGCAGCGGGCAGGCCTCCATCGACAAACACCCGCAACCGATACAGCCATTGAGCCGATCGCGCAGTAGCGTCAGTTGCTCGATCCGCTCATCCAGTTCCCGGCGCCATTGCTGCGAGAGGATTTTCCAGTCGGCCGCAGTGGGCGCACGGTCATCCGGAAGGATTTTCAGCGCCTCACCGATTTCCGCCAATGGAATCCCCAGCCGCTGCGCGACTTTGATCAACGCCACCCGGCGCAGCACTTCGCGCGGATAGCGCCGCTGATTGCCGGCATTGCGCTGGCTCTTGATCAAGCCTTTGGATTCATAAAAGTGCAGGGCGGTAACGGCTACGCCACTGCGCGCTGCGACTTCACCGACTGTTAACTGCTTGTGCACATTTTCTTTGCTGATCATCTGCAGACTGCTCTTGACCTTGACTTAACTAGAGGTTTTACCCTGCAGGTCTTCGAGTCGCAAGGCTCGTCTTACGTTGAGTGGGGGCTTTCCATGAATAACCGCAGCTTTACCCAATTGATCGAATTCGAGATCGAACCGCGCCAGCAACCCGCTTTGGTCACTGCGCTATCGATGCAGACCGAACGCCTGGCGCAACGTTATGCAGGCTTTGTCAGCGCCAGCGTACAGGCCAGCGATGACGGCCGGCGCGTGCTGAGTTTTCTCCAATGGCAGACCCGCGAGGCGGGGGAGGCGGCGTTTCGCAGCTTTGAGAGTGGCGAGCAGGATTTCTGGCAACTGATTCACACCCATCAGGCGAAAACCATCACCTTCAATTCATTTCAGGTGCTGAGCAGCATCGCCCGCAGTCACGACGATGCGCTGCACTGCAATCTGGTCGGCTAGATCGACAACTGGATCAAGCGCTCACCCTGCAGGTTTTCCGTGAGTCGCCGCTTGTTCACCGCCAGTTCGCCGATCTTGATCAAACGCGTGCGGGTGACGTTGCGGCTCAAACCGAGCAACGCGGCGGTGTGCACCTGGTTGTAATGGCAAAAGCGATACGCCGCGCGCAGCAAGGCGTCTTCGACTTTTTCGTGCAACGCGCCGGCCTGTTGCGCGAACAGTTTTTGAAAGGCCTGTTCCAGCAACGCCTCCGGTGAGTCATCGGCACTGCTGTGTTGATCGTCCGGGCGTTCGATGCGCAGGTTCGACAGGCGCAAATCATCGCGTTCGATCACACCGTTGCGGCAGATCAGCAGTGTGTGGTGGATGACGTTTTCCAGTTCACGAATGTTGCCCGGCCAACTGTAGGCACGCAGTTTGTGCTCAGCGCCCGGGCTGATGCTGACCCGCCCGTAACCGAGGCGCTGGCTGTAGGCCTCGATGAAATGGCGAGTCAGCGGCAGGATATCGCCGGGACGCTCACGCAACGGGCTCAGTTCCAGATTGACCACGTTGAGGCGGTAATACAGATCCTCACGGAAATGGCCGGCATTGATGGCTTTCTCCAGTTGCACGTTGGTCGCTGCCAGCACCCGTACATCAATGGCGATGCTTTTGCGCGAGCCTAGTCGCACTACTTCGCGTTCCTGCAACACCCGCAGCAACTTCACCTGAATCGCCATCGGCAGGTCGCCGATCTCATCGAGAAACAAGGTGCCGCCATCCGCTTCCTCGAACCACCCGGCCTTGGCGCTCAGGGCGCCGGTGAACGCACCTTTTTCATGACCGAACAATTCCGCTTCCACCAGCGACTCGGAAAACGCCCCGCAATTGACCGCGATAAACGGCCGATGACGACGGTTGCTGAGGTTATGAATATGCCGCGCCACCAGCTCTTTGCCAGTGCCGGTCTCGCCGATGATCAGCACACTCGCTTCACTCGGCGCGACCTGTTGGAGATGCGCGAGCAGGGCCTGGGACTTCGGGTCTTCGAACACCTGCGCAGTGGCGCGGATCGACGTGGCGAGCGCGGGTGAGGGCGGTAGGGTCAGCAGTTGCATGGGCTCGTCCTTCTTTTTAGTTCAAATGCAGGCAGGTCAGGAATAGAAGGTCGGCACCGGCAGCGACTGATTCAGCGCCCAGTCGCCCAGCTCATGGAGTTTGTAATCCAGCGGGTCGTGCAAAGTTTGCGTGCGCAGGTTGCGCCAGTGGCGGTCGAGACGCAGGGAGGCGTGGGTCGAACGCGCGCCGGTCACTTCGAACAGACGACTGCAAATTTCCAGGCCCTGGCGGCTGGCGGCGACTTTGGCGGTGGCAATCGCCGTGGCGACATGACCGCGCTCTTCGGCGCTGAGATTCGCGCCTTTGGCCCAGGCCGCATCGAGCAACGCCGCCGCGCGTTCGACCAACAGGCGGATGCCTTCCAGCGCCACCCAGAACTCGCCGTAATGCGCGAGCACGTACGGATCCTCACGTACATCACGCGCCGAGGATTTATGCCAGAGCCGGGTTTCGCTGAGGGTGTACTGCCGCGCCTCTTCGAAAGCGCCTTCGGCAATCCCGAGAAACATGTGCGTGAAAGTCAGCTGCGCAATCAATGGCCGCAAGCAGGCGAACGGCGTGCTCAATGGGCCGGGGTCGAGCAGCAGTTCCGATTCTTCGACGCGTACTCGTTCAAACGTGGCGCTGCCGCTGTCGGTCTGACGCTGGCCAATGTTGTTCCAATCATTGTGCAGGGTGATGCCACTGCGGCCGCTGGGGATCGCCGCGATCAGCAACTTGCCGCCAGCGCTCTCATCGACCGCCGAAGCGATCAGCATTTGTGAATCACTGGCGCCGGAGCAGAAGCTTTTCTTCCCGGAAAACTCGCGCCAGCCACCGAGATCCTTGACCACGGTGCGGGTGTCGAGCGGGTTTAGTGCATTGCCCCAGAACCAGTTCTGTCGCGCAGTCTGTTCGAACCACGGCTGCCATTGTTCCGGCCGGGAAAACAGGCGCACGGTGGCGAGCATCAAATGATGAAACCCGAAAACGTGGGCAATCGAGCTGTCGACCTTGGCGAATTCGCGAACGACCTGCAGGGTTTCACTCCAGCTTGCGCCGAGGCCGCCGTAGCGGGTTGGAATGCTCAGGGCCAGCAGGCCACTGTCGCGCAGGGCATCGCGCTCGACTTTCGGCGTGCCGCCACGCTCGTCACGCTCGACGGCGGTCAGGGCAAACTCGGCGGCCAGTTGGCGGGCGGTCTGCAACGGGGATAACAAAGTACTTTGCGGTTTGGCAGTCACACGGTGTTCCTCAAAGAATCGACGCAGCCCCCTGTGGGAGCGAGCTTGCTCGCGAAGGCGAGGTATCAGTCACCATTTATGTAGATGACCCACCGCATTCGTCGGAACGCCGCCCTGAGCAAGCTCGCTCCCACGAGGGATCCGGTTCAGGCAGTGGCTTTTGTGGGCAACACATCATTGGCAATCATTTCGCCAAACGGCCCGGTCAGATTGGTGACGCCACGCCCGGCCAGACTCGCGTAAGGCTCGGGTAACAGAGGGAACACCAGCTCGGCAAAGCGGTAAGCCTCTTCCAGATGCGGATAACCGGAGAAGATGAAACTCTCGATGCCCAGATCCGCGTACTCCCTGATCCGCGCCGCGACTTGCTGTGGATCGCCAACCAGCGCCGTACCGGCACCGCCGCGCACCAGGCCGACGCCGGCCCACAGATTCGGGGCGATTTCGAGGTTATCGCGCCGGCCATCGTGCAACGCCGCCATGCGTCGTTGACCCTCTGAGTCAAACCGCGAAAAGGATTTCTGCGCCGCTTCAATGGTTTCGTCACTGATGTGTTCAATTAGTTTGTCTGCGGCTTTCCACGCCTCTTCGGCGGTCTCGCGCACGATCACATGCAGACGAATACCGAACTTCACCTTGCGCCCATGCCGCGCCGCACGTTCGCGCACGTCGGCGAGTTTTTCCGCGACAGCGGACGGTGGTTCGCCCCAGGTCAGATAGACATCGACTTGCTCGGCGGCCAGATCATGCGCCGCATCGGAGGAGCCACCGAAGTACAGCGGCGGATAGGGTTTCTGCACGGGTGGATACAGCGCTTTGGCGTTCTGCACCTTCAGATGTTTGCCGTCGAAATCCACCGCCTCGCCTTGCAGTACGCGGCGCCAGATCTTGAGGAATTCATCGGTGACCTCATAGCGCTCGGCGTGGCTGAGGAAACTGCCGTCGCCACGGTTTTCGTCCGGATCGCCGCCGGTCACGACATTGATCAACAAGCGGCCGTTGGATAACCGATCCAGAGTTGCCGCCATCCTGGCCGAGACCGTCGGCGAGATGATTCCCGGACGGATCGCCACCAGATAACGCAGACGTTCAGTCAACGGCACCAGTGCCGAGGCGATCACCCACGAGTCCTCGCAGGAGCGCCCGGTAGGAATCAGCACGCCGTGGTAGCCGAGGCTGTCAGCGGCCTGTGCCACTTGTTTCAGATAGTTGAGCGTGACCGGGCGCGCGCCTTGGGTGGTGCCCAGATAGTGGCCGTCGCCGTGGGTCGGCAGGAACCAGAAAACATCCATGAACGGCTCCTTAAGCAATCTTCAGCAAGGGTTTGATTTGCGTGGCGAACAGCGGCGCGGCGCGTTCGGCCGCGAGGCGGATGCGCGCCTTCAACAGTTCGCTGGTGATTTGGTAATCGGCGAAGTCGGCTTCGGTGGCGTACACGCCGATTGGCAAGGTCATGGCCTGGAAGAAGCTGAACAGCGGGCGCAACTGGTGATCGAGGACCAGCGCATGGCGTTCGCTGCCGCCGGTAGCAGCCAGCAGCACCGGGGTATCGATCAGTGCGTTGAGGTCGATCAGGTCGAACAGATGCTTGAGCAGACCTGGGTAGGAACCGCGATAAACAGGCGCGGCAACGATCAGCAGATCGGCCTGTTCGATGGCCTGCAACTCGGCTTCAACCTCTGTGCTGAGTTCCTGACGCGACAGCGCGCCACCGAGCGGGCGAGCGATATCACCGAGTTCGATCAAATGGCTTTCGATCGTCAGGTGCCCGGCCAGTTCGGCGAGCAAGGCTTGGGTCAGCACCAGCGTGCGGGAGGGACGCCAGGTGCCGCCGGAGAGGGCGACGACTTTCAGGGGACGCGACATGATCAGTTCCTTTTTCAACAGTTGCTCAGTGAGCAGTGAGTAAGTCACCGGATCCGAGCAAGCGCTGTACCAATTCCTGGAAGCCCCGGTTTACAAGGCGTTGAGTGCTGTCGTGGTGGTCGCCCCTGTGATTATCAGGGCGCTTTGTTGAATCGCTGTTGGCTGAGCAACAGTTGCTGGAGCAACAGTGATCAGCGCATGTAGAGAGTTATAAAGACTGTTTGTTATGCCGTAAAATAACGTTAATCGATATTTATATATCATCTGGAGATATGCGCGGGCCGGTGTCGATTTCCTGATAGCTACTATTGAAAGCGTTGATTTCTGCGCGAGCGTGCCCGGGCGTAGCCTTTATCCATCGACTCCCCATTGCTCGCCAGGACGCTCCCATGAATCGTTTACTGACTGTTTCCCTGTTGCTCGCTGTCTCCGTACTCGCCGGTTGTGCCGGACATGTTTCGCCGGAACTGCGCCCCTATACCGATGAAGAGTCCCGGGAATTGGCGATGGAAGCGCTCAATCGCAGCGGCCTGTCCTTCGACGAATACCATGCGAAAAAAGCGCAATTGCTCGGTCAGACCCAGTTCGACAAAAAAGCTGAAATGAGTGCCGAACGTGCCGTACAGCTACACGGCCGTCCTAGCTGAAAACAAACTGTACTGCTGGAAGTTTTACCCAACTGTCCGTGGGCTTGCCAGGCGGCGTGGGATAGGGTCAATACCTGAATGACCCTGATGGATTGCCTGCCATGACCCTCTCGCTTGACCTGCTGTTGGGCTTTGCCCTGTTTGCCCTTGTCACTTCGATTACGCCGGGGCCGAACAACACCATGTTGCTGGCATCGGGGGTGAATTTCGGCTTCAACCGCACCATTCCGCATATGCTCGGGATTACCTGTGGCTTCTTCGTTCTGGTCGTGGCCGTGGGCTTTGGCCTCGGCGCGGTGTTTCAGAACTATCCGATTCTCTACACGGTTCTGCGTTATGTCGGCGCGGCGTATCTACTTTATCTGGCGTGGAAAATCGCCCACTCGGGACCTGTCGGTGACAGCGCCGAAGGCGAGGCGAAGCCGATCAGCTACCTCGGCGCCGCCGCGTTTCAGTGGGTCAATCCCAAGGCGTGGATCATGGCCATCGGGGCCATCAGCACCTACACACCGATGCAGGGTTATTTCAGCAATGTCGTGGTGATTGCTGCAGTGTTCGCCATCATCAACCTGCCGAGTGTTGGCGTCTGGGCGGCCTGCGGCACGTTGTTGCGCAATGTGCTGAAGGATCCGCGCTGGTTGCGCGTGTTCAACTGGGGCATGGCGGCGCTGTTGGTGATTTCGCTGTACCCGTTACTTCTCGAAAGCTTTAGCTGACGCATCGCTTCAACCGCAGGCCGGATGCCTGTTAAGCTCGACTTCAGGAGCGTTCCTACGCACTTTTAAATGAAGTTGTTCTTCTTTAACGGCATCCGATCAGGTATTGATGACGCTCTCGAACCGACGCGCAGCTCACAAGGCTGTGCGGTGCCGTTTGCAGACACGAGCCTCCTGATCCCGGAACACGCTCTGCGAGTCTTTTATGAACACACGTCCGTTGTATTTCGATTACGCCGCCACCACCCCGGTCGACGAGCGGGTCATCCAGGTGATGATCGAGTGTCTGGGGTTTCACGGTAACTTTGGCAACCCGGCTTCCAGCTCCCACGCGTTCGGCCAACAGGCCCGGCAGACGGTCGAGCAGGCCCGCCGGCAAGTTGCCGAGCTGGTCGGCGCCAATGCCGAGCAGATTGTCTGGACCTCCGGTGCCACCGAGTCCAATAACCTCGCCCTTAAAGGCGTGGCGCAGGCGCGCGGGGTGTCCGGCGGCCACATCATCACCAGTCAGATTGAACACAAAGCCATCCTCGATACCGCCCGCCAATTGCAGGACGCCGGTATCGCCGTGACCTATCTGGTGCCGGACGCCGATGGCCTGATCACGCCGCAAGCGGTCAGTGAAGCCATGCGTGAGGACACCTTTCTGGTGTCGCTGATGCTGGTCAACAACGAATTGGGCACCGTCAATGATGTTCAAGCAATTGGCGAAGTCGTGCGCAGTCGAGAGGCGTTGTTGCATGTCGATGCGGCGCAGGGCGCCGGCAAAGTGGCCATCGATCTGGGGCAATGGCCGGTGGATCTGATGTCGTTTTCCGCGCACAAACTTTACGGTCCCAAAGGCATCGGCGCGTTGTATGTCGGCCCGCGGGCGCAGCAGCGGTTGCAGGCGCAGATTCATGGCGGCGGTCACGAAGGTGGTTTGCGCTCCGGGACCTTGGCGACGCATCAGATTGCCGGAATGGGTGCAGCGTTTGCCTTGGCCGCCGAGGCATTCGAGGCCGAGAAAAAAACCATCGTCGCACTGCGTGAGCGCTTGCTCGAACAACTGCTCGGTTTGCCGGGCGTGCGCCTGAACGGTTGCGCCATTCAGCGCATTCCGCACACCTTGAGCCTGACCTTCAGCGAAGGCGAATTCAACAGCGCAGCGTTGAGCCATTCGATCGCCTTTTCCGCGACCTCGGCCTGCAATTCGGCGAGTAACGCGCCGTCCCACGTGCTATTGGCATTGGGGCATGACGCGCATCTGGCCGGCCGCACCATTCGCCTGAGCCTCGGCCGCTTCACCACCGCCGAGGATATCGACAAGGCTGTGCAACTGATCAAGACCGCCTGCGCCAGTGCTCCGGCATTCTGGGCGACAGGGCTTTAAACGAGCCGACCTATCGGCTACGAACAATAACGATGAAGTGATTAGCAGGAGACATGATGAGTACCCAGACCTCGACCGAAGGATCGGTGCCCCAGCGCCTGGCGCACACCCGTGAACTGATGCGCCGCGAAGGCATTCACGCACTATTGGTGCCGTCCGCCGATCCGCATTTGTCGGAATATCTGCCAGGTTACTGGCAGGGCCGGCAGTGGCTTTCAGGTTTCCATGGTTCGGTCGGGACTTTGATTGTCACCGCTGATTTCGCCGGTGTCTGGGCCGACAGCCGTTACTGGGAGCAGGCGAGCAAAGAACTCAAGGGCAGCGGCATCGAACTGGTCAAACTGCAACCGGGGCAGCCGAGCCCGCTGGACTGGCTCGCCGAGCAGACACCGGAAGGTGGCGTGGTCGCGGTTGACGGTGCGGTGATGGCCGTGGCGTCGGCGCGTACGCTGAGCAGTAAACTGGAAGCACGCGGCGCGCGTCTGCGTACCGACATCGATCTGCTGCAGGAAGTCTGGAGCGATCGCCCGAGCCTGCCGAATGCACCGATCTATCAGCATTTGCCACCGCAAGCGACCGTCAGCCGTGGCGAGAAACTCGCAAAACTGCGCGAAACCTTGCAGGAACGCGGCGCTGACTGGCATTTCATCGCCACACTCGACGACATCGCCTGGCTCTTCAACCTGCGTGGCGGCGATGTTTCGTTCAACCCGGTGTTTGTTTCGTTTGCGTTGATTAATCAGCAGCAGGCCACGTTGTTCATAGCGTTAAGCAAGGTCGACGCGGATTTGCGCGCGGTGCTGGAGACGGATGGCGTGACGCTGCGTGATTACAGCGAAGTCGCTGATGCCCTGCGCGCCGTGCCGAGTGGTGCGAGTTTGTTGGTTGATCCGGCGCGCGTTACCAGCGGTTTGCTGGATAACCTCGACAGTACGGTGAAGCTGGTCGAAGGCCTGAACCCGACAACATTGGCCAAGTCGCAGAAAAGTGAAGCGGACGCTGCACATATCCGCAAAGCGATGGAGCAGGATGGCGCCGCGCTGTGCGAGTTTTTCGCTTGGCTGGAATCGGCCTGGGGCCGCGAACGCATTACCGAATTGACCATCGACGAGAAGCTCACCGCTGCCCGTGAGCGTCGTCCGGATTACGTCTCGCTGAGTTTCAACACGATTGCCGCGTTCAACGCCAATGGCGCCATGCCGCATTACCACGCCACCGAAGAAGAGCATGCGGTGATCGAGGGTGACGGCTTGCTGCTGATTGACTCGGGCGGTCAATACCTGGGCGGCACCACGGATATCACGCGGATGGTGCCGGTCGGTACGCCGACCGAAGAGCAGAAGCGCGATTGCACGCGCGTGTTGAAGGGCGTGATTGCCCTGTCGCGAGCACAGTTTCCGAAAGGCATTCTCTCGCCGCTGCTGGACGCCATTGCCCGTGCGCCGATCTGGGCCGAAAGCGTGGATTACGGTCATGGCACCGGTCACGGCGTCGGCTATTTCCTCAACGTCCATGAAGGCCCACAGGTAATCGCCTATCAGGCCGCGCCTGCACCGCAAACGGCCATGCAGCCGGGGATGATTACTTCGATCGAGCCGGGCACCTATCGTCCGGGCCGTTGGGGCGTACGTATCGAGAACCTCGCGATGAATCGCGCGGCGGGTAGCAGCGAATTCGGTGAGTTCCTCAAGTTCGAAACCTTGACTCTGTGCCCGATCGACACTCGCTGTCTGCTGCCGGCGCTGCTGACCGAGGAAGAAAAGCAGTGGTTCAACGACTATCACGCGCAAGTGCGTGAGCGCTTGAGCCCGTTGCTTGAAGGTGCTGCGCTGGAGTGGCTGAACACCCGCACTGCGGCTATCTGATTGGTTGGGATTCAGGCGCTGTGTTCAGCGCCTGATTGATCGCTTAGCCTTGGCGCAAGGCTTCCTCAACGAAGTCGAGCCGATCCTGGCCGAAGAACAGTTGATTGCCGATAAACATACTGGGTGCTCCGAACACGCCGCGTTTAACGGCGGTTTCGGTGTTCTCCTTGAGTACGGCTTTGACGGATTCGTCGGTGCTCAGCGCCAGTACCTCCTGCGGGTCGAAACCGTGTTCGCTCAGCACAGCGGCAACAGTCGCGGGTTCGTCGAGGCTGCGTCCTTCAACCCATAGCGCCGTGAACAGACAATCGATAAACGCCTGAAAGCGTTCTGGCTGCCGCAACTGGATGCCAGTGACGGCACGCATCAACATCAATGTGTTGATCGGGAAATGCGGATTGAATGTCAGCGGCACCCCGTAGCGTTTCGCGTAGCGGTCCAGATCCTCAAACATATACCGACCCTTCGCCGGAATCATCGCCGGCGATGCGTTACCGGTTGCCTTAAACACGCCACCGAGCAGCATCGGGATGTAGATCAGTTCACTGTTCGTTTCGGCGCAAATCTTCGGTAACTGGGTGTAGGCCAGATAGGTGGCAGGGCTGCCGAGGTCAAAATAGAACTCCACGGTTTTAGTCATTTTCGCGTCTCTGTCGTTATTGTTATAGCGGGGGGCTTACCAGCGTTCGTTCCAGGGGCGCAGATCCAGTTCGAATGTCCAGGCATCCCGTGGCTGACTGTGCAGATACCAGTAGTTCTCGGCGATGTGCTCGGGATTGAGGATGCCATCCTGATCTTTGGTGGCGTACTTCTCGGGGAAACTGTTGCGAATGAAATCGGTATCGATTGCACCGTCGACCACCACATGGGCGACGTGGATGTTCATCGGCCCCAGCTCCCGCGCCATACTTTGCGCCAAGGCGCGGATACCGTGTTTGGCACCAGCGAATGCGGCGAAACCGGAAGCGCCGCGAAGTCCGGCGGTGGCGCCGGTGAACAGAATCGTGCCGCGCTGGCGAGTGACCATGCGTTTGGCTACTTCACGGGCATTGAGAAAACCAGAGAAACAGGCCATCTCCCAGATCTTGAAATACTTGCGCGCGGTTTCTTCAAGAATGCTGCACGGCACGTTGGCGCCGATGTTGAACACAAACGCTTCGATCGGACCGAGGCGGGTTTCGATATCTTCGATCAGAGCGATGACGTCTTCTTCCTTGCGCGCATCGCAGGCAAAACCATGAGCTTCGCCGCCATCAGCATTGATTGCGTCCACCAGCGGTTGCAATTTGTCGGCGCTGCGCCGGGTGACGCAGGCGACGAATCCCTCACTGGCAAAACGCTTGGCAATCGCTCCGCCCGTGGCATCGCCGGCGCCGACAACCAATACGACCTTCTTGTTATTCATGGGTGAGTCCCTTTATTAAACGATCGTTAAGTGAACGAACGTTATGCTAGGATCCAGACCACGTCAAGGCAGTCGATTCGAGGGCAAATCCATGCGTTATTCCGCCAGTCACAAGCTGGAAACCCGGGAAAAGCTATTGCAGAGCAGCGCGCTGTCGGCAAAGCGATCGGGGTTCTCCACGGTAGGCGTCGATGGTCTGATGAAGGCTATCGGATTGAGTGGTGCGGCGTTCTACAGTCACTTCTCGTCGAAAGACGCGTTGTTCACCGCCATTGTCGAGCGAGAGTTAGGTCAAAGCCTTGAGCGATTGGGCGGGGAGGGCACGCAGGATCGTGAGCGACTGGAGCGTTGTCTCAAGCACTATCTGAGCATGGCCCACGTAGAACAACCTGAGGCCGGTTGCGCGTTACCAGCGCTGGGCGCAGAAATCGCCCGATCGGATGTCCAGGTGCGCGAGCAGGCCGAGTTGTGGATTTGCCGGCTTCAAGAGTGCTGGGCACAGATACTTGAGAGCGAGACCCTGGCGTGGTCGGTGCTCTCGCAATGTGTCGGCGCTTTGGTGGTGGCGCGTATGCTGGCTACGCCGGACGTTCAGCAAGCGGTGCTGAAGTCCAGCCATGAAGAGATTGGCCGCCAGATTGCCGGACAGCGCTGATCTATTTGCAGATGACGATCATGCTGCGACTGGTGTAACCCGCAGGATTGAGACCGAACGGATAATCGCCAGGTTCTTCCACGGTGTCACCGGACTTGGCGATGACCTTGTAGCCTTTCGGCAAACAGGCGTTGGCGGCGCTGGCGTAGCACTTGTCCCAGGAGGACGATAGCCCTGAGCAGTTGATGTGCAGCCCTTTTTTTCCGCGTTTTACATGAGTTTCCGAAGTCGCCGCACAACCGGCAACTGCCAGTATGGCGATCAGTATCAAAATTCGTTTCATTACCGTCCTTATAGCGGCCACGAGTCTTCTGCTCGGGTTTGCCTGTGTTCGCTTGCGCTCTAAGCGTTTTGAAATCCCTGTCCGAAAAAATCCATGCCTGGTATTGGGTTACGGGTCTAAACATGGCCTAAATGCGCGCCAATTGCCAGACCTTCGTCAAAACCTCTTTCAATCAGCCGCGATTGCAGGTTTCGCAGCGCTACCCATGGTCATGGTTGCGCCGACGGAGGCCAGAATAATGCACATGATCGCCATCCATTGTGACAGCGTGAGGAATTCATGCAGAAACAACAGGCCCGATAAGGCACCGAAGGCCGGTTCGATGCTCATCAATGTGCCGAATGTACGTGCCGGCAGTCGGGTGAGGGCGACCATCTCCAACGTATAGGGCAGGGCGGTGGACAGAATGGCGACGCCGATGGCTATCGGGATCAAGGAGGGGGTCAACAAGGCTGCGCCGGCATGCACGATACCGATAGGGGCCACGAACAACGCCGCGATCATTACCCCTAATGCAGCAGTCGTCACGCCGTTATCGGCGCCGGCCTTCTGACCGAACAGAATGTATAACGCCCAGCAGACCCCAGCTCCCAATGCATACCCGGCGCCCACCAGATCGATCCCTGCGCTGGTAGCTCCTGTTGGAATCAGCAACAGCAAACCGGCTGCGGCCAGAGCTATCCAGACGAAGTCGATGGCGCGGCGGGAGGCATAGATGGCTACGGCCAGTGGCCCGGTAAATTCGAGAGCAACGGCAATCCCCAGCGGTACCGTGCGCAATGACATATAGAAGAGGAAATTCATTCCGCCCAATGCCATCCCGTAGACAATGACGGTGCGCAGCGATTTCGCCGTGAGCCTGGCTCGCCAGGGGCGCAGGATTAACAGCATGATCACGCTGGCAAAAATCAGGCGCAGCGTGGTGGTTCCCTGAGCGCCAACGATGGGGAACATGCTTTTGGCCAGTGAAGCGCCGGACTGGATTGATGCCATGGCTATTAATAGCAGGCCAACCGGGAACAGCATTGAGGCAAGAGAGCGTGGCTGGTCATTCATTGCGCGGCATCGTCCGAGGTAAGAGCAAGGTTTTGTGTTGTTATTGGGCAATATACTGCGCATTCGTTACGGTTACGTCTATATAGAGAAGGCTTTTTCCCTGCTTCGATAGAAAACTGAAATTAACGGTTGACGGCAGATTCAGGATGTCTATAATTCGCCCCACTTCCGGCGCAGTCGAAACGGAAAACTCCTTGAGATTCAATAAGTTATCTAGGTTTCGGCAGCAGGTTGCTTCAGTTCATCGAAGCCAGAAGGAAGTTGAAAAAGAGGTGTTGACAGCAGCGTGTAACGCTGTAGAATTCGCCTCCCGCTGACGAGAGATCGGAAGCGCAAGTGGTTGAAGTTGTTGAAGAATTCTTCGAAAACTTCTGAAAATAATCACTTGACAGCAAATGAGGCTGCTGTAGAATGCGCGCCTCGGTTGAGACGAAAGATCTTAACCAACCGCTCTTTAACAACTGAATCAAGCAATTCGTGTGGGTGCTTGTGGAGTCAGACTGATAGTCAACAAGATTATCAGCATCACAAGTTACTCCGCGAGAAATCAAAGATGTAACCAACGATTGCTGAGCCAAGTTTAGGGTTTCTTAAAAACCCAAAGATGTTTGAACTGAAGAGTTTGATCATGGCTCAGATTGAACGCTGGCGGCAGGCCTAACACATGCAAGTCGAGCGGATGACAGGAGCTTGCTCCTGAATTCAGCGGCGGACGGGTGAGTAATGCCTAGGAATCTGCCTGGTAGTGGGGGACAACGTTTCGAAAGGAACGCTAATACCGCATACGTCCTACGGGAGAAAGCAGGGGACCTTCGGGCCTTGCGCTATCAGATGAGCCTAGGTCGGATTAGCTAGTTGGTGAGGTAATGGCTCACCAAGGCGACGATCCGTAACTGGTCTGAGAGGATGATCAGTCACACTGGAACTGAGACACGGTCCAGACTCCTACGGGAGGCAGCAGTGGGGAATATTGGACAATGGGCGAAAGCCTGATCCAGCCATGCCGCGTGTGTGAAGAAGGTCTTCGGATTGTAAAGCACTTTAAGTTGGGAGGAAGGGTTGTAGATTAATACTCTGCAATTTTGACGTTACCGACAGAATAAGCACCGGCTAACTCTGTGCCAGCAGCCGCGGTAATACAGAGGGTGCAAGCGTTAATCGGAATTACTGGGCGTAAAGCGCGCGTAGGTGGTTCGTTAAGTTGGATGTGAAATCCCCGGGCTCAACCTGGGAACTGCATTCAAAACTGTCGAGCTAGAGTATGGTAGAGGGTGGTGGAATTTCCT